>NZ_CP187555.1:0-5161977 GCF_049860805.1 Parabacteroides vesiculifaciens
ATGCAAACTGAATATCAAACTTTGTGGAATAAATGCCTCGTAGTCATTAAGGACATCGTCCCTGAGGCCGCTTTTAACACATGGTTCAAACCTATCATACCATTATCATACGAGGATAATAAATTTACGATTCAGGTACCCAGCCAGTTCTTTTACGAGTATCTGGAAGAGAAGTATGTGAACGTATTGAAAGTTACCTTATATCGAGTGATGGGACAGGGTACGATATTGAACTATCGTATCAAGGTCGTTGATAAGGTGAAAGAGGATGGCATGATCACTTTACCTACCGGTAATGACGCTCCCCGTACCGGCAAGAAAAGTGCGGAAATCCCTTCATTATTCGAATCAAAAGCCCGGCAGGACTGGGATTCGCATTTGAACCCCAAATACAACTTCGACAATTATTTTGAAGGAACAAGCAACCGCTTGGTCCGTTCTTCGAGCGAGGCTATCGCCCAGGAACCGGGAAAGACCTTTAATCCGATGTTCGTGTTCGGGGCATCCGGCGTGGGAAAGACCCATTTGTGCCATGCGATCGGTAACCGTATCCAGGAGATCCACCCGGAAAAGAAGGTGCTGTATATATCGGCCCATCTCTTTACCGTACAATATACGGAAGCTATCCGGAAAAATACGACAAACGACTTCATGTATTTCTATCAGGGCGTCGACGTGCTGATTCTGGACGATATCCAGGAACTGATCGGAAAAGATAAGACACAGAACACTTTCTTCCATATATTTAATCACTTGCACCTGCTGGGTAAGCAATTGATCCTGACCTCGGATAAAGCACCTGTAGACTTGCAGGGAATGGAGGAACGCCTGATTACCCGCTTGAAGTGGGGATTGACGGCCGAGCTGGATCGCCCTGACCTGGATTTGCGTAAGAAGATCCTGAAAAACAAGATCAGCCACGACGGAGTGGTAATCCCGGACGATGTATTCAACTTTATTGCAAGCAACGTGACGGAGAACGTACGCGACGTGGAAGGTATCGTCGCTTCCTTGCTGGCCTATTCTACGGCGTTCAACCGCATGATCGACCTGCCCCTGACCAAACAGGTGGTGAGCCGTGTCGTAAAATTGGAAAAGAAGCAGGTGTCCGTAGAATCTATTCAGGACGTAGTCTGTAAATACTATAATCTGGAACTGGCTACCATCCAGACCAACTCGCGCAAGCGTGAAATCGTACAGGCGCGTCAGGTCACGATGTACCTGGCGAAGAAGTACACCGATAGTTCTTTCTCCCATATCGGAAAGATCGTCGGAAAGCGTGACCATGCAACGGTCCTGCATGCCTGTAAGACGGTAAAGGACCAGATCGAAACGAATAAATCTTTCCGTTCTTCGGTAGAAGAGATCGAGGCTTTGCTCAAAGCCTGATAGAATGCGATATTTTGATGAAAGGATGCGCTTGCGGGTTGCGTCCTTTTTCTGTTTCTGGAAAACCTTGTTGTAGGGCGGGTTTTCTTTTTGGGAAACTTTTTGAACTAAAGGAAAAGGTAAGCTGTTGATAAATAACATGGTTTATTAGAGAAAGGGGAAACTTGTCAACAATATATATTTTCTTTGTTGAATAATTTGGCTAATCCATAAACTATGCTTAAACTTGCACATCATTAAACTTAAAACAATCGTGAATCGTAAAACTTACACCTTCGATGAAGCGTTTAAGGCTTCACTGGACTACTTTACCGGCGACGAATTGGCCGCAAAAGTATGGGTAAATAAGTATGCCTTGAAGGATGCATTCGGGAATATCTATGAGGAGTCTCCTGTAGATATGCATCACCGTCTGGCGAGTGAAATTGCCCGTATAGAAAAAAAGTATCCTAACCCTCTGTCGGAAGAGGAACTTTTTAACCTGTTTGATCATTTCCGCTACATCGTGCCGCAGGGAAGCCCGATGACGGGAATTGGCAATGATTTTCAAATTGCCTCACTCTCTAACTGTTTTGTAATCGGATTGGATGGAGGAGCCGATTCGTATGGTGCGATTATTCGAATTGATGAAGAACAAGTGCAGTTGATGAAACGTCGTGGCGGTGTTGGTCACGATTTATCACATATTCGTCCGAAAGGATCTCCTGTAAAGAACTCGGCGTTGACATCAACCGGACTGGTTCCTTTTATGGAACGTTATTCTAATTCAACCCGCGAAGTGGCCCAGGACGGCCGTCGTGGAGCCTTGATGCTCAGCGTCTCTATCAAGCATCCGGATTCGGAATCGTTTATCGATGCCAAGATGACGGAAGGGAAAGTAACGGGAGCTAACGTTTCTGTGAAGATCGATGACGAATTTATGCAGGCGGTAGTCAACGGGACTCCTTATAAACAGCAATATCCGATCGACTCGCCGGAACCTACCACCGTGAAGGAGATCGATGCGGCCGGACTCTGGAAAAAAATCATTCATAATGCATGGAAGTCGGCCGAACCGGGCGTGCTTTTCTGGGATACCATCCTGAAAGAGTCAGTTCCCGATTCGTATGCGGACCTCGGATTCCGTACGGTATCGACCAATCCTTGTGGTGAAATTCCTTTGTGCCCGTACGATAGTTGTCGTTTGTTGGCGATCAACTTATATTCGTATGTAGTCAATCCTTTCACGAAAGATGCCTATTTCGATTTCGACCTGTTCCGCAAACATGTTATCCTGGCACAACGCATCATGGACGATATCATCGACCTGGAATCGGAAAAGATTGAAAAGATTCTCGAAAAGATCGATTCCGACCCCGAATCATTGGAAGTAAAACAAAGCGAGCGCCATCTGTGGGAAAAGATCCAGAAAAAGACTTTGCAAGGACGCCGTACCGGTGTGGGTATCACCGCCGAGGGAGATATGGTTGCCGCATTGGGATTACGCTACGGTACGGAAGAAGCTACCGATTTTGCCGAGGAGGTCCAGAAGATGCTGGCTCTGGCCGCCTATCGTTCTTCTGTCGAAATGGCCAAAGAGCGTGGCGCATTCGAGATTTACGATGCAAAACGCGAAGAGAAGAACCCGTTTATCAACCGTTTGCGTGAAGCCGATCCGGAATTGTATGACGACATGGTTAAATACGGCCGCCGTAATATCGCCTGTCTGACGATCGCGCCGACCGGGACGACCAGCTTGATGACACAGACTACTTCGGGCATCGAACCGGTATTCCTACCCGTGTACCGCCGCCGCCGCAAGGTGAACCCGAACGATGCGGAAGCCCGCGTCGACTTTGTCGACGAAACAGGCGACGCATTCGAAGAATATATCGTATTCCATCATAAGTTCGTAACCTGGATGTTGGCTAACGGCTTCTCCGCTTCCAAGAAATATTCGCAGGAAGAAGTAGAAGAGTTGGTTGCCAAGTCTCCTTACTATAAAGCGACTTCAAACGATGTGGACTGGTTACAGAAAGTCCGTATGCAAGGCCGTATCCAGAAATGGGTGGACCATTCCATCAGTGTGACGATCAACCTGCCGGCCGATGTGACGGAAGAATTGGTGGACACCCTGTATGTGGAAGCCTGGAAGTGCGGTTGCAAAGGATGTACGGTTTATCGTGACGGCTCCCGTTCAGGCGTTTTGTTGTCGACGGATAATAAGAAGAAGAAAAAAGAAGATTGCAATTGCATGGAGCCGCCGGTCATCGTGTCGACCCGCCCGCGCGAGCTGGAAGCCGATGTGGTGAAATTCCAGAACAACCGCGAGAAGTGGATCGCATTTGTCGGTTTGCTGAATGGCCGCCCGTACGAAATCTTCACCGGTCTTGCCGATGACGACGAAGGCATCATGTTGCCGAAGAACGTATCGAAAGGTAGCATCATCAAGAGCTACGACGAGGACGGAAAGAAGCACTACGACTTCCAGTTCAAGAACAAGCGTGGCTATAAAATGACGATCGAAGGTTTGGACGGCAAGTTCAACCCTGAGTTCTGGAACTATGCCAAGTTGATCTCCGGCGTTTTGCGCTACGGCATGCCGATCGACCAGGTGATCAAGCTGGTCCAAGGGATGGAACTGAACAACGAATCTATCAACACCTGGAAGAACGGTGTGGAACGCGCATTGAAGAAATACCTGCCGAACGGTATGGAGGCAAAAGGCCAGAAATGCCCGAATTGTGGACATGAAACACTTGTCTACCAGGAAGGTTGCCTGATCTGTACCAATTGCGGCGCTTCGAGATGCGGATGAAAAGATTTATGATTTTTGATTTATGATTTATCGTCGACGCGTACATCATAAATCAAAAATCAAAAATTATAAATATAAAAGTACCATGAAAGTCACCTTTAATATCAACTTCCATACCGTTTGGGGGCAGAAGTTATGTGTTGTAGGGTCGATACCGGAGCTTGGTTCCTGGGAACCCGCTCTGGCAAAAGAAATGAGTTATAAGGGAGATGGAAACTGGCAGCTCGAGCTGGAAGTGACTACCCCCGTGAAAGAGATAGAATACAGGTATTTCCTGAGTATAAACGATAAGCAGATATTCGAGGAATGGGAGAAGAACCATCAGGTATTCTTTATCGGCCAGGCAGATCAATATACGCTATATGACTATTGGCAGGTCCGCCCTGCCCATCTGGCTTTCTATACCTCTGCATTTACCAAAAGTTTGTTTGCCCATCCGTGTAATACGCACGAACGGGTGGTAAAGAGCGGGAAACGGCTAACGATTAAGATATCCGTCCCGCGTGTCGAAAAGAACCAGCGTGTGGCTATCACCGGCAATCAGGAATGTCTGGGCAACTGGCATCCCGACAGGGCGTTAATATTGAGTTGCGACACCTTCCCCGTCTGGCATATAGACCTGGATGCGGGTGGTATTACCTATCCGTTGGAATATAAGTTTCTGATCTGCGACGACCAGCAACAACCTTTATACTGGGAAGAAGATGAGAACCGCGTCCTCGATCTGCCTCCGCAACAGGTAGGAGAGACGGCGATCGTTTCCGGTCTTTATTTCCGCGATAACCTGCCCTTGTGGCGGTGTGCCGGTTCGGTGATCCCGGTCTTTTCCTTGCGTTCGGAAAAGAACTTCGGAGTCGGCGACCTGGGGGATTTGCGTATGCTGGTGGATTGGGCGAAGAAAACGCACCAACGCATTATCCAGGTGCTCCCGATGAACGATACGACAACGACGCATACCAGCACCGATTCGTACCCCTATAGCGCCATCTCGATTTATGCCCTTCACCCGATGTATATCAGCCTGGACGGTTTGAACGTTGCAGAGACGCTCGGCCGTGCGTCTCTACGCTTGGCGGACCCCGAAAGGGCGGCCTTCTATGCCCGCAAACAAGCCGAGTTGAATGAGTCGGACACCGTAGATTACGAACAGGCGGTTCGATATAAGTTGGAATATTGCCGGGAATACTTCAGGCAGGAGGGAGAAGCGATCCTGTCCACCCCGGGATACCAGGAGTTCTTCAAGCAAAACGAATCGTGGCTCATGCCGTATGCCGCCTATTGTTACCTGCGCGACACGTACCGGACTTCCGACTTTACACAATGGAAAGAAAACTCCGTATTCGACAAGAACAGCATCCGCGAGCTTTGCTCCGTGACGGGACGGGCGTACCCGGAAATATCATTCCTGTATTTCTTGCAATACATCTTGCATACCCAGTTTAAAGCCGTTTCCGATTATGCCCGCAAGAACGGGATCGTGTTGAAAGGCGATTTGCCTATAGGCGTGAATCGTACGAGTGTCGAGGCATGGATGGAGCCGAAATACTTCAACATGAACGGGCAGGCCGGCGCTCCGCCCGACGATTTCTCCGTGAACGGTCAGAACTGGGGATTCCCGACCTACAACTGGGATATGATGGAGAAAGATAATTTCTCCTGGTGGAAGAAACGTTTCCGCAAGCTGGAAGACTATTTCGATTGCTTCCGCATCGATCATATCTTAGGCTTCTTCCGCATCTGGGAAGTGCCGTCGGACTATGTGCAGGGGCTTTGCGGGCATTTCAACCCGGCTTTGCCGCTTACCCGTAGCGAGATCGAGCAATACGGATTGAACTTCAACGAAGCCCGTCTGACTACCCCGCATATCAACCGCGAGTTCCTGTCCGAACTCTTTGGCGACCAGACGGAGGTGGTGATCGGCACGTTCCTGGCCCAGTCGTCGTCGCATCATTTCGTGTTGAAGCCCTTCTGCGATACGCAACGCAAGGTAGAGGCTTTGTTTGCCGGAAAGACGGACGAGGCGTCCCTTCGGATCAGGAAGGGGCTGTTTGCCATAGCCAATGAGGTTCTGTTCCTGCGCGACCCGCGTGAACCGGATAAATTCCATCCGCGTATTTCGGCCAGCCAGTCCTACCTGTATCGCGAGTTGAGCGCTTCCGACCGGTATGCTTTCGACCAGTTGTATTGGAACTTCTTCTATCACCGCCATAACGAGTTCTGGAAGGCGCAGGCTTTTAGCCGCCTGACTCCGTTGATGGGCAGCACGAATATGCTGGTATGCGGCGAAGACTTGGGGATGATCCCGGAGTCCGTACCCGATGTGATGAACAAGTTGCAAATACTCAGCCTCGAAATAGAACGTATGCCCAAGACTCCGCAACGGGAGTTCTCGGACCTGGGCAACCTGCCTTACCATTCGGTTTGCACGACATCCACCCACGACATGACGCCGCTCCGTAGCTGGTGGAAAGAGGATCGTGCCAAAACACAACGTTATTACAACAATGTGCTGGGACATGCCGGGGATGCACCGGAAGAATGTACGGCTGATCTGGCGGCGCAGATCGTCTCCAACCATCTGGCAACCGCTTCGATGCTGGCCATTATCCCTTTGCAGGACTGGTTCGCAATGGACGACTCCATCAAACGGAAAGATTACGAAGCGGAGCGCATCAACGTCCCGTCCAATTCAAACCATTACTGGCGGTACAGGATGCACATCACGTTGGAGAAACTGATCGAGGCTGATAGCCTGAACAACAAGATTGCGGAACTGATTAAGCATTCAGGAAGATTCGCCTGACATCTTGCAGACGCCGTTGAAGCGGGCGTTCGGTTCGATCTCGAGGGTTTGGGCGAATATATCGCCTTTGATGACGGCGGTCGCTTTCAGGACAAGTTTGGCGCTGACGTGTACGGAGCCTTCCACTTCGCCCAATATTTCGGCATTTGCGGAAACGATATTTCCCGTGACGTTCCCTTTTGGGCCGATCACGATCTTGCCGCTACAACTTACATCTCCTTCTACTTTTCCATCCAGACGGAAATCTGTTTCCGTCTGGATATTGCCTTTAACGGTCGTGCCGGTTGCGAGGGTGTTATGCAGGCCGCCGTTTGTGTTTTCTTCTTTTTGCTTTATTCCCATCATATTTCGTATTGTTTGTTGGAGACGCACGGCCGTACGTCTCTGCATATCGCAAATATAAGACTATTTTTTTGCAGAAAGGTTTACTTTATTTACATTTACAGATAAAATAACGAATTATGACAACAAAGATAGAACTGACGGCCATGAAATTCTATGCCTACCACGGGGTAATGCCGCAGGAAACGAAGGTCGGGAACCATTTCGTTGTGAACCTGACCCTTACGGCACCGCTGGAACAGGCCGTAAAAAGTGATGAATTGGACGATACGATCAACTATGCCGCCGCCTATGCAGTTGTAAAAGAGCAGATGGATATCCCCTCTAAGCTGATCGAGCATGCGGCCGGCCGTATCCTGTATGCCTTGAAAGAACGCTTTCCGCAACTGGAAGCTATCGAGTTGAAACTCTCTAAGTTAAACCCGCCTTTCGGAGGCGATATCCATAGCGCGTCCATCCTTCTTTGCGAGACGTTTCTACCTCCTTGTCGTGACAATTGTGACAAATGACAATATTACAATAACAAGGGGGGGGATAATCGGTTCTATAGAAATAGTATAATATATATTATATATATATTATACTATTTTACTAAAAGAGAAAATTCTCTTTTAGCTAATTGTAATATTGTAATATTGTCATTTGTCACAGTTGTCACGATGCAAGGAAACATAGCTTTCTGCCCACGGAAACTATGTTTTGTTGGTGAAAAAGCATAGTTTAACATATTTTTGTGGTTTAGCCTACCCGTTATTTTGCGGGAGGGCTATATGCGCCTTATCTTTGTAACCAAATAAAGCACAAATAATAGATTCACCATGGCATTTACCAACAACGTAATGATTGTCCGCCACGGATTGCTGGCGAAGTTAGTGAAACTCTGGAAAGAAAACCGTCTGCTCGAAGAGATAGACCGGTTGCCTATCGAGTTGAGTCCCCGTAAATCGAAAGTCATCGGCCGTTGCTGCGTGCACAAGGAACGGGCGGTGTGGAAGTACAAGACATTGCCGTTGCTCGGATTCGATATGCAGGATGAGGTAGACGAGCTGACTCCTCTGTCCGAATATGCCAAACAAGCGTTGTTGCGTTCGGAAAACAAGAAAGAGAACCTGATGTGCGTGGTGGATGAAGCCTGTTCGTCCTGCGTGCAGGTGAACTACGAGATAACGAACCTCTGCCGTGGTTGTGTGGCACGAAGCTGCTATATGAACTGTCCGAAAGACGCGATCCGCTTCAAGAAGAACGGGCAGGCGGAGATCGATCACGACACCTGCATCAGTTGCGGCAAATGCCACCAGAACTGCCCCTACCATGCGATCGTGTATATCCCGATCCCTTGCGAGGAAGTCTGCCCGGTGAAAGCGATCAGTAAGGACGAGTACGGGGTGGAGCATATCGACGAATCCAAATGTATCTATTGCGGCAAATGCGTAAACGCCTGTCCTTTCGGAGCGATCTTCGAGATCTCCCAGGTGTTCGACATCCTGCAACGCCTGCGCAACAAAGAACCGATGGTGGCCATTGTCGCCCCGTCCATTCTGGCCCAGTTTGCGGCTCCGGTGGAAAAGGTCTACGGCGCCATCAAGTCGCTGGGCTTCCTCGAAGTCGTCGAAGTGGCGCAGGGAGCGATGGAGACAACCCGCCATGAAGCCGAAGAACTGAAAGAAAAGCTGGCGGAAGGCCAACCATTCATGACGACCAGTTGTTGTCCGTCTTATATCCAGCTTGCCGAGAAGCATATCCCGGATTTGAAGAAATATATTTCGACTACCGGTTCGCCGATGTACTACACCGCCCGGATTGTGAAGGAGAAATATCCGGATGCCAAGGTCGTGTTTGTCGGCCCGTGCGTGGCGAAACGGAAAGAGGTGAAGATGGACCCGTGTGTGGATTTCACGCTCACGTTCGAGGAAATAGGTTCGGTGCTCGCCGGATTGGATATCAAGGTGGAAGAGGCACAACCGTTCTCCGTCCTGTTCAATGCCGTACGTGAGGCGCACGGATTTGCCCAGGCCGGCGGCGTGATCAACGCCGTGAAGGTGTACTTGAAAGAAGACCAGGTTGCCAACCTCAACACGATCCAGGTCGCCAACCTGACAAAGAAGAACGTCGCCCTGCTACGTGCTTACGCCAAGACGGGCAAGGCTCCGGGACAATTCATCGAGGTGATGGCCTGCGAAGGCGGGTGTGTGACAGGCCCGTGTGTGCATGGCGATAGGGCTGCCGCGCAGAAGCAGTTGCTTAAAGAGCTTACTAAATACTAAACGCAAATGATGAAGAAGATTGTTTTACTCTTTTCGCTGGCGGTGACGTTGCTTCTGACGGCATGCGGACCCCGCGAAATTCCCGCGAAAGGAGATTTCTTCACGGTCAGCATTCCCGAAGCCGCCGGGATAGACGGGAACAAGTTGAACCATTGGCTCGTGTCTGCTTATTTAGTATGGGAAAAATAATGTACCAATAAAAAAAGTATTATCATGGAATCATTGTTACCTTTCTTTCTGTTATGTTTCACCTCGTTTTTTACGTTGACAAATCCGTTGGGGACGATGCCTGTCTTTCTGACTATGACGAATGGCATGAGCGAGGAGCAACGGCGTGCCATTGTCCGTCGTGCCACGATCGTGTCGTTTATGACGCTGATGGTGTTCACATTCTCCGGGCAGTTCCTGTTCAAGTTCTTCGGTATTTCGACGAATGGGTTCCGTATTGCGGGCGGTATCATCATCTTCACGATCGGTTTCGATATGTTGCAGGCACGCTATGCGAAAGCCAAGCTGAAAGAAGAGGAGGTGAAGACGTATGTGAATGATATCTCCATCACGCCCCTTGCCATCCCGATGCTCTGCGGCCCTGGTGCGATCGCCAATGCCCTGATGCTGATGGATGATGCCGTCACATTGGCAAAGAAGTGCATCTTGATCGGGACGATCGGCCTGATCTATTTTATCACTTATCTGATCCTCCGCGCCTCCACCCGCTTGAACCGCTATATGGGCGAAACGGGCAATAATGTCATGATGCGCCTGATGGGATTGATCTTGATGGTGATCGCCGTAGAGTGTTTCGTTAGCGGTTTCAAGCCGATTATGATCGACATTTTACAACATTCGAATCTGTAGCAGGTAAGGGAAAGCCCTACTTTCCCTTGCAATCATCCTCGGGATTTTGAATACATGGAGTGCCGTTTTGTCCGCATTTTGTCCGTTTGCCTGTTAACCTCTCTTTTTATAGCTCCGTAAATTTCTTTTTCCCCTGTAAATAGAACGCCAGGATCAGGCTTCCTTTTCGCAATTCCGGGATGTCGGAAAGTTTTGTTTTGGCAAGATTCTCCCGGCGGACCGGTTCATAAGACGGTTTTAACTCATGGAACGCTTTCCGGGCTTCATACACGGCACGGGCATTCGGATAATGGCCGGTCAGCAGAAACTTGGCCGCGGCAATATAGTCCAGCCAAAAACGCGTGCGCATCACGTGCTTCAAATCCTTTTCCGGCAAATTCTTATAGAGCATCAGCAGGTTGTTGCGGAAGTTGAGGAAGGTCTTGCGCGGGCTCTCGACATTCAGCGTCGCGCCTCCCACGTGGTACACAACCGACGAGGGCGTACAAACCAACCGGTAGCCACGCGAACGTAACCGCCAGCACATATCGATTTCCTCCTGATGGGCAAAGAATCCGGCATCCAGACCGCCGGCCTCTTTGTAGATCGATGTACGGACGAACAGACAGGCACCCGTGGCCCAGAGCAGGTCGGCCGGTGTGTCATATTGTCCGGCGTCTTTCTCCACAATGTGCAAGACGCGTCCGCGGCAATACGGATAGCCGTACCGGTCCATATATCCTCCTGCCGCTCCGGCATACTCGAAATATTCCTTATTCCGCTGGGCGCGTATTTTGGGCTGGGCCCCGGCTATGCTCTTGTCGGCATCCATGGCGGCGATAGGCGCATCCAGCCATCCCGGAGTGACTTCGACATCGCTGTTCAGCAAGACCGTGTATTCGTGCCCGATGTGCTCCAATGCCTGGTTATATCCTTCGGCAAAGCCGTAATTCTTGTCCAACCGGATGATGCCGACCGTCGGAAACTTGGCCTTTAGCATTTCGATGGAATCGTCGGTCGAGCCATTGTCGGCAACGATTACATCCGCCCATTCGCCGGGCGTATTAGCGACAACGGAGGGCAGGAACTCCTCCATCAGCGCCCGGCCGTTCCAGTTGAGGATGACGACGGCAAGACGTTTGTCCAGTTGAAAGTTGAAAGTTGAAAGTTGAAAGTTTTCGTTTGTTTTCATATAGTGTGTGTTCTTTTTTTGTGTAATTTAACTTTCACCTTTCACCTTTCCACTTTCAATTCTCTTGTATTTCCATCTCTTATGCGTCCAAAGCCAGTTAGCCGGATTGCGCAAGATGCATTTTTCCATCAGGCGGGCATATTGTTCGGTGATCCAGTCCTCGGATGTCTCTTTGGGAGTCTCTGTAACCAGTTTCATATCTACGGTATAGTAGCCGCGTTTCACCTGCTTCGTATCGAGGAATATGACGGGCAGGTCTAATTTGCGGGCGAGGCGTTCGGGACCGGTCAGGATGGAGGATTCCTGGTTCAGGAATGTTGTCCAGTAGTGCAGGTTGTTCCGGCTTGGCGTCTGGTCGGCGATGAAGATCACGACCGAAGGGGTTTTGTCTTTTTTCAGGGTGATGACATCCCGCACGGTGTCCTGCTTCTTGATCCCGTAGGAACCGAATTTCGTACGCAGGTTGATGAACAGGCGGTCGAAAGCCTTGTTGCTGAGCGGGCGGTATATCTGGTAGATACGGGAGTTCTTAAAGCGGGAGGTCGAGCCGGAGAACCATTCCCAGTTGCCGTAATGCCCCATCAGGAGGATAAAGCAGGTATGTCCTTTCTCCATCAGCTTGTCCACCAGTTCGGGATTCCTTAGGAAAGCCCGGCGTTGCAACTCTTCGAGGGAGATGTGGGCGAGCTTGATCGTTTCGACTATGTAGTCGGCGAAATGGTGGTAGAAATCCCGCTCCATGCGTCGGAGCTCGGCATCCGATTTGTCGGGGAAGGAGGCTCTCATATTTTGCCTGACGACCTTTACCCTGTATCTGACAACCTTATAGATCAGTACATAAAGGATATCCGATAATATATACAACGCCCACATCGGCAAGATCGCATGGACCTTTACCCAACTATAGATAAGCGCATATTGTATTTTACTCCACATAATGGTTTTATTCGTTTTTATTTGTGTAAATGATGATTTATTCAATAATCTTTACTACCAACGCCGTTTTGTCTTCGTTCCAACCCTCCAGTATGACTTGCCGGGTTTCGTTTACCAGCGAACCGTCGTAAGGGATCTCTACCTTTATATAGTTTTCCGTGAAGCCGTGCATCATGCCTCCCTTGCGGGTTTGCTCAAACAGAACATTCGCCTGTTGACCGATATGGGCTTCGTAGAATGCATGGAGCTTGCGGTCGGATATGTCCAGTAGTTGCTGGCTCCGGGCATGTTTGGCTTTCGGATCGACGACGTGGTCGATCTTGAGCGCTTGCGTACCCGGCCGTTCTGAATAGCTGAACACGTGTAGCTGGCTGATGTCCAAGCCTTCGATAAAGGTGCGGGCATCTTCGAAATAGGCATCCGTTTCGCCCCGCGTACCGACGATCACATCGACGCCGATAAAGGCATGAGGCATGATCTCTTTGATCTTTTCGATCTTATGGCGGAACAGGGCGGTGTCGTAACGGCGGCGCATCAATTTCAGCACATCGTCGCTCCCGCTTTGCAACGGGATATGGAAATGGGGGGCGAAACGCTTGCTACGCGCCACGAAATCGATCGCCTCGTCCGTGATCAGGTTCGGTTCGATGGAGGAGATGCGGTAGCGCACGATCCCTTCCACCTCGTCGAGCGCCCGGATCAGGTCGATAAACGTCTCCCCGGTGCTCTTCCCGAAGTCGCCGATGTTGACGCCTGTCAGCACGATCTCTTTCCCCCCGCTCGCGGCCACCTCTTCGGCCTGCTTCACCATGCTGGCGATCGTCCCGTTGCGGCTACGTCCGCGGGCGAACGGGATCGTACAGTAGGAGCAGAAATAGTCGCATCCGTCCTGCACTTTCAGGAAATGACGCGTACGGTCGTCCGCCGAGCAGGAGGGGGAGAAGGTACGGATATCTTTCGTTTGGGAAGCGATCACGGCGCCTCCCTCTTCTTTCTTTTTCAGGTCGTCTAAATACATCAACAGGTCCAGTTTCTGTTCGGCTCCTAAGACGAGATCGACCCCTTCGATATGCGAAACCTCTTCGGGCTTCAACTGGGCGTAGCAACCGGTCACGACGACGAACGCCCCCGGATGCTGCTTGCCGATCCGGCGGATTGCCTGGCGGCATTTCTTGTCGGCAAGCTCTGTCACAGAGCAGGTGTTGACAACGCAAATATCAGCCTTTTCACCCGGACGGGCTTTGCGTACGCCTTGTTCGGCAAGGACTTTCCCTATGGTCGAAGTTTCGGCGAAGTTCAGCTTGCATCCTAAGGTATAGTATGCGGCTATCTTGTTCTCAAAAACAGTCTTATCAATCATTGTCTTTTAATTATCGCGCAAATTTAGCGAAAATCTTTGGAATAACCGAGAAAAGAGGTTGAAATGTCACTGAAATGGCTATCATTAAAGCGTTTACAGTGCCAAATGAAGCCAACCGCAAAAAACGGGAAACGCAAAGGAAAGCAGTTCTATGAAGCAGAAAGGTTTTCAAATCGTTACCCGAAACGGGATGCAATTTTAACGTTCTCTGCTATGATTGCGCCGTTCTGCGCCGATTTGCTTATCAAGGTCTAACTCGTTGAGTAATAACTTTGCAAACAAAAAAACGAGTATGGCAAGAAGTACATTCAAAGTGCTGTTCTACGTGAACGGCAGCAAGGAGAAAAACGGTATTGTCCCCATCATGGGACGAGTGACAATCAACGGGACTGTGGCGCAGTTCAGTTGCAAGCAGAGTGTCCCGAAGACGCTTTGGGACATCAAGGGCAACCGAGCCAAAGGCAAGAGCAAGGAGGCACGGGACATCAATCTGGCTTTGGATAACATCAAGGCGCAAATCATCAAGCACTATCAACGCATATCCGACCGTGAAGCGTTCGTGACGGCAGAAATGGTGCGCAATGCCTATCAGGGTATCGGCAGCGAGTACGAGACACTGCTCAAAGCGTTCGACCGTGAAAACGAGGTGTTCAAGAAGCGTGTCGGCAAGGACAGGGTAATGGCAACCTACCACTCACGAGTTCGAGCAAGAAACCGTGTGGCTGCGTTCATCAAGTCTTTCTACAGGCGGACGGATATGTCCATGCTGGAAATTACGCCCGACTTCATCAAGGAGTTCGCCGCCTACCTCTCAACGGAAGCGGGACTGCATAACGGAACGATATGGGAAAAGTGTATGTGGCTGAAAGGTGTAGTGATGCGTGCTCATTTCAACGGTTTGATACCGAGAAATCCGTTTGCCCAATTCCATATCAGCCCGAATGTAAAGGAGCGTGAGTACCTGACAGAAGACGAGCTGAAAGCGTTGATGACGCACGAGTTCGGGGACGCCAAGTTGTCCTATATCCGTGATATTTTCGTTTTCGCCAGCTTCACCGCCCTCTCTTTCGTGGACATCAAGGAACTGACCAATGACAATATCGTGGAAGTAAACGGTGAGAAGTGGATATTATCGAAACGGCATAAGACAAAAGTGCCGTTCCAAGTGAAACTGCTGGATATTCCCTTGCAGATAATAGAGCGTTACCGCCTCCTGCAAGAGGACAACCTTGTTTTCCCCAATCTCAACTACTGGTCTATCTGCAAACCTCTGAAAAAGGTGATGAAAGAGTGTGGGATAACAAAGGACATCTCGTTTCATTGTGCAAGACATGGCTTTGCAACGTTGGCTTTGAGCATGGGTATGCCTATTGAGAGCGTGAGCCGTGTTTTGGGACACACGAACATAGTCACGACCCAAATCTACGCCAAAATCACAACGCAGAAATTGGACAACGACCTTACGATGCTCGGCAACAGACTGAACCAATCGTTCAACAACGTATCAATGGCAGGACAATGAAAAGGAATATCATCGAAATCACAGAGCACGGTACGATAACTATACCGAGTGAAACGGTATGGATGAGCGAAGCGGAACTTGTCAGCCTGTTCGGAGTTATCGCTCCATCCGTCCGTACAGCAATCAAAGCAGTCTATAAAAGCGGAATACTGACAGAGCATGAAGCGCAGCAGTATATTCGCCTATCGGACAAATGCCGCATGGATGTTTACTGCCTTGAAATGGTTGTCGCTCTTGCTTTCCGCATCCGTTCATACGGAGCGGAACGGGTACGCAAAGACTTAATTGAAAGGATGTACTTGCGAAAAGAGAAAACAAGCATCTACTTTTCGCTGTGTAATAGCATAAAATCATCTGAATATCAAGCGTAAAGTGTATTGATATGACGACATGAAGTAATGAAACCGATGCGTATTCCCATTGCCGAAAATGTATCCATATACATAATTGGGTAGGCGTATTGTCATTCATTCACAGGAATGTGGCAATCCCGAAGAAGCACCCCTCTATAACGGTTGTTTCTTCGGGATTTTTTATGGTTATGTTCTCCGATATACTGCAAGTTTTTCATACCGTGTGTTTTTTGCTCCGTTCTGCAGTGATTTGCGTATCAAGGTTTTAAGCGGCTCACTCTAACTTTGCATACGATTATTTATCAACCGTTTAAGCGTATGAACAATGAGTAAATCAGACATCTGCAAAGAGGAGTTTATCCGAGTGGGTACGACCCTCTACAAGTTAGTGAACCAGCCCCGACTGAACGGTGGCTATGTGAAGAAACGCATCGTGTGGAATAACGAAACATTACGGCAGGACTATGGTAAGCACTATCTCGCCACCGTCCCCAAGTATGACGGCTTCTGCACGGTTCCCGACCATGTGAACTACCATCCGATAGTGGACAAATTCCTGAACCTCTATGAACCGATAGACCACAAACCGATGGAGGGTAATTTCCCCTCTATATGTTCGTTAGTAAAGCACATCTTCGGGGAACAATACGAGTTGGGCATGGACTACCTGCAACTGCTCTACCTGCAACCCATTCAAAAGTTGCCAATCCTGCTGTTGGTGTCGGAAGAACGCAACACTGGCAAAAGCACGTTCCTGAACTTTCTGAAAGCCCTCTTTCAGAACAACGTGACATTCAATACCAACGAGGACTTCCGCAGCCAGTTCAATTCCGATTGGGCTGGCAAGCTGCTTATCGTGGTGGATGAGGTGTTGTTAAGTCGTAGGGAGGACAGCGAACGGTTGAAGAACCTGAGTACCACATTATCCTACAAGGTGGAAGCCAAAGGCAAAGACCGTGATGAGATAGCCTTCTTCGCCAAGTTCGTGCTGTGTTCCAACAACGAGTATCTGCCCGTCATCATAGACGCAGGGGAAACACGCTATTGGGTGCGGAAGATAGACCGCTTGCAGTCGGACGATACTGACTTCCTACAAAAATTAAAAGCGGAAATCCCTGCCTCCCTCTACCACTTGCAGTACAGACAGTTATCCACCGAGAAAGAGAGCCGTATGTGGTTTGCACCGTCATTGCTGCATACCGAAGCCTTGCAGAAGATAATCCGCAGCAACCGCAACAGATTGGAGATTGAGATGTGCGAACTTATACTTGACATTATGGTAAGCACGGGTATCGACTCTTTCTCTTTTTGCTGCAATGACATTCTCACGCTGTTGGCAAACACATATGTCAAGGCGGAGAAATACCAAGTAAGAAAGGTATTGCAGGAGTGCTGGAAGCTCACACCTGCACCGAACGGACTTACATACACCACCTACCAACTGAACTACAATCGGGAGTGTCGGTATGAGCCGATAAGGAGAGTGGGACGCTTCTATACCGTCACAAGGCAGCAGCTTGAAACGCTGTAAATCCATTGTCTTTTTGTTGAATTGTTGAATAAGGATATAACCATACTGATAATAAACAATATACACTCTCAACAAAATCTCAACAGACCAAAAGAGAAGTTGAGTCATAAAGCCACGAGCGATTGTCTGTTTCTCTTTTGGCGAGTGGTTTGTTGAGCGGATGTTGAGAATATATCTATATGGATATAAGTATCTTACATATACCATTCAACGAATCAACGATTTTCATTCACCATTAAAACCATAGGAAGATTATGACTACACAGGAAGCAAAGAAGATACATATCGCAGACTATCTGCAAAGTTTGGGCTACAACCCCGTCAAGCAGCAGGGCAAAAGCCTTTGGTACAAATCACCGTTCAGGGAGGAAACGGAAGCATCGTTCAAGGTGAACACCGAACTCAACCAATGGTACGACTTCGGAACAGGCAAGGGCGGCAACATCATCGCTTTGGCGCAGGAGCTTTACGGTTCGGACTATGTGCCTTACCTGCTTGGCAAGATAGCGGAACAAGCACCGCACGTCCGTCCCGTGTCTTTCTCTTTTCGCCAGCAGGCATCCGAACCGAGTTTCCAACATTTGGAAGTGAGAGAACTCACGCACCCTGCATTGCTCCGTTACTTGCAGGAGCGTGGAATAAACACCGCATTGGCGCAAGCGGAATGTAAGGAACTGCACTTCGTCCACAACGGTAAACCCTATTTCGCCATAGGGTTCCCGAATGTGGCAGGAGGCTATGAAGTGCGCAACCGTTTCTTCAAGGGCTGTATCGCCCCGAAGGACATCAGCCATATCCGACAGTCGGGAGAGCCGAGAGAGAAATGCCTCGTGTTTGAGGGGATGACGGACTATCTTTCATTCCTCACCTTGCGGATGAAGAACTGCCCGACCATGCCCAACCTTGACAGGCAGGATTACGTTATTCTCAATTCCGTTTCCAACGTATCCAAAGCCATAGACGTGCTGCACGGGTACGAGCGCATACACAGTCTGCTCGACAATGACGAGGCAGGACGGAAAGCGTATTGGGAACTGGCAGGAGAGTTTGCCGGACGTATCAGGGACTTCTCCCAAAACTACAACGGGTACAAAGACCTGAACGACTACCTGTGCGGTAAGCCCTTGTTCCAATCGGCAGAGCCGATAAAGCAGGAGAAGCAAGTCCAATCCGCAAGGCGGATGATGCAGCCACCGAAAAAACGAGGGCTGAAAATGTAGGGAGAGGTATGCTTGCAGCCGCACGGATATTTACCAACGGAAAATGCCGTAGCTTATTAGGGAATTTGTCCGAGCCGCATTGCAAGCAACGCTGAAAATCCCCCCAATAAGCCAAAGAGATTGCACCTCTCTGGACACTCCCAGTCAACGGCAAAAGCCGTGCAAAAGTAAATCATCAACCATTGTTTCACAAGTTAAAAAGAAAGGATTATTATATGGGTTATGCAGTATTACACATGGAAAAGACAAGCGGAACGGATGCCGCCATGTCAGCGCACATAGAGCGCACCATCAAACCGAAGAATGCCGATGAGAGCAGGACGCACCTCAATAGGGAACTGATAAGGTTCCCTGACGGGGTGGAGAACAGGACACAAGCCATACAGCACCGACTGGACACCGCAGAATTGGCACGCAAAATCGGCAACAACCAAGTGAGGGCTATCCGTGTCCTGCTCACGGGAACGCACGGGGATATGGAACGCATCACCAACGAGGGCAGACTTGATAAATGGTGCAACGACAATCTGAAATACCTTGCCGATACCTTCGGCAGGGAGAATATCGTGTCGGCAGTCTTGCACATGGACGAGCAGACACCGCACATACACGCCACCCTTGTACCGATAGTCAAGGGAGAGCGCAAGCGCAAGAAGAAAGAGGAACAGGTTAAGAAGCGATACCGCAAGAAGCCGACAGATACAGCCCGATTGTGTGCAGATGAGATTATGACACGAATCAAACTCAAATCCTATCAGGACACCTACGCCCAAGCCATGAGCGGCTACGGTTTACAGCGTGGCATTGACGGCTCGGAAGCGAAGCATATCACCACACGACAGTATTACCGTGACCTGATGCGGCAGACGGAACAATTACGAACAGACATCGGACAGCTTAAAGGCCGCAAAGAAACGGCACAGGAAGAACTCAGACGAGCCAAGAAAGAAGTTCAGACCGAGAAGTTGAAAGGTGTAGCCACGACCGCAGCCACCAACATAGCGGAAAGTGTAAGTTCTCTTTTCGGAAGTAACAAGGTCAAAACATTGGAAAGGGAGAATTCCGCATTGCAAAACCGCATTTCTGAACTTGAAGATGAAGTTCAACAAAGAGAGGAATGGCAAGCCAAACAGATGCAGGACATGAAAAGTACATATGAGCAACAGAACCACAAATTGTCCGAGTTCGTGGATTTCGTTAAACGCTATTTTCCATATGTTGAGAAGCTGATGCCGACAATAAAATTCCTACGTGAAACTCTGCATTTTGGCGATGACGTCATTAGAAAACTCTGTATGTTCAAAGACGCTTCCATTAAAGGCGAACTATATTCCCGTGAGTTTAACCAACGCTTCAAGGCTGACAGTGCGGTTTGTTCACTCAAACAGGACATAGAAGGAAATTTTGAACTCAACATAGACGGTGTTTCACACATTAGCTGGTTCAGACGAAAGAAAGACGAGTTTATGGAAGCGTTGGGAATGCCGACAAGGAAACAAAATAGGGGTATTAAGCTGTAAATCACAATAAAGTCCGTGGTAATGGTATACCGTATCACGGATTTTTTGTACTTTTGTACCAGTTATTTTGAAAGCAAACAATGGAAAGGACAGATTTCATAGAAAACAGAATAGATGTCGTTAAAAACATCTATACTCTATATTCTTATGCCAAAAGTACAATAGTAGAGGATAGAGAATGGGCTTTGCAACGATTTCAAAGAGGGAAATGGTATGTGGTTGAGCCATTTGGTAATACCTTGCTATTTGCTCCAAGTCGATTTGTCGGTTATAAAAATAACACAAGGGAAAAGCATACATCCAATCATGGAGATGGCACTCAGACTAACAACAAATTTCGTGAGCTAAAATTATATAAAGAAATATCAGATGATTATCTATCAGAACAATTTGAACATTTTATGACTGAATTGGGAATAGAAAGGGATACTGCTAATTTTTTTATTCCTAATGATTTGGATATTTCTGATTTGCGAAATCAACATAAGTGTTATTTTATCTGTCCCACTCATTGTAAGAGACAAAAAGATGTTGCATGGAAAGGTTTTCTTACCCAAAACCTCATGTCGATAGGATGGGAGCATACAGATTATACAAACTATACTATTGATGAAATAAAACAAGAATATCTTGATGACCAAACAGCTATAGGACCATTTACGTTAATTAAACAAATAAAAGCAGGAGATATTATCTGTTGCACCAATAATAATTTCGGTCTTTGGGGCATTGGAATTGCATTATCTCAATATAAATTTAAAGATAAAATTCACTATGCCGGCGTGGATGACGATGGCGATGAATCATATTATTCTCATTATATTGATGTTGCTTGGTTGTGCTTTAAGGAACAAGGATACATTTCAACCTCCGAATTTAATATCCAATCTACAGAAAAGCAATGGCAGCCTTATGGAACATTGAATCAAAAAAATGATATTCCCCAATATATATCAAATTACTTATTACACAGCAACTATACTGATATGGAAGATAATAAATACGAAAAATACATTAAGTTGTTAGAGGCTAATAAGAATCTCATTCTAACAGGAGCACCAGGAACAGGAAAAACATATTTGGCTAAAGCCATAGCAGAAGCAATGGATGCAGAATATGATTTTGTGCAATTCCACCCTTCCTATGACTATACTGATTTTGTAGAGGGGTTACGACCGACTCCACCGGACAGTAACGGAAATATTGGGTTTGAAAGAAAAGATGGAGTCTTTAAGATTTTCTGCAAAAGAGCAATAAAAGAAAAAGAAGAATCCACTGATTTCACTCCTTATAAAGAATCTTTAAAATTATTCAAAGACAAATTAAACAATGCTTCCATAGATATACAAAGTTTTAGAAGCAAAACGATGATACATGTACATATAGATGGGGGCATTATATGTGTGTATAATAAGCAAGGGCAAAAGAATTGGAGCGTTTCTGATGATAGAATGTTAAACTACTTAGTCAATAAGATATGCCCTACTAATGATACCTATCTTAAATCAATAGGCGATTATATACTGAAACAATTTCCTATAAAGGAAACCGCCAATGATCCTACCTCATTTAATTATGTTTTCATCATAGATGAGATTAATCGTGGGGAAATATCAAAGATATTTGGAGAATTGTTTTTCAGCATAGACCCAAGCTATCGTGGAGAAAGTGGATTGGTTAAAACGCAATACCAAAATCTGATAACGGATAAAACTGATTCTTTCTATGACGGATTCTATGTACCAAGTAATGTTTATATTATCGGAACTATGAACGATATAGACCGTAGCGTAGAAAGCATGGATTTTGCCATGCGCCGTCGTTTCGCATGGGAAGAAATAAAAGCAAATGAAAATACTGGAATGCTGGATACACTTCAAGAAATGAAAGATGAAGTTATAGAAGTAATGAAACGCTTGAATGCAGCAATATGGAATGAAGAATCCAATACTGGCATAGAAGGGTTAAATGCAGCATATCATATTGGCGGTTCTTATTTCAGTAAATTGCAACTTTATCTTAATGAGGAGCATACTAATAAGAAATTAGCATACAGACACCTTTGGGAAAATCACTTGAAAGGAGTGCTTTTTGAATATCTAAGGGGAACGGCAAATGCTATGGAGAATCTAAAAATGCTTGAATCTGTTTACTATAACGAAAATGACAACAATGATATTGAAAGATAATACACAGTATTCTTCTTCAGATAACTTCGAAGAATATCTATCATTCAATAATATTGCTAACAGAAAAATATCAGAATTGTTAGACGATAAGGGTAATGACTTGCTTGTTTATCCTCATTCATTTAGCCAGTGCGAGGATGAAATGGGGAGTCAATATCTATTTTCGTTGCAAACCAACTGGAAAGATAATAAATGTACAAAAGCTATATTGGAAACAGGGAATATGGCGGGTTTCATTGGTATGAATGGACAATCCGTTTCCATTCATTCTCGTTTTTCTAAAAATACAGAGGATTTCTTTTTACATTATATGCTTCAAAAAGTTTTATGTGTCAATGTTGTAAACTTATCACATGGAACTACAAATGAACGAATATTCGATTTCCTTTTATATCTGTTTCCCAAACTTCTCAAAGAAGCATTAGCGCAAGGAGTATATAAAGAATACCAACGGAATGAATACAATGATGCTAATGTACAAGGTGTAGTAGATATCAATAGGCATTTGAAAACAAATTTGCCATTTAACGGTCGTATCGCTTATCGTACACGAGAGTTTAGTTATGACAATCATGTAACGGAGCTGATACGACATACGATTGACTACATTGGTAAAACTTCATTCGGAAAAATGTTGTTGGAAAATGATGCAGAAACGCATGCTAATGTTGCTCAAATCATATCCGCAACTCCAAGTTATAGTAGGCAAGAAAGAGAGAAGGTAATAAAAAGCAATTCAAAAATTGTAAATCATCCATATTACTTCCGTTATACACCACTCCAAAGGCTCTGCTTGCGTATATTAAGACACGAAAAAATTAAGTACGGAGCAAAAGATGATAAAATACATGGAGTTTTGTTTGATGTATCTTATTTATGGGAAGAGTATCTTGCCTCTATTCTTACAAAGCAAGGATTCAAACATCCTAATAACAAACAAGGAACTGGACAAATATACTTGGCGAAAAATAAATTTCCTCGTTATCCCGATTTTTATAGAGAAGCAGACTGCTATATTATAGATGCAAAATATAAAAGAGAGATTAACCGAGATGATATTCATCAAATGATAACATATATGTATCGTTTAAGAGGAAAGTGTGGAACATTTATACAGCCAAGTGATAGAATATGTCAAAAAGAGAGTTATGAGCTATTAGGATATGGAATTGATAATAATGCTAAACTACAAACATATTTTTATCCCATATCGCAAACTGCAAACGATTACAAACAATTTGTTGCAGATATGATTGTATTGGAAAATATGCTGAAAGTTCAAATGCAATCAGGGAAATAAAATCGTTGTTTTCCCTGATTGAAGAAAAGTTTGAGATATATTCGCTATATTTGTGGTCAAATTGAGTTGCCAAGAAAGCATATCAAAGCAGAATACAGCAACAAAAACGGTTGGCAATTCGTTACCTCAAAATCGGGAAATCTACCCAAAGTCCTTATTCTAAGGAGATAAGGAAAATATTCCAAACATACAAAAAATGTTTGGACATAGTATATTCTTATCGTTTATTGTGGAACCGGTACCCTATCCCCAGCATGAGGTTGTTGGGGTCTTTAAATTTGCTCAACTGGTATCCTACGTGCAGGAACAGGTCGCGGGTGACGGAGGTTTTCAACGCCAGGATCTGATACATCCCTTGGGTATCGGAACACTTGTGGTAAACGTTGTAGCCTATGCCTAAATTGATCGTGAAGATCGGCATGACCAGTTCGCCCCGTACGGATAACCCGATTGCCAGTTGTTCCTTGAATGGCGGACGGTAAAACCGGCGTTCGGTTTGGTCGCTATAATCGGCCTCGTATTCCTTGATGTTGGCGCTTTCGTCATATTGTACATCGAGCGATGCCCCGGCACGGAAATATTTGTGGAAGTTATACATGGGATTGAAATTAAAGCCCAATACGCCGAACGAACCGGGTGCCAGGTAGGCTTCGTCCGGCTTGATAACCCCTTTCCGTTTCGAGGCGCCGTATATGACGACGTCATAGCTGATGTGTGGTTTGATGTGCAGGGCGGCCGGCCTGCCGGGCATTGCCGTCCCGGCGCTCTCTCCCAACGTGTGCACCAAGCCAATCCTGCCCCCAGCGGTATTGACGCCTGCATTGGGGTATTGGGTGTTCCCGTTGGAGAAATGGGTCAGGTCGATGCCCGCCGTCAGCCGCCATCCTGCCGCCAGGTGCCAGTTCAGCAAGAGGCCTAAGTTGATATAGGCATTGATGCGCGAGCCTACTACATAATTGTAGGAATTGGTTTCCGTATGGTACTTTTCCCACCCGAAGGAGGCTCCGAAGTTCCATTCATAATCCAGTGACAACCGGGGGGAGAGCCGGGCAATGCGCGAGCCCTGGAAAGCATATACCGAAACCGGGGTGCCGATTTCAGCCTTGTCAAAGAAGGAGTGATACGAAACGCCGATCCCCTGATATGTGTACGGGTATAATTTTCCTCTCTCCGATTCCGGATGAAACCGGAAAGAGTATTTCAGGTGTGCCGACACGGACTTACGCAAAGGTTGCCATGTCGCATTCTCGCCTGCAAAGAACTCATTGGTGGGGATGATGTAGACGGGGCGGAAGTCGATGCCGACCTCGTGGGTGAGCGGATGGCGGGGCACGGTGTCGTTCGTCTCTGCTCCTTGCGCACATATACGGATGCCTCCCAGTATGCATATTCCTGCTATTATGAATACTTTCAAGTTCATGCTATCGCTTGCTTAACGTTCTGCCAGAATAATGACCGGGTTCTCGTCGTTCTCTTGTACTTCATAGCCTATCAGGTAGCGTCCGTCTTCGGAGGTGAAGCGGGGAACGAACGTATTCCCTTCCTTGAACTCGAACGTGTGACCGGGATAGGGCAACCTGACGCTTTCCACTTTCTCCTCTTTTTCATCGTAGCCGATCAGATAGGAGTTGCTGTTCAGGTTGGCTGTCAGGTACAATTTGTTATTGCTGTTCCCTACGACATTGATCTGTGCCGCATTTTTCTCCTTGAACAGGCTATTGCGCGGGTCTTGCAACCGGTAGCGTCCCCCTTCTTCCAACTTGTATTTTCCTGCATCCACCACCCAGCGTGGGATAATCGTGTTCTCTTTCGTGATCCGGAAGATCGTGTCGTTGAACATCTCCTTCACATAGTTGCCGGACGGGGAGGAGAATACTTTGCATTCGTTATAGAACACCATCGTGATTTCCCCCGGCTCGAAGCTCCGGGCATACGGGATCGAATCCAGCACGGTCGAGTCGCGGAACAGATACATCCGTATCGGTTCTTTTCCTGAAATGTTCTGGACGTATCCGATATTGCGCCCGTCGGGCAGGGGAAGCACTTCCCTGATGTTTTTATTTTGGGGGACGGGTGTTGTCCGTTTCCATTTGCCGTCCCATCCGTATGTCTTGATCCATTTGTTGTTGTCGTCGATATGGATGCCTTCGGGGCCGACCCACGGATTACCAGCGGATATATATTCTTCCGGTCCTTCGCCTTTGGTACCGATCGTCCGGATAAATTTTCCTTCCGGGTTGAAGAGGTATATTTTATTGTTGTTGAAGACAAGCAGCTTATCCTGGTAGTAGACAATCTGCGGTATGTACCCGGTCAACAACACGGAGTCGCTCGTTTCCAACGGGATGAAACGTACGTCCTTCGCCCATTCGTCCAGTTTTATTTCGGTTGGCTCTCTATCGAAAACGGGGGCTATATTGATTGTTTGGCAGACCGTATCGTCCGCCTCTTGTCTATTTGAATTCTGGCAACCAGCCAATATTCCGCATAGTAGTAATATCCATTTATTCATATATCATATTATTAGGCTGCCGAAAGATAGGGAAAATTTTGTTTATTTGGGAGTTATAGATCATCATTTCAGGACAATCACACCCAATTCAGCAACAACAATTTCTTGCATCTATGGAGAGAAAGAATTTTTCGTTCCGAATAATTCTTTCTTAAATGCCTACTAATTCTGTAATCGGTGCCAGCGATTATATAGTCACAGGCACTGATTATATAATTGCTGGCACTGATTATGTAATCACAGTCACTGATTATAGAATTAGTAGGCACTCTTATCTTTTTATGTCTATGTAGATAAGTTTTCTTGTAGCGGGGATGCATTGTTCCTTATATTTTGTTGTAAGGGTTAAACTCTGGCTATCTGTTGTGTATTTGTCGGATAGTCTGTATTTTTGTCCAAATTATAATTCAGTGTGCGATATGATACAAGAGAATTTTATCAAAATATATGAGGAAAGTTTCAAGAAGAACTGGGAACTGCCTGCCTTGACGGATTACAGCAAAGGGACGACCTTTTCTTTTGCCGATGTAGCGAAAGAGATTGCCCGTATCCACATATTATTTGAAGAATGCCAGATACGGCGGGGGGATAAGATTGCTCTGATCGGGAAAGACAGTGCCCGTTGGTGCATTGTTTATATGGCCGCTGTTACATACGGGGCGATTATCGTGCCTATCCTGCAAGACTTCAGTCCGAACGATGTGCACCATATTATCAACCATTCCGAATCGGTTTTCCTTTTTGTTAGCGATCGTATCTGGGATACGCTGGAAGAAGAAATGATCGAGGACGTACGTGGCGTCTTTTCGCTATCCGATTTCCGTTGCCTGCATCAGCGCGATGGTGAAAGCATCCAAAAGCTCCTGAAAGGGATGGATGAGAAGATGGCGGAGAAGTACCCGGACGGTTTCGGTAAGGACGATATCAAATATGCGGAACTGGATAACGACAAGGTGGTCCTGCTCAACTATACTTCCGGCACGACCGGATTCAGCAAAGGCGTCATGCTTACCGGAAACAACCTGGCGGGGAATGTGATGTACGGCATCGGGCTTGGCGTATTGTACAGGGGGGAACGCGAACTCTGTTTCTTGCCGTTGGCGCATGCCTATAGTTGTGCGTTCAATTTCTTAGTGCCGATGGCTGTCGGGGCGCATGTCTACCTGCTGGGTAAGGTGCCTTCTCCCAAAATCCTGTTGAAAGCCTTCGAAGAGGTGAAACCGAACCTGATCCTGACGGTTCCGTTGATCTTAGAGAAGATTTATAAGAAGATGATCCTGCCGCAACTTAGCAAAACGACGATGAAGGTGGCATTGAACATCCCGCTCTTGGACTCCCGTATCTATGCACAGATCCGGAAGAAGTTGGTGGATTCTTTTGGCGGACGTTTCCGTGAAGTGATCGTGGGAGGGGCTGCCATGAATGAAGAGGTGACGAATTTCCTCTATAAGATCAAATTCCCGTTCACGATCGGCTACGGCATGACGGAATGCGGACCGCTGATCAGCTATGACCATAATGACGAATATGTGCCCGGATCATGCGGCCAGATATTGAAAGGTATCATGAAGGTGCGCATCGACTCGGAAGATCCCTATAATAAGGTAGGGGAAATCCAGGTGAGCGGCGAAAATGTGATGAAAGGTTACTATAAGAACGAGGAAGCGACTTCCAATGTCTTTACGGAGGACGGCTGGTTGCGTACGGGTGACCTGGGAACGATCGACGCCGATAACCGTATTTATATCCGCGGCCGAAGCAAGACGATGATTTTGGGGGCGAGCGGACAGAATATATATCCGGAAGAGATCGAATCGAAACTGAACAACCTGCCGTTCGTTATGGAAAGCATCATAATCGAGAAGGACGGTAAGTTGGTGGGGCTTGTTTATCCGGATTATGATACGGTGGACGGCACGGGGGTTTCACACGAAGACCTTCCGATCATCATGGAGCAGAACCGGATCGAACTTAACAAACTTTTAGCTCCTTACGAGGCCGTCTCCGCCCTGCAATTGTATCCGACGGAATTTGAAAAGACGCCTAAGAAAAGTATTAAGCGTTACTTGTATAGCAACTACTAATCAATTTATCCGGTCTGTAAATCAGCTTGTTGCTACTCTTGTAGAAAATATTTTAAAAAAAAGTGCACTATGTTGTACAACATATTTGATTAATACATACATTTGCATCGTTTTAAGACAAGAAGATATTATAGACCGTTTAAATTAGAAAACAAAATGAAAAAGTTAGTTGCATTTGCTGCCGTTATCGCAGCTGTATCATTCGCATCTTGTGGCAACAAATCAGCAGAAAACACTGAAGTTGCAGAAACTGAAACAGAAGCTACAGTAGAAGAAGTTGTTGCCCCTGCTGAAGAAGCTACAACAGAAGAAGCTACAGTTGCTGAAGGTGATTCTACTGCTGTTGAAGCTCCGACTGCTGAAACTGAAGCTGCTCCTGCTGAATAATCATTCAGTAATCAGTAATGAGGACAGTCTGTATGCGTGTAACATACAGACTTTTTTTGTTTTTAAACCTATGTAATTTATGTATATGAAACGAACGCTATTACTCCTTCCGGCTATTGCTTGCTTGAGCCTGTCTGCTTTCGCACAGGTTCCTGTAGATAAAACTGTCTCCTTGCAGAGTGTTGAAATCCAGGGGAAACGCTTTGGCGGCCTGACCGGCGGTGAAGTGAAACGCCTGCAGGTGGACAGTAACCTGAGTGGCTTGACCGGGACGACAGCCGATGTATTCCGCCTATTGCCTTCCGTTGTGACGGATATCGAGGGAGGGATTACCTTTCGTGGTTCCAGCCATCCCGGTTTGTTGATTGACGGAGTGCCCTACGGGCTGATGGAAGAGTATAGCGGGGATATGCTGATCCAGCTTCCGGCGTTGTTCTTCGACCGGGTGTCGATGACGGCAACCCCTTCTATCGAGCTGGTGCCGGATGGGGATGCGGGAATCCTGAACTTGTCGTCCGCGGCTTATACGGCCGGCGACTCGCCGCTGGTCTTGACGTTGGGTACCGGATTCCAGGAACGCTATAATGTCGGTGCGGTCCTGAACCTGCATCCGGGTAAGTTCCATGTCGTCGGGAAATATAATTACCGTCGCGAATACCGTAAACGTACGTTCAGCAAGTCGACGGCGAATAAGGCCGGGACGACCGTCATGAACAACAACGCCGCAGCCCGTCCTGATGTGCATCTGGCCGACCTGAGTGTCGGGTACGACCTGACGGCGAATGACCTGATCACGGTCTACGGCTTGTACAGCTTGATGGACTACAGCCGCTACGGAAAGATTCATAACAATAAGTTGGTGGATGGGAACCTGCAACCGGTGATGTTCCGCCATCGTTATAATGACCAGCGACAGGAAGCGTATGCTGCCGAAGCCCGTTGGAGCCATGCCTTCGACAATCCTCAGGATCGTTTGAGCGTCGTATTCAATTACAATAATTTCGGGTATGACGAGGATAACGAATACAAGAACGAGAAACCGGAAACGGGTAAGATTATCGCCGAAGACAACTATTATGTCAATCAGGACAAGAATAATTATTACCTGTCTGCTATCTACGGCAAACTCTTTGCTGACGACTGGCGTTTGCGTGTAGGATATATCGGGCGTTTTAAGAATGAGAGCTATTATGCTTACGGGAACAAACTGGCTGCGGGAGAGTGGCAGTCCGACCCGCAGAAGGAAAATGAATATAACTTTAATCGCCGTACGAACTTGTTGCTGGCTGCTTTGGAAAAGAAGTGGGGCAGTTTCTATGCCGAAGCGGGCGTGCAAGGTGAACTGAACTGGCAAAAGATTGACACACGTTATAAGATTGATGATGTAGCCGAAAAGTACCCGATGGTAAAGAGCACTTCCCGTTTCCATCTCTTCCCCCGTTTGAAGTTGGGCTACCAGACGGATAAAGCCGGAGAGTTGGTATTGAGCTACGTGCAACGCGTAATCCGCCCTTACGGCAGTTACCTGAATGTGTTTACCGACCGTAGCGACGCTACGCATATCTGGAAAGGCAATCCGGATTTGAAAGACGAACTGATCCATTCGGTCGAATTGTCTTATTCGTATGCTACTTCTGCTTTCCGGTTCTCACCGAGCCTTTACTACCGGAATAAGAAGAACCGCATCATGGACAGGGTGGAGGATGCAGGTGAAAGCGGGACGATCTGGACAAAGGAGAATATCGGCCATAGCCAAACCTTCGGATTTGAACTGTCCGGAACCTGGCAACCGGTCCGTATGCTGTTGATCGGTTTATCCGGTGATATCTACCGGGATGAGATCGACGGGCGCACAATCGGTTATGATGAAAAGAAGTCGATGGTCTGCGGTGATGTCAAAGGATCTGTCAACATCAGCATCACCCCGACAACGGAGTTACAGCTCGATGGCTTTTATATCTCCGACCAGCTTACCCCGCAAGGGAAGATCAAGCACCGTTCCAGCGTCAACGCCGGTATCTCGCAATATTTCATGAACCGCAAGCTACGTGCCAACCTGAGCATCAATAACATCTTCAACGGCCTCGAAGAAACAACGATCGTCGATACAAAAGACCTGCAAATGACACAGATCCGCAATCGCGACGCACAGGTGACTTGGGTGACGCTGACGTATAACCTGTAAGTCGCCGGTATTTATCCCTCTTGTTTGTTCCGCTCTTTCTTCGGGATGAACAGGATTAAGCGTATGGACTGGTCGTAGGTGAAGTAGCTCCATACCCATTCGATCAGGACCATGATCTTGTTCTTTACTCCCAGGATGGAACGCAGGTGTACGCCCATCCAGACCAGCCAGGCGATAAAGCCGTGCAACTTTACCTTATGGAGGTCGGCGACAGCTTTGTTACGGCCGACGGTTGCCAATGTTCCGAGGTTTTTATAATGGAAAGGTTTCATCGGTTCACCCTTTTCCATGCGTTTCAGGTTGTCGGCAAGCAGGAGACCTTGCTGGATGGCGACCTGGGCAACCTGCGGATGGCCGTTCGGATAGTCGGTTTCCGTTTGTAGGCAGACATCGCCGATGGCGAATACATTTCCCGAACCGTGCAGTTGGTTGTATTCATTGACCAGGATACGTCCGCCCCGGCCTAATTCCTTATTGTCGATCTGCTCGAAGCGGGTGGCTGTTACGCCGCTTACCCAGACGACTGTTTTCGTTTCGATGGAAGAGTCGTCGTCTAATATGACTTTATCGTCTTTGTAATCGACCACCTTTTTTTGTAGCATGACTTTGACGCCCATCCCTTCCAGGAACCGCTTTGCGTTGTCCGACGCCTCTTCCGACATGGCGGCAAGCAGGTGGGGCGAACCTTCCACTAAGTAAATATTCATCTCCGATTGTTTCAGGTCTGGATAATCTTTAGGCAGGACGAAATGTTTCATCTCCGCCAGTACGCCCGATATCTCGACACCTGTAGCACCCCCGCCAACGATGACGACATTCATCAAGGCCTGCTTCTCTTGCGGATCGGTGCAGATCGTCGCTTTCTCGAAATTAGAGAGGAGCGTGTTGCGCAGGATAAGAGCCTCTTCGATAGTTTTCATCGGCAGCGTTTGTTTTTCGATAACCTCATTCCCGAAGAAGTTGGTGACTGTGCCGGAAGCGATTATTAGGTAATCATATTTCAGTTCTCCGATAGAGGTCAGTATCAGGTTCTTTTCCCGTACGATCGCTTTCACTTCGGCAAGCCGGAAAAAGAAGTCTTTCCGTTTTTGGAATATCTTGCGGAAAGGGAAGGAGATGGAACTCGATTCGAGCCCGGAAGAGGCTACCTGATAGAGTAATGGCGGGAACTGGTGATAGTTGTTCTTGTCAATCAATACGATTTGGAAATTACTACCCTTAAGTCTGTTGGCAAGCTTTAATCCTCCAAAGCCCCCGCCAATGATAACGACCCGTTTCTTATCTGTGCCTGCAATGTTGAACCCCATGCCATCAGTGTTTTATGCTTTAAGATAAAACAAATAACCCGGTAATAAGTTGCAGGAAAGCAGAGGGGGAGTGCATTGTTTCTCTTGTATTACAGGAGAATCGGTTTGTTACGATCATCGTAAACGGACTGTTTAGGGTATCGTAAGCGAGCTTTTACGCTCACCGTAAAAACGCATGCAGCTACTTTTGCAGGTATTGTGAGAAGCCGGGCGAATAATCAGTCTGAAACTTTCCGTTTTCATCCGAATAGATAAACATATATTCGATATCCGGTAGCTGCTCCTTTATTTTGCGGGTTTCTTCACGCCCCATTGCCATAAATGCGGTGGCATAGGCATCGGCAGTCATGCAGTCGGAAGCAATAACGGTGACGCTTCCGACTGGCTGGGCGGCAGGATAGCCGGTGAGCGGGTTAATCGTATGGGCGTATTTCTTGCCGTCTTTGATGTAGAAGTTACGGTAGTCCCCGGAAGTGGCAAGACCGAAACGGCCGCAGAGCTGTACAACTTCTTCTATTTCCTGGTTGATCCCCATCGAATCGTCGACCGGTTTATTGATGCCGAGATGCCAGCATTTACCTCTCTCATTGACTCCTTTGGTGGTAAATTCGCCGCCGATATCGACCATATAGTTTTGAATGCCTTTGCTTTCCAGCAGGCGGGCGATCACTTCGCAACTGCATCCGTCGCCTATAGACGAACAGTTCAGCATGATGCGCGGATCGTCTTTTATTATCCGTCGCCCTTCCAGACGGATTTTCTTATAGCCGACGAAGGTGCGGACACTGTCTATCATCCGAGGCGTGACACTGTCCATTTTACTGAATCCGAATCCCCAGAGGTTGATCAGCGGGGCGCTGGTAATATCGTAAATACCGTTTGTTTTGGCAGATACTTCCATCGCTTTGCGGAATACTTCGGCGAAGAGGGTATCAACTTCGATATCCTTGTTTCGGTTGACCTGCGAGATGATGGAAAGCGAGTCGAACGGATTGAGGGCATGGTAATACCGTTTCAGTTCGGCATGTATTTCGTCATCAAGAGGTTCGGTGTATTGGTAGCGAATCTTGTAAGGGGTGTGCAACCTCCCGCTCGTCTCGATGTATCGTAATGGTTTGTCACAACTGCCCAAGAGAAGCAGGGTGAAAAGGAAGAGTATGTTTGCTTTCATTTGAGTATGGAGTAATGGATATCTGAAGGACGCTGATTACGCTGACGGGTACAGACGGACGCAGGTATATTCCTCAAAGAATAAAAGTCTGCCTCCGTCTGCGTTTTTAGTGCGATCTGCGTCCTCTGGATGGACGTGGTTCTTATTGCAACCCCATCAATATTTTCTTCAATACCGTCTGTGCCGATATTTCGCGGTTGGCGGCTTCGGGGATCACGATGCTCCGGGGGCTTTCGATCACGTCGTCCGTCACGATCATGTTGCGGCGGACAGGGAGGCAGTGCATGAAGTAGGCATCGTTTGTAAGTGCCATCTTTTCTGTGTCGACGGTCCAACTGCGGTCCATGTTGAGGACCTTGCCGTAGTTTGGATCGGCATAGGCCGCCCAGTTCTTGGCATAGATAAAGTCCGCCCCTTCGAACGCCTTCTTCTGGTCGTATTCCACACGGGCGTTTCCGACGAAGCGCGGGTCCAGTTCGTAGCCTTCCGGATGGGTGATGACGAACTCATAGTCTGTCGCGTTCATCCATTCGGCGAAACTGTTCGGAACAGCCTGTGGGAGCGATTTGGGATGCGGCGCCCAGGTCATAACCACCTTCGGGCGGTCTGTCTTCTTGTACTCCTCGATGGTGATCAGGTCGGCGAAACTCTGCAACGGGTGGCGGGTAGCCGCCTCCATACTGAATACCGGACGGCCGGAGTGTTGGATGAACTGGTTCAATATCTTTTCATTGTAATCGTCTTCCTTGCTTTCGAAACGGGCAAAGGAACGTACGCCGATCACGTCGCAATAACAGCCCATCACCGGAACCGCCTCTAAGAGATGTTCAGGCCTGTCGCCATCCATGATCACGCCGCGTTCGGTTTCTAATTTCCAGGCACCCTGGTTCACGTCGAGCACCATCGTGTTCATGCCTAAATTCATGGCTGCCTTCTGGGTGGAGAGGCGGGTACGGAGGCTGGAGTTGAAAAATATCATTAATAACGTCTTGTTCTTACCCAGTTCGGTAAACTGGTAACGGTCTTTCTTTATCTCGAAAGCCTCGGCGAGCGCCTTTTTGAGGTCGCCCAAGTCCTGTACACAAGTGAAGTTTCTCATATTATGCTGTTTAGTAGTGAGACGCAAATGTAGACATTTTCACGGAAAGTGCAAAGCGCTTTAGAACAGGATATCTACCTCCATATTGCTGATCCATTCCACCGGACGGCCTGCCACCTTGTTGCAACTGACGGCAAACTTCAATGGCAGGATGATCCCCAGCGGGATACGCAGACAGCCCGGCATATTGAAGTTGTGCACGCCGATCAGCGAACCTAACTGTATTCCCAGCGAAGGAGCCACCATGAAACGCGTCTCTGCGTTCGAACGGTGTCACGGTTGCCAACTTGACCGGCCGTGGTCCGGTTTCTTCAGGAGCCGGTTGCCGGCATCCGCCGAGAAAGGAAATTCATTTCTGCATTGGCGGTCGGTAGCCCGGCTATCCTGACGGTGATATTCTCCGTTACGTCGTGGATGATCTGGCACTACTTTCGTATCTGCCCGTCTCCTTCGATAATGTACTTGTAGGTCGTCAGTTCCGGCAGAGCCATCGGGCCGCGGGCGTGGAGCTTTTGTGTGCTGATACCTATTTCTGCTCCGAAACCGAACTGTGCCCCGTCGGTGAAAGCCGTAGATACATTGGCGTAGACGCAGGCGGCATCGACCAGTTGCTGGAATCGGCGGATGGCTTCCGTTGATTCGCTGACGATGCTTTCGCTGTGTTTCGAGCTGTAGCGGGCGATATGTTGCAGGGCTTCATCCAAAGAGGAGACCGTGCGGACCGCCATCTTGTAGTCTAAGAACTCGGTGCCGAAGCTGTCTGCCGTAGCGGGCTGGAGCAAAGCGGCGGGATAGCTGCCCGACAGGGCGGCAAAGGCGGGTTCGTCGGCATAGATAACGACGTTGCTTCCTGACAGTTTGCCGCACAGATAAGGCAGGTCGTCCAACCGGTCGCGATGGACGATCAGGCAGTCTAAGGCGTTGCAGACGCTGACGCGGCGTGTCTTGGCATTGTTGACGATCTCGCGTCCTTTCTCTTTGTCGCCGTCCTTGTCGAAATAGGTGTGGCAGATGCCGGCGCCCGTCTCGATGACCGGCACGCGGGCATGGTCGCGGACGAAATTGATCAGCGAACTGCTGCCCCGGGGAATGATAAGGTCCACTAAGCCGACGGCGTTCAGCAGTTCGGTCGTCGCTTCGCGGTCGGGCGGCAGGAGCGTGCAGACGGCGGGATCGACTCCTTGTTTCGCCAGTACGTCGTGGATGATCGCCACTAAGGCGCGGTTGGAGCTGTCGGCATCCGAACCGCCTTTCAGCACGCAGGCGTTCCCGCTCTTGAAGCAGAGGGAGAAGACGTCGAAAGTGACGTTCGGGCGCGCTTCGTAGATGACGCCGATCACGCCGAAGGGAACAGTCACTTTCCGGATCACCATGCCGTTCGGGCGTATCGTTTCGCTTAACAGTTTCCCAAGCGGCGACGGTAGGGAGGCGACGTTTTTCATGTCTCCGGCAATGCCTGCGAGGCGTTCTTCCGTCAGTCTCAGGCGGTCGTATTTCGGATTCGCAGGGTCCATGCGCTGCAAGTCTTCTGCGTTGGCAGCCAGGACTTCCGCTTGGCGCGACAGCAAAGCCGAAGCCGTGTCGGTGAGGATGCGGTTGATGATGGCATCGTCCAGCGTGACTAACTGGCGCGAAGCGGCGAGGGTTTGTTGCAGTAATTCGTTTATCATGGTCGTATGCTCCTTGTTACTTTTCGTAGCTCTGTATATATTTCGGATGGACGGCATCCTTCCCTAACACTAAGCAAAGCCCGATGACGAAGCTCACGCCCCAGTTGATAAGCTGGCCGCTACCTAACGGATGTCCGAACAGGAGGAAGCCGTTGACAAGGCCGCTCGCCAGGAAGAGCAGGAGGCTCGCCCAGCAGAATGCGTAGTTCGATACAAGCCTGCGTATCGTCAGGCTGACGGCGGAGATGACAAGCAGGAGACATACCGCAATCAGGCTGTAGGCTGCTATTTTCAACTCGGCAGGCGAAGCTGTGACGGGTAGTCCCAAGTTCACTTTATCCCCGTGTGTCAGGAGAGTGACGCCTCCCATGCCTCTAAGTAGTCCAACTACAATCATCAGGACTGATGCGAATGATAACCAATACTTCTTCATACTCTCTTCTATTTATTAATCCAGATACAAATAATCGTAATGTACCAACGGCTTCTTATCCCGGCTACCGATCAGTTCCCGTGCTTCCGTACTGTCGTAACCTGCGCATCCGACGCCTAACTGGGTGCCTTCCTCGTTGATGATCTTGACGATGTCGTCTTTCTCGAAGTCGCCTATGATCCGGGTCACGCCGACCAACAGGATACTGGTTGCCTTTGGGCCTAACAACGCCTCTTCCGCCCCCCCGTTGATGTGTATCTCGCCTTTGGCAAAGCCTTCGGAGTGGGCGATCCACTTCTTCACGCTACTGACAGGTCTGGCGGACGGGATGAAGCGCGTGCAGACAGTCCGGCTGTCTTTTGCGAGCAAGTCCGTCAGGATGTTGTCTTTCTTGCCGTTGGCGATGATGACCGTGATGCCTTCGTCTGCCACCTTCTGTGCAATGCTGCATTTGGTTAGCATACCGCCGCGGCCGAACGAGGACTTGCTGGCTTGCACATATTCCGATAAGTCTTCCTTGCCTCCGTCTATTTCGCGGATGACCGTGGAGGACGGGTCGGACGGGTTGCCGTTATAGATTCCGTCGATGTTGCTCAGGATAATCAAGGCATCCATTCCCATCATGGTGGCGATCAGCCCGGATAGCTCGTCGTTGTCCGTGAACATCAATTCTGTAACCGATATCGTGTCGTTTTCGTTCACGATGGGAATCACTTTATTTTCGAGCATTACCTCCATGCAGTGTTTCTGGTTGAGGTAATGCGTGCGGCTGCCGAAGTTCTCCTTTGTGGTGAGCACCTGACCACAGGTCATACCATGTTCACGGAACAGCTCGTAATACCGGTTGATCAGTTTGGCTTGCCCGACAGCGGAATACAACTGGCGGGCGGAGACGGAGTCTAACTTTTTGCCGGCCTTTATCTCGCTGCGTCCCGAAGCGACCGCACCGGAGGAGATGAGGACGACCTCCACACCTTTGCGGTGCAGCTCGGCCACCTGATCCACTAAGGCGGACATCCGGGTAATATCCAACGTGCCATCCTTGCGGGTGAGCACGTTGCTACCTATCTTTACGGCAATACGTTTCATTTCTTGTCTTTATCTCGGATCTCGACACGACGTATCTTGCCGCTGATCGTCTTCGGTAGTTCGTCTACGAACTCGACGACACGCGGGTATTTGTACGGGGCCGTCACCTTTTTGACATGGTCCTGCAATTCCTTGATCAGGGCGTCGCCGGCTTTATCCTTGTAGTCTTTCGCCAGGACAATAGTCGCTTTTACCACCTGTCCGCGGATTTCGTCGGGAACACCTGTGATGGCACATTCGACGACCGCCGGGTGTGTCATCAGGGCGCTTTCCACTTCGAACGGGCCGATGCGGTAGCCGGAACTCTTGATCACATCGTCGGCACGGCCTACGAACCAGAGGTAGCCGTCTTCGTCACGCCAGGCGACATCGCCGGTGTAATACAGTCCGTCGTGCCATGCTTCGTGTGTACGTTCGGCATCCCGGTAATATTCTTTGAAGAGGCCGATCGGTTTGCCGTTTGTCGTGTGGATCACGATCTGTCCCTGTTCGCCGTCTTCCGCACGTGAACCGTCCGGGCGCAGCAGGTCTACATCGTACTGCGGATTGGGGACGCCCATCGAACCGGGCTTCGGTTCCATCCACGGGAAAGTGGCGACGGTCAGGGTCGTTTCCGTTTGCCCGAAACCTTCCATCAGCTTGATGCCGGTCAGTTTGTAGAACGTGTCGAATACGGCAGGGTTCAAGGCTTCACCGGCAATGGTGCAGTATTGGAGGGACGACAGGTCGTATTTCGTCAGGTCTTCGCGTATCAGGAAACGGAAGATCGTCGGAGGTGCGCACAACGACGTGATGTGGTAGTCCTGTATCATCTGCAACATATCGGCAGGCGTGAACTTCTCGTGGTCGTACACGAATACGGTCGCTCCCGCAATCCACTGTCCGTAGAGTTTTCCCCATACGGCTTTCCCCCAGCCGGTATCGGCGATAGTCAGGTGGAGGCTGTCTTTATGCAGGTTGTGCCAGAAACTTCCTGTCACGATATGCCCCAGCGGGTAGGTGAAATCGTGTGCAACCATCTTCGGGTTGCCGGTGGTGCCGGAAGTGAAATACATCAGTGATATGTCGTCGTTGCTGTTCGGATGTTCCGGACGTACGAACGGAGCTGCGCTTTCAAGGCCTTTGTGGAAATCCTCGAACCCTTCGGGAATTTCGGGGCCAACCGAAACGACGCTCTTTATAGAAGGTGAGTCGGGCAACGAGTCGATGATGTGCTTGGTGATCACTTCTTCGCCGGCACAGACGATCATCTTGATATCGGCGGCGTTTGCACGGTAGACGATGTCTTTCTTCGTCAGCAGGTGGGTGGCCGGGATCACTACCGCTCCCAATTTATGCAGTGCAATGATCGAGAACCAGAACTCATAACGGCGTTTCAATATCAGCATGACCATATCGCCGTGGCCGATCCCCAGCGACTGGAAATAGGCGGCTGTCCGGTCGGTATATTTCTTCAGGTCGGCAAAGGTAAAGTCGATATGTTCTCCCTGGTCGTTTGTCCAGCACAGCGCTTTCTTATCGGGCTCTTCTTCCGCCCATGCATCTACTACGTCATATCCGAAGTTGAAGTTCTCCGGAACTTTTATCTTGAAATTCTTTATAAAATCTTCCTGCGACTCAAAGGTCGTTTTGTCTATGAATCTTTCTAACATGATGGTAATTGTGAATTATGAATGATGAATTATGAATGATGAATCATAAATCATCACAGTATTATTGCCAGAAAACTGACCTTTTCTCCGTCGAGCGCTTTCATTCCGTGCGGCAGTTCGGAGTTGAAATAGATACTGTCGCCTTCTTCCAGTATCAGTTCTTTATTGTTGATTTGTAACAGCATGCGGCCTTTCAGTACCATATTATACTCTTGTCCGGGATGCGAGTTCAGGTAAATCGGTGTTTCGTCCGGAGTCGGATGGACGGTAACCATGAACGGGTCTGCTTTGCGTCCGGCAAAACCGGCGGCAAGCGACTGGTATTTATAGGCTTTGGTCCGTTCCACGGCAATACCTTTTCCCTTACGGGTAATAAAGTAGCTACTCATCTTTGGTTCGTCACCGAACATCAGCGTCGTCAGCTCTACACCGTAAGCCTGCGAAATCTGATGCAATACACTTACTGAAATATCTACAGTACCGCTTTCCAGCTTCATATACTGTTCGGGAGTCAGGTTGCAAACCCCGGCCATTTCTTCAGGTGTGATTTCCAATGCATCCCGAAGTCCGGCCAAACGCTCCGCAATTTGTTTTATCTGTTCGTTCATCTCCGTTGATTATTATATTTATGATGCGCCAAAGATAGGAATAAAAAGCAAAATGTCTAAGAAAAGAAGAATGTAATGTTATTTAGTTATTTGGAGGAGGAGGGGTGGGGTATGTTTTAAAGGTATTTACAGTTTCCTATAGGAGAAACGCCCGTTTCCCCGGCAGGAAATTCCCGTTTCCTGCGGAGGAAATTCCCGTTCCCCGCAAGGGGAACGGGCGTTTCTTCCGGTAGGAAACGGTAGGTTGCTGAATGATAGTTTATTAAATTTAGCGGAATCGTGCGAGAAAATACTTAATCGTATTTGATGACGCTAACCGGGCAACTTTCGGCAGCTTCTTTTATTCCTTCTTCATAATCATTGAAGTTTACTCCTTCATTTACACGTGAGCGGTCTGTAACCTGGAATACTTCAGGACAAATGCCTTCGCATGTACCGCAAGCGATACAATCTTCTTCTATCCAAACACTCTTTATAGCCATATCTTTTACATTTAAGATGATTAATATGTTAAGATAACAGCCCTATGGCTTGAATTGTTGATGTTGGACGGAAATATCCTGACGTTTTGATTTAAATTTAATTTAACGCTTCTGTCTCTTCTTTTAAAAAATTATTGATTATGTTTACGGCGCTGAAATAATCAGTCTTTGAACACTTAATAAATTTAAGATATACTATGGACAACGCACTTTTTAGTTTTCCCAAGCCTATCAATGAGCCGGTAAAAGCATACGCTCCCGGTTCAAGTGAAAAATCATCCTTGAAAAAGGCTCTTGCACAGCTTTCTTCTGAAGAATGGGATATCCCATTGGTTATCGGAGGTAAAGAAATCCGTACGGGTAATACCGGTAAAGTCGTGATGCCGCATGATCACCATCATGTATTGGCCACCTATCATAAAGCAGGAGAGAAAGAGGTGCAAATGGCTATCGATGCTGCCATGAAGGCGCATAAGGAATGGTCCGAACTCCCGTGGGTAGAACGCGCTTCGGTCATGTTGCGTGTAGCAGAATTGCTTTCCACCAAATATCGTTATATGTTGAATGCATCCGTTATGTTGGGACAGAGCAAGAATCCGTTCCAGGCTGAGATCGATGCACCTTGCGAATTGATCGACTTCCTTCGTTTCAGTACCTTCTATGCCAGCCAGATATATGCTGATCAGCCCTATTCGGAAACAGGTATCCTGAACCGGATGGAATACCGTGCTTTGGAAGGGTTTGTGTTCTCGCTCACGCCGTTCAACTTTACTTCTATCGCTTCCAATCTGAACATGGGTCCCGCTATGATGGGGAATGTGGCAGTCTGGAAACCGTCGACAACAGCTATCCATTCCAACTACTTCCTGATGAAAGTATTCCAGGAAGCCGGCTTGCCTGACGGCGTTGTCAACTTTATTCCGGGACAGGGAAGCGTGATCGGCAAGGTCGTAACAGCCAGCCGTGACTTAGGTGGTTTCCATTTCACCGGTTCAACTTCTACATTTAATACGTTGTGGCGCCAGATCGGTGAGAATCTGGGACATTATAAATCGTACCCGAAGATTGTCGGCGAGACAGGTGGCAAGAACTTTATCTTCGTTCATCCTTCTGCTCCGGCTTTGGATGTCGCAACGGCCATCGTTCGTGGTGCATTTGAATATCAGGGACAGAAATGTTCGGCTGGTTCACGTGCCTATATCCCTGCTTCACTCTGGAAAGAAGTGAAGGATTATGTCGGCGATATGCTGAAAGAAATCAAAATGGGAGATGTCCAGGACTTCACGAACTTTGTCAATGCGGTTATCGATGAAGCATCGTTCGACAACATCATGAGTTATATCAACTATGCAAAACAGTCTCCGGATGCAGAAATCGTTTTCGGTGGAAACGGTGACAAGTCTGTGGGTTACTTTGTCGAACCGACTGTTATCCAGACTACGGACCCGATGTTCAAGAGTATGGTGGAAGAAATCTTCGGTCCGGTTATCACGATCTACGTTTATGATGATAATAAATACGAAGAGACACTCGAACTTTGCGACCGCACATCTCCGTACGGTTTGACCGGTTCTATTTTTGCACGCGACCGTTATGCGATCGATCTGGCATTCAATAAACTGCGTTATGCTGCGGGTAACTTCTATATCAACGATAAACCGACCGGTGCTGTTATAGCCCAGCAGCCGTTTGGCGGCTCGCGTGCTTCCGGTACGAATGATAAGGCCGGCGGACCGTTGAACCTGATTCGCTGGACGAATGCCCGTTGTATCAAGGAGGCGTTAGTTTCGCCGACAAGCTATGGTTATCCGTTTCTTGGAGAAAAGTAATTAATTAAATAATGAGCCGATAATTAGAATGTGCCAATATGCCAATGAAAGAGTCTCTCTTATGAATTGGTGATTGGCACATTTTGTAAAACGGCATGCCGGCTCATTCTTTATATATGTTGACTGTCAACTAATATCAAATACCATGTTAGATTTTAATAATACCGAAATTGCTTTCTCTGCCAAATCGCAGTCTGAGCTGAAAAATGCTTATTTGCTGTTCAATACAATTAAGTATCCGTGGCTGGTGAAATGTGCCAGCGTAGCAAGTAATATTGCTTTGAATATCCATTTTCCGTTGGGGTGGGCTGTCAAGCCGACCTTGTATAAACAATTTGTCGGAGGTGAAACTTTGCAGGACTGTTCAAAAGCAATCGATCACCTGCGGAAGTTCAATGTGCGCTCCACCCTCGACTTCTCTGCCGAAGGCGAGCAAACGCCCGAAGGAATACAGGCAACTTTTGAGGAGACCATGCGTTCGATTGATTTTGCAAAGGGAAATGATAATCTGGCTTATGCCGTATTCAAACCTTCCACGATCATAACAGACGAACTTCTTGCCAAGGCTTCGGAAAAGCATGAGGAACTGACCATCGAAGAAGTAAGGGCGTATCGTGAATTCAAAGAACGCTTTATGGCTTTTTGCCAGCGTGCTTACGACAACGATGTGCGCCTGATTGTGGATGCGGAAGACTATTGTTTCCAGGATGCACTCGATGCCCTGACCGACGAGGCCATGCGTAAATACAATAAGAAACGCGCAATCGTATTTGCTACCTTGCAGATGTATCGCCATGACCGTATGCCGTACCTGCGCCGTATCTTGGATGATGCGAAAGAGAAAGGATATATTGCCGGTGTGAAATTCGTACGTGGTGCTTATATGGAAGCCGAACGTGCCCGGGCAGCCGCTTTGGGATATCCCGACCCGATCTGCAAGGACAAGCAGGCGACGGATGAGAACTATGACGCGGCAGTCCGTTTCACCATGGATCATCTCGAACATTTCGAAATGTTTATGGGAACGCATAACGAAGAGAGCAACTATAAACTGGCCAAGCTGATCGATGAAAAAGGCTTGAAGCGCGACGATCCCCGCATCTTTTTCGCCCAGCTATTGGGAATGAGCGATAATATCTCTTTTAACCTGGCCCATGAAGGTTATAACGTGACCAAATATGTGCCGTATGCCAAAGTGCGGGATGTTTTGCCTTATCTGATCCGCCGTGCCGAAGAAAACACTTCGGTTGCCGGACAAACCAGCCGTGAACTTCGTATGCTGAAGGCGGAACTGGACCGTCGGAAAGCTATGAAGAAATAGCAGTTTGAACCTCCAATAATGATATACCTGTTACTTTTGGATCAAGCCAAAAGTAACAGGTATATCATTATTTGCTTGCCTTCAATCCCCGGATAACGGAAGAGGTGAAGCCGGAAAGTTCCATTTCGTTCAGTCCCTTGATGGTGATACCTCCGGGAGTCGTTACCTTATCTATTTCCATTTCCGGATTGCTTTTGTTTTCCAGTAAGAGGTCGACAGCACCTTTCACCGTATGGACTACGATCTCCTGTGCCTGCTTCGGGTAAAAACCTAATTCCACACCGCCTTCGATAGCTGCACGGATATAACGCAGGGCGAATGCAATACCGCTCGAAGCCAAAGCCGTTCCGGCAGACATCAGGCGCTCTTCGACCAACATCGCATTCCCTAATTCGTTGAAGATATTAATGATCAGATCCGTTTGCTCTTTAGAGGCATTACGGGCGGCAACGAAAGTCATGCTGCTAAGCACTTCTATCGCCGTATTGGGCATGATACGGATGATGGTCGGAGTAGCCAGGCAGTCGTCGAATCCCGTATTTTTGGTCAGGTAGGTGTTCAGTTGATCGAATGTGATACCTGCGGCAACGGAAACGATTATTTGTTTGTCGTAGTTAAGTACGCCTTTGATTTGGTCGATGATTTCCTCAACACGCCAGGGCTTTACGGCAACAACGATAATGTCGGCACTTTTGACCGCCTCGACATTGTCGAGAGACAGGACAAAATCAGGATTTGTATTCCTCATTTTCTCCAGGGTCGCTTCCGATTGCGCCGTACAAGTGATGTCGGATGCTTTAAACATATGACCTTTTGCCAATCCCCGTGCTATGGCGCCCCCGATATTTCCGGCGCCGATAATTGTGATCTTCATTTTTTCTTATGTTACAGTTATTATGTCGGACAAAGATACTACTTAAGTTTTGTCTGTTGTCAATTAAAGCTGTATCTTTGTCTTTCAAAATTAATCAGATAACATAAATATAAATAGAATTACATGAAAAAGACAATTTTTGCAGTTGGTATGCTGTTCGCCATGACGATGTCTGCAACAATCAATGCCCAGGATTCAGAAAAGAAAGAAAATGAAGAAGGATTTGTGTTTACCACGGTAAAGGAGAACCCGATCACTTCGATCAAGAACCAGAATCGCGCCGGAACCTGCTGGTGCTATTCCACAATGGCATTCCTGGAATCGGAATTGCTCCGTATGGGAAAGGGTGAATATGATTTATCCGAAATGTTTACGGTTTATAACACCTATCTGGATCGTGCAGATGCAGCTGTGCGTACTCACGGAGATGTATCCTTTTCACAAGGAGGTTCTTTCTATGACGTGATGTATGGGATGGAGGCTTTCGGCCTGGTTCCGGAAGAGGAAATGCGCCCGGGTGTGATGTATGGCGATACATTGAGCAACCATACCGAACTCTCTGCTCTTACAGATGCGATGGTGGCTGCTATAGCCAAAGGCAAACTGCGTAAATTGCAGTCGGACGAAAACAACGCCATGTTATGGAAAAAGGCGGTTGCTGCCGTCCATGAGATCTATTTGGGAAAAGCCCCGGAGAAGTTTACTTATAAAGGCAAAGAATATACTCCGCAGTCTTTCTATAAATCTACCGGTTTGAATCCTTCCGACTATGTGTCTTTGACATCTTATACGCATCGTCCGTTCTACACCCAGTTCCCTCTCGAAATCCAGGATAACTGGCGTCACGGCACGTCTTACAACTTGCCAATCGACGAGCTGATGGAAGTGTTTGATAATGCTATTAACACCGGCTATACGATTGCCTGGGGTTCTGACGTGAGCGAATCCGGCTTTACCCGCGATGGTGTAGCTGTTATGCCTGATGATGACAAGATCCAGGAACTGAGTGGCTCCGACATGGCTCATTGGTTGAAATTAAAACCGGAAGAAAAGAAACTGAATACAAAGCCGCAGCCTCAGAAATGGTGTACACAGGCAGAACGTCAGTTAGCTTATGACAACTACGAAACGACCGATGATCACGGTATGCAGATATACGGTATTGCAAAAGATCAGGAAGGCAACGAATACTACATGGTGAAGAACTCTTGGGGTACAGCCAACAAATATGAAGGCATCTGGTACGCATCCAAAGCCTTTGTCCGTTACAAAACCATGAACATCGTTGTTCACAAAGATGCTCTTCCTAAAGCTATCAAATCAAAGTTAGGAATCAAATAAATTGAAAAAGAAAATAAGGTATTTTCAATTATCAATTAAAAAGAGGCTACCCCACAGTAGGATTGGGGTGCCTCTTTTCTATTTATACAAAGATGTGCTGTGAAGATGTTTTGATTTACTGAACGAGTTTTAGCGTATAATTAAGGTCGGAGGCGGCTTTTTGTAATTCCTGATTCAACATGGTCAGGCTATCGCCTTCTGCCTGGAAATAAAATACCATGCTGCCATCGCTTGGAATCAGCTCATATACGACTGCGCTTGCATCGGCAGGAGTCCCTTTTTTCACTTGGCGTTTACCGGTGGAAGTGAATGTCTGGTCTTTGCCGTTTTCAGCTTCTAAATAGGTGGCATCCAGTTCGTAAACACCGTCTTCGCTATCCTGCTGATAGAACACCGTCAGGTCGTAAACGATACCGGGACCATCGGCAGCCGGAATAGTTCCTTTATATTTTTTCTGTACGACCGCACCCTTTTTCGGGTCCAGTTTCAAGGAGTCGCGCATATTGATAGGCTTAGCCGGTTTGGCCTTTACTACCGGCAATTCCGGCAGGGAAGGAGCGTCAGGAGCTGCTTCGGCCATGGCGATACTTTCTTCTTCTACTAATACGGGAGCGTCTTTTGCAGCCTTCCCGCTACATGCAGCCAAGAATGCCAGTGCTGCTACTGCGATAAAATACTTTTTCATTTTGTGCTTTTTATTTAGAGATTTAGTGACTTTTGGAGATATAACAAAAGACCCCCTGCATTTTGTTTTTGCAGAGGGCCTTTTTAACTATTTCAGATAAAAAGTACTTTTATTTACTTTTCAGATAGTCTTCCGGGATTGTCGAGGCGCTTCCGTCACGTCCGGCAAAGTAGTGCGGCGACATGATTTCTACGCCAGCCTCATTAAAGGTGTCCTGGATGTTCTGGTGCAAATCGGAAGTGATCTGTGCCAACTGGTCGGCATCTTTGATATAGGCGTTGATCTGATAACAAGGATAATAGTCCTGTAGTTCAGTCTCCAGTACGAACGGTTTCGGATGGGCCAGGACACCATGCGTACTACGTGCCGCATCGATCAGCAGTTGGTGGACTTGCCGCCAGGGAGCGTCGTAGCCGATCGTGACCGTGGTATGGATAATCAGCCCGAACTGGCGGGCCGAGGCACTGTAGTTGACCGTATGGGACGACATGATGAAAGCGTTCGGTATTGTCACGACTTCGTTTTTGGGAGTACGCAAGCGGGTGACGAAAGGAGTCTTCTCGATCACGTTGCCGGTCGTGTCGTTCAGCTTGATGCGGTCGCCGAGCTTGAAGGGACGCATATAGGTGATGACAAGTCCGGCGATGATATTGCCGATCACCGTACTGGAACCGAGCGAGATGATCAGACCAACAAACACCGAGATCCCCTGGAACACACCGGAGTTGGAGCCGGGCAGATAGGGATAAACCATCGCGATCATAAAGGCATAGAGCAGGAAACGGATGATATTGAACGTCGGCTGTGCCCAGTCCGGATAGAATCCGGTGATCTTCAGCTTCTCATTCTCGATCTCGTTGGCGATATACTGGATGCCTTTGATGATATACTTGATGCAGTACCAGATCACCAGGATGATGAACAGGTTCGGTATATATTCCACAATCGACTTCAGCACCATCTTGATCGGCTCTATGATGTAGAGGAAGATCTTCAGCGCCAGCTTCTCCGTCTGCGGGAAGATAGCGAAGAGCATAGGCACACTGAACATCAATTGTATCAGTAGCACGACATACCGCAGCAGGTTGCTGAAGAAGATCAGTATCCGCCCCTGCCTGTGCGTATTCAGAAACTCATAGTCACGGACGATGATCGGCTTGAGCCGTTGTTGCTTGAAGCGTATGATCTGCCGGCGCAACTTGCGGAACAGGAAGTTCGTCAGCCGGAACAACAGATATTGTATCGCCAGGACCAGCACGAATAAAGCCGCGCGCTTGGCCACTTGCAACAAACTGTGTTCCTCCTTCAACTCCTTGATCTTGGCTGCCAGGACAGGCGCATACTGTTCGGCCAGCTCCCGCCGTGACGTCCCCTGCCAGAGCGCGTCCTGGTCGGTGATGCTGACGATCACCTTGCTGCCATACATAATGTCTATGTAATATTCGCTTTCCAGCGTGTGGACCGAATCGCGGTGCAGGCTTCTGTCCTTGCCTATCTTCAGGAGGACATCGTTGATCATGCCTGCACGGTCGAGAGGGGAGAGGCCGCCCCTCTTTGCATACAACGTGAACAGCGTGTCGCCATCTACCAGGACGGGAACGCCCGGAGTGAGTGCACGAAGCGAATCGATACTCCGGCGCTGTTCGGCCTTTTTCAGCGAGTCGGTCACTTGGTTCAGGTTGCGGACGTCATCGAGTTCGGTGCGGAGGACGATCTCGTTCAGCTTCATCTCCTGCAACTGGAGCGCCATTTCCTGGATGCGGATAGAGTCCTGCCTGTGACGTGTATCAGCGTCCAGCGTATCGGCCGGAGCCATTGCGAGAGAGTCGGGCCGGGGCTCATTGATCGCAGACTGGATCAGTTGTCCCGCTTTCTCGATCAATTGAGCCTTAGCTCCGGAACAGGTGGCTAATATCCCGATGAAGATCAAGAAATAAACCGGTAATTGTTTCATGTCGAACTTCTGTTAGGTGTATTGTTTTATTATTTACCACCGGCGGGCAAATGCTCCAACCAGTATTTGGCCATTGTCATCCGCAGATGCAAGGTCGTACCCGGCCGTTCGTAAATGCCGTGGCTGCGCATCGGATAGCTGACTTGGCTGAACATCTTGCCATGTTTCACCAGCTCATTCACTAACATCTCGCAGTTTTGGTAATGGACATTGTCATCGCCTGTCCCGTGGATCAACAGCAGGTTCCCTTTGAGGCCGGACGCGTAAGTGATCGGTGAACCCTTGCGATAGCCTTCCGGGTTGTTCTGCGGCGTATTCATATAACGCTCCTGGTAGATCGTGTCGTAGGTGCGCTGGTCGGCGACAAAGGCGATGGCGATACCCGTGTGGAAGACTTCCGGATAGCGGAACATGGAGTTCAGCGTCTGGCTTCCGCCGCCGCTCCATCCGGTGATACCGATGCGCGCCGTGTCGATAAACGGATAGCGGCGCGCCATATCCTGGATGCCGCGTGCCTGGTCTTCAGAAGCGAACGTGCCGACTTCGCCGTAGATGCACTTGCGCCATTCACGTCCTCGCGGTGTGTTGGCCCCCCGGTTGTCGATGCTTACCACGATATATCCGAGGTTGGCGACATATTGGTTCCAGAGGTCGCCGCCTCCCCATACATCCTGGACGGTCGAGCTGGCCGGTTCGCCATACACCTCGATAATAACGGGATACTTCTTCGCCGGATCGAAACCGACCGGCTTGATCATCCATGCGTCCAGTTCGAGATCGCCGGAAGTCACTTTGACAAACTCTTTCGGGTTCAGCCCCAGGGCGGCATATTGTTCGCGTGCCTTTGCATTATCCTCTATCACCCGCACTGATTGATGCTTGGGGAAAGAAACCATGTCGATCACCGAAGGAGTAGCCGCGTTGCTATAGGTATGCACCGCCCACTTCCCGGTAGGCGACATATTATAGCGATGCTGTCCCGGCTGGTCCATCGGGCTGAGGCGTTTCACATTGCCCTTGCCGAAAAGCTCGGCGCTATAGAGATAACGTTGCGTGAAGTTGTCAGGAGAAGCGATGAAATAGACCAACCCCTTCTGCTGATCCGTCCCCACCGGCGAGATATAATCGAAGTCACCCTTCGTGACCGGCACGATCTCTTTCCCGTCCCGGCTGATGCGATACAGATGGCGCCAACCGTCGCGCTCGCTCTCCCAAGTGAACCAGGTGTTATCCTTCAACCATTGGATATTATCGTTCGTGTCTAACCAAGCCGCATCCGTATCGGTGAAGATGTTACGCGGTGTAGCGCTTCCGATGCCGGCGATCCACACTTTGTTCGTATTCTGCTGGCGGTTCATCTGCTGGATAAACAGCTCGTTGCTTCCGGGGATGAACTCCATGCGGGGAATGTAATTATTACGCGGGTCTCCCGGAATCTCGACCCAAGTCGTCGCCCCGCCGCCCGCGGGCAGGTATCCGACTTTGACAGCCGAGTTCGTACAACCGGCCTTCGGATAGGGAAAATGCAGGATCGTCGGATAGATCGAGTCCACATTATTGATGATGTCGAAGACGCCTGTCCCCTTCGTATCGCTCTGCCAATAGGCGATATATTGTCCGTCCGGACTCCAGCGGAATCCGTCGCGGCAGGCAAACTCCTCTTCATACACCCAGTCGAAAGTCCCGTTCACGATCGTCTCGCTCCCGTCGTGCGTCAGTTGTGTGATCTTGCCGGAGGCTACATCTTCCACATATAGATTATTGTCCGAGACGAAAGCCACGCGCGTCCCGTCCGGTGAGAACTTGGCGAACATCATCGACGATTCGGGCAGCCCTTTTCCCAACTGGCGCAAAGTGCCGTCTTTGAGTGTCAGCACCCAGTAGTCACCCCGCGTGTCGTAACGCCATACCCGTTTCGTATTGTTATAGATCAAGACCTTCCCGTTATCCGCGCTCCAGGAGATGCTGCGGATGGCAATCGGTTTGCCGGTCTCTTTGTCGATAAACATGGAGGAAGGAATGATAACTTCCCGCCGGTTATCCTTGGCGCGGTAGGCGACGATATCCATGCCGCCTGTCGTGGCGTTCGGTTCCATCCGGCTGTACCGTTCGCCGTCTTTCATCCACGTCATGGCGCCGATGCCTTTGGTCTGCACTAACCGTCCGCCGACGACGTCTTCGAGATGGAGTTTACCCTTTGCCGCGCTCGCTTCGCCTTGTGCGAATGGATCGCCGTCCGTCTCCGTCCGGTTTTCCCACGGCATGATCTGTGCTACACTTACATTCCCGGCCAATAGGATGCAGGCCAGAGGAAGAATGAGTTTGTTTAGTTTCATGTATATTAGTTTTAATAATTAGCTATATGCAAAGGAAGGAATGTTTTGTGAGATGGACAAAGGAAATGAAAAAGAAGTAGATTATTCTAAATAAATTATTAACTTGCAACGTTTCTCGAAATAAAAAAATCATTAAATAAATACATATGGAAAAATTAAAATTATTTGGAACAGTTTGCATATCTTTCATGATGTGCCTCTTAGTTGCCTGTAGTGATTCAGACTTCTTTAAAGAGGAATTCGAAGAGATAAAATTCGAGCAGGAAGAAGATGGAGAATGGTCTTTGTCTGATGCCAAGCCTGTAACAAAGGCTGAATTTGAGAAAAATCTTGTGGGAAACGGTTGGAAATGGGTCGCAACCCGTGAAATCGATGTGAATGGAAAGTGTTCGGAAAATGATTATTATGAAGATTTAATTGGCATAGGACCTTCAAAATATTATTTTGGCAAAGACACTTACACCGAATTCTTTTATTTTGATGCCGAACCAGCCAATTGTTACAGGGAGCAAACTTACACGTATGAAGAGAAAGACAATACCATACAGGGAAGTACTTATCCGTTCCCTTTCATGAAAATTTTGTCTTTAGACAGCAACACACTGAAGGTAATCGAATTTATGGCTTTTAGAGGAGGTGAAAACTTTACGAAAATCTACGGCTGTTCCATTTACACGAAGATGACAGACGAGGAACTTGAAAAATGCCGGAAAGACTATCCTATCAATTACAAGGATATAGGTAGACCAAAATAGCAAACCGGGGGAAGATCGGATTAACGAAGAAACGGCGGATAGTTGCAAATTTGAAATGCAGCGATCCGCCGTTTGATTTAGTGGTAAGCGATCCGGTTCCTACAATTCCCCCGGTCTTTCCTCTTCACCACCTCCACCCGACGGAGGAGGCGTCGGCGTGTTGTCGCCCTTGCCTGTGCTGCCGCCCTTTCCGGCGCCGAGGCGTTGAGAGACGGTGACACGATAATGGTCGATGCGCGTGTTCCAGCGGGTGATCAGGTCGGCGTATTTTTCATCGCCGTAGACATTGGTAAGGGAGTTGATTCGTTTGACTAATTTGCGATAGATCGGATCAGACTTTTCACGCAGATCTTTCACTTTGCCGATAGCCTCTTTGTCTCTCGTTTCCGTGTTACGTTGGTCCGCCAGCTTGGCACAAAGTTCGTTGGCCGTTTCGAGCGGTTCCATCCATTCGGTCAACCCGATCAGGTCGGCATCCGCTTTATATTTTTCCGATCTGATTTCCTGGATATAATTACGGATACGGCTGGTCTCGTCGTCGAAACCTGCTTTATATGCATTGCGATGAGCATTGTTCAGTACCTTGAGACGCATTGCGGCCGCCTTGTAATCCACCTTGAAATGACGTTCAGCCGAATGCGCTCTATCCATTCCCCCGATTAGCAGATTACCCCGTTCCACGTCTGCGACCTGCATTTCGGCAGTCAGTGCACTTTTGGTGATTTTGAGGATACCGTCGTCTTCCGCTTGCACGACTGCCTGATATTCGTCGAATAATTGGGTTACTTCCAGCGTCTCCGCCGTTTTTTCGAGGATAAGCGCTTCGAACTCTCGCAGAAAAGTCAGATGCTGGTTATTTAACAACGTCCTTGTGTTGTAACTTTGAATTTCCATAGGTATTTCGTTTTAAAATTAATAATGTAAGCATGTGTTTCCCTTTAAAACATTGTTTTGAAGCCTGTCATGCGCTGTGTTTTCTCTTTTTACATTGTTTTAAAGGCATACACGGGGTATGGATTCCTTTTTTACGTTGTTTTGGAGGCATACACGGGGTATGTTTTACTTTTCTACGCTGTTTTGGTGCTTGTCATAGGGTATGTCCGGCTCTCAGACATTGTTTTCCGGAAAAACACACCCTGTGTTTTTAGCTCAACTTCCCGATTCGTCAGAGACAAAGATAGTTTTTATCTTATGGATATGCAAGTGTATTTCGATTTTCCTTTGTGCATTTTTCAAAAGAAAAATGTCAAATATATGAAGGGATGAACCTCTCATTCATTCTATCTTTATCCCCGAATTACGAAAAAACAAAAATACCATGAGTACATTACTGAACCGCTTCACCCTTTTGGCCTCCTTTGCCCTCTCGTCTTTTTGCCTGCAGGCCTCCGATAAGAAACCCTCCGGCTTGATGACCGACCTCGTCGAACATACCGGACGGACGTGGCAGAACGGCTTTGCCTCGAACCTTCCTGTTTGGCAGATAGACGAGGCGATCGAGCCTTTGCAATATGCCGCCATCCGCTCGACGCATCCCGCCTTTTCCTGGATCGTGCCCGGCGAAGCACAAGGGACGCGCCAGACAGCTTACCGCCTGATCGTGGCCGACAACCGCGAGGATGCCGTCTCCGGCAAAGGCAATCTATGGGATAGCGGGGAGGTCGAAAGCGGCCAGTCCGTCGCCGTCCGCTATGCCGGCAAAGCCTTGGAACCCGGCAAGCCCTATTTCTGGCGGGTGAAGACAGTGACCAACACCGAAGGAGAAAGCGAGTGGTCGGAAGTGAAAGCATTCCGCACCGCCGACCGCTTGGCTGAATATGAAACAGCCTATTATCCGCAGGTAAAGACAATGGAGTTCCCGACTGGAATAAAGAAGATCAACCCCGGCACGTATCTCGTCGACTTCGGGCGGGATGCTTTCGGACAGTTGGTGCTGACGCTGGCATCCGACGGCAGGCAGGATTCTGTGATCGTGCATCTTGGGGAATGTCTCGAAGGCGGACGCATCCTGCGCGATCCCGGTAAGTCGACGATCCGCTATCACCGTTATCCGTTGGCTTTACTGAAGGGAACCAATACTTACCGGATCAAGATCGGTAAAGACAAACGAAATACCGGGCCGGCAGCCGTGCTGATGCCGGAATATATCGGCGAGGTGCTCCCTTTCCGCTATTGCGAGATCGAGGGATATGAGGCGGTTTTGTTGCCTGCAGCCATTGTCCGTGAAACGGTACATTATCCGTTTGATGAAACAGCTTCTTCTTTCCGTTGTTCCAATGATACGCTGAACCAGATTTGGGAACTTTGCAAATATTCTGTCCGTGCTACTTCTTTCTTAGGCGTTTATGTGGATGGCGACCGCGAGCGTATTCCTTATGAAGCGGATGCCCTGATCAACCAGCTTTGCCACTACGGGGTGGATCGCGAATATGCGATTGCCCGCCGTTCGCATGAGTACCTGTTGAAACATCCGACCTGGCCGACCGAGTGGATCTTGCAGGCCTTATCGATCGCCTGGTATGATTACCTGTACACCGGGGACAGCCGCTCACTCGAATCTAACTACGAATGGTTGAAGCCGCGTGTCCTGATGGCCCTCCGGGAGAAGAACGGGCTGATCAGCACGACGACCGGGCTGCAAACGGATGACTTCCTTCGCTCGATCCGTTTCAAAGGGCAGATACGGGATATCGTGGACTGGCCGCATACCGGAATCCTCGGTCTGGGAAAGAAGCAAGGGGGAGAAGACGACGGATTTGCCTTTACCGATTATAACGGGGTGACGAATGCTTGGCATTATGAGGCTCTGAAGCAGATGAAAGGTATTGCCGCTGCTTTGGGAAAGACGGACGACGCCGCTTTCTATGCTTCCGAATCGGATGCTTTCAAAAGACGGTTTATCCGTTCGTTCTTCAATACCCGCATGGGCTGTTTCACGGACGGCCTTGCTGCCGACACCAGACATGCTTCCCTGCATGGCAATATGTTCCCGTTGGCATTCGACCTGGTTCCGGCTGGAAAGAAACAAAGCGTCGCCGACTTTATCCGGACACGCGGAATGGCTTGCAGCGTCTATGGCTCGCAATTCCTGATGGATGCCCTCTACGAAGCAAACGCCGCCGAGTACGCCTTGCATCTGCTGACCAAGACGGACGACCGCAGCTGGTACAATATGATCCGCGTCGGCTCCACCATCTCGCTCGAAGCCTGGGACAATAAGTACAAGCCTAACCAGGACTGGAACCATGCCTGGGGAGCCGCCCCTGCCAATATCATCCCGCGCCGCCTGATGGGAGTGGAGCCTTTGACTCCCGGCTTCGGGACTGCCCGCATCAAGCCGCAGCTCGCCTCGCTCGAATGGGCGGAGGCTACGATCCCGACGATCCGGGGCGCGATCCGCATGGCCGTGGAGAATAAGTCGGACGCTTACATTCTGAAAGTGACGGTTCCCGCCAATATGGATGCCGAAGTCTATCTTCCGCTCCCGTCCGGCAAATATACCGTCACGAATAACGGTGCTCCGGTGAAAGCCGTTAAGGTGAAGGGCGAGCCGTTCCTCTATGCCGGGAAGATCGGTTCCGGTAGCTATACCTTTGTGGTGAATTGATCCTTCCGGTTGTGTCGTATTGCTTTGTATGCTATCTTTGTGCCTTCAAAACAATAAAAGACTAAAGAACAAATGAAGAGATCTATTTATGCCGTAGCCTGCCTGATGATGGTGCTGCTGGCCGGGTTTACCGCTTGTGGGGATGACGACAACGGCTTCTCTGCCGAACAGATTGCCTATTTCGAAAAGAACCGCGACTACATCCGCGAAAAGAAAGTATTGAAGGGTGAAGATGGGGAACTGCTTTACAAGCCGGTCCTTTTAGGTGGCGACACCGCTTTGTATCGTGTGCTAAGCAAGGAGGGAGAGGAAACGAAATATCCGACGAGCCAGACCTCTATAACAATGACTTTGAAAGGTGATTTTATCAGCGGCCAGAATTTCCAGAAGGAGATGTCGATGGATCTTACGCCCGCAGGTGTTGTTCCCGGGCTGGGAGCAGTCTTGTTGAATAATACGGTCGGCGAACGGGTCGAGGCGATTATCCCTGCTTACTTAGGATATGGCTATTCTGATTACCGAGGCATTCCCGGCGGTTCAACCCTGATCTTTACCTATACGGTGGAGAAGTTCAATTAATAGGATAAATTATCACCCCCCCAAATAAAAGATCCACCAACCGGAAACTCCGATGGTGGATCTTATTATATAAAGAAACAATTAAGCCTTGTAACGACGGTTCGTTAAGCATTCAGCACTTTGCGGAACCGCACGATGAACTCTTTCGCCTCGTCCATAGAGAGGCAGAGCGGCGGCAACAGGCGGATCGTGTTTGTCCCGGCCACTCCCGTAAACACCTTCTCCTCGAACAACAACTTGCTGCGCACTTCCTTGATTGACTCTTCAAACTCGATACCGATCATCAAACCGCGCCCGCGAATTTCCTTAATTCCCGGCAGCTTATGCAACTCATCCAACAGGTAAGCCCCTACTTTTGCCGCATTATCGATCAGCTTCTCATCCTCCATAATCTCCAGCACGGCAATGGCTGCCGCACAAGCTAAATGATTACCACCGAAAGTCGTCCCCAGCATCCCGTATACCGGCTTGAACATCGGGCTGATCAACAATCCGCCCATCGGGAAACCGTTGCCGATGCCTTTTGCCACCGAAATCAGATCCGGCTTGATCCCGGCATACTGGTGGGCGAAGAACTTGCCGCTGCGTCCGTATCCCGACTGGATTTCGTCTAAGATCAGGCAGGCTTCATATTTCGTACACAAGGCACGCAACTCCTGCATAAACGAATCGGTCGGCAACTGGATGCCGCCCACACCTTGAATACCTTCGATGATGACCGAAGAAACATCCCCCTTCTGCAATTCGGCTTCTACTGCTGCCGCATCGTTCAGAGGCAGATAGGTCACAGCCAGGTCTTCGTTCACCGGAGCGATGATCTTCGGGTTATCGGTCACGCGCACGGCAGCCGATGTGCGTCCGTGGAAGGCATGCTTGAAAGCGATCACCCGCTTCTTGCCATTGTGGAAAGAGGCTAACTTCAAGGCGTTTTCATTGGCTTCGGCCCCTGAGTTGATCAGGAACAGCGAATAGTCGTCATAGCCGGATGCCTTGCCTAAGCGGTCTGCCAACTTCTGCTGGAGGCTGTTGATAACGGAGTTGGAATAGAATCCCAACTTATTTACCTGTTCGGTGATAGCCTTTACATAAGTGGGATGGCTATGGCCGACCGAGATCACGGCATGTCCGCCATACAGGTCGAGGTATTCTTTCCCCTCTGTATCCCATACATGGCATCCCTTGCCTTTTACGATCTCTATATTGAATAATGGATATACGTCGAATAGAGTCATTAGATTTATAATTTATAATTTATGATTTATAGGGGATTTATGATTTATGGCTTATGGTCTGATTGTGTATGCTTTCAAATCATAAATCATAAATCATAAATCATTTAGAACGCCGAAGGCTTCAAATGCAATCCTACCGTCTCTTCCAGGCCGAACAACAGGTTCATGTTGTGGACCGCCTGTCCGCTCGCTCCCTTCAAAAGGTTGTCTATCATCGAAACGATAAGCAGCTTGTCTTCCTGTTTCTGGAGGTAGATCAGGCATTTGTTCGTATTCACCACCTGCTTCAGATCCGGGTTCTTGTCTATGACGAAGGTGAACGAATGATCACTGTAATACTCTTCGTAAATACGCTTGATCTCGTCCAGTTCGACCCTGCAATCCAGATAAGTCGTGGCGAAGATGCCTCGTGAGAAATTACCCCTCACCGGGATAAAGTTGATCGCACTGTTGAAGCTGTTCTGCAACTGCCGCAAACTCTGTCCGATCTCTGCCAGATGCTGGTGCGTGAACGGTTTATAGATCGAGATGTTGTCGTTTCGCCAACTGAAGTGGGAGGTAGGCGACGGTTTGACGCCCGCTCCTGTCGATCCCGTGATCGCGTTCACATGCAATTCCGAGTTCAACATCAGATGTTTCGCCAACGGTAAAATGCCTAATTGGATACAGGTGGCAAAACATCCGGGGTTTGCAATATGCTGCGCGTTGCAGATGCGGCGACGGTTCAGTTCGGGCAGGCCGTAAACGAAATCGTGTTCAGGGCTTTCGATGCGGTAGTCCATGCTGAGGTCGATGATCTTCACGTTTTCAGGTACGGTATGGCTTTCCATAAACTTCTTCGTGTCGCCATGAGCGGTACAGAAGAAGAGAAGGTCGATCTGGTCCAAAGGCAACTCGTCCGTAAATACTAAATCCGTTTCGCCATACAATCCGCTGTGTACGTCCGTGACCTTATTGCCGGCATTGCTCGTACTGTTCACAAATGCAATCTCGGCGTCCGGATGGTTCAGCAGCAAGCGGATCAATTCGCCTGCCGTATATCCCGCACCACCTATAATTCCTATCTTGATCATATCTCTTCTTCCTTGTGATTGTTATAATAAACACGCAACGGAGTGGAAGTAACCTTGATGAAGCCTTTTGCATCCTCGGCTGTCCAGCCCTTCTGCATTTCTCCGTATTCGCCGAACTTGGTCTTCACCAGGTCGTCTTTCGAGTCGACGCCGACGGTAGAGAACGACAGCGGGCGGAGTTCCAGGATCACCGTTCCGTTTACATTGCGTTGCGATTCCTGCAACATTGCTTCGATGTCGCGCATGACCGGTTCGAGGTACTGGCTTTCGTGCAGGAACATCCCGTACCAGTTGGCAACCTGGTCTTTCCAGTATTGCTGCCATTTGCTCAGTGTATATTTTTCAAGGAAGCGGTGAGCACCGATGATCAGCATCGGAGCGGCAGCTTCAAATCCTACACGTCCCTTGATACCGATGATCGTATCTCCAACGTGCATATCCCGGCCGATGCCGTAGGCAGCACCGATTTCTTCCACTTTCTGGATAGCGGCAATCTTATCTTCGAATACTTCGCCGTTCACAGCATGGATTTCACCATTCTTAAATTCGAGACGGAGCTCTTCGCTGCCGGTCTTCTTCACCTGTTTCAGGTAAGCGCTTTCCGGCAGACCTTGTGTGGAGTCGAGGATTTCGCCACCGCAGATGGAAGTTCCCCACAAACCTACATTATAAGAATATTTCAGTTTCGTGAAGTCCGCTTCAAAACCATGTTCTTTCAGATAGTTGATTTCGTAGTCGCGGCTCAACGCCATATCGCGTGTCAGGGTGATGATCTCGACATTCGGAGCCAGTACTAAGAATGTCATGTCGAAACGGATCTGGTCGTTTCCGGCTCCTGTGGAACCATGGGCGATCGCGTCGGCTCCGATCTCGTTTGCATAACGGGCGATTGCCAGCGCCTGGAAAATACGTTCCGAGCTAACGGAGATCGGGTAAGTCCCGTTGCGGAGCACATTGCCGAAGACCATATATTTCAGACTCTTTTCATAATATTCTTTTGTAACGTCGATTGTCACATATTTAGTTGCACCCAGTTTGTAGGCGTTTTCTTCATTCTGTTTCAGCTGTTCTTCACTGAAACCGCCTGTGTTGGCACAAGCTGCATACACTTCATATCCTTTTTCCTTTGCCAGATACATAACCGTAAAAGATGTATCCAATCCTCCGCTGAATGCGACTACTACTTTTTTCTTCATTTTCGTATATCTATTTTATTGTTATTCTATAATTATATGACCTCTTTATCATTGGCACATTATCTCTTTTCCCTTGCCTCCCTCTCGGCCCGATGAGGATCGTCCGGATCGAAAAGCATTCCTGTGCAAATGCAGTAACGGCGGCCGGTACGTTCGAGAACATCGTGGTTGACACAACCTTCACAGCCTCTCCAAAACGATTCGTCGTCCGTCAGGTCGGCAAAAGTGACCGGTACATATCCCAGCTCCGTATTCATTTTCATAACGGCAGCACCCGAAGTAAGACTGAAAATCTTGGCGTGCGGCCATCGCATACGGGCCAGCTGGAATGTCATCTCCTTGATCTTCTTGGCTATGCCCAGTCCGCGGAAGTCCGGATGCACGATCAGGCCGGAAGTGGTCACATACTGTTTGTTACCCCAAGACTCGATATAGCTGAAACCTGCAAATTTGTTGCCTTCCAGGGCAATGACGGCTTTTCCTTCCTTCATCTTCTGGGCAACGTATTCATGCGTACGCTTGGCGATACCGGTTCCGCGCACTTTGGCTGCGGCCTCGATCGTCTCGAGGATAATATCCACATATTCCTCGTGGCAAGCTTCAGCAATCATCACATCAATTTTTCTTTCTTGTTCCATTTTATGTTTGTTCTTTTATCTTCCGTTATTAAATGAAATGCTCCAACGCTTTGATTATCCTGTCTTTGTTAACCCCGTCGCGCGGGATGATCAGGATGGTGTCGTCTCCGGCGATCGTGGCCAGTATTTCATGGGGCGCATGCGTATCGATATCCGAAGCGATTCCCATTGCATATCCCGGACGTGTCTTGACGACGGCCAGGTTACCCGAAAACTCGATGTTGGGATGATGCTGCGTCTGCTCTTTCACAGGTCGCTTAAGTGCGGGATAATCGGGCAGACGATATACATAGTTCCCGTTTTCGTCATGTACTTTGACGACTTTCAGTTGCTTTATGTCGCGTGACAGGGTCGCTTGGGTAACCTGGAATCCGCTATTCTCCAATTGTTTAAGCAGCTCTTCCTGATTACCTATTTTCTCAGCCTGTATAATGCGGCAGATGGCATCCAATCGTTCTTTTTTTGTACTCATACTTGTATATTTATGCAACAAGGCTGCAAATATAAAGAGTATAATTGAATAATTATGCAATCTGCTGTTCTTTTTTTGCATAAATCACCATAATCATCATCTATTGAGCAAAAAGCCTTTGCGAATTGTTTATTATCAATAGAAATCATACTTTTGCAAACAGTATAAATAAAGGATAAAAAATGAAGAAGATTACAGGTTTATTCGTCGCAATGTTACTGTTGCTAAGCAGTTGCGGAAGTGTTCCGCTGACTGGAAGAAGACAAGTATTGCTTGTTTCGGATCAGGAAGTGTTATCGTCCAGCCTGACCCAATATTCCGATTATATGAAATCGGCTAAGAAGTCATCGTCAAAAGACGGAGCCGCCATGGTGACACGTGTCGGTAAAAGGATTGCTGCCGCTACCGAGCAATATCTGAAAAACAACGGATTGGAGAGTGAGATCAAGAACTTCGCCTGGGAGTTTAACCTCGTGAACGATCCGCAGGTTAACGCGTTTTGTATGCCGGGCGGAAAAATCGTTGTCTATGAAGGATTGATGCAACTGGTCTCATCGGACGACGAACTGGCTGTCGTGGTCGGTCATGAAGTGGCGCATGCCGTAGCCAAACACAGCAACGAGCGTATGAGTCAGCAACTGATGGCTCAATACGGTGCGCAGATATTGGGGCAGGCGTTAAGCAATAAATCGGCTGCCGTCCAGCAGATCGGCACTTCTGTTTACGGTCTGGGTGCTCAATATGGTGTCATGTTGCCTTTCTCCCGTAAACACGAATCCGAAGCTGATTATATGGGACTGGTCTTTATGGCAATGGCCGGCTATAACCCCGAAGTCGCCGTCAATTTCTGGCAAAAAATGTCCGCCGGCAAATCCGGCTCCACCCCCGAATTTATGAGCACGCACCCCAGCGACGCCACCCGTATCAATGAGATTAAGCGGCATTTGCCGGAGATAGAGAAGTACAGGAAATAAATATAAAACAGAGAGAGTATGAATGTAAGAAAATCATTGTTCTCAGTGATTCTCCTGTTTCTTTTCTTTCCTTTATATGCCCAATGGTCTGCTGGAGGTAAAGTTGGGCTGAATGGTTCAACTGTTCATTTCCCGGGTGGTGGCACGGAACTTGATAGTAAATACTGTATGGGGGTGAACGGTGGTTTCTTTGCCCAATATCACTTCAATCCTTATTTCAGCTTGCAAGCTGAATTGTTGTATATGAAGAATGGGTATAAGTTGAAAGATTGGATTTATGAATATGAAAATATAGATGAGGTTCCATCGGATATGGATATCGCCTTGCATTATCTGGAAATCCCTCTTTTGGCCAAATTTACACATAAGACAGGGCTGAATCTCCAGTTCGGGCCACAGATCGGTTTTCTGCTTAAAAGAAGGTTGAGGTATGGTGAAGAGGTACAGCCGCAGGAGTTGATGGGAAAGAAACAACCGATCGATTTCAGCCTCGTCTTCGGTGCAGGATATGAAGCCAACAACGGACTTCTTCTTGATTTCAGGTATTTATTGGGATTGACAAGCGTTTATAAAGATGTGGCAGGGTTCCAAAACAGGACTTTTTATATCTCATTAGGTTATAAGTTTGATTTATAAGAATACGAATCGTTTGGCATAAGCATGAGAAAGTTGTCATATAAGCATGGAACTGTTTTCTCGTAGGCACGGGTATGGATTCCCATGCCTATGAGAAAGTTTTCCCATGTCGATGAGTATTTATTCTCATGCCTGTGAGAAAAAGTTCTCATGCCTATGAAAACAGTGAGAATTGGGAATGCTGGCTGCCAGTCGTTTATGCTTTTGAATGTCGTATTAAGCAAATCTTAAAATCAGTGCAGGGTCGATATTTAGTTTTTCATATAACCGTTTTGCCATGCGCATGGAAACTGGTCGTTTACCTGTCATGATTTGACTGAAAGTTGATTCTTTCACCTCCAAAAATTCGGCTGCTTGGCGTTGTTTTAATGAACGTTTTTTTAGCTCTATTTCTATTGATGTTATAAGAGGCGATTTAAATTTCAATGATTTAGCCTTATAGTTCAGAGCCTCATAATCTGCACACATACTACCTATACGTTCGATCTCATGCGTATATTCGTTGTCAGTATCCGGATCACACAATGAGCCATTTGTAGTAGCTTCATGAATAAGAGTATCTACATAGGTCATTGCCTCGTCATATAATTCAGGAGTGTCTATACATTTAATATGTTCAAGTTTCTTTTCCATCTCTTTCCTTCTTAAATAGTTGAACAATTAATTCGATCATATTCTTCATGTGTTCCAATAAATTGTATCGTCAAAATACCAGCAACAAAGATAACTACTACTACCATTCTGTAACTGTTGCCTTTTATATTGAACACATACCTGCTATTTCCTACATAGTCGGCAGAGGGAAAATCCTGTTTTAAATCAGCGTGATTTTTCCAAGAAGCATCTTCTACGATATCCACCCAGCGCTGAAGACTTCTTACAGAATCCGCATGTTAACTGAAAATTTATCAATGCGTTCTCTATGCAGTATATTCATTTCATTTGTTCTTTACCTACAAAAAAAGAATAAACTTCACAAAATGTAAAGCCTTTGTGTCGAAAAAATCTCTTTATTCTTCTGAAGATTGAGCAATTGTTATCCCCATCTTCTTCATCAGGAAGCAAGCATTCATATTCTGGGCCACACCTTCCCGCAATTGGTAGGAAAAGGTCAGTTCGTTGTCTTGGATGTCGGCCTCGAAGCGGTAGTTCTTGATCTGATTGGGGAATTCCTGTTCCAATTCGCCTAATGCCAGATCATGTGTGGCAATGATACCGCAAGCCTGGTTCGCCACTAATTGCTTCATCAGGGCGAGAGAACCTTTCTGCTTGTCGATCGAATTGGTCCCTTTCAGGATTTCATCCAGAATGATGAAAAGCTTTTCGCCCTGTTGCAAGCGGTCGATAATCATCTTTAACCGTTTCAGTTCGGCAAAGAAATAAGATTCGTTGCTCACAAGCGAATCGGAAGTACGCAGGCTGGTCACCATCCGCGCCGGATACAAGGTCAACGACGCTGCACAAACCGGAGCACCGATGCAACCGAGCAGATAGTTGACGCCGATTGTGCGCAGGTAAGTGCTTTTTCCCGCCATATTCGCCCCCGTAATGATCAGGAACCAGGGACTTTTCCGGATGTCGATGTCATTCTTTACGCATACATCCCGGCGTAGCAACGGATGTCCGAGCGCCTTACCTTCCATTTTGAAATACGTGTCTGCTATCTCCGGATAAATATATTCCGGGTGATTGAAAGCAAACCCGCTCAGCGAACAGTAAGCATCGAACAAAGCCAATGCCTCGAACCAGTGTTCCGTGTCATCCCCATGTCTCATCTTCCATTTTTCCAGCTTCATCGCCATGCGGGTATCACGCAAAGTGAAAATATTCAGTATGACGCCGATTGTGCTGAAACGTTGGTTCAGCGCACCGATATGGGCGGATAGTTTTTTGATGATCGAGGAGGCCGTTTGCCCGTCGCGCGCAAAGCGGTTGCGGATGTCGGTTAACTCGGCGGATTGGAAATTTTCACACTCGATACATTTGATCAGGTTGGAATACGTGTGCAAGATCTGTTCCATCTTATCCAATGAATTGTGCACCGTTGTGATCTGCTTTGCATTGATGTAAGCGGCAAGGAAAGAAAATCCGAAAAACACGCCGGCTATCGATATCGGGAGCAGGTTCAGGGCGCATCCTATCGCGATCAATACCCAGATGGAAGGGATCAGGTAGATGAGCAGTTTCCACGTTTTGCTGTCCGTCAGGCTGGGGGCCGTTTTGCCTAATAAAGAGACAAGTTGTTGATCGCCCTTGTTTCCCGGATGGAGGACGCCTGTCACATAGAAATGTTGCCGGAGCTGTGTGAACGATTCCAGTTCGCGAATCGCTTCTTGGCGCCTTGCTATCATAGTCTTGTCGGTGAGCGGCTGCATAAACCAGCCGGCCAGTATCTCTTTTCCCATAAAGGTGACCGTACGGTTGATGGACTGGAAAAGAGAATGGTCTCCAAACAAATCCAGGTCAAGGCTGAACGAGTGTTCTGCGGAGCTTTTCTCCGGTGCTCCGTCGAACGCGCTGAAATCGTAATCCAATCCGTTCAGTTCGTTTTGGCAAAGTTTTGCCAGTGCTTCGGCATAGCATTTCTTGGCAAACAGTTTGGTGTGCCAGACCATCAAGGCGATAAACGGGATAATAAACAGGACGGCGATCCCGGCCAGCACTTTCCAGTCTTCGGATTTGAAAAACCAGATCATGGCGATCAAACCGGCTACTAACAATAAACGGATGCTTCCGAGCAAATGAATTTTTTTCTTCAGACTATCGGCTCTGCGGGTGTATGCCGTGACAATATCCTGGTAATAGTTTTTTATCTTTTCCATGCGTGCAAAGATAGAAAAAATGAACTAACCTTTCGGTAATTGGTTTTATTTAAAAGAATGATAACGAAATGACCAATATCGGTGCTAAACAGGCGAATTATCATTCTTTGATTCGTATATCTTTGCTGGAATTTTTATCGACTCAATAAACTTGATGCATTTTATGAAGAGAATCGTGATGCTCCTGCTTTTGTCAGTGATGGCCTGTACCTTGCCGGCACAGGAAAAGAAGGGAGAAACTATCGGAGAAAGAATTGTGGCGAATGCTTATAACGCCGACAGTATCCGGGCTATTTTGGACAAGATGCCGTATTTCACTTTGTTTAAAGACAATTATTTCATAGGAGGGACGACTCTCGGGCATAAACCGACTGCTGCCAATTCGGATGTGAAATTCCAGTTGAGTATCGCCCAGAGACTGACAAAAAGTAAATTGCCATTCGATTCTTATTTATTCATTCAGTACACCCAGAAGGCTTTTTGGAATGTCTTTCAGGAATCGTTGCCTATGAAAGACCTGAATTTTAATCCCGGCATCGGCTTGGGGCATCTGATCGTCTACCATAATAAATATATAGGTAAAGGATATCTTATGCTCGAACATGAATCGAACGGGAAAGACAGTACCGCTTCCCGAAGCTGGAATAAAGTCACTTTTGCGGTTGCGATCACCCTTTCGCCGAACTGGGAGGCACAGTTCAAGACCTGGATACCGATTGTGGACGGCAAATACAACAAAGACCTGCTGAAGTATAACGGGATCTTTCAGGTGGCGGCCAATTACCGGACCAATAACCGTCGCTTTAATTGCGGTGTGATCCTGACCAAGCGCAAAACCTGGACCAGCTTTAACACCCAGGTGGAACTGAGTTACAAGTTCAACAACAATGAGAATCAATATTTCTTCCTCCAATATTATAATGGCTTTGGAGAGAATCTCCTGGATTATAATAAGTTTAAAAGCATGATAAGGATAGGCTTCGTAATCAAACCCTCCGATTTCAGCCTATATTGACAGGTGCAAATAAACAACCGTTCTTCCGTATTGTTATGTATATATATGATGTATAATGATGCAAAATAACAAAATAAACGTAAAGGAACAATATTGGAAATACTCTTTGGTTACGATTATCATCGTGTTGGGAGTAATTCTTTTTGTTGAATTCATTCCTTTTCTGGGAGGTATACTGGGAGCGTGTACTATTTATATATTGGTAAGGAAACAAATGTTGTATCTGACAGAAAAGAAACATTGGCGGCGTAGTTTTGTCGCTATAATCCTGTTGTTGGAGACGATTCTCTGTTTCTTGATACCGCTTTCGCTGGCTGTCTGGCTGTTCATCAATAAGCTGCAAAATTTCAACTTGGACCCGACCCAATTGATGAAGTCGGCGGAGCATATCGCGAACCTGATCGAGCAACGGACCGGATATGACGTGCTCGACACTTCCAATATCATGTCTGCCGTCTCCATCCTCCCGAAGATAGGGCAGGCGCTGATGGGGGGAATCAGCGGTTTCGCCATCAATGTGGCCGTTTTGGTGTTGATACTCTATTTTATGCTGATCGGCGGCGCCAAGATGGAGAAATATGTTTATGGCATTCTGCCTTTTAGCGACGAGAATAAGAAGAACGTCCTGAGCGAAATCAATATGATCGTCACCTCCAATGCGATCGGGATTCCGTTGCTGGCCATCATCCAGGGGTTGATTGCCCTGCTCGGGTATTGGATCTTTAATGTGCCGAGTCCTTTCCTTTTCGGTTTTCTGACCTGTTTTGCCACGATCATTCCGGTTGTGGGTACCGCATTGGTATGGTTGCCGCTGGCTCTCTATATGGCGTTGACCGGTGATTGGGTGAATGCTGCCGGACTGACGGCTTATGCCCTGATTATTATTACGAATGTGGATAACCTGATTCGCTTTATCTTACAGAAGAAGATGGCGGATACCCATCCGCTTATCACCATATTCGGTGTCATCATCGGTCTGTCTCTGTTCGGTTTTATGGGGATTATCTTCGGGCCGCTCCTGATCTCGATCTTTATACTTTGTTTTAATATATTCAAGGAAAAGTATCTGGATAATGCCCGATAACCACTACCTTTGTATGGATAAATAAACAAAGCCATGCATAGCAGAAGAATTAAAAACAATTGGCACGTCATTAAAGGGCAGCCACTAACCGAATTAGACAAAAAAGTACTTTACTTTCAGAATAAAGGCCATCTCGTGCCGTCCCGCAAATTGATTAAGACAGCAGAGCAGATTGAAGGCATTCGCCGGAGTAGTGTGGTGAATACAGGTGTGCTCGATTTGGTTGCAAACGAGGTTAAGGCCGGTATGTCTACCGCCGAGATCGATAAGTTGGTATATGATTATACCGTTTCGCACGGAGCTATTCCGGCGCCTCTTAATTATGAAGGATTCCCTAAAAGCGTCTGTACTTCTATTAATGAAGTGGTCTGCCACGGCATTCCCAGCGAAGATGAGATATTGGAAGAAGGGGATATTATTAATGTAGACGTTTCGACTATCTTAGACGGATATTACTCGGATGCTTCTCGTATGTTTATCATTGGTGAAACGACTCCTGAAAAAGAAAAGCTGGTGCGGGTGACGAAAGAGTGCCTCGAGATCGGTATGCAGGCAGCGAAACCGTTCGGTTTTGTCGGTGATATCGGTAATGCCATCCAACGCCATGCGGAGAAGAACGGCTACTCTGTCGTCCGCGATTTGTGTGGGCATGGTGTCGGACTGGAATTTCATGAAGAGCCGGAGGTTTGCCATTTCGGGCGGAAAGGGACAGGGATGCTTCTGGTCCCGGGTATGGTATTCACGATCGAACCGATGATCAACATGGGAACCTGGCAGGTTTTTATCGACGAAGAAGACGGATGGACAGTCGTTACCGAAGACGAACTGCCATCCGCACAATGGGAACATACGTTCCTGATGACGGAAACTGGGCTTGAAATATTATCCTATTAATTATTTGCCGGCAGGAGTACTGTCTCCATGCCTTATGAGTTGGCGGAAGGATGCCCTTTTTCGGCATCCTTTTAAATTTATTATTTCTTGTCTTTTAGTAAATCACGTATTTCTGTAAGCAACTGTATATCGGCAGGAGGTGGAGCCGGAGCAGCCGGTGCTTCTTCTTTTTTCTTGTTCAGGGCGTTAATCCCTTTTACTAACATAAAAATAGAAAATGCGATAATGATGAAATCGAAAGTCACCTGCAAAAAGTTTCCATAGTTGATGGAAACTGCCGGCGAGACAACTTTGTCACCTTCCATTACAGCCTGTTTCAGTACGATCTTCAAATCGGTGAAGTTTACGCCCCCGATCAGCAAACCGATAGCAGGCATAATAATGTCGCCTACAGCAGATGATACGATCTTACCGAAGGCACCGCCGATAATGATACCCACCGCCATGTCGATCACATTGCCGCGCATGGCAAATTGTTTGAACTCTTGTAGAATCTTCTTCATAATTTAGCCTTTTTATATTATAACGACAAAAGTATACGTTTAGTTGTGGATATCCAAGACAATTCTCTGATTTGTACAATAATCAATCAGATATGGCAGTTAAGGTAAATAGAAAAATAACCCCGCCAATTCATAAATAAAATGACGGGGTTATTTTTCTGCAAAGTTCCTAAGTTTACTTGCCTAAGAGAGATTGCTTCATTCTTGCAATGTCCTGCAGATAATCCTGCAAGTCTTGTTCGTGTTCTTCTTCCATAGACAGGATATGCTTGGCGATGTCGCAGGTGGTGAAGTCTTTACCGTCTGTGAATTCGGCGATTTCCTGGTAACGTACGATAGCGCAACGTTCGGATGCAACATTTTGGTTTAGCAGATTAACTACATCAAAGTCTGTCGGAATACTGTATTTGCATCTGGCAAGATCAGACCATTTTTTCGGGTCTAATACAGGAACACCTTCCAGTTCGATAATGCGGTCTGCCAGCAGTTTGGCATGCCCCAGTTCTTCTTTGGCGTGTTCTTCAAATTCAGCCTGCACGTTTGCTCGCATAGCTCCTTCTGCTACAAGGGCGCCAATCCAATATTGGTAGTAAGCTAACCATTCTTCGGATAATGCAGCATTCATTTGTACTAACAAGTTGTCTACATCTAATTTGCCCTTAAGGATCTTAACACTTTCTTTTGCCATGATTGTAAAATTTAGTTTAGTATAGCGCATAAATACATTTTAGGAACAACTGGCAAATGTAATTGTTCATGCTTTGTACCAGATATTATTTTTAGATTGTTTCTGTTTTTCGCTTCTTTTTGCAGTCTTTCTTCTTTTGGATAAGGCCCGCTTTCTTCTTGCTTTTTTATAATAGTCTCCTGGCAAAGTAAAAAAAGAGCACAAAACCTTTCGTGTGTGCGTACCTTTAATAACCAATATCAGTTGTGGAAAAAAGATGAAAAAAAGTCTCCAAATTATTTGGATAGTATGTTTAGAAGTTCTACTTTTGCACCCGCATTCGAGAGAGAACGGCAGCAGTCAACATGATGATAGAAGGTAGCCCGGATAGGGGGATGAGGTTAGCAAAGCTAAGCGACATATTCAACCGACCGGCGGCTTGAAAAAAACTTTCCGAAATTTTTCTTCGAAAAAATTTGGCAGTTAAAAAAAAGTCCTTACCTTTGCAGCCGCAATCGAAAGATAGCATAAGTTCTTTGAAAGATTTACATATCAACAAGTAGTACAAGAGACGTAGTAGAAATACTAAACATACCGTCAAGGAACTACAATAAAATAACGAGATTCTGAGCGAAGATATAAAAAACAATTTAACAACGAAGAGTTTGATCCTGGCTCAGGATGAACGCTAGCGACAGGCTTAACACATGCAAGTCGAGGGGCATCGGGGTGTAGCAATACACTGCCGGCGACCGGCGCACGGGTGAGTAACGCGTATGCAACTTACCTATCAGAGGGGAATAGCCCGGCGAAAGTCGGATTAATGCCCCATAAAACAGGGGTCCCGCATGGGACTATTTGTTAAAGATTCATCGCTGATAGATAGGCATGCGTTCCATTAGGCAGTTGGCGGGGTAACGGCCCACCAAACCGACGATGGATAGGGGTTCTGAGAGGAAGGTCCCCCACATTGGAACTGAGACACGGTCCAAACTCCTACGGGAGGCAGCAGTGAGGAATATTGGTCAATGGACGTGAGTCTGAACCAGCCAAGTCGCGTGAAGGAAGAAGGTTCTATGGATTGTAAACTTCTTTTATACGGGAATAAAGTGCATCACGTGTGGTGTTTTGTATGTACCGTATGAATAAGCATCGGCTAACTCCGTGCCAGCAGCCGCGGTAATACGGAGGATGCGAGCGTTATCCGGATTTATTGGGTTTAAAGGGTGCGTAGGTTGTTTTTTAAGTCAGCGGTGAAAGTTTGTGGCTCAACCATAAAATTGCCGTTGAAACTGGAAGACTTGAGTGTGTTTGAGGTAGGCGGAATGCGTGGTGTAGCGGTGAAATGCATAGATATCACGCAGAACTCCGATTGCGAAGGCAGCTTACTAAACCATAACTGACACTGAAGCACGAAAGCGTGGGGATCAAACAGGATTAGATACCCTGGTAGTCCACGCAGTAAACGATGATTACTAGGAGTTTGCGATATACAGTAAGCTCTACAGCGAAAGCGTTAAGTAATCCACCTGGGGAGTACGCCGGCAACGGTGAAACTCAAAGGAATTGACGGGGGCCCGCACAAGCGGAGGAACATGTGGTTTAATTCGATGATACGCGAGGAACCTTACCCGGGTTTGAACGTAGTCGGACCGGCCTTGAAAGAGGCCTTCTAGCAATAGCTGATTACGAGGTGCTGCATGGTTGTCGTCAGCTCGTGCCGTGAGGTGTCGGCTTAAGTGCCATAACGAGCGCAACCCTTATCACTAGTTACTAACAGGTGAAGCTGAGGACTCTGGTGAGACTGCCAGCGTAAGCTGTGAGGAAGGTGGGGATGACGTCAAATCAGCACGGCCCTTACATCCGGGGCGACACACGTGTTACAATGGCATGGACAAAGGGCAGCTACACAGCGATGTGATGCTAATCTCCAAACCATGTCTCAGTTCGGATCGGAGTCTGCAACTCGACTCCGTGAAGCTGGATTCGCTAGTAATCGCGCATCAGCCATGGCGCGGTGAATACGTTCCCGGGCCTTGTACACACCGCCCGTCAAGCCATGGGAGCCGGGGGTACCTGAAGTCCGTAACCGCAAGGATCGGCCTAGGGTAAAACTGGTGACTGGGGCTAAGTCGTAACAAGGTAGCCGTACCGGAAGGTGCGGCTGGAACACCTCCTTTCTGGAGCTTGAATCTGGTTAAAGTAGGAGAATGACAAGTATGTAGTTCTCGTGTACTACGGTTGAATATGTATTCATATATGATCTTAAAACTGGACAACCAGTAAAGAGAAAGATGAAGCTGAGATGAGAAACTCTCAGGCAACACAACAGTTGACAGTCCTATAGCTCAGTTGGTTAGAGCGCTACACTGATAATGTAGAGGTCGGCAGTTCAACTCTGCCTGGGACTACTTATGAAGTTGAAAGTTAAGAGTTGAAAGTTGAAAGTTAAGAAACTGTCCACTTTTCCTTGTCCACTTTCACCTGTTATACGGGGGATTAGCTCAGCTGGCTAGAGCATCTGCCTTGCACGCAGAGGGTCAACGGTTCGAATCCGTTATTCTCCACATGAGATGAGTGGTTTTTAATTATTAATTATTAATTATTCATTAAACAAAAGATCTTTGACGTATTGGACAACTTCAAAAAAGTTAAGTAACGAATAAATAAGAGCAAACTGAAGATATATCAATCCGACGCGCGATGGATAAGTAATTGCAAAATTGCGAATCCGTCAAGTGTCAGTGATAAAGAAAGTAAGTAAGGGCAGACGGTGGATGCCTTGGCTCTCGGAGGCGATGAAGGACGTGATAAGCTGCGATAAGCCTGGGGTAGGTGCAAATAACCATTGATCCCGGGATTTCCGAATGGGGCAACCCGGCTGGTTGAAGGCCAGCCATTCCGTAAGGAAAGCGAACGTGGGGAACTGAAACATCTAAGTACCCATAGGAGAAGAAAACAAAAGTGATTCCGCAAGTAGTGGCGAGCGAACGCGGAATAGCCCAAACCGTCAATGTTTAGGCATTGTCGGGGTTGTAGGACCACGGCGTAGCAAGAAATTAAGGAAGTAGAATATCTTGGAAAAGATGGCCATAGACGGTGATAGCCCGGTATACGACTCCTTGACGAAGCTTAGTGGTATCCTGAGTAGCGCGGAGCACGAGAAATTCTGTGTGAATCTACGGGGCCCATCCCGTAAGGCTAAATACTCCCGAGAGACCGATAGCGAACCAGTACTGTGAAGGAAAGGTGAAAAGCACCTCGAACAGAGGAGTGAAATAGTCCCTGAAACCGTCTGCCTACAAGCGGTCGGAGCATCGTAAGATGTGACGGCGTGCCTTTTGCATAATGAACCTACGAGTTACTTTCTCCGGCAAGGTTAAGGACTTCAGGTCCGGAGCCGAAGCGAAAGCGAGTCTGAATAGGGCGCCATAGTCGGAGGGAGTAGACGCGAAACCAAGTGATCTACCCTTGGTCAGGATGAAGGTTAGGTAACACTAACTGGAGGTCCGAATGGGTATACGTTGAAAAGTGTTCCAATGAACTGAGGGTAGGGGTGAAAGGCTAATCAAACTTGGAGATAGCTCGTACTCCCCGAAATGCATTTAGGTGCAGCCTTTATTAAGTATAGTATGAGGTAGAGCGACTGATTGGATGCGAGGGCTTCACCGCCTATCAAGTCCAGATAAACTCCGAATGCGTGCTATATATTGATAAGGAGTGAGGGCGCGGGTGCTAAGGTCCGCGTCCGAGAGGAGAAGAATCCAGACCATCAGCTAAGGTCCCCAAATAACAGTTAAGTTGAACTAACGAAGTCAGACTGCAGAGACAGCTAGGATGTTGGCTTGGAAGCAGCCATTCATTTAAAGAGTGCGTAACAGCTCACTAGTCGAGGAGTCTGGCGTGGATAATACTCGGGCATAAACTGTTTACCGAAGCTATGGATGTAGTAATACATGGTAGGGGAGCATTCCATGTGCGTCGAAGGTAAGGGATAACCGTTGCTGGAGCGCATGGAAAAGCAAATGTAGGTATAAGTAACGATAAAGGGAGTGAGAAACTCCCTCGCCGAAAGACTAAGGTTTCCTGATCAACGTTAATCGGATCAGGGTAAGTCGGGACCTAAGGATAAGCCGAACGGCGATTCCGATGGAAGAATGGTTTAATATTCCCATACTACTTTATGGAGCGATGTGGAGACGGAGAAGTGACAGTCCTGCCATCTGACGGAATAGATGGTTGAAGGGTGTAGGCGTCGATCGGGGTAGGCAAATCCGCCCCGAGAGTTGAACCTGACAGTATGCCGAGTACTTGTACAAGGCAATATGGATGTAATCAGGCTCCCTAGAAAATCCGCTAAGCATATTCATAAAGTACCCGTACCGTAAACGGACACACGTAGTTGGGTTGAAAATACTGAGGCGCTCGAGTGATTCACGGTTAAGGAACTAGGCAAATTGACCCTGTAACTTCGGGATAAAGGGTCCCAGCTGTAAGGCTGGGCGCAGAGAATAGGTCCAGGCAACTGTTTAACAAAAACACATGGCTGTGCGAAATAGAAATATGAAGTATACAGCCTGACACCTGCCCGGTGCTGGAAGGTTAAGAGGAGAGCTTATCGCAAGAGAAGGTTTGAATTGAAGCCCCAGTAAACGGCGGCCGTAACTATAACGGTCCTAAGGTAGCGAAATTCCTTGTCGGGTAAGTTCCGACCTGCACGAATGGTGTAATGATCTGGACACTGTCTCAACCGTGAGCTCGGTGAAATTGTAGTATCGGTGAAGATGCCGATTACCCGCGATGGGACGAAAAGACCCCGTGAACCTTTACTATAGCTTTACATTGAATTTGGGCAATTGATGTGTAGGATAGGCCGGAGACAATGAATCAGGCACGCCAGTGTTTGTGGAGTCGCCGTTGAAATACGGCCCTTTGATTGTTTGAGTTCTAACTCTTGGAAAAGAGGACACTGTATGGTGGGTAGTTTGACTGGGGTGGTCGCCTCCAAAAGAGTAACGGAGGCTTCTAAAGGTACCCTCAGACCGATTGGTAACCGGTCGTAGAGTGTAATGGCATAAGGGTGCTTGACTGGGAGACTCACAAGTCGATCAGGTAGGAAACTAGAGCATAGTGATCCGGTGGTTCCGCATGGAAGGGCCATCGCTCAAAGGATAAAAGGTACTCCGGGGATAACAGGCTGATCGCTCCCAAGAGCTCATATCGACGGAGCGGTTTGGCACCTCGATGTCGGCTCGTCACATCCTGGGGCTGGAGAAGGTCCCAAGGGTTGGGCTGTTCGCCCATTAAAGTGGCACGCGAGCTGGGTTCAGAACGTCGTGAGACAGTTCGGTCTCTATCTATCGTGGGCGTAGGATATTTGAGGGGCTCTGACACTAGTACGAGAGGACCGTGTTGGACAGACCACTGGTTTACCGGTTGTTCCGCCAGGAGCACCGCCGGGTATCTAAGTCTGGATTGGATAAGTGCTGAAAGCATCTAAGTACGAAGCCAGCCTCAAGATGAGATATCCCTCAAGGGTCGTTGTAGACTACGACGTAGATAGGCTACAGGTGTAAGGGCAGTAATGTCGAAGCCGAGTAGTACTAATAGCCCGGGACTTTCAAATCATGTAAGGGTTGCTATATAGGCAGTATGCTTGAAAAGAACATAAGAGTTACAAGACAAATCCTTGGGGTTGTCCAGTCAAAAATCTTAATATATAAGAAAAAAAGATATTAAGGTGGTTATAGCGTTGGGGATCCACCTCTTCCCATTCCGAACAGAGAAGTTAAGCCCAACCACGTCGATGGTACTGCGTAAAAGTGGGAGAGTAGATAGCCGCCGTTTTAGAGCAAGAAAGCCGATCCAGTTTTGGGTCGGCTTTCTTCGTTTAAGAAGGTCGGTGGAACAGAAGAACCACCGATTAATATATTTCAGGAGTTAACAATCTTAATTTCGAATATTGAAAAATAAATTGATTTTAATTTGTTTATCCCAATTAAATAGTCGTCCTTTGTAACATCATAGAGGGAAGAGAATAAAATTAAAGATCTTCTCCACATTTGACCAAAGTCAGACTATGATTTGTAATGATTAAGAGGTGGGTAAGAGCGGGCCTTCAGATTTAAGTGAAGAGAACTTCATTTTAAGTCTGTTAATTTAGTCAAAACGATAACTATGAAGTTGGCGGGAGTATAGAAATTTTCTATCTCCCGCTTTTATTATATTAATCGTAAGCGTCTCCGCGATCCCCTCTTTTCCCCTTATAAAAGAGTCTCTACCTTTGTCTTAAAAAAAATGGAAAGAAGAAGTATTCAAGAGTATGCAGAAGAGTATAAAAATCGTCTAAAAGCAGGCGAAGATTTAGACTTTGTAGCTTATTGTCGTAGCTATGGCTTGCGTGCGGATAGCGTTCGTCAATGGATGCGCCGCCATGGCATGGATCCCAAGGCCATTCAACTGGGAATAGTATTGGAACGCTACCATTGTAAGCAGTTGGAAGATCAGGCCGTCTGCCAGAGTGAAGCGGGAGAAATGATCCCGCTTCAATTCACAGGGCGTGAAAAAGTAAAAGAGACCCGCTTAGTGGATGCAGAGAAACTGCTTAAAGGGATTCATATCACATTCCCCGACGGGGGAATCATCCAGATAAAAGAATGCGTTGCCGAAACATTGTGCCATTTTATCCACCTCTATTACGGAAGAAAGGAGGACACATGTTCGCGCTGACCGAGTCGTTAAATTACTATTTATGTCCCCGCTATGTAGGGATATTCAGTAAATCCTATAAAATTAGCCAACTAATTCATACTAAAAGTATTGCGAATTAGTTGGCTTTTTTGTATCTTTAGGTATTCCCCCGTAAAATACGGTTTGACGGCCAAAACGGGGGAAATATCCACACTAAGATATGGCGAAGATACAAAATATTTCAGAAATTCACCCTACTTTAGGGTTTACAGAATTCGATATTCTGGAAAAATATCGTAAGAGTTTTCATGCGAGTGAACTTGGCAGTCTTCATTCCGTGTTTCCGTTCGAGAGCATAGCCAAAGAGATAGGCCTTTCACAATCCCGCTTGGGTCGCAGGAACAGTTTCAGTCCTTCCTCGAAGATAGCCCTTATGGTACTGAAGGCTTACACCGGATTCTCTGACAGGTTATTGGTAGAACATCTTAACGGAAACATACACTATCAGTTGTTCTGTGGTATCATGATAGACCCGTCCTGCCCTATAACGAACTACAAGATAATCAGTGCTGTCCGTAATGAGATAGCATCCCGTCTTGACATCGACTCCCTTCAGAAAATCCTTGCCTCACACTGGAAGCCTTATCTTGAGAACCTTCACGTATGCATGACCGATGCCACATGCTATGAAAGTCATATGCGTTTCCCTACGGACATGAAGCTCCTTTGGGAAAGCATCGAATGGCTCTACCGGCATATCCGCATACATTGTGGGCAACTCGGCATAAGGCGTCCCCGTAACAAATATGCGGATGTTGCGGTATCCTATCTATCCTATTGCAAGAAAAGAAAGAGGAAGGCTTCAAGGACAAGGATGCTGAGGCGTCGCATGATCAGACTCCTGGAAAAACTCATCATACAACGGGATGACATTCACAGAGAATACGGCTCTTCACTCACATATACACAGGATTATCAGAAGCGGCTTTCCATCATCAGAAAGGTCCTTGTACAGGAAAAGGAACTCTTTGAAGGCAGGAAGGTCAGTGACCGTATTGTCAGTATTGACCGTCATTACGTACGCCCTATCGTAAGGGGCAAGGAGGTAAAATCTGTAGAGTTCGGCGCAAAGGTTAATAACATACAGATAGACGGGATCTCGTTCATCGAGCACGTCTCTTTCAAGGCATTCAATGAGGGCATACGCTTGAAGGATTGTATCCGTATGCATCAGAAGTTGATGAATGTAAGGGTCAGGTGTGTGGCCGCCGATTCCATATACGCCAATAATGCCAACAGGAAGTTCTGTACAAAATATGGGATATCAACCTCCTTTGTACGCAAGGGAAGGGTCGCGAAGGATGAGCGGGTGAGGAAGGTTCTCAGGAGTGAACTCTCAAGGGAAAGAGCCACCAGGCTTGAAGGCAGTTTCGGTACGCAAAAACAGCATTACTCGCTATCGAAAGTCAAAGCACGGAACAGGAAAACAGAAATCCTGTGGATTTTCTTTGGAATACATACGGCAAACGCCATATTGATGATTGATAAAATCAAAAACAGACAGAAGAGAGCTGCATAGCATAAGTATAAAGAATCTATTAGAAGAAGTCCCAGGCTTCTTCCGGAACATCGTGCCCGAAAGGAGAAGATTTTAGGTCAGAGAGAAAAAATTGATAATAAAAATGGCATATGAGATGATATGAACAAAGCATCTTCATATGCCATTTTATGTTTTTAAAGACATTTACTGAATGTCCCTATGTAAACATGTGTTCAGGGATCAATGCCTTGTCCGTGATTGTCCGGAACGATCTCAAGCGTAACCCCGTATCGGGTGAAGTATTCTTGTTCGTTAACAAATCCCGTACAATAATCAAGCTCCTGCACTGGGAAAAAGGCGGTTTTGTCCTTTATCAGAAACGTCTGGAAGAGGGGACGTTTGAAATACCTTGTTTTGACCCCGGCAGTGGCCGTTATCAGATGAGGTGGGAAAGTTTCTTTTTGATGATGGAGGGGGTGAGCCTGAAAAGCGCACGGTTCCGCAAACGCTTCAAGGGACCTGTCTAATGGCGTCCTTTATATCACATATATCTATGCCACAGTTATTTACAAGTAAAATAATTGTGGCATAATTATTTAATTCCATTCCCTTTTCATATCTTTGCGGCATGACAGGGAAACAGAGGACAAACATACTGCAGGATACCATTACTTTCCTCAGGGATCAACTTTTGGCTGCCGGCAGGCGGGAAGAAGAGTTACTTCGGCAAGTGGAGTCCCTGACATCCCGTGTGAGCGAACTTCAGGCAACCCTCCAGTCCTTAACCTCCTCTTTTCAGGAAAGCAAAGCAGACGCCAACAGGCTGAAAAACCAGAAACGCGCATTAGGCAAACTGCTGGAAAACAAGTCCGAAAAGATAAACCGCAAGCAAGAGGAAAAAGAGGAGGCAAAGAATATCCCGGAGGAACCGAAGTTCGATCCCAAAAGCCGCGGCAATAATGGGGTGAAACGTAAAGAGTATTTCAATGTGGAAACCCGTTTGCACGAGATCTATCCTTGCGATCCGGACTTCGACCCTCTTAAAGCCAGAATAATCAGTCACACTGATTCCATCCGTTACTCTTACCACCCGGGTTGGTTTGAGAAACATATCTATCGGCAGTACAACTGTGTGCAAGGCGATAACATATACAACGGCAAATCCCCCAAAGCTCCCCTGCAAAACTCTTCCTATGATGGCAGTTTCCTTAGCGGCATATTGCAATTGCGCTATATCTATTCCCTGCCGGTGGAAAGGATCGTCAAGTTGTTCAACGAGCAGGGCATAGCCCTTTGCAAACAAACGGCCCATGGGTTGATTGCGAAATCAGCCGGTTTGTTGGAGCGTATGTACGAAGTGCTGAAAAAGTCCATACTGGAAGATTCCTATCTGTCAATGGATGAGACTTATTACAAAGTGCTTGTCAATGAAAAGAATGAATCGGGCAAGAAAGTCCGTAAAGGATATCTCTGGGGCATGTATGCCAACCATACGGAATTAATCGCTTTTATTTATGAAAACGGCTCCCGCTCTAAAAGCATAGCCGAAAAGCTGCTTACTGATTATAAAGGGGCTTTACAGACAGACGGATATGCCGCTTACGCCGACTTTAGGAAAGAAGAATATCCTGACATCATCCCCCTGGCATGTTTCCAGCATTGTAAAAGGAAGTTCCTGGATATGAAGGAGGATAGGCAAGCGCAGGAAGTAGTCGATATTGTCAATGAATTATATCAGAATGAACATCTTATCCCGCCCGATTGGGAACCAAAACAGATACTGGCCTGGCGCAAAAAATACGCACCTCCTATCCTCGGACGCTTAAAGGCCAAATTGGAAAGTATACAATCCGATCCGCAAACTTTGCCCAAGTCGCTTATGGGGGAAGCGGTTCGCTATACCCTCAACCTGTATGATGTTTTATGCAATTATATAAAATCAGCGGACTACCAATTAGACAACAACCGCATTGAACGGATAAACCGTTACATCAGCCTGAGCCGCCGCAACTCACTTTTCGCCGGTAGCCATGCCGGGGCACAGAGAATGGCTCTTTTTTATTCTCTGGCTTGTTCGGCCAGACTTCACAATCTTAATACTTTTGATTATTTCACGGACTTGTTCAACAGGTTGGCCGATATACAGCCAACAGCACAGGATTCGGTCTTTAGAAATTTACTACCGGATAAATGGACTCCTTGTCATTGAATAACTAATATACAGGAGGGGATCGCGGAGACGCTTACTATTAATCCATTTTATCACATAATAAGAATCAACCTGAAAGTGTTTTGGCCCATACCGGAATCTTGAGGGAATGAAAAAAGATTATCTTAGCTCTAAACCTATGCATAAGGACTATACTAAATTTCTTCGCAATAGCCAGAAAAATATGTGAGCCGCAACTGGAAGTTTGTGGTGGAAGATATGCAAATCTCAGTGGATTTTACGTCTTTTTTAAGCATTAGATGGACTCTCGCACTAATGCGCATTAGTTCACTGGCAGATCACTATGGTATGAATAGTAAACAACTGGAGACTCAATACAAAAACCGTCTGAGTGATTTTAGGGGTTGGAATCGACTTCCACTTGCAGAGTATTGGTTTCTATTCGAGAACAATATAGGATACTATGTAGGTATGGATGGAACCTCTCTCTCTTCTGGTGATCTTTATACGATTTTAATCAATAAAGAGGCAAAGGGTAAGCGAGACAGTCATCATAGCCTAGATCAAAGAGATATGTGCTGAAAAAGTATCTGAAGTCCTCTTACTACTTTCTCGTCGTCATCGTTTTCAGGTTCGTGAGATAACATTCGACATGGCGCCCAATAGAAAGCTGCCTTTGTTTTCCTGCTGCTAAAAACTTCTTCTTTGTTTTTCGGTATGAGCCAGTGAAATCCAAATATTTTCAGGGTTTAATAATCTTAAATTCGAATATTAAAAAAATAAATTGATTTTAATTTGTTTATCCCAATTAAATAGTCGTTCTTTGTAACATCATAGAGGGAAGGTAATAAAATTAAAGATCTTCTCCACATTTGACCAAAGCCAGACTATGATTTGTAATGATTAAGAGGTGGGTAAGAGCGGGCGTTCAGATTTAAGTGAAGAAAACTTCATTTTAAGTCTGTTTATTTAGTCAAAACGATGACTATGAAGTTGGCGGGAGTATAGAAATTTTCTATCTCCCGCTTTTATTATATTAATTCATTTTATCGCACCTATAGTATTGTACTTATTAAGTGAAAGTATATCAATGTGTTATGTTTTACATCCCCCTTTTGAAATGTATATAGTGCGGAATATGCGAAAACTATAAGGGGCACGCATAAAAAAAACGCCGATAGTTTCTGGAAAACATGGGCGGTTTTATTCAGAAAGATGTAAGTCTTTTGGGAAAGATTTTTTTAGGAATTACTTTGACATAGGGGTATACAAAGGCTTCATTGTGGAATATCTTATGGAAAATGGGCTATAAAATTGAATATATTCGTTTAGTAGTAAGATGTCTCTGATAAATAATAACGTTTTAATGTAGAATTATCAAATAAGATATTTATCTTCGCTATTCAAATCTATATGCAGAAAAACATCTAAAATGAAGAGAAGAACGTTTCTTGAATCATCACTATTAATGACTTCCGGGTTAGGTTTAGATACTTACGCAAAAGGAGAAGCCAGAGAGGAAAGCGCGCAAGCCAAAAAGCCGCATGTTATCCTGATTATGACTGACCAACATCGCGGAGATGCTCTTGGCTGTATGGGAAATTCCGCTGTTATGTCTCCTAATCTCGATAATCTGGCGAAAGAGGGAACTTTGTTTGTCAATGCCTATTCTGCTTCTCCAAGTAGTACACCTGCCCGTACCGGGCTATTGACAGGTATGTCTCCTTGGCATCATGGCATGTTGGGATATGGCCAAGTAGCGGAAAAGTATATATATGAAATGCCGCAAATGCTTCGTAATCTTGGCTATTATACATTTGGTGTCGGGAAAATGCACTGGTTTCCACAAAAAACTCTTCATGGTTTTCATGCTACACTGATCGATGAGAGCGGACGTGTCGAATCTAAAGATTTTATTAGTGATTATCGGGAATGGTTCCAGCTCCATGCGCCCGGAGAGAATCCGGATTTGACTGGTATCGGTTGGAATGCTCACGCGGCCGGTATCTATAAATTACCGGAAAATTTGCATCCGACGGCCTGGACCGGTCAGACCGCTTGTGAATTGATTCAGAATTATAATTGTGATAAGCCTCTTTTCCTGAAAGTCTCATTTGCGCGTCCTCATAGTCCTTATGATCCTCCTAAGCGTTATCTGGATATGTATAAGGATGTCGATATACCTAAGCCGTCTGTCGGTGATTGGTGCGGTAAGTATGCAGAACGTTTGGATCCGGAAAAAGCAGACCCCACCGCTCCCTTTGGTAATTTCGGCGATGAATATGCCGTTAATTCTCGTAGGCATTATTATGCGAATATTACCTTTATCGATGATCAGATCGGACAGGTTATTGCAGCATTGAAGGAAAAGGGAATGTATGACAATGCGATAATTTGTTTTACGGCCGATCATGGAGATATGTTAGGCGATCATTATCATTGGCGGAAAACATATCCTTATGAAGGTTCCACCCATATCCCTTATATTGTAAAATGGCCTGCTGGAATGTCTAAGACGGTTCCTTCGGGTACAAAGATCGAACAGCCGGTCGAACTTCGTGATTTTTTGCCTACTTTTATCGAGTTGGCAGGTGGAGCCGTACCTCCCGATATGGATGGCAAGTCTTTGTTGAAGCTGGTTCAGGGCCGGCAAAACGAATGGCGTAAATATCTGGATATGGAACATGCCACTTGCTATAGTCCGGATAATTACTGGTGTGCATTGACGGATGGTAAGATCAAATATGTTTGGAATTTCCATACCGGAAAAGAAGAATTGTTCGATCTTCAGAAAGATCCGAAAGAATTGGTGGAATGTTCCGGTAAACCGGCCTATGTAGCCCGTCTTAAGGAAATGCGCCAAGCAATGGTCGAGCATCTTACGGAACGCGGCGAAACTTTCGTGAAAGACGGAAAGCTGGTCGCGCGGGAGACAACAATGCTCTATAGTCCTAATTATCCTCAAAAAAAATGATTCGTATAAATTCTTTAAATTGTGTATGCTATGGTAAGAAAATGGAAACTCCTGCTTGTAGGAGTGAGTTGTATAATGGGTACAACTATGGCACAAAATAATCCTATTTTGTTGTTTCCGAAAGGTGCGCCGGGCGAAACAACCAAGTTGATTGAAAAGGCGGATGCCGATGGTGGAAAGACCGGAGGCGAAACAGTTCTTCGCATCACGAATGTAAGCGAACCGACAATTACCGTTTATCCGGCTCCTGACGAAGTGGCAACGGGTGCAGCCGTTGTGGTTTGTCCGGGTGGTGGCTATAATATCCTGGCTTATGATCTGGAGGGTGACGAAGTTTGTGAATGGCTGAATAACTTGGGGGTTACTGCCATTTTGCTGAAATACCGGGTTCCCCGTCGTGAAGGCCGTGCCAAACATGAGGCTCCTTTGCAGGACGTGCAACGTGCGATCGGATATGTCCGAGCCCATGCGGAAGAAATGAATCTGGACCCGCAACGGATCGGCGTAATGGGATTCTCTGCCGGCGGGCATCTTTCGGCGATGGCAAGCAACACCTTCGATAAACGTACTTATCCGGCCGTGGATGCGGCAGACAAAGTAAGTTGCCGTCCGGATTTCTGTCTCTTGGTCTACCCAGCCTACTTGGATGGTGAAAACTTCCAGTTGGCCCCGGAAGTAAAAGTATCATCTGCTACTCCTCCCACAATGCTGGTTCAGGCCGAGGATGATAAATCGTATATCAATAGTAGCCTTTTTTACTATTATGCATTGAAAGAAGCAGGTGTGCCGGCATGGATGCATTTGTACAGTAAGGGCGGTCATGGTTATGGCCTGAGAGATACAGGGGCGGCTGTCAATGAATGGCCTGACAGAGCTGAAGACTGGTTTCGTGAGATTGGTGTGATAGAATAAAAAAACTAAATAGAGTACAAAGATCCCCGATTTTTCGTATCTTTGTACTCACAAATCATGGGGATGACCGGTTTTGACAGCGGGTAGAAGTGGTTTGTAAGCATGTAGTGCGTGGTCGGCTTGCACTTAAATCTCAGACGGCGAACAATTAACTGGCGAAAACAATTACGCTCTCGCTGCTTAATCGAAGTATAGTAGATTCAAGCTTAATCCCTGCAAAAGTTGCGGGGACGTGACATCACCCGGATGCTGTGGCTCCGAAGCGTTCCGATCAGGTGGTGCAGCAATATCGGAGATAGTTTGAAGTAAGCCTCGGACTTCAGGCGAAACTTTAGAGGATAAGGTTCAAGTGGGTGGCTTCGGTCTTGCTTGTACCCGACAATCGAAGGCGAAGATAAACATGTAGAAAGCAGATTAGTTCCTCGTTTGGACGAGAGTTCGAATCTCTCCATCTCCACAAGAAAAGGCTGATAGTTCCGACTATCAGCCTTTTTCTATTATTTGTGATTGTCTATATCCTGGATCGGTTTTGTTACTATTTTGTTATCAGGAAAGATCTTTTCGCAAGTAAATCATATCCACTAATTGCTTGCCATCTTCATACATCGGATGGTCATAATTGTCGGTAAAGAAATTCTTGATACGGTGTGAATATCTGAATCCGTTATGTTCATAGAATGGAACGGTCAGCGGACTTTCGCCTGTGCCGACAAACAGGGTGTTGTATTTCCCCGCATAATGTTCGGAGAGGAACCGGATCAATCTTTTGCCATATCCCTGTTTCTGGTATTGCGGATCGGTTGCAATGTTTTTGAGTTCGATTGTTTTGTTCCCTTCATTCGTGACAACACAAATTGCTCTTAGTATATTTCGGTCGTACAAAGCAAACATTTCTCCCCGTTCAAGATAGCGGTCTATCATCGATTCCTGTTCATCGGCTAATAGCAGGAGATCGAGAAAACGTTTTTTGCGGAGGATGATTTGCCGGATTTCAAGGGATTTACCTGAGATCTGCAAAGTCATTTCTTTGAGTGAAAGATGCAGAATCGGGAACGGATTGCCACTTGGATCGGTTTCATCTCTTCCGGTAATATCAAATCCTCTGTTCAAGTAGAAAGAAGTAGCTTTTTCGTTTTGTTCGTTGACGTCTACTTTGAAGATATGTTTGCTGTAAATGGCAAATTCGATTAACTGCTTGCCATATCCTTTCCCCTGTTCTTCCGGATGAACGAAAAGCATTTCGATTAATTCGTCACTTAGCCCCATAAATGCGGCTATCCGGTTTTGCTCATTCCAGATGGTGTATAATTCGACGGCCGGGATATATTTATCCCGGACTAACGGCTTGAAGAATTGGATATCCTTTTCGGTCAGGAAATGATGTGTGCTACGGACGGAGGCCTCCCACACTTCAACCAATTCGTCTTTTAGCTTCTCTGACTCATCAGGACTCATTGCGGACCAATCTATTTTCAATTGCATGGATTTCTAATAACAATGGATTTTTACTTATGGAAAAACTCTTGAACCAAATGCCGGATAGCGGCTACCGGATGATACAACATCATTCTGGGGCCGGCAAAACGCATCACTTCTTGCATCTTCTTGCGCATATCCGGTTTATAGCAATGAACGGGGCATAACCGGCATGTCGTTTTCCCCTCCCCGAAAGGGCAACGCGAAAGCCTGGCATGAGCATATTGCAAAAGCTCTTTGCAATCCGGACATAAGTCCGTATGTCCTTCTTTCCGGCGGCAATAGAGACGGATCATTTGCCCGACGATCTCTTGTTCTTGACGGATACGGGTTGATAGCATAATCGACATGAAGATATTTTGAGGAACCCGGCAAATGCCGGGTTCTAATTTTTACTGGTAAGATAAAGAACAATATTCGAATACGGCAGGCGCTTTTTCGTCCCCTTCATGATAAAGTCCCGGACGTGCCACCCGGTCCCAACGAATAAGGGAGCGTATGGCTTCTTCCGATAGTCCGTGGCCCACCTGAACCCATTTTTTACCATCTTTGCTCCAGGCAAATTGATAAGGGAGCCCATCTTTCACCTGCATGCGGAGATGCAATGCAGGGGCGGGAAGAGGCAGATCGGCCAGTTGTTGTTCCTTCCCTTCGCGGACGAGCTTGATCTGCAACCGGTCGCCGACACAACCGTAAGCGAGATAGTAGCTATTGTCTCCGTAAAGCGTGATTCCTTTCCAGCTATCATTCCGGTTTGTGATGCCGGCATCCAATGTATAGCCCGAAGATGCCGGACGCAGGCAAAGCGCCTCTCCGGTCTTGAATTCCGGCTTGGGAGAACCGCTCAGCCGTAGCCTGCCCGCTTCGGTTTTCGCCTGGACATTCGAATACGGATAGTTCCAACTCCACTCCGGACGCAGGTTCGAACCGGCAAAATTGTCGAAGAAACCGGTTACCGGCTCTTGCACACAATCGGTAAAAGGCATTGGCCCCGCCAGGCGGGCATATTCACCGGTGACGAAATAAGGCCAGTTGTCCTCCCCGAACCGTAACTCTTGGAGATGGGGTTGGCGCCCTAAAAAGAAATCGCTACCTTCCGAATAGGCGTGACATAGATAAAACATACGTCCGTCAGGCGTCGTCGTCAGCGTGCCATGACCGATAGATTGTATCTCGTCGCTCCCGTGCAGGATCGGATTCCCTTCATACTTCTCGTAAGGCCCTTCGAGCTTCTTCGAGCGGGCGACGGCTACGGCATAGTCGCTATTGGGGCCGCAACAACCATTAATCGCATAGATCAGATAGTAGTAACCGTTTCTTTTGAACCAATGTTGCCCTTCCATCCCTCTACGTTCGTCGTCGCGGAGCAGGCTGAACGGCTTATCGGTCAATTTCAACCCGTCTGGAGTCAACTTGCCGGCAAGGAGTTCGATCGGCCGGTTGTCCAGCCCGTAGGCTTTCCAGCTAATATATAAATCACCCTTGTCTTCGAGGATAAAAGCATCGATCGCTTCTGTTCCGAATTCGACTACCGGCCCGTGATCTTTGAATTTGCCTGTCGGGGAGTCGGAGGTGGCTACACCGATGTAGGACGTGTTGTTTGACTTCTTCCGCGCGGTATAATAAACATAAACCTTACCGTTATGATAATACCATTCGGGAGCCCAGAACGACGATTTGGTCCATTCCGGTTGTCGCTCGAATATATGTCCGGTTTGTATCCAGTTGATCAGGTCCTTGGAGGTGAATACCGGATAGTAGGGAGCCCATTCGGAGGAAGTCCCCGTTGCATAATAAGTATCGTCGATCCGTATGATGGACGGATCGGCGACATCCCCGTGAATAACGGGATTTGTGAAATAGGTCTGTCTCTGGGCCATACTTGCGCCGGAATACAGAACGGTGCCTAATAAGGCGGTGACGAGTCTGTTCATGGTTACAAATCTACTGGATAAAACGGAGCTGTCCAAAAAAAACTTTACTTTTGCCAGATAAACATTTTGATTCGGAAAAAATATGGACAAACTTCACTATTTTGCAGATTCGACTTCTCTTCTCTCTTTGCCCGAAAAGTTTACCTATCCGTTCTATTATACCCCGCATCCCCTTTGTGTGGCGGCGGCGGAAGAGGTCGGGCGCTATTTGGCGGCAAACGAAGAATGGCAGGAGGAATTGCGGAAAGGGAAGATGTTCGGCGTTTTGGTTGTCCGCACAGGTGAGGGGAAGATCGGCTATTTGGCAGCCTTTTCCGGCATCCTGGCTGGGAGGAACCAACACGCCTATTTCGTGCCACCGGTCTATGACGTGCAGGAGCCGGACGGCTTTTTCAGGATCGAAGAGGAGCAGATATCGGGGATCAACAGGCGGATCGAGAAGTTGCAGGAAGAGGAGCGATATAAGGATTGCAAGCGGCGGTTGGCTGACGAGACGATCCTTGCCGGGCAGGTCTTGGACGAGATGCGCCACCGGATGAAAGCGGCTAAAGAGGAACGTGACAAGCGGCGTTTATCCGCCACGTGGACCGACCCGGAGCAACTGATCCGCGAAAGCCAGTTCCAGAAAGCGGAACTAAAACGGCAGAAACAATATTGGGAAAACCATCTTGCCACCCTGCAAGCGGAGGTAGAGGTGTACGAGACGGAAATCGAACGCCTCAGAACGGAACGCAAGACCCGCTCGGCCGCCCTCCAGCAATGGCTTTTCAAACAATTCCGGATGCTGAACGCCCGTGGCGAGGAACGGAATTTGTGCGACCTGTTTAAGGACACCGTCCAGAAAACCCCGCCGGCAGGAGCAGGCGAGTGTGCGGCTCCCAAGCTCTTGCAATATGCCTACCGGAATGGCTGGCAACCTCTTGCCATGGCTGAATTCTGGTGGGGAGATTCTCCGAAAAACGAGATCCGCCGTCATGGGTATTATTATCCGGCCTGCAAAGGAAAATGCGGGCCGATCCTGAAACATATGTTGCAAGGCCTCGACGTCGAGGAAAACCCGTTGGAGACGGATGTGCACCGGGATGCGGAGTTGGAAATCGTGTATGAAGACGAATGGTTGTTGGTGGTGAATAAACCGGCCGGGATGCTCTCGGTTCCCGGAAAGTCGGATGTCGACTCCGTCTATCATCGGATGCGGCGGATGTATCCCGAAGCAACCGGCCCGATGATCGTGCACCGCTTGGACATGGCGACCTCCGGCCTGATGCTTATCGCCAAGACGAAGGAGGTGCATCAGAACTTGCAGGCACAATTCAAGGACCGGAAGGTGTGCAAACGGTATGTCGCCTGGTTGGACGGTATTGTGGAGGAAAAAGAAGGCCATATCGAACTCCCCCTTCGTCCGGACCCGGAAGACTGGCCGCGCCAGGTGGTCGATGCGGAACATGGGAAACCAGCCGTGACGGACTATCGTGTGTTGCGATATGATTTGGGCCGGACTCTCGTCTGCTTTATACCACGGGAAGGGCGTACACATCAATTACGTGTCCATTCGGCACATCCGCTCGGCCTGAACGCCCCGATAGTAGGGGATGAATTATATGGCAAGAAAGCGGACCGCCTGTATCTGCATGCCGAATACCTGAGCTTTCGGCATCCCGTTTCCGGCACGTATATGGAAGTGGAAAAGGAATCCGGCTTCGAATAGTTTTTGGGGAATCCTCCGTTATTCGATATAGATCATTTTCTTCGTCATCCCTCCGTCGATCGTTATGTTCTCGCCGTTGATAAAGTCGTTTTCCTCCTGGCAGATGAACAGGCACATGCGGGCGATGTCTTCCGGGCGGCCTACTCGTCCCGACGGATGTTGGGCGTGGTCATCCGGACGAAGTTGTTCGTAGTCGTGCGTTTCGATCCAGCCCGGCGAGATCGAATTGACCGTGATATGCCATTGGGCAAGCGAGAGGGCAAGAGCATGCGTTAGCGAATAGATGCCGCCTTTGGATGCCGCATACCCTTCGCTTCCGGGCTCACTCATCAGGTAGCGGGTGGAACAGATGTTGACAATCCGGCCGAACGGATTGGGTGTCTCCTGCGACTGGCGGTGAATGGCTAACCTGCGGGAAGTGATGAAAACCGGACGTAGGTTCACGGACAATATCCGGTCGAAGTCTTCCACGTTAGTTTCCGTGATCGGGGAGAAACGGCTGATTCCCGCATTGTTGACCACGATGTCGATATCGCCCCATTCCTCGAAAATCTGTTGCATACATTTCTCAAGTGCTTCCTGCTCGCTTACGTCCAGATGAAAGAAAGAGGTTCCGGTCTGCAACGCCGTCTCTTTTCCCGCCGCCTCGTTCCGGTCGCAAAACGCCACGCGGTGTCCGGCGGACCGGAAGGCCCTTACAATCGCTTTGCCAATCCCCCCGGCACCTCCTGTCACAAAGACCCTTCTGGTTTTATGGCGGACGGCCGCTTTTTTGCCATTGCCCGCTTTTGTTCCGGAAGACTTGCGGGATTTATAATCTTCATATTTCTTTTCCAGGTAGTTGTCTGCCATGACTTGTCGCTTTTTTAATAGGAAGACAAAAGTAATCATAATTCAGGGCAATCGAACCAAAAATTGACAATAATAATGTGCCAATAGGATAATGTGTCAATATGCCAATGGAAGGTTCACGTTTTTCTTCAAAACGAATCTTATTGTCATCTGTTACTTATTGTACGTTACCGGTAAACGATATGCGGCCGGAATCGGTTTATATATATAAAGATCAATCGTTATGAAAATAGCAATTACCGGAGCAAGCGGATATATCGGCGGCCATCTCACCCGTTTTTTCGAAGAGAAGGGGGACGAGGTTGTCCCTTTGGGAAGAGATTTGTTTAAGGAGCAAAACTTTGATGCGCTTTGCCGGAGCGTGGAAGGGGCTCATGTGGTGGTGAATCTTGCCGGTGCTCCGATCAACAAACGGTGGACCGAAGCATATAAACGGGAGCTATATGAAAGCCGTGTTCCGGTCACCCGCCGGCTGGTGGAGGCTATTGGCCAAATGACCGTCTTGCCCGAATTGTTTATATCCGCCTCTGCCGTGGGCTATTATCCGGCATCGGGCGAGTATGACGAGCATACTGAAAAGCGAGGTGATGACTTTCTGGCCCGTCTGTGTGCCGCCTGGGAAGGGGAGGCGCGCCGGTGTCCGCCGGGAACGCGCCTCGTCCTGACCCGCTTCGGAATCGTCCTTTCAAAAGATGGCGGGGCTTTGAAGCAGATGCTTCGTTTGCAACATCTTTCGCAGACGGGAGCGGTGATCGGTAGCGGCAGGCAACGTTTCCCGTGGATCAGTGCGTATGATTTGTGCCGCTCTTTTGAGTTCATCATAAGGAAGAGACAATTGCGGGATGCGGTCAACCTGGTTTCTCCCCAGAGCATCACTCAAAAACAACTGGCTCATGTGCTTGCAAAAGCTGACGGAATCCGCTGGACTATTCGTTTGCCCAAATTCTTTTTCCGGTTGATGTTTGGCGAAGGAGCCTCGTTTCTGACAAAGGGGCAGAATGTCCGTCCCGCTAAACTCTTGGAGTCCGGCTTTACATACGTATATCCGACGATCGAGAAACTGATGGGGGTATAGAAGAGATCGGCAACCTGCCCGAAGCTGCCAGAAAGCCACGGCCGTCGCGGTTGCCACATTGAGTGAGTCGACACCGTGCGACATAGGGATGCGGACTACATAGTCGGCTTCGGCAATCGTTTCCGGCGGAAGTCCGTCCCCTTCGGTCCCCAGTACGATAGCCAATCCGGGTTCGGTTGCCAGGACAGGATTATCGATGGAAACAGAGTTGTCCGTGAGCGCCATGGCAGCCGTACGGAAGCCCAGTTTGCCCAAGTCGCTGAGAGGACCGTCAATTACGACGATGCGTCGTGCCTCCCAGAGCCCTTGTGATAACCTTTGGACTCTCTACGATAAAAATACCCTTGCCGGACTCGATCCGATTGCTCAACTGAGCTTCGGTAAGGGTACAGAACATTTCGACTCCGGGATGAGATAAAGAGGATATTTCGATAACAGGCATTTGACAAGTCTTTTAATAAATAGCAACTTTGATGATACCGTCCGGTTTGTTCTCAAAAACACGATAGGCCTCCCCAATCAATTTCTTCCCATACATGTCCGACTGTTGTTCCGGGTACTGCGCGCGGTACACTTCCGTGCTTGATGTGCAGGTCACTGGTGCAGATGCTATTCAAGGTCACACGCACGATCGCATCCCGTGCATCCGTAATTTTCGGTTTCGTTTTTTCTTTTAAACCAAATCATCCATCATCAAGTTTTTGAAGAACAGGATTAAGAAAGTCATATCTGAGTTCACCCGATATTTCATGTAGCAAGATCCCTTCTGATTATCAAAATTGAAGAAAAGAGTGCATATCCTTTTTGTAATAAGCGTCCATCTTTTTACCTCAAAGCATCCACTCTCGATTCGTCGGCTGCAGAACCGGATAGCCTAAAGTTGGCAAGAAGTGAAACCGTCTTTTTGAAATGTTAAATCATACAAGAACCTCCCCTAAAAGGTAAATGTGTATATTTGTTTGTTATCCAGTGTTTTATATTATTGCAAGTTTCTTAAAAAATATTACCCGCAGGGGTAATTTGAAATAGATGGGGTAGAAAACCAATTTTTATGCGCTACTGTTTCGATTTGGACCAACGGGTATTTCGGGAAACTGTACAAGAAGCCGGGGATGGCAATGAAAATAATGTGTCAATTGGATAATGTGCCAATAGAAGAAATGCGAACGCCATAAATCATCATCGTTTTTCCATCAAGGGAGTTTGTATGTTACTGCCTGATTTGTTGCAAATATATTTCATTTACTGTCGTTTTGGTTTGTTTTGGATCATTTTACTAACATACATATTCGTGTTTTTATGCTTTTTAGCCTAAAGACTGCTTGTTCTTGCGCCTTTTTCTTCAAATCATCTAAATGATTTTTCAAATGATCTGAATGCTTTAGGAAAAACATTTGGATGTTTTAGGTAAACCATCCTGATGAATCCGGAAAATCATTTAGATGATTTTGCCAGGCGAACTGAAACAAAAGAAAAAGGAATCGTGAGAAGGCTACCGAAAGCACTTAAATACTATTTTAACCCTTCACAAGGCTTATAGCGAAGATTTTTTCTAATTGACGCTTTGACAGAAATCCGCACTTTTGGCCGACACTCCTGTTCATTCTTCTGCACTATTCCGGTTTCCCGGCGATAGAAAATAAACTTTCCATTGATCCGAAAAACAAAATGACAATCACAAACTCTATTTCCTTGTCCTATTTGCATTCATCTGCCATGACGGACGCATACGGACGAATCTGAGGATGGCAAATCTGACATTTTAACAAATTGTCTTTTTGGATATATACAACACTGAATGGTTGGAAAAAATAGGGCCTGTTTCCATTAAATATCGGGTGATACCATATCTGGTTCAATGCCTTTACGCACATTGCGCTAATTGGCACGAACCAACGCATTGTAAAAATACCAAGAATGTTCAGCAAATAAATCATTATTCACATCAAAGCCGATACTTCTATGATGTAGTGTATTAAACTGGTTGATTGTTAGCGTATTATCGGTTGATAGATAGGCGCTTCTAAAATGCTTCTATTAGGATAAAAACAGGACTTGAAATTTTGTATTATGCTGGAAAATCATTATGTTTGTAATGCATAATGAATAAGGCGTATGAAATTCGTTGATAGAATAGATGAAGCAGCACGTTTGAAGGATGCTCTTGCGAGAGAGAAGTCCTCGTTAGTTGTGATGTACGGTCGCAGACGATTGGGAAAGTCAACGCTTATCAAAAGAATGTTGTCGGACAATGATGTTTATTTTCTCGCCGACCGTTCCGAAGGCCAACATCAGAGAATGTTGCTTGCTAAAGTGATAGCACAAGTGTTTCCAGATTTCGATAAGTTGACATATCCGGATTGGGAGTCTATGTTTCGTGCGGTTACTTATCGAACAGATAAACGTTTTACATTATGCTTGGATGAATTTCCGTATCTTGTGGAGCAATCTCCAGAGTTGTCGTCTGTTTTGCAGAAATTTGTTGACGAGAAACAACTGAAGTATAACCTTGTGCTTTGTGGTTCATCACAAAATATGATGTATGGGTTGTTCCTTGATTCTACTGCACCTTTATATGGCCGTGCTGATGAGATAATGAAGCTTGCACCGATACGTTTACCGTATATTCAAGAGGCTTTGAGTCTTAATGCGATGAACGCCATTGAAGAGTATGCTGTATGGGGAGGTGTGCCACGTTATTGGGAACTAAGGAAAAACAGAAACTCGCTTGATGATGCGTTGTGGCACAATATCCTTTCTGTGAATGGCACTCTTTACGAAGAGCCTATAAAACTATTTCAAGATGATGTTAAGGATATTGTCAAGACTTCGACAATAATGTCTTATATCGGTACTGGCGCAAACCGTCTTTCTGAGATTGCTGCACGATGTAATGAACCGGCAACAAATCTATCACGACCATTAAAGAAACTTATCGATCTCAGATTCTTGGAGAAAGATGTTCCGTTTGGGATTGATGAAAAGAATGCGAAAAAGAGTCTTTACAAGATAGCCGATCCGTTTATGGCATTTTACTATCAGTTTGTCGTTCCTAACCGTTCGTTTATTGAACTTGATCGTCGCTTGCCGATTGAACAGGCTTTGAACGCTCATTTCTCTGAATATGTGAGTATGCAATGGGAAAAATTATGCCGGGATGCTGTAACAGGTAATCTTGTCAATGGAGTAGTTTATGGCAAGGCAAAACGTTGGTGGGGTCCTGTTCTCAATGAGGATAAGAAACCTGAACAGGTCGAATTTGATGTAATGGCAGAATCACTTGATAAGAAGTATCTGTTGGTCGGCGAATGCAAATGGACAACAGGGGAGAATGGTAAACAGCTAACAGCCGAACTTCTCCGTAAAGCGAATCTATTGCCGTTTGCCAAGGATTATATTATTGTTCCGATGCTGTTTCTTAAGAATGCTCCGAAAGATGATGTAGGGAATACCATGTTGCCAGGAGATGTAGTCGGGTTAATGAGGTAACAAATTCGTCATTGTGTTGGGTAGGTGAAAGGCTGGCAAGAGTTGGCTGTATAATTAGTATTTCTGAAGAAATGGATATGTTTGCCGGAGGTTGTAGGAGGTAGCATTTATAAAGCTGATAGTTATTATGTTGGCTCTTCTGCTGAAGGGGAGAAATAGTTTTTGGTCGATTGTTATCATGTTTTCAATAAGGTAATAATCAAGAAAGTTTGTATCAAGTTTGTAAGCGGCGTTAAAACCATATTCGCCGTTTTGAAGTTCAACAACCCGCTTGGCTCTGATAGTTTCTGCGAGTTGAAACGTCTGTCGGTTCTGTTGCTGTTTTCGATTTGAACAACAAAATGACAACAAAAAATGATAAAACGAATATAATCAATGAAAAATTATAGACTCAATTTGATGTTAGTTGAGATGTTGATTTATTAGTAGTTATCTATCATTAATTATATCCGTTTTATATGTGAATTGATTAAAAATTCTTACTTTATTTGCCGATGCAGCATATTTACATCACTGATTATCAGTGACCATTCATTTTAATCGGTACAACCTCTGTTTTGACAAATACACAGAATGTGGGAACAAATGCAAACCGTTGTATTTCACGGTTTTGCATATACGTGTTGTACCGCCTCTTTTCAGCCCTTTTGTGGAATGTCCGCTATCAGATACAAGGTATTGAGTGATAGGGTATTTCCATAGGTGTGTTACAGAACGCTTGTTGAATACAAAGGTAGTGGTTTTCTTGGGATTTCTGTGGTTTGCACCAGATTTTTGCACGAAAAATATATGATTGGCTTGAAAAAATGTAGCTACATGTGATTTATTCGTTTGGAAAAGTGTATTGGTTTGAATGTTATTCGCTGGGAAAAGTGTAACTTTGCCATTGGAAGAATATGATTGCGCTATGCTTAAAAGGAAAATAGAAACATATTTAGCTAAGTGGAAAGAGTCTGAGGATAGAAAGCCCCTTGTGATAAAAGGTATCCGCCAATGTGGAAAGACATACATTGTTCAGAAATTCGCAAGAGAGAATTATGAGAGTGTGGTCTATATGAACTTCATACTTGAACCGGATAAGAAGTCCGCTTTTACGGGCAATATAGATGTCGATACCATTATTCTCAACCTATCTGCTTTGATTCAAGGTAGTCGTTTCATAGAGGAGAAAACCTGCATTATCCTTGACGAGATTCAGGAGTGCAAAGAAGCGAGGACAGCCTTAAAGTCATTTCATATAGACGGGCGTTTCGATGTGATTGCTACTGGTTCTCTTTTGGGAGTGAAAGGCTACGGAAAAAGCAAGAAGAAAAACGAAGAGGAGGGGCAAGATTCCGTTCCTGTCGGATACGAAACCGTGATAGATATGTATCCGTTGGACTTTGAGGAATTTCTATGGGCAAACGGAATAGGTGAGGCGGTTATTGATTCTGTCAAATCATGCTTTGAAAACGAAAAGGTTGTTCCCGATGGAATTCACAAGGCAATGATGGAGCTGTTGTATAGGTATGTCATAGTCGGAGGTCTGCCGGAAGTGGTGAACTGCTTTCTTGAAACCAAGAATATCGAACTTATATATAAGGCGCAGCGCAATCTTATTGCCGAGTACGAAGAGGATATGGTTAAATATGTGGATGATGCGGACAAACCTAACATCCGAGAATGTTTTGAATCTATTCCGAAACAATTAGCCAAAGAGAACAAGAAATTCCAGTATTCCATCGTCAAGAAGGGTGGAAGGGCTTCGCAATACATCGGTAGCATCCAATGGTTGGAGGATGCCGGGATAGTCCGTAGATGCTATAACACGCAGATTACAGAACTGCCGTTAGAAGGTAATTCTATTAAAGAGTGTTTCAAGGTATATACTACCGATATAGGTATCCTTATGGCAATGCTTGATTATGGAATACAGGCAGATATTTTGAAGGGGAATCTTCTTGGATACAAAGGAGCTATCTTTGAGAATCTGATGGCTGATTTCTTATGCAAGTCCGGGCAAAAGCTATACTACTTCCATAAGGATAGCGGGCTTGAGTTGGACTTTTTGGTAAAATTCAAAGGTGAATGCGTTATCCTTGAAGTCAAGGCAAAGTCGGGAAAGGCAAAAAGTATGACTACGGTTCTGAAGAACAAGGATGTGTATCATGTCAAGAATGCAATTAAGTTGGGACAATATAATGTAGGATGTGAGGGAGATGTACTCACCATTCCGCTTTATATGGGATTCCTTATTGAGGATAAGCTTGCGGATGTTATCATTCCTGATGTTGATTTAAGTTTATTGACTACCATTTAATTATAAATAAAGACATTATGGCAAAGCAGATATTAGTTGGAATTAAAGAGCAAGATTTGAACGAGGTTGCTCACTACCTTATGATATACCTCCCATACAAAGAGGATTTGTGTAGTTATACCGATAATTGGTTGGGTGAACTTTATGAAAACAAGTACCCTTTGGTATCTAAGGGGATGTGGTCAGCTATAATTGACTTGAAAACGCATAAGCTCTTGAATTGGAAGCAAGAGTATGGAAGTTTGTATTTTCAAGCCAAGATATGCGATAGCGGAACCTATTTCTTGCTTGATAAAGACAAAAAGGTGGTATGTAAAATTGCCGATTATGTGCCTAATGGTTTAATACCGGAAGCGGATGATTGTGGGGATTATATACGCCTAAGAATCAACTATGACGGCACGATAGAAAATTGGCCTGAGGAGCCAGACTTTTCCGATTTTATAGAGGGGGCTGGAATCGTTGAGAAAATTGATACGAGCATTGAAGAAGAACCTATATTTGATACCAAAGTTGAGTTTACTTATAGCCAGCTGATGACAAAGTTACTTCGTCTTCCTAAATATCTACAGATGGAGATAGGAAAAGCACTGATTGCTAATGCGTCAGAAGGGTTTGAGGAGGAAGAAGAATAGTATTGACTGAACATATTTTATAAGACAATTATTATGGATACATTAAATCTAACCAAAATAGCATCATTGTTCATCCTAACTTTAATAGAAAGAGATGATGGACAAAAGAAACAAATTTTGGAGACGCCAACAAATGGCTCGTGTGTTTAAGGCTCGCATGGTTCTTTATGCCGCTTATGGGTATTGTATTATTCGTGAGGATGGAAGCTATTATGAACACCCTCATTGGTTTGAGTTGGCAAAAGACAAATGGGCACAAGTATACAAAACGACAGGTACTCCGTGTAGCTGTTGGATGTGTAGAGGATTTGAATATGATCGCAAGGAGTATAAGAAAGAAACTTTGCGGATTATTCGGGAATCAATGGAGTAGTTTAATGAGGACTGAATCTATACATGAATGATATAGGTTCAGTCCCTGATTTCATAACTTATTGACTAAGCTCCTTGATTACGAAACAGCTTCTGCTTCAAACACGAAGATTTGCAATAAACTTCGATAACCTTATCTACTCAGATAATTCTTAACATCGTCAAAAAACTCAGAGTCAAGTTTGTGGGTATTATTATAGAAAAATCTAACTGAAATATCTGATTTTATCAGTTTTGAATTGACGGAATTCAGATAATGTTTGAGTTTGCCAAGCTCAGAGAATAACCACCAATGCTTGTCGCTCATCCATAGACAAATGAATGGGCAACTATGAGAATCTCCATTTCGTTTGCACATATTTGAACAGCAGGGTTCATCATCTTTCCCTACCTTAAATTCTAGGCATTTATATTCTGTATCGTTCTTTGGAATCTTATTTTTTCTACGTTTGGTAAGTTCTGCTTGAAATCCTCTGCAACACTCTTTATGCACTTCTATATTTGCAAGAATCTCTGCATTTAAGAAAATATCAAGATGTATCAGTTCTTGGATAGGTTGATCTGTTAGTTCCTTTTCATTAATGATTTCGTAATCAACATCCAATTCATATCGCTCAGTTATCAGATGGGAAATCCAATGGTATCGTGAAACCGGACTCATCTGCGAACGATTTTGCTTCAGTAAGAAATAATCTATTCTATCATTTGCCAAGTCGAGCAAGTCTGCCAAACGTATGAGAATCATCATGTACTTCAAGCTGATTAACTCTTCCTTCGCTGAAGATTTCATTTCATATACATCTGTTGTATTCCATCCATGACTATCGGATATTGTAGCTATTGTTTCAGCTTCAAGCTCTGATAGGAAAGACAACATATCTTCTTGCCAATGACGGATAAACATAGCACTTTCATATGCGTGAGGTGTACGCACACGGTTCTCAAAGAAGTCAAAAATATCTTGAAATACCTCAATCAAAGACAATCCCATCTCTTTCCTAATCCGATGAATCTCGTCCATTGCGAATTTGTTTGATTTATAGGCATTGTCAACTTTTTTGTTAAATGTCAACATACGATTAAGCCACTTACTGATTAATTGTTCAGACTTGACATTAGAATCGTTAAACGAGGATACACTCGGATGTATAACCATGCTTATATCATGTAGATAACATGCATTAAATAGCAAGAAGAAATCATTAGCCTTCAAATTCAAAAAATCCACATTATTCACGAGCCTAACTACATTCTTTATTAGATTGATAGCGTGCTCGTGATTGTGTAATGTATAAGCATTCAAGAATTTGGAACCATTATGCCAAAGGCTTTTAACAAGTCTATGTGTTTGGATTAATCGGTCAATCTTTTCAGGATCTTGAATCTTTTGCCGGTATATACCGAGCCCTTCAAGAATTCCGAGATCTATATCCATCCTCTCGTTCAAATCTTTTGGATCAAGAGATCTCACAAACTCAAAGAAATCGCAAATTTTCAAACGATAATTCCTGAGCATTGAAATAATTCTTAACTCATAGTATTTTATTGGCTTAATGTCAGACCTCAAAATTGATAGATTATCTCCAGATTGAATGTTGCAAGCGAATGAGAAACAGCAATTCAAAATTTTACGTCTGAAGTTCTCTGAATTTCTGAAAACAAACTCGCACCAAGAAGGAAATCCTGTTTTTGAATTAAGACATGGATTTCCGGAATCAGACACTCCTGTGATTGAATTTAGGAATGGGAACAATTCCCACACATCATTGGCATTATAAGATGTATTCTTTATAGCCTCAACAAATCTTTCAGAGTTACGGAAAGGACGTACACTTCGCACAACACGCGAAAGGGATTCATATTCGTCCACAGTGGCAACATCTGCACTGCATAACATCGAACTGATTCTATGGTAATACAAGTATTTATCAGACCTATGAGTGCTGCAATTATATTTTGACAGAGCGATATCATATTGTTGAATTTTGGCGCAGAAACCTTTTTTTTCACTGAAAGGCATATCTCTTAGAATCAACTCAAATTCAGATTTGAATATTTCTTCCTCAAAGACCTCAAATAAAACATTAATTAGTTCTTTTGAAGTCTTGTCCTGAGATGTAACATCGTCAATCTTGAATGTTTCGTAGAACTTCGCTTTTAGCTCCTTATCATATTTCCCATTCAAAAGAATTTGCAGTTTTCTTTGTCTAAATAGAAAATATCGTTTGTATCGTCTGAGCCACTTAAGTCGTTCTTCACCATAAGAATTATCTCCAAGTTTAGTTCTTTTCGAACGGAGTTTATTTATCTCAAGATTAACGACATCCTGTAAAGCCGTTAGCTTTTTCAAGGCTACGTTATCGTCAACTTCATCAATATTTCCCTTTATCCATCCGCCCATTGACACAGGTCGTTGAACTAGAAACAGACCATCCATACCTTTAAAAGAGTCATTTATATCACAAATTGTACTCTTTCCATTAGGATGAAACTGTATGTTATAATTTATATCCATTGCTTGTGACAGTAAATCCTGACCTATAACTGGATATTCCTCCCAATCTTTTTTGGCTTCAGTAACCGAATTATTGAGTCTTTGGATTAATTCTCCAAATAAATCCGAATTAATGTTTTTGGCAAATACGACTGAATCATCCACATAGAAATACGAGTCTGAATCCATTAATTTATCGACATGACTCATACAATCAGCGACTTCTATCATGCATAAATTACCAAAAAAGTATGATTGTGGTAGTCCTTGCGCTATTCCCCGGACAGGATAGAAACCGTTAACCGATTTTACATTGTTATGTTGTTCCTTATAATATACATCTTTCCATTCCCGGAGGTTTTCCTCGGGAATTTTAAAATATAGAAGTTTAGATATAATGGTCTTCAGACACTTTTTATCAGTATCGTCTTTATATTTACTCGAAACAGCATTCCAAATAAAATTCAGAATCTTCAAAGGATTGATAGATGGGAAAAAGTCTTTAAGGTCAAAACTTATTTCTTTATCATATTCGCGTGTCTTGGAATATTCCCGACAGCGAGTCGTTACTATTTGAGAATATTGGCGGTATTTCTCTGTCCAATTCATAAAGATACTACCTATATTACAACTTGGAATATTACCATAGAAATTATGAGGTAGCATACGTGATAATTCCGATAGATTCCGTTTCCCATTAGAATCGTCAAACATTAAAGGCATAAGCATTGATGCCATACAAATCTGATTGACGAGGCTAGCCGTGTGCAATGGGCGATACTCCACAACTGTATTTCCTTCGGAACTCAGTTTCTTGATTTTAAAGAAAACATTGACTTCTAGCAATTCGTTTTCATCGTCAAGTAATTGGGTTAGAGTTTTCTTACATTTTTCAATAGTATCAGAAACAATGCCATTAAAGTCATATTTATCCCTTAGCCGAAGAAATGTATCCAGATCTTCGGGGCTAAGCAAATCACGCTCTGATATATATGACTCCATAGCAAAAATTGCCTTATAGATATTCTCCTCTGATAGTATTTGTTCTCTTAATTTGGTGCTCATAATTCTATGTGTACTAATTTTATTTTGACGATAATGTCTGTATTAATCGATTAAGCTCTGAGAATGCCTTATATAAGTCGCTCTGTAGTCCGCTCCCATCGCTTTTGCCACACTCAAATGTACCCTTATCAACTCTTATACAAAAGTCGTATTTTTGGGGCATTTCTCTAAATAACCTATCAAAGTTATCCATGTTAATATTCACATTGTAAATAACATCCTTTGATAACGTAATATTAAGAATTTCTCCAAATTCAACAGCGATCTGCTGGTCCAGTTTGATAATAGGAAGAACTTTGATGTCAGATATAACTGCGTTCAGGAATTTACACCATTGTCCAAGCATATTATCAAATGATTGTATGTTGTCTTTAAAATATCCAAACCCATATTTGAAATGATGATTCGAAGCAATGTATAGAAGAAGGCCGTTCATATAATCATACTTGGCGTTTTTCCTTCGCTCTATCTGATTTTCCAAATCATAATCCATCAATAAATTCAAGAATAATAGCTTCTCTACTCTATGTCTTACCTCTCTCTCTTTAGGCGATGACTGTACTCCTTCATCAATCATACCTATCTCATCTACATCCATTGATTGGGCATTACTATTGATGAACAATTTGTATAACACCTCTCTATTCAAGTCCTTAAATAAAACTTGTTCGAGATTGCTGGGGTATATGTTTTCCATATTGTTTAATCCTTTGTAGTCTTTAGATAATAATCGCAAAAATCTTTAACACCGCTTGGAAGTTTAATTCTTTTTACTTCGCACCCGAATCTGAGCATAAGTCGATATAACTTTATGAAAGCATCATTTCCTGCCTTATCTTGGTCAGCTATCATATAAAGATTATAGCTTTTTAGTTTGGTAAGGTCTTCAGTTGGTAACGAAGTCGCACTAGGAAGTGCTACACTATTATAACCTACTGATAACATGGCTAAACAGTCAGTTATGCCCTCAGTAATAAAAAGTCTTGCACCATGTTGCATTGATTTCAAAATAGGGAGGTTATATAATCTAATTGATGAGCCACATATTCTTTTAAATCTTGGTATGTGAAAATCTGGATTATCTTTTCCCAAATATCGAGTCTGCAAACCTATTAGATTATTACTCTCATCATAGTAAGGAATGATTAATGAGGGTGCATCAATAGTTAGATATTTTCCATTTGATGTTAAAATCTTCGCTGTTTTTAATCGATCTATTCCGAATCGAACTTGTATTATATCTTTTAAACTATTCACACCATCAATAGAATGAATCTTGGAGAACTCAATTACATCACTTTTAATGTTTCTCTGATTTCGTAAAAAATTAATTCCGGCCTTTGTCAGGATTGTGTGTTCCATTATAAATTCAGCAACCTCTCGATCGAAAAGAGGTGAAACGTCATTAGTTGATTCCCTTCGTGGTAGATTTATAACAGAATCTTTCCATTTTGCAGACCGTCTTTCAACAGAAGGGATGTGAACACCATATTCATTAGCCAGAATTATACAAGCCTCAACGAAAGATACTGAAAATTTTTCTTGAATAAAAGTTATTGCGTCTCCTCCTATATCGCATGAAAAGCATTTCCAATGATTATTTCTAAAGCCAAGACTTGCAATACGGTCATTATGCTTAAAACAATGAGCCATATGTTTTTTGACATCAAGTCCAAAGCGTTTGGCAGCATCTTCACAGTTAATTTCGTGAAGTTGTCTAATTATTTCATCCGGTATTCTCATTTTGATATTTATTTAAATTTTTAGATACCTATTCGGGAATAGATGAGCTAACCAATATTTATACTTTTCTCGGTATCTGTTTGTGCATCTCGACGCAAGAGCAAGGGAGGAGATCCTTCGACTGCGCTCAGGATGACAGATAGTCTGTCAACTCAATGAATGCACAAATTCATCCCGATTGAAGTATAAACTAAACTATTATGAGGGTTATTACTTATTCGGTGTAACTTTTTACTATATCAGTGTGATGATTCTGATCTTTTAGCCATTCGAAAATATCGAATAACTGAAATGCAACAATATTGTATGTGAGTATTTTAGTCATTTCTTAGTCGTTTTTGTGCGTAATGCTCTTCTATCATTTTATTGACTTCATCCATTGATATTTCTCCCTCTATATGTTTACGTGCCATTTCAATAAGGAAGCCTGAAACCGTGAGATTATCAACAGCCTGTAAACCAATAGATGTTCGCCAAAGTTTGGCACGTTCACGTTTATCTACGTTTTCATCATTTAAGTATTCGTCAAATATATGCATGATCTTATTTGTTCTTTTTGAGTTTTATGCCCAAAATTGAGCTACGTATGATGCAAAAGTACAAAAACGATCCCGATTATCGAATATAATTCGCTATATTTGCATCATAAAATTAAATTAAAGAATGAAACTGAATAGAATAAAGGCTGTCCTTTTGGAAAAAGGTATTTCTCAAACATGGTTGGCGAAGAAACTTGATAAGAGTTTCAGTATGGTAAATGCCTATGCATGTAATCGGATTCAGCCTAATTTGGAGACCTTACAAGAGATAGCAGAGATACTACAAGTGGATTTAAAGGATTTGATAACCGACAAAAAGGATAGGTGACATGAAGCAATTCTCGGAGGCTACACGGGTACAGATGCCTGCAATGGTTCATCTTACTCGAATAGGATATACTTACTTCGGTAAGTTGAGCGAAGATAAGAATAGCACTGTATATGACGGTGATACGAATATTCTATTGCCAATTTTTGAGCAGCAGTTCAAAAGACTGAATCCTGAACATGAGGGTGAGTATCTTCAAGTCTTGAAAGATATTCGTAAGGAACTGAATGATGATGACCTCGGTCGTGGGTTTTATAACCGTCTGAAAGCCGTATCTCCTGTAAAGTTGATTGACTTCGACAATATCGGAAACAATACCTTTCATTTCACAGCCGAATTTACTTGTAAGAACGGACAAGATGAGTTTCGACCTGACATTACTTTGTTTGTGAATGGCTTGCCACTTTGCTTTGTAGAAGTGAAGAAGCCCAACAATCAGGGTGGAATGTTGGCGGAGAGCGCACGAATGAACAAAGAACGTTTTCCAAATAAGAAGTTCCGTCGTTTCATTAATATCACGCAGTTAATGATATTCAGCAACAATATGGAATATGATGCACTTGGTGGCATTGTACCCATACAAGGGGCTTTCTATTGTACTGGAGCACGCTCATATTCTCCCTTTAACTGTTTCCGTGAAGAAAATCTGTCTGCACAAAAGATTGCACCTTTCCATCGTGATTATCCATATAAGGACATTGACAAGACAGCGGAAAAACAGATATTATCAGATTATAATTGTCAAGTCATTCATACAAGCCCAGAATATCAAACCAATCTCGATTTCAATACGCCTACTAATAGGATGCTGACTTCCATGTGTTCACCGGAACGTTTACTGTATATTATTAAATACGGTATAGCATATGTTAGAATGGAACGAGAGGTAGATGGAAAGATTGAATCTACCGACCAAAAACATATCATGCGTTACCAACAATTGTTTGCATCATTGGCTATTCGCAAGAAACTGGCCGAGGGTGTAAAATCTGGTGTGGTATGGCATACACAAGGTAGTGGAAAAACGGCCCTGTCTTATTACTTGACATTTATTCTCAACGATTTCTATTCTAAACAGAACAAGGTGGCTAAATTCTATTTCATAGTTGACCGCCTCGATTTGTTAGAACAAGCTACACAAGAGTTTGAAGCTCGTGGATTGGTAGTATCGACTGCTAATTCAAGGGCTGAATTGATGGCGCAATTCCGTAGTAATCAAGCACAGCAGGGGGTAAGTGGTCAGGCTGAAATAACGGTAGTAAATATACAACGCTTTGCGGAGGATAAAGAAAAAGTACGTATCAACGACTATGCTACCAACCTTCAACGTATCTTTATTCTTGACGAAGCACATCGTGGGTATAAACCCGGTGGCTGTTTCCTTGCCAATCTGTTTGATGCGGACACTGATGCAATAAAAATTGCACTTACAGGTACTCCGCTATTGAAGGAAGAACGTGCCAGTTGTAAAGTGTTCGGAAACTATCTGAACACTTATTATTACGATAAATCCATTGCGGATGGTTATACGCTGAAAATCATTCGTGAAGATATTGAAACATCATATAAGGAACGTCTTTCGGATGTGTACGACAAACTAGAGACATTAGTACAGAAGAAAGACATCCGCAAATCGGAAATCATAGAGCATCCGAGTTATGTAAACGAGTTGGCTCGTTATATCATGACGGATTTGAAAGAATTCCGAAAAATACAAGGGGATGACACTTTAGGCGGTATGGTTATCTGCGAAACTAGCGAGCAGGCTCGACGACTTTATGATGTATTCCAAGAGGAATGGCAAAAATACCAACCGAAGCCCATCAAGATTAAACTTCCTGATGGTTCGTTTATCGTGGGTGAACCTGAGGTGGATTACAAATCAAAGTATAGACCGCTGAAAGCCGGAATCATTCTTCATGATACAGATGACAAAGAAACGAGGAAGCAAATAGTCAAGGACTTTAAGAAGAATATGACGGTGGATATTCTCATTGTCTTCAATATGCTTCTGACTGGTTTTGATGCACCTCGCTTGAAGCGTTTATACTTTGGTCGTAAATTGAAAGACCATAATTTGCTTCAAGCTATTACTCGTGTAAACCGTCCTTATCCGGGGATGCGTTACGGTTTTGTCATTGATTTTGCCGATATTAAACGTAATTTTCAAGAAACGAATGAAGCGTATTTGCAAGAGTTGAATCGGTTTAACGATGTGGATGAGACAGGTGAAGAAGCTGTTACCGATACATTTACTCAAGTCATAGAGGATAAAGAAGAGATTTTGAAGCAAATGAAACAGGTGCGTCAGACTCTTTTTGATTATTCCTATGACAATGCAGAAGAGTTTTCCTCTGAAATTTCAACGGAAGAAGATAAGGCTGTGCTGCTTGACTTGAAACAGGCGTTAGAGGCAGCTAAGAACATGGCTAATATCGTGCGTACTTTTGGCGATGAGGATATGAAAGAGCAATTTGCTAAACTTGAAATTACCAAACTGCCACAACTGTTATCCGAAGTACAAAGGCGCATTGGCATCATCAATCAAAAGGAAGCGTTTAGCGTAGGGGAAGAAACAAAAACGCTAATCAATGAAGTGATGATGGATATTGAGTTTACTTTTTCCAAAATAGGGCAAGAAGAAATGCACTTAATATCAGGGGGAATAGAACTCAAAGAAAAATGGCAACGAACAATTACTTCATTTACGCAGAACTTTGACCAAGACGATCCAGAGTTCATATCGTTGCGTGATGCTTTTATGGAGCGGTTTAAAGAACACGGATTTGTAATTGATTCCATTGCTAAGTTTAATGAGGAAACCCAAGCATTGGATGAAATTATAGTTCGTCTGCAAGACCTACAAAAGCGGAATAATGCATTGATGAAAAAGTATAAGGGCGATGAAAAATTTGCCCGTGTACACAAACGCATACGAGAAGTAAATAAACAGAGGGAGGAGAAAGGACAAAAGCCGATGTTTTCTTTCCTTGACGAAGAGATTGCGGCCATTCTCAACATTATAAAAGAGGATGTGGATGCCAAAGTCTACGACCGTAATGACATTCTAAAAAAGGATGCTTATTTTAATCGTACGGTGATGGCTCTTATCAATGGATGCTTGTATCATTTCCCACAGATTAAGCCGGAGATGGACGATTACAAGTTTATCCAAACACGTATTTCACAACAGTATATCAACCAATATAGCGCCACTTACGGCATTGCATAAAGATTATGTCAGATATTAAAGAAAAAACATTAAAACTCATCGATGGTCTTAAAGCCACCTGCCAGTCATACGGTATGGGTAACGATGGTAACGAATATAAAATTATCACTCAGGTATTTCTCTATAAATTTCTGAATGATAAATTTGGTTATGAACTAAAAAATGCGAAGAGTGAGATTGCCAAGAAATTGACGGGAGATGTAAAATGGGAGACAGCATACGAGAATCTTTCTGATGATGAACGTATGCTTATTCAGAGTGCCATTTCTCCGGATGTTCCGATGCTTGAACCTTACCACCTGATAGCCAATCTTTGGAATCAACAGGGGAAGGGGGATTTTGATACCATCTTCGATTCTACTATGACCGATATAGCGGAACAAAATGCGGATATATTTTCCACACAGACCACAGCCAACACAAAAATACCTTTGTTTGAGGCGTTGACTCCATTTGTGACCGATACAGCACAACGTGCCCCATTCGCTCGTGCATTGGTGGATAAATTGGTAAACTTCTCTTTTGAAGAGGCGTTTGCGCAAAACTACGATTTCTTCTCCAGTATCTTTGAGTATTTGATTAAGGACTACAATACCGCCGGAGGAGGAAAATATGCGGAGTATTATACACCTCATGCCATAGCAACGATTATGGCTCGTCTGTTAGTGGGGGATAATGCCGATTTGCATAGCATGGAATGTTATGACCCATCGGCAGGAACAGGTACACTTCTGATGGCACTCAGTCATCAAATAGGTGAAGACCGTTGTACCATCTTCTCTCAGGATATTTCCCAGCGAAGCAACAAAATGTTGAAACTTAATTTGTTGCTTAACGGACTTGTATCTTCGCTTGATAATGCCATTCAGGGTGATACTCTTGTTAGCCCCTATCATAAGAGCGATGATGGACAACAGTTGCGTCAATTTGATTTTGTGGTAAGTAATCCGCCTTTTAAAATGGATTTTTCCGATACCAGAGAGAAAATAGCTGCTATGCCTGCTCGTTTTTGGGCTGGAGTCCCCAATGTGCCAGCTAAAAAGAAAGAGTCTATGGCAATATATACCTGTTTTATCCAGCACGTTATCAATTCGTTGAAAAAAACAGGGAAGGGAGCAATTGTTATTCCAACAGGCTTTATTACCGCAAAAAGTGGTATTGAGAACAAAATTCTTCATAAGATAGTAGATGACAAAGTGGTGTTTGGCTGTGTTTCCATGCCAAGCAACGTGTTTGCCAATACGGGTACGAATGTCAGTGTGTTGTTCTTTGATAAATCTGCCACTGCCGAAAAGGTGATTTTAATTGATGCCAGCAAATTGGGCGAAGAATACAAGGATGCCAACGGATTAAAAAAGGTACGACTGAATGATGATGAGATAGAGAAGATTGTCGGCACATTCCAACGAAAGGAAGCTGTAGAAGATTTTTCCGTGGCTGTTACTTACGATGAGATAAAGGAAAAAGGATATTCTCTTTCTGCCGGACAATATTTCGACATCAAGATTGATTATGTAGATATAACCGAAGATGAGTTTAATTCCCGAATGGCGAACTACAAGCAAACCCTTTCCGAGCAATTTGCAGAGAGTCATCGCTTGGAAGAAGAAATAATGAAACAGTTGGATGCTTTGCATTTCAACGCAAACGTAGGTAACGAATAAACGAGGTATTTATGTTTTGTCCCACGAAATGTGGGACAATTAGAAAATTGCCACAATTGTTTGCCAATTATAAAAATAAGAAATTGAACTAACAATGAGTAACGAAATTCAGTTTTTACTATATAACCTCCCTGATGAAGAGGGGAAGGTACAGGTCATTATAAAAGACGAGACCATTTGGTGTACGCAAAAGGCTATGGCAGAGCTTTTCGGTATTGACAAATCGGGTATTAGTCGGCATATAGCCAATATCTTCAAGGATGAAGAACTGCAGCAAGATACGACAGTTGCAAAAATTGCAACTGTCGTAAACCGAGGTATAAGAGGCGAGGTGGAAGATTTGGTCGATTTCTATAATCTTGATATGATTATTGCAGTTGGTTACCGTGTTTCTTCCCCAAAAGCTACTAAGTTTCGTCAGTGGGCAACCAAGATTCTCAATGAGTACATAAAAAAAGGGTTTGTGCTTGACGATGAGCGCTTAAAGCAGGGAACGGCGGTATTCGGAAAAGATTATTTTCGTGAATTGCTGGAAAGAGTACGCTCTATTCGTGCCAGTGAGCGACGTATCTGGCAACAGATTACCGATATATATGCAGAATGTAGTATAGACTATGATAGGAATTCGCCTACAACTCGCGATTTCTATGCCATGATACAGAATCGTTTTCATTATGCCATTACCGGGCAAACGGCAGCAGAGATTATCTATACAAAGGCAGACCATAACAAAGAACACATGGGGCTGACTACATGGAAGAATGCACCTGATGGACGTATCTTGAAATCGGATGTGTCAATAGCTAAGAACTATTTACAGGAAAAGGAAATTCGCCAATTGGAACGTGCGGTCACTGGTTTCTTTGATTATATAGAAGATCTTATCGAGCGTGAGAATACATTCAACATGTCCCAATTTTCTGAAAGTGTCAATGAGTTCCTCACATTCCGCCGTTATCAAATTTTGCCGGACAAAGGGCGTATTTCAGCATCACAAGCCAAAGTGAAGGCAGAAAGCGAATATGATATTTTTAATAAAACGCAACGGATAGATTCTGACTTTGACAAAGAAGTTAGGGGTATATTGGATAAGTAATTCTTCCAAAAGTTGTGGAAAATTTATTTATCCAATAACTGTATGAAGCGAAGTTGGGTAAGGAATTAAACGAAAAATGATGGAATTGAAAAAATATAATGCAAATCACACTAAAGTTCTGAAAATAAATCAAATTGTGCGTACAGTTTCAGACACTCACAGATTTGATAAAGATAAACTCATTGCCATAAATACATCTGATGTAGAAAATGGGGTAATGGGTAGCGGTACGCTAACTTCTGTAGATGAGCTAAAAGGCCAATTTAAGAAGACCATAGTAAAGGACGATATTTTGTTCAGTGAAATACGTCCTGCTAACAGAAGATTTGCTAAAGTTACAACAGAAGATACTAAAGACTATGTTGTATCTACCAAATTAATGGTATTGCGAAAATATAATGAAGATGTTGATTTAGAGTATTTTTATTATTGCTTGACAAATCAACCTTTTCTTGATATACTCCAACGAAGAGCCGAGAATCGGATAGGTTCATTTCCTCAAATTACATTCGATTTGCTTTCGGAATACGCTTTCCCAATACCACCAATCAGCGAACAGAAAAGAATATCAAGTGTGATATCTACGTTAGACAAAAAAATAGCTCTTAACCGTGCGATAAATCAGAATTTACCGATACTTGACCATTCATTAAGAGAGGCAAGAGTTCGTCTCGTTGCTTAATCAATGATATAATTTCATTGGTTAAAAGTTCTTTTTGATTAAGTATAGATTTCTCTATAATAGAGAATGTATCCATAACGTTTTTTGTTGGAACAACAATTGGAAGTCTATATAAATCTTCTTGATACAAAGCAATGACGGTTGTCGTTCCTTGCTTTAAGCCATCCATTGCTCTATACATGAAATCTGTATTAAAAAGTAGGTTCATGTAAAACGATGTAACTTTGTCAAAACTCATTCGCACTAACATATGATTAAATAGTGTGTTTTCTTCTACATAATCAATAAGGCAAGTTTTACCAACTATTTCTTTGCTATTACGTACATTTATTAAGAAATCACCTTTATGTAATGAAAATAAGAAAACCTCTTCACTTGTAGCATTTGTACGGGCTAATTTTTGTAACGAGTACTGTCCTTTACCATCTAAATCGCCCATTTTTAAATACCCAAATTCAGAACTATCAGAAAGCTGATTGTTTGATCGAATCAGCCCTTGTTGATATGAAGTTGTTATCTGACCTAAATTTAGGACTTCCCATTCTTTTGGAATCTCTCTCTTGAGCTTCTCATTCCAAACCATTTCACCCCCGCTTGATTTGTATGGTTTGCCCTCCTCATTCGGAAAGTCAAACTGCACAAACCAGTAGTCATATAGCTGTTTTGCCATTGCTTCTAAATTCTGATTTATCGCACGATTAAGTTCAATTTTTTTATCTAATGCAGAGAATGTTTCGCCAATTTGTTTTTGTTCTTGCAATGGAATTACTGGAACAGGAAAGGAATTGAGAGCTTCTATGGATAACGCATAGCGTTGTCCGCTTCCAGAGGCATTACAAGCGAAATATTTCTTTGCATAGTCTGTTTGTAGAAGAGCGTTCAGATAACGTCCATCTAGAATGTCTTTGTTTGGAGTAATCAGAGCGCAATGGTAACCCAATATGACATCGTCAAAATCATCGGCAATATAAGTAGGAATGCCAATGTCGTCACGGGTTTCACTGTCCTTAGTTAAGGCTACTTGACCTTTCTTCAATTGGAATTTGGAAATTTCATTGGAACGGGCTGTAGCAAGCATAAAACTATCATACTGAGCTGCGGTAATAGCCCAGTTATAATAAACATCTACAAAGTTACAAAGACGAATTTCTTTTTCTCCGTCTTTCATTTTCTTGTCTACTCCACTGATTTCAACAGTAGTGATGTCTCCCAATTTATATTTTTCCATTTGCATCCAGTTTTGGATGCAAAGTTACGCATTTTCAGGCAGAATCCTGTATGATTACTTATCCCAAGTACTTCTTATGAGCTAATTTTACATTGTTTTGGTTCACAATCGCATAATGCAGTGTCGTGTCAATACGTACATGTCCAAGTAAGCGTTGCACCTGTTCAATAGGCATACCTTTGTCGATAGCCATTGTCGCAAGGGTACGACGGAACTTGTGAGGATGAACTTTAGGTATAGAAAGTGCTTGTCCCAATTTCCGGATTTTTACTTCTACGCCACTGATAGTAAGGCGTGTGTGAGGAGAATGGAGTGAGACGAATAAAGCAGGATTGTCGTCAGTACGCCCATTGAGGTATTGTTGCAAATGCAGTTTGGTTCGGGCATTGAAGTAAACAACACGTTCCTTATTTCCCTTTCCGAATACCACACACTGTCGTTCGTGGAAGTCTATATCTGCTCGGTTCAGTTTTACCAATTCTCCTACACGAATGCCAGTAGATGAAAGAAAGTCTATAATGGTAAGGTCTCGTTTGTTAGTGCAACTATCTCGAAGTTGTTCCAACTGTTCGTCAGAAAGAACCTCTTTTACAAGTGAATCTGTTTTAACCTTGTGGATGCGTCTGACCGGACTTTTGGCGATGTAGTCTTCATCTTCTAACCATGCAAAGAAGCTGGAAAAGATGCGCCGCATATTGTCAATGGTAACTTTGCTGGATTGATGTTCTTCTTGATAATCGGATAGATAAGAACGAATGTCGGATGTGGTAATATGACAGATTGCTACTGAGAGTGTAACTAATAGCCGTTCAATGGTATTACGGTAGTACGCTAATGTCTTATCCGAACACCCCTCTATTTTCTTTGCTGATATAAAGGAATTTAAGAATTGTTCGTTTTCTTGTGTTTGTTGGTACACACACACACCTTTTTCGATAATCTCAACGTTATGCAGTTCTGATGTAAGCACAGCTTTAAGCTGCGCCATTTGTCGGCAATCTAAGTCACGCTGCATCTTCGCAACTATCGCCTGAATGATGTTCTCTTTCATAATTCTGATATTTATGTCTTTATATATAATATAAGAGACCGCTAAATCAGAATTTACCGATACTTGACCGTTCATCAAAAGCGGGAGAAGTTCGTCGCGTTGCTTAGTCAAATTTGATATTTCCTCTTGCAACTTCACTATCTGCTCAAAGATCGGTGATATCAGTACCTCAAATCTATACGCAATATCTTTATTATCAGGTATGGCGATTGTGCTTTGTTGTAAATGGTCTTGCGTAATATGTCCCATCGTTGTTTTCCTTGCTTCTGCCATTTTCTTGAATACATCGACATAATACAAAAGTTGAAAATAGTAGAATGATTTCGGGAAATCATTTGCAGATGTAACCTTAAAGATGTGCTGATTAAGTCCTCCAAGTCCATAAGCCCAGAGCATAACTTCCAGTGATGCCGACCATGAAAATAGCACATCACCATTATACACCTTTACTGACTCTGGTATATTTGACGTTACCTCTTCAGTGTCAACAGAAATTCCATCGTGCATTTCTCGTATCTTGATAACAGGCAATGACACTTCATCATCCTTTGGTCTGAATTTCTGACAAGCCAAACCATTTGTAAAAACAGCAATTTCAAAGAGGCTTCCACAATGCCAGCCAACAGGAATGTTGCGTTTCAGTTTCTTATTCCACACCATTTCGCCTCCGCTTGACTTATATGGTTTACCCTCCTCATTCGGGAAGTCAAACTGCACAAACCAATAGTCATAGAGTTGTTTTGCCATCGCCTCTAAATTCTGATTTATCGGTATATAAGAAAAGGAGAGGAAAATCCCCCTCCTTAACTCTAAACCATGTCTCAGACATTCAAATCCTTCAGTGTTAACGCATAATTGGGACAAAAACCGTCCATTATACACTTCAAACCAAGTGTCTGATAATACTTGTGGTCATCATCTTCGGTACAGAGGTATTTGTAACCGTAGCGTGGCATGTACTCCTTGAAGAAGCGAGCCAAGTCTTTCAGGCTTTCTTCTTGGTTCTTCTTGAAGTTGCTGCGCACAATGATGATAGACCAGTCGGGGAAGTTGCCTCTTCCACAGCTATACTCCCAGAAGCGGATATAGCAGTCTAAGTCACGTTCACGGATGTCCACACAAAAGCCATTGGCATGTGTCATTACGCTACAGCTTTCTCTGTAGCCAAATTTCTCACACAAGTAGAGATTGAAATCAAGAATTAAATCTTTTTGTGCCATAAATAATTGAATTTAAAATGTTAATAAATAAATGATTATAAATGAAAGCCTCGCTTGCGCTTAACCTTTTTCTTTTTCATCAGGCGATTGAACTCTGCTTCTTCTGCGGCAGTGGCATCGTAGGATGAACTTCCGTTTAGCAAACCGAGACTGAAGCCAAAGCCATCATCGGAATGGGAAACGTTTTGCTGTGTCTCTTCTTTCTGCTGTTTAGGTTCTTGTTTGGCAGACTCCAACAAGGATGCACAAGCATTCTCTTCCAGTCGGTTGTCGATATTTAGATAGCTAAATTCTCGGCTGACCTTTGAACCGGAGAAAGAAAAACCGTTGTGTTTAAACTTGGCACCTTGTATTTCCCGTGTAGTCCGGCTGACCTTGAATTTCATATCAATGTCTCGGTCAGCAAGCGCATCTTTCAAGTCATCCCAACTATGAACTTTAGGCAATTCTTCTTTCAATGCCTTGTATATCTCATGCTTTGCCTTATCGTAGGGACGTAAGCGTTCCTCTTTGATATGGTCTTTACCATTGGCAAAGTGCAAGTGATATTTGGCGGTCAGCATTTTGCAGACTTTCTCATTCCTGCGGAAGTCATTCTTGTCGCTAATCGTTTTGCCGTCATTGTTCACTCGGTTGAAAACGATATGGCAATGTGGATGCTCACGGTCGATATGCCGGGCAATGATGTATTGCGTGTTTTCAATACCCATCAGTTTCATATAGTCGTGCGCTATGTTCAGCATCAAGGCATCATCGGACTTTAGCCTTGCACTGTCTTCCGGTGAAAAGTTGAGCGAAGTATGTCCGACAATATTCTTTACCTTGTCGTTGAGTAATGCTTGTAACTCAAATTGCTCTACCATCTGTTCGGGTGTGCCTTCTACTCCGACCGCTTCCAATAGTTTGGATTTTTCCTCTTTGAGGACATAGCGAACACACCCACCGAATGACGTTCCTTTAGTCTGTTTACCTATCATCTTTCAGTCGCTTTATAAGTTGATTAATGTGCTGAGCCATTTCCTCGCATTTGTCAGCAACGGCAAAGAACCCGTAGGTGTTCGCTTGTCTTGCCAACTGGTTAAGATTGGTGCTTTCGCCAATCAATTGCCGGATGATGTGGATATGCTCTTGCGTGATTCGTTCACGTACCGAACCATTCTCGATGAGTGAACGGATGACTTCGCTCTGAGTCTGCTTGCTCCGTCTGCAAAGCGCACCAAGCCATGCGTGTTGCTGATATGACAGACGGAGTGTTATTGTATATTTCTTTTCCATGTGAATTGTTTTTAGTGAATAATTTGTGACCATCGGGAGCCGCCTCCTCAGACTTTTTGAGGAGCAAGTGGTCGGGAAATGTAATACACCGACATTAACTTGCTACAGTAAAAAAGTCTCGATTTCTCTCCCTGTGTTCAAAGTCTGAATCCTCGTTTCTTAGGTGGTGAAACCTTCGGCTGTGGAGTGCCTTGTTGTACGCTGACGAGCTTCAAATCGAATGTTTCTATCAGTGTTTTCAAGATAGGATTCTTCCTTATCATCTGTTGGAAGATAGCTTCGTCAGGCTTCACATTGAGCAGATAATCGGCTATGTCGTACCCCTCTTTTCGCTCGTTTTCGGTGGCATTGGCTTCCAGATAATCGAACATACGCACCTCAATTCCGTAGCTTTTCATCAGACCGATTTTGCTCTGCCAATAGTCGGTCGCTCCCAAATCAGGGAATAACACAACGCTTCTTCCTGCCAGAACGGATAGGTTGTTAGCATTGAAGCAACCATTCTTTCCCCCCGATGCTATCCATAGGAATTGCGGTAGATAGTAGGAAGCAATGAGTGCCGTTTTTTCGCTTTCGACCAGTGCAACAGGACGGCTTTTGTCTTCAGGAAGCAAATGCTCACCGAAGAAGCATTGCCTCAAATTGTAATCGCCCTTGTGCAGTACGGAGTGTACCCATGTAACATGATTGTATGGTTCTTTTATCCGCTTACCTGTTTCGGAATTGTAAAGCATTATCTTACCCGTACGGACTTTATTCTGATTGTCCGTCTGCCAGAATACAGTTGCACCGTCCCAATACTTGGATGTGCCAACCTTGTATCTCTTCATAAGTTTCAATGTTTCTGTTTCTCCGAACTGGGCCGATAGAAATTGAAATAACTTGTTCGCAGGATAGCCACGCAATGATTGGTTGACTATATCCAAATCAATGTAGGATGTGGCTATTGGTTGTATCTCTTTTATTGGTGCATAGTTTCTAAAACTATTCTCTGTGAACTTATCTTTTTCTGACGGATTCTGTTCAAAGTAATCACGGGGCGTGAAGTGATAACCGCATTTCTGTTCATGGTCACAACGCCCCACGTACTCAGGGAACTGGATTTGCTTCTCCGTATCAATATACTTGGAAAAGCATCTTTGGCGGTGGCAGTTCGGGCAAGTGTGCCGAGTGCTGACACCTTTGTAGGGCTCTAATATGAATCTATGTGTACTCATTGTATGTTTCTTTTTTGGTGTGTCACTTTTGTCGTTATTGTCGTTTTCGCTTGGAAAGTGTCAAAACTGACAAAAATGTCACGGGTTAATCTTTGAATATTCTCCATGCTTCTCTTTGCGGAACAATGTTCCGATGTTATCATTGAGAAAGCGTTGAAATGTGCGTTCCTTCATTCCATTTTGCTCGGCTATCTGTATAGCTTGGGCAGTTGTAAAGGATGGAGGAAGTAGATTGACTATCGCCTGTTGTTGGCTGTTGAGCATGTTCTCATTGAGTATATTTTGAACGCTCAATGCGGATTCCTTGAAATACTCCGTCAGTTTAATGGCTCGTTCTACCGTCAACAGGTCGATATATGTTTTACCACACTCTCCGCAAGTCCATCGTGCTAATTGGATAATCAGGCAGAAACGGATGATGTATATCTCCAGCTTGCAATAGATACTCACAATGGTGTCATTTGTCTCTTGGTCGCACAACTCTGAGAAGTGGTGCTGCCATTCGTAAAGCCGTCTCTTGGCATCCTCCGTGAAAAGAAGAATCTGCGGTTCTATCTCTCCAAACTCATTGAGGGCATACTCTTGTTGTATCAGCTTGTCAATAATGGCATTCCACTCTTGTTCGATGTTCTCCGGCAGTTCCTTGTCATTCCAACGTGCTTTCTGTTGCAGATTGGGCATCACGAACAGAATGCGGTCAATGAATCCGTTACTGGAGCGTTCGCCTTTAGCCAACTCGCTAAGAATCTTCTTTTGGATAGTACCGATAACTGAGATATACGGTCGCTTGATGAAGATGGAACTCTTGGCATTCTTGCGGTCGGATATAGTGGTCTTGGCACTGAATACCGACAACCAGAACTGTTCTTCCGAACCGTTGTTATAGCGGTTGAAGTTCTTGAACCAAGCGGATAATTCGTCAGCCCACAAGCATAAACCACGTTTGTTCTGCGCATGAATGAGGCTCAATCCTTCAGGTGTTACATCCGAAATCAAGAAGCGTTTACGGACTGGTTCCTGTGGAAATTGCTCTTCACCATTGTCCGCACGTTCTTTACGGCTCATACTCATTAACTCATCATACTTGGCAAGAGCCTTTTCAAAGACTTGATTCTTCTGATAGTCGTAATCAAGAAACGGTTTCATCGCAAAGCTGAGCGGATGACTTTTGTTTGCTCCCGGTCTTCCTATCAGTGCCATATACAGGATAGGGCTTTCTATCCAGCCTTGCTTGATTTGGGCAAGATGCGTGTTACCGATGCCAACTGCAATCGCTGCAAAAATTGCAGAGGCAATGTAGTCGGTAGGGTAGTTATGGCATTCGTGTACCTCACTGATGATGCGTTGGATTTTTGTAGGGAATATGCTGACAGGAAAATCAGTGCCTGTTAGTCGCATACTTAAATCAACCGCTTCATCAATGATGGATGCTGGATTAATAGAATATGTATCCATAGCTACACTCATTTAAGTTTCACGGATGATTTGGGCTTATGACGGACACTGCCTTGCATATTTGCCAGCATCTCCTCATATGTTTGTTCGGAAGTCTTTTTCCGTCCGTTCTCAATCCAAGAAAGAAGTTCGTCCTCGTAGAAATAGAGCTTCTTACCTTTCTTATAGGCAGGAAGCAGTCCCTTGCGTACCAAGGTATAAATGGTTGGCTTGGCTTTTCTGATGATACGGCAAGCATCCTCAATTTCAACCAACACGTGTTTGTCTGATGTAGGAGGTTGAAGTTCCGACACCATTCTTTTCAACTCGATGACCTGTTCGGTCAGATAACCTACCGCTTCGGGCAGCTTATCAAATGTTACTGTTTCTTTTTGCATACGTCGCTCGTTTTTAATTGTTCGACGGCAAAGGAAACAGGTGTTTCAATGGTGGAATTATTCACCAAAACATAACTGATGAATAACTTTTTGATGGTGATTAGTCGTGATTACAAGGAATTTAAGTACCTTTGTAGTACGAAATACCAATGGTTATTGAAGCTATAATATTAATTTGTTGTTTATGATACCGCAATTTGAAGAAATAAGGATACAGGCATTGAAAGAATTAAGCTCAGGGGGTGTTATGAGAGCGAAAGAATTACGTATCCCTCTGGCTAAGCATTTTGGACTGACAGAGGAGGAAATGAATGCTTGGTATCCTTCTGGTAATGGCGAAATATTCTTAGATCGTATTTCGTGGGCATTATCGTATCTTTTTATTGCAGGTCTTGTAGAGAAGCCTCAAAGGGGAGATTATAAAATTAGCGAAAAAGGCTTGTCTATGCTTTCTTCATGTACGGAAGAACAAATCAATGAGTTTGTCAAAGTGACTGTAAATGCAAAAACTCCAAAGAAAGGTTCTAAAAACAAGGAGACTTGCAATATTGCTTCCCATGTGGAAAATGATGAACGTACACCAGAAGAAGAATTGGCTGATTCCTATGACAGAATAAAGCAGAATGTGCAGTCTCAAATTCTGACAACTATATTAAGCAAGCAGCCGAGAGAATTTGAAAGGTTAGTCGTGAAACTACTTCAAGCAATGGGGTATGGTGGCGAGATCAAAAACTCTGGTATAGTAACGAAACTTTCTAATGATGGTGGTATAGACGGTATTATCAAAGAAGATATTTTAGGCTTCAATCATATTTCTATACAGGCAAAGCGATATGCTTTAGATAATAATGTTCAGCGTCACGAAGTTCAAAGTTTTGTAGGAGCTGTTGCTGGAACACCATCCAAGAAAGGAGTGTTCATTACCACTTCTGATTACACCAAAGGAGCAATGGAGTATGTGGAAAGCCTTAACGGTTCACCAACCATTATTTTGATAAATGGGCAGCAATTAACAGAATACATATATGACTATGGCTTGGGATTGCAAACAGAGAAAGTCCTTAAAGTCATGAAAATGGATATGGACTATTGGGATGCAATGGATAATGCCTAATGGCATTGCAACTATGCAATTTTTCTATCCAGTTTAATCTTGCACTCTGATTCTGTGTGCGACATTTTGCGTTCAATGGTGGATATTTCCGAATCACGGAGGGTATGAGCAAATACTTTCTTGATAAATGTGGCAGTCTGTAGGCGTGGCTTGCCGAATGCCTTGCCGATATTCCAACCAAAGTGCATGATGTCAATGGTTTTTAATTGAGCATCAATCTTTATCTGTTCAACTTTGGGTAGAGAATCAGAGAAGTAGTATTCTGTGATATATCTACATAGACGATTAAGGTCAGTTTCACTAAGATAGAGAACCAAGTTTTGTTTCGTATATGAGAGAACCTTACCTAATTTTTCTTGCGATGCCCGTTCCTTTTCAGCCATAGCGTTGGCACGAAATATCTCGTATTCTGTTGGCTGATTGGATTCTTCGATGGGAAGTTCTGCCATGTCTTCGTTGAGTTCGGAACACGATGGATTAGAAACCTCTTCTGTTATGTCAGATGTAGTTTCGATTTCAATTTCGAGTTCAGGTTCAGAAATGATGGATTCTGAATTTATGGTACTTTCGGCAAGCATGGAGTGTACTATAGGAGTTTCAATTACCACAGCCTTATTGCTGTAGCACTCAAATTTCATAAAGCACTTCTCTATTGTAGGTGAAAGAAATTGGCTGAATACCATTTGCAGATTGAGATAGATTGCACCCATGACAATGGAGCATACCACCAAAATAAGGTAGCTGCTGAACTCATCCCAACCATAGTGCAATGCGGTCTGACGGGCTAAAACACCAATGATGACGATTGTTCCGAAAACAATCAAATTCAAAGTTATATGTTCTATCTTTTTCTGCTCCATAATGATATATGTTAATCGTTTGTGTGCAAATATATATCATTTGCAAGATGTGTAGATACATTTCCCGGGAAGTGGCAGCTTTTGGCACAGGTAGGTAGCATTTTTCTATGCCACCTGTGCCACAATAGCAAAGGAAAGTCCGACATGGGACTAGCCTACATCGGACTTTTAAGTTGTGGGTATTAGCAATTGTAAGTGTTAGCTGACCTTATTGGGATAAATAGTGATATGTCCTTCTGCTTGGAGGCAACTTTATTGATAAGCCATTTCCTGAATGCAGTGGAATGTCCCGTGTTTATTTGACAGGATAGGGCTATAATCATATTGAGATTATACACATCGGCATAATTCCCATTCTCTAACCTTATACATCGGCAGACTTCATACTTCTTTAAGATATTGGCTTTCAATATCGCTTTTATGCGGGAGTTGATTGCTCCAACTGTTGTATAGAACAAGTCGGCAATCTCCCAAGCGGTCATCCAGACTTCGCCATCAGAGATATGGATGCCTTGTTCGTTGTTTGTTATGATTCCTCGTTTCATAGCTGTGTCTATTTTAGTGAAATCTTATTGGCAGTCTCTCGTTTCTTCACATTTACCAAATCTGCGTAGATTTGAGTTGTGGAAACGTTCTTGTGGGTTAGCATCTTTGAAACCGTGTAAATATCTGTACCTAAAGAGATTTGTATGACTGCGTAGGAGTGTCTGAATCCGTGAAAGGTTATCGGTTTCGTTATCCCTGCCTTTTTGAGCCAGTTATTCAGCGGATAGTTAATCATGCTTCGTTTTAATCCTTTGAATACCTTACCAGTGCCGGGAGTGCCACATAGTTCGTAGGCTTCGTAACTGATGGGGAGTGTTGCTTCCGTTTGGGTTTTCTGTGTTCTGATACGCAAGCAATAGCCTTGGTCGGGAGCAATGGCAAAATCTTCCCATTGAAGATTGAGAATATCGCTGATGCGTAGTCCTGTCAGACAAGCAAATAAAGAGGCTGCTTTCAGAACAGGAATGTCGCAAGGAGTGGCGGCAAGTTGCTTCACCTCGTCCAGTGTCAGATACTCTTTCTTTACATCTTGTGGCTCAATCTTATCAAGGTAGTCATTGATATTCTCTCGAAGCCATTTGTCCCGATAGGCAATCTTCAACAATCCTCTGAAAGTGGAGTAGTAGCCAGATGCCGAATTGAGGGATATGGGGCGGTTGCCGTGTTTGAGTTGCTTGGCATTCAACAGGTACTCACGAAATTTCTTGCACAAATCCACATTCACCTCACCAAAGGTGCATTGTCCTTTGACGAAGTTGTAGAAATGTTGATAGACAAACGTCCATTTCTGGTCTTTGCTTCGGCACATCTTTTGGAAGTAGGCGAGGAAGTCGGCTTTCTGCTTACTCTTATCCAAGAAGCCGAACTCTTCATTAATGAGCGATTGCACTCTGATGCAGCGGATAGCCTCTGCTTTGTTCAACATATCATTGTTGAACTCCCTTTCCATTTCGTTTTTCGGGTGGGCATAGATGTAGATGCCGAGGTATTCTCGACGGCTCATCTGCATTGTCTCAGGGTTACGGACTGCCGGATAATAATCCAGATACAAGGAGATACGATTATTCCGAATCGCTCTCTGACGAACCGTTACTTTTGTACATGTGTGTGTCATACTGATTAATATTTAGAGTTTTACATTTGTTTGATGCAAAGGAATATGGTGATTCAATGGTGGCAACATTCACCGATAAATAACTTATTCAATCTTTGGGGCTTCAAGCAATTTATCCAATTCGGGTTTGGATATAAGCGTGTATTTGCCCTTCTTGACCTTTGGGATATTATGATACTTCGCATAATGATAGAGTTGATCACGGGTGAGATTGAACTTCTCTATTGCTTCGGTTACCGTATAATATTGCGGTTCTTCGGGTGCTGCCACACCTTTGGCTATATCCACGTGTTTCTTGGAATAGTACACCATGATACCTTCTTTCTTCTTCGGAATGGCATTCTTGGAAACAAAAGTGTAGATAGCGGATAAGGTCATGCCGAATTTCTCCTGCATTTCCAGTGTGCTGTACCATTCGGAAATGTCGGGATTCGGGGCTTTCTTGGCAAAGTAAGTGTCCATGTGCTTCTTGCTCCAGTAGGTCTTGCCACGATTGAAAGTCCGAGGTATGTTATTCTTCTTAGCCACCACAAATATCCATGATTCATTTACATGGTATTTCTCTTTGATTTCGGCTGTAGTGTAGAAATCGGTGATGGGAATTGTGTCCTTCGGCTGTTGTTGATCATAAGGGCGAGCTTCCAGCATTCGGTCAATATCCCCCTTGCGAATGAAGGACAATCTACTACTGATGCGGAATGCTTGTAGTTTCCCTGCATATACCATTTTATATATGGTTTGTTTACTCAGCCCTAATAAAGTTGCAACCTCTTTGAATGATAGATATTCTTTATCCTTGAAATCGGATATAGATTGTTCACTGATTACCGTTTGAACTTTGGTTTCTACTTCTTGTATTCTCTTCTGCCGAACTGCTTCTTTATATGCAAGATTATTACACCGATGAGAACAGAAGCGTGTTGTTAGCTTTTGGGCATAGAATGTTGTGCCACACCATTCACAAACCTTTTTGATTTTCATTTTACTTGTTGCCATATTCGTTACTTTTAGAGGTTTATTTCTCTTGTGATTTCTCCTATTTGTTCAACTATCGTAAATCATAGTCAACCATAGTCAACTTTCTCCACGACCTTTCCGACCTAAAATCGGAGAGTAACAAGCGAGCAACAAATACGGTACAAAAATGAGCTGAAAAAGCCCTATAAACGATAACCATCGCTTATAAGGCTAAAAAGAAAGACGCTCAAAATGAACGCCTTAATAATCGTTGATGATATATGCTAATCGTTGGTAATCACCACTTACTTTCCGACGCAAAACCTCTCAAATATATTCCCCAGCACCTGGTCCGTCGTGACCTCTCCGACAATGTCCGAGAGGTGGTAGATGCATTCTCGCAGGTCTTGGGAGACGAAGTCTCCGGAAAGGTTGGCGGATAAGCCTTCTTGGACACGGTGGATGGATTCGAGGGCGTGGGTCAGGGCTTCGTAGTGGCGGATGTTGGTGACGATGATGTCGTTTTGGGATAAAGAGGGGATGTGGGCGGCTTGGATCAGGAGATCCTGCAACTCGTCGATATGCTCTCTTTTCTTGGCCGAGATGAAGATGGATTGCACGTTTTCGGGAAGGCCGGCAGGGATGATACCGGATGTATCGGTGAGCAGGTCGGCTTTGTTGAAAACGAGGATTAGCTGCTTTCCTACCGAGCGCGGGAGTATCTTTTCGGATAATTGGGCGATTTGCAAAGATGCGTCGGAGGCGTCTATCATCCAGAGGACTATGTTTGCCTGGTCGAGCTTTTGGAAGGTACGTTCGATACCGATACTTTCGATCGCATCATGCGTTTCGCGGATGCCGGCGGTGTCGATGAAACGGAACGTGATCCCTCCGATGTTGATCGTGTCTTCGATGACGTCACGAGTCGTGCCGTGGATATCGCTGACAATCGCTTTTTCCTCATTCAACAAGGCATTGAGCAGAGTCGATTTCCCGGCATTCGTCTCACCTATGATTGCAACCGGAATACCGTTTTTGATCACGTTTCCGACACTGAAAGAATTGGCCAGACGCGATATGACCGTTTCGATATGGGCCGCTAAAGCACTCAGTTCGCTACGGTCGGCAAACTCCAGTTCCTCGTGGTCGCTGAAATCCAGCTCCAGTTCCATCAAAGAAGTGATATGCAAAAGTTGTTCGCGCAAGTTCCTTAATTCATGGCTGAAGCCGCCACGCATTTGGTTTAATGCCAGGTGGTGTTGACCTTCTGAGGTCGAGGCGATCAAGTCGGCAACCGCCTCGGCCTGGCTCAGGTCCATCTTGCCGTTCATGAAGGCACGTTGCGTATATTCACCGGGGAGGGCGGAGCGGCAACCGTTTTCAATCAAAAGTTGCATGATCTGTTGCTGGATGTAGACGGAACCGTGGCAGGTAATCTCTACCGTGTCTTCGCCGGTGAAAGAGTGAGGTGCGCGGAAAAGGGCGACCAGCACCTCGTCTATAAGGGCGGTTTGTAGAGACGCACGGCCATGCGTCTCTACACCACGCCAGATACTACCGTAACGTAGCGTATAGGCTTTCTGTGACAACAGGTCTTTCCCTGCCGTACGCGGTACGAATATCGTGTTGCAGATTACGATTGCTTTCGGTCCGGAAACGCGGATGACGGCAATGCCCCCGGCTCCGGGGGCAGTTGATACGGCGCAGATAGTATCTTGATTGAGCATTATGAATTATGGATTATGAATTATTTTTCAATTTTCAATTTTTAATTTTAAACGGTTATTAATTCATACTCCTGTGTCCCGAGGCCGATCTTTTCAGCATGTTCCAGCCCCGCCTGCCAGTTAGTCTCGGGGTGCATGAGATTGAATTTGTCGCAACCTTCCAGATGGTCGTGGTGAGGAGAGTCGGAAAGCCGGTTGCCTGTCTCTAAGATCGGAGCCTTGGTCACCATATCGGCACAAGCCTTGTCTAATGCGACCGGATCAAAAGAGGCAGCCATACCCAAATCAGGAATGATTGCCGCATCATTATGGTTCCAGCAATCGCATTCCGGCGAAACATTCATGATAAAACTGATGTGGAAATTCGGTTTGCCCAACAAGACTGCTTTGGAATACTCGGCAATCTTATAGTTCAAACGTTCAGATGTGTCGCCTTCACCCATGACGGCTCCGTCGTATTGGCAAAGGGCTACGCACTGGCCGCAACCGACACATTTGCCGTAGTCGATTTCCGCTTTATGCGAAGCGTCCAAATGGATGGCATCATGGCGGCAATGTTTAACGCATATATTACATCCTTTGCAATTTTCAATGTCGATTCTGGGTTGTGATGCCGAGTGAAGTTCAAGCTTTCCACCGACACTGGCGCATCCCATGCCGAGGTTCTTCAAAGCACCGCCGAATCCGGTCTGCTCGTGACCTTTGAAGTGGTTCATGGTGATGACGATGTCTGCATCAGCAATGGCAGAGCCTATTTTGGGAGCTTTGCAATATTCACCGTCAATTTCAATTTCGCGGTATTCAGTTCCCTTTAAGCCGTCGGCAATAATCACATCGCATTTGGCGGAAATAGGGTTGAAACCGTTTTCCATTGCACTCTCCAGATGATCTACGGCATTGGCGCGGCGGCCTGAATACAACGTGTTGCAATCCGTCAGGAAAGGCTTTGCCCCTAAGCTACGAAGCAAAGTCGCCATGCGGGCCGCATAGTTCGGACGGATAAAGGCTAAGTTACCCGGTTCGCCGAAATGGATCTTAATAGCTACAAACTGATTCTGGAAATCAATGTTGGCTATGCCCGCACGTCTGACAAGACGTTCCATCTTGTCCAGCAGATTGCTGGATGGGGTTGTGCGGAGATTGGTAAAGTAAACTTTAGACGTTTCCATTTTTTTATTGGTTTATGCGGACAAAGGTACGAAAAAACTATTCTTCCTGTGAGTTGTTGGTTTTGTAGATTGGCTTTTATATAGTATTTTTGTGTCAAATCAGTTAAATTATGGACATGTATCGGTTAAACCATGAGCAATTACTTAAAGGCGTAAATCTGAGTTTCCGACGTTACTTATCCCGGCAGGTCAAGTGGGACAGGGGGATAATCGGTATTTTTGGTGCAAAAGGTGTGGGGAAAACCACGCTTTTGTTGCAACATATCAAATCGACTTATGGTGATTCTAATGAAGCCCTGTATTTGCCACTCGATAATATATGGTTCCAGGAACGGCGTATGTTGTCCCGGGTGGTCAAGCAATTTTATGAAGAGGGGGGCAGGCATCTTTTCCTGGATAATGTCCATCGATATGGAAACTGGGCACAGGCGATAGAACGTTTGCATGAGAATTATCCCGATATGCAGATCGTGTTTGCCGCACCTTTGCTGGTCGAAGGTGAAAAAGAGGAACTGTCTTTTGGCGAAAAAAGTGATTGGTATACGTTGCATACCATGTCATTCCGTGAATATTTGTCCTATGAGGGGGCGCTGGATCTCAAACCGGTTCCGTTGGACGAGCTTCTGCTTAACCATGCCGAAGTTACCCAACAAGTGATGGACGAGATAAATATAGTCCCCATTTTCCGGAATTACCTGGAACACGGTTGCTATCCTTTTTATTGGGAAGATCCGGATGCTTTTAATTTCCGTTTACAGGATTTGGTGCGTGACTCGGTCGATGTGGACCTGCCTTCTATTCGTCCGATGAACAATGCCATGTCCCGAAAACTGAAACAACTACTCATCCAGCTTGCGAAGGAGGCGCCTGAATTTCCCCGTATGCAAGCCTTGACATCCAAGTATGAGATGGATAACACACAGACGCACAAGTTGCTTGATTATGTAAAAGAAATGGGAGCGCTCCGCTTTTTACAGGTCAGGAAAGAAGACGGCGGGCTGGCCCGTTCGTATCGCTCTTTTCTGGCGAACACCAATCTGATGGCAAGCCTCTTCCGGGAGATGGAGCGCATTTACTTGGGCGAAACATTCTTTGTCGATCAGATGTCGAATTGCGGAACGGTAGAACTTTTGCATAATGGAGACTATTGTGTGAATGGAAAATATATGTTCGTTATCGGCGACCCGTTGATGGACTACGAACGGATCAGGAATGTGGAAAATGCGTTTGCCGCTATACACGGACAACCTAAGAGCGTGGGAAACAAGATACCGATCTGGGCGCTTGGCCTTTGCTATTGATCGATTTTGTCATAAATTAAATAGATAAGTTATGCTGGAAAATATGAAAAACAGACGGACGATCCGTAAATATACGACTCAGGACATCCCGGATGCTTTGTTGAATGAATTGCTGGAAGTAGCCGCCCGTGCATCCAATACGGGAAATATGCAATTGTATAGCGTGGTCATTACCCGCGATAAGGCGAATAAGGAAAAGCTGGCCCCGGCCCATTTCAACCAACCGATGATCACGACGGCTCCGGTCGTGCTCACTTTTTGCGCCGATGCCAACCGTTTTGTGAAATGGGCGGAACAACGGAAGGCCGTGGCCGGTTTCGACAACTTCCAGACTTTTATCGCCTCGACTATCGATGCGATGCTGTTTGCCCAGAGTTTCTGTACGGCGGCAGAAGAAAAAGGGTTGGGAATCTGCTATTTGGGGACAACGGCCTATAATGCGGATAAGATTATCGACGCCTTGTCGCTTCCCCGCTTAGTTGTACCTGTCGTGACGGTTACGGTCGGTTATCCCGACGGAGCGCCAGTCTCCCAGGTGGAACGCCTGCCGCTCGGGGCGGTTATCCATCAGGAGGCATATACGGATTATACGCCTGCCTCTATCGATGCATTATATCTCGATAAAGAAGAACTGGAAGTAAACAAACAATTCGTACGGGAGAATAATAAGGAAACATTGGCCCAAGTATTTACGGATGTACGCTATACAAAGGCCAATAACGAATATTTTTCCGATGTATTATTGAAAGTCTTGAAAGATCAGGGTTTCATGAAATGATCTGCACGTTATAGTGGATAAACAGCCCGCTTTCGATAACCCCGGTGATCGATTTGATCGATTCTTCCAGGTTATTGGGGATATTATCGAACCGGGCATCGAGAATCAGGTTCCCGTTTTCCGTGATCACGGGACCGTCTTTCCCCTCGGCCATTCTTAGTTTGATTTCTTTAGGATTATAAGCCCGGAGCACTTCTTCAACATAGGTAAGTGCTTCGGGAAATATCTCTATGGGTATCGGGAAGCGTGAACCCAATTTGGTAACAATCTTGGATGGATCGGCGATAATGTAGGTGCGGGGACTGGAACTGATCAACAATTTTTCTTTGAACATCGCTCCTCCGCGCCCTTTAATCATATTGTGGTCCGTGTCTATTTCGTCGGCACCGTCGAATGTCCAATCCGGTTTGTGTTCCCAGAGACTGGTGACAGGAATGCCCAAACGGGCGCACGCCATACGGATTTCCTGTGAAGTCGGGATTGCGCGGATATGCAATTGTTCATTTTTTACCCGCCCGGCAATTTTCAACAAGGCCAGATAAGCGGTCGAGCCTGAACCCACCCCGATAATTTCCCCCTCTTTTACCATTGAGGAAATGATATCCGCCACTCTCTCTTTCTCTTCTCTGTTAGAGATGGTTTTTCCCCACTCTAAAGATGATAATATAGTCTTTCCCCATTCCATGATTCGTATACGTTATATATATATGTAAGGAACAACCGGGGAGTGTATTCGGTTCTCAGATCCGGTCTAATACCGTTTCGATCAGACCGGTTATGGAACCCTTATATTCGGTATTCATATCCTTGGTCACCCGCCCGGCAATGATGCAACATACGGTCATGGCACGGTGTCCCATCAAGGCGGATAGCCCGGCGAGGGACGAACTTTCCATTTCGAAGTTGGTAATCCGGCTACCGTTAAAGTCGAAGGCCTCTATCTTCCGGTTCAGCTCTGGGTCGGCAAGCGGCAGACGTAGTTGGCGGCCTTGCGGACCGTAGAAACCGTTGGCCGCAATCGTTACCCCCCGGATGATATCGCCCTGTGTGATCTGTTCGATCAGAGAAGGATCGGCAGAGACAACATAAGGCTGAATACCGCTTAGTTTCCATTCTAATTGTTTGAGCAGTTCCGATTCGAAAATCCCGTCGCGAACCTGCTCGGAGCCGGCATAGAAATATAGGACTCCGTCAAACCCGATCGATTTTTCGGCGGCCACATAGGTGCCGACAGGAACAAATGGTTGCAATCCTCCTGAAGTTCCGACACGTACCATTGTCAGTTGCCGGAATTCCGGTTTGATGGTGCGGGTGGCAAAGTCGATGTTTGCCAGTGCGTCCAGTTCATTCAGAACAATGTCGATATTATCGGTTCCGATACCGTGGGAAAGCGTCGTGATGCGCTTCCCTTTATAGGTCCCGGTGATGGTGTGGAACTCGCGGCTCGACACTTCGTATTCTTTCGTATCGAAGTAGGAAGCGACGATGTTCACACGATCGGGATCGCCGACCATGATAATCTTGCCGGCAAGCTGCTCCGGTTTCAGATGCAGGTGGAAACAACTACCATCGGGATTGATAATAAGTTCAGAAGGAGCAATCATTGTCTTAGTCTTTTAATGGTTTCGTAGGCGCACTTGCCGGCTTGGCGATGGCTTCGCGCATACCGGTGTCTGCCTCGATATTCTTCATTTTATAATAATCCATGATGCCTAAGTTTCCGCTCCGGAAGGCTTCGGCCATTGCTTTCGGCACTTCGGCTTCGGCTTCGATCACCTTCGCACGGGCTTCCTGTGCTTTGGCTTTCATCTCCTGTTCAACGGCAACGGCCATCGCACGGCGTTCTTCGGCTTTTGCCTGGGCGATGTTTTTGTCGGCCTGAGCCTGGTCCATCTGAAGGAATGCACCGATGTTCTTACCTATGTCGATATCGGCGATGTCGATAGACAAGATTTCAAACGCAGTACCGGCATCCAGCCCTTTGCGGAGCACCAACTTGGAGATTGAATCCGGATTCTCGAGTACGGTCTTATGGTTTTCGGACGAACCGATGGATGAAACGATCCCTTCACCGACACGGGCCAGAATTGTTTCTTCGCCGGCTCCCCCGACCAATTGCTTGATATTGGCACGAACCGTCACACGCGCTTTGGCGATCAGCTGGATGCCGTCTTTGGCAACGGCTGTAACGGGAGGCGTGTCGATTACCTTCGGGTTTACCGACATCTGGACGGCTTCGAACACGTCACGTCCTGCCAGGTCGATAGCAGTTGCCATCTGGAAAGGAAGGTCGATGTTTGCTTTCGATGCCGAAACTAAGGCATGGACAACCTTTTCAACATGTCCGCCTGCCAGATAGTGCGCTTCCAGTTCGTCACGGGTCAACGTTTTCAGACCGGCTTTATGGGCTTCGATCATGGCGCGGGTGATGATATAAGGCGGCACATTACGGATACGCATCAAGAAAAGCTGTATCAGCGAGATGTTGACACCCGAAACTTTTGCCGAGATCCACAGGAGGAACGGCACATAATAAAAGAAAATTACCAGCAGCAATATCGCTGCTCCCAAAAGGGCAATAGGCACGAAGGTCATTTCCATGAGTAGAATTATGAATTATGAATTATGAATTATTTTTCAATTTTTAATTTTCACGATTACATTGTAGCCGTCGACGCGCAACACCTCGACCGGCGTATTCTCGTCAATCAGCTCGTCCATCGACTTGGCCTCTACGGTAATCCCGTTTATGCGGGCTTTCCCGATAGGAGCGAGACGTGAGAGCGTCAGTCCTTCATCGCCCGGCACGATCCCCAGGTCACGGCTGGACACTAATTTGGAATCGATGTCGGTTTTCAAGGCTACCCGGCTGAATGATTTGGAACGCAATAGCCAGACGAAAGAGGCCGCGAACACAAGTAATGATACCGCCAACGTCACGTTTCCTATCGATGGGCTGACCGAGTAAGCATAGATCAAGCCGCCGGCCGCAAATAGGAATCCTCCGACACCGGCCACCGTAATTCCCGGCAACATGAATATCTCCAACAGGACGAGCACGATGGCTACGACCATGAGGAAAGCGATGATGAGCGTTTCGAATACCATAAACACTTGTTTTATCGTTTATTTTTCAAATAATTGATTTCCGCATTACGCGCTTTCTTTTCCAGTTCGCCGGGTTGTTCCAACAAGGCGTTCAGTTGTTCTTCCGCTTGCAGGATGGCCGGCTTCAACTGCTCTTTGCGGGCCTTATTGCCTTCGGCATAAGAGGTACGCAGGCCGTCGAGCTTTTCATTCATCTCTTTGATCTGCTTGTTCAGGGCAACCACCTTTTCGTAGTAGCTTTTTGCCTCCGGGCTATTGATCTCATCTAACTTGTAGTAGACAATATTGTTGCCGATGATGAATTCAAAATCTTTTTCGATCTTTTCCTCCCCGTAAGGTATTTCCGTATGGGACAGGCGGATCAGGTCGGCATAGTCGGAACCTTCCTTCCAGGAATCCCGGATGGAAGTGATTGCGGCACGTGCCCGTTTCACTTCGGTATCTTCGCTTTCCACCCGCTTGTGTTCCGGGTTCGGGATAAAGAGGTAGACGCAGACTTTGCCTTCCGGCTGGAAACGGTCGGAGACGAACCATCCCAATCCTTTCACTTCGTCGAAGACCATCATATAGTCGTTGTAAGGCGAGTTGAACGGCATACCTAATTGTTCCGGCGCCAGATACGTATCGGAATTGATGTTGTATCGGGTGACGAACAGGTCATAACCGCCAATCGAGCCGTTCCCTTTGGAGGAATAATAGATCGTGGCGCCATCGGAAAGCACGAACGGATAGTTATCGTCGTCGTTGCTATTGATATTCATCGGCAATTGTTTTTCATCCCCCCATTCATCCATAAGCATGGATTGGGTGAAAAGGCAATAACGGTCGCCGTCCGTCGAATGGGCGTAATAAATCTTATCGCCTTTCTGGTTCTTGTAAACGGTCGAAGCCACAGGTTCGTTCGTCTGGAAGAAGTCTTTGAAAGAATCGAGCGTGCCGCTTTCTTCACTCAAGGTATAGGCGGAAAGAAAGTCATCTTTGTCCACGACCAAGCTATCGATGATCTGCACGTCTTCCACCTTTTCCATCATGCGTTGTGCATTGTTTGCCAGGTCGAGCTTCGCTTCGAAAGGCCCGGGGTCCTGTTTCTTCTTTGCCAGCAAATCGATGTATTCTTCGAGCATTTCGCCGGCTTCGTCGAAACGATACGTCTTGTAGTAGACTTCGGACATATAGCGGTATGCTTCCTGCACTTTACGTTTGACGGCCACTTTCAGATGTTTTTCCGCACCGGCCAGATCACCGGTTTCGTAGCAACAAACGCCATACCAATGATTGTAGGAAGAGTTGCCCGGCGCTTGTTTGACTAACTTTTCGAAGGCGGGCTTTGCCTCCGCATACTTTCCTTCATTGTATAATTTCTTTGCTTCGGCCAGACTTTGTGCATTCAGTCCGCCGCAGAGTAATGTAATTCCTATTGTATAAAACAGTTTATTAGATAACCAATTCATCGATTTATGATTTATGAATTATGATCTATGACTCGGATTTATGGCTTATAATTCATAAATCTAAAATCATAAATCATTACTTTTGTGTCCGATTACAAAAATAGGAATTTAAATCAAGAATCAAAGCCCTTATTTTTTAATTCTTACTTTTTAATTTTTAATTAGTAGAGTATGGCGAAGTTGACAGAAGAAGAACTCCTGTTTCGTAAAATGGAAGAGAAAGTTAAGAAGGCGATATTCGAATACGGCTTGATCGTGGATGGCGACCGCATATTGGTCGGATTGTCGGGTGGGAAAGATTCGCTGGCGCTGGTGGACCTGCTCGGCCGGCGTTCCAAGATATTCCGGCCCAGGTTCGAAGTGGTCGTGACGCATATCGTGATGTCGAATATTCCCTATCGTTCGGATCTCGACTATCTGAAAAGCTGTGCCGACGAGCACGGTCTTCCTTTTTTCGTACACGAGACGAGCTTCGATGCTTCGACCGATACCCGCAAATCCCCTTGTTTCCTTTGCTCCTGGACCCGGCGGAAAGCCTTGTTCGATATTGCAAAGAAGCACGGTTGCAACAAGATTGCCCTCGGACATCATCAGGACGATATTCTCGAAACCCTTCTGATGAATATGATCCACCAGGGAGCGATCGGGACGATGCCGCCGCGCCTGAAGATGGATAAGTTCGATATGGAGATCATCCGGCCCATGTGCTTAGTGGAGGAGAAAGATCTGGTCCGGATTGCAGCGTGGAGAGGGTACCGGAAACAGATCAAGAATTGCCCGTACGAATCCGGTTCCAGCCGTTCGGACATGAAGGAGGTGTTGTCGCGTCTGGAGGCGATCAATCCTGAGGCGCGCTATAGCCTCTGGAACAGTATGTCGAATATTCAGGAGGATTACCTTCCTCATAAACTCAAATAAATTATGCAAGGTTTTTATACTATTCTGTTATTGGTCGTGTCCAATATCTTTATGACGTGTGCCTGGTACGGGCATCTGAAGATGAAGCAGCAGTTCAGCTGGTTCGAGCATCTGCCGTTGATCGGCGTTGTCCTGTTTAGTTGGTTTTTAGCCTTTTTCGAGTATTGTTTCCAGGTTCCGGCAAATCGGATGGGGTTCCGTGATAACGGCGGCCCGTTTAACCTGATCCAGTTGAAGGTGATCCAGGAGGTGATTACGCTGGTTGTCTTTGTCGGTTTCAGTTCGATTGCTTTTAAAGGTGAATCGTTCAAGTGGAATCATGCACTGGCTTTCCTGTTTCTGGTGGCGGCGGTTTATCTGGTGTTTAAGAAATAGTCCGAATTTGTTGATCCAGAAAAGCCAATATCGCTTCCTCTTCATCAGGATGGAACCAACGGATGTCGGTGTCCCGTTTGAACCAGGTCATTTGTTTGCGGGCGTATACGCGGGAGTTGCGTTTTATCTTTTCTATGGCGAAGTCTAACGTCCATTCGCCATCTAGATATTTGAACAGTTCTTTATAGCCTACCGTGTTGAGGGAGTTCAATTCGCGGAAGGGATAAACGCGGCGAGCTTCTTCCAACATACCGTCGGCCATCATCTGGTCTACGCGGCGGTTAATGCGGTCGTACAGTTCTTCACGATCGCGGGTTAACCCTATCCGGATGATCCGGAAAGGCCGTTCTTTGCGGGTGTTAGTACGGAAAGAAGAATAAGGTTTGCCAGTCATGCGGCAGATTTCTACGGCATGGATCACACGTTTGTAATTGTTGCGGTCCATCTCTTCGTAATGCAAAGGATCGGCTTCTTTCAACTCGGCAAGGATGGGGGCGAGGCCCTCTTCTTCATATTGTTTATAGATAGCCGTCCGGATTTCGGGGGTGACGGTGGGGATGTCGTCGATCCCTTTCGTAACGGCATCGATATACATCATACTGCCGCCTGTCATAACGACGGTCGGATGCGTCCGGTGAAGTTCCCTGAGCAGGGACATCACATCTTCTTCGAAATTACTTGCGCTGTAATAGTCGGTGAGTGACAAGGTGCCGACCATATAATGGCGTACACGTGCCATCTGTTCGGCAGTAGGAGCGGCCGTGCCTATCGGGAGCTCTTTATAAAGCTGACGGGAGTCGGAAGAAATGATCGGAGAACCGAAATGCTCCGCTATGCGGAGGCTCAGTTCCGTCTTGCCGACTCCTGTCGGCCCCAATAGTATGACAAGAGAGTTCATTAATCAAAAGCGCTCGTCGTCGTATGGATTGTCCATCGGTCCGTCGCCAAGCCCGTCGAAACCTTCTTTATCGAGTTCGTCGATATCGTATTCGGAATCGCCGTAGAAATCTTCACCTATTTCGGTGTTACCTGCTTTTGTATCTATTTCGTCGAACGACATGATCTGCACAGGTGCTTCGCCGATTGATTTGCTGCATACGGGTTTGTCCAGATCTTTGCCCGGGATGATTTCGCGGAGTTCCATGAAGAAAGCACGTTCGGTCATATAATCGAAGACGAAAAGCAACTTCTGGTGCTCGTCTTCCAAAAGTTCTTCCAGAGACGTATCTTCCATTATATAATTGTCTACTTCAGAAGTGGTATCCATTTCAACCAGTGTGATTTCCGTATTCTTGCTCCAGTCGTCATCGCAGATGAAGAAAGAACACATCTGATCTTTTGAATACCCAACAGAATCCATAATGGCATTGTACAAATCCAGGAATGTCGCTTCCGAGTCGATCTTAATCTCGCGTTTGAAGTCGTCAACTTCATCTGATAGAATTAGAAATCTAAATACCATAATCGTTATTAGTTTTTTGTTGGTTCAAAAGTAGTAAAAAAGAATAATGTGACAATAAAATAATGTGCCAATATGCCAATTAAATTCATTCTCCGATTGGCATATTGGCGCATTTTCAAATTGGCACATTATTTACTCATCGATCGAACCTCTTACGATACCGCGTTGGGATGATTTGATGAAGTTCAGGATCAGGTCCCGTTCTTCACTGGGCTCGTATTCGGTTTCGATGGCTTTCAGGGCTTCCGTGTTGTTGAGGCCGCGCGTATAAAGCGTGCGGTAGATGTCTTGGATCAAGAATACCTGGCTGTTGGTAAATCCGCGACGGCGCAACCCTACGATATTGATACCGCAGTACACGATCGGATCGCGTCCGATCAGTGTATAAGGAGGAATATCCTTGCCGATGCGGGAACCGCCTTGTACCATGACATGCTTGGAGATACGGGAGAACTGGTGAACTAAGCTGCCGCCGCTGACAATCGCAAAGTCGTCGATCTCGACTTCACCGGCAATCTGTGAAGCGTTGCCGATAATGATGTTGTCTTTCAGCAGGCAGTCATGAGCGATATGGGAATAAGCCATAATCAGGCAATTGTTTCCGACAACGGTTTTGCCTTTGGAGGCTGTTCCGCGGTTGACAGTCACGCATTCGCGCAGAATGGTGTTGTCTCCGATTTCAGCAGTTGTAATTTCTCCTTTAAACTTCAGGTCTTGGGGAATACCGGCTATAACGGCTCCGGGAAATACCTGGCAATTATTGCCGATCCGCGCACCGTCTAAGATAGTCGTATGCGAATGGATCCGGCAGTTGTCACCGATTACGACATCTTTTTCGATTACGGCAAAAGGATCGATCGTTGTATTCTGACCGATCTTGGCCTCGGGATGAACGACTGCTAAAGGGGATATGTTCATTATCTTAATTATTATTTGTTTTTTACAATCTGTGCCATAAATTCAGCTTCGCTAACCAGCTTGTCGCCTACGAATACATAGCCTTTCATGGTCGAGATACCGCGGCGTATGGGAGCCAGCAATTCCAGGCGCAGGATCAGCGTGTCGCCCGGAACGACTTTCTGGCGGAATTTAACACCGTCGATCTTCATGAAGTAAGTGGAATAGCGTTCCGGTTCGTCTACCGAGTTCAGAACGAGCAGGCCGCCGGTCTGTGCCATCGCTTCCACTTGCAGTACGCCCGGCATAACCGGTTCCTGGGGGAAGTGGCCCGTAAAGAACGGTTCGTTGCTCGTGATGTTCTTCACGCCCACGATATAGTTGCCGCCGATCTCGATGATCTTGTCAACCAGCAGGAACGGGTAGCGGTGCGGGAGCAATTCGCGGATACGGTTGATGTCCATGACCGGGACGCAGTTCGGATCGTAGACGGGAGCCTGAACTTCGTTCAGCTTGATGTCCTTGCGGATCATGCGTGCCAACTGGTTGTTGATCTTATGTCCCGGGCGGGTAGCGATTACGCGGCCGCGGATCGGTTTGCCGATCAGTGCCAGGTCGCCGATCACATCGATCAGCTTGTGGCGCGCCGGTTCGTTGTCGAATACCAACGGTTTATTGTTGATGTAGCCCAGCTCCTGCACATCCTTATGCGGGATAGACAGTTTGTCGGCCAGGTTGTCAAGCACTTCCTGTGATACTTTCTGATCGTAGATAACGATTGCATTGTCGAGGTCTCCGCCTTTGATCAGGTTGTTCTGCAACAACATTTCCACTTCGCGGACAAATACGAATGTTCGGGAAGCGGCCAGTTCTGTCGGGAATTCACTCAGGTCGTTCAGCGTGGCGAACTGGTTGGAAAGCACGGGCGAATTGAAAGAAATCAATGCATTGACGCTGAACTTGTCGTCCGGCAGGATGATGAGGGAAGAACCTGTTTCTTCATCCTTGACTTCGATTTTGTGCTTTACGATATAGTAATCTTTCGGTGCGCTCTGTTCTACGATACCGACTTTTTGAATCTCTTCACTGAAAAAACGGGAACTGCCGTCGAGAATCGGAAATTCGGGTGCATTCACTTCTATCAGGCAGTTATCTATTTCGTAGGCATATAAAGCTGCCATCGCATGTTCAATAGTACTTACCTGAATGCCGTTCTTTGAAAGCACAGTTCCTCTTTGGGTTCCGGCTACGTTTTCGGCAACGGCATCGATTACAGGTTCTCCTTCCAGGTCAACACGTTTGATTTTGTATCCATGATTTTCGGGTGCAGGATGGAATGTGATCTGAATATCCAGCCCTGTATGCAACCCTTTTCCTTGCATAGAGAAACTCGTGGCAAGCGTCTTCTGTTTCTGCATACGATCTATATGATTTATGATTTATAATTTATGATTTATTCATTGTCAATTGTGCATTGTCAATTGCCAATTTAAGTCGTTCTATCTCACGCTGCATTTGCCCCATCTGTCGGTACATATCCGGCAGACGGTTGAAGATTGCGCTGGAACGCATAAATGCTTTTGCGTTGATAGCCGGTGCACCTAACAAGGTTGTCGGTTCTTTTACATCGCTGATTACACCGCATTGTGCTCCGAATACTACATGGTCTGCCACATGGATATGGCCGGACAATCCGGCCTGTCCGCCGAACATACAATGGCTGCCGATCTTCACGGAGCCGGCAATACCGACCTGGGCGGCCATAACCGTATTTTCACCGACTTCCACGTTGTGCGCAATCTGTACCAGATTGTCCAGTTTGACGCCCCGGCGGATGATGGTCGAATCCATCACGGCACGGTCTATCGTGGTGTTGGCTCCGATTTCGACATCGTCTTCCAATATGACATTTCCCAGCTGCGGGATCTTTTTGTAGTTATCGCCTTCAGGAGCAAAACCGAAACCATCCGATCCGATCACGCTTCCGGCATGCAGAATACAGTTGTTGCCAATCACACAGCCGTTATAAATGGTTGCGTGCGGATAGACCGTACAGTTGTCTCCAACGGTCACATGGTCGCCGATATAAGCGTGCGGATAAATGCGGCTGTTCTTGCCGATCTTTACGTCTTCACCGATATAGGCAAAGTTGCCGACATAGCATCCTTCGCCGACCGTTGCCGAACCGGCGATAAATGCCGTGGCGTCTATGCCCGCTTTCTTGGTATTCGCCTGTTCCACCATGTTCAACAGTATGGCAAGCGAAGCATAAGCATTGGCCACTTTGACCAATGTGGCTTTTACCGGTTCGGCGGGAGTGAAATCATTGTTTACCAAAACAATGCTTGCTTCAGTATTGTAGATAAAATGTTCGTATTTAGGGTTTGCCAGGAAGGTCAATGTTCCCGGTTTTCCTTCTTCTATCTTTGAGAAGTTGTTGACTTTCACTTCAGGGTTGCCTTCGACGGTTCCACCTAAAACGCTCGCTATTTGTTGGGCTGAAAACTCCATTATTTAATCTTATTATATGTATTTCAAATGCAACTGCCCCGACTTGATTCAAGGCAGTTTGCAAAAATGGTGAAAATTATTGGGATAGCCTATGCTTTGCAGGGAATAATTCCTTTATCGTGCAGATATCCTGCCATTTCGCGCTGTACGGCCTGGGCTGCATCACGCGCAACGTCGGCAAAGTTCTCCGTTTTGTCTGCATAAATGATCGCACGGGAAGAGTTTACCAGCAACCCGCATTGGTCGTTCATGCCGTACAGGGCCACTTCGGCGAGGCTTCCGCCCTGTGCGCCTACGCCCGGAACCAGCAGGAAGTGGTTGGGAGCATACTTGCGGATGTCTAAGAACATCTTTCCCTGGGTAGCGCCTACCACATACATCATCTGTTCGTCGGTAGCCCAGTCCTGCGACTTTTTCAATACCTTTTCGAACAACCGTTCGCCGCTTGCATCTTCTGTCAACTGGAAATCGTGCGAACCTTTGTTGGAGGTCAACGCCAACAGGATCACCCAGGCTTCCGGATAGATTAGGAACGGCTTCACGCTGTCTTCGCCCATATATGGAGCCACCGTTACGGCATCCACCTTAATATGGTCGAAGAAAGAACGTGCATACATCTCGGAAGTGTTTCCGATGTCCCCGCGCTTAGCATCGGCAATGATAAACTGGTCGGGATAGTTTTCACGCAGGTAAGCGACTGTCTTTTCGAATGACAGCATGCCTTTTACGCCCAAACTTTCATAGAAGGCCAGGTTCGGTTTGTAAGCTACGCAGTAGTCGGCTGTCGCGTCGATAATCGCTTTGTTGAATGCGAAGATCGGATCTTCTTCAGACAGCAGGTGCTGCGGGATCTTCTTTATATCTGTATCGAGCCCCACGCAAAGGAAGGACTGCTTTTTCTTGATGTTTTCGAATAATTGCTGCTTGTTCATGTTGTTACGTGTAAAAAATTAGTCTAAAAATGATGTTATAGTTCAGACTCTTTCAGTCGTTCAGCGTTCTCGGCTACGATCAGTTGATCGAGGCATCCTTGTATATCCCCATCCATAAAGGCTGAAAGATTGTAAATCGTGTAATTGATACGATGGTCGGTGATACGTCCCTGCGGGTAATTGTAGGTACGGATCTTCGCCGAGCGGTCGCCGGTAGAAACCATCGTCTTACGTTTGTTAGCAATGTCATCCAGATATTTCTGGTGTTCCTTGTCATATATAAACGAACGCAGGCGCGTAAGAGCGCGCTCCTTGTTCTTCGGCTGGTCGCGTGTTTCGGTACATTCGATCAGGATTTCTTCGCTTTCGCCCGTGTTCGGGTTCTTCCAGACGTAGCGCAGGCGGACACCCGATTCGACCTTGTTTACGTTCTGTCCTCCGGCTCCACCCGAACGGAACGTGTCCCATTTGATCTCGCCTTCGTTGATTTCCACATCAAACTCGTCTGCTTCGGGGAGGACGGCAACGGTGGCTGCCGATGTGTGTACGCGCCCCTGTGTTTCGGTAGCCGGCACACGTTGTACGCGATGCACGCCCGATTCATATTTAAGAGTTCCGTACACCTTTTCTCCGCTTACGGTAAAGATGATTTCTTTGAAACCGCCGGCAGCTCCTTCGCTACAACTGGACAGGGCCACTTTCCAGCCTTTCATCTCGCAATACTTAACGTACATGCGATACAGGTCTCCGGCAAAGAGTGCCGCTTCATCGCCACCCGTTCCGCCACGTATTTCGACAATGGCGTTTTTGTCGTCCTGCGGGTCGGCCGGCACGAGGAGCAGCTTGATCTCCTCTTCCAGCTCCGGAATACGTGCTTCACAAGCAGCCGCTTCTTCACGCGCTATCTCTTTCATCTCCGGATCGGTTTCGGCCATCATCAAACGCGCCTCTTCCAAACCATTGAGGCATTGCATATATTCCTTGCGGGCTTTTATGATTTCGTTCAGTTCCTTATATTCTTTCGTGAGCTTGACGTATCTTTTCTGGTCAGCGATGACGTTAGGGTCTGTGATGAGCGTCGATACCTCTTCGAAGCGCGACACCAATCCATCCAGTTTCTCTAATAGCGTATTATTCTCAGCCATATATAAACTCACCGAACTCGCTTTTAATAATCAGTTCCTTTTTGTCGCTTTCTTCTATGCGGCCGACGATCTGTGCGTCGATATCGAATGATTTGCTGATGGCAATCACCTCTTCCGCATGTTCCGGGGAAAGATAGACTTCCAGACGGTGTCCCATGTTGAACACTTTGTACATCTCGTCCCAGGCCGTACCGCTCTGTTCCTTGATCGTCTTGAACAGCGGGGGAACAGGGAACATATTGTCCTTGATCACGCGGCAATTGTTTCCGATGAAATGCATGACTTTGGTCTGTGCCCCGCCTGAGCAGTGTACCATACCGTGGATATCCGGACGCAAAGCATCCAGTAGCTTTTTGACTACCGGAGCATAGGTTCGTGTGGGAGAAAGCACCAGTTTGCCTGCGTTCAGCGGCGATCCTTCTACGGGATCGGTCAGCTTTAAGCCTCCGCTGTAAACCAGTTCGTCGGGAACAGCCTTGTCAAAACTTTCCGGGTATTTTTCCGCCAGGTATTTGGCAAATACGTCATGGCGTGCACTGGTCAGCCCGTTGCTTCCCATACCGCCGTTATACTCTTTCTCGTAAGTGGCCTGTCCGAAAGAAGCCAGTCCGACGATCACGTCGCCCGGACGGATGTTCGCATTGTCGATCACGTCGGCACGTTTCATGCGGCAGGTAACCGTACTGTCGACAATGATGGTACGGACCAGATCGCCGACATCGGCCGTCTCACCGCCTGTCGCATAGCAACCGACTCCCATTTCGCGGAGTTCGGCCAGCAATTCGTCTGTCCCGTTGATGATGGCGGAGATCACTTCACCTGGAATCAACAACTTGTTGCGTCCGATGGTGGAGGATACTAATATGTTGTCTACGGCGCCCACGCACAGCAGGTCGTCGATATTCATTATCAAAGCGTCTTGCGCAATACCTTTCCAAACGGACAGGTCTCCGGTTTCTTTCCAGTACATATAAGCCAGAGATGACTTGGTTCCGGCTCCGTCGGCATGCATGATGTTGCAATATTCAGGATCGCCTCCCAGAATGTCGGGAATGATCTTACAGAATGCTTGGGGAAAGATTCCCTTGTCGATGTTCTTTATTGCGTTATGAACATCTTCTTTCGAAGCGGATACACCGCGTAGATTATAACGTTGGTCACTCATTGTTTTTGTGAATTTGTCTGCAAAGATACTATTTTTTGTCTTACTTATCTAAGTTTTAGCACATCTCCTTCTTCGGGGATATAATCTTTCTGCTTTTTATTCATCTTATATAAGCTCTTGATCTGTATTCCGTATTTCTGTGCGATACTGTGCATGGACTCGCCCACCTGTACGACGTGGTCATAATTCGGCTTGTCGGCTTTCTTCTTTTTCTTTTCCAGGTAAACGATATCATCTTTCTGCAACGGGAAGTCTTCCGGCACTTCGTTGTATTTCTTCAGATCTTTCGCCCGGAAGCCGAGGCTGGCGGCTATATCGTCGAAACTGTCTTTGCCGTTTGAATAGACATACAGCAGGCCGTTTGTCCGGTAGACCGTATACCGGGAGATGCGTGCCGGCTGTTTCCCTGATTTTTTACCGCTTTTGGCCGTATCGTACCTGTATAGGTCGTAATCTTCGATAATCTTGATCAGGCGGTTGGCATACGCACGGTCGGTTGCATACCCGCATTTCTGCAATCCTCTTGCCCAACCTTTATAGTCGGTTATTTTCAGCTTGAACAGGGAAGCATAGCGGGGACGGTCGACTAAGAAACGGGCATGGTCCTCGTAGGACTGTTCCGGATTCTTATATTTGCGGAAACATTCTCCGCGCAGATCGTCGTCGTGATAGACACGGCCACCCCGCCAGTCGGAATGACATTTGATGCCGAAATGGTTGTTCGATTTGCGTGCCAGTTCGCTTTGTCCGGCTCCCGATTCCAATACGCCTTGTGCAAGCGTGATACTTGCCGGGATGCGGAACTTCTTTTGATGCTGGATCGCTAAGCTGCTATATTGTTTGATATATTTTTCGTAAGCCGGCACTTTCCGTTGGCTGGCTCCAAGTGCCGGTCCGATGACGGATAACATCAGCAGCAGGGAAAAGATTCGTAATGTTAATCGCATGACTGGTTCATTATGTGTAATTATATTCAACGGCAAAGATAATTAATTTGTTTTTACATCTATGGTTAGCGGCATATATATAGGGAAACCGCATCAAAAATTTCATTTCGCCCAAAGGGGTTCCCTCTTATCAAAATGTCACTACCACCCCATGTAAATCGGATTAGTATAGCATGTATTTGAAATTACACTAGCGGGTAATATTTTTTAACGTTTCTATTTGCTACACAACAGACCTTTCCCCTGTCTAAATGACATCTGTCCCATTGGCATATATAGAATACTAACCGGATACCGTTTTCAGGAACGTTTTTTCCGGCTTCGGAAAATTATTCGCGGCAACAACGGGGCAGGTCTTTTACTTTTGGACGGAATTTAAAAGATGTGTTATGAAGATAAGATTAAATCCTGTTCTATTTGCTTGCGTAGCCTTGCTGTTGGCATCCTGTAAAGGGAAAGAGGCGGAACGAAAACCTGGTATCGAGGTGAATACTGCCCGGGTATCGTCCGTCTCCGCCGAAGGTGATACGGAGTTTGCCTTTATTGCCCAACCGTTCCGAACATCCGAACTATCTTTTCGCGTGAGCGGTCCGATCGACCAGTTTGATGTGTATGCCGGTAGCCGGTATGCACGTGGGAACATTATTGCCGGGATCGACCCGCGTGATTTCCGGATTCGCCGTAACCGTGCGGAAGCGGTCTATCTCCAGGCAAAAGCTGAATATGAGCGTATACGGATCCTGTTTGAGAAAGAGAATGTGGCGGCCAGTGTTTATGAGAAAGCCAAAGCGGATTATGTATCGGCGAAATCGGCTTTCGAAGCAGCCGTGAACGAGCTGGAAGATACGAAACTGCTGGCTCCCTTCGACGGGTATGTCGGGGAAGTTTATCTGGAAAAGTTCCAGGATGTAAAGGCTTCGCAACCTGTGATATCCTTTATCGATATCGACCGGCTTAAAATAGAAGTATATGTGACGCAGGAGATTGCCTGTTCCGTACAGCCCCGCGACACGATCCGCCTGCGTTTCGACACCCAACCCGAACGGCTCTATACCGCAAGCGTGGTCGAAATATCCAAAGGGACGACTCGCAATAACCTGTCATATCTGTTGACAGCCATATTGCCGAATAAAGACAACCGGTTGCTGTCCGGTATGTCCGGGAAGGCTTTGCTGAAATCCGCTCCAGCCGTTTCCGGAAATATAACCATCCCGCAGGCTGCTCTTTGCCATCGTCCTTCGGTGGGGGATTATGTCTGGGTGGTGAACTCCAAGACTAATCGTGTCGGCCGGCAATCCGTGGTGGCCGGCGAACTGTTGCCGGACGGAACTGTCCGGATAGAGGAAGGCTTGCAAGTGGGTGAAGTGGTGGCGACAAGCGGCCTTCGTTTCTTGTCGGATGGAATGGAAGTCTCAATTTCAGAAAAGGGAAAACGATGAAACTGATTAAGTATTTTCTGCAAAAGAAAGCCGTCACGGTATTGCTGTTAGTGTTGGTACTGGCAGGAGGTCTTTTCTCGTATGCCAAGATGGGGAAGTTAGAGGACGCGCCTTTCACGATCAAGCAGGCTTTGGTACTCACGCCTTATCCCGGCGCTTCTCCGATGGAAGTGCAGTCTCAGGTGACGGATGTGTTGGAAGAGGCGATCCAATCGCTTGGCGAACTCTATTACCTGAAGACGGAGAACCGGGCGGGGCTGTCCAAGATCACGGTCTATGTGAAGAAGGAAATTCGTGCCGACGCGATGCAACAGTTGTGGGACAAGTTGCGGCGGAAAGTGAACGATGTACAAGGTAAATTGCCGGCCGGCGCCGGTACATCCATCGTCAATGACGACTTCGGTGATGTCCTGGGCGTCTTTTATGGCTTGACGGGCGACTGCTATACATATCGTGAACTGGAAGACCGTGCCAAGTTGATCAAGAACGAGTTGCTGAAGGTCAAGGATGTCGCCAAAGTCGAAATATACGGTGTGCGGACACCGACTGTTGATGTCTCCGTAAGCCCTTCCGTGATGGCGCGTAGCGGCATTACGACAGCCGACATTGCCCGTGCTTTCGATGCCCAGAACCGGGTGGTGGATGCCGGTGGTATCGATGCCGGGCAGAACCGTATCCGGATCGAATCGACCGGTAACTTCTACTCGCTGGACGATATCCGGAACCTGACGATTGTCTCGCGTACCGGAGAACATTTCCGCCTGGCTGATGTTGCGACAGTTGAAGAAAGCTACCAGCAACCGGCATCCAACCTGATGCGGATAGACGGCAAACCGGCTGTCGGTATCGCCATCTCTACCGTCCCGACGGGAAATGTGGTCGACATGGCGGAAGCCGTGAAAGCTTGTATCGGCAAACTGACCGCAACTATGCCGGAAGGGTTCGAATTACAATCCATATACGATCAGGGCTATGAGTCGGATGTCGCCAATCAGGGATTTATCCTCAACCTGATCATATCGGTTATAACCGTTGTGGCGATCCTGCTGTTCTTTATCGGGTTTAAGAATGGAATCCTGGTCGGGAGCGGATTGGTCTTTTCCATCTTTGCAACCCTGATTGTTATGTTCGGATCAGGGATCGCGTTGCAGCGTATGTCCTTGGCGGCCATTATTATCGCGATGGGAATGCTGGTCGACAATGCGATTGTGGTGTCGGATTCGGCACTGGTCAATATGCAGCGCGGCATGCGTAAGCGGGTGGCAGTTATGCGGGCCTGTTCGGCTACAGCGCTTCCCCTGTTGGCGGCTACCGTGATTGCGGTCCTGACGTTTTTACCTATTTATTATTCGCCTCATATCACGGGCGAATTGTTGTCTTCGCTGGTGGTCGTTATCGGTGTTTCCCTGATGTTCAGTTGGATATTCGCTTTGACGCAGACTCCCTTTTTTATCCAAGAGTTCGTACGGCGTCCCCGTCCAGAGGAATTGCAGGATTCATTGTTTTCCGGTAAGTATTATGAGAAATTCCGTTCTTCCCTGCATTGGGTGATACGGCACCGGACGGTTGCGATCGGCAGCCTGGTCGTGATGCTGGTCTTTTCGGCCTGGAGCTTCAAATTTATCCCGAAAGTATTTGTCCCGGCATTGGACAAGCAGTATTTTACTTTGGATATGTGGCTGCCGGAAGGCGTGAAGATAGAGGAGACGGACCGCCTGGCAACGGAGATGGCCGGTTATATCCGGGAGCATGAACAGACGGAGATGGTTTCTACCTATGTGGGGCGCACTCCGCCGCGTTACTACCTGTCTAATGTCTCGTTCGGCCCGCAGTCCAATTATGCACAGGTCTTGGTCAAATGCAAGTCGTCCAAAGAGTCGCGCGAACTGCATGCTTTGTTGCAAGACTCGATCCGTACCCGTTTCCCTGGCCCGCTGATCAAAGTCAATAAGTTTGAATTGAGTCCGCTAACGGAGGCGGTGATCGAAGCCCGTTTCCTCGGACCTGATCCGCTTGTACTGGATTCGTTGGCGGGAGAGGCCATCGAGATCATGCGCCGTAACCCGAAGGTGGCCGATGCCCGCAATGAGTGGGGAAATATGTCTATGGTGATCCGTCCGGTCTATGACCCGGTCAAGGCCGGCGCGCTGGGTATAACCAAGGCTTCGATGATGGAATCCGTCAAGTCTGTTAACGACGGGACGGTGGTCGGTGTCTATCGCGATAACGAGAAAAAGGTGCCCGTCTTGTTGAAGTCGGATGGAGCGGAGGTGACGGATGCCCGTTCGTTAGGAAACTTTTCCGTATGGAATGGCGAGCGTTCGGCTCCCTTGTCACAGGTGACGGAGCGGATCGAGACAACCTGGGAGTTCCCGCAGGTGCGCACTTACAACCGGCAATTGTCCATGGCGGCTATGTGCGGCGTGAAGCCGGGGCATACGATGTCGGAAGTGCACGACGAGATCCGTCATGAGATCGAGCAGATGGAATTGCCCGAAGGATATACCTTTTTCTGGGATTCCCAATATAAAGATCAACGGGAAGGTTTGCAAGCCCTTGCCAAGTTTTTCCCACTGGCTTTCCTGATGCTGGTTGTGATCCTGGTGGCCCTGTTCGGTAATTTCCGGCAACCGGTTATCATTCTCTGCGTCTTGCCTTTGTCGCTGATCGGAGTGGCGGTCGGTATGTTGCTGACCGGTTTTGATTTCGGCTTTTTCCCCATTGCCGGTTGGTTAGGGTTGTTGGGGATGATTATAAAAAATGTGATTGTCCTGCTGGATGAAATCAACGTGCAGCGCAAGAACGGTGTCACCCCCTATACGGCGGTTGTCGAAGCAACCGTGTCCAGGACGCGTCCGGTATTGATGGCCGCAACCACCACTATCCTCGGGATGGTACCACTCCTTTTTGACGTGGCATTCGGCGGAATGGCGGCAACCATTATTTTCGGATTGACGTTTGCAACGCTGCTGACGTTGTTTGTAACCCCGGCATTGTACACGTTATTTTATAAGATTAAAAAAGAACAGATATGAGAAAAAAGCATCTATTGATAAGTGTGTTCCTGCTCTGTACCGGAGTTTCCTATTCGCAGCAGAGCCCGTTGCTCGAGAAATACCGGTCTATGGCTTTGGAGTACAGTCATGATCTTAAATCGGCGGATAAGAATATATCTGCCAGCATCGAACTCGAAAAGGCGGCGAAGGCGGATTGGAAACCCAAGCTGTCCGGGAATGCCAATTTCCAATATACCGGACAGCCGTTGCAATTGACATTGGACCTCCCTTCCTTAGAACAGCCGATGACGTTCGAAGGGCGTGACCTGAAATACGGAGCCTCCCTTTCCTTGCTCCAACCTATTTATACCGGAGGGCGGATTTTAGAATCGATCCGTATGGCTGGACACCGCCATTCGTTCGCCTCCAACCAGGAAGAACTGTTCCGCTCGGCCGTCTGTTACCAGACGGATATGCAATACTGGAATACGGTGGCGCGCAGGGAGATTGTCGATGTGGCCCTCGATTACCGCAATTCGATGTCTACCCTGGCACAGACAATTCGCGAGCGGGTAGAAGCGGGCCTGGTCGACCCCCAGGAACTGCTGATGGTCGAGGTCAAGCAGAACGAGGCGGAATACCAGCTTTTGCAGGCAAAAAGTAATTTCGAGACCGGACGTATGGCTCTCAACTCATTGATCGGAGTGAATTTGCAGGATACGACCGAAATAGACCGGAGCATTCCGGAAGTCAGTTACACAAACGATATCTGGATATCGGACTGGACCGGCCGGCCGGAGATACGCATGGCATACGACCAGCTGAAAATGGCGGAAAGCTCGCTGAAGCTGACGGATTCCCGGTACAAACCCCAGCTATACATCGGCCTGGACGGGAGCTACTCCTCTCCCGGTCATGATTTCCGAGCGGATTTGGACCCTAACTATGTGGTATATGCCAAATTGTCCGTACCTTTGTTCGAGTGGGGGAAACGCCGGAACGAGAAGCGGGCTTCGACAATGAAAATCGGTATGGCAAACGACCAGGTCAACAAAATCGAAGATCAGGTGAACCTCGAAGTGCAAACGGCCCGCACCTCCTTGTCACAGGCGCTCGAACGGGTGGACCTAGCCGGAAACTCGTTGGAGAAAGCGCGTGAGAACGAGCGGATGGCCTTGGAACGTTATGCGGAAGGTAAAATATCGGTAGTAGAAGTGATAGAGGCACAAGCGTACCGGCAAACTTCGCAGTTGAATTACGTACAGGCCAAAGCACTTGCTCAGGGCTATTATTCCGGTTTGATAAAAGCGTTAAATAAATATTGATTGTGTGTGAAGTGGTCTATTCTGTTATATGGTTTGTTGTTTTCCGGGTTAGGGGCTTTTTCCTATCTCTTACTCGTGAATTATACGGAACTTCCCGCCCATGTGGCGGATGTTCTGTATTCGAAGGGGGCGTTTGTGTTCTTTGTTGCCGCCTTTAATGTCTTGGGCTATTCAACGTTGCGGATCAGTTCGTGGATGAATAACCAGTACGCGCTGAATATCCGGAGAAGGTGGAAGATTGTCGTGATCTATACCGTCGTCATGTTGTTGTTCCTTTTGTTGAACTACAGTTTGCTGGTAGTAGCCAAGATGCTGGTCGGGATGAACGACCCGCTTATCTTCCCGAATGGGGGATGGCGCATTCTGCTGATTGTCTGGTTGGTCGAGTTGGTTATTTTGGGTTTATTGCTGGCGAACCGGTCTATCCAGAGCACCTTGAAGTTGCAACAGGAGGCCGCAGCATTGCAGAAAGAAAATAACACGGCGCGCTATACGGCTTTACAGAGCCAGTTGAATCCCCACTTTTTATTTAATAGTTTGAATACGTTGATTGCCGAGATCGAGTATAACCCCGATAATGCAGTCCGCTTCACCAAAAACTTATCCAGCGTGTACCGCTATGTCCTGCAAAGCCAGGATAAAACACTGGTTTCCCTTGCCGAAGAACTGGAATTCCTAGATTCCTATCTGTTCCTGCATAAGGTGAGATTGGGCGACTGCATCAGCTGTGTGTGTGATATCCCTGCAGACCTGGCCGAAGCCATGCTTCCCCCGCTCACCTTGCAGTTGTTGGTGGAAAATGTGATCAAGCATAATACGATCACGTCAGCCCGGCCAATGAAGATCGATATCTTCGTATTGGAAGCCCATCTTGTCGTCAGCAACCCTGTTCAGCCCCGCAAAAGCCATGAATCCACCGGTGTGGGGTTGAAGAACTTGTCGAACCGGTGCAAGCTGATGCTGGGGGAGGAGATCCGGATCATGAATGAAAAAGAAGTGTTTACAGTAAAAGTCCCGTTGTTGGTATGAATAAATTGAATGTAGTCATAATAGAAGATGAGGTGCCGGCGGCCCGTTTGTTGAATTCGATGGTGACACGCCTGCGTCCGGAGTGGAACGTGGCCGTCTTGCCGGGTAGTGTGGACGAAGCCGTTTCGTGGTTTCGCGAGCATCCGCACCCGGATATTATTTTTCTCGATATACAGCTGGCGGATGGCAACTCATTCGATTTCCTTTCGGCAGCAAACCCTTCTTCCGTCATTATTTTTACGACTGCCTACGACCAGTATGCCATCCGTGCCTTTTCGGTCAATAGCATCGACTATATCCTGAAACCGGTAGACGAAAAGCGGCTTTCGGATGCCATTCAGAAATACGAGACGATGATCGGGAACGGCTATGTCAAATCGCAGGATTATCTGGATATGCTTCTCGATACGTTGCAAAATAAGGAAAAGCGCTACCGTACCCGTTTCCTGATTTCGGGTGTCGACCGTTTCTGGACGTTGCGGGTGGAAGATATCGCTTATTTTTATTCGGAAAATAAGGTGACGTTTGCCGTTACCAAAAGCGGGCAGGAGCACGTTATCGATTTATCTCTTAATAAATTGACGGATCAGCTGGACCCCAGCCGTTTTTTCCGTGCCAACCGGCAGGTCATTGTTTGCATAGACGCCATCGACCATGCGGAACCCTATTTTAACGGAAAAATCGTGGTATCGGTCCGTCCCCCTTATAAAACCAAAGTAACAATCAGCGAAGAAAAACTCTCGGCATTCAAATTGTGGCTTAATTTTTAGTATTTTTGCCTGTATCACTTTAAAAGCTGCCTTATGAAAGAGATTAAGTTGGAAACAAGAATCCGGATATATCCTCTTGCCGAGTTGCCGGATGGAGAATTGCCGTTGATGGAAGCTGCCATAAAGGCGACGGAACAATCGTATGCCCCTTATTCGAAGTTTCATGTCGGCGCGGCGGCCCTGTTGGAGGACGGCACGATCGTGACCGGCAGCAACCAGGAGAATGCCGCTTATCCTTCCGGACTGTGTGCGGAACGGGTAGCTTTGTTTCATGCCGGCCATCAATACCCGGATATACCCGTTATCGCCCTTGCTATTGCAGCCTCCACAAACAGCCGCCAGGTCGAAAGTATCTCCCCCTGCGGAGCATGCCGCCAGGTTTTGCTGGAGACGGAACAGCGCTATGGCAAGCCGATGAAAATTTTATTGTGCGGCACGAAAGAAGTCGTTGTCGCTGAAAGCGCCGGATCGCTGTTGCCACTTTGCTTTGGGGCGAAAGATTTGAAATTTTGTCTTTGAGTTTATGTTCACGGTGTTACAAGTGCTTGGTAAGGAGTTGTTTGTTGTGAACCCCTTCGCCGTGTTACACCGATTGGCTGTTATTCATCGAATAAATCGTGCATTCACAGAAATTTACAGTCTGTTAGCTGATTATGTGAGGGTGAATGCAAATAAAAAACGGGACAGGAACTCTATTTTCCCGCTCCTGTCCCATATAATATAGCCTATGAAGTAAAATTTGCAGCCTATAGGCTGTTGACGGATAACCTATAGGATTTCTCCGAATAGGTGCTAACCTTTTCCGAAGAAGATGCCGGCCTTTTGGGTAATCGGCAAGCATCCCTTCTTAAAACCTATGGGGCCGTTGGCAAAATCAAATCAGATTCCCAACGATGCCTTGATCGCTTCGATCTTTTCTTCTCCTGCTTTCTCGGCAGCCGGCAGTTCGTCGAGGCTCTTCACTTTGGAATGTACTTCGCAATAGAACTTGATTTTCGGCTCCGTACCGGAAGGACGGATGGAGACTTTCGTTCCGTCTTCGGTGAAGTATTGCAGGACGTTGGATGTGGTCGGCATATCCAAAGACAAAATTTCGTTTTCTGCATAATCTTTGCCTTTCAGGGAAGCATAGTCGTAGAATAGAGTGACTTTGGAGCCGGCGATTTCCTGCAACGGATTTTCACGGAAGTGCTTCATCATCGCTTCGATCTCTTCGGCGCCGCTCTTTCCTTTCTTTACAACGGAAATGCCTTTTTCTTTCGAGAAACCGTACTGCACGTAGATGTTTTGCAATAACTGGTACATCGTGATGCCCTGGTCTTTTGCCCAGGCTGCGATCTCGGCCAGGATGGCACAAGCCGAAACGGCATCTTTGTCGCGGACGAAATCTTCGCAGAGGAAGCCGTAGCTCTCTTCACCGCCACCGATATAATTCTTCTTGCCTTCGTTCTTCTTCATGACGTCGGCGATCCATTTGAAACCGGTGTAAACGTCATACACTTCGACACCGTTCTTTTCGGCGATCGTGCGGATCAGTTCGGTTGTAACGATCGTCTTGACGATATATTCCTTGCCGTTGATCTTGCCTAATTCTTTCCAGCGGGTGATGAGGTAGTAGACGAACATCAAGGCAGTCTGGTTGCCGTTCAGCAATACCCATTCGCCTTCGTTGTTTTTGACGGCTGCGCCTACGCGGTCTGCGTCCGGGTCGGAAGCCAGCACCAGTTCGGCATCCGTTTCCTTAGCCTTCTCGACTGCCAGGGCCAATGCTGCCGGTTCTTCGGGGTTCGGAGAAACGACGGTGGGGAAGTCGCCGCTCACTACGTCCTGTTCGGGAACGTGGATGATGTTGGTGAAGCCGAATGCTTTCAATGTCGGCGGGATAACCGTCACACCCGTTCCGTGGATCGGCGTGTAGACGATCTTCATATCGTGGTGGCGTGCGATCGCTTCCGGTGACAGGGAGATCTTTGTCAGGTCGTTGATATATTGTTCGTCGATTTCTTTACCGATGATTTCGATCAGTTCCTTGTTGCCTTTGAATTTGATTTCGCTGGCATTGCGGATCTTGTTTACTTCGGCAATCGTATTCTTGTCATGCGGAGCGATCATCTGGGCACCATCGTCCCAATAAGCCTTGTATCCGTTGTATTCTTTCGGATTGTGCGAAGCGGTCAGGATAATGCCGCTCTGGCATCCCAACTTGCGGATGGTGTACGACATTTCGGGGGTCGGGCGGAGGTCTTCAAACAGATAGACCTTGATACCGTTTGCAGAGAAAATGTCAGCAGAGATTTCCGAGAACTTGCGGCTGTTGTTACGGCTGTCATGCCCGATGACAACTTTGATCTGGTCCAGATCGGCAAATTCCTTTTTCAGATAGTTGGATAAGCCTTGTGTGGCTGCTCCTACCGTGTAGATGTTCATGCGGTTTGAACCTACTCCCATGATGCCTCTTAAGCCACCTGTACCGAATTCCAGGTCTTTGTAGAATGATTCGATCAGTTCCGTCGGATCTTCGTTGTCTAACAGAGCCTGCACCTGTGCACGTGTTTCAGCGTCATAACTTTTAGTAAGCCAGCTTTGTGCCTTGCTTCTTACCATTTCTAACAGTTCCTTGTTTTCCATGACCTATATGTCTTGCTTTTAATTAAAGAAATCCTGATTTTGAAGTTAACAAAGGTACAAATAAATTGATAATCTCCAAGATTTAGGCTTTTTATTTACCAGATAAAAGGATGCTTGTATTCCGACTGGTTTCCGGCGGCATCCGTGACGGTCAGTTTGAGGGTGTGTTTCCCGCGTTCGAGCCGTCCTTTATCGAACTTGTAGGTGATGACCGATTTGTTGTTCATCTCGAACAGGACGTATTGGCCGTCTATCTCTCCGCGGTAGGTTTGCACGCCGCTTAGATTGTCGGACAGGCGGAAAACGAATGCCTGTTTGCTGATCCAGGTGTTGGGGGTGACCGGGGTGATCGTCGGCGCTTTGATATCTTGCCCGATCGTGTAGTGGCCCAGTTCCTTGACCGTGCCATCGATCCAGCCGTTCCGGTAGGAGCCGCCGATCCAGGATTGACGTCCTTTCAAAATGCGGACGATACCGTATTGACGCTTGTTTTCCAATGTGTCGGTCCGCAGGTGCAGGGACAACCGGGCCGAGTTGTGAAGTGCCACCGGGCGGTTATGCAGGATGTGCGTGTCTGCCAGTGCCGTGCTGTCTTCTTTTACCGAATAGCGGAAATAGAGATCGTCATAGAGGTTGCCTCTCGGAATGGTCATGCGGATGCCTTTCGCACCGAACCGGTTGTCTGCTGCCCAGTGAAACAGCTCTGTACCTTCGGTTTCAACCTTCGGGATCTCCTGCTCTTTCCCTTCTATCCAAACGGACAGTTTAGTGGTGTTGCCGAATGCATCGGCGAGCGTATATGTGAGGTGATATGTTTTCTCTTCCTCTATACGGATGATTCCCCGGTTGGCGCTTTCACTGAAACGTAGGCGGTTACCCGGTTCGACGAAGCTGCGCATATAGAAGGAACGGCGCTCTTTCCATTCTTCATAATCGACGTAGCTGTTCAGGTAGCGGGTTTCGTCGAAGGCAAAACGGTCCAGGTTGCTATGGTAGATGGTCTGGCTGTCGAGGCGGAGGGTAATGTCTTTCACGCCGTAGATGTTGGTCGTGTTATCCATATAATCGTAGGCTTTGACCGCCAGGCCGATCTCTCCCCAGGCTTCGATCTTGCCAGTGAGGGTTTGTTTGCCGTTTTTAGCCGTGACCGGTTTAAGCTCCAGCTTACGGCTGCTGCCGTTGACGACTCCTTTGCCTTGTTGCGGACAGATCAGTATTCCCTGTATTTTCGGTGCGCGGGTATCGGTTATCTTCTCTTTGAAATATTCGATCGGGTCGAGTACCTCTTCGCTTTCCGTATCGCGCACTTCAAAATGGAGATGCGGACCTCCCGAACTTCCGGTGTTTCCGCTGTAGGCGACAATTTCTCCTTTTTTGACCGGGAGTTGGTCCGGGGTGGGGAACAGGTTCACGTTGAAGCTTTCCTGTTCGTATTGCTGTGCCTTGAGGTACCGGGCGATGGACGGGGCGAATCGTTGCAAATGGCCGTAGACGGTCGTTGTCCCGTCAGGATGTGTCAGGTAGAGGCCGTTTCCGTACCCCCACGGGCTGACGGATATGCGCGACACATATCCGTCCTGCACGGCATGAACGGGCTTTCCTTCGGTTCCTTGTGTCTTAAAGTCTATCCCGGAATGAAAATGATTGTTGCGCAATTCCCCGAAGTTACCGCTCAACAAAATCGGGAAATCGAATGGCTGGCGGAGTTGTTGGGCGCTTATTGTCTGTATGCAAAAAAGCAGTAGGGTGATGTATAGTTTGTACATATTATATGTGTATTTAGAGAAACAAAAGTAATCATTTATTTTAATAGTAGAAAGTCGACGATCAAAGGGAGATGGTCGCTGTAACCGCCTTCGTATTTGAAACCGTAGTAGGTGCGGAAAGGGCGTTCACCACGCCAGGTTTTATCTTTTGTAAGCAGAAATGACGGAGAAAAGATACGGGCGCTTCCTGGGATGACCTGCATCCGTGAGGTGGTGTCGGTGAGGGAGGAAGAGAGGATAATTTGATCTAACTGGCTCCATTCTCCTTGATACTTATGGCTTCCAGGAAGAGTTGACCGGTTCTTGGCAAACAGATTGTATAGATGGAGAGACGGATAGGCATCCGTCCGAGGTTTCATAGGCATGGAGCCTGAAACGGACAGGCATGGAATTGGAAACGGATGGGCATTCAATATTTCCCGGATGCTCGCGTCGTTCGGCGTATCATTGAAATCTCCCATAATCAGGATGTGTGAGGCAGGGCGGAGGGTGTAGATCGAGTCGCATAATGTACGCAGGGTGTGTGCCGCGTCCAAGCGATCCGGTTCGCTTTCTTTTTCCCCTCCGTAACGGGAAGGAAAGTGGCAGACAAAAACATCGAGCCGGTCTCCGGTAATTACATCTCCCCATACATGCAGAATGTTGCGGGTATGTTTATGCCGGTTGTGGGTAAAGCGGACCGGGTGCTCTGTGTGGCCTTGGTAACGGAACTTGTCCCGTTGGAAGAGTAGTGCCACATTGATGCCGCGCGTGTCTTGTCCGTGCGTCATGCAATAACAGTAATGCTGCCGGCGGAGCGGGGTGAAGTTCAGGAGCTGGATAAGAGCGGAGTCGTTTTCGACTTCGCAAAGCCCGATCAAGGCCGGAGTGCTCCATTCTCCCGCTGCCGTAATGACTTTTGCCAGTTGCTGTAATTTATGGTAAAATCGGCCGTGCGTCCAGTGGTGGTTGCCGGAAGGGAGGAAATCGTTGTCCGCAGTAAGTGGATCGTCTTCCGTGTCGAACAGGTTCTCGACGTTGTAACTCATAACCCGGAAGTCTGTTTGTCCTTGTGAAGGCAAAGAAAACAATGTCAGTATAAAAAACGTCATAGTTAAGATTCTGGTCATATCGTTTTATTTTGTTTCATCTTCTTTCGGTACGAATTCGTAGGCTCCTATATCGGGACCGTCGTTCGTAAGGCGGTTCACGCCGTAGCGGTCTACCGGATATTGTTGCGTAATGAAGATATCGGCTTTTCCCACTCCTAAAGTCGTAGCCGAATCCGGACGGAAATCGAAGCGGTATTTATTCTTCTCACCTCCCTTTAACCTATAGGACGGGCTGGCGTTTGTGAACAATACTTCTTTGAAGTGGTCGTTGTTGCTGCCATTCGTTTTAATCACACAATGGTTGAACTGGTATTCGAATGATGCCGTACCGTCGATGGATAAATTCAGTTCTCCTTTATACTCTTCCTTACCGGCATCGAAACTACCGTCGATAATACAGTTGTCGAATGTCACTTCGAGCGGGTAGGCCTCTTTGTTCGCGTTGTTTGCCATCGTGAGGCAAGACGTATTCCGTTTTTCCAATGTCATGAAGTTTGCAAGTGTGCAATGGATGAAACGGTATTCGCCGCCAATCAGTACGACGACGCCTCCTCCGGCATTCGTCAGCTCCGTGTTGGTCACTTCTATATTGCAGTTGAGCGCGAAGAAGAGGTTTTCTCCCATATTCGTGATCTGGGAATTGCTTAACTTCAGTTTGGATTCGTCCGGAGACGACTTTTCGAATGTCAGCCCCGTTTTCCCATTCCGTACGATTATATTGTCCATTATATTATTGTAGCTTTCCGGACGGAAGAAAATACCTCCCCACTGCGAAGGTGTCCGGTCGTAGGGGAGGACGTCGTTCAGGATGAAATCCAGGCGGTCTCCGCGGAAGACGATCGGTTTTTCGCGCGTTCCTTTAGCCAGCAATGTCCCATATGTGATAATCTTAGCGGTGTCGTGCATATAGAATGTTACGCCCGGGTCGATGTTGAGCGTGATATTTGGAGAGATAACCAGGCTGTCATATATAAGGTAGGGACGCTCGGCTGTAAAATGCGTGTCCTGTGTCAGGATCAGCCCGTTTTTATACAGGTTTACATTCTGCCCGTATGCTTCGAGGCGGACGGACTGCTTGATACCGTTTGTCGTAAAGATCACGGAGTCGTCTACCAGTAACGGTTGGTTGGCTGCATTCGGATTGACCGTAACTTCCACAAATACATATAGACTGTCGTTTGCTTGTATTCTTACATCCTGGAAATGGTCGCCTTTACGTCCGTCCACGTTGATGCGGAAACCAGTCTCTTCACCGCTTGCCAGCATGATCTCGCTGATCAGCAGAGGCTGGTCGTTGCGGTTGTAGATCATGAACTCTTTGGTTGCGGAGCCTATTGTGGTGAATACCGTATCGAAAGAAAGGGTGTCGACCGAGAAGCTCAGCCGATGGTTGGGGTTACTCGAATAGTTCTCGTCCAGCCCGTCGCACGACAACAGGTTGAGCACTATAAAGAATAATATGAGTAACGGAGCGGCTAATTTTTTCATTTCATTAATTATTAATAGTCCAGGTAAATTGTTATTTACCATATAATGTCAATAAGAAAACAAATTTATTATAAATAAGTTTTCGGGCATTAACATAAAAAAAGAGGAAAAACATCCGTTGAATGTTAATCCTCTTTTTATAACGAGAAATGTATCGTTTTATTTTGCAGGGATGCTCTTTAATAGTTCGAGTAAGTGAGACCACCACAATCCAACGGTATCAATCTGTATGCGTTCGTTGGGAGAATGGACGTCCCGAAGCGTCGGTCCGAATGAAATCATATCCAGATTCGGATATTTCTCAAGGAACAAGCCGCATTCCAGTCCTGCATGGATCGCCATTATTTTGGCATCTTTGTTAAACAAACGTTTATAGGTTTCTTGTGCCACTTTCAGGATCTTTGAATCCGGGTTAGGCGCCCAACCGGGATAGCCGTCGCCGTGGGTTACCTGTGCACCGGCTAACTTGAAAACAGATGCGACCTGGTTGGCAATCATGTTCTTGCAGGACTCGATGGAGCTGCGCTGGCTTGTGCCGACAATGATTGTGTTGTCATCTCCCATCTTGACAGAAGCCAGGTTGGTAGAGGTTTCCACCAGTCCTTCGATGTCATGGCTCATGCCGATCACACCATGTGGGCAGGCATGTAAAGCCAAAATCAGTTTTTCTGCATCATAGTCGCTGATATATTTGTCCGGACGGTCGGTCGAAGCCATTGTGATCTGTACGTTCGGGTCTACATGTTTCAGTTCGTTTTCGATATCTGCCGTGAAATGGTTCAGCAGAATGCGGGCTGCTTCCTTTTCTTCCGGGTACAGGCCGATGGTCGCTTGCGCTTCACGGGCGATAGCGTTGCGGAGGTTGCCGCCGTGGATGAAGCAAAGGTTGAAATCTGCTTGGTTTTTCAGTAGGTACAGGTAGCGCACCAGGATTTTGTTGGCATTGCCCAGCCCTTTGTGTATTTCGCCACCGGAATGTCCGCCGTTCAAGCCTTTCACTTCGATTTTGAAGTATTGCATGTTCGGATTGGTATCACGTGATTCGTAATGGAACACCGCTTGCGTATCTTTACCACCTGCGCATCCCATAAAGATTTCACCTTCGTCTTCGCTATCGAGGTTTAGCAGGATATCGCCTGTCATGAATCCTTTTTCGAGTGCTTTGGCTCCGGTCAGTCCGGTTTCTTCGTCTACGGTGAAAAGGCATTCGATCGGTCCGTGCTCTATATCGTCGGAAGCGAGGATTGCCAGTTCGGCGGCAACACCGATGCCATTGTCGGCCCCCAGAGTCGTACCGTTGGCATGAAGCCAGTTGCCGTCGACGATTGTTTCGATCGGATCGTTGTCGAAATCATGTGCGGTTCCGTTATTCTTTTCGCACACCATATCCATGTGGGATTGCAGAATCACTGTCGGCAGGTTTTCTTTGCCGGGAGTAGCCGGTTTAGACATCAGAATGTTGCCTACGGCATCTTTTTTGATAGCTATTTTATACTGTTTAGCGAATGATTCAAGGAACTCGATCATTTTTCCTTCCTTCTTTGAAGGGCGGGGCACTTGTGTTACCTGGTGGAAGAACTTCCAAACGATTTCAGGTTTTAAATCAGTAATCTTCATAATGTTACAATATATTATAGATGTTACTCTATAGTTAATAATACCATTGCAAACAGGGGGTTGTATGAAAAAAAGTACAATTAAATATCAAAAACATACTTTCTAATCACTTAAACTCTTATATTTGCGTCCACAAATATAGAGAAAATGCTTACAACGTTATTGATTACCGTCATAATTCTTTTTATTTGTGTTGTGTTGCTCAGTGTAAAAGTTCTTTTTAAAAAGGGAGGGAAGTTTCCTAATACACACATTGAAGGCAATGCGGCACTAAGGGATAAAGGTATATGCTGTGCTAAAACTCAGGATAAGCGGGATGGCAAGCAGAAGAATCTGTATGATAAAATAAAGGAAATAGAAGAATAAAATAAAATAAAGATTTAATTTACACTTTATGAAGAACATTAACTACGTTATTAATGGTGTGCTCGCGGTGGCTGTCATAATCTTGTTTGTTATGCAGTTTTCCAGTAAAAAAGAATCCACGGTGGCTCCGGCTTTCACAACAGAAGGAGATTCTACTAATTTGCTTCCTGTAGCTTATGTGAATGTGGACTCTCTTTTATCGAATTACAATTATTCGAAAGATTTGAATGAACGTATCCTCAAGATGCAGGAAGATTATCGTTTAGATATGACCCAACGGTCAAATGCCTTACGGACAGAATTGAATGATTTCCAACGTAAATATGAAGCCAATGCTTTTCTTACCGCCGAAAGAGCGCAGCAGGAAGGAAACCGTTTGCAGAAAAAGCAGGAGGAACTTCAGAACTATGCCGCTAAGAAAGAACAAGAACTGGCTGCCAAGCAGATGGAACTGAACGGACAGCTTCGCGATACGATCGTTGCCCAGTTGACGACTTTTAACCAGGCAAAAGGTTATCAGATCATTTTCAGTAATACGATGGGCGACAATATCCTATTGTCAAATCCGGCATACGATATCACTGCCGAGTTTCTCGAAGTGTTGAATAAGAACTACTCTTCCAGCAAATAAAGAATTAAAATACAAAATGAAAAATAGGGGCTGCCCGGCTAAAGGTCGAGGGCAGCCTTTTTTTGTTTTTGAATGTTTTTGCTGACATGTCTGACATTGTGACAAATTGGAAAAATCGGATTAAAGGCCGGGATTGGCATATAAGAAATTTACAAAAGCATGAGGTTTTTAGCGCGCTTAACCTGGCAGAATTGTTTGAGTGAGAAAATAATACTACCTTTGTGCGTTTCTTTCATCTGTAGAGTGAGATAAATACGATTCCAAATTTGTATATGAAAATGAAAAAGACAGTATTATATGGCGTTTTGGCCTTTTGCTTGGTTGTGTTGAACTCTTGTTTGGGGGACCCTGCCACCCAGTTGACGATGGCAAACCAAGCGGGAGTTGTGGTGACCGGATACGGACCGGGTAAGGCTATTTATACTAAAGGTGACGTTGTGGTTTCTTCGGAAGAATTTCAAAATGCCAATGTGGAAGATGGGGAATGTATTTTATTTGATTATTCCATCGATTATGGGACTGCAAACAATATGGGAGCGGGAACGGATACCAGTTATATCGAAGCCATTATTTATGAAAATACGATATCGGAGGTCAATCGTTGGAAATTATTCAATACATTGACAGATACTTCCATCGTAGCAAAGGACGAATTGCTACTTTCTTCCCTCCAGGCACGTTCCGCTTATATCAGAGGCAATTTGTTCCTGTTCACGGAGATGAGCAATCACCCGACAAACCAAATAGATAGTTTCTCTTTATCTTATAATCCGGATAGATTATTGGGAGACGATAAGGTTTATAGCCTTTATCTCCGCACGATCAGGATAGAGTCGGATACGACGAAAGGTCAGTCGATGATTATTCCCTGTGCGTTCAACATAGAAGACTTGGTGAAAGATGCTGAAAAGAACAATTCTGATGAACTGAAGTTCCGGATCAATTATGCCTCTTCATTCGGGAAGGACTCTGCATCGATAAACTGGAAAAGTTCGGATGTGTTTACAATAGACTTGTCGGGAAAAGGGAAATAAACGATAAAATAGCAAACGAGCGTATTGAAAAATGTATAAAGAGATATTTAAATTGGTAGTAGCCATCATCTCCCAGCCGGGAAAGGCGTGGGATATTCTTACAAAAAAAGAAGAAAAAGACGATGAGTTTTTATCCCGGTTTGTGTATCCCCTGATCGGATTCGTAACGGTGGCTGCTTTTTTAGGTGTGCTGTTCACCAGGAAGGAGTTTGATGTCGAACTGGCGCTGAAATCGTCTATCCGGACACTGGTCGCTTCGTTTGGCGGTTTTTACTTGGCTTCTTATTTGTTGAACGAACTTTGGCAAGGATTGTTTAAACGGGAGAAGGATATGAAGTTGTGCCAACGCTTTGTCGGGTATTCGTCTTCGCTGATGTTTGCATTGAATATTGTGTTGATGCTGCTCCCCGAATTTTTCTTTTTGCGTATATTTGTTTTATATACGTTTTATATTGTATGGGAAGGGGCAGGCCCTTATATGCAGGTGGAAGAGAAGATCCGTTTGAAGTTTGTCGGTATCGCTACCGGATTGATTTTGTTGACGCCCTGGTTGATCGAGGTTATCCTTTCCATGCTGATGCCCGGTTTACGTTTTTGATAGAAGAATAAGATGAAAGAGAAGATTAGTAATAACATACAGATAAAGAATAAGCGGGCAACTTTCGATTATGAGTTGCTCGACACGTTTACGGCTGGTATTGTGCTGACCGGTACGGAGATCAAATCGATCCGTCTGGGAAAAGCGAGCTTGGTCGATACGTTCTGCATTGTGGAGAAAGGCGAATTGTGGGTGAAAAATATGTATGTGGCTGAATATTTCTATGGAACTTACAATAACCATACGGCCCGCCGTGACCGCAAGCTGCTGTTGACTAAAAAGGAATTACGGAAGATTGAAAGTGCTGCCCGCAATAATGGTTTTACAATTATTCCGACACGCCTTTTTATTAATGACAAGGGACTGGCTAAAATTGTTGTCGCTATCGCCAAAGGTAAAAAGGAATATGATAAACGTGACTCTATCAAGGAGCGGGATGACCGCCGGGAGATGGATCGTGCATTTAAACGGTAACGAACCTTTATGAATAAAGAGATATTTTTGAATGCCCTGAAAGAACGTATTTTGATTCTGGATGGAGGAATGGGTACGATGGTCCAGGGATTTAAACTGACCGAGAAGGACTATCGCGGGGAACAGTTTGTGGATTGGGCGGGCGACCTGAAAGGTAATAACGATCTGTTGTGTATCACCCGACCGGATGTGATTAAATCGATTCACCGCCAGTATCTGGATGCCGGTGCCGATATCTTTGCTACCAACACCTTCAATGCAAACGCCATCTCGATGGAAGATTATGGCATGCAGGGACAGGTGCGGAATATAAACCTGGCTGCCGGAAAGCTTGCACGCGAGGTTGCTGATGGCTTTATGGCGGAACATCCGGATCGTACGATCTTTGTTGCCGGTTCCATCGGCCCAACTAATAAGACGGCTTCCATGAGTCCCGACGTGAGTGATCCGGCTTACCGGGCTGTAACCTATATGGATTTGTATAACGCCTATAAAGAACAGGTGGACGCTTTGGTAGACGGAGGCGTGGATATCGTCTTATTTGAAACGACTTTCGACACGCTGAATGTGAAAGCCGGGTTGGAAGCTGCCGAGACTGTGTTGAAAGAAAAAGGCAAGGATTTGCCGATTATGCTTTCTCTGACGTTGTCAGCCCAGGGCGGACGTACGTTTTCGGGACAGACATTGCTTGCATTTTTGGCTTCCGTGCAACATACCAATATTGTCAGTGTCGGTTTGAACTGTTCTTTCGGTGCTGCCGATATGAAACCTTACTTGGCTGAATTGGCAAAACATGCTCCTTATTATATAAGTGCTTACCCGAATGCCGGTTTGCCGAACAGCTTCGGTTCGTATGATGAGACGCCGGAAAAGATGGCTGTCCATGTAAAACCCTTTATCGATGAAGGCTTGGTTAATATCCTCGGGGGATGTTGCGGTACGACGCCGGCCCATATTGCTAAATATCCCGAACTGGTAAAAGGAGCCAAGCTGCATGTTCCGGCTCAGAAGCCCGACTGCCTTTGGTTGTCCGGTTTGGAACTGCTCGAAGTAAAGCCGGAGAATAATTTTGTAAATGTCGGCGAACGATGTAATGTGGCTGGTTCACGCAAGTTTCTGCGCCTGATCAAGGAGGAGAATTATGAAGAGGCTTTGACGATTGCCCGCAAGCAGGTGGAAGACGGTGCACAGGTGATCGATATCAATATGGACGACGGAATGTTGGATGCCGTGAAGGAGATGACGACTTTTCTGAACCTGATTGCTTCCGAGCCTGATATTTGCCGTGTTCCCGTGATGATCGACTCTTCCAAATGGGAGGTGATCGAAAAAGGATTGATGTGCGTGCAGGGTAAAAGCATCGTGAATTCGATCTCTTTGAAAGAAGGTGAAGAAGTATTCCTGCAACACGCCGCCCGTATCAAACAGTTGGGGGCTGCCGCGGTCGTAATGGCTTTTGATGAAAAAGGACAGGCCGACACGTTCGAACGGAAGATCGAGGTTTGCGGACGCGCTTACCGTCTTCTGAGGGAGAAAGTGGATTTTGATCCGAACGGGATTATTTTCGATCCGAATGTGCTGGCTATCGCAACCGGCATGGAAGAGCATAACGGTTACGGCCTTGATTTTATCCGTGCCGTGGAATGGATCAAGAAGAACCTGCCGGGCGCGAAGGTGAGCGGCGGTGTCAGTAACCTTTCCTTCTCTTTTCGTGGAAATAATTATGTGCGGGAGGCTATGCATTCTGTATTCCTGTATCATGCGATTAATAAAGGTATGGATATGGGGATCGTGAACCCGTCGTCGTCTGTACTCTATGAAGATATTGAACCTGCTTTCCGTACGTTACTGGAAGACGTCATTCTGGCCCGTCGTCAGGAAGCTGCGGAAGAACTGATCACATACGCCCAGAACCTACATGTAAAAGCGCAGGAGGGGGGAGATGAAAAGCTGGAAGTCTGGCGTGAATATCCGTTGAAGGAACGCTTGGAATATGCTTTGATAAAAGGGGTTGGTGATCATCTGGAAGAAGATTTGAAGGAAGCCTTGAAGGAATATCCGCGTGCGGTGGATATTATCGACGGACCGCTGATGGGCGGAATGAATAAAGTCGGTGAATTGTTCGGCGCCGGAAAAATGTTTCTGCCGCAGGTTGTCAAGACTGCTCGTACGATGAAAAAGGCTGTTGCCATCCTGCAACCCGCAATCGAAGCAGAAAAAGCGACTTCCTGTTCGGCAAAGGCTGGAAAAGTCGTTTTTGCAACAGTAAAAGGCGATGTGCACGACATCGGAAAGAATATTGTTTCGATCGTTCTGGCTTGCAACAACTATGAGGTGATCGATTTAGGGGTGATGGTCCCGGCAGATGTGATCGTGAAAAAGGCGATTGAAGAAAAGCCCGATCTGGTTTGTCTTTCCGGTCTGATCACGCCTTCGCTCGAAGAGATGGTGCATGTGACGGACGAAATGCAGAAAGCCGGCTTGGATATACCTATAATGGTGGGCGGCGCTACGACTTCGAAGTTACATACGGCCATTAAGATTGCTCCTCGTTATGACTATCCGGTTATTCATGTGCTGGATGCCTCGCAGAACCCGTTGATTGCAGCTAAATTGTTGAACCCAGATACGCGGGATGCTTATATTGCCCAGTTGAACAGCGAATATGAAGCGTTACGTGCCTCCATGAACAAGAAAAAAGAGATATTGGTTTCATTGGCAGAAGCCCGGATGAATCATCCGAAGATCGATTGGACTTCTTATAGTCCGGTCATTCCGGCTCAGAGCGGGATACAGGTGATTCCTTATATCCCTTTGGAAGAAATAATCCCATATATACACTGGACTTTCTTTTTCAGCGCTTGGAAACTGAACGGGCGTTTTTCGGAAATTGCGCAAATCCACGGTTGTGACGCCTGTCGTGCCGCTTGGCTAGCCAAGTTCTCGGAAGCGGACCGGGCAAAGGCGTCGGAGGCTATGCAGTTATATAAAGATGCTGTTAAGTTGTTGGATTGTCTGGTTGAGATGAAAGCCGAATACTGCAAGGCGGTTTACGGCTTCTTCCCGGCAAACAGCGACGGAGATAATATCCGTATAGGTGAAATCCAGCTTCCTGTTTTGCGCCAACAGGCAAAGAAAGAGGAAAATGTCTACAAATCGCTGGCCGATTATGTGATGCCAGTATCGGAAGGACGTACGGATTATGCCGGCGCTTTCGTGGTGACGGCTGGTGTCGGTGCTGAAGCTCTGAAAGAACGGTTTGAGCAGGATGGCGATACCTATAATTCCATGTTGTTGCAAACCTTGACCGACCGTTTGGCTGAAGCTACAGCCGAATATCTCCATGAAAAAGTCCGAAAGGAATATTGGGGATATGTACCGGATGAATCGCTCTCCATTCCTGACCTGTACAAAGTGAAATATCAGGGTATACGTCCGGCTGTCGGCTATCCTTCATTGCCGGACCAGCTTTTAAATTATACGCTGGATAAGTTGTTGGATATGTCACAGATCGGTGTCCGGTTGACGGAAAATGGAGCGATGTACCCGACGGCGACGGTTAGCGGTATTTATATTGCACATCCGGATTCCCAATACTTCATGATCGGCAATATCGACGAGGAACAGATGACGGATTATGCTTGCCGCCGGAATCTGTCGGAAGCGGAAACGAAGAAATTATTGAATAAAAACATATTGTAAATATACCGTAGGGGCGAGGTCTGCTCGCCCCTCATTGCAATGTCGCATTTTAAATTGAAATACATACGCTGGATAGTCTTATCTCTCCTTCTGGCCGCTATCTGGCTCACGATGCGTTCGCCGGGAGCAGGAGAGGTGTATGCTCGGAATATCTATCCGTATGTATCGGCCGTTCTGTCCCGTTTCTCTTCCCTTTTTCCTTTTTCGGTGGGTGATTGCCTGATATATGGCAGCATTGTCGGTTTGCTTATCTACGTGGTTTATGCTATTGCCGGAAGACGTTCGTGGAAGACGGCAGTGGGGCGGATTGTCGAATACCTGTTGTGGGGATATGTCTGGTTTTATATGGCGTGGGGGCTGAATTATTTCCGGCAGGATTTCTTTAACCGGACACAGATTCCGTATGCTGCCTATTCGGCTGATGCATTTCGTTCTTTTCTGTCTGCCTATACGGATTCTTTGAATGCTTCTTTTGTTCCTATAGAGACAGTCGATAAAGTTGTTGTTGCGGAGGAATCCAAAAAAGGATACAGGGAAATAGCCGGAAGATTCGGGTTGGTTCTCCCTGCCGGATATCTGCATCCGAAGCCGATGTTGCTCCCTTCCCTGATGAGCAGTGTGGGCGTTTTAGGTTATATGGGGCCTTTTTTTACCGAGTATAACCTGAATCCGAAGCTGTTGCCTGTCCAGTATCCGTTTACTTATGCACACGAAATGGCGCATGTGTTAGGAATATCGAGCGAGGCGGAAGCGAATCTATACGGTTTCCTGGTTTGTTCACGCTCGGAAGTGCCGGAGATTCGTTTCTCCGCTTACTTTGCTTTGTTGCCTTATGTGCTGAGCAATGCATATCAACTCCTGCCCGAAGAAGAATTTAACCAATGGAAAGAAACGATCTTGCCGGAGATCAAAGAGGTCTATAACCGGAAAGCAGCCTATTGGCTGGATTTGTATAGCCCGCTTATCGGGAAAATCCAAAGTACCGCTTACAACTGGTTTCTGAAAGGAAACAACATTCCTTCCGGCCGGAAGAATTATTCGGAAGTGGTGGCATTATTGATGGCGCTGGATAATGCGCCGGAACAGATTTGACACCTTGCTCTTTCCGTATTGCCTAATTCGAATTAAATCACTACCTTTGCGGCAATTTTTGAGAAGATAGATAAATATAACGCAATATGAGTAAGAAATTTGCCGAATACTCCAAATTTGACTTGTCGAACGTCAATAAAGAGGTGCTGAAGAAATGGCAGGATGGCGACATCTTCCATAAGAGTCTTAAAATCCGCGAAGGACATCCCTCGTTTGTATTTTATGAAGGTCCTCCTTCTGCAAACGGTATGCCCGGTATTCACCATGTGATTGCCCGTTCGATTAAGGATATTTTCTGCCGTTATAAGACCATGAAAGGATATCTTGTCAACCGTAAGGCCGGATGGGATACGCACGGACTGCCGGTAGAGCTGGGAGTTGAGAAGACATTGGGTATAACCAAAGAAGATATCGGCAAAAAGATTTCTGTGGCCGAGTATAATGCTGCCTGCCGCCGTGACGTGATGAAATTCACGAAGGAGTGGACAGACCTGACACAGAAGATGGGATATTGGGTGGATCTTGAAAACCCCTATATCACTTACGATAACCGTTATATCGAAACATTGTGGTATCTGCTGAAGGAACTCTATAAGAAGGGCTTGCTGTATAAAGGCTACACGATCCAGCCGTATTCGCCGGCTGCCGGAACAGGGCTTAGCTCGCATGAGCTGAACCAGCCGGGATGTTATCGCGACGTGAAAGATACGACTTGTACGGCTCAGTTCCGTATTCTCGATCCGAAGCCTGAGATGGCGGAATTCGGCGAATCGTTTTTCCTGGCATGGACCACTACTCCGTGGACATTGCCTTCCAATACGGCTCTTTGCGTGGGCCCGAACTTTACTTATGTAGCTGTTCAGACTTATAATCCGTATACGGGCATGCCGATGACGGCAGTTTTGGCTAAGGACTTGTTGAATGTATATTTCAATCCGAAAGCTGCGGATCTGGCTTTGACCGACTATAAACCCGGTGACAAACTGGTGCCGTTCAAAGTGGTCGGCGAATGGAAAGGACCGGAACTGGCCGGTATGCATTACGAGCAGCTGATCCCGTGGGTAAATCCGGAAGAAGGCGCTTTCCGGGTAATCACCGGCGACTATGTGACGGTTGAAGATGGTACGGGTATCGTACATATCGCTCCGACTTTCGGTGCGGATGACGACCGTGTGGCAAAAGCAAGCGGCGTGCCTCCTTTGATGATGATCGACAAAGACGGGAATCGCCGTCCGATGGTCGATATGACAGGTAAGTTTTATCTCTTGGAAGACCTTGATCCCGAATACGTACAGGCGCACATGAATGCAGCCGATTATGATCCGTGGCAGGGTAAGTTCGTTAAGAATGCTTACGATGCATCAAAAGGCGAAAAAGACGAAACGCTGGATATCGAAATCTGCATGATGCTGAAAGCGCAGAACCGTGTATTCCGCATCGAAAAGCATGTGCACAACTATCCGCATTGTTGGCGTACTGACAAACCTGTGTTGTATTATCCGCTGGATAGCTGGTTTATCCGCACGACCGCTTGCCGCGAACGGATGATCGAACTCAACAATACGATCAATTGGAAACCGCAAAGCACCGGCACGGGACGTTTTGGCAAATGGCTGGAAAACCTCCAGGATTGGAACCTGAGCCGTAGCCGCTATTGGGGCACACCGTTGCCTATCTGGCGTACCGAAGACGGGGCGGAAGAAATCTGTATCGGTTCGGTTGAAGAACTGTACAATGAAATAGAGAAATCCGTAAAAGCCGGACTGATGGAATCCAATCCATACAAGGACTTGAAATTCCAGCCGGGCGAATATACAAAGGAAAACTACGAGAAGATCGACCTGCACCGTCCGTATGTGGACGATGTGATCCTGGTTTCCAAGAGCGGCAAGCCGATGAAACGCGAGACCGACCTGATCGACGTGTGGTTCGATTCGGGTGCGATGCCTTATGCACAGATTCATTATCCGTTTGAGAACAAGGAGATTTTCGACGACCGCAAGGTTTATCCGGCCGACTTTATCGCTGAAGGCGTAGACCAGACACGCGGATGGTTCTTCACTTTGCATGCGATCGCTGCGATGGTGTTCGACAGCGTGTCGTATAAAGCTGTCGTCTCCAATGGACTGGTACTGGATAAGAATGGCAACAAGATGTCCAAACGCTTGGGGAACGCTGTCGACCCGTTCGCAACGATCGAGCAGTACGGTTCCGATCCTTTGCGCTGGTACATGATCACGAATGCTTCTCCGTGGGATAACATCAAGTTTGATATAGACGGTATCGAAGAAGTTCGCCGCAAGTTCTTCGGTACATTATATAATACATATTCGTTCTTCGCTTTGTATGCGAACGTGGACGGTTTCGATTATTCTGAACCGGATGTAGACTGGAAAGAACGTCCCGAAATCGACCGTTGGATTCTGTCGTTGCTGAATTCGCTGGTGAAAAATGTGGATGGCTTCTTAGACACATATGAACCGACCCGTGCCGGACGTGCAATCTCCGATTTCGTAAACGACAATCTGAGTAACTGGTACGTGCGCTTGAACCGCCGGCGTTTCTGGGGTGGAGGTATGACGACCGATAAGTTGTCCGCTTACCAGACACTTTATACCTGTCTGGAAACGATCGCCAAATTGATGGCTCCGATCGCACCGTTCTATGCAGACCAGTTGTTTGGCGACCTGATTGCCGCTACCGGACGTGAGGAGGTTGAATCTGTTCACCTGTCTGAATTCCCGGTTTGCAACGAGGCATTGATCGACAAGAATCTGGAAGAACGTATGCAAATGGCGCAGGATGTGTCCTCTATAGTGTTGGCTTTGCGCCGTAAGGTGAATATCAAGGTGCGGCAACCGCTGCAGACCATCATGGTTCCGGTTATGGATGCCCATCAGCAGGAAAGCATTGAAGCTGTGAAAGCATTGATCCTGAACGAGGTCAATGTGAAAGAACTGAAATTTGTCGATAACGCTGCCGGTATTCTGGTGAAGAAGATCAAGCCGGACTTCAAAAAGTTAGGCCCGCGTTATGGCAAGATCATGAAAGCATTGGCTGCCGCTATCCAAACGATGAGCCAGGACGAAATCAATGCATTCGAAAAAGCCGGAACGTACACGCTGACCGTTGAAGGGCAGGAAGCGGTAATCGAACGTGCAGATGTTGAAATCATCTCCGAAGATATACCGGGTTGGCTGGTTGCTAACGATGGCCGCCTGACAGTAGCATTGGATATCACCGTGACAGAAAACCTCCGTAAGGAAGGACTGGCGCGTGAGTTGGTAAACCGTATCCAGAACCTGCGTAAGAGCAACGGTTTCGATATTACGGACAAGATCACGGTGACTGTTCTTTCGAGCGATGTGATGGATGAAGCGATCAAAGACTTTAATTCATATATCGCAAACCAGGTATTAGCTGTATCAGTGGAAATTACGGATGTGATCAGTGATGCGACCGAGTTGGATTTCGAAGACTTCAGGCTTTCGGTACGGATCGAAAAAGCGTAAATATTCAATGAATAATGTATAATGAATAATGAATAATGCAGGAATTGCTTATATTTGTGGGCAAGAGAAAGAGAAATCTTTCGCAGTATTCATTTTCATCCTTAATTGTTAATTATTAATTAAAATGAACCATGGCAGAAAAAACAAGATATTCGGATGCTGAACTCGAGGAGTTCCGCGCCATAATATTGGAAAAGCTGGAAAAAGCAAAGAAAGATTATGACCTGTTGAGATCCGGAGTCACTAATTCTGACGGTAATGATGTCGCCGATACATCTCCTACATTTAAAGTATTGGAGGAAGGTGCTGCGACTTTATCAAAAGAAGAAGCCGGCCGTTTGGCACAGCGTCAGATGAAGTTTATCCAGAACTTGCAGGCTGCATTGATCCGGATTGAGAATAAGACGTACGGTATTTGCCGCGAGACCGGTAAATTGATCCCGAAAGAAAGATTACGTGCAGTGCCTCATGCTACTTTGAGTATCGAAGCTAAACAGGGAGGTGCCAAGTAAATGAGATATTCCAAAGGTTGGGGAGCAGTGTTAATTGTGATGCTGCTCCTTATTCTTGACCAGGCTCTTAAAATATGGATTAAAACTCACATGCAGCTGCATGAGAGCATTGAAGTTACTCCGTGGTTTTATCTCTACTTTACCGAGAACCCGGGGATGGCTTTTGGGATAGAAGTGATCGGTAAACTGTTTTTGTCGGTATTCCGCATTGTGGCTGTCGGCTTTATCGGGTATTACCTGTATAAGCTGGTGAAACAAAATTATACCTTTGGCTTTATCGCTTGCATCTCGTTGATATTTGCGGGGGCTATCGGGAACATTATCGACTCTATATTTTATGGGGTGGTATTCGATCATAGCTTTGGACAGGTTGCTACGTTTATGCCGGAAGGAGGAGGTTATGCCAGCTGGTTGCACGGAAAGGTGGTCGATATGTTCTATTTTCCTTTGATACAGACGGTGTTGCCCGGCTGGGTGCCGGTGTGGGGAGGAGAAGAATTTGTCTTTTTCCGTCCGATCTTTAACCTGGCCGACTCGGCAATCTGCGTAGGCGTCTTTTTGTTGTTGCTGTTTTACCGTCACACCTTGTCGACAAGTCTCTCTAAAGAAAAATAAAAAAATTAATGCGGAACAGACTGCATAGATATAGTGTCGTTTTGCTGTTGGTCGCTTTACTGGTTGCCTGCAGTAAGGTACCGGATGGCATTCTTTCGGAAAAGAAAATGCAAGCTGTACAGGTGGATATGCAATTGGCCGAAGCCATGATCAATCTGGACAGCAAAGAGTTTCCCGATAATGCCCATAAGGAGGCTTTATATCAGTCTGTCTTCCGCAAATATGGTATTACGCAGGCCGAATACGACAGTTCGCTCGTTTGGTATGGCCGGCATCTGGATATTTATATGAAGGTGTACGACCGTGTGTTGGCCGATTTGAATAAGCGGCAGAAGGCGTTGGGCGACGTGCAGGCTTCAGCTGCTCCCGTTTCCAAGCAAGACTCGGTGGATATCTGGCCTCGCCGTACTTCTTTAAGGTTGGAACCCGGTGCTTTGTTTAACGGTGTGACGTTCGATATCAAGCCTGAAACGAATTACTCGTCTGGCAGCTCGTTCGTATTGGGTATGGATGTTTGGGGCATCAACAAGGGTATGGCTTATAAACCGGAAATACGTATCAGCGCTGACCAAGGCGATACGATTGTCACTATCAATGATCAGATTCTTCGCGATGGCTACCACGAAACCATATTGAAGACGGTTCCGACCAAGCAGATCAAACGCGTATATGGGTATATCTTTATGAATAATGCCGATTCTTCTTACTACAAGGTTTATCTGGATAGCTTGAATCTGATGAAATATAATTACGGCCGCCTGACCGATATGGTAAAAGATACGTCTGCCGTAAAAGTATCTGACGGGAAATAAACAGGTGTCGTGCGGCGGATCGCTTCTCATTATATCTATTGGAAACAGTTTTACCGGATGCACTATGTTGAATTGGACGACAGTGGCATCCTGATTGGCATTTTCCCTTTGGAAGGGGAGATTGCGGGTACGGAGTTTTATGACGGTATCCTGATTCCTGTTCTCGTTCCCGCGCTTGACGCGGAATCGCAGAAACAGATTGCCTTTGACATGTTGCCGGGAGAAATATTAGTTGATGCGCTTGAACGACAGGGTTTTACTGGTATTTCCGAAATGGGTTCACCTGTCTGTTTGCTGTTATTGAACGGGATTCCCCTGGCGACGGCGAAATTCGGCGCAGATGACAGCCGTAGCAATGGCTACATTCAGAGACTCTGATGTCTCTCTCTCGGGAGGAAAGCTCGGTATGTAAAGTTTTTGGTCGATCAACTCTTCTATTTGCGGGCGTATTCCGTTCCCCTCGTTCCCCATTACGATGATTCCGCTTGCCGACAGTTCTTTCGTGTACATATTTTCTCCGTCGAGGAATGTGCCGAACAGCGGGATCTGTTTTGCCACCTGGGCTTTCAGATAGTCTTCTAACTCCGTGTAATGGACTTTTACATGCGCCAATGCGCCCATTGTGGCCTGCACGGTTTTCGGGCTGAATACATCTGCGGTATCGAGGCTGCAAACGATATGCTCGATGCCGAACCAGTCGGCAAGCCGTATGATGGTTCCGAGATTTCCCGGATCCTGTATGCCGTCTAACGCCAAGACAAGTGAGGAGGAGGGATCGGCTTCGCTAAGCCGCCAGTCCGGACGTTTGAATACGGCCAATACATCCTGCGGATTTTTCAAGAAGCTGGCTTTGCGGATATCCTCGTCATCCGCTTCCAATAATTCTTTTGCCGGAATGTTCCCCTGCGTAGCCATCCAAGATGGTTTGGCAAGGATCAGTTCACATTCAAAGGCAAACATCATATCTGCAACCAGTTTATTTCCTTCGGCAACGAATGCATTCAGTTCGTTCCGATATTTCTTCATTTCTAACGAATGGATGTATTTAACTTTTCCCTTACTTAGCATCTTTACTCTTTTTATGCGGCAAATGTACGGGAATTTCTTTAAATTCAGTTACATTTGCGTCCGTAAAAGCTTGAATGATGAAGGGAATCCAAACACTATATTTCATTTGCTTCCTATTGCTCTTAGTCTCCTGTAGCTCGACAAAATATGTTGGCGAGGGAGAATACCTGTTGGACAAAGTGGAGATAGTGTCGGATAGCAAGACTTACAAAAACAGCGATCTGAAGCCTTATTTGCGCCAGCAACCTAACTTAAAAGCGTTCGGATTGATGAAATGGCAGTTGTTCGTGTACGACTGGTCGGGCCGTAACGAGAAGAAATGGATCAACAAACAGCTACGCCGAATGGGAGAGGCGCCGGTTATCCTCGATACGACACTGGTTACCCAGTCGGTCAGCGAGTTGGAGCGTTTCTTTATCAATAAAGGATATACGAACGCAGAAGTTTCTGCTTCTATCGACACATCAAAACGTAAAAAAGCGGTTGTGACGTATAAGATAGTCCCTAACACTCCCTATCGTATTCATGATTATTCGATGGAACTGAGCGATCCGAAGATCGACAGCATCGCCCGGCTCAAACCGCCCCACCGCTCCGTGCTAGCTTCGGCTTTCCGTACATATTCCGACGATTATACTTCTCTGATAAAAGACAGTGCCCTGTTTGACCGCGATGTCCTTGACAAAGAGCGGCAACGCCTCACGACTTTGTTGCGCCGGCGCGGTTATTATGCCTTCAACCGGGATTATCTCTCTTATATTGCCGATAGTTCTTTGAATCGGAATATCGTGGATCTGGATATGCTGCTTAAGCCGTATCGCTTGCAGAAGCCGGACGGGACGGTAGTCGATACGTTGCATCGCCAGTATTACATCAAAGATGTTTCGATCGTGACCGACTATGATCCGTTGACGCTGGAGGAAAACAATACAATCTTGTACGATACGGTTCGGATTCGCGGCATCAACATCTTGTATGGCAAGAATGGCAGAAGCATCCGTCCGGGAGTCTTGCGTAAAAGTAATTATATAATGCCGGGACGCTTGTATAACGAGCGGACGGTGGAGCAGACCTATTCTTCGTTTGCCACCTTGCGCGCATTGCGTAATGTGAATATCCGCTTTTCGGAGATTGAAGAGAACGATACGATGAAGCTCAACTGTACGATTCTGACCTCTCCCGCCAAACTGCAAGGTTTCGGAGTGGATGTGGAAGGGACGAACTCGGCCGGTGATTTTGGTTTTGCTTCGAGTTTGAACTACCAGCACCGGAATTTATTTAGAGGATCGGAGGTCTTTTCGACTAAAGTCCGCGGCGCTTATGAGGCGTTGTCCGGCAGCCAGTCGGAAGGAAATAACTTTTGGGAGTTTGGTGTTGAAACATCTGTCTTGTTCCCCCGTTTCCTCTTTCCTTTCCTGCATGAGAGTTTCCGGCGTAAGATTCGTGCAACGACAGAATTGAAGGTAAGCTACAGCATGCAGACGCGTCCGCAGTTTAAAAGGGCTATTGTCTCTGCCGGGTGGAATTACATCTGGCAGGACCGGAGCAATATGCAAGCGCGCCATGTGTTCAAGTTGTTGGATATCGACTATGTGCATTTGCCGAAGATCAGCCAGTCGTTTAAGGACTCGTTGCCCGAATCAACTTTGCTCTACAATTTCACCGACCAGTTTATTGTCGGTTCCGGTTATACCTATTCATTTAATAATTATGATCCGCAGAACCGCTTGAGGAATACGCATTCCGTTCGCTTCTCCTTCGAAATGGCGGGCAATTTGCTATACGGGCTTTCGAAACTGACCCGTGCGGATAAGGATGACGAAGGACGCTATAAATTGTTCGGGATCAATTATGCCCAGTTTGTGAAGGGGGATATTGATTTTAGTAAAAGCGTTGTGCTGGACAGCCGTAACAAGTTGGCTTTCCATGTCGGTGTCGGAGTCGGCTATCCGTATGGCAATTCAAAAATGCTGCCATTCGAGCGGAGCTATTTCTCCGGAGGTGCAAACAGTGTCCGCGGCTGGTCTGTCCGTTCGCTCGGCCCCGGTAGCATGCCGCTCGATTCGGTTAAGTCCTTTGCCCAACAGATCGGTGATATCCGCCTGGATCTGAATCTCGAATACCGCACTAAGCTGTTCTGGAAATTCGAGATGGCCGCCTTTATCGATGCTGGTAATATCTGGACTTTTCATAAGGATGAGAGCCGTCCGAACGGAAACTTTGACTTCTCACGTTTCTACAAAGAGATTGCAGCCTCTTACGGATTAGGCCTCCGCCTCGATTTCGATTTCTTCCTGGTCCGCTTCGATACCGGAATGAAAGCCTATAACCCGCAGGAAAGCGGCAAACGGAAATGGGCTATCCTGAATCCTAACTTTGGTAGCAACTTTGCTTGGCATTTTGCGGTGGGATATCCATTCTAACCGGGAAGATCGTATTTTATTCTCCACGTCGGCTTTTCTTTTAAATGCTGAATTACCTGTTACTTTTCTCTTGAAAATCTGAGGTTTTATCCAGTATATTTTATATCTTTACACACGTATGAATCGTCTTAGCCCCAATGTCACAAAGGATAGCGATATATGTCGCCATCCTTTTTCACCTATATCGAAAAGCTTTTCCATATAGGTAGAAAAGTGAATGGAACGTGAAGTTGATCTTAAATCAATATGAATGAACTTTTAATATCTTATGATAGAGAGAGTAAACTAATAACAACAAAGAATGACTGCAAAGTATCAGTTTTTTAAAAATCCCCCTTCTTCCTTGGTTGAAACAGATGCAAAACAGGTCTTGCACGTACGGATCGTGAACCGGGATATCCTGTCTTTCAAAGATTTGTGTGAGCGGATTGCCGGACGAAGCACCTTTAACGCCGGTGAAGTGGAAGGTATTATGTCCCTGTTCAAGGAAGAGATGGTCAGCGCGCTTTCCGACGGAGATCGTGTCGAACTGGAAGATATCGGGATATTCGAGGCTACGGCCTCTTGTCCCCCGGTGTCCGATCCGAAGAAAATACGGGCGGAAAGTATTCATTTCTCGCGGGTAGTATTCAGGGCAGCCAAGTCGTTGAGGCGTAAAATGAACCTGATGAGGTTCGAACGGGCTGCCGGTTTCCGGAAACAGGAGACATTTCCGGAGGAAGAACGGCGCGCGCGCATCTTACGGTATCTTCAACGGAATGGAGAAATCAGAAGCTCTACCTGCATGGGGCTGAATGCCTGTTCGCGTTATCAGGCACAGGCGGATTTGAGCGGTTTGAATGCCAGTGGAAATATTCTGCGGTTAGGTGGCCCGAAAATGGCGGTTTATGTATTGGCGAATAAGGAGGAGGCGAAATGAAAATTACGTGGATAGAAGGAAATGGTGGCGGCCACAAAATGATCGAGCCTCAGTCGGCTATGGAAATGCTGAAAGATGAGAAAAAGAAAAACAACGTGTTGTCTTTGCGGCAGTCGAGTTGCTTGATTATATATCCATAGCCTCGGGGCGCAAATTCTGCAACCGACCCTTATTGGCTTTTGCCCGCACCCTGAACGCTTCCGGCCTGCGTTGCGTGCATATCAGGAGCGGGTATTGCTACCGGCCGATCAAAATATAATGGTTCGATAAGGCGGATAATAGAAGATGTAATCGGGACAGGGTGTGAAGGTTGTGGATGATGTGAAGGAGGGAGTGTCTGAAAATCATAATTGTAACCTCTTGTTATTCATTTGGCTATGCCTTTGTGAATATTGTGAATGATAATTATGTTCAAACTTATGTGGAAGAAGTGCTTCTGATAGGAATAATCGCTTTATATCCTCCGAAGTGAAAAAATGGCATGAAGCCTTTGTATATTTAAATAATAATACTACCTTTGCACCGCAAATAAGGATGGTTCCGTAGCTCAGCTGGATAGAGCAACGCCCTTCTAAGGCGTGGGTCGAGCGTTCGAATCGCTCCGGAATCACATATTTAGATACTAATCCCCGGTAGATGAAATATTTACCGGGGATTAGTTTTGAATGATGTCATGGATGTAGAGTTGGATAATTACAAGGTATTACGTTAGGAAGCATTGGATGTTGAACTGGAAGTAGACAGTATTATACATTCCGAAACATATCCTTTGATTTTTAGTAAGTACATCAAGCTATTAGGATATAAGCCTCGCAAGGTGTGAGGCTTTTTTATGTTATGGGTATTCAATATTCCTGCCTTTTTCGAACGATAGTATTGGTATGCCTTTTTCACTATCCGGATATTTTCTTGATTAAATCTGCCATAATTATATATCTATTGCTTATATTTACAACCATTTTGATAGATAAGCTCGTCGATAACCATATTGACTTGTAATGTCTGAACAATATCTGTTTGTTTATTCCAAATACAAAAATGTTTTTTTTGCACTGAAGAAGAAATGAGAAAATGGCGTATTGAAGACTCAGAAGAACTCTACAACATCACAGGTTGGGGTACTTCGTACTTTGGTATCAATGACAAAGGTCATGTAGTGGTAACTCCTCGTAAAGACGGCGTCGGTGTAGACCTGAGAGAGCTGGTCGACGAACTGCAATTACGGGATGTGGAGGCTCCTGTACTGATCCGTTTTCCGGATATCTTGGATAACCGTATTGAAAAGATTGCGAATTGTTTTAAGCAGGCTTCCGATGAATATGGTTATAAAGCGCAGAATTTCATCATTTATCCTATTAAGGTAAATCAGATGCGTCCGGTTGTCGAAGAAATCATTGGCCACGGCAAAAAGTTTAATTTGGGGCTGGAGGCCGGTTCCAAACCGGAGCTTCATGCGGTGATTGCAGTCAATACGGATTCTGATTCTTTGATTATCTGCAACGGTTATAAGGATGAGAGCTATATCGAACTGGCCTTGTTGGCACAGAAAATGGGTAAACGCATCTTTTTGGTTGTAGAGAAGATTAACGAATTGGCTCTGATTGCCAAGATGGCCAAACAACTGAATGTCCGTCCGAATATCGGTATCCGAATCAAGTTGGCTTCTTCCGGTAGCGGCAAATGGGAAGAGAGCGGGGGAGATGCCAGTAAGTTTGGCCTGACGTCCAGCGAGTTGCTGGAAGCGCTTGATTTCCTCGAAAAGAAAGATATGGCAGATTGCCTGAAGCTGATCCATTTCCATATCGGCAGCCAGGTGACCAAGATACGCCGTATAAAAACGGCTTTGCGCGAAGCGTCCCAGTTCTATGTGCAGTTGCATGCGATGGGTTTCAATATCGAGTTTGTGGATATTGGCGGCGGACTGGGAGTCGATTACGACGGTACCCGTTCTTCCAATAGTGAGAGTAGCGTCAATTATTCCATTCAGGAATATGTGAACGACTCTATTTCGACTATGGTCGATGTCAGTGATAAAAACGGCATTCCGCATCCGAATATCATAACGGAGAGCGGACGTTCGTTGACTGCTCATCATTCCGTGTTGATATTTGAAGTGTTGGAAACAGCTACGCTTCCCGAGATGGATGAAGAGTTCGAAGTGAGCGACTCGGACCATGAGCTTGTACATGAACTTTATGAGATTTGGGATAAGCTGAACCAGAGCCGTATGCTGGAAGCCTGGCATGATGCGCAACAGATACGCGAAGAGGCGTTGGATTTGTTCAGTCATGGTATTGTCGATTTGAAAACCCGCGCTCAGATTGAACGGTTGTATTGGTCGGTGACGCGCGAAATCAGCCAGATCGCTTCCGGGCTGAAGCATGCGCCGGATGAGTTTCGTAAGCTGGACAAGCTGTTGGCCGATAAGTATTTCTGTAACTTCTCGCTTTTCCAGTCATTACCGGACTCTTGGGCGATCGATCAGATATTCCCTATTATGCCTATCCAGCGGTTGGATGAGCGGCCTGACCGGACGGCAACCTTGCAGGATATAACCTGCGACTCGGATGGTAAGATCGCTAATTTTATTTCAACGCGTAATGTTTCCCATGATTTACCCGTTCATTCGCTGAAAGCGAAAGATGCTTATTATATCGGTGTCTTTCTGGTAGGTGCCTATCAGGAGATTCTGGGAGATATGCACAATCTCTTCGGTGATACGAATGCTGTGCATGTAACCGTGGATGGAAAAGGGTATAACATCGAGCAGGTGATCGATGGGGAAACCGTCGCCGAAGTGCTGGATTATGTCCAGTATAATCCTAAAAAACTGGTGAGGACTTTGGAAACTTGGGTGACTAAGTCTGTTAAAGAAGGACGAATCTCTGTTAACGAAGGAAAAGAATTCTTGTCAAATTATCGTTCCGGTTTGTATGGGTACACCTATCTGGAGTGATTCTTTATAAGATCACATATTTTGTGATGGACTAAAAGTTGGTATTTGTCGGACGCTGGTAACCTGAATGCTGTTGTGTATTCAGTGTTATCCGCGTCCGGTTTATTATATTTCCTGTTAGAATTAGTGATGAAGAATAAGTATGAAGAACGATTGGGTACGGAACGTATGTTACCACTCGTTTTCAAAATGGCACTTCCTGCCGTAGCCGCCCAGTTTGTCAATTTGCTTTATAATATTGTAGACCGCGTTTATATCGGGCATATCCCGGGGATTGGAACGGATGCGCTGGCCGGGGTAGGTGTGACGACTTCTATCGTGATTCTGATTTCAGCTTTTTCTGCTATTGTGGGAGCTGGTGGTTCGCCGTTAGCTGCTATTGCTCTGGGACAGAATAACCGGGAGCGTGCCGGAAAGATTTTGGGGAATGGGTTTATCTTGTTGATCCTGTTCACGTTGTTAACATCTTCCGTTGCTTATACTTTTATGAAGCCTATCTTGCTTTTTACAGGGGCTTCGGAAAATACGCTGGGTTATGCTGTCGATTATCTTTCGATTTACCTGTTAGGTACGATCTTCGTTGAAATATCAACCGGATTGAATGCTTTTATCAATACGCAAGGTCGTCCGGCTGTTGCTATGTGTTCGGTCTTGATCGGGGCGTTCATAAACATTGTACTCGATCCGATTTTTATTTTCTGGTTTGACATGGGGGTGAAGGGGGCCGCTCTTGCAACTGTCATATCCCAGGCTTGCAGTGCTATTTGGGTATTGGGGTTCTTGTTCTCGAGACAGGCTTCGTTACCTTTGGAAAAGCGATATATGAAGTTGGACCGGCAGATTGTGTTTTCGATGTTGGCATTGGGGGTCTCTCCGTTTATCATGGCAAGTACGGAAAGTTTGGTGGGGTTTGTCTTGAATAGCAGTTTGAAAGGTTTTGGGGATATTTATGTCAGTGCATTGACAATCCTACAGAGTGCGATGCAGTTTGCCAGCGTGCCGCTGACCGGGTTTGCGCAAGGTTTTGTGCCGATCGTCAGTTATAATTACGGGCATGGAAACAAGCAGAGGGTAAAGGATAGTTTTTATATTGTGCTGGCAATCATGTTTTCGTTTAACCTGGTGCTTATGCTATTTATGATTTTCTTCCCTTCGACGGTGGCATCTGCCTTTACAAGCGATGAAAATCTGATCGATACGGTACGTTGGGTAATGCCAGTCTTTTTGGGCGGTATGACGATCTTTGGTTTACAGCGTACTTGCCAGAATATGTTTGTTGCGCTGGGACAGGCTAAGATCTCTATTTTTATCGCATTATTACGGAAGGTTATCTTATTGGTCCCGTTGGCATTGGTACTTCCGCATTTTGTAGGGGTAATCGGCGTTTATGCCGCCGAAGCGATATCTGATGCAACGGCGGCAATTGTCTGTACGTTGTTGTTTGCCTGGCAGTTTCCCAAAATTTTGGGAAGAATGAAGGAAATTTAAATCTGATCTTAAGTCTTGCCTGCTTGCTACTCCTGGTTATCCCAGTCGCTGAATTCAAAACAGAGTTGTTCCCAACGGGCTTTCTCTTCGTTTTTCTCGTACGGATTGGAGACGGAGAGGCCGATCAGACGAATCGGGTGGGTAGTATATTCGATATCCTTCAACAACTCTTTGGCTAAGGGTAATATTTCGGATAAAGTTGTCAGTTCATGGCTTTGGGTGATACTTCTTGTTTTCTGGTTGAAATCATGGAATTTAATCTTTAAAGTAAGAGTGTTCCCTTTGAAACCGGTTCGTTGCAACCGTTCAATCAGTTCGGTAGCTACGTGATATAATTCGATGATAACGGATGATTGACGGGAAATATCTTTTTCAAGCGTATGTTCGCAACCTACGGATTTACGGATGCGGACAGCTTCGACGGGGCGCAGGTCTATCCCTCTTGAAAACTCATAATATAAAACTCCAGCTTTTCCGAATTGGCGGGTGAGCATTTCTTGTGAGCAAGCTCTCAGCTGTTCTCCGTTATGAATGCCTAATAAGTGCATCTTCTGGGCGGTGACAGGTCCGATTCCCCAGAAGGATTCGATCGGAAGACGTTTGATGAACTCTTCCGCTTGGGACGGATGGATAGTACAGAGGCCATCCGGCTTGCGATAGTCCGAGGCGATTTTGGCTAAAAACTTATTATACGAAACTCCTGCTGATGCAATCAGGTGCAGTTCTTCCCGTATCTTTTGTTTGATCGCTTTGGCTATATCGATGGCAAGCGGAATATTCTGCTTATTTTCGGTTACGTCCAGGAATGCCTCGTCCAGTGAAAGCGGTTCGATAATGTCCGTATACTCATGAAAGATTTCGTGTATCTGGCGCGACACCGCTTTATAGACATCCATTCGTCCGGGAACAAAGGTGAGTTGCGGACATAATCGTTTTGCTTTCTGTGACGACATGGCGGAGCGTACGCCGAATTTCCGGGCTTCATAGCTTGCTGTCGCTACAACGCCACGTTCCTCCGCATGACCGACAGCAAGCGGAATTCCGCGAAGTTCCGGATTATCCCGCTGTTCTACAGAAGCGTAGAATGCGTCCATGTCGATATGTATGATCTTCCGTTCCATTAAAATCCGTTCATCGGAATCAACACTGTAGGTATTAATAACAGGAATCCTACGATTATCAAAAGTAATATGAATTTCCATGCCCAGCGGAACCATTTATCGTAAGGAATGCGACTTACACCCAGAACGGCGATCAGCACTCCGGAGGTCGGGGTAATCATATTGGTGAATCCGTCGCCGAACTGGAAAGCCATTACGGTTGCCTGTTTGGATAATCCGATCAGATCGGAGAAGGGAGCCATGATCGGCATGGTCAGGGCTGCTTTGGCACTTCCGGAGGGAATGATAAGATTGATCAAGGTCTGTATCACATACATCATGCCGACAGTTGCCACTTGCCCGAGTCCTTCCATCCCTTTTGCCAGGTGGTAGAGAATGGTATCGATGACAAGCCCGTCTTTTAATATTACGATAATACCGCCAGCAAGGCCGACTACCAGGGCTGCACTCATAATATCTTTGCAGCCGTCCAGAAATAGTTTGACCAGTTCGTTGGGTGTCCGGTCGTTGGCGATGCCTGCAGCCAGTCCCAGGGCAAAGAACAAGGTCGCAATTTCCATGATATACCAGCCATATCCCATCACACCCGTTATCAGATAAAAAATCGTGAAGAAGAGGAGGTTCAGGATATAAAAATGGACTGTTTTGCGCAGGACGAACAGGGAAGTCAAGATAAAAGCAGCCGTTAGAACGGGAAGGAGAGGCAATCCTTTGATTATGCTGTTCCCGATTTGTAAAGTTGTTGCAGGGTAATAAGCTGCGAAAATGATTTGTATGACTGCCAATATACCAAAACTGATCCAGGCGGCACGTGGCGTATGATAGCTTACATCTAATGAGTTATTATTGTGCAGGTCCCGCCAATACTGGTCCTCTTCGTAGACTAACGATGTTTTCGGATTTTTCTTTACTTTAGCGGCATAACGCAGTATCCAGGCGAAACCGATTATGTTGATGACGATCCAGCAAAATATCCGGTATTCGATTCCTGAAAAGAGCGGAATACCGGCCAGACCTTGTGCAATACCGATTGTAAACGGGTTCAGTATCGCTCCGGCAAATCCTAATCCGGCGGCGACAAAGACCATGCAGACACCTGTAATGGAGTCATACCCCATCGAGATCGCCATCGGGACAAGCACCAGGCAAAATGCAATGGTCTCTTCACTCATCCCGAAGATAGCCCCGAATATGCTGAATAGTAGCATGATGGATGTCAGCAGGAAATTCTCTACTCCGATCTTGCGCAAGAAGCGGTTGCTTTCCATTTTACGGGCGAGGTGCAGGAAACTGACGGTTCCGATGTCAAAAGCCTTACTGTCATTGACGATCCAAAACGCTCCTCCGATGATCAGGATGAAAACAATAATATCTGCCTTGTCGACAAATCCTTTGTAAAAAGCCGAGAACACCTGCCAGGTCTGTGGAACATGTTCTACCGCTTCGTAGACAACCGTTTTTTCTCCGGCTGCATTGATGCTTTCCTTGTATTGTCCACCTGGAATGATCCAGGTGAGGGCGGCACAGAAAAGGATTATATAAAATATGATGGCGTATGTGTGTGGAATCTGTCTCTTTTTCATAATCCGTTTTCTTCTTCTTCGTCCGTTAATGAACCTATTTCGGGGAGAATGGCGCGTGCTTCGCTGTCGCTGAGTGTGTCTACATCTTTCAGCTTGCGTTGTATTGCACGGGTGCGCGTCCCTAACACCTCTTCGATCTGTCCGCTGGCTGTCTGCAAGTTCTTTTGTGCTTTTTCCAGCATACCGCCTACCTTCTCGAATTCTTTCTTTACTGCTCCCAGGATGGTCCATACCTCACCGGAGTGTTTCTGGATAGCGAGCGTGCGGAATCCCATTTGCAGGCTGTTCAGAATGGCGGCAAGTGTTGTCGGGCCGGTGACGACAACTTTATAGTTACGCTGTAGTTCTTCCAATAGGGAAGAACGACGCACAACCTCTGCATAGATTCCTTCAAAAGGTAGGAACATAATACCGAAGTCTGTGGTTGCAGGGGGAGCGAGATACTTATCGGAAATATCTTTTGCCATTTTTTTGATGGTTGTTTCCAACAGCTTTCCGGCTACCTCTATTGCCTGGGCATTGGCACGATCGTATGCATCGAGTAGCTGTTCGTAGACATCTTTGGGGAATTTTGCGTCTATCGGCAGATATACGAATTCACGGACATCGTCACGCCCCGGAAGTTTGACGGCAAACTCCACGACGGCATCCGAGCCTTTGCGGGTATGCACGTTCGCTTCGTATTGTTCCGGTGCTAAGATTTGTTCGAGAAGCATACTTAACTGGATTTCCCCGATATTCCCCCGTGTCTTTACGTTGCTGAGGACACGTTTCAAACCGCCGACATCCTGAGCCAACGTCTGCATTTCTCCAAGTCCTTTCTGTACGCTTTCCAGTTGTTCCGTCACAAGCCGGAAGGATTGTCCGAGCCGGTCGTTAAGTGTCTTTTGTAATTTCTCATCTACGGTTAAGCGGATTTCTTCCAATCGTTTTTCCGTGTTGGCGACGAGCAGTCGTTGTTGTTCGTCCAGGTTGGCAAACTTTTCCCGCTGCAGGTTGTTGAATGAAGCAATACCCCGTTCGAAAGCGTCCCTGAATTCGTTCATGGAACGAGTCAACTCTTCCCGGTTATCCCGGGCAACGATACGGCTTTCTTCCCGGTTCAGGCGAAAGTCTTCCCGAAAGTTTTTCTCGATACGTTCAAAAGAACGTTGCATTTCGTCGAGTAACCGTTTCAACTCGCTTGCGATGTCCGAATGGTCTTTCCGGGGACGGAAAAAGACCTGTAAAGCAATGATAACGACAAGTAAACAAATAATCAACCAATCCATTTCTTCCTATTTTGGGTCAAAGATAGAAAAAGAGTTATCGTCAGTAGTAATTAAAAAGAGTTAAAATGAGAAACATTATTCAGATTCCTTTGTTTAAGTTATACAAAGCAGCTTATATTTGTAAGCCGCTTTTGATAAAGTACATAAAATACTACAAAAGATGGCAAAGATAACATTTAAAGGTAATGAAGTCAATACGAACGGTTCATTGCCCGCAGTTGGAGCAGAGGCTCCTGATTTTAAAGGTGTAAAGAGTGATTTATCCGAATTGCATCTGAAAGATCTAAAAGGTAAGAAAGTCGTGATTAATGTATTTCCGAGTTTGGACACAGCAGTATGTGCCGCATCGGTAAGACGTTTTAATAAAGAAGTAGCTTCTCTTCCTAACACTGTGGTGCTTGCCGTATCAAAAGACCTGCCTTTTGCACAAGGACGTTTCTGTACCACGGAAGGTATTGATAAGGTGATTCCACTTTCTGCATTCCGTTGTTCTTGTTTTGAAAATGGGTACGGGATGCTGATGGTCGATGGTCCGCTGAAGGGTTTGTTAGCCCGTGGCGTGATAGTTGTCGACGAAGCTGGTAAAGTTGTTTATGAGGAACTGGTTTCTGAAATAACAAACGAACCGAATTACGAAGCCGCAATCGCTTCGCTAAAAAACTAATTAAGTAGATTATTGTTTTTCATTGGTTAAAGTTAAGGGTTAGTGTAGGAGGCCGTCGGATGTGAATCCCGCGGCCTTCGTTTTTTTATTTCAAATTTGTTAATTCGGATTTTATTCGTATACTTGCATTGTTTATGAATAACTGGAAAAAAGTATTCGTTATTATATGGACCGGGCAGTTTTTCTCTATCCTGACCAGCTCGATCGTTAATTTTGCAATTGTCTTATGGCTTAGTTTTGAAACTAAATCGGCGGAGGTATTAGCTTTAGCGACTATCATGGGCATGCTTCCCCAATCCGTATTGGGTTTGTTTACCGGTATTTTTGTGGATCGGTGGAAAAGAAAGCGAGTGATGATCCTGGCCGACAGTTTTATTGCTTTCTGTACGCTGATCCTGGCGGTCTTGTTTTATCTGGATATAGCGAAGATAGGGCACATCTATCTTTTGCTGGCCCTGCGTTCGGTCGGTTCGGCTTTTCATATGCCGGCTATGCAGGCATCAGTACCTTTGCTGGCCCCTAAATCGGAATTGATCCGGATTGCCGGGATTAACCAGATTATACAGTCGATTTGTAATATTGCCGGGCCGGCGTTAGCGGCTCTTTTCATCTCTTTTATGAAGATGACAAATATTCTTATGCTGGATGTGATCGGAGCAGCATTGGCATGTACGTCATTATTGTTTGTGACGATCCCTGATCCGGATAATACGGAAAGAACTCAAAAGGTCCGGCTGTTGAAAGAGGCGAAGGAGGCTTTTACGGAAGTGCGGCGCCAAAACGGATTGTCATTCTTATTTTTGCTATCTATCCTGGGAACATTCTTTATCATGCCGGTGAGTGTACTTTATCCGCTAATGACACTCAATCATTATTCGGGAAACGCTTTTCAGATCAGTCTGGTAGAGGTCGCTTGGGGGATTGGGGCACTGCTGGGGGGAACTTTTCTCGGCATGAAGAAATTCCGGTTGAATGAAATATCGCTGATTAACTGGATGTATATCCTTTTGGGGTTTACATTCGTGCTTTCCGGAATCTTACCGGTTTCAGGATATCCTTTGTTTGTCCTGTTGACGGCTGTCGGCGGAATTTCCGGTTCCCTTTATATGGCGTCTTTCACGACTGTTGTCCAGACCCGTATCGATCCGGTGGTAATGGGACGGGTGTTCTCTTTCTATATGAGTGTCAATATGCTCCCTTCCATGATCGGGCTGTTGAGTACGGGTTTTCTGGCAGATACGATCGGGATCGGAAACACTTTTATGATCGGCGGCGTATTGGTCGGGCTGATTGGAGTTGTCTCGTTCTTTATTCCCTCAATCGAAGATTTAAGAAACAGCTTCCGGAAATAGAATATGCGGGCCTGGTTCAAAGAAATTAAGGCAGTTCGCAGATTAATTTGTAACCGATTCCTCTTACGTTCAAAATCTTGATACGAGGATCTTTATCTAATTTATGGCGCAGCTTGGTGATGAAAACATGCAAGCTACGTGCATTATAGAAGCTGTCATCTCCCCATAGATTCAGCAGAATGTCTTTGCTGTAGATCGGTCGGTTCTCATTTTCACATAGGCGTTTCAGTATTTCGGATTCTTTATAGGAAAGTTTGTCGCTTTTGCCTGCTATCAGTAAGGTCTGAGTTTTAGGATAGAAAGTGTAGAGTCCGATCTCGTAAAACTCTGTTCTTTCCTTTTCCTGCTTATTTTTGATAAGCAGAGCTTTGGCACGAACGACCAGTTCGCGCAGGCTGAAAGGTTTGCGGACATAGTCATTTGCACCTAATTCAAAACCGGAAACAATATCGTCTGTCGAGGAACGGGCGCTTAGAAAGAGTACCGGCACTTCTTTGTTTTCCTTCCGTATCCGTCGGATCATTTCGAATCCGTCTATTTCCGGCATCATGACATCTGCGATAATCAGGTCGGGATCATACTTGTAGAAACGATCGATCCCATGCAAGCCGTTTTCGGCTGTTATAACCTGGAATCCTTCTTCTTCCAGTGTATCTTTGATGATCATGGAAAGGCTCTCCTCGTCTTCAACTAATAATATCGATTTCTTATCTTTCATTTGTTTGCGGTAATGTGATTATGAAACAACTACCCTTGCCGGGTTGGCTTTCTACCCGGATCGTGCCATTGTGCTTTTGTATCATTGTCTTGACATAAAATAGCCCGATGCCGTACCCTTTGACGGGAGGCTGTTTGCTGTTGGAGATCCGGTAGAATTTATCGAAGATATGTGTCAGATGTTCTTCCTCTATTCCGATGCCGTTATCGGTAATACGGATGATGACCGAGCAGTCTCTTTCTTCTGCCTCTATCCGGATTTGCGGATTATCACCGGAATATTTGATGGCGTTGTCTAAGATGTTACTCAAAATGTTGTAAAGATGCGTTCTGTCGGCCTCCAATATAATCCCGTCCGGCATAAACTCCTGTCGGACATGAAAGGGTTTGGGTGATTTGATGGTCTGTTGCTCGATGATCTTATCAAGCAGTTCGTTCAGGTTTACTTTTTCGTATTTGAGTTTGAAATCCTTTTTGTGTTCCAGGCTGAGCGAGAGGATTTGCTCGACCATATTACCGAGGCGTTGCAATTCCTCATGGCAGATATACAGGTATTTGTTTGTCTTTTCCTTGTTGCCGGTTATGTTGTAATGGATCATAGCCTCGACTGCTGCATAGGTGATCGCTATCGGCGTTTTCAATTCATGTGTGACATTGTGTGTGAAATCATCTTTCAGTTGTTCAACTGTTTTTTGGTGGATCAGGAACCAGAACATATAAGCGAAAGAAAGGATCAGGATCAAAAGGATCAGGAAAGAAGAGAACAGGATGCCCGACATCATCCGGATTGTAGCCCACCGGGTAGGCTCGGTGTAAACGAAATAAGCCCTTTTATGATAGGTCGTATAATCCCATTTATGTAAGTTGCATTTTGTCCGGTTCAGATTTGCCGGGACGGATGAAGTGATAACAGTGCTGTCTTCCAGGTCCCATATTTCGGTATAATGGCGAATATCCAATCCTCCTTTTTGCAGATGGGAAGACAGAATGCTGTCAAACTTCGCAAGGTCGATCGGTTTGACCGAGTCGATCACTTTCTGGTAAACGACAGCATAACGGTCGATCTGCCGGAAGTATTTGTGAAGGCGGAACATCCGTTGGTAAAAGTGTCGGAAGGAAAATTGCAGTATGATATTCCCAACCTGGTCAAAGATAAGCCGGTCGCTACGGCTTTCGATGTGATGGGCGAGTTACCTGGTGTACAGAAGGAAGAGGATAAGATATCGATTATCGGAACCACGTCCACGGCTATTTTGATTAACGGACGCAAAAGTTCTATGACGGTGGAACAATTGATCGAATTGCTCAAATCGACCTCTTCGTCCAAAGTCAGGCAGATAGATGTGATGTACAGTACCCCTCCCCGGTTCGGCGTGAAAGGGGCTTCCATCAATATCGTAATCGAGAATGACAAATCCTTGAAAGATGTGTTGAAAGGGGAAATCTCTCTGACGGGTGAACAAAGGTACTTCTTTTCCCCTTCTGGGCAGGCGAGCTTGTCATATATCGGGAAGAATTATTCGGCGGATATTTCCTATTCCGCTTCCTGCAATCGCGGTCGCCAAGAGGAAGATATGTTTGCCCAGCCGACGGTAAACGGACAGTTATATGATATCAAACAGGATGACTGGTATAATTTTGTAAGCCTGTCGCATAATATAAGAGGTGCATTTGACTTTGACTTGAAAAATAAAGACCGTTTGTCTGTCTCTTATACCGGTCGCTTTTATGATCCTGACAAGATATCGCGTAGAGGGGCTTCTACCGATTTTGCCGGTATAAAACGGGTAGAAACAGAACTGAAATTGTCCGGTGCATCCGATATGCATAATGCCCGGATCGATTATGTCAGTCATAAAGGGTTTAATACCGGGATGGATTATACTTTTTATAAGAATAACGATATACAGCATTTGGTGAATGATTTTGAGAAGGAGGATGAACAGGAGATTTCCACCTTGTCTTTCCAGCGGGTGCAACGTGGAAACCTGTATATAAACGATAGTCGTAAGTTGGAGAGAGAATGGGTATTGAATTATGGAATGGAAGCCTCTTTATCCGATACGCATAACGAATCCAGTCAGTCGATCGATATGGAAGTGGCGGCTGAAGGAACGTTCCGGCTGAAACAAAAGGATTATTCGGTAGGAGGTTTTATCGGTTTTACCAAGCAGTTCGGAAAGAAGATTTCGTTGGATGCCTCTGTTTCCCTGCAATATTATAAGGCTTCTGTCGATTCTGCCGGTAAGAAGAAAACATTATGGAACCGGGTGAACTTCTTTCCCCAATTGAATTTTACTTACAAGGTGAATCCGTTCGGTATGCTGATGCTTTCGTTTTCCAGCGATAAATCGTACCCGTCTTATTGGATGACGACTCCTAATACTTATTATATGAATGTGTACAGCTCCATGATCGGCAATCCCGACCTGAAGCCGCAACTTTCCTATTCCATGCAATTGAATTATATCCTTAAAAGCAAATATGTATTCGGCCTGTTTACCAATATCCAGCCCGATAAAATACAACAGATGACGTACCAGCGTCACGATGAGTTGAGGTCCGTTTTCCAGACGGTGAATATGGATATCTACAATATGTACGGAGCGGTTGCCGTCATCCCTTTCAGGCCTTTTGATTTTATGAGTTCCAGGCTGACGTTGATGGGGTGTGCCATTCATAACAAAGGGGCGCTTTATGATATCTCTTTCGACCGTAAAAAACTGTTTGGCCGGGCCGAACTGAACAATACGTTCTACTTGACCAAAGACCGGAACTTATCGTTGGAGTTGTGGGGCTATTGTATCTCTCCGGTAATACAGGGACTGTATGATATCGATCTGATATATAATGTGTCGGCTGGCCTGGCCTGGACATTCGCGAAAAAGAAGATGCGCCTGACGGTTCGGGGTAATGATTTGTTCGAGGGAGCCAATCCCGTCACCCATGTGGATGAACAGGGACAGAAAAGCCGGATGAAACTGTGGCAGGATAGCAGGAATGTGACGTTAACGCTGCGGTATAGTTTCGGTGGCTACAAAGAGAAAAAGGCAAAAGAGGTGGACACTTCACGTTTGGGAACGGGAATCTGAAATCCTGACCGGTGATATAGGTTTTATGACTATCTTTGGACTCCGATTCAGAGAAATAGTCGATTATGAACAAAAAGATACTTCAGTTAGCGCTCCCTTCTATTGTTTCCAATATAACCGTTCCTTTGTTAGGGTTGGTCGATGTGGCGATTGTCGGGCATTTGGGTGCAGCTTCCTATATCGGAGCGATTGCGGTAGGGGGGATGCTGTTCAATATTATTTACTGGCTGTTTGGGTTTTTGCGGATGGGAACGAGCGGGATGACTTCGCAGGCTTTGGGAAGACGGGATCTTCAGGAGGTGACACGGGTTTTGTTCCGCTCGGTCGGTGTCGGGATTCTGATCTCTCTGGTTTTGCTCCTGCTTCAGTATCCGATACGCGAGATCGCTTTCTCCTTGTTAGATACGACGGATGAGGTGGAACGGTTGGCTACCTTATACTTTAATATCTGTATTTGGGGTGCACCGGCTGTGTTGGGTTTGTATGGCTTCTCCGGCTGGTTTATCGGAATGCAGAATTCCCGTTTCCCGATGTTTATTGCGATCACCCAAAATATCGTGAATATCGTGGCAAGTCTGATTTTCGTCTTTGTGTTCGGTATGAAGGTACAAGGAGTTGCGACGGGAACGCTGATTGCCCAATATGGAGGTTTCCTGATGGCTGTGTTCCTGTGGTTCGTATTCTATCGGAAACGGCTGAAAGCTCGTGTCTGCTGGCATGAGATCATGGATAAAGTTGCTATGCGCCGCTTCTTCCAGGTGAATAGCGATATATTCTTTCGTACTCTTTGCTTAGTGGCGGTTACTACCTTTTTTACCTCTACAGGAGCGAGACAGGGCGATATCGTTTTGGCTGTTAATACGTTGCTGATGCAGTTGTTCACACTTTTCTCTTATATCATGGATGGATTTGCCTATGCGGGTGAGGCATTGGCAGGACGTTATATCGGTGCCCGTAACAAAAGTGCTCTTGAACGGATGATCCATCTGTTATTTGGCTGGGGGATCGGCTTATCCCTTTTCTTTACCTTGCTTTATGGAGTAGGAGGAAAAGGTTTTCTGTCGCTTTTGACGAATGATCCTGCTGTCATACAGGAGGCTGGAATCTATTTCTATTGGGTGTTGGCTGTTCCGCTTGCCGGCTTCGCCGCCTTCCTTTGGGATGGCATCCTGATTGGTGCGACCGCTACCCGCCTGATGCTTTATTCCATGTTGGTTGCCTCCGGCACTTTCTTCCTGATCTATTACCTCTTTTCCGGGATTATGGGCAATCATGCATTATGGATGGCATTCCTGACCTATTTATCCTTACGCGGAATCATGCAATGGGGGTTATGGCATCATCAAAACCGACTTCGTAGGGGCGGGTTCTAAACCCGCCCAAAATTCTTCAATTATTTCCAATACAATTTATCATCTTCCCATTTCTGAGGATTGTTCATAATGTACCGATATATATTATTGTAAGATATCTCATTCCGTATGATATGTTCGTAATAATTACGTTGCCAGACGGGATGTCCTTGCTTGCAAGATAATTGGTTTATATGCCGACTTGAAAATGTCTTGAACTGTCGGACAATTTCTGATAAACTATGATTTGGAAATGGAATGTTTTGGGCAGGTTTGGAACCTGCCCCTACATGGGCTGTGATCTCAATGACGGCATGGATGTGGTTGGGCATGATGCAGAATATGTTTAGTTCTATATGGGGATTATGGTTGGGTAAATCCAGCCATGTTTTTTCTATTATTTTGCCATTATCGTTTAAGATCATTTCCCCATTGTTAATTTCACCGAATATACATTTCCTGTTTTGGACACACATTGTGATGAAATATAATCCTTCTTGTGAATAATCGTATCCTTGCAGGCGGATGCTGTGGCGGTGGTGGATGTCAGGATTGTACTGCTTCATAGTTAATTGTTTTGAATTTGGTTTAATATGGAGGTAAAGGTAAATAAAAAAGCCGGATATCCTCTAACAAGATACCCGGCCTTTTATGGGAAAACAATAATGAAAGTTATTGTCTGTAGCTCGCTAATTCGTCGGCATTGAAACTGTTGATGAAGCTGCTGTGTTTTTCAACTTCCGCTTCGGCATGGTTCAGATATACGACAGCTGATTTGGCGAACAATTCGGGAGCTTTTGTCGCATCCTGGATCAGCAGATGAGCCATGATGCAGTCGGCAGCCATCTCCATCAGGCGGCGGGCAACGAAGTCCAGCAATTCCTGATTCTGTGCATCCTTCACCTTGTTCATGCAAGCTTCGAGCTTATTGGCCATTTCAACCAGACGGGCTTTCAGCGGTTCCATTTCCGGAGAACACGGGATTGCTTCAAATTCGCGGATAGTAGCCAGATAAGAACCGTTTGTCACATAGCGGATAGCGGCAACCGTCTGCAACTGTGTCGTACCTTCATAGATGGAGGTGATACGTGCATCCCGATAGATACGCTGACAAGCATATTCCAGCATGAAGCCTGAACCGCCATGGATCTGGATGCAGTCGTATGCATTCTGGTTGGCATATTCGGAGTTCATACCTTTTGCCAGCGGAGTGAAAGAGTCGGCCAGTTTGGCATATTTCTTCTGTTCCTGGCGTTCTTCCGGAGTCAGTTTGCGCTCGCGTGCGATATCCTCCAACGCTTTGTAGATATCCACATAGCGGGAAGTCTGGTACAGCAATGCACGGCCGGCATCCAGTTTCGCTTTCATGATAGACAGCATGTCATAGACAGCCGGGAATTCGATAATAGCCTTGCCGAACTGTTTACGTTCCTTGGCATAAGCCAACCCTTCGTTGTAGGCAGCCTGGCTCAAACCGACAGATTGAGCGGCGATACCCAGACGGGCACCGTTCATCAAAGCCATCACATATTTGATCAAACCTAACTTACGGTCTCCGCAAAGTTCGGCTTTTGCATTCTTATAAACCAGCTCGCAAGTAGGAGAACCGTGGATACCCAACTTGTTTTCAATACGGCGGACATCCACACCGCCCTGTTTCTTGTCGTAGATGAACATAGACAAACCACGTCCGTCTTTCGTCCCTTCTTCCGAACGGGCCAGAACCAGATGAAGGTCGGCATCTCCGTTTGTGATGAAACGTTTCACACCGTTCAGCAGCCAGCAGTTTTCTTTCTCGTCGAAAGTCGCTTTCAGCATCACGGACTGCAAGTCTGAACCGGCATCCGGCTCCGTCAGGTCCATCGACATTGTCTCTCCGGCGCAGATACGCGGGATGAAACGGCTGTGCTGGTCTTCGTTTCCGAATTCATATAATGTTTCGATACAATCTTGCAATGACCAGATGTTTCCGAATCCTGCATCGGCGGCAGCTACGATTTCGGCACACATGGTGTACGGCGTGATCGGGAAGTTCAAACCACCGAAACGGCGCGGCATCGTCATACCGTTCAGGCCGGCTTTCACCATTGCGTCTAAGTTCTGCTTAGTCCCGGAAGCGTATTCCACACGTCCGTTTGCGCAGTGAGGGCCTTCTTCGTCGACACCTTCGGCATTGGGGGCAATGATCTCACCGGTGATTTCGCCCGTGATTTCAAGCACTTTGTCGAACGAGTCCATTGCATCGGCATAGTCCTGCGGTGCATAGTCGAACTCCTCTTTATCTCTGTAATTGCGTTCTTTCAGTTCGCAAATACGTTCCATCATCGGATTGTTCAAGTGATACTTGAGTTCCGGAATGTCTGTATAATAATTTGCCATCTCTTTACTTGCTGTTCTGTTTGTAATACTTAATCATCTTCGGGATCACTTCCTCAACGGTGCCGTTGATCACATAGTCGGCAATCGTGTTGATCGGAGCGTTCTCGTCGTTGTTGATAGAGATGATGATACCTGCATCCTGCATACCTGCGATGTGCTGGATCTGTCCGGAGATACCGCAAGCGATATACAATTTCGGACGAACCGTCACACCTGTCTGGCCGATCTGGCGGTCATGGTCGCAGAAACCGGCATCAACGGCTGCACGGCTGGCACCTACTTCGGCATGAAGTTCCTTAGCCAGTTCGAACAACATATCGAAACCTTCTTTGGACCCCATTCCGTAGCCACCGGCTACCACGATCGGAGCTCCCTTCAGGTTATGTTTGGCTTTTTCTACATGGCGGTCGATGACTTTTACTACGTAATCCGTTTCCGGCACATATTTGGCAACGTCGTGTCTTACCACTTCGCCTTTATAACCGGCATCCAGAATCTCTTTTTTCATCACCCCTTCGCGTACGGTCGCCATCTGAGGGCGGTGTTCCGGGTTGATGATCGTAGCCACGATGTTACCACCGAAAGCGGGACGAATCTGGTATAACAGGTTTTCGTATGTTTTACCTGCTCTTTTATCTTCGTGCGGACCGATCTCGAGCGAAGTACAGTCGGCAGTCAGACCGCTTGTCAGTGCAGAAGAAACACGTGGACCCAGGTCACGGCCGATAACCGTAGCACCCATCAGGCAGATCTGCGGTTTTTCTTCTTTGAACAGGTTGATCAAAACAGAAGAGTGCGGAAGAGAAGTGTAGGGGAACAGGCCCGGCGCATCGAAAACATGCACCTTGTCCACACCGTAAGGCATCACCTGCTTTTCAATTCCTTCCAGCCCGGAACCGGCCACGATGGCTTCGAGTTGGCAGTTTAACTGATTCGCTAACTTGCGACCTTTGGTCAGCAGTTCGAGACTTACATCGGCAACCGTCGTACCTTCAAGCTCACAATATACAAATACGTTATTCATAATCTTATCCGATAGTGTGGTTAGCTAACAGTTCAACAATCAAATCTTCCACATCCTTATCCGCGCCGGTCAGCGTCTTGCTTTCCTTTGCCTGGAACACGATGTTCTGGATGGCTTTTACCTTTGTCGGCGAACCGGACAAACCGCATTGTTCGAGATCTCCGTTTACATCTGCCACGCTCCATTCGGGGATGTTCAGATACGGACGTTTTTCATACAATTCGGGATATGACAGCGCCGACACGCCTTCCGGATGGCAGGCGGGAGCCGGAGCTTTTTCCTGTGCGCCTAATGCCCGTTTGTATTTCATCACTAATTTGGCGTTGCGCGGACGGCAGGGTGCAGCCGAACCATTGACCGTAATTACGATAGGCAGCGGCCCTTCTACAGTTTCGACACCGCCGTCGATATGCCGTTTCACCGTGATGCTGCGATTCTTTTCGTCCACATTCAGGATTTCTTCGGCATACGTGATCTGTGTCAATCCCAGCTTTTCAGCTACCTGGGGACCGACCTGTGCCGTATCGCCGTCGATAGCCTGGCGTCCTCCGATAATAATATCGTAGTCACCTATTTTCTTGATAGCAGTGGCAAGTGCATAGGACGTAGCCAACGTGTCGGCGCCGGCAAATGCACGGTCAGTCAGCAGATAACCACCGTCTGCTCCCCGATATAAACCTTCACGAATAATTTCTGCAGCACGCCCCGGGCCCATTGTCAACAGGGTTACCGTAGTTCCCGGATAGGCATCTTTCAAGCGGAGGGCTTGTTCTAATGCGTTCAGGTCTTCCGGGTTGAAGATTGCGGGAAGAGCGGCACGGTTGATTGTTCCGTCCTCTTTCATCGCATCCTTTCCCACATTGCGTGTGTCCGGAACCTGTTTCGCTAATACAATAATTTTTAAACTCATATTATAGGAATATTAGATTTCTATATTAGATATTTGTTCATATTAACCTTCTAAATACTGACCTGCAAAAGTAATCAAACATTCTTTATATCAAAGAACTTTCGTCCGGAATCTGCACACTTTAGATTTTTTTGAGCATATCCTTTCGAATATCTTTTGTATTTTTGCCTTTAGTTAGACCAATAAAAATATAATTAATAGTACCATGAATTTTAATCAGAGAACCACAAAGCCGTTAATCATGCTTTGTATGACCGGATTTCTTTTTGCAGGCTTTCAAAATAAAGTGCAGGCGGAAGAACTGATCCGCACCGTTGAAGTCTCGAATGAGTGGAAAACCGATAAGGCGGATGAGCCGGTAGTGCTCCGCCTGAAAGAGATGAATCCGTCTTTTCGTGTGCGTTCGGCAACCGTTTGGGACGGGACAAAGGAAATACCTTCCCAGTTGGACGATCTGGACGGTGATCGTAGAGCGGACGAACTGGCCTTCGTTTTAGACGTTCCCGCCCGGTCGGCGAAGAAACTGAAGGTTGTCCTCTCTTCCGAAAAAACAGACCGGACGTATCCTTCCCGCGTCTATGCCGAGATGCTGGTAAGCGACAAAAACGGCAAGCATGTCCCGATCTCTTCCCTCACCATTCCGGGAACCAGCAATATCTATAATCAGTTGCATCATCACGGCCCTGCTTTCGAATCCGACCAGGTGGCCTATCGTATTTATTTCGATAAGAAGCAGACTGTCGATATTTATGGAAAGTTCAATAAGGGATTCGAGATACAGGAATCCCGGTTTTACCCTACCGATGAGCAATTGGCGCGTGGTTTCGGAGACGACGTCCTGCTGGTAGGCAACAGTTGCGGTGTGGGAGCCCTGAAAGGATGGGACGGGAAGAAAGCAACTCATATCGAACCCGTTGCAAGCTTGACGGAGACTATACGGGCATATGGACCGGTGCGGACCGTTACGGATATTGTCTCGACCGACTGGCAATATCAAGGTTCGGAACTCCAGATGACGGTCCGTTATATCTTGTATGCCGGACATCGTGATTGCGAAGTCCGGGTGCACTTTGCCGAACCGTTGAAGAAAGAGGTGTTCAGTACAGGCGTTTTAAATATAAAAGGTTCTTCTTCTTTTTCCGATCACAAGGGCCTGGTGGCTTGTTGGGGAACGGACTGGCCTGTCAACGATACGGTCAAATATGCAAAGGAGACAGTCGGTGTCGCCACTTGCCTGCCTTCCGATCTGATAAAGGACGAGGCGCAGGATTCTGCCAATTATTTATATGTAATAGGAGCGGAGGGCCGGTCTTCCTTCACTTACCACATCACCTTTACATCGATGAAAGAAACTTTCGGTTATAAAACGAAAGAGGATTGGTTTGCCTTTGTGCAGAAATGGAAAAAGGAGTTGCAACAACCATATCAAGTCAAAATCAGGTAATCTGTTTTTTTATTTAAACGGGGTTCACATTTGTGTAAGTGTTTATGTATGAGAGGTATGGTGTGAACCCGGTGAACCCTGTGATAGATTGTGCTGCTGCCCGGATCGTTTTAATATGGTTAGATGCCTCTCCGGTTCTATTTTTATCTGAAAATAGCGATTGCTTTTTCTTATTATATAGATGAACTTTCTCATTTATAGAGGGAAACTCTCTTATAGGATATCTCTTACTTATCGGCTCACGGTTGTGAGCCTAATGAATCACACTAGTGAGCCGTACGAATCACACTTGTGAGCTGTACGGCTCACATCCGTGAGCCGATTAGGTTGTGCCGCTTTTTGCCTTAGTTCTTAGGGAAGAGGGGAAGAATGTATTAGAGACTATGATTTTTTTTCTTGCCGGGTTGGTAATCTCTTTTTTATTTTTATTCTGGGATTTAAGTTTTGGAGAGTTGGCTAAGAGTAAGCGTCTCCGCGATCCCCTCTTTTCCCCTTATAAAAGAGTCTCTACCTTTGTCTTAAAAAAATGGAAAGAAGAAGTATTCAAGAGTATGCAGAAGAGTATAAAAATCGTCTAAAAGCAGGCGAAGATTTAGACTTTGTAGCTTATTGTCGTAGCTATGGCTTGCGTGTGGATAGCGTTCGTCAATGGATGCGCCGCCATGGCATGGATCCCAAGGCCATTCAACTGGGAATAGTATTGGAACGCTACCATTGTAAGCAGTTGGAAGATCAGGCCGTCTGCCAGAGTGTAGCAGGAGAAATGATCCCGCTTCAATTCACAGGGCGTGAAAAAGTAAAAGAGACCCGCTTAGTGGATGCAGAGAAACTGCTTAAAGGGATTCATATCACATTCCCCGACGGGGGAATCATCCAGATAAAAGAATGCGTTGCCGAAACATTGTGCCATTTTATCCACCTCTATTACGGAAGAAAGGAGGACACATGTTCGCGCTGACCGAGTCGTTAAATTACTATTTATGTCCCCGCTATGTAAACATGTGTTCAGGGATCAATGCCTTGTCCGTGATTGTCCGGAACGATCTCAAGCGTAACCCCGTATCGGGTGAAGTATTCTTGTTCGTTAACAAATCCCGTACAATAATCAAGCTCCTGCACTGGGAAAAAGGCGGTTTTGTCCTTTATCAGAAACGTCTGGAAGAGGGGACGTTTGAAATACCTTGTTTTGACCCCGGCAGTGGCCGTTATCAGATGAGGTGGGAAAGTTTCTTTTTGATGATGGAGGGGGTGAGCCTGAAAAGCGCACGGTTCCGCAAACGCTTCAAGGGACCTGTCTAATGGCGTCCTTTATATCACATATATCTATGCCACAGTTATTTACAAGTAAAATAATTGTGGCATAATTATTTAATTCCATTCCCTTTTCATATCTTTGCGGCATGACAGGGAAACAGAGGACAAACATACTGCAGGATACCATTACTTTCCTCAGGGATCAACTTTTGGCTGCCGGCAGGCGGGAAGAAGAGTTACTTCGGCAAGTGGAGTCCCTGACATCCCGTGTGAGCGAACTTCAGGCAACCCTCCAGTCCTTAACCTCCTCTTTTCAGGAAAGCAAAGCAGACGCCAACAGGCTGAAAAACCAGAAACGCGCATTAGGCAAACTGCTGGAAAACAAGTCCGAAAAGATAAACCGCAAGCAAGAGGAAAAAGAGGAGGCAAAGAATATCCCGGAGGAACCGAAGTTCGATCCCAAAAGCCGCGGCAATAATGGGGTGAAACGTAAAGAGTATTTCAATGTGGAAACCCGTTTGCACGAGATCTATCCTTGCGATCCGGACTTCGACCCTCTTAAAGCCAGAATAATCAGTCACACTGATTCCATCCGTTACTCTTACCACCCGGGTTGGTTTGAGAAACATATCTATCGGCAGTACAACTGTGTGCAAGGCGATAACATATACAACGGCAAATCCCCCAAAGCTCCCCTGCAAAACTCTTCCTATGATGGCAGTTTCCTTAGCGGCATATTGCAATTGCGCTATATCTATTCCCTGCCGGTGGAAAGGATCGTCAAGTTGTTCAACGAGCAGGGCATAGCCCTTTGCAAACAAACGGCCCATGGGTTGATTGCGAAATCAGCCGGTTTGTTGGAGCGTATGTACGAAGTGCTGAAAAAGTCCATACTGGAAGATTCCTATCTGTCAATGGATGAGACTTATTACAAAGTGCTTGTCAATGAAAAGAATGAATCGGGCAAGAAAGTCCGTAAAGGATATCTCTGGGGCATGTATGCCAACCATACGGAATTAATCGCTTTTATTTATGAAAACGGCTCCCGCTCTAAAAGCATAGCCGAAAAGCTGCTTACTGATTATAAAGGGGCTTTACAGACAGACGGATATGCCGCTTACGCCGACTTTAGGAAAGAAGAATATCCTGACATCATCCCCCTGGCATGTTTCCAGCATTGTAAAAGGAAGTTCCTGGATATGAAGGAGGATAGGCAAGCGCAGGAAGTAGTCGATATTGTCAATGAATTATATCAGAATGAACATCTTATCCCGCCCGATTGGGAACCAAAACAGATACTGGCCTGGCGCAAAAAATACGCACCTCCTATCCTCGGACGCTTAAAGGCCAAATTGGAAAGTATACAATCCGATCCGCAAACTTTGCCCAAGTCGCTTATGGGGGAAGCGGTTCGCTATACCCTCAACCTGTATGATGTTTTATGCAATTATATAAAATCAGCGGACTACCAATTAGACAACAACCGCATTGAACGGATAAACCGTTACATCAGCCTGAGCCGCCGCAACTCACTTTTCGCCGGTAGCCATGCCGGGGCACAGAGAATGGCTCTTTTTTATTCTCTGGCTTGTTCGGCCAGACTTCACAATCTTAATACTTTTGATTATTTCACGGACTTGTTCAACAGGTTGGCCGATATACAGCCAACAGCACAGGATTCGGTCTTTAGAAATTTACTACCGGATAAATGGATCCCTTGTCATTGAATAACTAATATACAGGAGGGGATCGCGGAGACGCTTACGGCTAAGATCGTTCGGATTGTTTTTAGGGTTCACTGTAATGTTTTGATAGGTAGTTGTCTATGAGGTTTGTGAAGGGTGAATGCACTTCGTAAAAGTTTATGTATAAGAGGATTATGCGTGTCTTGGAGTTGTGGTTTTAACCATAGTCTTAGCAGAACTAAGTTATATTTTTACAGTATTATATTGATTTTATGTTTACAAAACACTTAATATATTTAACTATCACATTTAATATTTTAAACACTATACAAAAGGATCGTTATTTAATATTTATCGATTTTACGGCATACAATTCAGTATTTTGTCGTTTATACACTCAATATGGCATCATATATGTTTTTTTCTCAATAGGAGTAAAATTATTTACAATAAGAGTCATTTCGGATATTTTTTACTTATCTGCTTATATTTTTTATCAATATAAATTGCAATTAAAATATTTTTGTTTAAATTGCGCCTGTTTTGAATGTGTAACTAAATAAAAAAGTGTTTATGGAAAGGAAGCTAGTGTTGTTGTTGACCTACTTACTGGTAAGCATAGGTCTTTTGACGGCTCAGATTTCACGTGTTACAGGCATTGTAAAGTCTGCAGATGATGGTGAGCCTATTATTGGTGCTACTATATTAGTAGAAGGTACATCTATGGGAACAGTTACGGACATGGATGGCAAATTTGAAATTACAAATTTACCGAGTTCTGCTAAGACTCTGTTAATTTCGTTCGTCGGAATGGTGAGCCAGCAAGTGAAAATACAAGCCGGGCAAATGACAATAACATTAACGGGTGATAATAGGATATTGGATGAGGTGGTTGTAGTTGGTTATGGAACAACCCGGCGGGAAGCAAAAACTGGTTCTATTACTTCAGTATCGAGTGAGGAGCTTTCCGAATTGACAGCTTCTTCTTTTGATAAGATGTTAGCAGGAAAAATGGCTGGTGTTCAGATAACTTCCAATTCCGGTCAGCCAGGTGCTAATTCTGAAATCCGTATTCGTGGTATCAGTTCTATCAATGCGGGTAATGAACCTTTATATGTTATTGATGGTGTCGCCGTTATGTCAGGTGAACAAGGTACTTTTACAAATACATCAAATGCTTTGGCTATGATCAATCCGAATGATATTGAAAGCATTACTGTCTTGAAAGATGCCGCTGCCGCTTCTGTTTACGGTTCACGTGCGGCAAATGGTGTTATTTTGGTTACAACGAAGTCGGGAAAAGAAGGAAAAAGCCGTTTTACAGCTCGTGCAAAATATGGTGTTTCTTCTTTGGCAAATGATAATGATTATCGTGCGATGAATGGCCAGGAACTTTGGACATTCCGTCGCGATGCGCTTATCAATGCAGGCTATAATCCTGATGATTCGGAAATGGGATCTTATTATTATCCTCAGAGTATGTTACAGCAACCGATGACTGATTGGATAGATCATTTTACTCGTACTGGCCAGATGCAAGAATATGAAATTTCAGCAACGGGAGGAAGTAATAAAACATCTTACTTTAGTTCTGCTTCCTATCACAAAAATGAAGGTGTATTTTATGGTATTAAATTTGAGAGGATTCAAGCACGTGTAAATGTAGATCATGAATTGAATAAATATTTGAAAACCGGTGTCCGTGTGAATGTCGGTTATTCGAATAGTGAAGATGTCGCTATGCAAAGTTTGTATTATTCCAATCCTATTTTTGCGGGAATGACTATTCAGCCTTGGACAAAGCCTTATAATGAAGATGGTAGCCATACTTTGAATATTCCGGAGAATAGTAATACGAACCCAAGGGCGACAGCCGAGTATGACAAACAATATGCAAAGAAGTATAGTTTTAACGGAAACATGTATTTGCAGTGGACTCCGATAAAAGGTTTGGTTGTTAAAACGACTAACTCTGCTGAAATGAGTTTTGTACAAGGTATGCGTTATTGGAGCCCTGAAACAAATTATGGTGCGGCTACGACTCAGACTGATAATAATCAATACCGACTGTTGACGACGTCAAATACGGCTACTTATGAAAATACATTTTTGGGAAATCATAGTTATCGCGTCTTGGTCGGTCAGGAAGCATTACACCGGAGCTGGTATCAGGATTACATATATGCAGCGAACGTAGATGGCGGTATTCCTCATCCACAAACGTCGGCATCTCCAAAGGCAGAACATTGGGAAGAGGCGAGTACTATGATGTCTTTCTTCGGTATTTTAGATTACAATTATGCGAGTCGTTATTATTTGCAGGCTTCTGTTCGTTGGGATGGTAGTTCCCGCTTTGGAAAAGAAAATATTTGGGGAACTTTTTATTCGGTCGGTGCTTCCTGGAATATACATAATGAGCACTTTATGGAAGATGTAGACTATATCGATTTATTAAAACTTCGTGCCAGCTATGGTGTGAACGGTAATAATAATATTGACAATTATCAGCAATATGCAAAATATACTACAGCCCTTTATAATGGTGTGGCCGGATATTTATTAAATTCTCCGAATAATGATTATTTGTCATGGGAAAAGAATAAATCCTGGAATATTGGTATTGATTACAATTTCCTGAAACATTTTTCCGGTAGTATTGATTTTTACTCCCGTAAGACAACGGATATGTTACTTGACCGTCCATTGTCAAGAACTTCCGGTTTTACATCTCAAATGCAGAATGTGGGTTCATTACGGAATACAGGGGTTGAATTCCAGTTTGATGCTAATATAATTGAAACAAAGGATATACAATGGAATGCTGGTATTAATATCTCACATAATAAGAGTAAAATTTTGGATCTGGCAGGTGATGAAATGATTAGTGATGCTGATTATGGAGCATTGAAGTATATTAAAGGAGAAAAGTTGTTTACATTCTATTTGCGTGATTATCAAGGTGTAGACCCGGAGACTGGAAATGCTCTGTGGATGGATAAAAATGGAGAAGTGACAACTCGTATCAGTCAGGCTCGTTATATTAATGCTGGTAGTCCGGAGCCGACAGTAACAGGAGGATTCCATACGGATGTGACTTGGAAAGGGATTACATTGAATATACAGTTGGAAGGGAAATTTGGAAATAAGGTGTTAATAGCAGAAAATAGTTATTTACATTCGGATGGTCAGCAGATGTCCATGAACCAGGCTGCAAGTGCTATGAACTATTGGAAACAGCCGGGTGATACGAATTGTAATCCCAAACCGGTTGCTTGGAACTCAACAAGTTCGAATTCAAGTGCATCAACACGTTTCTTGGAAAATGGCAGCTATGTGAGAATAAAGGATGTTACATTGGCTTATACTTTACCGAAACAATGGTTATCAACGATCGGTGTTAATAATTTAAAGGTCTATGCAAGTGGAATGAACGTTTATACGTTTCATGATGTAGATTATTTTGATCCTGAACGTGGTGTGAAAGGTATGGGATATGGCATTTATCCAATGACTAAGTCATTTGTGTTTGGGTTGGATGTTACATTTTAATAATTAAAAAGGAAATGAATATGAAAAAGATAATGATATATGGGCTGTCGCTCTTGACATTGGGATTTTCTTCATGCAATGGATTCTTAACGGAAGAACCTGTTACGGAACTTGATACGGAAACAGTTTTGTCAACTTACGAATCATTAAACAAAGCGACACTTGGTGCGTATAGTGCCTTAAATGACGGGACTTGGTATGGGGCTGGTTTTGTGTTGAGCTGTGAATTGCGTTCCGGTAATGCAAAAAACCCGACTAATACGGATTTTACATCCGGAAGATATATAAATGAGTATAGTTGGGTTTATCTGGATTCTAATACATCGGGCTTATGGAACTATGCTTATTTCCTGATTGCCCAGGCTAATAATATTATAAACAATGTAGATGGCAAAGAAACGACGGATGTGACAACTCAGGATTTGAATAATATAAAGGCGGAAGCGATGTTCCTGCGTGCGTTATCTTATTTTGATCTGTTACGCACGTATGCACAACCTTATACCTATGCACCACAAAGTCTGGGGGTTCCGCTTACATTGGTTGTAGATAAAGATGCACGTCCAGCTCGTAATACTGTTGCAGAAGTTTTCGACCAGGTTGTAAAAGATTTATTAGAGGCCGAAAGTCTGATGGATGATGAATATACCCGTGATGATGCGGCCGATCCCTATTCTGTAGTCAGCAAACCTGCTATTTGGGGGTTGCTTTCGAGAGTGTATTTGTATATGGGGGAATGGCAAAAATGTGCAGATTATGCTACAAAGGTTATAGATAGCGGTTTGTTTAATATCTTTACGGAAAGTCAATTGCCAAATGTCTGGGGAAAAGATGCTTCGGATGGTGGAGAAGTTATTTATGAGATATATGGCAGTGATAAAAATTACTATAACGAGTATTGGGAAGATATTTCCTGGATGACGAATCCGGATGGATATGCTGACGTGGCATCTACTGCGGATTTACGTGATTTGTATGAAGCGAGTGATGTTCGCTCTAAATTATTTAAATCTCACAAAGAGGCTCCTGATCATTTCTGGACAACAAAATATGCCGCAAAGGATGCTTCATCAAGACCGTCATATGCGAATATTGTAGTACTTCGTCTTTCGGAAATGTATTTGAATCGTGCAGAAGCATTGGCTCATGGCGCGACTGTTGCGGGTGCAACTGCCGACAGCGATTTGTTGGCAATCACTTCGAATCGTGGCGCTTCTCCCGTTACGGCTACATTGGAAAATATCTTGTTAGAACGTCGTAAAGAACTTGCTTTTGAAGGGCATTTGGTTTATGATATGGCTCGTACCGGAACATCCTTGCATCGTGTCGATTACCAGGGAGCTGCAGATGCTAAAGATATTGAGTTTCCGAGTTATCGTTGGGCATTACCGATTCCAAAGAGTGAAATGGATGCTAATCCCAACATGGTTCAGAATGATGGTTATTAAGTAATGGATGTGTACCTGCCCTTTTTCGAAAGGGCAGGTATTTCCTATCCGATAATGTTTAATGAGCATGAATTGGTTTATCAGAATAATTGTATTGATTTGTTCCATGTCGTGGGGGATGAGTTCGTTTAATGCTGTTTCGGCATCTGACTATGTTCCTACGACAAAATGGCCGTATCTATATGAAGACTTTGTGGATGGAACCGTTTATTTTTCCAAAGAGCAAAAGACAAAGCAAATGAAGTTGAATGTGCATCTTCAAAATTGTACATTACATTATCTGGAGGGAGATAAAGTTATGCAAGCTGATCCACGCAATGTGGAAATGATTCAATTGGGGGATGTTTCTTTTATCTATATGAATGGAGAACTGGTCCGTTTGGTGAAAACAGAAAATGGCGTTGGTTTGGTTGAATTGGTAAAGGCTGATTTGGATGAATTGAATAAGAATACATCTGGTGCCTATGGCATGAGTACGACGTCTTCTTCTGTGAATCAAATAGTATCTATAGGTGCAATAGGTGTTTCTAATTTGATTTATACCCGGATGAGACTTGAAAGAAATGAGGGGAAAGAGCTTCCTTTGATCAAAAAGTTTTATTTTATCTTTGGCGATAAGATTGTTGAGGCTACCCGGAAAGAAGTCGGAAAATCCCTTGGCGAGAGCGGTAAAACGAAGTTGAAAGCATTTGTGAAACAAAATAAAATCAAATGGAAAGAAGAAGCCAGCTTGGTGAAGCTATTGGCCTTTTTCCAACAGTAAGATATATCCTGACGTATATACACATTTATCAAGTATTAGACACACATTGATAAAGACCAGGGTTTGTAGTGATACAAGCCCTGGTTAGTTTTCAATTAAAAGCCATCAGCTTTCTTTCTCATTTAGCCTCTTCGCAACTTGCCCGTAAATAATCAGGGCGAGAGCCGAAACCAAGGCGATTGCACCGAAATAATGCCAGATGTAATGAGCATGGGCGCTTGCGGCCACTTATAAGGCGTCCGTTGCAGCATACTTTTATTAATGCCTGCCAGATTTGGCTGAATGTTTTTCCTTCCCCGCTGTGCTGGCTGCTCTTGTAGAAAAACCAGATCGCAAGTAAAGCCAGAAATGTCATGGAAGCAGAAAAGTAGTTCAGCGTGATAAGCCCTTCGTTTCCGAGAGCTTCGCGGAGCGGTTTGACAATTGTCTTACCGGAGAAAGCCCCGATGTTGACCATTGCGTAAAAGATAGAGAACCCTTTGGCCCGGGTTTCGGGAGTCGTCTCTTTGGCTACTGTTCCGGAAATCACACTCTTGATGAAAGCGCCGCCGCATACGACTAGGATCATGATCGGGATGATCCCGTATTGCAGGTCGCTTTCCAACAGTCCGGTAAACGTGGTGGTCGTCCCGTATTGTACCAATCCGGCAGCCTAAATGTCATTGAATCCGAGAATCCGGCTAAGATAAAGGGTGATTACGATGAAAACGCCGTAGTATGCGGCACGTTCGAAGAGTTCAACGGTATTTGCTACCCAAAATGCTTTACTGAATTTGATTTTCTCTTTGGTTGTCGTGTTCATTGAATTTGTTGTTTGTTATTGAAAAAATAACGCAAACGGCGGGGAAAGCAGGTGAGAAAATAAGAGCTGCGTTTTCGTGCCGTTTGCGTTATATCGGTTTATATTAAATTTCGCATGCGCAAAGCGTCGGGATCAGGTTACGGTCGCCATACGCATTATCTACGCGGGCTACGTTGATCCAGAATTTACTGTCGTGCAACCATTCCAGCGGGAAGGCGGCCTTGCTGCGGGGATACTCGTGTTTCCATTCGTCGGCCGTCACTTCGTATTCGGGATGGGGAGCGTTTTTCAGAACGTTGTCTTCCTTCGAAGCCTTGCCTTCTTCCACTTCCTTGATTTCGTTCCAGATACATTCCAGCACTTCTACGAAACGATCCAGTTCGGCTTTGCTTTCGCTTTCGGTCGGTTCGACCATCAGCGTGCCGTGAACCGGGAAGGAAAGAGTAGGAGCGTGGTAGCCGAAGTCCATCAGGCGTTTGGCGATATCGCCTTCGTCGATGCCAGAACGTTCTTTTACCGTGCGGCATTCCAGGATCAGTTCATGACCGACGCGGCCTGTTGCGCCTGTGTAAACAATTCCGTAAGTGTCTTTCAACTTGGCAGCCAGATAGTTTGCATTCAGAATGGCAGTCTTGGTGACCGTTTCCAATCCTTCTGTTCCTAACATACGGATATAAGCGTATGTAATCGGCAGAATACCGGCGCTACCGTAAGGAGCTGCGGATACCGTATTCAGATCGCTACCCCACAGCACCGGATGCTGCGGCAGGAACGGAACGAGATGTTCGGCAACGCAGATCGGACCGACGCCGGGACCACCGCCACCGTGAGGAGATGAGAAGGTCTTATGCAGGTTCAGGTGGCAAACGTCTGCACCGATAGTACCCGGATTTGTCAAACCGACCTGTGCATTCATATTGGCGCCATCCATATACAACTGGCCGCCGCAAGCATGAACAATGTCGCACATTTCCTTGATATCTACTTCAAAGATACCATGAGTAGACGGATAAGTGATCATGCTGGCCGCCAAATTGTCCTTGTTGGCTTCGGCCTTCGCGCGGAAATCTTCCAGGTCGATATTGCCCTTGTCGTCGCATTTTACCGTAACAGTCGTGAAACCGCACTGGATTGCACTTGCCGGGTTTGTACCGTGGGCGGATGCGGGCAGGAGGACAATATTACGGTGTCCCTGTCCGATGCTTTCCAGATAAGCCCGGATCACACGCAGACCCGTATATTCGCCGGCGGCTCCGGAATTCGGTTGCAGCGTACAACCTTTGAACCCGGTGATCTCGCACAGGTAAGCCGATAAGTTTTCAATCAGTTCCGTGTAACCTTCAACCTGTTCTTCAGGAGCATACGGATGGATATTCATAAATTCCGGACGGCTGAGCGGAAGCATGGTCGATGCAGGATTCAGTTTCATCGTACAAGAACCTAAGGAAATCATGGACTGTGCCAATGAAACGTCCTTGCGTCCCAGACGGGTGATGTAGCGCATCAGTTCCGTTTCGGTATGATATTTCTTGAATACGTCTTCCTGCAGGAATTCGGAAGTACGGGCGAACTTCGGATCGAAGTAAGTCTTTTCGGGAACCGCTTCTTTCAGCATATAATCCTTTCCGGCTGCTCCGGCGAAGATATACAGCAATACGCCGATATCGGTCGGCTGTGTCGTTTCGTCTAAACTGATACCGACCTGTCCGGCTTCGAAGTAACGCAAGTTCACCTTGCATTCCAATGCGATCTCGCGGAGTGCGTTGATGGATACATGTTCCGGCAACTGGATTTTCAGCGTGTCGAAATAGTCTTTGTTCAGCTGCTTGTAGCCCAGCTTCTCCAATTCACCTGCCAGGAAACCGGCAGAAGCATGGATGCGGCCGGCGATATTTTTCAAACCTTCGGCACCGTGGTAAACGGCATAGAAACCAGCCATCGTGGCCAGTAAAGCCTGGGCGGTGCAGATATTGGAAGTTGCCTTTTCACGTTTGATGTGCTGTTCGCGTGTCTGCAAAGCCAAGCGGTAAGCCGCATGTCCGTAAGCATCTTTGGAAATACCGATGATACGTCCGGGGATGGAACGTTTGTATTCGTCTTTCGTTGCAAAGAATGCAGCGGACGGACCGCCGTAGAACATCGGAATACCGAAACGCTGGCTGCTTCCGAATACGACGTCTGCACCCCATTCTCCCGGAGGAGTCAGCAAGACAAGACTCATCAGGTCGGCTGCAACGGCGACACGTGCTCCGCCTGCGTTGGCACGTGCGATAAATTCCTTATAATCTTCAATCGAACCGTCGGCATTCGGATACTGGACAATCGCCCCGAATACATCCGGAGTGAATTCGAATGTTTTGTAATCGCCCACAATCACCTTGATGCCTTGCGGGATCATGCGGGTGTTGATAACGGCCAGTGTAGAGGCAAATACGTTTTCGTCGACAAACAACGTATTGGCTTCCGCTTTCACTTGCGCGCGGCTACGGCTTCCGTGGAACATGGTTGCCGCTTCGGCAGCCGCTGTCGCTTCGTCCAGCAGGGAGCAGTTTGTAAGAGGCAGACCGGTCAGTTCCGCGATAACAGTCTGGAAATTCAGCAAGGCTTCCAGACGTCCTTGTGAAACTTCTGCCTGGTACGGAGTGTAGGAAGTGTACCAAACCGGATTTTCAAATACGTTACGCTGGATAGGAGCCGGGCAAACCGTGTCGTACCAGCCCATTCCGATATAGGAAGTGAAGACTTCGTTCTTGGATGCCAGCTCCGAGATGTGTTCTGCGAACTCACGTTCCGTCATGGGTTCGGGAAGGTTAAGCGGCTCTTTCAAACGGATGTCGGACGGGATGGTCTGATCGATCAGTTCATCAACCGACTTGACGCCGATGGCTTGCAGCATGGAAGGAATATCTTCTGCCGAAATACCAACGTGGCGGTTTACAAATTTATTTGTGTCCATAATATTATGTAGTTTATAAATAGGGATTATTAAACTTTTCATCTATGACCCTTGTCTCCGGTCCGTGCCCCGGATAAATGACTGTCTCGTCGGGAAGCGAAAGCAGCTTGTCGCGGATGGCGGCAACCAATACCTCTTGGTTTCCGCCCCAAAGGTCGGTGCGGCCGATACTTCCGGCAAACAGCGCATCGCCGACGATTGCGAAACCGTTCTTCTTATTATAGAAAGCGACGCTGCCGGGCGAATGTCCGGGAACTGTCAGTACTTGAAGTTCGGATGTGCCGAACTTGATGGTTTCGCCTCCTACGATATATTTTTCAACCGGGACATTCTCGACGTGCTGACGGAGTCCGAACAATTTGGCCTGTTCGTCCGGAGAGGGCAGTTTCTCGACATCCTGCTTGTTCGCTTCGGGTTTCAAACCGTATGTCTTATATATAAAACCGTTTCCGAATACGTGATCCACGTGTAGATGAGTGCAGAGCAAATGTTTTAATGTCAACTTGTTTTCGAGAATGAAGTCGGTTAGCTCCTTTTCCTCTTCCTTACGGCAGCAACCCGGGTCGATCAGCACGGCTTCGCGTGTATCATCATACAGCAGGAACGTGTTTTCCTGGAAATAATTGAACTCGAACGATTTTATTGTAATCATAACGGTACGTAAACAACTTTTTTAGTTTGGAAAAATTCTTCTTTAAAATGGTCACTCAGGCTGAGACTGACAGCTTGTTTGCGGAATGGCAATATTTCATGCTGCAACTCTCCTCCCTTCAAACAAATCAAACCATTGGGAAGGGCATTTTGTTGTTCCTTTTTTATATTCTTACGAGCGATTTTTACCAGATCGGCCAGCGGCATGACGGCACGGCTCACGACAAAGTCGAATAATTGCTTTTCCTCTTCGGCGCGGCAATGGCGGAAAGTGACGTTTTTCAGACCGATCGCTTCGGCTACGGCTTGCCCGACTTTGATCTTTTTCCCGATGCTGTCTACCAAATGGAACTGAACTTCCGGAAGCAGGATTGCAAGTGGTATACCGGGAAAACCTCCTCCCGTACCGATATCCATAACTGCCGATCCGTCTTTGAATTTCAGCATTTTCAGAATGCCCAGCGAATGAAGCACGTGGTGCAGGTACAGATTCTCTATATCTTTGCGTGAAATTACATTGATTTTGGAATTCCAGTCTGAGTATAAGTCAAACAGGGCATCTATCTGTATCTTCTGCGCATCGGTCAGTTCCGGAAAATAACTCTTTAAAGTTGACAATTGACCGTTGACAATTGACAATGTTTCGTTTGTATGGGTTGGCTCCATTAATCTCGATATATGAAGTATTATATTTTTATTCTCAATTTTGAATTAGCTTGGAGATCGGACTGTCTTTCTTTAATAGATATTGGATTTCCGCGTAAGGTAAGAACACATTTGTTTCTCTCACCACGTAAGCGGCGATCTCATATTCATTAAAGGTATAGGTGATACCGTCACCGTCAATCAGGAAATTGCCGTTCGGGAAGATCTCTTCAACGCTGAAGAAACCTATGTTTTCCAGGTCTTTCGGATTCTCTACCTTGTTTTGTTTGGCAATATGATCGATTAATATCTGCGCGAGGCTATCCTGGAAGTTCTCGATGAAGATATCTTCTTCCGTGATTGCATTGCCTGTTTTCAGGTTGATCACATGGTTGTTATAGGCATGCGAACCGTGTGCGCCGCCTGTATAGTTCTCAAAACTTACGGTATAGCTCAGGATGTCATTCTGGTTGTAGACGATTTCATCCGACGACATTTCGAAATAAGAGAACCAGGCTCCGACCGGCAAATCGTCTTTCTTTTCCAACTCGGCCTTGAAATCGGCTTCCAGCTCTTTATAGTTGTTTAGATAATCTTCCGTGTACTTGGCGACCGCTTCTTCCGGAGACAGGTTCTCGTAATTCTCACCGAAATAGGAGAGGACGAAGTCATTCTGTATCTTTTTCAAAATCTCCTTATCGGAAAATTGGGCGGGATAGGTGAAGCTCAATTGCAGGTTACAATTGGGGTTATCAGGATTATCCAACAGATGGTAGGTCTTATCCACCCGGATAGAATCGAATTTGATATCATTATCGGCCGTTTGCTTTGTATTGGTATTGCAACCGGTTATGAACATCCCTAAAAAGAAAAGCGCTATCAGGCTTTTACCAATTTGTGTACTCATCGGAACCATAGATTTTAGATAATACTTTTAGATGCAAATGTAAGCTATTATCTTGTAATAAACGAATGGCAGGTTTCTTTTTTCAGCGTTGACCACATCAAAATGATGTCGGCAGTCAACTTTTTTGATACATGATAAAGCCTGTTTTTCAAGTAAAAAAATACAATATTCCCTTTTAAAAATCGATATGTGATTATATCGCTGATATTTAGGTTATTGCTGGATTATGTGTTTATTAAAAAATATTACCCGCAAGGGTAATTTAAAATAAACGGGGTAGAAAAGCAAAATATATGCTGTGCTGTTTCGATCTGGACCAATAGGTATTCATACGTTTATTACAATAAGGTCTAAAACGACTCTAAGTTTGCGTAAAGCAAGAAGCTGAGGTTAATTTATATCTTTGTTGTATGAAGAAACTAAATTAACCGACTAACGGAAGTACACTAATGGAAAACGATAGTCTTTAAAGACTAGTTATTGTAACAGACTTCCGTTAGTCAAGCAGGCAAAGACTAAATAGATTATTGATATATAATAGGATATCATTTAGAGTAGTAGCCCATTCCTGCTTTCGGTTAATCCAAAAACAATATAAAGGTATGAATAAATTATTTATCGGGATTGATTTCTCCAAGAAAAAAGTAGATGTAAGTGTGATAGAGAAAGAAAACATATCTTCAGGTGTCCACCGTGAGTTCAGTAATGATGTTGCCGGACATGAGAGTCTGTTGGCATGGCTTTGTGATAGCTATCCGCAGACAGGCAAAGATCAGATGCTCTTTTGCGGTGAGAACACGGGACTTTACAGCGTTTGTTTGAGTAACACTCTCGCGCACGAGGGTTATACACTGTGGCTGGAACATCCTTACAGGATCAAACACAGCAGCGGCATGCAACGCGGGAAAAACGATAAATTGGATTCATTGCTGATCGCACAATACGCTTGCCGTTTCGAGGATATGGCCAAGGTCTATACCCCCAATACGGAAACCATCCGGGCGCTGCACTCATTTTTCACATTCCGTGATTTATTGGTGAAAATGAAAAATGAAGCATTGGTACATGCCAAAGAACTCCATTCGGTCCTAAAAGGGAATCACGCAACAGATTACATATATCAACATAGCCTGACACAAGTGGATAACTTGAACCGTGAAATAAAAGATGTGGAAAAGGAAATAATGGATCTGATCAACAGTGAAGAGGAGATCAAAAACAATTATGAGCGTATTACATCCATCAAAGGCGTGGCTTTTGTCAACGCCCTTGCTTTGATCGTTTATACCGAAAACTTCACCTGTTTTGACGATCCGCGCAAGCTGGCCTGCTATGCGGGAGTGGTACCGTTCCAACGAACCTCCGGCTCCAGTGTCAAAAGCAATGCCAAGACAAGTGGATTTGCCAATAAAAAACTAAACACGCTACTCACCCAAGCGGCACGAACCGCTGCCATACATGATCCAATATTAAGAGAATATTACAGGCGCAAAAGAGAAGAGGGGAAGCATCATAATTTAGTTATAAACAATATTAGAAACAAACTGATACATCGAATCTGTGCATTGGTCAGGAACCAAACTTTCGACCAAACGGCTTAGATTTTTGCAATATTCTTAATTTGTTTTAAAATCTTTCCGTTTATTTGGTTGGGAACATAGATTACAATAAGCTCATACATGACCGTTTTGTTTGTCTCTTGTTCTCGGTCGGCGCATCGCCGGGTGGAAACGACGTTTATGTTATCGTCGTGGATCCGGAATTCTGCTTGGTGAAGGTTGAGTTGTAAATGTTTTAAACGAAAATAAACGCTAATTAGGCAACCTTTTGAGAAAAAGGTTGCCTAATTCTATTTGTAGAACGAACAAATCCCCTATATTTGCAAAGTGTGTACGCACACCTCTTTGAACCATGTAAAAAATAACAAATGGCTTATGTCTTATTCTAACTATTATGCGGCTTCCGGGCTTTTCCATGGATCTATGTCGTCGGTAATGGGAACGCAGCTCGACATTTTGATGGTCGGCAGTGATCCCCGTCTTCTTGGTACGGTCTGGGAAAAGGCCGAATCGGAAGTGAGGCGGTTGGATAAGATGCTGAACCGGTTCGATCCGGAGAGCGAGGTTTCGTTTGTCAACCGGGAAGCCGGGCATTATCCGGTGACGGTGGGGGAAGAGCTTTGGAATATATTGCAGAACTGCAAGCGGTATAATGAGTTGACGGAAGGATATTTTGATATTACTTTGCAAGGATTCGACCAGGTGTTGTTGACGGAGGAAGATAAAAGCATTTTTTTCTTTTCCGAATCTTTACATATCGATCTGGGCGGGTATGGGAAAGGATATGCGCTTGCAAAAATACGGGAGCTGCTGGAAGAAAACGGAGTTGGGAAGGCGCTTGTCAATTTCGGGAACAGTTCGGTTCTGGCGGTCGGTACGCACCCGTGCGGCGAATATTGGCCGGTTGGCCTTGATAATCCGTTTACGAAGGAGAGGGTTGCCGATTTGAAGTTGTGTGACAGTTCGCTTTCGACATCGGGAAATATGCCATCCCATCCGCGCCATATTGTGAACCCGCATACGGGAACATTTGTGGAAGATAAAAAGATGGTGTCGGTGGTGGCGAAAGATCCGGTGGTGGCGGAGATTCTGACAACCGCCTTCATGATTGCCGACGATGAACGTATTCCGGTAATCGCATCTCAATTTGATATTTATGAAAAACATGTATATAAGTTATGAAAAATGATGAGAATTCAGTCAATTTAAGCCGGCGGGACTTCTTCAAGGAGCTGGGAATGATTGGTGGAGGCGGTGCGCTTCTTTCTGCATTTCCCTGGTTGCAGTCCTGCAGTGCTGACGATAAGGTACAGATCGCAAAGGAGAAAGTGCGGATCGGATTTATCGGTACAGGTTCACGCGGACAGTATCACCTGAATAACCTGAAGACAATTCCGTATGCCGATGTGGTTGCCTTGTGTGATAATTATCCTCCCCATCTGAAAGAGGCTTCGGCTCTCTACCCGAAAGCAAAGACGTATGAAGACTACCGGAAGCTTTTGGAAGATAAAGATATACAGGCAGTCATGATCGCTACTCCGCTGTACGAACATGCACATATCACGATCGATGCGTTGCATGCCGGAAAGCATGTGTTCTGTGAGAAATCGATGGCGATGACGTGTTCGGACTGCTTGGATATGTACAATGTATTTAAAGAATCTGGCAAGGTGATGTTTATCGGTCAGCAGCGCTTATATGATCCTAAATATATAAAGGCGATGGAAATGGTCCATGCCGGTTTGTTGGGAGAAATAAACTCGATACGGGCGTATTGGTTCCGTAATAACGACTGGCGTCGTCCTGTTCCTTCTCCCGATTTGGAACGTAAGATCAACTGGCGTTTATATAAGGAATATTCATGTGGCCTGGTAACGGAGTTGGCAACCCATCAGTTGCAGGTCGGAAACTGGGCGCTCCGGATGCTTCCTGAAAAGGTGGCCGGCATGGGGGATATCGTCTATTGGAAGGATGGCCGCGAGGTGTATGACAGCATCAATTTGATTTACCATTATCCCAATGGTGTGAAGATGACATACGAGTCCATGATCGGCAACAAGTTCTATGGCCTTGAAGAGGAAATCATGGGCAGCAAGGGCACGATGGAACCGGAGAAGGGTAAATACTACTTCGAAGAGGTGGAACCGGCTCCCGGCATCATGCAGCTGATCAACCAGATCGAACATAAGATCTTCGACAATGTTTCATTTGCCGGCCCGAGCTGGGTGCCTGAAACGGCATCGGTAAACAAGGGGCATCTGATCATGGACAATGTCACGACGATCAGCGGACAGTCATCGGTAGGTGCTGCCGGCGACGGCTCTATCGAGTTGGTTACCGCTTTCTGTGAAGCGGCCATTACAGGAAAACCGGCTCCTAATCTGGTGGAAGAAGCTTACTATTCTTCTGTTTTGGGATTGTTGGGCTTGCAGGCGATTGATGAAGGACGGGTGATTACTTTCCCGGATGAATATAAAATACCGTATCTAAATTTTGCATGATTATGAAAGAAATCGTATTATCTGTAAAGAGACAAAAAACGGAAATCAAAATATTCTGTGTCTGTATCGCGCTCGCCTATCTGATGAACATTATCTCTATCATCGCATACGGTACGAGTTGGTCCGAGCTTTGGACACAATCGTTGTGGATGCTGCTTATCACGTGTGGCTTTTACGGGTTGTCGGTGGTACTCCGTCTGTTGTATTACGGAGTGTGTCAGTTAAGAAAGTGATTGTTGCTTTTCTCTTGAAAGAGAAGTAACCAAAGGATTTTATATCGTTCTATTGCTTTTTCATCAGGAGGAAGTGATAGAACGATTTTTATAAGTTTTTGATTGATTTCTTATCATGTTTATCTGCCGGATTCCTTTCCTTTGCTGAATAAATCTGATGAACATGAAAAAGACGATTTTACTTTTCTCAATTCTTTTGGCGTCGTGCGCAGGTAAGCAGACGCAAGAGATCCGGACGATGGAACGTTTGTCCACCGAATCTCGTAATGATTACTATGTAAGTAACCGTGCCCCGTTGCAATCCCAACAATTTATCAAACTACCAGCCGGAAGCATAGAGCCCGAAGGTTGGATCAGGAAGCAGATCGAGTTACAGAAAGACGGCCTTTGCGGTCATCTTGGGGAGATCAGCGCCTGGCTGCAAAAAGGAAACAACGCCTGGTTGAAGAACGGAGGCGAATGGGGCTGGGAAGAAGTACCCTACTGGCTGCGCGGGTATGGCAATATGGCCTATGCCTTGAAGGACGAGGCTTTGTTAAAGGAAACGAAGTTCTGGATAGATGCTATTCTGGCGAGCCAGCGGACAGATGGTAATTTCGGGCCGGTACATCTGAACAACGGCAAACAGGATTTCTGGCCGAATATGATCGTCCTTTGGATCATGCAATCCTATTATGAATATACGAACGATAAACAGGTGATCGATTTCATGACCAAGTATTGCCATTATCTGCAAACAGTTCCCGACGATGCTTTCCTGTCCAGTTACTGGGAGAATAGCCGCGGAGGAGATAACCTTTGGAGCGTAGTTTGGTTGTATAATCGCACGGGGGACGAGTCTCTTCTTCCGCTGGCCGAAAAGATTCACCGCAATACGGCAGACTGGACGAAGCCGACCCAGCTCCCGAACTGGCACAATGTGAATGTTGCCCAGTGTTTTCGCGAGCCAGCCACCTGGTATCTGTTTACAAAAGACTCGGCGATGTTGGCTGCCAGCTACAATGCGCAAAGCCTGGTACGCCGCGCTTTCGGCCAGGTCCCCGGCGGTATGTTCGGGGCGGACGAGAATGCCCGTATCGGTTTCTTCGATCCCCGTCAGGGAACAGAGACCTGTGGTTTTGTCGAGCAGATGGCGTCCGACGAGATCATGCTTCTGATCAGTGGCGATCCTTATTGGGCCGACCACCTCGAAGATGTTGCGTTCAACAGTTACCCGGCTTCTTTGATGCCGGATTACCGGGCGCTTCGTTATCTGACTTGTCCGAATATGGCGATCAGCGATTCACGCAATCACCATCCGGGGCTGGACAATTCCGGTCCGTTCTTGGCCATGAATCCGTTCAGCAGCCGTTGCTGCCAGCATAATCATGGTTTCGGCTGGCCCTATTATGTCGAACATTTGGTATTGGCAACGCCGGACAACGGGGTAGCCGCTGTTTTATACAATTCTTGTAAGGCAAATGTAAAGGTGGGCGACGGGACGGAAATCACCCTGCATGAACAGACGAATTATCCGTTTGAGGAAATGACACGATTTACGGTCGGAACATCCAAAGCCGTATCTTTCCCCTTCTATCTTCGCATCCCGTTCTGGTGTAAGAACGCTTCCGTCTTGGTTAACGGGAAACCGCAACAGGCGACACTCGCCCCCGGAACCTATGCTTGTATTGAACGGGAATGGCAAGACGGCGACGAGGTTGTGCTGAACCTTCCGATGGAATATGCTGTCCGTCAGTGGCAGGTAAATAAGAACAGTGTCAGTGTCGATTACGGTCCGCTTACCCTTTCCCTCAAAGTGGAAGAAGAATACAAGCAAATGCCCAGTACCGAGACCGCCGTCTGGGATTCCAAATGGCAGGAAGGAGCCGACGCCTCCGCCTGGCCGACATTCGAGATCCTGCCCGCAAGCCCCTGGAATTATGCCTTGAAAGTCCAGTCGCCCATTACGTTGCAACGCAAAGACTGGCCGTCCGACAACAATCCTTTCACCCTCTCTTCCGTCCCGATGGAATTTAAGGCGCAGGGGCGTTTGGTGCCGGAATGGAAAATCGACGAATACGGCTTATGCGGTGTCCTGCCATACGAAAACGCCCGCAAGTCCGACCGCTTAGACGAGATCACCCTGGTCCCGATGGGGGCGGCGCGGTTGAGGATCTCCGCTTTCCCGGTGGCTGAATGATCTTTGAAGGAATGATTTTGGACAAAGGAATAGAAAAAACGTACCTTTGTCCAAAATCATAAAGTAATCAATATGGCAGCATTAGATGTAGACTCCTTGCGCATCGAACTTATGCGCGAAATACTGGATACGGAAGACCTCGATGTGCTGAGAACCGTCAAGCGCTCTTTGACACGCGCTCTTTCCAAAGTGAAAGAACGCCAGGTTGTCGAAGAAGAGCTCCACGCCAACCTCCAAGCCGGCGTCAGCCTGGGTGGGGTGTGCGGAAGGTACGGATGCGATCGGCAGTAAGAACAAAGGCAAAAGCCACGGAGCACGTGTGATTCCTTTACCTACTCCATTGACGAAGAAACCGGAACTATCGTCCTCCTCTATATGTATGACAAAGAAGAGCGTAAAACGATTTCAGCAGATGAAATCACGGAACTTCTTGCTCAGGTAAAGAAAGATAATGGCTTATAATTTTATAGTATTTCAGCTTTTTGTCCCCGTTTGCCTCAGATACTCCGACGGTGTCTTCCCATACTGCTTCTGGAAGCAGGTGGAGAAATAAGCCGGGGAGGAGAAGCCTACCTGGAAAGCGATCTCGCCTATGCGGTTCTCTCCGTTCTGCATCAGCTGGATCGCTTTTTTTAAGCGGGCGATGCGGATGAAATCGTTGGGGGAAAGACCGGACAGGCCTTTGACCTTGCGGTAGAGGCTGGAGGTGCTCATGCCCATCGTGTCGGCGAGCATCTCGACGGAGAGGGCTTCGTTGCTGAGGTTCTCTTCCAAGTAATCGTTCAGTTTGCGGAGGAAAATATCATCCACCTGTGAAATGGCAAGGGAGGCGACCGGGGCGAGCGGCTTTTCTAAATAAGTCTTATTCAGCAACTCCCGGCTTTTCAAAAGATTGCTGACCTGTGCCGTCAGCAGTTCGATGGAGAAAGGTTTTTCCATATAAGCATCAGCTCCCGTGTTCAACCCTTTCAGGCGCGATTGCAGGTTATGCTGCGCCGTCAGCAGGATGAACGGGATATGGCTGACGTTGACATCGTTTTTTACTTCGTTGCAAAGCTCGAAACCATCCATAAGGGGCATCATGACATCGCTGATGATCAGGTTGACCGTGTTCTTACGGACCAGGTCGAGAGCGACTTTTCCGTTTTCCGCCTCCAATACCTGATACGTCTTCGCCAATTCACGGGCGATGAAGTGACGCATATCATCCTGGTCTTCGACGATCAGGATCACCGGTTTGCCTGTTTCGGCCAGTGTGACCATTTCCGCTTTCTCTTTCTCGTTTCCGGCTGCAATCCGGTAACTGTCTTCCTGCTGTTCGGGTAGCATCAGGACGAACTGGTTCAAGCCGTCAGGCGTTTGCCGGTAGAAAAGTTTGCCGCGGTGGAACTCTGTCAAAGAATGGGCCAGCGACAAGCCGATGCCGCTTCCCTGTTGGTTTTCCGTCTCCTTAAGCCGATAGAACGGATTGAATATGTTTTCGGCTTCGCTGTCGGGGACTAAGTGGCCGTCATTGGTGACGAGCAGGGTGAACATCCGCTCTTCGCCCGAAGGGGGAAGCAGCTCGAGCGATATCCGGCTGTCCGAATATTTCAGCGCGTTGCTGACTAAGTTGCTGACGATCTTGGCAAATGCCTCCCGGTCTAAACAAGCCTCGAAAGGCAGTTCCGGCAACTTGACCGTGAAATCCTTGTCCGCCTGTTCGAAAGCCGGACGGAACGGATGCAGGATCGTTTCCAGCCAGAGGACGACATCGGTCGTGACATAGTTCAGTTTGAACCCGCGGCTCTCCGTCTTGCGGAAGTCCAATAGCTGGTTGCTGAGGTCTAACAGCCGTCCGGTGTTTTTTTCGATGATCCGTAAGTTCTCCTGTGTGGCGGGCGTCCCGTCGCCCGAACGTAGGATCTTTTCCAACGGGGCCTTTATCAGGGTGAGCGGTGTCCGGATCTCATGCGTGATAAAGGTAAAGAACTGTATTTTTGCATTATAAAGCTCTTTCTCCTTTTTACTTTCGAATATCTCACGGTTGATGCGGTGCTTCTCTTCCAACTTGGCCTTTTTATAGTTATACCAAAGAACGATCAACAGGCACAGGATCAGGAAATAAATGAGCAAAGCCCATCCCGTTGCCCAGAATGGCGGTGTCACTGTGATCCGGAGAGTCGTTTCGTTGTCTTGCCAGATCCCGCTGCTGTTGGTCGATTTTACCCGGAAAACATAGTTGCCGGGTGACAGGTTCGCGAAAGTCACGTCTTTATTCTGTTTCATATAAATCCAGTCCTTGTCACTCCCTTCTAAGCGGTAGGCATACTGGATCGCATCCGGCGAAGTATAGCTCAGCGCGACATACGAAAGGGTAAAGGTGGATCGATTATGCGGGAGCTTTAATTCTCCGCTTTTCATAATCCGGTTGACATTATATTTAGGGGCGCCGATGCGGTCGTCCTGCACATCTATGCGGGTGATGCATACCGACGGTGAATAAACATCTTCTTTAAAATCACGTGGATTGAAAGCGATCATCCCGTTGATCGTCCCCATATACATGGTCCCGTCCGGCATCTTATAGGCGGAACAGTAGTTGAATTGCGCTTCGGGCAGGCCATCCGTGTATGAGTAAGTCTTCATCACGTATGTTTCCGGATTGAAACGAACCAGCCCGTTGGCCGTCGCAATCCAGAAAAGATGCTCGTCGTCTTCTAAGATACGGTGTACGATGTTGCTGGGCAGTCCGTTTTCCACCGTGATGCGGTTGAACGAATCGGATATCTCGTTGTAGAGGGAGAAACCATACACGGTAGCCACCCAAATCCGGTTTTTCGAGTCTTCGAATATGGAGGTCACGTTGTTGTCGCCGATGGTCTGCGACCGCTCGCGGTTGGAAGTATAATGTGCGAACTTTTTGTCTTTTTGAGAGTAACGGTAAGCACCGGAGGTAGTCGCAAGCCAGATGTCTCCTTTGCTGTCTTTATAGATTTGACGCACCATCGACTTGATCTCTGTCTCCCAGGGGGTGAAACATTCTTCTTTTTTATCGAAGAGGGCAAGCCCTTCGGAAGTCCCGATCAGGATTTCGTTTTCGGAGAGCTTGCAAAAGCAGAGTATGAAGTCGGCCGGTAGCCGGTTCTCGGTATTGGTCCGGGTATACCGCTTGATGATTTTCCCGGAAGGAATGTCCAACAGGTCGATTCCGGTATTGAATGTCCCTACCCACAACCGGTTGCCGTCGGCAAGCAGACCGTGGATATTGGTTGCCGAAAGCGGATGGGCGGGGTTGGTGCGGGAAAAGTTCGTGATCTCGCCGGTTGCCGGGCTATAGCGGTTGATCCCGTTATCTTCCGTTCCGAGCCAGAGGTTGCCGTACTGGTCCGGGCAGATTTCCCGTACGGCATTGCCCGGCATTCCCGGATGTGTTTTCCCTCCGATAAAGTATTTAAACGGGACATATTCTTTGGGAAGATAGTTGATCCCTCCGAAAAAGGTAGTGACCCATATCCCCCCTTCGCGGTCTTTTGTGATCGAATAGACCGCGTTGTCGGAGATGGTATATTCGTTTGTCAGTGATTTTTGCAGATGCGTGACGCTCCGGTCTGTCATATTCAGGATATAGACTCCTGATTCGGATGCGACCCAGTAGGTATTCTCGCTGCACTGCTTGATGTCCCGAACCTGTATGTCCGGGATGATTGTTTCAACTTTCCGGCTGTGTTTGTCGTAAAACTTGAGCCCTGCGCGGTCTGTCCCGGCCAGTATGCCCCAGTCCGGTACGAGACAGAGCTTAGAGAGGCTGATCGGATTTCCTTTTTCCATTTCGGTCAGGATCGGGATGCGGGTGAACTTGTCTGTTTCCGGTTTGTAGAAAAACAGGTCGGTACGTCCGGCGAGGATCGGATCACCCTCTTCGGTCATCGTGATGTCTATCAGGTTTATCTGTTCTCCTTCGGGATAGAAATGCGGACTGCTTTCACCTGAAAGGGCATAACGGGCAATCCGGTTATAGCTCATCAGCCAAAGATTCCCTTTTTTGTCTTCCCTAATTTGCTGAAAATACTCCGGGGTGTTGTTGCTGTCCGAAAAGGTGAGGGAATGAAAAGTTTCTGTTTGATAGTCGTAATAGCAGGTGTGTGAAAAGGTGCAAACCCATAACTTCCCTGTCGAATCTTCGAAAAGGCTGATGATCCTGTCGTTCGGCAGGCTTTCCGGGTCGTACGAGTTATAGCGGTAGATGCGGAACTGGTGCCCGTCGAAACGGTTCAGCCCGTCGTCCGTCCCGAACCACATGAAGCCTTTTTTATCCTGCAGGGCGCAATAGACCGTGTTGTGCGACAATCCCTGTTTATTGGTATAGTGGCGGAAATACAAATCGTGTGCCTTACCGGAACGGGGGAAGAGGAGCGACAGTATGCCCAATAGAATGATAAGGAATGTTCTCATGCCCTGCGAGTGTTTTTTTATCCGGTACAAAAGTAAGGATTTTTAGCAGAACATTCAATATATGCTTCGTCCCGCCCTGTCCCAGTGGACGTGGGGCAGGACGAAAGCCTGTTTATCGGACCGGAAACTCCGTAATTCGGAGGGTGGTGCATCCGTAAGGGATCAACTCGATCGTTTCCTCGTCGCCGAAGTCTTTGCCCTGTTGCGTGTAGTAGGGAACCGGGCCTGCTGAACCTCTGACTTGCGTCCAGCCGTTCAGCCGCATTGCTTTCGTTTTGATGCGTATGGGGGCGTTCTCGACGTTCCACGGATAGGAGCTGGTCCTATCTGATTTTTCAACCGTGAAAGCATCCTTGAGCCGGTCGGGCGAGAAGGAACGGGCCGGCAGGGCGTAGTTCCAGGGACTGTCAGACGTCACCTCGTAATACCATTTGCCGTACACGTCCGATTTATCGCCTTCGAACGTTTTCTTTTTCCATTTCTCATTCATCTTCAGGGCGTAGAGCAGCGGCCCGCGTTCGACGACGGCACTGTTTTCATACCAACGGCTGACATTTACCTCCATCGGCAGTTCGAGGGTCAGGATGTCACCTTCCTCCCATTCCCGGTTAATGCGTGTGACGGTTCCGGGGTAGGCATCGACCGTCAGCAGTTTGCCGTTGAGCTTGACGACTGGCTGCTTGCACCAGTCCGGTATACGCAGGTGGAAAGGGAAGAAGGCCTTTTTCACTTTCTTGTCCGTAAACGAAATATGATAGCGCACTGTCTCTTCGAAAGGATAGGCCGTCTCCTCTTTCATGTTCACTTCGATTCCTCCTGCCACCCGTGCCGTTACTTGCGAGGGGGCGAAGATTAGGGAGGCAAGCCCGTTGTCGGCTGTCGCATACCAGAGATTCTGTACGAATTTGGGCCAGCCTTGGTGAAGGTTGGACGTACAACAAGGATAACCGGTGAGTTCGCCGAAAAGCAGGTCGGTGTCGTCGTGCGGGGTGGAGAACTCCCTCCATTCGCGGGTGACGGCGATCTGGTTGGTCTGCTGGTAATACTGACGGGCGGAGTAGTCGTCGGTCACTTGTGTGGGCAGGGCGTTGTAGGCCACGCGTTCCAGGTGGTCGGCCCATTGCATATCGCCCGTGACCTCCAACATTGTCTCCAGGGAGTACATCATCTCTACGGCCGTGCAAAGCTCCGAGCCTGTCGTCGGTTGGCCGAAGCGCAGCAACTCGTCTCCTCCCCAAAGGCCGGTGGGCAACCCGATGGTGTGGCGGATGTCGTTGACCGCTTGACGGGTGGCTAGGATTTGCGTGGGATCTTTGCTTTGCTGGTAATAAACGATCGGTTCCTTGAAGCCTTGTGCGAGGTTCACGCAGTGCAGGCTGTGTTGGCGTCTGAGGTGGTTTTGATGTAGGAAGATATCAGTCCAGTCGAACGTCTGTTTATGGATCAACTCGCCTAATTCCAACAGGAATTTGTCGCCGGTGATGTTGTACAGCCAATAGACGGCCATCAGGTTATCCCCACCGCGTTGTTCTCCCCAAAAGGTCCATTTCCCTAACGGGTTTTTGGGTAGTTCGGCCAGTTGGTAACGGAAATACCGAGTCATGAAGTCGATCACGCGCCGGTCCTGCGTAGCTGTGTAGTATTGCTGCATGACTTTTAGCATGACCATCTTGGGCCACCAGTCTTGTGCGTTGTTGCGTTGAAGACCGGGCTCGTAGTCGCGGTCGGTGTCGGGGCCGAAGTAGCCGTTGGGTTTTTGTGATGCCAAGGTCCATTCGATCCAGGGTTGTACCTTTTCAATCAATGCTTTGTCGTTCAGTAGATAAGCCAGTGGTAGAAGGCCGTCGATCCAGTACGGACCCCGTTCCCACACATCGCCGTCTCCACCGAGCCATCCGTTCCGTGGCCCCATCACTTTCGTGTAGACCTCATCCAGGCGTCCGGTCATGCCGTCGCGCATACGGGTCAGTTGATCGTGCATCCACCCTTCGGCTCGGATAGTTCCGAGCGGCAGTTGAATGTAGTCTTTTTGCAAGAGCGGATGCCGGTTGTTTTGGTAATTGCCGTTTGCCGGTTCTTCGCCGGCGGTTGCGGCAGTCGCCACCGTGAGGGTGGCGACTGCTGTCAGGAATATGTTTTTCAATCTGTTCATGGTGATAGGATGATGTTATGTTATTCTTGATAATCGACCCAAACTTTCATCTTGCCTGCTTCGCGGTTATCCCAGGCATAGTAGGGGATGAAATGTAACGTTTGCCCGTCCGATGTCGCTTTGATCGAGCGGATGCCGCCCAGCTTGTCCGGTTCGTCTTTGACCTCGAAGGAGGAAGAGGCCGTCAGTGCGAGGTCGGCAAAGTCTTTCGTGTTGTCTGTCTCCTCGAGGCAATAGACCAACGGTCCGCGTTGCAGGGCTCGCTTGCCGGTATTTTGCCGTACGCGCGGGTCGGCCGACACTTTTTCGACCGGCATATCCATATCGAGCACGATCTGGTCGCCGCTCTTCCACTTCTTGATAACGGCATATCCCTTTTCGGTCGCGCTTTCAACCTTGCTCCCGTTGACTGACAGGATGTATGATTTGCACCATCCGGGTATGCGGATGCGCAACTCCTTGCCGAGCGGTTGTTCGGACGTGACGGTCAGCTTGACCTGCCCGTCCCAAGGGTAGTCCGTTTCCTGTTTCATGACAACCTTTTTTCCATCGATCTCGACTTCGGTGGTATTTCCGATGAAGAGGTTTACCCATAAGGCCTTGTCCGATGTTCCATAGATATAGTTCCCGATGGAAGGCAGGAAACGCGAGATCTGGCTCGGGCAGCAGGCGCACCCGTACCAGGCTTGGCGGTGATGGTCTCCGTTCGATTCCAGCGGATTGACGTAGAAGAAGCGGTCTCCAGCCAGTGAGACGCCTGCCAGTGCACCGTTGTACATCGAACGTTCCAGCACGTCTACGTATTTTGAATCGCCAGTGAACTGGTTCATGCGTTGGTTCCAGTAGACCATCCCGACAGAAGCGCAGGTTTCGCAGTAGGCATCGAGGTTTGGCAGGTCATAGTCTTCCGTGAAGCCTTCGTTGTGCCGTGAAGAGCCGATCCCGCCGGTCACGTACATATTACGCAGTACTACGTCATCCCAGAGACGGTTCATGGCTTCGATATAGGCGGTGTCCTTTTTCAAAGCCGCCACGTCTGCCATCCCGCAGTACAGGTACATACAGCGGACGGCATGGCCCGAAATGTCTGTCAATTCTCTTACCGGGATGAGGTCCTGGTAGTAGGCGGGATCCCATTTTCCTTCGTCGCCCTTGCTCCCGTACCCGTGTCCCCGTTCTTCGAGCAGCCAGTTGGCGAAGTCGAGATACTTTTGCTGGTCGGTCGTCCGGTACAGTTTCACCAAAGCCAACTCGATCTCTTCATGCCCCGGTACCCAATGGCGTTTGCCCGGGCCGAACAGCTCCATCATGTGGTCTGCCATACGGATGCTCACGTCAAGCAGTTTCCGTTTTCCGGTAGCTTGGTAGTAGGCGACGGCGGCTTCCATCATGTGGCCGGCGCAATACATCTCATGTTTGTCCATGTTGTTCCAGCGTCTGTCTTGTCCGGTCAGCGTGTAGAACGTATTGATGTATCCGTCCGGTTGCTGGGCTGCCGCGATCTTGTCGATCCATTCGTCCGCCTTCTTTTCCAGTTTGGGGTCGGGATTGTTGATCAGGCTGTAGGCGATCCCTTCCAGCGCTTTATATACGTCCGAGTCATCGAAGAAGATGCCGGAGTGTTTCCCTGTCCCTTTCGCTGCATTTTCGAAATTCTGCATTCTTCCCGTCTGGTTTTCTATCTGGTCGATGCAGACAGGAAGCGTGGCCGAGGTGTGTTTTGCGAGTCGTGGCGACCAAAAGTTGTCCTGGATATGCACATGCGAGAAGTCTATCTGGTCGATCATTTTCAAAGGGGGAGCGGTTACTTGGTCTTGTCCGCCACATCCCCATAATGCCATACAGGCAAACGGTAATAGGAAATACTGTTTCATGGTTTTAAAATTGATATTATAATTTGCAACTGATTTTTGTCAAAGTAGGAGAGGTTGCCGCCTTTTCCCCGTTGATGAAGATCGACAGCCCGGCTCCCTGTTTATATTTCTCGCCTGTCTTATCATAAAGCACGCATATTGTTTTGCCGCGATAAGTCAGATTGTCCAAGCAAAAATAGTCCCAATATCCTTCCGGTATCAGCGGGTTGATATTGAGTATATCCTCTTCACTTGGTCGGATTCCGATTAACCCGTTGATAACGAGGTCGCAGAATAAGGAATGATTGTAATCTTTTCCGCGCTCTTCGGGCTTCCGGTTGCGTTCCGACAACATCGTCCTGGATATCCAATCGCCTGTAAAAGGGTTCAAGTTTTCGTCAATCCACGGTATCAGTGTGCCGTGCGCATCCTTTTTATACTGACTTCGTGTGTAAATCGAGAATAAAGTTATGAAATCTCGTGAACTTACAAAAGATTGCGTCTGATTATTTAACAAATTAGCGAATCCTACCAATGTCATCGAGGTCGCGTATGGCCAGGATGGGCCGTTCCATTGACACTCATGTCCTTCGTATGCTACTTTGAATTGAGGGTGGCATTGTTCGGCAGTCGTTGGCCCGTAAGGAGCGAAAAAGTGTCGTGTGTCCATCAGGAATTTCCAGGCAACGGCATAGTTTACAGGTGCCAAGTCGAATGCCCAGGGCGTATATCCATGTAGTTCGCGTACGTTTTTTAAAGAGGCATCATCTTCAACAGGAAGTACTTTTAAAAATTCCGCTTGGGGATCCCATAAATAGTGGAACATGTTTTCTTTGACCCGGCAGGCTTCGGCTTCGAGTGCTTGTGCTTGGTTGTCGTTTTTCCAATGTGCGATTTTGGATAAGATCTCGGCTTCGGCTGCCATATAGGAGTTGATGGTTGCCCGGAAACCATGTCCGCCGATCGATACTTCCATACCGTCTTCTCCGTCTTTTTGCCAGAACAATCCTTTTTCGGCTATGAATTTTTCTTTTTTCCATTCTGAATAGTTTTGTGAGAGTTCCGGATATAACTCTTTCAGCAATTGATAATTCCCCGTAATCATGCAATATTGGTAGATTGCATGGGCAACGGGAAAACTATAGGAATGCGTGTCACCTCCTCCCCTTAGCCAATAGTAGGCATAGTCTTTGAGGAAACCGGAGTGTTTCAGCCACCTGCCTTCCCGAAAATGGAACCAAGCCGGGCAACAGATGCCATTGTGCTTTCCTGCCCATGGGACATCTGGAAGGAATTCAGTTACAATGAACCCGTCCGGCGTCTTTTTCAGATGTTTTCGGAAAGTCCACCAGCGGAAATAATAGATTTCCTCGATGTTCTTGTCCGGACATTCGAATAGCGGTATATTGCCGGATAAAAACTCTTTCGTTTGTCTGTTCGGAATATGTTGCACATACACTTCCTTGTCTTGCTCGTTGAACCGGTCGATATACAAGTCCATTATGTCAGGATCGAGAATCTGTCCTGTGGCTGTATATGGAAAAACCGTGACTGCGAGGAGGGGGTACAGGAAAAGGATTACGAATTTGTTCATAAGGACATTTTTTTATTTGCCGGGAAGCATGGCGAGAAGCTGCTTCCCGGCAAGGTCTGTAAATAGATTGCGCTTGTTATTTATAATTAGGGTTTTGTTCCAAGTTGGGATTGGATGTCAAAACCTTTTCCGGTATAGGAAAAACGGATCGGTAATCTCCTTGCGGCTTGTGTGAGAGCCAGCTTTTTTTCGTGTAGACGCCGAACCGGATGGCATCTCGTCTGCGATGCATCTCCCATGCGAATTCCCAACCCAGTTCATCGTACATCCGGCCGAACCGAACAGGATCTGTGCTTCCTTTGTCAGTAACCGTATAGTGTTCCACATATCCATATTGGTATGAACTGTTTTCTTGTAACTGCGCATCAGTTACTGTCGCCAATTCAGGGTTGTCTTTGAACGCCCGTTTGCGGACTTCCGTGACCAAGAGACCGGCCCCCGGTTTTCCCGAACGCAATAGGCATTCCGCTTTCATCAGCAGAACTTCTGCGTATCGGAACAGAGGCACATCCGTTTCGGATGAAGATTGCTCACCTTTTACGATTTCGAACTTGTTCATGCGGTAGCCTTCCATCTCGCTGGTGTAATTCCCGTCTGGAAGATCTTTCGTATAGACAAGGGGTTCTCCCATTTTATCGTATGTCCCGTATAGCGGGCTTCCGTCTGCCGCCAGTTGTTCACCCATCAGCCAACTGTCGGTCAGACGGGAATCTTCGGGGGCGTACGTGTCGATGAATTGAGTGACTCCCATAGCCGAACCACATCCCCAGGGAGTCGCTTCGGTTTCGTATTTCTTTTTCAGTTCCCCGTGCCAGGAAAACATGTGGATCGAATTGCCCCCGGCGATATTCGCATCGAACGGGATGGTGAAAATGACCTCTTTGGATGTTTCCACGCCTGTAGAGCGGAAGGAGGCTTTGTAGTTGTCTGACAATGCGAACTTGTTGCTGTTTATGATGTCGTCGCACTGCCGGATACAATCGTCCCAGTGTGCTTCGCCTGTATATACTTGGGCATTCAGGTATATGTTTGCTAACAGCGTCTTTGCCGCCCATTTGTTCATCCGCCCGTAAAAGTTCCCGCCTTGTTCTTCGCTTAAAGAAGGGATGATCTCTTGCAGCTCCTTTACGACAAAGTCGAAGATCTCTTTGCGGCTGCTTTTGGAGGGCAGTTCCATCGTGGTGGTCGTGACTAACGGGGCGTCTCCGAAGTTGTCGCAGATTTGCCAGTAATAGTAAGCTCTCATGGCCCGTAGTTCCGCCAATCCCATAGTCTTGTCTGTTTCGGAAGGTGCCGGTAAAACGCCGTTTTCTATTTGTTCTATCACTTTGTTGCATAATAGGGCGCCTTGATAGAAGTTGGACCATATTTCAGAGACGTGTCCCTGTTCGGAGTTCCACGTTTGGTAGTGCATACGTCGATAGATACCGCCGTCATCCCAACCGGAAGCATTGGGGGGCATGACAATGGCATCTGCACTGACTTCTTGTGCTACGAAATATCCTCCATGGCTGGGGAAACTCCTGAGTTGGCTATACACGCTGGCGACAGACGGTGAGAAATCATCGGTCGTGTAATGGTAGGTCTGTTCGGTTATTTTGGAATATACTTTTTCATCCAAGTCATTGCTACAGGAAACGATTGTTCCGGAGCAACATAACGCTAAAAACAATTTTATATAAGTATTCATGATAAGTACGTTACGATTAAAATTTGACAGATACTCCTAATGTGTAAGTCCGTGTAGACGGATAACGGTTCTTGTTGTCGACTCCTGGTGCCAAGCCGCTAATGCTTACTTCCGGATCGATACCGGAGTAGCCTGTGATAGTGGCAAGGTTGGAAATCGTGCCATAGATTCTCAGGCGTTTCATCCAGGAATTGAAGTGGAATGTATATCCTAAGGTCACATTGTCAATTTTCCAATAATTACCTTTTTCGATATAGTAGCTGACATATTGCAATTCCTGATCCGCCGCTAAAGGAACTTTCCCGTATTTGGTTTCGAACGCCGCACTCAGCACGTTTCCTCTTGACAGCATGACGGGCGCTTCATATTGCAGGCGCGGCATATTTAGAATGTCGAAACCGAAAGCACCGCGCATGGTCACGTTGAAATCGAAGTTCTTCCAGTTCAGCGTGTTGTTCCAGTTCAGGTAATGTTTGGGCAGGCCGTTCCCGATAACCTGTTTGTCTGTCGGTTGCAGTTCGGAGATCGGTTTCGGATTGCCATCGGCTCCTTCTATGATCCAATGCCCGTTCTCATCGATATCGATACTTTTGTATCCCCAGAAATTACCGATCGGTTGCCCTTCCTGGATGCGGTGGGTTGTTGTTTGCAAGGGTTCTCCCGTGGAGCCTTGATCCGAGTAGCCGCTGGAGACGAACTGGTCGTTGGAGAGTGACAGTAGTTCGTTTTTGTTTGTCGAGTAGTTCATGGATGTCGTCCATTGGAAATCATTTGTTTGGACAGGGACAACCGTGATACCGGCTTCTATCCCTTGGTTACGCATCGATCCGGCGTTTGCCACCATACGGGAGAACAGGTAAGGAGGAGAAGGCACGTCATAGTCCCATAACAAATCTTCTGTCTTGCGGTTGTAGTAATCGATATTACCAGTGATGCGATCTTCCCAAAAACCGAAGTCGAGACCGATGTTGACTTCTTTTTTCTTTTCCCATCTCAATTCGGGGTTCGCGTTTGAATCCGGTCGGATAGTTTTGATCCATTGATTGTTGTAATAGACATACGTTCCGAAGTTCAGCGTGTTCAGTGACATATACGGGTCACTCGGAACCGTTCCCGTGACACCATATCCGGCACGTAGTTTCAAGATGGACAAAACATCGGCATCTTCCAGGAACTGCTCCCCTTTGATGTTCCATGCAGCGGAAACGGATGGAAAGTTTCCCCATTTGTGGTCTGCCCCGAACTTGGTGGAGCCTTCGTGACGGAGGCTGGCTGCCAGCATATATTTCCCTTTATAGCTGTAGTTCAGACGGCCGAAATAACCGATCAACTTGCTTTCGTTTGCCGTCGAGTATTCCGTTCCGCGTCCGTCTTTCAGAGCCTGCCCTGTACCCATATTATTATAGGTATAGTCGTTGGAAGGAAAATTAAAGTTCTGCATATAAAAATTCTGGTAATGCGTCTTTTGCCAACTATATCCTCCCAATAAAGTAAACGAATGGTCTTCAAAGATGGTTTTCCTCCATTGCACGGTCAGTTCCGACAAATCATCATTAGAGCGCGTGGAACCGCGTGAAGCATAACCGTTTCTTCCGTCTTTCCAAGTGGATTTGTGTTGTTGGGTTTCGTAATATCCTCTGACTTGGTTGTAGGTATTGGAAGAAAACAGATATTTGATGTCCAACCCTTCGATAGGGGTGTAGGTGACATTGGCAAACATGCGCAGATTGGTTGCCTGGTTTTCTCCTTCCACTTCGTTCAGGAGGGATACAGGGTTGAAGTATTCGTTTTTCGTGCTTTCCGAATAGTTGCCATCTTTGTCGTATACAGGCGTGGTCGGATTGTATATCAAAGCGTTCCTATACACTTCGCTGTTGTAGCCTCCCCCATCGGAACCGGAGAAATAGGTCTGTTTGTAACCGCTCAGGCTAGCATTCAGTTTTAATTTGTTGTTGAACATACGGTGAGTGATTTCGACACGCGGATAGAACATCTGGTTGTTCGTGCGTTTGATCAGTCCGTTCAGGCCACGGTATTCGAAACTGGCCACATAATTGGTCGTACGACTACCACCGCGCAGGCTGATGTTGTAAATCTGTGTGAACGGTGTACGGGTCACTTCGTCCAGCCAGTCGGTAGACGCACCGTCGTCTTGTGCACCCGGCCATCCTTCCTGTACGCGCCGGCGATATTCGTCTGCTTTCATGAACGGCAAGGTCTTTGTGATTTGCTGGGTCGAAAGATAAGCATTGACGTCTACTTCCGTAGGCATTTCTCCATTGGCGTTCTTGGTCGTAATCAATATGACACCGTTTGTACCTCTGGTCCCGTAGATCGCGGCGGCAGAACCGTCTTTCAGGACGTCGATCTGTTCGATGTCATCGGGTGAGACGGAGTTCAGGTCGCCGGGTATCCCGTCAATGAGCACCAGAGGGCTGGAGCTGGCTTTCAAGGTGGTGATTCCACGCAGGGCGATCTGCGAGGTGGAAGTCGGATTGGCATCAGGTGTGATGATACTCAGGCCCGGAACTTTCCCTTTGATCAGTTGTGCGGCATCCGTAGTCGGCGTTTTGACGAAATCATCGGATTTGATCGTGGAAATGGAGCTGGCCACTTCCCCTTTCTTTTGCGTGCCGTATCCGACAACTACCACTTCGTCGAGGCTTTGCGTATCTTCGATCAACATGACATCAGCCGTTTGGTTGTTGCCGATCGTGATTTCCTTGGTCAGGTAACCGATGTAGGAAATTTGTAAGACAGCTTTTGGCGGGACTTCTAAAGTGTATTTCCCGTTTACGTCCGTGACTGTCCCGATGGAAGTGCCTTTTATGACCACGTTCGCACCGATGACGGGTTCCCCGTTGTTGTCGGTCACTGTTCCCGTGATGGTCCGGCTTTGTTGGCCGATAAGAGCAGTCTTGTCCGTGCCGTTCTTTTTCAGCAGGAGGATGTATCGGTTGTCGAATTCGTACGTGATATCAGTACCTTTGAATGCTTCTTCGAGATAGGATATCATTTTTCCGGATGTGTTTTGGACGGTAATGTAACGTTCCATGTCCACTTCGCGGCTTTTGAAAACAACCAGATAGTCGGTTTGATCTTCAATTTGAGCGATCAATTGTCCGACTGATATCGCGCTCTTTTCCAGTTTTATGATTGTGTTTTGCGTTTCCGAATTAACCGCTATCGTCTGGAAGGCACAGGCGAAAAGCATGAAGGACGGTAACAAAGTTTTAATTTTCATTTCTTTTTCTGAGTAATAAAGTGAATACTAAATGAATTTTGTAGATAAAGGCTTGTCTGTTGATGGCGGATCTTTCCGGTATCAACCATTGTTTTTACAGGTGTGTTTCCATAGGCATTCTTTTTAGATATTATACATTCGATTAACTGAGTGTGATGATATTGTTTTCTTCATCCTTTTGTATCTTGAATTTGTGTATTCTTTGTAACATCCTGAGTATATCGTCGATGCTGTCCCGTTGCCGGAATTTTCCAGTGTATTTCTCTTGGTAGATGGAAGGTCTTTTTATGATTATCCGGACATCATAATATAACTGCAACTTGTTCAGTATATCGACCAGTAACTCGTCTTTAAAGCTGTAGATCCCTTCTTTCCATAAAAAATAGTCATGATGGGAAATGGTACCCACCTTCATGGTCCCGTCTTTTATGCTTATTTGCTCGTTGGGTTTCAATAGGATGCTTTCATTTTCTTTGCCTGTAAAATAGACTTGGAGCGACCCTTCTATCAGGCTGGTTCTCATATCGTTGTTTTTGGGGTAGCTGCAAATATTGAATTGTGTGCCCAATACTTTCGTTTCTATGCCTTGTGATGAGACGATAAACGGTTTGTGTTTGTCTTTGGCTACGTCAAAGAAGGCTTCTCCATCCACACTGACTCTTCGTTCCTTTTTGTCAAAGATGGCAGGATAGGTGAGGGTCGTTTGGGAGTTCAGCCATACGGTAGTCCCGTCCTGAAGTGTCAGCCTGATGCGTTGTCCGGCTGGTACGTATAGTTTGTTTTCTATATTCTCTTGTGAAATTTCGGAATTCCGGTTCACTCCTGCCTGATAAGCGGATATGATAAGTAAAGTGATGATGGCTGCATATTTGAATAGGGAGAATGAGATCCGCCGTATGTGTTTTGCTCTCATTCTGCGCAAGAATCGAGTGTAGTTGTCTTGACCAGCCTTTTCCCCACAGGCAGCATCGGAGAATGACAATAGTGCGTATGTGTTTTTAAATAGGATGAATTGTTTTTTCAACTCGTCATCCGATTTAACCCGTTTTAAAAAATCCAGTCTTTCGTCTGCATCCAACTCCTCTTGGAAATATTTTTCGATTTGTTTTTCCATGCGAATGAAATATTATACTTTGTAAACACTTGGTGAGGGAAAACATACCAAAAGAAAAATCATTATTTTGCGTTGTTTTTTGGGGATTCATGTAGAAGCCGTGACTTATTGTAATCTATGTTCCCAACCAAATAAACGGAAAGATTTTAAAACAAATTAAGAATATTGCAAAAATCTAAGCCGTTTGGTCGAAAGTTTGGTTCCTGACCAATGCACAGATTCGATGTATCAGTTTGTTTCTAATATTGTTTATAACTAAATTATGATGCTTCCCCTCTTCTCTTTTGCGCCTGTAATATTCTCTTAATATTGGATCATGTATGGCAGCGGTTCGTGCCGCTTGGGTGAGTAGCGTGTTTAGTTTTTTATTGGCAAATCCACTTGTCTTGGCATTGCTTTTGACACTGGAGCCGGAGGTTCGTTGGAACGGTACCACTCCCGCATAGCAGGCCAGCTTGCGCGGATCGTCAAAACAGGTGAAGTTTTCGGTATAAACGATCAAAGCAAGGGCGTTGACAAAAGCCACGCCTTTGATGGATGTAATACGCTCATAATTGTTTTTGATCTCCTCTTCACTGTTGATCAGATCCATTATTTCCTTTTCCACATCTTTTATTTCACGGTTCAAGTTATCCACTTGTGTCAGGCTATGTTGATATATGTAATCTGTTGCGTGATTCCCTTTTAGGACCGAATGGAGTTCTTTGGCATGTACCAATGCTTCATTTTTCATTTTCACCAATAAATCACGGAATGTGAAAAATGAGTGCAGCGCCCGGATGGTTTCCGTATTGGGGGTATAGACCTTGGCCATATCCTCGAAACGGCAAGCGTATTGTGCGATCAGCAATGAATCCAATTTATCGTTTTTCCCGCGTTGCATGCCGCTGCTGTGTTTGATCCTGTAAGGATGTTCCAGCCACAGTGTATAACCCTCGTGCGCGAGAGTGTTACTCAAACAAACGCTGTAAAGTCCCGTGTTCTCACCGCAAAAGAGCATCTGATCTTTGCCTGTCTGCGGATAGCTATCACAAAGCCATGCCAACAGACTCTCATGTCCGGCAACATCATTACTGAACTCACGGTGGACACCTGAAGATATGTTTTCTTTCTCTATCACACTTACATCTACTTTTTTCTTGGAGAAATCAATCCCGATAAATAATTTATTCATACCTTTATATTGTTTTTGGATTAACCGAAAGCAGGAATGGGCTACTACTCTAAATGATATCCTATTATATATCAATAATCTATTTAGTCTTTGCCTGCTTGACTAACGGAAGTCTGTTACAATAACTAGTCTTTAAAGACTATCGTTTTCCATTAGTGTACTTCCGTTAGTCGGTTAATTTAGTTTCTTCATACAACAAAGATATAAATTAACCTCAGCTTCTTGCTTTACGCAAACTTAGAGTAATTTCGGACCTTATTGTATTATTTTCCAAAATACCCGTTAGTCTAAATCGAAACAGTAGCGCATAAAATTTGATTTTATACCCCGTCTATTTCAAATTTCCCGCAGTGGTAATATTTTTTAACAAATATGGATTTTACTTGTTTGCTGATAATCAATCAGATAGTATTTTGCTCGTTTTTTAGGGGGGATGTTGTATTTACGTATCATTTATAAAGACTGACAAAGGGGAAATTCCTATCGTTGGGGTTCTTAAGAATGGACAGTCAAATCATAAAGATATATATTTCCGAGTTTTCTACATGACAACATCATGGGAAGTAAGAAATTTTATAGCAGGAGAAAAATATTTCTACAGCCTGGTATCAATAAAAAAGGAAAAGACATAGAGGAAGATAGTCCTTTAGTTCGTTCCTGATCTTTTTATAGGCGATACCGATTTGGTTTCTGACTGTGTTGACCGATAGGTTCAGTTCGGTGGCGATTTGTTCTTGTTTTTTTCCCTCCAGTTTGTTCATGATGAAGATTTCCTTGCATTTGGCGGGCAGGCTGTCCAAGGCCCGGTTGATCAAATCTTCAATATCTTGGTCGGAGAAAATCTGCTGTTCGAAGGCCTCCAATGAATCCAAGTTCATGCGAAGGGTTATGTAATATTCCTCTTGTATTTTGTTTGAGGCTTCCTCGGTAATCGTTTTATGGCGCAGGTAGTTGAGGCATTTGTTCTTGATGATGGTGAACAGATAGGCGATCCGGATGGTTTGGTCAGCTAACATTTCCCGTTTTTCCCAAAGTTCCGCAAACATATCCTGTACGATGTTTTCCGCATCCTGTTCCGATATCACGTATTCTTGTGCGAAGCGTTTCATCTTCGGGAAATAGGAAAGGTAGATGTTTTCGAACAAACGGTCTTCTTTTTGCCGAGTTGACATATTATCATATATTTTGTGGCCTTCCATGCAGCCGGCAAAGGCTTAGTTGTTAAAAAGAAGTGGGCTGCTGTTCTTCATTCTGTTAGGTGTCGCCAAACCCCTGTACACGCACGAACAAGCAACCCACTTGGTATGGCAGGTCACTTGTGCCTTGCGTGTTGTTAAAAAATTGGCGACTTTAACAGAAAAAGGCACTTCTGAATATTCTACAAATAGTCTCTCCAGACATTGCAAATGTAGGCAAATTTTTTGTTTTGCGTAAAAAAGGATTAAATATGCTTCGTATATTTGCAACCGAATTAAAAAAAAATGTCGAAATCCGGATGAATACGAATAGTGATGACATATTATTGCTGAAATTGATTAAACAAGGAGATCAGATCGCTTTTCGGCATTTGTTTTATCAGTATGCGGATTCTTTGGAACGTTTTATTACCTATTATATCCATGATCGGGAAAAGTCGCAGGACTTGGTTTTGGATATTTTTACCTATATATGGGAAAACCGACAGACCTTCGAGATAAAACTGACCTTGAAGGCCTATTTGTTCCAGGCGGCACGCAATAAATCCTTCACCTATATCCGGGACAAGAAGATTCCGGTTTATCTGGAAGAAATGGAGGGGATGGAGGTTGTGCAGAACTATGATTCGGAATTGGAGTTGCGGGAACTCCATCATCTGATAGAGGAAGCGGTGTCGCTTTTGCCCGAGAAGTGCCGTGAGATATTCCGGAAAAGCCGTGAGGAGAACTTGACCAACAAGGAAATAGCCGGACAACTCCATATATCGGAGAAGACGGTGGAGGGGCAAATTACGATTGCGTTGAAGAAAATCAGAATCCATCTGGGCGATTCCTATTCTTATTTGTGGTAAAAACGGAGGCTCTTTTAGGGGGAAAAGCGTTTTTTCGAGTCTATATATATCTAAGGTGGCGGGGAAGATGGGTTCTTGGCTGCCGTATGATATATAATGTATAAGGCGATGAAGGCTAAATCATTCTTTTTTTGGGGGACTGTTTGCTGCTGTCTGTTTTGTTTCTTACAGGTGGGGTATCCGTTTTATTTTTATTATGCCGAGCAATTGCGGGTTTTTCCTCTCACTTGGGGCTGTTTTGAGGAAACGTGCCGGCAACCGGGCGGGTTGGCTTGCTGGCTGGGTGGTTTCCTTTTGCAGTTCTATCATCTTCCTTTTGGCGGGGCGTTGGTTTCGACCGGTTTGTTTTTGTCGGCAGGTGTGCTGATGCAACGGATCTGCCGACAGACGGTATCGTCTGTCTTTTGCTATTTGGCGGCTCTTTTGCCGATTTTGGCTTTGCTCCCCTTGCACATTGATGTGAATTACCGGTTGCAGGGGACGGTGGCCTATTGCTGTATGCTGGTGGCTTTCTTGTTCTATGTGCGTGTTGCCGTACCGTGGAAGCGAGTGTTGGCGGGTTGGTTGTCGACGGGTGTTTTGTTTGCTTTGGCAGGGCCGGTGGCGGCCTTGTTTGTTGCCGGAGTCGTGGTTCGGGAGGTGTTGTTGCGGGAAAAGGGGTGGCAAGGATGTTTGGCGCTTCCGCTGGGGATTGTCCTGATGCTTTGGTGGTCTTATCGTTTTTCTTGGCAACCCGAATACCGGATGGTTATTTTGCCGGATTTTTATTATGAACCTTTGTTGAAGACGAACAAGCTCTGTTGGGCTTGGCTGGCTTTTCTTTCGGGGCTTCTGGTGGCCTGTTTGCCAGTCGGGAAAGGTAGAGGCGTGTCGGGGAGGGTTGCTTGGTGGTGGGTCGTAGTCCAGCTTTTGCCTTTGTTTGTCTTTTTGGGGTGGATGAAAAAACGGGAGAATGGCATTTGGTTGAAAAACATGGAGTTGGATTATTACGTGAGGGGAGAGCAATGGGACAAGGTTGTGGACGGATATGAGGCGGCAGTATCGGATATGCGGACGTTGAGCCTGCTGAATTTGGCTTTGGCTTGCCGGGGCGAATTGGGAGACAAACTGTTCCATTATCCGCAGCAAGGCAAAGGCGGGTTGTTGCCCGAATGGGACAGTACGGTTTCGGGGGCGATCGTTTTGTCGGACATCTGCTACCAGATAGGGGATCTCTCTTCCGCTCAAAAGTTTGCTTTTGAAGGATATGTCTCTTCTGTAGATGGAAACCCGCGTCTTTTGCAACGCTTGGTGCAGACGAATATCCTGACCGGTGCTTATGTGGTAGCGGAAAAATACATCCGGATATTGGAGCAGACATTGTTCTATAAGGAATGGGCGGCTGGATGGCGGAAGTTTCTGTATCGGGATGACCTTGTGGAAAAGGAACCGTCGTTGGGCGGAAGAAGGCGGGCGTGGGGAAGAAACGGGCAATATGCTGTGTCTGCGGACTTGTTGGAGGTGTGGGAACGGTTGGCTGTGAACCATCCGGACAGGCCGGTCGCTTTCCAATATTTGTTGGGCTTTCATTTGTTGGGCAAGACTTTGAATCGTTTTGACGAGTTACACCGGAAATATTACCGGACGAAGGTGTGGCCTTCCCTTTCCGTTCACCAGCAGGAAGCCGTGGTGGCGTTTTATCAGAAGACTCCCCAGGTGTGGCCCGGCAAAGGGGTCGGGATGAAAGTCGAGTTGCGTTACGGTGCGTTTGACCAGGATATGAATACGAGGCATGGCTATGTCAATTTCCGGGATGTCATGGCCGGTCAGTATGGAGATACCTATTGGTTTTATTTAATGTTTAAGAAATAGAAGGAGCATGATGGAACGATTTTATTGCTTTTTAGTGGCGGCGATCTTGTTTTGTGCTTGTTCGGAGGACTGGGAAGATGGGAAACGGCTGAATGAAGCACCTGTTTTGTTCCCTGATTATGCAGGCACTACTATCCCGTACAATATAGCTCCGTTGAACTTTGCGGTCCGCTCGGATGGGTGCCGTGTGTCGGTCTTGTTTGAGGCGGGCACGGTAAAGTTCAAGGTGGAGGCTCCTGATGGGGAAGTTCGGATACCGGAAAGGAAATGGGGACGGCTTTTGCAGGAGGCGAAAGGCGATTCCGTCCGGCTCACGGTACCACGCAAGAAGGAGGGCCGGTGGGAGGTCTGGCAACCTGTGCCGTTGTATGTGGCGGCTGATCCGGTCGACTCCTATTTGGTGTATCGTTTGATAGAACCCGGCTATGCGTTGTGGAACAAAATGGGGATTTACCAACGTGAATTGGAGTCTTTCGAGGAGACGGCCGTTTTTGAGAACAAGATGACGGATTACAATTGTGTGAATTGCCATTCTTTCTGCGGGCATGATCCGGACAAGATGTTGTTCCATCTGCGTGCCAAGTTGGCCGGAACCGTGTTGGCCTATGGAGGCGAGGTCGAGTTGTTGGATACGAAAACGGATAAGACGATATCGGCTTTTACTTATCCCTATTGGCATCCTTCGGGGCGTTACATCGCCTTTTCCACCAATAAGACGACCCAGCAGTTGCATCCCACTTTGCGGACGGAGGTCTACGACACGGCATCTGATGTGGTCGTTTATGATGTGGAGCGGCATACGGTCTTGTCTGTACCCGGACTTGCTTCGAAAGCAAGTTTTGAGACGTTCCCTTCTTTTTCTCCAGATGGAAAGAGCTTGTATTATTGTACCGCTCCGGCTTGCCTGATGCCTGATTCCATCGGGAAGTTGGCTTATAGTTTGTGCCGTATCCCGTTCGATCCCGATTTGGGAACGTTCGGTACGCAGGTGGATACATTGTTCGATGCTCGTGTGAATGGGAAAAGTGTTTCTTTCCCAAGGGTTTCTCCGGATGGCCGGTTCTTGCTTTGTACTTTGTCAGGTTATGGCACTTTCCCGATTTGGCATAAGGATGCCGACCTGTATATGATCGACTTGGAGTCCGGATCGGGTTTCTGTCCTGAAACACTTAACAGCAGCGATACGGAAAGCTACCATTCGTGGTCGTCCAACGGAAGGTGGATCGTGTTTAGCAGCAGGCGTTTGGATGGGTTGTACACGCGTCCTTTCATTGCGTATGTCGGGAAAGACGGAAAAACCGGTAAACCGTTTTTGCTCCCTCAGAAGGAGGCGGACTATTATGACGGCTTGATGAGATCGTATAATATACCTGAGTTTGTCACCGGCAAAGTGGCCGATCGTGCCTATCAGATTCGCTGTTTAGCGGAACGAGGCGGAAGAGTTGTCTCTTGTTCCGGTTCTTGATTTTTTTTACAATAAGCCTTTATCCTTGTTGATTGGATATTATCACGGTTAGGAATCGCGAAATTTTGGAAAAAAACGATTTGTGTTTAGGGGATACCTTCCTTTTTCGAGTCTCACGTTTCATAAATGGAACGAAGAGACAAAAATATACCGTGGAAAGCGATTATCCGGAAATTCAAATATGAGATTTCGGAAAAGGAACAGGCTGACTTGGATGTATGGCTTGCCGATGAGGAAAACCATGCCCGGTTCCAGAGCTGGCAATCACTTTGGTTGTCTATCATGGAAGAAAATATGCGGTACATTTCCAATGTCGATGCTTTGTGGAAAAGGATGGAGAAACGTATGAAAAAGGCGGAGCCGCGAGTGGTCAAGTTGCCTTTGCGTTCTTTTCGTATGTGTACGGCTGTGGTTGCAGCTTTATTTATCCTGTTGTTCTCTTTTGCCGGTTATATGACGACCGAATGGTATAAGGCAAGCAATACAGTATTGGTTTATTCTTCCTTGAATGGAAAATCCCGGGTCTGTTTACCGGATAGTACCCTCGTTTGGTTGAATACCGGATCGACGTTGGAATATTTTGTTTCCCGTTGGAGTAAAGAACGGAATGTCCGTCTCAAAGGAGAGGCTTATTTCGATGTGTCGGAAGATCCGGAACGTCTTTTTGTGGTGGAGGGTGGTGGTGTGGTCGTGAAGGTACATGGGACGGTTTTTAACATGAAGGCACGGGAAAAACAGGAGTATGTGGATGTCAGCTTGTTGTCCGGATTGGTCGTTGTGGAGAATTCCGGCGTGTCAAGAAACCTGAATCCGGGCGAAACGGCCATATGCAAAAGAAATAGTCCCAGCATCGAAAAGAAAACCACAGATGCCTCTATCGCTTGCCTTTGGACAAAAGGGGCTTTGCGTTTTGAGAAAAAGACGATTTATGAACTGGTCGGATATCTGTCGGAATGGTATGGCATGGAGATCCGGCTGGACCCGTTGTTGCCGACCGACCAAGCTTATACCTTTTCGATTACACATGAACCGCTTGAGGAGGTGCTTAGCCTAATTGCCAAGATAACCCCGATTGAGTATGTTTTTGATGAAGATAATACAGTGAGAATAACAAGAAAGTAGTAACAATTAAATCAATATGCCTATGAAACACACATAAAAAGTAATTCCGAATTTGTAACAATTAAATCATTAATTAGTAATTTATTAAATCTTAAAAAGGGTTATGAAGAAACGAAAGCTCTTTGGTACCAGTGGCATTTTGAAATGGAAGATGCCGCTATTGATAAGCATTTTATTTTGGATGAGTTTGCCTGGAACGGCCGAAGCTGAAGTCCAGCTTCGTTCTATCTCGCTCCGGTTGGAAAATGTTTCGTTGAGTGAGGCGCTTTCCCGGATTGAGGAGGCAAGCGGTTATTCATTTTTCTATGATGAGAATAAAATCGATTTGTCTCGTCATGTAAGCGTGAATGCTAAAAACAAGGCAGTCAAGGATATTTTGAAAAATATCCTGTCTTCAACGGGAATGACGTTTGAGATATCGAACAATCAGATTGTCCTGATCCCGGAAAAGAAAGTTGCTGCAAAGGAAGCTTCTGTGGCTGTCGTGCAGCAACAGACACATACGGTGAAAGGTGTGGTAGTCGACAATTTGGGTGAACCGGTGCCGGGTGCCAATGTCGTGGAAAAAGGAACGACCAATGGTATCATTACGGATATGGATGGTGCCTTTTCATTGACGGTAGCTCCTGATGCTGTATTGGAAATTTCTTATATCGGTTATGTCACTCAGGCTGTTTCGGTCAAAGGGAAATCTACTTTGAACATTACTTTGCGTGAAGATTCGCAGGCGTTGGAAGAAGTGGTAGTGACAGGTTTTGGTCTGTCGCAGAAAAAGGCGACGCTGACGGGTGCTGTTACCGCTGTCGGATCAGAGGATATCAGTCGTTCGGTTGCTTCCACTGCGTCGGGGGCACTGGTCGGTAAGATTGCCGGTCTGAACACGCGCCAGACGGATGGACGTCCGGGAGCATCGACCAGCATTCAGATCCGTAACATGGGTGATCCGTTGTATGTGATCGATGGTGTACAGTCGGATGCGGGGCAATTCAACAATATCGACTTCAATGATATCGAAAGTATTTCGGTCTTGAAGGATGCTTCTGCAGCCATTTATGGTGTGCGTGCGGCGAATGGTGTTGTCGTTGTCAATACGAAAAAAGGTAAACGGAATACTAAGAACACGGTTTCTCTGAATGCTTACTACGGTTGGCAGAATCCGTCTACTTTCCCGAAACCTGCGGATGCGGCAACTTATATCACCAACTATATTCAGTCTGAAACGGTTCAGGGTAGAACCGACTATACATATAGTAAGGAAGACTATCAGAAATGGTTGGCGGGAAAAGAGAAAGGATATGTGCCGTTTGATTGGTATGACTTCATCTGGGAAACCAATCCGCAGTATTATCTGAATGCTAATATATCCGGTGGTTCGGATAAAACGAACTATTATGTATCTGTCGGTCACATGAGCCAAGACGCGATGATTGTAAATTATGGCGGGTTTAAACGTACCAATGTGCAGATGAACATTGATACACAAATCACTTCTCGTTTGAAAGTGGGAGCTTCTATGAATGGCCGTATAGAAGAAAGGAAGAACCCGGGTGTTCCGGAGGCAGACGATTATTGGATGCCTCGTTTTGGGACATATCGGAATTTGCCGACAAAACGTCCTTTTGCGAATGACAATCCTAAATATCCGACATTGACTTCTTCTAATGCCGCGACGAATTTCGGATGGTTGAATTATGAATTGTCCGGAGAATATAAGGAAACTTGGCGTGTAGCACAGTTGCAAGCTACGGCAGAGTATGATATTTTCGATGGTTTGAAAGCAAAGGCTTTAGTCGGGTATTATTTGGCATATCAACAGATGAATAACCAAGAATATACATATAAATTGTATGGTTATGATGAAGCAACAGATACTTATCCGGTGATTTTCGAGAATAATAATCCTTGGAGAGAAAGACGTGTTGGACATAATGAAGAATTGATGTCGAATATTCAACTTTCTTATAATAAAAAATTCGGAGATCATAATGTCGCTGCTATTGTTGGTTTTGAATCGATTAAACGGGATACACCGACGTCTTGGCTTCATGCTATCCCGACAGCCAATGCTTTGCATTTGATAGATTATGAAACAATGGATACATATAATGATGAGGGCAATGAGACTGAAGCTCGTTTAGGGTGGATGTTCCGTGGCAACTATGATTATGCCAATAAGTATCTGGTTGAGTTTTCGGCTCGTTATGACGGGTCTTGGAAATTCCCGCCCAATCATCGTTGGGGATTCTTCCCTTCTGCTTCTATCGGTTGGCGTATTTCGGAAGAAAATTTCTGGAAGGAATCCAAATTGTCGAATGTTTTCAGTGATTTGAAAATCCGCGGATCATACGGTATGGTAGGTGACGATAACGTTTCCGGATATGCAGCGTTCGATTATATGAGCGGTTATAACTATAAGAATGGCGGTTCGGTTATTGATGGAAAATATACAATCGGTTCGGTGCCACGTGGGCTTCCGGTGACGACGTTGTCTTGGATCAAGGCCAAGATCCTGGATGTGGGCTTTGATGTCGCTTTCTTGGATAATCGCTTGACTGGCCAGTTCGACTTCTTCCGCCGTCAGCGTGACGGGCTTCCTGCTTCCCGCTATGATGTCCTGTTGCCGTCGGAAGTCGGTTTCAGCCTGCCGCAAGAAAACTTGAATTCGGATGTACATATGGGGTATGATGCTGCTGTTCGCTGGACGGATAAAATCGAAGACTTTACGTATTCTGTCGGTGGTAATATCACGTATTCCCGTTTTTATGATTGGGACCAGTATAAACCGCGCTTCTCTAACTCCTGGGATGTTTATCGCAATTCCATCTCGCACCGTTTCGGTTACTTGAACTGGGGATTGGAGGCTATTGGTCAGTTCCAGAGCTGGGAAGAGATTGCCACTTATCCTATCGACAATGACCGCCAGGGGAATAAGACGCTTCGTCCGGGTGACATCAAATATAAGGATGTGAATGGTGACGGCGTGATCAATGGCCTGGATGAACGGCCGATCGGATATCGGGAAGATTCTACTCCGATTCTGAATTTCGGTTTGAATTTTTCATTCGCTTGGAAAGGATTTGATTTGGCGTTCGATTTTACTGGGGGTGCGATGGGATCATGGTATCAACAGTGGGAACAGCGTAACCCGTTCCACGATGGTGGCAATAACCCGCAATACTATATGGAAAACACATGGCGCTTGTCTGATATCTGGAATGCGGATAGTGAGCTGATACCGGGAAAATATCCGATGTTGCTGATCGGTAATAGTTCGCATAGTAACTACTGGAACAGTACGTTCTGGAAAAAGAATGTACGGTATGTCAAATTACGCAATTTAGAATTGGGATATACGCTTCCGAAGCATATTACGGAAAAGGCATTGGTTACGGATTTGCGCTTTTATGTGGCGGGAACCAACTTGCTGACATTTACCAATGCTCCGGGTATTGATCCTGAATCAACGGAAGGAAATGGTTTGGGATATCCGACTACGCGTATTATAAATATTGGTGTAAACCTTAAATTTTAGGTAGAAATGAAGAAAAGATATATAATGTCAGTCTTGGCTGCTTGTCTGTTCTCGGCAACGGCTTGTAGTGATTTTTTGGATCGTGAGCCTGATAAGATCATGACGGATGACCAGATTTTCGGTGATGCGGTAATGATTAAATCAGTTTTAGCTAATTATTATGGTCGTGTGACATGGGGGCAACACATTAACGATAGCTATTCTATGACTTATATTGATGATGCGGCTAAGATGGACGGAGGGCCTGACCAGCGTTCTACATTTGAAGATAACCTTTGGAGAGTCTACGATTATACCTTTATCCGGAATGTCAATCAGTTTTTGAAAGGATTGCGTGAAACGGAGGTTCTTAAGGATTCGGAAAAGGCTCCATTGGAAGGTGAGGCTCGTTTTTTGCGGGCTTGGTGTTATTTCAATATGTGCCGTGGTTTGGGCGGTATGCCTATTATTGGAGATGAAGTGTTTGATTATCAGCCTGGAATGGATGTAACTTCAATGCAGTTTCCTCGCTCGACGGAAGCCGAAATGTATGATTATATCATAAGTGAATGTCAGGCTATCTATAATATGTTACCGGCAGAGAAACAGATCAATTCAGCTCGTGCGAATAAGTGGACTGCCAAGATGTTGGAAGCCCGTGCTGCTATCTATGCTGCTTCTATAGCTAATTATAATAATAAAATGTCGACTCCGATTCGGACAGATGGAGGAGAAGTAGGAATTCCGGCAGATAAGGCTTCCGATTATTATAAGAAGGCTTTAGCCGCCGCTGAAGATGTGATGAAGAACAGTCCTTATCTTTTGCAGGATCGGCGTCCGGACAATAAAGGGTTAAACTTTTATGAGGCGACATCTGTAAAAGATAATAATACAGAGGTTATTTGGGCACGGGACTATAAATATCCGGGGCAGACTGTCGAGTTTACGAAATTTAATATTCCTAAATCTCATGCGGAGGATATTGATAATAGTTATGGCGGTCCTGTTTTGAATCTGGTTGAAGCTTATGAATTGCTTGACACGGATACTCCTGGGGCGGATAGTAAGGTCGTGACTACTGAAAATGGTATGTTTAAGTTTTATGATTCGTCTGATGCTCCATTCAAAGATCGTGATCCTCGTTTATGGGGAACTATCATTTATCCGGGAGCGGAATTGAGAAGTGTTCCAGTTGTATTGCAGGCTGGCCAATTGGTAAAGAATAATGGGGAATGGGAGTTGATAGCTGGCGATTTGGATTCTAAAGATGCAAATGGAAAAGCGTTGACTGCGCTAAACGGTCCGAAAGAATCGAATGAACAGTATGTTAATAAGACTGGTTTTTATTATCGCAAGTTTATTGATGAAACTCCCGGAGCTTCTACACGTGGTCGTAACTCCGAAATGTGGATGCCTCGTTTCCGTATGTCTGAAGCTTATATGATTGCGGCCGAAGCTTCTTTCGAATTGAACAACGGACGTGCAGCCGAATTTATCAATGCTGTACGTAATCGTGCAGGTGTGAAGCCGTTGGAAAAGGTGACGTTCGAGAATATCGTACATGAGTATCGCGTAGAGTTTGCATTCGAAGACCATCGCTATTGGGACATGAAGCGTTGGCGTCTGGCCGATAAGGTCTGGAACGGAAACAACAATGACCCGCAAGCTCGCCACCGTCGTCTCTGGCCCTACCGTGTGGTTGCTCCGGGTGATCCGAACGATGGCAAGTGGGTGTTTGTGGAAGACTTCTTGTTCATGTCTCCGAATGCACGTTATTTCCGGATGCAGAATTATTATAACTTCCTTGATTTGGGTTGGGTTAACAATAATCCGAAGTTGGTGAAGAACCCGTATCAATAATTAAAAAAATATGAATATGAAGATTGTATCTAATATTTTTTCGATAATTTTACTACTGGTATTGTTTTCCGGTTGTGGAAAAGATAATTTTGATGCGCCGGAATCCAAGCTGGTCGGTAGAGTTACCTATCAGGGACAGGCTTTGAACGTGCGTGGTACCGGCGAAGCTGTCCAGTTGCAATTATATCAGGACGGTTATGAAAAGAATGATCCGATTTCTGTCTTTGTGGGACAGGATGGCACTTTTTCCGCTCTTTTGTTTGATGGTGAATATCGTTTGACGACAAGAGACGGGAACGGACCGTGGGTAAATAGTCATGAGTCCGTAACCGTACATCTGAATGGACATACGGAAGTGAATTTGGAAGTCACTCCGTATTTTACGATTTCAAACGAACAATTGTCCGTTGCTGGATCGGTAATGAATGCTTCATTTACGATTAACCAGATCGTACCGGAAGCAAAGATCAGCCGGGTGATGTTATTGTTGAGCAAGACGCAGTTTGCGGATGATGTGAACAACCTGTTCCGTCAGGATTTCTCGGATGTCACTCCTGGTAGCATGAACTTGTCTGCCAATATTGGCGGTAATACCGAGATCGCAAAGGCGAAAGCCCTTTATGCCCGTGTCGGTGTTTTGGCTAATGGCGCGGATCAGGCGATCTACTCGCCGGTGGTTCGATTGAAGTGATAAGGTTGTAGCCGGGTAGGACGATTGAGATACGTTGTCCTATCCGGCTTTATGTATCAAGCTGATTTCATGCGGTTTTGATTGATATTTGAAGATAAATGATTGATAATTGAAAATGTGATAGAAGGCGAAAGAATATCTTTGCACATGATTTTTTATCAAGTCAGTTTGTGTTTAATTATATATATATTATTAGAGATGAAGAAGGCCTTTCTGATACTATTGATTTGTTGCCAAGGGATATTGCTGAACGTATCCTGCGGTTTTGGGAGTTTGTTTGAGCCGGATAAAAGGAACGCATTACGCGCTCCTTCTTATCCGCTTATTTCTGTCGATCCTTATACTAGTGTTTGGTCGTTTGCCGATGAATTGAATACAGATGCAACCCGCCATTGGACCGGCAAAGAGCAGGCCTTGTTGGGGGTAGTGGATGTGGATGGAGTTTCTTATCGTTTCATGGGAAAGGAAACACCGGAAGAGGGGACATCGGTTCGTTTTGCAACTGCCGCCCGGCAGTTGTCCGTAAATATCCTTCCTACGCAAACTTATTATACATTTGAGTGTGGTCCGGTTTTGCTCGATGTCGTTTTTACGGCTCCGTTATTGCTGGATGATTTGGACCGTATGTCCATGCCGGTCAATTATATATCGTGGCAGGTCCGTTCGGCGGATCAAAAGGAGCATGAGGTGCGGGTGAGTGTCGAGGCCTTTTCTTCTTTGGCAGTCAATACGGAGGACCAGGCGGTTGTGGTTGGCAGGGAGGTGGAAAACGGAATCTCTTATTTGAAGGTGGGAACGGAAGAACAAGCTGTTTTGCTACGCAAAGGAGATGATGTCCGCATCGACTGGGGTTACTTTTATTTGGCGGCACAAGTGGAAAAAGAGACGCTAATGGAGGTCGGCGATCGGAAACAACTTGTCTACAGCCATACGCTGGAGGTTGTGCCTTCTTCTCCGAAGGCCGGTTTCTTGATGGTGGGGTATGACGATTTGTATGCCATCCAGTATTTTAAGGATAACCGGATGGCGTATTGGAAACATAACGGGAAGAAAACTATCCGGCAGGCCTTTGAAGAGTCGGCCAAAGAATATCGCTCGCTTATGAAGCGTTGTCGGGATTTCGATAATCATTTGATGGAAGATGCAGAGCAGGCAGGTGGAAAAAAATATGCAGATTTGTGTGCTTTGGCTTATCGGCAGGCAGTGGCGGCACATAAGTTGGTGGAAGACAAAGAAGGAAATCTGTTGTTCCTTTCTAAGGAGAATTTCAGCAATGGTTCGATTGGTACGGTCGATGTGACGTATCCGTCCGCCCCTTTGTTCTTGCTTTATAATCCGGATTTGTTGAAAGGAATGTTGAATCCGATTTTTTATTACAGCGAAAGCGGACAGTGGAACAAGCCTTTTGCTGCCCATGATGTCGGGACTTATCCGCATGCCAACGGGCAGACTTATCCTTATGATATGCCGGTGGAAGAGTGTGGCAATATGTTGATTCTGACGACTGCGATTGCTTTACGTGAAGGAAATGCAGAGTATGCCCGCAAACACTGGGAAACATTGGGGATTTGGGCCGATTATCTGTTGAAAGAGGGGCTTGATCCGGACAATCAATTGTGTACGGATGATTTCGCCGGACATCTTGCCCGTAATGCCAACCTTTCGGTCAAGGCGATCATGGGGATTGCCGGGTATGGAAAACTTGCCGAGATGTTGGGAGACGATGAACAAGCCGTCCGATATCTCTCGGCTGCCCGCGAGATGGCGGAAACATGGGAACGGATGGCTGACGATGGAGATCATTTCCGGTTGACATTCGATAAAGAAGGGTCGTGGAGTCAGAAGTATAATCTGGTTTGGGACAAGGTTTGGGGAACAAAGGTCTTTCCGGAACGGATCGCCCGGAAGGAGGTGGCCTTTTATTTGACAAAACAGCAGCCGTTCGGACTTCCCCTTGACAGTCGGAAGACGTATACCAAGGTGGATTGGATTATGTGGACTGCTTGTTTGGCTGACACGCCGGAAGACTTCGGGCGTTTGGTTGAACCTGTGTGCAAGTATGTGAATGAAACGGAACCACGTGTACCTTTGACGGATTGGTATGAGGCGGTTGATGGTAAATCCATCAATATGCGTGCCCGTTCCGTTGTAGGCGGATTCTTTATGAAGATGCTGGAAAAGGAGATGGAAAAGAGTAATTAGTTTTATAAATTATTAATTTATTAAGTTATCATGAAGAAGACCTTATTAGTATGTTGTGCATTGGCACTGACCTTGGGCGCACAAGCTCAATGGAAACCGGTGGGAGATAAGATCAAGACACCGTGGGCGGAACAAGTGAACCCGGCGAATGTCCTTCCCGAATATCCCCGTCCTCAATTGGAACGCGGTGATTGGCAAAATCTGAACGGTGAATGGGAATATGCCATCAAACCGGTCGGTGATGTAGAGCCGGCTACATTCGATGGCAAGATTTTGGTTCCTTTTGCTGTCGAGTCCTCTCTTTCAGGCGTACAGAAAGAAGTAGGCGAAAACAACGAATTATGGTATAAGCGTACTTTCTCTATTCCTTCTGCATGGAAAAATAAAGATATCGTATTGAATTTCGGTGCGGTGGATTGGAAGGCGGATGTGTTTGTAAACGACATCCTGATCGGTTCCCATAAGGGCGGTTTCACTCCGTTCTCTTTCAATATCACTCCGTATCTGACAGGAAAGAGCAACCAGAAGCTGGTTGTCCGCGTATGGGACCCGAGCGATAAGGGATATCAACCGCGCGGTAAACAGACTTCCCGCCCGGAAGGTATCTGGTACACACCTGTGACCGGTATCTGGCAGACCGTATGGTTGGAACCGGTGGCTGCTGCCCATGTGACTTCCGTAAAGTCTATTTCCAATATCGACAATAATACATTGAGTGTGACAGTCGGAACATCCTGCAACTGCAATTCCGGTATCGTAACCGTGAAATTGTTGGACAAAGGACAGGTTGTGGCTTCCGCAAAAGGTGTTCAGGGAAAGGAATTGCGCCTGTCCGTACAGAACCCGACACTTTGGAGCCCGTCCAATCCGTATCTGTATGATATGACGGTTTCTTTGTCAAAAGACGGAAAGGTACTGGACGAAGTAAAATCCTATACGGCTTTCCGTAAGATCTCTTCCAAACGCGATGCCGACGGTATTATGCGTATGCAGTTGAACAATCAGGACTTATTCCAGTTCGGCCCGCTGGACCAGGGATGGTGGCCTGACGGACTTTACACGGCTCCGACGGATGAAGCATTGCTGTTCGACATCAAGAAAACGAAAGACTGGGGCTTCAACATGATCCGTAAGCACGTGAAAGTGGAACCGGCACGCTGGTACTACCATTGCGATAAGGAAGGTATCCTTGTATGGCAGGATATGCCGAGCGGCGATCACGGCTCTTACATCTGGGATCACCACGTGTATAACGGTGGAAAAGACAATGAACGTACCCCTGAATCCAAAGCCAACTATTACCGTGAATGGAAAGAGATCATGGACCTTTGCGTATCCAATCCTTCCGTAGTCGTTTGGGTTCCTTTCAATGAGGCTTGGGGACAGTTTGATACGGAAAAAACCGTTGAATGGACAAAGACTTACGATCCTTCCCGTTTGGTAAACCCGGCAAGTGGCGGTAACCATCGTCCTTGTGGTGATATCCTGGATTTGCATAATTATCCGGCTCCCGATATGTTCCTGTTCGACCCGAAACGTGTGAATGTGTTGGGTGAATACGGCGGCATCGGCCTTCCGGTGGAAAATCACTTGTGGTGGAACAAACGTAACTGGGGATATGTGCAGTTTAAGAACAGCGACGAAGTGACGGCTGAATATGTCAAATATGCCAATATCCTGAAAAATTATGTGAAACGTGGCTTCTCTGCCGCTGTCTATACGCAGACGACCGATGTGGAAGGTGAAGTAAACGGCTTGATGACATACGACCGCAAAGTGATCAAGATCAATGAAGCAGCCGTAAAGAAAGCCAATCAATCGGTTATTAACGAATTAAAGTAGAAGCATGAAACGGATTAGCATCGCTTTTATATCTCTTTTTCTGTGCATGGCCTCCGTTTGGTCCATGCCGCGTCCCGAATACCCCCGTCCGCAGTTCGAGCGGGCGGGTTGGGTCAACCTGAATGGAGAATGGACCTGCTCGTTTGATTTCGGCGGTTCGGGGATGGAGCGCGAGTTCTATAAATCGAACGGTTTTGACAAGAAAATCACTGTGCCTTTCTGTCCGGAAAGTAAATTGTCCGGCATAGGATATACGGACTTCATCAATCATTTCTGGTATCAGCGTCCGATCACGATCCCGCAGGAATGGAGCGGAAAGAACATTCTGCTTAATTTCGGTGCGGTCTACTATAAATCGGAAGTCTATATCGACGGCGTTCTGGCCAACCGTCATTTCGGCGGAACTTCCTCGTTTGCCGTGGATATCACTTCTTTGGTAAAGCCGGGCCAGACACACAGTCTGGTCGTTTATGTGGAAAGCGATGTGCGCGGAGCGACACAGCCGGCGGGGAAACAGAATCTGCAATTTGAGTCGTATGCATGTAATTATACTCGTACGACCGGTATCTGGCAGACGGTCTGGATGGAAGCCGTCCATCCGGAAGGATTGCAATCGGTACAGGTTTTGACGGATATCGACCAGCAGCAGTTGGTGGTCCGTCCCCGCTTCTATAAAGAAGCAGGAGGAAAATTGCAGGTGACGCTGAAAGACAACGGCAAGGTTGTTGCCAATCAGACGGTTTCGGCAAGTTCTCTGTCTTCCGTAGTTCTTCCGGTCAAGAAGATGAAGACCTGGAGCCCGGAAAGTCCTTTTCTGTACGATCTGGAGTACAAGGTTTTGGATAAGAATGGAAATATAGTTGATGAGGTCAATGGTTATGCCGGTATGCGTAAAGTGCATATCGAAGGCAATAAGATTTATCTGAACAATAAGCCTTACTACCAGCGTCTGGTGCTCGACCAGGGTTTTTATCCCGACGGTATCTGGACGGCTCCGAGTGACGAGGCGTTGAGACGGGATATCGAATTGTCCATGGAGGCCGGTTTCAATGGCGCCCGCTTGCATCAGAAGGTTTTCGAAGAACGTTTTTATTATTGGGCGGATAAGATGGGTTATCTGACTTGGGGGGAAGCTTCCAGCTGGGGGATGGATTGTAACGATACGGAGACGGCTCGTAATTTTATTACCGAATGGAGTGAAATCGTGCAGCGCGACCGTAACCATCCGTCACTCCTGATCTGGACGCCGACCAACGAGGAGTTTTGGCCGGATCGCGTACAGTATCCGCGCCTGATGCACGACCTTTATAACTTGACGAAGATGATCGACCCGACGCGTCCTTTCCACGGGACAAGCGGCGGTGTGCATGTGGCAACTGATATCTGGACTATTCATAATTATGAACAAAATCCGGCAGAGTTGAAGAAGCAGTTGTATAATGATGGCAAATTGTTCGTGACTCCGAAATGGGAGATTCAGTTGATGCCGAAGAATATCGGTTTCAACGGCCTGAAATATACAGACCAATACCGTTTTCCGGAATATAAGAAGGATATGCCTTACTTGGTGGATGAGTTCGGTGGTATCAAATGGAATCCGGCACAGCAGATGGAGAGTGCCCAGAATACCTCCTGGGGCTATGGCGAACCTCCCCGTTCGTTGGAAGAGTTTTACGCTCGTCTGGAAGGTCAGGTGGATGCGGTCTTGTCTCTTTCGAACGATATTTGGGGATATTGTTATACGCAGTTGACGGATGTGGAACAGGAGCAAAACGGTATTTATTATTATGACCGTACGCCTAAGTTCGACATGAAACGTATCCACGCTATTTTCAGTAAGACACCAGAATCAGAATAATAACGGACTAAAAATCGAGAAAGGGGGCAGGGAATATCTTTGCCCCCTATTTTGTTTGTGGCTCTTGTCTGTTTTTTTACCATCTGCTGAAGCAGATGGTAGATGATATTCTCCGGCAAAGCCGGTTCCTTTGTGGGGGTTAATCCCTTTAAAAACAATATATATTTAACCTTCTTCCAGTCCTTCAACTGAAGCTGACGGCAAAAGATGGGTGGTGAGATAGACTGTATTAAATGGCTATTTGATTGATGACTTATTGTAAAAAACAGGTTATTTAACAATCGGCAGACTTACTGATGAAAAGGTTCGGGCGTTTTGTTTTGGAAGGTAAAACGGACCATTTTGCATTTATTTGCCGGCTTTTTCTCACGACGACCGTCTTCATCGCTATGAGAACGGACTTTATCGCCATGAAGACGGTCGTCACTACCCATGACATCGGCACCTCACGGCAACGAAGACGGTCGTCGTGGGAAAGTTCTGCGCACCTCACGGCGGAAAGCCGGAAAAAGAGTTTTGACATAAACGGAAAGCGTCCCGGCTTTGTCCGCAAATATTCGATTCTCCGGAAGTTTAGCTTTATCATATTTTCTTGTTTTTTCCGGTCAGACTGACACAACGGAGCTGATAACGGGATAAGTTGCTTATCACATACTCTCTGTTGTCAAACAAAAACCGCCCGATGAGACAAAATGTAAGTTCAAAATGAACCGGAATTTCAGATGAAATAGAAAAAGGGCAAAATGGGGGTTATTGTCATATTCTTGTATTATCAAAGCAATCTGCCAACAGGTAAACCAAAATCAGCCGTCTCGTCGGGTTCCTTCTCCAACTTTTCCGTTACGATCATCGACTATCACTTCTTGTTGAATGACTTCATTGAGAAAACTGATGATAAGATCTATTATTTACATGGAATACGTCTTGAGGGATTTATTTCAAGATCTGCCAGAAATGAATCATAAATGATGATTTATGGGTGTGAAACATGGATGACATGGTCATGCAAAATGATTGTCGTTCCGTAGGGGCAGGTTCTAAACCTGCCCGATATCGACAAATATACATGTTGCAATCGGGCGGGTTTAGAACCCGCCCCTACAGCGACACCTTAAATATACCCATAAATCATCATTTAATTGGCTCATTATTTCCTCCATTGGCATATTGGCACATTATCTCATTATTTCTTAAACTGGATATGATTTTGATCTGGTATCTTGAATCGATCGTTATTAAACTTTGTTTTTGAAAAATAATGTTTACCTTTGTTACATGATTGCCTTACAAGAGTTGTAGCGACAACTCCGGGCAATGCTTGTTTGAGTAAAGTATTTTGCGATATTATTCCGCGGTAACGAAACCCCAATTTTAGCACATCGGGATAATAGCAACAAAATGCTCACGTCGATTGTATATACATGAAGAATGTATAACCATAATCTGGCGTGGGCTGTTGTCTATTATCTATGTGCGAGGCCTGGGGTGCCTGTTATCGGGATAATGGCGGCAGTCCCACGCCTTTTTTGTGTGCTGCCGTCTTTGTTTATAATTAATATATCATACATTTTTTGAAAAGAGGTGTGCCGGTGGCCTCACATCACCGGCAAGGTTTAATACAGCAACGCCCGTTCGTGAGAATAGGCGTTGTATTTTTTTATAACATAGAGAATAGACAATATGCAAGAGACGTTCAACATTGAAAACCTTAAAGGTAGATGCCGGGAGAATCTCCCGCTTTCTTCCCGCGACCAAATCGAATTGATGTGGAGCCTGCGGGAACCTTACCGTTGGCTTCATGGCATACGGGAGGTAGATGAACAAATCACGTTCGGCCGTTCAACGCCAAAATCCGGTTTTACCTTTGGCGGTTGGGAGAAAGGATCGCGTGTCTCCTGCAATGAAAGGTTTTACCGCTAAACCGGCATATCCTGCTGATTATTTGTTTAGCCATATTTTTATACGCTTATTCATAGGCTTTTCAAAATAGTAGTAGGAAAGCAGGCTAAGCAGGACGATAATGCCGAACAGAACCGGAACTGCAATATACCACGCTATATGGAAGCTGCTTCCTTTCTGCCATTCCGAATAGGTGAGCAGAACAAAAAGATGGATCAGATAAAAACTGAAACTGATCTCTCCTCCTATTATTAAAAAGCGATTGGACAGGAGACGCGAAACGTAGCCTTTTTGCAATGAGAAACTGATCAGGATCGCGGCTACCGGTAGCCAATAGTAACAGGAGTATCTATATACTTTAGGTATTTCTACCGCATAGAAATAAAAAGCGAAAAATAAGATAATGGAAGCTATTTCAATGAGAGTCCCTTGAGATAAGGTGATGTTTTTGTTTTTCAGTCGGTCGTATAGCTGGAATAGCAGCATACCGACGAGGAAGTCCGGGAGCCGGGTGATCGGATTCACATACCAATATCCTTTAATATCGCTTTCAGGAGTAAAATGCATACCGACAACGATCAGAATGGTTGCAATTACAAAAACATAAAGCAGATGCTTGTAATTCTTGGTTAACGGAATGAGGAAAGGAAAGCAGAAATAAAAAAGCTGCTCGCAACATAAACTCCAGGAAGGGCTGTTGAATGAGAAGAAATAATCGGCTTTGGGTATGTAGCTGTTTGTCAGTGTGAGCGAAGCTAAAAAGTGTTTGAGCCAATCCATTGCTCCCGACGCGATTACATAGTTGCCTAATACAACGGCAATCAATAACGTCAGCCAATGGAGCGGATAAATGCGGGCTATGCGTGCCACCCAAAAAGTTCGTTTGGTTATCTTGTTTTCGCTTAGTCGCTTTTGATAATTATAAGCTATGATAAAACCGCTCAATACAAAAAAGAAGCTGACACCGACAAACCCTTCTTTGAAAAAGTGGGTATTGAAAAAGCTGTCTATCACGTAGCAGTGTGCACTGAAAACCATTATGGCGAATATAAACCGTAGTGATGTTAATGTGTCGATCATGGCTTTGTTTTTTTGTCTGGTTGTAAAGATCGGAATTTAATTCGGATAAAAATTTATGGAGAGGTACTAAAAACTCTATAGGCAGGCGATAAAAATCTATTTCCTTCAAATAAATTCTGTAATCAGTGTCAGCGATTACATAATCATTGCCACTGATTATATAATCAGTGGCGGTGATTTTATAATTGGTGTCACTGATTACAGAATAAATGCAAGGGGAAACAAGATTTGTCCCCTGTCTGTTATCTTTTAGATTGCCGGCAGAGCTGTATTGTTTAAATGAATTATAATCTGTAACTTTGCCGAATAAACAGAATTTGTAATGAAATATAATACAGAAGAAAAGAAATTGGTTATGCCCGAATATGGACGCAATATACAGAATATGGTGGACTATTGCATTACCATTCAGGACAGGGAAGAACGTAAACGCTGCGCAGACACAATAATCAACATCATGGGAAATATGTTTCCCCACTTACGCGATGTAAACGACTTCAAACATATTCTTTGGGATCACCTGGCTATTATGGCCGACTTTAAGCTGGATATCGATTATCCGTACGAGATCGTGAAGAAAGAAGACCTTTACTCGCGTCCCCCGCGCATACCTTATAATAATTCACGTATCCGCTACCGTCATTACGGCAAGACGCTTGAGAAAATGATCCAGAAAGCAACCGAATTCGAACCGGGCATGGAAAAGGACCAGTTGATCAAATTGCTGGCTACGCAGATGAAGAAGTCGTTCCTGACCTGGAACAAGGAGTCTGTAGACGACCGGAAGATCTTCAAAGACCTCGACGAGCTGTCCGAAGGACGGATCATCCTGGATGAAGAAGTGCACAAGCTGGCGGAAAGCCGTGATATACTTGCTCGCAACAATACGACTAACAAGAAAAATTATTCACGTAAAGGCCGATGAGTTCATTTGTCATAGAAGGCGGTTACCGGTTGTCCGGTGAGATTGTCCCGCAGGGCGCAAAGAATGAGGCCCTGCAGGTCATTTGTGCAACTTTGCTTACGCCGGAAAAAGTGACAATCTATAATGTCCCGGATATCTTGGATGTGAATAACCTGATACAACTCCTGCGCGATATGCAGGTGAAGGTGGAACATCCGGCTGCCGATACCTATACTTTCCAGGCCGATGCCGTCGACTTGAATTATCTCGAGACAGACGAATTCTTGCGTAAAAGCGGTTCCCTGCGCGGCTCGGTGATGATTGTCGGTCCGCTGGTCGCCCGTTTTGGTAAAGCGTTGATCCCGAAACCGGGAGGCGATAAGATCGGGCGTCGTCGTCTGGATACCCATTTTGTCGGTATTCAGAAGTTGGGAGCCTGCTTCAGTTACGATTCCGACCGCCAGCTCTACGAGATAGAGGCGAAGAAGCTGGAAGGCGCTTATATGCTGCTCGACGAGGCTTCGGTGACCGGTACGGCCAATATCCTGATGGCGGCTGTGCTTGCGGAAGGGAAAACAACGATCTATAATGCCGCCTGCGAACCGTATCTGCAACAACTTTCTTCCATGCTGAACCGTATGGGAGCCCGTATTTCGGGTGTCGGCTCCAATTTGTTGACAATAGAAGGGGTTGAGGCGCTGGGAGGCACTTCGCATACGATCCTGCCGGATATGATCGAGGTCGGCAGTTTCATCGGAATGGCCGCTATGACCGGTTCCGATATCACGATCAAAAATACAGGCTATGATATGTTGGGGATTATTCCCGACTCATTCCGTCGCCTGGGGATTACGGTCGAACAGACCGGCGACGATATCCATATTCCGACGCATGATTCCTATCAGATCGATACCTTCATCGATGGTTCCATCATGACGATTGCCGATGCTCCCTGGCCGGGACTGACGCCGGACTTGCTGAGTGTCTTCTTAGTTGTGGCGACGCAGGCCGTCGGCAGCGTGCTGATCCATCAGAAGATGTTCGAAAGCCGCCTTTTCTTTGTCGACAAACTGATCGATATGGGGGCGCAGATCATCCTTTGCGATCCGCACAGGGCGACGGTGATCGGGTTGGGCAATCGTTTCAAACTGCGTGGTTCCAACATGGTATCTCCGGATATCCGTGCGGGTATAGCCTTGCTGATCGCGGCGATGAGCGCCGAAGGAACCAGCCATATCCACAATATCGACCAGATAGACCGCGGGTATCAGAATATTGACAAACGGTTGAACAGCATCGGGGCACGTATTACCCGACTTTAAACATTCTTGTCATGATTAAAAAAGAAGATGTTTTCAAGATAGGACAGTTTGCCAAACCTCATGGCATAAAAGGGGAGATCGCGCTGGTTACGAACAGCGACGTTTTCGATGATTCGGACGATCCGTATATCATATGCGAGATGGACGGGATCTTAGTCCCTTTTTTCATTGAGGAGTACCGCTATAAGACGGATACCGTCATTCTTCTGAAGTTGAAGAATGTGGACGACGAGAAAGCAGCCCGTGAATTTTCAAACCGCGAAGTCTTTTATTCGCTCGATGAAGTGGATGAGGACGACCTGGTGGGAGATATGACGTGGGACAGTTTTATCGGCTACCGCGTCATAGACGGGCATCATGGCGAAATCGGCGAGATTACTGATGTCGACGAGTCGACCATCAACGTCCTTTTGCAGATCGACCATAACGGCGAAGAGCTTTTGTTGCCTGCCGCCGAAGAGCTGATCCTGTCTGCCGATCATGAGAATAAGACGCTGACCGTTTCCATTCCGGAAGGTTTGCTGGATTTATGAAATTGACGAATACACATGGCACAAAAGCAAAGACGAACAAATAAGAAATCATTCTGGCACCGGATCCGGTTTAAATACAAACTGTCTTTCTTCAATGAAGGAACGTTGGAAGAAGTATGGTCTTTCCGGTTGTCGCAGCTTTCCGCATTTGCGATGTTAGGCTTGTTTGCTTTCCTGCTGATCGCCTTTACAGCCTTGATTATCATTAAGACGCCGATACGTAACTACCTGCCGGGCTATCTGGATGTGGAGGTCCGTAAGGAAATCATGCAAAATGCCCTGCGTGCCGATTCGCTGGAAAGGATGATACAGATACAATCTCTTTATCTGAATAATGTAGCCGGTATCCTGTCGGGAACGATGCCGATCGATTCGATTCGAGAGATCGATTCGTTGGCGCGGGTGAATCCTGACTATGAGATTCCGCAAACGAAGGAGGAGAAGAAATTCGTAAAAGACTTTGAAGAGGCGGAGAAATATAACTTAGCTGTCCTGGACCCGAACCCGGTTCCTACCGACGGTGTCTTTTTCTATAAACCTGTCAATGGAGTGGTTTCTTCGCATTATGATGCCAATATCCGGCATTATGGCGTGGACTTGGTTGCCGCCCCGAAAGAAAGCGTGCTGGCGACATTGGATGGTACGGTGGTCTTTGCCGGCTTCGATCCGAACTCCGGGAATGTGATACAGGTGCAGCATAAGAACGGTTTTTTATCGATCTATAAACATAATGAATTATTGCTGAAAGAGGTGGGCGACCGTGTCGTTGCGGGCGAGGCCATTGCTCTGGTAGGCAATACGGGCAAATTGTCGACCGGCCCGCATCTCCATTTCGAGTTGTGGTATAAAGGTGGTCCGGTCAACCCCGAAGAATATATAGCATTTTAATACGCATGAAAAGAAACTTGGCCATATTAGGCTCTACAGGTTCTATCGGAACGCAGGCTTTGGAAGTTGTCAGCGAACATCCCGACCTTTTTGAAGTGTATGCCCTCACTGCCAATAATCAGGTGGATCTGCTGATCAACCAGGCACGTAAATATATGCCCGAAGTGGTGGTAATCGCCAACGAGCAGAAATATCCCGAACTGAAGGAGGCGTTGGAAGACCTTCCCATCAAGGTGTGGGCGGGCTCGGATGCCATCGCCCAGGTCGTGCAGTCGGAACCGATCGACATGGTGCTGACGGCGATGGTGGGGTATGCCGGGCTGAAACCGACGATTGCCGCGATCAAAGCCGGTAAGGCGATCGCGCTGGCAAACAAGGAGACGTTGGTAGTGGCAGGCGAACTGATCACAGCCTTGGCTGTCGAACACAAAGTGCCTATCCTGCCAGTCGATTCTGAACATTCTGCCATTTTCCAGTGTTTAGCGGGAGAGTGGGAGAATCCGGTGGAAAAGATATTGCTGACGGCTTCAGGCGGCCCTTTCCGTACCAAGACAATGGAGGAACTGGCGGTCGTGACCAAGGCGCAGGCGTTGAAGCATCCGAACTGGAGCATGGGCGCGAAGATCACGATCGACTCGGCGTCGATGATGAACAAGGGGTTCGAGATGATCGAGGCGAAGTGGCTGTTCGGGGTTACGCCGGAACAGATACAGGTCGTGGTGCATCCGCAGTCGGTGATCCATTCGATGGTTCAGTTCGAAGATGGCGCGGTGATCGCCCAGCTGGGCATCCCCGACATGAAACTGCCGATCAGCTATGCTTTCTCTTATCCTAAACGATTGCACAGCAAGGCGCCCCGTCTGGATTTCACCCAATATGCAACGCTTACTTTCGAGGAGCCGGATATGGAACGTTTCCGTAACCTGGCGTTCGCTTTCGATGCGGTCCGGAAAGGCGGAAATATGCCTTGTATCCTGAATGCGGCCAACGAAGTGGTGGTTGCCGCTTTCCTGCGTGACGAGATCGGTTTCTTGCAGATGAGCGACGTGATCGAAAAAACGATGGCAAAAGCCACCTTTATCCCGACTCCCACCTACGAAGATTATGTGGCGACGGATGCGGAGGCGCGGAGGATGGCAATTGAAAATGGAAAATTGAAAGTTGAAAATTAACAATGGACAATTGACAAGGAGAATGAATGTTTAATAATTAAATAATTAGCAATAGACGATTGAGAATGAGTAAAGACCAATTAAAACACGGTATCAGCAGATAACGTATCCGTTTTAATTTTCAACTTCCCATTTTCAATTTTCAATTAAAAAGACGATGGAGACATTTTTAGTTAAGGCCCTTCAGCTCATTCTGAGCTTATCGATATTAGTGTTAGTCCACGAGTTCGGGCATTTTATCTTTGCCCGTATCTTTAAGGTCCGGGTAGAGAAGTTCTACCTTTTCTTTGACCCGTGGTTCTCGATTTTTAAATTCAAGCCTAAAAACAGTGAAACGGAATACGGTATCGGTTGGCTTCCCCTGGGAGGTTATTGCAAGATATCCGGTATGATCGACGAAAGTATGGACAAGGAGGCGATGGCACAGCCGCCGAAGCCTTACGAGTTCCGTTCCAAGCCTGCCGGACAGCGGTTGATGATTATGGTTGCCGGCGTGCTGTTTAACTTTCTGCTGGCGTTGTTTATTTATTCGATGGTGTTGTTCACCTGGGGCGATACTTTCCTGCCGCTGAAAAATGTGAAGGCCGGTATGGACTACAGTGAAACGTTCCACAGCGTAGGGTTCCGGGATGGAGATATCCTGCTGAAAGCGGACGATACGGAGTTGGAGCGTTTCGGTGAAGACTGTTTCCGCCATGTCCTCAATGCGCAGAACGTAACGGTTTTGCGTGACGGTGTGGAGACGGTTATTCCCATCCCTGAAGATATGGCACAGCGCGTTATGCGGGATAAGAAGGGGTTTGCCTCCTATCGTTTCCCGATGGTCGTGCGCGAACTGGGTGAAACGCTAAGTGGTGTATCGCCTGCCGCTGTTGCCGGTTTACAGCCGAAAGACAGTATCGTCTCTATCAACGGCATCGTAACCCCTTCTTTCTATGAAGTGGGAGAGGTGCTTGCACAAAATAAGGATAAGGATGTCACAGTCGGCTTCTATCGTGCCGGTGTCCCGCAAACGTTGACGTTGCATACGGATACGGCCGGGAAGATGGGTGTCTATCCTGTTTCCCCTTTTGATATGTACCAGACGGTGACTCGTAAATACGGTTTCTTCGAGTCTTTCCCTGCCGGTGTCATGCTGGGTGTGAATACACTGAAAGGTTATATCAGCGACATGAAATATGTCTTTACAAAAGAGGGTGCTTCCAGTTTGGGCGGCTTCGGAACGATCGGCAGCCTCTTCCCGGCTGAATGGGATTGGCAGGCGTTCTGGATGAAGACGGCTTTCCTCTCCATCATCCTTGCCTTTATGAATATCCTGCCGATTCCGGCTCTGGACGGCGGACACGTGATGTTCCTGCTCTACGAAGTGATTGCACGCCGCAAGCCGAGCGACAAGTTCCTCGAATATGCGCAGATCACCGGAATGTTCCTGTTGTTCGCATTGCTGATCTATGCAAACGGGAACGATATTTTCAGGTATTTCTTCAAATAAGCGATGGATTTGCAATTCATTTGTTTGGGGTTCACCTTCACAATGCCTGCAAGTTGTTGTAGCCCAGATAGAAATAGTGAACCCTGTGGAGGGACTATATAAAAGTAACTGTAAGCGTCTCCGCGATCCCCTCTTTTCCCCTTATAAAAGAGTCTCTACCTTTGTCTTAAAAAAATGGAAAGAAGAAGTATTCAAGAGTATGCAGAAGAGTATAAAAATCGTCTAAAAGCAGGCGAAGATTTAGACTTTGTAGCTTATTGTCGTAGCTATGGCTTGCGTGTGGATAGCGTTCGTCAATGGATGCGCCGCCATGGCATGGATCCCAAGGCCATTCAACTGGGAATAGTATTGGAACGCTACCATTGTAAGCAGTTGGAAGATCAGGCCGTCTGCCAGAGTGTAGCAGGAGAAATGATCCCGCTTCAATTCACAGGGCGTGAAAAAGTAAAAGAGACCCGCTTAGTGGATGCAGAGAAACTGCTTAAAGGGATTCATATCACATTCCCCGACGGGGGAATCATCCAGATAAAAGAATGCGTTGCCGAAACATTGTGCCATTTTATCCACCTCTATTACGGAAGAAAGGAGGACACATGTTCGCGCTGACCGAGTCGTTAAATTACTATTTATGTCCCCGCTATGTAAACATGTGTTCAGGGATCAATGCCTTGTCCGTGATTGTCCGGAACGATCTCAAGCGTAACCCCGTATCGGGTGAAGTATTCTTGTTCGTTAACAAATCCCGTACAATAATCAAGCTCCTGCACTGGGAAAAAGGCGGTTTTGTCCTTTATCAGAAACGTCTGGAAGAGGGGACGTTTGAAATACCTTGTTTTGACCCCGGCAGTGGCCGTTATCAGATGAGGTGGGAAAGTTTCTTTTTGATGATGGAGGGGGTGAGCCTGAAAAGCGCACGGTTCCGCAAACGCTTCAAGGGACCTGTCTAATGGCGTCCTTTATATCACATATATCTATGCCACAGTTATTTACAAGTAAAATAATTGTGGCATAATTATTTAATTCCATTCCCTTTTCATATCTTTGCGGCATGACAGGGAAACAGAGGACAAACATACTGCAGGATACCATTACTTTCCTCAGGGATCAACTTTTGGCTGCCGGCAGGCGGGAAGAAGAGTTACTTCGGCAAGTGGAGTCCCTGACATCCCGTGTGAGCGAACTTCAGGCAACCCTCCAGTCCTTAACCTCCTCTTTTCAGGAAAGCAAAGCAGACGCCAACAGGCTGAAAAACCAGAAACGCGCATTAGGCAAACTGCTGGAAAACAAGTCCGAAAAGATAAACCGCAAGCAAGAGGAAAAAGAGGAGGCAAAGAATATCCCGGAGGAACCGAAGTTCGATCCCAAAAGCCGCGGCAATAATGGGGTGAAACGTAAAGAGTATTTCAATGTGGAAACCCGTTTGCACGAGATCTATCCTTGCGATCCGGACTTCGACCCTCTTAAAGCCAGAATAATCAGTCACACTGATTCCATCCGTTACTCTTACCACCCGGGTTGGTTTGAGAAACATATCTATCGGCAGTACAACTGTGTGCAAGGCGATAACATATACAACGGCAAATCCCCCAAAGCTCCCCTGCAAAACTCTTCCTATGATGGCAGTTTCCTTAGCGGCATATTGCAATTGCGCTATATCTATTCCCTGCCGGTGGAAAGGATCGTCAAGTTGTTCAACGAGCAGGGCATAGCCCTTTGCAAACAAACGGCCCATGGGTTGATTGCGAAATCAGCCGGTTTGTTGGAGCGTATGTACGAAGTGCTGAAAAAGTCCATACTGGAAGATTCCTATCTGTCAATGGATGAGACTTATTACAAAGTGCTTGTCAATGAAAAGAATGAATCGGGCAAGAAAGTCCGTAAAGGATATCTCTGGGGCATGTATGCCAACCATACGGAATTAATCGCTTTTATTTATGAAAACGGCTCCCGCTCTAAAAGCATAGCCGAAAAGCTGCTTACTGATTATAAAGGGGCTTTACAGACAGACGGATATGCCGCTTACGCCGACTTTAGGAAAGAAGAATATCCTGACATCATCCCCCTGGCATGTTTCCAGCATTGTAAAAGGAAGTTCCTGGATATGAAGGAGGATAGGCAAGCGCAGGAAGTAGTCGATATTGTCAATGAATTATATCAGAATGAACATCTTATCCCGCCCGATTGGGAACCAAAACAGATACTGGCCTGGCGCAAAAAATACGCACCTCCTATCCTCGGACGCTTAAAGGCCAAATTGGAAAGTATACAATCCGATCCGCAAACTTTGCCCAAGTCGCTTATGGGGGAAGCGGTTCGCTATACCCTCAACCTGTATGATGTTTTATGCAATTATATAAAATCAGCGGACTACCAATTAGACAACAACCGCATTGAACGGATAAACCGTTACATCAGCCTGAGCCGCCGCAACTCACTTTTCGCCGGTAGCCATGCCGGGGCACAGAGAATGGCTCTTTTTTATTCTCTGGCTTGTTCGGCCAGACTTCACAATCTTAATACTTTTGATTATTTCACGGACTTGTTCAACAGGTTGGCCGATATACAGCCAACAGCACAGGATTCGGTCTTTAGAAATTTACTACCGGATAAATGGATCCCTTGTCATTGAATAACTAATATACAGGAGGGGATCGCGGAGACGCTTACAAGTAACTTTTTCATGGCGGGCTTGATCCGCCTCTTACCCTAAGCTAATGATCAACTTAGGATGCTATCCCAGGCCTGACGCGGGATGTCGGGATTGCGACTTCTTAGATAGTTTCTTCACTGTAACTCGTAGTCAGCTAACAGCTTACGGGAGATGTGAAGGGTGAAGGCACTTTGTGAAAGTCGAATAAAGAGGTGGTTTTTATGGCTTCCGTCCCATAAAACAGGGGGCGGGAATGAAAAAATATAGCCTATAGGCAATCTGTAAACGGGCTATAGGTTGTTTGCTGAAAGCCTATAGGGTGTTCGGAAAAAGGTGCAAGTCTTTTCATGGAGGCGTGCCTGTCTTTTCATGAGGCGACAGGCATCCCTTGCAAAACATATATGCTTTGCTTTTAAAGCATATATGTTTCGATTTCAAAGCACCTATGTTTCTTTTGGTAATGGAGGTGAAAATAAAAAAGGAATCCCCCGTATATCGGATAAGACGAACGTCTCTCGATATACGGGGGATTTCCCGTTATGAAGTTTTTAGATATTGTTTATTTCGCTGCGTTGATGGCGTCTAAGATCTTCTTGGAGTTGGCATCGGCTGCATTCAGGGCGACTGCCTGTTCCAGGTATCCTTTCGCTTTTGCCATTTGAGCATCTGCTTTTTTCTTTTCGGCAGCATATTTGTCAGGATCGGATGTTGCGATCGGATTGGCTTCAGTGAGGATCTTTGCACCTGCATTGTAGAACATGACGCCGAGGCTGTACAGGGCATTGCCTTTGTATTTGGTGTTGCCTACAACCAATACGTCTTTAAACAGTTCTTCCGCTTCGTCGGTCTTACCTGCTTTCTGGGCAGCCTGTCCTTTTTTCATGCAATAAGCATACAAAAGTTTTTCGAGGTTTGCGTTCTGGGCATTTACTTTCAGACCGGCTTCGACTGTAGCTGTAAAATCGGCAGCTTTGTCCTGGCTGCGTAAAGACATTGCTTTCCCAACATAGGCATCGTCTGCTTTATAGCCTTTTTGAATGGCCATGTCGTAGAACTTGATAGCATCGTCATACTTTTTAGCATTGTAAGCAGCAAATGCACAGTTAAAGATACGGCTTTCGTCTTCATAGTTCGTAAGTTTCAGGTATTCGCTGTACTTTGTTACAACTTCGGGATAGTTCTTTGCAGTCATAGCTGCGTCTCCTTCTTCTCGCAGTTTGTCCGCGTTCGCATCTTGTGCGAATAAATTGCCTACACTCAGGCAAAAAGCCAGTAATAAGATAATTTTCTTCATGGTGATTAAATGTAATTTTTAAAATTAGTTCGACTAAGGTAGTAAGTGTAGCGTAAGAGACAAAAGGATTTTATGTTTTTTTAGATTTATAAAGAATATGAAGGGGTGATTTCAAAACGAAGAAGTGACTGCCTGAAAAGTAACTTTGTCGTGGCGGACGTGAAATACTTTTTATTCGAAGCTGATTATCAATGCTTAGTATGTGATCTCGGGTAATATCAGTTACTTTTGGCTTGATCCAAAAGTAACCAAAAGATCAAGGCCGAACCTGCTTCGCTACTCCGTTCCCTCCGTTCGCTGCGCTTAACGCTCACCAGCTTAGGCCGGAATAGAGCCTGACGGCTCTGTTGAGGATGGTGCTACTGCCGGCTTTGCTGTTTTGTCGACAACTTTAGGTGCGGGAACAGGCTTGTCCCCGTGCTCCGCACGGGGACGGAAAGAACCTCCGGTATTGTAAAAGAACTGCCGATATCGCAAAAGAACTGTCGGTATCGGCCATCCCAAGAGAAAGCGCAGCTTTCTAAGAAAGGCCTAAGCGTACGGTCGTCAAGCGGAAGGTAAAGGTGTAGCGTCCGGAGCCTGCGCTGTTTGAGCGAAGCGAGTTTCGCAGGCGACAGCGGAACCTTTACCCGGAGTAGACCGGACGGTTAAGCCTTGATCTTTTGGTTACTTTTGGATCAAGCCAAAAGTAACAGATAAATCATCATTTATGGTTCGAAACTGACAAGAACCGGAATAATTTATTTGGGCGCGGTTGCCCTGTTACAAGGCAGGAAAGCAGGGCAACTCAAAAGCCTCTGCCACTGCCGGGTAAACGATGTTCCCCTCCACGATGTTGAGTCCGAGTGCCAGCGATTTGTCGGCTTCACAAGCTTGTCTCCATCCTTTGTCCGCCAATTTCAGGACGTACGGAAGCGTGGCGTTGGTAAGGGCGAGAGTCGAGGTCTGGGGCACGGCTCCCGGAATGTTGGCTACACAATAGTGTACGATACCATCTACTTCGAAGACCGGATCGGCATGAGTGGTCGGGTGGGAGGTTTCGAAACAACCGCCCTGGTCGATCGCGACATCTACCAGCACGCTGCCTTTCTTCATCAGCTTGAGCATATCGCGGGTAATCAGGTGGGGGGCTTTGGCTCCCGGTATCAGCACGGCGCCGATCACCAGGTCCGTTGCCGGCAGCTCCTGTTCGATGTTGTGGGTGGAAGAATATAAAGTCTTGACATTGGCAGGCATGATCTCGTCCAGATAACGCAGGCGGGGCAGCGAGATATCGGCTATCGTGACATCTGCGCCCATACCGGCGGCCATTAACGCGCTGCTGTGTCCGACTACGCCGCCGCCCAAGACGAGCACTTTAGCCGGTTTGACTCCCGGAACACCGCCCAGCAGGATTCCTTTTCCTCCCTGCGGCTTTTCCAGGAAACGGGCTCCTTCCTGTGTAGACATACGTCCGGCCACTTCGCTCATGGGTATCAAGAGGGGAAGCGTGCCGTCGGGATTCTCGACCGTCTCGTAGGCCAGGCAGATAGAGCCGCTTTTCATCATCGCTAATGTCAGCGTTTCGTCTGAGGCAAAATGAAAATAGGTGAAGAGTAATTGCCCCTTTCGCACGAGCGGGTACTCGACAGCGACCGGTTCTTTTACTTTTACGATCATCTCGGCTATCTTATATACATCTCCGATAGCGGGGAGGATTTGTGCACCTGCCGCCTCGTAGGCAGCATCCGGGAATCCGCTGTTTTCACCGGCTGTATGTTGTACATACACGGTGTGTCCTCGTTTTACCAACTCCTTAGCACCGGCGGGCGTAAGTGCCACGCGGTTCTCATTGTTCTTGATTTCTTTAGGAATTCCGATGATCATATTGTTAGGATTTAATGGATTATTGGTCCACAATATACAAATAATATGACAAAATGATATTCCGGAAATGTTATTTTTTGAAAAGACAAATAAAGGCGGCCTTTTCGGGGCCGCCTTTGCTTTCTTGTTACCGGATAGGACTATAAACCTTGTCCGTGGCAGTTCTTGTATTTCTTACCGCTTCCGCAAGGACAGGGATCGTTGCGGCCTACACGTTTTTCGGCGCGGACCGGTTCCTGGCGCGGCTGCTGCGGGGCACGTTCTTCCGGATCGTTGTTACCGGAGATATCGGTCTTTTCAGCACGATATTTACTCATGTCCTGACGGCGTTCGGCTTCGGCTTTCTGGATGGCGATGCGCTGGCGGGCAGCCTCTTCCATAGCAGCTTGGCGGGCAGCCATGGCCTGCTTTTCTTCTTCGGTCGGCTCTTCGCGGACAGGGATCTGGCCACGCATCAGGACGGCTGCCGTCTTGCGGTTCATCGTGTCCACCATGCTCTTGAACAGGTTGTAGGATTCCAGCTTGTAGATCAACAGAGGATCTTTGTTTTCGTAGCTGGCGTTCTGTACCGAGTGGCGCAGTTCGTCCATTTCACGCAGGTGTTCTTTCCAGGCTTCATCGATCGTGTGCAGGACGATTGATTTCTGGAATGCTTTCGTGATGGCCTTGCTTTCCGTTTCGTAAGCCTCTTTCAGGTTGCAGGAAACATTATACATGCGTTTGCCGTCCGTAATAGGAATCATGATGTTTTCATACATTGCACCCTGATGTTCGTAAACCTGTTTGATCACCGGATTGGCAACCTGCGTCATACGTTCCATACGGCGTTTGAACAGTTGCAGTGCTTCGTCGAACAGCTTATCGGCCAGTTTATCGGCTTTGCCGCTCTTGAATTCTTCTTCCGTGAACGGGCATTCCATCGCGAATGTCTTGAACAGTTCCAGCTTGAAACCTTCGTAGTCGCCATCGGCATGCTGGTCGACGATTGCAACGGAAGTGTCATAAATCGTATTCAATACGTCCAAACCGATACGTTCTCCCATCAGGGCGTGGCGGCGGCGGGTATAGATTACGTTACGTTGCGAGTTCATCACGTCGTCATATTCCAACAGACGTTTACGGATACCGAAATTGTTTTCTTCCACCTTCTTCTGTGCACGTTCAACAGATTTGCTAAGCATGCTGTGTTCCAATACTTCACCTTCCTTGAACCCTAATTTATCCATCAGTCCGGCGATCTTCTCGGATGCGAACAGACGCATCAAATCGTCTTCGAGGGAAACAAAGAATACAGAAGAACCCGGGTCGCCCTGACGTCCGGCGCGACCACGCAACTGGCGGTCTACACGGCGGCTTTCGTGACGTTCCGTACCGATGATGGCCAGACCGCCGGCAGCTTTTACTTCCTGCGACAGCTTGATGTCGGTACCACGACCGGCCATGTTGGTAGCGATCGTCACTTTACTGCTCTGTCCGGCTGTGGCAACGATCTCGGCTTCCTTCTGGTGCAACTTTGCGTTCAACACGCTATGGTTGATCTTACGCATGGTAAGCATACGGCTCAATAATTCGGAGATCTCGACGGATGTCGTACCCACTAAGACCGGACGTCCGGCTTCGGTCAGCTGGACGATCTCTTCGATTACGGCGTTGTATTTTTCACGCTTCGTCTTGTAGATGCGGTCGTTCATATCGTTACGGGCGATCGGGCGGTTTGTCGGGATTACGACAACATCTAATTTGTAGATGTCCCAGAATTCGCCGGCTTCCGTTTCAGCCGTACCGGTCATACCTGACAGCTTGTGATACATGCGGAAGTAGTTCTGCAAAGTGATGGTTGCAAATGTTTGTGTAGCGGCTTCCACCTTCACACGTTCTTTGGCTTCGATGGCCTGGTGCAGACCGTCGGAGTAGCGTCGTCCGTCCATGATACGACCCGTCTGTTCGTCGACGATCATGACCTTGTTGTCCATCACCACATATTCGTCGTCTTTCTCGAACAGGGTGTAAGCCTTCAACAACTGGTTGATCGTATGCACGCGTTCGCTCTTGACGGAATAGTTTGCTAACAACTCGTCTTTCTTGGCTTGTTTCTCTTCTTCGTTCTGGATATGTTCCAGTTCGGAAAGCTGGGAGGTGATATCCGGCAATACGAAGAACGTCGGGTCGTCGGTCTTGCCGGTCAGCAAGTCGATACCTTTATCGGTCAATTCGATGCTGTTATTTTTTTCGTCGATCACGAAGTACAGTTCGTCTGTCGCTTCGTGCATGTGGCGCATATTCTCGGACATGAAGTATTCTTCCGTCTTCAACATCTGGGCTTTTACGCCCTGCTCGCTCAGGAATTTGATCAGCGCCTTGTTACGCGGATATCCCTTGAAGGAACGGTACAGCTGGATAGAACCTTCTTCTACCTCTTTCTGATCGCTGCTTGCCATTTTCTTTTTGGCCTCGATCAGCATCTTGGAACAAAGGTCTTTCTGTGCGCTTACCACAACTTCCACATTCGGGCGGAACTGTTCGAACAGCTGTTCTTCGCCGCGGGGGATCGGGCCGGAAATGATCAACGGCGTACGGGCATCGTCGATCAACACGGAGTCGACCTCATCGACAATGGCATAGTTGTGTTTGCGCTGTACCAGGTCGTTCGGGCTGATCGCCATATTGTCACGCAGGTAGTCGAAACCGAATTCGTTGTTCGTACCGAATGTGATATCTGCATTGTAGGCGGCACGGCGGGCGTCGGAGTTCGGCTGGTGCTTGTCGATACAGTCTACCGACAGTCCGTGGAACATATACAACGGGCCCATCCATTCCGAGTCACGTTTTGACAGGTAGTCGTTCACGGTTACCACGTGCACACCGTTACGGGTCAAGGCGTTCAGGAATACCGGCAGGGTAGCCACCAATGTTTTACCTTCACCGGTCGCCATTTCGGCAATCTTACCTTTGTGCAGTACGACACCACCGAACAGCTGTACGTCGTAGTGGACCATATCCCAGGTGATTTCGTTACCACCGGCAACCCAATGGTTGTGGTAGAGGGCCTTGTCGCCGTCGATTTCCACAAAGTCGTATTTGGTAGCTAAGTTACGGTCGAAGTCATTTGCCGTAACCTCGATCGTTTCGTTTTCTGCAAAACGGCGTGCCGTATCTTTCATGATGGAGAATACTTCGGGAAGAGATTCTTCCAGTACTACTTCCATCTTTTCGGTGATATTCTTTTCGATCTTGTCTACTTCCGCCCAGATCGCTTCACGTTCTTCCAGTTCCTTGTCGTCGATGCCTTTGCGCAGTTCTTCCACTTGGGCGCGTTCGTCAGCTACATAATCCTGGATACGCTGTTTGATTTCGTCGGTTTTTGCACGAAGCTCGTCGTTCGAGAGCTTTTGGATTGACGGATATACGGCCTTGATCTTATCCACGTACGGGGTAATTTCTTTCAGGTCTCGCTGTGACTTATTGCCGAACAGCTTCGTCATAAATTCATTAAATCCCATGATATACTTTATTGAATTGAAAATTGAAAATTGAAAATTGAAAATTATGGATTCAATGGTTCAACCTCGATTTTCGGACGTTATTATTCTTTTTATTTAGTTTGTGAAATAGTATTGTTTTAAGCAGGGAAACTGACAATTATCATTTTTTAGTTGTCAATTCCCTCAGCGGGAGGCTGAGGGATGCATTAGGTGGCCTGATCCTCAGCACATGGGTTACCGTGGGGGCGACCTCTGTGGCTTTTACTTCCCGGTAGATATGTTCCGGCTTGATACCGTTGCCCATAAACACCAGCGGGGTTATAACTGCGTTATTCCGTATTACTTTTACTTTCGCTTTCGGATCGTCGTTGTTGATAGTCCATCCGGGCTGCAACTCGATGATCAGGTCGCCACGGCTTGAAATATGTGTGCCGTGCAGGTATTTGGAAGTCTTTTCGTTCCAGTTGCCCGTACGGAGGACGTTCTCGGTCGCAACGAATTGCACGCCGCTGAATTCGCGCAGGAATTCGGCCGCCTTTTCCTGTATGACGGTCAAATCCAGTTTTGCATCTTCTATCGCTTTGCGGTTCAGATAGATCTGGTTGTTATAGAATCCTTTTACCCAACTCGTGTGCTGGCCGTAAATGGCCATCAGATACATATTGAGCAGGGCGACGCAACGTTTCGGATGGAATTCGCCATTCGTCAGCAGCATGCCGTCTGGATATTCTTCTTCACTCTTATAATATCCCGAACCGGTAAAGACGATCAGCGTGTTGCTCAATCCGACCTTCTTGTCGATCTTGTCCAACAGTTGTTCCAGATCCTTATCCAGTTGATAATAGGTGTCTTGTATCTCGCGGGTATATTCCTTATGCATATTGCCGCGATAGTTGCCCGCATAATAAGTGATGGCAAGCATATCCGGGCAGGAACGTGTACCGAAAGCCCCGTATTCGAGGAACTGGAGTGCCAGACGGTTGATCTCCTTATTAATAAAAGGCGAGGTCTTCAGGTTGAAGAAACACTCGTTCGTATTTTCCTTGAATGTATATTTGAAAGGAATTTCATCCAGCACGTAAGGGAATGCGTTGAATTTGTCCGGCGACAGTGACGGCGTCCAGGTCATCTGTTCTAAGCGTGCCGACAAGGATTCCGGGCCGTTGTTATAGCGGTCCACGTACCAAGGAAGCCCTTTGTAATAGGTCGTCGTCGCCCATTTCCCGTTGTAGTCGTCCATCCAGAAAGCGCCGTTTGCCGCATGTCCGGCGGAGACGATTGCACTTTCGGGATTGGGAGCAATGGCATATACGTCGCTTCTGCCTTTGGAAGCGATTTTCAACTCGTCCCCGATTGTGGAGCTGATCAGCTTCCGGGGGGAATAATGCTCTTTCGTATAGTTGCCGAGATAGTCCGGGTCGTACAGGACTGAAACTTCCTTTTCCTTGTCAAAATCATAGATATTCTTTCCGGATATCCCATTGAAGTTCGGGTTGCTCCCAGTGAACAGGGTGGCAAAGGCACTGGCTTCGTCAATATCCGAGAATTCGAACCGGATGTTGTTATACACCAGTCCTTCATTCATCAACCGCTTGAAACCGCGCTCGCCGAATGTGTTGTAAAAATATTCTATATAATCGCCCCGCAACTGGTCGACCGTGATGCACACGACCAATTTGGGCGTGCTTTGTTGAGCCTCCAGATTGGTTGCTGCCAGGATTGCGATGAGCGATGTTAGTATTTTTCGTACCCGATGTTCCATATTTTTCTGTAAACGCCATATCCCGAACGTAGCCAAAGGCTCATTACCAGCGGGATAAATGCTGTATTTAAGTGCTGCGGAATGAAATGCCAGCCAGCCAGCATCAGCGTAAGCGCCGCAAAGTTAATAAAATGATAATAATATGCGGCCTTTCTTAACTTTTTTACTGCAAACAAAATAACAGCTACTAAGTCAAAAGGTTGTAACCAGATGATATTCCAATTCGGATAAACGCATGGATGCGTCGAAACGAAGCTTAGGAAAAACAGCACGACGCCTGCCACTCCCGCTATGAAAAACAAGATGCAGTCGACAATCCTGAAATAGGTTTTCCGGCGCCATTCCAACCAGGTAATTGCCAATATGATCAGGAAAAAGACTTTGCAGCAAACGGACGGAGTGAAAATGCCCGTACCTGTTTCCGCTTCGCCAGTCGCTCTTGCTATTAAAGTCCGGGTTGAAGAAACCAGTTTTTGAGGCTTCCCGTCTGCCTGAGTGATTGTTGCCGTAGCAAATGCTTCTTTCAGGTAGAGCGGGAGAAACATCATCTCGTGTGTTGTTGCGATACGGTCGGTCGGGCTGCCTAAAGCGAGGTCGCATCCGAATGTAAGCCAGGGCTTATTCCGTGTGCAATGATTGATCATGTCACGGAAGGAACGCGGTGTGAATGGGATGTTCATGCTATTGACCATATCTCCGAAAGTTTGCGGTTCAACCCGTGTATTATAATCGATTTTCCCTCCCGCCTGCTCTTCGATAATGGCGGCAGGTCGTGTCGCGCAATTGTCGAAAAAGAAATTATAGCGGTACACGCGGTTTTCCGGCCGGTTATTGATCATCAGGGCTTCCCATATCTGCGCTTTGCCGGCGGAATCGATGTCCAGGATTTGTTCGGTTACCTCACTTCCCCGCATCTCGTATTCGATCAGGAAATCACGCGTATATTGCGCCGCCAGCCTGTAATCGGTTTCTCCTTTCGCGAATCGGTAGATGAAGTTGGGCTTCGAAAAGTCGAATATCCCGTAATTAAATACGGTATCGAGCTTTTTCGATGCGTCCCTTACCCGTAAAGCCGTATGCCCGTAAACCGTATACACTTCGTCTTCCGATGGCGAAACGGTCAATAAACTGATCTCGGCATCTTTGCTGAGCAGCGGGTATTGCGCCCGAAGCGAGACGGAGGTGAGGAGTAGGAAAAGAAGGAGTATATTTTTTTTCATAAACAGAAAGTTGTTATTCGTTTTCCGCCAGCAAATAAGTTACATGCGTACTGCTACCTACGCGGTATAAGAGTCCCTCTTCGACATATTTTTTCAGGTCGGAAGTCGCCTGGTAGCGGGAACAGGCGTTCAGCTTGGTGTATGTGATCGTCGTGATGCTTTCATTGCGGTCCAGGTAGTCCAGCATTCTCGTTTTGCGTTCTTCCGGCATATAGCTGGGAGCGCTTTTTACCTTTTCCAGTTGGACGGTTTTCAGATCGTTTTTCAGCTTTTCCGAACAGCGGAAGTTCACATTGTCGAGTTTGACGACCGACCTGCCGTCCGGCAACTTCAGTGTCCGCAGGGAAGGGGAGAAGTGCCCCAGGCCTTCCAGCTCCACATTGTCACCATATTTAAGCGAATGCCCGATTACCCAGACGAAAGAGTCGAGCACGGCTTTGACGTCGGCCGACGAGATAGAGCCCCGTTCACAGACCAAAGCGCAGATATCATCCATTTTTTGTGTACTGCGTGCGATCGCCCGTGCATGTGTTTGTTGTTGCCCCTTCCTGTCGTTCGGTTGCGGAGTTTTGTGTACGCTGAATTGAATTGCCATTGTTTCTATTGTTTAATTACCCGGCTGATAATCGGAATTACCCTTCGGCTATTTTGTTTTTCCTTCCCATCTAATCGCTTGCCGACAATCGTCGGCAGGCCTGTTGACAACTGTCGGCAGACTTGTCGACAATTATCGGCAGGCCTGCTGACAATTGTCGACAGGCAGATCGTTGAGCTACAAATATACGACAGATTGGAGGAAATTATTCATTAGATGCAGTTTATTTAAGAAAATGCAGGTATCGAAGTGCTTGGTTTTACCTGTCATCGATAATACCTTAATGCAATTATAGTGAAAAAACGCCTGTTCTTTGTGTTAAATATTTATAATCGATTCTTCGTTTTGATGCTACTTGATGTCCTTTCCTGAAGAAAACATATGAAATTAACTAAATTGAGAAAAAGAACCATCTTTTCTTACTTTGCCTGCTCTATAAATGGGGTTTTGTTATGAGGTATTAATCAGTGTTTTATCTTTTTTTTGAGATGCTTATTTTTACTTGGGGAAAGCTTTTTTGGCTGATTTGGATATAGAAAATATTTAAATTGAAAAAATAAGATAAAAGTAACAACATTGTACGGTAGAAAGTGTTTTTACTGTATATATTTCTATTATTAATTATTAAAAAATGAAATTATGCTTAGAAAGGTGTTTTTTATGACTGTATCAGTCCTTCTTCTTTCCTCCTGTAACAAAGAAGAATTTGTGGAAAATGGGCTTTCTACTGAAAGTAAAAATGTTGTGCTAAGTGTGAAGCAGGAGGCATTTACAAAGGGTATTACCGATCAGAAAGGAACTACTGAATATGCTCTTTTAGAATCTGGAAAACTTTATTTTTTGGATGATGCTTATACCAGTATTTTTCAGCGGAGATTGACGGCAGCTGAAGTACAAACATTGGCGAATACGAAAACTACGGCTACAAGTGGTAATACGGTGACTATAACCGGTGTTCCGGCAACTGCCAAATATATGTATTTTATGGCTAATATCAAGACGGACGCTGGCCAGACACTGCCCGTTGTCGAAGGTTCCACAAGTACCGATGCCCGGTTGCGTATGGATAAGCTACAAGGTGATGCCGTAAATGTGCCGATGTCAGGGCTGAGTCCGGCTTTTACTCTGTCAAGTGGTAATACCTACAATGCATCGGTCGAATTGACCCCAATTGTGGCACGCCTTGAATTAGCGAGGGTCACTTGTCAGGATAAAACGGTTGGAAGCCCTATCAATACTGATATTACGGGATATAAACTGGCCGGTGTCTACGTGAATAATGTAAATGAATCTGTTCGTCTCGATGCTACACCTTACTTGAATGCGCCGGTAAACATTACGAGCCAGTCAGGATGGTCCGGTTCGTCTTGGACTAGTTATTTCGATAACAATGTGAATTTCCCTTACTATTCAGGCGGTTCGTTTACGCCTCCTGCCAGCTGGGTTGCTAGTACCTACGTGGATTATTGTACTCCGACAAGCTCAGGCCTCGTTTTCTATCCGGATGTGACGAATGGTTCCACAACGACTGTCCCAACTTCCGGCCTTAACAAATCATGGGCCTACCAGGTTTGCCCCAGTTCCGCTCTCCCATCAGGGCAGACTACTCCGGTGGCTGATATTCCGCATCTTATTTTGAAGTTGACGGATGTCACTTATCAGAATAATCCGGAAGGTGCCACGACGTTGTATGTTTTGGTTAGCAAATATAAGGATAAAGTAACCGGTAATAACATCTTAGAGTTTAAACGTGGTTATGTATATCGTATTGAAAATCTGATTTTTACTCAGAATCAAGCTGCTAATAAACCGTATGACAGCAATCTCTCGGTTGTATGTACCGTCACCGTTAAGCCTTGGGTGATAACGTCTATTGATCCGGTTTGGTAGTTTGAGGCGCGAGGGTCGTTTTAATGTTTATGTTGTTAAAATGGCCCTTTTGAAAAAAATGAATTTATGAAAAGTATATCTGTAAATATAATATTTGTTTTGACATTGCTTTGTGTGCAAAGCTGCATCAAAGAGGATATCGTTCCATGTAAAGATAATACTTTGCTGTTGAAGTTCGGATATACGCTTAATAATCGTTATACTAATTTGTTCGGTTCGGATGTGTCTGAAATCGCTGTGTATATCTTTGATGACAAGGGAAGGTATTTGGAGATGTCTTCCGAGGCCGGAGAGATTTTGACAAATGATTACATCATGTCCGTCCCTTTGCCTGAAGGAAGTTATCAAGTTGTGGCATACGGCTATGGCAGTGGATTGAATACCTTTTCGATAGGGACGCTCGATCGTTTGACAAACAAGTTTGATAGCAAGTTAGAAACAGGTATGACAGATATACAGGATCTGCGTATTATGCTTGAAAATAGAGAAACCCAGGAGGGATATTTGGAACCAGTGGCAGTTCCTCGTGATCTTTTTTTCGGTTATGCTGCCCATGCGGTTTCGAGCTCTGATGCCAACAGCTTGACTTATATCGATTTGATAAAAAACACAAAAAACGTAATGGTGAAAATAACCGGATTGAATGCTTTGGCGAATACTTCGGCTATTCCAGATATATATATAACATCAGTCAATGGCAGGTATAAATTTGATAATACCATAGATATGGCACATCGTATGTTTAAATACGTCCCAACTCATATTTCAACCGGAGACAATCAACTTGAAGCAAATTTCAAAATGATGCGGCTTGTATTGGATCATACTTCTATATTAACCATAGAGGAACCCGCGATATCCAGGGTTATATATAATCAGGATATGATAGAGAATATAAGACTTAATCCGAAGTATTCTTCACAAGAAAATATAGATAGAGAAGATACATTTGTCTTTGAAATAAATATCACTAAAAATGATCATGATATTGTGATATCATTATTAGTTAATGGGTGGAAAATTAAAGATGTTATTCCTGTAATAAATTAGATATTGATATGAAACGGATTCTGAATATATTATTTATAATTATGCTTTCTGCTTGTACGTTGGAGGAGGAAGAACGTGTGTTGAACGAGTCTGCTTCTGTCAATTATACTTTTACTCTTGCGACGGAAGGACATAGGGTTTCGACCCGGTCTTTAGTATCTGCTGTAAATGAAAATAATGTGAATGATTTGAATGCTTTTATCTTTGACGCTTTGACTGGCAAAATTGTTACGTTTAAATATTTTTCTTCGGCGGAGATGTCGAATATATCCCTTCCGATGTTGATTAGCGGGACATCTGGGAGCCGTATATTTGCTTTTATAGCCAATGCCGGATCGGCTATTGGCAGTACAGTCGCAAATTTAACGGATCTTAATGGATTAAAAAAAATCATTATGTCGGGTACAGGTTTTTTATCAGGCAATTATGTCCCCATGTCTGCCATTACGGATGTGAAAATAATCAATATGCCTGCCGGATCACTTTCGGGAATATACAATCTTGGCGAAATAACATTGGAGCGTCTGACGGCTAAAGTGACTGTAGTTGTTGATAAATCCGCTCTCGAATCCAGCACGATTGTTACTGTCCGTTCCATACAGCTTAAAAATGTGCCGAAAGTTTTTAGCTATATAGCTCCCAACTCGCCAACGACAGCGACGACGACATTTGTCGATGGTGATAATATAACGGTAAACGACGGAAACCTGGAACCGAAGGATCCTACGGGGAATAATCTTCCGCATAATTATGCGACCCCTCTTTATATGGTTGAAAATATGCAAGGGACACGGGCTTTGCCGACTAATGTTCCTGGAGAAGAATGTACTTCTTCGAAAACGCAGATTCCGCTAAAGCCGGGGCAGTGTTCCTATATAGAGGTCACGTGCGAATACCGTTCTACTCTGCCGGCCGGAGAACAGGACGGGCTGGTGACCTACAGGGTTTACCTGGGACTCGACCTTAAAGATAATCATTGGAATAATTTTGATGTGAAACGGAATGTCTGGTATCAGGCTACGCTGAAACTTACCGGGCGTGGAGGAGCCAATGAGGTGTCATGGCGCATCGTGACAGATCTGGTTCTTCATAAAGGCGAAGATTATCCGTGGGGGCAAGGAGGTTTCGCTTATACCATAGACCCGTCGGACTCGCGTTTTTGGAGTGTGGAAAGCCCTTATCAGAATACGGCTGTTCCGTTTGCATCAAGTAATGCCAATATACACCCTGAAAATGAATATTCCGAAGGGCGTGGTGTGACTTATCTTAATGGTAATTCTTCTAATTTAAAAGCCATTTACCAATGTTGGAGATTGAATGGAGATAAGGGGATTTCACTTACTGATGTCACGAAAACTATTTATTTTTTGCCTTCGCAAAATCATATCCAGATGATAAATATCTATTTTAATGCTCGTACGTATCCTGTCGGGTTATATTGGAGCTCAACCCAGTTGATTGATGGAACGAGCAATGCTAACCAGTATGCCAGAGCCATTTCTTACGCTAACTTCGGGGAGGCGCAGACGTATGCGAGTACCTCGACTATGGGATATTCGCGCTGTCTGATGGAACCCGACCGGACTTACCGGTTCGAGATAGCCGCATTGTCGACGCCCGGCAATCCGGTTTATTATCCGCTCCAGGCAGCTCCTAATATCAAAACGTATCCTTATTACCAAAGTGGTGTGTATCCTGTTATCGTGAATCAGGAGATGTGGAACTATGGAGGTTCGATCGGGCTTCAACCACGCGGAATCGTTTCTATCTCTTTGCGTACGGGTGCACCTTATGAAGCGTTAACAGCGAACTATCATACCGTGCGTAAGCCTTATATGATGATTAGGGTGGCAAAGAGTGATTGCGATAAGAATGGTAATCCGGTTGTTAACAGTGCCGTCACACGTTCTACGATGAATTGGTATGAGGCTGTCGGATATAATGTACCCGGCAGTACCGAGCCGGATCCGGCGACTCCGACGATAAATCCGGTTCGTACAGGGTGTAATGCTTATTACGAACGTAGCGATAAAAAGGATTTGGGTACATGGCGTGTCCCCACATCCTTGGAATTGATGCAGCTTTGGGTAATGGGGGCAGGGGTAAAAGGTACGACTTCGGTCGATCCGAATTATACATACGCAATAAGTGGGAGTGGGACAAATGTATCTATATCGACAGTACGTTTACTTCGTTTGTCTCTGATGTATCCGACGGTCAATCCTCTTTGGGGGGATGTCAGTACGGTGACAAGTAATATCTCAAATATAAATTACGTGTGGCCGGGTGGCTCGGCAACGACTCCTTATGCATTAAACAAATTATATTGGTCGTCCACTACTTCTCCGAATACAACGCCGGCCAACGCGTATGTGATGATGCTTGATTTCTATTCGGGAGATTCATATACCGGAATAGGTTCCCGTACGGCAGGATTTCCCAGGAAAAAAGGACAGGGGCTGTTGCGTTGTGTGAAAGATGTGACCGAGGCGACGCGATACCAACAGTAGGTAGTAGTGATAGAATGTTTGTTCTGATGTGAACTGGAGATATTTAGAGATCTTCTCCCTGAGTTGTCCTACCATTCGTTATAAAAACAGACTTATAGTAAAAATGCTACTTTAACTTGTAATATCTTTTTCATCTGAAAATAATATGGTTTTCTTTTTTTAATTGATAAATAAGGTTAATTTTGTCCCCCGCAGAAAAGATCTTGTATTTATAGATATGCATGATATATCGGAAGAAAATCTGTGGCAGTTATGTTTGGAAGGAAATAGAGAGGCGTTTAAGGAAGTATATTGCCGTTTTTATTCCCATCTTTATCATTATGGCTTGAAATTGGTTTCCGACAAAGAATTAGTAAAAGATTGCATCCAGGACATATTTATAAAGATCATTCAGAACCATTCCGCACTTTCGCCGACTTTAAACTTAAAAGGGTATTTGATTAAAACGTTACGTAATAAGATTATCGATACGATCGAAAAGGAAAGGAGTTCGGATGACCTTGATGACTATAAGGATATGTTTACCGTGGAAAATACTTTTGAAAATGAAGAGGATAAGGACTCTTATGCCGGCCTTATGCATGCCTTTTCCGAATTATCTTCGCACCAGCAGGAAATTATCTATCTTTATTATGTAAATGAGCTGAAACATGAAGATATTGCGGAGATATTAGGCATAAATTATCAGTCCAGTAAAAACCTATTGTTCCGGAGTCTGTCCAAATTAAAGAAAATATATTTAGAAAAAAAACATTTTTCCCGGAAAAAGTGAGTACCGAATCTGTTTCTGTCCGTAATAAGGGTAAAAAGCCATTCGTGAATAGAGAACAGAACATAAAGGATAGAAACTCTTTTTTCCAGGCAGGACGGGATTTGCTGGAAAAAGTGCATGAAACGGAATCAGTAGACCGTGACGATGTGCTTTTGTCTTGGAAAGAAGTCGAATCCCGGCTCGAGAGTGAACATTCGCATAAATTGCGGATTCGGTATGTGTTTTCGGCAGTAGCGGCTTCTGTCGCTATTTTATTGGCTGTTGGGATCGGATTCTGGAAATATGGAAATGATAAGCCGGGCGTTTCCCTGAGTTTGTTGGAACAGGAGATTCCTGATTTGCCGGATAATGAAGTGGTGTTGTTTGCCCAAAACGATAAGATGCAACTGAAAGATGAAGCTTCGGTCAAATACCGGGAAGACGGGCAGCCGGAACTGGATGAACAGGTCGTAAAGAAGATATCAGGACGGGAAAAAGAAGACGCTAGGAAGGCAATCAACCAGATTGTGGTGCCCAAAGGACGAAAAGCCGATATTATCTTTTCAGATGGGACGAAAATGTATGTCAATGCCGGTTCCCGTGTGATCTATCCTGCCGTATTCGAGAAAGGCAAACGTGAGATAATTGTCGAAGGGGAAGTTTATTTGGATGTAAAGAAAGATCCTGCGCGACCGTTCATTGTCAAAACGAAAGATTTTGAGGTGAAAGTGCTGGGTACTCAATTCAATATATGTGCTTATAAGGAAGATTTAGTTTCGTCGGTTGTTTTGGTGGAAGGCAAAGTCGAGGTGGAAACCACAAATAAAGAAAAGGCGGTATTAAGTCCTAATCAGTTGATTTCGATAGATGATGAAGGAACGGAAGTCAAAGAAGTGGATGTTTTTGAATATATCTGCTGGAAGAATAATATGATGCTATTGAATAATCGCACGGCTGGAGATGTTTTCGAACGACTGTCCCGGCATTATGGACGCCAGATAATGTATGACGGTGAAGTGAAAAATATCCCGGTTTCGGGAAAATTGGATTTAAGGGAAAAACCGGAAGAAGTTGTTAACATTTTGTGCCAATCTTTATATCTGACTTATGACGTGGATGAAAACAAAAACATAATCATATCTAAAAAATAAAAGCCTATGTAAACTCTTTTTTAATTAAAAAAGAGTCGAACGATGGATCAGATCGTTCGACTCAAAAGTCTTGTTTAATCTAAAAATTTATGTATCAAAGAAAAAACGTTACAAATGTATGAAAAAGAATGAAGAAATCGATCGAAAATCGACTCATTTTCTCAAAAGTGCTTGCTTAGCCTTATGTCTGGTCAGTTATGGAGGATCTGCCGTTTATGCGGAATCTTCTTATGCTGCGCAAACCATGCTAACGGTTCAGATGAACGGACGAAGCATTAAAGATGTATTTTCCTACATCGAGAAAAACAGTGAATTTATTTTTGTGTATCATGGTTCGAACATCAATGTGAACCGGAAGGTGAATGTAGATGTGACGAGCCGCAGTGTTGAAAACATTTTGCAGCAGATGTTCGAAGGAACGGATATTGAGTATATCATCAACGACCGCCAGATCATCGTGCGCAAAAAACAGGTCACTGAAAAGTCGGCATCGGTTCCTGCCGTGCAACAGGAAAAGAAAATCACCGTCACGGGAAATGTGAAGGATGCAAACGGGGAGCCGTTGATAGGGGTGAATGTCGTGATCAAAGGGACGACAATCGGAAGTGTTACGGATATCGATGGTAATTTTTCTTTGGCGGACGTGTCTCCGGGTGCTGTTATTTCGATTTCTTATATCGGTTATCAAGCACAGGATGTACCGGCGAATGCAACGATGCGCATTGTCTTGAAAGAGGACAGTGAGGCTTTGGACGAGGTTGTCGTTATCGGTTACGGCGTGCAGAAAAAAGTCGACCTTTCGGGTGCTGTGGCAACTGTTTCGACTAAAGTGTTGGAAAACCGTCCGGTTTTGACAGTGGGGCAGGCTTTGCAAGGATCGGTTGCCAATATGACCGTATCGATCGGTAGTGGCCAAGCAACGGATTCTCCTTCCTTTAATATACGTGGTACAACTTCCATCAACGGTGGTGATCCGCTGGTTGTTATCGATGGTGTCGTTTCTTCGTCGGAAGAACTGAACCGGATGAATCCTTCTGATATCGGTAGCATCTCTGTCTTGAAAGATGCAGCTTCGGCGGCTATTTACGGTTCACGTGCCGCGTTCGGTGTAATTTTGGTGACGACAAAGACGGCTGGACAGGAAAAACTGACCGTTAATTATAGTAATAACTTTGCAATGCGAAAGTTGAGTAGTGTGGCCGAAGTAATTACGGATCCCTATACGGTGGCGAAAGCTCGCAATGATTTCTATTATCCCTGGGGAGTTAACCACAACCAGGAAGAATTGGAATATGCAAAACGAGTATCGGCAGACCTTGGCTTATCTCCATATTACCTGAAACCGGATGGTACGTATGCCTATTTCGGTCAAACCGATTGGTTTGGAGAGGCTTATAAAAACTTGGCTTTCTCTACGAACCATAATGTCGATGTTTCCGGAAAGACGGATCGCCTGAACTATTTTTTCTCTGCCGGTTATAATTTTCAAGACGGTATGGTTACGCATGGTACGGATAAGTTCAACCGCTATAATCTGCGTTCTAAGTTAGATTTCAAACTGACTGACTGGTGGGCGCTCGGCAATAATACGAGCTTGGTGATCTCGGATTATGAATCCCCTAATTATCTGGATGAAAGTTATTACTGGGAGATTAACCGTAAAAGTTCGTTGTCTCCGGTTCTGAACCCGGATGGTTCTTATACAAGTACTGGTGCCGATGTCTTCGGTCGGATGGCAGACGGTGGACGGTGGTATCAAAATAAAACGACTTTGACCACACAGTTTACGACCAAGATAGATATCATAAAGGATGTTCTTTTTGTCAATGGCTCGTTTGCTTATGTCGCTAACCGAAACAATGAAGACGGGGCTACCTTGTCTGTTCCTTTCCGTAATGGTCCCGAAACTCCGGTGCTGTATAAGGACGCTACCTCGTCAGCTTATTTCAATAATACGGAAGCTTCGACGGTGACTTTCGATGCGTATGCCACTTTTCATAAAGTGTTCAACGACAAGCATGATTTTACGGCAATGGTCGGTTACAATCAAGAGAATTGGAGCGAGTCGTATGAGTATGCAAAACGTGCGGAGCTGATCACGGATGGTTTACCCACGCCTAATCTGGCAACAGGCGATATGACGATTATCCAGCGTCTACGGGAGTTGTCTTTCCGAAGCGTTTTTGGCCGTTTGAATTATACCTATGATAATCGTTATATTTTGGCAGTCAATGCACGTTATGACGGGACTTCACGTTTTCCGACCGATTCACGTTTCGTATTTAACCCATCCGCATCTGCTGCATGGGTCATTTCACAGGAAAACTTCTTTGAACCTTTGAGAGACGTAGTCAATTTCCTTAAGTTCCGTTTTTCTTACGGTAGTTTGGGTAACCAATATCTGAAAGATAATTATTATCCTTATCTAGCAACGATGAGTTCCGGTAAAACAAAACAAATTTTGGATGGTAAACAACCTGTTTACGTTTCTGCTCCGGGATTGGTGGCCGGTGATTTGACGTGGGAGACGGTGACGACTGCCGACTGGGGTATGGATGTAAACTTCTTTAATAACCGCCTGACGGCAACTGTTGATGGATATATACGCCGCACGAAAGATATGTTAAGGAGCGGGGCTCAATTGCCATCGGTCTTGGGTACGGCTGTTCCGTTAGAGAATGCAGCAGACTTGAAGACTACCGGCTGGGATTTGACGATAAACTGGCGCGACCAGTTCAAGCTGGCTGGTAAACCGTTTAACTATAGTGTCGGTTTCAATATTGGCGACAGCCGTTCATGGGTTACGAAGTTCGCCAATACGACAGGTATTTTAGAAGAGCATTATGTTGGCAAGGAATGGGGTGAAATCTGGGGACTGGTTAACGATGGTTTCTTCACTTCGCAGGAAGATATTAACAATAGTGCCGATCAGACGGAGATTGATCCGTATCCGGGTAATCCGCCGATGGCTGCAGGAGATACCAAGTATAAAGATTTGAACGGGGATAAAAAGATCAACAAGGGTGCCAATACGTTGGATGATCATGGCGATTATACGATTATAGGCAACGATCAGACTCGTTATGCATTCGGGTTTAATCTCAATGGCGACTGGAACGGATTCGATTTCAGCCTGTTTGTTCAAGGTGTCATGAAAAAAGATTATTATCCGGCAAAAGACCCGTATTTCTGGGGTATGTATTTTGATCCGTGGACTAATCTGACGAAAGGTAATTATTATGACCATTGGACTGAAGATAACACTAATGCTTATTTTCCGCGTGTCAAATCTTACCAGGCGTATGTGAAGGATAGGGGATTGTATGTCCCGCAGACGCGTTATCTGCAGAATGCGGCTTATGCCCGTTTGAAGAATCTGACGGTCGGTTACACATTACCCCGGCAATGGACGGACAAGTTGAATATCAGCCGTCTTCGTGTCTTCTTTTCCGGTGATAATTTGTGTGAGATCACAGGTCTTTACAAATATTATAAGATAGACCCGGAATGTCTGGGCGGACAAAAGTACCCATTGCAACGTTCCTATTCTTTCGGTTTAAATGTTACATTCTAACTTTCAGGGAGGTATAAATTATGATCAAAAATATTATTAAAATATGGATGTTCGGATGCATCGGTCTTTTGGGATTGAACGGATGCAACGACTCCTTTCTGGAAAAGTATCCGGAAACTTCGATTACGGAAGACGGATTTTTCAACAATGCGAGTGATTTGGAAGCCTATACAAACGGGCTGTATGAAAATATCGTTTCAGGCTATATGGATGTACCCTCCGATAATGTCGTTTCGTCGAAAGATGAAACAATTTACCGCATGATGCGAGGGGAAGTTAATCCGGATAATAGAGATGTTTGGGATTGGAAAGCTATCCGGAATGTCAATTTTATGTTGGCGAGGGCCGGTAAGGCTGTGGGAGACGAGGCCGAAATTAACCATTATATCGGATTGGCACGTATGTTCCGGGCAAAATTGTATTATGATCAGGTATTGGCATATTCCGATGTACCTTGGTACAGTCGCGATTTGCAGACGACGGACACAGAGCTACTTTATAAAACACAGGATCCCCGTTCATTAGTGGTCGATTCTATCATGGCTGATTTGGATTTTGCAGTGAACAATATGCAGGATGGAGCGGCAGCGGCTACTCGCTGGTACAAAAACGGAGCTTTGGCTATTCAAGCACGTATCGCCTTATCGGAAGGTTGTTGGCGTAAATACCATCCTGAATTGAACTTGGACGATTCTGAGCGGTTCTTGCAGATTGCGATAGATGCTTGCCGGAAGGTTATGGATTCGGGACTATATGATTTGACGACAGCCAAATCCGGGGAGATCGAAGCCTATGAAGCGTTGTTCTGCAGCCAGGATTTGAGTAATAATAAAGAGATGATTATCTATGAGGATTATGATTTGGCTTTGGGGCGTTTACATAATGCCGGGGGTGGTCTGTTTGACTTTGAGTTCGGTTTGTCACGTGATTTGATGGAGGACTATCTGGTTATCGAAGATGGGAAGACAAAACGTTTTCAGGATGTACCCGGCTATGCAACTAAAAAGTTTACTGAAATATTCGAGAATCGCGATCCCCGTATGCGGCAAACCTTCATGGTGCCCGGTTTTATTCGGGCAAACGTGAATGAACCGCACCGTCCAAAATTAACAATGGGTGGTTATACCCAGGTGAAGTTTTCGCCTCGTACAGCTGACCAAATTACTTATGGTAAGTCTTATACGGATCTGCCTCTGATTCGCTATGCCGAAATCCTGTTGATGTATGCCGAAGCAAAAGCCGAATTGGGAGAGTTGACGCAGGACGATGTGGATAGGACGATCAACTTGTTGCGTGATCGCGTAGGGATGCCGCGTGCTTCGTTGGCAGACTGGTTAAGCAATATCGATCCGGTCCAGGCGAATCGTTATTCGAATGTCTCTTCATTACAGAAAGGAGCAGTCTATGAGGTGCGCCGCGAACGTCGTATCGAGTTGGCGTGCGAAGGTTTCCGCAAAGATGATTTGAGGCGTTGGGGCTGCGGTAAATTGTTTGAGCATGTGCCGGAAGGAGTTTATCTGGAAACCGGCTATTTGGATGTGACCGGTGACGGACAACCTGATTATGCAATTGTGGCTACACAGGCGGACGCAGATGCTATTCCGCAGGCGGATAAGGATAAATACAATCTGCAGGTTGAAGTATTGGATGGCAATACCTATTCGCTTACCGATGGCAACAAAGGATATATACGCATGGTTTCGCAAATTGGCCGATGGACCTTTGTTGATCCGAAATATTATTATACCCCACTTGCGACAAAAGATTTGATTTATAATCCGAATCTGGTCCAGAATAAATATTGGGCTGAATGACAGGTTGTTTATGATATCTGCATCCGATAATTAGTGATTCGGATATAATCTTGAATAAAAGTGCACCAAAAAGATTTGTAGGATCTGTTGATGCACTTTTTATTTGGTATGCTGTCTATTCTTGATGTTTATCGTAGAAACGTAAAAAGATTGTAGTGTAAACAATATCTTTTTATAATATCTGTTTTAAATAGGAAATAGATAATTATTAAATGTATTGTGAAATGAAATATATCTTTTTTAGCGTATGTCTCTTTATAATGGCCTTAGGAAAGGAAGTCCGGGCGCAATCGCCTGTCTCTTTCCATGCAAAGGCAGGAGCAGGAATTTCCAGTTTCTGGGGAAAGAATACGGATGGAAAGGCTAAGTTTGCCTATAAGGTCGGAGTCGGAATGGATTATGCCTTTAATAAGGTTTGGTCTTTGCAGCCTTCTGTGAATTTTGTTTCGAAAGGTTATAAGGAAGAGGAGGCAGGCATTGGTAAAGCGTCGATGAACGAACTTTATCTGGAACTTCCGATTATGGTTGCGGCTCGTTTGGACCTTACGAAAAACTCAGGATTGGTTCTCTCGGCAGGATCTTATGTAGCTTATGGCGTAGGCGGTAAAACCTCTGTCGTCGTTGAAAAAAAGATACCGACAATGGTTGGTTATGAGACAGTGGAGGATAAGTATAAGTTAGATACGTTTGGTCATATAAACGATGGAAAAATGGGAAATAGGCGTTTTGATGCCGGGATCGGTTTGGGTATAACCTATGAGAATCGGAATATCATCTTAGGATTGGAAAGCCAGTTGGGTTTGGTCAATGTAAATGACAAACTTAAAGAGGTTGCAGAGCTTACAGGGCTGGACGACTTTGCTGCAAAGAATATATCTGCATTTGTTACGGTTGGCTATAAATTTTAGGGTGAATTGGTTACTAAAGAGAAAGAAATGGATATGAAATGTTTATGTTTGTTACTGCTGATGACGGTCTGGAATGTTGCCAAAGGAGATGCGCAAACCTTTTTGAAAGATACGATCGGAGTTCGAATGGATAGTGCCGCCATAATAGGAGAATGCATTGATTTCCCTTGTTGGATACAGTCTGTAAGTGCCGATTCTACTGGAACATTTTTGCTGGTACAGGGGCGTGACCTGAATAAGAAGGAGACTTCTGTGAAAAACTCCGGAGATATATGGATGATTTGCCTGCCTGAAAAAAAGGTCTTGTGGCAACGTCCGATCAATTATTTTGCACAGGAGGCTAAGCTCACCGATCAGGGCGTTTCTTTTACATCGAAAGATAAATACTTCTTGCTCGATTTGCGGACGGGCACGGAAATATGGGCCGGAAAGAAAATGGTCCCTTATTCGATGAATGTGGCGGAGAACCGGTTGTTGGCTTACAAAGGAAGTGTTATGAATGGGATTTCCAAACAGTTGCAGGGATATGATCTGCTTACCGGCAATATGTTGTGGAAACGGGAAATCAGCCATCGATACGGTTGGAACGAAAGTCTTATGTTGGACGATTCTACGAGGTTGATAGTTTCAGACGGACTTCATACCGTAAATTTGTCAGATGGTTCCGGCCAAAGTTTTCCGATGAAAACCGGTGTCGATGACTACCGGTCCGCTGCAGCAATAGGAGCTCTGGGACTTGTAGCCGGTGCTCTGACCGGTGTCGGCTTTTTTCCTTATGGCAATGATGTCGTGGTGGATCTTGTCTCTAATGTTTTACCGGACGATTCGCTTTTATATGTAGCCAATCAGGAGCAATTGCTTTGCCTGGACCGCCAACTGAATATGAAATGGGGATATCCGATACCGGAGAGTATAGGTTCCAATTCGACACTCTTTTTTTATGGAGATCGTTTGTACATGGTTAATCATGGGTTTGGATATCGTGATAATCTAAGAAATCATACCTATTCGTATGCAAAGAATAATTTACGGGCAAAGATCGGCAAACCTTTTATTGCCAGTTTTGGGAAAGAATCTGGGAGAAATATTGATTTCCATATTCTGTCTGAGAAGAAAGAGATGATCGAAGATTTCCGGATTGACAGAGGAAATGAATGTGCTGTTGTGTTGTTTGAAGACCGGATGATGGTAGCGCCGTTCGGTACCGATTCTGTTAAGGTATATCAATGGAATGTCGAAGAATACGGTAGGATAATAGGAATGTTGAAGCGCCCTTTCTATCTGAAAGATAAAATCGGTTCGGGTTTTAAAAAGTATAATGAGACATTGGGCGATCCTACCTATTATATATATACGGATAAAGGGAAAGTTTTTGATGTGGATTTGTCTTTGAATATTTTGAAGTCATTTCCTATTGCAGAAATCGGAATTTATGAGTCGTTAGAAAATGGTTCTGCGATAGTCGATTATGGAAAAAATGTTTTATTGCTGAATCCGGAAGGTGTCAAGAAGGCTGCATTGCATGTATCTTCCGATTGGTTTTCTGTCGGAGGAAAAATCTATGCTTTCGGTTCTGACCGGAAACGGATTGTAGAAGTGCTGGGCATCGAGGAATTATAGGTGTGTTTTGATTGTGTTTCTTTCATATTCTGTGTTAATTGCGTATATTTGTAAACGATTTGACACGTCTGATAATGAATACACAAATAAAATCTATTATTCCTAAAATGAACATCATGAAAAAAATCTCGTTAGCCTTAGCGCTTTGCTGTGCTTCTTTCTATAGCATGGCTGATCAATTGCCGCTTGGGGGATTTAGTTACGGACAGGTGGAAGCGCCGACCGGGAAAGAGTGGGAGTCTCCTGAGAACCTGGCTCTGAACAAGGAACAACCGCATGCCTATATTTTCCCTTTCCAGGATGTGGAAAGTGCTCGTAAGGTGTTGCCGGAAAACAGTAAATTCTGGCAGTCTCTGAATGGAGACTGGAAGTTCAATTGGGCGCCCGATCCCGATTCACGCCCGAAAGATTTCTATAAGATGGAATTCGATGTGTCCGGCTGGGATGATATCCCGGTTCCCTCCAGTTGGAATATCTATGGTATCCAGAAAGACGGTAGCCAGAAATACGGAGTGCCTATCTATGTGAACCAGCCGGTAATCTTCCAGCATAAAGTGGCCGTTGACGATTGGCGCGGGGGCGTGATGCGTACGCCGCCGGCAAACTGGACGACTTACAAGCACAGGAATGAAGTCGGTTCTTTCCGTCGTGATTTCGAGGTACCGCAGGATTGGGACGGACGCGAAGTCTTTATCAGCTTCGATGGGGTCGATTCTTTTTTCTACCTGTGGATTAACGGCCGCTATGTGGGTTTCTCCAAGAACTCCCGCAATACGGCTAATTTCAATATTACCCCTTATCTCCGTAAAGGGACGAATGTGGTAGCTGCCGAAGTGTATCGCAGTTCCGACGGTTCTTTCCTGGAAGCACAGGATATGTTCCGTCTGCCGGGAATCTTCCGGACGGTCGCTCTCTATTCGGCTCCGAAAGTACACGTCCGCGACCTGGTCGTAACTCCGGATCTGGATGTTGCCTATGCAGATGGTTCGCTGGCAATCTCAGCCGATGTACGGAACCTGGATAAGAAAGCAGCTAAAGGATATAAGTTGGAATATACATTGTATGCCAACAAGCTGTATTCGGATGAAAATACGAAAGTCGATAATGTGGCAGCTTCGGCAACGGTCGATGTCGTAAACCCAGGAAAGACACAAACTTCGCAGGCTTTATTAAATGTAAAGGCTCCTAACAAATGGTCGGCAGAATTCCCGTATCGTTATACGTTGGTGGCGGAGTTGAAAAATGCCAAAGGTAAAACGGTGGAGACGGTTTCGACTATTGTCGGTTTCCGTAAAGTGGAAATCAAAGAAACACCGGCTGAAGATGATGAATTCGGGCTGGCCGGTCGTTACTATTATATAAATGGTAAGACCGTTAAGTTGAAAGGCGTCAACCGACACGAATCGAATCCGGCGGTCGGACATGCCATCACGCGCGATATGATGGAAAAAGAGGTGATGCTGATGAAACGCGCCAATATCAACCATGTGCGTAATTCGCATTATCCGGATGATCCTTACTGGTATTTCTTATGCAATAAATATGGCCTTTATCTGGAAGACGAAGCCAATATCGAGTCGCACGAATATTATTACGGCGCCGCATCCCTTTCGCATCCGGTGGAATGGAAAAAGGCGCATATCGCACGTGTGATGGAGATGGTTCATGCCAATATAAACAATCCGTCTATCGTGATTTGGTCGTTGGGCAATGAAGCGGGACCGGGTGAAAACTTCATGGCTGCTTATGATGCGTTGAAGCAGGTGGATAAATCCCGGCCGGTACAGTACGAACGTAATAACGATATCGTCGATATGGGATCGAACCAGTATCCGTCTATCGGTTGGACACGCGGTGCGGTGAAAGGTGATTACGATATCAAATATCCGTTCCATATTTCCGAATATGCCCATTCTATGGGGAACGCTTGTGGTAATCTGGTGGATTATTGGGAAGCGATAGAATCGACAAATTTCTTCTGTGGCGGTGCTATCTGGGATTGGGTGGACCAGTCGATGTATAACTATGATAAGAAGACCGGTAAGCGTTACCTGGCGTATGGCGGGGATTTCGGTGACACTCCGAATGACGGTCAGTTCGTGATGAATGGCATTGTGTTCGGCGATCTGGAGCCGAAACCGCAGTATTACGAAGTCAAGAAAGTATATCAGCATATTGATGTGAAGGCGGTCGACGCCCGGAAAGGTCTTTTTGAGATATTCAATAAATACTACTTTAAGGATCTTTCGGATTATGATATGAGATGGTCGCTTTATGAAAACGGAAAGGAAATTCAATCCGGTTTGGTTACTTCCGGGACGATTCCCGCCCGTTCTAAAGCCCGGGTGTCGATTCCTGTGCCTTTTGACAAGTTGAAGAATGATTCCGAATATTTTGTAAAGGTGCAGTTCCTTCTTAAGGATAATATGCCGTGGGCTGAGAAAGGATTTGTGATGGCGGAAGAACAAATGTTGTTGCAGGAAGCAACAACGCGTCCTTCCATCAGCGCCGTGACGGCTTCTGCCGGAAAAGTAAAGTTGGATAATTCGGACGCTTCGGTTAAAACGGTGAGCGGTGATAATTTCGTTGCCAAGTTCGATATGGGGAAGGGTACGATCTATAGCCTGACATATGGAGGCAAGACGATTATAGCCGATGGAAACGGTCCGAAGCTCGATGCTTTGCGTGCCTTTACCAATAACGACAACTGGTTCTATTCACAGTGGTTTGAACATGGTTTGCATAACCTGCAACATCGGGCAACCAACAGTACGATCCTGGAAAGAAAGGATGGTACGGTTGTCCTGGCTTTCACCGTCGAATCGCAGGCGCCGAACGGGGCGAAGATCAAAGGCGGAACCAGCACGGGAAAGAATAATATTGAGGAACTGACGGATAAGAAATTCGGAGAGAATGATTTCAAGTTTACGACGAATCAGATATGGACCGTTTATCCTGACGGCTCCATCGAATTGCAGTCGAGCATCACTTCTAACCGTCCGAGCCTGGTATTGCCTCGCCTGGGATATGTGATGAAAGTCCCGCAGCAATATGCCGGCTTTACTTATTACGGACGTGGTCCGGTCGACAACTACGCCGACCGTAAGAGCGGACAATTTATCGAGCAGCATAAGAACACGGTAGCAGGTGAGTTTGTGAATTTCCCGAAACCGCAGGATATGGGTAATCATGAAGATGTACGCTGGTGTGCATTGACCAATCCGGCCGGCGAGGGAGCGGTGTTTGTTGCTACCGACCGTTTGTCCGTATCGGCTCTTCAATACTCTGCATTGGATTTGATTCTGGCACCGCATCCGTACCAGCTACCGGATGCAGGAGATACTTATCTGCACTTAGATGCGGCAGTGACCGGATTGGGTGGTAATAGTTGTGGACAAGGCGGACCGTTGGAACAGGATCGTGTCTTTGCCGGACATCAAGACATGGGCTTTATCATCCGTCCTGCCGGAAAAGATTTAACGGCTACAGCAAATGTTGCGCCCGCCGGAGAAATGCCGTTAACAATCATGCGTAATCGTGCAGGAGCTGTTGAGCTTTCTTCAGCCCGCAAAGATGCTGTGATTTGCTATACGATCGACGGGAAAGGAAAAGCGAAGGAATATACGGAAGCCATACCGTTCCGTAACGGTGGTACGATGAAAGCCTGGTTTAAAGACAATCCTAAAATCAATGCAACGGCTTCATTCAGCAAAATCGAGAGCATCCAGACGGAAGTGGTTTATACAAGCAGCGAAGAGTCCGGTTACGGAGACGCCAAGAATCTGACGGATGGCGATCCGAATACGATTTGGCACACAATGTTTTCTGTGACCGTTGCCAAATATCCGCATTGGGTAGACCTGGATGCAGGCGAAGTAAAACTGATCAAAGGCTTTTCATTCCTTCCCCGGCAGGATGGGGCGAGTGGAAATATCAAAGACTATTCGATCAGTGTCAGCCAGGACGGGAAAAACTGGGGTGAACCGATCCTGAAAGGTATTTTTGAAAATAACCTGAAGGAAAAGAAAGTGCTGTTCGATCAACCGGTTAAAGCACGCTATATCCGCTTTACCGCATTGAGCGAGCAGCGCGGACAGGATTTCGCATCGGGTGCCGAGCTGGTGATTTTGGCTGATTAATTGAACTTTATATAGTATGATGAAACAGGAGAGGAAATCATTCCTTTCCTGTTTTTTATACTTTGTGCCTTCGATATGTCTGTTATCTCATCATTTTTGTTTTTCTTTGCGGAAAAATTCAGACACGTGAATCTCATTATAGAACAAGGAAACACATCATCGAAGGTGGCTGTATACAATAAGAGGCATATGGAAGCTTCTTTTGTGTTTAAGAAATTCGACGTGGAAGTTATCTCTGCTATCTTTAAGAAATATCCGTTGACGAAAGGGATATTCTCGACAGTGATAGATAAAGATGACGAATTGGTTGCATATCTGGAAAGCAATCTTCGGGATTTTGTGTTTTTGGACGATACGGTGCCTCTTCCGATTAGGGTGCAATATAAAACACCAGAAACGTTGGGCAGAGACCGGCTGGCGGCCGCTGTCGGGGCTAATTACCTGCAACCTGGTAAGGATTTGTTGGTGATCGACGCTGGAACAGCCATTACGTATGAATTGATCGATGCTTCCGGTTCTTATCTGGGGGGGAATATTTCGCCCGGTATGACGACCCGGTTCAAAGCCTTGAATCAGTTTACAAAAAAATTGCCTTTGGTGGTCGAACAAGAGGATATTCCTCTGGTCGGAACGGATACGGAAACAGCCATTCAGGCTGGAGTAGTAAATGGAATCGTGTGCGAGATGAATGGGTATATCGAAATGCTTCGGCTAAAATATCCTAACCTTTTGGTTTTTTTAACAGGCGGTCATTCGTTTTATTTTGAAAGACGGCTAAAAAACTCCATCTTTGCAGACATTAATTTAGTGTTGACAGGATTAAACAGAATCTTAGAGTATAATGTTGAAGATTAATAAGGTACTAATAACAAGCGTTCTTATATTCATACTGTTGCCTTTGATGGCGCAAAACAATACTAACTCGCCCTATACCCGTTTCGGGTATGGTGATTTGGGGGAACGTTCGTTCGGCGCAGGTCGAGCTATGGGTGGTGTAGGTTACGGATTACGTTCGCCAAAGCAAATAAATCCGATGAATCCGGCATCATACAGTTGCATGGACTCCCTGACATTTCTCTTTGATTTTGGTGTAGCCGGCCAGTTGTCGTGGTTCGATGACGGAAATGCCCGCCAGAACGACATCAACGGAAATCTGGAATATATCGCGATGCAGTTTCCGATTCATCGCCGGATAGCTTTGAGTATTGGTTTATTGCCTTATTCTTATGTCGGTTATAAATTTGGCGCTTTGCGTAACGACCAGGGAGTGACATTTACGGAGACTTATAACGGTTCAGGCGGTTTGAGCGATTTATATGGTGGTATTTCTGTGGATATTTGGAAAAAACGTCTGGCAGTCGGCGCTAATTTCGGTTTCCTGTTTGGAAATATCAAGCATGAGCAGGTTGTTATCATGAGCAGCGAAGGTACCGGGGCTTATAATACGAATCGCAGCCAGGAATTGAGGGTTCGCGATCTGAAGATGGATTTCGGTTTGCAATATACGCATCCGTTAAGCAAGACGGAGAGTGTTACATTAGGTCTTGTCTTTTCTCCGAAAAAGAGCTTGCATGCTAAGTCTTATCAATTGACTCAGTCTTATACTTCTTCCGGATCGGATGGGGAAGTGCTTCAGTCTGACACGATTAGTGGTAAAGCTTTTGATCTGCCTAACTCATACGGAGTAGGTCTTTCATATGTGAAACAAAATAAATTAACGTTAGCAGCCGATTTTTCCTATGAAGATTGGGGAAAAATGCCTTACTTTGGGGAAAAAGGTAATTTCAAAAATCGTTACCGGGTAGCAGTAGGTGGTGAATATATACCGGACTATATGCGTAAATCCTATTTCAGCCGGGTTCGTTACCGTGTAGGTGTGCATTATGGTAATTCATATTTGCGCATGAACCGGACAGATGCAAACCCTTCCGGAGACGGCTATGACGAGATCGGTGCAAGTCTCGGTTTGGGATTACCGTTGATTGATAACCGTTCGCTGATTAACATATCATTTGAGTATGTGAAAAAGAAACCGGAAGTGAAGATGAACATGATTGATGAACAGTATTTCCGTTTTACTGTTAATTATACGTTCAACGAAGCGTGGTTTATGAAGTTTAAGGTCGATTAACTAAATAGTTAACTTTAATAGAAATAAATATGAAGATCAAAGTATTATTGTTGGCTCTCGGATGCTCGATGGTGTCGTTCGGAGCTTATGCACAAAAAGGAGTGGATACTGGTACCCCGTTCGGATCTGGTGAAGATAGCGTACGTTGTATTACCAATATCAGCTTGTTTGTCCCTTACGCCAAAGCAGGGAATTTCAAGGATGCTTATGAATTCTGGCATCAGGCTTATACCGAATGCCCGGGAGCCCATAAGGATATCTATCTGTATGGTGTAAGAATCATGGACTGGAAAATCAATACCGAGAAAGATCCGGCAAAAAAAGCCGCTCTTATCGATGAGTTGATGAAAGTCTATGATACGCGTGTGAAATATTTCGGTAATGACCGGAAATATGGTAAAGACTGGATTATTGCCCGTAAGGCTGCCGATTATATCCGCTTAATGGGTGATAATGCTGATCCGAAAGTCTATTATGCTTGGTTAGGTGATGTTATCAATGAATTCGGTGAAAATACTGAAGCAATGGGTCTCTCATTGTATATGATGGGTTCTCACCGTCAGTTGTTGGCTGATCCGAACTTCAAATCAACTTATCTGGAAGATTATCTGAAATGTTCTAAGTTTATTGCAACTCAGTTGGCTGCTGCACAGGCTGCAAACAATGAGAAAGAAGTAAAGAACCTGACTACTTATAAATCTGCTATTGACGGCGGTTTTGCAGGTAGTGGTGCGGCTGACTGCGAAACATTGCAGAATATGTATGCAAGCAAGGTGGAAGCTGCCAAAGGTAATTTGGAAGCTTTAAAGGAAATCGTTTCGATGTTGAGACGTGTGCGTTGCCAGGAAATCGATGCATTCTATACGGCTGCTGCTTATGCTTATGAATTGGAACCGAGTGCAGATGCTGCTTTAGGTATTGCCAAACAGGCTGTAAAAGTAAAAGATTACGATAAGGCTATCAAGTATTTTGAAGAAGCTGCCAATATGGAAACGGATGCTGTTTCAAAAGCTGAAGATTATTATCTGATCGGTGTGCTGTTGTTCGAACAGAATAACCTGTCTAAAGCAAGACAGTATTGCCAGAAAGCCATTGAAACGAATCCGGATTACGGTGCACCGTATATTCTGATTGGTAATATGTATGCTAAATCTGCTAGATCTATTTATCCGAATGATGCTGTATTGGCAAAAGTTGTTTATTATGCAGCTATCGATAAATTTGAAAAAGCAAGACAGGTGGATCAGAATGTAGCAGAAGATGCTGGAAAATTGGCTAATTCTTATCGTGCTCACCTTCCTTCAACAGAAGAAGTTTTCATGCACCCGGATCTGGAAAAAGGAAAAACTTTCAGAATCGGAGGCTGGATTGGTGAGACTGTCACAATCAGATAATCATGGTTAAGAACCGTTTTCTTTGTAAAACGAATGGACAAGGCATAACAACTATCTTTGCGGTAGTTGTTATGCTTCTTTTATTTACCGCCTCTTGCAACGGTGATAAAAAGGAGGTGGTTGTGGTTGCTTTCGATCCGGAGACAACCTATACTTTAAGGACTACTGATTATACCACTCAGTTTTCCGATTCGGGAATAACCCGCTATCGTGCTACAGCCAAAGAATTCCTGAAGTTCGATAAAGCCAAAGAACCGTTTTCGTATTTTCCAGAAGGTATTTATGTGGAGAAATTCGACACGTTGTTTCGTACCGAAGCAAGTCTCAGGGCTGATACTGCCTATAACTATGAGAAGCAAGGCCTGTGGAAATGGGTCGGGAATGTGAAGGTGGAAAGCCTGGAAGGAAAAACGTTTGAAACGTCCCTTCTTTTCTTTAATCAGAAAGAAGAAAAAATCTATACGGATAAATACATTCGGATACAAGAAGAAGATAAGATCATAACAGGTATCGGATTCGAATCGAATCAGGATATGACTCAATATAAGATATTTAATTCCCAGGGCGTATTCCCTGTTAATGAATCGGCAGCGACCGATTCAACCCAAAATGTAGTTCCGGCAGATTCCCTTGCCGTTAACCCTGCTACGGCAACTACTCCGGAGGAGAAACCTGTACAAATGAGAAAAACGGCTCCGAAGGAATTGGTGCCGCGTGAGATGGATAAAAAGAAGTAATGGGTGCACTTACATACATATTAATATCATTGGCTTTATCTGCATTCTTTTCGGGGATGGAGATTGCCTTTATCTCTTCCAATAAGCTACGCTTTGAACTGGATAAGAAGGAAAAGAGCTTGACAAGTAAAATTTTGGATATATTTTACCGGAATCCGCATCAGTTTATTTCAACGATGCTGGTCGGAAATAATATAGCGCTGGTCGTCTACGGTTTGCAGATGGCTATTATTCTGGAACCGTTTATTGCACGTGTGGTGAATAATGAGGCGCTGATTGTCTTGATTCAGTCTATTATTTCAACTATCCTGATATTGTTTACCGGAGAGTTTATTCCGAAGACTGTTTTTAAGCTGAATCCGAATTTTTCACTTACTTTGTTTTCTGTGCCTTTGTTGATCATATACATTGTGTTGTATCCGATTTCTAAGTTCTCATCTTTGCTCTCTTTCATGATTTTGAAAATTGTAGGGGTAAAGAATGTGACCGGTTCGACACAACGGACGCTGGGCAAGGTGGATCTCGACTATTTTATCCAGCAGAGTATTGAAGATGCGCCTCAAAATTCGGATATGGACACGGAGGTGAAGATCTTTCAGAATGCACTCGATTTCTCGAATGTGCGTCTGCGTGATTGCATCGTTCCCCGTACCGAAATTGTGGCATGCGATAAGACGGCGACTCTCGAGGAATTGCGTTCCCGCTTCATCGAAACCGGTCTTTCCAAGATACTTGTTTACAATGAAAATATAGATGATATTATCGGGTATATCCATTCATCGGAGATGTTTAAAAATCCGGAGGATTGGACACAGAGTATCCGGAGTGTTTCGATCGTTCCCGAAACGATGGCTGCCAATAAGTTGATGAAAGTCCTGATGCAGGATAAGAAAAGCTTGGCTGTCGTGGTGGATGAATTCGGAGGAACTTCGGGGATCGTAACCCTGGAGGATCTGGTGGAAGAAATTTTCGGCGAAATTGAAGACGAGCACGATATCAAATCGTATGTAGCCAAAAAGGTGGGAGATGACGAATATCTGCTTTCCGGTCGAATGGAGATCGATACGTTGAACGAGAAGTTTGACCTCGAATTGCCGGAGTCGGACGATTATGTGACGATCGCAGGTTTTATTTTGCACTTTTATCAGAAATTCCCGAAATTGAATGAAACGGTTGTAATCGATAAATATTCTTTTAAAATCATAAAAGTGACAGCTACGAAAATCGAGTTAGTTCGTATGAAAGTAGTGAGTTAATTAAAAAAAGAGCATAAAAAGATGCGGCAATCTCTTTTTTTCGTATCTTCGTGCCCTTAAAATGTAGAATAATAAACTTTAAAATAGATAAAGATAAATGGCTACGCTGGAAAAAATCAGAAGCAAAGCAGGACTGCTGGTACTCGTTGTGGGAGTGGCATTGTTCGCTTTTATCATCGGTGACTTTTTGAACTCCGGTTCTACTTATTTCAGACAATCGCAGGAGAAGGTTGCGGAAGTAGACGGAGAAGTTATTAAAATTCAAGACTTTCAGGATCGTGTTGACGAAATGACTGAAATGTATAAAATGCAGACAGGTTCCACCAGTCTGCCCGAAGAATACCAGACTCAAATCCGTCAGTCTGTATTCGATGGTATGGTACAGGATGTTGTTTTGAACGAAGCAACTTCTCAATTGGGAATGGGAGTAGGTCCGGAAGAACTGTTTGATATGGTTCAGGGTGAAAACATTTCTCCGATGATCCAACAGATGCAGATGTTTGTAAATCCGCAGACAGGCGCATTCGACAAAACCGCATTATTAAACTTCTTAAAGACTATCGATGACGATAACATCGCCAACTATCCTGCCGATCAGCAGGCACAGTTGTTGCAGGCTCGCCAGTTCTGGATGTTCTGGGAAAAGAATATCAAACGTCAGCGTTTGGAGCAGAAATATACGACTTTGTTGAGCAAAGCGGTTTCTGCCAACAAGTTGGATGCAAAAGATGCTTTCGATGGGTCGGCTGTAAGTTCCGATATCGTGTATGCAATGCAGTCTTATGCCTCTATTCCTGATTCAACGATACAGGTAAGCAAGGGCGATATCGAAAAACTGTACAATCAGCGTAAAGATCTGTTCAAGCAGAAAGAAGGAAAAGTAATCAAATATATCGCAGTCGATATCCGTCCGAGCAAAGAAGACTACGACAAAGCAAGTGCTGAAATCGAATCTTTGAAGAGCGAACTGGCTTCTTCCGAAAAAGTAGCCGACCTGGTAACGGAAAATTCCGAAATACCTTATATGGACGCTTTCTTTACGGAAAATGCGCTGGATCCTGAAATGAAACAGTTTGTAAAGACAGCAAGTGTAGGTGACGTATACGGTCCTGTTTTCGAAAACGACAAATACAGAATGTTCAAGTTGGTCGACAAAACCGTCGCTCCTGACTCTGTAAAGGTTAGTCATATCATGTTGGCAAACACAGGTGATGAAGCCGCTATCAAAGCTAAAGCCGATAGCTTGCTGAACGTATTGAAGAAAGGTGGCGACTTTGCTGCCCTGGCAAAAGAATTTTCGGCTGATCAGGCCGCTGAAAAAGGTGGTGAACTGGGTTGGTTTACCGAAGCAACAGCTTTGAGAGGCGTTAACGATGATTTCAAAAATGCTGTTTTCTCAACTCCGGTTAATGATTATTCAATTGTAAAATCATTATATGGTACACATATCATCAAGGTTACTGATAAGACTGCAAATGTAGACAAATATAAGGTGGCTGATATCGATATGACCGTATCGCCGAGCACAAAGACGTATGGTAACATCTATAATGAATTGAATCAGTTCATTTCTAAGAACCAAAACATGGATAAGCTTGACGATGCCGCCAAAGAAGCCGGCTACAACCTGTTGTCTAATGTGACAGTTACTGCAAACGACCAGGTTCTTGGTTCTATCAAGAATTCCCGTCCGGTGATCCGTTGGGCGTTCCAGGGCAGCAAGGGCGATATTTCTGAAATCTTCGAATGCGACGACAAATTTGTAATCGCAGCTGTTCAGGGTACGTTGCCGGAAGGCTACCGTTCTTTGGAATCTGTTACTCCGATGTTGAAATCAGAGTTGATCGCTCAGAAGAAAGGTGAAAAGATTGCACAAGACTTGTCTGCCAAGAATTTGAGTTCCGTTGATGCTTATGCACAGGCAATGAATTCTTCTGTGGATTCAGTTAAGTTCGTTAGCTTTGCAACACGCCGTATCGCAGGTATCGGTGTTGAACCGAAACTTAACGCAATGGTTTCTCTGGCTCAGAAAGACCAGTTGAGCGCTCCGGTTGCCGGTAATAACGGTGTATACGTATTCAAAGTATACGAACAGAACAAGGATGCCAAGAATTATGACGAAGCTGCCGAAATCAAAGCATTAGACGCTTCTAACGCTTACCGTTTCGGCTTCCAGGCTATCCAGTCGTTGGTTAACAAAGCTGATGTGGAAGATAACCGTATCCGCTTCTATTAATAGTTGACTATTGCGGCAGGAGACTGCCGGCCTATTAATTATAGGAAACCGCCAATCGGCTACGATTGGCGGTTTTTTTATATCTTTGCATGAAAGAAACGAAGAAAGATCATGAGTGAGAAAAGACGTTTATTGGGTATGACTCTGGATGAACTGAAAGGAGTAGTCTCCGAAGTCGGACTTCCGGGTTATGCAGCCAAGCAGATGGCTGACTGGTTGTATAAAAAGAAAGTGACTTCGATTGCTGCCATGACAAACATCGCTACGGCAAAACGTACTTTATTGGAGGAAAATTTCGAAGTGGGAGCCATACCGCCTTCCGATTTGATGAAGTCGGTAGACGGTACGATTAAATATTTATATCCTGCCGGTCCCGGTAATTTTGTCGAATCTGTGTATATTCCGACGGAAGACAGAGCGACATTATGCGTATCTTCTCAGGTAGGGTGTAAAATGAATTGTCTTTTCTGTATGACCGGTAAGCAAGGTTTTACTAAAAATCTGTCGGCTAATGAGATTCTGAACCAGATACAATCCCTGCCGGAAACGGACGAACTGACCAATATCGTTTTTATGGGAATGGGGGAACCGCTGGACAATGTGGACGAACTGTTCAAGGTATTGGAAATCCTGACCGCCCCTTACGGATATGCCTGGAGCCCGAAACGGATCACGGTTTCGACTATCGGGGTCGCCAAAGGCTTAAAACGGTTTCTTGAAGAGAGCGAGTGCCATTTGGCTGTCAGTCTGCATTCGCCCTATCCGGACGAACGTCTTTCCCTGATGCCGGTTGAAAAGGCGTTTCCGGCACGTGACATTATCGAGACAATCAAGCAGTATGATTTTACGCATCAACGCCGTGTTTCATTTGAATACATTGTTTTTAAAAAATTGAACGATGATCTTCAACATGCGAAGGCTTTGATTTGTTTATTAGATAAAGTCCCTTGCAGAGTCAATCTGATCCGTTTTCATGCAATCCCCAATGTCCCCTTGGAAAGTTCGGATTTGGCAAGAATGGAGGCGTTCCGGGATACATTGAATGCAGCCGGTATTGTTTGTACGATCCGGGCATCACGGGGTGAAGATATATTTGCCGCATGCGGGATGCTTTCTACGGCGAAGAAACAACAAAAAGAATAGAAATGGTGTCTTTTGAGGGAAAAGAAACTATATTTGTATAACAAAAAAATTAAACGGGTATGAAAACACATTCTTTATTGATTAGCTTTTTTATGCTTCTTGCCATTATGGGAGCATGTAGTTCGGGCCCGATAATGAGAAATGCTACCGGTTTTGCTTATGAAATTGTAGTGACAATGGATAAAGCCGACTGGGATGCCCCTGCCGGAAAGGCTATCAAAGCCGAACTGACTTCCGATATTCCGGGACTGCCGCAAGCAGAGCCTGCTTTTAAGATCACATATGTGACTCCGGATCAGTTTAACGGTCTGTTGACGTATGTGCGCAATATTTTGATTGTTAAAATTGACAAGTCTCAGTATACGAAAGTTTCGCTGAAATATGAAAACAATCGCTGGGCAAAAGGCCAGGTTGTGATGACGCTGACGGCGCCTGACGATGAAGCCATTCTGGAATACGTAAAGGCTCATCCGCGGAACATTGTGGATTTTTTTACCAAGTGTGAAAGAAACCGTACAATCGGGCAGTTGGAGAAAGAATTCAGTCCGGTGGTTATGGATCACGTAAAGGATCGCTTCAACGTCATGTTGAATGCTCCGGGGAATATGTCTTATTTCCGTGACACGACCGACTTTTTCTGGGCTTCCAATAATGCCAATACAGGCCGTACGGATATTGTCGTATACGATTTCCCGTATAAGGATGCCGATACGTTCACGGCCGAATATCTGATTGCAAAACGTGATTCGGTCATGAAGCAGAATATGCCGGGCACATTCCCGGGATCCTATATGGCCACGGATACAGCTTGGGTGACTTATACCCCGACAACGGTAAATGGTAAATATTGCGGTGTACTGCGTGGTTTGTGGCACATAAAAGGCGATATGATGGGCGGTCCGTTCGTCAGCCATGCACGTCTGGATGAAAAGAACAACCGGGTGGTAGTCGTTGAAGGCTTCGTATTCGCTCCCGAAACAGATAAACGCAATTTTATCCGCCGTATCGAATCCGCCTTGTATACCTTGCGCCTGCCAGGTGAATTTGAAGAAACAGCGATAGAGAAGCTGGATGTTCCTGAAGAGAAGTAACAAACATAAATGAAAAGATTTGTGATTTATAATTTTTGATTTATTTCCTCAATGCCATGAATCATAAATTATAAATCACAAATCATAAATCGAAATATATGGAAGAACGATTGATTAAGGTGGGCATTACCCACGGAGATATAAACGGTATCGGTTACGAGGTGATACTGAAAACATTGTCGGATACTCGCATTGCCGAACTTTGCACGCCGGTCATTTACGGCTCGTCAAAGATCGCCGCCTATCACCGGAAAGCATTGGAGCTGCCTGCCGTGAATTTGAGTATCATTGCACAGGCCGAAGATGCCGGAATAAACCGGGTGAACATCATTAACTGTGTGGATGACGAGACTAAAGTTGAGTTATGCCAATCTACAACTGCTGCCGGCGAGGCCGCTTATCTGGCTCTGGAGGCTGCTGTAACCGACTTGAAACGCGGTGTAGTGGATGTCTTGGTAACAGCTCCGATCAACAAACATAATATACAGAATGAGCAATTCCATTTTCCCGGCCACACGGAATACCTGGAACAATGTTTTGGCGGTTTGGGAAAAAAGGCGTTGATGATTCTGATGAATGACAATCTCCGCGTTGCGTTGGTGACAGGACATATTCCATTGGCACAGGTCGCATCGAAGATTACCGTTGAAGATATTGTGTCGAAATTGCGTATCTTTAATCAGTCGCTTAAACAGGATTTCGGAATCGTACGCCCCCGTATAGCTGTCCTCTCGTTGAATCCGCATGCCGGAGACGCCGGATTGTTGGGTAAGGAAGAGGAAGAAATCATAATTCCGGCTATCCAGGAAGCCGAGAAGAGAGGCGTGATGTCTTTCGGACCGTATGCAGCCGACGGTTTCTTCGGCTCGCAGATGTACGATAAGTTCGACGGTGTATTGGCTATGTACCATGATCAGGGATTGGCTCCATTCAAAACGCTGGCCATGGATGATGGCGTTAATTATACGGCGGGTTTGTCGATCGTACGTACTTCTCCGGCTCATGGAACAGCTTATGATATAGCCGGCCAGAATGTGGCTTCTGAAGAGTCTTTCCGTCAGGCCTTATATGCTGCCTTGGATATTTACCGGAATCGTACCCGTTACCGGGAGGCGACAGCCAGTCCTTTGCGTAAGCAATATTTCGATAAGGGAGGTGATAATGAGAAGCTCGACTTGACGAAAGAGGAAGATGAATAACCGGGAACTTGGAAATATTTTAACCTGAATAATCCAGGTCAAATATAAAATAGCCATTGTTTATTTTGTTTGCAAAGCAAGTAATGGCTATTTTTGTCTGTTAAGGGGCCTATTATGAAATAATTGTTGGTCGAACTGATTTATTACCTGAAAAATAATTGTGATGAAACAAATAAATGCAATTTTGGCAATCATTCTGTTGGTGGTATTGGCGGGGTGTGAAGAAAGCAAACAATCAAACGATGAATTAATCATCGTTGACGTTTCGAAAAGCTATCCTAAAAAAGAACTGGTTCTTCAGGATTTTATGGATGTGGAATATCTTGCGCTGGAAACCTCCGACGAGTTTCTTACACAAGGTTTGGTACAAGATGTTGGGAAAGAATACCTGTTAGTGAAAAACAGGAACAGGGACGGGGATATTTTTATTTTTGACCGGAAAACCGGTAAAGGATTAAGGAAGATAAACCGGCAAGGGCAAGGGGCCGAAGAATATGCCGGAATTAACGGGATTATTCTTGATGAAAGTAATGATGAAATATTTGTGATGTCGCCGGGAAATAAGATATTGGTGTACGATCTTTACGGAGAATTCAAACGGTGTTTGAATCTTGATCGGGAAGTTTCATCTGTTTTTGATTATGACAAATCTAATTTAATTGGCTATGATATGTCGGATTATCATAATAAAGGAAAGGATAGAGGCAAATCGTACCATGTCATTATATCAAAGCTGGATGGAAGCATCACCCGGGAAATTCTTATTCCTTTTAAAACGATTAACACACCGATCGTGACGGGTGACGGTGGATTTGTAGCAAATTATTCTTACCAAATACGCCTAAGCCACGGTAAATGCACACTTATTGACACATCGGCCGACACATTGTATAACTATGCACCGGATGGCTCATTAACCCCCTTTATTGTAAGAACCCCCTCCGCGTATACGATGCAGCCTGAAGTCTTTCTCTATACGGGTATTTATACCGACCGTTATTATTTTATGGAAACCGTTAAAAATGTATTTAACTTTGAAAAGGGCAACGGATTCTATGCGGATGTATTGATGTACGACAAGGAAGAAAAAGCCATATATCAAGTGACCGTACACAATGGTGACTATGCAGAAAAAAGGTCTGTCGCTATGACCGCGAAATCCATTAATCATGATATCGAAGGAGCCACGACCTTAAATGCACCCCGGCTTGTCGAGATCTACAAGAAAGGCCAACTGAAAGACGGCCCGCTGAAAGAAATCGCTTCGAAGTTGGATGAAGAAGACAATCCGGTAATTATGCTGGTAAAGCAAAAGTCGCTTTAAGTTTCGTAACTCTATGCTTTAACGGTCGTAACCCTATGCTTTAGTAGTCGTAACCCTATGCTTTTTTGCAGGTGAAGCGATGGCCTTCCCGATCATACTCTGGTGCACGGGAAATGAATACAATCTGTCCTTTTTGCTGTCATTTTTTTTTTGATAGGAAAAGTTTGCGTAAGTTTGCGGTTTCAAAAGGATATAAGTATTATGTTTAAGGATAAAACGATTGTATATACATCAGGAACGTTCGATATGTTCCATTACAATCATCTTCGGATGATAAATTATGCCCGTAGCCTTGCGGATATTTTGATCGTGGGGGTGAGTACGGATGAATTGGTGTCTTCTTATAAAGCGAAACCGATTATTCCTTTTACGGAACGCTTGCAGATTATCGAAGCGCTGAAAACTCCCGATATTGTAATTCCGCAACATACATTGGACCATTCCGAAATAGTCAAGAAGCTGAATATCGACGCTTTTGTCGTGGGAGACGATTGGTTCGGCAAGTATGATTATTTGAAAGACCTGGGCGTCCAGGTGTTTTATTTCCCCTATGGGACAGGAGTTTCCTCTTCCAACCTGAAGAAAACGATTCATGATTCATATGAAGCGAATTTGAAGTCTCAACGTCAGTCCAAACCTGAATCCGTTAAAGGCTTCGGTGAAAAAGAATAAGGGCGATGATGGAAAAATGGGTATTGATTACCGGAGGGACGAAGGGGATTGGCAAAGCGGTTGCCGAATGCCTGGCAAAAGCCGGTTACAGTCTGGTTCTAACCTATGCCTCGGATGAAGAGGGGGCTCTTCGGGTTGCAAATGGTTTGTTGCGGCAATACAAAGTCGATGCTTGTGCACTTCAAGCCGATATTTCCGACCCGAAATCGATCGAAAAGATAAAATCGTTTCTTACAGACCGTGATATGCGTCTGGATGCGGTGATCTTTAATGCCGGCCTGACCTGCCGTGATCCGTTTGAAGAGTTGGATATGGCAGAGTGGGAACGGGTATTTTTTGCCAATGTGCATTTCCCCGTCTTCCTGTTGCAACGTATTGTCGGGTTGATCAATAGGGGAGGGAGCATTGTCTTTACCGGTTCTTTGATGGGAATACAACCTCATTCGGTTTCGCTGGCATACGGTGTGACAAAGAGTGCCGTGCATGCGTTAGTGAAAAATATGGTGAAGTTCCTGGTTCCGTACGAATTGCGTGTGAACGCCGTGGCTCCCGGCTTTGTAGATACCGAATGGCAGAAAACAAAACCCGCCGAAATACGCCGTAATATAGAGAATAAGGTTTCATTGGGGCGTTTCTGTGATCCGGGAGAACTGGCGGAAGTATATAAAATGTTAGTAGAAAATAGTTATTTTAATGGCGAAGTGATCGTCGTCGATGGCGGTTATTCGTATAAATAAAAGATAAATGAGCGACTTGGATAAAGAGTACGAGGCTTCGTTGAAGTCGATAGAAACAGAAAATAAGATTGACCGGATTTTTTACCGTCCCATCGGCTTTCGTATCGCCCGTATGTTAAAGGGTACAGGTATTACTCCTAATATGGTGACTGTTGTGTCTATTTTTGTAGGGGCGGCAGTCGGTTTCTTTTTTTACCATGATGATCTGATTTATAATATTTGCGGTATCTTGTTACTGGTGTTTGCAAATATTCTGGATTGTGTGGATGGGCAGTTAGCGCGTCTGACCGGGATCAAATCGGCGATCGGCCGTATTTTGGATGGTTTTGCCGGGGATATCTGGTTTACTTGTATTTATGTTGCTTTTGCCCTTCGTCTGTCTCACGACTACGGAACGGACTGGTTCTTTGCCTTGGCGGTTCTTTCCGGTTTGTCCCATCTGGTACAGGCAAATATTACGGACTATTATAAGACGCTTCATTTATATTTCATCAGTAAGGATAAAGGTGCGGAGTTCCAGTCGTTGGAACAGGTACGTGCCCGTCATAAGGAGATGAAATACGGTATCAATAAATTCTTCTATTTCCTCTATCGTGGCTATACCCTTTTGCAGGTGAAGGCTACTCCGTCTTTGCAGGGAATGCTTCGCAGCCTGCATGCAAAATACGGGGATGATATACCGGAAGATATCCGTATCCGTTTCCGTAAACAGAGCAAGGAGCTGATGCACATGATCGACCTGTTGACTTTTAACGGACGTACGATCGTGATGTTTATCGTGGTTCTGATCGGTGAGGTCTGGGTTTATTTCTTGTATGAGATAATCGTATTGAACATCGTTTTGCTGCTTGCTATGAGGAAGCACGAAAAGATGTGTGCAACATTCTATAAATAAGAATTTATGAAAGAGAGCGTAGTAGACATACATGATTTACAGGAAGCTGCCCCGTTCTTTAAAAGTCGTTTCGGCACTTTTTTAGGAAAAGTGCTGATCAAATGGTTAAGTATCGATAAGGTAAACAGGGTACATGCCAATAACTGCCATTTGCGGGGGGCGGATTTTACAACAGCCTTGTTGGGTGATCCGCTGATCGATATCAATTATAACCTGCATAATGCCGAAGTGTTGGATCGTTTGCCTGAAGGCGCTTTTGCTACTGTCTCGAACCATCCGATCGGATCGATAGACGGGATTATGCTGATCGATATATTCGCTTCACGCCGCCCGGATTTCAAAGTGATGGTAAACGGCGTGTTAACCAAGATCGGGGCTATGGGGGATAATTTCGTATCTGTCAAGCCTGATTCAAATAAACAGGGAGCCAATCTGAAGAATATAAACGGGGTACGTATTTCCCTACAACAACTGAAAGAAGGACATCCGATGGGCTTTTTCCCGGCCGGAGGGATCTCGATGTACAATAAGAAGACGAAGAGCATACAGGATTTGCCCTGGACGCATAGCGTGATTCGTCTGATCCGGAAAGCGAAAGTACCTGTATATCCTGTTTATTTCGATTTCCTGAATTCCGGCTTTTTCTATTGGCTGGGGCGGATCGACTGGCGTATCCGTACGTTGCGAATACCGGCTGAAGCCTTTAACAAGCGCGGGCGTACGGTCGACGTTTACATCGGCGAGCCTGTTTCGCCTGAAGAAATCCAAAATATTGCAGACGATAAAGACCTGGCCGAGTTCTTATATCAACGGACGTACGGTGCTAAAAAATAACAAAGCTGCATAGAATCCGTTTGTGGATTCGGTTAATTGGATTAAGATTTGTAATTTTGGCAGATAAAACTGAAATAATTACAGATAGTAGAAGAAAATATGATAAAGGTCGATGTGCAGCAGATAAAACAACGTTTTGGAATTATCGGCAATAATGCCGGGCTGAACCGGGCTATCGATGTTGCCTTACAGGTCGCTCCAACGGATTTGTCTGTGCTGATTACCGGAGAAAGTGGTGTCGGTAAAGAAACTTTTCCTCAGATTATACATCAGAATAGCCCACGTAAACACGGGCAATATATAGCCGTGAACTGTGGCGCCATTCCCGAAGGCACGATCGACTCGGAATTGTTCGGGCACGAAAAGGGCTCTTTTACGGGGGCTTTGTCCGACCGTAAAGGCTATTTCGAGGTTGCGGATGGCGGAACGATATTCTTAGATGAAGTGGGAGAACTGCCTACTCCTACGCAGGCGCGTTTGCTGCGTGTACTGGAAACGGGGGAATTTATCCGTGTCGGTTCATCCAAAGTCCAGAAAACGAATGTCCGTATCGTAGCTGCTACGAATGTTAATCTGATGCAAGCCGTAGCGGAGGGCAAATTCCGCGAAGATTTGTTTTACCGTTTGAGTACGGTTCCCATCCAGGTGCCTCCTTTACGCGAGCGCGGGGAGGATATCATCTTGCTTTTCCGGAAATTTGCCAGTGATTGTGCGGAGAAATACCGGATGCCGTCGATCCGTTTGGATGAGGAAGCCCGCCAGTTGATGCTTTCCTATCGTTGGCCGGGGAATGTCCGGGAACTGAAAAACATAACGGAACGTATTTCCGTTATCGAGGAAAACCGGGATATAACCGCTTCCGTGCTCCGGATGTATTTGCCCGACCTGAATATCGAGAAATATCCGGTCCTCGTCAAACAGGATTCCGAACAGAAGATTTTCAACAGCGAGCGTGAGATTCTGTACCAGGTGCTGTTCGACATGAAGAAGGATGTCAACGAGTTGAAAAAGCTGGTGCACGACATCATGGGAGGTAAGATGCCGATCGATGTGCCGGAAGAGCCGGCGGCTTATCCCCATCCGATCCATGCCGTTCACCCGGTTCCCTCCATCCAGGAGGCCGAAGCGGTGGAAGAGGAGGAAAACCTGTCGTTGGAAGAGGTCGAGAAAGAGATGATCCGCAAGGCGTTGGAGAAACATAACGGTCGCCGTAAGAATGCCGCTGCCGATCTGAAAATATCGGAACGGACGCTTTACAGAAAAATTAAAGAATATAATCTGGAATAAAAGATGTTGAAAAATAATAAGATATGGCTTTTCTGCCTGATCGGGCTGATTGTAACGGCTTGTTCCATCTCCTATAAGTTTAATGGTGCCTCTATTGATTATACGAAGGTCAAGACGATTACGATAAAGGATTTCCCGAACCAGGCTCCGTTAGTCTATCCACCGCTGTCACAAAAGTTTACGGAAGCGCTGAAGGATATTTATATCCGCCAGACCCGCTTGCAGTTGGTAAATAGCAATGGTGACTTGGATCTGGAAGGTGAAATTACCGGTTATGACCTGACTCCTATGGCAGTAAAGGAAGATGCTTATGCGTCGCAGACCAAATTGACGATTACGGTGCGGGTTCGTTATGCCAACCGGGTGAATCCGGACGAGGATTTCGAGCAGAGCTTCTCGGCTTACCGTGAATTCGATGCGACCCAAATGTTGCAACAGGTACAGGACCAGTTGTCGGAAGAGATTATTGACGAACTTGTCGATCAAATATATAATGCAACGGTTGCCAACTGGTAAAAATGAAAGCTGCTGATTTATATCGACTGATGGAGAACCCGGCCCTGCTGACTGAGGAAACACTTCCGCAGTTGAAGCAGATTGTCGATGAATTCCCATATTTCCAGATTGCCCGGATGCTTTATCTAAAGAATCTGGCAGTCTTGAATGATATACGTTTTAGCGCAGAATTAAAGAAAATGGCTATCTATGTTCCTGACCGCAGGAAATTGTTCACCCTGATCGAAGGAGAACGGTTCGGTTTGCAATCCCAGCCGGTAAAAGAGGAAACTCCTGATCAGGAAGATGCTTTTTCGCTGATCGACGCTTTCCTGTCCAATCGCGAGGAAGAAGAACCGAAAGCGGATGCGTCCTTATTGTTCCAACCATCCGCTTCGTCTGATTATATTTATTGGTCGTTGACAAAAGAGAGCGAGCAGGCAGAGGAAAAAGAAGAAGAAGTCCGTTTGCAACATCACGATCTTATCGACTCTTTTATCAAAAACGAAGAACAGCGAGCTCCCGGCAGTGGCTTGAACCTGGATATGGAAACTACCGGAGCATCCGCTCCCGGCAACCTGGCAGAGTTGGAAGACGGACAGCATAAATCGCTGGATGACTCCTATTTTACGGAGACGTTAGCCCATATTTATGTAAAACAGAAGCGATATGAGAAGGCATTGCAAATAATTAAAAACTTAAACTTGAAATATCCAGAAAAAAATGTTTACTTTGCAGACCAAATCAGATTTCTGGAAAAGTTGATTATTAACACTAAAAAATAAAACAAAGATGTACGTATTTATTTCTATCTTAATCCTGATCGCATCTATACTATTGATCTTGATTGTATTGATTCAGAACTCGAAAGGTGGAGGTCTGGCTTCAGGATTCTCTTCTTCTAACCAAATTATGGGGGTACGCAAAACCACAGACTTTCTTGAAAAAGCAACTTGGACTCTTGCCGGCACTGTTGTTGTTTTAAGTATTGTGATTACTGCTTTTATTCCGAGAGCTCAGCACACAACTCAGTCTGAAATCAAAGAACAGATAAATAATGCTGTAACAATCGATCCGAATACAGTTGCTCCTGACTTTGGCACTGCCCAGCAGCCTGCAACAGCTCCTGTTTCTTCCGATGAAGAGACTCCGGCTAACTAATCGGAAACGGATTTTCGATATAATGGAGAGGCGTCCTGCAACCAGGATGCCTCTTTTTTGTTTTATTGAATTATCAATAAGTGGATAGAAATAATTTATCATGGACGATACATATTTCTTCGTATCTTTGTCACTACAGGCGGACATGCCTGTCTTAAATCATAAATAGATATGGACATGATTAACTTTGATGGACTGTTGATAGGTATTGCAACCTTTCTGATTATCGGACTCTTTCATCCGGTTGTGGTAAAAGCGGAATATTATTGGGGGACAAAATGCTGGTGGATCTTCCTTGTTTTAGGAATAGTGGGAACAGTTGCTTCCCTGCTGATTGAAAGCGTCTTCGTGTCAGCTATCTGCGGCGTCTTTGCCTTTTCCTCTTTCTGGACGATAAAGGAAGTTTTCGAGCAGGAAGAACGTGTCTTGAAAGGCTGGTTCCCCAAGAATCCTAAACGTACTTATCCGGAGCATAAGCCTTAATCGGGCTTTTTATGCTTAATCAGTATTTGAGCGTTGCCACCATGATAACCGGATTGTCATCCTCTTTCAGGTTTTCCAGTATCTTGACTAATCGGTCCCGCTTTTCAGGCAGAAGGACTTCAGATTGCTTCAGTTCATCTATATCGACCTGTTCCAGCAGGTCGAATGCGTTGTATGCGCAGAGCCATTGCCGGTCTGTCGTGCTGGTAGGGTAGAAGGGAAGGCCGCCGCACAGGTCGTTGGTAAAGTGGGGAGCGTCGACTTTCCGGTATTTAGTCATAGCTCCTTCTACTAATTCTCCCTCCAGTTCGAGTGATTGGATGTTGCCGTCTTGTTTGTCTACACGTAGCAGGAATGCCGACAAGTCTTTTTCCACATCTATATAAAGATAATCTTTTGTTTCCAACAAGTCGAATGCAAAGATATATTTGAAATAATCGGAGTTTTTCCCCATTTTGTAAATGGATTCGGCATCCGGGCGTTTGCCGCAATCCATGATGTACCGGGGTTTCAGGGTGTTATTCTTTTCGTTATAGCGATAGATGGTGTCGTTGGCTTCAAACATAAAGTTTATGTGGCTGAAGTAGCGGTTCTGAACCGGACTGCTTGTTCCCCAGGCATACCGGATTTTGTCGATAGAATGTCCGCTGTTGTTAGTATCGATCTCTTTTTGATAACGCAGGATATTCGGATCATAAAAGTGTGCCAAGACTTTTCCGGAAGCATCCAGTATGCCGATTTGCCAGTTGTCTTTAGAACCGTCCTGTAAGGGAAGGAAACGGCGGATAACGTGTTTGCCGTTAAAATAATTGTAGCCACGCTGGTCCCAGTTGAAGGTTCCGAAGAGGGCTTCTCCGGGACGGGCAGCTTTGATGGTATTGACCCAAGAACCGTCGTAACGGTAAGTCTTGATTTCGTTTATGAAGCCAAATCCATTTCCTACATGGACAAGCCGGTTCTTTTCATCTATGCCGAAACCGTCGATAGACATGATATCCATTGGTCCGTCACCCTCCCGGCTTACTATATTTTTGAACTTGCCGCTTTTATCAAACCTGAATAGCCTGCTGTAAGCGGTAGAGACGTTATTGATAAACAGGTCGCTCTCGCCGATATCCATCTTGCGGATTTTTTGGATGAAGCAACTGTCGTTCGTTTCAAGCTGAATAATATCGATATCCATAGCCGCATCGCTCAGCAGCAATTTGTCTACTTTGTTCTTGATGCCTTCTTCGACATTGATTTCGAACATGATCTGTTTGTCTTTTTTACTCTCTTGGTTGCAAGAGGCTAAAAGAAGTATGCTTAGGATGGGGAGCAGGTATTTATTCATAATACATAAGGTTATAAGATGAATATTATATTTTTGGCTAATGTAATATTAAAAATTAAGAATACAAACGAATTGCCTGGAAATATTACGATTGTTACGTAATTGGATGTTTATTAGTTTGTTGTTGTTAAAATGCTATCCGTGGAATTCGTGTAAACATCCATCACACTCTATCTATGTTTTGGTGATATATATAGTCTTTTCTTGTACAGTAGGCAATTTAATTACAACACATTAGCATGAAATGATTCTGTACATCCGGGTGTAGCCGTTCCGTACATCCGGATGTACAGAGCGGCAAGACCCGGGTGTAGAAAGCCGGAAGATGGGCGTGTTTTTGAACATTTCTGCTTGTTTTCCGCTCTTTTCCTGCTTGCTTTCTGCAAAAAAACACCTTATGTTGACAAAATAATCTTCGCGCAAATGCATATCGGTATGTTTTTTTTCGCTTTTGAGACAATACCGGCTACCCGTTTCAATGTCAAATGGTGATACAGGTGTGACAGAGGTGTGATACATGAATCCGGCATCTATCACACCTTATATGTTATGTTTATCAACGCTTGTAAGGCGAAGTGTGATAGAGTGATAGAGAATTCCGGAAAACAAAGGAAGGAGATCAGCCGTTTTTTAATGAAATTTTAATAAATAAGACAGGCTCGTAGGGGTGGGGTTCTACTCCACCCAGAGGATAACAGGATAATATTTAATGTGTTGTGGGCAGAGCAGAGCCCTGCCCCTACGGAATGACAATCATTTTGTATAACTCTGTCATTCATGTTTCATGCCGGTAAATCATCATTTATGATTCAATTCTGCCAAAATATGAATCTATGTTCATATTCAAATATTATCCGTACCTTTGTCACGTTAAACATTATCAGTATGAAAACAAAAAAGAAAGATTCGTTTATGGATTACATCAAAGCGAACCGAAGAGGAAGTAGGGAGGCGGAGATTGAAAATCACGGCCATCCGGTCAGTTTTAACCGGGTGCATGTATCGAAAAAGGTTTATAACCGTAAAAGAGATAAGGCAGATGCCCGGAGGCATCTGCCTTATTCGTTTATTCCGGACGGAGCTATTTTTGTTGTTCAGTTGACTTGATGACCGATGCCATTTTAAGGAGCCCTCTGTAGTAGCCTTCAAATATTGTGGCACTATGCTTGTCTATATTCAAAGAATCATACTGCAACTCGATCTTGTTATTTTTCCCGATGATGGAACACGCTTCTTTTATCATAGGTTTGAATTTCTCTTCTGTCTTATCTTTGTGCCCATTTGCCAGATAAACATATAACTCTTTTTCTCCCCGATAAGTATCTGTAAAATGCCTCAACTTATCGATCATCATATTTTTACTGTAATTATAATTGGGCGATATGGCTATAATATGAGGAAATAAAGCAGGGTATTCCATCATGGCATAACTGACAAATGTCCCTCCCAGCGAATGGCCGGCCAACACCCTGTCATGGCTTGTATGATATTTCTTTTCGATAAAAGGAATTATTTCATTCGTTAAAGATAAAAGCATTTCCTTTCCATGCCCTGGATTACTGTACCCTTTCACCGATATGGAGTCGGTAAAAGGAGGAGTCAGCTCGCTTTGCCTGTCTGAATTGGATATTCCCACAATCACACAAGGGGTATTCGGATAGATCAATTCGAATGTTGAACAAAACAGATTATAAGTAGGGGGATATTGCGCGTCAAACACATAGATGGCAAGCAGCGAATCGTTTTTAAGACTCCCGTCCACACCGCTTAGATAGACTTGCAACTCACGGGGTTCATCAAAATAGTCGGAATTATAGATATATCTATGCCCCAATGCCTGTATTGAATAAAAATCGGCTTGTGCCTGCATCCGGTATATTCCCGCAAACAATAGAACTATACACAGAAGGAATTCTTTTGTTCTCATAATAATAGTCCCCTTTAATTCGTAATATCTATTTGTCAACTCGCGTCGTCAATGTCTCGGAGGTTCCTGGCGGGGATGGTTGTGAGGGCGGTTCGAATCGGCATCCTTGAACCATTCAACCAATGTATCATCTTTGAAATTCAATAAATAGTAATCTGCATTATCGCCCAGGACGGATGTCGAAAAGTAACGGATCGTTTCGATTGTTCCGTCCGGAGTAACTCGCGCACCCATCGGCTCGTAATTTCTTCCTAATATCGAAACGACTTTCTTCTTGGACATTCCTAATTGAATATCCTGCATTCTGCTTTCCGTTTTATAAGCCGCACAACTCATCAATAGACATGCCGTTAATAGCATATACATCCATTTCATCCTTTTCATATACTTTCTTTTTTTAGTTTGTAAACACACGGCTAAGGTAGTATTATTATTTTATTCATCCTTCCCGGTAAGGACAAAAAAAGAGGAAAACCTTTCGATTTTCCTCTTCTTGAGAGCGGAAGACGGGGCTCAAACCCGCGACCCTCAGCTTGGAAGGCTAATGCTCTATCAACTGAGCTACTTCCGCATGAAAATTGTAAAGTGGGCAGTGATGGATTCGAACCACCGAAGTCGAAAGACAGCTGAGTTACAGTCAGCCCCATTTGGCCACTCTGGTAACTGCCCCCGTTATTTTCAATTGCAGTGCAAAGGTACGATTATTTTTGAAACCCGCAAGCGTTTAGACAGAAAAATTTACCATTTTAAGAGCGGTTACTGCTGCTTCATCGCCTTTGTTTCCGTACTTGCCGCCTGCACGGTCTTCGGATTGCTGCATAGTGTCTGTTGTTAACAAGCCGAAAATGAACGGAATATCGTACATCAAGTTCAATTCTGTAATGCCTTGCGTAACGCCTGAACATACATAATCGAAATGAGGAGTATCACCTCTAACAACGCAACCTAAAACGATAACAGCATCCACTTCTTTTGTTTCAGCCATTCTTTTTGCGCCAAAAGTCAGTTCGAAACTGCCCGGTACTCGTTTTACATATATGTTTTCGGCTTTGACGCCATGCTTTTCCAATGTGTTGCAAGCACCTTCCAATAGCTTTTCGGTGATGTGCTTGTTCCATTCCGCTACGACGATCCCGACAGTCACCTCTGATCCGTCAGGAACACTGTTGAAGTCGTATTCCGATAAATTTTGATAAGCTGTTGCCATATTTTTGTTCTTAAAAGAAGAGGATGCCTTGTTTGACGAGACATCCTCTTATATGATTATAATAATGTATACGCGTTACTTGTTCAATGCTGAAGCACGGGTGATATATTTGTCGATATCGGAAGCTTCCATTGAATTGAAATATTTTTCCTTGATCGTAGTGTATGCTTTAACTGCATCGCCATACTGTTTCAGGCTTTCGTAAGCGATACCGGCTTTCTTCAGGTAAGTCGGGCTGATCACTTCGTTGCTTGCCTGCTTGGCTGCTTTTTCGAAATAGCTGATACCTTCTTTCACATTGCCCATGTTTACGTAGCAGTCACCGATCAGGCCTGTGATAGCCGGAGAGATCATATCGTCGCTACCGCTGAAAGATTTCAACATATCCAATGCTTTTTCGTTTTCTCCCATCTTGAAATAGCAGATACCGGCGTAGGCTTTTGCCAGATTACCGGCTGATGTGCTTCCGTATTGGTCGATGATAGCTTCGAATCCTTCATAGTCTGCACCGTTTCCGTTCAATGCCAGGTTGAAAGAATCTTTGGCAAAGTATTGTTCGCCTTTGAACATAGCTGCTGCGGCTTTTTTCTCCTGCGGAATCAAATATCCGTGCTTGATACCCAAAACAGCTCCAACAACGAGAGCGAGTGCTATAATACCATAAATGATTTTCTTTGAATTGTTTTCAATGAACTGTTCCGATTTCGAAACAATTTCTTCGACCTCTAACTCCTTGTTGGTGTCTTTTTCCTTAGTAGCCATAATGTTTTATAGTTGTTATTATTTTATCACTGTTTTATGCCTGTGGCAATTCAAGTCGCAAAAGTAGTTTTTTTTACTGAGAAAATCTATACTTAGAAGTATATTTTTTAATTTTGTGCGACTAATATAGTGCGGATGATACTTAAAAAGCTTTCTATACTCAATTATAAAAACATTCTCCAGGCAGAAGTTTCTTTCTCTCCCGAAATAAATTGTTTTTTCGGGAATAACGGAATGGGCAAGACTAATCTGCTGGATGCCGTTCATTATCTCTCTTTTTGTAAGAGCCATATCAACACGCCCGACTCGCAGCTGATCAACAACGGCCAGGATATGTGCGTGTTGCAGGGCAATTATGACTATGAGGGACGTGAAGAGGATATCTTTTGTGCCATCCGACGCCGGCAGCGGAAACAGTTCAAGCGGAATCAAAAAGAGTACGACAAGCTGTCGGAGCATATCGGCCTCTTGCCGTTGGTGATGGTATCGCCCGCCGATTCGGAACTGATACAGGGCGGGAGCGAAGAGCGCCGCCGCTTTCTCGATGTGATTATTTCGCAGCAGGACAAGCCGTATCTGCATGCGCTGATACAATATAATAAAGCCTTGCTTCAGCGGAACTCGTTGCTGAAGGAGCAGTGCACGGACACTTCCCTCTATGAAGTGCTGGAAATGCAATTGGATATGTACGGGCGGGCGGTGTACGAGAAGCGCCAGATGCTGGTCAACGATTTCACCCCGATCTTCAACGAATATTACCAGACGATCTGCCGTTCGACCGAGCAGGTCGGCCTGCGGTATATCTCCCAACTCGGCAGGGGGAGCCTGGCCGATATGTTGGCTGCCAACCGGGAGCGCGACCGCATACTCGGTTATACCTCGACCGGTATTCATAAGGACGAACTGGAAATGACGCTGAACGACTTCCTGATCCGCCGCGTCGGTTCGCAGGGGCAGAACAAAACGTATCTTATCGCCCTTAAACTGGCACAGTTTGTTTTCCTTTCCCGCAGGGGACAGACTTGTCCGATCCTGTTGTTGGATGATATTTTTGATAAGTTGGATGCCGATCGGGTGGAGCAAATCGTCAAGTTAGTAAGCGGTGACCAGTTCGGGCAGATCTTCATCACCGATACGAACCGGAAATACCTGGATGCCATCCTGCAATCGATCGATCACGGCTACGCTTTGTTCAGAGTCGAACAGGGCGAAGTGCAACCGATGGAGGAAGCGGAATGATACGCCGGAATGCACAAACATTGGGCGACGCGATCCGGGAGTTTTTCGAAGACAATGCCGAGCTGCGTGGGAAGATCCTGGAAATCCGTGTCCAGCGGGCCTGGGGCGAGATACTGGGGCCGATGGTTGCACAGTACACACATAATATATATGTAAAAGATAAAGTGCTGCATGTTTCCCTCACGTCTTCTGTCCTGAGAAGTGAACTGGTGTTGTGCCGGGAGCGTCTGGTGAAGAGCCTGAACGATTATGCCGGCTCGACAGTTATACAAGATATAATAATCAGATAAAAGAAATGAATCGCTATGGATGCAAGAAAGATAGAAGAAGTTCCTTTTGAAGAGGTTTATGAAGTGGAAAAGTATGGTACATACTATTCCGAGAATAAATTTTGGCAGAAAGTGCAACGGATTGCAAAAAAAGCCGGTGCGACCGTGATACGTCCTGTCTTCCAGCTTTATTATCTGTTGCACGATAAAGATGTACCTTTACAACATAAAGCATATATCATAGGTGCTTTAGGCTATTTCATCCTGCCGTTCGACTTGATTCCGGAAAGCATTCTTCCGGTGATTGGCTTTACAGACGATGTTGCCGTAATGGGTCTTGTCCTGAAAATCGTAAAGGATAGCATCACGCCGGAGATAAAAGCCAAGGCGGATGCCAAAGTTATGGAGTTGTTACAAACGGATAAGATCTGAATCATACGATCTCCTTCTCTGTTACGATCAAATCCATTTTATGGTCGAATGGCTCGACCGGTATCCGGTCTTTCAATTGGAAATCGTAACAGATTCCGATTTTGGGGACGTCCAAAGTCGAGAGCAGGCGGTCATAAAATCCTTTTCCCCGTCCGAGGCGGTTGTGTTGCCGGTCGAAAGCTACGCCCGGAACAATGATCAGGTCTATTTCGCTTTCCGGTACGGCCATGCAATCTTCGGTAGGTTCCAGAATGCCGAAAGCGCCGGCTTTGAGTGAATCTTTTCCTGCGTACAAAAGCAGTCGGAGGTCGTTCCCTTTTATAAGAGGCAGCAATAATTTCTTTTCCCGATACCATTTTTCGATCAGGGCGGCTGTTTGCACTTCGCCCGGGATGGCGTGGTAAAGTGCTATGCATGAAGCTTGCCGGAAGAGGTCTGTCTCTTCCAGCCGTTCCATTATCTTAGCAGAGAGATCCTGCAATGTAGTCTTCGTATATGATCTCTTTAACGAGGCCATATCCTCTCGAAGCGTTTGTTTGGCTTTGTGCAATTCCATCTTGAGGTGTTTTTTTGTTTTCCGGTGTCGGGAATGATTTACCTTCATTCAGAACTTTGATGGCACGTTTCAGCGTGATATCGTCATTCTGGAAAATAGGATAGAAGCCGTCTTCGTCGAAGAAGTTGCGGACGATGTAAGCCTGAAGTTGTTTCTCGATCAACTTGCCCGATATGCTGATCAGGTGCGGACGTTTCTTAATCCCCTTTGCAGCTGCATAGTTGGTGAAATCGGAAAGCAGAGGCTGCTGTTGCAGGTATTTGTATAAATCCTGATAGGTTTTGAAAGAAGACAGTTTGTCGTAGTTGCGATCCGAATAATCGAGTGCATATAGGTTCAGCGTACCGGAATTGACCACGTTCGAGAAGTAGGAAGTCACGCCGCTTGTATCACGCGGGATGAAGATATCCGGCATGATACCGCCGCCGCCGTAAACAGGTCGTCCCATTACGGTCTCGTATTTCTCGCTGTTGTTCAGCTTGATGCTGTCGGCCGAATCGAATTCGCCGTGCATAAAACGCTGGTAGATGTCCTGTTCGTATTCGCTGTCTTTCCCTAATTCATATTTTTTCTGGATACAACGTCCCGACGGAGTGTAATAGCGTGCGATCGTCAGACGAATTTCCGAACCATCGCTCAACTGGATCGGAGACTGTACCAATCCTTTGCCGAAGGTACGGCGGCCGATGATCAGCCCGCGGTCATTATCCTGGATGGCTCCGGAGAAGATTTCACTGGCAGAAGCCGAGAATTCGTCTGTCAGGACTACGATCGGAGCATCCTGGCAAGTGCCTGTTCCGTTCGTATAGACGTCGTTGCGCGGGAATGCCTTTCCTTCCGTATATACGATCAGACGGCCTTCCGGCATAAATTCATTTACCATATTGATGGCGGCATCCATATAACCGCCTGTGTTGCCGCGAAGGTCGATCACGAATGAGGTGCAGCCAGCCTGTTTCAGTTTGGCGATTGCCGTGATAAATTCGTTATAAGTAGTACGTCCGAATTTGCTGACCTTGATGTACCCGATTCCTTTACTAACTTCGTAAGACACATCGACCGAGTTGACAGGGACGTCGCCGCGCGTCACGTCGAAATACAGCAGTTCCGGTTCGTTCTTGCGTTTGACCCCTAACTTGACCGTACTGTTTTTTGCCCCGCGCAGGGTTTTCATGATAACATCCTGGTCGCTCTTGTTGCCGGCATACAGGGAGTCGTTGATCGTGATGATACGGTCGAATGGCTTTAATCCGGCCTTTTCAGACGGACCGCCCGGAATGACGTTGATAACCAGAATGGTGTCGGTCTGCATATTGAAGGAAACGCCGATACCGCTGAACGATCCTTCCAGGTCTTCATTCACCCGTTGGGCATCTTTAGCCGGTATGTATACGGAGTGCGGGTCCAGCTCGCTGAAAACTTTAGGAATGGCATCTTCCACCAATTGTTTCATATTGACCGTGTCGACATACTGTTCGTCGATAATGTCGAGGATGGCATTGATCTTATTTCCACTGGAATAAATATGTCTTTTCCCCTGCGTCAGTCTAATGTAATGATTTCCTACAAAGATCCCGAGAGCAACACTTAATGCTATAATCACAGGCAACCATACGGCCAGCCTTTTGTTCTTGTCCATAAAACGTATCTTTATTCGTTTATTTCTATATAATCTATAATAACACCTGCGCGACGTAATAGGTTGCAACCATCTTCCATCCTGTATTTTTCAGAGTATACCACCCGTTTGATCCCGGACTGGATGATGAGTTTGGCACATTCGATGCAGGGGGCGGAGGTGACGTAGATCGTTGCGCCTTTACTGCTGTTGGATGACGCGGCCACTTTTGTGATGGCATTGGCTTCCGCATGCAGAACATAAGGTTTGGTGACATTGTTTTCGTCTTCGCAAACATTCTCGAAACCGGACGGTGTACCGTTATATCCGTCAGAGATAATCATTTGGTCTTTTACTATCAGTGCCCCAACCTGGCGTCTTTTGCAATACGAATTTTCTGCCCATACGGTCGCCATCCTGAGATAACGTTTATCCAATTCGAGTTGCTTTTCCTTCTTATCGCACATCGTCTTCTGATTTTATATACCTTATTATAATAGCAGGCAAAGGTACATATATTTGGGATATATGGAATAGCTTCTGTGTGTTTTTGTTCAGGCGGATATCATAAAATTCTATATCGGTCAATCACTGCTCGAAGCGCATGTAATTTGTTTCCGACATCGTCGAATACATTTTCGGCGATGTCGTGTATATTTTCGACGACGCCGAATATATATCCGACGTCGCCAAAAACAAATTACATCGGTATAAAATTAGAGCCGGATGCTGATACTTCTACCGTTTTTATCCCATTCCTTTTCAGTAACGCGTCAATTTCCGCGTCTTTTCCCCGGAAACGCCTATACAAGATTTCCGGATCTTCAGTACCGCCTTTCGATAATACGTTTTCACGGAAAGAACGGGCTGTTTCCTGGTTGAAGATCCCCGTCTCTTTGAAAAGGGAGAAAGCATCGGCATCCAAGACTTCCGCCCATTTATAGCCGTAATAGCCGGCTGAATATCCACCGGAGAAGATGTGTCCGAAGCTGCTGCTCATCAAGGTTCCGGGAACTTCCGGGACGATAACGGTCTGTTTCCAGGCCTCTTTTTCAAAAGCGGTCACATTCCCATCGAATGGCTCTGTCCGTGTATGCCAGGCCATATCCAGAAAACCGAAGCTCAGTTGCCGGCAGCAGGCGTATCCTGCATTGAAATTGGAGGCGTCGATCAACTTTTGTACTAATTCTTGCGGGATTTTTTCTCCGGTCTGGTAATGGATGGCGATCTGGTCCAGGAAATCTTTCTCCGTCAGCCAGTTCTCCATCAGTTGGGAAGGAAGCTCCACAAAATCGCGATAGACATTTGTACCGGAAAGACTTGCGTATGATCCTTTGGCGAACATACCGTGCAAGGCATGTCCGAATTCATGCAACAAAGTGTTGACCTCGTCGAAAGTTAGTAAAGAAGGCTTCGTTTCGGTCGGACGTGTGAAGTTCATCACGATAATGATTTGAGGCCGGCTGTCTTTGCCGTCTTTATCCCGATATTGTTCCTTTATGCTATTCATCCAGGCTCCCGACTGTTTTCTATCGCGTGGATGGAAGTCTGTATATAATACGGAAAGGAATGTACCGTCAGTATCGTAAACTTCGTATGCCTGTACTTCGGGATGATAAACCGGAATTTCTTTATTTTCTTTAAATGTAATGCCATATAATTGGGTAGCCAGGCCGAACACGCCTTTTTTCACATGGTCCAGTTCGAAATAGGGGCGCGTCATTTCATCGTTTACATTGAAACGGGTATCTTTCAGCTTTTCGGAATAATAGCTCCAGTCCCAGGGCATGACGGTTATACTTTCTTTTTCTGCTCCTGAAGCAAATCTTTGTACGGCCTCGTATTCGTCCCTGGCAACGGGTTTGTATGCATCCAATAGTTCATTCAGCAGTTTATAGACGCGAGCCGGAGTTTTGGCCATCGTATGCTTTAACTTATAATCGGCATAATTGGTATATCCCATCAGCTTTGCTATTTCCAGACGGATATTGACGATTTTCCGTATGATTTCTTTATTATCGTATTCATCGCCTTTGTTTGCGACGCTCATATATTCCCGGTACATCTTTTCCCGTAATTGGCGTAGAGCCGAATAACGCATGAAGGGCACGTAGCTGGGAGCTGAAAGGTTAAATAACCATCCGGTTTTCCCTTTTTCTTTTGCCCTGAGTGCGGCTGCTTCGCGTATGCTTTCCGGTAATCCTTCCAGTTCGTGTTCTTTTGTCAGCAACAGTTCAAAGCGGTTTTTGTCTTTCAATGCATTCTGATCGAATGTAAGCGAAAGCAAGCTTAACTCTGAACTGAGTCTGCGGTATTTTTCTTTATCTTCGGGGTTGAGGGAGGCACCGCGTACCGAAAAAGCTTCGAATGTTTCTTCCAACAGGCGGCTGTCTTCTGTTGAGAGGTGCAAATTTTCTTTCCGGTCGTATACGTTTCTTACCCGCGTAAATAGTTTTTCATTCAAATAAATATTGTTGGAACTTTCCGACAGTTTAGGCGATACCCGCTGTGAGATGTCCATCATCTCGTCATCCGCTTCCGCATTCAATACATTAAAGAAAGCGGAACTGACCTTATCCAGTAGTTTGCCGCTACGTTCGAGTGCTACGATTGTATTTTCGAATGTGGGAAGTTCCGTATTGTCGGCTATTGTATGGATTTCCTCGTCTAATTGCCGGATTCCTTCGTCAAAAGCTGGTTCGTAGTGCTCTGTTTTGATCTGATCGAACGGAGGAGTTCCGAACGGAGTCTGATAAATCCCCCAAAAGGGATTTTCGCTATTTTGTTTCATATCTTTTAGTGTTGATTTATTATATAACAAAGGTACGGAATAATCGGTAAATAAAAATACATTGATTTTCGGGAGATGCTAAACATCTGGAATTGGATGTTTTTAACAGCTGGCCATGTGTTTGACAACACATATATAGACTTTTGCATATTTGTAACGAGTTATCAATCAAACTGTTTTTGAATCGTAAAAAATGAAATTTCTAAATAAATATGAAAGCAAATTTGTTTTTTTATTTTTTAAGTGATACTTTTGGTCAGGATACAAAAGCAATTTATTTGTTTTCACGTTAAAGCATAAACTTAAAACCAAATATAAAAATATGAGTTATCTTAAATTTGACAAGACTCTTATGACGAACCTGGAAGAAGCGCTACCAAGAGAGATTCTTCGTACTAATCGTTCGGGAGCCTATCATTGTACAACTATCGTTGATTGCAACACAAGAAAATATCACGGATTACTTGTGATTCCTGTTCCTGGACTGGATGATGAGAATCATGTATTGTTGTCGTCATTGGATGAAACTGTCATACAGCATGGAGCCGAATTTAATTTAGGGCTTCATAAGTATCAGGGAGATAATTACAGTCCGAGAGGTCATAAGTACATTCGTGAGTTCGAGTGCGAGAAAGTTCCTACGACGATCTATCGTGTAGGTGGTGTTGTTCTGAAAAAAGAGAAGTTGTTTGTCCATCATGAGAATCGAATCTTAATTCGTTATACGTTGTTGGATGCTCACTCGGCGACAACATTGCGTTTACGTCCGTTCTTGGCGTTTCGCAGTGTCCGCGAATATACACACGAGAATGCTCAGGCCAGTCGCGAATATCAGGTTGTGACGAATGGTATCAAAACATGCATGTATCCGGGCTATCCCGAATTGTATATGCAATTGAACAAAAAGAATGAGTTTCATTACCAGCCTGACTGGTATCGGGGAATCGAATATCCGAAAGAGCAGGAGAGAGGCTATGATTTTAACGAGGATCTGTATGTCCCCGGATATTTTGAAGTCGAGATAAAGAAAGGTGAAAGCATCGTCTTTTCCGGCGGGGTTTCTGAAATCGGAACTCGCACATTGAAAAAAACATTCGAGGACGAGGTGGAAGAACGTACGCCCCGCGATACTTTTCAGCATTGTTTGATCAACGCTGCACACCAGTTTCTGAATAAACAGGAAAACGAATCTTATATTTTGGCCGGTTATCCGTGGTTCAAGTGCAGGGCGCGCGATTTGTTTATTTCTTTGCCCGGGTTGACCCTTGCTATCAATGAGGTCTCCAAGTTTGAAATGGTAATGGAAACGGCCCGTAAGGCCATTTATGATTTTATCCGCAATGAACCGAGCCGGATCAAAATTTATGAAATGGAGCATCCTGATATCTTGCTTTGGGCCGTCTGGTGTATTCAACAATATGCTAAAATGGTTTCACGTGAGGCATGTCGCGAAAAATATGGTTCGCTGCTGGAAGAGATTATGAAGTTCCTCTGCCAGGATAAACATCCGAATCTGGTTTTGCATGATAACGGATTGCTTTATACGTATGGATCGAATAAAGCTGTTACATGGATGAACTCGACGGTTAACGGACGTCCCGTTATCCCACGTACAGGATATATCGTTGAAATCAATACGTTATGGTATAACGCTTTGCGGTTTGTCGGAGAATTGTCGGGCGAGGCTGGAAATAACGCCTTCGCCGAATCATTGGGTGCTTTGGCAGAAAAAAGCGGGAAGTCGTTTGTCAATGTCTTCTTGAATGAATATGGCTATTTGCTCGATTATGTTGATGGCAATATGATGGAGTGGAGCGTACGTCCGAATATGATATTTGCTGTGGCATTTGATTATTCGCCTTTGAACTCCAGCCAGAAAAAAGGTGTGCTCGATATTGTGACAAAAGAATTGCTTACTCCTAAGGGACTTCGTTCCTTGAGCCCGAAAAGCGGCGGCTACAATCCTAATTATGTCGGTCCCCAGATTCAGCGTGATTATGCTTATCATCAAGGAACGGCTTGGCCTTGGCTGGCAGGTTTCTATTTTGAGGCATATCTCCGTATCTATAAGATGAGCGGTATAGGGTTTATCGAACGTTATCTGATCGGGTATGAAGATGAAATGTCGTCCCATTGTATCGGGTCCATTCCTGAACTGTTTGATGGTAATCCTCCGTTCAAGGGGCGTGGAGCCGTATCGTTTGCAATGAATGTTGCAGAAATATTGAGAATATTATACTTATTAAGCAAATATAATTATTGAAAGGAGGAGCCTGTATGAAAGTGTTAATGTTTGGATGGGAATTTCCTCCCAAAATATATGGTGGTCTTGCGGTTGCATCCTATGGTATTACTAAAGGTCTGAGTCTGCAGAATGATGTGGAGACGACTTTTTGTTTACCGAAGCCTACCGGTGAAGAAGAAGGTTTCCTGAATATCATAGGTATGAACCAAGTACCTGTCGTATGGAGGGATGTTAATTATGATTATTTGAAGTCCAGGCTTCCCAATTATATGACGCCGGAACAATATTATGCTTTCCGTGACCATATCTATGCCGATTTCTCATATATGAATGTAAATGATTTGGGCTGTATGGAGTTTGCCGGAGGGTATCCGTCTAATTTACATGACGAGATCAACAACTTTTCGATCATCGCGGGAGTCGTTGCCCGTCAGCAGCAGTTTGACATCATCCATGCCCACGACTGGCTGACTTATCCGGCCGGTGTGCATGCAAAGATGGTGAGTGGAAAGCCTCTTTGCATTCATGTCCATGCAACCGATTTCGACCGCTCACGCGGAAAGGTTAATCCGACCGTATATGCAATGGAAAAGAACGGTATGGATTATGCGGATTGTATTATGTGCGTATCTGAATTGACACGGCAGACAGTTATACGGGAATACCATCAGGACCCGCGGAAATGTTTTGCCATGCATAATGCGGTTTATCCGTTGTCACAAGAACTTTTGGACATTCCTCGTCCGGAGCATAAAAAGGAAAAGGTCGTGACTTTCCTGGGACGTATCACTATGCAAAAAGGACCGGAATATTTTGTCGAAGCAGCAGCGCTTGTTTTGAAACGTACACGTAATATCCGGTTCGTCATGGCGGGTTCGGGCGATATGCTGGACGCCATGATCAATCTGGCTGCCGAGCGTGGAATTGCCGACCGTTTCCATTTCCCCGGATTTCAGCGTGGAAGGCAGGTATATGAAGCCTATAAGAACAGTGATGTCTTTGTGATGCCTTCGGTTTCCGAACCTTTTGGGATTGCCCCGTTGGAAGCTATGCAATGCGGAACGCCTTCCATTATTTCCAAACAGTCCGGTTGTGGAGAAATTCTCGACAAGGTGATTAAGACGGACTATTGGGATATTTATGCAATGGCTGACGCTATCTATTCGATCTGTACGAATCCCTCTTTGTTCGAATATCTTCAGGTGGAAGGGAAGAAAGAGGTCGATAGTATCACATGGGAAAAAGTCGGCTTGCGGATTCGCGCTCTTTATGAGAATGTCTTAAAGAATTACGGTAAATAATCAAACAACAATTAGATATGAAAACAATCTGTCTTTATTTTGAAATACATCAAATTATACATTTGAAACGCTATCGTTGCTTCGATATCGGTACGGATCATTACTATTATGATGATTATGAAAATGAACGCAGTATCACGGAGATTGCAGAGCGTTCTTATATTCCGGCATTGACAGCTTTGCTTGAAATGGCAAAGGGCAACGGAAGAGCTTTTAAAGTCGCTTTTTCTATTTCGGGTGTGGCTTTGGAACAGTTGGAGATCTATTCTCCTGCCGTGATCGACTTGTTGCATCAATTGAATGATACGGGCTGTTGTGAATTTTTGTGCGAACCTTATTCTCATGGGCTTTCTTCTTTGGCTAATGAAGAATGTTTCCGGGAAGAAGTTTCCAGAATGAGTGCGAAGATCAAACAAGTTTTTGGACAAACTCCCAAGGTCTTCCGTAATTCCAGTTTGATTTATTCGAATGAGATCGGATCGGTTGTCGCAAGTATGGGATTTAAAGGGATTTTGACCGAAGGTGCCAAACATGTGTTGGGATGGAAGAGTCCGCATTATGTGTATCATTGTGCGTATAATCCTAAATTGAAGGTTTTGCTTCGTGATTTCAAATTGTCGGATGACATTAGTTTGCGTTTCTCGAACTCGGATTGGAGCGAGTATCCGTTGTTTGCCGACAAATATATCGATTGGATTGCCGGAATGCCGGAAGAAGAACAGGTAATCAATATTTTCATGGAACTTTCTGCTTTGGGCATTGCGCAACCGTTGTCTTCGAATATTCTGCAATTCATCAAGGCGTTGCCGGTTTGTGCGAAAGAGAAAGGTATTTCTTTCTCGACTCCATCTGAAGTTGTGGCAAAGTTCAAGTCTGTTGATCAGGTGGATGTCCCTTATCCGATGTCGTGGATTGATGAGGAAAGAGACACGAGCTGCTGGCTGGGTAACGTGATGCAGCGTGAAGCGTTTAATAAGTTGTATAGTGTGGCTGGTCGTGTTCATTTGTGCAATGATCGCCGTATCAAGCAAGACTGGGATTATTTGCAGGCAAGTAATAACTTCCGTTTTATGACAACCAAGAAAACGGGGCTTTGGCTGAATCGTGGTATTTATGATTCTCCGTATGATGCATTTACCAATTATATGAATATATTGGGTGATTTTATCAGCCGTGTAGATGCTTTATATCCAGTCGAGATAGAGAACGAAGAATTGAATTCTCTCCTTACGACAATAAAGAACCAAGGGGAAGAAATTGAAAAGTTACAGAAAGAACTTGACAAGTATAAGAAAAAAGCTGCGAAAAAAGCGGCTACTGAATAGAGGTAAAGTAATAAAATGAAAATCGGGGCTTCCTTCAATGGGAGCCCCGATTTTTTATATCAGATAATAAATTAGTCTGTTTATCTATATTCGATTGTTACGATACGCATTTCCATCGCGTCTTTATCGATACGCAGTTTTACACCGGAAGGTTTCAAATAGTTTTCAATGGCAACAGTGTAATCGCTTTGCTGTCCGTAGTAGTTTGTAGTCTTTCCTACTCTTCGCTGTACGGGAATAACGTTGATAACCAAATCTTCATCCGGAGAGTTTTCGATATGGGTTTTAAGCAGTTTGGCTATGTTTCCGAATGAGTAGGTTCGGGTAGAAGCCACATATTCTCCTCTGAAAGAAGTGATGTTATTTTCTACACTATTGTTTTTAAAGAATGTATCCATAGAATCTTTCGGGAGTATCAGAACATTAGCCGGAGCTTCAAATGCAAATTTCCAGTTTTCTTGCGGAAGAGCCTTAAGGGAAAGGTCTACGTTGCTGACAATACGTCCTTTAATAATCGGAGCAATGTCTTGTGCCGGAATTGTCAACTGAGTGTATACACCTGCCGGGCTCTTCAAATAAGCGATGCTGTCATTTTCTTTCAACAGCTCTTCCATGTCTGTGTTTTTGAGCCGGTTCAGTTGGATAACCTCGGAAGTCGCACTAAAAGTTTCGTTCCATTTTCCGATTGAATCTTGTCCCAAATATCCTTTTGTCATATACTTATAGTAGATGATCATTTGGGAACTTTCAATATTCAGAATGTTTCCTGTCCCGTATGTATTTGTGACATAAATGCCGGGGAAGAATTGGTTGAACGTATTCTGATCGTTAAATACTTCCGGTGTTTTGATTGTCGCGTCATAGAAGCGCTGTCCTACTTCTTGAGGCATACGGATGGTTATCCTCGGCTGATACGTCAGTACGCTGTTTGAATTTTTATCATTCCAAAGTGAATCCGAAACACTTAAATCACGTGCCGTATACGTCTGCATACCTAACGATTTCTGCATATTGCAGTACTGTTTCGGATCGATATTCGTATAAAAATCTCTTGTTAGCGGAGTCGTTACTTCGTAAAGTTGTGCACGCATCGGAGTTAGAGAATCTCCCGTCCAGCTTCGGCTGTAGTATATTTTAAATTCGACCGAATCAATTTTTCCATCGATCGGAGTCTTATTGAACCTGTAATTATCCGGACAGTAGAACTGGCACATAAAATCAGACTTCAGGTTTCCATACAAAGGATCGTATATTTCCCCCAATGAACCGTAAATTGTCCGGGCATAGACAGAATCTGTTTGCAATGTTTTTGCTTTCATGTAGAATGTGTCCGCGTATACCAACGGTCTGTCATTCTCCGGTTGAATACCTGTTCCTACCTGCGTCAAATCATCATTACACCCGCTCAGGATCGAGATCCCGAGACTCAGGCCAAGTATAAAAAGCTTGATTTTCATTTCTCTAAAAATTATTTAGTGCCTAATACGACATCGTAGAATTCGTTGATTTTATCCATATAAACGTCTGGCGACTGGTAAGGCAGGAATGGAGTGTGCTTTTTAGTAGCAATATAATCCAACGCATCTTGATTGATCGTTTCACTACCTTGTATCACACCGTCGGCGAAATCGATAGCGAGTTTTGTCAGTCCTGTGAAGCTTGTATCTGCTTTGATACCTTTCAGGTCGCTGTCTTTGGCTCCATCCATCTTTAGCTTGCCTGCAAATCCTTTTCTGAACGGTGTTTTGAAGTCATCGTTATAAATAGAGTATACGACCTTTGCGTCTTTGAGGCAAGGATCGTCTGCATACATACGTTTGATGTACAGAGCTGTTAGCGCTGACATCCAACCATGACAGTGAATGACATCCGGTATCCAACGGAGCTTTTTCACTGTTTCCAATACACCACGAACATAGAAGATCGAACGGTCGTCGTTATCTTCGTATTCGTTTCCATCATCATCGCTAATCGTATGCTTTCTTTGGAAGAAATCTTCATTATCAATGAAGTAAACCTGCATGCGGGCTGCTTGAATGGACGCTACCTTAATGATCAGCGGGTGATCGGTGTCATCAATGATGAGGTTCATACCCGAAAGCCGGATTACTTCGTGCAACTGGTTGCGGCGTTCGTTAATGCTACCGAACTTAGGCATGAAAGTTCTAATTTCACGACCGCGTTCCTGTATGCCTTGTGGCAGGTTTCTGCATATCGTTGCAATCTCTGATTCGGGAAGGTAGGGTGTTATTTCTTGAGCTATAAACAAGATTTTTTTTGCATCCATTCTGTAAACTAGTTTTATAAAGACGCTACAAAGATACAAAATTTCTTTCATTTACCGCAATTATTTATTTGCTTTGCACCGTCAATAAGCATCTAAAGGATGAAAATAGTAAACAGCATTAAAGAATTGAAGAGTTATCTCGCTGAAGAAAAGCGTAATAACAAACAAATTGGCTTTGTTCCCACCATGGGGGCATTACACAACGGACACCTGAGCCTGGTTAAGCGTTGTGTGGAAGAAAACGACGTGTGTGTAGTCAGTGTATTTGTTAATCCGACCCAGTTTAACGACAAACATGACCTTGAAACATATCCTCGCACGTTGGATAAGGACTGTGCTTTGTTGGAGCCGGCCGGTTGTGATTATGTTTTTGCTCCGTCGGCAGAAGAAATGTATCCGGAGCCTGATACCCGTACATTCGATTTCGGTACTGTTTCGGCTGTTATGGAAGGGGCACGCCGTCCCGGGCATTTCAATGGGGTTGCTCAGATCGTGAGTAAACTTTTTTATGCCGTCGAACCGGATAATGCCTATTTCGGCGAAAAAGATTTCCAGCAAATAGCTGTGATACGGGCTATGGTGAAGCAATTAGACATACCGGTGAAGATCAACGCTTGCCCGATTTTGCGCGAGGCAGACGGTTTGGCTTTGAGTAGCCGTAATGTGCGTTTGACCCCCGAACAACGTCAAAAAGCTCCGTTAATAGCTCGTACGTTAAAAGAAAGTACTAACTTTGTGCCCGGAAAGAGTGTGCAGGAGGTGATTGATTACGTAATCGATACGATAAACGCCGATCCTGTCATGCGTGTGGAATACTATGAGATTGTTGATGGCAATACGATGGAGTCCATCGAGAACTGGTCCGATACGACTTATCCGGTAGGATGCATTACGGTCTATTGCGGAGAGGTTCGTCTGATAGATAATATTAAGTACTAAATATAGATTTGTGATTTATGAATTATAATTTGTTTCCCATGTAAAAAGAGTTTCATGCAGGAGAAACAAAAGTTTCATGCTGGTGAAACAAAAGTTTCCCGCAAGTGAAACAGAAGTTTCATGCAGGAGAAACAAGTGGAACTAAATAATTCATCAATCACCAATCCTAAATCAGATCGTATGTTTATAGAAGTAGTTAAATCAAAGATTCACCGGGTGACGGTAACGGAAGCCAATCTGAATTATATCGGGAGTATCACTATCGACGAGGATTTGCTGGATGCCGCCAACCTGATTGCCAACGAAAAGGTCGCTATTGTGAATAACAATAACGGTGAACGTTTTGAGACGTATATTATTAAAGGTGAACGTGGTTCGGGAGTGGTTTGCTTGAACGGTGCTGCTGCACGAAAGGCGCAACCTGGCGATATCATCATTATTATGTCGTATGCCATGATGGATTTTGAGGAGGCGAAAACATTTAAACCGTCGGTTGTGTTCCCTGATACGGCAACCAATAAACTGATATGAAGCATCGGTAGCTGAAAAAATAAATGCGATAGCGCATATAAAGAAGAAGCTCGCCTGATGTGGCGGGCTTTTTTTATGAGTATGGATTCCCCTAATAATATTATATGTATACAAACAAGCAAATTTGGAATGTTAGTTATCCAATCTTTTTGAGTCTTCTGGCACAGAACGTTATTAATGTGACGGACACTGCGTTTTTGGGCAGGGTAGGTGAAGTCGAGCTGGGGGCTTCGGCAATGGGAGGCTTGTATTATATATGTGCCTTTACGATCGCTTTTGGTTTTAGTACGGGGTCGCAGATTATCATGGCTCGCCGTAACGGGGAGCGGAATTATAAGGAAGTTGGGCCGGTGATGATTCAGGGGGTCTTTTTCCTGTTTATGTTGGCTGCCGTCATGTTCACTTTTTCCCGTTTGTTTGCCGGAGATATTATGCGGGTCCTGATTTCTTCCGATACGATTCTGAAAGGGACGGAGGAATTCTTAGATTGGCGTGTGTTCGGATTCTTTTTCTCTTTTGTGAATGTGATGTTCCGGGCTTTGTTTATCGGTATTACGCGTACGAAGGTGTTGACGTTGAATGCGATTGTGATGGCGTTGACAAACGTGTTGCTGGACTATCTGCTGATATTCGGTAACTGGGGTTTCCCGGAATTGGGAATAAAAGGAGCGGCGATTGCTTCGGTGATGGCGGAGGCGGTGTCTATCGTGTTTTATATGGTCTATACCCGGATGACGGTAGATATCAAGAAGTATGCACTGAACCAGTTCCGTTCGTTCGATGTCAAATTGTTGAAGCGTGTCCTGGACATCTCGATATTTACGATGTTGCAATATTTTATTTCGCTCAGTACTTATTTTATGCTCTTTGTGGCCGTGGAACATTTAGGACAGCGGGAACTGGCGATTGCGAATATTGTCAGGAGTGTTTATATCGTCTTGTTGATTCCCGTCAATTCTTTATCGACGGCAACGAATACGTTTGTAAGTAATAGTATCGGGGCGGGACATAAGGACCAGGTTATCCCGATCATCCGTCATATCACCTGGGTCTCGTTGGGGATCATGGCTCTATTTGTGTCTGTCACTTGTCTGATCCCTTCTACCATATTATCGGTTTATACCAATGACGTGACATTGATACAAGCCTCTATTCCTTCCCTTTATGTGATTTCCGGCGCCTTGCTGATCGGAGCGGTTGCCAACATCGTGTTCAACGGGGTGACAGGCACGGGGAATACCCGTTCGGCCTTTGTGATGGAACTGGTCACCCTCGTTTTCTATACCTTATTTATATATGTGGCCGGAATGCGTCTGCACATGCCGGTTGCTATCTGTTTTATGACTGAAGTGGTGTATTATACCGGTTTGCTGGTTGCAAGCATCATTTATTTGAAGAAAGCGTCTTGGCAAAATAAAAAAATCTGACTTTGTTTTGCCTGGATAGTGCTTTGTTTTGACCTGATAGAATGGTTAAATGACCGGATAGTCCTGTTTGTGATTGTTGCTGTTTTTGCATAATGCCTTGAATTTGTTTTTTTGTATATATAAAAAAGGCGAATTATGAGGTGTACTAATTGCGGTTGGGAGAATTCCGGTGACAGGTCAAATTGTGAGAAGTGTAATTCTCCGTTATCAAATTATGCCATGCGTGAACATGCAGTTACGGATGTTTACGCACGGCGTACAGTAAATGAGAATATAGGGGTAAATGCCGGTAGGCCGACAGTTTGCGAACAAGGGGATAGTGGGAATTGTCCTCAATGCGGTTATCCTCTTTTGCCGGGTATGTCGGAATGTCCGAATTGTAGCTGTTCCCGCCAAGCCTCGGTAGGTGCAGCATCCGATCCTTTGAATTGTCCCAAGTGTAACCATGAAAATCGAAAAGATGCATTCTATTGTTCGCATTGCGGGTATGAACTACAGAAGAAAGAATCGGTAAGCCAATCCCGTTCGGGCTATGGGAGGAAAACGATTACGCCCTGGGAAATGCAGGCTCCGGTGTGTACATGCCGTCTTTCCATGATACCTAACGCGAATGGGGAAGCTGTGCCCTCTCCGCTTGTATTTTCGGGCGAGGAGATCATTTTGAACCGTGACAATACGGATGAAGGCAATATGACAATAACTTCTAAAGAACAGGCAGTCTTGACCTACGAGAACAAGAAATGGTATCTTCAGGACAGGAGTGAACAAAAAACTACATTCGTATATACAACCGAAAAAATAGAGTTAAAACCCGGAGACATTATTGTGTTGGGGAACAGGAGATTTGAGTTTGACGAATGACCTCAAATGAATAGCCATGTCCGGAGTTGTCGTTAACAGGTGTGATTTTACGGTTGGCCAATATATCGGCGGACTCTATCGGGTGGACCTTGTTTTAGGGGAAGGTTCTTTCGGAAAAGTGTTCAAAGTGACGGGAACCGGTTCGCAGGTGTATGCTTTGAAGTTATTGAAATTGTGGGAAATAGTTCCTGAACTTCGTGAACCTTTGATGGACCGTTTCGTCATGGAATTTGAGACGGGATTGATAAAGAGCCGGTTCTTGGTTCACTCTGTTGCTCATGGGCTGGAGTGTGGAAATCCTTTTATCGTTATGGACTATTGCCCGAAAGGGAATCTTACTCAATATATGGAACGCTATTCTGTCGACTTGGTCAAAATCGGACGGGAGATCCTTTGCGGATTGAACGATTTGCACAAAAGCGGCAAGGTGCATCGGGACCTTAAACCTGAAAACGTGTTGATCAAGGAGGATGGAACTGCCGCTTTGACAGATTTTGGGATCAGTGGCGATCGGAACAAGCGAATGACGGAACGCAATATATTGGGGCGTCCCCAACAGATTTTCGGGACCTATGCTTATATGCCCCCGGAGCAGGTTAACCGTTTGCGGGGAGACGCGACTGTACTTCCGACAACTGATATTTTTTCTTTCGGCGTGATGATGTATCAATTGTTGACGGGCAAGCTGCCTTTCGGTGAACTGAATGACCATAACGATTTGGTCGTCTATCAGCGGAACGGGAAAAGCGGCAATTGGGACAGGCGATTATTGGAACGGACTGAAAATGGCGTGGTCTGGCAGAAGGTGATCGAAGGCTGCTTAATACCGGATTTCAAACAGCGTATGCAATCGGCTACCGCTGTCCTTGAGCAGATGCCTCAGGGACAGTCTGTTTCATATATTCAGCAACGGGTCGGGTGGAAGCCGGAACCCGGAAAAAAAGGATTGTCCATGCGTGTAATGCAGGGACTGGAACATGGGAAGGTCTACGATCTGAGCCGTTTGTTCAGAGACCGGAAAAGGCTGATCACGATAGGAAGGGAAGATTCGAATGTCGTGTGTATTCCGGAGAGTGAGAGCCCTTATATCTCACGCCGGCATTGTACGATCGAAACGGATGTCAGGACAGGACGCTGGTTTATCCGTGACGGGCAATGGATCGCAGAGAAGGGACGGATAGGATATTGGAAAGAATCGGTGAATGGAACTTATATAAACTCTACTCCGGTTACACCGGAAGGAAGCGAACTTCATCCGGGAGATATTATTACGATTGGCGATGTCACCTTTCGGATTGAAGATTATTAATTCTAATTTATTAATGAAAAATAGAATATAGACCTATGGTACAAAGACAAACAGAGCCATACAGACGGTCCTTTTCCGGATCGGTTGGCGCAGGAATGGGGGCACTGATGGGAGGTGCGCATAAGCAGTATTATGTATTGGAGCATCGCATGTCTTCTAAATATCATCGTGCCGGTGAAACACAAAAGATCATTGTCGATCAAGTGGAGATGGGGCGTGACCCGCGTTGCCAAGTACGTTTTGACGATTCGTTTACTTCGGTAAGCCGTCGTCATGCGGCTATCGTCCGTGATGGGGCCGGTTGGAAACTGGTTCATTTGTCTAAGGTCAATACGACTCTTTTAAATGGCCGTCCGGTCACGGATGAATGGTATTTGCAAAATGGGGACGAGATACAGCTTTCTTCCAATGGACCTCGCATCGGATTTATCGTTCCCCAGGGTGATAGGAGCATGATCAAAAATATAAACTTTACGGAACGGTTCAGTCTGTTCCGCCAGCAGGCATTGAAACCCTATAAGCAGATGATGGTTTGGATGTCTGTCGTTTTCCTGCTGGTGATCGGTGGCTTTATTGCCTGGAGTATCCTGAACCAACAGCAAAACCGGAAAACGAATGAAATGCTGGCAGGAAGTATTGCATCCGTAAGTGCTCGCCAGGATAGCGCCGGCATGGAAGCTCAAAAACAGATAGCTGCCGTTTCAAGCCAAGCGCAAGATGCAGCTCAGGCTGCCATACAAGCCAACCAAGCCAGTCAAGCCGCAACTTCGCAGGGAATAAGCCAGCTTCGTAACGAACTGGTAGGCCTGAAAAGTGATTTAAAGACGGCTCGTGAAGAGAAAGCGGAAAGCGAATCTGCAAAACAAACAGTTGCCATTACCGAATCGGTTGCCCCTTCTGCCTCTGATCCGGTGGTTCCGGCTGCGACAGGCATGACTTCATACGAGAGCTGCTTTCCTTACATTTATTATATCCAGTTGGACAAAGTAGAGCATACGAATAAAAAAGGTAAGACGGAGGTTATCAATATTATCCATCGTTGGGCGGGAACCGGCTTCCTGTTGAGTGACGGGCGTTTTGTTACATCCCGTCGCATCATCGAAAGATGGTATTTCCAGGTAAACGGCAACTTGATGGACGAAGATATGCGTCCGCTGAACAAGGCTGTCTGCAATCTGGAAAAGGTAGTAGCCTATTTTACCGCCTATTCTTCCAGCGGAGATGCGCTGACCTTCACCAGCGACCAGTTCACTTGCGACCGAAGCGCCGATAATTACACGGTTCTTCGAGGACCGTTGGGAGGACTTGTCAAAGGAGCACGCTTACGTATAGCACCGTCTAACGGTGGAAAAGACTGGGCCTATTTCCAGACTGCTAAAAAAGGCGGTTTGAAATTCGATCCCTCGAAATCGGCATCATTGGGTCGGGGTATTCCCCTTACCATCTTAGGATTTCCGGCAGAAGTCGGCATCAATTCGGCTTCCGGCCCGGTTTACGGCAGTGGCGTAACGGCTAACAGCGGGTTGGACCGTGGTGATATCATGACGACAAATACAAGTTTTGAAATAGGTGGTTCGGGTGCTCCTGTTTTTGCCGTTTCGGAAACAGGAGAATACGAAGTGATCGGCCTGATTTCTGCTATGGCCGAGGGACAGCGGGGAGTGGTCGTGCCAATTGCAGCCGTCCGATAATGAAAAATGAAAGCATCTATGGGAGAAACGAATTATAATCCTCTAAAGTTTAAGCTTGGAGCACAAACGAATGTCGGGTGTGTTCGTACGAATAATGAAGATAATTTTGTTGTGAGTGCGGATCTTTCCGCGGGGGAGTGGTTGCTTCCCCGCGATTGCCATACCCTTTTTACGTTAGGCGATAAAGGGGCGATGCTTGTTGTCGCAGACGGTATGGGAGGATTGGATGCCGGTGAAATAGCTTCCAGGATAGCCGTCGATACGATGAAAGAGTTTTTCTCGGCGGATAAGATAACGGACGAGATTGTGAAAGACGATTCTACCATCCACAAATATATGCATGAAGCGGTGGTTGCTGCCGACAATGCCATAAAAATAAGAAGCAAGGAAGAAAGAGGAGTCAAGTCAATGGGTACAACTCTTGTCGCCGCTTGGTTGTTCGACGGCTATGCCAACGTCGTTTGGTGTGGTGACAGCCGGGGGTATCTGTTTAATCCCGTCTCTGGGCTTACACAGGTGACAAAAGACCATTCTTATGTACAGGAACTGGTCGACAGCGGTCGCCTTCTTCCGGAGTATGCCTTTGACCATCCTGATAGTAACATTATCACCCGTAGTCTCGGAAATCCTCAGAAAGCGGCAAATCCCGATTTTATCCGTTTCCCCTTGCAGGAAGGAGAGGTACTTTTGCTTTGTACGGACGGGCTTAATTCGATGCTTCGGGATGAGGAGATCGAAGCTGTTATGCAAGAGACTTCGAATGAAATCGATACCTGTACGAAGGCATTGATTCAAGGTGCATTGGATTTGGGTGGCCACGATAACGTCACGGTCGTCCTTTGCCAGCTTGTTTCGGAAGAAAACAAGCCGCCGGTGCAGGAGATGCAGCAAACCGTCTCGACATTCACGGAGAAAGAACAGAAGAAGCCGCTTCGGAAATTTGTTTTCTGGACCGTCGGTCTCGTCTTTGTTCTTCTTCTGGCGTGCCTGGCTTGGTCGTTTTCGACAGTATGGCATAACAAGATTATCCAATGGTATGAACAAACAGTAAAATAAACTATGCAGTTAGAAGAAAATATACTATTTGCAAATCGCTATAGACTGGAACGGCTTTTGGGGCGTGGCGGCTTTTCCGAAGTGTGGTTGGCGGACGATACACTGACTTCCCTGAAAGTCGCATTAAAAGTCTATGCTCCGGGAGGCGGTATGGATGAACATGGCGTGCAACTGTTCTCGACCGAGTTCTCCCTCGTTTTTAATCTGAACCATAGCAATTTGCTTAAGCCGACTTATTACGACACCTTCGAGCGGATGCCTTATCTGGTTTTGCCTTATTGTCGGCAAGGTTCCGCCGCAAGTTTAATAGGACGGATGAACGAAAGGGAGGCGTGGCTTTTCTTGCGTGACATTTCGAGCGGGCTGGAATATTTGCATGAACAGGAGCCACCGGTCATTCATCAGGACATTAAGCCAGACAATATTCTGATCGATACGACGGGGCGTTACCTGCTGACTGATTTCGGTATCAGCATAAAGGCAAGGAATACGTTGCGAAAGAGCATCATGAAGACGGAAGGTTCTGTCGGCACATTGGCCTATATGGGACCGGAACGCTTCAGCAAATACCCTTTGCCGATCAAAGCAAGTGATGTTTTCTCCTTGGGGGCGACGCTCTACGAACTACTCACAGGCATGGTCCCTTTCGGCGAACATGGCGGATTGCTGCTACAGCATGGCGCTGAAATTCCGGTCTTGGAGGGAGAATGGTCCGGTGAATTGAAGGCTATAATCGATTTGTGTCTGCGAAAAGACACTTGGGAGCGCCCTTCGGCAACGGAAATACGGATATATTGTGAACAATATTTGAATGGTGAAGCCCCGGTTTTACCAGGAAAGCAAGTGGAGAACTCTTCATTTCCCAAAAAAGAAAAAAATCAGGAAGCTCTGGTGGAATCCGTTCCGGAAAGGGGAATGTCTGAAAGCCAGGAGTCTTTTCCGGAGGTACAGCCGGAAAAATCGCAGAAACCGGAAGAAGAACAAGAACCGGTAGGCGGGAAGGAGCCCGAAGAGCTTCAGAAACCGGAAAAACCGGATGTGCCGGTTGTGGGACAAGGCAATAATGAGAATGAGGTGTCGGAGATACCAAAGATAGAAACACTTGGTGCAGAGATTGGCCACACTGCGGACAATGTATCTCTTTTATTCCCCAAGATATTGAAGTGGGGACTACCAGTTGTTTTTCTTATCGGAATTATCTTTTTCGTTTTTCATAGCTTGGAACAGAAACAAAAAGAGGAGGAAGCCGAGGCAAAAGCTATGGAGATAGAAGCCCGCTACAACGAATACCTCCAGTATCTCCATGCCGGCGACAGCCTGGTCGATCTTGGCAATAATAGTCAGGGAGGAGATTACGAGCAGTTCTATCTGGGGGCTGTCGGGCGTTATGACGCTGCTTTAAGGCTGGAGGATGAATATCGGACCGAGTTTCCTGATGTGGCAGACGTTTCAGTACGGAAAGACAGTGTGCAGAAAAAAATTGAAGAGATTTATAACTTATTCGTATCTATGGCGGCAGAGGCGGAACAAACCCAGGACTACGATATGGCGGAAATTTTTTATCAACGGGCATCCGGCGTTAAACCGGAATCGGCCATACTGAGAGATTTCCGTGCCCGCAGGGAGGCCGTTCAAGACTCTATTGCCAGTCAAACTAATAATTGAAGAAGATGAAAACAACGATAAACAAGTTTTATATGAAAGGTTTTTGTAGCCTTCTATCCCTGTTCCTTTTTGCAACGTCTGCCTTTTCACAGGATTGCAACGGGACGTATGAGGGTGGTCTGGCCTTATTGAAAAAGCGGACGGAGGCGTCTGTCAAGGAAGCGGTCCGTAAGTTCGAATCGGCCAAGAGATGCTACAAAGTAAACCGCGACCTGCAAGGCGTGCAGAATTGTGACGAGCAGATCGCCGCTTGTAAGCAGATACTGAACTATTTCACGCAACAGACCGCCAAGGTAATTGCCGAAGAAAGCTATGAGTTTCCGGAGGCAGGAGGCGAGCAAATCATCCCGGTAAAAACAAAACGAAGTTGGAGTTTCTCTGATGTCCATGACTGGTGCACGGCCACAAAGGAGAAAGATGGATTGAAAATCGTCGTCAATCCGAATCGGACGACAGTACGCCGTTCGCAAACCATCACCTTGAAATGGTCAGGTAGAAAACAACTTGTCAAGATCGTGCAGGAAGGGGCGGTAGAAAAATTGACGTTGAGTGAATCCGATCTCTTTTTCCTGGCTGACGATACGGAGAAAGTGATCGAAATAACTTCGAACTGCGATTGGGCGGTTGAAAGCAATGATGCTCCTTGGTGTTCCTGGCGTAAAGACAGTCTGCACCTGTATGTTGAACCTTCCATCAATGAAGGGGCGGCAAGGCGTACGGGGACGATCCGTATCGGCGCCGGTTCGCGTCATGCCGAAATTCATTTGATGCAGGAAATGGATAATTTCAGGATATTCACTCCGGATGAGAACGATACCCTTGTCTTTATTCCGAAGGGAGGAACAATAGATCTACCTGTTGAATATACAGTCAGTCAAAATGAGACGCCTTGGGAAATCTACTCCTATCCGAACTGGTGCACGGCAACCCGCGAAGGAAACGCTTCTTTGGCCTTAAAATGTCTGTCTAATAAAATGAAAGAAGATCGTGATGGCACGATCTTCGTGAAAAAAGGACGCAGGCTTATTCCCATAACGGTCATCCAGCTGGGCAAAAGTTCGAAATACACGACCTTCCAACCTGTTTTTGGCAAAAAGAAAAAAGCGAAGTCTCTGTACCAGCGGGCCGTTTTGTTCACTCCCGAAGAAGATTGACATTTTTACAACATCAAAAACTTCTCCTGCAGCTTTTTCAGATACAGTTTGGAAATCTGCAGGTCGCGGACATTGTCGAACGGCGGATAGAAGACGCACTTTTTATCCTTGATCATGATCAGATAATTGATGTTGATGATATAGGATTGGTGAATCTGAATGAACGAGGGAGAACTTGCCAGTATCTGATCTGCCGCTATATTTTTACGGATGGCAATGGGGGCCACCGCATTGTTCAGGTACGCTTCCCATTGCTTCCTGTCTGAATTGTATTTGAAAAAGCCTACGTTTTCGGGCCTGAGGAACTGCAGGTCGTTTGTCGGTGACGGGATGATGATCATCTGCTCCAACGGTGAAAGGCTCCTTAGCAGGATATGAAAGGGAACTGTCTGCAATTGCTGTTCCTCTACCTTTTCGATGAAACGTTTCATCATATTGGACAATTCGCTTTTGTCAATCGGTTTCAGCAAGTAGTCGAAGGCCGATTCGCGGATCGCATCGAGCATATATTTATTGTAAGCCGTGTAAAAGACGACTTGCATGTTCCACGTGATCTCGTTGCGGATCAGGTTCAGCAGTTCGGGTCCCTGCATATCGGGAAGCTCGACATCGAGAAATACCAGATCCGGCATCGTTTTGAAAATCAGTTTTTTCCCCATTGCCCCGTTCTTAGCGATTCCTTCCACATTAAATTGCTGATAGGACTTCAATTCGAAAGTCAAGTTGTCCACTGCCAGTTCGTCGTCGTCAATGATTACTATCTTATAGTTATTCTTCATGTGCACTCTCTTTTTTTACAAATTTAATAGTTGTCACCAAAGTGTTTCGTCCCTTTTTAGGCAAAATCATGGATATTCTCCCTTTTGGGGCGGTTATTCGGTTACAAAAAGGAGCTAAACGGATTACTTTCCTTCCGGCAAAGCGTACGAATAACCCTCCGGCAAAGTGAATTGTACGAGGCAGCCCGGGTTTTCATCCGTTCCCTGGCTGCTTTTTTTGATCAGGATCGTGATAGGAACACTGTTTCCTGCATTCAGTAGCTCGATGGTCTGGTTCAGTACTTTCAGGCCTGTTCCCGTACTTTGCATGTCCGGACGGCCGGTTTGCAGACGGAACCCGGCACCGTTGTCTTCTATGCTAATAATGATATTCCCGTCTTGACGGAAGACGGTGACGGATAGCCGTTTTTCGCCCTTTTTCCCCCGAAGGCCGTGCTTGATGGCATTCTCGACCGGAATCTGGATCATCATGGAGGGGAGTTCGAACCGGTCGGCATCGATTTGAGGGTCTATCCGTATCTCGGTTTGAAGGGATGGGCCGAAACGTTCTTGTTCGAGGTCGAGATAGGTGCGGACGAAATCTATTTCCTCGGCAAGCGGGATGCACAGTTTTTCTGTCAGACGCAGGTTGAGGCGCATGATTTTGATCAGGTTATACAGCTCTTTGTAGCTGCTGTCGCTCTGGTTGTAATGGCTGATTACCCGGTTGAGCGTGTTAAAGATAAAATGGGGTGATACGCGGTTGCGGATATTTTCCATCCGGAGGCTGATGATCTTGTTGCGTGTTTCCGCCAGCAGAAAGGCCCGTTGTTTTTTCTGGTAGAAATAGATGAAAGCCGCAACGGTCAGCAATATCACACAAACGAGAATCCAGATATAGACACTTAGTTCCAGCGACTGCATGTCGCTTTGCTGTTTTTGTATGAACAGCCTTTGTTTCATCAGTGTCGTATCCTGTTTATAACGAAGGTCCGTTTCAGCCACCCGCATCCGGATGCGGTCGTTACGGATGGAGTCGTCCATCCGCATGTTTTCTTTGAGATATTGGTAGGCCTTGCGGTAATCGCCAGTCTCTTCATAATAATGTTGTAGAAATTTTTTTCGGATATCGACCAAAGTCGGCTCCGCCTGCAAGTTATCGGTCATGCTGTGGAGCTGTTTTGTCGCTTCGGCGATATTCCCTTTCTTGAGCGCCAGTTCGAATACCTGCGTCTGGGCGTGGTAAAGTGCTGATGAATTACCGATCTTTTCGAAATAGGAATAACTATGGTCCAAGTAGTATTGGGCCGAGTCGAGCTGTCCCATCAGCAGATAGATGGCTCCGATATTCAGCATGCAGACATTTTGGGCGTAAACATATTCGGGTGAAGGTCTGACCAGTTCGTATCCTTTTTTGAATAGTTCGAGAGCTTCGGGATATTTCTTTTCAAAAAAATAGACGTTCCCGTGGTTCGTGCAATAGACGAATTTCCGGTTGATGTCCATCTGGTCGAAAAGTTTGTAAGCCGAGTTGAAGTAGTAGTGCGAAAGATCGAAATCCCGTAGTTCGGAATAGGTTTGTCCCAGTCCGGTATAGATATTGATCAGCTCCGGTTCGGGCAGGCCGATCGAGTCGGCGATGTAGAGTATCTGCCGGTAGTACCATGCTCCCTGGTCGTAGCGGCCACTGCGGATATAGACGTCGGCCAGGTTCGTGTAGCCTGTCAGCAGCACCTCGCTGTTGTGTGTCTGCCGGCTGTACGAGAGCATTTGTTTGAAATATTTGAGAGCGGAATCGTTCATGCTGGTGATCGCATACCGGTTCCCTATGTTATTGCTTGCATCTGCCAGCAGGTAATAATGATAGGGTGTCAATGTCTTTTGGCGTGCACAAAACTGTTCGACTTTCCGGCACAGTGGCAAGATCGTGTCGAACTCGGAAGTCGTCAGAAAGGTTTTGACATATAAATTATAAAGGATATACCAGTCGACGCTGTCCTGCACCGGGCGTGTCTGCATCGCTTCCTCCAATATCCGGCGTGCGAAAAGGGCATCCGAATAGATCGCTTTTTGAGCTTGTTCATAAACCGTATCTCCTTTAGGTACAAAGTTAATCTCTTGTGTCACCGGGACTTGCTTGTTGCAGGACAGGATGGCGGAAAATAAAAAGATAGTAACGGTGTAGAAGATGTGTTCTTTTTTCATATAAGAGATGTTTTAGATGGCAAATTGTATTGAAATAAATCAGGATCGCTGTTGGGGCAAATGTAGCAGATATAATGATTATATCGGCATGGAAAAGGCTTTGTTTTTTGTTTTTTCTTGAAAAAGAGAAAAAAGGAGGGGATAAATTGGTTAATTGCTTTTTAAACTCTACTTTTAGGCTGGGTCTTGGTGGAATAATGGTTGGAAAATCATCGGGGAAGCTTTCTCACAATGAGAAAACTCCGGTGAGATTCCTAAAAGTATGCTCGCCGTGAGATCCCTTCAAAAAGTTTTTGTTCCAAGCCTGCAACGCCGAGCATTACCTCCTGTATGCACAGCTTGTCGCGGCCATCACCGCCGAGTTTCGGCAAACTACAAGATCAGTGGCTTCCGTGACAACTACGTCAGCCTGTTTGAGAAGGAAAACGCGCTTTACCTGCAGGGAGTCGCCTATGCCGACACGAAAGAGATCGAAGTGAAAGACGCTTTTTGCGACCAGCGCACCCGGCATGTCTTCCTTTAGGGGGCGCCTTCCTCATTTGCGGTTGGCGGAAAAAGATCCCCGGATTCCGTTCGCCCCGAAATCTATATTTACCGGATGGCAGACGTCGCGAAGAAAATACGAGCGCCTGAATAATCTCTTTTTTGGGCAGGATGATTCCTGTTATCGGCCTTATAACTGCATTTTCGGAAATTAGGCATTCCCGGGAATGGCGGGGGGTATTACCTTTACCGGCACAGAATAAAAGAACACAAACATAAATAATTGATTTAAAAACAAACGGCGTATGAAAACAAAATTCAGATTTTTAAAATGGATGGGGTTTACTGTATTCTCAATGGCATTGTTTTTGGGGTGTGGTGATGACGATGATTTTTCCGGTAGTTCCGGTTGGGCACCGGAGTCTTTGCCTAAGGGTACTGTCATAGGATGGACTGGGTATTATACATATCGAGGAAGTGTCAAAGAATATAGTGAATATGGTTGTAGCATTGAGATCTTAGATGAAACCACTTGCCAGTCAAGTTGGTCTTTCAATACCGGTAAATATACTTATGTCAAGACCGGGGATAATAGCGCAGAATTAAACATCTCTGTCTTGCAGTCGGTCCCGGGTAATTCCAGAATGTTTATCTATAACGCGATCTTGACCTTTACAGGTGAAGGAAAATATGAATTTACAGGAACTAAAAATGTGAACGGAAGCTTGATGGATCTCCATTGCACGGGAGCCTTTAAATGAAAGGAAGGAGGATTTTCCCATTCTGTATGAATTAATACGGATCATAGTCAAGCTATAAATAAGTGAAAGGTGTGGCGCAAGTCGCACCTTTTTCTTACCTTTGCCCCTCATTCAAAGAATAAAAATAAAATAAATATACATACGAATTATGTTTGAGAATTTAAGCGAAAGGTTAGACAGATCGTTTAAACTGTTGAAAGGTGAAGGTAAGATCACGGAGATCAATGTGGCTGAGACATTGAAAGATGTGCGTAAGGCATTACTCGACGCCGACGTAAACTATAAAGTAGCCAAGAGCTTTACCGATACGGTAAAGACGAAAGCGTTAGGGCAGAACGTGCTTACCTCCGTTAAACCCAGCCAGTTGATGGTCAAGATCGTGCATGACGAGCTGGCCGAACTGATGGGAGGGACGGCGACCGAGCTGGACCTGAAAGGCAGCCCGGCGATCATCCTGATGTCCGGTTTGCAAGGTTCCGGTAAAACGACTTTTTCGGGTAAGCTGGCGAACCTGCTGAAGACGAAGAAAAATAAGAAGCCTCTGTTGGCAGCCTGTGACGTGTACCGCCCGGCCGCTATCGAGCAGTTGCGCGTGGTCGGCGAACAGGTCGGAGTGCCTGTCTACATGGAGCTGGAAAACAAGAATCCGGTGGAGATCGCGATGAACGCGATCCGCGAAGCGCGGGCGAAAGGCAACGATGTCGTGATTGTCGATACCGCCGGCCGTCTGGCTATCGACGAGCAGATGATGAAAGAGATCACGGCTATCAAGAGCGCTATCCAGCCCGATGAAATCCTGTTCGTGGTCGACTCCATGACCGGACAAGATGCCGTGAACACGGCGAAGGAATTTAACGAACGCCTGGACTTCGACGGCGTGGTGCTGACCAAGCTGGACGGTGATACCCGTGGCGGTGCCGCCCTTTCTATCCGTACGGTGGTCGACAAACCGATCAAATTTGTCGGTACGGGTGAAAAGATGGATGCACTGGATATCTTCCACCCCGAACGTATGGCAGACCGTATTCTCGGTATGGGTGATATCGTTTCTTTGGTGGAACGCGCACAGGAACAGTATGACGAAGAAGAAGCCAAACGCCTGCAGAAGAAGATCGCCAAGAACCAGTTCGACTTCAACGACTTTATCGCCCAGATCCAGCAGATCAAGAAGATGGGTAACCTGAAAGAACTGGCCTCCATGATCCCGGGCGTAGGCAAGGCCCTGAAAGACGTGGATATCGACGACAATGCTTTCAAGAGCATCGAAGCGATCATCTACTCCATGACTCCGGACGAACGTACGAACCCCGCTCTCCTCAACGGTTCACGCCGCCAGCGCATTGCCAAAGGCAGCGGTACGACCATCCAGGAGGTGAACAAGCTGATCAAGCAGTTCGACGAAACGCGCAAGATGATGCGTATGTTGACGGCTGCCAAACCGGGAAGCAAAAAATTCCCTTCATTCAGAAGATAATCCCGAAAAGATAATAGAGTATGGAAGAACAGCAATACAAGCTATTGGACGGAAAGGCCGTTTCAGCTCAGATGAAGCAGGAGATGGCGGAAGAAGTGGCCCGTATTAAGGCTGCCGGTGGTAAAATTCCTCATTTGGCTGCTATATTGGTAGGCCATGACGGGGGGAGTGAAACGTATGTCGCCAGCAAGGTGAAGACGTGCAATGAGATCGGTTTCAAATCGTCGCTGATCCGGTATGAAGCCGACGTTACCGAAGAAGAACTTCTTCGTAAGGTCGACGAGCTGAACAACGATCCGGATGTGGACGGCTTCATCGTACAGCTCCCGCTGCCGAAACATATCTCGGAACAGAAGATTATCGAAGCAATCGACTACCGCAAGGATGTGGACGGTTTCCACCCGATCAATGTCGGCCGTATGTCTATCGGCCTTCCCTGTTTCGTGTCGGCAACTCCGGCCGGTATCCTGGAACTGTTGAGGCGTTACGAGATCCCGACTCGCGGCAAACATTGCGTAGTGCTGGGCCGCAGCAATATCGTGGGTAAGCCGATGGCTACCCTGATGATGCAGAAAGCTTATCCGGGCGATTGCACGGTTACCGTTTGCCATAGCCGTTCCGAAAACCTGAAAGAGATGTGCCAGAGCGCCGATATCATTATTGTGGCTTTGGGCGTCCCTGAATTCCTGAAAGGCGATATGGTGAAAGAAGGCGCAGTTATCGTGGATGTGGGTACGACGCGTGTTCCGGATGCGACTCGCAAAAGCGGTTTTAAACTGACCGGCGATGTCAAGTTTGACGAGGTTGCCCCTAAATGCTCCTATATCACGCCGGTTCCGGGTGGCGTAGGTCCGATGACTATTATCTCTTTGATGCGCAATACGCTTTTAGCCGGAAAGAAAGAGATTTATAAATGAAAATCCTCCTTTCCGGGTTTTGTCTTTTGAGCTTTCTGTCTTTATCCGCTCAGGACTCGCTGACAATCTTGTTTGCCGGTGATGCCATGATGCACCAGAAGCAACTCGACAATACCCGGAGGGGAGATTCTTTTGATTTAGGCGGCTACTTTGCGAATATCGAAAAAGAGGTGAAAGCCGCCGATATCGCCGTTGTGAACTTTGAAGTCCCGTTAGGAGGGAAGCCCTATAGCGGTTATCCGGCTTTCAGCGTTCCGGAAGATTTCGCTTTAGCTTTGAAAAAAGCGGGCTTTAGCTTTTTCCTGTTAGCTAACAACCATTGCTTAGACAGGCGGACAGGCGGACTTGTCCGCACCATTCAAACGCTGGATTCTCTCAAAATCCGCCATACCGGAACCTTTCTTGACCCTGACCACCGCCACCGCACATACCCGATGTTGCTCCGTAAGAAGGATTTCCGTATCATCATGCTCAATTACACGTATGACACTAACGGCTTGAAAGTCGATACGCCCCGTATCGTCAATTATATCGATAAGAAACTGATGGAAGCCGATATCGCCGAAGCCAAGCTCTTTAACCCCGATTTTATCATTGCCAATATGCATTGGGGACTGGAATACGAGCGGATGCCTTCCCGCAAACAACGTGAACTGGCCGATTGGCTGACGGGACAGGGCGTCGATCTGGTCATCGGCTGTCATCCCCATGTTGTCCAGCCGATGGAACTCCGCAGAGGGAAAGATGGAACTTCCGACCGCCTGGTCGTCTATTCATTAGGCAACTTCATATCGAACATGAGCCGGGAACATACCGACGGAGGTGTTATGGTGAAAGTCGTTTTATGCCGGAAAGGTTTGCGCCGGTACATTGCATCCGCACAATATTCGTTGATCTATTCCTCCCGGTGTGAGAATAAACAGGGAAAAGAAGATATCCGGGTAGTCCCGGCAGCCTCTTGGTCGGAAAAGAATCAAAAAGCCTCTTTTTCAATTGATTCAGCATTAATTAAGTATGTAAATAATACCCGTTTGCTTCTAAATGGCAGTAATAAAGAGGTCGGAGAGTATATTTTTGAATAAAAAAGTATTCGGATTATTTGCAGTTTAAAATAAAACATCTATCTTTGCACCGTCTTAAAGAAATCAACACTCGATAAGATAAACATGGTGAGAGTAGCTCAGTTGGTTAGAGCATCGGATTGTGGTTCCGAGGGTCGTGGGTTCGAGCCCCATCTTTCACCCCATAAGGCTGTCTAAAAGGACGGCCTTTTTTGTTTGCGTTCATCCGGCCCGTGTTTGTCGCATCAGGCATCCGTTATCTGCATTAACTATCTGAATTTTAAGGAAGAACTATTTCTATATCTACCAAGAACTATTTCATCTCACGCTAATCAGTGCCCATATCATCTACACCCGATCCGGAATACCCTGTAGACCGTATCTGTTATACAATGTACAGGGTATTGACGATACGGTCTACAGGGTATCTATAGTTCCCGCCTAAGTTTGAATTAGTATCCAACGTGAAACGGAATAGTTTCAGGCGAGAAAGACAATAGTTTATTTATCCTTTGGTTTATTTGGTTTGTGGGGAGTTATTGCGTATCTTTAAAGGTCTATTAATCTTAAAACAAAAGAAATGAAAATAACACAGTTTCGTGGAGATCTACGTACTTTCCGGAATCTGGAATTAGAGGCGGGAGTAGAAGCGATGAAGTCGGAGGTTTCACGGAAACGAGTGGAAGATTTACGGATTTCTTTACCCTATCTGAACCCCTATAACCGCAGTTCGCAGGCGGAAAAACTGCCGGGATTGATTTTCGGTGCTACTTGCAAAAAGGGAAATGGAAAAGCGGAAATTCAAAACTACAACGGCCTGATCCTGTTAAGTGTCAGTAAATTGACCGGGTTGGAAGAAGCAGCCCGTGTCAGGAGGTCGGTGGCGGAGATGCCGCAGACCTTGTTGGCGTTTGTCGGATCGAGCGGGAGGAGTGTGAAAATCGTAGTGCCGTTTGTCAGGATGGAGGGTACGCTGCCGGAACGGAAGGAAGAGGTCGAATGCTTTCACGCCCATGCCTTTATACGGGCGGCACGTTATTACGGGGCACAGTTGCAATATGGGATCGAACAAACGGAACCGTCGCCTTTGCAAGGATGCCGTGTGTCGTATGATCCGGATTTATATTACAATCCCGGCGCTTTGCCGATCCGGATGGAACAGCCGTTGCAGATGCCGATGCCGTTGACGGTTCGCGAAGCGCGAGAGAGGGAAACGGATCCTTTGAAACGGATGCTGCCGGGCTATGACCGGTATCAGTTGATCTCCATTCTTTTCGAGACAGCTTTGCAACAGTCGGTGCTCGAGGTCGGCTATGGAACGGAGGAAGGAGAGCGGAAATCACTGTTGGTGAAGTTGGCTAAGAATTGTCTCCGTTCTGCGATCCCTGAAGAGGATGCCGTGCGGTTCACTTTGTTGCATTTCTATGAAGAGATGGGAGAGCAGGAGGTCCGCATGACTTTCCGGACGGTCTATATGAAGCGGGAGGCTTTCGGGAAGGCGTTTGCTATGCCGAAGAAGATGCTGGCGGCCATGCAGTTGCAGGAGTTTGTGGCCCGTCGTTTCGAGGTTCGTAACAACCGGATGAAGGGATGCCGCGAAGTCCTTACGCGTAATACGGTGTTTGCCCGGTTTCGTCCGGTGACGGCGGAGGTGATCAAAAGCATTTGCTTCGAGGCGCAATTGGAAGGAATCTCGGTCATCGAATATGACGTGCAGCGGTATATCGATTCCGACCGCATTCCTGATTTCTGGCCGGTGGAAGAGTTCCTGTCCCGTCTGCCGGCCTGGGATGGAAAGGAGCGCGTCCGGGAGCTTGCCGGTTGTGTCCCTTGCGATCAGCCGGAATGGAAGGACCGGTTCTACGTCTGGTTCCTGAGCATGGTGGCGCATTGGTTGCAGATGGACCGGGAGCATGCGAACGGGGTTTCCCCTTTGCTTGTCGGTCCGCAGGGATGCCGCAAAAGTTCGTTCTGCCAGAATCTTCTGCCGCCCGAACTGCGCGAGTATTATACGGACGGGATCGACTTCACGAGCCGGAAAGATGCGGAATGGGCGCTGGGGTGCTATGCTTTGATCAATATGGACGAGTTCGATTCGATCCCGGCATCCCGCCAGCCTTATATGAAGAACTTGCTCCAGAAAGCGAAAGTCAGCATGCGGAAACCGCATGGATCGAGTGTGGAAGAGATACGTCGTTTTGCTTCGTTCATTGCGACGTCCAACACGTTCGACCTGTTGACGGACACGACCGGGAGCCGTCGCTTTATCGGTGTCGAGGTGACGGGTACGATACGCCTGGAAGCTGTCGACTATCCGCAATTGTATGCCGAGGCGGTACATGCGTTGAGAAAAGGCGAACGCTATTGGTTTACGCCGGAAGAGGAAATGCAGTTGAACCGGAATAACCGCAGCTTCGAGAAAATCCCGTTATTGGAAGAGCTGTTTCTCTATTGTTACCGTGCGGCGGAACCGGATGAGGCGTGTGAGCCTGTTTCGGCTCCGGAGATCTTGAAATATCTAAGTAAGTTTGGAAAAATAGAGGTCACGGATCATCAGTTGTCTTTGTTAGGGCGTTTGATGCAAAAGCATAAAGTGAGAAAGAAGCGGACTGCCACGTGCCGGTATTACTATGTTTTACCCCAAAAATAAGGATCAGTGTCGGCAAAATGTCGGATCAGTGTCGGCAAAATGTCGGCAAATGGCTTCCGTGTGTTTTCTTAATTGGTTTAGAAATAGAAAGTTATAGATTTAGTGTCGGCGTGTCGGCACTTCAATCAAAAATACATACATAAAAATAGAAATATGGCAATCACTTACAGGTTTGAACCGGTTCACGACAACATGAACCCCGAAGAAAAGAAAACGAAAGGTTATTATCCGAAAGTCGTCAGTAGCGGGACGATCGATAAAGAGGCGATGTTCAATGCGATTTCTCACGGTTCCTCCAGCCTCCGCGCCGAGTTGGCGCGGTCCTGGATGCTGATGGAAGATTTCATAGTTAATAAATTGCAGGATGGATATACCATTAACCTGGATGGATTCGGTTCGTTTTCGGTGTCGGCCCAAAGCCGCCTGATACAGAGAATGAATGAGATACGTGCCGAATCGATCCGGGTCAAAGGACTGAATTTCCGTGCATCCGAAGTCGTGAATAAGAAGTTGAAGCGGGCGACGTTCGAGCGGGAATCCAAAAAATGAATGTTACTTCCTCAGGAACTTTTTGCCCAACCACTTTCTGACCGGTTCGTCATAAAGTTTCAGGCAGAGGAAAGCCACAACGATGCTGCCGACGTAGACTGCCAATGCTACAGGCCAGACTTCGAAGAACGTATAGAGTTCGTTGTCGATCAGCCAGGCGTAGAACAGGTACATGATCGGGTAGTGGACGGCGTAGAGCGGGTAGGATATGTCGCCCAGGAACTTGCATATCTTCGTCGAACGTTTGTCCGTAGTCTTGCCGGAAGCTCCGAGCCAGACAAGGACCGGGAAGATAAGGATGATGCAGGCTGCCTCGAACAGCCCGTTGAAGCTGATGGGGGCGGCGTCTACCTTTATGTAAGGTACGCAGAAAAGAATCAGCAGGACGATCGAACAGATCCAGAAAGCTCCTCTCATCTGGAACGGTTTGAAATTGCGGGACAACAGCATCCCCAGCGAGAAGGGGAAAAGCATACGCAGGGAACCGCCGAGGAAATTCAATCCGTCGAGTGTCCAGCCTACGCCGATCATGTCGTAACCCGAGACATTGAAGAGCGTGAACCCGGCAAGCCCGATCCCCAACAGGGCGACCAGCACCGTCAGGGCCTTGGTGGAAAGGCGGTGGATGAAAACGGCGTAAAGGATATTGCCGATATACTCGAAAAAGAGCGACCAGCTCGGACCGTTGAGGGGGAACATCTCGCCGTTGCCGCGCACTTCATATCTCGCACCGGGCAGGGCGGGAATGAAAAACATCGCGCAGAGCGTGGACAGCATCACCGCCGAGACTGCCACGTGCTTGCCGTCCCACTGGACGCACCCTTGTATGAAGAAGGCTATCGCTCCCAATACGACTCCCATGATGATCATCGGATGGAGGCGGATCAGGCGGCGTTTGAAAAAGTTGCCGGTCGTCATTGTTTTGCCTAAGCGGTCGTCGTAGGCGTAGCCGATCACGAAACCGGAAAGGATGAAGAAGAAATCGACGGCTAAGTAGCCGTGGTTGATCGTTGTGATGGGAGTTCCTCCGGCTGCAAACGAAAGGCCTTCGAAGATGTGATAGAAGACAACCAGTAAGGCTGCCACCCCTCGCAATCCGTCAAGGAGCTCGTAATGGGGTTTGGTATCCGCAAATGCGGCTGAAGAGATTGTTGTGTCTGACATCGATATTGAATTAGATATTTGTAATATGCGGCAAAGGTATTTGCTTTTCCGGATAAATAATTTGTCCTATGTCAAATTCCGCTATCCGTTCGCCCGGAGCCGGCTGAGGGTGGAGAGCCTGATACCCAGGTAGGAGGCGATATATCCTAAGTTCACTCGCCGGTATGCGTCCGGAAACTGTTCCTTGAATGCTTCATATCGTTCCTTGGCTGACAAGGTCAAATGGTCTTTGTGGCTGCGGTGCAAGCGCCTGTATTCGTTTTGATGGATGATCCTTCCCCAGTTGCACAGTTCGATGTTTGTCTCGAAAAGGTGCGTCAATGTCGCCAGCGGGATCCGGTAGGCTTCCACCTCTTCCAGCGTTTCGACAAACTCCTCGCTTATCTTTCCGTAATAGAGCTCGTCCATGCTGAAGACGATGCTTCCTTCGCCGGCAAACGATGTCGTAACCTCTTCGCCGTCTACCAGCCAAAAGGAACGCGTAATGCCTTTCTCAATGAAAAAGGCGGCTTTGCTATAGGTATCTGCTTTTATCAACTGGTACTTTTTCGGGAAGCGGCAATAGGTTACGTTCTCTTTCAATACCTGGACCGTATCGTCGGAAATAGGAAACAAGGAATTTATTTTATTTAATATATTCGTCATGATGTTACTTTGGCATTATCTGTCCATCACAAAGATAGGAAATAAAATTGAGACTTAGGGCGGAACGTAGTAATAATACTGATTAATAGTGGTTTATGTAATAAAAAGGAAAGAGCAGCAAGCCATCCGAAACCAACAAAAAGCCAAGTGAGAATGGAGATGCGGGATCGACTGAATAAGCGGATGCAACAGGATGACGAGAAGGAACGAAAGCGGAAATAAAGAGACCGATTCCTGTTCATAAGCTTGTTGCATTCATTACAACTGAAACATCCTCATACTTTGCGATATGGGGATGTTTATTTTTATATTGATTGCTTGTTAGTATCCTAAATAATTTCCTATATTTGAAATCAAGTAGATGATATGAGTAAAATCAAGGATATGAATAGGATTAAAGAGCTACTTCAAGAAAAGGGCATTAAACAGATGTGGACATTTCATCCAGACCTTAATATCGATTTATGCATTTTACCAATAAATCCATTGGTAGAAGCAGCCAAGAATATGGGGAATAAATTATTTTTTGTGCCTCTTGACAATAGTTTAATACCTAATATCGAATTATTAAAAACATTAGATGTGGTAGAGAATATCCTAATGATAGGTTATCCCAATTATAAAGACTAAATATTCAATTTAAACAGTGATACTCAGAAATAATATGAAGATAAAGGAGACACTAACGCAACCCGAAGGGCGTAGATTGGAATTTAAGGCAGAGTTGCCGGAGCATTCCGATGTGGCTAAGACGGTTGTGGCATTTGCCAATGATGCAGGTGGCGACCTGTATATTGGTGTGGCAGATGATCCTCGTGAAGTGGTAGGATTGGATGAGGACAAGTTGGTGGCTATCGGGGAGAAAATAAGTAATATTATTTTTGACCGTTGCTATCCTGCGATATTGCCGGAGATAAAATTTATAAGCGAAGAAAACAAACACTTGATTCAAGTGACTGTTTTCAGAGGTAGCACGCCACCTTATTATCTCAAAGAGAAAGGTAAGTTACAAGGAACATTTATTCGTGTAGGCTCGACAAATCGACTTGCGGATGAAGCTATTATCTCGGAATTGGAACGTCGGAGACGAAACATCTCTTTTGATAGCGAAGTTATACCAGATAAGCCTGTAAATGATTTGAGCATAGATGGTTTTAAGGCTATATTCAAGGAGAAAACGGGGGAAGAATTATCCGACCAGGCATTAAGGAAATTAGACTTGGTTAAAGATATGCAAGGAACAGAATATCCGACCAATGCGTTGATTCTATTCTCGGACGACCCGTTGCGAAACTCGTTGTTTCACTATGCAAAGGTGGAGTGTGCTCGTTTTAAAGGTATTAGTATCGATGATTTCATAGACCAAAAGAGTATTACGACCAATATTGCCACACAAGCAGAGGAAGCATACAACTTTGTGTTACGCCATATCAATAAAGGCGCTTCGGTTGAGGGAGTGTACACTGTCTCTCGTTGGGAGTACCCTGTTAAGGCAATACGTGAGGCGATTCGTAATGCGGTGGTTCATCGGGATTATTCTCTCACGGGAAAAGACGTTAAGATTGCGGTCTATGATGATATGGTAGAGATAACCAGTCCGGGACTTCTACCACCATCAATCGACTATGCTGCAATGGAAAGCCGTCAGAGCGATGCACGTAACAAAGTGATAGCCCCTGTTTTCAAACGTCTTGGTATCATCGACCAATGGGGCAACGGCTTGAAGTTGATTGCCGATGAAATGAAGGAATACCCAAACATCGAACTTCGTTGGAGAGAGGTGGGCTTGTCGTTTCAGGTACAGTTTGTGAGGCTGGATTATATGCTGAACGCAAAGCGGATAAAGAATATACAGCAAGAGTTACAGCAAGAGCTACAGCAAGAGTTGCAGCAAGAGTTACAGCAAGAGCTACAAAAGACGACATTATATTCTGAGGTATTGCGTTGTATAGTAAGTAATGCTTTATCAAGGCAAGATATATCCCTTGCATTGGGACAAAAGAAAGTATCGGGACAATTAAATAAAGTTATTCAAAAACTGATTACCGACAACCTGATTGAAAGAACTATCCCAGAGAAACCTAACCATCCTGCTCAGAAGTTTCGACTAACAGAACGTGGACAGTTATTTCTTGGTTTACTTGCAAAATGAAATGACTATGATATATAGCTATCTACATTGAAATAAAACCTCGCTTCGACAATATAAATCAAAGCGAGGTTTTATTATTCCAAAAACTTTTCTAACTTTGTAACGAAGTTGTTTTAAGGTATGCAAAGCACAGATTATCAATGCAGTTTTACTGTTGCCAAATCGTTACCAACAACTTGTTACTTCTCAATAATAATCTGCCATTCAGATAGATACAAGAAATTTTCTTATCCGACTACAAGATACGAAAAACCGGTAAAAAACGATTGGCAACCGGGCGGTAATTACTCACCTCCCAATTGCCAACCTATCAACCTATTGAATTTTCAATTTTCAACTTTCCATTTCCTACAGCCATTCACTCATAAACGCATCCATCTCTTCCGCATGCGCTTCGAGGCTTTGGAGCAGTTTGAACTGCGCCTTTGTGCGGATCAGGTTGTGCTTCGGGCTGTGGATCTTGTAGTATGTGTCGCCGTTGATGTAGTCGGTCAGGAAACGGACGGTCTGCATGTACGTCAACAAACGGCCGCCATACGGGAGCAGCTTGATTTCCGTCGGAGTCAGGAATGATTTGGCTTTCTCCATGTAGCCGCGTGTATAGGCTTTGAAGATGTCCATGTTGACGTTGACGTTGTCTAAGTTTTCATCGTCTTCAGCCCCGGTATTGGCTCCCGTGCGGATGAAGTCGCCGATGTCTGACAGGACGAAGCCCGGCATGACCGTGTCGAGGTCGATCACACATAAAACCTTGTCGGTTTCGGCATCGAACATCATGTTGTTAACCTTCGTGTCGCAATGGTTCGTGCGTTTTTTCAGCTTGCCTTCGCGATACAGGCGTTCCTGGATACACATGGCTTCGGCACGTTTTTCGATTTCTTCGATCAGGTCTTTCACTTCGTCCAGACGTCCGGCGGCATTAGCCTTTACTGCGTCGTGGAACTGCTCCAGGCGGAATTCCATGTTATGGAAGTTCGGGATGGTTTCGCCCAGCGTACCTTCCGGAATGTCGGCCAGCATGGATTGGAAGTCGCCGAATGCCTTGCCTGCTTCGTAAGACAGCTCCGGGTTGACCTCTTCGTAGCTCTTGCTGTTCGGGATGAACAGGCAAACGCGCCAATAGCTGTCGCCGTCGAAATAATACAGCTTGTTATCTTTTGTCGGAAGGAAAGTCAGCACTTTGCGGTCGATGTCGCTTTCGCCTTTTTCTTCCAGTTTCTTACGGATATGCGAAGTAACGACCTGGATGTTGTTCTGCAACATATCCACGTTGGTGAAGATCAGGTGGTTGATGCGTTGCAGGACGTATTTGATTTCGCCTTTTTCGTTTGTTACTTTCAGCGTATCGTTAATGTGTCCGTTTCCGAATGGTTCAGCGGAAACTACTTTCTCTGTGAGCTGGAACTGATCCAGGATGTCGAGTAATTGTTCTTTAGTTTTTGCCATGGTATGATGTTAATTGATATTTGAAAGTTGAAGATTGAAAATGAAGGATGCGCGGTGCATAGCTTGATTTCAATCTTCAATTACGCACAAAAGTAAGAATATCTTTGTAAATAAAAAATGGTAGCCGGGTTCTTTGTAGTCGAATTCCATATAAATAAGAAAGGCCATCCTGTGAAGGACAGCCTTTCTTATCAGATATAATCGAAACGGGGAACCGGTATATGTTCAATTCTCCATTTGAATTCCCTATTACTTCTTGTTACGGTTACCGTAGCGGCTCATGAACTTATCAACACGTCCGGCAGTATCGACCAATTTAGCCTTACCTGTGTAGAACGGGTGGGAAGTGCTTGAGATTTCGACCTTTACCAGCGGATAAGTAACGCCGTCGATTTCGATCGTTTCTTTTGCATTGATAGTAGAACGAGTGATAAATACGTCCTCGTTTGACATGTCCTTGAATACTACAGGACGATAGTTGTCAGGATGAATTCCTTTTTTCATTGCTTTGTTATCTTATTTTTAATTTATATTCTTATACTTAAGTCTGGTAACCGGTATTTTGGGTTGCAAAGGTATGGATTAGAGTTGAACAAACAAAGAATTTCGAACTATTTTTTCAATCTGGCCTACTTTTGTGTTATTTTATATGCTTAAAAGCATAATGTTTCCGGATAGTTATTATCTTTGTGGAAGATTTCTAATCATTAACGTAATAACATATACAACAATGGTAAATTACAAAGATTTAGGTTTGGTGAACACAAAAGAAATGTTCGCAAAAGCCATCAAAGGCGGATACGCTATTCCGGCTTTCAACTTTAACAACATGGAACAGATGCAGGCTATTATCAAGGCTGCTGTTGAAACAAAGTCTCCGGTAATTCTGCAGGTATCTAAAGGTGCTCGCCAATATGCTAACGCTACTCTGTTGCGCTACATGGCTCAGGGTGCAGTTGAATATGCAAAGGAATTAGGATGTGAAAACCCCCAGATCGTTTTGCACCTGGATCACGGCGATACGTTCGAAACTTGCAAAAGCTGTATCGACTCCGGTTTCTCTTCTGTAATGATCGACGGTTCTCATCTTCCTTACGAAGAAAACATTGCGTTGACTAAGAAAGTGGTTGAATACGCTCATCAGTTCGATGTGACCGTAGAAGGCGAACTGGGTGTATTGGCTGGTGTTGAAGACGAAGTTTCTTCTGACCACCACACGTATACAAACCCTGAAGAAGTTATCGACTTCGCTACCCGTACAGGTTGCGATTCTTTGGCTATCTCTATCGGTACATCTCACGGCGCTTATAAATTTACTCCGGAACAGTGTACGATCGACCCGGTTACCGGCAAGATGGTTCCTCCTCCATTGGCATTCGACGTTCTGGACGCCGTAATGGAAAAACTTCCGGGATTCCCTATCGTTCTTCACGGTTCTTCTTCTGTTCCTCAGGAAGAAGTTGAAACGATCAACCAGTTCGGTGGCGCTTTGAAGGCTGCTATCGGTATTCCTGAAGAATGGTTGCGTAAGGCTGCTACATCTTCTGTTTGCAAGATCAACATCGACTCAGACTCCCGTCTGGCTATGACGGCTGCTATCCGCAAGACTTTCGCTGAAAAACCGGCTGAATTCGACCCGCGTAAATATCTGGGCCCGGCTCGCGATAATATGGAAAAGCTGTACAAGCACAAAATTATCAACGTACTTGGTTCTAACGATAAACTCTAATCCCTGTTTTACAGAACACGGAATATATGGAAAGGGGCGCCGGTCGGCGTCCCTTTTTTTATTTCCTTTTGAGGGGAGCCGGTTCGGAGATGCGCAGGCAACTGACGATCCCGGCGACAATGGCGAATGCGCCGGCCAGGTAGAGGCAGGCCTGTGTGCTGTGGCTGGGAACGAGGTTGAACAGCATGGCGACCAGTGTCGCTCCCAAAGTCTGTCCCAAGAGGCGTGCCGTACCGAGCATCCCGCTTGCGCCGCCGCTGCGGTTGGTGGGGGCGGAGGAGATGATCGTGCTGTTGTTGGGCGTCTGGAACAAGCCGAAACCTGCTCCGCTGATAAACAAACGCCAGATGATATCCATATCGGTAGGGTGGGCCGGCAGCGTGGCGAGTAGGAACAGTCCCGTTGCAAATATGCCCATGCCGATCCCGCCTAATATCCCCGGATGGATCTTCTCGACCAGTCGTCCGGCTGTCGGAGCCATAATCATGGTTGCCAGGGGCCAGGGAGTCAGTAGCAGTCCCGTGGCGACGTCGCTTCGTCCCAATGTGTTCTGGAGGAAAAAGGGCAGGGAGATCATAGCCAGCATTTGTGCCGTGAAGGAACTGACCGAGGTCCCGATGGAGAGCGAGAAGATCGGTATCCGCATCAGGTCGACGGGAAGCAACGGGAAGCGCTGGCGCAATTGCCGACGGATAAAGAAATATCCGATTATGCTCAATGCCACGATCCCGCCTATGATGAGGACGGCGCTTTTCTTATGGGCGATCTCTTCCAGCGAGAAGATCAGCAGCCCGAAGGTAAGCGCGTTCATCAGGCAACTGACTTTGTCGAAGCGCCTGCCGTAGACTTTCACCGGGTTGCCGGGCAGATGGGAGAAGCCGATCACCAGGGCGGCGATGTCGAACGGGACATTGACGGCGAACAGCCAGTGCCACGAGCCGAGCGACAGGATCGCCGACGCAATGGTCGGTCCCGCAGCGATCGAGACCGCCACGACAAGGGCGTTTATCCCCATTCCCCTTCCCAGAAACTTTTTCGGATAGATGATGCGCAACAGAGCCGTGTTCACGCTGGTGATGGCCGCCGCCCCGAACCCCTGCAAGATGCGGGCTGCCGTCAGGGTCCAGAAGGAACCGGACAGGGCGCAGATCAGCGAGGTGACGCTGAATACGGCAATCCCTGACAGGTAGATGCGTCTATAGCCATAAATATCTCCCAAGGAGGAGAAGGAGAGGAGCGAGATCGTGATGGCCAATTGGTAAGCGTTCACTACCCAGATGGTGACGGACGGTTCCGTCCCCAAATCGCGGGCGATGGTCGGCAGGGCGACATTGGCGATGGTTCCGTCAATGACGGACATGCCGACACCCAAAGCGGTGGCAAGTATCGCCCAGTAGCGTTTGGGCAGCGGCAGTCCGTCGGTTTCGTTTACACTTGTTGCACGATTGGCTGATATCATTTGTTTTGCTTTAGTTGATCACTTCCCGTACGGCTTCCAGCATCGGTTCGACTGTCAGCGGGCTGCCGGTGGCTTCCTGCATCCACTCGTTGGGCGTCAGGCGTCCCTGGCGGAAGATGCGTTCGACTTCGGTCGCGAAATCTTTTCCTTCGAGGTACTGGTCGAGCTGGAACTCGATGATCTGTCCGAAGGCATAGGCCGACAGGTACAGCGGATAGCTGATCATGTGCGAGTAGATAGCCAGAACTGTTTCGTCTTTCACGCCGAAAACGGGGGCGTAATATTTATTCCAGATCTCTTTTGACAAGGAGATCGTTGCTTCTTTCAGCTCTCCGGCCGTGGCGTCGGGATGTGCATACATCCATTTCCAGACGGAGATGTCCAACATGGAGACACCGCATATTTCGTACATCGTCCATATCTTGTCCAGAACATCCATAGCCTTTTTGTCGGGATTGTTGTCCTCGATGCCCAACAGTTCCAGGTCGCGTTTCTGGAAGACGAATGCCAGGGCTTCGGTAAAAGCCGTGTTGGGGACGCCGTTCAACATATAATAATCCACATCGTACATGGACAAAGTCTGTTCCACATTGTGCCCGAATTCGTGGATGGCAATGTTGTAGCCCTTATAATCCATCCCGGTTTCCGGTATGCGGGTGCGCAGGTGCGACTGCTGTCCCTTCATAGCTGTTCCCCAGGCATGGCCGGAACCGCGGGCGGCATCGACCGTGATCTTGTCGGCCAGGTACCGGGCGCGTTCAGGGGTGAATCCGGCTTTGACGAGGATGTTCGGCAGGTCTTTATCCAATGCTTCCGCATCGGGATAGAGCGCCCGTGTCTTTTCGTCCAGCATCGTTTCGTCCAGATTGCTCCGCGCCTTGAAGCCGTCATACCAGATGTCGTAGGCTTCGAGCTTGCGGCCGAGGCGTTTGGCAATCATCTTGCCGGCGGTTTTCAGTTCCGGGGCGGAAAGGAATTCGTCGAAAAGCTTTTCCACGTCGTCCGGCGAGACTTCCATCTCTTCCGAGAACTTCCGGTCGATGTAGGTATTTCCCGTGTACTTGTCTATTTCCTGCATCGCCTTGAAGTTATTCAGCATCTTCTGGTAGCGGATGGTCGATTCGGGTGTTCCCTGCACCAGCTTGCCGTCTAAGCTGATCTCGTTCTTGTACGGGTTCCATTCGTATTGGCCTGAGTTGATGACTTCGACCGGAATGTCCTGTGCAATGATCCGTTTCATCACTTCGTACACCGTGCGCTGTTTGTCGAGGCCCTCTTTCCCTTTGTTGTAGTTGGCTTTGATCTCGTCGCGCAGGTTCCAATGCGAAAGCAGGATCATGTCTTTAGGAAACAAATGTCCGCCTTTTTTGTTCCCGACCTGCCCCATATAAATATTGTAGTCCGAGATATAGATGTCGGCGTCGCTCTCTGCATTCCCGGCGGCTTGCAAGGCGCTTGCCGGGATTCGTTCGGTAAACAGGTCGCCCAGGCGCACATACGCCCATGCTTTGCGGTCCGCACCCAACTTGCCTTTTTCTTCCAGCGTATAATGCGGGAAGTTCAGCATGACGGTGAAAGCAATCTTGTTTTGGAAGAAGTCGTCTTGCAGATGCGTCCCCGGACTGTACGAGCCGAACATCTCGTCGATCGTGTGGAGCGGGCCGGTCGGCTGGTTCAGGTTCTTTGTCAGGCGGAGGGACATCTCGTTGAAGTAGCCGCTGATGCCTTCCATGTACTCGCTGATTTTCAGAAAAACCTGCTCCTTCTCGGCAGGATCGGTGATGTAGTTTTTTTCGCAGAAGGCTTTGAACTCTTCTGCGCTCCCGTCGGAATCCTGCCAGAGGCGGGCGGCTTGACGGACTCCTTTTTCGATGGCAGCCTTGTTGTGGCTGTCTTTTGCGATAAGTGACTGGATTGTCGATTGGACGACAGTCGGGCTGATCTCTGCGCGGCCGCTTAAACAAGCGAGTGTACAAACGAGCATAAGGCAGATGTGTTTAGTTAGTTTCACCATAGTTGTTCTATTTAATGTATATTGGAATATCCAAGCGTTGGAATAATCGTCCGGATACAAATGTAGGGATAATATTCGTATCTTTGCGTACTATAAACATGAGTAAGAATAGATGAAAATGAAAAAAAATTGGATTTTGGGGGTTGCCGTTTGTGGCATATTGTCCGTATCGGATGCAGCGTATGGACAATCGATTAAAGATATCTTGAATTCTGCTGCCGTGAAAGATGCCGTAACTGCCGTGACCGGAGGCAAAAAGCTGACGGTTGAAAACCTGGCCGGCACTTGGACATATGTGAATCCTGCCATCCAGTTGGAAGGCGACAATGCTTTGAAGAATGTGGCGGCAAGCGTGGCCTCTTCCGAGATGGAAAAGAAGTTGAAGGAATATTGTGCGAAAGTCGGGATCATCGAAGGGGCGTTCAACTATACATTCAATACCGACAGCACCTTCACGAGTGTCCTGAAAGGCCGTACTTTGAAGGGGACTTATTCGTTCAATCCAGACGATAAGACGATGGAACTGCATTATGGCAAGATAGGCAAGTCGAAACTGACGACGATGACGGCGCATGTCGTTGTTACTAACGATCAACTGTCCCTGCTTTTCAATGCGGATAAATTGCTGGATTTCCTGACGAAACTTTCCGCCGTTTCCAAGAATACGACTTTGCAGACGCTCAATAAGCTGGCAAGCCAGTATGATGGGATGATGATGGGGTTCGAGTTGAAAAAATAGTGGGGCCGGAAGTAGAGCCGCAAAGCGGCTCTCTTGGGATGGCCCATACTATGAGTCTTTTTTTATTGCTTGCTTCTTTTGTATTCGTCTACTATTTCCAATAGCTTTGCGCCATAGTTTTCAACGATTTTTTTCCCGATGCCGGGGATTCTGAGGAGATCGCGTCCGCTGACGGGTAACGTGTTGACTACACCGATCAGCGCTTTTTGTTGCAAGATCGTGTAGGGAGGAAGGCCTTTTTCGGTTGCCAGCTCATAACGCCAATGTTTCAGGCTGGCGTATAATTCCGGATATTTGATGTCGGTCGAAATTACTTCTTTCTCCTGTTTGGCAGATTTCTCGGTCCGCTTGCGGGTTGGCGTTTGCGTCTGTTCGATGCTGGCCTTTGCTTTTGCTGACAAATAACCGGATATCGTGAATTGGTCTTTGCAACCTTCTAAGGCGGCCAGTTTGATGCGGAGGTCTTCGTCCCACTTGTCCAAAGCGCTCTTGACCGTTTTACGAGTCTCTTTATTATCGATTTCCACATCCGACGCTTCCTGCAAAGGAGTACAAAGGCGGTCTATCTGTTCCAGAAAATAAGAGACGCCTTTCCGGACGCGTTCCTGTATCATTTCATCTTTGAGATAATCAGGGTTTCCGGTTATCATCCGTTTCAGTTGCTGGATGAAACGTTCTCCGACATCCGTGACCGTGGATCGGAATGCATCGCGGGTGTTAGAGTATTGCACGCTTAGCTCTGGAAATAGTTTTTGCAGGTTTCCGTACACGACAAATGCGGCGTATTGTATGCGCTGTTGCAGGTTGTTGAAATCGAAAAGTTCGCAGATCAGTTCCATGAAATACAGCTGTTGTGCTGCCTGCATTTGCTCTTCACCCGGTTGGCGGTTGCCGACCGAAGAGGTGAATTCCTGTATCCGGTAATCGTTGATCATGGCATTGCGGGTAATCGGGCTGCTCAGCACAAGCCCTTCCAATGTCTTGCAACGGCTCAGTGCGACATACACTTGTCCATGCGAGAAAGCGGCCGAAGCATCGATGATGGCATGTTCGAAGGTCAAGCCTTGGCTTTTATGAATGGTGATAGCCCAAGCTGTTTTTAACGGATACTGGCTGAATGTGCCGGAAATCGTTTCGGTGATTTCTTGTGTTTCGGGGTCGATTGCATATTTTACGTTATTCCAGGTTTCCTTCTCGACGATGATTTCGTTTCCCTCCTGGTCGACCACGGTTATTTTGTTGGGATTGATAAATACGATCTTCCCGATCTTCCCGTTGTAATACCGTTTTTCGGAGGATGAATCGTTCTTGACGAACATGACTTGTGCGCCGCATTTCAAGGTCAGCTTGTCGTCGGTCGGATAAGAATATTCCGGGAAGTCGTTATTGATTTCGGCGGAAAAGCTATAAGCCTGTCCGGGGAGTTCCGCCAGTTTCCGGTTATTGATCTGCTGCGCCTGGTAGTTGTGCGTCGTGAGCGTTATGTAGCCCGAATGCTCGTCCGGCCGGAAGTTGGGGATGTAGCGTTGGTTCAGCTGTTGCAAAGTGTCGTCGTCGAAACGGTTTTCGCGGATGTTGTTCAGCAGGCTGATGAAGTTCGTGTCGCTCTGGCGGTAGACGTGCGTCAGCTCGATGCAGAAATAATTACTTTCCGATAGGGCCTTGCTGTCGAAAAAGAAAGCGGACGGATAGTGCTCTTTCAGCAAATTCCACTCATCGTCTTTGGCGACAGGCGCTAATTGCTGCAAGTCCCCGATAAGCAGAAGCTGTACGCCGCCGAAAGGTTTGTTGCGGTCCTTATAGCGGCGCAAGACATCGCTGATGGCGTCCAGCAGGTCGGCACGCACCATGCTGACCTCGTCGATCACCAGCAGGTCCATGCTGCGAATGATATTGATCTTGTCCTTGCGGAACTGGTTCTTGAAATCCGTTTTGCGTCCCTGGTATTCCGGTGAAGACGGAATATAAGGACCGAACGGTAATTGGAAAAAGGAATGGATTGTGACGCCCCCTGCGTTAATAGCAGCTACTCCGGTCGGCGCCACAACGATCATTCGTTTAGGAGAAACCTCTTTAAGCCTTTTCAAAAAGGTCGTTTTGCCTGTTCCGGCTTTCCCTGTCAGAAAGAGGTTGGTTCCGGTATTCTGCAATAAGTTGAAGGCGAGGTCAAACTGTTGGTTTGTTTGCATGGCGATTTGTGATATTGTTAATAGTCACAAATATATAGAAAATATTATAATTGGCAATGTTTCCAATACAGAATATGAGAAAACGGCTCCTTACACCACCAATGCCGCGATAAATTGGATGAAGAGGATCAGGAACACCATCGCAATCGGATAGACTGTCGCGTAGGCGATGCTGGGAGCGGAGCTGTCGCTCATCGAGTCGGCGGCGGCAAGTCCCGGTGTGCTGGTCATTCCTCCGGCAATCGTCCCGATCAGGTCCAGGATATGTATCTTGAAGACGAAATGGCCGAACAGGACAGCCACGACCATCGGCACGATTGTGATCGCCATGCCGATCCCGAACAGCGTCCAGCCGCTTTCCTGGAAAGTCGATACCAGGTTGACGCCGGCAGACGTCCCGACCTCGGCGAGGAACAGCAGCAGGCCGATCTGGCGGAGCAACTGGTTGGCGGAGCCTGACATAGACCAGACGATCGGCCCCGTCTTACCGATCGCGCTCAGGATCAGCGCGACAATCAGTATGCCTCCTGTCAGCCCCGGCGAGAAAGAGAACGAGTCCGAAAACGAAATATTCAGTTTACCGAACAGTACGCCGAGGACGATACCGGCCGCAATCGGGAAAAAGTCCGTGTCGGATAGCTTCTTCTCGTCATTCCCGAACACCTGCCCCAATTCCTTGATATCCTCTTTTTCTCCGGCGACCATCAGCTTGTCACCGAATTTCAGCAATAAGTCCGGCTCGGGCGAGAGGTCGATCCCGCTTCGGCGTACGCGGGTGACGGTACAGTTGAACGTGCTTTGCAGGTTCAGGTAGCCCAGGCTTTTATTGATGACCTCCTTGTTCGTCACTAACAGCGACTGTAATTCTTGTGTGCTGCCGAAAGGAAGATCGTTCTCTACGCGTTCGCCGACAAGCAGCGCCATTTGTTCCAGCGACTTGTCGTTGCCGACGGCCTTTATCATATCCCCTTCATGCAGGATCGTCTGTGCCACCGGTATGCTTGTCCGGTCTTTATGCTTCACGCGCGAGACAACGGCGCCGGTCATGGAACGGAGTTGCAACTGCGCCAGCGTCTTCCCGAATATATGCGCGTTGGTGATGCGGAAAGTAGCTGTGTGCAACGGGGGATATTTCCCTTTCCGCTGTGCTTCGAGCGCCTTGGCTTCGGCGACGAGATCCTTGCGCAGCAGCTTGGGCAGCAACTTGATGAAAAGGATCACCCCGATCACCCCGAACGGATAGGCGATACCGTAGGCTATGGAGGCGGCGGACGAATGCGTGCTGTCTATCGCGACGGCAAGCCCCGGCGTACTGGTCAGCGCCCCGGCGATCAGGCCCACGAGGCTCGGCGTGTCGATTCCCATCACATATTTAAGTACCAGACCGGTGAGGCTGGCGGAGCCGACGATCAGCAGCGTCAGTATGATCAGCGTTTTCCCCTTCGAGCGGAAGGAGTCGAAGAACCCCGGCCCCGCTTGTATGCCGATGGTGAAAATGAACAATACCAAACCGAAATTCCCCAGTTCTTTAGGAATGATCACACCGAAATGCCCGAACAGGAGTGCAATAAAGATAACGGCCGATACATCGAGAGAAAGCCCTTTGATCTGTATTCTGCCCAACATGAACCCTAAGGCGATAATCAGGAACAAGGCGAAATAAGACGATTGAAGCAATGTTTCAAACATGTCAAATAGTTTTGTTGTGAAGATTTATGTGTGCAAAATTACACTTTTCTGTCCGCATAGGCAATCCCCTGGCAAGATTTCTGTTACCTTTGCATCCGAAATCAAACAGAAGCAAGACATCCCGACGTGAACAGATACTTTATATATTTAGGTTATAACGGCAAACAGTTTTGCGGCTGGCAGATACAGCCGAATGGAATCACAGTACAACAATCCATCGAAGAGGCCCTGACCACCCTGTTGCGCCAGCCCGTCCCCATCGTAGGAGCCGGGCGGACGGATGCCGGTGTGCATGCCCGCATGATGGTAGCCCATTTCGACTGGCAGGAACCGATTGCCGACCTTGCCTTTCTGGTGGAGAAGCTGAACCGCTTGCTTCCCAAGGATATTGCGGTCTATCGGATCGTTCCGGTGCGTTCGGATGCGCATGCCCGTTTTGATGCTACTTCCCGTACCTATAAATATTATGTCACAACACAAAAAGACCCGTTCAACTACGAACTGGTCTATAGGATTCCGGGAAAACTCGATTTCGAGGCGATGAACAACGCCTGTCCGGTGCTGTTCGACTATATCGATTTTACCAGTTTCAGCAAATTGCATACGGATGTGAAGACGAACAATTGCCGTATCTATAAGGCCGGCTGGGAGAAGGAAGGCGATGTCTGGGTTTTTACCATACAGGCGGACCGTTTCCTGCGTAACATGGTACGTGCCATTGTCGGTACGTTACTCGAAGTGGGCAGAGGAAAACTGACGGTTGACGGTTTCCGTCAGGTGATCGAAGCCAAAGATCGTGGCTGTGCCGGTACATCCGCTCCCGGACACGCTCTCTATCTGTTCGATGTCACCTACCCCGAAAGTATTTTCCTTTAATTTTTAAATTCTTAATTTTTAATTCCCATGTGGATTGGATTAGCATTTATGTCAGCCTTCCTGTTAGGTTGTTATGAAGTAAACAAAAAGATATCGTTGGATGGCAATGCCGTTATTCCGGTTTTGTTTTTCAATACATTGATAAGCAGTCTTATCTTTGTCCCTTTCATTCTTCTTTCCTTTTGTACGGATGTACTCGACGGGACGATGTTGTATGTGCCGCGTGTTTCGTTCGAAACGCATGTAGCCGTGTTTATCAAAGCGGTGATCGTGCTGTCGTCCTGGATATTCGGTTACTTTGCCCTGAAGCATTTGCCGCTGACTATTACCGGACCTATCAAAGCGACGCAGCCGGTTGTGACGTTGGTGGGAGCCATGCTGATTTTTGGTGAACGGCTGAACTTGTACCAATGGGTCGGAGTCATTCTTTCTATTGCCTCTTTTTATCTCCTTTCTTCATCCGGAAGAAAAGAGGGAATCCGTTTTACACATAATAAGTGGATATTCTTTACCGTCTTGTCGATCCTTACCGGAGCGGCAAGCGGCTTGTATGACAAGCACCTGATGGGAAGCCTGGATGTGATGACGGTACAGGTCTGGTTCAATGTCTATCAATGCCTGATGATGTTGCCGATCCTGCTGTTTCTCTGGTATCCGCGCCGGAAAAGCACGACGCCGTTTGTCTGGCACTGGAATATCATCTTCATCTCCGTTTTCCTCTGCTTGGCAGACTGGATTTACTTTTATGCCCTGACTATCCCCGGTTCGATGATCTCCATCGTTTCGATGGTGCGCCGCAGCAATGTGTTGGTGACTTTCATTGCCGGAGCTTTGTTCTTCCATGAAAAGAACCTGAAAAGTAAGGCGATCGATCTGTTTTTAGTATTATTAGGAATGATATTCCTGTATCTCGGTACGCGCTAAAACATATTCTATTACTTTTGTAGAGGTAAATTGTAAATGAAGATATGAAACGATTATTTCTTTCTATATTGCTTTGTGTATTTGTGTGGGGAATGAAGGCGCAGGAGATGGATGCTGTCTTTGTCGCCATGCCCGATCAATATGTTCCCCAACTGGAAAATGCTTGGCGTAAAGATTTGATAGACTTATATAATTCAGGAAAGGAAGCGAAGCTGAAAAATACCATGAACGGTTTTTCCACACTGAAGAAGTTGACGGACGATTATCTGTTGTTGCAGGTGACGGATCGCAGCACGGTAGAGATGAAGCTCCTTCCATTAGTCAACAATACCTATGTCGTTTGCATGATCACGACCGTGTATGGTCCTGTTCCCGACAGCCAGGTCGAGTTTTTTACGACAGACTGGAAACCGTTGGATGCTGCCGATTTGTATACCCCGGTTTCGGCAGAATGGTTTATCAAAGACGATGCAGACAAAAGCCGCATTGCCTTTATCGAAGCAACCACCCGTTTGGATATGGACTTGCGGAAGTATTCGCTCAGCCCTGATAACCAGATGCTGACGGAGGAATATACGACACCTCAAAGCCTGTCGGAAGCCGAACGCAAAAGGGTGGAACCTTTCTTAAAGAATGAACCTAAAGTTTATACCTGGGAAAAGTTCCACTTCAAGTAACCATCTGTAAATTTACCAGTCATATCCAGGGGCAAGCTTCGAACTTTGGGTTACGATCTGTGCTTTGGAGTCGAGTACGACGTGCACTTCGTTGTTATCCTGTTTTAATTCGAAATCATAGAACAGACCGTCCGGCCGTTCGATTACCGTGATGTCTTCTACTTTATATTGGTTGTAAGCTGAACTCTGTAAAGCATCCATAACGGCCACAGGAACGTCCTGCGCGCTGATATCCCAATGAGTGGAAACCCATTGCTCCTTCGTGTCGAACCATACTTCTTTGTGTATATTCTTTTCTTGTATATCTACTTCTGTCCCGTTAGTCTCCTTTTCGGATTTCAGGATTGTTGCGGCCGGATACTTTTGTTTTAGGAAGTTCCGGATAGGAGTTGCGATATTTTCGGCAGGCGCTTTTTGGTTTTGCCGGTTGTTGCTGCATGAGGCGAAAAGTGTGAGGCTACATAAGCACAATAGCAAGACGGATAATTTAGTTTTCATGACTTGTTGTTTTTTTATTGTTACTATTCGTGGCGGGTTCCCGATCGAACTCCGTCTCGATAGAAACAATTCTTTTGTCTTCAAGGTTGTCCGTATTCATAAAAATCATAATTATTCTTATTTACGGCTACCGACAAGGTATCGCTATCCGTACAAGCCGGAAAGAATTTCAGAAAAACATGAAATAATACCACTTATCTTTATAATTGATGTTTTGTCGGGTTATTGCTCCTTTTTTATTTGTCAGTTTCCCTGAAAAATAGTTTCTTTAAGATATTTTTAAGATAGATGACTGATGATTGTAAATATACTGAAAATTTTTCTGATCGGATTAATCGTTTTAGGATTGTCGGACAGTTGTTCTTATAGACCATCCGGAGAACCGGATGAGGAAATGCTTTTGACAGATTCCATATTGGCTGTTTATCAGGATTCGATGGCGGAAGTTCCACAAAAGGTGATAGATGTTTTTTCCGGAAAGCGTTTGCTGATGCGGGATAGCTTATGTTTTTATATCTTGTTGTCGTACGAGTCCAAGTGCTATTATTATTTGAACCGGATGGAAGATGCTTTTCGTACGAACAGAGAGGTGATCCGTTATTGCACGGACCATGCTTCTCTTGACCGTAGCCGTGCACTTTTGGCTGAAGCACTCAATAATCAAGGAGTTTATTGGCAGGAACAGGGTGAGCGGGATTCTGCTATTTCGGTATTGAAGTCGGCCGTCGATATTTTGCAAACGACTCGAAAGAGGGGTGTGCTTACTTCTGTCTATATGAACCTGGCGGATTCTTATCTTCAGAAGGGAGATTATTCTTGGTGTGGTTTTTACTATCGGAGAGCTCTTTTTGTTGCAGACTCTTTAGGTATTGGCTATCGGGATTATTTTGCCATCTATTCGGGATTGGCCAAACTTTATTTGGAATTGGAAAATTTCCCGGAAGCGAATGAATATTTTGTGAAGGCCGAGCAAATAGACCATTTGTGTACTCCTTATGAACGCTATTTCTTTTCCAATACCCGTGGAAATTATTATTATAACACAAAAGAATATGAAAAAGCCCTTGACTGGTTCCGGAAGGCGGACCGGATTACGGATGCTTTCCCTCAGCCTCTTTATAAGGCAATTGTCCGGGGAAATCTGGGGGAAATATTTATCTTGAGCAGACAACCGGATTCGGCCCGTTTCTATCTTGACGATGCTCGCCGGCTATTTGGAAAGGCTTATGAACAACCTTCTTTCCGTTACTATATGGATGGGCTGTATGTTTCATTGGCTTTGCTGGAAAACAATCTTCCGAGGGCAGAGCAGTTGCTCTCACATACGCATGACTTGAATCAGGTAAATCCGCTATATACCTATTATAATAACCGCAGGATGGAAGAATTGTATCGTAAGAAGAAGGATTATCGGAAAGCCTATGAGTTCAAGGTAAAAGCAGATATGTTCAATGACTCGTTACGCAGTGTGAAGGTGAAAAATAACCTGGCGGAAATTGATTTCAGGTACAGGCAGGATACGACTTTATTGAAAATGGATATACAATTGATCAATGCACGGGATGAAATGGCCCGGTGGAAAACGATTGCGTATTATTGTGTATTGTTGCTGCTTCTGTTCTTGTCGGCTTCTTTATGCTGGATTCTGTATAGACGGCGGAAACGTGAAAAACAATATTGGATACAGATGGCAACTGTGAACCGTTTGCGTATGGCTGTTGTACGAAACCGTATTTCTCCTCATTTCATATTTAATGCATTAAATATCATATTGCCGGCTTTCCGGCAATATGATATTTAATGCATTAAATATCATATTGCCGGCTTTCCGGCAATATGACGGGTTGGATAAGCCGATTCGTTTACTGATAAAAGTATTGAGGGGAAATCTGTTTTTTTCAGAACAGGTTGCAGTACCCTTGAAGGATGAAATACAATTGGTGAGAGAATACCTGCAACTGCGTTTGCTGGGTGATCCTGGCCGGATTCGGATGATTTGGGAATTACCGCCGGAGATACCGGATACTTGGCGGATTCCTTCGATGTCTGTCCAGATACCGGTAGAGAATGCAGTGAAATATGCCTTTGATCCGGAAGACGAAGAGGCTTGCATACATATTCGTGTCGTTGAAAAGCAGGATTGCCTTTTTATTACGATCGAAGATAATGGCATCGGTTTCGCTACAGATACTCAAAACGGCCAGGAGGAACAGGGTACAGGCTACGGACTGAAAATTCTGTGCCAGACCATCGATATCCTGAACAGCCGGAATAAGAATAAAATGAACTTTATTATACAAGACCGCAGCCTGCTTGAACCGGGAGGTCACGGTACTTTGGTTTCTCTTGTTGTACCATTAGATTATACATTTGATTTATGAATGAAGAAATTACAGTCGTGATTGTAGATGACGAAGCGGCTTCCATCCGTAATTTGAGCAATGATTTGTGTGCCTATTCGGATATACGGATTTTGGAAACGACAACTTCGGTGGAAAAGGCGAGAAAGATCGTGACCCGACAACAGCCGGATCTGCTTTTTTTAGATGTGGAAATGCCGAAGATGTCCGGTTTTGATCTTTGGCAGAGTATCCGTGCCGATGTTCATGCTGATATGAGAGTCGTGTTTTATACCGCTTATGATAAATACGTTTTGGATGCTTTACGTGCATCGGCCTTTGACTATTTGCTGAAACCTTATCTGCCGGAGGAGCTGGATGCCGTCATCGAACGTTTCAGGTGCGTATTTTATCGGAGCAAAGTTAATATGGAGCAGTCCATGCGCCGCCTTTTGGCCGATGATTGCAAGTTTGCTATCCAGACGGTGACCGGCCTGTTGTTTTTGAAGCGTAGCGATGTGTTGATGTTTCGTTTCTCGGATGCGAGCCGCTGCTGGCTGCTTTACCTGTCCGACCGGACGGATTATAAGCTTCGTATGAGTCTTTCTGCACGCGACCTGCTCAATATGAGTGTTTCTTTTATCCAAATCAGCCAAAACTGCATCGTCAATCTGGATTACTTGTGTTCGATCGAGAACAAAACACTCGAATGCCACCTCTATCCGCCTTTTGACGATATCGAACTGATCGCTTCACGCCGGTATTACGGGAAAGTGAGAGAGTTGTTGGAGATTATTTGAGATTGTCGTGTCTGTTTATCGGAGATCCATGCACCTGTATGGTATTCTATGGGGCTTATTGTAAAAAATGATTCGTAATCGCCGGATTTGGTTTCCTGAAAACAATGTTTTGAGGATCGGTTTGTGGCAAAAAAGTGGATTCGAAAGGCCTGTTTCGGCGAGTTGCGCAGTTTTTTTCCACGATGACCGTCTTCATTTCCACGACGACCGTCTTCGTACAGAGTGAAGACGGCAACCCGGAGCAACGAAGACGGTCGTCATGGAAATGAAGACCGTCTTCATGGAAAAGGAGTGCGGGAACCTCTTGGAATATCCGCCAATTGTTAACCAAATATCCTTACCATATCCCGTATCCTTCCGAATATTCGATTCTCCGGGAGTTCGGCTTTTCCTTAATGTCAGGATTATTGGGAAAAGACGGATAAATGGTAAGACTTTTTCCGTGAATATAGCAGGTCATTTACAGGTTTGTAATGAAAAACACATGAACAATAAGCAAACTGTCAATCCGAAAATGTTCGTTTTTTTATTGGAAATAGAAAAAATGTGGGTTATTGTCTATTTCTTTTTATCTCTCCTACAGATTCCAACTTATTGATGATTTTAAAAACTTTTGTTTTTGTGCATTGTTTTTTACCGCTTGTCTGTGAAGTCTCTTATTTGTCCGCAGATCGAATTCTGAGTGATTGTGAGAGTTATTATGAGTTTATATATTTGAAAATTATCTAAAAGGGAAGAAGCCTTTTCATTGAGTAAAAAATAATATAAGATATAGATCATGAAACAGATTCTACTTTCAATTTTGATGTTGGTGTGTGTAATGGGGATAAAAGCCCAGGATTTGATGGTGGCAACGTTACAGTCCGGAGAAGTAACTCAGGTGTTTTATGGGGCAGATGCGTTTATAGAAGCGGTTGGCAAAGCGAATTCTGGTGACCTTATCACTTTGTCTGGCGGAACGTTTAATGTTCCAAAAATAGAAAAAGCGTTAAGGATACAAGGAGCCGGTTATATGGATGATTCGAAAAATGGATTGTATAGGACGACTTTGAACTATGAATTGTATATAAACTTGCCAAAGGGTAGCTCAGATAATTTTTTGTTGGAGGGTATTTATTCTGATAAAGAATTGCGGGTGACAAGTTCTACTCCTGTTAAAAATTTTTTATTGAAAAGATGTCGATTTAAAGACGTTTCTTTTACAAATAGCATAACAGATGGTTGTCAATTGGAACATTGTAGGATTTCGGATAATTTATATATAGGTGATAAGTCGACCAATTTTTCAGTTGTAAATTCTGTTATCAATGTCTTGCAGAGTAATAATGAAAATTCTTCAATTGTATTTCAGAACACATTTATTAATGATGTTAGTTATAATGCTATTGCGACTTTTGAAAATTGTATATTGAGTTCACACTATACTGAAGGAATTTCTTATGTCAGGTTACATAAAAACTGTATCATAAAACATTGTTTAGCATTGAAAGGCAATATGTTTGCAAATGTTTTGACTCTAAGCAATTGTTGGTACTCGGATAAAACAACAATTTGGGGTACCGATAAAGGCTATAGTGATACCGATTTATACGAATTGACAGAAGCAGCAAAAAGCCAATATACCGGTTCCGATGGTAAAGAAATCGGTATTCATGGCGGATATAAACCCTTCTTGTCAACTCCTTCCCATCCGCAGATTACAAAACGGGATATTGCGACTAAAACTTCCGGTGGAAAACTGAAGGTCGATATTACGGTTGAAGCTCAAAACGATTAATGATCCCAAAAAGAATACAGAATGAAAAAGATATGGATACTGTTATGGATCTGTAGCTGGACTTCTTTTCTTTTGGGACAAGAGATGAGTACGTATGAATACTGGCTGGACACCGATTATCCAAATAAAGTTTCGGCTACAATGTCCGATGAAAAAGTTGCATTGTCCATAGAAACGGCACATCTGTCCGAAGGGATGCATATTTTCAATTTTCGGGCAAAAGATTCCAAAGGTCGATGGAGCAGTCCTGTTACAAAATATTTCTATAACTTCATTGAAAAAGAAAAGAATGAAGTGGTGGTGTATGAATATTGGTTCGATACGGACTACAACGGAAAACAAAAAGGGGCTTGTTCCGGACAATTATTGTCGGATATAGATGTTTCTTTTTTATCCGAAGGAATGCACTTTTTAAATGTACGTTTTGGTGATAAATGGGGACAGTGGAGTAGTCCGATCGTCCATTATTTTTATCATTTCCCAGTACAAGAACCAAACTTGGTTACCGCGTATGAATATTGGTTCGATACGAATTATGCCGGATGTCGAAGAGGGGAGAGCGATGGGGTGTTTTCGCAAGAACTGGATATTACATCCCTGTCGGAAGGTATGCACTTTCTGAATCTACGTTTTAAAGACCAACGGGGACAATGGAGCAGCCCCATTGTCCATTATTTCTATTACATGAAAGAACGTGAACCAAACGAGATTGTGGGGTATGAATATTGGACCGATCAGAATTTTAACGGTCGTAAATATGTGGAATCCTCGGGTGGGGCATTGTCTTTGAGTTTGGATTTTAAAAATTTAGAAAATGGGGATCATGTATTGTATTTTCGGGTGAAGGATAAAAGAGGGCAGTGGAGCAGCCCGGTTTGTGCTGCATTTGAGAAGATTGACGGTATTATACCGGACATTCCGGAGGCAGAATACACCGTTTTGTGCCAGTTGTATGAAAAGACCGGTGGAAAAGATGCTTGGACGGAAAAGTGGGATACGGGAGAGAGAGTGGCAAACGATGATTATTGGAAAGGTGTTTCGTTTGATGAAGACGGCCATGTCGTGGCAATCACATTGCCGGATAATAATTTGAAAGGAATATTACCGCAGGAGGTATTCGGGCTTCCTAATCTGCTTCGTCTGGATGTATCGCAAAATCCCGGTATAGGAGGGCAGTTGGAGAAAGTCTTGTGTTTAGACAAACCGAATAAAACGTTACAGGAAATTCGTATGCAAGGGACGGATTTGAGTGGTTATGTGCCTGATCTTGCGAATTTGTCAGCTCTGAAAGTTGCCGATTTCTCACAAAACCGGTTAGATTCCATCTCTCCGAATACGAAAATGGAGCAGATTGACTTGAGTGGGCAAGCGATCTGGATTGAACCGATTGACCTGGTACAATATCCGGAACTGGCTTTGCCTGCGATCAGCCGATATGATGCGAAAGAAAAAACGTTCATTGCTTATCCTGATTTTAAAGGGATGAATGCTTCCGGAAAGAATGGTGTTTTGTTTACATACGACCCGGTAAAGGAACGCTATTTGGTCAAAAACGGCCAGGGGGAGGTCGACCTTTGGCTGAAATCCGGCGAACCGATCGTGTTGGTGCAGCTGGATGGGGCTGCGAAAAATAGCCGGGCTGAAGGTTTTTCCGTCAAGTGGCAAGCTGGAGATGCCTGTGTGGACGAGTTTTCGGAAACGAACCGGATCAATGTGCTGGATGCACTGTTGACGGCTCAGTATGCGGTCGGTCTTGATTTGAACAAAGAAGATAATGATCCGGCTTTGTTGTTCAATGTATTGGCTGCCGATGTCTATACGGAGGATGAGCAGCAGGGGACGATCAATGTACAGGATGTCGTGTCGATCGTTAATATGGTGTTGGAAACGCCGTTGGCCAAAGCCGGTTTGTTGAAATCGACGATGGACTGTCCGAACAGCGTGCGTGTGGAGGACGGAAAATTGCTTTTGCAAACGACTGTTCCGGTTGCGGCGTTGGATCTCCTGTTGGAAGGTTGCAAGAGTCCGCATTTCAAATCGTTGGTTTCTGCCGATTATATGGTGACGATGCGCGACACGCCGGGCGGACTCCGGGTGCTGATTCTTTCTTTGACCGGAGAAACGTTGCCGGTGGGTGAGACGGAGATTGCAGCGGTCGGAGCCTCTTCGGCTTCTTTGTCGGCTGCGATGGTGGCCAGCAGTAAGAATGTTAAAATTCCGGTCATGTTAAACAGAAAAGGAGTGACGACCGGGATCGAAACGCCTGAGATTGCCCGTGAGGACAACCTTTCGGTCGTGATGCCTGCGGATGCACTTGAAGGACATGTCCGGATTTATAATCTGTTTGGGCAGTGTGTGAAGCACGAACAGTTGGTTGACCTGTCTGCAGGAACGAAAGATCTGCGCTCTTGTTATCGCGGTTTGCCGGATGGCGTTTACATCGTCCAGGTGGAAATTCGTACGGACAAAAGGGTGGAGGTCACTAATAAGAAGTTGAATCACATGAATTGAACAATATGAAATTTCGTCAATTATATATAATATGGGGACTCCTGCTTTTGGTTTGGCAGGGATTTTCCCAATCTTCCGGAAACAATAAGTTGTATATTCCGGAGATGCAGGTTGTAGCCGGAAGTACGGCTTCGATACCCGTCTATTTGGATAACAGCGACGATGTGGTCGCTTTTCAGTTCGATTTGGATTTTCCGGACAAGATATCTCCTGTTTTGGACGAGAAAGGGCGTCTGGCGGTAAATCTATCCGAACGTATGGCATCGGATGCGGTAGGAACTTATAACCGATTGTCATCCAATAAGTATCGTCTGTTGGTGTTCTCTTCTTCCAATGAGACGATCGGAGGCTCGAAAGGTGAAATCCTTACTTTCCAGGTCAAGATCGAGGATGTTGAATCGTTAATAGGGGTTAAAGTCCCGTTTACGATCACCAATATGATCCTGACTAAAAAAGATGCCGGGAGAGTGAATTGCACGATTGGGGAGAACTATGTGGAAATTGTTCGTGGAAATCGACCGGACTTGGAAGTGTCTGCTGTGGCATCGGCTATGTCTGCTGTCAAGCCGGGAGAAATCGTGAAAGCAAGTTGGTTGGTTCGTAATATCGGAAACCAACCTACGAAAGCAGGTTGGAAAGAATCTGTTTATTTGGCCGGCCAGGATGATGAAAGCGAAATCTATCTGGGAAGCCTTAATTACCAGGAAATATTGTCTGCTGGCGGACAAGTATCCAGGAACGCCGAGTTTAAATTGAGTGACTGTCCAGGTGTGGATGGTACGGTTCGGATCAAGGTTAAACTGACCCCGAATGCCGGTGCCGGAGAATTGGAGGCTGATGCGGCGAATAATACGGGTATATCGAGTAAGACATTTACGGTATCGAAAGTGCTGACTTTTACTGTGTCTAAAAGTTTCATATCGGAAAATTCTTCTTCCGGCATCAATTGCTATGTGTATCGAAGCGGTAATCGCCGGAAAGCGGAGTCGTTTACGATTACGAATTCGAATCCGGGACGATTGATTACCCCGGCAAGTTTGAATATTCCTGCCGGACAGTCGGGAGCCTCTTTTGTGGTGAATGCTAAGAATGATGATAAAGCGAATCCGGATTCGACGGCCACACTTTCCATACAAGGCAGTGATTATGCTGTTATCAAGCGGGTGATCCGGATTGAGGATGACGAACGGCCATATTTGAAATTGTCATTGGATAAGACGGAAATTTCTGAAGGAGAGATATTTACGTTGAGGCTTGAACGCGAATGGGATATTTCGTGGCCTTTGACGGTTAAGCTCTCTTCCGACCATCCCAAGCGTTTTGAAAACTTCCTGTCCGAAGTGGTGATTCCGGGGGGAAAGAAAACGAAGGAAGTGACGATAAAGGTTAAAGACGACGACCTGCCGGGTTTGGATGACGAGGTCGTTTTTACGGTTTCGGCTCCTGGACATGAATTCGATTTGATGAGTCGGCGATTTGTAAAAATCAAGGATAACGATATTCCGAATATAACTCTCGAATTATCGACTTCGATAGTGAGTGAAGCGAACCAAGTGGTGACGGCTATATTGAAACGTTCCGGGGTTACGGACAATCGGGTGACCGTGAACTTGACGGACGACGGAGACGGCCGGATCAGTCTTCCTGTTTCCGTTGTTTTGGAAAAGGGTGTTTCGGAAAAGGAGTTTGCGATCCGAACGGTCGACAATGGGATGAAGGATGGTGACAAGCTTGTGAAGATTACGGGGGCTATCTATATCTCTTCCTGCAATTGTTCGACTGCCGGGACACAAGCCGGTGTATTTGAAAAAACATTGACCGTTTTGGATGACGATGATGCGGCGGTGGCGATAAAGGCTTCCAAAACAACTTTGTTGGAGGGTGAGACAGGGAAGATTACGATTTCGGTCAATCAAAAACTATCACAGGATTTGACGATTAACCTGTCAAGTGAAAATTCAAACGGTTTGAAGTTCCCTTCCTCTGCCACGATTTTGGCGGGGCAGAAGTCGGTGGATGTGGATGTCACGGTTGACAAGAATGATGTTTCGGATGGAAACCGGACTGTTATGATCGTGGTCGAGGCCGGTGTGTTTGGTAATAGTATTTGTTGTTTGAACATTACGGATCAGAACTTGCCGGATGCGGTCGTTACAAATGTTGAGGTGAACAGTGAGGTCACCGTGCAAAGCAGTGCAACGGTGAAGGTGACGGTGAAGAACGAAGGAGCTGCAATGTTGCCTGCGCAGACGAAAGTTTCTGTTTATCTCAGTCCGAGTGCAACTTTGGTAAATAATGCGGTTGCATTAGGAACGTTATACACGCAAAGCGAGTTGCCCGTTGGTGAAAGCGTCATGTTGGAAAAGGTATTCGTTTTCCCGGAAACAACAGGTAGCTACCAGTTGATTGCCATCGTAAATGAGGAGCAGTCGAAAAAGGAATTGTCTTACGTCAATAATTCTTCTGCGCCGTTTGCTATCACATTAACCCCTTTATATACAGTGCAGGTCTCCTTGGATAAGAGTGTAATTAAGACAGGGGAATCTGTCATGATCACCGGACAAGTAACCGGCAGTAAGACTGCCGGCGTTCCGGTCGATCTATATATTATTAATGATGGTTATCGGCAGGTACTCAATGTGAAGACGGATAATGCCGGCATTTTTCAAAAGAAGTTTACGCCGGAAGGTTGGCAAATGGGACATTTTGGTGTAGGAGCCTGTTATCCGGGTGAAAGTTTGGACAAAGAGATGGCCGGATTCGACCTGTTTGGTTTAAGGAAAGCTTCCAACGGAGTGATTGCCTGGGAAGTCTTTACCGATGAAAAAACGACCGGTTCGATACCCTTGTCAAATCCCGGAAATAAGCCTTTGAGCAGCGTGACGGCAAAGGTCATTTCTCAACCCAAAAATTGTGAGATTCATTTTACTTCTATTTCCAGCTTATCGGCCAAAGGTACTGCCGAATTGCAATATGAGGTGACGGGCAAAGCGGTTTCTCCGAGTGTGGATTGGGAACCGATAAAAGTGCAGATTGCTTCTGCTGAAGGTGCTGTGTTGGATTTGGATATTTATTATTATTGCCGGTCGCAGGCCGCACAGTTGGAAGTGAGTGAATCGAATCTGAATACGACCATGACGATAGGAGCCATTCGAGAATATCCGGTGACGATTACTAATACGGGGAAAGGAGAAACTGGTGATATTCAAATTGTTTTGCCGAAATCTGATTGGATGTCGTTGGCAAGTCCGGAAAAAATGCCATCGTTGAAGTATGGGGAAAGTACGACTGTCTTATTACGATTGGCACCGAGAACTGAAATGGAAGCGAATCTGGCGCATAAAGGACAGTTCGCAATCAATTGTGCAAATGGTAATGGGATTCCGATATCTTTTCGGATCACGCCTGTATCCTCCGAAATAGGGACATTGGCTGTGGATGTCTGTGACGAGTACACCTATTATACGGTTGAAAAGCCACATGTGAGCGGAGCAAAAGTCCGTGTGACAAGACCTAATACCAACGAAGAGGTTGCCAATGGAATTACCGGAACGAAGGGTTTGTTCACCTGTGAACTACCTGCTGGTTATTATACGCTTGAAGTAACGGCTGACAAACATGATTCGTATAAGAATACGATTTTGATTGATCCGGGGAAGATGAATAAAGAAGTCGTAGATTTGAGTTTTCGGGCGATTACGTATAGTTGGACAGTTGAGGAGACAACTGTGGAAGATGAGTATGAAATAAAGACGGATGTAAAGTATGAGACGAATGTACCTGTACCTGTTGTCGTAACGGAAATGCCGGAGTATGTCCCTGCTGATGAATTGGCTATAGGGGAATCTTATGTGTTTGAAATAAAATTAACAAACAAGGGGTTGATAACAGCAAATGACGTACTTCTTGTATTTCCGCAAAATCTGAAATCTTTGGAGTTTGAATTATTGTCTGAAGATAATATTGATTTGAAAGCACAGCAATCGGTTGTTGTTCCGGTGAAGATGACACGAAAAGGAGTGATGACAAAGGCCATGCATGATGAAAATTCGGATATACCATGTACAATGCAGGAGGTTACTGTATATAATTGGCAATGTAATAAAGAACAAAAATGGGTAAAAGTCCCAAATGGAACTCGTTTAGTTAAAACTTGTATGGCAGAAAAGAAAGGAAATGGAGGTGATATTTCTCCATTAACTCCGACAGGCATGGATGAATATGAACTTTATGATTATATATTAAAGAGAAATCAGTTTTTTGCAAAGGCATTTTCTCCTATTTATACGGTTATGGAGAATGTGTCGGGAGCAATTGAGAAAACGATTTGTAATCCAGTTGTCCGAGCAGTTGCAGGTCTTTTCAACCCTGATGCTCCATGTAGGGAAACAATTTTTGCTGCCGCAAAAGACGAAGTTAATCCTATTAGCAAAATACCTATAGTTGGAACAGTTTTAGGCTGGGGGGGAGCGATAAAAGATTGCGTAGTGAATATGAATGATCCTAATAAAGATAAAAAATATCAGGCGGCATATTGTACGGCGAATGTTTCAAGCATGCTTATACAGACAGGAGGTGAAGTTATGCAAATAGCAGGAGCTGCGGTAACTGTGGCCGGAGCAGCATTTATTGCGACTGGTGCTGGTGCTGGTTTAGGTGCAGCTGCTGTTACTGCCGGAATAGGTATGATGAAAACGGGCGACTTAGTTAAAACAGGTGCTACTTATGCCGGAATAGGAGGAAACTGTATGATAAATTTTATGGAAAATTGGGAGAATATAAAGAACAATGATCCTATCACAAAGGCAAATGTCGGGACAATGTCATGGATGGAGGATTTTGAAAATAAATTCCGAATTGCAGTAGATGAATGGGAATGTGTCTCCAATATGATAATGGAAATATATGGTGATGAAAAATGGTATGATTGTACATTTGAGGATGTTTCTAAAATGTTTTCGTATATGCTTTCTCATGAAGGCATTATAGCGAAAAATGAAGATCTGTATAAATATAAGCCTGAGGCGATATCTGAAGAAACATTTGATTTGTTTATTGATCGGTGGAATAATTCATTGAAAATTTGGAGTGGCAAAAAGTTGTCTTCTGAAAATTATATTGATGGAGATATTTTAATAAAGAATATAGATAGGATCGCTGAGCTTGAATCCAAATCCAAATCATTAGGATATGCTTCGACAGAAGAACTTCTTTATAATATATTTTATGATTTGAAAAAGCAAGTAGATGATGCTTCTAATTCGCTTTGTTCTTCGGTTTCTCTCCAGTTTTCTCAATCTATGGTTATGGCTCGCCAAGCTTTTAGAGGAACATTGGTTGTAAATAATAGCCATGAGTCTGTTCCTTTGAATGATGTAAAGCTCGATATAGTAGTTTCTGATGAAGACGGCGTAGTTGCCACTTCCCATGAATTCCAAATCAATCCGGAAAGTTTGGATGGCTTTGGTGGTAAATTGGATGGTGCTTGGACATTGGACGCCCAAAAGACAGGAAAGGCGACGATCTTGTTTATCCCTACCAAATATGCCGCTCCGACCAAGCCGAAAGAATATACTTTCGGTGGAACACTCTCATATCTCGATCCGTTTACCGGTTTGGAAGTAACCCGCGACCTGTTTCCAGCCACGATGACTGTCATTCCTTCTCCGAATTTGGAAATGGATTACTTTATGCAACGCGATATTTTAGGTGACGATCCTTTGACAAAAGATGTGGTCGAGCCGATGGTTCCGTCCGAATTTTCTTTGTTGATTCATAATATCGGAGCAGGAGATGCTACGAATGTACGAATGACAACGGAACAGCCGGAGATTACGGATAATGAAAAAGGGTTATTCGTAGATTTCCAAATCAAAACTTCACAATTGAACGGAGGGGAAGAAATGGCTGTCATGGGAGAAAATGTTGCAACAGATTTCGGAACGATCAAAACTGGCGAGACTGCTTATGCACAATGGTGGCTGATAAGTACGTTGCTCGGTCATTTTACCGATTATAAGGTAGAGGCAACCCATGTGACTAACTACGACAATCCGGATTTGAGTTTGTTGGATACGGTACGCATCCATGAACTGATCAGAGGCATCAGGGTGAATGAATCGGTAACACCAAAAGTAACCGGATTTATGGTCAACGATATTCCGGATGCGGAGGATTTTCCGGATATGATGTATCTGACAGACGGTACAGTCGCTCCGGTTGTGAAGGCAAAAGATGCCAAACTTACAGATTCCGGTCCTAATCGTTCATTGACAGTAACGCCTTCTACTGTTGGTTGGAATTATATCAGTATTGCAGATCCGACAAAGGGTAGTATGAAATTGGTCAGCGTCAATGGAGATAGTAACTTGGATACCCGAAAGGTTTGGCAAACGGATCGGACGTTGCGGGATGGCAAAGATCCGAAGTATGAGTATCGGATTCATGTGGTAGATTATTTCGACGACATCACAACTAAGGCTGCAGGTTCGACTCCCGGTGAATTCCAGTTGGTATTTGAAGAACGTCCGGAAATGCTATTGGCTGTCGAATCTATTTTGGGCTTGCCGGAAGGTAATAATGTCGCCACGACTCCGGTTGATGCAATCACGATTAAGTTTAATAAAGGGGTTTCGGAAAGTTCTTTGACAACTGAAATGTTTTCTTTGTTCTGTCAAGGGAAAAAAATGGATACGAAAGGACTTCAACTAAAGCTGCAGGAAGGGAATTCTTATCTGTTGGATTTGTCAACTCTTACCAAACAAAACGGAGTGTATACATTGACGATCCATACATCTGAAATTAAGGATGCCGAAGGCTTTACCGGTGAAGAGGATTATTCGGTTGTTTGGAACCAGTTGGCGGGAGGGAAAGTCTCTTTGACGGCTTTGGCCGAACCGGAAAAGGCGGGAACCGTTACTCCCGCTTCCATACAAGTCGATTATGGAAAGGAAACGGAATTTAAGGCAAAGGCAAATAAGGGCTACCAGTTTAAGACTTGGACGATCAATGACCGGGCCGTGTCGGCCGAAGAGACCTATTTGCATACCGCAATCGTAGACCAGACGCTTGTCGCTAATTTCGAACCGATTTCCTATAAGATCGAAATCTCTTATAATGCCGCCCAGGGTTTTGTCACTTTTGGAACGGGTTATTATGAGTATGACAGCTCTTTGGAACTGATCGCAACGCCGAATGACGGATATCGGTTTGTCGGATGGTTTATCGGAGGGGAAAGGGTCTCAACTGCGGAACGCTTTATATATAAGATAAGCGGTGATGCTAAGCTGGAGGCGCGTTTTGAAGCGGCTGGCGGTGGACCGGACGATCCCGATAACCCTGATGGTGGCGATTCTGATGATCCGACCGCAGACGAGGAGATAGAAAAAATTGTGATCCAAGTCTATCCGACACGGGTGACGGATTATGTCCATGTCGGGACGTTACCGGTTAAGAGCCGCTTGATCTTGTTCAATCTTGCCGGTAAACAAGTAAGGCGGATGGATGCTTGCGAAGGTGTTACGGATTTGTTCATGGGAGATCAGCCATCCGGAATTTATCTTTTGTACATCTTGGCTGGAGAGGAGCAGATGCAGACTGTGAAATTGATAAAAAAATAAAACATAGTAGATATGAAAAACAGGATATGGCAGATAATATGCAGTTTGAGTGTAGTGATTCTCTTTTTCCCTTTTGTCGTCCATTCCCAAGCCGACGATTCTGCTTTGGCTGCAAAATCTGATAAAGCCAAGAGATGGGGATATGAGAATCAGGGGGAGAAAAGCGGTTGGTGGCAGAAAGCGGCTACGCTTTCCAATAACGGGATTTTGGGAACAGGGATTTCATTTGGGAATCAGTTGGATGATATCTTGCACGTAGGCTATGAGACGGAATGGGCGATTCCGCCGCAGTATGAAAAGGTGGCGAAATATTTCGGTGAAAATCTGGCCGGCGTGCAGTTGAATGGGAGAGTCGGTTTTGTAGACCGTTATAACCGTTTCATTATCGAGCCACAGTTCGAACCTGTTGACAGGCTGGAAGGATTCAGCCGGGGATTGGCGGCTGTTAAGAAAGATGGGATGTTCGGATTTATCGATAAGTCAGGAAAATTTGTGATTCCTCCGAAATTCGAGTGGGCGGAAAATTTTGAAGAAAATGATTTGGCGGCTGTTAAAATGGACGGTAAGATCGGGGCGATCGACTTGAAAGGTGAGATTGTCGTTCCTTGCAAATATAAACTGAAAGAGATGATGACAAAGCTTCCGACTTCGAACAAACCCTATAAGGAGGCTGCTAAAAAAGTGAAGTCCGATCGAGAGAGTGGTGTGTATGGTGACTTGTTATCTAAGATAGAAGAGGCGGGGAAAGCTATCGACATACTGATATCGGACAGCCTTTACCGAACTTCCGTCCCGGCTGATTCGCTTTGGACTGTCCCCTTGCGTTATGAAGAAATCGCACGTGTGGGAGATGGCTTTGCTTTGGTGGCGGAAGGTGACAAATGGGGAGCGGTTGATCATTATGGACGATTGGTGATCCCTTGTGTGTTTGACATGATCGAATATATGTCCGAAGGGGAGATGTTTGCTGTGTATGAAGATGAATCGGTCGGACTGTATAGTTGGACCGGGGCATTGATCGTTCCGCCGAGCTATGACCGGATCGAACCGTTTGTTGCAGGCAGTTCTGTCGGATGGATCAATTTCGAGCATGGGCAGATAGGCGCAAACGGCTTGGTCATGGATGATCTGTTGGACCGTGCGTTTGCAAAAGCTGTGGTGTTGGATGAAGCTGGCTTGCATGCGGAGGCTCGTGAGCAATATCGGAAAATCCTGAGTATAGATCCTACTTATGCGATGGCCCATAACAATATTGGCATTATGGATATAGAAGGGGAAAGCTATAAGGAAGGAATGAACCGCTTGAAGATAGCCAATAAGTTGGCTCCGGAGAATAAAGAGATAGAAGCCAATCTGAAACAGGCCAAGAAAGACCGGCGTGAACGTCGATGGAACCGTGTGGAGCAAGGTTTTATGACTGCGGCAAATATAATCGGGGTTGCTGCAGGAACGGCATTGGCTGTTGATGCAGTGAAGAACGGCGGCGGTGATGCCGCTTCGATCGGGCAGGCTGTGAATAGTTTGGCGTCAGGCGATGTTGCCGGGTATGTATCGGCTACGAGCAATATGTCGTTGACCGCCCATGCAAATGATGGAGGTGGTTATGCCGGAGCTGATTATGGCAGTGGCGGAAGTTCCGGTGGAGGCGGGAACAGTTGCGCTTTCTATCGTTCCGAAATCAAACGGCTTTCTTCCCGTCTGGCACATGGGACCGAGGCGAATGCCGGACGAAAGGGACGTGCGGCAGGTATGAATAAAGCCCATTCGATTTCACCGGATTTGGCGGATGGGGCGAGTGCAAGCGATTATCGGGTAATCCATAGTTCGGATCGGTTGAACAAGACATACGCGAAGTCTCTGGAACAAATGCAACAGAAGGCAATAAAAGCCGGGTGTACATTCTAAGGAATAATGATTTGTTCTCGGCAGGTGCTCTTTTGTTGTCAAGGTTGTCCATATCTATAAAAAAGCATCCCGGCAAAAGGAAGAATGTGCCGGGATGCTCAGGTTGGGTATTGTCTTTTGTATGTGGGTTGAATGGACAGGCTTAATCACCAATAGAGATGTTGCCGTCTTTGTCGATCGTGACTTCTATCTCTTTGCCGCCGATCTCGATTTCCACTTCGAAGTACATGCCTTCCGTTACGTGGCTGATGACGTTCACTTCCGTGTTGCTGATGATCTCCGGATTAGTCAGGTCGATGCCGGCCTGCGCTGCCATTGCCTGTAACTTTTGGAGGATAGCCGGGTTCAACGTGTTCATGATCTCCATGGCGTCCGGCAGGGTTACTTCAAATTCGGTGCTTACCCAGTTGCCTTTGGCGTCCAGCTTGACTTCTTTGTGGATGCCGTCGTCGAGGACGTCTATTTCGGTTTCGTCGTCGTCGGCTTCGATCTCCATGATTACGACGCTCTTGCTATCCGGGAATAAGCCGGCGATTGTTTTTTTGATTTCTTCTGATACGACTACCGGCAGGATATCGTCGTCGTCGTCATCGTCCGCCACGTCTTTCAACAGGATGCCGGCGGCGGTGAAAGACAGTTCTCTTTCTTCCTGGCCCTTTTCGATTTCGATGATGTAGACGAGACCCATGTCGAGGCGGTTTACGACGTCTGCTTCATCGTCTGCTTTCCAGTCTGCATACATGGCTTTCTGGATATCGGCGAAAGCTGTCTTGACGGCTTCCGGCAATTTGGCGAACGGGATGTCCTGGTTCACCTGTTTCTCGGAACCGTTGTCGTCAAACCAAGCAGAAGTCGTATAGCTGTCGTCCGCTTTTGTGATGGCGCCTGCCTGGAAACGGGCCACGTTGTAGTTGTTTTTCTTCTCCCATTTGACATCCTTGACGTCGCCATATTTGTTTTCAAACGCTTTCAACACGGCCTCGGGGACATCCGACGGGGTGACGTTGCCGTTATCATCGTCGTCGCTACAAGCAGTAAACACAAAGGCGCTGCAAACAAATGCCAGCATAAAATTTTTTAGTTTCATAATTGCTATTATTAAGTTATACATACGGTTAAAAATCGTCTTTTACCGGGTTGTCTTTGATCTGCAACCATTTGCCGCTCGATTGCCTGAAATGGATGTCGATGCCGTTCGTCAGGATCACATGATTGCACTTGGACTGAAAGAATCCGGTTTCGAGTTCGATATGGGCAATCTCCGTTTCCTGGAAATGCTTCAGTATGAACATCCGGCAGGCAGAAGGAAACTCCCGTTAATTTGCACGGCAAAGGAATGAAACGATTTGGGAAAGATTTGGGAATCGCGGCCTATTTGAAGGTTAATTTGAATTCGTGTAGTTGATCTTCATAGTTATATTCCACTTTGATCTCGTAAAGGGCGGCGATCGACTTGACGATGGCAAGCCCCAGGCCGGTCGATTCTTTGTGCTTGCTTTGCCGCTCGTAACGGTCGAACAGGGTAGAGGGGCTGAGGCGGGGAGTGTCGCTGCTGTTGGCGATTGTCAGCGTACGGGTGGTCGTTACGATCCGTATGCTGCCGTCCTGCTTGTTGTGGATGTAAGCGTTTTTGACCAGGTTGGTGATGAGGGTGGAGGCGAGCGAGTCGTTCATGGTGACGAACAATTGCCCGGATGCCTTGAAAGTAACGGTTATATGTTTGTGCTCGTACATCTCTCCGAAGTCGTCCAGCATGGCGGTGACCAAGGCGTTTAGGTGGATGCGCGAAGTCTCCGGGAATTGCCGGTTCCCGATGCGGGAGAGGAGCAGGAGGGATTTGTTCATTTTGACGATCCCGGTCAGTGCCTGGTGGAGGTCGGCAAATTCGGTCAACTGCTGTTCGGTGCAATCGGGGTTCTCGCTCATCAGTTCCAGTTTGTTCATGCAGATGGCGAGCGGGGTTTGAAGTTCGTGGGAGGCGTTTTCGATAAACTGCTTCTGCGTGTTGTACAACCGGGCGCTCCGGTCGACCACGTCCTCGATCGCTTCGTTCAGGATGCGGAACTCCTCTATCTTGGTCTCGTTGCGGAGCGGAACGTTCGTCTTGCCAAGCCGGTATTTTTTCAGCCAGTCGAACAGGACGTACAGCGGGTGCAGGCTCTTGCGGAATACCAGGTGTATGACGAGCAGTATGCAGAAAACGAGGGAGAAATAGAGGATGGCGAGCCCTATGATCGTTGCGTTCACCATATCTTCTTTTTCAAGGATGGAGGTGGTGATGGTCAGTTGGTAATATTTGTCGTCGGACGTGCGGAAGCAGGTTCGCAATCCGCGTACCGGGACGGAGGTCATTTCGAGCGGGATGACCCGGGTGGAGTCGAAGAATTCGTTCAGCGCCAGGTCGGCTTCCGCTTTGGGTATTTCGCTGATATAATATTGTGTCAGGATGTCCACATGGTCTTTCAGCAAGCTACTGTCTGCTAATGCCGCTTTGATGATCAGCATCTTGTGGTTCATCAGGCTTTCGTCCGTCTCTTCGTCGATCTCATGCGTGATGGTGGCGTAAAAGGCGTATGCCCATACCGACAAGATCAGCAGTAGGGGGATCGATAAGTTCTGGAGTGTGTACTGGCGCAGTCTCATTTATCTTCACATACCATTTTATATCCGAAGCCGTATACCGCCTTGATCTCAGGAAGGGCGCCGGCCGTCTTTAGTTTCTTCCGCAGGTTCTTGACCTGGCTGTAGATGAAATCGAAACTGTCCGCCTGGTCTATGTAATCGCCCCAGACGGATTCGGCCAGGGCCGCCTTGCTGATAAGCCGGTCGGGATTGGTCACGAAGTAATAGAGCAGGTCGAACTCTTTCCGGTTTAATACCAACAGGTTACCTTCGATGTAGACTTCGTGGCGGTCGGGGTACATGGTGATGTTTGCAATGGTGATGTCCATCTCCCCGTCTTGTTGTTTCCGGCGCAGGACGCATTTGATCCGCGCGTTCAGTTCTGCCAAGTGGAACGGCTTGGTAAGGTAGTCGTCGGCCCCGAGATCGAGTCCTTTCACCTTGTCTTCAAGCGAATCTTTCGCCGAGACGATGATGACGCTGTCTTTCTTCTTCATCTTTTTCAGTTCCTCTAACAACGCCAGCCCGTTTCCTCCCGGTAGCATGATGTCCAGCACGATACAATCGTAGTCGTAATCGTAGATCTTGCGCAGGGCCTCCTGATAGTCCGCCGCACTTTCCACGACATAGCGTTCCTTTCCAAGCGAACAAACCATGATATCGCGCAATGAGTTCTCGTCTTCAACAATCAGTATTTTCATATCGGATTTAGAGTGTTTCTCTTTTTCATTTTCCATAGCTATATAGTTTTAATTCTGTCCGAAAGCAGACAGTTGGACAAATATAGGAAATAAAATCCGGTTAGCATGGACCGGCTTAGACTTATTACATTTTTCCGGGTTTCCCATGTTATGTTTTCGTTTCTTTGTCGTCATAATAGTAGAAATGGAACTCGAAACATTTAAAATAACCGTGCTGCCGCTCCGGGAGAAGTTGATCAATATTTCGTGGCGGATGATGGAGGATAGGTCGGATGCAGAGGATATCGTGCAGGAGACTTTTCTGAAATTGTGGCAGATTCGCGAGAAGCTGGACGGCTATAATAGTGTCGAGGCGCTGGCGGTACAGATCGCTAAGAACCTGGCACTGGACAAACTGAAACAGCACCGGCCGGAAGGGACGGATATCACCTTGCTTTCGCTCGATTCGGGAGCGAGGAACCCGGCGGAAGAGCTGGAACAGCACGACACGGTGGCACGTGTACGCCAGCTGATAGGCCGGTTGCCTTCGCTACAGCAAACCATTATCCGGATGAAAGACGTCGAAGGGTATGAGTTGGCGGAGATAGCGGAGATAACAGGCACCCAGATCGAAGCCGTCCGGGTGAATCTTTCGAGAGCCCGGAAAAAGATACGGGAACAGTTGATGAAGGAAATGTGATTTATAATTAATAATGTATGGAAAAGAGTAATCTACATATAGAAGAACTGTTGGAACGGTATTTCGAAGGTGAAACTTCTGCTGCGGAAGAACGGCTGATCCGTGCCTTTTTCGCTTCGGGAGAAGTGCCGGAGCATCTGGCGGCCTACAAACCCCTGTTCGCCTATTTTGACGAAGAAATAGGACGTGAAGCGGAATTGCAAAAGGGCGGGCCCGATTTGGAATCCGAATCCCTGTCCGTATCGCTCCGCCCCCGGAACAGGAAGCGTGCCGCTCTTTACATCCTTTCCGGTGTGGCAGCCTGCGTGCTGGCTCTGCTGAGTCTTACCCGCCTGCTGTACCCGGCCGATCCCTGTTTCTGTTCCGATAACTATGTCGTGATCAACGGCCGCTGCTATACCGACATCCATAAAGTCCGTTCACTGGCGATCGAAGCGTTGCAGGAGGTGGCCACTCCTGCCGATGACTATTTCCCGGAGATGGATAAGGATGAAGCGGACCGTCGGATAATAGATAATCAATTAAAAGAATTAGGTAGCCTTTTTAGTGAAGACGAATAAAAGAATATCAAGATGAAGCAGTTGAGATATACATTAGTGGTAATATTGGCAGCCTTGTTGCTGCTGCCAACCGGTGCCGGAGCAGTCGAAGCGCAGAAGGACCTGAAGATACAGGATGTCTTTGCCCGCTACGGGAAGAAGAAGAATGTCACGATGGTGGAGCTTTCCAACGAAATGCTGGAAACGTACGGCATGACGCGCTACAAGAGCATTACGATCAAAAACGATCCGGAAGCGCTTCGCTTTACCCGCCAATGCTTGGAAGCCGACCAGCGGGGGGCGCGTAAGATCAAGGAGGTGACGGACGACGGGGGAGTGGTTTCCGCCTACTATCAGCTTCCGGGTAAAGATCCCGACGTGAACCGCTTTGTCCTCTTCAAAGTCAATTCCAAAGGGACGATCACGCTGGTCTACATCGAAGGCGAGCTGGACAGCGACGACCTGATCACCCTCTTATTTACCAAAAAAGATTTATAAACTGATAAACAAGAATAAAGATGAAAAGATTTCTATTGATCATAGCCGCATGCTTTCCTGCCATTGGATTGCTGGCTGCAGATGTTGAGCCGATGCCGGCCGATACCGTCATCCGGTTGGAAAACAAACGTATCGTTGTGAAGGACAACGGCGAACGGATGAAAGTGAAGGTGTACGAACTGACCGGAGAAGGCGATTCGATTGACAGCGAAATGGTCTTCGAGGGACATTACCGGGACGGGCAGAGCTACGAACGGCGCAAGCATATCAAGTCGATCAACATCCCGATCCCTTCTTGGGATAAGGATTTCGATCCGCACTGGGCAGGCTTCGGCATGGGGTTCGCCAACTTTTCAGGTAGCGACGGGATCAATGATATCGACGGCGTTTCGCTTCGTAGCGGAAACTCGCTTGAGTATAACCTGAACTTTATGGAGTTCAGTTTCCCTTTCTCACGGCATAGATGGGCGGTTGTGACAGGGGCAGGTATGCGTTGGAGCCGTTATCGGTTGGATATGAATGCACATTTTCAGGAAGTGGACGGCGTCACACAGTTGGTCCCCGCTCCCGAAGGCATCGTCTATAATGCCAGCAAGTTGAATATCACCAGCCTGACGATTCCGGTCCTGTTCGAATGGCAGTCACCGAAGCATCGGCGCAAGTCTCCGCGTTTTTTTGTTTCCGGTGGTGTCGTAGGCGTGATTAAAACGATTTCTTCCTCCAGGATCGTCTATCATGATGCAGAGGGAGAAAAGCATAAGAGAAAGATGGACCGGGGTATGAACCTTCGTCCGGTAACGATGGATTTCCTTTTCCAGGCAGGTGTCGGCTGCATCGGTTTCTATGCCAAATATTCTCCCTTCGGCCTCTTTGAAAAAGACAAAGGCCCGAAAGTACACCCTGTTTCGCTGGGATTGCAGTTACATATCTGATGTTGTCCGAAATGATTGTCGATATCGGGCAGGTTCTAAACCTGCCCGATATCGACAAATATACACATTGTTGCAATCGGACGGGTTTAGAACCCGCCCCTACAGCGACACTCCTCCATGTTATATGCCGGCAAAGGCAACCCCGTAACCGGAATATTTTTTCGCTCGCGGGCGAAAAATGAAGGCGTGAAACGCGCGTATAAATCATCATTTATGGGGTTCACATTTCTCCCATTGGCACATTCTTCCTCAAAACGAATCTTATTGTCATCTATTACTTATTGTACGATTCACTAAAATACCTGTTGGTCCAAATCGAAACAGTAGCGCATCTAATTTGGTTTTCTACCCCATATATTTCAAATTACACTTGCGGGTAATATTTTTTAAGAAACTCGAAATAATGCAAAATGCTGGATAATAGATGCATACGAATATCCTTCTTTTTAGGAAACTTATTGTGCGATTTAACAATCAAAAAGACGGATTTTCCTTTGCCAAGAAATGAGGTTTTTGATGCGGTTGCCCTAAATAATGGCTTTGATTGCTGTATATTCCAATATTAATAGTATATTTGTAATGCTATTCTTACTTCCAGGCAGGAAAACCTGCCATTCTTTCGCGGCGGGCATTTTTATGTCCGCCTGTGGAGCATTTCATATGGCGGTTTCGTACCCCCGTGTGGAGTGTTAATGCACCCACTGCCTGGAAGGTGAATAGCAACGGGACAGGCGGAGCCGCTTTTATTTTTGCTCTTCCGTACTGCTCCGATAGTATTCACAATTAAATTTTTTCTATTATGGAAGCGAATCAAAGCATTTTCCCGGCGATTAGTGGTATGGAGTGCACGACAATCAATGTGCTGAATATCTCGGATGAAGAGATGAAAGCCTACTATCTGAAAGAAGCCTATTTGACGGATCGGCATGCCTGTACACCTAACCGTACCGAATTCGAGTTACTGAATATCCTCTTGAAAAGGCAGAAAAAGATTTTACAATTCCTCTCCAAACTGACTCAATTTCCGTGGAGCGAAGCAATGATTGATTTACAAACAGCTTGCCTGCCTCTGATGGTAGCCGATTCCGTGTCGGGCGAAGAACGGCTGGTCGCGGGTAAAAAGGTGATACGAACAATGCAAGGCGTTTCTAATATTCTGGTAAATAAAGATGTTCTGGCGTGGTTAGTCACTATTTATAATCGTCATTATCAGAATGTAAAACATTTGTTGAACCAGTTTCCCGAATATGAGAATGAAGGAGGACGTTAAGGGCGGAGGGCAACAAATCGGCCTTTAATGTTGTTCTATTCCTGTATTAACAAATAAAGCACAAATAATTATGGCTGGAATAATGAACACATTATGGGACGAAAGTTCCGAACTGGAAGACGAAGGGCTTACTCCTCATTCTATCTTGTCGGACGATTACACTTCACCTTCCGATGATGAGAAGAAATTGGATGATGTGATCGATGATCTGAAAGAAGAAAACGAAATTATCGATGAATCATTGAAGATATCGGATAAGAAATGATCTTGTGGGAACCACTCCGTTTCTCTTTTGTTTTATAGCACTCTTTAATATATAAGGTAGGAAATTATTTTCTTACCTTATATACATATTGAAAATAAATCCCTACTTTTGTGCTCTAAAACATTAAAATAAACCCAACGAAGATGGCTGCAACAAAACGTATTAAACGTGCATTGGTATCGGTATACCATAAAGATGGATTAGATGAAATTTTAAAGAAGCTCCACCGCGAAGGTGTTAGTTTTGTGTCAACAGGTGGTACTCAGAAGTTTATAGAAGATTTGGGACTCCCTTGTGATGCGGTAGAGGAGCTGACCGGCTATCCCTCTATCCTGGGCGGACGTGTGAAGACGCTTCACCCGAAAGTGTTTGGCGGTATTTTGAACCGTCGCGATAACGAAGGCGACAAGGCTCAGATCGCCCAATATGAAATTCCTGAAATTGACCTCGTGATTGTCGACCTGTATCCGTTCGAGGAAACAGTTGCTTCCGGTGCGGAAGAACAGGCAATTATCGAAAAGATAGATATAGGCGGTATTTCTCTTATCCGTGCCGCCGCAAAGAACTTCAAAGATGTTGTGATCGTTGCATCCAAAGCTCAGTATCAGCCGTTGATGCAGTTGCTGAACGAGAAAGGTGCGGAAACTTCTATCGAAGACCGTAAATGGTTTGCCAAAGAAGCGTTTGCCGTTTCTTCTGGCTACGATTCTGCAATCTTCAATTACTTCGACGATCGTCAGGGTTCGCACTTCCGTGCTACCGTAGACGATCCTATGAACCTGCGTTACGGTGAGAACCCGCACCAGGCTGCTAAATTCTTTGGCAAATTCAATAATATGTTCGACCAGTTGCATGGTAAGGAAATCTCTTACAACAACCTGCTCGATATCGACGCTGCCGTAAACCTGATCGACGAATTCGACGAACTGACATTTGCCATCCTGAAACATAACAATGCCTGTGGCATTGCATCCCGCGGTAACGTGGTGGAAGCATGGAAAGATGCTCTGGCCGGCGACCCGGTATCTGCTTTCGGAGGTATCCTGATCACCAACACGACTGTAAACAAGGAAGTGGCAGAGGAAATCAATAAGATCTTCTTCGAAGTGATTATCGCCCCGGCTTACGATGCCGATGCCCTTGAAGTACTGAAACAAAAGAAAAACCGTATCATATTGATCCGAAAGGAGTGCAAGACTTGTCCGATGCAGTTCCGTTCACTGCTGAACGGCGTGCTGATGCAGGAAAAGGACCTTAGCATTCAGGGGGAAGCCGATCTGGAACCGATGACGGAAAAGAAACCGACGGCTCCGGAAGTGGAAGACCTGTTGTTCGCCAACAAGATCGTGAAGAACAGCAAGTCCAACGCGATCACGCTGGTAAAGAACAAACAACTTTGCGCAAGCGGTATCGGACAGACTTCACGTGTGGATTCTCTGAAACAAGCCATTGAGAAGGCCGCTTCATTCAATTTCGACCTGAATGGCGCCGTTATGGCTTCGGATGCGTTTTTCCCGTTTGCCGACTGTGTGGAAATAGCCGCTAAGGCCGGTATCACTGCCGTTATCCAGCCGGGAGGTTCTATTAACGACAAGCTGTCCGTTGATTATTGCAACGAACATGGCTTGGCTATGGTTAAGACGGGTATCCGTCATTTCAAACATTAAGTAATTATTCAATATGGCAATGTGCTGATGTGCCAATCGGGGTACTTTCATTGGCACATTGGCTTATTGGCAAATTGATTCATTATTAAAATGGGATTATTTTCTTTCACACAAGAATTGGCAATGGACCTGGGGACTGCCAATACCATTATTACCTGCAACGATAAGATGGTAGTGGATGAGCCTTCCGTGATCGCTCTGGATGCTCGTTCGGAAAAAGTGTTGGCGGTAGGACGCCAGGCACGGGAGATGTACGAAAAGACCAATCCGAATATTCGTACGATCCGTCCGCTCCGCGAAGGTGTCATTGCCGACTTCTACGCTGCCGAGCAAATGATGCGTGGATTGATCAAAATGGCCAGCGGACGTAAACGCTGGTTCGCTCCTTCGCTCCGTATGGTGATCGGTATTCCGTCGGGTAGTACGGAAGTCGAAATCCGTGCCGTACGCGATTCTGCCGAACATGCCGGTGGCCGTGAAGTATATATGGTTTTCGAACCGATGGCTGCCGCTATCGGGGTGGGCATGGATGTGCTTGCTCCAGAAGGCAACATGATTGTCGATATAGGTGGCGGTACGACCGAGATCGCGGTGATTTCGCTGGGGGGTATCGTCTCCAACAAGTCTATCAAGATGGCGGGTGACGACCTGACGAACGATATCGTGGAATATATGCGCCGCCAGCATAATATACGCGTCAGCGAACGTATGGCGGAACGTATCAAGATCAACGTTGGCTCCGCTTTGAGTATCCTCGAAGACGCACCGGAGGACTTCGAAGTGTGCGGCCCGAACCAGATGACGGCTCTGCCGATGAAGGTGCCTGTTTCCTACCAGGAGATCGCGCATTGCCTGGATAAGTCGATCTCCAAGATTGAAGCTGCCGTTCTGAGCGCGTTGGAACAGACGCCTCCCGAATTGTATGCCGATATCGTGAAGAACGGTATCTATCTGGCCGGTGGCGGTGCTTTGCTGCGTGGTATCGACAAACGTTTGCGCGACAAGATGGGCATCGAGTTCCATGTGGCCGACGATCCTTTGCATGCAGTGGCAAGAGGTACGGGGATTGCGTTGAAGAACATCGACAAATTTAATTTCCTTATCCGGTAAATACAAGTTGAAAGTTGAGGGTTGAAAGTTGGAAGTAAACGGGTGGTACACTTGTTGATTATTCAACTTTCAACTTTCAACTTTCAATTTTCAACTGATTATGCGTAAACTCCTGGATTTTTTAGTCAGAAAGAGGCATTGGTTCTTATTCATTTTGCTTGAGATCATATCGTTGACGTTGGTTTATCGCAATAATGCGTATCAGCGGAACATTATGTTCAGTTCGGCTAATGTAATAACCGGGCATATAGCTTCTGTCTCCGGCTTCGTCACTTCCTACCTGAACCTGCGTGAAATAAACCGGGAGCTCCTGGAGCGTAACGGGCAGCTCGAGATGGAGTTGCTCGAATTGCAGGATCAGTTGGAGATGATGCGGGCCGACACGGCTTTGTTTGCCGGTTTTGTATCTGACTCGACCGAACAGTTTCCGTATAGTTTTGTGATCGCCGATGTCGTAAACAACAGCGTTACGCATTTGTCCAATTATATCACGGTTAACAAAGGCCGTAAGGATGGAGTGGAGCCGGATATGGGAGTCGTGTCAGAACGGGGTGTCGTGGGAATCGTTTCGACGGTCTCCGACCATTTTTCCGTTGTGATCCCTTTGTTGAACCCGAAGTTCAAACTAAGTTGCAAGGTGTTGGGAAGCAGCTATTTCGGGACGTTGAGCTGGAACGGGCGTAGTGCGCGGTTTGCCAACCTGGACGAATTACCGCGCCATGTGGAGTTTGAGAAGGGAGACACGATCGTGACGAGCGGTTATTCTGCTATTTTCCCGTCCGGGATTATTGTGGGTAAAGTGGTGGATTTCGAGAAGCAGCATGATGATAATTTCTATTCGCTTGAAGTGGAGCTGGCAACAGATTTCCAAGCGCTGAACAACGTGCGTATCATAAAGAATTACCGTCAGGCGGAGCAAAAAAATACAGAACAGGAGGCAAAGAAGAATGATTAACAATCTACTGCGCGGCTTTATTTATTTTGTGGTGCTGGTGTTGGTACAGGTGTTGATCCTGAACAATATCCATTTCCTGCGTGTAGCTACCCCGTTTCTGTATCTTTATTTCATTTTGAAAATACCGGTGGGGACGTCACAAACGAATGTCGTGTTTTTCTCTTTCCTGATCGGATTGGTAATCGATATGTTTTCAAATACACCCGGAATGCATGCGTTTGCCTGCACGCTGGCCGGTTTTATCCGCCAGCCGTTGATCCAGTTGTTGATGGGAAAAGATCTGCCGGAGGGGATTTATCCTTCTTACAAGACGTTCGGCTACGGCGGCTTCTTCCGCTACACGCTGCTTTTTGTCGTGATCCATCATGTGGCCTTGTTTTTGATCGAGTCGCTGACGCTTTTCGACCCGCTGTTCTTGGCGATCCGCATTGCGGCGAGCGTGGTGACTACGACTTTACTGATTTGTACAATAGAAGCATTCAATATAGAGTCCCAGAAAAGTGGCGATTAATACGAAATATACTCTTGACAACAGGCGTTTCGTGATTGGTGGCGCTGTTGTTTTGCTGGTTCTCATCTTTATCATCCGTTTGTTTTTCCTGCAAGTGGTGGACAACGATTATAAAGCGTGGGCCGACAGTAATGCGTTCCAGAAAAAGACCTTGATCCCTTCCAGGGGCATCATTTATGACCGCAACGGGAAGTTGCTGGTCTATAATCAGCCTTCTTATGAAGTCATGCTGATCATGCGTGAGATCCAACCGTTCGATACGCTCGACTTCTGTAACATCCTTGGCATTACAAAAGAACTGTTTGTGAAACGCATAGCCGAGATTAAGAACAGGCGGCTGAATCCCGGCTATTCTTCCTATGTCCCGCAGGTGTTCATGAACCATCTTTCGGCACAAGAGTGCGGCGTTTTGCAGGAAAAGCTATATAAATTCCCCGGCTTTTATATTCAGAACCGGACGATCCGGGAATATGAATATTCTTATGGAGCCCATCTGTTAGGCAATATCGGGGAGGTAAACCGCGGGGATATCGAGAGAGATCCCTATTATGTGCAAGGGGATAATGCCGGACGTTCAGGTGTGGAACTCTCTTACGAAGAGGCTTTACGCGGTGTGAAGGGTGTGGAGATCCTGTTGCGCGATGCGCATGGACGCATAAAAGGACGGTATGAAGAAGGCCGCCACGATGTGGCCCCCGTGTCCGGAAAGAACCTGACGCTTTCGATCGATATGGATTTGCAGGCTTTGGGTGAAAAGCTGATGCAAAACAAGAGGGGGAGTATCGTCATGATCGAGCCGGAGACTGGCGAGGTGCTGTGCATGGTTTCTTCGCCTTCTTATGATCCGAGCCTGTTGGTCGGCCGTCAGCGGGGTAAGAACCACATCATGTTGTCGAAAAATTCGGATAAACCTTTGTTGGACCGTGCCATCATGGGCCGCTATCCGCCGGGATCGACTTTTAAGCCGACACAGGCATTGACTTTCCTACAGGAAGGGGTGATTACAACGGAGACGATGTACACCTGTGCACATGGATATACAGGAGCCCGTAACGGGAAACCGGCCTGCCACGGCCATGCCTCTCCGCTGAATGTGACGTATGCGCTGGCTACTTCCTGTAACTCCTTTTTCTGTTGGGGGCTGCGCGATATGATCGACAGCCGGCGGCGTTACCCCAATGTGGAAGAGGCGTTTGAGGTCTGGAAGAACTACCTGGTTTCTATGGGGTATGGCTATAAGTTGGGGATTGACCTGCCCGGTGAAAACAGAGGGTTTGTTCCGAATAGTGGATATTATGACAAATATTATCGAGGCCGCTGGAGTTCGAGTACGATCATCTCTATTGCCATCGGGCAGGGCGAAGTGTTAGCTACGCCCTTGCAGATTTGTAACCTGGCGGCGACCATCGCCAACCGTGGATATTTCATTACTCCGCATGTCGTAAAGGAGGTGCAGGATACTCCGCTGGATTCCCTTTACACGGAAAAACGGCATACGATGGTGGAACCCAGGAATTATGAAATCGTGGCCGAAGGTATGCGGAATGCCGTCATTGGAGGTACTTGCCGGGGGGCTGCTATTCCCGGTATCGAAGTTTGTGGTAAGACGGGTACGGCCGAGAACCCGCATGGGAAAGACCACTCGGCTTTTATCGGTTTCGCTCCGTATCAGAACCCGAAGGTTGCCGTCTGTGTCTATGTCGAGAATGGCGGTTTCGGTGCGACCTACGGTGTGCCGATCGGCAAGTTGATGATGGAGAAGTATCTGAAAGGTGAAATCTCGGAAGAAAACAAGCCGCTGGAAGAAATGATGTCGAACGCGGTTGTATCGCCAAACGTTTTATCTTTGCCGAATCGTGAGTTATAGGAAAACAGAAATATGGAAGACGGTTGACTGGCTGACGATCATCCTGTATGTGGTCTTGATCATTGCCGGTTGGTTCAGCATCTGCGGCGCCAGTTATGAGTTCGATAACGTGGGGCTGTTCGACCCGTCGGGCCGTCCTGGCTCCCAGTTGATGTGGATGGGGCTGTCGGTAGGGTTGATCTTTGTGATCCTGATGCTGGAAAGCGAGTTTTTTGATGTATTCGCCTATCTGATTTATGCCGGTATCATCGTGTTGCTGGTCGCGACGATCTTTCTGGCTCCCAATATAAAAGGTTCCCACTCTTGGCTCGTCTTGGGACCCGTCAGGTTGCAACCGGCTGAGTTTGCTAAGTTCGCGACGGCGCTTGCCGTCGCGAAGGTCATGAATACGTATGGCTTCAGGCTGACTACGCCCAAAAACTTTATCCTGGTATTGTCGCTTATATTCCTGCCGATGGTTTGCATTTTGTTGCAGCAGGAGACGGGATCGGCGTTGGTGTATCTGGCTTTTTTCCTGATGCTGTACCGCGAGGGAATGTCGGGATATATCCTTTTGTCGGGAGTCTGTGCGGTTGTCTTTTTTGTTGTCAGCATGAAATTCTCGGATGTGACGGCCGGAGCGACGGCGATGGGAGAGCTGCTTGTCTCTTCTCTGATCCTGTTGATCACCGTTATTCTGGTGCAGATCGAAAGGAAAGACAGTCGTGCGATATTGGGGATGCTGGTGGCTACGGTTCTCGCTTATCTGGGCGGTTATGCTGCTTCTTTCTTTATGGAGGTCGATTATTCGCTAATAGCGATCGGGTTGGTTCTGCTTGCCGCCTGCTATCTGATTTTTCTGTCGGTCCGTAATTGGGTCTGGCATTATGTGCTGATAGCTGTCTTTGCGTTGGGATCACTGGCTTTCATGTATTCGGTGGATTATGTGTTTACCGATATCCTGGAACCGCACCAGCAGATACGTATCAAAGTCTCGTTGGGATTGGAAGACGACCCGAGCGGCGCCGGCTACAACGTGAACCAGTCGAAGATCGCGATCGGTTCGGGCGGCCTTACCGGAAAAGGTTTCCTGAACGGCACGCAGACTAAATTGAAATATGTGCCTGAGCAAGATACCGACTTTATCTTTTGTACGGTAGGAGAGGAACAGGGGTTTGTCGGGGCTTCGGTGGTTTTGTTGTTGTTCGGTTTCCTGATCCTGCGCCTGATCGTACTGGCGGAGCGGCAAAGTTTCACGTTCAACCGGGTGTACGGCTATAGTGTCGCTTCCATCTTTTTCTTCCACTTAGCCATTAATATCGGGATGGTGACGGGGCTTACGCCTGTGATCGGCATTCCGTTGCCTTTCTTTAGCTATGGAGGTTCTTCTCTTTGGGGATTTACGATCCTGCTCTTCATCTTCCTTCGCCTGGATGCCTCCAGGAGGGAACGGTAGCAAGGGTGTAGTCGTACTTAGGTGTATGAGGTAGTTGTGCTTAGATGTACGAGGTCGTCGTACTGGGAAATACGGGCTGCCTTGATTGAAAGCAATATGCCCCGACAGTAAATGTTAACGGGAAGGGCGGACCGAGAAGCCGATTTCCTGTATGCCTTTCAGGGCATCGTCTCGCATTCCCTGGCGGAAACTGAACGTATATTGTCCGGCATACGGGAATTTATATCGCGAATGGATGGGAAAACTGCTCTGATATAAGGATATGCCGTGCCCGTGCCATTTGCCGAACTCGTCGGCAAGCGTGCATTCGATCGTATCCCGGCGGAGCGGGCCGATCGGCCGCTCTTCGCTACAGAAAAGCCATAAGTTCTGATAAGGATACAAATTATTGTTCCTTACTTCCAGTGTCAGGTCGTAAGGAACAGATATGTCTTTCACCTCGAAGGTGAAATAATATTCCTTGTCCTTTTCCCACGTGATGTTGTTGATTGCCTGATACTGGTCGTACAAGGCTGGATTTTCGCAGGAAAAGAACAGGATGCAAGTCAATATGGCAATGATTCCTTTAAGCATCCGGCTTTGTGTCAGGCTTGCTTTCTGGTTTGGAGTCCGGCTTGGAATCCGGCTTGGAATCCTGTTTGGCAGCAGGCTTGGCTTGTTGCTGAGGTTTGTCATTATTCGGTTGCTTATCGTTATTTACTCGGTTCGGACGCTGCCTGTTACGGTTGTTCTCCCGGTTATTTTCGCGGTTGTTGTCACGGTTCTCCCGCTCACGATTGTTCTCACGGTTGTTATTCTCGCGGTTCCCGTTGTTGCGGTTACGGTTTCCGTTGCCGTTCTTGTTGCCGTTTCCTTTGCCGTTTTTATTTTCGTTACCGTTGTTGTTTGTCTTTTCTCCGTTGGAAGGCTTGTTATTCCCTTCGTTGTTGGGGGTAGCTACGGCTTCTTTCGGCAGACTATCCTTGCTATTGCCGTTGTTCTCTTTATTACCGTTGCCATTTCCGTTACGTTTCTTTTTCTTCTTTTTCAGGGAAGAATCGAAACGGGTGACGCTGTCCTGCCCCAGGATATCCTGTGCATCGCGTTTAGGAGGCTGTGGCTTGGTATCGGCTTCGAGCGTGGCGGGTTTCGTCCCCTTCTTGTTCATGTTGATGACGTCGAAGGCGCGGTCCGCAGAGATCGTAACCAGATTGGCGGCGAACGATTTATCGGTTGAGTAAGTGATTTCCCGTTTGAAGATATCCGTTTTGAAGTGATAATAGGTATTGTCTTTCGTCTCCAGCACCATCTCGCGTGACGGCAGGCGCTTTTGCGCTTCCACATAGGCATCCACTTCATAGTTGATGCAGCATTTCAGCTTGGCGCATTGGCCGGCTAACTTTTGCGGGTTCATGGAGATGTCCTGATAGCGGGCCGCACCTGTGGCAACCGATACAAAGTTGGTCATCCAGCTTGAACAGCATAGCTCACGTCCGCAGGGGCCGATGCCGCCGATACGTCCGGCTTCCTGCCGGGCGCCGATCTGTTTCATTTCGATACGGACGCGGAAGGCTTCGGCGAGCACTTTGATCAGCTGGCGGAAGTCCACACGCTCGTCGGCAATGTAATAAAAGATCGCCTTGTTGCCGTCTCCCTGGTATTCCACGTCTCCGATCTTCATGTTCAACCCCAGGTCGGCAGCGATTTGGCGCGAACGGATCATCGTGGCATGTTCCTTACCCTTCGCCTCTTCGTATTTTTCGATATCGGTCGGTTTGGCTTTGCGATACACCTTCTTGGGTTCATTACCTTCGCCGGTGCGGATATTGTTCTTTTTCATCTGGAGAAGGACCAGTTTGCCGGTCAGTGTCACGGTCCCGATATCGTGTCCGGGGCTGGCTTCTACTGCAACCATATCTCCTTTTTCCAGTGGAATTTTAGAACTGTTGAGATAGTACCCTTTACGGGTGTTCTTAAACTGGACTTCCACATAATCGGTTGCGTTTGCCGCATCGGGTACGTCGCAAAGCCAGTCATAAGTGTTCAGTTTATTATTTTGTATTTTACTGCATCCTTTTTTACCCATGCAGCAACTTCCTGTATTTAATTTAAAATCCATTTGTCTGGTATATATAATGTATTTATAGTGCGTACAATTACGCAAAAATAGTCAAAATATTTGGTTCGTAGCAAATGAAGAATGAATTATAAAGAGAAAGGGCAAAACAGAATGTTCCGTTTTGCCCTTTTCAATATCTTTACCACTGCTGATTTACTTAACCAGACCGTGACTTTTAAATACTTTGTGAATGGCTTCCAGCGCATAGTCGAGCTGTTCGATCGTGTGGGTCGCCATCAGCGAGAAGCGGATCAACGTATCTTCAGGCGCAACGGCCGGAGATACTACCGGGTTTACGAAGATACCGGCTTCGAACAGTTCTTTTACGATCAGGAATGTCAGATCGTTGTTGCGGATAAACAACGGAATGATCGGTGTTGCCGTATGGCCGATTTCACAACCCATATTGCGGAAACCATCCAGTGCGTAGTGCGTCAGTTTCCACAGGTGCTCGATACGTTCCGGTTCGCTCAGCATGATATCGAGTGCAGCGCCGGCTGCTGCCGTAGCGGCTGGAGTATTACTTGCACTGAATATGTAAGAACGGGAGTTGTGTCGCAGATAGTTGATCGTTTCCTTGTCCGAAGCGATGAAACCGCCGATCGAAGCAAGCGACTTGCTGAATGTACCCATGATCAGATCCACATCGTTCGTTACGCCGAAGTGGTTGCAGGTCCCGCGACCGTGATCGCCCAGGACACCTAAGCCGTGAGCTTCGTCTACCATTACGCTAGCATTATATTTTTTAGCTAATGCAACGATTTCCGGTAATTTGGCAATGTCGCCTTCCATACTGAACACACCATCGATAACGATCAGCTTCACCTTGTCGGGCTCGCATTTCTGGAGCTGTTTTTCCAGCGACTCCATATCGTTATGTTTGTATTTCAGTTTGGTAGAGAAGGAAAGACGGTGTCCTTCGATGATGGATGCATGGTCCAGTTCGTCCCAAAGGATATAATCTTCACGTCCTGTCAGGCAGGATACGACACCTAAGTTTACCTGGAATCCCGTAGAATAAACGATGGCATCTTCTTTTCCGACAAATTCGGCCAGACGTTTTTCCAACTGGATGTGCAAATCCAGCGTTCCGTTCAGGAAACGTGAACCGGCACAACCCGTACCATATTTCTTAATGGCATCAATTGCCGCCTCTTTTACTTTCGGATGGTTTGTCAGGCCTAAATAGGCGTTAGAACCAAACATCAGGACTTTTTTACCGCTAATCATTACTTCCGTATCCTGATCACTTTCAATCATTCTGAAGTATGGGTAAATTCCTGCGGCCATAGCCCGCTGAGGTGCATCGTACTTTGATAGTTTCTCTTGTAAAAGTTTCATATTATAATTAACAGAGAATGATTTTCTCGCTACGTTGTTATTCTAAAAGAACCCAGGTCCGCTTACTACATAATAACTATGTTTCGGCAAATCCAGCCGCAAAAGTAGTAAAAAAATAACTTATAGTGGCCGAAATGCTTTAAAAGTTTTACAAAAGCATTATTTTTGTCCTCTCAAAGTAAGTAACAGTAAAGAATGGAGGGACAAACAATCAACATACAAGCCATCATAAATCCGATATCGGGTGTTGGCTCGAAGAGAAAGATTCCGAAGATGATAGAACGTGCTTTCGAGGACGGGAATTGTCATGTGGAAATTTCTTTTACCGAATATCCCGGTCATGCCAGCGAACTGACGCGACAAGCCCTTGATAAAGGAGCCAATTGCGTGATAGCCGTCGGAGGAGACGGGACTGTAAATGAGATTGCCCGCGCCATGCTCCATTCGGATGCTGTGTTGGGGATCATCCCGAAAGGTTCCGGTAACGGCTTGGCGCGTGAATTGCATATCCCGATGGATGTGCGCCGGGCGGTCGACCTGATCGTAAAAGGACATATCTCGACAATCGACTGTTGCAAGGCGAACGGCCGTATTTTTTTCTGTACCTGCGGAGTCGGTTTTGATGCGGCTGTCAGCCAAAAGTTCGCGGGGGAGAAACGCCGCGGATCACTTACCTATATAAAGAATACGGTGGAGGAATATCTGAGTTACCAGCCCGAGCCTTATGAACTCCTGATCGATAACCAGACGATCAAGGAAAAGGCTTTTTTGGTGGCCTGCGGAAATGCTTCGCAGTATGGAAACAATGCGTTTATCGCTCCCCATGCCAATATCCAGGATGGTAAAATGGACATTACGATCCTTTCCCCTTTCGGTCCTCTGGATATCGCACCGTTGGCTATCCAGTTGTTTACAAAACAGATCGACCGCAACAGCAAGATCAAGACGTTTAAAGGAGAGGCCGTGACGATTATCCGCCAGAATCCGGGTGTCATGCACCTGGACGGCGAGCCGATCATGGCGGACAGCCGGATAGAAATCTCCGTTCTCCCTAAATCCTTGAATGTATTGACGCCGGAAACTGTTTCTTTTACGGAAGAGGTACAGAATCTGTTTGGTGAAGTAACCCGTTTCTTCGATAAGAAGCTTCCTTACATCTTCAGATAAAAATCTTTGGTGAGACCGATGTATTCGTCGGTATACCGATGCCTTGCAAGTTCGATGGCCAGCTGGCCGGAATATGCGGGAGATGCGGATGGTCCGGCTCCCAGTTCGGCTAACAGCCGTTTGGGTTGTGCGCCGGGCACGGGTAAGACGGCGATCTCTTTTGAAAGAGAGAGGTTTTCCCTTCTGATGCAATCCGCAAGGTGCTCTTTCCGGTCGTAGGGCAGGATGAGGGCGATGCGCCCACCGGGAGCGAGCAGCTTGCGGCTGTCTTGCAGCAGCGCTTCCAAGGTCAGCGTGTCGGTGTGGCGTGCCGTGTTCCGTTGCAGGTCCGGGCATTTCAGCGAATCGACAAAATAAGGGGGATTGGAAACAATCAGGTCATATTTGTGCGTTCCGGCATGTGCGAAATCGGCCAGGGCGGAATGTATGACATTTATTCGTCCGGCGAAGGGGGAGGATTCTGCATTCTCCTGTGCCTGCCGGCAAGCATCGGCATCAATGTCGATAGCGTCGATATCCGCCTTGCTGCGTTGTGCCAGCATCAGGGCGATCAGTCCGGTTCCGGTTCCGATGTCCAGTATGCGGTTGCACGATTCCGTGCCGGCCCATGCGCCGAGCAGAACGCCGTCGGTTCCTACTTTCATCGCGCATTTATCATGACGGACGGTAAATTGTTTGAATTGAAAAAAGGGATTTGACATAGTAATTGACATTTGATAATTGACAATGGACTGAATAATTGTCCATTGTCAATTGTTCGGTGCAAAAGTAGTCAGATTTGAGTTAAATATAGTAACTTTGGCACGTTTATTGTATAAAGTAGAATTGCGGGCGATAAAGGAATATTCCGCAACGATGACAAATAATATATGAAGAAAGATAAAGTAACGATGTTTGCCGAGGAGTCGTACGACGACCTGGAAGATAATATTGGTATTGTAATGCCTATCCTCACAGATTGTGATGTTGATGAAGACTTTACCGGAGGAATGGAGAAGGTAGGAGAGGAGTTGCCTATTCTTCCGCTCCGGAATATGGTCTTGTTCCCCGGCGTAGCTATGCCGGTCATGATAGGACGCCCTAAATCTATGCGCCTGATCAAGGATGCAGCCCATAAGAAAAGCCTGATCGGAGTGGTTTGTCAGAAGGATATGAACACGGAAGATCCGAAGGAGGAAGATCTGTATACCACGGGAGTCGTAGCCGACATTGTCCGTGTACTGGAGATGCCGGACGGGTCGACAACCGTGATCCTGCAAGGTAAGAAACGCTTCCACCTGGAAGAGTTGTCTGCCGTCGATCCTTACTTGACCGGAAAGATCAAATTACTCGAAGACGTTATGCCGGACAAGACCGACCGTGAGTTCGAGGCGCTTATTTCGACTATCAAAGATTTGACTGTCAAGATGCTCGGAGCTGTTTCCGAACCTCCGCGCGACTTGATTTTCTCAATAAAGAATAATAATAATGTCATTTACACGATCAATTTCTCTTGCAGCAATGTCCCTAACGGATCGTCTGAAAAACAAGATTTGTTGTTGATCGGTAACTTGAAAGACCGTGCGTACCGTCTCCTGTTTATCCTGAACCGCGAGTATCAGCTGGTGGAACTGAAAACGTCCATCCAGATGAAGACACACGAAGATATCAACCAGCAACAGAAGGAATACTTCCTCCAGCAGCAGATCAAGACGATCCAGGAAGAGTTGGGCGGTAATATCAATGAACTGGAGATAAAGGAACTGCGCGAGAAGGCTGCCAAGAAGAAATGGTCGCCCGCTGTGGCCGAAACGTTTGAAAAAGAAGTGCGCAAGCTGGAACGCCTGCATCCGCAATCGCCGGATTTTTCGATCCAGACGCAATATGTGCAGACGATCATCAATCTGCCGTGGAACGAATGTAGCAAGGATAATTTCAATCTTGCCCATGCCCAGAAAGTCCTGGACCGCGATCACTACGGGTTGGAAAAGGTCAAAGAGCGTATCATCGAGCACCTGGCCGTGCTGAAACTGAAAGGGGATATGAAATCGCCCATCATCTGCCTGTATGGGCCTCCGGGAGTCGGTAAGACTTCATTGGGAAAATCGGTCGCAGAAGCCCTGCATCGCAAGTATGTCCGAGTTTCGTTGGGCGGCCTACACGACGAGGCGGAGATACGTGGCCACCGTCGTACCTATATCGGTGCGATGTCCGGACGTATTATCCAGAACCTCCAGAAGGCCGGAACTTCAAACCCTGTGTTCATCCTTGACGAAATAGACAAGGTGACGAATGACTTCAAGGGCGATCCTGCTTCCGCTTTGCTCGAGGTGTTGGACCCGGAGCAGAACAATGCTTTCCACGATAACTATCTGGATATCGATTATGACTTGAGCAAGGTGATGTTTATTGCGACCGCCAATAACTTGAATACGATCTCCCAGCCCTTGCTGGACCGTATGGAACTGATCGAGGTGAGTGGCTATATCATGGAAGAGAAAGTGGAAATCGCTGCCCGCCACTTGGTCCCGAAACAATTGGAGATCCACGGCCTGCCGAAAGGAAAGGTGAAGTTCCCGAAAAAGACGCTGCAAGCGATCATCGAGTCTTACACCCGTGAAAGCGGTGTGCGCGAGCTGGACAAAAAGATCGCCAAGATCATGCGTAAGCTGGCCCGCAAGATGGCGTCCGACGAGGTGCTTCCAGCGCAGATACGCCCTGAAGATTTGCACGATTACCTGGGAGCAGTCGAATATACCCGTGATAAATATCAGGGCAATGATTATGCAGGTGTCGTAACCGGCCTTGCCTGGACGGCTGTCGGCGGTGAGATCCTCTTTGTTGAATCCAGTTTGAGCAAAGGGAAAGGTTCAAAGCTCACTTTGACAGGTAATTTAGGTGATGTGATGAAAGAATCTGCCATGTTGGCACTCGAATATATCCATTCGCATGCCGGGCTGTTCGATATCGCTGAAGATATGTTTGAAAACTGGAATGTCCATATTCATGTGCCCGAAGGAGCGATACCGAAAGACGGTCCGAGCGCCGGCGTCACGATGGTGACTTCATTGGTGTCAGCCTTTACGCAACGTAAGGTGCGCAGCAACCTGGCCATGACGGGCGAGATCACGCTGCGTGGCAAAGTCCTCCCGGTGGGCGGCATCAAAGAAAAGATTCTGGCTGCAAAGCGTGCCGGAATCAAGGAACTGATCCTCTGCCAGGAGAATAAGAAAGATATTGAAGAGATCAAGCCGGACTATTTGAAAGGATTGACTTTCCACTATGTGGATGATATCCGCCAGGTGGTTGATCTGGCCTTATTGAATGAAAAAGTGGCTAATCCTTTGTTCTGAAGATAAATAGCGTTTCTATATATAAGCCCTGTAAAGGTGATGTGCCGAATGTAGGCAGTTCCTTTACAGGGCTTATTTTATGTCGGCTATATTCGGGAGTGGCATTGTACTTGAATTATATTCTATTTAAATGATATTTTTAGCAAAACAACCGGCATCCTTAATACGTTTGTCCTGTTGAAGGGAAAAACAAAATCAGGCAATCGTTTTTAGAAACAATTGCCTGATTTATAGGATTGAGCGGTAGGCGAGGCTCGAACTCGTGACCCTCAGCTTGGGAAGCTGATGCTCTACCAACTGAGCTACTACCGCGTTGGATGGTGCAAATGTATACAAATCTTTTATTTTTTAGTACCTTTGGCACAAAAATTTTAAAAGAATTTATAGTAATGGAAAAGCTTACGCTGATTAAGGTGGGAGGAAAGATTGTGGAAGAAGAAGAAACGCTCCGCAATCTGCTGAACGACTTCTCGCAGGTGGAAGGATATAAAGTGCTGGTTCATGGAGGCGGACGTTCCGCAACGAAACTGGCTGCACAGTTGGGTATCGAGAGTAAGATGGTAGGCGGACGCCGGATTACGGATGCGGATATGTTGAAAGTGGTTACGATGGTTTATGGAGGACTTGTCAATAAGAATATCGTCGCCGGCCTCCAGGCTTTAGGCATAAACGCGTTGGGACTGACCGGGGCGGATATGAATCTGATGCGGTCGGATAAACGCCCGGTAGGAGAGGTGGACTATGGCTTTGTCGGCGATGTGAAAGAGGTGAATGCAGATCTGCTGGCATCTCTGATTCATCAAGGCATTGTCCCGGTACTGGCTCCCCTTACACACGATAAACAAGGACATCTGTTGAATACCAACGCTGATACGATCGCAGGCGAAGCCGCCAAAGCCCTGGCTAAACATTTCGAAGTGACTTTGATGTTCTGCTTTGAAAAGAAAGGAGTTTTGAAGGATGAGAACGATGATGAAAGTGTAATCCCCGAAATAGACCGTACTGCTTTCAAGCAGTATGTAGAAGCTGGTGTGATTCAAGGGGGAATGATTCCTAAACTCGAAAATTCGTTTCAAGCAATCGAGGCCGGTGTTAAGCAGGTAATTATAACGCAGGCTTCGGATATTCATTTGGGAAAAGGTACACGTGTCTTTTGATATGTTACTAAATTTGTTGTAAATATTATGTTTTGCAACAAATTTAAACTGCAAAATGATAATAAGTAAAATAATTTACTATATTTGTGGTGTAAATAGTTTAAGTGTATTTTTGAAACGAACGTTGGGATACTGTGCAGGTTTGTTTTGGTAACTAATTTGCGAAGGAATATATAAACAATATACCTGTACAAAATAGAAGGGGGAGCTTGGGAGAGTTTCCCCTTTTCTGTTACCTTTGCTTCGTGTAATAAAAAGGCGATGGAAAATAGGAAAATAATGGTAAATATTCGGAACGTTGTAACTCGCTTGCCGGAACTGCGTTTTGACGAACCTCTTAACTGGATAATTGAAGAGGGACAACAATGGGCTGTCATAGGTCCGAACGGTGCAGGCAAGACGTTGATTGCCGACGTCATGCAACGTAAATTTGCATTGAAAGAAGGGGACGTTACTTTCGGATATGAGGGTAATGTCAGTAACTTGGTGAAAAGTATTGCGTTTAAAGATATTTATTCCCTGGCCGATTGCCGTAATTCTTATTATCAGCAACGCTGGCATTCGACTGAGACGGACGAAGTCCCTACAATAGAAGAAATATTAGATGAAGATGCGGGATCGGAAGATTATCATAAAGTGTTATCTCTGTTCGGTATAGAAGAGTTTCTGCCGAAGAAGCTAATTTTCCTGTCCAGTGGTGAATTGAGGAAGTTCTTGATTGTCCGTACATTGCTGAAGCGTCCCCGTGTCCTGATATTGGATAATCCGTTTATCGGGCTGGATGCTCCTTCAAGAAGAGTTCTGGTGGAGATGTTGCAGCAAATGACGAAGTTGAAAGGGGTTCAGGTGGTCTTATTGCTTTCTAATCCGGACGATATACCTGAAATGATAACGCATGTCTTACCGGTCAAGCAGCGCAGATGTCTTCCGGTTTGCAGCCGCGAAGAATTTCTGAAGCAGTCGGATCTGATTGCCGATTTGTTTCCGTCCGAGGGAAAAGACGATTCCGAACGGAGCGGATTATTTTTACTTCCTGTCGAGGAGCGGAAAGAACCTTCCGCTCACCTCGTTACTTTCAGGATGGAACACGTTTCGATCAAATATGGTAGCCGTACGATCCTGAAAGAACTGGATTGGGAAGTGAAAAACGGGGAGAAGTGGGCGTTGTTCGGTCCGAACGGGGCCGGCAAATCGACGTTGTTGAGTTTGATTTATGCTGATAATCCGCAATCGTATGCCAACACGCTTTATCTTTTTGACCGGAAACGCGGTTCGGGAGAAAGTATCTGGGATATCAAGAAACGTATCGGATATGTTTCCCCGGAAATGCATCTTTTCTATATGGAGAATGTACCGGCATTGAATATTGTAGGTTCCGGCTTTTTTGACTCGATCGGGTTGTTCAGAAAATGTACGGAACAACAGCAGCAGGTTGCTTTGGCCTGGATGCGTGTGTTCGGTATCGAAGGGTTGAAAGACCGCTCTTTCCTTACGCTTTCTTCCGGTGAACAGCGGTTGGTGCTTCTGGCGCGTGCGTTTGTCAAAGATCCGGATCTGATCATTCTGGATGAGCCGTTGCACGGCTTGGATGTGAGCAATAAGAAGAAGGCGGCTGCCATTATCGAGCAGTTCTGTTCGCGTCCGGGGAAGACGCTGATTTATGTCACGCACTATCCGCATGAATTGCCCGCCTGTGTGGATAAACGTTTTGAATTGGTTAAACACGCTTAAGGATTTGTCTGATGAAATATAAACTTGTTGCCTTTTGGTTGATCGTTTTCGGAGCTTTGTTTACTTTCTTGCAAACGAGTTTCCAGTATCACTTTTACTATATAGAACAGAGCCAGCTGTTTTTGTTTTCCGAGGCGTATATTGGGAATAAACTGGTTCTGCCGGGCGGCTTTTCCATGTTGGTGGCGGAGTTCCTGGTGCAGTTCTTTATTCGGCCTTATATCGGACCGTTGGTTACTGCGGCCTTATTGACTGGTGTCGGGATTTGTACGGCAGGTATCGTGAAGCGGATTGCGCCGGCTTCGGGACTCTTTATCCTCTATGTTTTACCGGTTTTGGCTTTGCTGTTCATGCATTTTGATTTCAATTACCGGGTACAGGGCACCGTTTGCTATCTGATGATGACGGCTTTGCTTTGTGGGTATATGCGGATACGGAATGATCTTTTCCGTTTGGTTGCAGGTTGTGTGCTGGTTCCGGTCTTGTTTTGGCTGGCCGGATCGATAGCCGTGCTGTTTGCCGGGATGGCCTGCTTGTTCGAGGGGTTACAGAAGACGCCTAAATGGTACATCTCGTTAATCGGGGTTGCGGAAGTATTGTTAATGGGCATCGGAACGGTTTATTTCTCTTTGATGGGTGAATATAGGTGGGTTTTCGGACCGGATCTGTATTATCATTATACGCTTCATCCTAAAGAGATTATTTATTATTCCTGGATTTGTCTGCCTTTGGTTTTCCTTGTCGCTTTCTTTTTACGGAATAGAAAAGGTCTGTCCGGAAAGAAATTATTTGCGGGGATCAGCTGTGTTGTCCAATTGGCTATGATCGGTATTGTTTTGTGGTGGGGAATCCCCAAATATAGTGATGCAAAGACGTTAAGGCTGAAGAAACTGGATTATTTTGCCCGTACGGAACAATGGGACAAGACGATAGAAGAGTGTAAAGGGAAACTGACTAATTTCTTATATATGTGCCATTTGAATATGGCATTAGCTAACAAGGGAGAACTTTCGGACAAAATGTTCAACTTCGACCAGCGGGGACCGCAGGGGTTGCTTGTGCAATGGAATAAATCGGAAAATATATCCTGTATGCTCAGTGATATCTATTTTACGATGGGAGCGACCGCATCGTCCCAGGAAATGGCTTTTGAAGGTTATGTGAGTGCGATGGAGGATGGCAATCCGCGTATGTTGAAAAGACTGGTGCAGACGAATCTGATTTACGGCACGTATCCCATTGCAGAAAAATATATCTCGATACTTGAGAAAACGTATGCATATCGGGATTGGGCCGAATCACAGCGCAAATATCTTTATAATGACCAAGCCGTCGAAAGCGATCCCGTATTGGGAACCCGCAGGCGGATGTTGCCGGACCGGAATTCATTGGCAATGATAGATGGATTGACCGGAGACCTGGAGCTCTTTTTGGAAAAGGGACCGGCCAATTCTGCTGCTTTGCAGTATTTGGGCGCGATGTATTTACTGGCTAAAAATCTGGAAGGGTTTAAAGTACTGATGGAGAAATATTACGGAACGGAGTTCTTGCCCGCATTGCCTGTGCATTTTCAAGAAGCCGTAATTGTGATGTCTGAAAAAGAACCGGACTATTGGAAACGTTTCAATATCTCCGAAACGATTGTAGCCCGCTTTGCCGACTATAAAAAGCAGGTGCTTGCGAACCGTAATAACAGTGCTCTTGCCGGGCTGTTGAATCGGTCGTACGGAAACACCTATTGGTTTTACTTTATGTTTAAATGATGCGTAAGAACATGGAAAGAAAGAATATATATGTATTGATGCTGGCAGCTATGTTGTCTTGCTCCGACTCGGTGAAGGTGAGCCGGACATTGGATGAAGTGCCTGTCATTTTCCCTGATTATAACGGTGTGGTAATTCCTCCTAACATTGCTCCCCTGAATTTTGCTTTGAATGATCAGAATGCCGAATCGCGTGCTGTCTTTTCTTTTGAAGGGTTACAATTCGAGGTGATAGGGAAAAAAGGAAGCTTTACGATTCCTTCTTCCAAGTGGAAGAAACTCTTGGAATCGGCTGCCGGTAAGTCCATACAAGTAACGGTCCGGATGAAACAAGGCAATGAGTGGGTGGCCTATTCTCCTTTGACCATCCAAATTGCTCCGGAAAAAGTAGATTCTTATCTGGCTTACCGCCTGATCGATCCGGGATATGAGTTGTGGAACAAGATGGGAATTTATCAGCGGAATCTGGAAAGTTATACGCAAACTCCAATTATTGAAAATAAGATGAGTGGTAACAATTGTGTGAATTGCCATTCGTTTTGCATGCAGAATCCGGATAAGATGTTGTTCCATATGCGTGAGACTTTTCCGGGAACGATCCTGGTCGATGGCGATAAGGTTGAAAAGCTGAATACCAAAACGAAGGAAACGATTTCTTCTTTGGTTTACCCTTCCTGGCATCCTTCGGGCAAATATGTGGCTTTTTCTGTAAATACAACCAAGCAGGCATTCCATTTGAATGACAAAAATAGGGTGGAGGTGTATGACGAGGCTTCCGATGTCGTGGTGTACGATGTGGAAAAGCACGAAATTGTAACGGCTTCAAACATCTTCTCGAAAGATGCTTTCGAAACATTCCCGACTTTCTCGCCTGACGGGAAGACTCTTTATTTCTGTACGGCAGAAGCACGGCCTATTCCGCAGGAATACTCGGAAGTCAAATATAATCTTTGCTCCGTTTCCTTTGATCCGGCGACACGTGCTTTCGGGACGCAGGTCGACACGCTTTATAATGCAAAGAGTGGCGGAATGAGTGCCTCCTTCCCGCGCGTTTCGCCTGACGGACGTTACCTTTTATATACGTTATCCGGTTATGGAAACTTTTCGATCTGGCATAAAGATGCGGATTTGTATATGACAGATCTTCAGACTGGAACGAGCCGTCCTCTGACGGAAGTGAATAGCGACGATGTGGAAAGCTATCATTCATGGAGCAGCAACAGCCGTTGGTTTGTTTTCAGTAGCCGGAGGATAGACGGTTTATATACACGTCCGTATATTGCTTATGTGGGCGAGGATGGCAAAGTAGGCAAGCCGTTCCTTCTGCCTCAGAAAGATACTGATTTCTATCATTCTTTTATGAAGTCGTTCAATATACCCGAATTTATAGCCGGAAAGGTAAAAGTGCAAGGCCGGGTGCTGGCTATTAAGGCGAAGAGCGATAAGGGAAAGGATGTCAGGTTTGCCCGATAATAGAAATGTCCTTGGAAGAGAAATTGACCACTCCATCAGCAACAGCTATCAGATAACTAATTTGACGGGATGCCAAAGTGGCGATTATATTGATGAAAAGCAGACTCAATTGTCCAATTAAGCTATTGAACGCCTCATATATTACTAATAAGATGTAAGATAAATTGCTGCTATCAATAGTAAAACAATAAAAAAAGAGGCCGATATACTGAATAACGGCCTCTTTCTCATTTAAAAATTATTTTTAGAAGTATCCTTCATTCTGTTTGATATTAGGATTGACGTCGATTTCAGCTTGTGGTATTGCTAAAATTGTACGATAATCCTGATAGCTCGGAGAAATAAGGTCCGTATTATTCAGGAAGTGGTAACCGCCCTGGCGAGTAACTGTTATGCCTAAACGCATAATGTCATAGAAACGATGACCTTCCATTACTAATTCCTTACGTCTTTCTTTCAATACCAATGCTTCGGTAGCAGTAACATCTGCAGCACCCGGTATAGCGCGTTTGATGATAGCGTTCAAATACTTATTGGCACTTGCCTGGTCTACTGAAGATTTTTTCAATGCAGCTTCTGCAGCAATCAGATAGATATCAGATAATCTGATTACACGAATATTGTTTACGGCTGCTTTACCTCCGATGCCAGGGTATTTGTTCATATAGGTACGACCTTCTATGGTTGTGGCACTTAACAAATTGCGACGGATATCATCCTGGTTTTCGTTGATAAGATCTTCAAATTCTTTCGTGATGGAAATCGCTGCATATCCTTTGGGATCGATAACATAACCAAACATTTCCCGGTTACCGGCGTCCAAATCCGAAATTTCCAGATCGAATACTGATTCGGAAGAATATCTTGCAGACCATGAAGCAACGTAGTCTTCTGTTTTCAACAAAGAGTAAGGTGAATTGTTTATTACATCTTCAGCATAAGAAAATGCTTTTTCCCAATCTCTTTTATAAAGATTGACACGTGCAAGCAATCCTTTTACTGCCCAGCTGTTGAAACGGCCGTTTTTTACTTCCGTTCCGATATATTTCAATGCCTCTTCCAAATCAGTAATAACCATTTCATATCCCTGTGCAACAGTTGAACGGGCAGGAAGGTCGTCTGCTCCCAGTACTTCTTTCACTAATACGATGCCCGGAGTTTCACCATTTTCCACAAAATACGGTTTAGCGTATGTGATCAGCAAATCAAAATGGCATAGTGCACGCAGAGCTAATGCTTCTCCTTTTGCATTATTAAGCTCGTCTCCGGCAGGAAGATCTCCTGTTTCAATAGCATTCAACAATACATTTGCACGGTTGATGATTGCATACGGATAGCTCCACAACTCTTCAGGCGAGTTATTCTGCCGGTGAGTGAAGCGATAATATGTATCCGTTCTTAAACCACCGGAGGTTAATGTTTGAACATCTTCTCCGCCTACTTCTGCACGTGCTACGAAATCGCAGCCGTAGTAACTGTCATCTTTTAGTTCGTAATATGCACCGTTAAGTGCAGTTTCCACATCTTGTAAAGTCGTGATTGCATCTGTACTGACCAATGAATCTGAAGGGAAAGTATCCAGATATCCATCACAAGATGTAAATGTCACCGAAGTAATTGCTGCAGCAACAAATATAGATTTTATGTTTATTCTATTCATCGTTGTTATTTTTTATAGTAAAACGAATTCCGGATTACAATCCGATTTCAATACCAAATGTTACTGATTTTAAGTTGGGTAATGCCCAGGTAGCAGTTCCTTTGATCGGTTGTTCCGGATCAATGTTTTTGTAGGCGGCCCATGTCAGCAGGTTATTACCGGAAGCAAAAATTCTGACATTTCTCATTCCGGCTGCTTGCATCCATTTGGAAGGCAAATTGTAAGATAAAGTAACAGTCTTCAAACGAAGATGATTCGAACTTACCATATGTCTTGAACTTCCGTAACGTGCATACTGATAGCTGTTGATACGTCTGGGGACATTTGTGATATCACCCGGTTTCTGCCATCTGTCTAACTGTTGGATACCAATGGATTGGTATGGTGTTTCACCGTCAGTGTCTGTGTACAGCAATGCAGGGTCGTCCATAATGTGCCCACCCAGAGAGAATGAGAACAAAGCATTCAGATCCAATCCTTTCCAAGAAAGACTGTTTCTCCAACCTCCTGTTACCACAGGATCAGGCTTGCCAATGATAACACGCTGTGCTTGTGACGGATCTTTTGTCAGATCGCGATTGATTGTTCCGTCTTCGTTTTTTGTGTTCAGCACCCATTGTTCTTCACCTGTTTGAGGGTCTACACCTGCCCATTCACGGCTCCACCATGAATAATAAGATTCACCTTCTCTTAAGATCGTAGTTCCGTCGATAATATCTTTTCCTCCATACAGTTTGCTGACTTTGTTTCTGTTATGAGACAAAACGATACCTGTAGACCATTTTACTGCCGTTTCGTTGAATACGTCATAGTTTACGTCCAATTCCACACCGCGGTTGTTCATCGCACCAACATTTTTCAATGTGTTTTTGAAACCGGTGGTCATAGAAACCGGGACATCCTGGAGCAGGTCTTTTGTTTCACGATTATAATAATCGAATGCAATGCTTAAGCGATTAAACAATCTGGCATCAAAACCGATATTGAAGTTCTGGTTCTTTTCCCATCCCAGGTCAGGATTCGGAATTGTAGTAGGAGCAGAACCCGGCTGATCCTGATAGTTGTAACCATAACCGAACAGGCTTAGATGAGAATAGAATTTAGAGGGAAGCGTTCCGTTCACACCATAAGAAACTCTCACTTTTAAATCGTCAACGTAAGTCAGATCTTTCATAAAAGCTTCCTGGCTCAATCTCCATGCTCCGGAAACAGACCAGAAATTACCCCAACGTTTGTTAGCTCCTAATCTTGAGCTACCGTCACGACGGTAATTGGCTGATACGTAATATTTGCCATCATAATCATAATTAATACGGGAGAGTAAAGATAACAGGTGATCTTCGCTATATCCCGAAGCTGCTGTCATCGGTTCAGAGGTGTTGATCAATTCGGGAAGTTTGTCATGCGGATAGTTGGCACCAACAGCCTGAACATACTGTTCCTTTCTGTCATCCACATCCCAACCTACCAAAACATCCAGGTTATGTTTATCGGCAAATGTATTTGTATAATTCAAAACCGTTGAAGAATAAATATTATGATGCTGATACGGATATTTAATCATCAAACCTTTATAAGCTTCACCGTTATTAGAGTTCATAGGCCAATAAGTCGTTGACTGATTATCGATATAGTCATAACTTAATGTTTCTTTGATAGTCAGGCCTTCAATGATTTTATAGGAAGCCCATAAAGAATTGGAACTTCTCAACACTTCAGATGTGTTTTTATCCAATCCCTGGTCTTTAAGCGGGTTTGGAACGTTTAATGCGTCCAATGGAAAACCTTCATAGAAAGAGCCGTCTTCATTATAGATAGGGAGGTTAGGAATAGCATACCAATTCTTTACAAAATAAGCGTTTGCATAAGCTGTACCTTCAGAAGCTACTTCTGATTTTTGTTTTGAGAATGAGATATTAGCTCCCATCTGCATTTTTCCATCTTTGGACTTATGAGTCACATTCACTCTACCGGTAAAACCTTCCATACCGGTATTGTTTATCATACCATCTTCGGTTTTGTAGTTTAAAGAAGCAAAAAAGCTTGTTTGCTCACTACCACCTTGTGCCGAAAATTCATAATTCTGATTAAATGCCGTTTTTTTGAATAACGCATCTTCCCAGTTCGAATACTTGTCTCTCAAAGGGGCGAATGTATCGGCTCCATCTTGTGCATAAGCTCTTGCTTCCTCTTCGGACATATCTTTATACAGGATGCCTTCGTTGTAGTAAGCTTCATAAGTAAGTTCATGCTGCTGTTCGCCCGAAACGGTTTCTCTGTTTTTAACGGCCCAATCGGAGAATCCCCAGTTTGCTTTGAAATTAATCTGGGTTTTACCTTCTTTACCTCTCTTTGTCGTGATCAGGATAACACCATTTGCAGCACGTGAACCATATAATGAAGCAGCTGCAGCATCTTTTAATACCGTAATATTTTCAATGTCGCTTGGATTGATTGAAGACATAATATTAAAAGCTTTAGAGTCACCACTCACCCCTGATACGGCGATATCTCCAGATACAACAGGTACACCGTCGATTACATAAAGAGGTTCATTTGTTGCGTTCATTGAACCTGTACCGCGAATACGAATGCTTAAACCTGCACCCGGCTGACCGCTACTTGAATTGACTGTCAGACCAGTTGTAGCGCCTTGCAAGGCTTGTTCAAAAGATGTAACAGGAACATCTTTTAATATTTTCTCTGTATTCACAGATGATGCTGCCCCGGTAAAAGATGATTTCTTTGCAGTACCGTATGCAACAACCATAACCTCATCAAGCATCTGATTATCACTCTCCAACTTCACATATAAAGTCGGCTTAACTCCGATTTCCAAAGGCTTCATACCTACAAAGGAAATTACCAGAGTCTTTGCAGAACTTGGTACATCCAGAGAGAATGCACCATTAAAATCTGTTACCGTACCTATAGTCGTACCTTTAACAACTATAGATGCACCAATGATGGGCTCATTGTCATCCGCCGAAATAACAGTACCTGTTACTTTCGTCGTCTGAGCGTTGGCCATCCCAATACCTAATAATAGGCAGAATAAAAGGAAAGTTAACCTTTTCATAGACACACTTTTTTTGTTTAACTTATAAATAACTAATTTGCACTATCTGTTTTTTATACACACAAGCAATGTATAAATATTCCTAAGAGATCGCAAATGTAATAATAAATTTATTATAACAACTAAAAACTAATAGGATTTTATAAAAAAGGGGATGATAATTAACAATGGATCATGCTAAATCGATATTTTTGATTGAACCCTTATGGAATGTCTTAAATTTTGCCTCTTTTAAAATTATCTATTTTTAACCTCTCGTCTGAGCATCGTTTTTGGGCGATTCTAAGGGGTGAAAACATACCCTGGGTCTACGAGGGTAGAAAATAATTACAGGCTGATAAAGATTTGTGGATTTTTCTGTTGGAAATTTTAAACAGTTCATTCTTCCCGACTTCGTCAATGCGTTACTCTAATCAGGTATTGATGCCAGACAGTCCAAAAAGAAGCTTGATGGCAATGTGCTTTAGAGTAACCGCGTCAAAATCAGATCTTGAAAAAGATCAAGCCCGCTATGACAGAATAACAAAAGACAACGACATTACGATCCATGACGGAACTATCTAATTTATCGTCAATATGAGTATTTTCTATCTATTTGTATTATCTCAGGCGTTTTTACTGACACGCATATTCCTGTTTTTATGCTTTTCAGCCTGAAGTCCGCTTGTTTTTGCACTCTTTCCGGAAAATCATCTAAATGATTTTTAAAATGATCTCAATGGTTTTCCAAAATCATTGGGATATTTCAGGCAAATCATCGGGATGAAATTGAGAAATGATCTCGATGATTTTGCCGGACGAACTGAAACAAAGGGAAAAAATAGGGTAAAAAGGCTTCCAAAAGGCCTTTGAAAGCTGTTTTAACACCTCGCAGCCTTTGCTATAAAGACCTTTTGCGATTGACTTTTTGACTGGAATCCATCCTTTTTACCAACGCGTCAATTTATTCTTCTATACTATTCCGGTTTTCCGGCGACAAAAAGTAACTTTCCGGCAGCCTTGTTAACAAAATGACAATCGCAAACGCCCTCTCCTTTCCCTATTTATAACCATTAGCCCCAATGGTGGCATACAGACAATTCTCAGGATGGCAAGTCTGACATTTTGACAAATTTGAATCATTATTTAGATAGTTCAGTTTTTCTTCAAAACAAAGCTTATTGTTATCCTTGGCTTATTGTACAGTTTTCAAAAATATCCGTTGGTCTAAATCGAAACAGTAGCGCATGAAATTTGATTTTCTACCCCGTTTATTTCAAATTACCTATGCGGGTAATATTTTTTAAGAAACTGCAAATAATATAAGATACTGGATAATAAACAATTACACATATCCACAGTTTTAGAAAAGTTGTTGTATGATTTAACATTTAAAATAGGCGAATTCACTTCCTGGCAAAGCGAGCTCTCTTGTCCTTATGCTTGACGCGGTATTGCAAAAGAATAAGCCGATTCAATCAAGTGTTTGCACGGTCGGTTTAAATGTGATTCCACGTCAATCTCAAGAACGAGAAACAAGTAGAAAATAAGTCATATTTTTCTTTATGAAAGAATTTCCACTTATATCTAAAAATCCTATAAATATCAGATATATAACATATTAACAGAATAGTAATTTAATAATTCTTCCTACCTATCTTTAAAGTCAAATAGACTTAATAAGTTAATAATCAACATATTACATATGTACCAAGTTCTGCAAAGACTCTGGTTGTTTCCTTCGTGGGTATGAAGGCTCAGGAAGTTGGAGTGAAATCTGATTTGAAAATTATTTTGGAATCTGACAACCAGATGCTTGATGAAGTAATGGTCGTTGCTTATGGAACCGCGAAAAAAAGTTCTTTTACGGGATCGGCTTCTACGATTAATAATGAAAAGTTAGAACTTCGTCCTATTACGAACTTAACAAAAGGGTTAGAAGGGCAGGCTACAGGTCTGTTGACAACTTCAGGATCCGGACAGCCTGGTGAAGATGCTTCCATTGTAATCCGTGGTTATGGTTCAATTAATGCATCACAAGACCCTTTGTACGTTGTCGATGGTATTCCGTTCGATGGTTCTTTAAGTTCTATCAATCCGTCTGATATTGAGTCTATGACTGTATTGAAGGACGCTTCTGCTGGTGCTTTGTACGGTGCGCGTGGTGCGAACGGTGTCGTTATGATCACAACTAAACAGGGTAAAGAAGGAAAAGCTCAAGTAACATGGCGTTCTACTGTAGGATGGGCCTCACGTGCTATCCAGCCGTATGACATGGTCGATCAGAAAGAATTTGTGCAATTAACTTATGAAGCTCTTCGTAACGGTTATGCTTTCAACTCAGGCTATTCATGGGAACAAGCACAACAGATGGCAAGAGCTGGTCTAAGTGCCAATTTAGGAGGTGAACTATATAACCCATTTAAGAATTATACATGGGACAATTTGATCAATCCTGAAACAGGAATGGTACAAGCTGATGCTGTTTCTGCTTGGGATGAACGATGGATGGATGCAGTTCAACGAGATAATGCATTCAGACAAGAACACCAATTATCCGTAAATGGAGGTTCTGAAAAAACAAAATATATGTTTTCTCTTGGTTATCTGAATGAAGACGGTATTCTTATCAATACAGGTTTCCAACGTTACAATGCTCGTGTAAACGTTAATTCTAATGTAACAGATTGGTTTAAGGCCAATGTAAATGCTTCCTTATCTAATTCTGTACAGGATTATAGTGATTATGACGGATCTTCCACATCAAATGTATGGTATTCTGCTCAGTTTGTTTCACCATTATTCCCTGTCTATATGAAAGGATTGGATGGAAAGAATATATTAGGTGAAGATGGTAGACCTCAGTTGGACTATGGTGAAAATGGGCGTCCGGGAAGTTATACAGATTACAATCCGGTTGGCGGTTTGACTGACGACAAGTCGAATAAAAAGAATGATGTAGCGAGTCTTCGTACTGGCGTGACTTTTGGTTCGGATAAAGATAACTTCGGAATTTTCAAGGGAATTAAACTGAATGTGAATTTCGGTCTTGATTACCGTAATCAGGCACGGATGAGTTATATGAATATGTATCACGGTAACCAAGCTACAGCAGGTGGTTTGTTGACTAAGTATAATACACGTATGCAGAGTTATACTTTTAACCAACTGTTGTCATGGGACCGTTCTTTCGGATTACATTCTTTTGATGTTCTGGCCGGACATGAGTTTTATGCTTATAGTTATGAATATTTACAAGCAGGTAAGACAAATCTGGTAGACGGTATCCTTGAACTTCGTCCAGGAACAACTTTGTATGCAGCCGATTCTTATACGGACAAATATCGTATCGAATCGTGGTTAGGACGTTTCAACTATAATTATGATGAAAAATATTATTTCTCAGCATCATTGCGTACTGACGGATCTTCTCGCTTCCATAAAGACCATCGTTGGGGTACATTCTGGTCTATAGGTGGAAACTGGCGTATTTCTAAAGAAGCTTTTATGGAAGATGTTAAGTGGGTCGACAACCTGTCTTTGAAATTAAGCTATGGACAACAAGGTAATGATAATATTCTGTCTGGTGGAGTAAGTAATTATTATTTATGGCAAAGTCTGTATGATTTGGGATGGCCGAATTCTAATCAAATAGGTGGGTTGGTTTCTTCTCTGGAAAATCAAGCTGTTTCTTGGGAAAAAAATGGAAATTTGAACGTTGGTATTGAGGCTACATTATTAAATAGTCGTTTGACTGTCAATGCCGAATATTACAATCGTAAAACCGTTGACATGTTACTGAGTTATCCAATGGCTACTTCCACTGGGTTCAATGGTTACAATGCAAATGTCGGGGATATGAGAAACTCGGGTTTTGAATTTGAAGTAAGAGGTACGGCTATTAAAACAGACGATTTCACTTGGAATATAAGTTTGATGGGATCTACTGTAAAAAATAAAGTTTTGAAACTGACTAATACAGCACCTGAAATTATTAAAGGTGTTTATAGTATCAAAGAAGGTATGCCTATCAATACATTCTATATGGCTAAATCTGCAGGAGTAGATCCGGCAACAGGAGCTCAGCTTTATTGGGTGTACGACAAGGATGAGAATGGAAATATCATCAATGAACGTATTAGTGACGACTATTCGAAAGCATCAACCAGCAAATATTATTTGGGAAGTCGTATTCCGGATCTCTACGGAAGTATTGGTACTGATTTTTCTTACAAAGGTTTTGATTTATCAATCTTGACTTCTTATTCTATTGGTGGTAAGATATATGATGGCCTGTATATGGGCTCTATGAATGCTCAATATGCGACAAATACATGGAACAAACACCAGTTGCGCCGTTGGCAAAAACCAGGAGATATCACAGATGTTCCTCGTGTGGAAATCAATGGTTCTTATACAACAACAGATCGCTTTTTGGTTGATGCATCTTATTTTGCAATCAAAAATATCACATTAGGTTATTCTTTGCCTAAGGACTGGATGAGAAAAGCAAAATTGGGTAATGTCCGTGTATTTGGTTCTATTGATAATTTGGCATTATTCTCACATTTGCAAGGTATGGATCCTCAATATAGTTTCAAAGGTGAAACGGATTATTCATATGCTCCTAATAAGACTTATTCTTTTGGTGTAGAAATTAATTTCTAAAATAGAAACATTATTTTATAAGAAACAAGATGAAAAAGATATTTAAATATATGATTGTCGGTTTGGTGGCTTGTACGACTCTGTCGTCTTGCTTGGAAAGTTCTCTTGATACCAATCCGACCGATTCAATGTCCGGGAGTGGACTATTGGCAAATGCAAATGCGGCTTTAGTTCCCCTGAACGGTCTTTATCGTTCCATGTATTCAGCATGGTCTCCAACAGGAAACACGCATCAGTGCTTCGGTATCAGTGCTTACAATCTGATGGCTGATGTTATGGGAGAAGACATGATCATGGCCGCAGCTGGTAGCGGTTGGTTTTGGTACGATTGTTTGTATAACGTAAAAAGTAGATATACCACTACTACTTGGCGTCCATATGATTTATGGAATTGCTATTATACTTGGATATCTAATGCAAATTATATACTTGCAGCAGAAGAGACTATGGCTGGTACAGAAGCGGAAGTAAACTACATTATGGGGCAAGCTTACGCAATACGTGCTTATTCTTATTTTATGTTGGCGCAGAGCTTTGCCCGGACTTATAAAGGACACGAGGCTGAACCTTGTTGTCCGATCTATATCGAGCCGACAGTTGCCGGAACGGAAGGTAAACCACGTTCTACGGTACAAGAGACATATGATCAGATTATGAGTGACATCAACAAAGCAGTCGAAAAATTGAACGGTACAACTCGTAAACATATTTCACATATTGACTATACCACGGCTTTGGGCTTACAAGCTCGTATCGCATTAGTGATGGAAGATTGGGCTACAGCTAAAAAAGCGTCAGAAGATGCAATTGCGACAAGTAAATGCACGATTGCAAAAGTTTCAGAATTTAAAGGTCTGAACAATACAAGCGCATCTAATGTCATGTGGGGAGCTGAAATCATTTCTGATCAAAGCGGTATGTATGCAAGCTTGTTCTCACACATGGATGCCACAGCCGATAAATATGGAGCAACAGCCCGTAAGCAGATCAGCAAGGAACTGTATGGAAAAATAGGTACGGAAGACGAACGTCTGGTATGGTGGAATCCCAAAGATGCCAACAATAAAGATGGTGGTTATCAACAGGAAAAATTTAAGTTTTCCGATATCCAAACTTGGATGGGAGACTATGTCTGGATGCGTATTGAAGAGATGTATCTTATTGCAGCGGAGGCTGAATGCCGTTTAGGAAATGACGCCGGTGCACGTGAATACTTAATGGATTTGATGAGTAAGCGTGACGCATCTTACAACTGTGCTCAAAAATCCGGTACATCTATGGGAAAATTGACTACCGATTATACAGGTTCGCTATTGGAAGAAATTATTACACAACGCAGAATTGAACTTTGGGGTGAATTTGGGCGTATTTATGACATTCGCCGTTTGAAACAGGGATTCAAACGAACAGCAGAAATGGGTTGGCCGACTGATGCTTTGCTTGTTAATCGCAATGCAAATGACCCGGAAAGCTATATGTGGGTATTGACAATTCCCCAAACTGAGTTTGATGGAAATGTTAATATGGATCCGACAAAAGACCAAAACCCGGTAGGTGATACTAAATAAAATTTATTCACTGATTAAAAGATTAAAGCGATGAAATATATTTCAAAAATATCAACATTGATAGCTCTTCTATTAATTACACTGAGCTTTACTGCCTGTGATAGTGAACAAGAATGTGCTATATATACAGATGCTACAGATGGGGCGGCCTTTATAAATGCTTCTTTAGCCAACATTACAGTTTCACCAGTTGATCCGACTTTTACTGTAGACATTGTACGTGCAAATGCTGGTGGTGAATTAAGTGGAACTGTTGCATTGACTGCTATGGTAGATGACGAACCATTGAGTGGTTGTACCGTTTCTGGCTATACTTTTGCAGCAGGTGAAAATATGACAAAAATCACTGTAAATGTATCTCCTTTGGAAATTGGCAAAGAATTGAATGTCACATTAACATTGGATAATACAAATGAACCTATAAGTGGTAGTAATACTGTTTCAGTTACGGTTAATAAAGACTATAACTGGGTATCTTTGGGGACTGGTACATTTGCAGATGTTTTAGCTTTTACAGAAAAGCCTTATAATGTGGAAATTCAAAAAGCGGATGGCTTTGATCGTTATCGTGTAATGAAACCTTATGAACAAGGTTTGAAAAATGATGACGGTGAATGGGGAAATGCTGTAGCCGCAACTTCGTGTGACTATATTGAATTTTGGATTAAGGATGGCATCATTTATTATAATAAATTCTTTATTGGAATCAACTATGATGGGAATGCTTCAAATGCAATCTATGCTCACCATCCAAGTGATTTTGCAGGAATCAGTTTGGTAAATAATAAACAGCTTGATGACAAAACATTTCAGTTAGCTCCTTACTATTATATAGAAGCTTTACAAGGTGGATTTGATTACACAGGCGAAGGTGGTTCTATTCTTATTACTCTTCCATAAAAAGATAGAATAATATTTTTTGAGAGCCGGGTTCTATTAGTCAGAACCCGGCTCTTTTTATTTACTTACACATTGTAAGTAAATAGAGTTTTATAGATAAAGAAGCAGCTATATTTTAAAATAAATGTAGTGAGTATTGGCTTAAAAATGTGTATCGGAATCTTGCAAAATAGTTTAATCTAGATCAAAAAATCAGAAAGAAATCGGTAGAACTTCAGCGCTATTTGGGAGTATTACGGATGTAGCTATTATTTACACTAAATACCTTAATGTGTTGTATGTTAAACAAATATGCTTATTGGGTATTTAGAACGTCATCTCTTATAAATGGATGATGATTTAAAAATAAACATAGCGTAATATACTGATAATTAGAAAATTATATATTGAGTGAGTTCTGCAAAGACTCTGGTAGTTTCTTTTGTGGGTATGAAAGCCCAGGAAATCGGGGTGAAACCGAATGTAAAAGTGGTATTGGAAGGTGATAATCAGATGCTTGATGAAGTAATGGTTGTTGCCTATGGTACAGCTAAGAAAAGTGCTTTCACTGGATCTGCTGCAACAATTAAAAGCGAGAAAATTACATCTCGTCAAACTTCAAATGTCACAAATGCTTTGACAGGGCAGGTCGCTGGTGTACAGACAACGAGCAATAGCGGGCAGCCTGGTAAAGATGCCGAGATCCGGATTCGTGGTATCGGCTCTATTTCAGCTAGCAATAAGCCTTTATATGTAGTTGACGGCGTTCCTTATGACGGTGAGATTTCTGCGATCAGTACTTCTGATATCGAATCTATGACTGTATTGAAAGATGCTGCATCTAATGCGTTGTATGGTGCCCGTGGTGCTAATGGTGTCATCTTGATTACAACTAAAAAAGGTAAAAGTGGTGAAGCTCGTGTTAGTTTTGATGCTAAATGGGGTGTAAATAAACGTGGTGTGCCTAATTATGAAACGATTAATGATCCTGCGAAATTCTATGAATTGAATTATTCTTCTATTTATAATGCAGATTTGGAAGGTTATGCTGCTGCTGGTGATTTGGTAAACGCCAATGCATATGCTAATCAAGCCTTACTTTCTGGATCTTACTTAGGATATCAGGTCTATTCTGTTCCGACAGGGGAAATGTTGATCGGTATGGATGGAAAATTGAATCCTAAAGCTACACTTGGTTATTCCGATGGAACTTATTATTATACTCCGGATAATTGGTCAGATGAAATTTTCGAAAATAATGTTCGTCAGGAATATAATTTGAGTGTTAGTGGAGCTTCTGACAAAATGAACTTTTATATGTCTGCAGGTTATCTGGATGATCAAGGCATTGTTCCTAATTCCGGTTTTCAGCGTTATTCAGCCCGTTTGAAAGCTGACTATCAGGTAAAACCGTGGTTGAAAATGGGTGCTAATATTTCATTTACCCATTATGATAGCCGCGAACAGGATACAGAAGGTGGAACTTCAAACGCGAATATATTTTATGCTTCTAATATTATGGGAGCAATCTATCCGATGTATATCCGTGACGCACAGGGGAACATTATGAGTGATAATCGTGGTTTCCTGCGTTATGATTATGGAAAGAAAGGGCAAGATACAAATGGGTCTCGTAACACAATCCCTAATGCTAATCCTTTGGCTAGCTATATGTTGGACAAAATGAAATATTCTGGTGATGTAGTTAGTGGCAAATGGTTTGCCGATGTTGATATCTGGGGTGGTATTAAGGCTAAGGTAAATATTGGAGTGGATGCCAATAATGTTCGCCATACCGATATGGTGAATCCGTTCTATGGACAATATTCGGAAACGACAGGTGTCGGTGGTTTGATTTCAGTTTCTTCTCAACGTACATTTAGTGTAAATCAGCAGTATTTATTAACTTACAACAAAACGTTTAATGATGTACACAATCTGGATGTTTTAGCTGGCCATGAAAGCTATAACTATAGATTCCAATATTTATATGGTCAGCGCGAAAAACTGTATAATCCGAATGTTCCGGAATTGGATAATGGTATTTCAAATCAATACAACTCCTCTTATTCAAAAGATTATGCAACTGAAGGTTGGTTGTTCCGCGTGCAGTATGATTATGACGGGAAATATTTCGGTTCGGCTTCTTATCGTCGTGATGCTTCTTCTTGCTTCCATCCGGATAATCGTTGGGGTAACTTTTGGTCGATTGGTGCAGGTTGGTTGCTGAATAAAGAAGCTTTCCTGGAAAACCAAAGTTGGATTAATATGTTGAAGTTTAAAATCAGTTACGGTTTACAGGGTAATGATAATTTGATGTATCAGGGTGGTTTATATCGCAACTATTACCCGTATCAAGATCAGTTTACTTTGGCAAACAGTAATGGTGATTTCTCAACATCTTTGTATTATAAAGGAAATAAAGATATTACATGGGAAACTTCTCACAGTTTCAATACCGGTTTTGACTTTACGTTCTGGGGTGGTAAACTAAGTGGTTCAGCTGAATACTTTTCTCGTAAGACTACAGATATGCTCTATTTCAAACCTGTTGCAGCCTCGATGGGATATTCTCGTTTCCCGGAAAATGTTGGTTCTATGGTGAACCGCGGTGTTGAAATCGATTTGAATTCAAATATTATCGAAACAAAAGATTTTTCATGGAGTGTAAATTTGAACTTGACTCATTTCAAAAACAAAGTTTTGGAATTGGCACCTGAATTGAATGGTCAGATGATCGATGGTGGTCGTATCTATCGTGAAGATGAATCGATGTATCAGCTTTATTTACCGAAATATGCCGGTGTAAATTCTGAAACAGGGGAAAGCCAGTGGGCTCTATTGAAACCGGATGCTGATGGTAACACTGTTACGACTTCTTATTCTGCGGCAACGGAAAATCGTTTTGCGACAGGAGACATTCTTCCTAAAGTGTATGGTGGATTCGGTACAAGTTTTACGGCTTACGGTTTTGATTTGTCAATTTCATTTGCTTATCAGGTAGGTGGTCGTGTTTTGGACTACACATACCAGGAATTGATGAGCCCTGCTGCTACAGGTAGTGCCTTGCATAAAGATATGTTGAATGTATGGACTTCCGAAAACAAAAATACCAACGTCCCTCGTATGAATATAACTGATAAATATACCAACAGATTGTCTGATCGCTTTTTGACAAGTTCCGATTATCTGAGTCTGCAAAATATTACATTCGGTTATACTTTGCCGAAAAACTTGACTCGTAAATTGCAGATTGATGGTGTACGTTTATATTTCGTTGCAGACAATGTTGCATTGTTGACTGCTCGTAAGGGGCTGGATCCACGTCAAGGCTATGTTGCTTCTGATAATGTTTATTCACCGATCCGTACAATTTCAGGTGGTATTTCATTGAATTTCTAATCCATTAAATTGTTTTTGAATATGAAATTAACAAACAAATATATGATGTTCGCAACTGCCACTCTTATACTGGCATCTTGCGATTTGGATAAATATCCTGAAGGCCAATATGTCTCTGACAGTCAGAAAGAAGAAACGATCAAAGACAGACCTAACTTGATCACGGCCGAGGTAAATGCCATGGCTGCTAAATTGAATGCTTATGGAACAATTTCCGATGATGCTTCTACTTATCATAATGATTATGGAGTACCAGCTGTCTCTATGGCATTGGAATCAGGAGGACAGGATCTTGTAGCTCTGGTTACAGGATATAATTGGTTTAACACTTCCCAAAACTATTCTGACCGTGTTTATGACAGTTCTATGGATGAGCTGATCTGGAAAACTTTTTATAATCATCTGAAGGCGGCCAATAACGTATTGAGCTTGATTGATCCGGCAACAGAAGATGCTTCTCTGAAAATTTATCGTGGTCAAGCCTTGGCTGCTCGTGCATACGACTATCTGAATCTGGTTCAGATTTATCAGTTTACTTATGCCGGTCATGAAAGTGCCTTGGCTGTACCTATTGTAACCGAGAAGATGACTGACCAAGAAATGCAAAATAATCCTCGTGCTACTGTTCAGCAGGTATATGATCAAATTATGAGCGACTTGAACCAGGCTGCAGAATTGTTGGCCGGTTTTGATAATGGGGCGAATAAAGACCAATTGGATGAAGCGGTCGTATATGGCTTGCGTGCCCGTGCCAATCTGTTGATGCAGAAATGGGCGGATGCTGCAAAAGATGCAGAAAAAGCGATTGCCGGAGGAACTCCGCAATCTTTGGCAGATGTATCTACTCCGACATTTAATTCGGCTACTGCAAATTCTTGGCTTTGGGGAGTCATGATTACTCCGGATAATGATGTTGTACAGACTGGCATCATTAACTGGCCATCTCATTTATGTTCTTTTACGGGTAATGGATATACTTCTGGTGTACCTGATGGATACAGAAAAATAAATGTGGCTTTGTATGATCAGATTCCGGATACTGATATTCGTAAACAATGGTTTTTGTCTCCGGATAACACTTCTTCATTAATAGACAACGAAAAGGTAGAAGGTTATTCTGTCGTTGAGTATTTTGGTCTTGAACCGTATGTGAATACTAAATTTGGAGCTTATCAGAGTGTGTTTGGGAATACAACTAATGCTTCGGACTGGCCATTGATGCGTGTGGAAGAAATGTATCTGATTAAGGCGGAAGCTGAAGCAATGAGTGGCAATCTGGCTGCAGGTAAGTCTACATTGGAAAACTTCGTACAAGCATATCGTGACCCCTCTTTTGTTAGCAAAGCTACTTCGCCACAGCAATTTCAAGATGAGGTTTGGTTGCAACGCCGTGTGGAACTTTGGGGTGAAGGTTATTCCTTGTTCGATCTTCTGCGCTTGAAGAAGCCGGTCGTACGTAAAAATACGAATTATCATGCTTCCGTACAGTTTAATCTGGATCCGGAGTCTCAGATTATGATCTATCGTATTCCGCAATGTGAAATGGAGACCAATACTGGTATTTCTGATACAGATAATAATCCGGCAGCTTCGCAACCTACTTTATAAAAGAAGAAAGGTTTACATCTGAAAAAGGGAAAAAAGAGACGTGTTTTTTGAACACGTCTCTTTTTTTTGTCTTTGTTCCTGCCTTGATATGTTCGTCTTACGAGTGGTTTTTCTTCTATTGAAACACGAAATATAACAAACTTTTAGTTTGTCTCATACGAAACAAAGAACTTATTATTGTTCCTTCGTGTTCTCATTCAGAAAATAATGTATATCATGGAAAAAGTTATTTACAATCTGGTGTTCAATCGGAAAAAGCGATTGAATGCAGAAGGAAAGGCTTTGATTCAGGTAGAGGCCTACCTGAATAGGCAGAAGAAGTATTTCTCGACGAAAATCTATGTTAAGCCCACACAGTGGGATAGCAAGAAGAAAGCTGTGAGGAATCATCCCAATATGGATGAACTCAATCAGTACATGGAGGATTATATTACTTATTTGGAGCGGATCGAATTAGATATGGTCCAGAGTGGGCGTCCGTTCTCCTTGGAATATCTGAGAGAGAGGGGAGATTTTGAGTCTGTTTCTTCTTCTTTTGTCTCTTTTATGAAAAATGAGATCGAGCATAGTAATTTAAGGCTTTCCACGCTAAAGAATCATTTTTCTACTTTGCAGGTTTTGTGCCAGTATCAGCAGCAAGTCTCTTTTGATGATCTTACCTTTAATTTCCTTTGTGATTTTGAACATTTCCTTCTTGAGCATAAGTATCACCGGAATACGATTGCCAAGCATATGAAGCATCTGAAAAGATATGTTAACCTGGCGATTAATAAGGATTTGTTCGAATTGCAAAAATATCCTTTCCGTAAGTATAAGATCAAATATATGGAGAGTAAACGTGGCCACCTGACACCCGAAGAATTGGGGAGGTTGGAGAAGGTCGCTCCTAAATTGCAACGTACGCTCAGACGAACGCTCGATATGTTCCTCTTCAGCTGTTACACCGGGCTTCGCTTTTCCGATATTGTAAATATACGGCCGGATAATTTCCATCTGATCGATGATAAACTATGGCTGATCTATTCATCGGTCAAAACGGATGTGAACGTCCGGCTTCCTTTGTTCCTATTGTTCGACGGGAAGGCCCTTTCTGTTTACGATCGATATCGCAAGCGTTATTCCAGAACGCTGTTTGGCGTTTCTGCCTCGGCAAACTCGAATGTGAACAAGCAGTTGAAAAGGATTAGCCGGCTGGCGGAAATAGATAAAAGGCTGTCTTTCCACATGGCACGCCATACCAATGCTACCTTATTATTATATAATGGAGCGAATATCACGACGGTCCAGAAACTTTTGGGGCATAAGAGCGTGCGGACAACGGAGATATATAGTGATATTATGGATATGACAGTTATACGTGATCTGGAAAATATCACGCCGAAATAAAATGGGGCGATAGATGCAGGAGGACAGGTTGTGTTGAACGGATGTTTGTTTAATACAGCCTGATCTTTTATGATTCTATATGGGCAATAGGAATAGTAAAAATGACAAAATGATACTGTTTTGTGGCTTTGATTGGCGTGTGTTCGGGTGTGTGCTTTCTTTTTATCATATTTTCCTGTTGTCAAACATCAAAATCGCCCTGAATTTTTACGGCATTTATACTTTGAAAAGTAAATAAAATATACGACTTTTGTTGGCATGATGAGTCAACCGTTAGCAGAGAGATTACGTCCGAAAACGTTGGACGATTATATCGGGCAGAAACACCTGGTAGGTTCGGGTGCTGTTCTTAGGAAGATGATTGATGCGGGCCGTGTCCCTTCTTTTATATTGTGGGGACCTCCGGGAGTAGGAAAGACTACGCTGGCACAGATTATTTCGAATAAACTGGAAGCTCCGTTCTATACGTTGAGCGCAATCAGTTCAGGAGTGAAAGATGTACGGGAGGTAATAGAAAAGGCAAAAGGAAACCGCTTTTTCAATACCGTTTCACCGATCCTGTTTATTGATGAAATACATCGTTTCAGCAAGTCGCAGCAGGACTCCCTGCTCAATGCAGTGGAAACGGGAGTGGTAACCTTGATCGGAGCCACAACCGAAAATCCCTCGTTCGAGGTCATCCGTCCGTTGCTTTCACGCTGCCAGGTATATGTTTTGAAGTCGTTGGAGAAGGCTGATCTGTTGACTTTGTTGAATAAGGCGGTTACGGAAGATATCGTATTGAAGGATATGAATATCGTACTGGCCGAGACGGACGCCATGTTGCGTTATTCAGGCGGTGATGCACGGAAGTTGCTGAATATCCTGGAACTCGTAGTCGCTGCAGAAGAAGGAAATGAAAAGATTGAAATAACAGATGAAAAGGTAGTGGAGCGGTTGCAGGAAAATCCTGCGGCGTACGATAAAGGAGGGGAGATGCATTATGACATCATATCCGCTTTCATCAAATCCATCCGCGGAAGCGATCCGGATGCCGCTATCTACTGGTTGGCGCGTATGGTTGCCGGTGGTGAAGACCCGGAGTTTATAGCCCGCCGCTTAGTTATTTCAGCATCGGAAGATATCGGATTGGCGAATCCGAATGCTTTATTGTTGGCAAATGCTTGTTTTGACGCCTTAAAGAAAATCGGCTGGCCCGAAGGACGGATCATTTTAGCGGAAACGACCGTTTATCTGGCATGCAGTCCTAAAAGTAATTCGGCTTATATGGCGATTAACGATGCGTTAGAGTTGGTGAACCGCACAGGAAACCTGCCTGTTCCCCTCCATTTACGAAATGCACCGACCAAATTGATGGCGGAGTTGAATTACGGAAAAGACTACAAATATGCACACGATTATGAAAATCATTTTGTCAAGCAAGAGTTCCTTCCGAAGGAAATTTTGAACGAACGGCTGTGGAAAGGACAGGAAAATCCATCCGAACACAAACTAATTGAACAAATGAGACGTTTGTGGGGCGATCGGTATTAGAAATTGAAAATTGATAATTGAAAGGCGAAAATTAAAGATAAATGTAACTGGAAAGGTAATAGTTGCGACGTTTTGCTGATATTTTTCGCTTTTTAATTTTCGTTTCTCGATTAAATTCGTACATTAGCCGCCTGTTTTTGGAAAATTAGTTACTTGAATTATATTTAACATTAAAAAGACATTGGTATGAAGAAGCACAATTTTTATGCAGGTCCCTCTATCTTGAGCGAGTATACAATTAAAAATACGGCTGCTGCAGTAGAGAATTTTGCGGGTATGGGCTTATCCCTTCTTGAAATTTCCCACAGAAGTAAAGAATTTGTAGCTGTGAATGATGAGGCGCGTGCATTGATCAAAGAGTTACTGGATGTTCCTGCCGGTTATGAAGTTGTCTTTATGGGAGGCGGTGCAAGCATGCAATTTTGTATGGTACCTTATAACCTCTTGAATAAGAAAGCTTCTTATCTTGATACTGGTACGTGGGCATCTAACGCGATTAAGGAAGCCAAATTGTTTGGTGAAGTGGATGTGGTTGCTTCTTCCAAAGATGCTAACTATACTTATATCCCTAAAGACTATAAGGTGCCTGAAGATTCTGATTATTTCCATTTTACCTCCAATAATACGATCTACGGTACGGAGATGCGTAAGGATCCGGATGTAAAGGTCCGTTTGGTTTGCGATATGTCTTCCGATATCTTCTCCCGTCCGATCGATATTTCCAAATATGATATCATTTATGCCGGTGCACAAAAGAATCTGGCTCCGGCTGGTGTAACGTTGGCGATTGTACGTCAGGATGCATTGGGACACGTAGACCGTCCTATCCCTACTATGCTGAATTACAACACGCATATTAAGAAGGATTCCATGTTCAACACCCCTCCCGTATTGCCTATCTATGCAGCTTTGCAGACGTTGAAATGGTATAAGGAACAAGGCGGTATTGCTGCAATGGAAAAGAAAGACGTGGAAAATGCAGCTATCCTGTATGATGAAATCGATCGTAACAAGTTGTTTAAAGGAACTGTCGCAGCAGAAGACCGTTCGATCATGAATGTATGTTTCGTGATGAATGACGAATATAAAGAACTGGAAGATGAGTTCGGCAAGTTTGCAGCGGCTGCCGGTATGGTCGGTATCAAGGGACACCGTTCTGTAGGCGGATTCCGTGCTTCTCTGTACAACGCAATGCCGAAGAGCAGCGTTGAAGCTTTGGTTGCATGTATGAAGGACTTTGAAAAGCAGCATTGATTATGGCAAAGATATTAGTAGCAACAGATAAACCTTTCGCAGCGATAGCTGTGAAAGGGATCCGCGAAGTAGTGGAAGGTGCAGGCGATGAACTGGTCCTGCTGGAGAAATATGGTGAAAAGGCCAAACTGCTGGAAGCGGTCAAGGACGTGGATGCAATCATCATCCGCAGTGATATTATCGATGCCGAAGTGTTGGATGCCGCAAAACAGCTGAAAATCGTGGTTCGTGCCGGTGCCGGTTACGATAATGTCGACCTGGCTGCAGCGACAGCACATAATGTCTGTGTGATGAATACACCGGGACAGAACTCCAATGCCGTTGCCGAATTGGCTTTCGGTATGATGGTGATGGCTGTCCGCAACTTCTATAACGGTACTTCGGGAACGGAGTTGAAAGGTAAGAAATTGGGAATCCATGCCTATGGCAACGTCGGCCGTAATGTGGCCCGTATCGCGAAAGGCTTCGGAATGGAAATATATGCATTCGACGCTTTCTGTCCGGCTTCGGCCATTGAAGCGGATGGCGTGAAACCGGTCGCTTCGCCGGAAGAGCTCTATGCAACCTGCGATGTCGTTTCCCTGCATATCCCTGCAACTGCCGAAACAAAGAACTCCATCAATTACGCTCTGGTTGGCAAGATGCCGAAAGGCGGCCTGTTAGTCAATACGGCCCGTAAGGAAGTGATCAACGAAGCCGAACTGATCAAGCTGATGGAAGAACGTGCAGACCTGAAATATGTAACCGACATCATGCCGGCTGCCAACGAAGAGTTTGCCGCCAAGTTTGCCGGCCGCTATTTCTCCACTCCTAAAAAGATGGGTGCACAGACTGCCGAGGCCAACATCAATGCCGGTATTGCCGCCGCCAAGCAGATCGAAGGCTTTTTGAAAGAAGGTTGCGAAAAATTCCGCGTAAATAAGTAATTTAAAACACTCCTTATTATGGCTATTATTAAACCTTTCAAAGGAATTCGTCCTCCTAAAGATTTGATCGAACAAATAGCTTCCCGCCCTTACGATGTGTTGAACTCGGAAGAAGCACGCGAAGAAGCGAGGGGAAATGAAAAATCATTATATCATATCATTAAACCGGAGATCGATTTTCCGGTCGGGACGGACGAACACGATCCTGCCGTTTATCTGAAAGCTGCCGCCAATTTCCAGATGTTTCAGGAAAAAGGATGGCTGGTACAGGATAAGGATGAATGTTATTATGTGTATGCCCAGACCATGAACGGCAAGACGCAGTACGGCTTAGTTGTCGGTGCTTACGTGCCCGACTATATGAATGGCGTTATCAAGAAACATGAGCTGACCCGCCGTGACAAGGAAGAAGACCGCATGAAGCATGTCCGGGTAAACAATGCCAACATCGAACCGGTATTCTTTGCTTATCCCGATAATGCCGAGTTGGACCGGATTGTCGCCAAGTACACCTCCCGCGCTCCCGAATATGACTTCGTAGCGAAGGACGATGGCTTCGGACATACCTTCTGGGTCATCGACGAGGCTGCCGATATCGCCCGCATCACGGAGTTGTTCGGTGAAATGCCTTCCCTGTACATAGCCGACGGCCATCACCGCTCTGCTGCGGCTGCGCTGGTGGGTGCGGAAAAAGCCAAACAGAATGCGTCTCATAAAGGCGATGAGGAATATAACTACTTTATGGCTGTCTGTTTCCCGGCAAACCAATTGACGATCATCGACTATAACCGGGTGGTGAAAGACCTGAACGGCCTGTCGGAAGATGAATTTCTGGCTAAATTAGGAAAGAACTTCGTTGTGGAAGAAAAGGGTGCGGATATTTATAAACCGGCAGCCTTACATAACTTCTCCCTTTATTTAGGCGGGAAATGGTATTCGCTGACGGCCAAGCCGGGCACATATAACGATAACGATCCGATCGGCGTCCTGGATGTGACGATTTCTTCCAACTTGATCCTGGATGAAGTCTTGGGTATAAAAGACCTCCGTTCGGATAAGCGTATCGATTTCGTAGGTGGAATCCGTGGGCTGGGAGAATTGCAACGCCGTGTCGACAGTGGCGAGATGAAGGTCGCGTTGGCCCTTTATCCTGTCACCATGAAGCAGCTGATGGACATTGCCGATACCGGCAACATCATGCCTCCCAAGACGACTTGGTTCGAACCGAAACTGCGTTCCGGCCTCGTTATTCATAAACTTGAATAAAATGAGTTTACATTCACAAGCCGTTTTGTGCCTGTGTGATAAGTGTTTGCAGTGAAGGCTGTATGCGAGGGTGGTTTTACCTGCTGCATACGGCCTTTGCTTTTTTTATTTGGTCGTTCGGACACTTTTATGTAAGTTTGTGAGAATAAATAATGAATATGGGAACAATCAAAAATATAGTATTTGACTTGGGAGGCGTATTGATCGACTTGGATCATGTCCAGGCCATACGCCGTTTTGAAGAGATTGGAGTGGAGGATGCAAAACAATTGCTCGATCCGTATGAACAGAAAGGTTTTTTCCTGGAAGTGGAGAACGGGAAGATCGATGTCGATACCTTCTGCCGGAAGTTATGCGATCATACCGGCAAGCAACTCACTTACGATGAGATCAAGTATGCCTGGATGGGCTTTATCGCCGATGTGCCTCAATACAAGTTGGATTTCCTCCTGGAGCTTCGTAATAAATATAAGGTTTATCTGTTAAGCAATACGAATCCGATTGTCCAGTCGTGGGCGAGAAGCGAAGACTTTACCGCCGCCGGTCGTCCTATATCCGCCTATTTCGATAAAATGTACACTTCTTATGAAGTGGGAGTGACGAAACCGGATGCCGCCATCTTCGACCGGATGATAGAGGACGCCCCGCTTATCCCGGCCGAAACGCTTTTTGTCGACGATGCCAAGTCGAATATAGAAGTAGGGCAGGGCCTCGGTTTTCATACATACCAGCCTGAAAATGGAGAAGATTGGCGGGAAGCTATCTTGAATATATTGGAGAAGTAATCTTCCTCCCCGCTCTTTTTAGTTGCCGGATGCCTGGTTTCTTATCGGCTCACGGCTGTGAGCCGTATGAATCACAGTCGTGAGCCGTACGAACCACAGGTGTGATTCGATTAGTTCCTCTGTGGACGGAGGTTACTTTGTGCTTGATTATAAGGAAATTCTTGTCATTCTCTTTTTCTTTTTTATTAGGGAAGGGGAATTAAAACCTTATATGCGCTTGCTCCCTGGTCTTGTGTAAACTGGCAGTCTTTGTTATCACAGGTTATTTTTACACAAAGCGCCGTGTTTTTCTTTTCCTCCCAATGTGAAGTAATGACATGTTCTTCGTTATCCCCGAATATATGCGGGCATACTAATTTCCATGTGATGGTAGGTGCCACATTATCGAAAGTACTGTATGAAAAATACAAGTATTCAGCTTGGTCGTTCTCAACCTCGACATAGAGTATTTCTTTTTGGTTCGAAACATCGGTTGATGAGACTTGCAGTTTATACGTATCTGTGACTTGGTACGAATAGCCACCGCTTTCCTGCTGATACTTTAGCCCGTTTACTAAATTCTTGCCGGAGCTGTTCTCGAATTTCAGTTTAAGATTATATGTATAAGGAGGTGCTTCGTTTCCGTTGCTACATCTGCTAAATACCATGACCAATAAGGTCAATAGGTAAATCAAATTTATCTTTTTCATGACTATCTTTTTTATTGGTTAGTAATAAATATAAGATGATTGCAATGTAATGAAAAAAGGGAGATATCGTGTTGTTTTGTGATAAAAAATAATATATTTCACCCTTAGTTATAAAGAATGTCGAGGGTTCACAAGAACGACCTGATTGATACAGGTTTGGAAGGTGTGAATGTAAAATGAAAAAAGGGAAACATCGTCTGATGCTTCCCTTTTTATCAATTATGAGGATATTACCGATTACATGATACCGCGTTCGCGCAGTTTTTCCTGCCATTTCCAGGCGGAAGCCAATGTGTCGGCAAGTGTTTCTGTTGCTTTCCAGCCCAATACCTTGTTGGCGCGTTCGGGATTTGCCCAAACCTTTTCGATATCACCTTCGCGGCGGCCAACGATCTTGTGCGGAACTTTGACGCCTGTAGCAGCTTCGAACGTGTTGATCAGTTCCAGTACGGAAACACCGTTGCCGGTTCCGAGGTTGAAGATTTCCACATTGTCCAAAGACTTGCCGCCCAGCATGCGGTCCATAGCGATTACGTGAGCCTTAGCCAGGTCTACAACGTTGATATAGTCGCGGATGCAAGAGCCGTCGACAGTGTCATAATCGTCACCGAACACGCTCAACTCTTTGCGGATGCCCATAGCTGTCTGTGTCAGATAGGGGATCAGGTTCTGGGGAACGCCGTTAGGCAATTCGCCAATCTCTGCCGTCGGATGTGCTCCGATCGGGTTGAAGTAACGCAGGATGATGCTCTTGAAAGGAGCGCCGGCGTGGATCGTGTCGCGGATGATCTCTTCGTTGATCTGCTTTGTGTTTCCGTAAGGAGAAGTAGCCGGTTTGATCGGTGCGTTCTCGGTTACAGGCAGGTTTTCAGGATCAGGCTGTCCGTAAACGGTGCAGGAAGAGGAGAAGACGATACCTTCGATATCGAATTCCGGCATCAGCTCCAGCAGGTTTACCAGTGTAACGACGTTGTTGCGATAGTATTTCAACGGCTGTTGTACGGATTCGCCCACTGCCTTGCTGGCTGCGAAGAGGATGATACCTTTGATTCCCGGATGGGCTTTCAGCGCTTCGCGGGTTCCTTCCTTATCTTTCAGGTCCAGCTTGATGAATTCAGGACGGATGCCTGTGATGCGTTCGATGCCGTCCAATACTTCTATATTGGAGTTAGACAGGTCGTCGATGATGACTACTTCATAACCTGCGTTTTGCAGTTCTACTGTGGTGTGTGATCCGATGTAACCAGTTCCACCTGCTACTAAAATCTTTTGTTTCATCTTAGTGTTTATTTAGATTAGTAATTACACAATCCCTGAAAAACCCATGAAAGCCATAGCCAGCAGACCTGCTGTGATAAGGGCGATCGGGGTCCCTTTCATGCCATCGGGAACATTTGTCATTGCTAATTGTTCTCTGACACCTGCAAAGATAATCAAAGCTAACGCAAATCCAATAGCTGTTGAGATTGCATATACAACGGATTCCAATAAATTATATTCTTTTTGTATTACGAGGATGGCTACACCTAAGATACAACAGTTTGTCGTGATCAAAGGAAGGAACACGCCGAGCGCCTGATAAAGGGCCGGAGAGACTTTCTTCAAGATGATTTCCACCATCTGTACCAATGCGGCAATGATCAGGATGAAGCTGATGGTCTGCATAAAGCCCAAGCCAAAAGCATCCAGAATATATTTTTGTACGAGGAACGTTACGACAGTAGCGATCGTCAATACGAAAGTCACGGCGGCGCCCATGCCGGCAGCCGTTTCCACCTTCTTGGATACGCCGAGGAACGGGCAGATACCTAAGAACTGTGCCAGTACAACGTTGTTTACGAATACGGCGGCAATAAATATCAATATATATTCCATATCGTTCGTTTTTATGCTTTACGCAGTTTGTTTACAATAGCGACCAGATATCCCAGTGCGATGAAAGCACCCGGAGCCAGTACGAAAATCAGTGAACCGTATTGTTCGGGCATCAATGTCAGGTTGAACAGCTTGCCGGTTCCCAACAACTCGCGGACAGCACCCAGCAATGTCAAGGCCATCGTAAAGCCCAGTCCCATACCCAGTCCGTCGAAAGCGGAAGGGATGATGCCGTTCTTGGCAGCGAATGCTTCGGCACGTCCCAGCACGATACAGTTTACAACGATCAACGGGATGAACAAGCCCAGGCTGGCATACAATGCCGGAACGAAAGCCTCCATACACATCTGGACGACCGTCACGAAGGTTGCGATCACGACAATGAAAGCCGGAATACGCACCATGTCGGGGATCAGGTTCTTCAAGGCGGAGATCACGATGTTGGAGCAGATCAGTACGAACATCGTGGCAAGTCCCATACTCATACCGTTGAGAGCGGAAGAGGTCGTACCCAGCGTCGGGCACATACCTAACAGCAATACGAATGTCGGGTTCTCTTTGATGATACCATTCATCAATATTTTCAGGTTACTCATTGTCGTTTCCTCCCTCTTTAGTTGTGTTATCGGATGATGCGGTTGCGCCGGTCAGTCCGTCGGTACCGGAGAAGGCGCTGTAGGCGCGGTTCACGGCATTCAGGAATGCGCGGCTGGTAATGGTAGCTGCTGTGATCGCGTCTACATCGCCGCCGTCTTTGGATACTTTCAGTTCGCCGTCGGCCAAGTTACGTCCCAGCACGCTCTGTTTGTTCTTGTCCGTGCTGAACCATTCCTGCATCTTGGCGCCCAGACCCGGAGTCTCGGCATGTTGCAGTACGGAGTAGTTGAGCAGTTTGCCTGTGGCGTCGAAGCCGACGATCACTTTGATCTCGCCGCTGAAACCTTTCTTCGTATTGCTTTCCACGGCAGCGCCTACGAACTGGCCGTCTTTCGTTGCCGGGTAGATCTTCAGCGAATCGCCGTCTGCCGTAACTGCCATATAAGCCTGTTCGGTCGGTTTGTTATCGAATGCCGGTGTGACTGCTTTGATCGCCTCTTCCAGTGCAGCTGCTTTAGTGGCGGCAATCGGGCCGGTGGTGTACATGTTCACACCTGCTAATATCGCTCCTGCCACAACACAGATGATCGTGAGTGAAAGGAACATATTGGGTAATGTTGATTTTAGTTTTGCCATGCTTATTTTCCTCCGAAATGTTTAGGTTTCATATAACTGTTGATTAGCGGAGTAACTCCATTCATGATGAAGATGGCAAATGACATACCTTCGGGATAAGAACCGAACAGACGGATAACCGTTGTCAGGATACCAATGCCGACACCGTAGACGATCATGCCGCTCTTGCTCATCGGCGAAGTCACATAGTCGGTCGCCATAAAGATCGCTCCCAGCATCAGACCGCCGGAAAGCAGATGGACGAACGGGTTTGCATACTGGACCGGGTTCACTAAGTGCATGATACCTGTAAAGACAAATACCGTGACAAAGATAGACACCGGGACATGCCAGGTGATAATCTTCTTCCATAACATATAGAACATACCCAACAGCAGTGCCAGTGCGCTTACTTCACCCAGGCTACCGCCCATGTTGCCGACCAGCATATCGCTGAGTGCGGGCATCTTGTCGAGTGCGCCTTCGTTCATCAGCGAAAGGACGGTTGCTCCTGTCGTTGCATCCGTGTAGGACATCAATTGTCCGGCTAACGGCCAGGTTGTCATCTGTGCCGGGAAAGAGATCAGCAGGAAGATACGGCCCGTCAGCGCCGGGTTGAAGATATTGTTGCCCAGGCCGCCAAACGACATCTTACCGATACCGATAGCAGCCAGCGCACCGATGGCGATGATCCAGATCGGGAGGTTTGACGGCAGGTTGAACGCCAGCAAGACACCGGTCAGGATAGCCGAACCGTCGTAAATGGTCGGTTCCTTTTTCATCAGGAACTTCTGAATCAGATATTCGAACAGGACGCAGAAGAAAACCGAAGCGACGGTTACGACCAGCGCTCCCAGTCCGAAGAAGTAGAGTGATACCAAGAAAGCCGGAACAAGGGCAATCAGCACACCGTACATATTTTTGCTTATGCTGTCGCCGCCATGAATGTGGGGCGAAGGCGATACGTATAATTTGTTTTCCATATTGCTCTTTGTTTTATGACTTTCTTGCACGAATAATACCCATAACTTTGCCTTTGCCCAACCGGATCTGGTCTAACAGCGGACGGTTGGCGGGACACGTATAGCTGCAGGAACCGCATTCGATGCAATCCTGGATATAGTTGGCCTCTGCCTTTTCCCAGTCTTTATAGACGGTAAACTTCATCAGGAAGGCCGGGTTCAGACCCATCGGGCAAACGTCCACGCACTTGGCGCAACGGATACAGTCCTGCATCGGCTTGCGGACAGATTCTTCCTTCGTCAGGAGCAATACGCCGGAACTGCCTTTGGTCACAGGGACTTCGGCACTTACCAACGCTTTTCCCATCATCGGGCCGCCGCCGATAATCTTACCCGTGTTCTCAGGAATACCACCGGCAGCTTCGATCAGCGTGTTGATCGACGTCCCCATGCGGACCAAGAAGTTCGACGGGTTGGCTACAGCCTTTCCGGTTACGGTTACGACACGTTCGAACAGCGGTTTGTTCTTCTGGACGGCTTCGTAGACAGCATAGGCGGTTCCTACGTTCTGTACGACGGCGCCGGCAGAGATAGGCAGTGCGCCGCTCTTTACCTGGCGACGGATCACAGCGTCGATCAGCTGCTTTTCACCCCCTTGCGGATATTGCACTTTCAGCGGCATGACCTCGATTCCGGGATAAGCGGCTGCGAGCTTCGTCAGGTGGGCGATTGCGTCGGGTTTGTTATTTTCAATGCCGATAACGGCTTTGTTTACGTTTACGGCTTTCATCAACAGCGTGACGCCGACCAGGATCTGTTCACCTTTCTCCATCATCAGGGAGTGGTCGGAAGTCAGATAGGGTTCGCATTCGACGGCGTTGATAATGATGATCTCGGCCTTGCTTCCGGGAGGAGGCATCAACTTCACCTGTGTCGGGAAGGTCGCACCACCCAGACCTACGATACCGGCTGCTGCAATCTTGTCGACGATCTCTTTGGACGACAGTGTGCAGTCTTTTACCAATGCATCGCTGCGGTCGATCGTTTCTTCCCATTCGTCGCCTTCCACATCGATGTAGATGGCAGGGCGTTTGTAGCCGCTCGAGTCGAGAGCGTTATCTATTTTGTTTACTTTACCGGATACCGACGAGTGGATGTTGGCGGAAACGAAACCTCCTGCCTTGGCGACAAGTGTTCCGACTTTAACCGGGTCACCCTTCTTGACCACTGCCTGGGCCGGAGCCCCGATGTGCTGACTGAGCGGTATGATTACCTGCTTAGGAGCAGCTAACGCGGTAATCTTCTTACCGGCAGACAATTTATTTTCGGGCGGATGTATACCTCCGATTCGAAATGTCCTTAGCATACTATTAGATTTTATTTTTGATTTGTTTCTTCTTTTTTTGTTTCAACTACAGGAGTTTCTTCTTTTGGCGTAGCGTTTGTAACCGTAGCGTCTGTTTTCGGAATTTCTGTTTCCGGAGTCTTGACCTTCGGGGTTTCCGGCTTTACTTCTGCTTTCGGTGCTTCTGCTTTCGGTGCAGCGGCCGGCTTTACTTTGTCGGCGTCCACAGCAGGTGCTGTTTCTTTACGCGGCGGGAAGTTCAATTCGTGGATGGCGCCGGTCGGACATACGGCTACGCATTTGCGGCACAAACGGCATTTTGTGTAATCGATGTAAGCCAGGTTGTTTTCCACGGTGATCGCTTCGAACGGGCATTCCTTTGCACACTTGCCGCAACCGATACAAGCGTTGGCACATGCTTTCTTGGCTACTCCGCCTTTGTCTTTGTTTACACAGCTGACGTAGATACGGCGTGATTTAGGCCCTTTCTTACGCAACTCGATAATGTTTTTCGGACAGGCTTTTACACAAGCTCCGCACGAAGTACATTTGTCTTCGTCCACTTCTGGAAGCCCTGTCTCAGGATTGATATGGATGGCGTCGAAGTTACAAACCGACACACAGTCGCCATATCCTAAGCAACCGAATGAACAGCCGGTTTCTCCGCCATACAAGGTGGAAGCAATGGCACAACTCTGCACTCCGTCGTATTGGTTCGTACGCGGACGGGCAGTGCAGGTCCCGTTGCATCGCACGACGGCTACCATCGGTTCTGCACTGGCTGCTTCTTTTCCGAGGATGGTGGCGACTTGTCCCATTACCGGTGCTCCACCTACGGGACATAACAGCCCGTCCAGCGAGTCAGCCTTTACGCAGGCGGCAGCAAAACCACCGCATCCGGGATATCCACAACCTCCGCAATTGGCTCCGGGCAATACCTCCTGAACTTGTGCGATACGAGGATCTTCGTATACTTCAAACTTCTTGGAGGCGGCGTATAGAAAAACTGCGCCGATGGCTCCAATCGCTCCTAATGAAATAACGGCAATTAAAATCATGATATTTTTGTCAATTAAGTTTTTTCAAAGTAAAAATGAATCGCCTTTTTAGTTTGTCGCGTAAAAAGTATAATATGCAATAATAAGGAACTAAGAGCAGTAATCCGGTTAACCCGCTTGTGGTTTCTTCCCATTGCATACTTGTACCTGTTACGATAGCTGCAAGTACTATTATAAGCGGAAATATAAATGCAAGAAGCACGGCCTGCAGGCCCAGTGAACTTTGTCCGCATAGCTGGACTTCTTCATTTACATGGAACTTTCCAGAGTTGTCCGGAACCTCGATAATCTTTACTTTACTCTCGGATGCCGCACACATACTTTGCGCATGGCATCCGGAACAAGCCGATTGTTGGATGATCCTGACGTAGACCGTACCGCCGTCGATCTTCTCTATAACCCCATTGTGATTGATACTTTCGCTCATATTTGTAATCTCGACATTGCAAAACTGGGGCAAAAGTACGTATTATTTGGAAATTATGTCACGATTAACAAAGTTTATTATGGAAATAATAGACTTTGTCTTACCATTTGTAATTAAACCCGAAGCTCAACAGTTCATTGATTTGGACATAGCTGTTGAAATCTTCTTTCTTGGTGACCGAATCGTCAAACCTTAGTTGTAACGAGATGGTTGTCGAGAAGAAGCGGCTGATTGCCATTGTCAGACGGTTCTCGAATTCGCCCAAGATGTTTTCGTAGCTTGTAAAATAGTAAAAGCGTGAATACCAGTTGATGTTCCTGTTGAATTGGAAATTCAAAGTAGCATTGATGGTCGAACCGAATTTGTGCAGCTTATGGTCGAAGACATCCGATCCTTCGATTTTTTGAAAACCGTGACGGCCTAAGTCGATATCTTTGTTTATACTATATTTTAAGTCGTAAGACAACGGAGCGAGGTTGACAGACAGTCCGACTTTCTTGTGTCGCCTTTCCGGAAACGATTTATTTAATTCGTATTTCATACCGACACCGATATTGACGTTGAACGGAGCAAGGAAGCTGGCCAATTTATTGTCTGTATTTTCAGCGAAATTTGAAAATAGCTGAGTCTGGAACGTGGCATCGAACGTATAGAACCATTTGCTGAAAGCTTTATATCCGATATTACTGTGTAGACGGAGCACGTCATCACCGATTTTGTAATCGCGCAATGTGTCTTTAGGAGCCGTTAGAACGTTGGTTTTCCATTCCAGTTCGTTTTTGAGCTGAATTTTATTTTTGTTATAGTCATAGACGAAATATTGCCGGTTCGTTAAGTTTAAGGCACTGACTCCTCCTTTATGCCAGTTCGGAGAAATATAATTCTGTGCAAACTGAACAGCACTTTCGAAGTGTGAAGTCCAATAACGCCGTTCCGGAATGAACTTGACCGGGGCATCCACATCACTGAATGCGTTCGGATCATTTTCTATCTTGATAAGCTCCGGTTCGTATGTCGCTTTCTTGATGACGTGCGTTTTAACAATATCTGTAGGCAGGTCGCGTTTCGAATAGCGGAAATATTCAGGATGGTTTATACGTACATAATTATATGCTGTATTTTGCAACTTGTTCTTAAGAATCTCGTCTTGGAACAAAGTTGTATCCGGCTTGAACAATTGGAAGCCGGGACGTTGATTTGCAACTATGTTTTTATCATATAATTGCAGGTCTTCCGGGATGAGGCCGCCCTTGAACAGAATCGGAGTAAACAACGGATTGACGATCGTCGTATCCCGTAAGGTTGCCCACGGGCTGATGATCGTTGAAGGGTCGCGTACCCAGTTTACCCAATATTGTGCTTCCGGCGATAGCTCTATCTCGTCTTTCTTTAAAAAACGGAGCAAGTTCTCGCTCGGTGTTATAGGAGAGGAATAGCTGCTATTTAGCTTTTCGAACTGTGCCCTGAGATCAGGAATTTTGTCCAATTCTGTTTCATCCAAATCTAATAAAGGAAATGTGTCGGGAACCGCAGTCTGAACAGGTTTGCTCAGCTGATTCCCGCTGATTATATTAACATCCTGTGCGCCTACCCGATTACTACTGAATAACAATACAATAAATAACGCTAAAACAGACCTTTTTACCATTGTCGTATCTTTTTACATTCATTTAAAATATTGGTGCGAAATTAATGAAAAGTTATGAGATAGACTAATTTTGTGTGTAATTGTAGTGGGGGGTGAATGTTTTGTTTTATACTAATACATTGCGCGATGTCTTCTATTGCGTCTATCTTGTTGTTGATCAGCTACTAATTTGAATTGTATGTAAGTGTATTTTGTTTTCGGCGTTGTCGGGAACATATCCGACAATGCCGTGTAAATTCTCGACGATGCCGAAGATATTCTTGGCAATGTCGAAAACAAATTACACTGGCATTTATCTATGCATACACTGCATAGGAAAGCAGGTTCCATCGGAATCCGTTCGTCATTTGTCGAAATGGAATTTTGTTTTGTCTGGTAATGGGGTTTGGATCACATCTGTGCGTTTTTGCACGCAAGACGTACGAAAACGGACAATACGCTTAAAAAGGTTTAGTCCATATATGGTTGTAAATAAGTGAATTCCGAAATTGGCATGGTCTTTGCTTTGTTTTAAATGATTCATAAAAACAGTTCTATGTTAAAACACTATATAAAAGTAGCAATTCGGTCGATTAAGCGGAGTCTCCTGTTTTCGTCTATCAATATGCTGGGCTTTGTGCTGGGGATGATGGCCGCTTTCCTGATTTATCTCTGGATTGTGGATGAGATGACGTTCGAGGATTTCCAGGTTAACCGGGATTTGATCTACCGGGTAATTGCGGTAGAACAAGAGGCAAGCGGACAAGCGAGAGAGTCTGCATATACAGTGGCTCCGTTAAGCAAGGTATTGCGGGAAGAGTTCCCGCAAGTGGAGAATGCTACTTTTATGCTGAACTTCGGAACCTTGAACCTGCATTCGGGGACCGATCTGATCGAAGCTAAATATACATATGTCGATACTGCCTTTTTCGATGTATTCAGTTTTCCGGTTGTTGCCGGTGTCCCTGATCTGATAAAGAAAGATCCGCAACAAATCGTGTTGTCGGAGTCGGCGGCAAAGAAATTGTTTGGCGAGGCATCGGCTGTCGGGAAAGAAGTTTCCTGCCGGTTTTTCGGACGCACTTTCCGCTATAAAGTGGCGGCAGTCCTGAAAGTACCGCGTAAAAGCCATATCAAGTTTGAGGTCTTGTTAAGCGAACAGGCCTATTATGAACCGGTGAGTTGGGATTTTGTCGAGGGGACAAGCGTCTATATCCAGCTAAGGAAAGGAACTGTTTTATCAGATGCAGACCGACAAAAGATGAGCCGTGTCTGGCTGAGCCATAAGGACAAGGGAATGCCTTTGGAGTTCCAGCCGCTAAAAGATATTCATCTACATACGTCATTTAAAGATCCGGAAGTCAGCAATCACGGGAATATGTCGCAAATTTATCTGTTTGCGGCTTTGGCTGTCCTGATCGTTTTTATGGGGGCATTCAATTTCACAACTTTGTCTACGGCACGCGCCTCCCAACGTTTTAGGGAAATCGGTGTCCGGAAAGTGACAGGTGCCAAACGAAAGGTTTTGGTGATGCAGTTTTTGTCGGAGAGCCTGGTCCAGGCGTTCCTGTCGCTGATACTGGCATTGGCACTGACGGAATTGCTATTACCGCTTTTTAATCAGTTTGTGGAAAAAGATATTGCCTTGACGGTTAGTTGGCAGACCGTTTTGTTTGTCCTGGTTGGAATAGTCGGAGTCGGTTGCTTGGCAGGAGCGTTTCCCGCTTTTTATATGTCGCGTTTCAATCCGCAGCAATCTTTTAGGGGAGGACGTTCGACCGGGAAAAAAGGCACGTTGGTAAAAGGGCTTGTGTGTGTGCAGTTTGTCATCGCCATAGCAATGGTCTTTTGTACTTCTGTCGTATTCAAACAGCTTCATTATCTGCAAAATGCAGATTTAGGGCTGGATAAGGAAGATATGGTGGTTGCCGATTGCGGACTTTTCGACTTTATGTCGTATATGGGCGGTTATGGGATCGATGATTATAAGCAGGAGGTGTTGAAGAACCCGAATGTAAGGTCTGTAACCGGAGGGGTGGAACTTTCGGATTATCTTCGGGGGCATCAAACGGAAGAAAACTCGTTCAGTTGGATGAACGGGAGCGGACAAGTCGACTCGCTGAAAATGGTCGGCGTGGCAGGTGATGGTGATTTTATGGAGACACTGGGCCTGACCGTGTTGAAAGGAAAAACGTTTGGAGCGGATAAAAGGGCTTATATGGACGGTGCCTATGAGAAAGAGTTGCCGATTGTGATTAATGAAACCGCCTGGAAGATGATGAATGTGGAAGATCCGGTCGGTATGCTTTTGCAGAACAAAGGGTGGTACGGAGAAACTTCGCGGATCGTGGGTGTCGTGAAAGATTTTAACTTCCAACCGCTGCGTGAGAAAGTTAAGCCGGCTTATCTGTATTATTCCCGCCGGCTGTTGAATACGTTATATATAAAGATTTCTCCTGAGAATAAGGCTGAGACACTGAAGTTCCTGAAAGAGGAGTATGAGAAGATGCGCCCGGATAATGTCTTTACGTATCGTTTTTTCTCGGACGCCTTGAATCTTAATTATGCTCATGAACGGCAGCTTGGCCGGATGTTCTTAATCTTTACGGTGCTGGCTATCATTGTCGCCATGATGGGAGTGTTCGGCTTAGTTGCTTTGTCGACGGTGCAACGTACGAAAGAGATCGGTGTCAGGAAGGTGAACGGAGCACATACCTGCCGGATTGTGTGGATGTTCTGCCGGGAATATATGGTTTGGGTCGGAATTGCGTTTTTAATCGCCTGCCCGTTGAGTTATCTGTTAATGCTTCGCTGGCTAAGCAATTTTGCCTATCAGGTGACGATCAGTTGGTGGCTGTTTCCGTTGGCCGGCTGTGTCATCTTGTCGATTACGATGTTGACGGTCATTGTCCAGACTTGGCGTGCCGCTTCCCGCAATCCGGTGACATCACTGCGTTACGAATAAATGAAATGATAAGTATGAAATAAAAAACAGATAAGTATGATAAAAGCAATTAACCTGACGAAAGTGTTCCGCACGGAAAGTGTGGAGACGACGGCCTTGAACGGCATTAATCTTGAAATAAATGAAGGAGAATTTCTGGCAATCATGGGACCTTCCGGTTGTGGCAAATCGACTTTGCTGAATCTCTTGGGGCTATTGGATAACCCGACTGACGGTGAGCTGTGGTTTCTCGGACAGGAAGTTTCCAAATATACCGAGAATAACCGTACGGATCTGCGGAATGGGAATATCGGTTTTGTCTTTCAGAGTTTTAACCTGATAGACGAATTGACGGTCTTTGAGAATGTGGAACTTCCCTTGCTGTATGCAGGTGTTTCGGAGAAGGAACGGGTGGAAAGGGTGAACTCCGCCCTCGACCGGATGCAGATTGCCCATCGCTCGGAACATTTCCCGCAACAATTGTCCGGGGGACAGCAGCAACGCGTGGCGATTGCCCGCGCCATCGTTACGAATCCGCATATCGTCCTGGCGGATGAGCCGACCGGAAACCTGGATTCCGTCAATGGCAATGAAGTGATGAGCCTGTTGACGGAACTGAACCGTGAAGGGACGACAGTCGTGATGGTTACCCATTCCGAGGAAAATGCTCGGATGGCCGGTAGACTGATCCGTATGATAGATGGCAATATTTTGACAGAGAGCAGAAAATGGATGAATACATTAATAAAATAAGATAATGAAGAGACTGAGTTTAAGTTGGGTGCTTTTTTTGCTGATAGCTTGTAGTTCACCGAAATCCGATCCTTCGAACTGTCCGGTGGCGGATATAAGGGCCGGGCTTGAGAATCCGAAGAGTTTGAAATTGAGTGATGAGATAGAAAGCGTTGATTATGTCCCGTTAGAAGTTACTTCCGATGATGCATCTTTAATAGATGGGGTCGCAAATTATGCCGTTACGGATAAATACATTTATGTCCTTCCGGTAAAGGAGCAACGGATTGTTTTGTTCGACAGGCAGGGGCATTTTATAAAGACCTTGATTCCGTTTGGGCAAGGGCCTGGAGAGTTCAGCGGTTTCGTTGCCAGTATGCAGGCGGATGAAAAGAACAACCGTCTTTATTTGTTCAGCACGGATCGGGTAGAGGTCTATACGTTGGACGGTGAACCGGTACAGCATTTCACTCATAATTATCAGATTATCTTCCAGTATAAGCTTGATCAGGGGCACCTGGCGGCCGTATCTATGCCTTATGTGCCTTTCCTGAACGGAAGTTTCGGTATTGGTCTTTTTACGGAAAAGGGAGATACGGTTGTAACGAAAAATGATTTTTCTTCTCCTTTGGTTTCAAGTGATAAATCCGGTCTGACGATCCGGATTGCGGCAGGCTATTCCGATCAGTTGCAATCCGTGCTGTTCAAAACCGGCAGTAACGATACTGTGTTCAGGCTGTCGGGCGATAAGATTTCACCCGCTTGTGTCCTGAGTTTGCGTAACTCGGATGAGGAAATGATCAATTCGCTCGATGTGACGAATTTTAATAGCCTGAAAAACCTTGGAGATGGTAAAGATTACTTTGTTTCCGATCTTTTTGAAACATCCCGGCGGTATTATTTCCGCCTGAGAAATAATGACGGGCATTATGTTGCTTCGGTGGATAAGAAAACCGGTGAGACATTGGTGGAAAAATGCGAACAGCCCGCTCCACTCCGGGATTTGGCTGCTACAACTTTGCAACATGGTCTCTTGGGAACAAGAAGCTATCAGGGATTCCCGGTTTGGGGAAATAGGACAGGAGACGACCTGGTACAGGTCATAACATCGGCAGAACTTGATTATTATAAAGACATTCGTACAATCTCAATACCTGAACAATTGAAAAACCTGGGAGAAGAGAGTAATCCTGTCTTTATATTTTACAAATTAAAGGACTCCTGATAGACTACATTGTTTGCGCTTCCCCGAAAAAGTTGTACCTTTGTCCCCTCGAAAATCAAACGGAATATGGATAGAATCCGATTAAAAGACAAAGAATTTGAACTCTTTATCCCGGAAGAGGAGATAAAAGACGCGATAGCAAAGATGGCGAAACGTATTCGCGCCGATGTGAAAGGTACGCATCCGTTATTCGTGGGAATCCTGAACGGAGCTTTTATGTTCACGGCGGAACTGATGCGCCAGTTGGACGAACCGTATGAAATCACTTTTGCACGCTATTCTTCCTATAAGGGAACCAGTACGACCGGTGTAGTCCGTGAGATTATGCCGGTACAGGCCGATGTGAAGGGGAGGACTTTGATCTTGGTCGAGGATATTATCGATACCGGCTTTACGATGCAGTATGTTATGGATAAGCTGCGTAAAGACGGTGCTGCCGATGTCAAACTGGCAACTATGCTGTTCAAACCCGATTCGTTGAAGTGCAATCTGAAACCAGATTATATCGGCATCCGGATCCCGAGTGACTTTATCGTCGGTTACGGGTTGGATTATGACGAGATGGGACGGGCTTACAGGAACATTTATAAAATAGTTGAGGACTGATAAATGCTCGTAGGCTGTTTAAAGAGGGGAAATTTATTAGATTAATGTATAATAAACGATGATCGGTGATTGAGTATTGACGTAATTGCCTATTACCAATTGTCAATTGTCTGTTAAAAGGTAAACTTTTTATGTTGAACATTGTTATTTTTGGTGCTCCCGGTTCAGGAAAGGGAACACAGAGCGAATTGATTATTAAAGAATATGGTTTGGACCATATCTCTACAGGTGATGTTTTGCGTTCTGAAATGAAGAACGAAACGGAACTGGGTAAGATTGCTAAGGATTACATCGAAAAAGGACAGTTGGTTCCGGATGAACTGATCGTTGACATGCTGGCAAAGGTCCTGGATAGCAAGGTGAACTCCAAGGGTGTCATTTTCGACGGTTTCCCCCGTACGATCCCGCAGGCAAAAGCACTGAAAGAAATGTTGAACAAACGGGGTACCGATGTTTCTGTCATGCTGAACCTTCAGGTAGAAGAAGAAGAACTGATCAACCGTCTGCTGGAACGTGGCAAGGTGTCTGGCCGTTCGGATGACAATCTGGAAACAATCAAGTCAAGACTGGATGTTTATCACAAACAGACTGCTCCTTTGGCTGATTACTATGTCGGCGAAGGCAAACATGTTGCCATCAAAGGTATGGGTACAATCGAAGAGATTTTCGGTCGTATCAAGGAAGCGGTAAATAATTTGTAATAGATTTATGAATAAGATTTATGATTTATGATTTATATCCTTTGTCGCTATGAATCATAAATCATAAATCATAAATTAAAAAGTAAAAGTGGCTGAATCAAACTTTGTAGATTATGTAAAGATCTATTGCCGCTCTGGTAAGGGCGGGAGAGGGTCTTCTCACTTTCGCCGCGAGAAATACATTCCGAAAGGAGGTCCCGACGGAGGCGATGGAGGGCGAGGAGGCCATGTGTATCTTCGTGGAAACCGGAATTACTGGACACTCCTTCACCTGAAATATGAGCGCCACGTGATGGCGACAAGTGGCGAAGGCGGTGGCGCCAAACGTAGTTTTGGAAAAGACGGTGAAGATCGTGTGATCGAAGTCCCTTGCGGAACTGTCGTGTATGATGCCGAAACGGGTGAATTTATCTGTGACGTGACCGAAGACGGCCAGCAGGTAATGTTGCTGAAAGGCGGACGCGGAGGATTGGGCAACTGCCACTTCAAGACGTCGACCAACCAGGCTCCCCGCTATGCACAACCCGGCGAGCCGGCACAGGAACGGATGGTGATCTTGCAATTGAAACTGTTGGCCGATGTCGGTCTGGTCGGTTTCCCGAATGCCGGAAAGTCGACGTTGCTGTCGGTTGTTTCAGCTGCTAAACCGAAGATTGCCAATTATCCGTTTACGACACTCGAACCGAACTTGGGTATTGTCAGTTATCGTGACAACCGTTCATTCGTTATGGCGGATATCCCCGGTATCATCGAGGGAGCCAGCGAAGGTAAAGGGTTGGGACTGCGATTCTTGCGTCATATAGAACGTAACTCGCTGCTCCTGTTTATGGTGCCTGCCGATGCAGACGATATCAAAAAGGAATACGAAATTCTTTTAGGCGAACTGGTCAAGTATAATCCGGATTTGCAGGATAAAAGCCGTGTCCTGGCTATCACCAAGAGCGATATGTTAGATGAAGAGCTGATCGAGGCATTGTCCGAAGATCTGCCGGAAGGCATACCTCATGTTTTTATCTCTTCCGTAACCGGAATGGGTATTACCGAACTGAAAGACCTGTTGTGGAAGGAACTGAACAAAGAGACGTTCCACGAGGTAGAGCGGATTGTACATAAGAACATCGATGTGAGCGCACTTTCGCTTGACGATGACGATTTTGTCATTCCTCTCGAGGAAGATGATCCCGACGACGATGAAGAGTATGAAGAATATGAAGATTGGGACGACGAAGAAGATGAAGATACTTCCAAATGATAAAGTAAAGATGTTGCAATTTCCCGTATTAAGCGGCGATTGCAACATCTCTCATTTTGTGACGACCCGTCATGGTGGCGTGAGCGAAGGGGCGTATGCCTCCTTTAATCCCGGCGAGTATAGCGGAGACGATCCGGAAGCCGTCCGGGTGAACCGGAAACTTCTTTCGGCGGCAATCGGAATTCCTTCCGAATGTATTTTTGCGCCTTTCCAGGTTCACGGAGCGGAAGTCCGTTCGATCGAACCTTTTTTTCTATCCCTCCCTTTGGATGAACAACAGATTTATCTCCACGGTGTAGATGCATTGGTGACGAATGTACCGGGCGTTTGCATTGCCGTTTCAACTGCCGATTGTGTCCCGGTCCTGCTGTATGCTCCCGATGTAAAAGCGGTAGCTGCCGTTCATGCCGGTTGGAGGGGGACCGTACAACGGATTGCTGCGAAAACCGTTCGTTTCCTCATTGATGAATATGGAGCCGATCCCTGCTTCATGAAAGCCGGTATTGCTCCCTCCATCGGTCCCGGCGCTTTTGAAGTAGGCGAGGAGGTCGTCGATGCTTTCCGGAAGGCAGGCTTTGAAATGCCACATATCCTGAAGCGTAATGCCGATACCGGAAAAGCCCATATCGATTTATGGGAGGCCAACCGCCTGCAACTATTAGCCGAAGGTCTTTCAACCGGAAATATCGAACTTGCCGGAATCTGTACCCACACCCATCCCGACGAGTTCTTCTCCGCCCGTCGGTTGGGAATCAAGAGCGGACGTATTCTGTCCGGCATCCTGTTAAATAGCAAGCAGCCGGTAAATAACAATTGATAGTTATTATAATTCACAAATCATAAATCTCTCTTATGTTGCACGTTTCAATTTCAGAAGAAGTAGCTACTACCTGCCCGGACTTGCACGTCCTGGTCATATCTTGTGATGTTCGTAATTCGGAACCGGACGAACGGCTTTGGCAGGAGATAGCGGACGAAGAAAAGGCAATCCGGGAAACAGTTAAACTGGAACAAATCAATAAATGGCTTCCTATCCAGGCTACCCGCCAGGCTTATAAGCGACTGGGAAAAGATCCGAATCGCTATCGTCCCTCTTCGGAAGCATTAAGGAGGCGCATCCTTCGTGAGCTACCCCTTTATAAGGTCGATACGCTGGTCGATCTGATCAACTTGATTTCTATCCGTAGCGGATATTCCATCGGCGGCTTCGATGCGGATAAGATTGCCGGCGGCAGTCTGGTGTTGGGAGTCGGTAGGGAAGGAGAAATCTATCATGGAATCGGGCGTGGCGAACTGAACATTGCAGGTCTGCCGGTCTACCGGGATGCGGTCGGTGGTGTCGGAACCCCGACCAGCGATGAGGAACGGACAAAAATAGGATTGGATACCATCCACCTGTTAATGATTATAAATGGCTATTCCGGACCGGATGGCCTGGTGCAGGCGGGAGGGTATGCGGCTGACTTATTAAGCAAATATGTTTCAGCAACAAACATAGAGATGGAACTTGTTACATCTGAGAAGAGAACGCAAATAGTGCTATAATTGTGTTACAATTGTGTTAATTATGCTTGCAAAGTGTAAAAAGCGCCTATTTTTATGCTAAAAAACATCTATTTCCTTTTGTTTTAATCGATTAATCTATAAATTTGCTCCCGTTAACGAATTAACAAAACAAAAAGAAACATGATCGAATTGATTGGAACAAACGCCGGCCTTGTTTGGAACGTATTGAACGAAGGCGGAAAAATGAGTGTTAAGGCAGTAAAGAAAGCAACTAAAATTAAAGCGGAAAAAGATATGTACGCTGCTTTTGGTTGGTTAGCAAAAGAAGGCAAATTGGCTTTCGAAGACGTCGATGGTGAATTGTACGTTGCGTTAGTATAAATATAGCGTAGCTGAATCTATTAGAAAGAGGGCTGTTCGGATTTTAGTTTGAACGGCCTTTTGTGTATTCGGACGTTTTCTGTCAAAAAAACAAACCGATTCGTTGTTTTATTCAATTCTATAGTTTACTTTTGTGTAGAATTTGGTGTGAAATGACCGAAGATCATAAAAGATTGTTGGCTGTATTTGATGTTAGGGTTCGTGATTTGATGGAGCTTTGTGATAAACAAAAACAGAAAATCAACGAGCTTCAAGATTTATTGGTACAGAAAGAAGGAGAACTTCAACAAGCGATAAAGACGATCGAAGAGTTGAATGCCAAATGTGATAACATGCTGACTGCGCGGGTTGTTTCTGTCAACGAGGGAGAAATGAAAAGTGCCAGGATGCGGTTGTCAAAGTTAGTGCGGGAAGTAGACAAGTGCATTGCACTATTAAACGAATAGAGGCGATGGACGATAAATTTCTTATACATGTAGAGATAGCCGGTAAAAGTTATGGTATCAGGATCAACCGGAGCGAGGAGCAGGTAGCCCGTGAGGCTGTCCGGCAAATCCGGAAGAAAATGGACCAGTACCGGAAGAAATATTCCGAGGTGGATGTAAAAGATTTGTTAGCCATGGTAACCTTTCAACTATCGGTGGAAAACTTGAAGTTGGAGGATAAGAATGACACAAGTCCCTTTACTGAAAAGATACAGGAACTGACCGATAAACTGGAAAGTTACCTGAAGGATAAATAGTTGTAAGAATAAAGAAGATGCGTTTCCGCACTACTTTGCATGGGTGTATCCATGTAAGGGTAGTGCTTTTTTTGTATAATAATATAACTGAATTTAAACTATAAGTAAAATGGGAATGACTATAATCATAGCACTTGTAACCTTCATTATCGGAGGCTCGCTCGTGTGGTTCGTGATGAGAGTCCTTATGAAGTCAAGGTATGACGCCGTGATACGCGAGGCCGAAAAGGAGTCGGAAGTAATGAAGCAGAAGAAACTGCTCGAAGTAAAAGAGAAGTTTCTTCATTTGAAAGCGGATCTGGAGAAACAGGTGTCCGCCCGTAATTCAAAAATACAGTCTGTAGAGGCTAAGTTGAAACAACGCGAGTTGGGTTTGAACCAACGTCAGGAAGACCTGCAACGCAAGAATAGCGAAGTGGATTCCGTAAAAGAAAACCTGGCTGCCCAATTGGAACTGGTAGATAAGAAGAAGCAGGATCTGGATAAACTCCATCAGCGTGAAATCGAACATCTGGAAACTCTTTCCGGCCTTTCTGCCGAAGAAGCAAAGGAACGTTTGATCGAATCACTGAAAGACGAGGCTAAGTCCGAAGCTACTTCTTTTATCAACGAAATCATGGAAGAGGCGAAGATGACAGCCAATAAGGAAGCGAAGAAAATCGTTATCCAGTCTATCCAGCGGGTGGCTACCGAAACGGCAATCGAGAATTCGATTACTGTCTTCCATATCGAATCAGACGAGATCAAAGGCCGTATCATCGGACGTGAAGGCCGTAACATCCGGGCGTTGGAAGCAGCAACCGGTATCGAGATCGTGGTTGACGATACGCCTGAAGCAATCGTGCTGTCCGGCTTTGATCCGGTCCGCCGTGAAATAGCCCGTTTAGCTTTGCACCAGCTGGTACAGGACGGACGTATTCACCCGGCACGTATCGAAGAAGTGGTGACGAAAGTAAGAAAGCAGGTTGAGGACGAAGTGGTGGAAACGGGTAAACGCACCGTTATCGACCTCGGTGTTCATGGTTTGCATCCAGAACTGATCCGTATGATCGGTAAGATGAAATATCGTTCTTCTTATGGTCAGAATCTGTTGCAGCACGCACGCGAAACTGCTAACTTATGTGCAGTAATGGCTTCTGAACTGGGGTTGAACCCGAAAAAGGCAAAACGTGCAGGTCTGTTGCACGATATTGGTAAAGTGCCTGATGATGAGCCGGAATTGCCGCACGCAATCTTAGGTATGAAGCTTTGTGAGAAATATAAGGAGAAACCGGATATCTGCAACGCCGTAGGCGCTCACCACGACGAAGTGGAAATGCAGACACTGCTTGCTCCGATCGTACAGGTCTGTGATGCTATCTCCGGTGCCCGTCCGGGAGCCCGCCGTGAGATCGTAGAGGCTTATATCAAGCGTCTGAACGATTTGGAACAGTTGGCTCTTTCTTATCCGGGTGTAGTGAAGACATACGCTATCCAGGCCGGTCGTGAACTTCGCGTGATTGTCGGAGCCGACAAGATCGACGATAAGGATACCGAAAACCTGTCCAACGAAATCGCAAAGAAGATCCAGGATGAAATGACTTATCCGGGTCAGGTGAAGATCACGGTAATCCGTGAGACTCGTGCCGTAAGCTACGCTAAGTAGGGATTTCTTGTTTCAAAACATCTATGTTTCTCAATACATAGGTGTTTTGGGATCGAAGCATATATGTTATGAAGAAGATGCCTGTCGCTTTCAAAAACGACAGGCATCTTTTCTTTAAAAGCCTGTCATCTTTCTTCCGATGCATTGAAGCTATAGAATATCGGCTTACCCGATACTCATAGTTTATAGCTCGAGTTGGGCAAAAGGCGAGGGCGGATATCTATGTGGTTTTTTCGGAATCCTCTATCACTCTATCACACTTTGCCTTGTAGGTATTGAAAAACATAACATACGAGGTGTGATAGATGCCGGATTCATGTATCACACCTGTGTCACACATCTATCACACCCTATCTATGTTTTGGTGATATATATAGTCTTTTATTGTATTGTAAGTATCTTAATTATAAAGTGTTAGTATGAAATACTTCTATACATCCGGGTGTAGCCGTTCCGGACATCCGGATGTACAGAGTAGCAAGATCCGGGTGTTGAAAGCCGGAAGATGGGGGGATTCTGGACATTTCTGCTTGCTTTCCGCTCTTTTCCTGCTTGTTTTCTCAAAAGAAGTACTTTATGTTGATGAAATAATTTCCTTACAAATACATATCGGCACGTTTCCTTTTGCTTTTGGGACAATACCGGCTACCCGTTTCAATGTCGGGTGGTGATACAGGTGTGATAGAGGTGTGATACATGAATCCGGCATCTATCACACCTCGTATGTTATGTTTTTCAATACCTACAAGGCAAAGTGTGATAGAGTGATAGAGGATTCCGGAAAAACAATATAAGGAGATCAGTCGTTTTTAGTGAAATTTTAATAAATAAGACAGGTTTGTAGGGGTGGGGTTCTACTCCACCCAAAGGATAACAGAATGATATTTAATACGTTGTGGGCAGGGTAGAACCCTGCCCCTACGGAGTGACAATCAGTTTGTATAAGCCTGTCATCCATGTTTTGTACCGGTAAATCATTATTTATCATTCAAATCTGCCCCAAAATGAATGTATTTATCTCCAATACAAAAAAAGCGGCTGCCCGGAAATGAGGCAACCGCTTTTAAGTTATGAACCGGATTACTTATTTGTAGCTGTAACCCGCTTTCTTTTGTGCACTGTTGGCATTGGCTCCGGGGATCAACGTGAAGCCCCACTTGTATTCCCGGTCTGCCGGTAAGGTGTATTCCGGCTCAGGACGTGAATACCAGCTGTCGTAGCCGGCCAATCCTTGCTGTTTCAGGTCTACGCATACTTCAACGAAGTTACGCGGTGTAATGTCGTTGATATGTGTCTGGCGAGGTTTGTCGTACGGGCCGATTTCCGGGCGGTTGGCAATGTCTTCCGGAGTGAAATTGTTCCACTGGTACGGACGGTCGGTTGCTTTACCCGAATCGAAATCTTCGACGGAGTTACGCATTGCGTTGAATTCCATTTCGTCGTCTGCAACGATCAACAGGTTCTTGCCTTTACCGCCTAACGAGAGCCAGCGGGTATCGCAATGGTGGCCGTTTTCCTGCGGACGGACGTAGGGGAAGTACTGCTCTTCTGCCGTGCTCTTATACTGTCCGATCATGTAACCGGCTTTGCGGTCCCAATAGTTTTCCAGCGGACCACGGCCGAAGTATTCTAACTGATCCATCGTAGCCGGCAGACGGAAACGTACGCCGATACGCGGAACGACCATCTTGTCGCGTTCGCTGACATTGGCACGGCCCGGTGAGAATGTGGCGGTGGCGGTTGCTTCGGAAATGCCGATCTTCACGCCGTCCAGGTGGGCGGGTGTGAAGTGGGTAGCCACGTTCATAACGCCGTCAGGATAGATCTTGTATGTTACTAAGAACTGGTTGCCGGCCGGCAGCTTATAGTCGATCTTAACCACGGCATTGCCATCGACGATTTCGCCTGTAGCGCTTGTCACATTGAAGTTGCGGCTCGAGAGTTCCCAGATTTCAAGACGTTTCGGGTCACCGCTTCCATAGTCGTTATCGTTCGGAGCACGCCAGAAGTTCGGCTGGATGCCGAAGCCTTCGTTGAAGTATTCCGTTCCGCCTACTTTATAAGAAGCCACGACGCCTGCTTTCTTGTCGAATACGAAATTTACTTTGGAGGAAGTCACCTTCAGATCGTTCCCTTCTTCAGATACGGCCAGTTTAGGACCGCCTGCTTTGTAAGTGGTCTTATCGGCTGTCACCGGCAAAGTAAACTGATCCTGCGCGATGTCGTAACCGGCAGGGATTACGCCGTCCTGTTTAGTCGTAGTCACGACAAAATTCACCAAATAATCGACGCCCGCCTGCGGCTTCAAGCCTTCTACCGGAATCGTGATTTCCTGGGATGTCTGTGGAGCCAGGTCGAGAGACATCTTATTGCCTTTGACGGTTTTGTTGTTGGCCTTGATCGTGTAGCTGATTATGTAGTCCTTCAGGTTTGTGAAGTAGAAGCGGTTTGTCACTTTGAATACGCCTTTCGCTGCATCTACTGCTTCGAAACCGATATTCTGGTGTGCGTATTTCACTTCTTCCATAGCCGGATGAGGTGTGCGGTCCGGGTTCACGATACCGTTGCAGAGGAAGTTACCGTCGCTCGGCATATCTTTGCCGAAGTCGCCGCCGTAAGCATAATATTCTTTTCCGTTGGCATCTTTGACAAGAAGGCCCTGGTCAACCCAGTCCCAGATATAACCGCCCTGGAGGTTCGGATATTTGTAGATCGCTTGCCACTGTCCCCAAAGGTTACCGGTCGAGTTACCCATTGCATGCGCATATTCGGACGGTGCAACCGGACGGTCGCTACCTTCCTTGCCAATCTCTTCCAGCCATTTCGCGCTCGGATATTGCGGAACGTACATATCGGAGTTCCATTCCCACTGTGCCCGTTCGTAGTTGACCGGACGGCCCATCATGGTCTTTTCCTTATCCTTCAGGTATAAATAGGTTTGGTAGAAGTTGTAACCGTTTCCGGCTTCGTTGCCTAATGACCAGATCGTTACGGACGGATGGTTTTTGTTGCGTTCGTACATGTTCATCGTACGGTCCATGTGCGGTTTCAGCCATTCCGGGTTGTTTCCTAATGTACCGCCTTTGCGCAAGTTGTAGTACATACCGTGCGATTCGATATTGGCCTCGTCGTAAACATACAATCCGTATTCGTCGCAAAGTTCATAGAACTTACGGTCCTGCGGATAATGGCACAAACGAACGGAGTTCAGGTTGTTCAGTTTCATCAGTTCGAAATCTTTACGCATCAGTTCTTCTGTTACGTAATGTCCGGTCAGCGGATTGTGTTCGTGGATATTCACACCCTTGAACTTGATCGGCTGGCCGTTGAACAACAGGACGGTGTAAGGTTTGCCGTTGCCGGCGATCTGGTCGATCTCTTTGATTTCGATGCGGCGGAAGCCGACGTTTTGCGGGATCACTTCCGTCACCTTGCCGTCTTCTTTGATCGTCATCAGCAGCTTATAGAGGTTCGGATGGTCGGCATTCCAGGTTTCAACGTTATCCAATGTCTTTTCGAATGAAGTCGTTGTAATCGTGTTCGGGCTTACCCACAGCTTGTTTTCAGCCGTTGCCGCCACATTGCCTTTCGCATCTAATAATTCGTAGGTGACATCGATGTCCTTCACCTTGTCGGAATGGTTCTTGATATCCATTGCCAGGCTGAAGATTCCGTTTTTATACGTATCGTCGAGCGTGGAAACGACGCGGTAGTCATTAACGGCGATCTTGGGTTGTGACCAGAGGTAGACGTCACGTTCGATACCGCTCAGGCGCCAGAAATCCTGGCATTCCAGAAAGGAACCTGTGCTCCAACGGAAGATTTTCAGCGTCAGTACGTTTTTGCCCGGTTGCAGGTATTTGTTGATCAGGAATTCGGCCGGATTCTTGGAATCTTCGCTATAGCCGACTTCCTTACCGTTTACATAAACATATAAGCCTGATTTAGCTCCGGCGATGTGCAGATATACGTCACGCCCGTCCCAACCGGCGGGAACTTCGAAGTCACGGCGGTAAACACCTACCGGATTCGCTTCCGGCAACAGCGGAGGTTGCGGGTTACGCGGCTTGAACTCATATCCGTGGTTCGTATAGATAGCAGTACCATGTCCCTGAACTTCCCAGTTTCCCGGAACGGTGATGTCGTCCCAATCGGAAGTACTGACAGAAGGATCTGTGATGTTGGCAGGAAGATTTTTGTATGAATCTACAAAATAGAATTTCCATGTGCCGTTCAGTAACGAATAAAAAGGACTTTTTTCATACCGGGAAGAGAGAGCCGTGGCACGGTCTCCATAACTCATAAAAGAGGAACGGGGGGCCTCTTTATTAACGGCAATGACCTGGATGTCCTGCCAGTAAGGCTTCGCTGGCTGGTTCGCGGCATTGTCAGCCAATGCGGAGCCCAGAAGGAAGCAACTCAATGCTCCCGTGAGCATCGTTTGTTTGATCATGTGTTTCATATGCATTTTTAATTTAGATTAGACTTAGTCAGGTGAAAGTTGAAAGGTGAAAGTTGAAAGTGAAAAAGAGTATTTTTTTAACTTTCAACTTTCACCTTTCAACTTTCTTATCTTGCTGCGTAGAATGAATAACCTTCGGCAACTTGTTTGAAAGCAAGTACGCCTGCCTGGTTCAGCTCCACATTCATTTCCTTACCGTCAGGAAGGTACATCACAACTTCGTCGTCGCCTGTGAACTTCAACAGTTTGGTCGTTTCGCCGTCTGCTTCTACGCTCCAGCTCTTGTCTGTTTCATTGAAAACCAGGTCGACCGCTTTTTCTTCTCCTTCTTTCTGGATGTGATAGCCGTCTTTCTTTGTTTCGATGGCATACGTACCGTCTTTCGTTTCGATTGTCTTGACCGTGCCGGCATCTGCAACAGGGTTGCTACCGCTCCAGAATTCAATCGAGTTCAATACCAATATGTCGGCTAATGCTGAAATTTCATAAACCGGTACAATCCAGAAAGCGATAAAAACCAATTCGTTCACAAACTTGCTGTCAATGTTTCTGTTCCAATCCAACAGCTTATTGGACAACCCAAATGATCCAATACATGATGAGAATAATACACTGCTGGCAAGCGTTGTTGCCACCAATAAAGTTACACTTTTTTTCTTCATGAATATTTAATATTTGTAGTTAATTTGGGGACGAAGATAACAATTTATTTCGGATTTGTTTAAGGCTCTGTTTGTTTTCTGTTATCGGGGCGGTGATGAGCTCCGGTAAATTAAATGTTTTAGTGAAAGTTTTATAGAAGCCGGGATCTTTCTGTGGAACCATAAACGGCTTGCCGGCACACCCTGTTTCCGGATTAAAAGAGGCTATTAACGGATGCGCCCAAAGTCCGTCTACGCGTTTACTGCTGAAAACGAACCATTTCCCTGTGGATGACCATGTGTGAAAACTCTCTACATTATCACTGTTCACTTCCTGCATATTACGGATATTCCCATTTTGAAGATTTAATAAATAAAGTTCACTTTCGGGATGCCATATCGAGAAGTTCCCATAATCCGAGCAAGTAAACATCAGGAAGTTTCCGTCCGGCGATATTCTCGGAAAGGAAATGCTTTTTTGTAAAGTTGATGCTTCGTATATGCATTCGGGTTTACCGAATGTTTGTTTTTGAGCATCGAAAGGTATTTTGTACAAGTCATAATAGATGCTGTCTAAAGATGTTTGGGGAGTAATAGCCTTGCTCCGGCAGAAATATAATGTTTTCCCATCGGGGCTCCAGGATGGAAATGTCTCCATCCATTCCGGGCCATAAATAAGCGAGTCGGTGATAAGCCGGTTGGTTTCGCAATCCCATACGATCAGGTCGGATTCCCGGTCCGATACCTCTATCGGTTTTTTCCCAGTGGAATGGAAAAACTGCTGTATTTCATTGACGGAATAAGCAATATACCGTCCGTTCGGATGCCAGGCTGCATACGTCCCGCCATTGTTCATCCCTGTTTTTTTAACGTTGACTTTTCCAACACTACCGTTACGGGAAATAATGGTTCCCCCGTTATTACCCCGAATGTGGATCATCATGGTTTCCGGATTGTTTTGGCAGAAAGTATGGCAATTCATGCAGGCTGATTTATCTGATTTGTTTTCGATAATGGGAAGTTCCTCGTATGTGGTAAGATTCCGCTGGTAAATACCCATTTGATTCCACAACTCGTAACCCGGGTATAAAAGCCGGTATACTAAATAAGGATCTATAGGCTCTGTAGAAATGGAGTTCCTGATTTCTTTGTATTGCTTCCACCTCTCCTTCTGCCGGATAGAGATACGGATATAGAAGTCTTTTCCGGCCGCCTCAGAGGTCAGTTTGTGCCACTGTTTCAAAGGTATTATAATTTCACCTCGTTTATTTTTCTGAGTAAAGAAAACCTTATCCCTGAATCCTATTTCTGTATAATATTCATCTCCAACCTCTGTAATCTGAAAGTTGGGAGGAGCTATATTGACCGGAAATGTGACATCCGTATAATCTGGAAACAGGGTAGGAGGTTTGTCTGTACAAGCATCCGGTGTAATCTTTCCCTGACTACAGGCAGTCATCAATAATATATATAGGAGAATAATACAAGGTTTCATAAGCCATTATTGTTGTGTCTGTTTATAATTATCGAGTATACTCTGGTATAGAGGCGGCATTTCCGGATAAGAGAATGTCTTTATCCGTGGTAGATTTTCTACAAATTGTTTGGGCTTATTGCCAAGTATCAGGTAGCTCATCAGATATTCGAACGCCATACGATTGGTAGAGTCTTGCTCACAAATGAAAATAAGTTCCGGACCTAAATTCTGAATATTGGCAAAACGTGCTTTTTTCTCTTTTTGTCGGGAAACAACAGGTGTCAAGCCTGGAACTTTACCGGTAGGAACCAACTTTTCATATTCTTCTGCTTGTGTTTTGTAAAACAAGGATTGCTTTAATATTCTGATAAAACGCATTGCAACTTCCTGGCGTCCGTTTACAATGTTATAACGAATCAGGTTCAGGAGAGTCGGGGCTGTTTCGCCATAAACCATCAGCGCTTCGGATGCCCAACGTTGAGCCTCGTTGATATAGCCTAATTGTTCATACAGATAATGGCCGTACTTACTTTGCCGCGGATCACTGACCCAAGGCAGGAAAAGTGAATTGATCCCATAGCTCTGCGGATATTTCAACAGGTCGTAAGGCATACGTCCGGTTTGGTAAAGGGCCATATTACAGAAATAATCCATCAGTTGGTTTTCTCCTCTGTATCTTTTTGCACAGGCAAGAACTTGTTCCCACTCCTGTTTCTTTACATGATTTTCGGTTTCGATCAGTAATCTTTCGCGCATATTATAAGTGCGGACAAATGAATAAAAAGTACACGAGGCATACACTGCCAGACTCACGATTGTACAGCTTATATATATCTTTTGATTGGTTATTAAACGGGGCAGCAAACAGGCTGTAAATGCGGTTAGCAAAAGGATTGCAAAAACGATTACAGGATAGATCCAACCTAATGTGAATCCTGTCAGCAGGAAACAGGGAATTGAAGCGCAATAAAAGGCTTTCCCTGGAAGCAGGGAAACTAAATATGTAATAAGAAAAGAACAGAAAAGGCTCGTAATCCGGCTGATCTCAAAATCGGACGATTCGAATTGGACAAATAAATAGAGGGAAGGAAGTAATGCAATCTGTAACGGATCGCTTTGCTTGGTTAGTTTCCGGGTGGTTAATACCGGCAGTAAATATAAGCATGACAAAAGAAATGCCAATACTATTTTGCCAGTGTAAGGCAGATAGAAAAATTGGATGATAAAGTTTGCTATGTATTCACTCAGTTTTCCCGGCTCCGATAGATAAATATCCAGGTAGGAATTTGCAAACAAGAAAAGCTGCTGTTGTTCATGATAAGGGAACAAGTAAGCCAGGCTGTCCATAAACATGAACAGAAACAAACAAAAGAGAATAGCAGAAAGTAACCAGTGGATATGCTTCATAAAATAATGAAACACGAGAGAACATTTGTCCTCCCGTGTTTGCTGTAAATATTAATATCTGTACTTATTTTGTCGGATATCCCGGATTCTGTGTCAATGCCGGATTCAGGTCGATTTCTTCCTGCGGAATCGGGAACAGGTAGTTATGGTCTTCATATTTGCTACCGGTCAGTTTGATGTTTTCACCCTGATACAAGATGCATTTCTTTCCGTTATCCCCTTCCGGAGCGTTAGGATCATCGACCATCTTATATTTCATTCCTAAGAATGGAGCGTTCAACACATCTTTAGCGATACCCCAACGGCGGATATCCCATTTGCGCTTACCTTCCAATGCAAATTCTACACGCCATTCATTGCGGATTCGTTGGCGAAGTGCATCCTGTGTTCCGCAATAGGTCGGTTTTGTTGCATTTGTATTTTGCAATTCGGGCATACCCACACGGCGACGTACTTGATTGACTGCATCAAATGCTGAGGCGTCTAATGGTGATATTTCATTCTTAGCTTCTGCATAAGTCAATAACACTTCTGCATAACGGATAACAAACCAATAGGTGTCCATATTCCAACCATCGACCTGCGGATCGATTGTCGGGTCCAAATATTTTTGTTGATAATAACCTGTTGCAGTAGCATCGTTATGTTGGGCAACACCTGTACTACCACTTGATTTCAATGGAGCTGTTTTGATATTTACATTATACATAACTTCACCGTCATGTAAAACACAAACTTCCAAACGAGGATCACGGCCTTTAAACGGATTTGTCGGATCGTATGTTGTCGATTTTTCGATAGGAGATCCGTCTTCGCATTCGAATGCATCTACTAAGCTTTGAGTCGGGTTGATTCCTCCCCATCCTAAAGTCGGAAAAGCTTCCCAGCCAATCATATAGCTTTCAAGATCAGGAGCCTTTGTATATTGTCTAACCAGAATCGCTTCTTTACAAGCATCTTGCTCTTTCCAGAATAATTTGGCGTATTGTCCGGTATTGTTAGCATCAAACAGTTCATATTCACCGGAATCTATTACTTGTTTGGCTGCATCTGCTGCTGTTTCGAATTTGTTGAAATACAGTGCAGCACGTGCTTTCATAGCTAGAGCAGCCCCTTTTGTCGCACGTCCATAATCGCTGGATTCCCATTGAGCCGGCAATTTTGTTATTGCATAATCAAAATCTTCCATAACTTTAGCATATACCTCTTCAACTGGTGTACGGGTAATATCTCCTATTTCATTCAAATCCAAAGGTTTATCAACATAAGGAACTCCACCATATTTTTGGATCAGCCCGAAATAGGTAAAACCTCGTAGGAATCGGGCTTCTCCAATAGTTTTTTCTTTGTCAGCCTGATTATAGTCCGGGATCTCATCTATTTTTGTTAATAAAAGATTACAAGCACGAATAGCTTTATAATCGTCTTGCCATCCCATTTCTGCCGGATCGTAAATACCCTTTGAAACATTACCTGCAGCCCATTTTATACCATGTACGGCATTATCAGAATTGATGTCTTCATCAATTTCACCCCAGCCTGGTAAACTGCTCTTGTAAACATTTGCAATGAATATTTTTGCATCATTAGGTGTTTTCCAGTAACTGGCATCAGACAGTTCATCATCCGGAATACGGTCCAGGAAATCACTACAAGAGCTGAAACCGAAAAGTGTAGTTGCCAATAAGGCTATATATATATAACTCTTTTTCATATTTATAATTTATAATCTGTTATTTAAAAACCAACTTTAAGACCGATTGAAATCTTTCTTATATTAGAATACAATCCACCACGTGAACTTGACGGTGCCGATTCAGGGTCGAGGGTGTCCATTCCTGTGATTGTAAAGAGGTTTTCACCAGTCAGGAATACCTTGACGCGATCCAGATTGATTTTACTCAACAATGCTTTCGGGATGTTGTAACCAATGGTTAAATTTTTTAGACGTACGTATGATGCGTCTTGCAACCAGTAGGAAGAAAGCTGGTAGTTAATCTGGTCAGCCATGGTGATACGAGGATAAGAAGCGTCATGGTTAGTCGGAGTCCAACGATCCAGATGGCGTTCCAATACTTTACCGCCGTTGAAGAAAGCGTAAGCTGCTTCACCGTTTACATAAGCGTCTACATCGAATGCTCCCTGGAAGAAGAATGACAGATCGAAATCTTTGTAATACAGGTTAGCTCCGAGACCTGCTGTCCAACTCGGAAATTCTTTTCCGATCACTTTGCGATCGTTGGCAGCATCGATTTTACCGTCACCATTCAAGTCTTTATAGCGGATGTCACCCGGCTGTTCTGTTCCAGTACGTTTCGGCCCTTTTGCGACCTCCTCGTCCGAGTTGAACAGACCGTCTGCTTCATATCCATAATAGGAACCGATAGGGTAACCTTCCAGGAACCAGAAGTTACCTCTGCCATCGCCCGGTTCTTTTCCTTCAGTACCTTTTAAGTCTGTCAGTTCATTGTGAACATAAGCGATGTTGAAATTAATGTCGTAACGGAAATCTTTCCCAACAGAGTTGTTGTGGAAAATGCTTAAGTCAAACCCTGTATTTTGAACCTGACCGGCATTCTGTCTCGGTGCATCCATACCTAATACTCCCTGAACCGGAAGCAACAGTAACATATCGTTAGTCGTTTTTTTGTATCCGGCCAACTCAAAGCCAATCTTATTATTTAGGAAAGAAGCTTCAATCGCACCTTCAATACTGGTTACGGTTGCCCATTTCAAATTTTTATTGGCATAACGGCTTTCATATGTGGTAGTGTATAATGAATTACCCATGACAAAAGGATCGTATGCATAAGAAGGAACTGTCAGGTATGCTTCTTCATCTTTCAATTCTTCATTACCGGTCTGTCCCCAGCCAGCACGTAATTTAAGATTACTCAACCAGTCTGTGCCTGCATTCTTCATGAATTCTTCTTCCGTAATTCTCCACCCGGCAGAAAATGCAGGGAATGTACCCCAGCGGCTACCTGATGCGAAACGTGAAGAACCGTCAATACGGACATTGGCTTCAAACAGGTATTTGTTGTCGAAGTTATATTGTGCACGTCCGAAATAAGAACGGTGTGCAATTTCATACCGGGATTCTTCATTGGTTTGTGACGATGCGTCCAACGTGCTCAATGATTCTTGTAGTTCGTTGTTTCCTCCTCCTTTGCGTTTTGCTTCCAGATGTTTATAACGATAGTCGATTTGTTCGAAACCGCCTAATAAACCCAAGTCATGTTTGCCCCATGTTTCATTATAATTGATCAAGACCTGTGTTGTATACCAGTTCCACCAAGTCTGTTTTTCATATCCTTCACGAAGCCCTGTCGATGCTTCGTTTTTTTCTCCGTAAATAACCTGAGATTTAAAGCCTTCTTCGCTTCTTTCATCATTTCGTACGGAGAATAATGCTTTCGCAGTCAAATTGGGGAGAATATTTACTTGTCCATATAATGTCCCGTTAACCTGCTGGTTCATATCTCTTCTGAAGCCGTCACGTCCCAATACTGCCAGTGGATTATCCTTACCATGATATAGATATTTACCTTCTTTATTGCGAATTCCTTCTACAGGGGTGGCACGGTTGGTAAACTGGGTAATGCCTGCAACGCTGTTCCATCCGTCGGTATAGGTTCCCCTGTAACCAGATACATTCAAGCCGGCTGAGAACCATTTGTTGATTTGTGAATCGACACTGGTACGGGCATTGAAACGTTTGTAGTTATTCGCATCGATCAAACCGTTCTGTTGGGTATATCCGACTGATGCGCTGTAGCTGGTCTTTTCGGAACCACCACTGATGGATAAGTGATGCATGGTTTCAAGTGCATTTTTATTCAGTGTTTCTTTATACCAGTCTGTATTTGGATGACCGTAAGGATCGGAGCCATTTCGGTATAATTCAATGTCTTCATCTGTAAAACGGATTGGGTTGTTCGGATTATCGTTTTTAGTCGCTTCGTTATACAACATGGCATAGTCTGCCGAACCTAAGAATTTCGGACGCATAGTAGGAGTGGACCATCCGACATTTCCTGAATAGTTAACGCGTGCCCGATCACCTTTTTTACCTTTTTTTGTTGTAATCAAGATAACACCATTTGCTGCCTGCACACCGTAAATAGCAGAAGAAGATGCATCTTTCAATACGGTTAGGCTTTCGATGTCGGACGGGTCAATCGTATTCATACTACCCGGAACACCGTCTACGATTACTAACGGGCTTGCTGCATTTACAGAGTTCTTACCACGGATAGTAATAGTTCCTGATTGTCCACCCGGTCTACCTGTGCTTTGGATTGCTGTCACACCAGGCATCTGTCCTGCCAAAGCTGCAGACACACTGGAAACGGGTCTTGTTTCAAGAGTTTCGGCTTTTACTGTCGATACAGAACCGGTTAAATTGACCTTTTTCTGTACACCGTAACCGACAACTACTACTTCGTCAAGTTTTTGTGTGTCTTCTTTCAGATTGATTTTGATGGATGGTTCTCCATTGTACTTGATTTCCTGAGTCAGGTAACCGATAAAAGAGATGACAATAACATCTCCTTTTTTTACCTCCAGAACGAAATTACCGTTCATGTCGGTAACAGTACCGTTTGTCGTACCTTTCACGACTACGGAAGCTCCCGCTACAGGGCCAAATTCGTCTTCCACGATACCTTTCAAACTTGTTTGTTGCTGAGAGATGCCAACGTTGGGTGTTGCTACCTCATTAGATGCGAACACTGTACCTGTCGTAAACAATGCAGCAGACATCAACATTAGGCTGACTGGTCTTGCGATTTTCAACATACTAATTGTTTTTTGTTTAATAATAGTTAGATATAATAGGCTTTAGGAGGATCTGTGTCTTTTACAGCTCACACTTACTTGCTTATTTTTTAGTAATTAGGGCCAAAGTTTATGCTTTCACACGTGTAGTTCTTGTAGAACTAAGACATATTGTAAAAAATATAGAGAGAAGGAGACGCGAAAAGGGGGATTTTTATATGCAGTTCTTGTAGAACTATGATTAAGTTTTATAAGCTAATGATGAGGAACTCGGTATTACCAGCCTATTTATTACAAAATCCCCGGCGATTAACTTGATTTTGATAACCATGAGCCGTTTAGCCGATGATTATCAACCGAACGGTCGATTACCATCAATCATACGGATGATAATTATCAGCAAATAAGTGGACTTGCTTTAATATACGAAAATATTCGCTTCATAGTTCTGATTGTTAGTCGTTTATTTTTCAAAAGATACTTATGGAGATAAAATCTGTAATTGTGTGGCAAACTATTTTTGGAGTAAAAATCCTTCTATAAACATTATTATATATACAATAAGGATGAGGGGAAAAAGCAGTAAGTCTCGGCGGAATTATAAAATAACACTCAAATACACTTAATTGTTAATTAACATTTCAAGATGTATACTTGACTAAAATGCCTGAGGATCTAAATTCATGTATGGAGTAAAATGCTAATTCTTGCATATTAGGTATCAACCCCATATTGTCGAATTTTCAAAAGATCCAGGACTCAAAATGGAGCCTATAAGAAAAAATAACAATTAATATTGTTTGTGTTAGTAAAATATTTTAATATATTTGTCTCGATGTATAAAAGCGGCATTAAAATACATTCAAAAGTATTCATGCTAATTTTTTCTAAAAAAACATGCATGATAATAAATAAATGTATTACATTTGTCGCGTCAAAGGACGTAGTTCTACAAGAACTATGTTACTATTATATGGCAAATTTATGATATAAGTTAGAAATCATACCATGAATGATAGAGTCTATAAGTAAGGTGTTTACCACCTCTGTTGGATCTTATTCATATAATGACTATTATTATTAAACAAAAAACAATTAGTATGTTGAAAATTGCAAGACCAGTCAGCTTTTTGCTGTTGTCTGCTGCTTTATGTTCCTCAGGGACAGTGTTCGCAGCTAATGAGACAGCAACTCCCAAAGTTGGTATTTCTCAGCAACAGAAAAGTTTGAAAGGAACAGTTAATGATGTACTGGGTCCCGTAGCCGGTGCATCAGTAGTCGTAAAAGGTACGACAAACGGTACAGTTACCGACATGGACGGTAACTTTGTTCTGGAAGTGAATAACGGTGATGTTCTCCAAATTTCTTTCATCGGTTATGTAACGCAGGAAATCAAGTACACCGGACAAGCTACTTTGGCTGTGAACCTGGTGGAAGACACTCAGAAATTGGAAGAAGTCGTTGTCGTTGGTTACGGTACACAGAAAAAGGTGAATATGACCGGTGCTGTAGCTATGGTAGACAGCAAAGTGTTGGAAAACCGTCCTGTGCAGAACGTTTCTACAGCTTTGCAAGGTACGATGCCTGGTGTTCAGGTGACTTCAGGTGGTGGCCGTCCCGGACAGGATGGTGGTACGATCCGCGTGCGTGGTGTCGGTACGTTGAACACGGCTGACCCATATATCTTGGTGGATGGTATTGAAACCGGAACGATGAACTCTGTCGATCCGAACGATATCGAAAGTATTTCCGTATTGAAAGATGCTGCTTCTGCTGCTATCTACGGTTCGAAGGCTTCCAATGGTGTTATCTTGATTACGACAAAACGTGGTAAGACAGGTAAACCGCGCATTTCTTATAATGGATATGTAGGTTTCCAGAGACCGACGGAAATGATTGACCGTATCAGTTCTTACGACTATGCGCGGTTGTATAGCCAGTCTATGAGTGCTGAAGGTTTGACTCCCCGTTTCGATGAAACGGATCTTCAGAAATTCAAGGATGGTTCTTCTCCTGATACGCATCCGAATACGGATTGGTATGACGAAGCTTACCAAACAGGTGTGCAACATTCACACAATGTTAGTGTGAGTGGTGGTTCGGAAAATGCAAAGTATATGGGATCTGTCGGTTATTTGGGACAGACAGGTATCCTTCCGAATGCAGACAGACAGCAGTTCAACGCACGTACCAACTTAGATTTGAAGTTGAACTCTAAATTGACAGTACGTTTGAATTTGGCTTATATTAAAAATGATTATGCAGACCCGATTTCTTCTTATGCTTCCGGTATAAGAGATGATGGAGATTCTCGTTATGCTGCCAGTTCCGACCAGATTATCCGTCAGTTGAATCGTATTTCACCGTGGATTGTCGGTCGTGCAGAAGATGGTACCTATGGTACGATTTCCGATGGAAACCCGCTCGCTTGGTTAGATGTAGATCAGACGGTTAAACGTAAAAACCAAAACTTCTCGGGTACGTTAGCTGCTGATTATAAGATTATCGACGGGTTGGTTGCGACAGTGACAGGTTCTTATGTCAATAATCAGCAGCATTATATTGCTTTTCAGAAGTATATTAAATATAATCCGAATAAAGAAACGGAGCAAAATCGTGCGGAAGAGCGTTTTACCGGTTGGCATCGTGCTTCATTCGATGCTTTGTTGAACTACGACAAGCAATTCGGTGAACATGGTTTGAAAGCGATGGCAGGTTGGCATACGGAAAAGTATGATTATTCTTTTAACCATCAATTCCGTAAGAACTTCCCGACTAACGATTTGACCGATATGAATGCGGGTGACCCTGCATCCCAGAAAAGTTACGGGTTTACTCGTGAATTGGCCATGATTTCATGGTTCGGACGTATCAACTATGATTATGCCGGCAAGTATTTGTTGGAAGGTAATATCCGTGCGGATGCGTCTTCACGTTTTGCCGATGGTAATCGTTGGGGCTATTTCCCCTCTTTCTCTGCTGCATGGCGTATCAGCGAAGAAGGTTTTATGGAAAATACGAAGGACTGGTTGAACAACTTGAAGATCCGTGGTTCTTGGGGATTACTGGGTAATCAGGATGCATTGAATGATTACTATCCTTGGATGAATACGTATGCATTGGATGCAAGTTACCCATTGGGTGGTGCTTTGCAGTCTGGTTATTATCAGGATAGCTACAAGTTGGCTTCCATTTCTTGGGAAAAATCTCGTACATGGGGACTTGGTTTTGATGCGACGCTTAACAACAAGATCAATGTGACGTTCGACTACTATGACCGTAAGACGACCGGTATCATTATGGATGTACCTGTTCCGCAGGAGTTTGGCTTAGGAGCATACAAAGACAATGTGGGTGAAATGTCCAACCGAGGTGTCGAAGTGATCTTGAGCTATAATAATAAGTGGGGCGACTGGTCGTTTGGTGCAACCGGTAACTTCGCATACAATAAGAATATTTTGCAGGATTTGGGATTGTCTGGCAGTTCTAAGGAGATGCAAGACCCGAACAACGGTAATAAGATCCGTCGGATCGGTGAAGCATTGAATACCTACTTGGTTTATGAAGCAGACGGTTTCTTCGAATCAGACGAAGCGGCACAGGCGTATATGGATAAATATGCTGGAAAGGACGGATATCCATTCTCTAAAAAATTCAAAGCAGGTGACCTGATTTACAAGGATACAAATAATGACGGAAAGATTGATGATTCTGATCGTGTTTTGGCAGGATCGACTGACCCGAAATTTACTTTTGGTTTGAATTTGAATGCAGCTTATAAGAATTTCGACTTGTCGATGACCTTTACTGGAGCAGCAGGTGTAAGTCGTTTGATCAACAAGGAGGTGACCGGTTACTTCGCAGGTGACGATTCTCACCCGGCAACTGTTTGGTTGGATGCTTGGACACAGGACAACAAAGATGCTTCGATGCCGCGTGTCGCTTATGATGAAAGTTCGAACAACTATACAACTTCTACATTCTGGGTGCAGAACTCCAGCTACTTACGTATGAAGAATCTGCAATTCGGATATACACTTCCGAAAAATGTGTTGAAGTCTGTCGGAATTGAGAATGTTCGTTTCTACTATTCAGTAGAAAATTTGTTTACGATTCATAATATGCTTGTCAGCGTCGATCCTGAAATCGGAGATGAACGTGGTTCCAGTTTCCCGTTGACACAGACACATGCTTTTGGTGTGAATGTGACATTCTGATAAATGTGAAAAATTAAGATTTAAAAGAAATAGATAAATATGAAACGATTATTAGTATATATGTTGTCTGGAATGACGATTTTAGGCACTTCCTGCTCCGATTTTTTGGATACGGCTCCGTTGGATGCTCTGTCTCCGGCAACGACTTGGAAAACGGAAACAGATGCCGAAAAGTTTCTGATCGGTTGTTATGACGGTTGGGCCGATGAAACCGGTATTTTGTATTGGGACTGTGCTTCCGATTTCGGGTTTAACTTTCATGCTCATGAAGGATGGAGAGAGATCGGTGCCGGTACGATGAGTTCTACCGGTAATGTGGCTGATTATTATAGTTTCGGTATGATTCGCCGTTGTAATGACTTTATTAAGAATATCGAGGGTGTCGAGTTTGCGGATGCAAACAAGAAAAACGATATGATTGGACAAGTCAAGACCATCCGGGCTTACCAATATTTCACAAAGAACTGGTTGTATGGTGGTGTGCCTATCATCGATTCGTATGAAACAGCCGAAGAAGCTAAGGTCCCACGTAATACGGAAGAGGAAGTGAAGAAGTTCATTTATGATGAACTGGATGCTGCTATCCCGATGCTGAACGATGCACCGAAAGCCAGCGGTTATATCGCTAAGGGTACGGCGTTGGCTCTGAAGATGCGTACAGCCCTGTTCTATTCTGATTTTCAGTTGGCAAAGGATGCTGCCAAAGCTATAATGGATTTGGGACAGTATGAATTGGATCCGAGCTTTGAAAACCTCTTTATGATAGCTGGACAAAATTCGAAGGAAATCATTGCGGCTGTCCAGCACGATGAAAACCTGTATTCAAACTGGACAATTGCAACGATGTATAACAATGGAGATGGTGGTTGGTCTTCTATGGTGCCGACACAGAATCTGATTGATACGTATGAAATGAGTAACGGTTTGACAAAAGAAGAGGCTGGTAGTGGCTACGATGCAAAACATCCGTTTGCCAACCGTGACCCGCGTATGGCAATGACTGTTCTTTATCCGGGAATGGACTGGAACGGAAAGGTTTTGAACACATTGGATAAAATCGATCCGACGCTTGAAAAACCGGGAAATCCGAACAATGATGGTTCCAACAACTGTTCTAAGACCCGTCTGACATGGGCGAAATATTTAGCTCCGATGGATCAGTACAATGATGTTTGGGCTACCAATTGCCAACCGATCGTTTTCCGTTATGCGGAAGTCTTGTTGAGCTATGCGGAAGCGGAAAACGAGTTGAACGGACCGTCTGCCGAAGTTTACGGTATGCTGGATCAGATTCGTGAACGTGTCGGTATGCCGAAGGTAGACCGGAACAAGTATAGTTCGAAAGATAAGTTGCGCGAGTTGATCCGCCGTGAACGTGGTGTGGAATTAGCTGGTGAAGGTCTACGTCGTCAGGATATCATCCGTTGGAAAGACACCAGTGGTAAGATGGTGGCCGAAACGGTGATGAACACTGAATTGAGAGCGATCACTGGTACAATCGATTATGAAGAAAAGGATCCGACCAAACGTGCTGTCATTACAGGTAACGAGCTGATCGAAGAACGTGTGTTCAAGCCGTTCCACCGTTATCTGCCGATCAAGCAGGACTATATACGAAAGAATGATCGATTGAAGCAGAATGAAGGCTATTAATTAGGGACATTCAGTAAATGTCTTTAAAAACATAAAATGGCATATGAAGATGCATTGTTCATATCATCTCATATGCCATTTTTATTATCAATTTTTTCTCTCTGACCTAAAATCTTCTCCTTTCGGGCACGATGTTCCGGAAGAAGCCTGGGACTTCTTCTAATAGATTCTTTATACTTATGCTATGCAGCTCTCTTCTGTCTGTTTTTGATTTTATCAACCATCAATATGGCGTTTGCCGTATGTATTCCAAAGAAAATCCACAGGATTTCTGTTTTCCTGTTCCGTGCTTTGACTTTCGATAGCGAGTAATGCTGTTTTTGCGTACCGAAACTGCCTTCAAGCCTGGTGGCTCTTTCCCTTGAGAGTTCACTCCTGAGAACCTTCCTCACCCGCTCATCCTTCGCGGCCTTTCCCTTGCGTACAAAGGAGGTTGATATCCCATATTTTGTACAGAACTTCCTGTTGGCATTATTGGCGTATATGGAATCGGCGGCCACACACCTGACCCTTACATTCATCAACTTCTGATGCATACGGATACAATCCTTCAAGCGTATGCCCTCATTGAATGCCTTGAAAGAGACGTGCTCGATGAACGAGATCCCGTCTATCTGTATGTTATTAACCTTTGCGCCGAACTCTACAGATTTTACCTCCTTGCTCCTTACGATAGGGCGTACGTAATGACGGTCAATACTGACAATACGGTCACTGACCTTCCTGCCTTCAAAGAGTTCCTTTTCCTGTACAAGGACCTTTCTGATGATGGAAAGCCGCTTCTGATAATCCTGTGTATATGTGAGTGAAGAGGCGTATTCTCTGTGAATGTCATCCCGTTGTATGATGAGTTTTTCCAGGAGTCTGATCATGCGACGCCTCAGCATCCTTGTCCTTGAAGCCTTCCTCTTTCTTTTCTTGCAATAGGATAGATAGGATACCGCAACATCCGCATATTTGTTACGGGGACGCCTTATGCCGAGTTGCCCGCAATGTATGCGGATATGCCGGTAGAGCCATTCGATGCTTTCCCAAAGGAGCTTCATGTCCGTAGGGAAACGCATATGACTTTCATAGCATGTGGCATCGGTCATGCATACGTGAAGGTTCTCAAGATAAGGCTTCCAGTGTGAGGCAAGGATTTTCTGAAGGGAGTCGATGTCAAGACGGGATGCTATCTCATTACGGACAGCACTGATTATCTTGTAGTTCGTTATAGGGCAGGACGGGTCTATCATGATACCACAACTGATAGTGTATGTTTCCGTTAAGATGTTCTACCAATAACCTGTCAGAGAATCCGGTGTAAGCCTTCAGTACCATAAGGGCTATCTTCGCGGAAGGACTGAAACTGTTCCTGCGACCCAAGCGGGATTGTGAAAGGCCTATCTCTTTGGCTATGCTCTCGAACGGAAACACGGAATGAAGACTGCCAAGTTCACTCGCATGAAAACTCTTACGATATTTTTCCAGAATATCGAATTCTGTAAACCCTAAAGTAGGGTGAATTTCTGAAATATTTTGTATCTTCGCCATATCTTAGTGTGGATATTTCCCCCGTTTTGGCCGTCAAACCGTATTTTACGGGGGAATACCTAAAGATACAAAAAAGCCAACTAATTCGCAATACTTTTAGTATGAATTAGTTGGCTAATTTTATAGGATTTACTGAATATCCCTAATTAAATATTAGTATATTATATTCTTTATGGGAAGGGATATGTTGTAAAAAAGCAATATATCCCTTTCCTTTGTACAGAAAAACACTAAAATAGCATGAAGCATTATCGAATTTTCTCTTTTCTCTTATTATTCCTTTATGTCGCGTTAGGATATAGTTGCAATATGCCCTCTTCTTCCGGCCGGGAAGTCCTGGATATGAATACCGACTGGGCTTTTTACCGGGGAGAAGTGGCGGAGGGGAGCCAGGCGGATCTGGATGATTCCGGATGGATGCCTGTCGCCTTACCTCATATCATGCAACTGGAAACGAAACATTGCGGCGGAAACTCCATTTATGATGGGGTCGGTTGGTATCGCCGTTATTTCAAACTACCTGCAAAATATAAGGATAAACGGGTCGTCGTCTCCTTTGAAGGAGTGATGACGAATTGTGATGTTTATCTGAACGGTCAAAAAGTGACGGAACACCATGGCGGTTATATGGGATTCGTAGCAGACCTTACGGATCGTATCGATTGGAACGGAACGAATGTGCTGGCTGTCCGCGTGTCCGCCGAACCGGATCCGCTGACACCTCCGGGAAAGCCGCAAGATAAAATGGACTTTTACTATTATAGTGGAATTTATCGGGACGTCCGGATGGAGATTACCGATAAGATTTATATAACAGACCCTTTACAAGAAAACAAAGTCGCCGGTGGTGGTCAGTTCGTGACTTTCCCCGAAGTGACAAAAGATAAGGCGAGAACGCATATTGCCACACATATTCGGAATCTGACGGACAAAGATAAAGCGCTTTCCGTCTTCTCGCAACTGGTAGACTCGGCTGGCCGTGTCGTGGCGGAGGTGGAAACGCTGGTCACCTTGCAAAAGCAATCGGACGGGACGGTGGAGCAGGACCTTATTGTCAATCGACCGGCGTTATGGCATCCATATACGCCTAATCTCTATACCTTGCATACACAATTATTGTCGGAAGATAAAATCCTCGACGAGACAACTCGGAAGATCGGTATTCGTACGATCCGGTATACGGCAGAGGAAGGATTCTTTATCAACGGAGAAAAACTATATATGCGCGGAGCCAACCGCCATCAGGCTTTTGCCAATGTCGGGGATGCGGCTTCCAACTCGATGCAGGTACGGGATGTGATCGACCTGAAGCGGGGCGGTTACAATGCGGTTCGCGCCGCCCATTATCCCAGCGATCCGGCTTTCTTGGAAGCGTGCGATCGGTACGGGTTGCTGGTCGTGGAGTGCATTCCGGGCTGGCAGTTCTATAATCCGGATTCCACCTTTATTAAACGTTTGTATGAAATCGGGCGCCAGATGATCCGTCGTGACCGGAATCATCCTTCTGTCGTTCTTTGGGAAACGGCTTTGAACGAATCCCGTTATCCGGTCTCTTTGGCAAAAGAGATTTTTGAACTGTCTCATGCCGAATATCCGGGCGACCAGATGTACACGGCAGGCGATTATTTCGGGCATGCGGAGATGGAGCCTTATTATGATGTCTTTTATAAGCAAGTGTCCAAATTCCCGAAAGACGGGGATGTGATGAGTAATTATCCGGAAGATTTTATAGCGGTCAAGCCTTTGTTTACCCGTGAATGGGGTGATGGGGTCGGTGAAAAGCCGCGTGTCAGCTTGAAAGAAAATGAAGAAGAACAGATGCGCCAATGCCGTAGCCGTATCGATCAGTTGAACGGCAAAGGTTATTTCGATTGGTGCATGCTGGATGCCAATCCGCATATGGGTGGCCATTTCGTTTGGAGCTACAATGATTATGCACGGGGTAGCCAGGATGAAACGATGTATAGCGGGGTAGTGGATATCAACCGATATCCGAAATTCAGCTACTTTATGTTACAAAGTATGCGGGACAAATCGATCTCGGAGCCGGGGCTTTATAAAGGGCCTATGGTTCATATCGCATCTTATAATGCTTCCGGAGATTTCACATCGTCTACAACGGACATAACGGTTTTCTCCAATTGCGACGAAGTCCGGTTGTACCGCAATGACAAGTTGGTCGGAACGCAGACACGGGCAGAACGGACACCTCTGTATCGTTCAGTCGTTGAAAAGGGAGGCAGCCCTGTGTTCATTTTTAATGCCGGAGGGTATGAGGCCGGGACGTTAAAGGCGGAAGCGCTGGTTGGCGGGGAAGTGGTGGCAACGCATAGCGTGAGTACCCCCGAAGAAGCCGATCATCTGGTTGTGGATATCAAGACGGATGGCATTGTTCCAGTTGCCGACGGTTCGGATATGATCCCTGTTTACTTTAAGGTATGTGACAAGAATGGATCTTTGATTAACAACTCCGGTCAGGAAATCCGGATTCAGGTATCCGGCGAAGGAGTGTTGGTCGGGGACACGATCAGCCGCGTCGGCATCAATCCCCAAAAAGTGGAAGGAGGCGTTGGTTTCGCATTTGTTCGTACGACCCGGAAAGCCGGTAAGATTACGGTTAAAGCGATAGCGGAAGGCTTGTCCGCCGGTGAAGCCGAAATCAGCACGAAACCGTTTGAAGGAACTTATCTGCCGGATGGAAAACATAGCCGGTTTACCGGAAAGGAAGAAGATAATGCCGTGGTGAAACCTTCTTCCTGGCAGAAGCGCATTTTGGAGAAACCTCGTCTGAAAATCGCCTCGGTCCAGGTAGGAAGCAGCCAGAACGGATATCCGGCTTCACATATAATCGACAACGATGACCATACCTGGTGGATCGCCGGGGAAGACCGCTTGCCACAGGTGATAACATTGGTATTGGACCGTCCGACATACGTGGCTGCCAGCCGCATCCTTTTCCAGAAAGACAGTTCTTCCTATAAACATAAGGTGGAAACATCGCAGGATGGTGAGCGTTGGGAACTCCTATATGAACGCGAATGTACGGGTTGGGAATTTAAACCGATGACGGTCGACCGTGAAGTGAAATATGTCCGCCTGACGATCGAAAATGTTTCCGAAGGACGTGCCGGCCTGGGGGAATTCTCGCTCTATTAATATATATTAAAGTATAATACATCTAATCAGAATAGCATGAAAAGAATAGTATTTATGTTAGTAGTCCTGTTTTGCGGGACAAACCTTTTTGCACAAGACAAGCCGTTCGACATCGAGCATGCGCCGGCCCCTTTGTTCCGTTGTCCGATCTATGACGGCCCTACCGATCCGACGCTCGAATGGAATGCGGAACGGCAGGAATGGTGGATGTTCTACACCCAACGCCGTGCCAATGTCCCTAACTTGCAAGAGGTGGCATGTGTGTACGGAAGTAAGGTCGGGATCGCTGCTACTAAAAACAATGGTAAAAGCTGGTATTATGTCGGGACGGCGAACCTGCCGGAACCGATGCAGGGGCAGAGCACTTTCTGGGCTCCTGATGTGTTCAGGCATAAGGACACTTATTATATGATCGTTACCTTTATCCCCGGCATCCATCCTTTCTGGGGAGGCGATGCCCGGCTTGTCTTTTACAAAAGCAAGGATCTGATGAATTGGGATTTGGTGGAGGAAATAGAGGGTACACATGGTTGTATCGATGCTTCGGCGTTCCAGATGCCGGACGGAAGTTGGAAGATGTGGTACAAGACGCCCGACTCCAAAACGAATACGGGTGTGAGTAAGGATCTGACGACCTGGAAGGTAACCGGTAAATGTGAGATTGACGATGTCCCGCACGAAGGGCCGATTGTCTTTTATTGGAAGAATAAATATTGGAACATCATCGATGAATGCAACTTAGGATATGTAGGCTTGCATTGCTACGAATCGGACGATGCGGCTAACTGGACCTATAACTCGACAATCCTGAATAAGCCGGGCCTCCGTCCGGATGATTTCGACCAGGGAAGGCATTGCGATGTCGTTGTGATCGGCGACCGTGCCTTTATCTTCTATTTTACTCATCCGGGACGAACGTACAAAATGGACGGTATCGAAGTGGAAGAGAACACCTGGAATTATCATCGTGCTTCTATCCAGATAGCCGAGTTGGAATATGTGGATGGGAAGATCGTGTGTGACCGGGATAAGTATGCAAAGAAAGTTTCGTCACCCATCGAGAGAAAGAAAAAATAATGGCCGGATAAGGAGGGTTAAAGATGAAAATAGATCATTTATTAGTTATCTCGTTGGGGACAATCACCGGATTGGCTTCCTGTTCGTCCGGTCAGAAAGAAGAGGTGCAGAAACCGAATATCCTGATCCTGCTCGCGGACGATGCCGGATATGCGGATTTCGGGTTTATGGGATCGCCGGATATCCAGACTCCGAATATCGACCGTCTGTCTGCCGAAGGTTGTATCTTTACGGATGCTCATGTGGCGGCGACGGTGAGCAGTCCTTCCCGCTCGATGATGCTGACGGGCCGATACGGACAACGCTACGGATATGAATGTAACCTGGATAAGCAAGGCGACGGTATTCCTGACGATGAAGAACTGCTTCCGGCTCTATTGAAGCGGCATGACTATCGTACGGCCTGCATCGGTAAGTGGCATTTGGGATCTGAACCATCCCAACGGCCCAATGCGAAAGGCTTCGATACGTTCTACGGGCTTTTGGCCGGGCACCGTTCTTATTTCTATAATCCGGAAACCAGCGATAAAGACGGGAACCTGCAACAATATCAGTATAACGGGCAGAAGTTGTCTTTTAACGGTTATTTTACCGACGAACTGGCTTCCAAGGCGCAGCAGTTCATTATGGAAAGCAACCAACCGTTTATGCTTTATATGTCCTTTACCGCTCCCCATTCTCCTAATGAAGCGACGGCGGAAGACTTGGCGCGTTTTGAAGGGCAACCCCGCCAGAAATATGCAGCTATGATGTATGCGTTGGACCGTGGTGTCGGCAAGATCGTGGACGAATTGAAAGCGGCTGGCAAGTTCGATAATACGATTATCTTCTTTTTGAGCGACAATGGCGGATCGACTACAAACCAATCGTCAAACCTTCCGCTCAAAGGTTTCAAAGGAAATAAGTTCGAAGGCGGACAACGGGTTCCGTTCTTTGTCGTTTGGGGCGATCGCTTCAAATGCGACCAGCGTTTCACCGGACTGACTTCTTCCCTGGACATTTTTGCCACGGTGGTAGATGCATTGGGTATTCCGGAAGAAGGGTTGCACAAGCCGGTCGACGGTGTCTCCTTATTGCCGTATCTTTCCGGGAAAAAAGCGGGTAATCCGCATGATGCCTTATTTTGGCGTAAGATGGATACCCGTGCCATCCGTTCCGGTTCATACAAGCTGATCATTACTCGTGGTGTCGATTCAGTCCTGTATAATATGGATCAGGATGTGGAAGAGATGCACGACCTTTTATCTTCCGAACCGGAAAAAGCACAGGAACTCATGGAGCAATTGAGCGAATGGGAGCAGACCTGTTGTAAAGACCCTCTTTGGATAGAAGAAGGCTGGGCCGAAATCACAAACGGCCTGCATGAACGTTTAATGAAAAACGAGATACGGACGGCGCAGGATCTTTGAAAGAAAAAGCCTCGACATAAAGTCGAGGCTTTTTTTATGGATAAATTGTATCTTTGCACCCATAAAAGAGAAAAAATATGATTTCGGTTGAAGGACTAACAGTTGAGTTTGGCGGGTTTACGCTTTTTGATGATGTTTCGTTTGTGGTAAATAAGAAGGATCGTATCGCATTGGTGGGAAAAAACGGTGCGGGCAAATCGACGATGCTGAAAATATTTGCCGGATTGCAATCGCCTACATCCGGTACGGTCAGTGTGCCGAAGGAGACGACCATCGGTTATCTTCCCCAGCAAATGAAGCTGGCGGATACACAGACGGTGCGCGAAGAGGCTGAACACGCTTTTGAACATATCCATGAGATGGAAAAAGAGATAGAGCGCCTGAGCCTCCAACTGGCCGAACGAACCGATTATGAGACGGAATCGTATCAGAACCTCATAGACCGTGTCACGCATCTGACGGAACATTTCCAGATGATGGGCGGAAACAACTACCATGCCGAGCTGGAACGGACGTTGATCGGGTTGGGGTTCAGCCGTGAAGATTTTGACCGCCCCACCTCCGAGTTCAGCGGGGGATGGCGTATGCGTATCGAGCTTGCCAAACTTCTGCTCCGTAAGCCGGATGTCCTGTTGCTCGACGAACCGACCAACCATTTGGATATCGAGTCCATCCAGTGGCTTGAAAACTTCATTGCGACACGTGCCAATGCGGTTATCCTGGTTTCCCATGACCGGGCGTTTATCGATAATACCACTTTTCGTACGATCGAGATCGAACTCGGAAGCATATATGACTATAAAGTAAAATATTCCGAATATGTAGAATTGCGCAAAGAGCGTCGAGAACAACAGCTTCGTGCTTTTGAAAACCAACAGAAGAAATTGGCCGATACGGAGGCTTTCATCGAACGTTTCCGGTATAAGGCTACCAAATCCGTGCAGGTGCAGTCTCGTATCAAACAATTGGAAAAGGTAGAACGTATCGAGGTGGATGATGTGGATACCGCCATGCTGAGCTTGAAGTTTCCACCTGCACCCCGTTCCGGTTCTTATCCGGTGATTGCGGAAGAGGTAGCCAAGCGTTATGGCGACCATCTGATCTTCGAGCATGCCACCTTTACCATCAATCGCGGGGACAAAGTCGCTTTTGTCGGAAAGAACGGCGAAGGCAAGTCCACATTGGTCAAATGTATAATGGGCGAGATCACCGACTTCACCGGAAAGCTCCAGTTAGGGCACAATGTGAAGATCGGCTACTTTGCACAAAACCAGGCGCAATTGCTGGATGAGAATATGACCGTTTTCGACACGATCGACTATGTTGCCCAAGGTGATATCCGCCTGAAGATACGGGACATCTTAGGTGCTTTCATGTTCGGGGGAGAGGCTTCGGATAAGAAAGTGAAGGTGCTTTCCGGGGGTGAGAAGACCCGTCTGGCTATGATCCGCCTGCTGCTGGAACCCGTGAACCTGTTGATCCTCGATGAGCCGACCAACCATTTGGATATGCGTTCGAAGGATGTGCTGAAAGATGCATTGAAAGAGTTCGACGGTACGGTTATCGTTGTCTCGCATGACCGTGAATTTCTGGATGGGCTGGTGGATAAGGTCTACGAATTCGGGAATAAACGGGTGATCGAGCATTTGGGGGGAATTTATGATTTCCTGGAGCATAAAAAGATGGATAGCTTGCGCGAATTGGAACGTTCCACACAAGTCGCTGCCTCGATGGAAGGAACCGTTTCGGAACCGACCCAAAACAAGCTTTCATACGAAGCCCGCAAGGAACAGAGCAAGGCAATCAAGAAAATTGAAAAAGCGATAGCCGAATCCGAAAAGAAAATCACGGAGCTCGAAAACTCCATTGCTGCTATCGAGGCCAAGCTGGCCACTCCGGAAGGGGCGGCGGATGCTTCCTTATACACCGAGTATTCAGAATTGAAGAAGAACCTTTCCGGCACGATGGATCTTTGGGCGGAACAGACGATGGAGCTGGAAGAACTGAATGCAGAGGCGAACGGTTGACGATTTTGCAGACATAGGCAGGCGATGGAAATTCCCTGCCTATTGGTCTCGTATCCGATGCCTATCCGTTTGAAATCCGATGCAGAGGAAATTTGTGTTTGTTGCCGACGTATTATGGGAAATTCTTCCTACCTTTGCCTACTTAAAACTAAAAAACACAAACTTAATTCTTGCGCTATGTTAACTCAGATTATAAATGGCAAGATCCTTACCCCACAGGGCTGGTTGAAAGACGGTTCTGTTCTGATAAGCGATAACAAGATTCTAGAAGTGACGAACTGCGATCTGGCAGTGGTAGGAGCCACTTTGATAGACGCTAAAGGCATGTACATCGTGCCTGGCGGAGTAGAAATCCATGTCCACGGCGGTGGAGGCCGTGACTTTATGGAAGGAACCGAAGAAGCGTTCCGGGTAGCCGTGGCCGCTCATATGCAACATGGCACGACCAGTATTTTCCCCACATTGTCTTCTTCAACCATCCCGATGATCCGGGAGGCGGCTGCTACCACTGAAAAGTTGATGGCCGAAAAAGACAGTCCTGTCCTCGGGCTTCATTTGGAAGGGCATTACTTCAATATGAAGATGGCCGGCGGACAATTACCTGAAAATATCAAGAATCCTGACCCGGAAGAATATATCCCCTTGCTGGAAGAAACGCATTGCATCAAGCGTTGGGACGCGGCTCCCGAGCTGCCTGGCGCCATGCAATTCGGTAAATACATCACATCGAAAGGCGTGCTGGCGGCTGTCGGCCATACGCAAGCCGAGTATGATGATATTCAGACCGCCTACGAAGCCGGATACACACATGCGACACATTTCTACAACGCAATGCCCGGTTTCCACAAGCGTCGCGAGTATAAATATGAAGGCACGGTGGAAAGCATCTACCTGATCGACGATATGACGGTCGAGGTGGTTGCTGACGGTATCCATGTGCCTCCTACGATTCTTCGCTTAGTTTATAAGATCAAAGGCGTGGAACGCACGTGCCTGATCACCGATGCACTGGCCTGTGCCGCAAGCGATAGCCAAACGGCGTTCGACCCGCGTGTGATCATCGAAGACGGGGTTTGCAAGCTGGCTGACCGTTCTGCGCTCGCCGGTAGTGTTGCGACGATGGACCGCCTGATCCGTACGATGGTTCAGAAAGCTGAAATACCGTTGGAAGATGCCATACGCATGGCTTCCGAAACGCCTGCCCGCTTGATGGGCGTTTACGACCGTAAAGGTTCTTTGCAACGAGGTAAGGATGCCGACATCCAGATACTGGATAAGGACTTGAACGTCCGTGCTGTTTGGGCGATGGGTAAATTGGTGGAAGGAACGAATAAACTGTTTTGATTTATGCTGACACAAATAATAAATGGCCAGATCCTTACCCCGCAGGGGTGGTTGAAGGATGGCTCCGTATTGATTAGCGACGGGAAGATTTTGGAAGTGACGAATAGCGACCTGGCTGTTATCGGTGCTAAGGTGGTAGACGCCAAGGGAATGTATATCGTTCCCGGTTTCGTAGCCATGAACGTGCATGGTGGTGGTGGTCACGACTTTAAGGAATGCACGGAAGAGGCTTTCCAAAGTGCGATTGCCGCCCACATGAAACACGGTGCGACGACTCTTTTCCCCACTTTGTCTTCTTCTTCTAAAGATTCGATCTGCAAAGCGGTCTCCATCTGTGAGAAACTGATGGCGGAAAAGGACGGTCCTGTGTTGGGGCTTCATGTCGAAGGACCGTATCTGAATGCCAAGATGGCTGGTAGTTTGTACGAAGTGAAAGATCCGGACAAGGACGAATATATGTCTATCCTGGAAAGCACGAATTGCATTAAGCGTTGGGATTCCAGTCCGGAGTTGCCGGGTGCGCATGATTTCGCCCGTTATCTCAGGTCAAAAGGTATTTTGGCGGCCATTACGCATACGGAAGCCGAATTTGGGGATATCAAGGAGGCTTATGCCGCCGGCTTTACCCATGCGGCACAGTTCTACAATGCAATGCCCGGCTTCCACAAGCGCCGTGAATATAAATACGAAGGAACGGTGGAAAGCGTATTCTTGATGGACGATATGACGGTTGAAGTGATTGCTGATGGCAAACATTTGCCTTCTACGATTCTTCGCTTAGTGTATAAGCTGAAAGGTGTGGAACGTACGTGCCTGGTGACCGATGCGTTGTCTTATGCCGCGAGCGATGTGAAACCGGCGGGAGATTCGCGTATAATTATTGAAGACGGCGTTTGCAAGCTGGCCGACCATTCTTCGCTTGCCGGAAGTATCGCAACGATGGATGTACTGGTTCGTACCATGGTTCAGAAAGCCAATATCCCTTTGGCCGATGCCGTCCGCATGGCTTCCGAAACTCCGGCGCGCCTGATGGGAGTATCCGATCGTACGGGTACGTTGCAACGCGGTAAAGACGCCGATATCATTATCATGGACCGCAACCTGGCTGTCCGTGCCGTTTGGTCGATGGGTAATTTGGTTCCGGCTGCCAATACGTTGTTTTAAGAAATAATGAGCCAATTGGATAATGTGCCGATATGCCGATAGAAGAAAATGATGACTTATAGATGTCCCCTTGTCTCTATTCTTTTGCCGTCTGCTTCAGCAGACGGTATGAAGAATATCTATGTGGTTTTTCCGGAATCCTCTATCACTCTATCACACTTTTCTTTGTAAGTATTGATAAACATGATGTGCAAGGTGTGATAGATACCGGATTCATGTATCACACCTGTGTCACACATCTATCACACGCTATCTATGTTTTGGGGATAGATATAATCTTTTGTTGTATGGTAAGTATCTTATTTGCAATGTATTAGTATAAAATTATTCTCTACATCCGGGTGTAGCCGTCCCGGACATCCGGATGTAGAGAACTGCAACATCCGGGTGTAGAAAGCCCGAAGATGGGGGTGTTTCTGAACATTTCTGCTTGTTTTCCGCTCTTTTCCTGCTTGTTTTCTGCAAAAAAGTACCTGATGTTGATGAAATAACCTCCTCATAAATGTATATCGGCACGTTTCCTTTTGGAACGATACAAGCTTCCTGTTTCATTTTTATAAGCCTGGCATCCATGTTTTATATCGGTAAATCATCGCTTATGATCCAAACCTGTCCCAATCCGTATTATCTATATTTCCTATAATTGTATTGATTTTTTAAATGATCTGTAAAGCGATAATCGTTTATTAATTGTTATATTTGTGATTCAAGTTACGATAATATACTAAATCAAGAATTAAACATGAAAACAGACCTTAGTTCGCAGATTACCCTGACGCGAATACCGCAACGGTATTATCGCCCGGAAAATGCTTTTGAGCATTCAGTTTTAACCCGTCTGGAAAAGATCCCGACAAACATCTACAAATCGGCCGATGAAGGCTCGTTTGCTATCGCTAAGGAGATAGCGGATCAGATTCGTAAGAAGCAGGAAATCGGCGAAAATTTTGTGATGGCGATTCCCGGAGGCCGTTCTCCGTTGAGCGTATATAAGGAGTTGATCCGTATGCATAAGGAAGAACAATTGAGCTTCCGCAACGTGATTGTTTTTGTAGAATATGAATTTTATCCCCTTGCGTCTCCTTCAGCCGGCAATGTGGCACAATTGAAAGAGGCTTTGTTGGATCATATCGATATTGCTCCCGAAAATATTTATGCTCCCGACGGATGTATGCCGAAAGATGCCATCATCGACTTCTGCCGGATGTACGAAGAAAACATCCAGAAGGTGGGTGGTTTGGATTATATCCTGTTGGGTGTCGGACATGCGAGCAACATTATGTTCAACGGCGTAGGGGCTACTTTGAGCTCACGCACCCGTCTGGTCCTGTTGGAAGGGGCAGCCCGCAAAGAGGCTTCCCGTACATTCCCGTCACTGGACAATGTACCGGCAGGAGTAATCACGATGGGTATCGCTACCATGATGAAGGCACGTAATGTGATCCTGATGGCATGGGGCGAAGATAAAGCGAAGATTATCGCTAAAACGGTGGAAGGCAAAGTGAGCGATGCTGTTCCTTCTTCTTATTTGCAGAACCATACGAATGCGAAAGTCGTTGTCGATTTGTCTGCCGCTTACGATCTGACACGCATTAGCCATCCCTGGTTGGTTACCAATTGTGAATGGGATAACAAGCTGATCCGCCGTGCAATCGTTTGGTTGTGCCAGATGACTGGCAAACCGATCCTGAAACTGACTAACAAGGATTATAGCGAAAACGGCCTGGGCGAATTGCTTGCCTTGTACGGATCGGCCTATAATGTGAATATCAGAGTATTCAACGATATCCAGCACACCATCACCGGATGGCCGGGTGGAAAGCCGAACGCCGACGATTCAAACCGTCCCGAACGCGCTACTCCGTATCCGAAGAAAGTGATTATCTTCAGTCCGCACCCGGATGACGATGTGATCTCGATGGGCGGTACGTTCCATCGCCTGTGCGAACAGCATCACGATGTGCATGTCGCTTACGAGACTTCCGGTAATATTGCCGTAGGGGATGAAGAAGTGATCCGTTATTGCGAATATCTGCGCGACGTTTGCGATAAATATACAAAAGACGAAGCGGTTAAGAAGAAAGCCGAAGAAATCATTCATTTCCTCCGGTACGAAAAGGTGGAAGGTGAAGCTGAAAAGCGAGACGTCCTCTTTATGAAAGGCACGATCCGCCGGGAAGAAGCCCGTGCCGGCGCCCGATATAGCGGAATCAAGAATGACGATCATATCCATTTCCTCGACCTGCCTTTCTATGAAACCGGTTTGGTGAAAAAGAACGACCTGAGCGAGGCTGATATCGCCATCGTGAAAAAGTTGTTGATGGATGTGAAGCCCGATGAGATGTTTGTAGCCGGTGACCTTGCCGACCCGCATGGAACCCACCGTGTATGTCTGAATGCCGTGCTGGCTGCTCTCGACGAACTGAAGGATGAAGAATGGCTGAAGAATTGCCGTATCTGGATGTATCGCGGGGCTTGGGCCGAATGGGAAATGGATCATGTGGAAATGGCCGTTCCTATCTCTCCTGAAGAGTTGCGCCACAAGAGAAATGCAATCCTGAAACACCAGTCTCAGGCTGAAAGCGCACCGTTCCTCGGCGACGACGAACGCTTGTTCTGGCAACGTGCCGAAGATCGTAACCGGGCTACTGCCGAACTCTATCACCAGTTGGGCCTTGCCTCTTATGAAGCGATGGAAGCATTCGTACAATATGTCCCGGTTCGATAAGCGAATCGGATTGTAATAAAAAAGCGAGGGCGGCTCGAATAATCGGGCCGCCCTCTTGTTGTTGTTTAATATATGAATTAGTAAGTAGTTCCCTGGAAAACGTTGGAGTCTGAATAAGGAAGCAATGTTCCGTTCATCGTCAGGTCGTTTCCTGAGAAGTTCGGGTCTACGGTGACCATCGCATTGTTGGTTCCGCTGTATAGTACCAGGTTTACGGTTGCAGAGATAAAGATACCCTGTACGCTCATGGACAGATATACGTTTCCGTTATTTTCCTGTTTGACCTGTACATTGGATGCTGAACCTTGTACGGTGATGCCGCCTAATCCGTTAGGACCGGGATAGGGAGAGTTGGATGCGATCTGAACCATAGCCTGTCCGTCGTTCAACGAAACGAAGTTTGTGTTTGAGTTTACATAGTAAACACGTCCGTTCAACGGTTGTACGGAGTTGGCTTCCAAAACGAACGATTGGTTTGTGATAGCCTGCATAGCATTGTTAAATGCTTCTTCGCCCATAACGGCGTCTTTGGCTAATCTTTCTTCTTTTTTCTCTTTTCTTTCCTGCTTTTTTTCAGCTTTCTCTGCGGCTTTACTTGTTTGAGCCTGCACATGTGTCATACCACCCAACATAAGGGTGAAGATCACCATCATAGATACAATTCTTTTCATACGACTTAGTTTAAAACGTTTATTCAAAAATGTAATAAAAGAACAAGCAGATAGAGGAAATGTTTAAAATCCCTCGTATTTTTGTGGAGATAATAATCGTTTGATATGAAAATAGATGTTTGTTTTTCGCCGGCATTATATCCGGTCTATCATAATCCGGAAGCTATCGTAGTGGTCGTGGATGTATTCCGTGCAACGACGACGATGGCCGCCGCTTTTAGTAATGGAGTTCGCACTATCCGCCCGGTCGCTACCGTCGAAGAAGCCGAGGCGTATAAGGCAAAAGGCTGGCTGGTTGGAGCGGAACGGAATGTGAAACGTTGTGATTTTGCCGATTTCGGTAATTCCCCGTTCGACTATACGCCCGAAAAGGTTTCCGGGAAAGACCTTGTGTTCACCACTACCAACGGTACACGTGCGATTACGATCGCTAAATCCGCCTTCCGGGTGGTAACGGGAGCTTTCATCAATCTGGAGGCGGTGGCCGGCTATTGTGCCGGGCATAAGCGGGATGTAGTCGTGCTCTGTTCCGGCTGGCAGGATAAGGTGAATATAGAAGATACGCTTTTCGGCGGAGCTTTGACGGATGTGTTGCTGGACACCGGCCTGTATGAACCGGGTAGCGATGCGGCCATCATTGCCCGTGATATGTGGACGCATAATAAGGAGAACCTGCTTGCTTACCTGGCTCCGACGGATCATGTGGCGCGCCTCAGGGCAAACCACCTCGAAGATGCCGTACCCTATTGCCTGACTTTGAGCATTACGGACAAGGTGCCCGAACTTTCGATAGAGGGAGATACATTAATATTACACTGAAAAGATATGGAAGATATGGAAAAATATACCCGAAAAGTGCGTTTTGGAGTAGTCGGAACCAACTTTATAACCGACTGGGTGATTGCCGGGGCACGGCAGGACGACCGTTTTGAACTGGTTGCCGTCTATTCCCGCAAGCAGGAGACGGCGGATGCTTTTGCCGCCAAACATCAGATACCTTATACTTTCACCTCTCTGGAAGAGATGGCGGAAAGTCCGCTGATCGATGCGGTGTATATCGCATCGCCTAATTCCCTTCATGCGGAGCAGAGTGTCTTATGTATGAAGCATGGAAAGCACGTGCTCTGTGAGAAACCTTTCGCCTCGAACGCGCGGGAAGTGAGGGAGATGATCGCCGCCTCTGAGAAATATAATGTTACGTTGATGGAGGCGATGAAACCGACTCTTACCCCGAACTTCCGTTCTGTGCGGGAGAACCTGGGACGCTTGGGTACGGTGCGCCGTTATTTCGCCTGTTATTGTCAATATTCTTCCCGCTATGATAAGTTCAAGGAAGGAGTCGTGCTGAACGCTTTCAAGCCGGAACTCTCGAACGGGGCGATGATGGATATCGGGATTTATACGGTTTATCCGATGGTCGTTTTGTTCGGGCGCCCGAAAAAGATCGATGCTTCCGGTATCGTCCTTTCGTCCGGCGCGGACGGGCAGGGGGCTGTCAATTTTGAATATGACGGGATGAATGCGACTGTCCTCTATTCCAAGATCGCCAATTCTTCCCTGCCTACGGAGATACAGGGGGAAGAGGGAAACCTGACACTCGACCGGATCAATATAATCGGAGAGGTGAAATATACGCCCCGCTTAGCCGCCGCTTCCGGTAAAGGCCCTTCGGCCGAACCTCAGGATATAAGCGCGGTGACGGACAAGGATGAATATTATTATGAGGTGGCGGAGTTTATCGACCTGGTTCTGTCCGGCAGACGCCAATCGGCGGTTAACAGCCACGAAAACTCCCTCATCACGCTGGAAATCATCGATGAGGTGCGCCGCCAGTTAGGGATTCGATATCCTGCGGATCAATGACCTGCAGGACGGGGGAGGGACGGTGCCCTTTTGCCATTCAGGTATGGCTGAGATCAATATTCCCGAAGGAAATACCGCATCAGGAACTCCCAGTTCTCGTGGACGATCGCCTTGCTACGTTCCTCACCGACCAGGCTCTTCGCCTGCGCATCGGCTAACATGCCTTTTTCTTCCAATATTCTCAGCAGATACGGACTGCATTGCCGGATCATGAAGAAGGACAACCCTTGGGCTTCCGCCTTTTTCTGATCGTAGAAAGGATTGTTTTCGTCTTTGATATATTCAACGCCGGTGGTCAAGACTTGCAGGCCTTCTTCAGGAGTGGCGTAAACGGCAAATTTCCGGGGGGCAGAATCGTCTGTCGCCCCTTCCGTATCGATACCGGCCTTCGTCAGGAAATCCAGAAACTCCTGCTTGTTATGGAAATATAGGAGTGCTTTGCCTTCTGCCATGGCCGTGAATTTCTCGAAATGCCCGGCCAGCTTTTTCTCACTCTCTTCGGATATTGGCTCTTTGAAAGCCTGTGCTTTTTCGCCTTCTTCAACGAACAGGCTGTGATCCGGATGGTCTGCCGGAAGGATCAGTGAAAGCCATTTGGGAGCCGTGTAAGCCAGGAAAGCGCTTTTTGAAATATGTGCCAGCGAGTCGTGGATGACCATGACAAACAGGTCGTCTTTACCTTCCATCTGTTTCCAGTATTCCTTGACAGTATCCGTCAGTTCTTGTTGTGAATCGGTGAACAGATAACATTGGTAGTGGAACCAGTAGAGCAACTCGTTGTACTTGGCTACATCCTCATAACGGGTTTCCGGAGCAAAGAGCTGTTGCATCCTTTCGTTCTCCGGTGCGGTCGTCCATTCGTCGCAAAACATCTTGTAGATCAAACTGGCCGTATCACCATTGGCGGCATTATCGGGACTGACGAATGTGCTTTTGCGGAATCCGTGATACTGCTGGGTGTAATGCCAGAGCAGGAACCGGATATCTTCGTAGTTGACTTCGTCATCGTAATAATGGTCGTCGGGCGTATAAAACGGCAGAAATTTACCGTATAAGGCTTTGTGTTCCGTGATGAACGAGCGCCAGATATTCAGGCCGGAAATCACATCTTCAAAATAAGCAGCCATACGTATACAGATCTGATTAACCTCGTCCTTCTCAAAAGAATAGGCGAGACGTGTTTCTTCCAGCATACTGTAAATGCGGTTTGCTATATTGGTATAATAGAGGTCTGTCGGATCTGACTGTTTATAAGGATGCAATTGCATCCAATCTTTCGGGTAAATTTTAATATTCTTCATATTATAAGATTATTCGTGCTCAATTAAGCAACTATTTTGAGGCCACAAATGTAACAATTATTTTAAAGGTTGAAAGAATGAGTGAAAATAAAGCGGGCGCCACCCGAATATTTCTTATCCAACAGCACCTCGCCATTGAACCGTTCGGCGATGATGCGGCAGATGGACAATCCCAAGCCGGTTCCTTGTACACATTCGTTCAGCTTTTCGAACCGTTCGAAGATTGCATCTTGCTTATCGGCAGGTATTCCGCACCCCGTGTCGGTAACGGTAAATTGCACGAGTCCATTTGCTTTGTCCACCGTGTAAGCTAACTCGATAAAACCTTTCTCCGTAAACTTGGTCGCATTTCCGACCAGGTTGATGATGACTTGTTGCAAGCGAAGTTTGTCCGTATTGAGCATCAAGTTCTCGTCTTCAGGGGAGAACCTCAATTCCACTCCCGGCTTCACACGATGTTCGACGCTTGTCAACGCGCTCCGGCAACATTCGGCTAGGTTTTGTTCGGCAAAAGTGAAACGGTATCTTTCCGATTCCAGGCGGGAGATGTCCAGGATGTCGTTGACGAGGTTGAGCAGGAGGGCGGAATTGTCCATGATGATATGTGTGTACTCTTTCCGCTCGTCCACATCTTCCATCTCGGAATCCAGTATTTGGGCGAATCCGACGATTGCATTCAGGGGGGTACGGATCTCGTGGCTCATATTCGAGAGGAACAGGCTTTTCAGGCGGTCCGACTCTTCTGCATGGTCACGCGCGATCCGGAGTGCATTCTCCGATTCAAGCAAGGCCAGTTTGTCTTTTTGGAGTTCGTTTTTCAGCTTATGAGTATGCATATAGATGACTGTACCCAGTATGACGACGACTAAAAGCAGGCCGGCTAAGCCAATTGTCCATTTCAGTTGTTGTTGTTTGGCTCCGAGTTCGAGTTCTGTTACCCGTAGCTCTTTCACTTGTAGTTCGAGGTTATTCATGTCGTGTAGAGCGTGCAGCTGGCTCAATTGGCGGACGAAAGCGTTACTGTTGATATCCTCGTTTTGTGTCAGGGCTTCCCTATATTGCAATGCGGCTTCACGTGTGTTACCCATTTCCATCAGGATTTCGGCCCTCTGTTTCTTCATTTCAGGATCGTTGTCCAGCTCCATAACGGTATTGATTGTGTTAAGTGCTTGTGTGTATTGCCCGGTCAACTTGTAATAGCCGGCTACACTGTACAGATAGAAAATCTGGACGAACTGATCGTCCAGATCGTCGACATACGGTTTGGCGGCATTGATATGTTTGAGTGCTTCCGGGGCATTTTTCTCGCGGACGTAAAGGCTGGCATAAAAGGCTTCAGCCAGAGTGAAGCAGCGGTCATAAGGAAAGGAGGGGTCAGGTCCGTATTTATTGTTTCTGATATCGGAGATAAGTGCCGTCAGTTCTTCGAGGTGCTTATGTACGGAATTGAAGCGGTTTAGTTTGAGTTCGGATTCGATCGTGTTATTGAGAAACTGGACGATGTATCGGTAATCTTTGTCTTTTTTTTCCAGCAAATCTAACCCTTCGAGGAAGAAATTGACGGCAATGCTGTCGCGGCCTATCCGCTGGTTGATCAATCCTTGCGTCTCGCAACTGCAGATGATACCGGTCTCGTTATTGACTTCCTTCGCCAGATTATAGAGATGGATTGCCGCATCCGCTGCTTTCTCGAATTGCTCGTCCCAGAGGAATAGTTGGCAGCGGAAGGTATGGGCGTCAAAGTAATTGTCTGAGTATATCCCGGTCTGCTTGGCAAGCGAATCGATCTGCGTGATGTATTGGTTCACTTTTTCTATATCGCCGGCGTTATAATAGAAGCGGATTAGTGTCCGAATTGCCCATTCTTCTTTGTCTGATTGGTTGCTTTCCTTCGCTTCCTTTCGTAGCTGTTGTAGCCAGAAGTTGCCCGTCGAGTCGTCCATTGACAGGTAGGACATTTCTTTCAACAGTTGGAGCCGCTTGTCGGTTGAAGAAGTGATCATAAGCAACTCTTTTATACTGTCTTTCTGTTGTTCCAATTCTGAACCGTGTATAACAGTGGCAATGTTCCCAAGGCAAAGTGTAAGTAGCAAAATGATATTATATGTCCTCATTTGGTATAGAATTTGTCTTTGTATTTAGCCTCTTTTTTATGAAGTGCTTACAAAGATATGGATAATGTTTGATAATACAAATTCGATCGGTTGTGATAATCCAAGTATGTTGATTTATGTGATGGTATATTACAGAAAACAACAATAAACTATAAATATTGAAATTAAACAAGATTAGCCTGCTCATTTGTTAATTATTATTGTTTTCTTTGTATCCTTGTAAGGAGATATTTTACTACTATGGATATGAACACAGGAAGTTTTTTTCAAAAGTCTTTATGGGGGTTCATCCTTTTACTGCTCGTTTCCTGTTCGGATGCGGACTTGAATGAGGCAGGCGCAGAAGATTCCCATAACCAGCAATGTGCTATTTCTGAAATTGGAGCACAGACCGTAATGTTCGACCTCAAATATGACGTACCAGATGGTTATCGGGTTGCGTTCGAGGTCTATGCAGAGAATCCGCTTAAGGTACAAGACGGATTACAGATCAAGAAAACAGACGTATTACCTATTTTGACAGGGATCACCAATGGGCGTGGCGAATACACCTTGTCCCGTACCCTTCCGGAGCAAGTGGGGGAATTGTATGTTTATTCTTCTAATATCGGCGTCCCATCCTTGTTGCAGGGCCGGATCGCAAATGGATCGGTAACATTTAAGGAGTTGGACGGAAACGAGGAAAAGCTTGAGACGAAGGCGTTGTTCGGCTGGTCCGACAGTTTCCCGTATTTGGCGCTTGGCGGTTGGAATTCGTTGGGCAAGCCGGATTATGTGACGAAGCGGGAAGAGGTTAGCAGTTCCGTTCTGCGAGCTATCAACCGGGTTTTCCCTGAATGGTGGAGTGCGGATCCGGAGTACTATAAGCGGACGGATATCTATGTAAAGGAAGATGCACAGATCTGGGTAAGCATGCTTCATTCCGGTAGCCTGTTCGACAATGTGTTGGGATATTTCTCTTACCAGGGGGATATAAAGGATGTGGACCCGGCTTTGGTCAAAGAGATTATCGCGTTTCCACGTGCAAGCATCGTCCGACTGTTCAGTGCGGGATTGAAAGCGGGTGACGCTGTCCGGTTGAAGTATTATAACCCGGAGACGGGCCAGTTGGAAAATACCTTCCCGAAGGGCACTTCTATCGGTTGGGTACTTCGTTCCGACGGATATAATCTATTGAACCGTACGGTGGGAGACGGTATGTACCGTTTCTACTCTTATCCGGAATGGAATCCCGAATCGGGCAATAAGAACCATACGGTCCTGTTTAAGAAAGACAACTTTGTGGTGGTCGGTTTTGAAGACCTGCCGAACGAGCGCATCAGCTTGCTGAAAGGGGATGGGGATTGCAACGATGTGATGTTCCATGTCTCCTCTTATCCGGCGGATGCTATCACATATGATATCCCGGAAATACCGGATGGCGGCAGTGATGGCGAAACGGAAGAGGTCGATGCCATCCAGCAGTTGTCGGATGTGATGGACCTTCCTACCGATGATCCCGGCTTCTGGGATGATCTTTGGGTTGCCTCCCAATCGACCTTGCATTGGGACCTCTCCGATCAGGAAAATTTGGATAGCTATGGCAACGTGAACGGCTTGAAGGAGGTGCTGATCGTCGCAAACAGCCGTACGATGAACAGCCTGATCATCGACCAGCCGTCAAGCTATTCCAATCGCATCTTTGTCAAGACCACGATCCGCAAGACGAAATCGGACGGGAAGAAGCGTATCTTTGTCAAGACGACTGTCCGCGGCATGACGGTAGAGATAGAAATGGATGTCAATCCTTATAGTATGGCAGCTTTGGAAAGTTCCGCTACCGAACAGATCATCCGTACGATCAATTCGGTGAAAGACCTGATCATGGATAACAAACCTGTCCGCATCCTGGTCGAAATGGAGTTTGATCCGGTTCCGGGACACGACTTCAATGAGTTGTCCCCAGGCCCATACTCTCCCCATATTATTTCTGAATAGCCAGTGAAAACGACTATATTTAGTAATCCCTCTCTCCAACGTGATAGCGGAGAGGGGGATTTTTTATATTGGTAGGAAATTTGTTGTGGAATAATTCCGTATCGTGTCGTTTGTGGCCTATACCATCGTGCTTGACTTGACGCTTTCGATGGCGGTTGGGATGTTCTTGACGATGGCGGTGATGGAGACGACGATATCTTCCTCCAATTGGTATATTGGCACTGCGGATTCGGTTTTGGCTTAGTGAAATTGTAATATTTGTTATCGTATTGTCATTCTGTTTACATCTTCTTGCAATATGCTCCCTCTACTTTTGCCGCAAATAAATGTAATATGTATTACGGAATGAGAAACAAGAATGAAGCAGGGAGGCTGAGGATATTCTTCCTTTTATTGTCAGGGTGTTTTCTTTCACTGGCGGCTTGGGCGCAGACGGGTGTTATCTGCGGGACGGTGACGGATGCCAAATTCAAGGATGCGCTGATCGGGGCCTCGGTCGTGATCGAAGGAACGACGGTGGGGGCGATTGCCGATGTGGAAGGTAACTTCCGGATAGAGAATGTAAAGCCGGGTAAATATACGATAGTAGCTTCTTATGTATCCTATAAATCGGAAACGATCAAAGACGTGGTTGTGAAGGCGCACCAGGAGTCGGTGTTGAGGATCGAACTCTCCGACGCCGACCTGCAACTACAGAACGTGGTGGTCGTGGCACAACGGAAGTTAGGGACGGAAACCGCCATTATCAATACGGTGCGCAACAGCCTGCCGGTCGTAAGCGGCATCTCCGCTCAGCAGATCGGCAAGACGCAGGACAGCGATGCCGCCGAGGTGTTGCGCCGTATTCCGGGTCTTACGATCGTGGACGACCGATTCGTGGTAGTCCGCGGACTGGCACAGCGATATAACAATGTATGGTTGAACAAAGCGACGACACCTTCCAGCGAGACGGACAGCCGGGCGTTCTCGTTCGACGTGCTCCCCTCTTCGCTGATCGACAATATGATGGTCTACAAAAGCCCGTCAGCCGAGTTGCCCGCTGACTTTTCCGGCGGTTTCGTGCAGGTGATGACCAAGAATATACCGGACGGGAATACCTTCAACCTCTCTTATCAAATGGGATTCAATACAAATGCCACCTTCCGCAATTTCCAGTTGACGGACGGTAGCTGGAAGGACTATCTCGGATTCGGGGCTGGAGTGAGAAGCCTGCCCTCTTCTTTCCCTTCCCACCTCGGCGAACACTCGACGGAGGAAGCCGCCTCCTTCACCCGGCTGATCAACCAGCGTTGGGGCATCAACCGCTTCACGGCCTTCCCCGACCAGAAAATATCGCTCACCTCACACCGCTCGTATGATGCAGGCGATTGGAAGATCGGAAATATCACGAATGTGAATTGGAGTACCGGTTACGACTATTCGGAGTCGGTCAACAACAACTATATCGCCTACGATGTGACGAACGATGCCTCACGCCCCCGCTTCGAATACAACGATGTGCGCTATAAGAACATCTCCAAGCTGGGTGCCCTCTTCAACTGGTCGTTCCTCAAAGGCAGCAACAAATATGAGTTCCGCAACTTCTTCAGCCAGCGCGGCGTCTCCGCCCTGACGCAACGGGAAGGAATGAACTACTACTCCGACAAGGATATCCGCAAATGGGAATCGCTCTATACCGGGCGTACGACCTACTCCGGACAACTTGGAGGTACACATACCTTGCGGGAGAACGTTAACAAAGTGGACTGGACGGCCGGTTATGCCTTTGCATCCTACCGGGAGCCGGACCGCAAGATCGTGAATTCCATCCTTGACGAGACGAAGACGGACTTGCCGAACTATTACGTCTCCGACCCGATGCGCTATTATCAGGATCTGAAGGACCACAGTGCTTCGCTTGCGGCCAATTATGAACATAAGTTCGTGGTTTCAGATAAGTTCGCCCCTGTGTTTAACGGTGGTGTCTACGGAGAATACAAGAGCCGTACGTTCGACGCCCGCCGGTTCGGTTACAACCTGTTGGGCAAAGGCTATGACCGCTATGCCGACTGGGGCTATACAGCACTGTTCGACGACGCGAATATTTCTGCCGACCGTATCTGGATGCGCGAGACGACGACCAACAGCGATTCCTATACTTCCGACAACGTCTTAGGAGCCGCTTATCTCTCTGCCAGGCTGAACTACGGAGAGGCGCTGAATGCCGTCATCGGTGTCCGTATGGAATACTACAACCTCAAGATGGACGGCTATAGCTCGGACGGCACAACCCCAGTTCACTTAGATAACCGGACGATCGATTTTTTCCCCTCTGTCAATGTTTCCTACAACCTATCGTCGAAGCACTTAGTACGCGCCGCCTATGGCCGCTCGGTCAACCGGCCGGAGTTTCGCGAAGTAGTACCCTATGTCTATTTCAACTTCGAGCGGGATGCGAATATCGTCGGCAACACGGAGTTGAAAAACGCATACGCCGACAATATCGACCTGCGTTACGAATTTTATCCGGCCTTCGGCGAAATGATTACGGTCGGAGGATTCTATAAACGCTTCAAGAATCCGATCGAGGAGACATTTAACGATGCCGGTTCCGGCCTGCAATACACTTACCACAACGCGAAGAACGCCGAAGCCTTCGGTGTCGAGCTGGATGTAAAGAAGAACCTCGACTTTATCGGGCTGCGGGGATTGAGTCTTGTGTGCAACGCCGCCTACATTCATAGCCGCGTTCGTTTCGAGGAAGGAGCGCCCGAACGGGATCGCCCGTTGGCAGGGCAATCGCCCTACTTGGTGAATGCCGGCCTGTTTTATCAATATGATGATAAGGGGATCTCCGCCTCGCTGCTCTATAACCGTATCGGAAAGCGTATCGAGTCGGTTGGTGTCCCGATGCAGAACCAGGACGAAGATATCCCCGACATATATGAGATGCCCCGCAACTCGCTCGACCTGACCTTCTCGAAGAAGATCGGTAAGGTGGTCGAGATTAAGGCTGGCATCCAGGATATGCTCAATTCCAAGATCGAATACAAGCAGTTCGTAAAGCTGACGGACGAGAATGGAGGCAAGCGCGAACGCCAGCAACTCGTGCGCAGCTACCGCCCGGGAGTGGATTTGAATGTGGGGGTTTCCCTCAAGTTTTAAAAGTGAATTACTATACATATCTATTACAAACAAAATGTATTTATCATGAACAGATTTCTATTGAAAGGTTTGGCCTCTGTATGTGCACTGGCCGTTATGTTTGGAACAGCATCTTGCAGTGATGACGATAAAACAGATGGCTCAGTCTCTGTATCGGCTATCGCTGTAAACCCGACGACTGCTACGATAAAAGTAGGCGAATCAACAACTTTGTCTACTACGATCACTCCGGCTGACGCAACGGATAAGACTATTACCTGGAGCACTTCCGACGAAAAGGTCGCAACCGTAGATGCAGGAAAGGTCACAGGAGTAGCCGAAGGTACCGCTACTGTCACGGCTACGACTAAAGATGGCGGAAAGGCTGCTACTTGCGCTGTGACTGTTTCTGCGGATGCACCTTCAGTCAAAGAAGTGACCCTTGAAGGCAATATCACTTCCGATATGACGCTGAACGCTGCCGACAAGAACTATATGAAAGGCTTTGTCTATGTAAAGTCGGGTGCAACCCTGACAATCGAAGCCGGTTCGGTCATTAAAGGCGTATCGGTATCAGCTGGCGAGAAAGCCGCTTCCCTTATTATCGAACCGGGAGCGAAGATCATCGCCGAAGGAACGGCAGACAAACCGATCGTTTTCACATCCGACAAACCCGCCGGACAGCGTGTGACGGGTGACTGGGGAGGGCTCATCATTTGCGGTAACGCCCGCGTGAACCGTGTAAACCGTCCGACTATCGAAGGAGGGCCTAATACGGAATATGGCAATACGACTTCTGACGAATTTAATGGCGAAAGCTCCGGTATCCTGAAATACGTGCGTATCGAGTTTGCCGGCTATCCTCTGGAACCGGACAAAGAGATCAACGGCCTGACATTCGGCGGTGTCGGTAGCGGTACGCAAGTCGAGTTCGTACAGGTGTCTTATTCTAACGACGACTCTTACGAATGGTTCGGCGGTACGGTCAACGCCAAGCACCTGATTGCATATAAAGGCTGGGACGACGACTTCGATACCGATTACGGTTACACCGGCAATTTGCAGTTCCTCTTAAGCGTACGTGATAAAAATATCGCCGATACCTCCGATTCCAATGGTTTCGAATCAGACAATGACGGCGACGGCTCTTCCAATACCCCGCTTACGCGTCCGGTCTTCTCCAACGTAACCCTGGTCGGTCCCTTTTACGGCAAAGTATCCGATATGACACAAGCCGAGGTGGAAGCCAAGACAGCCGATGCCGCCAATGGAGCCAAAGGTGGAAAAATCCAGGCAGCCATGCACCTGCGCCGTAACACAAGTTTGAATGTGTATAATTCTGTCTTCACCGGATGGCCTTACGGACTTCGCGCAACAGATAAGAAAGGTACGGCCAATGAAGGGACAGCTATCAAAAATGTGATCTTCGCCGGTATGTGGAAAAACTTCTACGATGATGAAAAGGTAAGTGAAAACTTCTTCAACCTTGCCGGTAGCAACACGACTTTGGCTACTACCAACGAGATTATCTCAAAGGATGGTGACTATTCATCTGTCGTTGCTTCGGTCGTGCAGGGCGCTGAATTTGTCGATGAAGTATTGACAAACAGCTTCTTTGAGAAGGTGACTTATAAAGGCGCTTTCGACGGGACGAACGACTGGACAGCCGGCTGGACAAACTGGGATCCGCAGAACACTGAATATTAATGAAAATGATAAAGAAACTGTTGTTGACATCAACGTTATTGGCAAGTTCTGCCCTGGCAATCCAGGCGCAGGACTTGTTCCTTAGCGAAGGCCAGTATTATACGGATGAGTCTCAGACAACCCCTTATACCGGCCGTTATACCGAGTTTTATGATGACGGGATGCTGAAAATGGAACTTTTCCTCAAGGACGGCCGTCCTGAAGGCACTTATGTGATTTACCATCCCGACGGCAAGATTGCAGAAGTCCGTTCCTACTATCACGGCATCTTCCATGGAGAATGGCGCACCTATAACGAAGCCGGACAACTGACCGGCATCGCTTCTTATAAGGAAGGGCTGAAAGATGGCCCTTGGCGGGTGTGGAACGATAAAGGCATCCTGCGTTTCGAGATGTTTTATATCAAGGGGAAGAAGAGTGGCATCTGGCGCACCTGGGACGATGAAGGCAAACTCCTTTCCGAGGAAAAACAGGAAGAGGAGTAATGAAAAAAGTTTGTAACCATTATCGGGAAGGATGACAATGGTTGCAAACTTTTTACTTTCGTTTTCGGGCGGGAAGGAAAGGGTTGTAAACTTTTTGCCCGCTTTTTTATCTTGCGCCTAAGTCGTCATAGAGTGTTTGCAGCAATGCCTTTCCCTTGCGGAGCCGCTGGTCACTGCCTTCGCGGGGTGTTTCGATCAGTGGTTTGTTCCCTTCGTTGTCATAGACGGAAACTCCGGTGCTGTCGATAAACCCGAATCCGTTGGAATAAGTATAGAAAGCATATTCCGGATAATCAGGGCTTAAGATATTCCGGCTGAAAATGAAAGCGTCGTGTCCTATCCCCAACTGGCCCAGTAAGGTGGCGGCAAGGTCCGTCTGGTTGGCATATTTATCAATCACGACAGGCTCTTTCACCGCTCCTCCGATCCAGAGCATCGGGATATGATAGCGGCGGGGCTCATAGTTTACAACATCTTTCGGATAAGGATACCCGTGGTCGGAAACGAAGATCACCAACGTGTTTTTCCACACCGGCAACTCTTTCAACTTGTCGATAAAGTCACCGATACAACTGTCGGTAAAAGCAACCGAGTTCGGGTATAGCCCCATTTCGTCCAGTCGGTGATAGGGCACTTCAAACGGCTCATGGCTGCTCAACGTCAGGAAGGTGCTTAGCCAGGGTGTCTGGTTGTCCCGGCCTTTAATGTCTTCAAACAGATGTCGGAACGTCACATCGTCGTTCGCCCCCCATTTGCTCAGGCGGTTAGTAAGCGGGAAATCGCGGTCTGCCGTGATCCGACTGTAACCGGAACTGAAGAAATAGCTCTGCATATTGGTGAAGTTGATGTCACCCCCGTATAGCATATCGGCCACATATCCTTCGTCTGTCAGGCTCTTGGCAATGGAAGGCAGCGTCTGGCTCTTTGCCGGATATTTCATGATGGAAGTGGTCGGTTGCGCCAGATACCCGTTCAGCACCGAAACAATCCCCCTGTCCGTCCGGAACGAGTTGGCATACATATTCGTGAAAAGCACCCCTTCACGGCTTAACCGGTTCAGGTTAGGCGTAATGGCGGAATCTCCGCCGATTGCCCCGACCGCATTCGCCGAAAAACTTTCCATCAATATAATCAATACATTCGGCCGCGAGGTATTAAGAAGGGCTTCCGGTATCGTGTCGCCTTCCTTGTTCCCGCACTCGATACGGGATCGCAGAGGCGCCTGCCCCGAATCCGGTTCTGTGGGGTTCGTCTCTTTGTGCCCCTGCACTTGATGCGGGGATAAAGCCTCTATTATCTCCTTCCTTTCTTCCTCCGGAAAGAAATTAAACTGTGACGCAAAGTCCTGTTGTTTGCTAAGAGAAGCGATCAAGCTGAAACAAGGGTTGATTGCCGAATGGTTGAGGAATTGGTTCTTGCTGAAATACACCATTCCCACGTTCGCCGTCGAAGTCGTTACACCTCCCCGTATCGGGATAAAAAGTATTCCCCCTAACAGGAGGATAACAAGGCTTCCGCCCGACCGTTTCCGCACCTGTGTTTCGGGAAACAGCGGAACGATAAACCGCTTCAACACCCAGTATATCCCGCAGGCATACACGGCGAACATCAGCAGTTGGGCAAAGAACTGCCCGACCGGCACGCTCGCCATTGCATCGCCGGGCGATTGAAGATAGAAGAAAAGCGTCGCATCTAATCTGAACCCCCAGTAGCCGTACAAAGCCACATCCACGGCGAAGATGGCTGCGATCAGCACCGCCATGATTCCGAAATACCCTTTTAGCAGTTTCCGGTAAAAACTACCCGGCAGCCATATCGAAACGAGTGTCATCAGCAAAGGCAATGCCGTCAGGTATCCGGCTATCGTACAGTCCAACAGCAACCCGTGTGTGATTACCTGAAGGTAATCGCTTAGCGGGCATCCGCCCGCCAAGGCGTGGTGGTACAGCATAAACACCGGCTTCTGGATTGCCAGTAGCGGTAACCACAGAAAATATAAGGCAAGGAGGAAGAGGATTCTTTTCTTCATACGAATTATTTGTAGAGCTTTTCTCTCAGCTCGGCAACCATCGGATCGGTGATATAATCATCGTATTCCATTATGCGGTCGATGATACCGTTCGGAGTCAGCTCGATGATGCGGTTGGCAACCGTCTGGATGAACTCGTGGTCATGGCTGGAGAACAGGATGTTTCCTTTGAACGACTGCAACGTATTGTTGAACGCTTGGATAGATTCCAGGTCTAAGTGGTTGGTCGGCGTGTCGAGGATGATGCAGTTGGCATCCGTCAACATCATGCGGGAGATCATGCAACGCATCTTTTCACCTCCGGAAAGCACGCTCACCTTCTTCAGCAGCTCTTCGCCGGAGAACAGCATACGTCCTAAGAAGCCTTTCAGGAAGACTTCGTTGGTGTCGGGCGAGAACTGGCTCAGCCAGTCGATCAGGTTGTAGTCCGAATTGAAGTACTGCGAGTTATCTAACGGCAGATAGGTCGTCGTGATGGTCTGTCCCCACTGGTACGTACCGGCATCTGCCTTGTCTTCCCCGTTGATGATCTGGAAGAGGGCGGTCATCGCACGCGGGTCGTGGCTGATGAAAACAATCTTGTCGTCTTTCTCTACGTTGAAGTTCAGATCCTTGAACAACACTTTGCCTTCGATGGATTTAGTCAGTCCTTTTACTTCGAGTATCTGGTTGCCCGGTTCGCGGTTCGGCGTGAACAGGATACCCGGATAGCGGCGTGAAGATGGTTTGATCTCTTCGATATTCAGTTTCTCGATCATCTTCTTGCGGCTGGTCGTCTGCTTGGACTTCGCAACGTTGGCACTGAAACGGCGGATGAATTCTTCCAGCTCTTTCTTCTTTTCTTCCGCCTTCTTGTTCTGGTTCTGCTGCTGGCGGAGTGCTAACTGGCTGGATTCGTACCAGAAGCTGTAGTTGCCGGCGAACATCTGTAGTTTTCCAAAATCGATATCTACCGTATGCGTACAGACGGAGTCGAGGAAGTGGCGGTCGTGGCTGACAACCAACACGGTGTGTTCGAAGTTTGCCAGATAGTTTTCAAGCCACATGACGGTTTCGAGGTCGAGGTCGTTGGTCGGCTCATCCAGCAACAGGTTGTCGGGCTGTCCGAAGAGGGCGCGTGCCAGGAGGACACGTACTTTTTGCTTACCGCTCATGTCTTTCATCAGCGTGTAGTGGAATTCTTCGGTGATGCCCAGGCCGCTCAACAGGGAAGCCGCATCGCTTTCAGCATTCCAGCCTTCCATCTCGGCGAATTTCTCTTCCAGTTCCGATACGCGGATACCGTCGGCATCGCTGAAATCAGGCTTGGCATACAAGGCGTTCTTTTCGCTCATCACCTCCCAAAGGGTGGTGTGGCCCATCAACACCGTGTCCATTACTGTGTATTCGTCGAATGCGAAGTGGTCCTGGCTCAATACGGAAAGACGCTCGCCCGGTCCTAAAGACACGGTTCCGCGCGTAGGGTCCAGTTGTTTGCTGATAACACGGAGGAATGTAGATTTACCGGCGCCATTGGCTCCGATGATACCGTAGCAGTTGCCCGGTGTAAACTTCATATTGACATCCTGAAACAGGATACGTTTTCCGAACTGTACGTCCAGATTGTTAACCGTTATCATATCTTTGTTTTATCTATTAATTTGCACTTAAAGAGCCGCAAAGGTATGAAAAAAACATGCGCTATCCAACTGTGGAAAGTATAATCCAGCAATCGGGTGCGATTACTTGGAAGGGATGATACCCGATTACTTAGAAGCAATCGGGTATCATCCCTTCTAAGCAATAAAACCTGTTGGTAAAAGAGGTTTTATTTGTATAGTCCTTCTCTGGATAGCAAATGGTCGAGGTTCGCAACCCCCAGTGTCACGATCGCCATCACCGTAGCGGCATGTTCCTGATATTCCGGGATGCTTTTGCTGTAGGTGTCGCGTTCAGTGTGCCAGATTTCGCCGTAGCTGAAGTTATAGCCTTTGATATCCTTTTCGTTGAAGTCGATGGCCGGGACAGCTTCGACGGCAAAGACGGAGGCATCCGTGCCGCCCGGTTGTGACGGTTTGGTGAACGGGCCGGCTTCTTTCACTTCGAACGGGTAGTCGGGGCGAATCTTCTTGACCGGTTCGCATATCTTCACGAAATCGGGGTACATAGCCTTGGGTACGTCGAGTCCGACGGGAGGTGTCGGGCCGCCGTCGCGGTTGAACAGGTTGGATATTTTGCCTAACTTGTCTTTATTGGCTTTTACCCAGGCTGTCGAACCTAACAGTCCGAACTCTTCGCCTGCGAAAGCACAGAACAGCATCGTCCGTTTGGGTTTTGCACCGGATTTCATGATCATGCGGGCCGCTTCCATAACCGGAGTGATGCCCGAACCGCAGTCAACGCCGCCTGTCGCCACGTCGAACGCATCCAGGTGGCCGCTTGCCATTACATATTCATCCGGATATTTACTCCCTTTGATCTTACCGATCACATTATAGTATTTTACCGGTCCCATCCGGAAATGGTTACGGATGTCGAATTCAAGGAAGAAAGTGCGGCGTTCCTTTACCATCTGCTTGATGGTCGCATACTGATGTTCGTCCAGCTTAATGTCACAGACGTCCGGCAGGTTGTCGAACGTGAAAGCAGGATCGTTCATGACAGCCTTGTCGTAGAGGGCACGCAAAGGGACGGTAGCCGACTGGATAAATCCGAGTACACCGGCCTCGCACATCTCTTTGTAGAACAGTGCCGGGACATTCTCTTTCAAAGGCAACAGCGGGTTGTCGGTGTTGTTGTTCCAGTTGTCCTCCATGATCTGGTAGTTCTTCTTGGCCGTTTCATTGTTTTCGGCGATGATGGCGGCACGGATGGAGTCGCCTTTGGCTGAACGGTCGACAGGCCAGCCGACATTCTTCCCGTTGATCAGCACCCAGGCCCCTTTCAGTTGTCCTTTTATGCGGTCGAATTCGCTTTGGGTTAGCGGTTCCTGCAAGACGTGTCCGCGCTGCACACCTTTCGTTCCGGCAGTGTAGGAGGGAGTGACGAAGTGCAATTCCATCCCGTTCTCACCCAACAGCTTGCCGAACCAGGGCCCGCGGTTGAAGCCTACAGGTAGCGTACCGGCTTCTTGCAGTTCTACTTCCAGCCCCCATTCCTTAAACTTGGAAGACACCCAGTCGACCGCATTGTCATAGGCATTCGAGCCGATCACACGGCCGCCGATGCGGTTGGTGAGCACATCCAGATGGTCCATCACCTGGTTGTCCGTTTGTCCGATTTCGATGATTTTGTTTACGGCAGCATCCTGTGCCGGAACCGAATGAACAGCCATGCAAGCCATCGCTGCCCAGATAAGTAAAGCTCTTTTCATATTGCGTGTTTTTTTATGGTGCTGCAAATTAAAATATAAAAAGTTCGTGTTCCAAATGTATTTTAAGTAAATGTCTGACAAACGTTAGGGCAACCGCACCAAATCCAACAGTAACAATTCTTTATTTCTATGAAGAGAAAAACCCGTTTTTGTCCCGAATAATTCTTTCTTAAGTGCCTGCTAATTCTGTAATCGGTGTCAGTGATTTTATAATCAGTGGTTGTGATTATATAATTGCTGGCACTGATTTTATAATCACTGGCACTGATTACAGAATTAACAGGCACTCCGATGTTTTTTTATGCCTATGTAGATAAGTTTTCTTGTAGCGGGGATAGATTATTCCTTATCTTATGTAGTCCATAAGATCGTATTGCTTAAAAATGAATTTGGTGCGGTTGCCCTGTGATGCAGCCGATCAGACTTTCTTTTCGTAAATATATTTCCATCGTAGCGATAACATTGTTATTTAGGTTTCTTAATAAGGCAAAGGTGAGATATATTCTTGAATTATACCTACTTTTGTATTTGAAACAAAAATAGGAATATGATATTTTACTTTACCGGAACAGGAAACTCTCTTTGGGTGGCGAAGTCTCTGGGCGAGGCATTGGGAGAACCGTTGGTTTCGATTGCGGATGAATTGCATAAAGAGGAAAAAGACCTGGTTTATCCGGTTCGTCCGGATGAAAAGATCTTATTCGTCTATCCCGTGCATTCTTGGGGGCCGGCGGTTCTTGTTACTCGTTTTATCTCCCGTCTGACTTTAAACGGATATGCCGGACAACCGGTCTATTCAGTTTCTACTTGTGGTGATGAATGCGGATATACGGATCAGCTAATAGGAAAGTCATTGGGAAAAAGAGGTATATCGCTTTCGGCTGCATACTCTGTCATTATGCCGAATAACTATATCCTGTTGCCTGGTTTTAATGTAGACAGCAAAGAGGTGGAGGAACGGAAATTGCAGGATGCCCCGTTGCGTGTGGCTGAGATTATAGAAGCGATTCGGGAGCATCAGCAGGACGCTTTGTACCATACGGGAAGTATGCCAGGTTTGAAAAGCTATTGGATCTATCCTCTTTTTGCTCATTTGGCTATCGGAAGTAACTCTTTCCGGGTGACGGATGCTTGCATTTCCTGTGGATTATGTGAACGGATTTGTCCGACCGGAACAATCAGTATGCAGGACAGGAAGCCTGTCTGGGCGAATACCTGTGTGCAATGTGTCGCTTGCATTCACCGCTGTCCGGTTCGTGCGATCGAATATGGAAAAGGAACGCTTAAAAAAGGACGATATCATCATCCTGTGATTAAATAATAAACAAACAGATAGAAATGAAACGATTAGTAGTGACAGCCCTGACGGCCCTGACGTTGGCAAGTTGCCAGGAAGCACCGAAAGGTTATGTGATAAATGGAGAAGTGACCGGCAGGACGGATGGGAAAGTATATCTTAAATCCTTCCGTAATAAAATGTTTTTTGATGTCGATACGGCGGAAGTGAAAGAGGGAAAATTTACTTTTAAAGGAGAAGTGGATCAGCCTTTATTGTTTGGCCTGGCAACAGAGGATATGAATTATCCTGTTCAGCTCTTTGTAGAAAATACAAATATGGATGTGAAGATAAGTAATGACGGCGAAACGATTACGGTCCGGAACTCTCCTGTCAATGCGATCTTTCAGGAGAATTCCGAAAAGGTTTTTGAAGAAGGGTATGATATAGACAGTCTGATCACCAAGTATCCGGCTTCGCCTGCCGCCGCCTTTTATCTGTATCGCTATTTTACTTATCAGTTACCGCTGGATGAACTGAAAGCGACTCGTGCTAAGATTTCTCCCGAACTGGCCGCTTGTCCGTATGTAAAGGATCTGGATGGCATTATCAAACAATTGGAAAATGTGCAGGTCGGTAAGGTTGCCCCTGAATTTGCGTTACCCGACACCGCTGGAATTTCTGTTTCGCTCTCTGATTTCAGAGGTAAATATGTATTGCTCGATTTTTGGGCTTCCTGGTGTCCTCCTTGCCGTCGTGAGAATCCGAATGTGGTAAAGGCGTTTAATGAGTATAAAGATAAAAACTTTACGGTTGTGGGGATTTCCTTGGATAAGGATAAAAGCAAGTGGCTGAAAGCGATTGCCGACGACAATCTGACCTGGACACATCTTTCAGACCTGAAATACTGGGATTCGGAAATACCGGCTCTTTACGGTGTTCGTGGCATTCCGGCCAATGTTCTGTTAGGTCCGGATGGAGTGATCATTGCCAAAAACATAACAGGTGAGGATTTGCATAAAAAACTGAAAGAGGTAATCAAATAGACGATGCGGAAATATAGTTTTCTGACTTTGTTCCTTCTTTTCTGTCTCTGTCTTTCGGCGACAGAAAAGAAGGATTTTGAAAAAGCGGTGCGTGATGCCGTTTCCCGGCAGATGCAGGCATATCCGAAATCGACCTTGAAAGACTTATATAAGAATTTCTTTCAAGATAAATTCGGTCCCGGACATATCATCAGCGATACGACGGCTGCTGGTAACTACTTGCGTCGCGAACTGGCCTCCTATACGGAGTGTACCGGAGATATTGCAGAACCGACCGGCTGGGAAGGTAACTTTCTCCGGGTAAACCTCTCAGTCATCAAAGACGGCAGGATTTCTTATAATACCTTCTTTGATGCGTTTGTCCGGAGCGTGAACGGTGTCTGCCCTGTTACAGTTGCCGAGTGGCAAAAAGAATGGTTGCAGATTGAATCTATTATCCGTTCCATGAATCTTTCCCTACCCGGTTACGATGCCGATCGAAAAGAAATAGAAGATCGTTTGGATCGGGGAGAATATGTGGGGCATCACAGTAAAGTTTTCGAAGAATCCTATTCGCCGCATTATCGTATAATCAGCAGGCTGATATTTGAAAAGGATCTACAACCTTTGTTGTGAGAAACGAGCCTATTCTTGATCTTCCGTATCTTCGAAGTCAAACTCGAAATCGAATCCGTCGTCCGGCATACCCGGATCGGTAAACTGCTCCAATTCGCGGCGGTCTTTCTTGGTCGGCCGGCCTAAACCGCGTGCACGGTCTACAAAACCGGATATACGATTCATTTCCAATATCTCGTATTGGTCGGGAGTTGTAACGTTTTCCAGATAACCGGGCACCAATTTAGCTCCCATACGGCGTTCTGTCAGGTCGAGCACCTTGAAGGAAAAGGTGATAGGCGGCTTTCGAACCTGAATCACTTCTCCAACTTTGATCATGCGGGAAGGTTTTACATTGACCCCGTTTATCATCACCCTGTTCTTCTTGCAAGCCTCGGCTGCTATGGTACGTGTCTTGAATATGCGGGTAGCCCACATCCATTTGTCTATACGGACTTCGTTCATCTTATTATGAGTTGGCAGCTGGTTGGTTGATAACTATGATGTTAAACAACCGGCTGCCGCTTGTTTACTATTTATTGTTATATAAGTTCATCGTATTCTGTATGCCGGCCAGGCAGAAACTTTTGATGATTTCTACAGCCCGTTTCATCTTTTCGGGCATCTCCTGGAGTTCTTCCGGCGGAAACTTGCCAAGCACATAGTTGATTTGTCCGCCACGTGGGAAATCGCTGCCAATACCGAAACGAAGGCGGCTGTATTCTTGTGTGCCTAACAGCTGTTGGATATTTTTCAATCCGTTGTGTCCGGCATCGCTGCCTTTCGGCTTCAGGCGGAGTGTTCCGAACGGGAGTGCCAGATCGTCCACTACGACTAACAGATTCTCTATCGGAATGTTTTCTTTCTGCAACCAATAGCGGACGGCGTTGCCGCTCAGGTTCATGAATGTGTTAGGCTTCAGAATGATCAGCTCACAGTTCTTGACGCGCATCCGGGCGATTGCACCATAACGTTCTTCCGTGAAAGGGACGCCGGCATCTTCTGCCAATGCATTTACAACACGGAATCCGATATTATGGCGGGTCCCTAAATATTCGGAGCCGATATTTCCAAGTCCTGTTATCAGATATTTCATTGTTATGTTGTTTTATAGTATAACAAAGGGAAGAATACTCTGCTGAATATTCTCCCCTTACATTATTTAGGAATAATAATTTTATTATGCCTTAGCCTGAGCACCACGAGCGGCACGAGTCAACTGAACGGCGCAAACAACAGCGTTTTTAGCGTTCATCAGTTCAAGACCTTCGAAGTGTAAAGCGCCAACCTGCATAGTTTTACCTAATCCCAGGTGGTCGACATTGATATGTAATTTCTCAGGGATTGCTGTGTAAAGGGCTTTTACTTTCAGCTTTCTCATCTGCAAGCTCAACTTACCACCGGCTTTAACACCTTCGGCATGACCTTCCAGAACAACCGGGACTTCCATTACTACCGGTTTGCTGTCTGATACTTCCATGAAGTCCATGTGCATGATAGCGTCGGTTACAGGCTGGAACTGGATATCTTTAACGATAGCCATAGTTTTCTTGCCGTCGATACTCAGTTCTACTACAAAGATTTCAGGGCTGTAAACCAAGTTACGAACGCTGTCTTTTGTGATAATGAAATGAGATACTTTTTCACCGCCGTACAGAACAGCAGGAATTTCATTGTTTTTACGCATAGCCTTTAAAGCTCTCTTCTGGTCTGCAGAAGTAGCGGCTACTTCTCTTGACTTTCCTTCTAATTGAAATGTCTTCATTTTGTTTTAATTTTTGTGTTACTCAAAATTAGATGTTTATGCTTTCTAATTTCCCATCACACGTACGGGGGTTAAAAGCGGTGCAAAGGTACGATTTATATTTATATTTGCAAAATCTTGCCTGCATGAAATTTTAGTTCCATAGGCATGGAACCAAAATTCCATAGGCATGGAATTAAAGGGGGATGCTGGCTCAGAGAGAGATTCCCTTTTGCCGGAGTAAAACTTCCGTATCATCCCAGAGCTGTTTTTGCTGTGCATGGTTCCGGATGCGTTCCGATACATTCCTTTTTTTGCAATTGGCGTAACAACAACCGTTTTTATCTTTCGCCTCGTCCGAGAGGGCCAGATGGATGGCGGTTGCCGCACCCTGGGCCGCTGTTTTGATAAAGGGGCGGAACAGGATGTCGGTAAGTGGGTCGAACCAGGCCTGCATCGTGATCATGTTCGTGCTGACAATCCCCGGATCCGATGCGTTGATGGTGATATCCTTGTCGCGGACTCGTCTGGCAAGTTCCTGAGTGAACAGGAGCAACGCCAGTTTGGTATTGCCATAGACCGGGATACGGAAAAAACGTCCGTTCTTTCCTTTTTCAAAGAAATCCGGGTCGATCCGGCCGATCGCATACGTGCAGGACACCGTGTTTACAACGCGGCATCCCGGTTGCATCAAGGGCAATAACTGGCGGGTGAGCATATAAGGAGCCACGTAATTGACACTTACGATTGTTTCCAGCCCGTCTTCGGTTTTACGTACCGGAGTCGTCAGGATTCCGGCATTGTTCATCAGGCGGCTGATCGGGCGTCCTTCTTTTAGTAATTGGCCGGTGAAATTGTTTACGGATGAGAGGGAAGCGAGGTTGATGGCCCGCACTTCAATTTGCATGTTACCGGTTTCTTGTTGGATCCGTGTGCATACGGGAGCGGCTTTCGCCGGATTGAGGCAGGCCATAATCACCGGATAGCCCTCTTTAGCGAGGGCTGCCGTGATTACTTGTCCCATGCCTCCGTCGGCACCGGTTATGATGGCTAATCCTTTTTCCATTACTTATACTCCAGTTTTTCTATTTCTTTGACAATACTTTTGGGCAAGTTCTGAATATGTTTGTGGCAGGCCATCTCGATGGAATACATACGGGCGATGCAATAGTTGCTATGTCCGCAGTCGCAACGGGCATGTTCGTCTTCTTTCATCTTGTTTACGAATGACGGATCGTTCAGCAAGGCGCGTGCCATGCTTACGAACTCGAAACCGTCGTTCAATACCTCGTCTATCTTTTCGCGCGAGATCAGTCCGCCTACATAAACAAGCGGCATTTTCAAAGCTGCCCGGAACTTCAGCGCATCTTCCAGAAAATAAGCCTCCTTGAACGGTTCGGACGGGATCATGAATCGTCCGGCCAGCTTCACACCGAGCGGCAACCAGCCAGCCGGCATATAATGCGTCATTGTGTGGATCGGCATGGAACCCCGCATCACGTACATCGGGGCACGGCTGACGAAACCTCCGCTAAGTATCAGTGCCTGTGCGCCGCATTCATCCTGCAACGTGCGAGCCACTTCGATGGTTTCATCAAGCTCCATTCCGCCTTTGAAACCATCGCGCATATTCATCTTTACCAGTACTGCCATATCCTGTCCGGCGGCTTTCATCACTTCGTCCATGCACATTCTCATGAAACGCATCCGGTTTTGCAGGCTGCCTCCGTATTCGTCTTTCCGGTGGTTGGTGTAAGGGGAGAGGAACTGGCTGATCAGATAACCATGACCGGCATGTATTTCCACGGCATCCATCCCGGCTTCGCGTGCCAGATGAACCGCTTGTCCGAATGCTTTCGACATGTCCACTATCTCGGAGGGCTTCATTCCCCGGACAAGAGTGGGGGAATAGATATTGAAACCGCCGGAAGCAGAGATAGGCCTGCATCCGCAGATGTTTTTGTGGGACATGTTTCCGCAATGTCCGAGTTGTACGGAGGCGGCCGCCCCTTCCTTATGGATGGCATCGGTGATGCGTTTTACTCCGGGGATGATATCCGGGCGCATCCAGAGTTGCCGTTCGAAGGAAAGTCCGCTTTGCGTAACAGCTGCATAGGCTAGCGTCGTCATACCGATCCCGCCGGCGGCAACCGATTTATGGTAGTCGTACAACATGTCGGAAGGTGCATTTCCAGGGCACATGCTTTCGAATGCAGCTGCCCGTATCGTCCGGTTTCTCAGGGTCAACGGCCCGATTTTACCGGGAGTGAATAGTACAGATTCTTTTTTCATCTCTTTATGAGTTAGTCATTCAGTATATAAAAGGAATAATCCGTTTCCGGTTTCCCAGTTCGTTGCCAAACATCGCTTTGTATTTATGGTAGATGGTGTTTGCGCGGGGTACAAGGTTTGCAAATGTCCACCAGGCGAAAACGGCTCCGCTTGCGCTCCAGGTCAGGATGGCAAATCCGCACCATTCCACGATCTCCCCGAAATAGTTGGCCGATGTCACATATTTGAACAGCCCTTTTTTAGGCAGATAATGGTTCGTATCGCCAGGCTTTCGCAGGTGGCGGACAATATGGTCCGATTGGATATTGATTCCCATGCCGGTGAAAAACAAGATTGTCCCGATGATGAATTGGGGACTGCACAACCAGCTTTCCGTATACATATCCTGCGGTGCCAGGTGGAAAATCCACTCTCCCTGCATATAACCGTTCAAGAGGTTGAAAGTTATTCCCATAAGCATAATACCTGCCGGCATTTTACTTTTGCCTTTTATCAGTAAAGGAAAAATAAAAGACCGTTGGAAGTAATGTAGTTCGAAGAACAGGAATATAAGGAGCGGAACCGTCTCGAACTGCCGTTCGGAACCGTTCCACAACAAAAGCATTACGATAAAAACCGGAGCTTCCATACATACCCAAGCGATCTTGTTCGGTATCGGAAATCCCCATTTCTTATCGAACAACATCCCATAGCCGGCTTCAACAAAATAAAGGGCTATAAAGACAATGGCGGCGATAGCTGCCATTATGATTAGGAATAAGGTGAAATGTTCAATTGTCATCTTCGTGTGTTGATAATTTATAACCTTTCCCGTGGACGTTTATAATTTTGATAGTCGGATCATCCTGCAATAATTTGCGTAGTTTGGTGATATAAACATCCATGCTCCGGGCACTGAAATAGTTATCGCTTTTCCATATAACCTTTAGCGCATACATCCTGTCTACCATGTTGTTTGCGTGCTGGCACAGCAACGTAAGCAGATCGGCTTCCTTAGTCGTTAGCTTGGTCGTTTTGCCATCGATAGATAAGAGCTGCTTTTGTAAGTCGAATTTGAATTTTCCGAAAAGATAGATCTTTACCTCTTTGTCGTTTTGAGGCCGGTAACGGTTTTGTATCGCTTTTATCCGCGCTTGCAAGATATCAGAATCAAGTGGCAGGCGAATCACATCGTCTGCATGGAATGAGAACAGCAACGCAATTTCTTCTCTTGTCGGATGTTCGCACAGGAAAATGATAGGGATGATGTTGTCCGAACTTTTGATCATGGCTGCCAATGTCCGTGTTTCTTTCCTGGCCATATCGTGGTCGATAATACAGAATGTGAAGTTTCTGGAAAGGAAGCCCTCATACGCCTCCTCCTCCAGATTGAATACTTGTGAGTCGTATCCGGCAGCTTTTATATAGTCCTGGATGATAGCTCCCTGATTATAGTCTTTACTGAAAATTAGAATGTTACAAATATCGTTCATTATATACTTAAATTGTTTTTTCGATGTTCCAGACAAAAGCACGTAATCCCTGAGCTTCCGTCTTCTGATCCATCTGATGAAGTATCTCCAGGAAATGGTCGACTTTCTCGTCATCCACCATTGCCAGGATTGCCGAGTTCAGTGTCGGCCAGGCGTGACTTCCATAATGCGGTTCGCCAGTTTTACTTCCACGCCCCTGTACTTCGTCCCAGTATGTGAAGCCCCGGATGTTATTCCGGTCCATCGCACTCAGGATCATTTCGTAATATGCTTGATTAAACGATACAAATATAGCTTTCATATTATCTTATTCCTAATTATTATTAATTCTTTTTTTAGATGGTATGTCATCCCTTACCTTGGATGGTATGCTATCCCTTACCTTAGATAGGATACCATCCCTTACCTTGGATAGGGTACCATCTATTCTCTTAGATGATACCCTATCTGAAGGAATGATGTTTTCTTATCTGTCTTTTGCCATCTTCCGGCGTCTGCGGCGGACTCCGTTTCCGGCAAACACGCTGTATACGACCGGCACGATTACCAAGGTGATCAAGGTAGACACCGAAAGTCCCCATGCAACCGTCATACCCATCGAACGCCACATTTCCGAACCTTCGCCTGTCCCGACCGCCATTGGGATCATACCCAATACGGTGGTAAGGGTGGTCATCAATACCGGACGGAGACGTGATTTACCGGCTGTCACTACGGCTGTCAGGATTCCCATGCCTCTTTCGCGGCAGAGGATCGTGTAGTCGATCAGCACAATACCGTTTTTAACAACGATACCCATCAACATGATCAGACCGATCAGTGCCATAACGCCCAATGGAGTCTGCGTGACCGCCAGTCCCAGGATAATGCCGGTGAAGGCGAAGGGAATGGAGAACATGATCACAAACGGGTCTGTCAGCGACTCGAATTGGGCGGCCATTACGATAAATACCAGAATGATGATCAGGATCATCAGGATTGTAAGGTCGAAGAAGGTGTCCATCTGGTCTTCGTACGTGCCGCCTAACTGCCAGCTGACATCCGAGGGTATATCCATCTCCTTCAACTGGTCGCGGGCAGCTGTTACGATATCACTCATAGCTGCGCCTTTTCCGACTACTGCCGATACGGTGATGACACGTTCGCGGTCTTTACGTTCGATGGTCGGAGGCGTCATGCGTTCTACCACTTGGCCTAAGTCGCGGATGCGGATGCCCTGGCCGGCACTGTTATAGACCAAAATATTTTCGATATCTTCAACCGACTGGCGGAATTCGGGGGCGTAACGTACCTTTATATCATACTCGTCGCCGTCTTCACGATATTTGGAGGCGGTGGAACCGTTGATGCGGTTACGTAGAGCCATTGCAGCCGTCGTGATGTTCAGCCCGTTGATTGCCAGTTTTTCCCGGTCGAAGTCAACCTGGTATTCGGGTATGTAGTCCTCGCGGCTGATGTTGACCTGTGAACAACCTTTCACCTTACGCATTCTTGCGGCCAGTTCGGCAGCTACGGCATCGGTCCGGCCGAAGTCGAAACCGTAAATCTCGATGTCGACGGCATTCTGTCCGCCCATGCCTTCTTCCTGTCCGCCTTCGATAACCTTGAAGGTTTTAATCTCCGGGTATTTAGCCAGATCCTTACGCATCTCTTCGCAGATCTCGACCATGCCGCGTTCACGGTCGCCCACGCTCAGCATATTGATGTAATAGTCGATGATATGTGTCCCGTTGTTGCTGAGCTGCGCCCAGGTGTTGTCGGAATCGGCTTGTCCTTCCGTGAAGTTACTGGTCTTTATTTCCGGATATTTCTGTCGGAACAGTTCGTCTATCTCCAGTGCCAGTTTGCGGGTGATATCCTGGCGGGTACCGACCGGCAGTTCGATGTGGACACTGATCTGGGCGTTGTCCTGAGTCGGGAAAAACTCCGTCTTGATGGTCGGGACCAGCAACATACTTCCTGCAAATACAAGTGTCGCTCCGAGTATCACAGTTTTCCGGTGGCGTACCGCCCAGTACAGGAAACGGGAGTAACCCCGGTCTAAGGCATCCAGCGCCTTTTCGATCGGCGTGAAGAATAAGGTGTACAGGCGGCCTTTTTTCGGATTCAGTTTAAGCAGTTGCGAACTCAACATCGGAGTCAGCGTCAAAGCGCCGACTGTCGAAACGATCATGATGATGCTGACAATCCAGCCTAACTGCTTGAACAAAATACCGGCCATCCCCGTCACCATTGTCAAGGGCAGGAACACCGCCAACATGGTCAGCGTGGAAGCGATTACGGAGATCGCCACCTCGTTCGTCGCATGTACGGCAGCCTGTTTCGGGGCACTGCCTCTTTCGATATGCGTCGTAATGTTTTCTAATACCACGATCGCATCGTCCACCACCATACCGATGGCAATGGAAAGTGAACTGAGCGAAATAATATTCAACGTATTGCCGGATGCCAGCAAGTAGGCGAACGAGGCAATCAACGAGATCGGAATGGTCAGGATAATGATAAACGTCGCTCTCCATCGTCCGAGGAACACGAACACCACCAACATAACGATGATAAAGGTGATGAAGATAGTTTCCTTCAAACTGTCGATCGTATTCAGGATATTTGTAGAAGTGTCCAGAATAACACCCAATTTGACATCCGACGGGAGACTTTCCTGAATCTCCGGCAGTTTCTGGTGCACCTTCTTGGCGATATTCACCGAGTTGGCCCCCGATTGTTTCTGGATAACGATCATACCGCCCTTCTTTCCGTTGTTATAGGTTTCCTGGGCGCGTTCTTCGATGCTGTCCTCGATGCGGGCAACGTCGCGGAGGTAAATAGTCTTATTGTCCTTATGGCCGATCACGAGGTTGTCCATCTGGTGGGCATCCGTGAACTCTCCCTGCACGCGGAGCGCATAGGCGTTGGAACCGATATCCACGCTACCGCCCGGTGTATTCCGGTTCTCCTGTGCGATGATAGCGGATATCCCTTCGATCGAGACTCCGTAGGCTTCCAGCTTGTAAGGATCGCAATAGACCTGTATTTCACGAGTCGGCGTACCGGAGATAGATACCGCGCCCACGCCGCTGATACGTGCCAACGGGTTGGAAACCTTATCGTCCAGGATCTTGTACAGGGCGTTCGTACTCTCTTCCGCCGTAACCGACAGGATGATAATCGGAATATCGTTCGTACCGAATTTGAAGATGATGGGGTTGTCCACATCGTCCGGCAGCATCGGTTCGGCAACGTCCAGTTTGTCACGTACGTCATTGGTCGCCACGTCGATATCCGTACCATAGTCGAATTCGAGTGTGATGATCGATATGTTTTCACGCGACTGTGACGTGATGTGTTTCAAGTCGCTGACACTGTTCAGCACGTTCTCCAACGGTTTGGAGACGTTCATCTCGATATCCGCAGCACTGGCGCCGGCATAGGAGGTCATGACCATGATCGTATTCGTTTCGATCTCCGGCAGCAAGTCCACAGATAATCTGGTTAATGAAAAAAGACCGAAGATCACGATTGCCACAAAGACAAGGGCGGTCGTAACCGGCTTTTTTACCGCTGTTGCATATAAACTCATAGTGTTTGTCTCTTACTTTTCGATTTCTACTTCCATTCCGTTGTTGAGGCGGCTCTGACCGGATACCACTACCTGGTCGCCGTTGTTTACCCCCGAAATGACTTCATATTTGTTTCCCATACGACGTCCCAGTTCCACTTTTTCGTAGGACACCTTTCCGTCTTTATATACATATATATAACGGTCGCCTGCGCCTGACTGTTTTACGATGGCGAGATCCGGAGCAACCACATGGTTCTGTGTGCCGAAACCAATCGTCACGCGTGCAAACATACCCGGACGGACACGCTCGTCGCTGTTGTCGATCTTGATCTCTACCGGAAATGTGCGAGTGTTCGGGTCGATGGTCGGGTAGACTAAGCTGACTTTCCCTTTGAAAACTTCGTCTCCGTAAACATCCAGCCGGACGTCGACCTCTTTTCCTTTTTTTACTTTGGTGAAGAGGCTCTCGGACACATTGACCAGCAGTTTGACCGGACGGATCTGCTCTACGGTGAAGATCGGCGAACCTCCGCTATACATATCGCCGCTGTCATAATTGCGGGCGGTTACGATACCGGTTACCGGACTTAACAACTGCGTGTTTTCCTGCAGGTTTTTGTAGGCGGCACGGCTGACGTCCAATTGTGTCTTTTGTGCATCCCAAGCTGATTTGGAAGCACCGCCCACTTTGTACAATTCGTCGATTCGCTTGAATTCCAGCTCCTGGTTGTCTAATTGTATTTTAGTCTGTTTGAGGTTCGTCTCGTCCATCTTGACAAGGAGTTGACCGGCTTTTACATGGTCGCCCACTTCTGCAAACAGTTTTTCGATACGCACTGGTGCTTGCGGAGCGATGTTATTGGATATGTTGGCTTCGACTGTCGCCGTAAATTCACTGATCTGTTCTACATCCTGTGCCGAAACGGTCTCAACTCTCACGATGGCCTTGTTGCTGACGGCCTCCGTTGGCGCGGAATCTTTCTTTTCTCCCGAGCAGGACAGCAATAAAGGTAAAATGAGGAGTGATATGAAGTGTTGTCTTTTATTTGTTTCCATCTTGTGATATTTTTATTCTATGTCTATTTTCTGTTCTTTAAAATTCTTGCTGGCCTAACACTTTTTCCAGGTCAGCTTTTGCTACCATATAATCGTAAATAGCCTGGTTGAAATTCAGCTTTGCTTGTGTCAGCGCCAATTCCGAATCGTTCATTTCGAGCAGAGTACCGGCGCCTGTATCATAGCGCTTCTGTGAGATCATATATCCCCGCTCAGCCTGTTCCACTCCTTTCTGTGAGGCGTCGAACCGTTTGACACAAGTATTCATATTATCGATATATTGCTTGATCGCCAGTTGCAGGTTCCGTTGCGTGTCCTCTCTTTGCAGGCTCAGTTGCTCGATCGAGTTTCTCGTCTGTTTGATCTTATAGAACTTGCTGCCGCCTGAAAAGATCGGAATGGACAGGGAGACGCCAATCATGGAGTAGGGGTTCCACATATAGTCCTTGAACTTGAAATCGTTGTTCATCGCTGTCCATTGATACAATCCGGTTAGCGACAATGTCGGCAGGTAATCGAACTTTTGCATTGTCAATGTCTTTGCTAATTGTTTAGCCTGCAAATCCATCTGTCTCAAGTCTGTGTTATCGGCCAGCGTCGTATCTGTCGAAAGGTAATCGCCGAACAAATCCTTTTCAAAGTCGGCCAGTTGTCCTTCGCATTCGATATTGATGTCCAGATCCATACCCAGCAATGCTTTCAGTTGCCATTTGGCGAGTACCAATGCGTTTTCTGCCTGTAGCATATTGGGCTCGCTGTTCTTTACGGTAACATTGGCACGTATCAGGTCATATTCGGCAACGGTTCCCTGTTCGAATTTGCGTTTGATATCCAGGTAATTTTCCATCGCGTTGTCATAACTTTCCTTGAATACACGATATGAATCGTTTGCAAGAAGTACGCCATAATACCCTTTCTTCACTTGGTTGATCATGGCTATTTTGGAAGAACGTGCCTGTTCGACAGCCAGTTCCACGTCGACAGCCGAGATGCTCAGGCTCTTCCAGAGAGCGGCATTGACAATCGGCATCGAGGCGTTGAAGCCGAGGCTCCAGTTATTGTCACGACCCACTTCGATCCCTTCGTCCATATTCGGCATATCTTCCATGCCCGGTATTTCGGAACTTCCCATATCGAAACCGTCCATATACATCACCTGCTTTTTCAGAGTCCGGTTGTAATCGGCGGCAAAACTGACCTGGGGAAATAGAGCGGCATACGATCCTTTCTGAGCATATTTTTTCTTTTGGATTTCCTTATTAGCCACTTTTACAGTGGGATTTTCACTCAGCGCAATCTCAAGTGCTTTCCCTATATCGAGGACGAGCGTGTCCTGAGCTTTAGCGGAGGTGAAAGCCAGGGAGGGTAATAATATCATCACCGCCCACATCATCTTTTTTGTAATTAAGATTTGTCTCATTTAAAATAAGTAAATTTGATTTTTAATAAAATCGTTCGTTCAATCTAATAGCTTCTTCGTATATTTTAATAAATAACGGTCTAAAATGGCAATACCTTTTTCTGTAGAGATTCCCCGAAGGAAAGTATAAAGAATCGTATTGAACACTTCAGCCACGGAATGATTAGAGAGGGCTTTGGACGGACGGATCATCTTCGCCTGCTCTTTTGCCAGCAAAGCTACAATCTCGAAGTTAATATTCGGTTGGAAAACACCTTCTTTTGCTCCTCGCGACAGTAGTTTGATGCTTTTCTTCAAAAAACGGGACTTTTCTTCTTCTGTTTTCTGTAATGCTTTCGGATAACGTTTCAGATCATCATAGAATTTCCGGTTAAACCAACGAGGCCGTTTCATAAGCTCTTCATAGAAAAGCAATGCAACTTCAAGAGCCGTTATCGGCTCGGATTCAAGTTGCTTCATGGATAGCTTCATTTTGGTGTAACTCAGGGCTATACACTCTGTTAGCAACGTTTCCTTATCTTCGAAAAGTTCATAAAGTGTCCGTTTGGATATACTCATGTTATGAGCGATATTATCCATACTGACATTCTTAATCCCATGTTCAGAAAATAAGTCGAATGCCGTTAACAATATTTGTTCTTTTATGATCATCGATTTTTTATGATTATATTATATGCGATCAGATGGTGCAAATATCTGTCTAATTTGGAAAACTAAAAAGGTTTATTCTGTTACGGAATTAGTCGAAAACGAATAAAAGTATTCCTTCGTATTCTTAAAAAACCGTTATTCATTGGTAAAAATTGAAACATTTCTCTGCCTATTGAAAAAATGTTTACCTTTGCAAGTACACGATTAGTAAATATATGTAGAGATGGAAAAACTTCCTTTAATAGAATTGGCGGAGTTAAATAAGAGCATTATTCTTCGTGATAGTTATCAAGATATTTTTTCGATTGCAGATCTGGACGGAAGTCAGGATATCGGTGATCCTGATGCTCCTGAGCGTTACGCGCCGATGAGAATGGATGCGCTTTTAATGGTATTGACTTTCGAGGGTACGCTTGAAATCAGTCTGGACTATGTCGAATATAAAGTCAATCCGAATAGTTTTATAATGATCATGCCTACGCATGCGCTCCAGCTTAACAGGATCAGTAAGGACTTCAAAGGCCGTTTGCTGATTGCTGCCAAAGAGTTTCTGGAGGATTGCCATCCCGGCGGAGGCAACCGGCCTCATGCGATTGCGAACTATATGGAGGTCCGTAAGAATCCTTGTACGGAACTTGAACCGGAAGAGGCTGCTAAACTGGCCGGCTGCATGTCGGTCATACAGGAGAAGATGAGGGAACGCACTCATTTTTACCAGAAAGAATTGGTGCAAAACGCCTTTATCGGTTTCCTGCTGGATTTGGGAAATATCATGTTAAGTAAGAAAGACCGTTTGATCCGGCCGACTCTTTCCCGTAAGGAAGAACTGTTCGAGCAGTTCCTGCAGTTGTTGTTCGAACATTGCAAAGAACAGCATGTGGTTACTTTTTATGCTGAAAAGTTATTCATCACGCCACAATATCTTTCATTGATCTTGAAAGAATTGACAGGTAAGTCTGCTAATAAGTGGATAGATGATGCTTTGATCGTTGAGGCTAAGATACTTTTGAAAGCCCCGCAGGCGACTGTCCAGCAGGTGGCGGATGTCCTTCATTTTTCCGACCAGTCGACTTTTGGGAAATTCTTTAAGAAACATATGGGGATTTCTCCGATGGAGTACCGTAAGTCTTGAAACAGACGGTACTCCGTTTCCTTTTTATCTTTTACTGAACTTATACCAGTTGATCAATTCGGATATGCCGTAGATCAGGCAAGCTACCCCGAAGATCACAAATGTGTTGGCTGCTGCTCCGAACGGATAGGCGAGGATCATGACTCCTGTTATCAGGATCAGGGACGGTATGATATAAAATCCGTAAGGAACAGTGCTCCATTTACGGGCGGAGACCAGCGATATCAGCTGCTGTGCACCTGCGATAACCAGCAGAGCCCCTAAAATATACATTAATATGCTAACGAAAAATTGTGGCATGATCACTAACCATGCACCGAACAGGATGCTGCCCGCTCCGTCTATCGGGAACATCGGGCTCGGCTCGCCTTCCACTTTCTCACGGGTGAAATAATTTAACAGCGAGAATAATCCGGGTATGATAAAGCAGATCCCGATCGTAATCACCAGATAAGTAACGGCCGCCTCCGGCCAAAGAACCAAAACAAGCCCCAATACGATCGCAAATATGCAACGCAGGACTGAACCATTTAAACTTTTCATGCTATGATGTATTTTAGAATATCTCTTTTTTATATAACAGCGAAGGTACGCTATTTTCTTTTGAAAGCGAAATGAAAAATCAAATGTACAGGGCAACCGCACCAAATCCGGCAGTAACAATTCTTTATTTCCATGGAGAGAAAAACCCGTTTTTGTCCCGAATAATTCTTTCTTAAGTGCCTGCTAATTCTGTAATCGGTGTCAGTGATTATATAATCAGTGGTTGTGATTATATAATTGCTGGCACTGATTTTATAATCACTGGCACTGATTATAGAATTGATAGGCATTCCGATGTTTTTTTATGCCTATGTAGATAAGTTTTCTTGTAGCAGGGATAGATTATTCCTTATCTTATGTAGTCCATAAGATCGTATCGCTTAAAAATGAATTTGGTGCGGTTGCCCTACAAATGTATTCTTTCCCCTTGCGATATGGATGAAAATATGTAACTTTGCAGTTTTGAAATGCGAGTGTGCAATTAAAAGATAATTAAAATATTACTATCGTGGCAGATACAAAGTACATCTTCGTTACGGGCGGCGTGGTCTCTTCATTAGGTAAGGGGATTATTGCCGCATCATTGGGTAAACTACTTCAAGCAAGAGGTTACAAGGTTACCATTCAGAAATTTGACCCCTATATTAATATCGATCCGGGTACGTTGAACCCGTACGAACATGGGGAATGCTATGTAACCGTAGACGGACATGAAGCGGACTTGGACCTCGGACACTACGAACGTTTCCTGAATGTCCAGACAACCCGCGCAAATAACATCACTACAGGACGCATCTACCAGAGCGTCATCAGCAAAGAACGTAAAGGGGATTACTTGGGAAAGACCGTTCAGGTGGTGCCTCATATCACGGACGAGATCAAGCGCAATGTGAAATTGTTGGGGAATAAATACAAATTTGATTTCGTGATTACCGAGATAGGCGGTACGGTTGGTGATATCGAATCCCTGCCGTTTATCGAAAGCGTACGCCAGCTGAAATGGGAATTAGGTAAGAATTGTATATGCGTACATCTTACTTATGTGCCTTATATTGCGGCTGCAAAGGAATACAAAACTAAACCGACACAGCATTCCGTAAAGCAACTGCAGGAGTTGGGCATTCAGCCGGATGTCCTGGTGTTGCGTACCGAACATGAGTTGAGTGCTAATATATTAAGCAAAGTAGCCCTGTTCTGTAATGTTGCACAGGATGCCGTTATACAGTCGATCGACGTTCCGACGATCTACGAAGTCCCGCTGGTATTGCAACGTCAGAAAATGGATGAAGTGATCCTGCGTAAAGTCGGGCTGGAAGTCGGACCGACACCGGAGATGAAACCCTGGCATCAGTTCTTGCAGCGCAAGGTAGACGCTACCGAAACTGTTAAGATCGGTTTGGTCGGTAAATATGTCGAACTGCAGGATGCTTATAAGTCGATCGACGAATCTTTGCTGCAGGCTGCCATTTATAACGATCGCAAGCTGGATTTGCATTTGTTCCATTCCGAAAAACTGAATGACGATAATGCTGCCGAATTATTGAAAGATATGGACGGAATCCTGATTGCTCCGGGATTCGGACAACGCGGTATCGAAGGTAAGTTTGCCGCATTGAAGTATGCCCGCGAAAACGATGTTCCTTGCCTGGGTATCTGTTTGGGTATGCAGTGCATGGTGATCGAATTTGCCCGCGACGTAATGGGATTGACGGAAGCCAACTCGACAGAGATGGAACCGAACACTCCGTATAAAGTAATCGACCTGATGGAAGAGCAGAAGAACGTAACCAATATGGGCGGTTCAATGCGTCTGGGAGCTTACGATTGTACATTAAAGAAAGGTTCCAAGGCTTATGAAGCGTATGGACAGGCACATATCCAGGAACGTCACCGTCACCGTTTCGAATTTAACAGCGAGTATCGCGATAAGTTTGAAGCTGCCGGCATGATGTGCGTAGGCGAAAACCCTGAATCGAACCTGGTCGAAGTGGTCGAGATCCCGGCTCTGAAATGGTTTGTAGGCGTTCAGTTCCATCCGGAATATAACAGCACGGTCGTTAATCCTAATCCTCTTTTCGTTAGCTTTGTAAAAGCTGCAGTTGAAAATAAAAAATAAGAAGTATAGATGGATAAAAACACGATAATAGGTTTCCTGCTTATTGGAGTTGTCTTAATTGTATTTACCTGGTTGAACAAACCTACTCCGGAGCAGATGGAAGCACAGCGCCGGATGCAGGATTCGATAGCACAGATTGAATATGCAAAGCAGCTGGAACAGCAGAAAGAATTGAATAAAGAAACAAAGGCGGACGATGAACTGGCTGGCTTGCCCGATTCTGTGCGGCTTGCCCGCTTGCAGAACAGTTTTGGAGTCTTCGCCGATGCGATGGTAGGAGAGGACGGTTCTACTGTTTTGGAAAACGAGCTGATTGAAGTCCGTTTGGATAATAAGGGGGGACGTGTAGGATATGTCCGTCTGAAAAAGTATGATAATTATAAAAACGAACCTTTGGTCCTTTTCGATGAAAAAGATTCGAAGTTCGATTTTACGTTGGTGACAGCCGACAACCGTGTCGTAAATACAGGCGACCTGTATTTTACACCTGTAAAAGGAAATGATCCCAACAGCATCACTATGCGTTTGAATACAGGTGAAGGCAGTTATCTGGATTTTATGTATACCTTGAAACCGGACGATTATATGTTGCAGTTCTCCATTAAGGGAACCGGTTTGAATGGCGTGCTGTCACCGGGTACGACTGCTCTGGATCTGTTGTGGCAGCAGAAAATAACCCAGCAGGAAAAAGGACGTAAGTTTGAAGACCGTTATGCAACGGTGTACTATAAATTTATGGCTGACAATGTGGAATACCTGAGTGAGACGAAGGACGACAGCAAACAAATTTCCGGTCGTTTGAAATGGCTTGCTTATAAGGATATGTATTTCTCTTCTATCCTGATTGCCGGAAACAACGGTTTCGAGTCGACAACCATCGATTCGAAGATGCTTCCTGCAGACAGCCCTTTCCTGAAAGAATACAAAACAACGACGTCCGTCCCTTTTGACTTGAAAGGAAATGAGGCGACCGATCTGCGTTTTTATTTCGGCCCGAACCAGTTTTCACTGTTGAAATCTTTTGACGACAATGTGGAAAAGGCCGATCAGCTGGATCTGGAAAAGATCGTTCCGCTTGGATGGGGTATTTTCCGTTGGGTGAACCAGTACTTTGTTATTCCGCTGTTTAACTTCCTCGGACAGTTTATCCATAGCTACGGTTTGCTGATCTTCCTGTTGACGGTTATCGTGAAATTGATCCTGTTCCCGTTGACGTATAAGTCTTATATGTCATCAGCCAAGATGCGTGTGTTGCGCCCGCAGGTGGAAGAACTCAATGCCAAGTACCCAGGACAGGACAAGGCTGTAGAGCGTCAGCGTGCAACGATGGAATTGTATAGCCGCGCCGGAGCAAGCCCGATGGCGGGATGTGTCCCGATGTTGTTACAGATGCCGATTCTGGTCGCTTTGTTCATGTTCTTCCCGTCGGCAATCGAGTTGCGTCACCAGAGTTTCCTATGGGCGCACGACTTGTCTACTTATGATGCGATTGTAAGCTGGAATACCTATATTCCTATTATTACACCTTACTTCGGTAACCATATCAGTTTGTTCTGTCTGCTGATGACCGTGACAAACATCATTTATACGAAGTTCAATATGGAACAGACCAATACCGGACAGCAGCAGATGCCGGGGATGAAGGCGATGATGTATATGATGCCGTTGATGATGTTGGTATTTTTCAACCAGTATGCATCCGGTTTGACTTATTACTACTTTATCTCTACTTTGATCACGATCCTGCAGACTGTTATCTTCCGTTATACGATTAACGAAGATAAGTTGTTGGCCAAGCTGGAAGAGAATAAGAAGAAGCCTATGAAGAAGTCCGGTTTCATGAAACGTCTGGAAGAGGCCCAGAAAGCTCAACAATCTCAGTTGGAAAGACAAAAACAGCAAAGAAAGAATCGATAAGATTCTTTTCTAAATAGTTTGTCATAGATAAAACAGGCAAGGAACGAATTCTCGTTCCTTGCCTGTTTTTCTTCTATATGGACAGAGCCTGTTTTTCTATGCTTTTAGAAAATAAATCGGATTCCGGGATTATTTTATTATGGAATGTTTGTACATTTGCAAAATCTATCAATAAGTAGCGAGTTGATAAGTAAAATGATGATGAGGACTTACATAGATCGTTTCATTGTAGGGTGTTTAGGTATTTTATAGGGTATAAATTTTTCGCGGATGGCAAAAAGAGAAATTCTTTTGCAGAGTATTGCGGCTATTTTATTTGGCGCGATGTGCTTTGCTTTTTTCAGGTTTGTATATCCTTCTGACTTTTTTCAGAAAGAACAAGCCGAGGGATTGTTTACGTTAGGGTCCTTTGCTTCTTATCTGGATAAACCGGCATGGCTGGTTCGTTACAGCGGAAAAGTGTTGATGTCTTTTTGCGGGCCGTCCGGCGCCCCTTTTCTGATTACTTTGGTTTTACTTCTCGAATGGCGGTTACTTACTCTGATTCTGAAACGTTTTAATGTCGGCGGGATGGCGTCTTTGTATGCATTCTTTCCAGTCGTGCTGGAATGGGGCGGGTATTGTCATCCGACTTATCTCTTACATTCAATTCTGTCGACGATAGTCTCTCTTTCCCTCTTTTGGGGATATACTTATATAAGGAACAAATGGTTGAGTGTGCTGGCAGGGCTATTGGCGCTGCCGGCTATCTATTTTATTGCAGGCAACCGGCTTAATTTCTTTGTGCTGTTAATTCTTTTTTATGAGATAGGCAAAGATTATAGGCGTTGGGTGTATTGGGGGCTGCTCCTGGTGACAGGAATTATGATGCCGATTTGGATGGGGCATTTTTATTCACTGTCACAAGAGCAGGCTTATTTATATCCGCATAACGGATTGCCCTCTTTCTTTCCACCGATTCTGTTTTGCTTCAGCTTGCTACTATTGCAGATGAAGAAGTTCCGGAATATGGCGGTTCGGGCCTTGCCGGTTATGGCTACGGCTTGTACCTTGTTGGTATTGTTGGGAACCTTTATTTTGCTGCTTGCCGACTTCTAAGGAAGGCCAATGCCTTTTCCATGTCCTCCGGTGTGTCGATCCCGATCGTTTCTTGCTGGGTGATTCCGACTTTGATTTTGTAGCCGTTTTCCAACCAGCGCAGTTGTTCCAGGCTTTCGGCCAGTTCCAACGGAGACTGGGGCAAATGGGTGATCTCTTTTAAGGTATCGGCCCGGTAAGCATACAATCCGATATGTTTGTAATAAGTATGGTTCGGTAGCCATTCGGTATATTTCTTACCCCTCATATAAGGAATGATCGAACGGCTGAAATACATGGCTTCATTCTTCTTGTTCAAGACCACTTTCGGGGAATTGGCATTGAATAAGGTCGTTTCGAAATCATCATCCGGGCGGAATGGTTTTACCAGAGTGGCGATTTGGACGCTTTTATCTATGAAACAGGTCTTTAATATTTCGATCTGCTCCGGTTGGATGAACGGTTCGTCACCTTGTATGTTGACAACCACGTCATATCCGTCACCTGTTTTGCAATACGCTTCATAACAACGGTCTGTGCCGCTTTTGTGTTGGTCGGATGTCATGACGACATTGCCTCCGAAAGTCTGGACGGCTGCTTCTATACGGCTGTCATCCGTAGCTACGCAGACAGCATCGAGCACATCCCGGACTTGTTCGTATACCCGTTGGATCATCGGTTTGCCAGCCATATCGGCAAGTGGCTTCCCCGGGAAACGGGTAGAGGCATAACGTGCTGGAATTATTCCTATAAACTTCATGATTTATAATTTATGATTTATTTTTGTTCGGTTTTTATAGCCGATAGCCTTGTCAGTTGCTTACTGTTTTTCCTTCGCTCAGCCGGAGTACTTTTTCATGTTCCCCGACAATCCATACAATATCCCCTTCTTCAAAAACGGTAGATGGAGACGGGTTCTTGATGGAAGAAGTACCTCGTTCTATACCGATGACCAGGCAGGCTGACTTGTCGCGTATGCCGGATTCCAGGATCGTGCGTCCGATCAGGTGCGAGCCTTCGGCGATGGTGAATTGTTCCATGTTGACTTCATGTATTGTCTGTTCCTTGTTGGTCTGGGCTTTTTTGTATCGTTCGACCAGATATTGACGGAAATGTTCGAGATCGTCATCCGCGCCGACTACTACCAATTTGTCAAAAGGATAGAGGCGTTCCTCTCCTCCGGGGATATTAATCCGTTGTTCCCCCCGGATAATTGTTACGATGTTGACATTGCATTTCTGACGGAAGTTGAGCTCTTTCAATGTTTTTCCCATGCTGGGAGAATTCTGCTTTACTTCGAAATCAGCCAGGTGAAGATCCCGTTCCAGTAGGTGGTTGGCAAACCGTTGGTTGATCGGTGCCTTCCGCTCTTTCTCCAATTCACGTGCGGACAGGTTACTGAAAAAATGCCGTTCCATCAGGATGGATTGCCTTTTCAGTCGTTTGGATAAAATGACAATAACTATTACAGTTGCCGCAATCGCCAGTACGATACCGACTGCGGCATTCAGTAAACGGGCGACGGGCAGCATGACTAAGCCGATACATAATATAATACGTAAGATAACCAGTGAAACCAATGGCCCCCGGTTATATTTGCTATCCAGCCATAATTGTTGAAATTCGGCAGAATGATTCTTTTTCATCATGATTGCGCGCAACATGGGAGCAATCAATAGCAGGATCAGAATAAGTGAAATACCTGCCCCTCGTATGCCGGGGAGTTCCTTCATGATAAAAGGAGCTACGAATTGAAGCCAGATAAAGATCAGGACGAGGGTAACGGCTGTATAAGTACCGACTATGCGAACCAAAGCTTTCAACAATTTATTCCAGGCGCTTTTCTGATGTATGGTATTGGAACCTGAAGAGTAGCGTTCGAGAAATTTCATCCATGATTTCGGAATGACCCGGTCGGCAACCCTGCATGCAGGCTCTGCCAGGCGAATCATATAAGGCGTAAAGAATGTCGTAACAACTGAAACTGCAACGACAATCGGGTAGAGGAAATTGTCGGTTACCCCTAATGATAATCCCAGCGAGGCTATGATAAAGGCAAATTCGCCTATTTGAGCAAGAGAGAAACCGGATTGAATGGCTATTTTGACCGGTTGACCGGATAGCAGCACACCAAAGCCGGCGAATACTATTTGTCCGGCCATAACAACCAATGTAAGAATCAAGATGGGAATTTTGTATTCCCACAGTAACGCCGGATCGATTAGCATTCCGACAGAGACGAAGAATATGGCTCCGAAAAGATCTTTTACAGGTTTGATAATATGTTCGATATGTTCCGCGTAAATTGTCTCTGCCAGGATAGATCCCATAACAAAGGCTCCCAATGCGGAAGAAAATCCGGCTTTTGTAGCAATCATAACCATCCCCAGGCATAGTCCCAGACTGACAATTAACAACGTTTCGTCATTCAGAAAAGTCTTGGCTTTCTTCAGAAAAGAGGGGATCAGGTAAATGCCGATAACGAAACAGAACAGCAAGAAGATTCCTAACTTGACCACGCTGTTGAGTAATTCCATCCCTTCCACATGTTTGCTGACAGCCAGTGTGGAAAGCAAAACCATCAGTAAAACAGCAAACAAGTCTTCGACAACGAGTATTCCGAAAACCACTCCGGCAAACCGCTGGTTACGCAGTCCCATATCGTCAAATGCTTTGAAAATGATAGTTGTAGACGACATGGAAAGCATTCCCCCGAGAAAGAGGCTGTTCATATGCCCCCAACCTAAAGACAGTCCGGTGGTATAGCCGAGCGTCATCATACCTATCACGATGGTGATAGCCCCGATCACGGCGGTTCCGCCGACTTTCATCAGCTTCTTGAAACTAAAGTCGAGCCCTAAAGCAAACAGGAGGAAGATAACGCCTATATCCGCCCAGATGCGGATACTCTCTACATCTGTAACTGTCGGGATTTCCGTAATAGCCGGACCGGCAAGAATTCCGGCAACAATATATCCGAGTACGACCGGTTGCTTTAATCTTTTGAAAAGCAAGGTAACCAATCCTGCCGAGATCAGTATGACAGCAAGATCCGATATGAGAGATGGTATTTGAGACATGCTTTCATTGTTTTTCCGTTGGCAAAGTTATGTATTTATTTTAATTTTGCCGGTCTAAAAAATTGCCAAAATGAAGAAGATACATCCGATAGAAGCGTTGATAGAGCAAGGGGAGCACCAACAACTTGATTTTAAGTTCGAAGTGAGCGACAGCAAGAAGATTGCGCGTACGCTGAGTGCTTTTGCCAATACTGACGGCGGACGCCTCTTGATAGGTGTGAAAGATAATGGGAATATCTCCGGTGTCCGAAGCGAGGAAGAATATTATATGATCGAGGCGGCCTCCAAGATGTACACCCGTCCGGAAGTCCCTTTTGAGGCAACTCGTTGGGAGGTGAACGGCAAGACGGTTCTCGAGGTCTATATTGCCCCCAGTCCGGACAAACCGTATACCGCTCCCGATAAGGATGATAAGTTCAAAGCCTATATCAGAGTCGCCGATGAAAATATATTGGCAAATGAAGTGTTGGTACTTGCCTGGCAGAAGAAGCATAAACCCGACGGGACCTTATTGAAGATAAGCAAACCCGTAGAACGTTTGTTTGCTTATCTGGAGGATCATCCTCATATCAATATCAGTCAGTTCTGCCGTATCGGGCGGATCAATTATTACACGGCGAAAAATATTATAAGCGACCTGCTGGCTATGAACGCCCTGCAATACATTGTAATAGACAAGCGCATCTTATATCAACGCGTCCCCGCATAGAGGCGCCTTTTGTTGAGGTCGTCCGTGTATGTTAAAGGTCTTCAACATAAACCTGTGCATTCTCGAAACGGATAACCTTAACCTTGCGTCCTTTTTCTATAAAGCCGGATTCGGAAACCCCGTCATAATATTCCCCGTCGATCGATACCTTTCCGGAAGGACGTAATACGGTAGCCGCTATTCCCTCTTTTCCGACCAGCGAAGATAAATCAGGAGATGATATCGCATCTTTCAAATCCGTATTCAGCGCGACTTTCCGGAACATACCCCGGTGCCCGATCTTATTGGATAACCAGATCATCAACCCGAAGCCAGCCACTAACCCGACCAGCACCGTCAATGTCGCTTCTCCGATCTCTTGACTGCTCACTCCTTCAAAATCGAAGTTGTCATTATTCAATAAGCCCATTACCAGGCCGCCGATAACCAATATGATACCGCTTATTCCGGCAACACCGAATCCCGGAATGACAAAGATTTCGACCGCGAGCAACAAAACCCCGATGACAAAGACCAAAATTTCCCAGTTTGCAGCCAGCCCGTCTATATAAAGCGGAGCAAAATAGAGGATCGCCGCCAGCAAGGCAGCCGCAGAAGGAAAGCCCAGCCCTGGCGTTTGCATTTCAAAATAAATACCGCCGATGATAATAATGATCAGAATGGACTGAAAAATCGGGTTCATCAAAAATCCTTTTAAATCATCCTGCCAACTGGGGGTATAACTTTTCATTTCATAATCTTTATATCCTAAGTATTGCGTGATAACTTCGTCCGGACTTTCTGCTAATCCGTCGCAATAACCCCACTTTTGGGCCTCCTGCGCTGTGAATGTAAGGACTTTTCCGGTATCTATCAGGTTCGGAATGGCAACCCGTTCGTCGACCATTGCTTCGGCTATCATCGGATCTCGTTTCCACTTATATAAAGTGTCGTTCTTTTGTATGATTGTATCCTGCCCGTGTGCTTCGGCTGTCGAGCGCATCATAGAGCGCATATAGGATTGGTATTTGTCCGGCATCGCTGCACCCGTTTGGTTCACGACGGTGGCTGCTCCGATATTGGCGCCTTTCCGCATATAAATTTTTTTACAGGCGATGGAGATGAGTGCCCCGGCAGAAGCGGCATTGTTGTCGATAAAGACATAAACAGGGATGGGGCTATATAAAATAGCCGTACGCATCGAATCTGCCGCATCCACTTGACCGCCGTATGTGTTCATATGGATCAGAACTGCGTCTGCCCCCAATGTGTTCGCTTCCGCTAAACCGTTACTGAGATACAGGCGTGTGGTGTTGCTGATCTCTTTTTTTATATCGATTTTGTATACTAACGGGCGCGAAACGTCTGCCGCTGATATAAATGGGGCCATCTGGACCAATATGACAGCTAAAAAAAGTCCTAATTTTTTCTTCATTTTATATTATTCTCCATCTCTTTTACATGTCGTACGAATTTGTAATATACATGTTGTAAATTTTGTATTTTAGTTGCTTGAAAACTTGTAAATACTACTCATTTTCAGGGCTATTTGTTATAAATGTATTAAGTTACGATTTTTAATATTAATAATCATCAAACCGTATTGTAATTAGAATATTATTCTTACATTTGTAATGTCCTTCAATGCTGGAGGATAATACTAAACCGGTATTAAACCTTATAAAAAAGTTAGTAATTATGAACGCGTTGCAATTTCAGAAAAAATTATTGAGCATGCAAGAAAATATGATGAATTTTGCTCTTATGCTCACTGCCAACAGGGATGACGCCCAGGATTTGATGCAGGATACAACGCTGAAGGTTTTAGACAATCAGGAAAAGTTTGTAGACAATATTAATTTCAAAGGATGGGTCTTGACCGTGATGCGTAATATTTTTATAAATAATTACCATAAAATCGTTCGTACCCAGACCGTGGTTGATCAGGGGGTCGATTTGTATAATTTGGATGTCGTGAATGACTCAGGCTTTGATTCTCCGGACGGTGCTTATCAAATTAAAGAAATTACAAAGGCGATAAATAGCCTGAATGATGAGTTGAAAATACCGTTCTCTATGTTTTTGAGTGGCTACAAGTATAATGAGATCGCTGAAAAGCTTTGTGTTCCTCTGGGTACGGTTAAGAGTCGCATCTTCTTCGCCCGTCAGGAATTGCAGAAAGTCTTGAAAGATTTCCATCAGAGATGAGGTGAAGTTTAAAATAAATATGAAAAAAATAAACGGGGGCATCCGATGGGTGCTCCCGTTTATTTTTATTACTTTTGGCGCAAAATAGTAAACAGAAATGAGAAGTTTTGCAAGTGATAACAATTCAGGTGTTCATCCTTTGGTAATGGATGCCGTGATTCAGGCGAACGATAATCATGCAGTAGGATATGGCGACGATCCCTGGACCGCAGCAGCTACTGTGAAGATAAAAGAAGTGTTTGGCGAAATGGCATCGCCTTTTTTTGTTTTTAACGGGACGGGGGCGAACTCTGTTGCTTTGCAGGCGGTAACACGTCCGTTTAATAGTATTTTGTGCGCTGAAACGGCTCATATCAATGTGGATGAGTGTGGTGCTCCGGCCCGTATGACCGGCTGCGCTGTCGTGACGATTCCGACTCCGGACGGGAAATTGACGCCGGAGTTGATCAAGCCTCGTCTGCATAATTTCGGTGTCTGCCATCATTCGCAGCCGAAAGCGGTTTATATTTCACAAGTTTCCGAGTTGGGAACGATTTATACGGTCGAAGAAGTCAAGGCGATTGCCGATCTGTTGCATTCTTATAATATGTATTTGCACATGGACGGAGCACGCCTGGCAAATGCCTGTGCTTATCTGAATTGTTCGATGCGGGAGGTGACGGTCGATGCCGGAGTGGATATCCTTAGTTTCGGGGGAACTAAAAATGGGATGATGATGGGAGAAGCTGTCGTTTCTTTCCGTCCGGAGATAACCGGGAATTTGCAGTACTTCAGAAAACAATCTGCCCAATTGGCCTCCAAGTTGCGTTATCTTTCCTGCCAGTTTATCCCTTATCTGGAAAATAACCTGTGGCTGGAAAATGCACGGAAAGCTAACAATAGCGCCTATCGTCTGGCTGAAGCCTTGAAAAAGTATCCGCAAATCCGGTTTACCCAGAAAATAGAATCCAACCAGCTTTTCTTTACGATCCCCACAGAACCGTTGAAGAAACTGCAAGAAAAATATTTCTTCTATATGTGGAATGAAGAAGCCAACGAAGCCCGTTTGGTAACTTCCTGGGACACGACGGAGGAAGATATTAATGATATGATACGGACGTTGGATGTCGTATTTAAAGAAACTCCTTCATCCTTATTGTAAAAAACGATTTATTTAACGTTTGGAGAACTTGATGCTGGAAAGATTCAGCAGCTTGTTTTTTGAGAGTAAAAACGGATCTTTTTCATCTATTTGCCGTTTTTCCGGGATGACGACCGTCTTTATTGCCGTGAAGATTGACTTTGCCGCCATGAAGACGGTCGTCATTACTCATGATCCCGGCAGCTCACGGCGACGAAGACGGTCGTCATGGGAAAGTTCTGCGCACCTCATGGTAGAGAGACCTGAAAAAACTTTTGGCGTAAACGGGAGTGGACCTGTTCTTGTTTGTAAATATTCGATTCTCCGAGAGTTTAGGTTTAACATTTTGTTCTATTATTTGTGACCAGACCGACAAAACGAATCTGCTATCAGAATGAGGTGCCTGCCTCATGAACCCTGTTGTCATTCGGAATATACCTGATCCGAACAAAATGTAAGTTCAAAATAGACTGAAGTTTCAGATGAAATAGAAAAATACCGGAATTTGGGGTTATTGTGTACTTTAACAATAAGAGGGTCTGATTCTACATATAATACTATTTCCGGTTAGTTTGTTGTTGTGTGAGTAATTTTACTCTTTGTTTTTTAGACGGTTAAATGTTTTGTATGCGCTCATTTTCCTGATGGGCGTTTGAAAATTGCGTCAATTTTCGTGTAAGATTGCGCCGTCTCTCCTCACGGTAGAGCTCTTTCAAACCTAATTTTGCTGGTAAAGAAATCAGACGTTTCACCTAATCTATTTCGAGTATGGAAGAAGAAAAACTGACGAAGCCCCTGCTTTCTTATGAAGAGGTGATTGAAGTCATGGACAAGCATATTTCACGCGGTGAACCTGCTGTCTGCGATAAACGGATCGTCTGTGTGGAAAAAGTGGCTGAACAAATGGATGAGGATCGTAAAAAAGGGAGATCATACTGCAGAAAAGTTTTTCTCTTTTATCGGAGATTCATGAAAAAGTCATTAATCGCATTTATGTTTATCGCGAGCTTCCTGATTATGACGGCTTGCGGCGGACCACCTGTCGATAAGGCATTGAAGAAAGTGGACGCTTCAATCGAAAAACTTGAAAAAATCCAGAAGAAAGGTGGCAAATTGAACAAGGAAGAACTTGATGCCTTAGGGAAAGAATTGGAAGAACCGATCGAAACATTGAAAAAGGCAGTTGAAAACGATGAGGTCGGTGGACTTACCAAAATAAAAATTGTCACGAAGTTGGGTAAGTGGGCGGTACTGGCTGTGATCGGTATCATCAATGCTGTAAACGGGCGGGCGAAGGAACTCCCACTCATCGGTAAATACCGTATCCTGAAGTAGTTTACAGGTTTTGATTCTTAATTGTCAATTATCGATATGACAATAAAAAAATATTTTTCAAAACATTACAGTTTGGCTGGATCGAGTTAGGATCGTTGTAGAAACTGTGGGATGCAGCTCGCATGAGCAACGATTCAGATTATATCTTGTACAAGTCGGCTATTTAGAAAATAGGACGGCTTGTGCAAGATGTTTTTTATTGATATACATGTTAGTATATAGTAATATTAAGATGATAGAAATATTGTAGTTCTTGCAGAACTATGTCCAATTATGAAACAAATATTAAATGTAAGGGCGTATATGGAACCGGATATAGCTTTTGTTGAACTAACAAAAAATCAGCAAAAGAAGGATAAAGTATCAATTCGTTACTTTTTACTGTTTAAATTATTTTTTTGATTAAATATTGCTGATATTTGATTTATTCCTATATTTGCAAGTGTATTAACAACTACTTGTTATTAATCACAAATATTAATCTGGTTAATAAAGAAAGGTTAGAGTAGAGTAGCGATTTGTTGCATTTCTATTTTACCATAGTTCTGCAAGAACTACAGTCTTTTGATATTAAATTTTTTGTAATTCTAATATTAATAAAAAAAGTGTCTATGAAACGAGTATTTTACTTTATGTTGTGCTTGATATCAAGTATAAACATACTATTAGCTCAGGATAGCAAGATAACGGGAACCGTTATTTTTGCTGAAGACAATGAACCCGTGATTGGGGCGGCAGTTGTTGTAAGAGGAACGCAAATCGGAACTGTTACGAACATGGATGGAGTCTTTACTCTGGATGTTCCGGTTTCAGCCAAAACGTTAGTCATATCTTATTTAGGTATGAAAACACAAGAGGTAGCTATCAAAGATGGAATCAAGGTGATTCTCCAGTCCGATTCGCAAAGCCTTGATGAAGTCGTAGTAACGGCTATGGGTTTAACCCGTGAAAAAAAATCATTGGGATATGCGATCCAGGAAGTGGGGGCCGAAGATTTGACAAAGGTAGGGCAGCTTAACGTGACGAGCGCTTTATCCGGAAAAGTAGCAGGCGTGCAAGTCAACCAGTTCGGTGGTGGAGTAGGTGCATCATCACGTATTTCCATCCGTGGAAACTCCTCTTTGCAGAATGACCAGCAACCGTTGATCGTTGTCGACGGTGTTCCGATCTCGAACGATACGCAACGTACGGGAGACAATACGTATAATGGTGTGGACTACGGTTCGGGGCTGAACGATATCAATCCTGAAGATATAGAAACCATGACCGTGCTGAAAGGCGGATCTGCCGCTCTTTATGGAATGCGGGCAGGTAACGGCGTTATCCTTATTACGACAAAATCGGGTAAAAAATCAGGCGGTATAAAAGTCTCTTACGACGGAAGCGTTACTGTCGACCGGATTTCCAACCTCCCTAAATTACAAAACTCATACGGCCAGGGTAACAACGGTGACGAATATCATTGGAAGGCCAATCATCCGGAGCTTTCTTACCAGGAATACGCCGAACAGTATGGTTTCAACTGGGTGGACGGTTCGAATGGTATCAATGACTTCTACGACGAGTCATGGGGACCGCGTCTCGACGCCGGTTTGAACCTCGTGCAATATGACAGTAATGGCCAGAAAGCACCATGGGTGTCCAATCCGGATAACGTAAAAGAATTTTTCAGGACAGGCGTTTCGCAGAACCATACGATCTCCGTTACCGCCAGTTCAGAAAAAGCGACGACCCGTGCCTCCCTGTCTTACCGTGGCCAGAACGGTACGGTTCCCAACACGGACCAGAAGCGCTATTCCGCCATGCTGAATACTTCGATCAAGCTAAGTAAATACTTGACATATGACTTGAGTACCAGTTATACACGTACACAGAGCGACAACCTCGTCGGACAGGGTTATGGCGGCAATAACCCGATCAACTCACTGTTCGCCTGGTCAGGACGCCAGATCAATATGAAATCATTGGAAGCAAACTGGGATCAGAAAGATGCTTCCGGCAATTATACCTATTATAACTGGAATACGAACTACCATATGAACCCGTATTTCACCGTAAACGAGAACACGAACAGCTACAAACGCGACCGCGTGTTCGGCAAGACCTCCTTATTCTACCAACCGTTTGAATTTTTAAAATTCGAAGGCCGCGCCGGTCTCGATTACTACAATGCAACAGCATTCGAGCGCCATTACATCGACCGTAGCGATTATCCGAAGGGAGGTTTCAAGCAGACGAATCAAGGTAATACGGAATTGAACTTGGATTTTATCGCCAGCTTCAATAAAACCTTCGGACAATTCAATATCACCGGTATGGCCGGAGCCAATTACCGCGATGTATCATGGGATAAGACCATCTTTGGCGCCAATGAGCTGACTGTACCGGGAGTTTATACGATTGCGAACAAGAACGGCGATGCCTTGACCGAGATGGACCACAGCCATATCCGTTCCAACTCCGTTTATGCCAGTGCATCGGTCGGCTGGAAGAACCAATTGTATGCCGACTTCAGTGCCCGTAACGACTGGAGTTCGACGATCAAAGAAGCATTCTTCTACCCTTCGGTCAGCTTAAGTTGGATCGCAACGGAGTCGTTGCCATGGCTGAAAGGCGATGGAGATATCCTGAGCTTCCTGAAGCTGCGTGCGGGATGGGCTGAAATCGGTAATGCAACGAATGCCTACCGCAACCGCGCCTATTACCAACTGTATACGGACGGTTCGTTCAATGGTGTGGCACAGATTTATAAAAGTACGATATATCCGAATGAAAACCTGAAGCCCGAAAGCATCAAATCTTGGGAAATCGGTGCCGAGTTCGGGTTCCTGAACGATCGCCTGCACTTCGACGTGGCTTATTATAACAAAAGTACGAGCGATCAGATCCTGAACGTAACGACTCCTTATTCGACTGGCTATTCTTCCATGCTGATCAACGCCGGCGAGATCCAGAACAAAGGAGTCGAAATCCAACTGAGTGGCGACATCCTTCAAAATAAAAACGGTTTGAACTGGACCAGCACATTCAACTTCTCAAAAGACAACAGCAAGGTTATCGAACTTTATCCTGCCATGGATCTGAACACATACGGGATCGGTTGGACCTGGGGAGTCGCAACCCAGGCTATCGAAGGGCAGAAATGGGGTTCGCTGGTCGGAACCGGCTTTAATCGCATCCAGCAGGAAGATGTAGACAAAGGACTTGCCACGAAAGACCAGATCGGCGCTATCAAAGTCAATTCGAAAGGTCTCGCACAGACGAAGAGCGGCGTGAACTTCGGCAATGTAACGCCAGATTTTATGATCAACTGGCGGAACGAGTTTTCAATTAAGAATTTCAACTTCGGATTCCTGCTCGACCTGCGTATCGGAGGCGATATATGGTCGCAGACTATGGCGCACGGTTACACGGCAGGTACTTCGGTCGTGACAGCCGAGGGCGGCATCCGCGAACGCTCGATCGTAGGTGGTGTAGACGTTATGCAGGACCAAAAATTCGTTATGCAGGATGCCAGCGGCAATTGGGTTACAAATACGATCGAAACGGATGCGTACAGCTGGTTTAAAAACGATGTTTCCGAATATTATACCTTCGACGGTTCCTACCTGAAACTTCGCGAAGCATATATCTCTTACGCTTTGCCGAAAAACTGGCTTGTACGGACACGTTATATCAGCGCCGCCACGGTATCGCTCACCGGCAACAATCTGGCGTTGCTTTGGGTGCATAAATCAAATAAGATGCGTATCGATCCGGAGACGGGAGGCGTGTCGAGCGATAGCCGCGGTATAGGTTTCGAACAATCATCCGTTCCTACTTCAAGAAGCTTCGGATTGAAAGTGAATTTGACATTCTAATTAATCACATCAAAAAAAATAGCTAAAATTATGGTTAGAAATATATTCAAATCAACAATAGCCGCCTCCCTCGGTGCACTTCTCTTCCTTGGAGGCTGTACGAGCGATTTCGAGCAGATAAACACCGATCCCGATGCTTTGGAAGCCGGTTCGCCGACCAATCAGTTAGGATATGTCCTGCGTTCCACAGCGGCACAATACGGGGCGATCGACGCCACCGAAACTTGGGCCGGTTATATAGTCAAGATCCAATACATGGACAATTTTGCTTACCTGCCGACCAACAATACGTATGGGAACAAATTCTCTTGCTGCTACCGTTGTAACGTCCAGTTAGACGACATCCTGAAGCAAACTGAAGCGACTGCCGGCGAATTTAAAAATATCCGTTTCGCAGCCCGCATCTGGAAAGAATTCCTTTGGTTATGGTGTACCGACCAGTTCGGCCCCATCCCTTATACGGAAGCCAACAAAATCAGCGATGGCACATTGAAAGCAAAATATGATTCGCAGGAAACGATCTACACCGGCATCCTGAGCAACCTCAAAACCATTGCCGACGAAATGGCTGCCGGCATGGGGACGGATGAACTTGGCGGCGGGGACTTCCTCTATGAAGGGAAAATCGCTAATTGGCGCAAATTATGCAACTCCTTACGCCTTCGGGCAGCGATGCGCATCGTTAATGTAGCACCCGAACTCTCGCGCACTACAATCGAAGAAGTTTGCGACAATCCGTCTTCCTATCCGATATTAGATAAGAGCGAAGACAATGCTTATTTCTACTGGCAGGGCAGCAGCCCGTATTTCGAACCATGGTATGACAATTCCCGTACGCGTGATGATCATGGTATGAGCAATATCTTTGTCTCCCACATGAAAAACATGAATGATCCGCGCATTTCGGTCATCATGAAACCAGCAGCGTCAGACGGAGAATACCGGGGCTATGAGAATGGCGCTTTGTCTGCACCTTCGAATATCCGTACCATTTCACGTATGGGTGCGATGTATCGTGAAGAAGAAGCCGGCTTTACGCCTTTCATGAAATCCTGCGAAAACTATTTCATCATCGCCGAAGCCGCCCTTCGCGGATGGAATGTGGGTATGACTGCCGAAGCAGCCTATGATAAAGCGGTCCGGTTATCGATGGACGACAACGGCATCCCTTCGGCCGACGCCGATGCTTACTTGGCCGGAGCCGGGAAATGGGACGGAACGATGGAACGTGTCTATATGGAAGAATGGGTTGCCCTGTTTAAGAATAATCTTGAGGCATGGAGCCTCTACCGCCGTACGGGTTACCCGAAAGCCATCCGGGAATCGGGCGAATACCCTGGCAAATTCTGTATTTACGGCAGCGACCACAATGATGTTCCTTTCCGTATGCCTTACCCGAATAACGAGTACTTATATAATAATGACAATATATCTGCTGCATCTTCCGGCATTGTGGACTATGCCTGGGGTGAAAAAATGTGGTGGGATACACGTACAAACGTAAAATAATTATATGAAACCAAGACAAGAATGTATTTAGACACACATTAGAAACATTCAACAACGAAGGCTGCTTGTGAAAGTGGCCTTTGTTTTCTCGTCAAGATGTCCGTTTTACCTGTCAAATCGTAATCTTATTGCTACTTAAGAGATCATTGGGGATATGATTTTTCAAAATTATAAATCCTAATAATTAGAATGAAGATAATTGGTTTACTTTTTAAATTAGATATATTATGAAAATGAAATTATTTATCCCACTGCTTTTGTTCATAGTAACAAGTATGACTATCTCTGCCCAAATAGTGCAACCTGAAGGTTACCGATCCCTATACTTCGATCGTGAAGACTATATTTCGGCGAATGGCGACACCACCGTATATCTTTATGAAAAAGCGAACCGGTTCAAACCTGAACAAATACATCCGTGAGTGTAATTTTCACTTTATCCATATGTACCGGGCATTGATATTACCGGAAAAGTAGTGGGAAATTCCGAAAATCATCCGAAAATCGAACAGAAACCATGAATATCTTCCTTTTTCTCTTGTTTCATTAAAAATAAAGCCTATCTTTATCCCAGAAAGTAATAAAAATTTTTTTTTTTAGTTTTCCGGCCGCCGTCTAACTATAAAAATGAAAAAATAGAGTTTTCCGGCGGCCGGAAAGTAAAGAAAAAAGAAAAATAGAGTTTTCCGGCGGCCGGAAAGTGAAGAAAAAAGAAAAATAGAGTTTTCCGGCGGCCGGAAAGTGAGAAAAAAGGAAAAATAGAGTTTTCCGGCGGCCGGAAAGTAAGAAAAAAGGAAAAATAGAGTTTTCCGGCCGCCGGAAAGTGAGAAAAAAAGAAAAATGGGGGTTTCCGGCCGCCGGAAAGTGATGAAAAAAGAAAAATAAAGTTTTCCGGCCTCCGGAAAGTGAGGAAAAAGGGGGAAATAAAGTTTATGTTTTTCCGGACGGCTTTGTAAGATTGAAATGATTGCTGGAAGGCGGCAGGAAACCTCTGTTTTGCGAGAATTTAGTATATACCATTTAAAAAGGTGAAAAAAGTATGGAAACAATTGTAACAATGGATCTGAAAGCAATGTCTAATGCGCTTTTCGTACAGTTCATGTCTGACGTCGATGCACAAGTGCAGCGTGTAACACCCGATGCGTTGAAGGTCAAGAAATGCTATGCGGCATTTACGGATGCACGGACTGAAATGGATGGTGTATACCTCTCCCAGAAGAAGGACAACGATACGGCGAAGTCGGATGCGAAAGATATTTGGCGCGACGAGATGTTCCGTTGCTTTTCGGGACATATAAACGCTGCTCTGTTTAGCTACGATCCTAAAAACAGGGAGTATGCACGTGTACTGCGCAACAAACTGAATGCTTATGGTAATTTAACTACTTTGGGTAATGTCGCCGAATCTGCCAAGATGGAAGATTTAGGCCGCGACCTGCTGACCTCACCCTGGAAAGAGGCTGTTGAGGCACTCGGGCTGGCTGACGAACGAGATGCGATGATTCTTGCTAACAAAGAGTTTGTCGAACTATCCCGTACACGGATAGAAAAGCGCAAGCTGGTTCTCGTAACAATGAAATCGGCTCGTGAAAATATAGGAGAGGCCTATCGGAACTTGGTCACTTTAATAAATTCGCAGATCATGGTGCAAAACCTGAAAGACGAAGAGTCGGGAGGTGAAGAAGATCGTCCCGGCGAACTGTCGGTGCTGGTCGATACGCCGGAAGATCCATATACCGATTTCGTACGCAGCCTCAACGTACTGATCAAGGACTACAAAACACGTGTCGCACAGTCGGGCAAGCGTAAGAAAGACGATGAAAGGCCCGGCGAACTCTAAACGGCATCCACTCATATAACAGGCTTTATAAAACGTTGGCTGTTTCTCCTCGCAAGAACGGAAGGAGGGACAGCCAACGTTTTTTTATTTTTATCCCGGCAGGAAAAGACATCTGTTTGTGTCGCGATAGTAGGCATATCGGAGGGCGGCATGACTGTTTTTTCATCGAAAATCCTTACATTTGTACTCTAATCTATAATCCGGCGATAAAATGAAACAGGCGGTTTGGATGGCGGCAATATTGATGTTGTTGTTGCCACAGGGGAAAGCCTACTCGAGGGAGAGTGGCGAACGCGAGAGTAATACGTTACGTATTATGAGTTATAACATCCGTAACGGCAGAGGGATGGACGATGTGGCCGATTTCCGGCGTACGGCGGAGGTGATCCGCAAGGTGTGCCCCGATGTCGTGGCCGTGCAGGAGATCGACAGCGTGACGGGACGCAGCGGCGGGAAAGATGTTTTGCGGGAAATTGCCGGACTCACCCTGATGCACCCTGTGTATGCCCCGGCGATCGATTACGACGGAGGAAAATACGGTATCGGAATGTTGAGCAAGGAGAAGCCTCTCGGCTATCGTTACCTGCCGCTGCCCGGAAGGGAGGAAGCCCGTGCGCTGCTTATCGTGGAGTTTGAAACGTATATATATTGTTGTACGCACCTTTCGCTGACGGAGGAAGACCGGATGCTTTCCTTGTCGGCCATCCGGCAGGCGGCGGCTTCGGCCAGGAAGCCTTTCTTTATTGCCGGTGATATGAATGCGCATCCCGGTTCGGAGTTTATCCGGCAGTTACAGAATGATTTTGTGGTCTTGACGGATATGAAAAAGCCGACTTTCCCGGCGGATGACCCCGATGAGACGATCGATTACATTGCGGCCTATGCGAAAGACACGGCTGCCTTTACCCGCATCTCCTCACGCGTGTGGGACGAGCCGGCCGCTTCCGACCATCGCCCGATACTTGCGGATATCATCTTCAAACAGCCCGCGGACAAGATATTCCGTACGGAACCCTACCTGCAAAACCCTGTGGGGAACGGCATAACGGTCATGTGGCAGACTACCGTCCCCGCTTATAGCTGGGTGGAATACGGGACCGACAAGGAGTATCTCCAAAAAGCCCGCACGATCGTGGACGGGCAAGTGATCTGCAACGATCTGCAAAATAAAATCAGGTTGGACGGCCTGCAACCGGGTAAAACTTATTATTACCGGGTGTGCTCGCAGGAAATCATGCTTTACCAGGCTTATAAGAAGGTGTTCGGCGAGACGGCCGTTTCCGATTTCCATACTTTTACCTTGCCTGATGCGGCGGAGACAGATTTTACGGCTATTATATTCAATGACCTGCATAAAAACTCCGAGACTTTGCAGGCGCTATATGAGCAGGTGAAGGATTTGAAATATGATTTTGTTATTTTCAATGGCGACTGCATCGACGATCCGGCCAACCATGACGAGGCGACCCGTTTCCTTAGCGAGCTGAACGTAACGGTCGGGGCCGACCGTGTGCCGGTATTCTATATCCGTGGGAACCATGAAATCCGCAATGCCTATTCGATCGGCCTGCGCCGTTTGTTCGATTATGTGGGCGACAAGACGTATGGCGCTTTCAATTGGGGCGATACGCGTATCGTCATGCTGGATTGCGGAGAGGATAAACCGGATACGCATTGGGTCTATTACGGGTTGAACGATTTTTCGGATCTGCGTAAGGCGCAGGCCGGTTTCCTCAGGGAAGAACTGTCGTCCAAAGCATTCCGGAAAGCTTCCAAGCGGGTGTTGGTCCACCATATACCTGTCTTTGGCAAAGGTGAGGACTATGATTCGTATAACCCTTGTCGCGAGGAGTGGGGAGCGATCCTCGAGAAAGCGCCTTTTGCCGTCAGCATCAATGCGCATACCCATCGTTTCGCTTTTATCCCCAAAGGTGCAAACGGCAACAATTATCCTGTCGTAGTTGGAGGTGGTCCCAGGATGGATGGCGCTACGGTGATGGTTTTGCAGAAGAAAGGGAAGGGGATGACGCTTCGTGTGCTGAATGCGAAAGGGGAAACATTGCAGGAAGCGGACTTATAAAAAAATAGAGTGCAGGTTTGAAACCGAATCCGGAAGAACCGGAAGGCCGGCCGGGTCATAACAGCGGGGCTTGCCGTTGTTTTCGCGAATGTATTGTTACGAGTCAAAGAAGATAAAAACAGAATAAAAATGGAATTACTTAAACAGCGAATTTTGCAGGACGGCAGATGTTATCCGGGAGGAATCCTGAAGGTCGACAGTTTTATCAACCATCAGATGGACCCTATGCTGCTTTACAAGGTGGCTGAAGAATTTATATACCGTTTCCGGGATGCCGATATAAATAAAATCGTGACGATAGAGGCAAGCGGTATCGCCCCGGCCATTATGGTGGGGTATATATTGCATCTGCCTGTCGTCTTTATCAAGAAAAAGCAGCCGAAGACGATGGAGAATATGCTCACTACCGTTGTCCATTCGTTTACGAAAGACCGCGATTATACGGTGTGCATCAGTAACAACTTTTTGACTCCCGACGACCGCATCCTCTTCATCGATGACTTCCTGGCGTATGGCAATGCCGCGATGGGGGTGCTCGATCTGGTGAAACAGTCCGGGGCGAAGTTGGAAGGCATGGGCTTTATCATCGAAAAAGCATTCCAGAAGGGACGTGATGTGCTCAATGAAGCGAAAGTGCGGGTGGAAAGCCTCGCCATCATCGATAGCTTGGAAGATTGTACGATCACCATCCGCTAATGATTAAAAAAATCTTATAATATGGATCAGGAAGTAAAGGAACGGCTCATTAGCCGTGTGAATACGAACCCGTATGTCAATCATTTGGGTATTGATTTTACGGTGGTGGAAGAGGGCAGGGTGGAAGCCCGCATGCCTTTGCATGATGAACAGCGGCAGTATAGCGGCGTTATCCACGGAGGCGTCTTGGCTGCCCTTGCCGACACGATTGCCGGCTTTGCCGCCTACACAATGTTGCCTTTAGACCGCGATGTGCTGACTGCCGAGCTTAAAATATCCTTTCTGCGGGCGGCATGGGGTAAAGAATTGATCGCAAAAGGCTATGTCGTGAAGCCGGGAAGCCATCTTCACTTTTGCGAATGCGAGATTTACTGCGATGACAAGCTTGTCAGCAAATCATCGGGTACTTTCTGCGTCGTACATCCCCAGATATAAAGCCGGTTGTTGGAAGCAGACCGTCGGAAGATTACGGCAGCGTGAAACGCATGCATGCCGTATTCTTCATGATCGGCAGGCTCAGTATTTTTTCAGGGGCCAGCTTCTCCAACTGTACGATAATAGCTCGGTTGAAGCCTCCATGCCCGATCGCCAGTACTCTTTTTCCAGGAAACTCCTTTTTCAGGAAGCCGACAAAATCCCCAGCCCTCTTATAGAGGGCGTCAAGCGTCTCCACGCTTTCCGGCAATGTCGTAAAATCCATTTCATCCGCCACCTTTCCGGTATATTCACCCCAATCCATCTCGCGGAGCAGGGGAGTCGCTACCGGTTGCAACCCTTTCCGGCGGGCAACGGCCATGGCTGTGTCATAACTGCGTGCAAGGTCACTGCACACAATCACGTCCAACTCTTCTTTATCCAGCATTTCAGCCAATGATTCGGCTTGCTGTTTCCCTAATTCCGAAAGGTGGCCGGGGAGCTGCCCTTGCATAATATGTAATTTGTTTTCTTCCGTCTCGCCGTGGCGGCTCAGGATTAATTCTATCTGGCTCATATCTCTTTTCTATTTGGCGGCAAAGGTAAATAAAAAAAGAGAACCAATTGCTTGATTCTCTTTTACTGGTTGCGGAGGCAAGACTCGAACTTACGACCTTTGGGTTATGAGCCCAACGAGCTACCACTGCTCCACTCCGCGATATGTAGCAATCATTCCCGATTGTGAGTGCAAAGGTACAAAAATATTCTTATGTTCCAAATTTATTTGCAAATAGTTTGTGGAATATTCTTGTACCTCTGCTCTCAAGCCTTAAGAAACAGCAATTTGATACTTTATAAATCTTCTATCGAATCATGATTCTCCGTTTCATATAATTTTAGTTTACTTTTCAACCGGTTAATCTCTTGCTGCATGGACTTCACCCGGTCCAGCAAGTGATGGATGGCGTCGATCCCTTCTATGTTGATAGAGAGGTCGTAATACATACGCGTATATCGTTCTACGTCATACAACTGGGAGGATGGCAAATAGTTTTCCCCTTCCACCGTATCTATCTCTATCAAGCCGCCTTTTTGGAGCAGGTATAGAAACGACGGTTCGATATGGCATATCCGGCAGTATTCATTGACTATGATTAAATCTGTTTGCATAACAATCTCGTTTTTTTAATTAAGACTTTGTATTTCGCGGAACAATTCTTTTTGTTTGTCCGTCAGGTTAGTCGGGATGTCGATAGAGTAGGTGACTATCATATCTCCAAACTTTCCCTCTTCCTTATAAACGGGGAATCCTTTTCCTTTCAACCGTACTTTACTGTTGTTCTGGGTTCCCGGTTTAACCTTGAGCTTGACTTTGCTGTCCATTGTCTCGACAATCTGCTCGCCGCCGAGGATTGCCGTGTACAGATTTAAAGGAGCGGTAACGTACAGGTCGTCACCCACCCGTTTGAACCGGCTGTCTTCGGGGATATGGAAGGTGATATACAAATCGCCTGCCGGTCCTCCGTTTACGCCCGGTCCGCCCTGGCCTCTCAGCTTGATGGTCTGTCCGTCGGCAATACCGGCCGGGATGGTGATTCGCAGGTTTTTGCCGTTTACGGTGATGATCTGCTTGTGTGTTTTGGCTGCATCTGCCAAAGAGACCTGCAACTCTGTCGTGTAATCCTGTCCGCGGAAACCGTGGCTGCCTCTGCTGCTGCGTCCGCCTCTGCCGCCCATGCCTCCGAACATCTGTTCGAAGAAGTCGGAGAATTCGCTGCCATCGCCGGAGCTACTCCAGTAAGTGCCGCCTCCGCTACCGTTCTGGTATTGGCGGTATTGCTGTTGCTGGGCTTCAAATTCGTCGGCGTGCTTCCAGTTTTCTCCGTACTGGTCATATTTCTTCCGTTTCTCCGGGTCGCTGAGTACCTCGTTGGCTTCATTTATCTCCTGAAACTTGCGGTGAGCGTCCGAATCATTCGGGTTCAAGTCGGGATGGTATTTCCGCGCAAGCTTTTTGTACGCCTTCTTGACGTCCTCCTGCGAAGCGTTTTTGTCCAACCCTAAAATTTTGTAGTAATCTATATAGGCCATATTTATATATGTTATTAAGTCTACTTCTTTTTGATATTAATACATATATAGAATAACAACAAATATGCCGCAGAGTTCATGCCGGAATTAAATGGAACTAATAAAATTTAGGAAAAGTAAAAAAGAAAAGCCTCCGGTTCTGAAGAACCGAAGGCTTTTTAGTTGCGGAGGCAAGACTCGAACTTACGACCTTTGGGTTATGAGCCCAACGAGCTACCACTGCTCCACTCCGCGATATAGTTGCGATCATTTCGTGATTGCGAGTGCAAAGGTACGACTTCTTTTTAATAAAACAAATTTTTCGGCAGTTTTCTTCATCTTTGGGCGAAAAGAATATTTGGAATAACTTTCCGGGGATAAGTTCCGTTCTTTGAGAAAACGATTGGTCCATATCCCTATTATAAAGGTTTGTTTGGATAAAATGTAAGTATGTTTTTGGTAGTTATTATTTTTTCCGGTACTTTTGCGCACAGTTTTAATCAAAATGTGCAATACAAATGCCGATGACAGTTTCTAAAACACGTGAGATGTTGGTGGATGTGGCCAGACAATTGTTTGCCCGCATGGGGGTGGATAATACGACAATGAACGATATTGCACAGGCATCCAAAAAGGGAAGGCGTACGCTTTACACGTACTTTAAAAGCAAGAACGAGATTTATCTCGCAGTAGTCGAGTCTGAGTTGGATCAACTATACAAGATGTTGCAGGATGTAGCTGCTAAAGATCTGCCGGCAGATGAAAAGTTGATAACATTTCTTTATGCCAGACTGGATGCTATCAAAGCGCTGGTGTTCCGTAACGGGACATTGAAGGCTAATTTTTTCCGTGATATCTGGCGGGTGGAGAAGATCAGGAAGAGCTTCGATATCCGTGAGACGGAATTGATACAGGGAATTCTGGAAGCCGGAGTGAAGGAAGGAATTTTTGCGATGCCCGATACCGAGATTACGGCGGTCGTTCTTCATCATGCCCTGAAAGGTTTGGAAGTGCCCTATATACGTGGAATCATGGGGGATAATATCAGCCAGCGGATTAAACGGAGAGATAATGTAATGAATTTGATATTCAATGGTATAAAGATAAAGTAACACAATACTGAGGAATGTTTATTAATGCAACAGGGTTTTATGTACCTGAAGAACGGGTCGATAACCAACATTTTTTAGAGTTAAACGGGCTAACCAGCGAGTGGATTGAACAACGCACAGGGATTCGTTCCCGGTCTAAGGCAAAAGCGGAGGAAAATATCAATACGATGAGTATGGAAGCTGTTCGTAACGCCCTACCTAAATTGCCGTATGATATTACGGATGTGGATTTGATTGTTTCTGCCTCCTATTCTCCGTACGATACGGTAGCGACAGCTGCCCATCTTGCCCAGCATGAATTCAATATTGAAAAAGCAAAAGCACTCTATCTTTCTTCCGCCTGCTCTTCATTCCTGAATGCGCTGGAAGTCGTGGAAGGATATTTTGCCATGGGTAAAGCGACAAAAGCGCTGATTCTCTCGGCAGATAAGAACTCGGCTTACTATAATGAGACGGACCCGAAAGCCGGCCACCTCTGGGGTGACGCAGCAGCAGCCTTTTTCATCTCGAAAGAGCGCGTTTCGGAAAAGGACCCGGAAATCGTGGAAGTATATACACAGGGGCTCGGTTCCCTGGGGAAAGCTCCTGTTGCGGTGAACCTTCGTCCGCGTGACGGCGGTATCATGATGCCGGAAGGACGCGACGTGTTTATCCAGGCTTGCACCTACATGCCGAAGAATGTGCTTTATTTATTGGAAAAGAATGGCTATACGCTGGACAACCTGACGTATTTCATCGGTCATCAGGCCAATATGCGTATCATGTCCAATATTGCCAAACAGCTCAACCTGCCGGAAGAGAAGTTCCTCCACAATATCGAAGAATTAGGGAATACCGGTTCGGTAAGCTCTGCGCTGGTATATGCCCAAAATGATCATAATTTCAAGGAAGGCGACCTGGTTGCCATTACCGTGTTCGGCGGTGGCTATTCCACAGGTGCTTGCTTGATTAAGTGTTGAATTTAAAACGGAATTAATATGAAATTATTAGAAGGTAAAGTGGCTATCGTTACCGGTGCTGCTCGCGGTATTGGTAAGGCGATCGCACTGAAGTTCGCTGCAGAAGGTGCAAATATTGCATTCACGGATCTGGTGATCGACGAAAACGGTCTGGCTACCCAGAAGGAAATCGAAGCATTGGGTGTTAAAGCAAAAGGTTATGCTTCCAACGCTGCCAATTTTGAAGAAACGCACAATGTCGTAGCTGAAATCGTAAAAGATTTCGGTCGTGTGGATATCCTTGTAAACAATGCAGGTATCACGAAAGACGGCCTGATGATGCGTATGAGCGAAAGCCAGTGGGATGCTGTTATCGGCGTCAACCTGAAATCTGCTTTCAACTTCGTCCACGCTTGTACTCCGGTGATGATGAAACAGCGTTCGGGCAGCATTATCAATATGGCTTCCGTTGTTGGTGTACACGGAAATGCCGGTCAGAGCAACTATTCTGCATCTAAGGCAGGTATGATCGGTCTGGCTAAATCTATCGCACAGGAACTGGGTTCACGCGGTATCCGTGCCAACGCAATCGCTCCGGGCTTTATCATTACCGATATGACTGCCGGTCTGCCGGAAGAAGTAAAGACGGAATGGGCAAAGAAGATTCCTCTGCGTCGTGGCGGTACGCCTGAAGATGTGGCAAACATCGCTACATTCCTGGCTTCCGATATGTCTTCTTATGTATCAGGCCAGGTGATCCAGGTAGATGGTGGCATGAATATGTAAAGAGATTTACGATTTATAATTTATGATTTATGTAGGTGACGTTTGTTTTGTAAAATCATAAATTCATAAATCATAAATTATAAATCATAAATTTGAAATCATGGAAGTTATCTACGAAGACAATCATATCATTGCGGTAAATAAGACTTGCCGGGAGATTGTACAAGGAGATAAAACCGGTGATACTCCTCTTTCGGACATGCTGAAGGTGTGGCTGAAAGAGAAGTATTGTAAACCCGGAAATGTCTTTGTCGGCGTCACGCATCGTCTGGACCGCCCGGTCAGCGGCGTTGTGCTGTTTGCCAAAACGAGTAAGGCGCTTGCCCGTCTGAACGAGATGTTCCGGGTAGGCGAGGTGAAGAAAACCTATTGGGCGATTGTGAAAAATTGTCCGCCGGCAGAAGAAGGTGAATTGGTGAACTGGCTGGTCCGCAACGAGAAGCAAAACAAGAGTTATGCTTACGACACGGAGCGTCCGGATGCCAAGAAAGCAATCCTGCATTATAAGGTGATTGCCCGCTCGGACAATTATTATTTACTGGCTATAGACCTGAAGACAGGCCGCCATCATCAAATCCGTTGCCAGCTTGCCAAGATGGGATGTCCTATCAAAGGCGACTTGAAATACGGTTTCCCCCGTTCCAATCCGGACGGTGGCATCAGTCTGCATTCCCGCAGTGCCGAATTCATCCATCCTGTATCGAAGCAACCGGTAAGCATTATCGCTCCTGTTCCGGGAGATTCGCTTTGGAAAGCGATGGAACAGTTGAGAGTTGAAAGGTGAAAGTATGATAACCTATTTGCCGTGGGTACAAAAGCAGAAAAACTGTCAAAACTGTCAAAACTTCGCCCCCCATATTTTGAAAAGTATATTATTGGAGTGTGTGTATTAATATTCTGATTATTAATGTGTTATTTGAATTTTATCTCATTTTTTTTGCCTCAAAACAACTATTTCTACGGACATTTTTCTGCTTAATGGTTGGTTCTTATCTCATTGCTATGCGTGAGGATGGAACGGGTTGAGGTATAATAAGGGAAATGTCCGTAGAACAATCCGTTTTATGTACCCAATGTTCTTTTTGTAGCTTGTTATTTTGTGTATAATGTGTTGTTATATAGTGATTTATTTGTTGTAACTCGTCTTTTTGAAGAAAATGTGATAATAAAATATGGGGGGCGAAGTTTTGACAGTTTTGACAGTTTTTTATTTTTTGAGTGGTTTTTAAGTAGAAGATTGCAGGCGGACAGGCGTCCGTTTGAGGTTCGACAGGCATCCGTTTCCGCATCGACAGGCATCCGTTTAGAGATGGATGCCCATGCAATTCGGCATCTCTCTTTTGGAAATATAGGGAAGTTTCGCATAATAGTTTTATCTTTGTATATAGTAGAAACAATAATGGTGAAATTCTTATGAAACCGACTCGTATTATCGAAATTTGTGCAAACTCCGCACAAAGCTGTGTGGAAGCAGAAGCCGGAGGAGCTAAACGTGTGGAACTTTGTGCCGGAATCCCGGAAGGAGGGACGACACCCAGCTACGGGGAGATCCGGACGGCACAGGCACTCACTTCGTCTATCGATATAAATGTGATTATCCGTCCGCGTGGAGGCGATTTCCTCTATACGCCGGCAGAGATTCAATCGATGTTGCTGGATATCGAACTGTGCAAGCAGTTGAAGGTGCACGGCGTAGTCTTTGGCTGCCTGACGAAAGACGGGGATATCGACGTCCCTTTGATGCGCCGGCTGATCGAGGCCGCCAAGCCGCTGTCCGTTACCTGCCACCGCGCCTTTGATGTCTGCCGCGATCCCTTTGCCGCTTTGGAGCAGTTGATCGAGTTGGGCTGCGACCGTATCCTGACTTCCGGCCAGCAGTCTGATGCTGTGAAAGGGATTCCTCTCATTGCCGAACTGGTGAAGCGTGCGGCAGGACGTATCATTGTCATGCCGGGTTGCGGAGTCCGGGAGAATAACATTGCCCGTATCGAAGAAGAGACCGGAGCGAAGGAGTTCCATACATCCGCCCGCAGCATCGTCTACAGCAAGATGGAATACCGGAACGAGAATGTCCCGATGGGCAGCAGTATCGTTTCCTCCGAGTTCGAAACGGTCGAGACGGATCGTAAGAAGGTGGCTGCCTATTTGTAAGGAATATATTTATAAGTACCTTTGTAAGGTAAAGGTGAAATAAAAGGATAAACAATAAAACGAAGGAACAATGGAAGAATCTAAAAAACTTTACCGTTCGAACAACGGGATGATTGCAGGTGTTTGTGGGGGAATCGCTAATTATTTCGGCTGGGACCCGACATTAGTGCGTATCGGATATATATTATTGAGTATCTTTACCGTATTTTCCGGGGTGATCGCTTACCTGATCCTCTGGATGGTTATACCTAAACAACCTATAAATAAAGAATGAATTTTGAATTATCTTCTCCATTCAGTCCGACGGGCGACCAGCCGGAAGCAATTGCGGCCCTGTCCGACGGTATAAAGAGTGGTGTGCCTTTCCAGACCTTGTTAGGGGTAACAGGGTCCGGAAAGACTTTCACTATCGCCAATGTGATCAAGGAAGTGCAAAAACCGACCTTGATACTGAGTCATAACAAAACCCTCGCTGCCCAGTTGTATAGCGAGTTCAAGGCATTCTTCCCGAACAATGCCGTCGAGTATTTCGTCTCGTATTACGATTACTACCAACCGGAAGCCTACCTGCCGACAACGGATACTTATATAGAAAAGGATCTGGCGATTAATGACGAGATCGATAAACTCCGCCTGCGTGCAACGGCTTCGTTGCTGTCGGGGCGGAAGGATGTCATTGTCGTTTCGTCTGTCTCCTGCCTCTATGGTATGGCGGACCCGACTGCTTTTGCCGAAAAGGTGGTGCATATGGAAAAGGGGATGCGGATAGACCGGGATAAACTGCTGCGCCGTTTCGTGGATGCCCTTTATGTCAATAATAAAATAGAGTTCAATCGTGGCTGCTTTCGCGTAAACGGCGATACGGTCGATATCTTTCCAGCTATCGAAACCTTTGACGGGGCAGCCTACCGCATCGAGTTCTGGGACGACGAGGTCGACCGTATTTCTTCGTTCGATCCGCAGACCGGACAGGAGATTGACGAGCAGGATGAACTGAACATCTATCCGACCAACCTCTTCGTGACTACGCAGGATCGTATCAATACCGCTATCGGGCAGATCGATGTCGACTTGGGGACGCAGGTGAATTTCTTGCGGGAGATCGGCAAGCCCTATGAGGCGAAACGCCTGTACGAACGTGTTACGTTCGACTTGGAAATGATCCGCGAACTGGGGCATTGTTCCGGCATCGAGAATTATTCACGCTATTTCGACGGTCGCCAGGCGGGTGAACGTCCTTTCTGCCTGCTCGATTATTTCCCGAAAGATTTTATGCTGGTGGTCGACGAGAGCCATGTGACGATCCCTCAGATACGGGCGATGTACGGAGGCGATTATTCCCGGAAAAAGAATCTGGTGGAATATGGTTTCCGTCTGCCGGCAGCGATGGATAACCGTCCGTTGACGTTCGACGAGTTCGAGTCGTTGACTCCGCTGGCGATTTACGTGAGTGCGACACCTGCCGATTACGAGTTGGAAAAGAGTGAAGGGATTGTGGTGGATCAGGTGATCCGTCCGACAGGCCTGCTCGACCCGGTTATCGAAGTGCGTCCGACACTGAACCAGATCGACGACCTGATGGAGGAGATCACACAACGTTCTGCCGTGGACGAGCGCATCTTGGTTACGACCTTGACGAAGCGCATGGCGGAAGAATTGACTACATACCTGACGCGCATGGGAATCCGTTGCAACTATATCCATAGCGATGTCGATACGCTCGAACGCATTCAGATCATGGACGATTTGCGGAAAGGACTCTTTGACGTGCTGATCGGCGTCAACCTGCTCCGTGAAGGCCTCGATTTGCCGGAAGTCTCTTTGGTCGCTATCTTAGATGCCGATAAGGAAGGTTTCCTGCGCTCGCACCGTTCTCTGACGCAGACGGCCGGACGTGCCGCCCGAAACGTAAACGGAAAGGTGATCTTCTATGCTGACAAGATAACGGACAGTATGCGTCTGACAATGGATGAAACGGCCCGCCGGCGTGAAAAACAGCTCGCCTATAACGAGGCGCATGGCATTACGCCTAAACAGGTCATCAAAAATAGTGTTTCCCTGATGGCGGAGAAACAACAACCTGCCATCGGCGAACCGTATGCTTATGTGGAACCGGAGCCCAGCTTAGTCGCAGATCCTGTGGTTCAGTATATGAATCGTAAGCAACTTGAAAAAGCGATCGAACGGACTAAGAAGCAGATGATGGAGGCGGCCAAGAAGTTAGACTTTATCGAAGCGGCACAGTTCCGCGACGAGCTGGTGAAGCTGGAAGATCTGTTAGTGACAAAACAGGATTGAAATCGAATCATGAGATGAAAAGGAAGCTGTTTTATTTGTTCTTTTTAGCCTTTCTTTCCTTGTCCGGCAAAGCACAAGGCGATAAGGAGATTTACGAGCGTTATTGTGCGGCCATGAAGGAGAAAGCGGATTTGCCGACGGGCGACCTGACGGTGGAAACCGCCCGTTTCTTCCTGGGAACTCCTTATGTGGCCGGGACCTTGGAGGAAGTGCCCGAAAAACTGGTGATCAACCTGCATGGTTTGGATTGCATGACTTTGGTCGAGAATACGGTTGCTTTGGCCCGCTCTGTCAAGCATTGTCCGGCATTTGACAGATATGTTTCTACCCTGAAAGAGTTGCGTTACCGGAATGCCGGCAAGATAACTCTCGATTATACCGATCGCCTCCATTATACCACCGATTGGATCTATGAAAACGAAAGGAGAGGTTACCTGAAGGATGTGACAAAAGAGATAGGAGGAAAGCCGTTTAATCTCGACTTGTCTTTTATGTCCACGCATCCCGATAGCTATAAGCAGTTGAAAGGCAATCCGGAGCGCATCGCTATAATGGCGGCGAAGGAAAAGGAAATCAGTGCCCGTCCGCATTATTATATTCCGCAGGATGAAATCGATACGCATACCGGTCAAATCAGGAATGGCGATATCGTCTGCTTTGTCACGACGGTGAAAGGACTGGATATCTCACACGTCGGCATTATCTGCCGGGAAGGTAATAAACTGACTTTTATCCATGCCTCGACCACTAAGAAGCAAGTGATCGTGAACGAAGAACCCTTGCAGGAGTATGTACAGGGTATCAAGCGCAACTGCGGTATTATGATTGTCCGTCCACAGTTCTGACGGCTACTGGAAGAGCTCGAACGCAAACTTGAACCCGATGCCGTCATACTTCCATTTGTCAAACCCGACGAAGGCGGCGACGTTGAAGATATGGTTACCGAAACCGTACCCGATTTCCGTGTAGCTGGGTTTGACCGGCATCCATAACTGGCTGAGGTAGAAACGTTCCGAAATGATGTGCTTGGTGGCTTCCGGCTTGAATAGCTGGAAGAGCATGAACGGGCTTTCGTACATGACATGTGCCTGGACATATTTGTCGGATGCATTGAACCATACACTTCTTAGCTGATGGAAGACACCTCCGAAATCGTCTCCTCCCCATGATTCGGGGAAGTTGTGCCGCGTGAAATACCGGTAGTCGGCAAAGTAGGTTGACTTCTGGGCCGTATAGAGTCCTCCGCTGATATGGTAATTGAAGCGGCGCGACAGGCCTAAGTAAATGCTTTGGTGGATATCGGCTTCCACACGTCCGTAATTACCGCTGCTGTTCCATATACCCGGTATGGCCTGCCCGAACTCGATGGAGACCGTCGGATAGTAGGAGTAGAGATATTCCTTGCGGTAACCGTCCATCCAGTAATACTGTCTGGGCGTGTAGGAAAAACCGATCGTAGGCATGAAATCGTGATAGTTTTCGTTGATGATCTCCGTGACGCCGTCTCCCGGATCGATAGCGCTTTTCCGGGTAGGCACGCGGCGGTGGTAGGAGATTCCGGTAGTCAGCTGGAAGCCGTTGAACAGTTCGATCTGGTTCTTGAGCTCGATGTAATAGTGCTTAAAGTATTCCAGGTCCAGGTTCTCGAAATTGAAAGCGGAATCTTTCAGTTGTTCGTTGATCTCGTTCATGATCTTGGAAGAATATCCCTGATTGGTGTTTCCGAGGCTGAGGCTTAGGGCGCCTCGTTTCTCCGGAAGATATTCCCAGTCTCCTCCGAACTTGAAAAACAACTCTTTCCGTTTGAATACAAAACCGATCTCAGGACGAAAACGCAACTGGCGGTCCTTCTTGAAGGTCTTGCTGAAACGTAGCTGTTGCCTGTAGGTAATACCGTTCCGCCCGGAATAGCCCAACTGGAAGGGGTTCAGTATGCCGGAGTATTTCAGACGGGTTGTTTTATAGTCGAGATTGATTGTGTTGGTCAGCCTTTCCGTTATTTTGAGGTATTTCCGGATGTTACTTGTGTCGTTGTCCTGAACGGTCCTGGCGATTGTCTTTTCGTATTTTTTTTCTTCTTCCTGAGTCAGCGGAACGTCCCGTTTTTTTCTCCAGTAGCTGCTGTCGCTGATGATCGGGATCGTATCGGATGATAACTGGTAATATCCGGTCAGGTCGAGTGACCGGTATTTTTTGCTCTCATAGTTTTCTTCCACCCATTCTACGGCATCGTATTTGAATGAAGTATGATAATAACTGGCGATGGCATTACCCAATACATGATACCGGAGAAACAGATCCGCTTTTTGCGGCAGGATGAAATGGCGGTAATCCCGTCCGAATGTCATGACTAAGTTAAATTCGGCAAAGGAGAAACGTCCGTTTACGTCGATCTTGTCGATGTGCCAGTCTTTATCCGTGATATACAGGTCGCCGCAAATGAGCTTCTGGCTCCATCGCTTGGGCATGAAACGTATCTTATAGATTTTCAGGTTATCGGCTATTTCGATACTTTCCAGGTTGAAGTTGTAGAATTTGAATGCTTCATGGGCAACCGGCATGATGATCCCTTCGTTGTAAATGGTCGGTGAGTAGACATTTAGGTTCAGGAATGTCAAGACCTCCTGCTGCTTTGCGCCGTTGGGGATGCTGTTCCCGTTTATCGCATCGAAGGTGTGCAGGTAGTTGTTGGGAGCGTTGAACTTGGAATGGCTGACCATCTCGAAGATCATATCTTTGTTCTTCCGGTCTACCGGGAATAGATGATGGGCAAAACGCATCAGGATATTTTGTTTGAGGATCTCGGTCTTTCCTTTGATATAGATTTCTGCCTCGTACCGGGAAACGACCGTCTTGTATTTGTCGGCCTGCTCGATTACCTTCTTCATAATAGAATCCCCTTGCTGTGACGATATCGTTTTAGGAGTCCGGCCCAGCAATAAAAGATTTCCATAACTACCGTCAGGGTTAGCTAAGGCATTTACTGCGATAAAAAGCAGAATGATTATATTAAAATACTTTTTCAACAAATTATCGTCCCTTTCTTTACAAACGTAACGAATAAAATTGAATTTCCTGGTGAAAGAAAGTAAAATGTTCGCATTTTATTAATTTATCGTATTAAACTTATTCAGCTTTTAAAAGAAAAGTATTATATTTGTGCTTCACAAGTATGTTATATAGCAGTCGTGGTTAAACAACAAAAAGAAGAGGTCGATCTATCGGCCAGTTTGGCAGAAGTGTGGAGAGTCCTGACCGAAAAAGAGCGGGATGTTCTCCGTAATAATTCGACGATCCAGCATTTCAAACGTAATGAGTTGATATATTGCGAGGGCGACGAACCGAGAGACATGATGTGCTTATTAAAAGGCAAGGTGAAAATCTTTAAGGAAGGTGTTGGTGGCCGAAGCCAGATCATCCGAATGATCAAGCCGGTGCAGTACTTTGGTTATCGGGCAAACTTTGCTCAGGAAAACTATCTGACGAATGCTTCTGCTTTTGAAGCTTCGACGGTATGCCTGATTCCGATGACTATCGTTACGGATCTTTTAATGGGCAATGCAAACCTTGCCATGTTTTTTATCCGCCAGCTTTCTCTCGATTTAGGAATTGCTGACGAGCGTACAGTCAACCTTACTCAGAAACATATTCGGGGTCGTTTGGCGGAATCCTTGTTATTCCTGAAAGACAGTTACGGTTTGGAGGAAGATGGGGCGACATTGAGTATCTATCTGTCCCGGGAAGATTTGGCTAATCTCTCGAATATGACAACGTCTAACGCAATCCGTACATTGTCTACATTTGTGGCTGAGCGTATCATCGCCATCGACGGTCGAAAGATCAAACTGATAGACGAGGACAAGCTCAGAAAAATAAGTAAGATGGGATAGCTGAATAAATTGAAAATAGAAAATGGATAATTGAAAAGTGGAAGACCGCTGAGGCTTCTGTTTTTCAGTTATCCATTTTTTGTATCGTAATTTTCAATTCTCAACTTTCCATATTCAATTTCCAACCGCTTCCCTTATCCGCACCAACTTTGCCAGCAGTCCTTCCAGCAAGTCGAGTTGCAGCATGTTAGCTCCGTCGGACTTGGCTTTGGAGGGTTCCGGATGGGTTTCGATGAACAAGCCGTCGGCTCCGACTGCAATGGCTGCTTTGGCTATCGTTTCGATCAGGGCGGGGAGGCCGCCTGTCACGCCTGAAGTCTGGTTGGGTTGTTGCAGGGAATGGGTTACGTCCATAATGACGGGATAACCGAACTGCTGCATTTGGGGAATGCCCCGGTAATCGACAACTAAGTCTGTATATCCGAATGTTGTGCCTCTTTCCGTAATCATAACGTTGTCATTTCCGGCATCGGCAACTTTCTGTACGGCAAACTGCATGGCTCCCGGCGAGAGGAACTGTCCTTTTTTGATGTTGACGATCTTTCCTGTCTTGGCTGCGGCGACCAACAGGTCTGTCTGCCGGCAGAGGAAAGCGGGGATTTGCAGGACGTCCACATACTCGGCGGCCATTGCGGCTTCAGTCGTTTCGTGAATATCGGTTACGGTCGGGATGCCGAATGTTTCGCCAACCTTGCGAAGTATTTTCAGGGCTTTTTCGTCGCCTATGCCTGTGAAGGAATCCAAGCGTGAACGGTTGGCTTTCCGGTATGATCCTTTGAATACATACGGGATATTTAATTTATTCGTAATGCCGACTACCTTCTCCGCAATACGCAATGCCATATCTTCCCCCTCTATCACGCATGGTCCCGCCATCAGAAAGAAGTTGTCTTTATCCTTTAAATCCTTAATTGTTACCATAATTGTTATATATTGTTTTGTTTCTAAATTTGCCAGAAATGAATCATAAATGATGATTTATGGGTATATTTAAGGTGTCGCCGTAGGGGCGGGTTCTAAACCCGCCCGATTGCAACATGTATATTTGTCGATATCGGGCAGGTTTAGAACCTGCCCCTACGGAACGACAATCATTTTGCATGACCATGTCATCCATGTTTCACACCCATGAATCATCATTTAATTGGCTCATTATTTCCTCCATTGGCACATTATCTCATTATTTCTTATAATTTCAATAACTCCAATGTCCTTTCTATCTTTTCTTCTGTCGGCCATGTCGCATCTATCCAATGGATGGTGCTTCCCCGGCGTTCCATGCCCCGGAACCAGGTCATTTGCCGTTTGGCAAACTGATGTATGGCGATCTCCAGTTGGGATACCATATCTTCATAAGACAGTTCGCCGATTATATATAAAGTAAGATATTTATACTCCAGCCCGTAGTAAATCAGGTCTTCCGGCTTTACTCCCGAATCGATGATCTTCCGCACTTCATCGACCATCCCTTCATCTAAGCGGGTACGCAGGCGGCGGGAAATCTTTTCGCGTCGTAGTTCCCGGTCTATGTCGATACCGATGATCAGGCTGTTGATTGGATCATACTCATTGGCATCCGGTGCTTCGTTTTTGTAATACTCTTCGATTTCGATTGCCCGGATAGCCCGTTGGGCTGTATCCACATCCGTCTTGTTATGCAGGACCTTGTAGCCGGCAAGTATCTGCTCCAGCTCCGGGAGCGTTTTATCTTTCAAAGACTCTCGCAACTCCGGGTTCTGGGGTACATCCAAGAGCTTATATCCTTTCAGTACGGCTTCTATGTACATCCCCGTACCGCCGCATAGAACCGGCAGTTTCCCTTTTTCCCGGATTGCTTCGTAAGCCCGGAAGAAATCATGCTGGTATTCGAATACGTTATATTTATATCCCGGATCGCAGATGTCGATCAGGTGGTAAGGGATCGCTTTTCCGTTTACCGTATAGTCGGCCAGGTCTTTCCCGGTCCCGATATCCATCGAACGGTAGATTTGTCTGGAATCGGCGCTGATGATCTCCGTGTCCAGCCGGGCGGCGAGTGCTGCGGCAAATGTCGTTTTGCCGGATGCTGTCGGCCCTAAAACAGTGATAAGTTGGTAGGCATCCATAGTGATACAAAGATATACAAAAAAAGCCGCAACCCGAAGGATGCGGCTTTCAAACTATATAATCTTAAATTGATTAGCAGTTTACAGATGCCATGTGAGCGATCAGGTCAAGAACCTTGTTAGAATAACCGATTTCGTTATCATACCAAGAAACAACCTTTACGAATGTATCTGTCAAAGCGATACCAGCTTTTGCATCGAAGATAGAAGTACGAGTGTCTCCTAAGAAGTCAGAAGAAACTACTGCATCTTCAGTGTAGCCCAGAACGCCTTTCAGTTCGCCTTCAGAAGCTTCCTTCATTGCAGCGCAGATTTCAGCGTAAGTAGCCGGTTTAGCCAAGTTAACTGTCAAGTCAACAACAGAAACGTCCAGAGTCGGAACACGCATAGACATACCAGTCAGTTTGCCGTTCAGTTCAGGAATAACTTTACCTACAGCCTTAGCAGCACCTGTAGAAGAAGGGATGATGTTGCCGGAAGCAGCACGGCCACCTCTCCAGTCCTTCATAGACGGACCGTCAACAGTCTTCTGAGTAGCGGTTGTAGAGTGAACAGTTGTCATCAAACCGTCTGTGATACCCCACTTGTCATTCAGAACCTTAGCGATAGGAGCCAAGCAGTTAGTAGTACAAGAAGCGTTAGAAACGAACTGAGTACCTTTAACGTATGATTTTTCGTTTACGCCACAAACGAACATAGGAGTATCGTCTTTTGAAGGAGCAGACATTACTACATATTTAGCACCGGCTTCGATATGAGCCTGAGCTTTTTCTTTTGTCAGGAACAGACCAGTTGATTCAACAACATATTCTGCACCGATTGCATCCCATTTCAAATCAGCAGGGTTTCTTTCTGCAGTTACGCGGATTTCCTTACCGTTTACGATCAGTTTGCTGTTTTCAACATCAGCTTCGATAGTTCCTTCGAACTGACCGTGCATTGTGTCGTATTTCAGCATGTATGCCAAGTAATCAACCGGGCAAAGGTCGTTAATACCTACGATCTGAATATCGCTTCTCTTCTGAGCAGCACGGAAAACGAAACGTCCGATACGGCCGAAACCGTTAATACCTACTTTAATCATTGTAATAAAACTTTTATGGGTTTATTAAAAATATTACTTATCTCCAATTTGACTTAACAGCTGCAAAGAAAATCGATTCGTCGCACCTTGTTTTTAACGACTGCAAATTTAGTCATTTTTTTTATTGTACAGGAATTAGAACGAGAAAAATATGCCCTCTAACATAAATTAATTGTTGAGGCTTATTTCTTTTTCTTAAAAAGTTTCTTAATTATCCACGTCTGGACTTTCTGGATGCCCCAGGCGGTCAGTAACGGGCGTGCGACCTCCCATGCGACGGGTAATAAACCTTGTGCTACAGAAAGATAATCGGCAAAGCCCAATGACATGGATGGAACTTCCGACGTCTGCGCCGGCTGGCTGGTTTCTGTCCCTTTAGATTTGGCTTTTGAGTTAGGAAATAAGAGTGCGGAGACACCTGAAAGTAACAAAGTGCCTGCATTCTCTTGTATGTAAGAGAAATCGGCATTTAATTTCTGCTCCTGTATCGTGCATTCCTGTTGGATGCGGCGACGGTCAGAAATCAGTTTCTCCAGTGGTGTCTGTTGCGGATTGTTCATTGTCTGTCGCGTTTGTTTTATCATCATTTGTTGTCAATGCGGAGATCACAACGTTTAAAACTTTATTGCTGATTCTGTCTTTGTTCATAATAATAATGCCGATCAGCAGCAGATAGAGTACGGCTACGACACCGAATCCCGAACCTGCCGAACCGAACAGATCCCCCAGGAAAAAACCTAAAGCGAGGAAAATGAACAGAATCGCGAAGAAAGCCAGAAATAATAAAATGACACCATACGAGAGAACGGCAATCACTTTTCCCGTCCTCTCATATGTGTTTAATTTTAGGAGTTCGAGCTTCAACTCCACGTAAGCCGAAAGATCTTTTTTCAGCTCCCGGAAGATTTCACCTGAGTCTTTCTCCATACAAAATTATTCAGCTACGATTTCTTCTGTAGTTTTTACAACTTCAGCTTTTCCTTCTTTGTATTTAGCAAGAGCTGAATTGAAGCCTTCTTTTACTTTACCAACTACACCATTCAATTCTTCCAGTAGTTGTTCTCTTTTATCTGTTGCTGCCAGATAACCAACTGCGGCGCCAACGGCTGCACCAACTACTAATCCCAGTAATAATTTAGAATCTACGTTTTTCATAACTCTTTCTTTTTATAATTATGTTGCTACTAAGATAACGAATATACTTGAATGATGGTTTATTTTGGTCTTAACTTTTAGGGTTAATTAATGTTATTGCTTTTGGACTTTCACTGCAACCCAATTATTCTTCTCTGTGTGCGACAACAATGCCAATCCGTTGCGTTTGCACTCTTCTTCAATGGCAGCAATGTCATCTACATAAAAGCCGCTCATATAGAGAAATGCCCCTGGTTTCATACATTCGTTGTAATGGCGGATGTCATTGAGCAGGATATTCCGGTTGATATTGGCGAATACGATATCGAACTTTCCGAACGCCGGAATCTGTTCGGCTCCCCCGAGGGCGACCTGGATATCGTTCGTATTGTTAAGCCGGATATTCTCGAGCGCATTGTTGTAAGCCCATTCGTCGATGTCGATCGCTACGACACGACCGGCTCCTTTCATGCGGGCAAGTATGGCCAGCACGGCTGTTCCGCACCCCATGTCGAGCAACTCTTTGCCGGTCAGGTCCAGTTTGAGCATTTCGCTGATCATCAGGAAGGTCGTCTCATGGTTGCCGGTCCCGAATGCCATCTTCGGATCGATGATGATGTTATAGGTGTAGCCCGGTTCGTATTCGTGGAAAGAGGCGCGGATGACGCAATCCTTGCCGATACGGATCGGCTTGAAGTAGTTCTTTTCCCATTCTTCGTTCCAGTCCTTGCTCTCCACAAGTGATTCGGTAAAATGGATTTCCACGTTTTCCAACGGAAACACGGCAAGTTTGTCCTGCAACCCCTTTACATTATATAATTGGTCGGAAATATACCCCTGCAACCCGTTTTCGTTTTCGGTAAAACTTTCAAAACCGATTTCTCCCAGCTCGGCTGCCAGCACATCGTTGATGATGAAGGTCTCGATCGGAGAGGTGTACGTGAACGTAAGCTCGTAATAATTCATGTTGATTCCTTTTTAATTGGTTCTACAGGCAAAAGTACTTAATTTGTATCAGGAATGCAACCCGATGTTTTTCCTGTTTTCATTAAGTGTAATTTGTTTCCGGCGTCGCCGTGCATATATTCGGCATCGTCGTGTATATTCTTGACGTCGTCGAATATGTACACGACAACGTCGAAAACAAATTACACTTGCATCTTTTTGCCGCCGGATAGGCATTAGATATGAATTTCCCTTTGACCGGTCCGGCAAGCGGTTACTATCGGATTCCTGTTTCCTTTTTATCAAAATCATAAGATATAAAATCATTTTTAGGCATGGAATTAAGCATAAAACGATTTCCTTTGACAACAAGAGTCATGCTATTAACAGATTAAATCGCAACGATATGAAAAAGACAGCTCTATTGCTTTTGATCGCTTTGGTATTGGGATGGACGGGATGCTCGTCCGACCCGACTGTCGAAGTGAAGAATCTCCGGTTGGAAATGAAAGAAAATCCATTGGGAATTAATGTGGCGCAACCCCGTTTCTCCTGGCAGATCGCTTCGGGCAAGCCGGACCTGAAACAGACTGCTTACCAGATACAGGTGGCAGCTTCTCCCGGGCAATTGGAATCCGGTGACGGGCTTTTGTGGGATTCGGGTGTGGTACGTTCGGATGAATCGGTACTGATCCCATATGCAGGAAAGGCATTGGAATCGGGAAAGCCTTACTACTGGCGCGTGAAGTTGGCAACCAATCAGGGAGATACACCCTGGAGCGATGCCGGCAGCTGGTCGATGGCTCTGCTCGATGATTCGGAGTGGAAAGCGACCTGGATCGGTGAAGATTCACTTTCCAATCCGGGAGAGGAGATAGGTGTGGCCGGTGGAAACAATAAAACACGCTTGGCGGCACGCTATCTGCGGAAAGAGTTTACGGCGGATAAGGCGGTGAAAAGAGCTGTCCTGTATATTTCCGGTCTCGGCTCGTATGAAGCTTGGCTGAACGGAAAGAAGGTGAGCGAAGATGTTTTTGCCCCGATGCCATCCTTGTATTATAAACGTATATATTATAATGTATATGATGTGACGGATTTGCTGGCTCCTGATAAGAACACGTTGGGTGTGATTCTGGGGAACGGCCGCTTCTTCTCTATGCGCAATCCGGGGATGAAAACGTTCGGCCTGCCCCGTTTGCTCGCACAGCTTCAGATCGAATATGCCGACGGATCGCAGGCGGCAGTTGTCAGCGATGCTTCCTGGAAGATCACCTCGAAAGGCCCGATCGTTGCGAACAACGAGTTTGACGGCGAAGAGTATGACGCACGCCTCGAGATGGATGGCTGGAACGAGAATGGCTTTGACGACGGCGCCTGGAAAGTTCCCGACGTGATGGAAACCCCGGCGGGCAAGCTGACCGCACAGCAGAATCCGAATATCCGCGTGCAGGAAACCTTGAAACCGGTTGCCATCTTTGAACGCCCCGACGGAAAGTATATCCTGGACATGGGGCAGAACATGGTCGGCTGGTTGTCCGTTGACCTGAAAGGGAAGAAGGATAAGCCGGTATCGATGAAGTTCGCCGAAATGTTGCAGAAAGACGGTTCGCTTTATCTGGCAAACTTGCGCAAAGCAATGGTGACCGATATCTATACGCCGGCTAAAGATGGCGGTTTCAGCTGGCAGCCCCGTTTCGTCTATCATGGTTTCCGTTTCGTCGAAGTTTCGGGACTCGACTATAAGCCGGAACTGTCTGCCTTCACCGGACATGTCATTTATGACCGGATGGAGACAACCGGACGTTTTGAGACATCCAACCCGTTAGTCAACCAGATCCATAAGAACTCATATTGGGGAATCCGTAGCAATTACCGCGGAATGCCGACCGACTGTCCGCAGCGCGACGAACGTCTCGGCTGGTTGGGCGACCGTGCGACGGGTGCTTACGGCGAAGCTTTTATCTTCAACAATGCGCAGTTGTATAATAAATGGTTGCAGGATATTGAAGATTCCATGAGCCCGGAAGGAAGCATTTCGGATGTCTCTCCGAATTACTGGACGATCTATGCCGATGATGTGACCTGGCCGTCCGCCTTCTTCTATGTGGCCGATATGTTGTACCGGCAGTTTGGCGACGACAGCGCGATCCGTGCCCACTATCCGGCCATGAAACGCTGGATGGAGCATATGGAAGAGGTGACCATGAAAGATTACATTATGACAAAAGACCAGTATGGCGACTGGTGCATGCCTCCCGAATCGCAGGAACTGATCCACTCCAAAGATCCTTCGCGCAAGACGGATGGCGCCATCCTCAGCACGACTGTCTATTACGACCTGCTGAATAAGATGGCCGGCTTTGCCCGTATCTGCGGACAGGAAGCCGACATCCCCGGCTACGAATCGCTGGCCGCCAAAATGAAGGCCGCTTATAATGCCAGATTCTTTAATAAGGAAACAGCAGAGTATGGCAATAATACCGTTACGGCGAACATTCTGTCCCTGCGCCTCGGACTTGTGCCGGCAGGAAAGGAAGGGAAAGTGTTTGAAAATATCGTGAAGAAGACCGAAGGAGACTTTAACGGGCATGTAAGCACCGGCGTTCTCGGAATCCAGCACCTGATGCGCGGACTGACCGAATACGGACGTGTCGATATGGCCTATAAGATCCTGACGAACGAGACCTATCCGAGTTGGGGCTATATGATCAAGAACGGAGCGACAACCATCTGGGAACTTTGGAACGGCGATACGGCGGATCCCGCCATGAACTCCGCCAACCACGTGATGCTGCTCGGCGACCTGCTGATCTGGTACTACGAAGACCTGGCCGGTATCAAATGCGCCCCCGATGCAACCGGTTTCAAGAAATTAGTGATGGAACCCGTCTTCCCCGCCGGCCTGGACGAAGTTTCCGCTTCTTATCAGTCTGTCTACGGCGAGATCAAGAGTGCATGGACGAAGAAGGACGGCAACTTTAGCTGGGATATCACGTTGCCGGGCAATACGTCGGCAATCGTCCGGATACCGAAAGAATATAATGTAACGGTCGGCAACCTGCCGGGCGTACGCAAAGTTTCGGCGACGGAAAAGTATATGGAAGTCGAGATCGGTTCGGGAAGCTATCATTTTGGAAAATAGTTTCAAAAAGATTTGGATGATACATCGAGAAACCGTAATTTTGCGCTCTGAATTCCTCAGGAGGTAAACAAGTGATGCTTAGAAGCGTATCCACCCCCGGGACATAACCTGTTTAAATATAAAAAAGACAGATGTACGTAATCGTAGAAATCAACGGACAGCAGTTCAAGGCTGAAGAAGGTAAAAAGTTGTTCGTTCATCACATTCAGAACGCAGAAAGCGGTGCTGTTGTGGAATTTGAAAAAGTATTGTTGGTTGACAACAATGGCGAAGTTAAAGTAGGTGTTCCTACCGTAGAAGGCGCAAAGGTAGTATGCGAAGTACTGTCTCCGCTGGTAAAAGGTGAAAAGGTGCTGATCTTCCACAAGAAGAGAAGAAAAGGGTATCGTAAATTGAACGGTCACCGTCAGCAGTTCACTGAAGTGAGTGTAAAAGAAATTGTTGCTTAACGTTTAAAGGAGAAAAGAAGAAATGGCACATAAGAAAGGTGTGGGTAGTTCTAAGAACGGCCGTGAATCACAAAGTAAGAGATTAGGTGTTAAGCTTTTCGGTGGCGAAGTTGCTAAAGCTGGTAACATTTTAGTTCGTCAGAGAGGAACAGTTCATCATCCGGGTGAAAACGTAGGTATCGGTAAAGACCATACGTTGTATGCATTGGTTGATGGCGTGGTTACTTTCCGCAGAGGTAAAGAAAACCGTTCTTTCGTTTCTGTAAAAGAAGTGGTAGCAGAAGCATAAGTACCGGTTTACATAGAATAAGAAAAAAGGATATTCGCTTGGCGGATATCCTTTTTTTGTCTTTTTTTGATGATCTTGTAGGAACGAAGAGAGGTGGAAACACACAGTAACGGGAAAGTGGCTTTCCATAAACTGTTTTTTTGCTATATGTATCGAAACTATCGAGTAGTTTCTTATCTTTGTCAACACCATGACTCGTAGAAATTTTATCATATCTTATATCGGAATCCTGCTTTTTATGCTGGCGCTTACATCCTGTGGCAGTAAAAAGCAACGTGTAGCCTTGCCTTCGGACTTCAAGGGACCGAAAGAACTTTCCCGTCTCTATGGTGTCCGCCTGACTCCGGATGATAACATATTTCTGTACAATGAAGGGGTTAAATGGCTTGGCGTTCCTCACCGGATGGGGGGGCTGACGAAGAAGGGGGTAGACTGCTCCGGTTTTGTGGCGATCGTATTTCGTGAAGTATATGGAAAGCAGTTGGCACGTTCGTCGGCCGATATGCTGAAGCACAACTGCAAGAAAGTCAGCCGTGCCAACCTGAAGGAAGGCGACCTGGTGTTTTTCCGCACGGGGAAGGGGAAGAAGAAAGTGCCCAACCATGTCGGGATCTATCTGAAAAACGGAAAATTCATTCATACCAGTACTTCGAGCGGCGTGATCGTCAGCAGCCTGAGTGAACCCTATTATGTCCGGTCATGGCTTACAGGCGGACGGGTGAAGAATTTGTGATTTATGAATTATGATTTATGATTTATGCGTCGATGATAAATCATAAATCTTGCTTATCTTTGCAACTCAAATAAAAAACATCATTAAAGTATGTTGACGCTTAAAATAATTACGGAAGAAACAGACCGGGTGATTCGTGGTCTGGAAAAGAAACACTTTAAAGGTGCGCAGGAAAGCATCGCAAAAGTGATCGAACTGAATGATAAAAGACGTAGTGCGCAAAATCAATTAGATAAAAACCTGGCAGAGGTAAACCAGGCTTCGAAAGCCATCGGTATGCTGATGAAAGAAGGTAAAAAAGAGGAGGCTGAAACTGCCAAACAACGTGTTGCCGAGATCAAGGAAGCTAATAAAACTATCCAGGCAGAAATGGATCAGGCAACCGAAGATATGCAGAACTTGCTCTACACAATCCCGAACGTGCCTTATGATGAGGTTCCCGAAGGTGTCGGAGCAGACGATAATAAGGTGGAAAAGATGGGCGGTATGGAAACAGAACTGCCGAAAGACGCACTGCCTCACTGGGAATTGGCTAAGAAATACGACCTGATCGATTTCGACTTGGGCGTGAAGATCACAGGTGCCGGTTTTCCGGTTTACAAAGGACAGGGTGCTCAGTTGCAACGTGCGCTGATCAACTTCTTCCTGGACGAAGCCCGCAAATCCGGTTATATGGAAATCATGCCGCCGACGGTCGTGAATGCAGCCTCCGGTTATGGTACGGGACAGTTGCCCGATAAGGAAGGACAGATGTATCATTGTGAAGTGGATGATCTCTATCTGATCCCGACAGCCGAGGTTCCGGTTACTAATATTTATCGTGATGTTATCCTCGACGAGAAGCAGTTGCCGATCAAGAATTGTGCCTATACGCAGTGTTTCCGTCGCGAAGCCGGCTCTTATGGAAAAGACGTGCGCGGACTGAACCGCCTGCATGAGTTTTCTAAAGTTGAATTGGTTCGTATCGACAAGCCGGAACACTCCAAACAGTCTCATCAGGAAATGTTGGATCACGTGGAAGGTCTGCTTCAAAAGCTGGAACTTCCGTACCGTATTCTTCGTCTTTGCGGTGGCGATATGAGTTTCACGGCCGCTCTTTGCTTCGACTTCGAAGTCTATTCGGAAGCCCAAAAACGTTGGTTGGAAGTAAGTTCGGTTTCAAACTTCGATAATTACCAGGCAAACCGCCTGAAATGCCGTTATCGTGACGAAAACAAAAAGACACAGCTTTGCCATACGTTGAACGGAAGCGCGTTGGCTTTGCCGCGTATCGTAGCAGCCCTGCTCGAAAATAATCAGACTCCCGAAGGCATCCGCATTCCGAAGGCATTGGTTCCGTATACGGGATTTGATATGATTAAGTAAATATGATATCATAATCTGAGGGCGGATGAATAAACCGCTCCGATGGAAACGGGATAAAAGTAAAAAATACTTTTATCCCGTTTTTCTTTTGGCTAATTCCTATTGCTATCTAATCGGATTTATATAAGTTTGTGGCTTGAACTTTGAAATGGAGTATGGTCGAGAGGAATAGCGGGAAAATACAGGATGATATATTTATGCTCAGATTGATCAGGGCGGGAGACAAGCAAGCCTTTGAGTATCTGTTCAAAACCTATTTTGTACCTCTTTGCCGTTTTATCTGTATCTATGTAAAGGAGAGCGGAGTAGCGGAGGAGTTGGCGCTCGATATTTTTACTTCCGTTTGGGAAAAACGTGAGAACCTGGATATAAAACTGACCTTGAAATCCTATCTTTTCCAATCTGCCCGTAACCGGGCAATGAATTACTTGCGGGATAACGACCGCTTTGTTACGGTATCGGACTGGTCTGTGTTGGAACGTTTCGAAGTGGATGAGTCGCTTGAGTTAAAAGAGCTTGAACGTTTGATAACCGAAGCGATCTGTTCCCTTCCCGACAGATGCCGTGAAATATTCCAAAAAAGTCGCGCCGAACATCTATCCAACAAGGAGATAGCAGAGAATCTGAACGTCTCTGTGAAGAATGTAGAAGCCCAAATTACCAAAGCATTGAAGTTGATAAAAGCCTATCTGGGGGATTCTTATACCTATTTTTGGTAAAAAGATTTAATTTTCTTTGATTATTGAGTAGGGTTGTAAGGGTTTGATGTGTCTTATTTAAAAGGACAAGTGTATGATGTACAAAACAATTCCCTGGAATCTAATCATCTCTCATCTGAAACAGGAAACAGATCAGAAAGAGGAAGCAGCCTTGAATGATTGGAAAAATTCTGAAGGCAACGGTGCCCTATATAAAGAATTGAAATCACTCTGGAAAGAAATACAGGCTGAAGTCGGGGAGTATGATCCGGATGTGTCATACTATTGGGAGCAGATGGAAGCCCGAATGGGGGCGAAGCGTAATGTATATACGGTTCCTGTCTGGAAATATAAGTTTGCGATGGTTGCCGCTTCCTTATTATTGATCGTATCTGTTTCGGCTGCTTTTCTGGCCGGCAGGATATCGGGAAGACCGGAGATAACTTCTCAAAGTTATTCGGCTTTGAACGGTAAATCTCAGATGATACTGCCGGATGGAAGTGTAGTCTGGCTGAATATCGGTTCAACGCTGGCATATAAAACTTCTTTTACCGGAAACCGGGAAGTATGGCTTGAGGGGGAAGCACTGTTTCAGGTAAAGAAAGACCGGGAGCACCCGTTTACAGTTTGTGCGGATAATATTAAGGTAAACGTGCACGGTACGCGTTTCAATGTGAAAGCTTATCCCGGGAACCCGGATATACGTGTTGCTCTTTTGGAGGGGCGGATTTCGTTGCAGGTAGGTGATAAGGAAACGTTCATGAAAGCCGGAGAGTTGGCGCAAGTTGACCGGAAAACAAATTTACTCCTGATGCCTTCGGCCGATGTCTATTTCGAGTCGTGTTGGGCAAACAAATCTTGTTCGTTTGAAGCCAGGCCGTTGGATTATATTTGTAAGTATCTGGAACGGTGGTATAATATAAGCATCGAACTCGATCCGGCTATAGCTAACACGAGCTATACATTTACCATAACGGATGAGCCCCTTGAAACGATCCTGCAGATCATGTCACGGATTAATCCGATACGATACTCTTTTGAAGAGAACAAACGTGTCATTATATCAGAAGTCAAACCATTAAAAAAGATAAAGCCTATGAAGTAATACGGATTGAAGAACACAAATAAGGCACGGACGGGAGCCCATGCCTTACGCGGAGTAAATCTCCCACAAGAAAACAACGAGAGCCCGTTTCTGATTTGGTCGTCCGATTTGAGCTCTTTAATGTTAACTTTAAATTTCACAAAGATATGAATAATACAAAGATCTTACTGAAAAAAAGGATGTCTTTTATATCCTTTATTTTTCTACTGTTCCTCTCGTCTTATGTGTACGCCGATAGTGCAAACGAGAAAATAACAGTGTCTTTTTCTAAAATTCCTTTATCGGAAGCAATTAAGAAAGTGGAAGCCGTCTGTAGTTATACCTTCTTTTATGATGTGGATAAAACAGACCTGAAGCAACAAGTCAGCCTTCGGGCAAACGAATTGGATATCGAGATGGCCGTCGACCGTATGTTGAAGCCTACCAATCTGCAATTTGAAATCAATAACCATCAAATCGTCCTGATGCCTAAACTGGTTAAACAAGCCGGAGCGGTGCAGGACGTGAGGGGGCGCGTGGTGGATGAGAACAGCGAACCTATCATTGGTGCCAATGTCTCGGTTAAAGGTACGACAAACGGAACTATCACCGATGCAGAAGGCCGTTTCAACTTATCGGGGGTACCTTCTAATGCAACCTTGCTGATCTCTTATATCGGTATGGAATCCCAGGAGATAATTGTAAAAGGGAATACGGCTGTCAATGTTATTTTGAAAGAGGATGCTGTTGCCCTGTCTGATGTCGTGGTAATCGGTTATGGCGTGACGAAGAAAGCCGATTTGACCGGATCCGTCTCTTCTGTTTCTCTTGAAGATGTTTCCCGCCAACCGGTACTTCGGGTGGAGGAGGCGTTGCGTGGTAAGGCTCCGGGTGTACAGATCACTCAGACAAACGGTGCTCCTGGCACTAATATGAGGATTCGTATTCGTGGAACCAACTCCGTGAACGGTAGCAACGATCCGCTCTATGTAGTCGATGGTTTTTTGGGAGCCGATTATTCGATGCTTAACCCGAACGACATCGAATCGATTACGATTTTGAAGGATGCTTCGGCGACTTCCATGTACGGATCGCAAGGGTCGAATGGTGTAGTATTGATCACGACTAAGTCTGCGAAAGAGGGGGAAATGAAAGTTGAATATAACGGCTTTGTCAGTTTTGACCAACCTTTCCGTAAACTGGATGTTTTAGATGCGACCCAATATAGAACGGTCTTTAATGAACGTTTGGTTGCACTTGGCAACGATCCTTATTATACGGATGCGGAATTAGCTGCTACGGGAAAAGGTATCAACTGGCAGGATGAAGTTTTGCGTTCGGCTGTTTCACAAAACCATCAGTTGGCAATTAGCGGAGGACAGAGTAAAATCAAATACTACTTGTCTGCTTCTTATATCAACCAAGAAGGGGTGGTGGAAAACTCTTTTCATAAGAAATACGGTTTTACTGGCAATATCAATTCCAAGATCAGGGATAATTTTGATATAGTATTTAATATGAACGGAAATTATTATGAATCAAAGAACCTGAATACCGCAACTTATAATGGTCATCCGGTAAGTGCCGCTTTATTATATCCACCCGATTATCCGATCTTTGATGAAAACGGGAAGTATGAAACTCCGGGTGGAACGTATGGAAATGTCGGCTCGAATCCTGTTTGGTTATTGAACAAAGGGGATGAAGACGGATACGGTTTTAAAGTTCTGGCAAGCTTACAGTTGAACTGGATGATTATCGATGGGTTAAAACTGTCTGTAAGTGGCGGTGCCAATCTGATATCAACCAAAAGTACTTCATTGTCATTGAACGATAAAAACTCCTCTGTAACCACCGCCATAGCTCAGGCGTATGATGGAATGGTTGTTTCCTATCAGAACACGAACCAGTTGTCTTATTCCAAAACGTTCAATGAAATCCATAAATTGGATGCGACATTGGTTTATGAGCAGCAGAAGTATATCAACCGCCAGTTGGGTGCTTATGTGACCGGTTTCTCGACAATCTCTTTAGGAGTGAATAATCTGGGGCTGGGATCTAACCAGACTGCATCCAGCGGTTACACGGAATGGTCGCTTCAATCTTACTTGGGGCGTGTCAACTATACTTTGCTGGATCGCTATTTGTTCACGGCTTCTATGCGTATAGACGGTTCGTCTAAATTTGCCGAAGGCAATAAATACGGTTACTTTCCTTCCGGTGCGGTTGCTTGGAGACTGTCGGACGAGCCATTTATTAAGGATTTGAATATTTTCCGGAATTTGAAATTGCGCGGAAGTTACGGGCATGTAGGAAGCCAGGCTATCAACCCTTATGCAACATTGCAGAAAATGTCGAGTGGTAACGGACAGGGGATGAACTATCATTTTGATAATACATCGACTTCTATTGGTGTCGCTCCATCCACAGCAACTAACAAAGACCTGAAATGGGAGACGACCCAGCAGACAAATGTCGGTTTGGACTTTGCCGTATTAAATGGTCGGTTAAGCGGTACGGTGGATTATTATTACAAGAAGACTGTCGATTTGCTGTTTAATGTGTCTGTCCCGGATTACCTGTACGGCGGCTCGGTTTTAAAGAATGTCGGTTCCATGCGGAATAAGGGATGGGAGTTTATGCTGAGCGGCATCCTGGTCGATAACAAAGACTGGTTTGTGGAAACAAGCGCTACATTAAGTTTGAATCGCAATAAGGTATTGAACATGGGAGAAGAGAAAGAAATATTTGTGAATTCAAGCTACGGTTCCCGTGTCTATACCGGATATTCTGTCTTGCAAGTGGATAAGCCCATCGGGCAAATGTACGGATATACCTATTTGGGAACCTGGAAAAGCAATGAGGCGGAAGAAGCCGCCAAATACGGGGCTGTTCCGGGCGATAGCAGGTTTGCCGATCTGAACGGCGACCATACGATAAACGGCGAAGATATGACCGTGATCGGTAATGCTTTGCCTAAGTTTACCTATTCCTGGAACACGACTGTCTCTTATAAGAACTGGGATTTGAATTTGTTATTCAATGGAGTGCAGGGAAATGATATCTGGAATTTTACACGTGCCACAATGAACACAGGCTATGTCCCTACGGATGTTGCTGTGTTGGATCGTTGGAGTCCGACAAATGAAAATTCTAATTATCCGGAATTCAGTAATTCTAACCGGAATGAAACGCAATCGGATCGCTGGCTTGAAAACGGCAGTTACTTGCGTCTGAGTAACCTGACGTTAGGCTATACTTTCAATCAATTGAAACGCAACACTTTTGTCAAGGATGCCAAACTGTACGTAAGTGCACAGAATCTGTTTACTATTACGAAATATTCAGGATATAACCCGGAATCCAATACAAGTGGAAGTAGCGATACGGCATTTGGGTATGATGCCTCCGGCTATCCGGCTATTCGTTCGTTTATGGTCGGTGTCAAGTTTGCATTTTAATAAATCAACTTTAAAACATTGAGATATGAGTACATTAAAATATATAGTTTCATCTATTCTCGGGGGAGCAATCTTCCTGGGTTTGTTGGGCGGTTGCCAGAGTCTGGATGAAAATCCGGCAGGGACGTTGGTGGCAGATTCCTATTTCTCTACAGAAGAAGATTTGGATGCAGCGCTGACGGGTGTGTATGCGCAGTTGGCTTCCAATCGTTGGGGTGGATTGGGACATACCAATATATGGGTTCCCTTGATGGGAGCGGATGATTTGACTTCTCAGGCTGGTAAACCTGATTATGTCCAATTCGATACCTTCAATCCATCCTCTACCAATAGTGGTCTGAAAGCCGCTTCATGGACGGCTCCTTATCGCGTCATATTTGCAGCCAATAATCTATTGAATAATGTCGATAATATGACTATTTCAGAATCTGCAAAGACGAAGGCGAAAGCGGAAGCCTGCTTCTTGCGTGCCTGGTCTTACTTCTGGATGGTCCGGGTTTTCGGCGAGATTCCGCTGCAATTAGATAATAGCATGAATTATAAACTGCCTAAATCTTCGCTCAAAGAAATCTATGCGCAGATAGTCGAAGATTTGCAGTATGCTGTAGACAATCTTTCCGCTGATCTTCCGTCCAGTGTCGGACGACCGTGTAAAATCTCGGCCAAAGGCATATTGGCACAGGTCTATCTGATGATGGCCGGTTATCCGTTGAATGAAACGGATAAATATGCTTTGGCTGCACAAGAGGCTAAGGACGTGATAGACAGTGGACTGTATTATTTGTTGGATAATTATGCCGATTTGTGGAAATGGAATTCGGATGGAAATCCGGAAGTATTGTGGGCAATCATTTTTTGTAACTTTAATGATTGCGGCAATCAGAATATGAATACGTTCACAGGGCTGAACACGCAACCGAGCGAAGAAAATGGCTGGGATCAGGTCTTTTGTGAGATCGGTTTCTTCAATCGCTTCCCGGAAGGACCGCGTAAGGATGCTACTTATCTGACGGTTTTCACAGGACGGGATGATGGCAAGAAAACACCGTGGCAGGAAAGTACTTTCAAGCATCCGTTCCTTGCCAAATACCGTGACGGGATGGTTCCGAACGAACCAAACTATAGTGGTAGTGACCACATGGGTGGCCGTGACCTCAACTACCTGCGTTTCGCTGAAATCCTGCTGATCTATGCTGAAGCACAGGCAATGGCGGACGGGGCGCCGAACGCATTGGCTTATGAATGTATAAATAAGGTCCGCCGTCGTGCCGGGTTGGAAGATCTGAAGGCAGGATTGAACCAGACTGCTTTCCGGAATGCCGTGATCGATGAGAAAGGGTGGGAGCTTTGTGGCGAGTATTGCCGCTGGTTCGATCTGGTCCGGACGGAGAAGGTCGAGGAGATGAACCAATATAAGGATGCAGATGACCTGAAACCTCAAGGGACAATTGACAAGAGCAAATACTTTGCTCCGATACCTTATACGGAAGTCCTGTTGAATCCCTCTTTGGGTGATTGATAAAACAAGCTGCCGGGAACTCCGCCAACGTATTTTCCTTTATGGGCCGGGGTTCCCGTTGGTACTTTTAAAAGTTAAAAGATGCAGTTGGGGTGACTCATCCCGATAAACCTGATTACATTTAGGGAGAAATTCCTGTAAACGTTACAATTATGAATAAAACGATTTTACTTCTTTTGCTTATCAGCTTCTCCGTATGCGGGATGCAGGCGCAAATCTCCTGGCCGGACGGTAAAAAGGCTGCCATTGTATTGACCTACGACGATGGGCTGAAATCTCAGCGCGATATCGTTATGCCCCAACTGGAAGCCCAAAACTTCCGGGGGACTTTCTTCCTCTACGGGCAAGTCGTGAAAGATAGTGATGTTCCCGAATGGCGCGAAGCCAGCAAGCGCGGACACGAATTGGGTAATCACAGCCTCTTTCATCCCTGTCTTGCAGGGACGGTCGAAACTTCCTCATCCTCCCTTTGCCGCTCGCTCGAATGTTATTCGGTGAAAGATATGCTCACGGAGATCGGAATGATGAACAGTTTCCTTTATGCCATCGATGGGAAAAAGGAGCATGCTTACGCCTATCCCTGCGGACAGAGCGTTGCCGGCGGGGAAGACTATTCACAGCCCCTGCTGGACTCCGGGCTGGCCAAGTATTGCCGTGGGGCGGCCGGACGCCATGTGGTAGCTGATGCGAAGACGCTGAATTTTGCTTTGATCCCGACTTTGCCCGCAATGACCGGATGCAAAGCCGGCGATCTGATCCGGTACGTGCAGGATGCACTCGACAAGCATGGATTAGGAATTATCGTATTCCACGGTGTGGGAGGCGATTACCTGACGGTCGATGCAGCCGAACATCAGAAGTTGGTCGACTTTCTGGCTGCTCATTCCGACGAGATCTGGGTCGGAACATTCTCTGAAGTGCTCGATTATGTAGCTGCGCAAGCGAAGAAGTAGAACTCTGTTTTTAATCTTGAGAAAACCAATGTATATACGATTATTCCTGATAATAGCAGCCTTGTTGTACCCTGTTCTTCTCCCGAGCTTCCGGGCATATGCTTCGGTCATAAAGATAACTGAAGATATGGTAACGGACGAATCCGGGTCCGGCGACTTTATGGCTTGGTTCGATGAGCAGGACCTAAGTAAAACCCCCGTCACCCGTTGGGTTACTTCGGGCAATGTGAACTGTTGGCCGGCAGGACTGGTCATCGATCTGAAACGGATGTACCGCATCGAAGCCGTTTATGTGTTCGACGCTCCGAAATCCTATCGGGTAGAAAGGGGCTATCTGAAGGTTTCGGGTGGGCGGCCTTTCGAATGGTGCGACTCGGTTGTGCAACTCCTCCGCAATACGGGGAAGTGGGTGAAGATAAACTGTCCGCTGAAGACACGCTATATCCAGTTGCAGAAGAACGCGACAGTCATGTGCAACCTCAATGGCCGTTATCCGGAGAACTGTGACTTGGCTATCAACGAGATTCTGATAGAAGGAGAACCTGTCGGAGCGGTCGAGTCCGTTGTGAAGTCGGCCGGCAAGCGTCCCGATCCCTGCCCGATGGATCTCTTCATCGGAATGAATTCTTATATCGACACCCCCGACAAGGCACACGAAGCCGTAGGCTGCGTCCGTGAATACCGTCCCTGGGGATGGAATGGCGTGACGGACCTTCAAACGCCTATTTCATGGGCGACTTTGCGCGATGGCAACAGTGACGACTATTACCGCAAACTAAAAAAACTGGGTGTAGATTGTGTTCCTTGCATACATCGCCATGTCGATGCCAAAAAACAGGGCGAACGCATCCCCGCTTTCGGGGAGGATCCAACGAAGCCTGAGACCTACCGTGTCATGGCAGACTATTCTTTCCAGTATGCCGCACGCTACGGTTCGCGAAAGATCCCCAACCGGTTGTTGCGCACCACGGAAGCCGCCCCGAAGAAGAGCGGTCTCGGTCTGATCCGTTATTTTGAGAACTGGAACGAAGGGAACCGCGAGTGGGGCGACCCGCAGGAACACTTCAATCCCTATGTTTTTTCCGCCTTTTGCAGTGCTTCGTATGACGGGCATTTGGGAACGATGGGAGAGGGCTTTGGCGTGAAACAGGCTGACCCGGATATGAAGTTTGTCTTCGGTGGCTTGGCCGGTTTGTCCCTTAGCTATATACAGGCAATGAAACTGTGGGCCGATTACTACCGCAACGGCTCTTTCCCCGCTGATGTCATCAATGTTCATCACTACTGCAACACGCGCGGCAAACAGCATCCCAAGGAAACCGCCTACGGGATCAGCCCCGAGGAAGACGGCTTGAAGGAGAAACTGGAGAAGCTGGTGAAATGGCGGAACGCCAATCTTCCCGACAAGGAAATCTGGCTCACCGAATTTGGCTGGGATACCGATCCGGCCACCTATCAATCTGCGGCGAAAGGACACAAGCTCTATCCCGGCGGTATCACAATGAACGAAATACAGGGGCAGTGGCTCGTCAGAGCTTTTCTCGCCGGCTCGGCTGCCGGACTGGACCGGATGATGATGTTTCTCGCCAACGACATAAAAGGATATACCTTAGGTGTGTATGGTAGCTGCGGATTCTTTACGGTGGACGGCGAGTATAAACCCTCCTGGTATTATGTGAAGACTATGAAGACAGTCCTTACCGGCATGGTGTTCGATGCCGAATGCCCTTCCGGTGATAAGGATGTCCGTATCTACCGCTATAAAGACCGGAATACGGGAAAGCTGGCTTATGCCCTTTGGTGCCCCACAAGCGACGGGACACGGAAAGACCGCTACCTGTTTCGCCCCGATTATCCGTCCGCCCGCGAAGTTCTCCGGATTACTCTTGAAGATAAGAAAGATTTTGGAGTGAAAGAGACGCTCCCCGTGAAGGATGGAGTCGTAGAAGTGAACGTAAGCGAACGCCCTGTCTTTATCCTTGTTGACCGCCCGGAGGAAGATACCCCTTTGCTAAAGGTCGATACCTCTGGCGATTTTATCACTTACCTCTCCCCCTATTATGCTCTTTCCTGGGCAAAAGACTTCCCGATGATGTCCTATTTCAATGTCGAGTCGGGCGGAAGGAACCGGCGCTATCAGGATAAGTCCCTGTTGCGTCCCGGTAAAGGCGGTTGCCTGGTCGGAGGGGGTGAAAGCTCTTTCGGCATGGCTTCGCCGGCTGTGTGCGACGGTTGGAAGACTGTCTACGAGGATGTTCCGTTCACCGAGGGCGGACGGATGGATTGTGTGGTGTCTCCTTCCGGTGACCGCAGGTTCAGCGTCTCCGTCAGAAGCCGTTCGGAGGGTATCGAAGGTGAATTTTTCCGCATCCATACCGCTCCGGATATATCACCAGTTTCCGTATGGGCAGGGAAAACGGCACAGGAGCCGTCCGCACAATACGATACGCCCGTTACATTCTTTACTCCCAAGATCGTAAAAGCCTCTTTCCGTCTTCCCGCCGTCCTGCATTTCCCCGACTGCGGACTGGTGAAGGTGGAGGCCGACACTCCAGGAATCTATCTGCAGGAACATTTCGTCCCCGACTACGAGAACACCGGGCTTTTGCTTGGTCCGTTCAACCGGGGCGGTCATGTCTGGCGTAAGTCGATACACATGGGTTCGGTTATCCTCTCTTTCCATACGGACAGACCGCTGAAAGAAGCTGGGCTTACCTTCACGGTCCTGGAAGAGAACTATCCGCAGATTCCCGGTTGCGACTTCTCGGATGCCCGTTTCGACGGGTTGAAGCGCTGTTGGCAAAACGCTTTCACCGTCAATCCCGTCCACCAGACGATGGGCGACAATATCCTACTCGAAGGCATCGGTCACCTGGCATTGGCGTTTAAGGCGGACATGATCCCCTTCACGCCACCGCTGCCGGGTACCTATTCCATGCGCGAAGCCTTGCGCACCTCCATCGAAGTCGCTTTGCGGGAACGGATCGGCGAGAACGGCCGGATCAAGGATTATGGTTGGGAGAGTACCGAGGTGACGCTTATTTCCCTCTATGATTACCTGTTGGCGACGAACGACTGGGCTTTTATCCGACGTTATCAGGAGGCTATTTGCCACCTCGTGCGCGGTGTCCTGGCGACAGATACGGACGAAGACGGTATTTTCGAATCCCCGTTCCACGGGAACTATATGGACCCTAAGCGCGAAAGCCTCAATTGGTGGGACGACTTCGCTTTCGGCCACAAAGATGCCTATGTCAACTTGCAGGCTTACCGCGGGCTGGCGGGGATGCAGAAGGTCCTGGCGTTACTCGGTCTGCCGGAAGAGGCGGCGGCAGTCGGTTCGCAACTCGGGAAGTTCCGTTCAGCCTTCGATGCTACCTTCTACAATCCGCAGACCGGTATGTACGCCGGATGGGTGAGCCGCGACGGCAGGATGCACGACTATCAGTTCACCTTTATCAGTTCGATGGCGATCAACGAAGGACTGGTTACCGGCAAGCGTGCCCGTAAGATCCTTCAGAAGATGTTGAAAAAACTCGAAGAGGAAGGATATGATTATATCTATGGCATACCCGGTCCGCTCGTTCCCGTGGCCAAAGAGGATAAAGGGTCCTGGGAGGAAATGACCCGCTGGGGACGGTACGAGAACGGCGGCCTTTGCGGTCAGGCTGCTTATCACTTCATCCAGGCATTGTATAACACTGGAATGCGTACCGAAGCGGATAAAATCCTGTTCACGATGATGGCCACTTACGAGCGCGAATACACCCACTCCGGCGTTTTTCCCGGCTACCTGCAAAGCGTGGACTGGCGGACGAAGGGCGGTGCACCGACCGGCTATAACTACCTGGCGGATAATTATTATTTCCTGCTCGCCGCCGTCACCGGGCATTACGGTGTCAAATATCCCGACCTGCAAGCCCCATCCACCGATCCCGATTATGCTGCAGCGCTCTATGCCGATCGCTTGTTCGACGACGGATGGAAGTTCAGCGAAGAAGCCCCGGTCGATGCTTCGGACGTCTCTTTCGATGATTCCGCCTGGCGGACACTCACTCTTCCCCACGATTTCAGCATCGAACGGCGCAATTCGGACGGCGGCAACTCGGTCGGCCCTTTTGTGAAAGGACTTAAAGATTCGATTTCCACTGGGAACCTGCCCGGCGGGACAGGTTGGTACCGCAAACGCTTCACGCTGGACGAGTGGACTTCACGGCAACAGGTCGGTGTCTGCTTCGACGGGGTTATGGAGCGGTCGGATGTCTGGATCAACGGGCACCATCTCGGTTTCCACCCGAATGGATATATGCCTTTCTGCTATAACCTGACCCCTTTTCTGAATCCCGCCGGAGAGGAGAATGTGATGGTGGTCCGTGCGTTCAATCCCGGTGACAACAGCCGTTGGTATCAAGGAGCGGGCATCTACCGCCACGTTCGTCTGACTGTCTCCGGCCACCTTTTCATCCCGGATCAGGAGGTGCAGGTGAAGACTCCGGTCGTCACTGCTGAACGGGCAAAGGTGGAGATCACACTTCCCGTCTGTAATCGGATGGATGAGGAAGCCGGTGTAACGGTGCAGCTCACCCTGGTTCGTCCTGACGGTACGGCCATCACGACAAAAGAATATCCCGGCAAAGTGGTCGCGGGCGGTTCGCATACGTTCCGGCTTTCTGCCGGCGTAGGGCAGCCGGAAGTCTGGTCGGTCGACCGGCCGGCCCTTTACGAAGCGCATGTCCGGGTGGTTTCCGCCGGCGAAACAACCGATTACTACCGGACCGCATTCGGCATCCGGTCGCTTGACTTCTCGGTAGGCAGGGGATTTCTGTTGAATGGTAATCCCGTCAAGCTGAAAGGCGCTTGCCTGCATCATGACAACGGGCTGCTGGGAGCGGCTGCCTATGACGGGGCGGAGGAACGTAAGGTGCGCCTTCTGAAAGAGAATGGCTTCAATGCCGTCCGCACCAGTCACAACCCGCCGTCCGGGCAGTTTCTCGATGCCTGTGACCGCTTGGGAATGCTGGTGATCGACGAGGCTTTCGATATGTGGGAGCATCCCAAGCGCGATCAGGATTACCACCTCTTTTTCCGTGAACATGCCGCGTCTGATATGGCGGCGCTTATAAAACGCGACCGTAATCATCCTTCGGTCATTATCTGGAGCATCGGCAACGAGATCTATGAGCGTGCCGACTCCTCCGGACTACGGATCGCCAGTGAACTGATCTCAGTGGTCAAATCTCTTGATACTACCCGCCCTGTCACTCAGGCGATCTGCGCCTTCTGGGAACAGAAAAGCCGTGAGTGGGAGGAATCAGCGCCGGCGTATGCCTTGTTGGATCTGGGTGGCTACAATTACGAGGCGAAGCAGTATCTTTCCGATCACAAGGCTTATCCCCGCCGCATCATGGTCGGTACCGAAAGTTTCCCTGCCGAAACACTAGAAAACTGGCAGGCGGCAAACCTTTATCCCTTCGTATTGGGCGACTTCGTCTGGACGGGGATGGATTATATAGGGGAGGTCGGGATCGGTAACTTCAGCTATGTTGCCGACGACCGGCCCTATTCGACTCCGGTTCGGTCATGGCCCTGGTTCCTGTCCAATTGCGGAGATCTGGATATGAACGGGAGCAAGAAGCCGCAGTCGCTTTTCCGTGATGTGGTGTGGGGCAGGAGCGAACTGGAACTGCTTGTACATGCTCCCATCCCCGCAGGCAAGCGGGAGGTACTCAGTAAATGGGGCTGGCCCGACGAGCATCCGCACTGGAACTGGAAAGGGCATGAAGGGGAGGCGCTGGCAGTCCGTGCCTATTCCCGTTGTGATTCGGTCCGGCTCTACTTGAACGGGAAATGCCTGGGCACGAAAGTTGTATCTCCTCGGCTTGCCGCAGATTTCGAAGTTCCGTTCTCGGCTGGTTGTCTTGTGGCTGCCGGCATACGGGACGGACGTGAGGTGGTGCGTAAATCCTTGCAAACGACCGGGCGGCCGCGCCATCTGGTCCTGTTTCCGGAAAAGCGTACCGTGTCTGCCGATCCGAATGACCTGGCCTATGTCCGGGTTTGTGTGACGGATGAGGAAGGACGGATAGTGCCTGACGCCGCTGTACGGCTGAAGATGACAGTCGAAGGGGATGGCATCCTGCTCGCTTCGGGCAATGCCGCTCCTGATGATATGCATAGTTTCCGGAACCCGGCTTGCACCACCTGGCAGGGCCAATGCCTCGCTATTCTCCAACCCGGTGTGAAAAGTGGTGTGATGCTCTTGAAAGTTGTGGCAGAGGGGATGCTTCCCGTGGAGATGGAAATACGGATCGCATCCGTGAAATACGAGCCGTAATTATCCATTGATATCTTGTGTTCTATAGGTAACGGACCCTACCGGGTGACGGACTTCATCCCCGGTAGGGGGTAGGAGGGTTAAATGAACAGGTTCACATTCGCCTCCTCTGCCCGTTCGAGGTAGGAAGCCACGCCGCCCAGTGTAACGTTGTCCATCAGTTCTTCCTTCTGCACACCCATGACGTCCATGCTCATGGTGCAGGCGATCATTTCCACGCCGTTGTCGACGGCTTGCCGGATCAGGCTTTCCAGGCTGTCGATTCGCTTTTTCTTCATGATGAGGCGCATCATCCAGCTACCGGCGCCACCCATGTTCATTTTAGACAGCTTGAGTTTGCCGCTGTGCGCCGGAAGCATCCAGCCGAACATCTTGCCGAAGATATCTTTGGAGACTGCCGGCTTCTGCTGTTTCTTGATCACGTTCAGGCCCCAGAAGGTAAAGAACATCGTCACTTTCTTGCCGGTCGATGCTGCTCCGTTGGCAATGACGAAGGAGGCCAGTGCCTTGTCGAGGTCGTCACTGAAGACGATCAGCGTCTTGTTGTCGGCATTGTTACGCGAAATTTCGCAGGCGGCTGTTTTCTCTTGCTTACGGATTGTGGCGGCGACTACCCCGTTTTTGTTTTCCAGCGCAACCAGTTCTGCGCCTGTCATCTTGCACCAGGACGCGACATCCTTTCCGAAAGCCTGGTCGGTGGCGGTTATCTGGAGCTGCTCGCCTGCCTTCAACGTCTCGTAGTTCTTTTTCAGTTGCATCACGGGTCCCGGACACATCAACCCGCAGGCGTCCACTTTCAGCGGGGCGGTCTGGGTGGCAGGGCATCCGCAACTTGTGCTTTCCGGTGATTCCGGCTTGCAGAGGACGACCTCTTTTACCGGTGCAGTCGCCACACTCCATGTCTTGTATCCTCCCGACAGGTTGCGTACATTATTGAAACCATTCTGTACCAGGATGCGGTAAGCCAGGTAACCGCGTAGTCCGACCGCGCAGGTCACGACGATCGGCTTATCCTTCGGCAGCTCGTCGAGGTGCTCGCGCAATTCGTCTACCGGTATGTTTATGAATCCGGGGATTGTACCTAATTTATATTCATCGCGTGTGCGGACGTCGATCCGGATTGTGTCGGCTGGTAGTTCGGCAAGCTCGCGCCATTGGATGATCCGGGACTTTCCGGTCAGTATGTTTTCTGCAACGAAGCCTGCCATATTGACCGGATCTTTTGCCGACGAGTAGGGAGGGGCATAGGCCTGTTCCAATTTTGCCAGGTCGTAGACCGTCCCGTCATGCTGGATCACCTGTTCCAGCATCTCGATGCGCTTGTCTACCCCGTCGAAGCCGACTATCTGGGCGCCTAACAGCTTACCGTTTTCCGGTGCGAACAATATCTTGATGGACAAGGGTACGGCTCCGGGATAATATCCGGCATGTGACACCCCGTGCGTATAGGATGATATGTAAGCGATATTATTCCGCTTCAACAACTTCGCATTGGCTCCGGCCGCGGCAACCGTCAGGTCAAACACTTTCGCGATGGAAGTGCCTATTGACCCCGGATATTTTTCTTTGTTGCCGAATACGATGTTGTCCGCTACGATACGTCCCTGTTTGTTGGCAGGGCCGGCCAGTGGGATAAGGGCCGGTTGCCCGGTTACGAGATGGCGCACTTCGACGGCATCGCCGAGGGCATATATATCCACGTCGGAAGTTTGCATATAATCGTTTACGGCAATGCCTCCCCGTTCCCCGATAGCGAGTCCTGCGTCTTTTGCCAGTTTGGTTTCCGGGCGTACGCCGATGCTCAGGAGCACGATGTCGGTTGCGATCTTTTTGCCGCTGTGCAGGTGTACGGTTACACCACCGTCTTTTTCCTCAAAACGGCTGACACCATCTTCCAGGTGTAGCCTGACTCCTTTGCCGGTCAGTTGCTGGTGAACGATTGCGGCCATCGAGAAGTCCAGCGGAGCCATCACCTGGTTTGCCATTTCCACCACATCGACCAGGATACCTAAGTCGTGCAGGTTTTCCGCCATTTCCAACCCGATGAAGCCGCCGCCCACGACGATGGCGCGTTTCGGGTTTTCCGTGTTGACATAATTCTTGATCGTATCGGTGTCAGGCACGTTGCGGAGGGTGAATATCTTCTTGCTCCCGATTCCCTCGATACCAGGCCGCAGCGGTTCGGCTCCCGGCGAGAGGACCAGTTTGTCGTATGTTTCGGTGTATGTCTCGCCTGTGGAGAGGTTCTTGACTTCCACTTCTTTTTTTTCCGGATGGATGGCGGTCACCTCCTGTTCGGTGCGGATGTCGATCCGGAAACGATCGGTGAAGCCTTTCACGGTCTGTACAAACAGCTTCTCCCGGTTATTGATTGTGCCTCCTATATAATAAGGTAGGCCACAGTTTGCATACGATACGTATTTCCCTCGTTCGAACAGGATGATATTGGCTTTTTCATCCATTCTGCGCAGGCGGGCTGCAACGGTAGCACCTCCGGCTACTCCTCCGATAATCACGTAATTCATGTTGAGAAAGTATTTATTTGTATTATACATATTTGTTAATAGAAAATATTAGGATAAAAAAAGGTTTCAACCTCTTTCCATACAAGTTTTCAGTTTCCCGAACAGTCCGTCGAAACGCAGTTCTGCGTTCATCATCTGCCGTATTTTCTCTTTTCCGTCAGGGGTGAGAGAGAAGAACATCTGCCGCTTATCGTTTTTGTTGATGTTGCGACGAATATAGCCTTTGTTTTCTACGGCTGTAATAACTTTCGAGACGCGTGAGTTGGACAGTCCGATATATTCACAGATCATACCCGCCGATTTCGTTTCTCCGTCTTTCAAACAGCAGAGCAGCATGGCCTCGTTGATCGTGATATCGTGTACTTCAGCAAAAGCTTTCTCGAACTGATATAAAGTTTTGTATATATCCTTGATTGCACAAATTGATTCCATATTCTTATATATTGTTGATGGGTACAAAGATATATATTATTTTTAATATGAATAGTGTTTAGTGGAAAATATTTTAGACAAATAAAAAAGGATGCATGCTATTCCGGAATAGCATGCATCCTTATATAAATAATCCCTACCGGATAACGGAGGAAGTTTTTAATCTCTGTTGGAGAAGTATTTCATGAACTGTGAGCGTTCGTACATCGCCGGATTGGGGATGTTGGCATAGTTTAATTTGCCTTTGAACTGGTCGAGCGATTGGTAATGTGCCTGATGCATCCATTCTTCAATACAAGTGAGTACCTGCGAAATGATTTCTGCCCCGTGTGTATAGACAGCACTACACATCTGTACAGCGTCGGCACCTGCGAGCAAACATTTAATGACATCTTCCCAGTCGTGAACCCCGGTAGAAGACGCAATGCTGATTCCGGGTATCTTGCCCGAAACGATTGCTGTCCAACGAAGCGTGTCACTCAGATCGGAATGGTTGCTGAAGACGTTACCTGAGACAATTTGCATATTGTTGATGTCGATGTCCGGCTGGTAGAAACGGTTGAAAAGGACGATTCCGTCCGCTCCATTTACTGTCAACGTATGGGCGACAGCCGGGATATTGCCGACCATTTTGCTCATCTTGATCATGACAGGGATCGAAACCGTTTCTTTTACTTTACGGATAATGCTGACATACAGGTCGCGCATATTTTCACTACTATAGGTGAGGTCTGTTTCCAGAAAGAACACATTCAACTCCAGGGCATCGGCTCCTGCCAGTTCGATCTGGCGGGCAAATTCGATCCAGGCATCCGATTTGTAGCAATTAATGCTTGCGATAACCGGGATGGTGCAAAGTTCTTTAGTCTTCTGGATCAGTTCCAGATAACCGTTTATCTGATTCGCTTTTACATACCCGCGTATGTAATCGGCCGCTTCGGGATAGTCCGAATCCTGCATTAGTACGTCACTTTGCATTTCGATCTGCTCTTCAAAGAGCGATTTCAGCACGATCGCACCGGCGCCGGCTTTTTCAAATTCCTTATTTCGTTCCGCGTTGTTTGTCAAACCGGAACTTCCGACTATAAGCGGGTTACGAAGTGTCAGGCCCGCATATTGTGTTTTAATGTCAATCATGTCAGATTCAATTATGTTCAACGATTACAAAAATAGAGAATTATTTTCTACCTTATCTATTCTTGCTCTTTAAAATGGTTAAAACTCAATATTCACGTTCTCCGAAAATACTGGTTCCGATGCGTATCATCGTACTGCCTTCGCGGATGGCGATCGGGTAGTCATGACTCATTCCCATCGATAATTCACAAAAATGATCGTCATCTTTGAATACCGAGCTTTTCAGTTCGTGGAAAAGTCCATGGATCTTATGAAACTCACCTTGTATCAGTGCCGTGTCATCGGTGTTCGTTGCCATCCCCATCAGTCCGGATATCCGGATATTGGGAAGGGCGTCGGGCGACAGGCTGTGCAGTAGTTCCCGACATTCGTCGGGGCTGAAACCATGCTTGGCTTCTTCCTGTGCGACATGGATCTCCAGCAAGATACGGATGATACGGTCATATTTGGCCGCTTGTTTGTTGACTTCCTGAAGGAGTTTCAGCGAGTCGATGCTGTGTATCATGTGGATGAACGGGGCGATATCTTTCACCTTGTTGCTTTGTAGCGGGCCGATAAAATGCCATTCTATGTCACCGGGCAATACTTTTTGTTTAGCTGTAAGCTCTTGAGCCCTGCTTTCACCAAATACACGTTGTCCGGCGTCATAGGCTTCTTGTAAAGCCTCGACGGGGTGGAACTTAGAGACCGCCACCAGCGTGACACCTGCCGGTAGCGATGTTTTTAGTCTTGTGATATTTTGGGTGATGCTCATGCCTCTCTTGTTTCCGCCTGTTTTTTCTGTTCGGCAATCAGCTCTTCTTCTGATTTCTTCTCCGCAGGGACACTGTTGGCATCAAAGGGGAAGACATCCATCAGTTGGGTTTCTGCAACGGATGCAATGGTATAGTCGGCAAGCGTGCCTTTCATACCGTCTTCCAGAACGGCGATGGCATCTTTCAGGTTAGACGCCTGTGCCAGCATCTGTGCTGCGGTTTTCTTTTCAGCTCCGCTTTTCTCGTCGAGCGTGATAAAGTAAACTTTGATCTTATAAAAACGGTCGCCGTTTTCATTGAAGAACAACTCCGACAAGCGGGCGCGTTTGATGTCTGTCACTGTAAACTCCCCGGATATGAAGGGACGGATTTCTTCGATGATGCGGGCTTCTGCTTCCGTGAACGACAGGGCGTCAACCAAATAAGGTTCCGTCACTTTCTTTTGCATTCCATTCTCCAAAACTTTTTCGAAGGAGACTTTACATTCAAACCAGTTATGCATATTTTATATGTTTTATAATGTCTGTATTCTTATTCCAAACGAGGTACAAATATAACGGCAATTCGGGAATTAAACAACCGGAACGGATTTCTTTGTCGATTATTGGAATCACAGTGAACCTTTTGCCGGGTGCTCCGGTTATATATGCGTAGTGTGTTTTTTCATGGTATTAGATTTTTAGATTAGTAATTAGGTTGTTTTGCCCGGTTCGCGAGGGATAGGGCAAAGGTTCTAAAATATCAGAGCCGGAGGTGTCAGGGATTTTCCCCATACATTCCGGCTCTTTTATGTTTCAGAATTCGTCATTGGCGTAAATCGCCAGAAGGTTATTCATCTTGTAGTCGAACAATTCGTCGTCACTGAAGAAACGTTTCAGCTCTGTAATAGCTGTTTCGGGCGAATCGGAAGCATGTACGATGTTTTCCTGTACACTCATGCTATAGTCGCCGCGGATCGTTCCCGGTTGCGCATTCCGTCCGTTGGTCGCACCTGCCAACTGCCGGACGACATGGATGGCGTCTACTCCTTCCCAGCAGCATACGATGACGGGGCATACGGACATGGCGTCTTTGATGCGTTGGAAGAACGGTTTCTCTTTCAGGTGTGCATAATGTTCACTGAGGATTTCATCTGTCAGCCAGGACATCTTCATGCCTGCCAGTTTCAAGCCCTTTCTCTCGAAGCGGGAGATTATTTCCCCAATCAGTCCTCGCTGAATGGTACAGGGTTTTAGGATAACGAGTGTCTTTTCCATTCTGTTTATGTTTATAAGGTTCGACGTATCTGTCAAAGATAAGATAATTATTCCTGATAAGTTAATTTGTAGTATAATATTCAATAAAGATTTTGAAATAGGGGGGAAGCAGAAGGGGAGGGGGACTGTTCATGGTTGCATGGAAAGAGTAATTTTCGGTTTATAGGAAGAAAGAATAAAGCACACAAAACCTACCGCACACTGGTGGCGAAGTGTGCAGAGGTATTGGATTATTTAGTATGCGGACCATTTTACCCCGTCGGGTACGCCGTATTGACTGATAATAAATTATTTCAAAAACAATTCATTAAGGTTACATTGATTAACATTCAGACAATTAGAGCCATGAAGGTCCGATTACTTAATATATCTGTATTTCCTCCAGTCCGGGAATGTATCCCGGAGGAAATCGCGGAGAGTCTGACGGTTTACTCCGAATTTCTCGGCGATTTCATTCATCGAGCATTTCTCATTAATCATTTTCCGGATAACATTTTCCTTTCCGGACAACTTAACCTGCATGGTCTTTTTACCTTTAGGGCGACCGAGCTTCGTGCCTTCCACCTTTTTACGTGCAAGCGCCTCGCGGGTACGTTGTGAGATCAGATTACGTTCGATTTCTGCACTCAGACTGAAGGCAAAGGCCAGGATTTTACTATTGATGTTGTTTCCTAATTCATAGCGTTCTTTGACAGTAAGGACGATGATATCCCGCTCCATGCATTGGTGGAGGAAGCTCATGACCTGCATCAAATTACGTCCAAGCCTTGATAGTTCTGTTGTAACAAGTGTGTCACCTTTACGAATTTGTTTTAATAGTCTGCCGAGCTGGCGATCCGATACACTTGTCGTTCCGCTGATTGTTTCGTCTACCCAACGTTCAATACGGAAACCTTTCGCTTTTGAATAGTTTTCAATCTCGAAACGTTGATTCTCAGTACTCTGCTTATCTGTACTGACTCTTACATAACCGTATATCATACCATCTGAATATTAAATGAATAACTAAAGATACTTCAGAAATAGAAATGAAAGGGTGGGATTAGTATTTACCAACTTTTTTTATTGTCGTATGATTATAAGAGCGCATTCCCTCTACAAAGGTGGATATAATAATTTAAACGAAACGACCTCTGAATGCAAAAATTAAATTAAATTTTGCGCAATGATAAGGGAAAGGAGTACTTTTGCCGGAAAGAATGGTGAGATATGAAGAAATTATTGTCGTTGCCGCCTAACCTGGTTGGCAGTTTCCATGAGATAACGAATGCAGATCCGGCGGACTGGTTTTGTACATCCGATCCCGTAGGCTCCCGTTTGGGGTCGGGGGGAGGAACGACCTGGTTACTTGAGGCTTGTCGTCGGGACGATGCTGCTGCAGGAGTGTTAACACCCGGAGAATGGCTGGCGCGTGAAAAACGAATTTTGCTGCATGCGGGAGGGCAGAGCCGGCGTTTGCCGGGATATGCGCCTTCAGGTAAGATATTGACGCCCGTTCCTGTGTTTCGGTGGGCGAGGGGGCAGAAATTGTCTCAGAATCTCCTTTCGCTCCAACTTCCGCTGTATGAGGAGATCATGTGTAAAGCTCCGGATTCGCTGCATACGCTGATTGCCAGTGGTGATGTCTACCTACGTAACAGTGAGCCGTTGCAGGATATCCCCGAGGCAGATGTTGTCTGTTACGGTCTGTGGGTGGATCCCGCGCTTGCCACCCGTCACGGGGTGTTTGTGTCGGACCGTAAGGTTCCCGACCAGCTTGATTTCATGCTTCAGAAACCCTCCCTCGATGAGTTGGGACGTCTGGCAGGTACACACCTTTTTCTAATGGATATTGGAGTTTGGCTGCTCAGTGACCGGGCGGTTGAACTGCTGATGAAACATTCCTACACCAAGGACGGAAAACAGATGAAGGAATACGATCTGTATTCTGAGTTCGGTCTTGCCCTCGGCTCTCATCCGCGCATTACCGACGAAGAGTTGAATGCGTTAACCGTTGCCATCCTACCATTGCCGGGAGGTGAGTTTTATCATTATGGTACGAGTCGCGAACTGATTTCCTCGACGTTGTCGGTACAGAATCTCGTTCGAGACCAGCGGGCGATCATGCAGCGTAAGGTGAAGCCGCATCCTGCCATGTTTGTCCAGAACGCTGAAGTTAGCTGTCCGTTGACCTCAGGTAATTCCGAGTTATGGATTGAAAACAGTTTTGTCGGTAAACGATGGATGCTTGCCGACCGGCATGTTATTACAGGCGTACCGGCAAATGACTGGGAGTTGCACATACCTTCCGGAGTATGTATAGATGTCGTGCCGGTCGGTGACGAAGGTTGGGTGGCACGTCCGTACGGCTTCAATGATCCTTTCAAAGGGAATACAAGTGATGAGGCAACACTCTTTATGGGGCGTCCTGCCGTGGAATGGGCTGCGGAGCGGGGAATTTGTCTGCCTATGTGTGCCGACATACAGAATGCGGCTTTGTTTCCCGTCTGCCGGAATGTGGACGAACTGGGTGTTGTGCTACGCTGGATGGTGTCCGAACCCCGCTTGGAAGAAGGGCGTAAGGTATGGGAAGTGGCTGAAAAGATGTCTGCCAACCAACTTTCCGACTGTGCGAACCTCCGGCGATTGTTTGCACAGCGCGAAGCGTTCAGGAAAAAGAACTGGCCGGTGCTTGCTGCTAATCACGATAAAAGCATTTTCTATCAGCTGGATCTGGCGGATGCAGCCGCCGAATTTATAGCCGGAGGGATCGCATTGCCTGAAGCTTTGCCGGTGGATGCTCCGTTGATGAAGCGTGTACATGACCATATGTTTCGCGCCCGCGTCCTGCAATTTTCGGGAGATAGCCGGAGTATGGAGGAACAGCAGCAGGCATTCTCATTGTTGCGCGAGGGGCTGATCGAAACCATTGCGGGCGAGAAGCAGACGCCCCGCCTCAACGTTTATCGTGACCAGATTGTCTGGGGACGCAGCCCTGTGCGTATAGATTTGGCAGGGGGATGGACGGATACGCCGCCTTACTGCATGTACGCCGGTGGCAATGTTGTGAACGTGGCGATCGAGTTGAACGGCCAGCCTCCTTTGCAGGTTTATGTGAAGCCTGCTCGCGAGCATCGCATCATTCTTCGTTCCATCGATATTGGGGCGATGGAGAGCATCTCGACATGGGACGAATTGCGTAATTTCAACAAGGTCGGTTCTCCTTTCTCCATCCCGAAGGCGGCGCTGGCGTTGGCCGGGTTTGTCCCCGAATTTTCGGCCGGTCGTTACGCTTCGTTGGAAGAGCAGTTGAAGATGTTCGGATGCGGGTTGGAAGTGACGTTGCTGGCTGCTATCCCTGCCGGTTCCGGCTTGGGGACAAGTTCGATCCTGGCCGCTACGGTATTGGGCGCGTTGTCGGATTTCTGCGGTTTGGCATGGGATAAGAACGAGATTGGCAACCGCACGCTGATCCTCGAACAGTTGCTTACGACCGGAGGCGGCTGGCAAGACCAGTACGGAGGCGTGTTGCATGGCTTGAAACTGTTGCAGACCGGTGAGGGTTTCCACCAGAACCCGTCGGTGCGCTGGCTACCGGAGCATCTTTTTACCGATCCGGAATATCGCGCTTGCCACCTGCTTTACTACACGGGGATTACCCGTACGGCGAAAGATATCCTTGCCGAAATCGTACGTGGAATGTTTCTTAACAGCGGTACTCATCTCCGCCTGCTTTTCGAAATGAAAGTGCATGCGCTGGATATGTACGAGGCTATTCTTCGGGGTGATTTCGCCTCTTATGGCCGATTAGTCGGTAAAAGTTGGGAACAAAACAAGGCGCTTGATGCCGGAACAAATCCGCCTGCTGTAGAACGACTTATCTCTCGTATTAGAGATTACACGCTGGGTTATAAACTTCCGGGTGCCGGCGGAGGTGGTTATCTTTATATCGTAGCTAAAGACCCTGAAGCCTCTTTGCAGATCCGCCGCCTTCTCACGGCCGACCCACAAAATGACAATGCTCGTTTTGTTGAAATGAGTTTGTCGGATAAGGGGTTGCAGGTGAGCAGATCGTAAGCCGTTGCAGATACATCTGTTATGCGCGTTGGCATATCACGAGTTGGGACGTCTGTTTTTGTGGCAAAAAGCTATTATTTTGGATTACGTTTCAGATCCCGGCGACGGGATGATCGCATATTTTTTGATGAGCAAGTATCCGCATCCTCCGATGAAAGCGAGGAAGATGAACGCTACAAGAATCAGCAATTTTTTGGGAAAGGAAGCTTTGAGAGGAACGGTAGCCGGTTCGATAATGGTGTAGACCGGTGTCTGTTCCTGTACCCGGAGTTTATCCTGTTCGAGTTTTTGTGCTAACGTGTTATAGACATTGAATGTAAGAGTCATCTCGTTACGTAAACGTTCCTGCTCGGTGCGATAGCTGGCGGAGATGATGTTTTTGTTGCCATCTTCGAAAGCTGCGTATGCTTGCTGTGCTTTGTAATAGGCGGCACGGGATTCTTTCAGCACTTTCTCCGTAAATTCCAGGTCTTTCTTTGCTTTCTGTGTCCGGTAATGCGTGATGTAGGTCTGTAGCTTTATCACGATGTTGTGCGCCACGTCGGCCGAGATCAGCGGGTCCTGCATGTCGACACCGAGAGTGACGACCTGTGTCTTTTTATCGACAAAGACGGTGATGCGCTGGCGTAGGTTTTTCAGTACCTCCTCTTGCTTGCGGGTGAGCTGGAAAGGATTGAGCTGTCCTTCGTTCTCTTCGTTATCGGAGAAGAGCGAACGAAGGGCAGCTAACCCTTTCAGGGGGGCTTTTATGAGGACAGTCCACCAAGCGGAATGCTGATGGTCGGCCATGTAATCGTATAAAGTGATCGTGTGTTTCTTCTTTTTGTCGGTCACTTTTTCGGGGAAGAGTTCCAACAGGAAAGGCGTACTGTGCACAATGTCGGGATAGAGGTTGGGCGACAAGGCGTCTTGGCCGGAAGTCGAGCTGAGGTCTATCCCTGCCATTGCAGCCAGTCCGCCGAGACTGCCCATTTTGCTTGTGGCATCGGTAGTTTCAGGTGCCAGTTTTACTGTTGTCGTGAATTCTTTGGGTATGCTGAAAGCGATGATCAGTCCCACTACAGCCGCGATCCCGCAGCATTTCAATAAGAAGCATCGCTTCTTCCACAGATAGCCGGTGAGGGCGACCAAGTCGATCTCCGGCAGGGGAGACGGCGGGATATGATTGTTCTTATTCATCTGCTTACTTTAATAGATTAACCATTGATGTTATCATTGCAGCCATCGAAGTGACGGAGCTACCGACACTCATGATCTCTGCCAAACTTGCCCGCCGGTCGCGTTGTGTTTTGGCGGGTACTACGATTTCGCAGCCCGGTTCGACCTTCGGGTAGCGTTTGAAGAAAATCATTTTACGCTGCGTGGTTGCCACTTTTCCGTTCATGTAAATAACGATAGGATACTTGCGGGCAATGTCGTTGTAGCCACCAGCCTGCGAGAGACAATCTCGGACGCTCATCCCTTTCGTGTAGGTCACGCTGTTGGGGTAGGTGACGGAACCACTTACCTTCACCGTACTTTGCTGCTGGGGAATATAGAGTACATCTCCGTCGCGCAGTACCAGGTCGTCGGCGCTACCCGGATGGGCGAGAGCCTTTTGCAGGTCGATACCTACGGGGTATTCTTTCAAGTTGGCAAGTGAGACGGAAATAGAATCGCGGCTCTGCTTACTGTTGTTGCTCAGTTGCAGGAGAGTTTCGATCTGGCGCAGTTCGTCGGTCGTCAGTTTGCGTTTCAGGCTGGCTCCCCTCACATAGGCGTCCGGGGTGATGCCGCCCGACTGTGTGATCAGTTCGCTGAGGCGCGTATTCTTTTTCTTTAATGCATAGTTGCCTGCAAAGGTGATCTCGCCGCCGACCTCCACCACTTGCTGTTCCTGGTAGCCGGGAGAGAAGCGGACGAACACTTCGTCGAACGGTTCGAGGGTGAAAAGCGTATCGCCGGAGGTGACCGCCAACCCTTCGTCGAGGGTGAAATTAAATGTTTCGGCCGTCTGGTTACTGCTCCGGGTGGCAGACGGGTCCTTGATCCGTCTTGCCACTTCTACGTTGATGATCGAAGCAGCTTCACGCAGGCCGCCTGCGAGGATAATGACATCCTCTACCGTCAGGTTCTTGCGGAAGGGCAGCACAGTGTCAGGAGCGTTGACTGCTCCACTCACTTTGATAGTATAGGGTTCGCGGAGGTCGAACAGGGAAGGAATAAATAACTGGTCCTCTTTCTGCAATTCAAGATCGGGAGCTTTACCGTTCAATATGTCTACAATGTTGATGGCGATTACCGAACTGGTGAAGTCCGGATTTAACCGTGTGATCTGTGCACGTCCTGCAAACTCGTCACCTTTAAGTCCTGAAGCCTGTTCGATCAACTGTTTGACGGTGTGCACATCCGGACTCAGTTCATATTCGCCGGGACGCCAGACTGCCCCGGAAATGATGATCCGGTTATCATAGTAGGGAATGACCGAATCGACTATCAGCGAGTCACCGTCCTGCATCACGAATGCCTGGAACTGATCTTCGTTGACCGTGGCAATCTTGTAGCGGTCGCCAGCCTTGCGTTTCACCCGTATGCTACCGGTGTAGGCATCTCCTGTGAAACCGCCTGCCATGTCAAGCAGGTCGGCAAGCGTCTCTCCGCGCCGGAGCTCGTAGGTACGGTCACGCTTCACCTTACCGCCGGCGGTGACAAGCTGGTCGTATGGACCGATAATGATCATGTCGTTGTCTTCCAGGCGTATGTTCGTGTCGTACTTGCCGTTCAGCAAGTAGTCGTACACGTCGAGGTTTGCAATCTCCTTGCTGTTCCGGTATACCTTTATATTTCGCAGCGAACCGATATCGTTCACGCCGCCTGCAGCATAAAGGGCGTTGAAAAGTGTAGCGAGTGACGAGAAGGTATAGGTGCCCGGTGCGACGGCCTCGCCGACAATATTGACTTTGATGCTGCGGATTTGTCCCAGTCCGACGGAAACGAATGTGTTAGGTTGGCTACCATCGAGCGTTGCCATGATTTTCCCTAACTCCTGCCGGATGCGATTCTCCGCCGCTTCGATGGTTAGTCCGCTCAGGGAAACGGGGCCGACGTTGGGGATCAGGACCGTCCCGTCAGGCGAAATGGTGAGTTTCAAGTTTAGTTCCGAATCTCCCCACACATTGATCAGCAATTCGTCTCCTGCCGATAAGACATAATTTTTAGGCGTCGGCATATTCAGATCCGGCTCGAATGTCAGATTTTTATCCGAAAAGATTTCACGTCCGAAGACAATTTCTTCTAAAGGTTGCTTGGGCTTATGTTCGTCGCGTTGCTCCGTCAGCGGGGTAAGCGTCTGCTGGGTGGGGCGAGAGCGGTCGGATACGGTATTTTCCGTAGTCGGATTGATGATCTGGTTGATGCCTGTTTGCTCTTTACTATGTTTGGCTATTTCTTTTTGTATCTGCTCTTCTGTCATGCCGGCGGCGCGGGCTTTGTCAATCAGTTCTTGCGGGATTTGTGCACGTATGGTAATCGATACCAGCAGAAAGAGGAATCCAATGATACATTCTGTCAGAAGCCGTAGCTTCGTTCGATGGCGGTCCGATGGCTTTTGCCGGCACGGTATGTCGTGCTTTTTGTCAAGATCTTTCATATTACTTTTTCTATTGTTTGAACGATTCGTTGGCTGGCAGTCCCGTCACCATAGGGATTTACTGCCTGGCTCATACGATTATAATAAACATTGTCGTCCAGCAAGCGGGATACTTCATTCACGATCCGGTCATAGTTCGCTCCCACTAATTTCACTGTTCCTGCATCGAGTGCTTCCGGACGTTCCGTCGTGTCACGCATGACAAGCACGGGCTTTCCCAAGCCCGGAGCCTCTTCTTGTATACCTCCGCTATCGGTCAGGATAAGTGCCGACTTCTCCATTAGATAGACGAAAGGTAAATATTCCAAAGGCTCGATAAAGAACAGGTTAGGGAGATGAATGCCTCCGAACACTTCGTGAATGGGCTTTCTGACATTTGGGTTCAAGTGCATAGGATAGACAAAGTCCACCTTCGTGTACCGCTCCGCCAGTGTCTTGATTGCCCGGCATATCTGGATGAATCCATCACCGAAGTTTTCCCGGCGGTGGCCTGTTATTAAAACCAGTTTGCAGCTACTTTGTTCGGCAGGTGGAGTAGTTTCATAACCTGCAGACGTCAGTTCGGTGTCAAGCTGTTTACGTAGGGTGGAGTCTTCCCGGATAGTAGCGACAACATGGTAAAGGGCGTCGATCACTGTATTACCGGTAATGCGGATCTTCTCCTCATCCACCCCTTCCAGAATCAGGTTGTTACGGCTCAAGGCTGTAGGGGAGAAGTGCCAGGTGGCAATCCTTCCGGTGATCTGTCTGTTCATCTCTTCCGGCCAAGGGCTGTAGATGTTGTGCGTACGTAATCCCGCTTCTACATGACCGATCGGTATTTGTTGATAGAAGGCGGCAAGCGACGCTACCATTGAAGTGGTGGTATCTCCGTGGACCAGGACGATGTCTGGTTTTGTTTCCTGCAGAATGCTCCGCATCCCCGTTAGGACCCGTGCAGTCACGTCGTAGAGGTCCTGCCCTTGCTTCATGATGTCGAGATCGTAGTCGGGTCGGATATTGAAAAGCCTCAAAACCTGGTCCAGCATCTCCCGGTGTTGCCCGGTGACGCAGACTATGGTTTCAAATTTTTCGGGATATCTCCTGAACTCTTTTACCAGCGGAGCCATCTTGATTGCTTCGGGGCGTGTGCCGAAGACAAGCATTATTTTCTTCATGATGTTTCTGTTTAGATTTTTCCTGCCTTTACCAGTATCAGGAATTTGATTAAATGAATCTGTCGTTTGATGCGGGAAGGCTGTTTCAAGAGGCGGTATGCAAATTCTAAATTGTGCTTCACCCACCATTCGGGCGCTCGTTTCACATTCCCGGTATAGACATCGAAACTACCTCCCAAACCTTGGTAGATGGCGGGATGTGCTTCGTACATTTCCTCCATCAGCAACTCTTGTCTGGGTGATCCCATTGCAACGAAGACAGCATCCGGTTGCTTCGCTTTAATGTCTTCGATCAGTTCTTTTTGCTCCGCCTTCGTCTGTAAATATCCGTTTCGGTAACCGGCAATCCTGATGCCGGGGAAATCTTCCTTCAATTTGGCGGCGGTTTTTTCTATTATCGGCTGTTTGCTCCCGACCAGATAGAATGTTTTTCCTTTTTTATGCAGTGATGCAATGATCTTTAGCCATAATTCGCATCCCGCAATCTTGACGACCTCCCGGATACCATGGCGGCGTACTGCTATGACAGCCCCTATGCCGTCACAATATCCGATGTTCCGGTTTACGATCTCCCGTATCTGTTCATTCGCATGCAGGATCTTCTCTGCATTAATCGCCACCAATATCCCTTTATGTTGCTCCACATACTCCAGCAAATTGGAATCTGAGGGAAAGGGATGGACTTTTATTCCGTTTAATTGTATTCTGTTATCGTTCATACTTATTTTTGAAAAAAGATTTAATGATTGTTCTATATTCATTTATCATTGTAAAAGCCCTGAAGCGTTTTTCATAAAGTGCTCTCGAGTGTTTAGATAAGGATTGATATTTTTCTGAATTGGGCAATGGTAATGAGTTAAGACAAGTAACGAGTTTTTCCCATGTGCTTGCAACAAAACCATTATAGCCGTTTATATTGACATCTTGCACACTTGCCAGATCATTCGATATTAATGGTTTTCCGAACATACACCCTTCAATTAGGGTTAGCCCTAAACCTTCATTCTGAGAAAACAGACAGACGTAATCGTATTTGGGCATTTCCTCTCCGATATCTATTTGCCCTAATACAAAATACTGTTCGGAATTTCCAATCTCCTGTTTCAGCAAAGCTATTTGTTCTCCGGTACCGGCAAAATAAAACTTAATATGAGGCAATAGTTTTCCTTTAGTTTGTTTGACTAATTCTATTTGTTGTTTTACAGGGCAGATACGTCCTGCTAATAAGATTCTTATTTCGTTTGTGTTTTGTGTGTAATGGGTATTGTGGAAAATATCTTCTATTCCGTTAAAAATGACGGTGATCCTGTCGTTTTTTATCTGGAAATAGTCAATAAGATTTTGTTTCACACCATTGGAGATGGCTACGATCTTTTCAGGTAACCATGTGAGTGATTTTAAGTTTGTGAATGTACTGTGAGCAATATGTATAACTTTTAATTTCCCAGCTAATAAAAAGTTTAAAAACACCAAACGTGAAGTTTGAGAACGATGGTGGGATAGAAACACTGTGTTTGGGGTATTATACTTAAAAATCGTATAAATACTGAATTTCTCAAAGTGTATATCTTCTTTTTTATAATCCTGATGTATTTTTTCAATTGGAGTGTTTGTCAATATGATTGGAGTATTTCCATTTAGCTCTTTTGCTAATTGTATAGTGATATTCTGAGCACCTCCTTTATTCTTAAAATTGGGATAGATTGAAATAATTTTCATACCGTATCTTTTTTGATATAAGATGAAACAGTCTCTAAAGAATATAGGAACCAAGCCTGGAATTCGATATAGGGAATTTTATTCTTACCCCATATTAGAATTTCACTGGCAAAGGCTCCTGTTTTTTTATCATAGAATTCTTTATGTAGATAGGAAAGCAGCCCGTTTATCATTGTCTCGTCATAGCTATATTTGGAAAAGAAAACTAAAGCTTCAGCAATGTCTCTCCCATCAACACTTTGAAATAACCATGTGTTTCGGGGAAGGTATCTTTTGTCATACCGGATAGGAATAATCAGATCACCACGCATTTTAAATAAGCTCTGTCGGTAATAGCGAGTGCCTTTTTCTATACTTATGGAAATATCAAATGGTAGATAATCTTTTGCTATACAGAGAGCTTGTAAAATGTAAGATTGGTGGAAACAATCGATCGATTTCCTTTCGGGAGGGGAAGCATAAAACCAACTACCATCGTCATTTTGTTTATTAACAATGTATTGGATACCTCTCTCTCCCAGTGTTTTATAGAGTTGAATATCATATAAATGACCGACACGCAGTAGAAATGCACTTATTAAAGCGCTTGCATTGTATATCTCTTTTTTTAGCGTAGGTCCGTAGTAAAAATAGACTCCCTCTGAATAGTGATCGTTATATCCCAGTTCTTCTATTAAATAATCTGATATGGATAATAGAAGTTTTTTTTTATTTTGTTTACTGAATATCCCTGTTTGTTCTTCCAAAAGAAATTGTCCGAACCATACTGTATTTAATGGAGTTGGATCATCTTTATCATTTTCATATAAACTAATAGATATTTTTATACCTTGCTTTAATGCAAAATGTTTTGTCTTTGTTGAACGGAGTTTCCTTATTCGTTTAAGAAGTATTTGGATAACTTTTTTGTTTTTTGATAGGTTATATGCTTTTAATAATGCAACATTTGCTTGAGGTGTTAAGGGATATGTATCTCCTTTTTTATCCCCTCTGATATTGATAGGAAAAAGACGAAAGAAAGTTCTTAAAATAATATTTAAATGATGATTGTTCGTCAATAATTTTTCCGGGACATAATTACATTCCATATAACAGAACTGGATGGATTGTAGCCATTTGTCCAGTCCGTTTATCATTTGATTGAGATAGGAAGTATTTATCATAATGTTCTTTGTGTTATCCTTTAAAGTTTAAAACTGTTTTAAGTTTGTTTTCCATATTAAGTGCAATTCGGGATGCCAGAAAATGCTTTTGTGCATATTGATAATTATATTGTGACATTTGTTTTACCAGAGTGGCATTTGTAAGAAGAGGCTCTATTGCATCAGTGAAGTCGGATGGTTTCATGCTATCGACCATTTTTCCCATTTTTCCATTTTCAAAAAAATCAACCAAGCCTCCTACCGGACGTGTTATGACTGGAATCCCAAAAGCCATGGCTTCCAAAACAGAAGTTGGCATTCCTTCATGGAAGGAAGGGAATAAATATAAATCTCCATTACGGAAGGCTTCTTTCAATTTCTCGCCTTGTAAAGCACCTGTGAATATCACATGTTGTAAATTGTGTTTTGCACAGTAATTTTCTGCTTCTTTTAAAGCATCTCCTTCCCCGACAATCGTAAGTTTTAGTTGTGGATGAAGGGTTTGTAATTTTTGGTAAGCCTGTATTGCAATAAAGATTCCTTTTTCTATGGTAATACGTGATAAAAAAAGAATATTTTGAATGTTCCCTGTACGAGAATGGATGTTAAAATTATCAACAAGCCTGTCATCAACTTTGGTTGTCATTGTATAAATAGGAACTTTTACCCCCCACATTTCGAATGTTTTTTTGAAGTTTTTTGCTAAAACGAATATACAGACATTCCGATTTAATGTTTTTGTTAATCTCCTTTTGTCGATGTTTGTAACAGCATTTTCGTTGAAACCGTGGAAAAACAGGGCTGTTTTTCTGTGGAATAATCTACTTAGTGTTAGAAATATGGTATCTCTTTTTAATGCAGACACTCCTAAAGAAGGGTTTAAAATGACGATATCCGGAGAAAAGAAGATTAAGTTCAGAGTAAACTTGATGATATCAAAAGGTAACCAATATATTCCTTTTATGTTATGCCTTTTCCCTATTATATTATATTTGACATTTTCTGTCCAGTAACTTTTCAATCCGGAGTAGTGATTAGCAACACCGCCGATCAAAGATAATGAAGGAACAGTGAATAATATTTTTAGTTGTCTCATTTTTATTGTGTTTTGAAACATATATATATTCTTTATGAGTGATAGATTTGCAGATATTTATCAGTGCATTGTTTCATCGAATAATTGCTTTTGAAATGTATTTTCAATGTCTCTTTGTTTATATAGTTCGGACGATTCATGAATGCTTTTATTGCAGAAAAATAAGAGTCGACTGACAAATCCGAGAGATAACCTTCTACCTTGTCTTCAATCACATCCGTGATTCCCCCTACGGCGGTACATATAGGAACACACCCACATGACAGAGCTTCCAACAGGCTGATGGGCAAACCTTCGTACTGTGATGTCAGGCAGAAAGCATCGGAGCAGAGAAGATAATCACCGACATTAGGCTTTAGTCCTAAAAAATGGATATTCCGACAAGCTTTTTGTTGCAGTTCAAGCCCTTTCGGTGTATCAAAGCCATTCCCGATAATGAGAAGCGTAAATTGATCTTTTTCGGTAGCCAGTTTGTTAAAAGCATTGATCAACATTTCCTGGTTCTTTTGTGGATGAAATCTGGCAACATGGATGAAAACCGGATCAGTTGCGTTTGCTTTATAGCTTGAAACCTCTTTGTGAGTTTCAGGAAACAGAGGGGAAGGGAGTACTTCCGGGCAACCATTGTTTATGCAGGAAACTTCAGGTAATTTGTAAAGTCTTTCATACGAAAGTTGGCATTCCCTGGAAATGGTGACTGGCCTGATTAACCGGTTAGCATAAAAGAATTTGTTGACGTAAAACTGATATTTACCCTCGTATGTCTTTTCGGCAAGGTTATGTAACGTATGGAATATTTTTATTTTCCGGTTGGTTGCTGCCAGTCGGTAGAAGTAGGGGATTACATTCAAATGGCAATGGATGATGTCGGGTTCCGTCTCCTTTACGAAGTCCTCTACCCGTTTTATTTTTTTGATCGAAAAGCCCGTCGAGATTTTTAGATTGACATAACGGACTTTCTCATTCAGAAATTGCCGGTTGAATGACATTGTCGGGGTGGCCTCGTCATCCCTGAAAGTACATAGTGTAACCTGATGTCCCTTTTCTGCCAGTTCATTAGATAAATTGACAACGAAACGTTCGGCTCCACCTTGCGAAAGGCTATATATAACTTGCAATATATTCATTGTAATCTATGTTCCCAACCAAATAAACGGAAAGATTTTAAAACAAATTAAGAATATTGCAAAAATCTAAGCCGTTTGGTCGAAAGTTTGGTTCCTGACCAATGCACAGATTCGATGTATCAGTTTGTTTCTAATATTGTTTATAACTAAATTATGATGCTTCCCCTCTTCTCTTTTGCGCCTGTAATATTCTCTTAATATTGGATCATGTATGGCAGCGGTTCGTGCCGCTTGGGTGAGTAGCGTGTTTAGTTTTTTATTGGCAAATCCACTTGTCTTGGCATTGCTTTTGACACTGGAGCCGGAGGTTCGTTGGAACGGTACCACTCCCGCATAGCAGGCCAGCTTGCGCGGATCGTCAAAACAGGTGAAGTTTTCGGTATAAACGATCAAAGCAAGGGCGTTGACAAAAGCCACGCCTTTGATGGATGTAATACGCTCATAATTGTTTTTGATCTCCTCTTCACTGTTGATCAGATCCATTATTTCCTTTTCCACATCTTTTATTTCACGGTTCAAGTTATCCACTTGTGTCAGGCTATGTTGATATATGTAATCTGTTGCGTGATTCCCTTTTAGGACCGAATGGAGTTCTTTGGCATGTACCAATGCTTCATTTTTCATTTTCACCAATAAATCACGGAATGTGAAAAATGAGTGCAGCGCCCGGATGGTTTCCGTATTGGGGGTATAGACCTTGGCCATATCCTCGAAACGGCAAGCGTATTGTGCGATCAGCAATGAATCCAATTTATCGTTTTTCCCGCGTTGCATGCCGCTGCTGTGTTTGATCCTGTAAGGATGTTCCAGCCACAGTGTATAACCCTCGTGCGCGAGAGTGTTACTCAAACAAACGCTGTAAAGTCCCGTGTTCTCACCGCAAAAGAGCATCTGATCTTTGCCTGTCTGCGGATAGCTATCACAAAGCCATGCCAACAGACTCTCATGTCCGGCAACATCATTACTGAACTCACGGTGGACACCTGAAGATATGTTTTCTTTCTCTATCACACTTACATCTACTTTTTTCTTGGAGAAATCAATCCCGATAAATAATTTATTCATACCTTTATATTGTTTTTGGATTAACCGAAAGCAGGAATGGGCTACTACTCTAAATGATATCCTATTATATATCAATAATCTATTTAGTCTTTGCCTGCTTGACTAACGGAAGTCTGTTACAATAACTAGTCTTTAAAGACTATCGTTTTCCATTAGTGTACTTCCGTTAGTCGGTTAATTTAGTTTCTTCATACAACAAAGATATAAATTAACCTCAGCTTCTTGCTTTACGCAAACTTAGAGTTGTTTTTTATTGGATGCGATATTGTTTTATGTTCGTATGAATAGAAGAAAGGTAAAGTCGCAATCAAGAAAAAGAGAGGAAACTCGATTTCATATGATAAAGATATCAGAAGCAAAACTATAAAAAGTAGATATTTGGCACCTTCCACCTGATAAAACGATTGGACAAATACCGAGAATCTGTAAAAAACGTACATCCAAATGATAGCCATCGATATCCCATAGTAGACCAATAGCATGGCAAATCCGCTTACCAGCATTACTTCCCCGTCATACAGGTCGGACAAAGAGGAGACTTTTGTTCCCCCACCCCAAAACGGGTGATGTAGAAAGTCTATGAATGCCAACCTGAGCGAGATCAACCTTCCGGGAGTTTGTGTGGAATCCGTCTCCTTGGCCAACTGGAACACCTGTTCGTAGTTGATCATCTGCTCATAGTCATTTGTGATTTTCAGAATAAAAAAGTCTGAATACAAAAGTGGCAAAAGAATCAGGATGAACAGAGGAAAGAGTAGGAGCGAATACTTCTTTGACCGGTTATATCCCACTACTATCAAAATGAACAGATAGATAATAAACCCGGTTGTCGAGAGAGTCGTCAGTAATACGCAGGTGAGAAGGAAAAAACGTCTTCCGAATTTTAGGCCGTTTCTCATTATATTCAGTGCCAATGCCAGGCAGAGAATGCATGCATGTAACCCCGGTTCGAAGAATAGCCCGCAGTTGCGGGTAAACGATCCGTCGAACGGGGAGTTTATCGAGTATATAAGTATGTTGTAGGCAAACCTGTTTTCGGATGATGCAAGGGCATCCGGGTATTGTACGCCGATCAGTTTGATGATATAAAACAGGCTTGCCGGATTGGCAAGTTGCCATAAAAAGAAAAACACGCTAATGTAGGCGAACATGGTAATGGCTGTCTCGGTGTAAAATAAAAGATTGTTTGAGACAATCCGTATAGCCGCATACGCCGCATACGAATAGGTGAAATAACAAATGAACTTGTAATATTCCAGCTGGTGGTGCAGGAAAGAGAGTAATCCGAAATAAACCAATAGCAACCCAATGAAGAGTAAAAACTTACGGCTGATAAGTATTTTCCTTTCCTGGATAAGCTGGTACGAAAGAGTGCATGTAAACAAAAGGATACACCCTGGGATACCGGATAAATGTATATTGGCACTCGTTGAAAACAACAAGATGATACATATAAATATATAGTCAATGCTATTCCTCGAAATTGTCAGCATTTCAGATCGCGAATGTATTACCCGTTTTCTTTTTGAGACAGTCTATCGCTCCTTTGCGGACCGCTTTTTTCATTTTCTGCCTGAGAGGTTTATCCAACTGTGAGTACCTGTATGTATACGATTTCAAAATACCAAGGGTAAATCTGATTTTTGTCCAGAAAGTGAATCCTTTGTTTTCAGATAGTTTCCGGCAGTATTCGTTTCGGAGATGGAAATTCCGGATCAGATAGTAGGTATACATCGGGCTGTATTTTGTTTCGGAAGAAAGAGCCTGCCGTTTTAATTTGGCATCCCGCACGAGTGTGACATCCGTATACTGGCTTGCGAGATGCCCGTATATCCTGTCGTCGCTGGTGATAAAAAAACGTTTGTCCGGGAAACCGATCTTACGGATAATGGAACGGTGGATAAGCATCCCTTCGAAACAACCGACATTAACGGAAAAAATATCTTTCTCAAAATTCTTAGGAGAGACTTTTATCTCCTTATCCCTTCGTATGTCATACTGATATCCCCATGGGACATAAACGTCGTCGGAATAATATCTTGCCGGATGGAGGCAAAGTGAACGGTCACTATATTTCAGTAATGTTTCCAGGCAATCCGGTGCCGGGAAAACATCATCATCCATCATCCATATCCAGTCGGCACCTTCCTCGTATGCGAATCGGACTCCGGTAGAAAAACCACCGGCACCGCCGGTATTCTGTTGGTGGATTATCTGTAAACCGGGCTGAGTGGATAACCATTCAGCCGTGCCATCGGTCGAACCATTATTCACGATAAACAATTTATCGATGGGGTAGGATTGATGTTGCAGACAGGCAATTGTTTTTTTTAGCAGATCGAGCCTGTTGTAAGTCACGACAAATGCATATACAATCATATCAAAACCTTTTAAGAACTTCTTCGATAATCTGGTGCATATCGTAATACTTGTATTCGGCGAGGCGTCCGCCAAAGATGATATTCTCCTCTTTGTCGGCCAGCTCCTTGTATTGCCTATAAACATCATTGTTACCATGATCGTTAATAGGATAGTAAGGTTCGTCGTTCTCCTTCCATTCGGTGGAATATTCGCGCGTGATGACAGTTTTGCTTTGTGTACCGAATTCGAAATGCTTGTGTTCGATAATACGTGTAAAAGGCACTTCTGCATCCGTATAGTTTACGACGGCATTTCCTTGATAGTTGGGGCAATCCAATATCTCTTCCTCGAAGCGGAGGCTCCTGTATGCCAGCTTCCCGAATTGATAACGGTAGAATTCGTCAATCTTGCCGGTATAGACTAACGTATCGGCGAGCAGTTCGAAGTAGGGGCGGTCAGAGAAAAAATCAATCCCTGTCCGGACTTCAGTGCCTTCAAGCAGGCCTTCTATCAGTTTGTTATAGCCACCGATGGGTATACCTTGATACCGGTCGTTAAAATAATTATTGTCAAAAGTGAAGCGTACAGGTAACCTTTTGATGATGAAAGCTGGAACCTCCGTTGCTTTCCTGCCCCACTGTTTTTCTGTATATCCTTTGATTAATATCTCATAGATGTCTTTCCCAACCAATGAGATCGCTTGCTCTTCCAGGTTTTGAGGATCGGCAATACCGGAAGTCTTTCGCTGTTCTTCGATCTTTTTCATCGCTTCTTCCGGTGTTTTCGTGCCCCATAATGTGTAAAATGTATTCATATTGAAGGGAAGATTGAATAATTTCCCTTTGTAGTTGGCAAGCGGTGAGTTCGTATACCGGTTGAACTCGACAATAGAGTTGACGAAATCCCATACTTCCTTGTTGGATGTATGGAAAATATGGGCTCCGTATTTGTGAACATTGATTCCCTCTATGTTTTCACAATACAGGTTTCCTCCAATATGCGGACGTTTGTCTATGACTAATGCTTTCTTTCCTGCCTGCTTTGCTTTGTAGGCGAATACGGAACCATATAGTCCGGCTCCGACAATCAGGTAATCATACTCTTTCATATATGTAATTTTAATTTTGATACAAGGATATTTTTGATCTGTAAGGCAAATATATCTTTCCGGCTATAGAGGTACAGGCTATAGAGGATGATCGATGCCGGTATTCCGATAAGTACTTTCAGATAGTCGTTAAGCCTTACATGATTTATTAGAAACAAAAAAAACGTTATTAGGAGAGTCCCCAGGACATATTGCAGGTTTTGCCTGCTTATGAACCTGATCGGAAGGAATCTCTTTCCGATCAGGATTATTGTGACGAGTACAGACAACTCGGCTATCGAGGTGGAGAAGGCTGCGCCGTATTGGAAGTACTGGGGGATTAGTAAGTAATTCAGTGTAAAATTGATGACCGCTCCCGTCCCCGTTGCGATTATAACCAGCTTTTCTTTTCCTTGTGGATAGAGGATCTGCATACCCAGGATTCCCGATATACCGATGAAGAGAATGGTTGGGGCGATCAGTTGCAAGGTGAAGATGGAAGGATCGAAATCCGGCCCGCAAAACAGATGGATAATCGGCGTCGACATGAAGACGATTCCCGTCGCCATCGGCAGGCACAGGCAGATAATAAAGCTTACCGCCTTATCCGCCAAAGCTCTGAAATCTTTTAGTTGCCTGTTGCTGATCATATTGGAGAACCTGGGGAGAAGCACCATACCCAATGACGAGACTATTCCTATGACCGCTTTTGTCACTCGTGTGGCGGCCGTATAGAATCCGACAGCCTGTTCATCTTTGAGAAAGCCCAGCATGATGGAATCGAGATTGACATAAATACTGATCATCAGGTTCAGAATGAATATCCGTAGAGCCGGTTTCAGATGTTTCCACAGGTTTAACTCTTTCCAAGGAATGAACAGGATGTATTTTCGTAGACGAAAGAAGTTGAATACGTTACTCCCTACGTTTGCAATTACCAGGATGGCGGCATAGTAGAATAAGTCGTTCCTGTTTTTGACAAACACAAAGAGAGTGACCAGAGACACAACACGGACGATCAGGGTCCGAATCGTGATATATTTGAAATCTTCTATCGCCTGATAGAACCAGGCAACTCCGATCGCGTTGAAAAATAAAGTAGCACTGAGCAACAGGAATAAAGGAACATCCACCTCAATCTTGGCAATCGTGAAAGCCAGCAGCAGCACAACCCCATAACCCGCTAATGTCAACAGGGCATGAAGCAATAGGATTTCAGTAGTCGTTTTGCTTCGTAATACCGTGTCGTCCCGTACTCTTGCAATTTCCCGTACGGCGTATAAAGGAATTCCTAATGCTGTGCATAAGGCGATGTAGTCAATAATCGACAGGAAGAACTGTACCCGCCCAATGCCTTCCGCAAATAAAATCCGTGAAGCATAAGGAAACGTAATCAAAGGGAAAAGGAGCGCCGTTACCGTATTCAGGAGGTTCAATACAAAATTTCTTTTGATTGAAGCCGCGTTGATGGGTTTGGATTTGTTCGCTATGCCCATCCCTATTTTTTAAACACCCCGCAAAAATCCAATATCACCTTTCCTTCGGTGTGGGGTAATGTTTTGAATTCTTTGTGGGCGACGAGGAAGGCGACGATGTCGGCGCGGGAGTAGGCATCTTCGTAGTCGGTCAGTTTGAAGACAGGATGTTCGAGAACGTTGGGTTCGACGATCAGGATGTCGGTGTCGGCTGAACGTTGGAGGACTTTCGAAGTGATGTATTTGGCTGGCGATTCGCGCAGGTCGTCGATGTCAGGCTTGAAGGCGAGACCCATCAGAGCCACTACCGGCTTGCGGTGGTGCTCGAGGAAGAAGCGGAGGATGGCGTTTTCGGTCTTTTCGGCACACCAGAACGCCTTATAGTTGTTGATCTCGCGTGCTTTCGAGATAAGCTGCGACTCGTAGGGAAACTCGGAGGTTAGGAAATAAGGATCGACGGCGATGCAATGGCCTCCCACGCCCGAACCCGGTTGCAGGATGTTGACACGCGGGTGCTTGTTGGCGAGTTCGATCAGCTCCCAGACGTTGATACCCGCCTTGTCGCAGATTAGCGAAAGCTCGTTGGCAAAAGCGATCTGGACGTCGCGCGATGAATTCTCCGTCAGCTTGCACATCTCCGCTGTCCGGGCGTTTGTCCGGTGGAGCGTCCCCTTGACGAAACGGCTGTAGAATTGTACTGCCTTTTCGGTCGATTCGGCGTTGATGCCGCCGATCACCCGGTCGTTCTGCATCAGTTCGTAGATGACGTTGCCCGGTAAGACACGCTCCGGACAGTAAGCGATATATATTTTCCCTTCCAGCTCTGGGCGCAACGCGTAGAGCAGGTTCGCCATCTTCTCGGTAGTCCCGACAGGCGAGGTCGACTCGATCACGAAGAGATCCCCCTTTTTAAGGAAAGGGGCGACCATACGGGTGGCTGCTTCGACGTATGAAATGTCCGGTTCGTGGTTGCCTTTGAACGGAGTCGGCACGACGACGAGGTACACATCGCTTTCCTCTGGAGTACCCGATGCCCTCAGTTTGCCCGATTCCACGACTTCTGCACACAACTCCTGCAAACCCGGTTCCACGATATGGATTATACCCCGGTTTGTCATATCCACCACCTTCGGGTTTACGTCGACCCCGATGACATCAATGCCGCTTCCGGCTGCGATAATTGCGGTAGGCAGGCCGATATAGCCCAATCCCATAAAACATGCTTTCATTATCTGTATTTTTTCTAAATTCGTTTGACCCATTCTTTTCCGTTTAAAGATTCTTTTTTGTTTCCTGCCTTTTCAAACCAAATGCTCAATGCCACCCAGATCACGATGTCGCCGGCAAACACGATATTGATATTCACGAACGACACCAGCAGGATATTGAGGCTACTGAACAGGCAGGCGATCAGGACGATGCTGATCATCGCCTTGTGTGCACTCATCCCCATGTCGAGGAATTTATGATGGATGTGGTTGCGGTCCGGTTTGAAGAGTGGCCGATGGTTGCGTGCCCGTACGATCATTACGCGTACTACGTCGAGCATCGGCACGATCAGTGTTGAGAAGGCGATCACGATCGCCCCGGCGGAATAGTGCGCCACGTCCGGATTGTAGGACGCATAGCGGATGGCAAGAAACGCCAGGATATAGCCCAGTGTCAGGCTTCCCGTATCGCCCATAAAAATTTTTCTCCCGTGATCCGCCTGCCCGAAAACGTTGTAATAGAAAAAGGGCACCAGTACCCCCAGCGTAGCGAACGACAGCATGGCGTATATCCACAATCCGTTGATCAGGAAGAGGCTGCCGAGCACGAGCAATGCCGAACCACTCAGTCCCGAAGCCAGTCCGTCGATCCCGTCGATCAGGTTGATGGCGTTGGTGATAAACACGATTACGACGATAGTAAGTGGAATACCTATCCACGATGCCAGCTCGTGCACCCCGAACAATCCGTACAGGTTGTTGATCCACAGCCCCGACAACGGCAGGAGCAAGGCCGCCACGATCTGCACCATGAACTTCTTGGTATAACGCATCCCCACCAAATCGTCTTTAAGTCCGGCGAGGTAGAGCAGGATCACCCCGCACACCAGCAGATAAAACTCCGACAGGATATGTGTGAACAACCATAGCGGTATTTGCTGCCCGTACATATATCCCGCACAATAGAGGGCGGTAACGAACGCGAGGGAGAACAGGATTGACGGAGCGAAAGACAATCCTCCCAGTCTTGGGATAGCCCCTTTATGTACCTTTCGGCTGTCCGGGATGTCAAAAAGTCGCTTTTTCAGCGCGACGACCAGAATCCTTGGAATAATGATCATCGACATCAGGGCGGAAATCGTGAAGGCCAATAAAATCAATAAGTATATCATATGACAAATCTCGGTTTATACGTGACAAAGTTCGTCAGTCACATGGATATGTTCTGGCGATTGTCCACTATTCTTATAGCATGGGAATTAACAAGAGGCAGGAATAAAACGTTTTGGCTTTTGATTGTAATTGTGCTATTTTAGAAACCGTTTCCTAAAAATTATGGAGAGAATGCGAAGGGTAGGATTTGTATAAACGGAAAAGAATGGGAGGTATGGTTTATGATTCAAGTCATAAATGCGAATTACTGATTAAGCGAATGGATTATGGTATGTTAATAAAGAAAATAATATTTAGCGAGTGTGCAAATGTGGTTTCCGGAAGTGACGAATAGGTATTATATAGCTTCCTTCCGCCCCAGTATATGAAGGATAGGATAGGGTTCACGCATTTGTAAATATTTAATAGCCAATTATTTAATGTGAACCCTGTGAAGGCTTGGACTTACCTCCGGGTAAGCGTCTCCGCGATCCCCTCTTTTTACCCGTATATAATAAGAGTATCTGCCTTTGCCGCGATGATTCAAAAATCTCAAATTTTTATAGGGTTAACATCAAATCCCAGTTAATTAATGAGTTGCAGTAGTGTGAACCAGGATTGGTTTTATGAAAAAGGGAGACAGGAGTCATATAATATGATTCCCGTCGTGTAAAATATAGCCTATAGGGAAAAGATTATAGCCTATAGGCCGTTCGTGAATAGGTTATAACCTGTCCTGAAAAAGGTATAAGTCTTTTCCGGAAGGGATGCCGGCCTTTTTACTAAGCGGTAGGCATTCCTTTTTCTTTGTTTCCAACCTTTGGAACTAATCCCGGCAAGTCGCGCTTGACGACGAACTGAGTTGCACGGTCCGCCCTGAAACAACAAAGGCTGTCAATCTTTCGATAGACAGCCTTTGGAGCGGAAGCGGGGGGATTCGAACCCCCGGTACCCTTACGAGTACGTCAGTTTAGCAAACTGGTGGTTTCAGCCACTCACCCACACTTCCATGGGTTTCGCGCTTCATTTCCTTGAATTGCGCTGCAAAGATATGCTTAAGTTTTTAAATACACAAAGCATTTTGTGCATTATTTTTTAAGAAAAAAACATTTCTCCCTCCACGTTGTTGGCAATCAGATGATTTCAGAATTAAAAAAGATTGCATTTGTCCTTCCGGTCGCTGTTGCAGGAATAAGTTTGAAAAGAGGTAGGGCATTCGGGAAAAAGATACTATTTTTGTGGCCGGTTCTGATATACAGCAGACTATATATAATATGAAGAAAAAAAAGATGCGGAAGCGCACTCTCATAACCGGAATCCTTTCGTTTATCGTGCTTTTATTGGCAGGGGCGGGGTTCTGGGCATACCGTCTGGTGCTTGCGCCTGATTTCGAGCCGAGCAAGACCGTATATATTTATATTGACGGGAAGAAAGATTTCGGCGACCTCTGTCGCCAGTTGGTCGATTCTGCCGGTTGCCGGCATATCGGGAGTTTCAGGCAGCTTGCCGGAATGCTGGGATATCCCGCCAATATGCGTACCGGGCGCTACGCCGTGGAGCCGGGGATGAATAACCTGGCGCTACTCAACAACTTGCGCCGCGGGCACCAGGAGGCTACCCGGATCACCTTTAATAATATACGTTTCAAGCAGGATCTGGCCGAGCGGCTTGCCGGGCAGCTGATGATCGGGGAGGACGACCTGCTCCCTCTGCTGACCGATTCCGCCTACTGCGCTTCGCTGGGCTTTACGCCCGAGACGATTCTTGCGTTGTTTATTCCCAACACCTACGAGGTGTACTGGAACATTTCCGCCGGGAAACTGATGCAGCGTATGCAGCGTGAATACAAGGCTTTCTGGAACGACATCCGCCTGGCGAAAGCGAAGGAGATCGGATTGACGCCGGTCGAAGTCGCCATCCTCGCCTCCATAGTCGAGGAAGAGACGGCGGCGGCAGACGAATATCCCATCGTGGCAGGTCTGTATCTCAACCGGCTGCAACGCGGTATTCCTCTGCAGGCCGATCCGACCGTTAAGTTTGCCGTGGGTGACTTCTCCCTCCAGCGTATCCTGTTCGAACATTTGGAGATCGATTCTCCCTACAATACCTACAAACATGCCGGACTTCCTCCCGGGCCGCTCCGCATCCCGACGATCAGGGGGCTGGATGCCGTGCTGAACCATATGAAGCATAACTATCTTTATATGTGTGCGAAGGAAGATTTCTCCGGACGTCATAACTTTGCCGCCACCCTTGCCGAGCATAACCGCAACGCCAACCGCTACAGGGCGGAGCTGAACAGGCGTCGCATACGATAGGAGCGGCGGGCGTAAATAATGGCTTTTACCTTTTGATTTGTCATAAAAGTCTTATCTTTGTGAGTTGGATAACACAGAAAAATCAATTAAAACAAATAAACGTTACATGGAAAAACATCTATTTTTAGGGGATGAAGCCGTGGCACAAGCTGCTATCGATGCAGGTCTGTCCGGTGTTTATGCCTATCCGGGAACCCCTTCGACCGAGATTACCGAATTTATACAAGGTTCGGCCGTCGCAAAGGAAAGGGGCATTCACTGCCGTTGGAGCGCGAATGAAAAGACTGCAATGGAAGCTGCTTTGGGTATGAGCTACGCAGGCAAGCGGGCTCTTTGCTGCATGAAACATGTGGGGCTGAACGTTGCCGCCGATTGTTTTATGAATGCTGCCATGAGCGGTATCAATGGAGGTATGATCATCATTACAGCCGATGACCCTTCGATGCACTCTTCACAGAATGAACAGGACAACCGTATGTATGGCAACTTCGCCATGATCCCGATGCTTGAGCCGTCCAGCCAGCAGGAGGCATACGACATGGTATATGAAGGGTTCGAATTGTCCGAAAAGCTGGGTTACCCCGTTTTGGTGCGCATCACCACCCGTATGGCTCACTCCCGTGCAGGTGTGGTCAGACGTGAACAGAAGGTGGAGAACGAAATGCATACTCCCGAAGACGGACGTCAGCGTTTTATCCTCCTTCCGGCGCTTGCCCGCAAACGCTTCAAGACGTTGATCTCGGCACAGGATACATTTACCGCTTCTTCCGAAGCCTCTCCCTATAATACCTATTTCGAAGGCCCGAACAAGGACCTCGGCATCATCACGACCGGTATTGCGTTTAATTACCTTTCGGAGAACTATCCTGACGGGTTCGAACATCCGGTATTGAAGATCAGTCAATACCCGCTGCCCCGCAAGATGGTCGAAAAGATCGTCAGCGAATGCAAGGAAATACTTGTCCTCGAAGAAGGTTATCCGGTAGTCGAGGAGCAATTGAAAGGTTTCCTTAGCATCGGCATCCAGGTGCATGGCCGTCTCGACGGAACGTTGCAACGCGATGGCGAGCTGACTCCCGATGCTGTCGGCAAGGCGCTGGGCAAGCAGATCACAAGCTACTATGCCACTCCGGAAGTTGTCGAACAGCGGCCGCCCGCATTGTGCCAGGGTTGCGGACACCGCGATATGTACGAAGCGCTGAATGAAGTGCTCGCCGGGTACAAAGGCGCCAAAGTGTTCGGCGATATCGGCTGCTACACGTTGGGAGCTTTGCCTCCTTTCCGGGCAATCGACACTTGTATCGACATGGGGGCCTCTATCACGATGGCCAAAGGAGCTTCCGACGCGGGCGTTTACCCGGCTGTGTCGGTGATCGGCGACTCGACGTTCACGCACTCCGGAATGACCGGCTTGCTCGATTGCGTCAATGAAAATACGAATATCACGATCGTTATTTCCGATAACGAGACGACAGCTATGACCGGCGGACAGGACTCTGCGGGAACAGGACGCCTCGAATCGATATGTGCCGGTATCGGTGTCGATCCGGCCCATATCCGCGTTATGGTTCCTTTGAAGAAGAACTACGACGAGATGAAAGCGATCATACGCGAAGAGATCGAATATAAAGGCGTATCTGTCTTGATCCCCCGCCGCGAATGTATCCAGACATTAACAAGAAAGAAAAAAGCAAGCAAGAAATGAAAGCAGATATTATATTATCCGGTGTGGGAGGACAGGGCATCCTCTCCATCGCTGCCGTTATCGGTGAAGCCGCATTAAAAGAAGGTTTGTACATGAAACAAGCCGAAGTTCACGGAATGAGTCAGCGTGGGGGCGACGTGCAGTCCAACCTCCGTCTGTCCGACCAGCCGATTGCGTCCGATCTGATCCCGCTGGGGCAGGCCGACCTTATCATCTCGCTCGAACCGATGGAAGCGCTTCGCTACCTGCCGTATCTGAAGAAGGAGGGCTGGCTGGTGACCAATTCTGAACCTTTCATCAACATCCCCAATTATCCGGAGGTGGAAAAAGTGAGCGAAGAACTGCGGAAACTGCCGCATAAGGTCGTGCTGGATGTGGAAGCGATCGCCAAGGAGGTGGGTTCCGTCCGTGCGGCCAACATCGTGATGCTGGGAGCTGCCGCTCCCTTTATCGGGATCGAATATGACAAGATTGCCGATGGTATCCGTCGCATCTTCGGACGCAAAGGCGAAGAGATCGTCGAAATGAACCTCAAGGCTTTGAAAGCCGGCTACGATGTTGCGCAGGGTATGCAGAAATAATAAAATGCCAACAGGGGAAGTTTTCCGGTTGCCGGAAAGTTTCTCCTGTTGATTTTGGGCTTTACCGGCTGCCGGAGAGCTTCGCCGAACGATTTAGGATGTTTCCGACTGCCGGAAGCTCCACAAACAAAAAATAAACAATGATAAGATGAGAAAGTATTTATTCCTTACCTTTTTTGCTCTCCTTGCCCTCGTATTGAAGGCGCAGGATGAGAGTGGCGACCTTGTAAAAGTAGGGCAACAGATGCCGGCTTTTACGATTGTGAACGATAATGGTACGCAGACGCCTTCTTCTTCCTTGAAGGGGAAAGTGATCCTGGTGAACTTTTTTGCTACCTGGTGTCCTCCCTGCCAGAAAGAACTTGCTGAGGTGCAGAAGACGCTTTGGCCGAAGTATAAGGACAATAAGGATTTCGCCTTGTTGGTGATCGGCCGCGAGCATACGGACGCCGAATTGCAGAAGTATAACGAAAAGAAAGGTTTTACCTTCCCCCTCTATCCGGACAGGAACCGGGCTATCTATGGCGCTTTTGCCAAGAACCTGATCCCGCGTAGCTATCTGGTCGACAAGACCGGCAAAGTGGTGTATGCCACCAAAGGCTATAGCGACGAAGAATTTGCCGAACTGATGGAAAAGATTGAATCAGCTTTAAAATAAGGAATAATGGAATATAAGCATATACATATCATTTATTTCTCCCCGACGCATACGTCAGCCAAGACTGCCTATGCGATTGCGGAAGGACTGAGCGGCGACGTCCTGCTGGAGTCGGACATTACTTACGATGCCCCGGCGGAAGAACTCGATATCCATGACGACGAACTGACTATCGTGGCCGCCCCCGTCTATGGCGGGCGTGTAGCCGAGACGGCGATGGAACGGCTTCGTGCCTTCCATGCCCATCAGGCTCCGGTCGTTCCGGTTGTGGTCTACGGCAACCGCGATTACGAGGATGCGCTGAAAGAATTGTCCGACACGTTGGCTTCCGCCGGCTTTGTCCCTGTTTCGGCAGGTGCTTTCATCGGAGAGCACTCTTTCAGCCGCAAGGATATGCCGATCGCTGCCGGACGTCCTGACAATGTCGACCATAAAGCCGCCGTCAACTTCGGACGTGCGATCAAAGCGAAGCTCGAAAAAGTGGATGAACTTTCCTGCCTGAAGCCGTTGGAGATGAAAGGAAATTTTCCCTACAAGGTAAAAGGCCCTTCCACGCCGCAGGCTCCTGTGACGGATGAGGATTTGTGTACGCAGTGTGAATATTGCATCGACGTATGCCCCGTATCGGCCATTTCGATTGTCGACGACCGTATGTTCAGTGATCCGGCGACCTGCATCAAATGTTGCGCTTGTGTGAAGGAATGTCCCGAAGGCGCCCGCACGTTCGACACTCCTTACACGGCGATGTTGCATAAGAACTTTAGCGCCCGCCGCGAACCGGAACTGTTTATTTGATTTTCTAAAATATCAGCTTATAGCCGATTCCTCGTAGATTCAGTTTCTGGACCGAGGGATCGGCTTTTAGTTTTTTACGGAGCTTGGTGATGAAGACATCCATGAGTATTTCGGCCTCGCGGTGCGAAAGCGTCTCCTTTTGATCTCGATACCTCTTTTGCGCGGTAACACTAAATAACAGAATAAAAATAGTATCTTTGCCTCTGTCCTTATTTGTTTAATCTCTAATACCAATGTATTGAATGAAGACACGTGTATTGATTTTTCTATCTCTACTTTGCAGTCTGTCGCTTGGCGCCCAGATCCGTTTGGAAGGTTACCGGCAAGCCGACATCAATCCCGGACTCCTTGCCGGACGTTGGAAAGCGCACTGGATTTCCATGCCTGGAGAGCCAGCCAATGTGTATGGCGTCTACCATATGCGTAAGACGTTCGAACTGGACGAAGTCCCGTCCCGCTTTATTGTCCATGTGACGGCTGACAATCGTTATAAGCTCTATCTGAACGGCCGTTTCGTCTCGCTTGGGCCGGCACGCGGGGATATCTATAACTGGAATTTTGAAACGGTTGATCTGGCTCCTTACCTGAAAAAGGGAAAGAATGTGTTGGCAGCTGTCGTCTGGAATTATGCCGAACAGAAGCCGGTTGCACAGATAAGTTTTAACCAGACTGGATTTCTTCTGCAAGGAAATACGGATGCTGAGGCCGTGGTCAACACCGATGCTTCCTGGTTGTGCATGAAGAACGAAGCATACGCTCCCTGGCATAAGCCCGTCCTGGGCTATTATGTGGCGGGACCCGGTGAACTTCTCTCTGCCTCGAAGTATCCCTGGGGATGGGAACGGCTTGCTTACGACGACAGCAAGTGGCTGCCTGCCCGCGCAGGTATCGAAGGGGGCGCGAAGGGATCGCGCGACTATCCCGGACGTCTGCTTGTTCCCTGTCCCATCCCTCCGATGGACTTGCAGCCTGAACGTTTTGAGGCGGTACGTGTCTCCGAAGGGGTGAAGGCACCTGTCGGATTTCTGAAAACTAAGACTTCACTGACGGTTCCGGCAAACAGCAAGGTGCACCTCCTGCTTGACAATGGCAAGCTGACGACGGGCTATCTCTCCCTTTTGTTCAGCCGCGGTAAGGATGCCGAAATTGCAATCGCTTATGCCGAAGCTCTCTATGAAGGTAAGGAGCAGAGTACGACCAAGTCTTATTCGCTCCCGGCAAAGGGAAACCGGAATGAGGTAAAGGGGAAAAGATTTATAGGATATGAAGACAAAGTGATCGCCGACGGGGGGGAGGGACGTGATTTCACTACCCTCTGGTGGCGCACGTGGCGGTATGTGGACCTGACGATCTCGACCGCTGACGAACCGCTCGTGTTGGAAGATGTTTACGGCACGTTCTCCGCCTATCCTTTCCGGAGCGAGATTGCTTTTTCCGCACCCGGACACGACGAATTGAACAAGATGCTCGATATAGGCTGGCACACGGCACGTCTTTGTGCGAACGAGACTTATATGGATTGCCCTTATTACGAGCAGTTGCAGTATTTCGGTGATACCCGCATCCAGGCGATGATTACCTTATATAATACGCATGATGCTTATATGGTGAAGAACGCAATCGAGCAGGGGCGGCAGTCGATCGTGGCGGATGGGATCACGATGAGCCGCTACCCGTCGAGCCTGCATCAGTTTATTTCTTCCTTTTCGCTTTGGTGGATCTTTATGGGGCATGACTACTGGATGTACCGTGGGGATGAGGCTTATATGAAGACTTTGCTGCCCGCTTATCGCGGGGTGCTTTCCTGGTACGAGCAGTGGTTGAAACCGGATCATAGCCTGGGTTATGTGCCGCATTGGTTCTTTGCCGACTGGGCTGCCGGTTTTGATTCGGGCGAGCCGGTGCGTGAAAAGGAGGGGAATTCAGCCTTCCAGGATTTGATGTATATCCTGACACTTGAGTCGGCTGCCGGAATGGAACGGGCTTTCGGTATTCCGTCGATGGCGGATCATTATACGCAGATCGCTTCTGCAATCCGGGGAACGATCCGGGCAAAATACTGGGATGCTGACCGCGGATTGTTTGCCGACACCTACGATCATCACAGTTTCTCACAGCATGTCAACTCATTGGCTATATTGGCGGGTATCGTGACGGGCGAAGAGGCTGCCGGCGTGATGGAGCGTACGTTGAGCGATCCGTCGCTGATCCAGGCGACAATCTATTTTCGCTACTATGTGCACCAGGCGTTGAAGGCAGCGGGTATGGGTGACCGCCTGCTCGACAACCTGCAGATCTGGCGTGACCAGATGGCACTGGGACTGACGACCTGGGCAGAAATGCCCGAACCTACTCGTTCCGATTGCCATGCCTGGGGGGCCAGTCCGAACATCGAGTTTTTCCGTATCTTGTTGGGGATAGACAGCAATGCGCCGGGATTCAAATCCGTTCGCATCGCTCCGTCGCTGGGTGGCCTGAAAGAGGTGTCAGGTACGATGCCGCACCCGGCAGGTAGTGTGACTGCTTCCTACAAACTCGATAAGAAGGGTAAGCTGACGGCACGTCTTGTCTTGCCGGCTGGTACGGACGGTGTGTTCGTCTGGAAAGGAAAAGAATATCAACTTAAATCCGGTGAACAGGTCTTGACGGTGGAATAGGGAGGCACACTTTGTAGTTGTGCAACTATTACGAATATAAATTCCAAGTAGAAGGTTAACATTAACCGGAATTTAAAAGAACAGGCAAAGCCGCTGGAATTCCAGCGGCTTTGCCTTGTCAAAACTTTAAATCGTGAATAAGTCGGTATCGTTCTCTGAATTTATAAGACTTATTGTCCAAAACGTGCTGAAAACAACCTTGTAAGCTCCTTATAAAGTTTCTTCCGAGCGATTGTACCCGGATCAAAAAAATGGTAATTTTAAGTTTTAGCCGTGAGTTGCGCAGTTTTTTCCCGTGACGACCGTCTTCATCGCCATGAAGTCCGTTCTCATGTATAGTGAACTCGGCAACTCGGGGCAATGAAGACGGTCGTCATGGTGATGAAGACGGTCGTCGTGGAAACGAGGTGCCGGACATCCCCAAAATATCCCCCGAATCCCTCTTTTGTTCCTGTACGTTCCCTGGCAGCTTTTCAAATATTCGATTCTCCGGGAGTTAAGGTTTTCCAGAATGTCCTGTATTTAAAAAAAACGATTGACGAATGTAGTCCGAATTTAGACGAGATAGGCAGACGGTTATCCTATGTGTAAGATAAAACGCTTTATCGGTGTGAAAAAGACAGAACAAAATGAATCGTTTTTTCTCATTAAATAGAAAAATAGGGGGTTATTGTGAAAAATGAATAAGAATGCCCGTTTATCGAGATGAAATATTGTAGTCTGTTGGCAAAGTTGAATGTGCATTAATTTAATTCCATCAACAGGTATTTTCCATACATTATAAAACGCGTATAAAAAGGAGCAGTTTACTATGAAAATGGGTGTTTTGGATGATAAAAAAAGTTTTACTTGTAACAGGCAGAAGCTCAGAGGTTAGCAGAAAAACGCTACAAATTCGTAAAAAAAACACTCCGAATAATTTGGATAGTAGAATCAGAAGTTCTACTTTTGCACCCGCATTCGAGAGAGAACGGCAGCAGTCAACATGATGATAGAAGGTAGCCCGGATAGGGGGATGAGGTTAGCAAAGCTAAGCGAGATGTCCGGCCTCCCGGTGGCTTGAAAAACTTTCCGAAATTTTTCTTCGAAAAAATTTGGCAGTTAAGAAAAAGTCCTTACCTTTGCAGCCGCAATCGAAAGATAGCATAAGTTCTTTGAAAGATTTACATATCAACAAGTAGTACAAGAGACGTAGTAGAAATACTAAACATACCGTCAAGGAACTACAATAAAATAACGAGATTCTGAGCGAAGATATAAAACAATTTAACAACGAAGAGTTTGATCCTGGCTCAGGATGAACGCTAGCGACAGGCTTAACACATGCAAGTCGAGGGGCATCGGGGTGTAGCAATACATTGCCGGCGACCGGCGCACGGGTGAGTAACGCGTATGCAACTTACCTATCAGAGGGGAATAGCCCGGCGAAAGTCGGATTAATGCCCCATAAAACAGGGGTCCCGCATGGGACTATTTGTTAAAGATTCATCGCTGATAGATAGGCATGCGTTCCATTAGGCAGTTGGCGGGGTAACGGCCCACCAAACCGACGATGGATAGGGGTTCTGAGAGGAAGGTCCCCCACATTGGAACTGAGACACGGTCCAAACTCCTACGGGAGGCAGCAGTGAGGAATATTGGTCAATGGACGTGAGTCTGAACCAGCCAAGTCGCGTGAAGGAAGAAGGTTCTATGGATTGTAAACTTCTTTTATACGGGAATAAAGTGCGCCACGTGTGGTGTTTTGTATGTACCGTATGAATAAGCATCGGCTAACTCCGTGCCAGCAGCCGCGGTAATACGGAGGATGCGAGCGTTATCCGGATTTATTGGGTTTAAAGGGTGCGTAGGTTGTTTTTTAAGTCAGCGGTGAAAGTTTGTGGCTCAACCATAAAATTGCCGTTGAAACTGGAAGACTTGAGTGTGTTTGAGGTAGGCGGAATGCGTGGTGTAGCGGTGAAATGCATAGATATCACGCAGAACTCCGATTGCGAAGGCAGCTTACTAAACCATAACTGACACTGAAGCACGAAAGCGTGGGGATCAAACAGGATTAGATACCCTGGTAGTCCACGCAGTAAACGATGATTACTAGGAGTTTGCGATAGACAGTAAGCTCTACAGCGAAAGCGTTAAGTAATCCACCTGGGGAGTACGCCGGCAACGGTGAAACTCAAAGGAATTGACGGGGGCCCGCACAAGCGGAGGAACATGTGGTTTAATTCGATGATACGCGAGGAACCTTACCCGGGTTTGAACGTAGTCGGACCGGCCTTGAAAGAGGCCTTCTAGCAATAGCTGATTACGAGGTGCTGCATGGTTGTCGTCAGCTCGTGCCGTGAGGTGTCGGCTTAAGTGCCATAACGAGCGCAACCCTTATCACTAGTTACTAACAGGTAAAGCTGAGGACTCTGGTGAGACTGCCAGCGTAAGCTGTGAGGAAGGTGGGGATGACGTCAAATCAGCACGGCCCTTACATCCGGGGCGACACACGTGTTACAATGGCATGGACAAAGGGCAGCTACACAGCGATGTGATGCTAATCTCCAAACCATGTCTCAGTTCGGATCGGAGTCTGCAACTCGACTCCGTGAAGCTGGATTCGCTAGTAATCGCGCATCAGCCATGGCGCGGTGAATACGTTCCCGGGCCTTGTACACACCGCCCGTCAAGCCATGGGAGCCGGGGGTACCTGAAGTCCGTAACCGCAAGGATCGGCCTAGGGTAAAACTGGTGACTGGGGCTAAGTCGTAACAAGGTAGCCGTACCGGAAGGTGCGGCTGGAACACCTCCTTTCTGGAGCCTGAATCTGGTTAAAGTAGGAGAACGACAGGTATGTAGTTCTCGTGTACTACGGTTGAATATGTATTCATATATGATCTTAAAACTGGACAACCAGTAAAGAGAAAGATGAAGCTGAGATGAGAAACTCTCAGGCAACACAACAGTTGACAGTCCTATAGCTCAGTTGGTTAGAGCGCTACACTGATAATGTAGAGGTCGGCAGTTCAACTCTGCCTGGGACTACTTATGAAGTTGAAAGTTAAGAGTTGAAAGTTGAAAGTTAAGAAACTGTCCACTTTCACCTGTTATACGGGGGATTAGCTCAGCTGGCTAGAGCATCTGCCTTGCACGCAGAGGGTCAACGGTTCGAATCCGTTATTCTCCACATAAGATGAGTGGTTTTTAATTGTTAATTATTAATTATTCATTAAACAAAAGATCTTTGACGTATTGGACAACTTCAAAAAAGTTAAGTAACGAATAAATAAGAGCAAACTGAAGATATATCAATCCGACGCGCGATGGATAAGTAATTGCAAAATTGCGAATCCGTCAAGTGTCAGTGATAAAGAAAGTAAGTAAGGGCAGACGGTGGATGCCTTGGCTCTCGGAGGCGATGAAGGACGTGATAAGCTGCGATAAGCCTGGGGTAGGTGCAAATAACCATTGATCCCGGGATTTCCGAATGGGGCAACCCGGCTGGTTGAAGGCCAGCCATTCCGTAAGGAAAGCGAACGTGGGGAACTGAAACATCTAAGTACCCATAGGAGAAGAAAACAAAAGTGATTCCGCAAGTAGTGGCGAGCGAACGCGGAATAGCCCAAACCGTCAATGTTTAGGCATTGTCGGGGTTGTAGGACCACGGCGTAGCAAGAAATTAAGGAAGTAGAATATCTTGGAAAAGATGGCCATAGACGGTGATAGCCCGGTATACGACTCCTTGACGAAGCTTAGTGGTATCCTGAGTAGCGCGGAGCACGAGAAATTCTGTGTGAATCTACGGGGCCCATCCCGTAAGGCTAAATACTCCCGAGAGACCGATAGCGAACCAGTACTGTGAAGGAAAGGTGAAAAGCACCTCGAACAGAGGAGTGAAATAGTCCCTGAAACCGTCTGCCTACAAGCGGTCGGAGCATCGTAAGATGTGACGGCGTGCCTTTTGCATAATGAACCTACGAGTTACTTTCTCCGGCAAGGTTAAGGACTTCAGGTCCGGAGCCGAAGCGAAAGCGAGTCTGAATAGGGCGCCATAGTCGGAGGGAGTAGACGCGAAACCAAGTGATCTACCCTTGGTCAGGATGAAGGTTAGGTAACACTAACTGGAGGTCCGAATGGGTATACGTTGAAAAGTGTTCCAATGAACTGAGGGTAGGGGTGAAAGGCTAATCAAACTTGGAGATAGCTCGTACTCCCCGAAATGCATTTAGGTGCAGCCTTTATTAAGTATAGTATGAGGTAGAGCGACTGATTGGATGCGAGGGCTTCACCGCCTATCAAGTCCAGATAAACTCCGAATGCGTGCTATATATTGATAAGGAGTGAGGGCGCGGGTGCTAAGGTCCGCGTCCGAGAGGAGAAGAATCCAGACCATCAGCTAAGGTCCCCAAATAACAGTTAAGTTGAACTAACGAAGTCAGACTGCAGAGACAGCTAGGATGTTGGCTTGGAAGCAGCCATTCATTTAAAGAGTGCGTAACAGCTCACTAGTCGAGGAGTCTGGCGTGGATAATACTCGGGCATAAACTGTTTACCGAAGCTATGGATGTAGTAATACATGGTAGGGGAGCATTCCATGTGCGTCGAAGGTAAGGGATAACCGTTGCTGGAGCGCATGGAAAAGCAAATGTAGGTATAAGTAACGATAAAGGGAGTGAGAAACTCCCTCGCCGAAAGACTAAGGTTTCCTGATCAACGTTAATCGGATCAGGGTAAGTCGGGACCTAAGGATAAGCCGAACGGCGATTCCGATGGAAGAATGGTTTAATATTCCCATACTACTTTATGGAGCGATGTGGAGACGGAGAAGTGACAGTCCTGCCATCTGACGGAATAGATGGTTGAAGGGTGTAGGCGTCGATCGGGGTAGGCAAATCCGCCCCGAGAGTTGAACCTGACAGTATGCCGAGTACTTGTACAAGGCAATATGGATGTAATCAGGCTCCCTAGAAAATCCGCTAAGCATATTCATAAAGTACCCGTACCGTAAACGGACACACGTAGTTGGGTTGAAAATACTGAGGCGCTCGAGTGATTCACGGTTAAGGAACTAGGCAAATTGACCCTGTAACTTCGGGATAAAGGGTCCCAGCTGTAAGGCTGGGCGCAGAGAATAGGTCCAGGCAACTGTTTAACAAAAACACATGGCTGTGCGAAATAGAAATATGAAGTATACAGCCTGACACCTGCCCGGTGCTGGAAGGTTAAGAGGAGAGCTTATCGCAAGAGAAGGTTTGAATTGAAGCCCCAGTAAACGGCGGCCGTAACTATAACGGTCCTAAGGTAGCGAAATTCCTTGTCGGGTAAGTTCCGACCTGCACGAATGGTGTAATGATCTGGACACTGTCTCAACCGTGAGCTCGGTGAAATTGTAGTATCGGTGAAGATGCCGATTACCCGCGATGGGACGAAAAGACCCCGTGAACCTTTACTATAGCTTTACATTGAATTTGGGCAATTGATGTGTAGGATAGGCCGGAGACAATGAATCAGGCACGCCAGTGTTTGTGGAGTCGCCGTTGAAATACGGCCCTTTGATTGTTTGAGTTCTAACTCTTGGAAAAGAGGACACTGTATGGTGGGTAGTTTGACTGGGGTGGTCGCCTCCAAAAGAGTAACGGAGGCTTCTAAAGGTACCCTCAGACCGATTGGTAACCGGTCGTAGAGTGTAATGGCATAAGGGTGCTTGACTGGGAGACTCACAAGTCGATCAGGTAGGAAACTAGAGCATAGTGATCCGGTGGTTCCGCATGGAAGGGCCATCGCTCAAAGGATAAAAGGTACTCCGGGGATAACAGGCTGATCGCTCCCAAGAGCTCATATCGACGGAGCGGTTTGGCACCTCGATGTCGGCTCGTCACATCCTGGGGCTGGAGAAGGTCCCAAGGGTTGGGCTGTTCGCCCATTAAAGTGGCACGCGAGCTGGGTTCAGAACGTCGTGAGACAGTTCGGTCTCTATCTATCGTGGGCGTAGGATATTTGAGGGGCTCTGACACTAGTACGAGAGGACCGTGTTGGACAGACCACTGGTTTACCGGTTGTTCCGCCAGGAGCACCGCCGGGTATCTAAGTCTGGATTGGATAAGTGCTGAAAGCATCTAAGTACGAAGCCAGCCTCAAGATGAGATATCCCTCAAGGGTCGTTGTAGACTACGACGTAGATAGGCTACAGGTGTAAGGGCAGTAATGTCGAAGCCGAGTAGTACTAATAGCCCGGGACTTTCAAATCATGTAAGGGTTGCTATATAGGCAGTATGCTTGAAAAGAACATAAGAGTTACAAGACAAATCCTTGGGGTTGTCCAGTCAAAAATCTTAATATATAAGAAAAAAGATATTAAGGTGGTTATAGCGTTGGGGATCCACCTCTTCCCATTCCGAACAGAGAAGTTAAGCCCAACCACGTCGATGGTACTGCGTAAAAGTGGGAGAGTAGATAGCCGCCGTTTTAGAGCAAGAAAGCCGATCCAGTTTTGGGTCGGCTTTCTTCGTTTAAGAAGGTCGGTGGAACAGAAGAACCACCGATAGTTTCCGCACATTTCGTATTATACACATCTCCTTTTTCTGTTCTATAGAAGTCTCTTTGAAGGATTGCTTTATATAGGGAAACACTTAAACGTCGTAATTGGGGATATTTCAGGGAGAATGTGGAATAATTCTACATATAGGGATTATGGTTTAGATAACAAGCTATTTCATGCCAGGATTATAGCGTTAATAATAAGCTATATAATGTTTTTTAACGTCTCTGTTGAAACAATGGTATGATTATTTCATTTCTTAATTTAGAGATAGATATATAGTATGATTAAATGTCAATTATAGATATTAGAAAATGGTAGGAGAAAGATTGATTAAAGGGGCTGTGTTTTTAGCCTTAATTGTGTTTGCTACAGGATGTCGGCATAAGGATCAACCTTTGAAACCCCTTGTGATTGTTGATAAACCAGCGAAGGAGGATGTACAGATCTTTGGTGAATATGTAGGGCGCATCCGGGCAGCCCGGTTCGTAGAGATACATGCCCGTGTTGAAGGTTATCTGGAAAAGATGTTGTTTGTGGAAGGAAAGGAAGTGAAGCAGAACGAACCTCTTTTCATTATTAATTCAGCTCTTTATAAGGCAAAGGTAGAGAAAGCCAAAGCACAATTGAAAAAGAACGAAGCGCAGGCTGCAAAAGCCAAACGTGATGTAGAACGTTTGCAGCCTTTGTACGAGCAACATGCAGCCAGCCAATTGGATTTGGATAATGCGTTAGCGTCGTTGGGAGATGCAGAAGCGAATATTGCCATGAGTAAGGCAGATCTGGACCTGGCACAACTTGAATTGAGTTATACGACCGTAATTTCTCCGCTTGCCGGATACATCAGTGAACGTTTTGTGGATGTAGGTGCCCTCGTCGGACCCGGTGTAAATTCTAAACTGGCGGCAGTTGTAAAGAGCGACACTGTGCTGGTAGACTTTAAGATGACGGCATTGGACTATTTACGTGCCGAACGCCGTAACATTAAATTCGGGGAGCAGGACACCTCCCGTTCCTGGCAGCCGACCGTAACGGTTACATTGGCCGACGATTCCGAATACCCGGTTAAAGGCATAGTTGATTTTGCCGATCCGATTGTTGATCCGCAGACCGGTACATTCGGAGTACGTGCCGAACTACCCAACCCGAACCGGAAACTTCTTCCGGGACAGTTCACAAAGGTGAAACTCTTGCTGGATGTCCGTGAACGCGCAATTGTTGTTCCCCGTAAAGCTATTTCCATCGAGAAAGGAGGAGCTTTCATTTATGTAGTCCGCCGGGATGACGTGGCAGAGAAACGTTTTGTGCAGACGGGACCGGAAATTGGAAACAACATCGTCATCGAACGCGGATTGGGAGAAAATGAACAAGTCGTAATAGAAGGCTATCATAAGTTAGTCCCCGGTATGCTGGTACAACCGATACAGGCGGGTGACGATAAAGCGATTGAAGCATTAAGAGCAGAGGAGGAAGGAGAATGAAGCCTGGATTCTTTATAGACCGTCCCGTTTTCTCGACAGTACTCTCTTTGGTGATTGTTATTGTCGGGGTTATCGGGTTGGTGATGTTGCCGGTGGATCAATATCCGCAGATCACGCCGCCGGTTGTGAAGATTAGTGCTTCTTATCCGGGTGCAAGTGCCATGACGGTTTCGCAGGCCGTTGCGACTCCTATTGAACAGGAACTGAACGGTACGCCGGGTATGATCTATATGCAAAGTAGTAGCTCCAACTCAGGAGGGTTGACTATCACGGTTACGTTCGATGTGAATGCGAATCCGGATCTTTCGGCCGTAGAGATTCAGAACCGTGTGAAACTGGCGGAATCCCGTTTGCCGGTAGATGTCGTGCAGAATGGCATCACGGTGGAAAAACAATCAGCCAGCCAGCTGATGACATTGAGCCTGCTTTCGGACGATCCTCGTTTCGACGAGATCTATTTGAGTAACTTTGCGACCATCAACGTGCTGGACGTGCTGCGCCGTATTCCCGGTGTAGGCCGTGTCTCGAATATCGGTAGCCGCTATTATGGCATGCAGATCTGGGTTTATCCGGATCGCCTGGCAAATATGGGATTGACCGTAAAAGACTTGCAGAATGCTTTGAAAGAGCAAAACAGCGAATCGGCAGCCGGTGAATTGGGAAAACAACCCGTTTTGGATGTCGACATCACCCTGCCTGTTACTGCCCGCGGACGTTTGTCCACGGTAAAGGAGTTTGAAGATATCGTAGTCCGTGCCAATCCCGACGGCTCCATCGTTCGTATCCGTGACGTGGCAAGAGTTTCGCTCGAAGCCTCTTCTTATTCGACTGAAAGCGGGTTGAACGGCAAGAATGCGGCTATCCTCGCCATCTATATGTTGCCGGGAGCCAATGCACTCGAAGTGGCTACGAACGTAAAGGAAGCGATGAAAGAAATCAGTCGGAACTTTCCCGAAGGATTGGAATATAAGTTCCCCTTCGACGCAACCGAATATATATCACAGTCTATCCACGAGGTATATAAAACCTTGTTTGAAGCCCTGCTCTTAGTGGTACTGGTCGTATTCCTGTCCCTGCAGAACTGGCGTGCAGCCCTGATTCCGACAATCGCCGTGCCTATCTCCCTGATCGGAACATTCGGCTTTATGCTGGTTATGGGATTTTCGCTCAATATGCTGACGTTGTTAGGCCTGATCCTGGCAATCGGTATTGTGGTGGATGATGCGATCGTCGTCGTGGAAAATGTGGAACGCCTGATGCACGAAGAACATCTGACGGCACGCGAGGCAACCCATAAAGCCATGCGCGAACTGTCGGGAGCCCTGATCGCTACCTCTATGGTGCTGGCAGCCGTGTTTGTCCCCGTCAGCTTTCTGAGTGGAATAACCGGAGCCTTGTACCGCCAGTTTTCCATTACGATTGTGGTATCCGTGTTACTGTCCACGGTCGTGGCGTTGACGCTAAGCCCTGCCATGTGTGCGATTATCCTGCGTCCGAACAGGAAAAAAAAGAATATAGTATTCCGGAAGATCAATATCTGGCTTGCCAAAGGCAATAACAAATATGTCTACTTACTGGAAAAAGCGATCCGGAACCCGAAGCGCATCCTGGTCGGTTTCGGAATGGTGATCGTATTTATTTTTGTGCTGAACCGGGTGATTCCGACCAGCTTTATTCCCGAAGAGGACCAGGGATTCTTTACTGTCGAATTGGTAATGCCTGAAGGAGCGACTCTGGAACGCACCCGCAAAGTCACGGAACGCGCCATTTCTTTCATCGAGAACCTGTCGGCTGTCGCATATGTACAGAACGTAACAGGTAGCAGTACCCGTGTCGGAACATCGCAGAGCCGTTCCACCTTGACCGTTATCCTGAAACCCTGGGAGGAACGCAAATCATCCGACATGAGAGTGGAAGACGTAATGGAGCAGTGCCGCAAAGAGTTTTTATACTATCCGGAGATACTGGCCTACTTGAACCGCCCCCCTGTGATACCTGGGCTGGGAGAGAGCGGAGGTCTGGAAATGCAATTGGAAGCCCGTGGCGATGCCAGCTGGGATAACCTGGTGGCGGCGACCGACACCTTCATGCTTTATGCATCGAAAGCGCCGGAATTGACAGGCGTGTCATCCGCTTTGCAGTCGGAGATACCGCAGCTCTACTTCAATGTAGATCGCGACCGCGCGAAATTCCTCGGTATCCCGCTGACGGATATCTTCTCGACCATGAAAGCCTATCTGGGTTCCGTCTACGTCAACGACTTCAATATGTTCAACCGTATCTATAAGGTGTATATCCAGGCGGAAGCCCCCTATCGTGCAACGCGCGAAAACCTCGGACTGTTCTTTGTCCGTGCGCAGAACGGCTCGATGGTCCCGTTGACCGCCTTAGGAACGACCAGCTATACGACCGGACCGGGAACGATCAAGCGCTTCAATATGTTCACGACTGCCGCTATCAGTGCCGTTGCCGCTCCCGGATATAGCTCCGGCGAGGCGATGGCCGCTATGCAACGGATTGCCCGCGAGCATCTGCCGGAAAACATCGGGCTGGAATGGAGCGGACTTTCCTATCAGGAGAAGAAAGCTGGCGGACAGACCGGATTCGTCTTGGCCCTGGTCTTCCTGTTTGTTTTTCTTTTTTTAGCTGCCCAATATGAAAGCTGGATCGTGCCGATCGCCGTACTGCTTTCCCTGCCGGTTGCGGCGTTGGGGGCATACCTTGGGATATGGGCGACGGGCCTGCATAACGATATCTATTTCCAGATCGGATTAGTGACGTTGATCGGCCTGGCGGCAAAAAATGCGATCCTGATCGTCGAGTTTGCCAAAGTGCAGGTCGATTCCGGTATCGAGGTTACCAAAGCCGCCCTCCATGCCGCCCGGATGCGTTTCCGTCCGATCCTGATGACGTCATTGGCATTCGTTCTGGGCATGCTTCCGATGGTATTGGCAAGCGGACCGGGTTCTGCTTCGCGCCACAGCATCGGTACCGGCGTATTTTTCGGGATGCTGGTCGCCATCACGGTCGGGATTGTTTTGGTTCCCTTTTTCTTTGTCTTGATTTACAAGATGAAGGCGAAAGTAAGAATGGAACGTATTCTTCGTCGAACAACAAACAAATAATCACAATGAAACGAAACATCTATTATATACTCACGGTCTTGTCCCTCACGCTGGCGCTTTCTTCCTGCAAAATCGGCAAGAAGTACGCCCGTCCGGAACTGGACCTCCCGCAAGAGATCACGGCAGGGGCGGACACCGCTTCGATCGACAGCATCCCCTGGCAGAGCCTCTACGCCGATACGACTTTGCAGCGCCTGATCACTATAGCTCTCGAACATAACAAAGATATGAAGATCGCTGCCTCGAAAATCAAGGAGATGGTCGCCTCGAAGCGGATCACCTTTGCCGACCAGTTTCCTGAAATAGGAGCCCGTATCTACGGACAGAAGGAACGTCTAAATTACGGAGGCGACACCCCTAAACCCGATCCCGAATACGGAGCCAAGCTGACCCTCTCGTGGGAGCTGGACCTCTGGGGAAACCTTCGCTGGGCAAACGAAGCGGGGATTGCCGCCTACCTGCAATCAGTGGAAGCGCGCCGCGCCTTGCAGATGACCTTGGTGGCGGAAGTGGCTGCCGCCTATTACGAACTGTGCGCGCTCGATCAGGAGCAGGACATCGTGCGTCACACGTTAGCTGCCCGCCGCGAAGGTATCCGCCTTGCCAAACTGCGTTTTGAAGGCGGCCTGACATCCGAGACATCCTATAGTCAGGCACAGGTGGAACTGGCCCGTACGGAAACCCTGCTTCCTTCGATCGAGCGGAAAATCCGGATTAAGGAGAGCGAACTCTCTTTCCTGCTCGGCCGGTATCCGGGGGATATCCCGCGCGGATTGCCTTTCGACGAACAACACTTGCCGGAAACATTGCCGGTCGGTTTGCCCTCTTCCCTGCTTGAACGGCGTCCGGATATGCGGCAGGCTGAACAGAAGCTGCGCGAAGCGAATGCCCGGGTAGGGATAGCCCAGACCGACCTCTTCCCGAAGATCAGCCTGACCGGTAACTTAGGCTTTGAGAACGAGGAACTGACGAATTTCATCAAGAGTCCCGCCTGGCTTCTTGCTGGCGACTTGTTGCAACCGTTGTTCGCGATGGGCAAGAACAAAGCGAAGCTGAAAGCGGCCCGTGCGCGCTACGAACAGGAGGTATATAACTACCAGAAAAGCGTGCTCGGCGCCTTCAAGGAAGTCAATAATGCGATCGTCACGATCCGCAAAGCAAAGGAGGTTCGCCGTTCATACGAGAAATTGCTCAAGGCGGCCGATACCTATCTCCAGCTGGCCCAATTGCAATACATCAATGGTGTCATCAGCTACATGGACGTGCTGGACGCCCAGCGTGGTTTTCTCGAGGCGCAACTGAGCTTGAACAGGGGGATGCTGGACGAACTGTTGTCGGCGGTCTACCTTTACAAAGCGTTAGGGGGCGGCTGGGAATAGGTTTAATCCTGTAGGGGCAGGTTCCAAACCTAGGGCAACCGCACCAAATCCAGCAGTAACAAATCTTTATTTTCATGGAGAGAAAAACCCGTTTTTGTCCCGAATAATTCTTTCTTAAGTGCCTGCTAATTCTGTAATCGGTGTCAGTGATTTTATAATCAGTGGTTGTGATTATATAATTGCTGGCACTGATTTTATAATCACTGGCACTGATTACAGAATTGATAGGCACTCCGATGTTTTTTTATGCCTATATAAATAAGTTTTCTTGTAGCAGGGATAGATTATTCCTTGAATTATGTAGCCCATAAGATCGTATCGCTTAAAAATGAATTTGGTGCGGTCGCCCTGTTCCAAACCAGTCCGATTGTGTCAATGAAAAAAATCTCATTATCTTTGTGTCCTATATCAATAATCAAGGAAATAAGATGCCTTTAAACCTACAGAAAAACTTACCAGCCGTTGAGCTGTTGAAGAAAGAGCACATTTTTGTGATGGACTCGTTGCGTGCGTCTGAACAGGACATCCGTCCGCTGCGTGTGGTTGTGCTGAACCTGATGCCGCTGAAGATCACGACGGAGACGGACCTTGTGCGCCTCCTGAGTAACACCCCCCTGCAAGTAGAGCTTGACTTTATGAAGATAAAGGGCCATACTCCCAAGAACACCCCGATCGAGCATATGCAGGAGTTTTATAAAGATTTCGACGAGATGAAGGGTGACTACTACGACGGTATGATCATCACCGGCGCCCCTGTAGAGCAGATGCCTTTCGAGGAGGTGAGCTATTGGGAGGAAGTGACCGAGATATTCGACTGGGCACGTACACATGTGACATCCACCTTATATATCTGTTGGGCGGCGCAGGCCGGGTTGTACCATTTCTATGGTGTGCCTAAATACGACCTGCCGGCCAAGATGTTCGGCGTGTTCCGGCATACGTTGCGCGAGCCTTACGTGCCGATCTTCCGTGGCTTCGACGACGAGTTTTATGTGCCGCACAGCCGGCATACGGAAATCCGCCGCGAAGATGTGATGAAAGTGCCCGAACTGACACTCTTGTCCGAGAGCGAGGAATCCGGCGTTTATATGGCGATGGCGCGCGGGGGACGTGAGTTTTTTATCACCGGGCATTCCGAATATTCGCCTTATACGCTGAACGACGAGTATATGCGTGACGTAAACAAGGGATTGCCCATTGCCGTTCCCCGCAATTATTACCGCAATAACAATCCCGCCCTCGGCCCGGTAGTTCGCTGGCGTGGCCATGCCAATCTGTTGTTCACCAACTGGCTGAACTATTACATCTACCAGGAAACCCCGTTCCGCATCGAGGATATCAGCAAGTTGGGGGATTTGTAATTAAGGAATAATGTGAATAATTAAATGATGATTTATCAGTGTGATTATATTGACGGTGTCTTAGGGCTTACAGATCTAAGATATTGTCGCTGTTAACATACCCATAAATCATCATTCATGTTTTATATCAGACAGTACATAACAACAACATTATGCAAACAAAATCCCGTCCCATAGAACTTCTCTCACCCGCCAAAGATCTCAATTGCGGGATCGAAGCTATCAATCATGGAGCTGACGCCGTCTATATCGGCGCCCCTAAGTTCGGTGCCCGCGCTGCTGCCGGCAACTCTTTGGAAGATATACGCGCGCTTTGCGAGTATGCACACCTGTACGACGCCCGCATCTACGTTACGCTTAATACGATCCTGATGGACGAAGAGCTGGACGAGGCCGAACGGATGATCTGGGACCTTTGGCGCGCCGGGACGGATGCCTTGATCGTCCAGGATATGGGGATCACCCGGCTGAACCTGCCGCCTATCCCGCTTCACGCCAGCACACAAACGGACAACCGCACGCCGGAAAAAGTCCGCTTCCTCGAAGCAGCCGGCTTTACGCAGGTCGTCCTCGCACGTGAACTGTCGCTCAACGAGATACGCAGGATCGCGGCAGCAACCACCGTCCCCCTGGAAGTATTCGTGCACGGCGCCCTGTGTGTCAGTTACAGCGGACAGTGTTACCTGAGTGCCGCCCTGAGCGGGCGCAGCGCCAATCGTGGTGAATGCGCCCAATACTGCCGCCTGCCCTACACGATGGTCGATGCTGCCGGGACGGAAATTGTCTGCAACAAGCATCTACTTTCGCTCAGGGACATGAACCGTTCCGGCCAGCTGGAGGCTCTGCTGGATGCCGGCGTCTCTTCCTTCAAGATCGAAGGGCGGTTGAAAGATGTCGACTATGTGAAGAATATCACGGCTTGTTACCGGAAAAAATTAGACGCAATCCTGTCCCGCCGCCCCGAATACCGTCGCGCCTCTGCCGGACGAAGCATCTATACGTTCGAGCCGGTAGCCGAAAAGAGCTTTAACCGCGGTTTCACTCCCTTCCTGCTGGAAGGGCGGACGGCGGATATTACCGCTTTCGATACGCCCAAATCCTTAGGCGAACCCGTCGGAACGGTCAAGGAGATCAAAGGTAATTCCTTTACCGTGGCCGGACTGAAGCAGTTGAACAACGGCGACGGTCTTGTCTTCTTCAACAAGAAAGGCGAGTTGGAAGGTTTTCGCGTGAACCGGGTGGAGGCAAATCGGGTGTTCCCGTTGGATATGCCGCAGCTTACCCCCAAAACTCCGCTCTACCGCAATTTCGACCAGGCTTTCGACAAACTGCTCGCCAAGCCTTCGGCCGAACGCAAATTGTCCGTCAGGATCGAGTTTCTCGACAACCCCTTTGGTTTTACGCTCTGCATGGAGGATGAGACAGGCGCGCGGATCATGCTGACCGAGCCGTTTGCGAAGAAACTGGCCCGCCGTGAGCAGCAAGACAATATCCGCACACAGCTTTCCAAGTTGGGGAATACGCCGTTCGAAGCATCCGAAGTCACAGTCGGCCTGTCTGAAAACTGGTTCGTCCCCTCCTCCCTGCTCGCCGATATGCGCCGGGCAGGAGTGGAGAAACTGTTGGAAGCCCGCCGCGTCCGCTATCCCCGGGAGACGGTGAAACGCGTGCAGCCGTCGGAGGTAACGCCCTTTCCCGAAAACAGCTTGACCTATTTGGGAAATGTCGCCAACGCGAAAGCCCGCTCGTTCTACCAGGACCACGGGGTGGAGCAGGTCGACCCGGCCTTTGAACTCTCTCCCCGGAAAGACGTTCCGCTGATGTTCTCCAAACACTGCCTGCGCTACAGCATGGGCTGGTGTCCTACTTATCAGAAGAACAAGTCCCCCTACAAGGAGCCCTATTATCTGCTTTATAAAGATACGCGCCTCCGCCTGCAGTTCGACTGCAAGCATTGCCAGATGCTGGTATTTGAAAGTTGAAAGTTTAAAATTTAAAGTTATGAGAACACTATTATTGCTTTGTTTGTCTTTGTTGACTTTGGCCTCCTGTGCAGAGAAGCCGTTGGATCCGGATAAGCCGGTTTATGTAACGGTCCGCACCTCGATGGGAGACGTAACCGTCCTGCTCTATGACGATACACCTTTGCATCGCGACAATTTCATCAAGCTCTGCCAGGCAGGCGAGTATGAAGGGATGTTGTTCCACCGCATTATCAAGGATTTTGTCGTACAGGGTGGCGATCCGGCCAGTAAAGCGCATGAACCCGGTGTGCTTTATGGCGACGGCGACGGAGGCTATACCGTCCCGGCCGAGATCTTACCCCATCATTTTAACAAACGCGGCGCTCTGATCGATGCGAAAGAAACCGACGACGTGAATATAGAACGTGCTTCCGCCGGCACACAATTTTGTTTCGTCCAGGGAAAGAAGCTGACGGATGAAGAGCTGGTGCAGAAAGAAACCCGCATCAACGAGATACGCCGTAACTGGTTGTTCTATAAATTTCAGGATCGCCTGAAGAAACAGGAACCGTCCTTAGCCGCCGACTCGATGAAGACGGAGCTGGAGAACCGGGCGCTCGTCATGTTGGAAGATACGCTTGAAGTGCTGGGATATTACACGATCCCTGCCGACCGCCGCGAGATTTATAAGAATGTCGGTGGCGTTCCGCATCTGGATGGCTCGGTGACGATCTTCGGCGAAGTGGTGGACGGCTTCGATATAGTCGAGAAGATGTCGCTTGTCAAGACCGATAAAAACGACCGCCCGGTGAAAGATGTCATGATCCGTTCGACTAAAGTATTCCAGAAATAGATGAAAACTGTGTTTTTCATGAAAAGTTGCGCCACGAACCGGCTTCTGTTTATGCAAAACACTTGGATGTGGAAACCAAGCACCTGCATGGCGTCATGTATGCCCTCACAGGAATGAGCTTTCTCGAATGGCAGCGCCGTTATCTGTTGTTGATGGCAAAAGAACTGTTGCGCGACACGGATATGAACTGTCTGGAGATCGCCCGTTTCATGCATTTCGGGAGCAACACGGCTTTTAGCCAATGGCTGGTTCCGCTTCTGGGCTGCCATCCGTCGGAATGGCGCAAATTATAGCCGTTTTTAGCATTTCCAGGTAACTTTGAATCTCTTCCGTTTCTTCGGGGGCTGGGCTCCAGGGCGCGAAATTATCCGGTGCGAGCGGAGCGAACGGCCCCTCTTTAATCTCATATATGACAGAGCCGGACTCCAGGACGAGCAGGCCGTGCCATGTCCCCGCCTTTATTTCGGCGCCGTAGACCCCCGCTTTCGGATCGAGTATCTGTGTCGCTGTGATCTTTCCCTCATTGTCGAAGAGGAAAACGGCGACCTGTCCGCGAAGCAGGAGGAAGATTTCGTCCTTTGCAGGGTTCAGATGGCGGTGTGGACGGAGGTAAGTCCCCGGTTCCAAGGCATTGAGCAGGCGGTTGACGGGATCGTCCAAACGTTCATGAAAGTTGTAGTTCATGCGTAGCCGGGGCGACTGTTTGGCACGCCCGGTCGTTTCGTCCAATAGAGTTTCGTTTATGATCTTCATGTGAATAATTGATTTCTGAGGGACGAATGTACAAAATAAATATTGGCTGGTATGCCATTTCTCCGTACATTTGCAGAAACCTGTAAACAAAACAGAATGAAACCTGCTCTAACTTATTACGCTCTACTAGTATTACTTCTGGCATTCTGTTTTTCCTGCAAAACAGATTCGGAGAAGAAGAAGTATGTTATTGGCGTCTCGCAGTGTACGCTTGAAGGTTCCTGGCGCAAGTCGATGTTGCTGGATATGAAGGTGCAGGCCTCCGAATATCCGGGTGTCTCCCTGTTGGTCGAGGATGCTGCGGACAGCAGTTTATTGCAGGTGGAGCAGATACGTAGCCTGATAAAACGGAAGGTCGATCTGCTGATTATCTCCGCCAACGAATCGGAACCTGTCACTCCCATTGCAATCGAGGCCTACCGTGCCGGCATCCCGACTATCCTGGTGGACCGGAAGATCAGTTCGGACGAATATACGACTTATATCGGCGGAAACAATTACGAGATCGGTCGTCAGGCGGGATTTTTTGTGAACCGTCAGGTGAAAGAAAAATATCCTACCGTACTGGAAGTATGGGGCTTGTCCGGTTCTTCTCCGGCACAAGATCGCCATCGCGGTTTTATGGATGTCTTGAACTCCCGCATAAAGGTGAAGGAAATATTCGGGAAATGGAAGCCGGAAACGGTGGAGAAGGAAATTGCGAAAATGGATTCGCTGGAGGAGGTGGACGTGGTGTTCGCTCATAATGATGTGATGGCAATGGCTGCCCGCAGGGCAATCGAAAGGAAGCATCCCGGATTGGCCGATCGGATTCGCTTTGTGGGGATCGATGCTGTTTCGGGACGCGGTTCAGGGCTGGAAGCCGTCATGCACGGGGAACTGGCCGCTTCGATCTTGTATCCGACGGGTGGGAGCTTAGCTATTCGCGTAGCCATGCAGATATTGAACGGGGAAGATGTGTCCCGGCAATATTTGCTTTCTTCCGCCTTGATCGATAAGAACAATGCCGGGACGCTGTTTATCCAGTCCGAACAGGTGGTCGACTACCAGCATCAGATCGAGTTGCAACGGGAGAATTTGGAGAGTATGCTTTCCAAATATACGTTTCTCCAAAACTCCGTCGGCATCATCCTCTTGCTGATGGGGCTGCTGCTTTTGTCCGCCTTGTATGTGATCCATGTGAACCGCGCGGTGAAACGGAAGAACCGTGAGCTGAAACGTACGAACTTGCAGGTACAGCAGCAAAAAGAAGAATTAGCCGAGGCAAACCGTTATATCGAGAAGTCGACGGCTCAGAAACTTCAATTCTTTACCAATATCACGCACGAGATCAAGACGCCGCTGACGCTTATCCTCGGTCCGCTCGGCAAGCTGTCGAAAGAGGCGCCCGAAGGTTCTTCGTTAGCCGACGATATCCGCATTATCCGGAAAAATGCGGAGAGGTTGAAGAAGGTGGTGGACCAGTTGCTCGATTTCCGCAAGGTGGAGAGCAATAAGATGAATATGCGGGTCGGCGAGGTAGATTTAGTCGCTTTTGTGGCGGAAGTGAAATCTTGTTTCGATACGATGGCTGCCGCCAAGCAGATACATTTCACGTTCGAACATGACTGTCCTTCTGTCAGTATATGGGTGGACAGGGACAAGATGGAGAAGATTCTGGCCAATCTTTTGTCTAATGCATTCAAGTTCACGCTGGACGGAGGTACGATCACGGTTCGCCTGAAGGATAAAGGCGATCAGGTCGAACTTGCTGTCGAAGATAATGGTAAAGGCATTCCGTCGGAAAACATTGCTTCCGTTTTTGACCGTTTCTTTACCGGCGACCAGAACTATGTGACGGGGACGGGGATCGGCCTGCACCTGACGCGTGAGTTCGTCCATATGCACAAAGGTACGATCCGGGTGGCGAGTGTTCCGCATAAAAGCACCGTCTTTACGGTTGTCCTCTTGAAAGGTAAATCTCATTTTGACGAATCCTGTACGTTCGATCTTTCCGTAACCGAGCTTTCCAGCGGTGTCGCCAATCTGAACACGGACGAATTGCAGGAAGTTTTGGGCCGCACTTACGATTATACGGTCTTGGTCGTAGAAGACGATCCTGATATACAGGGTTACTTGCAGGCGGAATTAAAACAGAACTTCCATGTATTGGTTGCCGATAACGGTGTGAAGGCTTTGGAGGTGCTGATGAACGAAGAGGTTTCGATGGTTGTCAGTGATGTGATGATGCCGGAAATGAACGGTTTCGATCTTTGCCGCAAAATCAAGTCGGATATTGTCCTGAGCCATCTTCCGGTTATGCTGTTGACCGCTTTGGCCGACGACAAGCAGCAGATGTACGGGGCTGCCAGCGGTGCGGATGCGTATATCCAGAAGCCTTTTAACATAGAAGTCGTGAAACTGCGTATCATTAAATTGTTGGAGGACCGTGCCCGGTTGCGTGAGGCTTATGCTCGCGATGCTTCCTCGCCTGCCGTTTCCGTGAAGGAGGAAAAAGCGGAAAGCATGGACGATCTTTTTATGAATCGTTTCTTGAAACTGATTGAAGAGTCATATGCCGATCCGGATTTCAGCATCGAGAAAGGCAGTGAAAAGTTGGGTTTGTCGCGCGTGCACCTTTACCGGAAAGTGAAGGAACTTGCCGGAGTGACGCCGACCGATTTCCTGCGTAACTATCGTTTGAAGAAAGCCGCCGCCCTGCTCCGTCGGAAAGCCGGTAATGTGAACGAGGTGGCTTATGCGACAGGCTTCGGTTCGCCTGCTTATTTCTCGAAATGTTTTAAAGCCGTTTACAATATTACTCCGACGGAGTATCTGGAAAAAGAATAATATCCTTCTCTTTGATAACGCTCGTTACATTTGTGTAACATCTGTGTATGTGATTTGAAAATAAGTGCATTATGTAACAAGCGTTATCAATCCTGTAGCATTTGTTATCGTCACATCCGCCACCCGGTATCTATCTTTGCATCGTGAAAAACGAAATTATCCTTGTCAAATAAACTATAATGAAACAAATGCAAAGCAACAATAAGAAACCGGTCGTAGTAGGCATAGGAGAACTCCTGTGGGACATGCTGCCAACAGGAAAGAAAGCAGGCGGTGCTCCTATTAATTTCGTCTACCATGCTTCACGATTGGGTGCGGAAGGATATGCTATCAGCGCCGTGGGAGATGACGAGCTGGGACATGAAATCCTCGGCGAGCTGGATAATAATTCGATCCGGTATCTGATCGAGAAAGTCCCTTATCCGACTGGAACGGTACAGGTTACTTTGCAGAATGGTGTCCCTGATTATATTATCAACGAACGTGTAGCCTGGGATCATCTTTCCCCGACATCGAACGCGATCGATCTGGCTGAACGGGCGGATGCCATTTGCTTCGGTACGTTAGGACAGCGTTCCGCGCAGTCGAGAGAGACGATACAGGCGATTCTTTCTTTTGCCCCGGATGATGCTTATCGTTGCTTTGACATCAATTTGCGTCAGCATTATTATACGAAAGAGCTGATCGAAGAGTCGCTTTATCTGGCCAATGTGTTGAAGGTGAATGACGGGGAGTTGGTTGTCCTGCGGGAGATGTTTCATTTGGAAGGAACGGACAAGGAGGTAGCGCATTGGTTTATAGAACGTTATAATCTTCGCCTCGTAGTGTTGACTGCCGGAGATGTCTGTAGCACGATCTATACTGCTGATGAAGAATCGACTTTGCAGACACCGGAAGTGCAGGTGGTGGATACGGTAGGGGCGGGTGATGCTTTCTCCGGTGCACTGATCATTTCGCTGCTGCAAGGGGCTTCGCTCAAGGAAGCACATGAATTTGCTGTCCGCACTGCTGCTTATGTCTGCACGAAAGAGGGGGCATGGCCGGTATACGAAGAGTAAAATACTTGGTAAATATTTAGATATACGATTTGATAGGTTTAGTTTTTAGGTTAAAAAGATTGTTTAGTAATAGGAAGCCTTAACGTAGAGTATAACAAAAAGAAAAAGATGGTTGATGTTTTAGGTTTTTAGGTTTTTTTGTTTTGGTTGATTGAATGGCTCGGAACCTCCGGGCCATTTTTATTGTTGAATATCTATAGAAACATAAATAGTGAATGATATGGACAAAGATTTTACCAAAATTCCGGAGAATGCCGAATCGAAAGCATCAGACAGGGAAAAAGAAGAATACCCCGTGCAACAAGTTGCCGTAACCTACCCGATAGGCGAAAAAGAAGTAAAGGATGCTGTAAAAGAACTCAATCCTGATACGGATAGTCTCGGTAGCAGAGGATGAGAGAAATGGAGAATTGAAAATTAGTTACAGATGTAATTTTCAATTCTCCATTTTCAAATTTCAATTCTCAAATAGCTCCTTCCATTTTATATCTTAGCTGATCCAGCATCAGGGCTACTTCGGCTTCTTCGATGCCGGCGATCAAGAGGTCGGCCACGTCTTGGTTGAATTGTTCCTGGAACTTGATGAAGTTACCGTTTTCCATTTGTACGGCCTGCTGGTAATAGGAGAGGGCTCCTTTGATGTTTTGCAACGCCCATTCGGTATGACCGGCGTTCAGCAGGTCTTGTGCGTTGGGTTGGTTATCCAATATCTTTTTATAGTAGTTCCGTGCTTGGTCGTACTTTCCTGTCAGGAATGAACACCATGCGATAGGGCGCCATGCTTTATGGCTTTTACCATCCAGATAATCAACTTTGAAGAAGCATTTCAACGCTTCGTTATAATCCTTTAGCTCGAGGTGGCAATGGCCGATGCTGATTTGAACCGACAAATTGTCCGGATTTAATGCTTCGTACCGGCGGTAATATTTCAGGGCTTCTTCCGGTTGCTTAAGTGAACGGTAGCAACCGGCGATTCGCCGGATCACCCATTTGCTTTCGGAGTTCAGTAAGTCTGCGTGCAGGTAGGCTTCCAGAGCGCCTTTCAAATCCCCTTCCATCTGTTTGCAGTGACCTATTTTCTGGAAAAGGATGTCGCTGTCCTGATCCGTTTCCGCCAATTGACTGAATATGGTCAGTGCATCGCTGAAATAGTTTTTACGGAGGTAATATTCGGCGATGGTCGTAAGGCTCTCTTTGTCCGATATGTAAGGATGGAGAATGGCCAGATTGTGGAAGTCGAACGGCATCGTGAAGATATCTGTAAAATCCAAATGGCCCGGGTATAGCTTGAAGAAACGATACAGGTCTTGTATGTATTGGCCGATGATCGTATCTTGCTTCCCACGCTTGCTTATCAGTTCCTCTTTGTTTTGCTGGATCATTTCCGTGGCCTGGCTGTCGAACTGATTCATCATCACTTTCCGGGCTTCTTTCGGTAGCTGCATCATGCTGAAATAAAGCGAGTATTTATCTGAGTTGCACATAAAGGCTGCCAATGTCATGGAGTCGAGCATCTGCTTTTCAGCTTCATTGTCCGGAGTGAATTGATCATCGAAAGATGAATGTTCGATTGTGAATGGAAGCAGCCAGTTGCTTAGTTCGCGGAAAAACGGGAAGTTCTTCAGATGAACGAAGGTCGAGTGCATGACGTCGGCCCCTTCCTGTTGGAGTTCCCCGAACTCTTCCATCTTTTTGCCCAGGTTGCTGTCCGAGAAAAAGTTTTCCCATTCCGGATTCATATCTTCGCTTGTCATATCCTCAGGCGTGAGATCTTTCAGATTGATTTTATTGCTGATCTTCGGGCTTAGCTTCATCATTTCCGGAATAATCTCGTCCTGTAGTTTGCGGGTGATCTTCTCCGTCTCACGTGCTAAGATAAAGCGTAAAATAATTGTCCGGATCACTTTGGTGAATCCCGGAACTTCGGCCAATGCCGCCAGCCGGTTGGTTATCTGCGGGTATAAGGCAGTCCGTTTTCTATATGTATATAAAGTGATCAGGATTGAGATTAATGCTCTGACTTTGATCTCATCATCCGGATGATTGGCGGCATCGAACAGTAACAGCATTTTTTCTTTGTCGAAAAATTCTTGCAACCCCAACATCAGTGCGGAAACAATCTGGCTACCGGTTGTAAAAGGCAGTGCGTTATCCAAGAACATATCGCGAATATCTTCTACTTCCTCTTTCTTTAGAAAAGATGATATCCATATTTTATTGAAGATGATAGTATTGAAAGCGTCGCTTTCTTTATGCTTTCCGGCTTCATGCTCCAGTACCAGTTGGTTGTGCAACTGTTTGTAAGTGAGAGGCGGCTGTGCGTTCAAGCTTCTTCGACGGCTGTAATAGGAAAGGGGTGATTCTACTGCCATCGCCTTTTGCTTGACCAAATCCGCCAGTTCATAGGTGGACGCCTGCAAATTGGTATATATCTGTTCCTGCATCGGATCTTTCGCCCCTTCGATGCGATAGCGCAACATATACTTGTAGGTATCCTGCAGTTCGTTCAGTTTGTCCTGAAAAAAATATTCACGGCTTCCTGCAATAAGAGCCTGTAAGGAATCGAAGGCATTCTTTAATTCTTTACTATCCAATGAACCGACTATGCGGTTGTATGCTTTGTTTATTTCTTGTAGTGTCATATTTTATTAACAACAAATGGTGTGCCAAATGTATGACAAATTAGCCTAAATTTTCTATCTTTGCACACCTAAATAAATTTAGCAGATGAAGAATATCCGCAATTTCTGTATTATTGCCCATATTGACCATGGTAAAAGTACTTTGGCCGACCGTTTGCTCGAGTATACCAAGACAGTAGAAGGTAAAGATTTGCAGGCGCAGGTTCTGGACGATATGGACCTGGAGCGTGAACGAGGCATTACGATCAAGAGTCATGCCATTCAGATGAAGTATAATTATAAAGGAGAAGAATATATCCTGAATCTGATCGATACTCCGGGACATGTCGACTTTTCGTATGAAGTTTCCCGTTCGATTGCTGCTTGTGAAGGTGCTTTGCTTATTATTGATGCGGCTCAGGGCATTCAGGCGCAGACTATTTCCAATTTGTATATGGCAATCGAAAATGACTTGGAGATTATTCCGGTCATGAATAAGATAGACCTTCCGAGTGCTATGCCGGATGAGGTGGAAGACCAAATTGTCGAACTGTTAGGATGTCCGCGTGAAGACATTATCCGGGCCAGTGGAAAGACGGGAGAAGGTGTCTATGACATATTAAATACGATCGTCGAAAAAGTCCCGGCTCCTAAGGGAGATCCGGAAGCTCCGTTGCAGTGCTTGATTTTTGACTCTGTCTTTAATTCCTTCCGTGGCATTATTGCTTACTTTAAAGTTGTGAACGGCGTGATTCGGAAAGGAGACCATGTTAAGTTTATTGCAACCGGTAAGGAATATGATGCCGATGAGGTAGGTGTATTGAAGCTGACGATGTCCCCCCGTGATGAGATTCGTACCGGAGATGTCGGTTATATTATTTCCGGTATTAAGACTTCACGTGAGGTCCGGGTCGGTGATACCATCACACATGTAGCCCGTCCGGCTAAGCAAGCGATTGCCGGATTCGAAGAGGTGAAACCGATGGTCTTTGCCGGTGTTTATCCGATCGATAGCGAAGATTTCGAGAATCTGCGTGCTTCATTGGAAAAGCTCCAGTTGAACGATGCTTCTTTGACCTTCCAGCCTGAAAGTTCGGCAGCATTGGGCTTCGGTTTCCGTTGCGGCTTCTTGGGGTTGTTGCACATGGAGATTGTACAGGAACGTTTGGATCGTGAGTTCAATATGGATGTGATCACGACTGTTCCTAACGTGTCTTATAAAGTATATGATAAGAAAGGTACTTGCATGGAAGTGCATAACCCGAGCGGTTTGCCTGATCCAACGCTGATCGACCATATCGATGAACCGTATATCCGTGCATCTGTCATTACCAATACGACTTTTATCGGCCCGATCATGACACTTTGTCTGGGTAAGCGTGGCATATTGCTTAAGCAGGAGTATATTTCCGGTGACCGTGTCGAGATTCATTATGATATGCCTTTGGGTGAGATCGTAATCGATTTTTATGACAAACTGAAAAGTATTTCTAAAGGGTATGCCTCTTTTGACTATCACATCCATGATTTCCGTCCGAGTAAGTTAGTTAAACTGGATATCCTTCTGAATGGGGAGCCGGTGGATGCCCTTTCGACATTGACCCATGTGGATAATAGCGTCACCTTCGGTCGTCGCATGTGCGAAAAGCTGAAAGAACTGATTCCCCGGCAACAGTTTGACATTGCTATTCAGGCAGCTATTGGTGCTAAGATCATTGCCCGCGAAACAATTAAGGCGGTTCGTAAAGATGTAACAGCCAAATGTTATGGTGGTGATATTTCCCGTAAACGTAAGTTGCTTGAAAAGCAGAAGGAAGGAAAGAAACGAATGAAACAGATCGGTACGGTAGAAGTTCCTCAGAAAGCGTTCTTGGCTGTGTTGAAATTAGATTAAGAGGATTTGTTGGAATAAAATAAAAAAGGATGGATCGCAATAGCGGTTCATCCTTTTTTATTACGTGAATTGGATTTCTTAGTATTGTCTTTCCAGAATCCAGGCATCCTGGAAGTTAGGAGCATATTTGGCTTTGATTGCGTCGCGGCTGTCGGCTGCATCGGCTTTGTCGTTAAAGCTGGCAACGATCACACGAAGCATACCTTGTTCGTTTTCTCCTAAAACAGCGTTATATCCGTCGTTCTGCATACGTTCTTTCAAAGCGTAAGCATTTGTTTTGTTCTTAAAACTACCGATAACAACACTATAACGTTTCAGTCTGCTTGCGTCCTCACCCTGTGCTGCATTAATTCTTTCTGCGCGTGTGCTGACGTTGGATGTTCTCGGTTTGGAAACCGGGGTTACTTCTTCAACTACTTCCTCTTCTTCAACTACCGCTACCGGCGCTGTCGATTCTTTTTCTTTTGCTTGTTCGTAAGCAGCCTTATACGCACTCTGTTTAGGTTTACAAGAACCTAATGCTAAAACCATACATATGGAGGCTCCAAATAACCAAATCTTATTCATACTGTTCAGTTCTTAAATTAATGGGACAAAGATATAAATTATATTTTGTACTTTCGTGCCCAAAACACAATATATTATAAACTACATGAATAAATCTATCGGAACAATGGTTATGGCAACATCCTTATTATTTGGAGCTTGTAATAGCAAGGATATAGATATTGCCGTAAAGGTAAAAGCGAAAGGAAGCACCGAAAATGTGATCGGGCGTTCGGATATTAAAGTCAAAGACGGACGAATGACTCCCGAAGTGCTTTGGGCAATGGGACGTATCGGGGGAATGAATGTTTCTCCGGACGGACAGAAAGTCGTGTATACTGTAGCCTATTACAGCGTACCGGAAAACAGAAGTAATCGTGAAGTGTTTGTCATGAATGCAGACGGGACAGACAATAAACAGATTACGAAAACGGCTTATTCTGAAAATGAAGCTGTCTGGATCAAAGGAGGAAAGAAAATCGCTTTCCTTTGTAATGAAAGCGGTAGCAGCCAGCTTTGGGAGATGAACCCGGATGGAAGCGACCGCAAACAACTTTCCGAATACGACGGAGATATCGAAGGTTTCGCCTTTTCTCCCGATGAAAAGAAAGTCCTGTTTATTTCACAGGTAAAGACGGTAAAGAGTACGGCAGATAAATATCCGGATTTGGATAAGGCTACCGGCATTATTGTTACGGACCTGATGTACAAACATTGGGACGAATGGGTAACAACAGCCCCGCATCCTTTTGTTGCGGATTTTGATGGCAAGGCTATCAGTAACCCTGTTGATATTATGGAAGGCGAACCGTTTGAAAGTCCGATGAAACCGTTCGGGGGAATCGAACAGCTGGCATGGAATACGACATCGGACAAGATCGCTTACACGAGTCGTAAAAAGACCGGAAAGGAATATGCGTTGTCCACCAATTCGGATATTTATGTATATGACCTGAACACGAAAAAAACGACTAATATCAGCGAAGGCATCATGGGCTATGACACAAACCCACAATATTCTCCCGATGGCAAGTCCATCGCATGGCAGAGCATGGAGCGTGACGGCTATGAGTCAGATCAGAACCGTTTGATGGTAATGAACTTAGAAACAGGCGAAAAGACATTCGTCAGCAAAGACTTTGACTCCAACGTAGACGGATTTGTCTGGAGTGCAGATGCAAAGGCCCTTTACTTCACGGGCGTTTGGCATGGCGAATCTCAGGTGTATAAGATCGATTTGACTGATGGAAACAAGATCACCCCGCTTACGTCCGGGATGTACGATTATGCAGGTGTAGCCCTGCTGGACGAAAACAAGTTGATCGTGCAACGTCATTCATTGAGCATGGGAGATGAGATCTACTCGATTGATTTGGCCGATAATAACAAGGTCGCTCAATTGACAACGGAAAACAAGCAAATCTATGACCAGTTGGAAATTGGTAAAGTAGAAGGCCGTTGGATGAAAACAACAGATGGCAAACAAATGCTTACCTGGGTGATTTATCCTCCCCATTTCGATCCGAATAAGAAATATCCTACCTTGTTGTTCTGCGAGGGTGGTCCGCAAAGTCCTGTAAGCCAATTCTGGTCCTACCGTTGGAATATGCAGATTATGGCCGCTAACGACTATATCGTGGTCGCTCCGAACCGCCGCGGTCTTCCCGGCTTCGGCATGGAGTGGAATGAACAGATCAGCGGAGATTATGGTGGCCAGTGCATGAAAGACTACTTTACGGCTATTGACGAGATGGCCAAAGAGCCGTTTGTTGATAAAGACCGCCTGGGGTGCGTGGGAGCGAGCTTCGGAGGCTTCTCCGTTTACTGGCTGGCCGGTCACCACGACAAACGTTTTAAAGCCTTTATTGCACACGATGGTATCTTTAATATGGAAATGCAGTATCTGGAAACGGAAGAGAAGTGGTTTGCCAACTGGGATATGGGCGGTGCTTACTGGGAGAAGCAGAATGCAACGGCACAACGCACGTTTGCCAACTCCCCGCACTTGTTTGTCGATAAATGGGATACTCCGATTCTCTGCATCCACGGTGAAAAGGACTATCGTATTTTGGCCAACCAGGGTATGGCTGCCTTTGATGCAGCGGTTCTCCGGGGTGTTCCTGCCGAGCTGTTGATTTATCCTGATGAAAACCATTGGGTGTTGAAACCTCAGAATGGTGTGCTTTGGCAGCGTACATTCTTTGAATGGTTGGATATGTGGTTGAAGAAATAAAGATTTATTCATAAAAAAGAAACACCGCCCCGGACAATTCGGAGCGGCGTTTCTTTTTTATACTAAGCAATTGTTATTTCCGGGTCCAGATATACATCCTGTATACTATGCAGTAATTCCACACCGTCTTTCATCGGACGTTGGAAGGCTTTACGCCCGCTGATCAGTCCCATGCCGCCGGCACGCTTATTGACAACAGCCGTATAAACCGCATCCTTCAGGTCGGAAGCCCCGTGCGATTCCCCGCCGGAGTTGATAAGGCCGACACGCCCCATATAGTTATTGGCAACCTGGTAGCGGCAGAGATCGATCGGATGTTCTGTTGCCAGTTCGGTGTACATCTTCTGGTTGATTTTGCCGAATTTGATAGCCGTAAACCCGCCGTTGTTTTCCGGCAGTTTCTGTTTTATAATATCCGCCTTGATCGTAACGCCCAGATGGTTGGCTTGTCCTGTCAGGTCGGCTGCGGCATGATAGTCCACCCCGTCTTTTTTGAATTCACTGTTGCGCAGGTAGCACCATAAGATAGTAGCCATTCCTAACTCGTGCGCATAATCGAAAGCTTCGGAAACTTCGACCAGTTGCCTTCTGCTTGCTTCCGAACCGAAATAGATGGTTGCGCCAACGGCAGCCGCTCCCATATCCCAGGCCTCTTTCACGGAGCCGAACATGATCTGGTTGTATGAATTGGGATAAGTCAGCAATTCGTTGTGATTCAGCTTGACCACGAACGGTATCTTGTGTGCATATTTGCGCGCTACGGAACCTAAGACTCCGAATGTGGAGGCTACCCCGTTGCAACCTCCTTCGATCGCCAGTTTGACAATATTTTCCGGATCGAAATAGATCGGGTTCGGAGCGAATGAAGCCCCCGCCGTATGTTCGATATCCTGATCCACAGGCAGGATCGAAACATAGCCGGTATTTGACAACCGTCCGCTTCCCAATAACCGTTGCAGATTGTTTAATGTCTGGATATTTCTGTCGGAATCGATCCATATATCGTTGATGACAGACGGAGAGGGGAGGTGTATAAGAGATTTATCGATTGTTTTGCAAGTGTGTCCAAGCAGGAACTCGCCCTGTTCGCCCAATAGGCTGATAATCTTTGATGTGTCCATAATTATGAAAGTTTTTTAGTATAACACCGGCCGTAGGGGATCTGTTTTATAGTTTTTATCAATTAGTGGATAGAATAAATCTATAAGGTTTTGTAGAACTTGTTTTAGAATGTTTCCATACATTTGCAAATAACAAATAACGAGTGTTACAATTAATTTTAAGATTATACAACCAATAAAAATTTTACAAAGATGAAAAAGAAATGGATTTGCACAGTATGCGGTTATGTACACGAAGGTGATGAAGCTCCTGAATTCTGTCCTCAATGCAAGCAGCCGAAGAGCAAATTTAAAGAATTAGTAGAAACGACCGGTGCACTGACTTTCGCTGACGAACACGTGATCGGTGTTGCTAAAGGTTGTGACGAAGAAATGATTAAAGATCTGAACGCGCATTTCATGGGCGAGTGTACTGAGGTCGGTATGTATTTGGCTATGAGTCGTCAGGCTGATCGTGAAGGCTATCCTGAAGTTGCAGAAGCATTCAAACGTTATGCTTGGGAAGAAGCAGAACACGCTGCTAAGTTTGCAGAATTGTTAGGCGATGTTGTTTGGGACACAAAAACAAACCTGGAAAAACGTAAAGATGCCGAATGTGGTGCTTGTGAAGACAAAAAACGTATTGCCACTCGTGCAAAACAATTGAACCTGGACGCTATCCACGACACAGTTCACGAAATGTGCAAGGACGAAGCTCGCCACGGTAAAGGATTTGAAGGTTTATACAACCGTTATTTCAAATAATTCGCAAATTCGTTAACAAGGGAAGGGCGTTCTTTTAGGAGAATGCCCTTTTTTATTAAGAAAAATGCTCTTTGGAGGACAACGGAATTAAATTTTCCCTACATTTGTACTCGCAAATGACGACCTAAGGAAAGCTGCCAGAGTGGTCGAATGGGCCGCACTCGAAATGCGGTGTACGGGTAACTGTACCGGGGGTTCGAATCCCTCGCTCTCCGCTGAACTAACCGGACAAAACCGGACAATGAACAGCCAAGTCCCACAAATTCAACGATTTGTGGGACTTTTTTATCCCCTTATGTCTGCCCTACCGGACATCATTTAGCCCTTAAAAGACAAAGTTAGTAACCTAACTCGTACCCCCGACAACCAAAAGTCCAAAAGGGGTACACTTAGTCCGAAATTGGCGAACTTCTGTCGCTATTTGGCGAGCCTGTATAAACTTCACTTTGAGCTAATTAACGTAGTTTTGTAACCTAAAAAAGTGAGTTTATGAAGAGTACATTCAACGTTCTTTTCTTTGTGAAAAAGGACAAGCAAAAAATCAATGGCAGTTACCCTATTTTCGTCCGTATCACGATTGATGGTGTGGCAAGTCGTTTTAATTCCAAACTGGACGTTCAACCCAAACTTTGGGATGGCAAGGCAGGCAAAGCCGCCGGACGTTCTGCGGAAGCTACCCGCATCAACCGATTGCTGGATGATATAAACGCATCCCTTAATACCATCTATCACGAACTGCAAAGGCGTGACAATTATGTTACCGCCGAAAAGGTGAAGAATGAATTTTTAGGGCATAGCGAAAACCACGATACCATCCTTAACCTTTTCCAAAAGCACAATGACGATGTGAAACAGTTGGTCGGCATATCCAAAACGATTGCCACTTATCGCAAATATGAAGTGACCCGCCGCCATCTTGCCGAGTTCATCCAAAGCAAATATAACCTGTCGGATATTTCTATAAAGGAAATAACCCCGATGTTCATTACCGACTTCGAGTTATATTTGCGTACCACCTGCAAATGTGGCTTTAATACGACCGCCAAGTTCATGCAGTTCTTCAAACGCATTATCCTGATAGCTCGTAATAACGGCATCCTGATAGGTGACCCGTTCGCCAATTATAAAATACGTTTGGAAAAAGTGGATAGGGGATATTTAACAGAGGATGAAATAAAAATCATCCTCAAAAAGAAAATGGTTTCCGAACGGTTGGAACAGGTGCGTGATGTTTTTATCTTTTCCTGTTTCAGTGGTTTGGCTTATGTGGATGTAGCAAACTTAAAGGAAGATAATATCCGTAAATCCTTTGACGGTAATTTGTGGATAATTACCAAACGTCAGAAAACGAATACAGACGTGAATGTCCCTTTGCTGGACATTCCTAAAATGATACTGGAAAAGTACAAAGGTAAATTGCCGAACGGTAAGGTACTTCCTATTATCAGCAATCAAAAACTTAATGCGTATTGTGCGCCCGTAAAGGTTGCGTAATGAATGTCTCTTTAGCAAGAGACTAGACTAGATTCTAAGTCTACTCCCAACCGACTTATCCGGCGGGGAAACCCAATGGGGAGTATCGCATGTCGGTTGCAGCATGGCCGCCCTAATTGCCAAGAGCGAGTGCATCGCTGGGGAGAAAGACAGACACGAGGATGAAACCTATACTGGTTGAACGATAGTTCAGTGAGGCATGTTGGACTTGTGACGAAAGGCAGTTGTATTGTCACACCGTGGCTCTCTCATTTGTCAGGTAGCCTTTGAGAGCATAGAACATAGCTACGGCACAACCGCAATAAGCGGAGAAAAGAACGAAAGTCGCATCCGACAGTCTGTCGCGCTAATAGTCATTACGAAACTAAACGGGGATTTCCTAAATCGGGATGCCTATGGAAACAAGGGCTATGTATAAAGATACTGAATACCCGATATGGAAACGGAGCTTCCGTAGTAGTCCGAGCAAGGTAACGCCTTGCACATGGCGAAGGGAAGCAGTTGTCAACTTAATACAAACTAAGGAAAACGTGTGAGACGTATGAGAGATCCACAGCAAGTATTAAACGCTTTATGCGAACATAGCAAAGATTCGGATTACCGATACGAAAGACTCTACCGGATTCTGTTTAATGAGCAGATGTTCTTCATTGCCTATCAGCGTAAATATGCCAATCAAGGTAATATGACGCCCGGCAGCGATGGTAGAACCATCGACCGAATGAGCATTGACCGTATACAGAAAATAGTGGCAAGTCTGAGGGATGAATCTTATAAGCCCCACCCGACACGTCGAGTGTATATTCCTAAAAAGAATGGGAAGAATCGCCCGCTGGGCATTCCATCTTTTGAGGATAAACTTGTGCAAGAGGTAGTGCATATGATTCTGGAAGCCATTTACGAGGGACACTTTGAAGATACCTCGCATGGATTCCGCCCCAATAGAAGTTGCCACACGGCATTAAGAGACATAAAGGTGACATTCAAAGGAACACGATGGTTTATCGAAGGTGACATCAAAGGCTTCTTTGACAATATTGATCATAACATTATGATTGATATCCTCAGAGAGCGCATCTCCGATGAACGGTTCCTGCGATTAATCCGCAAATTCTTAAATGCAGGCTATATGGAGAAATGGACATACAACAACACCTACTCTGGAACACCACAAGGTGGTATCATTAGCCCTATTTTGGCTAACATCTACCTTGACAAGTTCGACAAGTATATAAAGGAGTATGCCGATAACTTCAATAGAGGCAGAGGACGTAGACTAACCCAAGAGTATCAGCGTAACCGGAATCAAAGGAATGTATTACGATGGAAACTAGAAGCAGAAACGGATGAAAACCGCAAGGTTGAACTGAAATCAAAAATTGCCGAAATGCGCAAGAAGATGCTGGATATTCCAGCAACAAGGGACATAGACGATGCGTTCAGAAGATTGAAGTATGTGAGGTATGCCGATGACTTTCTTATAGGAGTGATTGGCAGCAAAGAGGAATGCGAGAAAATCAAGGCTGATATTACGACGTTCATGAGTGATAAACTCAAATTGGAGATGTCGCAGGAAAAGACCTTGATTACGAACGCACAGGAACCTGCAAAATTCCTTGGGTACGAAATCAATGCACGCCGTTCTATGGACCACACACGCACACGGAGTGGACTACAACGACGCCCGTGGCTGGGAACAATTGTGTTGAAAGTCTCTTACGAAACTGTACTTAAGCGTCTTCAATACTATGATGCTGTGCTTATCACACAAGTAAACAGAAAAGAGACACTTAAGCCTTCGTCTCGTAAGTATATGGTAAATAGACAAGACGCAGATATCCTGGCGCAATACAATCTTGAATTGCGGGGATTCTACAACTACTATTCCATTGCGGACAATATCGGCTATTGGGGGTGGAAGTTCAATTACTTCATGAAGTATAGTATGCTCAAAACTCTCGGTCGCAAGCACAAAAGAACCGTCGGACAAATACTTGAAAAGTACAAAGACGGAACGGATGTGATTATCCCTTATAAGGATAGCAAAGGCAATGCGAAACAAAGAGTATGGTATAACGGCGGATTCAGATGCAAACGCTTCACCGACATCTATGAGGATAACCATTACGACAACATACCGAACACCATGTATCTTCCTGCCCCCACACTTGTGGAAAGGCTCAAAGAGAGAAAGTGTGAATTATGCGGTGCAATAGGAGACCTTGTGATGCATCACATACGCAACATCAATCAGCTTAAAGCTGACACCAAGTGGAATGTTGTGATGATTAAACGCCATCGTAAAACTCTCGCAGTCTGTCATGATTGCGATGCATTAATCCATAAAAGCTATGATAAGTAAAGTGATGTTGACAATGGAGAGCCGTATACATGGAGACATGTACGTACGGTTCGGGGGCAGGTTAGCGGAAACTTACCACCGAAAGGTGGAAAAGCGCTGCGGGCCTAGCCTACTGAAAGAGATAGCGGATGTATGCGGAATTAAAAAGAACTTGACATTTCACCTTGCAAGGCATACTTTTGCCACGACCACCACGCTTGCAAAGGGTGTACCCATTGAAACTGTCAGCAAGATGTTGGGACACACCAATATAGAAACTACACAAATATACGCCCGTGCGCCCAGAATGGTCGCTTAATAAATACTTCTTTAGCAAGAAGTTAGGATTGGGTTCGATATAATCCTATCGTCAATCAGTTTATCCAAAGGGGAAACCTGGTGGGGAGTGTAGCATACTGATTAAAGCCCTAAGTCTACTAATAGTCAAGTAGCGACTGAGGGGCAAGACGAAAAGACATACATAAGGATGAAGCCTTGATTGGTTGAACGATAGTTCTGTGGTACCAAATCTTGCAACAACGGAAGACTATTATACATACGTTGTTTCATAGTACTCTGCCTATTTTGTGCGTTAGTGCAGAGCATAAAGAACCGACTATGACACAGCCGCAATAAGCGGACAAGAACGAAAGTCGCATCCGACAGTATGACGTGCTAATAGTTATTAAGAGAACTAACTGGGGATTACCTAAGTCGGAACGCTGGAATAAACAGCTATAAAGAAAGCTTTTGAATATCCGATATGGTAACGGAACTTCCGTAGTAGTCCGAGCAAGGGAAAGCCTTGTACATGGCGAAGGGAAGTAGTCTGTAATTTTAATACAAACAACGGAAAACGTGAGAGACGTATGAGAAATCCAGAGCAAGTATTAAACATTTTAGCTGGACACAGCAACGAGCCTGAGTATAAATACGAAAGGCTCTACCGTATTCTATTCAATGAACAGATGTTCTTTGTCGCCTACCAACGTATGTATGCAAAGCCGGGAAACATGACACCCGGCACAGATGGCAAAACAGAGGATGAAATGAGCATCGATAGGATAAACAAACTCATAAAGAGTATAAAGGATGAGACTTATAGCCCCAATCCTGCAAAGAGAATTTACATTCCGAAAAAGAATGGGAAAATGCGTCCGTTAGGAATACTGTCTTTTGAAGACAAATTGGTTCAAGAGGTAGTAAGAATGGTGCTTGAAGCCATATATGAGGGACACTTTGAGTGGACATCGCACGGTTTCAGACCAAACCGAAGCTGTCACACAGCACTGAAAAGTCTACAAAACAATTTCAACGGTGCAAAATGGTTCATTGAGGGAGATATAAAAGGCTTCTTTGACAACATAGACCATGATGTGCTGATAGAAATAATGAAAGGTAGAATAGCAGATGACAGATTTCTTCGTCTGATACGGAAATTCCTCAATGCAGGGTACATGGAAGAGTGGCAATTCAACAAGACTTATTCAGGGACACCGCAAGGTGGTATTATAAGTCCTATTTTGGCAAATATATACCTTGACAAGTTCGATAAATACATGGAAGAATATGCCAACAAATTCAATAAAGGGACAATCAGAAGTCGTAACAAGGACATTTGCAAACTCAACAACAGAGTACACTACCTAAAGCGTAGGATAAACGAAGTGAAGGATGCAAACGAAAGAACAAAAATGGTAGAAGAACTGCACGAAAAGCAGAAGCGGATACTAACAATGCCAAGTGGCAACGATATGGATAGAAATTTTCGCAGACTGAGATATGTGCGCTACGCCGATGATTTTCTAATCGGGGTTATCGGAACGAAAAATGAATGTGAGACAATCAAAGCTGACATCACTAGGTTTATGCAGGAAAAGTTAAGGCTGGAGATGTCACAGGAAAAAACTTTGATTACAAATGCACAAGACAGCGCAAAATTTTTGGGTTACGAAATATATGTCCGTAAAGACTATGCCACAAAGAGAAACAGTAACGGAACAGTGCGCAGATACTTCAACGGGAATGTGATATTGCACGTTTCAAGAGAAGTAATCAAGAATAAACTGCTCAGCCTCGAAGCCATGAAAGTTGTCACCAAACACGGCAAGGAAACATGGGTGTCAAAAGGCAGGACTTATATGATTGACAATGAAGCGCACGAGATTGTATCTCAGTTTAATACCGAAATACGAGGGTTCTATAACTATTACTCAATAGCAAACAATGCATCGGCTTTGGGACGCTCTTTCGGCTGTATTATGAAGTTCTCCATGTACAAAACTCTTGCTCAAAAGCTGAATATGTCAGTGAGAAAAGTCATTGAAACATACCGCAAGGACAATCTCTTTGTCGTGCCTTTTGTAAACAAGGGAGGAGAAACCAAGTACAGGGTATTCTACAATGAGGGTTACGCCCGTAAAACGGATTGTGAAACAGCCCCAAGTGACAATCTGCCGTATATGTTCAAAACGCCATCGTTGAGTTTGATAGAAAGGCTTACAACAAAAACGTGCGAACTATGTGGCAAGCACGGAGAAGTGGTAATGCATCATGTCCGCACTCTCAAAGAGTTAAAAGGTAAAAATGACTGGGAACGCAAAATGCTCCATATGCACAGAAAGACTTTGGTCGTATGCGCGGAGTGTAACGCAAAAATCCAGAGCTGTGATAAGTAAAAATGATGTTACAGATGGAGAGCCGTATACATGGAGACGTGTAAGTACGGTTCGGGGGCAGGTAAACGAAAACCTACCGCTGTAAAGCGGAAAGGCGTTGTTTGCCGAGCCTACGCATAACGAATAACAAGATAAGTAACGATATGCAGGGGCTTGACAAGAAGTTTGTCGGCATTGAAAAAATCTACAAAGAAGTATCTATGAAATAGATATATAGGGAGACTTATCACAAACTGTGATAAGTCCCTTTATGCTTTATTACTCACCATTAAATAATAACATTATGGACTTACAAATCATCCAAAACAAGATTTATGAAATCAGAGGTTGCCGGGTTATGCTTGATAGTGACCTTGCGGCACTTTATCAGGTGGAAACAAAAGCCTTGAAACAGGCTGTTAAACGTAATATAGAACGTTTCCCGGAAGATTTTATGTTTGAACTGACAAAGGAAGAAGTGGAATGTTTAAGGTCACAAATTGTGACCTTAAAGAATAATCCGGATGAAATGGAAGAAGAAAGCAGTTCAAAACGTGGTAAACACACTAAATATTTGCCCTATGTTTTTACGCAAGAGGGAGTAGCTGCACTGTCCGGTGTGCTACGCAGCCCTATTGCCATACAGGTGAATATTTCCATCATGCGGGCATTCGTAGCCTTGCGTCAAATGATAACAGGCTATCAGGAACTACTAAAGCGTATTGAAGAACTGGAAGAAAGTACGGATGCACAATTCAGCGAGATATACCAAGCACTGACCCAATTACTAAGCAAGCCCGAACCAAAACCACGCAAACCGATAGGATATAGAACCTATGACGAATAACGGTTTAAGGTATTCGGTTGTCTAAGGGGTGTCACCAGTGATACCCCTTTTTCAGTTCCCTAAAGTAATGTATCTCAATCACAAATTTTAGCAAAGTTACAGCCCGGTGGGGACAAATACCAAATCGGAGCCGTTCCGGTTTTCTAAAAAATCTCCACACCTACGGGTCGTATTTTTTGAAAAGATATGGTTGAAGTCCCCGCCAAACTGTGGATGTCCGGCAAAATTTCTTATTGTTTAATTTAAAATTCAGTAGTCATGAAAACAACAGAATTTACCATGCCGGAAATCACTATCTCTTATAAGGACAATGTAAAAGCATCCGAAAGGGTGAAAATACTCTCATCCGAAACGTCCTACTCTTACCTGAAACCGTTCTATATCGAATGTATGGAACACCACGAAGAAAGTTATGTAATGTTCCTCAACCGTGCTAACAAGGCTTTAGGTGTTTCCCTTATCTCTAAAGGCGGCATGGCTGAAACTGTAATGGACGTGAAAATCATCTTGCAAACCGCCTTGAAAGTCCATGCTTCGGGCATAATCCTCTCACATAACCACCCATCGGGCAACCTACGTCCGAGTGAGCCGGACAAACAAATTACCTCAAAAATAAAAGAAGCCTGCAAGGTCTTGGATTTACACTTGTTAGACCATATCATCCTGACAGAAGAAAGCTATTACAGTTTCACAGACGAGGGGCTTTTATAAGCCCTTTTTTTACTCTCTCATTACCCAATACAAAAAGCCTGATGGCTTTTACTTCTATCCTCTCAAACAAGAGAAAAATTTTCCCTAAAACTGATTGGAACATTGTCAAAGGTATATCCGTGCCTGTTACTGTTCAAATTATTTTTTAGAAATCTCCACACCTGCGGGTAGTATTTCATAAATAATAATTTGCCCTGTACCATTCCCGAACCTTTGAAAAGACAATGTTCCCATTCAGTTAAAGGAAAAATTTATGTGGTGGGCGACAAGCGATGTTAACGATTAAAATTCAAAAGTCATGGAAGCAGTAACATTATCAGAAGCAAGAGTTTATGTAGGTACTTACAACAAGTATAACAGTGGTTCACTTTTCGGCAAGTGGTTAGACCTTTCCGACTATTCGGACAAGGATGAGTTTTTGGAAGCGTGCCGGGAACTCCACGAGGACGAGCAAGACCCGGAATTTATGTTTCAGGACATCGAGAACATACCCGAAGACCTGATTTCCGAAAGTTGGCTTTCTGATAAGTTCTTTGAGCTACGGGATGCCATCGAAAAACTAAGCGAAACCGAGCAGGAAGCATTTTTCGTATGGTGCGACCATCACAACAGCGATATAAGCGAAGAGGATGCAGACGACCTTGTTTCTTCTTTTGAAGATGATTATCAGGGAGAATATAAGGACGAGGAAGATTACGCCTATGAAATCGTAGAGGAATGTTACGACCTGCCGGAGTTCGCAAAGACCTACTTTGATTATTCGGCTTTTGCCCGTGACCTGTTTATGACTGATTACTGGATGGATAACGGTTTTGTTTTCCGTTGCGCCTGATTACTAACCGGGTGGAGCAATCCACCCGCAACACACCAAGACAATGAAAGTATATAATAAGATAACAACTTTATTAAGGTGGGTAATACTTGCTTTTATCATCTATCAGGCAGCCACCAGCACCGCCGGAATGTGGATAGCCCTAATCATAGGCTTTTTTATTCTCCGGTTCGTTCTCCGGTTGTTTATCTCTGCCGTTTACCTGTTCTGCATGGCTTTTATTTTCATTGTCCTGCTCTCACTTCTGATTATTTGATAACTCATTATAAATTATAACAATATGGAAACTTTAAACAAAAACGGGGTAAGCATTACCCAAACACCGGGAGAAGAAAAATATGTCAAATGCTGTTTAGGCGCATTCAGGGGACAGATTTATTTCCAGTATGATTATCGCCATTTTAACGACAATCTGTTTTCTACACTGGCTAAAACGCTTGAAGAATGTCGTAGGCAGCGGGACGAATGGCTGAAAACTCAAAAGTAAAAAGGAAATCCGGCGGGAGAAATTTTGTCGGACTACTTTCTTTCATGAACTCGAATGGAAAAGAAAGTAGTAAAGCCCCTTTTTATAATCTTCCCACCCATATATGAGAAAAAGATGTCTTCAAGTGGTTGCTGTATTTCTAATCTATGTATATTTGCATATAATATTAATTAATACCTAGAAACATGAGTTATACATCTAAAACTATAAGTGAAACAATTATCGATTATGTAAATAGAAATACTTTCTTACCTGCAATACAAAGAGAGTATGTATGGAATACATATAGTATAGAGAAACTATTTGATTCAATAATGTGTGGATATCCGATTAGCTCTTTTTTGTTTTGGAAAATAAGAGAGGAGAAGAAAAAAGATTGGGTTGCTTACCAGTTTGTAACTGATTTTGATAAAACAGACCCACACAATGAAGAAGCTAATTTGTCAGGCGTGAATCAAGATATTTATTTAGTATTGGATGGACAACAGAGGCTTACTTCATTATTGATAGGACTAAAAGGCTCATATAGCTTCTTCTATTACAGATGGCGTAAGACAAGACTATACCTTAACTTATTTAAGAAACCTACTAATGACGATAATCCTGAAGAACTTACATATCAGTTTCAATTTAGAGAGAATGATTCCATCAATGCTAATGACTCCACTCCACAATATTGGTATTTAGTCAGCAATATTTTAGATTTTAATACAGCAAGTGCAGCAAGAAAGGATATTCGGGAGAAACTATCAAATATTAGTGTAGATAGTTCTTTTAAAGAAAATGCGGTTGAACTAATAGAAGAGTTACATTCAAGATTGTTCACAGAGAAATTTATCAATATATATGAAGAAAAATCTCAAGAATATGACAAGGTAGTTGAAATTTTTATAAGAACAAATACTGGAGGTGTAAAACTGGAATATAGTGATATCCTTTTATCGACAGCAACAGCAAAATGGAGGAATTTGAATGCACGAAAGGAAATATATTCTTTTACCGATGAAATAAATTCAATAGGTAACGGATATTCATTTGGGAAGGACTTTGTATTAAAGGGTTGTTTATATTTGACAGACCATCTTCCAATTCAATACAAAGTTGGTAATTTTACACAGAGTAATTTGGAACTAATAGAGGAAAATTGGACAAATATTCAAACTTCCATAAGTGACTCTGTAAAATTAATTAATAAATTCGGTTTTAATGATAAAAATCTTGTAGCTAAATTAGTTTTACTCCCAATTGCATTATATTTGAAGAAAGTAAATAAAAGTAATTATGTCAATTCAACTAATGCAGAAGATATAAAGAATCAACTTAGAATACAAAGATGGGTTGCTATTGCTTTGTTGAAAAATATGTTTGGAAGTTCTACTGATAATACTTTAAAATCTATTCAAGATATTATTCTAAATCAAACTAACAGTGAGAATTTTCCATGCTCAGAAATTAATCAGAAACTCAATGTAATTTCATCTTTTAGTAAAGATGAAATTGATAATATATTGAGATATAGCTATGGAACTAAATATAGTTATTTGATATTATCTCTATTTTATCCAAACAGAGATTGGAAAGATTGTAGATTTAGCGAAGACCATATTTTCCCAAAATCAGAATTTACAGAAGCTAAGTTGAGAAAAAGGGGGTATAATAGTGATAAGATAAAATTATATCAAACCTATTATAATACAATATTAAATCTACAGTTATTGGACGAAACAGAAAATAAAGAGAAAAGTGCTAAGCCATTTAATGAATGGATTAAAACAAGGGATGATAACTTTAAAAAAAGGCATTCTATACCCATTATTGCTTCATATGATTTTGATTCATTTATTGAATTTATAAATGGTAGAAAGAAATTGTTATCTAATTTTTTGGAGAATCTTACAATATGATAAATATAAAAAGAATCCCTTTAACTTTGGATTAAAGGGATTCTTTTTATATATTACTATTCTTTAGTTTCATTATCATTGTTAAATGAAAACGTAAGTTGTTCCAATTGCCCGAAGCTATCCTGAAAATACACATCTACCGTCTGTTGGTCGGTTGATGCAGAGGTATAGTAAAGCCGGAATGTTTCGCCCGGAAGCGGGTACAGGTCATTCGGCAGTAGAACCGTCCCATCGGACATTTTCAGCGTTCCCGCCCCGTCCGGCTGGAAATAGCGGATGAAATACTTTGTTTCCTCATACCGCCCGTCCCGGTGAAGCTGACACCTGATTTCGGCGGTTTCACCCACCTTTAATTTCTTCGGAACAGGCATCGTTTCGATACTGAACGGGTAAGACTGCTGTATATCCACATCGTCATTACACGCACCCACAAATAAGATGGCGGCCATTACATAGCAGCCCATCAAAATACGGCTTAAAATCTTTCTCATATACATTATAATATATAATGGGTTAGTTTATCACATGATTATCTTTAGACCGATACCGAACTGTGTATGGAACTTTCCAACGGAAGAACCGAACAGGCATCTTTCCCGTGCGTTAATCAGGAACACCACCCGGTCGGTAATATAACTTTCCAGTTCCAGCGTCAGCGCACCGCCATAGACAAAACCGTCCTTATCGGTTAGGGTCGAGCCATCGGGCAGCAGCTTGTCACCCCAGTTACTTGTTTCGTACCCGGCAAGGGCAGACAATCCCAGCGAGAGGAAAAAGGTTTTCTTCCGGTCGGAAAGGAAGTTCATATAGTAACCGCCCTCACCTGTGAACTGGCTCACGGGTATCTGCAAATCCTTATAGGGGTAATGCTTTTCGAGGTATTCCCCGCCGATAACCCACCTGTTCCCATTTTTGGTATAGGTAGAGAGAGCCGCCCCGAAGTAATAGGCAAAATCACTTTTACTGTTCCAGTGAACACCGTCCGCCATGCCGCCCGTAACCTGCAAACCTTTCATTCCCGGCAGACATCTTTGTGCGTGTGCCTGGTTAAAAGTCAGGCACAGCACAAAAAGGAACATCATACAGCATATCCTTTTCATGTTCATTTGATTTTAAGTTCGTTAATCACTTTGGCTGCCACTATATCCGAATTTTCCACCCGGATAGTTTGGTGTCTGCCCCCGTTCTTTTCCACCAGTTCAATGACTAATATCTTATCGTCAGGGATAGTGAACTGTGGAACGGTGTACACGGTGCGGACAGTACTTTTACCACCGATAACCAGTATCTCGTTATAGCTCCGCACCGGGTCAATGACCGTTTCCTGAATAGCCGTTCTTTTGGCTACTTTCTTATCCACAATCTTGAAACGGATAAAATCGGTATCAAACGGTACGTTTGAACTGTTCCTTATTTGTGTGTGGAAGTAGAACAGTCCGTTATGCGAATAAATGCCCTTTACCAAGAACTGCACCCCGAAACGCTTGCATCCCAGATGTTTTATTTCCCGGTCATTGTTCTTGTAGATGGACTGCATAATCAGCTTTACCAAAAGCGGGCTTTCGTTACCCAGTTCACGGAAATAGATGTTCATCCGGGTATGGCTGAAATCTGTCGTGTCCTCATTCTCCAAGAAATCTTTCATTTCGATGTTCAGCATTTCCGGTTCGTGTGCGTATTTCGTATTGAAAGAATAAAAGCTGCCATCCTCACAGATAACGGAAAAATTGGTTTCACCGGGAAAGCCCTCTGTCGTAGCCTTGACCCTGACAACATTTTCCGCCCCATCCGCTTTTCCGGCGATAATGTAGTTACTGCCTAAGTCTACATACTTAACGGCAGACGGGAAAATGATGTGTACCGTTTTGGCGAATGTCACCTGTACGCCGTAAGGTGTCACCATTTGGCGGTAAGGCAGCTTTTTAGTAATGCCCTGATACAAATCGTTACTTTGTGCTTTCACTGAAACCACGCCCAAAACAAGAGCGAATAAAATCATTAACTTTTTCATTTGGATTGAAATTTTTGTAGTTGATAATTGATACATAGTTATTGTTGTTTGGCGTAAAGCATCACCTGATAGTTCGCTTTCAGGTGTACTTTTACCGTTCTGAATTTCTTAGCGAGGTATTGTGAACCGCCTTGCATCAAGCCCCTTGTAATATCCATTGCGACCTGTTGCCCGGCACTTTGCGCAAATGAAATGCTCGTACCCAGTCCCGCACCAATATTTGCCATCGCTTCTTTTGCCGCTTCCTGTTCCAGTGACGAGGGGACGGAAAGCCCCTTCTGCCCGTCACTGTCGTAAACGGCAAGTTCCACCGGAATAATGTTACCCGCATATTCAAGCGAGGAAACCAGTATGTCGAGCCGTTCACCCTGAACTTTGGCACTTCCTGAAACAAGGCTGTTTTTCGGGACAATCACGTTTCCCGCTTGCAACGGTTCTAATAGCCGCAGTTTAACGGTCTGCCCGTCCGTAAGTGTTTGGTCGTTATGAATACACGCCCGGATAGTGTTCTTTCCCATCGAATAACCGCAGCCGACCGCCGTGTTAAACCCGTAATTGCGTGGCTTGCCGTATTCGGCTATAAATTCGCTGTTGCTCATGGGCTGTTGCAATCCTGAAACTGTTCTGTCCGATACCGATTTCACAGGTGTGGCATTTCCTTTACTCTGAACGGGTGTGGACGGTGTGGCCTGTGCAATCTGTCCCGGCTGTGAACTTTGCCCGTTTTGTCCGTTCATATACTTTGCCGCCAGTTCGTAGGACTTTTCCATAAGAGCCACCTGTTCATCCATGCTGCCCGCCCCGTTTTCTTTCGCATCGAGCCGGGCAGTGAGTTCTTCCACCTTACGTTTCAGTTCTTCCTTTTCCTTGTCCTCTTTCGGCGTTTCGTAGAAACTGCCTAATTGACGGTTCATGTCCCGGTAAGCTGCCGCCGAAGACTGGATAGAGGAACGCTTATTATTCGGCACACCCGCCCCGAAATCTATCACGGCAGTTTTCGGCTTTCCTGCCGGAGCATCATCTATCAGAGTCAAATCTTCCCCCTTTCCGTTTTTCTCTCCGAGCGAAAAGGCAAAATCCTGCAAGGAGCGCATCTTGTCCGCCTGTTTGTTCTCCATCTGTTCCTGTTCGTAGGCGGTCTTTTTATCGCTGATTATCCCGTCCCCTTTGGGCTGCGGTATATCGGCGTTAAATCCGCCCACGCTTTCCACCGTTGCTTCGTCCTTTTCGGACGGTGCAAAAATCAGGTACATAGCCCCCAAGAAAACCAGTCCCATAAGCGGGTAAACCAGCATCTTCTTTCGTTGCTGTATCTGCTGCGGGGTCAGTTCCTTTTTTTCCTTTTCCTGTTTTGCGGATTCTTTTCCCTTTTCCGTTTCCGGTGCGGGAACTTCATTCTTCACTTCTTTCTCTTCCATTGTCTGACTGATTAAAAATGTTCGTACTGTCTTTACTTTGTAGCTGCAACTGCCTGATGTGTTCTATCCGCAGGATTTCGCCATCCTCTTTCCCTATCCGGTAAATGGATGATACCGTGAAGTAGATGGATAACCCGCCGAAAAACAGGAGCATAAGCAGGATTACCGCCAGCCTTATTTCCGGTGTCATGCGCCCGCACAGGCGGCGGAGTTTTTCATCCGCCCAGTCCTGAACATGGGTAATCGCCTGATTAACCGGAGAGAGTATTTTCCGTATCATGGTTTACCGCTTTATGGTGTTCAAGTCCTTGTTTTCCGTTATCTCGAAACTTTCCATGATAAAGCCGTGCGGGTTGTTGTCCGAGCGCACAGCGTTCAGCAACCGGCAACGGGTGACAAGGCTTCTTTCCGTCACGCTGCTTTCACGGATAATCATTTGCCGGGCATAGGTAGTCACCGCATACGGGTACACATCGAAATTGCATGAAACGCTGTCTATCCGTATTGTTTGGCTGATATTGCCCGATATGATACGGTTGTAATACCCTTTTTCCGAGAGGTCACGGTAATAGTTGAATGCGCTCTTATCGGCAAGGAACAGCGACCGTTTGATATTGCTTTCGATAGCGTTCTTATCGGGTGAGAGCGTGAAAAAGAGTTCGTGGAAACGCTTCACGTGTTCCCTTGCTTCAACCGGACGGTTTTGCGAGAGGTCTTGCGAAAGCGCAAGCATCAACGATTTGCCACCGTCCAGCACATAAATCTTCTGCCGTTGCGCTTCGGCAAACGTGTAGGAGTTCCAAACGGCATAACCTGTTATCAGGGTACACATCACGACAAACACAATACCGAAAAGCCGTATCTGTTTGAAACTGGTTTCAATGTTCTTTAAACTTTTAAATTCCATCTTGATTTTTATTTATTGATTACTTTTGATTAGTTTACCGCCGACCCTGCCGCCAGCGTTTCCGGTTGCTGCCCCGGCTACCGCACCGACACCGCTACCCGCTTTGTTAGCCGCACTGTTTATATTCCGGCTCATGTTACCCATTCCGCCCGCCTGAATAATCCAGTTCGATACGGTGGGGATGGTGAAGTAACCGACAATGCCGATTATCATAAAAATTATGTACACGCTATTGCTGCTGTCCGGTATGAAATTGGGGTCTGATAGCTCTTGAATATCCTTTTGCAGCATAAGCACCTGTATTCGGGCAAGAATGGAACTGAACAGGTCGGAAACGGGCAACCACAGGTAAACGGAAATGTACCTTGTTATCCATTGGGTCAGTGTCGCCTGAAAGCCATCATACACGCTGATGGCAAAGGCTATTGGACCCAGTATGGCAAGGACAATCAAGAAAAAGGTTCGGATAGTGTCTATCACAAGGGCTGCCGCCTGAAAGAGCAGTTCCAAAAGTTCCCTGAACCAGTCCCGGACGGATTGCTTGATATTATGTGCCGCCCTATCCATATACATGCCGCCCATCGTGGCTATGTCTTTGGCAGACCACCCCAGTTCATCTATCTGCTTGTCAAACGCTTCATCCGAAACAAGATAAGCCGTTTCCGGATTGCGTACCATCGCTTCATATTCCAGCTTGTCCTTTTGTTCCCGGTAAGCGTTCATATCGAAAGTTTGCGTTTCGAGCATATTGTTACAGCCCTTGACTACTGGCGACATCACGCTGTTAATCGTACCCAGTACGAATGTGGGAAAGAACATAATACAGAAGCCAATCACAAAAGGACGGAGCAAAGGGTAAACGTCTATCGGTTCGACACTGGCGAGCGACTGCCATACTTTGGCAGCCACATAGAACAATGCGCCCAGTCCCGCTATTCCTTTGGCTACCCCCGCCATGTTCCCGCATAACGGCATCATGTCCGTGTACAGACTTCGTAAAATCTGATGCAGGTTATCAAATTCGATTGCTAATAACATACTTGTCTGTTTTTAGAGGTTACCAGTAACGTTCATCCGCCGAGCCGTAAAGAGCCATTACCCGGTCGGTGTCCTTTTTCTTTTTCGCCCGTAGGTAGGAAACGGAAATATTCTTGCGGGTATAATAACTCACCAAGTCCCGATAGTTCCTGATGGCGTTATACGTCCGGTCGATTACGTCCATCCGTTCCTTGTCCGACATGGAAAGCCCGTTGATGTTCACCACGCTTTTCATTTCTTCCAGTACATCGGAACTTTCCTGCAACAGTTGGGTATAGCCGTAAGCAATCGCCGAAAGTTCGTCCGGTGTATAGTTTTCATCCGAAAGCATCTTCTGAAAACTGTTCACGTATATATCGGAAATCTCCCCGATAAGCAGGATGGACTTTTGTACTTTCCGGGCATCTTTGACAAGGTTATGCACTGATTTTAAGGCATCGTAATATTCCTTGTCGGGTAGGTCGGGGGTATTGCTACCCCTTTCCCCCCTAAGAACCGTACATGATACTTTCGCATCATACGGCTCAAGCAACTCAAAATTTCTGTTATGAAACCGGCTCATATTCTTCATTATTAAAAGGTTGAACATTATTTCTACCGCAGTAGCTATGCACGAGCATTCGCTCGGTTTTACCGTGAACCACTTTTTCGGATACCCGCCAAGGAGTATTCCGGGTAATGGGTTCCCCACAGTAGGGACATTTTCGCTGTTGGCGTTTCCAAATACGAACTATCGTATTCCTACCTTTTGCAGACTGGAGCATCAGACGGGTTTCCCGTTTTTCAAAATACTCTGTCCAATCCGGGTCGTAGGGGTTTGCATCACATTTAAGCTTTGCATAGCGGGTAATTTTAGTATCCGTCAGCCACTTAATCGGGTACAGTCCTTGCCTACCGTCCTTGTCGAAAGGTGCGGCGAAGACCCAAGACCTGCCCCTGTGCTTATGGAAATACCTCTCTGCTACCCACCATTTCCCTTTCGCTGGATGTCGTCGGAGCGACCATTGCAAAAGTTTCTGGTAGATATGGAAGTCCATTTTTTGGAACACTTTGCCCGATACCACGTGTTGGTAATAATTCGCCCATCCGGTAATGACCGGATTAAGAAGCCTAATAAGCGATTCCTGCGGGATAGTTTTGTGAGAATTGAAAATCTCGTTAATCTTCCGCTGAAATTTCTTTTGGCTCTCCTTTGACGGCGTAATTAGAAACTTGCCTTTATACTTCCTAATGTTGAATCCAAGAAAATCAAAACCTTCGTCGATGTGAGTAATCTTCGTCTTTTCTTCTGATAGGGTAAGCCCCCGTGCCTGAAGAAACTCTTTGACCATCGGCATGATTTCCTGTTCGAGCATCTCCTTACTTATACTGGTGATTATAAAGTCATCGGCATACCGTATAAGATGCACTTTCGGATAGTATGATCTCTTAGGGCTGTACAAATCAACCCTGTGAAACTTTGCTTCAAGCATTGTTTGCAGACCGTCAAGTGCCATATTCGCAAGCGTCGGCGAGATAATACCGCCCTGCGGAGTACCTTCCTCGGTGGGGAAAAGCTGTTTATTGAAAATAAAACCGCTTTTCAGCCACTTACGGAGCATCACTTTATCCATCGGGATATTGTTCAGCAACCATTCGTGGTTGATGTGGTCGAAGCATCCTTTGATGTCGCCCTCTAAAATCCACTGCGGGGATGACTCTTTGGACAGGTTGATGTAGCACTGATGTATGGCGTCGCCCGTGCATCTTTCCCTACGGAAACCGTATGAATGGTTGTCCGCTGTGGTTTCGGCAACGGGGTCTAATGCCATAAGGTACAATGCCTGCATCGCCCTGTCTTTCATCGTCGGTATCCCTAACGGGCGCAATTTCCCGTTACTCTTACGAATATTTACCCGTTTCAAAGGCATGGGATTGTAGTTCCGCCTTTTCAACTCTGTGATAGCGTTCGCCTTAGCGATAGAAGTAGACCATAAAACCTTGTCCACTCCCGATGTGTTCTTCCCTTTGTTGGAAGTCACCCGTTTAACGGCTAATGCCTTAGCCGCGAACGAATGGGTCAGTAGCCATTGCAGGGCTTTCACCTTGCCGTAGCGACCTTCCTTTTGAGCCTTTACAATACGTGCTTGCAGCTTTCTAACCTCTAACTCGCATTTGTTCCAGTCGATACTTTCCCAATTGCTGATTGTTTGGTCAGTAGGCGCACACGATGTTCTAATCTCGTTCATTTGCTTTCCTCCTTTTTTATAGTTCAACAAGTTTCTTGTAAAGAGTTACCTAACGCGGAAGTCTGCCCGGTTTCCCGTGAGGTGACGTTTAAACCTCTATCCATCCCATTACAGAATGGCATTCGCTTTCTCCGCAATCCTATACCCGCATCCCGTTCGGCTTGCCTTGCGGCTCACTTACCTATCGAATGATAGGAGAAATACGGGCTTACCACGTTTTACATAAATGACTTTCGAATGACTTAGGCTCTGTCTATACACCGGCAGCTCTAGTGTCCGTGTAGCCCCACAAGGTTCGGGGTTATCCGGCTGCTTACCATTTTGGTTCAAGCCTTATAGCATCTTTAGCTCGTTTCATACCTTACGATGCGTCAAAAACAGTTCACTCTCGTTAGCCATATCACTCAGCCTCGCTCCCTAACCTCCTGATGCTGGCGGTCGTTGCGTCCACCTTACGGCTTCGGCTTCCCCTTTAGGGTGGGTTACTTTGTCCGGAGCAGCTTCGTACAAAACAATTACTCGTGATGCACGTGCCCGTAGGCTACCACTGACGGAACAGTGGGTTTAAACTTTGGCTTACCGTTCCCGACGGTTAGCCGCTTGTTAAACAATCATTTATGCAACTATACGTGTCGCACACCTTGTTGATAAATCTTTACCGTTTCCTGAAAATTCTTTATCATGTTCTGTGCGGTGGATGATGTCTGTACGATGTTCTTTGATGCATTGATAATCCCTTGCGCCAAATTACCGGGGTCACTCACCACCCACTGTGCACTTACCTTTCCAGCAAACAGGCTGCATACTACGAGCAGCATTATAATCTTTGTTCTCATACGCTTATTTCTTTATTGGTTGTTTACTCCGTTTGTATTCTCCACCGGGTGAAAGTAGAATCCGGTCGTTCTCTTTGTCGTAGGTCAGCAAGACGGAAAGCCCCGTTTCGATGAACAGGTTTCTGTCCTGTTCTGAAATCTGATAGGTTTCCGTTTGGACAGTCCCCCGGTAGGTCTTTCGATAGGTCGTTACCCGGTAATGCCCGTTTTCTTCAAAAAGGGTAAATGCCGGACGATTTTTTACACTTTTCCAGTCGCCACGCATCGCCCTAAGACGGTCGGCGTTCGTTTCCTTACAGGAAGAAAACCCCAGTAACAAGGTGCATAGCAGCACCGGAAACAAAAATTTTAAATGTTTCATACTGATTGATTTTTAAATTGTTGATTGATTATTTTTCAGGATTGCGCTTGCTTTCGGCAAGCCGTTTGATAGCCAGTTCGAGGTTGCCGCCCAACTTTTCAGACAAGGCGAAAAGTTCCATCTTTTCCGTTTCTTCGGTCGTATATGTAAAATATTCTTCCAAACTCACTTCTGTGGCATATACGGCTGATTGTGTACCGCCTAAGCCTATCCAAACTTCCTTGTATTTCCGGTTCGGATGGTTGGCAAGATTGATGGAAAGCACCTGTGAACGTTCCTTGTCGGTCAGTCCCAAAAGGTTCTGTATGCTGTCGAATTTATTAAGATACTTCCTTTGGTCGAGCAGTATCTTACAGTCTGAATTGTTTATAATGCTCTCTTTTACAATGGGTGAGGAAATAATATCTTCGACCTCTTGGGTAACTACAATCGCTTCGCCGAAATACTTTCTAACCGTTTTGTAAAGGTATTTTATGTAATCCGCCATATTCGCCGATGCAATCGCTTTCCACGCTTCTTCAATTAATATTAATTTCCTGATACCCTTTAATTTACGCATCTTGTTTATAAAAACTTCCATAATAATAATGGTCGTAATCGGGAATAGGATTTTGTGGTCTTTGATATTATCCAACTCAAAGACAATGAAGCGTTTATGTAGTAAATCAAGCTCTTTGTCGGAGTTCAGCAGGTAGTCGTATTCGCCCCCTTTATAGTAAGGCTCTAACACATTCAGGAAGTTATCTATATCAAAATCCTTTTCCCGGACGTTCTTTTCTTGCAGGTGTTCCCGGTAATCGGTTTTCACATACTCGTAGAATGTATTGAAGCAGGGAGTAACCGAACTGTCCTTAGTAATCAGTTCGATATAGGAACTAACAGCGTTCGACAAAGCCACTTCTTCCGCCCGTGTGGGTGCTTCATCGTCCCTTTTCCACAAGGTGAGGATAAGCGTCTTGATACTCTCTTTCTTTTCAATATCAAACACGCCATCTTCCACATAGAAAGGATTAAACGCTATCGGGTTTTCGGTGGTATAGGTAAAATAAATTCCATCTTCCCCGTGCGTTTTCCTATTTATCATTTCACACAAACCTAAGTAACTGTTTCCGGTATCTACCAACAGCACATGTGCATTCTGTTCGTAATACTGGCGTACCATGTGGTTGGTAAAAAATGACTTGCCGCTACCACTCGGCCCAAGTATAAACTTGTTGCGATTGGTAATAATACCCCGCTTCATGGGTAAATCTGAAATATCAATGTGCAACGGCTTTCCTGTGACCCTATCCACCATCTTGATACCAAAGGGAGAAAGTGAACTTTTGTAGTTCGTTTCTTCGGTGAACAGGCAAAGAGCCTGTTCTATAAAGGTGTAGAAACTTTCTTCCGCCGGGAAGTCTGCCTGATTACCGGGTATTCCCGCCCAAAACAGGGTCGGCGTGTCGGTAGTGTTATGGCGTGGCTTGCACTCCATAAGTGCGAGCTGTGACCCCACATCATTTTTAATGTGCTTTAATTCGTCCCGGTCGTCACTCCACGCCATGATATTGCAATGGCATCGCACGGAAATAAGCCCCTGTGAATGGGCTTCGTTCAAATATTCCTCTATCCAAGCCTTGTTTATCTGATTGGCACGGCTGTATTTGGAAAGGGAGTGCATATTGCGAGCCATCTTTTCAAACTGTTTCAAGTTCTCCGTATGGTCGTCAATGAAGATATACTGGTTATAAATATGGTTACAGGAGAGCAGCACTCCAACCGGAGAAGCAAACGACAAACGGCAATCGCTCCGGTCGGTGGATAGCTTTTCATAACGGGTATCTGTTCCTACTTTTCCCGGCATATCTTCCGCATCCGAAAGGGTATGCAGGCAAAGAATATCATCGCCAATCTTCATTTCGTCAGTACCCAGTGAAATATCTTTCAGTGTGGTGGTGTCGGTCTGTGAGAGTGAAAAGTATTTCTCCACGATACCCGCCGTTTCCCTTGTCCCGGTTATCTCGTCCGAAGTCAGACGGGTAAGGGTAATGAAACCGCTATCGTTCATAATGCTTTCAAACTGCCCCACCGCTTCGAGGAACTTTGTAACCGTTTCCTTATCCTTTATCTCTTTGGGGACAAGGAAGCCCCGACAAAGAGTGGAAAAATTGCTCTGCATCCGGCTGCGTTCCTTTGTCGTTTTCGTCAGGAACAAATAGCAGGTATGGTTCAAGAACGGTCGTTCATTGAAATGGCGTTCAAAGGAACGGGAAAGGAAACTCAAATCATCCTTTTGGATGTCAGGTGCATAGTTCTCTTTGATGAACCAGTCCTGTTTGTGTACGATGCTATAATCGGGCAGCACCTTTACCGCCTTGTTCCAAGCGGAATGTATTGCTTCGTATTCGGCTGCCGTGACGGTGAACAGTTCGGGCAGTTCCACCCGGAACGCCACCGTTATGTCGGCATCTTTGGAAACGATGCACCCGTTTTCCACCGTGAACAGTGGAAACTTGTTTTCCAGCGTGGTAGCTTTTAATATATTTCTCATTTCGATGCTTGTTTCTGATTTTTAGTGAATAATCGGGATATGGCTTTTCGGTTGATAATATGGAAAGGGTGGCTTTTGCGTGCGGACAATTTCATCAACCCGTGTGTCCCGTACTTTTCGTTTAACCGGAATGTGAGCCATACCAGCAGCGTTGCCGAAGTAACGCCGAAGATGATGCACACCCACTGGTTGATACCCACCATGTACATAATGATGAAAAGTACGAACAGGGCTAACAGCCCGCCCGCAAAAATGAAAAGATACTGGCTTTTCAACCCTTTAAACTCAACTGGCTTACCTATCCCCCTGTTAATCGGATAGTCTGCCATAGCTCATTTCTTTAGAGGAAGAATGAACGTAGGATGGTGGCAGCCACAATCAGGAAGATACATGCACCGAACCACGAAGCCGCCGTTTTACTGGTGTCAGGGTCGCCACTGCTGAACTTTCCATACACTTTCACGCCGCCAATCAAGCCGACCACCGCACCGATAGCGTAAATTAACTTTGTCGCCGGGTCGAAATAACTGGTTACCATATTGGTAGCTTCGGTAATACCTGCCATGCCGTTACCCTGTGCAAAGGCGGAGGATGCAGCCAAAAGAACGGCTGCCGAAAAGAGAACTTTCTTTTTCATTATAAATATATTGATTTTTAAATTGCCGGACGGTTGGATAGTCCGCCCGGCGGAGTGATTAATAATTGAATTTTTGTGGTTGTGGGGAGTGTTCCCCATGTTCTAAAAGGTCTGTTTAACCGTAATCTCTTTGTTTCATCATCTTACTTATTTAAAGTTTACCATTAAAGAAAATCGTTCATGTCAAAGTCTGCCATTTCATTACTTCCGGCAGCCGGGACGATGGCAGGCACGGGTATCTCATGCTTTTGTAAAAGTTCCGCCACCCGTGACCTGCCCCCGTTAATCTGTTCCACCAGCGAATGAAAGAGGTTTGTTTCCGTCCGGCAGATGGTCTGAACGGCTTGCCGTTCTTCCGTGTCAGACGCTTGCTTAACCTGAATGACCTGTACCATTTGACCCAGTTCCCCCAGCGTGATACCTTGCGCCATTTCCGGCTCACCGTCACCCATGTAACAGGCGATTTCTTCCGCTTCAATTTCATCTGGCGAAATGTCCGTTTCTTCCGCATCTTCTGTTTCAAACTCCATCTCAAACTCGGTTTCAATCGCTTGCGGGGTATCGGCTTTTTTTTCATCTGCCAGCTCGTTATCAAGCGTTTTCGTTACCGTTTCCTCGCTTTGCGGGACAAATATAGAAGCATTATCAACCCCTTTTGAAAGGTGTCCTAAGATGTCCCCGCTTGTCCTCATTTGTCCCATCCGGTAACGGCTTGCACCTACAAGAGAATCACCGTTTCCGGTTTTCACAGTCGTTTTGCTTTCCGGTTGTTCCGGCTGCTTTTTCCTATCCGTGAACCATGTTCCCAAGCTATCCCGGTATCGCCATAAGAGAACGGCGTAATACAGGAGCGTTCCGATAATAAACCATTTCAACATATCAGAACGGCTTTTCAAATTTGCTTTCGTACAGTTCGTTTATCTCGTCCTGAAACTGCTCGAAATGCCGGAGCAGGATATTTTCTACATAGCTGCTCACGGTTGCCTTGCGCCCGCCGATAACGGTTACTATTTTCATTAACTTTTCGTGGGTGGTACGGCTGACGTACAACGGCTGGCGGTCGGTCAAGTCCACCCGTATGAAGTAGGTTTCCCGGTAATCACCCGGAGCATTCTTTTTCCGGCGGGCAGGTTCTTTCACCGTCTTTTCATCCTTTGCCGTTTCCGTTTCCCGTTTCGGTTCTTGTTCAGGTACGTTTGCCGGGATGTCGGGTGTTTCCGCTTTAGTTTTCACTTCCGTTGGTATTGCCACCATTGGTGTTTCCTGTTTCTTCACGGGCAAGCCCTGTGAAATAATCTCTTTCATAAAATCCTCGTCTATTTGCGGTTTCCCGCCACTTAGCTTTGCCATATCGTTACAATTTTATAAGGTATGCGATTTCGGTTATCAGTTCTTCCATGTTGCTGCCCTTTACCAGCCGTTTGTCCGCCGGGAACAGCGTGGAACGGAACACGGTTTTACGCTGTGCGTCCAGTTCCTTTTTAAATCTTTTGGTGTCGGGGATAAATACTTTCATAAGGGGCAGTTCCAGTTCCCCAATGGTCTGCTCATACAGGGTGTACAAGTCTGTTTTCTCCCGTCCATCTACCATGTTCCAAAACAGGTGCAGCCCTTTCAGTCGGCACGCTTCATTCTTAACCAGCAGTTTATGGATAGCCACTGCAAAGGAAAGGCTGCTTTCCAATACCACCCGGTCGGCGGCTATGGGGGTGAAAATATAATCCACCCCGGAAAGGGAGTTGATAACGCCCTCACTGTTCACCGTTCCGGGCAGGTCGAAAAAGACTACATCATACTCCATCCCGGCAGACACAAGAAATTCATCCGCCGTTTTTATCGCTTCGTCCGGTGAACTGCAAAGGACAGGGTACGCTTTCTTTCCCAGTGCTTTGAACTGGTTGAAAGCAAGCTGTTTGTAATAATCGTCACCGTTCACCTGTTCGGCATCCCTTTTGCGCATGGCACTGATACTGTGCTGCGGGTAATCGCAATCCACGACCGCCACGTTATACCCTTTCAGGTAATACAGGTAACTTGCCACCAAGACAGTAAATGTTGTTTTGCCGACCCCGCCCTTTTGGGTAGAGAAAGCTACATACAAGGTTTCTTTCTTCATTGTCATTTTGAATTATTGTGATACATCTTTATTTCATTACGTCCATACAGATTGACGGATGGTTTTCTTTCGTGCCATGTTGAAAGCTCGAAAGCCGGAATGATTGTTTCCTTTCTGCAAAGACAGATTGTTTTCTTTCTTGCTTCTTTGTTTTCATTCATTCCACAAAGACAGCTTGTTTTCTTTGCAGACAGTTTGCTTTCCCGATTGAATGACTGTTTCCTTTCAATCATTCCATCCGGTTTGCTTTCTTGTTTTCTTGAAAGATTGCAATCTTGAAATCTTGTTTTCAAGTTTTCAAAACCGTTTTCTTTCCGCACGCTTTTCAAGCTATATTTTCATCTATCCATATTGCTTTCTTTCTTAAATCCGGGACAAATAAACGTAGAAAAATAACCCGTTTCGAGATGTGTCCTCAAATGTCCCCATTTGTCCTCATTTGTCATATAACCCGCTATTTCACAGCATTTTTAATACCCGTTACTTTGCAACCGAAAGGTATCGGTCAGGCTAACCAAGCCCCCGCCGCCGGGAGCGTTCCAATATCCGCTAACTCCAATCCGTCCGTAGGCGGATTTTTATTTGCACTGGCAAATAGCAAGGTGTGTTCTAAGCAGCTTGAAATTCTTTCAGCAGCTTTGAACGCCTTGTCCGGACGAAGCCGGGACACAGGTCACTCCGAAGTCGTAACCCTTTAAAAAAAGAAGCATGAAACAGAAAAATGAAAATGTGCCCCGTCCGGGTGGCGCAGGACGAAAGCCCAAAGCAGACCCGGCAGTGTTCAGGTACTCTATCAGCTTCAATGCGATAGACCACGCCCGCTTTTTGGCATTGTTCGACCAGTCCGGTATGCGCACTAAAGCGCATTTTATCACCGCCCGTATCTTCGGCGAACCGTTCAAAGTGATTAAAATCGACAAGGCGGCAGTAGAATATTATACCCGGCTGACCGCTTTATATTCCCAGTACAGGGGTATTGCCGTGAATTATAATCAGGTGGTAAAGGCTCTCAATACCAATTTTTCAGAGAAGAAAGCACTCGCATTTCTCTATAAACTGGAAAAGGCAACGATGGAACTTGCTGACCTGAACCGCCAAATTATTGAACTGACCCGTGAATTTGAAACAAGATGGTTGCAAAGATAAGTGTAGGCAGTTCCTTGTTCGGTGCGCTTTCCTACAACCAAAACAAGGTCGATGAAGAGCAGGGAAAGGTACTTTTAAGCAACCGGATGTTCGAGAGCGAGGACGGGAATTTCAGCATCCGGCGATGTATGGAATGTTTCGATATGCACCTGCCCGCCGACCTGAAAACGGAAAAGCCGATTATCCATATCTCCCTGAACCCGCACCCGGACGATGTGCTTTCCGACAGCCAGCTTGCGGATATTGCCAAAGAGTATATGGACAAGCTGGGGTACGGCAACCAGCCGTATATGGTTTACAAGCACGAAGATATAGCAAGACACCATGTACATATCGTTTCCATCCGGATAGATGATACAGGCAAAAAGATAAACGACAAGTTCGAGCATGTACGCAGCAAGCAAATCACCCGTGAACTGGAACAGAAGTACGGGCTGCATCCAGCAGAGAAGAAACAGGCAACCGAACGTCCCGAACTTAAAAAGGTGGACTACCGGGCAGGGGACGTAAAGCACCAGTTATCCAATACGGTGAAAGCCCTTGTCGGCAGTTACCGCTTTCAAAGTTTTACGGAGTACAAAGCCCTGCTATCTATATATAATGTACAGGCGGAGGAAGTGAAAGGGGAAGTGAACGGCAAACCCTATAACGGCATTGTCTATTCGGCTACCAATAACAAAGGAGAAAAGCAGGGAAACCCGTTCAAATCTTCCTCTTTGGGAAAGTCGGTAGGTTACGAAGCCATACAGCGACATATCAAGAAATCCACAAAGGACATTCAGGACAAGAACCTGAAAGAGCGTACCCGCAGGACGGTTGGTGCAGTGATGAAATCCACCTATAACCGTAAGGAACTGGAACAAGAACTGAAAAAGAAAGGTATAGATGTTCTTTTCCGGCAGAACGATACGGGCAGGATATACGGTGTAACATTCATCGACCATGAAAACCGTACCGTCCTGAACGGTTCACGGTTGGGAAAGGACTTTTCTGCCAATGTGTTCAACAACCTGTTTTCCGGCTCCCGTACTTTGACGGGAAACAGCAAACAGGAAATGCAGGAACACACGCCGGAATATAGCCCGACCGGACACCTTGAAAATACAGGTAAAGCCATTGCGGGACTGTTCAGCCTGTTATCCGGCGGGAATGATACACCGCCCGATAACAGCCAAGTTCCGCCACCCAAAAAGAAAAAGAAGAAGAAACAAAAACGTATTTAGTAATCCTAAAAACTCAATTATGCAGAACGAAGATGATTTAAGAGGACTGGCAAAAGTCATGGACTTTATGCGGGCAATCAGCATTTTATTTGTAGTGATAAACATTTACTGGTTTTGTTACCAGTCGTTCCGGGAGTGGGGTATCAATATCGGAGTAATCGATAAAATCCTGCTGAACTTCCAGCGTACCGCCGGGTTGTTCTCCAATATCCTATATACCAAACTTTTTTCAGTGGTATTCCTTGCGCTTTCCTGTTTAGGTACAAAGGGAGTGAAAGAGGAAAAAATCACATGGAACAGGATTTATGTATTCCTGACAATCGGTTTTATCCTGTTTTTCCTGAATTGGTGGCTGTTGTTTCTGCCGCTGCCACTGGCGGCAAACACGGCATTGTATATCTTTACCATGACCGCCGGGTATCTTTCCCTGTTGGCTGCCGGAGTATGGATTTCACGTTTGCTGAAAAATAACCTGATGGATGATGTGTTTAATACCGAGAATGAAAGTTTTGCACAAGAAACACGCTTGATAGAAAACGAGTATTCCATCAACCTGCCGACACGGTTCTACTACAAAAAGAAATGGAATGACGGATGGATAAACGTTGTAAATCCGTTCAGGGCAAGCATGGTATTGGGTACGCCCGGTTCGGGAAAATCGTATGCGATAGTCAATAATTACATCAAACAGCAAATCGAAAAAGGCTTTGCTGTTTATATTTATGACTACAAATTTCCTGACCTTTCAGAGATAGCTTACAACCACTTAATCAGTCATTTAGATGGATATAAAGTGAAACCTAAATTCTACATGATTAACTTTGACGACCCACGTAAAAGCCACCGATGCAACCCGATAAATCCGGCGTTTATGACGGACATATCGGACGCATACGAAGCCAGTTATACAATCATGTTAAATTTAAATCGCAGTTGGATAACCAAGCAGGGAGACTTTTTTGTAGAAAGCCCGATTATCCTGCTGGCTTCTATCATTTGGTTTTTGAAAACCTATCAGGGTGGTAAGTATTGTACATTCCCGCACGCTATCGAGTTTCTGAACAAAAAATATGCCGATACGTTCACTATTTTAACCAGTTATCCCGAACTGGAAAACTACCTTTCTCCATTCGTGGATGCTTGGGAGAGTTCGGCGGTCGAACAGTTACAGGTGCGCCCGTAAGGGCATATAATAAATATAGCTTTGGCAAGCTATTAGGTACGTGTTCTTTGAAATAATTACCTATCACCAGCCGACTTATCCATTCAACGAAAGACGATGGGGAGTGTAGCATGTCGGTAAAGCCACAAGTGGACTAATTGTCAAGTCCTGACCGGGTGGCGAGGTGAAACGATAGATATGAGGATAAAGCCTATACTGGTTAAACGATAGTCCGAGCGGCTCGATGGTTAAGCCTTGGCGGAAGACAGTTATAGACGCCAAGCCGTGATACCCAACTTCGCCTTGTAGGTTGTTTGGGCAAAAGAACTTATCACGGAGCAACTACATACATAGTAAAGGACGAAAGTCGTATCCGACAATCTATCATGCCAAATAGTTATTATATGTCTAAACGGGGATTGCCTAAGTGGGGCAACCCATATGGCAACAGAGCTTCCGTAGTAGTCCGAGCAAGGGAAAACCTTGTACATGGCGAAGGGAAGCAGCCAATATCGTTTAATGTCAAATTTTGGAAAATGTGAGAGACATGAAAAGAAATCCAGAGAAGATATTAAACAGTCTAACACAACATAGTTCCGACTTGGAGTACAAGTTTGAACGTTTGTACCGGATACTGTTTAATGAAGAGATATACTATATTGCCTACCAACGCATATATGCAAAACAGGGCAATATGACCAAAGGTGTTGACGGAAAAACCGTTGACGGCTTCAGTATATCTCATATTGAACGGTTGATTGATACGCTCAAAGATGAGACGTATCAGCCGAATCCCTCTCAACGGGTGTATATTCCCAAGAAAAACGGGAAGATGCGACCGCTGGGTATTCCGTCATTCATTGACAAGCTCCTGCAAGAAGCTATTCGAATGATTTTGGAAGCAATCTATGAGGGTAGTTTTGAAAACTCCTCTCATGGTTTCAGACCACAGAGAAGTCCACAGACTGCACTTTGGAACATCCAAAAGAGATTCAACAATACAAAGTGGTTTATCGAGGGAGACATCAAAGGTTTCTTTGATAATATCGACCACGAAGTATTGATAGCAATTCTTTCAGAACGTATTTCGGATGTACGCTTTCTGCGTCTTATCCGAAAGTTCCTGAATGCCGGGTATGTAGAAGATTGGGTATTTCACAAATCGTATAGTGGAACACCTCAAGGTGGAATAATAAGTCCCATATTGGCAAATATCTATCTTGACAAGTTTGACAAATACATTAAGGAATACATCAATAGATTTGATAAAGGGAAAAGGCGTAAAGAAAATCCGATAGTAAAACGTTTTGGACAACGGAAAGCCAAGTTAGTGGAGAAGCTAAAAAAGTCAACGGACGAAGTTGAACGTCAACGACTGATGATGCAAATCAAAGAGATTGTTAAAGAACGTCTTAAGTATCCCGCAAGTGATGAAATGGACTCGGACATGAAACGACTGAAATATGTGAGATATGCGGATGATTTCCTGATTGGTATTATTGGCAGTAAAGAAGACTGTATCCATATCAAAGAGGACATAAAGAAATTTATGGCTGAAAAATTGAAATTGGAACTATCTGATGAGAAAACGCTGATTACTAATGCAAGGAAACATGCTAAATTTCTCGGATATGACATATTCGTGAGAAAGTCAAACGATATCCATAGGGATAAAAACGGACATTTAACAAGAAGCTTAGACCACAAGATAGTTTTGTATGTGACAACCGAGGTTATGAGAAAGAAACTCCTTGAATATGATGCGGTAAAAATCACCGTACAAAATGGAAAGGAAATCTGGAAGCCAAAAGGTCGTTCATACATGCGTTGTCTTGATGATTTGGAGATTATAAGCCAATATAACTCCGAAATCATGGGGTTCTATAACTTCTATTCGATTGCAAACAACAGTCCTGTGATAGATTCATTCTATAATATAATGGAATACAGTATGTATAAGACATATGCCGCAAAATACAGTACCTCGAAAAAGAAAATCATAGCAAGGTACAAGAAAAACGGAGTGTTTGCCATACCGTACACCAATAAAAATGGATATGAGTTCAAACGTGAGTTCTATGACAAAGGCTTTAAACGTAAGGAACTGCCTAATCGGTATTTAGATGACAGACTACCCAACACGATTGCCATAACGGGCGGCAGAAATGGTTTAATCAAGAGACTTCAAGCACGGGTATGTGAAAACTGCGGTGCTACGGACAACCTCGAAATGCACCATGTACGTAAACTTAAAGACCTTAATGGCAAAAGTGATTGGGAGATTAAAATGATTTCACGTAAACGTAAAACATTAGCAGTATGTTCAGTATGTCATCACAAGATACACGCAGGAAAGTTAGATTGAATGAGAAGGTGGAGAGCCGTGTACGGGGAGACCTGTATGCACGGTTCGGAGGCGAGTGCTTGGAAACCTATCGTGATAAAACACGGCAAGGCGCCGGGTGCTTAGCCTATGGACAGCTTGCAAGTGCTAAAATCCCGCTTTCCCGTATGATAAGTCCGGCTTTATATTGGGTAATGACAGGTGATGATTTTTCACTGGATATAAACAATCCGGAAGAGCCTAAAATTTTAGTAGTAGGTAACAATCCCGACCGACAAAATATCTATTCCTGTGCTTTGGGACTGTATAATTCCCGTATTGTGAAGCTGATAAACAAGAAGCACCAACTCAAAAGTTCCGTAATCATAGATGAATTACCGACCATCTATTTTCGGGGACTGGATAACCTGATAGCAACGGCACGAAGCAACAAGGTAGCGGTCTGTTTGGGCTTTCAGGATTTCAGCCAGTTACGCCGGGATTATGGGGACAAGGAAAGCAAAGTTATCGAAAATACTGTGGGTAATATCTTTTCCGGTCAGGTGGTTTCTGAAACGGCTAAAACGCTTTCAGACCGTTTCGGAAAGGTACTGCAAAAACGGCAAAGCATGACTATCAACCGGAACGATAAATCAACTTCTATCAGTACGCAGATGGATAGCCTGATACCACCCAGCAAAATATCCAATCTCACACAGGGTATGTTTGTGGGTGCGGTCAGCGACAATTTCGATGAACGGATAGAGCAGAAAATATTCCATGCGGAAATTATGGTGGATAACGAGAAAGTGAAACGGGAAACAGCCAGTTACAAAAAACTACCCCAAATTATAGATTTCAGGGACGAGGACGGGAACGACCGGATGCAGGAAGAAATACAGTCGAATTACAATCGGGTCAAGCAGGAAGTCCAGCAGATTGTCACGGACGAAATGGAACGGATAAAGAACGACCCTAATTTGCAACACCTGATAAAAATAGATGAGTAAATGAGCAGGGGATTATACCCCTGCTTCTATCCATTCCTCAGGAATAAGTGCATTATCTTTTTTCTTTCCACGCCAATTTCTAATTAACTTTATACAGTCTGCATAGTCTTTCCAAGTGGCTTCTCCTGCGTGTTCAATGATAATAACCTGAACTTGAGAGTTTGTTCGTTTTTTGAAATCTGCTAAAACTTGAAAAATTCTTTTCACCTTTAATACGGCTTCTTCATTATTTACTTTCTTTTTGTTCTTTAGTTCAGGAAAATAAACTTGAGATGGTTGGTCAAAAACTATAAAACTAGGAACTTTGTTATATTCTTTTGTGGATAACAAGTATTCATGTATAGCAAGTATGGTTGAGATGTGATATGACATAAAATTGTGACCACTTCCAATTTCCCATAGAAAATCTTTTCTACTCGAAGATGAGAATTGAAGAGTTAAATTTTCTATATCGAATAATATGTTATCGTTACAATATTCTGCTCCAAATATTCGAGCATAGTATTTGATTTTATCGCTAATATTTTGTAGAATTCTTTTCTTATTTTGCTCTAAAGTGTCAGAGTTGAATTCTTTTTCTATGCTGTATATTCTGTTATTTACCTCATTCAAATCTGATACTAAACTTCCATTGTTTGCTATTTTGTCATAATTCTTCAGTGATTCTTCCAGCTTTCCACCAAAGCGAAAAATAGAATTTAGCATCTGATGTTGTTTTTGGTAATCTTGATTTTCTTGGGATAAAGTTTGTTTTTCGATACGAATTTGATTAAGTAATGCTTCTAGTTTATTGAGGTCTGATTTTAAATTAGAAATTTCTTTTGTGAAAACTCTATGGCTATCTGTTACTTTTCTTGAGAGAGCATTTAATTCTAAACTTAATGCAGAATAATTATCTATATATGTTTTTGCTAAAGTATTATTTGAGCCACAAAAGGGACATGTATTATTATCAAAACAATCTTTTAGCCAGCTTAATGCATCTAGTCTACCATTTTGAGTTTGAATATCATTTCCATAATTAATATTGCTGATTTTAACATTCTCAACTAGGCGTAGTTTTTCTTTTTTTTCTTGAATAGAAATAGCTGTTTGATATTCTTTTTCATCCAATTCTGCTAATCTCATACTAATTTGCGATGATGCTCCCTCTTTTATTATTGGTATAACATTCCTATTTATTTTATTTAGAACGTTTCTTAACTGGTTTACATATTTTTCTGATGACCATGAATTTTCGATGTCATCTAGTTTGCTATCTGTTAAACCTAATTCATAGGCTATTGCATAGTAACTTTTAACTTCACTTAGCCAAGTGTTTGCAATATTTTTACGTTGTTCAATCTCTTTTTTTAGAAGTTTAGCTTGTGTTTGTAATTCTTTCAATTCTTCTTTAAGACTCAATAACCTGTCATTTAATATTCCTAATATATAAGGGAAAATAGTAATCAATTTTTCTCTATTTTGATATGTGTCTGCTTTGTAGAATAACGCATAGGGGTTAGCTACTAAATGTTGAGGTTGAAAATTTAATGATATTAAATCTCGAAAACTTGCTGGTTGAGCAATACTTTTTTCTCCTAAATCAAAGCCTGTTAGTTGTGATAATTTGTTTAATTCTAATATAATATCTTTATAATTAGCATTTTCTTCTATTGCGTGGGGAATTACAATTTTCTTACCACGTTGAATATACATACTTGTAGATACAATATCTAATCCGGCTTCTTTTCTTGCTAAAAGAATTTCTCCATCATTATGATATATAATAATCCCAAACCAGCTAGTCAAGTCTCTTATATATCCGATTGGAATACTACATTTACTACTTGCTAAACAATAGTCTATTATCGAAATTATTGCTGATTTTCCTTTTGCGTTATCACCAGAAATTACATTCACAAAGTTTGCAACAAAAGGAATTATGCGTATTTTCATTTTGGGGTTCTTAGGCCACAATATAATTTTGCTAATTTTACAATCCATATCAAAAGGTTATATTATAGTAGGAACATATTTCTTCATCTTCTAGATTACCTAACCAATGTCCTAGTCTTCGTACTGTTTTCAACATTTTATCATAATCTTGTTTTTTAGAAGAATCAGGAATTGATTTTCCTCTGTTGGGTATGAGTTCGGTATTTTCCTTGTCATAAAATAATATAGATGTAGAAAATGCAATATTTAATGACTGAAAAGTTATCTCTGAAAAAGATTTCATCTTTAGAGGTAGAGAATCCCAATTCAAGGTATTGTTATTTAGAGACTTTATCATGCTTCCTAATTTATAGCTTTTTCTATAAATTTCATCAGAAAAGTCTTTAGAAAATGCGATAGGGAGCACCATAAAAGAAAAAGGTAATTTTATACCTCTATTTTTTACAGAATAATATTCCTTTGTAAATTGATAGATAAGATGGCTACCTACAATTGGATTTTGCAAAAGAATAAACTCATCTATTTCCAATATTTGTTCCATATTTATTTATTATATTTTGCCAATTAGGATGCCAGCCAATGAGTAAACTATTAGCTAACTTATGATAACTTCCATTGCTTAGATAACTATATGTTGGTTCTATTCCAGCAAGTTTTCCTTTATATTTTAACGTTTCACAATATACTTCATACCCAATGTCAGCAGGTGTATTTTTATTTAATCGTTTGTGCTTCCAAAAAACTTGTTGCCAATTTTCCTTCAGACTTTCTTCGTATGCAATTATATGTGATTGAGTTATATTTGCATTTAAAGCATATTTATGCTTTTCTTGTTTTGCCCTTAGAAAATCTTGTATTGCTTTTAATTTTTCATCTTCACCGACCTCTATAATATCCAACTGTTTCACAAACGTACTTCCTTTTTCTTTTTCTTGTTCATAGCTTGTAACAGGTATTAAATCAGTAGCTTGTTCTATAAATGGTTTTAGAGCTATTTGTTGTTTTAAAAAATCTCTTTTTCTCCATAACATTTTTGGGGTAAATAGAGAATCTGAATCTTTTTCCCATAATGAAAGACAAGTATTTACAATCCACCCATAGAGAGAATTCATTATATCATAATATGGGATTTCATCATCTTTTAGATGAAGATTTTGGATAATCTGTTCTATAAAATTTTGCCTATCATAATTTTTGTGACATTCACACAATTCTATCCTTTTCAACAAGCCAACAATATCTTCTTTGCTATACTCTTTAAATTTATCAATATATGGCAATAGAGTTTTACTTTTATTGTTATTGGCTATGTTTGTTAGTTCTTGATATGCTGTATTATATATATTTTTATCCACAGAAGCAGATGAAAGGCTTTTTATAATGCTATTTCCTTTACATGATACATTTGTTGCTAATAAAAATTTAGAGTTAGCAACATCTATATTTTTTGTTTTTATCAATGTAAGCCAATTTGTAATTGATTTCCATAAATTTTTATTAGTATTTGAAAAGGGATATTTCTTTTTAATACTTGCTTTATCTTGTTCATAAATTGTTTCAATATTCTCTCCTTGTTGCAAACGAATAACAACATCATCATCTGTTTCGATTGAAACAATCGAATTTTCGGGAGATACACTTAGCCAATAAAGAACTCTGTCTATTTGGTATAAATAGCCATACATTTGTCCTTTTGCTGCATATAAGTAGTCTGATAAAGATTCACCCATAATAGCCTTATTTCTTGTCAATTGCAAATATAATAAAAAATATTTGTTTTATTACATATTCATATTTATGTGCAATGATAAGACAAATGAAGTCATACGAGGACAAATGAAGCCACCCGTTCCCAAATCTTTAAATATACTCTATTTCATCCTTACTTTTACTTTCGAAATTTTTATTTACTCACTAAAATTCAAACAGTTATGGATGTAAACAAAGCCAACCAATCCACCACTGACGAACAGATGATGGATATTCTTCTTGTACTGGATAAGGAGAAAAAGACAATTAGCGCAGTAAAAGGCGTAGATGAAAACGGAGAACTCCAAACCGTACCACCGGAGAACAACAGCGAACTTTTGAAATTCGACCGTCACGGTGATTTCTTCTCCAACTTCTTTTCCAACATGATAAACCAGTTGAAGAACCCGACCCGTTTTAACTTCTTCAAAATTCCTAAGATTGAACTTCACAAAATCGAGCCGATAATCAGGGATAACTTCAATCATCCGACACCTGAAAACGAAGCGGGCATAGAGCGTTACCGGGTAACACCTGAAACCGTGAAACAGGAAGCGAAGAAAGAACAGCAGGAAACCCAAACCCAACAACCACAGGTACAGCAGCCAGCCAAAGAAACGGGAGCAACGGCACAAGCACCACAGCAACCCGACAAAAGCAAGTATGTGATTGACCCGGATAAGGTGGACTGGGAAGCCTTGAAGAACTTCGGTCTATCCAAAGAACAGCTTGAAAAGGCAAAGGCTTTAGAACCCATGTTAAGGGGGTACAAGTCACCCGGTGCGTTCTCCATCGCAGGAAACTACAATTCCGCCATTATGAAACTGGATGCACGCCTGTCTTTTCGGCATGACAAGGACGGGAATGTAGTTTTGGCGATACATGGCATCCGACAAAAGCCGGAACTTGAACGTCCGTTCTTCGGTCACGAGTTTTCCAAAGAGGATAAAGCCAATCTTCTTGAAACGGGCAATATGGGACGGATAGTAAACCTGAAAAACTATATCACAGGAGAAATGATACCCTCTTTTATCAGCGTGGATAAGGTGACGAACGAACTGGTTTCCATGCGTGCAAGCAGCGTCCAGATACCCGATGAAATAAAGGGTGTCAAACTGAACAAGGAACAAAAGGAAGCCTTACGGGAGGGAAAGGGAGTATTCCTTGAAAATATGATTTCCAACCGTAAAAATCCCTTTTCCGCAACCGTTCAGGTCAATGCCGACAAGAAGAGTCTGGAATTTATCTATCCCAATGCCAAACAGTCACAGGAGCAACGGCAGAAACAGGAACAACCGAACAACCTTGTCACCAGTGACGGTGTAACCATCCCCAAGAGCATTTCAGGAATAGAACTGACACGCCAGCAACAGCAGGATTTAGTCAATGACAAAACCATCTTCGTTGCCGGGCTGAAAGACAAGAGAGGGGTCGAATACGATGCTTATATTCAGGTGAACCATGATAAGAAGAAGTTAGGCTTTTATAGTGACAATCCCAGCTTTGACCGTTCCGCCGTGAAAGAGATTACTCCGGCAAGCAAGAACCGCACACAGGTAGCGGTCAATTCGGAGGGCAAGACCAACGAAGCCACCAAAAAAGTGAAAGAACCTTTGAAAAAGGGTCAGGACAAGCCTACTGAAAAACAGAAAACCAAGCAAGATAAAAAGGAGAAGCAGGAGCAGATGAACAACCCCAAACAAAGCAGGGGACGCAAAAGATGATAACGGTATTAATCCTTATCCCGGTTATCGGTTTCGTCCTGTTTCTCTTTGCCTGTTACAAAACGGACTGGAAAACCATAGACGAGCAGAACCAACAATATTATATAGATGGCTATCACATCTACTATGACCGGAAAATCCTAAGACAAAAAGAAGTGGAACAATTAAAATCAAAATTAGAATGATTGCAGTAATCGGAGAAAAACCAAGTGTGGCAAGGGACATTGCCCGCATTTTAGGAGCGAGTGAAAAACAGGATGGCTACCTTTCAGGTAACGGGTATCTCGTTACCTGGGCGTTCGGCCATCTTGTAGGTTTGGCAATGCCGGAAGCATACGGCATACAGAGTTTCCGTCGGGAAAGTCTGCCTATCATTCCGGATAGTTTTCAACTTACACCCCGACAAGTAAAAGCGGAAAAAGGGTACAAGGCAGACCCCGGCGCATTGAAACAGCTAAAGGTAATCAAAGAGGTATTCGACCAGTCGGACAAGATTATAGTCGCCACCGATGCAGGAAGAGAGGGAGAACTTATATTCAGGTACATCTACCAGTATATCGGATGCAACAAGCCCTTTGTCCGTTTATGGATAAGCAGCCTTACGGACAAGGCAATCCGTGAGGGACTGCAAAATCTGAAAGCCGGTAGTCTGTATGATAACCTGTTCCGTTCGGCACAGGCACGCAGCGAAGCGGATTATTTGATTGGAATAAACGCAACACAGGCTTTAAGCGTGGCAGCCGGACAAGGAATATTCTCTTTGGGACGGGTACAGTCACCTACGTTGGCAATGATATGCACCCGCTTTTTGGAGAACAAGAACTTTGTCCCGCAAAAGTATTGGCAACTGAAATTACAGTCGGCAAAGGATAATATAGCTTTTACGGCACTATCCGCAGATAAATACGATATGCAGCAAGCCGCCATCGACACGTTGCAAAGGATAAAGGAAGCGAAAACGGTTCAAGTGAAAACCGTAGAGCGTAAGGAAGTGAACCAAGAACCGCCTTTGCTCTATGATTTAACCACGCTGCAAAAAGAAGCGAATGCCAAACTGAATTTTTCCGCAGACAAAACCCTATCCATTGCACAAAAGTTATACGAGGGTAAACTAATCAGCTACCCCCGAACCGGAAGCCGTTATATATCGCAGGATGTGTTCGAGGAAATCCCGGAACGTCTTGTTAATTTGGAACAGTACGCCCGTTTTGCCGGATATGCTGCCGGGATGAAAGGCAAAACCTTAAATTCCCGTCCCGTGAACGATGGCAAGGTAACAGACCACCACGCCTTGATAGTAACGGAAAACCTGCCCGGTAAACTGGAAGCGGACGAACAGGCAATCTATGAACTGATAGCCGGAAGAATGTTAGAAGCCTTTTCTGAAAAATGCGTCAAAGACGTTACCAGTATAATGCTGGAATGTGCAGGCTCACTTTTCACGGTCAAAGGGTCTGTAACCAAATCTGCCGGATGGCGTGCCGTATTCGGTGAGAAAGAGGACGGGGAAGATAACACCGCTTTACCCGCCATGCAGGACGGAGATAGTTTACAGCTTTCCGGCATTGAACTGTTGGAGAAACAGACCAAGCCCAAGCCGTTACATACGGAAAGCAGTTTGCTTTCTTCAATGGAAACAGCGGGTAAGGAACTGGAAAACGCCGACCTGAAAGCCAGCATGAAAGATACGGGTATCGGCACGCCCGCAACACGGGCAGCCATCATCGAAACGCTGTTTTCCCGCCAGTACATCATCCGGGAGAAAAAGAACCTTGTCCCGACCGAGAAAGGGCTTGCCGTTTACAACATTATCCGGGATAAGAAGATAGCAGACGTTGAAATGACGGGAATGTGGGAAAACACGCTTGCCAAAATAGAAAGCGGAGAAATGAACCCCGACACGTTCCGCAAAGGCATCGAAGTGTACGCACGGCAAATTACGGCTGAACTTTTGGACGTTCAGCTTTCTTTCGCTTCGGGTAGTGGTTGCATTTGTCCCAAATGCAAGACCGGACGCATCCTTTTCTATCCGAAAGTCGCCAAATGTTCCAATGTGGATTGTTCCGTTACCATCTTTCGCAATAAGAGCGACAAGCAGCTAACAGACAAGCAGATTACCGAACTGGTGACTACCGGGAAAACCGGGCTAATCAAAGGCTTTAAAAGCAAGAACGGCAAAGTCTTTGACGCTTCACTTACCTTTGACGAGCAGTTTAATGTTACTTTCGTGTTTCCTGAAAAGAAAGGTAAGCCGAAGAAGTAAAACGAAAATCGCTATATTTGCCACAGAAAGTTTCATTATAGATAGATTATAATTGAAATTTTTGTGGTTGAAGCACCCGGAGGGACACCGGGTGCTTTTTTAATCATTCTCCTTTATACTGGTAGGTCAGGCAAACGACCTGATTATCCAGTATCTTGTTTTGGGTCAGTTCCCACTTCGACCCGAAAGTTTTACCTATAAACTTGATACCGTTCCCCAGCATGACCGGGATAATATATAGCGTTATTTCATCAAGCAGGGACGCTTCAATCAGGGATGTTATGAACTTACCGCCGCCGATAACCTGAATATCGGTTTCCGAACTTGATTTAAGTTCATTGACCGCACGTAATGGCATATCAGTAAGAAAGCTTACATTCTCCTTTTCCGACACATTGGTATCGTAGTGGGACACTACAAAAGTTTTTTTGCTTTTGTACGGCCATCCGCCCCAATGTTCAAAAATATAGGTATAGGTATTAACTCCGGCAAGCAATACACCCGGCTGTTCGTAGGCTTCCGAAATCTCCTTTTTGACGTTTTCAGGCATCCAGTCCAATTCATTATCCTTTGTGGCTATGAAACCATCAAGAGAAACGGCAATACAAGTTTTTAAATGTTTCATAATTGAGTATTTAACAGTTACTTTTTATAAACTGTTCGCCAGTACGCCAAAAAAGGGGGCAATCCGAAAACCCTGTGGGTGATAAGCATGACCTCTGAGTTACAATGCTGACGTCCAATCAGGTGTTCGTCTGATGTGCTTGATTTATAATACTTTGGAAGGATGTATGTTTTTAGCATTGCAAACTTTAAATGTTTCTCAAATATTATACCCACATACTTTTTGGCTTGACCCCAAAAAAGAAGCGTGAACTTACACTGCTTCAAAGTAGAGGTACTGGCATACCTTAATGACGAAACAGGCAAGCCCACGCTATGTTGAAACATAGCATAGACATTGCGCTGAAAATCTCGTCATTATTGAAAAGTGCCAGTTTTCTACTTTGAGACGTTCTGCGAACGAATATGTTATATATAAAGGCGAAATCACAGGTTACCGTTCAATCGCCGTTATTTTCTTATGTAACTTTTGCAAAGTTAGCCAAATCCCTGAAAAGTCCGGCATACAATAAAAGAAAATCCTGCCTTATCTCACGACAAAACAGGATTGAAAGCCATTAGAAAAGAAAAAATTAATCGGTTTTTTCTCGGATTAACTTGTGTACGTCCGTAGCACGGTAATAACACCTGCCATCCAGCATAAGGAAAGGGAGTATTCCCTTTTTTCGGTAACGGGTCAGTGTTCGGGGAGCTACTTTCAGAAGCAGGCACAAGTCCTGATTATCCAGCAGTTCTTCCCCGTCCAAACAATTACGTCCTTTTATTACCCGGTCTATCTTCTTGTCCTGCATATCGAACCTATCCATGATACGTTCCATCCATGCGGTAAAAACGTCTTTATCTATATACATAAGGCTGCCTGATTAAATTAAACCAATCATAAAATAACTTTGGTTGGACGGGTCTTTGATGATAATGTCCCGTTCCCGCATGAAGCGGATATAACTTTTTGCGGTGCGTTCTTTCACATCCAAAATTTGCTGTATCTGTTCGCACAAGTCTATATAGGTGATATGTTCCTGTCTGCCGAACACGTCACGGGCAACCCCGACCAGTTCCTTTTCCTTGCGTTTCTCTTTTTCCTCTCGTGGCTTTTCTCCTTTGTAAAGGTGCATTCCGGCTGTTTTATCCCATGCGAACAGCATCAAAGGAACATCCAATGGGCTACCATCCCTTATTTTCAGAGCTTTTACTACTGATTGCGTAGGGTCTTCATCCTTTTCGATGGAAAGGATAGTTGCCGCCTTACGTTGTAATTCCGAACCTAAATGCCCCCGCAGCTTCAATCCATTGGGTACAAAATGCAGCACGCAGAGAATACAGGTATTATAAATTCCTGCCAGTCGGTATAGTTCATCTATCACTGCCACACTTTCCACTTCATCATTGGCACTCTTTACAAGGTCGGCGATGCCGTCAATAACTACCAACTGGATGCCGCCATACTGGTAATAGAATTTATCCATACTTTGAACAATGGCGTGCAGTCGTTCTTTGCGGGACATACCTGTCAGACAAAATGCTTTCAGTTCTTCCGGTTTGGTTAGTTGCTTCGCACGTGCCAGCAGGTTACTTACATTCTTGAACAGTTGTACTTCGGATTGTTCCGTATCATAAAGTAATACCGCTTTATGTTTGCTGTTGGCGGCTATCTGTATGCCAAGCGTATCTACTTCCTTATCCGGTTGGCAGATGCAGCCTGCCACAATTGCGGCTACATAATTGCTCTTGCCCGTTCCCTCGCCTCCGGTGATGCCGAACAGGTTGCCTTGTGTTCCTAACGGAACGTCACCCGCCGAAATAATCTCTTGCGCTTTGGCGGGCGGGTTGTTGAAATCTATCTCGCACGATTTTAGCATAATCAATGTGTCACTATATAGGTTGTCTAAAAATTCGATAAACAGTTTCAGGAAATCTTTACGGGTGTTCCCGGCTTTGAAGTAGTCGGAAATATCCTTTTCCTCTTTCGTCCCCGGAAGCGGCAGGAGCAGACGTTTCACGCCAAATTCTTCCAATAGCTTTTCCTGCTTGCGTGCGCTTTCCCTGCCTGTCTTGTCCGTATCATAGAGCAATACAATATGCTTGAAGCGGAATGTCAGCCGATAAATCAGCGTGGGCGGAACGGTCACCGTTTCACTGTTGAAGCAGATAGCGTGAAATCCGTGTGCCGCCAAAGAAAGCACGTCTTTCTCACCGCCCGTGATAAACAGGGTATCACCTTTGGCGGGCAGTTGCTCCAGCCCGAAACAATAATTCTCACCGAAGCTGCCACCGTAGAGGAAACGGGGCGTGGAGAACGGACGGTACAGCTTGATATACTGTTTGCCCTTGTAACCATACATGGGTTCTGTCACCGATGAAACATAGGTGTATGGTTTCCCCTCTGCCGTTTCGCTGTTATACTCCCGGAGTGAACAGACCTTGTAATGCTCCAGCAGTTCAGGCGTGATACCATATTGTTGCCAGTACATCAGTTCTGCAAGCGGAAACTTCTGTTCCCGGAACTGGTAGGGCTTGACAGGCTTTTCGGGTGCTTCTTCGGTTTTGTCTGCTACATTCCGATTATTTACCGTTGTAGGAATAGCTATCGAAGTTCCTGCCGCCAGTCCCAGCCCCAAATCCCGGTCGATAATCTCCAGTATCTCCACAAAGTCAGCTGCCCGGTTACAGTCCAACCCTTTTAACTGCCCCACGAAGAAAAAGCAGTCGCCGCTGTAATTGTCGTTACCGAAGTCCTTCATCTTGTACATACCGCTATGGCGGTCGAAGTAGATATTACACGATGCTTTCCTGTCCTGATAGAGCGGGTTAAGAAAATGCCTGCCTATACGCCAGTCACCGGGTAAGTAATGTTTGAAAACGAGCAGACCGTTATTTGTCCTGCTTAGTATTTCTTCTTTCCTTAACATATTTCTGATGATTGGTTATCAGTTCGTTTATACACTCCTTGTCACGCTTAATCAGGCGTTCTTCCAACATTCGCTTGACTTCCTTAATCTTATAGAAGTAATGTCCCTTGATGTCGGAGTAAGAAATCATTCCTGCCGCCCGCAGGCGTTGCAGGGTTCGGTCACTGATTTTCAAGAAAGTACATACTTCGTAACTGTCCACCCAAATTTCATCTTCATCGGTTTTGTATTCGTCCAAGTGATTGAAGATGTAATCGGCAATGGCGGTAATCTTGTTGTCAAGTTCCTTGTAGGCTTTTGACTCAAATGTTATAATCTCCATAATGCTAACTTATTGATTTGCTGCAAAGTTCGGCAGAAGAAATAATCTAAAAGTCATGGTTGTACCTATCATGGTATTACTTTTTTTAGGCTATTTTGGGGGAATGTCGGTGTAAAAACTCCCAAAAAAATATCATTTTCAAAATATATTCCACCATAAAAAGGAAGTACCATATTGGGGTGAACATGGTAATTCTACATATTGGAATACAGAAATTTATAGTTCATATCATTTTCATCCTTTTTTGAACCAACGTGAAATTGTCAAGAAACGGTTGCTAATATCTTGTAAGTATCGTATTTGCTTCTTTGATGCCATATAAAAACATCCATGTCGTTTTTATACAATTTAATGCGAACCAAGTGAAGTAACTTTGCCGGATAAATGAAATGAATATGAATATTACTTATATATCAATTTATAAAACCAGTCTGCCTGTATTGGTTAGTTTATTAATGGAATACTTAATAGGTTTTACTGATACAGCCTATTTAGGAAGAGTTGGAGAAACTGAATTGGCTGCATCAGCTATAGCTGGTACTTATTATATGATTATATACATGATTGGATTTGGATTCAGCATAGGAGCGCAAATCTTAATAGCCCAATATAATGGAAACCAACAGTATAAAGAAGCTGGAAAAATTCTCTCACAAGGCATATTGTTTTTGCTGATAATTGCGGTAATAGTAATATTGTTTTCTTCTATAATTTCACCAATTATATTAAAATCAATTATAGATTCTGAATCTGTACTCCAAGCTGTTTTACAATATCTTGATTGGAGAATCTATGGTTTCTTTTTTTCTTTTACAATTATCATGTTTAGAGCCTTTTATATCGGAATAATACACACTTCCGCATTAATGCTCAATTCTATAACTATGGTAGCAATTAATGTTATTCTGAATTATATCTTAATATTTGGAGCATTAGGTATTCCCGCATTAGGCATTTCTGGAGCAGCCATAGCGTCAGTCATTTCCGAAGCGGTTGCGGTAATTCATTTTATCATATATACCCAAAAGAACGTAAGTTCTTGCAAATATGGATTAAAAAGGCGAATAACCATAGATTGTACAATATTAAAAAAGATACTATCTATTTCTATTTGGATGATGTTACAGCATGGATTAGTATTTGGCAGTTGGTTCGTTTTTTTCATTACAATAGAGCATTTCGGGGAGAGGTCATTAGCTATTACGAATATTGTGAGAAATATTTCGTCCTTTCTTTTTCTTTTCGTACAAGCTTTTGCATCTGTTGTTAGTTCTTTGGTTGGAAATCTCATAGGAGAGAATAAAGGTAACTCTATCCTATATGTATGTAAAAAAGTAATATTCTTATGTTACATGACTATTTTGCCGATAATGGTACTGTTCCTGTTTTTTCCATCATCTGCTTTGCGTATTTATAGTGACAATACAGTATTGGTGTTTGAGGCTATCCCTACATTAAAAGTTATGCTAACTTCTTACTTGATAGCTGTACCTACATTCGTATTTTTTAGTGCAGTTTCGGGAATAGGTCATGCTGTCACTTCTTTATTGATAGCATTTATATCCTTAGTCGTTTACATAGTATATGTGGAAACAATTAGTCATTTTAGTTCGAGTGTTCCACTATTGTGGACATCGGAGCATATTTACTTTTCATGCGTGTTTATACTTTCTCTTTATCATATTCACCATTGGTGGATGCGCTTTATCAATCAAGACAAAAAATTAACCACTAATATTTCTTAGAATTAGAGTTGATAATTATCTTTGTTATATGTATAAAGAATATTCCCCATGTAGCATATTAGCTCCTTTTATCTATCACTTTTGGGAATATAAAGGAGAAACAAGAAGTGGATTGAAATTCAACATTCCACCTCATGGTTGTTCTGATTTTGTTTTCATAGTGGGTAATGCCGCAGATTGCATCAGGAATAGCTTGATAATGAAGCCTTATCATTCCTATTTCTTTGGACCGATGAATACATTTACGGAATTGGTTGCTCACACAAACTTCATTCATATTATAGGAGTACGGTTTCGCCCATGCGGGCTTTTTCGATTTATAGATATTCCGCTAAACGAATTGACAAATCAAGGAATTGATAGCCAAGAATTTCCAGTCCTTTTTAGTCAATCTTTCATATATCAACTCTGCGAATCCAATCAAAATCCAATTGATACTATTGAATATGAGTTGGTTAGACAAGTGTACAAAAACAACACGGATACAGAAAAGCAAATATCTTATGCTGTTTCCTTGATTAGTAGGCAGAAAGGTATTGTTTCGATTAAGGAATTGGCAACAGAAGCATGCTTATGCCTACGACAATTTGAGCGGAAGTTTAAATTTTACACAGGTTATTCGCCCAAAGAATATAGTAGAATCGTCAAGTTTTGGAACGCTATTCACCTTTTAAAATCCAATACTTCATTCGATAACTTTTTGTCTGTTGCTATCCAAGCGGGATATTATGATACACCGCACCTATATAGGGAAGTAAAAAGGCTTTCAGGTAATACACCCAATGCTTTTCTTTCACTCCCAACAAATGAAAAAGTAGAAGTGTTGCATTTTGAATTATAGAAATACAGCAACAATGCTTTTTGTAATTATTTGTTGTGCTAACATTTCATATCATCTTCGTTCATCCGCTTAATCAGACTATCTATAAGATGATGAAGATATGCCGTTCGGTCTTTTCTCTCTTTCATAGCTATATAAGAAGCGTAATAATCCCCTAAATCAATATGGAATATCATGCTAAGGAAATTCATCATTTCTTTTATCTCCACATTGCCATTGTTTATGTCGCCCGAAGATACAAGCGAATATCCCAGTTCGATAAGATATGCCTTTTTGCCTGTAAAACGGAACGGATATTTGAAGCATTTCTGTAAATAGTCTTCTATCTGATTATTAGTTCCCAGTTTCACCAATCGTTTATTCAGGTAGATACGTAGCATTTCATTGGCGATAATCTTTGCCACTTTATAATCATATCCGGTTGAGAAATTAGGGTCTTTGTCAAACTGTGCGCTATCAGTACATAACCGCAAATCAGCTTTTCCACGTACAAAGTAATATTCATCGTACACAGTGGAATGTGAACGGTAATATTGGTAAAAGTCCAAATTGCGATTGAAGAAATAAGTCAGATTATCCAGTTCCCGATTGATATAATTTCTAATTGCTTCATCGCTACCATTAGGGCATTGCGTTTCAATCTTGTATATCTTATAGAAAAATAACAACCGCCCGAGTATCTCCGGTTTCTGTGTCTTGAAAAATAAGATTTCATCCTCTTTGGTTAGAAATACATAAGTCTGTATTTTCGTTCTCAAATCATTAAGAACTGTTTGCAGCCTATGTACCATTGAAAGAGAAGTTTCGATAATATTATAACCGTAGAGGTCGATTTCCGAAATATCAGCCTCTACTTGCTCTAATATCCTATCTACTACCTCTTTCATTGTATAAACAGCTTATTTCATTTATGCTATTATCCGGCTCTACTTCTTTTTTATTCGGTTATTGTTCTTTTGATATATAAGGAGGATAATCTTCTTTAGACAATCTCTTTTCCAATGTGTCAGGGGATATATCCCAAAGCGTTGGCAAATATTCAAATATGACTTTCCCGTTATCAAGATAAAAACGAACTTTGGAATTAAAGGCGACTGGTTTATATTTATCTTCTCCTATGGGATTATCTCTATATAGCAATTGATTTTCTTGCCATTTCAGTTCTTTCCCGTCAAAAGTCACATCAAATATTCCACAAACTACAGCTTCCATTGTGGAATCTTGAACTGTTGTTGAAACACAACGCATATAACCTGTGATTTGCTTTGTGCTTTTTCGCATTGCCAATTCATAACAAAACACACTTGTTCCTGTATAATCTTTGGCTATGGTGGTTCTTGCTCCTTTATCATCCAAATTGTAAACCAATTCTTGGGTGACAGTTGTCATATTGAACTTAATGCCGTTTTCTGTTGTCACCAAATTTGAGAATGTCATTTTATCGCTATACACGCCTTCTAAATTTCCGTTCTCTAATTTATAAACTGCACCAGTAAGCAATGTTTTGCCAATGATATTCTCTCTTAAAAATTGAATTATTTCGTTTTTCATTTTATCTTTTGTTTTGCTTCAATGGGTAAATAAATTTCTGTAACCAATTCATCCGTGCTTGTTTTATTGGGAGTATTGGCATATATTTCAAAGGTCATTTGTTCTCTTAGACGGTACTTGCTATTTGGTAGCCAATCAAGGTAAACACTCCGGTAAATTTTATTTAATTCATGGTTGCCCCCTTTTATATTAAATACAGAATATAACCCTGCTTGTATGTTCAAAGTCCCAAAACCTTTAGGGACTTCCATTGAATAAGGAACAGTTATCCCTATCAAAAATCGGCATTTATCTATTTCCGTAATATCAAGACTATCCAAACTGATACTAACGTATTTGAAACCTTTATCTGTCAGATTGTATTTCTTGGCAAATTCTATTATCTGCCCCCACAAAGTAGAATATGCTTGCTTATTTCTATGTGTTCGCTCAAATTTCAAATATGCAACTTTGAATTCTTTAATCCTCTTTATTGAACAGTCAGGCTGTTTTATAATTTTGTTTTCATAAGCAACATTTGAATATGTTTTCCTGAAAGCAGGGATAGACATTTGAAAATGCTTTTTAAATGCCCTTGATAAAGTATGTTTATTGTGAAAATTTATCTGTTCAAGCAGTTCCGATACCCTTGTATTTGTTGAAATAAGTTTGAAAGCAATATATTCCAACCTTAACCTCTGAATATAATCACCGACATTCTCTCCTACAACATCTTTGAATACTCTCCGAAAGTGATATATCGACATACAAGCGATATGAGATAAATTGTCAGAGTTTAAGTCCTCAAATAAATGCCGATTGATATATTCCTGAACATTTATTATAAGGGCATAGTGTATATGGGCAGTGTTTATTTTTTGCTTCCACCGCTTTAGATTAGGCAATCTGTCGGATAAAACATTTCTTAATTCCTCGCTTTTATAATTAGTACCTGCAATTTGATTATAGGAATCGGGGAAAAGCCCCCAAAGATAAATGAGGTATTCCATTGAGAAATCAAAAAGATATTTGCCGGAGTTTAAACAACAGGAACAAAATTCCTGATTGAGTGTACCATCAGAATTTGTTCCATATTCTGAAATACCCTCAATGTCTAATGGCATACCACAACTTTGGCAATATTTCTTTTCGTTATCTATATCCATAGTTCTCTTATTTGAAAGCAAATATACGGAATAAGCCAGAGAAAAAGTTACCCTAAATAGCTATTCTTGTTTTCGTATGATAAGACAAACTTTTCATACGAAAACAAGAATGGCTACATTATAACACGATGCGCTCAAATTTCCTGTCTATCCACAAAACTGCTTCTTCCGTATGGAAACAAAGAATGCAATAATCCGGGTCGTTTACACCTTGCGGGAAATAGTGTAGCATATAATCTTGCCAAAAGGTCTGACGGGTTTCCGCATCAGTAAGTATTTCTATTTTTCCGGTTAGAGTAACACTGTCTGCTTCGTGAACAAAGCAAACTCCGGCTTTTGAATTTTGTCTGATATGTTTTACCTTTTCTGTGGATAAGGCTGTTGTCATCCATAAAGTTGATATATCGGTATGGCGCAATAGGTCGATAGCTACCGGGCGAGGACAACCATTTTCACTGATAGTGGAAAGTGTGATGTAGCCGCATTGTTCAAGTACCCATTCAGCCTGCTGTCTGATAGGCATCCAGCGTTTAAGCGTAGGCAGGAACTTACGTAGTCCTTCGATAGCTTCTTCTTTGGTAAAATTACTTCCTGACGCTTCGTTAAATGCAGCCAGACTTTCGGGTTGGGTATTCAGTTCGATTTGTTCCTCCAATGAATTGTTGGTGAAAAATCCTTTTTGGAAGCAGTGGCAGCAATATTCAGTACACAAACATCCGTTACCGTGAGTTCCTAACAAATCATCAGTGGGCATAGACATGCCACAACTTTGGCAAATTCTCTGTTTCATATTGTTCTGTTTTAATTGAGTTGATAAAATTCACTGTAAATAAGACAATCATGTTTTTATATTAAGATATTTGAATAAGGACGGTATCGAATAAAACACATTTTTAGGGTTACTGTTTTCTAAAGCTGTCACTTCATTTTGTGGAATACTCCAAGCGGCAGACAGACACATCACATTGGCTTTCCTGCACTCCGTTATATCTGAAAGTGCATCCCCGACATATACAATTTCATTTGCAGCCAAATGATAATCATGCAAGAGTTCTTTCAATGCTTCCGACTTGATGTTCCTTTCTGCGTTTCCCGTAATGACTTTTGCAAAAGAATCCTTCATATTGAATTGCTTTAAGGTTATATCACAACTGTTTATCCCCTTTCCGGTGATAAGTGCCACAATGATACCCTTTGCTTTAACAAGGCTATCAACTCACGTATTCCCTCAAAAGGTGTCGGACACATTTCTTGATGCAATTCCTTATAAATCACATAAAAGTCATTCAATGCCTGTTGCCGATAGGGTTCATCAACGACACACCCAATCATACCTTCTTCATTCAAACCAAAAGTATGAACCATTTCTTTATCCGACAATTCATGTCCGATATATGGTTGTGTGGCTTTCTTGAAAGCCTGTATGCACATCGGCAAGGTATTGCCTATCGTGCCGTCCAAATCGAAAGCGACTAATTTAATCATGGCTATATGGAAGTATTGATTTCCCGAATTACTTTACATGGATTTCCTACGGCAAGGCTGTTTGCCGGAATGGATTTGGTGACAACACTTCCCGCTCCAATAACGCTTCCCTGACCGATAGTAACACCCGGCAGGATAATGACACCGCCGCCAATCCAACAACCGTCCTCAATGGTAACAGGCAAGGCATACGTGTGACGGATATATGCTGTCCCGTCCTCCGTTTCTGTCGGTGTTAGCCGCTCATTCAATTCAACAGGGTGGGTAGCCGTATAGATTTGCACATTGGGGGCTATCAATACATTGTTGCCGATAATGATTTTGTTGCAGTCCACAAAGGTGCATCCGGTGTTTATGCTGACATTATTACCTATGCTGATGTTACAGCCATAATCGCATATAAAAGAATGTCCTACTGAAACTTTCTTGCCAACGCTTTCAAACATTTCTTTCAATAGCGCATACTTTTCCTCTTTATAATCATACGGCAATGAATTGTATTTCAGCAACAATTCATGCGTCTTTCTTTTAAACCCCATAAATACGGGAGCATGACAATCATACCATTCGCCCGACAAGCATTTTTCCAATTCTGTTTTCATACCTCATCCTAATAAAAGTTACTGCTTCATCTTATTTGTGGCAAAGTTATACATATCCGAGCGTAAATATATGTATTATTTTTCTTTTTATTTGTATCTTTACGTCCTAATAGAAAAATTCACAAAATGAAAAGGGAAAATCTACACCAACCGTTTGAAATCTGTTTCAGTGAACTGGACGAATCACAATTAAAGGAACACGACCATACTTTTTTTGAACTGGTCTATATTCTATCGGGAACAGGTATTCAGTGGATAAACAACAACAAATTTCCATATCATGACGGGCATCTTTTCATGATTACTCCCGGTGACATACATTCTTTCGACATTCACACTACGACAAAGTTCGTATATATAAAGTTCAATGACATCTACATTCATTCGGCTGTTTTTGGGGCGGAGAACATTCAACGGCTGGAATTTATATTGCAACACGCCAATCACCGTCCCGGCTGTATATTACGTAATCAAACCGATAAATTGCTGGTAAAACCTATGATAGAAGCGATTATCCGTGAATATGTGAATAGGAATATATACAGCAGTGAAATTATTACGCAGTTAATCAACACGATTGTTATTGTTGTTGCCCGTAACATTACTATGTTCCTGCCTGAACAGATAGATGAAAATTCAGAAGAAAAGTCACTGAACATCTTGCAATATATCCAATCCAACATTTGCTATCCCGAAAAGATAAAAGCCAAAGCGATAAGCCAGCATTTTGGTATTTCACCCAATTATCTTGGGAGATACTTCAAAAAGCAGACCAACGAAACCATGCAGCAGTATATCTTAAACTATAAGATGAAAATGGTGGAAAGTCGGCTTTTACACAGCGAAATGAGAATTAGCGAGATAGTAGAGGAACTGGGATTTACGGATGAAAGCCATTTGAATAGGCTATTTAAGAAATACAAAGATTGTAATCCTACTGATTTTAGGAAGAAGCATAGGGGGCAATAAAGTTCTTTTTTTAGTGCAAGGTGCAAGTATATATATAAATATAGCTTGCACCTTGCACTAACCGCAGAATATTTATATTCAATGATTTGCGTATTTTAAAAACAAGTTGTATCTTTGAACCGAAGTTTTAGGCAGACAATGAACAGCCAAAGGACGACAAATAAACGTCTTTTTTGAGACCTAAATTGTACCCCCTAAGGCATTGACATATTGATAAAGAGTTGAATTAAAGCGACATAAGGAGATAGGTTCATTACCCTGTCTTTCCGCAGAAAAGAGGATGTGTCACCAAATATTATGGCACATCCTCTTTTTCTATGTCGTCACTGACTTTAGTGCCGATATGGAACTGACAACTTCACACATACAATTCATCAAAGAACATGCCACAGACGATTTGGCCCGCCTGTTGCTTTCCGCTGCCAAGTATCCCGGAATGGATATTCCCTTTTTGGCCGATCAGATTGCGGCCAGAAGACAAATCCGGGAGAAATTGCCGTCGTGGTATGAGAACGGACAATTGGTTTTTCCGGCTAAGATAGCTGCGGAGCAATGTTCTTCCGAACAGACGGCTGCTTATAAGCAGGAATTGATTGGTGAAGGTTGGACAGTTTGCGACCTGACAGGAGGGTTGGGGATCGATAGCTATTTCCTTTCCCGCAAGGCGAAGCACTTGACTTATATAGAGCGCTTCCCGGCTTATTGCGAAGCAGCAAAACACAATTTCTCTGTCTTAGGAGCCGGTAATATAACGGTCGTGAATGCCGATTCCACCCAATCCGTCGATATCCTTCCGGAAGTCGACGCCTTCTATATCGACCCTGCACGGCGGGGAGAATCGAACAAGCGGGTTTTCGCTTTGCAGGATTGCGAGCCGGATCTGCCCGGCCTGTTGCCGGAACTTCTGAAACGCTCCCCGCGTATAATCGCGAAACTCTCGCCAATGGCAGACATACAAATGACTTTGGACCTCCTGCCGGGTACGACCTCCGTACACGTCCTTTCCGTAAAGAACGAATGCAAAGAACTGCTCTTCGTGACAGAACGCGGGGCGGACGGTAGGGAGCCGGCGATCCATTGCATCAATTTCGGGCTGGACGGAAGGCAATCTTTCCTTTTTACATTGGAAGAAGAACGTAACGCCCCGTTGATCCCCGCCGGCCGGGTCGCCGGATATTTATACGAACCGAATGCCTCGGTCTTAAAAGCCGGCGCGTTTAAGCAGATAGCCGTCCGGATGGGAGTAAAGAAATTGCAGGTGAGCAGCCATTTATATACGTCGGACCAGTTAATCCCCGGCTTTCCGGGCCGCAGATTCCGGGTAGATGAAGTGCTGCCTTTTACCGGGAAGTTGTGCAAAGGGCTTTCAAAGACAATCCCCCAGGCCAATATAACCGTGCGTAATTTCCCCCTCTCCGTTGAAGAACTGCGCAAGCGGACGAAGATTGCCGACGGCGGTTCCGTCTATCTCTTTGCCACCACCCTGGCTGATGGAGAAAAGGTGCTGGTCAGATGTACCAAAGCCTGATCAGGTAAACAACATCAGCACCAACTGCGCCGATATCACGCGGATAAACATCGAAAGCGGATAGACGGTGGCATAGGAAACGGAAGGCTCGTCACCATCGACAGTTGTGTTGGCATAGTTCAACGCCATCGGGTTTGCCATGCTTCCGCAGAGCATCCCCACGTTATGCGCATAGTCGAGTTTGAAGAATTGCGAAGCAATGAACCCGACGATCAGCACCGGAACGATCGTCAGCAGAAACCCAAGCCCGATCCAGAGCAATCCCTCGGCACGGAAAACCGTTTCGAAGAAATGGGCACCCGAATCGATCCCCAATCCCGCCAGATAAATAATGATCCCCAATTGGCGGAGCATCAGGTTGGCACTCATCGTTGTGTAGGTTGTCAGGTGGAAACGCGGACCGAATGCACCCATCAGGATTCCGACGATGATCGGGCCTCCGGCAATCCCCAATTTGACCGGCGTGCTCATCCCCGGCAACGTGATCGGTAGCGCCCCCAACAGCATCCCCAGCGAGATGCCGATAAAGACCGCCAATAGGTTAGGATTATTCAGCCGCTTGATCTCGTCCCCCAAAATCTTTCCGACCGTGTTTACCGAATTGGCTTCCCCTACGATCGTCAGCCGGTCGCCTATTTGCAGGCGCAGGTCAGGAGAGGCCAGCAGGTCTATACCGGCACGATTCACGCGCGTAATATTGATACCGTAGAGGTTACGGAGACGGAGAGAACCTAATTTTACCCCGTTCACCCGGTTGCGTGTCACCGCGATGCGGCGCGAGATCAGTTGGCTGTCGATGGCATTCCAGTCGATATCCGCTTTGTTCCAATCCACATTCTCCTGTTCACCGAAAAGGACTTTAATATTTTCGACATCCGATTTGACGGAGATAATCAGCAGATGGTCATGATGATGGAGCAATGTATCCGAAGTCGGAATGCTCACCTTGCCATTCCTCCAGATACGCGAAATGACGAAATGCTTGTCCGTCAGTTTCATCACATCCCGGATGCTTTTCTCATAAATGCCAGGATTACTCACCTGGAATTCGGCTACATAGGTAGTCGTATCGCGCTTTTCCTGCTGGTCTTTCTGTTTTTTGTCGGCAAACATGGCTCTCAGGATAATAATCGCTAAAATCACGCCCACCACACCGAGCGGATAAGCGACGGCGCACGCCAAAGCCATATCCGTCACCCCTTTGGTATTGGCAGGATCTATCTGCAACAAAGCCTGCTGGGCGGCTCCCAAAGCCGGCGTATTAGTGACAGCTCCGCAAAGCAAACCGACCATATTGGCAAGGGAAACGCCCGTTGTCCAATGCAGTCCGACCGTCATTATCAGTCCGAGCAGGATCACACCCAGCCCCATCATATTCATAGCTACGCCCCCTTTTTTCAGTGAAGAGAAAAAACCGGGCCCCACCTGCAATCCTAATGCATAGACGAAAAGGATCAGGCCGAAACTTTGCGCAAAATAAAGCATATCCTTATTCACGACAATCCCTAAATGCCCTGCTAGGATCCCGGCAAAGAATACGAATGTGATACCCAGCGAAATGCCGAATATCTTGATCCGCCCCAAATACAATCCGAGTGCGGAAACCAGTGAAATAATGATAACTGCCTGCACCATCGTAGGCTCTAAAAAAGCCTCTTGTAACCAATTCATAAGTTCCCCTGTTTGTTGACGGCACAAAGATAGACAATTATAAATAAAAACTGTTCATGCCATTAATCGTGTAATGATAGGCAGGCTGAAAACTACTTGATAAGTAATCTCTGTGTTTGCTTAGTAAGTAGAGTATTATTTACTTAGTAAGTAGACGGACATCTACTTACTAAGTAGTTTTTAGCATTCCTGATAAGGATGCTAAAGTGTTGTTTAATTGCGTATTTTGGGAAAATAAAATTATGAAAAGCTTTGTTTGGACAAAATGAATTTGTAATTTTGTAGCCGTTGTAGGAGTAGTGATTCCTTATTTGCTGCTGAATGATGCATTATAAATAAAGAAGCATTGTTTTTATGTCTTGATAGCAGAAGCGTTAAAACTGATGATACGTTATATATAGAGAGGTATCTTCTTTAAATCTTTTTGGAGGTAGTTTTGAATTCTATATTAGATTAGCCTTAATAACTCTTTTCTCTCCTGCAATTTATCAAATTAATATTGCTGCTTGTGAAGTATCCGGGCAGAGTGTGTGCTTATCCTGATTGGCAAGAGGGTAAGGATAAGTCTGTAGGTGTGTCCCTCTTTTATGTTTTAATCATTAAACAATGTTGATTTTTGTATGGCATTTAGAGTTAGAAGAGTAAAAAAGGCTTTTGGTTTTGATAAGTCAAAAACTGAAAATTATGTACTTGTCCCGGATCGGGCAACGGTTGTTACGTTTCAGAACCTTTGCGACCAAGTCGTACTGGTTTCCGGTATTAACTTAGGAACGGTTCAGGCTACCCTTTATGGACTGGTTCAATCCATGAAGACTTTCCTCCGTCAAGGGCATTCTGTGCAAGTTGCAGGATTTGGGACTTTTATTCCTTCCTTTAATGCAAAGAGCAGCTTGGTGGAGAAGGATGTGAACGTAGGTTCTATCCATAAAGTGAAATTGCGTTTCATTCCCAGTTCCGAATTGAGGCAGGTACTGGATAAGATGGAATTTGAATTTGACGTATTGGAGAGCACAAACGATTCCAAATCCTCTTCGGGCGAAGAAGAAAGACCGGGTGAGCTGTAACTCGCCTGTCTGAAATTGTGATTTAATGACTCCCCGGATCGTCTTTTGTGGTTCGGGGAGTTTTTATTTTGTTGGATATGAGTTTTCTTCTGTAAATATTACTATTTTTGTAGCAATTCCAAGTAGTAGCCTCGGAGGAGGTTGGAACGGAAGGATGTATTAGAAAGCGAAAAGCGTTTACGATATTATTCCCTATTCAGGAAATCGCCAATTTTCAACAAACTGGGATAATAGACAAAAGTGCTTGCGCTTCTTTACCTATATGCTTATCTGTTATAGAATAAGATTGTATGGTATAGAGCGCAGGCTGTTGTTTTATTATCAGTTTGTGGGTGTTTGGCGATACCTCTGGATAGGATAGTAGAATGACAGTTCCTGCGCTTTTCTATTTTGATAATCTTAGAGTGAATGCCGAACGGAGGGGGACAGGGAGGCGGAGGTTGCGTATGAAAAAGTGGATAGGTCTTTGTTTGTTGCTCATCTCGGCTTGTTTGACCGGGCATGCACAGGATGTTAGGGTGATTCATGTGGATGAACCGGGAACGTTGGCTGAGAAAATTGCAGAAATTGAAAGTTTGAATCCCGATGAAACTGTAAAGATCACAGGTGAATTGTATAATTCAGATTTTAAGGCTTTTCAAAAGTGGAAAGGATATTCTTTTGCGTTGGATTTATCGGATGCGGTAATAGACACTATACCTGAAAAATCTTTTTATGGTATCGATTTAAAAAAAATACTTTTTCCTATATCTTTGAAGAGAATAGAGGCTCATGGATTTAATAGTTGTGTAAGTCTAAAAAATGTAGATTTGTCTCATTGTGTTGATTTAGTATTTATAGGAACTGCAGCCTTTGGAGGCTGTAATTTTTTGCAAAGAATAGATGTCTCAACTTGTATAAAGTTAGAATATTTGGGTGAATATGTTTTTAGTGGCTGTACCAAATTAGAAAGCATTGATTTAAGTAATAATTTGAATTTAAGAGAAATAAAAGATTTGAGCTTTTATTCGAATATTTCGTTATCAGAGATAAAGTTACCTCCTTTTATAGAAATTATAGGGAAAGAAGCTTTTGCAATGTGTAAATTCCAATATTTGGAAATACCAGCTTCAATAAAAAAAATAAAATGGCATGCATTTGTTGCTTCCAAACTTTCCATAATAAAAATAGATGCGGTAGAACCTCCTTTATTATTAACTACAGATGATCCTTTTATGAAAAATGATATATCTTTAATAGTTCCAATGGGCAGTAAATCTTTATATCAGTTAGCTCCTGTTTGGAGTAAATTGGATATCCGTGAAGTCGGTTTATGCTTCATAAAAGTAAAAAACGATGGTGGCGGTTTTGTTAAAATTGGAGAACAGACAATCCAATCGGGTGAAATCTCTGTACCAGAAGCAAAAGATGTACAAGTCTCTTTTATTCCTGATAAAGGGTATCGTTTAATACAAGTGAAATTGGGTACGATTGATGTTACGGATCAAGTAGAAGGTGATATATTGACTATTCCCCAAATAGTAGAAAACAAAGAACTGGCAGTCGTATTTGAGAAAGAGATCTATTCACTTAAAGTTTCTTATAATGAAGGAGGTGAGGTTAAAGTAAATGAACAAAATATTACTTCAGGTTCTTCTGTTCCTATAGCTGTCGGTACAGATGTAAAACTGGTAATTATACCCAATGAAGGTTTTAAGTTACAACAAGTATTATTAGGAACAGATGATGTGACGGATGAAGTTATAGATGGTGCTCTTTCTATTCCGATGATTTCAGAAAACAAGGATATTGTAGTCCGTTTTGAAAAAACAGAGGCTGTAACAACCTATTCCGTCAAAGTAACTTATCACACCGGAGGTAGTGTTAAGATTAATGACAAAACCATTCCGAGTGGTTCAAGTGAAACGGTAAATGCTTCAACTGATGTAACGGTTTCGATAGTTCCGAATACAGGCTATCATATTAAGAGTGTGAAGTTGGGTGAAATGGATGTGACTTCACAAGTGAGGGGTGATAATACTTTAATGATACCGTCTGTCTCGGAAGATAAGGAATTGACGGTTGTCTTTGAACAAACTACTTATATCGTCAAAGTTACTTATAATGCAGGTGGTATGGTCAAAGTGAATAATAGCCCTATTGCCAACGGTGCAGTTGAAACCGTGAATGCTTTGACTGATGTCCAAGTTTCCATGATCCCGAATGAAGGCTATCTGCTAAAACAAGTAAAATTGGGAGAAGCGGATGTTACGGATCAGATTGTGAACCATATTCTGACCATATCGGAGATAGCCGGAGATAGGGAAGTGACCGTTGTTTTTGAAAAAGGTACACCTGTCACCTATTCTCTTAAAGTCTCTTATTCGGATGGAGGAACGGTTAAAGTCAATAATCTTCTTGTTGGGAGTGGTACATCTTTGGCTGTTACAAAATCTACAAAAGTGTCTGTTCGTTTTGTTCCAGATGAAGGTTTTGTTTTGAAGCAAGTATTGTTGGATGGCGTGGATGTAACGAATCAGTTGGTTGGAAATGTGTTGGAGATACCAACTGTTTCTGCTGATTTGGAAATAGTCGTATTCTTTGAAGAGATTCCGATGGTATCCTGTATTGTGAATATCGTAGGGAATGGTGTGGTGAAAGTAAACGAGCAACAGATCAAAAATTCTTTGGACTTTGTCTCGGTGGAGAAAGGAGAAGCCGTAACGTTTTCGTTTACCCCAGATGCAGGCTATGAGTTGGGTAAAGTGTTGATGAATAACCAAGAAATTACCAGTCAGGTGAAAAACAATACATATCGGATTGCACCTCTTATTTCCGATGTGACTTGCCAAGTCGAATTTGTATTGAAGGAAGACCCCACAAGCATCGACCCAGTGCCAAACGCCACCAAACGCGTTTACCGTTCCGCCCCCAGACGCTTGGTTTTATCCGGTTTTGAAGCTGGTGTTCCGGTGTATGTCTATGATGGCAGTGGGCGGCTTGTCGTTTTGAAAACGATCCGGGACAGTGTGGAGGTTGTGGATGTTCCTTCCGATGGACTTTACTTCGTCCGCATAGGAAAGGAATCGTTTAAGGTGGTTTTGTAAAAAGGTAAATAGGCCGGATTGTAAAGGGTATATCTGAAGGAGGTTTGTCTCTTTCGGATATACCCTTTGTTTTTTCTGTTTGAAAAAGTAGGGAAAGGTAATGCTTTTTTTCGTATGTTTGCAAATATATCATTTAAAAAGAAATAAATGAGTCCAAAATTCTTATGTGAGGATGGATATATCTTTAAAATATACTCTAATGAGGAAACAAGAGTGCATATCCATGTTGTGAAAGCTGAGCGAGAAGCAAAGTTTTGGCTTGAGCCGATAATCGAACTGGCTGAAAATTTCGGTTTTAATAGTAAAGAAATAAAAGCAATAACTAAAATAATAGATGAATATGGAGACGAGTTTAGACAACAATATAAACAACACATCGGTAAGCGTATTGATGATTAATTCACAAGGCATGATGCTTTCAGTCTTGGGGCAGGATTATTTTGTCTCGTATAATCGTGTACCATGGTTGAGGGATGCCCGCGTAAGTAGTGTACTGAATGTTCGTATGAGTGGTTTGCGGGCCATTGAATGGCCGGAACTTGATGTTGACCTTGAAATAGAGAGTCTGAAACATCCGGAACGTTATCCGTTGATAATGAAGCGTAATCCAATGGAGTTGTTGATGTAAAATGCATATAGGCGTGAAACCGGATGGGTTCACGCCTTTTTTATGCTATCGTTTGTATATTTGCAAACAAAACAAAAATACAATGTCATTGAAAATAATCCATACCGCCGACTGGCATCTCGGACAAACCTTTTTCGGGTATGACCGTGATGATGAGCATGAGGCATTTCTTTCGTGGTTGACTGACCTGTTGGTGCAACGGCAGACCGATGTCCTGCTGATTGCGGGGGATGTCTTCGATGTCGCTAATCCGTCGGCAGCCGCGCAACGCCGCTTCTTCCGCTTTCTGCGGGAAGCGAACAGGCGTAACCCGCATCTACAGATCGTGGTGATCGCAGGCAATCATGATTCGGCAGCCCGTTTGGAGGCGCCGGTTCCCTTGTTGGAAGAGCTGAACACGTCGATTGTCGGGATTGTTCCGCGGACGGACTTGTGCAAGATCGATTTCGGTTCGCTTCTGATCCCTTTATATAATAAGGAAAGGAAGCGGGAAGCGCTCTGTTTGGCCGTGCCCTATCTCCGCCAGGGAGATTACCCCGCTTCGAAGGAAGGAAAAGACACCTATGTGGAGGGTATTACCCGGATGTACCACGAACTGTATGACTATGCCGACAGCCAGAGGCAACCGGGCGAGGCGCTCCTTGCGATGGGGCATCTACATGCGACCGGAGCCGAACTGTCGGAAGACGACCGGAGCGAGCGGACCATCATGGGAGGGCTTGAATCCGTGTCGGTAGATGCCTTTAAAGAAGGCTTGGCCTATACCGCACTCGGGCATATCCACAAGGCGCAGCGGGTAGGGGAACGCGAAAACATACGCTATGCCGGCAGTCCGCTCCCGATGTCTTTTTCCGAGCAGCATTATCACCACCAGGTTGTCGCTTTCACCCTCGAAAACGGATGCCTGTCGGATTGCGAAGCAGTGCCTATCCCACTCCGAACCGCCCTGCATCGGATTCCGGCGGAACCGGCATTGCCTGCCGAAGTCCTTTTGCAGCTTTCTGCTCTGCCGTTGGCGGAAGAGGGAGCCGACCGCAGCCTGTGGCCTTATCTGGAAGTGCAGGTGCTGTTGACGGAGCCTGATCCGGGTTTCCGGCACCGGGTAGAGGAGGCGCTGGCGGACAAGGCTGTACGCCTGACTTCTATCATACCTTCTTATCCGAAAAGGGAGGGGGAGGATGATTTTCGTCCTTTGTCTTATACGGATTTACAAAAGATCGATCCGCTGGATATGCTCCGCCATACCTTTACGAACCGTTTCGGGGGAGATTTGCCGGAAGAGTTGGAGAAGATGTTTAACGATGTAATACGGGAGGTTTCCCTATGAAGATATTAGCGATACGAGGCCGCAACCTGGCTTCACTGGAAGGTGATTTTGAAATTGATTTTACGGCGGAGCCGTTGCTCTCGGCCGGGATTTTTGCTATTTCCGGACCGACGGGGGCGGGAAAGTCCACGCTCCTGGATGCGATGTGTCTTGCCCTGTTTTCCCGTACGCCCCGCACCGACCAGGCGAAAGAAAATAATGTCAAGCTACAGGATGTCAGCAATGAGCAACTGTCGCAGAGCGATCCCCGCTTCCTGCTACGGAGAGGGACGGCTTCCGGTTTTGCGGAGGTGGACTTTATGGCTTTGAACGGACACCGCTACCGGACACGTTGGTCGGTGGCACGAGCCCGTGACAAGGAAACCGGACGGTTGCAGATTCCGCGTTTGGCTTTGTACAACCTCGATAAGGAGGAGGAAGAGCAGGGGACGCGCTCCGACCTGCAAGCTCGTATCATCGAACTGATCGGCTTGACCTTCGAACAGTTTACGCGTTCCGTATTGTTGGCGCAGAACGATTTTTCCACGTTCTTGAAAGCCGATCAGGGAGAAAAGGCGGCTCTTTTGGAGAAGTTGACCGGAACAGAGCTCTATTCCGCTATTTCCCGCCAGATATTTGAAAGGAATGCGCGGGCGAAAGAAGCCTTCGACCTGATCCAATCACGTATACAGGGCATCGAGCTATTGACGGATGAGGAAGAAAACGACTTGCGCACCCGCCTCGCCGGAACGGAAAAGGTATTGCAGCAGATCGAGAAAGCAAAAATGGAGCAGCAGGCCCTTCAAGAGGCCGTCCGTTCTGTCGAACAGCAGATCACTATTCGCCAGAGGCAGCAGAAAGAAGTTGCCGATAAGTTGGCACGTGCAACGGAACTCTTGACAGTCGCCCGCCGCGAATACGAAAAAGGAGTGGGGGAACAACAACAGTCCGAAGCTCATTTCAAATCCCTTCAACAGGAGATATTGCAGGCGCGTAAACTGGATATCCAGTTAGATACGGCTATCCGTGACTTGTCTAATTCGGAGCAGCAGTTGAAGAATGTAACGCTCCGGAAGGAAGAAACTGAAAAGAAGTACCAGGCTGCCGTCCTCCGCCGCAAACAGGGGGTGGAGGAGATTGACCGCCTGACCGCCTGGCGCAAACGTTTTGAGGATAAGGAGAGTATAGCGGAGCAGCTTTCCGCCTTATTGCTTCACCTGGATGCAGCATCGGCCGCCCGTTCGGGTGTGGAAACGGCAAACCGTTTGATCGAAACGATCCGGCAGGAGGTAGCAGCATTGAATAAAAAACTCGCCGGCTTGCAACAGACCAGCGTTAGTAAACAGCAAGCGTTGAAGCAGGCGGAAGCGGACTACCGGAGCTTGGAGGAAGAATTGAAAGCGTTCGACATACCGGCTTTGGACAAACAGATCGAGAAACTACGTCAGGAGCGTGAGCAACTGCTTATCGAACAGGCGCGTTTGGAGGCTTCCGGCAATATAAAGGATTTGCGCAGTAGGTTACAGGAAGGACAGCCCTGCCCGGTTTGCGGGAGCACGCATCATCCTTTCGCCGGTCATGTGCCCGTTGCCCCTGTTTCCGTCTTAACCCTTCAACTACAGGAACTGTCGAATAAAAAAGAAATCTATTCTACCAACACCCGCAAACTCGCCCGCCTGCAACAGCAACTCTTTCAACTACACAAGGAACTCGCAGACAGCGAAGCCGCCTGTAAGGACATCATCGGCAAGCAACAACTCGCCGCCAGCCGGCAGGAGCGGGAGGAAGTCATTGTAAAAGAACAATCCGCCCTACTAATCCAGTCCCTTTCAGCAGCCGATCGCCTGTTCGGCAATGACGAATGGCAAAAAGCATGGCTACAGAACCCGGAAACCTTCCGCATAAAATTGACCGACTTTGCCCGTCAGTGGCACGAGAATACCGATAAACTCCACCAACTGGAGCGGCAGGAAAGCGCTCGGAAGGCCGAATGCGAATCTCTCGCTTCCTTTCTCCCTTCTCTCGAAAAGCAAGCTGAAGAAGCCGGACAGCTCCACGAAAAGAACTGCACCGCTTTTTCTGCTTTGCAGGCGGAACGGAAGAAGCTCTTAGACGGCCGCCCCGCAGATAGCGTGGAACAGGAGTATACCCGGCGAATGGAAGAACTGAAAGAACGTCTGAAAAAGCTGTCGGCAACCCAAACCGAGCAATCCGGTATCGTCGAACAAACGCGCGGCATCGCCGACCAGATTGCAAAAGACCTGGCCGAAGCCTCTACCGACCTGCTCTTGCGAAAGGAGGCTTTAGACAAATGGAACACCGACTATCTGGCTTCTTCGGACGGACAGCCGCTCGAAGCAACCCTGCTTTGTTTCACGCAGGAAAAGACGGAGCTTGCTTTCCGCCTCCGTACCCAGACGGAGAATAAGGCGAAAGTCTCCGGCCTGCAGGAAGAGCTGAATGCCTGTCGCATGGAAAGCGAACGTTGGGCGAAACTGAACGAACTGGCCGGCTCTGCCGATGGCGCCAAGTTCCGCCGTATCGCGCAGGGATATACACTTGACATCCTGTTGAACTATGCCAATGTGCAGCTGCGCGAACTGACGCGCCGCTATCGGCTGGAACGGGTTCCCGAAACACTTGCCTTGCAGGTGATCGACCGGGATATGTGTGATGAGGTGCGAACCGTCCATAGTCTTTCGGGCGGTGAGTCGTTCCTTGTTTCGCTGGCACTTGCGCTCGGTTTGTCTTCCCTTTCGTCCAACCGGATGAGGGTCGAAAGCCTTTTTATCGACGAAGGTTTCGGATCTTTAGATGCCGAGACGCTTCGTGTGGCGATGGATGCTTTGGAAAGTTTACGGACGCAGGGACGCAAGATCGGTGTCATCTCGCATGTACAGGAAATGACCGAACGCATCCCTGTCCGAATCTGTGTGAACCGCGCCGGCAATGGACGAAGCGTCATTCGACAATAATCCTGAAGCCGACGTTCATCGGCCGTTGCCAAGGCAGGTAGGCTTTACGGACGGCAGATGTGGAGTATTTGGGACGTTCACGCCAAGAGCCGCCGCGTACAACTTTCTTTTCGGCAGTCTCTTTGTTTGCCTTTTCTTTTAAAGGATAAGGAATGTAATCGGAGGCCGTCCATTCCGCCACATTTCCGTTCATGTCGTACAATCCCCAGGGATTGGGGCGGTAAGAGGCGACGGGGCCGCTGATCAGTTGATGGTCGTTTACGTTCAGGACTTTCGGCAGAAAATCCCAGAACTTGCGCATGGGATCGTTTGCCCGCATCGGCTTGGGATCTACGCCTGTTACCGCCAGATCGACAGTCGTGCTGTCTGCTAAGTTCTCGAAAGAACCGAAGTCGCTGTCTACCGATCCGAACCAGAAATCATCTGCACTTCCTGCACGTGCCGCCCATTCCCATTGTGTTTCGGTAGGAAGGGAGGCGTTGCAGTTTTGCATCTCGCCGATCTTCCGGCAGAAAGCGTTCGCCTCGTCCCAGCTGACGCGCACGACAGGTTGTCCGGCTCCGTTAGCCGCATAGCCGGGAGTCGTGTGGTCTTTCCAGGTCTGTCCGATGTACCGGCTGTCGTGTTCCGGGAAAAGTGCGCGGAACTGTTCATTCGTGATTTCGGTCGCGCTCATCCAGAAACCGTTCTTCACGTTTGCTTTGAAGGCAGGCGAAGCGGAGGGTGTCCGGTTGTTACCCATCACGAAACTGCCGGCGGGAATCCATACCAGGTCGATATGGACATCCGGGGCGATGGACAAGCGGCGGGAAGTTTCGCCTTTGGCTGCTTGCCGGGCAGTCGCCGTCTGCGTGTCGAACGGGAAACCTTTTACCTTTACCGAACGGATCGGTTTGGCGGGTTCTTTTGTTTCGACAGTTTCACCGGTTGTCGCTCCGGTTATACCGTCTGCCTTTTTGTTTTCTTTCAGCCAGGCGGCATAATCGGCAATCTCTTTTTGCCAGTCTACCCGTACACCGCTATATTTCTCAGCTAACTCCATACGGCGTTTCACCTGGCCCTTCGGCGATTCGGGTTTCAGGTCGATCTGGGTGAAAGCTCCGTAGTAAGGCGCGTTGAGGTCGATCCAAGTATAGAGCGTCTGCATGTCCTCCTGCGGAACCTGCACTCCATGATGGCCGGCTTGCAGGATACGGATCAGTTCGCTGTTGCTCGCGTGGAACTCGGCTGGTTTGAGGACATAGATGTCCGACTCCGGTCCCTGGCGGTACACGTATGGATGCAGGTTCAGATAGCTCTGGTCGTACTGCTTGTTGATTTTCGTCAATATCCCTCTTTTGTAAGTGACCATCTGGTCTTTGCGGAAATCCGGTCCGGCATTATTCCCGTTGTGGCAGGACACGCAGTTACGGTCCAGCACCGGTTGCACTTCCAGACGGAAGGTGAAAGGACGGACGCCTCCTTCCGGTGCTTCCAGCCGGCGTGCCTGCTTGGCTGAGGCAATCGTACGTTTAGGAATCGGTATGCTGTTCTGATCTTCGTGGCAACCGACGCAAGAGACGATCTCGCCCGGCATCCCCGTCAGCCAACTGCGCATCCACTGGATAGCCGCCCCGTCTTTATCCAACGGCTGGATGGAAACCGGCGTGTTGGCTGGAATGGTGAACAGTGCGGAACCGTCTTCCTCGACCGGGACTGTCCCGAGCACGCGCTTGATGTCCCATCCGCTCTGTATGCCCTGTGCATCATGGTCGGAAGGAGCTAAGATATAGGCATATTCGTATGCGAAGATGCGGAGCGCCTTGATCGTTCCGCGGGGAACACCCTGTGTCCCTTCTCCTTCATAAATATCCTGGATAAAGACCGTAGCCTCTTTGCCGCCCGGCTTGATCTTCGAGGGGATAACGGGAGGCGTCTCGCGTTTTACCAGCGGAATGGGAGCGGTCAGGCCTTCTCCTTCCTGTTCGGCAATGAGAGTCAGGTTATCGAAAACATCGACTAAATAGATTCCCCAAAGTGCATCTTTCGCCGGTTTGCAGGCGACTAAAAAATACTTTTCGTTCAATGGAAACGGCTTCATGAACTGCGGCCAGACACCTTCCACCAGTTCGTCTTTGATGATCGGGACGATCGGACGGTCTTTGAACGGCAGTTCCTGTATCATCCCCTTTTCCTCTTTCCTGCTTTTGGCAGGGTCGAAAATGACGAGCCGTCCCGAACGTGCCGTCCCGTGATGGCCGGAGATGATGCCGATGAAGCGGCTGCTGTGTTTGGAGAGCGGTTTCATGTCGAACGTGCTGTTCGGGAAATAGGAGCCGCTGCCGTAGAGCGCTTTATTTTCCGTCCCGTCGGGATTCATGTGCATCACGATACGGGAGAAGTAGTGTGTCAAATCCGTATATTCCCAACGGGTGTACATGATGCGGCCGTTCGGGATCACGATCGGCGACCAATTCCCGTCCTGGTCGAAGGTGAGGCGGCGCAGGGCGCGTGTCTCCGGATCATACGAAACAAGGTTAGCCACCACATCGTCACCATGTACGCATGGCACGCCGTTGTAACCGATATTGGTTGTCGCCACTACTTTTCCGTCCGGCAGGTAATTGGCGTCGCAAAACTCCAGGTCCGGTTCATCGACCGTGATCTTTTGGTGGAGGCTGCTGCCATCTGTGTTCATTTCATAGATCTGCCATTTCCGGTCTTCGTCGAGCGAGGAGAAAAGGAGGCGGTCAGCGTCCCAGTGGAGCTGTATGTCTGAAACGGGAACATCGGCTTCGGGCTTGTAGATACGGCTGCTTTCGATATCGTGACGCAGGTTGGACAGGATGTCGATTTCAGCTTCATACCCTTTGCGTGAGTTGGAAAAGAGCGAGTTGTAATTGGCCGTCGAAGTTCCCATCGACGGGCCCATCGCCTTGCGGGCTTTGTCGCCCAGATGGTAACGGGCCACTATGATCTTGTCCATGTCCAGCAGCGGGTTGGCCAGGATGACTTCGCGTTTTAAGGTTAATACTTTCTGTGCCTTGTCAATTGTCTCGGAGGAAGCATTGCCGGAAAGTGCTTGTTGTACTTCGGGCAGAAGCGTTTCCAGGCGGGACAGTTTTTCGTAAAGTGCGGGAGCTTTTTCTCCCAATGCCGTTTTTGTGTCGTCCAGATAGGCGCGTATGGCAGCAGGGTTGACCCATTGGATCTGTACTTTCAGATCGTTTATGTTTTCCGGCTCTGTAAGATCGTTCCGGTTTATTTCTGATGCATTTGATAGAGAAGTAAAGAAGAAAGAAAGGAGTATGATACAGTATTTCATATTAGAGGAAATTTCTGAAAAATGGTTGTTTGTAATTAAAAGCTGATTCGTAGGCATCCCTATGTCTACGAATCAGCTTTTAATCGTGAAATCTACTTGATCAATTTATACACCTCACAGGCTGCCATCAGGAACGCTCCTGTACCATATAGTTCGGTCATGTCGCGTGTCACCTTTTTGGGATCGGCGCCTACCGGCTGGACCCAACCTAATTTCCCGTCCGTTTCAACGGCGCAGGTCAATGCTTCCCAACCTTTTTTTACGACAGGCAGGTATTTGTCTGCCGGCAGATAACCCTGGTTGATTCCGTATGCCAGGCCATAGACGATAAATCCGGTCGCGCTTGTTTCGGGCGAAGGATAGCTGTCCGGGTCCAGCAGGCTGGCATGCCAGTAACCGTCTTTCCCTTGCAACCCGGCGAGGCGCTCGGACATCTCCTTATAAAGTTCGAGATAGAAAGGCCGGAACTCGGTATCTTCCGCCGGCAGCGTCTTCAATATTTCCGCCAATCCGCCGATTACCCAGCCGTTGCCGCGTCCCCAGAACACCTTCTTGCCGTTGGCTTCTTTCTGTCCGATATAGCGGCTGTCGCGGTAGAACAGGTCTTCATCTTTATCATACAGGTGGTTGTAAGTAGCACGAAATTCTCCGTCGGCAAAATACATGTATTTGCGGTTGCCGGTCAGCGTGTAGAGCCGCGTGTAGACACCGGGTGCCATGAAGAGGGCGTCACACCAGGTCCAGCGTTCGATCGTGCTGCCTTTGCTGTAATCAAGGTCCATACTTCCGTTGGAAGGGTTGTTCAAAACCCAGTCAGCGCGGGCGATGGTCGGTTTCAGCATATTCTCGTTCTTTTCCTTGTTATAGAAATCGATGTAGGTTTGTGCGATACAAACGTCGTCGGCATGATACATCCGGTTAGCGACCTGCCAGCTCTGGCGGTTGAAGATTTTCCGGAGCCAGTCGTAATAGGTATTGTCTCCACTCAGTTCCGCCCAGTCGAACATCCCCATGTAAAGCGCGGCGGGAACCCACCCACGCGGTTCGTTCTTGGCATATTTGTTTTCGGGATAATCCTTGATCTGCCAGTCTGCCACCCGGCGGGCGACGTCCATAACGCTTTGCCGGTTCCAGCCGGCGGCTGTCGCAGTAACGGCGGTATTTGTCGTTTCGGCCTGTGCCGGCAGGTTGTTCACTAAACAGGTACAAGCGCAAAGTGAGAGGCCTGTACAAATGTACTTGATTGTAGTTTTCATGATATTCGTTCTGTTTCTATTTAATTCTGCACCAAAAATAGGAAAGATAAGGCTCAGGATATAATAATATCATCTCAAAATGATTAAAAAATGTACCAAATCCAATGATTCTTATTAAAAAGAAAGGGGATGCTCCTTTGGTTGGAACTTCCCCTTTCACCACACAAGTGTGTGTCTGTCAGTAGGTATTTAATACTTAATACCCCGGATTCTGCGGAAACTCGGCTCCTGTGTTAGAGTCGATGATGGTCTGCGGGATCGGCCACAAAGTGTGGTGTTCGTCCATTGTGTTGCTGTGCGGATTGTATTTCTTTACGCGCTCAACCAACTTGCCTGTACGAACCAGCGTAAACCGGCGCAACTCTTCACCGACCAATTCACGGATACGTTCGTCCAGCAGGAAGTCAATCGTGGCATCTTTGGCTGTAATTTCCGGCGCGTTTGCACGTTTGCGGATTACATTGATCGCGTCTGCAGCTCCTTGCGCATTGTTTTGCATCAGACGCGCTTCAGCCAATAACAGATATGTTTCGGCCAGACGGAACTTCATGCGGTCTTTGTTGTTACCGCCGTAGCTCAGGTTTTCAGCTTTTCCGTAAAAGAATTTCGTGACAGCCGGGAATACGGTGAACTTGGTCCATGTATCCTCTGTAATTTCGGCTTTCTTTCCATATTTATCAGAAGAGGTATCATTGTAATACCAGTTCCTCTTGATGTTGTATTCCGAGTTACGGATATCGCTTGAAGCGAAGAAGTCGTTGCTGTCGATCCACCATTTGAATGGGACGATCTGTGCCAGGCCACGTCCGCCTAAAGAGTCTGCCAACACAAAACCGTCTTCGTTATAGTATTTGGGAACCCAGGCACGTTTTGTCCAGTCTTCATATTCCCCGCCGCCTCCGGTCGTGTTATATTCGAGCTGCATTACCCAGATGCTTTCCATATTGCCGGAAGTACGGTTCTGGTTGTACTCTTTAAACATATCGGAGAAAGGATCACCAGCTTTATCTTTTTCCGCACCGAAGCGTGAAGTCATCAGATTGAAGTAACCGCAATCGATTACGGCTTTTGCAGCTGTTTCCGCTTCCGCATACTTGCCTGCCATGAGGTATACTTCCGAAAGCATATGCTGGGCAGCCCATTTAGTCAATTGTCCAACTTCGACCTTATCGGGATCTTCCGGCAGATTTGCAATTGCAAACTGCAAGTCTTCGATCATCTTGCCTAAAACTTCCGCTTTCGGCGTACGGGTAAAGTCTATACGGAAATTCTTTTCAATTTTGTCGACATATGGAACATCTCCGTACAAATATACCAGATACCGGTAAGCATAAGCACGGAAGAAGCGGGCGACAGCCTGATAATAGGCTTTGTCGGTCGGTTCGTCCCAGTTGACGTCACCTTCCGAATATTCGAGGATTTCATTTGCAGAGGCAATCAGACCATATCCCCAGTTCCAATAGGACGTGACAAACGTGGTAGAAGAGGTATAGGATAAATTCTCAAAAGGAACCAGTGAACCGTCGCCATGACCGGCATAGACAATGTCGGTTGCAACCTGGAACGATTCGTACGGGCAAGCTTGTCCCTGGCTTGTGGTAGCCTCTCCCCATGTGTTAAACTCAGAACGGGCCCAACCGTACAGTCCGTTTACGCCGACTTCGAAGCCATAGCTGCTTGTGTATGTATTGTCCGGAGCCAGCGAGCTTTTTAGCTCTTCATCCAGAAAACCAGAACAACCGGTTGATGTCACCAATAAAAATGCGGCAGCGGCAGTTGCTAATATATTTTTCATATTCAAATTCGATTATAATGTTAGAAAGTAAGATTTAATCCAAACATGTAAGAACGGGCTGTCGGATAAGTAACGAGGATGTTTCTGTTGTTATCGTTATCTTCCAAGTTCAACCAGTTGTCGATGTTGCTGAAAGTATAGAGGTTATTGACACTTGCATTGATACTCAGCGAACTGATTCCAATCGTGCTTAAAACTGTCTTCGGGAACGTGTATCCGATCGTGATGTTCTTGATATTGACATAATTCATCTTTTTGTAGAATGAATGTTTGTCGTAAGGAACATAAGCCGGAGAGGTCATTTCGTTTGTTGGATTTTCCGGTGTCCAGTAGTCCATACCACTTATGTAGTTGTATGTCGGCATCCAGCGATCGAAGTTGTAGTCGTGCAATTCTTTTGTCTGTCCGAACACCCCGTTCAGTAAGAAAGAGAAATAGATGTTTTTGTAATCGAAGCGGTTACCCATTGACAGTAGGAAGCTTGGTAGTTTGGAACCGATGATTTTCTTATCGTCGGCCGTGATGGAGCCGTTTCCGTCTTTGTCTTCCAGTTTTGCAGAACCGGGAACGGCGCCTTTCTGGTATTCTTTTCCTTCTTCATTCAGGAACTTGCCGCTTTCGGCATCCCAGCTGATCGTATGTCCGTTCTCAACGTATGTTTCGTTTTCCTGCCATGTCCCGACAACATTGTAGTCGTAGAATACACGTAGCGGTTCTCCGATGAACCATTTGTTTGTGATATCGTCTTTACCGTCGCCGCGCAGTTCGATGATTTTATCACGGTTCAGTGAGAAGTTCACATTTGTAGTCCATTTGAAATCATTGTTTTGGATGTTGACAGAGTTTAATGCTATTTCAACCCCCTTGTTGCGAGTTTTACCAACATTGTCCATGATGGACTTGTAACCGTTCATGTAAGGTACGGTGCGGCTCATGAGCAAGTCATTTGTATTGACAACGTACATATCAATATTACCGGAAAGACGTCCATTGAAGAAGCTGAAATCGATACCGGCATTGATTGTGCGCGAAGTTTCCCATTTAAGGTTGGGGTTACCAACACCGTTTGTGGGAAGATAGGCTCCATTTACAACTGTTCCATTGTCCCCCCAGATGTAGTTGGTCAATGTCAAACGGTCAAGTGTCTGGTAAGGATTGATGGCTTGGTTACCGTTTGAACCCCATGAAAGACGGATTTTCAGCATATCCAGATAATTGGCTTGGCTTTCCATAAAGTCTTCGGAAGAAATATTCCATGCTGCGGCTACAGAAGGAAAGAATGCGTATTTGTTGTTCTTTCCGAATGCAGAGTAACCGTCTGAACGCCCTGTCAGTGTCAATAAATACTTGTTGGCGTATGAATAGTTCAAACGTAACATATAAGATAACATTGCTGTTTTTGTCAGTTTGGATGAAATTTCCTTGTTCTTTTCAGCACCAGCCATGTTGTGATATTCGGAATCATCGTTTACAAAGCTTTCACCTGATTCTTTAGCTTCCTTTTTACTTGTTTCCTGCATACTGAATAAGGCTGTGGCATCGATTTTATGCAGACCGAATGTCTTATTGTATTTCAAGAGATTTTCCCATGTGTAATCGTAATAGTGGATATTCTCTATGGAGGCAGAACCGTTCACTTTGCTACCGGAAAGCGTGTTTCTTCCATAATAAGTCCCTTCGAACTCGTTACGATAGTTGTAACCGAAGTTTGTGCGGAATGACAGACCTTCGATCGGGAATTGAATTTCTGCAAAAGTAGAAATGAATACGTTGCGGTTTGTCTTATCGCTTGTCGCATTTATGTTAGCCATCGGATTATAAAACAATGTCTGGTCCATCGGATAATCAACGTAGCGTCCTTCTTCATCTTTATAGATACCGAAAGGACTCATTTTCAGGCCGGCTTCCAGGTAAGGCTGTTCTCCTCCGAATTCCTTTTGGACTGCTTGTGTACCCATTCCGACAGTTAACCATTTATTTAAAACCTGTGTGATGTTCAACGCGATGTTGGTACGTTTTAACCCTGTGTTTTCCATAACACCATCTTCTTTCAGGTGAGAGATCGATGCCATATAGGTTGTTGCGTCTGTTCCACCGGAAATGCTGATTTGATGGCTGGTGGTTAAGGCGTTGCGGAACATGATATCTTGCCAGTCCAGTTCCGAACCGTTCTGATAATTTGCACGTTCACTTGGGTTCAGGAGTACAAGCGGATCGAGCTGGTCTCCGGAATAACCATATTTCATGCGGTTGTAGTCCTGCGTGTATTTTACATATTCGGCACCTTTCATCATGTCGACGCGACGTTGTGCTTGTTGCATGCCGACCTGCCCTTTGTAGCTTACGGTCGGTGCTCCTTTTTTACCTTTCTTAGTCTGGATCAGGATTACGCCGTTCGCACCGCGTGAACCGTAAATAGCTGCTGAAGATGCATCTTTCAATACGGACATGTTCTCGATGATATCCGGATCGATGTCTCCTAACGAACCGCTGTAAGGAATACCGTCCATGACGATCAGAGGGGAGTTGTCTGCACTCAACGAATTTTCACCACGGACGCGCAGTGACTGGTCTTCGCCCGGTTTGGCGTTGCCGGTCGTGACATTCATACCCGGAATCTGTCCGGCCAGCTTGTCCATCAAGTTGTTTGTCGTAACCATCTGCAGCTTTTCTTCACCCACAGCCACGATACCGCCCGTCAAGTCTGATTTGCGCTGCGAACCGTAACCGATAACGACAACGTCGTCCAAACCGATCGCATTGTCTTTTAAAACAATGTTAAGAGTTTTTGCTCCCGTAATCTTGATTTCTTGTGTTTCGCAACCGATGTAAGAGACTGCGATTGTCGAGTTTTGGGGGACGTCAAGGGAGAAGTTACCATCTATATCGGTAACAGTACCGATCGTCGTACCTTTTACAACAATGTTAGCTCCGATGATTGGAAATTTGTCAGCTTCCGCGATTACCGTACCACTGATTTTGACATCCTGCGCATATACCTGTACGGATATAAACGCCATAAAGAGTAATAATAAGGAAAGAAATCTGTTCTTTCCGTTTGCCTTTTCACTGGGAGGCAAATTCCCTCGTAGTTGTCTTTTCATGCCTTTCATAATTTATTAGCACATTGAACAATTAATACTCGACCTGTCGGTCCTATTTGTTTTTTGTGTCAAAAGAATGAAAGATGCAAGCCAAGAGCGAGTAAAATTATTCCAAAAGGGGATAAAAACATTCCAACGTGCTAAAAAACATTTATTTTGATGAGATTTAAGACATACGTCCCTGCTTTTGAGATTCTGATTCCTGGTATTCCGTCGGAGACATTCCGTAGACCGCCTTAAAACTACGGGCAAAATACGAACGGCTGCTGAAGCCGATGTGCTGGGCTATTTCGGATATGTTCATATCCGACTCTTTTAAGAGTTTAGCCCCGGCTTCCAGACGGATATTTTTGATCAGTTCGATGGGAGAGAGGCCGGTCACTGCCTTTACTTTCCTGTAAAAATTAGTCCGGCTCATTCCCAATGCCTCATAGATGACCGACACGTCGAGTTCGGGATTCGAGATATTGGCTTTTACGATCTCGATATACCGGGCGAGGAAATCGTCGTGCTCTTTCGGTTCTTCCACTCCGAGCTGTTTGAGGGAAAGCGTTTCCCCGTACATCGTTTTCATCTTCTCGCGCAGGGAAAGAATGTTCCGGATGCGGGCTTTGAGCAAAGATATCTGGAACGGTTTGACGATATAATCGTCTGCGCCGGCATCCAGGCCTTCTTCGATTTGCGATATCATCGATTTGGCGGTGAGCAGGATAACCGGTATATGGCAGAAGTTTTGGTTTTCCTTGATACGTTTGCAAAGTTCGAGCCCGTTCATTTCAGGCATCATGATGTCGCTGATGACGATATGCGGATATGACTCCTCGATCATCGCCAGCGCCTCTTTTCCATTGAATGCTTTGACGACGATATAGTCGAGGCTGAGTTGTTGTTCCAGGTATTGAAGCACTTCCTGGTTGTCATCGGCCAACAAGACCGTTTGCTTGTTTTTGTTTTCAGTCTCTTCGACCAGCAAATCGAATTTCCGGCTGATCTCGGCCGATTTGGACAAAGTAGGGGCTTCCGTCTGCCCTTCTTCCTGCTTTTCGGTGTCGGGAAGAATGAACATAAAGTGCGTTCCTGCCGCTTCCGAACTTTCGGTCCAGATGCAACCGTTATGCTGCAAAATGATGGATCGCGTCAGGCTGAGTCCGATACCCGTCCCTGAAATTTGTCGGTGTATATCTTCTTGTGAACGGTAGAAAGGTTCGAAAATCTTTTCGGTTTCCTGCTCGCTGAACCCTTTCCCGGTGTCGATTACTTCGATGAACAAGTATTTGGCTTCCACCAGGATGGAGTTGTATTGAGCCGGGAAGTGCGGAAGCAGTTCGCATTCCGCTTGCGTGATCGTACTGACACGAATGGTCACATGTCCTTCCGACGGTGTGAATTTGAAGGCGTTGGAGAGCAGGTTAAAGAAAATCTTTTCGATCTCCGCCTCGTCGAAACAAACCTGATACACTTCCGGCAGTTCATTGTCCAACGTGAAAACAATCTCCCGGTTATTGGCCACACTTTCGAACGAATGATACATTTCGCGGATAAAAGCGGAAAAATTGAAGCGGGTCTTTTGCAAGATCGTCTTACCGGCCTCGTATTTTTGTATATCCATCAGGTTGTTGACTAAGAGCAACATCCGTCCGGTGTTCTTTTTGATTAGTTGGAGCGTCTCTTTTATTTCGGGCGAGAACGACACGTATTGCATCAAGTCGTTCAGCGGATTGATGATGAGCGTCAAGGGAGTTCGCAGTTCATGTGAGAAGTTGGTGAACATACGCATACGCTCCTCGTGCAATTCGTTGACCTTGTCCTGTTCCAACTGCTTGTAACGGAGTTCCCGTTCCCTTTCATGTTTATTGTGCTGGTAGCGGATGACTCTTACAATAATAAATGTAATGATACTCATGTATAGAAGGTAAGCCCACCAGGTTTTGTAGAAAGGAGGATCGATCGTGATCCGTAGCGTAGCCTCTTCCGGGTTCCACACGTTGTCGTTGTTGGACGCTTTGATCCGGAACGTATAAGTACCGGGAGCCAGGTTGCTGTAATAAGCCTCCCGCCGGTTGCCTACCGTATGCCAGGTCGGGTCGGCTCCTTCCAGCTTGTAGGCATACTGGTTCCGTTCGGAATGGATAAAGTTCAATGCCGTATATCTGAATGTGATATTGTTCTGGTTGGAACCGAGCGTAATATCGCCGTTTTCAATGTTTCCGGTAATATCGTTCTCGTTGTTTACGATCAGCGAGGTGATATATACGGGCGGAATGTTGGGATTAACCATAATCCTGTCCGGGTTGAAGAAAAGGACTCCTTTATCTCCGGGGAAATAGATGCTGCCGTCGGAAGAAAGACTGTTGCCCGAAAATCGCGTAAACTCCATAGGCGGAACATCGGCTATCTTCATTTCGCTAAAAGTGTCAGTCGTACGATTCAGCTTATATAAGGATTTCCCGGTCGTTACCCAGATATTCTGACGTTTGTCGATCGTAAGCGAGTTGATATAGCTTTCGGACAGTCCGTCCTCTTTCTGGTAATGTTTAGCCAGTTTCAGATTCCGGTTCAAGCGGTATAGGCCGTTTTTGTTGGTCGCAATCCAGACATAACCTTCGTTGTCTTGTGTAATAGCCGTAATATTCCCTAACTTTTCAAACTGGGGATTTGATTGCAGTTCGGTGAAAAGATTACGGACCGTTTGTCTTTTTATATCATACAGGTAAAGGCTGTCGGACAGTGTGCCGAACAAAAACAGGTCCGGTTCGAGCTCATGAATCACAGTGACCCATTTGAAAGAGTGGGCGACGCCGTCGGCCATGAACCGGTTGGTCTGTTTCCCTTTATCGACCATGACCAGATCCTGGTTGCTGTTGGTCGGTATCCAGAGTCGTTTACTTTTGTCGATATATAAGGAAAAGATGTCGTTGTGCTCGAAGTCATATAGCTTTTTGTACTGTTTGTTCCGGATGGAAAACAAATAGACCGAGCCGAAATGGGTGGAACATAAGATCGAGTCTCCTTGTATCAGGATCGATTTGATAATATTAATCTCATAATTCCCTTCATGAAGAGGTTTGATGGGATAAAGTTGTTGCTGTCCGTTTTCCGGATTATAGTAAAACAGCCCCGCACCTTCTGTGGCAAACCACATATTCCCGTTGCTGTCTTGCTGCCCTTTGCCGATGATGCCGGCATATTCGTTTGGCGTGATATAAGATGCCGGCCTGTAAAAAGGACTGTGATAGTTGACTCCCGCCGAATAGGTCCCGATCCAGAGTGTCTGGTCTTTGTCGATCAGCATACTGTGGATGGAATAATGGCTCAATCCTCCTTTTCCGGCAATATTGATATCTGCCGGAGCGATGGTGAGGTTCTTTTTATCCAGAATATTCAAACCCCGGAAAGTTCCGACCAGAATGGAACTGTCGTTATAGGACACGAATGTCCGTATCGAGTTATTACTGAGATCGGTATTGTCTTTGTTCAACCAGGTAAAAGTCTGTTTTTCTTTGTTGAAAAGGCAAACTCCGGTTTCATCCGTTCCGAGCCATATATCTCCGTTGCTGTCTGGCTGTATGGACGCGATAGTACCTTTGACCGGCACTTGCTGTTTCAGTTTCCAGTTCCCGGAATAGATATACAAACCGCTGCTTTCCGTACCGACGTAAATATCCTCATCCGGAGCTTGTGCTACGGAATATATCGGGGAAGAGATTGCGGTGTCTGGAAGGACCGTTTCGACAGTTCGATCCGTGCTGCATTTGAATACGCACTGGTTGCAGAAGGCATAGACATTACCATCCGAATGTTTGAATAAACGGTTGATGACGTTGCTTGTACATTCGTTATTGATACTCATGGGATAGAAGCGGGTGATCTTCTTGGTTTTATAATCGATGCAGTTTATCCCGTTCGATGTCGCGATCCAGATATTTTTCTTGCCGTCTTCGGCAAATCCCCGGATGTAGTTGTCCGTTAAAGTTGCGTTGTTGTTTACTTCATTCTGATAGGTGACAAATTCATACCCGTCATAGCGGTTTGCACCATTGCGCGTCCCGAACCAAATATAGCCGTCCGAATCCTGAAAAATATCAAGCACGGAAACTTGCGACAGGCCGTCTTCTACTCCCAGATGGGAGAAGAAGAAATTTATGCTATATGCCGGGGCTGCATATAGCATAACCCAATAGAGTGTTAGCAGGGTATAGAATCTTTTTATCATCCGTAGTTTCATGATTTACGTGTAGAGAAGCACGGCCGTGTGTCTCTACACTGCAAAGATAATGATTTAGAGACGATCTTAAACAGGATTGAGATGATTTTACACGGTGGAACAAGTTGATAATTCTATTTTTGCAATTCAATCAATTAAAACATCATGAATAAACGAGTATTGAGTTTAACCTTATTGTTGGCCTGTTTCAGTTTGGTGATGCAGGCTGAAGGCCGGATTGTCGAGTCGTTCAATAGCGGCTGGGTATTTAAAAAAGCGCCGGTGGGCAAGGAATTGGCTGTTAATGCGCCGAAATGGGAGAGTGGATGGCAGGAAGTCGAGATTCCCCACACATGGAATGCAAAAGACATGCAGGTGCAGTACGATAATTTCTATGAAGGGCCTGCCTACTATAAGAAACAATATTTCTTCCCTGCCGAAATGAAAGGGAAACGCGTGTTTCTCCGGTTCGAAGGTGTGGGAGCTGTTACGGAAGTGTATGTGAACGGTTCGCTTGCCACCACCCATAAAGGCGCCTATTCCGCCTTCTCCTGCGAGATAGGCACGCTGTTGAAACCGGGAGCGGATAATGAGATTATCGTGAAAGCCGACAACGCGTCGCGTCCGGATGTGATCCCGATCAACCATGTGCTTTTCGGCGTTTACGGCGGAATGTACCGTCCGGTTTGGCTGATTATGACGGAGCCCTATACTATCTGTGTGACCGATTGCGCCTCTTCCGGCGTCTACATCACCCAGAAGAATGTCTCCAAAAAGCAGGCGGATGTAAAAGTAAAGGTGAAGTTGGACAACGGGACCCTGCAACCGGCTTCGCTCACGTTGCAGAATACGATTTATAACCAGGAGGGGAAACAGGTCGCAACCCAGAGCCGCTCGTTCGATCTCACGGCACAAGGCGTACAGTCGTTCGAAGCTGATTTCAAGATCAAGAATCCTACATTGTGGCAGGGGCGCAAGAATCCTTATTTATATAAGGTGGTGAGCCGCCTGATCCGGGACGGAAAGGTGATCGACGAAGTGGTGCAACCATTGGGCCTGCGCAAATACGAGATCGTTGCCGGCGATGGTTTCTACCTGAATGGCGAGAAATATCCGATGTACGGCGTTACCCGCCATCAGGACTGGTGGGGGCTGGGGAGCGCGTTGAAGAATGAAAACCATGACTTCGACCTGGCGACTATTATGGATATAGGCGCGACGACCGTCCGCTTTGCCCATTACCAGCAGTCGGACTACCTGTATTCACGCTGCGACAGCTTGGGATTGATCATCTGGGCGGAGATACCTTTTGTGAACCGTGTCTCCGGGCAGGAGGCCGAGAACGCCCGTAACCAGCTCCGCGAACTGATCCGCCAGAGTTTCAACCACCCGTCCATTTATGTTTGGGGGTTACATAACGAAGTCTATCATCCGCACGAATATACAAAGGAACTGACACAGTCCCTGCATGACCTGGCAAAGACGGAAGATCCCGATCGCTATACCGTTTCCGTAAACGGTTACGGGCACATGGAGCATCCGGTCAACCTGAATGCCGACATCCAGGGCATGAACCGCTATTTCGGCTGGTATGAAAAGAAATTGCAGGATATCGAACCGTGGGTGGAAGGCCTGGAAAAGAACTATCCTGACCAGAAACTGATGTTGACGGAGTATGGGGCGGACGCTAACCTGGCCCACCAAACCGAATACTTAGACAATTCGCTGAACTGGACGAAGCCGTTCTATCCGGAAACTTTCCAGACGAAGACGCACGAATACCAGTGGAGCGTGATCGCGAAGCATCCGTATATCATCGCTTCTTATCTGTGGAACACGTTCGATTTCGCCACCCCGCTGGCAAACCGTGGCGACCTTCCCGCCCGTAATATGAAGGGCATGGTGACCTTCGACCGCAAGACGAAGAAAGATTCTTATTTCTGGTACAAGGCCAACTGGAGTGAAGATCCCGTCCTGTACCTGACGCAACGCCGTAATGTGGATCGTGAGAAGAAAGTAACTTCCATCACCGTCTATTCAAATATCGGCGAACCGAAAATTTTCCTGAACGGCAAAGAACTATCCGGCATCCATAAAGGTTATACTGATGTACATTATATTATAGATAATGTCACCCTGGCAGACGGAAAGAACGTCGTGAAGACTGTCGTTCTCAAAGACGGCAAGACGTATGAAGATGCCATCGAATGGATGTACACCGGCGAGAAAAAACGGGAAGCAGATTCCTTTTCCATCAAAGGGGTACATGCCGGATTCGAATAAAAAGACAACATACTAATTTAATATACCTGACCTTGGCTGTAAAAGTCACTAAAGCGAGTCTGATCCCATTTGGGGAAATCAGGCTGTTTTAGTGACTTTTTCCATCTCCACACCTTTTACACTCCCATGTTGCGGGTTCCAACATGATTCTTGCTCAAAATCAATGTCGACGGCATTCTTTGAAGGGCTTCTTTACGGTGTTCGGATACATCGTTCCAGGTGTCGTAGCTGATCAGCATGAAGTTGTAACCGTTGAACAAACCGGGTGTCAGGTCTTTCTCCGGCAACAGGTTTGCTTGCGGGACAGTGGCCGTAAATTCTTCGATCGCTTCGATGATCTTGTCGTATCCGGGTGTTGTCGTGCTTGCCTTGTTGACGATACCGACAGAACCGTGAGTCGTCTTCAGCAATGTCCTTGTATAGTCAAGCAGGAAGAGGTCTTCTTCGGAGCTGATGATGACCAATACATTGGAGGCCTTGACGAAATTGCGGTTGATGAACACGCCGACGGCGCAATTGCTGCGGGCGATAAACATCTTTGTCTTGTCTTTCAGCAACGCACCGGGATAAAACCAGGATTCGGGAGCTTTGAAGCGTTTGAAATAACGGTTGTAGAAAGAAGTACGGTAGCGGGTGGCCGCAATATCGTCCGGCGAGTCGCTCATGGAGATACCGGAACCGACCAGCAGGAAGTCGAATCCTTCGTTGTTGACGATGTCGCAAATATCCTGTCCGGCGTTGTTCGACACCTCGTAGCGCGTATGGATATGCATGCCTAACTTTTTGGCGCCATATAGAATCGGGCCGAAGCTAACCTCTTCAAAGTTATCCGTATGCAAGGGATTGACATCCGAACCGACAGTCAGGTGAAGCGCCGTCAGATCCAGTTTGTTTTTCCCGCGGGCAAACATCTGGTGGGCGACATCGAGCATGATCTGTCCGTTTCCGGCACGTCCGAATGAGAGCAGTACCTTAAATGCCCCGATGGTCGGTTCTGCATAGATCTGATGTTCTTTAATCTTGTCGCGAGTCTTGAAGCAAAATTTAATGAAAGAAACCAACGGAGTCGTCATAAAGGTCGTGACCAATGTCATCAGAACCAACATGACGAAAATGGAAGGCGGTAATATCTTCATCTCATAGCCGATCGTCAGCACGACCAGCTCCATCAAACCGCGCGTATTCATTAAGGCTCCGATATAAAGACTGTCTTTCCAGCTTTCACCGACAAAACGGGCGGAGAACATGGCGCCTCCGAATTTCCCGATAATTGCCACTATGATGAAGATTCCGCACATCACCCAAAGTTCCGGTGTGTTCAGCAAACCGATCTCCGTACGCAGTCCGGTCGAAACGAAGAAAAGCGGCAAGAATAGCGCCAATGACACATCCTCCACCTTCTCCGTCATGATCTTGCGGAATTTGATGTTCCCCGGCATGACTACACCCGCAATAAAGGCGCCGAAAAGAGCATGTAATCCTAATATCTCGGTAAAGTAGGAGGAGACGATCAGCAACAGGAACATCAGGGCGACCAGCGCTTTATCGATCACCTCTTTATTATGGTATATATGCCCGATCATCCGTAAAAAAGGACGTACGGCAAAAAACATAAAGAGGATATACAGGATGGAGAATAATATATTGTAAACGGCACTCAGCATACTGCCGGCCTGGGCGATGGCAATCACGACAGCCAGCAAACACCAGGCGGTAATATCTCCATTGGCGGCGCTTGCCAGTGAAATCGTGCCCAAATGTGTTTTAGTCAATCCTTTTTCCTGGATAATACGGGCCAGCACAGGAAAGGCCGTGATGCTCATGGCAATCCCGATAAACAGGGCGAAAGATATGAACGGCGTCCCTTTATGGGCGTATGATTCATAGACATAATAGGCTGTCAGCATGCCGAAGAAAAACGGGACGATCGTGCTGGTATGGCTGATCAGGATGGTCTCTTTCAGCTTCTTCCGGACTTCTCCGATATCCAGTTCCATACCGATGGCAAACATAAAAAGGATCAGGCCGAATTGACTTAATAGGGTAATATTGCCTAACGAATCAAGTGGAAAGAGAAATGCGGATACTCCCGGCAAGAGATGGCCGAGCACGGACGGTCCGAGTACGACACCGGCTACTATTTCACCGATAACCGTTGGTTGCCCGATCTTCTGGAACATCCAGCCGAACAGGCGGCAGACGATCAATATGGTAATGATTTGCAGAAGGAGTATTCCGATTGAAGATTGGATATGATGAGTGACCGAATCCCAGAACACAAAGAACCCTTCGCCCATATCCCGGGGGGCGTTTTGCATCGATTGGATAGCCGTGTCGACCTGCCGGCTTTCTCCTTCTTTGACTATGAAATACATGAGTGAGCCAAAGACCAGAATCATCATCAAATAGAAGGCTATGCTTTTTGTTCCCTTACTCATCTGCTATCTTTAAACGGTTTTTTGCAAAAATAAGAAAAGGAATTAATATAGCTCCCTGTGTAATGAGAAATTTTATTGGCGATTTTGTTTTTTTGCAGAATGTCAGATTTGCCTTCTTTAGGTTCGTCTGTATACGTCCATTCGTCGGGGTGGTTACAAATAGAACAAGGAAACAGGGGAAGCGATTGTCACTTTGTATACTGAATCACCTGAAAGTTTGTTTCTGTTGCTTGAAAAACGGAATGATGCATAAGAAATAAATAGGAATGTAAGTTTAAAGGATGGATTTCCGTCAAGATGTCAATCATAAAAGGTCTTCCCTGTAAGGCTTTTGAGGTGTTAAAATTGTATTCAAAGGCCTTTCGGTTGTCTTTTACGCATCCTTTTTTCTTTTATTCCGGTTCGTCTGGTAAAATCATCTCAATGATTTTCCAAATTCATCTGTATGGTTTCCCGAAAACATCTCAATGATTTTCCAAAACCATTGAGAACATTTGAAAAATCATTTAGATGATTTCCCGGAAAAGATGCAAAAACAAGTGGCTTTTAGGCTAAAAGGTATAACAATAGGAATATACGTGTCGATGAAAATGAGTAAAATGAAATAAATTGATAGCAAACAGCCTGTTTTTGTAGTAAAATGATTGATTGGTAAAGGTGCTTTTTCTTTGATACGGCTTTTTTCACCCCTTATTGTATTATGGTGAAAAAAGCTATTGGTCCAAATCGAAACTACTATCGCATCTAATTTGATTTTCTACCCCATATAATTCAAATTAGTAGCAAGGGTAATATTTTTTAACAAACAACAGGTTTTGGTATGGCGTTAAGAACCAATGATTTATTATAAATCTTTGTTTTAAGGAGGGATATTGTCAGATTTTTATGGGATTTTGGTGTGGTTGCCATAGGGAAATGAAGGCAAATGGAAAGTTTATATCTTTTGAAAATAGGAAAGTATCCGGACTTTTTGTATATATGTGAGTTTTTTCTTCTATCTTTGTGCGAAACCAATCTCAAAAAATCATGGAGTCGCTAAATCTAATAAAGAATGACCCTTGGCTGGCCCCCTATAAGGAGGCAATAGAAGGAAGGTACCAATACGTAGTAAACAAGGAGAAAAGCCTGACGGGTAACGGTAAACAGACGTTGTCGGAAATGGCCTCCGGATATCTTTACTTCGGGTTGCATAAGACAAAGAATGGATGGGTATTTCGTGAGTGGGCGCCCAATGCTACCGCTATATACCTGATCGGAACTTTCAACGGATGGGAGAAAGACGACCGGTATAAATTGCAACGGTTGGGTAATGGCATTTGGGAGATCACGCTTGCAGAAGATTTGCTGCATCATGAAGACCTCTTCAAACTTTTGGTCGAGTGGGAAGGAGGCAGCGGGGAACGTATTCCTGCATGGATACGGCGTGTCGTTCAGGATGAAAATACCAAAATTTTCAGCGCGCAAGTCTGGAATCCCGAGAAATCGTATGTGTTTAAACATAAGCGGTTCAAGCCTAATGTATCTCCTTTGCTGATTTATGAATGCCATATCGGTATGGCTTCGAATGAAGAGAAGGTCGGCAGTTACGACGAGTTCCGCCGTATCGTGTTGCCCCGTATTGCAAAGGAAGGGTATAATGCCATTCAGATCATGGCTATCCAGGAACATCCTTATTATGGCTCGTTCGGTTATCATGTCAGCAGCTTTTTTGCCGCATCTTCCCGTTTCGGTACGCCCGAAGAGTTAAAACAGTTGATAGACGATGCTCATAGTCTGGGGATCGCCGTGATTATGGATATCGTCCATAGCCACGCAGTTAAGAACGAAGTAGAAGGACTCGGACGTTTTGACGGGTCTTATACGCAATATTTTCTGGGTGGAACGCGTCGTGAGCATCCGGCATGGGATTCGCTATGTTTCGACTATGGAAAGAATGAAGTGCTTCATTTCCTTTTGTCGAACTGCAAGTTCTGGTTAGATGAATATAAATTCGATGGTTTCCGTTTCGACGGGGTAACCTCGATGCTTTACTATAGTCATGGACTGGGCGAAGCATTTTGCAATTATGGTGATTATTTTAACGGTCATCAGGATGGAGATGCTATTGCATACCTGACATTGGCTAATAAGCTTATCCACGAAGTTAATAAAAATGCGATTACGATTGCCGAAGAAGTAAGTGGAATGCCTGGATTGGCAGCTAAGTATGAAGATGGCGGTTATGGCTTCGACTATCGTATGGCAATGAATATCCCCGATTACTGGATCAAGACGATTAAGGAGAAAAAAGACGAAGACTGGCATCCCTCTTCCATCTGGTGGGAGACAACGAACCGCCGTGCCGATGAGAAGACAATCAGCTATGCTGAAAGTCATGACCAGGCTTTGGTGGGCGACAAGACAATCATCTTCCGCCTGATTGACGCTGATATGTATTGGCATATGCAGAAAGACGACCATAATTTTATGGTGGAACGTGGTGTGGCTTTGCATAAAATGATCCGTCTGGTTACGGCCTCCACCATCAACGGAGGCTATCTGAACTTTATGGGAAATGAATTCGGCCATCCGGAGTGGATCGACTTCCCGCGCGAAGGAAATGGCTGGTCGCATAAGTATGCACGCCGCCAATGGAATCTGGTCGATAATATGGATTTGAAATATCATTTCTTGGGCGATTTCGATCGCGAAATGCTGGAGATGATCCGTAGCGTGAAGAACTTCCAGTCCACTCCGATACAGAAAGTATGGGATAACGACGGCGATCAGATTTTGGCTTATATGCGGAAAAACCTGGTATTCGTATTCAATTTCAATCCGACAAAATCGTTTGCCGATTACGGCTTCCTGGTGCCGAGGGGCGAATATGAAGTGATGTTAAATACCGATGCCACCCGTTTCGGGGGTTTTGGACTTGCGGATGATTCCATTCGCCATTTCACACAATTTGACCCATTGTATAAAAAAGATAAAAAAGAATGGCTCAAATTATACATTCCGGCACGTAGCGCTGTTGTACTGAGGAAAGCGAAATAATTTATGATTTATGATTTATGCGTTGATCACTAATCATAAATCATAAATCATAAATCTGATAAATTATAAATCATAAATCAAATATGTTATATCCTATGACATTTAAGCCTATCCTCAAGAAGATTATCTGGGGAGGCTCTGATATCTGCCCGTTTAAGGGCATCACTCCGGTACAGGATGGTATCGGTGAAAGTTGGGAACTTTCACATGTGGAAGGTAATTATTCTGTTGTAGATAATGGTGCACTCGAAGGTAAAACGCTGGACGAACTGATCCGTACGTATGGCAAAGAACTGTTGGGGAAAAAGGTGGTTGAACAATTCGGCTCTACGTTTCCCTTACTGATCAAGTTTATCGATGCACGTGATGATTTGTCTATCCAGGTCCATCCGAACGACGAGTTGGCAAAGGAACGCCACAATTCTTTCGGAAAGACAGAGATGTGGTATGTGATCAATGCAGCAAAAGGTGCTGGCTTATATTCCGGTTTTTCAAAACAGATCGATGCGGATGAATATGTGAAACGTGTCGAGGACAATACGATCATGGATGTGCTACAGCGTTACGAGGTGAATCCGGGTGATGTGTTTTTCTTGCCTGCAGGCCGTGTGCATGCGATCGGTGCCGGTTGTTTCATTGCTGAAATCCAGCAGACGAGCAATATTACCTACCGTATCTATGATTACGACCGCAAAGGACCGGACGGTAAGGGCCGCGAATTGCATACCGAACTGGCAAAAGATGCGATCGATTATACCTTGTATCCGGATTACCGTACCCATTACAAAGCGCATACGAATGCGACTGTAGAGCTTGCAGATTGTAAGTATTTTACAACTAATTTGTTGGATATCGATACGATCATGGTGCGTGATTTCTCCGATCTGGATTCTTTCGTCGTTTATATCTGTATGGAGGGGAAAGCATCCATCCGTGATAATAAAGGCAATGAAATTTATGTACATCAGGGGCAGACGGTTTTGATCCCGGCTGATACGGATGTTGTAACGATTTCACCGGTTCCGGGTGCTAAGTTTATGGAAACGTATATCGGATAACAACCTATAGGGTTGTGGAATAGATAAAATGCCGCAGGTTTTCCGGATCATCCGGAGAGACCTGCGGCGTTTGTTTTTTATTCGATTGTCACCTCTAATTTTTGCAAGGTCTTGTCGTCGGATGAACCGCCGTAAAGTATCTGGTATTTTCCGGAGCGGACTTCCATCGTTTGCGTGTTGTCGTTGAAAGAGTGGAAGGCTTCGGGAGTCAGTTCGATGTTGACTTCCTGGCTATCGCCGGCTTTTACGTGGACACGCACGAATGCTTTCAGCGCCTTGACCGGCCCTTCCGGATCATTCGGGTTCTTGATGTAGACTTGTGCGACTTCATCACCATCCATTTTGCCGGTGTTGGCAATGTCGAATGTCAGCGTGACAGACTGGTCTTTGGCAATCCTGCCGGAAGACAGCTTTGCATTCTGATAAGCAAAGTTCGTGTAGCTCAGACCGTATCCGAACGGGTAAAGTGGTGTTTCGGTCATATAACGATACGTGCGGCCTTTCATGCTATAATCTTCGAAACCCGGCAACTGGTCGATCGATTTATAGAATGTGATCGGCAGACGTCCTGACGGGTTGTAGTCGCCGAACAGAATGTCGGCAACTGCTGTTCCGGCTTCCTGTCCGCCATACCACGCATTCAGAATCGCATCGATATTGGCGTCTTCCCAATTCAGAGCCAGGGCGCTTCCCGTACAAAGTACGTAAACGACCGGTTTACCCGTCGCTTTCAGCGCTTTTACCATTTCTTGCTGTACTTTCGGTATTTCGATATTGGTGCGGTCGCCTTTCTTGAAACCTTCCACGTTGACCGGCATCTCTTCACCTTCCAGGCGGGGAGAAATGCCTCCGACATAGACAATCACATCCGCATCTTTAACTTTGGTAGCCGTGGCGGCAAAATCGACCGGGCGCCGTGTGCCGATCTGGAAATTGAGGTCGGCGCTGCCTGTACGTTGCATATACTCGATCTTGACGGGATATTTCTTTCCCTTTTCCGCATTCAGTATATACGTCTTTTCCGCCCCGTATTCGTTTTCCCATACTTCGGCTACTTTTTCATCTCCGACAAAGAGGCGGAAAGCGTCATTCCCTGATATCTTGATCTCGACCTGTTCCGTTTCGGGTGCTTCAAACTCGCCGGTGAAACGTGCTGTGAAGTTCGTCAGGTTTACATTCGGTGCAAACTGCGTATTTCCGCCTGTCGTATAATGCAACTGGTTTGCTAAACCTTTGTAAGCAGCTTCGCCCTTAAATTCCGTATTGTTGAAGAACTCCGAAGCAAATCCTTGTCCGGCAGTGGAAGTGATGTTGTTGCCCAGGTCCTGGATTACGAAGTCGGCGGCATGATTACATCCCAGTTCGTAGATTATTTCTGCATCGGGTACTTTGTTGCGGATACCTTCCAGTATCGTTACGGTATGCGTCGGGAAGCCGTTATAGTTCGCCCAAAGCATGGTCGAGTCGGCTGCATTCGGACCGACAACCGCAATTTTCCGGATCGTTTTGCTCAACGGCAGCGTGTTGTTCTTGTTTTTCAGCAACACCATGCTCTTATGTGCCATTTCGAGTGCTTGTGCCACATGTTCGGGGCTTTCCACCACACTGTAGGGGATTTGTGCATAAGGAACCCGTTCGTCCGGATCGAACATACCCAGTTCGAAACGTCCTTTCAGCAGGCGGCGGAGTGAAACATCCAGATCCTGTTCGGATATCTTCCCGTCTTTCAGGGCTTTGACTAAAGCCCGGTAGCTATTGCCGCATTCCAGGTCCGTTCCGTTCAGGACGGCATCGGCAGATGCGCTTTCCGCATCGGGATGTGTCTCGTGGCGGGGCGTACGTTCGTCCCGTTGCCAGAAGTCGTTGATCGCGCCGCAGTCGGAAAGGATGATGTCTTCATATCCCCAGCTGTTGCGAAGGATGTCGATGAGCAGTTTGTCGCTGCTGCAACAGGGCTTGCCTTGATAGCGGTTGTAGGCACACATGACTTCCTGTACATTTCCTTCTTTCACCAATGCCTCGAATGCAGGCAAGTAGGTCTGCCATAAATCACGGGGCGTCACCGTGACGTCAAACTCGTGACGGTTCCATTCAGGCCCGCTATGGACTGCATAATGCTTGGCGCAAGCATGTGTCTTGAAGTATTTCGGATCGTCTCCCTGCAAACCTTTCACTACGGCAATGCCCATCCGTTCAGTCAGGTATGGATCTTCTCCATAGGTTTCCATGCCACGGCCCCAGCGGGGATCACGGAAGATGTTGATATTCGGAGTCCAGAAGGTTAAGCCTTTATAGCGATCGTACTCTTTATCTCTCTGATACTGATGGTATTTGGCACGGGCTTCATCACTCACCATTGTGAATGTCTCGTGCAGGGCGTCGTCATCGAAAGTTGCCGCCATCGCGATCGCCTGTGGAAAAACAGTTGCTTTTCCGGCACGTGCGACGCCATGCAAGGCTTCGTTCCACCAATCATATTCGGGAATGCCGAGGCGTTCGATTGCCGGAGTCGTGTTCATCATTTGTCCGACTTTCTCTTCGGCAGTCAGACGCTTCAAGAGGTCGTCTATACGTTCGTCGATAGGGAGATCGGGGTTGCGAAACGGAAAATCTTCTTGTCTTTGACTACAAGAAACAGACAGCCATAATGTAAGTGCTGCCACCGTCAGATGTTTCATTCTCATGTTATTAAATTTTAGATATTGTATACTTTACGTTTTATCTTATTGTAAGATGTTTGTTATTAGCTATTTATTGTGATAAATTATGTTGCAAAACTAATGGTTTACTTGCATTTCTTCAAGTAGAATTACTTAAAATAGGTTACTTCGTCCGTTATTTTAGCAAATGTCCTATTTTTGTAAGATCGAATAATAAAAAGAAAGAGAGATGAAGAAATTTTTAAGTATGCTTTTGATAGCGGTAGGACTTGTGTCTTGTGGAGATGATGATAAGCCGTATGTTCCCGAGTTGAATAAGCTAACGAACGTCACCTGTACAAAAAACGGAAATACTTTCTTTAATGCGGATATTACGTACGATCAGGACAAACAAATCAACCGGATTGTGCTGAATATGGGTGGAAACCAATATACCGATAATTATATAATAGTAGACAAGACGATTTCCGTGAGCGGTGTGAAGATGGATAACGGCTCTTTGACAAATCCCTTTGTTCATACGGTTTATAAGTTGAGCGGGAATATAATTGCCACAAAGGAGGAAAAGTCTGAAAATAAGTATATGAGTAACGCTGTATATACGGCAACGGAAAGTAGTTATACTTACAACTCCAACTGGTTGAAATCGGTTTCGCAGATTATCCGGTGGCCGAACGAGAACGGTTCGGGATATCAGACAAGAGAATTGGGTGAGGTGGACCGTTATTCATGGGAAAATGGAAACATAGTACATTACGCTTACTTGCCTCAGAAAGAGATCACGTACGAGTACGACTCGCAACTGCGTCCGGATAACTTCCCTTTCCGGGTTGTAAACTCATTCCAGCCGGTCGGCTTCGACATGATTTCCCCAATCAACCTGATGTATGGGAAGATGAATCTGAATCTGCCGACCCGCGCTTATTGGTATTATGTCTCCGAAGCAACGGATATCTGTGCCGAATACACATTCCGCTATACATTGACCGGCGATTATATCACAGGCATGACGGTTGAAGAAAAGATCAACCCTGTGAATGGCGCTACTGCGGAAAATAACACGTATGAATATACGTTTATCTATAATTTCGTGGTAGAGCAGAAGTAAAAACGATCTACTTCAATAAATCGGGGCGTAGCCGGGCAGTCCGTTCCTGAGCCTGCCCGAGGCGCCATTCTTCAATCTTGCGTTGATGTCCGGACAAAAGGACTTCGGGCACTTTCCAACCGTTATAATCGGCCGGCCGTGTATAGACCGGAGGGGCCAGCAAGTCATCCTGGAACGAGTCGGAGAGGGCGCTTTGTTCGTCGCCGATCGCTCCGGGAATAAGGCGTACGACCGCATCCGTAATGATGGCGGCAGCCAGTTCACCTCCTGTCAGGACATAATCGCCGACGGATATTTCCTTTGTTATCAGATGTTCGCGGATGCGGTAGTCAATTCCTTTATAATGCCCGCAAAGGATAATCAGATTGTCCAGCATCGACATACTGTTTGCCATCGGCTGGTTGAAAGTTTCCCCATCCGGCGATGTGTAAATTACTTCATCATACTCCCTTTCGCTTTTCAAAGCCGAGATGGCCCGGTCGATGGGTTCGATCTGCATCACCATGCCGGCTTCGCCCCCGAAAGGATAATCGTCTACACGCCGCCATTTGTTGGTTGTGTAATCCCGCAGATTATGTAAATGTATTTCTGCCAAACCTTTGTCTTGTGCCCGTTTCACAATGGAGCAGTTTACCATTCCCTCGATCATCTCAGGAAGTACGGTCAGTATATCTATGCGCATAAAATTATATTTCAGATTTGTGGTGCAAAGGTAGGAGATTTATAGTAGTCCGCAAAATATAAAGTGCGGGCATTCTTTGAATTGAATACCCGCACTGTTTGAATAGAGGTTAATTTCAACTATTTCTACAGGTGAATCGGAAATAAATCACTGCTTGGTCTTTTTTGCGATGAAGAATGTATAACCGTAGAATTCTTTATACTTGCGATATAGGACTTCTTCAGAAGATTGAAGTGCGCTGAATTCTTCGGCAGTTTTATTCCCGGCATATTTACTAAGAAAGATCTTTTGGGCTGCAATCTTTGGAGCAAAGTAATGCTCTGTCCAGCAATTTTCAGGCAGAATGAATGTGGCAACCGGCAAATATCCTGCTTTGTATATCTTGGCAACCTGATTGGGAATCGTATCTATTTCAGGATATGCATCTACCCAGAAATCGTTGATTTCCTTAGGACGTTCGTCTGTAAACCACGAACTTTCGGAAACGGCGATATATCCACCTGTTTTCAAATACTTACGCCATTCTTTCAGTCCACGTTCAAAGCCGATATTATAAATAGCACCTTCCGACCAGATCAGATCAAACTCTTCCTTCTGAAAAGGAAGGTTATCCATTGAGCCGACGATACCTTTAACCCTGTCTTGCAACCCAAGCTGTTTCGCATTGCGGTTGAAGATATCAATAAAGCCGGGGAAGAGGTCGAGGCCGGTAATCTGTCCTAATGTATGCTTTGCTAATACCATTGTTTGACCGCCTGTCCCGCAGCCGATGTCGGCGATAAGGGATTTGTCGGTTAGATTATCTATAAAGCTCAATGCTTTCAGCGTCACTTCAGGACTTCCGGGACCTTGCCGTTCCATATTGGAAAAGAAGTCGCAGATTAAATTCAGTTCGAAATCGTGAATAGTTTTATTTTCGTTACTCATTGTCTTAATGTATTTTGTGTACACGGAAAGCATAACAATGCCTTCATCATTGTACATCGATTAAACTTGAATTATAATAATAGAAAATCACCCTCGAAAAGGTATTATCCGAGAGCTAACGAGAGGACAATCTGTATCGGAAGAAACAGATTGTTTACAAAACCAAATCCGATTTAAATGTCTTTGTCATGTCGCAAAGATACAAAAGTTATTGAATATAATTTCGCCGGCATGGAATTTTTCTTTCATGCCCATGGAATTTTAGTTTCACGGGCATGGAACTTTATTTTCATTTTGCTATTGCCCCATATTTTAAATAATTATTTGTATTTTTGCCCGTCAATTTGGCGTGGGCCGGATGGCCCGTCTCTTTACTGAATAAATTTTAAAGCGATGAATATATCTTACAATTGGCTGAAAGATTATCTTGATTTTGATTTACAGCCTGATGAAGTAGCAGCAGCACTTACCTCTATCGGTTTGGAAACCGGCGGAGTAGAAGAAGTTCAAACTATTAAAGGCGGATTGGAAGGGCTTGTCATCGGTGAAGTTCTTACTTGCGAAGAACACCCGAACTCCGACCACCTTCATATTACAACCGTGAATGTAGGCGGCGCAGAACCCCTGCAGATTGTTTGCGGCGCACCGAATGTGGCTGCCGGGCAGAAAGTGGTTGTTGCTGTAAACGGTACTAAATTGTATGATGGCGACGAATGTTTTACGATCAAGCGCTCCAAAATCCGTGGCGTTGAATCGAACGGTATGATCTGCGCTGAAGACGAAATCGGTATCGGAACGGATCATGCAGGTATCATCGTGCTGCCGGCTGATGCGGTAGTCGGTACCCCGGCCAAAGAATATTATAATGTAAAGAGCGACTACGTGCTGGAAGTCGATATCACGCCGAACCGCGTGGATGCCACTTCCCATTTCGGCGTAGCCCGCGACTTGGCTGCTTACCTGAAACAGAACGGTAAGCCTGCCAACCTGAAACGTCCGAGCGTGGACGCTTTCAAGATCGATGATGAAACTCCGGCTATCGAAGTAGTCGTTGAAAATACGGAAGCATGCCTGCGCTATTCAGGAATTACGATCAAAGGCGTAACCGTAAAGGAAAGTCCTGAATGGTTGCAGAATCGTTTGAAGGTGATCGGCTTGCGTCCTATTAACAATGTAGTGGATATCACAAACTATATCCTGCATGGCGTAGGACAACCTTTGCACTCTTTTGATGCCGATAAGATCAAAGGTGATAAAGTCGTGGTACGCTCAGCAACAGAAGGTTCTAAATTCGTGACACTCGATGGCGTCGAACGTACGTTGACTAATCGCGACCTGATGATCTGCAATGTAGAAGAGCCGATGTGTATCGCCGGCGTATTCGGCGGACTCGATTCCGGCGTGACGGAACAGACGAAGAATGTCTTTTTGGAATCTGCAACTTTCCATCCGACCTGGATTCGTAAGACAGCCCGTCGTTTCGGTCTGAACACGGATGCTTCTTTCCGCTATGAACGCGGTCTGGATCCGAATCAGACGGTCGAAGTAATGAAGCGTGCCGCCTTGTTGATTCAGGAAGTGGCAGGCGGAACGATTACGGGCGCTATCCAGGATATCTATCCGGCTCCTGCTGCTCCCTATCGCGTGGAACTGACTTACGGGAAGGTCAATACGTTGATCGGTAAGGTGATTCCGGTTGAAACCGTTAAGAGTATCCTGGAAAGCTTGGAAATGAAGATCGTTTCTGAAACGGCTGAAGGTTTGGTGATCGATGTGCCCGTATATCGTATAGATGTGCAACGCGATGTCGACGTGATCGAAGATATCCTCCGTATTTACGGATATAATAATGTGGAGTTCAGCGACAACGTGAAGTCAAATCTGAGCTATCAGACTTCGACCGACCGCAGTTATAAATTGCAGAACCTGATTTCCGAACAGCTTTGCGGCTGTGGTTTCAATGAGATTCTGAATAACTCGTTGACCCGCTCGGCTTACTATGATAATCTCTCCACTTATCCGGTTTCCCACTGTGTGATGCTGATGAATCCGTTGAGTGCCGATCTGAATTGTATGCGCCAGACGTTATTGTTCGGTGGTTTGGAAAGTGTTGAACATAATGCGAAACGTAAGAACGGTAATATCCGTTTCTTCGAATTCGGTAACTGCTACGATTACAATGTCGATCATAAGAAAGAAGGTGAAACGCTGGCCGAATTTTCGGAAGATTACCGTCTGGGCTTGTGGGTGAGCGGTAGCCGTGTGGATAACAGTTGGGCGCATCCGGATGAAAAATCTTCCGTATACGAGTTGAAAGCGTATGTGGAAAATATTCTGGTCCGTCTCGGTGTAAACCTGCAGAAGGTTATCTTCGGTAATCTGGCTAATGATATTTATTCGGCAGGTCTGAGCATTACGACTTCATCCGGCCGCCAGTTGGGTACGATGGGTATTGTCAGTCCGAAGCTCTGTAAGGATATGGATATCGACACGGATGTCTACTATGCTGAACTTTCCTGGACGTTGTTGATGAAGGAAGTCAAGAAGAGCAAGGTTACTTTCTCTGAAATCTCCAAGTTCCCGGCTGTAAAACGCGACCTCGCCTTGTTGCTGGATAAGACGGTTCAATTTGCGGAAATTGAAAAGATCGCAACGGATAGCGAACGTAAACTGTTGAAAGATGTTGCTTTGTTCGATGTATACGAAGGAAAGAATCTGCCGGCAGGAAAGAAGTCATACGCTGTCAGCTTCTATTTGCAGGATGAAGGAAAGACTTTGAATGATAAGCAGATCGATGCTATCATGAAAAAGATCCAGACAAACCTGGAACAGAAGTTAGGCGCACAATTGAGATAAATTGAAAATTAAGAATTAAAAATTAAAAAATAAAGATCATAAATCATGGGAAGAGCGTTTGAGTTTCGCAAGGCGAGAAAGTTTAAGCGTTGGGGCAATATGGCCCGTGTATTTACTAAGTTAGGTAAAGAAATTACGATAGCCGCAAAAGCCGGTGGTCCGGATCCTGAGAACAACCCTCATTTGCGTGCATTGATGCAGAATGCCAAGAAAGAGAACATGCCGAAGGAGAATGTGGAACGTGCTATCAAACGTGCTGTTGAAAAGGATTTCTCCGGTTATAAGGAGATGAACTACGAAGGATACGGCCCTCACGGTATTGCTATTTTTGTTGAGACGGCAACTGACAATACAACCCGTACGGTTGCAAACGTTCGTAGCTATTTCAACAAACACGGCGGTTCGCTCGGTACGAGCGGCAGCCTCGAATTCCTGTTCGACCATAAGTGCGTATTCCATATTGCTAAAAAAGAAGGTATCTCACTGGAAGACCTGGAATTGGAATTGATCGATTATGGTGTGGACGAATTAGACGAAGACGAAGACGAAGTCGTAATCTACGGCGAATTTGCACAGAACTCCGCCATCCAGAAATACCTCGAAGAAAACGGTTTCGAGATTACAAGTAGCGAATTTGTCCGCATACCGAACGATCTGAAAGACGTAACAGCCGAACAGCGTGAAGCAATCGAAAAATTGATTGAAAAGCTGGAAGAAGACGACGACGTTCAGAACGTGTTCCACAATATGAAGGAAGATGAAAGTGAAGACGAAGAATAAGCAACCCGTCTTTCGCTTACTATAAGGCGCAGGGAAACGCAGATAGATTTTAAATTTGTCTGCGTTTCTTTTTTCAGGCTTTCAGCTTTACGATGAAAACGACCGGGTTGTCGCCGGCCTTACGGTCCGGAAATGATTGTTTGACCTCTTCGCTGCTTTTAGAATAGCAATAGGAATTGCTGTATACGTCCATTGCCTGTAACTCAGGGATTCGCCCGGTCCCGTAGAAATTATCATCCAGTCCGCCTTGTACATTATAAGCATGATTTTCCCTGCGGTCATAACAGAATGTGTAGCATTTGTCTTCTGCATTCGGGTTGTAGTGTGTCGAAACCAGAAAACGGCTACCGATGCGTAAGGGAAGGATAGAGGAATAATCGTCTGTAATATTTAGTTTGTTCTGGCTGATCAGATAGAGCGTGTCCTGTAGAAGCAGGTCCGGCTGGAGAGAAGGGGCCAGGACATATACCTGTCTGTTGGCTACAGCCACCTCCGGTTCCAGCATATGGCCGATCGTAAGGCGTCCCAGTTCGGCAGCCGCCAGCTTGCGAGCCTCCACTGGATGGAAAGTCGTATCGAATTTATACAACCATTGCTCCACGCACAATTGATTATTGTATTCTTCTCTCGGAATCGTTCTGTCGACCGTTGTCCAGATATGATTATCATAATAGGCAAGTTTGCCTAACGACCGGCATAAATGGTTTTCCGACAGGTTGATCTTGCCTAAGAATTCTCCTTCGTAATTATAATAGTGTACGTTCTGCCGGTCATCGGTAACGATCAACTGTTGGTGAACAGGGTCGATTACATAATCGGATATCAGGATATTATTTTTGTAAGACGGGTGGCTATAAGTGATCTGGTTGATAAATTTGCCGGAACAGTTGAAGTGGTACAACTGCCCGTTGCTAAGTAAAAACAGGTTATCCCTGTCACGTTTGATCAGCTTGGCATGACTGAGTATGCATCGTGTGTTTGTTTCCAGAGGGATCGCAATCACTTCGTCTGCCACGTCCGATAGGGAACCGGTGACGGAACATTTTACCGGGGCTTCCCGGGTTACCAGTTCATAGCCTTCTTTGGCATAAGTAACCAGTAAAATGAGCAATAGTATGCTGAAGGTTCGTTTCATAAAATCATGTTTAAAGCATTTTAAGTAATAACGTTCTGTTATGTGATTTATTGAATATACGGATTCCTATTTTATCGTAAGAAACAAACGGATAAGCCTAAATACCCGAATTTCAGGAATGAAATATAAGGTCGGGTAAATATTTTTAGATACTTTTGCGATCGATTAGACTTTATTTTAAAATAAATACTTTAGAGTTTTTCATAATGAAAGGTAAAATTTTATTTCAATCTTTAGTGCTATGCTTGTGTTGTGTGGGAACTTCATGTGTGGATAGCAAGTACGACTTATCGGACATCGATACCGACGATCTGGTAGTGGGGGACGAGTGGGTTGCCCCGTTGGGCACAGGTGCTATCACTGTCGATGATGTGATTAAAGTGTATAAGGTACCATCTGTCAAAATAGATGCGGACGGTAGTTATGTGGCACGTTATGAAGGAACATTGCAGGCTCGAAAGAATGATTTGCGGGCCGATGAAGGTTTTGAGGTTGTGGCTTCCAGCATAATTTCTTTGCAGGATCTGAAAGGGCTGTTCGACGAAAGTTTCAAGTTGAGTCTGGCAGATCCGCATTTATTGTTGGAAAGCGGTTTGAAGGAAGGAACATTGGATTGCCGTATGGATATTAAAGGCAAACCGGCCTCACCGGTTTCTTTCTTTACATTTTCACCGGCGACGCAGAATATATGGATAGGGCCGGAGGCTTCTTCTGTTGCAGCCGGATTTACGTTCTGCCAGAATGAAGAATTGCCGGATGCGATAAAAGATGTTCCCGAAACCTTGGAACTCCATTTATGGGGAAACCGGGCACAGGCGGCTCAACTTCCTGCGGGTGCATTATCGAATATCCGTTACCGTTTCGAAGCTCCTCTGGCTCCGGCTGTCGATTTTGAAGCCGTGACGACGGAGCATGTCAAGGATGCTTTCGACGAGTCGTTTGTCGATTACATATTCTCGGGCGGTACGGCAACCATCTATGGCACAGTAACCAATGAAATGCCTTTTGACCTGACGATCGAAATGCTTATCCTTGATGAGTCTGGTAGCCAATTGGATATATCTTTTCCTTTGCAGGATGTAAAAGGAGCGAGCGGAGATGTCTCTTTCGAAATTACTTCCGAAAATATGCCTAAGATGGCAACAGCCCGCAACATTGATTTCAAAATGCATCTGAAAGGTCGTGAGAAACCGGAAACCTTGAAGGATGGTCAGACGATCTCGATGAAATTAAAGTTGAAGAAAGCAGGAGGCATTTCTATTTAATCGATTTACCAATCTATTTTGTGCTAAGAAAATGAATACTACATATATTAAATCAGCCAGAATATTACTGGCTTCGGTTTTATTCGGCCTAACCGTAATATCTGGATCTGCCCAGCAGTTGAGAACGGCTTATTTTATGGAGAATTCTCCGGCCCGTACAGCTTTGAATCCGGCTTTCCGTCCTGAGAGAGGATATGTTTCCATTCCTGTCCTGGGAGCTGTCAATGCTTCTTATACGACCAATGGTATTGCTGTCGATAATATTTTATTCCCGAAGAACGGCAAAACCGTTACGTTTATGGATAACTCTGTCAATACGGAGTCTTTTCTGAATAATCTCAAAGATAACAATCAGATAAATGCAGAGTTCGGGACGCAAATACTGTCCGGTGGTTGGTATGCCGGAAAAGGGTTCTGGACAGTCGATGTCTCGCTGAAAGGCCTGGCAAATGTACGGGTACCGAAAACGATGTTCGAGTTTATGAAACGGGGCAACACTGCCGAGGGGACGGCTTATGATATCCGGGATATCTCGGCTTATGCAGAGTCCTATCTGGAAACCGGTGTCGGCTATTCACGCCCGATCACAGAAAAACTGACGGTTGGCGGTAAGGTGAAACTGCTGTTGGGTGTCGGATCGATGGATGCCAATATTACACATTTGCATGCGGTGATGAACGACACGAAATGGTCGGTAACGTCGACCGGTACCATGAGCGCCTCTATGAAAGGTCTGGTTCCGGAGATGGAAACCGATGAACAGGGACGCGAATATATCAGCAGTTTCGACTTCGACAGTCCGGGGCTGAGCGGGTTCGGTATGGGGGTCGATTTAGGGGCTACTTACCAGTTGACGGAAAATATCATATTATCGGCAGCTGTTCTGGATCTGGGGTTTGTAAGCTGGAACAAGAGCGGCAATACCTTTGGCGAAGTGAACGGGACTTTTGATTTCGATGGCTTCGACCTGGCAATCGGTGATCATGTCGCTGAAGGCTCGCAGGGCATGGGTGAACAGTTCGATGCAATGAAGAATGACTTTGAGAACCTGTTCCATTTCACACAGAAAGCATCGGAAGGCCGTACCAGCCGTTTGCGTTCGACGATCAATGTCGGAGGTGAATACCGTATGCTGGAAAACAAGTTAGGTTTCGGCTTGTTGTCCTCTACGCGTCTATATTCCCCGAAGGCTTACACGGAACTGACCGTTTCCGCCAATTATCGTCCGATCAAATGGTTTGAAGCGGTACTGAGCTATTCTTTTATTCATAGCAAGTTTAAAACATACGGCCTGGCGTTGAACTTCACTCCGTCATGGATCAACTTCTTTATCGGTTCCGATTATATGTTTACGAAGGTAACGCCTCAATTCATTCCGGTAAGCGGAAATGCAACGAATCTTTATATGGGGATTAGTGTGCCTTTGAGAGGTAAAATGTAAAGAGATAATTATAGTTAGAGGATGTGCCGGACCGGTTATCTGTTTCCGGCACATTTTCTTTTTTTAATCCTGTAAAAACACCCACCTGTCTTTTTCGGACATATCTTCCCTGTACCTGAACCCTTCCCAGGTAAAGCCTTTTAATGCTTCCGGATCGGTAATCCGGTTTTTAATGATGTAACGCGTCATTTGTCCGCGTGCCATCTTGGCGTAGATTACGATCGTTTCGGTTTTGCCGTTTTTCCAGACTTTGAAATCCGGCGTTATGACGCGGACGGATTGTTCTACCTTTTTCCAGTCGAATGAAGGTTGGAGGTCCATACTTCCCAGGTTGACCAGCAGGTTATCGTCGGCTTTCACTTCTTCTATCAGCGGTTCCGTTTGCCGGGTGCGCCAGTAAGCGTACATATTCCCTTCTCCTAATTCGGGAAGTTTGACATCATATTCCATCCGGTAAGGTTTGATCAAGTCCAACGGGCGAAGAAGGCCGTAACAAATGGAAACGAACCGCAGGTGATCCTGGGCAAAACGGAAATCTGCCTCTGTAAAATCTTTAGGATTGATATTTTTGAATACGACACCCGTATAAGCCAGCAGAGCCTGTAACGGTTCTTGTTCCGCAGAATGGAAATTCCGAAAACGGTTGTAACTTTCCAGCATCAACTTGGGACTGAGCTTTAGCATCCTGCTTAATTCTTCGGCGGAATATTGCGCCATGTGCAAGGCTATCTCGATCGCTTCCTGGTTGAACCGGGGCGTCGTACCGGCAGGTGCTTTTATTTTGGATGTTCCGGTCATCGTCTTGGCCGGGGATAAGATAATATGCATACTTGTGAATGTCTTTGGTTCCTGCCAGTAAAATTAGTTATTTTTTTTCATAGTGAAGGGTCTCTTAAAAAATATTACCCGCAAGTATAATTTGAGATATATGGGGTAGAAAAACCAATTATATGCGCTACAGTTTCGATTTGGACCAACGGTTTTTTTTAGTAAATCATCATTTGTAGTTCACATATGGCAAAAGGCGAGGACGGATGTTTCTGAACATTTCTGTTTTTTTTCGTTTTTTTTCTACGTGCTTTCTGCAAAAAAGTAGCATATGTTGATGAAATAACCTCTTCACAAACGTATATCGGCACGTTTCCTTTTGGACGGAATGACAATCATTTTGTATAACCCTGACATCCATATTTCTCCGATAGAGAGTGGAGTTACATATAAAAATACCTCATCTTTTTGATAAGATTCTTTAATGAAATGGCAGTAAACGGATAAAATGGCTTCGGCTTTTATACTAATTTCGTATGTTTACGGCGTATTAGGAAATGATGGGCATGTAATTGTGCCCGGTGAGTGATGAATACCCCTTGTTAGGGTGAGTGGAAATTAATACAAACTGTATATTATATGAAAGTCGGAATCGGTATTTTACTATTATTCTATGCTGTCTCCTTGCAGGCACAGAATATCACAGGAAAGGTTACGGACACTAAAAATCAGCCGGTAGACGGTGCGACCATCGTTTTACAGACAATCGATTCTACTTATATAAACGCCTCTATTTCAAATGAAGATGGAGCCTTTGTGCTGGATAGCCAGCCGGAAGAATACCGGTTGATCGTACAACATCTCTTGTATAAGACTAAAGAAATCACAGGAAAGGGCAGAGATGTCGGTGTCATTCAGCTCGATCCGCAGGATTATGCTTTGGATGAGGTCGTGGTAAAAGCGGAACGTCCTTTTGTGAAGGTGGAAGAGGGACGTTTGGGATATGATCTGTCCGTTCTTGCCGGCGACGGAGTGGTGAATAATGCGTACGAGGCTCTGACTAAGCTCCCCGGTGTAATGGAGAGTAAAGGCGAACTTACTTTGGCCGGTACGGGAAACCTGACCGTTATCCTGAATGGAAAACCGACAACGATGGATGGCGGGCAACTCGAGACGCTTTTGCGCAATACTCCGTTGGACCGGGTGGAAAAGGCGGAAGTCATGTACAGCACACCTCCCGAATATCATGTCAGAGGAGCAGCGATCAATATCGTCCTGAAACGTTCGAATGATTATTCTTTCCAGGGAGAAGTTAACGCTGATTACACAAACCAATATTTCAATAGCGGCGGGGCGAACGCCAATTTCCGCTTATCGACGCCTAAGATGGCCTTTGATGTCATGTATGGAGCCAATGATGTGAAAAAGATGGAATATATGGATCTTTATTCCAGGCATACATTGAAAAATCAAGTGTACGATATCAGACAAAACGAGCAGTTACGTATGAAGTATTGGAACCACAATCTCAGGACTGCGTTCGAATATAATCTGAATGATAAGGACAATCTCAATATCGCTTATACCGGCAGTTTCACTCCTGACCAGCATAGCAATAGCCTGACCTCCGGTAATTTCCAAGCAAGCAATGTCGATAAATATGTCGAAACCCGTATGCACAACGTCACGTTGCAATATCATTCCGGATCCGGACTCGAAGTAGGTGGTGATTACACGCATTATACATCCGATAATAACCAGACTTTGCATGCGGACTATGCGGATGGAGGTCAAAGCCGTTTCTCTATAACCGGCGGTCAAAAGATCGACCGGTATTCTATTTATGCTGACCGGAAGCGTTCTTTGGCTAAAGAATGGGATTTGGGTTACGGAGTATCCTACCGGTTTGCGAAAGACCGTGACTTCCAAACCTATGATAAGGTCACAGGCGATATCCCGACCGAAAATACGGATTCCCGGCTTCGCGAACAGACTGCCGATGTCTATGTCTCCCTGAGTAAAAACTATGAAACAGGGACGTCGGTTTCTGTCTCCGCCACAGGTGAATATTATACCATCGGCAGTTATCGTAAATGGGCGGTCTATCCGCAAGCATCCCTGACGTATGTCAAATCTCCCAAACATCTGTTCCAACTTTCGTTATCGACGGATAAGACCTATCCGGGCTATTGGGATATGCAGTCTTCCGTCAGCCATCTGAATGGATATACCGAGCTTTGGGGGACGCCGGGATTGAAACCGTCGACAACCTATAATCTGAATGGTAATTATATATGGAAACAGAAATATATCTTCGGCCTGTTTCTCATGCATTCTTCCGATTATTTCGTGCAGGCAGGCTATCAATCGATCGACCGGTTGGCTTTAATCTATAAGAATATGAACTGGAACTATATGCAGATGTGGGGGGCAAACGTCATATTGCCTTTTAAAGCCGGAAATTGGCTGGATTCACGGCTTACTTTGGTCGGCATGCAGGTTCACCAGCGTTGCGACGACTTTTTCGATATCCCTTTTAACCGGAAGAAATGGATGTTCAGTGGTACACTGGACAACACTTTCAAAGTAAATAAGTTTCTTGCTATCGAACTGATGGGAAGTGTGCAAACTCCAATGATTCAGGGAACTTTCGACATTGAAACAATCTATAACCTCACTGCCGGGTTGAAATGGAATTTTGCCAACGACAGAATAAGCCTGTCCGTCCGTTGTAGTGATATCCTGAACTCTGGCATGCCGAATCTGAAGGTCCGCTTCAAGGGGCAATATCTGGACATGAACAACGATTTCTATTCACGCGCATTCATTCTCCATCTCAGCTACCGCTTCGGCGGTTATAAGAAGAAAGCAATCAAGAACGTCGATACTTCAAGATTCGGACATTAGTTGGTTCGGAAGGTTTTATAAAAATATTACTGTATGGAATTTAGATGCTACTTTAAATAAAGATGAGATTAAAAAAGAACACGAGCAACTTTCATTATATAAGTAGCCCGTATTCAAATTTAAATATTATGAAATAGTGAATTTATTTTCAAATTTATCGTTATTACTATTAATAATTATAACATAAATACCTTTTCGAAAATTGCTGGTATTAATTGAATTGATTTTTTCAGGTAGTTTTCCATTTGCTACTTTAGTGCCGTTAATGTTATAGATTTCATAGGTCGGTATTTTTGACTGAAGAGATCGAGCTGAAGAGTTTTCATCAATTTCTACATTTAGACTTGTTCCTGCTCCTTCCAATGCAACTTTGAAAGACTTTGAGGAGTCTAATACAAAACGGAATGATATCGGCTCATAATTTGGCATATCTAAATTAACAATGACAGGGAAAGTTGCATTACTTTTGATGTAAAATGTATTTGTGCTGTTTGGTATTCCAATTTGTGTTATATCATTAATATTCGATACACTCCAGTTGGTTGAAATAGGAGTATTCGGATGAGTAATTACAATTTCTATCGGATAAGTCGTTTTAATGGGAATTGTTCCAATAGCTCCATCAAAAGATCTTGTTAAATGTGATGATCCATTGCCATTGAAGTTCACAAAACCTGTAACTTCAGTCCAAACATCATTTATTGATACACTTGTCGAATTAAAATTAGATGCGTAAAATTGAGGTGTCTCAGATTTTGTGTCATGACTTTTAGCGTAATTAAAAGCTTTTTCTGTTGATATAAAATTAGAATGGACAGATAGTGTATTATTATATGCTTCTGTCCAATAATATACAAATTCATCATATTTCAGATTTGACATAGCATATGAAGATTCATCCTTTTTACAAGCGGTAGTAATACTTACTTTCGAATTACCTTTAAAATATTCAACAAACCCACCACTATTACATTGTCCCATCACAATATTGATTGCCTTTGCATTAATCTGATTAACCAATGATGTGAATTCAGAAACATCCATATATTCGCTTGAATTACCCCATAAACATAAATAAGAACCATTGCTGTTAAATCCACCATGGTCCATAGTATAAATAAACAATAAATCATTGGGGGTCAATTTGTTTGCAAGTTCAGAAAATACAAATCTCAAATTTGCTTTTGTTGCTGAATATTTGATGTCATTAGTACCATTTCCGTCCAGATCCAAAGGAGAAGATATAAATGTTCCATCTGTTTTTTTCAAATCAGCTCCAGAATCAGTTCCATCTGCCATAAGAACATAAATGTTTGAAGCAGAATAGTAGTATTTTTTCACGAGTGTTGTGTAAATAGAAGAACAGTCATTCCAATAGCGTTCATGATTATTGTTAGAATTAACACCTCCACTTATTATAAGTGCATATTTATTGGCAATATAGCGTGGTTGTATCTCGTCCTGTAAAGATAATGATGTTTGATATGGTATGATAGGCTCAGATTTTTTATAAAGAGCACTTGGGCTATTAATCATCTCCAAATCTACCATTTTAGGATATGTAGGAAACATTGTTGCTTCTACAACTTTAAAATTCTCACTGGAGTTAATGAATACATATTTACATTGATGAGACCAATTTTCAAAAGGTTGCTCATCTATAAAAAACATCCACGAATCTTCAGTGGTTTTCAATATTGTATTGCTATAACTTGTTACCTCAGTGTTGTTAGGCAATAATGTTTTAGTCACAAATATTTCAAGACTATCAAGTGATTTGGTAATAACCTTGTTTTCTAATATATTGAAAGCCTCATGTTCTGTTATTTGAGCATTTGTTATATGACAACAAAAGCTCAAATATAATATGGTTAAAATAATGTTTGTTTTCATAACTAATTTTCATTGATGATATTATTAACTTTTGTAATTTCCATATCTTCCTTAAACGAGACCTTGAACGAGATAGATAATTCTTTTATCTGAATCGTATAATCTACCCCAGTTGTTAATTTGTTGATGTCAAAACTTATATTTCGATCACAGATACAATTTGCAGACTCGCCTGTTGTTTGTAATGTAATTGATATAACCTTATTTTCATCTAAGTTAGCTATGCCCTTAATATTAGTAACGCCACAATTTATATTTGCGTTGTAAAGGGTGATATGCATGGTATGAGTATCGATAAATGAACATTCGGCATATTCGTTATCAAACACAGATTTAAGTTCTTTAGCGCATTCCGTATAGGATAAATTTTGCAGTAAAGGTTTATCTGTGTAATTTTCATCATTCTGACAAGAAAAAGAAAGCATCCAAGTAAGGATAGCTCCTGCAAATAGATATATTTTTTTCATATTGCTCACTATTTATAAAAAAATTAATTAATTTATGTTGATTTTAAAGTGCTAATATCTGCACGGCTATTTTACCCTCCTTGCTTAAACCGTCGTTTTTTATGACAATGATTATAAATTATATTTGTGCATTTGCAATTAAGAATCATATTTATTTGGTTAATTGTCTAAAGTTAGGAATACTTATTTATAAAAGAAATTTTTTGTGATTCTTTCTTCTGTGATTTTTTTGTTATTTAACTATTATCACTAATTTAATATTAAAAAGGGTGTCAGTCATTATTTTACATTTAATTAGTGAGAACTTGCATTTGTTTATATCAGGTGGCCGTTCGTAATTAAATACAGAGTTAGAAAGTTCGCATTCCTCAATTAGTATATTGGTATATTATCCATCCCTTATTGTAAATAAAAGATTATTTCACATTTGGATACCTTTACGGCGACACTATTCGGGAGTTTCTTTTTAGATGGTAAAAAACGGCTTTTTTTATTTATTCGCCGGTTTATTGCGACGACGACCGTCTTCATCGCGCTGACAAGGGACTTCCTCTCCATGAAGACGGTCGTCATTACTGACTATCTCGGCACCTCACTACAATGACGACCGTCTTCACGGAAAAAAACAGCGCACCTCACAGGAAAAAAGTGGGAAAAACCTTTGGCATAAACGGGAACGATCCGGCTTTGTCCGTGAATATTCGATTCTCCGGGAGTTAAGATTTACCACATTGTTACATTTATTACATTTAAACAGACAAAATAAAAACGGAATACGGATGAGATGCCTGCTTTATGATGCCTGTTGTCAGTTTTTAAATGCCAAAGCCGAGCAAAATGTATGAACAAAATGAACCGGAATTTTCGATGAAATAGAAAAATGTTACAAAGAGGGGTTATTGTTTATTTTTGTTCTGCTACAAGTTGTTCTGACTAACTGAAACTATCATTCTTGCATTCCTGTTATGATTATAGTTGATAGATATTTTAAAAACTTATAGTTATGACAAAAAGAAGTAAGTTGGTCGCCTTTTCAGCAGTCGTTTTAGGCACAATGTTTTTTGCAGGGCAAAGCAACGCTTGTACACGTGCGGTCTATCTGGGACCGGATGATATGATCGTGACGGGGCGGACGATGGATTGGAAAGAAGATCCGCAGTCGAATCTTTATCTTTTCCCGCGGGGGATGGAGAAACGGGGAGGGATTACGGACAATACGGTTACATGGACTTCCAAATACGGGAGCGTTGTGACGGCTGGGTATGATATCGGGGTTTGTGACGGCATGAATGAAAAAGGACTGGTGGCGAACTTGCTTTTTCTGACCGAATCTTCCTATCATCGTCCGAATGATAATCGACCGGTAATGGGGCTGAGCATCTGGACACAATATGTCCTGGACAATTTTGCGACGGTAGACGAAGCTGTGAATGAACTGAGCCGTGAAATTTTCCGTATCGATGATCCGGATTTACCAAACGGGGCAAAATCGACTTTGCATCTTTCAATTTCGGACGCGACCGGTAATAGTGCCATCTTTGAATACATCAATGGTAATCTGATTATTCACGAGGGACGCGAATGCCAGATAATGACCAATTCACCAACTTATGACAAGCAGTTGACCTTGAATGATTATTGGAAACAGATTGGCGGCCTGGTCATGCTACCCGGAACAAACCGTGCCTCCGACCGTTTTGTCCGTGCGTCGTTCTATATCCAGGCACTGCCGCAAACCGGTAATTTTCGGCAAGCTGTCGCCGGAGTTTTCAGTGTGATGCGTAATGTTTCGGTTCCCCTGGGAATCTCTATTCCCGACCAACCCAATATCGCTTCAACCCGTTGGCGTACAGTATCGGATCAAAAGAATAAAGTGTATTATTTTGAGTCGACGCTTAGTCCTGATATTTTCTGGATTAATTTCAAAGACCTGGATTTTAGGGCCGGAGCTCCGGTGAAGAAGCTGACGCTCACGAACGGAGAGATTTATGCAGGCAATGCCGCCGAAAAGTTTCAGGCAGGGAAATCGCTTCATTTTCTGTTTGGGATATAAAAACTTTTGTATTATACGGATGATATGATTATGACGGTCGCTGTGGCCGACTGGCTATTGTATGGGGGAAATCTCGTACAAGTTATGCATCGTTACGACCGGGGTTTCCCGTGCCCGATGGATGGTTATGGGGCACGTTTCGGGCAATGCCTTTGCGAAACGAATCCGCCGTATTATTGTACTTAGGGACATTCAGTAAATGTCTTTAAAAACATAAAATGGCATATGAAGATGCTTTGTTCATATCATCTCATATGCCATTTTTATTATCAATTTTTTCTCTCTGACCTAAAATCTTCTCCTTTCGGGCACGATGTTCCGGAAGAAGCCTGGGACTTCTTCTAATAGATTCTTTATACTTATGCTATGCAGCTCTCTTCTGTCTGTTTTTGATTTTATCAACCATCAATATGGCGTTTGCCGTATGTATTCCAAAGAAAATCCACAGGATTTCTGTTTTCCTGTTCCGTGCTTTGATTTTCGATAGCGAGTAATGCTGTTTTTGCGTACCGAAACTGCCTTCAAGCCTGGTGGCTCTTTCCCTTGAGAGTTCACTCCTGAGAACCTTCCTCACCCGCTCATCCTTCGCGGCCCTTCCCTTGCGTACAAAGGAGGTTGATATCCCATATTTTGTACAGAACTTCCTGTTGGCATTATTGGCGTATATGGAATCGGCGGCCACACACCTGACCCTTACATTCATCAACTTCTGATGCATACGGATACAATCCTTCAAGCGTATGCCCTCATTGAATGCCTTGAAAGAGACGTGCTCGATGAACGAGATCCCGTCTATCTGTATGTTATTAACCTTTGCGCCGAACTCTACAGATTTTACCTCCTTGCCCCTTACGATAGGGCGTACGTAATGACGGTCAATACTGACAATACGGTCACTGACCTTCCTGCCTTCAAAGAGTTCCTTTTCCTGTACAAGGACCTTTCTGATGATGGAAAGCCGCTTCTGATAATCCTGTGTATATGTGAGTGAAGAGCCGTATTCTCTGTGAATGTCATCCCGTTGTATGATGAGTTTTTCCAGGAGTCTGATCATGCGACGCCTCAGCATCCTTGTCCTTGAAGCCTTCCTCTTTCTTTTCTTGCAATAGGATAGATAGGATACCGCAACATCCGCATATTTGTTACGGGGACGCCTTATGCCGAGTTGCCCACAATGTATGCGGATATGCCGGTAGAGCCATTCGATGCTTTCCCAAAGGAGCTTCATGTCCGTAGGGAAACGCATATGACTTTCATAGCATGTGGCATCGGTCATGCATACGTGAAGGTTCTCAAGATAAGGCTTCCAGTGTGAGGCAAGGATTTTCTGAAGGGAGTCGATGTCAAGACGGGATGCTATCTCATTACGGACAGCACTGATTATCTTGTAGTTCGTTATAGGGCAGGACGGGTCTATCATGATACCACAGAACAACTGATAGTGTATGTTTCCGTTAAGATGTTCTACCAATAACCTGTCAGAGAATCCGGTGTAAGCCTTCAGTACCATAAGGGCTATCTTCGAGGAAGGACTGAAACTGTTCCTGCGACCCAAGCGGGATTGTGAAAGGCCTATCTCTTTGGCTATGCTCTCGAACGGAAACACGGAATGAAGACTGCCAAGTTCACTCGCATGAAAACTCTTACGATATTTTTCCAGAATATCGAATTCTGTAAACCCTAAAGTAGGGTGAATTTCTGAAATATTTTGTATCTTCGCCATATCTTAGTGTGGATATTTCCCCCGTTTTGGCCGTCAAACCGTATTTTACGGGGGAATACCTAAAGATACAAAAAAGCCAACTAATTCGCAATACTTTTAGTATGAATTAGTTGGCTAATTTTATAGGATTTACTGAATATCCCTACTTATTGTATAGAATCTGAAAATACCCGGTAGTCTAAATCGAAACAGTATCGCATGAAAATTGATTTTCTACCCCATAAAAATAGAATTACTACTGCGGGTAATGTTTTTTAATAATCTTAAACATATTATAATGTTGATTATTAACGCTTTAAAAATAGCCCCTTAAAGATGGGGTTATTGTAAAAATCGTATGGAGTTGACCCTATGCGAGAGATGGAAATACAGTTACTTACGGATTCAGCCAAAAAGTAAACCTTTTTCCCTGCCGCCTTGTTCTTTTCCCGAAAGCAGATAAAAACAACGTGAAACGAGACTGTTCGGCAGACTCTTTAAACGCAATGTTTTAAAATGTGTGACAAAATGGCATATTTTGTTTCTGGTACTTGTTTTGTAGGAATATATATGAAAATTAGAAATAAAAATAGAATAGAAAGGAGTATAACTATATGAATTTAAACAATTTTACAATTAAAGCACAGGAGGCCGTTCAGCAGGCGGTGCAACTTGCTACTCAGAATGGGCAGCAGGCGATCGAAGCCGTACATTTGCTGAAAGGTGTCATTATGACGGGCGAAAGTGTGACCAATTTCATCTTCCAGAAACTGGGTGTCAATATCCAGAATCTGAACCGTGTGTTGGATGCACAGATCAGTTCGCTGCCGAAAGTATCAGGCGGAGAACCTTACCTGTCAAGTGAAGCAAATGCCGTTTTGCAGAAAGCAATCGACTATTCATCCAAAATGGGGGACCAGTACGTTTCTCTGGAACCGATCATTTTGGCCTTGTTCACGGAAAAAAGCACAGCTTCCCAGATTCTGAAAGATGCCGGTGTGACGGAAAACGAATTACGCCAGGCAATTGAAGAGTTGCGGAAAGGAAATAAGGTAACCAGCCAGTCGGCCGAAGAAACCTACGATGCGCTGGGTAAATATGCAATCAACCTGAACGAACGTGCCCGTAGCGGCAAGTTGGACCCGGTGATCGGGCGTGACGACGAAATCCGCCGTGTACTTCAGATCCTGAGTCGCCGTACGAAAAACAATCCGATCCTGATTGGCGAACCGGGGGTTGGTAAGACGGCGATTGCCGAAGGTCTTGCACATCGTATCGTGCGGGGCGATGTGCCGGAGAACCTGAAATCGAAACAGATTTTCTCTTTGGATATGGGCGCTTTGGTTGCCGGAGCCAAATATAAAGGTGAGTTTGAAGAACGTCTGAAAGCCGTAGTCAACGAAGTGACTAAATCGGATGGGGAAATTATTCTCTTTATCGATGAGATTCATACATTGGTCGGTGCCGGTAAGGGCGAAGGTGCGATGGATGCCGCCAATATCCTGAAACCTGCTTTGGCCCGTGGCGAATTGCGGTCGATCGGTGCGACGACACTGGATGAATATCAGAAATATTTTGAGAAGGATAAGGCGCTCGAACGTCGTTTCCAGATTGTTATGGTAGACGAACCGAACGAATTGGATGCCATTTCCATCCTGCGTGGTTTGAAGGAGAAATATGAGAATCACCATAAGGTACGTATCAAAGATGATGCGATTATCGCAGCCGTCCAGTTGTCTACACGATACATCACCGACCGGTTCCTGCCCGATAAGGCGATCGACCTGATGGATGAGGCCGCAGCCCGTCTGCGTTTGCAGATCGACTCTGTGCCGGAATCCCTCGACGAAGTTTCCCGCCGTATCAAACAGTTGGAAATCGAACGTGAAGCGATCAAGCGTGAAAACGATAAAGGAAAACTGGAACAGCTCAATAAGGAAATTGCCGACCTGAAGGACGAAGAAACGAAACAGAAGGCGCAGTGGCAAAGCGAAAAAGAGCAGATCAACAAGATCCAGCAGAATAAGATCGATATCGAAAACCTGAAGTTTGAAGCCGATAAGGCCGAACGTGAAGGCGACTACGGAAAAGTAGCCGAAATCCGTTACGGAAAGATCAAACAGAAGGAGGAAGAGATCAAGGAAGTTCAGGAGAAACTGAAGACGATGCAAGGTGCCGCCGCCATGATCAAGGAGGAGGTGGACAGCGAAGATATTGCCGATGTGGTGTCTCGTTGGACCGGAATCCCTGTCAGCAAGATGATGCAGAGCGAAAAGGAAAAATTGCTCCATCTGGAATCCGAATTGCATACGCGTGTGATCGGGCAGGAGGAGGCTATCAGTGCTATCGCTGATGCCGTACGCCGTAGCCGTGCCGGTTTGCAGGATCCGAAACGACCGATCGGTTCATTTATTTTCCTCGGTACGACGGGTGTCGGTAAAACAGAGCTGGCCAAAGCGTTGGCGGAATATCTGTTTGACGACGAGAATATGATGACCCGTATCGATATGAGCGAATACCAGGAGAAGTTCAGCGCGACCCGTCTGATCGGTGCACCTCCGGGATATGTCGGATATGATGAAGGTGGCCAGCTGACGGAGGCTATCCGCCGCAAACCGTATTCGGTCGTTCTGTTTGATGAAATCGAGAAGGCTCATCCGGATGTATTCAATATTCTCTTGCAGGTGCTCGACGACGGACGTCTGACCGATAACAAGGGACGTGTCGTTAACTTCAAGAACACGATCATCATTATGACCAGCAACATGGGGTCGTCCCTGATCCGTGAAAACTTCGAGAAGATGACACCCGAAACACACGATCAGGTAGTCGATGAAACGAAGATCCAGGTGCTGGAATTGCTGAAAAAGACGATCCGTCCGGAGTTCCTGAACCGTATCGACGACATCATCATGTTTACGCCGCTCAACGAAGAAGAGATCCGCAAGATCGTTACCGTTCAGTTGAATAGTGTAAAGAAGATGTTGGCCCAGAATGGTATTGCCCTGGAATTTACAGATGCAGCTCTGGCGTTTATCTCGGACAAAGGGTTCGACCCGCAGTTTGGTGCCCGTCCTGTAAAACGTGTCATCCAGAAGTATGTCCTGAACGAACTGTCCAAAGAATTGCTGGGTGGAAAGATCAACAAAGACCATCCGATCACAATCGACAGTGACGGTTCCAACCTGGTCTTTAAGAACTGACCGAAGATGGTTTGATTGATATATATTATGTGAAAGGCTCTGCTCCCATAAGGGGCGGGGCTTTTTCTATTTCCTGCGGATAACAGTAGATAACGTTGCTTAACACTGCTTAACGCTAAATGGATTGTTTTTTGCTGATCGGTTCGGAGCCAATATCTATTTTTGTCTGATAATTAAAGTAAAAGAAAAACATTAAAAATAGATTTTGAATATGACAAGACTTAAATCTATCATTCTAATTTTGTTAGCCAGTCTTTCTCTGGCTGCTTTCTCTCAAACTGATTCATCTCTGCGTTCGCAAATACAGCTTTTAGACGGGTATGGGAATGCTGTTAAATTATGGAATTTGTATAAAAATTCGGCTGCTGTGATGGATGAGGCTACGCGGTTGAAAACTGAAATTTCGTTATACTATTATCTGAACCGGGCGGACGACATGATCCGGAGTGTGGATTCGTTGCTGGCCTTGTACCCGGAAGCGTGTACGGAAGATGATAAATTCGCCTATAGTTGTGTCAAAGCAGAGAAACTGTTTGAAAAAGGACGTTATAAGGATTTGTATGCCTGGTGGGATCAGCTTTCCGGTGACGAGGCCTTTTGCCGTAAGATGGAAGAAAAAGGGAGTTTCCCTTGTACGATAGAATCGATAAAAGGATTGTCAGGTGTGCCTGACTTCCGGATGGATTTTCCGGATTCGGCCTGTACCGTCCCGGTGAGTTGCACCTATCCGTTGGTGCTGTCTGTGAATGTAGACGGGACCGGACTTTCGGAGACTATATTTGATACAGGTGCCCCTTTTACGTTCCTGACGATCGAAGCGGCTCGTAAGTGCGGTGTGAAACTAATAGGTGATACGATACCGGTACAAAGTATGTTTGGTGTGTCGAAAGCAACGACCGGATTGGTAAAGTCACTCCGGTTGGGGAATATAACCTTTCATAACACGGCTGTTCATGTCTCTTTGCTCGAAAACGATCCGATCTTTTCCGGACATGATGCCATTCTCGGAATGAAAGAATTGCGTGGAGTGGCGGATATTGAATTTTCATTGGGCAATCTGACCATCAGGAAAAGAGGAGGGAAGAAAGCGCTTGATCCGAATATTTGTTTTTCAGAAGCAGGACAGCTTTATTTGCCATTCGGGGAACGGCTTTATTTATTGGATACGGGAGGGCAGGTCAGTTTTTCGAATACGACTGATTCGGCATTGACGAAAGTGATGGATGTATGCGGTTATCCGGTACGGTTCAGTAATACCTGTACTACGAATCCTGATTTACTGAAATCCGCACTTTTGGGATTCCCTTTCTTTCAGGGTTTTGAGACTTGTACACTCGATTTGGAACGGATGCGTTTTTCCGGTGAAAACTATCGTCAGCGAAGCGGTTATTCGGATTATATCAACAGTAATAATCTGTTAGGACTGGATGCCGAACTCGATTGGCTGGAAAAGACCTCGGACGAAATGGGACGGTGGCTGACCCGGGCTTATTGGGGAATTGTGAAGAATGATTACGATTGTACGATCCGGTACACGGATAGTTTGTTAAATAAATATCAGCAGGAGCTTGGCGGAGGTGTTCTTTTCGTGCTGAACTTGAGGGCGGCATCGTTGGCTTATCTGGGATATTATAAAGAGGCCGGCGAATTGATGAATATTTGTGTCCGGGCCATGCCGGATATGGCGGGCAGTTATAATAAATGTGTGGCTCTGGAATCTTTCGGCGCCCAGCAGCTTGATTGGAAACAGGAACAGGTGATCTTGAATGCCGTCAGGGACGGCAGCGGTTTTTCCATTCCGGCCAGGATAGGAGTAAAGTCTTGTAAACTGTATTTTGCACCTGACAAAGGCGTTTCGACTGTTTCGAAAGCCGAGGCGGTGAAACTGGGAATGCAGGTGATCGAGTTTGAAAATCCGGCGGCAAGAGGGGGTAAGGAGTATATGGCGATAGCACCGGAGTTGACTCTGGGCGATTTAGTGATCCGGAATGCCCAGTTTGAAATCAGAGATGAAGAAGGTCTTGTGTTGGGTAATAATATACTCCGGCTTCTTCCCCAGTTTACGATTTGTAATAACCGGATTGAACTTTACCGGCATCCGCAACAGCATAAGGTTACGAAAGAGTTCCCTCTTTTGCTTTCTAATTATGTGTTTTGTTTTCGCGAATCGGAAAAGAGCGGGAAAGGCTATTCTATCGGATCACCAGTCCCTTATGCCCAGGAAATCTCTTTGCAGGATTTATGTAAACCGGATGTGAAAGTCATATTCGATCTGGAGCACATGAAATTGGGAATGTGATTTACAATGCTTTTTATCCTGAATTTTATTTTCCATCTATTGCTCATTCATGAATAATACGTACATTTGTGAATCATGTAACAAATAAAATCATTAACTATGGAAAAGTCAGAATCTAAAGTTATGGCAGAGAAAGAAAAAGAAGAATTACAAGACCGGTATATCCGTTTTGACTGGGCCATCAAACGTCTGCTGCGTCAGAAGGCTAATTTTGATGTGCTCGAAGGTTTCCTTTCTGTCGTATTGAAAGAAGAAGTTAAAATCATAGAACTTCTTGAAAGCGAAAGCAATCAGGAAACGGCTGAAGACAAATATAACCGTGTTGATATCAAGGCTCTGAATAGCAAAGGTGAAATTGTTATTATAGAGGTTCAGAACACACGTGAGGTGCACTACCTTGAACGCATATTATACGGAGTTGCCAAAGCGATTACCGAACATATTTCTTTGGGCGAGGGCTACCAGCAGATAAAGAAGATATATTCTATCAGTATTCTTTATTTTGACCTTGGTATCGGTACTGATTACATCTACCACGGTCAAAACCATTTTATCGGAATGCATACCGGTGACCGTTTGCATATCAACACACGTGAGCGTGATGCCGTCGTTCCCCGTTTACCGTCTGAAATATTTCCTGAATACATATTGATTCGTGTGAATGAATTTGATAAAGTCGCGTGTACCCCTTTGGATGAATGGATCAAGTATTTGAAAGACGGGACGATCCGTCCCGACACGACAGCTCCCGGGCTTCGGGAAGCTCGCGAAAAACTGAAATATTATTCTATGTCAGTGAAAGAACGTCGTGCATACGATGAGCACCTGAATGTGATCATGATCCAAAACGATGTACTTAGTACCGCCAAATGGGAAGGCCGGATAGAAGGGCTTGCCGAAGGGGAGGCAAAAGGAATGGAGAAAGGGATCGCAAAAGGTCTGTTGCAAGCAGCCATGAAAATGAAACTGGCGGGTATGCCTCTCCCTGTGATTGCCGATTGCACAGGCTTGACAGTTGAAGAGATCGAAATGATCGAAAAGATTTGATACAGCAGATGCACAATCCACTACAAGTACTGAAGCACTACTGGGGTTATGACGGGTTCCGGCCGGGACAGGCGGAAGTCATAGACAGTATTCTGTCCGGGCGTGATGCCTTGGCGCTTATGCCGACGGGAGGAGGAAAATCCATTACTTTCCAGGTCCCTGCTCTGGCAAAGCCCGGTATTTGCCTTGTGATTAGTCCGCTTGTCGCTTTGATGAAGGACCAGGTGAAGAACCTGCAAAAGCGTGGGATTCTGTCGGCGTTTATCAGTTCGGAAATGCCGCATTGGGAGATTTTGCAACAGCTGGATAATTGCATTCTGGGAGATTATAAGTTTCTTTATATTTCTCCCGAACGTATTTCCTCCGAAATGTTTCAGGAGAAGTTGAAGACATTGTCCCGTAAAGTGAATTTACTGGTTGTGGATGAAGCGCATTGTATCTCTCAATGGGGAAACGATTTCCGCAGGGATTACCGATTGATTGCGGATATCCGCGATGCCATACCTCATGTCCAGGTCATTGCCGTAACAGCTTCGGCAACGGCAGCCGTGGTAGCCGATATTTGCGAGCAACTTCACTTTCGCAAAGGATATCAGATATTCAAGACCTCTTTCGAGCGGAAAAACCTTTCTTTTGTAGTTCGGAAGACGGATAATAAATTGAATGAGATTTGTCATATCTTATCTTCCGTACCCGGTTCCGCAGTGATCTATAGCCGTACCCGCAAAGGGGTGGAAGAATATGCCGGGAAGTTGCGGGCGGCAGGTATTTCGGCCGAATATTTCCATGCCGGCTTAGACCCGGCTCTGAAGACAGAACGGCAGACTAATTGGATAAAAGGATTTACGCGTGTGCTGGTTGCCACTAACGCATTCGGAATGGGGATCGATAAAGGCGATGTGCGGGTCGTTATCCATACGGAGTTTCCCGATTCGATGGAAGCCTATTACCAGGAGGCGGGACGTGCCGGGCGTGACGGGAAACGGGCCTACGCCGTGGCTTTGTTGGCACCGCAGGATATAACGGATATAAAGAGGCGTCCTTCCAATGCCTTTCCTACGATCGAATATATCAAACGGGTATACGAAGCATTGTGCAACCGTTTCCAGATTGCAGAAGGAGACGGGGAAGGCGTGTCTGTTTATCTGGACGAACCGGAATTTCTAAGAGACTGGCATTTTGATAAGGGCCGTTTGCGTGCTTCCCTTGAAATACTCTCTTTGTCGAACTATCTTAATTTTGAACCCTATCCTAATTCACAGCCCTATCTGCGGTACGACCAGCCTCGTTGGACTATGGATCGTTTTCTGAACGACGATTCTCCTGCCGCCAAAATCGCCATTGAAATCTTACGGAATTACGAAGGGCTCTTTTCTGCCGGAGTTTTTGTCAGTGTCGATATGCTGGCGAGAAGGACCGGGTTGGAACCGAGTCAGGTGGCGAAAGTCCTGGGCTATCTGCGGAATGTGGGTTTCTATTATGTACCTCGCCGGAAAGAACCCCGGATCACCTTTAAAATGATCCGTGTCCCTCTGGACCGCCTTGTCATTACGACTGCATCCTATGAAAATCGTTTGGCTGCATTTAAAATGCGAATTGAAAAAGTGATAGAATATCTGGAGACGGCCGGTTGCCGCCAGGAGTTCATTTCCGAATATTTCGGTATGGAAGGCTCACGGTGTGGGTGTTGCGATAACTGCTTGCGGAAAGAGTAAAGATTTATGAGGAAAATAATGGGCTAAATTCGATTATTCCAATATCTTTGTATCATATTATCAACCAAAAATTAAAAAGATATGAGTGAAAAAGACGATTTAATTTACGATGAAGACGATTCCGTAGCATTTATCCAGAATTATCTTCCCCAGGAGTTGAAAGGGAAATTCAGCAATGACGATATTAATTACATTGTAGATCTGATTTATGAATTTTATGAGTCGAAGGGTTTTCTTGATGAGGATTCCGCCGACGATGCCGAAATTGATATTGATGAAGAAGAATTGATCGGGTATGTTGTAAAGAATGCGCAAAAAGACGGTGTGGGTAAGTTCGCACCCGAAGAGATTACTTTTATTGTACAGGGAGAACTTGAATATTGCGATTCCATCAACATGTTCGATTAATAGACTGTTGTATAGTTACAATAAAGTTTATAAAAGAATAAGAAGATGAGAAATTTTAAGTTGTTATCAGTTTTACTGCTTTGTATGGCAGTTGTTTTTACGAGTTGTGGAACATGGAACAATACCGCTAAAGGTACAGCTATCGGAGTCGGCGGAGGTGCGGCAGTAGGTGCCGGAGTCGGTGCTCTGGCTGGTAATACTGCGTTAGGTTCGATAATCGGTGCTGCGGTAGGTGGTACTGCCGGTGCTCTGATCGGTAAGAAGATGGATAAACAGAAGAAAGAACTGGAAGCTACGTTGCCGGAAGAAACGACTGTCGAAACCATCAATAACGGCGAGGCACTGAAGGTTACATTTGATTCGGGCATCTTGTTTGCAACCAATTCAAGCACTTTGAGCGATGCTTCCAAGAGCGCTTTGCGTAATTTTGCGAACAGCCTGAAAGCCAATCCCGATACGGATATCAAGATTGTCGGATATACGGACAATACGGGTAAAGTCGATTATAACCAGACATTATCCGAAAAGCGTGCAAAGAGTGTATATGACTATCTGATGTTGCAGGGTGTAAGCAGCGATCGTATGGTTTTTGAAGGCAAAGGCGTTCATGATCCGATAGCCTCTAACGATACCCCGGAAGGACGTGCTCTGAATCGCCGTGTCGAAATAATCATCCTGGCTAACCAGAAAATGATCCAGGAGGCACAGCAGGGAACATTGCGTTAATAAGCAGTAAATTTGAATTTATAAAAGGGATGTCCGGTTTTCAGGCATCCCTTTATTTTTAAGATTGTATTATTATTAAGTTTTGTTGCTTTTTCTATCATAATATCTCTATCTTTGTTTGTCACTTGAATATAATTCTTGATAAACAATATTTATCGTTATAAAATTACCCTGTATATGATTTGTCATATTCCCGGTGATGCTTTGTACAATTGTTAAACCATAAATAATAAGAGTATGAATAAATTTTTACACATTGGAGCAAGATATAAGATGAATGTCTTATTTGTATTGACAGGGTTGCTGGTTTCATCGGCAGATGTAGTGGGAAGTACCGGATTAATTTCGTCGGAGGCCAGCGATGCTACCTTGAAATCCCTTTCCTACAAAATAGGGGAAGATGGCCATAGTGTACCGATCAATAATTTTAAGCCGGATATTTATAACTACGAAGTTCCTTATGAAAGTAATGAAGATGCAATCAGCCAGGGAAGGCCTCCTGTTTATACTGATGCACAAATGGATATGTATAGGATTTATCCGGTTCCCGAAGCGAATGATCCGGATGCAACGATGACTGTTGTGGATGTTCCCTTTAAGCAAGGCGGTTTGGCTAAGGTACAGGTGACATCGGCAGATAAGACAAAAATAAATACTTATACCTTCTTTTTGGTCAGCCGGATGGATGCCGGTAAAAAATATTATGTGGTTTCCGAATTGGAGCATTTGACTTTAGAGGCCGATTCGTCTAAAGTTAGCAGAGATGGTCAGTTTGTAGGTAAATTAGTACCGGAAAGCGGGTACGAACTGCCTCAAAATATCACAATCGAATATGGAAGTGATGTTCAGAAGGTTTCTGGCAACCTTTATTCTTCTGTAACAGGTGAAATAAATCTGAAAGCATCTTGGCATATGCTGATTCGTGCGAAAGGAGTGAAGGCGTCGGATTTCTTTGTTGCCGACCATGTGAAATACCAGATAACAAGTTCGGAAAATATAGCTGTTGTAGGTACGGATGTCGAAGACAATGCCACCTGGACCGTAACGGATTGTATCATTCCTGCGACTGTTTCGAAGGATGGTAAAAATTATCAGGTAACGGAACTTGGTGAAGAAGCATTTATCGGATGCAAAAAACTGAAATCTATCACATTGCCTGCTGGTTTGACTACAATCGGAGAACGTTGTTTTGCCGGATGTGTCAGTACGTTGACGGAAATACATTGCCTGAATCCAGTTCCTGCTGCTTTCCCTCAGTTGTTCTTCCATGATACAATGGAGGAATTGAATAATTCTTCACCGGTGTACGACTGTGTCCTATATGTTCCTGCAGGTTCTAAAGCACAATATGCCCAGGCAGAAGGGTGGAAAAACTTTGGTGGAATATTAGAAGACGGGGAAATAATAGAACCGGTTGTTGGTGAAACAACCGATAGCACAATGACTATAACTTGCAATGCATTTGAGCAGGCAACCGGTTATATTGTAAAGGTGTACGAGGATGCGGCAAAGACCCGATTGAAAGATGAATATCAGTTTGATGCCGATGGCAAACTCCGTTCGTCTTCTTTCTCCTTTACAATCAAAGGATTGTCAGCCGGACAAACCTACTATATTGAAACAATGGCTGTCCGGGAGGGATATTATCCAACTCCGATTATTATTTCACAAAATACGATCGAAGCCAAAACAACCGGCACGGCGACCGCTAATGAGGGTGTGACGGCCGATAAACCGATTGTTTGCGTACAAGGTGGCGAGGTGGTGGTTCGTTCATCCGGTGAGATTTCTGTTCGTATCTATGACCTCTCCGGACAAAGTATTGTCGCCGGCAAGGTTACCGGATATGGTTCTTTCCAACTTACAAAAGGCATGTATATCGTGGTGGCAGGTGATGAAAGTTATAAGGTTGTAATACGATAAGATCGGCTGCAAACCCTATTATATAAATAAGGAGAGTATATCGAAACTCGTTTTTGGTATACTCTCCTTTTTTATAGGGATGGGCAAACGGCTATTTGGAACATATAGAGAGAAGGACTACTTTAACAGTCGTTTATAACCGTTCCAAAATCTTCAGGCAAGTTAATTAACACTCTTGAAAAGGGAGAATGCAAACCTTTTTTAGTTCATGTTGTTTAAATAGTAACTTATATATAAGTGCACAAATAATAGTATAAACTGTTTTAAACGTTGAATGAGATGAAAAAGATTCTTCCTTTTTTCTTATTGGTTCTTTTGCTGGCGTCTTGCCAGAAGGACCCGGACATGTCAAAACTAAGCGATGATTTCGTAGTATTCACAGATTATGATAAGGATGCGAACTTCGAATCGTTTACGACTTTCTATGTTCCTGATAGTGTTATGTTAATTGGTAATAATAAAGATCCGGAGTTCTGGGATGCTCCTGATGCCGGACAAATTATATCTACATTGACAAATGCTATGGAAGGGCGTGGTTATACGAAAGCTGACAGCAAAGCCGATGCCGAACTCGGTCTTCAGGTTTCTTTTGTTAAGAATGTGAACTATTTCACCAACTATCATGACAATCCTTACTGGTGGTGGGGGTATCCGGGATATAACTGGTGGTATGGTTACTGGGGCAACTGGACTGGCGCATGGAATGGATGGTATTATCCGTATCAGGTTGTTTACAGCTATAGCGTAGGTTCTTTGTTGGTTGAATTGGTCAATCTGAAAGCTCCGCTGCCAAAGTCGACAGATGCTAAACTTCCGGTTCTCTGGACTGGCTACATGACTGGCTTACTGTCCGGTTCCGACAAAGTGAATGTCGAACTTTCCACTCGTGCTATCGAGCAGGCTTTTGTACAGTCACCGTACTTGAAAAAATAATTAAACGCGAATTAAAAGATAAATTTGAGTCTTATGAAAAAGATATATAAATCAATAAAATTAATCGCTTTACTTGTTGCCTGTTTAGCGATACCTTCTCTGGCCGGTGCCCAGGTTGTAAAGAACATGTATTTTAATGTTGACTGGCAGATCAACTCTCCGTTCAGTCAGGATTTCTCTGATAAGACAAGTGGTTGGGGTGCACATGCAGAAGCTGGTTATTATGTAATTCCTAATTTCTCAGTAGGTGCATTTATTTCTTATCACACCAACAATAAGTATATCGATCGTCAGACATTGCCGGTAGGTTCAACATCTGCCATCACTTCCGATCAGCAGCACTCTATCTTCCAGTTGCCTTTTGGTGCAGCTTTCCGTTATAACGTAGCTCCCGAAAGTCAGTTCCAGCCTTATGCCGGCTTACAGATGGGTGCAAACTACAGTGAGATGTCGACTTATATGAATGTTTTAAAGGTTTACGACCGTAACTGGGGCTTTTATGTATCTCCCGAAATCGGTATGAATATGTATTTTACACCTCAGAAGCAGATCGGTTTACATATCGCTGCCTACTATAATTATGCAACCAATAAAGGTGATGTCCTGACTTATTCGATCGATGGCTTGAATAACTGGGGTATCCGTTTAGGTCTTGCATTCTAATGCGAAGTTTGTTCTTTTAAGTGTTTTATGTAGTTTATGGGGAACGGGAGGTTGTCGTAATGACGCCTCCCGTTTTTTTGTTTTATAGGATCTGAAGTTTGAGGCCGAACGAAAGACTCAGATAGTCTTTGGGTTTCAGATAACTGTTTCCGATCTTGTTTATCAGATACAGGTCGCAGGTACTGAGCTCGTAAAAGAAAGAGATGGATTTATGCCAGCTCTTTTTTGTATCCAGCTTCAATGTGAATCGCTCTCCGACAAAAACGTGGGTGCGGATGCGTGTGGAGAACCAGTAATAACCTTGCGGATATTTATCAGGTTGCTTACCCCAGAAGTCACGGTCTAAAAGGGTATTGACATAGACACCACAGGCGAGAGGTTCGAAGGAGAACTTTTCGGCAATATGGATGTTCCAGGGATAGTAATTTTGTTTGAGCGTAAGTGCCGCCATGGCATGACGGTCCGAATTTCGGGGGATTATTCCGAGGTAGACATCTGTTTCCCAGTGGTTGCGGTAATAATTCCAGCCTGTTCCGAGTGAAAGCATACCCATTGACCCCGCAAACTGGAATTTGGTATAACGGGGAATGAGCTTTTCCCATCTGGATATATATTTTTCCACACGTTTCTTATATCGTGCCTCTTCTATGTTTTCCTCCTGTGCCTGTAAAGCGCCGGCAAGGGAAAGAAATACGATCATCCATTTAAAAATAGATAACTTCATACGTGTAGCTGTCTGGGGTTAGGGTGAATAATATGTAGTTGCGTTTGGCTATATTGCTACAGCCATAGTAAATGATCCCATCGTCAAACAGGTCTTCCACTTGCAACTGATGGTTATGTGCATTCAGGCAGAAGAGCAAAGAGGGGAATTCCCGGATGTATAACTGGAATACATCTTTCACGTTGTTATCGAATTGTTCGCTTCCGGGGCGTGCGTGCATGGCGACGACCGTACGGTTGTAATGGCGGGTGCTGTCTTGTAGTTCTTCTTTCAGGAAGCCGAAGTCGGGGACAGGATGGGAGTAGTCGTATTCGATTGCATTGGTGTTGAGGCAAACGAATTTGACATCCCGCACGATAAAGGTAAAGTTCTCTTCACCGAACAGTTTGTTGAAAACCTGGTCGCCATTGCCGATCACGTCATGATTCCCGATCAATCCGAGATATGGAATATCGAGCTTCGACAGGATATCGACTGTCCATTCGTACTCTTTCTTCATTCCGAATTCGGTGTAGTCTCCTCCGTGGATGATGAAATCGATACTGTCTTTTTTAGCATTGATATGCTTTACGAAATCTTCCGTCTCGTCGTAACTGCGTTGCGTATCGCCCATCAGGACGAAGCGGATCGTGTCTTTATCTTTTGTGGCAGCCTCGATTAGAGGGATGTTGCGACCGTTGATGTCACGTTCGGATATGGTAAGCCGACCGTCATACGGATGATAGTCGATAAGGTCGCATGCAGATAAGAGTATGCACAGAAAGAATGGTAGAGTTTGTTTATACATTATGTCCTAACTTTTGTAGTGGCAAAGTTAAGATGTCATGCTACTACAAAAAAGGTCAGGATGTAATGAATAATGTGCCAATTGAGCAATATGTCAATGTGCCAATGATAGGTTTCTTGTATTGGCACATTGGTATATTGCTCGACTGGCACATTATTTAATGTAATTGTAATACCTGTTAAAAAAGTTTTTGAACCAGCCAGTCTTCATCAGCCCCTTTTCGAAGATCAGAATACCTAAGAGGGCGCAACAGATTCCTAATGTTACATCTATAATATAGTGATGCGACGTATAAACGGCTGTTCCCCAAATTCCCAGCATAATGACGGCGAACAGGACAATCACAAATTTATTACATTTATTGATAACCGCATAGCATAGCGCAACAACCATATATGCGGCATGTAATGACGGAACTGCCGCGAATACATTCGCGTTGCGGCCATAGATGGAGTCGAAGATCGAAAGTCCTGTCAATGCATCGAACCTGCCGAGGCCGGCAACATTACCGGGCGTGTTGAGGATAGGTTCGAAACCATAGTTGATTGCATACCAAGGTGGTGCTGCCGGATGGATATAATATCCGGCAAAGCCGATCAGGTTCACGAAAAGGAATACCATCGAATAACGGAGGTACAAATTACGATCTCCTTTCAGGTAAAGCCACAGTCCGAAAGCGATTGGAACCGGAACCCAGCAAAGATAAAATATGCCTGCAAAAAAGTCTGCTATCTGGCAATTGTGTATCGCGAAATACTCGCAAGGAATCAGGATGTTCCCGCTATCGTTTATGCCGAACAAGCTTTTCTCGAGATTATACAGGCTTTCCACATCGATCGGGTTCGCCTCGTAGTTCGGGAAAACGCGCATCCAGTCGTAGGAAATGCCAAAGAGTGCGAAAGGCAACAAGGCTACAGCCAGTTTACGGGTTGTCTTGCTGGCGAAGAAGAGAATCAGATAGAGGCCGACCATGAATACATGCTCCGGGCGCAATCCGATACATACGGCTGTCAGTAAAAGAAACAGGGTTGTCAGAACGATGACGGTTCCTGTCTCTTTCTTTGACGCGAATACAATATTATCTTTCATTCGTTACTTTTGCTGTTCAATAGTTTACGACAATGGTTCAGGCGTGCGAATGCCGTGATGTTGGAGAATACCGCAACGACCAGCAGAGGAATGACAAATATCATGATCGGCTCGAATGTCTCGTTGCTTTCCATCATGGGAGCAAAGATACCGCAGCAAAGTGCGCCCAATCCGGTCAATACCACGCGTTCGGGACGTTGCATGAAACCTACTTTGCATTCAAGTCCCAACCCTTCGGCACGGGCGCGGACATAGCTTACCATCAGTGAGCCGATCAGAGCAATGAAAGCGACGATCGAACTGATTACATATCCCTGATTGATCAGATAGAAGCAGATCCCGAAGAAAACCGTCAGTTCGCTGTAGCGGTCCAGTACCGAATCGTACAAGGCGCCGAACGTGGAACTCATTTTGCCGATACGTGCCACCTGTCCGTCCATCATGTCGAACAACCCGGCAAACAGGATGATGCCGCCTCCCCAGCCGATATAGTAGAAGTCACCTCGTTCTCCTTTCATCCCTGCATAGAGGAATATGCAGGCAGCCACAATATTCAGGATTAATCCTGTCGTCGTAATAAAATTGGGGGTGATCCCAATTTTAATCATTCCATGTACGATCGGGTTGATGATCTTGTAGATCATCTGTTGTAACCAATCTCTAAAAACTTTGAATTTCATATCTTAATATTTTGTTTTTATTTTGAGTTCGCTCTCTGGAAACGACCTCTGATCCTACAGTTCTTGTAGACAAAGACACGTTGCATATTATAGTTCCAAAGAAATCCGACAAGCAGCGAGACTACGATCTTGGAGAAGACGAACAAGTCGTCGATATAATGTTTCAGCGTCTCCTGGACCCAGGGGTTCCTGCTGATCGTTTCCGTCATGAAGTAAATCCCCCAGGTATTCAGTAAGATACTGCCGATCCAGACCAGCAGGTATTTTACCATTACATGCCGTTTCTTGCATTCTTTGGATTTGAATGTCCATTTATAATTAATGACGCAATTCACGATCCCTCCGCAGACAGAACCCGTGAAAGTTGCATACACGTAATAAACTCCAAATAATTTAACCAACAAGATTGTGACCAAAAAATCTGTTGCACTGGCAATCTGCGAAGAAAATTGGGCTCGTATGAACATGAATATCCCGCCTTTCTCCGAAAACGCTTTTGCACTTTTCTTTATCCAATCAACCATCTTGCACCGATTAGCAGGATGAGACTATAGATTCCAGCCAAAATATCATCCATCATTACTCCGACTCCGCCCTCGAGACTTTCCATCTTGCGTATGCCCAACGGCTTGAAAATATCGAACAGGCGGAATAGCGTGAAAGCCGCCAGTGCGTACCACAGGTTACCTGCCGGCGCCGCCAAAAGCGGAATCCAGACACCTACCATCTCGTCTACCACCACCCGCGATGGATCTTCTCCCCAAATGGGTTCGACTGCGTTTGCCGAACGGATCCCGGCAAACGTAAAGAGGATAACCAATAATGCGGTTATAATAAAAAGCAGGGTAGGAGATACGGCGCAAGACAATGCAAGCCAGATCAGTGTAGCTAATAAAGCTCCTGCCGTTCCCGGAGCAAACGGAGAAAAACCGGAGCCAAAGCCTGTCGCTATAATAATATGAATTAGTGGAACTCTTTTCATTCTGTCAGTAAAATGTGTGCAAAGTTATAAAAATAATAAAACTTTCCCCCTTATCCGGGAGAAAGTTATATCGGGAATTCCATGCTGATGGAATTTTAGTTTCATAGGCATGGAACAAAAGTTTCATAGGCATGGAACAAAAGTTTCATCCCTATGAAACTAAATGAGTATTACCTTGAATTTTTAATCCAGATAGCTGGGAGCATCTTCCCCGATCATATTGCGCAACGTCTGTTTAACCATTCTCCATTGCTGGAACAGGTCGTGTACAGGCTGATGTTCGAAGTCGTGCATCGGGCTTTTGCAGAAGAATGACAACCAAGTCTGAATACCACACATACCGGCACGCAGGGCCAGATCGCTGAACAACACCAGGTCAAGTGCGATAGGTGCAGCCAGGATGGAGTCGCGGCAAAGGAAGTTTACCTTGATTTCCATCGGGTAACCCATCCAACCGAAGATGTCGATATTGTCCCATGCTTCTTTATTGTCCTTGCGGGGAGGATAGTAGTTGATACGTACCTTATGATATACGTCTCCGTACAGGTCCGGATATTTTTCGGGTTCGAAGATGTTGTCGATGACGGATAACTTGCTTACTTCTTTTGTCTTGAAGTTTGCTGGATCATCCAAAACTTCGCCGTCACGGTTTCCTAAGATATTGGTCGAGAACCAACCGCTTACGCCTAACATACGGGTTTTGAACATTGGGGCCAGAACTGTTTTCATCAAAGTCTGTCCGCTCTTGAAGTCCTTACCGGAGATAGGTACATTCATCTTTTTAGAGAATTCCCACATAGCCGGGGTGTCTACACACAGGTTGGGAGCACCCATAATGAACGGAGCGCCTTCTGCTATAGCAGCGTAAGCGTAGCACATACTTGGAGAAACTGCTTCCGTGTTATTGTCCTTCATTGCTTTTTCCAAAGCGGCGAGCGACATATGTTCGTCAGACAGCGGAATATAGATTTCCGTACTTGCAGCCCACAGTACAGCGATACGTTCGCAATTGTTGGCTGCCTTGAAATCACGGATGTCCTGGCGGAGTTGTTCAACCATATCCCAACGGGTTGCAGCTTGTTTGATGTGCGTACCGTTCAGGCGTTTTGCCCAGTTATGGTCGAATGCGGCCGGCATCGGTTTAATCGCCGCCAATTCGTCTTTTACGCCGTTCAAGTCTTTTTCTTTCAAAACTTCAGCATACATAGCTGCTTCGTATGCATTATCCGGGAAAATATCCCATCCACCGAAAACGATGTCATTCAGGTCGGTCAGAGGAACAATATCTTTGATCGCTTTTTCTTCTCCGTTTTCCAAACGCATAGTGGCCAACTGCGAGATTGAGCCGATAGGCTTTGCCAATCCTTTTCGTGCAGCCAACGTACCTGTAATCATAGTAGTAGCAACTGCACCACCTACCCCAACAACCAGAATACCAAGTTTACCTTTGGCTTCTTTAACTTCGATTTTTTCCATGTCAAATTAAGTTCAAAATGATTGGGGCAAAATTAGGCTTTCTGGTTGAGACATAAAAGGCTATATGTAGGCTTAATTGGTCAGAAATACTATAAAATAGGCCTTTTTTATGTATTATTGTACCAAAGCCTCTTTTTCTAACTCCCTATGATTATAAGGATTCTCTTCAGGAAAAGTCTTCTTTTATGTGTCTTTTTTGAATTGTTATGAATTAATTTTTCAGTTTTATGGTGTAATATCCATTTTAAATGCTTTCCTTTGTACCCGACAAGCAAAACTGTTTGTGTAGTTCTTTATCTCCGATTTAATATTCATTGCAGAATATGATTTAGCAGACATTGATCTTTCCTAAAAGTTTTATTGTTTCAAATTTTTTTATTAATTATTTTATATCATTTTTGTATGAATATTTACATTGGTAACCTGAACTATCGGGTTAGAGAATCAGACTTACAACAGGTTTTGGAAGAGTACGGTACAGTTGAATCAGTTAAATTGATCATTGACCGCGATACTCGTCGTTCTAAAGGTTTTGCTTTTGCAGAACTTCCTAACGAAAACGAAGCAAGAAATGCTATCGAAGAATTGAACGGCGCTGAATACGAAGGCCGCCAGATGGTTGTAAAAGAAGCAACGCCGAGACGCTAATAGATTAGCATCAAAGTATACGAACGGGGATATAGACAAGATTCTATATCCCCGTTCTTCGTTTATTCCTTTTTAATTGTTACGTTTGCAGCAAAATTTGCAGTTGATGAAAAGTCTTTTAAATATTTCCTGTTTGCGCATTAGCTTGTGCTTTCTGTTCTTTATGGCGGTAACTTCATTTGTCCATACACTTCATTCCCAGGTTCCGGACCGCGTTTTTAAGACGGATTACCGGATCGATCCGGAGAAAAAAGGTGAACTTTCAGTCGAAATAGATAACCTGAGTTTCTTTAAGGATGATGAATATACCGGTTCGTTTATGAAAGGCTACACGTTGCCGGGACTTTGGTTGCAGGCAAAGGCGGTCTATTACCCGTTGGAAATGTTGAAACTCGAAGCAGGTGTTCATCTGCAACGTTTTTGGGGGGCGAATCGCTATCCGAACATGGCTTATCAGGATATTGCTCAATGGAAAGGAGATCAGTATCAGAAAGGTTTTCATGCACTTCCCTGGTTCCGGGCGCAGGTAGCCTTGTCCGATCATGTGGATATCGTGCTGGGAGATTTGTATGGTGCGGCCAATCATAATCTGATAGAGCCGTTGTATAATCCGGAGTTGAATATGATTGCCGATCCTGAGATGGGACTGCAATTGATTTATAACTCTCGCCGGTTCGATTTGGATGCGTGGGTGAACTGGGAGAGTTTTATTTTTAGGGAAGATGTACACCAAGAGGCTTTTACGGTCGGGTTATCTACCCGTTTCAAGTTTAACGATCCGGATTCCCGTTTTCATCTCTATGCGCCTTTACAGGCTTTAGCCCAGCATCGGGGAGGAGAGATCGATACGATCCTGACCAATTCTGTTCAGACGTTGATGAATGGCGCTGTCGGAATTGGAGGCGTGTGGAACACAGGGCATAAGATATTCAAAAACGTAAATGTAGAGCTGGATGTAACCGGCTATTATCAGCAGGCAGGTAAAATATGGTCTTTCGATAACGGTTATGGTGTGTACGCACGTGCGTCTGCGGATATTTATGATTTTCGTGTGAAAACTTCTTATTGGAGATGCCATCAGTTTATTTCCATGTTCGGCAGTCCGTTCTATGGGGCTGTGTCGACATCCGAGGAAGGACTTACCTTCGAAGATCCTTCTATGCTGTATTTCGGTTTGGAGTATTCGCGTGAATTGGGAAAAGGCTTCTCGCTTGGCATCGATCTGGATATATATGAACATCTGCCTGTTGTTTTTCGCGGAACGGAACAAGATGGTTATAAATCGTTTGCTAAAACCAGTTTTTCTGCCGGAATCTATCTACGGGTAAACCCGTCTTTCCTGATAAAGAAATTCTAAGGACTAATAGTTGTCTTGTTTCCTGCCCAGACGGAACAGGATAAAAAACAATGCGGCAATAATAATCCAGTTCGTGACAATCATTGTCGTGAACAGATTGAGTAGTTGTGGAAGCTGGTTTCTTGTGCAATCCGACAATTCGTTGAGGGGACCGCTAAAGTCACCGTACAACCCTATAATCATAATCGCTTGAATTATGAGTAAGATAGTAACCAATCCGACATAGATGTATTTTGTGTAATTATTCATGTCTTTAAAGTATTATCCGCAAAAGTATAAAAAATACCATTGTCTTGCATATTTATCTAAGTAGAATGTCGTTAAATAAGCAATATTTGTGAAAATATTATTATTTTTGTAGACTGAATGCTGATTGAATGGTCTTAAATCTCTGGTAATATGTTTGATATTTCTTTATTGTATGAACTGAAGAAAGGGAATAGGGAAGCCTTTAATGGGGTTTTTCGTTACTACTATCCCCGGATGATGGCTTATGTGGCTTCTATGGTTGAGCAAAAAGCGGCGGAAGATATTGTTCAGGATGTTTTCCTTTATGTTTGGGAGAACCGTGAAAAGCTATATGTCAGTGATGGTTTCCATTCCTATCTTTTCCAATCCGCTTATACCCGTTGCCTGGATTATTTCAAGAAAAACCTCTCAATTGAGAAATATCATTCTGTGACGTACGAGAAATATATGGAAGATTATCAAAACCTGTTGAAAGGCGACAATCCTGTCATAGAAGAACTTTCTGTTAAAGATTTCTATCGTCGTTTATATGAATTGCTGGAACATCTGCCTGCGCAGCGTCGTGAAGTGTTCATTCTTACTTATATAAAAGGGCTGTCGACTAAAGAGATTGCGGAGCAAGTTCAGATACCGCAGCGTACGGTGGAGAGCCATTTGTATCTGGCACTCCGTTTCCTGAAGGGGCACATGTCCAGGAACGACTATTATATGCTTTGCGCTTTCCTTCTTTCGCATGGCATACATGCTTGATGAGATAAACAAAAAAATTTCATTTTAGCTCAGTAGTTTTTTCTTGTCGGTCGTTTAGCCTATATAAAAGTTGAAAAATGGAGTTTGATTACGCACTTTTAGCAAAATATCTGATTGGCGACCTCTCCCGGGAAGAATTGGAGGAGGTGATGAAGTGGCGTGATTTGTCGGCAGATAATGAAACCGTTTTTTCAGAAGTGCTCCGGCTACGTCTTTCGTGGAATGCTGCAAAGTATGCGGATAGCGAGCGGATAAATATGGCTTTGGAAAAGATAAATACACGTATTAACCGGACGAAACGTTTTCGAATCGCCCGTTCCTTCCTGAAATATGCGGCTGTTATTTTGTTGCTCGTTTCATTTTCATCTGTCGGTTGGGATTATCTAAAACCTGAAACTTACGTGACTATAGCTTTGGGAGATAGCGAAGGCGTGAAAAAGGTAACGTTGGATGACGGCTCGGTCGTTTGGCTGAGGGGAAATTCTGTATTGAGGATACCGCAGTCGTTCAGTGCCGCCAACCGGGCGGTCTCCTTGCAAGGAGAAGCATTCTTTGACATCGCAAAGAATGCTTCTCCTTGCAAGGAGAAGCATTCTTTGACATCGCAAAGAATGCAAAATCACTATTTATCGTTGTTACCGATTATGTGAAAGTTGAGGTATATGGAACATCCTTTAATATTAATGTTAACGCTGAAAATAAGTCTGTCGAAACCGTTTTAGTAAGAGGCAGTATCAGTTTGCAAAACCTGAACGGAAAGAAAATCTTGGAAATGAATCCGGGAGAGCGGGTTGCCTATTCCTGGGATGAAAATACCTATTTTACGGATCATGTCGATGTAAATGTTTGTGCGACATGGCGTTTTAACCAATTGGTGTTCGAAAATACCACACTTCGTGAAATCGCTAATCAATTATCAATCAAATATAATGTAAATGTGAACATTGAGTCATTGAAACTGGCTCAACGTAAGTTCCGCTGCGTGATAAATGAAGACGAACGTCTGCCGGATGTGCTGGAACAGTTATGCTATCTGGCGCCGATTACCTATCGAATAGAGAATTCTGAAATTTATATATCTGAAAAACAAACAAAAAAAAGAATGTCTATGGGAAATTGAAATGTAATCTGATGTAAACAGTTCCGTAATATCGGGGATATTCCTTTGCAGCGGTTAATTAAAACGCTGTCCGGTATGGGAAATGCTATTAGCGGGTACGCGTGTATCCGTTAAAAAGTTAACTGATTTTTATAGTACTAACAAAAACGAATCACATGGTATGAATAAAAAAGTATCTATTGCGACATTATCTGCATTCTTAGTCGCAGCATCGCCCGCAATGGCGGTAAATGAAACGAATACTTTGTATGTGAATCTGGAATTGTCTTTGAATAGGACAACTGTAGGTATGGTCATACAAAGTATCAGTCAGCAAACTGGCTATGAATTTTCTTACGACGAGTCTATCTTAAGTAAAGAAATCTCCGAAGTTTCCGTTCGTGTAAAAAATGAGCATATCGAAAATGTTTTAAAGCAAGTCTTTAAAAACACAGATATCTCTTATAGGATAGTCGATAACCGGATTTTTTTGCAAGATAACGCAAAGGCAAAAAGTGTGTCTTTAGCAAGTGTTCAACAAGTTCGGAAGACAATCAGAGGTACGGTTGTCGATAACACCGGCCTTCCCGTCATCGGGGCGAATGTTATCGTAAAAGGAAGTGCCGGTGTCGGTACGGTTACAAATGTCGACGGCGATTTTACCCTGGAGGGCATTGAAGACGGTGCGATATTGATGATTTCCTATATCGGCTATGTAGACCAGCAAGTCTCTGTAGCGAAAGGAAAAACCGATTATAAAATTACAATTCACGAAGATACACAGAATCTGGATGAGGTCGTAGTTGTCGGCTATGGTACGCAAACTAAAGTAAATCTGACAGGAGCGGTGAGCACGATCGGCAAAGACGAGTTGATTAACCGCCCGGTGACGAATGTCTCATCCGCCCTTCAGGGGTTGACTCCCGGAGTAACGATAACATCCGGCACAGGAAGGCCTGGAGATGACGGTTCGACTATCCGTGTTCGCGGGGTAGGTACCTTGAACAACGCTAATCCGTATATTTTGGTGGATGGTATTGAAACCGGGACCTTCGATTCGATCGATCCTAACGATATCGAATCCATTTCTGTTCTGAAGGATGCTGCCTCAGCCGCCATCTACGGTTCCAAAGCCGCCAACGGTGTAATCCTGGTAACGACCAAACGGGGAAAAACTGGTAAAGCGACGGTTTCTTATAATGGTAATGTCAGTTTTTCAAACGTGGCGACTTTAGTCGACCGCTTGAGTTCTTATGACTATGCCCGTTTGTACAATCAGTTGTTGAAGCAGGACGGTGCATCTCCCCGTTTTACGGATGACGACCTTCGTCTATTCCAGGATGGAACAGACCCTTACGGCCATCCGAATACGGATTGGACGGACTACATTTTCCGGACCGGCTTTATGCATAAACACAATCTCAATGTCAGTGGAGGTTCCGATGATGTGAAATATATGGCTTCAGCCGGCTTTTTAGGACAGGAAGGAACGATGAAGAATTCCGACCGTTCTCAGTTCAATCTTCGTACGAATCTGGATATTAAGTTATCAGATAAATTTACGATGCGAACGAATATGGCCTTTATCCATAACCAATACTCCGAACCGAATGCTTCTTACGGAGGTGGCTCGAACCAACTTATATGGCAGGCCAATCGTATAGCTCCTTGGATTCCGTATAAAAAGGAAGATGGTTCTTACGGTTCAATATCAGATGGAAACCCCGCTGCTTGGATCGATATCGATAGTCGGAAATATCACTTGCAACAAAATTTCTCCGGTGTATTGGCCTTTGACTATCATATAATAGACGGACTGACATTTACGTTGCAAGGCGCTTACGTGACGAATATAAAGGAAACGAAGGACTATCGTAAGGAATGTTGGTATGACGACGTTAATTATCACGGACCGGATCAATTGGGAGAGACGATTTCGAGATGGAGTCGTTATACGTTGGATGCCTTGTTGAATTATGACAAAACTTTTAACCAAGATCATCATTTCAAAGCAATGGCCGGTTATAAGGTTGAAAAATATGATTACCGAGAATTGTATGCATTCCGTAAAAGTTTCCCGAACAGCGAAGTGACCGATTTGAACGGTGGTGATTCTTCGACACAAACGAACAGTGGTTATTCCCGTGAATTGGCTTTGCTGTCTTATTTCGGGCGTCTCAATTATGACTATAAAGGCAAGTACCTGTTGGAAGCCAATTTCCGTGCGGATGCTTCTTCCCGTTTTGCAAAAGGTTATCGTTGGGGGTATTTTCCGTCTTTCTCAGCCGGTTGGCGTATTTCGGAAGAAGATTTTATGGAAAATACGAGAGGCTGGTTGCAGTCTTTGAAATTCAGAGGATCTTGGGGCTTACTTGGAAACCAGGATGCCGTATCTGATGAATATTATCCTTATTTGCCTACTTTATATATTGGAAAAAACTTCCCGTTTGGCGGAACGGTTCATCAGGGTATCACGGTCGTAAGCCATAAGGTTACGACTATTTCCTGGGAAAATTCGACAAACTGGGGTATCGGATTTGATGCTAATTTCTTGAACGAGTTTATGCTGAGCGTCGAATATTATAATCGTAAAACATCCGATATTATTATGGATATCCCTGTTTCCGATACATTCGGTATATCAGGAACGTATCAGGATAATAAAGGTTCTTTGCGTAACAGCGGTATGGAAGCAAGCTTCGCCTGGAACCATTCTTTCAATAAAGATTGGAGAATGGGAGTTAATGCGAATTTCTCCTATAACAAGAATAAATTGTTGGATTTGGCCGGTGTCAATGAGATTATCGACGATTATCTGATTAACCGTGTCGGTGAACCCTATCAATCGTTTTATGTTTATGAGGTAGACGGATTATTCCAGAGTGATGAAGAAGCTGCAGCCTATGAAAAGCAATATGGTAATCCGTGGTCGGCTCCCTTCAAGGCGGGTGATTTCCGTATTAAGGATGCAGACGGAGATGGAAAACTTTCCTCGAAAGATCGTGTGATCAAAGGTACGCAACAACCTAAAACGACTTATGGCCTGACGTTGAGTGCAGGATGGAAAAATTTTGATTTATCGGTATTTATGCAAGGTGTGACAGGTACAAATCGTTATTTCACAAGAGATGTTGTCGGCTCCTTTATAGGTGATACTTCTCATCCGAGTACGAACTGGCTGGAGGCCTGGACTCCTGAAAATACGAATACGGAATGGCCTCGTCTGTTCTTGGAAGAAAATTCCGTTAGTGCACCTAATAAATGCCGTTCTTCTTTTTGGGCTATGAATACGGATTATTTGCGTATTAAGAATATCAATTTCAGTTATACGTTCCCGAAGGCTGTTACAAATAAACTGGGAATCGCCAATGCAAAGATCTATTATACAGGCGAGAACCTCTTCACTTTCGACAGTCTGCCTTTCAATGCAGATCCTGAGTCTTCTTCTGGTAATTTGGATATTTATCCGATTAATAAAAGTCATTCTTTTGGTATTAATGTAACGTTTTAAATGATTGCAATATGAAACTAAAACAAATATTAAGTCTCGCACTTTGTTTTGCCGGGGCGGGAGCCTTTTTCTCATGCGATGATTTCTTTGATCTGAATCCAAAGGATCAGTTAACTTCCAATACTTTTTGGAACACCTCCGAGGATGTCGATGCAGCTGTGACTGCTGCATACAATTGGTGGGTTAATAATTATATCGGATCTAAATTCATCTTTTACGAAGATAGCTATTCGGATATAGGTTTCAATTATACGAATGCTTCTAATATGAGAAATATGGGAAGGGGAAGCGTTTCACCTACTGCAGCTCCGAATTACTGGAGGCAGTATGAGACGATACGGCGTTGTAACTTTGTGATAGAAAATATCGATTTGGTTCCGGCTACCGCAATGACGGAGACGAAGAAAAATGATTTTCTGGCACAAGTACGTGCGATTCGTGGATATAGCCACGCGTATCTGGCAACCTGGTACGGGGATGCCGTGATCATGGACTTTGTTCCTGCAACGGCTGACGACGCCAAACTTCCCCGCGAACCGGAAGCGAAGGTGAAAGAGCATGCCATGAACGACCTGATGTGGAGTGCCGAACATATCGCGGAGAAACCGGCCGAAAAGGGACGCGTCGCCAAAGGTACGGTTCTTTCGATGATTGCCCGCTTCAATTTGCTGTGGGGAAATTATACGGAGGCGTTGGATGCAGCCAATAAAGTAATCGCTCTGAACCAGTATGAATTAGACCCTGATTTTCTGAATATGTTTTCCATGGCCGGACAGGATTCGAAGGAAATTATTTGTACTTACGAACATGTTCAAACCACTTATAAATATGGTGATGTGATCCGTTTTTATAACAACTCGGATGGCGGTTGGGCCTCGTTCGTTCCCACGCAGAACATGGTCGATATGTTTGAAATGGCGGATGGCAAGATGATTGATGAAGCAGGTTCAGGCTATGATCCGGTTCACCCGTTCTATAATCGTGATCCGCGGTTGAAAAATACGGTTATCTATTCCGGATTGGATTGGGTGGGCCGTAATAATGTGCCTCGCATTTTCAATACGCTTGACAAGACATTGCCGAACGGTTCTTCTAATAAGGACTATTATACGGCGGCAGACAATGCTTCTCATACCGGCATGTTGTGGGCTAAATATTTGTATCCTAATCAGGGACAATATTCTACATCCATGAACGACGATGCCTTGTGCCCGATTATCTTCCGGTATGCGGAGATATTGTTGACAAAAGCTGAATGTCTGGTCGAATTGAACCAGGATTTGCAGGAAGCTATGAATATCATCGACCAGTTGCGTTTGCGCGGAGGCCATATTGCTGTCGACCGTTCCAAATATAATACACAAGCCAAAGTGCGTGAATTGGTAAGAAGGGAACGCACGATCGAATTGGCCGGTGAAGGTTTCCGCTTTGAAGATATCGTTCGCTGGGACGAATACGACAAGAGCGGAGCCAAAACCGGAAGGAAAGTGGTAGAGGCCGTTATGCCGGGTGACTTGTATCGTCTGTGCGGAACTGTCGACTATGACGAACCGGATCCGGACCGTCGTGCCGTGATCGATGTGAATGCTTCGCGTGAAGACCGTTTGGTCGAGGTGCGTTATTTCGATAAGAAACAGTTCCATCTGCCTATTATGCAGGCAGAGATGGATGCGAACCCTCAATTGGTTCAGAATGACGGCTATTAATAGATCAACCCTATTTATTTGTAATGAAGTATATTAGAAATTTGATATATGCACTTTTGCTCACAGTTGCCACTCAGGTGGCAACTGCGCAGATAAAGATTCTTTACGGACCTTATTTGCAGAATGTAAAAGAGGATGAGGCAACTATTGTCTGGGTGGCGGATAAACCGTCTATTGGTTGGGTGGAACTGGCCCCGAATGACGGAACTCATTATTATGGAGAAGAACGGCCTAAATATTTCGATACGACCAATGGAGTTAAAAACACTTCTTTGCTTCATACCGTAAAGGTAAAAGCTCTGACTCCCGGAACGACCTATCGTTATCGTATCTATTCCCAGGAAGTGTTGTCGCACGAAGGGATTAATGTCGTATACGGACGTGTAGCAGCTTCGGATGTTTATAAAAAGAAAGCGTTGACGTTTACAACTTGCGATCCGGATAAGAAAGAGACTTCTTTTGCGATGATCAATGATATCCACGGGCGTGAAAATATTATCACGAAATTGTTGAACGCAGCCAATTATAAAGATAAAGATTTGATTATTTTCAACGGGGATATGGTTTCGGAATTCAAGGACGAGCAAACGATCTTTAACGGATTTATGAAAGAAAGTATCGATCTGTTTGCCTCGGAAAAACCGATGTATTATGCTCGCGGAAACCATGAAACCCGCGGTGAGTTTGCAACATCGTTCCAGAAATATTTTTCTCCTAAAGAACCCTTTTTGTATTATCTTTTCAGACAGGGACCTGTGTGTTTCATTATGTTGGATACGGGTGAGGACAAACCGGATTCCGATATCGAGTACAGCGGCATAACCGATTATGACGGCTATCGCACGGATCAGGTGGAATGGATGAAAGAATTATACAAAAATGAAGATTTCAAGCAGGCTAAATTTAAAGTTGTCATTGCACATATGCCACCTTCGGCTGATCTCAATATCTGGCATGGGCAAAAAGATGTCTTGAAGAAATTCGTCCCTATCTTGAACGAACTCGGAGTGGATCTGATGTTATGCGGACACCTCCATCGGAATAAATATGAGGAGCCGAGTGCCGGCATCAAATTCCCGGTTTTGGTAAATTCAAATAATAGTGTGGTTTCTGTGGAGACTGATGGCGACCGGATGAATCTGGTTGTGCTTGATTTGGATGGTAAAGTCGTGACAAAAAAGTCATATACGGCAAAATAATCCTCATAATTCAGTATTAATTTATATGAGTGCGGTTACTCGGGTGGAAATCCGAGTAATCGCACTTAATGTATTTAGTCTTATCCGATATTTTATCATATTCTCTTGGTTTTTTATAGAACGATTTCATTTTTAGTGATATAGATAGGTTCTTAGAGATTGCTGTGAATATTTAGTAGGGATCAGGTTTTATAGTAAAAATGTACGAAATCGTCCGATATGTATCTTACAAAGGGATAAAAAACGAATCCAGAGTCTTTTCGGACGAATTTGAACTTATGGATAAAGAGGAGAAGTATAGTTTTGTGGCAGGTAAAATTTTTAACAAAAAAATAAATATATGGATAGGATGCAATTTCAACAAAGACTGGTCGGTCTACAGGAACACATGATGAGTTTTGCCATCAAACTTACTGCTAATAGGGATGACGCTTTGGATCTGTTGCAGGATACGACGCTGAAAGTTTTGGATAATCAGGAAAAGTTTGTAGATAATGTCAATTTTGCTGGTTGGGTTATGACCATAATGCGTAATATCTTTATAAACAACTATCATAAGGTTGTTCGTGTACAGAGTATCGTTGACCAAAATGCGGATTTGTATAATCTGAATGTTCCCAATGATTCCATTTCGGGTTCTCCGGATAAGATTTACCAGATTCAGGAGGTCACAAGAGTTGTTGCTGGGCTCAGTAGTGAGCTTAAAATTCCGTTTTCATTGTATCTGAATGGTTATAAATATCATGAGATAGCAGAAGAACTGGATCTTCCCTTGGGAACGGTAAAGAGTCGTATCTTTTTTGCACGCAAGGAATTACAAAATACACTGAAAGATTACCAATATGCATGAATATGATTGAATACTATTATTTTCAAAACTAATATGAATCTGAAAAAACTTAGGATATTGGTTTTGTTTTTATTAGTAGGAAACAAAATAAAAAATGCTGTTGTTATTCTATAAAAATGTATAGTCTTTATTGCAATAATAGATTTATTTGTAGGTAATTTTTAAAGAAGGAGGGTATTGTTTGAAATAAATTTGTTGGTGATTATTTGTAAATAATAAGCTTAATATGCTTGTGTTTTACGAGAGTAATATCGGAAATAATATTAAAATATGAATTTGATGTTGCTCCAAGTGTTTAAAGAAGTGTATAATTAAAAATTATTCAGATGAAAAAGATTCTTTTTATAGTATTTTTGCTGATAACATCTATTGGCGTTTTTGCCCAAAAAGGAAATTTCTCATTGTTGGGGAATTTTGGTTATCAGACGGATTTTAAACGTGTGATGTTAGGCGTTCAAGGACGGTACAATTTGACGGATCATGTTCGTTTGGCACCGGATCTGATGTTCTTTTTCCCGAAAGATAAAACAACAGGTTTGGATGTAGATGTCAACGCACATTATGTGTTTGATTTGAGTGAAGATCATTTGTCGCTTTATCCTTTGGCGGGATTTAACCTACAAAATAATTTCCAAGGGAAACGGACCGTAAAAGGAGAAGAAGGAGAGGTTACGTTGGATTCGCACAGTTCTACAAATTTTGGTTTTAACGTGGGAGGTGGATTGACCTATAATCTCAATTCGCGTAATTTTCTTAATGTCGAATATAAATATGTCTTTGGCAAAGACAATTCTTCCGTAATAGCATTCGGCTGGGGATATCGTTTTTGATCCCGGCTATTTTTATCACAAAAAAAATCAATCATGAAGAAGTATTTGTTTATTATGGTGCTTTGTAGCATCATACAGACCTCTTTTGCCCAATCGAAAGAAGGTCAAAGTTCGGAACCTGCCCGTAAAGCAACATTTATCAATAATGGTTTCTGGGATCATTGGTTTATTGGAGCAGGTGCAGGTGCCAATATTTATTTTGGCGACAGAAATAGTGATGCCGACTTCTTCCATCGGTTTACCGTGGCACCGGAAGTTCAGTTCGGTAAATGGATCAATCCTTATTTGGGAACACGTATCAAGGGAGCAGGTTTGACGAATCTGCATACATTCAATGATAATGCGACTATCATGTCACGTAATAGGTTTGCGACGGTACAAGCGGATTTGATGTGGAGCATGACTGATTATTTCATGAAGTATAGTTCGGATCGTGTATATAGCCTTGTACCTTATGTCGGTTTCGGATGGGCTTTTGGATGGGACTATACGAACCAACCGACGTATGCAGGCGGGCATACCCGTATGAATGGCATGACGCTCAATGCCGGTATTATCAACAATTTCAAACTGTCCGACCGGGTGACTCTTTCTATCGAGTTTGCAGCAACGGCTGTCAGAAGCGAGTTCAATCAAGTCAAGAGCAGTGGCAATTATGATATCTTGGGAACCGCATCGGCCGGACTGATCTTTAATTTAGGAAAGACGGCTGCTTTCTCGGAAGCGGAGTTGAGAAATCCTCAGGAAATCGATGCGTTGAACAGTCGGATTAATGAACTGTATGCCCAGAATCAGGAGTTGGCACAACGTCCAGTGGACTGCCCGGACTGCCCTGAACCTGAGGTGATAACCGAAAAGGTGGTTGAGTTTGAGGATAATCCGTTGATAAACAATGTGGTTCTCTTTAAGATCAATCAAACGAAAGTAGATCCTTATCAGGGGGTTAATATTTACAATATTGCGCAATATCTGAAAGATAACCCGCAGTTCAAGGTGCGTGTGATCGGTTATACGGATCGTAAGACCGGAACAAGTCAGATCAACGAGAAACTTTCTGCTGAAAGAGCACAAAATGTAGCCCGTATTTTGATCAGCGACTATAATATCAGTCGTGACAGGATAAAGGTGGAATGGGTCGGTGACAAGGAACCTCCTTTTGATAAACCGGAATGGAATCGTGCCGTGATTCTTTATGTAGAACAAGAATAGAAAATGAAGAGACCATCCTGGAATAATCCGGAGATGGTCTCTCTGTTTTTATGAATACAAGAATTATAAATGATTAGAATAAATGCATTATGACACATATAAATAATTTGATTGAGTTGAAAAAAAGAGTTTCTTGGGGAAGTGTTTTTGGCGGTGTAGTGACGGTGTTGGCTGTCTCTATCTTGTTATCGGTGTTAGGCTCCAGTATCGGTCTGTTTTTGTTTGACCCGTTTGCTGATAATCCCGTCTCTGGGATTGGGACAACGGTCGGCATAGGTACGGCTGTGGCTTTGATTGTCAGTATGGTTGCCGGTGGTTTCGTCGCCGGAAAATTAGCCGGGGTGGATGGCTTGATACATGGTTTTTTAGTTTGGGGTACAACTCTTATTGTAGGGACATTTTTCTGTGTTTTACTTACTGCCGGGGCGGCCAAACTTACAATGAATGCATTGGGAGCCGCATCGTCGGTGGCCGGAGGGGTTATTTCCGGAACCGGTTCGGTTGTGGGCGGTGGAGTCTCCGCTCTTTCGGATCAGGCGAAAGAATTGTTCGGTGAAATCGATTTTAAAGTCGATTTGAAACACGGAGAGTTGCCAAAAAATATTCGTGCGGTTCTTGTGAAAAGCAAAGTGAAAGAGTTGCAACCTGATTATTTGCAGAAGCAGTTGGAGGGGGTGAAGGCCGACTTTGGCAAATCTGTGAAGAAAGCCATCGCGTCTCCACAAGATGCAGATGAGATTTTTAAAGATTTTCTGGCTCGAGTGAAGGAACAGACGAATAAGCTGGCAAAAAGCATAGACCGGAATGATCTTGCCAAAGCATTGGCAAATAATACCGATATGTCGAAAGCTGAAGCAGACAAGGCGGTCAAGCAGTATACGGAAATCATGCAAAAGGCGACTGCAGAGGCCGACAAACAAATTCAAAATCTGGAACAAAATCTGGATAAAGCGATCCAGGAATGGCAGGAAGTGAAGCAAAATGCACTGGAAGCGGCTGATAAAGCTACGGACGCTGCGGCTCGCTCGGCTCTTGTATCTTTCTTTGCTATCTTGATCGGTGCTGTCTTGTGTAGTTTGGCTGGTGCTTACGGTAGCCGGAAAACGCAGGAACGAATAGATATGTGATTGGGGAGAAATATCTTCTTTAATAGATTCTTTCATTAGTATAACGGGGAGGCCTTATAAAAGAGCCTCCCCGTTCGTGCTATATAGAAGCAATCTCTCTCTTCTTGCCTTCAGTACAAGCATATCCATATAAAGTTTTTGTAGAAACAATCATCGTGCTATCAAGATAGCCGCACCAAATTCATTTTATAGCAATACGGTCTTATGAATCATATAATATGAGATATGATGTTTCCTCACTGCAAGAAAACTTATCTACATAGGCATAAAAAACATCAAAGTGCCTGTTAATTCTGTAATCAGTGGTTGTGATTATATAATTAGTGCCAGCGATTATATAATCACAACCACTGATTTTATAATCACTGACACCGATTATAAAATTAATAGGCATTTTAGAAAGAATTATTCGGAACGAAAAAGAATATCCTGTCCATAGAAATAAGAAATTGTTACTGCAGAGTTTGTGCGGTTGCTTTGGTATACTACGGTTAAGCATATAAACATAAGGCGAAAACAATGAGATGATTTCGCTTTGTAGAGGGTATAAAAAATCCCGGCGAAGACATTTTTCTTCGCCGGGGATAGGGGTTAATTACTTACAAGTGACGTTTCGGTTACTTTTTGGCCGATTTTTTTCTGAAGTTGAGCACTTGCATTCTTTAGTCTGGGTTTGTTTTTTCGTACCCTTTGTTTCTACCTGCTTTTTTTCATTCTTCTTGTTCATAATCTGATAAATTTTAAAGTGAATATATTACTTGGCGACAGTTTATTTTCTGTTTCCTTTTTTATCTTGGTAGTTACACCAACTCATGACTCCGTCGGGTAAAGAAGAAAGGACTTCTTCGCTGCGTTCTTTGGCAAGTTCATTGTCCATTTCCTGGACCTCTTTTTCCGTGCGGTATGTACCTGCCGGTTTACGGTCGACGAGCCCATTGGTGTTTCGTACTTCTTGTAAAGGATCGTCAATGTATTGCCATTCTTCTTTCAAGCGTGTACTTTTTCCTTCATTCCACGGCCCGCGGGCATCTTTGCCTTTGGACATGTTGAAATACAGGTTGCTGTATTTGGGGGAGGTTTGAAACACTCCGGGAGGAAAGTTGGGTTGGATGGTCTCCAATGCCGCTTCGAACTGTTGAAAATGGGTTACTTCGCGTGTCATAAGAAACGTGAGCGTCTCTTTCACGTAGGAATCATCCGTCAGCGGTATAAGATTTTCATATCCGATCTTTGCACGGCATTCTCCTGCCATGTTGGAACGGAGATCCACGGTCAGATCTGCATTAGCGGATACATAGGTAGCACACCACGGATTTCCGTTGCTGTCTGTCAGTGTGGGACTTCCGGGGGAAGTTACCAAGAACTGCGGATTTGTGAATGCTTGATGGATGAGATCTTCTTTGGCTCCTTTGCCATTCATCATCATATTGATTTCCATGTTTTCCACCACGTCCTTCATTTTTCCGTTTACAGGCCCGAGGAGCATTTGGATGGTAGCCCCGACGATTTCGAGGTGTCCCAACTCTTCTGTTGCGATGTCCATCAGCATATCATATTTGTCAGGGTGAGGATTATGGCAACTGAAAGCTTGTACGAAATATTGCAAAGCCGATTTCAATTCTCCGTTTGCGCCGCCGAAAGCCTCAAGGAGGACACGTGCGAAACGTGGATCCGGAGCGGAAACGCGTGCGTTGTATTGCAAATCTTTTACATGATAAAACATAACTCGAAAGTTTTAATTATACATTTAATGAGGCACATTCAATTACTTTTTTGCATTATCGGCAAAATTGTGCACTTTGTTTTTCACATCATCGGCTTTTTCTGCGATGTTAAAAGTTTCCTTGGCGACCTTGTCGGCCACTTTTGTTCCGGCTTCCGCAACCTTGTCTTTTGCGGAATCAATCATGTCTTCTGCTTTACCACCCATCCGATGAAGGACATGGCATGCTTTTTCTTTTAACATTTTGCCTTTAGAAGAACAGCTAAAACGGTAAGCTACTACACCGATGATTGAGCCTAAACCCAGGCCCAGCCAAAATTTTGAACAACTTGTTTCCATAAATTCAATAGTTTTAAAAGATGAATAAATAATTGATTATATATCTGTTTTATGTGGACTTTTGAATAATGAAACGATCCACAATAACAAGATAGCTCCAGCAACAGAGGTGATCAAACTGCCCAAGATGCCCGCCGTAGCAATGCCTAACAGGCCGAAGACCCAACCTCCTAACAGGCCGCCAGCTATGCCGACCAGTAAATTGATGAGGATACCGAACCCTCCTCCACGCATGACCTTACCAGCAATAAAACCGGCTAAGATTCCGATAATAATATACCATATAAAATACATATGACTAAGTTTTATGCATTAATATAAAAGAATAATCATGTGAAATATAGGTGTTGGTACCATACCCGATTCACATTAAATAAACAGCCATAAAAAGATTTTTGTTTGTTGTAAAGAGAGAATATTAACATCTATTTTTGTAGGAATATACTAAGTGTGTCTAAATGTTATATTTGCATATGATTAAGGTTTTATTTTTATGTAAACTATTTTTATATACGTGTTGTTTACTTTAAAAATAAGATTCTGTAAACAACTATTTTAAATAACTATGAATTGGGAAGAAACTCTGAAAAATGAATTGATGAATTCTGTCCAAATGGATTACGAACATCTTTACCGTATTTGTTACGATGCATATAAAGAGGGATGCGGATATGAAAAGTCGTTGGCTGTTGAAGCATACAGGCTTAGATGTTCCTATTTGTTCGGAAACAGATGTATGATGGCCTCTGACACGATCCCCCGACATATAAAAGTTTGTGATGGAAATTGCAGTTATCTGCATAAATATGAATTCGAATTGTATAAGTTGGAAGATTGATTTAGATCAACAGATAAAAGATTGTTTTATGCTAGTAAATACGAAGCGGATATGGTTGGTTTTGCAATTTGGTTTATAGGCTTGGTCTTGGCTTTGAAACCCGCATTTAGAATTTGGAATCTTGATGCCCCTAAAAAAAGGAAGTTGATCGTTGGTGTATTGATTATCCTCACCAGTTGGATAGGATTACTTTTTTATGATTTCTACGGGAGGAGAAGATTTCCGGTGTGGTTAAACCAATAATTAGAGAGAGGCTGTCCCTGCGTCGAATGCAGGGACAAGGCTGTTTTCTTTTACAAAATTTAGCATATCCGTCCGAAACCGAATACATCTTTTCGCTCATCTTCTTTTCCTTGTAAGAGGTTGCTTATAATCTGTGCTCCGATCATGCTGAACGTGATTCCGTTGCCCCCGTACCCAAGATCAAAGAATATGCGTTCCGTTCCTGGCCATGTTCCGATGAAGGGGAGTCCGTCTTTTGTCGTACTGAAGGTTCCGCACCAGGTCATTTCTGCCTTGAAAGGGACGGAGGGCAGTAAGGTATGGAATTTCTTTTCAAGTTTTTCCGTCTTTTCCCGGAGCAGTTCATCCCTTGCTTCAGGGTTATTGAAATCTTCGTCTTCTCCTCCGATGATGATTCGGTTACCACTGGTCCTAACATAGATATAAGGTTCTGCCGTTTCCCAGATGAGACTGTGTTCGGGCCATAGATCCTTATTGTCAATAGGGTGGGATATAAGTGCGTAAGTCGAGGTCAGTTTCATTACTTTCTCAGGTAAGAACTGCCCGGCTTCGAATCCAGCGGCGACAATTACATATTTACATCGGATGGTCCGGTCATCCTTTGTTTTGAGCCGGCAACCTTGAGGCGTTTCTTCACAAGATGTGATTTTTGTATGGGTGAATATTTGTAAATGATCTTTTTTTATATGATACCGGAAGAGTAGGGTTGCCGCCTTGTAGGCATCGAGCTGTGCGGACTGACGATTTAGTAACGCTCCGGCGTATGTTCTCATTTTGTATCGCTTATGAAGCTCTCCCTTGTTTAACAATTCTACTGGAAGCTCATAGCGTTTGCGTATTTCATATTCACGTTCGATGAGTTTTACTCCTTTTTCGTCGCTGGCATAGAAAATACTCGGTAACCGCTCAAAGTCTGCATCGATATCCGTCTCTTTCAAAACGGCTTCGATGTCTGAGATGGATTGCAGGCAAGACCGGTAGGCAGTTACTGCATTTTTTTCACCAATTTGTTCAGCCATTCGGCAAAGCGGAACGTCAATTTCATATTGCAAGAGTGCCGTGCTGGCCGCGGAACTGCCCGTGGCGATACTCCGTTTATCCACAACGCAACATTCCAGTCCCGTCCGGCACAATTCGTGAGCCATAAGGGCGCCGGTTATACCGGAACCGATGATTACTATATCTGTTTCCAGATCCTTTTTCAGCGGATTGTAGTAATCGAACAGTGGATTTTTGATTATCCAGTATGGTAATCCTGAATGTAAGTCCATAGCTATATTTTCTTTATTTTTGAATCTTTTCTATTTCATGTTTGACTTTCTCTGCTTCCTTCCGGGTCTCTTTTTTTGTGTCGTCCCAAGTCTTGTCTAATTTGTCAGCTTCATCTTCCACTCTTTCAATGGCATTGTCCAATGCTTTGTTGAGATCGACTTTCTTTTGGCTTTTGTTACCGCATGAGAAAGAAACGACTCCCATTGTGCAAACCAAAATCAATAAAAATGTATGTCTTATCTTATTTTTTGATTTGCGTGCGAGAAGATACAAAACGATTCCGGCCAATGTGACGACACCTTGCAATAATTTACTTTTTCCCATGTTGCTTCCTAAATTAAGGAAGGAGCTTTTTGCTTTTTTACTTTTTGTTTCCATACGATTTTGAATTTAATGAGTAAATGAACCCGTAACGGGCTACTGTTTTTATAAGAAATAGAAGTTCGATACTTTTTTGTTGGTGTACTTAAGATTTTTGAAGAATATTTTGGAGAACTATTTCAGACTTTGGTAAAAAGATAAAAAAAAAGAATAATCATCTTCTTTCTATCTCGTTGCCGATTGTTTATATATTTTGTATGTGTCTTATGGAATGAGGTCGTTTTACGAGTTTGTCAAAATGCCACTACTAACCCGTCGGAATGAACAGACATTTGGATATTCTTGTTATAATCTAAATAAAATGATCTTGGTATGAGAAAGATATCGATATTTATATTTTGTTTGTTTATTTATTCCCATTTATCAATAGGACAAGAGGAACAGCAATATGCAGGGACGGCTATGCCGTATCCTTCTCTGGAAAATTCATCTTATTTAGTTCAGGATGGCATGGTTCCTTTTTATATTAACCATCTCGGAAGACACGGTGCACGATTTCCGACTTCAGGGAAAGCGTTGGATAAAGTGATAACAAGGCTGTCATTAGCAGGAAAACATAAAATGTTGACAAAAGAAGGTTGGGATCTACTTTTATTTATGCAAGAGGTATCTGAGCAGTTTAAGGGCAAATGGGGTGAATTATCATCTTTGGGCAAAAAAGAACAAGAGGGTATTGCTTGGCGTATGTCAAAAAATTATCCTTGTTTATTTGCTGATTCGGCAGAGGTGGAGGCGATAGCCACTTATGTGCCTCGTTGTATAAATAGTATGGACGCGTTTCTCTCTTGTTTGCTGAGAGAAAATCCGTCATTGAAGATAAAGCGAAACAAGGGAAGAGAATATGATGATATTCTTCGTTTTTTCGATCTGAATGAATCTTATGTCAATTATAAGAAGAAAGGGGATTGGATTGCTGTTTATGAGAAATTTTCTCAAATCAAGATACCCACTTCCACTGTTATGAAACGACTTTTCCTCAGAAGCGGAACGGAGAAAGAAGATAGGGATTTTGTGATGGATTTATTTTCAATTATTGCGATATTACCTGATACTGGACTTTCTCTGAATGAGATCTGTTCTTTTACTTCGAATGAATGGAGCCGCTATTGGCAGACTCAAAACTTGCGACAGTACATGAGCAAGAGTTCCGCTCCGATTGGTCGAATGTTGCCGGTAGCGATTGCGTGGCCTTTGCTTTCTGAATTTATCCGTACTGCTGATGAGGTGATAAATGCAAAGTCGGATAACCATGCAAATTTTCGTTTTGCTCATGCAGAAACAATCATACCTTTTGTGGCGTTGATGGGTATACGAAATGCTGACGTACGTGTTGCAGATCCTGATTCTGTATCTGTGTATTGGAAGGATTACGAGATTGCTCCGATGGCGGCTAATATACAGTGGATTTTTTGTCATGATGAAAAGGGAGAAATATGGGTGAAATTTCTGCTAAACGAGAAAGAGGTGTCCCTTCCATTGACAACACCTCGCTATCCTTATTATTTATGGAGTGAAGTCGAAATTTTTTTTAATCAGCGAATCCGGATGGCTAAAGAAGAGCTTTTATCGGGCTCTTAGAGTAAATCTATGATTTTGGGTGTATTCTCTATGTCTGATATCATTCGAGAAAAATTAAAAATTGTTTTTTTTGTTCTTTAGGGCTTGTATTTCGGATGATTTTGTATTTTTGCACGCCAAAGGGTGATATGTAATTATGCAAGTGTTTGGGAGGTATATACAATTATATCTAATATTATTTTTCATATTCTTAACAGGGGCTCTTCAGGCAGTTCCCAAGTATTATTTTAAACAAATTTCATTAGAGGAAGGCTTATCACAATCTTCAGTAAAATGTGTATTGGTAGATGATAGAGGCGTTTTATGGATTGGGACTCGGTTTGGTTTGAACCGTTTCGACAGGGAAAAAATCACGGTTTTCCAAGAAGATAAAGATAATCCGTATTCTCTTCCTTATAATGATGTCGTTTTCTTGGAAGAAGATGCGGCTCGGAATATTTGGGTAGGGACTAGTCGTGGACTGGCAATTTTCGACCGTAATACCCGTAAATTTGCTTGTCTGGAGTTGGACGGAGAACCGGTAGTAGCGACTTGCTGTCTCCTTATGTCGGAAGGAGTCTATTTTTTTGGTATGAAAGGTGTGTATTATTATTCTTATGAGGAAAAGAAAATTGGCAAGTGCGAGTTGAAGAATACCATGCCTATCTCTGTGCCCAACCGTGCTTATTGGTATGATGAAAAAGAAGGAAAGATTATTCTATCTTTTCGCGGAAACGGCATTTGGTGGTATTACCCGAAGACGGGGACTATGGAGCGAGTGTCGTTTACTCAGGAAAAGAATATACCTGCCCTGTTTCTGGATTCACATGGAAGGACTTGGGTGTCAGTCTATAATAAAGGTGTTTATTGCTACGACCGCGAAGGACGGTTGGTCGAGCATCTGGAAACACCGGAGCGCTTGACGCACAATGTCGTGCAGGATATGCGGGAAAAAGATGGTGAACTTTGGTTGGCGACCGACGGAGGAGGCATTAATATTTATAACTATGCCACCAAATCCGTGAAAGGGATCGTGCACCTTCCGGGCGATCGTCATTCTCTTCCGGTGAACTCTTTTGCCAGCCTGTATATCGACGATGAAGGGAATATCTGGGCCGGTAGTATTTTAGGTGGTTTGATTGGTATTAAGCCTGTCTACATGACTACTTATCGGGATGCTCCCCCTGGAGCTACTTACGGTTTGAGTTTCCAATCAGTTGCGTCTATGTATGAAGATCGTGACGGTAAAATATGGATGGGTACAGATGGTGGCGGAATGAATTTGTTTGATCCGGAAAAAGAGACATTTCAAGAGTATCGACAGACAGAAGGGATGAAGATTGTCTCCATTATGCCTTATAATGATTCGGAGTTGTTGTTGTCTTTGTTTGGAGTCGGACTTTGTCGTTTTAACAAGAATACAGGTGAATGCAGGGAGTTCCCTTTGAATTGGGGAGACGTCCGGAACGATCTTTTTCTGTGTGGAAATGCGATTCGCCTGTATCGTGTGGATGATGATCGTTTTTGTCTTTTGACCGATAATTATTTGTTTGTGTATGACCATCGGAAATGTCAATTTGAACCTTTGCATGAAAACATGTTGCCGAATTTTCAGGCTCCTCGTTTCGTCGTGGGCGACTCGTGCTATATCGGTACATCTGCCGGACTTTACGTTCTGGATTTTCCGAGCGAAGAGTTACGTCCGGTTTTTTTGCCCGGTGAGGAGATCGGCACGATAACGTCAATAAAGCAAGGTAAGGACAAACGTTTCTGGCTGGGCACGACTTCCGGTTTATATGCCTATGATCGTACTCTGCAAAAAATGGATACGATTGATACAAAGCGTTTTGTCGGAGTTATGTCTCTTGCTTTCGATAACAGTGAGCAATTGTGGATTAGTACGCATGAAGGATTGTATGCATATGTCCCTCAAGAGAAGCGTATCGTCGTTTTCGGAGAGTCTGATGGAGTTTTTACACACGAATTTTTGCCACAGCCTGCTTTGAAATCTGTCTTCGGTGATATTTATATGGCTGGAGTAGAGGGAGTGGTGCGAATACGGCAGGATCAGAAATTTCAAGAAGAAGAGGATTTTTCTGTCAGCCTGATCAATTTGGCTCTAGATGGCTCTTTTATCCATCTGGATGGTCTATTTGGCGAGCAGGCCGTTTCCGTTCCTTGGGATTATTCTTCTTTGGGATTGAGTGTCATTGTTAAAGAGAAGGATTTGATGCGGAAAAAATTGTTTCGTTTTTACATCAAAGGAGACCGTGAGGATTTGCTGGAGACGTCCAGTCATGCCTTTAATTTTCCGGCTCTTTCTCCCGGTAACTACGAATTATGGGTTTCATATAGCAAACGAAATGGTGATTGGAGTGCACCTTTGAAATTGCTGACAGTTGATGTAATCCCTCCTTTATGGCAACGTGCCTGGTTTTGGATAGTTTTGTTTTTGATGGTGATGACGATGGCCTCATGGATAATCCGATCGATTATGAAGCGTAAAGAGCAGGAACTCGCTTGGGAAATGAAAGAGCATGAACGTAAATTTTATGAAGAGAAGGTTCGTTTTATGGTCAATATCAGTCATGAACTTCGTACGCCGTTGACTTTGATATACGCTCCGCTCAAACGTTTGTTGAAATCCGGAAAAGTGATGGATAATGATGTTTCCAGGCAATTGGATGGTTTGTTGTTGCAGACTTGTCGGATACGTGAAATTGTTGATATGGTGTTAGATGCACAAAAATCAGATACGAATGGCGATGTTATGGATGTCCGTTTTTATAATGTTGCTGATTGGATACGAACGGTAACGCATGATTTTGCACAAGAATTTGAGGCTCGTAATATTCGGTTGGAATACAAGTTGGATACTTCGGTGGAGAAGATTCCTTTCGATGCCGCCAAATGCCGTGTCGTGTTGTCCAATTTGTTGATAAATGCGATGAAGTTCAGTGAGACGGATACTTCGCTGGTCATTAGTACGGAACGTATGGAAACGAGCCTGCGCATTTCTCTTGCTGACCAAGGGATTGGGCTGGCTCATGTGGATATGGATCGTCTTTTCTCTCGTTTTTACCAGGGTGACCATAACCGTAAAGGAAGCGGGATCGGTTTGGCTTACGCTCGTAAACTGGTGGAACTGCATGGAGGAAGCATCGGTGCTTACAGTAATGAAGACAGAGGTGCGACTTTTTATTTTGATTTGCCGTTAGTGCAGGCGTCTGTATCTGAAGAACCGGACAGTGTCGTTTGTTCGGAAATGGAGGATGCTGATGTTAAGGATGCGAATCTCCAGGCTTTGCAAGCCGGTTTCTCGTTTGCGAAATACACTGCGTTGGTGGTCGAAGATGAACCGGAGCTGCGTGACTATTTGTTTAATATCTTGCAGGCGGAGTTCAAGGATGTCTATGCGGCCGGTGACGGTGAGGAGGCATGGGAGTTTTTGGGGCAATCTCAGCCGAATATCATAGTCAGTGATGTCATGATGCCCCGGATGGACGGTTACGAGTTATGCCGTCGGGTTAAAAATGATTTGAAAGTCAGTCATATTCCAGTTATATTGTTGACAGCCAAAGCTGATCCTGCCAGTTCAGTCGAGGGGTATAAGTCGGGTGCTGACATCTATTTGGCAAAGCCATTTGATGTGGATTCTTTGATGGTAATTTTGCGGAATGTGTTGAGACAGCGTGACCAGCTTCGGGCACGTTATCGGGAATCCGGTTGCTTGTTCTCACCCAAAGAGGATGCGACCAGTAATGCGGATGAACAATTCATGCAGAAATTGAATCTGTTGATTCATGAAAATCTGGCTAATCCGGATCTGAACGTTGCCTTTATCGCTTCCGGAATGGCGATGAGCCGTACGACACTTTATAGCAAATTCAGCCATTTGTCGGATATTTCCATCGGCGATTATGTGATCAAGTTCCGTATGGTTGAAGCTGCTCGTTTGCTTTCATCCCATAAGGATATGAGCATTCAGGATGTGGCGGATCGTACCGGTTTTTCCAGCGCCCGTTATTTTAGTACTGCCTTTAAACAAAACTATGGGATGACTCCGACTGAATATCGTCGTAAAAATTAGGTGGCTGTCGTGAGATAATAAAAGTTGTGTTGAAAGTTTCTGTCGCTTATGATTTTTAGCAAATTTTGATATGATCGTCTTAAATTACCCTTGAAAAGATAAAAAAAATAGATTTATCTCAGTATTTTTCCCGAGTTGTTCGTTTAGCATTAGTAAAAGGAAAAAAATGGATTTTGATTATAGACTTTTAGCGAAATACTTGATCGATACACTTTCTCCAGAAGAGATGGTAAAAGTGCAAGAGTGGCGTGCTTTGTCAATTGATAATGAAGATGTTTTTTCAAAATTGGTGGAGCTTCGCATTTCGGGGAAGTTTACTCAATATAATACGTCTGAGCATATTGAAAAGGCATTGGAAAAGTTGAATGCCAAAATCAATAGTAGAAGACGTTTTCAAATATTTCGCTCCGTGATGAGATATGCTGCCGTAATTTTGCTTTTGGTTTCTTTTTCTTATGTGGGATGGGATTATCTGAGACCTGATAATTATGTGACGATTACGGTGAAACAAGGGGAGGATGTGAAAAAAATCATGCTTGCGGATGGATCGGCCGTTTGGCTAAAGGCGGGTTCTTCATTGAAGATTCCTGAGGCTTTTGCCGAAAATAGCCGTAAACTCTCCTTGCAAGGAGAAGCATTCTTTGACGTTGCAAAGAATGCTTCTCCTTGCAAGGAGAAGCATTCTTTGACGTTGCAAAGAATGCTCAATCTCCATTATATGTTTCAACGAATTATGTGAATATTAAGGTTCTCGGAACCGCTTTCAATGTAAAAACAGACGAGAAACACCAAAACGTAGAAACCGTTTTAGCAAGAGGTAAAGTTGCTTTATTCGATAAGCAATGGAAAGCTGTTTTGGATATGTCACCGGGAGAAAAGGTGACGTATAACAATCATAAAAACGAATATACCACAGAAGTCGTGGATGTGAATATATGTACGGCGTGGCGCCTGAATCAGTTTGTCTTCGAAAATGTCACGCTTAGGGAAATAGTCAATCAACTCTCCGTAAAATTTAATGTAAACATAAATCTGGAATCATCGAAGCTTGCCCAGCGCAAGTTCCGATGTGTGATCAATGAGGATGAAAGTTTGCCTGACATCCTGAAACACCTGAAGTTTTTAGCTCCTATCCAATACTGGATAGAGGGGAGAGAAATCTTTATATATGAATAATAAAAAATGAATGCCTATGGAGTAAAGAGAAAAAAGAGAGAGGAAATGTATTTACAAAGAATACAAAAAGAGAAGTTCTAACTGAAATTAATACTAATTTATAAATCACATATTATGAAGAGCAAAGCATATATTGCGACATTAGTTTTATTACTTGGTGTTGTTCCACCATCATTGGCTGTAAGCTCCCCCCAAACTTATGTAAATTTGGAACTGTCATTAAATAAAACGACAGTTGGTGTTTTAGTCGAACATATCAGTAAACAGACCGGATATGAATTTTCTTATGATGAATCTTTATTGAATAAGGAAATTAGGAATATATCGGTTAACATGAAAAACGAATCTATAAGTAATGTTTTAAACAGGGTTTTTAATAATACTGACATTAGTTATAAGATTATAGACAATCGTATCTTTTTGAAAGATAATTCAACATTAAAAGGTGTAAAAGTTGTGAATAATGTTTTAGCAGTCTCACAACAGAATAAAAAAGTATCAGGAACAATAATTGATGAATCTGGTATTCCTGTAATCGGTGCTAATATTGTAGTGAAAGGTACTACTAATGGAACGGTTACCGATGCGGATGGTAAATTTACACTTGACAATATTCAGGAAGGTGCAATATTAGTCGTTTCTTACATTGGTTATTTGGATCAGGAAATCCCGGTTTCTGGAAAGAGTGTATTGAATATCAATTTGAAAGAAGATACACAAAAACTGGATGAAGTTGTAGTTGTAGGATATGGCGTGCAGAAAAAAGCAAATCTGACAGGTTCTGTTTCCACTGTAAAATATAGCCAGGAACTTGAAAATAGGCCTATTACTGATCCTTCTCAGGCTTTATCCGGAAAAGTTACCGGTGTTTGGGTTAGCCAGAATTCAGGTGCTCCCGGTTCTGATGGTGCGACAATCAGAGTTCGTGGATATGGTACGTTGAATAACACAGACCCGCTGGTTCTTATCGACGGAGTGGAAGGACGAATGGCTGAACTGGCTCCTAATGATATCGCTTCCATTACAGTCCTGAAAGATGCAGCATCTGCCGCTATTTATGGTTCGCGTGCAGCGAATGGTGTTGTCTTGATTGAGACAAAGAAAGGTTCGGGTGATAAGGTCTCTGTTAATTATACCGGCTATTTCGGTATGCAACAATTAGGACGGAGATATAATATCATTACGGATAGTCCTGAGTATATGGAGCTTTGGAACTCTGCTTTTACAAATAGTGGTAGCAATCCTTTGTTTCCGGATGATGTAATTCAGGCTTTCCGGAATGGAAATGATCCTTATAAATATCCGAGTACGAATTATTTTGATGAAGTATTTCATAACTCGTTTACTACTCAGCATAATTTATCTGCAACGATAGGTGGGAAAAAATCAAATAGCTATATATCATTGGGCTATTTGAAGAATAACGGTATAGTGAAGAATACGGATTCGGAACGTTATAGCTTAACCGTAAATACGGAGGCGAAGGTGAGTAACTGGTTGCGTTTAGGTGCAAGAGCACGTTTAATGCGAAAAGTGACCAATCAACCTTATGATGGGATTGGACGTGTTATCTATATGATGGCGAATGGACATCCGTTTTCTACGCCTTATCTCCAGGATGGAAAAACATTTGGCGGAACTCAAGCTTTATACCTTTCAGGTGATAAAGCCGGACAGCCGATTGTAGATACCCGTAACCCTTTCCCAGATTTATATAATGGACAGAATCAATCTATCAATGATTTTATGAAAGGAAATGTATATGCAACGATTGATTTTATGGAAGGCTTAAGTCTGACTGCACAATATAGCGGTCAATACAACAATAATAATCAGGATAAATATAACCAGCTTCATTATTGTTATACCGACTTGGATGGCTCTAATAAAAGTAAACCGTTGGATTTTCCTTCTACATTGAATGTTTACCGTAAAGTATCGGATGAGTTCTATTCTACATTTTTTGCCAATATTAATTTTAATAGAACTTTTGGCGAGATACATGATGTTTCGGCTTTACTTGGGTACCAGCAGGAAGCACTAACCAAGCGAGTGACCGAAGCATCCAAAACGGATCCTTCTAAGGGGGATTTGCATCAGGTAAGTTCCGGTACAAAGAATCCGACTGCAATAGGTAATAAATACCAATGGCGTATGCTTTCTTATTTTGGACGTATAAATTATGCCTTAATGGGAAAATATCTTGCAGAAGTCAATTTGAGAGCAGATGCTTCCTCCCGTTTTGCAAAAGGAAATCGTTGGGGATATTTCCCTTCTTTTTCTGCCGGATGGCGTTTGGGGGAAGAAGAGTTTATTAAAAAGCTGGAGGTTTTTGATAATTTGAAAATTCGTGCTTCATGGGGAAAATTGGGAAACCAGAATATCGGTGATGCCAGTAATAGTGACTATTTCCCATATTTGACAGTGTTGACACAAGATTATGCAAATAGCTATAATTTCAACAATACACTGGCTCCTGGAGCAGCTGTTACTGGATTAGTTGATCCAATGATCACTTGGGAAACAACAACTACTACAGATATCGGTCTTGACTTAGGCTTTTTGAAAAACAGATTGAATATAGAAGCTGATTATTTTGTAAGGAAAACATCTGATATTATTGTACAACTTCCTATTCCGACTGTATTGGGTGGCTTGACTGCTCCTTTTGAAAATGTGGGAGAAATGAAAAATAAGGGTTTGGAGATAAATGTTAACTGGCAGGATCGTATCGCTGCTTCGGATTTCAACTATAGCATTGGTGCTAATTTAACATATGTAGATAATGAAGTTACCAAATTCAGAGGAGGAAAGTCTCCTGATCAACTTTATCTGATCCGTGAAGGATATTCTTATAAAACATTGTACGGTTTCATTCAGGAAGGTGTTTACCAGACGAATGAAGAAGCACAGAAACATATGTATGACAATGGATATGTGCCGACCGCTGGTGATTTGAAATATAAGGATGTAAATGGTGACGGTAAATTAGATTACAAGGATAAGCAGGAAATTGGTAATACGATACCTAAATTTACGTATGGTCTTAATGGAAGTCTGTCTTGGAAGAACTTTGATTTGAATTTCCAGTTCGCAGGCGTAGCAGGTGTTCATGGTTATTTCAAAAACGCATGGACGGAACCACTTGGCATTTCAGGAGGTACGATTACGGAAAGATGGCGTAATGCTTGGACGAAAGATAATCCATCAAATGAACTGCCACTTATAAAAGTGAATGATACATGGAACCGTCAGGAATCTTCTTTTTGGACTTGTAATATGTCATGGTTTAAATTGAAAAATGTTCAGTTGGGCTATACTTTACCTACGGTTTTGGCGAATAAGATGTTTTTGCAAAAATGTTATGTATATGTAAATGCAACAGACGTATTCACGATTGTAAGTGATAAATATGAAGGATTTGATCCGGAGAGAGACACATTTGCTGACGGATATGGACATTATCCGATACCTCGTGTTTTTTCGATAGGCTTAAATCTCTCTTTTTAATGTTGAACGATTCTAATATATAGAAATATGAAAAAAATAGTAACAATAATATTATCTGTCGCAACATTAGGCTTTAGCAGTTGTGAGAGTTATTTGGATATCCTTCCGGATGATAAGATTACAAGTGAAACATTCTGGACAACTCCTGAAGATGCGACTTTAGCTTTGAATGGTGTTTATAATGTCTTGAGGAATGATTATGTATATGGATACGGCGGAGGTGAAGATGCCTGTACCCCTAATGCTTATCAGTGGGCTCATTGGGAAGGACAACATATGCAAGTAGGTGACGGTTCTATTTTCTCCGGTTCCGGTGCAATTGTTTCCGAACGTTGGAAATACTGTTATCGTGGAATTTATCGTGCAAACTATTTTCTTGAAAATATCAATAAGGTAGAAGGATTAGATGAAGCTGAAAAAGAAGTCATGCTGGGTGAGATCTATTTCTTGCGAGGTGTTTTTTATAATTTGTTAGTCAGGTCGTACGGTGGAGTTCCACTTGTTACGCAAACGCTTACTTCAGAAGAAGGACGTAATGTATTACGGGCTTCTATTGAGGAAATTTGGGCTCAGGTACATGCTGATTTTGACGAAGCGATCAAACGGCTTCCGAAAGATGCCGCTGTAAATGGACATGCCACATTAGGGGCAGCATTGGGTATGAAGATGAAATCATATTTGTATACCTCTCAGTGGGATAAAGTTTTGGAGTATTGTGATAAAATTGATGCTCTTGGAAAATACAAATTATTCCCCTCTTATTATGGACTATTTCAGTATGAAAATGAAGGAAATGATGAGACATTGTTTGCTCTTTGCTTTATGGATGGCGCTTTCTCTCAGGGTAATTCATTTGATCGGCATTGGCAACCCCAGAATTTAAAATATGGAATGGATGGTTCTAATTCTGTTGCTCCGACTCAATTGTTAGTTGATGAATACGAAACGTTAGATGGTTCACCTGTGGATTCGGCTGATCCTTATAAAAACCGGGATCCTCGTTTGGATTTTACGATTTTGCGTCCGGGGGCCTATTTCCAAGGTCAATTATATCCAGTTGAAATAAAGAATCATACAGGGCAAAAAGTTGGTTTTGGTATACGTAAATACACGATTGAAACAATGCAAGTGGTTGCAAACCAGTCTCCTCTTGATTTTATGATCCTCCGTTATGGAGATGTCTTGTTATGTAAAGCAGAGGCTTTGATTGAAACTAATACGGATATAGACGGCGCCATTGATTTGATTAACCGTATTCGTTCAGAACGGGATGATGTGAAAATGCCTTTGATCAAAAAAGGAATAGGGCAGGTGGAAGCTCGTAAGGCTTTGCGCCATGAACGTCGTATAGAGTTGGCTCTGGAAGGACAATTTTGGGATGATATAAAACGTTGGAATGCTGGTCCTGAGTTTTATCCGTGTGATGTAATTGGTGGTATGGGAGAGTTGATACAGGTTAAGTTTCCGAATGGATATGATCTAAATAAAAATAACTTGTTGCCTATTCCTGATAGTGAAATATCATTGAATCCGAAATTAGAACAGAATCCAGGATATTGATCATGTCGGATTTGAATCTCGAACAAAATAATAATTGGGGAGGTACTTTTAACCCTACAATGGAATAAATTATTACTTTTGTTAGATTAAAATAAAGAGGGAGACCAAAAAGACTTACAACCCTTTGGTTGTCCCTCTTTTTTATTCTCATTGTTTATTAACTTAATCTATATCAGGAGATGAAAACTAAATTTTCTTTATTGATTTTTGCTTTGTTATTTATTTGCTCAGGAATAATGGCTCAGGATAAGATAACGATTGGCGTTATCCAGTATGACATGAGTAATATAGATAAAAGCTTTAAAGATCTTCATGATCAGGGATTCGGCTCTTGTGAGCTTAATTATCAGAAAAAAGCGTTTACAAAAGATTTTGCGGAAAAAGTAAAGGCTGCATCAAAGAAACATGATATCAAGGTGACGACGGTGGTCGGTGTTCCGGGAAGTAAGAGCCAGTGGAATTTCCGCCAGGGACCGGCAACGATCGGTCTGGTTCCGGAAGAAGAACGCGCAGAAAAAATTAAAGAATATCATGAAATGATTGATTTCTGCCAAATGGCGGAAGTTCCCGCTATGCACTCCCATTTCGGTTTTATTCCGGAAGATCCCTCTTCCGAACAGTACAAGGGTTTTATTAAAGTTATGCAGGATTTGGCGAATTATGCCAAGCAACGTGGCGTAATGATCTATTTCGAAACCGGACAGGAAACCCCGACGACTTTGATCCGTGCCATTAAAGATATAGCAACCGGCAATGTGTTTATCAATTGCGATCTGGCTAATCTATTAATGTACGGGAAAGCCAATTCTCTGGATGCCGTGAAGCAATTCGGGAGCCTGATCAAAGAATTTCATGCCAAGGATGGTAAATATCCGGATCCGAACAACCCGTATGAATTAGGAGCTGAAGTGCCTATCCCGACCGGAGAGGTGAATTTCCCGGCTGTCATAGCCGAATTGAAGAAGCAAGGATTTCAAGGAGCATTGACTATTGAGTGCGAATTGAACGGTGCAAGACATGATTATGTTATAAAAACACGTCAATATCTGCAAGAATTATTAGAAAAATAGTATATTTGTCAGATATTGCTTATATTTTAAAATAATTAGTTGCTAATCTATATAAATTATTATTTTTACTATGAGAACAAGCAGAAGAGGTTTTCTGAAAACCCTTGGAGGGGTTGCGCTCTTTTCGATTGTGCCGCGTCACGTATTGGGAAACGGGTATATCGCTCCGAGTGATCAATTGACTAAAGGTATTATTGGTACCGGAGGTATGGGAAGAGGTCATGTTAACTATGCCGGTACACGTTTGGTTGCCGTTTGTGACGTCGATAAAAATCACCTTGAACTGGGAAAGAAACTGGTGAAGGAAAAAATAGCCGCTTATCATGATTTCCGCGATTTGATTCTGGACCCGAATGTCGATATCGTACATATTGCCACTCCGCCTCACTGGCACGGTATCATGTCGGTCGAAGCTGCCAAAGCCGGAAAAGACATCTGGTGCGAAAAACCGATGACACGTACGATCGGAGAAGGAAAGCGTGTGATGGAGGCTGTTCAGCAATACGGACGTATGTTCCGCCTGAATACTTGGTTCCGTTTTACAGACCAGTTCTACGGACTGGGTACTCCTGTCAAACCGTTGAAGAAGCTCGTGCAAAGCGGATTATTAGGATGGCCGTTGAAAGTGACGATCAGTGCACATACCGGTTTTAACTGGAAGTTTTTCTGGGTAGGAAAAGAATATCTCGAACCACAATCGGTTCCGGCAGAGCTGGACTACAATATGTGGCTCGGCCCGGCTCCTTATAAGCCTTATAACCCGCATCGCGTACACCAGACTTTCCGTGGATATTGGGATTATGACGGCGGTGGGCTCGGAGATATGGGACAGCACTACATCGATCCCGTACAATATATATTAGGCAAAGACGATACCAGCCCCGTTAAAGTGGAGGTAGATGCCCCGCAACAGCATCCGGACGCTGTCGGAACTTGGCGTTCCATCACTTATACCTATGATGATGGTTGCCAGATTGTCCTTTGGGGTGGTGATTTCGGCGATCCGAATACGCCGTATATTGCCGGGCCGAAAGGTAATGTATATAAGAATTTTGTATGCGATATTCCTGATTGGGAGAAGAAGCTTGCCGACTTCCCCGAACCCGAACCACAGGTTACAGACTTTATTGAATGTGTGAAAACACGTCAGCCGTTTGCCTTGAACGAACGGAATGGTTTCCGTTCGGCGACTATTGTCAATATGGGAGCAACCGCTCTGCGTTTGAACCGGACACTGAATTTCGATCCTGTAAAACTTGAATTTATTGACGACGAGGCTGCAAATCGTTTGCTGGACCAGCCGATGAGAGCACCCTGGAATATTTAATTCATTCAAAATTTGAAACATAATGAGAAAAGCATATATATCAATAGCTGCCTTACTGTTATGCGGAAGCATGCTGATGGCGCAGACTCCGGCCAACCGTACGGCCAAAACGACCGCTGCCGATGTGTTGGCTCAGATGCCTGCGGCGAAACAAGCGGCATACAATAAACTGATTGGTGATTTGAGTTCTACCGGCGAAGAAGGGGTTCTGATGCTGGTAAACATGATAAATGCACCCGGCAAAGGCAGTAACTCGAATGTAGACTATGCCTTGAGCGGCCTGACGCATTACGTTATGGCGAAAGGAGAGGAAAATGCCCGGTTAGTGACGGCAAATGCTTACCTGAAAGCACTCGAAATGGTGAACGAGCGCGAAACAAAAGCTTTTATTATCCGCCAACTTCAGATCTTGGGAAAAGACGAATGTATAGATACACTGGCTTCTTATCTGAATGACGAGTCATTGAGCGGTCCCGCTGCCCGTGCTCTGGCTGCTAACGGTAGCGAAAAGGCAGGACAGGCATTGGTCGCAGCCTTGAAGAGCCGCTCCGGTTCCCCGAAAACACAGAAAGATGTGATCCGTGCGATTGCCGATGCCAAGGTGAAAGAGGCCGAAACGATTTTGTTGGCATTGGAGGGAGCATCCGATCCGAATATGCAGAAAGAGATTCTGTTTGCGTTGAGTTGTGTAGGAGGTCCTAACTCATTGCCGGTTTTGGCAAAAGCTGCCGAGAATGCCGGTTATACAATGGAAGTGACCAGCGCCAACGAAGCCTATATCGCTTTGCTGAAACGATTGGTAGAGACTGACCGGAATGCGGTTATGAAAGCTGCTAAGAAATTGCAGAAAGAAGCGGCCAAAGCCGGACAGGAACAGACACGTGAAGCTGCTTTGCAGATACTTTTATCAGCCGAGGAACCTGCTAAAGTTTCCAAGATGGTCATCGCTGCAATGAAGGATCCGAGCAAGAATTACCGGAACGCAGCTTTGAATTACGCATCTTGCTATGCAGATAAGGAGTTGTATATCGAACTTATGAAAATGGTTCCTAAGGCAAAGCCGGAACTGAAAATAGATATTCTGAACTGGATCGGACGTGAGGCCAAGAAGCCTTCCAAGCATGACGTTATCCGGAATCTGGAAATACGTTTCGATCTTCCTGCCAAGCAAATCCTGTTGGAACAGCTCAATGATGCAGACTTTGACGTGAAGCAGGCTGCTACCTGGACATTGGTAAAGATAGGCGATAAGTCTTATATCCCTTCGTTGGCCGAATTGCTGAAGAACGAAGACAAGCAAGTTGTCTTGTTGGGACAGGATGCTTTGACCGCTTTCCCCGGAGATATCGACGGAGCAGTGGCGAAAGCCGTCTCTTCCGCTACCAATGCAGGTAAAATAGCTGGACTCGAATTGCTGGCTATGCGTAAAGCTACTGCCAATATCAATACCGTATTGGATCAGATACAAACAGGTTCTCCTGAAGTGAAAGCTGCGGCTTATGTAGCCTTGAAAGATGTGGTAGGAGAACGCGATATAACCAATATGTGCGGTATGTTGGAAACAGCCGATGCATTGGCTGTTCCTCCTATGCAACGGGCTGTTATTTCCGCTTTGTCTTCTCTTCCGGCTGTCGATCAGGTCGAAACAGTGACACGCCGTATGTTGCAGGCAGGTAATAAGGACTATTTGTATTATCTGGTCTTGTCTTCTACCGCCCAACCGGAAGCACTGGCAACAATTGTGAAAGGCTTCCGTTCCAATACGGGTATTAAACGGGATGCTGCATTCGAGGCTTTGTTGAACTGGAAGGGTATTGAAGTAGCGGACGAATTATATACGATCTGTAAGGAAAATCCATCCTCCAATTATTTTGGTCCGGCTCTCACTACTTATGTGAAATTGGTTTCCAATCCTGCATTTACGGGAGAAAACCGTTTGTTAAGCCTGCGTAAGGCAATGGAAATTGCTAAAACGGATGCACAAAAGATCGCAATCCTCCAACAGATTGAAAATACCGGAACATACCTGGGCATGTTGTATGCCGGTGAATTCTTGGATCAGAAGCCCGTACAACAGGCTGCCGCCAATGCGGTTATGAATATTGCTTTGGGAAATAAGGAATATACAGGTGCAAATGTCCGTGCTCTGCTGAACAAGGTGATGGATGTGCTTGATAATCCGGATGCCGGCTATCAAAAGGAAGCGATCAAGAAACATCTGGCCGAAATGCCGCAGGGTGAAGGATTCGTTTCATTGTTCAACGGCAAGGACCTGACCGGCTGGAAAGGCTTGGTGCAGAATCCGATTGCCCGGGCAAAAATGAAACCGGCGCAGTTAGCCAAAGAGCAGGCGAAGGCTGATGAAGTCATGCGTAAAGGTTGGAGCGTCGAAGACGGTATGCTGGTGTTCAATGGTAAGGGTGATAACCTGTGTACGGAAAAACAATATGGCGACTTTGAGATGTACGTGGACTGGATGCTCGATCCGGCCGGCCCTGAAGCGGATGCCGGTATTTATCTGCGTGGCACGCCCCAGGTGCAGATTTGGGATACTTCGCGTGTAAACGTAGGGGCACAGGTCGGTTCCGGTGGATTGTACAACAACCAGGTGAACCAGAGCAAGCCGTCTAAAGTCGCTGATAATAAACTGGGCGAATGGAACAGCTTCTATATCAAAATGGTCGGTGACCGTGTGACTGTATTGTTGAACGGAGAAAAGGTCGTAGACGATGTGATCATGGAAAACTATTGGGATCGTAAACTTCCGGTTTCCCCGATCGAACAAATCGAACTCCAGGCTCATGGAAGCAAGGTGTATTATCGCAATATTTACGTGAAAGAACTGGAACGTAAGGAACCGTTCAAACTTTCGGCCGAAGAAGAGAAAGAAGGCTTTAAGGTTTTGTTCGACGGCACGAACATGCACGAATGGACGGGCAATACGGTGGACTATACGATGGAAGACGGCTGCATCTCCATGATTCCGAGCAAAAGCTACGGCGGTAACTTATATACGAAAAACGAATATGGTAATTTCGTGTACCGTTTCGAGTTCCAATTGACTCCGGGTGCCAATAACGGTGTCGGTATCCGTACTCCGATGGAAGGGGATGCTGCTTATGCCGGCATGGAAATCCAGATTCTGGATTGCGAACATCCGATTTACAAGGATATCACTCCTTTGCAGCATCATGGTTCCGTTTATGGAATTATCCCGGCTAAGGCAGATCACCATAGTGCGTTCAAACCTGCTGGCGAATGGAATTATGAAGAAATTGTAGCCGATGGAGATAATATCAAGGTGACGGTCAATGGTGTGGTTATCATGGAAGGTAATATTCGCGAAGCGACAAAGAACGGGACTGCCGACCACAAAGAACATCCGGGACTTTTCAATAAGAAAGGACATATCGGTTTCTTAGGTCATGGCTCTCCGGTCAAATTCCGCAATATTCGCATTAAAGAGTTGAAATAACACTTTTATATGTGTTTGTTAAGTTGCAGTATGAGCGTGCATTAGCTCGTACTGCAACTTTTTTTTCTACATTTTGGATCCCCAAAAACCTTGAATATTAAGATAAATAAAATTTGTTGATCTGATTTATTATAGCGACTTTTGTGTGATAGTAACAAATGGGTAATAGCAAAAGAGTTTTTCATGGAAACAGACCAGTATCAGACATTATTAGATTGTGCCCAGGTTGGATGGTGGGAGACAGATTTCGAAGCGGGATGTTATATCTGTTCGGACTTCCTGATCAGCCTGTTGGAATTGAAAGGACCAAAAGTGCCCATAAGCGATTTTCTTACTTTGATTCGCGAAGATTACCGGAGCCGGATTGCCAATGAATTCTCCTTTTTTAAAGAAATAGGTATTTACGAACAAATTTTTCCGATAAAGACATGTTATGGATATAGATTTGTCCGTACCAAGATATACAAACGGGATATGGATGCCGAAGGCAAAATAAAGGCTTTCGGTATTTTGCAATTGATCCCTTTTAGTGAAGAAGACGCAGATAAGCCAGTTGAAAACAGTCAGGTGGACGGGCTTTTGCGGCATTTAGGAAGTCTTTCACGAGCCTTGCATTCCTTTATTCAGACAAATGATCTGCACCGGTCGATCCATCTGGCACTTACTGAAATCCTGTTTTCGATCTATACAAAAGGACGTGCGTATATCATGGAGTACGGGGATGGGGATACTTTGAGTTGTACCCATGAAGTTTGTAGCAAAGGCGTTTCTCCTGTCCGTGATACTTTGCAGAACATACCTCTTTCTACATTGCCCTGGTCTACCAAGAAAATACAAAAGCTTTATCCGGTTCTGGTCAATAACCTGGATGAGTTGCCTTTGGAGGCGGAAGAGGAAAAACGTTATCTGGAAATGAGAGGCGTCCGTTCCCTGATCCTGATCCCTTTGATAATTAAAGGTGCATCCTGGGGCTATTTGGGTATCGATATTGTGGACAACAACCGTATGTGGAGTCTGGAAGATTATCAATGGCTCTCTTCAATTACCAATATTATCAGTATCATAACGAAGATGGCTCGTACAAATGAGGCTCTGGATCATAGTGAAAAGTTGCTTCGGAATATCTATACGAATATCCCGGTAGGTATTGAACTGTATGATAAGAATGGCTATCTGGTGGATATGAATAATATGGATGTTGAAATATTTGGCCTCTCCTCGAAGGAATCCGTGTTAGGCATCAATATTTATGAAAATCCGATAATTCCCGAAGAAGTCAGAGAGAAGTTGAGAAACCGAGAACCTGTCTCTTTCCGGTTGAGTTATTCGTTTAATAAAATCAAGGATGAAGATTATTATTCGACAGCCAAAAGCGGATCTATTGATATTTTTACAAAGGTTAGCATGCTTTACGATGCGAATGGGAATCTGATCAATTATATGTTTATCAACCTTGATAATACCGACAAGACAGTTGCTTATAACCGTATCGAAGAGTTTGAGCATTTTTTCAGGTTGGTCAGTCGTTTCGCCAAAGTGGGATATGCCAAGTTCGATTTGTTAAGTTGTGAAGGCTATGCAATTGATCAATGGTATCAGAATTTGGGAGAAATAGAGGGAACGCCTTTACCGCAAGTGGTTGGTATTTACAATAATATTCATCCGGAAGACCGGGAAGTGATGTTCGACTTCTTTGAGCGGGTAAAACAAGGTAAAGCCTCCAGCATCCGGCAGGAATTGAGGATCAAGGATGGAGATGGATGGCGATGGACTCGTGTGAATGTAATGCGGAATACGCAATCGACCGATCCGGACAGACTCGAAATGATCTGTGTGAATTATGATATAACCGAACTGAAGGAAACACAGAAGCAACGTGAAAAGGCCGAAGAACTCGACCGTTTGAAATCTGCATTTCTTGCTAATATGAGCCATGAAATCCGGACACCGCTAAATGCAATCGTCGGTTTCTCGACTTTGCTGGTCGATACGGACGATCCGGAAGAGAAGATGCAGTTTGTCGAGATTATCCAGAAAAATAATGAGTTGTTGTTGCAATTGATTTCCGATGTGCTGGATCTTGCTAAAATAGAATCCGGTATTATGGAATTGAAACTTGTCGATCTTGATCTGCGCGAGTTATGTAAGGAACTGGTTGTTTCAATGCGAATCAAAGTACCGGCCGAAGTCGCGCTTTGTATGGCTCCTGATCTGCCTTCTTATATTATGCGTTGTGATAAAGTGCGGTTGACACAGGTCATATCCAACTTTATCAATAACGCGATCAAGCATACCAGTAAGGGAACGATTGTTCTTGATTACGAAGTGCACCGAAATGAAGTCGAATTTTCAGTGACAGATACCGGAGACGGGATGTCGCCGGAAGTGGAGCAACATGTGTTCGACCGTTTCTATAAAGGGAATAGTTTCAAGCAGGGGACAGGCCTGGGACTCTCGATCTGCAAGAGCATAATTGAACAGGTTGGCGGAAAAATCGGAGTAAAGTCCGAAGAAGGGAAGGGATCCCGTTTCTGGTTTACTTTACCCCGTTAAATTTATACCTTATTCTTTTTCTCCGTAAGACAAATCGCCGGCATCACCTAAACCGGGGACGATGTAAGAATGGTCGTCCAGTTCGTCGTCGACAGCCGCTACCCATACGGTAGTGATATCGTCCGGCATTTTACGTTGGATATATTCGATTGCCTGTTTGCTCGCAATGATGGAAGCAACATGGATGTGTGCCGGATGACCTTTGGTGCGCAATGCTTCGTAGGCCAGTTCCATAGAACTGCCGGTAGCCAGCATGGGGTCTGTTATAATCAATGTTTTATCCGTTAATCGGGGAGAAGCGATATATTCGATATGGATATCGAAGTTCAGGCGGTCCTTATATTTTCTGTAAGCAGATACGAACGCATTTTCAGCATTGTCCAGATAGCTGAGAAAGCCCTGGTGGTAGGGGAGTCCGGCACGCAGGATCGTACTGATGACGATCTGGTCGTCGGGAGTATTCATCGGTGCTATCCCTAAGGGAGATTGAATGTCTTTTGTACTGTAGGTAAAATCCTTGCTGATCTCGTAAGCCATTATTTCACCGATCCGTTCGATGTTACGGCGGAAGCGCATACTGTCTTTTTGTATATTGACGTCGCGCAATTCTGCTACAAACCGGTTTAACACTGAGTTTGATTCTCCAAGATTAACTATCTTCATGATTAAATTGTCATTTTCTGGCGTCGAAATTACTCATAATTTGTACAGGTCGCAAAAAAGAAGGCAACCTTTTTTAGATTGCCTCCCTTTGTCAGGTTAAAAAGTATTACTTCTTTTCTCCGGGTTTGTTAATTGCATCGAGCAAATATTTACCCGGTTTAAATTTTACAGTTGTTCTGGCCGGGATCATAACCGGTGTTCCAGTCTTTGGGTTACGGGCTAAACGCTCAGTTTGCGGACGCGGTATCAATGTACCGAAACCGATTAATACGATCTCCTCATTGTGAGACATAGCTTCTGTTACGATGTCAACATAAGCATCCAACATTTTCTTCGCTTTTTGTTTCTGTAATCCCGATCTCTGGGCCAGGGCCTCAATCAATTCTGCTTTGTTCATGAATGTTTCTATTTAATTAATGATATTCAAGACAAATGTACGCATTTCATTGATATGTTGTATATCTTTTTGCATATAAAGAAATCAGCGTTCATTTCTTATTTAACAACGCGTATATGCATTTGTTACGATTTGCGAAACAAAAAATGTTAAATAGCCTCTGGTCACGTTACTTTGAAAGGCTTTTTTATATACCTGCTGATTGATTTGATATTTATCGTTACTTTTGTCCTGCAAAATAAAACTTACGTAAAATGAGAATAGAAGAGAATTATTCGCTGGAGAAACATAATACTTTTCACCTTCCGGTGAAGACCCGTTGGTTTATGGAATATATGAATGAAGAAGAGTTGGGACGGATCTTCCGGGATGAATATTTTCAGGAATGTTTGTCGTTGCATATCGGAAGCGGCAGTAACCTGCTGTTCATAAATGATTTTAACGGGATTATCCTGCATTCGCAGATTAAAGGTATTTCTGTTGTGGAAGAGACGGACGATTCCGTCCTGCTTCGTATCGGGGCTGCCGAGAAATGGGACGACGTGGTCGCTTATGCCGTGTCCAACGGTTGGGGCGGAATAGAAAACCTGTCCGATATTCCGGGCGAAGCCGGAGCTGCCGCTATCCAGAATATCGGAGCGTACGGTGCGGAAATCAAGGATGTGATCGAGACGGTGGAGACGTATAACCAGCTTTCGTTCGAGAAACGTACGTTTACAAATGAAGAATGCCTCTATGGTTACCGGAATAGCTTCTTCAAAGATGAGCATAACGATCCGCATATTGTTACTTATATAAATATACGTTTGAGCAAAAAGCCTCGGTTTTCCGTAAATTATGGTAATCTGAAGGATGAACTTGCCAAATATCCAGGGTTGACGTTGCAAGCCGTGCGGGATGCCGTGATCTCGATCCGTCGCCAGAAATTGCCTGATCCCGACGAATTGGGAAATGCCGGCAGTTTCTTTATAAATCCGGTGATTCCGGCCGTCCATTACGAGAAGCTGAAAAAGCAATATCCGGATATGCCGTCCTATCCGGCAGGAGAGGGAAAGGTGAAGGTGCCGGCCGGCTGGTTGATCGAACAATGTGGTTTTAAAGGTAAATCGCATGGCTCGGTCGGAGTATATGAAAAGCAGGCATTGGTATTGGTTAATTTAGGAGAAGCCAGAGGACATGAGATCGCATTAGTTGCCGAAAGTATTCGTACGGCTGTTCATGACCGGTTCGGCATCGAGATTATGCCCGAGGTAAAATATGTAGGATAGATGGAAATTACGTTTTTAGGAACGGGGACTTCTACCGGAGTTCCCGAAATAGGTTGTCAGTGTGAAGTATGTACCAGTCCGGACAAGCGGGATTGGCGTCTGCGTACGTCCGTATTGGTGGAGACGGATGGTAAACGGATTTTGCTGGATTGCGGACCAGATTTCCGTTGGCAGGTAATCCGCAACAAGACTTATCACCTGGATGCTGTCCTGATCTCGCACGAACATTATGATCATGTCGGCGGACTGGATGACCTTCGCCCCTTTTGCCGGGAAAAGGGGGTGGACGTGTATGCGGAGGACAATGTGGCAGAAGCTATCGAGACGCGCATTCCGTATGTATTTCGCGCCCATAAATATCCCGGAGTTCCGAATCTGGAACTTCACCGGATCGAAAACGAGCCTTTTGTGGTTGCCGGAATCCCGGTTACGCCGGTCCGGGTGATGCATGGCAAACTGCCGATCTTAGGCTACCGTATCGGAAATATGGCTTACCTGACAGATGTGAAATATCTCCCGGAAGAAGAGTATGCCAAGCTGGAAGGCCTGGATGTACTGATCCTGACCGCCCTTCGCCGGGGTTCTCACCCTACGCACGAATCGCTGGAGGAGGCTCTTGCGAATGTCGGGCGGATAAAACCGAAGGAGACGTACCTGATCCACATGAGCCACCGTATCGGATTGCACGCGGAGGTAGAGAAGGAGTTGCCGCCTCATGTCCATCTGGCTTACGACGGGTTGCACGTCTCCTGTTCCTGAGAGGGATGAAAGACACATCTCTTCAATAAAAGTTTTTGAAAAATAATCCTTCATTCCTTCATCTGAGGCATTACTATCTTGTAAGTAAGAACTTTAAAGGTAAAGTATTTATGATTGTTATTGTTTGATAGTTGTGAAACGCTTGTTCGTTAAATGTCGGACAAGCGTTTTACAGTTGTCAAACAAGCGTTCGACAGCTGGCAGGAGAAAAAGAAGCAGGTAGCTTTATGCTAAGAGCTTGGCTATTTGATTTTAATAGTTGCTGATAGATGAATGAATCACATCATTTCCTTCATCTGTAATAACGTGAATACGACATATTTAAGTGTACAGATGAAGGAATGAAGGATTATTTTTCAAAAACTTTTGTTGAGGGAAGAGATCTCTCCTGCAATTAATTCATACCCTTTGTCGTTCGGATGGAGGCCGTCACCGATAAACAGGCTTTCGTTTATTTTGCCGTCCTGCTGTAATAGGGCGGTTCCCGGATTCGCAAATTCATAGCCTTCCGTTTCCACCATCTCCTTAATATCGAAGTTGATGTTCCTTACCCATTGCTCCTGATTACGGCGGGGGAGGATGCCGATCACTTTGACAGATGCTTTCGGTTGGCGCTGATGGATGGCAGAAAGGAGGAAGCGGAGGCCTTCGACGATCTCTTTGTCACTGTTCAGGCCGCAGTTGTTCGTGCCGATCATCAATACGACTTTTCCGGCCTCATAACCATCCAGTTCACCGTGGTATACACGCCAAAGCACATTTTCGATACGGTCCCATCCGCAGCCTAAGTTCTGGAAACCGGCAGGACGCATGACCTTTTCCCAGGTCTCCCGTCCGTTTTTGTTGCGGTGTTCCGGTTCGCCGCCCCAATAATGGGTGATCGAGTTTCCTAAAATGACCGCTTTTGGCGGATGGTTGGCAATATGTTCCAAAAAGGCGCGGTGGCGGGCACGCCATTCATACATGCCGGGTTCGCGGCGTTGCGTGACTGGGCGTGTGGTAGCAATTGTGCCGGCCGGGATGTGCAGGATTTCGCGTACTTTCTTTTCTACGGCAACTGCTTGGTGTTGCATCCCGAAGTCGGACGGATGGACGTAATCGACCCAACTGTCCGAAGGCATATCCAGTTCTTCGTAGGATAAGTAATATACATCTTTGACCCCTTCGGATTGAAGCTGCTCGTATGCTTTGCGGGAGGCACGGTTCGTTTTGGCGAATAGTTTGTATTGCAGGGTATCGGTCTGCTGGTTGCTATATCCGTCATGCTCGACCAAGAGGATAGGGGCGGAGCGTTTTTCCCGTAATTGCTTGACGGCGGCAATGGCGAGTTCGGTGACGTGGGCTTCGTCTTCATGGATCAGGTTCGGCATACAGTCCAGTATATACAGCCGTGCATCCGTCTCGCCGATGAATTGCAGCACCTCTTTCGCCAGTTTGCCGTTGCCTGAGAAGCCGAGGTTTATGAGCGGATAGTCCAGCGAACGTTGGAGGATCGTTCCCCACGCCATTGCCGGACGGGACGCACAGGCTCCTTGTGCTATCGAAGTTCCGTACAGGACAATCGGCTTTTCTGGGGAAACCGGGATAAATTCCAGTTCCGCATCTTCGGGCGTACCGATCTCCAGCCATTCCACTCCGTTATACAAAGGCAGATAAAGCCGGTATTCGAAGCCTTGTTTGTGATAGCGGTCTTTACCTATATTATTATATGTATAGGTGATCGTATCCTTGAAAGAATAATTGCCGAAACAAAAACGCCATTCCCCGTCGCTGTTAATGCTGTAGAGGTCGACTCCCGACACTCCGGTCGAAGGCATGTGCGGCATATTCAGGCCGCCGGTAACGGCATAGCGGACTTTGATCCGAGGAGCATCACTGTAGAAATAAATGGCGAGTCCGGCCGAATGCCTTGACAGGTTCCATACCGGTTCGCTCACCACGCCTTTAGCCCGTCCGGGCAAGCGCGTGTAAGAATCCCCGATCTCTTTTGTGAATCCCTGATTCTGGATAACCGGAAAACCGGCCTTCATCGGGTTGTGCCATTTCCATTGGGCAGCGGCCGGAAGGAAAAACAGGCAGCAAAACAATAAACAAATAAGCTTTTTCATGGTTGTTATCTCCTTAATAACCGTATTATGATACAATATCAACAAAGATAAGACAATTTTGCAAAAGTATTTCCTGATTATTCCTGTATATTTGCCGCCGGTTAATTAAATTTGAAAGCCATGAAAATAAAAGCTCTTATTGCGCTCTTCCTGATGGGGAGTATGTCGCTGATGGCACAGAAAAGCTATCAGTTGCAATCGCCGGACAAAAAACTACAAGCTATTGTTACGGTTGGTGATGATATTCGTTTTTCATTTACACACGACGGGACAGAAGTCCTGGCCGCCTCTCCGATCTCCATGACGCTGCAGAATGGAGTCGTTTTAGGTGCCCATCCTAAAGTATCGAAAGTGCTGAAAGCGGCAGTCGATAAGGTGATCCCTTCTCCTTTCTATAAAAAGACGGAAGTGCAGGATGTCTATAATGAAATGACATTGTCGTTCCGGGGTAACTACGGTCTTGTTTTCCGTATGTATAATGACGGTTTGGCCTATCGTTTCACGACGAAGATGAAGGATGATATTATTGTGGTGGGTGAAGAAGCCGACTATAATTTCTCTTCCGACCATACGGCTTTTGCGCCTTATGTGAACAGCAAGAAGACTACTTTCGAAGAACAATTCATGAACTCCTTCGAGCAGCCTTATGTACACGAACCGATCACGAAGCTGAACAGCGAACGCCTGATGATCCTGCCGTTCTTAGTAGAACTGGACGGTGGCAAGAAACTCTGTATCACCGAGGCCGACCTGGAAGATTATCCCGGTATGTTCCTGAATAACTCGACTGACAAACCGGCACTGAAACCGGTGTTCGCTCCTTATCCGAAAGTGAAAAAGCAAGGCGGACACAATAATCTGCAGATGTTGGTGGAAGAACGTGAAGATTATATCGCCAGGACAAGCGGCACGCGTGCTTTCCCGTGGCGTGTGTTTGTCGTTTCTGAGGACGATAAGCAGTTGGCCGATTGCGATATGGTTTATCGGTTGGCTTCTCCCTGCCGCTTGCAGGATGTTTCCTGGGTGAAACCGGGCAAGGTTGCATGGGACTGGTGGAACGATTGGAATATTTACGATGTGGATTTCCGCGCCGGTATCAACAATGAAACCTATAAATATTATATCGACTTTGCCGCTGAACATGGCATTGAATATGTAATCCTGGATGAAGGCTGGTCTGTCAACATGGCTGCCGACCTGATGCAGGTTATTCCGGAGATCAATATCCCGGAACTGGTGAACTATGGTAAATCCAAGAATGTAGGCATTATTCTTTGGGCCGGTTATCACGCATTTGACCGTGATCTGGAAAAAGTGGTGAAACATTATTCCGATATGGGCGTGAAGGGATTCAAGGTTGACTTTATGGATCGCGACGACCAGGAGATCATCGACTTCCTCTACAGAGGTGCCGAAACTTGTGCCAAATATAAGATGATGGTGGATTATCACGGTATCTGTAAACCGACTGGTTTGCAACGTACATATCCGAACGTGATCAACTACGAAGGCGTTCATGGCTTGGAGAATATGAAATGGGCTGCCAATACATACGATATGCCGCTTTACGACGTGACGATTCCTTTTGTCCGTATGGTTGCCGGTCCGATGGACTATACACAAGGTGCCATGCGCAATGCGATCCGTAAGAATTATGCTCCTGTCTATACCGAACCGATGAGCCAGGGAACGCGTTGCCACCAGTTGGCTACTTATGTGATCTTTGAATCTCCGCTGAATATGTTGTGCGACAATCCTTCCAACTACAACCGGGAACCCGAATGTACGGAATTTATCGCCGATATCCCGACTGTATGGGAAAAGACGGTTGCGCTGGATGGTAAAGTCGGTGAATATGTCGCTCTTGCCCGCCTTCATGGTGATAACTGGTATGTCGGTGCTCTGACAAACTGGGATGCACGCGAGATAGAACTCGACTTGTCTTTCTTAGGTGACGGCAATTATAAGCTGGAATTGTTCAAAGACGGTATCAATGCCGATCGTGCCGCCTGCGATTATAAAAAGGAAATTATACCGGTTCCCGCCGATCGCAAGATAAAGGTAAAGATGGCTCCCGGCGGTGGTTGGGTTGCTAAGATTTATAAATAAAACGTATTTCCCGTGTAATTATAGAATACACGGTCCCCGAATGTCTGCCGGAACAATGCGTATTTGTCTATACCCGTACAATGACAAATACCGATCTGTTCCGGCAGATTATTTTTCAGGTAATCTGCTATGATGCTGTATTTCTCGTCTTTGGCATTGTGGATATGAAAGCCTCCGGCCAATAGTTTGAGTGCGTATCCGGGAAAACTGTTTTGTACAGTCCTGAGAATATTGGTGATTCCCCGGTGGGAGCACGCGCTTAATACGGAATACACATTTTCCGCTACCAGTGCGATAGCCAGTTCGTCATTGAAAATATCGGGAACAACTCCTTCATGTGTTTGCGTAAAGAACCGTTCGAAGTGAGTATCTTCCGGATTCATAACCGGAAGGTCCGGAAAAAGGAACAGCCCGGGAATGAGTTCCGTCTGTCCGGTGATAAAATGGAAGCGGGATAAGTCCAACAGGTTGGAGTCGATGGCTCCGTTCTCCCGTTTATCTTTAAACTTCCGGTAAAGGGTCTCCTGTTTGCAAATAACCGGAGCTTTCTTGTTGGCAGAAAGGAAATGCCGCAATCCCCCTGTATGATCGCTATGCCCATGCGACAGGATAAGGAAATCCACCTCCGCAATATTGATATTCAAAAGTGCCGCATTACGGATAAACAGATCCGACTGCCCCGTATCGAACAATATTTTATACCCGCCGCTTTCAATAAGCAACGACAACCCATGCTCCGCTTGTAACTCTCGCCCGTAAACCGCATTCTCTACGAGTGTCGTGACCTTGTAATGCATAATATTATCTTTTTAATTCCCAATTACGGAACAAAAATAAAAAATCCTCTTAACAAAAACGTTTACGGAATTATTAACTTTGCTATCTCAATTACCCGAAATCGTAACACCTTCGTTTACTACAAGGGCAGTTTCCTGCAAGGTAAGCGTATTACCTTCTCTACGGTTGCTCTATTTCTTCTTCCAATCCTTCTACCACAGAAGATGTAAGTACTTAAAAAAACAGAAGGATTAGAAATTTCTTTCTAATCCTTTCTTGCTTTTGGAGGTTCCTGGCGGATTCGAACCGCCGTACACGGTTTTGCAGACCGCTGACTAAGCCACTCATCCAAGGAACCGATATGAAATAATAAAAAGTAATTTTCAATTCTCAACTTTGAATTTTCAATTACTAAGAGGTTCCTGGCGGATTCGAACCGCCGTACACGGTTTTGCAGACCGCTGACTAAGCCACTCATCCAAGGAACCAATACATTTTCAAAACAACCATTCCGGTTTTGCGAGTGCAAAGAAAGATAATATATTTGGATTATGCAAATCTTTTTCTCCCTTTTTGTTTTCGGGGAGGTTTGGAGAAGTAAGGAAAAAGAAGTTACTTTGTCATCTGTTAGCATAAACAATAAGATAATGACATATATTGAAACTGAAATTCCCGGTGTGTGGATCATTGAACCGAAAGTATTTAAAGATGCACGCGGTTATTTTATGGAGGCTTGGAAGAAGGCGGAGTTTGAAGAGCATATTGGCAAAGTAGAGTTTGTGCAGGATAATGAGTCTTGCTCCTCGAAAGGCGTGTTGAGAGGATTGCATTACCAGTTGGCGCCTTATTCGCAGTCTAAGTTGGTGCGTGTTATAAAAGGATGCGTGCTGGATGTAGCCGTCGATCTGCGTAAAGGTTCCCCGACATTCGGGAAGTATGTAGCAGTAGAGTTATCGGGAGAGAACAAACGCCAGTTTTTTATCCCGCAGGGATTTGCCCACGGTTTCCACGTATTGAGCGAGGAGGCTGTCTTTACCTATAAGGTCGATAATCCTTATACGCCTACCCATGAGCGCGGGTTACGTTTTGACGATCCTGCGGTCGGTGTGGATTGGAAGATCACAGACCCGGCCATCCTCAATCTGTCGGACAAGGACAAGAATGCCCCCCTGTTGCAGGATGCCGAGATTAACTTCAATATATGATTCGTCCATTATTAATCATTCATTACTAATTATCCATTTATGAAAACTTACTTGGTTACCGGAGCTGCCGGTTTTATCGGTGCGAACTTCATCAAATATATGTTGGCAAAGTATCCCGAAATAAAGATTGTAGTTCTGGACCTGCTGACCTACGCAGGTAATCTCGGAACGATTGCCGAAGATATCGACGGGGAACGTTGCGAGTTTGTAAAAGGCGATATCTGTGACCGTGCATTGACGGACGAGTTGTTTGCCAAATACCGGTTCGACTATGTCGTGAATTTTGCAGCGGAAAGTCATGTAGACCGTAGTATCGAAAATCCACAGCTTTTCCTGGTTACGAATATATTGGGTACGCAAAACCTGCTTGACTCCGCCCGTAAAGCCTGGGTGACAGGCAAAGCCGCAACCGGTTATCCCGAATGGCGCGAAGGTGTCCGCTTCCACCAGGTATCTACCGACGAAGTGTATGGCAGCCTGGGAGCTGAAGGTTATTTCCATGAAACGACTCCGTTGGACCCGCGCAGTCCGTATAGTGCATCCAAAACAAGTGCCGACCTGTTTGTACAGGCTTACTCCGAAACTTATAAGATGCCGGTCAGTATCACCCGCTGTTCCAACAACTACGGTCCGTATCATTTCCCGGAAAAACTGATTCCTCTGATTATTAAAAATATTCTCGAAGGAAAATCGCTCCCGGTTTATGGTGACGGAACGAACGTGCGCGACTGGTTGTACGTGGAAGACCATTGCAAGGCTATCGACCTTGTGATCCATAAGGGACGGGCAGGAGAGGTCTACAACGTAGGCGGCCATAACGAGAAGCAGAATATCGAGATCGTGAAGTTGACAATCAGCACCATCCGCCGATTGATGACGGAGCAACCCGAATACCGCCGGATTCTGAAGAAAAAGGAGACCGGTGCAGACGGGCAGATTTCTATAGACTGGATCGATGACAGCTTGATTACTTTTGTAAAAGATCGTTTGGGCCATGACCAGCGTTATGCCATCGACCCGACAAAGATCACCAACGAACTGGGCTGGACACCCGAAACCTCTTTCGAGGTCGGTATCGTCAAAACGATCCGCTGGTATCTGGACAATCAGAAATGGGTGGAAGATATCACCGGTGGCGACTATATGAAATATTACGAACAGATGTATGGGAACCGTTAAGGTTCCCTTTCTTTTTCTGTTTTAGCCAAAGCTAAGTTTTTCCCTAACTCCGGTGCCGCTTCTTCGAGTTGTTTGCGCACCGCATCGCGGATATCTTTCCGTATATTCTTGCGCGTACTGTCCAGTTCCGCCTGTTTGGCCGGCTTGAATATATCCTTGTATTTACACTTCGTGATCTTATACTTAAAATCATCCAGGTTGCCGGTAATGTCGATTCCTAATTTGAAAGGAACGGGCGATTTGAGTACCGATAGATGGTAATTGAATGTCATATCCAGATTATGCGTCCCACCGACAGCCACTTTGTAGCGGTCCATCTCCACTAAGAATGGGAAGACTTCGATCTTATTGTCTTTGATGGCAAGGTCCACTGAAATGCTGTCTATCACATTCCGTTTTTTATTCTTGAACATCAGTGTTTTGGATATTTCGGTAAATGTTTCACCATCCAGCAGTACCATATTATCCCCGTGTAAATAGCAGGACGAGTTAATGGAGGGCATAATGAGAGACATGGTCGAATCTATCTTGCAAGTCGCCGTGACCTGGCAGTCCAAAACACCTTCGAACGAACGGAGCATCGGGACTAATGTGTCGATAGAAGGGAAGAGGGCGATCAGTTTCTCCACCTTCACATCTTCCATCTCGAGGTCTAAACCGGCAGTCGCTTCCTGTTCGTTTTTGGCACGGTAGACCATTGTCAGATTCCCATTTCCCATATTGGATTGTATGTTGAGTTTGCTCAGGTTGATACTTTGGTCGCGCAGGACAATCTCGCCGGCTACGTTCTCTAATTCCAGATCCTTGAAATCGATACGTTTCGCATTCGTATGGAGAGCCATATCGAGAAAGGCGGGAAGAACGAATAATTGGCTGGTCGTGTCGATCTTGGTTTCCGAAATGCTATCTTGCAGTGATTTGGTATCGAGTTGTGCGATATTCTCATCGCTGATCGTTAGCTGTTCCGAGCTTTCCGCATATTGCATACCGTTATTGATCGCCTGAATCAACTCGTTGCAATCGATATAGTCCGAACTCAGATTGAAATCCCCTTTCAACTTTCCTCCACGGAGCATTGCCCTCCGGATTTGGCTGATCTCGCCGTTGAGGGTGAAATTGCTTTTTCCGAGATGCAGGCGGGCGTCTGTCAGTGTAATGTCGTTTGTATTGAACTTCATCGTCGTCTGGTCCATCCATATAGGAAGCGGGAACATACGGCTGAAGCCCCGCATCTTTTTGAAAGATATGCTGCCCCTTGCTTCCCACTTGCGGAGGAATTGGCCTTCGGTTTCGGTGCTGTCGCTGGCGGCGTTTTTTTCGGTCGCATTCTTTCTTCTTTCGGCCAGCCGTGCGCGTTGTTCGTCGGTCAGCGTACGGCGTTGCCGGTTTGCCATCTGCTGGCGCCGTGCGTCCCGGTAGGGGAGGGCTTCGATCGTAAACGAACTTTCCGTCAGGGTGGCTCCTGTCCGCAGAGGTATGCTGATGTATCTCAACGTATCGATCGAAATCACGGCTGCGGCTGTCGGGACCTGTTTGTCGGATGCAGACGGTTTGATACCGCCTTTCAGTTCGGAACGTCCGGCCACGATCCAGACCGAATCGGCCGTGCGGGTTCGCAAATGGCCGAAAGCCAGTCGTCCTGTCATCGGTATGACAGCAGTCGTGTCGATGACAGGCGAGGTCTGTGCGAGCATCTCCAACTTGCTTATATTCGTGCTGATTTCATCTTTATATTTGATGTTCAGGCTGTCTATTCCCATCGTCATCCGCATTAGGTTCTGCGATTCGAGGTAGGCGCTTTTCTGATGTGTCGTGTCGATGGCCAGGTGGGCGCCGGAAATGAAAAGATCTATGCCGAGCGGCTGGCTGAATGCTTTCAGTTTGTCGATGCTTAGTTTTCCGGAGCTGTGTGTTTTGCCGAAACGGCTCTCGACAAGGTCATTCACGGTAAAGGTTGCCGACAGGTCGGCATCCATCACCCCTTCCACCAGCAAAGTGTCCGGATTAAGAAATTCCTCTCCCAACCGGGTGAAGTCCACCTGCCCTTTTATCCCGGCCTGGATCGCCGGATTCTTAAACAGGTTGGTCACTTTGGCCTGCATATCCAGCGAGGTGTTAAGGCCTTTCATCGTGAGCTGTTCGAGCGAAACGAAAGAAGAATCGGGGAAAGGTCCGTTCAGATGGATATCCAGGTCCATTTCCAATGTGTCGATGCCTTGTTTGACATCCTTGATATGATAGGAGCCGTTTTCTATCTTGCAACACAGGTTTACGTTCGGTATGATACTGTCCCCTAAGAAGCCGTGAATGCTTCCCTCCATAATGATCGCCCCTTCCGCCAGCGTTTTATCACGATTCTGGAAATAAGCGTCTGGGATGAATTTCAGCAGATCGTTCATATCCGATATTTTCAATCCCATATCCATATCGGTCCGGGTACGCTGGTCTTCCGGGAAGTGGCGTATGGCCCCGTCGGCGGTAAAAGGCAGATTGTTCACCATCAGTTCCGCATCTTTCAGGGTGATCGAGTTATAGTGTTCGGCGAGCACCAACCGGCTTTTGAGACGGAGAGAGAGGTCGTTCTTTAATGTATAAGCCGGATTGCTGAACAGAATGGAAGAACAGCCTGTTTCAAAATCAAGCGTATTCGTACCTCCTGCCAATGAACCGTCGAGGCGAACGAAGAAGCCGTTGATTTCGGTAAAAAGGTTCGTCTGGCGGTCGTCATACGTGAAACGTCCTCCGTGAATGCGAACCTTTTGCAGGTCGATAGGAGGCAACGGTTTTGTGGCCGTATCTGTTTCCGTCGAATCCGTTTCGTTCTTGTAAATATCCCAGTTCGCACGTCCGTTTTTGTTGACGAATCCGTAGAAGCGTGGGTTTTCGATGGAAAAATCCTTGATGGTGATCTTGCCGCCGAATAGGTAATCGAGCGGTTGCAAAGACACGGTTGCCCGGCTGAAAGCAAGCAGTGAATCGGAAGGGATCGCGAGTTCTTCGTCATGGGTGGTCGAATCTTCGGCAGCGTGTGAGATCAGGTGCCCGTTTGTCAGTTTTACGCCTAAATAGGGATAGGTTTCGAAATAAGTCAGTTCCACCCGTTCGCAATCCAAATGCGCATCGATAAATTTATTTGTCTGTTCGATGACCAGCGGTGTCAGTTTCTCCGGTGGCAATACTCCCCAGTTCAGAATACTGAACCCGATAGCCGGAAGTATGAATATCAGGGTTACTGCTGCCAGGACGGTGATCGTCAGTATTTTCTTTTTTCTTTTCATGTTTATCCTATGTATGCTTCTATGAAGATTTATCTTTTACAAAAGTATAAAAAAAGCCGTGGATGCCGGAGGTGACCTGTTACCTTTTTTGAATAATCCGTAATAGAACTTATTTTGTTTTGTCGTTTGAAAAGTTATTCGTTGTTTTGCGAACAACAAACAAGGTGAGATATTTGAAATGAAAGAAAAACAATATACGGCAGAACAGGAGCAGATGTCCCGTTTCGCTAAAGCGATGGGCCATCCGGCTCGGATGGCTATTCTTACTTTTTTAGCGAAGCAAGACAGTTGTTTCTTTGGGGATATTCATGAAGAACTACCCATCGCAAAAGCGACTGTGTCCCAGCATCTGAAAGAATTGAAAGATGCTGGTTTAATTCAGGGAGAGATTGAGACACCAAAAGTACGGTATTGTATCAATCGCGAAAATTGGGCGCGTGCTCGCAATCTATTTACGGCCTTTTGGGATAATTGTAAATGTGCGGATACATCGTGCTGTGGATAACAGCACTTTTTTTTGAATTTAATGTTCGTAATTCTACGAATATAAATATGGGATATTGAACAATAATACAAATAGAATTGAAATGAGCGAAAATCAAAATTTAAAAGAGTTGGTCAAACAACGGTATAATGAGCTTGCGTTAAATGCAGAAGCATTAAAAGGTTGTTGTTGTGGTGTAAACCCCAAGGGTTCCTCCAAGCGGGTTTTTACCATTATGAGTGAAGATTATAAAAATCTGGAAGGATATGAACCGGATGCGGATTTGGGTGTCGGGTGTGGTTTACCTACTCAATATGCTAAAATCAAAGAGGGGGATACGGTTGTTGATTTAGGATCCGGAGCGGGAAATGATTGTTTTATTGCCCGTGCGGAAGTTGGTGAAAATGGTAGCGTCATCGGTATTGATTTTTCTCCCCGGATGATAGCGAGAGCACGTGCTAATGCACGTAAGCGAGGATATGCGAATATCCGGTTCATCGAAGGAGATATTGAAAGTATGCCTCTGGAAAATGACGTTGCAGATGTAGTAGTCAGTAACTGTGTATTAAATTTACTTCCTAAAAAAGATATTATTTTTAAAGAGATCTATCGTGTATTGAAACAGGGTGGACATTTTTGCATATCCGATGTTGTCCTTGAAGGTGTTTTTCCAAAAGAGTTTACTGATAATGCAGCCATGTATGCCGGATGTATTGCCAGTGCTATCCAGAAAGAAGATTACCTTTCAGAAATAAAAAAGGCAGGTTTTAATAACATATGTATTGAAAGAACCAAGACAGTTGTTATTCCGGATGAAGTTTTACACGAACACTTGGATGAAAATACCATCCGAAAATATAAATCGGGAAATGTAGGAATTTATTCGATAACAGTAACGGGGCGAAAACTATAAATTGGAACTGCAAGGTGTTGCCCGGTGAGTACCCTTATTGTCAAAAATAACCTGAAATTGCAAAATCCGGCTTTTAATAAACGGCTTTTGGAGTCTTGTTTTAGGATTAAAAAGCGGTTTGGGAAAGGTCGTTTATGTGAAGTGCGCAGTTTTTTCCAATGAAGACGGTCGTCATCGCCATGACGACCGTTTTCGTATAGGAGGAGGTCGGCACCTCGTTTCCACGACGACCGTCCTCATGGCAATGAAGACGGTCGTCGTGGAAACGGGATGCCGGAATCTCTGAAAATACCCACAAATTCTTTTCCATATTCCCTTACTCTCCCCTTTTGCTTTCCTGAATATTCGATTCTCCGGGAGTTTAGCTTTACCGGAATGGCAGGAATACCGGTAAAAGGATTGACAAACGGCAGGCTTTTTTCATAATCCAGGCAGACTGTTTATGTATGTGTCACGAGAAACGCTGTTTAGGTATATAAAAGTCAATCTGAAACCGTATGGTTTTTCACTTAAAATAGAAAAAATGGGGGATATTGTAAAATTCATTACTATGAAATAATAATCAGCTTTATTTGGATTTGTGACCAAACAATACGGAAATGCAGTTTAGGGCAAGTATCATTTTATTATCTTTATTGTAGTAAAACTATACACTTTGTAATGTTAAAAAATATTACCCTTAAGTGTAATTCCAAAAACATGGTATGGTAATCCGATTTTGATGGGGTAGTAGTGACATTTTGATAATTTTAAATTCGTATTCCTTTTTCATGTCGGTAACAATTTTGTATCTTTGTAATTGTCGTGAAACATTCTTAAACTATACAGTAGTAATATGGAAGATATAATAAAACGGCTGATTGGCGAGGTTTGCACAATTGGATTTCATGGAAAAGAGAGGAAGTGGATTACGGAAGATATATAATGAAACGGCAAAACTTCCGGGGTTTACTGAAGCTAAGGGCCAAGATTCCGTTTGCAAGCTACTTCCTTTTATACTGAGTTGCTGAATGATAATTATAGGAATCAAACGAATGACCCTGTAAATGACCTTGTAAATGACCCTGTAAAATCATTTACTTTACTGCAAAAGGATTTGATCTCATTGTTAAAAGAAACCCCGGCTATAACTCGGCCTGAATTATGTGAACGTTTAAACGTAAGTTTGGAAACAATCAGAAGGGCTATAGCTCAATTAAAAGAGCTAAACATTATAGAACGAATAGGTTCAGACAAGGCAGGATACTGGAAAGTAAAATCGGGAATGGACAAATAAATAAAAAAAAGATGATGAAACTGAAATTCAAGGTACAACAATATCAAACGGATGCTGTCAAAAATGTAGTGAAGGTATTATTGAAAAACATTCATCAGGTTCAGACTGAAAATAATATTCGTTTATCGAATGATGTGGTAGATAAGCTTGGGCATTGTCAGCTTGTAGCTTGTGCAGAAAAGCTTTTCGAGCAGTTGAGTACTTACGAAGTTAAGTATGGCAAGATTGACAGTTATGATACGTTAATGAGTTTGGTAAAGTAAAAAGTAATATATGTATGGATTTCCGTCTGAAAGTATTTCATAGCGTAGCCACGAATCTAAGCTTTACGAAAGCTTCAAAAGAGTTGTTTATCAGCCAGCCGGCTATCAGTAAACATATTCACGAATTGGAGGTGCAATATAAAACACCGCTGTTCGACCGGGTGGGGAGCCGCATCGGGTTGACCCATGCGGGCGAGTTGTTGCTGTCGCATACGAAACAGCTGTTGGCTGCATACCGTCAAATGGATTTCGAGATGAACCTGTTGACGGACAATTTTGCCGGAGAGTTGCGGTTGGGGGCAAGTACGACGATCTCACAATATGTGTTGCCTCCTGTCCTTGCCTCTTTTATCAAGAAGTTTCCGGAGATAAAGGTCTCTTTGCTGAATGGGAACAGCCGCGATATCGAACAGGCGTTGCGGGAAGGAAAGATCACCCTCGGACTGGTCGAAGGAACGGCGCACCAGAGTACGCTTCATTATACGCCTTTTATGAAAGACGAACTGGTCGTCGTGGCGCATACGGGCAGTTTGCTGGCCGCGTATGACGAGATTACGATCGAACAACTCTGTACGTTGCCTCTTGTCCTGCGCGAAAACGGTTCGGGTACGCTCGATGTGGTGGAAGCTGCCCTGGCGGAACATCAGGTTAAACTTTCGCAACTGAATGTTGTGCTGCAAATGGGGAGTACGGAAAGCATAAAGCTGTTTTTGGAGAACTCCGAGGCGTTGGGAATTGTTTCTATCCGTGCCGTTACCCGTGAATTGATGTCCGGCAGGCTGAAGGTGATCGAAGTGGATGGGTTTCACGCCGAACGGATGTTTACCTTTGCCGAACCGCAGGGACAGAACGGGGGAGTGGAAGAGAGCTTCATCCGATATGCTTGCCAGAACTGGCGATAACCTGATGTTATACCCTATAAAAACATATTAGGAAAGGATAGAGGAAAAAAGCCTTACTTTTGCCACGGTTTTAAAAAGTGATGGATTTTAAACTTAATTGAATATGTTTAGCGAAAAAAGGAGTAACGTACTTCATGGCATTCTGTTGATCGCCCTTTTCTCTTGTTCTGCTTTTTACATTGCGGAGTTTCCCTTTGTTAAAAATCTTTCTTTCAGCCCGCTGATCGTCGGTATCTTGCTGGGTATGGTGTATGCGAATAGCTTGCGCAACCATCTGCCCGAGACATGGGTGCCCGGTATTTTGTTTTGTACGAAACAGGTGTTGCGTGCGGGTATCGTGTTGTATGGTTTCAGGCTGACATTCCAGAGCGTGGTTGAGATCGGGCTTCCGGCCATCCTGATCGATGTGATCATTGTGACGGCTACCATATTCATAGGTTTGTTTGTAGGACGTTTGCTGAAAATGGATAAAGACCTCGCTTTGCTGACGTCGACCGGTAGCGCGATCTGTGGGGCGGCTGCCGTATTGGGAGCCGAGCCGGTCGTGAAAAGCGAGCCGCATAAGACAGCGGTGGCCGTTTCGACGGTCGTTATTTTCGGGACTTTGTCGATGTTTATCTATCCGGCGATGTACCGCGCGGGCATATTGGATCTGACACCTGAGCAGATGGGGCTTTATACAGGATCGACTTTGCATGAGGTGGCGCATGTAGTGGGAGCCGGTAATGCTATGGGGAAAGAAATCTCGGATACGGCTATTATCGTGAAAATGATTCGTGTCATGATGCTGGCTCCCGTATTGGTTATTATGAGTTTTGCTTTGGCGCGTACAGCCGTGAAAGCCGTATCCGATGGTGTTAAAGGTACGGCTGCCGCTACCACAAAACGGGGCAAGATCACGATCCCCTGGTTCGCTTTCGGCTTCTTGGCTGTGATCGGTTTTAACTCCTTTGATTTGCTGCCTCATGCGGTTGTGGATGGAATCAATCAGATAGATACGTTTATGTTGACGATGGCAATGACGGCTTTGGGTACGGAAACCAGTATCGAGAAGTTTAAAAAAGCCGGAGCGAAGCCTTTTATATTGGCGGCGGTATTGTATATCTGGTTATTAGGCGGGGGCTATTTGTTGGCGAAGTATTTGGTTTAACATAAATTGCTTGATACAGTGGTGAAGGAGTGTCTTATAAATTATTACCTTTGTGCCCAAAACAAGAAAGATAGAGAAAAGTGGCTTCAAAGATAACAAAAGGTATTATAATTTCGTTCTGGGTACTGTTTGCCATAGCAGTAGGTGCTGTAGTTTTATTGTTTTCAGCAATAGCCAAAGGCTCGATAGGCTATATGCCGCCGGTTGAACAGCTTGAAAATCCGATTGACAAATATGCTTCACAGGTGATATCAGCAGATGGAAAGACACTTGCCACCTACGCCCATAGCCAGGATAATCGTATTTTTGTCAACTATAACGACCTCTCGCCGGATTTGGTGAAGGCATTGATTGCAACCGAGGATGTCCGTTTTGCGGAGCATAGCGGTATCGATGCGCAAGGTTTGTTCCGGGCGGTTGTGAAACGTGGAATCCTGATGCAGAAAAGTGGTGGCGGCGGTAGTACCATTACGCAGCAGCTGGCTAAACAGCTTTTTTCACCGAATGCGGACAATGTGATGGAGCGTCTGTTCCAGAAGCCGATCGAATGGGTGATTGCCGTTCAGTTGGAACGCTTCTATACGAAGGAAGAGATCATCAATATGTATCTGAACAAGTTCGACTTCCTTTATAATGCTGTAGGTATTCAATCGGCTGCCCGCGTTTATTTCGGGAAAACGCCCAAGACATTGAAGATCGAGGAAGCGGCAACATTGGTCGGGATGTGTAAGAATCCTTCTTATTTTAATCCTGTGCGTCATAATGAACGGACACGCGGACGCCGGAACACGGTTTTGGAGCAGATGCAGAAAGCCGGCTATATTACGCCCGCCGAATGCGATTCTCTGAAAAAGTTGCCTCTTACCGTGCATTTCAACCGTATGGACCATAAAGACGGTCTGGCCCCTTATTTCCGTGAGTTCCTGCGCCTGACATTGACGGCGAAGAAGCCGGAACGCAAAAATTACCGGGGATGGCAGATGCAACAGTTTAAAGAAGATTCGCTTGCCTGGGAAACAAACCCGATGTACGGCTGGTGTAATAAGAATAAGAAGCCTGACGGTGAGTTTTATAACTTGTACACGGACGGGTTGAAAATTTATACAACGATCGATTCCCGTATGCAGAAATATGCCGAAGATGCTGTCCGTGAACATATCGGGGAGTATTTGCAGCCTGCTTTCTTCAAAGAGAAGAAGGGAAAGAGCTATGCACCGTTCTCACGTGATTTGCGCCAGGGTGAAGTAGATACGATTTTCATGCGTGCGATGCATCAGACAGACCGTTATCGTGCGATGAAAAAAGGGGGAGCAAGTGAAAAAGAGATCAAGGCGGCTTTTAACGAGCCTGTCGAAATGCGTGTATTCAGTTGGAACGGAGCGATCGATACGATCATGTCGCCGATGGATTCGATCCGTTATCATAAGAGTTTCCTGCGTACCGGATTTATGTCGATGGACCCGCGTACCGGCCATGTAAAGGCTTATGTGGGAGGTATCGATTATAATGATTTTCAGTATGACATGGTCAATGGCGGACGTCGCCAGATCGGTTCTACTATCAAGCCGTTCCTTTATTCGTTGGCAATGATCGAGGGTATCAGCCCTTGCGACGAGATGTTGCATGTGCAACAACGGTTGACCGACGAGAATGGCCGGCTTTGGGAACCTCGCAATGCGAATAAGAAGCTTGTTGGCGAGATGGTTTCCGTCCAGTGGGGGTTGCAGAATTCGGACAACTGGGTGACTGCCTGGTTGATGAGCCAGTTGTCTCCGTATACCTTCGTCCGCCTGTTGCATTCGTTTGGTTTGAAGAACGAGATGGATCCGGTGATTTCGATTTGCCTGGGTACTCCGGATGTGTCGGTGGGCGAAATGGTAAGCGGTTATACGACTTTTGCCAATAAGGGGATCCGTGTCGAACCGTTGTATGTGACCCGCATAGAAGATATGTCCGGAAATACGATTGCCAACTTCAACCCGCAGATGAGTGAGGTGCTGACGGAAGATGCTTCCTATAAAATGCTCCATATGCTGAAAAATGTAATAGACGGCGGTACCGGTAGCCGTGTCCGCTTCCGCTATGGCATCAAAGCGCCGATGGGTGGAAAGACCGGAACGACACAGAATAACTCCGATGGCTGGTTTATGGGCTTTACGCCGAGTTTGGTATCCGGTGTCTGGGTTGGAGGTGAAGACCGCTCCATTCACTTCGACCGGATGTCGGAAGGGCAAGGCGCCAGCATGGCTTTGCCGATTTATGGGCTTTATATGCAGAAAGTCTATGCCGACAAAACATTAGGCTATTCGCAGGAAGAAGATTTCGAGATCCCCGAACAATATCAAAATCCGTGTAAGATGACCACCGAAGAGGAACGGAAGCAAACACCGACAGACGTGGGTGGCATCGATAAGATGTTTGAATAAAAGACAGATTTGTTTTTGAGTGCAACTAAAGTGCATAGTTATGAAATTCATCTTTCATAACTATGCATTTCTTTTTTCATCCCCATGCGTTTCTTTTTCATGACGGTGGAACCATAATTGGAATTTATTTGTTAGATTTGTAAGTGTTAACTTTTAATGACGCGGGATATGAAACGGGAATCTATTATTTCTCAATTGTATGACAAAGACAAGATCTTTGATTTTGTCGTGATTGGCGGCGGTGCTACCGGTCTGGGTGTAGCACTCGATGCTGCGACCCGCGGGTACAGTGTGGCTTTGTTTGAACGCTCGGACTTTACGAAGGGAACTTCCAGCCGGAGTACGAAACTGGTGCATGGTGGTGTCCGCTATCTGGCACAAGGCGATATCGCTTTGGTTCGTGAAGCGCTTCGTGAACGGGGGTTGCTCCGGCATAATGCGCCACATTTGGTGAAAGACCAACTTTTCCTAATCCCTTGCTACCGTTGGTGGGAGGGGCCTTTTTACACAATCGGATTGGTTCTTTATGACCTGATGGCGCGTGGCCTCAGTTTGGGAAGGTCTGTCTGTATCGGTCCTAAACGGGCGATCCGGACAATACCGATGCTTCGCCGGGAAGGAATGACGGCAGGTGTGCTTTACCATGACGGACAGTTTGACGATTCGCGCCTGGCCATTAACCTCGTCCGTACGGCGGTCGATGCCGGTGCATGTGTCTTGAATTATATGAATGTAATCTCTTTACTGAAAGAAGAAGGCAAGATATCCGGCGTGCAGGTTCGTGACGAAGAAACGGGTGCGGTCTGTTCCATACAGGCCCGTTCCGTGATTAACGCGACAGGTGTTTTTGCCGATGATATCCTGCAAATGGACAAGCCGGGTAATCGTCCGACCGTGCGTCCCAGCCAGGGAGTGCATTTGATTCTGGATGCTTCTTTCCTGAAAAGCGATTGTGCGGTGATGATCCCGAAGACATCCGATGGTCGCGTACTCTTTGCCGTCCCCTGGCATAATAAAGTGGTGGTCGGTACGACCGATACATTGATGGAAAGTGCCGACACAGAACCGGTTGCTCTCGAACGGGAAATACGATTTATACTCGATACCGCCGGAAAGTATCTGACACGGGCTCCCGAGCGGAGCGATGTCCTCTCTGTATTTGCGGGCCTCCGTCCGCTTGCCGCTCCCCGCAATGAAGGTAAGAAAACAAAGGAGATATCCCGGAGCCACAAACTGATTCGGGAGAAATCCGGTTTGATAACGATTATCGGAGGGAAATGGACAACATACAGGAAGATGGCACAGGACACATTGGACTATGCGATCCGTTATATGCATATCCCGACACGGGAGTGCGTGACGGAGCATTACCCTGTTCATGGTTCCCGTCCGAATCCTGATTTTTCCGATCCGTTGTATGTCTACGGAACGGATGCGGATGAGATACGGGCTTTGACGGTTTCTTTACCGGAGATGTCCGAAAGGCTGCATCCCCAATATGCTTTTACTAAAGGAGAGGTTACCTGGATCGTCCGGAACGAAATGGCACGGACGCTGGAGGATGTTTTGGCGCGCCGGTTGCGTATACTTTTTATGGATGCGCGTGCTGCCGTGCAAATGGCTCCGGCCGTAGTCGCTATCCTGGCAAAGGAACGGGGAAAGGATGGAGCGTGGCAGGCTGCCCAGCTAAATGACTTCAACCGGGTAGCTTCTAATTATATGTTGAATTGATAACCTAATGAAACGAAAGATATGAATTTCAGAAATAAATATGTGCTGGCTATCGACCAGGGTACGACATCTTCGAGAGCCATCCTTTTCAGCCATCAGGGGAATATCATTACACTGGCGCAGAAAACATTCCAGCAGTATTTTCCTAAACCCGGCTGGGTGGAACATGATCCGAACGAGATTTGGTATACACAGTCGTCTGCCATCAAGGAAGCTATGGCTAAAGCGGATGTGACGGATGCGCATATCGCCTGTATCGGTATTGCCAACCAGCGCGAAACGACGATTATATGGGACCGGGAAACCGGCTTTCCGGTCTATAACGCCATTGTCTGGCAGGACAGACGGACGGCAAACTATTGCGAAGAACTGAAAGCAAAAGGATATGCCTCTCTGATCCAACAAAAAACAGGGTTGGTGATCGATGCATATTTTTCAGCCACGAAGATCCGTTGGATTCTGGATCATGTGAAGGGTGTCCGGGACCGCGCCGAACGGGGAGAACTTTGTTTCGGCACGGTTGATTCCTGGCTGGTCTGGAAACTGACTCGCGGGACGGAATTTATTACGGATATTACAAATGCTTCCCGTACGATGCTGTTCAATATCCATACGCAGGAATGGGATAAGGAACTGCTCGATCTTTTTCAGATCCCAGCATCCATGATGCCGGAAGTGAAAAGCAGTAGCGAGGTGTATTGCGAAACCTCTTCTCCCATATTTAAGACCGGCATCCCTGTTTCGGGAATGGCGGGTGACCAGCAAGCCGCCCTGTTCGGACAACTGTGTACGGATATCGGCATGATCAAAACGACCTACGGGACGGGTTGCTTCATGATCCTGAATACCGGGAGCAAACCCGTTTTGTCTCAAAATAACCTGTTGACGACGATTGCCTGGAAGTTGGACGGGAAAGTAACGTATGCGCTGGAAGGCAGTGTCTTTGTCGGTGGAGCGGTCGTTCAATGGTTGCGTGATGAGTTAGGGCTGATAAAGAGTGCAGCTATCACGGAACAGTTGGCCAATTCCGTGCCGGATAATGGCGGTGTCTATTTTGTCCCGGCATTGACCGGGTTGGGAGCCCCCTACTGGGACCAGTATGCCCGTGGCGCCATTATTGGGATCACACGCGGAACGAGTGCCGCCCATTTGACCCGTGCCGCCCTGGAAGGCATTTGTTACCAGGTCTATGATGTCTTGATGGCAATGGAAAACGATATACATGCCAAGCCGAAGGAAATCCGTGTGGATGGCGGGGCGATTGCCAATAATTTCCTGATGCAGTTCCAGGCGGATATCTGCCGTTGTCCGGTAGTCCGTCCGCGTGTCCTCGAAACAACGGCTTTGGGTGCCGCCTATTTGGCGGGGCTGGCGATCGGTTACTGGAAAGATGTGGACGAACTGAAAGACCAGTGGTCCTTGGATAATATCTTTAGTGCCGAAATGCATGAAGAGACGGCCGAGGCCTTGCTAACCGAATGGCATAAAGCGGTCGGAAGAAGTTTGAACTGGGCGGCGGAATAATCAACAATCATAAATCTAATATCATGACTCCATTTGTAGCGGAATTTTTAGGAACCATGCTTCTGATCCTGATGGGAGGAGGCGTTGTGGCAAATGTATGCCTGAGTAAGACAAAAGGGCATGGTGCCGGCTGGATGGCTATTACGACAGCCTGGGCTTTGGGCGTGTTTATCGGAGTGGTGGTGGCCGGACCGTATAGCGGGGCGCATCTGAATCCGGCTGTTTCTATCGGGTTGGCCATCGGGGGTACTTTTCCTTGGTGCGACGTCTGTCAATATATCATTGCTCAAATGTTAGGAGCTGCTTTAGGAGCGCTTTTAGTGTGGCTTGTTTATAAAGACCATTTTGAGGCGACGGATGATCCGGACACGATGTTGGGCGTGTTTTGTACCAGCCCGGCAATAAAGAGTCCGGTTATTAATTTCCTGACGGAGGCGATCGGTACGTTTGCTTTGATGTTTGTCGTGTTCTATATCACCGGAGGCGAGCTTTCTTTGAAAGACAGCAACAGCACGTTACCGATCGGGTTGGGCTCCGTAGGGGCATTGCCGGTGGCGTTTACGGTCTGGGTGATCGGGTTGTCGCTGGGTGGTCCGACAGGCTATGCGATTAATCCGGCGCGTGACCTGGCTCCCCGTTGCATACACGCGCTTTTGCCGATAAAAGGAAAAGGCGGGAGCCAGTGGGGATATGCCTGGATTCCGGTCTTAGGGCCGATAGCCGGGGCAGCCGTAGCCGCTATGTTGTATTATATTCTATAATTATATACCATGAATTTACGAAATAAAGTCTCTGTTCTTCTATTCTCTTTTGTAACGATTCCATTGTTTGCACAAACACCGCAACAGGAATTGGAACGGCTTCAACAAAATTATATCCGCTCTTTTATATCGAATGACGACCGGACGGCCTCGTTGGTGGAACTCTTGTCCGGCATACAGCCCGAGACGGAGATTTCCGACCAGGTCGTTGTGGAACTTCACCAGCGTTATCCTTTCAACGTGGAAAAGATAACGGGATATATGGAGACGATTCGGGAAGACGGTTCCTGGCCGGATATTAACTATAACGACCGGAAACGTTCGGGCTGGTCTGACAAGGAACATGCCGACCGTGTGTTGGAACTTGCCAAATTGTACAGGGCCGAAGAGGGTGATTGCCATTGGGGACCGAAGCTCGAATCCGTCATTCACCAGGCGTTGGGCTACTGGTTCAGGGAGAAACCGGTCTGTAAGAACTGGTGGTATAACCAAATCGGTATTCCCAAGACATTGGGCCCTGCTTTCCTCCTGATGAAAGAACAATTGAACCCAGAGGAAAAGGAGGCGGCCATCGAAGTGATGGAAAATGCCAAGTTCGGCATGACGGGGCAAAATAAGGTCTGGCTTGCCGGGAATGTGTTGATACGCGGACTGTTGCAGGACGACTTCGGATTGGTAAAAGCCGCTCGTGACACCATTGTCTCCGAGATTACGACCGGGATGCAGGAGGGGATCAAAAGCGACTGGAGTTTTCACCAGCACGGCCCTCAGCAGCAATTCGGCAACTACGGATTGGCTTTCCTGACGGAGATGAGTTCCTATTCCGGTCTGTTTGCGGGAACCGTTTTTGCACTGAACAAAGAGCAACAGAGCATTTTGAACTCTTTCCTTCTGAACGGCTACCGCTGGATTGTCTGGAAAGGATATATGGATGTCAATGCACTCGACCGGCAATTGTTTCATAGCGGACAGATCCATAAGGCGTTCAGTCTGGCTTTTGCCACGAATGCTCTGATGATGGGCAGCTCTGAAGAAGATATCCGGCAGATGAATGAATTCCTGCAAGATAACTATGCACCCGGAAGAAAAGGAAGCGCTTTCATCGGGCATAAACATTTCTGGGACTCCGACCAGACTGTCCATCGCTCTTCCTCCTGGATGGCCTCGGTCAAGATGGCTTCCGACCGGGTGATCGGCACGGAACTGGTGAACGAAGATAACCTGAAAGGTTTTTATATGGGCGACGGCGCTCTTTACACCTACTGTCGTGGTGACGAGTATCTGAATATTTTCCCCTTCTGGGACTGGCGGAAGATTCCGGGCATTACCGCTTATGAGAGCGAAGCGCCCGTACCCGCCCCGAAGCATTACGGGGCGCATGTGCGGAATAAGACTTCCTTTGTCGGAGGTGTGACGGATGGCAAGACCGGGATGACGGCAATGGTCCTGGACCGGGATGGCCTTCAAGCGCATAAGTCCTGGGTTTTTACCCGTGATTATGTCCTTTGCCTGGGGGCCGGGATTCATTCGGACAGCACGTTGGCGGTTACGACTTCCATCGACCAGCGGGTGAAACAGGGCGATTTGCTCCGTTATGCCGGCGGTAACTGGTTGCCGGTACAGGGAAACTATGTTTCTTCTCCGGAAAAACTACGTTTCTTTCATGACAACACAGGGTATATCCTGTTGCAACCCTCCGTATGTGTGGCTATTTCGGAAAAGCGCTCAGGGCGCTGGTGTGATTTTATGGGATCGTATGCTCCGAAAACGGTGGAAGGCGAGATTGTCGGCCTCTATCTCGATCATGGGAAAGAGGATAACGCCGGTTACCAATATCTGGTTTTGCCTGCTTCTACCGCCGAAAAAACAGCTGCTTTCACGACGCAGGAGATCCAAGTGATCCGTAATGACAAACCGGTCCAGGCCGTTGCCGTCGGCGACTGTTTTTATGTGACGGCTTATGAGCCGCAGGTGCTGGACCTGCAAAAAGATTTACAGGTCGACATACAGACTCCGGGCATTTATATGTTCCGTCCGCATAATGGCAATTGGTTGATTGAAGCTGCCGATCCGACCCATAAACAGCATTTCCTGTCGCTTAAAATGAACGGGCAGGATGTAAAGATCGTCTTTCCTCCCTGTCATGAACCGGGAAAAAGCATTTCCGTCCAACCGTTTATCAGTGCCCCTTTTGCCAACGGTATCAAAGTGGATGGTAAACGTGACGATTGGAAAACCGCTCCGGCTGTAACAGGCCTGATCGCCCCCTGGGACGGGGCGGAGAAAGACAAGATCGCTTTTTACGCCTGCCATGATCAAAAGAACCTCTATTTTCTGTATGAGGTGTCCGATACTACTTTGGTCTATAATGACGAAAAGACGGAGGCCTCTGTCGGTAATGGCGACCGGATCGAATTTTTTATGAGCAAGGACCCGGAGATGAAGACGTATTATTGTGCAGAGATCGATCCGCAGGGAAAAGTGATGGATTATGAAGCGCATAACTACCGTAAGTTTGATTTTAACTGGAACTTCAAGGATCTGAAGCTCGCAACCTCTGTCGGCAAAGATTCCTACCGCGTGGAAGGTTCCATCTCGTTGAAGTCCTTAAAAGAATTAGGTTTGATCTCTCCGGAAGGCAAAATCCGTATGGGTGTTTACCGGGCCGATTATTTCGATGATGCCGGTGACCGTGTGATCTGGTCGTCCTGGATCGTCCCTGATGCTGCCGAACCGGACTTCCATATCCCGTCTTCTTTGGGAATATTGAAACTGGAGAATTTCGTACCTTTGTCACAACTAAAATAAAAGAGATATGAATAGAACACTGATAAAAAACGCCACTGTCATCAACGAAGGCCGTATCTTCAACGGTTCGGTGCTGATCGAGGATGATAAGATAGCCGCGGTATATGAAGGGACAATTCCTGCTTCTGCCGGTGATGCAACCGTGATCGAAGCCACAGGGAAGTATCTGCTTCCGGGCGCTATCGACGACCAGGTGCATTTTCGTGAACCGGGCTTGACGCATAAGGGCGATATCGCCAGCGAAAGCCGTGCCGCCGTAGCCGGCGGAGTGACCACTTTTATGGATATGCCGAATACAAAACCCCAGACAACGACTATTTCCGACCTGGAGTGGAAACTGCAGCGGGGAGCCGAAACATCGGTTGCCAACTATTCCTTCTTTTTCGGTGGAACGAACGACAATATGGATGAAATCCGTAAATTGGACCGTAGCCGTGTGCCGGGGTTGAAGCTCTTCCTCGGTTCTTCTACCGGTAATATGCTGGTCGATAAGAAGGAAAGCCTGGAACGTATTTTCGGCGAGGCTGGTATGCTTATCGCCATCCATGCTGAAAAGGAGGAAGTCATCAAACGAAACATCGCCCATTATACGGGCCTGTACGGTGAAGATCTGGACATCTCCTTCCATAGCAAAATCCGTAGTGAGGAAGCCTGTTATGCCTCTTCGTCCGAAGCAGCCGAACTGGCTACACGCCTTGACTCCCGCCTGCACATCCTGCATCTTTCGACGGCAAAAGAGCTTTCTTTGTTAAGCAACAAGATCCCGCTCAGTGAAAAGAAGATCACGGGTGAAGTATGCGTGCATCATCTCTGGTTCCACGATGGCGACTATGAACAGTTTGGAAACCGTATCAAATGGAACCCGTCTATCAAGACGCTGGCAGACCGTACGGCGCTACGCGAAGCCGTTAACAACAATACGATCGATATCGTGGCAACCGACCATGCTCCGCATCTCCTTTCCGAGAAGGAGGGTAGCTGCCTGAAAGCCGCTTCCGGAGGCCCGCTGATCCAGCACTCGCTCATCGTCATGTTGGAGTTGGCGATGGAAGGCCGTTTCACCTACGAGAAGGTGGTGGAAAAGATGGCGCACATGCCGTCAGAGCTTTTCCGTGTGGATCGCCGCGGATACATCCGGCCGGGCTATTATGCCGACCTTGTCCTGGTCGACCCGAAAGAAACCTGGACGGTGGCAAAAGACAATATACTGTATAAATGCGGATGGTCCCCCTTCGAAGGCTACACATTCCATCATGCCGTCTGGAAAACATTCGTCAACGGGCAGTTGGCCTACGACAATGGCCGGGTGAATGATGAGGTTCGCGGGATGGAAGTCAGGTATAGTTGAAAGTTGAAAATTGAAAGTTGAAAGTTAATTTTACGCCCTCATAACTTTCACCTTTCACCTTTCACCTTTCACCTGATATCAATAAGTTTGTGCGTTTGTAAGCTGAGGCGCCATTGGGGGTGGTGGAGGATATACTCTACCACCTCTTTTGTATTCCGGCAGGAGCAGGGTTGGAGGAAATGCCAGGTTGCTTTCAAACCGGCGTATTCCGTCAGGTCCTGCCCTGTATAGACCACTTTGACTTCATCTATATGTGCCAGCCTCAAAGGAACTCCTTTCGGGGAACAGGTCACCCAGTCGATACCTTCCGGCAGCGGGTTTGTTCCGTTAGTTTCGATACAGATATATTTCCCTGCCCCGTGTAGCAGATCGATAAAAGCCCGGTCGATCCAGAGCGAAGGTTCGCCCCCTGTCAGGATCACGACATTTGAAGGAAAAGCCGAAATAGCCCGTAAAATCTCTTCATCCGACATCAAGATTCCTTCCTCATGCCGGGTATCGCAAAAGCTGCATTTCAGGTTGCATCCGGAGAAGCGGACGAAGACGGCCGGCGTTCCCGTATGGAAGCCTTCGCCTTGAAGGCTGTAGAATATCTCGTTAATCTTTCTCATAGATCGCCGTGTTTCCTTCTGATTCCTGAACTTCTACTTTATAGCAGGTGGGGAGCTGGTCGCATATCCACCGGGCGATATTCTCGGCCGTCGGGTTAAAAGGGAGCACCTCGTTGAGGTTCCGGTGATCGAGCTGGTCTTTCACAACCTGTTTGATATGGCTGAAGTCGATCACCATACCATCTGCGTTTAATACTTTGGAGCGGCAATACACAGTGATAATCCAGTTGTGACCATGCAGATATTCACATTTGCTCGGATAGGAGAGCGACAGACTATGAGCTGCCGAAATCTCCATACGTTTGATAACGGTATACATACGATAAAACTGTTTTAGAATGTTATGTCTGCACCTAATGTCACCTCGGTACGGGGTGCAAATTTACTGAAAAAATCGGCTCCCGAAACAGAACTTAATGTGTTGAAATATTAAAAATATCTGTAGCTGTTTGTATGTATTTAAAACAACAAGCAAGGTGTGATCTATCGTAAAAACGAGCCTTTTTGTTGCAAAATAAAAATATTGTGCATTAATTTGCTTCATAATCAAAGGTGTGAGGCGGTTTTGATGTCTCTGAACCGATATTCCGGCATCAGTCCTATATTGTTAAAAAATAGAAGAAGCTGCAAATAAGTTTCGATAATCTTAAAAATGTGTTTTATAATATCTTTTTTTATTTGTTCAGTAATTTAAAATGCCTCATCTTTGCATGCAGATAACCTAAACAATCTTTTTGCCTTAAAGACTAATACCTATTAAAACCTATAAAGAGGACCTTTGAGAAAAGGTCCTCTTTATGATTTTTAGGAGGTTACTCTTCAGTCTCTTCTATTTTTGATGATATTTTCCCGATCGCTTCGTTGAGTTTTTCTTCCGGAGGGATAACGTTGAAGTTGCCCCAGAACTTTTCGTCGTAAGTAAATCGGGTTTCCGCAAAGACCGTTCGTGTCGATAGCGCTTCGCTACGGGTAAAACGGCTCACCTGGTTCGTATCTATTTTACAGGTAACCATTTCGAACCAGGTATGCAGCGGGAAAGTTCCGAACAATTGTTTCCTTTTCTTTATTTTGAAAAAGAGGTCGCCCCGGACATGGTTGATGTAATACTGGCCGTTGTAAGGTTTGTAGGTCACGGTATAAATCACTTTCTGGGGAGTGATCTTCAGGTTGCGGCTTTTTTTCTCCACCAGCATTCCCGTAGCCTGTTTAATATATTTCGGGTTGATTTCGAAGCGGGCGCGGAGCAAAGCGTTGTTTTCCGTATCGATATACAGTTCCCCCCGGTAAAGGGCGGAGTGGATGGTCTCTTTTTGTTCGAAATAGATCACATGGACTAACCGGTCGTCGATAACGGCGATGTCGGTGGAAGCGTATATATAAGGTTCTATCTTTTCATCCGTCAGGAGAAAGTCAGGCAATTCCTTTATCAAGTCTAAGCTCAGGCTGGCGCTGATTCCTGACTTCATCCGGGCGATGATCGTGTCTTTCTCCTGCTGGCTGATGATCCGGCGCATCTTGAGCAGTTTGACCTGATCCGGTACCGGATTGTGTTTGTAGGCGGATTTGTAAACTTTGAACACCGCCTCTGTCAGCCCTACGAATTTGTTTTTCCGTTCGATCCCTTCCCGGTAGAAAGTAGTCAGGTAGGCAGGCGATTGCGGGTAGTTCTTCCGGATATTTTCCTTCATGTCGCGAAGCAGGCGGAGCGGGTTGACAATGCGCACTACGACTTCCTGGATCGGGATCACTTTGGCGTCGAGCGCAATCACCGTGTTTTGTTCCGCAAGGAGGGAGGCCTCTATTTTGCAGGGTTCGTAGCCTAAGTGGGAGAAGTAGAGCGTGGACTGGCGGAGCGAATCGGGAAGCGTCAGCCGGAACTCCCCGTTTGCATTGGTGATGCTGCCGATAGAAGTATTAAGGACGCCTATGGTACCCGCTTCGATCGGTTCATTCGTCTGCTTATCCTGCAAGACCCCTTTGACAATGAAATTGCTGTTTCCCTCTTTCGAGGGGATGGTATCGGGTATTGCAGCCTGTCTGGCGGGTTGTGGTCCGGAGATCAGGATATGATCGCCTATGACCCGCAAGTTCAACTCTTTGTTTCCTACAATCTGATAGATTGCTTGCCGGATGGTATAGTCGCCTTTCGGGATACGTACCATCTTTTCATTATCGATCAGCTTGCTGTCGTAGATAAAAAGAAAGCCGGTTTGTTCCGATACTTTGTCAAGCAGGCGGTAAACGGTATTCTTTTCTTTGGATAAATGAATCATGCGAGCCAGTACGTCATCGCCTTCCTCTGCGCGTAGCAGACCTGTCGGAAGCAAAAGCATCCAAAGGCACAGGAATAGGAGGCGGTAGGTAGAGGACATCGTGATGTAATTGAAAATGGAAATTATTGTTTGGACAAGAGGATCGTATTGTCTTGCCGTGTCTTTTTCAGGTCGAGGGCAAGGCAGATCAGTTCAGCCATCGCTTCGGGCGTATCGTTGGAGAAGGTGACGGTAAGCGTCCGGTTCCATAGCTCCGGTGTCGTTTCCAACCGGATATCCGGATTTTGCAAATTGATCACCCGCAGGATATCGCCTAACTTTTCGTCCTTGAACCGGATTCGATCGGTATAGCGGTCGAACAGGGCCGGGTCGGGCGTCGCGCTCAATTGCAGTTTCCGGGAGAGGAGCGTAACGGTTTCCCCCGCTTTTACGTGGATGTCTTGTCCGTTTTTCTTCAACGTCACTTTTACTTCTCCCCGTTGTACGGACAGTTCAAAAGGAGAGCTACCGGTACTTTTTACATTGAAAGCCGTCCCTAACACTTCGATACGCGTATCTTCGGTTTCAATCACGAACGGACGCGCGCGGTTACCGGCTATATCGAACAAGGCATTGCCCTGTAAGCTCACTTCCCGCCGGTCGGAAGAAAAATGTTCGGGAAATTTCAGGGAGGTATTTCCTGCCAGGTAGACCACGGAACCATCCTCGAGGGTGGTTACTAATGTTGTTGCCGTCTCACTGTTCTGCCGGGTGAGCAGATTCCGGTCCGCATCCTGTCCGGTCCTGTTCAGGTAGACGACAGACACAAGCAGGCAGAGAAGGGCGACGGCAGCAGCGGTCATGCCTCCTTTCCATGCAAGGCTTCTGAATGTCGAAGCCTGCCTGCCCGAAAGCAAGCCTTCTTCATCCAGACGTTGATACAGCGTATTCCACGCCCGGTCTGTTTTTCTTTTATTTCTTTCTGTTTCAATCATATTTTATATAAATCTCTAATTCGTCTCGTAATGTTCGGAGTGCTTTCGTCATTTCGGCCTCGACTGTTTTGACCGACAGGGAGAGGATGGAAGCGATCTCCGCATATTTCTTTCCTTCAAAGCGATGCATCCGGAATATGCGGAGACGGCGTTCGGGGAGCTTTTTGAGGGTCCGGTTTATCAGGGCTTCCAGTTCTTTGTATTCGATCTGGTTCTGCGGATCGTCCCGTGTGTCGTCTTTGTCGGGGCGGGAGAGGACGGCTTCCCGGTAGCGGTTGCGTACGTCCTGATGTTCCCAGTATTGGAGGGATTGGTTACGTACGGCCCCATATAAATAGCTTTTTATCGTATGGAACAACTGTAACCGTTCCCTCTCTTTCCAAAAAACATAGAATAATTCCTGTACGATCTCTTCCGCAATATCCATTCTTCCGGTTATGCTGGCTGCATACATACAAAGAGGCATATAATACAGGCGGAAAACTTGTTCAAAAGCCTTGACGTCTCCATCTTTGATCTTTGTAAGTATAAGCAGGTCTTTCATGTTTAATAATTATTCAATGTGCCAATATGCCAATTGGGAAATGTTGCTAATTTATACATTAATCTGTTCATTGGCAAATTGGCACATTATTTATGTTGCTTCTTCAGTTTGCTGACAGCGTGCTCCAATGATTCCGTCGGTTCGATGATGTTGTAGGAACCCCAGAAATCTTCGTCGGCAAAGTTGGAAACCTTGTCCGATAAGGACTGGTTTTGCTTAAATGCCATCTTGTAGGGGATAGTGTTTGCACTGCTTTCCTTACCGTCTGTTACGACCATTTCCGAAAGAATGGTGTAATTGGTAGAGAACAACTTGCGTTTCCAGTCGCATTTGAAGCGGACACCGTTGCGGATGTAACTCAGATAAGTCAGCCCGTCACGATCCTTGTAGTTGACTAAGAACGACACTTCGACCGGTTTGAATCGCAATCCGAACGGTTTTTTCCGTAGGATCGCCTGCGTGGCTTTGTTGCGGTCGTTCATGTCGAGGAAGAACTCGGCGCGGGTGAAAGAGAGCCGTTCCTTGTCGATATACAGTTTTCCGTAATAAAGCGCATACGGCAGTATGGCTTGCGGTTCGAAATTGATAACATATTGCGGCCGGTCGTTGATCGTTGTCGATTCTTCCATCCGGAATTTATAGTAAGGCAGGCTTTCCAAGTCGAGCAGGACATCCGGGTTCTTTACCACATCCACATAGACAGACAGGTTCGGACCTCCCAGCAATTTAACGGCCAACGTGTCGCTCGCTTTCTGGCTGAGCAGCTTGCGCCCTTTGAATATCTGTACGCGATCGCGGTCTACCCCCTCATTGTAAGGAGTTTTATAAATATCGATCACCGCTTCCGAGATGTTGATATACCGACGTCCTTTCTGGGCCGTTTCGCGGTAGAACCCGGTCAGGAGGCTATGCTTCGAATTGTAGTTGGCCGGGATTTTTTTTATCGCTTCTTCCACCAAGTAACGCGGATCGCGGGCGTGGATAATGACTTCCTCGAGCATATTCGTGTAAGGGGTCAGCCATACGGTCTGTTCTTCCACATCCTTGCCGTTGAGTTCTATTTTGCTGTTGAAATATCCGAGGTGTGAAATCTCCACTTCCTTGGCATGGATGGAATCCTTTACCTTGAATGAAAACTCACCGTCGGCGTTCGTGACCGTGCCGGTCGTACTTCCCGGAATAGAAATATTGACATATTCCAGGCTCTTTTTGCTCTTTTTATCTTTTACCACACCACTGACCGTGATGTAGCTCCCTTCGTCTGCCGAATCCGTTTGTGCCTGCAAAGGAGTGAATCCCGCCAGCAACAGTGTAATGAGCAAATATCCCCATAGTTGTTTATGCATCGCTTTCATATCTCATATAGTTTAATAAGTTAATACTCTTGTTTGTACTATTAAGATGCTTCAGCCGGGAAATACCCTATGCTTTCGCCCCGGATTTTTTTATTATAATGGACATAGTTTGAAAAATTGACTATTTTTGCGCAGGTTATACGAAGAAGAGACGATGACAGAGCAGGAGATAAGAAAATATTTGAGGCAGATCGAAGAAGAGAGTTCCCAGACTGCTCTGCGTAGTTTTTATAATCTTTGCTTCGACCGCTTCTTCCGTATTGCTTACTACTACCTGCATACGGAAGAATGGGCGCAGGAGGTCGTTCTCGATGTGTTCCTGAAAGTATGGGAACGCCGCGAGTCCTTGCATCATATCGCCAACCTGGAAGATTATTTCTTTATCACGATAAAAAATGCCTCCCTCAACTATCTCGAAAAAGAACAAAGGCGGAAAGACGTGGCTGCAGACGCTTTTGACGGTACGGCCGTTTCCGGTGAATCGCCCGAAGACATTCTGGTGAGCGAGGAACTTTTCGCCCACTATGTCAAAGCTCTCGACCGCCTGCCGGAGCGATGCCGGGAAATATTTATCCGTGTACGTGAGGAAAAACAGTCCTATGCCGAGGTTGCGAAAGACTTGGGTATAAGCGTCAATACGGTCGATGTGCAGTTGCAGAAAGCGACCGGGCGGATGCGGGATATGTTGGCGCGTTATATAAGCGGAACCGAAAATTGAATATCTTTGTATACGATTGAAAAGGTAATGACATGAAAGATCTGGATAAATTCATCGCGCAACAGCGTCTTCTCTATCCGGTGTCGGACGAATCGATGCGGCTGCTGACGGAAGGGATGGAGGAAGTGTTTGCTCCGAAAGGCAGTTTTCCGGTGTATGAAGGAGATCGCGATCCGTATGTCTGGTTCGTTAAAGAAGGATTGGCCCGTTCGTTCGTAGAGCGGGATATGCGCGATGTCACCTTGTGGTTCGTGTCGTCCGGCGAAATCGTGAACATGTCTTACCGTGAGATCGCCGCCTATAATCTGGAAATGGTGGAAGATACCGTCTTGCTGCGCATTCCGGCACGGCGGCTCGAAGAGCTTTGTGAGCAGACGCTCGACCTGGCAAACTGGATGCGCAAGTTGTTGGATTATTACCTACGCGAGTATGAGAATTACTTTATCAATGACAGTTGGAGCGACGCACGTGAGCAATACGAGACCTTGTTGCGTACGCGTCCGGACCTTTTCCAACGGGTCCCCTTAAAGCATATCGCTTCATTCCTGCAAATAACCCCGCAGTCGCTCAGCCGGATACGCGCCTCTGTGAAATAGGATTCCGATTTACCTTATAAATTACCATATCATGAACAAACTTAAATTAATTACCGTGATGCTTGCCGTAGCCGCATTTGTGCAAACCGGCGATGCCTGCACGGTCGTCATTGCCGGTAAGAAAGCGACGGCTGACGGAAGTGTGTTGAACTCCCATACCGATTGCGGCTCCGATTGCCGTATACAGGTTGTCCCCGGACAGAAATATCCTAAGGGAACGATGGCGCCCGTCTATTATGGCATCCTGACACGCAACCGCCCGGAGAAGGGAGAGGGAGAGATACTGGGCTATATTCCGCAGGCGGAGGAAACCTATACCTATTTTCATTCCGCCTATTCCCATATTAACGAATACCAGCTTTGCATCGGGGAAAGCACCATGAGCCAGCGTCCCGAACTGCAGGTCGACAAGGGGCAAGGCAAACAGATCATGACTGTGGAACAAGCCGCCGTTTTTGCCCTTCAGCGTTGTAAAACGGCAGAGGAGGCGCTGACATTGATCACCTCCCTGATGGAAAAATACGGCTTCCTGCCCTCTTGCGGGCCTGAATCGGAATGCCTGACGCTCGCCGATCCGGATAAAGTCTGGGTTCTCGAACTTTTCAGCGTAGGAAAAGACTGGACCCCCGAAAGTGGCAAGCCCGGCGTTATCTGGGCGGCACAGCGGTTGCCGGACGACCAGGTGGCTATCATTCCGAACTGGAGTATTATAAAGGAAATCGATCTTGGCAAACCGGATCAGTTCAGGGCTTCGTCCAACTATATGCAGGAAGCAATCGACCGGGGTTGGTACGATCCTTCCGGCAAACATCCGTTTGTATGGCAGGAAGTATATGCCCCGACACCGCGCGAGTGGTCGACGAACCGTTTCTGGCTGTTCAATGAGACGTTTGCTCCCGGGACGACCGGCATTCCCCGCCATACGACCGATCCGTTCAAGAACCTCGACCAATATACGCAGTATGTCGAACCGCTCGCCGCCTATCCGTTCTCGATCGTCCCGGCAAAAAAGCTGACGGTACAGGATATCATGGCTTTCCAGCGTTCCACATTCGAAGGGACGATCTATGATAAAGAAAATGATGCCGCCTGGTATTATGTCGGTCCTGACGGGAAGGCGGTGAAGAGCAAGCTGGCAACCCCGTTTCCTACCCGCGAAATGCAGAAACAGATGAAGACAACCCGTCGCCGTGCGGTAGCCCGTATGGATGGCGAATATGGAATGGTGGCCCAGTTGCGTGGATGGCTTCCGCGTGAGATAGGGGGCGTCTATTGGGTGTTTGTCGATAATGCTTATACATCTCCTTACTTCCCGGTTTTTACCGGCACGACCGCTATTCCGGAAGTCTATCGTACCTACGATCCGAATACCTACAGCGACCAGTCCGCCCGTTGGGCTGTCGACTTTGTCGATAATATGCTTTATCTGAACTGGCAGGACGGAAAGAAAGATTTGCTGGCTGCCCGTGCCCCGATGGAAGAGTCGTTCTTCGCACGCAATGCTGCGATCGAACAGGAATATATGGCTTTGCAGAAGAAGAATCCCAAAAAGGCGGCCGCTTTATTGAACAGCTATGCACAGGAATGTGCCGACAGGATCATGCAGACATACCGGGAGCTCCGGAACCTGCTGCTGGTGAAATATACGAATAACAAATAACTCCTCCGGGTACATCTATCCGGACCGAAGTTCTTGTAGTTATTGTAATCTATGTTCCCAACCAAATAAACGGAAAGATTTTAAAACAAATTAAGAATATTGCAAAAATCTAAGCCGTTTGGTCGAAAGTTTGGTTCCTGACCAATGCACAGATTCGATGTATCAGTTTGTTTCTAATATTGTTTATAACTAAATTATGATGCTTCCCCTCTTCTCTTTTGCGCCTGTAATATTCTCTTAATATTGGATCATGTATGGCAGCGGTTCGTGCCGCTTGGGTGAGTAGCGTGTTTAGTTTTTTATTGGCAAATCCACTTGTCTTGGCATTGCTTTTGACACTGGAGCCGGAGGTTCGTTGGAACGGTACCACTCCCGCATAGCAGGCCAGCTTGCGCGGATCGTCAAAACAGGTGAAGTTTTCGGTATAAACGATCAAAGCAAGGGCGTTGACAAAAGCCACGCCTTTGATGGATGTAATACGCTCATAATTGTTTTTGATCTCCTCTTCACTGTTGATCAGATCCATTATTTCCTTTTCCACATCTTTTATTTCACGGTTCAAGTTATCCACTTGTGTCAGGCTATGTTGATATATGTAATCTGTTGCGTGATTCCCTTTTAGGACCGAATGGAGTTCTTTGGCATGTACCAATGCTTCATTTTTCATTTTCACCAATAAATCACGGAATGTGAAAAATGAGTGCAGCGCCCGGATGGTTTCCGTATTGGGGGTATAGACCTTGGCCATATCCTCGAAACGGCAAGCGTATTGTGCGATCAGCAATGAATCCAATTTATCGTTTTTCCCGCGTTGCATGCCGCTGCTGTGTTTGATCCTGTAAGGATGTTCCAGCCACAGTGTATAACCCTCGTGCGCGAGAGTGTTACTCAAACAAACGCTGTAAAGTCCCGTGTTCTCACCGCAAAAGAGCATCTGATCTTTGCCTGTCTGCGGATAGCTATCACAAAGCCATGCCAACAGACTCTCATGTCCGGCAACATCATTACTGAACTCACGGTGGACACCTGAAGATATGTTTTCTTTCTCTATCACACTTACATCTACTTTTTTCTTGGAGAAATCAATCCCGATAAATAATTTATTCATACCTTTATATTGTTTTTGGATTAACCGAAAGCAGGAATGGGCTACTACTCTAAATGATATCCTATTATATATCAATAATCTATTTAGTCTTTGCCTGCTTGACTAACGGAAGTCTGTTACAATAACTAGTCTTTAAAGACTATCGTTTTCCATTAGTGTACTTCCGTTAGTCGGTTAATTTAGTTTCTTCATACAACAAAGATATAAATTAACCTCAGCTTCTTGCTTTACGCAAACTTAGAGTACGGTTTTCCAAAATACCCGTTGGTCTAAATCGAAACAGTAGTGCATAAAATTTGGTTTTCTACCCCATCTATTTCAAATTACTATTGCGGGTAATATTTTTTAAGAAACCCGCAATAGTATAAAATGCTGGATGATAGACAAATATAAATATCGCTCTTTTAGGGGAGGTTGTTGTATGATTTAACATTTCAAAAAGCCCGATTCGCCTTTTGGCAGGAGCGGGCTATCCTGTTCCCGCGCTTGACGCGGGATCGCAAAGAAACAGGCCTTATCCTCATGAATTATCGGGTGAACCCATTCCTTTCTGTATCCTGTGCAGCGTTTCTTTCTCCCAAAGCATCTTATCTATAAATAGGGATTATCGGACAATGGAGCTGTCCGGATGGTTAAAGTATATATAAATGCTTGGAAGCTATTTGGAAACAGCTATATTTGTGGATAAAATGGATAGTCTTTATTGAAGGGGCAAAAAGTGTAATTAAACCAACCCCTGTGTGTTTAGTCTAAAAGAGTAGAAATATTATAAAGTAGAGGAGAAACGAATATGAAACCCATGAAATTAACATCTTTGATGGTGATGCTTCTGGTAGGCTTCAGTGCCGCAGCCCAGGAGGAATTCTTTGATGATGTGTATTTCTCTTCCAGCAAAAAAGATAAAAAAGAAAAAACAGAAGAGAAGGTTATACAGCCTAAAGAGAATGCAGAACGTACGACAATGGCGTCTTCTTACAGTACCAGCAAAAGAAAAAGCGCTGTGTCTGATGAAGAACGTGATATTGACGAGTATAACCGCCGCTATACGTCGGTCGATGTGGAAGAACCGTATGATGAAGATTCAGACGGTGAAGTCCTGGCAGAATATAACGACGATATGGATAATGAAAAAGCGGTTGCTTCCGATTCTAAAAAAGAACGCCGTTCGGATACGGAATATACCGAGCGTATCATCCGTTACCATTCGCCGAGTAAAATTACCATTGCCGGAGCAGATCAGGTCGACTTGTATCTGAGCGATGGATATTATGGCTATGGTTACGATACGGATTATTCCGATGGCAACACTAATGTAAGTGTCAATGTGAACATCGGCAATGGTTGGGGTGGTTACTATGATCCGTGGTACAGCGGCTGGTATGGCGGCTGGTACGGCGGTTGGTATGATCCTTGGATCTACAGCCCGGCCCGCTATTGGGGCTACGGCCCGTCCTTCGGCTTCGGCTGGGGTTGGGGTGGCTTCTACGCCGGCTACTGGGGCCCGTCCTGGGGCTGGGGACCCGGTTATTGGGGCGGTGGCTACTGGGGCGGCTCTTGGGGGCATCATCACCATCATTATGTTTCACCGTATAGACATAATTACGTAGGATCGCGAACTTCCGTGGGGCGTCGTTCGTATGCAAGTGCAAACGGAAATAGAGTTTCACGTGCTTCGGCCGGTAGTCGGACTTCTGTGAGCCGTGGAAGTGCAACCTCTTTGCGAAATAGTAGCAGTACGGGACGTGTTCGTTCGTCGGAAGGAATTCGGAGTCGTACAAGTTCCGGTGTAAATGGTCGTACAAATACGGGGGTAAGAAGTCGTACAAGTTTAGGAACTTCCGCACGCACATCTTCTACAACACGTTCGTCGGCTGTGACAGGAGGACGTACACGGATTTCTCGTGAAAGTGCCGTTGGTTCGGATGTTTCCCGTTCTTCGAATCGCCAATATACGGCACCGGCAAGAAGTAGTAGTTCTTCCCGTTCTTATAATAATTATAGTGGAAGTTCTCAACGCAGTAGTAGCTCTTTTTCTCCTTCAAGAAGTAGTAGCGGCAGCCGGAGTTCATTTGGAACATCTTCATTAGGAGGCTCCCGTTCATCAGGAGGTAGTGGCGGCGGAGGAAGCCGTTCCAGTGGTGGTGGACGCAGCAGATAGAAATAATTTTTGAGAGAGTCATATAATTAAGGACACGCGAGTCGTGTCCTTGCTTTATTAAGATATTAGAAATAAGAGAGACAATGAAGAAGGTGATTTGTTTATGTGCATCAGCATTACTTTTGGGTAGTGGCTCTATATTCGCACAAGGTGAAATGGATGCTTATAAGTTCTCACAATATGATTTGAACGGAACGGCTCGTTATTTGTCTATGGGTGGAGCTTTTGGGGCATTGGGTGGTGATATCTCGGCTATGAGAACCAATCCTGCTGGTTTGGCCATATATAGAAGTTCCGAAATCGTAACGACGGTTAGTTTATCTTCTATCCAAACAAAAACGGATTGGTTGGGGGTCGGAATGGATGATAAGAAAACCCGATTTAATTTTGATAATATAGCTTATGTAGGTTATTTCCCAACTGGAAATGATGAAGGTGTGATCGGATGGAACGTCGGTTTTTCTTATAACCGTGTGAAAAATTTTAATCGTCAATACAGAATGGGCCGGGGAGCCGGAGGTTATTCTATTTCTGATTATTTGGCTGGTTATGCAAATCTGGGAATTGATCCTACAACCGAAAAAGGACTGACCGGTAATGATCTTTGGTCGACAGATTCATATAATCCGTATCTATCTCAAGATTGGTTGCCTACTTTGGCTTATAATGGAGGTTTGATTGATACAGATAATAAGAGCCAACCGGGAACTTTCCATTCTACTTTTGGTTATTGGGATGAAAACGAATGGCAACCTTTAGAGGTGCAATCTGCTGATATGTTCGTCTCTGAGAAGGGTGCTATAGATAAATATGATTTTTCGTTTGCTACGAATATTTCAAACCGTTTCTTTATCGGTGCTACTGTATCTGTGACAGATATCGATTATAGCGCAACTTCTCTTTATGATGAGGATTTTGGATATTTCAATGCGGAAGCAGAAAAAGATAAATTCAGAGATCAGCTTTATTGGAATAATTATTCTTCATTAAATGGAACAGGCTATTCATTTAATTTAGGTCTGATCGCTCGACCGACCGACTTTTTACGTTTGGGAGTTGCCTATAATTCTCCTACCTGGTATAAGATGACGAATTACTACAGTGCAGAGGCTCGCGCTTATGTATATGATTATTATACAGGAGGTATACAGAATCCGATAGATCCGAGCAATCCGGATATGTCTCGGAATGCTGAAACACCAACGGATTTTTATACTGAATATCGTCTTCGTACACCAGATAAATGGATATTCAGTGCTGCTGCCATTTTAGGACAAAACGCTCTTATTAGTGTTGATTACGAATTGACGAATTATAAATCGATGCGTTTGCAGGATCGGGACGGATATGATCAGGAAGGAGATAATAATGTTATTAAAGAGGACTTTCGTTCCAGTGGCATGTTGAAAGTCGGAGCAGAATATAAGGTTACTCCTCAATTTGCAATTCGTGTGGGAGGCGCTTGGCAAAATAGCCCAGTTCAGGAACACATGAAATATAGTGAAACAGGAACTATTGTGGAAGTACGCCCTGCGGGAACACGTACTGCTTATACGGTAGACCATCATGTAAACTATTATACAGTTGGCCTGGGATATCGCTTTACTCCTAATTTTTATGTGGATTTAGCTTGTGTATATCGGATGCAGAAAGAAGAAGTTTATCCATTCCCGCATCTTATTGATGGCGATGGAAATGTTCTGGTTGAATCCGTTCCCGCAACATTAAAAACAAACACAACGAAGGTGGCTCTCACGTTAGGCTACAAATTCTAAAAATCATAGTTTGTTCTTAAAAGCCCCCTGTTCGTACATAAAACGTACGGTCAGGGGGCTTTTTTGTTCAAAAATAAAGGAAATGTTTGCCTGTTTAAAATACTTTTCGTTCTTTTGTCTTTGTAAATATAAATAATATTATTGTCTAACAATTTTAAACATCGTTGCCTATAGCATAAACATTACTCAAGAAAAAACTAAAAATATAGAAGTAATGAAGACTTTAAGAATGATGACTGACGAAGAGTTGGTCGTTCTTTATGCAGAAGGTAATAATGCTGCTTTCGATGTATTATTGAATCGTTATAAAAGTAGCATACACTCCTACATTTACTTTATAGTTCGTAACAAAGATCTCACAGAGGATATCTTTCAGGAGACTTTTGTCAAGGTGATTATGACTATTAAACAAGGCCGTTATACCGAAAACGGTAAGTTTAAAGCATGGATTACCCGCATTGCCCATAACCTGATTATCGATAACTTCCGTCAGGAACGTAGTGAAAATACGGTTTCCAACGATGAGGTGGAAGTGGATCTTTTCAATAATATCAAACTTTGCGACGGTACGATCGAGGATAATATCGTACGCCGTCAGGTATTGTCTGATGTGAAAAAACTGGTGAAACATCTTCCGGACAGCCAGCGCGAAGTATTGGAAATGCGTTATTATCAAGATCTCAGCTTTAAAGAAATTGCCGATATTACCGGTGTGAGCATCAATACGGCTCTGGGACGTATGCGCTACGCGATCCTGAATATGCGCCGCATGGCCGAAGAAAACAGTATCGAGCTGTCGATGGCTTGATAATAAAAATTGAAGATTGAAAATTTATTTTCTTGTCATACAATAAGGAGATAGCCTGCCCGTTTTATTATCAAACAAGAAAAAAAACGAGTTGCCTATGAAGAGACTTTCTACTCAATGTATGAATGAAATAGAAAATAAAACAAACAGAAACCGGAAAGAAAGGAAAACAACGCCGCGTCGGCAAACACTTGATTTCCTTACTCAATTTGCGAGGGTTTATCATTCAGAACCCGCTTTACGCACGGAACTCTGTAGTTTAGTAATGAACTGACATCGTCTTGCAGAAAAGCAAAAAGAGTATGAAACATAAAATAGCTCCTTCTCTGTTAGCTGCTGATTTTCTGAACCTGCAGCGGGAAGTGGAAATGATAAACGAGAGTGATGCCGATTGGTTGCATCTGGACATAATGGACGGTGTGTTCGTCCCTAATATATCGTTTGGTTTTCCGGTTCTGGAAGCGTTGAAACCGATCTGCAGGAAACCGATGGATGTACATCTGATGATCGTGGAGCCGCAAAAGTTCATTCCGGAAGTGGCGGCTACGGGCGCTTATATGATGAATGTGCATTATGAGGCTTGTACGCATCTGCACCGTACGGTGGCAGCGATCAAAGAGGCGGGGATGAAAGCGGCTGTTACATTGAATCCGCATACGCCGATTTCTCTGTTGGAAGATATTTTGCAGGACTTGGATATGGTATTGCTCATGTCGGTAAATCCGGGTTATGGAGGGCAAAAGTTTATTGAACATTCGATAGATAAAACAGCTCGTCTGAAAGATATGATTCTGGCAAAAGGGTTGAATACCTTGATCGAAGTCGATGGAGGTGTCAATATGCAGACGGCGAAACCTTTGCTTGAGGTGGGTGCGGACGTGCTGGTCGCCGGTAGTTTTGTCTTCCGTTCCCCTGATCCGTTGAAGACGATCCGGGAACTGAAAGAATTATAATGTCGACTCGTAGGGGCGGGGGTCTACTCCGCCTAATCACAAATCGTACCTTTATTGGATGCGATGGGCAGAGCAGAGCCCTGCCCCTACGGAATGACGTCCTTTTTTCAATACCGATCAAGCCTTAAACCAACCATTTCAAAACCTTACATTATGATAAAAGAATTACAGATCCGTCCCTTTGCCCGTCCGTTGCTTGTCTGGATTGCGGGGATTATGCTACAGACCGTTTTTTCGTGTTGTACTTATTCCTGGGTATTACTATTGCTCCCTGTTATTATCCTTACCATAGCCGGTTTTGCCTTGAGAGGGCAGGAGCATTTTTGTTATGAAACCCGTTGGCTGTGGGGAGCGGTTTTTTTCTCCCTATTGCTTTCCTTTTCGATACAAAAGACTGCTTATTCGCAGTTTGAATCGTCACCGGAACATCCGGTTTCCCGTCTTTCCTGTTGGGCACGGGAAGAACAGCAGCGATTATTGGAACCGATTGCAAAACTGAATCTGACCGATGAGGAAAAATCCGTATTGGCCACTATTACCGTCGGTTACAGGCAAGCTATGAACCGGGAGGTGAGAGACCGTTTTTCGGCTACAGGAGTGGCTCATATTCTGGCCGTAAGTGGCTTTCATGTGGCAATCGTCTGTGGCTTTTTATCTTTTCTTCTGTCATTCCTCCCCCGGAACGGGCTTGGCAAGTGGCTTCGATATCTGTTGACGATTGTATTGTTGTGGACTTTCGTTGCGGTGACAGGGTTTGCCGCTTCGGCTGTCCGGGCTGGTTTGATGTTGACTTTGTTTCTGACCGGGCTTTTATTGGGAAAGTTGACGGAACGTTATAACATCCTGGCGGCTTCGGCTTTCTGCATGTTGGTTTATGAACCGCTTTATCTGTTCGACATCGGTTTTCAATTAAGTTATTTGGCTGTGTTTTCCATTTTGTATTTTCAGCCCCGGATGCAACGTTTGATAGAAATCCGTAATCCGTTCCTGCTGACTCCGTGGAGATGGATCACCGTAACAGTGTCGGTTCAGATAGGTACGACGTTTCTTTGCCTCTATTATTTCGGGCGGTTTTCAACAGTCTTTTTGTTGACGAACCTGCCGCTAACCCTGTTGGCGACGCTGTTGGTCCCGGTATGCCTGGTCTGGATGTTGCTGCCGGCAGGATTTCCGGGCGCTGAGTGGTTGCAGGTTGTTGTGGAATGGCTTGCGCGTCGTATGCTCTGGATCGTAGACTCTTTTAGCCGGGTGCCGGGAGCGGTTTTTTCTTTCCGGTTCGATTTTCTTACGATGCTGGTGGCGTATGGTATGCTTCTGTTTACCTTATTGTATGGTCGTACCGGTCGTTCGCGCTATCTGTTTGTCGCTTTGTCTTTGTTGTTAATTATACTTCTTGTCCGGCTGATTGGGAATTTAAAGCTGTGCGGAATCTAAAAAAAGTAGTACCTTTGTCACTGAAAATAAGAGAATATATGATTACGAAAATCATTCACGAAGAGAAAATTCAGAAAGCCAAGAAGTACGTCGAGAAAGGCGAAAGTTTTGTAATAGTGACACATGTTACCCCGGATGGGGATGCTATAGGTTCCGCTTTGGGACTGTACCATTTTTTGACAGCCTATGGAAAAGATAATGTGGCAGTAGTGGTCCCCAACGATTTTCCTAAATTCTATAAATGGATGCCGGGTAACAAGGAAATTGTCATTCACGAGAAATATCCTGATTTTGCCGAACAGTTGATCCGGGATGCGGATGTTATCTTCTGCCTGGATTTCAATGAGCCTAAGCGTATAGAGAAACTGGCTCCGGCTGTTGTGGCGGCAGAAGGGCGTAGGGTTATGATCGACCATCATCTGAATCCGGCCGATTTTTGCCGGGTTACGATGTCGTATCCGGAAATGTCGTCTACGAGCGAGATGGTTTTCCGCTTTATCTGCCGTATGGGGATGTTCGACCTGATCAATAAAGATTGCGCCGCTTGCATCTATACGGGTATGATGACAGATACCGGTTCGTTTACCTACAATTCGAATAAGCCGGAGATATATACGATCATAAGCGAACTGATCAAAAAAGGCATCGATAAAGATTTGATCTACCGGAAGGTGAACCAGGTTTATTCGGAAAGCCGTCTGCGCATGATGGGATATGTCCTGTATGAAAAGATGAAGATTTATCCGGAACAGCATGCTGCACTGATCACGCTTTCGCTCGAAGAAATGAATCGTTTCCGTTATGTGACTGGCGACACGGAAGGGTTTGTCAATCTGCCGTTGAGTATCGAGAATGTGACTTTCAGTGTCTTTATCCGTGAAGATAAGGATTATGTGAAGATCTCGCTCCGCTCCGTCGGAGACTTCCCCTGCAACCGGTTTGCAAGCCAGTATTTCAATGGCGGCGGACATAAAAATGCTTCGGGTGGAGAATTTTATGGCTCATTAGCCGAGGCTGTTGCTGTGTTTGAGAAGGGTTTAAAGGAATTTAATCCTAATAAAACAGAAGATTTAAATAAACATGCCTGAGATATGGCAGAGATTATATACATTTGCCATTCATTTACAATTAATACGTAACAGATGAAGAGAGGTTTTTATATCCTGTTGATTATGTGCACTGCCATAATGGTGGTGTCGTGTGACAAGACAAAGTCATACACCGATATGTTGAAGGCCCAGAGAAGAGCGATCGAGCGTTTGCAGGTTGATAGTGGATTTGTCTTTTTAGATGAATTTCCTAAGGACAGTATTTTTAAGGAAAATGAATTTGTAGAGTTGGATAATGGTGTTTATCTGAATATCGTCAATAAAGGAAACAGTGAGCGTGCGGTGTTGGGTCAAACGGCGATCCGTTCCCGTTTTATCGCTCTGATGTTTATGGGAAATAGTAGTATACCGACCGGTACTACCGTCGACCTGCTCGGTCCTAATTCAAACGGTACGCATCCGGTAGAGTTCAGATATGGTTATTATACTTCTTTGAATCCTGATTACTCTTACACATGGGATATGTTTATTTGTGAAGGTTTAGGTGCCGGACTTCCTTACGTGGGAGACAGCTCGGTTGTCAAACTGATCGTTCCGTTCAAACTGATGAGTAGTGATTTCCAAAGCTCGGGAACACCTGTGTTTTTTGAGAAAGTGAAGTATACTTTTATAAAATAAATCTAACTAAATGACACTGATTAAATCTATTTCTGGTATCCGTGGTACAATAGGCGGGAACCCGGAGGACGGGCTCAATCCGTTGGCTATTGTTAAGTTTGTGGCTGCTTATGCTACATTCATTAAGAAAAACACGAAGGTGACAACAAACAAGATCGTGGTAGGTCGTGATGCACGTATCTCCGGTCCGATGGTTAAACAAGTCGTTCTCGGTACGCTTACCGGAATGGGCTTTGATGTGGTAGACATCGATCTGGCTACTACTCCGACCACCGAGTTGGCTGTTGCCTGGGAAGAAGCTTGTGGTGGTATCATTTTGACTGCCAGCCATAATCCGAAACAATGGAATGCTCTGAAGTTGCTGAATGAACGGGGTGAATTCCTGAACGCTGCCGAAGGTGCCGAGGTGCTTAAGATAGCTGCTGAAGAAAGTTTCGTATTTGCCGATGTCGACAATTTAGGTAAAGTGTACGTAAACAATACGTACAACCAAAAGCATATCGAAAGTGTGTTGAAACTGGATTTGGTTGATGTCGAAGCGATCAAGGCTGCTAATTTCCGTGTCGCTATCGACTGTGTGAACTCGGTAGGCGGTGTCGTTATTCCCGAATTGCTTTCCGCTTTGGGTGTAAAGGAAATTTTCAAGCTGCATTGTGCTCCTCACGGTAACTTTGCCCACAATCCGGAACCGATCCCTGAGAACCTGACGGAAATCTCCGACCTGATGAAACATGCCAAAGCCGATGTCGGTTTTGTTGTGGACCCGGACGTAGACCGTTTGGCTATTATCTGCGAAGACGGGGAGATGTTTGGTGAAGAATATACATTGGTGGCTGTCAGCGACTACATTTTGAGCCATACACCGGGTAATACGGTTAGTAATCTGAGTTCGAGCCGTGCCCTGCGTGATGTTACCCGTGCTCATGGTTGCGAATATAATGCAGCAGCGGTAGGTGAAGTGAATGTAGTTACGAAGATGAAAGCTACTAACGCTATCATCGGTGGTGAAGGCAATGGCGGTGTGATCTATCCGGCCAGCCATTACGGTCGTGATGCTTTGGTAGGTATTGCCCTGTTCCTGACTCATCTGGCAAAGAAACAGATGAAGACAAGCGAACTGCGTGCTTCTTATCCTCCGTACTTCATCTCCAAGAAGAAAGTGGAATTGACTCCGGATATCGATGTGGATGCTATTCTGGCAAAAGTAAAAGAGAAATTCGCCCAGTACGATATCACCGATATCGACGGTGTGAAGATCGACTTCCCTGAAAAATGGGTCCATCTGCGTAAGAGTAATACGGAACCGATTATCCGTATTTATTCCGAAGCCCACACGATGCAGGAAGCTGAAGAAATTGGCGACGAGCTGATCCAGATCATTCGTGATATGTGCAAATAATCTTTCATCGAGATAAAAAAGAAAAGAGGCTATGCTTATTGCATAACCTCTTTTTTGGTTTCAAGACCTAAGTTCCCCCCATTAATGATGGAACAACCGTACGCCTGTGAATGCCATTGCGATGCCGTATTTGTCACACGTGTCGATTACATGGTCGTCACGGACGGAGCCGCCTGCCTGTGCTATATAGTCTACGCCGCTCTTATGTGCCCGTTCGATATTGTCGCCGAAGGGGAAGAAGGCGTCAGAGCCCAATGAAACGCCTTTCAGCGTGTCTAACCAGGCACGTTTTTCTTCGCGTGTCAGGACTTCCGGTTTTTCAGTGAAGAACTGCTGCCAGATACCGTCGGCCAAAACGTCTTCGTGGTCGTCGCTGATGTACACGTCGATCGTGTTGTCGCGGTCTGCACGGCGGATCTTCTCGATCCAGGGCAGGTTCATTACTTTCGGATGCTGGCGCAGATACCAGATATCCGCTTTATTGCCTGCCAGGCGGGTGCAATGGATACGGCTTTGCTGTCCGGCGCCGATACCGATAGCCTGTCCGTTCTTGACGTAGCAGACTGAGTTACTCTGCGTATATTTCAGCGTGATAAGGGCGATGATCAGGTCGCGCTTCGCTTCGTCCGGGAAGTTTTTGTTCTGGGTCGGGATATTGGTCAGCAGGCTTTCGTCTAACTTGATCTCGTTACGTCCTTGCTCGAATGTGATGCCGAAAACATCTTTGTGCTCGATGGGGGCAGGGCGGTAGGCCGGATCGATCTTGATGACATTGTAAGTGCCTTTCCGTTTATTCTTCAGTATTTCAAGTGCCTCCGGCGTATAGTCGGGAGCAATGACACCGTCGGAAACTTCGCGGTTGATGAGGCGTGCAGTCGCTTCGTCACAAATGTCGCTGAGTGCGATGAAGTCGCCGTAAGACGACATACGGTCGGCACCGCGGGCGCGGGCATAGGCGGTTGCAAGCGGAGTCAGCGGAAGGTCGTCCACAAAATAGATCTTCTTCAGCGTCTCGCTCATCTCGACTCCCACTGCGGCTCCTGCCGGGCTTACATGCTTGAAGGAAGCGGCGGCAGGCAGTCCGGTTGCTTCTTTCAGTTCTTTTACTAATTGCCAACTGTTGAAGGCATCCAGGAAGTTGATATATCCGGGACGTCCGTTCAAGACTTCTATGGGCAATTCCCCTTGCTGCATGAAAATGCGCGACGGCTTCTGGTTGGGGTTGCAGCCGTACTTGAGTTCTAATTCTTTTGCCATTGCTTTATGCTTTAGTGTTTTTGCAGTTTACATGAATAACCGTTTATATTCCCCTTCGAAGTTGGGAGTGAAAACGCCTTTTCCTATGTTTTCGAGGATTTCGGCCGGAGACCAGAAACGCCCGCCGTCCAGTTCGGAAGGGTCGGGGATAACCGGACCGTCGTAGGTGGTTCGGTAGGTGTTGACCAACTCTTTCTCGATAGCCGATTCGAATATATAGCGGGTGATGAATTGCGGGACGAAACCGGTTATCCCTAATTCTTCCCGCACTTCCCGGCGGAGGGCTTCTTCGACTGTCTCGCCATAGTCGATATGGCCACCTACAGACGTATCCCATTTACCGGGTTGGATATCTTTGTTCATCGAACGTTTTTGCAGATAGAGATCGCCCGCCTCATTGAAAATATGCAGGTGCACTACCGGATGTAGTATCTTCGATCCGCTATGGCACTCTTTACGGGTTGCCTTCCCTATTGTCTCTCCCTCCTCATTAACCAAAGGAAACCATTCTTCTTTCATGGATCAATAATTAATTAATAAACAAATATAGGTAAACTTTTAAGATTCATCTTAAATTTGTAATCTATTTAATTATTACTTTTGTCAGATACATAATAAAGAGGAAATGACTATGACGAAATCAACGATGGCTATGGAAGCTGAAAAAGCGGAATTGGCGAGAATCATATTGGCTCTCGATGATATGGAATTAGTAAAGAAAGTGAAAGCTTCCATCAAACGTATTACCACTTCAAAAGAAGATACTTTCTTTACCAATCCGGCGAATCTTGCCCATTTCCAGAAATCTGTGAAGCAGAGGGAGAATGGAGAAGTTGTGGAATTGACACCTGAACTTCAGAAAGAATTACTTGGTTTATGAAATATAAACTAATCATTACCGAGGAAGCAAAAATCGATATTGCCTCCTTTTTACGCTCCGGCGATAAAGCGGGGCCAAGAAGGTGGGCGCTTTATTAGATGAACTGCGTGAACATCCTTATACGGTACAGGTAAACCGGAAGTTCTGCGGGGAAACTGGTCCGGTTATTGGTCTCGTCGCATCAATAAAAAAGACCGATTGATTTATGCGGTCGAGGATGACAAAGTGATTGTAACCGTGGTACAAGCAAAAGACCATTATAATGACAGATGAAGATGCCCTTACTGTTTGCCGATAACCTTTATCAATTCCTCATCCGATAAACCTTCGCCATAAGTGGCATAGTCCATACGGAAAGTGCAGCCGTTTTTATATTCGGAGCAGCCGTAAGCCGTTTTACCACGCAGGATGCTGCCTTTCTTACAGATCGGGCATACCGGCTTTGCGGGAGCGGTTGTTTCTTCCGGCTGACCGGCCGCCTTTTCCTTTTTGGCACGCGGCTTGCGCGGCTTCTTTTCTTTCGTTTCTTTTTCGGCTTGGGGCTTTTCAGGATCGGCCTTCTCGATCGTGATGGTGCGTCCGGTCTGGTCGGAGAGGACGTTGATCACTACCTGGTGGACCATCTGCTTAAGCTCTTCGAGGAAAGTACGGGCTTCGTAAGTGCCCCGTTCGATCTGGCGGAGTTTCTTTTCCCAAAGACCGGTCAGTTCGGCGCTTTTCAACAGTTCTTCCTGTATCGTGCCGATCAATTCCGCACCGGTAGCCGTAGGAAACAGGTTCTTGCGTTCCTTGCGGATGTAATTGCGTTTGAACAAAGTCTCGATAATGGCGGCGCGGGTGGAAGGACGGCCAATACCGTTTTCTTTCAGGGCATCTCGCAACTCGTCATTGTCCACGAGCTTACCGGCCGTTTCCATAGCGCGTAGCAACGTTGCTTCCGTATAAGGCTTGGGCGGCTGTGTCCATTTCTCACCTAATGTAGGTTTGTGGGGGCCGCTTTCCCCTTTGACGAAATCCGGCAATACACCTTCTTCGTCGGACGGTTCGGCATCCGGATCCTTCTGCTCGGCACCGAAGACGACGCGCCATCCCGGTTTCAGTATCTGCTTGCCCGTTACTTTAAAATCCACTTTGCCGACCTTCCCCAGGACCGTGGTCGTCGAGATCTCGCAGTCCGGATAGAAAGCTGCGATGAAACGGCGGGCAACCAGGTCGTACACCTTCCGTTCGTTGTCCGTCAGGTTACGTGCCGGTACGCCGGTCGGGATGATGGCATGGTGGTCTGTCACCTTCGAGTTGTCGAATACGCGTTTGTCTTTTCGTATCTTGGCTTTCAATAGCGAAGCCGTCAGGTCGGCATAATCGACTAAGCCGCTAAGTGTATTAGGCACTTTCGGATAAATATCTTCGCTCAGGAAAGTGGTATCGACACGCGGATAGGTTGTCACTTTCTTTTCGTATAGCGACTGGATCAGCTTCAATGTCTCGTCTGCCGTAAAGGCGAATTTCTTATTGCATTCCACCTGCAACGAAGTCAGGTCGAAGAGGCGGGGAGCATATTCTTTGCCTTTCTTTTCGGATATATCGGTGACGGTGAAGTCCTCTTGCCGGACTATTTCTAGAAAGGCTTCCCCTTCTTCCTTCTTCGTGAATTTGCCTTTGGCGGCCGAGAAAGTCGTATTCCGGTAGATTGTTTTCAGCTCCCAATAGGGTTCCGGCTTGAAGTTGTCTATTTCATTCTGCCGGTTGACGATCAGTGCCAGGGTAGGCGTTTGTACGCGCCCGATGGAGAGCACTTGCCGGTTTTGTCCGTAACGGAGCGTGTAGAGGCGCGTCGCGTTCATCCCTAACAGCCAGTCACCGATGGCACGGGAAAGGCCGGCTTCATACAACTTGGTGAAATCGGACTGTTCCTTCAGGTGCTGGAAACCTTCGCGGATCGCCTCTTCCGTCAATGAAGATATCCACAGGCGGTAGACCGGACATTTGCAGCCTGCTTTCTGCATCACCCAACGCTGGATCAGTTCTCCTTCCTGACCGGCATCCCCGCAGTTGATGACCATTTCGGCGTTCTGCATCAACTCTTCGATTGTTTTGAATTGCTGCTCGTATGTCGGGTTGCTGATCAGCTTGATGCCGAAGCGGGGCGGGATCATCGGGAGGGAAGCTAAGCTCCATCGTTTCCAGTTGTCCGAATAATCGTTGGGTTCTTTAAGAGTGCACAGATGTCCGAAAGTCCAGGTTACCTGATACCCGTTTCCTTCAATATATCCGTTCATCTTCTTGGTCGCCCCGAGAACTTCTGCAATTTCGCGCGCTACACTGGGCTTTTCAGCTATACATACCTTCATCTGTAAAACACTCTTTTTTGAAATAAGCATACAAAAATACGTTTTCCCGGTGACTTTCCGAAATCAAACGTGTGATTTTGGCTTATCTTCCTTATCTTTGGCCCCGTGTCCGGCCTGCCGGACTGGTATAACCTGCAATATAAATATCATGAATAAATTAATTTTATTGTCAACCTTAGGCAGTTTGCCCTTTGCCATGCAAGCGGCCGATTATACGAATTTTATCATTATCAATCTGGATGATGTCGGTTATGGCGACTTCTCTTTCAACGGAGCATACGGCTATACGACACCCAATATCGACCAGATGGCGGCCGAGGGCGTACGCTTCACCCACTTTCTCGCCGGGCATCCGATCAGCGGCGCTTCGCGTGCCGGATTGCTGACCGGATGCTATCCGAACCGCATAGGCTTTGCCGGAGCTCCCGGGCCGGATTCCGACTACGGCATCCATCCGGAGGAGATGACGATGGGAGAGTTGCTGAAACAGAAAGACTACAGCACTGCGATATTCGGAAAGTGGCATTTGGGCAGCCAGAAGCAATTCCTTCCTCTGCAAAACGGTTTCGACGAATATTACGGTTTGCCCTATTCCAACGATATGTGGCCTTACCACCCGCAGCAGGGCGAAGTGTTCAATTTCCCCGATCTGCCGACCTACGACGGGAATGAGGTGGCCGGCTACAATACGGACCAGTCCCGTTTCACGACCGACTATACGGCGCGTTCCGTCAACTTCATCAAAAAGAATAGCAACAAACCGTTTTTCCTTTATCTGGCCCATTCCATGCCGCATGTGCCGCTGGCTGTTTCCGACAAGTTCAAAGGGAAAAGCGAGCAGGGTTTGTATGGAGACGTCTTGATGGAAATAGACTGGAGCGTGGGAGAGGTGCTGAAAACGTTGCGCGAATTGGGATTGGAAGAAAATACATTGGTGGTATTGACCTCCGATAACGGCCCGTGGGCAAATTATGGGAACCATGCCGGTTCTGCCGGCGGTTTGCGCGAAGCGAAAGCAACCACGTTCGATGGCGGTAACCGTATCCCCTGTGTGATGTACTGGAAAGGAAAGACACAGCCGGGCACGACTTGCAACAAGTTAGCTTCCAACATCGACCTGTTCCCGACTTTGGCAGAGATAAGCGGGGCTCCGTTGCCGCAGCGCAAGATCGACGGCGTGAGTCTTCTGCCTTTGATCCGGGGGGATAAAGATGCCAACCCGCGCGAGTCGTTTGTCTACTATTACAATAAGAATGACCTGGAAGCCGTAACGGATGGAAAGTTCAAACTGGTGTTCCCGCATAAATATGTGACCTACGGCGCTTTTGTCCCCGGCAACGACGGACAGCCCGGACAGTTGACCAACCTGCAACTTTATAAAGCGGAGATGTACGACTTGCGCCGTGATCCGGGAGAACGCTACGATGTTATCTCCCAATATCCGGAGGAAGCGGCGAAGTTGATGAAGATCGCCGACCGGATGCGTGAAGAACTTGGCGATAACCTTACCCGTATGAAAGGAAAAGAACGCCGGGAACCTGGGATGGTTTCCCGCTGATAGTGAGGCGGATCATACTATGAACTGATCCGCGGCATACCATCTATTAACCGGCTCACACCCGTGAGCCGTATGAATCACACTTGTGAGCCGTACGTTTCACGGCTGTGAGCCGATCGAATCACATCCGTGATCCGGTTAATGTGCCGGATGGTTTGTCTTAGTTCTTCGGGACTTATTCAATATTCTTCCTGATCTTTGTCAGGTATTCTTTCATTCCTTCCGAATCTTTGTTTTTAATGATTCCCTGTAAGATGTCCAATTCTTCCTGGATGCGTGCGATCTGGTGAGGCGTGCGCGGGTTGAAAAGGATCTCCGTCAGCAGGTAATCGTCTTCGGAAAGCAGGCCGCGGGCGATCTTCATGTGACGTTTGAAGGTCGTACCCGGAGCATCCTGGTGCTTCATCGTGGCGGCGAATACCATTGTGGATGCGAACGGGATACCGAGCGAGTAGGCCACGACCTTATCATGTTCCTCGAAAGTATATTCACAGATATGCAGGCGCAGGCTGGAATAGATATCTTTAAAGAATATTTTCCCCAAATGATCTCCTTCGGAAATAATGATCGTATTTTCTTTTTCCAGTTGTCCGAGGTTGGCGAACGTCGGGCCGAACATCGGGTGGGTGGAAACATACGGGAAACCGCATGTCTCGTAAAATTCTTTCAGATATGTTTTGACTGATGCGATATCCGAGATGATGCAGTATGGTTGCAGGTAAGGCATGACGCTTTTAAACGCTTCAATCGTATAACTCAATGTCACACAGTTGATGACCAGTTCCGGCTTGAACTCGGCTACCTCTTCTGGCTTCTGCAGGCGAAGGGCGTTATAGATGAAACGCATCCGCTTCGGATCGCTTTCCAGCACAGCCACTTCATGTTCAAAACTAAGCAAATCGGTGAAGAAAGATCCCATCTTCCCTGCACCCAATATCAGTATTTTCATTTTCTTATTGTTCGTTCATTATGATCATCTGCTGGCGGACAGACTCTTCATGGATTTCTTTCAGCATTTCTTTTACAAAGTCCGTGTTCAGTTCCATCTGTTCGCCCATATTGGAACGCTTTTCCAGGATTTCGCTGTAGCGCGGTGATTGCAGGATCGGCATATTGTGCTCTTTCTTATACACACCGATTTCGCGGGAGATGCGCATACGTTTGGCCAGCAGTTCCAGCAACTGCTCGTCGATACCGTCGATCTGGCGGCGGAGTTCGGACAGGTTTTCGGTTGTCTGGTTAGAATCGCGGATCACCAATAAGTTCAGTACGTAATCCAATACATCCGGTGTAATCTGCTGGGAAGCATCACTCCAGGCACAATCCGGGTTGCAGTGCGATTCGATGATCAAACCGTCGAAGCTCAGGTCCATTGCCTGCTGGCAGAGCGGAGCGACCAGTTCGCGTTTGCCTCCGATATGGCTCGGATCGCAGAAGATCGGCAGGTTCGGCATACGGCGGCGCAGTTCGATAGGGATATGCCAGAGCGGGAGGTTACGGTACATCTTTTTATCGTATGAGCTGAAACCGCGGTGGATAGCACCGAGGCGACGAATGCCGGCTCCGTAGAGACGTTGGAAAGCGCCGATCCACAATTCCAAATCCGGATTAACCGGGTTCTTGATCAGAACAGGGACATCCACACCTTTCAGTGCATCTGCAATTTCCTGTACGGCGAACGGGTTGACCGTTGTACGGGCGCCGATCCACAATATGTCGATCCCTGCTTTCAATGCTTCGAACACATGGTCTTTCGTTGCCACTTCGGTAGCCACATACATGCCTGTTTCCTTTTTTACCCGCTTCAACCATTGCAGGCCTTCCACACCGATTCCTTCGAATCCACCCGGTTTGGTACGAGGTTTCCAGATTCCTGCGCGGAACAGCTTGATGCCTTTGTCGGCAATCCCTTTGGCTGTTTCCATAACTTGTTCTTCTGTCTCTGCGCTACACGGACCGGCGATTACGACAGGGCGCTGCGGGTCTATACCGGGTAACATGATTGATTCTAATTCCATTTCCATGACTGTATGATGATTTATGATTTATGATTTATGATTTGATGGCGATACATAAATCTTTTTTATTCTCTTTAATGCTTCTTCCAATGTCTCTTTTTTACAACAGAGCGAGATACGGATGTAACGTTCGCCCTGGCTGCCGAAGATGAATCCCGGTGTCAGGAAGACGTTGGCATCATACAGGACTCTGTCGGCTATCGCTTCGCTGCCTTTTGCCTCGGCGGGGATTTTTCCCCAGAGGAACATGCCTACCTGCTTTTCGTCATACTCGCATCCCAACGTGTGCATGATCTGTCCGGCGAGATCGCGGCGGCTGCGATAGACGCGGTTCATATTGTCGTACCATTCCTTCGGGGCGCTCAGGGCTTCGACAGCTGCGTGTTGCATCGGCTTGAACTGTCCGGAGTCGATATTGCTTTTCACTTTCAGAACCCACTGTACGAACTGGGCGTTGGAGGCGAGCATCGCCATACGCCAACCCGGCATATTGTGTGCCTTGCTCATGGAGTTCATTTCGATGCAGATGTCTTTGGCTCCCGGTACGGACAGGATGCTCAACGGATGCTCGTTCAGGATGAAGCTGTAAGGATTGTCGTTGCAGATGATAATCCCGTGCTTCTTTCCGAAAGCAACCAGCTTTTCGTATAGTTCCATGCTGGCGTTTGCCCCTGTCGGCATATTCGGGTAGTTGGTCCACATCAGCTTGACGTTCGAGAGGTCCATCTTTTCCAGCTCTTCGAAGTCCGGCTGCCAGCCCAGTTCCTCTTTCAGCTCATAAGAGATCAGATTGGCTTCAACTAATTTGCTTACCGAACTGTAGGTCGGATAACCCGGATTGGGAACCAGCACGCCGTCGCCCGGATTCAGGAATGCCAGCGAGATGTGCAGGATTCCCTCTTTGGAACCGATCAGCGGCTGGATTTCCGTTTTCGGATCGAGGTCTACGTCATACCATTTCTTATACCAACCGGCAAAGCCTTTACGCAGTTCGGGAATGCCTACATACGGCTGATAACCGTGTTCGTTCGGCTGACGGGCATGTTCGCACAAGGTCTCGATAGTCCGTTCCGAAGGAGGGAGGTCGGGACTGCCTACGCCGAGGTTGATCACGTTTTTGCCTGCGGCATTCATTTCGGCTACTTCTTTCAGTTTCCTGGAAAAGTAGTATTCCTGTACGCTACCTACACGGTTAGCGGGTGTAATCGTTTTACACACTTTGTTTTCCTTCTGCATATTCGCCAAGTATTTTTAAGTCTTTTGTCAACGGTCTGATAGCATCCAATGCCTGTTTGTAGCGCAGGTAATCCGTAAATGTCAGATTGATATAGAACAGATATTCCCATTCGCGGCCAATGATCGGCAAGGATTGTATTTTGGAAAGATTCATGTCGTAGAAAGAGAGGACGGAGAGAACTTTGGAGAGGCTGCCGGCTGTGTGGGGGAGGGCGAAAACGACTGACGCTTTGTTTTTGTCTTCACCTTTGAGCATCTCGTCTGCCGTCCAGCGGTCGGCTATTGCCAGGAAGCGGGTGAAGTTGCGTTTGTTTGTCTCGATCCCTTCGGCAAGGACTTCCATGTTGTAGATCTGGGCGGCCAGTTTCCCGCAGATGGCGGCATGTCCTTTCAGTTGGTTTTCCGAAATCCACCGGGCGCTCATGGCGGTGTCTTCCTTCTCGACTACTTTCGCATTGGGCAGCGTATCGAGGAAATCGGTACATTGCATCAAGGCGATCGGGTGGGAGTTGACCTCTTTGACATCGTGGATGTCGGTTCCCGGAAGTGCAACCAGCGAGTGGGAGATACGCAGTTTGTATTCACCGATAATCTGTAAACCGCTTTCACGGATCAGCTCGTGGTTCTGCAGCAAGCTGCCTGCAATCGTGTTCTCGATCGCCATCATTCCCAGAATGGAAGGATCTTTCTTGATGGTCGCAATGACATCTCTGAATGTGTTGCAACCGATAATTTCAATTTCTTCACCTTCGAAATAATTACGGGCGGCTATATCGTGGTACGAACCGGCTATTCCCTGGATTGCTACTTTCTTTTTCATCTTCTCTTTATCTATTAATTTTCAATTTTCAATTGTCAGTAACAAAAAAAAGTCCCACCGAACCGGCAGGACTTCATATTTTGTTATTGATATATACATTCATTCATCAACGCTCTACATACAAACTCCTGCCTTCACTCTGCTAAAGTAAAAGTAATAAAAGTAATATGTAAAGCTAAATCGATTCATTTTGTCTCTTTGTTTTTAAATACGCAGCAAAAGTAACGCTTTTTTGGAAACTACAAGCATAAAGTAATAATTTTTTTTGCGAGCTTGAAAATATTTAGGGTAAATCCTATATGGGTACGTTACTTCAATCGGTATATGATCTGCTCCTTCATAATTATATTACCTCTATTTATTGCATTACAAATAGGAAAGTTTTATCTTCGTGGCGTTGTTAACAAACCAATGTAGGAAATGAAGAAGTGTTTTTTTCTCTTGTTGACCTTATTGTGTATTAGCTATTCTACCATGGCGGCGCCGGGTTTCCGTATAAAAGGAAAAATAGTCGATGCCAATAATAACCAACCGATTGATTTTGCCGATGTACTCCTTTTTCGTGAAGGAGACGTTAATCCTGTGTTTCATGCTTTGCCCGATCCCGACGGTACGTTTCGTATTGCCGGTGTGAAGGACGGTAAGTATAACCTTTTGGTGCGCCTGGTCGGTTATGATCTGTATAACCGTCCCGGTATTGTGCTGGATGCTGCTTCAAAGGCAATGGACTTGGGAACGATCGCCATGAAGCCGTTGGAAGTGGGGCTGGCTGAAGTAGAAGTGGTGGCACAGAAAAAACAAGTGATTTATAAATTGGATAAGAAGGTGATCGAAGCCTCCTCGAACCTGCTTGCCGGAGGCGGCTCGGCTGTCGATATCCTCGAGAACACGCCATCTATACGCGTGGATGCGGAAGGGGAGGTAAGTTTCCGCGGCAGCACCGGTTTCACGGTCTATGTGGACGGCAAACCGAGTGTGTTCAGCGGTACGCAGGCTTTGGAGCAGATCCCGGCCGGACATATCGCGAATATCGAAATTATCACGACCCCATCGGCCCGTCACGATACGGGAGGCGATGTGGGAATCATCAATATTGTAACGAAGAAACACGCCCAACATGGTTTTAGCGGCATGGTGAACCTGACGGGAAGCACGGTCCTGTCTCGCGGCGTGGATTTCCTGTTGTCGCAACAGAACAAGGCGTCGCGCTGGTATCTGGGCGGTGTGTGGAGCGACCGCCTGCGCAAGAGTGACTTCGATCAGGAGAAGACGACTATAATTTCGGACACGGCAACGACCTCCCATTCCAACGGACCGCGTAAGAGCAACAACTTAAACTACTCGATGAAGGCGGGCTGGATGTACACATTGCCTCATACCACCTTGAATGCCGACTTCGAAGGAGGGTATGGCGGACGTACGCGCAACGGCGACCTGGATTATAAGGAAAGGCGTCTGGCTGGCGTGATTACCTTCGGCGAAGGCGATTATTACAGCCGTGACGATTACGACCTGCATGAAACCTATTTCCAGGGAACGATCGGCTTCGATCATAAATTCGACGATGAGGGACATCAATTGACGGGAAGTTTCTACCTGAAATACGGAGGCAATGCGATGGAATATTTCCAGAGCGACCTCTTCAATAAGAACAACGAGCGGGAAAAGGGACACCGCGCCTGGGAAGATGAGCATCGCTGGACGGTACGGGGCAACCTGGACTATGTTTATCCTTACAGCAAGACGGGACGGATCGAAGGCGGCTACCAATATTTCTCTTACCTGGAAGATGGCGACTACACGATGCACTTTTGGGATCCGGTGAAGAAGGAATTTTACAACCGGGACGATATCTATAACACATTCTATTTTCAGCATGGCATCAATTCAGTCTATGCAATTGTAGCGGATAGCTATAAGTCGTTCGATTTCCAGGCGGGTGTGCGTGGCGAGCATACCCATCGTGTCCTGCGGAGCTCTATCCCGGGCAAGGACCGTACCTACAATAAGTTCGAGTTCTTCCCTTCCCTCCACCTGGGTTATACGTTCCCGAAGGAACATAAGTTGCTTGTTTCCTACTCGCGCCGTATCACCCGTCCGGAACTTTTCTTCATGGAGCCGTATATTACCTACCGCGATTTTTATTCGGCCGAGATCGGTAATCCGGATATCCGATCGGAGTATATCAACTCTTTCGAACTGAATTATAAGAAGAATATCGGTGAGCATACGGTTTCTGCCACGGTATTCCACCGGAGCCGGAAAGATAAGATCGAACGCCTGCGCGTACCCTACGAAGCCGGTGTGACACTGGACTCGATGGCGAATGTCGGGCACGATTACTCGACTGGTATCGAACTGAGCGGACAGGTGCAGCTAACCCGTTGGTGGAACGTGAACCTGAACGGAAGTCTGTACCATTATAAGGTTAAGAACCAGTATAAGACTGGTGGCGAGAATGAGAAGAGTACGAACTACGATATCATGTGGAACAACTCTTTCGATGTCTTCAAATATACTCGCATCCAGGTAGACGGCAACTTCGTCGGCCCGTCTGTCACGACCCAGGGGCGTACGGATGCTTTCTGGTATGTGAACCTCGCCGTTCGCCAGCAGTTGATGAACCGTAAACTGGCGGCAACGCTTTCATTTCGGGATGTCTTCAATTCAGCCCGTTATGTAAGCAAGATCACTACTTCAAACCTGCAATCCATCACGCGGATCCGCCCCAGCTATCCGCTGATTACGCTCACGCTCAGCTATACGTTCAATAACTTCAAAGCCAAGAGCTCCCAGAAGAGGGAGGATCATGACTTGTTTGAAGGAACGAACCATTGAGGACTTGAAAATTGAGAATTAAAAATTGAAAATTAGGAAGAGGAAAATTTTTAATTTTTAATTCTCAATTTTCAATTTATTCATTACGTTTGTAGAATATTTAACGGAATATGGAAGAGCGGGAACTGATATTATTATTGAAACAGAGCAGCAAAGATGCATTTACGGCTCTGTATAAGCAATACTGGAAACAGGTCTATAATTTCAGCCGCCTTTATCTGACCAATCCCGATGCTGCCGAGGAAGTGGTGCAGGAAGTCTTTATCAAGATATGGGAAACACGTGAATTCCTCCGTGAAGACGACTATTTCAAAGGCTTGTTGTTTATTATCACCCGGAATCTGATCTTCAATAGGCATCGTAAAAACGTGAATGAGGATTTCTACAAAGTGACGGTCCTTGCCGCATTGGAAGAACCGTATGATGTGGAAGAAGAGATAGACGCCCACAACCTCCAGGAATACATAGACCGTCTGATCGACGAATTGCCTCCTCGCCGCCGCGAGATTTTTAACCTGAGCCGTAAAGAACAAAAGAGCTACAAAGAAATAGCCCTCCTGTTGAACATCTCTGAAAAAACAGTCGAGAATCAAATCAGCGAAGCCCTCAAGTATCTGAAGAAGAATATCACATTGCTTCTTCTCTTTATTTAATGCATCTTGTTTTCCTATCTTATTGTCATTTATCTAAAAAAGTGATTGGTTCAAATCGAAACTACTACCGCATCTAATTCGATTTTCTACCCCATCTAATTCAAATTACCCGCAAGGGTAATATTTTTTAACAAACTGGTATCTTTTGTATTTTGCTAAAAATCAAATTATTATTGGAAATCTTCATTTATGAGGGGATATTGTCATATTTTTTAGGAAATTTGTAAGGTTAAGTACTAAAATAATCTGTTTTTTCAGGATCGGATAGGGGGTAGGAGCCACTTGTGTGTATTTATATATGTAAAGCGATTAAAATGGAATACGAAGACAAAAAATATATATTAAAGAAACTGATGCAGGATGCGCTGACCGAAGAGGAGCGCATAGCCTTGCAATCATCCCGCCGGGTGACAAAAGAGATGGAGCGGCAGTGGGACGATGCTCCGGATGCAGTGGGAAACGACCGGCCGGACGAACCGTCCATTTGGCGGAATATTTGCAGGGGGGCTTGGCAGTATGGAGAAGGCAAAAAGGTTGTGTTTTATAAGGTATATAGTATGGTTGCCTCCATCCTGCTGGTATTGGGTGTGGCCGGAACCGCTTACTTCGCATTACAGGACCGGGCGAATGTTCCGATGTATGTCGTAAGTTCCGGCATCCAAAATATGGAATCCGTCTCTTTGCCGGACGGAACGAAAGTGCAGATGGGGCCGGGCAGCCGCCTGACCTATCCTGCCACTTTCTCCGGCAAGACGCGTGAAATAACGTTGGACGGGCAAGCTTTTTTCGATGTGGCGAAGAATCGCGAAAAACCTTTTATCGTCCACACGGAGGATATGAGCGTGGAGGCGTTGGGGACGGCATTCGAACTGTTCAGCTACGATATGGAGAATAAGATAGAAGCGATTCTTCTGAATGGAAAGATAAAGGTGAGTGTGGCGAATAAGGAAACAAACAAAATGGCAGAGTACCTCGTCTCTCCTGATGAAAAAATCTTGATGGACCGGCAAACCGGTAAGATCGTCAAACAGATTGTGGATGCCGACAAATATACCGCCTGGCGCAAACAAAAAATGTTGAGTTTCGAAAACGAAAAACTTTCCATGATCATCCCGCGTCTCGAACAATGGTACGGCAGAAAGGTAATGTGCCAGAAGGACCTGGCGGATAAATACCGGTTTACTTTTAAGGTGAGGGATGAGTCGCTGGAAAAGATACTGATGTTGATTCAACTATCTTCTCCCTTAAAATATAAAGAGGTGGAAGACGGCAATTACAGCTTGACCCGTTAGTTGTAATCTTGAAATAATCTTTTCATAAATTATTTGTAATAGGAATAGGGGGAAAGGATTATTCGTGTGTATTTATATATAAAGAGATTAATTTTGAAATAATAGTATAATATTAAAATAGTAATTATTAAAATTCAAAGAATGCCTATGAGGAAGGAGATTTGTTAACCTAAAAAAATTGGAAGATGTCGGCAAACACCTTCCAATTCGAGATTTCGACGATATGTTCATCCCTAAATGTTCAAACCACGGAGGAACATACTAATATTCATCAAAAACATTACAAAGTTATGAAAAAAAGTAATGAACGGGCACTTTGTGTCCCATTATTAAAAAAAACTAAGCGTATCATGAAACTCACGACCTTATTTTCTTTAGGAGTCGCTTGCTGTATCTCTGCTTCAACTTACGCGCAGGGATATAAATTATCCATGAATAAGCAGAATAGCAGTATCATTGAGATTTTAAAGGACATTGAGAAGAATAGTGAATTTACATTTTTTTTCAATGACAACAGAGTGAATGTGAATAAGAAGGCAAGCATCAATGTAAAAGATGCGACTTTGGATGAAGCGCTAACTCAAGTACTGCAAAATACCGGTTACAATTATCAGATTATAGATCGGCAGGTATTGATAAAGATAGCTCCGTCCTCTGTTTCTTCTGTGCCGGGTGTACAACAGAATCAGAAAGCGATCACTGGCGTTATCAAAGACGTGAATGGCGAGCCGATTATCGGGGCGAACGTCGTTGAAAAAGGTACGACGAACGGTACTGTAACCGATATCGAAGGGAGGTTCTCCCTTAATGTTGCACCAGGTGCAACATTGGTTGTCTCTTATATTGGATATACCACGAGCGAGATTATTATTGGCAGTAAGACAGATCTGGCAATCAGCCTGAAAGAAGATTCAGAAATGCTGGACGAAGTAGTTGTTGTCGGATATGGTACCATGAAGAAAAAAGATTTAACTGGTGCTGTTGCTGCTATTAAAGGCGATGACTTGGCAGCCCGTAAAACGACTCAGTTGTCCACTGCCTTGCAAGGCGCTGCTTCTGGTGTTTTGGTAACTCGCGATAACAGTGCTCCCGGAGCAACAGCTTCCATTAAGATTCGTGGTGTGACGACTATCGGTGAATCCAGTCCGCTGGTGATTGTGGATGGTGTGCCGGGTGATATCAATCAGGTAAATCCGGAAGATGTCGAAAGCATGTCTGTCTTGAAAGATGCTGCATCTGCCTCTATCTATGGTTCCCGTGCTGCTGCAGGTGTTATTGTGATTACAACAAAACGCGCTAAAGAGAACGATCTTTCTCTGAACTATAATTTTGAATATGGTTGGGAGATGCCAACCGAATTACCCGAGTATGTAGGTGCGCAGCGTTATTTGGAAATGATAAATGAAACCCGTTACAATGATAATAATGCAGGAGGTTGGTATCAGGCATATTCTGAAGATCAGGTAAATAATTGGCAGAAATATCATGAAACGAATCCGGATGCTTATCCTATGGTTGACTGGCAAGATGCGATTTTGAAAAGTTCTGCTCCCCGTCAAACACATTCGATCAATATAGCCGGAGGTAGCAAAGCTGTTAAAACAAAGGCTTCATTCCGATATGACAAGACTGACGGTCTCTATGAGAACAGAGGTTATGAACGCTATATGATCCGTATCAATAATGACTTTAAGATAAATAAGTGGATTGAGGCTCATTTGGATGTAAACTATAAGCGTTCAAAATCAGAAGAACCGCATACGAATCCGATGGAGTTGAATTATCGTGCTACTGCTCCTGTTTATGCTATCCGTTGGAGTAATGGTTTGTGGGGGGATGTGAAAGATGGTGAGAACCCTTTGGCCATGATAATGGATGGTGGTTTGAAAACAAGCTGGTATAATCGTTTAGGTGGTAAAGCCGCTATCGATATATCTCCGATTGAAGGTCTGAAAATATCAGGAGTAATTGCTCCTACATATAATTTTGACAAAGTCAAGAGTTTCGTAAAACAGGTACCTTATACGTATGCAAACGATCCGACCACAGTGAAGGGTTATATGGCTAAATACAGAACAACGAAACTGACTGAAAACAGGAATGACAGTTATGATGTGACAACTCAGTTCTTTGCAAACTATAATAAATCATTCGGTCAGCATGATCTTTCTGCTATGATCGGTTATGAAGATTATTATGCTTTTTGGGAAAATTTAAATGCTTCCCGTGACCAGTATGAATTGACAAATTTCCCGTATTTGGACATCGGTCCTGAGTCTTTAAGAGATAATGGTGGAAATGCGGAAGAATATGCATATCGCTCATTCTTCGGTCGTATTGCTTATAGTTATGCTAATCGTTATTTATTGCAGGTGAACTTCCGTCGTGACGGCTCTTCTCGTTTTGCCCCGGATAGCCGGTGGGCTAACTTCCCTTCATTCTCTGCAGGTTGGGTTGTTAGTGAAGAAAAGTTTATGAAGAACTTAAACTGGAATTGGCTGTCGTTTTTGAAGCTGAGAGGTTCTTGGGGTACGTTGGGTAATGAACGAATCACGATGAAAAAGGATAATAAAGATGTTCAAAACTACTATCCGTATCAATCTGCTTTGAATTTCGGTTCCGGATTATTCTATAATGGAAATACAGTCAGTTCTTTATTGACAGCAGCTCAGCAATATTATGCAGTTCGTAATATTTCTTGGGAAACAACGGAAACGTGGGATATTGGTTTAGATGCTAATTTCCTGGATGGACGCTTACATTTTTCTGGAGACTTCTATAAAAAGAAAACAAAAGACATGTTGCTTGCTTTGGAAATTCCGAAATTTATCGGGTATGATAATCCGAGTGTAAATACCGGTAACATGCATACAACAGGTTATGATCTGGAAATCGGATGGCGTGACCAGGTTGGAGATTTCGGATATTCTGTCTCTGCTAATTTGTCCGACTTTGTTTCAAAGATGGGAAATCTTGGCGGAACAGAGTTTTTGGGAGATAAGGTGAAAATGGAAGGTAGCCAATTTGATGAATGGTATGGCTATATTAGTGACGGACTGTTTCTGACACAGGACGATGTGGAGAACTCTCCGAAATTGAATAATAATGTAACAGTTGGTGATGTTAAATATAAAGATATATCTGGTCCGGACGGTGTACCTGATGGAAAGATTTCTTCAGAGTATGATCGTGTACAGTTAGGCGGTTCATTACCTCGTTATATGTTCGGTGTTAATTTCTCTGCTTCTTATAAAGGCTTTGATCTTGCCATGATGTTCCAGGGAGTTGGTAGCCAGAATGCCCGTATCGGAAGGAATATGGTTGAAGGATTGAAGAACAACTGGTGTGGTTTTCCCGGTATTCTGGAAGGTAATTACTGGAGTGTAAACAATAGTGATGGTGAAAATGCGAATGCGCTGTATCCCCGGTTGACTCGTAATAATGTAGATTCCAACATGGCAATGTCTGACTATTGGATGTTTAACGGGAGATATCTGAGAATGAAAAACCTGACATTGGGTTATACGCTTCCTTCTGTATTGACTAAGAAAATAAGTATGGAATCTGTCAGATTCTATGTTTCCGGTAATGATTTGTTCTGTATAAGTAAATTTCCCCATGGTTGGGATCCGGAAGTTAGTTCTACAGGCTACCCTATTACTATGTCGGTATTGTTAGGTGTATCGGTTAACTTTTAAATAATGAAAGAACATGAAACGAAATAATATAATAGTTTGCTTGCTCAGTGGAGTAACATTGTTTACTGCTTGCCATGATTTGGATCTGAATCCGTTGTCTTATGGTTCGACAGAAACCTGGTATTCGAATGAAACTGAAATAGAAATGGCCGTTAATGAATTGTATAGAGATACATTCTGGCCGTTGGATGAAGAGGGAAATACAGACTGGTCTGATGATAATATTTATCGTGAGAATTTGACTCCTTTTCAAAGTTCTACTTTGAATGGTCAGACTGATAAAGTTACGGACTTATGGTCAAAGCAATATAAGGTTGTTTCACGTGCCAATGGTATCATTTTGAAGGCGAACCGTGCTATAGAAGCCGGTGCTGCAGAATCAAAAATTAATGGTTATGTTGCTGAAGCGCATTTTCACAGAGCATGTGCTTATGCTAAATTATCTTCAAAATTTGGTGACGTTCCTTTGGTGGAAGATGATATTGACATCGATAAAGGTATGTCCATGGGACGTACGGATGTAGCAACTGTGAAACAGTTCGTCTATGACGAATTTGATGCAGCGGCAAATGCTTTGCCCACTACATATTCCGGCGTCCAGAGAGCAACGAAAGGAGCGGCTTTGGCAATGAAGGCCCGTTATGCACTTTATATGGGTGATTACGACGTTGTGGTTTCTGCAACTAAAGCCGTTATGGATTTAGGAATCTATTCTTTACATAAAAACTATGGCGATTTGTTCTTAACGGGTACAAAGAATGCGGAAGAATCGATTTTCTTGATTCCACGATCAATTGAATTTAACGTAGTTGTGGATGTACACGGTTGGTTGCCGAGAAATCATGGCGGATATGCTGTTCCGAATCCAACTTGGGATCTGTTTGCTTCATACACATGTACGGACGGTTTACCTATTGACGAATCTCCTTTATTCGATTCACATGATCCGTTTAAAAATCGTGATCCGCGTTTAAGTATGACTATTGTTCCGTTTGGTGAAAACTTTATGGGAATCGAATTTAATCCGCATCCGGAAGCTTTGGAGGTTATGAACTATAAAACAGGGCAGATGATCAAGAACAATGATTCCCGTGCCGTTGCCCAATACGCTTCTTATAATGGATTGGTTTGGAAGAAAGGCATGGATGAAACATGTTTGGAAAATGCCAATAAGATTGATCCGGATAAAATTATTATGCGTTACGCAGACGTTCTGTTAATGTATGCAGAAGCGAAAATCGAATTGAATCAGATCGATCAGTCTGTTTTGGATGCAATGAACGAAGTTCGTGCAAGGGCTTATGGAGTCGATAAATCGGCAGTGGATCAGTATCCGGCATTTACATCTGCAGATCAGAAAACCTTAAGAAGCCAATTGCGTATGGAAAGACGTATGGAGTTTGCCAAAGAGGGGCTTCGCTATATGGATTTGATACGTTGGAGATTGATGGATAAGGTGATGAGTAAGAAGGTTTATATGATGCTTTATCCCGCTTCATTGCTGATAGAAAAGGTTGTGAGCCAAGGTGATTGGTTCTGGCCTTTTGCTCCTGAAATCGATGAAAACGGTTTGGCCGATTTCTCTAAGCTGGAAACTGCGGGTAAAGTCGCTGTTATAGCGCAGAAGAAATGGGATGATCGGCAATATCTGTGGCCGATACCTACCACTGAAATTCTGATTAATCCGAATATGAAGCAAAATCCTGATTATTAATTAATCACTAATTAAAAAGATAAAGGCATTTTATTATTCATAAAAGGAAAATAAAATGCCTTTTCTTTCTATAAATAATAAACAAGATTAGACGATGAGCAATAGAAGAGATTTTGTTAAAAAAGCAGGTATGATGGCTATGGCGGCAGCTATGCCAGATATGGTCGGTTCTGCACCATTGGCTTCCCGCGAGAAGAGTCTGACATTGAAACGTTCTAAAATAATGGTGGACGATCAGTGGGATGTAATCATAGTGGGAGGCGGTCCGGCCGGATGTACGGCTGCTATTGCTGCGGCTCGCGAGGGAGCAAAGACTTTATTGATAGAAGCAATGGGGCAATTGGGAGGAATGGGAACGGCAGGAATGGTTCCTGCATGGTGCCCGTTTTCCGATGGTGAAAAGATCATATACAGGGGATTGGCAGAACAGATTTTTAGAGAATCAAAGAAGGGTGTACCTCATGAACCTGAGAATAAACTGGATTGGGTGAGTATCAATCCTGAATATCTGATGTCTATTTATGATCGGAAGGTAACGGATGCCGGAGCCAAAGTGCTGTTCTTTTCCCGTTTAGCGGCGGTCGAAATGTCATCGGATGATACGATCGATGCCATCATAGTATCGAATAAGGCAGGTTTGGTGGCTTTTAAAGGTAAAGTTTACATAGATGCGACAGGAGATGGTGACCTGGCTGCCTGGGCAGGAGCATCTTTCAAGCGCGGATATGACGAAAAAGGATCTGTACAGATGTCCAGTTTATGCTTTTCTTTTGCTAACATCGATTCGTATGATTATATAAACGGTCCTACCTTGTATGTTTGGAAAGATGAAAAGACGCCGCTCTATAAAGCGGTCCGGTCGGGAAAATATCCATTGGTAGATACCCATTTCTGTAATAATCTGGCAGGTCCGGATGTTATTCAGTGCAATGCTGGACACATGACTGTCGACACGACAGATCCGTGGGCAATCTCTGATGCCATGATATTAGGCCGGCAGAAAGCTGTTCAGTATTTGGAAGCCATGAAAGATGTCCGTCCGTCTACCTTTTCCAATGCTTTTGTAGTGAAAACGGCTTCACTGCTCGGAGTTAGAGACAGTCGCCGGATAGAGGGCGATTATATTTTTACGGTTGAAGATTGGAGACAGAGAAAATCATTTGAAGATGAGATCGGACGGAATTGTTATTATATAGATGTCCATAGTGGCAAACACAAGCCTGAACATTACAAGAAAGGTGAATCTCATGGTATTCCGTATCGTTGCCTAACTCCAAAGGGAATAAAGAATCTTTTGACAGCCGGTCGTTGTATATCGACAGATGAACAGGCTTTTGGTAGTACCCGTGTGATGCCATGTTGTTTAGTGACGGGGGAAGCGGCAGGAATGGCTGCCAAGCATGCAATTGAGCAGACTAAAAATGATGTTCATAAGATAGATACTTCTTTCCTAAGGAAAAGGCTAAAAGAGGAAGGACAACTGATTTTATAGCATAGGATTGTTTTTTCATAACATTATAAATGTCGGTTTTATGAAGCAATGGTGGATTATTATATTACTTATCATATCTTTCCCTCTGAAAGCGGATAATATATTTATTGAAGCGGAAAGTTTTGATAATAGAGGGGGATGGGTATTGGATAACCAGTCTATGGGACAAATGGGATCTCCTTATTTGTTGGCACATGGATTAGGGGTACCGGTTGAAAATGCTTCGACAATGATCCGGGTTCAAAATGAGGGAAAATACCGTATTTGGGTTAGGACCAGGGATTGGGTGAAGCAATGGAATCAGGCAGGCTCTCCAGGACGTTTCGAGTTGTTACTGAATGGAAAAGCGTTGGAAGTGACGTTCGGAACGGAGAAAGCGGAGTGGCATTGGCAAGATGGTGGAATAATTAGGTTGAAAACTGGTGAGAACCGGATTGTACTACGGGATTTGACAGGTTTCGATGGTCGGTGCGATGCTATTTTCTTTACCTCAGCATTAGAGATGCTTCCTCCTGGTGGAAAAGAAGAATTGGCTGCTTTTCGACGGAAAATGTTGGGGCTACCTGTAAATCCGGAAGATGCAGGAGAGTATGATTTGGTTGTTGTCGGTGGAGGTGTTGCAGGATGTTGTGCTGCTGTCAGTGCAGCTCGTCTTGGATGTAAAGTCGCTTTAATTCAGAATCGTCCGGTTCTGGGGGGAAATAATAGTTCGGAAGTTCGTGTTGGGCTTTCCGGATTGATCGCTCAGCAACCTTATCCGAATTTGGGAAATCTTGTGGATGAACTCGGTCCCGTCGGACATTGGAATAATTGGGAAGCCAAACGGGATTCGTCGTCAGTCAGGAGCCAACAGATTATGAAAATCTTACGGCAATATCCTGAAAAGAAAATCCATAATGCAGGGCCGGCTTCTAATTATGAGGATGACAAGAAACTTGCGTTGTTGAAGAACCAGGAAAATTTGAACTTATTTCTAAATATACAGGTCGTTGATGTTAAAAAAGATGGAAATAAGATTGTTTCAGTTATCGGGAAAAATATAATATCGGGAAAAGAATATATATTTAAAGCCCGATTATTTTCTGATTGTACCGGAGATGGAGAGGTCGGATTTCTTGCCGGAGCGGATTATCGTATGGGAAGGGAAAGTAAAGAAGAGACTGGTGAGCCAAGAGCCCCTTTAACAGCCGACCAACTGGTAATGGGGACTTCTGTACAATGGTATGCTGATGACACACGTGATGTTTCTGTTTTTCCGGATTGTCCCTGGGCCATACGGTTTGATGAGACGACTTGTATTCCAATAACACGTGGAGACTGGGATTGGGAAGCCGGTTTGAATAATAATCAGATAACCGAAATAGAATATATTCGGGATCATGCTCTTCGTGCTGTTTTCGGTAATTGGGATTTCTTGAAGAACAAAAGTAAAAAGAAAGAACAGTTTGCCAGGAAGAAATTGGCTTGGGTCGCTTATATAGGAGGAAAACGTGAATCTCGTCGTTTGATGGGAGATCTTGTTTTACGTGAGCAGGATATATTGGATGATATTCAGTATGAAGATGCGGCGTTCACTACGACTTGGGGAGTTGATCTTCATTATCCCAAACCGATACCGGGAATGAAAGAGGAACCGTTTCTTTCTTATTGCGATGTGCAGGATATAAAGCCGTATGCAGTCCCATACCGTTGCCTGTATTCACGGAATATCGGGAATTTATTTATGGCAGGTCGGGATATAAGTGTGACTCATGTCGCATTGGGAACTGTGCGGGTGATGAGAACCGGAGGTATGATGGGGGAAGTGGTAGGAATGGCTGCTTCTTTATGTAAGAAATATCGTACGGATCCCAGAGGTGTGTATGAAAAATATTTATCGGATTTGAAAACTTTGATGAAGCAAGGTATTGGCAAATCGGGTTTTCCGGAAGCAGGAAGTGTTGACTAATGTAAATATATTTATCATGAAAACGTTTATAACATTATTACTATTATTGAGTTTAGGATCGGTAAAAGCGGCAGACCTCTTCGTCGAAGCCGAAAGTTTTAGTAACAAAGGAGGTTGGAAGGTTGATCAGCAGTTTATGGATTTGATGGGGTCTCCTTACCTTTTGGCGCACGGGATGGGTGTACCCGTCGATGATGCATCTACGGAAGTAACGTTTCCGGAAAAAGGAGAATATTATGTATATGTCCGTACGTATAACTGGACTTCTCCTTGGAAAAAAGGGGAGGGACCTGGAAAATTCAGCTTGTCTGTCGGAGGAAAGAAGATGACTTCTCCATTGGGAGCGGAGGGTTCTGCCTGGATGTGGCAGATAGCTGGAAAAGTGTCTGTCAAGAATCTGAAAACTGTAATCAAGCTGCATGATTTGACGGGATTTGACGGTCGTTGTGATGCGATCTACTTTACCACGGAAGCAGGAAAGATGCCGCCATCGGATATCAAGGAATTGGAAGCTTTTCGCCGTAAAGCATTGGGGCTTCCGGATGAAGCTCCGGTTGAGGGAAAGTATGATTTGGTTGTAGTTGGAGCCGGTATAGCAGGGATGAGTGCCGCAGTATCGGCCGGCCGTCTGGGTTGTAAGGTGGCTTTGATCAATGACCGTCCTGTGGTAGGTGGAAATAACAGTTCGGAGATACGTGTTCATTTAGGAGGTCGTATCGAAGAAGGAACTTATAAGGAACTTGGCGGTCTGCAGAAAGAATTTGGTCCGGAAAAGGGAGGAAATGCCCAACCGGCAGAATATTATGAAGATCAGAAGAAAATGGATTGGTTGGCAGGTGAGAAAAATGTATCCCTTTTCCTGAACTATCGCGCGATAGGAGTGACAAAGGAAGGCGATAAGATCACATCGGTTGTTGTCAAACATATCGAGAGCGGTAAAGAATTAAAATTCGAGGCACCTCTGTTTTCTGATTGTACGGGAGACGGGACGATCGGTTACCTGGCGGGGGCTGATTACCGTATGGGGCGTGAAGGTCGTGACGAGTATGGTGAGAGCATCGCTCCGGAGAAAGCAGATAAGTTGACAATGGGCTCTTCCGTACAGTGGTACTCTGTGGATAACAAGAAATCGAGTCCTTTCCCGGAGTTCAGTTATGGAGTGGAGTTCAACGACAAGAATTGTGAGAAGGTGATGATGGGAGAGTGGACCTGGGAAACCGGAATGAACTTCGACCAGATCAAGGACTTCGAACGTATCCGTGATTATGGAATGCTGGTTGTCTATTCAAACTGGAGTTATCTGAAAAACCGTATGAAGGAGAATGACCAGTATAAGAACCGAAAATTAGGTTGGGTCGCTTATGTCGCTGGCAAGCGTGAATCGCGTCGCTTGATGGGTGATTATATCTTGAAAGAGGATGATATCACCAAAAACGTAGCTCATGAAGATGCCTCTTTCGCCACGACATGGAGTATCGATTTGCATTGGCAGGACCCCAAAAACAGTGAGCATTTTCCCGGCAACGAGTTTAAGGCCGTGACGAAGCATATCCTGATCCATCCGTATGCCGTGCCGTATCGTTGTTTGTATTCGCGTAACGTGGACAATTTGTTTATGGCCGGGCGCAACATCAGTGTCACCCATGTTGCACTGGGAACTGTCCGTGTGATGCGCACGACAGGTATGATGGGAGAAGTGGTTGGTATGGCTGCCTCCTTGTGTAAGAAATATGGTGTGACACCTCGAGGCGTTTACCGTTCTCATCTGGATGATCTGAAGACGTTGATGGAGGAAGGTGTGAACAAGAAAGGATTGCCGAACAACCAGCGTTATAATGAAGGCGGTATGTTGAAAGACAAACCGGTTGTCCAATAATCAGAAAAGTATTCCATCGCTATGTATTTTCAGATGCATGGCGATGGATTTTTTATACATGCCCATAAAATTTTGCAAGCCTAAAAATCATGAAACATAGATTTCTTTATTTATATCTGTTATTCTTTTCTTTGTTGTGCAGAGACGCACGACCGTGCGTCTCTACTGCTATCGGACAGGAGAAAAAACAGGAACGGTTTACCCTGATGGGATTAGGAGATTCCATTACGGAAGGGGCGGATTTCTTCACTTGCTATTTGTATCCGCTTTGGGAGAAATTGTTTACAGCCGGGTATCAATTTGATTTTATCGGTCCCCGTGAGAGCAAATGCCGGATCGGGACGCTTAATCATTGTGGTTTCAGTGGCAAGAATGTGGAATTTTTGGAGTCAAAGATCGACAGTCTCTATCGTATTTATCCGGCAGATATTGTTTTGCTTCATGCCGGTCACAACCATTTTGTTGAAGAAAAACCGGTTCCCGGAATGATTGCTTCCTATAAGTCGATTATTCACAAAATACAGGAGATCAACCCGAATGTACGTATTTTGATCGCCCAGGTAATTCCCAGCGGTAAACTGCCCAAGTATTCGTACATCTCGGAATTGAATGAGAAGATTGCGGAAATGGTTGCCGGATTAGACTCTGGACATGTTTTTCTTGTAAATCAGGCTCAGGATTTTGATTGGCAGAAATATACGGTACATGATAAAGTACATCCGAATAAAGCCGGAGCGGAAAAGATGGCGTCTATCTGGTTCGAAGCCTTGAAGAAAGTCTTGGCTTCGCCGGAAACGGCGTTCTCTCCTGAAATAGTCCCGTATAAGACATTGGTAAAAGGAGATTCTCTGACTCTCCATATCTTTAAGCCCCGGAATGTGAAGACAGGGGAGAAAAGGCCGGCCATCGTGTATTTTTTCGGAGGAGGCTGGAAGTTAGGTACCCCGATTCAGTTTTATCGTGAATGTGCTTATTACGCCTCTAAGGGAATGGTTGCCGTATCGGTTGATTACCGGATAGAATATCTGCACCACTCGACACCGTTCGAGAGTTTCGATGATGCTAAAGATGCGATGCGTTGGTTGCGCCACCATAGTTCGGCGTATCAGATCGATCCGGATAAAATTGCCGTGGCGGGCGGTTCTGCCGGAGGTCATTTGGCTGCTGCACTCGGGACTGTCGGGAGCGACGAGCCGGCTTCGGCAGATTACAAGCCGAACCTTTCCATTTTATATTATCCGGTTGTAGATATGGTTTCTCGCGGTTATGGTTTTCCAGAAATAACAAAGGATTTTGAAGAAATCTCACCGATCCATCACATAACGGCAGGTACTCCTTCCAGTCTTATACTGCTTGGAACAAAAGACCCTATCGTACCGGTCAAAGTAGTTGAGTCGTATAGGGACAATCTTTTGCAAAAGGAGGTAGATTGCGAACTTCATCTTTTTGAAGGAGCTGGACATCCGATCTTTTTATACAGGAAGCCTCTCACGGAAAATTACTATAGGGTCCGGGAACTGACGGATGCTTTTTTGAAAAAGAATGGTTTTTTGCTATTGAAACAGGAATAATAGAACCGGAAGATAATCTTTCAGTTCTTTTTTCAAGATATCGAGCGCTTTATTCCGGTAGCGCTCGACTGTACGGACGGAAACACCCATTATTTCCGCTATTTCGTCCATACTTTTTTGTTCCATCCGGCTCATCTCGAAAGCCATTCTATATTCCGGCGGCAGTTTGGTTAAGGTTTGTTCTAATAGTGTTTCAAGTTCGTTTAACATAAACAGATCTTCTTCTCCATTGGAATAAACCGGAGGATTATCAATAATCTTATTCTGGTAATCCTGTATGTAGCCTTGCTTTCTCAGATAGTTCAGGCTTAAATTTTTTACGCAGGTAACCAGATAATTTCGGGCGGAAATATTAGTTGCTATAGACTTTCTCTTTTCCCAAATATTGAAAAAAACATCCTGCACAATATCTTCCCGTATAGCACGATCTTCGATATAACGTTTGGCAAACAGACAAAGAGCTGCATAGTAGTGTTCAAACAAAGAACGATATGCAACTTCGTCATCGTTTACGGATATACTCCATAAGAGATGATCTACATCGGGAATATTGGTGCTTTTCATTTTAGTAAGAAGTATTCTATTTCTTCCTGTGTAGACAAAAGTAGCGAAATATAAGAAATGTAAAAATATTTTTTCAATAAAAAGACAAAAAGTGTGTCGGGTTTGTCTGATTCGTGTGTCTATTAGTAAAAGAAGATAGAAAATGAAAGAACATACAGATAATATAGAAAACGCAATTCGTGTAGCTAAGGCTATCGAAAATGATATTCGTGAATATAAATCTTTCGATGTACAAGCGGCATATCAGAAAAACAGGAAAAGGCTGGATGTTGAACGGAGAAAACATTCTTTTACTTTCTATATATTGCGGATTGCAGCCATTTTGTTGTTGCCCTTGACTGTCTCGACAGGAGTTTTGTCTTATTTATACATCCGGCAGTCGAATCAAATCGAAACAGTTTCTTATTTGGAAGCTTCGTCTGCTCCGGGCATTGTTACACAAGTTTTGTTGCCTGACAGTTCAAGGGTTTGGTTGAATGCAGGAAGTACACTCCGCTATCCTGCCCGTTTTACGGAAAAGGAAAGAAATGTCCGGCTGAGCGGTGAAGGGTATTTTGAAGTACAGTCTGATAAGGAACATCCTTTTTATGTCTCATTAGATAATGGAATAAAGGTCAAAGCACATGGAACTAAATTTAACATAAATGCTTATGAAGAAGATAAGATTATGGAAACGACTTTGGAGAACGGGCTGGTAGATATTTTGGCAGGTTCCAACACCATACCGTTAAAACCGAACGAACAAGTTTGTTATGAAAAGGACAATAAGCGTTTCACCGTCAGTTCCGTCAATATAGATGAAAAAACAGCATGGAGGGATGGTAAACTGATTTTCCGTAATGCCACGCTTGAAGAGGTTCTTAAAAAATTATCCAGAAAGTATAACATCGATATCAATTTGCACAGGGAAAGCCAGAAAGACTATAAGTTCAGAGCTACTTTTTCTTCGGAAAATATCATACAAATATTAGATTACCTGCGAATGGCAGCTCCTATAACTTGGTCTTTTGCAGATACGAAACAACAGCAAGACTATACTTATCCGCGCCAACGGATAGATGTTTGGCTGAAATAGTAATGAACATGTCGAATTTAAAAAGAAAGGAGAAATAATTATGATATAAATCTTAGATCGATATTAAATAAAAAGCAAGGCAAGTATAAGCGCCAACTCATACCTGCCTTAAAAAAATAACTAATCAAGTACGACGCCAATCGTACTCAAGTTTTAAATCCAAATACAAAGTTATGAATTTTTCAAGATCAGTAAGGGAAAATACCCCATATTATTTACTTAAATTGATGCATATTATGAGAATAAGCTTATTTTTACTATTCATCGTGATTGCTCAGCTGCGTGCAGAAAGTTTGTATTCGCAAAATACAGCCATTAATTTATCGCTCCGAAACGTAACAGTCGAGCAAGTGTTGGATCAGATCGAGAGGGATACGGATTTTTCATTTTTGTTTACAGACAAATCTGTCGATACGGATAGAAAAGTTAATATGAATATTCGTTCGAAAAGTATTAGCGAGACATTAAATGTATTATTCAATGGGACGGATGTAAACTACCGTATTGTAGACCGGCAAGTTATTTTATCAAATAAGAAATCTCATTCTGACAGTGTAAATCAGTCTAAACAGTTGACCGGTATAATAAAAGACGCCAATGGTGAAACTGTGATTGGTGCTAATATTGTGGAAAAAGGTACGACTAATGGTACGATATCTGATGTCGATGGAAAGTTTTCGCTCAATGTAGCACCGGGTGCTACATTGGTAATAACCTATATAGGTTATATATCGCAGGAAATAAAGGTTGATGGCCGAAATTCTTTTTCTATTGTTCTGAAAGAGGATTCGGAAATGCTCGATGAAGTCGTTGTTGTCGGTTATGGAACCATGAAGAAAAAAGATTTGACAGGAGCGGTTGCCGCAGTTAAAGGCGATGCTTTGGCTTCCCGTAAGACAACCCAATTATCAACGGCTTTGCAAGGTGCTGTTGCCGGAGTGACGGTGACGCGTGACAATAGCGCTCCGGGTGCGGCTGCAGGTAGCATCAAAGTACGTGGTGTCACGACTATCGGTGACACAAGTCCATTGGTTATTATAGATGGTGTACCGGGAAGTATCAATGATGTGAACCCGAATGATGTGGAAAGCATGTCTGTATTGAAGGATGCCGCTTCTTCTTCCATTTATGGTTCGCGTGCTGCTGCCGGTGTTATCCTCATTACGACGAAGCGTGCAAAGGATAAGGACCTTTCGATCAATTATAATTTTGAATATGGTTTGGAAATTCCGACTAAACAACCGAAATATGTAGGCGTTAAGCGTTTTTTGGAAACGACCAACGAGTTGCGTTACAATGATAATAAATCGGGAGGATGGAACCAGGCCTATTCAGAGGATGATGTCAACAATTGGGAAAAATATAATCAGACGGATCCTGATAAATATCCGATGACGGATTGGGTTGGAATGATTTTAAAGGGATCGGCCCCCCGGCAGACACATACGATTAGTGTGGCTGGTGGTTCAAAAGCTGTTAAGTCGAATGCTTCGTTCGTATACGACAAGGTAGACGGGTTGTATGCAGATCGTTACTATGAACGGTTTATGATACGTGCAAACAATGATTTTACGGTGAATAAGTATTTGGGAGCAACTTTAGATTTCAACTATAAGCGGACGAAAAATCATCAGCCCTATTATTCCCCGTTTTCGAATATGCGTTTGGCTCCGATGATCTATCCGGCTGTTTGGGCAAACGGAGAATATGCCAGTGGTAAAAACGGTAATAACCCTTATGCTCTTACGAATTCCGGTGGTACTAAAGACGAATGGTATAATAAGGTCGGTGGCCGTGCAGCAATAAACATTACACCTCTTGAGGGATTGAAGATTTCCGGAGTAATAGCTCCCAACTATACTTTTACAAAAAATAAGGACTTTCGCGAAGCTGTCTCTTATTCATTGGAAGATGACCCGAATACAATAGGTGGCTATATGGAAGGTTATAATACGACAAAATTATCTGAAAAAAGAAACGATAGTTATGACGTAACGATCCAGGGAATTGCAAATTATATGAAGACATTCGGCAAACACGATTTAAATGTGATGGCCGGTTATGAAACGTATCGTTATTTTGGTGAAAATCTGGGAGCTTCCCGTGATCAATATGAACTTAATAATTTCCCTTATTTGGATATCGGTCCTTTGGATCTCCGGGATAATAGCGGAAGTGCCGTGCAGTTGGCTTATCAATCCTGGTTTGGTCGTGTCGCTTATAATTATGATAATCGATATCTGTTACAGGCGAATGTGCGTTATGATGGATCTTCCCGTTTCCATACGGATTATCGTTGGGGTGTTTTTCCTTCTTTTTCTGCCGGTTGGGTGATGAGTGAAGAGGCATTTATGAAAAATGCGGATATAGACTGGTTGTCTTTCTTGAAATTGAGAGCCTCTTATGGTACCTTGGGTAATGAGAGAATCACGGATAAAGACGGTTATGCGTTGTATTATCCCTATCAGGCATTTATCAATTTTAGTGATGTATTGTTTTATCAGAATGGTACGATAGTACCCGAATTATCAGCTGCACAGTGGGCATATGCAGTAGAAAATATCTCTTGGGAGACGACAAGTTCTGTCGATGTCGGGTTGGACGCTACATTCTTTAATAATCGTTTGCGTTTTACTGCCGATTATTATAACAAGCAGACTAAGGACATGTTGTTGGCTTTGGAGATTCCAGATTATGTAGGATTTGACAATCCTCAGCGGAATACGGGTAAAATGTATACTAATGGATATGACCTTGAACTTGCCTGGAATGATCAGATCGGTGATTTGACGTATGGCATTTCTGCCAATTTCTCTGATTTTGTTTCTAAAATGGGAGACTTAGGAGGTACTGAATTTTTAGGAGATCAAGTTAAAATGGAAGGCAGTGAATTTAATGAATGGTATGGTTATTTGAGTGATGGCTTGATATTGACGGAAGAAGATCTGAATGGTCCTAAATTAAATAATAACGTACAACTTGGAGATGTGAAATACAAAGATATTTCCGGACCGGATGGTGTTCCGGATGGTAAGATTTCACCGGAATATGACCGTGTACTGTTGGGTGGCTCTCTTCCGAGATTCCAATATGGAGGGGCATTGAATTTAAGTTATAAAGGGTTTGATTTTTCTTTGGCATTTCAAGGTGTTGGACGGCGCAATGCACGTTTGTCTTCAGCAATGGTACAGCCGTTGCAGTCTAATTGGGGAAACACACCTGCTATCATTGACGGTAATTATTGGAGCGAAAAGAATACGGAAGCTCAGAATGCACAAGCGTTTTATCCCCGTTTGACGTATGCTAATGCAAGCAACAATTATGCAATGTCAGATTACTGGATGTTTAAAGGCCGTTATTTCCGTTTGAAGAATCTCACATTCGGATATACATTACCGGCTGCATGGACTGAAAAAGTAACGATCAAACAGGCGCGTATTTATATTGCAGCCAATGATCTGTTCTGCATCAGTAGATATCCGAGTGGTTGGGACCCGGAAATGGGAAGTTCTTCTTATCCGATCACAACATCTTTGTTGTTTGGTTTGTCTGTTAAATTTTAAAAGAGTGAAAAGATGAAACGTACATTAATTATATTATTAGGATGCTGTTTAGGATTGAGTTCATGTTATGAATTGGATTTAAATCCACTGTCACAGGCATCCAGTGAGAACTGGTACTCCAGTGAAACGGAAATAGAAATGTCTGTCAAAGACTTTTACCGGGATGATTTCTGGCCTTTGGATAATGAAGATAAGACTGATAATTTTATTTACAGAGAGACTCCGTCTGAAATCATAAAAGGAACCTTTAACGGACAAAGTAGTGATGTGACGACTTTGTGGGCTAATCAGTACAAATCCATAGCTCGGGCAAATACGATTCTGGCTAATATGGATAAGGCTGCAAGTATGGGCATATCAGAGGTTAAATTGAAGCAGTACGAAGGAGAAGCTTTGTTTCAACGAGCCTCTTGTTATGCTCGGTTGGTCACTTATTTCGGAGATGTCGTTTATGTAACAGAGGTGGTTGATATAGAAGAAGCTTTTACGCTTGGACGAACTCCGAAGTCAGAAATTGTACCGAAGATATATGAGGATTATGATAAAGCAATAGAAAACTTGCCCGAACAATATTCCGGTCTGTCTTCACAACGTGCTACAAAAGGGGCGGCTTTAGCCTTGAAAGCTCGTTTTGCTTTGTATATGGGAGATTGGGAAATTGTCGCTGATGCAACTAAAAAATGTATGGATTTAGGTATTTATAAATTGCATAAGGATTATGCAGACCTTTTCCTAAGTACGACAAAAAATTCAGAAGAATCGATTTTTCTCTTGCCCCGCTCCATTGAATATAAAGTTACGTTAGGAAACTGGACGGTTATGAATGAAATATCAAGAAATTCTGGTGGTTGGGGTGCATTTGCTCCTTCTTGGGATTTACTTGCTGCGTATACCTGTACCGATGGCTTGCCGATTGATGAATCACCTTTGTTTGATCCTCATGATCCGTTCAAAAATCGTGATCCTCGCTGTATGGCAACCATAGTGGAGTTTGGTACCCGGCATCTTGGCTTTGAATATAATCCGCATCCGGATGCTGTACAAGTAATGAATTATAACACAGGAAAGATGCAAAAAAACAATGATGCTCGTGTCAATGCCCAATTTGCTTCCTTCAACGGCTTGTTGTGGAAAAAGGGGATTGATGAAACGTGGTTGGAAAATGGAAAGGATGTGGATCCTGATAAAATTATTATCCGGTATGCAGATGTCCTGTTGATGTATGCCGAAGCAAAAATAGAATTAGGGCAGATCGATCAGTCTGTTTTGGATGCAATAAATCAAGTTCGTGCAAGAGCCTATGGCGCAGATTATACCAATACAGGAGCTTATCCGGCAGTAACAACTACCGATCCACAAAAATTGCGTACGATCTTGCGTACGGAACGGCGGGTTGAGTTTGCCAAAGAAGGATTACGTTATATGGACTTGATCAGATGGAAATTGGCAAGCAAAGCGTTGACTCGTCCGAATTATGGAATGTTGTATCCGGTTGATCTGTTAAGAGAAAAAGTGGTAGATAAAGAGCTATGGTTCTGGCCGGGTATTCCGCAAATAGATGAAGACGGTATTCCTGATTTTTCAGTTATGGAAAAGGCCGGCTTGATAGCCCCGATGTCGCAGCGTATGTGGAACGACCGGCAGTATTTATGGCCGATTCCGACCAAAGAAGTTTTGATTAACGAAAATCTGAAACAAAATCCAGGATATTAATAGTTTGTATATAATTATTAAGGCTCCTTTTGATCTTTGTTTAAACGAGTAGGAGGGAGCCTTTATTCTAACGTTATATTAGTAGAAAAAAATGAAAGTGAAAATAAAAAGTTCTGTAGCTGTGGCGGCTGCATTATCCGTGATGAGTTGTACTGCTCAAAAAGATGTGAAAAAGACACCGGATTCCATATCCGGTATTTATCCTCGTTTGGCTTATTATAATAATGAAGGCGAATGCGGGACGGGAGCAGTTGTGCCTTGGGCGGATCGTTTATGGGTGATTACTTATGGGCCTCATTTGCCGAATGGCTCTTCTGATAAATTATATGAAGTGACATCTGATTATCAACAGATCGTACGTAAGGAAAGTATCGGTGGAACACCGGCAAACCGTATGATTCATAAAGAAAGCAATCAGCTTTTTATAGGCCCGTATGCAATAGACATGACAGGGAAAGTACGTGTGATGCCTTATACAACGATGCCAGGACGGCATACTGGCAATGCACGCCATTTGACAGATCCTGCGAATAAAATTTATTACGGGACAATGGAAGAGGGCTTTTACGAAGTGGATGTGAACACACTTGAAGTAAAAGAGTTGTATCAGGATGGAAATAATAAAAAACAGAAAAAAAATGATACGGATGCCGGACCAATCAATGCGTTGTTGCCCGGTGTGCATGGTAAAGGCTTGTATTCTGGGCAGGGCGTGATGCTTTTTACGAATAATGGTGAAGGGACACAGGAAGCTTTGAAGAAATTTGATGTAGAAGCTGGTGTTCTAGCCGAATGGAATGGTAAAGAGTGGAAGGTGGTTCGCCGGAATCAGTTTGTCGAGGTGACAGGTCCGGGTGGAATTTATGGGAATGCCAATCCGGGAACAGATCCGTTGTGGGCGACCGGATGGGACCATAAGTCAGTCTTACTGGGTGTCCGTGATGCCCAAAAAGGATGGACTTTCTACCGGTTGCCCAAAGCCAGTCACAGTTATGACGGAGCACATGGGTGGAATACGGAATGGCCACGCATTCGGAATGTCGGGACAGAGTCTCAGCCTGATTATCTGATGACGATGCATGGAATGTTCTGGCATTTCCCAGGAATGTTTACGGCTGATAATTCAGCGGGTATTCGTCCGCGCTCTGCTTATTTGAAGGTGATTGGTGATTTTACACGTTGGAATGATCAGTTGGTTTTCGGTTGTGATGATTCGGCTCAAAAAGAATTCTTGAACAAGCGAAAAGCAAAAGGAAGTATAGAGGGACCTGGTCAATCGAACTCGAACCTGTGGTTTACCTCTTTGACAAGACCGGATGAATTGGGACCGGCAACGGCTGAAGGTGCTGTTTGGGCAAAGGAAAGCGTGAAGGCAGGTGAAGTCTCAGAACCGTTCCTTTTTAGTGGTTGGACACATCGTTTCGGTTGGGTCAAGAATGAAGGAAAACAACCGGTGATCTTTACTTTTGAAATAGATGAAGCTGGCAAGAATGAATGGAAGACCTTGAAGAGTGTAACAGTAAATGCAGGGAAGTCGGTCTCTATTCCTTTTAGTTCTACTGAAAAAGGAGAATGGATTCGTGTAAAAACGGATAAAAATACATTGGCAACGGTTAGTTTCAATTATACATCTTCGGATCCCCGTTCAACTTCTTCAGATCCGATCTATAAGGGGTTGACTACAGTTGATAAGACAACAACGACCGGAGGTTTATTGTACGGATTGGGTGAAAATCGTCGTGCTTTAGGCTTGTTGGCAAATGTATCGGTGAATGGAAAGATTTCGGAAACCGGTTATTATGAAATGGGGGATAAATTGGAACTGGTTCGTAAAGATGATGCTAAGACAGCCGATTTGATCCGTAGTAAATTTGCGATTCCACAACAAGTAATATCGATAGAAGAAAGTTCTGTTCTGGTGGTAGATGATTTAGGCCGTCGTTGGCGATTGCCTTTAGGGAACAAAACGTATAAAAAACTGACGGAACAGGGGATGCTCCGTATTTGCCGTGAGGTGGCAACCGAACGCGACTTGTTCTCTTGCATGGGGACTTTCTACGAGCTTCCGGCTGAAAATGCGGATGGATATGCAAAGATTCGTCCTGTATCGACACACAATTATCGCATTAATGATTATGCATCTTATCGTGGTATGCTTGTCTTAACGGGTGTGACTCCCGAAGATGGAAAAGAAAATCCGCATGTTGTCATTTCCGATGATGGAAAAGCTGCTGTTTGGGTGGGTGTCATAGATGATTTGTGGACGTTGGGTAAACCGGTCGGCCAGGGTGGTCCATGGAAAAATACGGATGTAAAAGCTAATGTCGCATCTGATCCTTATCTGATTGCTTTTTACGATAAAAAGGAACTTTGTTTATCACACCGGTCTGATAAAAACGTAGTGATAACTGTTGAGGTTGACCCGACGGGAAATGGGGATTGGATGGAGTATGCCTCTTATACGGTTAAGCCGGGAGAAAAGCTAGTACAGCAACTTCCCGAATCATTCCAAGCAAGATGGGTTCGTTTCATATCGGATACAGACACGGAGGCAACAACTTGGTTAGAGTATAAATAAAGGAGAAAAAATGAAGAAAACATTGATATTATTGATTACTTTTTGTTTTTCTTGTTTTGTTTATGCTCAGGAACAAACATGGAGAACAATGCCTTATTTCTTGAAAGGGTATGAAGTACAGTATGAAAAATCTCCCAAAGAAGCTGCTTTAGCGTGGTTTAAAGATGCTCGATTCGGCCTTTTTATTCATTGGGGACCTGCTTCCCAATACGGAAGAGGTGAATGGGTCATGTATAATGAACAAATACCGGTTAAGGAATATGAGCAAAAGGCACGAGAATTTAAAGGTGAAAAATTTAATGCGCAGGATTATGTCGATTTAGCTTTAAAAGCAAAGATGAAGTATATTACTTTCGTGGCGAAGCATCATGATGGTTACACATTGTGGGATACTAAAGCGACGGATTATAATAGCGTGGATTATCCTGCTCAGCGTGACTTTGTAAAAGAACTGACCGTTGCTTGCCGGGAAGCAGGATTAGGGCTGTTTATCTATTATTCTGTGGGTATAGATTGGCATCATCCCTATTTTCTGCCTAATACGATGTATGATCCGGCTCGTCCCCATTATAAAGAGATGCCAGAGTCTTATAAATATCGTAATGTAGAGGATTTTAAACATTATCTGAATTTTGCAAAAACACAGATAATGGAATTGTGTACTCAATATGGGCCAATCGCCGGTGTGTGGTTTGATACGGTGGGAGGAATATATCAATATTCTGAACTTTTTAATATTCAGGAAATATATGATATAATTCATCAGATTCAGCCTCATGCATTAGTGGTGTTTAAAACAGGTGCAAATGGTAATGAGGACTTTATAACCGGAGAGAGAGAAATGGGATCATTGGCTCCTGTTTTTAAAAGTGTCGGATTACCTAAAAAGGTACAAGATGCCGCCGATTTTTCTTGGGAGAGTAATAAAGAAAAGCCGGCAGAGTTAAACATTCCGATCCAGACTTTAGGATGGGCATACCATAACTCCCCGCGACAACGGCAGAAATCGGCTGAAGAGGTTATGGAGCTATTGAGGTATTGTGCAAATATGAATGCTAATTTATTGTTGAATATTGGTCCTCGTCCGGATGGAACTATTCTGGAAGAGAATATTCAGACATTGGAAAAGGTAGGTAGGCAATTAGAGATGGATGGTTTTCCAAAATTGAATACGAAATCATATATGGATTATCGTATGAAAGCGAAACAAAAGGTTCAGATAGAAAAAGAAAATCAGACTGCTAATTGATTCACTTGAATAGATATCAAAAAAAGTTTATAGGAATAAAAAATTCTATAAACTTTTTTTGATATCTTTCCATTTGATATAGTTATAGATTATTATCTTTGGTCAGTGGATAAATGTATCCGTCGATGATGTTTACAGTTCATTTGCCGTATACAGGTTCCTGCCTGCATTGTCAAAATTAGATGTAGCTGGATTTGAAGCCCGAAAAGTGGTGAAGCCTGGAAATATTCCGACAATGTGCTATTTGTTAAAAATATGCGATAATTAGATTTTAGAGATGTTAATGGTTAACTAATCTTTTGTTGTGATCTCCGGTTAGGGGTTATTTGTTAATGAAACCTTCGTTGTAATGCTCCGACAAGGCGTTCAGCAAACAAAACAGACCCGTGGAAAGCCGGTACGGCATTTTCTTTGATTTATATAAGAATGACTGTGCTCTTATTTGGATAATTTGTATCTTTAAGCATTATTTAAATAAGAGTATCATGGAAAACACAACGAAAAGCTTCTTTTTACATGAGGCGTTACAAGCAGATATGATGACGGAGGTCGATTTTGATAAGACGACTCATTTTATATTCCATACTTGTGGCATAGATAAATCATGTTTCAGCAGTAAAAGTAATTCATACTACCCGGCTTCCAATCTTTTGTTGAAAGAGACGGTTCTTCTTTATAAAAATAGGGATTTGCAATGGGTAGAAGTTTTAGCTCGCTTTGAGGAAAAACAGGCGAAATGCTTGATTGAAGACGGGCAGAATCCGGAAAATGCTTTTTTAAAGGCATTCAAAATTTGTAGATGGATGAGCGAAGAGTCCGATTATCTGCAAGTGACTTATATGGATCAGGCAGAAGAAAAAAGGAATGAATTGTTTTTATGGATGGATGATTTATTGTGTCAACAGGAAATGAGCCGGATTGCCAGTCAAGGGAAAACAGAGGCTTTTCTTGAGAGCATGTTAAACAGGCTTCGGGTGAGTGGCCATCTTTGGCATGAAGAAGATATTTGCAGGAAGGTATTATGCCTTTTGAGTTTTGACCCCGAGCTTTTCGATCGCCGTTTATCTTTGGTCATAGATACGGTTTGTGCGTTGACTAAATATGAGTTGATAAAAGAATGTGAAAAAGCAGACTTGCAGGAATTGCTGATGGAGAGGTGCGCTGTTTATGAAAAACAGGTTGAAGAGTTATGGTTTGCAAATGACTGGCATAAAATCCATCCGATACTGGTCAAAGCGATTCAAATGGATACATTGGCATATCTTTTGCTTCTCGATTCGGAAGATTCGGAAAGCGATATTCCGGTAATTTCTGCTCGTATCTGTCGTTATCTATCCCGTATACCATCTCCCTACAGCTCTCTGTTGAAGAATAAATCCTATACGTTGCTTACAGGAGAGATCACCTTGGAGGAACGGATCGATTGGGAATATTTGTCTGATTTCGATGAGAATAAGTTCTTGGAGCGGATTGTCCTTTACTGCCATAACGATGAAATGTGTGTAGATACGGAACCGGAAAATAGATGGAAACAATATAGTAATACGACAAATACGCTGACGCTCGATAATGAAGGTTTTACACTAAGTCCGCTTTTTCCCTCCGTCCATTCCTGGCGTGGCCGGAAAGACAAGGCTTCTATTTTGAATAACCGCTTGTTTGTGGCATCTTTTAGCAAACTTCCTTGTGCTTTTGATTCCTGTAAAAGCATTAAAGATTTTCGTTTGTACTGGAAACAGTTGGAAGAGGATTTTCCGATGTCGGTTTCGACGGATCGCATACCGGTTGCCGTAAAAGAGGTCTCTTTTGTGGAAGAGGAAGAGAGTGTTGTCCCTGCACGGAAAGCCTCTTGCTTAGAGCCTGAAATGCGGGTAACGGTTCGTGTGCTGTATGTAGACAGGGATACCCAATGTCTGCAAACAGAGATTATAGATGAAGAATTTCGTGGAAAGAAAGCATGTCTGCCTTTTTCTTATATCAATTCTTGTTATTATATGATTCCGGGATTTGCGGATTTGTATACGGTAAATGAAATATTCCGTGCTAAAGTCAAACAAACGGATTATGGAGAGATAAAATTGTCGTTGTTGCAGGATTACAATGAGTTTATTTACCCGGAATGTGTCCGTCAGAAGTTTTTGCTTGCTCGTGTCATCGATGTTTCGGACGGGATGGTCCGGTGGTTGTTGTCTACGGGGGCGACTGCTTCAATCAAACAGTCTGTCCATAATAAATATGCCATTGGCGATTATTATAAAATCGGGTATGCCGGGCTGGATCCCGGAAAATTAAAAAATCAGATAAAGATCCAATCACGTGTGAGTGCTGTAGACGAAGACACTTTCAACCGGGAAATTCTCGATAATTACCATGACTTTTTTTCATTTTTGACAAAAGAAGTACAGAGAAGGTATGATGTCGAAGCCCAGAAGGCCAATAATAATCCTTTTGTTATTGCTCTGAAGAATCTTTCTTTTAACGATGTTGCCACTGAAGTAGCCAATGAGGCAAAAGAACCGGAAGAGAAAACCGACCCAATATCGGTCATGGAGGTGAAAGAGGCTGATGATTTCTCTATTAACTCCAAACTGGTACGGGAACTTATTTATTGTATAGACTCATTGGTCTGGGAAGTCGAAGATGTTAGCGAACAATTCAATGCTTATAATATGTTGTGGCTGCTCTGCCGGTTTGCCGGAGATCAGTCTTTGGCGGAGTATTATCGATTGTGTGCCGATTATATATATAATGTAGACAACCTTGCGACGTGTCCTTTCCAGTGTCGTTTTTCCAGGGAAAATATTGTGAAGTTTGATGAACTTTTCTTACGGATGAACAAGCTGGGAATCCAGAAATATGGGCATACTTTCGTCTTCTGCCAGTCCGTTATCGGCATATTGGATGCTTTGTTGCTTTCGGATCCCTTGTCTGTGTTGCGTTCCTATATGGAAGATCCGAATCCTATCGTGTCGGAGTTGGCACGTTATTTCAGTATTACGATTTTCCTGAAAGAGAGCGATGTCGTCTTGCAGGAATTGGCTTATCGGAGTATAAACCATCTGTTGGGCTTTAATGATCATGAAAAGAGAAAAAAATCTTATGTTCCTGTTTGTTTCGGCCACGAAGGTGTGGAAAAGGAATTTAAGACATCTGCTTTTATACATGCCGATAAAAATGCGATGGAGGAGCAATCGGTTGTTTTGGCCCGTGTCATAGCCTCGTTCATGAATACGGATGGTGGAACCCTTTATATCGGCGTGGATGACGGCGGTTACTTGGTCGGATTGACCCAGGAACTGAAGTATTGCCATTATGATAGCGATGTGTATCTACGTACGGTCAACCGGCAAGTGATCCGGTTGTTGGGGGAGAAAGATGATTGGAACCGCTATCAGGAATATGTCCGTTGTCGTTTGTATGAATATGAAGACGGTCGACAAGTGTTGGCTTTCAGGGTTCCTCCTATTAATGAGGTCGTAAAGGTCAAAGGGGCTGTCTATACGCGTTCGGCAAGTTCGAACATGTTGAAACCAGTGCAGAACGTCAGCGATTTTATCCGGAATCGACGGGAGATGAAACTTGATTCGACTCCTTTGAAGCCTGAATTTCCGACTTTTTTCAGCCAAGAGCGTAACGAATATATATTTCCGAAGGCACAGGTTGTGGAACCTGGTGTTCAGCAGAAGCCGGAAACGGATATGCCCGGATTGGAAACTGTCCCGGAAACGCTTGCTTTGGCCGAGCTGGTTCCCGATAAAAAGCCGAGTCAGAGCGGTAAGTTCCACTGGAACATCCAAACTTCTGTAATGAGATGTAATCCTTTGCAAAAGAAGGCGGAACAAGGCTATACGCCTAAGCATGTCTTTTATTCGTTGTTTGCCGATGGAAAGATAGCCTGCTCTTTAAGCCCGAAGATCGGTGTTTGGGGGAGGGAAAAAGGGAAAGTGCTGTTCTCTTGTAATCCGGATGATAAGGAAGAAATATTGGTATCGGTCTGGTTGACCGGTGAGGTCGGAATTTCCAATTTGAAGAAAATGTCGCAGTATAATACCCCGTTGTCATTTGTTGATACGCTCGATCCTTTGTTTTTTATTGCTCCGGCACGTAGAAACGATTATTTGTTGTTGATCTCCGAGAAGGACGGCGAGAAGCGTTATCGTGTGATACTTGTGGATGAATTAGGCAAGTCGATGGGTGTGCAACCCAAAAATACGCTTATACTGGAACCGGATAAAGGAACGTTTATCTTTGCGGAAATCCTTACATCCGAACATATCGGATTACTTAACGAAGAGAAAACACGGTTGGATGATTTTGACCAATATAATGGAGGTCGGTATTGGGAACACTCCCAACATCGGCCGAATGTCGGTGTCATCTGCAAGTTGTGTAATCTCCCGTTTTGAAAACGGGCGGAGAGGTATAGGAGGCTAAAGCTTCCTGTACTGCAACCCCAGAAACACTCCTCCCGGCAGCAATATGATCCCGGCTGAAACCAGCAGAGCAACCTGGAGCGAATACATGTCATTCAGCCAACCGATAAAGGGGGCGATAGCGGCGAACATCAGGCGGATTATGAAATTACGGATGGAGAGTACTGTCGCCCTCATGTCGGAAAAAGTCATTTGATTGATATATCCTTTTAGGATAGGAGTGGCAAACCCCCGGAAGATGTAAAAGACAAGCAGGATGGCAAGCCCGGCGTATGTCAGGTTGAAAGCGAGCGCGACATATCCGCCGACGATTACCACAAGGATCAGGATTCCCATCTTGCGCGGTCCGAAGTAACTGTCTACGCGGTCAGACCAGAGAGCAGCGAAACCGACCGTCAGGTTCAGTACCGTCCAGATGATGCCATACCAAGATACGGGAGTTTCCAAGTACATTAAAACCGGCTGTACGAACCAGGCCATCGTGAGGGTTGCCGCCCCGATGATCCCCGAAAACATGATGTTGTAGCAAAGCTTTTTGTTCGTCACCAGCGAATATTTGATGATCCGGACAATTTCGTCCACCGGATTCTGTATTTTGTTGGAACGGTTGACCTCCTTAAGCGCGAATGCCGCCGGAATGCCTGTAAATGCAATCACAGCTTGCGCATAAAAAGGAAGACGAAGGGAATAAGCCGCCAATAAACCGCCAAAGATACCCGCCAGCGCTTCGGCGAAATTGCCGATCATCGTGATCCGCCCCTCATATCGTAAGTATAAATTTTCTTTTTTGTATTGGGAGGTCGTGTCGTATAATAAAGCGGAATCCGCTCCGTTCACCAGCGTTTGTCCTGTGCCTAACAAGATTTCAGCGAAAAGGAAAGCCGTGAATGTCGAGGTGAACGAATAGCACAGATATCCGAAGAAGAAAAGGATACACCCCAATATCAGACATTTGCGCCGTCCCCAAACATCTGCCAGATAACCCGAAGGAATCTCCAAAGCAACGGCAGCAACCGAATAGACACTCTTCAGGATAAACACGTCCTGCAATCCTAACCCGTGTTTTTCGTAAAAAAGCACGATGATAGGCATAACCAGCGTGAACCATTTGGACAGTTTGATCAGATAAAGAGCAAGTATATTCCGTTTCATGCCTGCAAAAGTACAAAATAAATGAAATGGCTTTTCCCATCCGTATACTCTTATTGTAAAATACGGCTTATTTAACAATTGTCGGATTTGATGATGAAAAAGTTCGGGTATCTCTTTTTTGAAGGCAAAACGGACCATTTTTCATATTTCTGCCGGTTTTCCGCGATGATGACCGTCTTTATCGCCATGAAGATTGACTTCGTCGCCATGAAGACGGTCGTCATTACCCATGGTCCCGGCAGCTCACGGCAACGAAGACGGTCGTCATTGGAATTTTCTGCGCACCTCACGGAAACAAGACGGCAAAAAGGTTTTGTCGTAAACGAAACACGCCTTGACATTGTCCGGAAATATTCGATTCTCCGAGACTTGAGCTTTATCATATTTTCCTGTTTTTCCCGATTAGGCTGACAAAACAGAGTTGATAACCGGATAAGCTGCCGGTCTCATATCTGCTGTTGTCAAATAAAAATCATTTGGCCTGACAAAGTGTAAAATAAAAATGAACAGAATTTTCAGATGAAATAGAAAAAGGGAGAAAAAGGGGTTATTGTCATTTTTTTATTAATGAAGCTAATCGGATAGATTCATTTTATATCAGATATGGACTATCTTTTTAGCAGGTAATGGTCGCAGCCAGGAGAGCTTTCCGGATAGTGTTTTCACTGTCTAATATTTATACACCACTGTCAAATAATTGGACATTCCGGTCATAGATTCTAATGTATATGTCGCTGATTATTATGTAATTATGTTATTTGGCATACTTTTTGAATAAATTCTATTATAATTAAGTATAGTCAAATCAAAAAAACTACAGATATGAAAAACTTGGAGATCGCTGTCCGCTCGCTTTTTAGAAAAGGAAGACACAATGGAATTAAGATTTTATCTTTGGGAGTCGGACTTGCTATGGGGTTGGTGCTGATTGCCAAGGTATGTTTTCAATTGTCTTATGATGACTTTTATCCGGATGGAGACCGTATTTATCAGATACGGGAAAATATGACATTGGGTGAAAAGAAGTTGGAAGATGGAGACCATGTCAGTGGAGGTATAGCGCCGGGAATGAAAGCAGAGGTTCCGGGAGTTGTTGCTGCTACTCGCGGTCAGCAATTGGGGGGATGTGTATTTTTTACGTCGGACAAGAATCGGTATGAAGGCGACTTTATTATGGCGGACGAATGCTTTTTTGATGTTTTGCCGCGTAAGGTGTTGGTTGGAAATGTCAAAGAAATACTTTCGAGACCTTCATACGCGCTTGTCTCCGAAAGTATGGCTGAGAAGATTGGTCAGGGAAAGGATGTTGTCGGGATGACATTCGAAATTATTAATTACCCAGGGAAGAAAATCAATATCGGAGGTGTATTTGAAGATGTTCCTGAAAATTCACACCTGAGATATGATGTGATGCTTTCGCTTTGCTCCAATAAAGAAGTAAGGGGCTGGAGCAATGAAGAGGGGTGGTTTGGTGCTGATAGCTATAAGGCTTATGTTAAAGTGCAACCCGGATTGGAGCAAGCCAACCTTGAAGCTGAAATGGCAAAAATGCTGGACAGGCATGTCCCTTCTGAAAAATTGGAGGAAATGGGTCTTGAATATAGTTTGACGCTGAAACCCTTAAAAGAAGTTTATGCTACTTCTTCTGCGGTAAAAGGAATGGCTGTGATGCTGTTGTTGATCGCGTTTGCCATACTGTTTGCCGCTTTGATGAATTATATACTGTTGGTGATTTCATCGTTGGTGACACGTTCGAAAGATGTTGCTGTTCATAAATGCTACGGCGCGTCCACTTGGAATATTTCGGATATGATATTCTCTGAAGCGTTTTTGAATCTTATGGTATCCCTGATTGTTTCCGCCCTTTTGATCCTTTCTTTTCGCGGGATGGTCGAAGAACTGTTAGGGGCGTCATTGGGAGGATTATTTACGGTTCAAACCGTTTTACTTTTGGCGGGTGTTTGTGTCTTGGTATTTTTGTTTGCAGGCTTGCTCCCTTCCCAGCTTTTTTCGCGAATACCGGTTGCTGCCGCTTTCCGTTCTTACAGGGAATCGCGACGGATTTGGAAAAAAGTGTTATTGTTCATCCAGTTTATTGCAGTCGGCTTTTTGGTAACCTTGTTACTGATTATCGGTTTGCAGTATCATCGGATGGTAACGGATGATCCGGGTTATTCGTATGACCGGGTTCTCTATTCAAGCATTCCGGGCGTGAACAGTACTGCAATACAGACGGTGATGGATGAATTGGCTAAATTGCCGGAAGTGAAGTCCGTCGCAGCTTCTGACAGGTTACCGATCGAGTCTGGTAACGGCAATATGATTTTTCGTCAAGGAGGGGATGATGCCATCTTGCATATTTCGGATATGGGATATGTAAATGCCGATTATATTCCTTTAATGGACATTAAAGTTATTGAAGGAAAAGCTTTCGACCGCTCGTATTCGGATTCGTCACGTGTGGCTATGGTTAGCCGGACAACGGCGGAAAAACTCGCGCTCATATTGGATTGGAAAGAGGGGGTTGTCGGGAAAAAGATATACCTGAGCGGACATGGGATGCCGAACGATTTCGAGATTCTTGGGGTGTATGATGATGTTCGTGTCGGTGCTATCAGTTCGGAAATTATGTCTCCGACAGTCCTGTTTTATTCAAGTCAACCGGGGCGCATGGTTTCTGTCAAATTGCATAAAGAACTGACAGTCGAAAATATGAAACTTGTCGAGCAGACCATAAAAAATCTTTTTCCCGATAAAGACATAACCATAGCGTCCTATGATGTAAGCATAAAGAATTTGTATTCCGATTCCCGTCTGTTCCGTAATTCCATCATGTTGGGAGGTATTGTAACATTCCTGATCACCCTGATCGGATTGATCGGTTATATTTCGGATGAGACGAATCGCCGCAGCAAAGAGATAGCGATCCGGAAGATAAACGGGGCGACAGTCGGTAATATATTGGTGATTATCTCGAAAGATGTGCTCTATATGGCTGTTCCGGCTGTGATATTCGGGGTGATCGGTTCGTATATAATGGGAGAAAACTGGTTGCAGCAGTTCTCCGAAAAGATACCGTTGAGCGTGTTTATCTTTGTTGGCAGTGCATTGGCGATCTGGCTGTTGGTGTTGGCAACGGTCGTACTGCGCACTTGGGAGATTGCCAATGATAATCCGGTGAAAAGCCTGAAATCCGAATAAATCCTAAGTGTCTAATTATTGTACACCACTGTCAAATAATTGGACACTTTCAAAAAATGATCGTGGTTTTATTTGTCTGTATTTTAGCTCGTTATTCCTTTTGGCACGCTTTTTGGTTTTTTAATAGGCAGAATATAATAAATACAAGATATGAAAAACTTGAACATCGCATTACGTTCTCTTTTTAAGAAAGGCAGAAGTAACGGGATAAAGATATTATCCCTGGGAGTCGGACTGGCAATGGGGCTTGTCCTTATATCAAAAGTTTGTTTTGAACGTTCGTTTGATACATTTTATCCGGACAGCGACCGTATTTACCGCTTACATGAGAATATCATCCGGAATAATGAGTATAAGTCTTATGGACAGGTGAGTGGAGGAGTGGCTACAGGTATGCAGGTCGAGATACCGGAAGTAGAAAAAGCAACCCGTCTGACCTATATTGGCGGAGATAAGGAATTGTTCAAAACGGAAGATGGGAGCCGCTATTCCGCCCGCTATGTGATGATGGCCGACACGAATGTGTTCGACCTGTTGCCGCGTCCTATCCTGATCGGTAACCCGAAACAGGTGTTGGCACGTCCGGGTTATGTGATGGTTTCCAGCCGTATCGCCAATCTGCTGGGAGGAGTTGAAAATGCTATGGACCGGAAATTTGAATTCGAATCCAGCCCGGGACAGACTTATACGATCGGTGGCGTGTTTGAAGACGTACCGGAAAATTCCCACCTGCGTTTCGAGATTCTGGTCTCGCTCGAAGGGATGAATAAATGGAGCCGTGAAAACTGGTTGGGTAATGACCGCTATCTGGGATATGTGAAACTCTATCCGGGTGTAGATCCCGAAAGCCTGACCACGGCGATACGGGAGATGCAGGGGCGCCATTGCGATCTTGAGGAACTGCAGAAATCGGGTGTCGATCTGACTTACAGCCTCGTCCCCTTAATGGATATGCACAGTAACGACAAAGAAGTGAAGAGCATGAATTCCCTGTTGATATTCTTAGCTTTCGTACTGATTTTTACGGCTGCGATGAATTATGTGCTGATCGTGATTTCCACGCTGATCAACCGGACCAAGGAGGTGGCTGTCCATAAATGTTACGGAGCTTCCGATAAGAACCTGTTCGGCATGATTATGTCGGAGACCTGTTTGCACATGCTGATCTCGCTGCTGCTTGCCGCTTTCCTGATTATTTTGTTCCGTACGAAAACGGAAGAGCTGTTGGGCGCCACATTGGGGGCTTTGTTCTCGGCACAGACTGTTATGATTTTAGTTGCAGTTTGTATCGTGATCTTCTTCATTACGGGTTTGATACCGACCTATATGTTCCTGCGCATTCCGGTAGCCGCCGCATTCCGTAACTTTAAAGAGTCACGCAGGTACTGGAAACTTTGTTTGTTGTTCATACAGTTTTTGGCGACTGCCTATCTGGTGGCATTGTTGTCGGTGATCAATAAGCAATATGACTATATGGTGAATGTCGATCCCGGATATGCCTACGAAAAGTTGGCTTATAGCCCGACACAGGGAGTGGAAGAATCCGTTCGGAATACGGCAATCGAGGAATTGCGCAAGATACCCGAAGTAGATAAGGTTTCGGCTTGTTATGATTTACCGATTTGGGGAATGTCGGGTAATAATGTTTCGCTTCCCGGAGATGATCGCGAGCTGTTTAATATAGCCGACATGTACTGGGTGAAAGATGATTTTTTCTCTTTGATGGAGATTCCGATTATTGAAGGAGAAGTGTTCCGTTCGGACGGATCGGCTTCGAATAAAGTGATGGTCAGCCGCTCTTTCGTGAAGAAAATGGAACAGTTGGTTGGCTGGACAGGCAGTGCGATCGGTAAGAACGTTATTATTACGGAACATTCCAATAATGGCGAACCGTTTACGATCTGCGGCATATATGAAGATATTTGCCTCGGAAGTACCGGTAATCCGGATGTCCGTCCGACCGCCCTGTTCTATGATAAATATGCCCCGACGATCCTGATCAAGTTCCACGAGATGTCGCCGGAGAATATGAAGAAAGCTCAAAAGGTATTGGAAGAGGTGATACCTGACCGGAACATAACAGTGACGGCTTATTATATGGATATGATAGACCTGTATAAGGATTCCCGTACGTTTCGCGATTCGGTTATGATCGGGGGTATCGTGACGTTGATCATCGCTTTGATCGGCTTGTTGGGATATACCAGCGACGAAACGAACCGCCGCGGACGCGAAATCGCTATCCGTAAGGTGAACGGAGCGACAGCTTGGAGTATCTTGAAGATGATTTCCAAAGACATCTCCTATATTGCGATTCCGGCCATTGTGATCGGTATGACGGTCGCTTATTATTCCGGTACGGGATGGTTGGAGAAATTTTCGGAAAAGGCGCCTATCGGATTTTTGATATTCCTGGCCGGAGCAATGATAGTCTATATTTTGATCGTTGCTTGTGTCCTGTACCGCGCATGGGCAGTGTCGAATTCTAACCCTGTCGATAGCCTAAAGTCGGAATAACACAAAGGGAAGATGTTATGATTGCCGGGTTAGGGTGTCTTTTATATAGATAATATATTCAGTTATGAAACAACTATTTTATACCATCAGCTATCTGAAAAATGCGTGGGGAAATAATCTGATCAAGGTTTTCACCCTTACGTTAGGACTGGCGATCGGTTTGATCCTGTTTGCTCGTATTTCGTTCGATTTGAGTTATGATAAGTTCCTGCCGGATGCGGAGAATATTTACCAGGTGCAAATGATCTATACGACCGGAGTAGGGACCGAGACGTCCCATTCGACCGAGCAATGCTATTCCTTCCAGCCGATAGCCCCGACCATGCCGCTCGAAATACCGGGCGTAGTGGCTGGGACCAGTACCACGGGAAATGGAGAGCGGGTAATCTTTGAAGGTGAAAACCGCTATACGGTCAAGGCGATCCTTGCCGATACGATGTTCTTCAAAACCCTTCCGTTTAAAATCCTTTCCGGTGATGACATGGGGTTGAAGACAGGGGGGAATGTATTCCTTTCCGAGTCTCTTTCACGCCGTATCTTTAAGGGGGAAGACCCGATAGGAAAAGTGCTGTTCAACGATAAAAAACAAAAATCTGCCTTGACGGTGGTCGGGACGTTCGAGGATGTACCTGAAAATTCGCATCTCGATTTCGATATCATTTATTCGATTGCCAATAACAGCCGTAATAGCTGGAATGGGGGAGACGGCTATGTCGGGTATGTCCGCCTGCAAGCGAATGCCGACCTGAAAGAGATCAACGAAAAGGCGCTTCCAGCCATGTTAGAACGTCACATGGATCGCGAGTCTATGAAGAAGGACGGGTATATGTTCGATTGTTATCTGAAACCTGTCACGACGCTGCATACGGATAATAAGGAAACGAAACTGACGTTGCTCGTACTTTCTATTTTGGCCACTTTGATCTTAGTGTCCGTTTCGTTGAATTATGTGATGATGTCCATTTCTTCCCTGGCCATCCGTGCCCGTACAATGGCGATATATAAAAGTAACGGAGCCAGTTCCGGCAATATCTTCATGATGAATTTGTCCGAAACGGTAATACTGATCCTGATTTCGCTGGTTTGTACGGTTTTGTTGATATTGGCCGGAGAGGATTGGATTACGGAGCTGACGGGAGTGACGCTCGGCTCGCTTTTTGCCGGACGACAGTTGTTCGTTTCACTGGGACTGGTTCTGCTGGTTGTGTTGCTTTCGGGGGGTGTGCCAGCCCGTATTTTCTCTGCTATCCCTGTGACGCAGGCGTTCCGTTTCTATAACTATAGCAAACGTGGCTGGAAGCAGGGTTTGCTGGGTGTCCAGATAGCGTGTGCCGCTTTCATGTTGATGTTCTTGGGGGTTATCCTGATGCAGTATAACCGGATTTTGGATAAGGACATGGGCTACCAGCCAGACAATTTAGCGTTTTGCCAACTCGACAGCATCCCGAATGCCCGGCAGGAAATGGTAAGGACAGAGTTGATGCGTTCTCCGGAGGTCGAGAATATAACGTTTTCCGGACAGTTGGTTTGCAACTTTTTCAGCGGCACGCATTTTATCGATCCGGAGACGCAGGAGACGCTGACGACTTTGCGTTTTGAGTTCGCCGACTCTTGCTATGTCAATACGTTAGGCTTGAATATCGTGCAAGGCGGGAATATCCCGACGCGTCTTGGAGGAGATCTGTTTCCGGCCTTAGTCAATAAACGTTTCTTGGAAGTCCTGCGCTGGGAAGGTAATCCGGTCGGCAGGATTTATAAATGCAAAGGACTGTTTGATGTCGTGATCTCGGGTGTACTCGACGATTTTATCGTCGGCTCAATCTTTACCCCTCAGACACCGGTCGTGATCGTCGGGCTTGGTGGCTGGAACAGTTTTTATATGAGCATACGGCTTCAGCAGATGTCGCCCGAATCTTTCACAAGGCTTGAAAACCGTCTGCGCGAGTTGCTGCCGGATCAGGATATCGTGTTGACTACTTATCGTGACAAACTTCATGAATCGTATCGCGACACCGAGCGTTTCCGTAATTCGGTGGTTGTGGCGGCTGTTTTCATGTTGTTGATTACGCTGATGGGGCTTGTCGGCTATGTATCGGACGAGATACGCAGGCGCAGCAAGGAGATCGCGATCCGCAAGGTGAACGGGGCGACGGCGACCGATGTGCTGAAGTTGTTGTTGCGTAATATTATCATCATCGGTCTGCCGGCTGTCATGATCGGTTTGGCCGGCACGTATCTGGCAGGGGATAAGTGGTTGGAGAATTTCCCTGAAAAGATTTCGCTTAACGTCTTCATCTTTGTCCTGGGCGGTTTGGCGTTGCTGGCTGTGATCGGCTTCTGCGTCGTGCTTCGTTCCTGGTATGTGGCGAACGAGAATCCGGTGAAAAGTATAAAATCGGAATAATCCGGGATATCGTTTTCCCGGCAGGTAAATCAAAATACCCGGTAAGTAAATCGAAATACCTGCCGGGTATTTTTTTAATAAATCATGTTACGTTTGTTTGTGTGGCGTGTCTTTTTAATAGAATGGAACAAGAACAGTTTAAAATAGAAGTCGTACCGCTCAGGGGGAAGTTGTCGGGATGTGCCCGCCGCTTGCTGAATGACCCGCAGGATGTGGAGGATGTCGTACAGGAGGTTTTCCTGAAGATGTGGTATATCCGTGAAGAGCTGGACCGCTATGAGAGCGTGGAGGCGCTTGCCGTGCAGATCACAAAGCATCTTTGCCTGAACCGCCTCCGGGCGTTCCGGTACAGGCAGGAGAAATTGTCCGACTCGGCCGTTATCACTGCAGACGATAATCCGTATGTTGCTTTGGAGCAGAAGGACAGTGTCAGCCAGGTCATGCACATCATGGAATTGCTGCCCGGATTGCAGCAAACGATCCTCCGGATGAAGCATGTCGACGGCTTCGAGGTGAAGGAGATCGCCGAGCTGACAGGCAGCAGCCCGGAAGCCGTCCGGGTAAACCTCTCGCGAGCCCGTAAAAAAGTCAAGGAACTATTCTTAAAAATGTAGCAGGATGAAATCAGACGAATATATCTATATAGAAAATCTGTTGGAGCGTTTCTTCGAAGGGGAGACATCCAATGCCGAGGAGCAGGAGCTTTACGCTTTCTTTGCCCGCCCGGACTTGCCGGAGCATCTGAGGGGGTATAAACCGGTGTTCGGTTATTTTGAGACCGGGATCGCCCGTGAGGTGGAAACGAAGAAGGAGGTTACTATGCCGGTCCGCAAAGTCCCTTTCTTCAAAAGGTGGTTATGGATAGGGGCTGCCGTGGCCGCTTCGTTGTTGTTGTTCTTGTTCTTGAACAAAGAGGATGGCGGCAAGGAAAATGAATTCAACCCGTATGCCGGCAGCTACATCATACGAAACGGGGTGAAGACGGAGATACCCGAAGAAGTGGCGCGGGAGTTGGATAAGGTGATCCGGGAAACCGAAAAGAAACAGTACGAAAAAGAACGGCTTGCCCTGCGCTCTTTGCGGCAGTACGAGAAAACGATGCATAATATCCGAACGAAAGAAAACGAAGTCGAACGGTTCGAATTGGATATTGAGATGATGGAGAGGAGGTATAAGGAGAGATGATTCATAAATCATTTAATAATATAAGGTATGAAAACAAGAAATCTTATTTTGACAGTTACCCTGCTGATGGCGGGGAGCTGGGCGAGCAATTTGATGGCGCAGACGAATTTGAATGCATTGATGAAAAAATGCGAGTCGATGGAAAAGGTAAATGTCGATGTGATCTACGACAAGGACCGGAAAACGAAGAAACCGGTAAAAGAGGTGATTACGGTCACATTTTCGAGAAAGGATAATCCGAAATTACTGGATGAGTTTCTCGATGCCTTTAGGAAGGACAAAGAAGCCGCCTATAAAGTAATGGAGTCGAAAATCGACGGTAAAGTTATGCCGTCTTTCTACCGTTTTGCAGTCGGGACTTCGGATCTCTCTTTTTCATTGGAAGATCTGAACAAAAAGTTTAAAGGAAACGAGTACATGCTTCGGAACGGAGAAATACGAGTCACGAAGATCGAACGTTTCGACTTCAAAGAGGAGAGCGAATGGGGATAAATCTCTCCCCGGTTTCTTCCGGTAAGTGTCTAATATCTTTACACCACTGTCCAAAAATTAGACACTCCCGGAAAATACTGAAATCATTATGATGCTGTAAATAAATAATTTATGTACTTTGGCACGCTGTTTGCCTGTAATTAGGCAAGAAGAAGTAATAACAATAAAAATAGATACAGTCATGATTAAAATTGAAGGATTAAGTAAGTTTTTCCGTACCGAAGAAGTGGAAACGATCGCATTGAACGGCGTGTCGATGGAAGTTAAGGATGGTGAGTTTGTCGCAATCATGGGCCCTTCCGGTTGTGGAAAGTCCACCTTGCTGAATATCTTAGGTTTGTTAGACAATCCGACATCGGGCGACTATTACCTGGCAGACAAGGAAGTCGGCCACCTGAAAGAAAAAGAACGTACGCAGGTACGTAAAGGAAATATCGGTTTCGTGTTCCAGAGCTTCAACCTGATCGACGAACTGAATGTATTTGAAAACGTGGAGTTGCCGCTTACCTATCTGAAGGTGAAGGCAAGCGAGCGCAAGCAGATGGTCAACGACATTCTGAAACGCATGAACATCAGCCACCGCGCCAGCCACTTCCCGCAGCAGCTCTCCGGAGGCCAGCAACAGCGTGTTGCCATCGCCCGTGCCGTCGTTTCGAACCCGAAGATCATCCTCGCCGATGAGCCGACCGGTAACTTAGACTCCAAGAACGGCGCCGAAGTGATGCAACTTCTGACCGAATTGAACAAAGAAGGAACCACTATTGTTATGGTAACTCACTCCAAACACGACGCGAGCTTTGCCCACCGTGTGATTAACCTGTTCGACGGTAGCATCGTATCGTCTGTAAGCGAATTCATTTAATTTTTTTGTAAGTAACACATAGACACATTCAAATTGTTTTTTGCAGATATATCCGGCTTGTGAAAGTCGGATATATCGCTTAATTAAGAGTAACATTATGAGCAATCTATTAGATATAAAATCTTTTCTGAAATTCCTGAGCCGGAACAAGGGGTACACGGCGATAGACGTCTTCGGGCTGTCTGTTTCACTGATGTTCGTGATCCTGATTGCGGTATATGTGGAACGGGAATTGAATATCGACAAGCAGCAGGCGAATTACGATCGGATCGTCACCGTTGGCAATGAATCCTTTTTGGAATCGGCCGTCCCGGTTTCCTATTGGTTGGAAGAACGTTATCCGGAGATCGAAAAAGTCTGCCCGGTCATTCTGGATCAGGGAAAGGGTAAACAGATTTTTTATGGCGATAAGAAGTTGACAGCCGATCTTGCCTATGTGGATTCAACGTTTTTCGACCTTTTTTCGTTCAAGGTGCTTGATGGTGACCGTGACCGGCTTTTGGAAGATCCATACAGCGCGGTTGTTTCGGAAAGCTTTGCCCGGAAGGTATTCGGTAATGATAATCCGATCGGGAAGAGTTTGCGCATCAGCGACTCGACTAATGTCATGATAATCGGTGTCATGGAAGACATCAACCGTTCGGTGATTCCGAATACGGACCTGTTGGTGCGTATCGAGAGGGTGACGGAATTCAACCAGTCATTGTCGAAGACGAATCCGGGTAATGCCGGTTCGTGTGTCTCGTTTCTGTTGCTGAAGCCGGGAATGGACTTGCAGGGACGGGCGGATGAGATACTGAGCTTTTTCAAAGAGCGGTATTGGCTTTACAAGATGGATTTCATGAAGGAGGTGCGCATTGTTCCCCTTTCGGAGATCTATTTCGGAAATACGGAGACGCATAATTTGAACCAAGGCGACAAGCGCTTTTCATTGGTCCTGATGTCCGTCGGTATTCTGATCCTGATTTTTGCGATCATCAACTATATCAACCTGACGGTGGCACAGGCCGGCCAGCGGGCGAAAGAGATGGCGACACGCCGCCTTTTAGGTTCTTCGCGTGTGGAACTGTTCTTGCGGTTGATGCTGGAGGCTACTTTCCTGACAGTCGTTTCGTTTGTTATCGGACTGATGTTCGCCAAGGCGGCGCTGCCGTATGCCAATGATTTGTTGCAGGTGCGCTTGACGTTCGATGTGCTGGCGACACCGCTTTGGATAGGGGCGATCGTTGCGTTTATCGTGCTGACGGGAGCCTTGTCGGGACTCCTTCCGGCCTTGATGATTTCGTCGGCCAAGCCGATCGACGTGGTGCGCGGGACATTCCGCCGGCAGACGAAGATGGTGTTCAGCAAGGTCTTTATCACGTTTCAGAATGTGATTACGATCGCCATGATCGCTGCCTCACTGACGATGTATCTCCAGATCGACCATCTGATCCATGCTCCGTTGGGCTATAATACGACGAACATCATCGAATCGGATAACGTTTTCCGTTCGAAGAGCGAGATGGAGCGGGCGGAAGATATGTTGCGCCAGCTGCCGATGGTCAAGGTCGTCGGTCACAGCAACGGGACGCCTTCGAGCGGGACGAATAATATGAGCGGAACCTATGAAGGCAAATCGCTCAGCTTCCAGCAAGTGCAGGTCGACAGTGCGGCTTTCCACATCTTCGGTTTCGAAATCAAGTCGGACAACCGGATGGCTAACGCCGATGGAGGCTGGTATTTGAACGAGCTGGCTTTTAAACAGATGGAATTGCCGGAAGATGCCCCTTCTTTCAGAATGGAAGAAAATGCGACCCCGATCTTAGGGGTGATCCGTGATTTCCAGTTGAGGGACATCACGCAGGAAAATTCACCGGTGATGTTCCGTTTCCGGAATACGGAATCCGGCTGGTGGCCGTGGGACTATGTGGTCGAGGTACAGGGTGATCCTGTCGAGGCATATGAGTCCGTGCGCAAAGTCTTCGAGGAGGTGTCGGGTATTCCTTTCGAGGGGCAGTTTATTGACCAGGGCATCCAGGAGCATTTCGAGTCGCAGATCCGTCTGGCCAAGATCGTGGTGATCTTCGCCTGCATCGCGATCCTGATCTCGTTGTTGGGTTTGCTGGCGATGTCGACCTATTTCATCCTGCAACGTTCGCAGGAGGTGGCGATCCGCAAGGTGTTCGGTTCGGACAACCGGGGGATCTTAGTCCGCCTGGTCGGTACGTTCCTGATGTATGTCGGGGTAGCGTTCGTGATTGCAACGCCGCTGAGCTGGTATTTCATGGATAAATGGCTCTCGGACTATTCGTATCGGATCGCGCTCACGCCGTTGATCTTTATCGCCGCCGGGTTGTTCTGCCTCCTGATCTCCTTCTTGGCGGTATTTTTCCAAAGCTGGAATGCGGCGAATGCGAATCCGGTGGAGAGCGTGAAGAATAATTGAAAAAGAAAAATGATGAAAACACTTTTGCGTAATTTTTTGAGCGTCCTCAGGCGTTTCCAGATGGCAGTCGGCTTGAATGTCATAGGTTTGTCCGTTGCTTTTACGGCATTTTTGGTCATCATGATGCAGGTTAGTCATGACCATAGTTTCGACCGTTGCCACCCGAAGGCGGGACGGATCTTCTTAGCCGAACTCTGCGACAGCGTGATGGCGAACGGCCGCGTGATCTACCCTGGGGCTTTCTCCGACGTGCTGATCGCCTCCTCTCCCCATATCGAGGCCGGGACGATGATCACCCCGTATGACAAACGGAACTACCTCTCGGTTGGCGAAGGAAGCGACGCAGAAGGTTTTCGCGAGAAGGTGACGACCTGCCACCCTGTTATCGTGGATATGTTCGGGTTCTCTTTTGTCGAGGGGGACAAAGATTGCCTCACCGATCCCGAAAAGGCGATTATTCCGGAAAGCATGGCGCGCCGGATGTTCGGCGACGAACCGGCTGTAGGACGGCAGATTCATTTCAAGGAGGACGTATGGACGAAAGCCGGCCGCGACCTGACAGTGGGTGGCGTCTACCGTGATTTTCCGGATAATACGCAGTTGGGCAATACGATCTACTCCACGATAGATGCCTCTTTCCGGAAACCTACTGAGTGGGGCGGGTCGAACTGGCTCTGCTACCTGCTCCTCGACAGCCCCGAATCCGCCCAGGCGGTGGAGGACAATTTCAATCGGACGTTCGATTTCTCGCAAATCTGGGGATGTGAAAATCTCCATCTCCGGTTACTTCCGCTTGAAGAACTTCATTATATGAATATGCAGGACATATGGGGAAGCAGCCCTATTAGGACGCAAAGCCCCGAAACGGTGCGCCTGCTCTTTCTTATTGCCTGGCTGATCCTGTTGATTGCGGCGGTCAATTATATGAATTTCAGTACCGCGCTCACCCCGATGCGCATCCGGAGCATCAATACGCAGAAGGTGCTGGGGAGCCCGGTCGGTACGCTCCGCCTGTCGTTGTTGGTAGAGGCGGCGGCGATTTGCCTGATGGCATATCTACTGGCGCTCGTCTGGGTCTATTTGTTGGACAGGGGACAATACTTGTCGTTTGTGGAGGCGGATATCCGTTTGCTGCCGAACCTTTCCATTGTGCTGGGGACGGGGGCGATCGCCTTTTTGGTGGGTGTCCTGGCGGGTGTCTATCCGGCTTATTATATCACCTCTTTCCCGCCGGCATTAGTGCTGAAAGGGAGTTTCGGGCTATCGCAGAACGGACGCAGGTTGCGCACGGCGTTGATCGGTTTCCAGTATATCGTCTCCGTCGCTCTGATTGTCGGGGCATGTATCATTCAGTTACAGAACTATTTCATGCGCCATTATGCGCTCGGCTTCGACCAGGATCAGATTTTGATTACCGAGCTCAGCCGGGATTTATGCATCAAGCATAAGGACGCTTTTACCGGTCAGTTGATGAAATATCCTGATATAGAAGGAGTCGCTTTCTCTGCCCAGAAGGTCGGGGGCGAGGATGCGTATTCCACTTACGAGTTTACACATAAGGAAGAAGCTTTTCCCGGTTTCTTTTTAAGTGTCTCCCCTTCGTTTCTGGATGTGATGGGGATCGAGGTGACCGACGGCAACCGTTTTTCGCCGTCGGACGACAAGGATGGTAATTTTCATTTTATATTCAACGAGACGGCCCGCCGGGCAAACGGGCTTGAAGTCGGGGAGATGGTCGACATGGGGTGGGGACCGGGACGAATCACCGGTTTTATAGGCGATGTGGCGCTGACTTCACTCCGGGAGGAGGAACAGAACATCGCCTTCTGCGTCTCGCCCGACAATAAATTCCAGTGGTTGAGCTATGCCTATATTCGTCTCAGGGCGGGGGCGGATGTGACCAAGGCGGTCGATCGTCTTCGCGAGGTGGTGGCGGGGTTGGATGCTTCCTATCCGTTGGAAGTCGAGTTTTACGACTCGCTTTATAACCGGCTTTACCACCGCGAGGAGTTTGTGAAGAAGATGGTGACGGGGGCGAGCTTGCTGGCGATCCTAATCTCGGTCGTCGGTGTCTTCGGCTTGGTGATCTTCGAGACGGAATACCGCCGCCGGGAGATCGGTATCCGCAAAGTCTACGGGGCGACGGTGACGGATATCCTGCTGATGTTTAATCGCAAATATCTTACTATCGTCGTGGTCTGTTTTATCCTTGCCACGCCTGTCGCTTACCTGTCCGCCGCCGGCTGGCTCGAAAACTTTGCCTATCGTACGCCTGTCTACTGGTGGGTGTTCGCCCTGGCTTTCGGCATCATCTTCCTCGTCACCTTCCTGACTGTCTCCTTCCAGAACTGGCGGACGGCGAATGAGAATCCGGTGGATAGCGTGAAGGAATAGTTACTTTTGGCTTGATCCAAAAGTAACGAATCAAATTTTCTTCTTTATTGTAAAGAAGAACGTCATCCCTTTCCCCAGCCCGCTCTTGGCGGAGATCTGCCCCTTGTGGAAGTTTACGCCGTTCTTGACGATGGAAAGTCCCAGGCCGGTTCCGCCCACCTTTCGGCTGCGGCCCTTGTCGACGCGGTAGAAACGTTCGAAAATACGGTTCACGTGTTCTTCCGAGACACCTACACCATTGTCCGAGAAGCTGAAGTAGTAGAACTTCGGGTCCTCCTTGTAGCAATTCACCGTGATACGGATGCCTTCGCCCGCATACGCGATCGCATTGTCGTAGAGGTTGCGGAAGATCGAGTAGAGCAGCGAATAGTTGCCATAGACCGACGGGTCGCCCGGAAGGATCACCTCTGTCGTGATCTTCTTCTCCTCCATCTCCTTCGAGCATTCCTTCTCGATCTCGCCGACTAATTTCCGGATGTTCACTTCCGACAGTTCGAACATTTCAGAAGCCTCGTCCAAGCGGTTCAATACCGAAATGTCGCGCAGCAGCCCCGTGAGCCGCGTGCTCTGCGAGTAGCAACGTTCGAGGAAGAACTGGCGTTTGTCGTCCGGCAATTCCGGGTTGCTGATGATCGTTTCGAGGTAACCTTGGATGCTGCTGACAGGCGTTTTCAGCTCGTGCGCCACGTTCTGTGTCAGCTGTCGTTTCATCCGGCTCTCTTCCTCCTGGCGGGATATGTCGTTGATGGAAATCTCGTAGCTGTTGTCGAGGAACAGGATGCATTCGATCAGGAAAATCTTTCCGTTCTTGTCCACCGTGACCGATTCGCGCAGTACTTTGCGCTTACGGCTCGTGTTCGGGATGTTTTTGGAGAGGAACATATGGATCGGTTCCAGCTCCGGGATGTCGATCACATCCTCCGACTGCCGTATCTGCATGTCTGAGATCAGGTTCGAGAACTGCACGTAGAGGATGTTGGACAATATTTCCCTCCCTTCCGACGTGAACATGGCGAAGCCCTCCTTCGCATACTGGAAATGCTTGATCAGCTTCTCGCGTTCCATCGAAAGTTCGTCCTTGGCCTTCTGCTGGCGGTGGTAAAGCCCGACGATGTTCTTCGAAATATCCCCCAACTCGTCGTTCGGAAAGACATATTCGCTCTCCGGTATGCGGTCTTTCTCCACATTCAGGGCGAAGTCGCGCAGTTTCGAGATCGTCCGCCCGATACTGAACGTGAAACGGGAGAGGACGAAGAAGAATATCAGCGTCATCAACGCCATGAAGTAGATGAAGTCTTTGTCGATCGTCAGCACGCGCTGCGTGTAGGGGTCCCAGGGGAGGGCGGAGCGGTAGATATACCCGCCGATGTTTGTCGCCGTATAGAAATACCGTTTCCCGGTCGAGTTGGACTGGCGGATCGCGAATCCCTCGTTGTAAAGGCGTGCCTTGCGCACCTCGCTACGGTCGTTATGGTTGTTGAACTCCTCGGTGCCGCTGTTGTCGAACAGCACTTTCCCCGCTGGGTCGATGATCGTGACGCGAAGGTCCTTTTGAGGGATGTCGCCGATGAACTGGTGGACCACTTTGTTGATATCTCCGGCCTGCTGCGTGCGGCGGAACAGTTGGTAGTTGTAATTCCCCAACACGTTGTTCAACTTCTCCTGGGCAAATTCCCGCTCCCGTTGGTATTGGAACAGCAAAAAGCAGACCGTGAACCCCAGGAACATGGCGAATATCGACCAGAAGAGCCGTTGGCTGAACGGTATCCGGCTATTTGTCGTTGATTCTATCTTGACCATAATCTTGGCATATAAAAAAACAGGTGATCGGTCATTTATTTTTCAATTTTTAATTTTCAAAGCAATAACCGAACCCGAGGCGCGTCACGATGTTCTTGCCGTACGGCCCGATCTTCTTGCGCAGGCGGGTGATGTTGACGTCGATGGTGCGGTCGAGCACATAAACTTCGTCTTTCCATATTCTGGAAAGGATTTCTTCGCGCGAGAATACGTTCCCTTTGTTTTCCAAGAGGAGTTTCAATATCTCGAATTCCTTTTTGGTGAGCGGGACTTCCTGCCCGTCGACGTAGGCTTTGATACGCTTCAGGTCGAGCGAAAGGGTTTCGTATTTGAGGCATTCGTTTTCCTGCACTTTCTCCTTGTCCGACGTGCGGCGCAGGACGGCCTTCACGCGTGCCACCACCTGGCGGATGGAGAAAGGTTTGGAGATATAATCGTCCGCTCCGAGGTTGAAGCCTGTCAGCATATCGTTTTCGGTGTCTTTGGCAGTCAGGAAGATGATGGGGATATCGGCCGTTTTTTCGTCTTTCCTGAGGATATTAGCCATCTTGAATCCGGATATTTCACCCATCATTACATCCAGCAACAGCAGTTGGTAGGAGGCAATGTCCGTCTTTAGTGCTTCTTCGGCACTGAAAGCCGTGTCGACTTCATACCCTTCTATCTCAAGATTGAACTTGAGGATCTCGCATAAATCCTCTTCATCGTCCACAACCAGAATCTTCGGCATATCCATAATTTTGTTTCTTATTTATTACAAATACAATTTATTTCTGCAAAGGACGCAGTTCGGTATTTCGATGGAATGAAATACATATTACATTCTTATTACAAATACATCAGATCGCCACATCCTGCCAGTGCCCGCCGACCAGTTCGCGGGTGGATTTGAAGCCTGCCTTTTTGAGCAGCTCGAATGCTTCCGCACGTCCGTCGTTTACTAAGTCGGGATAGTGGCAGTCGGAATTGACCATTACCGGAATATCCAGTTCGCAAAGCCTGTGCAGGTAATCCATGTGCGGATAAGTTTCTTGTTTCTTCATGAGGTTTTTCGTGTTGACTTCGACCATCAGGCCTTTTTCGGCGATCAGGTGCAGGCAGTCGTTGAGCGGCTTTTGATACCAGTCCGCCTGCAGGTCGAAGCCTTCGCACTTATGGCCGTTCATGTAGATCTTGTCCATGTGGCCGACGATGTCGATCCCGCCGGCTTCGATCATTTGCAGCGTGGAGCTGAAATAGTGGGTGACCAGCTTGCGGATATCCCCGTCGTAATAGGTGTCGACAGATTTCTGATATTCCCGGAAGGAACCGTCGATGCACACCATATTCCCCTCCGCAAGCGGCCATGCGACCGGCAGGAAGTGGATGGAACCGATGCGGTAATCGAGCGGCAGGTTACGGAAGTAGGGGATGGACGCGTTATAACTCCCGTCTAAGAAATCGATTTCCAGTCCGACATATATCTCCAACCGGTCGCTGTATTTCTTTTTTAGCCGTTCTATCTCCATCAGGTATTCGGGCATATCATCTTTCGACATATTCCAGAATGTCTCGAACGGCAGTGGCGAATGGGAAGAGAAACCGTAAGCACGGAATCCATGTGAAACAGCGAATTTAACGAAATCTTCGGGTGTGCTTCGTCCGTCACAAAATGTACAATGACTATGATAGTTACTGAGTTGCATAAAATTTTACTTGTGATAGGGCAAAGATAATTCTTTTATTCTGACGAATAGCTCATTTAAATAAAAAAGGCGAAGACCGTTTTCAGTCTTCGCCTCTTGTATTTGTTTTAAGAATAAACTTATTTGATTACGTTCAGTTCTTTTCCGACCTTGATAAATGCAGCGATTGCTTTATCCAGATGTTCTTTTTCGTGGCCTGCGGACAACTGTACGCGGATACGGGCCTGGTCTTTCGGTACTACCGGATAATAGAAGCCGGTTACATAGATGCCTTCTTCCTGCATCTTGGCAGCGAAATCCTGTGACAGTTTAGCGTCATACAGCATAACGGCACAGATGGCGGACTGAGTCGGTTTGATGTCGAAACCGGCAGCCAGCATCTTTTCGCGGAAGTAGCTGACGTTGTTCATCAGTTTCGTGTGCAGAGCATCGCTTTCTTTCAGCATCTTGAACATCTCCAGGCTGGCGCCTACGATAGCAGGAGCGACAGAGTTGGAGAACAGATAAGGGCGGGAGCGCTGACGCAGCATATCGATGATCTCTTTCTTTCCGGTCGTGAAGCCACCCATAGCGCCACCAAATGCTTTACCTAACGTACCAGTGAAGATATCGACTCTTCCGTATACATTATATTGTTCAGCCACACCGTGTCCTGTCGGACCAACGACACCGGCAGAGTGGGATTCGTCGACCATTACCAAAGCATCGTATTTTTCTGCCAGTTCGCAGATCTTGTCCATCGGAGCCACATTTCCGTCCATAGAGAACACACCGTCTGTTGCAATGATGCGGTGACGTTGTGCCTGGGCTTCCTGCAGGCAACGTTCCAGGTCGGCCATGTCGGCATTGGCATAACGATAGCGTTTTGCCTTGCAAAGGCGTACACCGTCGATGATGGATGCATGGTTCAATGCGTCGGAGATGATTGCGTCCTCTTCAGTGAACAACGGTTCGAACAAACCGCCGTTGGCATCGAAACAGGCAGCATACAGAATCGTATCTTCTGTTTTGAAGTAGTCGGAGATAGCGGCTTCCAGTTGTTTGTGCAGGTCCTGTGTCCCGCAGATGAAACGGACGGACGACATACCGTAACCGTGCGTGTCCATGGCTTCCTTGGCAGCCTTGATCAGACGTTGGTTGTCAGACAGGCCCAGGTAGTTGTTTGCACAGAAGTTCAAAACGTCGCTTCCTGCGTTTACTTGAATGTCGGCTCTTTGAGGAGTGGTGATGATACGCTCGTTCTTATACAATCCGGCAGCTTTGATGTTTGCCAGTTCCTGAGTAAGGAAATCTTTCAGTTTACCGTACATAACTTTGTTTTTTGTTAGTATTTTTAATTAAGTTGACTATTATATCTCTTTTATCGCAGACAAGTGGCAAAATCTTATTTTTTAAACCAGTTTATTATTGTCTCTGATTTGTCTGCCGATGCGGCAAAGGTCATATTTTTTTTGAATATATAGGCTAAAAAAATACAAGAAATTCATACCGGAATGTTTTTATTCTCTATACCTTTGCCGCAGAAAAAACTTAAAAGAACATCAAACGCAATGAAGAATGTATTAGTAATTGGTTCTACCGGTCAGATTGGATCAGAGTTAACCATGAAGTTGAGAGGTATCTATGGTGGAAACATTGTAGCAGGTTACATCCCCGGACAGGAGCCTAAAGGCGAATTGTTGGAGTCTGGACCTTCTGCGATTGTCGACATTACAAACGAACAGCAGATTGCTGAGACCGTGTCCAAATATAAGGTAGATACGATTTATAACCTGGCAGCATTGCTGTCGGCCGTTGCAGAAGCAAAACCGCAGCTTGCCTGGAAAATCGGTATGGGCGGTTTGTTCAATGTATTGGAAGTCGCACGTGAAATGCATTGTGCAGTATTTACTCCGAGTTCAATCGGCGTATTCGGCAATAACACGCCGAAGGACAAGACTCCGCAGGATACGATCCGTAATCCGCGTACCATGTACGGTGTTACAAAAGTTTCCGGCGAGTTGTTGAGTGACTATTACAACATCCGTTTCGGTGTCGACACGCGTTCCGTACGTTTTCCGGGACTTATCTCCTATGTGACACCTCCGGGTGGTGGTACGACCGACTATGCTGTCGATATCTATTACTCGGCTGCCAAAGGTGAGAAGTTCGTATGTCCGATCAAGCAGGGTACATTCATGGATATGATGTATATGCCGGACGGTCTGCGTGCTGCTATTGAAATTATGGAAGCCGATTCTACAAAGTTCGTTCATCGTAACTCTTTCAACATCGCTTCTATGAGTTTCGATCCTGAAATTATCTACAGCAACATCAAGAAGTACGTTCCTGACTTCCAGATGGAATATGATGTAGATCCGTTGCGTCAGGCTATCGCAGAATCATGGCCAAACTCCTTAGACGATACATGTGCCCGTCAGGAATGGGGCTGGAAACCGGAATATGACTTGGATTCCATGACTAAGGATATGCTGGCAAAATTGAAAGAGCGTTTCAACAAATAAGAATTTTCCGGTCATTAAGTGATCCAAATAAAAAAGGCGGCTGTCCCCAAAAGGACGGTCGCTTTTTTTGTTTGGATCGTTTTTATTCAATGATTGTAAATTACTCCAACGGCAATGTGACAATTGTTTTTGCAGGGAGGAATTGAGTTAAAAGTGTATCAAAAATCATGTTGTAGAACATAAGATAGTTAAATCAGGTTAAGGAAAAGCATTTTTTAGTGGTATTATTATGCTGCATAACATAAACTCTCTATATTTGCACTGTGTTTTTCATGGTATTAGATTTAAGGTTAACAATGAAGATTGGCTGTCTGTGAAGATGGCCTTTTTTATTTTATGTCGGTTATGATTCTTTCCGGTTGATTCTAAAACACGCCTTGTCTTTTTTCAATCCCTTATTGTAATATCTTTTAGAAAGCCATTGGTCCAAATCGAAACTACTACCGCATCTATTTTAGTTTTCTACCCCGTTTAAATCAAATTACATGCAAGGGTAATATTTTTTAACAAACAGCTGTTTCTGCATACTTTTGTAGATCAGGTTTTTATGTGATATATGGCTTTTAAGGGGGATATTGTCGTTTTTTTGGGCTGAGAATAGGTGTGGTTGGTGGTGAAATGGGTTCCAGTTTGCTGTAAATAGTGTTGATTAATTATGTTACGTAGCATGTTTTTGTTAAATAGATTTAAACAAATGAGATTTACAACTAAAAGTGTATGCTACATAACATAAAAGGCCTATATTTGCATTGTGTTTTTCATGGTATTAGATTTAAGGTTAACAATGAAGATTGGCTGTCCGTGATGGATAGCCTTTTTTTGTTTTTATCCGAATAGCCCGTTCTTTTTGGTATTCTTGATTATATTTGTATCTCTTAAAAAGGATTCATTGTAACTAAAATATCATCGTATGGAAATGTACAAAGCAAATGATAACCGGTATGCCGATATGGTTTACAGGCGTTGCGGGCGGAGCGGATTGCTGTTACCGGCCATTTCTCTGGGATTGTGGCATAACTTTGGCAGTGTGGATGTGTTCAGTAACTTTATCCAGATAGCGTATGCCGCTTTCGACAATGGGATTACGCATTTTGATCTTGCCAATAATTACGGCCCTGTTTACGGGTCTGCGGAGGAAAACTTCGGTCGTATCCTGAAGAAAGGCCTGGGGCAGTACCGGGATGAGCTTGTTATTTCCACGAAAGCCGGATATGATATGTGGCCCGGTCCGTATGGCAACTGGGGAAGTCGCAAGTATCTGATGGCAAGCCTGGATCAGAGCCTGAAACGGATGGGTCTGGAATATGTGGATATTTTTTATTCGCATCGTCCGGATCCGCAGACGCCGGTCGAGGAAACGATGGGGGCGTTGGCCGATATCGTTCGGCAGGGAAAAGCCTTGTATGTCGGAATCTCGAACTATAATGCCGGACAGACGGAAAAGGCGCTTGCCGTTTTGAAGGAATATCACGTACCTTGTCTGATCCATCAGGCACGCTACTCGATGTTGGATCGCTGGACCGAGCCTGATCTGTTGCCTCTATTGAAGCAGGAAGGAGTGGGAATGATCGCTTTCTCGCCGTTGGCACAGGGTCTGTTGACGGACAAATACTTGAATGGCATCCCTGAAAATTCACGTGCTGCCAAATCTACGGGCCACCTGCAACGTGAACAGGTGACTGAAGAAAAAATAAATAAAATCCGCCAACTGAATGATCTCGCAAAGCAACGTGGCCAAACGCTTGCAGAAATGGCACTTGCCTGGCTGCTGAAAGACGACCGGGTAACGAGTGTCCTGGTGGGCGCCAGTTCGGTCGCACAGCTGATGGATAACCTGAAGGCGTTGCAAAACACTGCTTTTTCAGAGGAAGAAATACAGGAAATAGAGAGTATATTACAGTAAAATAGTAATTTAAATCATCATTTACCAATTCGAACAATTAATGAAACCATTCTTATATCAGGTCGCATCCCTGTTTTATTCTGAATACGGGGCGGAAGTCAGCCGTCTGGCCTTTGTTTTCCCGAACCGACGTACGGGGCTGTTCTTTCAGAAATATTTGTCGGAAGTATCGGAGAAGCCGCTTTTCTCTCCGACGATCTTGACGATCAACGACCTGTTTGTGCAGTTGAGCGGAAAACAGACGGCAGACCGGATCAGCATGTTGTTTAAGTTGTATGATATCTATCTGAAGCATAGCGGTTCTTCCGAAACATTCGACGAGTTCCTCTATTGGGGGGAAATGCTGCTGAATGACTTCGACGATATCGATAAATACATGGCTGACGCCCGCATGCTCTTTACAAATGTGACAGACCTTCGTGAGATTGAGAATGATTTCAGTTTTCTGAGTCCCGAACAGATTGCGGCTATCCGGACCTTCTGGTCTTCTTTCTATCCGAAAGGAGATACTCCTAACCAGGAACAGTTCCTCGCAGTCTGGCAAATCCTGTACGCTTTATATACCGATTTGAGGGAAGCGCTTGCTGCTGAAGGCAAGGGATATGAAGGCATGATTTTCCGCGAAGTGGTCGAGCAGATGGAGAAAAACGAATGTTGCGACCTTCCCTATGCGAAAGTTGTGTTTGTCGGTCTGAACGCCCTTTCGGTGGCTGAAGAACGTTTCCTGTCCGAGTTGCAGAAACGGAAAATTGCCGATTTTTACTGGGATTATGCTTCTCCGAAAGTGACGGACCCGGACAACAAAGCCTCTTACTTCGTGGAGCGCAATTTACGGCGGTTCCCCTCGCAGTTAGTAGTTGAAAGTGGAGAGTTGAAAGTTGAAAGTATAAATAGTGACGCGAAGCCACTTTCAACTTTCAACTCTCAACTTTCAACTCCCAAGATCGAGGTGATCGGCATCCCATCCGGTATTGGGCAGGCCAAACAGGTGCACAGTATTTTGAGCGAGCTTTGCAAAGAAGATGAGATGAGTGCGGAAGAAGCCTTGCGGACGGCTGTGATCCTGCCGGACGAGCACCTGTTGATTCCGGTCCTGAATGCCATCCCCGAACAGATCCGGCGGATCAATGTGACGATGGGATATCCGTTGGCCGGTACACCGGTTGCATCTTTGATGGAATATATTTTGGCTTTGCAAAAGAATATCCGTTATGTGGACCGGCGGCCGGTGTTCTATTTCCGGGATGTCTTGCCGATCTTGAACCATCGGTATATCTCGGCTACCTCCCCGGAGGTGGTTTCCAGTCTGGTAAAAGATATTTCGGAAAACAACAAGATTTATATCTCGTATGACGATCTGGATAAGACGCCTTTGTTGTCCATCCTCTTCACTCCGGTGACTGCGGTGGAAACTTTTTCCGATTACTTGATCAACGTGTTGCAGGAGTTGAATAAAGCAGTTGAAAGTGGAGAGTTGAAAGTTGAAAATGTAAATAGTGACGCGAAGCCACTTTCAACTATTAACGATATTGAGCAGGAGTTCATCTTCCATTACTTTACCACCGTCAACCGGATGAAAGAAGTTATGCGGGAGGCGAATGTAGAAATGAAAATCGACACCTATTTCCGCTTGCTGAAACGTGTGACGGACACGATTACGATCCCTTTCCACGGCGAGCCCCTTTCCGGTTTGCAGATCATGGGGGTTTTGGAAACCCGTGCGCTCGACTTCGACCGGCTGATTATCCTTTCCATGAATGAAGGGATTTTCCCGTTGAAGAAAGCGGCTAATTCATTTATTCCCTATAACCTCCGCCGAGGGTTCGGTTTGCCGACCTACGAGCATCAGGACAGTGTTTGGGCATATCATTTCTACCGTCTGATCTATCGTGCCAGCCATGTCAGCCTGCTTTACGATACGCGGAGCAACGGGTTGCAGACGGGCGAGGTGAGCCGGTTTGTGCATCAGTTGCATTATCATTATGAGGAACCGATACAGAATAAGGTGGTCGTTTACAACGTATCTTCTTCCAAAACCCCTGCCTTGCAGGTGGCTAAGACGGATGAAGTTATGAACCGCCTGGCGGCTTTCCGTAAGGGCGGGGCGCGGGCGATATCGGCGAGTGCGGTCAATACTTATCTGGATTGTCCGCTGAAATTCTATTTCTCCGTCGTAGAGGGTATACGGGAAGAAGAGGAGGTGAGCGAGACGATCGAAAGCAATGTTTTCGGAAGCATCCTGCATAAGGTGATGGAGGAACTGTATCAGCCTTTCTGCGGAAAGATGGTGACGGCCGATTTGCTGAAAGCGATCCGCAAAGATACGCCTATGTTGACAGGAGCGGTTGCCCGTGCCTTTGCTGAAATTTTCTTTAAGACGGATATCGTCCGCCCGCTCACCGGACAGAACTTCCTGATCGGCGAGATGATCCGCAAATATGTGGAGAAAGTGCTGGAGCGGGACGGCAAACTGACGCCTTTCCGCTATATCGAATCGGAAAAGAAGATGAACCGCCTCTTCCCGCTGGCGGATAAGAGCGAGATCCAGTTGAAAGGATTCATCGACCGTGTTGACGAGGTGCGCGATGCCGTCCGCATCATCGACTACAAGAGTGGGAACGGGACGGCGCAGTTTACCTCTGTCGAAGCTCTTTTCGACAAAGAGGATACGGATCGTTCCAAAGCGGTTATGCAGGTTTTTATGTATGCATGGATGTACGAAGGTGCCTCTTTCGGGAAAACCATTCAGCCGGGTATCTATTATATGCGGACCCTCTTTTCTTCCTCTTTCGACCCTGGAATCTACCGACGTATAGACCGGTTCAAAACAGAGCAGGTTCTGGACTTCGCTAATTACCATACGGATTTTGAAAATGGCTTGCGAAATTGCTTAGATGAAATCTTCGGCACTGAAACCCCATTCGTGCAAACCCCGAACGGCAAAGCTTGTGCATATTGTCCGTTTAAAGATATTTGCGGAAAATAGGGGATGTCGGTGAAACCGCTTCAATAGTTGAAACCGGCCGTCCCGAGCCGGGAGGACCACTTTTGAAATGGAAAGTGCTTCTCCCGATTCGGGACGGCTTTTTTACAATGTTTCCTGTTTCAGTTGTTCGACGAAACGGTCGATCCGCTGTAATTCTTTCGGGATATCGATTCCCTGCGGGCAGTGCGGGTTGCATTGGTTGCAATTAGTACAATGATCTGCCTGGCGGAGCTTCGGGACGCTGTGGTCATACCCGACTAAGTAAGCACGGCGGGCTTCGCGGTAGTTTTCATCCTGTCCACTCTGAGGAACATTCCCCTCGTTCACACATTTATTATAATGAAGCAGAATCCCCGGAATATCGATCCCGTAAGGACAAGGCATACAATACTTGCAGTCGTTGCACGGAATGGTCGGGTATTGCATCATCAGGTCGGCGGTGTCGAACAAGAAACGGTTTTCCTCTTCCGTTAACGGCTGCAACGGGCAGTAGGAGCGGAGGTTATCTTGCAGGTGCTCCATGTAGGTCATGCCACTCAGCACGGTGAGCACGCCGGGAAACGAACCGGCAAACCGGAAAGCCCAGGAGGCGACGCTCCGCCCCGGCTCGCGTTGTTTCAGTCGGGCGACGATATGGTCGTGCACGTTCGAAAGCCGGCCTCCGAGCAGCGGTTCCATGATGACGGCGGGAATCCCCCGTTTCTGCAATTCCCCGTACAGATATTCCGCATCGGTGTTTCGCGGGTTGATCTCTTTGGCGTGTTTCCAGTCCAAGTAATTCAGCTGGATCTGGACGAAATCCCACTGGTATTCGTCGTGCTTCGAAAGCAAATAGTCGAACACCTCTATATCTCCGTGATAGGAAAAACCTAAGTTCCGGATGCGTCCCGCCTTGCGTTCTTCGAGTAGGAAGTCGAGTATGCCGTTCTTGACATACCGGTTTTCGTAGGCTTCCATACCCCCCATGCCGATCCCGTGGAGCAGCATGTAATCGAGGTAATCGACTTGCAGCTCCTTGAGTGAATTGCGGTACATCGTGATGGAGGCCTCGCGGCTCCATGTGTCGGGAGAGAAGTTCGAAAGCTTGGTCGCGATATAATATTTGTCACGCGGATAGCGGCTGAGGGCGATCCCCATAGCATGTTCCGAACGTCCTTTGCAATAGGCTGGCGATGTGTCGAAGTAGTTCACACCGTGTTCGATGGCATAGTCGGTCAGCCGGTTGACCATTTCCTGGTCGATCTCGTCGTCGCTGTCTCTTGCACTGCTTTTGGCAATGGTCGGTAGGCGCATACATCCGTAGCCGAGGATGGAAACCTTGTCTTTTGTAGACGGTGCCGTGCGGTACGTCATCTGATCTGTAGGAATAGGATTGGAGCCGCCTGTCCCGGCAGCCTGATTGTTGTTCGAGCTGCACCCGGAGAGCAATGGGGCGGTCGTGGCCGTACTGATCCCTACAATCTTCAGGAAGTCTCGACGGTTTATCGCTTGATGATTGTCTTTTTTCATATATGATGATTCTTTTATTTTTTGATTAAATATTCCGGTGTCGTTCGTGTCCTTCCACATAAATGGCGCTGAACGGACGGGACGGGCACAGGTTTTCGCAGGCTCCACAGCCGATGCATTTTTCCTCGTTTACGACCGGCAGTTGAGGAGAGTCCGGGTCGTTCGGGTCTTTTGCCACCATTAGGATCGCTTGGGTCGGGCAGTGGCGGGCACAGTTGCCGCAAGTGACGCCATCCCGGTTGACGATGCAATTTTCCTGGATCAGTACGGCATGCCCGATCTGGATAGCCGTTTTGTCCGCTTTCGTGATCGGACGGATCGCTCCGGTCGGGCAAACTTCCGAACATTTGACACATTCGGGACGGCAATATCCCCGTTCGTACGACACCTCTGGCTGCATAAATGTGTGAAGGTCTCCCGAAGGACGGAGTACATGGTTCGTACAGACCGACACACAAAGCTGGCACGCGGTGCAATGCTGGGAGAAGTTGGCTGCGCTCAGTGAGCCAGGAGGTGTGACCGGGGTTGCGCGGTCCGGAATCTTTTTATCTTCGATGACGGCCAATCCGCCGTCGACCTTCTTGTCCGGGAGTTGTACTTTTTCCTGGGCTTTCAGTGCTGCAGAAGTGGCAAGTAATGCCGACACGGTAAAGAAATTTCGGCGACCGGGCTTGTCTGTGGCCGGCTGGCCAGCCTGTATTTCCGTTTTGTTTGTCTTTCTGCGTGTATATCGGATGGCTCCCTGCCGGCATTTGTCGATGCAGTCCATGCAGGCGACGCAACGGCTGTAGTCGATTTCATGTGCCTTTGGATTGATACAGGCCGCTTTGCAATTACGGGCGCACAAGCCGCAGCCGTTGCATTTGGACATGTCGATAACCGGTTTGAAAATAGAAAAACGGGAAATCAATCCCAAAACCGTACCTACCGGGCAGATCGTGTTGCAATAGGTCCGTCCGTTCCGCCAGGCAAGTATGATTAATGTAATAAAGGTCACTGTGGCGATGATGAAAGTAGGGAGGCTCCGCAACCAGACTTCCGTCTCGTAGAAAGCATAGCTGTCCGCCCGTTCCGCCAAGTAGGCCAAGAGGTTGTTCCCCCACCCCCAGAGGGGTGCGAATAAGTTGGAGGCGATGCGCCCGTAGGCGCTGTAAGGTGCTACCAACGCCGCCCATGCTCCCAGCCCGCTGATCATAGCAAGGATGAATATCACCAAAACCCCGTATCTTAGCCAGGATAGGGCGGGGGAATACTGGAAACGATTTTTCTTCCGTTTCCCCGCCAGCCATGAAACGATATCCTGAAATACGCCGAGAGGACAGATCACGGAGCAGTAAACCCGCCCGAAAATCCAGGTCAATGCAATAAGAAACAGCACCACGCCGAGGTTAAGTGCCAGCACCGCCGGTAGAAACTGTATTTTCGCCAGCCACCCGAACCATGTGTGCAGTGTCCCCGTGAAATCGAGGAACAGCAAGGTGATGAGCGTAAAACAGATAAGTGCAGTTGTAAGTCTGATCGTTCGCAACATAATAAACTCTTTTTAGATAGTCTGTTATTTTTATGTTGCAAAAATAATGAAAGGAAATGGTTTACAGCTTACACGGATTACGGATTAATGTACCAATATTACGGTTTTGTCAACTTCTGCAGAAAGTCTGGCTGACAAACCTCAGAACTTCAGGCAAAGCTGTCCGCCAATAGGTCCAGCTATGGCCGCCGTCGCGCACGCGGAATTCGTGCTTGATTCCTTTCTGCCTCATAATTTGGTGCACCTGCATATTTCCGTCCAATAAGCCGTCGTCGTCACCGCAATCAATGTAATAACGGATTTTAGGCAGGTCGTTCTGATCCCAGTCGGAAAGGATCTTTATTACATTGTTCTGTTGCCAATGTTCGTCTTCCGGACCGAACAGGCGGTTGAATAAATCTTTGTGCGATCTGTTTTTTCTTGCTTCCATGACTGTGTCGTCGAAAACGGCGGCACTCAATGGGGCGCATGCGCAGAACATCTCCGGATGATGCAAACTGTACAGGAACGAGCCGTATCCACCCATCGACAACCCGGCAACCGCCCGGCTTTCTTTATTACTGCGAATCCGGTATGTTTTTTCCATATAGGGGATGAGCTCTTCGAAAAACATGTCTTCGTAAGGTGCTTTTCCGTCGTACTGGTTGATATACCAAGTGTCCCATGCGTCCGGCATGACGATGATCATCGGCACGGCTTCCTCGTTTGCGATGGCACGGTCAGCAATCGTTTTCATTTGCCCCATCTGTATCCAGTTGGTTTCATTGTCCGTATAGCCATGCAACAGGTAGAGGACCGGGTAATTCCTTTTCGAGGTGTTGTAGTCGGAAGGCAGATAGATCGAGTAGGAGACTTTCCTGCCTAATTTGTTACTTTCGAAAGATAGCGATTCGAAAACTGTACTTTGTGAATATCCTGCCATATTGAATAGAAAGCACAGGATAAGATAAAGGTAGAATTTGCTTTTCATATACTATTAATATAATAATTAGATTTGTTTGTCAGGACAAAGTAGAAATAAGAGGAGTGGAGGCTGTGTCAAAATTCACTATCTTGCCATCCCGGCTTGATCCGCCATGGCAAAACGGGATTTTGACACACCCGCCTTTTTCCCTTCATTTGTGGATTAATCCGCCGTTGGATAGGGAAATCCGGTCAATCCTTTGTACATGAACTGATAGGTCGGGACTTCGACACCTAATTCCTGGGCGGTTCGTATGACATAGCCGGTCAGTGTTTCCACTTCCGTGCGGTTGCCTTTTTGGAAATCGCTGTGCATGGAGGTGGTGGAGTTGTTCGGCATGATCTTCTGCGCGTCGATGGCGGAGAATACTTGGTCGTCCGGCAGGGGAATGCCTTTGGCTACCGCAACGCTCTTGAGCTCATAACCTAATGTGATGAACAGGTCTATATGGTTGTTTATCACTTCGCTGATCGTCTCATTGAAATAGGAGGTGATGGTGGCAGCTGTAGAGATCATAAAGAATTTTTTCCAAATCTCCAGATCGATATCATCCGGGATTGTGGTGAGGATACGGGCGTTCGCCAATATGTCTTGCAATTCTTTCTGCCGTTTCTTGTCTCCCTGTTTGCTACCGAAGAACATCCGGTCTTTTATGGTGAACTTTTCCACTCTTCCCGGTCTGACCAAGCGGGAGCCGATGTAGACACATCCTTTCCATACCTCGTTGTCAGGCAATAGCTGTTGTATGCGTTCCGCTATGTCCGCTCCGTTCAAGAGGGGAATGATAACCGTATTCGGACCGATCACCGGAGCCAACTGGGCTATATTCTCTTCCAGATCGTAGCTTTTGGTACAACAAAACAGGTAATCGACCGGTCCTATTTCGGCAGGATTGTCGGTAGCGAGGGTGGGCCTTGCTTTGATCGTTAGGAATGTATTTTTAACTTCGATGCCGTTCTCACGGATCTCTTCCAGGTTTTCACCCCGGGAGATGAAATAGATGTCGACCTCTTCGGAGTCTTTGTAGCGGGCGGCTAATAATCCTCCGTAGTAACCGCCTACAGCTCCTATGCCGGAAATTGCTATTTTAGTTTTACTCATATTCTTGTTTTATTATTTTACAAAGATGAAAAATAAAATTGGAATAACTATATCAGTTTGAGTTCTTTTAGAAAGTCGGGGATACATTGTTCAAAATTAACACCAAAACGGTAATCTGTTTTTGCATTATATGTACGGCGTATGCTGTCGGCGGTGAAGTTTACGGCTATCTGCGCCGATTCGTTTAGGCTGAAGTTGTTTAACAGGCCGGATAACAGGGCGCTGGCAAAAATATCGCCTGTTCCGTGATAACTTCCTGGGATTCTTTTGGTAAAAAGGTAGTCTGTCGAATCATTCCTTTTGTCGTAGGTGGCGGCTCCTAATTCTTCTTCTTCAAAAAATACGCCGGTCAATACGATCTTTTCGGGACCGAGCTTGCTTAGTTTTTTTAAGATTTTTTCAATGTAAGCCCGCGTATAAGGGCCGGGATGGTAACTTTCTTCCAATAAGAGAGAGGCCTCGGTCAGATTGGGGACGATGATGTCCGCCTTTTTGCATAAGGATCGCATACCTGCGGCAAACTCAGGTTGGAATATGCGGTATAGCTCACCGTTGTCCGCCATCACCGGGTCTACGAGGATCAGATTGTCTTTCGATCTGAACAGTTCGAAGAACTCTTTGACGAGATCTAGTTGCTCGAACGAGCCTAAAAAGCCGCTGTAGGTCGCATCGAATTGTATGTCGAGCGACTTCCAGTGTTGCATAAAAGCCCGCATATCGCTTGTCAGGTCGCGGTAGGTATATCCGCTGATTCCACCTGTATGGGTAGATAATATAGCGGTCGGCATGGCGCATGCTTCTACTCCGGCAGCGGAAAGGATCGGCAAAGCAACTGTTAAAGAGCATTTTCCGAACCCGGACAAGTCATGTATGGCAGCTACACGTTTTTGATAATCTTTATTTTCCATTTGTATGTTATTTCTTTATTTTTCTATAACAACAAAAAATATTTCCGATTTGTTATTTGAGAAATATAAAGACTATGAGAAATATTGTTATTATTGCATTGTTATTGGCGTGTGTCGGTGTGGCTGGCAATGCCAGGAATATAAAAGAGTTTGATTTAATGAAACAAGAAAATATGAAGATGAAAGACAAGGCTGAAATATATCTGGCAGGCGGTTGCTTCTGGGGTACGGAACATTTCCTGAAGCAGATCAGAGGTGTGGAAAAGACGGAAGTTGGTTATGCCAACAGCCGGGTTCCCAATCCCACGTATAAAGAGGTATGTACAGGGAATACCGGAGCTGTGGAAACAGTGAAGGTCGTTTATGATCCGCAAACAGTCAACCTGGATCTGTTGTTGAACCTGTACTTCCAGACGATAGATCCGACCAGCGTCAACCGCCAGGGCGGCGATAGCGGTTTGCAGTATCGCACGGGCATTTATTATACCGATAAAGATGATGTTCCGGTGGTCGAAGCTGCCATAAAAGAGTTGGCAAAGGAATATACGAAACCGATTGCCATTGAGGTGAAACCTCTTGCCAATTTTTATGCTGCGGAAGATTACCATCAGGATTACCTGGATAAGAACGTAGGTGGTTATTGCCATATTAATCCGAAATTGTTCGAAATGGCCCGCAAAGCAAACGCCCGTCCCGTTTATGTAAAGCCAGATGATGCGACGCTTAAGAAAAAGCTTTCGGATGTACAGTATGCTGTGACACAAAAGAATGCCACGGAGCCTGCATTCCGCAATGAATACTGGAATGAGCACCGGGAAGGAATCTATGTCGATATAACGACCGGTGAACCGCTTTTCATATCTACCGATAAGTTCGATTCCGGCTGTGGCTGGCCCAGTTTTTCCAAGCCGATCGATAAGAAACTGATTGTAGAAAAGTTAGATACTTCGCATGGAATGACCCGGACAGAAGTACGTAGCCAGACGGGAAATGCCCATTTAGGCCATGTCTTTACAGATGGCCCTTCAGATAAGGGTGGCTTACGGTATTGTATAAACAGTGCCTCCTTGCGGTTTATCCCGAAAGAAAAGATGAAAGATGAAGGTTATGGAGAATATTTGTCTCTCCTGAAGAAATAAAATCAGGTTTTAGTATAGTATGAGGCAGTGCCGGGACTTTTTAGTTCCCTTTGGCGCTGCCTCATACTTTTTATTTATTATTCGAAAACATCCAGGTCCATTTATGCCAGATACTTTCCAGCGGGCCTTGTTTGTGGCTTGCCAACCACCATTTGCAGAACCAAACTTGTAGCATGAAGAGGACAAATCCGATAAGCAAACTTATTGTGTAACCGCAGTAAGGAGCTAAATAAAGTCCGAACGGGAAATAGATGATCGCTCCCATGATCGACTGCGTAATATAGTTAGTCAGACTCATCTTACCATAAAAACGCAAAGCGGAAACCGTTTTCCTGAAGCACTCTTTCTGGTAAAGGATCACAAACGAGGCAACAAGTACGAATGTAAATGCAAATTTTTGCCACATATCAAAAGCAGTTCCTACGGTTTGTTTGATCAAGGCATTGTCTCCACCCATGATTTGTTCCTTTAAAGAGTATAACGGGGCGAAACAGATAGCCGCAATAATAAGGGTCTTTACCCAGAAACGCAGGTGTGATTCGGAAGTAACGAACAGTTCTTTTCTACCGATATAAAACCCTAACAGGAATAGTCCTGCCGTTTGAAGAAAACGTCCGGCCCCGATAGCCCAGTACAAACTTGCTTTCTGTCCTAACGTTATATTTCCCCAAATGAAGTTCCAGAAATTTCCTGCCTTGGTATATTCGGCAACTTCACCGTACATGGCACCTACGCCGAGGTTCGGTAGAGTATGGGCAGGGTTGAACAACCCCATTATATAGTGATACCATTCTATCGGCTGAATTAATAATATAATAGCGGTGATCAGAATTGCCTTGTTACTCCATTTTCGTACAAGAAATAGGACAACTCCGACAACTGCAAATAATAGCAGCACGTCTCCGGCAGGGAAAAAAGCCGCATTCAGAGTAGCAAAACCAAGTAGCAGCACCAAACGCCAAAGGAAGCGGTAGCCGAAATCTTTTCCTTTCTTTTCCTGATTGTGAGATTGGATATAGAACGTGAAGCCAAATAGCAGGGCGAAAATTGCATAGGCTTTCCCTGCGAACAGGGAGAATATCACGTTAAACACTCCGTCGTTGAGGATAGATAACCATCCCGGTTGTTCCGTCGGATAAACAGGAAAAATAAAATGTTCCAGATTGTGCACTAAAATAATTGCCATAACGGCGAATCCCCTTAATGCGTCGACCACTTCAATACGTGGAGTTTTGCTCGCTGATAATTCCATATAAGTTGATTGTTAAAATTCAAAGTACGAATGTAAGGAATTGTGTGGAATTTCTTTTCTTTTTATTTATATAAATGAAATAATATACGTGTAATCGTTATGAACCACATCAGATACTTCTTTAATATGGAAGTCTCGGTCATAGCATTGTAAATCTCTAAAATGAGTTTCATGCAGGCAAGCCAAATAGCGACAGGACTTCGCCAATTTCGGACAAACTGTACCCCCTTACCGTTTTTGTTTGTCGGGGGGTATGAGTTAGGTTACGAACTTTGTCTTTTAGGGGCGAGAAGATGTACTTTAAGGCAGACACAAAGGGGATGAAAAAGTCCCACAAATCATTGAATTTGCGGGACTTGTCTGCTTACTGTCCGGTTAGTTCAGCGGAGAAAGAGGGATTCGAACCCCCGGAACCTCTCGGTTCAACGGTTTTCAAGACCGCCGCAATCGACCACTCTGCCATCTCTCCAGTATGTTTTTACAATCATTTTTTTGATTGCGGTGCAAAGGTAGGGATTATTTTTGAATAACCAAGTTTTGGGGTGGATATTTTTCTTTTCACTCTATTCTTTTTCTTTTAACCATTGGGAATAAACGTTTGTGTGTTTTTATTGTTATTTTTGTAAGTGGTAATAATTAAATAGTAATAAGTTTTATATGAGAAGTTTGAAAAGTCTATTGATGGTTGCGGTCGCGCTGATCTTGGTTAGTTGCTCCATGTCCGCTAAACCGGAAAAAAATGAAACGGAAAAGGCATCAGCACAGGGGGAAGTGATTGCTTTGAATAAGGCGGACTTTCTGTCGAAAGTATATAATTACGAAAAGAATCAGACTCAATGGGTATACGAAGGAAATAAACCGGCTATTATTGACTTCTATGCAGACTGGTGCGGTCCCTGCAAGAAAGTATCTCCGATTCTGAAAGAACTGGCTGCGCAGTACAAGGACGATATCGTTATTTATAAGATAAATGTAGATAATGAAAAGGAGTTGGCCTCGGCATTCGGTATACAGAGTATCCCGACATTACTGTTCATTCCTAAGACAGGTAAACCCCAGATCGCTCAGGGAGCCTTATCGAAAGAACAGTTTGTGGAGCAAATAGACAATTTCTTATTGAAAAAATAAAGTCTTTATATATTCCTGTTAGAAATGTTGCAATTTGGAACGCCTGATTCTTTTGTGGGATCGGGCGTTTGTTTTTTTTGCAAAGAACTGCCGGATAGGAGGTAGGGGCAATAAAAAAGAGGACACCTTTGTGGGATGTCCTCTTCTTATTTTGGCAAAGCCCGAATTATTCAGCGCTTTCTGCTGCAGGAGCTTCTTCTGCCGGAGCGGCAGCAGCTGCTTCTTCAGCTTGCTTAGCAGCTTCAGCGGCTGCCAATTCTGCTTTCTTTTTAGCTACGATTTCTGCTTTTGCCTTGTTTGCTTCTTTTTCTGCTTCCAGACGAGCTTTTTCTGCTGCTTTTGCAGCTTCGCTATCTTTGTCCTTTACAGCCTGAACAGAAGCTTGTTTGTTTTTCAACCAAGCCTGAAACTTAGTTTCAGCAGTTGCTTCGTCGAATGCACCCTTCTTGACACCTTCCAATAAGTGTTTTTTCAAGCAAACACCTTCACGGGAAAGGATGTTACGAGTGGTATCTGTGGGCTGTGCGCCTACCTGTAACCAATACAAAGCTCTTTCGAAGTTCAAATCTACTGTAGCAGGATTAGTGTTCGGATTATAAGAACCTATCCTTTCAATAAACTTTCCATCACGTGGAGCCCTGCTGTCTGCAACTACGATCTGATAAAAAGCGTAGCTTTTGCGACCGTGTCTCTGCAATCTAATTTTTGTTGCCATGTTTGAATAATTAATTTAAGCTGTTTGTATTAGCGGGTGCAAAGATAGGAATTTCCAGATACAAAACAAATATATAGAGGAAGAAAATAATTGATTATCTTTGCATGCGTGTGAAATTCTCGATTATCGAATAATAAACGGATACATTATGAAGACAAATGTGTTGAAGAAAGTGGTGTTAATGCTGCTATGTGTTGTTTCGGCAAGTGTGACTGTCTTGGGAAAAGATCTGGTTTCTAACGTGTTGCCGATTGCCGATCCTTATATCCTGTTTTATAACGGTACGTATTATGCCTACGGAACATCCCGTGCGGACGGTTTCGAGGTGTACAGCTCGAATGATTTGAAATCGTGGGAGCGTTCCCTCCGCCTGGCGCTCAACAAAGAGGATTCTTATGGGGATAAATGGTTCTGGGCGCCGGAGGTTTACTATGTGGAGAAGGATAAGAAATTTTATATGTACTATTCGGTCGAAGAGCACGTTTGTGTTGCTACGTCCGATTCTCCTTTAGGCCCGTTCGTGCAGGACGTAAAGAAGCCGATCCGGGAAGAAAAAGGAATCGATACCTCCGTCTTTTTCGATGAAGACGGGAAGGCTTACCTCTATTTTGTCCGTTTTACAAACGGCAATGTGATCTGGTGTGCGGAACTGGAAGAGAATCTGAAAGAAATCAAGGAGGAGACGCTGACGCAGTGTATCGAAGCGGCCGAACCTTGGGAAATGGTGTTCGGGAAGGTCGCTGAAGGTCCTTCCATTGTGAAACGGGATGGACTCTATTATCTGCTCTATTCCGCCAATGACTTCAGGAGCCAGGATTATGCGGTCGGCTATGCCACGTCGGATTCTCCTTTCGGGCCGTGGAAGAAAAGCGGTAAGAACCCGCTTTTGCACAAAGTCGAGGAGCTTGTCGGAACCGGCCACGGCGCGCCGTTCATTGGCAAGGATGGCAAGTTACGGTATGTCTTTCATGCCCATAAGAGCCGGGCGGAAGTGAACCAGAGAAACACGTATATCGTTGATATGTCTGTATCTGGCCAGAATCAGGTTTCGATAGGCGGTGGTTTGATTCGTCCTGTCGTTGTGGAGTAAAAGTGTCATTTCCCCCTTATTGTTATTCTTTCAAAAAAAGCATTGGTTCAAAACGAAACTACTACCGCGTCTAATTCGATTTTGTACCCCATCTAATTCAAATTACCCGCAATGGTAATATTTTTTAACAAACTGCTATTTTTTATATGTTTGTATGAGTCAGATGTTTGTGTGGATTTTTCGTTTTAAGGGGGGATATTGTTGTTTTTTTGCGAATTTAATGTGGAATTTATTTCTGGAAAACAGCCCTGGTGCGGATTATGCACGATTATTATCATTGACATTTATTTCTTACCTTTGCCGCTCGTTTTATAAAAGTAATACATTAATATAATATATGATTTCAGTAGACGGACTAACAGTAGAGTTTGGCGGAAGCGCATTATTTTCGGATATATCTTTTGTTATTAATGAGAAAGACAGGATTGCCCTGATGGGAAAGAACGGGGCGGGTAAATCCACTCTGTTGAAGATATTGGCGGGTGTACGCGAACCGACTCGCGGTAAAGTGTCTGCCCCGAAAGATACCGTCATCGCATACCTTCCGCAGCATTTGATGACGGAAGACGGCCGTACGGTATTTGAAGAGACTGCCCAGGCTTTCGCCCATTTACACGAGATGGAGGCGGAGATTGCTGCAATCAACAAGGAACTGGAAATACGCACCGATTATGAATCGGACAGCTATATGGAACTGATCGAGCGTGTTTCGACCTTGAGCGAGAAGTTCTATTCTATTGAAGAGATTAATTATGACGCCGATATCGAGAAAACTTTGCTGGGGCTTGGTTTCACCCGCGAAGACTTCGGCCGCCAGACGAGCGAGTTCAGCGGCGGTTGGCGTATGCGTATCGAATTGGCGAAACTGTTGTTGAAGAAACCGGATGTGCTTTTGCTGGACGAGCCGACCAACCACCTCGATATCGAGTCCATTCAGTGGTTGGAAGATTTCCTGATCGATAACGGACAGGCGGTTGTTGTGATCAGCCACGACCGCGCATTCGTAGACCATATCACAACCCGTACGATCGAGGTGACGATGGGTCGTATCTATGATTATAAAGTTAATTACAGCCAGTACCTGCAACTGCGGAAGGAACGCCGCGAGCAGCAACAGAAAGCCTACGACGAACAACAGAAATTTATCGCCGAGACAAAGGATTTTATCGAACGTTTCAAAGGTACTTATTCCAAGACCTTACAAGTACAGAGCCGTGTGAAGATGCTTGAAAAGCTGGAGATACTTGAAGTGGACGAAGAAGATACTTCTGCTTTGCGTCTGAAATTTCCGCCTTCGCCCCGTTCCGGTTCTTATCCAGTGACAATCGAGAATGTGTCGAAATCATACGGTGACCATACTGTTTTCCGTAATGCCAATCTGATGATCGAACGGGGTGACAAGATTGCTTTCGTTGGGAAGAACGGAGAGGGTAAATCCACACTGGTAAAATGTATCATGAAAGAAATCGAGCATGACGGTACGCTGACGATCGGGCATAACGTGATGATCGGCTATTTCGCGCAGAACCAGGCTTCTTTGCTGGATGAAAACCTGACGGTATTCCAAACGATAGACGATGTTGCAAAAGGGGATATTCGCAATAAAATCAAAGATCTGCTGGGAGCCTTCATGTTCGGAGGCGAGAACTCGGCGAAAAAAGTAAAAGTGCTTTCTGGTGGTGAACGTACCCGCCTGGCGATGATCAAGTTGTTGCTGGAACCCGTCAATTTACTGATCCTCGACGAGCCGACCAATCATCTGGACATGAAAACGAAAGATATCCTGAAACAAGCCTTGCTGGATTTTGACGGGACGCTGATCGTCGTATCGCATGACCGTGACTTCCTGGATGGCCTTGTGACCAAAGTGTACGAGTTCGGCAACAAGAAAGTGACGGAGCATCTCGAAGGCATTTACGAATTCCTGCAACGCAAGAAGATGGAGAACCTGAACGAACTGGAACGGAAGAATTAATCCGGGTTAAATCCGTATTCCTAACCCGAGCATCAAGTCGTAAGTGGAATAATCCACCCGGGGATAATACCGGTAGTTTGTCCGTCGTGAGAAATAACGGTTTGTCAGGGTGAAGTTCCACTTATCCTTTAATAGATAGGCCAGTTTCATCGAAAAGATGGTCAGGCGTGCGTTCCCGGCATCGCCCTGGATGTTCAGGGTGCTTGGATCTGTTGTCGACCAGTCTAATTCAGGATCGTATCCTTTCCAAGTGAAGATATGGTAGTTTTCCATGTTGAGCAGGAAAGCCAGCCGTTTGTTATAGACGATGCCTGTACTGGCTTTGGTGCTGTAGCCGCTTCCCAGGTTGTAATCCCGTTCGCCAAGCAGCATATAGTCCGACAGGCTGGCTCCCAGAGCAACCCCGTTTGCATACAATTCGGCATAGATATCCGTTTTGTCTCCGGGTGTGGCCTGCTTGTAATAAATCAAACCGGCTCCTGCTGCTGCCGGTGCTGCAATGCGGTAGGGAGGGACGGTCATTTCACTGCCATGACGGAGTTCCGAGTTATAGAAGTCGAAATGCTGGAAAAATCCGGCGGAAAGCGTACGTGGACCTTTCGTCCAAACCGTCTTACCCCATAAGGCTCCGATAGCGTTTACCTGGCTGACGACCGGTTGGGCGGAGAATAGATCCATGCCGAAATTGAAGCGGAACCATTCGTAGGGGGAATAAAAATCATCATTGAAAGGATTCCCATAGTCGATGCGTAAATTGATATTCAGGCTGGTTGTCCCCCGTTTCGATCCTTCCTGCTCTGCCAGGAAGCGAGGCCCCATCGTTACGACAAAGTTGACAGGGACGGAAGTATAGGTTCGTCCTTTCGAAGAACTGTGTCGCCAGGCTTCTCCCGAAAGGATGCGGTTGAAGGCACGAACCGGCGACAGGATGCCTGCCAGCACTTCGCGCCCGACACGTTCGGCTCCCGACGAGCGGTTGTCGATGAACAGGTCGGACAGCCGGTAGGTGATTTCCCCCAGTTCGATTCCCCCGAATGTTGTCGCCAGCATATCGTTGATCGAAGGCGGCTCGTTCTCCATAAAGAACTCCCACATCAGGCTACCGCCGGCCGCAAACGGGGCGGATTGCCAGAAGTTCATCCCGTTGCTTCGGGCCGTGTTGAAATAGAGCGAACCGTGATAGGGATGAGAGAATAGGTTGGTCGTAAACTGGTCGGTATCCCATACCGGGCCTTTTTTGAAATTACTTTTGATCGTATGTCCGTTGATATAGGCCCAGTCTTCCTTCACGATATATCGGTCGAAGCCCCAGACAACCATGTTGAGACCGAAGGTTTCGAGCGCCGCTTTCCAAGGGCGGCGAGGCTGGAATAGAGTCGTGTCACTTATATAATGGCGATGTGTAATTTGAGGTATATATTCTTGCCCCCATATCCACGAAGACGAAAGCAGACAAATAAGTCCGGTTAATATAAATTTCTTCATTTTCTCTTAATTAGATAATCATCAGCACTTTTTTGAGTGCAAACTTATATATAATTAACAGCCGGGTATTCGTTTGGTTTAAATTATTATCAGGTCGTCTTAATAGAAAACAACAACATTGGAAGGATTTATTTATTTTTGCAGAAAAAACACAATGATAGATTTTATAAGCTTTTGCGACTATACCGGGACATTTGCTTTCGCGATTAGTGGTATCCGTCTGGCTTCGGCCAAACAATTTGACTGGTTCGGCGCCTATGTGATCGGTGTGGTTACGGCGGTGGGCGGCGGTACGATCCGTGATATTCTGCTCAATGCCACCCCTTTCTGGATGGAGCAGGCCTCTTATCTTATCATATCGGCACTGGCATTGCTTTTCGTTATCATATTCCGGAAATATGTAATTAGTTTGAACAATACTTTCTTTATTTTCGATGCCATCGGGCTGGGGCTGTTCGGCGTGGTCGGTATCGAGAAGGCGCTTGCGTTCGGTTTTCCGATGTGGGTGGCTATTGTGATGGGGACGATTACGGGGGCTTTCGGCGGTATGATACGCGATATTCTGATTAATGAGGTGCCGCTGATCTTCCGGAAAGATATTTATGCGTTGGCGTGCGTCCTGGGAGGTCTTATTTATTATGCTTGCTTACAGATGGGAATCAGCCCGTCATTGACACAGTTTATTGCTGCAACCGGCATATTCGTTACCCGTATAGTAGCAGTAAAATATCATATAAGCGTCCCCGTATTAAAAGGGGAAGAATAAAATTATTAACTTTGCGATCTATGACAGCAAATATGAACACTCAAAGTGAGAAAGCCTCGATTCTGCTCATCTATACCGGCGGCACGATCGGTATGATCGAAAACCCTGAAACTGGTGTATTGGAATCGTTTAATTTTCAACATTTGAAGGATAATATGCCGGAGCTCAAGAAGTTGGGCTATGCGGTTTCGACCATCCAGTTCGATCCGGTTATGGATTCATCGGAGATGGGGCCGGAGTCATGGATGAAGATCGTGAAGATTATTGCTGACAATTACCAGTTATACGACGGTTTTGTCGTGCTGCATGGTACGGACACGATGTCTTTCACGGCATCCGCTTTGAGTTTTATGCTGGAGAATTTAAGTAAACCGGTCATCTTTACCGGTTCGCAACTGCCGATCGGTATGTTGCGGACCGACGGGAAAGAAAATCTGATCACCGCTATCGAAATCGCCGCAGCGAAGGAAAACGGTGTCCCGGTTGTACCGGAGGTTTGTATCTTTTTCGAAAATGACTTGTTGAGGGGGAACCGTACGAGTAAGATCAATGCGGACAACTTCAATGCTTTCCGTTCATACAATTATCCGCCGCTGGCACATGCCGGTATCTATATAAAGTATGACACCGGACAGGTTTACCATCCTGTTTCGAGAAGGCCCTTGAAACCGCATTACCTCTTGGACCGGAATATAGCGGTGCTGAAGCTTTTCCCGGGGATTTCTCCCCAGGTGGTGGAGAGCATCCTGAATATACCGGGGTTGAAAGGTGTCGTGATGGAAACGTTCGGAAGCGGTAACGCACCGTGTTACGATTGGTTCCTGACGATGCTGAAAGAGGCGGTGAGCCGGGGAATTGTGATTGTGAATGTAACCCAGTGTAGTGCCGGAAGCGTAGAAATGCACCGGTATGAGACAGGGCATAAATTGTTGGAAGCGGGGGTGATAAGCGGATTCGACAGTACGACCGAAAGTGCCGTCACCAAGCTCATGTTTCTTTTCGGCCACGGCCTAACGCCCGAGGAGGTAAAGGACCACATGAACTGTTCGCTGATCGGGGAGATGACGATCCCCGACACGTTTCGCCCGTAATTCCTGTAAAGGACTGAATTGGAAATTAAAATGAAACTATCATTTCTGAGTTTAGCAAGTGGAAGCAGTGGAAACTGCTATTATCTGGGAACACCCGAATTCGGTGTGTTGATTGATGCAGGTATCGGTATTCGTACCATAAAGAAGGTATTGAAAGATAAAGCGATCGATTTCTCCAAAATTATTGCAGTCCTGATCACGCATGATCATGCCGATCATATCAAGACCGTAGGTTGTCTGGGAGAGAAACTTTGCATTCCGGTCTATACGACGGAAGCCGTCCACCGGGGGATAGGCAAGAGCCGTTATGTGGAGGAGACGCTTGTCGGTTCGCGTAAGGTGATCGAGAAGGAAGTGCCTTTTATGATCCGTGATTTCCGTATTACCGCTTTCGAGGTCCCGCATGACAGTACCGACAATGTCGGCTATTATATCGAATATGGCGATCATAAGTTTACGTTGGCAACGGATGTCGGCCATATCACTGAGACGGTGAGCAAATATATGAGCATGGCGAACCACCTGATCATAGAGGCCAATTATGACGAAGAGATGTTGCACTTCGGTACGTACCCCGCTTTCTTGAAGGAGCGCGTTGCCAGCCCGACGGGACATTTGAGCAACCGTGAAGCAGCCGAGTTCCTTGCCACCCATTATGATCCCAAACTGAAAGATATCTGGTTGTGCCACCTGAGCCGCGACAATAACCATCCCGAACTTGCCTATAAAACAGTCGATTTCCGCCTGTTCCAGGAGGGAGTGCGGGTAGGGAAGGATGTCTCTTTGCATGCTTTGAAGCGGACTACACCGTCTGATATTTTTGAATTCGAGTAAATTTTATGGAAAAAACTGCGGGAAAAGTTTGCAAAGAAAAATTAAACTCCTATCTTTGCACCCGCAATCGAGAAACAACGATAGCATGAATGACTTGGTAGCTCAGTTGGTAGAGCAAATGACTCTTAATCATTGGGTCGAGGGTTCGAGCCCCTCCCAGGTCACTCAATAAAAACAAAACCAACAAACATTGACTTGGTAGCTCAGTTGGTAGAGCAAATGACTCTTAATCATTGGGTCGAGGGTTCGAGCCCCTCCCAGGTCACAAACAAGTAACAAATTATAAACAGCATTTTACAGTGAGTCTGTGAGGTGCTGTTTTTGTTTATAGGCTCCTTTCATGGGGTAAACCTGGCGCATCGTAAAATTTTAGTTGTTCAGCAGGATGTAGCCATTCAAATATGTTGCAAAATAAATCCAGATGATATAAGGAATGAATAAGAGTGAGCTGGCTTTTTTTACAGGATAACTCTTAATGGCATACATAGTCACACAGATGTCAAGAATAAGAATATCAATAAATCCTAACAAAGGATTTCGTAAGTAGAAGAATAAAATACTCCATGTGAAATTGAATATTAGCTGAATGCTAAAGAGTTTGATCAGCTCTTTTCTCTTTATTGAGTTGGATAGAAAAATGATTCCGATAGATATTCCCATACAGAGATAGATAATACTCCATGCGATCGGGAACACTACGTTCGGAGGGGTTAATTCCGGTTTGGAAAGAAGTGGATACCACATCTTAATGGCTTCTTCCTGAAAGTAACTTGCGGTCAATCCGATAAAAAAACATATTAATACCGGAATAATTATTGCTGCAATTTTTCTCATAACTTTATCTTGATAATATCATTTAGCTTTGTTGTATAACAAGGTGAAAGCAGTTCTTGTTTTAACTTCCACTTCCTTCGACCGCCCTGTACTGCCAAAGATAGGTTATTTCGGGAATAACCACTATTAAGCCGGTCCACAACCTCCATCAGTTTTTTGTGTTTTTCCCGGTCTACGGCATCGAATATGTTTTGTTGGATTGCGTTGTCAGGTACGATATCCATGAGGATAACTCCGGCTTTTTTGAAATAATATCCTTTCCGGTAGATATTTTGAAGTGCTGCAATTGCGTAGTGCACAATTTCTGGGGTGCTGTTTGTTGGAACCGGTAGTTTGATCACGCAATTCTTGAAATATTGCGGCAAGTCCTCCCTGAAATTGTTGGTATGAATGAAAACCATGAGCGATTGTGCACAAGACTTCTGTTTGCGTAACTTGCCGGCACAGATACTTGCAAAAGAAGAAACAGCCTCTTTCAACCCTTCGATATCCGCGATCGTTTGCCCGAACGCCCGACTGGTGCAGATTTGTTTTTTAGCCGGAGCTATCTGTTCCAGATCGATACAAGGCTCGCCGTTCAGTTCCTTCCAGGTTCGTTCACCAACAACAGTCATTTGCTGCCGGACCCAGTTTTTAGGCATCTGTGAGAAATCATAGGCATTCCGTATGCCGTATTTCTCCAATCTCTTTGCATGACGGTGACCGATCCCCCATACATCGCCTATCTCTGTACGATTCAGGGCTTTGATCCGCTTTTCTTCCGTGTCGATAATGCAAACGCCTTTATAACCTTTGTATTTCTTTGCAAACTTGTTGGCTACTTTAGCCAACGTTTTTGTTGTTGCAATGCCCATACTTACCGGAATACCGGTTCCTTTTGTGACCGACCGGACTATTTCCTCTCCGTATATTTTCGGATCGTATAAGCTGAATCCGGAGAAATCCAAAAAGCATTCGTCAATTGAATAAACCTCGACATTGGGAGAGTAGGAGGAAAGCATACTCATTACCCGGTTGGACATATCGCCATACAGGGTATAGTTGGATGAGAATACTCCGATGTTATATTGTTCAATTTCAGTTCTGATCTGATATGCCGGGATTCCCATCTTTATACCGATCTTTTTGGCTTCGTTGGATCGGGCGATAACACAACCGTCATTATTCGACAAAACGACGACCGGACGGCCATTCCAATACGGATTGAACGCTCTTTCGCATGATGCATAGAAATTATTACAATCTACTAACGCAAACATTATGCTCTCCTGTTGTGCTTTTTAATGGAGTAGGTGACTATTCCCCAGATCATAAAATCATTTTCCGGTGTCACCTTGATTGGCTGGTAAGCTTCGTTTGCCGGGATCAGCCAAATGACATTAGATTCGATCCGGATATATTTGATCGTAAACTCACCGTCAATGTAGCAGACCGCCATATCTCCGGTTCGCGGCTCAAGGGATTTGTCAATAACTAAAATATCCCCGTCGTCTAATCCGGCATCCTTCATGGAATCCCCTGAAACACGTCCGTAGAAAGTACAGGCCGGATGATGGATAAGCTCTTTGTTCAAATCAATGGCTTGGCTGATATAGTCTTGTGCCGGTGAAGGAAAGCCTGCCTTAATTCCCTGGTCTGCATAGGGTAGCGGCATACAGCTTTCTGCGTCTGTCTTATAAATAATTAATGTTTTGTTTCTACTCATATTAATCTCCTTATGACAAAAGTAGAAAATGATTTGGTTAATATCATTGAACTGGTTGTTAATGTTTTAGAGATAGTCCTTAATCCTGAAATAGTGGAAAAGCGTATCTGATGAAATTGAAAGGCTTCTTTTATGGCATAAAATCAGTAACAAAGGTTATGTAATCTGTAATTGGGGTAGTAAAGATGTCTGGATTATCTTTTACTTTTGTAACCGGAATAGTATAAGTGATATACGGATATTTTTTGTATTTTCGATAAGTTTGATATTTGCGGTTATGGATAAGATACTTAATTTGGATAATGTGGACTTGTATAACAGGCTGTACGGTCTCGAAACGCTGAACCCGCTGGTCAGTGTGGTTGACATGAACAAAGCAACCAACAGTGTGGATCTTATCCGGTTCAACTATGGCGTCTATGCGCTGTTTCTGAAGCTTGAAAAGGCTTGCGACATTAGGTACGGACGCCAGACTTACGATTACCAGGAAGGGACTATCGTCTGTTTTGCTCCCGGACAAACGGCCGAAACGACTCCGACAACCGACAAGATACAGGTAAACGCATATGGGATTCTTTTCCATCCGGACCTGCTCCGCGGGACGTCGTTGGGGAAGACTATCAAGAAGTACACGTTTTTTTCTTACGAGGTAAACGAAGCGTTGCATCTTTCGGAAGAGGAGAGGAGCATCGTGATGGATTGCCTGAAGATTATACACATGGAACTGGAACATGGAGTGGACAAGCATAGCAAGACCTTGCTGGTGAACCACATCGAATTGCTTCTTAACTATTGTATGCGTTTCTATGAACGCCAGTTTATCACCCGCAGTAAGGCGAACAGTGATGTGTTGACACGTTTCGAGAGCCTGCTGGATAAGTATTTCGAGGGAGAGACCGCTGAGAATAACGGGCTGCCTACGGTGAAATACTTTGCCGACAAGCTCTGTCTTTCGTCTAACTATTTCGGGGATATGTTTAAGAAAGAAACCGGCAAGACGCCGCAGGAATATATTCAGGCGAAAGTGATCGAACTGGCAAAGGTGCGTATCTCCGTTACGGAAGATACCGTCAGCCAAATCGCCTATTCGTTGGGGTTTCAGTATCCGCAGCATTTCTGCCGGCTGTTTAAGAAGCGGGTGGGGTGTACGCCAAGTAAATACCGGGCGCAAAACAATCTGTGAATGATTTTATAAGAGATGAAAGAGAAGATGTTGGACATTAAGACCGTATGTGAATGCAATCGGTGTTTGGGGTGTGAGACGCTGCATCCGCAGGTGAGTATCATCAATCTGGAGAATCCGAATCTGGAGCAGGATGCCGTCAGGTTCGAGTTCTATGCTATCCTGCTGATAGAAGATTGTGAAAACGGGTGTGACTGTTGCGGGCGCAAATATTATGATTATTCTAATGCAACGATGGTGTTTCTTACTCCCGGCGAAATTTTCGGCATGAGCGAGAATAACACGCTGCCCGATAAAGGGTATCTTCTGGCGTTCCATCCCGATTTGCTGTTCCGCACTTCGCTGAAAAATCATATTAAGAACTATACCTTCTTTTTCTACCGCAAGGAAGAGGCGTTGCATTTATCCCAACGGGAAACGGCGAAAGTGACCTGCTGCCTCGAGAGCATCGAAGACGAGCTTCATCATGCCATAGACACGCATAGCAGTATCATCCTGTCCCGCCATATCGAATTGTTGCTGGATTATTGTACGCGCTATTATGAGCGGCAGTTCATTACCCGCGAAAATAAAAACAAAGCGATTCTGGGGAAAATGGAAAAGATTCTTGACGAGTATATCGCCTCCGGCAAATTGCAGGACGGCAAGTTGCCTACAGATGCTTATTGTGCTGAAAGTTTAAATCTGTCCGTCGCCTATTTCAATGACCTGTTGAAATTTGAAACAGGCAAGACGCTTACCGAATATTTCCAGTTCAAACGCTTATATGTCGCCAAAGATCTTTTGTTGAAAACGGATAGTACGCCTGCCGCCATCGCCCGTCGGTTGGGTTATCCGAATGTGCAGCATTTTAGTTTGATATTTAAAAAGATAACCGGTTTCGCTCCCAATGAATACCGATGTTCGCAGAACTAAAGGCCGTTCTAAGCAGATAAATCTATGAACATCCGGATGTCCCTGATTGCTACACCCGGATGTAAAAGCCGGCTACATGGGGGTGTGTAATATGTAAACATGGGGGTGTAGACGGATATTTCTACTTAGTTTTCGCATTATCCCTACTTGTTTTTCAAGAAAAGGTTCCTTATATCGATGAAAATATTTTTTTGGTGATAGAGGTGTGATAGTAGTGTGATAGATGAAAAAGCCATCTATCACACCTATCACGATATGATTATCAAGGCATATACGTGATGGTGTGATAGAGTGACAGATGTTTTGGAAAAAACTTTTCTTGCGTTTCTCCCAATTCTACTTGCAGGTATTACCAGAAATACCAGTAGAATGCGGCTGTAATACCCAGGATGATAACAGAATGGATCACATCCCAATGGGTCCAGCTTGCACGTGTAGCCGCCCGTTCTTCAGGTGTAGCCGTTCCGAATACTAAGCCTTGTATCTTTTCTGCCTCGGGTGCTTTCGTGCAAAGGCTGACAACGATTGTCAGGATGATGCAGAACAGGAACATCCATCCGCAGAAGAACAGCCAGTTCATATCGTAGAACAGGGCTTTGAACAGGTTGTCGGATGCATCGACCGCATTGCTGTAATAGACTTTGGCTCCGAGGCGGGTTATACCGATGATGATACCTGCCAGCATCCCCCACATACCTCCTTTGGCGGAAGTACGTTTCCAGCATACACCCAGCAGGAAAGCGGCGGCGATACCCGGTGACAGTACGGATTGTACGTCCTGCAGGTAATTATAGAGGACGTCTCCGACGCTACGCATAATCGGAATCCAGAGGATACCCAGAATCACGATTACGACTGTTGCGATCTGTCCGATTACAACCAGTTTCTTTTCCGGCGTTTCGGGTTTGAAACGTTTATAAAAGTCGATCGTAAACAACATGGCCGACGAGTTGAACAGGGATGCCAGCGAACTCATCAGGGCGGCCAGAATACCACATACGACAAGCCCTTTCACACCCGCCGGAAGCAATTTCGCTACCAATGTCGGGAAAGCGGCATCCGGGATAGAGAGCTTGAATACTTCACCATTGACAACGATTCCGTTTTTATTCAATGCAAAAGCAATCATTCCCGGGATCAGGAAGAGGAATACCGGGAGCAGCTTCAGGTATGCTCCGAAGATGGCACCACGGCGGGCTTGTTTCATATCTTTGCCCGAAAGGACACGCTGCACGATATATTGGTCGGTACACCAATACCAAAAACCGATGATCGAAGAACCGATCAGGGCGCCGAGCCACGGATATTGCGGGTCGCGGTTGTCGCGGATCAATTGCGTCATGGTATCGCCATAGTCATTGACCACGACTGCTTTGCAGGCAGTCATCATTTCGTCCCATCCGCCCAATGCTTTAAAGCCGAGCACAAGGATAATCAGCGAACCTAACAACAGGATAGGGGTCTGGAGGACGGATGTATAAAGCACGGATTTCATACCCCCTACAATCGTATAAAGAGCGGTTAATAAAACCAGGCCGATCGCTGCAATCCAAAAGAAGTCGATTCCCCACAGTTCCTTAATACCGAAAACCTGCTGGAATACCAGTCCGCCGGCATAAACCGTCACGGCCACTTTGGTCAATACATAACTGATTAATGAGATAAAGGAAAGAATGGTTCGGGATTGCGGATTATACCGCCTTTCCAGAAATTCAGGCATCGTATACACCATACTGCGTGTGTAGAAAGGAACGAATACCCAGCCGAGGATCAGGATCATCCATCCTTGGATTTCCCAATGGGCCATTGCCATACCGCTGGAAGCTCCTGCTCCGGCCAGCCCGATAAGATGTTCGGAACCGATATTGGAAGCGAAAATAGATGCGCCTATGGCGAGCCAAGTGGCATCGCGGCCGCCGAGGAAATAGTCGGCAGAGTTGTTTTGCTTTTGTTTAGATACCCATATAATAATCCCGATTAGGGCTAAAGCGAATAACCCTATTACAATGAAGTCTAATGTTGCCATAATAGTGTTTTACATGATTTTGGGGATTTTGTCAATCCTACGCGAATGCCGACCGCCTTCGAACGAGGTGTTCAGAAAGGCTTCGACCGTGTGAGTGGCTTCCTCTTGACTGATAAATCTGCCGGGCATTACAAGTATGTTTGCATCGTTGTGCTCGCGTGCGAGACGTGCTATCTCTTCTTGCCAGCACAGGGCGGCTCGTATTCCCTGATGTTTATTGAGTGTCATGGCTATTCCGTTTCCGGACCCGCAGATAGCTATTCCGGGATATACTTCGCCGGCTTCTACAGCTTCGGCAAGCGGATGGGCGTAATCGGGATAATCACAACTTTCTGTCGAATAGGTACCGAAATCTTTATAAGCTAACCCTTTCAAGTCGAGTATTTGTTTTACATATTCTTTCAGTTCGTATCCTGCGTGGTCACTACATAAACCTAATGTTTTCATATTTATCTGTTAGAGGTGAAGAGCCACCTGCCTTTTTGCATCTCGATAAGATGCAGTTCACCATCTCGACGAGATGCAAAAGAGCAGGTTTTCTTCTTAGAGTTTCTTATGCTAATAATTCTTTTACCTGATTGTATACATTTTGTCCCGTGAAGCCGAGTTTTTCGTCCAGCACCTTGTAAGGAGCAGAGAAACCGAATGATTCGAGCCCCCAAACCTTACCGTTGGTACCAACCAACCCTTCCAGGTTGACCGGCAGGCCGGCTGTGAGTCCGAATACCTTGCTTCCTGCCGGAATGACGGATTCCTGATATTCTTTGCTCTGGTTGCGGAATAAACCTTCAGACGGAACAGATACGATGCGAACCTTAATGCCATCGGCACGGAGCAATGCTGCTCCCTCTTCCAATGTGGAAACTTCCGAACCGGAAGCAACCAGTATAACATCGGGGTTCTTGTCGCCTTCTACAATATAGGCACCCTTTTCGGCCTGCAAAGCTTCGTCGTAACGGCTTTCTTTTGCGGGCAGGTCAGTAATGTTCTGACGGGAAAGAATTAATGCGGTCGGAGTGGCTGTGTTTTCCATAGCCATCTTCCAGGCAATTGTCGTTTCGGTCACGTCTGCCGGGCGAAGTACCAACATGGAGTTGTGCCCCTTGTGGTTCTTCAGTTTTTCCATCAGGCGGATCTGTGCTTCCTGTTCAACCGGTTCGTGTGTCGGTCCGTCTTCACCTACGCGGAAGGCGTCGTGAGACCAGATGAACTTAACCGGCTGTTCCATTAGGGCAGCCATGCGGATTGCGGGTTTCATGTAGTCAGAGAATACGAAGAACGTACCGCAAGCTACGATTACACCTCCGTGGAGCGACATACCGATACACAAACAGGCCATCGTCAGTTCGGCTACGCCGGCCTGAAGGAATGCACCGCTGAAATCACCTTTCACGAATGCATGTGTTTTCTTCAGGAAGCCGTCGGTTTTGTCCGAGTTGGAAAGGTCGGCGGATGAAACAACCATGTTTTCCACCTGGGTTGCCAGTACGCCTAAAACGGTTGCCGAGGCGGCGCGGGTCGCCTGGTTCGGTTTCTGTTCGATAGCCTTCCAGTCGATGACGGGTGCTTTGCCGGAGAACCACAGTTCCATCTTGGCTGCCAGTTCCGGATTTGCTTTCGCCCATTCTGCTTTGGCTGCATAGCGTTCTGCAACGATTGCTTCCAATTCTTTGGCACGTTTCGCATATAGTTCTGCAACTTCGGTGAAGATCTGGAACGGATCGTCCGGGTTTCCCCCCAAGTTCCGGATGGTGTCTGCCATAGATACGCCGGCTGCCGAAAGAGGTTGTCCGTGTGTGGACACCTTGTTTTCGTAGTTGCTCTTGTCTGCACCCACAGCACCCTTACCCATGATCGTGTTACCGATGATCAGGGTAGGACGGGATGTTTCGGCTTTCGCTTCGGTCAATGCCCGGCGGATTTCCGTCACATCGTTTCCGTTGATCGTGATGACTTTCCAGCCCCATGCTTCGTATTTCATGGCTACGTTTTCAGCCGTCACTTCGCCTACGGTTGTGGAAAGCTGGATGTTGTTGGCATCGTAGAACATGATCAGGTTGTCCAGTCCCAGCGTACCGGCAATACGTCCGGCTCCCTGGGAAATCTCTTCTTGGATGCCACCGTCGGAAATATATGTATAAATCGTCTGATTCATAACGTCACCCAGACGCGCCTTCAGGAACTTAGCGGCGATAGCGGCACCTACAGCATAGGTGTGGCCTTGTCCCAACGGACCGGATGTGTTTTCTATACCACGCATCACGTTGACTTCGGGATGTCCCGGAGTCACGCTACCCCACTGGCGGAACTCTTTCAGTTCGTCGATCGTGAATTTGCCTGTGAGGGCGAGTACTGAATAAAGCATCGGCGACATGTGCCCCGGGTCCTGGAAGTAGCGGTCTCTGCCTTCCCATGTGGGATTCTTGGGATCATACACGAGGAACTCTGAGAACAGTACGTTCACAAAGTCTGCACCACCCATTGCACCACCGGGGTGACCGGATTTCGCTTTTTCTACCATAGACGCAGCCAGGATACGGATGTTGTCCGCTGCCTTGTTCATTAAATTAATATCGTTCATTGTGATGAATTATTTTTATTTTTTTGCAAAGATAGGCAATCTCTTCGTAATGACCATCCTATCAATGAAACAATTCATTTTCGGTAAAGTTTCCTAACTTCCGATATTTCTCATAAAGAGCAAGATACGCCAGGTGATTTTCGTGATTCGGCTTATATTCTTTAGCAAAACCTTGTCCCATAGCCTGCTGTGCGTCTTCAATTTTGGCATATATATCGGCTGCTACGGCTGCGAACATGGAGGCTCCGAAGGCGCAGGCCTGTTCTGCTTTGGCAACTTTGATCGGCATATCCAACACATCTGCCAGCGTCTGCATGACGAACGGGGATTTCAACGAAATGCCGCCGATTCCGATCACGCTTTCGATCTTGATGCCATTCTCCAGGAAACGGTCGACGATGGCTTTCGATCCGAACGCGGTCGCTTCCACCAAGGCCCGGAAGATAAGCGGGGCGGAGCTTGCCAGGTTGAGGCCGGTAATCGTCCCCTTCACTAACTGGCTGGCATCGGGTGTGCGGCGGCCGTTCATCCAGTCTACAGCCAGGACCGTACTTTCGCTTACCGGAACTTTGGCTGCCTCTTCGGAGAGGATGGGGATGATCTTGTCCGCCGTTTCCTCGATCAGCTTGGCTTTCGTCTCTTCATCAACTAAGGTACTTTTGGCCAAAATGTTTTCGAGCGGCCATGCCAATACGCGTTTGAACCAGGCATAAATATCGCCGAAACCGGATTGTCCGGCTTCCAACCCGATCATGCCGGGGATAACGGAACCGTCCACCTGCCCGCAGATACCGGGAACCAGTTTGTCGCCCATTTCTTCATACGATGAGACCATAATATCGCAGGTCGATGTGCCGATCACACGTACGAATGTGCGGGGAGTGATTTCAGCGCCGACAGCTCCCATGTGGCAGTCGAACGCGCCGACCGAAACTGCTACGCCGGTCGTCAGGCCGAGACGTTCTGCCCATTCCGGTGTTAATGTACCTACTTTCGTATCGCTGGTATAAGTCTTTTCGAACAGATGGCTGCGGAAACCGGCCAGTTTCGGCTCGAGCGAGGTTAGGAATTCCTCGGCAGGCAATCCGCCCCATTTTTCCAGCCACATGGCTTTATGTCCGGCTGCACAACGGCTGCGGTACACCTCTTCCGGTTTGGTCTTCCCGGTGATAAGGGCCGGTAACCAGTCGCAATGCTCGATCCATGCATAAGCATCTTTGCTGACACTGTCGTCTACGCGGAGGACGTGCGCCATCTTGGCCCATACCCACTCGGAAGAATAGATGCCGCCTTCGTATGCGGTGTAGTCGATATCCCAGCTTTTTGCCAATTCGTTGATCTCAGCGGCTTCCCGGATGGCGGTATGGTCTTTCCAGAGGACGAACATTGCATTCGGGTTTTCTGCATATTCGGGCAGCAAGGCGAGGGGAGTACCGTTCTTGTCGGTCAGGACAGGCGTACTTCCGGTCGTATCGAAAGCGATGCCGACTACGTTTTGTGTTGTTCCGGCCGGGCATTGTGCGAGCGCATCTTTCACCGTGGCTTCAAGTCCTTCTATGTAATCCAGCGGATGCTGGCGGTACTGGTTCTTTGCGGGATCGCAGTATTTTCCTTCCATCCAGCGGGGATAATACTTGACGGCCGAAGCCATTTCCCGGCCTGTCGCAGCATCGACGACTACGGCGCGACAGGAGTCGCTACCGTAGTCCAGGCCAATAACATACTTTTCGCTTGCCATAACTTAAGCCTGTAATGCGCGGTTCAACATATAATACAGATCGTTGTACTGCAATTCTTTCTTGAAACTGGAGATGGTCGTATCTTTGTCGATCACCACCAGTTCTATGCCGGCGATGTCGGCATAGTCTTCCATATATTCCACTGTCAGGTCGTAGGAGAAACTTGTGTGATGGGTTCCTCCGGCCAGGATCCAGGCGGCGGCGCCGATCTCCAGGTTCGGTTGCGGAATCCAGAGTGCGCTGGCAACCGGAAGGTTCGGCAGCGGCTTGCTTTTGATGCAATCCACCTTGTTCACGATGAGGCGGAAACGGTTTCCCATGTCGACGATCGTGGCGGCAACGCCTTCACCCGGTTTGCTGGTGAATACGAGGCGGGCCGTTTCACTGTCTATGCCGATGCTTAAACGGTGTACCTCCAGTTTCGGTTTATGTTCGGCGATCAGCGGACAAACTTCCAGCATGTGTGCCTGGAGGATTGCACTTTTTTCGCCGTCGAAATTCAAAGTATAATCTTCGAGGAAGGAACAACCCTTCGGCATTCCCTGGCTCATATACCACATGGTGCGGTACAGGGCCGCTGTTTTCCAGTCGCCTTCGGCACCGAAGCCGTAGCCTTCCGCCATCAGGCGTTGTGATGCCAGGCCCGGAATCTGATCGAAATTGCCGAGGTCGTCGAAATTGGTTGTAAAGGCTTTTGCCCCTTTATCTTTCAGGATGCGGCGGATGGCGATTTCAGCTTTTGCAGAGTTCCATACTTTTTCATAGGCTTCCGTGTTTTTATCTTCCAGTGCGGGTGCATGATCGTATTCGGCGAAATACCGTCCGACAAGTTCCTGAACATCTTTGTCTTCTACCGTGTTGTAGTATTCCATCAAGTCATTTACCGGACAGTAATCGACATGATAACCCAGTTTCAGTTCGGCTTCCACTTTGTCGCCGTCTGTAACGGCCACATTGTTCATCTGGTCGCCAAAGCGGATGATCAGCATATCCTGAGCGTCGGCCCAGGCAGCCGCTACACGCATCCAGACGGCAATCTTTTCCTGTGCTTTCGGATCTTGCCAATGTCCTACTACAACTTTGCGGTTCTTACGCATCCGGCTCACCATGTGGCCGAATTCGCGGTCACCGTGAGCAGACTGGTTCAGGTTCATGAAGTCCATATCCATCGTTTCCCAGGGTATCTCTTTATTGAACTGGGTATGGAAATGAAGCAACGGCTTTTTTAGTTCCTGCAAGCCGTGTATCCACATTTTGGCAGGTGAGAAGGTATGCATCCAAGTAATCACGCCGATACATTTGTCGTCGTTGTTGGCAGCCTTGAATGCAGCCGTTACCTCTTTTGCCGAGTTAACAGTACCTTTGTAGACTACTTTTACAGGCAGGTTTCCGGACTCGTTCAATCCTTTCACCATTTCGTTGGAATGGGCATCCACCTGGATTACCGCGTCACCTCCGTACAGAAGCTGTGCTCCTGTTACGAACCATACTTCAAGATCTTTAAAATTTGTCATGGTCTATTGATTTAATTGTTATGTTATTTATTTTTTATTTTTGTCCGTAATAAGCATTCGGGCCGTGTTTACGCTCGAAATGTTTGGTGATAAGATATTTGTTCATGGTCAATTGGGGATTGATGCCGTACGAGATATACGCCATCTTGGCCACCTGTTCCATTACGACCGCGTTATACACGGCTTCCGCCGCATCCTTGCCCCATGCGAACGGGCCGTGGTTTCTCACCAGGACTCCCGGAATGTGTACCGGATTCAGTTTTTTAAAGCATTCGATGATCACATTGCCGGTCTCTTCCTCATAATCGCCTTCGACTTCCTCCTTCGTCATCGAGCGGGTACAGGGAATGGCATCGCTGAAATAATCGGCATGTGTTGTGCCGATATTCGGAATGTCGCACCCGGCCTGTGCCCACGAGGTCGCGTATGTTGAGTGCGTGTGTACGATTCCCCCGATTTCCGGGAATGCCTTGTATAGAACCAAATGGGTAGGAGTGTCCGACGACGGTTTCAGGTTGCCTTCCATAACATTTCCGTCCAGGTCGAGTACCACCATGTCACTTGCTTTCATCGTTTCGTAAGAAACTCCGGAAGGTTTGATTACGACCAGGCCTTTTTTCCGGTCTATGGCACTTACGTTTCCCCAGGTAAAAATGACCAATCCGTGTTTTACCAGATCCAGATTGGCTTTAAAAACCTTTTCTTTTAACTCTTCAACCATACTTATTACTTGTTTATTTGTGGTTTGTATGTGTTCGGGTGTAAAAGTAACACTTTAGTACGGCGGGTGTACAAAAAAAGCTATGTTCTACAACATAGCTACCTTTGTTTTTGCTTTTATTCCCCCGGCGTGGAATTTCAGTTTCATGACCACGGGATTTTAGTTCAATGCTCATGAAATTATAGTTCCGTCCGGCTGGAACTGAAAAGCATTCGGATATTCCTTTTATAAGGAAAAATAAAATCCCTGTTCCAGTAGGTGATCGTATTTTTCTTTGTTGAACATATAATAGAAAGCTCCTCTTTTGGAACCTTTCTTGTCTTTCTCATTCAATTTCTCCAAGATATCCATCGCATTCAGTTTTTTGCGGAAATTGCGTTTGTCCAGTTGGGTCTGATAGATGGCTTCATAGAGACTTTGCAATTGTGGTAACGTGAATTTTTCCGGAAGGAGGTTGAATCCGACCGGGCGCGTAGCCGCTTTGCGGCGCAGGCGGGCCAATGTGTCGGTGATCATTTGGTTATGGTCGAAAATGAGTTGCGGAACTTCGCTGATCTTGGTCCAGACCGCATTGTGTTCTTCCAGTGTTTCGGCACTGAAATCGTTCATATTGACGAGTGAGTAATATGCTACGGAGATAACCCGTTCCCCGAGGTCGCGGGTAACATCTCCGTAAGCACCAACCTGTTCCATAAAAAGGTTATCGATGCCAGTACAGTCGGTAAGCACGCGTGACGCGGCTTCTACGATACTTTCACCCGCTTTGATAAAACCGCCCATCAAAGACCATTGCCCCATCATGGGTTCAAACTTACGTTTATAGAGTAATACATTGAGCTCTTTTTGATCGAATCCGAGTATGATACAATCTACTGCAACGTAAAATTTGGTTTCGTTCTGATAAAAAGCGGATGTCATGATTTTTATGGAATTATAATTAATTTATTATGCGAGCTTGCGTGCGCCGTCGCTGATTACTACATTATATAACTTAGGCTCGTGACCGAATTTAGCAGTGTAAGATTCGAATGCTTCTTTTACGAATGCATCATATTTTTCTTCTTTCACCAAGTTGATTGTACAACCGCCGAAACCGCCACCCATTACACGTGAACCGGTAACGCCGCATTTCTTGGCTACATCATTCAGGAAATCCAATTCTTCGCAACTGACTTCATATAATTTGCTCATGCCGTGATGTGTCTCGAACATCTTCTTACCTACAGTTTCGTAGTCGTCTTTTTCCAGAGCGTCGCAAACGTCGAGTACGCGCTGCACTTCTTCGATCACATATTCGGCACGCATATAATCTTCAGCACTGATGTCGCCTTTTACTTCGTTCAGCATATCCATTGTCGCATCGCGCAGGAATTCAACTTCCGGATGATTGCGGCGGATTGCGGCGGCGGCATTTTCGCAAGACTGGCGGCGTTTGTTGTAAGCTGAAGAGGCCAGTTCATGTTTAACGACTGAATCCAGTAAAACCAATTTGTAGCCGACCGGGTGGAACGGGAAATATTTATATTCGAGTGAACGGCAATCCAGACGGATCAAGCTACCTTCTTTCCCAAATACGGAAGCAAACTGATCCATGATACCGCAGTTTACACCGCAATAGTTATGTTCGGTAGACTGGCCGATCTTAGCCAATTCAAATTTATCGATATTCAGCGAGAACAGATCGTTTAAAGCAAATGCATAGGTGCTTTCCAATGCAGCGGAAGAGGACATACCGGCACCCAGAGGAACATCGCCGGCAAATACGGTATCAAATCCCTGGATCTGTCCGCCCCGTTTGATGATTTCACGGCAAACACCGAAAATATATCTTGCCCAACTTGCTTTTGGAGCGTCTTCTTCGTTCAGACCAAATTCTGCATAGTCATTCAGGTCAACGGAGAAAGCACGGACTTTACCTGTTCCGTTCGGCTTGATTTCGGCAATCATGCCTTTATCGATTGCGCCCGGAAATACGAAACCGCCGTTATAATCGGTATGTTCGCCAATCAAGTTAATACGGCCCGGAGATGCGTATACGCTACCTTCTGTTGAGAATAACTCTTGAAATTTATTTCTGATTTTTTGTCTCATGATAGATTTGTTTTTAATTAGGTTATTAAACAATTGAAGAAATTATCCGACTACAAATATAGTTAGATAATTTCTTCAATCATATAGTTACACTTATTTTTATTCTACAGGAATGTCCTTGTTTACGTTCTTACAACCAACCAAAGCATAGAACAACAGATAAGCCAAAGCAATCAGAATGACTGCATAGCTGGTCATAAATCCGGACATATCAGCGATTTGACCCTGGATTAAAGGCAAAATACCACCACCGCAAACCAATACCATGAAGATACCGGAAGCAGCTTCCGTATATTTACCCAGACCTTCGACAGCCAGGTTAAAGATTCCACCCCACATGATAGAAGTACAAAGACCACAAAGCGCCATGAACATGATGCTGATAGGAACTTCTGCCACACCGAATGAAATATCGCTCTTGAATACCGGCATACTTACCATTGTCGTAATCGGACAGATAAAGGCAAGGATGATGAACAAGATACCGACGCTCGATGCCACTGTAAGCATAGCTTTACTTGTGAACTTGGCTCCCAGGGAAGCACCAACCAAACGTCCGATCAGCATCAGGAACCAATAAGTACCAACTACCGAACCGGCAATTGTTGAGTCGATTGCCAGACCGCCACTTGCTTCGGGTGTCATCATGAACAGACCTGCGAAGTGAGGAATACCGACTTCGATACCTACATATACGAAGATAGCCAATGCGCCTAATTTGAAGTGGCGGAATGCGAGCGGGCTGTGTTCGTTCTTTACATTATTATTAGCTTTTTCCAAGCTCGGTTCCGGGATATTCATGATGAATAATACCAGGAATGCCACGGCGAAGATAGCCATTGCGATGTACAATGCAGGCAATGCTTTAGCGATCGTACGTTCTTCAACAACGGTTCCCATCAAATAGCCCACCAAAACCGGAACGATTGTAGCGGATACCGAGTTCAACGAACCACCCATCTGGATTAACTGGTTACCTTTCTTACCGCCACCGCCTAATGTATTCAACATCGGGTTTACAACTGTATTCAACATACACATGGAGAAACCGGAAACAAATGCACCGGCAACATAAGTGGCAAATCCCATTTTAGAGGAAAGCACCTGGATACCGACGCCTATGAAACCAACTACAATTGCAATTAATGCAGTCTTTTTGTAGCCGATTTTCTGCAAAAGCATACCAGCCGGAATACCCATGAAAGCGTATGCTATAAAGTTTGCGAAGAAACCTAAAGTAGCTTCAAAATTAGATGCTCCGAATTCATTTTGAACAATTGCCCCGAAAGGTTGAGGCAGACCCGTAACGAAAGAAATCATAGCGAATAATGCGAACATCATCGCTATAGGTAATACATAACTTTTTTGTTTAGTTGACTCCATTTCTTTTTAGATATTTAGATTATTAATTATTTAGGTCGATAGAATAGGTTTATTCTACTGTGAATTTGTAGATTGTTTTGCTCTGGAAAACTTCGTCCGGACGCAGAACAGTGGAAGGATATTCCGGTTTGTTCGGGCTGTCGGGATAATGTTGTGTTTCCAGACAGAGAGCGGCACGTGCCGGATAGCGTTGTCCGTTCTTTCCGACGAAATTGCCGGTCATCCAGTTACCCGTGTATAATTGCACACCCGGCTGTGTCGTGTAGCATTCCATTACAATGCCGGTTTTAGGAGATACGCAACGGGCGCAGAGCGACAGTTCGTTTTCTTCTTTCTTATTTAGTATATATGTATGGTCATAACCTTTTCCGAAATTCAGCGCTTCAAAATCTTCATCGATGCGTTCGCCTACTTCGTGCGGAGTACGGAAGTCCATCGGAGTTCCTTCCACTTTTTCTTTCGGGCCATAAGGAATGGCTGTTTCGTCTGTCGGCAGGTAATAATCTGCATTGATTGTCAGTTTGTGATCATATACGGAAGGATCACCCTGGCCGGAGAGGTTGAAGTAGGAATGGTTGGTCAGGTTCAGTACGGTCGGTTTGTCCGTTACCGCATGGTACATGATTACGACCTCATTGTCGTCGGAAAGATGGTAGGTCACTGTCGTATCCAATTTTCCTGGGAAACCTTCTTCACCGTCGGCAGCCGTATATTTCAGTTCCACCGTCTGGCCGTCGATCCTGTTCAGGTCCCAGACAACGGAATTGAAGCCTTTCAATCCGCCATGCAGGCTGTTAGGCCCGTTGTTGATAGCCAGTTTGTCATACACAACACCGTCCAATGTGAATTTTCCGCCTGCGATACGGTTTCCATATCGTCCGCAGATAGCCCCGAAATAGGGTTCTTCGGAAACCAGGTATTCGTCTATGGAATTGTGTCCTGTTACTACGTCGGTTAACTTTCCGGACCGATCCGGTACCATAAGCGATACAATCTTTGCACCGTAGTTGGTGATGGTAAGTTCTGCTCCTTTGTTATTTGTAAGGATGCATAGCATCGTCTCCTTGCCGTCTATTTGCTTGCTGAAATTAGCTACAGTTAAGCCAGACAGCGTGCTTTCGTTCTTCATGTAAATATAGTTTCAAAATTGTGTGTAAAATTACTCTCTTCTTTGTATTCATGCACTACTTTAAAGATGTTTTATAGCATAAAACGTTTTTTTGTCTACTAAAATGAACGATTTGTCTCCCTTGGATCAAGATTATTAGTGTATATTTGCAACTAAATAATCTTAGTATTCACAGAAAAACACATATCTATGACAAAAAGTATGAAAAAAGCCATTAGCCTGTGTCTATTTAGCATGGGGGCCGTCAGTTTAATGGCACAAAGCAATGAGTTTAAGGTAGATGTTCGGAAAACAGGTGCACCTATCCAGTCTACTATGTACGGGATCTTTTTTGAGGATATCAATTTCGGTGCAGATGGCGGTCTGTATGCCGAACTTATCAAGAACCGTTCTTTCGAGTTTGAAAATCCTTTCGTGGGTTGGACGCCTTTTGGCAGTGTCAGTGTGCAGACTAAAAATCCCTGTTTCGACCGTAATCCCCATTATGTCCGTCTTTCCTATGAAAAGGAGTTGACTGGAACCGGCCTTGACAATGAAGGTTTCAAGGGAATCGGCATCCGGGAAGGGGAGAAGTACGACTTTTCTTTGTATGCCCGTACCCAGTCCGGTGCACCGGTCAAGTTGCGTATAAACCTGGTGAACAGCCAGAACGACCTGTACGAGGAAAAAGAGATCGAGGTGAGTGGCAAGGAATGGAAGAAATACACGGTAGTCCTGACCCCGGGGGCGACGGAGGCCCGTTCCCGCCTGCGTATCACGATGGCCACGAAAGGAACCGTCGATCTCGAACATATCTCCCTGTTCCCGCAGAAGACGTTTAACAACCGTCCGAACGGTATGCGTGCCGACCTGGCGCAGGCATTGAAAGACCTGAAACCGGGTGTCTTCCGTTTTCCCGGCGGTTGCATTGTGGAGGGAACGAATAAGGCCACACGCTACCAGTGGAAAAACACGATCGGGCCGGTCGAGAACCGTCCGATCAATATAAACCGTTGGAACTATACGTTCTCTTATAAAAAATTCCCGGATTATTATCAGTCTTACGGCCTGGGCTTTTTCGAATATTTCCAGTTGAGCGAAGATATCGGTGCGGAACCGCTTCCCGTACTGAACTGCGGCCTTTCGTGCCAATATGAGAACCAGGACCCGAACGAGAATTGCCCCGTGGACAAGTTGCAACCTTATATAGACGACGCCCTCGACCTGATCGAGTTTGCCAACGGTCCGGCAACCAGCAAATGGGGAAAGATACGTGCCGATATGGGACATCCGGCTCCTTTCAACCTGAAACTCATTGCCATCGGCAATGAACAGTGGGGACCACTTTACCCCGAACGTCTCGAACCGTTTGTCAAAGCGATCCGTGCCAAATATCCGGAGGTAAAGATTATCGGTAGTTCCGGCCCACAGTCGGAAGGAGAGGATTTCGATTACCTCTGGCCGGAAATGAAAAGATTGAAAGTGGATTTGGTGGATGAGCACTTCTACCGTTCCCCCGAATGGTTCCTGAATGGCGCCAAACGCTATGATTCGTACGATCGCCAGGGACCGAAGGTGTTTGCCGGCGAATACGCCTGCCATCCAGCCAACCGTGAGAACAGTTTCCTGACCGCCTTGTGCGAAGCCGCCTTTATGACTGGTTTCGAGCGGAATGCGGATGTGGTGCACCTGTGCACGTATGCCCCGCTTTTCTCCCATGTGGATGCTTGGCAGTGGCGTCCGGATCTGATCTGGTTCGACAATCTTTCGTTGGTAAAGACCCCGAACTATTATGTGCAGCAGCTTTACGGTCATAATGCCGGTACGAACGTCGTTCCGCTGACCATGCAGGACGAACCGGTTACCGGGCAACAGGATTTGTATGCTACCGCGGCGGTCGATAAGCAAACGAACGAACTGATCATCAAGGTTGCCAACACCGGAATCCGTAACAAACGGATCAAATTGAACTTGAACGGCCTTCCTGACGGTAAGCATAAAGGAACACTTACACTGCTCCATTCTTCCGACTTGGAAGCTAAAAACACCTTGTGCGATCCTTCGGCGGTAGTTCCGGTCGTTTTCGATATCGAGATGGAAGCCCCGCAAGCAGAAGTAACCTTGAAACCGCTTAGTTTCTCAGTTTATCGTATCAAGTTATGAGATATTATTTGATAACACTGGCCTTGTCACTGACCGTTTCCGTGCTACCGGCACAGGAGCTTTCGGTGACAGGCCCGGACCAGCACCTGAAAGTCCGGGTTTCGTTGAAAGACGGAAAACCGGTCTACCGGGTTAGCTATAAAGACAAAACAATGTTGGAGGATTCCCCTCTGGGACTTGTTTCGAACGTCGGAGATTTTAGTCAGGGCTTGACGTATGTGGAGCATAAGGAAGGCCGGATAGACAAGAACTATTTACAGAACCGCATCAAACAGTCGAATATCCGCTATCAGGCAAACGAACTGACCTGTACGTTCGCCAATCCGGATAAGCAGAAAATAGATGTCGTTTTCCGTGTCAGCAATAACGATATTGCTTTTCGTTATGTGATGCCGCGTTACGGGGAAACCGGCAGTTGTGTGGTGGGGAAAGAAACCACCGGGTTCGATTTCCCTTCTTATACGACTACCTTTCTGACTCCTCAAAGCGATGCTATGATCGGTTGGAAACGGACGAAACCGAGCTACGAGGAGGAATACAAGGCGGATGCGGCCATGCACGAACGCTCGCAATACGGTCATGGTTATACCTTCCCCTGCCTGTTCCGTGTCGGCGAAGATGGCTGGGTGCTTGTCAGCGAGACGGGTGTCGACAGCCATTACTGTGGTTCGCACTTGAGCGATGCCACGGCAGGCGGCCTGTACACCGTCGCTTACCCTATGCCGGAAGAAAACAATGGTAACGGGACGGTTGCTCCCGGCCTGGCCCTTCCAGGCTGTACCCCGTGGCGTACGTTAACCGTTGGCGAAACATTGAAACCGATTGTCGAAACGACCGTTCCCTGGGATGTGGTGGAACCTCTCTACGAGACGGAGCACGACTACCGTTTCGGGCGGGGTACGTGGAGCTGGATTCTCTGGCAGGACGGAAGCATCAATTATGACGATCAGGTGAAATATGTCGATCTGGCCGCTGCTATGGGATATGAATATGTCCTGATCGATAACTGGTGGGATACGAACATCGGGCGTGCCCGTATGAAATCGCTTGTCGAGTATGCGCATAGCAAGCAGGTGGATGTATTCCTGTGGTACAGTTCCAGCGGTTACTGGAACGATATCGAACAGGGACCGGTCAACTGCATGGATAACCCTATCGTCCGTAAACGGGAGATGAAATGGCTCCGCAGCTTGGGCGTGAAAGGTATCAAAGTCGATTTCTTCGGTGGAGACAAGCAGGAGACGATGCGTCTGTACGAAGCGATCCTGAGCGATGCGGACGACAACGGCTTGATGGTAATCTTCCACGGCTGCACCCTTCCCCGTGGCTGGGAGCGTATGTATCCGAATTATGTCGGGAGCGAAGCCGTCCTGGCATCCGAGAATTTGATCTTCAACCAGCATTTTGACGATAACGAAGCTTTTAATGCCTGCCTGCATCCATTTATCCGCAATGCGGTCGGCTGCATGGAGTTTGGCGGTGTCTTGCTGAACAAGCGGCATAACCGGACAAACGACGGCGGTACGGTCCGCAAAACAACCGACATTTTCCAGTTGGCAACGGCCGTCCTGTTCCAGAACCCGATCCAGAACTTTGCCCTTACCCCGAATAACCTGACGGATGTCCCCGCTTTCGAAATCGATTTTCTCAAGCAGGTTCCGACCACTTGGGACGAAACTCGTTTCATCGACGGTTACCCCGGCAAATATTGCGTCCTGGCACGCCGGCACGGGGATAAATGGTATATCGCAGGTGTCAATGCTGGCAAAGAACCTTTGAAACTTAAAGTCTCCCTCCCGATGGTCGCCGGAAAGAAAGTAACTGTCTACGACGATGATAAAAAACGTAATCCCCGTGTGTTGGAAACCGTAGTAAAAGCTCATGGGGAAATGCAGTTGGTTATCCAACCGGAAGGAGGCGTTATTGTTGCAACCCGCTGATATAGTTTGTCGGACTCATGCCTTTTACTTTCTGGAACTGCCGGTTGAAGTTGCTTAAGGACTGGAATCCGCATTTGAATGCTATTTCCGATATGGTGTGATCTGTCGCGAATAATAATTTGCATACATTGTCTATACGTACTTTATTGATAAATTCGAATAAAGTCATGCCGCAGGATATTTTGAATGCCCTGCATAATGCGGAAGAAGTAATTCCAGATGCTTTAGCAACTTCATCGACAGAGAGGGGTCTGGCATATTGGCTGTAGATGTAGCGCACCGCCTTGCCTACCGGCGATGAAGGTGGTGCGCACAGGTTTTTTCCCATGCTGGCCACCGGATAATCAGGAGTTTTCCGGTGTGGGTAATTTTAGGAAAATCAGTATGCTGCTTACTTTTGTTGACCTATGGCTAAATATGAATAGAACTGAAAAAGTGAGAGTTATTGTCTGTTTTTTCAGTTTAATATACCTCTTTTGCCACCTTGTAAACGCTATCCGATGCCATCATCGTATAGAAATGCAGACTCGGAACACCACGTGCGATCAGGTCTTTGCATTGCTGGATGCACCATTCGACGCCAACGGCTTTAGCTTCATCGTCCGTCTTGCATTTGCGAAGTTCCGCTGCGAACGGTTCGGGAATATCAGAGCGGAATATCTTAGGCAGCACGGTGAGTTGGTTCCTGAATACGATCGGCTTGATACCCGGAATGATCGGGACCGTAATACCTTCCGCCCGGCATCGGTCTACGAATGAGTAATATTTCTCGTTGTCGAAAAACATCTGTGTCACCAGATAGTCCGCCCCGTTCTTTACTTTCTCTTTCAGATAAAAAATATCCGATTCCATATTGGGGGCTTCTTCATGCTTTTCCGGATAGCAAGCCATTCCGTAGGAGAATGGGGTTTCATTGGCTTCGAAAACTGATCCGTCGACGGCGATCCCTTTGTTGAAGTCGTTCACTTGCTGCTGGAGGTCGGTTGCATGTTCGTGGTACATGTCCGTTTTTTGTCCGGCTTCCAGTGTTTTTACATCTCCACGGAGCAACAACAGGTCATAAACACCTAAAAAGTTCAGGTCGATCAGTGCATATTCCGTTTCATCCTTTGTAAATCCCTTGCATATAATATGAGGAACAGCCGTTATGCCATATTTATTCTGGATGGCCGAAGCGATGGCGACCGATCCGGGACGTTTGCGGATGTTGACTTTCTGGAAACTGCCATCCGGCAAAGTCTTATAGATATATTCGCTGTGATGGGATGTTATATTAATGTATTTAGGATCAAACTCGATCAGTTTGTCTATGACATTATATACCTTCTGTATGCTGTTTCCTTTCAACGGAGGAAGTATTTCAAATGAGAAAGCAGTGCTCTTGCTGCTGTTGATCAGATCGATTACTTTCATATTATTTTCTTTATTTGGGCGGACAAATGTACATAAAAAACAGTTATGTTTGTCACTTTGCCTTGTTTATTCGAATATTTCCCTAAATTCCGTGTTGCTCAACTTGCCGATCCGGTTTTCTCTGCTGGCGACGATCATGTCTGCCGATACCCTCACTTCCCTTGTAGAAATGTTTTCTGAAATAGTTAAGTAAGCAAAACGATTGTTTTTCTGTTATCTTGATTTGTTTTGGATGATTTTTATGACGCGCGTTTCTTCGGCTTTTCTTGTTCGAGGCAGGAAATGATGCAGCTTAAGGTAACCTTGTCGAAATCATTTAGATGATTTTAAAAATTAATTGGATGGTTTGGTTAAAACATTCAGATGATAAGGGCGAACCATACAGATGAAAATAGAATTTCATTTAGATGATTTTTGGGAACTTGCTGGAATAGGATGAAAAACGACCGGTAAGATCGTGTAAGCGAGATCAAAAAGGTGCTTTTAGGAGCTGGAAGCATTGGGCAAGCTCTTCTTTTTGAATTGATATTTCGAGTATTTTTTTCTGCTTTTAGCGTCTTTATTATCGGTAAATTTTATTTTTTGTGTTTGTGAAGTTTTTGGAGTAACGAGAAAGAGATCAAAATGTCAGTCTTAAACTCTTTCTCTTTGTCGTATTTACAATTGTCAAGGCAATCGTCTGTATGTAAGCGAATCTCGGCATGGAAAATATGACAAATCGACAAAATGTCCAATATGCTGATTGTTCATGTTGTTTGAATTATCCACGTGTCGATATTCCGTGTCTCGTTGTTGAAATTGACCCCTATCCTGAACAGCGTCCTTGTGTCGGTAGCGAAAGGCAAAGCGTATTGCTTGTCCTCGATCTGTTGCAGTGCCTCTTCCGCCGTACCGTTCAGTTTGAACTCCATAATATAGATGTAGCGGTCGGTCTGCAGCACCAGGTCGATGCGTCCGCGCGAAGTATGGTATTCTGTTTTTACATAGAACCCAACCAGTTTGAAGACGATGAACAAGACGTTCTGGTAGTGTACTTCCAGATTGCGAATCAATTCGTAGGGAGTGTCGGCAAAGAAACTTTGCAGGCGGATGAAGAAAGCCTCCGCATCACCAGATTCAATCTCCTTTACGAAATGGATGATTTGGAAAGGTGAATCTGTTTCCTTGATGGAGGTATAATAGGGTAGCAAATAATTGATAAACCCTTCTTCTACCTCCAGGTTGGGAAAACCTAATGTATAAGTCTTGAAGCGGGAATCATACTCTTTAATCGTCAGATAGCCGCTTTGGTAAATGACCGGAATGGGATTGCGCGAGACGATGTCGATGCTGTTCAGCACATCCGCATTTGTTTGTGTATGCGCCATATCATATAGATTGTAATCCGTCCTTTTGAGCAGTTCGACTAAATAGGAGGGTGTGCCTGTTTCGAACCAATAGTCGCTGAGCTTTTTCTTGGCAAATGTGTTCAACAGGCTGAACGGATTATACATACCGATTGAATTTTCAACGAAATGATAGCCATCATACCGTTTTTTCAATTCAAGGCACATCTCCTCATAGCTGACCTTTTGCCGGGACGCCAACCCTTGTAGTTCTTTTTCGAGATAAGTATGGATCTCTTCCTCCGTAATGCCACATATCTCGACATACCGGTCGTCCATCGAAATGTCCATCAGGTTGTTCAGATCGCTGAACACGCTCACCTTCCCGAACTTCGTCACGCCTGTCAGCAGTGCGAATTTGATACAACCGTCCATCGTCTTCAGAACGCCGTAGAAAGGCTTCAGCATATTTCTCAGTTCCGTTTGCATCGCTTCGTCGTGCAGGTTCTGTAGCAAAGGTTTGTCATACTCGTCTACCAGGATGACCACGCGCTGCCCTGTCTTTTCGCAGGCCCGCTGGATGATGCCTGCAAAACGCAAGGCGAGGCTCCGTTCGGCCGGATCTGCCCCATACAGGTTTTCCCAGGCGACTAAATTGCGGTTCAATATATCCTCCAAGTCCTTTTGTGAGCTATATTGCGAGATGTTCAGGTCCAGATGCAAGATCGGGTATTTCACCCAATCTTTTTCCAACCGTTCCATCGCCAACCCCTCGAACAGTTCTTTTTTACCTTGAAAATAAGCTTCCAGGGTTGATAGTAGCAATGATTTGCCGAAGCGTCGCGGACGGCTCAGGAAATAATAGCTTCCCGTCTTTGCCATTTGGTGGATCAACGCGGTCTTGTCTATGTAAAGATATCCCTCTTTGCGTATCTTTTCGAAATTCTGTATGCCTATAGGATAAAGTGTTTCCATAATGCCTTTTTGTTGCTTCTTCACAAAGATACGATATAATCTGCAATTTGCATCTATCGTTCCTGTTATTTTTGCCGTTTTTGAAGGGGTAAATGAATGTTAAAATAGACAATATCTCCCTTTAAAATGCGATTTTGGGTTAATATCTTGATCGATAGTGAGGTGTAGGAATCTTATGTCTGTTAAAAAATATTACCCTTGCGTGTAATTTGAATTAAATGGGGTATAAAATCGAAATAGATGCAGTAGTAATTTCGATTTGGACCAATGGGGTTTGAGGCATATAATACAATAAGGTGGAAACGGCACAATATGTCCGGCCGGATGTTTTTGCATTTGTTGTGGAATGATTACTTTTGCGGAGTGTCAAAAAGGAAGTGAAGGTGAAGAAGTCTCCTATTATCATAAGTACGGTGAATGAGTTGGTCAGAGTCTACCCGGAACGGATTGTATATATATGTTCTGACGGGAATTACTCGACGATGGTGTTGCACGACGAGACCGAGCAGGTGTTTTCGTTCAACTTGTCTCATTTCCAGCAAATCATCGAAAGGCAGATGAAAGAGGAGGCCGCTTTGTTTATTCGGATCGGGAAAAGCTTGATCATCAATCGGGAATACATATATAAGATCCATATAGGCAAACAGTTGCTGGTATTGGCGGATATGAAAATAGAACATGCCTTTATGCTTTCTGCATCGAAAGAGGCGTTGAGGCAATTGAAACAATTGTTGGAAAACGAAATAGAATCGTGATGAAACGGAATGAAGAAGATGAAATACAGGTATTAGGGACTTCTCCTCGTAAGTGTAGAAGCAGTAAAAAGCTTTGGATCGGGGGATTGGTTTTGTGTGCGGTGTTTTTGGCAGGGTATTCGGTCTGGTTTCTTACTGGCGTGGAGACAGAGTGTGCCGTAGAAGAAGCAACGCCGGAGATGGAGCGATCGGTGGTTTCCCTCGTTGATTCATTGTCGCGCGAAACTCCATCGGTGGCTCTTTTTGTCGATTCGATCAATGATGTGAAGATGCAGATTTATGCCTTGAACGGCTTGTCGGCCGGACTTTCTTTCGATATGCCGGACCAGGGCGACACGGCGGTCTTTCTGGTTGTGCAGGCGGCAGATATTCGTCGGGACAATGGCGGAATTGTGGGTGATTTTGTCCTTCGTGGCGAGCAGTTGGCGCGTGGGAAGCGGAAGAGCGGTTATTGTGCCGTTTTAGGCGGGCAGGTCGTGTTGGGACTTGAAACGGGCGATGAAATGTTAGACCGTTGTGTGCGGCAGAAGGGAGATTTCTTCCGGCAATATCCGTTGGTCATGAACGGTGAGATACAGGAAAACCAATTGAAAGGGAAGGCGCTTCGCAGGGCTTTGGCGCGCCAAGCCGGCAGGCTCTATTTTGTAGCGTCGTGCAACCGGGAGTCAATATATGACTTTGCGGAGGCATTGGCCGACTTGGGGTTCTCGGAGGCTCTTTATCTGGTCGGCGGGAGTTCTTATGGCTGGTGGCGCGAGGAGGGCAAGAAGGTGCATGAATTGGGCCGGCAGGAAACCGAGGCTTTGAGCCTTAACTTGAACTATCTCGTGTTCCGCCGTCCGGAATCCCATTAAAACAAGCCATTTTACACAGCCAAAGTTATATTTTATACAAAAGAAAACAGGGTTTTCCTTGGGGTAAAAGAACGTTTGTAGTTTTGTGCGTATAAATCAATAGAGTAAAAGGTATATGTACAAAACGCAACGAAAAATCTTATTGTCATACCTGCTAATTCCTTTCTTGCTGGCAGGATGCGACACAAAGCAGGGAGAAGAAACAAAACGTGTCCAGGCGGCTGCTCATACGGAGTGTAATGCGGTGTATTATTGGAAAACGACTTATAACCTGTCGGATGGCGAGAAGGTATTCTTACAGAAACACCGTGTCGGGAGGATGTATATCCGCTTCTTTGATGTCGTGATGGATGTCAATCCGATGACATCGGGATTGGATGCCGTCCCGAATGCCACAATCCGTTTCCAGGAACAGCCCGATTCTACGCTTGAAATAGTCCCGACGGTTTATATCACGCTCGAAGCCTTGAAATTGATGAAAGATGCTGAGGATGAATATGCATCCAAAATAGTAAATCGTGTTTTTGCCATGATAAATGCCAATCATGTTAAAAATGTCAAGGAGGTCCAGCTGGATTGCGACTGGACGAAAAGCACGGAAGAGAGTTATTTCTGTTTGTGCCGGGAGGTCAGAGAAAAGTTTCACCACTGGTCTGTCGACGTGAGTGCGACTATCCGCTTGCATCAATTGTGGCAGAATGAACCTCCTGTCGATCGGGGAGTGCTGATGCTTTATAATACCGGGAATATACGGAGCAGCAAGGTGGAGAATTCGATCTTGTCTCGTGAGGATGTCCGGCCTTATCTTCGGGGGGTATTGTATGGGTTGCATTTGGACTTTGCATACCCTACGTTTGGTTGGGGTGTCTGGTTTCGGGAAAATGAGTTTCAGGCGATCCTTGATTGGAAAAAACTCTCCGATTATTCACAGTCCCGTTTGTTTCGGCAAAAGGGCGGTTCCGACTATGTCGTGGTTGAAGATTTTTACGATTATGTGATTTCTGCTTCGTTTAAAAAAAATGATCGGATCCGTATCGAAAAACCATCCTTCCGTGAAATTATGTATGTCAAAAATCTGGTGAATCGGGAATGGGGTAAAACACCTCATAGTTGCATTCTTTACCATTTGGATTCGTTAAACCTTTCTGATTATTCTACGAATGAAATCGAAGCTATTTTTTGTACTGATTAGTGTTGTGCCTTTTTTCTTGTCGCAGTCCGTTATGGCGTGTTATTCGCCCTATTACCCTCCATCTTGCTATTTGACTTATCGGGTGGATGATGCAACTGAAATAGCTGAGACAGAGCAAAACTGCCTTTTGTGGCAACAACTGACCGATGCGAGTATTCCGGTTGAAGATATCCGCAAGGTTATTTATGAATGGAAATATGAGAAAGTGGAATATATGGTTGATATATTCGGGAAGGCCGACTATTATTGTTCGGGTGAAAACAAATTCTCGGATTGGATCTTCTTTCATAACGATCGGGAAATCGTCGAGTGTATTTTTATTGCCAAACAATGCGAACGTCTCAGGAATATATGTCATAAAGATCCTTGGTATTACTCGTGGGAGGAGGATGAAGTCAAGACCTCTTTGTCTCGTCTGGCGGAGCGGGCGCAGGCGTATGCCGGTCACCGGCTGAAGGACCGCTACACGTTGCAGGCTGTCCGGGCTTTGTTTTCGATTGGCTGTTATGATGATTGCATCCGGTTGTGGAACAGTCGGCAGGATTCCTTGCCCGACGGATTGATTAAGAATATGACATTGCCTTATATCGCCGGTTGTTATTACCGGATGGGCGATGAGGAGAAAGCGGTTTCCTTGTATGCGGCTTGTGGCGATGTCAACTCCCTGTACCATTGTTTGGATTATCGTGTGCAGGGTCTGGATGAAGTGGAGCGGATGCGGTTGGTCCGTTCTTATAACCCTCGTTATACGGACTTTTTCCCGACCGTCAGTGAGGTGATCGGCAAGGTGGAAAAGGAGGAAAGCTTCTGGTTGAGCGATGTAAATGCTGGAGGAAGGGCCGAAAGGAACGGTATTTATATAGATTCGCTTTGGGTACCGCTTGCCGGATTATATGATCTTTCTTTGGAACTGGCGAACGACAGGCATACGGCCAATCGGGGTGGCTGGTATTATACGGCAGCTTATTTGGCAGACAAACTAAGGAGGCCGGAAGAAGCTTTGCGGTATATCCGGCAGGCAGGTTTGCAAAGGAATAGCGAGGATATGCAGGAATCCGTTCAAGTGCTGGACATCTATCTGTCTGCCAAATATGCACCGGATATGCGAAGCTATGAAACGCGTTTGAAACAGGATTTGAAGAAAATGGAAGTGCTGGTTGAGAAGCATTTGACACCGGATGTGGTAGAGGAGGCGGAGTATTTTGGATATTACAGCTTGATTGGCGGGTATAGTTTGTATTATTGGAACGATATGTTGCGCAAGTGGCTTCTCTCTGTCGTCGCTCCCCGTTATCTGGAAGAGGGGGATCCGGTGCGTGCCATTCAGATGACCAATGTGGCGGACCACTTGTTGTATCAGAAGATCCGGGAGAAAAAAATGTCGGATTGCCAGATCGATCTGTTGCGCAAAAGCAGCCGGTTGGACAATCCGTATGATTATAAGAATCATCTTTTTGATTTGTTGGATACGGTTGATGTCCGCCATGTGGTTGCTTATGCAGACCGTTTGCGACACGCTCAATCGGAGTTTGACCATTATTTGAATAGTCATGGATATTCGGAGTTGGCTTATTTTTATGACATCATCGGGACGAAATACCTGTTCCAGTCCGATTATGCAAAGGCGGTGGCCTATTTGGAGAAAGTGCCGTTGTCTTTTCAATATACCCTGAATACATTCAAAGGGAATTACATGAGACGGGATCCGTTTCAGCCGGAAACTTGCGTGGCAGACCGGTCGGATTATAAATTGAACTTCGCACGGGAAATGGAACTGCTTTACAAGCAAATCCGATGTCCGGCTGATAACAACCGAAGTGCACAGGCACGGATCCGTTATGCGATAGGCCTGCGTAATTCTTTTGAATCGTGCTGGGCCTTGACCCAGTATTCTAAATCGTGTTGTGATGACGAGCGCATCGCCCAAAAGAAAAAGAGTGTGAATGAGGAATGCGACAAACGGATCAGGGAGGCGTTGGCGATGTTTACCGATCCGGAATCGGTCGCGCGTGCTTATTGGTTGCTGGGATATTATAAAAAGGTAGTAAGCGATTATCCGAATACGGGAATAGCCGAATTTGCCCGTACACATTGCGACAACTTGCAGGATTATTTTCCTGTGAGGATTAAATGAGTAACGGTTGCCGTTTTTCATTTTTTATTAATACCTTTGCCTGTCAGTAATCTAATTTGAAATAAGATATGGAAAATATTAATTGGTCTGATCTGTCATTCGGTTATATGAAGACAGACTATAATGTACGGTGTTATTATCGGGATGGTAAATGGGGCGAACTGGAAGTAAGTTCTTCCGAGATCATCAATATTCATATGGCTGCCACATGTTTGCATTATGGACAGGAGTCGTTTGAAGGATTGAAGGCGTTCAAGGGGAAAGACGGTAAGATACGTGTGTTCCGTATGGATGAGAACGGTAAACGTATGCAATCTTCCAGTCGTGGTATCAAAATGGCCGAGTTGCCCGTTGAGAAGTTCGAGGAAGCTATCCGTAAGGTCGTAAAACTGAACGAACGTTTTGTTCCGCCTTATGAAAGCGGGGCTGCTCTATATATCCGTCCGCTGATGATCGGCCTGGGTGCCCAGGTAGGAGTGAAGCCTGCTCCCGAATATATGTTCATGGTGTTTGTGACGCCGGTCGGACCGTACTTCAAAGGTGGTTTTAAACCTTCCAAGGTATGTATCATGCGCGATTACGACCGTGCTGCTCCTCAGGGAACCGGTACGATAAAAGTCGGCGGTAACTATGCCGCCAGCCTCGTTGCGGGCGAAAAGGCTCATGAGTTGGGCTACGCCGCTGTTTTGTATCTGGATCCGAAAGAAAAGAAATATTTGGACGAATGCGGTCCGGCCAATTTCTTCGGAATCCGCGGTAACAGCTATATCACTCCGCAGTCTCACTCTATTTTACCTTCTATCACAAACAAGAGTTTGCAACAGTTGGCTGCCGATATGGGCCTGACTGTGGAACGCCGTCCGGTTCCGGTTGAAGAAATCGCTACGTTCGACGAAGCTGCCGAATGCGGGACAGCCGCAGTTATCGCTCCGATCTCACAGATCGACGACCTGGACATCAATAAGTCCTATGTGATTGCAAAAGACGGCAAACCGGGTCCTGTTTGTGAAAAACTATACAATAAACTGCGTGCTATCCAGTATGGTGATGAACCCGACACCTACGGATGGATAACGGTAATCGAGTAATTCGAATCTTTTAAAGTTGGCAATTGTAAAGGCGAATTGAAACATTTGATATGACAACTGCCAACTTTAAATTATCAACTATAAATAAAATTGCTATCTCGGTGTTGCAAAATATAGAATATTTTCTAACTTTGCCACCGATATAGCAATAAATATAGGTGGAAGCATTCTTTAAAACACATAAATACCTGGTAGAACACTTGTATTCGCCGGTTCGCAGAGGACTGATGGATGAGATCGACTGGAATGACCGGCTGATCGGCATTAAGGGTTCTCGCGGAGTGGGAAAGACGACTTTTCTGCTGGATTATGCCCGCGAGCATTTTGGTGCGGATAATAAGGAGTGTCTTTACATTAATCTGAATCATTTTTATTTCACGGAACGTACGTTGGTCGATTTTGCTTCTGAGTTCAGGGCAAAAGGGGGAAAAGTGTTGCTGATCGATCAAGTGTTCAAATATTCGGGATGGTCAAAGGAACTCCGCTATTGTTACGATAACTTCACCGACTTGAAGATCATTTTCTCCGGTTCGTCCGTTATGCGGTTGAAAGAAGAAAATCCCGATTTGTCGGGTAAGGTGGTTTCGTATAATCTGCGAGGTTTTTCATTCCGGGAGTTTTTTAATCTGATGTCCGGGAACAGTTTTCCGGCTTATACATTTGAAGAAATATTGGTGGGCCATCAGGAGATTGCGAAAGGCATCTGCTCGGTGGGGAAACCGATGGCATACTTTCAGGACTATCTGCATCATGGTTTCTATCCGTTCTTCCTTGAGAAACGCAATTTCTCGGAGAACCTGTTGAAAACCATGAATATGATGTTGGAAGTAGACGTGTTATACATAAAACAAATCGAACAAAGCTATCTGCCAAAACTGCGCAAGCTGCTTTACCTGTTGGCGACGAGTGCTCCTTGTACGCCCAATGTAAGCCAGTTGAGCAAAGATATAGAGACTTCGCGGGCTACCGTGATGAACTATATCAAATACCTGGCCGATGCCCGTTTGATGAACATGCTTTATCCGGTGGGAGAGTCGTTCCCCAAGAAACCGTCTAAAGTGTATATGTACAATTCCAATCTGATGTATCCCATCCGGCCGATGGAAGTGAATATGCAGTCTGTCCGCGAATCGTTCTTTTATAACCAGCTTTTGAAGGACAATAGATTGAATGAGGGCGGGAAGAACGCGCATTTCTTGGTCAATGGGATGTATAACTTCAGGATTGAAGAAAACATGAAAGTGAAGAACAATCCTGATTTGTATTACGCAATCGATAAGGTCGAAGTAGGAGAGGACAACATGATCCCGCTTTGGCTTTTTGGTTTTTTATATTGAAATCTTTTTAAATACTAATAGTAAGAGTCTATGACAAAACAGAAGAAATTTTTAACCTGTGATGGTAACCAGGCTGCTGCACATATCTCCTATATGTTCAGTGAAGTTGCTGCGATTTACCCCATCACTCCGTCATCTACAATGGCAGAATATGTAGATGAATGGGCTGCTGCCGGACGTAAGAATATTTTCGGCGAAACTGTAATGGTGCAGGAAATGCAATCTGAAGGTGGTGCTGCCGGTGCAGTTCACGGTTCGTTGCAGGCTGGTGCACTGACTACGACTTACACGGCTTCTCAGGGTCTGTTGCTGATGATCCCGAACATGTACAAGATCGCAGGTGAATTGCTGCCTTGCGTATTCCATGTATCTGCTCGTACATTGGCATCTCATGCACTGTGTATCTTCGGTGACCATCAGGATGTAATGTCTGCCCGTCAGACAGGTTTCGCCATGTTGGCCGAAGGTTCCGTACAGGAAGTGATGGATTTGGCAGGTGTTGCACACTTGGCTACAATCAAATCCCGCGTTCCGTTTATGAACTTCTTCGACGGCTTCCGTACATCTCACGAAATCCAGAAGATCGAAGCATTGGAAAATGACGACCTGGCTCCGCTGATCGACCAGAAGGCTTTGGCTGAATTCCGCGCACGTGCCTTGAACCCGAAAACTCCGGTTGCACGCGGTATGGCTGAAAACCCTGACCACTTCTTCCAGCACAGAGAATCAAGCAACTCTTACTATGATGCAGTTCCTGCTATCGTAGAAGAATATATGAACGAAATCTCCAAGATCACAGGGCGTAAATACGGTTTGTTCGATTACTACGGAGCTGAAGATGCAGAACGCGTAATCATTGCGATGGGTTCTGTTACGGAAGCTGCACGCGAAGCTATCGACTACCTGACAGCTAAGGGTGAAAAAGTAGGTTTGGTTTCCGTTCACCTGTATCGTCCGTTCTCGGCTAAACACTTCCTGGCAGCTGTTCCTAAGACTGCTAAGCGTATTGCTGTTTTGGACCGTACAAAAGAACCGGGTGCAGTAGGCGAACCTCTGTATCTGGATGTAAAAGATTGTTTCTATGGCCAGGAAGATGCTCCGGTTATCGTAGGCGGCCGTTATGGTTTGGGTTCTAAGGATACGACTCCTGCCCAGATCCTTTCCGTATATGAAAACCTGGCATTGCCGATGCCGAAGAACCAGTTCACGATCGGTATCGTAGATGACGTAACATTCACATCCCTGCCCCAGAAAGAAGAGATCGCATTGGGTGGCGAAGGTATGTTCGAAGCTAAGTTCTACGGTTTGGGTGCAGACGGTACTGTCGGTGCCAACAAGAACTCTGTTAAGATCATCGGTGACAATACAAATAAATATTGCCAGGCTTATTTCTCTTACGACTCTAAGAAATCCGGCGGTTTCACTTGTTCTCACCTGCGTTTCGGTGATCATCCGATCCGTTCTACTTATTTGGTAAACACACCGAATTTCGTAGCTTGCCACGTTCAGGCTTACCTGCGTATGTACGATGTGACTCGCGGTTTGCGTGAGAACGGTACATTCTTGCTGAACACTGTATGGAATGGCGAAGAGCTGGCAAAACATTTGCCTAACCGCGTAAAACGTTATTTCGCTCAGAAAAATATTACAGTTTATTATATCAACGCTACACAGATCGCTTTGGAAATTGGTTTGGGTAACCGTACCAATACAATCTTGCAGTCTGCATTCTTCCGTATCACAGGCGTAATTCCTGTTGATCTGGCTATCGAACAGATGAAGAAATTCATCGTGAAGTCTTATGGCAAGAAGGGTGAAGATGTTGTAAACAAGAACTATGCAGCTGTTGACCGTGGTGGCGAATACAACCAGTTGACTGTTGATCCTGCATGGGCTAACCTGCCGGATGATGAAGAGGTTGTAAACAACGATCCTGCATTCATCAACGAAGTGGTTCGTCCTATCAATGCACAGGATGGCGACCTGTTGAAGGTTTCTGCTTTCAAGGGTATCGAAGACGGTACATGGCATCAGGGCACTGCAAAATATGAAAAACGTGGTGTTGCTGCATTTGTTCCGGTTTGGAATGAAGCAAACTGTATCCAGTGTAACCAGTGTGCTTATGTTTGTCCTCACGCTTCCATTCGTCCGTTCGTTCTGAATGACGAAGAACAGAAGGGTGCAAACTTCCCGATGTTGGATGTGAAAGCTCCGGCTACAATGAAGGGTATGAAGTTCCGTATGCAGGTTGATGTTCTCGACTGTCTGGGTTGCGGTAACTGTGCCGATATCTGTCCGGGATTCAAGGGCAACAAGGCGTTGTCTATGGCTCCGCTGGAAGGCCAGTTGGCTGAAGCTGACAACTGGACGTACTGTGTGGCTAACGTAAGCTCTAAGCAGAGCCTGGTAGACATCAAGTCTAATGTGAAGAATTCTCAGTTCGCAACTCCGTTGTTCGAATTCTCCGGCGCTTGCTCCGGTTGTGGTGAAACTCCGTACGTAAAACTGATTTCCCAGTTGTTCGGTGATCGTGAAATGGTCGCTAACGCTACGGGATGTTCTTCCATCTATTCAGGTTCCGTTCCTTCTACTCCGTATACGACGAACGAAAAGGGCGAAGGTCCTGCATGGGCTAACTCTCTGTTCGAAGACTTCTGTGAATTCGGTCTGGGTATGGAACTGGCAAACGAAAAGATGCGTGCACGTATCCAGGCGGCTATGGAAGCTGCTGTCGCTTATGAAGGCACTCCGGCTGAATACAAAGAAGCATTCACTGCATGGATCGAAAATCAGAATGATGCCGATAAGACAAAAGAACTGGCTGCACAGATCATTCCGATGGTTGAAGCTGCCAAGGATAAATGTCCGAATTGCGCTACTATCGCCGAATTGTCTCACTTCCTGGTAAAACGTTCACAGTGGATCATCGGTGGTGACGGTGCTTCTTACGATATCGGTTACGGTGGTCTGGATCATGTAATTGCTTCTGGCAAGAACGTAAACATTCTGGTTCTGGATACTGAAGTTTATTCTAACACAGGTGGCCAGTCTTCTAAGGCTACTCCGGTCGGTGCAATCGCCAAGTTTGCCGCAGCCGGTAAGAGAGTCCGCAAGAAAGACTTGGGTATGATGGCTACAACTTACGGTTATGTTTATGTTGCTCAGATCGCTATGGGTGCTGATCAGGCTCAGACCTTGAAGGCTATCCGCGAAGCTGAAGCTTATGACGGTCCTTCTTTGATTATCGCTTATGCTCCTTGTATCAACCACGGTTTGAAGAAGGGTATGGGCAAATCTCAGGCTGAAGAAAAAGAAGCTGTTGCATGTGGTTACTGGCACTTGTGGCGCTACAATCCTGCTTTGGAAGCTGAAGGCAAGAACCCGTTCACATTGGATTCCAAAGAACCGGATTGGAGTAAGTTCCAGGACTTCCTGAAAGGTGAAGTTCGTTTCGCATCTGTTGCAAAACAGTATCCGGCTGAAGCTGCTGAGTTGTTTGCTGCTGCAGAAGAAAACGCTAAGTGGCGTCTGCGTAGCTACAAACGTATGGCTGCTGAAAACTGGGGTGTAGAAGAATAACAGGCTGTATATTCAGGTGTTGAATATAGTCTTTGAATAAAAAACGGAATTTTCGAAAGAGAATTCCGTTTTTTTTGTGGCATTTGAAATAATAAACCATACATTTGTTGTTAAAAATTAAAAAGATAGATCTAACAGTTCTAATAGTATAAATTAAAAAGTTATTATCATGAAAAAGTATTTGGCAGAAATGGTCGGAACGATGGTTCTGGTATTAATGGGTTGCGGAAGCGCGATTTTTAATGGTGGTTGCGGCACTCCCGCCCAAGTGTTGATGGTAGCGGTAGCATTCGGGTTGTCGGTGGTAGCGATGGCTTACACGATCGGAGGTATTTCCGGTTGCCATATCAATCCTGCTATTACGTTGGGATGTATGCTTTCGGGACGGATGAAGAGCAAAGAAGGGCTGATGTATATGTTGTTTCAGGTGATGGGCGCCCTGATCGGATCTACGGTTTTATGTGTATTGACTTCCAATATAGAAATGGATTATGCGACGACAACAGGAGCAAACGCATGTGCTCCGGGTGTAGGTATTGCTGGAGGGTTGATAGCCGAGATTGTCTTTACCTTTGTGTTCGTATTAGTTGTTTTAGGTACTACGGACGCGAAGAAAGGCGCTGGCAATTTCGCCGGTTTGGCAATCGGCCTGTCTCTTGTTCTGGTACATATCGTTTGTATTCCAATTACCGGGACATCCGTGAATCCGGCTCGTAGCATCGCACCGGCTTTGTTTGCTGGCGGAGAGGCCCTGTCTCAATTGTGGCTGTTTATCGTAGCTCCGTTTATCGGTGCAGCTTTGTCCGCCGGCGTATGGAAGATGGTCGGCTCGGAAGAATAAGCTTAGGCATTCGGAAATAGAAAGGGGAGCGTGTCAAGAGTTAATTCTTGGACACGTTCCCCTTTTTATTAGTAGACTGATCTATCAGTTTAGCGTACTATAACCTTGGCCGCTTTTTCTCCTTCCACCCGCACGAAGTAGATGCCGCCAGGCAGTCCTTCGATCCGGTTTTCTCCGGCAGCGAGTTGCGCGTGGCGGACGATATGTCCTCCGGCATTCACGATTGCGGCCTTGCGGGCGTTGTCGAGGCGGATGTGGAGCACGCTTTCGCGGACGTATACCTGTATGCCGCTTTCGATCTCGGCATTGGCTGTCGGGGTGTCGGGGGTGATGCCTTCGATGGTGATCTCGGTATCTTCATAGATATGTCTGACTATATATTTCCCATCGTTTGTGCGCGGGATGACCGTTTTGCCGTTTGCTTTCACGACTGGAACAGATTGTGTGTAGCCTTCGGCGAGGGTGATCGTGAAACTGAAGTTGTAGCCCTCTTCGATGGTGTAGTCGCCTGCTTTCGGGTTGGTGGTCATGCCTTCGACGGCAGGGAGGGTGACGGTATAGTAGTAGGTGACAGGCGGTGCCCGTTGGCTATATTTTCGAGGATGTAAAGGTACTCCATGTCGTATATGGTTTATAGAATATTTTTTAAGGATTCTTGTGCGGCACGATCGAGGTATTCTGTCGGCGACATGCCGAATTCGGACCGGAAGGTGCGGTAGAAGGTCGTATAGGTCGAGAAGCCGTATTCGGCCCGGAGGATTTCGAACGAGGGTGAGGAACCGGGTGATTCTTGCAGCCTTTTTCCGATTTCTTGCACGTGGATGCGGTTGAGGTATCCATTGACCGCCGTGTCGGCACATTGGCGGATAGCCGAATGCAGATAGGTGGTGTTCGTGCTTAGCAGTTTTGCCAGTTTTTCACGATCCAGTTTTTCATCTGCAAGCAATTCGTGGTGCGTGTGCAACAGCTCTTCGATACGTGCAAATAGAGTCTGAATTTTTTTTTCTTTCATCATAATTTTTTTCATCTGATTAATTCATCGCAGACAAAGGTATATGGGATATAAAGAAACAAGGTTGCACCTGCGGAAATCGTAGTTGCAACCTTGAAAAAACGGGACGCTTAGCGTATGATCATCGAGTAGCCGGATGGCTTCACGCATGTATCTTTCGGCCTCCGGCTCGTTTTGGGTGAGATGGTAGATATAAGCGATGCAGTAGGAACTGGTGCCGAGACCTTCCCTGTGGCCGGCCTTCTGTGCCTCTTTGTAGATACGGCGGGCTTTCCTGAGGGCGCTTTCCGTACGGTTCTGGAGCACTAAGGCTTCGACTTCGGTCTCTAGCACAGTGTAGTATCTGTCCCATTGGCCTTGTCCCCGGAAAAAAGCGGCTTGTATGGGTATTTCGGCATATAGCTTGTCAAACTCTTCGTAGTTGAAAAAGCAATTGAGCTTTTGCATGCGGGCATAACTTTCTTCACGAAGGTCTTTTTGGCGGATTGCTTCAGCCAGATAGGTTTCCAACACTTCCAGTTCTTTCTGCATATCATCGCCCAACGCTGCTTCTTCATAGCGGGCAGCCAATTCCTGCAATAGCTTTTTATCTGTCGCTTCTGCCGGAAGGCTGCATTGGGGAATCTGTAGGAACAAGAAGAGAAAAAGGATCGAAATGAAAGTTCTTGATAGTTTCATGAATAGAGTTGTATTTGAATGCAAATGTATGAAATGAGCATGGAAGTGACATTTCATATTTGGAATTCAGGTTGAAATATAACATAAATTTAAAATCTGTTTATATGCAGATCGAACAAAATGAAATATTTTAGTGTTTACTAATATGCCTAATAAAGATAAAAATATGAATGTAACATATGAAGATGTCCGCAGTTCCGAAGAGATACGGACTTATATCAAACAAGCGGACGAGTCGTTGAAAGCAATCGGCTACACGGAGCATAGCTTTGCCCATTGTACGAAGGTCGCGAAAGTCGCAGGGGATTTATTGGAGAAGTTAGAATATGATGCGCATGAGGTGGAACTGGCCCGGATTGCCGGTTTTATGCACGATATAGGCAATGTGGTGAACCGCATCGACCATGCCCAGAGCGGAGCCATGATGGCTTTCCGGATTTTAGATAAGATGGGAATGCCGCCGGAAGATGTGGCAACAGTTATTACGGCTATCGGCAATCATGACGAGCAGACGGCTGCTGCCGTGAATGCTGTTGCCGCCGCTCTGATCATTGCCGATAAGACGGATGTGCGACGCAGCCGTGTCCGCAACCGCTCCACGATCAATTTCGATATCCACGACCGGGTCAATTATGCAGCCGAGAAATCGGATGTTATATTGGAGCCGGATTCGAAAACGATCACTCTGGATTTGAAGATCAACACCGAAATCTGTGCTGTGATGGACTATTTCGAGATTTTTACCGGACGAATGCTACTTTGCAGGAAAGCGGCGGAATTTCTTGGTCTGCAATTCAAGCTGGATATTAATGATGTCTATTTATTATAATATCATTTGTTTCATATCTTGGAAAAAGTTTATCTTTATTGCGTTTTAACGGAATAAAGGTCCAACTAATCTAATGAATATGAAACTTTTTTTATGCCTTCTTTTTAGCTTGTCTTTCCTCCTCTTCCCTGTTTATGCACAGGAATCGTATGAAACTTATAGTGGTGATACGTTCAAAGAGGGGGATGTGCTTACCCTCGGAGATTTCTATCTGAGTTCGACAAAGTATAGCCATTTGAAATATGCGTATACGGATACTTATGGTAAAGTCCGGTATGAAGCGTTCAGCGGAAAGGATTTGCCTTTTTCCAAGGCGACAATCCGTGAGATTATCCGGCCGGAAGATAAGAATATGTTCCTGAACAACGCTGTCGTGTTTGCTCTGGAAAGTGAGAAAGCTTCCGATAAGAAACTGTTTGTGGAGATTGACCGTGCGATCGAACAAGGCGAGATTGTCGTGAATATGCCTGAACCTGTTATAAAATGCGAGGAAATGACGCTTGAGCAAATGTTTATTTGTTGTGTTCGTGTCAATAAGTTGCCGATAGATGATAAGGTGCTTTTGAATTATATCAGTGCCGTCGATAAAGAATTGGGGCAGGAATGCCGTCGTGATCAGTTTAAATTCCGCAAACTGAAAGAAGAATATCAGGCTCGTCTGGAAAAAGGAATGGCCGATTTTGATTTTACGAAAACCTATTTCATAAAAGTGAACAATAATCATAAAGGTTATAATTTTGACCGTAAGGGCTATCCGTTGTCCTATCCGACACGTTCGGGCAGTTCTCCCAAGCAATGTATTCCTTTCAACGGTTTCAATTTTATGCCGGTTAATCCGGATCAGGCGTTCTTCATCCCTGTGAGCATGGATGATGCGGAAAAATATGAAAAGCGGAGCAGAGGAACCGGTCAGAACGGCTATGTCAGTCCGTTGGTATATACGGTTGTCTATGTGCAGCCTTTAGATAAATATATGGAGCTGTCAAAAGAGAAATACAGTGTTCTCAATGTGGAGAACTTATACCGCTCGACACTGATCGGTGTTAAGATAAAAGGTTTGGATGTCTATGATAATAAAAGTTTCCGGTATAATTTGGTCGGATCGGTTCTGTTTGAATGATCCGACGCGGGTTGTATCGGAAAAAACGTACCTAAAATACCGGAATCGAATAGACCAATCCTAACGAAACGCGGTGTGTGTCGGGATCGATCGCTCCCATATCCAGGGCAGCTTTTTCGAGCTTCACGCCGCGATAGGTATAAAGGAGGAAGATAAAGAGGTCGCTGTTCTTGATCGGGAAAAACTCGAGGCTGCTCTGTGCATTCCAGGAGCGGCGGTACATGCCTTTGGCGAACGGTCCGTTCGCTTTATATACTCGTCCGGTTTCATAAGCACCTTTCACATAGACATTCCAGCGCGGGTGAATCCGGTAGTCGACATCGGCGATGACCGATAGATACTCGGTATTGCAAGCTGTTTGGGCCGTCTCCGGGAGGCGGCTGATGACGCCGTGTTGGTCCAGTCCCTGCCGGGTGTACATGATATCCAGATAAGTCAGCAAAGGCCCTTTCTCAATCGTGTTGCCGCAGGTGAAATAATAGGAATAACGCTTCTGCGTCTGTTGTCCCATAGAAGCAGCATAGCGGAGTTGCAGAACACGGTCGAAATAGTAACTGTTCCAGTTCACCGTGTACATGAAAGGTACTTTAGCCTCCCGTATGTTCTCCGGCAATCCGGTCGGATAGATCTCGTCGTCCTGCCCGCTGCGGTTGTTCACGATCTGGAAACAAAGTTCGTGGTCGGGATTGACTTGCCAGTTGCCTGATATACCCGCCTGATAGCAGGTCAGCAAGTTGTTGAATTCGCTGAATTCGCGGACTTTTATTGAATTGACAAAATATTCGTATCCCCCGAAATTGACAAATTGCTTACCGATCGTAAAGCCAAATTTATCATGTACTTTCAAGTTGACATAGGCCAATTCGAGCGAAGACGAAAGATTATCCAACGAATAAGGGTCCGAGTATTTGTTGAACGACTGCCGGTAGTGGTAGGAGAGGTTTTTCCATACATCCCCTTTTATTTCCAGTCGGACACGATTCAGTTTGAAGTTCATGCCGTCGAAATCGGAGCCGGTGAAATTCGCGTTTGCCGAAGTAAAAAGCTGGAAATTCATTTCTGCGCTTTCGATAACTTTTTTCCCTCCTGTGAGTCGTTCGACCAGAGTCGGTTCCTGCCCGGGAACGGTTTCTTTTTCAACGTCCTGCGCAAAGACGGATGAGACGGATAATAATAGTATTGTCAATAAGTAGAGATGTGTCTTCATATTTCTAAATAAAATGTTTCAGCGTTCAAATATAGTAATTTTATATGACCTTTGGAAATCCGTAATTATTCTTACCTTTGTTGAGGTTTAAATAGGTAATAAGTTTAGGTTATGATTAAAGCAGTATTTTTTGATATTGATGGGACATTGGTCAGCTTTAAAACACATGTAGTCCCTAAATCAACCCTTCATGCGATCGAATTATTGAGGAAGAAGGGAATTAAAGTATTTATAGCAACCGGCCGGCACCGCAGCTCGATTAATAATTTAGGCGATCTCGAGTTTGACGGTTATGTGACGTTAAATGGCGGTTATGTGTTTGCCGGAAAGGACGATGTGATTTATAAGCACAGCATTCCCGATAAAGATATTGAAGCCTTGGTTCGCTATCAGGAAAAGGAAGGTGAGTTTCCCTGTGCATTCGTACAAGAAAACGAGATCTTTATGAACTATACGGATAAAGCGGTAAACGATGTGTTCCACCTGCTGAACTTTCCCGCTCCTCCCATCCGCCCGATCGAGGATATAATAGGAAAGACGGTCTACCAGTTGATCGCTTTTTTTACGGCGGACCAGGAGAAGCGCATCATGAAAGTCTTGTCCCATTGCGAATCGACGCGCTGGAACCCTCTGTTTACGGATGTCGTACCGCTTGGAAGCAGCAAACGGGTAGGCATCGACAAGATGCTGGAGTATTTTCATATCGGATTGGATGAATGTATGGCTTTTGGCGACGGCGGTAATGATATCCAGATGCTCAGCCACGTCGGGAACGGAGTCGCAATGGGTAATGCGGCGAAGGAAGTCATGGATGCAGCTGGCTATGTGACGACCTCTGTCGATGAGAACGGTATATACAATGCGTTGAAACATTTCAACATTATTTGATTTTGAACTGTTAGATATATAAAAAGAATAGTCATGATAGACGAATTATTGAAATTTAATCGTGAATTTGTAAAGAATAAAGGTTACGAGCGGTTTATCACCAATAAGTATCCTGACAAGAAAATCGCGATTGTGTCTTGTATGGACACGCGCCTTACGGAGTTGCTGCCGGCTGCTTTGGGCATAAAGAACGGTGATGTCAAGATCATCAAGAATGCGGGTGCTATTATTTCCCATCCTTTCGGTAGTGTGATCAGGAGTTTGTTGGTTGCCATTTATGAGTTAGGTGTGAATGAAGTCATGATCATCGGCCATACCGATTGCGGAGCCAAGCATATGAACAGCGAACAAATGATCGAGGTGATGAAAAAGCGTGGCATTCCTTCAGAACATATCGATATGATGCGCTACTGCGGCATCGACTTCAAATCGTGGTTGCGCGGGTTCGACACTCCGGAAGGTTCCGTTCGCGAAACAGTGGCTCAGGTACAAAACCATCCGCTGATCCCGAAAGATATTACGGTTCGGGGTTTTGTAATCGACTCGACTACAGGCGAATTGGCGACTGTTGTTTAGTAGGACCAATGCTGAATATATTTAATCAAAACCTAAATATTTTTAAACAGGCAAGGATTTTATATGTTTTACAGCATGAATACGCATAAAATGCGTATCTTTGCATTGTAAACAAAAAGAAAAAGAGAATTTAGGTTTAGTTTTTATTAATCGTTCTCCAAGCGTGGGGAACATAAATGAGTAAAATTATGATGATGAGAGAAAACGAAAAAAGTATGCGTACTTTAGCGATGTTGCGTTATCAGGCTGATCGTTATCAGTCAGTAGGAAACGGTTCAATGTGCCAGCGTTTAAATGCTGAGATCCGCAGATTGATGAACCAAATGAGCGAAAGCTCTAAAAATTGAGTATTAAACAGTAAATAGATTTTTTAGATGCAGTCTCTTCACCGTAGTCTTAAGAAAGACTGGTGAGAGATAGATTGGGGAGGCATTCGACGCTTAAGAGATAGCGGAGTTTGGCCTTTTTTTGTTTTTATGGGGTTAGCTCTACACTTGCCCGGTTCAGTTTTATCTTTCTGTTTTTTATCTTTATCTTTGCCCTATATAGAAAACTATAATCTGTAAAACACAATATTGAAATGAAAAAAGCGGGATTATTCTTAGTCTCTATTGCACTGAGTACTACGTTATGGGCCGAATCGCCCGAGAAGAAGGGACTGGATGTCATAAACAAGGCGAATGCGGAGGCTTATATCGGTTTCCTGGCAAGCGACGCTCTCGAAGGGCGTGAAGCCGGTTTCCGGGGCGGGCGTATTGCCGGCGAATATATTGTTTCGAATCTGAAAACGATGGGGATCGAGCCTTTGTTCGAATCTTATTACCAACCTTTCGAGGCTTATAATAAAGAACGCCAGAAGAAGGGCCGTTTTCAGGTTCACCCGGATTCGATCACGAAGTTGAAACAAGGTGTCCACCAAAAGCTGTCGATGAACAATATCCTGGGGAAGATCGAGGGGAAGAACCCGGACGAATATGTGATTATCGGCGCTCATTACGATCATCTTGGCTTTGATCCGATGCTGGACGGCGACCAGATCTATAACGGAGCCGACGACAATGCTTCAGGTGTCTCGGCTGTCCTGCAAGTCGCTAAGGCGTTTTTGGCAACGGGCGTCCAGCCCGAACGAACTGTTATTTTCGCTTTCTGGGATGGTGAGGAAAAAGGCTTGTTGGGCTCCAAATATTTTGTGCAGACATTCCCGGAGATGGACAAGGTGAAAGGATATCTGAATTATGACATGATAGGCCGTAACAATGACGAGTCCAAACCGACGCATGTTGTTTATTTTTATACGGAAGCACATCCTGTTTTCGGCGACTGGCTAAAGAACGATATTAAGAAATACGGTCTGAATCTGGCTCCTGACTATCGCCCGTGGGATAAGCCGGTAGGAGGGAGCGATAACGCTTCGTTCGCTCTCCTGGATATCCCGGTTATCTGGTATCATACGGACGGTCATCCCGACTACCACATGCCTGGCGACCATGTGGAAAAAATCAACTGGAATAAGATTGTCGACATTACAAAAGCCTCTTTCCTGAATATGTGGAATTTGGCGAATGAGAAAGACTATTGATGTGATTGTTTTGTCATGATTTTTATCACAAAACATATATGTTTGAAAAGGGATGCTTTCCGGTAGTGAAAAGAGCCGTTATTCGTTTGGATAAAGGTGGTAGTCTTTTACGAAAAAGGTATGCACCTTTTCGCCTATAGGCTGGTACCTTTTCTTCAATAGCCTATAGGGTATATTTTATAGCTCCCGTCCCATAAAAACATACCTGTAAGGAGTCTTGTTCGAGTTGCATTCACCCTTCACATCCCTTGTAACTTGCTACATAACTGTTGGTTGCAGTGAACCCTGTGGATGTGAGCTGCTTTTCCGGAAATCGGATTGCCTAACTTTGGGGGTAAGCGTCTCCGCGATCCCCTCCTGCATATTAGTTATTCAATCGGAAGGATTCTATTTATCCGGTAGTAGATTTCTAAAGACTGAATCAGCTTGCATTCACAGGGTGCACAGCAAATTGTTGTATTTAAATTGTTTATGGGGGTGTGAAGGGACACTTTGAAAAAAAATCAAGAGGAAGGGCGGTTTCCCAAACAAAGAAGGTCCGCCCTTCTGTTGCGAAGAGCGGACCTTTCGGAAATGTTCAGTATAAAAATACTCTTATAATTCCCAACCTGGATTTTGTGTCAGATTCGGGTTCAAACCAATTTCGTCTGTCGGGATGGAGAACAGATAGTTTTTAGGTTCGATGAAGTTGGGAACAGGGTTTGTCATACGTTTGGTGTAAACATCGAGTGCACCGTCCACAAAACCTAATTCTTTAAGAAGCTTGTCATATTCTTCTTGTGAGTACGCTGTTGGATCATCAGTGCTTTTTGCGATATCAGGCATAAAACCTAATTTCTTTTTATTTAGGCGCAAACCGCAAGCCCAACGCATCAAGTCACTATAACGCAGACCTTCCGCCATTAATTCCACACGGCGTTCACGACGGATTTCACGGATCAGGTTGGCATTCGCACCTTTGATAGTCGGGTATTCTTCCACTAACTTCGGATCTTGTTCAGGATTGGCGGTTAAGTGATGAGTGAAACCGACACGGTCACGCAGGGCATTGATTGTTTTGTCCAATTCCGGATCCAAGCCTAATTCGGCACCGGCTTCAGCGCGTATCAAGAGGATTTCGCCGTAACGGAATATGGGGGCATCCATTGTTCCCATGTTATGTGTAGTCGTAAATTCTTCAGGATTGAAGAATTTGGCTACGGCATAACCGGTAGACGACTGGTAAAGTCCGCTCAACAGGCTGCTTATGCCTGGGCGTTTGCCATTGAGTTGATAAGAGTGTTCGCCAGCTTCAGGTGAAGCTACAGTCTGCAACAGGCGCGGATCACGGTTGTTGAGTTCGGCAACCAGTGTCGTGTGTGTCGTATGTCCTTCGCATCCGCAAAGTGAGATAGGTTTTCCTGTTTTTGCACAAAGATAATCTTCAACAGCATCGCGGCTGAAACCGATAGGCGATTCACCGACACCGATCATACGGGATACGTTGTTTGCTCCACCGACTGCCGGATCATATTCTCTGGAAAGAATAATTTCAGGATTGCCGTTATAGTCTGCCTGGATGAATAACTCGTGGTATGCCTGGCTGGGGCTGGAACCCTGGAAAAGCGAATAGCCGTATTCCGGTTTCATCAGTTCACCGGCTGCATCGTAAGCCGCTTGCAGGAATTCCGTGTCTCCTTCGATGTTGTGATAGCGACGGAAAGTCCCTTCAAACAGGCATAAGCGTGCTTTCAATGCCAGAGCAGCATCTTTGCTGATACGGCTGACGCCGGTTGTTGCTTTCGTAGGCAGCCATGCAATTGCCTGATTGATATCTTTCAATACATTTGCCATAACAACTGTCCGCGAATCGCGTGCTTTGTAAATGTCTTCGTCTCCTGGAATCAATACATGGTCATACCAGGGCACGTCGCCGAAACGACGTACTTTGTTGAAATAATCCATGCTTTTGAAAAAGAGGATTTCACCTGCATAACGTTGTTTTACGCTTTCCGCTACGGGTGAAAGTTCGTAGTATTCGAGGAATGAGTTACAAGCACGTACTATTTCCCATTTCCAGTTGTCTTTGTCTTTCGTGGAAATACTATGTTGGCTGAATGCCACTTCATTCGGACTCCACGGAAGGATATTGTCGGATTGGAAGTCACCTTCCATCATGCCGAAACTATATCCGTTGAATGCTCCGTGCCCGCTTAGCATATCGGGATAAAGAGTATTGCAATAAGATTGCAGCGTTTCTTCATTGGCGTTTGCGAAAGTTTCTTCCGTACTGACGAATTCGATAGGTTCTTTATCCAGTACGTCACAACTTTGTGCTGCGAAGAACAGCAAGCCGCAGAATGATATGATTGACTTTTTCATGTTCTTTTTTCTCTTTTAAAATGTTACATTAATACCAAATGAATAAGAACGGGTAAACGGATAAACACGTCCTCCGCTATCAGTAGCTAAGCTTCCGACTGTTACTTCATTACCGTTGCTGTCTTTAGTCGAAGATTGGCGGCTTCCCACTACGTCCGGATCCAGATATTTGTACAAACCGGTTGCCTCCCAAAGGTTCTGCCCGCTGACATATACTTTCAGTTGTTGGATTCCGATGCGGCTGGTCAGTGATTTCGGGATCGTATAGCTCAGCGTTACGTCTTTCAGACGAATGTAAGCTCCATTCTGGATATATTTGGTTTGAACCTGTTTACTTCTGTTGTTGAACAAAGGAACAGGGTAGTAAGCATCCGTGTTGGATTCGGACCATGAGTTGTCGACATGGTAGTCATTCAGACAGGAAGACCACAAACCATCGTATCCCCAGAAGATCGGGCTATCCAACCAAATGTCACGCTTCATCGTTCCCTGGAAGAACAAACGCAGGTCGAAACCTTTCCATGAACCGCCGAGATTGATGTTGAAGTTGTAACGCGGTGTGTTGTTACCAATCACTTTACGGTCGCCTGAGTCTCCTACGCGGTTGTTTCCCTGGTTGATTTTATTATCTCCGTTCAAATCTGCATATTTGATATCACCGGGAATCCAGGTTGAGCTGATAAATGATTGTTTATTGGCCATTTCAGCAGCTTCTTCTGAATTTTGGATGAAACCTTCTGTTACATACCCCCAGATTTCACCGATCTTCATTCCTTCGTAATAAGTTTCATTCAAACTCTTCGTCGGATTATCGTAGCGAGTTATCTCAGATGTATTGTCGGACAATCCAACGCCGATGGAATAGTTCAGCGGGCTTCCGGCAACGTCCTTGATTTCATCGTTCCAGGTCAGCGACAGTTCCATACCTTTGGTACGCATGTCGGCGATATTTTCTTTACCTCCTGATGTGCCTAATACGGCTGGATATGTACGGCTGACTACCATGTCTTTTGTATCGCGGATATAGTAGTCGAATGATCCTGTCAGGCGTCCGTTCAACATGGTCCAGTCTAAACCGACGTTTGTCGTGTAAACCTTTTCCCAGGTGATATTAGTACTTGCCAACGTCGGTGCAGTCAAACCTCCGGCCATTTGTCCGTTGATCAGGTAGCTCAATGTCTTACTGTTCAGATAACTGAGGTATTGGAAATTACCGTCGGTTACCTGGTTACCCAAACCTCCGTAAGACGCTCTCAGTTTTAAATTGTCAAAGATGTTGCGTGCAGCTTCGAAGAATGGTTCTTCGGAGATACGCCAACCGGCGGATACTGAAGGAAAGAATCCCCACTGGTCCCCACTTGCATATTTGGACGAACCGTCATAACGTCCGTTTACTTCGATCAGATAACGCTGCATGTAATCATAGTTCAAACGGAAGAATGCACCCTGTACAGCCCAGATCGTTCCAGTATAGACAGGCATTTGATGCGTGTTGGCAAGGTCGATAATCGGTTTGTCGTTGTTGAACAGGTTCTGTGTCGTTACTGACAGGTTATTTGTCTTTTTGCTTTCCTGGTTGTAACCGATCATTATGCCGAAATTGTGTGCATCGTTGAATGATTTTTTATAATCAGCATATATGTTCAATGCCTGATAAGTCGTACTGTAACGTGCTTCTTTTAATGAATTAGTATTACCCGCAACCGCACTTTGACTTCCGTCCGGATTGGTCTGGTAAATAGTCTTAACGTTTTCAGTATGATTTTCGTAGTATTTGTTACCAGTATAATCTCCCTTGATAGACAAACCTGCAAGAGGAGTAAGGTTGAAAGCAGCCGTATACCAGAAATCGTCTGAATTCATCTTGTTTCGTCCGGCAAGCGCCATACGCCCCGGCATGTTATAGTTGAATCCGGAACCTCCTATACCTGCATAATCTCCGTTTGCCGTATACATCGGAATCCACGGGAATGAACGGTAGACTTCATAGTGTGGGGATGATCCCATATATGAATAAGTATTAGGAGTGTCGGAAGTGTTACGGTTGTATTTCGTTCGGAATGTCATTTCAAACCATTTTGTGATTTGGGTTGAATAGTTGAACGTCATGTTGATGCGGTTATATTTGTCTGTCCCGTGACGGAAAAGCCCGTCCTGGCCTTTATAACCGAGAGAACCGTAATAGGTGCTTTTTTCAGATCCGCCGCTTATGCTTGCATTATGCTGCTGCATGAAAGCCGGTTTGTACATCTCTTCAAACCAATCCGTATTACCGGCATACCCCCATTCGCCCATAGCGGTAATTTGTCCGTTTGTCTCCAGAAAAGAAGATGGACCTGTACCCGCAATGTAGCTGTTTACTGCGTTAATAAGTTCCTGGCTGAATTTCTTTGCATTTGAGTTGTCTGCTGCCGTGTTCATAGTGGCAAGCCACTTATCGGAAGAAATGCCTTCCGGCAGCCGGGATGCTGTTGACCAGGACAAGTTGTTGTTGTAGTTGACCTGTACCTTCTGCTCCTTCTTCCCTTTCTTTGTTGTGATTAAAACAACACCGAATGCAGCACGTGCACCGTAGATAGAAGCGGATGCGGCATCCTTTAATACGGATACGCTTTCAATATCCTGCGGGTTCAGCAGAGAGAGGTCTGCTGTCTCGACACCATCGACCAACAATAAAGCGGAACCACCGTTCATAGACGTTGCACCACGAATGTTAAACGTCGTGCTTGCTGTCGGGTCTCCACTGGCAAAGTCAATGTTCAAGTTCGGCACGACACCTTGCAAACCTTGCGCGATATTACCGATCGGACGGTCTTCCAATATATCACCGTCTGCAATCCCTACGGCGCCTGTCAGGTTAACCTTCTTTTGTACACCATAACCAACGACCACGACTTCTTCCAGTTTCTGGGTGTCTTCTGCCAATTTGATTTGAAGAGTAGTTTGTCCGGTGTATTTGATCTCCTGGGTGGTGAAACCAATGAAGGAGATCTGGATAATATCTCCGTTCTTTACACCTTCCAATGTGAAATTACCATCCATGTCGGTAATGTTTCCATTGGTTGTTCCTTTCACGACGACTGATGCTCCGGCGACAGGGCCCAGATCATCTTCCACAGTACCTGTAACTTTTCCGCTTTGCTGGGAAATGTTCATGCTTTGCTTGGCGGGCATTGTTTCTGCAAAAATACTTGCAGGGAGACAAGTTGCACCTGCCAGCAAGATTAAGCTGATAGGTTTGAAATTTTTCAACATAATTTGTGTCTTATATTTAATTGAAAGAATGCTCTTTTAATTAAAATGATGGCGCTTGTTATCGCTTTTCTACATCATGTATACAAAATGTTAGAGTTTTTTAGTTTTTGCGTATAGTGTTTATCTGTGTTTGTAATTAGTTCTAAAAGAACTCAGGTATATTTTGCCTTGATATGATTTTAGTCTTCCTGAGTAAAATGCTGATTAACAAGAATCTGTAAAGATGGAAGTCCTTTTATGTAATAATTACTTAAAAGGCATAAGTCTCTTTGGTGCACTTTTTTTGACAAGTCAGCAGTACTTCGACCTCGTTTTTTTATTTACCTATTTTATAGAGCTATATATTTTCAATTATCATATTGTGTTGACAAACAGAACAATAGTAAAGATTACTCCAAAGGACAGAGTGTTAAAAAAGAGACTTCTACGTATTTTTTTAAGAAAAATAACAGGGTGACGGAAAATTTTCATATCTTTGACACCGATATGAAATGTGCGGAGTTCTTTTAGAACTAATATCATTTAAACACTAAAACGAAGATGTGTAGAACTTGCTTATTTCATTAAATAATAAGTTATTATGGAAATTAGAGTAATTCTTTCAATTAAATAAAACACAAATTATGTTTAAAAGAATCAGACCTATCAGCTTAATTTTATTGGCTGGAGCGTTTTCTTTCCCTAAAAGCGCTTTAGCCGAACCGACCATAGTCGGAGAAAGCACGAACATTTCCCAACAAAGTGGTAAATGTTCAGGTATTGTAGAAGATGATTTCGGACCCGTTGCCGGAGCATCTGTGATTGTAAAAGGAACCACCAATGGTATCATGACGGACATGGATGGTAATTTTACTTTGGAAGGTGTAAAGAAAGGGGATATTATCGTGATTTCTTTTATTGGTTACACGACTCAGGAAATCCCATATACCGGGCAGGCATCTCTCCAGATCAAATTAGTAGAAGACACCCAAAAATTGGATGAAGTCGTTGTCGTTGGTTTCGGTACTCAGAAAAAGGTGAATTTAACAGGTTCTGTCGGAACGGTTAATTCGGAGGCGTTGGAGTCTCGTCCTGTAATGAATGCCACACAAGCCCTGCAGGGTATGGTACCGGGTTTGCAGATTTCTTCGTCCAGTGGTAGTTTGGAGAAAACGGCAGATATACAAGTACGTGGTACTGCTACTATCGGTGAAGGTTCCAAAGGTAGTCCGCTGGTTTTGATCGACGGCATGGAAGGTGATATCAACTCTATCAACCCACAGGATATTGAAAATATTTCCGTTTTGAAGGATGCAGCCGCTTCTTCTATTTACGGTTCCCGTGCTCCTTTCGGTGTGATCCTTATTACCACAAAAAGCGGTAGAACAGGAAAACCGGTAGTAAACTACAACAATAGTTTCCGTTGGAACGATCCGGTGAAGACTCCAAATCAGATGGATTCATATACGTTCGCTACTTTCTATAATGACGCAGCGATCAATGCCGGACAGACTCCGCATTTCACTACCGACCATTTGCAGCGAATTAAAGATTATCAGAACGGAACATTGAAAGATCCTATTATTGCGAATGGTCAATATTGGGCAGACGGTTATGCTGCCGGTAATGCGAATACGGATTGGTATGATGCTCTGTATCGGGATTGGGCTTTCTCACAAGAGCATAACCTGAGTGTTAATGGCGGTACGGAAAAGATTAGCTATTATCTGTCAATGAACTATCTGGATCAGAATGGTTTGATGGAGTTCAACCAAGATCAGTATAACCGCTATACTACGACTGCTAAAATTAATGTGACTTTGACAGACTGGGCAAAGTTCAATTACAGCAACCGTTTCACTCGTGAAGATTACGGACGTCCTGCCGATTTGACTGACGACTTGTATTACAACTTGGCCCGTCAGGGATGGCCTACATTGCCACTATATGACAGTAATGGGTATTTATATTCTTCTCCTTCTCCGGCATTAGGCCTGCGCGATGGAGGTCGTGATAAAACACAAACTGATAATTTATATCAACAGGCTTCATTAATTCTTGAACCGATTAAGAACTGGGTTACACATGTTGACTTTAACTATCGTATCAAATCAGCCAATCGTCATTGGGACAAGCAGTTGACTTATAACCATGACATTGATGGTAATCCGTATGTTTATAATCAAAGTTCGAATGTGCATGAAGATTACCTGAAAGAAAATTATATGAATATCAATGCTTATACAGAGTATTCACATAGTTTGGAATCAGGTCATAACTTCAAGGCGATGGTTGGTTTCCAGGCTGAGCGCTTGAGCCAGACTAAATTTGGTTTGCAGCGGAATGGCATTATCGTACCGGGATTACCGGAAGTCGATATCACTACTGGCTTGGACTATCAGGGCAATCCGGTGACTCCTTCGACAAACGGTTCACGTGCACGTTGGAGCACAGCCGGTTTCTTCGGCCGTTTGAACTATGACTATGAGGGTAGATATCTGGCAGAAGTGAACCTGCGCTATGATGGAACTTCCCGTTTCCGTGAAGATCAGCGCTGGAACTGGTTCCCTTCCTTCTCTGTGGGTTGGAATGTAGCTCGAGAAGAATTTTGGGGCGATTTGGCTGAATATGTCGGAACATTCAAATTCCGTGGATCGTATGGTGAACTGGGTAACCAGAATACAACTGAATGGTATCCGACTTACCAGTCTTTGTCTGTAAAGGCGAGTGACGGTAAATGGTTGCAGGGAGGTATTCTTCCGAATGCTGCTTATGTGCCGGCACTAATCAGTTCTACCTTAGGTTGGGAACGTGTTCGCAACTGGAATATCGGTTTGGACTTCGGTGCTCTGAATAACCGTTTGACCGGATCGTTCGATTATTACCAGCGTAAGACATTGGATATGATCGGCCCGGCTCCTGAGTTGCCTGCTATCCTGGGACTGGATGTTCCGAAGACGAACAATACCGACTTGAAAACCTATGGTTTCGATTTGAATATCAGTTGGCAAGACCGTTTAAAAAATGGATTGGGCTATGGCGTGACATTTATCCTTTCCGATGCACAAACTGAAATTACCCGTTATCCGAACCCGACCGGTACATTGGATAAATATAATGCCGGCCGTAAGATGGGTGAAATCTGGGGATATGAAACAATTGGCATTGCAAAATCACAGAGTGAAATGGATGAACACCTGGCTTCATTGCCTAACGGCGGACAGAATGCACTGGGTACGAACTGGGCAGCCGGTGATATCATGTATGCCGATCTGAATGGTGACGGTAAGATCGATAACGGTGGAAACAAGTTGGATGACCATGGCGATATGAAAGTGATTGGTAATGAAACTCCCCGTTTCCAGTTCGGTCTGGATCTGAATGCAGATTGGAAAGGTTTTGATTTCCGTGCTTTCTTCCAAGGTGTGATGAAACGCGACTATTGGCAGGGTAGCTCTTATTTCTGGGGAGTTGGTAACAGTGGTATCTGGCATTCAACTGGTTTTGTAGAACATGCAGACTATTTCCGTGCCGAAGCTTCTAATGATTTATCTGCTAACCTGAATGCTTATTATCCGCGTCCTATCTTTGATTCTGATAAGAATAACAAGAAACAAACCCGTTATTTGCAGAATGCTGCTTACATCCGTTTGAAGAACGTTCAGTTAGGATATACATTGCCTTCTACATTGACTAATAAGATCTATGTCAATAAACTACGTGTATTCGTTTCAGGTGAAAACTTGTGGACAGGTACATCTCTGGCCAATATGTTCGACCCGGAAACCGTTAGCGGCGGTAAAGACAATAATGGTAATGCTTATCCATTGTCAAAGACAATATCATTTGGTATTAGTGTAACTTTATAATAACAGGAAACAATGAAACAAATCAATATATTTAAACATGTTGCAGGAGTGGCCCTGCTGGGACTGTTGTGTTCCTGCAATGACTTTTTGGATGAAACTCCCAAGTCGACTATCTCTCCGGAAAATTATTTGACTGAAGAATCTCAGTTGGCATCTTATGCAAACGGGCTATATGCCGATATTTTGCCTTCGCACGGTAACTGGAGCTATGGAACGTTCGGTACGGATCAGCATACGGATAACCAGGCTTATATTAATTATGACAATAAATATATTCCGGGACAGTGGAAGACAATACAGTCACAGAAGGCGGACGATGACCCATATCGTTTCAAATTCATCTACAGCTGTAACTATTTCCTTGAAAATGTGATGCCGCGCTATACAGCCAAGCAGATCAGCGGTTCGGATGCGAATATCCGCCATTATATCGGAGAAATGTATTTTCTGCGTGCTTATGAGTATTTCAAACGCTATCAAATGTTCGGCGACTTCCCTATCGTGCGGAATACGTTGCCCGACCAGATGGATCCGCTGGTAGAAGCCAGCAAACGTTCGCCGCGTAACGAAGTGGCCCGTTTCATCATTTCCGACCTGGATTCGGCTATCGTGTTGATGGAATCTAATCCAGATAAGGCAAAGACACGTATTAACAAGGAGTCTGCTTTACTTTTGAAGTCTCGTGTTGCCTTGTTTGAAGGTACCTGGTTGAAATATTTCAAAAATACGGCATTCGTTCCGAACGGTCCGGGGTGGCCGGGAAAAGAAAAAGATTACAATGCTAATTACCAGTACCCGACTGGCGATATCGACAGCGAAATCAACTATTTCCTCACACTGGCAATGGAGGCTTCTCAGGAAGTGGCTGATGCAACAGTCTTGGTTGAAAACACCGGATTGGTACAGCAAGCTGCTACGGAACCTGCTAACCCATATATGGATATGTTCTCGGCCGTGGATATGTCATCCTATAGCGAAGTACTGTTGTGGCGTCCGTATAGCAAAGGGCTCGGACAGGTACATTGTGTGGTTGTAGGAGCACAGTTCGGTGATTACGGTGTCGGGGTGACTCGCGGTATGGTCGACGGCTTCCTGATGGCAAACGGTCTGCCGATCTATGCAGCCGGTAGTGGCTATAAGGGTGACGAGACGATTGCGGATGTCCGCAAGGAACGTGATTCCCGCTTGACGATCTTCCTGAAAGAACCGGGACAGAAAAACATCTTGATCGAGGCTGTCGAAGGCGACCATGCCGTTCCGGTAGAACCTGTTCCCAATATCCTGACGGGTGATGCTGCCAAAGGTTATGCAACCGGTTATGCCTTGCGTAAAGGCGGTAGCTTCGACCAAGCACAATGTGTGAACGGTGAAAACTATACTGGTTCCATCACTTTCCGTGCATCGGAAGCTTTGCTGAACTATATGGAGGCATGCTATGAAAAAAATGGAAACCTGGATGCAAAAGCACAGAGCTATTGGAGAGCTTTGCGCGAACGTGCCCATGTCGATCCGGATTACAATAAGACAATCGCTGCCACCGTTATGAGCGAAGAAGCTAAGAATGACTGGGGTGCTTATTCCGCCGGTCAGTTGATCGATCCGACTTTGTATAACATCCGTCGTGAACGTCGTTGCGAATTGATGGCCGAAGCGTTGCGTTATATGGATTTGTGCCGTTGGAGATCAATGGATCAGATGATCACAACCCCGTATCATATCGAAGGTATAAAGATCTGGGGCGAAATGCAGAATTGGTATAAAGATGAAACAACCGGTGAAAGCCTGCTGGTCTACGGTATGGAAAATCCGAAAGCAAATGTTTCGGCTCCGAATCTCAGCAAATACTATCGTCCGTATGAAAAGTTGTCTAACTCGATTGCAAAAGATGGTTACAAATGGGCAATGGCTCATTACCTGAAGCCGATTAACATCCAGCATCTGGACATCACTTCCGGTAGCGGAGATGTTTCATCTTCTCCGATTTATCAGAATCCGTATTGGCCGACTGCTGCCAACCAGGGTGCTCTGCAATAAACATTTCTTAATAGTTATAAGTCTTTAAGGGCCGCCGGCTGTCTCTGTGGAGGAGACGGTTGGCGGCTTTTTAATTTTTTGTACCCAAATCAAAAAAAAACTTTTTGTTTTTTTCTTTTCTGACTTTCTATCCGTCTGCTCTAATCCTTGTGAAACAATTTATGGGTATGCTTCCGGTATATTTTTCCTGTATGACCTTCTATTTGTCGGAAAAGTTAAATACAAAACAACTTCTCTTTTTTTGTGTTACATATATCAAAAAAGACGTTGGTTTCTGCCAAGACATGTATCATAAATTAAACAAAAAACATTAGTTATGTTGAAAAGAATTAAGCCTGTCAGCATGGTTTTGCTTGCGAGTACGTTGTGTTTCTCCGGAAATATATACGCGGCTTCAGGTGCAGGTAATCCGACCACTGACATTTCCCAACAAAATGCAAAAGTAACGGGAGTCGTCGAAGATGCTTTAGGACCGGTTGCCGGCGCGTCTGTTGTCATAAAAGGAACCACCAACGGGACAATGACCGATATGGATGGTAACTTCACTTTGGATGGGGTGAAAAAGGGAGATATTATCCAAATATCTTTTCTTGGTTACGCCACACAAGATATTCCTTATACCGGACAAGCATCAGTGTCCGTACATCTTGAAGAGGACACGCAGAAATTGGATGAAGTAGTCGTGACTGCTTTGGGTATGAAGCGCGATAAAAAGGCGCTGGGATATGCCATGCAGGAGTTGAAGGGAGACGACTTGTTGTCTTCCCGCGAACCGAATCTTGCCAATTCGTTGTCCGGTAAAGTCTCCGGTTTGCAGATTGTCCGTTCCAGTAACGGGGTGGGAGGATCTTCGAAGATCGTGCTCCGCGGTAACAGTTCGTTGTCCGGAAGCAACCAACCGCTGATCGTGGTGGACGGTACGCCGATGGATAACTTTACGGGTGGTGTGGACGATGTCTGGGGTAACTCCGGTACGGATATGGGTAACGGGCTTTCCGATATCAATCCCGAAGACATCGAATCGATGACGGTGCTGAAGGGTGCTTCGGCTGCCGCTCTCTACGGTTCGAGAGCCGGTAACGGCGTGATCCTGATCACAACCAAATCAGGACGGAAAAACGAAGGTCTGGGTATCACGGTTAACGCCGGTATCACGACCGAATCCATTTTCCTCAAGCCGGATATGCAGAACAGTTTCGGACAAGGTTCGGTCGGTGTTTACGACAACCAGTCCCGCTTGAGTTGGGGACCGAAAGCGGAAGGACAGACGGTGACGGACTGGCTCGGACATCAGGTGCCCTTGAGGACATATGACAATATCGACGCCTTCTTTCGTACTGGAACTTCTTTTAACGAAGGCGTCAGTTTCCAGCAGAATATCAACGGTACTTCCGTCTTTACCTCCATCAACCGTTCGGACGATGCCGGTATTACACCGGAGTCAAGGCTGAACAAGACAAATATCACATTGCGTGCCACTACATTCCTCGATAAGGCGGAGAAATGGAAAGTGGATGCCAAGGTGAATTACATCAATATGAATGCCCACAACCGCCCGATCCAGGGTGTGAATCCGTCGAATGCGTTCAACACGATCTATAACCTGCCGCGTTCGCTGAATGTGGCACAGTTCAAGCAGAGTGTGGACGAAGAGGGCAATATGATCTGGTGGGACGCTTCCAAGAACCCGCAGGAAAACCCGTATTGGGTGACCAAATACCGCCAGAACAACGATACCCGTAACCGTCTTTTGGGAAATGTATCGTTGAAATATTCACCCACAAACTGGTTCGATATCGAACTGCGCGGCGGTACCGACTATTATACGACAACCAAGAACGAGAAAGTATATGCCGGCGGCAACACCTCTCCCCGAGGCTTGTATAACGAAGGTTCAGAAACGTTCTACGAAAACAACTATAGTTTCCTGGCTACCGCACGCAAAGATAATTTGCTGGATCGCCTGGGCGGTTTCGTTACCTTCGGCGGTAACCTGATGATGCAGCAAAGAACCAAGATGAACGCTTCGGCGGGCGAATTGTTGGTTCCGAACCTGTTCTCCCTGAACAACGGCGTTAACAAGCCGACCGTGACTTCTGAGTTGATCCGCCGGAAAATGAACTCCCTCTATGGATCGTTACAACTGAACTGGGACGGTTACTTGTTCCTGGACGTGACAGCCCGTAACGACTGGTCGTCTACAATGTCCAAGGCCAACCGCTCCTATTTCTATCCTTCGGTCAGTCTCTCCGGTGTAATCTCGGATATGTTGCCCAAGATCGGAGGTAGTATGCCGGAATGGTTCACATTTGCAAAGGTAAGGGCTTCTTATGCGGAAGTAGGTAATGACCTCGACCCGTATCAATTATATAATAATTATACGGTGGGAAAGGATGAGAATGGAAATACGACGGCTACCCCCGGTCAAACCTTGTTTGATCCGAGCGTACGAAGCGAGTTGATCAAATCATGGGAAGCCGGTTTCGACGTGCGTTTCCTTCAGAACCGCTTAGGTTTGGATTTCGCCTGGTATAAGACGAATGCTACCCGCCAGTTGCTGAACCTGCCGCTGGACCCGTTTGCCGGATATAGTTCACGCAAGGTGAACGCCGGTAATATCCAGAACGAAGGTCTGGAAATCTCGCTGAACGGCGCTATCTTCCAGAGCCATGACCCGCAGGGTTTCAACTGGAATGCGACAGCCCAGTTCTCACTGAACCGCAACAAGATCATCGACCTTTATCCGGGCGTCACGCTTTATGACATCAAGACACTGGATGCGATCCAGATCGTGGCCGCGCAAGGTAGTTATTATGGTGATATTTACGGACAAACCTTCCTGCGTGTGACTGACAAGGACAGCCCGCATTATGGAAAGGTGATCGTCGGCGAAGACGGCTTACCGCTAATCTCGACCGAGAAGAGCAAGGTGGGTAACCAAAGCCCGGATTGGATGCTCGGTTTGACAAACAACTTTTCATATAAAGGATTTAACTTGAGTTTCCTCATCGACTTCCGTATCGGTGGCGACATCTATTCGGCAACGGCGTCCAACCTGTTTGTCCGGGGTAATGCAGCCGGAACAGTGGTGAACGGTGAACGTCAGGATTTTGTCGTGCCTAACACGGTTGTACAGAAAGACGGGGGATATGTGGACAACAATGTTCCGGTTACTCATCAGAACTATTGGGAACGGATCGGATCGACCGGTAATTACGGCTTGCCGGAAGTCTTCACATACGATGCGACTAATATTCGTCTGCGTAACATCACTCTGGGATATACGTTCAATAAAAACATGCTGAAAAAGACGCCGTTCCAGCGTCTGAACCTGTCGGCTACCTGCAATAATGTGTGGATGATCCATTACAACCTGCCGGGGATCGATCCCGAATCCGTTTCGGCAACCAACACGAATGCGACCGGTTTTGAAAACGGGGCCGCTCCGACAAGCCGTTCGTTCACATTTAACGTGACGGTAGGGTTCTAAAAATATTTTTGCCGTCCGGCCGCTGAAAACAAGAAAAAATGAATTTGGAACTTTCCGGTCGTCGGGCAGCAGATTTTTTTGATAATTTGTAATCATTTTGTAAACAATAGAAAATATGAACGCAAAAAATAGAATATTAGTAGGCATGTTCTCCGTGGCAGCTTTGTTTTCTTCCTGTAGCGATTTTCAGGAGATAAATGAAGATCCGAATCAGGTGGATGAAAGTAAGGTGAAGCCTGAATGGTTCCTGAACGCCTCGATCATTGGCGACCAGATGAATCCGGAGATCGCCGAACGTATGTTTATCCTGACCTGGAACCGGGCGTCCCGTTTCAACCGGGGAAGCGGTTTCACGATCGGTACGGATAATAATGACTATATTACGCGCTACCTGAGTAACGACTACGCCGTGAAATGGCTGAACCAGGCAACAAAAGCCGTTCAGCTGGGCGAGAAGAAGGTGGCCGATGGCGAAGCCGAGCTCTATCCTTATTATAAGAATGTGATCCAGATGGCACGTATCTGGCGGGCTTACCTGAACTCTGAGGTCTCTGACGGTTTTGGCCCGATTCCGGCGTTGGATGCTTTTTCTGGCGTTCCGGGCGAGTATGATAGTGTAGAAGCTATCTATACCTTTATCCTGAAAGAGTTGAAGGAAGCGGAGGCCGCTCTCGATCCGTCGATCGATATGTCTCCGATGTCGGCCGAAGACGCTTTCTATGCTGGAAATGTAAGTATGTGGAAGAAATATGCCAATTCCCTGCGTATGCGTCTGGCGATGCGTATCGTGAATGCCAACCCGCAACTGGCCGAGAGCGAGTTTGAAGATGCCGCCTCCAAAGGGTATATATCTTCTCTCTCCGAACTTGCCGGCGTACAGGAAAAGGACGGATGGAGCGACTTGACCAGCGTCATGTCCCGTACTTGGAATGCGCAGGCGATGTCTGTTACATTCAAGAATCTGGTGGTTGGCCTGGGAAACAGCGAATTTCCGCTGCCCGATTCGTTGAAGACGCATTTGAAGGATCCGCATACTTATATGGGTTTGTATCTGGATAAGCATTTTCCGTTGACGACGAACGATCCGTGTGCCGGATTCTATTTCGACGGTATTCCGCAGTATGTCGATCCGCGTGCACCGAAACTGTTCAGTGTAGTAGGGTGGAACGACGGGGTTGTCTATTCCGATTATATCGGGGCAGCCAGTGACGTGAAACCGGTTTCCCTCTTCGATCCGAACGATAATACAAAGCCGATGTTGACAATCGATCCTAAATACACCTGGGGCACATGGGTGGCCGGCGAATGGGACGTGAAAGGTAGCTTGGCTACCGAATTGACCGGAAAGAACTATAACTATCCTTCCATATCCAAGCAATACCGCATGAGTACCCAAAAACGTGTCTATTTCGGACCGTGGGAAAGCTATTTCCTGCTGGCTGAAGCCGGCGTGCGCGGTTGGAATGTTCCGGGATCTGCCAAGTCGAACTACGAGAACGGGGTGACTTCCAGCTTCGAGTATCATGGCTTGCTGAGTGAAGTAGGGGCTTATTTGGCCTCTACCGAGTATAACAGGATCGGGACATCCGTCAATTTCGACCATACGACCGAGGCAAAGCCCTATACCGTGAACTATGTCGATCCGTATACGAAGGAAAACAAGACGATGACTTATACATATCCGAAGAACTCCATTTATCGTGGCGGCGCTTATAACAACGATGCCATGACGAAGATCTTTACGCAGAAATATATTGCCCAGGTGCCCTGGTTGCCGGAAGAAGCCTGGAGTGATCATCGCCGCATCGGATTGCCTTTCTTCGAGAACCAAGCTGTCGAAAAAGACTACAACCCGCTAAACCAGGTTCCGCTGACGGTTGCCACCTCGAAAGAATGCCGTCTGGAATTTTATCCGAAGCGTTACCGCTACCCGGCCAATATCCAGACGAACAACCTCGAAGGCTATAACAAAGCCCTCGAACTGCTGGGCGGCCCGGATGTGGTAGGAACTGCCTTGTGGTGGAACCTGAAGTAATAGCACAGACACACTCCATATTGTATTAATGTTAGCAGCGTCGTACGTTTCCGAATGTACGGCGTTGTTTTTTTGTTGCTATTGCTCGCTCTTACCGGAAATAGTAATAATTGAGCATTTTATCGTAAAGATAGAACTTGTTTTGTGCATGATTATGACAGACCTTTGCGAAGTCACCATGAAGCAAACAACTATATTATATACGTAAAAAATGACAACAAAACGAACAAAGAGCTCTTTCCGGGCGATGAGTACCAAAAGGCAGCTCGAATCGGTTTTTCTTTTTGTGACAGGACGCTGCAATGCCAAATGCGCCATGTGTTTCTATGCAGGGGAAATGGATAAAAAGGAGAAGGATTTGACCTTTGACGAAATCAGGAAAGTTTCTGAAACGGCCGGCGAGTTCAATCGCCTATGGATTTCTGGTGGTGAGCCGACCTTGCGGGAAGACCTGCCGGAGATAATCGAAATGTTTTATCGGAATAACCACGTGAAAGATGTCAACATCCCGACCAACGGATTGAGGCCGGACTTGATTGTCGAATGGATAGCCCGTTTGCGCAAAAGCTGTCCCGAAACCAACTTTAACGTCAGCCTTTCCCTCGACGGTTTTGGTAAAACACACGATATCCAGCGCGGTGTTCCGGGTAATTTCTATAAAGGGCTGGAAACCCTTAAGAAAATAGACGAACATTTCCGCGACGACGGGAAAGTGCTGAAAAATGTCGCGACCGTCATCACTAAATATAATATCGATGAAATACAAGACTTCATGTTTTGGGTATTCGCCCGTTTCCACACTTCCACCCATACCATCGAAGCCGCCCGCGGCATGACACGCGATGACGGAGTGAAGATACTGACGGAATCGACATTGCGGAAAATACAAGATGACGTGGCGCCGATCTATTGCGGTTACGCCGATCGCATGGTACAGGAAACCACCGGTCTCAGAAAACCGATCACCCGCTTCTTCTATCTGGGGTTCATCCGGACGTTATATAATGTGCGTGCCGGCAATATTGACGAACCGACTCCGTGGGGAATGGATTGCACGGCCGGCGAGACCACCCTTGTGATCGATTATGACGGCCGTTTCCGTGCTTGTGAACTCCGGGAACCGCTCGGAAATGTCAAAGAGTATGGTTGTGACATCGCTAAAGTGATGCAGGGCGATGCAATGAAGCAGGAGATAAATGCCATCGGACACGGGGCGAAGGCCAATTGCTGGTGTACGCATGGCTGCTGGATCACTTCGTCCGTCGTTTTCAATCCGGGAAAGATGCTGAGAATGGTCTATAAAGGCTATCGTGAAATGAAAAAGCTGAATCGTCCGGTTGTCTTCAATGAAGAAATACTTAGGAGCATGGAAGATAAATATGGTCTTGACCGCGAGAAATTATACACTCTTCATATAGGTTGAAACCTTTCAAAAAAGGTTGGCAGAAAAGTCCTTAATCGAACATCTGCCAACCTTTTTCATATAGTCGGGACAATAATCGCTTATTGCATTCCTTCCGTAGTCATTTCTTTATTGATCTTCTTAACCAATCCCTGGAGTACGGCACCCGGACCCAGTTCGATGAAGTGATCGGCTCCGTCGGCAATCATGTTCTGGACGCTCTGTGTCCAGCGAACCGGAGCGGTCAGTTGGGCGATCAGGTTAGCCTTGATTGTTTCAGGGCAGGTTTCGCCTTTCGTGCTTACATTTTGGTAAACAGGGCAAGCCGGTTTGTGGATTGGGGTTGCTTCGATAGCAGCAGCCAGTTCTGCGCGGGCCGGTTCCATCAGCGGAGAGTGGAAAGCGCCACCCACTTTCAGTTTCAGTGCACGTTTTGCACCGGCAGCCAGCATTTTTTCACATGCGGCATCGATACCTGGTACGGAACCGGAGATGACAAGCTGCCCCGGACAGTTGTAGTTTGCACAAACGACAACTTCGCCTTCGATGCTTGCGCAAATCTCTTCTACTTTTTCGTCCGGCAATGCCAGAACGGCAGCCATAGTCGAGGGAGTGGCTTCGCAGGCTTTCTGCATCGCCATAGCGCGTTTGGATACCAGGACAAGTCCGTCTTCGAAAGACAATGCTCCGGCTGCAACAAGTGCAGAGAACTCTCCTAAGGAGTGTCCGGCTGTCATATCCGGTTTGAACTGGTCACCTAATGTTTTAGCAAGAATGACTGAGTGTAAGAAAATGGCAGGCTGTGTTACTTTTGTCTGACGCAGATCTTCGTCTGTTCCGGAGAACATCAGATCGGTAATACGGAAACCGAGGATTTCGTTAGCCTTCTCAAACATCTCTTTTGCAAGGGGATTGTTTTCGTAAAGGTCTTTTCCCATTCCGACAAACTGTGCACCCTGACCGGGAAATACATACGCTTTCATTTTTTCTAATCTTTTTCTAATTTCAGTTTTTTAAGATGGCGCAAAGGTAATAAATTTAGAATAACTGGGGTACTATTCATTACAAATTGTATCTTTGCCCCATCGATAACAGAAATATTAACGACTAATTTATACAATATCATGGATCAATTATTATTTCTTGGAAACTTAGGTACAGGCGAAATTGTTATTATCGCCATTGTTGTGTTGTTACTTTTCGGTGGCAAAAAAATACCTGAACTGATGAAAGGTATCGGTAAAGGTGTGAAGAACTTTAAAGACGGTGTAAAAGGATTAGAAGACGACATTAAGCTGGACGATACTGATAAGAAGTAAAAGATGGCAGAATTAGAACAAGAAGAAATGTCCTTCTGGGACCACCTGGAGGCACTTCGTTGGACTCTGTTCCGTTCTTTTTTAGCGCTCTTTGTTTTTGCTATAGGCAGTTTTGCCTTTATGCGGGGGGAAAATGGTATATTCCACCGTGTGATAGAGGCTCCTTGTTCATCTGATTTTATCTTTTACAGATGGCTTTGCGAGTTGAACCAGTGGTTGGCGAATATCAGTCCGTGGTTTGATGTTTTACCGGATTTCTGCAATGATAATTTTCACGTGCAGATATTTAATATCAAACTGGCATCTCAGTTCTTTACTCACATGACTACCTCTTTTTGGCTGGCACTTGTGCTTACTTTTCCCTATCTGATGTGGGAAATCTGGAAGTTTATCAGTCCTGCTTTATATGAGAATGAGAAAAAGAATGTCAGATGGGTATTCCTGTTGGGAACAATTATGTTCTTTGTCGGATGTGCAGTCGGATATTTTATGGTATTCCCGATGACACTGCGTTTTTTGGCAACATACGAATTAAGTGCTAATATCATAGAACAGGTATCTCTGGATTCGTACATGGATAATTTCCTGATGCTGATCTTTGTGATGGGGATTGTCTTTGAAATGCCTTTGGTGTCGTGGCTCATGTCGCAGATCGGTTTGTTGAAGCGTTCGTTCTTCCACAAGTATAGACGACATGCTGTCGTGGGGCTGTTGGTTGCAGCAGCATTCATTACTCCGAGTAGTGACCCGTTCACATTAAGTATCGTATTCTTCCCGTTGTATGGGCTGTTCGAATTGAGTGCCCTTTTTGTGAAGAAAGATCCTCCCGAAGAAGAAGATCTTGACGATGAAGATGAAGAGAATACGGAAATTGCACCGGCTTAAAACTACAGACATTGTAAAATAGTTATAGAAGAGACGCATATTTAATAGGTGCGTCTCTTTTTTTGTATATTTGTCAAGACTAAAACAACAGTAAACATGAGGCACATTTCCTTATTGGCGGTCTCCTTGCTGGCTCTGGCAGCCTGCACGCCGGAAAAACAACAGGAGGCGGATGATTATACACAATATGTAAATCCTTTTATCGGGACGGATTTTACCGGCAACACCTATCCGGGAGCGCAAGTACCTTTCGGAATGGTTCAGTTGAGTCCCGACAACGGGCTTCCCGGTTGGGACCGTATTTCAGGCTATTTCTATCCCGACACGACTATTGCCGGTTTCAGCCATACACATCTGTCCGGGACGGGTGCGGGGGATTTGTACGATATCTCTTTCATGCCGGTAACGCGTCCGTATAAGGAAGCGCCTGCTCCTTTGGGCATCTATTCGACATTCTCGCATAATGACGAGGCGGCTTCGGCTGGCTATTACCGTGTACTACTGAAAGATTATAATATTAATGTCGAGTTGACCGCGACCGAACGTTGCGGCATTCAGCGTTATACGTTCCCCAAGGCGGAGGCATCCGTATTCCTGAACCTCAAAAAAGCGATGAACTGGGACTTCACTCTGGATTCGCGAATCGAAGTGGTCGATTCGATGACGATCCGCGGATATCGTTTCTCACAGGGCTGGTCACCTTTACAGCATGTCTATTTTGAAACCCGTTTTTCGAAACCTTTCGTGGCTTATCATCTGGACACGACTTCCATCGCTACGAAGGATCGCGGCTGGATCGGTACGGCCTATGTTGCCCGTTTTGATTTTAATACGGAGAAGGATGAAGAAATTCTGGTGACAACAGGAATATCCGGAGTCAGCATGGAAGGGGCAGGCAAGAACTTGCGTGCAGAGGCTCCGAAAGATGATTTCGATTACTATCAAGCACTGGCTGCTAAGGAATGGAATAAGCAGCTTTCCAAGATAGAGGTGAAGAGCCGGGATACCGATGATCTGGTGAAATTCTACACAGCACTCTACCATTCCATGATCGCCCCGACTATCTATAGTGATGTGGACGGTTCGTATTACGGCCCGGATCAGCAGATCCATAAAGCGGACGGATGGACGAACTATTCTACCTTCTCGTTGTGGGACACCTACCGCGCTTCCCATCCGTTATTCACCTATACTGAACCGGAACGTGCAAACGATATGATCAAAGGGTTCTTGAAATTCTATGAACAGAATGGAGCTTTGCCGCTGTGGAACCTGTATGGCTGGGAAACCAATATGATGATCGGCTATCATGCCGTTCCCGTAATTGTGGATGCTTATCTGAAAGGAATCGGTAACTTCGATCCCGAGAAGGCGCTCGAGGCTTGTATCGCTACGGCCAACCGGGATGACTACCGGGGGATCGGCGATTACAAGAAGTTGGGATATGTCCCGGCTTACAGTGATCCGGAAAAATGGGAAAACTGGTCGCTATCCAAGACATTGGAATATGCTTATGATGATTACTGCATCGCGACAATGGCGGAGAAGATGGGGAAGAAAGAGATTGCCGACGAGTTCTATAAACGTGCGCAAAACTACCGGAATGTTTATAATCCGGCCACATCTTTTATGCAGCCGCGTGACGAGAAGGGCAATTTTGCCACAAACTTCAGCCCCGACGACTATACCGAAGATATCTGCGAAAGCAATGGCTGGCAGTATTTCTGGTCCGTTCCCCAGGATCTGGACGGTCTGATCGGCCTGGTCGGAAGTAAGGAGCGTTTTGCTGAAAAACTGGACAGCATGTTCACGTATGTGCCGAAGTCGACCGAAGACCTGCCGATCTTCAGCACCGGCATGATCGGACAATATGCTCATGGCAACGAGCCGAGCCATCATGTGATTTACTTATATAATAAGGTCGGACAACCCTGGAAGACACAGAAATATGTGGCGGAAGTGTTGCATGATCTGTATCAGAATGCTCCGGACGGTATCTGCGGGAATGAAGATTGCGGACAGATGTCGGCCTGGTTCGTATTCAGTTCGATGGGCTTTTATCCGGTCGATCCGATCAGCAGTAAGTACGAGATCGGAAGTCCGATGTTCCCGGAGGTGAAGATGCATCTGTCAAATGGCAAGACCTTCACGGTTTTGGCGCCGGCAGTAAGCCGTGAGAATATCTACATCCAGTCTGTGAAGCTGAACGGCCAACCGTATGACAAGAGCTATATTACCCATGAACAGATTATGAATGGCGACACATTGGAATTTGAAATGGGGAACCAGCCGGGACCGGTCTGGTATGAATAACGTATGTAATTACCATGAAAAAGAAACTGTTTTTATTATGCCTTGTATGCTCCTGTACCGTCTTTTTTGCTTTGGCACAGGAGCGTGAATATGTGATTGTCGTACATGGAGGAGCCGGGAATATGGGCGACCTCCAGGACGACCCGGAAAAGTCGGTCAGTTATTATGCCGCTCTGGATTCCGCTCTGATGATCGGCGACCGTATTCTGTCTGCCGGTGGCGAAGGTCCGCAGGCAGTCATGGCTGTGATTAACTATTTTGAAAGCAATCCTTTGTTCAATGCGGGGAAAGGAGCAACCTGCACGGCTGATGGGACCTTCGAACTCGATGCATCCATCATGGAAGGCAAAGACCTGTCCGCCGGAGCCGTAGCCGGTGTGAAAAATGTTAAACATCCGATTAATGCAGCCTATGCCGTAAAGACAAAGACCGGCCATGTGATGTTGAGTGGTGCCGGGGCAGATGCTTTTGCCAAAGAGCAAGGCTTGGAACTGGTCGATAATATGTATTTTGCGACTCCAAAGACTTTAAGCTGGATCGAAAAGCTGAAACAGGAAAGCAAAAAGAACGGAACAGTCGGTTGTGTAGTGTTGGATAAGAAAGGCAACCTTACGGCCGGAACCAGTACAGGCGGTATGTTTAAAAAGAAATGGGGACGTATCGGCGATTCGCCGGTGATCGGAGCCGGGACCTATGCGGATAATAATAGTTGTGCCGTTTCCTGTACCGGTCATGGGGAATACTTTATTCGCCATGCCGTCGCCTTTAATGTCTGTGCCCGTTATAAATATCTGCAGGAGCCGGTAGAGAAGGCTGCCGGTTATATCATTAATACCGAACTGAATACAAATGAAGGTAATGGCGGTCTGATTGCAGTCGACAAGCAAGGAAATATCGCTATGCCTTTCAACAGCACAGGTATGTTCCGCGGATATCTCTATAAACAAAAAGGTTCCGACCGGATTGAAAAGAAAGTCGGGATAGGGGATAAACTGGTTTCTTTTGAAGGAAAATAGAGGGGCTATCCTGTTTCGTATTTATCAGGAAATGGGATCGGCCACATATCATGTTTTTCAGAGTCATCTATCACTCTATCACACCTTGCCTATTAAGTTCTGATTATCATGTTTTTATGGTGTGATAGATGCTGTTTTTATCTATCACACTTCTATCACACATCTATCACCAATATTCTAAAAAGATGTAATCTTTTTTTTTGTGGGTTAAGTGTCTTATTTTCAATAATGTAGTATGCTGTTTGGCTGTACATCCGGATGTCGGGATCATAAACATCCGGATGTACAGAGCGGCTACATCCGGGTGTAGAAGATCGTAAGATGGGGATGTTTGCAAGCATTTCTGCCTGCTTTTGAGTAAAAAGTATAGGACTAATTGATTTTATAGAAGTATCTTACGATATTTAGTGCGAGTTTGTCGGGAAGGATTGCTTTAAATTTGGCAAACAGAACCTGTCCCGCCGGTCCGACAACCGTTCGGAATGCCGGTTTTTTTGTTTTGACTAATTTGCAGATGGCAAGCCCCAGTTTTTCCGGATTACTTCCTCCGTTTTCGGCTTCTTCAATGATCTTCATGCTTTTAGCGAAAGTTTGCCCATAATCCTCATGGTGGAGAGTGGCTGCCGATATGTTACGGTTGGCGGTGAAATTGGTTTTGAAATCGCCCGGTTCTACCAGGCAAACCTGAATACCGAACGGATGCACCTCGATGGCCAATGCTTCGCTATATCCTTCGACTGCAAATTTGGAAGCCGAATAGAAACCTTGAAAAGGAACGGCTATGATGCCGCCTATGGAACTGATGTTGATGATTTTCCCTTTCCCGGCCTTGCGCATATGGGGAAGCACTTCGCTGCAAACACGGGTTACTCCTATAAAATTGGTGTTCATCTGCCAGGTGATTTCCTCGTCAGTTGCCAGTTCTACCGCGCCGCTGATCCCGACTCCGGCATTGTTGACAACTACATCGATACGTCCCTGCTCGGACAGAATCCGGTTGATAGCATCACGTATGGAAACAGTGTCGGTCACGTCCATCCGGATCATCCGGATGCCTTCAGGGGTATTATCCGTTTCTTTACGGCTTGTCCCGTAAACGGTATAGCCTTGTTTCGCCAATAGGGTAGCTGTTATCTGGCCAAAACCGGAAGAAGCGCCGGTTACCAGTATGATGTCTGTATTCGCCATACTCAGGATTGGTTTGGACTATGATGAACTAGTTTAATATCGATAAGGTCATCAAGAATTGATGCGTGTAAAGATAGGCCGGTTAAAAACCGGGTTAGTCCGGACAGTATACCGGATAAAATGTGTAAGTGTTTCATGTATGAACTTTATGCTTACAAATATACTGCTTAATTATATATAGTAGGGTCCGTGTCATCCTTTTTTAATGCCTTATCGATATACTCAACTAGTTTTCTGTTTTTAAATCTTACGGTGTATTTATATTTCATTATCAATAAAAATATGATATCGATCAATATAAGGATGATGATGACAAGTAGAAGTATCACTGCCGGATTCACACCTATTACTTCTGCATTAAGCATATCCTCGTATATGGAAAGAATGGATATCATATCATTTATCTATTAGTTTGTTTTATGTTCTACGTTGGCCGGATTTGGAAACTGGACTATTTTCACATTCTTGTTATTCTTGAATGAATCCGTTTTTGTTAAATCCGGAGACTGCACGTATCCCTGCGGTACGTTTTCCATTAAGACAGCTTCACATGCATCTATTACTTTCTTTATAATATTTGTATCTACAGATGTCTTATCTGCTATTGCCTGAATAAATTCTACTTTGTTCATGTTGTAAATTTTGAGTCGTCTATCTTATTACACACAAAGGAAAAGATGTTATGGTGGATATGCAACTATTTTCCCGGGTAACATGTCTCAATTTGTCACAAAGGTGTGACAAATAGTCCCCGCAAAAAGGTTTATGCCCTGTTTTACAAGTTCAGGGACTATTTGTCATAGGTTAAAACTTTTTGTCATCTTATTTTGTTTTGGATTTGTTTTATTTGTAATGCATATAAAAAATTGGAAATAATGAATACGTATTATTTATCTTCGGGGCAACTCCTGGAACCGTCCGAATCATCTTTGTCCATACCTGCTAAAATCGGAGCGAATGTAGAGATATGGATATATAATCGTTTCGGATGCCTGATTTTCCATATTGTGGAAAGATGCTTGTCTGATAAGTGCGTTTGCTTCTGTGAAGGTCAAAACTGGAAGGAAGTGGCTTCGATTGCCGTAGTCAGCATAGACAAAGTAAACTATGTTTATAAGATTAAAAAGGCCTGAACCAATCAGGCTTTTTTTATTTGAAAGTCGAAGCAATAAACAAGATGTGCGCAAAAGGAGAACCAAAAAGAAGGTTTCTTTGCAAAAAAGTTATTACTTTGCAACTGATTTAGACTACTAACATTAAAAGATAACGAACTGATACCATGATTTGGAACGAAACTATCGAATGTATGAACCGCGAGGAAATGCGGAAATTACAGAGTATCCGCTTAAGGCGGGTTGTTGAACACGCTTATCATAACTCTCCTTTCTACCGTAAAAAAATGCAGGAAATGGGGATAACGCCGGAAGACATTCATTCTATTGACGATATAGTGAAGCTCCCGTTTACCGTTAAACAGGACTTGCGCGACAATTATCCTTTCGGATTGATGGCCGTGCCGATGTCGGAGATTGTCCGGTTGCACGCTTCTTCCGGAACGACGGGAAAACCGATCGTCGTCGGCTATACCCGGAAAGATTTATCTATCTGGGCTGAAGTGGTGGCACGATGCCTGACTGCTTATGGCCTGACAAAGAACGATTCCGTACAGGTCTCATACGGTTACGGCTTGTTTACCGGAGGCTTGGGAGCACATGCCGGAGTCGAGAACATCGGTGGGACGGTAATTCCGATGAGTAGCGGTAACACCCAGAAACAGATTCAGTTGATGCATGACTTCGGGGCTAAGGGCTTGGCTTGTACTCCTTCTTATGCGTTGTATCTGGCCGAAACGATCCATTCGTCCGGCATTCCTTTGGAAGAATTCAAATTGCGCGTCGGTGCTTTCGGTGCTGAACCTTGGACGGAAAATATGCGTAAAGAATTGGAAAACAAATTGAATATCAAGGCGTATGATATCTATGGCCTGACGGAAATCTGCGGTCCGGGTGTCGGAGGCGAGTGCGAGTGCCAGAACGGTACGCACTTATGGGAAGACCATTTCTTTCCTGAAATAGTAGATCCGGTTACCCTGAAACCTGTAGAACCGGGACAGCATGGAGAATTGGTTTTCACGACATTGACGAAAGAAGGCATGCCGATGATCCGTTACCGTACGCGTGACCTGACGCATCTGATTTATGAGAAATGCGAATGCGGACGTACGGCTGTGCGTATGGGACGTATCCTCGGACGTAGTGACGATATGTTGATTATAAGGGGTGTGAACGTATTCCCGTCTCAGGTGGAATCGGTTATTCTCGAAATGCCGGAATTCGAACCCCATTATCTGATTGTGGTCGACCGTGTGAACAATACAGACACATTCCAGATTCAAGTGGAAGTGCGCCAGGAATGTTATTCGGACGAAATGAACAAGATGATTGCCCTGAAGAAGAAAATCGCAAACCGCATGCAGAGCGTGATCGGTTTGCAACCCGATATAAAGATTGTCGAGCCACGCAGCATCGAGCGGAGTATGGGTAAAGCCAAACATGTGATCGATAATCGTAAATTAGTATAAACCCCTAAAGTTTAAATGCTATGTTAATTAAACAGTTATCTATCTTTCTGGAGAATAAGAAAGGCCGTTTCACGGAAGTTGCAAAAATATTAGGCGAAGCCGGCGTAAACATGTCCGCTTTTACGGTTGCCGAAAATTCAGACTTCGGCATCTTGCGTCTGATTGTGTCGGATACGGATACAGCTATCAAGGTTTTGCGCGACCGTCTATATGCGGTGAGTGTGGCCGATGTCGTTTGCCTGCATTGTCCCAATCAGCCGGGAGCATTGGCTAAAGCAATGGATATTATTACTTCAGCTGGAATATTTATTGAATATATGTATGCTTTTTCTCAGGGCGAAGCGGCCAATGTGATCATTCGTCCCGACAATGTAGAGAAGTGTGCGGAGGTTCTGAAGGCCAATAAACTGGAGCTTATTGCGGCCAGTGACTTATATAAGTTGTAAATATTAACGTTAAGCGCTTCGTTTATTTGTCGGAAAACTTTAACTTTGCGCGCTAAAAGTATGTGAATGAAAAAGGTTGTATATTTATTGATGATGATCACAGTACTGTTATCTTCCTGCGGGGAGTATAATAAGATACTGAAAAGTACGGACTACGAGCTGAAATATTCGTATGCAAAGAAGTATTTCAATGCAAAACAATATTCGAAGTCTGCCACTTTATTAGATGAATTGGTACCTGTATTCAAAGGTTCCGCTAAAGCTGAAGAATCTTTGTATTTGCTGGCACAAAGCTATTACGGCCAAAAAGACTATCAGACTGCTTCGCAATACTTTAATACCTATTATACGACTTATCCGAAAGGCGAATACACCGAGTTGGCCCGCTATTATTCGGGTTATGGATTGTATCTGGATTCACCGGACCCCCGCTTGGACCAGACACAAACGTATGAGGCTATTAATCAGTTGCAGTTGTATCTGGAGTATTATCCGCAAAGCGAACGGGCCAAGGAAGCCCAGAACATTATGTTCGAATTGCAGGAAAAGCTCGCCTACAAGGAACTACTGGCAGTCCGGTTGTATTTCAACCTGGGTACCTATATGGGAAACAACTATCTTTCATGTGTGATTACCGCGCAGAACGCACTTAAGAACTATCCGTATTCCAAATACAGGGAAGAGTTTATGTTCTATACCATTCGTGCCAAATATGAACTGGCCATAGTAAGTGTGGAAGAAAAGTTGCAGGGACGTTATCGCGAAGTTGTGGATGAATATTACAACTACATGAACGAATATCCCGAAGGCAAGTATGTAAAACAAGTTCAGAAGTTCTACGACTATGCCAGCAAGCGAATAACAGATACGTATTAACGAAAACAACTAATCAATAAAGTAAGTATGGATTACAGAAAGACTAACGCTCCGTCGAATACGGTTACCCGCGACATGATGAAACTTTCGTCAGACACGGGCAATGTGTATGAAACCGTTGCAATCATTGGTAAACGTGCTAATCAGATTTCTGTTGAGATGAAACAGGATCTGGAAAAGAAACTTCAGGAATTTGCTTCCTATAATGATAACCTGGAAGAAGTTTTTGAAAACAGGGAACAGATCGAGATTTCACGTTACTATGAAAAGCTCCCGAAACCGACTTTGATCGCAGCTAAGGAGTATGAAGATGGCAAGGTGTATTATAAGAACCCTGCAAAAGAAAAGAATAACCTTTAATAAATTGAAAATTGAGAATTGAGAATTGAAAATTATCGGGTGGTCAGTCGCTCTGTATTTTTCAATTTCCAATTTTCAATTTTTAATTTTCAATTATCATGTTACAGAGAATACAGACTGTTTATTTACTTATTATAGTGGCATTGACGATTGCCATTCTGTTTTTACCGCTTGCCGTGTTGCAGTCGGGCGACCAGTTGTTTACGTTTGATGCAACAGGCATCAGCACGATGGCGGCTCAACCGGAGCTTGTTTATCCTACATGGGGGCTGTTTGCTTTGGCAATCGTAATCTCTTTGTTGGCGCTATTGACTATCTTCCTGTTTAAGAAAAGAATCCTTCAGATACGTCTATGCGTGTTTAATGCGATTTTAATGTTGGGCTTTTATGGTCTCTTTGCTTTCTTTTGCTGGAACCTGGATAATCAGAAGGAGATTTTTTCGTTGAACCTGAAGATTGCTCTTTCTTTTCCTCTGGTTAGCCTGATCCTGGATTACCTGGCTATACGCAATATCGGGGCGGATGAGGCATTGGTACGTTCTTTGGACCGCCTGAGATAATAATTTTTTGATTAAAGTATAAGAGAAGAGGATGTCTCATCACTGGGACATCCTCTTTTTTTGGCCTAAATCTGATAGCCTAAAGACTATATCTACCTCTATTTGTAATGATAAATTCTAATGTTCCTGAAACAAAACTTGTTTTGTAGAGTTAAGCCTCAGGTTTTATGGGAAAAAGCGACGTTTTTGTTTTGGGAGGAGCCTGCTGCCCATTCTTAGCTTATCTTCTTTGCAAAGGTATTAGGAAGCCTTGATCTCTATGTTTGATATCGTCTAAGATTGTTCAAGAATCATCTTTTTATTATATTTGCTACATGAAAAAGCTGCTTGTCATATTATTCAGTCTATTCTTATGTATATTTTCTACACGAGCGGAATCTCCTGATTATTATTTTAAGCAAATATCCTTGAAAGACGGCCTTTCACAGTCGACTGTCAATTGTGTGCTGAGTGACCACCAGGGCGTGATCTGGATCGGGACGAGCTTTGGCCTGAACCGTTTCGACCGCGAAAGGATCATGTCTTATTATAATGATAAGGACAATCTTTTTTCTATTCCCGGGAATGATATTATTTTCTTGACAGAAGACCTTCAGCATAATATCTGGATCGGGACCGATAGAGGACTGGCACGCTATGACCGCAGCAAAGACAGGTTTGTACGCATCACATTTGCCGGTTTGCCTTTGCATGTCCACAGTTCGGTAGTGACGGATAGCGGAGTCCTGCTTTTTGGAGCGGGAACAGCTTTCGGATATTCTTATGCCGATAACCGGATTACATTTCTACCGGTAAATGGACCGGAAAGAGTTACCTCTTCTTTTACGCACGCCTGTATGTACGACCAACAAAAGCAGATCGTGCTGCTTGCCTGCCGCCGTAACGGATTGTGGTGGTATCATCTCACTACAGGCAAGCTGGAACGGGTCCCCTTTATTCCTGCAAAAGAAATCACGAGCGTATGCCTGGCTTCTTCGGGGGATATCTGGCTGTCGGTATATGCAGACGGCGTATATGGATATACCCGTGACGGCCAGGAACGTTATCATCTGAATACGGGCAATCTGTTGAACAACGATGTCGTCCTGGATATAAAGGAAAGAGACGGCGAACTGTGGTTGGCTACTGATGGAGGGGGAATAAATATCTATGACCCGGAGAAACAAACCGTCTGTGTGATTGCACATATTCCCGGTGATAATAATTCGTTGCCGGTCAATTCATTCGGTTGCCTGTATGATGACCAGGAGAAAAATATGTGGGCAGGCAGTATCAGGGGAGGCCTGATTGGCATGAAGGAGATTTATTTTTATACGTATGGAGATGTTCCCCTGAACTCGGCTGATGGCTTGAGCTACAAGACCGTGACGAGCCTATATGAAGACCGTGACCATATATTGTGGTTTGGAACTGACGGTGACGGCATCAACCGGTTTGATCCGCAAAAAGAGGAATTCCGGCACTATCCTGCGACATTTGATAAAAAGGTGGTTTCGATTATTGAATATAATGAAGAGGAGCTATTGCTTTCGATATTCAGCCAGGGGCTGTATCGCTTTCATAAAAAGACCGGAGAACTTCGGGAATATGTGGTTGCCGATGCCGGAAAATCCCGCCGTCTGTTCCGTGTCGGACTGGCTATTCATTTGGATCGCTTGGATAAAGAGCATTTCTATATTTACTCCGATAGTGTCTATTTGTATAATCAATCGAAGGGACGATTGGAGGCAATCGGATGTAAAGAGGAAGGTATTGTGCTTTCCGCTCTTATGAAAGTACCCGGAGATCAGCCTGTCACCTATTTGCGCAGTTTATCCAATCTGTTGGTTTTGGATCACCAAGAACGTTCCATACATGTTTTTTATACTCCGCCTGACTCTATCGGGACGATTGGAGCCGCGTGCCTGGATAAAGAGGGTTGTTTCTGGCTGGGGACGTCTTCCGGCCTGTACCGGTATGATCCGGTTACAAAGTATACTTCAGCTATAGAGGGGAACCGTTTTGCCGGTACCAGTTCGTTAGGCTTTGACAAGCAAGGAAGGCTTTGGATCGGAACCCATAACGGTTTGTATGCCTATATTCCCGAAGAGAAGAAAACAGTCGTTTTCGGTGAGTCGGATGGCGTTTATGCCAATGAATATCTTTTCAAACCTCCTTTGCTGGCAGCATCGGGCGATTTGTATATGGCGGGTGTGAATGGTTTGGTCTATATACGGAATAATGTGCCTTTCCCTGAGGAAGCGGATCCCTCGATCAATTTGCTGGATGTGGAACTCAATGGGGTCTCTGTCGGTTCGGATGTGATAGGGGATGGGGACAAACTATCGGTTCCCTGGAATTATACCTCTTTGAATGCCCGGATTATCGTGAAAGAAAATGACCTGATGCGGAAGAAACTGCTCCGTTATTACATAAAAGGCAGCCTGAATGAAATGATCGAACGGTCCAGTCATACGATTTCTTTCCATGCCCTTTCTGTCGGTGAATATCATATTTGGGTGTCCTGCAATAAAAGGAATGGCGACTGGAGCACTCCGGTCCAGTTATTGTCAATTACTGTGACGCCACCCTGGTGGAAAACAACCGGGTTCCTGATTTTGCTGATCTTCTGTATTTTGGGCGGATCGGCACTGGTAGCCTGGTTGGTGGTATTGAAAAAGGAACGTAAGATGGTCTGGGCGATCAAGGAACATGAACGGAAAACGTATGAAGACCGGGTCCGCTTTCTTATCAATATCAGCCATGAACTCCGTACGCCTCTTACCCTTATATATGCACCACTGAAACGCTTGCTTGCTTCGGGAGAAGTGAAGGATGATAAGTTGTTGCATTTGCTGACCGGTATTTTCAGACAGACGCGCCGGATTAAAGACAATATCAATATGGTGTTGGATGTCCGGAAAATGGAGATCGGAGGCGAATCGTTGACTCTGACTAAGCAGCCCGTCAACGACTGGCTGCAGGAAGTATCCGGAGATTTTAAACTTGAATTCCAGGTTCGGAATATCCGGTTGGTCTATGATCTTGACGAGTCGCTGGGTGAAGTGCCTTTCGATGTCTCCAAATGTGAGATCGTTTTGTCTAATCTGTTAATGAATGCGCTGAAGTTCAGTGAACCGGACACCGTTGTCGTCTTGTCTACACGCCGGAAGCCGGATTATGTCCGTATCTCCCTCTCGGATGAAGGCATCGGGTTGGACCATTTGGAGATCGACCGCCTGTTTACCCGTTTCTATCAAGGCGAGCATGACCGGAAAGGGAGCGGGATCGGATTGTCGTATGCACGGATGCTGGTGGAAATGCACGGCGGAAATATCGGTGCCCAGGCAAATGAAAGGAAGGGGGCAACCTTCTTTTTTGAGCTGCCTTTGGAGAACACCTCCGTCCCTATCGAGGCAAAGCCCTATATGGATCGGTTGCTTCAAACATCCGATGTCGAGATACCTGAAACCGTATATCCGGTTGCCGGATATACGGTTCTGGTCGTGGAGGATGAACCGGAACTGCGTAGTTACCTGAAAGATGAATTAAGCGGATATTTTAAAAAAGTTTTTGTTGCGGAAGACGGACGGCAGGCGCTTGAAAAGATCCGGGCGAATCTTCCCGACCTGGTAGTCAGTGATGTCATGATGCCTTATATGAACGGGTTCGAATTATGCCGCCGTATAAAGAGTGATGTGGAAATCAGCCATATTCCGGTCATCCTGTTGACGGCACGTACCGATAACGAAAGTACCGTGCAGGGATATAAGTTAGGAGCCGATATGTACGTCCCGAAACCTTTCGATCTCGCTTTCCTTCTTACGGTCCTGCGCAATCAGTTGAAGAGCCGTGAAATTATCCGGAACCGTTATAAGGAAGCCGAACAGGTCGTATCGCCCAAGGCCGATACGATCAGCAATGCCGACGAGCAATTCATGCGCAAACTGAATGAACTGATCAGCAGCAACCTCACCAATCCGGACCTGGATGTACAGTTCGTTGCCTCCCGGATGGCGATGAGCCGTGCTTCGCTTTACAACAAGCTGAAACTGCTTGCCGGCATCAGCATTGGCGATTATATCAACAAGTTCAGGATGGCCGAAGCAGTCCGCCTCCTTGCCGATAAGGATATGAGCATACAGGAAGTATCGGAGAAAACCGGTTTCTCCCACCAACGTTATTTCAGTACTGTCTTTAAACAGATATATGGCGAGACGCCTTCCCAGTTCAGGCAAGAGTTATGATTAAAAAGCAGGAATCATATACGTGATCTTAGCCGATATCACCTGCGAAGACGATTTGGAGAAGTAATCCTCTTTGCGGCTGTTGAATATGTCTCCGAGGGCATAGTAGTAGCGGCCTTCCAGCAGGAAGGAACCGATACCCGTATGAAGCTCGATACCCGGTCCGCCGCATAACCCCCAGTCGAATTTCTTTTCGACGGGCATATCATGCTGCGCGTTCTCCGTGTTAGGACTCGCCCCGTTCAGGTTCTCATCCGTTTTCTCTCCGAAGGCATACCCGATTTTAGGCCCTAAGTTGACAAACACCCTGAAGCGCTTGCTACCGAAATAGATATGTGTCAAGATCGGAAGTTCGATATAATTGATCGTCCGGCTATATTTATATTGTGGTTGGTCTTCAAATTTCTCATCCCATCCATGTTGGGTGAAATTCAACTCGGCCTGCAATCCGAGGTTTTTCTCCGTTATCCACCGGAGCGAAAGGCCGCCTGTATAGCCCATCTTCATTTTCTGCTGCACCTTGGTCTGGGCAAAACTGACTTTGGAAAAAGTAGTACCGAAGGAAGCGCCGAGAGACAATTCCTGCTTGAACTTATCCTGCGCCCGGACACCGCTCAGGGCAACAAGGCTTATCATTGCTGCTGTAATAACTTTTCTGATCATCTTACTTCATTCCGGGTTACATTAAAATCACTCTGATAATGGACAATGAAGATATTTGTGTTGATGAAGCCTCCCCAGTTGTTTACGCGATGAAAATCGAAACCGGTCTGTACGCCCTGGTAATGGATTTTGTCCAGATTGTTCTCGAAGTTGGAGCCGTATTTGTTGATTGCCCCAATGAAGAACATACCCGTGTCGAATCCTAAAATGCCATATTTAGGAAATATATTGATCAAACTCTTGCTGTACCAGTTTTTATATTTTGTATAGAAGTTTGCCACCTCTCTCGACAGGTTGTCTGCATAGAAGTTGCTGTATATGTAGGTGTTCAACGCATAGAAATCTTCCAGGCACTCGCGAGTGTACGTCTGCCATTCGGGATATCCGAACAAAGTCAATCCGAATTCAGGCTTTGTTTCCGCCAGCATACGCAACGGAGATTTGATCTTGTTCAGAGCTTCCAGCGTACCCGAAGTCGGCACGATCACGTTTCGTTTATCAGCCTTGAGAAGGGCTTCGACATCGGCTGTCAGGGTTTCACCGTTGTAATTGATTTCACTGAACGGTATGTTCCGCTGCTTCATCTCGGCTTTGAATGTTTTGATAAATTCGGTTTTGTCCTTGCCGTCATTGATGTTCAGCAAGATTATGTTGTCTTCGGCAAACAGGTCGCATCCGCCTTGTGCCGCTTTGGCATACAAGTAGGAGTGAGGCGTATTTACCTGATAAACGTATGCATTCGACAGCACATCGTCGTTCTTCGACGTAAAAGGAATCACATATTTGATGTTATTCTTCTGGGCGAATTCCGCAACCGGTCCGATTTGGTCGTTTTGTACGGCTCCGATAATGAGGTTGGCATTCTTCAAGGCGTCCTCTTTCAGGATCTCTTTCAGTTTCTTCGTCCCGTTACCCGTATCATAGACCGACAGGTCGACGGAGCAGCCCGTATTTTTAAGACTGTCCACCGCCAGCAACAAACCTTCATAATATTCGATGAAACGCTGCGTCTCCGTAGAAGGAACCGCTTCGTTCGTCATAAACGGCAATAGCAGAGCCACTTTGACGCTGTTGACGTGTTCGATGCTTTTCGGTTCCGAAAGCAATGCGTTCACGTCCCTCTCCGAAAGCGTGGCGGTTGCCGGTCCGGTCGTCACATGTTCTTCGGCCTGCACGGGGATTTTAATAACCATACCCGCTTTAACCCCTTCTTTCAGTTTCGGGTTAAGCTTGAGCAACTCGTAACTGGAAATATTGAATTTCCGGCAGATCCGGTACATGGTTTCTTTTTTCTGGACGGTATATTCGATCTCTTTGGTAACGGTCTTGGCTTCTGTTACCGGCAAGTCTTCCACCTGTGTCGCCGGAATACGGATCGTCTTGCCGATCGTAAAGGTGGAAGTAGACAGGCCGGGGTTCGCTTTCACGATGGCGGTAGCCGGGACTGTGTACCGGATGGATAATGAATACAAGGTTTCTTTGGGCTGGATCGTATGGAATATATAGTTTTCTTCCTGCTTTTTAGCAGTGCCTCCAACCATGTCTCGCTGCGGAATTTTAAGGGTGGCGCCAGCCTTGATCCCTTCTTTGCTACCCGGATTCAGCCGGTAGATATCATCAGGCGCAACCCCGTACATAGTAGCGATTGCATAAACGGTTTGCCCCCTCTCTATCGTATGGAAAAATACATCGTTGTTGTCCTGCCCGTTCGTAATAACCACTTGCGACCTGTTGTTTTGTGCATAAACAGTAACACCGGCCAGGCTCAGAAAGAACGTCAATACGTATATGTTAATCTTATTCATTTGCTGATTTGGATTATTTAGGGGCAAAGATAACAACAAAAAACGAGAGTAATAAAAGATAAATTGCTAAAGTGTTTTATCCGGCATTCCCGACATCCTACTTATTGTAAAAAACGCCATTAAAACAGCCCGTAGTTCCCTTGTCAAGTGTCTTTCTTACGATTGTTCCCGGAACGGAAAAAGTAGTTTTGGGGACGTCTTGCCCATGAGTTGCGCAGAAAATTTCCATGACGACCGTCTTCATCGCCATGAAGTCAATGTTCATACATAGTGAACACGGCAGCTCACGGCAACGAAGACGGTCGTCGTGGCGATGAAGACGGTCGTCATGGAAATCCGCTACCGGAATCCCGGAAAAAAGCCTTGTTCTCCTTGCCATATTCCCGTGTCCTTGTCTTGTTTTCTCAAATATTCGATTCTCCGGGAGTTTAGCTTTTCCGGAATGCAAGGAATCGGGGAGAATCAATAGACAGATGCAACGTCGTTTGGGTGAACCAGGCAACGGATTAGTCCGTGTGTTAGTAAAAATGCCAGATCGGTAGATAAAAGACAGATCGGAACTGCAATTGTTTTCTCTTGAAATAGGAAAATGGAGGGTTATTGTAGAAAATGATATAATCACCCCGGATGTTTCGGATATCCATAAAAAAACGTATCTTTGTGTGTGAAGTGTTTTAATTAAAATCCGTAATCATGAGCAACAAGATTTATCCTATCGGCATCCAAAACTTCGAGAAGATTCGGAGAGACGGCTATTTCTATGTGGACAAGACCGCCCTCGTCTACCAACTGGCAAAAAGTGGAAGTTACTATTTCCTTAGCCGCCCGCGCCGTTTCGGGAAGAGCTTGTTGCTATCTACTTTGGAAGCCTATTTCGAGGGTAAGAAAGAATTATTTGCCGGATTAGCCATCGAGGAGTTGGAAAAAGATTGGGAACGATACCCGGTCCTGCATCTTGATCTGAATGCCCGTCAATATGAAAATATAGGATCACTCTTGGAAGAATTGAATAAATACCTTGAAATATGGGAACAGTTATATGATAGCCCATTCGGAGATCGTAAACCGGAGGAACGTTTCTACCAGGTGATTCGCCGGGCTTATGAGAAAACGGGACAACGCGTTGTGATTTTGATAGATGAATATGATAAACCATTGTTGCAGGCAATCGGAAACCCTGAATTGCAGGAAGCCTACCGCAGTTTGTTGAAAGCATTCTATGGTGTAATGAAAAGTGCGGACGGTTATATCCGTTTTGCGATGCTGACAGGTGTGACCAAGTTCAGCAAAGTGAGTGTTTTCAGTGACCTGAATAATTTGAAGGACATTTCGATGCGCAGGGAGTTTGTTGATTTATGCGGCATTACAGAGAATGAGTTGCATGAAAACTTAGAATCGGAATTGCATGAACTGAGCGACTCTCTAAATATGGATTACAACCAGGTTTGCCAAGAGATGAAACGGCGTTACGATGGTTATCACTTTGCTGCTGATACGGAGGGACTTTATAATCCTTTCAGCCTGTTGAATACTTTTGATGCGAAGCAATTTGGCAGCTATTGGTTTGCAACCGGCACCCCTTCCTATTTAGTAGAACTCCTGAAACGCACCCATTACGATTTGGATCGTATGGCGCATGAGGAGGTTGATGTTGAAATGTTTGGCGGTGCGGAATCGTTTGATTCTGATCCGCTTTCTGCTTTTTATCAGAGCGGCTATCTGACGATCAAAGGGTATGACTCCCGTTTTCGGATTTACCGGTTAGGTTTTCCTAATTTGGAAGTAGAGGAGGGTTTTGTCAAATACCTTCTTCGATCGTCAAAATCGGTGTGAATTTCTCATCCGAAACCCGTAATATCGAGAGGTGGGTGGTGGAAAGCTGATATTGTCACCAAAATGTCACCAAAAAAATAAGACGATATGAGTGGGTATTGGTAATTTTGCATTTGTAACATAACAAACGCAGTACGATGAAAAAACTCATATGCTCAATTTTTCTATTGTTGATTTTAAGCCTGGTCGCTTGCCGGCAGCATCCCCATGTTCTCCCTCTTTTGCATGAGGCAGAAACGCTCATGCCGGATCATCCGGACAGTTCGTTAATATTGCTGGAATCCGTCCCATCTCCGGAAAAACTTTCCGCGGAAGACTATGCTACGTGGTGTTTGTTGATTACACAGGCACGGGATAAAAATTATGTGGAGCATACATCGGATTCGCTGATCGATGTGGCGGTACGCTATTTTGAGAAGCGAAAGGATCCGCATCGGAAGGCGCAGGCTTATTATTGCCAGGGGCGGGTGTTGTCGGATCTGAATGCTTCGGAAGAGGCGTTAGATGCTTATCTGAAAGCAAAAGAACAGGTTGAGAAAACAATGGATTTTGATTTGAAAGCCCGTATCTGTAACCATTTGGGTTCATTATATTGGGATAATCGAAGTGACAGGAAAAGTTTGGCTTGTTATAAAGAAGCGTATCAAGTTTATGAACAGATACAACATATGGTTGGAGCTGTAAGTGCTTTGCAAAATATAGGAGCATGTATGCGTAGTTTGGGGCAATTAGACAGTGCTTTCTTTTATTTGGATAAAGCCTTAAACATAGCAGAACAAAAACATTTAATTACTCAACTGGCTTATCTGTATTCTTCTTTAGGCAATCTTTATGAAGAGCAAGGCAATTATAGAAAAGCGTTGACTTATAACCAAGAGTCATTGAAGTACCCGAGAACGGAAGATTCGTCATCATCGTGGTATTATGCGATCGGGCAACTTTATAAAAAGCTGCAAATGCCGGACTCCGCCTTGTTTTATGCTGAAAAGTCGCTTGTGAGTACCAACTTGTATGTAAAATGCAGTGCAAATCGCTTGTTGTACGATTTGTCTGTCGAGGGGCATCGCTATGAACAAGCTTGTCAGTATAACGAATCTTATTTATCACTCCGAGATTCTATAGAACATCTGTATCAACCTCAAAAATTAGCCAAAGCAGAGGCATTGTATAATAAAGAGCGGTTGGTCAACAAGCAAAATCAGCAAATACAAAAAGTTCGTGATGTCCGTAATCTTTTATTAATCTGTTTCCTGTGTGCCAGTCTTGCTTCAGTCTGCATTTATATGGTTTGGGAACGGAAAAACAGGAAGCAAAAGCTTAGGCTTGAAGAATTTCGGAAGCGATTACAAGAAACCGTCGAACAGTTGGCGAATAATCAGCAAAAAATTCAGGGAAAAGATATTTTATTGGAAGATATTCGTGGACAATTGAACAAAAATGAAAAAGAGACGAAAGAGTATAATGAGAAAATCGTAAGTTTAAAGAATGAAAATTCCGTTTTTCAGGCAGAATATCAAGATAAACTGGAAAAAAAGAAAGAAGAAAATAAAGAGCTGCGGGGACGGCTGGAAGCTGCATTAAAAGAGAAACAAACACTGGTAGAAAAGGAAAACCAGTTGCTATCTGATAGGCATGAGCAATTGGCTGCTTGGCAGAAGGAGAAAGGCAATTTGGAAAACGAAATTGGTTGTATCACGGGTAAGTATAACAGTTTACAGGAAGAATTTGGTTTGTTATCCCGAGAATTGGGAGAAAACAAGCGGAATGCAGAGCAGCTTAGTCTGGAATTGGAAGAACTGCGTGGATTGAGGGAAAAGCAGGCATTGCGTGAAAGCGAAATTGTGAAGGGACTTTCGTTAAGGTGTGAAATGTATGAAAAATGGAGAAGTGCGTTGATTGCACAGAACCCTTATTTGGTTAAGTTTGTCAGAAAATCCCATCATCACGAATTTGATTCAAAGGACTGGGAGGAATTTTTCTTAAACTTTGAAAAGGTATTTCCTGAATTTGTCGATCATTTGGACGATTTGTATCCTATGGAGCCTCGTTGGCGTCAGATATGCTGTTTGGTCAAATTGGGCATAAAGAATGGTCTAATTTCTGAAATATATGATTTGAAGCCTGATACGATTACAAGTATAAAAGCGGAGATTAAAAAAGCTCACTTTTCTGTGTTTGGCAAACAGTCTTTAGATAATATAATGAAAAGGTGGTATTGATAATCGGGTTTTTATAGTGAAAACCCCGATTGTGTATAGGGCATAACGATTTGGTGCGCTTTTATTTTGTTGATATTTATATAGATAAGAAAAACTGTTATTATTTTATCTAATCGGGTTTTTATTGTTTTGCTTCCCTTAAATTTGCTCCTGTTGAATTAAAAAAGATGTACCATGAATAATTTGAAAAAATTGATATTGATTTTTATTTATGTATTGTTGGCAACATGGACATTGCCTGACTTGACGTTTGCAAAGATAATGGATTCCCGCGAAATAGAGATACGGGCGAAAGAAAAAAAGAATGATCCTCGTAGTCTTCTTCCTGTGCGGGCTTGGGTTGACGGCCAAATGATTTATGTGTCGTTTTGGGATTTGCCAAGTACGGCAACAGTAATTATTACAAATGTAGAGAGTGGTGAAAGCATAACGAAATCTTTTTTATCTCCGGAAACGGTTTCTGTTCCAATAAATAATGAAAATGGAACTTATGAGATTCAGATTAGTTATGAAGAAAAGGTTTTTACAGGAGAATATAAATTGTAGTGAATGAAAATGGGCTTTAAGCTCTATTTTGTTAATTAAATATTATACGATCATGAGAAAGTTATCTAAAATGAATCTGAAAGCAAATGCAATTCTTTCAGATAGTGAGATGAAGAGAGTTAAGGGGGGCATTGAATGTTACAGATCAGGTAGCAATAGCTCCTTTACAACTGACAGCAGAGCAGTTGCAGCTGCTTGGATGGATGCTTGGTATTCATTAGGGCATGATGTGAGATGTTACTATTAGAGTAATTTGTAAAAAGCTTCAGATTTACCAATATGAATTTAATATAATTTCTCATTGGTGAGTTTGAAGCTAAATTGTTGTTGATTTTAGTAGTAAGGTATGAAAATATTTTTTTGTTTGTGTAGTTTATTATATTCACTTTTGGGTTTAGCTCAAAATAAACCTTTTATTGTTGATCTTAAAAATAGTAATGAAGATGCATCTTTAAACGTTTTATTTGATAAAATAGAGTATGTTTCATTGGAAACAACACCGGAATGTTTATTGAAGCCCGGAGCTTATTATTATGTGACAAATAAGTATATTGTCGCGATGAATGCTTTTTGGCAAACTTATCTATTTGATAGAAAAACCGGAAAGTTTATTCGAGGATTGGATCGTGAAGGTGGTGGTCCGGATGAATATCGTCGTTGGATTGTTTATTTAAATGGGTTGAATGAAAAACGTAATATTCTTTATGCTAATGATATTGATAAATGGAAAGGCTATGATATAGAGACTGGTGAGATGGTAGATATTATAAAGAAGCCAAGTATAAACAATGACATTGTTACAGCATTTAGTCCGTGGGCAATAAATTCAAATCAATATATTGGAAATGTTTCAGTTGAGTTTTGTGAGAAAGGATATAGGCTTGTTGTCTTTAATAAACAGGGGGTTATCTCTAAAGTGTATAAAAATGAAAACATTCTTGGAACGGATGTTTTGTCAGGTGGTGGACTCTTGATATTTTATAATTATAAGGGAAAGCTTTATTTTTCACGAATAGGTTTTAATGCTATGACTTACGAGGTTCGGGATAAGCGGATATTACCTCATATTATTTTTCGGACTGGGAATAAAGAGATTCCAGATTTACAACTTGATGGCTTTCCTTCATCTGTTGCCAGTGACCAAATTAATATATTGTGGGTTGGTGAAAGTGATCGTTTTATCTTCTTTAAATATGCTAAAGGATATTCGGAAATGACAACTTATAATTGTGCTTTTGATAAAAAAAATAAAAAAATATATATTCCTCATAGCAAAAAAGCTAATGAGTTTCATTATGGATATACAAATGACACAGATGGATTAACTTCTGTTATTTTACGTGGTATGAATGAAAATGGAGAAGTTTATGGTGTTTTGGATGTACAAGCATTAAGTGAGTATGTTAAACTAAATGGAGAGAGAGGAATGAGCGAGAGAGGTAAACGCCTTGTTTCAAATCTTATGGAAGATGATAATCCTATAGTTGTAATAGCTACCCCTAAAAAATGATATATAAAATAAACGATGATTAGTCAAGAAAAATATTTATATAAAACTATTGATCTGTTTCTAAATATACTGAATGTTAGGCATACTAATTATTTTTTAAAACATTTTATATTACAGTATCCATATGCTAACAGCTTGTATGGAATTTCAGCACTCTTATCAAGATATAATATGTATAATGAGTGTTTCGAAGTTGATAATAATGATCTTATTTCTGATTTAACTTGTCCATTTATTACATGTAATGAAAATGATTTAGTTCTTGTACTGGAATTTTTAGATCATGGAAAAATAAAAATATTTACTAAAGGTTGTTTTGAAATTGTATCTATAGAATCTTTTTGTAAAAAGTGGAATTCCATATGTTTGACAGCACAGGTATCTTCTAATTCTATTGAACCACGTTATCGTTCAAATAGAATTAAAGATTTGAAATTTAGAATATTTGTGATTTTATCTCTTCTTTTTTTAATATGTGCCTCTTTTTATTTGATAGGAAAAGGTGTAGAGCTATTTTTGCTGTTCGTAACTAATTTTTTAGGATTGTTGGCGTCTTTTTATTCAATTTTAAAAGAGGAGAATTTAGATAATAAAATAGCAAATAAAATATGTTCTTTGTTTAAAGAAAATAATTGCTTATTGATTCTTAACTCAAAATTTGCAAAACTATTTGGTCTTTTTGATTGGAGTAAAATAGGTTTGTCTTATTTTTTATTGAATATTTTTTTGCTGTTTTTTGGAAGTGATATTGTTGCGAGTATGACTTCTTTATCAATTCCTGTTACTTGTTATTCTATGTGGAGTATAGGATATCAAATATTAAAAAAAGTATGGTGTCCATTTTGTTTGATTGTAGTATTGTCTTTATGGTTATCTTTTGGGATTATTATTTATTTTCATACATATATAAATGGAATTAATGTTGGCAATTATTTGTTTATAACAGGATTGTATGTGTTTTTGTATTTTTGTGTGGATGTAGGTTTTGAAAAGTATTCAGATAATACTCTTATAAGTAGCTATAATTTATACTTAAATAAATTTAAAATGAATGATGATATTTTCAAAACATTGTTGATGAAAGAAAAAGAATATACAGATATTTTGAATGTGACTAATATTGTCCAAGGTGATATAAAAGGAAAACATTGTATTTCTATTCTGATTAATCCATATTGCCAATCTTGTATTCATATGCCGTCTATTATTGACATGATATTGCAAAAATATAAAGAAGGTGTTTTTATACAATTTATATACTACCCTTTTAATCAGCAACATGCTTTTGTGTGTAAATTTTTTATGTATTTGTATTTTGATTTAAAAATGAAAATGAGTGATATTTTGTTGAAATGGCTAAATGAAGGGATCGGAAATGAAAAAAGGTTTTTTTTAAAGTATGTATTTGATTTGAATCAAAACAAATTTAATATAGAATTAAGTAGACATATGGAATGGATTCAGGCGAATAAAATTAATCATACCCCGATGGTTGTATTAGATGGACGTGCTTTGCCGGAATATTATGGTTTAGATAATCTGCTGGATTTAGAATTGGATATGTGATGAAAAGTTTTCCTTTTTATAATCAACCGGATTTGATGGATTGTGGTCCGACTTGTTTACGTATGATCTCAATGTATTATGGAAAAAATTATTCTGTCCGATATTTACGTGAACATGCTTTCATTACTCGTGAAGGTGTTTCGATGAAAGGAATTAGTGATGCTGCCGAGTTAATAGGCTTTAGGACAATGGGAGTAAAAATTTCATTGGGACAATTACGGGATGAAGCTCCGCTACCTTGTATATTATATTGGAATCAACGTCATTTTGTTGTTTGTTATACAGTGAAAAGAGGAAAATTCTATATTGCTGATCCTGCAAATAAGAAGTTGTCTTATAATGAAGTTGAATTAAAAAAGTGTTGGTGTGACAGTATGTTAGAAGGAGAGGAAGTGGGAGCAGCTTTATTGTTAGAGCCGGGCCCTGACTTTTACGATCGCGAAGAGGAGGATATGCGGACAGGGAAAGGCTTGTCTTTTTTCTTCCGTTATCTGACACCTTACCGGCGTGAACTGTTTCAATTGGTATTGGGAATGCTGACGGCCAGCATCCTGCAACTGATCCTGCCGTTCCTGATGCAAAGCATGGTGGATACGGGTATCCGGGATAGCAATCTAACCTTTATCACCTTGATACTGATTGCTCAGTTGGTGATCTTCGTGGCTAAACTTTCTGTGGATTTTATCCGTAGTTGGATTCTGCTGCATGTCAATACCCGGATCAATATCGCGTTGATCTCCGACTTTCTTGCCAAGCTGATGCGGTTACCCTTGCATTTTTTCGATACGAAAATGGTGGGCGACATCATGCAGCGCATCGGCGACCATAACCGTATCGAGACGTTTATGACAGGTTCGTCCATCTCGACGCTTTTTTCGTTTGTCAATTTTATCGTGTTCGGCTTTGTATTGGCCTATTATGACCTGACGATATTGGGCCTGTTCTTAGTCGGCAACGGGTTGTATGTGGCATGGATATTGGCTTTTATGAAGTACCGGCGCGAATTGGACATCAAGCGGTTCGCTCAGGCTGCGGGCGAACAGAGCAACCTTTTCCAGCTGGTGACCGGCATGCAGGAGATCAAGCTGAACAACTGCGAGACGGAGAAGCGGTGGGAATGGGAACGCATCCAGGTGAAACTGTTCAAGATAAGCATCAAAGGTCTGGCCTTGGAACAATATCAACAGCTCGGATCGGTGTTTTTTAACCAAACCACCAATATCCTGATCTCCTTTTTAGCCGCCCGGGCTGTTGTTTCGGGAGAAATGACGTTAGGTATGATGATGTCGTTGACCTATATCGTGGGGCAACTGACGGCTCCGATCGAGCAGTTCATCGGCTTTGCGCGTGCGTTCCAGGATGCGAAGATCAGCTTGGAACGGCTTGGCGAGATCCATCAGAAGGAGGATGAGGAACAGACGCTTGCTTTGAAAACGAACAGGATCCCGGAAGACCGGACGCTACGGATCGGGGATGTGTGCTTCAGCTATGACGGGGCTGACCGGGACTATGTGCTGGAACATGTGAGCCTCGCGATCCCGGAACATAAAGTGACGGCTATCGTAGGGGCGAGCGGCAGCGGGAAGACGACGCTTGTCAAGTTGCTGCTTGGTTTCTATGAGCCTAACAAAGGGGAAATCCGGGTGGGGAATGTCTTGCTGAAGGATTTGAACCCGCATGTGTGGCGTGCGCATACGGGTTGCGTGATGCAGGACGGTTTCATTTTTTCGGACACGATCGCGCGTAACATTGCGGTCGGGGCGGAATCGATCGATAAGGATCGTTTGCTGCATGCCGTTACGGTGGCGAATATCCGGGAGTTTATCGACTCGTTGCCGTTGGGCTACAACACGAAGATCGGTATGGAAGGAAACGGCGTGAGCCAGGGACAACGGCAGCGTATTTTGATTGCCCGTGCGGTGTACAAGAATCCGGAGTTTATCTTCTTGGACGAAGCGACGAATGCCTTGGATGCCAATAACGAGAAAGAGATCATGGAGCACCTGCACCAGTTTTACCGGGGCCGCACGGTGGTCGTGGTGGCGCACCGGTTGAGTACGGTACGGGATGCGGACAACATCGTTGTCTTGGACAAAGGCCGCGTAACCGAAGAGGGAACGCATGAGGAACTGACGGCGAAACGCGGGATATATTACAAATTAGTCAAGAACCAATTGGAATTAGGCAATTGAAAGAAGGTAAAGACATAGAGCTGCGCAGTGAAGCGGTGCAGGAAGTGATGGGGCATGTGCCGGCCTGGATCGTGAGGTGGGGGATCACGGTGTTGGCTCTTGTGGTGCTTGCGCTTGTCGTGGGGAGTTTTTTCTTCCGTTATCCGGATGTGATCGAGGCGGAGATGAGGTTGACAAGCCGGAACCCGGTGACGGAGGTCGTGGCGCGCACTTCGGGGAAGGTGAGTAGCCTGTATGTTGTCGACGGCCAGGAGGTGAAAGAGGGTTTGCCGCTGGCGGTGGTGGAGAACACGGCGGTGACGGAAGATGTGCTGCGGTTGAAGAAGCTGTTGGTGCGTTATGCCGGGGAGCCGGAGCGGCTGAGTTATTACTTGTTGCAGGATGTATGGCAGTTGGGGGATATCCAGTCTGCTTATACGATTTTGGCGTCGAAAGATCCGGCGTCACGGGATTACCGGGCTGCGTTGGGGCAGTTGTTGGCGGCGGTACGGCGTTGGGAAATGGATTATTGCATAGAGGCTTCGGCTTCGGGACGGGTGCAGCTGCTGCGGCAAGGATATCCGAACCTGTATGTGCAGGGTGGCGACCTGTTTGCGCGGATCGTGCCGGAGGAACCCGGCGAATGGATCGGCCTGGCGTCGATGCCGGTCGCGAGTTCGGGAAAGGTGCGGAAGGGGCAGCGTGTGATCGTGCGGTTCAGTAATTTTCCGGACCAGGAGTTCGGGATCGTGGAGGGTCGTGTGTTGTCTGTCTCGATGGTTCCGCTGGAAGACAATTACAGGGTGGAGATTGTTTTCCCCGGCGGACTGACCACCAATTACGGAATCTGTCTTCCTGTAGCCCAGGAAATGAAAGCCACGGCTGGAATCGTAACAGAAGATATTCGTTTGATAGAGCGATTCTTCCAGCCACTGAAAAAGATCTTGCGGGAAGGTATGTAAGTGGCTTTCCGGGCGTGAGGGATCAATTTTCCCCCTCCCGGAAGTTATTTATGAAAGAACAATTGATTGCGCTGTTTGGTGGCGCAAAGCCTACCGTTCGTCTGTATCATGAGTTATTGAAGTGTATGCCTCTTGAAGAAAGAGGCATTTTTTTTGACCGGACGTTCGGGCTTGCCCTGTCGGGTTGGACGGATCTGGCAACGCCTTACCGGTTGTTTTTGGTGCGCCTGATCAAGGCGAACCGCCAGCGTTTTGTGGATTATGTCCGGAAACAGACGGTGCTCGGTGAGTTTCTGCATGGGATGGACGAGTTAAATCTATTCCTGAAGGTACTTAATTTATTGGTGGATCCGTATAAAAATCATAAATCTTCGTATACGGAAATTTCTTTTTCTCTTTTGCTGGCTTTTGATATGGATGTGTCCGTCAAGTATTTGGCCGACAAAATCCGGTATGCCCGGATGGATTCGTTCGATTTTGCCGACCTGATGGAGAAAAGCAGTGAGATGGAATAGTTGAAAGGTGAAAGTTGAAAGGTGAAAGGTGAAATACCGCTTGTCGCACCTTTCACCTTTCACCTTTCACCTGCCTTGTCTCACTGCTTTTTTAACGGTTTGCGGGTACTCTATCTTTGCAGTGTGATCAAAAACAAATTATTAATCATTTAAAAATTAAAGATTATGGCATTGAAGTACAAATTGGTTCAGAAAAGAAATTTAGGTAAGGATCAGGCAGAAACTCCTGAAAAGGTGTATGCACAGATGGTCAGTGGTGACTTGGTGACGTTTGAAGAACTTATCGAAGAAGTGGGTGACAGTACTGTTGCCGGGAGTGCCGGTGTAAAGGCTGTATTGGATCGTCTGAATGTGGTTTTGGGGCGTCATTTGCGTAATGGGCGTCGCGTGAATGTGGGCGAATTGGGAACTTTTCGTCTGAACTTCGGATCGCAGGGTGTAGTTGGTTCCGGTGATTTTAATACGGGGCTTATCCGTGAACCTCGTGTGCGTTTCCTGCCGGGTAAGGCGTTACGTACCATGAAAAGCCGTACAAGTTTCGAACGAATCATGCCGGAAACGGCCGGGTCGGCTTCAGGCGGGGGGAGAGGAAGAAAGACCGGGAGAACTCTGAAATTTATGATTTATGATTTATGCGTTGGTAGTAATGTATAAATCATAAATCTCAAATCATAAATTATGAAGAGGTTGACGGTTCAGTTGACGATGGCAATCCTGCTCACAATGAGCGGGATTGTTTTGCTCTTCTGCGGATTTTGGATCGATCCGCAGGGGAAGGTGGATAACAGCGTGTTGGTGGCTTTCGGGGAGATCAGCACGTTTGCGGGGGCACTGTTCGGGGTGGATTACTCTTATAAATTGAGAATTAAAAATTGAAAAATAAAAAATGAAGATTGAGATGAAAAAGGGAGAGAGGTTGAGTGAGCATTTCAGGTTGGAAGAGATGTGTTATAGCAGGACCGGGATGGAAAAAGGGATTGATAATACACCGGGAAGGGAGGCGCTTGCGGCGTTGAAGTATTTGGTTACGGGGTTATTGGAGCCGCTGCGGAAGTTGTATGGCAAGCCGGTTGTGGTGACAAGCGGGTTTCGTAGCGAGGAGGTTAACCGGTTGGTGGGAGGTGTACCCGGTAGCCAGCATACGAGGGGGGAGGCTGCCGATTGCTACGTGCCGGACACAGCGGAATTGTTAGCTGTTTTACGGCAGTCGGGGCTTGAATTCGACCAGGCGATTCATTACCGGAAGCGTAATTTCCTGCATTTGTCGCTAAAGAAAACCGGTAAAAACCGGATGCAGGTGCTTTTACGTCTCTTTGCGCTGGTTTTCCTGTTGTCGGGATGCGGCCTGAGCCGGCAGAACCATCGACAGGAGTCGGCTGTCCGTCTGGATAGCATCCGTTCTTCAAACGCGGAGACGGAGGTGCTGAAAAAAGATATCCGCCTGATCGATACGGTTGCCTGGAATTTGCAACGGATTGTTTATTTCGCTCCCGACAGTGCCGGTAAGCAATATCCGAAATCCGTTACAACGTTGCAAATGGATCGCAGCAGGCAGTTAACCGATACCGGAAAAATTGTGGCATACCGGCAAACGGACTATGCCGGTCGGCATACGGCGGAAACATTTAGCCGGGCGGAGGCCTGCCGGACAAGCCGTTCACCGGGTTATTTGTTCTGTGGCGTTGCTCTTTTATTAGCCTTGAGTTTCTTTCTTTATAAAAGATTGAAGTCCGGATAATACAATAAAAAGCTATATATCTCCGTATAAATCCGTATAAAATAGTAATTTTGTAAGCTAATTAGGTTATGTATATGCTAAGAATTAAAATTAGGAAACTGGGTGGATTGATTTGTTTCTTGTTTGTGGTGTTGGCCATTCAGGCACAGCAATATACGGTGACAGGAGGAAGCGGGACCCCTTATTTGCTGGAAAATCAAGGGAATCGTATATGGGTTTATCTGGTGTATGGAATGGATAATGTGGAGGTTAGCTATACATCTTCGTCCCCCAGTCATCAGTGGTATCGGTATAAGCAAAAAGCATTGGACCGGGAGCCTGTTCCGTGTGAACAGAATGGATCGACATCTGTTATCAGAAATATAGAGGAAGGAACCGGTTATTATGTAGAGGATCCGGCTTCCGGTTTAAACGGTTGGTACGTGTGGATTATCGATTATAGTAAATATGCTTTTAATGTCGAAAGTATTACAGTCAAAGGGGATTGTAACGGTTTCTGGCTGGAAGGTTCTCCGGCTATCCCGGTCATGTATTATTACACTCCTTCGGGAAGCCGGATGACGGTGAAGCGGGAGTTCGAAGTTTCTTATCAGACATTAGAGTGGTCTGAGGACAATAAATTATTCTCTCCTAAAAATGTGCAAAGAACATTGTCGGAAGGACCTTATTCGGCTCTGATTAATAATAATGAAGCACCTTTGCCATTATGCGATACGGAAGTCACGCTTTCCGGTGATCAATTTGCAAAACATTTCGGAGTGGAGAAATCGATCACTTCGGATACTTATCAGGCGATAGCGGTCGAGCTGCACGTAGATACGACTTTCATAATGGATAATGCAGAGAATATGACAGCGGGAGAGGGGGAATATCTTTCCGCTCCGGCAACGGTCACTTTCAGAGCATATGCAAATGATCCGGTAGTAGCCCTTTATAGTTGGAAAATATATAGAAGCGATGTGGAGAACGGAGCTGCGAACCCATTGCTGGAGGACAGGAGCGATGAGACCGATTTTACTTTTACGGAGAAAGGGGAATATACGGCGGTAGCGACTGTCAGTAATGCGACAGGCGAATGTGAAGCGGTTTCCAACTCGATTGAAATCAAGATAGCAGAATCCGATCTGCAAATTCCGAACGCATTCTCGCCCGGAACTACACCCGGTATCAACGATGAGTTTCGCGTCGCCTACAAGTCGCTCGTGACCTTCAAGTGCTGGATATTCAACCGGTGGGGTGTGCAGATGTATCATTCTACCAATCCGGCTGAAGGCTGGGATGGAAAAAAAGGAGGAAAGTATGTCGCTCCCGGTGTCTATTTTTATGTGATAGAGGCAGTGGGATCGGATGGTATTAAATATAATAAAAAAGGTTCTATAAATATTCTTAGACCTAAGAAGATTGATGATGAAATTATTGAGCAATAATAGTATAGCAGGTTTTGTGGTGGGAAGTGCTGTCTGTTTGACAGCCTGTCTCTCCATCGGTTCGAATGATTCGGAAAAAGTGAAGGACCAGCGTCCGGTCGTTTCTTCGGTGACCATGTCGCCGGATATTCCTTCTTCCGCCTCTTTTTGCGGAAAGGATATCGATTTGACACGTTATAATATGCATGAAGGTTTTGACCGGGAATTGAGTAGTTTCACCTATTTCCATTCAACTACCATGTTGCTGGTTAAGCGGGCAAACCGCTATTTCCCGATAATCGAACCGATCCTGAAAGCCAATGGGATTCCGGACGATTTCAAGTACCTGGCGGTGATCGAGAGCCATCTCGATCCGCGTGTCTCGTCACCGGCAAGGGCGGTAGGGACCTGGCAATTGCTGGAAGGTACGGCCAGACAGTACGGGCTGACGATAACGCCTACTGTCGACGAACGTTGCGACGTGGCGAAAGCAACCGAAGCGGCTTGCCGTTATCTGAAAGCGGCTTATGAGAAATATGGAGACTGGGCGATGGTAGCCGCTTCCTATAATGCCGGTATGGGGCGTATATCCGGAGAACTTGTCAAGCAGGAGGCCGATAGTTCGTTCGATCTTTGGCTGGTGGAAGAGACTACACGCTACGTTTATCGTATCATGGCTATCAAGCAGATCTTCGAAGCTCCCTATAAATATGGGTTCGTCTTGAGGGCGCAGGATTTGTATAAACCGATCGCATGCGAGAATATTGCTGTCTCGGCTGATATTCAGGAACTGTCCGACTTTGCCAAAAAGCATGGTGTCACGTATGCCGACCTGAAACGTTTCAATCCCTGGTTGCGCGATCGTAAATTGCTGACGGCGGGAAAAACATATACTATCCAGATACCGAAAGAATCCGATATGTATTATAAAACGCCTAACACCTATGTGCATAATCCGGCCTGGGTGGTGAAATAAGTAAACTGAAAATGATGAACGATAAGAATGCTTTGGAAGGCGGCCGCATTTCCGTTTTAGGCGCGCGCGTCCATAATTTGAAGAATATAGATGTCGATATACCTCGTAATAAGCTCTCTGTGATTACCGGTATGAGCGGTAGTGGTAAATCGTCCTTGGCTTTCGATACGATTTTTGCGGAAGGACAACGCCGTTATGTGGAGACTTTCTCCGCTTATGCGCGCAATTTTCTCGGAAATATGGAACGGCCGGATGTCGATAAGATCACCGGACTGAGTCCTGTTATCTCGATCGAGCAGAAAACAACAAACAAGAATCCGCGATCCACGGTAGGGACGACTACCGAGATTTATGACTTTTTCCGTCTGCTTTATGCAAGGGCGGGAGAGGCTTATTCTTACCTGAGCGGCGAGAAGATGGTGAAGTACACCGAGGAGCAGACGTTGGAATTGATCCTGAACCAATACAGAGGAAAAAAGACCTATCTGCTTGCTCCGCTTGTCCGTAACCGTAAAGGACATTATAAGGAACTTTTCGAGCAGATGCGAAAGAAAGGATATCTGAATGTCCGGGTAGACGGTGAGATGAAGGAGATATTTCATGGCATGAAGCTCGATCGGTATAAGATGCATAGTATCGAAGTCGTAATCGATAAACTGATCGTTTCGGAATCGGACGAACGCCGTTTGAAAGAAAGCCTGCGTATCGCAATGAAGCAGGGGGATGGATTGGTGCTCGTGCTGGATGCCGGGACAAACGAAGTACGCCATTTCAGCCGCCGCTTGATGGATCCGGTGACAGGTTTGTCTTACAGTGAACCGGCTCCTCATAATTTCTCGTTCAACTCTCCGCAGGGTGCTTGCCCGAAATGTAAAGGATTGGGACAGGTTAATTTGTTGGACATGAACAAGATTGTGCCCGATGCGTCGCTCAGTATTTATAGTGGTGGTATCGTGGCGCTGGGAAAATATAAAAATTCCCTGATATTCTGGCAGATCGAAGCAATTTGCGAGAAATATGGCGCAACACTGAAAACTCCGATCAAGGACATCCCGGAAGAAGCGATCGATGAGATTATGAACGGGACGGACGAACGCCTGCAAATTAAAAACGATTCGCTGGGTACTTCCAACTATTTCTTGTCGTATGAAGGGGTTGCCAAATATATCCTGATGCAACAGGAGAGCGAGGCTTCCGCTTCCGCACAGAAATGGGCGGGACAGTTTATTCGTATGGCAACCTGTCCGGAATGTAACGGGCAGCGGTTGAACAAGGAAGCGTTGCACTATAAGATCGCCGGAAAGAACATCGCCGAACTTTCGGCAATGGATATTTCCGAACTGTATGAGTGGTTGGACGGCATCGAAGATAAGTTGAATCCTAAACAGAGGCAGATCGCTGTCGAGATATTGAAGGAGATCCGTTCCCGTCTGAAGTTCCTGTTGGATGTCGGATTGGATTATCTCGCGTTGAACCGTGCTTCGGCTACTTTGTCGGGGGGAGAGAGCCAGCGCATCCGTTTGGCAACTCAGATCGGTAGCCAGCTGGTCAATGTGCTTTATATCTTGGATGAACCGAGTATCGGGCTGCACCAGCGGGATAACGTCCGTTTGATCAACTCGTTGAAAGAATTGCGTGATACGGGTAACTCTGTTGTCGTAGTCGAGCATGACAAGGATATGATGCTGAATGCGGACTATGTGGTCGATATGGGACCGAAGGCTGGCCGTCTGGGAGGAGAAGTGGTATTTGCCGGAACTCCCGGCGAGATGCTGAAAGCCGATACGCTTACTTCCGCCTACTTGAACGGAAAGACCGAGATTGCCGTTCCGAAAGAGCGGCGGAAAGGAAACGGACAGTTTATCACGATAAAAGGGGCGAGCGGGAATAATCTGCGGAATGTGGATGTGACGTTCCCGTTGGGTACATTGATTTGTGTGACGGGTGTATCCGGTAGTGGAAAGTCTTCTTTGATCAACCGGACTCTGCAACCGATCTTAAGTCAGCATTTTTATCGTTCCCTGGAAGACCCGTTGCCTTACAAGTCGATTGAGGGGATAGACAATGTCGATAAGATAGTTAATGTGGACCAATCACCGATCGGACGTTCGCCGAGAAGCAATCCGGCTACTTATACGGGAGTCTTTTCGGATATCCGTAATCTGTTTGTAGACCTGCCTGAATCGAAAGTGCGTGGCTACAAGCCCGGACGTTTCTCGTTCAACGTATCCGGTGGCCGTTGCGAGACGTGCAAGGGAAACGGGTACAAGACGATCGAGATGAATTTCCTGCCTGACGTGCTGGTCCCCTGTGAAGAATGTCATGGTAAACGGTATAACCGGGAAACGTTGGAAGTTCGTTTCCGCGGAAAATCCATTGCGGATGTTTTGGATATGACAATCAATATGGCGGTGGAGTTTTTTGAGAATATCCCGTCGATCCTGTCGAAAGTAAAGGTGTTGCAGGATGTCGGCCTGGGTTATATCAAGTTGGGGCAACCTTCCACGACTCTTTCCGGTGGTGAGAGCCAGCGCGTCAAACTGGCGACCGAGCTGGCAAAAAAAGATACGGGCAAGACGCTTTATGTGCTGGACGAGCCGACGACCGGTCTTCATTTCGAAGATATACGTGTCTTGTTGGGGGTTTTGAACAAGTTGGTGGATAAAGGTAATACGATCATCGTTATCGAACATAACCTCGATGTCATCAAATGTGCCGACTACCTGATCGATATGGGGCCTGAAGGCGGCCGTAACGGCGGACAGGTCCTTTTCACCGGAACTCCCGAAGAAATGGTAAAAACGAAAACAAAGAGCTATACGGCTCCATTTTTGAAAGACGAATTAAAAAGTTATAAGAAATGAAGAATCCTATTCAAATGATTAAACAATGCGTGGAGAAGGAAGAACCTTACTTTCTGCTGCGTGGACAGGATATATGTGCGTTAAAAGCTATCGAAACCTATTATGAGGAGGTGAAGAAGCAGGTAAAAGATCCTTACTTTATTGAGGAGATAGAAGAGATTATGAAAGATTTCCGGGCTTTCCGGGAAGAACAGGAAACCCATATACCGGATTAAAATATGGCGGACGACAGTTACAAGACCATTAAACAAGTAGCTGAAGGATATTATACGGAGAAGCGCAGCCGCTTTATTTCCTATGCGATTCCTGTGCGTACGGTGGAGGAGGTGAAAGAGCAACTGAACAAATACCGTAAACAATATTATGACGCCCGGCATGTCTGCTGGGCCTATATGTTAGGGTCCGAACGCCTTACTTTTCGTGCGAACGATGATGGCGAACCGTCATCTACTGCGGGTAAACCGATTCTGGGGCAGATCAATTCGAACGAGTTGACGGATATCCTGGTCGTCGTGATCCGCTATTTCGGGGGGATCGAATTAGGGACGAGCGGCTTGATTGTCGCTTACCGGACAGCTGCCGCCGAAGCGATTGCAGCTGCCGGGATAGAAGAGCGCACTGTTGATGAAGATATCACCATTGCATTCGAATATCCTTATCTGAACGGGATCATGCGCATTGTTAAAGAAGAGAACCCGATGATTGTCTCTCAAAAGTTTGAAATGGATTGCGAAATGACCCTTCGCATCCGCAAAGGAGAGGCTGAACGATTGAAAACACGGTTATTAAAGGTGGAAAGTGCCTATATTCCCAGAACCGAATTTTAATCAAGTTGTTATATTATTATAATTCTAAACAAAAATAATTGGTAAATAATGAAGAAGATTCTCTTATTTTCTTTTTTCCTGATGTTGGGGTTGGTTGTATCTCAATTCCTGCCGGCGATGGTAGGTGAGAACTATTCGTCGGTGAAGACGGCATCCAACACCCTTCTGTATGTGTGCCTTGCCTTTATCATGATCAATGTCGGGCGGGAGTTTGAAATGGATAAAAGTCGTTGGCGGTCCTATACAGAGGACTATTTTATTGCAATGGCGACAGCCGCTTTCCCTTGGATCTTCGTGGCGTTATATTATATGTTCGTGCTGCTTCCCGATATCTATTGGAACAGCGGAGAAGCCTGGAAAGAAAACCTGTTGTTGAGCCGGTTTGCAGCTCCGACTTCGGCGGGAATCCTGTTTACGATGTTGGCGGCGGCAGGATTGAAATCTTCCTGGGTATATAAGAAGGTGCAGGTGTTGGCGATCTTCGACGACCTGGACACGATCCTGTTGATGATCCCTTTGCAGATCATGATGGTGGGTTTGCGCTGGCAATTGGGTGTTATCATCCTGATTGTGATGGTTCTGCTGATCATCGGATGGAGAAAGATGGGTAGTTATAATATGCGGCAGGATTGGAAGGCGATTCTTTTTTATGCCGTCTTGACCTGTGGAATTACACAGGCGGTTTATTTGGTGTCCAAATATTTCTATGGCGAGGATGCAAGCATCCATATCGAGGTTTTGTTGCCGGCGTTTGTATTAGGAATGGTGATGAGGCATAAGCATATCGATACGAAGATAGAGCATAATGTCGCAACATCCGTATCTTTTCTCTTTATGTTCCTGGTGGGTGTCAGTATGCCGGTCTTTTTCGGTGTGGACTTTGCCGCACAGTCTGCAGAGGCGACAACGATAACCGGAGCGCAGCCGATGATGTCCTGGCCGATGATTATCCTGCACGTCGTGATTGTTTCGTTCCTGTCCAATATAGGAAAACTGTTTCCGTTGTTTTTTTATAGGGAGAGACGGAAACGTGAACGTTTGGCGCTGTCTATCGGTATGTTTACACGCGGTGAAGTAGGGGCTGGAATCATCTTTATCGCGCTTGGTTATAATTTAGGCGGTCCGGCGCTTATGATTTCTGTGCTTACCATAGTGTTTAATTTAATTTTAACCGGTATATTTGTCGTGTGGGTTGAAAAACTGACCCGCAGTGCTTACGAACTGGAGCAAGCTGGTAAGTAAGAGATCAGTCGTTAGGAAAAACTCAAAGGAAGCGGTAAGCAAGCCGCTTCCTGTAATATATTAAACCAATATGGATAGAACCATTAACGTTATCCTTAAACCTTTGCGTCGCTTTGCTATGCAAAAAGCGAACGCGAGTATCTTGTTATTCATGGCTACGATCCTTGCCATGCTATTTGCCAATTCCCCCTGGGCAGAGTCGTATCACCACATCTTATCTCATCCGATCGATTTGAAGATAGGCAATTTCACTCCTTTCATGCATCATGGAGAGGCTATGCCGATGCTGGCTTTTGTGAACGATGCTTTGATGGCGGTGTTCTTTTTCGTGATCGGACTGGAAATCAAGCAGGAAATTTTGATCGGAGAGTTGAGTTCGATACGGAAAGCGCTGCTTCCGATTATTGCGGCCTGCGGCGGGATGATCGTTCCGGTATTGTTTTATTTTCTGATTTGCCATTCGGCACCTGAAGTGCGGGGTGTGGCCATCCCGATGGCGACCGATATCGCCTTTGCCTTGGCTGTCTTAGGTCTGCTGGGGAAACGGGTCCCACTCAGTATGCGTATCTTTTTGACGGCATTGGCGGTGGTGGACGATATCGGCGGTATTATTATTATCGCATTGTTTTATAGCGGGGAGATTGCATTCGAGCCGCTTCTGATCTCGCTTGCTCTGTTGGTGTTGCTGTATTTAGGAGGGAAGATGAGGGTGAATAACATCATCTTTTATTATATAGTGGGCTTTTTCGTGTGGATGCTGTTCCTTGAATCGGGTATTCATCCGACGATTGCAGGCGTATTGGTCGCATTCACCGTTCCAGCCCGTCCGGTTGTCAAGCTGGATGATTTTACCTGTGAAATGACTGGCTATCTGAATATGTTGGATTATACCGAAGTGCGCCATTCCCGGCAGGCGGCGGTTCTTTCGCCGACACAGATACAGGTGCTTAATAATATCCACTCATTGGCGGATAAAACGATCAGCCCGTTGCAGAGCATTGCAGACAAGCTCCATCCGTTAGTCAATTATCTGATCTTGCCGCTCTTCGCTTTTGTTAATGCCGGCGTCACTTTTGGAGATATACAGATTAATTCGTTGCCCGGTATTCCGTTGGCAGTGTTTGCCGGCCTGTTTGTCGGGAAATCGCTGGGCATTTTCCTGTTCACGTATCTTTTTGTCCGTTTGCGTCTTGCAACGATGCCGGAAGGTGTGAGCAAAAGGAATCTTTTCGGGGTGTCGATGTTGGGGGGTATCGGTTTCACGGTAGCTCTTTTTATCGCCAACCTCTCTTTTGCCGGAATGTCCGGTGTAGGAGCGGAGTTGTTGAACCAGGCGAAGCTGGGCGTATTTGCCGGTTCGTTCATTTCAGGTCTCTGCGGTTATTTGATCTTAAAGAAAGTATTACCTAAACAAGTATAAAGATGGACAGACGCAAATTTATTCAGACAGGAGTAGCCGGAGTAGCCGGTTTATCTTTAGCACGCACGGGATTTGCCAATATACAGTTGGCTGTACCTTCGAATGTATCGGTCGACAGGGTTAAACTCGGAAAGACCGGATTGAAAGTCTCCCGCATTGCCATGGGAACCGGGACGAAAGGCTGGAACTACCAGTCCAACCAAACCCGGCTGGGGATGGATAACTTTGTGAAGATGGCCCGTCATGGCTACGAACGCGGCATCCGCTTCTTCGATATGGCCGATATGTACGGTTCGCAACCGTTCGTCGGAAAAGCCCTGAAAGAGTTACCCCGCGAAAAACTCACCCTGATGACGAAAATGTGGACTTACGACGAGGGATCGGAAAAACGCGAACCGGTCATCAAAACCCTCGACCGCTTCCGTCAGGAAGCCGGTACGGACTATTTCGACATCCTCTTGCTGCACTGCATGACGAAAGGCGACTGGGCGGAAACCCGTAAGTTTTATATGGACGGCCTGGCGAAAGCCAAACAGGATGGGATCGTGAAAGCTGTCGGCGTCTCCTGCCACAACTGGGATGCGATGGCCGAAGCCGTCGACAATCCGTGGTGCGACGTTATCCTCGCCCGCCTGAACCCGTTCCAGAGCCACATGGACGGCACGACCGTAGCCGTCAACGAACTACTGGGCAAGGCCCGCAAGAAAGGCAAAGGACTTATCGGTATGAAAATTTTCGGTGAAGGCAAACATATCTCCGATGCCGAACGCGAACGCTCCATCCGTTTTGCCGTCACCGAAAGTAACCTGCACTGCATGACCTTGGGGCTGGAATCCATCGCACAGATGGATGACGCGATCGAGCGGGTGATGCGGAACGCCAAAGGGTAGTTACCTCATTCCACCGTCCTGCATACCTTGTGCCGATACTGATAATCTACCGTCAACGCGATGAAGATGATCAGTTCGGCACACGGGACTGCCAGCCATAACCCCTTTACTCCCAGTAAATAAGGGAGGGTCAGGAAGCATATGCTCATCAGGATAATCCCTCTTAACAGCATGAAAAACATCGCTTTTTTAGCCAATTTGATACTCTGGTAGTACCCGATCCACACAATATTCAAAGCAAAACAGATGAATCCCGAAGCAAAGTAGGGGATTCCCTTCGTTGCAATCTCATAAGCCGGGCAGCCGGGTTCCAGAAACATCGCGACGATATACGGACAAAGCGCATACATCACGACAAAGACCAGCAACCCCGATATAAAAGCCGTCTTCAACGATAACCGGAAGGTCGTGTGCACCCGTGCCGCATCACCCATGCCATAATTGTAGCTGATGATCGGCTGTGCCGACTGTGCGATCGCGTTCGCGATCATAAAAACGATCGGCAGGCAATAGCACGCGACGCTGTAGGCCGCCACGCCATCCTCTTTCAGCATCCGGATAAAGGCATAGTTGCCGACCAGCATCATGCAGGCGATCGCCAATTCTCCCAGCATGGCCGAGGCCCCCAACCGGATCATGTAGCCTGTGTTCCGACAGGTCAGGCGCAGGCTTTTCATGCTCATTTTCAATTTGTATAAATGCAACGTCCTGGAAAAGCCGAACAAGTAGGCCAACACCATCAGCCCGCCGGCCACCTGTGCCAGCGCGGTTGCCAGCGCCGCCCCCGTCAATCCCATCTGCATCGGAAAGACGAAAATATAGTCGAGCACGACATTGATCAGAGCCGGGACAACATTGCACAACATCGCAAACTTGGGCGATCCGTCCAATCGGATGACAAACATCCCGATGTTAGCCAACATGCTGAATATCAAGAATGGTACGATCCAATTCATATACTCGAGCACAGGCGGAAGCAATTGGTCGGAACTCCCTAACATATAAGCCGTCTGTTTATTGAACAGCATCACCAATAACGCTCCCACCGCCATCAGCAGGAGGGAGACTAACAATGCCTGCGTGATATTAATATTAGCCGCCTTAACCTTCCTCTGCGACAAATGAACGGAGGCTACCACCGACGAGCCCACCCCGAAGAGCAGCCCGACTCCGGTTGTCACCATAAAAAGCGGCGCCACGATATTGACGGCAGCCAGCGCGTCGCTCCCGACGCCGCGCCCCACGAATATACCGTCGGCGATCGTAATACACGCCATACAAACCATCCCTAATAACGTCGGGAAAAAGATTTTGCGGAATAGAACCGGAATGTTCATACTACCAAAATCAATACGATCTCTCTGCATAACTCAAGTAACTTTTTATTTCAGTCTGCAAAAGTAGCTCTTTAAGTCCGACCGGAAATTACCATTTGGTAAAAAATAAGAATAATAATGTACACAAAAATGTCTATATTCGCAGATAATCTGTTTGTCAAAAGTGAAACCGTTAAATTCAGGAAATATGGCGAAATATCTGTATTATATCTGTGTCTGCTGTCTCTTATTCTTATTCAGCGGATGTGAAGGAAAAAACAAAGGCGAGGGTGAAGACCTCCCTTTCAGTCCCTATGTGGAGGCGTTTACTTCCGGTACGATTTCAAGATATACACCCGTATATCTGATTTTTAATCAGGAGATAGCGGCTGACAGGATGAAGCCGGACCAGCTCCGCAACCTGATTAGTATCAAACCCGAGACACCCGGCGAGTTTGCTTTCGAGAACAACCGGACGATCGTCTTCAAACCCACCAAAGGTTTCAGGCGCGACACCCGTTACGAGGTAAAGGCAGACCTCTCGGAGTGGTTCGACACGGAACGAAAGGACAAATATTTCACTTTCGGATTCAGCACCTATCCCTTAGTGCTACGCGCAAACCTCCAATCCGTCGATATTAACAAGAAGAATGAAAATGGCTACGATATTGTTTGCTCGCTGTTCACACCGGACAAGGAGACACCCGAAACCGTAGAGACGCTCGTCCGTTTTTCCGAAAAGGCGGATGCCACCTGGCAGCATAGCCCCGACGGGAAGAAGCACGAAGTCTCCATCTCCAATCTGCAGGCCGGGACGGACGGGACACGCGCCTTTACGCTATCCGTCGCCCCGAACAAGATGAAGGTCGCGGAAGAAGAATTACTATCCGTCGACATCCCGGAACTGAACGATTTTTCCGTCTACGAAGTCGAATATGTCTCAGAGCCGGAACGCTACGTCGAAGTCACCTTCACGAAACTGCTCGACGCGACACAGAATATGCAAGGACTCGCTTGGATCGACGGCAATAAGTCCGAAACCGTCAATGCCGAGGGCAATAAGCTCCGCCTTTATCCCGATGTCGGCAGCGAAGGCGCCCTGAACGTCCACTTGAGCCAGAACATACGCAGCAAAAACGGCCTGAACTTGAAAGAAAGTATCATCCGCCAGATCGTAGTCAGTGACGAAAAGCCGGAAGCCCGTTTTATCGGTGACGGTGTGATCATCCCGCAGTCCACACAACTGACCGTCCCCTTCCAGGCTGTCTATCTGCGCGGCGTGGTGGTTCGCATCATCAAGATATTCGAGCAGAACATCGGGCAATTCCTCCAGACAAACAACCTCGAAGGAACAAGCGACCTGATGCGCGTCGGCCGCTTAGTCGCTCGCAAAACCATTTTCCTCGATGAAGATGCCACCCATGACCCTGGTCGCTGGAACACCTACGCGATCGACCTGAAAGAACTGATCGACCCCGAACCCGGCGCCATCTACCGCGTCGAACTGTCGTTCAACCGGGACTTGTCTGCCTATCCCTGTGAAGACTTCGTGAAGAAAAGCAAGGAGCAACTGCTTGCCGAAGATGAGATCAAGTTCAAGGAAGAGAGTAGCCGTTTCGACCAAGGCGGCTACTACTACTATAACGGTGACTTCAACTGGTCGGACTACGATTACAGCAAGCGCAACGATCCCTGTTCCAATAGCTACTACTACAATACGACCGTCGGCAAGAACGTCCTCGCCACCAATCTCGGCCTGTTGGCGATGGCAGGCGAAGATAACGAAATGACCGTCTTCGTGCATAACATCCTCAGCACTGCTCCGGAGAAAGGCGTCAAAGTCGCCGCCTACAACTACCAGCGCCAGGAATTAGCTTCCGGCATGACAGATGACAAAGGGCAGGTGCGCTTCTCCTTGAAAGACAGCAAACCTTTCTACCTGACCGCCTCCCTCGGCCAGCAACGCTCGTACCTCCGTGTGGACGACGGTTCCGCCCTGTCGTTAAGCTCGTTCGATGTCTCCGGCGAAGTCGTGCAGAAAGGTATCAAAGGCTTTATCTACGGCGACCGCGGCGTATGGCGTCCGGGCGATACCCTGCACCTCGGCTTTATGCTGAACGATCGCAACCGTATGCTCCCCGCAGGCCACCCTGTCATCCTGGAGCTCTACACCCCCCTCGGCCAGCTCTACCTCCGCACGACACAGACGAAAGGCGAACTCGGCCTCTACGCTTTTGACCTTCCGACCGAGCTCGACGCCCCGACAGGCGCTTGGAACGTCAACGTTAATGTCGGCGGCGTCACTTTCACGAAGCGCCTGCGCATCGAGACGATCAAACCGAACCGCCTGAAGATCTCCCTCAGGATGCCCGAAAAAAATTTGCTCCGGGGTGAACCCCTCAATGCCGCTATGCACGTAGAATGGCTACAGGGAGCGACGGCCCGCAACCTGAAATACGATATCCAAGGAACCTTTATCCCGACCTCGACAACCTTCGCCGGTTATAAGAAATTCTATTTCGACGATCCCTCGAAAATCTTCAACAGCGAAGAAAGCAAACTGATCTCCGGCACGACCGACGATGCAGGCAACGCCACCATCAAGGCCCGTTTCGAAACTGGCGCCACAGCTCCCGGCATGCTGTTGGCGAACTTCGTCACCCGCGTGTACGAGGAATCCGGCGATTTCAGCATCAACGCCAACCGCGCTTTCTATTCCCCCTACCGCCGCTACGCCGGCATCCGGTCGCCCCAGCAAGATGAAGAGCCATTGAAGACCGGGACCGGATATCAATATGAAGTAGCCTCCGTCGGTTACACAGGCCAGGCGGAAGCCAATACCGAACTCGAAGTGAAGGTCTACAAAGTCAATTGGTACTGGTGGTGGAGTTCCGACAACGGAAGCCTGGCGAACTACGTTTCCAATTCGTACAACAAGCCCGTGAAATCGTTTACTGTCCGCACCGGAGCAAACGGAACCGCAACCTTCAACCTGAAATTCGCCGATGCCGATTGGGGAACCTACTTCATCTCGGTAAAAGACAAGGAAAGTAAACACTCTACCGGTGTGATGAACTACTTCGACTGGCCTTACTGCGAAGGGCGGCGCGACGCGGACGGTGCTTCATCCGCCAATATGCTCACCTTCAAGACCGACAAAGATACGTATGCGCCCGGCGAACAAATTGTCGTCACCTTTCCGTCCGTAAAAGGCAGCCGTGCAATTGTCTGTATCGAGAACGGCACGCACGTCCTCTCGACCACCGAATATCTATGCGACGACCAGCAGACTACCGTCAAGCTCGCCGTTACCCCCGATATGCAGCCCAATGCGTACCTATATATAACACTCTTGCAACCGCACGGCGTGACGAAAAACGACCTACCGATCCGTATGTATGGTGTCGTCCCCTTCACCGTGACCTCACCCGAAAGCCACCTGAGCCCGGTTATTAGCATGGCGGACAAGGTCAAGCCCGAAGCCCCCTACAGCGTGACCGTCTCAGAGAAGGACGGCCGTGAGATGGCCTATACGCTGGCGGTTGTCGATGAGGGCCTGCTCGATCTTACCCGCTTCCGCACACCCGATCCCTGGCAAACGTTCAACGCCCGCGAGGCATTGGGTGTCAATACCTGGGATTTGTATAACTATGTGGTCGGCGCCTATGGCGGCCGAATCGAGCAATTGTTCAGCATCGGCGGCGACGACGCCCTGAATAAAGGCCCGAAGGCAATCGTGAACCGCTTCAAGCCCGTCGTACAGTTTGCCGGCCCCTTCCTGCTGAAAAAAGGGGAAAAACGGCAGCACACCTGTCAGATGCCGAACTACAACGGCCGTGTACGCGTCATGGTCGTTGCCGGCAACGGTGAAGCCTACGGCAACATGGAGAAAAGCGTACTCGTGCGCAAGCCCGTTATGCTGCTCGGCACGCTCCCGCGCGTCATCGGCATAGGAGAGGAGATGGCCGTTCCCGCCACCGTCTTCGTTACTGAAAAAGGGGTGGGCGACGTGCAGGTCACGATTGCCTGCTCCGGCAACATGGCAGTCGTCGGCGAGGCTACCCGTACGCTGCACTTTGAAGCGGCCGGCGACAAGCTGGCGCAATTCCGCATCCGCGTGAAAGATACCCCCGGAGTCGGGCATGTGAAGATCACGGCTACCGGTGGCGGCGAAAAATCCGTATACAAAACCGATATCGAGATCCGCTCCGTGCGCCGCCCGCAAGTCAAGGTAACGCCCGTGATGCTCGAAGCCGGAGAGAGCTGGAAAGGCATGGTCGGTCTCCCCGGCACGGACGGCACGAACTCCCTTAAGCTTGAAATGTCGGATGTACGGCCCGTCAACCTTTCCACGCGTCTGTCCTACTTGTCGGGCTATCCGCATGGCTGTCTCGAACAGATCATCTCGAAGGGCTTCCCACAACTATACGTAAGCCGGTTTGCCTCGTTGACCGCCGGGCAGGAGCAATTGACCGAAGGGGCCGTGAAAGAGACGATTCGCCGCCTTCGTTCCTACCAGATGGTAGACGGTGCTTTCTCCTACTGGCCCGGAGGGACAAGCAGCAACGCTTGGGGTACGGTCTACGCCGCCCACTTCCTGCTCGAAGCCGGGAAGAAAGGCTACCTCGTCCCCGGAGGCATGAAACGGGACGTGCTGAACAACCTGAGCCGCACCGCTCGTAACTGGAAACCGCAGGCCTCGCACTATGCTGAATCCGAAGAAATGACACAGGCCTACCGTCTGTACGTCCTCGCCTTAGGGCAAGCCTTCGAGGTGGGAGCCATGAACCGCCTGAAAGAGAGTAAGATGCTTACGCCAATGAGCCGCTATCTGTTGGCGGCCGCTTATGCTTTGGCCGGGCGCCCGGATGTCTCGAAGGAGCTGATCGCAAAGACAACCGCCCTGACAACCGACTATTCCGAATACGACCAGACGTTTGGCAGCGACCTGCGCGACCAATCCATCCGTCTCATGACGCTCTGCCTGCTCGACGATGGCAAGGAAGCGGCTCTCCTGGCGGATGAAATTTCCGCAACGCTCGCATCCGACGACTGGCTGAGTACTCAGTCCACCGCATTCAGCCTTGTCGCCCTTTCCGATTATATGAAGAAATACAAGGTGTCCGGCTCGATGGACTTCTCCTATGCCTTGGATGGCAAGACGGAAAAGGTTTCCACCACCCGGAATATCTGGACAGGTACTATGCTCGACAAAGCGTCCTCTTCCGCCTCATTAGAATTGAAGAATACCGGAAAATCCACCCTGTTCGCCCGCCTTATAGCCGAAGGAATCCCCGCCCAAGGGAAAGAGGAAGCCTATGCAAACGGCCTGACCCTCGCCGTCAGCTACATGGACCGCAACGGCCGCCCGGTGAATGCCTCCGCTTTACAACAAGGTACGAACTTCACGGCAGTAGTGACCGTCGCGAACCCGTCACCGCGTGGATATAGCCACTTAGTGCTGACCGAGATCTTCCCGGCAGGCTGGGAGATCCTCAATACCCGCTTCCTTTCAGGTGGTGCGACAGACACCCTCACGACGGGCGTCAGCTACCAGGATATCCGCGACGACCGCGCCTATAGCTACATCGACTACCTACCTGCCGGCAAACAGGTGACGGTACGGATCAACCTATGCGCCGTCTATCCCGGCAGCTTTTATCTGCCCCCGGTCTATTGCGAAGCGATGTACAACCATCTGATTCGGGCGAATACGGAGGGGAAAAGGGTGGTAGTGGAATGATCCTTCATGAGGAACCGGCTTTGCCGGAGAAATAACCAACCGTCTGTTTCAGCAAACGGTTTGAAAGAAGGAAAAGATAATCCATCTTCCGTCAGTTGAAAGCTGACGGAAGATGGATTGCATTGGTTGACAGAAAAGGTGAGATTACATTGGTAAAAAGGCACAAAGTTTTTCCAGATTCTCTGCATCCGTCCCGTCAAACTCATTTAGCTTGTCGCTATCAATGTCCAACACTGCAACAACTTTTCCATCCCTGACCACCGGCACGACGATCTCCGACCGTGAATCGGAGCTACAGGCGATATGCCCCGGAAACTGTTCCACATCCGGCACGATAATCGTCCGCGCTTCCTTCCAGGCTGTCCCACATACGCCTTTTCCATAGCGGATGCGCGTGCAGGCAAGCGGACCCTGGAACGGGGCGAGCACGAGCATTTCCTCTTTCACTACATAAAAGCCTACCCAGAAGAAACCGAAAGTCTGTTTCAGGGCAGCGGCGACATTCGCCATATTAGCGACGATATCCGTTTCGCCCGACGTGAGCGACTGCAATTGGGGAAGTAGCGCCTCGTATTGTTCCAGCTTGTTCCCATCGCTGATTATTAAATTTTCTGCCATCTTTTTATACTTTATAAGAAAACAAAAGTAATCTTTTTTTCGGATTCTCCGTGCCTTTGCAGCATTCCGATCGCTGCACGACCACCGCAATTGTTACTGCTCTTATCCTGATAAACCAGTTCAGGTAGTTTCATTCTAAATAAATTTTATTTACCTTTGTCTCATAACATGATACGAATGAAAAATGAGAACAAAAGCAGAATATTTCGAATTACTTCGTTGCTACAAACAACAAATGGCAGAGCAATATGGTATTATTCGTTTAGGAATATTCGGCTCTGTTTTTCGTAATGAACATGAGGCAGACAGTAATCTGGATATATTTGCCAGGCTTACAGCCTTTAGACACACATAGCAGATTATTATTAAATTAAAGGACGATGCATTAGAAGACATCTAAATATAGAATTGGTAATTATGGATAACAAAATCATACTGACCATCGGCCGGCAGTTCGGAAGCGGTGGTCGCGAGATAGGGCAGAAGCTGGCTAAAGAGCTGGGCATCGGCTATTATGACAAGCAATTGATGGCGCTTGCCGCAAAAGAAAGCGGACTTAGCGAGGAATTTTTCGAGAAAGCGGACGAGAGGGCTTCCAGCGGCTTGGCTTATGCTTTTACGATGGGTTATTCGTATATGGGGCTGTTCCCGCCGTATGCCGATGTGCTGTCTAACGACCGTTTATTCCTATACCAGAGCGATACGATCCGTAATCTGGCGGAAAAAGGTTCATGCGTGATCGTCGGACGGTGTGCCGACTATATTTTGCGTGACAATCCCGACTGCCTGAGCTTCTTTATCCATAACAACAAAGAGAACCGTATCCAGCGGATCATCGAAAGCCAGGGCCTGACGGTAGAACAGGCAGAGGAACTGATGGTGAAAACAGATAAATCGCGCGCCGCTTACTATAATTATTATACGAATAAGGAATGGGGCGTTGCCTCGACCTACAACTTTTCGATAGATGTCTCCGTGTTGGGGATAGACGAAACAGTCGCATTTATGAAGAGTTTTGTAGAACGGAAAATGAACAGGCGTCCGCCACATTTCGGATAATTTATTATCTTTGCAACCGACTTATCATAGGGGTGCCTTACTATACAGGCTGAGATTATACCCATTGAACCTGCCGGATAACGCCGTGAAGGGAAAAGGTAGAATTACTAAATAAAGGGAAGCGTTACCTCTATGTGCTTCCCGATGTTTAAACTCTAATTATTATTTTGTAATGGAACAGATTGTTTCAACAGGAATTATCGACTCTTACTTTGCGAAGTTGAAGAGTAATTTGTCTATTGATGTCGCTATTGTCGGTGGTGGTCCTTCGGGTATCGTTGCCGCTTATTATCTGGCTAAGGCCGGAAAGAAGGTGGCTTTGTTTGACCGCAAGTTGGCTCCCGGTGGAGGTATGTGGGGCGGCGCCATGATGTTTAACGATATCGTGGTTCAGGAAGAAGCCATGCCGATCGTGCGCGAGTTAGGTGTAAGCTATAAGGACGCCGGCAACGGGACCTATATCATGGACTCCGTACATACGACTTCCGCTCTGATCTATAGCGCGACGAAAGCGGGTGCAACTATTTTCAACTGCTATTCCGTAGAAGACGTTGTGTTCCATAACGATGCCGTAGCCGGTGTGGTTGTGAACTGGGCTCCGGTGATCCGCGAAGGTATGCATGTGGATCCGCTGACGATTATGTCAAAGGCGGTTTTGGAAGGGACCGGCCATGATTGTGAAATTGCCCGCGTGGTAGCGCGCAAGAACGATATCAAGCTGAACACTCCTACAGGTGGCGTGATCGGCGAACGTTCGCTGAATGTCGAGTTGGGCGAGTCCACAACAGTCGAAAATACAAAGGAAATCTATCCGGGCCTGTTCGTCTCCGGTATGGCTGCTAATGGTGTGAGCGGTAGTTTCCGCATGGGACCGATCTTCGGCGGCATGCTGATGAGTGGCAAGAAAGCTGCCGAGCTTATTTGTGCCAAGTTAGACAAATAAGAGTTTGTATTTCTATACATGATAATATATCAAAACAACCTTGTCCCTGCATTAATCGCGGTGGCAAGGTTGTTTATTTAAGTATGAATGCATTTAATTAAGGAGGCATAATTGCATAGTAATTAAAAACTTCTTATTTTTGTGTTCGGAAGTATGAGAGCTAAAAAGAAAATATACCAGTATGTGATGCTGCTTGTTAGTATCGTGATGCTCATATCGGTAGTCGTACCGCACCATCACCATAGTAACGGGTTGCCGTGCTATAAATCGCTCTCTGCCGAAGCTGCTCATGGCGGGCATGGAAGCCCCGAATCACATGATTGCGGATGCAACGGGCATAACATTGCACTCTACACTTCTGTCTTTTCACAAGTGACGGATGGAAATGTGAACCAGTTTCTTTTCCCTTTGCTTGTGTTGTTTGATTATATAAATCCTCCTGTTCCGGTCTTTTACAAACTCTTGTTCGAGAATGACCGGGCCTACTGCATCGAGTCCTTGCATGATACGTGGATAACATCTGCGTCGGGGCTTCGTGCGCCTCCATTTTGTGTATAATTGATGATTGAAGAGGTCGTATCGGGTATGTTAATTCCTGCCTTTGATGCAACTTCCTATCCCTTTTATTTATTATCGAATATACAATAAACGAATTTATCAGAATGAAAAAAATATATTTAGTGTGGGTGGCTTTCGCCTACATTCTGGCTGGTTGCAGTGGCAATACTGCGACACATGGAGAGCATGAACATGAAGCCTATGAACATGAGGAAGGACACGAACATGAAGAAGATGGACATGAACATGAAGAGGCCGAGGAAGGACATGCCGGTGAGATTTCTTTCAAGAAAGCATTAGCGGAAGCTGTCGGTTTGCAGACGCGCAAAGTAGAGCCGGGCGCTTTTACAGATGTGATCAAGACAAGCGGGCGGGTGATGGCTGCACAGGGAGAGGAGTCGACTGTGGTAGCTACGGTTCCCGGTGTAGTGACATTCGGTAACCTGTCGTTTGTCGACGGAACGGCTGTCCGCAAGGGACAGGCTATTCTGAGCCTTGCTTCGAGCAGTTTGTCTGACGGCAATGTGGCGGCTAAAGCCAAATATGCATATGAGAATGCCAAGAAAGAATATGAACGTATGGAAGCCTTAGTAGGGGATAAGATCGTTTCCGCGAAAGATTTCGAACAGGCGCGCCTGAACTACGAAAATGCAAAGGTCGCTTGGGATGCAGTTGCCGGCAAGCAGACAGCTAACGGTGTATCGGTTGTTTCGCCAATGAATGGTTATCTAAAGAACTTGCAGGTGAAGGAAGGCGATTATGTGACGGTCGGCCAGCCATTGGCAACGATCTCACAGAATAACCGTTTAGTGTTGCGTGCGGAGGTTTCGGAGAAATATTACAACTATTTGCCTTCTGTCCAGTCTGCTAATTTCCGTACACCATACGATAATGCGACTTATAAACTGTCTGATCTGCGTGGACGTTTGCTTTCCTATGGAAAGGCTTCCGATGCCAACTCTTTTTATGTTCCGGTTACATTCGAGTTTGACAACAAGGGGACAATTATTCCCGGATCGTTTGTCGAAATTTATTTGCTTACCGCTCCGATGCAGAACGTGATCAGTGTGCCTGTTTCCGCCCTTATCGAGGAGCAGGGCATTTACTCTGTCTTTGTCCGTGAGCACGAAGAAGCCTATAGGAAAGTACCTGTGACGCTGGGTGCCGACAACGGCTCCGAAGTGCAGATCCTGAGCGGCCTGAAAGCTGGCGACGAAGTGGTGACGGTCGGCGCTTACCAGATCAAGTTGGCTTCTGCTTCTAATGCAATTCCTGCACATACACATAACCATTAATAATGTGCCGATGGGCTAATATGCCAATGTGCCAATGTGCACAGGGTAAATATGTTTATCCATTTGGATATTGGCACATTGACAAATTGAATAATTATTTCTATGCTGAATAAGATAATATATTACTCGCTGCATAACAGGTTGGTTGTGTTGATCTGTTCCCTGCTGCTGATGATTGCCGGAACGTACACCGCTTTCCATACGGATGTGGATGTGTTTCCGGATTTGAACGCGCCGACCGTTGTCATTATGACGGAGGCGAATGGCATGGCACCCGAAGAGGTGGAACGTTTAGTGACTTTCCCGGTGGAAACGGCTGTAAACGGTGCGATGGATGTACGCCGTGTCCGCTCGTCTTCTACGACGGGTTTCTCTGTCGTGTGGGTTGAGTTTGATTGGGGGACGGATATTTACCGGGCCCGCCAGATCGTTTCGGAAAAGCTGGCGGTTGTCGGCGAGAGCCTGCCGGAGAATGTCGGGAAGCCGACGCTGGGTCCGCAATCTTCTATCTTAGGGGAGATGATGATTATCGGGCTGACGGTTGATGATTCGACGGGCGTTGGCAGAGACGTCCGTCCGTCCGTCTCTACGGTGGCAACGACACAAATGGATCTACGCACGATTGCCGACTGGACCATTCGTCCGCGGTTGCTCTCGACGGGAGGTGTGGCACAAGTCGCCGTGATCGGTGGCGATATCAAGGAATACCAGATATTGCTCGACCCCGCCCGTATGAAGCATTATGGTGTCAGCCTGAACGAAGTGCTGGCCGTTACCCGTAACATGAACCGGAATGCCAATGGGGGTGTCCTCTATGAATATGATAACGAATATATCATCCGGGGTGTCCTCTCTACCGCGAATGCCGGAGAGATCGGTAAAGGTGTTGTTAAGACCGTCGGAGATTTCCCCGTCCTGCTGGAAAATATCGCAACGGTGAAGGCTGGCGGCAAAAGCCCGAAGCTCGGAACCGCTTCCGAACGGACGAAACCTGCCGTGCTGATCACGGTCACCAAGCAGCCCAACACCAGCACGATCGACTTGACGGAGAAACTGGATGCGATCATGGCCGACTTGCAGAAGAACCTGCCTGCCGATGTGCATGTCTCGACCGATATATTTCGTCAGAGCCATTTCATCGACAGCTCTATTAATAATGTAAAGAACAGTTTGTTCGAAGGTAGTTTTTTTGTCGTCATCGTCCTGTTTCTTTTCCTGATGAATATCCGCACGACGGTGATTTCGTTGGTTGCCTTGCCTCTTTCCCTGCTGGTTTCGATACTGGCGTTGCATTATATGGGATTGACCATAAACACCATGAGCTTGGGTGGTATGGCGATAGCGATCGGTTCGCTGGTCGATGATGCGATTGTCGATGTGGAGAATGTATATAAGCGGATACGGGAGAACCGTTTGTTGCCCCCCGGTGAGCAGCGTTCCATTCTGGAAGTCGTGTACGATGCATCCCGCGAAGTGCGAATGCCGATCCTGAATTCGACTTTGATTATCGTAGTCAGCTTCGTCCCTCTTTTCTTCCTGCACGGGATGGAAGGGCGTATGTTGGTGCCGCTGGGGATTGCTTTTATCGTGGCGCTTTTTGCCTCTACGGTCGTGGCGTTGACACTGACTCCGGTGCTGTGCAGCTATCTGCTGAACCGGAAGTCTACGGATAAGAAAGTAGAGAAGGAAGCCTGGGTAGCCCGCAAGCTGAAAGAGATATATGGTAAAGCTCTGAATGGAGCATTGACACATAAAAAGATTGTGCTGGGATGCACGATCGGCCTGTTTCTTGTTGCATTGGGGACATTCTTTACGTTAGGGCGCAGCTTCCTGCCGCCGTTCAACGAAGGCTCGTTTACGATCAACGTAAGTTCTCTTCCGGGTATTTCCCTCGAAGAATCGGACGGGATGGGACGCCGGGCGGAAGAATTGCTGATGCAGGTTCCCGAGATACAGACGGTTGCCCGCAAGACCGGACGCGCCGAACTCGACGAGCATGCTTTAGGTGTGAACGTGTCGGAAATCGAAGCTCCGTTTGTCCTGAAAGACCGTAGCCGCGATGCCGTCATGAATGACGTCCGTAAGAAACTTTCCACAATCAGCGGCGCCAACATCGAAATAGGACAGCCGATTTCCCACCGCATTGACGCCATGCTCTCCGGTACGGAGGCGAATATTGCAATCAAGCTGTTCGGTACGGACCTGAACCTTATGTTTACGGTCGGCAACCAGATCAAGGAATCTATAGAGGGAATCCCCGGCTTGGTGGACTTGAAAGTGGAACAGCAGATCGAACGTCCGCAACTTACCATCACGCCGAAGCGCGAGTTGATGGCGCAATACCGCATCACGTTGCCGGAGTTCGAAGAGTATGTCAATGTCATGTTAGGCGGCGAAGCGGTCAGCCAGGTCTATGACGACGGCAAGACATTCGACTTGACGGTAAAGACTTCGGATGAAAGCCGTGCCACGATGGAAGATATCCGCAACCTGATGATCGATGCGGGCGGTAAGAAGGTTCCATTGAGCTATGTCGCCGAAATCCGTTCCGTGACAGGCCCTAACACGATCAACCGCGAGAATGTGCAACGTAAGATCGTGATCAGCGGTAATGTTTCCGAGCGCGACCTCCGTAGCGTTGTCAACGAGATACAACAGAAGGTGGATGCTTCCATCCGGTTGCCTGAAGGCTATCATATCGAATACGGCGGACAGTTCGAGAGCGAGCAGGCTGCCAGCCGTACGCTGCTGCTTACCTCGTTGATGTCTCTGTTGGTGATCTTCCTGTTGCTCTATAATGAGTTTAAGAATGCGAAGGAGAGCGGGGTTATTTTGTTGAACCTGCCGTTGGCGTTGATCGGGGGCGTGTTTATCCTGAAGCTGACTTCGGGCGAGGTAAGCATCCCGGCTATTATCGGTTTCATCTCCCTCTTCGGTATTGCCACCCGTAACGGTATGTTGCTGATCAGCCACTACTCGCATTTGCGGACTATAGAGAATATGTCGCTCCGGCAAGCCGTCCTGCAAGGTTCGATGGACCGTCTGAACCCGATCCTGATGACGGCGCTCAGCTCGGCTCTCGCCTTGATCCCGCTTGCGCTGAACGGCGATTTGCCAGGCAACGAGATACAAAGCCCGATGGCCACCGTCATCCTGGGAGGTCTGTTAACATCCACCTTCCTGAACGGCTTCATCATCCCGATTGTTTATTTATTAATGAATAAAGAGAAATAACATGGGATTACTTATGAATCATTATTCAAATAATAAAGCAATATACAAATGAAACAATTCATATTAACAATAGTATTCGTTTCTTCCGCAATAGCAGCCGGGGCACAAACATCCATCGAGGAAGTGCTCCGGAGCGTTGAGGCCAACAATAAGGAATTGCAGGCCAACCGACAGATGGTGACCGCACAAAAGCTGGAAGCCAGATTAGACAACAACCTTCCCGACCCGTCCGTCTCCTACACCCATCAGTATGGAAATAAGGAAGGAATGGGAATACAGGGCGAGCTGGTCGCTTCGCAATCTTTCGACTTCCCCTCCGTCTATATACAGAAGAACAAATTATCGAAGGCGAAAGGAGAGGGCTTCGACCGCCAGAGTGCGGAACTCCGCCAGCAGATTTTGTTGCAAGCCAAAGAAGTCTGCCTCGATCTGATCTTGCTGAACCAGCAGAAGCGTCTTTTGGATACCCGCCGGCAAAATGCCGAACAACTCTCCGCCCTCTACGAGACCCGTTTGCAGAATGGTGATGCCAATGTGCTCGAAGTAAATAAAATCAACCTCGAACTGCTCAATGCAAAGAATGAAGCCCGCATGAACGAAGCCGCCCGTGTAACCAAGCTGCATGAACTGGCGATGCTCAACGGCGGTATCGAAATGAACTTCACCGATACGGCCTACCTTCCGGTTGAAGAACCCCTATCTTTCGTCGACCTGAAGCAGGAAGCTATTCCAGCCAACCGCCAGTTGCTTTCTTTGCAGAGCGAAAAGGCGGCAGCACTACGCCAGTTGAGTGTCAGCAAATCTCTGAATCTGCCCGGCTTCGAGCTTGGCTACCGTCTGAATACGGCTGCCGGAGGCGAACGTTTCAACGGTTTCTTAGTAGGCGTCAGCATCCCGCTGTTCTCCAACCGCAACAACGTGAAACAGGCGAAAGCACAGAGCCTTTACACCGATTTACAATTGGAAAGCCAGACGACAACGGTGGAAAACGAATTGCTCCGGCTCTATAACCAGTCGCTTGCCCTCAAGACTTCTATCGACGAGTATAGCGAAGTGCTGAAAAGCCAGGACAACCTGTCGCTCCTGAACAAAGCGATCCAGGCAGGGCAAATCTCGATGATCGAATATTTTGTTGATGTCACCACACTCTATCAGAGCATGCAGAATCACATGCAACTGCAGAACGAATACCAGAAGGTGATGGCGCAACTGTATAAGTTCAAGCTATAGAAAAGAAGCGGGATTATATTCTACCTGAAAGTCCTCCTTTTACTTCCGGTTGTTTCCCGTAACTGAAACTCTTGTTTCATGCCTATGAAACTTTTGTTTCATTTGCGGGAAACTTATGTTTCAATGGCACGAAACTTTTCCTCCATCATAATATATTTTTTTCTTCCTTCATGCAAGGTTTTATACACCCCTGCATTTACTATATAAAAGCACTATAAGAATTGATGACAGAAACGGAGTTGACCGATAGATGCAAGACTGGAGACAATCTCGCCCGCAAAGAGCTGTACGAGCGCTTTGCGGAGAGGATGTTATGCTTGTGCTACCGCTATGCCGGTGACGAGGAGACGGCTCACGATCTTCTGCATGACGGTTTCCTGAAAGTCTACTCATCCATCTCTTCTTTTACTTATAGAGGCGAAGGAAGTCTTCGGGCTTGGCTGAGCCGTGTGTTTACCAATGTTTCATTGGAGTTTCTCCGCCACCGGGACCTGCTCCGTGACGGGATGTCGCTGGATGATGTTTCAGACCTGCCGGACGAGTCGGAGCCGGATGCAAGTGTGCTATCGATGGAGATCCTGATGAAGTTTGTAGCGGAACTGCCTCCCGGCTATCGTACCGTGTTCAACTTATATGTGTTTGAACACTGGAGCCATAAAGAGATTGCACACAGCCTGCATATCAATGAGGCATCGTCAGCATCCCAACTGAACCGTGCCCGCCGCCTGCTGGTAGCCCGCATCAAAGAAGAATTAAAGAAAATCGGATAAAGAGACATGAACGATAAGAATGACATACTGCAAATGCTTCGCAACCGGGAAGATGAATTCCATCTTCCTCTCCGGAAGGACGGCTGGAAAAAGCTGGAAGCAGAACTTCCGCCGCTCATGGCCGTAGAGGAAATGACTGGGGGGCGGACGAAACCAGCACGCCGCAAGTTATACGCTTGGGTAGCTGTGGCTGCTATTGCCCTGTTGTGTCTGATGATACCGGTTGTCGTTTCGCACGATGAAGAACCGGAGGAGGTAGCGGCGGTAGAATCTCCTGTTGTACCGTCGCCGGAAAAGAAAAAAGAGGTTACGCCGGTATTGCCGCAGGAGATGATTCCTGCAAAAAACGTACAAGTACGCTTTTTCCCTTATATCCAAATGCCCGATAGCCTGATGCCGGAACTTTATCGGGTGGAATTGCCGGAAATGGTTGTGATAGCCGGAAACGCAGCGGATAGTGTTGGCGAAACGGAACAGGCCACCCCGAAACACGGTGATTCCGGCCCGCAGCCGGACAGGCGGAATCACCTGCCTTATCGTCCCGTAGAGGAAAAGAAGAAGATATTTGATTTTAACCGCTTTGCTTTCGGCATCCACACCGGCAGCAATCAGGTAACGAATATGGGAGGAGGTTTCGAGCACCACGAAGAATGGGTCAGCCAACCGGATCATCCGGGGCCGGAAGAGAAACCGGAAAACCCGGATAAAAAACCAACGGAAGAGCTCCAGACAAAAGCCGCGACGGGCGGAGGCGGGGGAAGTTCGGAGAACTGGAATACAGACTATTATTATCGCCATCATATTCCGATTACCTTCGGTGTCTCGGCTCGTATGTCCATTACCCGACGGATTGCTTTGGAGACGGGCCTGTCATATACTTATTTGTATTCGGAAATCCTCGAAGAGAGGAAGACGTATGACGGTTCACAGAAGTTGCACTATGTGGGTGTTCCGCTAAAGCTGAGCTGGACGTTTTATAGCTGGAAGAATCTTTCGCTCTATGCCTCCGGCGGCGGGATGATCGAATATTGCGTGTCGGCAAAGAAAACGGGTGAGGATTTAAGGATTAACCGTTGGCAACCTTCCTGGAATGCAGCTGTCGGCATGCAGGCGGAACTTCGTAAACCGCTTTCGCTGTTCGTCGAACCGGGTGTGAGCTATTATTATAATATGAATCCGCAATATCGCAACAGCTTGATCCGTTTTGAAAGTATGCGGACCGTGCATCCGTTTACCTTCACCTTGCAAGTCGGAATCCGGTTCACTTACTAATGCCAAGGCTCATGCAGCGGCCTGTGATCATGGAGACCGCAGCATCTCCCGTCACGTTGATGGCAGCTTTTATTGATTTTTGAGAAAAATCCACATTACTTGCTTTTACGTAAGGGATTGTTTGAGTTATCTTTGTAAGTAGATATTAATTACATCAATAAATATGAAGAAAAGAAGTATATGGGCTTTGGCCTTTATCGCCGTGCTGACCTGCCTGAGCAGTCCTGCCCTTGCGGAGGGGTTTGACCCGGTAGAGTATGTTAATCCTTTAATGGGAACACAATCGTCTTATGAGTTATCGGCCGGTAATACCTATCCGGCTATTGCACGCCCTTGGGGTATGAATTTCTGGACACCGCAGACCGGTAAAATGGGTGACGGGTGGGCATATACCTATACCGCCAATAAGATACGCGGTTTTAAACAAACCCACCAGCCGAGTCCCTGGATTAACGACTACGGCCAGTTTTCGATTATGCCGGTTGTCGGTACCCCCGAATTCGATCAGGATAAACGGGCCAGCTGGTTCTCCCACAAGAGCGAGATCGCCAAACCGTATTACTATGAAGTCTATCTGGCCGAACATGACGTAAAGACCGAGCTGACGCCGACTGACCGTGCCGCCATGTTCCGTTTCACTTTCCCCGAAAACGATCATTCTTATGTCGTAGTGGATGCTTTTGACAAAGGTTCCTACATCAAGGTGGTCCCCGGGGAAAACAAGATTATCGGTTATACGACCAAGAATAGCGGCGGTGTGCCGGATAACTTCAAGAACTATTTCATCATCGAATTTGACAAGCCTTTCACCTACGAAGCTACTTTCGCCGATGCCGCTTTGAAAGAAGGCGCACGTGAACAGAAATCCGACCATGTAGGTGCCGTTATCGGCTTCAAGACTACAAAAGGCGAGATCGTACACGCTAAGGTCGCCTCTTCGTTTATCAGTTTCGACCAGGCTGCCCTCAATATGAAAGAATTGGGGAATGATAGTTTTGATACATTGGTACAAAAAGGCAAGGAGGTATGGAACAAAGAACTGGGCAAGATCGAAGTGGAAGGCGGTACTTTGGATCAATATCGGACATTCTATTCCTGTATGTACCGTTCGCTTCTGTTCCCCCGTAAGTTCTACGAAATAGATGCGGCAGGAAAAGTAGTGCATTATAGCCCGTATAACGGGGAAGTCCTGCCGGGCTATATGTTTACCGATACCGGTTTTTGGGATACGTTCCGTAGCCTGTTCCCGTTCCTTAACTTGATGTACCCGACGATGTCTAAGGAGATGCAGGAAGGCCTGATCAACACCTATAAGGAGAGCGGCTTCTTCCCGGAATGGGCGAGTCCCGGACATCGTGGTTGCATGGTAGGCAATAACTCTGCTTCCGTTCTGGTGGATGCTTATGTCAAAGGTATAAAGGTGGATGATCTCGAAACCCTGTATAAAGGTTTGATCCACGGGACGGAAAACGTTCATCCTACGGTATCATCTACCGGCCGCCTCGGACATGAATATTACAACAAGCTGGGCTATGTGCCTTATGATGTAAAAATTAACGAGAATGCCGCCCGTACCCTGGAATATGCCTATAACGACTGGTGTATTTACCAGATAGCAAAAGACCTGGGACGTCCAAAGAAGGAACTGGACCTGTATGCCAAACGTGCGATGAACTACAAAAACCTCTTTGATAAGGAAACCAAGCTGATGCGCGGCAAGAATAAAGACGGTAAGTTCATGGCTCCGTTCTCTCCGTTGAAATGGGGAGATGCTTTCACGGAAGGCAATAGCTGGCATTATACCTGGTCTGTTTTCCACGACCCGCAGGGATTGATCGATCTGATGGGCGGAAGAAAAGAGTTTATCACCATGCTGGACTCCGTATTTGCCGTACCGCCTGTATTCGACGATAGCTATTACGGACAGGTTATCCATGAGATCCGCGAAATGCAGATAATGAATATGGGAAACTATGCGCATGGCAACCAGCCGATCCAGCACATGATATACCTGTACAATTACGCAGGCGAGCCTTGGAAAGCCCAATACTGGCTACGTCAGGTGATGAACCGTATGTACACTCCGACACCGGACGGCTATTGCGGCGACGAAGATAACGGGCAGACTTCCGCCTGGTACGTCTTCTCCGCTCTCGGTTTCTATCCGGTTGCTCCCGGAACAACGCAATATGTATTGGGTGCTCCCTTGTTCAAGAAAGCTATCCTGCATTTCGAGAACGGGAAGAATCTGGTTATCAATGCGCCGGAGAATAGCGACAAGAATATCTATATCGAGTCGATGTCGTTCAACGGGAAAGAGTACACCAAAAACTACCTGGAGCATTTCGAACTCTTGAAAGGCGGTGTCTTGGATATCAAGATGGGAGACAAGCCGAACATGAACAGAGGCGTGAATCCGGAAGATTTCCCGTATTCATTTTCAGTAAATGAAAAACAAAAGAAATAAGTGATGGAGATACTAAAGAAAACAGGAAAAGTCTTATTGGGCGTTGCGATCGGAGCCGCCATAACGTTGGTTATAAGTAAGTATTACGGCAAACAATCGGTAGTGGGCAATCAGTCGAAAGAGCCGGTGGAATATGTCAACCCCTATATGGGAAACATCAGCCACCTGTTGGTCCCGACCTATCCGACCGTCCATCTGCCTAACAGTATGTTGCGCGTCTATCCCGAACGTGGGGATTTCACGGGAGACCAGTTGGGCGGATTGCCCGTTATCGTGACCAGCCACCGGGGAAGTTCAGCTTTCAACCTGAGCCCCTACCAGGGCGATGAGGCGGGATTGAAGCCGGTTATCAAGTATAGCTATGACCGCGAAAAAATCGTGCCATACCGCTACCAGGTATATCTGGACGATGCCAATATCGAGGTCGATTATGCTCCTTCCCACCAAAGCGCGGTTTATAGCATCACGTTCGAGAAAGACGGGCCGGCTTACCTCGTGTTCAATAGCCGTAACGGCGAGTTGAAATGCGATGGCAACATGGTCAGCGGTTTTCAATATGTGGATAAGAAAACGAAGGTCTATCTTTATGCCGAAACAGATATGACGCCGGAGAAATCCGGTGTCCTGACCGGCGGAATCGTAAAATATGGCGAGTCGTCCGTTGAAGGCAAAGATGCCGCTTTGGCATTGGCTTTCGGAGACCGGAAGAAGATTGGCATACGCTATGGAATCTCTTTTATCAGTACCGAACAAGCCCGGAAGAACCTGGAGCGTGAGATCAATTCCTATGATGTAAATGCGATTGCCCGGATCGGACGGAATGAATGGAACGACGCTTTAGGCAAGATCCAGGTAAGCGGAGGGAGTGAAAACGACAAAACCGTTTTCTATACATCCTTGTACCGTTGCTACGAACGTCCGGTAAACTTGAGCGAAGACGGCAAATATTATAGTGCTTTCGACGGAAAAGTACACGACGACGGAGGCCATTCGTTCTATACCGACGACTGGATCTGGGATACTTATCGTGCCACCCATCCGCTTCGTATCCTGATCGATAGAGAACGTGAAACGGATATTATCAATTCATATCTCCTGATGGCCCAACAGATGGGCACGAACTGGATGCCGACATTCCCCGAAGTGACCGGCGATTCCCGCCGCATGAACTCCAACCACGCCGTTGCTACCGTTATCGATGCTTGGCGGAAAGGCGTCCGCGGCTTCGACCTCGAAAAGGCGTATGAAGCGGCCCGCAAAGGGATAGAAGAGAAAACACTGATTCCTTGGTCGGCCGCCCCTTCCGGATGGTTAGATGAGTTTTATAAGGAACACGGCTATATCCCGGCCTTGAAACCGGGTGAGAAAGAAACGGTAGCTAACGTCTCCCCCTGGGAAAAACGCCAGCCGGTAGCCGTTACCTTAGGTACGGCCTATGACGAATGGTGCCTCTCGCAGATTGCATCCGAACTGGGCAAGAAAGAAGACGCCGAATATTTCCTGCGCCAGTCCTATAATTACCGGAACCTCTTTAATCCGGAAACCCGTTTCTTCCATCCGAAGGATAAGGACGGCAAATTTATCGAAGACGTCGATTACCGCTATTCCGGCGGCTTGGGGGCACGCGATTATTATGATGAGAACAACGGATATGTGTATCGTTGGGACGTACAACACAATATCGGCGACCTGGTTTCCCTGATCGGAGGCAACGAAGTCTTTACGGCCGCGCTCGACTCGATGTTCGATACGCCTCTCGGTATGTCCAAATGGCAGTTCTATTCATTCTTGCCCGACCATACCGGTAACGTCGGTATGTTTTCGATGGCTAATGAACCGAGTTTGCATATCCCCTACCTGTATAATTATGCCGGGCAGCCCTGGAAGACGCAGAAACGCATCCGTGTCTTGCTCGACCAGTGGTTCCGTAACGACCTGATGGGGGTTCCGGGCGATGAAGACGGTGGCGGTATGTCTGCCTTCGTGGTGTTTAGTATGATGGGCTTCTATCCGGTAACACCGGGATCCCCGACTTATAATATCGGTAGTCCGGTCTTTTCGGATGTGAAGATCGACCTCGGAGGCGGCAATGTGTTCGAGATCGTAGCCGAAGGCGCTTCACATGACAACAAATACGTGCAATCGGTCACGTTGAATGGCGAAAAACTCGACCAACCTTGGTTCGACCATAGCCGGATCACCGCCGGCGGCGTCCTCTCTCTGAAGATGGGGCCGAAAGCGAATAAGGAATGGGGAGTTGGAAACCCTCCGCCATCGGCCGGCCCGATGAAGGAATAAGAATTTGATCCCCGAACCGGGGTGTGAACGTCCCGCCGTCCAATCCCTGAACAGGGGCTGGATGGCGGGACGTTGCCATTGGAGCCAAGGTGCGAGGCCTGAACGGCCGGCTATTTGCCACTTGAACGAAAGTCCGAGTTGTGAACGGCCGGCCGTTTCCTTCCGAGCCGGATTTTGTTTTTTCCGGCGGCATGGACAATCGGCCGGGCAATGGTAGGCAAGGCGCGTTTGAAACCGTGGTTATGCAGACAGGGCTTTTCTCTTAAAGCGGTAGCGTGAACCAGAAAGTGGAGCCGGAACCTTTTACTGAATCGACGCCGATCGTACCGTTCAGGCTCTCGATAATCGTTTTGCTGATCGTCAGCCCTAAACCGGTTCCTTGCTTGAATTCGTTTATCTTAATGAAGCGTTCGAATATGCGCATCCGGTCTTTTTCGGAAATACCGATTCCCGTGTCCTGCACACTCACGCGCAAGTTCTTTCCTTCCTGTTTGTAGGAAATCGTAATGCTCCCCTTCTCCGTAAATTTAATTGCATTATTTACAAAGTTGGATACGACCTGCATGATACGCTGGGGATCGGTTTTCAGTCGTATGGAAGGTTGCTCTTTGTCGAATATCAGTTTTACGTCCGGCTTCATCTTGAGCAAATTGGCAAGGTAAACTTCTCCGCAGATTTCTTTGATATCCGTTTCGGTGATATGATAATTGAGCGTGCCTGATTCTATCTTGGAGAAATCCAGGATATCGTCTATCAGGTGGAGCAGCAAATCATTATTTTTATGGATAATCTCCAGATACTCTTTCCGCTCGTTTTCGTCCGGTGTCTCGGCTACGATATCGGAAAAACCGACAATTGCATTCAGGGGAGTACGGATCTCATGGCTCATGTTCGCCAGAAAAGCGGATTTCAGTTTGTCTGCTTCTTTTATGCGGATCAGTTCGTTTTCTCTTTCCCGTCTTTCTTCCGCTTTGTGGTAGTTTTCCGTATCGTCGAAAACAATATACAGATACCCGAATATCTTGTTTTGAAAGTCTTTTAAAGTAATGCCTTTTACTTGCAGGTGCTTCTCGTTGTCTTCGATAATGGTTGCATAATATCGGATGTCTTTGACGGAATGGAAATTATAGTTCAATGTGAAAGTGACATCTTCCCCGTTCCGAAGTTTGTGATTAACCCATTCCGGAATATTCGGGTTGCGAAACATATTGACGCCGACGGCGCTCTCGCGTGTCGTACCGAATATCTTCAAATCGGCATCGTTCAGGTCGAGCAATGTACCGTCGATATCATAGAGTTCGACCCCCAAAGAAAGCTTCTCGAAGATGATCCGGAATTTGGCTTCGCTTTTGAGCATCAGGTTTGCCGAATGTTCCATGATATGCTGGGCATGTTCCCGTTCGATCGCTATGGATACGATATCTGCCAATACCCGCAGGTTCTCGATATCGAGGGCGTTCCACTTAATATATTTTATGACAGAGTCCAGGCCGATAAATCCATACACTTTTCCCTCGCTCGAAACCGGAAGGACCAGGAGGGAGAGAATATCCTGGAGTTTCAGCAAGCGCTGTTCGGCCGCCGCAACCGCAGGCATTTTTGCCGTGTCGTAGATGATGATGTCTTTCCCGGCCTGAATCTGTTCTATCCACCAGGGAATATCATCTTTTGATAATTGCCTCAACAGGTCTTCCCGCATGGAAACAATACCGTCGGAAGTCACTTCATGAGTAAAATCGACAATGGAACTTTGTTCGTCAAAAATACCGATATACACACGCTCTACGTCAAAGAAATGCAGGATATGCAACAATGCTTTATCAATGACTGCTTCGTCGTTATTGCTGAGCAAAAGGGACAGGACATCTGATATTGTTTTACGTAAAACAATCATATTGACCATCATTTTGTTGGAACTGGCGGTGGAATCACTTTCTGACTGTTCCTTCTTTAGCCGTTCGATCTCAGATATCAGGTCTTCTTGTGAATAGTGTGCATATTTATCCATATGTAAAATATGTAAGGTGCAAAAAAATGTTTTGCAAATGTATGAAAAATAGTCGTATATTTGTGTACGTTATGGAAAAGAAAGAGTTTAAGATTAATGCTGATAATACAAGCTGGTATGTGTTGTACACCGCTCCCCGCGCGGAAAAGCAGGTGAGAGACCGGATCGACGCACTCGGAATCGAGTGTTGGCTTCCGCTTCATCGTACGCCCCGGGTTTGGTCTGACCGTGTCAAGATAGTGGAACTTCCTTTGTTTAACTCTTATTTGTTTGTGCGGTGTACCGACCCGGTGTTAAGAGACTTGGTCCGGGTGTATGGCGTGGCCCGTATCGTCTATTATAACGATAAACCGGCTGTTGTCCGCCAGAAAGAGATCGATGCCATCCAGGAATTTCTCGAACAGGCGTCCGAGCATGCTTTATGCCCTGGCGAAGAAGTTGAAATCCTTTGCGGAGCCATGAAGCATGTTTCCGGTAAGGTGAAAAGGATCAAAAAGAATCACCTGGTTCTTTACCTCGAGCAATTGGGCGCCACCGTCTGTGTAAAACTGGACGATGTTGCCCGGGTGGATCGTTTAAAGTAGTTGCCGGTAGATATACTCCATATCGACATGTCCCCTGACCAAAGCTGCCAACTTGTCGTATTGTTCTTCTTTGAATGCGGCATAGTCGAAAGGGGCGTTTTCCGTTTCTTTATTAAATCCTTCTGCAAGGTTGTCCAAGACTTCGGGATTGTCCAGTATTCCGTGCATATAGCTTCCCCAGCACGTGTTATCCAGATAATAGCCGTCCGTCCGCCCGTCGCCGAGCTTGGCGACCGGACTTTCGGGAGCGTTACCAAGCAGCGTCGTCCGTCCCATGTGTATCTCGTAGCCTCGGCAGGGCGTCCCTGCATCCGCAGGCAGGAAGGCGAAGGTGCTTTGCCGGGTTACTTTTTCCGGTTCGATAATCGTGCATTGCGGCAGCAACCCCAACCCGGGGACGGCGGGCAGGTTCCCCTCGATACCGTCCGGGTCTTCCAGGCGCGCGCCCATCATCTGATAGCCTCCGCAGATGCCGATGACCTTTTTCCCGTTTTTGTGGGCGCGGATGATCGCTTCGGCTATACCGCCTGCCCGCAGGCTTTGCAGGTCCGATAGCGTATTCTTGGAGCCGGGGAGCAGGATGATGTCCGCTTTCTCTATCTCGTTGATATTATTAGTATAGTAAGCATTGAAGCGCGGGTCCATATCCAGCACGTCGAAATCGGTGAAATTGGACATCCGTTTCAGCAGGATGATCGCCACGTTGATCTTTCCGTCCCGGTATGTATTATGCTTCATATCGAGGGCGACCGAATCTTCTTCTTCGATCTTGATGTCGCGGAACCAGGGGATCACGCCGACTACCGGTACACCGGTCAGGTCCTCGATAATCTTTCTCCCGTCGTCAAAAAGGGAGGCGTCTCCCCGGAATTTATTGATAATAATCCCTTTCATCAAAGCCCGTTCTTCCGGCTTCAGGAGGGAGATTGTTCCGTAAACAGATCCGAAGACGCCGCCCCGGTCTATGTCGGCCACTAAAAATGTAGCCGCTCCCGCCTCCCCGGCCATCCGCATATTGGTGATGTCGCGGTCGCGTAAGTTCAGTTCGGAAATGCTACCGGCTCCTTCCAGTACGATCGGGCTATAGCGGCTTTCCAAGCGGTGGAAGGCTTCTATCGCTTCTTTGAACAACTCCTCTTTCCTGTTCTGCATGCCGAAATAGTCCTTGGCCGACATATTTCCGACCGGCCGGCCGTTGAGTACGACTTGCGAACTTTTATCGTTTGTCGGTTTCAGCAACACCGGGTTCATATCCGTATGCGGAGCGATCCCGCAGGCTTCGGCCTGCACTACCTGGGCACGTCCCATTTCGCCGCCCTCCGGAGTCGAGTAGGAGTTGAGCGACATATTCTGTGCCTTGAACGGTGCCGGATGATATCCGTCTTGTTTGAATATACGGCAGAATGCCGCATTGATAACGCTCTTGCCCGCATCAGAACAGGTTCCGACAAACATGATCGGTTTAAGGTGCTGTTTCATTTCTGTAAATAGTCTTTTGCAATTAGGGTTGCAAAGCTAATTAAATCGATTGACAATTGACAATTGAGAATTGACAATTATTCGGACGAATGCCGTATTTGCTCTTTAGGTGACCATGAGTTGCGGAATGATAAGTTTCAAATTTTAGGAAAATTGCCTTTCTCCAAAATAGGGGGGGCTTATTGTCAAAAACATCATAAAACAGTCTTGAGACGAGATCAGAGAAGGTCTTTGCTAACTTGTTTTTGAATTAAACAGAGGGTCTGAAAGTGGTTTCTCTCCGTGAGGTAGGCAAGAATTTCTCATGACGACCGTCTTCGTTGCCACGAACCCGGACTTCATCCTATATGAGGACGGTCGTCATGGCGATGAAGACGGTCGTCGTGGAGAAAAACTGCGCAACTCGTGGAAATAAGGTACCGGATCACCGGATATTTCCCCCGTATACAGGCCATTTTCCCGTACCGTTCCTCTTCTCTCTCTAAATAATCGATTCTCCGGGAGTTGGGCTTTTAAGAAATGTAAGGAAAAAGAGTATAAAGGTAGCAAATATCCAGCTATTTTAGCGGGGTAGGCAGACTGTTCTCTTATGTGTCACGAAAAACTTCATTTTGGTGGATAAAAGACAAATGAGATCAGGCCGATTTTTATCCTGAAATAGAAAAAATGGGGGTTATTGTCAATATTGTGTTGTATGTAAGTATATTGGAGTTTGACCATTAGATAGTACGGGTTAATCGTGTGTTTTGGTTTCTGGGTACCCAGAAACCAAAACACACGAATGTGAGGAAAGGCATTCCTTTATTTTTCTTTAATGAGGTCTTTTATATTTCCAATGGCAAAGATTAAGCATTACCGGATTAAGCGGATAACATTGTTTCCACTGACGAACCTTTGTAAAGCCTATTTCAGTATAAGATATTATTCACCTCCATCCTCATAATGTAATCATTCATATAGTATCCGTTTCCGATATGGAAATCACGAGTTGCATGTTCATGGAATCCCATGTGCTTGTAGAAACCTACTGCCGGGTTGTAGCGGTTTACGTTCAGTTCGATTGCGAAAGGACCCGGATGGATTGTTTTCAGGTAAGCAACTCCCTGTTCGATTATGAAACGGCCGATTCCCGAACCGTGCAAGGATGGCAAAGAATATATTTTTTGAAATTCATATAAATCTTTTTCTACGGTTTCGATGGACAGATAGCCGGAAGGATCGCCGTTTGCATAAATAATAAAGAATTGGTGATGAAGCTCGTTCATCTGTTTTAGTAAATTTTCATGACTGTACATCATGTCAAACATATAATCCAGTTGTTCACGGGAAAGGATGGAACTATAAGTCGGTTCCCAGATTTTAGATGCCAGATTTTGGATCAATTGGCAGTCATCAACGGTTGCTTTTGTAATAGAGAACATATTTTCTTACTTTTAGACTAACAAAAGTAAAAAAAATAAGGATATATTCGCAACAATTATTTTTTAAGATTGATTTTATGTATAGATGAATGTTAATTCAAAGAAAAGAATAACTTTGTAGGCGTTTTATACCTACTGTGGGGAACAATTTAAAAAAATATATAGAAATGGATACTAAGATTCAGGAACTGACCGACAAGATCTACAAAGAAGGAGTAGAGAAAGGTAACGAAGAAGCAGGGCGAATCATTGCCGATGCAAATGCTCAGAAACAGGCTATTTTGACTGAAGCAGAAGCGGAAGCAAAGCGTATTGTGGCTCAGGCTGAAAAGCAGGCCGCCGAGTTGAAAAAGAATACGGAAGCCGAGTTGAAGCTGTTTGCCACCCAATCTGTAGAAGCGCTGAAGAGCGAAGTGGTAAATCTTATTACCGGAAAAATCACCTCTTCCAATGTGAAAGCGATCGTTTCTGATACTGCATTTATGCAAAAAGTGATTCTGGAAATGGCAAAGGAATGGGTGGTGAAGGATGCGATTACGATCCAAACGGCCGATGCCGATGCTCTTACCAAATATTTCGAAGCCAATGCTAAGAGCCTTTTGGATGGTGGTGTGAAGATAGAGAAAGTAAGTGGCCATGATGCCTCTTTCACGATCGTTCCGTCTGACGGCTCGTATAAAGTAAGTTTTGGTGAAGACGAGTTTGTTGCCTTCTTCAAAGAATTCCTTCGTCCCGGGTTGGTAGAAATGCTGTTCTGATATGGGTAAGTATTATTGCTTAATCGCAGGACTCCCCAACATCGCGCTCGACGATAGTAAGTTGACCTGGTCCGTCTCTGAATTCAGGCAGGAACTGGACGGCATACTGACGAAGGCCGATAAGAAGCTGATCGATCTGTTCTTCCTCAAGTTCGATAATAAGAACCTGATCGCTCATGCCAAACAGCCGGATCGTGATCCGGACCCGCGGGGATGTATAACGTATGATGAATTCAACGCTTTGTACAAAGCATTGAAGGAAGAAGAAAAGCCACCCAAGAATGACCGGATGCCTCCTTATTTCAAGGAGTTTTTTAAGCTTTATCTCGAAAGCGAAGGAAAAGAAAACAAACAGGAAATTCCGTGGGAAGACCGCCTGGCAGCCCTCTACTATGCGTATGCCATGAAAAATTCGAATAAGTTCGTCCGCGATTGGTTCTGCTTGAACCTGAATATCAACAATATGCTGACGGCTATCACTTGCCGTAAACATGGCCTCGATAAAGCCGGATATATCGTTGGGGATAATGAAGTGGCCCAGGCGCTCCGTACATCCAACGCACGCGATTTCGGGTTGGGAGATACGGTGGATTATTTGCCCGACCTGCAACGTATTGCTGAAGAAAACGATCTCATGGTACGCGAGAAGAAGGTGGATTTGTTGAAATGGCAATGGCTTGAAGAGCATACATTTTTTAAACCATTCGACATAGAGAGTGTATTTGCCTATCTGCTGAAGCTGGAAATGATCGAGCGCTGGGTAACGCTTGATAAAGTGACCGGCGAAAAGACTTTCCGTGAGATCGTCGGAGCGATGAAGAAAGGCAGCGAGAATGCCCTGGAAGAATTTAAAAGAAACAATGATAAATAAATTATGGCTACGAAAGGAATTGTAAAAGGAATCGTTTCCAACCTTGTTACCGTAGAGGTGGATGGACCGGTTTCTCAGAATGAGATCTGTTACATTTCCGTAGGAGGCGTGAAGCTGATGGCGGAAGTTATTAAGGTAATAGGTAAGAATGCTTTTGTACAGGTATTTGAGAGCACTCGCGGTATGCGGGTGGGCGACGAAGCCGAGTTTGAAGGACATATGTTGGAGGTGACATTGGGACCGGGTATGTTGTCACGCAACTACGATGGTTTGCAAAACGACCTCGACAAGATGGAAGGCGTTTTCCTCAGACGTGGAGAATATACTTTCCCGTTGGACAATGATAAGTTGTGGGATTTCAAGCCTCTTGCCAAAGTGGGCGACAAGGTGGCCGCCGGTGACTGGCTGGGTGAAGTGGACGAAAACTTCCAGCCTCATAAGATCATGGTCCCCTTTACCTTTAAGGGCGAATATACGATCAAGAGCCTGAAAGAAGCAGGACAATATACCATCAACGAGGTGATAGCCGTTCTGACGGACGAAGCCGGTAAAGATGTGGAGGTAACGATGATACAACGCTGGCCGGTAAAACGTGCCATCACCTGTTATAAAGAAAAACCGCGTCCTTACAAGTTGCTCGAAACGGGTGTCCGTACGATCGATACGGTAAACCCGATCGTGGAAGGCGGTACGGGATTTATCCCCGGCCCGTTCGGAACCGGAAAGACCGTGCTTCAGCACGCCATCTCCAAACAGGCGGAGGCCGATATCGTGATCATTGCCGCCTGTGGTGAACGTGCGAACGAGGTGGTGGAAATCTTTACCGAGTTCCCCGAACTGGTCGACCCTCATACAGGCCGTAAGCTGATGGAGCGTACCATCATTATCGCCAATACGTCAAACATGCCTGTGGCCGCCCGTGAAGCATCCGTGTACACGGCCATGACAATCGCCGAATATTACCGGAGCATGGGATTGAAGGTGCTTTTGATGGCCGACTCGACTTCCCGTTGGGCACAGGCCTTGCGTGAAATGTCGAACCGTCTGGAAGAACTTCCCGGACCGGATGCCTTCCCGATGGACTTGTCCGCAATCGTGGCTAACTTCTATGCACGTGCCGGCTATGTACATTTAAATAATGGTGAAACAGGTTCCGTAACCTTTATCGGTACGGTATCGCCTGCCGGTGGTAACCTGAAAGAACCTGTGACGGAGAATACGAAGAAGGTGGCTCGTTGTTTCTATGCATTGGAGCAGGAACGTGCCGACCGTAAACGTTATCCGGCCGTAAACCCGATCGATAGTTATTCCAAATATCTGGAATATCCCGAATTCCAGGAATATATTGCGGGGCATATCTCTCCGGCCTGGATCGATAAGGTGAACGAGATCAAAACCCGTATGTTGCGCGGTAAGGAAATTTCCGAACAGATCAACATCCTCGGTGATGACGGTGTACCTGTGGAATATCATGTGATTTTCTGGAAATCGGAATTGATCGACTTCGTGATCCTGCAACAGGATGCGTTCGATCCGATCGATGCGGTAACCCCTCTCGCGCGTCAGGAGTTCATGCTGGACAAGGTGGTGAAGATTTGCCATACCGAGTTCAAGTTCGATACTTTCCTCGAAGTAATGGAATACTTTAAGAAGATGATCAACATCTTTAAGCAAATGAACTATTCCGAGTATGAGAGCGAACAGTTCAAGAAGTTTAACGACCAACTTGACGCACTCCTCGAAGAGAACGTAGGCAATTAAAAAAACGAAGTTTTTTATGAAAGCATTTCAAAAGATATATACAAAGATTACCCAGATTACAAAAGCTACCTGTTCGCTGAAAGCAACGGGAGTAGGGTATGACGAGCTGGCTTCTGTCGACGGCAAGTTGGCTCAGGTGGTAAAGATTATCGGCGACGAAGTGACCTTGCAGGTTTTCTCCGGTACGGAAGGCATCCGTACGAATGCCGAAGTCGTATTCATGGGGAAGGCTCCTTCCTTGAAGGTGGGTGACCAGTTGGCCGGCCGTTTCTTCAATGCGTATGGTGATCCGATCGATGGCGGCCCTGTTCCTGAAGGTAAAGATGTGGAGATCGGTGGCCCGTCCGTGAACCCGGTGCGCCGCCAGCAACCTTCCGAGTTGATCGCTACGGGTATTGCCGGCATCGACTTGAATAATACGCTGGTAACCGGACAGAAGATCCCGTTCTTCGCCGATCCCGACCAGCCGTTCAACCAGGTAATGGCGATGGTAGCCTTACGTGCCCAGTCTGATAAGATTATCCTGGGCGGTATGGGTATGACGAATGACGATTACCTGTTTTTTAAGAATACGTTTAGCAATGCCGGTGCGCTGGATCGTATCGTCAGCTTTATCAATACGACGGAAGACCCGTCCGTGGAACGTATTCTGATCCCTGATATGGCCTTGTGTGCGGCTGAATATTTTGCCGTGCAGAAAAACGAAAAAGTATTGGTGCTTTTGACTGACATGACCAACTATGCGGATGCTTTGGCAATCGTGTCCAACCGTATGGACCAGATCCCGTCGAAGGACTCCATGCCGGGTTCCTTGTATTCGGATTTGGCTAAGATTTACGAGAAAGCCGTTCAGTTCCCTGCCGGCGGTTCGATCACGATTATTGCCGTGACAACTTTGTCTGGTGGCGATATTACACATGCCGTACCTGATAATACGGGTTATATCACCGAAGGTCAGTTGTACCTGCGTAAGGATAGTGATGTCGGCAAGGTAATTGTCGATCCGTTCCGAAGCCTGTCCCGTCTGAAGCAGTTGGTAACCGGAAAGAAGACACGCGAAGACCATCCGCAGGTGATGAATGCCGCCGTCCGTCTGTATGCCGATGCCGCCAATGCGAAGACAAAGATGGAGAACGGTTTCGACCTGACAGACTACGACAACCGTACGTTGGCTTTCGCAAAGGATTATTCCGAAAAGCTGCTGGCTATCGATGTCAACCTCGATACGACCGAAATGCTCGATGTGGCATGGGGCTTGTTCGGCGAGTATTTCGAACCTGCCGAAGTGAATATCAAACAGGCGTTGGTCGATAAGTACTGGAAGAAATAAAAGATTTATGATTTATAATTTATGATTTATTATCGACTCATAAATCATAAATCATAGATCATCGACTCATAAATGTTTAGAAAATGGCAATAAAGTTTCAATATAATAAAACCTCTCTTCAGCAACTGGAAAAGCAACTGAAGATGCGTGAGCGCTCCCTGCCGACGATCAAGAGCAAGGAAAGCGCCCTGCGTCTTGAAGTGAAGCGGACCAAAGATGAAGTGACGAAATTGGAACTTCAGCTTGAACAGGAGATACAGAGTTACGAAAATATGGTGGCTTTGTGGAACGAGTTCAATCCCGAACTGATTGCGGTCAAGGATGTGTCTCTTTCCACCAAAAAAATAGCCGGTGTGGTGATCCCTGTGTTGGACGAGATCGAATTCGAGATCGGCCGTTACAGCCTGTTCAATGCCCCTGCCTGGTTTACCGACGGTATCGAATTGCTGAAAAAGTTGGCACGTACCGGTATCGAAGCCGAGTTTTCGGGTATGAAGCTGGAGTTGTTGGAGCATGCGCGGAAGAAGACCACTCAGAAAGTGAACCTTTTTGAGAAGGTGCAGATTCCGGGTTATAAAGATGCGATCCGCAAAGTGAAACGATTCATGGAAGACGAGGAAAGTCTATCCAAGTCATCACAAAAGATCATGCGGTCTAATCAGGAAAAGCGTAAAGCGAAAGAAGAAAAAGAGGAGGCTGAAGTATGATAGTAAAGATGAGCAAATATGCCTTTATGGTATATCATAGAGAATATGATGCATTCCTCACCACTCTCCGCGAACTGGGTGTTGTGCATGTGAAGGAAACGAATTCGATTCTGGATAATGCGGAATTACAGGCTTTGTTGGCCGAACGGAAACAGGTGGACACGGCTATCCGCTATTGCAAGAGCCTGAACTCCCAAACGAAAGGAGTGGCTCTCGCTCCGGCACGTGAACTGACGAAGGCCGAAGGGCTGAAGCTGGTAGGCAAGCTCGAAGAAATGCAGGAAAAGCAGGTCCAGTTGCAAGCGGCAAAAGCCTCGTTGGAAAAGGATATCGCTTATATGGATATCTGGGGTGAGTTCAGCTATGCAAATATAAGGCGGTTGAAAAAGGCCGGCTTCGACGTGACGTTCTTTAGTTGTCCGACTTCCAAATACGAACCGAAATGGGGAGAAGAGTATAATGCTTTTTTAGTCAATAATTTCCAGTCGGTTACTTATTTCGTGACGGTCACCAAGACGGGAACGCCGATCGATATCGATGCCGAACGTCCGAAAATGCCTGACCGGGGATTGGCGAAACTTCATCTTGCTATGGAGCAATTGCTGGATAATATCAAGGCATTGAACAATCAGTTGAAGGAGTATGCGGCCGGGCAATACAATACATTGCTCGAGTTGGAAAAGAATATCCAAAACGAATTCAACCTTTCCAATACATTGGTGCAGACGGATCGCGAGGCAGGCGACAAGTTGATGATCTTGGAAGGCTTCGTCCCGACTGAAGATGCTCCGGCAATGGAAGAATCCCTCGGAAAAGACGGCTACTATTTCCAGCCGTTGGAGATTGAAGAGGGCGACAAAGTGCCTATCAAACTTCGCAATAACAAGTTCAGTAAGCTTTACGAGCCGATCACGAAGATGTTCTCGCTTCCGAACTATGCGGAGTTCGACCCGACACCCCTGTTCGCCCCGTTCTTCATGCTCTTCTTCGGGCTTTGTTTCGGAGACGGTGGCTACGGGTTGCTGGTGATTCTCGTATGTACATTCCTGAAACGGAAAGTGAATCCGGATTTCAAACCCTATTTGACATTATTCCAGTATCTGGGTTTGGCGGCTCTGATTGTCGGCTCTTGCACGGGATCGTTCTTTGGCATTTCGTTGGTAGACGTTCCGGCTTTCTCGAAGGTGAAAGACTACTTTGTGAGTAGTGATAACCTGATGACCTTCTCTATCGTCATCGGTTTGGTACAGATCATATTCGGAAAGACGGTAGCCGCCTTCAAGATGAAAGCGCAGAAAGGGATCAAGCATAGTATCGCTCCTTTCGCCTGGGTATTCGTTATCACCTCCTTAGCCCTGGCATTCGGATTGCCGATGCTGAATCTGCAACTTCCGGAAATCGTCAAGACGGTCTTTATCGGTATTGCTATTGCCGGCTTGGTGGTGGCCTACCTCTACAATTCGCCGGGAAAGAATATCTTCCTCAATTTCGGGACAGGGCTTTGGAATACCTATAATATGGCATCCGGGTTGTTAGGAGATACTTTGTCGTATATCCGCCTGTTTGCGATCGGTTTGACGGGAGCTATCCTGGGGGGCGTGTTCAACCAGTTGGCCGTCGATATGACGGAAGGGATGAATATCGTATTGCGTGCGGTGTGCATGTTGCTGATCCTGTTGATCGGCCATTCGATCAACATCGGGCTTTGTACGATCAGTTCGCTTGTCCATCCGCTTCGTCTGATTTTCGTCGAGTATTATAAGAATGCCGAGTTTGAAGGGGGCGGAAAAGAATACACGCCGTTCAAAAAGGCTTAGCAAAAAAGGGGAGGAAAGCTTCCCTGTAAAAAGTAAATTAAATAATAACAAAAGAATAAATTAAAACAATTTTCATTATGGAACCAATTTTATTAGCTTACATTGGAATCGCGTTGATGACAGGTCTGACTTTCATCGGAAGTAGTTATGGTGTGACGATTGCGGGTAACGCCGTTGTCGGAGCAATGAAGAAAAATCCGGATGCGCTGGGTACGTATATCGCATTGAGCGCCTTGCCTTCTTCACAAGGTTTGTACGGATTCGTAGGTTATTTCATGATGCAGAAATTCCTGGTCGATAGCATTACGATGTTGAACGCAACCGCTATCTTCGGTGCAGGTCTGGTGTTAGGTTTTGCCGGTCTGTTCTCTTCTATCCGTCAGGCAGAAGTTTGTGCAAATGGTATTGCTGGTGTTGGAGCCGGTCACAATGTGTTCGGCGCTACTATGGTGATGGCCGTATTCCCAGAATTGTATGCAATCCTGGCTTTGCTGGTTGTTATCCTGATCGGTGGAACTCTTCCGGTATAATTAAATAAACAAACGAAAGAGGCTGTATATAATGTCAATACTTTATATGCAGCCTTTTTATTTATGTAATCGTTCAAGGTTAAATCATCATTTATCTTCGACGAATAATAACTTATATATAAAAAACAACGTCAAATGAAAAAACAACTACTCTTGGTGATGCTTTGTGCCGGGATGTTCTGCGGTACGGAAGCTCAGGGGCAGGAGACGGAGCGCCTGTCCGGATATGTTCAGGCCGAACGTTTCACGAAAGAGAAACTGAACACGATGCTGTTCTCCACATCCGTTGATCCTCACTGGTTCCAAAAAGGTAATAATTTCTGGTATGAATATAAGACCAGCAACGGCAAATTCTGGTATGTCGTCGATCCGGTGGCAAAGACGAAACGTCCGCTTTTCGACCTCGACGATATTGCCGCACAGATAACCGAGATCGTCAAAGATCCGTTCACCGCCCAGCAACTCCCCATCCAGAAGCTCGAAGCAGGGGAGGATGGACGTACATTCACTTTCCAGATCACTTCCTCGCAAGATGCTAAAAAGGACAGTACCGACAAGGATAAAGGGCCGAAGAAAGAAATCTTCTTTTTCTCGTACGACTATCCCACACGTAAGCTGACCTGGCTTGAAGACAAGAAGAAAGAAACGGAATATCCCGATTGGGCCTCTTTCTCGCCCGACGGCAAAACGGTCGTGTATGCAAAAGACCTGAATCTCTACCGTATGTCCCGCGAGGACTACGAGAAGTTGAAGAAAGACGATAAGGATAGTACGGTTACGGACATACAACTCACAACTTTCGGCGTGAAGGATTTCGGTTTTGGCCAGCCCTATAGCTTGCTGAATACCGACACATTATGCAACGGCAAGCGTAAAGGCGTCTGGGGCATTGTCTGGTCGCCCGACTCACGTTATTTCGCCGTGACGGTCAGTGACGAGCGTGCCGTGAAAGACCTCTGGGTAATCAACTCGATGGCTTCGCCCCGCCCGACGCTGGAAAGCTACAAATACCAGATGCCCGGCGAGAAGGAAGCGCCCGTCGAGCACCTGTACCTGTTCGATATGAACGACAATAGCCATAAGGAAATCCGGACGTCCGCATTCAAAGACCAGACATTGCGCCTGGCACATAAGCCGTGGATGCAGAAAGACCGTGACCGGAAAGAGGTGGCGAGCGTTTGGTTGGGTGACAATAACCGCTTCTTCGTCACCCGTTCGAGCCGCGACCTGCACCGCATCGACATCTGTTCGTATACGGTCGGCCAGGATTCGATCCGCCCGATTATCGAAGAACGCATGAATACGTATCAGGAAGTCCGCCCGCTGGCGGCCGTTGGTAATGGCAAGGAGCTGATCCAGTGGAGCGAACGCGACGGCTGGGCGCACCTCTACCTCTATGACGGCGAGGGCAACCTGAAGAACCGCATCACCCGCGGCCCCTGGCATGTAGACCAGATCGTAAAAGTGGACGAAGCCAAACGCCTCGTTTACTTCTTAGCTAACGGGAAAGATAAAGATGAAAATCCCTACTACGAACACCTGTATCGCGTGGGCCTCGATGGTAGCGGCCTGCAACAGGTCACTCCGGGCGATTACTTCCACATGGCAAGGATAGATGATGATGCCGCTTTCGTGGTCAACAACTATTCGCGCGTGAACACCATCCCGCGCACGGATCTGATGGACGCGAGCGGCCGGAAGCTGATGACACTCGAAGAAAGCGACTTCTCGCAGCTCTTAGCCGCCGGTTACCAGTTTCCCGAACCTTTCAAGGTGAAGGCGGCGGATGGTGTGACGGATCTCTACGGCGTGATGTATAAACCGTTCAACTTCGATTCGACAGCCTTGTATCCGATCATCGATTATGTATATCCGGGCCCGCAGGTCGAAGCCACCGTTTATCCGTTCAGCCGTATGAGTGTGCGCACGGATCGTCTGGCACAGGCCGGTTTCGTCGTGATCACGGTCGGGAACCGGGGCGGACATCCGAGCCGTTCGAAATGGTATCATAACTTTGGCTACGGCAACTTGCGCGATTACGGGTTGGCGGACCAGAAGGCGGCTATCGAGCAATTGGCCAACCGCTATCCGTTCATCGACATCAACCGTGTCGGCATCCACGGCCATTCGGGTGGCGGGTTCATGTCTACGGCTGCCATCCTGCAATATCCCGACTTTTTCAAGGTCGCCGTTTCGTGTGCCGGAAACCATGATAACCGCATCTACAACCGGTGGTGGAGCGAAACGCATCACGGCGTGAAGGAAGTGGTCAGCGCAAAGGGCGATACGACTTTCGTCTACAACATCAAGACGAACGAAGAGATCGCTCCGCGCCTGAAGGGGCATCTGATGCTCGTACACGGCGACATCGACAACAACGTTCATCCGGGCAATACCCTGCGCGTGGCAGATGCCCTGATCCGTGCCGGCAAACGCTTCGACATGCTGCTTTTGCCGCAACAACGCCACGGCTTCGGCGATATGGACGAATATTTTTACTGGCGTATGGTCGACTACTTCTCCCGCAACTTGCTGGGCGAACAGGAAACATCGGTGGATATTCCGAAACGATAATCGTTTTTTAATAATAATAAGAGAGTGCGTAAGATTCAGTATTTTTCCGAACCTTATGCACTCTCTTATTATATGTAATTTTATTTTCCTGTATTCAATTTTTGAATCAGAGTTTCACTGGCCTTGAATTTTACCGACGTGCGGGCACGTATCTTACATTCTTCGCCTGTACGGAGATTACGTCCCGGACGTTCTGTCTGGTAATGAGGCATCAGTTTGCCAAAGTAATGAATGTTCACTCCTTCACCTTCTGAAAGTTTTTCGGTTATCAGTTCGATATATGAATTCAGAAATTTCTTTGCGGCGACGTCCGTACATTCCATCCGTTGTGCCAGTTCCTTAATCAGAGTTCTTTTTGTAGTCATATAATAGTTCGTTTTATTGTTATTGTTTTTCTACCCTGTCCCCGGGTGGATTTGTCTAAGATGAAAAAGCGCGGGACTTTTGCTTTAATACTATCGCTAATCCTGATTAGTATAAACATAGCCCACGCTTAACAGATACGATAAAACGTTAGGAACTGATTGTTTAGTTACTTCTCCCGGATGGCTTGAAATTGTCTAGATTTCTACTTAGGGATAATACTAAAATCGCTTATTATGGAAAATATTGTCTTATTAATTCATAGGCATTTCTATTAGATTGTCCGGTAGTCCTCCGAAATCGGGCGTTATTATAAAATAAAAAAGCGTGAGGACTGTTGTTCGGACTTAAGTAGAGGTTCTAGACAACCCGCCATGCAGTACTATACAACAGTTTGCTCACGCCCTTATGCTATATACTATACGTAGGTATATAATCAAAACATGAGCATTTTTGTTTATAATCCTTCTATGGCTTGAAATTGTCTAGATTTCTACTTAAGGATAAACGAAAACGCTTTATATAAATCACAAAATAATGTTTCCTTGACGCTTCAAGGTACAATTGTCACGACAAAGATAGAAAACATCTATGAAAAACCCGATTCATTTCATTAAAAAAGCTCATCTTTCTTTACAGGTTTCGAGAATTTTATAAGGGCGTGAATTTATAATTTCCAATTCTCTATAGCAAATAATAATGTCTAGATTTCTACTTCGATGAATTGTTTTTACCTCTATACCTGATCACTTTTTCAACGAGATGCTCGGGATTTGTGACTGAAAGATACAATTTTGCATTTAATAACCAAGTGCTGTTTTAATTTGTTTACGAATCCGGCGGTGGAAAAGAAATACGAAAAAATCCGCTTCTTAACTTAAAAAGGTCCGGGAATGAGGGAATACACGGGATGGCGGTTGTGGTGGCGGGAAACAGGTGTATAGTGGGAGCGGGATGCTTTTGTTTGTAAAAGTTTTACTTGATTATTATGGAGAATTAGAATATTACTTTCGCGTCTTTGGTGGTGTGACAGGGGGAGGAAGAGGGAGGCTTTCGGATGATATTCCGTAGATGGATGGGTTTGCTGAAAGAGACTAAACGGATAAGAAAAAAAAGAATGGGTCGGGTGTATTAAAAAATGTTATCATTGAATATTTTAATAATTCTTATCATGAAATAATTATATGGAGGTCTCCAAAAAGATGAAAATAAGCGCAGATCGACGTTGATTATAATGGTAATTCGCATCTGCCCACGCTTGTATTTGCGATTTGGTTGGGGACGTCGAGGGCTTAAACGTTTAGTTCGCCCGGACGTTTTTCTGCTGCTTTACTTGAAATCGGTTTGAAAAAACGTTCCATGAAGATTTTATATTTCTGGTTTTTAATGTTTTAAAGGTGTGAAAGCGTCGTGCTTTTGCATTTTTAGAGTTTTCAAGCTCCAGTTTCACTAAAAAAAATAGTTCATAAACTAATTAGGGCAACCGCACCAAATCCAGCAGTAACAATTTTTTATTTCTATGGAGAGAAAAACCCGTTTTTGTCCCGAATAATTCTTTCTTAAGTGCCTGCTAATTCTGTAATCGGTGTCAGTGACTTTATAATCAGTGGTTGTGATTATATAATTGCTGGCACTGATTTTATAATCACTGGCACTGATTACAGAATTGATAGGCACTCTGATGTTTTTATGCCTATGTAGATAAGTTTTCTTGTAGAGGGGATAGTTTATTCCTTATATTATGTAGTCCATAAGATCGTATTGCTTAAAAATGAATTTGGTTCGGTCGCCCTGTAAACTAATTGGAATAGTTTGTAAACTAAAATTTTTAGTTACATTTGTTCCGAACAAATAAAATACCATGAAACGACTGACTGCAAGAGAAGAAGAAATCATGGGCTATTTCTGGACGAAAGGCCCATTGTTCGTCAAGCAACTGCTCGAGTTTTACGACGAGCCGAGGCCCCATTTCAATACCCTTTCCACGATCGTGCGCGGATTGGAGGATAAAGGTTTCCTGGCGCATAATACGTTTGGCAATACCTACCAGTACTACGCCGCCGTGACGGAAGCCGACTATAGCCGGGGCACGTTGAAGAACGTCATCGCCAAATATTTCAACAACTCCTACCTCGGCGTCATCTCTTCGCTGGTGAAGGAGGAGGAGATTTCGGTGGATGAACTGAGAGAACTCATTGATTCAATAGACAAGGGGGATATGTCAAAACCTCCTTGCCCTCGTGCTTGACTCCTTTATTTATTCTTAATTATTCACTATTAATTTTTTTAGACGTGGGAATATTTTTAGTCTTCATAATGAAATCCACTTGCTGCTTAGCAGTGTTCTACCTGTTTTACCGGCTGCTTTTGAGCCGGGACACGTTTCACCGTTTCAACCGGATGGCGCTGCTTAGCGTGATCGCTTTTTCCATTGCGATTCCTTTTATACGGCTTGTGGCGGATGAGCCGGCCGTCGTGCAGCGTACGGTGTTGGACATCGAACGGCTGTTGCAAATGGCCGGGACGCCTGCACAGGAGGAGGCGGGTGAGTTGCCGTTCTGGCTGGCGGCCCTGTTTATGGTCTATGCCGGCGGATGCCTCTTTTTCGCGGGCCGGTTCCTCTATTCCGTCTGGCATATCGTCCGCCTGATCCGTTCGGGTGAGGTGGCCGTACTCGGGAACGGGGCGCGGCTTGTCGTGACCGACCGCACGGTCCCGCCGTTCAGCTGGATGAAATATATCGTTATCTCCCGTATCGATATGGAGGAGAGCGGAGCGGAAATCCTGGCGCATGAACAGGCGCATATCAGGGCCTGCCATTCACTGGATATGTGGCTCGCCGGATGCTGCGTCATCCTGCATTGGTTCAATCCTGCCGCCTGGCTGCTGAAACAGGAGTTGCAGAACGTACACGAGTACGAGGCGGACGAGAGCGTGATCGCGCATGGTGTCGACGCAAAGCACTATCAATTGTTATTAATAAAGAAAGCGGTCGGCGCACAGCGTTTTACCTCTATGGCCAACAGCTTCAACCACAGTAAACTTAAAAAACGAATTACTATGATGTTAAAACAGAAATCAAATCCCTGGGCACGCCTGAAGTACCTATACGTACTTCCGCTCGCAGCCGTTACGGTTGCCGCTTTCGCCCGTCCTGAAATCTCCAGCCGGTTGGAAAGAATCTCCGATGTGGAGCTTGCCGAAGTCCTTACGTCCCGACAAGACAAAAAAAAGATGTCGCAGGCGCAAAAAGAAGAGGCCGCCAAAAAGCTGAAACAGGAGTCCGAACAATTGAAGCAAGAGTCTGTACAGATTAAACAGAAATCCGAACAAATGAAACGGGAATCCAAACAAATGAAACGAGATTCCGAACAGCTGAAGCAAGAAGCAAAAGCGATGAAAGAGGTGGCTCGCAAAGAAAAAACGCAAATCGAGATGACGGTCAACCAGGAGCCTCGCGAGGATGTTGTCGTTATCGGCTACGGCTCGATGGAGCAGCAGGATGGAAAGGTGTTTGACATAATAAAAAAAGACACGCTCCTTTTGCGCCCTTTGGAATTTAAATCGAATATGCGTCCTGCCGGAGGTGCCCTGTATGCCAAGCCGGACCCGCTTGTTATAGTCGATGGTGTCGAATATACGGGAACCTTAGATAAAATCGATGCCAACAAAATCGAATCGATGAGTATCTTGAAAGACGAGAGGGCCCAAGAAATGTATGGAAGTAAAGCGGCCGGAGGTGTGATCCTGATCACGACAAAGCGAATGTCAATAAAATAAAGAAGAAAATGAAGAATCGTGGATTTCAGTTTATGGCAGCGGCATGTCTTTTTCTTGCCGCTTGTAGCGGAGGCGAGACGGAGGTGGCAAAACTCGATGTGATCCCTTTGGGGGAAGCTTTCGACAATCAGACGGAGTTGAAGACTTCCGACTGTTTCAAGAAAATACGTTATGTCGCATTGGAAACGACAGATAGTTGCTTAGTGGGACAGGGAGCCTATGCTGCCGTCTTGAATGACTGGATTGTGGTAACTTCCGGGCGGGACCGTTGTCAGTTGTTCGACAAAAAGACGGGCCGTTTTATCCGTTCGATAGGCCATGTGGGCGAAGATCCCGAAGGATATTCGACTGTGCATGGGGGATGGCAGAACCCGTATACCGGCAAATTGAACTTTGCGGGTTGGAAGAATAAAATCGTTGTTTACGGGGCGGACGGCAAATTCGACCATATCTGGACTCCAGCCATCCCAGCCGGACAGTTCCCGGCAATGGCAGCGTTTGATTATCTGGATGCAGATCTTATCGCCGGCTATTATTCTGCTACCGACAGCCTGCCTGCACGTATCGCGTTGTTCCGTGGCGATGAAATTGTCCGCGTGGAATCACTGCTGACGGAGCAGAAAGGGGAAGGGGTGATCACTCCGAACGATATTGCTTCCATCTCGGTCTTGAAAGATGGGGGAGACGGTTTGGTGATTATGAAATATAAGGATGACAAGTCGGCCGTTTATTCGCTTGGCAACAGTTGCTTCTGGCATACAGGCAAAGACCTTTATTTTCGCCAGTCCTACAACGACACGATCTATCAGGTATCGGCCGTGAAGGAGTTGCAACCTGCGCGCGTGCTGGATTTAGGTGCTCATCGCTGGCCCTACAGCGAGCGTTTCGAGGATAAGAAGGATGCCATTTACCCGACAAAATTCATGGAAAGCGAAGATGTGATCTTCTTCTGTTTTATAACGAATGTCTATAACGACAAACAGAAGACCTATAATGCCCTCTATCGTAAAGCGGACGGAACCGTCAAAGTCAGTCCCCTCGACAACAAGATAACCGACGATCTGAACGGTTTCCTTCCCTTACAACCCATCTCTGTCTCCGCCTCCGGCGAATTTGCCGCCCTTCTCCCTTCCGAAGAGGTCGTAACCTGGTTCGAAGATAACACCGACAACACTGATATCCCTGCCGGAGTGGCTGCCTTGAAGAAGGTCGGGGAGGAGGATAATCCGGTGGTGGTTATCATGGAGTAGTTACTTTTGGCTTGATCCAAAAGTAACCAAAAGATCAAGGCTTAACCGTCCGGTCTACTCCGGGCAAAGGTTCCGCTGTCGCCTGCGAAACTCGCTTCGCTCAGACAGCGCAGGCTCCGGACGCTCCACCTTTATCCTCCGCTTAACGACCGTCCGCTTAGGCCTTTCCGAGAAAGCTGCGCTTTCTCTTGGGATTGCCGACACCGACAGTTCTTTTGCGGCCCCGTGTGGGGCACGGGGACAAGTCTGTTCCCGCACTTGATGCGGGATCGCAGGAGAACTGCCGGTATCGGTAATCTCCAAAGAGCCGCCAGGCTCTATCTCCGGCCTAAGCTGGTGAGCGTTAAGCGCAGTGACCGGAGTGAGCGTCCGGAGCGTCTGCTGTTTGAGCGAAGCGAGTTTCAGACGCGACAGCGAACGAAGGGAACGGAGTAGCGAAGCAGGTTCGGCCTTGATCTTTTGGTTACTTTTAGATCAAGCCAAAAGTAACAATACTTTTCGTATCTTTATCCACTCAAAACAAATACAGTATTATGGAAAACTTTAAAGTCGGAATTATTGGAGCCGGGCATATTGCCCGCAAGATGGCGCATACGTTGCGCGATATGGAAGGAGTGGAATCGTATGCCGTCGCTTCCCGTAACTTGGAAAATGCCGAAGGGTTCGCCCATGAGTGGGGTTTTACACGGGCTTACGGATCGTACGAAGAACTGGCGGATGATCCCGAAGTGCAGCTGATTTATATCGCCACCCCGCATTCCCACCATTTTGAGCAGGCGCGGATGTGCCTTGAAAAAGGCAAACCGGTCTTATGCGAAAAAGCATTTACCGCCAATGCAGAGCAAGCGGAAGCGCTCATACGCCTGTCGAAAGAGAAACAGGTTTTCCTGACCGAGGCGATCTGGACACGTTATATGCCTTTCTCTGTAACGCTCCGTGACCTGGTCGACGGCGGGACGATCGGGCGTGTGATGATGCTGACAGCCAATATCGGCTATCCGATTGCCGAGAAGGAACGCATCGCCAAGCCGGAACTTTGCGGCGGCGCTTTGCTGGATATCGGCGTTTATCCGATCAACTTTGCAAGGATGATTTTCGGCTCGGAGATCACCGGGATCACTTCTGCTTGCGTAAAAGGGGAGACGGGAGTGGATTTGCAAAGCAGCATCACTTTCGTATATAGGAACCACCGGATGGCCGTTTTGCAAATGACCGCTTTCTGTGCGAATGACCGGCAGGGAGTTATTTCGGGGGATAAAGGATATATAATCGTCGACAATATCAATAACCCACAGCAAGCGGTCGTCTATTCGATCAATCATGAGGAAGTGGCTCGCTACACCTGCCCGCCGCAGATAACGGGCTTCGAATATCAGGTGCAGGCATCCATCGATGCGATTCGCGAGGGAAAGATTGAAACGCCCTATATGCCGCATGCGGAAACATTGCGTATTATGCGGTTGTTGGATGATCTGAGATCGGAATGGGGGGTGAGGTTTCCGATGGATGAATAATAGTGTAAGGAAAAGGCAGTGTGTCAAAATGCCCTTGTTCCCGCGCTTGACGCGGGATCACAAAAGGACAGACCTTATCAATCAGATTTTTATAGGGTCGGTTTTAATGCGACCCCGCGTCAAGCGCGGGGACAAGTACATTTCGACACACCTCCTTTTTATAAGATTTCGTGAATGCGAACTTCTGTTTGTCCTGCATTATGCAATTCCAGGGTCTTTACGCTTTCTAATGCTTCCTTTTTTAGCTTAATATAATTTGCCGGGCCGGAATAAAGCACTTGTTTCACTTTCCCTTTCAGCGGTGTGCCTTCCACCACAACTTGGCTGCAAGGGGAGCCGGACAGATACAGTTCGAGCGAACCGCTTTTGTTTTCCTTGTCAATCGTGATGCGTGAACCGGCAGCCAGCGTATGAACAGATTCCAGATTTTTGTCATACATCAGGCGGACAGGATCGATGGAGGTATCTTCCTTTGTTGTTACTGCAAATTCGTACAGATAGATTTGCATCTGTTTGTCCGTCGTGTTCCGCATACGGATATAGCGTGCTTCGGGAGCGATCTTTTCCAATTTGAAGCGAGCCTGGTCGGTTGGAATATCGGCGATGGGGGTCCACTGTTTGCCGTCGGCTGACCATTCAAATATCCGTCCGCTGTTTTCACTCTTCGGCAGACTGAAGTTGAAAGAGGTTGCCTCTTTTTGTAATTCCCAGGCGAGGCCGAAGGATTGTCCCGGCTCGATGCGCAGCACCTCGTTCAGGCGGTTGTAGCCGATCAGGTCTTTGCCTTCCTTCAACGGCTGGTATTTCAATTGTTCGATATCTGTCAGGATGGAAGCCTTGCTCATTTGTGCGGCTGCTGCATCTGTCCGGTCTGCGAACAACAGGTTGCGCCCAGCTTGTAAATAAATTTCCTGTACGAAAGGAGTCAGGACACGCGAGCCGACTTTCACACCTTTCTGGTACGGATTCTGGTTATAGGTCCGGTCGATCGTGCGCATGCTGTCGAGCAACGACGTGAGCGACAGGTAAGACTGCCAGGTAGTAGCGCGATCCTTGTTTCGGTCTGCCTCGGCGACAGCGAGAGCCGTCTGTCCTGCCTTTCCTAAGAGATGGAACTGCATCAGCCACGGTTTGATTTCGTCTATCAGCGCTTTGTTGCGGCATGTCCCGATGGCAGCCGGGGCGGCGGTGATTTCGGCGAATAATTGGTTCATGCGGTCGGAGGCTTCTGCGTTATAGCTTTGTTTGCGGAAGTCACTTAAGAAAGCATCCGCATCTCCGGCATAGCGGACAGATTCGTCGCGGCGGTAGCGGTGACCGTTAGGCCCCGGATCGCAGTTGTTCTCGCAGAATGTCCGGAAGGCTTCAGGTGCTTCCGGCAATACGTAACGGCAAGCTTCGGCGAAGTCGCTTTCGGGGTTGTAGGCTTCCATGTTCCAGGCATAATCGGCAACTCCGTAGAGGGCCACTTTGGAGGCTTCCGCCCGTTCCATCGGGTTGGCGACGAAACCGGACATGGCATGTATTGCATCCGGATCGAGCCCGTAGGCCGGTCCCATCAGCAGATGGTCGCGGCAATAGTCGCTCACGGGGAAATTCCACCAGACGTATGACGGGCGTTGGATGCGTTTGTTCACCCATTCCTGCCCTTCGAGTGTGATATCGTGGATCACGCTGTTGCCTGTCCACATCACATGGATCGCCGGGTCGAGCGTTTTACCGAGCACATCTAAGTAGTCGCTTCCCGCCCAGGCACGGTTGTATTCGGTCGGGCACATGATCAGCGGGCTGACGCCTTCTTTCTTCTCGATAAACTCCTTCTGCAGGAAGTTGAGCAGGTCGGCTTGCTTGTCCGCTTTGGCCCCTTCACCGGAGATATCGTCGAAGAAGACGGCGAAAGAGCGGACACCGAGGTCGTACATCATGCCGAACTTGTTCAGCACATTCATCCGGTCTTCATCCGTCCATTGGATGTCTAATCCCGGGTGGATCGCCCAGACGAAATCCACTTTGTTGGCGGCGGCTTCCTGCACGAGGTCTTTGATCTGTGCCGCTTCCTTCTCCGGATAAGGCTTGCGCCAGTTCGGGGAACTATGGTAGGGATCGTCCTTCGGCCCGTAGATATAGGTGTTCATCTTCATCTTGCCATAGAAACGGAGCTGTTCGATGCGGTCGGCATGGCTCCAGGGATCGCCGTAAAAACCTTCGACAGTGCCCCGGAAGGCGACGTCGGGATAGTCTTTGATGACGCCGAGCGGAAGTGTCGTGTTGCCTTGCCCGTCGGTTTCGGCCAACTGTTGCAGGGTTTGCGCTGCGTAGAACAAGCCGCGGCTATCGGAGGCTGCAATGTCGATTTCTTTTGGTGTGATGGATAAGATGTATGCGCCGGAGCGTTTCAGCTCGGGTGTCTTGTCTTCCATTAGTCTTATTTTGAGCGGTAGCGCTTCGGGGCTGTTGGTGATCGACAGGGCTTTCCCGATCAGCCGCATGGCATCTTCATCCGGGCTTTTCATACCGGAAAGGGCAAAGCCGTGAGGCGCTTTCAGCCGGTTGGTCGACAGTGTGACCTCCTGCGGCTGCGGATGAATGGCCGGCAAGGGGTTTTGTGCTTGCAGGGCACCCCCTAAAAGGAGGGCGGCGGTTAGATTTAGTAGTTTCATATTTGAGTTATTTAGGTGATTAATTAATGATTTATCTGTTACTTTTGGATCAAGCCAAAAGTAACCAAAAGATCAAGGCTTAACCGGCTGGGCTACTCCGGGCAAAGACTACGCTGTCGCCTGCGAAACTCGCTTCGCTCAAACAGCGCAGGCTCCGGACGCTTCGTCTTTGCCCTCCGCTTTACGCCCATCCGCTTAGGCCTTTCCAAGAAAGCTCCGCTTTCTCTTAGGATGGCCGATACTGCCTGTCGTTCTGCGATTCCAATAGAGCCGTTCCGGCTCTATTTCCGGCCTAAGCCTTGACTTTTTGGTTACTTTTGGGCCAAGCCAAAAGCAACTGTCTTTACCGGACCGAAAACAACAACGTCTTCCCGTTCACATCGCTCCACTCTGTCAGGAGCTGGCGCAGTTCCTTGTATTCGGCAGGCGTATAGAGTTGTTTGTTCAGTTCAAGGCTGCGGGTGACGGTTACCGTACGTCCGTTTGTCTTGACGGCGATGGTCAGTTTGCCGGCGGCATTGCTGATCGTCTTATCGGCCTGCGGTGTGCGCAGCTGCATGTTTTCGGGACATTCGATCGTGTATGTGTAGATTTCGCTGACAGGGCGCGGGATCAAGATGTTCTCTTTCCGCTGACTATTCAGATAGCCATAAGGCAAGTGGGAGAAGCCGGAAGCATCGTCAGGCAGTATGATCGTAGCATATCCGTTTTGTACGTTTAGGGAAGCCGGGGTTCCCATGTTGCCTGTCGTGAAATAAGGTAATATCTCTTTCCCTATGGATCCTTTGGTCATAGTCATCAAATTACCATCTTTTTTGAATGTCAGTGTGATGTCATTCTTGATCTGGTAATCTTCAAGAGTAGGAACGGCAACGGCGACGGGCTGTCCGGTCGTCAGGCTGAAAAGCGGAGTCCGGTCGAAGTTCACCGTTTGCGGTCGTCGGGTGGAAGAGGGAGAGAAGAGATACATTTCGCCGTTCACCATGCAGGAGACAAGCAGTTGGTCGATCGCTTTCAGGGCCAGCCCTTTTTCGGCATGAGCCTGGTAGGTAGCCATCGGTTCGGCCTTAAAGCCGGCTCCGGCGAGCAATCCGGCGAGCAAGTTGGCTTTTTCGGCTTCGGTCCCGTAAGCGGTGCTCATGACAGCATCGGCAGGGCGGAGACGGTAGCCGGTCTGATCCAGCGTCAGCCTGTTGCTTGCAACATGATTGGTCGTGTATTCGAGGATGGCTTGCAGCTTGTCTTCATCCTTATCCTTGCCTTCGGTCAGGCTTTCCGCCAAAGTCGTGAGTTGTAGATCGCCGGCCGGATTGAATTGTTTGGACAGGGTGGCCAATGCTTCCCCCTCGGATGCATACGTTGTGGCAGCTAAAAAAGGAACGTCGCCATTCCGGACAGAGACGAACGGGGCGCGTGAAGAAGCCGGGAGGTTGCGCAATGTCCAGGTGGTCGTGCGGACACCGTTGCCTTGCTTGACGGACGGCTTGGCGTTGTTGTTTGCCAGCGTGAAAGCGACTTCTTTGGTTTCCGGTGTCACGATGGAAAGAGTGTATTCCTTGACGGGAGAAGTCTGGAGCAGCTCTTCGAAAACGTCTACTTCCGGCAGATAGCCCGGCCGGGAAGTGACCGTATAGTCGAGGTAGATCGTCGCTCCCAACTCCAATCCGGTGTGGACAACTACCATTTCTTTCAGGTGGTTGTAAGCCGGGGCGTCGGCCGCATTGCGGGGAAGAACTTCCACGAAAGCGTTGTCCGGCGTCTTGATGATCGTGCCGTCTTTCTGCCGGGTGTAAGACGAGTTGATCTTCAGTTCCTGGTACTGCGGGTTGTAGACGATGAAACTTTCCCCGTATGTGCCATTCATGGCTGTATGGGTGAATAGCGTCAGTTCCATGTTGTAGCGGAACTCCTGGCTGCCGTCGGCACGGAGTGTCCAGGTCTTTGCCAGTTTCTTATATTCGGCTTCCGATGCTCCAAAGGCTGTCGTAGCCATAAGCAGCAGGCAAAGGAGGAAGGCGAGTTTATGTTTGTTTTGTATCATTTTGATTTATGATTTATGATTTATGATTTTAGATAGGGTACCATTCCTTCTAATAGATAGGGTACCATTCCTTCTAATAGATAGGGTAACATCCCTTCTAAGGGATAGGGTATCATCTATTCTAAGGGATAGGGTACCATCTATTGGAAGGAATAGGGATCATCTTTTTATGACGATATATTCTCCAAATGACTTATGGGCATTCACGGCGTTGCGGAAGCCGTCCCAGTCGCCTGCTTCGTACACGCGTTTCTTCAGTGCCAACCTCTGGTGCAACAGTACTTTGCCGCCCTCTTGGCGGAGGGATCCTTCGAAGTCGGCGGCAGGGCTTTGCGCACGGTCTTCTTTCCCGTCAATCGCCAGCTTATAGCCTGCGGGAAGCTGGATCGTTTCGTCCAGTTCGACTAAGCGCGAGCAGGCGTCCTTGAAACCATATTGGCGTTCTTTGAGGTCGGTGTCGATGCGCAGGTAGCTTTTCACCTGGTTGTAAAGGTTGTTCATCACCATCGGCTTGAACAGCATTTCCCCTTCGCCGGGAAGGGCGTAACCGGGGATTTCATAACGGAATGTCATCTTGATCGGTGCAGCCTGGTAGTTCTTCGGGTCTTTGCCGTAGTCTACGCTGATAAGGCGCGCTTTGGGCGAGACGGCAAGAAGCTGGCTTTCCAGTGCAGACTGCCATTGGGACTGCCAGCCGGTGGTGAAGATGCGGCGGATGTTGCTGTCCGACTGCCCTTCGGCTGTGATGGTGAACTGTCCGGTCAGCGTGCCTTTGGCATCTAAGCGGTTGTCGGCCTTGATGCGGACGTAGTGGTTCTCGGGCGCGGAAACCGGTGTGAGGCAAAGGTCCGAACCTTCGGGAACGCCCGGCAGGTAGTTCTGCTGCTGCTCGGCGCTGCTCCACAATTCGCGACAAAAGGGGACCCAGGTCGGATCGAGCGGCATATAGGTCCCGCTGGAAAGTTTCACGACGGCGACACAGTGGTTGAAGTGGTCGGCCGGGATGCTTTCCACGCGGCTGCCTGCCATCGTCATAGCCGGATAGGCTTCGAAGCCTGCCATGCGCAGGAAGGCAACCAGGGTGCCGGCGATGTCTTTGCAAACGCCGCAACGGTCCGTGTAGTTCATCGTCAGGTTATGCAACGTGTAGCCTTCGCCTTTACCCATCGAGATGCCGGAGTAGCGGATGTTGTCGGCGACCCAGTGGGTGAGGACGGCTATCTTTTCCATCTCGGTCTTCTTGCCCCGGATCAGTTCGTCCACCTTCTTCTGTGCTTCGGGGATGGCGTTGAAGCTGCCGTAGTCTTCGTTCACCTTATTGAACCAAAGGGATTTGTCCTGCCAGCGCGGTGTGCTGGACATCATCAGCTTCGGCGCAGCGTCGAAGAGGTCGACCATGTTCGGTTCGCGTTTGGCTGGCATGATGTCGGTGCTGACGAACGTATAGGCCTTCCGGCCGTCTTCGTAACGCATGGAAGAGGAGCATTCGCCTTGGTAGAACTGGAACTGCATCTCTTTCTCCATCGGGATATTCACTTTATAGACCTTGCGGACGGTCGGTTCGGTCGCCCAGAAAGGGACGATGTCGTAGAACTGGCCGCGCATGGGCGGGATGAAACGGGATTCGTCGTCACCTGCACCGTCAGCCAGCAGGGCATAGGTGAAACCTTTCTTGTCGATTTGGTAATCGATGATATCGCCCGGGTCGAGGCGGCCTATTTCCATCATGATCTGTCGTGCCCCCCAGTAGATGGCGCGGGCGGGAGCGGCGTAGTCCTGTTGCCGGGTGATGTCGAGGTTGACCACGTCGCCGTTGGCTTTGTAGATGGTGACGCGATGGAACTCGGCGTGTGCCGTCAGCGGGTCGTAATCGTATTTGAGGATGCGATTGGCGACAGCTCCGCGCGTGTTCATGACTTTGACGATCTTGCAGACGGTGAAGGAACCGGAGCCGGTGGGCTGCACGGTCACAGCGGTACTGTCTAACAGGTTTACACAGTCGTAGCCTGCGTATACTTCCGGCTTCTGTAGAGTCGGATCGGGTGCCGTCCGGCAACTTTCCCCACTTTGTCCGTGGGCGGACGCGGTGGCGAGGAGGGCGGAGGCGAGGATTGATAAGTACTTCATAAACTATAGTGTTTTTTTAAATGTTTATTCTGCTACTTTTGGCTTGATCCAAAAGTAACCAAAAGATCAAGGCTTAACCTGCTTCGCTACTTCGTTCCCTTCGTTCGCTGTCGCAGCAAAACTCGCTTCGCTCAAACAGTTGCTGCTCCGGGCGCTCACTCCGGTCACTTCGCTTAACGCTCATCAGCTTAGGCCGGAGGTAGAGCCTGACGGCTCTGTTGAGGATTGCAGAAAGCAGATCCTTTATACAATTGCTTTGCCAGCTTCCTGCATGCCGCCCGGTCGATCTTTCCGCTACCGGTGAGGGGGATTGCTTCGACCCGGAGGATGTGCTTCGGACGCTGGTATTTGGGCAATATTTCAAATATCTTTTCTTCCAGTGATCGGAAAGGCTCGTTTCCGATGGTCGGAACAATCAATAAGACCATTGCCTCCCCGAACTTCGGGTCCGGAACGGATGTTATGGCAAAGTTAGCAGAAATAACGGGACGCAAGGCTTCTTCCACGCTCTCCGTCTGTATTTTGATGCCTCCGCTGTTGATGATGTTGTCTTTCCTTCCCAAGATGCGGAAACGGCCGTCCGGGAGCAATTCGGCTACATCGTTCGTGACGAGTGTTTCATCGGCGACGAGCGGGGCGTCTATCACCAGTGTATCGTCTGCCGAAAGCGATAGCTTGACAGAGGGGAAAGGCGTGTAATAGGGAGATGCGTCGGGCCCGTTCAACCGCCGGAGGGCGATGTGCGAGAGCGTTTCCGTCATTCCGTAGGTGGAGTAGACATGTATAGGCAATTCCTGTATACGGGTTTCCAGTTCGTGGTCGATGGCACCGCCTCCGATGATCAGGATATCGGTCCGGCAGAGGCGTTCCCGTTCTTCCGGGACTTGCAGCGTGTTGTAGACTTGCAACGGGATCATGGCGGCGAACCGGAGCGGCGTGTCGACGTCTGCCATCGGATGGCCGGAAGGTTCGTGCACGATCAGGTCCAACCCCGCTACGAGTGAGCGGACGACCATCATCTTCCCGGCGATATAGCGGAGCGGCATACAAAGGAGCGCTTTGTCCCCTTGCCGCAACCCCAGGTAATCGCAGGTGAGACGGGCACTGTTTATCATCTGTTCCTTGCGAACCGTGATCCGTTTAGGGGTGCCTGTCGAACCGGAAGTCTGTACTTCCAGATAGGGAGAAGCAGACTCCCAGTCAGAGAGAAAGGCTTTTAAGTCTTTCTCCGGCTGAGAGCTGATAGCTGAAAGTTGTGAATGGCTACTTGTCGTGTCCATCTTTATATTATATTATATTCTTAATCTCAATTCTCCATTTTCAACTACCAACGGCATGTCGATGTTGTCGGTGAAGAGGGTGCCGGTTCCCAGCCCTTGCGGAAGCGGATTGTCAAAAGTCGCGCACCATTGGGCGATGGCGTTCAGGCCGATATTCGATTCCAAAGCCGAAGTAGCCCACCAGCCGATCTGCTGTTCCTGGGCTTCTTTGATCCATTCGCTACATCCGTACAGGCCTCCGTGAAGGGACGGTTTCAGGATGATATATTGCGGGTTGATGAAAGAGAGCAGCTCTTTCTTTTTCTCCGGCGTGTTGCAGCCGATCAGTTCTTCGTCGAGGGCGATGGGAACGGGGGAAGAGGCGGCCAGGAGTGCCATATCATCCCATTGTCCGGCGCGGATGGGCTGTTCGATCGAGTGCAGGTCCAGTTCTGCCAGGCGGTTCAGTTTCGCCATCGCTTCATTTGGCGAGAAGGCGCCGTTGGCATCGACGCGAAGCTCGATTTCGTCGGCGGAGAATTGTTCGCGGATTATACGCAGGATTTTCAACTCCTTTTCAAAGTCGATCGCTCCGATCTTCATTTTGATACAACGGAAGCCGGATTCGATTTTATCGGCAACCTGTTCCGTCATCTCTTTATAGCTGCCCATCCAGATCAGCCCGTTGATCGGAATACCTGCTTCACCACGCGAGAAAGGTGTGTCCCAAAGGGCTATACTATTGGCTTCGAAGCCTAAGAGCGCAGTTTCCAAGCCGAACAGGATGGAAGGATAGTCACGAAGCCCTTCTATATCGATCCGGCCTGTGTTGACGAACTTCTGGCAGGCTTTTGCCAGTACTTCCTCATATTCGGGAATATCGTCGCAACTCAGGTTAGGCAGCGGAGCACATTCTCCAACCCCGTAACGCTCAGGATCGTCTTTTGAAGAAAGAGCCAGGAACCAGCTTTTCCGTTTCGTATACGTTCCGCGTGAAGTGCCTGCCGGTTTCTTGAAGTGCAGATCTTTGGGATAAATCTTGATTCTGTAGTGTGTAATCATCTTTGATTATTTTTGATTGTTGTTTAATACAAATTTATTTAATTGATTTTTCAGTTCCTGGATATCTGGCAAAGCTTGCCGGATATTTTCGGGAAGTTCGTTATAAGTATAAGAACTGACTCCTATCGGTTTATTGATATCTCTCAATGAGAATTCAACCTCATAATTGTCTTTTCCTTTACAAAGAAGTATACCGATTGTCGGCCGGTCGTATTCATCGCGTACCAGTTCGTCGATTGCGGAAATATAGAAATTGAGTTTTCCGACAAATTCAGGTTCGAATTCTCTTGCTTTCAGCTCGATGACGATATAGCCTTTTAGGCGGGTGTGATAAAATAAAAGATCCAAATAATAATCCTTTTTACCAACTTTAAGGAGATATTGTCGTCCCATGTAAGCAAAGCCTTTCCCTAATTCAAGTAGAAATTGGGATATTTGCAGGACAAGTCCGTTCTCGATATCCCGTTCCGCTGCTTTTTCGGATAATTGGAGAAAATCAAAATGATAAGGATCTTTTAGCAATTCATTTGCCAGTTCACTTTGCGGAGGAAGGAGTGTTTTTGTGAAATTGTTGATCGACTTCCCTTGCTGGTTGAACAGGTCTTTTTCGATATGATATTCCAGAATGGCACGGCTCCAACCGTTCTCTATGGTCTTGTGGATGTAAAAAAGGGCTTCTTTGGGAGTTTTGATTCTGGTTAGGATTAGGTCGTGATGTCCCCACGGGACTTCAAAAAGAGGGCTGTCATACAATTCTGCCACAACTTGTGGCAGAATTGTATGTTCTTGACTATAGAATAGATAAAAGCGTTTGCATTTCCAAAGATTACGTGCTGACAATCCCTTTATATCCGGAAATTCAGCCTGCAAGTCTTTGCTTAGCTGTTCTATAAACCCGCTCCCCCACAGGGAAGCCCGCTGCTTTTCTACAATTTGTTCGCCAAGGTTCCAGTAAAGACGGATTAATTCGCTGTTTACTGCAATCGCAGCTTTGATTTGGCTCTTCCGGATATTGGCTTTCAGTTCGGTGAGCCATAGGCGATAATCCTGTTGGTTGGATAAATGTTCCATTCTTTTTTATTTATTGATAGTTAAGTAATCGGTTTTTAAGGGAACTTCGGATAATCTTCGAAGCGGGGACGGCGTTTTTCGAGGAATGCTTTGCCGCCTTCCTGGGCTTCGTCGGTCATGTAGTAGAGCATGGTGGCGTCGCCTGCCAGTTCCTGGATTCCGGCTTGCCCGTCCAGCTCGGCATTGAGGCCGGCCTTGATCATGCGGAGGGCGAGCGGGCTGAGCAACATCATCTCTTCGGCCCATCCGACATATTCGTCTTCGAGCTTATCTAAGGGGACAACCTTGTTCACGAGACCCATGTCGAGCGCCTCCTGTGCATTGTACTTGCGACAGAGGAACCAGATCTCACGCGCTTTCTTCTGGCCGACGATACGGGCCAGATAAGACGAACCGAACCCCGCATCGAAACTCCCCACGCGAGGACCCGTCTGTCCGAAAATCGCATTCTCGGAAGCAATCGTCAAGTCACAAACCACGTGCAACACATGTCCGCCACCGATCGCAAAACCGTTTACGGCAGCGATGACCGGCTTCGGAATGGAGCGGATCTGTTTTTGCACATCGAGCACATTCAGACGTGCCACACCGTCTTTGCCGATATAGCCGCCGTGGCCTTTCACATGCATATCGCCTCCGGCACAGAAGGCGGTATCACCGGCTCCGGTCAGCACAACGACACAGATATCCGGCCGTTCGCGGCAGATATAGAGGGCGTCGCTCATTTCCGTCGTTGTCGTCGGGGTGAAAGCGTTGCGATAACGTTCGCGATTGATGGTGATGCGGGCAATCCCGTTGTAGAAATCGAACAGGATTTCTTCATATTCTTTGATGGTTGTCCATTCTCTTTTCGTTTCCATAAAATGAATTTTAAGTTATAAATTATCAGTTATTGACTGTTGAAATACCGATCATGACCGGCGTGCCATCCGTATTGTTCTTATTTCTTTAGTTGGTGGTAATATTCTTTAAGCAGCCGCACATCTTCGGCAGCGTCCGTGAAGACTTCCATCAACATCGGCCGGCTGTAGGCTTCAGGTTGGGTGAAAGTCGCCATTGCTTCCGTCAGTTCGCCTTCGTTATGGACGGGAAGGTAGGCGAATCCCCGTTCTTCGGCCCATCCTTTGGCAGAGGTCTTGTGCGTGGCGGTCACGAAGCGGTGCGTTTTGTCTTCCATCTTCAGTCCGGGCAGTGCCTGAAAGATCTCGCCGCCTCCGTTGTTGAGCAGGAGGATGCGCAGGTTGCAGCCGAAGTTGGTATTCCAAAGAGCGTTCATGTCGTAGAAGAAACTCAGGTCGCCGATCACCACGAAATTCAGTTTATCCGAGCAGACGGAGTAACCGATGGCGGTCGAGAGAGACCCTTCTATGCCGCTCGTCCCCCTGTTGCAGCAAACTTCGACCTCTTCGGGAAGCGTGTATAGCTGGGCGTAGCGTACGGTCGAACTGTTACCCAAATGGAGGGCGGCAGGCGCGGGAAGCGATTTGACTAACGCTCCGATCGCAGCCATCTCCGAATAGGCAAATTCCGGCTCAGGCAGGTCGCGGGTGTTGTTCTCCCAGATACGGGGAAACTCCGTCGTGCGGTTCTCCAGCAGGTAGGCGATCTTCTCGAGAAACTCGAACGGGTCCATCTCGATAACGGTCGTCAGGGAGCCGTAAAGGTCCGCCACCCCGCCGTCGAGCGAAACATGCCAATGCTCGCGGGGCGGATGCTTGCGGAGGAATTGTTTGAGGCGTTTCGATACGATATGTCCGCCATAGGTAATCAGCAGGTCGGGAACCATCTTCTCCAGCGTCTCTTCCGGCAGGGCGTAGAGGGCGGCGTCGAAGTTCTTTACCGGGATGCCGGGGATGATCTTGTTTCCCGTGTGTTCCGTCAGCCAGGCGAAATGCTTGTATAGCAGTTTGGAATATTTCTTTTCAAAGAGATAGATCAGGCTCATCTGTCCGGCGACGATCATGCGGCGGTTGTAATTGTTCAGCCGTTCGATGAGTCCGGTGTATTCGCGGTCGTAGACGTTCAGTCCTTGGTAGCGGGTGATGACGCGCACCTTCGGCAGTTCTCCGGTCGTGAAGCGGAACAGCGGTTCGGAGATCGGTACGTTGATATGCACCGGCCCTTTCCCATGATGGTTCAGTTCGAGCAAGGCTTCGTTGATGAGGCGGTTGCAATGCCACTCGTCCTCGTCGGTATGTATCTCCGGCAGGTTGACGGATTTCTTGACCAGCGAACCGAATACACCGGGTTGCGGAAGCGTCTGCCCGTCCATCTGTCCGATCCAGGCGCCGGGGCGGTCTGCCGAGATCACGACCAGCGGCACTTGCTGATAGAAAGCCTCCGACACGGCGGGATGAATATTGAGCAACGCACTGCCCGATGTGCAGCAGATAGCTGCCGGGCTACCACCATGCAAGGCCAGTCCGACGGCGAAGAAAGCCGCGCTCCGTTCGTCCGTCACCGGATAGCAGGAGAAGAACGGATGGTTGGCAATCGTATGCACGATAGGAGAGTTGCGGCTGCCGGGACACAAAACGATTTTCTTGACGTTATGTTCGATGAGCAGGGCTACAAGCTGCAGGATGTTTTTCTTATCTGAGTACATAATGTGTTTATTTGCTGCGATACGATGGTTCGCATGCTTTTTTTGCAAAGATAGCATCAATGGCGTAAAAAACATATATCTTTGTTGCACTTCCTTCGCATGATTTCCAATATAGATCTTTATATAACTTGTTTTCGGCGTCGTCAGGAATATATTTGACGTCGTCGGGTATTTACACGACGTTGCCAAGAATATGTTCGGCGACGTCGAGAACAGATTACACTGGTACAAAAATGCAGATGAATGGGATGGAAACAGTGAATCTATGGGAAGGAAACAGGCCGGAATAGTAAGTATGAAAAGAAAAAGGCTTCGCCTGCCGGAGAGTTCCGGGGCGAAGCCTTTCTGCTTGCTTCTATTTCAAAAGTTACTTGTTCAGAACTTCTGCATGTTCAGGTTCTTGTCCACCAGGACGCCGTCGATTGCTTTCAGGTTGAATTTAACCTTGCGTTTCGCTTTCAGCTTGATGGTGAAGAGGGCTTCTGAACCTTCGAGCGTCTTTTTGTCACCGAGGTTGACAAAAGTGGGATAGAGTGCCTTTTGGCCGCTGGTATGCAGACGGTCGTAAGTCAGGTTTTCCATCGCACCCAGACCGGCAGGTTCGATGCCGGCAAATTCATAATCCTGCTGGTCGTACGGCAGGGCGAAGCTCAGGGCGTTGACTGCCTGGAGGCTGTCGCCTTTGACGGTGATCTCAACAATCTCGCCGGCGTTGTACGTCTGTTTCGGAGTGGAGAGCGAGAGTGTTCCGGCTACGCGGTCCGTACCCGGATCTTCAATGCCGTCCTCCAATTGGGTTGCCACAACCGAGATGTCGTAGGCGTCGATCAGGCCGTTGCGGTTGATATCGCCTGCACTGACATAGTCGAAATCGCTGTCGCCGCGGCGCAGGCCTGTGTAGTTCATATACGAGGTCAGGTCGTTAGCATCGATCTTTTTGTCGTTGTTGATGTCGCCCGGCAGATAGCTTTCCGTTCCCGGAACCTTGAATACATACAGTTCGCGACCGGAAGCATAGTTTCCGACGCCTTCCGTGATATGCAATTTGATGTAGCGGGCTTTCGGCTGGTCTTTGAATGTGAATGTTTTCACGTCGCCGTTGCGTTCCCAGCGGAACGAGTCGGCAGCCGTCCAGTTTTCCTTATCCATGCTGTAAGCCACGTCGCCGGCAAGGATCGTACCGTTGCCGCCATCCTGACGGGACAGGTAGTTGAACTTATCCAACTGGTTGATCGTACGCAGGTCGATGATCATGTCGAACGGCATTGCGTTCTTGCGATACTTCGTGTGGAACATATCGCCCAGCTCTGCAAAGTCGAACAGACGGAAGATTTCGAAGCCTTCCTGCTCTTCGGCTGTCACTTCGCCACGGATACCTTTGATGGCAAATTCCAGCGGGTTGGACTTTGTCTTGACGGAGAAATCAGACCAGTCGGAATGGCCGTCCTTGTTGACTGAGCGGATCTTGAACGAATAGTCTGTTTCGGCAGAGAGGTCGTCGAACAACAGTTCGGTGTTCTTGATCTGTGTATAAAGCATGCCGCCCGTTTCTATTTCGTAGAAGTCGGCGCCGGAAACTTTGTTCCAGGTCGGTTTCAAGGTGTAGGCTTCCGTGTTCTCGTCCGTCACCAGAGCGGTCGGAGCGGTCAGCGAGCCGGTAGAGACGCGGTGGGTGTCGGGCATATCGAACTTATAGCCGTCGATAGTGACAACTGTTCCATTTGCGGTAATGTCAGCCGGAGCCAGTTTGACTAACAACTGCGGGTTCTTGGTGATCGTCACCTTTTCGAATTCGCTTCCTTTGGTGGCGAACTTGTTCAGGTTCGGAGTGGCGTCGTAGAAATAGACGTTCGTACCGTTCAGATATTCGTCCATCGAACGGGCGGCGGTCAGTTTCACTTTGGAGGAACCGACTTTGGCGGTGATCTTCTTCGGCTGTTCCGAGAGGTTGATACGTAGTTCGGTTGTTTTATCTTTCACGAAACCGTCGAAGTCGCCTTTTGTCGGGTGGATTGTGATGGTGACGTTGGAAGAACCACTCATTTCCGATTCGATCAGCGTTGTTGCGCCTTCACCTTTCAGATAGGCTTGAGTTTTGCCATCATCGTCATATTCTGTGAATGAACTGTTGCCAAACGGATAGAGTTCGTAGATACGCAGGTTTTTGTCGATTTCCTTTACATTATTATTAGGATTCGTCATCGGGATGATCGCGCCGGCTTTCACAAATACGGGGAGTTTCCAAAGCGGTGATGCGAAGTTGTTGACAACACAGCCGCCCGTGTATTTCTCACCGGTGAAATAGTCGAACCATTCGCCTTCAGGCAGATAGATGCCATCGCGGATGTCGTTACCCTTTTCGTCCATCGCTGTCTCCTGATAGATCGGGGCAACGAGGAAGTTCGGGCCGTACATAAACTGATATTCCGTAGCCTTGCCGTATGTATAAGGATTCGGGTCTTCGAGGAACATGGCGCGAATCATCGGCTTGCCGTCCACTGCTTCGCGGGCGATGCTGTAAGCGTACGGCATCAGGCAGGATTTCATCTTCAGATACCAGCGGTTGATGGAAGTAGCCGGTTCGCCCAAGGCGTGCGGATATTTCTCGTTCGATCCCCAGCCGTCCATGTTCAGCTCCATCGGTGTCCAGGTTTTCCACTGGAAGTCGCGGGTGTTCATCGCCAGGTTCTTGCCGCCGAAGATACCGTCCATGTCGGACGTGATGTTCGGTTGTCCGGAAAGACCGGAACCGATGTAGGTCGGGATGTGGAACCGGATATATTCCCATTGTCCGCCCGTCTGGTCGCCCGACCAGACACCGGCATAACGTTGCGTGCCAGCCCAGCCGTCGAGCGAGATGATGAACGGACGGGCATCGTTTCCGTAGTACGGCATGATATGTCCGACGTCGGCCACGCCGTTCAGCCCGAACGAGTAGCCCCAGCCGACCCATGCCACGTCTGTCTTCAGGACACGGACGCCTGCATCGCGCACCTCTTTTACGATGTCGCGTTGCAACAAAGCGCTGATGCTGTCTTTCGGGTGCAGGTCGGATTGTGTCCAGAGCCCTATCTCGACACCGTTTTTATGGGCGTAGTCGGCGAGGCTCTTCAGGTTCTGGATATTACCGTCCAACGTTTCGGTTTGTCCGTAACCGGCTCCGTAGCCGTCGTTCGGCAGCAGCCAACCGAGCGGCATATCGTGATTCTTGTAGCGGTCGATCACGGCGCGGGCGGAGAACTGGTAATTGTTCTTTTCGCCGTTCAGCGATTCCTTGATACCTCCGTTGTCTTTCTGGCTTTCCTTGTAGCGTTTGCCGTCTTCGAAGAGGATGCCCTTTTCGTCTTCTTTCCAGTAGTCGCGGTTGTAGGCATTCAAATGTCCCTGGTAGAACCCGAACTTGGGCAGCAGCACCGGGTTTCCGGTCAACTGGTAGAAATCGTTCAGAAGTGCTACGGGGCCGTCGTTAACCATATAGAAAGCATCCAGATAGTCCGTATCGTGAGAGAGTTTCACCGTGCCCTTTTCGGCAGCGCCGAAGTCATATTTTCCCTGTTTGAAAGTGTACCACATGAAGCCGTAGCCATTTGTGGACCAATAGTAAGGAGTAGGCGAGGCCACGCCGCCGTCTGTCCAGCTGTTCTGGTTTTCGATGGCGATTGCTTTTCCCTTATGCGAGAAGCGTCCGTTTTGCACACCGCCGCCATAGAAATATTCGCCGGGGTTTTCTTTCAGCGTGAGGATCGTTTTGCCCTTTTCGTAAGTCACCGGCTTGGCTTCTTCAAAAGCGACCGTGTTTGTGGCGAGGTTGGTGACTTTCAGCAAGCCGGTCGATTTATCCAGTTGGAGTTTGACTTTCCCGGTTGTGATGGTCACTTGCCCGTTCTCGTCCATGATATCCAGCTTGGAAACCGGACGGCGGGGATTGTTTACGAGGATCTGGGCTTCCGGTTTCGCCTGCGGGTCGCGCAGGATGCCGCCGCTTGTGTCCTGGAACATACGGAAGATGTTGTCTCCGTAGAAGTCGAATGTCATCCGCTGGTTGTTGGAAAACACGACGTCGACCGTAGTCGGGTTGATACGCTGTACACCTTTGATTGTTTGCGCCTGCTGGGCGATGGCGGTTACATGATCGGTGCCGGTCACAGCCATTAATGGAGCAGGGGAGAACATCAATGGCATAGCGAGGGCGATCAAGATCGCCTGTTTCTGTTTACGATTAGCCATTAAGCGTTTCATGTTTAAATTAATTGATTTATTAGGTTTTTATATTCTGAGACAAAAGTACATAAAAATTCTATTACTTTTCCCTGGATCTTTTGGTTACTTTTGGATCAAGCCAAAAGTAATGTAATAAATATTACCTATCAGTTGATAGATAAACCTTATCCTTGCATTTAATGTTAGTATATTATAAATGCTTACATTGCACGAAACACAATTAAACCGGAAATTCCATGAAAGAGAAAATCGATCAGTTGGCGGCGCTCAATCACCAGGCAGAGTTAGGTGGTGGAGAAGACCGGATCGCCAAGCAACATGCGGCAGGAAAGTTGACTGCCCGTGAACGTATTGAACTGCTCCTTGAAAAAGGAAGTTTTGTCGAAGTAGATAAGTTTGTCACCCACCGTTGCACCGAGTTCGGACTGGAAAAACAGCGTCCGCTGGGAGATGGGGTGGTAACCGGCTACGGGATGATAGGCAAACGTACGGTTTTTGTCTTCGCCCAAGACTTCACGGTCTTTGGCGGTGCCCTCTCCGAAACGTATGCGCGTAAAATTTGCAAGATTATGGATATGGCGATGCAGTTGGGTGCTCCGGTGATCGGCCTGAACGATTCGGGCGGGGCGCGTATCCAGGAAGGCGTCCGTTCGCTCGCCGGATATGCAGAGATATTCCTGCGCAATTCGCTGGCTTCGGGTGTGATCCCGCAGATCAGCGCCATCATGGGCCCGTGTGCCGGTGGAGCCGTTTATTCGCCTGCGCTGACCGATTTTATCTTTATGGTGAAAGATTCCAGCTATATGTTTATCACAGGCCCGGAAGTCGTGAAGAGCGTGACGCAGGAAGAGGTGACCATGAACGAACTGGGCGGCTCGGAAGTGCACAGCACGAAATCGGGTGTCGCCCATTTCACGGCCGACAACGACATGGAATGCATCCTGAAGATACGCGAACTCATGTCTTTCCTCCCCAACAACAACATGGAGGAACCTCCGTTTGTCCCGACCACCGACAGCGCGAACCGCATCGACGAAAATCTGAACAACTTAGTCCCGACCAATCCGAACCAGCCCTATGACATGCGCGAACTGATCCTTTCGGTTGCGGACGACAACAACTTCTTCGAAGTGCAGGAAGAATACGCCCGCAACATCCTGATCGGCTATATCCGCCTGAACGGGAAGACCGTCGGTGTCGTCGCCAACCAACCGGCAGCCCTCGCCGGGACGCTCGATATCAATGCGTCGGTCAAGGCCGCCCGCTTCGTCCGTTTCTGCGACGCGTTCAACATTCCGTTGCTGACATTCGTGGACGTGCCGGGATTCCTTCCGGGTGTGAACCAGGAGTATGAAGGCATTATCCGCCACGGAGCCAAACTGCTCTATGCCTATTGCGAGGCGACCGTCCCGAAAGTAACGGTTATCACCCGCAAAGCCTACGGAGGCGCCTACGACGTGATGAGTTCCAAACATATCCGCGGCGATATCAATTTCGCCTATCCGACGGCCGAGATCGCTGTGATGGGGCCGGACGGCGCCGTCAATATCCTTTTCCGCAAAGAGTTGAAGAAAGCCGAGGATGTCGAAAAGAAACGTAAGGAATTGCAGGACGATTACCGCGAGAAATTCGCCAATCCGTACCGTGCCGCCGAGTTGGGATATGTCGACGAGATCATCGAACCGTCGGTAACCCGCCCGCGCCTGATCCGCAGCTTCGAGCTGTTAGCCAACAAACGGCAGTCCAATCCGCCGAAGAAACATTCCAATATTCCACTTTAAAACGCAGCCGTTATGATTAAGAAAGTATTAGTAGCCAATCGCGGCGAGATCGCCATGCGTATCTTTCGTACCTGCCGCGTGATGAATATTCCCACCGTTGCCATCTATACCCATGTCGACCGTGGCGCCCTTCATGTCCGGTATGCCGAAGAAGCCTACTGCATCTCCGAGGATGTGGCCGACACTTCCTACCTCAAACCCGAACTGATCCTCTCGATCGCCAAGAAAACGGGAGCCGCCATCCATCCCGGATACGGTTTCCTGTCGGAGAATGCCGATTTTGCCCGCCGCTGCGAGGAAGAAGGCGTGATCTTTATCGGTCCGAGCGCCGACGTGATCGCCCGCATGGGAGTCAAGACCGAGGCGCGTAAGATTATGGCTGAAGCCGGTGTCCCGATCGTTCCCGGAACCAAGGAACCCGTTGCCGGCCTCGAAGAAGTGCGCCGCGTGGCAGCCGAAGTCGGTTACCCCATCATGCTGAAAGCCCTTGCCGGAGGTGGTGGAAAAGGGATGCGCTTAGTGCGCGACGAGGCAGGGTTAGACGAAGCCTTCCGACTTTCCCGGTCGGAAGCCGCCAACTCGTTCGGCGACGATGCCATCTATATTGAGAAATATATCGAACATCCGCACCATATCGAAGTGCAGGTCTTGGGCGACAAATACGGTAATGTGATCCATCTCTACGACCGCGAATGCTCCATCCAGCGCCGTAACCAGAAAGTGATCGAAGAATCCCCGTCGCCCTTCGTCAAGGAAGAGACGCGGCAGAAGATGCTGGAGGTTGCCGTCGAAGCCTGCAAGAAGATCGGGTACTACAGTGCCGGGACACTTGAATTTATGATGGATAAGGACCAGAATTTCTATTTCCTCGAAATGAATACCCGCCTGCAGGTGGAACACACCGTGACCGAAGAGTGTACCGGCGTCGACCTCGTGCGCGACATGATCCTCGTGGCCGCCGGAAATCCGCTTCCCTATAAGCAGGAAGACATCGAGTTTCGCGGAGCCGCCATCGAATGCCGCATCTATGCCGAAGACCCGGAGAACAACTTCATGCCGTCGCCCGGAATCATCAAGGTTCGCGAAGCCCCCGAAGGGCGTAACGTCCGTTTAGACAGCGCCGCCTACGCCGGTTTCGAAGTCTCCCTCCACTACGACCCGATGATCGCCAAGCTGTGCGCCTGGGGCCGTAACCGCGAGTCGGCCATCTCCAACATGGTGCGCGCCCTCCGCGAATACAAGATCTTAGGGATTAAGACGACGATCCCGTTCCACCAGCGTGTGCTGCACAACGCGACCTTCCTCTCCGGCAACTATGACACGACCTTCATCGACACCAAGTTCGACAAGGAGGACCTGAAACGCCGCCAGAGCAATGATCCGCTTGTAGCCGTGATCGCTGCCGCTATCAAACATTTCGAGCAGGAGAAGGAAGCTGCCGCACGGGCAACGACCGTCCCGCTCGTCGGAGAATCCCTGTGGAAGTATTACGGCAAATTACAGATGACTGCCAATAATTATTAAAAATATCCTTGTCCCTGCATCGTATGCGGGGCCGCAAAAGGACTGTCTGATAAAGGCAGTGCCCATGCGATCCTGCGTCAGGCGCGGGAACGAGGTAAGTAAGGAGGAATTTATTATGTCAGCAAAAGCATTAGCGACTTATTTCGCAACAGTAAACGATATACCCGATACCGAATTCAAGGTCGAAATCCTCGAAGACGGTCCGGTAAAGAAAGTTTCCGTCAACGGTAAGATATACGAAGTGGATTATAATATGGGAGGCGACACGATCCATTCGATCATCCTGAACCATAAATCGCACGGCGTCCAGATCTCGAATATCGGCAACGACGTCTATGAGGTAAAGAATAAAGGCGATTATTTCCAGGTCCAGGTGATCGACGAATTGAAGAAGATGCGCCAATCCCGCATCCGTTCAGCCGCCGCCGGCCGCCAGGTGATCACCGCACAGATGCCGGGCGTGATACTCAAAGTCCACGTCAAGCCCGGCGAAGAAGTTCAAGCCGGAACTCCGCTCTGCGTACTCGTCGCCATGAAGATGGAAAACGAGATCCGCAGCCCGATCGACGGCGTCGTGAAGGAAGTGTATATTAACGACGGCGACAAAGTTTCCGTCGGCGATAAAATGTTAGTGGTAGAATAGTTTTTTTGTTCTTTTTGTGGTTTTCATGGTGGTGAAAGGGAGGATTTGGAAAGATTCTCCCTTTTGATTGTTTTATTTTGTTTTGATCATTTAAAATCATTAACTTGCGCGCTGTTTAATATAGTTTAATCATTTAAAAATGTATATTATGAAAAAGAGTTTATTCTATTTAATGGCCTTATTTTGTGCCTTAAATCTTTTTTCATCTTGTGGAGACGACGATGAAAAAAAAGATGAACCAACACCGGAGGACACAACTTGGAAAGCTGTTGCTGGTTCGTATACTGCAGACAAACTTAAGTTGACTTATAATGGTCAAGAACTTAATAATCAATATGTTATGATCGAAGCCGTTTCGGCAGAGAAAGCAACTGCTACCCTGAAAGGAATGGTTGCAGGTGTGGACGAAGTGAAAGTTGACCTCGTTATGTCGAAAGCTACAAAAGCGGAAGAAGTAATTGCCAATTATAGTCTGGAAGGAACTGCAACAGTGGAAGGTAGTCGTACAGTGTCTGTTACTGGAAATGTGAATGCAGGTGTCCTGACTTTAGCCGTTGCCATCAAAGTCGATTCTCCCCTTATTGGTACGTGGGTATTCCCGCCTTATGTTCCGTCTGATATAAATGGAGATGGTAAAATTGATGCAAATGATTATAATGTAATGGGAGGTAGTTTCTTCATGAGCCTGACTACCGAATCAGGAGAGATAGCGTTTGGAGGACAGACTATTCCGGATTATCAATTCTGTGCGTTTGCCGATCAAAAAGCAGAGGCGGCTATTGCAGAAGTAGCGCCGGAGATTACATTCCTTGAAAACGGAAATATAACAATTTCCTTTACGAAAGAGGGAAAAGCAACTAAGTTAGAAGGTCTTATGGAATATTACGTAAAAGATAAAATGTTATATGTAACCCTTGACATTACCGCATTGATGGGAATGCTTAAATCGGAAGACAATACATTGGCAGAGCTCATAGCAATGGCTCAAAATGGTATTCCTTTAGTACTTGAAGAAGAGGATGGCGAATATAGTATTTTGATCAATAATACGCTCGCAACATCTTTGGGTACGCAACTGGCTCCTGTAATGGAATTAATAGCCGGCATTATGCCTGATAAAGCAGAGATGATCGGTCAGATCGGAACTTTGCTTCCTGTTATTATGGCTGACAAAGATTTTATGGTAGGAATCAATTTGTCTAAAAAATAATCATATATAATTAATCCAATATTATAGATTGAATTGTCTATTTTTATGATAACGCCGGTTATTTTTTCGGAATAACCGGCGTTAACTTTTTTGTGTTGTTTGTTTCATTTGGATTACTTACCTTCACGCCGTTTTTATGTATAATTTAAAAAGAAGATTATGAAGAAAAATCTATTTTTTGTGTTTACGATGCTTTGCGCATTGAGTTTCTTCACTGCTTGTAGTGATGATGATGACAATAAGACTGATGACAGTTGGAAAGCTATTTCTGCGACTTATACAGCAGAAACATTGAATTTAAAGTTTGGTGGTGCCGAAGTGACTGGCCAATCTGTAAAAGTAAATGCAAGTTCGGCTGAACAAGCAGCTATTACATTAGCAAATCTGATTCCGGGTGAGGCTGAAGTGACGATTGATACAAAGATGGTGAAAACAGGTGAAAACTATACATTGGAAGGTAACAATGCGAATGATTTGCGTACTGTATCTGCTAAAGGTATTGTTGAGGCCGGAGTTCTGACTTTGGATGTGACTTTTAAAATCACAGCTCCTATTGCGGGAACTTGGAAATTAGCTGAAGTAGTTAAAGATGAAAACGAAACTTTTGTATCGGGTCCTGTGTCTATGGTTTGGGAAGCTGCTGAAGGTACTATGCTTGGATTTTTGCCTGTGACTTCTATTCCTGCAGTGGCTGAAGGTTTTGGAAGTTTAGCTTTGGTACAGGTTCTTCAGAGTGTTACGTTCCAGGAAGATGGGCAGATTGTAGCTTCTATTTCTAAAGCAGGAATGGATTTGGCTAAACCGGTCACACCTGTTTGGGAAACGTCGGAAGCAGGATATGCTTCATATAATGTGACGGATAAGCAAATCCTTGTCTTTTTGGATATTACTAAGATTATGGGAAGCCTAAAGAGTAAGGCTGGCATAGAAGATCTTCCGTTAGAACAAATTATGGCTTTATTACAAAATGGTATTCCTGTTAATTATGAAATTGGTTCTGATGGTAAATCTGCCCGTGTGTATATTGATAAAGCGTTAGTAAGTCAGATTGTTCCTTTATTACCTACGTTAGCAGAACTTATCGGTGATGATGCTTTAGGAGGAATGGGACAATTAGTTAAGACAATGCTGAAAGCTTTTCCTGAAGCGATGGAAAAGACAACAAAATTTGAAGTTGGATTGAAATTGGTAAAATAATTCATTAATTTTTAAATAGAAAAAGGATGCGTCGATTCGATTGCATCCTTTTTTATTTATAATATATCTTTTTATTGGGTGTAAAGGAATAAGCAGGAAGAACCAAACCAACAGGTATTCCTTTTTTTGCGATAAGCAGCGGATTTCCGTGCAATAGGCATTCTTCTCTCCATACGGTATTTGAAGCCGGATTTCAGAAAAACTATATAAACTATAATATTTACTCCCGCTTCAATTTGAAGTGGGTTTCTGTATAATATATATCTGATATGAGGTTAAGGTTTGATTTATAGTAATTTGAGCTTTGTATTTGCAATTTAGCCTTTATCTGATTTTCCTTTATCATGAATGTTTCACGGACAAACTATTTTTATTAAATATAAATCCAACATAAATGGGTGAATTTTGTCCGTGAATAAGGAGAAAAAGTTTTTAATAATTAGTTGCTTATTGATGTAATTATCTGTTTATTAGTTTATTGAGTGCGTATTTCATGAAGTATGCACTCAGATTACAGCGGTGGAAGTTTTGGAAGTTTTTACAACTTTCTGCTCCCGTCTCTTACCTCGGTGCCTTCTGGTACAAATAAATCGCAATAAACGTGTACAATATATTCGGGATCCAAGCGGCCATAGCAGGGCTGAGGCTCCCGTTGATGGCGAAGGTCGATGTGACGGTGGTGAAGAGGATGTAAGAGAAACTCAATGCCAGCCCGATACCGATGTTCAATCCCATGCCACCTTTGATCTTGCGGGAGGATAGCGAGGCTCCGATGGAGGTCAGGATGAAGGCGGCCATGATGGCGGCAAAACGTTTGTGATATTCGATCTGGAACGTCTGGATATTACCGATCCCCCGTTTCTTTTGGCGGTCGATGTAGGTGGACAGTTCGGGAGAGGTCATCGTCTCGCAGTCGTTGACCGAGATGAGGAAGTCCGAAGGGACGATTGTCAACGTGGTGTCCATGCGGCTCCCCTCGGTGATATGCTCGCGCATCCCGTCGAAGTCGCGGATCATATAATCAATCAATGTCCAATTGTAGAGCGAATCATATTTGATGGAATTTGCCGTAAGACGTGAAATCATCTTCTTGTCCTCGAAATGCTCCAAAGAAAAACGGTAACCCATTCCGGAGCGTGCATCGTAGCGGTCGAAATAAGCGATTACCCCCGGCTCGATCTCCAACTGGGCGGAACGGACATAATCCACCTTCTTATTCTTGATATATTTGTTCTGAAAGTCGATACGCGTGGCATTGGCAGGCGGAATGATATAAGCATTCAGCGCAAACGTACTGAGTGCAATGATCCCTGCCGAAATCGCGTAAGGCAACATCAGTCGCCGGAAACTCATCCCGCTCGCCAACATGGCAATGACTTCCGAATTGTCTGCCAACTTCGAAGTGAAGAAGATAACGGCAATGAAAGTAAACAACGGACTGAACAGATTCGCAAAATAAGGAATGAAGTTCATGTAATAGTCGAAAACGATCGCTTTCAACGGCACGTCCGGACTTAGGAATTTATCGATCTTTTCATTTATATCGAAGACAACCGAGATAGCGATAATCAGGGCAATCGCGAAGATGTAAGTACCCAAGAATTGCTTGATGATGTACCAGTCTATCCGTTTCAGTTTGAATTTCATGTGACAGCTTGCTTATAACCGGTTAGATAACTGACGGACCATCTCACTTTTCCAGGAGGTGAAATCGCCGGCAATGATATGTTTGCGTGCCTCTTTTACGAGCCACAGGTAAAACGCGAGGTTATGGATCGATGCCAGTTGAAGCCCCAGCATCTCGTTCACCTTGATCAGATGGTGCAGATAGGCCTTGCTGTAGCGTGTGTCGATAGCCGAATGGGCATCCGGATCGATGGGAGAGAAGTCGCTCTCCCATTTCTTATTACGCAAATTGATTGTGCCGAAGCGGGTAAATATCTGTCCGTTCCGCCCGTTGCGTGTCGGCATGATGCAGTCGAACATATCGACGCCCCGTTCGATCGCTTCCAGAATGTTGATCGGCGTACCGACTCCCATCAGGTAGCGGGGCTTGTCCTTCGGCAGTATCTCGTTGACCACTTCGATCATCTCGTACATCTTTTCAGTCGGTTCGCCTACTGCCAGGCCGCCGATCGCATTGCCGTCCGCGCCCTTTTCCGCTACATTCTCGGCAGCCTTTCGACGCAGTTCCGGATAAACGCAACCTTGTACAATCGGGAAAAGGCTCTGCTGATACCCATATTTCGGCTCCGTAGAGTTGAAACGTTCGAAACAACGGTCCAGCCAACGCTCCGTCAGGCCGAGGGATTTTTTCGCATACTCATACTCGGCATCGCCCGGGCAACATTCATCGAAAGCCATAATGATATCGGCCCCGATGATCCGTTGGATATCCATTACCTTCTCCGGGGTAAAAAGATGCTTGGAACCGTCGATATGCGAACGGAACATAGCGCCTTCCTCATGTAACTTGCGGTTTTCGGAAAGCGAGAAGACCTGGAAACCTCCGCTATCCGTCAGGATCGGCCGGTTCCATGTATTGAACTTATGCAGTCCGCCTGCCTGTTCCAATATCTCCAGTCCGGGGCGGAGATACAAATGGTATGTGTTTCCTAAAATGATTTGTGCATCGATATCTTCCTCCAACTCGGTCATGTGGACACCTTTTACCGTGCCCTGCGTACCGACCGGCATAAAAATGGGCGTTTCAATTACTCCATGATCAGTGGTAATCAGACCCGCCCTTGCATTTGATTTTGTGTCGTTATATTGTAATTCGAATTTCATGGCTGCAAAGATAAAGAAAAGGCCTAACTTTCACAAGTAAGGCCTCATAATATAGTCGGTTATATATCGTTAATCAAAAACCGAAATCGTCGACCTCGACTTCTTTGACTTCCTCTTCTTTGGGCTTTTCGACGAATTTGTGCTCTACGTTTGATTTGACGATGATGGCACGCATCGGACGTACCGGGCAAATCGATTCGCATCCACCGCATCCGATACAGAGGTCTGGGTTGATTTGCGGGATCGTCAGTGTCCCTTTGTAAGGAACCATGTGTACGGCCTGGGTTGGGCAATGTTCGGCACAGGCGCCGCAATCTTTCTCTTCTGTATTAACGACACAACGGCCTTTGAAGAAAGTGGCAATGCCGACCTGCGTCGTCGTCTTCTCTTCGACTGTCAGAGGTTTGATTGCGCCGGTGGGACATACGTCGGAACAGACCGTGCACTCATAATTACAGTAACTGCTGATATAGGCCAAACGCGGTTTCAGCATGTAATCCAAACCGTATTCCAACCCTGTCGGGCGCAGAACTTGGCTCGGACAGCGGACGACACATATTTGGCATCCCGTACATTTATCTTTGAAACGTTCCAGGCTGATAGAACCAGGAGGCGTGAGGGGAGGCCATTTCTTTCTGCCTTTCCTGTTCATTTTCCCTTTGCCCCCTCCTTCGGCAATCGCTGATACCAACGGCAGCGAGGCGGCGACTGTTACACCTGTGGCCAGGAATGTACGGCGGCTGTTGGCGACTATCGGCTGGCTGGAATGTAATTCCTGTACAGTCGGGATATTGGTTGTCGTTTCCACCTGTTTCATACCTGGAAGTTGCAGCCGGTATTGCAGGCCGCCTTTGGCACAGGAAGAAACACAATTGAAGCAATCTACGCAACGGGACGTATCGACCGTCAGGTTTTTACTGTCGATCGCTTCCGCCTTGCAGGTATGTTCGCAGTTTCCGCAATGCGTACAGGCTTCCTTATCGAAAGTTATGCGGAAGAGCGAGTAGCGCGAGAACAGGCTCAACAAGGCTCCGACAGGGCAGATCGTATTGCAGAACAGCCGTCCGCGGAAAACAGTCATGACGATGAAGACAAGCAACGCAACTGTTGCCGCGATCAGACCGGAGGTTGCCACGGTGCTGATCGTCACATGAAACAATGAGTAGTTGTCCACTTTCATCAGCAGGTCGGCAAGAATGTTATTTCCCCACATCACGACCGGACGGAACAGGCTTGCCGCAATACGCCCGAAGTTACTGTACGGGTCCAAAAGCAGGCACAACCCGCTAAAACCGAAAACAGCCATGACTGCCGTAATCGCTAACAGCACATAGCGAAACCAGTTCATCGGCTTGTGATACGTAAAACGGCGGCTTCCTTTCTTCTTTTTTTTGCCGATGCAAAACAGCCGGTTGATGATATCTTGGAATACGCCTGCCGGACATATCGCGGAGCAGTAAATACGTCCGAATACAAGTGCCAGCAAGAGCTGAAACACGATCAGGCCGACCATCCCTCCCAACAGGGCCGGCATCAGTTGCAGATGCAGCAACCCGTGCACGCTATCCGGTAAAACTCCCGAGAAGTCTACGAAAAACAAAAGTATGGGTACAAAAAAGAGGATTGCGAGCAAAACTCTCAATCCCTTTAGGTAATTTCGTCTCTTCATCAGATCTTAATACGTTTGATGTTTATTTTTTTCAGATCGGTGGAACCTAATTTAAGCGCTTCCCCTTTGCTCAGATGCCCGACGGCTGCCATATCCAACTTCTTTACCTGGTTGAACAAAGCGAGGGCGGCCGTATCGACAGCGACGATATTCGGAGAGACGATCATCGACTTCAAGGTAGCCACGTCGGCTGCACTTTTTCCCTGTGGACCGTTCTGATGCATCATTCGGTAGGCATCCACGATATGCAGTACCGGTTTCTTCTGCCAGGTACAGATATCGGCGATACATTGCTGCAAGTCGTTCTGGTGGAAGAAGCGACGGTCCCAAACGATCCCCATCATGTTCTTCATCGCGCATGACAGCTTGGCTCCTCCATGGTTTTTCAGAATGGGAACATTGATCCAGGCATCCGCTTCGATCAGCGACTCGTGTATCTTGGCGCTTTTCAGCGTCACGCCGCCGGGAATGGCTACTTCTTTGAAATATTTCTCATCGTTACCCGGCATGATGATACCGCCCGCTTCCTTTACGGCTGCGGCGATACCGCTTGTCTCGTAACATTTCTGCCAATTATCGCACGTATGGTCGAACACCGTCACTTTTTCGGCTCCTGCTTCGAAACATTTCTTTACGAGCGCCTTTATCAGCCCCGGATTCGTATTCCCGGCCAGTTCCGGCGTACGGTCCCATCCGATATTGGGTTTGATAACGACCTTTTGTCCTTTCTTGATATACTTGCCGATGCCGCCAAGCGCTTCCAACGCCTTGTCGAGCATGGCTTCCGGTTCACCACCCATTACTGCTACCAGGTCGGGCGCTTGTTCTACTGCTACTGTATTCGAGGAGAGAGCTGCCTGCAATCCTTCAAAATTCAGAGATAAGGCTGCACCTGCTACAACACTGGTCTTAAGGAAATCACGACGTTTCATCTTGTTCTATTGGTTTTATGTAGTTTATAAAAGTTTTAACAAAGGTAGATAATCTCTAATATATTCAGTATATTTGACACTAAAAAAAATCATAAAAGATGGATTTATACGCTTATGTTTCAATAGAATCCTTTGTGCACGGCTGTAAAAAGCCGAAGACACCGGGAACATTTACCCTGCGTGTGCCCAATTTGATGTATGCCAGACCGGATGAAGTAACGGGCTACGGTTTATCCCTGCTTCGCCGTTCGATAGTTTTGTATGAAGAACAAAAAGGTGTCAAACAGGAGTTTAGCAAACAAAATATTCCTTTTTTTCGGGAGAACCGCCGGATGCTTATCGGGCCGGAGATGGAGATGTACGCTCTTTCCCTTTATCAAAACCCGGAAATTCCTTCCGGCGTGATGGAAAAGAAGTCTTCCTGTTTGCGGTTGGCTTTCGATTACGGGGCGCTGGGTGAGTATAGTTTGTCGGAGGATAAATACTTGCTTCGTTGCAAATACAATGAGGAAGAGAACCTAAACGCGTTTGTCTCGCAGATGGGACAGGAGTATGACAAATTCTTTTACAATGAAGAGCATACCGGGTTCAAGCGGGATTCACGTTTCTTCTCGATGCTTTGCAATGCCTGTCTGGAAGTAAGGGAACCCCGTTGGGCTTCCGAACAGGAATGGAGGCTCGTGCAATTTTGCGATCCGGCAGAAGCCGGATATGATTTTATCGGTGGTAACCTGATTCCCTATGTGGATTATGCGATCCCGTTCGAATGTCTCCGCCGGATCGCTTTGACGGACCTGACGAAGAATAGTCTGACCTATAGCTCCCTGGCGGGATTTCTCCAGAGTATGGAGTTGCCTCCTGACCGATATTTGGAAGGGATGTTGGAGGAGTAGGATTACTCCTTTTTCTTTCATTTTAATGTTGATTGACGCAGTTTTGCTAAACTTTTCGGGGGATGGAAGTGTTCACCTTTTAAAGCGAAAGAATAATTTGGCTTTCTGAAGAAGTGGTGAGGAAAAATATTATATCAAATAAGTGAGGTGCTATGACTAAGAATGATGTTGTTTCAGAGGCTGGTCAGATCTGGTCTTTGTTATCAGAAAGAAAAATTTTGTCAGTGAAGAGGATTGGGGAAATGACTCACTATCATGAGTCTTTAGTCTGTTTGGCTTTAGGATGGTTAGTAAAGGAAAATAAAGTCCGCCTGTTTGAAAAAAGCGGCGTACTGCATGCAGAGCTGAATATTTCGATTCCTGAAATGTATTATTAGACAGGTAAAAAAAATCCCAGGGCAAGTCTGAATCTTCTCCGGGATTTAAAAACAAAAATACCCTCCGGCTATCTTGATTTAGCCGAAGGGTATTTTGTTTTGAGCCGTTATTGCCGTTCCGGGCGACTGGCCCGAATGTTTAACCGGTTACAGGGGTAACTTCAGGCGGGCTGTATGGCGTTTGAAAGTTTCATGCAGTGAAACTTGGAGTTTCATTAGAAAGAAACTTTAGTTTCGTGCCTTGAAACTTTTGTTTCGACCACAGACACTTTTGTTTCATTGGGTGGAACTTGAAGTTTCACTGCATGGAATGTCTTTTCCTGATTTAGCTAGACACTTTTTTTGTTTATAAACGTAATCAATAGACAGATCTTAGAAAGTAGTACTGATAGAGTAGTCACATCTTAAATCTTCATACTGATAATATAGACAAATATCCTCTGCCTTTAGCCGTATTAAGTAGTCACATGCTGGATTTGCAGAGCCCGTGCTTGCTTGTTCGGCAAGACAAATTGCCCCTCGCATGGGGCAGTTTGTCTTCGTCAGATGCGCTGGCATGTGCCCTCGCCCGGACTTGTTGTTCGGCTTTGCAAAGATATTGTATCCATCTGTTTTTCTCTACTTTTTATCGAAGCTTTTTTCTTTTGCCAGATCTTTATCTGTACTCCCTCTTCCTTATGCACTACGCCGGGAGTTTTATAACCGACACTCATGTGCGGTCGGCGGTAGTTGTAGAAGTGGATGTAGCGCCCAATCACACTTGTGGCATGTTCGAGGCTATCGAATACCCCTTGTTTATAGAGGCGTTCCACTTTGATTATCCCATTGACACGTTCCGCCACGGCATTATCCGTGGGCTTGTAATCCTCTGTCATGCTGATGGCAATGCCATAGTGTTGAAGCCGCTCCACGTAGGCATCGCAACAATACTGTACTCCACGGTCTGAATGGTGTATCAGACCTTCCAGATTCTCACTTCCTGTCATCTCCACGGCCTGGTCTATGGCCTGCTGCAATGCTTCAAGCGTAGCGGATGCACGTAGAGTGTTTGCTAGGCGCCATCCCACTATTTTATGAGAATAAGCATCCGTAACCAGATGCAGGTAACAGACATCTCCACCGGCAAGCGGTATATATGTAATATCGCTAACCCACAGTTGATTGGGCGAAGTTGGAACAAAGCCTTTTATCAAGTTTTTCCACTTATGGTAGCGGTGGTTGGAATTGGTTGTGCTCCTGCCTTTGCGGGGAGGAAGCATCAGACGGTGCCGGCGAAGCAGCGTATAGAAGCTGTCGCGACCGGGCATGAACTTCTCTCCGAAGAGGGCGATGAGCATGATCCACAGCTTGTAACCACCAATACCGGGATCCTCACTACGTATCTCACGTACGGTATCCAGCATGAGACGCTCATTCTTTACCTGGACCTCAATGTCTGCCTTGGACTGGTAATAGGCTTGACGACAATGGCCAAACAGACGGCAGGCGGGTGCAACTTTTATTTTGCCCTGCCCGACCAGTTCCGTTACTATTTGGCCCCAGATTTTTTTCTGATGGGAATGTTAAAATACTCTTCTGCACGCGTAATCATTAAATCACGGGCTTCGGTTTCCAACTGCGAGAAGGCAAGCGCCTTCTCTAACTCCTTAACGCGCTTCTTGAGTTGCGCATTTTCATCCTGGTAATCTTCTTTGCTTCGATTGCTCATATCCGTAGGGGCTTGACAAGGAGCTAAAGATACCTCTTTTACCTCTGATTCATACTTCGCCAACCATTTATTTAACAAAGTTATACCACTAATACCATGTTGTTTGCAAAAACGAGTTTTGCTCATACCTGATAGATAATAAGATTGAAGAAGATGCAATTTCTCTTCTTCGCTGTAATGCTGATGTTTTTCCCGCATAGTTATTACACATTTTATTGTTTTTGAATGTGTCTACCTATATCAGTATAAGACAGAACTCGGAGTTTCACTGTTGAAACTTTTCCGGTGTACTGCAACCGCCTACTTGCGGTATTTGCAGCAACCCGGCAGCTGGTCGTAGACGGTTTGATCCGCTTTATAAGTATCGGTGTCGTGCCCTGCTTTGGCAATTGTTTTGCTGATGGCGTCGACAGAAGTTTTGGACGGATCATATTGCAGGTGTATCATCTGTTTCTCCTTGTCCCAATGGGCCGATAAAACACCGTTTACGCTCTTGGCCGCCGTTTCGATGCGCTGTTTGCACATATCGCAGGAACCTTTGACGCCGAACATGGCATGCTCGCCTGCCGTTTCCGCTTGTGTAGCGGAGGTTCCGTGCGCAGCATGCCCTTCATGGCCGTCCATCGTATGTCCTGCATGGCCGCTCATCGGTTGCGCTTCGCCGTCGTTGTTCATCATCGACTGTTTCCCTTCGAGCTGGGCGCTGGCGTCTATCGAGAATACGCCGTTGGTTACAATCTCTTCTCCCTCGGACAATCCTTTCAAGATGACGTAGGCGTTGCCGAGTGACGGCCCCAACTCGACTTCGCGCATCAGGAAAGTAGGCGTGGAGGTATCCGATTGCTTGACATAGACGATAGAACGCTTTCCGGTCCAGAGGACGGCGGTTTGCGGCACGACGATCCGGTCCTTATAGCCTTGAAGGGGGGCACTGACTTCGGCGGTCGCATACATTTCAGGTTTTAGCTCCATCTGGCTGTTGGGGACTTCCACCCGGACACGTGCCGTACGGGTGGACGGGTTGATGATCGGATCGATAAAAGCGATTCGCCCGGTATAGGTCTTGCCGGGAAGGGCCTGAAGGGTGAAATGGACCTGGTCGCCTTTGTTCAAGAAAGGCAGATCCACTTCGAAAGCGTCGAACATAGCCCATACTTTTGACAGGTTCGCGATGTCGAACAACACGGCCCCCGAAGCAACATAATCGCCTTGGTTTACCCGCTTGGTCATCACGATCCCGCTTACGTTCGCTTTGATCTCGACGAGCGGGGAAACGGTTCCCGACTGTTCGATCGCTTCTATCTGGGCATCCGTCATCTTCCAAAGGCGGAGTTTCTCGCGGGCTGCCCGGATAAGAGCGGGCTGCTGCATCTTGATGGCTTCCAAATGTTCCTGTTGGGCGGTGAACAGTTCGGGGGAATAGAGAACGGCAAGTGTCTGCCCGGTATGTACGCTTTCACCGGTAAAGTTGATATTCAGTTGTTCGATACGTCCGCCGACGTGCGCTGTTTGGGATTGAAGGCTTTGTTCGTTCGGGGCGATCTTGCCATACAGGCGGACGGCTTTGACCGGATTTTCTTTGCTTATCCGCGAAGTCTGCACGTCCGCCAGGGCGGCTGCCTCTTCGGATAGCTGGATTGTGTTGGGGTCGGAGTTTTCTCCGCCACCGCCACTTTTACGGACCGGGATCAGGTCCATTGCGCAGATCGGGCATTTGCCGGGTTTATCCTGGCGTATCTGGGGGTGCATGGAGCAGGTCCAGACACCCGTCTCGTCTTGTACGAGGTCGTGACTGTGCCCTTCGTGCGTCTCATGTCCTTCATGGGTAGCCGGGGTGGCGTCTTTAGATGGGCTGAACAACAGCCAGCCTGCCCATAAGCCTGCGAGGGCTATTACTATATATTGAACCGGTTTGTTTCTTATGATTTCATTTATCTTTTTCATCTTGTTATTCATTTACGGAGGTTGATACTAATTTTTCCAGTCCGGCGACCAGCGTGTTGTATTCGGCAACCGCTTCGCTCTTTTTAAGGCTGTAATCCAACAATTGGCGTTCCAATTGGATGATGTCCGTGAGGGAGGTCGTCCCGGCTGAAAATTCGCGGAGCATCAACTGCCAGGTCGACCGGGACAAGTCCTGCTGCTTGGCGTACAGGTCTATTTTGCGCGAAGCATCTGCCATTTGTTGTTTTAATGCGATATATTCGGCGTGAAGCTGGTTAAGCGTATCTTCGTATTTCAACTCGCTTGCCTGCCGGTAATGCCTGCTTTCTCGTTGCTGGGCGTTATATTTCCGGCGGAAAATCGGAATGCTGATCTTGATCATCGGCATGACCATATCCATCCCGTTCATGTTGCTCATCCCGGACATCCGGGCCATCTCCTCGGAGTTCTTTGCCATAATGGAATATTGCAGGCCGATGCCGAACATGGGGAGGCTCATCTTCTTGTCCATTTCAGCTTTGGCCTTGTACGCGTTCGCTTCCGCTTCGAGCATGGAGAGCATCGGGTTGGAGAGGATGATGCTGTCCAGAACCGCATTGTCTTCTACGGAAAACAGTTTTTGTGCCAGCGAGTCGGACGTTTGTACCGGCAGATCCTGGTCTCGGTTCAGCAGGCTGTTGAACCGGGCTTCGGCTGCTTTCCTGTTCGACAGGAGGGCTTCGAGGTTGTTTTCCAGTTCGGCCATTTCGATCTGGATACGAAGGACATCGGACATGCTGCCGGATGAGCCGCTACCCATCGGGCCGCCTCCCATGCCGGACATTGCCTTGCTATCACCCGGCGACGCAGGTGCAGGGGAGGGAGCCATATTCCCCATACTTCCCATACCGTTGTTTACCGTTGCTTGGGGAAGAGGGGAGATGACCGGTGAGGTGGCTGCTGACGATACCGGAACACCCGGTGAAGAGGATGCGGTATAGCGGTTCAGTGCCAACTGTTCCAACTGCTTTAACAGTGCGAGGTTGGCTGCCGTGTTTTTATACTGCTCATTCAGGTTGTTCAATTGGTACCACTGACTTTTGACCTCGTAGAACAGGTTGTTGCGGCTTTCGCGGAATTGTTCGTAGGCCATGCGTGCCATTTCGGTCGCCTCGCTGCGGGCTGCTTTGCGTGTCCCGAACCAGGGGAACATCTGCATCAAGGTGAAGTCGGCTACCTGTTTGCCGGATAGCTGCTCCATCGGTTTGAAAAAGAATCCTATTTCGAGTTCGGGATCGGAGAAAGCTCCCGCCTGCGGTATCTTTTCCAGGGATGCTTTGTAAAGGGCAAAGCTGGAATTTACCGACGGGTTATTGCGGGCGGCCGTTTCCAGGTAATAGGAAAGGCTGTCTGCTGTCTGTGCTCGCGATGGCAGGAACATCAGGATTGCCGGTAACAGCAGGGCTGTCCGGATGAAGGTCATATTGCGGATGGATTTATACTGTTTCGTTTTCATCTTGTTGACTGTTTAATTTCTTTTGCTCTTTCTTAATCACACTTTCCCGCCACCAGCACTGGAATACTGGGACGACAAACATGGTCATCGACTGAATCAGCATACCGCCGAATGTCGGGATCGCCATTGGGACCATGATATCGGCTCCCTTTCCGGTCGAGGTGAGGACGGGGAGCAGGGCGATCAGGGTGGTCGCGGTCGTCATGGCTGCGGGGCGTACCCGCTTGAGGCCTGCTGTCACTACGGCTTCGCGTATGTCGTGTTTGGTCTGCGGGTTCTTTTCCTGGAAGACATGATGGATGTAGGTCCCCATCAGAACGCCGTCGTCTGTCGCCACTCCGAAGAGGGCGATGAAGCCGACCCATACGGCCACACTCAGGTTGATGGTGTGCATCTGGAACAAATCCCGCATATTGACTCCAGCTAAGGAAAAGTTCATGAACCAGTCCTGACCGTACAGCCAGAGCAGGATGAAACCGCCGGCGAAAGCCACGAACACGCCGGAGAAATGAATCAACGATGCGGTAATGGTCTTGAACTGGAAGTACAGGACCAGGAGGACGATCAGGAGGGCAAGGGGAACGACAATTATCAGCCGGGCGGTAGCGCGTTCCTGTTGTTCGTAGTTTCCGGCAAACTTGTAGGAAACGCCTTTTGCCAGCTTCAACTCTCCGTTCCGTATCTTTTCTTCGATCACTTTTGTCGCTTCTTTTACAACGTCCACTTCAGCCTTCCCTTGTTTTTTGTCGAAGATCACGTAGCCGACCAGAAAGGTGTTTTCGCTCTGGATCATCTGGGCTCCTCGCGCATATTCGATATCGGCGAGTTCTTTCAGCGGGATCTGTGCGCCGGTAGCCGTAGAGACCAAAAGCATAGACAGCGCTTCCGGATTGTCACGCAGTTCGCGTGCATAGCGGAGGCGTACGGGGAAACGTTCGCGACCTTCGACCGTCTTCGTCAGGATCATGCCGCCGACGGCAGCACTTAGGATTTCCTGCAAATCCTCGACATTCACTCCGTAGCGGGCCATGTTATCCCGGTTCAGTTTGATCTCCAGGTAGGGAGCGCCTACAGCACGGTCATAGAAGACGGACGAGGGAATGACGGATGGAACGTCCTTGAGCGCCTGCTCGATCGCCTTTCCGCTTTGCTCGATCGTTTCGAGATCCGGCCCGTATATTTTCAATCCCATCGGAGCGCGCATACCGGTCGAGAGCATGACCAGGCGTGCTTCTATCGGTTGCAGCTTCGGGGCGGATGTGAGTCCGGGCAGGTGGGTGACGTTGACGATTTGTTGCCAGATATCGTCCGTGTTCTTGATCTCGGGACGCCATTGCCGGAAATAGTCTCCCTTCCGGTCCGGTATCAGGCTATCCGCTGGTATCAGCCGGAAACCGGCTGCGGGATTGTATGTGCCTCCGTTTCTCAGGAGGTATTCACCTTTCCGGTTCACCTTGAAACGTTCCCGCTTGCCATCTTCGTTCAGGATATATTCGGGACGGTAGTTGATAGTGTTCTCGAACATTTGGGCGGGTGCCGGGTCGAGGGCCGAGTTTACCCGGCCCCATTTGCCGATTGCTGTTTCCACTTCAGGAATGGCTGCCAGGCGTTTGTCCAAAGCTTCGATGTAATTTAGGTTCTGTTCGATTCCCGTATGGGGCATACTGGTCGGCATCAGTAGGAATGAACCTTCGTTGAGGCTGGGCATAAACTCTTGCCCGATCCGCTTCCAGATCAGGATGCCGCAAAGGATAGTCGCGGCAGGCAGTAACATAAACTTCCACCTGTTTTCCAGGCACCAGCGGAGGATGCGTTCGTAGTAGATCACCAGCAGCCAGAGGAGCGAAAGGATAACGGCGATACATCCCGCGACAAAAAGGAGGTTGATGAAAATCCCTTTTTGCGGTCCCATCGGCAGCCATTCTTCCGACAGAAAGTAAGTGGCGACGGCAAGTGCGATGCCGATGTTGATATAGTTGCCGGTCTCCGGCTTTTTCCAACGGTGGGCAAACAGATTGTTCAGTCCGACAGCGGTAAGTCCGAGTGCCGGAATGCTACCGTACAGAACAGATAGAAGGAGGCCTGCGGCTACCAATATGTAGTTGAGTGTTTTCCGTATCGGCTTTGAATCGATCCGGACCGAGAACAGTATATAGGATAAGGTCGGCAGCAGGATCAATCCCAATACGAAGGCGGAGGCCAAAGCATAGGTTTTCGTATAGGCGAGGGGAGAGAACATCTTCCCTTCCTGCGCCTCCATCGCAAAGACGGGGAGGAAACTGACAATTGTCGTGATCATTGCCGTCGCGATAGCCCCCGACACTTCACTGACCGCCTTATAAATAAGGTTCACCATTGCTTTCCCCTTGCGGATGCCTTTGTTTTCCGGCATCTCCATATAGCGGATGATGCTTTCGACAAACACCACTCCGACGTCCACCATCACCCCGATTGCAATGGCGATACCCGAAAGCGCTACGATGTTGGCGGCTATTCCCGTGTACCGCATGATAATAAAGGTAGCCAAGACGGCTATAGGCAGCATACTGGCTATCACAACAGAGGCCCGGAGGTTGAGAACTAAGACGATGATGACGATGATACAGATCAGGATTTCGTGCGACAACGATGTCTCGAGCGTACCGATCGTCTCTTTGATCAGGCCTGTCCGGTCGTAAAACGGCACTACGGTCACTTTGGAGACGGTTCCGTCCTGCAGGGTTTTCTGGGGCAGTCCCGGTGCCATCTCCTTGATTTTCCCTTTTACATTATTAATGACTTCCAAAGGATTGGAACCGTACCGGGCGATGACGACACCTCCGACAGTTTCCACGCCCTCTTTATCCAGGCCGCCGCGCCGTGTACCCGGACCGATATTCACAAACGCGATATCCGAGATTCGTACCGGCACACCGTCGCGAACGGTCACGACGGCTTTTTCCAGATCGGATACATCTTTGATATAGCCCAGGCCGCGGATCAGGTATTCGACCTTGTTGATCTCCATTGTTTCGGCGCCAATATCGAGGTTGCTTTTCTTGATGGCGCTCATAATGTCCATGACTGAAACATTGAAGGCACGCATAGCTTCCGGGTTCAACTCGACCTGGTACTCTTTCACGAAACCTCCGGCGGATGCCACTTCCGACACGCCTTCGGCAGCCGAAAGGCTGTATTTGACATAGTAATCTTGTATGGTCCGCAGTTCTTCCGCGTCCCATCCGCCTGTCGGCTTTCCGGTTGCCGGATCGCGCCCTTCCAGTGTGTACCAGTAGATTTGTCCTAATGCGGTGGCGTCCGGTCCCAATGCAGGCTGTACACCTTCGGGCAAGGTGCCGGGAGGAAGTGAATTGAGTTTTTCGAGAATCCGCGAACGGCTCCAGTAGAATTCAATGTTATCATCAAAAATGATATAGATAAAGGACATGCCGAACATGGAGGAGCTACGGATCGACTTGACTCCGGGAATCCCTAACAGGGACGTCGTCAGCGGATAAGTGATCTGGTCTTGTATGTCTTTGGGCGAACGTCCCATCCATTCGGTGGCAACGATCTGTTGGTTGTCGCCGATATCGGGAATAGCATCTACCGGGATCGGATTACGGGGGATGATCCCGCCATGCCAGTTAAACGGGGAAGTCGAGATACCCCATACGACTACCAGCACTAAGATCAGTATTGTTATAACCCTGTTCTCAAGGAAATAACGGATTATTTTATTTAGCATAAGAAGTATTTATTTATTGATAATAGATCGTCCGGCTATTGAATACAATACGCCGCGTTCCTTCTGTACACACAGAGGGAACATATTTTTTTCTTTTTTTGTTGTCTGGAATGAAGACAAAAGAATGACCAGCCCTTTCATATGGAAATAAAGGGTAAAAGGACCTGAAAAGATCTACTATTAGCTAAATAAGAAAGGTACAATGGTGAATGAGCCGGTCTGTTCCGCTCCATTCAGGTGGGGTGTCGGTATATACGGGGATGTTGTCTCCCTGTTCTGTCTCAGATAAGTTATATAGATCCCGTAAATCGAACAAAAGGGCGATTGCCACCGGTACATATTTAATGATCTGCAATTGGTCGACATTCTGGTCGTCCGATATCTTTATAAACTGTGTTTCGGTTGAGCAACAGGATTTGTGGGCATGCTTGGCTCCGCAAGTATTGCAGGTTTCGTTTTGCCACATATCCACTTCGACCAGCTTGCCCATGCAGCGGTGAAGTGTCAGTGTTATACCGGAAGACAATCCGATATACAACAATGCAAATATGACAATTAAAAACCTTTTCATTTATATTTGCAAATATAGGAAGTGTTCGGCAGATTGAAAAGCGAAAAAAACGATAAACATGTTCAAAATACTTATACCGGAGGATAGCTGCCGGCTACGGGCGAAAAGTTGAGGAGGTCACAAATTCCCGGTTATTGGGTGAATTGTTAGCTATTTAATTCTTAGCCTGATAGCTGTTTGCGTACGATTTAATTTATTATGTTAAAGAGCGGAATACTAACATTTTCTTTAAATAAAATGGAAAGTTTAGCTATTGTGCTATAATTACTTTTCGTATCTTCACCGAAAAATAAATATTGGTTCTACGTTTTTTTAATTATTAAGTTGCTGGAAATATGGTAATAGCTTATTTAAGAGTAGGAACTTCAAACAAAGAGCTTCTGGAAGAACAGAAAGATGAGATTAAACGCTTTGCTTCGGATCATAATATAAAGGTCGATAAGTGGATCACAGATGTCACTGTCGGCAAAGGGAAAGAAGAGGAACGTAATCTTGATATGGTGTTGGATCGTATGCAAAAAGGCGATAGCCTGATCTTGTCGGATATATCCCGTTTGGGACGTACTTTGTCGGAAGTCATGGACATTATGGGCCGCTGCATGGAAAAAGGCGTCCAGATCTATAGTATAAAGGACAGGTACATTCTGGACAAGGCATTGGACCTTCCGGTTATGGGAAACGTGTTCAAGTTGGTAACGGAGATCGAACACAGTTTGATGTCTACCCGTACCAAAGAGGCCCTGAGTCATAAAAAGAGTACGGGAGGCCCGTTAGGTCGTCCGAAAGGATCGGCTGCTAAACAGTCTTTCTTAGATGCGCATAAGGAAGAGGTGATCAGTATGCTTGAACGTGGAGATACCGTTTTTGAGATTTGTAAACGTTTTAATGTTTCCCGGAATACCTATTATATGTTCAAGCGGAATTACGGGCTCTAAAACCAGTCTTTTTTTCGCATGTATAGCCAGGTTGAGATTGCTGTGAGCAGCATGAGTGACCAGGCTATGCCATACCCGTATCGCCAGTCCAATTCAGGCATCATCTTGAAATTCATTCCCCATATACCAGCGAGGAATGTCAGTGGAATGAAGATCGTGGATACGATTGTCAGGCGTTTCATGATCGCATTCATGCGTAGGTCGTTATTGGATATATAGAGGTCGACCAGAGAGGATATGATTTCCCGGCAGCTCTCTATGGTCTGGATGACGAACTGTAACTGGTCGGATAAGTCGTTATAGATGGGGAGGATGTCGGTGCTTATAATCCCGTTCTCGGTGCGCAGCAGTTTGGCAAATTGCTCTTTCAGCGGTTGGCTGTTCTTGCGGATAACCATATATTCTTTCCTGCGTTGCTGGATAAGCAGCCCCATATTGCCCTGGTCATTTTTGATATCGAGCAGGGTTTCTTCTATATCTTCAAGCATTTCCTCCACTTTGGAGGCCGATTCCACTAAATTGGCAATAATCGTATTCAAGAGGAATGCCAGTAGCATCCCGCTACTTTTCCGGCGGATATTCAGCATATTGGATTCGAGGGCTTTGTAGGCATTTTCGAATACTGGATTATTACTTTCCGTAAAGCTGATGACCACGTCTCCTGTGATCAGGATGCTGATGTGTTCGGAGTTGATCTCCATATTAGCGTCATAGTAGGAAGAATTGAGTACGATAAGCATATGCTTGTCGTATTCTTCTATCTTGACTACGTGCTGGGGAGTTAGAATGTCTTTGGCATCCAGGTTGTGCATCCCGAATTCGTTGACTATACGTGTGATCGCCTCCGAGTCTGTCAGACCGCTAACCCGGAACCAGTTGATGCTGTTCTCGTCGACCAATTTATTGAATGCTGTTTCATTGGTCTTGATCTCTCGTGTATGCAGGCTATCGGCATTGTATTGGGTGAGGCTGATCCGCGTAACAGTTTCGTGCTCTCCGGCATAGAAATATCGGTCGGCAAGATGCCGGTTCGAAATATGCTTGTGTTTGCGTGAATGTACATATTCTCTTCGCCTCATACCTGTTTGTTTTTATTCGAGTTCCACTACTGTAATGCCGGCACCTCCGAACTGGACATGTTCGTCGTGATACTGGCGGACGCCCGGAACGGTGTGCAGGTAATCGCGTATCAACTGTCGAAGTATGCCTGTCCCGGTCCCGTGCAGGATGCGGATGCGGCCGGCGCCTACCTGTATGGCGTCGTCCACGAAATAGGTGACGGTCTGTAAGGCTTCGTCCCCTCTCATACCTCTAACATCTATCTCCTGCTTGAAGTTCAATTTCTTTTCATGCATATCGTCTGTTGTCTGGACGCTGACAAAAGTGCTTTTCTGGATCTCTTTCTTGATCTGGCCTTTGCTGACCTTCTCCAATTGTTCCAGTTTAACCGTACTCTTGATCATGCCGAATGCCACGACTGCCTGTTTCCCCTGAACTTCCATAACGGTTCCGGCAGAGACTTGCCCTTTGAGGCGGACATTGTCACCTGCTTTTATGACATCGCGGTTGAAGACCTGTTTGGAGGCCGGTGCGTTTTGCTTCTGCTTTTTACGTTCTTTGCGTTCCTGCAGTTTTGCCATTTTACGGGCGATCTTATCGTCCTCCTCTTCGGCTGCTATCACGGATGCTTTGAATTCTTCCAGGGCTTTACGGGCCAACTTGGTCTGTTCTTTCTCCGCCTGAGCCTCCTTGATCTCACGGATTGTGTTTTCGATCTTTGCATTGGCTTCCGAAAGAATACGCTGTGCTTCTTCCTTAGCGTTACGCATGATCTCTTTCCGTTGCTTGTTCACAGTTTCCAGGTCCTGCTCGTAGCGGGCGGTAATATCTTCCAGCTTTTTTTCCTGTTGGCGGATATTCTGCCGCTTGCTTTCCCAATAGCGTTTGTCACGAACGATATCCTGGAGGTATTTATCCATATCGATATAGTCGGAACCCACTTTGACAGATGCATCGGCAATGACATCTTCCGGCAGACCGATCTTGCGAGCAATCTCGACGGCAAAGGAACTTCCCGGATTGCCGATCGACAGCTTGAAGAGCGGTTGCATCAGGTGACGGTCATAGAGCATGGCACCATTGACGATCCCTTCCGTATCTTCGGCGAAATGCTTCAGGTTCTGGTAGTGGGTCGTGATAACGCCGTAACTGTGGTTTCGGTTGAAACGGTCCAACAGGGCTTCGGCAATCGCACCGCCGATCTGGGGCTCCGTACCGCTACCAAACTCATCGATCAGGATTAAAGTCTTGTTGTTGCAGTTCTTGACGAAGAACTTCATGTTCGTCAGGTGTGAACTGTAGGTACTCAGGTCGTTTTCGATGCTTTGTTCGTCTCCGATGTCGATAAACAGGTTTTCGAACAATCCTGTTTTCGAGCTTTCATATACCGGGATCAATAGTCCGCATTGCAACATATATTGCAGCAAACCGACCGTTTTCAGGCAAACGGATTTCCCACCCGCATTCGGCCCGGAGATAATCAGCAGGCGCTTTTTCTCTTCCAGGAGAATATCCAGCGGGACGATCTGCTTGTTTTGTTTTTGCAACGAGAGGAAGAGCAGGGGATGTGCGGCGCGTATCCAGTCGATCTGCTGTTTGTCTTCGACAACCGGCTTGATGCCGTTCACCTGTTCGGCAAACAGCGCTTTGGCACGGATGAAATCGATCTCGGCCAGGAACTCGTAGGATTGCAGGATGTCGGGCACTAACGGGCGGACAAAATTTGTAAATTCCGTCAGGATTTTCATAATTTCCCTGCGTTCGTCACCTTCCAACTCCCTGATACGGTTGTTAGCCTCCACGACAACTTCCGGCTCGATGAAAACGGTTTTGCCACTGGCCGATTCATCGTGTACAATCCCTTTGATCTTCCGTTTGAAAGCCGGAGCGACCGGGATCATCAGGCGTCCATCGCGCATGGTGGGAGTAATATCTTTATCCACTACGCCTTCCGATTGGGCGGCGCGTAATATCGACTGCAAGCTGCGGGAGATGCCGCTCATCGTTGCTGTGATCTCTTTCCGTATCTGTGCCAGTACAGGGGAGGCATTGTCTTTTACCCGTCCGAATTTATCGAGGATCGCATCGATCTTGCCGATCAGTTGCGGGAATACCTGGATATCGCCGGCAAGGGCTGTCAATGCCGGGTATTTGATTTCTTCTCCCTCTTCCAGGGAAGGGCGGAAAAAACGGATAATATCGTTGATCGTCTGGAGCGAACGTTTCAAGTCGAATAGCTCTTTTTCATCCAGCCAGGTTCCTTCGGGGCGTATCCGCTTCAACGAATAACGCACATCGAAAAAGTAACTGGCGGGAAACTCGTCTTCCCCATGCAGGATGCGGACAAACTCGTCGGTCTGTTCCAGACGTTGGGTTACGGTTTGATAATCAGCAGAGAATTTCATCTCGGCTACCCGCTCTTCCCCGAGCGGGCTTAAACATTTTTCTGAAATTAAATGGCGGACTTTATCGAAGCCCGTTTTCTGTTCGAAATTTTGTGGGTATATCACGTTCTTGTAAATGCTTTATTTTACCTCGACTGTCACAGACCGGCGAATGGTCGGACGGACGATGATTTCCATTTTGTTTTTACCTCTTTTGATATCGAACGTACAGGCATTATTGCCGGACGGGTTGATATACGGGGCGTAATAATATAAATATGAATAGGCTGCTTTGTTGCCGGACTTCTGGATTGCATCGGCTACCTGCGGGTATTTGAATGTATCCCAGAACATACAACGTTTGAAACCGTTGGCATCCGTAAACTGGGTTTTCGGATCGCGGTATTTCATCGTGTTGGTAATAAATCCTTTATAAGCAGCGGAGAACTCTTCTGTCGTGTTGTCCATTTTCTTGTCGTTGATTTTCTCTACAATATCCCGGGGGCGTAAACCGGCTGCATAGGCAGGGGAGTTTTTATCAACTTCGGCAACCTGCTCCATACGGTCGATATCGTAGCTCAATCCCGTATAGTTGTAGGTTTTCTGATTGACTTTAAACGGCACGTTACGCTGGTACTTGACATACGGATATTGCATGCACATCAACGGGGCATGGATACGGGCATATTCATCCAGACGATATGAGTCTTCCAACAGTTCGTTTGCTTCGCATTCCCACAGGATGCGGCCCGGTACGTCACGCTGATCGATCAGGCGGAAACCGAACTGGAGCAGATATTCCGCTTCGGCCTCTGCAGACATCGAATTCAGGAACGGAAATGCTTCCATTTTGCTGTGATTGAAGTTGTAACGATAGATCGGCTCTTTTTCAACCAAAATTTTGTTCGCTCCTTTATAATTCGGATTCTTATCGAAGAAATAGAAGGTCTGTACGATGATATCGGGACGATCCGTGTCGACAGTCATTCCTTTTTTGGTCAACTCCTTTTCGATGCTTTCGTTGATAGCCGTTTCCAGTTTGCTGTTATTCTCGTCTATAGCAGAGAAAGCGAAAGTTTTGAACTTGCCGAAGTCTACGGGATCGGCAGTCACGGTAGTCTTGAACGGACAGACAAACTCCCGCTCGCTGGTCGTTTCGAGGCTATACATCGAAAAAGCCGTAGCCAACTGTTCTTCGGTAATCGCATTCCCTTTTTTACACTCTTTTTTGACAAGCACCTGTTTAGCCGGGTTCGCCAGATTGCCGATTGTCAGCAACACTTCGTTTTTACCGGCGGGATTCAGCATTTCACCGATCTCTTCAGGCGAAATATCTGTTGTTTGTATGCCATCGATCGCTATGATGATATCGCTGGTTTTCACACCCGCAAGCTCTGCTGGCGAATAAGGAATGACACTGGTGATAACTGGTTTGCCTTTTCCCCAATGGTCGCTTTGACTAATATCGTATGTGATTCCTAATCGGCAGATATTCCGGTTTTGAGCAAAACCGGTAAGAAATGCAAATAGCAGTAAGACTGACAAAATCGCTCTCTTCATAATTAATTTCTTATTGTTTTATTAATCTTATATTTGTACTATGATAATAAATCATCTATTACTACACAAAGGTAAAGATATTTTCGTTCTGTAAGAACAGTTGGCAGTATATTTGATGTTATATTGGTGATTGATATCGACAAGAATAGTGCCGACAGACAGTTCGCAGGATTGATATTGATATGATATCTTATTGACAATTAGATAGTAATAAAAATATATAATTGATTATGAACAAGATGAATTTTAATAGTAAGAAGGAAACAACTGACAAAAAAGAACGCCAGGGTGCTGATGAAGCGACAAAATTGCAGAATGAACAGGTAAATGCGGCAGAAGAAAATGCTGCATCTGACAATGTGACGGACGAAGGTTCGGAGCAGAAAGAACTGGAAGATCTTAAAAAGAAGTACAACGAGCTGAACGATTCCCATCTGCGCCTGATGGCCGAGTTCGACAACTACCGCAAACGTACATTACGTGAAAAGTCCGAACTGATCAAGAACGGTGGCGAAAGTGCTTTGACTCACTTGCTTCCTGTCGTTGACGACTTCGAACGCGCTTTGCAGAATATCCGTTCGGCTGAAGATATAAAGGCTGTTACGGAGGGTGTGGAACTTATCTATTCGAAATTCATGTCTTACCTGTCCCATCAGAATGTAAAACCGATCGAAACTGTCGGCGAACCGTTTGATGCTGAAACATCTGAAGCCGTCGCTATGATTCCTGCACCCGAACCCGATATGAAAGGCAAGGTACTGGACTGTGTACAGACCGGTTATACTTTGAACGATAAGGTGATTCGCCACGCTAAGGTAGTGGTAGGCGAATAATACGACAGGATAATGAGCAAATAACAACAGACAGATACGAAGATGGCTAAAAGAGATTATTACGAAGTGCTGGGCGTCGAGAAGACTGCCTCAGTAGAAGAAATAAAGAAAGCTTACCGTAAAAAGGCGATTCAGTTCCACCCTGACAAGAATCCGGGTGACAAGCAGGCTGAAGAAAACTTTAAGGAGGCTGCTGAAGCGTACGACGTGCTGAGCGATCCTCAGAAACGCCAGCGTTATGATCAGTTCGGTCATGCCGGAGTGGGAGGTGCTTCACAGGGCGGTGGCTTTGGTGGAGGAATGTCTATGGACGATATCTTCTCTCAGTTTGGAGACATCTTTGGCGGGCATTTCGGTGGCTTTGGCGGGTTCAGTGGTTTTGGCGGCGGTTCGCGTGGCGGTCGCCGGGTAAATCGTGGTTCGGATTTGCGTGTGAAAGTAAAGTTGAACCTGAAAGAGATCGCTACCGGGGTCGAGAAGAAGATCAAGGTTAAGAAATATGTGACTTGTTCCAAGTGTAACGGCAGCGGGGCGGAGGACGATCACAGTTCGAAGACTTGTGAGACCTGCCACGGCAGCGGTGTAGTCACCCGTATAGCCAACACGATCCTGGGACAGATGCAGACACAGACAACCTGTCCGACCTGTGGGGGCGAAGGAAAGATTATCACCAAGAAATGTAGCGAGTGTAACGGTGAAGGAATCGTGCGTGACGACGAGGTGATCACAATCAATATTCCGGCCGGTGTGGCGGAAGGCATGCAGCTTTCCATGAGTGGAAAGGGGAATGCGGCCCGGCATGGCGGTATTAACGGCGATCTGCTGATTCTGGTCGAGGAAGAGCCGCATCCGGAACTGATACGTGACGAGAACGACATTCTGTATAACCTGTTGCTGAGCGTGCCTCAGGCAGCCTTGGGCGGCACGGTTGAAGTTCCGACCATCGACGGTAAGGCAAAAGTCAAGATCGAGCCGGGGACCCAGCCGGGTAAAGTACTTCGTTTGCGAAATAAGGGACTTCCGTCTATCAATAGCTATGGAACGGGAGACTTGCTTGTAAACGTAAGCGTATACATTCCCGAAACATTGTCCGCTTCAGAGAAGGATATCCTGAACGGTCTGGAAAACTCTCCTAATTTCCAACCGAAGAAATCTGTTAAGGAGAAGATTTTCGATAAGTTCAGACATATGTTCGATTAGAATTTTGCCGGAACTTGCACATAAAAGAGCAGTGTGTCGAATAAAAAGAACCTACTTTAATCCGTCGGTTGAAACCGACGGCAAGTGAGATTTGGTTAAAACCTGCGGTAAGTGGGATTCGACACACGGCTTCTTTTTATATTGCCGGCTATTTGGATTTGTTTCCGGCGGTAAGAAGAAAAAGCTTTGTTTTAAAACACCGGTGTTTTGAAAAGAATTCTTGTTGCAATCGTTTAAACCTGCTTTCCCATTTGATAGGCTTCTTCTATGGCCGGATTTCCTTCGATATCCCCTTTGTGCCAAACGCCTAATCCGAACACAGTCCCTTTTATGACAGGATCTTCCAGGCAATCCAGGAATCCTTGGAAAGTATCTATCGTACGGAGCATTTTTTTACGGTCGCCTTCGGCAGCCGTTACGATAAAATAAAATTCCTTGCCATTCATCTCCGTATATCTTCCGCAACAACGGTCTATCATTGTTTTCATTTGAGCGCTCATTGTGTAGAAATAAACAGGAGTTGCCATAACGATTACATCAGCATTTACCATTTTTTCGATGATCTCTGCCGCATCGTCTTTTTGCGGGCATGGTTTCAGGTATAAGCTGCATGTGCTGCATCCCGTACAGTAATGAATCGTTTTGTCTTTTAGAAAAATTTTTTCCACTTCATGATTGCTTTCTATCGCACCACGCATAAATTCGTCACAAAGTGTGTCCGAGTTGCCGCCACGCCGGGGACTGGATGATAAAATCAGTACTTTTTTTGCCATAATTTTATATTAGTTTAAATCGCTATTAAAAATGTTCCGGAGGAACGGATACAAAGTTACTGTGTCCTCTTGATCCGGATTGTATATAAATTACGGGAATGATTACCTTTATTACAGGATAAGTGGAATAAGGAAAGGGCAATTAATTATCGAACGGGCGTATAGTCTATCTCTGACTCTTCGTCCGTCGCTTCGAGTTTGAATATGACCGGACGTAACCCGTCATTGCAGCTACAGATGGCTACTCCCGGTTTTCTGATCCAGTCTCCATGATAGAACAGCTCTTTTCCGGCTCCATGCGACAACGCAAAAGCATATTGGTAGATCGCTTTCCAAGCCTCGTCGCAAAAACCTTCAGGTTTGGCATAATCGGCATAGAAAACCTGTCCCTCTTTCAGCATAGGGCAGGCAGCCAGCCCTTCAGCACCGTATTCACGGGCCAACTGTTCGTCTAAAGTAGTCTTTAATACTGTAATCTTGACTTTTTTCATCTGATATGTTTTATTAAATGGTTTGACAATGAAGATCTGGTTTAAAACAGGAAACCAAGTGAAAAAGTCATTATGTTTGTCCGCTTTTCAATACTGAGAGCCCCTTTCTGGTTGGCTTCATCCTTGCCTATCTCACGGAAGTCGGAAGCGACTTCATTCAAGCCGAATTCATAGCTGAAGTCAAGAAACAGACGCCAGATGCTGACTCCCAGCCCGGCAGCGATACTGATCCCGAACGGCGTGTTATCGTCTTCAAACTCACGGGGGCTGTCTGTCATATCCGTGTTATAGCGTGTTTTGTAGTTATATTTGATATTGGGACCGAACATCATGCTTAACGCATAGGGTCCCTCTTTTACCAGATAATAACCGACCATCACTGGCATTTCCAGAGTGGCGGACTTATAGGTAATCCGGTTCCTGCTGACAGGAGACTGGGCGATAGTTCCATCAGGCAGGTTGCTTTCTTCCAGAGGTATATTGAAACGTATATCGCCTTCCGTATATTGCCATGCCAGACTGGGTTGGATATAGAAACGGTCGATGTTGACCCGTGCGAACGCAGCGGCCTGATAACCTACCTTATATTGCAGGCGTATGTCTTCCATCTCCTGATTGTCTATCGTCAGAGATTTGACAATCGGGAATGCCGCATTAACTCCGACTTTTCCTCCCCAGTTGAATGTCTTGTCTTCGATCTTGATAAACTTCTGGGCGTCGGCAGGGAAACAAAATGGAAGTATCAGTAATATAAGGTAAATTTTCTTCATGACTATTTTTTCTTTCTGACCGACCAGCCGAACTTGCCGGCAAAGTCGCCCAATCCATAATACTTGCCATGCGAATAAGCTATCAGGTCGGCACGCTGCATATCGAAGGCTCCCGTTTCCGGGTCCAGGTATTTGTCATCTGCTTGCACGTTCACCACATCGGCAATAAACATATCATGGCTACCCAGCGCCATCACTTCTTTCACCCGGCATTCGATACAGAGCGGGCACTCTTCTATGATCGGGGCGTTAACGACCGAGGCTTTCCCCGGCGTCAGCTTCATCTCCTCGAACTTGGCATGGTCTTTCCCTGAATTGACACCGCACCAGTCGGTTGCATACGCCAGTCGGCGGGTGGTCAGGTTAATCACAAATTCCATGTTCTTTTTCAGGATCGGATAGGAGTGGCGTTCCGGCCGGACGGATATATAACACATCGGCGGGTTGGTACAGATCGTACCCACCCACGCGACAGTTATAATATTGTATTCTGAAGGCTCAGAGCCGCAACTAACCATTACCGCTGGCAACGGATAGATCATCGTGCCGGGCTTCCAGTCATGCTTCATATCGGATTATTTAACGATAATATCTTCTTTATTGATCTTGCGTTCACAATAATGACACCTGATCGTACCTCTCTCTTTGTCGATTACATCGAAACGGGTCGGCATCGGTTCATTATTGGTGATGCATTTCGGATTGTTACATTTTACGAGGCTTACCAGTTCGTCCGGTAAGGTGACGGTCTTTTTTTCTACCACTTCGTAATCGCGGATAATGTTCAGGATCACGTTCGGGGCAATCAGGGCGATCCGGTTGATCTCCTCGTCACCGAAGAACTTGTCGGCGATCTTGATCACGCCTTTGCAACCCATTTTATTGCTGTGGAAGTTGTTACCGATCGTAATCGTATTGTCCATGTTCTCCAGTCCCAGTAATTTAGCTACTTTAAACAATTGGCTGGGGGGGATATGGTCGATGGCTGTACCGTTTTCTAAAGCGGCAACCTGCAATTCTTTTTTCTTTTCTGCTGACATAACTTTTGATAATTGAAAATTGGTAATTGAAAATTGGTTCTTAATCTTCAACGGAAATACCCAAGACTTCACAAATGATGGCCTGGCGTGCGAACAGTCCGTTGCGCGCCTGTTGGATATAGTAAGCTTTCGGATTATCGTCCACATCGTATGCGATTTCGTTCACGCGAGGTAGCGGATGCAGGATGCGCAGGTTCTCGCGGCTGTTTTTCAGCATATCATTCTTGAGGATATACACATTCTTCACACGTTCGTACTCTTCCAGGTCGGTGAAACGTTCGCGTTGTACGCGTGTCATGTAGAGAATATCCGTCTGGTTGATGATGTCTTCCGTAAATTCCGTATATTCGTTGTATTTGATGCCATGCTTGTCGCAGAAGTTCTTTTGTTCGTCCGGCATGCGGAGTTCGTTCGGAGCGATGAAGTTGAATGTCGGGTTGAAATGGGACATACCCACGATCAGTGAGTGCACGGTACGTCCGTATTTCAGGTCGCCCACCATCGTAATGGTCAGGTCGGTCAGCTTGCCTTGCGTCTTTTGAATGGAATATAAGTCCAGCATAGTTTGTGAAGGATGCTGGTTAGCCCCGTCTCCGGCATTGATGATCGGAATGTTTGTTACTTCCGAGGCGTAACGGGCAGCTCCTTCCAGGTGATGGCGCATAATGATAAGATCGACATAGTTGCTTACCATCAGGATGGTATCTTTCAGTGTTTCGCCTTTGGAGGAACTGGTCGTGGAAGCATCGGAGAAACCGACTATACGTCCGCCCAACCGGTTCACGGCTGTCTCGAAACTCAAGCGGGTGCGAGTGGAGGGCTCGAAGAACAAGGTGGCTGCAACTTTGCCTTCCAGCACCTTACGGTTCGGATTTGCTTCAAACTTCCTGGCGTTATCCAGAATACGAAGAATGTCCTCTTTGGAGCATTGGTCGATAGAAACTAAACTTTTACTTTTCATTGTTGTGTATATTCTGTCTTATGCCTACAAAAGTATAGAAAAGGAATGAGGTATGAAGAATGAAAAATGAAGAATTTTCAGAGAAAAGCAGAAAAGGCCGGAGGTTTCTTATTTGCAACCTCCGGCCTTTTTTATTTTAGTTCGGGATATCTTTTATTGAAGATATTCTACCAATTTTGTCGGCAGGTAGAATGTGTTGTTTTTGTCAACATATACGATTACCGAATTGAGGCGGATTTCTTCCTGGCCTTTCTTACCGATCGTCACGATGTTGCTGAACGGCGTGATATTGATTTGTTTCTTTTTGTTCTTGACAACCAATGAAGGGGAACCTTTTTCGTCTTTCGCCGGAACGATTTCGCATTTGAAGTTTTTGAACACTTCGGTGTGAGGGGCGAAGTTATCGGCTGTCAGCCCTTCCAGCGTGTCGTGCGTCATGCCGAACAGGGCGCAGAGATATTGGTTCAGTTCGATATTCGTGTGCATACCGACCGGCAGGCTTGCACGGTCAGGATGGTAAGCGGCGAGGAATACCTCTTCGCCCGTATGGCCGCCGGTTGTGAAACCGAAGCAAGTGTGTGAAGTCAGTAACTGTGACATGAAAGAAGTCAGGGAACCACTGTATAAGGAACCTTTGCCTTCGGTCGAACGTTCGTTTTCCGGGATCGGGCTGTTCTTGTAGTCTTTGCAATGGTTCAGGGCATCCAGTTCTTCAGGTGTCAGCTCGAAGCCTGCATACGTGCGGAATACGTTCTGTACTTCGGAAGCCGGAACGCTGTTCACCTTCTTGGCAAAACCTTCGGCGGTCAACTTATACAAGGAAAGCTGGTGGAAGAGTTGGTCTTTGCTCAGTTTGTCGTACCCTTTGCAGTCGCGACGGCCGATGCTGATACCGCTGTTGCCGTGGTCGGGAACCATGATAACGGCAGTCTCGCCATTCTGGCGGGCAAATTCGAGAGCTGCACCGCAGGCACGGTCGTAAGCCAGGAAGTCTGTAGCCATACCGACCGGGTCGTTTGCGTGAGCCGCCCAGTCGACCTTGCTGCCTTCCACCATCAGGAAGAAGCCGTTCGGGTTCTGGGACAGCTTCTCGATAGCTTTGCGTGTCATCTCTTCCAGAGAAGGTTGTTCAGCCGGGTCGCGGTCGATGTCGTAAGCCATTTCCCTGTCGCCGAACAAAGCCCACATATTGTTGCCTTTGTAATTGCGCATACCGGCGATGTCGTTTTTGAAGACACCGTATCCGTTACCTTTCAGGTAGGCTTCGCTCTCTTCGGGAAGCAGGCTGACGCCGCCTCCGATCACTACGTTCAAGTCGTTGTGGGCCATCTGCGGGGCGATCCATTCATATTTGCCACGGTTGTAACTGTGGGCGGAGCAGTCGGCCGGCGTTGCGTGCGGGAATTCGCAGGTGAATACCAATCCTGTTGATTTGCCTTGTGTCATTTTAGCAGCTTCCAGGACAGTTGTCAGCGGTTGGAAAGCGCGTGCAGGATCGGTCGGGTAGATGTCGTTATCGCCGTCGTTCTCCGGATAGGTGGATACGTAGCCTGTACGGCTGGGCTGTCCCGTCATGTAACAGGAAGTCGTAGGAGCCGAGTCGCCGATCGGTGCATTCGAGGAATGTGTGCGGACCGTTCCGCAGAGATACGGGTCGAGGTTCAATTTCGGCTTGTCGGGATTGGTGTACCATTGCAGCCAACGCGCCATGGAAACTGTTCCCAATGATGTCCCGTCCGGAATCAGAAGAATGACATTCTTCACCGGTTTTACGTTTTCAACGTCCTGAGCTTTTACCGGCACGAAGATGACAGCCAGTAACAGGAGAAGTGTAATTGTTTTTTTCATGTTTTTACTATTTTATAGTTGTATGATTTCTTCTGCAAATTGCGTGATCTTCTCCAGGCCGGTTTCCGTAACCAGGAAACTGTTTTCGATACCGACGGCACCGACACCCGGAATCACGTATTTCGGTTCGAGTGCAAATACCATGTTCGGTTCGAGCACCTCTTTCGAGCGGGGCGTAAGTACCGGAAGTTCGTTTATCTGGATGCCGATTCCGTGCCCTACGAATTTAGCTTGTTGCTTGGTTCCCATGAAATAGGCACCGAGTCCCTGGTTCTCAGTGATCCTGGCGGCGATGTTATACAGTTCGGCGCATGGGGTTCCCGGCCGGGCGATATTCTCGATCTCGCTTTCGATAAGGAGGGCGGTCTGATGTGCCCGGTAAGCAAGCTCGGTCAGGCGGCCAACGGAGAACACACGTGTCATATCCGTCATATAAGCCGTATAGTTTCCCGCCATATCGACCATAATGGCCGTCCCTTCTTTCAGTACCGTCCCGTTCGCACCCAGCGGACAGGAAGTGTCGATACCGCCGCCACCTAAGGCGAAGTCGAAAGGAGAGGGAGTTTCGGCGTTTTCTCCTGCCAGAATGCTTCCCATAAAAATATCCATATTGGCACCGAATGCGCGGAAAATCCCGATGGAACCATTCTTACGCATCCGTTTTTCTATCTCGTACTGGAATTCGAGGTCTGTCATTCCGGGACGGAAACATTCGGGAATCTCGGCGTATGTCCTGGCATGGTGTTCAGCCGAGAGACGGAACATTCCGATCTCGTACGGCGTCTTTATCTGGCGCAGTTCACGCATCATTGCGGTAGCGTTTCCGGTCTCTTTGGGATTGAAGATGTTTTGCAGACGTATATAGTCGTTGTACGTCAACTCGTCGGCTTCGAGCAGGAGCTTTTCCGGCATTTCCAGTCCGTGTGAAGCGAACAGTTCAGCCATTTGTTCCGGTTTGCGGATGTATTCGACATGATCGCCGGTCAGTCCGTTCGGCCGTTTCACAAAGAACCAGGGAGCACCTTCCGCCGGAAGATAGAAGTAGCCGCTAAAGATACGTCCGGTTGTATAATACAGATTCACGTCTACGGTGAGCAGGCACCCGTCGGCGTTTATCTTTTGCATTGCCTGTTGCATACGGTCCCATTTCAACTTGAGATCGCCAATCAATTCTTTTTGTATCATTTCCAACACTTATTTTTATCCGGCACCAAAGATATTAAATTAATGCCGGGATTGGAATGATTTCGGATATTAATTCTTGATTAAATTTAGAATTGTTCGAGCACTTGTATCCGCTTTTCGATGGGTGGATGAGTGGCGAAAAGTCCGTTTAAACCGCTCAGTGAACTTTTGGCCTGTTTGCCCGGATGTTCGATAAATAGCTGGGCGACGTCTTCGCGTGTAACGGCTTCAATGTCGGGATCGGCCGATATTTTCCGCAGTGCACTGGCAAGGGCGAGCGGGTTTTTCGTCATTTCGGCGGCGCCTGCATCAGCCATATATTCCCGTTTCCGGGAGATGGCAAAACGCATCAGGATAGAGAAGAAATAGCCGATGGCAGCTACCACCATCACTAATACGATGATGATTGCAGTATTGTTTTTCTCGTCCCTTCTGCTTCCGACCGACGAATAGTAAACGGAACGCATGGCCATCTGTGCGAGCATGGCGAAGATACCGACAAAAACAATCGACACGATCATCAGGCGCACATCCTTGTTGCGGATATGCGACAGCTCGTGTGCAATGACCGCCTCCAGTTCCTGGTCGTCCAGTTTGTCGATGATTCCCCGCGAGAGGCTGACGGTATAGGTCCTTTCGTTGATGCCGCTTGCAAAAGCATTCAGCGAATCGTCGTTGATGATATTGATCTTGGGCATTTTCATCCCTTGGCTCATACACAGGTTCTCCACTAAGTTATATACCCTTTTGTTTTCCATTCTCGACAAAGGCTCGGAACCGGTTGCCGAATTGATAATGCTTGTATTGGCAAAATAGGCGATGATAAACCAAATCAATACGCCTCCCAACACGTATGGTGCCAAATGGAGAAACATCCGGGTGGAAGCGTTGAGCGGTTCGGCTTGCATCATGTCATTGCCGTTTGCTAATAAGGAAAATAGGTAGCAAAACAAAAAGAGCAATCCCATTACCAGGCAGGGAAACAAGAAAAGCAGGAGCAGGGATCGGAAATTGTTCCTGCTCTGTTGGGTCTGTATACCTACGTATTGCATTCTTAGAACTTGATTTTAGGTGCTTCTTCGAGTGTCGCGCGCTGTTCGCCCAGGTCAAACATCATTTCCTTCTTGAAGCCGAACGTACCGGCGATCAGGTTGGACGGGAATGTTTCGACGGCATTGTTCAGTTCTTTCGTTGCCGAATTGAAATAGCGGCGTACGGCAGCCAGTTTGTTTTCCAGATCCGAAATTTCTTCCTGCAACTGCAAGAAGTTCTGGTTGGCTTTCAGATCGGGATAAGCTTCGAGCGTGATCTTCAATCCGGAAAGGGCGGAAGTCAGGGCATTTTCAGCCACGATCTTGTCGTCGATCGTTTTGGCACTGATCGCTCCGTTACGGGCGTTGATGACGCGTTCCAGTGTCTCTTTCTCATGTGAGGCATAGCCTTTGACCGTCTCAACCAACTGGGGAATAAGGTCATGGCGTTGCTTGAGCTGCACATCGATGTCGGCAAACGCGTTCTCGCGGTTGTTACGCAATTTCACTAACGAATTATACAAAGAAACGATCCAGATTGCCAGGATCACGATCACTGCTATTAAAATGATTGCTGTCATTGTCTTTACTTTTTTAGGTTAATAATGCAAAGTTACTACAAAAAAGTGAAATGCGGAAAGATATAGTGATAGAATTGAGTTACAAGGGTTTTGGTTGAAGTGGCGATAATCCGTGAAGCCATTACAATCCCTGCCGAAGCCAAATCCTGACGCCGCTACGTTACTTGTTCGTAACCATGCCCGAAAATGCGACAAACGGGTACGAATAGCGAAACAAGGCTCTAAGGAATAGTGAGTTATCCATAACTCATGCGAAAAATCAGGTTACGGAAAAAGATTGCGCCGTTCCTCCCCGTTTTGCGTACCAACACCGGACTCTTCACCAACTAATTTTGAAACCCAAAAATTAAGGACAATGAAGAGTACATTTTCAGTAATCTACTACCTCAAGCGTCAGGTAGTGAAAAAGGACGGGACAGTTCCCGTCATGGGACGCATCACGGTGGACGGCAGCCAGACGCAGTTCAGCTGCAAACTGACTGTCGATCCGAAACTGTGGGACACCAAAGGTGGACGTGTCACGGGCAGAAGCACGGCGGCACTCGAAACGAACCGTATGCTTGACAAGATGCGGGTACGCATCAACAGGCATTATCAGGAAATCATGGAGCGTGACAACTTCGTCACGGCGGAGAAGGTGAAGAACGCCTTTCTCGGACTGGAACACCGCTACCACACGCTGATGCAGGTGTTCCGCCAGCACAACGAGGACTACGAGAAGCAGGTGGAGGCAGGCATGAAAGCCAAAGGCACGCTGCTGAAGTACCGCACCGTTTACAAGCACATGCAAGAGTTCCTCGACATCCGCTACCATGTGAAGGACATCGCCCTAAAAGAGCTTACCCCGGCTTTCATCTCCGACTTCGAGATGTTCCTGCGCACGGACAAGCACTGCTGCACCAATACCGTGTGGCTGTACGTCTGCCCGTTACGGACGATGGTATTCATCGCCATCAACAACGAGTGGCTGACGCGCGACCCGTTCCGCGAGTATGAAATCAAGAAGGAGGAAACAACACGCAGTTTCCTGACCAAAGATGAGATCCGCCTGCTGATGGAGGGGAAACTGAAAAACGCCAAACAGGAATTGTACCGCGACCTCTACCTGTTCTGCGCCTTCACGGGGCTGTCGTTCGCGGATATGCGCAACCTTACGGAAGAGAATATCCGCACCTACTTCGACGAACACGAGTGGATAAACATCAACCGCCAGAAAACGGGCGTGGTGTCCAACATCCGCCTGCTCGACATCGCCAACCGCATAATCGGCAAATACCGGGGACTGTGCGGGGACGGCAGGATATTTCCCGTTCCGCATTATAACACGTGCCTTGCCGGTATCCGTGCCGTCGCCAAGCGTTGCGGCATCACCAAGCATATCACGTGGCATCAGAGCCGCCACACGGCAGCCACGACGATATTCCTCTCCAACGGTGTTCCCATCGAAACGGTCAGCTCCATGCTCGGACACAAGAGCATAAAGACGACGCAGATTTACGCAAGTGCGCCCAGAATGGTCGCTTAATAAATACTTCTTTAGCAAGAAGTTAGGATTGGGTTCGATATAATCCTATCGTCAATCAGTTTATCCAAAGGGGAAACCTGGTGGGGAGTGTAGCATACTGATTAAAGCCCTAAGTCTACTAATAGTCAAGTAGCGACTGAGGGGCAAGACGAAAAGACATACATAAGGATGAAGCCTTGATTGGTTGAACGATAGTTCTGTGGTACCAAATCTTGCAACAACGGAAGACTATTATACATACGTTGTTTCATAGTACTCTGCCTATTTTGTGCGTTAGTGCAGAGCATAAAGAACCGACTATGACACAGCCGCAATAAGCGGACAAGAACGAAAGTCGCATCCGACAGTATGACGTGCTAATAGTTATTAAGAGAACTAACTGGGGATTACCTAAGTCGGAACGCTGGAATAAACAGCTATAAAGAAAGCTTTTGAATATCCGATATGGTAACGGAACTTCCGTAGTAGTCCGAGCAAGGGAAAGCCTTGTACATGGCGAAGGGAAGTAGTCTGTAATTTTAATACAAACAACGGAAAACGTGAGAGACGTATGAGAAATCCAGAGCAAGTATTAAACATTTTAGCTGGACACAGCAACGAGCCTGAGTATAAATACGAAAGGCTCTACCGTATTCTATTCAATGAACAGATGTTCTTTGTCGCCTACCAACGTATGTATGCAAAGCCGGGAAACATGACACCCGGCACAGATGGCAAAACAGAGGATGAAATGAGCATCGATAGGATAAACAAACTCATAAAGAGTATAAAGGATGAGACTTATAGCCCCAATCCTGCAAAGAGAATTTACATTCCGAAAAAGAATGGGAAAATGCGTCCGTTAGGAATACTGTCTTTTGAAGACAAATTGGTTCAAGAGGTAGTAAGAATGGTGCTTGAAGCCATATATGAGGGACACTTTGAGTGGACATCGCACGGTTTCAGACCAAACCGAAGCTGTCACACAGCACTGAAAAGTCTACAAAACAATTTCAACGGTGCAAAATGGTTCATTGAGGGAGATATAAAAGGCTTCTTTGACAACATAGACCATGATGTGCTGATAGAAATAATGAAAGGTAGAATAGCAGATGACAGATTTCTTCGTCTGATACGGAAATTCCTCAATGCAGGGTACATGGAAGAGTGGCAATTCAACAAGACTTATTCAGGGACACCGCAAGGTGGTATTATAAGTCCTATTTTGGCAAATATATACCTTGACAAGTTCGATAAATACATGGAAGAATATGCCAACAAATTCAATAAAGGGACAATCAGAAGTCGTAACAAGGACATTTGCAAACTCAACAACAGAGTACACTACCTAAAGCGTAGGATAAACGAAGTGAAGGATGCAAACGAAAGAACAAAAATGGTAGAAGAACTGCACGAAAAGCAGAAGCGGATACTAACAATGCCAAGTGGCAACGATATGGATAGAAATTTTCGCAGACTGAGATATGTGCGCTACGCCGATGATTTTCTAATCGGGGTTATCGGAACGAAAAATGAATGTGAGACAATCAAAGCTGACATCACTAGGTTTATGCAGGAAAAGTTAAGGCTGGAGATGTCACAGGAAAAAACTTTGATTACAAATGCACAAGACAGCGCAAAATTTTTGGTTTACGAAATATATGTCCGTAAAGACTATGCCACAAAGAGAAACAGTAACGGAACAGTGCGCAGATACTTCAACGGGAATGTGATATTGCACGTTTCAAGAGAAGTAATCAAGAATAAACTGCTCAGCCTCGAAGCCATGAAAGTTGTCACCAAACACGGCAAGGAAACATGGGTGTCAAAAGGCAGGACTTATATGATTGACAATGAAGCGCACGAGATTGTATCTCAGTTTAATACCGAAATACGAGGGTTCTATAACTATTACTCAATAGCAAACAATGCATCGGCTTTGGGACGCTCTTTCGGCTGTATTATGAAGTTCTCCATGTACAAAACTCTTGCTCAAAAGCTGAATATGTCAGTGAGAAAAGTCATTGAAACATACCGCAAGGACAATCTCTTTGTCGTGCCTTTTGTAAACAAGGGAGGAGAAACCAAGTACAGGGTATTCTACAATGAGGGTTACGCCCGTAAAACGGATTGTGAAACAGCCCCAAGTGACAATCTGCCGTATATGTTCAAAACGCCATCGTTGAGTTTGATAGAAAGGCTTACAACAAAAACGTGCGAACTATGTGGCAAGCACGGAGAAGTGGTAATGCATCATGTCCGCACTCTCAAAGAGTTAAAAGGTAAAAATGACTGGGAACGCAAAATGCTCCATATGCACAGAAAGACTTTGGTCGTATGCGCGGAGTGTAACGCAAAAATCCAGAGCTGTGATAAGTAAAAATGATGTTACAGATGGAGAGCCGTATACATGGAGACGTGTAAGTACGGTTCGGGGGCAGGTAAACGAAAACCTACCGCTGTAAAGCGGAAAGGCGTTGTTTGCCGAGCCTACAGATAACCAAAGAGAAGCTCAATCAGGACATGGAGAACCTTGCCGCAAGATTGAACGGCGTCGAGGAATTTGCAGGTTGCACCATCTAAAAAGAAAAGCCATGAAACGTGACACAATCATCATCGAGGACAAGGCAGTCAGCGTAACCGGTAACGACGTGTGGATGACCGCCACCGAAATAGCCGGATTGTTCCATACGACCGTCCCGGCAGTGAACGCCGCCATCAGAGCCGTCCGCAAGTCGGACGTGCTGAACGACTACGAGGTGTGCCGCTACATGCAGCTTGAAAACGGGCTGCACGCGGACGTGTACGCCCTTGAAATCATCATCCCGGTCGCTTTCAGGGTGAATACCTACAACACCCACCTGTTCCGCACATGGCTGGTGGGAAAGGCACTCTCACAAGAGAAACGGCAGACATACGTGATGTTCATACAGAACGGAAAAGCCGGGTATTGCTGATTGCACATACCCCATAAGACAAGTAAACGGGTAGCACCACAAAAGGTGTCACCCGTTTACTTTTTCATGAAACCGCCTCACTCCAGCGGCTTGCGGTAGTTCGCTTCCAGTACCCCGCGCAGCCCCGTTTCCGGGTAAAGCACCTTCCCTCCCAAAAGTATGAAGGGCAACACGCGGTTGTTGCGGTATTCCTGCAAGGTGCGCCGGCTCACACGGAGCAGTTCCGACACCTCGCCGTCCGTCAGGTAACGTTCCCCGTCCAGCGGAGGACGGTAGCTTTCCAGAAATGCGGACAGCCATTTCGAGCCTTTGCGCATATCCTGCACCACAGAGGCTATCGGCTCGTCTTCCATCGTAAAAACATCGTTGTTCTCGTTCATCATAACTTCGGATTCAGTGGGTGAATAAATCAAATCATCTGCCGTGCGGATAGAGCGTGCCGACAAGCGGTATCAGCCGCTTCACCTCCTCTGGCTTGTAATAGAACCTGCGGTTTATCTGCGAGTAGCCGATAAGCCGCCTGTCACGCAGCGTCTGCAACGTGCGCGGGCTTATTCTCAACTGCCCGCAGACCTCCTCGCCCGTGAGCCATCTTTCCATGCGCCCCGTGTCGCTTTTGCGCCTCAGGGCGGCGACCTTCTCCGAGAGTGCGCCGAATGCCGCCACCATCATCTCGAAAGTCTTTTTCTCGATAGATACTATTTCCATATTCATGTCATTTAGAGTTTGCCGCAAAGGTAACGAAACGGCATACAAGACGTATCGTTTTCCGCTGAAAGGCTGCCTGTTGCGCCGTTTGACCGGGTTACGGAGCCATCTTCCGCAAAAATCTTACGTGAGTCACGTAGTGAGTTGTTAAAGCCCCTTTTGTTTATTGCCGAATTTTGTCGCAGAAACAAAAAGAAAGGACTGAACATGAAAGTGATAACAATGGAAAGTTCCGCCTACAAGGAGATGATGGCGCAGATTGCGAACATCGCAGGGTACATCCGCGAGGCAAGGGACGAGAAGAAACGGAAGCGGGAAACCGAAGACAAGCTGCTTGACACGGCACAGGCGGCGAAGATGCTCAACGTGAGCAAGCGCACCATGCAGCGTATGCGCACCGACCACCGTATCGAGTATGTGGTGGTACGCGGAAGCTGCCGCTACCGCCTTTCCGAGATACTGCGGCTATTGGAGGACAACACAGTAAGGAACGAGGAAGGGACAATAGACACCCTGTTCCACAACCACACGCTGCGCACGGGCGGCAAACCAAAAGGAAGGAGGACATAGGTCATGGAACTGCTCACACGAAACAACTTCGAGGGCTGGATGCAGAAGCTGATGGAACGGCTCGACCGTCAGGACGAACTGCTGCTGGCGATGAAGGCTGAGGGGAAACAGCCCACTATCACGGAAAGCATCCGCCTTTTCGACAATCAGGATTTGTGCATGTTGCTCCAGATAAGCAAACGCACCCTCCAACGCTACCGCAGCGTAGGCGCATTGCCCTACAAGACGCTGGGCAAGAAGACCTATTACAGCGAGGAGGACGTGCTGACATTCCTTTCCAACCATATCAAGGACTTCAAAAAGGAAGATATAGCCTTCTACAAGGCTCGTATCCATAATTTCTTTCATAAATAACCCATTAAAACATTTTTCAGATGGCAAAGAAAAAAGACGAAAAGGACGTGCTGGTAGTCCGTGACGAGAAGACAGGCGAGATCAGCGTGGTAGCCGGGCTGAACGCGGACGGCACACCCAAGCGCACCCCCGCAAAAGCGGAGAACGCGCAGAGTTTCCTGCAATTCGACCGACATGGCGACGTGCTGGACAACTTCTTCAAGAACTTCTTCCGGCAGTGCAAGGAACCCAGCCGCTTCGGTTTCTACCGCATTGCGGCAGACCAAGCTGAAAATCTCTTAGAGGTGATGAAGCAACTGCTGAAAGACCCCGAAGCGAACAAGGAGCTGCTCGCCCCTCACAAGGTGGACACCTCCGACTATGAGAAGAAGGTGCAGGAAGAGATGGCAGCACAACAGACAGAGAAACAAGAACCTCAAAAACAGGAGAACATGGAACAACGGAAAGAACAGCAACAGGACAAATCCGAACAGATGCAGGGCAAACGTGGCTACCAGCCCATCGACGAGAGTAAAATCAACTGGCAGGAGCTGGAGGACAGATGGGGCGTAAAGCGGGACAACCTTGAAAAGTCCGGCGACCTTACGAAGATGCTCAACTATGGCAAGTCCGACTTGGTAAAGGTCAAACCGACCTTCGGCGGCGAATCATTCGAGCTGGACGCCCGCCTCTCCTTCAAGAAGGACGGTGAGGGAAACATCAGCCTCGTGCCGCACTTCATCCGCAAGGAGCAGAAGCTGGATGAGTACAAGGAACACAAATTCTCCGACAATGACCGGAAGAACCTCCGCGAAACGGGCAATCTCGGTAGGGTCGTGGACATTGTGGACAGGGAAACGGGCGAGATCATCCCCTCCTACATCAGCATCGACCGCAAGACGAATGAAATCACGGACATTCCGGCAAGCAGGGTGCGCATCCCGGAGCGCATCGGCAAGACGGAAATCACCACGCAGGAGCGGGACATGCTCCGCGCCGGACTGCCCGTGCGCGACAAGCTCATCGAGCGCAACGACGGCAGAAAGTTCGTCACCACCCTGCAAGTGAACGTGGAGCAGCGCGGCGTGGAGTTCGTGCCGGGAACCGGCAAGTCGCCCCGTACCGCACAGACACAGGAAACCAAAGGCGACACATCGAAAAGTCAGGCGCAGGGCGGGGAAAATGCCGCACAGACCAAGAAGGAGCAACGCCGCAACACGTGGACGAACGAGGACGGCAGCATCCGCCCCATCAGCAAATGGAGCGGCGTGAGCTTCACCGACCAGCAGAAAGCCGACTATGTGGCGGGTAAAGCCGTGAAGCTGGAGAACGTGACCGACAAGCAGGGCTTCCATGCCACGATGTATATCAAGTTCAACCCGGAGAAGGGACGCCCGTACCGCTACGACACGAACCCTGACAATGCACAGCAGGTTGCTCCGTCCAACGAGAGCCGCACGCAGGTGGCGGTGAACAACGATGGCAAGACCAACGAGGCTACAAAGAATCTGAGAGAGCCGTTGCAGAAAGGTCAGACCAACCCGAAGGACGCCCGCCAGCAACAGCAGCAGGAGAAGCCGCAGAAGAAAACGGGCAAGGGCATGAAAATGTAATCCCGTGTCCGCCACTGAATCCAAAATAAAATCCAAAGTATCAACAAAAAAGAAGAAGACATGAAGACAATCATTGCAGAAAAGCCCTCCGTGGCACGTGAAATCGCCCGCATCGTGGGCGCGACAAAGAGAGAGGAAGGATATTTCGAGGGAGGCGGTTATGCCGTGACATGGGCATTCGGACACCTCGTTCAGCTTGCCATGCCCGACGGCTACGGCGTGCGCGGATTTGTCCGTGACAACCTCCCGATTATTCCCGACACATTCACGCTCGTCCCCCGTCAGGTCAGGACGGAGAAAGGTTACAAGCCCGACAGCGGCGTGGTGTCGCAGATAAAAGTCATCAAAAGACTGTTCGACACAAGCGAACATATCATCGTGGCGACCGATGCCGGACGCGAGGGAGAGCTTATCTTCCGCTACCTCTACCACTATACGGGTTGCACCACTCCTTTCGTGCGCCTGTGGATCAGCTCTCTCACCGACAAAGCTATCCGCGAGGGACTGCGGAAACTCGAAGACGGCAGCAAATACGACAACCTCTACCTCGCCGCCAAAGCGCGGAGCGAATCCGACTGGCTCGTGGGCATCAACGGCACACAGGCGTTATCCATCGCCGCCGGACACGGCACGTATTCCGTGGGGCGGGTGCAGACACCAACGTTGGCTATGGTATGTGAACGCTACTGGGAGAACCGCCGCTTTACGTCCGAAGCATTCTGGCAGCTCCATATCGCAACGGACGGTTGCGACGGCGAAGTCGTGAAATTCTCATCCTCCGAGAAATGGAAAGAGAAAGAACCGGCGATGGAACTATATAATAAGGTAAAGGCGGCAGGTTGCGCCACTGTCACGAAAGCCGAGCGCAAGGAGAAGACGGAGGAAACTCCCTTGCTCTACGACCTGACCACGCTCCAGAAAGAAGCCAACGCCAAGCACGGCTTCACGGCGGAACAGACGCTTGAAATCGCGCAGAAACTCTACGAAAAGAAGTTGATAACCTATCCGAGAACGGGAAGCCGCTACATCCCCGAAGACGTGTTTGCCGAAATTCCCAAACTGCTCGCTTTCATCGGCACACAGCCCGAATGGAAAGACAAGGTGCGGGCAAAAGCCGCCCCGACACGCCGCAGCGTGGACGACGGCAAGGTGACAGACCACCATGCCCTGCTCGTCACGGGTGAGAAACCGCTCTTCCTCTCCAAAGAGGACAATACCATCTATCAGATGATTGCCGGGCGCATGGTCGAGGCATTCTCTGAGAAATGCGTCAAGGATGTGACCACTGTCACGGCGGAATGTGCCGGAGTGGAGTTTACCGTAAAAGGCAGCGTCGTGAAGCAAACCGGATGGCGTGCCGTCTATGGCGAGGAAAAAGAGGAAATTACCATCCCCGGCTGGCAGGAAGGCGACACGCTGACACCGAAAGGCTCGTCCATTACCGAAGGAAAGACCAAACCCAAGCCGCTGCATACCGAAGCCACCCTGCTCTCGGCAATGGAAACGGCGGGCAAGGAAATTGAGGACGACGCACTGCGGCAGGCGATGAAGGACTGTGGCATCGGTACTCCCGCCACACGCGCCTCCATCATCGAAACGCTTTTCAAGCGCGGTTACATGGAACGCTGCAAGAAGTCGCTTGTTCCCACCGAAAAAGGACTTGCCCTCAATTCCGTCGTCAAGACGATGCGCATCGCCGATGTTGCCATGACGGGCGAATGGGAAAAGGAGCTGGCGCGTATCGAGCGCGGGGAACTGTCCGACGACACCTTCCGCAAGGAGATAGAGGCGTACACACGTGAGATAACCTCCGAACTGATCTCGTGCGACAAGCTCTTCGGCAGCCGTGACTCCGGCTGCGCGTGTCCCAAGTGTGGCACGGGCAGGATGCGGTTCTACGGCAAGGTGGTACGCTGCGACAACACGGAGTGCGGACTGCCCGTGTTCCGGCTGAAAGCGGGACGCACCCTGTCCGACGATGAAATCAAAGACCTGCTCACCGAAGGGCATACCAAGCTGCTCAAAGGGTTCAAGAGCAAACAGGGCAAGAGTTTCGATGCTGTTGTCGCCTTTGACGGGGAATATAACACGACTTTTGTGTTCCCGGAGGCTAAAAAGGACAAGAAATTTTCAGGACGGAAGAAATAGTATTAACTTTGCCACTTGTTCAGAGTAATGAATTGTTCTTCGATACCGGATTACACTCATACTTTGGATTTAGTGGTGGCACTCGGAGGGATACCGAGTGCCTTTTTCTTCCTTTTTCCAACCGATTATCCCGTTAATTATCAATCCGCTAAATCCAAAGTAATGAACAACAAGAAGAAAAACGAGGGTCAGACCGACTTTTCCTATTACGGTCTGTACCTGCTGGACTATCTCCGCACGAACAAGTTTGAACAGGCTGACGACACCGCTTTCATACGGGAACGGGCCGACCGTGCCGCCGAAACGTATGAGAGGGCACGGCTTGAAGGCTATCCCGCCGATGGTGCGCAGGAACTGGCGATGGACACGCTGCTGCGCGGGCTGCATTATTCCCGTTACGCCATCCTCCGCGAAGTCGTGGAAAACGAGTTTGCCGATGAAGTGCCGGAAGAGAAGCGTGAAGCCTTTGTCCTGAAACTGCTGCCGCTTGTCGGCAACGTGTTCTCCGTCTATGACCTCTCGGATGACAATTTCGCCCTGTCTTCCGATTACGACCTGCTCTACACGGAGCTGACGGGAGCAACCGTCCTTTACTTAGACGAATATGGCGTTTAACCGCAAACAGAAACTGCGGGACAACATCGAGGCGATACGGACGGCATTCATCCTTGACAGGGAAAATAGGACAGCGACAACCGAAGAGCGTGCCATACTTCAAAGGTACTGCGGTTTCGGCGGTCTGAAATGTATCCTCAACCCTGCAAAGGAACTGACGGATGCCGTCCGGTGGGCGAAATCCGACCTCGAACTGTTCGCCCCGACGGTGGAGCTGCACAGGCTTATCCGTGAGAACAGCAAGGACGAAACAGAGTACAAGCGGTTTGTGGATTCGCTGAAAGCGTCCGTGCTGACCGCTTTCTACACCCCCAAAGAGATAACCGACACCATCGCGGACGTGCTGGCAGATTACAGCGTCCGCCCCGCCCGTATGCTCGAACCGTCGGCAGGTGTCGGCGTGTTCGTGGATTCCATGCTGCGGCACAGCCCCAATGCGGATGTGATGGCTTTCGAGAAGGATCTGCTCACGGGTACAATCTTGAGGCATCTCTATCCCGACCAGAAAATGCGCACCTGCGGTTTTGAGAAAATCGAAAGACCGTTCAACAATTATTTCGACTTGGCGGTGTCCAACATTCCGTTCGGTGACATTGCCGTGTTCGACGCGGAGTTTCAGCGGAGCGACTCTTTCGGCAGACGCTCCGCCCAGAAAACCATCCACAACTATTTCTTTCTCAAAGGACTGGATGCCGTGCGTGACGGCGGTATCGTGGCGTTCATCACCTCGCAAGGGGTATTGAATAGCACCAAGACCTCCGTGCGTAACGAGCTGTTCAGTCAGGCCAATCTGGTATCCGCGATACGCCTGCCCAACAACCTGTTCACGGACAACGCGGGCACGGAGGTGGGCAGTGACCTGATTGTCCTGCAAAAGAACCTCAGCAAGAAGGAAATGTCGCAGGACGAGCGGCTGATGACCGTGATACAGACGGACACGAAAACCGCCCTGACCGACAACGCCTATTTCATCCACCACCCGGAACGCATCGTGCATACGATGGCGAAACTTGACACAGACCCCTACGGGAAGCCCGCTATGGTTTATCTGCACGAGGGCAAGGCAGCAGGCATCGCCGGGGATTTGCGCCGTATGCTCGACGAGGATTTCCATTACAGGCTTGCCATGCGCTTGTATTCGGGTTCAATCCGGCAGGCAGGAACGGAAGAAAAAGTTGCCGTTCAAAATAAAGTAGAGCGTCCTGCCATAAAATTGGAAACAGTATCCTCGGCGCAGACGGTGGAAACTCCGACAGAAAAGCCGCAACCCGCAGATGAAAAGCCGGAGATAGAACCGCGCCCGCAATATTCCGCAGGCGTGCAGCTCACCCTGCTTGACCTCTGGGGGATGACGGAAGAGGTCAGCCAACCGAAAACCTCCAAAAAGAAAAAGACGGTGAAAAAGGCAGTTACGGCAAAGTCCACTCCGCCCAAACCGAAAGTCACGGTTACACCGACAGCTCCAACTGCAAAACCCGCTATGGAGAATAAGGAGGTGAAAGCGGAGAACACCGCCAAGCCTGCCGACCCGGACGACATCTATGCCACACTGGACTGGGATACCAATCCTCCCATCAACGGTTTCTATGAAATGATGATGGGTTTGACGCCGGAGCGTAGGAAAGAACTTCGGGAACTGGCAAGGCAGCATAACGAGAAACAAGTGGCGGAAAAGACGGAAGTGAAAGCCGTGCCGGAAACTTCCCGTGAGCAGCCACGACAGGAGGAAACACAGCCGGAGGCAGTCGCCGCACCTGCCGTTACAGATACCCCATCGGAAGCGGTGGGGACTTTCCTTTTCCCCGACATCGAAGCGGAAAAGCCGAAGGAGGAAGTCGTGGACCTTTCTCCGCGTGCCTACCACCGCACGCCGGAGATGCACCTGCGCGAAGGGTCGCTGGTGGCTGACCGGGGGCGTCATAACATCGGCTACCTGAAAGACATCACGCCATACGGGGCGACATTCCAGCCGCTCGACCTGAAAGGATACCAGAAGGAAAAGGCGTTGTTGTATGTGTCGCTGCGTGACGCCTACGAGCGTCTGTACCGTTATGAATCGCTCCGGCGCGAGGCAAATGTTCCGTGGCGAGAGCATCTGAATACCTGTTACGATGAGTTTGTCATGCGCTACGGCAACCTCAACGCCAAGCAGAACGTGAAGTTAGTGATGATGGATGCGGGCGGGCGCGACATCCTTTCGCTGGAACGGATGGAAAACGGAAAGTTCGTCAAGGCGGACATCTTCGAGCATCCTGTTTCCTTCGCGGTGGAGAGCCATGCCAACGTAGGCTCTCCCGAAGAAGCCCTGTCTGCGTCGCTCAACAAATATGGTACGGTCAATCTCGACTATATGCGGGAGATAACCGACAGCACGGCGGAGGATTTGCTCACTGCCCTGCAAGGGCGCATCTACTACAATCCGCTCGTGACCGGTTACGAAATCAAAGACCGTTTCATCGCCGGAAATGTCATAGAGAAAGCGGAACGCATAGAGGCATGGATGGGTGACAATCCCGAAAATGAGCGTATGCCGGAGGTGAAGCAGGCGTTGGAGGCTCTGAAAGATGCCGAGCCGCAGCGCATCGCCTTCGAGGATCTGGACTTCAATTTCGGGGAACGCTGGATTCCGACGGGTGTCTATGCCGCCTACATGAGCCGGCTGTTCGACACGGAGGTGAAAATCGCCTATTCCGCAAGCATGGACGAGTTTTCGGTGGCGTGCGGCTACCGCACCATGAAAATCACGGACGAGTTTCTGGTGAAGGGGTATTACCGGAACTATGACGGTATGCACCTCCTAAAACACGCCCTGCACAACACCTGCCCTGACATGATGAAGTCCATCGGCAAGGACGAGCATGGCAACGACATCAAGATGCGCGACAGCGAGGGAATACAACTCGCCAACGCCAAGATTGACGAGATACGAAACGGCTTCTCCGAATGGCTCGAAGAGCAGTCGCCGCAGTTCAAGGAGCGGCTTGTGACGATGTATAACCGCAAGTTCAACTGTTTCGTGCGCCCGCGCTACGACGGCTCCCATCAGACCTTTCCCGACCTCAACCTGAAAGGGCTGGCAAGCCGGGGTATCAAGAGCGTCTATCCCTCACAGATGGATTGCGTCTGGATGTTGAAACAGAACGGCGGCGGAATTTGCGACCACGAGGTGGGAACCGGTAAGACGCTGATAATGTGCATCGCCGCGCATGAGATGAAGCGTCTGAATTTGGCACACAAGCCGATGATTATCGGGCTGAAAGCCAACGTTGCGGAGATTGCAGCCACCTATCAGGCGGCATATCCCAACGCACGTATTCTGTACGCTTCGGAGAAGGACTTTTCGACCGCCAATCGTGTGCGCTTCTTCAATAATATAAAGAACAACGACTACGATTGCGTCATCATGTCGCACGACCAGTTCGGCAAGATACCGCAGTCGCCGGAATTGCAGCAGCGCATCCTGCAAGCAGAGCTTGACACGGTGGAGGAAAACCTCGAAGTGCTACGGCAGCAGGGAAAGAACGTGTCGCGGGCGATGCTGAAAGGATTGGAGAAGCGCAAGCACAACCTTGAAGCGAAGCTGGAGAAGGTGGAACACGCCATAAAGTCACGCACGGACGACGTGGTGGATTTCAAGCAGATGGGCATCGACCACATCTTCATAGATGAGAGCCACCAGTTCAAGAATCTGACTTTCAACACGCGCCACGACCGTGTGGCGGGATTGGGAAACAGCGAGGGAAGCCAGAAGGCACTTAACATGCTCTTTGCCATACGCACCATACAGGAGCGCACAGGAAAAGACTTGGGTGCGACCTTCCTCTCCGGCACGACTATCAGCAACTCACTGACTGAATTGTACCTGCTGTTCAAGTACCTGCGCCCGAAGGAGCTGGAACGGCAGGACATAAGGTGTTTCGACGCTTGGGCGGCGATATTTGCCAAGAAGACGACGGATTTTGAATTTAACGTGACGAACAATGTGGTCCAGAAGGAGCGTTTCCGCTACTTCATCAAAGTGCCGGAGCTTGCCGCCTTCTATAATGAAATCACGGACTACCGCACGGCGGAGGATGTGGGCGTTGACCGTCCTGCCAAGAACGAGATACTGCACCATATACCGCCCACGCCGGAACAGGAGGACTTCATACAGAAACTGATGCAGTTCGCCAAGACGGGCGATGCCACCTTGTTGGGCAGGCTGCCGCTTTCGGAAACGGAAGAAAAGGCGAAGATGCTCATCGCCACGGACTATGCCCGGAAAATGGCACTCGACATGCGCATGATAGACCCGAATTACGAAGATCATCCCGACAACAAAGCGAGTCACTGTGCCAAGATGATCGCGGAGTATTATCAAAAATACGACGCCCAGAAAGGCACGCAGTTCGTTTTCTCTGATTTGGGGACATACCAGCCGGGCGACGGGTGGAACGTCTATTCGGAAATCAAGCGCAAACTGACGGAGGACTACGGTATACCGCCAAGCGAGGTGCGCTTCATTCAGGAGTGCAAGACCGACAAGGCGCGGAAGGCGGTGATAGACGCCATGAACGCCGGGACGGTGCGTGTGCTGTTCGGCTCTACCTCTATGCTCGGAACGGGTGTGAACGCCCAGAAACGGTGTGTGGCTATCCATCATCTCGATACGCCGTGGCGACCGTCCGACTTGCAACAGCGTGACGGACGCGGAGTTAGGGCAGGTAATGAGATTGCCAAACATTTCGCCGGGAACAACGTGGATGTAATCATCTACGCGGTGGAGAAGTCACTGGACAGCTACAAGTTCAACCTCCTGCACTGCAAGCAGACTTTCATAAGCCAGCTCAAAAGCGGTGCGATGGGTGCGCGTACCATCGACGAGGGGGCAATGGACGAAAAATCGGGCATGAATTTCTCGGAATACATGGCGTTGCTCTCCGGCAATACCGACCTGTTGGACAAGGCGAAACTGGAAAAGCGGATCGCATCGCTCGAAGGGGAACGCAAGTCGTTCAACAAGGGCAAGCGTGATTCGGAGTTCAAGCTGGAGTCAAAGACCGGCGAGTTGCGCAACAACACGGCTTTCATAGATGCCATGACGGAGGACTGGAACCGCTTCCTGTCGGTGGTGCAGACCGACAAGGAGGGCAACCGCCTTAATATAATAAAGGTGGACGGAGTGGATTCCGCCGATGAGAAGGTCATCGGAAAGCGTTTGCAGGAGATAGCCAAGAATGCCACGACCGGAGGGTTGTACACGCAGGTCGGTGAACTTTACGGTTTTCCGATAAAGGTGGTGAGCGAAAGGATACTCAAAGAGGGATTGGAGTTCACCGACAACCGCTTCGTGGTCGAGGGGAACTACAAGTACACCTACAACAACGGGCATCTGGCGATGGCTGACCCGTTGGCCGCCGCCCGCAACTTCCTCAACGCGATGGAGAGGATACCCTCCATCATCGACCAGTACAAGGCGAAGAACGAGGTGCTGGAGATGGAGATACCGCAGTTACAGGAGATAGCGGGTAAGGTGTGGAAGAAGGAGGACGAGCTGAAGCAGTTGAAGTCCGAACTTGCCGCCCTTGACCGAAAAATTCAGCTGGAGCTTGCGCCACCCACGCCCGAAGTCGCAGAAAAGGAGAATGAAGGGCAACAGCTCAAGCCGGAAGCGGAAGATGTGAGGAACAGGCAGGCGCAATATCCCGAAAATGCACCGCCGCAGATACGCAGTCCGGCGGATAGTATCGTTGCCAACCATGTCATAATCGGGCGTCCGGGACTGTATGCCAAGGAGGAAACCCGGTCCAAAGGATTGAAAATATAACCTAAGGAATTTTATCTGAAGTATTAATAAGGGCTATCCCAAAAGGTCTAAAAGTAAATTTTATCCTTTCTGCAAGTATCTATAGGATGGCAACTGCATTTTTTTCTTTTTGGGCAGCCCTTATTAAAATTTATTCTTATTTTAGGTTATATACATTCATGTCCATTTATGTAAAAAATTCCTGCTGACCTTGTTTATGTCTTGTCAGTCACCATTTGCAAAACCATATTTGACCCTCAAAGAGGCTGAATTTGATAAGTAACTTGCTACATACTCATAATAAGGAGCTAAATAGAACACGAATGGGAAATACACAAATGCTAAACTAAAGAAGATATTGGCCAAAATAAACGCTATACCGAGAGAGAAACTTGATTTTTCAACTTCCTAAAACGGTGTTGTTCAAACATTTCTACTTATTTGTACTTGCCAGTTGAACCTACGCTTCCCTAATAAAATGTCTATGGTAAAAAGTTAAAAAATCCTCCCACTTTTGTTAGATATATTTTTTTGTGTAATTTTGTAATCGTTATGCGGCAGTAATAATATACATATTAATACGAGTTAGTAATCCTGTAGTTCTCATATGCTACGAGGAGGTATTAAAAGGTGCGTTTCGACAATGCATCTACTGTAGTATATTATTGCTTAATCCAAATGAATATTATAAATTTAGGAATTCTTGCTCACATTGATGCAGGAAAAACTTCCGTAACCGAGAATCTGCTGTTTGCCAGTGGAGCAACGGAAAAGTGCGGCCGTGTGGATAATGGTGACACCATAACGGACTCTATGGATATAGAGAAACGTAGAGGAATTACTGTCCGGGCTTCTACGACATCTATTATCTGGAATGGAGTGAAATGCAATATCATTGACACTCCGGGACACATGGATTTTATTGCGGAAGTGGAGCGGACATTCAAAATGCTTGATGGAGCAGTCCTCATCTTATCCGCAAAGGAAGGCATACAAGCGCAGACAAAGTTGCTGTTCAGTACTTTACAAAAGCTGCAAATCCCGACAATTATATTTATCAATAAGATTGACCGTGCCGGTGTGAATTTGGAGCGTTTGTATATGGATATAAAAACAAATCTGTCGCAAGATGTCCTGTTTATGCAAACTGTTGTCGATGGATCGGTTTATCCGGTTTGCTCCCAAACATATATAAAGGAAGAATACAAAGAATTTGTATGCAACCATGACGACGATATATTAGAACGATATTTGGCGGATAGCGAAATTTCACCGGCTGATTATTGGAATACGATAATCGCTCTTGTGGCAAAAGCCAAAGTCTATCCGGTGCTACATGGATCAGCAATGTTCAATATCGGTATCAATGAGTTGTTGGACGCCATTTCTTCTTTTATACTTCCTCCGGCATCAGTCTCAAACAGACTTTCAGCTTATCTCTATAAGATAGAGCATGACCCCAAAGGGCATAAAAGAAGTTTTCTTAAAATAATTGACGGAAGTCTGAGACTTCGAGACGTTGTAAGAATCAACGATTCGGAAAAATTCATCAAGATTAAAAATCTAAAGACTATTTATCAGGGCAGAGAGATAAATGTTGATGAAGTGGGTGCCAATGATATCGCGATTGTAGAAGATATAGAAGATTTTCGAATCGGAGATTATTTAGGTGCTAAACCTTGTTTGATTCAAGGATTATCTCATCAGCATCCCGCTCTCAAATCCTCCGTCCGGCCAAATAAGCCCGAAGAGAGAAGCAAGGTGATATCCGCTCTGAATACATTGTGGATTGAAGACCCGTCTTTGTCCTTTTCCATAAACTCATATAGTGATGAATTGGAAATCTCGTTATATGGTTTGACCCAAAAGGAAATCATACAGACATTGCTGGAAGAACGATTTTCCGTAAAGGTCCATTTTGATGAGATCAAGACTATCTACAAAGAACGACCTATAAAAAAGGTCAATAAGATTATTCAGATCGAAGTACCACCCAACCCTTACTGGGCCACAATAGGGCTGACTCTTGAACCCTTACCGTTAGGGGCAGGGTTGCAAATCGAAAGTGACATCTCCTATGGTTATCTGAACCATTCTTTTCAAAATGCCGTTTTTGAAGGGATTCGTATGTCTTGCCAATCTGGTTTACATGGATGGGAAGTGACAGATCTGAAAGTAACTTTTACTCAAGCCGAGTATTATAGCCCGGTAAGTACACCTGCTGATTTCAGACAGCTGACCCCTTATGTCTTCAGGCTGGCTTTGCAACAGTCAGGTGTGGACATTCTCGAACCGATGCTCTGTTTTGAGTTGCAGATACCCCAAGTAGCGAGTTCCAAAGCTATTACAGATTTGCAAAAACTGATGTCTGAGATTGAAGACATCAGTTGTAATAATGAGTGGTGTCATATTAAAGGGAAAGTTCCATTAAATACAAGTAAAGACTATGCCTCAGAAGTAAGTTCGTACACTAAGGGCTTAGGCATTTTTATGGTTAAGCCATGTGGGTATCAAATAACAAAAGACGGTTATTCTGATAATATCCGCATGAACGAAAAAGATAAACTTTTATTCATGTTCCAAAAATCAATGTCATTAAAATAATGGAGCGGTCAGGAAATTTCTATAAGGCAATACGGTTGGGATATATACTTATCTCCATTCTTATCGGATGTATGGCATATAATAGCCTCTATGAATGGCAGGAGATAGAAGCATTAGAACTTGGCAATAAAAAAATAGACGAGCTCCGAAAAGAAATAAACAATATCAATATTCAAATGATAAAATTTTCTCTATTGGGTGAAACAATACTGGAATGGAACGATAAAGATATCGAGCATTACCATGCACGGCGTATGGCAATGGACAGTATGCTCTGCCGTTTCAAGGCCACCTATCCAGCAGAGCGCATCGATAGTGTGCGCAGTCTTTTAGAGGATAAGGAACGACAGATGTTCCAGATAGTCCGGTTAATGGATGAACAACAATCTATTAACAAGAAGATAGCCAATCAAATTCCGGTTATTGTACAGAAAAGTGTGCAGGAACAGTCCAAAAAGCCAAAACGAAAAGGTTTCTTAGGCATATTCGGCAAAAAAAAGGAAGTAACTCCAGCAGTATCAACCACTATCCTTCATTCGGTCAATAGAAACGTAATCAGCGAACAGAAAGTGCAGGATCGCCAATTGTCGGAACAAGCCGACAGCCTTGCAGCTCGTAATGCAGAACTTAACAGACAACTGCAAGAATTGATTTGCCAAATAGAAGAAAAGGTACAAACCGAACTGCAAAGCCGGGAAAACGAAATAGTTGCCATGCGTGAAAAGTCATTTATGCAAGTAGGCGGTTTAATGGGATTCGTTCTTCTATTGTTGTTAATTTCCTACATCATCATACATCGTGATGCAAAAAGCATTAAACAATACAAGCACAAGACAACTGATTTGATAAGGCAACTGGAACAATCCGTACAACGGAACGAGGCACTGATAACGTCAAGGAAGAAGGCGGTACATACTATCACCCATGAACTGCGCACACCGCTGACAGCAATAACAGGCTATGCCGGACTGATACGGAAAGAACAGTGTGAGGATAAGTCCGGGCAGTATATCCAAAACATACTGCAATCCTCCGACCGTATGCGGGATATGCTTAACACTTTGCTTGACTTCTTCCGCCTGGACAACGGCAAGGAACAGCCCCGTCTGTCACCCTGCCGGATTTCAGCAATCACGCACACACTTGAAACGGAGTTCATGCCTGTTGCCGTGAACAAAGGGCTGTCCTTGTCCGTGAAGACTGGACACGATGCCATTGTATTGACCGACAAAGAGCGAATAATACAAATCGGGAATAACCTGCTGTCAAACGCTGTCAAGTTCACAGAAGAAGGCGGTGTTTCTTTGATTACTGAATATGATAATGGAGTTCTGACACTGGTCGTTGAAGATACAGGTACAGGCATGACAGAAGAGGAACAGAAACAAGCGTTCGGTGCGTTTGAACGTCTATCAAATGCCGCCGCAAAGGAGGGTTTCGGGCTTGGGCTTGCCATAATGCGTAATATTGTGTCGATGCTTGGCGGAACAATCCGTTTAGACAGCAAGAAAGGGAAAGGCAGTCGTTTCACAGTTGAAATTTCTATGCAGGAAGCTGAAGAACAGCTTGGATATACAAGCAATACACCTGTTTATCATAACAATAAATTCCATGATGTTGTCGCCATTGACAATGATGAGGTATTACTTCTGATGCTGAAAGAGATGTATTCCCAAGAAGGAATACACTGCGACACTTGCACCGATGCTGCGGCACTGATGGAAATGATACGCCAGAAAGAATACAGCCTGTTGCTGACAGACTTGAATATGCCCGATATAAACGGTTTCGAATTGCTGGAACTGTTGCGTTCGTCCAACGTGGGCAATTCACCAACAATCCCGGTGGTTGTGGCAACCGCTTCGGGCAGTTGTAACAAAGGGGAACTATTGGCAAAAGGCTTTGCCGGATGCCTGTTCAAACCGTTCTCCATATCGGAACTGATGGAGGTTTCCGACAGGTGTGCCATAAAAGCGACACCGGACGGGAAACCGGACTTTTCCGCCTTATTGTCCTATGGCAATGAAGCCGTCATGCTGGAAAAGTTGATAACTGAAACAGAAAAGGAAATGCAGGCGGTACGGGATGCAGCAAAAGAAAAAGACCTGCAAAAGCTGGATTCCCTGATCCACCACCTGCGCAGTTCGTGGGAGGTGCTCCGTGCCGACCAACCGCTGAATGTACTTTACGGATTGCTTCGTGGCGATGCTCTCCCGGATGGTGAAGCGTTAAGCCATGCCGTGACTGCCGTGCTGGATAAGGGAGTGGAAATAATACGGTTGGCAGAAGAGGAAAGGAGAAAATACGAAGATGAATAAGACAAAAATAATTGTGGTGGAAGACAACATCGTGTATTGCGAATATGTCTGCAATATGCTGTCACGGGAGGGCTACCGCAATATGAAGGCTTACCACCTCTCAACCGCGAAGAAACATCTGCAACAGGCAACAGATAATGATATCGTGGTTGCCGACCTGCGTCTGCCTGACGGCAGTGGCATAGACCTTTTGTGCTGGATGCGAAAGGAGGGAAAGATGCAGCCCTTCATCATTATGACCGACTACGCCGAAGTTAATACCGCCGTGGAAAGCATGAAACTCGGCTCGATAGACTATATTCCCAAACAGCTTGTGGAGGATAAACTTGTCCCCCTGATCCGTTCCATACTGAAAGAACGTCAGGCAGGACAACGCCGTATGCCTATATTCGCCCGTGAAGGTTCCGCCTTTCAGAAAATCATGCACCGCATAAGGCTGGTAGCCGCCACCGATATGAGCGTGATGATATTTGGTGAGAACGGCACGGGCAAGGAGCATATTGCCCACCTGTTGCATGACAAGAGCAAACGTGCAGGCAAGCCATTTGTGGCGGTGGACTGCGGTTCACTCTCCAAAGAGCTTGCACCGTCGGCTTTCTTCGGACACGTCAAAGGTGCATTTACAGGTGCGGACAATGCCAAGAAAGGATATTTCCATGAGGCGGAAGGCGGCACGTTGTTTCTGGACGAGGTAGGAAACCTCGCGTTGGAAACCCAACAGATGTTGCTCCGTGCCATACAGGAGAGGCGGTATCGCCCGGTCGGAGACAAGGCAGACCGGAATTTCAATGTCCGCATCATCGCTGCTACCAATGAAGATTTGGAGGTATCGGTGAATGAAAAGCGTTTTCGGCAGGATCTTCTGTACCGCCTGCACGACTTCGGGATAACCGTTCCTCCGTTGCGTGACTGTCAAGAAGACATTATGCCGCTGGCAGAGTTCTTCCGTGATATGGCAAACAGAGAGCTGGAGTGTAGCGTGAGCGGGTTCAGTTCCGAAGCACGTAAAGCGTTGCTGACACACGCATGGCCGGGCAACGTGCGGGAACTTCGGCAGAAAGTTATGGGTGCTGTATTGCAGGCGCAGGAAGGTGTTGTCATGAAAGAGCATCTGGAACTTGCCGTGACGAAACCGACCTCTACTGTCAGCTTCGCCTTGCGCAATGACGCGGAGGATAAGGAGCGGATATTGCGTGCGTTGAAACAGGCAAACGGCAACCGGAGTGTCGCCGCAGAACTGCTCGGCATAGGCAGGACAACACTATACAGCAAACTTGAAGAGTATGGACTTAAATATAAATTCAAGCAATCATAGCCCGTAATTCACTGAATTTGGCTATCTTTGCATAACATTTGAGAAAAACGGCGATTGGCAGGAGCTTTTCGCCGCCAACATATAGGATAAGACCGCAAGGCGTTTCAAGCGAAAATCTGGTAAATTGGAACTACGGAGACGATTGCGTGATGCTTATGCTATGCTTACGCATAGCGTGCATTCACGTACTCTCCGTAAAGGCTTTACCAGAGCCATCGCTTGAAGGTAGTGTGAATTGCACGCTACTTTTTTACCCTTGCCTAACGAAAGGAAACGATTATGGGTAAAGTTCAGATTCTCGCCGTACTGACGATGGACGGATGTCTTTCTTCAGAGTTATATGATAAAGCACATCAGGATTTGTGCCTTGACCGTTGCGGTCTTGATGAAATCAGGAAGAAAGCCTTTTACCGTGTGACACCGGACTATTCCATTTCAATGCTGCACGAATGGAGAAAAGACTGCACAAACATCCGTTACCTCGCGGAAGCCACACCGGACACGGCAGACTATATAAACGGACTGCTGCGGATGCACGCTGTGGATGAAATCATACTATACACCGTTCCTTTCATATCCGGAAGCGGACGACATTTTTTTAAGTCGGCTCTGCCAGAGCAACACTGGACGCTTTCCTCTTTGAAAAGCTATCCCAACGGTGTATGTCGCATTATCTATATCCTTGATAAAAAAGCAAGATAGCCAAAATGTGCGGCAAGCATACATTTCTATTTTCAGGAATAGAATAAATGTTCCGATTACAAACAATTTAAGTCGGAGATAATTTGTCCTTGTGAAAAAATACTGAATTTTATACCTCTGAAATCCAGCACTTTGTAAAATTGAGTGTTGGATTTTTTATTTTCTGCCGCGTTTTTTGCCAATTATATTCATGTGCGCACGCAGAAAACAAAGTGTAATTTTCAAAATTGACAGAACCATGAATTATTTCTTGCTGGCGGAAACCGACTTTTTCCGCCTGATAAACGAAGCCGGCGACTGCAATATGGAAACGGCATACACGGCTTTCGCCACCCAAGTGATCGAACTGTGCAACGGCGGCATGGACATGAACCTTACCGTCATCGCGCTTGCCTACATCGAAATCGAGTTGCAGCACCATCCCGTACGTAATCTGTCAGAAGAAAAAAGAGAGATTGCCGCCTACGTCAGCAAGGCTCTGTCTTTCGTAAGAAAGATGCAGAAATTCCTTGCCACGCCCCAAGTGCCACCACTAATATCCGCCAACAACGCAACAGAAACCACCGCCAGCCTTCTTCAATGGACGGGCAATGCCATCGACCTCGTGGAACTTATCTACGGCATAGACGTGATGGGCTGCATCAACAACGGCAATATGCCGCTCAAACAGCTCGCCCCACTTCTCTATAAGATATTCGGGGTTGATTCTAAAGACTGCTACCGCTTCTACACTGATATCAAACGCCGGAAGAACGAAAGCCGCACCTATTTCATTGACAGGATGCAGGAAAAACTGAACGAGAGAATGTTGCGTGATGAGGAGTTGGAGCGGATGAGAAAATAAAAAAATATCCATTACATATGAGAAGACAGGAATACTCGTATCCTGTCTTTTTATTTTCATTTAATTATATATTAATTAGCACAATATATGTGAGTTTTTCATTCCTATAAGGACAAATTTCAGAAACGTATGTCTGGTAAATTATTGAGTCATCATAGTATGAACATATATCATTACTAAAAACAATGAAACAACTTCCATAAGATTGTGGTTGTAAAAATCGCCATTTAATAGCCCGTTTTTTTTGTAAAATTCGCCAATTAAAAAAAATATGATTATCTTTGCATTATATTTTATAAGGTATGGAAACAGTAAATAGAATACTTCAAGAGAAGATTACAGCACGAATCGCGCCCAATAAAGCAGTACTGATTTTTGGTGCTCGCCGTGTTGGTAAAACGGTAATGATGCGTAAAATTGTGGACAACTATTCAGGTAGGACGATGATGCTCAACGGCGAAGACTACGACACATTAGCACTATTGGAGAATCGCTCAATAGCCAATTATCGGCATTTATTGGATGGTATTGATTTGCTGGCTATTGATGAGGCACAGAACATACCACAAATCGGTAGTATTCTGAAGTTGATAGTTGATGAAATACCGGGAATAAGTGTCTTGGCAAGTGGTTCTTCGTCATTCGATTTGCTGAATAAGACTGGTGAACCGTTGGTCGGCCGCAGTACGCAATTTCTCCTTACACCATTCTCGCAACGGGAAATCGCACAGACGGAAACGGCACTTGAAACCCGCCAGAACCTCGAAGCGCGCTTGATTTACGGTTCCTATCCCGAAGTAGTAATGATGGAGAACTATGAACGTAAAACAGACTACCTACGTGATATTGTCGGTGCATACCTGCTTAAAGATATCTTAGCAATTGACGGCTTAAAAAATTCGAGCAAGATGCGCGATCTACTGCGATTGATAGCTTTTCAGTTGGGCAGCGAAGTTTCTTACGAAGAGTTAGGTAAACAACTCGGCATGAGCAAGACGACCGTTGAAAAATACCTCGACCTATTGGAAAAGGTCTTCGTTATCTATCGTCTGGGGGCTTATTCGCGTAACCTACGCAAGGAGGTTACAAAAGCTGGCAAGTGGTACTTCTACGACAACGGCATTCGCAATGCCATTATCGGGGCTTTCTCACCGCTGGCCATTCGGCAGGATGTCGGTGCGCTGTGGGAGAACTACATCATCGGAGAGCGGCGCAAAGCGAACTTCAATGAGGGACTGCACAGGGAGTTCTATTTCTGGCGCACCTACGACAAACAGGAAATCGACCTGATTGAGGAGAGTGCCGACAGTCTTACCGCCTTGGAGTTCAAGTGGGGAAATAAAATGCCGGCCGCACCGAAAGCCTTCCAAGAAGCCTATCCCTATGCCGAGTTTCATGTGGTAAATCGGGAGAATTATTTGGAGTTCGTATAATCAATAAATTACGTATATGGAAACAAAACTACAATCCAAACAGCAATATCCGCGGTTTATCCAAAATAAACCGTGTGGTATTGACAAATTCGATGGAGGTTCGCAAGAAAGGTTGGCAAAAACTATTGCTCGCCATTTTTGTCAGAATGATTCATTGGATGAGGAATGTACTTTACCTCGAATTATCGGCATCGAAGGTATTTGGGGATCTGGAAAATCCAACGTGGTTAAAATGTTGGAACGTGAATTATCAGACGACTATTACTTTTTTGAGTATGACGCATGGGGACATCAAGAGGACTTGCAACGCCGCTCTATATTGGAATTGCTTACAAGCAAACTTATTGATGATGGTATCCTATCTGGAAATGCAACAATAAAAGTCAAAGGTGGAGGTACGAAAACCGTATCATGGTCTGAAAAGCTGAAATATTTATTAGCCCGTAAAACGGAGACCGTAACCGAAAAATATCCCCTTATCAGTAATGGTATGGTTGCGGCATTTTTGGTTGCAGTTTTAACTCCGATATTTACATTTATTGCGTATGCAGTAAAACCTACACCCACAACATGGTGGTTTTCTTTATTGTCTATTATCATAGCTGCACTGCCAGTTCTTATTGCATTGTGCGTTTGGAAATGGGCATATAGCAAAGATCATAAATATGGATGGAGTTATATGTTAGCTATTTATCAAGATAAAGTCGAAAAGGACGTTTGCTATGAGACTTTGAGCGAAGACGAACCAACGGTTTACGAGTTCAAAACATGGATGCAAGACATTTCTGATTTTATCAAGGAAAAAGGACAACGTAAATTAGTCCTTGTTTTTGACAACATGGATCGTCTCCCCGCTGAAAAAGTAAAAGAATTATGGTCTTCTATCCATACGTTCTTCGCCGATAGCGGTTTTGAAAATGTTTGGGCTGTTATTCCTTTCGATGAAACACATTTAGCTTGTGCATTCGGAGATGAGACCGACGAACAAACGAAACAACTGACCAAGTATTTTATCAATAAAACTTTCCCTATTGTTTATCGTGTCGCTCCTCCTGTTATTACCGACTATCGAAGTATATTCAACAAACTGTTTGTTGAAGCATTTGGAGAAACAGAAAATGAAGCGAAAGAAACTATAAATCGGATATTCAGATTGGTAAATCCTAATGCCAATGTTAGGGAAATTATATCATATATCAATGAGATGGTCGCTCTTAAACAAGAGTGGTGTAACGAAATTTTGATGATAAACATAGCATTGTTCTGTTTGAAGAAGACGGATATTCTGGCAAATCCAGTAGAACAAATATTGTCCGGCGACTATCTGAATGGCATTCAAACAATAATTAACAATGATCTGCAAACACAACGCGAAATTGCAGCTTTGGTATATGGTGTCGATGTTGAAGATGCTCGACAAATTCCATTGAAAAAATATATTGAAGGCTGCATCAACGGAGAAGAAGACCACGACATAAATCAATATGCAGAGACTAATAAACAATTTGACACTGTATTAGAAGAAGTTATACAATGTATGGACAATGCGCTTATCGATAAGATTATACATTGTTTGCATAAATTAACTCGAAAGAGCGATGTTATTCTGCGTGTATGGCAAAGAATAGCACAATTGAAATTAAAAGAATCCATAGAGAAGCAGGTGTTCCCTGTCGAATACCAAGAACTGCTGTTGCATTTAGACACGGAAAGCCAAAACCATGTGATTGCTCAATTATATAAGAAGATAGTTCGGTTCAATGACTTCAATGGCGGCGACTATTTCAAAACGTTAGATGCAATAGACAGGTTTATTGCGCAAAATAAGTTGGCGTGCGATTTTACGTCATTGATTGAAGCAAAAACAGTCAAGCCAAATACATTTATCGATTATATTCAAGCTGCAAATGCAACAGATGCTGCCTATCGGGATAACGCGACAACTAAAGCATATAAATATTATCAAGTAGCAACAAATTCGGAGGCGCTCGATAATTATTTGGCAAACTTACTACCCGATAATTTCGACCATGCAGATATTGTAAAAACGTTAAAAGATAATTCTACCTATACGTTTCCAACGCTTTTGCAAGCGATCACGAATTGCATTGATGAACAGAATGTAAATAAAGATAATATAGGGGCTATATTTACAACCTATCGTTTATTGGCATCTGACGAAGAAAGACCTTTACCTGTAACGTTAGATTCAACCTACATAAATCAGTTGCATTCTGAATTAGAAACTGATGGCCGAAACATTAAAGAGTCTGGATATTACGATTTAGTCGCCATGCAATTGGCACATGGTCATTCCGTTTCCTTAATAGAGGGTGGAGATATAAAATATGTTGCAGAACTCATGGACTATTATGTGGATCATGGAGACTTATTAGTAAATAGTGTGGGATGGAATATACCGCTATTAAATGAAACACTACAATACATGGTAAATCATAAACTTGGCTATAAATTATTGCTCTCAGACATATTGCCCCAATTTGAAGATATTAAGAACAGAATAGGTGTAACGGATGAGGTATTTATCGAGCATTTAGCAGAGTGGAATACCGATTTGGATAAGTATATCACTAAGAACAATATTAAAGATGTAATTCCTGACGCATCTTTTTACGATTTGACCACTAAAATAAGCAATGTCCTGACCGATCATATCAATAAAATAGCGTTCGAAGCGTTGTCTGAAATAAGTGTTGATACATTATACGCCCAAAGAACAGCACATACATCATATTATTGGTTTGTCGCAATAAAACATTTACTGGCTAAAATCAAATCCTTGCCAGATAACTTGACTGAATTTGGCAAAAAGATTCTGATGGATATTGCTTCTGGAACTCAAAGTTTGAATCCTTTCCCTAATTGTTTCAAGAATATAGTTGAAAGATTGGATAAACGAAAAATTAAATCGACAGTTACCGATATAAGAAATGATTTCTGCATCGGTAAAAAGACTATCAATGCAATAAAGTTTCAATTTTTCGAAACATGGCTTAGATCGCATGGTAATTTGAAAAGTCAAGCTGGAGACGTTATTGATAAAATAGTGAAACCTGTAATTTCCGATGGGGCATGCCGTTCATTGATTCTGCAAAACAAAGATTTTTATATGGATTTAATAAATACAGCAGGGGATGATGCTTATGAATTGAAAAAGAGTCTCCGAAACCTCATACAAAAAGATTCAGATCCGCAATTGGTTAAATTTGTCAATTCGATAGATTCAGTACCTGAGGTTGAAACCGCGTAAGTATTTGTCTAACAAGTCCGAATTTTACGATTTTACCCGTCAGAACTGAAGTGCCCCCCAAAAAAATTGTATCCAACTTTTGGGGGTCACTTCAAACTTCGATAGGGATAATTTTCAATTTTGGGGACTTGTTAGACAGTCTCATTATCTGGTAGCAGTTTACACAGCACCGGATCGTTTTTGATACGCTCCAGTTCCTCCTGCACAATCTGCTTCACCTCTTCCTTGATGCGCCGGTAGTTCGCCTGCACCGTTTCCTTCATGCGGTCGTTGCCGTCCTCGTCCGTGAAGTTTGTAATGACGGGAATTTTCTTGTAGGCACTTTCTTCCCGTTTCACCTTTTCGGCATCCACCACAATCTCGCAATGAAAAATCTTCTGCTCGATACGCTCGTTGAAGTTGTCGGATACAGAACCGACAAACATTCCCTGCGTAAGCCCGGAAATCTTACTCGGTGGAATGAGCGCGTCCATCTGCGTGTTGATGGAGGTGGAAACATCCTGCCGGTTGATGGAGATGGACTGCCGTTTCTGCAACACCTTACCGAACCGCTCGGAGAGCGTCTTGGCTGTTTCCCCCACCACCTGACCGGAGAAAATATTGCCGACAGTGTTCATCACCACTTTCGCCTCTTTGTCCCCGTAGTCACGCACTAACTGGCTGAAATCCTGAAAGCCCAGACACACGGCAACCTTGTTGCTTCGGGCGGTAGCTATAAGATTGTCCAACCCTTTGAAGTATATTGTGGGCAACTCGTCGATGATGACCGATGACTTCAGCATCCCCTTCTTGTTGATGAGCTTCACGATACGGGAATTATACAGACCGAGTGCCGCACCGTAGATATTCTGACGGTCGGGATTGTTACCCACGCAGAGGATTTTCGGCTCTTCGGGATTGTTGATGTCCAGCGTAAACTCGCTGTCTGACATCACCCAGTAGAGCTGCGGTGAAATCATCCTCGAAAGCGGGATTTTTGCCGACGCTATCTGACCCATGAGCTGCTCCGCAGCCCCTCCAAGCCACGCATCCATGAACGGCGAAAGGTAGTTCTCCAGCTCCGGATAAGAGGTCAGTATCGGAAATATATCCTCGTAACGGCGGTTCAGAAACTCGATAGCATGGGGAAACGTGCAAAACTTCCCGTTCTGATAGATTTTGAGATACCAGATAATACTGGCAAACAGAATGATAGGTGACTCCACGAAGAAGTCGCCCTGCTTTTGCACCCACGTTTTATTGAGGTTGAGCATTATTGTGTAGGCACTCTCATAGGCATCCGTAATATCTTCCATAAAATCCGGGTGAATGGGATTGCACCGATGAGAGCGTCGCGGGTCGTCGAAGTTGATCACATAGAACTTCGGCTTTACCTTGTAGCCGTCCGGGTGGTTCAGCAAATGGTTGTAGGCAATAGTAGATAGGTCGGGATACTTGAAATCGTAGATGTATTGACTAAAGCCCTTTTCAATCTGTTGCTTGATAAAATTGTTTACCACGGCATAGGACTTGCCGCTGCCCGGCGTACCCAACACGATGGACGCACGGAAGGGATTAACTACATTGATCCAACCGTTGTTCCAGCGTTTCCTGTAATAGAAACGTGTCGGCAGATTGACCGAATACTCGCTTTCGATAAGCCTCGTTTCCTGCATGAAACTCTCGTTCTCGTTGTTGAAAACATCCTCCATCAAATTGTGTTTCAACAGGCGGCTCATCCACAGACCACCCATCAACAGGCAGACATAGCCCGTTCCAATGGTAAGGACATACAGTCCCGTCACCGCTTCAAGCGGCAGCGGCAGGGGCAGCAACCACCAGTTCAGGAAAAACAGCACGAACCCGACGGCAAATGCTGTCCAGATTCTCCCCCAAGTGATTTTCTCACCCTTGACACCCTTCGTACCCAGACAGGACAAGGCAAGCAAAAGGACGGAAAACAGCTTCGTGTAGAGAATGGAATGGAACAGCCCCGCCGTGCGGTCGAAGTTCAGAAGGATTTTGTCCACCACGCCGATGTTCACGCCCCACAGCCGGATGGCTTCGTAGCAGAACCAGTACACGTTCATGACCACTAAAATGATACTCACGGCACGCAGAAAATCCATGATTTTCGCCAATGCCCTCAAATCGTCTTCTTGTTGTGACATACATTGATTTTTTAATTGTTGATACTCTGATTACATACCCAAGCCCTTGCGTTTTTTCTTCTTTTTGCGCTTCATCGCCCGGATGAAAGCCTCTTCCTCGGCATCTACCGCCGGACCTTCGGGAGTGAGCAAGCCCATACCGCCCGATATATCTTCACTGTCGTAGGCGGTCTGCCCGTGTGCCTTGTCCGCAGCATCCACAGGGATGGATAGCGGTATCGGCGGTTGTCCGGCGTATGGCAGGGTGAAGTGTTCCTGCAAGGCATTCGCCGAAAGCTCCTTACCCATGCGCGAACCGTTCAGCACGCATCCCGTGCGGTGGTCGATGAAGGTAGCCCCATAGATGCGCCCTTCCTCTGTGTAGCGCAGTACGGTGTCGATGCCCTTCTCTTTGAGTTGGGATACAAATTTGTCCTTGTCATAAGTGCCTTGCAGCACGGAAAGGACGGTGCGTTTCGTCATGTCTGCCAGTTTCCTATCCTTGATTTCCGATTTGGAACGGACAAACTTCTTCTGTACGGCTTCATAGCCTGCGGACTTCCCGAAAAGCGAGGATTTGAACGGGTTGCCCACCTTGTTACCCTTGTCGTCCGTGACGGAATAGACCAGCCCGTGATACTCCCGTCCGCGCACGTTGCCCCTCGCTTCCTCCACCGTCATATTATATAAGGAAAGGAGCGCACGGTATTCGCCCATCGTCTGGAAACGGTACTGCCCATTCAGAGCCTTCACGGTGTTGCCTACCTGCTTCTTCACATCACCTGCCGATGCGGCCACCTTGCGCAACGGATTATCCAATCTCTGATTTTTACGTTCTGCCGGATGCAATCCGTACTTCTGTTCCAGTTCCCTGCGGATACGGTCGCTGCGGCGGTAGAGAAAATCCCGGTTGAGCCTTTTCCCGTTCTCGTCCACGTTGACCGTCACGATGTGCAGGTGGTGGCGGTCGATGTCCTCGTGCTTGAATACAAGATAAGGCTGGTTTCCGAAACCGAGTTTTTCCAGATACTCGCGGGCGATATTCTGCAACTCAATATCGGTCAGCACATCCTCCGGGTGCGGGTTGAGAGAGATATGCACCACCGGCTTCTCGATCTTCATCTGCGGTGGCAGGAAGGTGAGAAAACCCTCCATCGCCTTGCCTATGTCCACCGTTCCCGAACCGTCATTGTAGATGCGGTTGGTGGTGAGAAGCCGCCCCTGCGCCTCGTTAATCTTCTCCCCGTTGTAGGCAATCGCGCCGTACAACGAACTTCCTACACTGATTTTTGCGACCATTTTGCCTCCATTTCCCTTGAAAGTTCCACAATCCGGCGGCTCAGTTTCACGAGTTCGACGGTGTGTTGCTCTAATTTGTAGAGCAACGCCATCGCCTTTTTCTCTGAAAAATGCAGCCTCAGTTCCTTCACGACTTGGTTGTAATTCGTACCCACGGCACGGAATTGTGCATGAAAATCCGACAGTTTGGTGTAATAGTCCACCAACGTCTTGTCCACCTTCAGCACCTTGAACGGTTGCCCGAAGAAGTGCGCTTTGAGGAAAACAGACCGTGCATAGACACCCGATTTTCCGAACATGGCGAGGAAACGGTTGTGTTCCTCCTCGTTGAAACGGACGGTGTACCGGTACACCGCCGGATCAAGTTTGGGATTTCTCCCTGATTTGCTTTTCCTTTTCTCTTTCATATTACTTTGGATTTAGCGGATTGACGGCATAAGCCGCCGCTTCGGATTACAGCACCGCAGTTCTGAAAGGCTTCCCGACTTCGGAGGGAAAGCCCGCCCCCTGCAAGGGCAAGTGCTTTTCGTGGCTGCTCAAAATATTTTGAGCGGCTGAAAAGACATCTTGCTATGTTCAGGTGAACATAAAAATCCGTCAGGGGACGGATTGGGAAAATACCTTTCAGGACTCCGGGCCGCGCGTCATCGGCGAACCCTGCTGTCCGGGTGCAAAGTTACGCCCTTAAAGCGGTATCGGACAGATGCTTGACCCGGTCAATGACTGCCAACCGGCGCAACGTGCCGCCACTTGCCGGAGAAGTGATACAGGTTCCAAAATATACTTGTTTATTTGCAGCATGATTCAAGAAACGAACGATTTGAAGATATGATAAACGGAACATTCAAATACCCGGAAATCCGCTTCTTCGGATACTTGCCGAAACGGATACCCGAACCGTCGGAAACCCGGTTCTCCGACAATTCGGTGACGTATGGATTCAATGACTTCATGACGCAATGTCGTCAATCACCATTTGTCCGACGCACCGCTTCACCACAGAACCGGATACGCGACGACCCGCCTGCGTGTGTAGTCACGGAAGCGGATGGTGCGACAGCCAAATCCGTATGGAAACAGAAAAACAAATCATCAACAATTAAAATAAATGGAACTATGAGTAAGGAAATCTTCGTTGCATTCGCAACACAGAAAGGTGGCATCGGCAAATCCACTGTCACGGCACTTGCCGCCAGCTACCTGCACAACGTGAAAGGCTACAATGTCGCCGTCGTGGACTGCGACGACCCGCAGCACAGCATCCACGGGCTGCGCGAACACGAAATGGGGCTTATCGACAGCAGCACCTACTTCAAGGCTCTCGCTTGCGACCATTTCCGCCGGATCAAAAAGAACGCCTACACCATCGTCAAAAGCAATGCGGTGAACGCCCTCGACGATGCCGAGAGGATGATTGCCACTGAGGACGTGAAACCCGACGTGGTGTTCTTCGACATGCCCGGCACACTCCGAAGCAACGGCGTGATAAAGACGCTCTCGCAGATGGACTACATTTTCACTCCGCTGAGTGCCGACCGCTTTGTCGTGGAGAGTACCCTGAAATTCGTCACGATGTTCCGCGACAGGCTGATGACTACCGGACAGGCGAAAACAAAGGGGCTGCATCTGTTCTGGACGATGGTGGACGGCAGGGAGAGGAACGACTTGTACGGCATCTACGAGGAAGTGATAGCCGAAATGGGCTTTCCGGTACTTTCCACCCGCTTGCCCGACAGCAAGAAGTTCCGCCGTGACCTTTCGGAAGAGCGCAAGAGCGTTTTCCGCTCCACCATCTTCCCGATGGACACGGCACTGCTGAAAGGGAGTGGCATCCGGGAGTTTTCCGAAGAGATAAGCGACATCATCAGACCGCAGTGAGCATGGGCAGCAGGAAAGTGAACACGGAAGGCATCGACGAGGAACTGCTGTTAGCCTCCATCGGGCGGCGCACACAGGACGGGACACTGCGCCCCGCACAGGAAGTACCCGCAGCTGCACCGACCGAAGAGGACACCGCCGCACCGGAACCATCTCCTGTGCAACCCGTAACACGGGAAAAAGCGCAGAGGGAAAGTGGACGCCGGAAAAGGCAGGACGAGGACTACAACGAGCTATTCCTGCGCCGCAACGAGATAAAGACCCGCCAATGTGTCTATATCAGCCGTGACGTCCACGGCAAGATCCTCAGAATCGTGAACGATATCGCCGGAGGGGAAATCTCAGTAGGCGGATATGTGGATACCGTGCTGCGCCAGCATCTGGAACAGCACAAGGAGAGAATCAACGAACTGTACAAGAAACAACGTGAAGATCTGATTTGAAAATGGAAAAAGAAATGACACCGAATGAAAAAAGACCACAGCAAGACTGCGGAGGTATGTTTACCCAAGTGCAGGCGAGTGTGGAAATACTGTCGCCTGTCCCGGTAAGCGGCAAATGCAGTGAGAAGGACTATGAACGCCTGTTCATCCGCGACCCGGAAGTAAAGGCACGTGAGGGGAAGATGGCGTATGTGCGCCCGGAGTACCACGAGCGTATCATGCGTATCACCCGTGTAATCGGGCATGACCGGCTTACGCTGTCCGCTTACATCGACCATGTGCTGACGCACCACTTCAACCAGTGCGAAGATGCGATAAAGAGCCTTTATGCCCGAAATTACAATTCAGTATTCTAACCAAAAACGGAAGGATATGAATTACACAATCAGCATGACAGACATTCTGCTGGCGGTATCGGTCGGCTGCAACCTCTGGTTCCTGTTCCTGCTCCTTTACGAGCGCATCATGGACACGCGGATTGTCCGCTTCTTCAAGGGCATTGTCGGATTATGGCGGTCACTGGACGGGAATGAGGCTAAACGCATAGCGGCACACGAGGAAGTCCCTGCGGAAAAGGCGGACATCATCGGCAAGAGCCGTTTCAGGATGGCATCCACCCGGACAACCGCTGCCATACCGACGCAAGAAGCCGCCACTATTGAAAAAGGCATTGAGCTGTCGGAGGAAGAGGCTACTTTTGACGACGGAAAAACGGGAAACGCATCCCGCCCGGCACAAGTCCCGGAGGAAAAACTCGATGAGACCTTCACGAGCATACCGCCGGAGGAACTGGGATACGGGGACGACGAACCGGAAGAGGACGCCTCGGACACGCCACGGGCTTCGGGCAGCAGCTTTGACGAGATTGACGACGCCTGCAAGACCGCCAAAAACCCGGACGCGACACAGGCGGAACGTGAAAAGGCGGCTAAGGTGTTCACCGACATGGAGGGCACGGAGTTGTACGAGAAAATGATGGAAGGCTCTTCGGAGATAGGCATCCGCATCAAGGGGCTTATCGAGATTCGGCTGAAGAAATCTGAAAAGGAGTTCGTCGTGCCGGACAACATCGAGGAGTTCGACATTCGCAACTATGTATGACAACAATAAAAGAAATGAACATGAAAGAATGACATCAACCCACGCGGCGAGGAAACGCAAGGCGCATCCCCATCCGCAACGGACACGCCCACGTCCGTGGAAACAAACGGGCATCCACTAAAACCAAAGTAAAGAAACAAAGTATCAACCGCCCGACAAAGGACCATCCACCCTTTTGACGGCAAAAAACAAGAACAGTTTATGAACAAGAACATCTTGAAAAACAGAAAAGCAATCCTCTCCGCGGCACTTGTCATCGCCGCAACCGCCTCCGCTTTCGCGCAGGGAAACGGCATCGCGGGCATCAACGAAGCCACCTCTATGGTGAGTTCTTATTTCGACCCCGGAACTAAACTGATATACGCCATCGGTGCAGTCGTCGGGCTTATCGGGGGCGTAAAAGTGTACGGCAAGTTTTCATCGGGCGACCCCGACACCAGCAAGACAGCCGCCTCGTGGTTCGGCGCGTGCATCTTCCTGATTGTTGCCGCCACCATCCTGCGCTCATTCTTCCTTTAATAAATAATGTATGGCTGAATACCCAATCAACAAGGGTATCGGCCGTCCGGTAGAGTTCAAGGGCTTGAAGGCACAGTACCTCTTCATCTTCTGCGGAGGTCTGCTGGCTCTCTTCGTCCTGTTCGTCATCCTCTACATGGTCGGTATCGACCAGTGGATATGTATCGGCTTCGGCGCGGCATCGTCCTCCCTCCTTGTATGGCAGACCTTCGCGCTGAACGCCCGGTACGGTGAACACGGGCTGATGAAATTAGGAGCGGCACGGAGCCATCCCCGATACCTTATCAACCGGCGGCGGATAACCCGTCTGTTCAAACGACAACGAAAGGAAGAAAGACAATGAGGAATACATCGAAAATGACAACACTGGAAAACAGGTTCCCACTTTTAGCGGTGGAGCATGGCTGCATCATCTCAAAGGACGCCGACATCACGGTGGCTTTCGAGGTGGAACTACCGGAACTTTACACCGTGACGGGTGCGGAGTACGAGGCGATACACAGTTGCTGGTGCAAGGCTATCAAGGTGCTGCCGGACTACTCCGTCGTCCACAAACAGGACTGGTTCATCAAGGAACGCTACAAACCGGAGCTTCAGAAGGACGACATGAGCTTTTTAAGCCGCTCTTTCGAGCGTCACTTCAACGAGCGTCCGTACCTGAAACACACCTGCTACCTCTACCTGACCAAGACAACAAAGGAGCGTAACCGGATGCAGAGCAATTTCAGCACGCTGTGCCGGGGACATATCATCCCGAAGGAGCTGGACAGGGAAACCACGACCAAGTTCTTGGAAGCCTGCGAACAGTTCGAGCGCATCATGAACGACAGCGGGCTTGTCAGGCTGCGCCGCCTCTCCACCGATGAGATTGTGGGTACTGAGGGAAAGACGGGACTTATTGAACGCTACTTCTCGCTCATGCCGGAAGGTGACACCACCTTGCAGGACATCGAGCTTTCGGCAAGGGAGATGCGCATCGGCGACAACCGCCTGTGTCTGCACACCCTCTCCGACGCGGAAGACCTGCCGGGCAAGGTGGCTACCGACACCCGTTACGAGAAGCTCTCCACCGACCGGAGTGACTGCCGACTGTCATTCGCCTCCCCGGTGGGGCTTCTGCTCTCCTGCAACCATATCTACAACCAGTATGTGCTGATAGACAACAGTGAGGAAACCTTGCAGAAGTTCGAGAAGTCCGCCCGTAACATGCAGTCGCTATCTCGCTATTCAAGGAGCAACAGCATCAACCGCGAGTGGATAGACCAATACCTGAACGAAGCCCATTCCTACGGACTGACCTCGGTACGGGCACACTTCAACGTCATGGCGTGGAGCGACGATGCGGAGGAACTGAAGCATATCAAGAACGACGTGGGCAGCCAGTTGGCAAGCATGGAATGCGTGCCGCGCCACAACACCATCGACTGCCCGACACTCTACTGGGCGGCGATACCCGGCAATGCGGCGGACTTCCCGGCGGAAGAGAGTTTCCACACCTTCATCGAACAGGCGGTGTGCCTGTTCACAGAGGAAACCAACTACCGCAGCTCGCTCTCGCCCTTCGGCATCAAGATGGTGGACAGGCTCACGGGAAAACCGCTGCACCTTGACATCTCCGACCTGCCCATGAAGCGAGGTATCACGACCAACCGCAACAAGTTCGTGCTGGGTCCTTCGGGCAGCGGCAAGTCTTTCTTCATGAACCACCTCGTGCGCCAATATTATGAGCAAGGCGCACATGTGGTATTGGTGGACACGGGAAACTCCTATCAGGGCTTGTGCGGCATGATCCGACGCAAGACAGGCGGAGCGGACGGTGTGTATTTCACCTACACGGAAGATAAGCCCATCAGCTTCAACCCGTTCTACACCGACGATTACATCTTCGACGTGGAGAAGAAGGACAGCATCAAGACCCTGTTGCTGACGCTCTGGAAGTCGGAGGACGACAAGGTGACAAAGACGGAGAGCGGCGAGCTGGGCAGTGCCGTGAGTGCCTATATTGAGCGCATCCAATCCGACCGTAGCATCGTGCCGTCGTTCAACACCTTCTACGAGTATATGCGTGACGACTACCGCAAGGAACTGGCACAGCGTGACATCAAGGTGGAGAAGTCCGACTTCAACATCGACAACATGCTCACCACCATGCGGCAGTATTACCGGGGCGGGCGTTACGATTTCCTGCTCAACTCCACGGAGAACATCGACCTGCTCGGCAAGCGGTTCATCGTCTTCGAGATAGATTCGATTAAAGAAAACCGCGAACTGTTCCCCGTCGTGACCATCATCATCATGGAAGCCTTCATCAACAAGATGCGGCGGCTGAAAGGCGTGCGGAAACAGCTTATCGTGGAAGAGGCTTGGAAGGCCCTCTCATCGGCGAACATGGCTGAATATCTGCGCTATATGTATAAGACGGTCAGAAAATATTACGGCGAGGCAATCGTGGTGACGCAGGAGGTGGACGACATTATCAGTTCTCCGGTGGTCAAAGAGAGCATTATCAACAACTCGGATTGTAAAATCCTGCTTGACCAAAGGAAATATATGAACAAGTTCGACCAGATACAGGCGTTGCTCGGACTGACGGAAAAGGAGAAGTCGCAGATACTCTCCATCAACATGGCGAACAACCCTTCACGGCTCTACAAGGAGGTGTGGATAGGCTTGGGCGGCACGCAGTCGGCGGTCTATGCCACGGAGGTCAGCGCGGAAGAGTATCTGGCGTACACCACCGAGGAAACGGAAAAAGTGGAGGTTTACCGTCTGGCGGAGAAGCTGGGCGACGACATCGAAGCCGCCATCCGGCAGCTTGCCGAAAGGCGGAGAAACAAGGAATAACTAAAAAACAGAATGTATCAACCAAAAAAGAAAAACGCGTATGAATTTACCAAAAGTGAAAATGCTGCAAGTCAGCAAGTGCCTTATCGGATTGGCGGTCATGATGCTGCAATCCTGCGACGTGGCCGACAACCGCCGCGACATGCTGTGCGGGAACTGGGAGAGCGTGGAGGGAAAACCTGACGTGCTTATCTACAAGGAGGGCGAAGCCTACAAAGTGACGGTGTTCCGTCGTAGCGGTCTGCGCCGCAAGCTCAAGCCGGAAACCTATCTCTTGCAGGAGGAGAACGGCAACCTGTTCATGAACACCGGCTTCCGCATCGACGTGTCCTACAACGAGGCCACGGATGTGCTGACTTTCTCGCCAAACGGGGACTATGTGCGGGTGAAGCCGCAGCCGGGACATCCGACCGAAGAATAACAACCACTAAAATCCAAAGTAACATGAGAACAAGAATAACAATGATTATCTGCCTGTGCCTGCTTTTCGCGGGCAGGGCAAGCGCACAGTGGGTCGTAAGCGATCCGGGCAATCTAGCGCAGGGCATCATCAATGCCTCCAAAAACATCATCCATACCTCCAAGACCGCCACGAACATGGTGAGCAACTTTCAGGAGACGGTGAAAATCTATCAGCAGGGCGTGCGACACGTATAGTTGCATAAATGATTGTTTAACAAGCGGCTAACCGTCGGGAACGGTAAGCCAAAGTTTAAACCCACTGTTCCGTCAGTGGTAGCCTACGGGCACGTGCATCACGAGTAATTGTTTTGTACGAAGCTGCTCCGGACAAAGTAACCCACCCTAAAGGGGAAGCCGAAGCCGTAAGGTGGACGCAACGACCGCCAGCATCAGGAGGTTAGGGAGCGAGGCTGAGTGATATGGCTAACGAGAGTGAACTGTTTTTGACGCATCGTAAGGTATGAAACGAGCTAAAGATGCTATAAGGCTTGAACCAAAATGGTAAGCAGCCGGATAACCCCGAACCTTGTGGGGCTACACGGACACTAGAGCTGCCGGTGTATAGACAGAGCCTAAGTCATTCGAAAGTCATTTATGTAAAACGTGGTAAGCCCGTATTTCTCCTATCATTCGATAGGTAAGTGAGCCGCAAGGCAAGCCGAACGGGATGCGGGTATAGGATTGCGGAGAAAGCGAATGCCATTCTGTAATGGGATGGATAGAGGTTTAAACGTCACCTCACGGGAAACCGGGCAGACTTCCGCGTTAGGTAACTCTTTACAAGAAACTTGTTGAACTATAAAAAAGGAGGAAAGCAAATGAACGAGATTAGAACATCGTGTGCGCCTACTGACCAAACAATCAGCAATTGGGAAAGTATCGACTGGAACAAATGCGAGTTAGAGGTTAGAAAGCTGCAAGCACGTATTGTAAAGGCTCAAAAGGAAGGTCGCTACGGCAAGGTGAAAGCCCTGCAATGGCTACTGACCCATTCGTTCGCGGCTAAGGCATTAGCCGTTAAACGGGTGACTTCCAACAAAGGGAAGAACACATCGGGAGTGGACAAGGTTTTATGGTCTACTTCTATCGCTAAGGCGAACGCTATCACAGAGTTGAAAAGGCGGAACTACAATCCCATGCCTTTGAAACGGGTAAATATTCGTAAGAGTAACGGGAAATTGCGCCCGTTAGGGATACCGACGATGAAAGACAGGGCGATGCAGGCATTGTACCTTATGGCATTAGACCCCGTTGCCGAAACCACAGCGGACAACCATTCATACGGTTTCCGTAGGGAAAGATGCACGGGCGACGCCATACATCAGTGCTACATCAACCTGTCCAAAGAGTCATCCCCGCAGTGGATTTTAGAGGGCGACATCAAAGGATGCTTCGACCACATCAACCACGAATGGTTGCTGAACAATATCCCGATGGATAAAGTGATGCTCCGTAAGTGGCTGAAAAGCGGTTTTATTTTCAATAAACAGCTTTTCCCCACCGAGGAAGGTACTCCGCAGGGCGGTATTATCTCGCCGACGCTTGCGAATATGGCACTTGACGGTCTGCAAACAATGCTTGAAGCAAAGTTTCACAGGGTTGATTTGTACAGCCCTAAGAGATCATACTATCCGAAAGTGCATCTTATACGGTATGCCGATGACTTTATAATCACCAGTATAAGTAAGGAGATGCTCGAACAGGAAATCATGCCGATGGTCAAAGAGTTTCTTCAGGCACGGGGGCTTACCCTATCAGAAGAAAAGACGAAGATTACTCACATCGACGAAGGTTTTGATTTTCTTGGATTCAACATTAGGAAGTATAAAGGCAAGTTTCTAATTACGCCGTCAAAGGAGAGCCAAAAGAAATTTCAGCGGAAGATTAACGAGATTTTCAATTCTCACAAAACTATCCCGCAGGAATCGCTTATTAGGCTTCTTAATCCGGTCATTACCGGATGGGCGAATTATTACCAACACGTGGTATCGGGCAAAGTGTTCCAAAAAATGGACTTCCATATCTACCAGAAACTTTTGCAATGGTCGCTCCGACGACATCCAGCGAAAGGGAAATGGTGGGTAGCAGAGAGGTATTTCCATAAGCACAGGGGCAGGTCTTGGGTCTTCGCCGCACCTTTCGACAAGGACGGTAGGCAAGGACTGTACCCGATTAAGTGGCTGACGGATACTAAAATTACCCGCTATGCAAAGCTTAAATGTGATGCAAACCCCTACGACCCGGATTGGACAGAGTATTTTGAAAAACGGGAAACCCGTCTGATGCTCCAGTCTGCAAAAGGTAGGAATACGATAGTTCGTATTTGGAAACGCCAACAGCGAAAATGTCCCTACTGTGGGGAACCCATTACCCGGAATACTCCTTGGCGGGTATCCGAAAAAGTGGTTCACGGTAAAACCGAGCGAATGCTCGTGCATAGCTACTGCGGTAGAAATAATGTTCAACCTTTTAATAATGAAGAATATGAGCCGGTTTCATAACAGAAATTTTGAGTTGCTTGAGCCGTATGATGCGAAAGTATCATGTACGGTTCTTAGGGGGGAAAGGGGTAGCAATACCCCCGACCTACCCGACAAGAAGTATTACGATGCCCTCAAATCGGTGAACAATCTGGTCAAGGACGCCCGCAAGGTGCAGCAGACCATCCTGATGGTGGGCGACATCACAGACATCTATGTGAACAGTTTCCAACGGATGCTCCGTGACGGGAATTTCAGACCCGAAGAGCTTTCCGCAATCGCTTTCGGCTACACGAAACTGCTGGAGGAAAGCAACGAAGTGTTGACGGAACTCAGGAACGTGGTGAACATCACCACGCTCTCCATGACCGACAAGGAGCGCATGGACGTGGTGGAACGCTGCCACTCGAAGATGAAGCGTTACCGCAACCTCGTGAGCTACTACACGAACAAGAACATCTCCGTGAGTTACCTGCGTGCGAAAAAGAAGAACGACCTCGACCGCATCATGGGGCTGTACGGGAACATGAACGAAAGATACTGGTAGCCTATGAAGTTCGACAACCTTCATCAGATTTTACGTTCACTTTATGAGCAGATGATGCCGCTGTGTGGGGACATGGCTGGTGTGGCGAAAGGCATCGCCGGGCTGGGTGCGCTGTTCTACGTCGCCTACCGGGTATGGCAGTCGCTGGCGAGAGCTGAACCGATAGACGTATTCCCGATGCTCCGTCCTTTTGCCATCGGTCTGTGCATCATGTTCTTCCCGACTGTGGTGCTGGGCACGATAAACAGCATCCTCTCACCCGTCGTACAGGGCACGGCAAAGATGCTGGAGGCGGAAACGCTGGACATGAACCGATACCGGGAGCAGAAGGACAAACTGGAATACGAGGCGATGGTACGCAACCCCGAAACCGCCTACCTCGTGTCCAACGAGGAATTTGACAAGCAACTGGAGGAACTCGGCTGGTCGCCCTCCGACATGGTGACGATGGCGGGAATGTATATCGACCGGGGAATGTACAACATGAAGAAGAGCATCCGCGACTTCTTCCGCGAGATACTCGAACTGCTGTTCCAAGCCGCCGCCCTCGTGATAGACACCGTCCGCACCTTCTTTCTCGTGGTGCTGGCGATTCTCGGTCCGATAGCCTTCGCCCTGTCGGTATGGGACGGTTTCCAAAACACGCTCACGCAGTGGATATGCCGCTATATACAGGTCTATCTGTGGCTACCGGTATCGGACATGTTCAGCACCATACTGGCGAAGATACAGGTTCTGATGCTGCAAAACGACATCGAGCGGATGCAGGCAGACCCGAACTTCTCGCTGGATTCGAGCGACGGGGTGTATATCGTATTCCTCTGCATCGGCATCATCGGCTACTTTACCATTCCCACCGTTGCGGGCTGGATTATCCAAGCCGGAGGCATGGGCGGTTACGGTCGCAACGTGAACCAGATGGCGGGACGAGCCGGAAGCATGGCGGGCAGCGTGGCGGGTGCAGCCGCAGGAAACGCAGTCGGACGTGTCGGCAAATTGCTGAAATAATCAATGTGCAATCATAAATTGGAAAATATAAATGGAATTCAAATCACTTAGAAACATCGAATCGTCGTTCAGGCAGATACGCCTGTTCGGTATCGTCTTCCTCTCGCTGTGCGCCGTGGTGACGGTGTGGAGCGTGTGGAACTCCTACCGTTTCGCAGAGAAGCAACGGGAGAAAATCTATGTGCTGGACAACGGCAAGAGCCTGATGCTCGCCTTGTCTCAGGATTTGTCGCAGAACCGCCCGGCGGAGGCACGGGAACATGTGCGCCGTTTCCACGAGATGTTCTTCACGCTATCACCTGAAAAAAGCGCGATTGAACACAACGTGAAACGTGCCTTGCTGCTGGCGGACAAGAGCGTGTACCACTATTATTCGGACTTCGCGGAGAAGGGGTACTACAACCGCATCATCGCCGGGAACATCAACCAAGTGCTGAAGGTGGACAGCGTGGTGTGCGACTTCAACGCCTATCCCTACCGTGCCGTGACCTACGCCACACAGAAAATCATCCGGCAGAGCAACGTCACCGAGCGCAGCCTCGTGACCACCTGCCGCCTGCTGAACGCATCGCGGTCGGATGACAACCCGAACGGTTTTACCATCGAGGGTTTCACCATCATTGAGAACAAGGATTTACAGACTATCAAACGGTAACAGGACATGAAAAGTATCAGAAAATCAATGTGGGGCATGTATTGGAAACTCCACGACAAACGGAAACGCTTGGCGGCAAGTCTCAAAGGGTATCTGGACGGCTTGCCGCCGGAAACACGCCGCCGCATCGTGCTGGGGATGTTCGCCGCCTTCGCGGTGCTTGCCCTTTACACCTTCGGCAGAGCCGTCTATGACATCGGCAGGAACGACGGCTCACATATGGAAACGGGACACGCCGGACGGGTGGAACTGCCGACCCCGGCGGAAACAGGCAATCACTTAACACCTTATTTATATGGAACAGACAAAGAATGAACCGACGAAAGAGAACAAAGCTGCTCCCGAAACGGGGAAACCGAAAAAGGAGCGCGAACCGCTGACAGAGGCGCAACGGCTGAAACGGCAGAAGATGATCGTGCTGCCCGCTATGGTGTTGGTGTTCATCGGGGCGATGTGGCTGATATTCGCCCCGTCCTCCGGCAAGGAGCAACCGCCGGGAACGGACGGATACAACACCGAGATGCCCGACGCTGACAAGGCGAACCGGCAGATTATCGGCGACAAGCTGAAAGCCTACGAGCATGGGGAGATGGAAGAGCGTCAGGAGAGCCGCAACCGTGCCATCGGGCAGCTGGGCGACATGTTCGACCGCGAGATAGCGGGAACGGAGAACGGAGTGGACTTCGACCTCGCCAATCCGGGCGGCAAGGAAGAAAGGGCAAAGCCAGCCACGCCGCAGACCATCCAGTCCTCCGCAGCCGCCTACCGTGACCTGAACGCCACGCTCGGAAACTTCTACGACCAGCCGAAAAACGACAATGCGGAGATGGACGAATTGTTGGAGCGCATCGCATCGCTGGAGTCGGAACTGGAAAGCGAGAGGGGCAAGGCTTCCTCTATGGACGAGCAGGTGGCTCTTATGGAGAAGTCCTACGAGCTGGCGGCAAAGTACATGGGCGGTCAGAACGGAGGACAGCCATCGGCGGAACAGAGGGCAGAGCCAACTACCGTGCAGAAAGGGAAGAAGAACAAGGCAATGCCTATCAGACAGGTGGAGCATCAAGTAGTTTCTTCACTCTCACAGCCTATGAGTAACGCGGAGTTTGTCGCCGCCTTATCGCAGGAACGCAACCGGGGTTTCAACACGGCTGTCGGCACGGCGGAGGTATTGGACAGGAACACCATACCGGCGTGCGTGCATGGGGCGCAGAGCGTGACGGACGGGCAGACGGTAAGGCTGCGCCTGCTGGAGCCTATGGCGGTGGCAGGCAGGACAATACCCCGGGGTGCGGTGGTGGTCGGCACGGGCAAGATACAGGGTGAGCGGCTCGACATCGAGATTACCTCGCTGGAATACGACGGCACGATTATCCCCGTGGAGCTTGCGGTCTATGACACGGACGGACAGCCCGGCATCTTCATCCCGAACTCGATGGAGATGAACGCCGTCCGGGAGGTCGCCGCCAACATGGGCGGCTCGCTGGGAAGCAGCATCAACATCTCCACCAATGCCGGGGCGCAGCTCGCCTCCGACTTGGGCAAGGGGCTGATACAAGGCACGAGCCAGTACATCGCCAAAAAGATGCGAACCGTCAAGGTGCATCTGAAAGCCGGGTACAGGGTCATGCTTTACCAAGAAAAATATTGAAAACAATAAAAATTACCACTAAAATCCAAAAGTAATGAGAAAAGTAATCATCATGTTTGCCCTCGCTATGGGCATCATAACTGCCAACGCGCAGGAGAATGTAACCGTTGAAACGACCAACGGAAGTGAACAACCGACCTTGACGAAGGAGGTCTATCCGCAGAAGGAGGCGGACGGCGACCTATATCACGGGCTGTCACGCAAGCTGACCTTCGACCGCATGATACCGCCGCACGGTCTGGAAGTGACCTACGACAAGACCGTCCACGTCATTTTTCCGGCGGAGGTGCGCTATGTCGATTTAGGCTCGCCCGACCTGATTGCCGGGAAAGCCGACGGAGCGGAGAACATCATCCGTGTGAAGGCTACCGTAAGGAATTTTCCCAACGAAACGAATATGTCCGTCATCACGGAGGACGGCAGTTTCTACACCTTCAACGTGAAGTACGCCGCCGAACCGCTGTTGCTCAACGTGGAGATGTGCGACTTCATCCATGACGGCAGCACGGTGAACCGCCCGAACAACGCGCAGGAAATCTATCTGAAAGAGCTGGGCAGCGAAAGCCCGATGCTGGTGCGCCTTATCATGAAGTCCATCCACAAACAGAACAAGCGCGAGGTGAAGCATATCGGCTGCAAGCGTTTCGGCATCCAATACCTGTTGAAAGGCATCTACACGCACAACGGCTTGCTTTATTTCCACACGGAGATAAAGAACCAGAGCAACGTGCCTTTCGATGTGGACTACATCACTTGGAAAATCGTGGACAAGAAGGTTGCGAAGCGTACTGCCGTGCAGGAGCAGATTATTCTGCCGCTCCGCGCGCAGAACTACGCCACCCTCGTGCCGGGCAAAAAGAGCGAGCGCACGGTCTTCACGATGGCGAAGTTCACCATCCCCGATGACAAGTGCCTCGTGGTGGAATTGAACGAGAAGAACGGCGGCCGTCACCAGTCCTTCGTGATTGAGAACGAGGATTTGGTACGCGCGGGTACCATCAACGAACTTCAAGTACGCTGACCATGAGAAAGTACATCGCAATAATCATCGCGTCGCTTGCCCTTTTTACAGGGCAGGCGCACGCCCAGCGGTGTCTGCCGAAGATGCAGGGCATCGAGGTGAGGGCGGACATGGCGGACGGCTTCAATCTCGGCGGCAAGGACGGCGGGTACAGCTTCGGGGCGGCTCTCTCCACCTACACGAAGAAGGGGAACAAGTGGGTGTTCGGTGGCGAATACCTGTTGAAGAACAATCCCTACAAGGACACCAAGATACCCGTGGCGCAGTTCACGGCGGAGGGCGGCTATTACTTCAAGATACTGTCGGACGCCCGAAAGATTGTTTTCGTCTATGCCGGGGCTTCGGCTCTCGCCGGATATGAGGCGGTAAATTGGGGGAAGAAGGTGCTGCATGACGGCTCCACGCTGCACGACCGGGACGCCTTCATCTACGGCGGTGCGCTGACGCTCGATGTGGAGTGTTACGTGGCAGACCGTATCGCCCTGCTTGCCAACCTGCGGGAGCGTTGCCTTTGGGGTGGCGACACACGGAAGTTCCACACGCAGTTCGGGGTCGGTATCAAGTTCATCATCAACTGACACGGGCATGGAAAGGACGGAAATAGATGCTGTCAGAAGGATGCCGCTTGCGGATTTTCTCGCACGGCTGGGGCATGAGCCTGTCAGAAGGAGCGGTAACGAGCTGTGGTATCTTGCCCCGTACAGGGGCGAGCGCACATCCTCTTTCCGTGTGAACGTGGCGAAACAGCTCTGGTACGACTTCGGTTTGGGCAAGGGCGGCGACATCTTCACGCTTGCCGGGGAGTTTCTGCAAAGCGATGACTTCATGAAGCAAGCGAAGTTCATAGCGGAAGCCGCCAATATGACGGTTGCCGGATGGGAAAAGCCCGTCTATCTCTCGAAGCCGACCGAATCCGTTTTTGAGGATGTGGAGGTCGCTCCGCTGCTCCGCTCACTGCTGACGGAGTATTTAGAGGAACGGGGCATCCCTTACGCCATCGCATCCCGTCACTGCTGCCGCTTGAACTACGGTGTGCGTGGGAAACGGTATTTTGCCGTTGGCTTTCCGAACATGGCAGGTGGCTATGAAGTCAGAAGCCGATATTTCAAGGGTTGCATACCTCCGAAGTCTGTATCACTGGTAAAGGCGAATGACATCCCGGCTGACGAGTGCCTCGTGTTCGAGGGCTTCATGGACTTTCTCTCTGCCGTGACGCTTGGTGTAACCGGTAACGCTGACTGTCTTGTGCTGAACTCAGTCGCCAACGTGGAGAAGGCGGCGGGATTGCTGGACGGATACGGGCGCATCGGCTGCTTCCTCGACCGTGACGAAGCCGGACGGCGGACGCTTGCCGCACTTACCATGCGATACGGGGAACGTGTCACCGACCGTTCCTCCCTCTATGACGGTTGCAAGGACTTGAACGAGTACCTGCAACTGACAACGAAAAAACAGAAAAACAACCATCTAAAAATCGAAGAACAATGAACATACTGAACAACAGAAACAAGAGAACATCAATATTCAAGGCAGTGGCGTTATGCCTGATAGCCGCCATGTCATTCACCCTCGTGTCATGTGACGATGACATGGACATCCAGCAGTCCTATCCCTTCACGGTGGAGGTCATGCCCGTGCCGAACAAGGTAGTAAAGGGGCAGACAGTGGAAATCCGCTGTGAACTGAAAAAGGAGGGCGACTTTTCGGGTACGCTCTATACCATCCGCTATTTCCAGTTCGAGGGGGAAGGCTCGCTCAAAATGGATAACGGCATCACCTTCCTGCCTAACGACCGCTACCTGCTGGAGAACGAAAAATTCCGCCTGTACTACACGGCGGCGGGTGATGAGGCGCATAATTTCATCGTGGTGGTGGAGGATAACTTTAGCAACTCCTACGAACTGGAATTTGACTTCAACAACAGGAATGTAAAGGACGACGATCTTACCATCGTTCCCATCGGCAACTTCAGCCCCTTGTTGAAATGATGCGTGTATTCATGACAATGCTCTGTTCACTTCTGACGGTCTGTTCTGTGTCCGCGCAGATCAGCCGCCAAGAGGGAACGGACGGGCAGGCGGCAATCTACCGACTGCCGCTTATGGAACGTGCTTTTTTATGCTGCCGCTACTTTGAAGGCTGGCACTCAGAAAAACACTACCCATACGTCGGTTGGGGTCACAAACTTTTGCCAAACGAGAAGTATTCGGCACGAACCATGACAAAACGGGATGCGGATGAACTTTTGCGGAAAGACCTGCGCAAATTTGTCGCCATGTTCCGTAAATTCGGGGTTGATTCGATTTTGCTTGGCACGTTAGCTTACAATGTGGGACCGGCGAAGCTGTTAGGCAGCAAAACAATCCCCAAAAGCACCTTAATCAAGAAGCTGGAAGCTGGTGACAGGAACATCTACCGTGAGTATATAGCCTTCTGCAACTACAAAGGAAAACGCCACGCCATGCTGCTCAAACGGAGAAAGGCGGAGTTTGCGCTGTTGTATATCCCATAAAAGGACTGACAAAACTGGCAAAAGACGTGCCATATTTAACTTGGCACGTCTTTTGCTCTATCACTTGATAGATTATCGTAGGATTTTCTCGTTAATTGACATCGTTGAGCCATTTTTGCCTATCGGTTTCCAAATAACACTTCAAGTTGTAAGTGTTGTGAGAGCAATACAAAACATAGTTATTAACCATAAAAAGTATAGCGAAATTATGAAGAAAGTATTTAGGAAAATTCAGAAAGGAACAACAAAAATGATTGAACGTATCAAATCGTTGGGGGAAATGGAGACGAAGCAGAAATGTGTAGTTCAACGGTTCGAGATTATCATTCCCCTCCACCAAAAAATAACGACCCAATATATAGCCTCCGCAAGTTTTACTTGCGGATTTTTTAGTTATCGCAGATTGGACAAAGGTTTCTTTGCTACTTTCTTTGTCCGCCATCATGCTCACTGAAAGAAAGTAGGGCGGCTCTCGCCGCCCCGCCACTCAAAAGCGTGTGTAAAGTCCCGTCACCATCGTGAACATTTCCTCCAGCATATCAAAATAGATACCCTCGTGTACGGCAATGTCCTTTGTCTTGCACTCAAAGGTCTTTTTGCTGAACGTCCTGCGGTAGAAGCGCATATTGTAGAGGTCTGCCCCTTCGTCATAGATGATGTCAAGGCGGTTGGCACTTGTTTTGTTCCTTGCAAGGCTCATCCGTAAGCCGTTGCCCATATCTATGAAATCACGGCTACCTGTCATGGCGGTGAAGCGTTTTCCGCCTATCTGCTGTAATATCGTCTTGGCTATCATATCTTTTGTTTTTAGGGTTTTAAGTATTGGCGGTGCGGACACCGCCATCCCGTTCAAAATTCTCGCATTTCGGAAATGGGGGTCTGCCGTTGTAGCCACTCTTTCACACATTCCATATTGTACTCGCTCGTGATGACTGCCGTATGGCTGTCGGTGGCGGTGAAACGTGTGCTTTCGTAATCATCTATCCACCCCTTGAGGGTGTCCGTTCCCCACGCTCCGGTATCGTCAAAGATACCGTCCAATGCCGTGATAGGTTCGCTGAACTTGACTATCAGCGTTTGATAGGTCGTGTTCATAGTCTGTCCTCCTTTCCCTTCTTTGCGTTCAGCCACTTGTCCCGTGCGGCTCGGCACTCGTCCAACGTGGGTTTGACACAAGAGAACAATTCTCTGTCTATGGGGTGGCGGTAGTCGTACTGCACAAGTGTCCGCCTGCGTCTTCCGATACCCGATTGGAAACGCTCGTATTTCTCCGTACCTGCTTCCGCGCAGGTGCTTACTCCGTTGATGGTCATTCGTGTTGTCATAATGTTGCTTTTTAGATGGTTAAAAATGTACTGACAGAACTCTGTTCTTCATCACCATTTCGGGGTTGCTTGTGTAGCGTTGGTGCAGGTAGAAATGGTGTGAGCCGAAGCCGTAAAGGAAAAACTTGTCAAGTTCGTGCTTCTCGGCAAACTCCTTTACGCTCTTTCTCAATTCCCCCTCACTCGTTGTGAGAGTGAGGAGGTTCACAAATTCAAGGAACATCGTGGGGATTGCATCATCCCACACACAAATCATACTTTCAATTCTTACTTCCATATCAATGTTGTTTTAGGGGTTATGCTATGCCGCTTTCATCCGCTCACGGATAAGGTTGGCGTTCTTGTTCACAAGGTCTATGATGCGCTCGTGATATTCGGTGTCCTGGTTGTGCTTGCCGTGGCACTGCACCACTTCGAGGGTTCGCAAGTCCACCTCTACGGTTTCAATAATCTCATCGCCAATCCTTGCCGATAGTATGAGGGTGTCGGCTTTCATGTAGTATCCACTGCCAAACACGCAGATGCCCTGCGTCTTGCCCTCGTTGTAATACTCGTCTATGCTTTCAAGCACCTTGACGATTATTTCCTCGTCCGTGATTACCAAGCCGAAGAATTTGGATTTGTTGGCGATGAAATCCTCCGCATCTTTCTTTCGTTGGAGTTGTCGCTGTTGCTCACGCTCACGCCTTTCAATCTCCCAACGGCGTTGCTCTGCGGCTCTTTCCTTCTCGTGTATGGCTTCAATTTTTCGGGTTGCGTTGTCGTGTGCCGCCATGAAATCTTCGGGACAGATGTTCTTCGGGTTACGGAGGTCTTGACCGAGTTTTTTGAGCATACGCAGATAGTCGCACCACATTGAGAGGTTGTCTATCTGATACTTGTGACGCTTGGCAATCAGATATGATGCCCAACATTCATCGGCAGTACGGGTATTGAAAAGAAAGTGTTTCATGACCTCAATCTCACCGCCTTTCATAAGGGTTTCAATTCTTGGGTCTGAAAGCAAGGCTTTGAAAAGACGCACGGGGGAGATGCCGTGGAAATCGCCCTTGAAGCCGTTACGTCTGAGTTGGGGCAATATCCTCATCTTTGGATATGCACAGCTTCTTGCCACCACATCATCGTATAGGCTGTTGTGCGGTCTTACCTCCATATCGCTGCCTAATGCCCACACATCGCAATAGCAGAAAAGGAAGCCACGGAGCAACGCCATGTCCGTAACCTTGCCGTCGGGTGAAATCCAACGCTGCACGACCTCGTGGCAGTAGAAACGCATCGGTTCGCCTTTCCTGCTCTCGCATCTGACCTGCGCCACGCGGATTACCTGATACCCTTTGCAGGTGGTTATCACGCTGAAATTCTGCGTTTCCTTGTAGATGCGTCTGCGTGTGTCCTGCACTTTGAGTTCGGCATGGCATTTGGGGCAGGTGCAGCCTTCAAGGGTGTCGCATAGTCCGCTGTCGCTGTGCCACTCGTGACCGCAGTCGGAACAGGTGATGTTCCCTTTCTTGGTGCGGTAGCCGATATGCTCAACGCAGTGGCGGTATGCCCAATCTATTTGTGTCGCTGATATGGGGCGAAGGTTGGCGGAAAGTCTTGCCACCTCTTTCTGTATCTTGGTCTTCGGTTTCATAAGCCTAAATCAAATAATGAGGGTTGGGGTTGGTTTTCTTTTCTCGCTGACGGTCTGTGGCGGTTCTGCAACTTGCGGAGTTCCTCCTCTTGGTATTTGCGGACAGCGTTCTGACGTGCCTCCGCCTTTTCCTCTGCCGTGAGTTTCACAACGTGGTTCACAACCACTTGGCAGTCCATCGGTTTGCCCACCTCTATCTCGTTTTCCTCATAGTAGTGGATGGCTTGCCCGAATATCTCTCCGTCCGTGAAACCGTTGCAACCGCTTTTCTGCACATAGTTCAGAATGTGGGTCACGCACTCGTCCATGTTCTTGGCAGGGTTGCGGTACTTCTTTGCAAATAGCGCATCTTCCTCCGCACGCTGTTCCAAGTACATATATATCGTTCTCTTGAAATGGTCTGTTCCTTTCATATCGCTGTCATTTTTAGATTATCTGTTTCAGTATCTCTCTCCAATAGGTCGGCTCTACCTCGCTGAGAAGGAAGTCCATGAAATCCCTCCGTGCGTCCTTGTTCAGTTCGTGGTACAATCTTCGGAAAGTTTCAAAATTGCCGTTGATGTACGTTTCCACCATATACACGAAGATGTTGTCCACCTCGTAATATCTGCACTGCTGCGCTGCCGTCTTGCTGTTTCTTTTTGCCATGTCGGTAAGGGTTAAAGGGTGAATAACCAAAGGATGAAGCCAAAGAAGGCAATGGTGGAAAGGATAGCCACGATTACACCTATCGCCACTCGGAACACTCCGTTTACAATCTCTCTGATGATGCCCCAAAGGATGCCGAACACCCCGAAGGCGGTGCGCATCATCAAGCCGCATATCGCCAACCCGATGTATTGCGCCACTTGTCTGAAATTTGCCGTTGCTGTCATATCTTCGCTGTTTTTGATTTTTTTGTTTTTTATGCGGATTCAAGAGCTGAGGGAGTTGAGTTTCAAACTATCTTATCTGCCTCTCGTTTATCCGACATTTTTTTTATGCGTCTTTCTGTCGCATCGGTCGTTTTCGTTTCGGGTGCTTGAAAAGGTAGGGATTAGGGAATGCAAGGTTTTTCGGTCAAAATACTACCCGCAGGGCTGGAGATTTTTACCGAAAACAGGAGGCTTGACCTTGCTTTCCCGTCCAATCCCGGAATTACCTTTGCGCCCAGAACGAAAATGACTGACTGATGCGGCTTACTGAAAGGCGCAAAATGGAGGTAAACGAAAACAGAGGCAGATTGTGTAGAAAAAAACTTCAGGGGAAAATCCGTAAAAAAAAGAATCACCAAAAGGAAAAAGACATCACCGGAAGCGTGAAAAGGGCAAACCACAACAAAGGAAGTATGATTGTTTCCGATCCGACGGAACTTGTTCAGCCGGGTGGCAACAATCATTCTTCCCGGTTTGTCCGGCTGTGTGTGGGCGCCTGTTTCATTCATGGGGCAGGCTGACACACTCTGCATTCACTTTCCGCTTCCGGCAAAAGAGACAGCGAAAAAAGAAAAATCATTTGAAAACCCGTAAAAGCACCTCTTGGCATAGGCGCAAAAGAAAGGGGCATTGCTTCATCTGTCTAAACATCGTTTAGGCGTGAGGCAATGCCCTTTTCTCCAGCTATGCGGTAGTCGGCACACGTTTGTTCCAAACTCGTTTTGGGCAATGGTGTGCCGACGGACAATACCGCTTTTACGGAAAATTCTTATGAATGAGGGGATAAAAAAACGGGAGTTTATATCAAAATCTCGAATTAAATAGCTACTTTTGCATACGAAGAGTTCTTTGAAGGTTACGCAACGCGCAGAAGGATAATGCAGTAGATAACTAACTAAATCGTAACCTATTACTATCAAGAGCAATTAACCTACGCTCATTTCCAATAAATTACACTCTTTTCGTAACTTCGCATTGCAAACATACGAATTTATTTTATATATGAACTACATTGATTTCAAAATCAGGCTTTCTATAAAATAATTATACAGATATAATTAGGGATATTCAGTAAATCCTATAAAATTAGCCAACTAATTCATACTAAAAGTATTGCGAATTAGTTGGCTTTTTTGTATCTTTAGGTATTCCCCCGTAAAATACGGTTTGACGGCCAAAACGGGGGAAATATCCACACTAAGATATGGCGAAGATACAAAATATTTCAGAAATTCACCCTACTTTAGGGTTTACAGAATTCGATATTCTGGAAAAATATCGTAAGAGTTTTCATGCGAGTGAACTTGGCAGTCTTCATTCCGTGTTTCCGTTCGAGAGCATAGCCAAAGAGATAGGCCTTTCACAATCCCGCTTGGGTCGCAGGAACAGTTTCAGTCCTTCCTCGAAGATAGCCCTTATGGTACTGAAGGCTTACACCGGATTCTCTGACAGGTTATTGGTAGAACATCTTAACGGAAACATACACTATCAGTTGTTCTGTGGTATCATGATAGACCCGTCCTGCCCTATAACGAACTACAAGATAATCAGTGCTGTCCGTAATGAGATAGCATCCCGTCTTGACATCGACTCCCTTCAGAAAATCCTTGCCTCACACTGGAAGCCTTATCTTGAGAACCTTCACGTATGCATGACCGATGCCACATGCTATGAAAGTCATATGCGTTTCCCTACGGACATGAAGCTCCTTTGGGAAAGCATCGAATGGCTCTACCGGCATATCCGCATACATTGTGGGCAACTCGGCATAAGGCGTCCCCGTAACAAATATGCGGATGTTGCAGTATCCTATCTATCCTATTGCAAGAAAAGAAAGAGGAAGGCTTCAAGGACAAGGATGCTGAGGCGTCGCATGATCAGACTCCTGGAAAAACTCATCATACAACGGGATGACATTCACAGAGAATACGGCTCTTCACTCACATATACACAGGATTATCAGAAGCGGCTTTCCATCATCAGAAAGGTCCTTGTACAGGAAAAGGAACTCTTTGAAGGCAGGAAGGTCAGTGACCGTATTGTCAGTATTGACCGTCATTACGTACGCCCTATCGTAAGGGGCAAGGAGGTAAAATCTGTAGAGTTCGGCGCAAAGGTTAATAACATACAGATAGACGGGATCTCGTTCATCGAGCACGTCTCTTTCAAGGCATTCAATGAGGGCATACGCTTGAAGGATTGTATCCGTATGCATCAGAAGTTGATGAATGTAAGGGTCAGGTGTGTGGCCGCCGATTCCATATACGCCAATAATGCCAACAGGAAGTTCTGTACAAAATATGGGATATCAACCTCCTTTGTACGCAAGGGAAGGGTCGCGAAGGATGAGCGGGTGAGGAAGGTTCTCAGGAGTGAACTCTCAAGGGAAAGAGCCACCAGGCTTGAAGGCAGTTTCGGTACGCAAAAACAGCATTACTCGCTATCGAAAGTCAAAGCACGGAACAGGAAAACAGAAATCCTGTGGATTTTCTTTGGAATACATACGGCAAACGCCATATTGATGATTGATAAAATCAAAAACAGACAGAAGAGAGCTGCATAGCATAAGTATAAAGAATCTATTAGAAGAAGTCCCAGGCTTCTTCCGGAACATCGTGCCCGAAAGGAGAAGATTTTAGGTCAGAGAGAAAGAATAGATAATAAAAATGGCATATGAGATGATATGAACAAAGCATCTTCATATGCCATTTTATGTTTTTAAAGACATTTACTGAATGTCCCTAATTAGACTTAGGTATAGTAAAATCTACCAGATAACCTCTAAAATTGACCGGATATATGGTTATTCTGCCTTTTGGTGGCGATAAGCCTTAATCTTGTGTCCTTTTGAAATATAAAATAGCTTTATTTGTACAATAATAAACTTATAAAGGGTTGCGCCCGACACGTATTAGGAATATAGTCATGTTTTCAAAGAAAATGTTTTTTATTTGCTTGATCCTTAGTTGTCTTTCTTTCTCTATAGTTTCGGCAAAAAGTTTTGGTGTTATTGTGTTCAATAACGGAGATTTATGGATCGGAAATTTCCGGAATGGAATGAAAAAGGGAATTGGCCTTTATCTTATGTATAACGGAGAATGGGAAACACTTAATTTCAAGGATGATAGTTACGATGTTATCAGTTCCTCAACCAATTATAGGATATAGAGAAATCCAGAAGTTTAGCTAATAAACAATCATTTGGATTTATCATGGACAATTTTGCGGCAGCTGCTACGGCTACTGCCGGAGTGGTAAATAGTGCACGTGCTATACGGCAGCGAGATGGTCATCCGTCCGATTTGGAGGCTGACGATAATAGAGGGGCTTCCGGTAACAACAAAAGCGGTTCTAAACAAAATAATAATTATAAAACTTCAAATTGTGGTTCGTCGTGGAGGATCGATAGTAATACCTATTCTAATTATGAGACACAGCTCATAAAAATGCGTACATATCCGGAGAAGTATGATAATTATACAGCAGCTTATGCAAGCTTTCAATCTAAAATGAGACAAATCAGAACAAAATGGGAGGCTCGTGGATGTTCGATTACAAAGTCGCAATATGAATAATAGGCTCTTTTGTTTTTATAGCGTCTTTTGAGCGTAAATGTTTGCTTTCCGTCGGATCTGTGTGTACTTTTGTATAATATCAATAAAACAATGCCATGTTAGACAAATTAGATTATTCTTTAGTTCCGAACGGTTTTGCACTCTGTTTTAACGGGGAATGCCTGCATGCTTCCACTTGCCTGCGTTATCAGGCGTCGCGGTATATTCCGAAAGAATGCTGGTCGGTGAGGGTGGTCAACCCGGAACGCGTTGCTCCAGATGGCGATTGTTCCGGATTCATGGACGACAGTCCGTTGAAAAACGCCTATGGCATGGAACACTTGCTGGATAATATCCCTTATCGCCAGGCAAAAGAAATAAGGCGGGAGATGAGGGAATATTTCGGGACTACTCATTTTTACCGTTTGAAACGCAAAGAGCGTTGTTTTACTCCCGAAGACCAGCAATATGTACACGGTCTGCTCCGCCAATACGGCATCGAAGAGGAACCTGTCTTCGACCGGTATGAAGAAAATTTTGGTTGGGAACGCTATTCTGATACCATTGCATGAAAAATAAGTTTCCACCACATGAAAATAAATTTTCCATAGCGGGAAAATAAATTTTCATGCGGTGGAAAATTTATTTTCACTGTTTGGGATGTCTTTTCCTGATTTAGCTAGACACTTTTTTTGTTTATAAACGTAATCAATAGACAGATCTTAGAAAGTAGTACTGATAGAGTAGTCACATCTTAAATCTTCATACTGATAATATAGACAAATATCCTCTGCCTTTAGCCGTATTAAGTAGTCACATGCTGGATTTGCAGAGCCCGTGCTTGCTTGTTCGGCAAGACAAATTGCCCCTCGCATGGGGCAGTTTGTCTTCGTCAGATGCGCTGGCATGTGCCCTCGCCCGGACTTGTTGTTCGGCTTTGCAAAGATATTGTATCCATCTGTTTTTCTCTACTTTTTATCGAAGCTTTTTTCTTTTGCCAGATCTTTATCTGTACTCCCTCTTCCTTATGCACTACGCCGGGAGTTTTATAACCGACACTCATGTGCGGTCGGCGGTAGTTGTAGAAGTGGATGTAGCGCCCAATCACACTTGTGGCATGTTCGAGGCTATCGAATACCCCTTGTTTATAGAGGCGTTCCACTTTGATTATCCCATTGACACGTTCCGCCACGGCATTATCCGTGGGCTTGTAATCCTCTGTCATGCTGATGGCAATGCCATAGTGTTGAAGCCGCTCCACGTAGGCATCGCAACAATACTGTACTCCACGGTCTGAATGGTGTATCAGACCTTCCAGATTCTCACTTCCTGTCATCTCCACGGCCTGGTCTATGGCCTGCTGCAATGCTTCAAGCGTAGCGGATGCACGTAGAGTGTTTGCTAGGCGCCATCCCACTATTTTATGAGAATAAGCATCCGTAACCAGATGCAGGTAACAGACATCTCCACCGGCAAGCGGTATATATGTAATATCGCTAACCCACAGTTGATTGGGCGAAGTTGGAACAAAGCCTTTTATCAAGTTTTTCCACTTATGGTAGCGGTGGTTGGAATTGGTTGTGCTCCTGCCTTTGCGGGGAGGAAGCATCAGACGGTGCCGGCGAAGCAGCGTATAGAAGCTGTCGCGACCGGGCATGAACTTCTCTCCGAAGAGGGCGATGAGCATGATCCACAGCTTGTAACCACCAATACCGGGATCCTCACTACGTATCTCACGTACGGTATCCAGCATGAGACGCTCATTCTTTACCTGGACCTCAATGTCTGCCTTGGACTGGTAATAGGCTTGACGACAATGGCCAAACAGACGGCAGGCGGGTGCAACTTTTATTTTGCCCTGCCCGACCAGTTCCGTTACTATTTGGCCCCAGATTTTTTTCTGATGGGAATGTTAAAATACTCTTCTGCACGCGTAATCATTAAATCACGGGCTTCGGTTTCCAACTGCGAGAAGGCAAGCGCCTTCTCTAACTCCTTAACGCGCTTCTTGAGTTGCGCATTTTCATCCTGGTAATCTTCTTTGCTTCGATTGCTCATATCCGTAGGGGCTTGACAAGGAGCTAAAGATACCTCTTTTACCTCTGATTCATACTTCGCCAACCATTTATTTAACAAAGTTATACCACTAATACCATGTTGTTTGCAAAAACGAGTTTTGCTCATACCTGATAGATAATGAGATTGAAGAAGATGCAATTTCTCTTCTTCGCTGTAATGCTGATGTTTTTCCCGCATAGTTATTACACATTTTATTGTTTTTGAATGTGTCTACCTATATCAGTATAAGACAGGAAAGGGTGAAACATTTTAACGTTTCTAAAAAAACACACAACTTTCTGGGTAACCTTATATCAAACGGAATGCGGCTCCCCCAGAGGGATGTCGTAACATTTACAATAGTGAGTCCTGTGCTTCTCGATAAAATTGGGACAAGGTATTGATATATAGGAAAAGATAAGACTTCTAGTATAATAAAAATAACCGGATAACTTAAATAAATTACCGGATATGCGCTTTTTCTACCGTTTAACATAGTGGGGGGTATGTCCTGTATTTTTTATGAAGATTAAAATTTATTTATTTGTAGCATAAATAAATTGTATATAAATGAAAAAGTCATTGTTTTTTCTTTTTTTGTTTCTGCTCCCCTTTTCCCTTGCGGCTGAGCGAATAAATATGGATAAGGCATACGTTGTTGCAAAAAATGTATTGTTGCAGACGGAAAATAGTCTTCGCAGTTCTTCTGATCTGGTTTTGGCTTATAAGGCTTGTTCTAATAACGGGACAAATTTGCGAGCTTCGGAACTGCTTGTTGATTTTTATGTCTTTAACGTAAAGGCTGGGAATGGTTTTGTGATTGTAGCCGGTGATGACTGTGTGTCTCCTGTGCTGGGATATTCCGAGGAAGGTACTTTTGATGCCGCCTCTATGCCGGAAAATCTGAAAGTTTGGCTACAAGGTTATCAGGAAGAAATAAACTTTGCCATACAGAATGGAGGGAAGGCTACTGAAGAAATTCGAGCCGAATGGCAAAGGGCCCTTGCGGTTTCTCGTCAGACATTTTCCAGACAAAACCTTTTGCTTGAGACTGCTACTTGGGGGCAGGATGACCCGTACAACCGAATGTGCCCGACCATTGGGGGACAAAAAGCGCCAGCAGGCTGTTGTGCTACGGCAATGGCTATTCTAATGAAATATCATCGTTATCCAGAACAAGCAAATGCCACTAATGCAGTTTCTTCTTATAGAGATATTCTTGTCTCGTATGGGAAATATGATTGGAATAGTATGCCGAATAGTTTAAACTCGGCTTCGGAAGATCAAAAAAACGTTGTAGCGGAACTTATGTGGCAATGCGGTGCAAATGTGAAAATGAATTATCGTCAAACTGAAAGCAGTGCTTATGTTGACGATGTTGTTACAGCTTTGCAAGATGTTTTCGGGTATAGTAAACAAATGAAACATTTATATCAAGATTTTGTTGGTCAAAAGTATTCTTGGGATGAATGGGAGCAAATGCTACATAACGAATTGGATAATGGCCGGCCTGTTTTGTATGGAGCTGAAACAGAGACCCGGCAAGATCCTTTCCATGGAATAGCTCATTCTTTTATTTGTGATGGTTATGATAGCTATGGCCGTTATCATTTCAATTGGGGATGGAATGGCCTACATAACGGTTTTTATGTCTTATCTGTACTGGATCCTAAGAATAACAACGTTTGGGGTGGTTATAATCGGAGCCACGAAATGGTTATGAATATTATGCCGAATAAAGAGGCGGAGAATCATGTGTCGCTGCAATTATATGAATCTGCACAGGGCGATGGGTTTGAGGTAAATAGGCTGGACGGCAAATGGGAGGATATAGTAACTTTCTGCATTGAAAATAAAGGGAATGCTCCGTTTGATGGGTATATAGGTTATGCCAGAACCGATGCACAAGGCAATATTAAAAAGGTTGATCAGATTAGCGAATGTTCGTTAGATGTTGTTTATTCGAACAAATTGACTGTTGGTTTTATTGTTGCCATGGAAGATAACGAAAATGTCATGGCTGCCTATTCGACAGATAAAGAGCACTGGACTGTAATAAAGGGCGCTTCTCCAGATATTGCCGATAGATGCAATATCAAAGGACCTGTATCAGATCAAAAGGTTTATTATGATTGGGAATTCGATTGTAGAGGAAATGGCTTGACCTTGGAAGCTCCTGAAAAGTTGGAATATAACAAAGATGTGACGGTCAAACTAATTGCAAAACATGGATTTACTTTACCCAAGGTAAGTGATATTAATATTCAGGTGGCTCATTATCAGAGCATATCTATTAATTCGACTTGGGAGTTGAAAGATTATGCCACTTATAATGAACAGACTGGTGAACTTTATATATCACGCATTTTTGGACATTTATACATCGCCGCAGAAGGCCTTAGCACAGGAGAAGATGTATGGTGGAAGGAGGATGCCTCGCTTATGTCTCTTAGTTATGTTTTAAATGGCAGCTCTAATGCTGTGAGTTTGAATAGTGAATGGCAGTCTTATACCGTGCTGCTCCCCTCTGGGTTGACAGGCAAACCGCTGATAACGCTTGAAGCTGAAGCGAATCAAAATGGAGCAACTGTTGAAATAACAAATCCTGTCTGGTTGGATAATATGGCGATCGGGTATGTGAAGGTTATATCAGTGAGTGGAGATGTAAATCGAACATATTCCGTATTGTTTAAATTGTCAGGATCGACGGAAGATTCTGTTGAACCGGATGTTCCGGATGATCAGACTCTCACTATTAGTAGTGGCAAGACTTTGACTGGTGTGAAAGTTGAGACTATCAATATCGATTCTCCGACGAGAATAATTGCTCCGACGTTTAATGGAGTAGAAACTCAACGCGTGAATATTACAAAAGGAACGGATGTCCGGATTGTTTTGAATAATCAGAATTCATTAGGGATAATTACTAACGATGGCGATTTGCAACTTTTAAGCCGTTATGGTGATGGCTTTACTTCATTCACTTCATTTGTAAATAACGGCACACTAATCGATATTACCGGATTTATAACAAAGGTGGAAGGAAAAGCAGCATTAGAGGTTTTCCCATTGAAAGCGACGAAAAAAGGAAATCTTGTTGTCCTTGAAGGCCAGGCGTTACCGGGTGAAAATGGTAATGTGGTCGTGGAATGGTCAAAAGCAGGTGAAAACGAAAGTTTCTGGAATCCGATTCAAACAAAAACATATCGAAGTAATCTTCGTTCTTCATCTATCAATGAAACAGTGACTGTTACGGAACCCGGCATTTATCGTATGAGTGTGGTCAATACAGTGGATGGAGTAAGTAGCTTTTTGGTTTCACTGATAAAGGTTTCCGTTTCTGATATAGAGACCGATAACGCTAAAGTAACCAAAGATAAGGTTGCCGTTTATGGGAAGGATGGTATATTGCATATTCATGCTCTTCTCCCTTCTACTGCATATATCTTTTCTATTGACGGGCGGTTGGCAAAAATACAGCCTTTTACAGCTGGAGACATTGTTGTAAATCTTTCACGAGGACAATATGTCGTTCATATAGACAGACAGGTCTTTAAAGTTGTGTTGTAGTTAATTTTTGATATTAGATAAGAACGTTTAAAGGTTGCGCCCGACACGTATTAGGGATATAGTCATGTTTTCAAAAAGAATATCAGTAAAAAAGGATTATACGACATTATTTATTTTCCTGATTTTTAGTCTTCTTCCTTTCTCTGCCGTCTCTGCAAAAAGTACGGTATATGTTTTTGCTGTGGAAGCATGGGTTCCAATTCCAGTTAAGATTAATAGTCAAGAAGCCTTTGAAATGAAAGGAGCACCTAAAGGCAGTGGCCTGACAGCCCGTTTTTCTGCTTGTAAAAAGAAGTGCATTCTTAATTCAGAGGGTAAGGCTATATTTTCTTTTGAATTTTCTCGTACTAATCAGGCTACAGGAACAGTCTATAATTATGCAGATGAGATTCAATTAAATTTATCTGAAGGTTCTATGCATTATATTCAAATAAAGCCTAAAGGTTTTAATGATTATACGTTTAAGGAGCTTAGTGGGAAGGAAGCGAATAAATTATTGAATAATAAGAAATGTCTCTTGTTACCGGAATATGTTCAAAATTGAAATTACTAAACAATGAAAATATGAGAATCATTTTATTCGTTTTTTTTGTCACTTGTTTAATTCAATCATCACTTTCTCAAAATATAATAGAGGATATTTTTAGCAAATCTTTTGAGGTAGTTAGTGACAAGAATAGAAATGAACTTTATAAAGGTCAGATTATAAAGAAAAAACGTAGTGGAATGGGGCTTTTGAAAATGAAAGATGGCACTTTATATATAGGTGATTTTTCAAAAGGAGAAATGACAGGAATTGGAATGTTGTTGGTCCCCGAAGGTGATTTTGTGTCCAATTGTGATAATTGTTCTGTCTATGTCGGAAACTGGCAGGATGGGAAAAAAAGCGGTTCGGGCATTTGTTATGCAAAAAACGGAGATGTCATATATTCCGGGAAATTTAAAGAGGATCGCCCCATAAATGCATACAACTCCCCTAATAACTCTCTACTTCAATATTTCTCGTTATTTGAAGATAGCGTTGGCAATATGTTTTTAGGGGAAGTGAATAATGGAAAATTTAATGGTTTTGGTGTCATTGTTTTTAATAATGGAGATTTGTGGTTAGGTAATTTTCGGGATGGATTAAAGAAGGGAGTAGGCCTTCATCTCATGTATAATGGTGAATGGGAGACTCTTAATTTTATGGATGACAATTATGATGTCATCAGTTCTTCAACCAACTATAAGAATATAGAGGAGTCAAGAAGTTTAGCAAATAAACAATCTTTAGGTTTTGTCTTTGATAATTTTGCTGCTGCCGCTTCATCTGCTGCCGGAGTAGCAAGTAGCATACGTGCCATAAAGCAGGGAGATAATAATTCTTTTAGTTTGCAAAATAATGGAAATGGTTTTAATGAAACAAACCGTACAGGTAAGAACAATAATTCTAAAACAAGTAATAATAAAGTTTCAGATTGTGGTTCTTCATGGAGAATTGATAGTAACACCTATTCCAATTATGAGACACTGCTTATAAAAATGCGTACATATCCTGAGAAATACGACAATTATACTTCTGATTATAGAGATATTCAAGCTAAAATGAGACAAATTAGAACAAAATGGGAGGCTCGTGGTTGTTTGATCACAAAATCGCAATATGAGTAAAATGTTTATTGTTATAGAGTGGGATGGTAAAGAAATATTTATCATCCCACTTTATTTGGATTATACTGTTCGTCTCTTTAATCATGGATTCTTTGTGATAACTTGTGATTTATTGGATATCAAATATACATGTGCAATTTTGATGTCTACCTTGCTGACAATAGTAGGATGTAAGAGAAAGGGCTATGTAATTATACCGTACACAATGGCGATTATACTTTCAAACAGGAAATTTATGTGAATAGTGCTTTTCAAAGATACTTGCTTATGAAGGAAAAAGACCTATATTTGTAGATTCAATCGATAAAGTTAACTCAAAAGACATTGTGTATATGGAAAAACAAAAACAGTCCCGGCGGCTGCTATCGCTGGATGCCCTGAGGGGTTTTGATATGTTCTTTATTATGGGAGGGGCCTCCCTTTTCGTTGCGTTGGCAACGTTGTTTCCGAATCCATTTTTTCAGGTGATAGGTGAGCAGATGCACCATGTGAAATGGGATGGGCTGACACACCATGACACGATCTTCCCGTTGTTTTTGTTTATTGCCGGTATCTCGTTCCCTTTCTCATTGGAAAAACAGCGGGAGCAGGGAAAGACGGATGCCGATATCTATAGAAAGATTATCCGCCGCGGGCTGACGTTGGTGGTGTTGGGCTTTGTCTACAACGGACTGCTGAATTTTGATTTTGAGCATCAGCGCTACGCCAGCGTGCTGGGACGTATCGGTCTGGCATGGATGTTCGGGGCGTTGATCTTTGTCAATACGCGGACGATCACGCGCGTCTGGATCACGGCGGCCATCCTGGTCGGCTACTGGTTGCTATTGGCTTTTGTTCCGGCGCCGGATGGCAACGGGGCGGGAGTCTTCACGATGGAAGGCTCGCTGGTCGGCTATGTGGACCGGTTGCTGTTGCCCGGACGCCTGCACTTGACGGTGCATGATCCCGAAGGGATTCTGTCTACTGTGCCTGCGATTGCGACCGCCCTGTTAGGTATGTTTACGGGTGAGTTCATCAAGATGCAGAGGGAAGGGCTGACGGACAAGAAGAAAGTGGGCGGACTGGTTGTCGCCGGAGCCGTCCTGTTGGCTGTCGGTTTGCTTTGGAGCCTTTTCTTCCCGATCAATAAGAACTTGTGGACAAGTTCATTCGTCTGTGTTGTAGGTGCATACTCCGTGTGGATGTTCGCGTTGTTCTTTTATGTTGTCGATGTGTTGGAGATTCGCAAATGGACGCTGTTCTTTAAGGTGATCGGCGTGAACTCTATCACGATCTATCTGGCTCAGGAATTTGTCAACTTCTCCTTCACTTCCGACGCTTTGTTCGGCGGTCTTGCAGGGCTGATGCCGGAAGCCGTTCAGCCGTTGATCGTTTCGATCGGCTATATTGCTGTTTGTTGGGGATTCCTGTACTTCCTGTATCGTCAACGGATTTTCCTGAAAGTGTGAAAAGATTTATGATTTCAGATTTATGATTTATGACCAGAAAACATAACATTAAACATAAATCTGAAATCTTTTTTATACAAATCATAAATCATAAATCATAAATCATAAATCATAAATCATAAATCATAATGAACTCTACTTATAAACGCCTGGAGTCGCTCGACGTGTTACGCGGCTTCGATCTGTTTTGCCTGGTGGCGCTGGAAGGGATCTTGCATCCTCTCGGACGTGCGATAGACGCGTCGTGGTATAATGACTTTCTGTGGGGATTCTCGCATGTGCAGTGGGAAGGTTTCTCTTCGTGGGACTTGGTGATGCCGCTCTTCATGTTCATGGCGGGCGTGTCGATGCCGTTTGCCCTTTCCCGTTATAAGGCGATGCCTGACAAGTGGGCGGTGTACCGTCGTATCATCAAGCGCGTGGTTCTGCTTTGGATTTTCGGGATGATGTGCCAGGGAAACCTGTTAGGATTGGACCCGGACCGGATTTATCTTTATTCGAACACGTTGCAGGCGATTGCGATGGGCTACCTGATCGCGGCCATGTTGTTCCTGCATGTGCGGCTATCCGTGCAGATCGGGACGGCGGTTGCCCTCTTGCTGGTCTATTGGGGGGCGATGCAGTTTATTACGGTCGACGGCTATGGCGGTGGTAATTATACACCCGACGGAAACCTGGCCGAATGGGTGGACCGTACCGTGTTAGGTCGGTTCCGGGATGCTGCCGTGGTCGAGAACGGGCAGGTCGTATTTGCCGAATCATATCGTTATACCTGGATATTGAGCAGCCTGAACTTCGGGGTGACGGTGCTGACCGGGCTTTTCGCCGGACAGATTCTGAAAAGTGCGATGGATCAGAAACGTAAATGGCAATGGCTGTTAGGGATCGGCGTGGCGATGGTTGCCTTAGGCTGGCTGTGGGGATTGCAGCTTCCGGTGATCAAGAAGATATGGACGAGTTCGATGGTGCTGGTCAGCAGCGGCTACTGCTTCCTGCTGATGGGCGTGTTCTATTATTGGATCGATTATAAGGGACACCGGAAGAACTTGACCTGGCTGAAAGTCTACGGCATGAATTCGATTGTCGCCTATATGCTGGCTAACGTGATTAGTTTCAGATGTATAGGGACATCTCTTTTTCATGGTCTCGAACAATATACGGGAAATTATTATCCGGCTTTGATTGCGGCGTCGAATGCATTGATTATTTATGTAATTTTGTGGCTGCTTTATAAGCGTAATATATTTTTAAAGGTGTGAAAGGATTTATGATTTCAGATTTATGATTTATGCGTTGATAATAAATCATAAATCTGAAATCATAAATTATAAATCATAAATCATAAATCTCAAAAGAATGGAATCAATCAAGCAAATATACCGGATCGGCCACGGACCGTCCAGTAGCCACACGATGGGGCCGATGCGTGCCGCCCGGATGTTTCTGGAACGCAATCACGGTGCCGTGCGGTTTAATGTCACTCTTTATGGAAGTCTGGCGGCCACAGGCAAAGGCCACATGACGGATGCGGCAATTCTCGAAGTGTTAAGCCCGGTAGCCAGGACCAACATCACCTGGGAACCGAAGGTGTTTCTGCCTTTCCACCCGAACGGCATCCTGTTCCAATCGTTTGACGAAAGCGGCGAGGAACTGGATAACTGGACGATTTACAGTATCGGGGGCGGAACGCTGGCAAACGAGACCTACAACGAGTTGACACAGGGGCAGGTCTACGAAATGCATACCATCAAGGATATACAAGCCTGGTGCGAAAAAACCGGCCATTCCTACTGGGAATATGTCGAACAGTGCGAAGGCCCTCAAATCTGGGATTATCTTGCCGATGTATGGGAAGTGATGCAACAGGCGGTTCGCAACGGGCTCGAAGCCGAAGGCATTCTGCCCGGCGGTTTGGGAATCCGGCGTAAAGCATCCGACTACATGATCCGTGCCAAAGGCTATGGCAGCAGCATCAAAAGCCGTGGGATGGTCTATGCGTATGCTTTGGCCGTTTCCGAAGAGAACGCCTGCGGAGGCAAGATCGTGACGGCCCCGACCTGCGGTTCGTGCGGTGTCATGCCGGCTGTGCTCTATCACCTGAAAGAATCCCGTGACTTCCGTGACTCCCGTATCTTGCGTGCGCTGGCGACCGCCGGGTTGTTCGGCAACGTGGTGCGTACGAATGCATCCGTTTCCGGAGCCGAGGTAGGATGCCAGGGAGAGGTCGGCGTGGCTTGTGCGATGGCGGCTGCAGCAGCCAGCCAGTTGTTCGGCGGGACGCCTGCCCAGATCGAGTATGCGGCCGAGATGGGGCTGGAACATCACTTGGGACTGACCTGCGACCCGGTTTGCGGATTGGTCCAAATCCCCTGTATCGAGCGTAACGCCTTTGCGGCAGCCCGTGCGCTGGATGCAAACACCTTCTCCAACTTCTCCGATGGCAAGCATCGGGTGAGTTTCGACCAAGTGGTGGAGGTGATGCGCCAGACCGGAAACGACCTGCCGAGCCTCTATAAGGAAACATCTGAAGGCGGTTTGGCTAAGAATATGGAACGGGAATGAAAAGATTTATGATTTATGTGTTGATACGCTTTATTATCGCATAAATCATAAATCAAGGAATCATAAATCAAGGAATCATAAATCATAAATGAAGAAAAGTTTATATATGCTATTCTGTGCTGCTGCATTAGTTTCATGCGGGCAGCCGAAACAACAACAGGAAGCTGTTGTAGAAGTGGCAACCAGTGGCAACCCTGTGCTCGATGGATGGTATGCCGATCCCGAAGGAATTATTTACGGCGATACTTATTGGATATTCCCGACTTGGAGCGACGCGTATGAGAAGCAGACCTTTTTCGACTGTTTCTCGTCCAAAGACCTGGTGAACTGGACAAAACATGCTTCCGTGCTGGATACTTCCGCCGTGAAATGGGCGAAGAAAGCCATGTGGGCGCCATCCATTATCAATAAGGATGGCAAATACTATTTCTTCTTCGGTGCCAACGATGTGCACGAAGGCGAAGTAGGAGGAATCGGGGTTGCCGTCAGCGACCGTCCGGAAGGACCGTACAAGGACCTGTTGGGCAAGCCGCTTATCAATGAGATTGTGAACGGGGCACAGCCGATCGACCAGTTCGTCTTTCGTGACGATGACGGCCGTTATTATATGTATTACGGCGGCTGGGGACATTGTAACGTTGTCCTCTTGAATGACGACTTCACCGGATTGGTGCCTTTTGAAGACGGGACGGTCTACAAGGAGGTGACGCCGGATAAATATGTGGAAGGCCCGTTTATGTTTAAGAAGAACGGCAAATACTATTTCATGTGGAGTGAAGGGGGCTGGACCGGCCCTGATTATTGTGTCGCTTATGCGATTGCCGATTCGCCTTTCGGACCTTTCGATCGTGTTGCTACGATCCTTGAGCAGGATTCGACGATAGCGAGGGGAGCTGGACATCATTCTGTCTTGCATGTTCCGAACACTGAAGATTATTATATCGTCTATCATCGTCGTCCGTTGAACGACAATACCCGCGACCACCGTGTGACTTGTATCGACCGGATGACTTTCGATGAAAACGGATTTATAAATCCTGTTAAAATGACCTTCGAAGGTGTTCCCGCCCGTACAATAGATAAGTAAGAAGCAATTAATCGATAAAAGATATTAAAACAGGGGTGTAGCTGTTGCACTCCTGTTTTTTTATACTACTTTTGACACAAGTGTCAGACGTAAGTGATAAAATATTTAATAACATTATAGCAATGGGTACAGAAGAACTTCAGGACATGGAAAGCCGGATTATCGAAGCGGCGAAACGGGTGTTTGTCAGGAAAGGGTATGAGGCGACCAAGATGGGAGATATCGCTCTTGAGGTCGGGATCAGCCGTACGGCCTTGCACTATTATTTCCGGACGAAGGAGATGCTTTTCGATGCGATCTTCGGCCAGTTGATGGATGCGTTGTTGCCCAATATCGGGATGATTGTAAGGGAGCCGACCTCTTTTCTGGAAAAGATTCCGAAGATCGTGGAACAGTACACGGCGATGATCCAGGCCAATCCGCTGTTTCCGATCTTTGTGGTGAACGAGTTTAACCGTGATCCGGAACATTTATACAAGACGATCCTGAAAGATCCGGAGAAAGTCAAGCCGTTATTGCTTTTGCAGAAACAGATGCGGGAGGAAATGGAACGGGGATTGCTGAAAAAGGTTCCGCTGGTCTATACCGCTTCCACGCTGTTGAGCCTGATCGTCTTTCCGATGTTGGCAAGGAATCCGCTCACGAGTGCTTTCTTTGAAGGCGATCCCCGGAAATTCGAGGACTTTTTACTGGAACGAAGGACTTTTATCACGGATGTCATGGTCCGGTTGCTGACGCCGGACGAGACGCAAACTCTAAAAAAATGAATAAAAGGAGGATGCATATGAAACAGACATTCCTGTATGGCTGGAAACAGATCGCCCTGTTGCTCGTCTTTTTCCTTATGGCGGAAGGGGCGGGAGCACAGGAGCGCATTACGCTGGGCGAATGCTACGAATGGGCGCATGCCAATTATCCGCAGATACGCCAGTACGGGCTGATCGAACAGACCGAACGGTATAACCTCTCCAATGCCGCCAAAGGCTGGATGCCGCAGCTCTCGGTCAACGTGAAGGCGACGTACCAGAGCGATGTGACGAAACTGCCGTTCGATGCAGATAAACTGTCGGCGATCATCCCCGGAATCGAGATCCCGACACTCAGTAAGGATCAGTATCAGGTCGTTGCCGAAGTGAACCAGACGATCTGGGACGGTGGTGCGATCCGTTCCACCCGTCAGTTGACGGAGGCACAGGCGACGGCCGACCGGGAACAGCTGAACAGCGATCTTTATACCTTGAACGACCGGGTGAACCAGCTTTATTTCGGTTGTCTACTGCAGGACGAATTGATCCGCCAGAACGGTTTGCTCCAGAAAGAGTTGCAGATCAATATCGACCGTATCTCGGCCATGATGGAGAACGGCGTTGCCAACCAGTCCGACCGCGAAAGCATGGAAGTCGAATTGTTGAACGCCCGCCAGAAAGAGATCGAGTTGAAGGCCGCCCGTTCGGCTTACGGCAAGATGCTGGCTGCTTTGATCGGTCGCCCGGATGCCGGAACGTTTGTGTTGGAAGTGCCTTTGCTTCCGGAGGCTCCTTCGTTGTCGCCCGTGATCAACCGGCCGGAGCTTCGTGCGTTGGATGCCAAAAGCGAGTTGCTCGAGTTGCAGAACAAGCAGTTGACGGCCGGCCTGATGCCTCGCATCGGTGCTTTCTTCCAGGGCGGTTACGGCCGGCCGGGGTTGAATATGCTGGAAGACAGTTTCAGTCCGTTCTATGTCGCCGGTGTTCGTCTGAGTTGGAACATGGGTAAATTATATACCTTGAAGAATGATCGCCGGAAGATTGCCACGAATCGGCAGGCGGTGGAGGTCGGGCGGGAGACATTCCTCTTTAACACCCGTCTCCAACTGATGCAGCAGAACACAGAGATCAAGAAAATGACTGATCTGATGAAAGCCGACGATGAGATCATCCGCCTCCGCTCCAGCATCAAGAAGGCGGCCGAAGTCAAATTGGCGAACGGCGTGATCTCCGTCACCGATCTTATCCGCGAGATCAACTCCGAAGATCTGGCCCGCCAGGCGGCAGCCGCGCACCGGATACAACAGTTGCAATCTATCTATAATTATATGTATACGACAAATGAAGGATATAAATGATGATTTACCAGTTACTTTTCTCTTGAAAGAAAAGTAACCAAAAGTTCAAGGCTTAACCTGGCGAGCTACTCCGTTCCCTTCGTTCGCTGTCGCGTCTGAAACTCGCTTCGCTCAAACAGCAGACGCTTCGGGCGCTCACTGCGGTCACTGCGCTTAACGCTCACCAGCTTAGGCCGGAAATAGAGCCTGACGGCTCTTTGAGGATGGCCGATGCCGCCTGTTATATTAGGTGTCGGCATCGGCTATCCCAAGAGAAAGCGCAGCTTTCTAAGAAAGGCCTAAGCGGGTGGGCGTCAAGCGGAGGGTAAAGGCGAAGCGTTCGGAGCCTGCGCTGTCTGAGCGAAGCGAGTTTCGCAGGCGACAGCGTAGCCTTTGCCCGGAGTAGCCCAGCCGGTTAAGCCTTGATCTTTTGGTTACTTTTGGATCAAGCCAAAAGTAACAGATAAATCATTATTTTATGAAATTAAATACCAATCAATATGAAACCGATTCTTTTATTCAGTTTTGCTCTGGCTCTGCTGGCTTGCAGCGGCAATGAGAACGACTTTGATGCTACCGGAACATTTGAATCCACCGAAATAATCGTTTCTTCGGAGGCGAACGGGAAGATTATGGAGCTTGACTTGCAGGAAGGTGACCGGCTCGAAGCCGGAGCCGTGCTGGGTTATGTGGACACGATGCAGCTTTACTTCCGGAAGAAGCAGCTTGAAGCGGGCCTCCGCAGCGTAGACATCCGGAAACCGGATATCCGTAAACAGATCGCTTCCCTCGAACAACAGATCGCCGTCGCCCGAAGCGAACAGCAGCGTATGGAGAACTTAGTAAAGGCGAAAGCCGGCAACCAGAAACAGGTCGATGACATCGTCAACAACATCAAGGTGCTGCAAAAACAGCTGGATGCACAATATTCGACCTTGCATAAAACGACAGGCGGGGCGGATGCCGAAGCGGAAAGCATCGTCTACCAGATCATGCAGCTGGACGACCAGTTGCAGAAAAGCCGCATCGTCAACCCGCAGTCCGGCACTGTCCTTATGAAATATGCCGAACCCGGTGAAGTCACGGCAGCCGGCAAGCCTCTTTATAAGATAGCCGACACCGATCTGCTGTATCTCCGCGCTTATCCTACCGCCGGACAGCTTACGAAGTTGAAGCTCGGCGGTGGGGTGCGTGTCTTTGTCGATTTCGGTGAAAAGGAACAAAGGGAATATCCCGGTACGCTCACCTGGATTTCCGAAAAGTCGGAATTTACTCCGAAAGGCATCCAGACCAAAGACGAACGCGCCAATCTGGTCTATGCCGTCAAAATCGCGGTCAAGAACGATGGCTATTTGAAGATCGGGCAATATGGGAAAGCGTTATTTAATGAATAATGAATAATTAATAATGAATAATGAAGGATGGACAGAGAAACTGGTTTGTGCTTGTATTCTGCTTGTTCATTATTAATTCTTCATTCTTCATTATGCTTGTTCATTATTAATTATTAATTATGGAGAGCGTTGTAGTACAGAAAGTAAATAAGGCTTACGGCGAGGTACAGGCTTTGCAGGACATCTCGTTGCATATCGGCGAAGGAGAGCTTTTCGGGCTGATCGGACCGGACGGGGCGGGCAAGACGTCGCTGTTCAGGATACTGACCACCCTCGTGCTGGCGGACAGCGGTACGGCGTCGGTCTGCGGACTGGATGTCGTGCGCGATTATAAAGAGATCCGGTGGCGGGTAGGGTATATGCCGGGGCGCTTCTCCCTTTATCAGGATCTGACGGTGGAAGAGAACCTGAACTTCTTTGCTACCGTGTTCAATACGACCGTCCGGGAAAACTATGACCTGATCCGCGACATATATGTCCAGATAGAACCTTTCAAAGGGCGGAAAGCCGGGAAGCTCTCCGGTGGAATGAAGCAGAAGCTGGCGTTGAGCTGTGCACTGATCCATCGGCCCGACGTCCTTTTCTTGGATGAACCGACGACAGGTGTCGATCCCGTTTCGCGTGTGGAGTTTTGGGATATGCTGGACCGGTTGAAGAAACAAGGAATCACGATTATGGTTTCGACACCCTATATGGACGAGGCTTCCCGCTGCGACCGTATCGCGCTGATGCGTGGCGGGCGCTGCCTGTCGGTCGATACGCCGGAAGGCATCCGCCGTACGTTCGATAACTATCTGTATGCCGTCCGGTCGGCTTCGATGTATAAGCTGTTGCTCGATCTCAGGACATACCCGGATGCGGATTCCTGTTTTTCTTTCGGCGATGCCCATCATTTCTCCATCTCGAAGGATGTGGTGGACAAGGAGGGGGAAATATCCTTCCGTAACCGCTTGCGCACCTTTTTGGAAGTCCAAGGGCATACGGAAATCGGTATTGAGCGGATAAAACCCGGCATCGAGGACTGTTTTATGGCGTTGTCGAAGTGAAAGATGCCGGAAAATTATTTTTCATGACCATTCAAGGGTGTTTGGCGGTAGAAAATTATTTTCTTTCATTATTCAAGGGTGTTTGGTCGTGGAAAATAATTTTCCAGCGTCTTTCAAGGGTGTTTTGCCTCGGAAAATAATTTTCCAGGGCTTTTCAAAGGTGTTTAACCCCGGAAAATTATTTTCCGGCATTTTTCAACTATAAAGATGAATGTAATAGAAACAGATCAACTAACGAAACGCTTCGGTTCCTTTACCGCCGTCGACCATATCAGTTTCACGGTAGGCGAGGGGGAGATTTTCGGTTTCTTAGGAGCGAACGGGGCGGGGAAGACAACCGCCATGCGTATGTTGTGCGGCCTTTCGACACCTACCTCCGGGACGGGACGGGTCGCCGGTTTCGATATTTATAAGGAAACGGAACTGATCAAACGGCATATCGGCTATATGAGCCAGAAGTTTTCTCTCTACGGGGACCTGAAGGTCTGGGAGAATATCCGTTTGTACGGCGGTATCTACGGCCTGTCGGAAAAGCAGTTGAAGGTGAAGACGGATGAACTGCTCCGGGCTCTTGACCTGGAGAACGAACGGAACACGCTGGTCGACGCCCTGCCGTTGGGCTGGAAGCAGAAGCTGGCTTTCTCGGTCGCCATCATCCATGAGCCCCGGATCGTATTTCTGGATGAACCGACCGGAGGTGTCGATCCCGTCACCCGCCGCCAGTTCTGGGAGTTGATCTACCAGGCTGCCGGGCGTGGCATTACAGTCTTTGTCACCACCCACTATATGGACGAGGCGGAGTATTGCAACCGTGTCTCCATCATGGTGGACGGCAAGATCGAAGCCTTAGACAGTCCTTCCGCCCTCAAATTGTCTTTCAAGGCCGGTGATATGAACGAAGTCTTTCATGCGTTGGCGCGGAGAGCGAAGAGAACGAATAATAATGAATAATTAATAATGAATAATAGAGAATGAAGATGGGTAATGTTGTAAGGGAGAAGTCTTATGGGTTTGCTTTGCGAATGATAAAGGCTTATAAGTATTTGTCTGTATCTCAAAGGGAGTTCGTTTTGTCTAAGCAGATGTTGCGAAGCGGAACGGCTATAGGGGCTCTTATTCGTGAGGCGGAATATGCACAGCCGAAAGCTGATTTTGTTCATAAATTGAGTATTGCTTTGAAAGAAGCGAATGAAACAGCATATTGGATATCCTTATTGGAAGATTCGGAATATATGGAGGAAACAGGTGCCATTTCATTAATGAATGATTGCTATGAACTGATAAAGCTACTAACAAGTATAATTGTTACATCCAAACAATCGGCAAAATGAGTATCTCAAAATTATTCATTATTAATTATTCATTATTCATTAACAAAAGCTCTTTGATTGCTTTTGTTAGAAAGGAATTTATACACATCTTCCGTGACAAGCGGACGATGATGATCCTGCTGCTGATGCCCATCGTCCTGATCATCCTCTTCGGCTATGCTATTACGACGGAGATCAAGCGTGTGCCTATTGCCATCCTGGACCAGAGCCGGGACGAGGTGACGCAGAAGATGATTTCCCATTTTGCCGCCAGCGAGTATTTCGATCTTTATAAGATGATCGATAGCGAAGAAGAAGGACAGGCCCTTTTCCGTCAGGGGAAAATCCGGATGGCTTTAATAGTGGAAAGTGGAAAGTTGAAAGGTGAGAGTGAAATTCAGTTGTTGGTCGATGCGACCGATCCGAACGAGGCGACGCAGCTATCTGCGTATGCTACGCAGATAGTAGTTGAAAGTGGCAAAGGAATTGTGCCAATAATTTCTTTGCTCTACAATCCCCAAATGAAGGGAGCCTATAACTTCGTGCCCGGTGTCATGGGGTTGATCCTGATCCTGATCTGTGCCATGATGACCTCCGTCGGGATTGTGAAGGAGAAAGAGATCGGGACGATGGAAGTGCTTCTCGTCTCTCCGATGAAGCCGGTCTATATCATTCTGGCAAAAGCGACTCCCTATCTATTGCTGAGCTTGGTGAATATCGCCACCATCTTAGCTTTGTCGTATTTCCTGTTGGACGTGCCGATCAATGGCAGCCTGTTGTTGCTGGTCGGTGTTTCCGTCCTATACGCCCTGGTCGCGTTGTGCCTGGGGTTGCTGATCTCGACGATTGCCGACACCCAGCAAGCCGCCATGCTGATCAGTGCCGTGGTCCTGATGCTTCCTATCATATTGCTGAGCGGGATGATGTTCCCGATCGAGAATATGCCGGTGGTCCTGCAAGTCATTTCCAATATCGTACCGGCCAAATGGTATATCATCGCCGTGAAAGATATCATGATAAAAGGCCTGGGCTTCGGTTCCGTCCTTCAAGAGGTCGGCGTGCTGGTCCTGATGGCAGTCGTGTTGATAGGATTAAGTGTGAAACGTTTTAAAATACGATTGTAATGAAGATGTTGAAATATTTATTGGAGAAGGAGTTCAAGCAGATCCGGCGGGACCGTTTTCTGCCCCGTATCATCTTCCTGTTGCCGGTTATACAATTGGTGGTCCTCCCTTTTGCCGCCAATTTCGAGATGCGGAATATCAATCTGAGTATCGTCGACAACGACCATACCGTCCTTTCCCGCCAGTTGACGGACAAAGTCCTTTCCTCCGGCTATTTCCGTCTGGCGGATGTCTCGCCCCGGTACGACGAGGCGTTGGTTTCCATCGAAAGCAATGCTGCCGATATCATCCTCGAAATCCCCTCCCGCTTCGAAGAACGGTTGGGGCGGGAGGGTACGGCCGAGCTTCTGATCGCCGCCAATGCAGTGAACGGGACGAAAGGAGGAATCGGCAGTTCCTATCTCGCGTCCATCATCCAGGATTTCAATCGGGAGAAGAGTCTTTTGCCCGTATCGGCCGGAGAGGGCGGAATCCGTGTCACGAACCTGTTCAACCCGCATCTGAATTATAAGAACTACATGGTTCCCGGTATCATGGCCTTCCTGCTGACGCTTATCGGCGGTTTCCTTTCCGCCCTGAACATCGTGAGCGAAAAGGAGAAAGGGACAATCGAACAGATCAACGTGACGCCTGTCCCGAAAGCCCTGTTCCTGCTCTCCAAGTTGATCCCGTTTTGGATGATCGGTTTTGTCTTGCTCACGATAGGCGCCTGTATCGCCTGGCTGGTCTACGGGTTGCTGCCGGTGGGCAATATGGGGATCATCTACCTGTTTGCCGCGGTCTACCTGATGGCGTTTACCGGCTTCGGCCTGGCGATCTCGTCCGTCTCGTCTACCCAGCAGCAAGCGATGTTCACGGCTTTCTTCTTTATGATTATTTTTGTCCTCCTGAGCGGTATATTCACACCGATCAGCAGTATGCCTGCCTGGGCGCAGGAACTGACACGTCTCAATCCGCTCCGCTATTTGGTCGAAGTGATGCGGATGGTTTATCTGAAAGGCAGTACTTTAGCAGACCTTACCGGACATTTTATAGCTGTTTGCCTGTTCGCTGTATTCTTTAACGTACTCGCTATCGTCAGCTACAAGAAGAGTTGAAATGTGTTCTACGACATACTTAACTAATTTTTACAAACATCCTGCCTTCATTTCTTTGCACTCTTTTATATTTGATTCAAATCTGAAACAATATTTCAAATATGGAAAGCGTTATTCCAAATATGGAAAAAGCAGAAGAGAACTACAAGGTGCCGAACCTCGAAAAGGGGATCGCTGTACTTGAGTACTTGTCGCTTCACACCCAGGGTGAGACGCTTCAGGATATCAAGTCCACCCTTGATATATCGCAGACTACGGCCTATCGTATTTTGAATACGTTGGTCCGTCTGGATTATTTGATCTATAATGAAGACACAAAGCGATACAAGTTATCCCGTAAATTACTAACTTTGGGATTCAGATCACTGAACGAACACAATTTACTGGAAACTGTTTTGCCCCGTTTGCGTGATTTGCGCGATCAGGTGAAAGAGACGGCATGCTTCGGCGTGCTGGGGGACCGGAAAGGTATCTTTATCGAGCAGGCACAGGGACACCATACGTTCCGTTTTATCCTCTCGCCGGGGAAACCTTTCGATTTGCATTGCTCGGCTCCGGGAAAGGCGATCATGGCGTATCTGCCGAATACAGTCCGGGACCGGTATTTGTCTTATATGGAATTTACACGCTACAACGCCCGGACTATTACTACACGTGACGCTTATCTGGAGGAACTTGAAAGAGTCCGGAAATTGGGTTATGCTATGGATAACGAGGAAGAGCTGAACGGTGTGATTTGCATCGGGGCGCCTATTTTTAATTACACGGGCTATCCCTGCGGGGCAATCTGGATCTCAGGCCCGAAGGACCGGTTGTCGAAAGAAGTCTTACGGACTTCGGCAGACTGTATAAAGAAAGTGGCCCAGACAATTTCTCTTGAATTAGGATATAGTAAAGCAAAAAAAATATAATATATACCATGAATACACGAAAATACATATTAAAAAACTCACTGGCGGCTTGCTTTGCCTGCTGTTGCATCTCCTTTGCTTCAGCAGGTAACCCGCCGTTCTTCCCGACTGATGTCGTGACGAATGCCAAAGGTGAGTTGTTGATGACAGATAAAGGGGTAAAGCGGGTTGATGTTTTTTCGCCTGATGGTAAAACATTGCTGCGCTCTTACCCGGTGGATGAAGCGCCTACCGGCATCCTTATGGATGGCGACAAGGCGTATGTGACGACATTCGGAACGACGGGCCATCTACAGATCCTGTCGCTCGAATCGGGAAGGGTAGAGGCTTCTATTCCGACCGGTTCGGGAGCATGCCATCCGATGTTTGCTCCGGATAAGAAGCATATATATGTATGTAACCAGTTCCAGAATACAATTTCGGAAGTCGATCCGGTAGCCCGCAAAGTGATGCGTACGGTGAAGGTGTTGCGTGAACCGAAGTCTGCCGTGTTCAGCAAGGACGGCAAATATCTCTTTGTAACGAACTTTCTTCCGGCTCAGCGGGCTGATCTCGACTATGTCGCCGCCTGCGTTTCCGTCATCGAAATGGATGGCTTCACGAAGGTGAAAGACATTCAGTTGGCTAACGGAAGTAATGCCCTCCGGGGAATCTGTATCACGCCCGATGGCAAATATATATATGTATCTCACAACCTGGGACGTTTCACCGTTCCTACATCTCAATTGCAACAGGGATGGATGAACACGAGTGCATTCAGTGTGATTGATGTCGACAAACAGGAGTTCCTGGGGGCCATCGTCGTGGATGAGCCTGAACGGGGGGCTGCCGGTATCTGGAGTATCGCCTGCAACGACGAGTCTGTCTTCATCTCTCATTCAGGGACACACGAGGTCAGCGTGATCGACCATAAGGCGATGCTGGAGAAGTTCTTGAACTATCCTAACAAAGCAGTGTTGGACTACGACCTGACTTTCTTATACGGCCTTCGCGAACGTATCCCGTTGGAGGGGAACGGTCCTCGCAATATGATCTTAGACGGTGACAGGCTGATTATCCCGACTTATTTTGCTGATGTCCTGAATATTTTGGATATCAATACGAACGAAGTAGCATCGGTCGAGCTAAATCCCGGACGCGAGGAAACAGATGAAAATAAGGGCGAACGTTATTTCAACGATGCCTCGCACTGTTTCCAGAACTGGCAGAGTTGTAACGGTTGCCATCCGGGAGACGGCCGTACGGACGGCATGAATTGGGATTTGATGAACGACGGTGTCGGCAACTCCAAGAACTGCAAGAGTATGCTCTTTAGCCATGTGACTCCTCCCAACATGATTTCCGGTATCCGTGAACATGCGGAACGGGCCGTGCGGGCAGGCTTTAACTTCATTCAGTTTTTTGAAGTGTCGGAAGAAGATGCCGTTTGTGTGGATGCCTATTTGAAATCACTCCGTCCTGTGCCCAGTCCCTACTTGGTAAATGGAGAGTTGTCCGATTTGGCAAAGGAAGGGCAGAAGGTGTTCGAAAAGCTGAAATGCGGGGAATGTCATAGCGGCGTTTATTATACGGATATGAAATACCACCGTATCGGTGAAGATATTGAGTTCGAAAAAGGTTGGGATACTCCGACTTTGCGTGAAGTGTGGCGTACGGCTCCCTATTTGTTCGACGGGCGTGCCGCTACCATGAAGGATGTGTTCAGTGTCCATAAGCACGGCATCGAGAAGAAAGTCTCAGAGAAAGATATCGAAGCATTAACCGAATATGTGAACTCTTTATGAATTACTGCGATAAAATACATTACAATATTTATACCACCGGGCTGGCTACCTTTAATGAAATGGTGGACGCTCTGCTGGCACAGCTGCCGCAAGACGAACAGATCCTCCGTTTGGCATTCTTCGGTATGCCGAACGATAACGAACAATATGTCTCCCGCCGTATCATGCTGCGCGAGAAGATCCGTAAGTTCTACGGAAACCATGAGCCGGTATTGAGCTATGTTTCCCAGCCTCCTCTGAATGCCGGATTGATTTTGGAAGTCCATAGTTACAAAGCGGATGAAAACGATCATATCACTTTCCGCCATCACAGTGGTTTCCCGTATGTCGTACTGGAAAATGCCGATGGCCGTTTCCTCTTTGCCGGAGGATTCCATGGAGATGTGATTAACTTCGGCATCCAGCAACAGTCCGCAGAAGTATTTCACATGATGGGAGAGGTGATGCGTCGGGAAGGTTTCCCTGTAAACAGCATCATCCGCCAATGGAACTATATCGAGCAGATCACCTGCTTCGATGGCCCGGATCAGCATTACCAGATGTTCAACAATGCCCGTGCCGATTTCTATGGAAAGACGGACTGGAACAACGGCTATCCGGCTGCTACCGGTATCGGGGCCAACCTGGGAGGCATACTGGTCGATTTGGATGCGGCTGTATTTGGCCGCCCCGTATGCTATGCCACGCCGATCGACAATAAGTTGCAGGTCGCCGCTCATGCCTATTCGGACCAGGTTCTCGAAGCTGCCCAGCAGAAGAAAGCGACGCCGAAGTTCGAACGGGCCAAAAGCATGACATTCGACGGCCGGCGGATCGTGTACATTTCCGGTACGGCTGCCATCCGTGGAGAAGAAAGCTTAGTAGGTGTTGGCCTCGCACGCCAGCTCCATATCACAATGGAAAACATCGACCAGCTTATCGGTGATGCAAAGTTGAAAATGCTGCGCGTCTATCTGAAAGACAAATCTTTCTATGAGGAGGCGCACGAACTGCTGGAAGGATATAATTTGAATATCCCCATATCTTATATGTGGGCGGACGTTTGCCGGGATGAGTTATTGATCGAAATAGAAGGGATCGCCATCGAATAAACGTTTCATGGGCATGAAACAGTCGTTTCACCTTATGGAAACAAAAGTTTCTTCGGCAGGGAATAGGTAAGGAACAAATATTACTAACTAAATAAACAAGAGAAAAAATGAAAAAGAATTTTATGAAATTAACTGCTATGGGGGCTCTTTTGCTTTCTATGGCTGCATGTACCGGCAAAACATCTACCGGTGAAGCTACCTGCTGCGCTGCTGCCGGTAAAGGACAATGCACCGAACAGTGCGGAAGCGACTGCAAGAATGAATGTAATAACACTGCTAACTGTAAAAATAATAAAGAAATGAAGTATTCAAAGAAGTACACAAATGCCGACTTCTACAAAGACGGCAAGTTCCAACAGGATGTTGCTATGGAAGCAATGAAAGACATGTTCGCTTTCTACGGTGTTCCTTTCACCGAACTGATGGCTAAGGACATGTGGGTAACCGATTTCGGTCTGGGCGATTTTGAAAACGTAGGTATGGGCGGTATTTTCTGGATCAACGATCCTGAATACGGCTACTTCGCTCATGCGATCTATCTGCTTCCGGGACAGATGATCCCCGAACATGCACATGTAAAAACTAAATTCCCGGCTAAACATGAATCCTGGATGGTTGAAAAGGGATGGGTTTACAACTTCTCTGAAATTGGCGACGAAACACCTAACGCTCCTGCTATTCCCGCTACCCACGGTGCGATCAAGAGCAAAAACTTCGTCGTACAGAATGTAGGTGATGTTCTTCGCTTGAAAAAATTGGAAACATTCCACTTTATGATGGCTGGTCCTGAAGGTGCTATTGTTGATGAATGGGCATGCTACCACGATAACGACGGCTTGCGCTTCACCAACACGAAAGCTGCGTTATAATAAGTAATAATACCTTATAATTTATTACATGAACAAATACTATTTATTAGTATCACTCCTTCTGTCCTCTTCTGTTATGGTATCCGCAGGGCCCAAGCAGAAGAAGGCGGAAACGTGGATTGATGCTTCGGTCAAAGCTAAAACGGAATTACAGGCCAAGCTGAAGAAATCCGGAATGCCGATCATCTCTACCTGGATGAAGCATAAGGCGAAAGCCGAACCTTTCGTGGTAGACCTGAAAGGAGTGGATAAGCTGGTGCTTGTAACGGCCGGAGGTCCCGACGGTACGGACTACGACCAGGCTGTATGGGCAAACGCCCGTCTGATTAAAGCCGATGGTACAGCTGTATGGTTGGACGAAGTCCCTTATGAGTATGGCGTTGCCGGTTGGGCGAAGCCTAAGATGAACACAAATGCCTACGACCATGAGATCGTGATCGCCGGAAAGGAATACAAACACGGTGTGTTCTGCCATGCGAACGGTACGTTGGTATATCCGGTGGGTGGCCAGTATGTCCGTTTCGAAGCCGAAGTCGGTATCGACGATACTTCAAGTGGAGGAAGTGTGTTCTTCCAGGCATTGAATACGGTTCCGAACTTTGTGGCAGAAGAACTGAACACCAAATATCCGGAAGAAATCGGTATGCTGGGCGCTGTACTGGACGGCCTGGATACCTGGCTGATCACCCCGGATGCCTCGGTTGAAAAACAGGCTGTGGATAATGCGATTGCCCGGTTGAAAGACGGTGCCTACTATTCGAATGTGGCAAAACAGATCGCAAACGAAAAAGACCTCAACACCCAAATACGCAAGTATCTCGAACTGGTGGAGAAAGTACAGGACCTGTACACGCTCCAGAGTGATCTGGAATGGCTGAATGTCGAAGCTGTCAAATTGGCTTTCGCCGATATGAAAAAGCAGAAAGGCTACGATGCCGCCAAATACGAACCGATGCTGAACGAACTGGTCCAGCTCGAAAAGAAAGGTTTCAAAGGTATCTATAACGGAGACGAGCAAGCGATTGCCGATGCCAAGAAAGCATTGGAGTGCAAACGCGCCATCTTGCTGGCAAACCCGTTGCTGGATGCCGACAAACTTGTGGCTGCCCGTTTCAAAGTCGGTTCAAAGGCTCACCAGATCATGTCGCCTTCCTTAGGTACGCAGGCTAATAACTGGAGTAACCAGGAATCTGCCGGTCGTGAAGGCTTCGATGCCGAGATCGTCGAACTCTCCAACCTGCGTGGCGATATACAGATGCGCCAGGTCTATAAACCGGCGAACGGTTCTTCCATAGCCGACCTGAAACTGCATTGGAACGGTGACCGCGTGATGTTTACACAGACACAGGACGACAAGCGTTGGAACATCTATGAAGTGAATCTGGATGGAACAGGCTTCAAGCCACTTGTGGAAAATGACGAGCCGGATCTGGAATTCTATGATGGTACTTACCTGCCTGACGGTCGTGTGATTGCTATCTCCAATATCGGTTACCAAGGCGTTCCTTGTGTGAACGGTAGCGATGCGGTCGGTAACATGGTGCTGTACAATCCGAAGGATAAGAGTATGCGCCGTTTGACATTCGACCAGGATGCCAACTGGAATCCGGTTATTATGAATAACGGTCGTGTGATGTACACCCGTTGGGAGTACACCGACCTGACCCACTATTATTCCCGTATCGTAATGCACATGAACCCGGACGGAACGGAAAACAAAGCCCTCTACGGTAGCGGCGCGATGTTCCCGAACAGTACGTTCGACGTACAGCCGTTGCCTGGTCACGGTTCTGCATTCGTCGGTATTATTTCCGGTCACCATGGTGTGGCCCGTTCCGGCCGTATGATCATCTTCGATCCGACTAAGGGACGTAAGAGCACAGCCGGTATGGTACAGGAAATCCCTCACCGTAACCGTCCGGTCAAGGAAGAGATCAAAGACCAGCTGGTAAACGGTGTATGGCCGCAGTTCATCAAACCGACCCCGCTGAACGATAAATACTTCCTGGTAGCCGCCAAGTTAGACCCGCACGCCTTGTGGGGACTTTATTTGGTGGACGTTTACGACAACGTAACCTGTCTGATGCAGGCAGAAGGCGAAGGCTATATCAGCCCGATCTTAGTACGCAAAACGAAGACACCTCCGTCTATTCCCGACCGTGTGAAACTGAATGAAAAGGAAGCGACCTTCTTTATCCAGGATATTTACGAAGGAGAGGGCTTGAAGGGTATTCCTCGCGGAACGGTTAAGTCACTCCGTTTGCATGCTTACGAATATGCGTATGTAAAGACTCGTTCCGACCATAACTGGCACGGAATCCAGTCCGGTTGGGATATCAAACGTATGTTGGGTACGGTTCCGGTTGAAGAAGACGGTTCCGTAATCTTCAAGGCTCCGGCGAATACTCCGATCTCCATCCAGCCGTTGGATAAGGATGGGGTTGCCATTCAATGGATGCGTAGCTGGGTAACCGGTCAGCCTGGTGAAGTGGTTTCCTGTATCGGTTGCCACGAAGACCAGAACCAGATCGCGATCCCGAAACGTGTGATCGCTTCACAGAAAGCTCCTTCAGCTTTGACTTTGCCGGAAGGGGGAACCCGTTCCTTTACATTCGACTTGGAAGTACAGCCGATCCTCGATCGCGCTTGTATCGCATGTCATAACGGACAGGGCAAGGCGTTCGACCTGCGTGGTGGAAAGAAAGACAATTTAGGCTATGGTACGTCTTATTTGAATTTGCATCCGTATGTACACCGTCAGGGTGGTGAAGGCGATATGGTTGTTTTGCAGCCGTACGAATATCATCCGAACACGAGCGAACTCGTCCGCTTGCTGAAGAAAGGCCACCACAACGTACAGTTGACTGATAAGGAATGGAAGACTCTTTACAACTGGATCGATTACAATGCTCCCGATAAAGGTTATTTCAATGCTAACGTATTGGATATGCTTCCTTATAAAGGATTCGATCAGATCAAACGTCGTAAGGAATTGACCGATAAGTATGCAAACGGTGCAGGTGTGGACTGGAAGAAGGAAATCGCCGACTATGCCGACTATCTGAAAAAGCAAGGCCCGATCACTCCGGTCATGCCTGAAAAGACTGCTGCCGTGAAGGAAAAGAACGTGAAGGCGAAGGGTTGGCCTTTCGGTTCCGACCGGATCAAGGAAATGCTGGCTAAGGAAAAGGAAACCCGTAAGGTGGTTGAGATCGCCCCGGGCGTGAAGGTTAACTTTGTCCGTATTCCGGCCGGTGAATTTGTGATGGGCAGCTATCGTGGCGAACCGGATGCTTATCCGACAGCTAAAGTGAAGATCGACAAAGGCTTCTGGATGGCCGAGTTGGAAACGACGAACGAACAGTTCAACGTTGTTTTCCCGGAACATGACAGCCGTTTCGTCGACCAGCAATGGAAAGACCACGTGAATCAGGGTTATCCGGCCAACAAACCGGAACAACCGGTTATCCGTGTCAGCTACAACGATGCTATGGAATTCTGTCAGAAACTGAGCGAAAAGACAGGCCTCAAGATCACGCTTCCGACAGAAGCACAGTGGGAATGGGCTTGTCGTGCCGGTAGCGATCAGGACTTTTGGTATGGCGATATGCACACGGACTTCGGTAAGAAGGACAACCTGGCAGACAAGACAACACTGTTGCTTGCCGTTTACGGTGTAGACCCTCAGCCGATGGCGAAGACGAACCCGTGGTACAAGTACTACACCTTCCTTCCTAAAGAAGAGAGCGTGGACGATGGTAACCTGGTTCAGGTTGGCGGCAAGGCTTATGAAGCCAATCCGTTCGGTCTGTACAGTATGCATGGAAATGTAGCCGAATGGACTCGTTCCGACTATGTATCGTATCCGTATAATGAAAAGACGAAAGAGACATCCGAATACAAGGTGGCCCGTGGCGGTTCGTACATCGACCGTCCGAAGTATGCGGCTTCCCACACGCGTAAGGCTTACTATCCGTACCAGCGTGTGTTCAATGTCGGCTTCCGTATGATCATTGAAGATTGATAATAAAGAGGTATAGATAACATCTATCAACCCATAGAGAGCACAGATGTGGCAGATTGCCATCGGTTGTTTCATCAAACAATTAATCTGCGTACATTTGCCGCATCTGTGAACTCTAATTAAAAAGTAAATGAAAACAAATCTCGAACGATTTTTCTCCTCTTTTGTAACGACGATCGTCCTGTTACTGATTTATGCCTTTGGCCTGGCCGTTGCCACTTTCATCGAAAAGTATCACGGTACAGCTGCTGCCAAAGCAATGGTTTATTATTCCCCCTTGTTTTTCCTGCTCCAATTCCTTTTAGTCGTCAATTTTATCGCGGCTACGATCAAACACCAATACCTCAAACGTGGCAAATGGGGGCTGATGCTGACTCATTTCGCCTTTATCGTCATCCTGCTCGGCGCTCTCACTTCTTTCCTTTTCGGTGAAGAGGGAATCCTGCATCTGCGTGAAGGGGAGACAAGCAACCAGATAGCTGTCCGCACTTCCGATAATACGACCTTCCATACCCTGCCTTTTTCCGTTGAACTGAAGAAATTCACCTTAACCCGCTATCCCGGTTCCGCCAGCCCCTCCGCTTATGAGAGCGAAGTGATCGTCCATGTGGACGGCCAGGACCGCGAAGAACGGATCTTTATGAATAATGTATTGGATGTAAAAGGCTATCGTTTCTTCCAGGCCTCTTACGACCAGGATGAACACGGAACCATCCTTTCCGTCAATCGCGATGTGGCAGGACGGAACATCACTTACTCCGGATATCTTTTGCTGGTCATCGGCTTAGTTCTTTGCTTAGTCGGTAAGGACTCCCGGTTCATGCGCCAGAGCCGCCGCCTGAAAGAATTGCGAAAGGCGACGAATGTAACGGCCGTGTCGCTTGCACTCCTTGCCGTATCCATATCCGTAAACGCCGGTGAAAAGGCTTCCCCGATGTTGGATGCCGTACAAAAATATACCGTAAGCCCGGAACATGCCGCCCTCTTCGGCGCCCTTCCGATCCAGTCGGGTAGCGGCCGTATGATGCCGGTCAACACCTTCTCTTCGGAGATCCTCCGTAAGCTCCATAAGTCGGATAAGATCGGTAAACTGAACTCCGACCAGTTCCTCTTGAGCCTTCTGGCCATGCCGGACATGTGGATGCGCGTTCCCTTTATCGCCCTGTCCAATCCCGAACTGGCCGCCTACTATGACCTGACGGACGGCGAATGCGCCTATATCCAGGTATTCGACAGCAACGGCAATTATAAATTGCAGGAGAAGTTGGAAGAGGCCTATAACAAGATGCCAGCCCAGCGGACCCGTTTCGACAAAGACTTGATGAAATTAGATGAGCAGTTGAACATCTTCCACCAGCTGATCAACCACCAGATGCTGAACCTCTTCCCGAAAGAAGACGATCCGAATCATAAATGGTATGCACCCGGTGACGACCTCTCTGCCTTCAGCGGTAAAGACTCCATGTTCGTCTCCCGTATTCTCGACTGGTATTTAGGCGAGGTGCAGGAAGGCCTGAAAAGCGGTGACTGGGCGAAAGCCGACGAAGTGGTCGGTATGATCGGCACGTACCAGCAAGCTAAGAACAAGACACTCGATATCAGCCCGAAGCGTATGCAGGCCGAATTGAAATATAACAAGATGGATGTTTTCCGCTATTGCAAGATCGGTTATCTGGTTTTAGGCGGACTGCTGTTGGTCCTTTCTTTCGCGATGCTGTTCCGCCGGAGCCGCTGGATGAAGGTTGCCGTATGGCTGTTGGGGATCGGTGTGCTAATCGTTTTCCATTATCATATGTTCGGTATGGGGATGCGCTGGTATATCGGCGGTTATGCCCCCTGGAGCAATTCCTACGAGACGATGGTCTACGTGGGGTGGGCGACTGTCTTTGCCGGGCTGTTGTTCGTACGTCGCAGTACGATCACCTTCGCATTGGCTACCCTGTTCGGCGGTATCATCCTTTTCGTGTCCGGCCTGAACTGGATGGACCCGGAGATCAATCCGCTCGTGCCAGTCTTGAAATCGCCGTGGCTGATGTTCCATGTGGCGGTCATTGTAGCCGCTTACGGCTTCTTCGGTATCAGTTGCCTGATCGGGTTGACCAATATGGTGATGATGTCCATTACCGGAAAGAAGAACGGGAATGTGTTGAAAGCCCGTATCACCGAACTGAGTATCGTGAACGAGATGGCGCTTTGGGTAGGGCTTGCCCTGATGACCGTCGGTACTTTCCTCGGTGCTGTCTGGGCGAATGAGTCCTGGGGCCGTTACTGGGGGTGGGACCCGAAGGAGACCTGGGCGTTGATCACGATGGTCGTGTATGCCGTAGTGACCCATCTCCACTTAGTGAAACGCTGGAATAACCCTTGGCTGTTCAACCTGGCATCCGTGATCGCGTTTGCCTCCGTGCTGATGACTTTCTTCGGTGTCAATTATTTTCTGAGCGGAATGCATTCATACGGTCAAAATGATAATGTGCATGGAATTTTCACCTATCTTTATATCGCCCTGGGAGTAGTCATTATCCTGGCTATCCTCTCATACGGAAGATGGAAGACGAAGGTGTGAAACTTATATGTTTTAAATTTGAGAGAACTGATAACGAATAAAAATAGTACGAACACTTAAAATTGAATTAGTCATGAGAACATTTAATCACGTCGGTATCGTAACGACAGAACAAGTAGAAGGGGCTATGTTTAACGAAGGCCTGAGTGTATGGTTGACAGACTATAGCAAAAGTCCGAACCGTATCGAATTCCTGAAATTTGAAGAAGGAAGCTGCCTGCCCGAACTGGTACAGAAACAGGGACACATCGCTTACACCGTTCCTTCGCTGGAAGAAGAACTGAAAGGCAAGAAGGTGATCTTCGGCCCGGCTGTATGCGACGAACATCTGACGATCGCTTTCATCGAAGAAGAAGGTATCGCCATCGAAATCATGGAAATCAAATAACAACATTAATAACTTAAATAAAGGAGGAAAATACCATGTCAGACATGAAGACAAAATTCATAAATGATCCTGAACAGATAACACCCGAATTGTTGGAAGGTTATGTATTGGCATACCCGGACCAGGTTAAATTAGGTGGCGAAAATATCGTTGTACGTGCCAATCCGAAGGGCGAAGACAAAGTGGCTATCGTTACGTTGGGCGGTTCCGGCCACGAACCTGCATTGAGCGGATTCGTCGGCGAAGGTATGTTGGACTGCTCCGTTGTGGGTGATGTGTTTGCCGCTCCCGGTGCACAGCGCCTGTTCCAGGCTTTGCAGCTGATGAAGCGTGAGGCCGGTATCCTGTTGGTTGTCCTGAACCACTCCGGAGACGTGATGAGTGCGAACATGGCTTGCCAGTTGGCGGAACGTGTAGGCATCAAAGTGAAACAAGTGTTGACCCATGATGATATCAGCGCCGGTATCGGTGCCAACGTCGACGACCGTCGCGGTCTGGCCGGTTGCGTGCCTTTGTATAAGATTTTGGGTGCTGCGTCCGAAGAAGGTAAAACGCTGGACGAACTGGTTGAGATTGCAGAACGCTATAACCGGAACGTAGCTACTTTAGCTGTTGCCATGCGCTCTTGTACGCATCCGCAGAACGGCGGTACGATCACCGACCTGCCCCAGGGCATCATGGAGATCGGTATGGGACAGCACGGTGAAGGCGGTGGCGGACAGAAACCGCTTGTATCTGCCGACGATACGGCTGCCGAAATGGTAGACCTGCTTTGCCAGCAGCTCAAACCGAAAGCCGGCGACAAGATGATGCTTATCATCAACGGCGTAGGAGCGACTACCCACATGGAGTTGAACATTATCTTCCGTAAAGCCTACAAGGAACTGGAAGCCCGTGGCCTCCAGGTTGCAGTAAGCCGCATCCAGGAAATTCTGACCGTACAGGAACAGGCCGGTTTCCAGATGATCATGGCCATTCTCGATGAAGATCATATCGACTATCTGAAGAACAAACGTGCTGATGCACCTTACTGGACAACAATCGGTAAATAAACGAGATATGAAACAACTGACTATCGAAAACTTCAAGGCGATGCTCGACAACGCCTTGAAGAACATCAAAGAACGCGAAGACGAATTTTCTAAATTGGATGCCGTTATCGGTGACGGCGACCATGGCCAGGCAATCGTGACGGCTATGTCCGCTATCGTGGCTACGGCTCAGAAAGGAACGGAGTTCAAAGCCATGCTGAACGACATGGGCTTCGACGTTATGTTGCAGGTAAGCGGCTCCACCAGTACGCTCTTGGGTGCCTTTTTCTTAGGTATGAGTGACCATGCTTCGGGGACGAAACTGGATGCCGCCGGAGTAAAGGCCCTGTTTGCCGGAGGCCTCGCCAACGTGCAGAAACAGACGAAAGCCCAGAAAGGCGACAAGACGATGATGGATGCCTTGATCCCGGCTGTAGAAGCGATCCAGACTTGTCCTTCGGACGACATTAAGGAAATCCTCGAAGCCGGAGCGAAAGCCGCCCTTGCCGGTGCTGCTGCTACGGTGGAAATGAAAGCCAATTTCGGCCGTGCCCGTAACTACGGTGAACGCTCCATCGGCTATGCCGACAGCGGTGCTACTTCTTGGAGCTGTATGTTCGAATCATTCGCACAAGCGCTTTAAGGATTTATAATTTATGATTTATGATTTATGCGTCGATAATAAATCATAAATCATAAATCATAAATCCCCAAATCATAAATTATAAATCATAAATCATAAATCAAAAAGCTATGGCAGATATGGATGGGTTCAGAGAAGCGAATAACTTCGGCTTCGGACAGACTTCCCAATTTGACAATTTTCATGTGAAAGGTGCGTCTAACTACTCTTGGGGTATGAAAGACCGTCTTTCTCGTATCTTCAACCCGAAAACAGGCCGTGCCGTCATGCTGGCATTCGACCACGGGTTTATCATGGGTCCGACTTCAGGTTTGGAACGTATCGACCTGAACATCGTTCCCCTCGTACAGTATGCCGACTGTATCATGTGTACACGCGGTATTTTGCAGACTTCCATTCCTGCTAACATCAACAAGCCCGTTTGCCTCCGCTCGGATGCCGGTTCGACGATCCTGACGGAACTGAACCGTAACGTCCTGATCGACGTCGAAGATGCGATCCGTTGCAACGCTTCCGCTTTGGCTGTTATGTTCTCTGCCGGTGACGGCGAACAGGAAGCCATTACGGCTGCCAACCTGGTCGAAGCAGTCGATATGGGTAACCGCTACGGCATCCCTGTTATGGGTGTGACCGCTGTCGGCAAACAGATGGCTCGCGACTCCCGTTACTTCGCACTCGCATCACGTGTATGTGCCGAAAACGGAGCTTCTATCGTGAAGACGTACTACTGCGACGGTTTCGAAAAGGTAGCTGCTGCCTGTCCGGTTCCCGTCGTGATCGCCGGAGGTAAGAAATTGCCTGAAAAGGAAGCGCTCGAACTCTGCTACAACGCCGTTAACGATGGAGCTGCCGGTGTCGATATGGGACGTAACGTCTTCCAGAGCGAAAACCCTGCCGCCATGATCCAGGCCGTACACGCTGTCGTACACGAAGGCTTGACACCGGAACAGGGATTTGAAATGTTCCAAGATTTATCAAAGTGACGGTATGCATAAATTATTTACTTATCTCTGTTCCGCATTGTTGTTAGTGACCGCTACTTCCTGCGAGAAGAAAACAGAAAAATTGCTGTTGGGCGGTTCCGGCTGGAACAAGATCGTGATCATCGATAAGAACACCAAGCAGGTAGAGTGGGAGCATCCCCTTGAAAAAGGCTGGGAATGCAACTCGGCTGTTGCCACTCCCGACGGGAACATTCTTTTTGCCTATGCCAGGGGTGCGAAGCTGATCGACCGCAACCATCAGGAGATTTGGAACATTGCCGCTCCCGACACCTGCGAGATGCAGACTGCCCGTGTGTTGCCCGACGGTAACTACCTCTTAGGCTGGGTAGGCCATCCGGCTGTCATCATGGAAGTGAGCCCGAAGGGAGATATCCTGTCGCGTACCGAATACGAAACAGGCATTGAACATCCGCACGCCCAGTTCCGTCAGCTGAACAAGAATGCACGCGGCAACTATCTGATGCCCCTCTTTGCCACTTCCGACGTGCGCGAGATCTCTCCGCAAGGCGAAGTCGTGAAGATCACCCGTCTCGAAGGAACGCCTTTCACGACATTGGCGTTGGCTAACGGGAACCATTGGGTTGCCTGTGGAGACGGCCACTCTCTGATGGAAGTGAACCTCGATAACGGCGAAGTAGCCCGCCGTTACGGTGAGAGCGATATCAAGGGCGCCCGCTTGTTTTTCGTAGCCGGCTTGCTTCCTGCAAAGGATGGCGGCCTCTATGTCTGCAACTGGCAGGGACACGACAAGAATGCTGTAGAGGCAAACAGTCCCCAGGTATTTGAAATCAACGACAAAGGTGAAATTATCTGGAGTTTGAACGACAATGGGAAGTTCGGTATGATTTCTACGATTAGCACGATAGAATAAGCCGTCTTTATTTTGAAAATGAAAAAGGGTGTATCATTATTTTGATATACCCTTTTATTTTACTTATATTAGCAGCACGTAAGGAAATCTGATTATCAACTAAAGGGTAAAGTATTGAAATCGCCATTTAAAACACTTGTAATTGCGGGTATAGTTGCCATAGCTGCTATTCTTTATACTGTAGCCTCCCACCGGGATGGGATCAGATTCATCGAAGATGCCAATGACGGACTGGACGGTATTGATAAGGTTCTCACTTCCAACGATTCGATGTCTCTGCGTTATTCGAACGAATACCGGAGCTGGAAAAATACGACTGACACGACTTTCCATAGCCTTTATAACGGGAATCAGCAGACAGATGTCCTGGCTGAACGTCCCCGGATGGTTATCCTGTGGGCCGGATATGCTTTTGCGAAAGACTATAAAACGTCCAGGGGGCATATGTATGCTATCGAAGATGTTTACAAAACTTTGCGTACGGGAGCTCCGATGGATAAGACGGACGGACCGCAGCCGGCTGCCTGTTGGGCTTGTAAGAGTCCCGATATTCCCCGCTTGCTGACCCATACCGACGGTAAAACCTTATATAAAAAGAAATGGGCCGGATTGGGGAGCGAAGTCGTCAATCCGATCGGTTGTGCCGACTGCCATGAGCCGGAGAGCATGAGCCTGCGTATCACCCGTTCCTTCCTTACGGATGCCTATGCCCGTTGCGGCCTGCATATCGAAGATGCGACGGAACAGGAGATGTGTTCTCTTGTCTGCGCCCAGTGCCATTGCGAGTACTATTTCCACGGGGAAGAACGCGTGCTGACCTTGCCTTGGGACCGGGGCTATACGCTCGAAGGCATAGAAGCTTATTACGATAGCATACATTTTTCCGATTTTACCCATAAGCTAAGCCGTGCGCCCCTGTTGAAAGCCCAGCATCCCGATTTCGAGTTGGCCAAGATGGGAATCCATGCCCAACGGGGCGTTTCGTGCGGCGAATGCCATATGCCGGCTGTCGGTGAAGGCGGGGATCGCTATAACGATCATCACATCAAAAGTCCTCTGGCTATGATCGACCGTACTTGCCAGGTTTGCCACCGCGAGAGTGAGGAGACGTTGCGCAACGATGTGTACGAGCGCCAGGGCAAAGTGCTGAACATACGGAACCGCCTGGAAGAGGAACTGGCAAAAGCCCATATCGAAGCTAAGTTTGCCTGGGACAAAGGAGCCACCGCAAAACAGATGGAACCGGTCTTGCGGCTGATCCGTCAGGCTCAATGGCGTTGGGATTTCGGCATCACTTCATGGGGAGCTTCCTTTCACGCCCCACAGGAAGTCTTACGTTTGTTAGGCGACGGTTTCGACAAAGCGACCCAGGCCCGTATTCAACTATTGAAACTTCTTTCGCACCTCGGCTACAACGGCGAAGTTCCCATGCCCGACCTCTCGACCAAAGAGAAGGCACAACGGTATATTGGTCTGGATATGGAAAAAGAACGGTTGGACAAAGAGAAATTCCTGAATACGGTTGTCCCTCAATGGCTCGAAGAAGCGAAAGCCCATAAACGGATAATCGAAGATAATTGATTCCCGGATTCTCTTTAGATAGCCAATCCCGGAGTATAAGGCAGCGTAATCGTAAACGTGCTGCCTTTCCCCACTTTCGAGTCCAACGTTAATCTGCCGTCGAAGGTTTTGATGATGCTTTGGCAGATTGCCAGTCCCAGCCCCGTCCCTTGGGCGAATTCATCTAATTTTTGGAAACGCTCGAAGACCATCGCCTTTTTCTCTTCGGGAATGCCTTTCCCCGTATCGCTTACGGAAATGTGGATAAAGTGTTCGTTCCGGCTCAACTCGTACGTGATCAGGATATGTCCCTCAGACGTGAATTTCCTTGCATTGTTAATGAGATTCGTGCATACCTGTGTCAGGCGCAAGCGGTCTATATGGATGATGGCCGGGCTGTCCGGTATCTGCATCCTCAGTTCGACGTTTTCAGGCATCATGAGCCGGTGCGTATGGAAGACATCTTCTATCAGCTTGTTCAGGTCCAGATTTTCGTACGAGAACGACATACAACCCGATTCGATGCGCGACAGGTCCAGTATGTCGTTGATCAGTTTCAACAACAGATCGCTATTCTTCGAGATCAGGTCGAGAAACTCCTTTTTCTCCTCCGGCTCCAAATCCATTCCGGAATTGAGTAATTGCGAGAAGCCCACGATTGCATTGAGGGGGGTACGTATCTCATGGCTCATGTTGGCCAGAAAGACCGATTTCATCCGGTCTGACTCTTCCGCTTTCCGCCGTGCCTGTATGAGGCTGTTTTCCGTACTCTTGATCTGTTGGATGTTCAGGCACAAGCCGCTGACCGGGACCAGGCCGTTATTCGATTCCTGCCTGTTGCTGTCTTTATTCTGCGCATAGCGGAACTCCCACCATTCATAACCTTTCCCGTTAAAGTCATGTCGTTGTTGCATGATTTGAGGGGCCGTGAGGCCTTTGTCGAGCATATCGCGGCTTATCAGGAAGGCGTCCCGGTCGTCCGGATGGATGGTTTGCAGGAATTGGGCGGTCGTGATTGTCTCCGGTGGGATTCCCATCGCATGGTAAAATTCGTTGTCAAATTCAAAAATATCATCCCTGTACCGGAAAGCGAAAATATTACCGCTCTCCAGGGCAAAAGAGAGGAATGCTTTCTCCTGGCGTAGCTTTTCCTGCGCTTCCTTCTTGTACCGTGCTTCCTTCCTGTACTGCCTGCGCTGGTAAATAAAGAGAGAGGCCAGCAGGGCGGATATGAAAATAGCCAATACGGTAAGTATGAATTTATAACGGACTGCGAACGGCATATTCAGGATGACCGCGCTATTTGGCAACAACCCCGGGTCGATCTCCCATTTATCCAGGACTTTATAGTCGAACAGATATGATTTTTTGCTCTGCTGCATCTGCGGAATACCCGTTAGAGAGTCTCCGCGAAGGAGATCGGCAACCTGGCGTATAGCCTCGTGTGCCTGGTCTTCAAAGGCCGCCATATAACCGCCGACAATTCCATTGCCGCTGCCCAGCAGTTCGTTCACGACAGAGAAACAGGGAAAAGCACTGAGCCGTCCGAGCGAGATGGTCGTGTAATCCCTTTTCGTCGCCAGATATGCCTTATTGTAATAATTCTCGCCGAATCCCTTGATCAGTGCAGAGGTCGATTTGGCGTTCAACGTGCTTATATACATCGAATCCGGCTTTATCTTGGGGATGTTCGCAATCGAAATTCCGTTCTTACCGGACAGGCGTACCCGGTTAGTCGAGTAGATATTGTTTAAGGCGCATATATCTTTGATCTGTTTGTTCATCTCCCCCAAAATCCTGTTATCCTGCAACGATTCGTCTGTCACCCTTATCACGATGCAATTGCCGATCAGTCGTTTTATCAGTTGGATATTGGTACGGAAATCGGGTTTATCATAGAAGCCGGTTATGTTCGGATACTTTTTTATAAGCGATGTGTTCGGGTAATTGATCCCCATGAACACAACCGGTATCGATTTGACGGTCGGATGGCCGCATGCAATCAAAGCATTAAGAGCGGGGTCGTCATTTACGAGGATGATATCCGGTTTCCAGGAAGACAGTTCTTCGAGCTTGTTGAATATCTTCTGCTTCTGTTGCTTCTCCGAAAATTGTTCACAATCGAGGTAGAATGAGTATACCGCCGCCTGTATCCCTTTATCATGGAATTCTCCGGACAAGATGTTTTTCATCTCCTTATACGGTGAGAAATGTTTTTCGTAGGACTGAATGACGAGTATACGTTTCTCTCTTGGCGTTTCGGTCGAGACGTCGCATGACATAGAGTTAAGTAAAAGCATCACTACAGCCACAATTTGGAATGAATATTTGTAAAACATACAAAGTTGCAAATGTTATCGAGTGTTTTTTATCGTTTTACAAATATAGGCTTTAATAGTATAAAACCTAAGAAAATCATAGATTAATTCAAAATATTCCGGGTGGAATCATGCTGTAACAATCATATATGATCGTCAATCGTCCGTATTTTCTAAAAAAGAAATTAAAAGTATCAATCTATACAAATCACTACAAACTCAAAATGACTAAAAAAAACGTACGTTTTTTTTAGTCATTTTGAGGGAGCAAATATACTTAAAATCTTTGAAATTCAAACATTCTTATAAGTTTTTTATGATCCTGTTAGTCAGATATATCAATGATTTTTTTTGATATCCCCTGATAGTCAAGCATTAACAATCTTTTATAAATAAAATGACTAAAAAAAACGTACGTTTTTTTTAGTCATTTTGAGGAGAGATAATATTCATATCTTCAGATTGTTACGTTGCCCATACATTTGGGACTGACGAACTTTGGCATAAAATAACGCGTGTTGTAAAATTCTGATTATTAGTGTTTTATGTTTATTGGTAAATAAAGGAAAAATCCTATTTAGCCATTTTGAGGACTTTTTACTGATAAAATGTGTTGGACTGATATTCTTATTTAGAAACAATCTAATTTAGACCCAGTGATATTGAAGCATGCTCTTTCAGTTATATTATTTTGGAATTGACAAATTATTATATAGGGTGCAAATTGTTTAATCGTATGAAAATCAAATTTTTGATATTAAAACTAACTCGGGAAAAATATATAAATCGTTGGATTATATTCTTTATCGATTTATTCTTTTCTGTATCTTCGACTATCACTTCATTAGCATTGATCAGCTATATTTTAGACCGAGACTATTCTAACCATACTATTTTCAAAGTCTTTTTGATTTCTTCTATTTGTAGTATTGTATGTTTTTTTATATGCAAGACCTATAAAGGTGTTATTCGGCATTCCGCTTTTACTGAGACTGGGCGTATTGCTATGGCTTCTTCCCTGAAGGTTGCAATTATTCTACCTATTTTTTCTTTGATGACCGAGGCCTTTTCTTTCCGGTGTTTTTTATTAGGTAGCGTAATCGACTTTTTTCTTACTTTTTTTATTCTTACGATTTTTCGTGCTTTTTTGATTACGGTATATACCTTTATGGTAAGCAGTATAACTTCCCGTAAAGATAAACTCTTGATTTTTGGTCATGAGAAATCTTCTCCGGCATTACTGAATGATTCGTTTTTACGGGAAAACTCTGCTTACCAGGTTGAAGGCATACTTCGTTTCGGGCCGAGAGTCTCCATGCGTATGGCTGCATATAATGTGTTTTTTGTCTCTAACCAAGCAGAATTCAACCGTTTGGTAAATCATTATAATGTCAAAGCCATTCTCTTTACCGACTATAAAGTAGTAAAAGAAGAAAGTGAACGCTTGGTTCGCTTTTGCGAGAAAAAGAAGATCCGTATGTTGATACTGCCTTCCATCGACGAACTCCAGGGAGGTAAAATGCAGTTGCGTACCCTGCCTGAGGTCCGTATCGAAGATTTGTTGGGGCGTGATGAAATTTGTATCAACATGACAGAGATAGCCAATTCGCTAAAAGGTAAAGTCGTTTTGGTCACCGGAGCCGCCGGTTCCATCGGTAGCGAACTTTGTCGCCAACTTTGCCATTTCAGCCTGAAGCAATTAGTCCTGTTCGACAGTGCCGAAACGCCGATGCATAACATCCGGCTGGAGTTGGAAGAAAAATTCCCCGATGTCGAATTCACCCCTGTCATGGGAGACATCCGCATGATTCACCGTGTCGAAAGCATCTACCAGCGTTTCCGTCCCCAGATCGTGTTTCATGCAGCCGCCTACAAGCATGTGCCCCTGATGGAAGAGAACCCGTGCGAAGCGGTCCATACAAATGTATATGGTACGCGCAATGTCGCCGATATGGCTGTCAAATACGCTGTGGATAAATTTATCATGATCTCTACAGACAAAGCCGTAAACCCGACCAATGTGATGGGAGCCTCCAAGCGCTTGGCGGAGATGTATGTACAAAGCCTGAGCATCGCTATCAGCAAAGGTAAGCATTCCGGTAAAACCCGCTTTATCACCACCCGTTTCGGCAATGTGTTGGGCAGTAACGGTTCTGTTATCCCCCGTTTCCGCGAGCAGTTGGCGAAGGGTGGTCCCCTGACTGTCACCCATCCCGAGATCATTCGCTACTTCATGACGATCCCCGAAGCCTGCCGCCTGGTTCTGGAAGCCGCCTTTATGGGTAAAGGAAACGAAATTTTTGTATTCGATATGGGAACCCCCGTGAAGATCGCCGATCTGGCTTACCGAATGATCGAATTAGCCGGACTTGTCCCCGGTCAGGATATAGAAATCAAATATACAGGCCTTCGTCCGGGTGAAAAGCTGTACGAAGAACTTTTAGCAACGAAAGAAAATACATTACCTACGGAAAACGAAAAAATCTACCGCGCCCAAGTCCGGGAATATGATTACGAAGACATCTGTACGGTTATGAACCCTCTGATCGACCTTGCAATCAGAGTAGACAAAATGGGTACTGTCCGGATGATGAAAGGAATCGTATCTGAGTTCAAGAGTAAAAATTCGGTATATGAGGTGCTTGATAAAGAATAAAAAAATCCCGAAGAACCTGCCAGACAAGGTGCAAGGCCTCTTGCCGGCATATTCTTCGGAACCATCATCTGTTTAATGGAGCAAGTTTCGATATTCATCGCACGGGAAGCAGGGGCACGCTTTCTCAACGCCGGGCAGGTCTCGATGTCCCACTATCAGCGCTTTGGGAAAAACTTTGTGAAGTTTCCACAACAGTTCTTCCAGCCGGGCTTTCTGCTCCGGAGTACGGGTGTCGGCGGGAATGCCGCTCGCATCCAGTCCTCCTTCGTAACAGACACCGATACTGCAACGGTTCAGCCCACGTATATGGGCACCTACCTCCAGCAGTTTCCGGTGTCGGGTCACGCTACCACTCCGGCGGATGTAGAAGTGGTAACCGATGGTACGGAATCCGCGTGCCTTGTGGTCATGCAACAGTTGTTCCACCGGATAGTCACGGTCACAACGGGTGGCCGAGCAGTGGATGACGATGAAGCGGACCGCGTCCGCCCCACTCATCAGCAATCCGCTTTCCACTTTGGTCAGCAAGGTGCGTTCATCACATACCTCTTCACCGCCGACTAAGATAGGAAAAGTCATTTTTTTGGAAGGATTCATTTGGGTTCAAATTTTGAAATTAGTTATTAAAAATAGAGTCTCATCAGAGTTCGCCGGGTCTTTCTTCTTCTCCGGTATCCGGTGTAGTCAGGTCTACCGAAGCATCGCCGGACTTGATCGCTTTCAATACCAGACGAGCGACCTTGCGCGATGGAACCGCATTGAACGTAGCGTCGGCCAACAAGTTACTGAAGCGTTGGCCGGGAGTCCAATTCACTGTTACAGCCACGATGTGCGTGTCAGCCTTGAACTCAGTCGCATTCTCTGCCCCGGCGCTTCGGATAGCAGCCGCAAAATCCCCGAGGTCTCCCAGTTTGATGAGTACCCCGTTCAAGAGATTCTCACGCATGCAGTCTACCGCCATAGTCAGGATTGCTGCAATGTCCGCACGGCTGTAGACACATCCATGAGTGGCGATGTGTTCTGCAAACTCGTTGATGTTCATAGTCTTGCTGCTTTGTGCGCAAGCATAAGCCTTTTTAGGCTCTTCTTTCTTTAGAGGGTTTACCCTCATGACGATACTATAGTTTATCATACGCTTAAAAAATAAAATTGTTAATAAAAATGTTACCTCTGCGATCGGGCCAAATGAAGATGTATGATCTTCACGTGGAAGATGATACGTCTTATCTATGTAAGATGATACATCGTGTTGTTGTAAGATGTATCATCTTCTCCAAGCATCTGACTTTCGGAAGCGAAGGTAGATCGTCGAGAGGCAGCCGGAAGTCGGGTTGTTCGTTTCTGTTGCGTCTTTTTCGTTTACGGTTCGCCAAAAACCTCCACCAATATGCGTACCTGTCGTGGCGTGAATATTTTACTATGCGTGCGGTAGCCTGTCTCGCGAAGTTTCTCCAACACTTCTCCGTTTCGTCTCATCCACAAGCGGAGGTTAGAGACGGCAGAATCGACAGTTGGTGTTTCAGGAAAATAGAGACTCGCCAACTCGCGTTTGGAGTAAGGGCGGATTCGGAATGTTGTTTCGTGCATAACTTGAAATTTTAAGTGTGAATAATCGGGTTTGGGATACAAGTATCCGTTGTAAAACTTATGCAGGCAAAAGTATTGGAGTCCCGTTAACCGGTCAACAGTGATAAACCGGTGATGAATCAGTGATAAACACCCGGTAAAAAATAAAAGGATATGGAACAATCAAATTGCATTTTTAATATAAGCGGTGGAAATGTACAAGTGTTGCCTAATGCAACCACGGCCATACAAAACATCTATGAGCAGGCCGATGATGAAGAAGACAAGGTTCTCGCTCCATATATCCACGACAGGGCTGAAAGGCATAATTATGTGTTGCGGATCAAATCGTGCAGTGATTCTGTCACGCTGTGCAAAACAGTACTTGCGGATCTGTATAACGATACGTTGGGCGACTGCATCAAAAGCCAAGATCTGATCAAAGGCAAGGAGTTCATCACGGCTATCAAACCTCTGTTGGCATTCGAATGTGGAATAGAAAATCTCCGCATTGCCATTCGTAAATACGTGTTAGGTGAAATATAATAATAATAGATAGGTAATCATGTTCCCTTTTTTGTTTGGAGAGCCAATAGTAGTCTCTACTATTGGAGCATTGTTGCTTTCTCGTAAAAATAATGAAAATAAAGAAGAAAAGGATTGTGTTGAGTCTTCAGCGTCTCGTATGGACTTACAATCCATACAAAAGAAAAAATTAAGCGAGTTGCTGAATGAGATGACCTTGGAAGATTTTCTGGCGGTCATCAAAGAGCAAACCGAGTCCAATGCGCAAAGTATCGTCGAACAAGTCTCGGAAAATCTGGATGCCATATACACAGACCAGATTGCCAAAACGCAGGATTTTGTCAACGGAAGTGCGAATTTGAACATCCATGCCATACGTGAATTGCTTCGCGACTTGTTGCCGGAACGTTATCATCCAGCCATAAAAAAGATCGAGCCGGGGCAAAGCGTCAAGACCATCATCAATATAGCCGGAGGAAACAACCAGATCTTGCCCAATGCGAAGAGTGGCAAATTCAATCGAGATTGAATAATACCCTGCTCGTATTTTTTGCGGTGTTATCTGTCCTCTGTTTGCTCGGAGGCTATTACGCCGATGGAATTTGCATCTGGCTATCCTTTCTGACATTGTTAGTTTGGCCGATATTGGCAGGCAATCTGTTGTTGCTGGTGGTACAATTATTCACAAAGAAGAAATGGAAAAGTATAGTTCCCTTGTTTGCGATCCTGCTTCATACGGATTATCTGTTAGCCGTTTATCAACCCCCATATTGGAATGAACCGACTGCATCCGAACAAGAAGGCACCCCTCTGACCGTAGTCACCTACAACGCCAGCCATTTCTATTGGGACAGAAAGTACACGATGAACGAAGCCGCCGCTTATATCAAGAAGCTACAACCCGATATCGTCTGTTTCCAGGAAGCTCCCGGTGACGGGTATTACCATCGGGACAGTATCCGGTACGCTTTCGATTATGTACTGTATAAATATATCAGCCGCCGTACGGACCATTTACCGACTACGATCTACAGCCGTTATCCGATCCATTCGGTAAAAGCTCTGTATTATAAGAATTCCAGTAATATGTCATTAATCGCCGATGTAAGAATAAACAACCAATACATCCGCGTGATCAACAACCACTTCGAGACAACAAGTGTCAATGCTTATCGCGGTATCATAACTGCTCCCGGCAAGAGTTTAAAAGTCCGTGCAAAAGCAGTCAAGGATTTGGTATTGAAAATGAAAAGTAACTATCAGAAGCGAGCAGAACAAGCTGATACGATCCATGCTGAGATAGAACGCTCACCTTATCCGGTGCTGGTTTGTGGGGACTTTAATGATACACCGGTTTCTTATACATATCATCGAACGCGAGAAGGTTTGGTTGACGGTTTCCGTGATTGTGGAAGTGGTTATCAATATACGTTCCGGCAGTTATACAAGCTCTGGCGGATTGATTATGTTTTTTATTCGGGGGCGTTGAAAGGTTATGAATGCTATTCGCCGGAGACACCTTATAGCGATCATAATATGGTGGTTTGGAGAGGAATAGCTTTAAAATTTAAAAGTAGAAACTTGTTAGATCAAGAATGAATTGTATGTTTTGTTTTATCAGGTTTAATAGCTATATGATTTTGTAGGAATAATCTAAATGCGTGAAAATTATGGAAATAGACCAAACTGAACGTGATAAAAGATATAATTTTTGGGCACGTAGACAGCCTGCTTATATCTCGTTAGTTGTACCATTCATTTTTATTTTGATATATTATAATGAAAATCAGGAGAGGTTGAGTGATGTAAAATATGTGGTTTCATTACTGCTCTCTTTAACAGGTGTCGTAACATCGTTATTCTTTTTCTTATCTGTTTTTATTCGTGATATGGCAAAGTTTATCCTTGAAAAATTACTTTGGTATATATTGGGAACACCGACTACAAATTTACTATATGATGATTGCTTCTTATTTACTGTTAGTCGGAAGAAAGATATTCGAAAAAAGATAAAAGATAGCTTGTCTATTGATTTAGAAAGCATATCTGATAAGAGTAAAAAGAATGAAGAATACAAGAGGAGAGTTAATGAAGCTGTGGAAAGAATAAGAGAAGTTACAAGACCAAATGCCATATTGTTTGAATATGAATGTATTTATGGCTTTTACCGTAATATGGCAGCTGCTTTTTTACTGGATGATCTATTTATTGTTCTTCCAATATATATGTATTGTATATGCTATCCTAACACATTACCTTATGATAATGGAAATCTGATTTTTATAGGAGGTGTTTTGATCGTACTTATGATTTTATGTATTGTTCTTGCTTATATCAATGGTGTACAATATGCAAAAAAGTTATATGTTTCATTTTTATCATTAGATTGAATAATGAGTATAGTTAAATCGTTTTCTTTGGGAAGTGGAGATATTCGAGGGGATATGTTTTACATTCGGCATAATGTAGATTGCTTTACTGTAATAGACTGTTACCTTACAGAAAAAGATGGTCGGATTGATGAAATTATCCAAGAAATAAAAGACGAATCATCTGAAAGTAAGATTCGCAGGTTTATTTCTACTCATCCGGATAATGATCACATCTGTGGATTGGAAAAATTATTTGCAGAATGGAGTACGAACAATTTTTACGCAGTTGCAAATTCTTTTCCAAAAGAAAAAAATAATCCAAGTTTGGATAAGTATATTGAATTGAGAGATAGTGTGAATTATCCAATAGAGAAAGGTATAAAAAGAGCCTATTTGAATCAAGGAGAAAAAAAAACAGGTTCTAGTGGATTTTCTTTTCTTTGGCCTGATGTCAACAATGAGAAATTTAAAGGAGTTTTGGAAAGTGTAGAAGATGGTGGTTCTCCTAATAATATATGTCCTGTTTTTATCTATAGCGAAGAGAATAGTGCCACTTTTATGTGGATGGGAGATTTGGAAACAGATATGCAAACTGAATTTTATGAACAATACAAGTCTATGATACCTAAGGTAAATATTCTGTTTGCTCCTCATCATGGCCGAGAATCAGGCAAGGTGCCACCAGATTTATTGAATGCTTTAAATCCTGAAATAATAGTGATAGGAGATGCCCCTTCAGAACATATTCATTATTATGACTCTGCTAAAACTATTACCCAGAATACTGCGGGAGATATTGTGTTTGAAGTATTAGATAGAAAGGTAATAGTTTATACACAAAAGCTAATAAGTAATAGGCCCTTTTGTTTGAAAAAAGAAACGACATTAGTCCCAGATGGGTTAAACTATTGTGGAACTCTTAGTTTGTAGAGTTGTTGTTAAATATCTTGTTTTAATAGATTTGTGTTTGTTATAAGAATTAGGACTTTATAATAGTAGTTATTTAATATGCTGACGAAAAAAATGAGTGGTTATTTTAGATTATTGCTTCGGCTTAATATTATTAAGACTTTGTATTTTAATTTAAAAATGCTTCCTTTAAAGGATGCTTGTAAATTCCCTTTCTTATTTTTTGGGAAGGTTGAATTTGGAACATTAACAGGTTCTATTATTATATCTTCTTCTATTAAAACAGGAATGTTTAGATGGGGAGTAATGATTGATGGTTTTGCATCGAGCAAAGTATCTTCTCATTTTTCACTTGGAAGAAAAGCACGTTTAGAGATTAATGGGAGAGTTGATGTTGGTTGCGGGGTTGTATTTAGAGTTTTAGGAGATTTAACACTTTTAAATAATTCATTTATAGGTTCGAGAGCTGTAGTTGCTTGTAGTCATAAAATATTTCTTGGTGAGTTTGTTAGAGTAGCTTTTGGTAATGTGTTAATGGATACAAATCATCATTACATAATACATGATGGTTGTGTTCATCGTAAGGAAGGTTCTATTATTATTGGAAGTCATTGTTGGATTGGTAATAATAGTACGATTAGTAAAGGATGTGTTTTGCCAAGTAATACAATCGTTGCTGCTAGAAGTTTTGTAGCAAAGGACTATAGAGAATGTGGTGAATATTGTTTATTAGTTGGTAGTCCTGCCAAAATGAAACAGACTGACGTAAGACGTCTTTATGATTTGAAACTTGAACAAGCAATACAGAACTATTTCGATTCTCACGAAGATACAGAAAAATATTGTTTGTCAAAAGATGAGATGGAGATAATTTGAAATATTTTAAAAGATAAGAATGGCAGTTGGAGTTTTTTCATCATTAATTTGGAAATTTTTAAATGGAGGTACTGCTCAAATAATACAATTGGTTGTATCTATAGTGGTTGCACGCTTGTTAGCTCCATCTGATTTTGGTGTTGTTGCATTATTGCTTGTATTTACATCGATAGCTACTGTTTTTGTACAGTCTGGTTTAGGTACTGCATTAGTTCAAAAAAAAGAGATAAGTCAGTTAGAGTTGTCTTCTGTATTTTATTATACTTTTTCTGTAGCGTCAATTTTATATGTTCTTCTCTATTTGTTAGCACCTTATATTGAAGATTTCTATGACGCAGAAGGAATTGCTAACTATCTACGTATACTAGCTTTAGTATTATTTCCTGGTAGCTATAATACGATTCAAAATGCCTTGCTTGCTAGACGAATGCTTTGGAAAGCTCAATGTGTATGTAATATAATTAGTATCTTTTTGTCAGGAAGTTTAGGTATATTGCTGGCTTTCAATGGTACAGGAGCTTGGGCAATAATACTTCAGCAATTATCATATCAGATATTTGTTTGTGTAACATTACTGTTTATTGTTAAGTGGAAACCATCTTTGATGTTTTCTATTAGGCAAGCATTACCTCTTTTTAAATATGGTTTTAATTTGCTTGTCGCTAATATAGTAGACACAGTATATCATAATTTAGAAAATTTGATTATAGGAAAAAAGTATGCATCAGAAGTATTAGCTTTTTTTACCAAAGGTAAAATGTTTCCCCTTGTAATAACAAATAATGTGGATGGAGCTTTACAGTCGGTTATGTTGCCTGTTTTATCCTCAAAGCAGGAATCTAAATTAGAACTAAAAGTAATTCTTCGTAAATCAATAGCTACCAGCACTATGGTTCTTTTTGGGGGATTAACAGTACTTGCTTTATGTGCTGATTCTTTGATAAAAATTCTTCTTGGTGAAAACTGGTCTGAAGCGGTTCCATTTTTACAATGGTATTGTTTGATAGGTATGATGTCCCCGTTGCAGACATCCTCAGCACAAGCTATAAATGCTTTGGGACTTTCAAATATTTATTTAAGAATAATGTCCTTTAAACGTGTGATAGGGTTAATTCTTTTGACATCATTTACATTGATATTTGAGAGTGTTTATGCGATTGTTATCGCTGCATTTATAGTTAGTGTTATTTCTGTATTTATTCATATGTGGTATAATTCAAAATTATTTGGATATACACTTTATGAACAAGGTTGTGATGTGATAAAAAATATTATAGGTACTATAGTGACATTATTAGTTTATATCTTAATAAAATCTTTATTTGAATTTAATCTATATTTTTCTTTTTTATTTATTATTTTGTTATCTTTTATGACTTATTTGTTTACTTTATTTATATTGAAAAGTAATGAATTAAAATATATTATTGAGAGGATATTAAATAATTTGAAAATTTATAAAGTATGATATGAAAAAGAAAATACTCTTTCTTATCCAATGGTATCCTTCTTTTAGATCAGCAAACGTTAATTGTGATACTAATATTATGAAGGAGCTTCTAAAAACAGATTTGTATGAAATTCATTGTCTTTCATATAAACCTGAAAATAGATCATTTAATGAATACTTAGATGGATTCCATGTTCATCGTTTTAAACGTTCTTTGTGGTGGACTAAAATGCAAAGTATATCAGATAAAGGAGAGTATAATAATAATAAATTTCTCTTTTTTCTTAATAGGATTTTTCTCCGCGTTAGACAAATTATTACATCTCCAATATATCCTATGATGGAACCTTTTTTGTGTTGTCGTTATTATTATGAAGCCAAAAAACTGCATAAAAAAGAACAATTTGATATTGTTATTTCTGAACATTTTGGTTTTGATACTCTTTATGCAGGTTATAAATTGAAAAAACAGTTTCCAAAAATTATATTTATGCCAATATTTTGGGATTCTCTTTCAGGAGGATTTTGTCCAAAATTTCTACCTCATTCATATTGCCGATATAAAAAACGTAAATTTGAAAAGAAAGTAATGGATATTGCAGATAAAGGAATTGTTATGGAGTCAAGTTTAGCCCATCATAAGGCAACAACCATTAATTATGATTATTATGATAAATTAATGGTTCTAAATGTGCCATATCTGAAATATCAACAAATTAATAAATCCTGTTTTTTGTATGGCAAGAAAAATATTCACTTTGTGTTCACCGGTACATTGAGCCAAAGAAATCCTGATTATTTAATTTCTTTATTCAGTAAATTAGGAAATGCAAAAGTTACCTTTATTTGTGATGTTTCATATCATTCAATTGTTAAAAAACATAGTTTTAATGGAGTGTTAGAGTGTTTACCCTATATGCCTTATTCAGAACTGAGATCTTATTTACAATCTGCCGATGTGTTATTTAATTTAGGTGTTCGAGAATCGACAGCTATATCAGGAAAGATTTTTGATTATATGGGGTATTGTAAACCGATTATTACGACTACTTTTATAGATGATGAAGCTGCTATTTCTTACATAAAACGCTATCCTCAAGGTTTAGTGATCGACGAAAGGTTATCTTTGGATGAAAATTTGATTAAGCTGAAATCTTTTTTAGAGTTTTGTGGTAATTTTACGTTCTCTTTTGATGATATTGCAATAGAGTTTAAAACTTCATTACCAAGTTCATACGTAAGTATTGTAAATAAACTATAATAATAAAATGTTCTTTTTTATTGTGATAAAATGTAGATAAATTTGAGTGCAGTGAAACTAAGTGTTATTATTCCTACATATAATCGAATTAGTTCAGTTGAAAGAACTTTTGAGTATATTGCAAAATCTAAAACTCTTCCTGATGAAGTAATAGTTGTTGACCAAACTCTGAATTCTGATTTAGCTGGTCGTATAAAGAGATTGTGTGATAGTCAAAAATTTAATGTAAACTACTTGTGGCGCTCAGAGCCATCATCGACTAAGGCTAGAAACGTAGGTATGGCTTATGCAAAAAATGATATTATAGTGTTTATGGACGATGATGTAGATGTGACAAGAGATACATTTACCAATGTTAAGTCATTGTTCTCTGATAATAAAGTCGCTATGGTGGCAGGTTATGATGGTATACCGCCTTGTAAAAATTCTAATCTTGGCTATCTATTTAACAAATCGAGCTATAAGAAGAAGCATATAGGTCATGTTGCATCAGGTATTTATGGGAGACTTCCCATAACAGCTGGACATAATAATTCCCCCGCTGATGTTTTAACAGAATGGGCAATGGGGTTTTTCTTTGTTGTAAGAAAAAGTCTTGTACAAAAGTGGAATCTTCAGTTTGATGAAAAACTACAATATTATGCTTATGCAGAAGATTTGGATTTTTCTCATTTATATTATAGATGCGCTAAAAGTGAAGGACTGATGTGTTATTATAGTCTTAAATGTTCGGTAACACATAATGTGTCAAAAGAATATCGTACTCCCAAACGGGCACTATGTTTTATGTCTGTAGTACACAGAGAATATATTCGTTATAAACATTTTGGAGATTCTAAATATTTTTATTCTTCATTATGGAGCAATATTGGAGATGTATTTGCTCGTATCGTTCATCGTGAGCCTGTAAAAGATATATTGGATGCTCTCCATTTTTTGTTTAAGTACCGAGATGATATAAGGAAAGGTATTTTTCATTATGAACTGTTTATGAATGATTAGTATGAAAATAGGAATTATTACTTTTCACAGGGCTGAAAATTATGGTTCTGTTTTACAGGCTTATGCGCTTAATCATTATATTAGAATGACTATTTCAGATGCAGAAGTAGAAGAGGTTGATTATGAAAGTATAGCTCAGCATAAACTTTATCGTATCTTTTCCATGCCGAAGTCTATTTTAGGTGTTGCTAGATTTGTACATACTTTGTGTAATTATAGGGCTCTTGCTTGTAAAAAGAAAAAGTTTGCTGATTTTATAGATAAATATATTCCGTTGAGCGATATTCATGGTAGTATTACAGAGGAGGAACTAAGAAATTATGCTATAAAATATGATTTCTTAATTTGTGGTAGTGACCAAATTTGGAATATGCGTTGTGCGGATTCTAATGAATTTTACTTTTTGTCTTTTGCAACAAAGAAAACAAAAAAAATAGCGTATGCTCCTTCTTTAGGTCTGTCTAATTTTAATAAGGATGAAGAAGAGCTACTTAAGACGAGATTATCATCGTTTGATTATTTATCTACACGAGAATCTACGGGTGCACAAATTATATCTCGTTTGGTGAACAAAAGTGTAGAGGTTGTATGTGATCCTGTTTTACTTTTCTCGGCTTCTCAATGGAGACAATTGACTTATAGTGTTAGGCCTATTAAAGAACCATACATATTATGCTATTTTATTGGTGATATAAAGGGTATGCGTCAATATGTAAAAAGAGTAAAACAAGAAACAGGCATAACTAAGATTATTGTAATTGTTAAGAACTTGCGTGATATCAAATCAAGGTACACTACAAAATTTGATACAGGTCCTATTGAATTTCTTAATTTGATAGAGCATGCTTCTTATGTTATAACAGATTCTTTTCATGCTACCTGTTTTTCGTTGTTGTTTCATACCAAATTTTGGGTGTTTGTAGAATCAAATTCTAGGTCTAAACCCAATAGTAGAATTTATGATATTCTTAGAACTGCAAATTGTCAAGAAAGGATACTCACTGATGAGACTATGAATCGAGTGGATGTGGATGCAGATATCGATTTTTCTGTGTCTGATACTCATATTGAAACCTATTCTTTACTGTCTAAAAAATATTTAGATAAGGTCTTATTATGATTTCAGTTTATGATTCAATAGATAAGTGTTGCGGTTGTGGTGCATGCACTCAGATTTGTGCTCATAAAGCAATTACGATGATGGATGATGAGTATGGATTTCGTTATCCGGTAATAGAACGATCTTTATGTATTGACTGCGGACTTTGTCAGAAAGTATGTAATTATCAATCTGTAGATAAAAAAAGCCCAATAGTAACGTTTGTTGCTCAGCGTAAATCTAAAGAGATTCTTAAATCAGCCTCAGGTGGTGTTTTTGCCGAATTGGCGACAAAGGTTATTGAACAAGGCGGAGTTGTTTATGGTTGTATTTTTGTGCGTCAGAATGGCGTTTTGCGTCCTATTATAGCCGAAGCAACAACAATAGCTGATGTTGAGCCTATGTTGGGTTCAAAGTATGTTCAAAGTGAATCACATGATAGCTATAAAAAGGTAAAAAATCGTCTGAAAGAGGGACGATTGGTTTTGTATTCGGGACTACCTTGCCAGGTTGCTGGTTTGAAGGGGTTTCTTTGTAAGGATTATGACAATCTGTTGACATTGGATATAATATGCCATGGGACTCCTAATGAACGTTTTTTTCAATCGTATATTTCTGATTTAGAAAATAAAATTCATGGTACTATTACAAAATTTAATTTCCGAGGAAAGATCAAAGGTTGGGGCGATTTTGCATATACATATACATATATAGATACAAAGGGTAATGAACGTAACGCATGGGGATGTTTAGAAGACTCGATCTATTATGAAATGTTTTTAGCTTCTTCTATTTATCGTGAGTCTTGTTATCATTGTCCTTTTGCCTCTTTGAACCGTCCTTCTGATATTACTATAGGGGATTGTTGGGGAATTGATGTAGAACATCCTGAATACGATGAAAATCAAGGAGGTATTTTTTCTTTTAAGAAAGGTGTTTCTTGTGTAATAATAAATACAGAAAAAGGTTTGAGTTTTGTGGAAGCGAATGGTTGTGGTTTTGAAATATCTCAAATTTCACTGGAGAACGTGGTAAAGTATAATCATCAATTGAGTAGACCTTCTTATGATTCTCCTAACAGAATGGAATATTATAAGGCTTTTCGTCAGGGAAAATACAGAGGATTGAAGAAAAAATATTATCAGTTAGAGTGGAAACAGATATTGAAATTGAAAGTATATAAGATTACTCCTGATGGCTTGATTCGTCTTTTACATACTGTTAGTAAAAAGATTTAAAGGTGAAAGATATGTTTTATTTAGAGTACCAAGATGATACAAAGTAGTTCTTTAGATAGGTTTTTGTTCAAATTGTTTGTGTTTACATTACCACTTGGACATTTTGTTGAATTACCATTTGGTGATTTTTATACAAAAATAGTTCCTCAATTTAGTACGTCTGTAATGTTTGTTGGATTTGCCTTAATGCTTTTGAAATCAGCCAAATTTGTAGATAAAAATGTTCGCCCTTTTGTGAAATTCTGGTATTTTTCTATTATTTATACATTTTTTGCGAGTACGTTATTGATTATTATGTATTACGCAGGATTTGCTGATGATATTGATTGGGTAGCTTGGAATTTAGAAATGCCTTATAGAGCTATCATGAGGGATATTATCTTTTGGGTTTTTAGTCTAATGGCGTTGCTATATAGCTATTACAATTTGTCATATGTTATACGATTTGAACAGTTGTATCGTGTTTTTGAATGGAGTATAATATCAATTTTGTCCGTAGGAATTTTGCAGTATGGGGCATTGAATGGTAATGTTTTTTGTATAATACTACATAGTGTTTTAGGTTCTGTATTTAAGCTGATTGACTTATCTGATATGATGGTATTAGAACGAGGAGTTTGCTTTTGGGGATCAGAAGTAGCTAGCGCATCTGGGTATTGTATGTTTATTTTGCCATTTTCAATTATTACGTTCTTTAATTCTAAGAATGGAAAGAAAATTCGTTTTGGATTTTATACTGCTTTATTTTTATTTTTCTTGTTAACTTCAGGTAGTTCTTCTACTTTAATAGCTACTTTAGTCGTTGTAGGATGTACAATTCTTTTTATTTTTAAAGGGACAATAAAAAAATGGGTATATTATTTGTCATTTTTATTCGGATTTGTAATTATTACGTTGTACACTATAGATATTGATGTTAGTACTCGGGCTTCTTCTACAGATAAAGAGTCGATTGAGTATATATTACTCGGTAAACTTGTGGACAAAGAGAATGGTAGTACAGCCACACGAGTTTCCACGGTTTGTAATGATATGAAAATCTTTTTAACATATCCGATAACTGGGATTGGTAATGGTTGTCAAGGATATTTTTATAATAGTAATATTCCTGCTTGGATAAGATTTGCAGAAGAGGTACAACGTGCACTAAATTATGAATCGGGTAGTATTTCAAATGGAGGAGGTAATTTTTTTGCAAGTTATATTTCTGGATATGGGTTTGTTGGAATTGTTGTACTTTTAATCTTATTAAAACAATATAAAATACGTTTTAGAAGATCTGTTGTTAATTATAATTCTGTAGCAGAGTTTACATTTGCGACATGTATAATTGTTTTTTTACTTGCGGGATGGTATGTGCAGACGATTGAGGATAATAAATTGATGTTTATGTTAGCATTAGGGTGTGTCCCTTATAAAAATATATCAAAAAACAGCTTATGATAGTAGCTTTCTTTACAAATTATGTCAATCATCATCAAATCCCTTTAGCGGATGAATTATATCGGATATTGGGAGATAATTATTACTATATAGCAACTTGTGATACTCAAGAGTTAGTGAATACTATGAGTGGATATTCTGAAATTGAAAGATCTTATATCATTCGTACATATGCAAATAATGCTGCAAAGAAAAAAGCATTTGAACTTGCAAAACAGTCAGATATAATGATTTATGGTACTCCTGAGTGTTTACCCTATGTGAAAGAAAGATACAAAAGTATGCGTAATAAATTAACTTTTGAGGTTGGTGAAAGATGGTTCAAAAGGGGATTTTTAAATCTTCTATCCCCTAGGTTATTACGCTATAAATGGTTATATCATACTATTTGTCCAAAAGAGAGTACATTTCGTCTTTGTGCAAGTGCTTATGCTTCTCATGATGAGAATTTGATGTTATCATATAGAGACAAGTGTTTCAAATGGGGCTATTTTACATCTGTTCCAGATATAGATATTGAGGCTATTATGAATTTGAAACGAAGTGCTTCCACTTTAAGAATCTTGTGGGTAGCTAGATTCTTAAAATGGAAGCATCCGGAACGGATATTTCCACTCGCTTTGCGATTGCAAAATATTCATATTGATTTCACAATTGATATGATAGGTGAAGGACCTCTATTTGAAAGAATTAAAACTAATATTGCAAAATTAAACCTTCAGACTCGTGTGCATCTACTTGGTGTAATGCCCAATCAACAGGTCATAGAAAAAATGCGTGAATACCATATTTTTTGTTTTACAAGTGACAAGCATGAAGGTTGGGGGGCAGTTTTAAATGAAGCTATGTCTGCTGGATGTTGTCCAGTTGCTTGTAAAGCAATTGGTAGTTCTCCATTTTTAATAAATCATGGAGTCAATGGTTTGTTGTATGACGATACTGTTATGGATGATTTAGTAAATAAAATTGAATGGCTTGCTAAACATAGGGAAGAATGTGAAAATATGGGCAAACGAGCGTATGATACGATGAGGAATGAATGGAATCCTAAAGAGGCGGCTGAAAGATTGGTGAGATTCAGTACGTCTTTTACAAATAATAGATGTATATATCAATATTCGACAGGACCGATGTCTACTGCGGAAATACTATAAATATCATTTTATGAGAAAGGTTCTTGTTCAAGTCAGCTCTTCTTTAAATTGTGGGGCGCCTGGAAGAATAGTGGAGCAAATAGGGCTTCTTGCACAAAGTAGAGGTTGGGATTGTTATGTGGCTCATGGACTGAAATATTCCAATCCAAGTAGATTAAAAACAATTCCAGTTGAAACATCTTTTGGAGAAAAGTTACATACGGTTAAATCATTGTTGCTAGATAATCATGGTTTAAATTCAATCTCTGCTACAAAAAAATTAATAGATGATCTTCGTAAAATAAAACCGGCTATAGTTCATCTTCATAATTTACATGGATATTTTCTGAATTATAAGGTATTATTTGATTATCTAAAAGAAATAAATATCCCAATCGTATGGACTCTACACGATTGTTGGGCTTTTACAGGTCATTGTGCATATTTTGACTTTATTGGTTGCGATAAATGGAAATATGGGTGTGAAAACTGTCCAGCGAAAAAATCATATCCAAGATCTTTCTTATTAAGCCAATCTTCAAGAAACTATCAGATTAAAAAAGAGAGTTTTACAGGGGTTGAGCAAAATATAACATTAGTACCTGTGAGTAATTGGATAGAAAGTTTTCTTAATAATTCTTTTCTGAAGAATTGCAATATTCATACTATATATAATGGTGTAGATATAAATTTATTTACTCCTAGTTCAGTAGCTGTAAAACGGAAACTTGTAGAAAATCTTCAATTACAAGGAAAATTTGTTGTGATGGGATGTGCAGCCCCTTGGCATGATAGAAAAGGATATACTGACTTTTATAAGTTGCGTAGCTCTCTTCCAAAGAATATTGCTGTAGTTATGGTTGGTTTGAGTCCAAAACAAAAAGTTCAGGCTGATAAAGCAGGAATTATAGGTGTAATGCGTACTGAAAGTCAATCTGAGTTAGCAAGTTATTATTCGATGGCTGATGTATTCATAAATCCAACGTATGAAGATAATTTCCCAACAACAAATCTTGAAGCTTTGGCGTGTGGAACTCCTGTTATAACATATCAGACAGGAGGTAGCCCGGAGGCTATAGATGATAATACCGGTTTAGTTGTTCCAAGAGGTAATCTATCTGCTTTGAAAGAAGTAATAAACACGATTTATTTGCGAGGTAAGTTAAATTATACAATGGCTTGTAGGGAAAGAGCTGTGCGTATGTATAACAAACAGGAACGTTTTGAGGAATATATAAGAATATATGAACAATTGTTTAATACAAAATCCTTTTAAAATTATATATTCCATTAATAATGAAAATTTTAGTAATTAGTCAATATTATTATCCCGAGCAGTTTCAAGTTAACGAAATAGTACCAGAGTTAGCTAAGCGGGGGCATAAGGTTACAGTTCTTTGTGGTGTTCCCAATTATCCTGCAGGAGTCGTGTTTGAGGGATATACAACAGTAGATGAACTTCGAGAGAAAGAACAATCCTATTTTGAACAGACTGGGGTGGAGATCGTACATGTGGAACAGATACCAAGAGGACGGAATCCTTTGAGTCTATTGTTTAACTATTGGAGTTTTGCAAAAAACAGTAAAAAGGTAATTAAGGAATTGCCAGCAGATTTTGATGTCGTGTTAGGATATCAATTATCACCAATAACGAGTATGTATGCAGCGGTGGAATATAAAAAACGTTATAGAACCCCTCTTTTATATTATACGTTGGATTTGTGGCCGGTGTCAGCAGAAGCGATTTTAAAAAGTAAAAAGAATCCACTTTATTCGATAGTGGGTAAGATGAGTAAAAAAATTTATCAGGCAGCAGATCACATCTTGGTTACTTCACGTCCTTTTATGGATTATCTGCATAGGATGAATGGTGTTGCTCTTGAGAAAATGAGCTATTTGCCTCAGCATGCTGGTGTAGATATGTTGGAAATGGATCTGGATGCAGAGGAGAATGGAATTGCTGATTTTCTGTTTGCAGGGAATTTGGGAAAAGGCCAACGGTTGGATGTGATCATAAATGCGGCATCAGAACTGGGGGCAAGAAAAGATTATAAGGTTCATTTTGTTGGAGATGGCAGAATGAGAACAAAGCTTGAGCAGATGGTTGCGGAGAAGGGGCTACAGAATAATTTTGTTTTCTATGGTAACCAGAAACGTCAAGATATGCCTTCTTTCTATAAAAAAGCAGATGCTCTGCTTATAACTCTTCGTGGAAATAATGAGGTGGGAGATACAATGCCTGGAAAGTTACAGATGTATATGACAACAGGTAAACCGATTTTGGGTGCTATTAATGGTGCCGCTCAAGAGGTGATAAGGGAATCTAATTGTGGAAGTTGTGTTAATGCCGGTGATTATAAGGGGTTGGCTGAATTGATGAAACGGTTTATAGAACATTCGGAGGAATATAAAGAACAGCATATTGGAAAAAATGCAAAAATTTACTTCAAAGAAAATTTTACTTTAGAAAAGTATATGGATGGACTTTGTGGAGAATTGGAAAGAATGATTAAACAGAAATAAAGGAGTGTATGAAGCTGAAAAAATTAATAAATGGCAAAGCTTTATATGTGACAGCAGATAAGATTTGGGTGGCACAAGGAATGACATTTTTTGTCATAGATTATACCGGTAAACGGGTAAGCCGAAAATATATGGTTGGTTCACTGAAGGATCGAGTTCTTAGTTGCCATCGACTTTTAGGACAATTGCTTCGAGTAGGACTACATCACCTGCTTCCTTTAAAGAACGGTAATATATTGGTTACAGCAAAACGTAAGACATACATCTTTGATAAAGAAGGACGTGTAGTGAATATTTGGACAGGTTATCAAGGTAACAAACCCGGACATCAAGGGGTTTGTGTGACTCCGGATGGTACGATCTTTTTTGCTGAATATTTACTTAATACGAACAGGGATCATAAAATCAATCTTTATCGGTCAACGGATAATGGGATGAGTTTCCAGATTGTGAAAACTTGGTTGGAAGGAGATATCCGTCATCTGCATTTTGTGAAATGGGATGCGTATGAAAAATGTTTATGGCTTGGGACGGGTGATTATGGAGAGAATGATCAGGAGAATCGTTTATATAAGAGCATGGATAATGGTGACACATGGGAACTTGTAGGTCAATATGGACAAGATTGGAGGGCTATAGGTGTTTGTTTTACTAAAGATGCTTTGTTGTGGGGGACAGATGCCGGTTCATGTCCAGACACGGTTCATTTTGTACGTATGGATCGAAAAACTCGAAAGTTGGAAATTTTAGCTGATTTTGAGGGGCCTTGTCATGGGTGTGCTTCTTATAAAGATGGAAGGTCATTCTTTTCTACCGGAGTGGAAGGAGGGGAGAATGAGAAAGATTGTTATGCTCGGTTAAAAGAGTATAGGGATGGTAAGATTGAAGATTTATGGAATTTGAAAAAAGATATTTGGCCTTTGATCCTACAATATGGAGTGATGCGGTTTCCTTTGGGGACAGACCTGTGTGATAAAGTGGTTTTTACGACCATGGGACTTGAAGGACATGGTGAAACTGTAATGATAGAGGAACAATGAGAAAAGATAATCAACTTATGTCCCTCCTTTCAATTTGGGGCATTCTTTTAGTAGTTTTGGGACATAGTGGCTTCGAGGAACCTATTATCCAACATAGATTGGGATATTTGCATTCATGGATCTATAGTTTTCACATGCCTTTATTTTTTATGATTTCGGGTTATCTGTTTTCATTTACGAACAAAAACTTTGGAGAAGTGGTTTTAGGTGACTTTTTATGGAAAAAAGTAAATCGACTGCTTGTGCCTTATATTGTACTTGGTGTGATTCTTTATTTTATCAAGTTTGCATTTTCCGGGTTGTCACATGCTGCAAGAGATTTTACTATTGGAAATTTTTTTAAGATGTTTCTTGCTCCATCCAGTGAAAGTAGTACAATGGGGTATCTTTGGTTTGTTTTTACGCTTTTTATTGTTTTTGCCTTTATTGTTGCCATATGTCGGATGCATATAAATTTGAAGAAAACGACATGGTGTATATCCTTGATATTAGCTTTTGGGTTAATAGATTATGCAATACCTCAAATAGAGTGGTTCAATTTGAAAGTAGTGGTTCATTATATGCCCTATTTTCTTATAGGGATATTATTTAAATCATATGAGAGCAGTATATTGGCCTTTGTTAATAGAGGAGGATATTGCGAATTGTTTATACTGATCGCTTTGAGCATTTGGACAACAATAGGGAACTGGCCCATACCTTCTTTTCTGATGATTACCATCCGAACGTTGATCGGATTATGGATATCAGTTTCTTTTTGTTCGATGCTTTTGTATTCGAACAAAATTACCATATGGCTTTTGCCATATGGTAAGAATACTTATTCAATCTATCTTTTGTCTTGGTTTGGTCAATATGCAGCTAAGATTCTTGTCGTGAATATATTCCATATGCATTGGGGAATATGTGTGATTGCAATGTTTATTTGTGGCATTGTTGTTCCATTGATGATAAATTGGTGCGTGGATAGATATAATTTTAATAATGTATTTCTTAGGTTAGTAATTGGCTATTAGAATATTGAATACTGTTTTATGAGAAAAGTATTGATATTGGATGGTGGAGCTACACATGCTGTTGCTATGGCTGAGTGTTTGAAACAGAGTGGTTATTCTGTCTCTACAATGTGTTCAAGCAAGAGTGAATATGGTTATCATACGAAGTTTGCGGATGAACATATTTTGGGGCCTGACAGCCATGAAAAGGAGTATACCTTTTGGATGATAAATTTCTTGAAAAAACATCGTTATGATGTATTGATTCCGACATCTGATACAGCAGCAAAGTTTATGAGTTACTATAAAAATGAGTTACTTGAACTTGTTGGCGTTTTAATACCGGATAAAACTATTTTCGATAATGGTTATGATAAAAATAAACTAATGAAGATTTGTCGGGAGAATGGATTTCCGCATCCTTTAACCATTGATCTTTCCGGTATCAAAGATGTTGATAATAATAATGAATTAGCGGATTTCCCTTATCCAGCTTTGCTTAAGCCTAATTTAACAAGCGGTGGTCGTGGCATGACATTAATCAATTCTCTTGAGGAATTGAAGGTTGTTTATCCTACTATTCATGAACAGTATGGCGAGTGTCATCTGCAACAATTCATAAAAGAAGGAGGTCGGCAAGTAAAAGTCCAGATTATGACTGATTTTTATGGGAATGTGGCCTATTCTTCTGTGATCTGGAAACAACGTTATTATCCGGTGAAAGGTGGAAGCAGTTGTTGTAATGTTACAATTGATGATCCTGAAATTGTTAAGACTTGTGGTGAGGTCTTGAAACGAATAGGGTGGATTGGATTTGCTGATTTTGACCTGATTGAAGATCCAGATAAGAAACAGTTGCTTATAATGGAAATAAATCCTCGTATTCCGGCTTGTGTACGTTCTGCTTTTAAGTCCGGAATGGATTATGCTACAATGATTGCTGATATGACTGTAGGGCAACCGTTGAGACATTATGTTTATGAACCGGGTAAGAGGTTGAGACATTTGGGATTTGAGATGTTGTGGTTTTTGAAATCTCCGGATCGATTCAAGGCTAAGCCTTCTTGGTTTAGCTTCTTGGGAAAGAATTTGTATTATCAGGATTGGATATGTGGTGATTTCTCTTCCTTTCTCTGGGGTACATGGGGGAACTTCAAAAAACAGCTTGATCCTGAGTTCAGAAAGGCTAAAGCTGGTGTGAAAGTCTGATTTTTTATCTATAAATAAGATTATTTCAATATGTTATACAAAAATGTCAAACGTGTTTTTGATTTTATCTGTGCTTTGATAGGTATTATCGGCACGTCTCCTTTGTGGATAATTGGTGTAGTCGGTATTTTGTTGTCGGATTGGGGGCCTGTCTTCTATGTAGCCACTCGTATAGGCAAGAATAATAAACCTTTTAAAATGTATAAATTCCGTTCTATGAGAGTGGCTAAGGTTGCAACTGAAGCTTCATTGCGTCCGGATGAAGATCGAATCTTTCCGTTTGGTCGTTTTATTCGTAAGGTGAAGATTGATGAGTTGCCTCAGTTGTTGAATATTTTGAATGGTTCTATGTCGATTGTCGGGTCTCGTCCTGTAGCACAAGATCAGTTTGAAATGTTTCGTTATGGGAAATGGGATGAGGCGGCTAAGGTTCCCGTGGGGCTGAGTGGCCCGGCTGCTCTTTATGATTTTATTTATGGTGATCAGATTACGGATGAGAAGGAGTACATGGAGAAAGTCTATCCTACACGTCGTGAATTGGAATATATATACGTGCAGAAAGCCGGTATCTTCTACGATTTGAAGATGATTGTTTATACGGTCATCTGTATTATCTATGCTCTTTTGGGAAAGGAATGTACATGGATATTGAAGGAGTTGGTTGAGGATGCAAAAGAAACGATGGATAAATGAAAAATAAAATACAAGAGTTATGAAATATCTTTTAGTAGTTGCGCATCCCGACGATGAGGTATTAGGGGTTGGTGCGTCTATCTATAAGTGGTCACGCGAGGGAAACATTGTGGATGTGGCCATTATGAGTACGGAGGCGAAAGCACGAGCTTTCCGCCCTGAAGATAAGGAGTTGGATGATGATTTGAATGCATCTGCGAATTTTTTAGGTATACATAAGAAGTTTGAAGCTACTTTTCCTAATATCGAGATGAATACAGTGCCACATTTGAAATTAGTACAGTTTATAGAAAGTGCTATTCGGGAGAGTGAACCGGACATTATTATTACACATCATCCGGCAGATACTAATAATGATCATCTCCAAACTTCAATGGCTTGTCAGGAGGCTATACGTCTGTTTCAGCGTCAACCAATGATGAAGTGTGTGAAGGAGTTTTGGTATATGGAAGTACCTTCTTGTACCGAATGGGCAATCAATGAGGCGATGAACCTGTTCCGACCGAACTGTTATGTGGAGGTCGAAAGAGAAGGGATCGAAGCCAAATGTAAAGCTCTTGCCATGTACAGAGGGGTAATGCGTCCCTATCCGCATCCTCGCAGTGATGAATATATCACTGGATTGGCTACGATTCGTGGAAGTCAGTGGGGGTGTAAATATGCAGAGGCGTTTCAAGTGGTTCTTAGAAGATATTGAACGGTATGGTTTTATTACCGATGAATCATTGGCTGTATCTATTTGTTGTATTGGCTGTTTTGTGTGGAGGTTATCTGCTTTTTATGAGACGGTACTATCCTTTGCATGAAGCTTATTTGAGATCATTAAGTTAGTCAACAAAATTAGGCTGCATGATTCTTGAAGTTAATCATAAGACCGTCACTCATTGTCGCCAACGCTTTGTTGACAACATAAAAGAGGCCTTCGACACCAACAGGGCTGTTTCACTCGGGTCGAAGGATAGTCCTCTTTTCAAAATTCCGACAAAAACTCCCGTATCGGATAATGGCGGATGCCTTCATAGCTGTTGCCGGTATAGGGGTCTGAGGTGACAATGAGTTTGGGATAGTTGTCTTGTATTTTTAACAGGTTACCGAATTCACGTTGAGCGGTCGTCTCGTTGTCGATACGTAAGGCAACTTGGATATAAATTTTTTCATGATCCTTTTCACCGATGAAGTCGATTTCGTTATTGCCTAAATAACCGACCTGAACCGTGTAGTCGCGATAGAGGAGATGGTTGTAGACAAGATTTTCTAATATTTTGGCTTTGTCCGTAAGGCGGTAACCGATGACAATGTTGCGTATTCCCATGTTCTCGAAATAATATTTTTCTCCGATCTCGAAAATACGTTTACCTATCAGGTCGTATCTTTCAACCCGATGGATGAGAAAAGCATTGCTTAAGTATTGGGTATAGTTTTGTATCTGATTGACAGAAACTGTAGTATGCTGGGATTTTAAATAATCGCTGATGTTTTTAGCTGAAAAAAGACTTCCGATGTTTTCTGAAAGGAAACGGATAAGGCGTTCTAAGAAGTCACTGTTTCGCAAATTATAACGGCCAACCACATCACGGAATACAATGGTGGAATAGACGCTTTTTAGGTATTCATTGACAACTTCGTCGGTCAGAGGCAGATTGATCAAATAGGGTAAACCGCCATAACGACTATATAAATTGAGACTTTGTTCGGTATTGGTTAACTGATGAAACTCCAAAAATTCCAAATAGGACAAGCTATAGATTTTGAACTCTATATATCGTCCGCTCAGATAAGTGGCCAGCTCGCCGGAGAGCATTTTGGCATTACTACCTGTCAGGTAGATGTCATTCCAAGGGGATAACAACAAAGAACGAATTACTTTTTCGAAATTGGGAATTTCTTGTATTTCATCAATGAATATGTAATTGAATTGATTTTCTATAAGCCGTGATGTGATATAAGTGTGCATGTCTTCTGCTGTTTGAATTTGGCTAAAGGTGAAATCTTCAAAATTAATATATATGATATTGGCATTCGGTTCTTCTTCAAGAACTTGTTTCATAAGCTGGAAAAGCAGGAAGCTTTTACCGACACGTCTTTGGCCGGTTAATACTTTGGCAATGCTTTTTCTCATGAAAGGCTTGATTCTTTCTGAATAGCCTTTTCGATTGATGAGCGTTTGAGGTAAATCCATTTGTTGAAAGTTTTAAGTATAAATGAAACTTATGGCAAATGTACGAAAAGTTTTGATCATACTTAAAACTTTTCCTGAAAACGCTAAAGGTTTTAATCATAAGTAAAACTCTAATTATCTATCATAATAATGAACAAACGAATTTATTAAAATTTTAATAGAATATATATGTCAGTATTCAAAGACAAAGTACTCCTAATCACCGGAGGCACCGGTTCCTTCGGTAACGCAGTTCTTCGGCGTTTTCTGGATTCGGATATCAAGGAGATCCGTATTTTTAGCCGTGATGAGAAAAAACAGGATGATATGCGTCATCAGTTACAGAATCCCAAAGTGAAGTTTTATATAGGGAATGTGCGTAATAAGACATCTGTGGATGTGGCGATGCGGGGTGTGGACTATGTTTTTAGTGCAGCAGCCTTGAAACAGGTTCCCAGTTGTGAGTTCTTTCCGATGGAAGCGACCCGTACGAATGTGGAAGGGACGGAGAACGTGCTGCTTTCGGCTATCGAGCATGGTGTGAAGAATGTGGTGGTCCTTTCAACGGATAAAGCTGCTTACCCGATCAATGCGATGGGGATCTCCAAGGCGTTGATGGAAAAGGTGGCGATTGCCAAAGGACGTGAGCTGGGCGAAGGGGCACAGACGACGATCTGCTGCACGCGCTACGGGAATGTGATGGCGAGCCGGGGTTCTGTGATCCCTCTGTGGGTGGAACAGATGGAACAGGGTAAACCGATCACGATTACCGATCCGGAGATGACGCGTTTCATGATGACGCTGGATGATGCGGTCGACCTGGTGGTCTATGCGTTTACGCATGGGCATAACGGTGACCTGTTCGTGCAGAAAGCGCCGGCGGCCACTCTGTCCGTCTTGGCAGAGGCGTTGAAAGAGACCTACGCGCAGATCGATCCGAAGTACTTAGATACGGAGGTGAAAGTGATCGGTACGCGTCATGGGGAGAAGCTGTTTGAGACCCTTGTGACACGCGAGGAGATGGCGAAAGCGATCGATATGGGCGACTATTACCGTATCCCTTGCGATACGCGCGATCTGAACTACGACAAGTTCTTTACCGAAGGAAGCGAATGCCTGTCCAAGATCGAGGACTATCACAGCCATAACACGACTCGTCTGGATGTCGAAGGGATGAAAAAATTATTACTCCGCCTACGTTTTATTCAGGAAGATCTCGGGTTGATCGAACGGGCGAAACCGAGAGAAATCAGAAGCGAATAAAAATCGACTTCGTGCCAAGCCTCGAAACTTCACACTTAAAATTTAAAAGACATGAACATATTAGTAACCGGTGCAAAAGGCTTCGTCGGTCGGAATCTTGTATCCCAACTTCATAATATCCAGTCGGGAAAAGCCCGCAATTATCCTGTTTCAGGTACTGAACTGAAGGTCTTCGAATATGATGTGGACAGCGATCCGGCAGAATTGGAGGTGTATTGCAAGAATGCCGATTTTGTCTTTAACCTGGCCGGGGTGAACCGTCCGAAAGACCAGTCGGAGTTTATGAAGGGAAATTTCGGTTTCGCTTCCCTCTTATTGGATACGTTGAAGAAACAGGGTAATGCCTGTCCGGTGATGATCTCGTCGTCTACGCAGGCTGCACTGGATAATCCGTACGGCGAGTCGAAGCGGGCGGGAGAGAACCTTCTGTTCGAGTATGCCGAAGAGACGGGGGCGAGAGTCTTAGTCTATCGTTTTCCGAACGTTTTCGGGAAGTGGTGCCGCCCGAACTATAACAGTGCGGTGGCGACATTCTGCGACAATATAGCGAATGACCTGCCTATCCAAGTGAATGATCCTAAGGTGGTGATGAACTTAGTCTATGTGGATGATGTGGTGGACGAGTTGATTGCTGCCTTGTCGGGTGGCGAACACCGCGAAGGGAACTTTTGTGCCGTTCCGGTGGTCCATACGATAACGCTGGGCGGGATTGTCGACCTGCTTTATTCTTTTAAGGGGATGCCGGGTAATCTGGAGGTTCCTGATTTGGGGGATCCTTTTACGAAGAAGCTGTATTCGACTTATCTGTCCTATCTTCCGAAAGAGAAGTTCAGCTATCCGGTACAGATGAAGACGGACGATCGGGGTAGCTTCACTGAGATCATCCGTACGCCGGACAGGGGGCAGTTCTCGGTCAACATTTCCAAGCCCGGTGTCACCAAGGGACAGCATTGGCATCACACCAAGAATGAAAAGTTCGTGGTGGTGAGCGGTCACGGCCTGATCCGGCTGCGTAAGATCGGGACGGACGAGGTTGTCGACTTCGAGGTCAGTGGCGAGAAGATCGAAGTAGTGGAAATGATCCCCGGATACACCCACAACATCATCAACCTTTCGGATACGGAAGACTTAGTGACCTTCATGTGGGCCAACGAACCGTTCGATCCGAACCGCCCGGATACTTATTTTGAAGAAGTGTAAAAACAGGAAATCATGAGCAAACTAAAATTAATGACCATTATCGGTACGCGTCCGGAAATCATCCGGTTGGCTGCCGTGATAAAGCGTTGCGATCGATATTTCGATCAGGTCCTGGTGCATACCGGGCAGAATTACGATTATACATTGAACCAGGTGTTTTTTGACGATCTGGGTCTTCGTGCTCCGGACTATTATCTGGATGCGGTAGGCAAGGATTTGGGAGAAACGATCGGCAATATCATAGCCAAGTCGTATCAGTTGATGGTTGAGGTGAAACCTGATGCGGTCTTAGTGCTTGGCGATACGAACTCCTGCCTTTCGGTGATCGGAGCGAAGCGCTTGCATATCCCGATCTTCCACATGGAAGCAGGTAACCGCTGCTTCGACGAATGTCTTCCGGAAGAGACAAACCGGCGTATCGTCGATGTGACGGCCGATGTCAACATGTGTTATTCCGAACATGCACGCCGGTACCTGAATGCCGCCGGAACGCCGAGAGAGCGTACCTATGTCGTCGGTTCGCCGATGGCGGAGGTGTTGCACGATAACTTAGAACAGATCAAGGCGAGCGACGTCCTCGAACGTTTGGGGTTGGAGAAGGGCAAGTATATTCTGCTTTCCGCCCATCGTGAGGAGAATATCGATACGGAAGCCAATTTCTTCAACCTGATGAATGCTGTGAACGCTATGGCGGAGAAGTACGATATGCCGATCCTTTATTCCTGCCATCCCCGTTCCAAGAAGTTCATCGAACAGCGCGGTTTCCGGTTCGATCCTCGTGTGATTCAGCATCAGCCTTTAGGTTTCCACGATTACAACCATCTTCAGATGAATGCATTCGCGGTCGTATCCGATTCGGGTACGCTCCCGGAGGAAAGCAGTTTCTTCCTTTCCGTCGGCAATCCTATTCCGGCTGTATGCATCCGTACCAGTACGGAACGTCCGGAGGCCTTGGACAAAGGTAATTTCATCCTGGCCGGTATCACGACCGAACAGGTGTTGCAGGCAGTGGATGTGGCGGTCGAGATGAATCGGGACGGCGCTTTGGGACTCCCCGTGCCCAACTATGTGGACGAAAATGTCTCGGTGAAGGTCGTCAAGCTGATCCAAAGCTATACGGGTGTTGTGAACAAGATGGTTTGGAGAAAATAGTAAAACGAAGGACAAGATGCAACGAATCGACACGAATCTATTGAACGAAGTTACAGCGCAGGCGAAGGAATCCCCTCGTTTGCGTATGAATCATAATTTCCATGACTCCTTAGATGCGAAAGCGCAGCGTTTGCTGAACGCTTTGGAGCCAGGAACGGTATTACCGGTACATCGTCATCCGCATACGGCGGAAACCTATCTGCTGTTGCGAGGGAAGATACGGGTGATGTTCTACAACGATGCCAAGGAAGAAACCGAATCGACAGTATTGGATCCGTTGGAAGGACACTACGGTGTGCATATTCCTGCGGGACAATGGCATACGCTGGAAGTGCTGGAAAGCGGTTCTGTATTGTTCGAGGTGAAAGACGGTCCTTATATGCCGCTGGGAGAGGACGATTTGCTGTAGCCAGAGAAGCTGAACCCGGTTGAGTCTTGATCTTTTGGTTACTTTTCCATCAAGGGAAAAGTAACAGAACAGAATATGAAACATAAAATAATAAAGCAAACCCTATTGACAATCGGCATCTCATTGTCGATCGTCAATTCTCAATTGTCAATTGCCCAACGCTCGTTGGGCGTCTCCGGTCTACTGAACATCCCATCGGCCGATATGCAGGAAGACGGTACGTTCATGACGGGAGGCAACTACCTGCCTCGGGAGATGCTACCCCGGGAGTGGGGATATAATTCGGGAAACTATTTCGTGAACCTGACATTCCTGCCGTTTATGGAGGTGGCCTACCGGTGCACGCCACTGAAAGTCAAGAGTACCGGCAAATGGAACCAGGACCGTTCGGTCTCCCTGCGCCTGCGTCCGTTGAAGGAGGGGAAGTGGTGGCCGTCGGTCGTGGTCGGTTCGAATGACTTGCTGACGACCGGCGAATTGAATCCTTTCCTGGATTCGGGAGGGAACCGTTATTTCTCTTCCGTCTATGCGGTCGGGACGAAGCATTTCGGTTTCTACGGCCATGATATCGGCGTGACGGTCGGTGGACATGTGCCCTTCCGCAGCAGGAGCGAGAATAAGGGCGTGTTCGGCGGGGTGAGCTACTGTCCGGCGTTCCTGAAACCGCTTGAGGTGATGGCGGAATATGACTCGAAGGTGGTGAATGTGGGAGTGTCGGCCCGGTTGTTCGACCATTTTTCCTTGTATGCTTATTGCTACGATTTCAAGACGGTGGCGGGCGGTCTCCGGTACGAACTGACGCCCCGGCCTCGTGCGTTTCGGTCCGATGAGGTCCGTATGCCCTGGGACGGACGGGTGGAGCTGGTGCTTTATCCGCAGATCACGTTGAACAATTCGTGGTTAGACAAGATATACGGGGCGGTGATCAATATCGCTCCGGCGGTGGAGGCGCGGCTTTGGAAAGGGGCGGTTTTCACAGGGCAGGTGATCCTGCCGGTCTGGAACAATATGGTCGGGCAGATGGACTATATCCGGGCGGGAGTGTTGACCTTGAGCCAGGAGTTCGGATTGCCCGGAGGGGTGTTCGGACGGGTGACGGTCGGTAACTTCACGAACAGCCGGATGGGGGCGGACCTGAAACTGCGTTATGCGACGCCGGACGACCGTTGGATGTTCGGCTTGGAAGGCGGTGTGACCGGATCGTCTACCTTCTACGAGGGCAAATGGCAGGTGTCGAATTGGAAGCGGGTAAGCGGGGCGGCGGAGGTCCGTTTCCGCGAAAGGCGTTTCAATATGGATTTCAACTTGGGCGTGCACCGCTATGTCTATGGCGACTACGGGGTGCGGGTGGACTGCATCCGGCATTTCGGACGGACGACGGCCGGTTTGTATGCCATGTACACGGGAGGCGAGGCGAACGGCGGTTTCCATTTTGCCGTCCCGTTGCCGCAATGGGGCAAGTCGCGCAAGGTGCGGGTGCGCCTGCCGGAATATTACCAGATGGAATATTCGGGACAGAGCGGCCTCGAATATTTCCAACGGAAACTCGGACAGGACTACGAGACCCGGCCGGATGAAAGCAACAACTTGCCGTATGACAGAAGACGTTTTTAAATCATAAATCAAGGATTTAATTTTTTATCAATATTAATATTTATCAAGAACATGAGAACGAAAAATTTGTGGAGCGCAGCGCTGGCCATAGGTCTGACTGCGACATTGAGTATGGGGTTTACGGGATGTAGTAATGATGACGAACCAACACCTGAAATCGTGACCGATAATCCTTTGGATAAAGAGGTCTACTATATTGCAGGTAAGGTGACAGACGGTTCTGCTTCCTTGGAGGGAGTAGAAGTCAGCACTTCCGGCAAGTCGGCTACGACTGCTGCCGACGGGACGTATCAGTTGGCGATGGATAAGACCGGAAACTATGTCGTCACGTTTGCAAAGGACGGATATATAGCAGTGTCGGCTGCGTCGGAGATCCCTTCGGACACACCGAAGCAAGGTAGCGTGTCCTTGTCTCAGACAATGACTTCTTCGGCTACTCCGGTGACCGTATCGGCCGACAAGGAGACGATCGTATCTGACAAACGTTCGGAAACGACCGTATTGGCCATCCCGGCAGGTGCGGTAAAGGAAGATACCGAAGTGACGGTGACCGAATACCAGAAAGGTGCGACAACCAATGCAGTCCAAGCCAGTCTTTCGACAATCAACTGTACGCCTGACGGCCTGAAGTTTGAAAAGGGCGTGGAGGTGATGGTTAAGAATGCAACCAGCAACGTGATCAGCTTTGCCGATGTAAAGCATTTCGTTGAAGAAGGAAATGCCTGGAAAGAAGTGGGGAATGCCAGTTTCGATGCAGAACGGAATGCGTATGCTTGTATCCTGGATGGTTTTTCGAACCACTCTTTTGGTCCGGCCTGTTCGATGTCTGATGGCGGCAGTTCGACGGAAAACCTGTCTGTCGTCACCATCGATAACTTAGGAAAGATGGCTGCTGCCGAGCAGGAAGTGACAGGCAAGCAGAAGATCGGTTGGGAAATCCAGGGCGACTTGAAGCAACTGTTGGGCGGTACGTTCTCCGCTTTGAGCAGTTCCGATCTCGAAAGTTTAGCAAGCCAGCTGAACGCGGCTATCACGTCTACCAAAGGTTCGGCTGCCGGTGTCGAGGAAATTCCTTTCTCCTTAGGTACGGCCAAAGTGGACGGCGACCAGAAGGTGACGATCGATATGAAGGCTAAGAAAAAACTCTCTTCTTTCTCGGTCAATTTCAACTACCAGGGCCGTACCGTTCCCTTCAGTGTGGAGATCGCAACGTATGCAGGTGTAAGCACGACGATCACGAAGGAAGGCGGAGCAAGCCATCCTGCACACGGTGGAGGCGTTGTCCAATAAGTTATAATTGTTTATTTAAATAGAAGAAAAGAAGAGTGAAAATCTGGAATTATATGTTGATGTGCGTGGTGGTACTCTGTACCTCATGCGCATCTTCCAAGAAAGTGGTTTACTTTCAGGATGTCGTCCCGCTGAAGCAGCAGGTGATCGAGCAAAAATACGAAGTGTATATCCATAACGACGATTTGCTGGCGATCATGGTGAACAGCAAGAACCCGGAACTGGCGTTGCCGTTCAATATGCCGATGGTGACCTACCAGCTGGGTAGCGAAAGCGGAGGACAGCAGCGTGTGCTGGGTTATTTAGTGGATATTAACGGAGACATCGATTTTCCGATCTTGGGTAAATTGCATGTGGCGGGGATGACGCGTTTGCAGTTGACGGATCTGATCAAACAACGTCTGATAGAGGAGGATCTGATCAAGGACCCGATCGTGACGGTACAGTTCCTGAACTACAAGGTGGCGGTGATGGGTGAAGTGAATCGTCCGGGATCGTTCAATATCTCCGGCGACCGTATCACCTTGCTGGAAGCCTTGAGTATGGCGGGCGACTTGACGATCTACGGGCGACGCGACCGGGTAGCCGTGATCCGCGAGAAAGACGGGAAGCGGACGATCCTGATGCACGATCTTCGCTCATCCGATATCTTCAACTCTCCCTGCTATTATCTGCAGCAGAACGATATCGTGTATGTCGAACCGAACAAGGCGAAAGCGGGACAGAGCGAGATCAACCAGAACAAGTCGGTGGGAGTGTGGTTGTCCGCTGCTTCGATCTTAGTTTCCATCGCGTCTCTGATTGTGACATTAACAAAGTAAAAAAGAGAAACTATGAACACAGAACAAGAAACGGACACCCGCGTGGAAGAGAGCGAATTGAACCTGGGGGACATCCTGCAAACGGTGTTGGCTAACTGGTATTGGTTTGTTCTGTCTGTCGTGGTATGTGCCGGAGCGGCATTCGTCTATTTGAAATGGACGCCTAAGGTATATACCCGGACTGCTTCGGTCTTGATCAAGGACGATGCGAAAGGAGGGGCGATGAGCGAGTCGGCTGCTTTCGAGGATCTGGGTATTTTCGGCACGAAGCGGAATGTGGATAATGAAGTGCTGGTCTTCAAATCCAGACGGTTGATGACCGAAGTGGCGCGTAACCTGCATTTAGATGTAAGCTACACGGTGAAAGACGGGCTTCGGACGGTGGAGCTGTACACGCAGTCCCCCGTACTGCTCTCTTTCCCGGATGCGGAAGAGGCACAGGCCTTTTCGTTGCAGGCGGTTCCTGTTTCCGGGAAGGAAGTGGTGTTGTCCGGTTTCACCCTCGGCGGACAGGAGGTTTCGGACAACGAGCCGATGAAGGTGGCGCTGAACGATACGGTCACGACGCCTGTCGGAAGAGTGGTGGTGGTCCCGTCGCTTTATTACGGCGACAAGTATTTCAATACGACCGTGCAGGTGACGAAATCGCCGTTGCAGGATGTGGCGCTTCGCTTCCAGAGCGGCTTGCAGGCTACTTTGGCGAGCAAGACGGCTACGATCATCAACCTGACGCTCCAGGATGTTTCCATCCCGCGTGCGGAGGATGTGATCAACACGCTGATCTCCGTCTACAATACTGACGCGATTAACGACAAGAATCAGATCGTGATGAACACTTCCAACTTTATCAACGACCGTCTGATCGTCATCGAGAAGGAATTGGGGGATGTGGATTCGGATATCGAGTCGTACAAACGGGAACACCAACTGACGGACATCTCGTCCGAGACGGGCATGTACCTGCAGACGTCCAGCCAGTATCGCCAGGAGGGATTGAGCTTGGAGAACCAGTTGAGCTTGGCTAAATATATCAAGAACTACCTGACGGACCCCGGCAAGAACTCGGACCTGATCCCGGCGAACACGGGCATATCGGATGTGAACATCGAGTCGCAGATCGGGGAGTTCAACGAGATGTTACTGAAACGCGACAAGCTGATCAGCAACAGCAGTAGTAAGAACCCGGTGGTGCAGGACCTGAACAATTCGTTGATCGCGATGAAACAGACCATCATCCGTTCGGTGGATAACCTGATCGTCGGCCTGAACATCAAGATCAAGAATATCCGGGCGCAGGAGGAACAGACGAGCCGCCGCATCTCGGCCGTGCCGACCCAGCAGAAGGAGGTTCTTTCGGTGGAACGCCGACAGAAGATCAAGGAAGAGCTGTATCTCTACCTGTTGAACAAGCGCGAGGAGAACGAGCTGACGCAGCGGATGACGGAAAGCAACGCCCGTATCATCGACCCGGCAGCGGGAAGCAATGCACCGGTCGCTCCGAAGGCGATGATGATCTTGTTGGCTTCTGTCGTGTTAGGATGCGCGATACCGGCCGGTGTCCTGTGGCTGTTGATGGTCAGCGATACGAAGGTACGCTCGCGGAAGGATGTGGAGGGGGTACTCTCCGTGCCGTTCTTGGGCGAGATACCGATGCGCGACAAGAAGGACAAGAACGAAGTGGTGGTGCATGAGAACGGCCGCGACTCGGTTTCGGAGGCGTTCCGTATCGTGCGTACCAATATGGACTTCATGCGGGTGAAGGAGAAGAACATGCAGGTGGTGATGTTCACCTCGTTCAATCCTGGAGCCGGCAAGACGTTCGTGTCCATCAATCTGGCGATGAGCTTCGCCCTCACGCACAAGAAGGTCGTCTTGGTCGACCTCGATATACGTAAGGGTACCCTTAGCTCCCATGTCCAGGTATCGGACATGGGTGTGACCAATTACCTTTCCGGTCGTATCGATAACATCGACGAGATCATCCGGAAAGGGGAGCTGTACGACAAGCTGGATATCATCCATGCCGGTCCCGTTCCGCCCAACCCGGCCGAACTCTTGTTGAGCGACCGGTTGGAGGCTTTGATCGCCGAGCTGCGTGGGCGGTATGATTATATTATCTTAGACAACGTCCCGGCGGGAGTGGTTGCCGATGCAGTGATTGTCAACCGGGTGGCCGACCTGACGATCTATGTCGTCCGTGCGGGCAAGATGGACCGCCGTGTCCTTCCCGAAGTGGAGAAGCTCTACCGGGAAGGCAAATTGCGTAACATGAGCTTGATCCTGAACGGGACGGTCTACAAACATGGCGCGTATGGCTACCATTACGGGTATGGCTACGGTTACGGATATGGTTACGAACAACGTAAAAATAAGTAAAAAAGATGTTTTCCCTACTTTTTCCGAAGAAGAACGCGGTTCACACCGATTTATTGAGAGGGACGGCAGATGTGCATTCACATCTGCTGCCCGGTGTGGACGACGGTGTGCAGAGCGTCAACGATATGTGGGCGGCTCTGAAATCGATGCAGGAGGCAGGTGTGGAACGTGTTTTCCTGACTCCTCATGTGATGGCGGACCTGCCCGACAACCGGCGCAGTTTTCTGCAGGACCATTTTGCTTGCATGAAAAAACTTGTCCCGGAAGGGGTCGAGTTGAGGTTGGCGGCTGAGTATATGCTGGATGCCGGCTTCCGTTTGCAGATGGCGGACGGGTTGTTGACGTATGCGGATAGGCAGGTCTTAGTCGAGACTTCCTATCTCTCGCCGCCTCCCGACTACCTGAACTTGCTTTACGAGCTGAGGCTGGAGGGCTACACGCCTGTCCTGGCTCATCTGGAGCGGTATATGTATATGACGAAGGAGGATTATTTCCGGCTGAAGGACAAAGGCTACAAGTTCCAGCTGAATCTGTTTTCCCTTGCCGGCGTGTATGGCGCCCGTCCTGCCAAATATGCCGCATACCTGATGAAGGAGGGTTTCTACGACTACGCCGGTTCCGACCTGCATCATCCCGACGACTACAAAAGAAACCTCGCACGGCTGAAACTATCGGGCAAAATGTTCGACAGTCTCAGGAAGGTGTTGGAGAATAACAAGAGGCTATAGTTTTTATTTATCGTTCCATAGATAAAACTGATGGACTTTCTACATACCACTTGATTATTCTGCCTATCTTTGCATTTAACAAATCTAAATAAACCAATAATTATGCTTAACACTATTCTTTGTAAGAGGACGGCATTACCTTTAGGGCTGCTTTCATTGGCTCTGGTTCTGCCATCGTGTGGTTCTTCCGAATACAAGAAGTATGCGGATAACCAGGCAAAACAGGTTGCTTCCATCCTTCGTGAGAACGGATGTATGCAATGTCATTCGGCTACGGCGGCGCTTCCTTTCTACGGTAATCTTCCCCTGATCGGCCCGACTGTGAAGGCGGATATGCAGGAAGGTACACGCTATTTAGACCTGACGGCAATGCTGGAGGCACTCGACAATGGCAAACTCGTTTCCGAGGCCGATCTGGCCAAGGTGGAAGATGCCGCTCTCTCCGGTTCCATGCCTCCCGCCAAATATTCGCATATGCCGATGCACTGGGGTACGACCCTCGATAGCGACGAAAAGGCTGTCTTGCTTTCCTGGGCGAAGGAGGTCCGTAAGAAAAACTATTCGACACCTACCGTCGCCGAAGAATTCGCCAACGAGCCTGTACAACCGTTGATGGCCTCCATCCCGACTGATCCGGCAAAGGTGGCTTTAGGCTTCGATCTTTATCACGACACCCGTCTTTCCGGCGATAACACGATCTCGTGTGCTACCTGCCACGGGTTGGCTACTGCCGGTGTGGACCGTAAACAATATTCCGAAGGTATAGACGGACAGTTCGGTGGTGTGAATGCCCCGACCGTGTATAATTCGGCTTTGAATATCCTCCAGTTCTGGGACGGCCGTGCTGCCGACCTGAAGGAACAGGCTGCCGGGCCTCCTTTGAACCCGGTTGAAATGGGAAGCCTTTCGTTCGACGATATTTCAGCCAAGCTGGCGGAAGACAAAGAATTGAGCAAGCGTTTCCTCGAAGTTTATCCGGAAGGGTTCAACCAGTCTACAATCACCGACGCTATCGCCGAGTTTGAAAAGACGTTGCTCACGCCGAGCCGTTTCGACAAGTACCTGATGGGCGACAAGACAGCCCTGACTGCCGAAGAAGTTGCCGGCTACGAATTATTTAAGGAAAATAAATGCGCTACCTGCCATACGGGTGTGAACATCGGCGGACAGTCCTTCGAATATATGGGGATCAAGGATAACTATTTCGATTATCGCGGCACGGGGCTGACGGACGGTGACAACGGACGTTATTCCGTTACGAAGAACGAGCAGGACCGCCATCGTTTCAAGACTCCGACCCTGCGTAACGTGATGCTTACCACGCCGTATATGCACGACGGTTCGATCGCGACGGTCGAAGATGCTATCCGCATCATGCACCAGTTCCAAATCGGTAAGGACATTTCGGACGCGGATACCAAGAGTATCGTAGCGTTTCTGAACACGCTCACCGGAGAATATAAAGGTGAGCTGCTACAATAAAATCGAGAGCTTTACGTTATTGTAAAGTAAAACGATAACGTGTATGCCCTTCCGTCTGGTACATATCCTCCTCCTCCTGGCCGCTTTTGCGGGCACAGGGGAAGTGTGGAGCCAGGAGGAAGGGCTTGCTTCTTATTACCACAACCGTTTCCACGGGCGTAAGGCTGCCAGTGGCTGGGTCCATGATGCGGACGAGCTGGTCGCGGCTCACCGAACCTATCCCTTCGGCACTTTCCTCCGTGTCACCAACCTGGCCAATATGAAGCGGGTGATCGTCTGTGTCACCGACCGCGGGCCTTTCCGTAAGGGCCGTATCATCGATGTCTCTGTCGGTGCGGCAGAACTTTTAGGCTTTAAGAAAAAAGGTCTTGCCCGTGTCCGCATCGAGGTTGTTCCCGGCAAAATGGATCTTAGCATGCTCGACCTTCTCTATCCCCAAATCCCTTTTTTAGAAGTAGACCATCTTCGGGTGAGGCCGCCTTACAGGATCGATATGAACAAATGATTTCCTATATTTGTAGCCCCATACACAAAAATATGCAATGGCAAAGATTTTATTAGTAGAAGATGAAATAAACATCGCCTCCTTTATCGAGCGGGGTTTGCAGGAGTTCGGGCATGAAGTCCGTGTGGCCAATGACGGGCAAGCCGGCTGGGAGTTGGTTCAGCGGGAGGATTTCCAATTGTTGATACTCGACATCATCATGCCGAAGATGAACGGCCTGCAACTCTGTAAGCAATATCGGCAGGCGCATGGTTACCAGTCGCCCGTTATCATGCTGACCGCTTTAGGGACGACTGATGATATCGTGAACGGCTTGGATGCCGGTGCCGACGACTATTTAGTGAAACCTTTCAGCTTCCAGGAACTGGAAGCCCGTATCAAAGCCCTTTTGCGGCGTACGGGGGCGGAGCCTGCCGTACCGGTCCTGAGTTGTGGCGACCTGACGCTCGATCCGTCCAGCCACCGGGCGATCCGTGGCAAGGTGGTGATCGACCTGACTGTGAAGGAATACCGTTTGCTCGAATATCTGATCCGGAACCAGGGGGTGGCACAGAGTCGCCTGACCTTGCTGAAAAATGTCTGGGATAAGAATTTCGATACGAATACGAATGTGGTGGATGTCTATGTCAATTACCTGCGCAGTAAGATCGATAAGGATTTCGACCACAAACTGATCCGCACCGTAGTAGGAGTGGGCTATATGATGGAAGCATGAAGACCGGAAATAAGATAGCGCTTTTCTATACAGCTATCACGATCAGTATTATAACGGTGGTGACAGGCGTTTTCTATTTCGTGGCGACCAACTATATCAGCCGCCTCTATTATTCCTATCTGACGGAGAAAGCCGCCTCGGCAGCTGAACTCTTATATCAGTACGGCGAGGATATCCAGCAGCGGATCGGCTGGTTGCTGTTAGGGATGCTGCTGATCAGTGCCGTATTGGTCTATTTCGTCGGCCGTCTGTATGCAACCCGTATGGTCGACCGTATCGATGCGGCTTACCAGAGTGAGAAGTCTTTCATCAGTAATGCCTCCCATGAGTTGAATAACCCGCTCACGGCTATCCAGGGGGAATGCGAGATCAGCTTGTTGAAGGAACGTACGCCGGCCGAATACCAGGCTGCTTTGGGACGTATCGCCTCTGAAACGAAACGCATCATCCAACTGATGAAGAACCTGCTCTTTCTCTCTCACGGGGATAAGGAAATTTTGAAGAATGCACGTGAAACGGTTTTATTGGCCGACTTCCTGATGCAGTTCGTGGGTAATCGTGTTCGCTTCACAACCGATCATTTCGCTTTTGTCATCGAGGCGAATCCGCATCTGCTAAAGATTGCTATCGGCAACATCTTGAATAACGCTTGTAAATATTCGGGGGAAGCGCCTGTCGAGATGCGCCTGAAAGGTTCTGTACTGACAATTACGGATACGGGTATCGGCATTCCGGAAGAAGAGATCGCCCGTGTGTATCAGCCTTTCTATCGTGCTTCCAATACGAGGGAGTTCGCCGGGCATGGTATCGGACTCAGTCTTTCCATGCGTATCCTGAGAAGTTACGGGGCGGAAATCACGATTACGTCCGAGGTCGGGAAGGGGACGACGGTGGAAATCGAATTTCCGTAAGTTTTAGACTGATTATCGGAGGTATAATGACTGAAGAAATCAATAGGCGGATGTTGTACTTATTGGGCCTTTTGCATTTGTATTAATAATCGTGATAGATGTAGTCAAGTAAAAAAGGAGGATTGAACGATGGCTTTTATTATATCTTTTTGTGCAATGTCGATAGCGGCAATATTGATACCGCTTTATTTCGTTTATCAAGATAATAAGCGTAAAGTAGCCGCAGGTAAAAAAGGACAGTCTTCAAAGGAAGGCTGAACGATATACTTCATTATAAAAACTATGTATGGGCAGAGGTCCGGTTAAGCACTCTTTAGCCGGACCTTTCCTTTTCTGCTACCCACCTCTTCCTCGCAACATTCAGGCCGTTTTGATTGTTAGATATAAAAACAAATAATATGGCATACAAAATTGCATTTTTTGGAGCTAAGCCGTACGATATAGCTTCATTCGACAAAGTAAATGAAAAGTACAATTACGACATACGTTACTACAAAGGACATTTGAATCCGAACAATGTAGTACTGACGCAAGATACTGACGCGGTCTGTATCTTTGTCAACGACACCGCCGATGCCGACGTGATCGATGCGATGGTGAACAATGGTGTCAAGCTGTTGGCCCTTCGTTGTGCCGGTTTTAATAATGTGGACCTGAAAGCGGCCAAAGGAAAGTTGCCGGTCGTGCGTGTACCGGCCTATTCGCCTTACGCTGTAGCCGAATATTCGCTTGCCCTGATGCTGTCGCTGAACCGGAAGATACACCGTGCTTATTGGCGTACGCGAGACGGTAATTTCTCGCTGAACGGTCTGATAGGGTTCGATATGCACGGCAAGACGATCGGTATTATCGGCACAGGAAAGATCGCCAAGATCCTGATCCGTCTCTTGAAAGGGTTCGGAATGCGTATTCTGGCTTATGACCTTTATCCCGACATGAAGTTTGCCGAAGAGGAAGGCATTTCTTATGTGACGTTAGACGAGCTGTATCGCGAGTCGGATATCATCTCTTTGCATTGTCCGCTGACCGATCAGACAAAATATATGATCGACAAAGATTCCATCGACAAGATGAAGAAAGGCGTAATGATCATTAATACAGGCCGGGGCCAACTGATCAATACAAACGACCTGATCGAAGGTCTGAAGGAAAAGAAGATCGCGGCGGCCGGTCTGGATGTGTACGAGGAGGAGGGCGAATACTTCTATGAAGACAAGTCTGATAAAATTATCGACGATGATGTATTGGCCCGTCTGCTTTCTTTTAATAATGTGATAGTTACTTCGCATCAGGCTTTTTTCACGAAGGAGGCTCTGTATAATATTGCAGAGACGACCCTTCAGAATATCGACGATTTCCGCCATCATCGTCCTTTGGTGAACGAAGTTATTTTGTAAAAAGACTATGTTTATATCGCTGATTTATTATATTTTTGTGGCCATTGTCCGGTGTGAGCCAGGCAATGGCTATTATTTTTATGGTAAACAGATATGGAAATAGACAATCGCACAGGTCTGGTGCTTGAAGGAGGAGGGATGCGAGCCATCTTTACCGTCGGGGTACTGGACTGTTTTATGGATCATGACATTTGGTTCCCTTATACGATCGGTGTGTCCGCAGGGGCGAGCAACGGCATTTCGTATGCCTCCCGGCAGCGCGGGCGTTCCCGTTTCAGCAATATCGAACTGTTGGAAAAATATGATTATATCGGTTTCAGGCATTTCCTGCGGGGGCGGGGATATATCGATATGAAATACCTTTTCTATATTTATCCGGAGAAATATTATCCGCTCGATTATGAGACGTATTTCAAGTCACCGAACCGCTTCGTCATGGTCACCAGCAATTGCCTGACCGGTGAAGCCGAGTATTTCGAGGAGAAGCAGGATGCGGAGCGTTTAGTCGATATTTGTTGTGCCTCCTGCACGCTTCCTGTGCTTTGTCCGGTGACGTATGTCGACGGCGTCCCGATGGTCGACGGAGGTGTATGCGACGCCATTCCCATCCGGCATGCCATCGACGACGGTTTCCATAAGAACGTGATTATCCTGACCCGCAACAAAGGTTACCGGAAGGAAGAAAAGGATTTCTGGTTGCCCGGCTTCATCTACCGCCGATATCCCGCTATCCGGAAGCAACTGAAACTGCGCTATCGCAACTATAACGAAGTGCTGGATTATATCGACGAGCTGGAAGCAAAAGGAGACGCGATCGTTATCCGTCCGCAAAAGAAAATGGAAGTAGGCCGCACCACCAACGACCGTAAGAAGTTGTCCGCCCTCTATGACGAAGGCTATGCCATCGGCCGATCCATCGTAGAAAACAACCGGTTCGATTTCAAAACACCGGTGATTTGAATTCAAAACATATATGTTTTGAGCATCGGATGAAAATGAAGACTTTAAAATTCGGATTATTCGAAGAAATTCCCTACATTTGTATATTAACACACTAAAAGATGCAAGTGATGATGAATAATTATGCAAACTACCTGTATATAGCTATTCGCGCCGCCCTCGATGCAGGCAAAGCGATCATGGATATTTATACCGATCCGGGGTCTGATTTCGGTATTGAACGTAAAGCTGATAATTCCCCCTTGACAAAAGCCGACAAGAAAGCCCATCAGATTATTTCGATGGCACTGTCCGTGACGCCGTTTCCGGTGTTGAGCGAGGAAGGGAAGGAAATCCCTTTTGCCGAACGTTCTGCCTGGGATATGCTTTGGATCGTGGACCCGTTAGACGGGACGAAAGAGTTTATCAAGAAGAACGGCGAATTTACGGTTAATATCGCCTTAGTGAAAGAAGGGGTTCCGGTATTAGGAGTGATCTATGTCCCGGTACGGAAAGAGTTGTATTTCGCGGCAGATTCTGTAGGAGCTTTCAAGCTGGCCGGGATAGACAGCGGATACCAGCCTTCGATGGACGAGATACGGGAGAAAGCCGCCCGCCTGCCCATGTCGATGGGGCATCAGGGGGTCGTGGTGGTCGCTTCGCGTTCGCACCAGACGGAAGAGACGACAGCTTTTATCGAAAATCTTCGTAAGCAGGGACAGCCGGTAACGTTGATTAGTAGTGGCAGCAGCCTAAAGATCTGTTTAGTAGCGGAAGGAACGGCCGATGTATATCCGCGTTTCGCTCCGACGATGGAGTGGGATACAGCCGCCGGCCATGCGATTGCACGGGCAGCCGGATGCGATGTTTATCATATCGATGGCAAAACATCTTTAAAGTATAATAAGGAAGATCTCCATAACCCGTGGTTCATTGTCAAGCCTATCTGACAAGTGTTTGTTCCGTTTGCTGAAACTTTTGGTCTGTAAGTAAGATAATCCCTAAAATAGGTTATCGTAGTGAGATTAGATTTAATATTCTTACTACATTTGCACCTTAACTAAACAATTGGCAATGGACAATGGACAATTATTAGTCTTTGTTTTTCAATTGTCAATTGTCAATTATCAATTGTCAATTTGAAAGAATGAACTTTGAAATAATATTTGTATTGCTGGCGTTGGTCGGCATGATAACGGCGTTGATATGGGATGGACTGAGGCCCGGGATGGTGTTACTCACGGTTGTAGTGCTATTCCTCTGTGTAGGAATATTGACGCCGAAGGAAATGCTCGAAGGCTTTAGTAATAGGGGAATGATAACCGTTGGGATGCTTTTTCTGGTAAGCGAGGGCATTCGCCAGAGCGGAGCATTGGGACAGCTTATAAAGAAGTTGTTGCCGGAAGGAAAGACTACTGTTTTCAAGGCGCAGTTCCGTATGCTTCCGCCGATTGCTTTCATCTCTGCTTTTCTGAACAACACGCCTGTTGTCGTTATTTTCGCCCCTATTATCAAGCGCTGGGCGGAGTCGGTCAAGTTGCCGGCGACGAAATTCTTGATTCCTCTTTCGTATGTGACCATTCTGGGCGGTATCTGTACCTTGATCGGCACGTCGACCAACTTAGTCGTGCATGGTATGATCCTCGAAGCCGGATATGAAGGGTTCACGATGTTCGAGCTTGGAAAGGTCGGTATCTTCATAGCACTGGCCGGTATTATTTACCTGTTCATCTTTTCAAATAAACTGCTGCCTGACTCCCGGACAGATCGCTACGAGGAAGAGGAGGAAGACGGTAATCCCGGTAACCTGCATCGGGTGGAAGCGGTGTTAGGCTCCCGTTTTCCGGGTATCAACAAGACATTGGGCGAGTTCAACTTTACCCGCCATTACGGTGCGATCGTGAAAGAAGTGAAGAGCGGGGGACAACGTTTTACCCGCGATCTCGATAAGGTGACGTTGCACGAAGGCGATACGCTGGTTCTCTGGGCGGACGATACGTTCGTACCTACCTGGGGCGAATCCAGCGTTTTCCTTTTGTTAGCCAACGGCACGGACGGTACGGAGCCGGTTTCCCGTACGAAACGCTGGCTGGCGCTGGGCTTGCTGATTTTTATGATCGTAGGGGCCACGGTAGGGGAGTTGCCTGCGGTGAAAGAGGCGTTCCCGGAAATCCGTCTGGACATGTTCTTCTTTGTCTGTATCACGACAATCATTATGGCGTGGACCAAAATTTTCCCCCCGAAAAAGTATACCAAATATATATCCTGGGATATTCTGATCACGATCGCCTGTGCCTTCGCAATCAGTAAGGCGATGGAAAACTCGGGCTTTGCAACCCTGATCGCCCGCCATATTATCGGAATGGCTCATAATATCGGCCCGTATGCTTTGTTGGCGATCCTTTTTATTATCACCAATGTCTTTACGGAGCTGATTACGAACAATGCGGCTGCTGCGCTTAGTTTCCCGATCGCTTTGTCGGTCGCTACACAGTTGGGTGTGGACCCGACCCCGTTCTTCGTGGTGATCTGTATGGCTGCATCTGCCAGCTTCAGCACGCCGATCGGCTATCAGACCAATCTGATCGTGCAAGGTATCGGCGGTTATAAGTTCACGGACTTCGTGAAAATCGGTTTACCTCTTAACTTAATCACTTTTTTGATCTCGGTATTCGTGATACCGATGATCTGGAAATTCTAAACAGTTGACAATGGAAGAAAAGCAAACTAACATTTATCCTATTTTCGATAGGATGATGACGAGGGAGGATAAGGAGCGTTTGTTGAAACAACGCAGTGTGATGGTGTGGTTTACCGGGCTGAGTGGCTCCGGGAAGAGTACGGTGGCGATAGCACTTGAGCGCGAGTTGCACAAGTGCGGTTTGCTGTGCCGCATCCTGGACGGCGATAATATCCGTAGCGGGATCAACAACAATCTCGGTTTCTCGGCCGAAGACCGTATAGAGAATATCCGCCGTATCGCCGAAGTGAGCAAACTTTTTATCGATACTGGTATTATCACGATAGCAGCTTTTATCAGCCCGAATAACGATTTGAGGGAAATGGCGGCATCCATTATCGGGAAAGAGAACTTTCTGGAAATATATATCAGTACTCCGATCGAAGAGTGCGAGCGGCGCGATGTCAAAGGGTTGTATGCGAAGGCACGCAGGGGCGAGATCAAGGATTTCACGGGTGTTTCCGCTCCCTTCGAAGCTCCCGGGCATCCGGACCTGACGTTGGACACTTCCGTGTTGAGCTTAGAGGAATCCGTCCACAAGCTGATGGACCTGATCATTCCGAAAGTAACCGTTGCAAGACAATCATAAATAAGTAATCAAATAATATAATCCTATAATTATGTCAGATTATAAATTAAGCCATTTACAGGAACTGGAAGCAGAGTCTATCCATATCATCCGGGAGGTCGCTGCCGAATTTGAAAATCCTGTAATGCTTTATTCTATCGGAAAAGACTCTTCTGTCATGGTTCGCCTGGCTGAAAAGGCTTTTGCTCCGGGAAAAGTTCCTTTTCCCTTGATGCACATCGATTCGAAGTGGAAGTTTAAGGAGATGATCCAGTTCCGCGACGACTATGCGAAGAAATTCGGATGGAACCTGATCGTGGAGTCCAACATGGAAGCATTTAATGCAGGCGTAGGACCTTTCACGCATGGCAGCAAGGTGCATACGGACCTGATGAAGACACAGGCGTTGTTGCGCGGTCTTGATAAATATAAGTTCGATGCCGCTTTTGGCGGTGCCCGTCGTGATGAGGAAAAGAGCCGTGCGAAAGAACGTATCTATTCGTTCCGCGACAAGTTCCACCAGTGGGACCCGAAAAACCAGCGTCCGGAGTTGTGGGATATCTACAATGCCCGTGTCCACAAAGGGGAGAGCATCCGTGTGTTCCCGTTGTCCAACTGGACGGAACTGGATATATGGCAGTATATCCGCTTAGAAAACATTCCGATCGTACCGTTGTATTTTGCCAAGGAACGCCCGTGTGTCGAGATCGACGGGAACCTGATCATGGCTGACGACGACCGTTTGCCGGATCAGTACCGCGACCAGATCAAGATGCGTATGGTTCGTTTCCGTACGTTAGGTTGTTGGCCGCTGACAGGGGCCGTCGAAAGCAATGCCGACACGATTGAAAAGATCGTCGAAGAGATGATGACGACAACCAAGAGCGAACGTACGACCCGTGTGATCGACTTCGACCAGGATGCAAGTATGGAACAGAAAAAAAGAGAAGGATATTTTTGATATGGCAACATTAAATATAAAAGAATACCTCGACAGAGATGAGCAAAAAGATTTGCTTCGCTTTCTGACCGCAGGTTCGGTAGATGATGGCAAATCGACATTGATCGGGCGTTTGTTGTTTGATAGTAAAAAACTGTACGAAGACCAGTTGGACGCCCTCGAACGCGACAGCAAGCGTATGGGGAACGCCGGTGACCATATCGACTACGCCTTGTTGCTGGACGGCCTGAAAGCCGAACGCGAACAGGGGATCACCATCGATGTGGCCTATCGTTATTTCAGTACGAATAACCGTAAGTTCATCATAGCCGACACTCCGGGGCACGAACAGTACACCCGTAATATGATCACCGGCGGTTCGACTGCCAATCTCGCTATCATCTTAGTGGATGCCCGTACGGGTGTGATTACGCAGACGCGCCGCCATACCTATCTGGTTTCGCTTTTAGGTATCAAGCATGTGGTGCTGGCGGTCAACAAGATGGACTTAGTTGATTTCGACAAGAATATTTTCGACAAGATCGTTTCCGATTATAAGGAGTTTGTCGCTCCGTTGAATATTCCGGATATCACCTGCATTCCGCTGTCTGCTTTAGATGGCGACAATGTGGTGGAAAAGAGCGACCGTACGCCTTGGTACGAGGGACCGTCGTTGTTGGACTTTCTCGAAACCGTGCCTATCGACCAGGACCGTAATTTTGAGGATTTCCGCTATCCGGTACAGTACGTGTTACGCCCGAACTTAGACTTCCGCGGCTTCTGCGGAAAAGTGGCCAGCGGCATCGTTCGCAAAGGCGATACGCTAATGGCTTTGCCTTCCGGGAAAACATCCAAGGTGAAGAGCATCGTGACGTACGACGGAGAGCTGGATTACGCATTCCCTCCCCAGTGCATCACCATCACGCTGGAAGACGAGATCGACGTTTCGCGTGGTGAAATGCTCGTCCATCCGGATAACCTGCCCGTAGCCGACCGTAACTTCGAAGCCATGCTGGTATGGATGGACGAAGAACCGATGGATGCAGGTAAGCAGTTCTATATTAAACATACGACCAACCTGACGCGTGCCCGTGTGGATAGCATCCGCTATAAAGTGAATGTCAATACGATGGAACAGTTGTCAGTTGAAAACGGCAAGTTGACAGCCGAAAATCTGCCGATGAAGCTGAACGAGATCGCCCGTGTCGTCTTCACGACCGGAAAGGAACTGTTCTTCGATCCGTATCGGAAAAACAAACAGACCGGAGCCTTTATCCTGATCGACCCGATCACGAATAATACATCGGCTGTCGGTATGATTATCGACCGGGTGGATGCCCGCGACATGGTGACAGAAGATGCTTTGGCTGTTTTGAACCTGCCGGAATTAGGTATCGGTGCCGAGCACTACGAAGCGATCCGTACAGTTTGTAAGGAGCTCGAACGGCAAGGCGTTCCCGTGAAGTGTATAACAGAAAATAAATAAGGTATGGGATTACTGGAATTTGACAAGCTACCGATCAATACGTTAGTAGGAGCTGACTGGAAAACATTCAAGGCTGTGACAGCCAATAAAACCATCGACAAGGGATTTCGTAATAAATATTACCTGACCCAATCTGTTTGCCGCCTGCTCAGCCTGTTGCAACCGTTCGAAGACGCCCGTTACCGCAAGATAGCGGACAAGCCGTTGGAGATGGACCCTGTTTTTATTCTCGGACACTGGCGTAGCGGGACGACCTTCATGCACAATGTCTTTTCGTGCGACAAACATTTCGGCTATAATACGACCTATCAGACCGTATTCCCGAACCTGATGCTCTGGGGGCAGCCTTTCTTTAAGAAGAACATGGCGTTTCTGATGCCCGATAAGCGTCCGACCGACAACATGGAGTTGAAGGTCGACCTTCCCCAGGAAGAGGAATTTGCCTTGGCAAATATGATGCCTTATACGTATTATAATTTCTGGTTCTTCCCGAAGCACATGCTCGAATATTGCGATCGCTATCTGCTTTTCGACAACATCAGCGAGCACGAACGGGAAGTGTTTAAGGAAACATTCCTCAAACTGATCAAGATCTCCCTTTGGAATACGAAAGGGACCCAGTTCCTGAGTAAGAACCCGCCTCATACAGGACGTGTGAAGACATTGGTGGAAATGTTTCCGAATGCTAAATTTATCTATCTGAAACGGAACCCGTACACGGTGTTCGAGAGCACACGCAGCTTCTTCACCAATACGATTCAACCGCTCCGCTTGCAGGACATCTCCAACGAGCAGATCGAAAGCAACTTCATCGAAGTGTATCGACGTTTGTTCTATAAATATGAAGAGCAAAAGCACCTGATACCCGAAGGCAACCTGGTAGAGGTGAAGTTTGAGGATTTCGAGCAGGATGCTTTTGCCATGACAGAGGACATATACAAGAAATTAAACCTCCCCGGCTTTGAAGCGTCTAAGCCAGAAATCGAGAAATATCTCGGGAAAAAGAAGGGCTATAAGAAGAACCAATACAAGTATGACGACCGTACGGTGCAGCTTGTGGAAGAAAATTGGGGAATGGCGCTCAAGGAATGGGGATATTCCTTATAGGCCGGTAGCCTCGAAGCCGTTGCAGCTGGAGCTGCTGAGCGCCAGCTGCCCGAGATTCACGTGAATCTGCCTTCGCTGGGAGCCAGCGGCCCCGGATGCACATGAATCTGCCTTCGCTGAGCGCCAGCAGACCGAGATTCACATGAATCTGTTTCCGCTGGCGCCCGGCAGAGGTAGAAACAGTAGATAGTAAGAAAAACAGGACTAAGAATGAAAATAAAAACAAGAATACTCCTACTTCTCGGAATTTTCAATTGTCAATTGTCAATTGTCAATTCCCAAGAGCACGTTGTTCCATTCAGCTATGGCGACATGGACCGGTGGGTCGTCCGCGAGATACATGAATCCGGCATCATCGGAGGAAATACGAAACATCTTTATGAACTGGGCCCGACAGATACGATTATCGGCAACACAGCCTATAAAAACCGGGGCGGTTCGCCGTGGGCGAACTCCAACGTGATGGCAAAGGTGGCAGGCGTGGTGAAGACCAATACCTCTGTCTTCCCGGAGAGGCGGGACGGCGGTTGGTGCGCACGTCTGGAGACACGGATGGAGAGCGTGAAGGTTTTCGGCCTGGTCGATATCGAAGTGGTAGCCGCCGGTTCCGTTTTTCTCGGAACGGTGTACGAACCGATCAAGGGAACCAAGAACCCGCAGGCCATGTTGAACAGCGGAGTGGCGTTTACCAAGAAGCCAAAGGCGTTGCGCTTTGACTATAAGGTGAAGTTGTCACCGGAAAAGAACCGCATCCGCAGTACCGGTTTCAGCCGTAAGTCGACGGTCGCCGGACAGGATTCGATCGCCGCCATCCTTTTTCTCCAGAAACGTTGGGAAGATAAAGATGGAAACATATACGCCAAACGTGTTGGGACGATGGTACAGCGTTATACGGAATCCAGTAATAGCTGGGTGAACGATGCGACCTACCCGATCCTGTACGGCGATATTACGAAGCATCCGGAGTATAAACCTTATATGCGGATTCAGGTAGAAGAACGCTATGCCTTGAACAGCCAAGGGAAAAGCGTCCCTATCCAGGAAGTAGGCTGGGCGGCGGAAGGCGAATTGCCGACTCATCTCGTCCTGCAATTTACTTCCAGCCACGGCGGCGCCTATATCGGCTCGCCGGGCAATACGATGTGGATCGATAATGTAAAACTTATATATTAGGTGAAAGTTGAAAGGTGAAAGTGATGAATTTTTCTTTTCAACTTTCACCTTTCAACTTTCACCTTTCAACTGAAAAAATGGTGGCAAAAGATAAAATAAAAGCACTTCGCGAAGCGCTGGAACAACATAATTACAACTATTATGTGCTTTCGGCACCCACGATATCGGACCGTGAGTTCGATGAGATGATGAAGGAGTTGCAAACCCTTGAAGAGGCGCATCCCGAATATGCCGACCCTCATTCGCCGACACAGCGGGTGGGGAGTGACCTCTCCAAAGAGTTTGAGCAGGTGGCGCATAAATATCCGATGCTTTCGCTGGGCAATACCTATTCGGAAGAGGATGTGAAGGATTTCTACGAGCGCATCGCCCGTGACCTGAACGAGCCTTTCGAGATTGTCGCCGAGTTGAAATACGACGGGACGTCTATCTCCCTGACATACGAGAACGGTCGCCTGGTTCGTGCCGTGACGCGTGGCGACGGGACACGAGGTGACGATGTGACGGCCAATGTGAAGACCATCCGTTCCGTTCCGCTGAAACTGATGGGCGACGGATATCCGGTGGAGTTCGAAATACGCGGGGAGATCTTGCTTCCCTGGGCCGAGTTCGACCGTTTGAACAAAGAACGCGAAGAACAGGAGGAACCTCTTTTCGCCAATCCGCGCAATGCTGCTTCCGGCACGTTGAAGCAACTGAATCCGGCTGTTGTGGCAGCCCGCAAGCTGGATGCCTATTTTTATTACTTGTTGGGGGCGAAACTACCGGCGGAAACGCATTTCGATAATCTGGAGGCGGCCCGTTCATGGGGCTTCAAGATACCGGATGTAATCCGTGTGTGCAACAGCTTGCAGGATATATACGACTATATCGCTTATTGGGATGCCGAACGCAAGAACCTGCCGGTTGCAACTGACGGGATTGTTTTGAAAGTGAATTCTTTACGCCAACAACTCAATTTAGGGTTTACAGCCAAGAGTCCGCGTTGGGCGATTGCCTATAAGTTTCAGGCCGAACGCGCCGTGACACGCCTTAACTCTGTGTCTTTTCAGGTCGGGCGGACAGGTACCGTTACTCCGGTTGCCAATCTCGAACCGGTTTTGTTGGCCGGGACGACTGTAAAGCGTGCCTCACTCCACAATGCGGATATCATCGAAGGCCTCGACCTTCACTTGGGAGACAGCGTCTATGTGGAGAAAGGCGGCGAGATCATCCCGAAGATTGTCGGTGTCGATGTCGAAGCCCGTGGCTTCCTGACTGGTGATAAGGTCCGTTTTATCCGTTCCTGTCCTGAATGCGGTACACCGTTGGTACGTCCCGAAGGGGAAGCGGCCCATTACTGTCCGAACGAAGCCGGCTGTCCTCCCCAGATCAAAGGGAAGATCGAGCATTTCGTCACCCGCAGAGCCATGAACATCAATATGGGACCGGAGACTGTCGAAGATCTCTATGAAGCCGGCTATGTCAAGAATACGGCAGATATCTATACACTCGAAATATCCGATTTGCTACGCTTGGAACGCTGGGCGGAGAAGAGCGCCCGTAACCTGATGACAAGCCTCGAAGAGTCCAAACAGGTTCCCTTTGAGCGGGTTCTTTACGGGTTGGGTATCCGCTTTGTGGGTGAGGCGGTGGCAAAACGTTTGGTCTCCGTTTTCCACTCCATGGAGCAATTGGAACAGGCCTCTTTTGAAGATCTGATAGCCGTGGATGAAATCGGGGAGCGCATAGCCCAGAGCATCATCGCTTACTTTGCCGACGATCGTAACCGGACGTTAGTGAACCGTTTGAAAGAGTACGGCTTGCAGATGTCAGTGTCCGAAAAGGTTCTGGCAAACCGTTCCGAGAAACTGAAAGGCCTGAGCATCGTAATCAGCGGGACGTTCGCTAAACATTCGCGTGACGAATACAAAGCGATGATCGAGCAGCATGGCGGAAAGAACAGCGGCTCGGTGTCGGGTAAGACCGATTATATCCTGGCGGGGGAAAATATGGGACCGGCTAAACTCGAAAAGGCTGCCAAATTAGGAGTGAAAGTTATAGGCGAAGAGGAATTTTTAAATATGATAGCGGAATGAGACTGACGAATTATTTTATTAAAAAGAAAGTGCAGTCCTTGGCTTTCGGGGCTGCCAGTCGCAAGCATGGCTTTTGTTCGTTGGAAGATGCCGGCCATATCCTGGTACTTTATCAGGCGGACGACCACGAGCTTGTAGAGCCTTGTCTGGAGGTCCTGCGTAAGAAGAATAAGAAGGTGCAGACTTGTGTATATGTCTCCGGCGATCCGCTACCGGAAATGGTTGCCCCGTACACACCGGTCCACGCAACGAAGGATGTAAATACCTGGCAGGTCCCCACTGATGCCGTCCTGGAACAATTCAAGACGATCAAGGCGGATATCCTGATCGATCTAACGCGCCCCGACTGCTACCCGATGCAATACCTTATGTTGCAGCATCCTTGTGGATTCAAGGTAGGAGTGAAGAATGCCGGTATCGATTTGTATGATCTGTCCATATCAGTAACAGAGCGTGAAGATATCAAGCATTTGTTCGAACATATATTATTTTATTTACAGGCGATACGCTCAAAATGATATAAATTCCTTATTTTTGCAGTGCTAAATAACAAAAAAGGAATATTTTTCCCATGGCAGACATAAATTTAAAAGGAATGGGTGTGGCGTTGATCACTCCCTTTAAAGAAGATGAAAGTGTAGACTATGAGGCGTTGGCCCGTCTTGTAGACTATCAGTTGCAGAATGGAACCGATTATCTGGTTGTGTTAGGTACCACTGCTGAAACCCCTACACTCACGGAAGAAGAAAAGAAGAATATTATCGATTTGGTGGTAACGAAGGTAAACGGGCGCATTCCCATCGTGTTGGGAGTAGGCGGAAACTGTACGCGTTCGGTTGTCGAAAAGTTGAAAAACGACAACTTTGACGGTATAGATGCGATCTTGTCTGTCGTGCCTTATTATAATAAACCTTCTCAGGAAGGAATCTATCAGCATTATAAAGCAATTGCGGAGGCAACGACGTTGCCGATCGTTTTGTATAACGTGCCGGGACGTACCGGTGTGAATATGACAGCCGAGACCACGCTTCGTATTGCCCGTGAATTCAAGAACGTGATAGCAGTCAAGGAGGCTTCCGGCAATATCACCCAGATGGACGATATCATCAAGAACAAACCGGCGAGCTTCAGTGTGATTTCCGGTGACGACGGCATTACATTCCCGCTTATTACGTTGGGGGCTGTCGGGGTGATTTCTGTAATCGGCAATGCTTTCCCGCGTGAATTCAGCCGTATGGTGCGTCTGGCATTGGCCGGTGACTATGATAGTGCCCGCACGATCCACCATAGTTTTACGGAACTGTTCAGTTTGCTGTTCGTCGACGGTAATCCGGCAGGAGCAAAGAGTATGCTGAACGCGATGGGCTTTATCGAAAATAAATTACGCTTGCCTCTTGTCCCGACCCGCATCACCACATTCGAAAAGATCCGGGACGTATTACGTCAGTTAAGCATTAAGTGCTAATATAAAATCCGTACTTGGAGGGGTCAAAATACCTTCATCATGATTTTTCAGGCACGGAATTACAGGAATTTATATGGATAAATTTATTTTCTTTTCGTGTAAATCCGTGTAACCCGTGCCTAAATTATGTCAATTATTTAGACATACTTCCTTTATTAATTTGTGCCCCTGTACTCGTTGGGCGTATATCCCACATTTTTCTTAAATACGCGGGTGAAGTGCTGGGGGTATTTGAATCCCAGTTCGTAAGCGATTTCGCTGACGGTCTTGCTTGTGTCCAGTATCTTTTCTTTGGCGATATCGATCAGCCGGAGTTGGATATGTTCCTGTGCGGACTTACCCGTTTCCTTTTTTATCAGATCTCCTAAATAGTTGGCGGAAAGATGTAGCTGGTCGGCACAGTAGCGTACGGATGGCAGGCCGATCGTTTGTGGTTTGTCGGTTTGGAAGTAACCGTTCACGACATTCTCGAACTTGGAAAGGATGTCTTTGTTTACATTTTCCCGTGTGATGAACTGGCGGTCGTAGAAACGGATGCTGTAGTTGAGTAGAAGTTCGATGTTGGAGACAATCAGCATTTTGCTATGCTTGTCAATTCCCCGGTTGAGCTCTTCACTTATATTATTTAAGCAATCGATAATGACACCGCGTTCCTGTTCGGAGAGATGAAGCGCCTCGTTCACCTCGTACGAAAAGAAAGAATAGTCTTTCATATTACGTCCGAGCGATGTTCCGCGAATCAGGTCCGGATGGAACATCAAGGCACGGCCTTTCGGTTGGAAATATTCACCGTTGTCATCGATACCGATCACCTGTCCGGGAGCCAAAAAGACCAGTGTTCCTTCTTGATAGTCATAGTAACTGCGTCCGTACCGCAAGTCTCCACATTTGACTTCTTTGAGGAAGACGGCATAGAAGCCGTAACTCATTCGTACATGTTTGATCCGGGAAGATTTCGACAGATCGATAACACTAATCAACGGATGCAGTGTCTCCTGGCCAACCATTTCATTGTACTGGCAAATATTATCCAGTTTAATAATTTCTCCCATAACCCTTTTTATTTGTTTCTCTACAAAAATAGTATATTTTTCCCTTCTTATCCTATATGTTTCAGTACTTCGGTAATAATGGTAGGCATAACCGTAATTTGTATACAGTCCGAACCGCAGTTCTGGAATACTTTTGCAATAAAAAATAAGAAGATGAAGAAAAGAACATTTTTATTAGCAATGGCGGGTATGTTAGTCACTGGCCCGGAAATATTGAAGGCGCAGTCCTCGTCTGCAAAAAAGAAAAGCCTGGTGGCCTACTTTTCCCGCCGGGGTTATAATTACCTGGACGGCGAGGTCGTATTCCTGGAAGTCGGAAATACGGAAGTGGTCGCAAAGAAGATTCAGGAGTTGACGGGTAGCGATTTGTTTCAGATCGAGACGGTGAAGACATACCCGGCCGGCTATCACGAAACAACAGAAGTAGCCAAGAAGGAACAGAATGAAAACACCCGTCCGGAGCTAACCCGTACCGTCAACGGAATGGATGATTATGACACGATCTACCTCGGATATCCCAACTGGTGGGGGACAATGCCGATGGCCGTACATACGTTCCTCGAATCTTATGATTTTGCAGGGAAAACGATTATCCCCTTCTGCACTCACGAAGGTAGTGCAATGGGACGCAGCGAAGGAGATATAAAGAAGCTCTGCCCGGAAGCCAAAGTCCTGTCCGGCCTTGCCATCAAAGGCGGAAGTGTCAATAAATCGGACGAGAAGATCGCCGCATGGTGCAAGGTTTCCGGTAATAATGGTAGATAAACCGGTAATTTATGTATTAGCAGTCGGTATAATCAGGTATAACTTTGTATTTCACAGTGTGATGTAAGTACACAAGTATCGGTTCAACCTGTTGTGAAATAGGTTGATTCCGATGTATGTTTTTATGAATCGGAAAGGCGAGATAATGGAATAAGTCATTACCTTTGCAGCCGGTTTAGAAAAAAGATGAATTATGACACTACCGGAAGATCCGATGATGCTCTTTAGCGTTATCAATATGAAACTGCGTGATAATTATTCTTCTCTTGATGAATTGTGTGACGATATGCATATCAAGAAAGAAACACTCGTCCAGAAACTGAAGAACGTAGGATTCGAGTATAGCCAAGAGAATAATAAATTCTGGTGATTGCGGGAATGGGGCTGTCTCATTTTTTTATATTCCATACGGCAAGAATGATTTTGTGATTTGTAAGATTTATTTGTATATTGATCCCGCAAATTGCATTATGGTTATGAATAGTTGTAGGAATATAAAAGTAATAGTTGCCGGATTGGCGGGGACATTAGGATTGCTTTTCGCATGCGTACCAGGTTCCCGTCCGGAATTGAGCGATAAGGAGCTGGTAGGGAAACAGCTCTTTTTTGACGAATCGCTGTCGGAACCGGCTGGACAGTCATGCGGTACCTGCCATGAACCGACGAAGGGCTTTGCCGATAAATACGGACGGATCACTTCGGAAGGGGCCGTGAAAGGCTTGTTCAGCAACCGGAATTCCATGAGCTGTTCGTATGTGGCGTATGTCCCGGCCTTGTATTATGACGAGAAAGAAGAAACCTACGTAGGCGGCTTGTTCTGGGACGGCCGGGTGAACTCGTTGGAAGAACAGGCCGGACAACCCTTCATCAATCCGTTGGAAATGGGGAACAAGGACGGCCGGATGGTTACTGAGAAAGTCCGGCGTGCAACCTACTATCCCGATTTTGTGCGGGTATATGGAGAGATAACCTCCGATGATTCCCTATATGCCAAAATACTGGATGCGTTGGCGACTTATGAACGGTCTGCCGAGGTGAACCCGTTCACCTCCAAATACGATGCCTATCTGGAAGGAAAATGCCGGCTTAGCGAGCAAGAGATGGAAGGACTTGACTTGTTCAAGGAGAAAGGCCTTTGCGCCGAATGCCATATCCTGGAAAACGACGAGCGCGCCGGTCGTGTCCTGTTTACCGACCATACATACGATAACCTCGGAATCCCCTCCAACCCTGACAATCCGTTCTTCAGGGTTCCCGCTCCCTACAACACGGCCGGACGGGACACGATGGACCTGGGGTTAGGGGCTTTCCTGCATGACAGCACCGAGTTCGGCAAGTTCCGTGTACCCACATTACGCAATATAACCCTGACGGCCCCTTACGGGCATAACGGCTATTTCAAGACACTTGAAGAGATAGTCCATTTCTATAATGTGCGTGACGTGGAAGAATACCCGGCCCCTGAATATGCAGAGACTGTCAACCGCGACGAATTGGGGAACCTCGGACTCACACCGGAGGAGGAAGCGGCCATTGTCCTCTTTATGCATACCCTGACCGACGGATATCAAATAGATTGATCCATATTGTTTTTTTGTATACATTTGCTGTCATTTAATAAAAAGTGAAAGAGATATGAAAACAAGATTGATGATGTTCATGGCGGTTGTCGCTTTGTTCGTTTTAAGTGGTTGTAGCGATTCCAAAGAGTCGTATATGAAAGATTTCAAGAAGTTTATCGAGAAGGTGGAAGCTGCCGGGAGCGATTACACGGAAGAAGACTGGAAGAAAGCCGATGAAAAGTATGAAGCCTTTACCGGTGACCGCTATGAGAAGTTCAGTTCCGAACTGACGATAGACGAGCAGGTGGAGATCACGAAACTGAAAGCGACCTATGCAACCCGGAGAGGACTTTCGACCTTAAAGAACGGAGTTGACAAACTTCTGGATAGCGATATCCTCAAAAAGGAAAAGAACAAAAAATAACGTTTGAAGAGTCTGATACCATGAAGCTTAAATTATCCTTTTTGGCCCTTTTTACCCTGTTAGCCATTTCGGCAAAAGGGGCGGTTGTCGATACGTTGGCTGTTTATAGCGAGGCAATGAAGAAAAATGTCCAGGTCGTTGTCGTTTCTCCGGAGAATAATCGTGTGCCCAAACCGGTTATCTACCTGTTGCACGGATATGGCGGGAATGCGAAAACCTGGATTTCTATGAAGCCGGAGTTGAAAGATTTTGCAGACCGCGACGGCCTGATCTTTGTCTGTCCCGACGGCAAGAACAGTTGGTATTGGGACAGCCCGAAAGATCCGTCCTACCGTTATGAGACATTCGTCACTTCTGAATTAGTCAAGTATATCGATTCCAAATATCCGACAGTGAAAGATCGCTCCGGCCGTGCTATTACAGGGTTGAGCATGGGTGGACACGGAGCTATGTGGCTATCTTTCCGTCATAAGGATGTGTTTGGCGCCGCCGGAAGCACGAGTGGCGGAGTCGATATCCGTCCGTTCCCCAACAACTGGGAAATGAGCAAGCAGCTCGGAAACGAGAGCGACAATCAGGAGGTCTGGAACCGTCACACGGCAATCATGCAGATCGACCGTATCAAAAACGGCGAGCTGGCTATTATCTTCGATTGCGGTTACAGCGATTTCTTTTTCGAAGTGAATAACGACTTCCACCAAAAACTGTTGAAATATAAGATCGACCATGATTTCCTGGTCCGTCCCGGATCGCATAACGGGGAGTATTGGAAGAACTCGATGGATTATCAGATCATCTTCTTCAAGAAGTTCTTCGATAAAAACAAAGGAAAGAATTAGCCAGGTATGGTCTGATTGCAAAACACCTATGTTTTTCCGCGAAACATAGGTGTTTTGCATATAAGGATATGGAGGCTCTTTTTTAGCTCAACCCTTCTATCACGCCGTTCACGATGTCGATACGTTTTGCCTGCGGGTCTTTCGGCAATCCCGGCATACGCATGATCTCGCCCATGACAACGACGATCATCTCCGCACCGTTGTTGATGATGATGTCACGCACTTTCAACTCGAAATTCTTGGCTACCCCGTATGCTTTCGGGTCGGAAGAGAACGAATACTGCGTCTTGGCTATACAGATCGGGTAGTGGGAGATGCCGAGGCTTTCGATCTGTTTGATTTTCTTGTCCGCCAATGTCGTGTAGACAACGGAGGCCGCCCCGTAGATCTGTTCGGATACCTTTTTGATTTTCTCGCGGATCGGTTCGCTGTCTTCGTATATATATTTAAGCGGGGCGGAAGGTTTCTTCTCGATCGTGTCGACCACCAGTTTCGCCAGCTCTGCGCCCCCGTCGCCTCCGTCGGCAAATACGTTATTCATGCAGAAGCCTACGCCTATCTCGCGGCAATGTTCTGCCACCAGAGCGATTTCTTCGTCCGTATCGGATGCATACCTATTGAAAGTGACGATCACTTCCTGACCGAAACGTTTCATATTTTCAACATGCTTGTCCAGGTTAGCAAAGCCGTTTTTAAGACCTTCGATATTCTGTTCCTTGATCTTGTCTTCCGGTACTCCTCCATGTAGCTTCAAACTCTGGGCCGTTGCCACGATAACCGTCAGCTTCGGCGTCAATCCGGCTTTCCGGCATTTGATGTCGAAAAACTTTTCGGCTCCCAGATCTGCACCGAAACCGGCTTCCGTAATGACATAATCGCCATACGTCAGCGCCATCTTGGTAGCCAGGACGGAGTTGCAACCGTGTGCGATGTTGGCGAATGGGCCTCCGTGTACGAATGCAGCCGTGTTCTCGGTTGTCTGCACTAAGTTGGGCAAGAGGGCGTCTTTCAGCAATACCGTAATCGCTCCGGCTACGCCCAGATCGTTAACGGTGAAGGGCTTGTCGTCGTTCGTATACCCCAGCAGAATATTGCCGACACGGCGTTTCAGGTCCTCGATGTCCGTTGCCAGGCAAAGGATCGCCATGATTTCCGAAGCGGGCGTGATGTCGAAGCCCGTCTCCGTCGGTACGCCGTTGGCCGATCCGCCCAGGCCGGAAACGATGTTGCGCAGGCTGCGGTCGTTTACGTCCAGGACGCGTTTCCATTTAATCTCTTTCAGACCTTCACAGGTGTTACGTGTCTGGTAGATGTAGTTATCCAGCAGCGCCGTGATCATATTGTGGGCGGAAGTAACAGCATGGAAGTCTCCCGTAAAATGCAGGTTGATGTTTTCCATCGGCAACACTTGCGAGTAGCCCCCTCCGGCAGCTCCGCCCTTCATACCGAAGCACGGGCCTAATGAGGGTTCGCGCAAGGCGACGATCGCCTTTTTACCGATCTTGTTCAGTCCCAATGCCAGCCCGATCGAAACGGTCGTCTTGCCGATACCGGCTTTCGTAGGGGTGATGGCTGTGACCAGGATAAGATTGTGTTGTTTGATTTTCTCTTCGTCAATCAGATGGAGAGGTATTTTGGCGATGTATCTGCCGTAATTCTGAACTTCTTCGCGCGGGATGCCTAATCCGGTTGCGATTTCTTTTATCTTGCGCAGAGAAATCTCTCTTGCAATTTCTATGTCCGATTTCATGTCTTATGTAAGTTTAAGTGGAAAACAAAAGTAAATATATTTTTATATAATAACAAAATGAAAGGTCAAGTAGTTTTAGATATTATTGAATGATCATCAGGGAAAAGTATGGGAATATTTTTTCCTGAATTTGTTTACGGTCGGAGGTATAAAACTCTTTTCCGGTCCCCACATTTTCGAAATAGTGGAAGTTCACCTGCGGATGTAACCGGATGCAGGTATGGACGGCCTCCACGCATTGGGACAGCTTCATGATGACGACCACATAACCGGCCTCGATCTTTTCCGACAATTCTTCCGCCGTCAGCATTCCGGGTATGACGATGATCTGTTCTTCCTGTTTGACGATATGCAAGCCGGCCAAAGCACCTGCCGCAATGAAGGCGGGGATTCCGGCGGTTCGTTCCACTTCGATCCGGTTCTCCCTGAATTTGTCATATATATATTGTATGGATGAATAGAACCCGGCATCGCCTTCCGCCACAATGACCACCTTTTTCCCTTCATGCCAGGCGGAAACAGCCTTTTCATACAAGGCGTCGTAGGCTTTCCTGGCTTCGGTGCGGTCTTTGCTCATCGGGAGCGTGAAGAGCCGGATTGCGGATTCACCGATTTCCAGTTCCTCGATAATATGGGCTGCGCGGGAGAGGGGTTGCCCGCTTTTGTTCATGGTGGCAGGGCAATAGATGATATCGGCCTGTTGTAGCTTTTTCAAGCCTTTCAGGGTGATCAGTTCCGGTTCTCCCGGGCCGAGCGATACGAAGCAGATGGGGTACGACATTATGCGTTTTATTTATTTGGTGCGCAAAAGTGAGGAAAATCGCGGAACTTTCCAAATCCGCATTCCACAATTGTGGGGATAATATCCACACTCCCCGTTCTACAGGCTTTAATGTCCCGTTTGTTTCATCAGGTTGAAACTATCGTTTCAAGCGGAGACACTTTTGTTTCTGATATTGAAACTAAAGTGTCCTGCAAGGGAAACATTTACGGAGTTATGGAGAGTATTTACGGAGAAAGAGACCGTTTTTATGTTCTTTGGCATATAATTTGTATTTAATGGGGCGATTAGAAAAAGGTAAATAGATTGTTTAAAATTTTAGGTTATGAAGAAGTTGGTATTAATGGTGACTATGGTGGTTTCATGTGTCTTTATGTCTCAAAACGGTTATGCGCAGGCAGGACAAGACGGGAATACGGATATCGATATGTTGAGTATGAAAAATTTCTATGCCGTCGATATCGTCGATGTGGATCTTGCCGCACAGGAAGCAATTTACAATGCGTATGAGAATTGCCTGATCAAAGAAGTGTACAAATCGAATGGCAGCGGCAGCCCTATCCAGTATAAAGTCTCTCTCGAAACGACCGATCAGCGAAACCTGGTTGTTGCTTTCGACGAAAGCGGCCGTGTACTGAAGGTCATGCCGGAAGACGAATATCTGGCAGCCCGTAAGGAAAACAGATAAATCATCATTCTTTCTTCTTTTTTTATTACTTTTGCCGCTGAAACAGGTTCTGTTATCCTTTTCTGGATATGGGATTAAAAGGGAACCGGGTGGAAATCCCGGACAGACCACGCTGCTGTGAAACTTCGGGAACATACCGGCAATACTCTATGCCACTGATCGGGGGATCGGGAAGGTGTCCGGGATGGAAGTAAGTCAGAAGACCTGCCGTTTCGGTTTGGAAGAGTTTTGTCCTCGTGGGGCGGACAAGGTTGCCCGGTTGTAATAAAATAATATTGAATATGAAAAAATGCCTGGCAGGGTGTTACCTGCTCATGTCGTTGTGTGTCGCATCTTCGTGTACGACTAAAAACAATCAACAGACCGGTAAGGTGGAGACGGCGGAAGAAAGCACGTTCTCCGGTGTCCGTATCGTACCGGGGTATGCCCGTGGTTTCGAATTGTCCTATCGGGACGGATATGTCTTGGTGGATATCCGGGACCCGCAGAATGAGGAGAGCACGACTTTCCATTATGCACTTGTCAGGAGAGGGATGAAACCGGCCGGCATCCCCGGATCATATACCGTGATCGAGACACCCATCAGGAGTGTTATCTGCATGACCTCTTTGCAGTTGTCCAATTTTATCAAGATGGGCGAACTGGACAAGGTAGTAGGAGTGACCAGCACCCGGCATCTGTTCAATAAGGAGATGAACGAACGCCTGGAGAGTGGAAAGACCGCCAAGATCGGCATAGAAGGGAATTTTGACAACGAAGTGATCATGAGCATGAACCCCGACCTGATCCTTGTCTCGCCTTTCAAACGGGGCGGGTATGAGACATTGAAGGATGTCGGCATCCCTCTGATCCCGCATTTAGGTTATAAGGAGATGACGCCGCTGGGACAGGCGGAATGGGTGAAGTTCGTCGGCTTGTTGTTAGGACAGGAGCAAAAGGCGAACGAAACGTTCGACGCCATCGCGATGCGTTATAATGAATTGAAGGAACTAACGGCGGAAGGAAAGGTGAAGAAGCGCCCGGTCGTGCTGAGCGGTGAGATGCGGGGCGGGAACTGGTATGCCGTGGGAGGGGAGAGCTTCCTCGCCCAACTGTTCGAGGATGCCGGAGCCGACTATTTCCTGAAAGACGACAAACGCTCGGGAGGTGTGACGCTTGACTTCGAAACTGTCTACAACCAAGGTGACGAAGCCGACTATTGGCGCATCGTGAACAGCTATCCGGGCACATTCAGCTATGAGGCGCTGAAGGAGCAGGACCCGCGTTATGCCGATTTCCGTGCTTTCAAGGAGAAAGGGATTATCTATTGCAATATGAAAGATACGCCTTTTTATGAAAGTATGCCGACCGAGCCGGAGGTCGTGTTGGCCGACCTGTTGTATATATTCCATCCGGACCTGCTGCCCGATCATACTCCCGTTTATTATGCCCGACTCAAATAAGTTGCACGAATGAGACATTCCACTACTTTTCTGATGTTGCTCATCGTAGCGTCTATCTTAGCCCTGATGTTCCTGAACCTGGTGCTGGGATCGGTGTCTATTCCTTTGAAGTCTGTCTGGAACATTGTCTGCGGATTGGGAGACGAGCCGGTGACCTGGCAGAATATCGTCTGGAAATCACGTCTCCCGCAGGCGTTGACAGCCTTAGTGGCGGGAGCGGGCCTGGCGATAAGCGGCTTGCAGATGCAGACTGTTTTCCGGAATCCGCTGGCGGGTCCATCCGTGCTGGGGATCAGTTCCGGAGCGAGTATGGGCGTGGCTTTTGTGGTGCTGTTGAGCGGTAGCCTCGGAGGGGTGGCACTTAGCAAATTAGGGTTTATGGGAGAGATCGCGCTTTCGATTGCGGCTGTGATCGGTTCACTGTCGGTGATGGCGTTGATCGTATATGTGTCGCAGAAGGTGAAGGGGAACGTGACTTTGCTGATTATCGGTGTGATGATCGGCTACGTGGCGAATGCGGTGATCGGCGTGCTGAAGTTCTTCAGTGTGGAGGAAGATATTCGCGCCTACGTGATCTGGGGCTTAGGCAGTTTCTCCCGTGTTTCCGGCAATCAGATGATGCTGTTTGTCGCGATCATGGCGATTCTGATCCCTTTGTCATTCCTGCTGATCAAGACACTGAACCTAATGCTGCTCGGTGACGGTTATGCCCGTAACTTGGGGCTGAATATCAAGCGGGCACGTCTTCTGGTTATCACCTCGGCAGGAGTGTTGACGGCGATCGTGACGGCCTATTGCGGACCGGTCATCTTTCTGGGCCTGGCTGTCCCGCACCTTTGCCGGGCTATTTTCCAGACGTCCGACCACCGGGTATTGATGCCTGCCGTTCTGTTTGCCGGTGCTGCGCTGGCACTCGCCTGCAACCTGATCGCCCGGATGCCCGGCTTCGAAGGGGCTTTGCCGGTCAACTCGGTGACTGCCTTAGTTGGAGCCCCGGTAGTGGCTTCCGTGCTATTCAGCAAACGTAAGAACGAACTGAACGAATGATGAAGCAAGACACGATTCATATAAACGACCTTTCGATCGGCTACCGGACGAAGAACGATACAAAGTTGGTGGCGAGCCATATACAGGCCCGGATCTATAGTGGTGAATTAACTTGTCTTTTAGGGGCGAACGGGGTCGGTAAGTCGACGCTCTTACGCACGTTGTCGGCTTTTCAGCCGAAGTTGGGAGGTGAGATCGCCGTCTTGGGACGTGATATGGACAGCTATTCGGACAAAGAGTTAAGCGCAACGATCGGTGTTGTCCTGACGGAGAAATGCGATATCCGGAATATGTCCGTACGCGAACTGGTCGAGATGGGACGCAGTCCCTACACCGGTTTCTGGGGGCGGTTGGGCAAGGAGGATAAGCAGGTCGTGGAAGAGTCGATCGCCCTGGTACGGATCGAGAACCTGGCTTACCGCATGGTGCATACTCTCTCGGACGGGGAGCGGCAGAAGGTCATGATCGCTAAAGCACTGGCCCAGGAAACACCTGTGATCTTCTTAGACGAACCGACCGCTTTCCTTGATTTCCCAAGCAAGGTGGAGATCATGCAATTGCTCCATCATCTGACACGAAGCACGAATAAGACGATTTTCCTCTCCACGCACGACCTCGAACTGGCGCTCCAGATAGCTGACAAGATCTGGCTGATGGACCGGACGAACGGGATTACGACCGGTACGCCCGAAGATCTTGCCCTGAGCGGATACCTGAGCGGCTTCTTTGCCCGCAAGGGAATCGTGTTCGACACGGAGACTGGCTTGTTTCGTATCGATAACCAGTATTCGAAAGAGATACGTCTGACCGGTCACGGACAGAAATATGCGATGGTCCGTAAGGCGCTCCAGCGGAACGGCATACGGGCCGGCCGGCATATCGAATCGTCCATGTGGATCGAAACAGGCGATCTGCCTTCCGGTTCCGTATTCCTGATCCACCACCCCGACGGGTGTACGCAGACAGCCAATACTATAGAATCCCTTTTGCAGCAGCTTTCCGTCTGACAAAAAAAACTAAAAGGAAAAACTTTTCCCGCTTCGTTTGTTATTTCTATCTAAGAACGACAGAGTCCGTAAGGTGACAAATCATCATCATCCTCCCGAAACTTGAATAAAATTAAACGATATGAAAAAGTATTTCCTTTATGCCTCCCTGCTGTTTGCCGGCGTACTTACCGCTTGCGATAACGATGATTCGGACGGGATCGACCCGTCGATTCCTTTTTACCAGAATCTGGGTGTCGAATATAATGTCACGCAGAACCATACCCATATAGGTGCAAACTTCAATAAGTATAACAGCGAAGGGGCCAACCTGCGCCTGCCAGCCAAGAGCATTCTCTTTAACGGGAAAGAACCGGACTTTCTGGGGATGGGGACCTATATGTATATGCTGTCGGAAACCGGGCTGGATCCGGTCACGTTCACCTTCACCCGCTGGAAAGACCAGGTTTACACAAACAAGGCTTCTATCGACGATGTCGATCCGATTGCACTCCCCGAATCCCTGACGGCTATCAAAGGTAATGGCGAAACCGTTATCACCTGGGTGGGAAAGCCTATCGGAAAGGACGAGTATGTCCAAGCTCACCTGACCTATAGCGGCGGTGTCTATGATATCAACAACACGCAGGAAGGGGCGACCTTCATCACGCTGAACTTTACGAACCCGACCTCTGTCGCCAAAGGAACTTTATTCCTGAGCCGCGTCAAGAAACTCTCCTTGCAGGAGAGCAATGGCGATGCGGGAGGAAAGATCGATGTATCCTACGTGCAGAACAAGGACGTTACGTTTGAATAATTACAGCTGAAAGGCTACTTCCCCGCTTTCCGAAATCAGCAGGACGGACAGTTTACCGTTGGGGAGCAGGGGCGCACAATGCTCCCGGCATTTCTGCAACAGGAGCGGGAAGAAACTTTGCTGTTCGGTCGCGCTGAACAGCTCCCATAATTCCCTGGCCAACGTCAGGGAATCTATTTTGTGTACGGATTCCGCTGTGCAGCCCGCCTTCCCTGCCAGTTCTTTCAGGAAGGCTTTGTTCATGACGACCTTCTTGCTGTGTGTGTCCAGGGCTCCTTCAGCCAGTTTGACGGCTTTGCCGGTCATAATCCCCAGTATGACTTCGTCGAATTGCAGTTCGGCGGCTATCTTTAGCGTCTCACCGATAAAGTTTCCGTAGTGCACGAACATCTGCGGAGGAAATTCTTCCGAAAACCGCTCCGAGAGGTAGCCTTTTAGGAAACGTTCGCTTTTAGCCCCGGAGTTGACCACGAGGCGGGAGCATCCTATTGCTTTCGCCACTTCGGCTTCTTTCCGGATGGAGGCGATAAAGGCGTCGTTAGAGAAAGGACGTACGATCCCGGATGTCCCGATGATCGAGATCCCGCCGATGATCCCCAACTTGGGATTGAATGTCCGGGCGGCCAGTTCTTTCCCGCCCGGAACCGAGATCGTGACGACCACCTCTTTTATCTTGCCGGACAGATCGTTCTCTTCCAGTACCGCCGTCAGTTCTTCGGTAATCAGGCGGCGGGGAGTGGCGTTGATGGCGGGGCCGCCTATTTCGAGACCCAGGCCGGGAAGCGTCACCGTACCAACCCCTTCACCACCCCGGAACAGGATAACGGGTGCGGGGGATTGCCCTGCCTGCAATTCGATGCGGGCGATGACAGAACAGCCGTTTGTCACGTCCGGATCGTCGCCGGAATCTTTTATGACAGTGCATTGGGCCGCGTTGTCCACCCATTCGGTGGCGGCGACAGGGAGCGTGACCTTTTCTCCTGACGGGAGCGTGATGCAACTTGCGGTTTGTTCCGTTTGGCTCAGGAGAGCGATTAGAGCGGCTTTGGCGGCTGCCGTGGCACATGCGCCGGTCGTGAAACCGCTTCGGAGCGGAAAAAAGCCGGGAACCAGGCGTTCGATGGCTTTACGAAGTCCTTCTACGCCTTGCACGAAAGTGAAACTGTCGGGCAGGAGAGGGCGTTGAATGACATAAACGGGGATGTCACAGGCTTTTGCCGCCTCTACCTTTTCCCTGAAATATCCGCTTTCCCCACTTTCCTTTGTCAGGATGGCATCCGGCTGAAGCTGGTTCAGCAACCGTTTTTCATCTTCTCCTTCATGGAAAAAAATAAGCCGTTCCTTCGGGAACCCGTCGGATTCGGCGATCGAAAGCGACTCTTCCCGGTCCAGTATACGGAACCAACAGAGCGTCTGCTCCCAATAGGGGCGCAACTTCACAATGGTCTTGACACCTGTCAGGGCCAGCAGGTTGCGAATCCCGTCCGCACGCAGGCGGTCGATGGCGTCGGCATAATCCGTGCACCATATCAATCGTTTGTCGCGCGCGGGATATTGCCTTTCCAATCGGACAACCGGAATCCGGAGCCGTGAGGAAATCTTCGCGAGTGTCCGGTGCAGCCGGACGGCGAAAGGGTGGGCGGCATCGACCAGCAACGAGATTTCTTTCTCGCGGCAGAACCGTGCCATCTCTTCTTCTTCCATGCCTCCGGTAATGCGGATGGCATGGGCGGCTTCTATCGCCTGCTCGCTACCGACCGTCGAGTAATAGTAGGGCTTGCCTGCACTCTCGACGACTTGTATGGCTTTACGCCCTTCGGTTGTTCCTCCTAAGATCAGTATCATTATCGTCACCTGAACAGGTGTTTGAACTCTTTCGCATAAAGTCGTGAAAGCCCTTCCCTGTTGTCTATGGCATCGCCGACGACAAGGAGGGTTGTCAGTGTCAGGTTGTTGTCTTTTACGATCCGTGCCAGGTCTTTCAGTTCACCCCGGTAGATACGTTCGTCTTTCCAGGTCAGCTTGTAGCAGGCGGCGACCGGTGTTGTCGGCGGGTAGTGTTCCAGAAGTTCTTTCTGGACCTGTTCGGCAATGCCGGCGCTTAGGAAGATGCACATCGTGCTTTGGCTGGCTGCCAGTTTATGCAACTGCTCTTTCTCCGGCATGGGCGTACGTCCTTCGCCGCGTGTCAGGATGATGGTCTGCACCTTTTCGGGGATGGTGAACTGGGAGCGGAGAGCCGCCGCGGCAGCCTGGAACGAGGAGATACCCGGTGTGATGCGGTAGCTCATGCCGTATTGGTCGAAGAAGGCCATCTGTTCCTGTATCGCCCCATAGATGCAGGGGTCGCCCGTATGCAGGCGTACGACGAACTTCCCTTTGTCATAAAACTCTTTCATGAGGGCGAATTGCTCTTCCAAGTTCATGTCGGCAGAACTACGGACCGTCGCCCCTTTCTTGGCGCACGAGGTCAGTTCTTTGGGAACGAGGCTTCCGGCATACAGGATCAGATCTGCCTTTTCCAGCATTCGCCTGCCCCGGATGGAGATCAGTTCAGGGTCGCCCGGCCCGGCGCCGACGATTTCGATGTGTCCTTGTCCCGGTTCTTCTTGCCCGTCATCTCCTCCGTTCGGGTATGCCGTTTTGCTGATGGCAATCGCATAGGTGAAGTCTTTCGTCTGCCCCTTTTGTTTTTCCAACAGTAACGGGCCACCCTCAGCACTCAGGATGGCTGCAGCTTCCGAGACGCTGCCCGATCCGGTGACCTTCTTTACTTTGGGGGAGGCGTTGGGGACGGGTATCTTGTTTAGTTCCTCTGCCGGGTAGGTCTTGAACGGGCATCTCAGGTAAGTATTTGCCAGCTCCTTTAATATCTGTTCGTCTTTCTTCAGGTCGATGGAAGAGACGTCGGCTATGCTCTTTAGGTTGATTCTGAAGAAGTTGGAGCAGATATACAAATCCGTGAGGACAGATCTCATATCCGCCAATCCCTTTTTGCATCCGACGCCTAAGTGAAGCACCTTCGGGAAGAATGACAGACAAGGGATGGGAGATTTAGGATAATAATAGGGACTGACCGTGATCAACAGGTCGTATTTTTCTAAGTCGATATCTTTATACTTGTAGAAGATATCCACGTGTGGGGGACAGGTCTTTTTCATATAATCCGTCTCTTTCGTGCGGACATAGAGCAGGAGGGCGGTCGGCCTGCGGTTGACGAAGCGGGCGATGCATTCGTTCATCGCCTTCTCCCTTGAAGCCTCGAAAGCCTCGTCGTCCGTCTTCTCGAAGTCTGTGTGGAGGAAGCTGTGTATGCCCTCTTGCAGGTTGTAGACGTCATGTTCCCAGCCGTATTGCCGCGCCAAAGTGTCCAGTGCCCAAAGTCCCTGGTTGTCGCTCTGTGTCGTGACAATCGCCTCGGCATTCAGTATTTGCGCCAATTCGTGTGTCAGTTCGTTCGCCCCGCCGATATGGCCGGACAGTACTGACACGGCATATTTGCCGGTGCTGTCGAGGCAGACGACCGCCGGGTCGGTGTACTTGTTCTTGATATAAGGTGCGATGCTTCGCACGCAAATACCCATTGCCCCGATAAACACCAGCGCTTCCGATGTATCGAAAAGATTGCCGGTCAATTCTTCGAGAGAGGTGAATTGCTGTACATCGTCATCAGCTTCTTTACAGTAGATGACGGTTTTACCCGGATACTCGTCTCGGATTTTGCGTGCTAAGGGCAGGCTGCTTGCCGAAATCACGAGGATGTTTAGTGTATCTTTAAACATAATATTTATTTGTTGCGCAAAGGATTGTAATAGGGTTGTTGGAATCGACCGTGATATTCATTTCCGAATGCAGTTTCAGGCCGTTCTCTTCGACCGCCTCCCGGAACAGTTTGCTGCTTTCTTCCGAAACGGAGTTGAAGACGATCTTGCCTTTCAGTTTATCCAGATGGGAAGCGACTTTGCGGACGATCTCTTTCAGCTTGCCGCCGTGACCGCCGATAAAGACGGCATCGACAATCGCATTCTCGTCGATCGACAGATTCAGGAAGTTACCGATACGCAGGTCTATGCCAGGAGCACTATGCAGACGTGCGTTTGCCCGGATGATGTCTTTGCATTCTTCCCGCACTTCGAAAGCCTGGATATTCAGGTGGGGGTACTGGCGGCATGCTTCGATCGAAACAGAGCCGGTGCAGGCGCCGATATCCCAGAAGGTGCGGCTGTTATGCAACTCCAGCAGACTCAGGTCTATCACCCGTATCGGCGCTTTGGTGATCATCTTTGCCCGGTCGTTCAGCAAGACAAACTTCGTGTCGGGTATGCCAAAGGCCGGTCGTTGCTGCGTGCTGTTCGGGGCCTTCATCAACAGGACGCAGTTCGGGCTGGTGAAGCTCATCTCGCTGATTTCCTCGATCGAGTAGATTTTATAGATTTTCTCCTTTTCCGGGTTGCCTAAATGTTCGGCTATCCACATACTGTAATCCTTGTCCAGATGATATTCCATCATCCTCTTGGCTATTGCCTTGGGCGTGTGGACACGGTCGGTCAGTACGCCGATCAGCGGCCGGCATTCCAGCAATGCCCGGTCGAGTTCGTGCCACGGCCGTCCGGTAACGGACACGGCGTGCATATTCTCATACGGGATTTGTTCGTGATGGGCGAACATCTGCAATGAGTTGAAGTAGGGGAACACTTTCATGCCCACCCCTAAAAGGTTTTTCCGGATGGTGGAAGCGAAACCGAAGAAGAACGGATCGCCCGAAACGAAGGAGACGATCACTTTGCCTTCCTGGATTAACCGGCTGTATTCCGCAAGGACGGCATCTATCGGAGCCTTTATCTCGATCCATACCGCATCGGCGGGCAGGAATGGTTTCACAATCTCGTAATGCCGCTTTCCTCCGGAGAAGATGTTGTCGTGTTTGACACTTTTGATAATGACTTCTACATGTTTGGGCTGTGGATTGTCATCCATTCCGACCATATAGATGTGTGTTTTGCCGTAGGCTTCTACTATTTCTTTAGTCCTCATACGTCTCTACCTGGTTTTAATTGTTCTGCATCGTTGTAGCATAAAATTGCGTTTACCAAAGTCGCGGCGAGGTTGCTACCGCCTTTCCGTCCTTCGATGATGAGTTTAGGAATGGAGACAAACGGCTTTACCATGTGCTTGGATTCCTGTACGTGTACGAAACCGACAGGAGCGGCAATAATGCCGGCGGGAGTGGCTTTCCCTTTCCTTATCAGGTCACAAAGTTCTATCAATGCGGTCGGCGCATTGCCGAAAACATATAAGGCGCCGGGATGTTCCTGTACGGCAAGCCGGATGCCGGCCTGTGTGCGGGTAATCCCTTTTTCTGTTGCAAGTTGTATGGTGCGCTCGTCCTGCAAATAGCATTTCACCTCGATGCCCATGCGCTGTAAGGCCCCTTTGCGGATGCCGGAAGCAGCCATTGTGACGTCGGTGATGATGGTGCGTACTTCGCCCCGGTTGAATTTCTCATAGAGGGAGGCAACCGCGTGGTCGTCGATCCGCAGGATGTTTTCCATATCGAAATCAGCTGTCGTGTGGATAGCATGGAGCAACGCCCATTTTTTGTCGAGCGGCATTTCTTTGTCCTTAAGTTCTTTCTCGATGGTGCGGAAGCTACGGATCATGATGTCTTGTCCGATCCCGACGTCCGTTTTCATCTTGATCTCCCCGTAATAGCCGCGTGGCGTGATGAATTTGCCGCCGGCCTCGTACGACTGCGAGTTACCGATCAGGATGACGGTGAACATATCGACCTGCTCCGGGTCGAACTCTGCCAGCGTGGTCAGGTTGACAACCTGCTCTTCACGTCCAGCCTGGCGGACATAACCGACCGGCGTTCCGGGCGACCGTTCTTCAAGGAACAGTTCTTTGAGGCGATACAGTTGCCAGTAGCGTCCTTCGCTTTTCGGATTGTAGACGGCTGTCACGAAGTCGCCGATGGCGGCGGCTCGTATGCGTTTCTCGATCCGTTCCCAGGGAGTCATCAGATCGGAGAGGGAGATGATACAGAGATCATGCCCGATAGGTGCCCCCAGAAGCGAAGCCGCTTTCTGGAACGCACTGATACCGGGCACTACCTCGATCTCCACTTGCGGCGCCTTTTTCATCGCTCGCATTTCATATATCAACGGGGCCATCCCGTAGATTCCGGCATCGCCAGAACTTATCACTGTCACCGTTTTTCCTTCCGAAGCGTATTTGTAGGCCTCTTCGGCACGTGCTTTCTCACGCTTCATCCCGGTATCGATACATTGGGCATTCGGGCGGATTATATCTTGTATAAACTGGAAATAATAATTATATCCGATGATCACATCCGACTGCCTGATGGCGGATAGCACCGCGGGCGTTATGTCTTCGCGGCTTCCCGGCCCAATGCCGGCAACAGTAATTTTCCCTTTGTTCATATGAGCTGTTTGTGAATTAACAGAAAATAAAGGTACGATTTAATTTATTTAATTTTCCTCTGCGGGCTGATATAAATACCGTTTAATGCTCCGTTTCGGTGTCTTTTCGAACTCTTCCTGGTAAAGTTTGAGGCAAGATACCTTGCTATAGGCTGGCATCTCTGCATTCAGCTGGTCGATATTCTGTTGCATCAGCCCTTCGATTTCGGAATGTTGGATGCCGGCTTTGTCCACCTGTTCCCAGTCCGGATAGATCAGGGCGACCAGTTTGCCTCCTTGTGAAATGATCAACGACTCAGCCACGTACAACATATTATTCAGCCGGTCTTCAATTTCTTCCGGGTAAATGTTTTGCCCGTTGGAACTGAGGATCATGCTTTTGCTGCGGCCACGGATGTAGAGGAAGCCGTCTTTGTCGAGTGTCCCCAAGTCGCCTGTCCGCAACCAGCCGTCGGGCAGCATCACCGCCTTCGTAGCCTCCGGGTTCTTGTAGTAGCCCAGCATCACATTCATGCCGCGAACTAAGATTTCACCTACTTCGTTCTCCGGATCGTTCGAATCGATCCGAACCTCCATGCGGTCGACGACACGGCCTACCGAACCCTGTTTGAACGTGTCCCACTGTTCGTAGGAAACCAGCGGCCCGCACTCCGTCATCCCGTAGCCAACCGTATAGCGGAAGTTGATGGATTTGAGGAACGTCTCCACCTCTTTGTTGATAGCTGCACCCCCGATCACAATCTCGCCGAAGTTCCCCCCGAAAGAGGCTTCCAGCTTCTGGGCGATCTTCTCGCGTATCTTCTGGTCGACGTAGGGCACTTTCAGCAGCAGCTTGATCAACGGTTTATCCAGTTCGGGGAAAACCTTGTTCTTGATGATCTTCTCGATGATGAGCGGCACGGCAAGGATCAGCGCCGGGCGAACCGTGGCAAATGCCTCTGCAATGATTTTCGGGCTTGGCGTGCGTGTCAGGAAATGAACGTGGCAGCCTTTGTTGACGGAGTTCAGCACTTCGAAAGCCAACCCGTACATGTGCGCCATCGGCAGCATACAAACGATGTTGTCTCCCGGATGGATGAACGGCAACCGGTCGTATGCGAACTGCGTGTTGCTCCACAGGCTGCGGTAGGGGATCATAACCCCTTTCGAAAAGCTGGTCGTGCCGGATGTATAGTTCAGGACAGCCAGTTCTTCAGGGTCCTCGACATGATATTTCACATCGTTGGCTGTGAAGGAGCGGGGGTATTTCTTGCCGAAATATTCATTGATGCGGTCGCGTACGGTGCGTACCTCTTTATTTTTGCAGTCGATGATGGAGAAATTGTCCAGCATCATGAACAGCTTGACATCCGGCATCATCTTTTCGTTCATGTTCTCCCAGTTGCTGGAACCTGCCAATACGGCTTTCGCCCCTGAATGGTTGACGATATGATGGATGTTATCGGGTTTGAATTCATGCAGGATCGGCACGGCAACGGCCCCGTAAGCCAATATTCCGAAGAAGCAGATCGCCCAGTTGGAGGAGTTGCGCCCGACGATGGCCACTTTGTCACCTTTCTTGATGCCGGCATGTTCCAAAAGGATGTGGAACTTCTCTATTCTGCGTGCAACGTCTTTGAAATGAAAAGTATGTCCGTTGTAATCGGAGAAAGCGGGAAGGTCCCAATGTTCCTTCATGCTTCTCTCTATAAGGTCTAAGAAACGATTATCCATAGTGATATAATTTTAAAAAGAACCGGAATATCCGTGAGAATGTTGCAAAGATAGCAAAGAAACGATATGTTTTGCGGCTCACCCGATATTTATTGAGGCAACCGCACCAAATCCAGCAGTAACAATTCTTTATTTCCATGGAGAGAAAAAACCGTTTTTGTCCCGAATAATTCTTTCTTAAGTGCCTGCCAATTCTGTAATCGGTGTCAGTGATTTTATAATCAGTGGTTGTGATTATATAATTGCTGGCACTGATTTTATAATCACTGGCACTGATTACAGAATTGATAGGCACTCCGATGTTTTTTATGCCTATGTAGATAAGTTTTCTTGTAGCAGGGATGGATTATTCCTTATATTATGTAGTCCATAAGATCGTATCGCTTAAAAATGAATTTGGTGCGGTTGCCCTAGAAAAACTGGCGTAAAAAGTTCGATAAGTAAGTAGAAATACTTGTCTACATCCCCATCTTTACCCATTTTACACCCCCATGTAGCTGGTTCCAACATCCGGATGTGGCAATCGGGAACACCCGGGTATACACAGATTTATCTATTTAGCTTGTTGATAATAAGCAATATACTTAGTGGAAAAGGATAGCGTCTTTAATAAGATTGTGTGATAGATGTGTGATAGATGAAAACGCTATCTATCACACCTTTTATCATATGATTATCAAGGTGTACAAAAGAAAGTGTGATAGAGTGATAGTGATTTTGCAAAAAGCATTTAGTGAAAGTGTTTAAATGAGGAAATAATAAACTGTCCCGTTCCTGCGTCAAACGCGGGAATGGGACAGTTCAAATATTGCCAAATTTGAACTAACGATTTGTGTCTAAATAAAACATTAGTTCTTATCGACCAATGATTATCGGATAAACCTGTTTTACAAAATGAGGGAACAGTTTATCCGCGCTTTTTACCACGGAGTGATCGTCACGTTGCGGAACTGTACTTCCTTGCCCTCGCTCTGCAAGCCGATGTAACCCTCTTTTACCTTGTTCGTCCCGGTGTTCTGGTAAACGCCGTTGATGTAAACCGTAATGACGCCGTCTTTTACGAAGATATTGGCTTCGTTCCATTCACCGGCAGGCTTCTCGCTGTCTTGATTCGCCTTTTGGATTTTCGGGAAAGAGGGGCGGGGTTCACCAGGCTTCCCTTGGTATTCAGCCAAGTCAGAACCTCCAAGCAGGACGAAATCGCCGGCATTGTCAAGCATCAGGTTACATTCGATACCGTTCGGGAACGGGTTCTTCGGGTCTTCGATCAGCAGGAAGATACCGCTGTTCGCTTTTTCCTTGCCGTTTGGCCAGCGGTATTCCACATGCAGTTTATAATCTCCGTATTTCTCTTTCGTGTACATATATCCGAATGGCTGTCCGGTGATATTGATGACGCCGTCTTTTACGGAATATACCTGTTCGGCAGGAACGGAATTCTTGTCGACAACGAAGTTCCAGCCCGAAAGATCTTTACCGTTGAACAACTTGGTTGTTTTCTGTGCACTCGCATCACTTCCGAAACACAAAAAGGCGGCAGCTACTACTGCCATAGATAACATTCTTTTTTTCATGGTCTTACAAAATTATTTATATGATTAATCAACAATAAGTTTACGATAACGGACACGTTTCGGTTCTATGTCTCCTAACTGCTTGCGTTTGTATTCTTCATACTCCGAATAGGAACCTTCGTAGAACACGACATTCGAATCCCCTTCGAATGAAAGGATATGTGTACAGATACGGTCGAGGAACCAACGGTCGTGGGAAACGACAACCGCACAACCGGCGAAGTTTTCCAATCCTTCTTCGAGTGCCCGGAGTGTGTTCACGTCGATATCGTTGGTTGGTTCGTCGAGTAGCAACACGTTTGCTTCCGCTTTCAGCGTGAGGGCCAGATGCAGACGGTTCCGTTCACCACCGGAGAGCACGCCGCAGAGTTTTTCCTGGTCGGCTCCCGCAAAATTGAATTTGGAAAGGTATGCGCGGGAGTTGACTTCCTTGCCACCTACACGGATAAACTCCTGTCCGCCGGAAACGACCTGATAAACGGTCTTTTTCGGATCGATATCTTTATGTGTCTGGTCTGCATAACCAACCTTTACTGTTTCGCCTACTTCGAAAGAGCCTTTGTCTATGCTTTCCATTCCCATTATCATCTTGAACAGCGTAGTCTTACCCGCACCGTTCGGACCGATCACACCGACGATGCCGTTTGGCGGCAACATGAAGTTCAGGTCGTCGAACAGCAGTTTGTCACCGAATGCCTTTGCCACATGCTGTGCTTCGATCACCTTATTCCCCAGGCGAGGACCGTTCGGGATAAAGATTTCCAGTTTGGCTTCCCGTTCTTTCTGGTCTTCATTCAAAAGAGCTTCGTACGAATTCAGACGGGCCTTGCCTTTTGCCTGGCGGGCTTTCGGGGCCATATTGATCCATTCCAACTCGCGTTCCAATGTCTTGCGGCGTTTGCTAACCTGCTTTTCTTCCTGTGCCATACGTTTGGTCTTTTGATCCAGCCAGGAAGAGTAGTTGCCTTTCCAGGGAATACCTTCGCCACGGTCCAATTCCAGAATCCATCCGGCCACGTGGTCGAGGAAGTAACGGTCATGCGTGATACAGATAACCGTACCCGCATATTGCTGCAAATGCTGTTCCAACCAGTCGATCGACTCGGCATCAAGGTGGTTGGTCGGTTCGTCCAGCAACAAGACGTCCGGCTGTTGCAACAACAAACGGCAGAGAGCCACACGACGGCGTTCGCCTCCCGACAACGTATCGACAACCTGGTCTTCAGGCGGACAGCGCAGGGCATCCATCGCCCGTTCCAAGCGGCTGTCGAGGTTCCATGCGTCGGTTGCATCTATCTTATCTTGCAATTCGGCCTGCCGGTTGATTAGTGCGTCCATCTTGTCCGGATCTTCGAGCACTTCGGGATCACCGAATTTTTCGTTTACTTCTTCATATTCCTTAAGGGTGTCCACGATATCTTGTACACCTTCCTGCACGATTTCCTTTACCGTCTTACCCGGTTCCAGTTTCGGATCCTGCTCCAGATACCCAACGGAATATCCGGGTGAGAAAACCACTTCTCCCTGGTATTCTTTTTCGACACCGGCAATAATTTTAAGCAATGTAGATTTACCGGAACCGTTCAAACCGATGATCCCGATCTTCGCTCCATAGAAAAAGGACAGGTAAATATTTTTCAATACTTGTTTTTGAGGCGGAAAGACTTTACTCACGCCTACCATCGAGAAAATAATTTTCTTGTCGTCTGCCATGTTTTAATATATATGTATTTATATGATCATTATTGTTCGTGGACAAACTTACATAAATATCTTCAAAGTTTATATATGTCGGATGAAAATAGCATGTATTTTTATCCTCCCTGTTCCTTATTTTTTAATTTATATCCACTTATTCCATAATACAATATATATACTTCTCCGGCAATGACTAACAACCATGTCCAACGCCAGCACCCGTCCATCAGATCGAATTACTTGTTCCTCCGATCACTTGTCTTTGCAGGGCTGTCGTTTTTCCGATCTGGCAAACGTCCAGATACAGAATCCTTCAGATAGGGGATAGGCTATAAACCATGAGAAATTCAGCATCGTTACTAATGTATTTGTAATATTGCTATCGCGGGAAAGTATGGCTGTTTGTAGTGGTATTTGGAACTGTTGATTGATTACGGTGAAAAGTCCCACGATAAAATAAAGTATCAGCATTACTATAAACACAGTAAATGCGTTCACCACTTTTGTTCGATTATTATTGGGGTTCATGTGAAATAAATTTGGTTATGTAATTGATGAAAACAACCATTAACCGTAAAGAGTTGCTTTTTTTAAAGAACACTGATTCTCAGTCATAATCCAGTCGGATGAATATTTTTCTTAATGAAAAGTAAATAAAATGCGCTCAATATTTGCATGATAAAAATTAATCACATATCTTTGCACCCGCATTACAGAAGTAATGCACCGGATGATTCGCTAGCTCAGCAGGTAGAGCACATCCCTTTTAAGGATGGGGTCCTGGGTTCGAACCCCAGGCGGATCACTGAAAACAAAAGAGAAATCAAGCAAATCCCTGATAATCAGATATTATCAGGGATTTCTTTTTTCTGGCAGGTAGCAGAAAATAGCCGTTTCAAGCATATTATCGGTGGATAAATCGTGGGACTAAAATTTAGTTCTAAAAAGTCCCACGAATTTGCATATTTCTCACTGATTCATAGTATTTTGCATAGACTTACTTTGGAAGAGAATACATAGTTTTGTAACTTAAAAAACGATGTAAAAATGGCTCGAAAATCATTTTCTGTTTTGTTCTTTATCAAAAAAGCCAAGTTATTAAAGAACGGAGAAGCACCTGTGTGCATGAGAATCACTGTAAACGGCTGTATGGCAGATATTTCTATCAAAAGAAGTTGTCCCGTAAACCTATGGAATCAGGCAAAAGAGAATTCAAAAGGAAAAGACCGTATGTCGGTGGAACTGAACCACTACTTAGAAATCACACGCTCACGCATACACCAAATTTATAGGGAACTGGAAACTTCCGACAAGGTTATCACCGTTGATCTTGTGAGAAAACTGTATTATGGTGTGGATGAAGAAAGCAAAACCCTTTTGCAAGTATTCAGAGAACACAACGAACAAAGTCGTAAGCTGATCGGCAAAGACTTTGTTAGTAAAACCGTTCAACGGTATGAAACCACTACCCGATATTTGGAGGAATTCATTAAGAAAGAATATCAGTTATCTGATATTGCCCTGAATAACTTGGAAGCCAACTTCATTTCTAAGTTCGATGCTTTCTTGAAGATTGAAAAAGGTTGTGCGCAGAACTCCGCTATCACCCGACTAAAGAATTTGAAGAAGATTATCCGCATTGCTCTGGAAAACGACTGGATAAAGAAAGATCCATTTGCTTACTACCGCTTCAAACTGGAAGAAACTGATCCCGAATTTCTGACGATGGACGAGATTAAAATCATTCTCGCTAAAGAGTTCACAATTAAACGAGTAGAACAGGTACGTGACGTTTTTGTCTTTTGCATTTTTACTGGCTTGGCGTTCAGCGATGTGAAAGATTTATCACCCGAACACTTGGTAAAAGACAACAAAGGGGAACTTTGGATAAGGAAGAACCGCCAAAAGACAAAAATCATGTGTAACATTCCTGTGTTACCAGTGGCAGCTTCCATACTTGATAAATATAAGGATGTGGCAGAGTGTACCGGAAAACTTTTGCCTGTATTGTGTAATCAACGCATGAACAGTTATTTGAAGGAAATTGCCGATGTGTGCGGAATTCATAAAAATCTTAGCACTCACGTTGCGCGCCATAGCTATGCCACAAGCATCTGCCTTGCAAATGGCGTGAGTATGGAGAATGTTGCTAAGATGTTAGGTCATGCAGATACAAGCGTAACAAAACACTATGCAAGGGTATTGGATCAGAATATTTTCAAGGATATGCAAAAAGTAAATAGCAGCCTGTCGGAATTGGCTATATAATAAAGATAGTAGCTAATATTGAAAAAGGATTGGGAAGAATGAATTTCATTTTCTCAATCCTTTTCTTTTATAGTAAGTTTTCGGAGCTGCTGGCTGGCTATTCTTTCCAGCTTTCAAAGTAGTGCTTTTGGAGCAGTTTATCAATATCGCTTTGGCGATAGATGATTTTACCTTTTATCTGGATAAAGGGAATTAGACCTGTATCTCGCCACTCTTGCAGAGTTCGCAGACTGACATTTAGTTTCTTGGAAACTTCATTGTTAGAAAGAAAGTGTTCCCCGTTCAGATGGGGTTTGTAATGCTTGACAATAGATTCAATACCGTTCAGCATCGAATCGAGTGAAGAAATAAACTCTTTGACTTGTGGGGTATCTTTATTTATTAGTTCCATGATTGAAAGATTGTTTTATTGAAATATTGATTTCAAAATTGCTATATAGCTAATTAGTTGCGCAGATAGTCACCAAGTGATGAAATGTTAAGTACATCTTTTGCCGGATCATAATCTATATAGAGCCGTTTGGAGGCAGTGGCAATAAAATACCGGTTACCATCTTGCTGTATCTCATAAGTAGCGGGTGAAGCCTGTTTGGTAATTTCCGATACATATATAATAGAAAGGAGATACTCTTTGTCGCTCCGATAAATGATAACCGTAGGATTCAAATTAATGCTTTCCCATGTACCGACAATAGAAAATAGATTGAAGGACGGGTAATCTTCTTTAATTCTTTTCATAAGGCACGATTTGTTTATTTGATTGATTCCGTATTTCACTATTGGAAATAATTTTTTCAATATCAGCAGATTTATAATAAATCTTGCTACCAATTTGGGAATAAGCCAATCTTCCACTACTTCTGTAATACTGCAAAGTTCGCTTGCTAAAGCCTAACAACAGGCATACTTCCTGACTATCCAGCCAGTTTTCGACTTTCTGCGTATGAGTGTTGCACAAACTCTCTATCCGTTTGGCGAACTCTGTGAACCGTTCGCAGACATACGAAAAGGTTCTCTTTTCAATAGTTACTACTTCCATACTTTCAATTTTAAATGGTTTATAAAACGTGTTGATCCTATTTTCATCGGCAAATAAAAGAAGAATCATGAGCCGTTTTCAAAACTGTCCGAAAGTGGCTAAGTAAGGTTCTTAATGACTTAATATGTACTTATCGTGGCAACATAATACAATGATTTATAGACCGAATACTCATTGATTTAGGCAGATCATATAGAAACAAAGAAAAATAAACTGATATTTCTTTGTCAATTCAAAAATAACGCTTATGTTTGCAATGACCAATAATAATAAAATAGTCACACGGTATGGCAAAAGCATTTGATGACAACGAAAGGAAGCTTATAAAGGATAAACTCAAAGAAGGAGCTTTGCTATTTATCCAACAACAAGGGGTACGTAAAACTTCTGTAGATGAGCTTGTTAAATATGCTAATATTTCTAAAGGAGCATTTTATCTATTCTATACATCAAAAGAACTTCTTTTTTTTGATACAATAATAGACTATCATAAGAAATTGGAAAAAGAATTTCTTAATGCCATAAATAAGCATACCGATAATATTACGGTTGATACATTGACAGATATTATATCTGACTTGCTAATCAACAACAAGCCATACTTTGTATCTGTCTTTGTGAATAGTGACGTGGAATATCTAAGTAGAAAGCTCCCTCAAGAAGTACTTTCACAACACGTAGATGATGATGTCATGCTGGCAAACGAAGTGCTGAAATTTATTCCAGAAAGTAAATCAATTGACACAAAGGTATTTGCAGGGGCTTTAAGAGCTGCATTCTTGACTATTCTAAACGAGAAAACAATTGGAACAGATATTTACAATGAAGTTTTCAAGTTTATAGTTAGGGGAATAGTAAAGCAACTACTTAAAGACTAATCCAACACAATAAGATTATATAATATCAACTGACTATGTGCAAATATGCTACATGGCGATGCTCTGAATTCACAATATGACCATATAGACTAATTTAGTCATAAAATATAAAAATTAAAAATTATGATTACAGTAAAAAACTTATCGTTTAGTTATTCTCAACTACCATTTATTGAGAATATGAATTTTCAAGTAAGAAGCGGAGAAATATTTGGCTTTTTAGGACCTTCTGGAGCAGGAAAAAGCACTCTTCAAAAGATATTAATAGGTATGCTCCCTAAATATAAGGGGAGTGTTTCTATTAATAATAATGAAATTAGAAATAAGCCTGACCATTTCTATGAGAGTATTGGTGTCGATTTTGAATTTCCTAGTTTTTATGAGAAATTCACCGCATTGGAGAACTTAAAATTCTTTGGCTCTTTATATGACAGCAAGCTTATTCCTGCCGAACAATTATTAGAAATGGTCGGACTGTCACAACATGCCAACAAGAAAGTGGCAGGTTTTTCTAAAGGAATGAAATCCAGATTAAACTTTGCCCGGTCAATCATTCATCAGCCGAAAGTGCTATTTTTGGATGAGCCAACATCAGGTTTAGACCCCTCAAACTCCCAAGTGATGAAAAACATTATTCGTGAGCTTAAAAATAAAGGAGTGACAATCATTCTGACTACTCACAATATGCACGATGCAACCGAACTTTGTGATCGTGTAGCATTTATTGTTGATGGCAACATTAAAGCTATGGACACTCCTCATAATCTTATCATGTCAAGGCGTTATAATGAAGTAACATATTCATATTTGGAGAATCAAAAAGAATTAAATACTACACTCGCACTTGACAAAATAAGTACAGATAAAAAACTAGAATCTCTGATTCAAGCTAATGCCTTATTGTCAATACATAGCAATGAGCCAACATTAGATAATATATTCTCAGAAATAACAGGGAGGAAATTACTATGAAACTTAAAGGTTTAATACTAGGCGATATTCGGCAACAATACAAATATGGTTTTTATGCCCTATATACGTTATTTACACTAGTGTATATTACAGTATTGCGCATTCTTCCTATGCCGTGGAAAGAACTATGTACAACTACCCTTATATTTTCAGATCCCGTACTGATCGGATTAATATTTATGGGAGCAATAATATTATTCGAGAAAAGCGAAAAAGTAATGCAGGCATTAGCTGTTTCGCCCATATCGATACACGCATACATTTTGTCAAAGGTAATTTCCATTGGACTAATTTCTTTGCTAAGTGGAGTTCTCATCGCATTGTTCTCAGGCATGGAACATTCTTACATACATCTTGCTGTTGGAATTATGTTAGGTTCAGCATTATTCACACTGGTTGGAATATCACTTTCCGCTTTCATTTCAACCATGAATAACTTTATGCTGATTATGGTTCCCACTTTAATAATATCCGTAGCTCCCATATCTGTTTATACAATGGGCTATAAATCGGGAGTTATGCTATTACATCCAAGTATAAGTCTGATAGAACTTATGTCTGGAAATATCAGTGTCATATCTCTAATGGCAATAAGCATTTGGTGCATTGCGATGTATATTTTTTCTTGTCTGTCAGTAAAAAAAATGATGACGATATAATTATGAATCAGAATATTATTTCTTTCAAAATGTTTATCAGAAACATATTCTCAGATGGTATGTTATCTGCAATAATATGTATTCCGCTAATATTAGCGGCAATATATAGGTTTGTTTTCCCCTTAATTGTACAGCATTATCCGATGCTAAAGGATTTCAGTCTATATTATCCGATATTGGATTTATTCCTTGCAATTATGTGTCCTTACATGATTTGCTTCGCTTCGGCCTTAGTGGTATTAGATGAAACAGATATGAAAATCAACAGGTATATCACAATTACTCCACTTGGGAAGAAGGGGTATCTTATATCAAGATTGCTTATTCCTGTTTTATTTGCAGCTATTGTTTCTTTTGTGCTGCTTTCTTTTTGTTCTGTATCAGGTATGTCATTATGGACTACATTTATAATATCAATATTGGCTACAATACTAAGCGTTGTGGCTGCTATGATTATTTTGGCATACGCGGGAAATAAAGTGGAAGGTATGGCACTTGCAAAAGTATCTGCTTTAGTTATGGTTGGACTAATTATACCTTTTGTTATTACAGATAGTATCCAATATGTATTTTCATTTATCCCTTCTTTTTGGGTAGCCAAGTTTCTAATAAGTAATAACTATTGGTTTATTCTACCAACGATCTTTCTTTCTGGCGGACTGATTTACCTATTATATAATAGGTACAATGCAAAAATATAGTTTCTCCTAAAATTGATACTATTAATACCGAAGATATAAAAAGTATAGTACCTAAATAAGCATATTAAATTTATGATTATACGAATTAATATTATTCACTATCTAAAAATTATGCTTATGAATGAGTTATTGAAAATTAAGTTTTTTGAGCTATTGTCTAAAACTTCACAAGAAGTTACTAACACAGAAATGCAAGATGCCTATGGAGAATTTGTCAAGCACATAGTCGCTATTAGCAATTCAGAAGATTATTCCTATATCTTTCGGATGCTAAATCTCACCCGTATTGAGATAGTACCCCTAAAAGAGTTATATCAATGTGGGCAGGGGGAAAAATGCGCTTAAAATTCTCTATGTCCACAAAGCGTTATCGACAATTGATGCCGAGCTACAATTAATCAACTTAAAAATTAACCATCCAGAACAATTTAAGTTATCTATTCCTACAGCGTTCAAGTCCGACCTATATGTAATCCATAAGTCAAAAGATTTGGGGATTATTGGCATTGCAGAAATCGTATTAGCTCTGTTTCTACAGGGGCAAATCGTTGGCGAAGATGGAAAACCTGTCCCAGAAGTTCGTTTAGCTCGTGGCTTTGAGCAGCTTTTCAATCTAAAATTCGGAAGTATTTACGATAAGGTAGGTGAAGTATTTACCCGCAAGCCGTACAACCTTACCAAAACATTGGATGCCTTACGAAATGCTATCATTAAAGAGGATCGAAAACGTAAGAGCCGATAAAGATCAAAAAAGATATTTGTGCAAACTGTTTATTCTCAGATATTTGCAAATATCTTTTCGGGGAGTAGGTAACTACTCCTCTTTTTCTCTTACATTGTTTTACAGAATTTTGCTTCATCAATCGATTGAGAACAATAATGTTAAACTAAAAAATGAAGCAAAATGTATATAGACAACGAAAACTTCGATAAATGGATGGAGAAGCTATCTAAGAAACTCACTGAGATAGGACAAGACTTAAAATCCCTTATCAATACCGATCAGGTATTAGAAGAAAATGAACGATTACTTGATAATCAGGATTTAGCATTTCTGTTAAAAGTGTCTTTCAGAACTTTACAACGCTATCGACTAAAAGGTAAGCTCCCCTACTTTACTATTGGGCATAAAACCTACTATCGGGCTAGCGATATTAGAGCTTTTGTACGTGAACGAGCCGATTATCAAACTTATAAACAGTTTGAAAAAGCCAATCAATTAGAAAACAAACTCTGACAGCAAAATGCAGCAGAGGAAAGAAGCTTGTGTTTAAGCTATCACTTTGTGTAACCACCCCGATTTAGTAGAAACCGCTTCACCTATCGGTTCAGCCCATTTCACTAAATCGAGCAAGAGGGAACTGGACAAGTCCTGTTCTTCCCTCTTGCCCTGCGGGGCAAAGCCTTCGGCTTTAGCGTGTTACAAGAACACGCTGTAATGACACCTGTAATAAGTATTTTCTTTGTAATGCTTATTATCAGGTATTTATCTATTCATATTTCTATAAAAAAGTAATTGCCATGCCAAACAGCAGTCGGAAAACAATATTCACTACCATTTCCATAGATAAGGAAACAGCAGCTTTGGTAGAAAAGATATGCAAACGCTATTCACTGAAAAAGAGTGAAGTTGTAAAGTTAGCGTTCAGGTATATAGATAAGGCACATATCAACCCATCCGAAGCCCCTGAATCCGTAAGATCGGAACTGGCGAAAATAAATAAGAGACAGGATGATATTATTCGCTTCATCCGTCACTATGAGGAAGAACAACTAAATCCCATGATACGAGCTACAAATTCTATCGCTTTGCGTTTCGATGCTATCGGTAAAACTTTGGAAACTCTTGTTCTCTCCCAATTGGAAGCCAGTCAGGAGAGACAAACAGCCGTACTCAAAAAGTTAAGTGAGCAGTTCGGTAATCATGCAGATGTTATAAACAATCAGTCCAAACAGATTAATGCACTTTATCAGATACACCAACGGGATTGTAAAAAGTTACTTCACCTGATACAACTCTATTCGGAGTTATCCGCTTGTGGTGTGATGGATAGCAAAAGAAAAGAGAACCTGAAAGTTAAAATCAGTAATCTGATAAATACATAAGATTATGCACATAGACTTTGCCCCGCCATCAAACGGAACATATAATAATGTTGGAAGTTGCCGTCAGTTAGCTAATTACCTCGAACATGAAGACTTAGAACGGATGGGAAAGGGTATTTATATCGAAGGCTTTTTCAATCTGACAGAGGATAACATCTATAAATCAAAGGTTATAAAAGATATAGATAGTAACATCGGACAACTCCTAAAAACGGATGCTAAGTTTTATGCTATTCATGTCAGTCCATCGGAAAAAGAACTCCGAGTGATAGGTAATACGGAACAGGAACAAGCCGAAGCAATGAAGCGATATATCCGAGAGGTGTTTATTCCTGAATATGCCAAAAACTTCAATAAAGAACTATCCGAAGCGGATATAAAGTTTTACGGCAAAATCCATTTCGACCGCAATCGTTCCAACAACGAACTGAATATGCACTGTCATTTGATTGTCAGCCGGAAAGACCAAGCCAATAAGAAAAAGCTATCTCCGCTTACCAATCACAAGAACACCAAGAACGGAGTAGTAAAAGGTGGCTTCGACCGTGTGAACCTGTTCCAACAAGCGGAACAAGGCTTTGATAAACTGTTCAATTACAATCGCCATCAATCCGAATCATTTCATTACCACAACACAATGAAAAATAGATCCATATGTGAACAGATTAAACACCAAGAACAAAAAGCACTATATAGTAAAAGAAAATTAACAGTCGATATAGAAAACTTGCTTGCTATCAATATTGAGACTCATACAACAAAACAAGAAAGGCAAAATCCTGACATACCATTTATCAATCAAGGGAACAACCAAATATCCGATATATTCACCACTTTTTCAACATCAAGTTTAGATCTTATTACCCACAATGAAGAGCAACCGCTAAAACTTAAGAGGGAAAAGAAAAAAAGACGAAATCTATAATTTATTTTTAATAAAAATACTCCAGTCATATCAAGCAATATAAATTAAATCAATATATTTGCAATATACATCAATTTATCATGCAATGGAATTAAATAGATTAAAAATTGTACTTGTAGAAAAAAAGCGTACTGGAAAGTGGCTTGCCGAAGTCTTAAAGAAGAATGAAGCAACTATCTCTCGATGGTGTACAAATGAGTCACAGCCATCTATAGAAACGCTTTTTGAGATAGCAAAAGTATTAGATATTGATGTGAAAGACCTATTAGTAAATTCGAAAGAGCAATAATATGGCAAGAGATACTATATTCATTAGTCATGCAACACCAGAAGATAACGAATTTTCTATTTGGATAGCATCAAGACTAGAAATGCTTGGTTATAAAACTTGGATAGATAAAGATGGACTATTAGGAGGTGAACGTTTTTGGGCTACTATACAAAAGGCTATTGAAAGTTCCATAAAAGTACTATTTGTTTATTCGAAAAATATTGTGACAAAAGACGGATTGCTAAAGCAGGGTATTGAGAATGAAATAGAATATGCTAAAAGCATTGCTTCGCAATATGGGTTACAAGATTTTATAATCCCGCTTCATCTTGATGCATCTCCTTATAATTTGGCAATTGGGCTTCCTAACATCAATCATATCCCATTTAACAACAATTGGGCTGATGGTCTGAAACAACTAATAAGAAAGCTAGAAAAAGATTCTATTCCAAAAAACTTTGATAGCCAAGAATCTTCATTTTCAGAATGGTACGAAAATGAATATGTGTCAAATTGTTCTATCATTCCTAAAAAAGAACTTTTTTATACATCATGGTGGCAGATAGAAAATGCTCCTAAAGTTTTCTATATGTATCAATTTACAAATGCAGCACAAGCTAAAGCAATTAGGAATCTAAACAAGGATATACCGATCAGCCTTTTATCAAATATTATATCCACTTTTGATAATAAATTGAACTTCGTAGTTCCAAGAGAAAATGATCAAGTTGAAGTATTACCAGAAAACAGTTATACATTTTCTTTAAATGACATTTTATTTGGTTTTGAATCTATTTCTTTTCCTTTGCATAGAGATGTAGAAAATCACTTTAAGAGATTGTTATATTGCGTTGTATCAAATTTGTTTAGAAAAAAAGGACTGTTTAAATATGAAATGTCAAACAAAAGACTAGCTTACTATTTGCCTAAATACGAAGGATTGAAAAAAATAGAATTTACATATCCATATACAAGAAAAAAGAAATCAAAATCTATTTTAGGAAAATACGAAGCAATTGGTTCATGGCATTATGCTGTTTCTCTTCAACCAATTATATTTCCATTTGTGGGGTTTTCTATTAAATCTCACATATTATTTACTTCAGATGGGTTTAATATTATTAATGATGCTAAGAAACAACATTCATTTAGAAGAAAGAAAGGGAAACGTTTTTTTAATGAAGAATGGAGAGATCTACAATTAGCATTCATACAACAACTAAAAGATATAGATGGAAAGATCAAAATAAAAATTTCGATTAGTGAAGATTTTTTAGAAATGAAGCAATGGCCTGAGACTTTTTGGAGTGAGGTCGGATATAATGATCCAAAATCTCAAATGGATATTAATAAAGTGGAAGATTATTATGAAGAATTAATAGAAGAATCAGATGATTGAACCAATACTTAAATATATAAATGAGCCATCTTTGACATTTGGAAATGGACAAAAAGCAATAGATCCAAGAGATGGTTTAATGTTATTTGGCCCTTTCGATCAAATGCGAGTACGAGGTGTAAAAAACATTGGTATTATTGGAACTAAAAAGCTTAGAGAGCAGATGATCAAATATTTGAAAAAAATCAACTCTCCTGTGATTAATTCTGATGCTAATATAGCACGCCCTAATTTTCCGGGATTAGAAACCGTTTTTGGTATCTCTATAAATTTCGATAACATCATTCAAATTGATATTAAAGATAATGATATTGAGAAATATTTAAGATATACAGATTCTCATCAGAGAGTTCATAATTGGGTAAATCTGTATGTAGATCCTTTAATTGCATACAGTGAAAAAGAAGAAATGCCAGTTGATATTTGGTTTATTGTTATTCCAGAAAGTATATATCAATTTGGAAGACCTAATTCTAAAATTCCAAAATCAGCAGAAAATATTAATATCGGATTAAAGAAACAAGAACGAAATTCCACTCAATTGGATATGTTTTTCCAAGAAGAAAAGGAACAGCTAAGAGAAGCATATGAGTTTGAAGTAAACTTTCATAATCAATTAAAAGCAAAAATATTATCTGCTAAGATTGTGACTCAGATAATCAGAGAAAGTAAAATAACATATAGAGACATCTTCTCACAAAAGCAAATAGAAGAAGAACAAAAATTCGACACATCAAAAGCATGGAATATATCAAACACTTTATACTACAAGTTGGGAGGACTCCCTTGGAAATTAGGAGATGTTCGTGATGGCGTTTGCTATTTAGGATTAGTGTATAAAAAAACAGAATCAGACTCTAAAAGTAAAAATGCATGTTGTGCTGCTCAAATGTTTTTAGATTCAGGTGACGGAATGGTTTTCAGAGGTAATGTTGGGCCTTGGTGGAACCCTCAAAGTGGAGAGTTTCATTTATCAGAACAAGATGCTTTTGAAATTATCTCACAATCATTAGATTCTTATTATTATAAATTTAACGACTATCCTAAAGAAATTTTTATCCATGCAAAAACATACTTTGACAATGTAGAATGGAAAGGTTTTGAAGAAGCTGTAAAAGGTAAATCGCAAATTATTGGCGTTAGAATAAAAGAAAACAGTGCATTTAAAATCTATAGACATTCTTCATATTGTGTGCCAAGAGGAACAATGATGCAATATGATAATTCAAAAGCATTCCTATGGACAAAAGGATTTGTCCCAAGATTTAAAACACAAATAGGATTAGAAACTCCTAATCCTATAGATATTGCCATAACAAGAGGAAATGCAGATATAGATACTGTGTGCAAAGACATTTTAAGTTTAACTAAATTAAATTACAATGCCTGTATTTATGGAGATGGTGTTCCTGTTACACTCAAATTTGCTGATTCAATAGGGGAAATTCTTACAGCAGGAAAGGATATTAAAACAGGAGTTTTGCCCTTTAAGCATTACATTTAAGAAGAGGAATGTAACATCAATAACAATTACATTAATTTATAAATTAACTAATATCATATTATTATGGTTGACTTTAGAAAAAAATTAGGTAAGAAAGAGGTTGAAAAGAAAATCATACCTTTAGATATATACAATGAGTTAGATCGTAGAAGTATTACTGGTCCTTTGAGACCTGCCCAAAGTAAGATATTAGATGAATGGTTTAATCACAAGCAAAAGGAACATAATTTAATCATAAAACTTCACACAGGGGAAGGTAAAACATTGATTGGATTATTAATTCTACAATCAAAAATAAATCAGGGAGAAGGACCGTGTGTTTTCGTTTGTCCCAATATATATCTATCACAACAAGTAGCTCAAGAAGCTACAAAATTTGGAATACCATATTGCTTAATTGAAGAAGATAATAATCTACCAAATGACTTTATTGAGGGAAAGAAGATATTGATTGTTCATGTTCAAAAGCTTTTCAATGGGAAATCTATTTTTGGTATTGATAATAATTATATTCATATTGGAAGCCTTGTTTTAGATGATTCGCACGCTTGTATTGATGCTATAAAAGATTCGTTTACAGTGAGAATAAAGAGAGAACATTCTTTGTATGGAGAAATACTGTCTCTTTTTGAGGATGATCTAACAGAGCAAGGAGAGGGAGATTTTCTAGATATCCGTAATGGTGACTATGACGCATTACTTCCAATTCCATATTGGTCTTGGATTGATAAAAAAAGCGAAGTAGCAAATTTGTTATCTAAATACAGAGAAGAAAATGAGCTGGCATTTACATGGCCACTAATAAAGAATTGTCTTGAAGACTGCCAAGCTTTTATTACTGGTAATGGGGTTGAGATTCTTCCATATCATATTCCTATTAGAAGTTTTGGCTCATTTGCAAATGCAAACCAAAGAATCTTAATGTCTGCCACAACTCAAGATGATTCATTTTTTATTAAAGGTTTAGGGTTTGATATAAACGCTATCAAAAATCCTTTAATTAATACTGAACAAAAATGGTCTGGTGAGAAGATGATTTTGATACCATCACTGATTGATGACTCATTGGACAGAGATTTGATTGTTAGTACATTTGCAAAGCCTAACACAAAATTACATTTTGGAAGAGTTGCTATAGTTCCAAGCCATCGTAGGTCTGAACAATATTATGTATTAGGTTCTACTATTTCTGGAACAAAAAATATTTTTACTCTAATATCTGATTTAAAAGCAGGAAATATAGAAAAAACACTAGTAATAATAAATAGGTATGATGGTATAGATTTACCAGATGAATCATGTCGATTATTAATAATAGATTCCATGCCTTATTTTAATTCATTAGTTGATAGATACGAAGAGCAATGTCGAGTTAATAGCGATATTATAAATATTCGTTTAGCCCAAAGAATTGAGCAAGGGCTAGGGAGAAGTGTTAGAGGAGAAAAAGATTACAGTGTCATATTACTGATTGGAGCTGACCTCGTGAAGTTTATCAGAAGTACAAGAACTAGTAGATATTTCTCTCCACAAACAAAAAAACAAATCGATATTGGCTTCCAAATTGCAGATATGGCAAAAGAAGATTTAAGAGCTGATGAACCTGCTCTTAAAGTAGTAACATCACTAATTGTTCAAGCTTTAGTAAAAAGAGATGAAGGATGGAAGGAGTTCTATCGTGAAGAAATGGATAAACTCTCTTTATCTGATGGAAAAAGTGATATTTATGACATTTTAGAATTAGAGAAAGAAGCAGAAGCTTTTTCTTTTAAGAAGAACCATGAAGAAGCATGTAACAAAATACAAATAATATTAGATAAACATATTAAAGATGATTCTGAACGCGGGTGGTATATGCAAATATTAGCACGATATAAATATTTTATCAGTAAAACAGATTCTAATAAAATTCAAAAGAGCGCATTCAGTTCTAATTTGCAATTATTGAAACCTAAAGATGGTATAACATATAGAAAAATAAATGTCATTAATGATAGTAGAATCTATAGAATAAAAAAATGGATAGCTCAATATAAGGATTATAATGAACTAGTATTGGCTGTTGATGGTCTTTTAAACGACTTTACATTCGGTGTAAATGCCGAAAAATTTGAAACTTCTCTACAAGAAATAGGTGCATTATTAGGTTTTATAAGTCAAAGACCTGATAAAGAAATTCGTAAAGGACCTGATAACTTATGGGGAGGAGTAGAAAACAAATTTTTCTTACTAGAATGTAAAAGCGAAGTTAACGAAAGCCGTGAAACAATAAACAAGCATGAAGCTGCACAAATGAATTCACATTGTGGTTGGTTTGAAAACGAATATGGAAAAGAAGCATTAGTTAAAAGAATTTTAATCATACCTACACATAAATTATCTTATGAAGCTGACTTTACACATAAAGTAGATATAATGCGAAAAGGAAAAATGAAAATTTTCAAAAACGCAATAAGATCTTTTATTAAAGAGTTTAAATCTTATAACATAAATGAGATTGAGGATATTAAGATCCAAGAGTTTATAAATATTCATAAGTTAAATATTCAAGATATTGAGGAGCTTTATACAGAAGCATGGTCTCGAAGAAGTTAAATGAGTAAAAGAAATATTGTAAAATCGAGAAGAATAACTATCTTTACCCCAGTATTCTCCATGAGCAAACTACCGCAAAAGCACGTAGCAAATTAGTGGGTTAAATCATGGGATATGCTTGAAGCTAAAAATATAAAGTTTTAAATATCAGCATGGTAACTCTCTTAGGAGAATCCCAGGCGGATCACTGAAAACAAAAGAAGAATCAAGCAAATCCCTGATAATTAAGCATTATCGGGGATTTCTTTTTTTGGGCAAGTGGCAGAAAATAATCGTTTCAAGCATATTATCGGTGCATAGTTTTGTAACTCCAAAAACGATATAAAAATGGATAGAAAATCTTTCAGTGTTTTGTTCTTCTGCATATTCATGTTCCGGTTGTTATGCCGCAGCCATTTTATTTTATCTTCCAGTTCCTTAATACGCTGTATAAGGTCATTGCCGGAATTGTTTGCTAATAGCAATGATGTAATCTGCTTCTCCATATTTAATAACTTGTGTTGTTCTGTTATCCATATTCTCCCCGCTTAGCGTTGTCACCCGAATATCAGGTAGCATACTGCCAAATATACAATCAAAAAGATAAGAAATTTTATCCGCATTTTCTTTTCCTGCGGGCTGGGATGCAGCCATTTGACAATGCGGGTACGCATCGTCAGGGGACGGGGCATCATGACCTCGGCAAGCTCCTCGAAAGTCTTGCAAGCGAAAATCGTTTGCCGGAAATCTTTCACGCTGTCCCAGCATTCTTCCTCGAACCACCATCCTTTGGGGTATCTCTCCGCTATTCTCTCTTGCAGTCTGTGTAAGGGGAAAGGTTCGGTGGTATCTTCATACTCCGTTTCGTAACGAATCATCCCCGTATGCATCCCCGTGAATCCGTGTATGCCCTTCCATCCGGTCATGTAGGAACGTTTGATGACGTACTTTGTCCCGGTGGAATCTATCACTATCTCACCCTTCCACCCGTCAGCCTCTTCCAGTATGGCAAGCTGTGTCGTTTGGTTCTCCTCCCAAAAGGTGTAAACCATATTCTCGTCCGGGCTGAACTCGAATATCGGGTATTTCAATTTCGCTTTCATTATTTCCTTTGGTTTATTTTTTTGTTGTTACATAGATTACAAATAATGATAACAGATCAAATAAGGTAGGAATCATCCACAACAGCCACATAGGAATCGCATCCTTCCATATACTTTGTCGGTAGTGGTGCTTGATAGCCGCCACCCTGTTTTTTCTGTATCTCAACAAACACCACAGATCCGGCGGAAGTGCTATTGCAACAAATATTGGAAAAAGAAAAATCACTACCTCCAGTATCGGATGAAGATTATCCGTTAAATTTATTTTCACCAATATATCTCCCAGTATATTGGTATAGTGAGGAGCAAAAAAAGGTAGAAGCGGAAAGAAAACAAACCCGATCCAATACAATGTTATTAACATATTGCCTGAACTTCTTGGATATTTCTTACTGTATCGCTCTCCCTGATAATAGAGGTAGTCAACAAAGTTGTACCTGTAATTTCGTGCTTGCCGGGTTATCCGGTTACGCTCAAAATAATTATCCGTTTTTTTTATGTCTTTCTTCATTTATGCAAAATAAATGTATTTTATTTCTGTTCAACCGGTAAGATAAAATGAATCCCCTTATCATCGCTCCAAGGAGTATAAATCCAAAATTTAATACTATCGTTCTGGAGCAATGTCTTAATTATTTCAGGGTACTTCTCTTTAAATGCCCGAATAGTGCTAATGTGCAATGTATCTTTACCGGACTGCTTTATCGCAGGTATAAAGGAACGAAAAACAGATTGTAATGTAGTATCTTCATATCGTATGGAGTGTCCGGTCTGAAACACGAAATTTTCAGTCGTTAAACTATCAATCATTATTCGTCCCCTCTTGTAGGGACTAAGAAGTTCTCCTTTTTTGATTCGATTGATTCGTACATTATAATTCCATCCCTGTTCATAGGATAGTGCATGATTTATATCCTTGTAGTAATATGCTATTTGACAAATTTGCTTATTTCTTCCTGATATATTACATATTCTAAATGTCAATGGGAATTGAACTCTGAATATGTAATCCCTTACGCTGTCATATCGGATGATAATAGGAAGATCTGATTCCACCTGCTCTACAACAACAGTGTCATTCTTAATTCGGAATGAACACAATGCAATACTAATGAAAGTCAATAACACTATTACTCTTTTCATAATATAATCATTTATTTACCATCGTAAGTTACATGCTACTTTCTGGTGATATTTCATAGACACTCCGGCACTTCTAAGTTGAATTTGCATAGACACTCCGAGTTCCTTCCATTTGGCTTCAAATTCCTCTTTCGTCATCAGCTTAAAGCAGTTTTCCTGCGCTTCCAACCCGCTTTGTGTGTTATCTACCGGGATGATGTAATATTCGGTTATGTCCGTATCGTAACGATGCAGGGAATTTCCAAGACTATCTATCAATGTCTTGTATGCTTTGGCAAGGATGAAATGTTCATCGTACCCCACTTCATATATTCCGTTTTCTGTAATCGAAACATCCAAGTCCATACCCTTGTCATAATAGCTGACGCACATTTCACTCATTGAATCTATTGCCAAAAGGTAATAATTCCCAATTAATTTTTCGTACCAAGCCTCACAACTGACAAAGCCGAACAGTATAATAATATATAATATAACTTTCTTCATGCGTATAATCTTATTGATACCTTTTTTCATTCGTGCCTATATTGTTGTTAATTGAATATCAACATACATATTCCTATCCCTGCCAAGAAACTCCATATCGGGAAAGTATATATTACCCAAGACGGGATAATCCTGTTCCATTTGTTTCCTTTATATTTCAGCAGTATGGCGGCAGTCCGTTTCCGGGTGTATCGCAGATAGAAGGGGATGATACAAAACACGGTTGTCAGGATAAAAAAGACAAGCCCGCCTTGTAGTTCCGTGAAGTTCTTTCGTGAAAACCAACTGTCCGTCAGCACACAATTGAAGAAAATACTAAAAAAGAGCAGGGCAATCATGAATGTGGCGGCAAACACGCCGAAAGCACTGAAACGTGGCGGATCATTATGCTTCTTGTAGGTAACATACAGCCTGTAATACAGATAATCAAAGAAGCAATACCTGTATTTCTTCCCATTCTGCATTGAGTTATTTTGCTCAAAACGACTTCTTGTTTCACTTGTATTTTTCATCTTTGCTACAAATTATCGCTAATGGTTTGGTAAGGAACAGCGTTTAGCTGTTTAGGTGATTGTTATAAACTTATCTTATTCCTTTCAATTCTTCTTTCATTCTTCCTTTTAGATGAAAATAAGCCAGCACGCCAAGGGCGTTGAATAATGCGGTTTCATCTTGATTGCGCCCTAATGCATTATAGAATTTTGCAACATTCCGATAAGCCAAAATTAGAAAGATTAAATAAACAACAGCCAAAATCCCTCCACTAAATACAAGCGTACAAATGCCTATCAATGAATTTCTATTGTATGCTTTATATTGTTTTTCAGCTTCATCATAATCATAGTTTGTTAAATAACCAAATTGTTGCAAATCATCTCTGCTCCATCCGCGCTCTCCCAATAAGTTGATAGCATAATCACGAAGTTCGTCATCATAGCCATAACGTTTATAATTTTTCACTACGTCTATCAACTTGTCATTATCAAATTTATTAAGAATATCAATATCTCCCATACAACTTCGTTTTATTGTTTATAATAGGTTGGTGAGGGACAGCATTTAGCTGTTGTCTCGACCTTGTTAAATGTTTAATTCCTTGCATATCTTTTTATATTCATCTCCCCACAAATTGGCAAAGCATCTACCTTTTGATTTTACCTTAGCGGCAGTAAAATATTCCTTTGCCTTATTTATATCCTCATTCTTATAGTAACAGATAGCTACATAATAATCTTTTTCGCCTGAATCAATACGACCATCCGATACAAAATCGAAAGTATCAAAAACTCTCGCCCAGTGTAGAGCCATTGTATATTCCTGCATTCGCAAGTATGTAATTACCATGTCACATAACAGATGATAGCCCAAACTTTGTGCTGTTTTAGGTTCGGGCAACATATCCCAATAGCGTTTGATTAATTCAATCATCTTTTCATATTCATGACTTTCGCAAAGTGCGGTTTCGTCTATATATTGATTGAACAGGTCTCCGTCTTCATCGAAAGCGGGAAATACTTTTGTTTTAGCAGTAATTGTTTTTGAAGAGGATTTTTTCTGTTTCAAATCCACATTTTCAGAAAGCCACTGCAAATACTTTTTCCCATTTTTGAATATCTTTTTTCCTTCAATCATATATGTGCGGAGAAGAAACTCTTTTGCATTATTATAATCTTGCAATTCAAAATAGTTTTCTCCTATGCGTAGTAGAATGAAAGGATTATCTATCTCTCCTAATTTGTAACATCGGCAGAAATAATTTAATGATGTTCCATAATCCTGCATCATAAAGTAGGCATCGCCAACAGAAGCGGAAAGCCAAATATAGGCATCCCATTTTTCTTTAGGAAGAGGGAGTAGTTCTTCGGCTTTCTGAAAAAAGACCATAGCATTTTGATAATCTTTATCATCCATTGCCTTATTTCCTTGCTTTGACAATTTCTCTATTTGATCGTATAGTGTGTTTGGTAGTTCCATATAATTGCATTTAATGGTTTGGTGAGGAACAGCGTTTAGCTGTTATCTCGACCTTGTTAGCAAAATATTATACCCATTCTAATATTGGGTTAGGTCTATGAACAAGATACTGTTTGTTACCCGGAATTGAAAATGTTATTCCTGTAATGCGATTTCGTTCAAGTTCCTCTTTTAATTTGTCAGATATATAGATCATCCATGAAAAGTTGGGTATTTGAAACAAATCCATTGAAAAATCAAAAGAACGATTAAAATATATCTTATCAACTCGTTCAAAATCCCAATACTCCTCAGATAAAGTAGATATTTTGTTCTGATTTTTTTCTCTTAACTTTGCTGTTTTAGATAACTTATTTATCATTTCCGATATAGTTTTGTTATGTATAGGCAAGTTCTCTACATCTTTTCTATCTCTGACTAAGAGATATTCTCCTGCATTTGTTTTTATCCGAATATTAGACTTTTCATAATCAATCATTCCTAATATATCATTTTGAATATAGGTAAAGTCATAATGTAGAGCGTAATAGTTGGCATCTACCTTATTCCTTTTTTTAGGCATATAAACATCTACATTAAAAAACCGATGTTCGGGTAAAGAACAAAGTTCTATGATATTTTTGACCTTTTCGGATATACACAAAGGCTTTATCGGACTGAAAATAAAATCATTCAGCCTATTAAATTCCACATCATCATAAATCCTAATTTCAAGATTTAAGTCGGGAATTTGTTCAGGATATGCACCGTTTTCTTTGATATATTCTCTCAAAGAGAATTTTGGTTGCTTTTTCCAATAGTTCTTTGTAAACTCCGCAGAACTTGTGTCCTCTACTTCTAATACATAGTATCCTTTGTTCATAGACTTTCTGTTTTTGCTAATGGGTTGGAAAGGAGCTGCGTTTAGCAGCTAACTTGGCTCGTTAATAGTAAATTACTCATAATAGCCTTTCATTCCTATGCCAACAGTCCAAAAATGTTTGCTTTTCTCCAAATCATTTAAAAGCCATAACTTTTCATCTTCATATACTCCATTTTCCTTAGCTTCCTTTATGCTTTGTTGTATTGTTTCTTCTGAAAACTCTCGGAATATGCCAACAGAAATACTTCTGAAAGCATAACATACAGGAACTTCTGAATAGTCAATATCAGAGTCGTTCTTTTGTGTCAGTAAATCCACCAACTCATTTGCCAATAACACAAAAGGATTGGCATCATATAATATTGGCTCTATGGCTTTTGGATATGGACCTGATATAATTTCAATAAACTCCAAACATTTTTGAGAATTGAAATCCAAACGAAGCTCTTCAGAACAATAGTACAATTGGGAATCATCTTCTTGCTCAGGCTGTCCTAAAACCTCTTTCACTTCGTTGGCGGTCATTCCAAATTCTATTGTTCCAACTTGTGCGATATGTATTCCCTTTAAGGGGTTTAATTCTATTTTTGTCATATTCATGTTACTATTAATGGTTAAGCGGGGAACGCTGTAAGCGTTAGCCTGCTTCGTTATGAACTCATTTAAAAGATATAAGCCTACTATCTTCGCAATCAGAAGAAAATAATTCTAATAATTGATTGAAGCTATTACAAAGAAAGTCTGCCGAGTTTTCAAATTCAGGTTCTAAGCCATAATAGATTTTACCATAATTTTCAAATGACAAATCAATACAGAGATATTGATATTCACCCTCGACTGCCATAGTAATAGGAATATGTGTATTCCAAAAGTTACGGATTTCATTACAGGCTTCTTCGTCACCTTCAAATGTTTCGAGGCTCATAATCTCAAATTCATTCCAACGGATTTCACTATCACTTGCTCCATTAAAATCTTCAATGGAATTAAACCAAGCGTTATCATCTTTATTCGTGATAAGCTGGAACTCATTCAAAAATTTCATATAATCTGCCGGGAGATTATTGTATCGCTGTAAAAAGGCAGAAGATAATTTATTAGCTTTTGTTCTTTCTTGTACAATAAATCCTCTATTTCTTAATGCTTCAATCATATATTGTTTTTTTAATTGTTCATAATGTATTCAATAACCACACCTTATGGTGTAGTTCCTAATCTCTAATATCCACACCTCACGAATCATCAAGTGTATCAAGTGGATTGGGTATGCTTGATTTATGGGCACTCGTTACATGAAGATATATACTTGTTGTCTTAATGTCATTGTGCCCCAGCAACTCCTGTATGGTTCTTAGATCAGTACCTTGTTCCAGTAAATGGGTAGCGAAAGAGTGACGGAGCATGTGTACATGTACCCGATGTTTGATACCTGCACGTTCGGCAGCTTCTTTCAGTATTTTCACCAATGCACTTGCCGAATATTGCTCACCGGAAGTATCACCCTCAAACAGCCATTTCTTCGGACGGTACTCTTTGTAATATGTTCGTAGCTCATTCAATACTTTTTCTGATAACAATGAATAACGGCACTTTTTCCCTTTACCCATTATGCGTACTAACATCCGTTCGCTAATGATGTCTTTCGGGGTAAGGTTCAGCAGTTCGCTTCTTCTTAGTCCGGCAGAATATATCAGCGAAATCATGCAATGATGTTTCAAGTTAGGCAAACAGGAGAGGATACGGCTTATCTCATTACGGCTAAGCACTTCGGGCAGTGTCTTGTACTCTTTGGCACGTGTAATTCCGCCGTAATATTGCCGCTTGCCACCTTTTACTTTCTCGTAGTAGAACTTGATAGCGTTAATGCGCATATTCTGTTGTGACACGGAGATTTTTTTCTCATTTACCAAATAAAGTATATAGTGATTGATGTCCGCCACTTTCAGACGGTCGATGTTACGTCCTTTGTGATACTCCATGAAATCACTGAAATAAATCCTGTAAGTCTTGATTGTCGAGGGACTGTAACGCTTCTGTTCCAGTAATTCCAAATAGCCTTTCGGCAGCACGTATTCACGTTGGGGTTTAGGATGACGAACATATACCCGGCTGTAATCAATATAAGCGTGGGGAGAGTAACGGGTGTAGAACTCCGAAAGCTGGAAAGTGGATGCTTGTATGTATGCACTTCCGTTCCCGATTGTTTTAATTCCTTTGTCTTGCGAAAGTAGCAAGGCAGTAGTCTGATTATCGGCATATTCTATCCGTATATAATCCTGACCGTCTATATTTTGTTTTGTCAGTACGATACTTCCCCGTTGTTTGCTTGCATCCATGTAGGGCTTGTTTTATAACATTACAACTCTCATTAATTAAATGATATTGCCAAAGTTATAAAACTATTCCGAATAAAGTGAACGAACGTTTTCTTTTTATCTTTTTTTGCACAGACAATCAGGGCAGCAGGGGAGCAGCGTTCAATGGAGACTGTTTAGCGTTTCAACAAGGAGTAAACGGCATGTAAATGTTTGGAGAGTTTTTCGGTGTTCAGCCCACCCAGAAAAGACATTTCAAAGGACAACCCCATGTAAACCTGCCGGAACATGACTACCGCTTCCTCTACATCCACATCCTCTCTTAGTTCTCCGGTAGCTATGGCACGTTGTATAGCAGCACGCCAGTAAGCATAATCAACTTCTACAAGATTACGGAGTTTTTCTTTTGCATCAGGATCGTATTGGAGCAGTTGAAACAGAAAATGAAAATATTGGGCATGGTATGTGAACTTTCCTTGCGCTACCTTGTCCCGGTCTGCACCTATCAGGTCGCCCAGCATATCCATTGTCCGTTGTACGCCACGCACATATTCGTCTATAAATTCGGCAAACGTGCCGTTCGTTTCAGTGAATTTGTTTCGTGGGTTTTGCGTGCTGAACCAAAATTTATCCACTACGGCAATGAACAATTCCTGCTTGTTCTTGTAGTATTTGAATATTCCTGCTTTCGACATTCCGAGCATCTTGCCAAGTTCCGCAAAACTGGCTTTCTCATAGTTCACGGACATAAACAGCTTGAACGCAGCTATCAGTAATTCATCACGGGTAATTTTCATTTTACGGCAGTCTTTTATATTTTCCAATCCCGAAAATACTATTTTATTCCCATACAGACCACATTACAGGTAATAGATTAACAAAAATAAATTTGCGAACTCTGTTGGTAAATCGAAGCAAGGGCATTTTAAGTTGAAATATTAATAATCAAATACTCGCATAATTCAAAACGAATGTACACTTTTGAACCCAAGGTAAATGGAGACAGACATCTGCCAAAAGCAGACAGAAACCTATAAAAAAGTTAGTATCCAAATCGTACTCCCTCAAAAGGGTAAGGATAGATAAAATATTGATATTTAGGACTGTGAACCGGGTGGGTTAAAGACCCTCAAGGTTTTCGGTATGATTCAAAAAAATATAAGAGGTCTGTGAACAATGTGAAAAACAAGATTGTTTATTTGGGGTACATAAAGAATGTAAATTCAAATAATCTAAAAAACATGAAAAGTATGATATCGTACACAGACGCTGAAAATGGTAAGGTTGCTTTGATGCAGGAAATATTAGGTGTTAATGACATGCAAGATATTGACTTGCTATACAAATTGCATCAGGAATTTCTGGATGCACAAAAGAATATAGGAAATAGTAAAGAGAAGAATGAGTTATCGTGATTCTTTAAAAAGAAAAAGAGAATGTTATTGATTTAACATTCTCTTTTTTGTGACCGCGACAGGATTCAAACCTGTAACCGGCTGATCCGTAGTCAGCTACTCTATTCAGTTGAGCTACGCGGCCAATCTTTATATTTTCGTTTAAACTTTATCTGAATGGTGACCGCGACAGGATTCAAACCTGTAACCGGCTGATCCGTAGTCAGCTACTCTATTCAGTTGAGCTACGCGGCCAATCTTCATTTTTGTTTAAACTTCATCTTGAAATGGTGACCGCGACAGGATTCAAACCTGTAACCGGCTGATCCGTAGTCAGCTACTCTATTCAGTTGAGCTACGCGGCCATTATTTCGTGATTGCGAGTGCAAAGGTAGCACTTTCTTTTATATTTGCAAGTCTTTTCGATATCTTTTTTTTAACTAATCCAGCATCTTCGGGTTAAATATCAGATAACCAATATTCAAACCGAAATTAAAATTTTTCGCCGGGTAGCTGTATCCGTTTGCATACAGGCTGATGTTGGCAAAGGGCAGTTGTAAAACAAGGGCTGCTTCTCCCATATACTTGAAAGAATTAAGGAATTTCCCGTAATAGGGAATTGCCGTGTATGTGTCGTTATTCCATATTTCTTCTTTCTTTATTTCGTATAACGGCGCGAAACCGTACATATCGAGGCGGAAGTGCAGTAGTTTGCTGAATTTCCAGATCGGCGACAATCCGAATGCTACGTACTGGTTGGCGCGGAACGCTTCGTTGAAGACGATCTGGCTATGCGGCGTCGGCGTGAAAGCGGGTGCTTGCAAAACGGAAGCCGTGTAGTTGTTCATCAGATTTTTACTGGAAAGAACGAGCTCGCTCATGAAGCCGAGGTTGAAATGTGAACTAATGGTCTTATATTGTTCCCATTCGCCTTTCATTTGCAGCCAGCTATGGACTTTCCGGTCGAATGAACCCATATCGGTAATGGGGGATGGGATGTACTTTTCCGTACCGGTTACATATTGTGCTACCAGAAATTGTTTTCTCCCGGAGATCGGATATTGTTTATAGTCCAACGAGTTCCGTTCGATGCTGAGAGATCCGGCAAACAGGTCATACCAACTGTGATCGGTGGTCGCGTTTGGGAATGTCATGTAGGAGGTCTGGAAATAATAATCATTCAGCCGGCCGTAAGCAAAACCGATTTCGGCTTTGGCACGGTTCAGAAATGGGAATCCCAACTTGACCTTGGTATACAATTCTTTCTGGTGGATAAAAGCCGGTAAGACGTCTTCGTAAAACAAAGACTGGCTTTCGGAATATTTCTTGTCCGAGAATACGCCCTGCCAATTCAGATAGGTCGGTATTCTTGTCTGCAAATAGATACGGCCGTTCAGCATCACGCCACTGAAAGAATTACCAACCTGGAAATTGGCGTTCACATCGGCTGCGTACCTTCTCAAATACTGGTATCCCAGTCCGAGGAATAACTGGTTGGCCTGGTAGGAGGAGATGTTACCTCCGAACCCGACTGTGATCTCTTCCTTCATTTTGACATTGAGATAAAGGTCAAATTTCTTTTCTTTCCGGTTATAAACGGCATGGGGCAATATTTCTTTAATTTTGGAATAGGTCAGCATCTTGAAATAGGCACGCTTGAACTCTTCCATCGAGAATTCGTGATTGATATCACGATGTAGCTGGGCTTCAATGTATTTCTTTTGCGATTCATTCACGCCTGTAACATATATATTCTGAAAAATCAATGGAGGGAGGCTTTGCTTATAAGCTTCGCGACGTTTGTTGACTTCGCTTAGTTCAACACGCCGGGGGACACGTGCTTTGATGGAGTCGATCATCGCCATCGTCCGCTTGTAGCCAATATCCATCAAATCCCGTGCCTTTTGGAAATCGAGCAGGGAAACGGTGGGAAAACTGAATTTGATCATCATGCCTTCGTCTTCGGGAACGTCATAGTCCGTCTTTTGCATAATCATCGTTTCAAGTTGGTTATAAGGATTGGATGAAGGTTTGTTGTTTCCGCCTGCTACTGTCGAACCGAAGATAAAATCCGGATGGAAAGCCTCTTTCATTGGGCCGACCGGGAAGTTGTCATAGATGCCGCCGTCGAAAATGGGGACGCTGTCTTTCCAGATCGGCTGGAAAAAGAAGGGAAATGTCATGGATGCACGAACGGCGTCTCCGAGGTCTCCGTTCTTGAAAATAATGGCTTTCTTGCTATATATGTCCGAGGCCACACAACGGAACGGGACGAAAAGATTGTCGAAGTTCCAGCCTGCCTTTGCCGTAGCTTGTGAAAACAGAGCCATAAACGCTTGATTCATCTGGATCGGATTGATCAAGCTTTGTGGTAAGAAACTGGCTTTCACCTGCAATGAGTCGGTCATGTCGATTGAGAAATGGCCGAATTCCGGTGTCGGGTCGGGGCGTTTGAAATAATATTTGTATTCGTTTTCAACCGTTCCGGTCTGCCAATAGCTGAACTCTTCGGAAAGCATCAGTTCAACCATTTCTTCAGGGGTATATCCCATTGCATAGAGACTGCCGACAATTGCGCCGGCAGATGTCCCCGTTATGTAATCAATTGGTATTCCGTTTTCTTCCAGTGCTTTGATTACCCCGATATGGGCGGCTCCTTTCGCACCGCCTCCACTCAGAACCAATCCTACTTTCTGGGCGTATCCTATTTGTAAGGCAGTAAACAACAGGGCTGTCAGTACAGCTATTCTTTTCATACTTGTATCTTCTCTGCTTAATGAATTCAAATGTAGTCGTTATTTCTCAGACTACAAGATTTTGAGATATAAAATACAACATAAAATTGGTCCGTTTTGTTAATCCTGCGGATAAACTAAATTCCGGTTGCTGACCGAAATGCAATAAAAGGAGGGGGGATAATAGCCGGATAAGAAAAATGAAACAAAAAAGGGTGTCAAAATTCCTATTCCCACACTTGACATGAGAATGGATATCTTGATACCCTTTGTTATTCTCTCCGTTTCCGGCTTAACCGATCATCTGAACGCTACGTTTGATGAACTGGCTCAACGCTTCGCCTTTCAACATACCGTTTGCTAACAGGGCAAGGTCGATCAACTGGCTGACCAGTTTGTTTTCACCTGCATATTCGGACAGGATGCTATTGCGCTGTTCTACCAGTTCGTCGATCTTTTTGTTCGTACTCGTCATGTCTTCCTTCTCCTCAGAAGTGATTTCTTCTTCCTTCTTCTTGCTTTGGGTTTCGCGCAGGTCGGACTGACGCGTTTTCCAGCCTTTCAGGTCGGCAAGGATCGGGTTCAGTTTTTCGGCACAAGCCGCTTCTTCTTCGGTCAGGATTTTCTTAACCAATTCATGGTCAGTATTCAGTACCAGGTTGTAGTTGTCAGGCAATTCACCGTAGAACGACATACCGGGTTGCATGGCAGACATTTCACGCATACGACGCATATATTCGCTTTGTGTCAGCATGACCGGGTTGGAGTTTGCGCCCAACGCTTCGAATGTGACAATGAAGTCCGTCTTATCGATCTTTGGCAACTGGCTTTTGAACATTTCCTGAAGGGCATTCTTTTCGTCCTCATTTAATGTAACCTTGCTGACATCATCTTTGCGGATCAGATTGTCGATCGTGTCGCTGTCCACACGGACGAAGCGGGTCTTTTCGAACTTCTGTTCCATCTGGCTGATAGCATGAACATCCAACTGGCCGTCCATGATTAGAACACTGTAAGCCTTGTCTTTTGCAGCCTGGATATAGCTGTACTGGTCATTCGCATTCGTTGTGTACAGGTAGATCAGGTTGCCTTCCTTGTCTGTCTGGTTAGCTTCCGTCAGAGCTTTGTATTCTTCGAATGTATAATATTTGCCGTCTACGTCCTTCAATAGGGCGAACTTGGCAGCACGATCATAGAATTTTTCTTCGCTCAACATACCGTACTGGATGAAGAGTTTCAGGCTGTCCCACTTTTCTTCGAATTGCGGACGGTCGTTCTTAAACATCTCTTCCAAGCGATCTGCCACCTTTTTCATAATGTGGTTGGATATCTTTTTAACGTTCTGGTCGCTCTGCAGATAAGAACGGGACACATTCAGCGGGATATCCGGAGAATCGAGGACACCGTGCAGCAGTGTCAGGAATTCAGGAACGATGCCTTCAACCGAATCGGTCACAAATACTTGGTTGCTATATAACTGGATCTTGTTGCGATGCAGGTCGATGTTACTCTTGATGCGTGGGAAATACAGGATACCGGTCAGATGGAACGGATAATCCACGTTCAGATGAATCCAGAACAAAGGTTCGTCGGACATCGGATACAATTCCTGATAGAATTTCTTATAGTCCTCATCTGTCATATCTGTCGGCTTGCGAACCCATGCCGGTTGTATATCATTGATGATATTGTCTTCGTCTGTATCGACATATTTGCCGTCTTTCCATTCCTGTTTTTTTCCGAATGCGATGGGAACCGGCAAGTAACGGCAATATTTGGTCAACAGGCTGCTGATCTTGTCTTTGTTCAGGAAATCTTTATTTTCGTCATCGATATACAGGATGATATCTGTTCCACGATCTTCTTTTTCCGTCTCTTCCAATGTATATTCGGGCGTCCCGTCGCAACTCCATTTCATAGGGACGGCTCCTTCTTTATATGATTTGGTGACAATTTCCACTTTCTTTGAAACCATGAAAGAAGAATAGAAACCAAGTCCGAAGTGACCGATGATAGCGGCTGCGTCGTTCTTGTATTTTTCAACAAACTCTTCAGCACCGGAGAAAGCGATCTGGTTGATGTATTTGTCGATCTCTTCGGCTGTCATACCGATACCTCGGTCGGAGATCTTGATCGTATCGCTATCAAAGCTGACATGTACAGTCAAATCTCCCAGTTCTCCTTTGAACTCGCCGACAGAAGCCAGTGTTTTCAACTTCTGCGTTGCATCGACTGCATTAGATACTAATTCACGAAGAAAAATTTCGTGATCACTATACAAAAACTTTTTGATGATAGGGAAGATGTTCTCGCTCGTAACACCAATGTTTCCTTGTTTTGCCATAATCCGATATAAAATATTTTTATGTTATACTTATTATTTCCTATAACTATAATAATTCACGCAATGTTTAATTACAAAAACAATGCCAAACGAACAAAATGACATTTTGACTGACAAGTTATCAGGAGGAGGGAAGGTGACCGCATCAAAATATCCATTCTCCAATCATTATCCACTATACGGAAAAGCATAGAGTTAAGACTGCTAATACATAGGTTTACGGAACTTAAAGCAGCGTGTTACAAGATATAAATATGTGGAACCTGAATTATGTAGCGGACCTTGGGTGGGGGAAGGAATGTATATAAAAAATTAAAGGCTGTCTCACGACAACCCCTAACCAATTTTGTTAACCTTAAATCTAATACTATTATGAAAAAACCACATTGCAAATGTACAGATACTTCTGTAATTGTCAATAGATAAAGTGTTAAATTTTATTCTTTCGATTTTAATAAAATATAATATCTTCAAATATGTTGTTTCCTATACGTTATTAGGCTTACGAGAAGCATCGCAAGGGTGGATAAAGGTAACGCAAAAAGGATCGGATCAATGGCGAACCAAGGATAAACATCGATCAGGACATCGCGCCCAAACAGCATATCGCATAAGCCGACCGCTCCGGCTTCCGCCTTGTGGAGGAACAGCATGGCGAATAAACTTGCCAATGCCCCTGTCCATAGACTTGCCAGCGCTCCTTCTTTGGTCGCTTTCTTCCAGAAAAGGGAACAGAAGTAGGCTGGGAGGAAAGTGGCGGCACAAATTCCCATGAACAAAGCGGTTCCACGTGCTATGACTCCCGCACTCAGCGTATAACAGATTATATAACTGACCAGTATGGAGCAAAGCACTCCGATACGTACGCCTATCGTCGAGTTTGTATTCTTCTTATGCCCTAATTTGGGGAACATGTCTGCCCCGAAAGAGGCTCCCATCGTATGGAACTGGGCGCTAAGCGTAGACATACTTGCCGACAGGATGCAAAGCATGAAAACGGCACTGAACCATTCCGGCATTGCCCGGTCGATAAACAGCGGGATAATCTTATCCATGTCCTTGATGGCTTCCGAAGCAACCACGCCTTCCGTTTTCAGGAAAAAGAGATTGGATAAAGCTCCGACATGATATATGGCTCCAACGGTCACGATCAGAAAAACGCAACCGATCAGTACGCCCCGGTTCAGTTGTTTGGTACTTTCCACCATCATAAAACGTACAACCAATTGTGGCTGGGCAAGACAACCGATTCCGACTCCTAAAATAAGCGAGGTTACCAGGGTGTACCATTGCGGAGACCCGGTCACAGGCATAGCCGTCCATCCCTGATGTCCCATCTCCTTGAACCGTTCAGGGACAAGGGGGGCTATTTCAGTCAGTTTTCGGTTGGCCTCGATAAAGTCCATATCCATTACCCGGTAGAACCAGAATAGCAGGAACAGCATACAGGCAAACATAATGACAGCCTGTAGGGCATCCGTATACAAAACACCTTTAATACCTCCCGTAATCACATAAGCAGCAACTATGAGCGTGAAAATAAGCAGTGCCAGATGCAGGTCTATGTGAAACATTTGTTCGATAAACACTGCTCCCCCTTTCATCACGACCGCTGCATATAACGGCATACCGATAAAAATGATAGCAGCGATAAATATTTGTATGGCACGCGAATTGTAGTGCAATCCTAATAATTGCGGGAATGTGCGGGCGTTATACTTTTCGCCTAATTTACGGGTGTTCCGCCCGAATATGATAAAAGCGATGACAACGCCCATAAACATATTTAATAAGCAAAGCCATTGAATCCCCATGCCGAACGTGGCTGCCACCCCTCCGAAACCGACAATGGCCGATGCGGAGATAAAGGTCGCCCCGTATGAGAGGGCCATGATGATGGGATTCACTTTTCGTCCCCCCAGCAAATAGTCGCTGGCATTTTTCGTCTGTTTATATCCGATGTATCCCAGCCAGGCCAGGATGAACATATAGATGATGACTACGATACCTAAAGTCAGTGTGTTCATTTTTCCGGCTGTTGTGAGTTAGTACTATCCTTGTCGTCTTTATTCCAATGAGTTATTCCGAACCAAATGGAGTAGGAGAGACAGACGAGGGCTAACAGATAGGCAAGCCAGATGCCAGGGTCGCTTATTCCGAACATACCAGAGCCTTTTATAGGTTAATCAAATCGCTTTCATTGATGTAACCCAGATTTTGGCGGCGAATCACCTCACGGGCGGCTTCGCGGTTGTTGGTGCGCAAGATCAGGATCGATTTCTCGTTGGCAGAGAAACAATACATATATTCGATGCTGACGCCAGCCTTCGTGAAGCAAGACAGTGTTTGGGCAAAGCTGCCTGCACATGAATTCGTGACGATAGCCAGCACATCAGTCAGATTGGCACTGACATTGTTGCTCTTCAGTATCTTATAGGCTTTTTGCGGATCGCTGACAATGATTCGCAGGATACCGTATTCGGATGTATCTGCCACTGTTGCGGCAATAATCCGTATCTTTTCTTCGGCCAGCAAAGCGAGGATTTCGCTTAACTTTCCGTATTTGTTTTCCAGAAAAATAGAAATCTGATTGACTGTCATGTTGATTTATGATTTTAGATGTATGATTTATGAGTTCAGCAAAGTTTACGCAAGTCTTTCACCCGGACTGCTTTTCCATCCTGTACCGGCAAGGAACCTTTGGCCACCAGCTTGAGGTGGGGCGTCAGAAGCAACTCGTCTTTCAACTGACGGGTGATTTCCTTTGTCAGACGTTGCAAGACGCTGTAATCGTCGGTGAACAGATCGCTCAATTCCACTTCGATCAGCATCTCGTCATTGTTTCCTACCGTTTCGATCGTAATCAGGTAATTGCTGCCCAATTCTTTAAACTGCATCAGTATCTTTTCGATCTGGATAGGGAAGAGGTTGACCCCTTTCAATATGATCATATCGTCGCTGCGGCCTTTGAAACGGGCCAGGCGTTTATGTGTCCGTCCGCAGGGACATTCTCCCGGAAGGACACAGGTCAGGTCACGGGTACGGTAACGGAATAAAGGCATAGCTTCGCGGTTGATGGTCGTCAGGACCATTTCGCCGACTTCACCTTCTTTCACCGGCTTTAATGTGACCGGATCGATAATTTCTACGATTACATTATCTTCCCAGATATGAAGCCCGTTCTGCTCCGTACATTCGAATGCGACGCCGGGACCGTTCATTTCCGACATTCCGAAACAGTTATATGCTTTTACGCCTAACAACTGCTCGATCCGGCGGCGTTGTTCTTCCGAGTGAGGTTCGGCGCCGATACAAACGGTGTGCAGTTTGGTGTCGCGACGAGGATCGAGGCCCATTTCATACATGACTTCAGCCAGGCGCGTGGCATAGCTGGGAATAATATGAAGGCAGGTTGTACCGAAGTCTGTGATAAACTTGATCTGCCGTTTGGTATTTCCTGCTGCTGCCGGTACGGTCAGGCAACCTAATTTTTCTGCTCCGTACTGAAACCCCAGTCCGCCGGTGAACATCCCGTAGCCGGAAGTGTTCTGGAATACATCCGTGTCGCGAATGCCTACCATATACATACAGCGTGCCACTTGGTTAGCCCATTGGTCCAGGTCTTTGGCCGAATGCAATACGACTGTCGGATTTCCTGTCGTGCCACTCGACGAATGGATACGTACGCAGTCTTTGATAGGAATAGCCGCCATTCCATACGGATAATTGTTACGAAGATCATCTTTCGTCGTGAAAGGTATCTTTTGCAAATCTGCCAGTGATTGTATACTGTCGGCCGTGATGCCGTTTTCTTTGAACACTTTGCTGTAGAAAGGTGAATTTCCGGCTGCTTCAATTGTCTTTTTCAATCGCTCCAACTGTAACTTTTCCAAGTCTTCGCGATTCATGGTTTCAATATCTTTCTGCCAATATTCCATTGTTTTTCGTATTATAATGTGTTTGATTCATGAAATTAGACTGCAAATATATCGTTTATATTGGATTTGTGCGGCATTTTATTGGAATAATTCACATGGCTATATCTGTTTTACCTATTAACTTGTTTTTTGCTCGCCGACAAAAACAAGTTAATAGTCCGATTTCTATTTGATGAACATCTTATCATAGTTGATTGCCAATTTCTTGAATGCCAATACAAAGTCTGCTCCTAACGAACCAAAAAATAAATGGCTGTTGTTGGTGTCATATTTTACTATTTCCGTATTATATAATGTACATACCCATGTTCAATAGATTCTGGCTCTGAGTGCTGCCATGCCGATTGAGGTTTCTGCGCCAAGTTCTTGTTGATGGAATTAGACACAATTTACTGTCACTTCGATTCGTTTTGAGTTATTTTGATAACAGGCAAATCTTCGTTTTTCATCCTTTTAGCCTGAAAAGTTCTTGTTTTTGCACCTCTTTCTCAAAATCATTTAGATCATTTTTAAAATCATCTGAATGTTTTTCCAAAACTATTGAGATGTTTTAGGCAAATCATTCAGATGAATCCGGCAAATCATTTAGATGATTTTTCCGAACGAACCAAAAAAGGGAGGAATAACGGTCTGACAAGGTTCCGGAAAGAGCTCAAAATGCCATTTTAACATTTCACAGACTCTATAAAGCAATCTATTTCTAATTGACATTTAGGTAGAAATCCTACCGTCTAACTTATATTCTCGTTTATTTTTCCTGCATCTTCCCGATTCCAGGTGACAAAAAGAAATATTTCTGATGTCCCTTCCGACAAAATAATAATGGTGAACGCTGTCTCCTGGACTTATTTGTAATCATTTCGCTCCCGGACACATAGAGGACAATCTGAGGCGGGTAAATTTGACATTTTGTCAATGTGAAAAAAAAATACTTAGAAGCGGACAATTAATAAAATAGTAAGACCAGCAAAGTAAAAGTAGTTTAAACTCTATTTGGCAATAGGTCTTACGCCTTGTTCAAACTATACTTGCGCGGATAATTGAATGCGATAGCAAGCAAGGCTCCTACACCCAATAAATAAGGATAATACAGATACTGCATGATTTCGATAGGGAAGACATGCCCCAGACCAGCCGCCATCAACAATTGAGCGCCGTAGGGTATGATACCCTGAACAAAGCAGGAGAAAATGTCCAACAGGCTGGCACTGCGTCTCGGATCTATTTTGAAACGATCGGCCCCGTTTCATATCCGCTCCCGACCCCACTTCCGATCAGCACGTAGATAATACCGGTCAGGATGGCGATCGGAAGAGCGATTCGAATATTCACCTTGAACTTATCATTCATATTACAACCTTGCGTACGCGTGGCAACGATAGTCGTATCGGATATGAAAGACAGGTTGTCCCCGAACATGGCTCCGCTTACGACAACTCCCAGCATGAGCGCATCGGGCATTCCGGTTTTGTCAGCGATCCCAACGGCGACAGGAGCCAGGGCAACGATTGTCCCGACAGATGTTCCGACAGAAATGGAAATAAAACAAGCAGCGAGGAAGATTCCGGTAGCCAACAAATTACCTGGCAGGATGGACATAGCCAGATTGACCGTAGCATCGACTGCTCCCATCGCTTTTGCTGTTTGGGCGAAAGCACCGGCAAGAATGAAGATCAATACCATCAGCATAATATTGCTGTTGGCCGCTCCCCGGCAGAATTGTTCGATCCGGTTGCTTAGTTTTCCTCCCTTGGATATGGCTATGGCAACTACAGAAGAGACAACAAAGGCCACGGTAATAGGTATTTTGTAGAAATCTCCTGCAATAATGGACACTACAAGATAGGATAATAAGAAAACAACCAGAGGTGTCAGTGCCCACGGGTTAGGGGCATGATGTAAACGTGAACTATTCGGATCTGTCATTATTATTAAACCACATATTTAGAAAGTAAATCTCAGCGCAATACGGATGCCACCCTTTTTGATATCAGGATGATTCAGGTAGGTTAAGCGTCTGTAATAATCGATGCGCAGGATCTTAAATATATTTTCCAAACCGACGCTGCATTTTCATAAGCACTCATAATTAATTTAGTATTACGCAATCCTGTCCTCAAAGGTCGCATTTATAAAAGAAAGCGCAAGGACCATCGTTTATTACTGTCTTGAGGCTCTCGACTGCCCACACACCAATAATAGAACAATGTCCCCACGCTTTATGTTAGTATATAGTCACCTATCAAAGCTGACAGGTGTATATAGCAAACACAAGCGTAGGAGCCATTTTTGTCTATTATCTTGGTATGTTGAAATTGTCGAGATTTCAAGACAAGATAATATCGAAACGCTTCTACGTTATTTTCTAATACGAAAGCAAAGGTCGTGGTTTTAGGCGAGTATGCAAAATTTATGGTAACTTTTTTTGTCAAAACTTCCATGATTGGGAATTTGGTACTACTTTTGCCGTAGTACAATAAAAAAGAGAAAGTGAAAATCATTGATTCTGAGAAATTAGAGAAATTCATCCGTAAGCATAAGGATGCAGACAAAGCTGTTCAAAAATGGATTGAAATATGTGAATCTGCAAACTGGAAGAATCATTCAGATTTGAAAAATGATTTTCTGTCAGCAGACTATGTCGGTAACAACAGGTACGTGTTTAATATTAAAGGTAATAACTACCGGATTGTTGCTGTGGTCGTCTTCTTCGCAGGTCGGATGATTATCCGTTTTATCGGTACGCATCCGGAATATGATAGAATTGATGTGAAAACAATCTAAAGAAAGTTCCTATGATAATTAAAAATGATGCCCAATACAGAGAATATAAAAACGCAGTGGAAGTGATTATCACAAAGGGTACAGAACTTGGTGATATGGAACTTTTGCCACAGCCTGATAAAGATGAATTTATCAAACTCACTGATGCTGTCTACGAATGGGAGGCTGCTTATCATCCTTTGCCGGGTAAGGTATCGACTTTGATAACAGACGAGATAAAAAAGAAGATGGCAGATAAGAAAATCAAACAAAAAGAAGCGGCAAGAATGCTTGGCATTTCAGAGTCTCGAATAAGTGAATTGTTGAATGGAAAACGTGCAATCAACTTGAACATAGCTAAACGTTTACGCGATTATTTTGGAATACCGGCAGATTTCATATTTGACCATATCTGATTAGGAATAGAATGTCTTTCTGATAGGAGAAAAAGGCTTTTGCCGGATTTTCTATAGGATTTCATCCGACATATCAAGAGGCTCCATGTGTCTGAAAACGGCTTATTAAGTAGTGCGTCATCTACTCGATAAGCAGACGTTCATCTACTTAGTAAGTAGGCAATCCTCTACTTAGTAAACAGAGTACCCCTCTACTTATTAAGTAGATTTAGGCCTGCATACTTGCGCGGATAATTGAATGCGATAGCAAGCAAGGCTCCTACACCCAATAAATAAGGATAATACAGATACTGCATGATTTCGATAGGGGAGACATGCCCCAGACCAGCCGCCATCAACAATTGAGCGCCGTAGGGTATGATTCCCTGAACGAAGCAGGAGAAAATGTCCAACAGGCTGGCACTGCGTCTCGGATCTATTTTGAAACGATCGGCGATATCTTTAGCTATCGGACCTGCCATGATCAAAGCAATGGTGTTGTTTGCGGTGCAAAGATTGGCAAAACTTATTAATGCCGCAATGCTCAGTTCGGCTCCTTTGGAGGAACGGATGCGGGAGGTGAGTTTCAGGATAATCCAATCGATGCCTCCGTTATACCGTATCATTTCCAACATCCCGCCGGCCAGCAACGTGACGATAATAAGCTCACCCATATTCGAAATGCCCAGTCCCATCGAAGCATTCCAACCCCAAATGTCGAACCCGCCTGTAAGCAGTCCGACGATACCGGACAGGATAATCCCGACAATCAGAACCATCATGACATTCACGCCGCAAATAGCTGTTATCAGGACAACCAAATAGGGCAGGACCTTGACCCATTCGATCGGCCCCGTTTCATATCCGCTCCCGACCCCACTTCCGATCAGCACGTAGATAATACCGGTCAGGATGGCGATCGGAAGAGCGATTCGAATATTCACCTTGAACTTATCATTCATATTACAACCTTGCGTACGCGTGGCAACGATAGTCGTATCGGATATGAAAGACAGGTTGTCCCCGAACATGGCTCCGCTTACGACAACTCCCAGCATGAGCGCATCGGGCATTCCGGTTTTGTCAGCGATCCCAACGGCGACAGGAGCCAGGGCAACGATTGTCCCGACAGATGTTCCGACAGAAATGGAAATAAAACAAGCAGCGAGGAAGATTCCGGCAGCCAACAAATTACCTGGCAGGATGGACATAGCCAGATTGACCGTAGCATCGACTGCTCCCATCGCTTTTGCTGTTTGGGCGAAAGCACCGGCAAGAATGAAGATCAATACCATCAGCATAATATTGCTGTTGGCCGCTCCCCGGCAGAATTGTTCGATCCGGTTGCTTAGTTTTCCTCCTTTGGATATGGCTATGGCAACTACAGAAGAGACAACAAAGGCCACGGTAATAGGCATTTTGTAGAAATCTCCTGCAATAATGGACACTACAAGATAGGATAATAAGAAAACAACCAGAGGTGCCAGTGCCCACGGGTTAGGGGCATGATGTAAACGTGAACTATTCGGATCTGTCATTATTATTAAACCACATATTTAGAAAGTAAATCTCAGCGCAATACGGATGCCTCCCTTTTTGATATCAGGATGATTCAGGTAAGTTAAGCGTCTGTAATAATCGATGCGCAGGATCTTAAATATATTTTCCAAACCGACGCTGCATTCCATATAAGGTGTGTTGCCCAACGGCTGTGTCCCTTCCGGTAACAGGAAAAGTCCCGGAGTCAATGTCGGGTTGTTTTTATCCGTCAGTCCGCCATAGATCATATTAAAGGAAAGAACTTCACGCAGCCGTAACCATTTGATACCCGGAATACGGTTCAGAATCCAGCCCTTCATATAATAAGTAGCATTAAACGATACATATTGGTCGGTCACGAACTCCAACGCGTTCATCATGTGGAATGCTTCCGGCTGGATTGTGACGGATTGGTTCGTGTTCGGCAAAATCAATAGGGGAAAAGGCACTTTATCCCAAACCTTTCCTGCTTTTAACTGTGCGTCGATATGGCCGAAAGAAGACAGCCAGATACGTTTTTCAGCACTGATCTCCGTATGGTTGTAATTGTAATCGCCACCTAATACGCCTTTTATTCCTAATTGATGGGAGAGCTTGAAAACAGGAGCGTCTTTGGACAGGTTGAATACAGATTCTTTGCCCGAACGCCCGTTGTAAGCCCGTTCACCCGGAGCAAAACGCAATTGTGTCCCGATTTCGGATGTCGTGAAATCCTTTATATGATACAAATTGCCCGATTCATCCCGTTTAATGTATTGAAGGGTTCCTGCCGCTTCGTTGTTCTGATTCATCATCCAGGACTTCCAGGTCAGTCCGTTCAGCCATTCTTTCTCGTATTGTAATACGCTTTTGCGGATATACTGCATCTTAGTCACAGGCTCGCCGACTTTCCAGGCAACGAAAATGTTATCTTTACTTGTGAAAAGGAAGTCCTGCCCCGGGGTGTACACGTCATATTCCTGGATAAACGACAGGTTATTGACCGGGTTCTCTCCTTCGTGATATTCTTTTTTAGTGAAACTGTGCGTTAATTTCAGGTTGTATTTTATCTTACGGTCGTTTGTTCCATAAGCCAGATAACCGCTTGCAAACCAGTATGGATTGAGGTTCGCGGTCGTCATTCCTCCCACACGCATGCGGAAACCTTCCAGGTGGTTCGCACTGAAGGTAGTATTCATCGGACCGAAGTCGAACTTAGTCACTTTCTTGTCGTTTGCTGTCGGGATATAGCCGGTTATCAGGATTTCGGCGGTTTTGATAATGGCATTGAAGGCCGGTACTTTACGCAACTGCCCTAATAAATCTTTTAACGCATCTTCCTTTTCTTTCAATGGAATAGGACGGTTGTGCGTCCAAAACGTATCAGGCTGTGCCGTTGCTTCCGGCAAGATATGCAAGGCCCCTAAGAGTCCGAAAATGGAGTCTGCATTCTGCACATTAAAATTATAATTGTCGTAATTCCTAAGCTGGTGGGCATACAGTTGTTGCGCCCCTTTTACCACATAGAAATTGACAAAGGTATTTTCCTGGTCGAGTACCCAGGTGCTATCTGGCATCTGCTTGAATTCCTGTTCGATACGGAGCTTGTCCACCCAGTTCAAGTTGATATTCGCGGGTGTATTCAATAAGACTTTCTTGACTGCATAATTACCGTCAAGCGTTATATAAAGTCGTCCGGTAAACCCGTAACTTTCACTGTTTGCCGGAACAAAAGCCAGATCCACACATCTATCTCCACCCACATCAAGCGTATCCATAATGTAGTAATGGTAATAAGTTGTCGCCAATGTCGATGACAACGGACTGACGAACCGGTTCAATAAAATAGGAATGTTGTTATCGAAGATATTGATACTCTTGAATATTTCTTCCAGATTGGAAGTTATGCCGCCACCGTCGTCCAATGTCTTGTCGATACCCTGCATACGTTTGGCCCTGACAAGCGTCTTCTCCGTTTTAGGACTTTTCCGGTAGTAGAAGTCAGAAAGATTTTCACGGACGGAAACGGTCAGAATCGGTTTGCCGTTAAATTCGGATGTGTCCAGATAGTTCTTGATGAACTTGAACTTTTTCAAAAATTTATTTTTGTCGAGATTCGGATTGAAATTATCCAGCGACAGGCTTAATTTTTCGTACACTTCCGTTTGATATTCCGGTTTTGCCTCGATCCGGTTGTCATTCTTGTGAGCAATCACTTTTTTAATAAGTTCCACAGCCGGGTTATCCTTGCGGGTATATTTTTCTCTTTTAGGTTTGATCACGACTTCTGATATCTCGAAAGCAGTCGGTTTCAACAGCAGTTCCAGGTTTTCATTTTTTTTACCGGGTTTGAGATCGATGATTTTAGTGTCGTAGCCCAATGAGGCGGCAGCCAGTTTGGTGTAGCCCTGATTGTTTTGTAGAGTGAATGCTCCATCGTCGTCTGTCATTGCTCCGATAGTCGATCCGTCAAAATAGACGGATACAAATGGGAGCGGTTCACCGGTAATCGAGTCTTTGACAATACCGGATGCCGAGGTAAAACTCTGAGCATATGATAGAAAAGTTCCTGCTGTCGATTGTAACAGAGCTATTAATATTATATAACGGATAAATCTTACCATGTATTTAACGTTGTTCCTTCTCGGATATATGGAACAAAGGTAAGATTTTTTATTGGTTACAATTTTACGGGCGATATTAATAATCTTTAATCGAAAGATTGATTGTCGCTTAAACAAGTTTTTCGGATTTTATTTATGTAATTTAATATCAGCCATGGTTACAAGAAGTATGTTTGTATTTAATTTCTCTTTATATTTGTTTCTTCCGAAAACGTAAAAAACATGTTTTTTATGATTGGTGTTTTATTGAAAGGTTGTTTTTCTCTATAACTGCTAAATTTAATGAGAATAAAAGATTTGGAGCAACAAATTGCTCAGACAGTCCGGTTGGAAGATGTGGTGAGGCGGTATGCAGAACTATTTCGAGGAAGTAAATCGGGAAAGACACTAAGGTGTGATTGTTTATTTCATAGGGATGATAGTAAGTCTTTCAGAATCAAAGTGACGGAGCAGATCTACGAATGCTGTATCTGTAAGGAAACAGGTAACGTAATAGATCTGGTACAGTCTTTAGTCGGGTGTAACGATACGGAAGCTTTGTATATTCTGGCTGATTGGTTTGAAATTCCGATTGATGAAACTGATAACCTTGTTGTACAAAAAAACAAACGACAGGTAAATGATTCGGATAATGCAAGTTTGCTGCATTCAATCCATGAAAACAGGGAGCTGAACATGATACTTGAATCGTTAGGTTACGATGTGGGTAATAATCCTCTGTTAACAGCCTGCCATAAGTATTTGGGGCTGGGTGTAAGTCCGGAAGTACTTCCGGATAAGTATGAACGGCTTGCCGGTGCTATGCTATTTCCTATCCGGGACGGGGGGGGCGTTCTGCAAGGCTTCCTGAAGTATAAGGCGGAAGAAAAAGGAAAAGAATGCATTTGTTATCCGCCAAATCTGGCGGATAGCTGTCTGTTAGGCCTTTACCAGGCGATCAAGGCGATCGAAAAGTTAGGGTTTGTCTATCTGGTATGGAACTACAACGATCTATTGACTATGCATATTGCCGGTTTTACCAATACGGTGGCATGCTATAACGGTAGTTTAACCAGTCAGCAGATCGACTTGCTCCTGAAATATACGAATCGGGTTGTTCTAATTCATACCAGTGAAGTTTCGAAGCAGGTCAGGGCGACAAAAACGGCTGCCCGTTTATCGTTTGCATCGGCAGTGCCTTATTGCTTGTCATTATCCAAAAAGAATATTCCTACTCTATACAAGTGGATGGGAGCGGCAAAATTTGAATACTTTATCCGCCAGTCTACCCGTTTGGTATTCTTGAATGCTTTGAAGGATAAATGGCTTATTGAACAGCAGACCCTTTCCAAGCGATCGAATGACGCGAAGTCGAAAGAGGAAAAAATAGAGTTACGGTCGAAACTGGTTGTCCTCCGGAACAAGCTGGATAAGCTTTTTACCATTTTAGATGAAAACTGCGACTATCTGTGTCGGTATTTTGAGTAGATTTGTTGTCTGGTAAAAGAAAAGGAATGAAAGAACATATTAGAAAAAGAAAAATCATGGCCGTGACCCTGGTCGGATCACTCGCCAATTTTCTGCTATTGGTTTTCAAATTCGTAGCAGGGGTGTTAGGGCACAGTAGCGCCATGATTGCGGATGCCGTGCATTCGCTCTCCGATTTTATTACGGATGTAATCGTTTTGCTCTTCATTAATATATCTTCCAAGCCGAAAGACGAAGGACATGATTACGGGCATGGTAAATATGAGACCTTGGCTACTACGATTATCGGGATTGTCCTGATGTGCGTGGGAGTCGGCCTTTTCTGGGATGGGGCGAATAAGATATTCGGATTCTATTTTAGAGGTGAAGCGCTGGAAAGTCCCGGCAAGATCGCGCTTATTGCTGCCATTGTCTCTATTATAATAAAGGAAGCCCTGTATCGCCTGACGCTATATGTAGGGAAGAAAGAGAATAGCCAGGCCGTTATTGCGAATGCCTGGCATCATCGTTCGGATGCTTTTTCTTCTATTGGAACGACGCTGGGAATTGGAGGAGCCATCCTATTAGGCGATAACTGGCGTGTGCTGGATCCGATAGCTGCCGTAGTCGTCAGTATATTGATTGTCAAAGTGGCTTTTCAGTTGGTCATACCTGCAATTAATGATTTGCTGGAAAAATCTTTACCGGGCGAGATCGAAGATGAGATCCTTTCTATAATTAATGAGACGCCGGAAGTCAAGAATCCGCATAATCTGTGTACGCGCAGAATCGGAAACGATTTTGCAATCGAAGTGCATATCCGGGTCGACGGGCAAATAACCGTAAGCCGTGCACATGAGTTGACGAAAGAGATAGAAAATAAGTTACGTTTGAATTTCGGTCCGGCAACCCATATCGTTTTGCACGTCGAACCGATAAAAGAGAAGAAAGATGAGTGAGCTGACATTATACAGAGGAGAAGTTTTTGATTTTATCGATTCTCCATTAAATAAGAAAGAAGCTTACCGTTATTTCCCCGATGGAGCATTGGTCGTACAGGATGGGCAAATAATCGATTGCGGGCCTTTTAAGGAGACCAAAGATCGTTATACAGATTTCGAGCTGGTTGATTATTCCGGTAAACTCTTGATGCCGGGATTTATAGACTCCCATATCCATTACCCGCAAGCCGAGATAATCGGGATGTATGGAAAGCAATTGCTGGACTGGCTGGGTGATTATACTTTTCCGGCAGAACAGTCGTTCGCTTCTCCGGAGCATGCTGGCAGGATGGCTCGCTTCTTTATACAGGAACTCTTTCGGAACGGAACAACAACCTGTATGGCCTATGCGACTGTACATCCGGCCTCCGTCACCGCTCTCTTTTCCGTTGCGTCGGAATATGATATGTGTATGCTGACCGGAAAAGTGCTGATGGACCGGAACGCCCCGGCAGGATTGACCGATACGGCAGAGCGGGGAGAATCCGAAAGCCGTAACTTGATTGAAACCTGGCATGGCAAAGGGCGAAATCGCTATGTCATCACGCCTCGTTTTGCTATATCCTGCTCGACGGAACAACTGATTGCGGCAGGGCGTTTGCATGAGCAATATCCGGATACTTATATACAGACGCATCTTTCCGAAAATACAGACGAGATCGACAGCACGCTTTCTTTGTGCCCGGACTGCCGGGATTATCTGGAAGTATATGAGCGGGCTGGATTGGTCACGGGCCGCTCTGTCTTCGGGCATTGCATCCACCTGTCCGATTCGGAATGCCGCCGGCTGGCCGAAGCCGGTTCCGTCGTAGTCCATTGTCCGACATCCAATCTCTTTTTAGGAAGCGGCCTTTTTGATATGCGACAAGCCAATCGCATCGGTATGCAAACCGTATTGGCAACGGATGTCGGAGCCGGAACCTCTTTTTCTTTGTTGCGTACGATGGGAGAGTCATATAAGGTGCAGCAACTTAACGGATATCCTATGTCCGTCTTCGAATCGTTATATAAATGTACCTTGGGAGCAGCTAAAGCACTTCATCTGGACGATGAAATCGGCAGTTTACGGAAAGGCCGGAAAGCGGATTTCATCGTAGTGGACTATGCCGTTACGCCCTCCCAGCAGATACGCATGGACTATCTGATACGGAATGGACAATGGACATTAGAAAACAAACTGTTCGGCCTGCAAACCATTGGTGACGACCGGAATATTCAAGCAACTTACGTAGTAGGAAAGCAGGTGAAGTGAAACGTCTCATACCGATGAGAATTTTTTCTCACACTGATGGGAATTAATTCTCATGCCTGTGAGAATATTTTCTCATAGGGTGAGATTTAATGAGAAAAACAAACGAATTATTCGTAGGCTTAGAATACCTGCATCTCGTTCCTGACAGTCGTGACACCGATCAGGCGGTCGTAACGGGCACCCATCGGACGGAAATAAACATAGATACTGTACTCGTTTTGCGTCTGATAGTAGTTGCCTTCTATCGGGCCCGTCTGACCGACAGTGGAGCCGGTCGGGACAAACAGATATTGGTAATTGTAGCTTCCTTGTTTGAGGAGGACAGCCTTTTCATATTGCTTGGCCTCGAAGTTATAGCCCATTTTACTCTTTTCATCCAGTACGTTATTGAATAGTTCGCCGTTGAGATAGACGCTCCCGTCAGGTAGCGGATCGCATGCAAGCGTAAAGTGTACGATATAATAATCCGCTTCCGTGTCCGGATCGTTACAGTCGCTGCAACGGATGAAGAAACGGCCGTCCTGGTCCTGGTCATATTGGTAAGTGCCTTTGTTACGCTTGTAATCGGTCATAAGTTCTACATTATAGTAGGGGTTGTGAAAGGTGATGTTTTCCACATGCATGCCGTTATATCGGTTACTCAGGAATTCCATACGGCGGTACTCATTCCCGGCAGGGAAGATAAGGTTGCGGTTATAGGTGTAGGAAATCTGGTTCTCGAGGATACTCATCGGTTGCAAGTCCGTAACGGCATTATCGCGCCGGTTATCCTGGTAGACGAATATCTTCAGGTCCGTCTGCGGGTAAGTGATCGGGAAATTCTTGTTGTTGATGTTGAAACTTACCTGCTGGTGGCTCTGGTTGGTGTCGATATCGGTGTTTCCGCTGACCGAAGCCGAAATATTGACAACCGGCTCCACCACCGAGAAGCAGGCTGTAAAAATAATCTGGTCCGGCGTGTCTTCATTATAGACCTGGATGGCATAATTGCCGGAAACCTTAAACTGGATGTTTTCGTTCGGAAGCAACAGGCGGTAATTTGAATATTGAGTCGTAGTCCCGATGGAATTGGCAAAATCATCGATTGTCGTTCCCTGGAAACCATTCATATATTCGATAGGGCTCAACTGTGATTGCGTCCAGTCACCGTTGCAGTGCACCACATTATAGGCATATTGCGTGTATCCGCTGCCCAATTTGTCGAAGTTGATTTCGATTCGTTCTTCTCCTCCCAAAGTTATATAGGGTTCGGATATCAACTCTCCGGCCACTTTTACCTGAAGCGTTTTTATCTGCTTGCTGTTGACATTGGTGAAGTACTTCACCTGTGCGTTTGCCCCGATGGAAAGGGCGAAAAGCATCACAAATAGTAAACTGTACACTCTCTTTTTCATATTTCTTTCTTTGTCGGTGCAAAATTATGGAATTATTTCTTTATTTATTTTCTGTTCCCTGCTTTAAAGCATAAAAAATTGCTTACTTTTGCGGGAAAATTACATATAAACAATTTTAGTTGTATCATGGCAAATGTGATTAAGATTAAAAAGGGTTTAGACATTAATCTGAAGGGCAAAGCTTCGGACGTACTGTTAAACGGAGGGAAAAGCGATAGTTACGCTATCGTTCCCGATTATTATAACGGTATTGTACCCAAAGTTGTTGCCAAAGTAGGAGAAAAAGTCAAAGCCGGTTCTGTATTGATGATCGATAAGAACCGCCCGGAGATCAAGTTTGTTTCGCCTGTCAGTGGCGAAGTAACTGCCGTAAACCGAGGAGAGAAGCGTAAAGTGCTTAGCGTGGTCGTTAAGCCGGATGCGCAGATCGAGTATGAGGATTACGGTAAGAAAAATGTAGCTTCCCTGAAGAGAGAAGAGGTAAAGGAGGCAATCCTGCATGCAGGTATGTGGCCGTTTATCAAACAACGTCCGTACGACATCGTCGCTTCACCGGCCGATGAGCCTCGCGACATCTTTGTTTCTGCATTCTATTCAGCACCGCTGGCGCCGAACTTCGATTTTATCGTGAAAGGACAGGAGGCTGATTTCCAGACGGGGTTGGATGCGCTTGCAAAACTTACCGCCGGAAAAGTGTATGTCGGCATCCGCAAAGGTTCTTCCGTCAGTGTGAAAGGTGTTGAAACTGTAGAAGTGGAAGGTCCGCATCCTGCTGCCAATGTGGGAGTACAGATTAATCACATCAAGCCTATTAATAAAGGCGAAGTGGTCTGGACGGTAAATCCTGCCGACGTGATCGTGATCGGGCGTTTGTTCAATAAGGGTATCGCCGATTTCAGCCGCCTGGTTGTGATTACCGGTTCCGAGACAACGGAAAGAGGATACGTCAAGACGATCTCCGGTTGTACGATCGGTAGCCTGGTCGACGGAAAGATTATGAAAGGCAATGAAGATGTCCGTATCATCAGCGGCAACGTGCTGAGCGGTACGAAGGTGATGGAAGACGATTATCTGGGAGCTTATGATAATCAGATCACAGTTATTCCGGAAGGCGACGAAACATACGATTTCTTCGGCTGGGCTACTCCCGGTTTCGGAAAATACAGTGTGAGCCATTCATTCCCGACCTGGTTGGTGGGTAAGAACAAGGAGTATGTGATCGATGCCCGTATCAAGGGAGGTAAGCGTGCCATGATCATGTCTAACGAATACGAAAGCGTGTTCCCGATGGACATCATGCCGGAATACCTGTTGAAGGCCATTATCGCATTCGATATCGATAAGATGGAAAACCTGGGTATCTATGAAGTAGCACCCGAAGATTTTGCCCTTTGCGAATTTGTCGATACATCCAAACTTGAGATTCAAAAGATCGTTCGTCAAGGCCTGGATGTATTATACAAGGAAATGAATTAATAACATTAAAAATTAGAATACATTGAAAGCGTTAAGGAATTACCTCGACAAGATTAAGCCTAACTTTGAGGAAGGCGGAAAGCTGGCGATGTTCCGTTCTGTTTTTGAAGGTATCGAAACATTCCTGTTTGTTCCGAGCACAACTTCCAAATCAGGCGTACACATTCATGACTATATTGACTCGAAGCGTACGATGACCGTGGTCATCATTGCTTTGTTGCCCGCTTTGCTTTTTGGTATGTACAATGTCGGTTATCAGCACAACCTTGCAGTAGGGGCTGATCCGGGATTTCTCATGACTTTTATTTTCGGTTTTCTGGCTGTATTGCCTAAAATCATTGTTTCGTATGTAGTAGGTCTGGGTATCGAATTTGCTGTTGCCCAGGTGAAGAAGGAAGAGATTCAGGAAGGTTTCTTAGTTTCCGGTATCCTGATCCCGATGATCGTTCCCATCGACACTCCGCTGTGGATGATCGCTGTGGCTACTGCATTCGCTGTTGTTTTTGCTAAGGAAGTATTCGGTGGTACAGGTTATAATGTATTTAATGTAGCGTTGGTTACACGTGCATTCCTGTTCTTCGCATATCCGGCAGCTATGTCCGGCGACCAGGTGTTTGTCCGTACGGCTGATACGTTCGGTATCGGTGGCGGGCAGGTGGTAGACGGTTTCTCGGGTGCAACCCCGCTGGGACAGGTCGCTATCGCTGGCAAGGAACTGATCGGTTCGTTCCAGGCGGTCGATGTTCTCGGACATCCGATCTCCACATGGGATATGTTCTTAGGCCTGATTCCGGGTTCAATCGGTGAAACATCCGTATTGGCAATCCTGATCGGCGCATTTATCCTTCTTTTCACAAAGATCGCAAGCTGGAAGACTATGGTTTCCGTATTTGTCGGTGGTGCAGTCATGTCGCTTATCTTCAATATGATCGGGACAACAGTAGCGATGTGTGTATCTCCGTTCGATCATCTGTTCCTGGGTGGTTTCGCATTCGGTGCCGTGTTTATGGCTACCGACCCTGTTACTTCTGCCCGTACGGAAACAGGCAAATATATCTACGGCTTCCTGGTAGGAGCTATGGCTATCATTATCCGCGCATTGAATCCGGGTTATCCTGAAGGTATGATGCTCGCTATCCTGTTGATGAATGTATTTGCTCCGCTGATCGACTACTACGTAGTGGAAGCTAACATCAACCGCAGATTGAAACGTGTAATCAAATAATGTAAGAAGGAGTATGGCAAAATATAAATGTAAAGTATGTGGATATATCCACGAAGGGAATAAAGCTCCGGATGTTTGTCCTATATGTGCAGCTCCTGCTTCCGATTTCGAAGAAGTGAAAGACGAGGCTGCCGCCGCAAAGAAAGGTATTAACCGGGATAGCAATGTCTATACGGTTGTATATGCTGCGGTAATGGTTGTCCTGGTTGCTGTTGTGCTGGCATTTACTTCGCAATCGCTGAGAAGTTTCCAGCAGAAGAATGAGGAGAACGACAAGCGTCAGCAGATCTTGCGCTCTATCAACGTATCGGTACCGGCTAATGAAGCGGAAGCCAAATATACGGAATTGATCAAAGATGCATTTCTGGTAAATGAAAACGGTGAAAAGGTGGAAGGTGATGCTTTTGCTGCCGATGTGGTGAAGGCTGCTACCGAACACGAATATCCGGTTTTTGTTGCAAACGTAGACGGGCAGCCTAAATATATTATGGCTCTGCATGGTGCCGGTCTTTGGGGACCGCTGTGGGGATATATCTCTGTGGATAGCGATAAGAATACCGTTTACGGCGCGGACTTCAGCCACCAGGGCGAAACTCCGGGTCTGGGAGCCGAAATTGCAAAACCGGCATTCAGCAACGAATTCAAAGGGAAGAAGTTGTTTATCGATGGCACGTTCAAGTCCATCGCTGTTGTTAAACCTGGTAAAGGTGTTGCCGGTCAGGATTATGTCGACGGTATTTCCGGCGGTACGATCACAAGTAAAGGTGTTGATGCAATGTTGTTCAACAGTTTGAGTGGTTATGTCAAATTTTTAACCTCACAAAATTAAGTAGAAGATGGGATTATTATCGAATAAGAATAAAGAAGTTCTGTTAGGCCCGCTTAGCGCCAACAACCCGGTGATCGTCCAGATGCTGGGTATCTGCTCTGCGTTGGCTGTGACATCAAAACTGGAGCCGGCTATTGTAATGGGTATTTCAGTAACGGCTGTCGTGGCTTTTGCCAACGTGATTATTTCGTTGATTCGTAACACGATTCCTAACCGTATCCGTATTATCGTACAGTTGGTTGTTGTGGCTGCGTTGGTAACGATTGTTAGTGAAGTGCTGAAAGCATTTGCTTATGATGTGAACAAACAGCTTTCCGTGTTTGTGGGGCTGATCATTACCAACTGTATCCTGATGGGACGTCTGGAAGCATTTGCCCTGGGCAACGGCCCGTGGGAATCATTCCTTGACGGTATCGGCAACGGCCTCGGATATGCATTGATTCTGGTGATCGTAGGTTTCTTCCGCGAACTGCTGGGTTCAGGCACATTGCTGGGATTCCAAGTGATTCCGCAGGCATTCTACGATTTTGGTTATGTAAACAACGGCTTGATGATTTTGCCGCCGATGGCATTGATCGTAATCGCTGTGATTATTTGGGTTCATCGTGCTCGTAACAAAGAACTTCAGGAAAATTAATGCTAAACGATTAAACGAATAATAGAATGGAAGAATTATTAAGCACATTTGTCCGCTCGATTTTTGTAGACAACATGATTTTCGCGTACTATCTGGGTATGTGTTCTTTCGTGGCTGTTTCCAAGAATGTGAAGACTGCTTTAGGATTAGGTATAGCAGTGACATTCGTATTGGTTTGTACGCTGCCGATCAACTATATGCTTGAAAATTATGTACTGAAAGAAGGTGCATTGAGCTGGCTGGGGCCGGATTTCGCTAACGTAAATCTGAGCTTCCTTGCGTTCATCATCTTTATCGCCGTTATTGCCTCTTTTGTGCAGTTGGTCGAGATGGTTGTCGAGAAGTTTTCTCCTTCTTTATATGCATCCCTGGGTATCTTTTTGCCGCTGATCGCTGTAAACTGCGCTATCCTGGGTGGCTCTCTGTTTATGCAACAAAAAGCATTCCCGAATGTAGGTGTTGCAACTGTATATGGCTTAGGTTCTGGTATCGGATGGTTGTTGGCTATCGTCGGTATGGCTGCCATTCGTGAAAAGCTGGCATATTCGGATATTCCCAAACCGTTGAAAGGTCTTGGTATTACCTTTATCATCACCGGTTTGATGGGTATGGCCTTTATGTGCTTCTCAGGTCTTAAGATTTAAGTATTAACGCATTAAAAATAACAGATAAAGATGATTTTATTAATGTCGGGCGGACTTACAATCGCAGCCAGTGCAGTTGTTTTCTTGTTGATTACACTGATTCTGGTAGCTGCACTTTTGTTCGCTAAAGCAAAATTGGTACCATCCGGAAATGTTAAACTGGAGGTAAATAAAGAAAAGGAAATAGAAACTCCTATCGGCGGAACGTTGTTAGGCGCTTTGCAGAGTGGCGGCATCTTCTTGTCGTCTGCTTGTGGTGGTGGTGGTAAATGTGGCCAGTGCCGTGCACAGGTGATCGATGGCGGTGGAGAAATCCTGCCGACTGAAAAGGGCTTCTTCTCTCGTAAACAGATCAAGGAGCATTGGCGTCTGGCATGCCAGTGCAAAGTGAAGGAAGATATGGTCGTTCAGGTTCCGGACGAAGTATTCGGCGTAAAGGAATGGGAATGCGAAGTGATTTCGAACAAGAACGTGGCTACTTTCATCAAAGAGTTTATCGTGGCATTGCCTAAGGGCGAACACATGGACTTCTTGCCGGGTTCTTATGCACAGATCAAGATACCTGCATACTCGATGGACTACAACAAGGATATCGACAAGGCTCTGATCGGCGACGAATATCTGCCGGCATGGGAAAAGTTCGGCCTTTTCACGCTGAAATGCAAGAATGACGAACCGACTATCCGTGCATACTCGATGGCTAACTACCCTGCAGAGGGCGATCGTATCATGTTGACTGTCCGTATCGCCACTCCGCCGTTCAAACCGAAACCCGAAGTGGGCTTCCAGGATGTAATGCCGGGTATCGCTTCTTCTTATATCTTCACTCTGAAACCGGGCGACAAGGTGACGATGAGCGGTCCTTACGGTGATTTCCATCCGATCTTCGACTCGAAGAGGGAGATGATGTGGATCGGTGGTGGTGCCGGTATGGCTCCGTTGCGTGCACAGATCATGCACCTGACGAAGACGCTGAAAACGACAGACCGCAAGATGTCGTACTTCTACGGTGCACGTGCGTTGAACGAAGTGTTCTATCTGGAAGACTTCCTGGCTATCGAAAAGGAATTTCCGAATTTCACGTTCCATCTGGCGCTCGACCGTCCGGATCCTGCAGCCGATGCAGCGGGCGTAAAGTACACGGCTGGTTTCGTACATCAGGTAATTTACGATACCTATCTGAAGGATCACGAAGCTCCGGAAGATATCGAATACTACATGTGTGGTCCGGGCCCGATGTCGAAAGCAGTGGAAAATATGCTGGACAATCTGGGTGTGCCGCGTGAAATGTTACATTTCGACGACTTCGGCGGATAAGCGATTATCCAAAATAATAATAGAGACGGGGAAAGAGGATATCTTTTCCCGTTTTTTTTTTAAACTATTTTGTATAATAGAGTGTTAACCTTGAAATTTAAGGTCAAAAGGCGATCTGTGACAAAAGTATTACAAAGAAAATACATTTCTTTTGTAATATAGTGCAGCGTTTTGCGTTTTGAATACATCATACTTGTATATGATATTAAAATTATAATAGAATATGAAAGCGTTGATATTATCTTTTTTTGCAGTTATCTTAGGTTATTCACTTATCTTCAATGAGAAGAAAACAACTGACCAACCTGTCATAAAGGATAGTAATTCCGTTTATGTCGACAGACCGGTCAATATGCAAATCTCCGATTCCATTGTGATATACAAGGATCAGACTGCATCCGTTCTGTAAAATTTTAAGTTAGAGTTTGTTGTTTACCTGTGGTTTTTTTGTTTTTCAGTGTCACTCTATCACCCGGTCCGGTGTAGCCTTTGTTTTTCAATGGTGCTAATAGGTAATACTTCTTTATTTTCTCTATCACACCTCTATCACACTCTATCACAAAATACCCGTTTCTTTTTCAGAAGAAATATATGGACCTATTTGTCGAATTAACGGACTTATTTTCAGTAAACTAACCATCTTTTTCCGTGTACACCCGGATGTAGGGAGGATGAATATCCGGGTGTTCATCCTTCCTACATCCGGGTGTACAAGCGGGAAGACCGGGATGGAGGACGCCTTTTCTGCCTTGTTTTGGCAAAAAAGGTTTTTATCTTTGGATGTAAAAGTATGTATATCGGACGTTAATATTGGTAAAAACAACGTTTATAGCTCGTTGTATGCGGGTATTCCTTCCAAAAAGGCGTAAGTCTGGTTGTTATAATCGATTTTGCAGCAATAATGGTTCATGCCGTTGCTAACAATCAGGTATTCGACACGCAGTACCATGTTGTAACGCGCAATCTGGTCGAACACGGAACCGGTAATGGGAATGGAGGGCGCTTTGTATTCGACAATGACCAGAGGCGTCAGGAAACGATCGTATGCAACCGTGTCGCAACGTTTTGAAGTGCCGTTCAGCTTGACTAAAACTTCGTTAGCCAGTAGCTCTTTCGGATAGCTTTTGATGGTGATCAGGTAGTTGACAAAGTGCTGGCGGACCCATTCCTCGGGAGTCAGGGCTACATATTTTCGGCGTACGGGGTCGAAGATCGTACGTTTTCCATCTTTTTCTGCTACTTTAGGAGCGAAACCGGGTAAGTTTAATGCAAGCATTTAGTATATTTGTTCTTTTATTCTGTGAAAATAGACCATCAAAGGTAATGATTTATGAAAACAAAACAAGAAATTGTTGAGAATTGGTTGCCGCGCTACACGGAGCGGAAGCTGGAAGACTTCGATAAATATATCTTGCTCACCAACTTTACGAAGTATGTGGAGCTATTTGCCGACCATTTCAACGTGCCGATCCTGGGATTGAAAAACTCTATGCCGAATGCATCTGCCAATGGCATTACGATTATCAACTTCGGGATGGGAAGTGCGAATGCGGCGACCGTTATGGATTTGTTATCGGCGATAAAGCCGACGGCCGTGCTCTTCCTGGGGAAATGCGGAGGATTGAAGAAGGCGAATAACTTGGGGGATTATGTCATGCCGATTGCCGCCATACGGGGCGAAGGAACATCGAATGAATACCTTCCGGCAGAAGTACCGTCGCTTCCGGCTTTCTCGATGATGCGCGCCATCTCGTCAGCTATTCGTGACTGCGGAAAAGACTATTGGACGGGGACCGTCTACACGACGAACCGCCGGGTGTGGGAGTATGACAATGATTTCAAAAATTACCTTCGCCGTACGCATGCTACCGGTATCGATATGGAGACGGCTACCTTGTTTACAGCAGGCTTTGCAAACGAAATCCCAACAGGGGCCTTGCTGATGATTTCCGACAAACCGATGGAAGAAACCGGGGTAAAGACGGAAGCCAGCGACCGGGAGGTCACCCGGAATTTTGCGGAAGAACATGTGATGTTGGGGGTAGAAGCGCTTCGCCAGATTATTGATAGAAAGAAAACGATCCGTCACATTCGTTTCAGTTGGTAATTTTAATAGAGATTGCACGCAAATATGGCAAAAAAAGAATATACATACGAGGAAATATGCCGGGATATCGTTGCTAAAAAATTCGCTCCTGTCTATATAATGATGGGTGACGAACCGTTTTTTATGGACCAGATAACGGACTTATTGCTCGAAAATGTATTAGAAGAATCCGAACGCGATTTTAACCAGATTATCATGTATGGAGCAGATACGGATGCGGCATCTATAATCAATGCGGCCCGTCGTTTCCCGATGATGTCGAAATACCAGTTGGTAGTAGTCCGGGAAGCTCAATTAATCCGTGATATCGAACTTTTGTCGAACTACGTTAAGAACCCGTTAATGTCGACCGTTTTGGTCATTAATTATAAATATAAAAACTTAGATCGTCGCAAGACGCTGGCATCTGCGACGGACAAAATCGGGGTGCTGTTCGAGTCCAAAAAGATTCCTGACTATAAGATGCCGGCATTTATCTCTTCCTTCATGCAACTGCGCTCCGTTGGAATAGACGGAAAGGCGGCCCAGATGCTTTCCGACTTCCTTGGAAACGATTTAAGCCGCCTCAGTAAGGAATTGGACAAGCTGGCGCTGATCCTGCCTGAAAAAGGCGCAAAACGCATTACGCCGGAGTTGGTGGAGCAGAACATCGGAATCAGTAAAGAATACAATAACTTCGAGCTGATAAAGGCCCTTGCCATAAAGGATGTCCTGAAAGCGAACCGGATCGCCCAGTACTTCGAAAAGAACCCGAAAAGCAATCCGATCCAAATGACCCTTCCTGTATTATTTAACTATTTCTCAAACCTCCTGATTTGCTACTATACGAAGGATCGTTCCGAAACCGGACTGATGGCGGCACTCGGACTTCGGGGTACATTCCAGGTAAAAGATTATCTTTTGGGAATGCGAAACTATTCGGCGATGAAAGTGTTTAACCTGATCAGCGATATCCGTATGACAGACGCCCGTTCGAAAGGAGTGGAAAACACTTCGGTGTCCGATGCCGAACTTTTAAAGGAATTGCTCTATAAAATCTTGCATTAAACGATTTTTTATACCCGATTTGCCCAAAGAAGGGGCTTTTTCTCTGGAACGACAGAAAAGTTGAACCGGATAAAAAGCCTCTTCTTTTTGTTTTTCAACTCATTATCTTCAATTTTACCATCCTGAGATTTTAATATTTGTCTGCTCTTGGACATCTGTTCACGAAAATCACAAAAATGGAAGGGTTAAGGCTTTACCTGTACAAAAGTATATTGATTAGCAAATGTGACAAACGTAAATAGGGACATTTTGTCAGTATATTAAAGCAAGCCTTTTCAGAATAGTATTGAATTGTGAACATAATTATGCTTGTTATAAATGTGAACAGTTCTTTTTGTGTAAAAATTGACTGTTTACAATTCTATTTTGTATACAAACTATAGATATGAAACATTTGTGTCGGTTTACATTATTATCTTAAACAAGCAAAAACAGGAGTTTTATCTCTGTTTTATATTTTCGACATAAATTTCCATCAACCAATTAATTACACGGGATTATTAATCTAACGCATTAATTATTTTGCTACATATGTGTACAAACATCGGTAAATAGGAGTATATCTTCTACATATCCTGTCTATAATTAAAAGTATAACAGCAAAGTACACCTTTATGGCGAAGTAATGCTTCAACCCTATTTTTATACTAAAACAACCTGTTTACAATTATACTATATACGATTGTTATCTACTGAATACAAAAGTAATCGTTCAAGTTTATCTAATTAAATTGCACAATTGAGAATTATAGTGTATATTTGTATCACTAATGATTTGTGTACATTTTTACTATGCAAACAGACATAATGGCAGTATATTTATAAATTAATTAGGATTTACAGAAATGATAGGACGTATTACCAAAATAATGGAGCGTGAAGGCTTGACTCCTTCTAAATTTGCAGAGGCAATCGGTATCCAGCGTTCAGCGATGTCGCATATATTGAACGGAAGAAATAATGTCAGTCTGGATGTCCTTATTAAAATACTGGAACGGTTCACTTATGTAGATTCCGACTGGCTCCTTTTCGGTAAAGGCGAAATGACGCGAGATCATGTGTCGACACAACCCGATTTGTTCCAAAATACGGCAATAAATCCGTCCGAGGGGCAAGTCGCTCTTGAATATCGCAAGGAAATAAGGGTTGACACACCTGTAAACAGTACTAAATTGCCTGTTGTTGAGCAAATTATACAACAAGAAACAACTGCCAGAAAAGTAAGCAAAATAATGATATTCTATTCCGATAATACGTTTGATACTTTTATTTCCGAAAAAAACAAGAAAGAATAGCTTGTTTTGGTTTATATACCATATTCATGTATCTTTGTATAGAATTTGACTAATCATATTATATGAAGAAGTACATGCTTGACATGAAGGTGACTGAAAACTGCAGCCTTCATAAAAATTATTGCCTGCTTAAACTAACATCTGATCAGATCCTACCGGAAATGTTACCGGGACAGTTCGTACAGGTACGTGTGGATAACTCTCCTACAACATTTCTTCGCCGCCCGATCTCGATTAATTATGTTGATAGAGCGACTAATGAACTGTGGTTACTTATCCAATTGGTTGGCGACGGGACGCGCCGGATGGCCGAGTATAAGCCGGGCGATATTGTAAATATTATGTTGCCTTTGGGGAATGGTTTCACCATGCCTGCCGATAAAGAGCAAAAACTCCTGCTGATCGGCGGCGGTGTCGGGACAGCCCCGATGTTATTTTTGGGTGCAATCCTGAAAGAGGCCGGTTATACGCCAACCTTCCTTTTAGGGACCCGCTCGAAAGAGGATGTGTTACAATTGGAACAATTCGAACAGTTTGGAACCGTGTATGTTACAACTGAAGACGGTTCACTGGGTGAAAAGGGGTATGTAACCAACCATTCCATATTGAAAGATGTACAATTCGACCAGATTTACACTTGTGGACCCAAGCCTATGATGGTGGCTGTGGCTAAATATGCTCATGCGAGTTCTATTGCTTGCGAGGTATCTCTGGAAAACACAATGGCTTGTGGTATAGGCGCTTGCTTATGTTGTGTGGAAAAGACGAAGGATGAACATCATGTGTGTGTATGTACTGAAGGACCTGTATTTAATATTGAAAATTTGACATGGCTGAATTAAACGTAAACATCGGTAATTTACAATTGAAGAACCCGGTCATGACGGCATCGGGTACTTTCGGATATGGCATTGAATATTCAGACTTTATGGATATCTCCCGCTTGGGTGGTATTTTTGTGAAAGGAACAACGATCCAGCCGCGCGAAGGAAACTTGTACCCCCGTATGGCGGAAACACCTTCGGGGATGTTGAATGCTGTAGGCTTGCAGAATAAGGGTGCACAATATTTTGTCGATCATATCTATCCGGAGATTAAGGATATCGACACGAACATGATCGTTAATGTGAGCGGTTCTTCTGTCGAAACGTATGTGGAATGTGCTGAAAAGATAGCGGATCTGGATAAGATCCCGGCTATCGAACTGAATATTTCCTGCCCGAATGTGAAGCAGGGAGGTATGGCATTCGGTGTGACCACCTGTGGAGCAGGCGAAGTCGTGAAGGCCGTCCGCAAGGTTTATCCGAAGACCCTTATTGTAAAACTTTCTCCCAATGTAACCGATATTACGGAGATTGCCCGGGCGGTGGAAGCCGAGGGAGCTGACTCCGTTTCATTGATTAATACTATGCTGGGCATGGCTATTAATGCGGAGAAGCGTAAACCGGTATTATCTACAATAACCGGTGGCCTTTCCGGTCCGTGTGTAAAGCCGGTTGCTTTGCGGATGGTATGGCAGACTTATAAGGCGGTGAAGATTCCTATTATCGGTTTGGGCGGTATTTCCAACTGGAAAGATGCGGTGGAATTTATGCTGGCCGGAGCTACGGCAATCCAGATCGGAACCTACAACTTTGTAGATCCTGCCGTTGGCATAAAGGTTATCGAAGGGATGGATGACTATTGCAACAGACATGGGTTTTCGTCTGTCCGCGAACTGATCGGGGCCTTGGAAGTATAAAGAAATCGGATAAAATAATCCTTTCCTGAATAACAAATTAAAGAAAAGCCTGTAAAACGCCTGAAATAAGTCGTTTTGCAGGCTTTTTTCTTATATTTTTATTTGTTTGGAACATGGTTATTCCAATAATTATAATATCTTTGTTCGTATATAAAATAAACCTTGGATTTGTAATATCTAATTAATAATTTATAGAAGAAAAACATGAAGATCAGACACCTTTTTTTGCTATGTCTAATAGCAATATCAGCGACGCTGAGTGCAAATGGAAAAACTGTAATTCCAATTACGACCGATAACATTAGCCTTATTTATAAGGTTGATGATAAAAATGGTCGCCTTTATCAATCTTATCTGGGTCAAAAACTGTCATTTGATTCGGATATCGCACAATTACCTCTCGGAAACGAAGCTTATCTGACGCATGGCTTGGAAGATTATTTCGAGCCGGCCATCCGTGTTTTGCATAACGACGGCAACCCGTCCCTGCTCCTTAAATATGTTTCCCATGAAAGCAAACAGCTTCAGCCGGGAGTAAACGAGACGGTAATTCTTTTGAAAGATGATAAATATCCGGTCGAAGTGAAGTTGCATTTCATCGCTTATCCAAAAGAAAACATCATCAAGGAGTATGCCGAGATTTCACATCAGGAGAAAAAGCCTGTAACCCTTTATAATTACGCTTCCTCTTTGCTGCATCTGAACGGCAGCAAGTATTTCCTGACCGAATTTGCAGGGGATTGGGCACATGAAGCCAATATGAAGGAAACCGAACTGGCTTTTGGTAAAAAGATGTTGGATACCAAGTTAGGAAGCCGTGCAAATATGTTTTGCTCCCCGTTCTTTTTGCTTGCCTTAGACAAAAAAGCGGAAGAAAATGCAGGTAATGTGTTATTCGGAACTATCGGATGGACAGGCAATTACCGTTTTACATTCGAAGTAGACAACGAAAATGGCCTGCGTATTCTTTCCGGCATAAACCCGTATGCATCGGAATACTCGCTGAAGCCGAACGAGGTATTCCGCACACCGGAATTCATTTTTACCTACAGTGCAGAGGGCAAAGGCAAAGCCAGCCGCGATTTCCAACGTTGGGCGCGCAAATATCAGTTGAAAGACGGCGAGAAATCCCGTATGACATTGCTGAACAACTGGGAAGCGACCTATTTTGACTTTAATGAAGACAAGCTCGTGAATATCATGGATGAAGCCGTTACACTGGGAGTCGATATGTTCCTGCTCGACGACGGTTGGTTTGCCAACAAATATCCCCGCAGCAGCGACCATCAAGGCCTGGGAGATTGGGAAGAGACTGCAACCAAACTGCCTAACGGTATCGGAAAGTTGGTGAAAGAAGCAACGGATAAAGGCATTAAATTCGGTTTGTGGATCGAACCGGAAATGGTTAATCCCAAAAGCGAATTGTATGAAAAGCATAAGGATTGGGTGATTCATCTACCTAATCGTGACGAGTATTACTTTAGAAATCAGATGGTTTTGGATCTAAGTAATCCGAAAGTGCAGGATTATGTATATGGTGTTGTCGATAATTTGATGACGAAATATCCGGGTATCGCCTATTTCAAATGGGATTGCAACAGCCCGATTACGAATATCTATTCACCGTATCTGAAAGATCAGCAGTCTCATTTATACATCGAACATGTACGCGGTTTGTATAATGTTTTGGAACGGATCAAACAGAAGTATCCGAATCTGCCGATGATGTTATGTTCCGGTGGCGGTGGCCGTTGTGACTATGAAGCATTGAAATACTTCACGGAATTCTGGCCGAGCGATAATACGGATGCTGTGGAACGTATCTTCATCCAGTGGGGATATTCGCACTTCTTCCCGGCCAAGAGTATGGCTGCCCATGTAACAAGTTGGGGAAAACAGCCGGTCAAGTTCCGTACAGACGTTGCCAGTATGTGCAAGTTAGGTTTCGATATCCGTGTTCACGAAATGAACGCTGCAGACCAGCAATATTGCAAGGAGGCAGTAGCTAACTTCAAACGCTTGAACAATGTTATTCTGGATGGCGACCAGTATCGATTGCAATCACCTTATGATGGCCAGCATGCTGCCGTTATGTATGCCAACGGGAATGCAGACAAGGCCGTCCTGTTTGCATTCGATATCCATCCGAGATATGCAGAAGCGATGCAACCCCTTCGTCTACAGGGATTGAAGAAAGATGCCCGTTACGAACTGAAAGAAATCAACCTGGTTCCGGGAACGCAATCCCGTTTAGCCTGCAACGGTAAAACGCTCTCAGGGGAATTCCTGATGAATGTCGGTATTCCTGTATTCTCGAGTCGGCCGACAAATAGCCACGTGATTGAAATAACTGAGGTCAAGTAATCAACAAATATTTGTATTTGCGTGTTACTAAAGCAACAAGTATGTTTGAACAGATAAACGACATATTACAAAATACAGCTATTACTCCCTATACGGCAGCCGTAAAACTGTTGATCAGTTTCTTTCTGGGAGCTGTCATCGGGATAGAACGCCAGTTCAGAAGACGGGAGGCGGGAATGCGTACTTTCACATTGATTTGTATGGGTTCGACTGCAGCCATGCTGGTCTCGATCTGGATTCCGCAATGCTATCCTAATTTCCTGAACGGCGATCCGGGACGTATTGCGGCACAAGTACTTTCCGGGATCGGTTTCCTCGGAGCGGGAGCGATTATTCAGAGTCACGGGAGTGTACATGGACTGACGACAGCGGCTTGTATTTGGGTAATGGCAGTAATAGGTTTGGCAGTGGGAGCCGGAATGTATATTCCGGCTGCTATTGCAACTGTTATAACACTTTTTATTTTGGTCAGCCTGGAACGTTTGGAGAGAAGGATGTTCCTGAACGGTGTCAATAAGATTTTGACGATTACTTGCTCTACAGCTACACCCGACTTAAAGGCTGTCCGTAAAATATTGGAGGATAAAGGCGTTTTTATCGTCAGTGTTTCTTTCGAAACATTCTATAAAGAGGATAGATCCGTTATCACCTACAAGGTGAATGTCAAGGCTATTTCCTCTTATATGAACTTATTTAACGATATACGGAGTTTAGGAATTGTCACACAAATCAGATTGATGGCATAAGCCATCAATCCAATTCTCCTTTCAGCATTTTCCCTGCAATGCGGGCCGAATCTTCCACGAATCTTCCACAGGGGCGTTTCTGGTAATATTCTTGTGTACGGGCAGCCGGTGCCGGTGATGTTGCTGCGGCATCTTCAGGAGGCAAGAGCCTGCGGCAGATAATCGTACCGTGCTTCTTCTTAAATATGTCAGCCATTTTCTGTACCATTGCATAGTTCTTCGTGCGAGCTTCCTGGTCGGTAATATCCAGAACCGGATATTTGAAACCAGCCAACATGGCCATTGCACTGACCGTTCCACAAATTTCACGCATACGGCCTACGCCTCCTCCAAAAGAGACAGACACATTCTTGGCCGTTTCCATGTCCAGCTCAAAAACATCCGAATAGGCCAGGAAGACGGATTGCGCACAGTTATAACCCGCTTCGAAATTCCGGACTGCACGATTTACACGTTCTTCAATATCAAAGTCTTTCATGATACAACTCACCTGGTTAGCATTCATAATCTACACAGGCTCTATCTGCCTTAACGGGGCCGATGATACCTTTGGATATGGCAACATGTTCGGGATGGTTGGCATAGGTGCTGACATCCTCGAGCGTATCCAGTTCTGTTGTCAGGATTATATCCCATGTCTCTGCCGGATTCACGTTAAAGTCTACTCGGATCATGCGCAATACGTCGATTTTGTCGATCAATGCTTCCAATCCTCTTTTGATTTCCTGCATTTTAGCTTGTTTGTCAGCCGGAGTTGCAAACTCCTTCAATTTGAACATTACGATGTGTCTGATCATATTTCTCTTATTATTTAATTGTTACATTCTTTCATCCAGATAAGAATCTTTATAGCCTAAGAAGTACAGGATGCCGTCCAGCCCGATCGTTGAAATGGACTGTTTGGCTGTGGCCTTTACTTTCGGTTTGGCATGGAAAGCGATCCCAAGACCGGCAATACTGATCATAGGCAAGTCATTGGCGCCGTCTCCTACGGCAACCGTCTGGCGGATATCAACGTTCTCGACTTGTGCAATAAGGCGGAGCAGTTCCGCTTTGCGTTTTCCGTCCACAATATCGCCCACATAGCGCCCGGTCAGCTTCCCGTTCTCCACTTCAAGCTCGTTGGCATAGACATAGTCGATGTTGTATTTCTGTTTCAGATAGTTGCCAAAATAGGTAAATCCTCCGGAAAGGATCGCAATCTTGAAACCTACTTTTTTCAAGATACGCATCAGGCGGTCCACCCCTTCGGTAATCGGCAGGTTCTCGGCAATCTCCTGCATGACGGAAACATCCAGTCCCTTCAATAAAGCGCAACGCTGGCGGAAACTTTCGCAGAAGTCTATTTCCCCCCGCATGGCCGATTCGGTAATGGCTTTCACCTGGTCGCCGACACCGGCCCGCATGGCCAGTTCGTCGATCACTTCCGTTTCGATCAGCGTCGAATCCATATCGAAACAGATCAGCCGGCGCATACGGCGATACATGCTCTCTTCCTGAAAAGAGATATCCATTTCCTGCTCGGCGGAGAGCTTCATAAAGTCAGCCTTCATCTGTTCCTTGTCCCTGGGAGTTCCGCGCACGGAGAATTCCACGCTTGCTTTCGGCGTACGGGCATTCTCGTCTAACGGAATACGTCCGGTCAGGCGCTTGATGTCGTCGATGTTCATATCCTGGTCGGCAACGATGCGTGTAACGCCTGCAATTTGCCGGGCCGTCAATTTACGTCCGAGGATCGTTATGATATACCGGTTCTTGCCCTGCATGGAAACCCATTGGTTATAAGCCTCTTCGGTGATCGGATTGAAACGGATGTTCACATCCAGCTCGTAGCTTTTGAAGAGCAACTCTTTCAAAATATCTCCTGAGTTTCCTTCGCTGCTCTGGAATAAGATTCCTAAAGATAGATTGTTATGGATGTCGGCTTGACCGATGTCTAAAATAACAGCATTATTCTTGGCCAGTATCTCGGTAAGGGCAGCGGTCACTCCCGGACGATCCGTACCATTTATGTTTATCAGTATTATTTCGTCTTTTTGTTCCATACTATTATAATTGTATGGCGAAGAAACGAATAATTCTTTTAAGTAAAAAGTGTTTTCCAAAAATAATGCTTTTTCTTGAATTTCAAACTCGCGATGATTCTGATCAGAGATATGGGATAATCGTTATATAAATACCTGTTATGATGGCCGAAGTGATTACACCGGAGATGTTTGCACCCAAGGCATCTCCTAAAATGAAAGATTCGGGATTTTCGGATCGAGCAATAACTTGGCATCGCAGAGGACTCCCAACTTCCGGGGCTGGATAAAAGTTGTAAAAAACCAGATAAAAACACAAGAGTGCGTCCCGTAGATACGAACGGTTGACGCACTCTCGTGTCTATCTTGCTTATTTCCTTATCGCTTCCACTTCTTCAGCACGAACGGGGATCTTTTTACCTAACAGGCGGGCGCCGTTTTCGGTGATCAGATAATCCTCTTCGTTGCGAATACCGCTGAAATCTTTGTATGTGAACAGCTTGTCGTAATTGATAAATTCGGTGAACTTGTTCTGGCTTCTCCAGAGATCCATCAGTTCGGGGATAAAGTAAACGCCCGGCTCGATAGTCAGGACAAAGCCCGGTTCCAACTTACGTCCGAGGCGGAGAGACTTACGTCCGAACTCCGTGCTCTTCGGCTGGCCGTCATATCCGACGTAGACTTCGCCTAAGTTTTCCATATCATGAACGTCCAGTCCCATCATGTGTCCCAGGCCGCAAGGCATGAACATGGCATGAGCACCGGCTTTGACTGCTTCCATCGGATCACCTTTCACGAAGCCTAATTCTTTCAGACCTTCCATGATCACCTTGCAGGACAATTCGTATACATCGACAAAAGGAATGCCCGGCCGCAAAGCCGCAACAGCCGCTTCGTGGGCAGCCACCTGGATATCATAGATTTCACGTTGGCGAGTGGTGAATTTGGCATCGGCAGGAATCGTGGACGACATATCGCCGGCATATCCCATCTCTGTCTCGGCACCGGCATCGAGCAGCAGCATATCGCCGCTCTTGATCAAATTGCTGTGGTCATGGTTGTGCAGCGTCTGCCCGTTGATCGTCGCGATGATCGGGAAGGAGAGTTCGTAGTTCTTTGAAAAAGCAGCTTCGGCAACGGCAGCTGCCACTTCACTTTCGCGGATACCCGGACGGACGGTGCGCATGGCAGCCAGGTGCATGTCGGCTGTCACGATACAGGCTTTCTCTATTTCGGCAATTTCTTCTTCGCTCTTATAGTTACGCTGGTTGACTACGCCCATAATGAAAGGAACGGACGGTTTCTCGGCTCCCGGAATGATACCCAACCACTGGAACAGCTTGATCTGATGTTCGGCGCGGTAAGTCGGCAGGTAATGGATCGGCTGGCCTTTCTGCTGCGCGTTCTTCAGATATGTTTCGATTTCCTTGAACGGACGGACTTCGGTGATACCGGCAGCTTCGCTCTTTTCCTTCAGCGTCGGCTGTGTTCCCATCCAGACAATTGCGTCGATTGTCAATTCGTCGCCAAAAATGATCTCACGGTCGTTATCTATGTCGATGATGGCGGACAATCCGGCGTAGGGAAGCCCGAAGAAATACAGGAAAGTGGAGTCCTGGCGGAAATGGTATGTGTTATCGGCATAGTTCATGCCGGACTCATCGTTACCCAGAAATAACAGCAGGCCGGAACCTATCGTCTGTTTTAATTTAGCCCTGCGGGCGATATAAGTTTCTTTTGCGAACATGATATTATAAATTTAATTTAATGCTACCAAAGATAGGAATAAATTGCAATCCTAACCTATTCGTACCCCATTATTTTTATCGCTACTCTGTATCTTTTGTCAACCTTTAGAAAGTTTTACCGATTTCCCCTAAGGCAACCGCATCAAAAAACTCATTTCTTGGCAAAGGTAAATCCGTCTTTTTGATTGTTAAATCGCACAATAAGTTCCCTAAAAAGGAGGATATTCGTATTCATCTATTATCCAGCGTTTTGCATTGTTTCGAGTTTCTTAAAAAATATTACCCGCAAGTGTAATTTGAAATATATGGGGTAGAAAACCAAATTAGATGCACTACTGTTTCGATTCAGACCAACGAGTATTTTAGTGAATCATACAATAAGTAATAGATGACAATAAGATTCGTTTTGAGGAAATAATGAGCCAATTGGATAATATGCCAAGAAACGAACTGTATTTTGATGCGTTTGCCCTGGATTTACCCCTGTCGGCTTGCGGCGGGAACGAACCTGCCGATGTAAATATTTTATATGGCAGTATACATACTTTCACATCGACAGGTAAATGATTTATAAATGCAATGCGCTGACAGATAATTACTAATCTTTTTATTGCTTTATTTGATCGGATGAATCGGCGCCCCGTCCATATAGGTAAGGGCGGCGCCTATGGCCGTCCTGTATTCCGAATATTTGGGGATCAGGAAACGGACGCCATACATCTCTTCCAGCTTGGGAAAAATCTCCTTGCATTGGGGCAGTTGCGTCAGATTGCCGATCAGGACGAAATCACGGATCGGGCTGTTGAGAGCCGACAGGATAGCGGCCTGGCCGATCGATTGCAAGACCATGTGGATAATTCCGGAAGCGATGTCTTCGGGAGAGGCGTTGCCGTCCGCCTTTCCGAAATTGGAGGCGGTGGCGTCCAGCGGAAGGTCGGGCAGGGGCTTGTTGCAGATGTCCTGTATCTGGAGGTCGATATTTGTCAAGGTCCCTTTCCGGGCCATTTCTGCGATCAGATGAATGTCCTGTGTTTTCAGGAGCAGGCGGGAGAGCCCCAGCAAGGTTCCGCCTCCGACGCCTATCCCGCCGATGTGCTGGATCTGCTGTCCTTCCACCTTTACGAAAGAAGTTCCCGTCCCCATGCTTACGACAATCAGGTTTTCCAGCGAAGCGGCATATTTGGCTCCGAGGCCGTTGGCTAAGAATTCATCGGTCTTGGCTGTCGGCAAGCCGTATAGCGGTTGGTCGATGAAAGCGCTTCCCACTCCCGTCAGCATCACCATCTCGATCTCAGGCAAGGTGATCCCGTTGTCATAGATATACTTACCGAAAGCTCCGAAGAGCGAGGTGACCGGATCTGTCGCCTTGACGAACATCGGCGATTTGATGGCCTTGTTTTCTACTCCGATAATCTTGGTTGTGCTTCCACCGACGTCAATACCTATTACTACACCCATATTTTCATGATTTAGTTGTAACTTTCTGTATCTTTTCGCTTGCAAAGTTATAACTATTTCTTACATTGTCCCGGCAAATATAACCTTTATATAATATGAAGATACGGCAGATAACGGCACTTACCGGCGCGATAGTCATGTGCGGAAGCGGCCGGGAAGACCACGAAGTGCAATGTGCTTTCGCAAGCGACCTGATGAGCGACGTCCTGACACTGGATTGCAACGGTGTGCTGCTCGTCACGGGCTTGTGCAATATGCAGACGATCCGGACGGCAGAGATGGCGGATGTTTCTTGCATCCTGTTCGTGCGGGGCAAGAAAGCGACTCCCGATATGCTGCAACTGGCAGCGGAAAACGATATGATCCTGATGGAAACGGATCACTCGATGTACCATACGGTCGGCGAACTCTATTGTAACGGTTTGCCGCCGATCTATTAATCAAGAAGGAGGTGAAGATATGCAATTCAGATTTGAACTGGAAGGAGGCAACTTCTCAAAAGCCGGTTATGCTTCGAGCCAGATAAAGAAGGTCTTGAAGCAACTGTCTGTCGATCCGCGCATCATCAAGCGGGTGGTCGTTGCCCTCTATGAAGCCGAGGTCAACGTCGTGGCTCATGCCTGGCGCGGGATGGTGTTGGCCGATATCGAAGCCGATAAGATCAGCCTCCTGTTGCAAGACGAAGGCCCCGGCATTCCCGATATCGGACAGGCGATGCAGGAAGGTTTTTCCACCGCCTCGGCTGCCGTCCGCGAGATGGGTTTCGGAGCAGGCATGGGGTTGCCCAATATGAAGAAGAATGTAGATGAATTAACGATCGAGAGCAAAGTAGGAAAAGGTACGACCGTCCGTATGCTGACCTATTTCTCCGCAAACGACAGATAGCCATGGAAGAGACAAAGTTTTACCACGCATTGAAAATAGACAATGACCGCTGTGTCGGGTGTACCCACTGTATGACGAAGTGCCCGACCGGTGCGATCCGCATTCGCGAGGGGAAAGCCTCCATCCGCAAGGGCTGGTGTGTGGACTGCGGCGAATGCCTGAAAGCTTGCCCGGCCGAAGCTATCTATGTGGAGCAGGACGACTTTCAAAAGATATTCGACTATAAAGCGCGTGTCGTGCTGGTCCCGACGGTCTTTATCGGGCAATTCTCCAAATATACGACGGAAGAGGAGATTTTCAGCGCGCTCTATGAGTTGGGCTTTACCCACGTGTATCAGGTGGAGTTTACGGCTGACATGATCCATCGCGAAATGCTCAGGCAGATGGAACAGGCGGAGGATAAGCCGGTTATCAGTTCGTTTTGCCCGGCTATCGTCCGGCTGATACAGGTGCGCTTTCCGGCCTTAGTCGATAATATCCTGTTGGTGAAGGCGCCTGTCAATGCGACAGCCGCATACTACCACAAGGTGCTGGAAGAAGACGGATTCTCGTCTGATGAGATCGGTGTCTTTTATGTGACACCCTGTGCTGCCAAGATCGCTGCGCTGAAAGGTGCGGAAGGATATTCGTCGACGATCAAAGGGGTGATCAATATGGATACCTTATATAATAAGGTATACCATATCCTGAAAAACCGCCCGAAGGATTATAAACCCGAATGCGTTCTCCCGCCGGCCCTGACCAAAAAGGAGATGCGTTGGAGCCAGACCGGAGGAGAGGCCAAGCATTTTTCCGGCCGTTGCCTGGCGATCGACGAGATACACAATGTGATCGAGTTTCTGGAACGGATGGAGTCGACAACCGAGGTGCGCAACGTGGACTTCCTTGAACTGCGCGCCTGTGACCGGAGTTGTGCAGGCGGTGTGCTGGCTGTTGCTAACCGTTTCCTAACTTCAGAGCGGGTGATGAAGCGTTCGATGAAGCGCGACAAGGCTCCGCTGATCTATTCCGACCGGTTGGAGGCGCTGTCTTATCTGAAACAGCACATCACTATTCGTCCGCTTCAGCCTAATCCGAAGTTGCGGTATGAAGGGAATATAGAAGAAGTCCTGAAAAAAATGGAGCAGGTGCGCAAGTTGATGTGCTACCTGCCCGGTATCGACTGCGGAGCCTGCGGTTCGCCCAATTGTCAGGCGTTGGCGGAAGACATTGTACGCCACGAAGCGCAGTTCAGCGATTGCGTCTTCATGCAGCGCAATATGGAAAAGCATGGGAAGTTGGACAAGGAGCATGCTTTCCGCCTGATCGAGAAGACGTGGGGAAAAGACCGGTTGAATAAAGATTGTTATAAGAAAGGAGCTAAATATGAAGGTCAGTGATTTAGTGAGGGAATTGAACCTAACCGTTTTTTGCGGGGAGGCAGGATTAGACGCGGAGATCTCCGGCGGTTACACCAGTGACTTGTTGAGTGACGTAATGGGACATATCGACGAAGGGATGTTGTGGATCACGATGCAGACGCACCAGAACATCCTGGCCGTCGCCACCCTGAAAGATGCGGCAGCCGTCCTGATCGTGAACGGGGCTTCGCCGGACGAGGAAACGCTTGAGAAAGGAAAAGAGGAAGACGTGCCTTTGCTCGGAACGCCGCTTCCCGCTTTTGAGGCAACGGGAAAAATCTACCGCCTTTTGCAACAGGCATGAAAGAGTTCCGGGTTGACTTGCACCTGCACACCTGCCTTTCGCCTTGCGGAAGCCTGGAGATGAGTCCGCAGCGGATTGTGGAAACGGCCCTCGAACGGGGGCTGGACGCAATCGCGGTCACGGATCATAACAGTACGCTGCAAGGTCCCGAAATCCAGACTTTAGGAAAGGAGCGGGGATTGGTGGTCTTTGCCGGTGTCGAGGTGACGACACGCGAGGAGGCGCATTGTGTCGTGCTTTTTGCAGACGACCAGGCTCGTGCCGCTTTCCAGAAATACTTAGATGACCATCTGCCGCCTGTCCCGAACGATCCCGAACGTTTCGGCGACCAGGTTTGGGTGAACAGCCGGAACGAGATCGTGGGGGAAGCGCCTTATCTGTTGCTTTCGGCCCTCGACCGGAGTGTCGGTCAGATTGCTGCTACCGTCAGGCAATTGGGCGGGTTGTTCATTGCGGCGCATGTCGAACGCCCTTCGTTCAGCCTGATCAGCCAGCTGGGGTTTATCGATCCTTCGTTGCCTTTGGATGCAATAGAGTTCAACGATGCGGCCCGTTATGAAAAGTTAGTGGCGGCACATACTTATTTGAAGCATTATACGGTCTACCGCGCCTCCGATGCGCATTATCCCGAACAGATCGGCACAAAATACTCCCTGCTGAAAGCCGGCGCGCTCGATTTCCAACATTTGGCAATGGCTTTCCGGAGGGAAAACGGCCATACGATTGTAACAGCATGAATAATCTATCTTTCCATATTACCGATATCACCGCAAACAGCATCCGGGCGAACGCGTCGGAAATAAGTCTGTTTATAGAAGAGCAGGATGCCAGGATCATCATCCGTATCACGGACAACGGCTCGGGGATGGATGCTGAAACCGTTGCCCGTATCACAAATCCGTTCTACACCACCCGTACGACTCGCAAAGTGGGGCTCGGTGTTCCCTTCCTGATCCAGAATGCGGAGCAGACCGGCGGTTCCGTGTTTATCACATCCGAGCCGGGAAAGGGGACGGAGGTGACGGCCACATTCCTGGCTGACCATATCGACTGCCCGCCCTGGGGGGATCTTCCGGGAACGGTCGCCATGCTGATCACCGGCAATCCGGAGATTAATGTTTGTTTTGAATATCATGCGGGAGAAACCGCATTCTCGATCAGTACGAATGAGATAAAAGAGATTTTAGATGGCATCCCGCTCAACCATCCGAAGGTGATGCTGTTGGTAAAAGAGATGATCAAGGAGAATTTATAGGAGGTCGTCTTAGTTCCAAGTAAGATGTTGTCGTAAAATTGAGCTATAGTCCCTATTACTTTCTTGTCCCTGTTTTGCCGAGATAGTAGTTGTAACGCTCCATCACTTCGCGCACATAGTTGAAGGTTTCCGAACCGCGCAGGTAACCGTGTTTGCAGACCGGGTCATTGTAGTATTCCGGATCGTTTTTCAGCCGGATATATTCAGCCACATTGTCATCCCAAACATAAGGGTTCTTACCGTATTTCTCCGCTAATCGCTGGGCATCGTAAATATGTCCGATCCCTGCATTGTAGGCTCCCAACGTGAACTTGATCTTCTCGACCGGATCGGTCACTTTTGCGAATCCCTGGCGGAAACGGCGCAGGCAATCGACACCTGTACGGATACCCGTGTCCGGTTCTTTCAGTTCATGAGGCGTTACTCCCAATGCCTTGGCCGTATTCGGCATGATCCCCATCAGCCCCTCCGCGCCGGCCCATGAGACAACGTTCGGGTTGAAGCGGGATTCCTGATAGCCGATCGAGGCGAGCAGTTGCCAATCCCAACCGATGTTTTTGGCATGTTTGCGGAACAGATCGTCGTAGGGCGAAACATGGCCGTTCTTGACCTCCGGAAGCTCGGTTGTAATGGGTTGCTTGCTTAGTTCGAAGTAACGTTTGATTAAAGCTTTGTAGACATGTGTCCCCGATTTGTCGGAAGCCCAGGCGTCGATGGCCCCGGCCAGTTCGGGGCTGCTTTTGCGTACGACCCATGAAGAGCGTTGCATAAAGCTGATCTTCAACGAGACGTTCAGATTCCAGAAATAAGTTTTGTTCAGTCGGGCTATATTCTCGTCGCTTATGGTGTAAGGAATTTCCCCCAGCGAAACCATGCTGATCAAATCCTCCGTCGTCACTGTATCGGCATCCACCTCATGGATCCGGATACCGCCGCCTAGTTCTACATCGAGGTTTTTCAGTCGTTCGAAGTATTTGGTTCCCGGTTTCACATAGACATCTTTTCCGAGCAGTTCCGTCACGTCGGTGATTACCTTGTCGCCTTTGTTGGCACGCTGGATCAGCACCTGGCAGTCTTGTTCTTCCCGTCCGCAATAGATCAGTTTCTCTTTCATGCGGTTACTGATCTGGATCGGGTAGGCGACTACATCCGCTTCGCCGGCTTCCAGCATCTCGATCAGCTTCGTCGGGCTTTCTGCAACCTTGATGTTTAGTTTCAATCCTTCCGAGCGGGCGAAATCCTTGATCAGTTCGTATTCGTAACCCATCGGCTGCATCTTATACTGGAAATAAGAAGTCGAGCTATAAAGCGTGACGGCGGTTATTTCGCCTTGCGCTTTCAGTTGCGACAGGTCGATTGTCACATCGTCATCCTCCTGTCCTTGTTCCTGCCTCGCACGATTACAACCGGACAACAACAGTGTCACAAAAAACAAGAGGATGACTTTCTTCATTTCTTAATTATTAATTCTTATTTTTTAATTTCTCCAAGAGAACGACATTTTCCACATGATGCGTATGAGGGAACATATCTACCGGCTGTACCTTCTTGACGGCATATTTCACGGAGAGCAAGCTCAGGTCACGTGCCTGCGTCGCCGGGTTACAGCTTACGTATACGATACGTTCCGGTTCGGCAAAGAGGATCGTGTTGATCACATCGTCGTGCATACCGGCACGGGGAGGATCTGTGATAATAACATCCGGGCGGCCGTGTTGGTTGATGAAATCCTGTGTCAGGATGTCCTTCATGTCGCCGGCATAGAACAACGTGTTTTCGATTTTGTTCAGTGCGGAGTTGACTTTGGCATCCTCGATTGCTTCGGGTACATATTCGATGCCGATCACTTTCTTTGCCTGGCGGGAGACGAAGTTGGCGATCGTGCCGGTTCCGGTGTACAGGTCGTAGACCATTTCGTTTCCGGTCAGTCCGGCAAACTCGCGGGCAACTTTGTACAGTTCGTAAGCCTGTTCGCTGTTGGTCTGGTAGAATGATTTCGGGCCGACTTTGAACTGAAGTCCTTCCATCTCCTCGATGATATGATCTTTTCCGCGGAAGACAAGAACATCCTGGTCGGTGATCGTATCGTTGCATTTTTCGTTAATGACATACATCAGCGAAGTGATCTCCGGAAACCGTTCGGCGATATGGGAGAGAAGCGCTTCACGACGTTCCACATCTTCGTAGAAGAACACCAGCACTACCATCAGATCGCCTGTCGAAGCCGTGCGGATCATCAGCGTGCGCACAAACCCTTCCTGATTGCGGAGGTCGAAGAACGGATAACCTTCGTGTGTCAGACAGTATTCTTTTACAGCCAGTCGGATACGGTTTGAAATGTCGTTTTGTAACCAACATTTGTGAATGTCGAGCACCTTGTCGAACATTCCCGGAATATGGAAACCGACCGCATTCATGCAATCGAACTTGGCTCCGGTCTTCACCTCTTCTTCCGTCAGCCATTTCTTGTTGGAGAACGTAAATTCGAGCTTGTTACGATAGAAAGTCGTGTGTTTGGAGCCCTTGATCGGAAGTATTTCTTCCATCTCGATCTTGCCGATGCGCGTCAGATTGTCGATCACTTGCTTATGTTTGTAGCGGATCTGTTCCTCGTAGGGTAGATGCTGCCATTTACAGCCGCCGCATACGCCGAAATGTTCGCAGAACGGCACTGCACGCAGGGGCGAATATTCATGAAAAAGCACAGCTTTTCCCTCCGCATAATTATGTTTTTTACGTGTCAACTGTATGTCGATGACATCTCCGGGGGCGACAAAAGGTACGAATACCACCAGGTCATTCACGCGTGCGATAGCCTTTCCTTCTGCGGCTACATCTGTTATTGTTACCTTTTCCAATAAAGGCAACTGCTTCTTATTTCTTGCCAAGATGATTAATTTTTAATTTTTGCGCAAAGATAGAGATAAAATGCATCGTAAAATACTTTGTATAAAAGATTTTAACTATCCGTATAACTGTCTTGTCTTTTCCCGACTTTCGAAAATAACCGTCATGTGCTCCAATGCCCAGCCGACAAGGCTCTCTATATGTGGTATCAACGTTTTTCCGGTTTCTGTAAGCTGGTATTCGACGCGGGGCGGAACTTCGGCATAGACCGTTCTCGAAACAAGCCCGTCGGTTTCCAATGTCCGGAGGGTGACGGTCAGCATACGCTGGGAAATATCGGAAATCGTTTTTTGAATGTCGCTGAAACGCATTGTGCCGTTCACGTTCAGTGTGATCATAACAAGCATCGACCACTTGTCGCCGAGCCTGCATAAGATGTCCCGGATGGGGCAATTTCCTGTCGGATGAAAATTTTTCATTTATTTTGTTTTAGTAGTATCTTATGTATCAACAATAGTTACATCCATGTAAGTAGCTTATTCAGAGGTGCGTTCTTGTTTTGCCGAATCAGACTACTTATCTTTGCTGCACAAAGGTAATAAACTTACTAAAAAGAACTATTGTCTCACTAAAATTATTATTATCATGGCAAAGAAAGTAGCAGTTTTGGCTGTAAATCCGGTAAACGGATGTGGATTGTTCCAGTATCTGGAAGCATTTTTTGAAAATGGCATTTCTTATAAAGTGTTTGCCGTAAGCAACACGAAGGAGATTTGTACAAACTCCGGTATCACTTTGATCGTAGACGATGTTATCGCAAACCTGAAAGGGCATGAAGATGAATTTGATGCGATGGTATTCTCATGCGGAGATGCTATACCTCAGTTTGCCCAACATGCAGGCGAACCGTACAATCAGGATCTGATGGCTGTTATTGCAGCATTCGGACAGAAAGGAAAAATAATGATCGGACATTGTGCCGGAGCGATGTTGTTTGATATGGCAGGCGCTATCGATGGAAAGATTGTTGCTGTCCATCCGCTTGCCAAGCCGGCTATACAAAAGGGAAAAGCCACAGATAACAAGTCGGAGGTAGATGGAAATATTTACACGGCCCAAGACGAAAATAGTATCTGGACGATGATGCCTCAGGTGCTCGATGCCTTGAAATAGGAACCTGATTATTTATAAAAAAAGCGGTACTTCCGGAAGGTTCATAAACTTTAGGTTTGTACCGCTTTTTCCATTTTATTCAAGATCGCTTTTCTTTTTCCTTCTTGAAGGCAAGTTCGGTATATTTTCGCGTACGAAACGCTTGAAACCGCTCAAAGAGACCTTATAATAATCGGCTAATTCGGCGTATGTCGCATTTTCTTCTTTCAGCTCTCTTTCGATCTGGCTTTTCTGTGAAAGGAGAAATTCGGTTTTAGGGCTTCCCAAAGGACGTCCTAATTTCGTTCCTTTGTTTTTACTGGCCGTCAGTGCTTCTTTTGTACGGGCGGAAATAAGTTTGCTTTCTATCTCGGAAACAAGCCCGAATGTGAATGCCAATGTCTTGCTGTCCACGTTGTCCTCGAACGAATAGCCTTCCTTGATACAGTAAAGCGTCACTTTCTTTTCAATGCACAACAAAATCAGATGCATAATTTCCATCAGTTTCCGGCTGAGTCGGGTGACATCCGCAACGATAAGAATATCTCCTTCCTGCAGATTCTTTATCACGTCTTCGAGCCGGTTTTTTCCTTTGGAAGAGTTTTTAGCATCTTTTAGCCACTTATCAATCTCGATTTTTTTTGCTTTTGCAAATTGTTCGATTGCATTTTTTTGACTCTCTGTTTGTTGTTTATTTGAATACGTACGTATATAAGCGATTGTCATATTTCTTAATTATTTAAATTTTGTTTCATCATTTGATATATAACAGATTGGTTTGCAATATGTTCATTCTAAAAATTAATAAAGAGGGTATACATCTTGTTGTAATGATCTCCTTAACTGATGCGAATGTACGCAAATAAAAAAAACAATGAAATATTTGGTAGTTAAAAATAAATACATACCTTTGCACCGCAATCGAAAATAACAAGAGTTGCAAAAACGGGGTGTAGCGCAGTCCGGTTAGCGCACCTGCTTTGGGAGCAGGGGGTCCCAGGTTCGAATCCTGGTACCCCGACATAAAAAAGGAGTCAGTACATAAGGTATTGACTCCTTTTTGTAATAAGCATACATCCTTTTACCTTAAAGCATCCACTCTCGATTCACCGGCTGCTGTCTTTCTGAAATGTTAAATCATACAAGAACCTCCCCTAAAAGGCGAATATTCGTATTCGTTTATTATCCAACACTTTGTATTATTGCGAGTTTCTTAAAAAATATTACCCGCAGGGGTAAATTGAAATAGATGGGGTAGAAAACCGAATTTCATGCGCTACTGTTTCGATTTGGACCAACGGGTATTCCGAAAAACTATACTCTAAGTTTGCGTAAAGCAAGAAGCTGAGGTTAATTTATATCTTTGTTGTATGAAGAAACTAAATTAACCGACTAACGGAAGTACACTAATGGAAAACGATAGTCTTTAAAGACTAGTTATTGTAACAGACTTCCGTTAGTCAAGCAGGCAAAGACTAAATAGATTATTGATATATAATAGGATATCATTTAGAGTAGTAGCCCATTCCTGCTTTCGGTTAATCCAAAAACAATATAAAGGTATGAATAAATTATTTATCGGGATTGATTTCTCCAAGAAAAAAGTAGATGTAAGTGTGATAGAGAAAGAAAACATATCTTCAGGTGTCCACCGTGAGTTCAGTAATGATGTTGCCGGACATGAGAGTCTGTTGGCATGGCTTTGTGATAGCTATCCGCAGACAGGCAAAGATCAGATGCTCTTTTGCGGTGAGAACACGGGACTTTACAGCGTTTGTTTGAGTAACACTCTCGCGCACGAGGGTTATACACTGTGGCTGGAACATCCTTACAGGATCAAACACAGCAGCGGCATGCAACGCGGGAAAAACGATAAATTGGATTCATTGCTGATCGCACAATACGCTTGCCGTTTCGAGGATATGGCCAAGGTCTATACCCCCAATACGGAAACCATCCGGGCGCTGCACTCATTTTTCACATTCCGTGATTTATTGGTGAAAATGAAAAATGAAGCATTGGTACATGCCAAAGAACTCCATTCGGTCCTAAAAGGGAATCACGCAACAGATTACATATATCAACATAGCCTGACACAAGTGGATAACTTGAACCGTGAAATAAAAGATGTGGAAAAGGAAATAATGGATCTGATCAACAGTGAAGAGGAGATCAAAAACAATTATGAGCGTATTACATCCATCAAAGGCGTGGCTTTTGTCAACGCCCTTGCTTTGATCGTTTATACCGAAAACTTCACCTGTTTTGACGATCCGCGCAAGCTGGCCTGCTATGCGGGAGTGGTACCGTTCCAACGAACCTCCGGCTCCAGTGTCAAAAGCAATGCCAAGACAAGTGGATTTGCCAATAAAAAACTAAACACGCTACTCACCCAAGCGGCACGAACCGCTGCCATACATGATCCAATATTAAGAGAATATTACAGGCGCAAAAGAGAAGAGGGGAAGCATCATAATTTAGTTATAAACAATATTAGAAACAAACTGATACATCGAATCTGTGCATTGGTCAGGAACCAAACTTTCGACCAAACGGCTTAGATTTTTGCAATATTCTTAATTTGTTTTAAAATCTTTCCGTTTATTTGGTTGGGAACATAGATTACAATAAGCCAGGGACGACACTAAGCTTCGTTTAGATGAAAATGTGAACCTTCCAAATGATGATTTACCAGTGTGTTAATAGCGACAATGTCTTAGAGCTATCAAGCCGGCATTGCCCCGGGTGAGGGGAGCAATGCCGGCGGTAAGGATTGTTTTTGTTTTATTCTATTACATACCAGTTATAACCCCTTGCCGGAATCCGGATTTTCAACGGAATCGTATAGTCGCGCGACAAGGTGTGGCGAACACCCTCTTTACCCTGTTCTTTTACCAATGCTTCCGTGGTCAATCCTGTATAGTAGAGCGGCAACTTGATGGTGCGCTCCATTGGTTGGTCGGTAGGATTATAGACCATGACAAATCCTTTTTCCTTCCTGCCGGGTGCAACGTGCATGATTCCGTCCCAGTCCTTACCGTCGGGACGGCGCAGGTGGATCACTTCGCTGTTCAGAATGTCACGATACTGTTTATACCAGCCGACGACCTCTTTTACCGTCCGTTTCGTCTCTTCGGTGTCGTAAAGCCGGTGCCCCCGGTAACAGGCCTGCACACCGGTTCCATAGTTTTGTATCATGTGGGCTTTATAATCGGCGAGATGTTCGCTGAGCGGTTCCAGCGTAGCGGCGGCTCCGCCTCCGTGATACTGGGTGAGCGGTACGAACGTCCAGCACATACCCGGTAGCCGTTCCCAAAGACCGTCATACATAACTTGTCTGCCCAATACCAACTGCCGTTCGCGTGGCAGTGACCAGTTAACTTCTCGGTAACCGATTCCGACTTTGTTGCCTCCGTTCAGTAGATAGCCATAGTCTGGGATATTCATGTAGATGCCGTTCTCGCACATCCACTGGTAGAGATTGGCGATTTGTTTGCGCTGTTTCCACTGGGAGTCTTTCAATCCTTTGTGGTGGGCGTGGACAGTCGAGGCACAGACATTCCCCGGATAGGAACCGTCGTTCTCGAACACGGTCATCCCTGTCTTTTCGAAGAACTGTTTGATCTTACGGAAATAGTCATAGCCCCAATCGCTGCAAAGGCAAGGGGAGCTACCGAAGATCATCCCACCTCTTTTGCCTGTTTCGGGATTGATCACGTCCACATCATCACTTATCCAACGGCTTGACAGCAGTGAATAGCCGCCCAGTTCGATACCACGGGAGTGGGCATAGTCGCGCAGTTCCTTGAATTTGGCATAGTTGGCCGGCGATTCGTCTTCCATATCCAGACCAGACCCAAAGCTGATGATCAACATCTCGTATCCGGTGGCTACGCATTGATCGACCGCCTGTTTCACTACTTCAGGATCGCTGGAGGTGCAGTGCATGAAAATCGGGTTTTCAGTAGTCCAGGGTGCAATTGTCCGGTACATCCGTTTGACGAACAGTCCTTTGCGGTCCCTTTCCTCACTGTCGAAAGGCATCAGCCAGGTGCGGAAACTTGAAAAAGAAGTGCCGTTACTGATCCGCTCGTCCGGTCCCATCGGCAATTTAACTTCTAACAGGCAAGGTGTCAGCAATGGATAGTTACACTGTGAAGTGTAGCGCGGATCAGGATTCCAGTGCTCGGTTTTGTCGGCTATCTTTTCGATAAAGCCCAGGAAACCCCAATCGCTTTCAACGTGGATATTCGGCTTGCGGAACATTTCCGGGCTCTTGGCCTCTACCGGCGACTCCGGTTCAGCCATTGCCAACTGTTCCAGCACGAAGGAATCGAGATTGACATCTGCACCTGTGTGGTTTTCGATCTCGAACCATTTGGATATACAAGGCAGGCCGTCGTAAAGGACATAGTGCAGCTTTACTTTTACACCTTTCAGTTCGTCCGGTCCTTCCAATAGGAAGGTAAGCTGTTTGCCGGACAGGTTCTGTTTCTTTTCCAATGCCCATCGTTTACTCGTCCAATGGATACGCGGAGAGATTCCGGAAATCCGGAAATCAACGACACGGAACGAATTGGCGAAAGGTTTCATCCGGTCGAGCCATTTGTACTGGGTGTAGCCGAATTCAGGCTGGCCGTCCAGTCCGCCTAACGGATAGTTCTTGCCATCGAGCGTCAGAATCCCTTCGTTGCTCACGGCCCGCAACATATTTTCCCCGGTCATCAGATTCTGGATGTCGACTGTTGCGAGGTTTGGAAAGATACGGAATACACGGCTGACCAACCCATTGCTCAGCACAAGGTCTTTACCTTGGTTGGCCTGGCGGACAGTTGTCTTAGCTTCCTCGCTACAGATCAGCCAATCGTAACCGGGAGACGGTAAAGGCAGGCTGACAGCTTCTAACTGGCTAATCTTTTGCTGGAGGGATTGTTCGACCTTCTTAGGCATGGAGGCGATTTCTCCCTGGTAATCGGGAGCGATCAGGGACGGTCTAATCTCGAAATAGGTAACAACGGCTTCCAGCCAGTCGGCATGGTCACCGCTGATTCCGTCGTTTGCATCTTCCGCTTCCAGTTCCAGTATCTTAATTCCTTCGATGGGGATGGAGATCTCTTTGGCAGCCTCGCCTCCTCTCATGATGCCGCTGTTATACAGTTCTTTCCCGTCTCCAGTGATTTTGAAGATAACGCTTCCCTTTTCCAGCTCCCCGCTTCCTTCTCCTGTGCCGACATATTGTTTGCGGCCGTTCGCCTGGTCGTAAAAGAGCATTGTCCCGTTGGTCAGGGGAATTTTGGCCAGACGGCTGTCCTTGTAATTAACCGACTGGTCGTTGATACCGATCTTGCATGTGAAAAGAGTGGATTTGCCTTGGAGGGAAATCTTTATTTTGCTGTTTGCCTGTACACCGACTCCATCCGTAAAAGCCGTTCCGGCAACCTGCAAAGGTTCGCCGGTGACTGCTTTGCCGGACATCGGGATTCCGTAAGGTTGGTAGATGGAGGTTAGATCCATCCCCGACAGTTTCATCTGGTCTGTTTGGGCAATCAGATTGGTTGCCATGCAGCAAAAGCCAGCAAGCAGAAGTTGTTTTGTTGTCATATTGATTTTTTTAAGGAGTTATTTATCCAGGTTTTCAAAGATATTGTTTTCATGGATTTCGTCTACCTTGATTTTATATTTGTAATATTCGGCGCTATGGCAGGCGACATTTTTTCGTTATTGCATTGTTTTCAGCCCCCTCAGGTCACTGCCTGAGACATTCTGGAAGACGCTGAGCCCGAATTCTGGAATCACGGCCAGCACATGGTCGAATACGTCGGATTGGATGCCTTCGTAAGGAACCCAGTCTTTCACAGAAGAGAAAAAATACAGTTCGATCGGGATGCCCGTCTCCGTGGGTTGCAACTGTCGGACCATGCAGGTCAGTTCCTTGCTCACTTCCGGCAAGCTTAGGAGATAGTTGACCAGGTAGGCGCGAAACACGCCGATATTCGTTTGCCGCCGTCCGTTTACAAGGATGGAACCGTCGATCCGGTGCTCTTCGTTATAGGTATTCAATTCTTTCTCTTTCTCGTCAATATAGCCTGTCAGCAAGGATATTTTACGGAATCTGGCCAGCATCTCCGGTGTGCAGAAACATACGCTGTTCATATCGATATTGATCGAACGCTTGATCCGCCTACCGGGCGATTCGGACATCCCGCGCCAGTTCTGGAAGGCATCGCTCACCAAGGCATAAGGGGGAATAGTCGTGATCGTATTGTCGAAATTCTTCACTTTGACAGCGTTCAGCGTGACTTCGGTAACCGTCCCGTTCGCCCCGTATTTCTCCATCGTGATCCAGTCACCCGGACGGAGCATATCGTTGGCGGAAAGCTGTATGCCGGCCACGAATCCCAGGATCGTATCTTTGAATACCAACATCAGGATCGCAGCCGAAGCACCCAGCCCGGCAAACAGCGTCGTCGGTGATTTACCGATCAGAATGCTGATGATCAGTATAAAGCCGATAAAGAATACGGCCACCTGCAATAACTGGATGAAACCTTTCAGTGGTTTGTTTTTGAGCGACTCCTTCCGGTTGTATATTTCGTGGACGACATTTAGGGAGGCGCTGATAAAGCGCAACGATACGGCGATAATATAAATCTTGCATATCATTTGCAGGATTCCCAGTATCTTAGGTGTCTCGTCGGCCGGGAAAGCCAACGGCAGCAGGATATACACCAGAATGGCCGGAATCATATGCATCAGTTTATTGATGATCTTACGCTCGACGATCAGGTCGTCCCACTGGTTGCGGGTTCTCTTTGCAAGCCGTTTGAACATATTCAGGAAGATGTAGCGGCAGGCGTAGTCGATGCCCACCGTTACGACGATGATCAGCAGCAGGACGATCGTATTATCCAGTTCGTTGGCCGAACTGCTGATAATACCCCATTCGACCAGACGGCTATTAATCCATTCTTGTATCGCGTGCATATTCTCTATGATTAATCAAGTGGAACTTGCGGGTAATCTTCCGGCGACATGCCGGTGATCCCCTTAAACTGGTGGTGAAAATTGCTCCGGTCAGACTCCACATTCTCTGTCCTCGAAATACTCTTTAATAACAAATGAATGCCGCAGGCAAAGATCACAGCGAAAGAGACCAACGATAACAACAGATATGTATTCAATTCCGGCATATATAATTTATTTGAGTACAAAACTAATTAATAAAAGCGCAATTAGAAAAAATACGGCGGCAAAACTGGAATGATAGTTTTACCCTGCCGTTATTATAATAAGATCAGCTCGCCGATTGCTGCAAATCGAAGCATACCGGCAGACCCCGGAATCTGCTTTGTCCGCATCGGCCTCAGAACTATAAATTTATAGTTCGCTGCTCCGCGATAGGCAGAATAACGCTCTTTAATAGCCCACCCTCTCTTTACTCCGAATACTGATAAACCTTCAACTCGAACTTGGGGACCATTGCGAAGAAATGGTCGAAGATATCCGATTGGATGCGTTCGTAATCTTTCCATACTTTATTGCGTGAGAAGAAATAGATCTGGATGGGCACGCCATATTCCGTCGATTGCAACTGGCTGATGATCAAATCCAGGTCGGTGTTTACGACCGGAAGGCTTGTCAGGTATTTTTCCACATAGACACGGAACACCTGTGAATTGGTGGGCACGACGCCTTCATCCGGCTTGTAGTCGGCAAGCAACGGGATCTCCTTGCGGAACGTGTCGAGCATATCCGGCGTGCAGAACTTGATCGTGTTCAGGTCGATGTAAATGGATTTCATCACGCGGCGGCCTCCCGATTCCACCATCCCGCGCCAGTTTTGGAACGAGCCGTTCACCAACGTATAGGGAGGAATGGTCGAAATGGTGTTATCGAAGTTCTGTATCTTGACCGTGTTAAGCGTGATTTCCATGACAATACCGTTGGCGTTCGAGCCGGGAACCGTGATCCAATCGCCCGGCCTCAGCATATCATTGGCGGAAAGCTGGATGCCAGCCACAAACCCCAGGATTGTATCTTTGAATACCAACATAAGGATTGCCGCCGAAGCGCCCAGTCCGGCGAACAGGCTTGCCGGCGATTTCCCGATCAGAATGGCGATAATCACGATCCCGCCGATAAAGAACAGCAAGACTTGAAGTACCTGCATGAACCCTTTGATCGGGCGGTCCTTACTCACCTGCCGCATATTGTACATATCCAAGAACACCAGTATAAAGCCGTTTATCGCCAGCAACAAAGCGAACACGATATACACAGCGCATATTTTCTGGGACCAGAGCAACAAGCCTTTCCCCCGTATAAACGCTAAAGGCAACAGGGCATAGACTAAGATGCCCGGTATCGTATGGACCAGGTGGTGGACGACCTTACGTTTGAGAAGCAGCGAGTCCCACTGGTAATGCGTATGCTGCGCCAACTTTTTCATGCTGCCGACAAAGATCGCCTGGCATAGGTAGTCAAGTCCGATTGCCAGTATGACCAGCAAAACAGCGATAATCATTTCGTCGAAAGTGTTTGCAATTTTAGGGTCTACGCCCCAACCGATCAGGATGCCATTCATCCAACTGCCTAAGTTTATCATAAGGTATTTGCTTTTATTTAGGATAACAATTAAATATTCGTTTGGTTTATTGTATCAATCACAAATATCTGATTAATTTTTTTATCTTTGACGCTAATATTACAAATCTGTGGCATGACCGTGAAATTAAAAGTAATGATGATGGTATTCGCATGTTGTTCTTATCAATCGCAAGCAGGGGACTTGAACGCTCTTAAAGTAAAAGAATATAAACTGGAAAACGGACTGACCGTTTGGTTGAACGAAGATCACAGCCAGCCGAAGGTCTTCGGCGCCGTTGTCGTCAAGGCGGGATCGAAGGATTGCCCGGACACGGGTATCGCCCATTATTTCGAGCACATGATGTTTAAGGGTACGGACCGTATCGGGACGCTCGATTACGAGTCGGAGAAGGTCCTGCTGGACTCCATCGCCATGAAATACGATGAGCTGGCCATGACGGAAGATGTCGTGACGCGTGCCCGCCTGCAAAAGGAGATCAACGAACTAAGCATCCGTTCTTCCGAATATGTCATACCGAACGAGTTCAACCGGCTGATCAGCCGCTTCGGCGGTTCAGGCTTGAATGCAGCGACTTCATACGATGCTACGATCTATTTCAATACGTTTTCCCCGCAATATATGGCCCAATGGGCGGAGATTAACAGCGAGCGCCTTATTAATCCCGTCTTCCGTCTTTTCCAGAGCGAATTGGAAACAGTCTATGAGGAAAAGAACATGTATGGTGATTTCATCGGCGGCCAGGTGATGGACACGTTGATGGCGCGCTATTTCGGTCCGCACCCGTATGCCTATCCGATTATCGGCAGCACGAAGAACCTGAAAAATCCGCGGCTGACGGAGATGCGCAAGTTCTTCGAAGATTATTATGTGGCATCCAATATGGCGCTGATTCTTAGTGGCGATTTCGATACGCAGCAGGTTATGCCTGTCCTCGAGAAGACCTTTTCACGCATCCGTCCGGGGAGTGTCCCGAAGTCGGAGAAGGTGATGTTGCCGCCGTTCAACGGGCGGGAGAAGTTGAAGGTGAAGTTTCCGATCCCCTTTATCAAGGCGATGGGACTGGGGTTCCGGGGCGTTTCGGCCAATCATGAAGACCAGGTTGCCCTGAACATAGCGGTCAACCTGTTGAACAACGCCAACGGTACGGGCTATCTGGACAAGCTGATGGTCGAACATAAGCTGATGGGAGCCCTTGCCATTAACGAGAGCATGAATGAGGCGGGGATTCTGGCTGTCGCCATTATGCCGAAACTGTTGATCCAGTCGTACAGTTCGGCCGAGAAAATGGTCTGGAACGAGATCAACCGGGTGAAGAACGGAGACTTCAGCGACGAAGTGTTCAACAGCCTGAAACTGGAACAGAAACGGCAGTATGCTTCCGCATTGGAGAATATCGACTCGCGTGCGACGGTCATGATGAACCTGTTTTCGCAGGGAAAGAATTGGAACGATTACCTGAACGAAGTGGCGCGGATCGAGTCCATCACGAAAGAGGATGTCGTGCGGGTCGCCCAAAAATATTTCAGCAATAACTATTTGTGTGTAACCAAGAGCACGGGGAAATATCCGAAAGACAATTTGCCGAAACCGGCTTTCTCTCCGGTTGTTCCCCGGAATGCAGACGCTTCGTCTTCCTATGCCGAACAGTTGGAGAAGATACCGGAACAGCAAGTAGCACCTCGTATCATCGATTTCGAGAAGGATGTGAAGACGTCGAAGTTGACTCCTTTGGTGACGTTGTACACGACTCCTAATCCGCTGAACGATATTTTCACCTTCAACATCTCCTATGGAATCGGAGCCTTGGAACAGCCGGAATTGATGCAGCTCATCAACTACCTGCAACTATTAGGAACCGAGTCTTTACCTTTCGAGCAGTTCCGCAGCCGTTTGCAATCGATCGGGAGCACACTTGCTTTCGATGTGACGCCCGATGCTTTTGTCATGAAGGTGACTGGTTTCGATAACCATATTGACGAGACGATGGAACTTGTGGGCGACTTTATCCGCCATGCAAAAGCTGACGACAAGAAGCTACGTCAGATTGTGGACGATGCCAAAGTCTCGGAGAAAGCCTTTTTCAAGTCGGGCGACAATGTGGCATCAGCTTTGTTAGAACAGGTGAAGTACGGCGACCAGTCCCGTTACCTGCGTAAACTTTCACTCTCGCAGATCAAGAAATTGAAGGGAAAAGATCTGTTAGCGGTCTACGATAAAGTACGGAGTGTACAGTGCGACCTTCACTACTGCGGCACATTGCCTGTGGAAAAGGTGATCGGGACGATTCGCCGGCATATCCCGTTGGAGCGGACAACCGTAGCCTCCAATTCTCCCTATTACCGCGAGTTGAAGCAATACGACAAGCCGACAGTCTTTTTTATCGATATGCCGGACATGACGCAGAGTATCGTTTACAGCTATGTCAAGGGCGATCCGGTTGACGACAAAGCTTCCCGCCACGCTTCCCGGCTGTTCTCCGTCTATTTCGGGGGCGATATGTCGTCACTGATGTTCCAGGAGATAAGGGAATTCCGATCTTTTGCATACCGGACAAGCGGTCGTTATCAGTTGCCGAACCATGCCCATAAGGGGACTGCCGGATCTTTTACGGCGATGCTGTCCACCCAGAGCGACAAGACGCTGGATGCATTGGGCGTGCTGGATTCGCTGATCCGGAAAATGCCGTTGAAACCGGAAAGGGTAGAAGCGATCAAGCAATCGTTGGCCAACCGTATCAATAACGATTATCCGTCTTTCCGTAGCCTTTCCGAAAAAGTGGCAAGTGCGCGAATGGAAGGTTTCGACCGTGATCCGGCAGAAGAATTTCTGCGGGATATCGCGACGATGGATATGGAAGATATTTCCCATTTCTATCAGGAGCAGATCTGTGGCCGCCCGGTTGTTTACGTGATTGCCGGGAACCGGAAACGTATCGATATGAAGAAACTGGCTGAATATGGTACGATAGTAAAAGTTAAAAAGAAAGATATTTATAAATAATGTATAGTAAAGACGAACTCAAGAACCTGAAACTTGAATTTTGGGAAAGTTTCGCCGCATTTTGTGAAGTACAACCGTATCTGAGGGGACGTAAAAAGATGTGGACCTTGTATGATACGAAAGTAAAAGGGGTCGAGCTCAAATTCGATGCAACGAGGGAAGGGGCGTTTGTCATCCTCGAAGTGAACCACAGGAGTGAAGATGCCCGGCTGGAAATGTTCGAACGCCTGACGTGGTATAAAGATACGCTCGAAATGGATTTTCCGGAGGGGCTGACGTGGGACATTTGTTTTGTGCGTGATACCGGCAAGCAGGTAGCCCGCGTTTATACCTCCAGATCCGGTATCGATTTCCACCGCCGCCAGGATTGGGGCGAGTTCTTTTCCTTTATGGCAAGTCAAATGTATCTGTTGGAACGTAACTTCATGTCTATAGCAGAGTATTTGAGGGAATAGAGGAAATTTATGATTTTTGAGTTATGATTTATGTTATGTTTAAACACTTTATTGGTATAGCTTCTATCGCATTCTTGAGTGCTTGCAGTACTCCTGCATCCGATACAGTGCTGTTGCAACCGGGAGTCAGCCGGGAGTTGGCGCAGTTCAGGAAAGAACATTTCCAGGGGGTACGCTACAACCTCTTTTTCTCCATTTCCGAATCCCGCAAGGAGGCTGTTACAGGTAAAGCGGAAATAACGCTTGCCCTCCGGAAAAAGCAGCCGGTTATCATAGATTTTCGCGGAGAACCGGAACAGGTCGCTTCTGTTTTATTGAATGGCAAGAAAGTTTCTTATGCAGTTAAGGACGAGCACATCGTGATCAGTGCAAAAGATGTGGCAAAGGGTGAGAACCGTGTAAACATCGAATTTACGGCAAACGACCAGTCGCTGAACCGCCGGGACGAGTTTTTGTATACGTTACTGGTTCCCGACCGGGCGCGTACGCTCTTTCCCTGTTTCGATCAGCCGGATATGAAATCGCTTTTCACCCTGTCATTAGAGGTTCCTGCCTCCTGGCAGGCTGTCGCCAACGGGGCGATCGGGCAGGAAGATTCGACTTCCGTCCCCGGACGCAGGCGGGTTTCTTTCCGGGAAACTGAACCGCTCAGTACTTATCTTTTCTCTTTCGTGGCCGGCAAGCTGACGCGGGAAACGTATTCGCGAGACGGACGGACGATTTCGATCTACCATCGTGAAACCGATCCGAAGAAAGTGGCACAGTGCCCGGATATCGCCTCCGAAGTGTTCGATGCACTCGAATGGCAGGAGGATTATACCCGGATACCGTACCCCTTTGCCAAATATGACCTGATCATTTTGCCGGGATTCCAGTTCGGCGGGATGGAACATACGGGAGCGACTTTATATACGGACGGGCGGATGTTCCTGAACGAGAACCCGACATTGAACGAACGTCTGGGACGTAGCGCCCTGATTGCACATGAGACTTCCCATATGTGGTTCGGTGACTTTGTGACGATGGAGTGGTTCAATGATGTCTGGACAAAAGAGGTCTTTGCCAATTATTATGCCTCCCAGATGATCGAGCCTCTGTTTCCGGAGGTAAACCATTCGCTTAACTTTATGCTCGACTATATTCCGGCCGCCTACTCCGAAGACCGTACCGCGGGCGCCAATCCGGTGAAGCAGGAATTGGCGAATATGCGGGATGCAGGTTTGATGTACGGCAATATCATCTATGATAAATCCCCGGTTATCTTGGAAATGCTGATTAAGAAAATGGGGGAGGAATCTTTCCGGAATGGGATCCGGGAATACCTGAAAACGTATGCCTACGGGAATGCAACCTGGGAAGGGCTGATCGGCATCCTGGACAAATATACGGACGACGACCTCTCTGCCTGGAGCCATATCTGGGTGAATGAAGAAGGTATGCCGGAGATATGTGGAGTAATAACCGAAGGCAAAACGTTGCTGGTTCAGCAGAAAGATCCGTTAAGGCGTGGGCTTCTGTGGCAACAAGACTTGTCCTTTTTGATTGTCTATCCCGATGGCGGGACGGAAGATTTGCAAGTTTCATTTGAAAAAGAGGCCATGTTCTGTTTCAAGGATTTGAAAAGGCCGGCAGGTGAGGGCAGCTTCGTTATACCCAATGCCGATGGCAAAGGATATGGATTCTTCCGCCTGTTTGAAAAAGATGCAAAGGCTTGTTTGGCCTATCTTCCCGCTTGCAAGGACGAAGTGTTGAGAGGTTCCTTGTTGATTACCCTGTATGAGAACCTGTTGAACCGGACGATCCCTGCGGAACTTTATATGGAAGCCATGTTGGACTATCTGCCGAAGGAAACCAATTCCCTGTTGTTCTCGGCAGCCCTCGGATATGTCGGTAATTGCCAGCGCCTATATCCCTCTGATCCGAAGAAGTTGGAACAAGTGCTTTGGCAGATCGTAGCAACGGCAGAACAACCCCAGCAACGTTTGCAGGCGTTCCGTTATTACCGTTCCATTGCCCGCTCGCCGGAAGCGGTCGGAAGACTGTATGCGCTTTGGAAAGACGGGAAAGCGCCTGCCGGTTGTTCGCTGAGTGAAAACGATTATATCAACCTGTCGTACGGCCTGGCAATCCTGATGCCCGATAAAGCCGATGAGATTGTTGCAACCCAGCAAGCCCGGATCACCAATCCGGACCGTAAGCGGCAATATGCGTTCATCTCGCCATCCGTTTCTCCCCGGAAGGAGGTACGCGACAGCGTGTTTGCCTCTCTGCTCGTTGCAGGGAACCGCCGTGTCGAACCGTGGGCTTCGGCTGCCTTATCGAACCTGAACTGCCAGTTGCGCCAAAAAGAGGCAATCGGTTATATCCGTCCGGCCTTGGAAGTCTTGCAGGAAGTGCAGCGTACGGGGGATATCTTTTTCCCGCGCGACTGGGTACGGGCTTTACTCGGCGGACATACTTCACCGGAAGCCAGGAAGGAAGTGGACGATTTCTTTGCCACTCATCCGGATTATCCTGTTCTGCTCTCAAACAAAATCCGTCAGCAGGCGGATCATTTGTACCGGTTGCACGATTAATTAATGATGATTTAGATGGGCGGTATGGTATAATCATGTCATTCCTGTCTTATTGTACAGTTTTTTGAAATACCCGTTGGTCCAAATCGAGACAGTAGTGCATGAAATTCGATTTTCTACCCCATCTATTTCAAATTACCCTTGCGGGTAATATTTTTTAAGAAACTTGCAATAATATAAAGCGCTAGTTAATAAATAGATATAGATATCCGCCTTTTAGGGGAGGTTCTTGTATGGTTTAACATTTCAAAAAGACAGGTTCACTTCTTGGCATATTTGAATCATTTGGAAGGTTCACCTTTTGGCTGAAATTACACTTTTGATGCAGTTGCTTTGAATATTTTGTAAGTTTTATTTGCTAATTCAATTATTATTGTAACTTTGCAGCGTAAAAATAATAACAAATGAAAAGTACGGTTCTACATTTCCATCATCATCATTACAACGGGCAATAGTTCGGTGGGCTGTGTGGTATGTAGAAACATATGATATAAAAGAATAAGGCTTGCCGTTTGCGGTGAGCCTTATTTTGTTTTTGGAATAATATATATAAACGAAATAAACATGTTACGAATTGCAGTACAATCTAAAGGTCGTCTTTACGATGAAACAATGCTTCTGTTGGAAGAAGCCGGTATTAAATTGAATAGGGGAAAACGTATTTTGTTGTTGTCGGCAAAAGGTTTTCCGGTAGAAGTCCTATTCCTGCGCGATGACGATATTCCACAATCCGTTGCCAATGGCGTTGCCGACGTAGGTATCGTAGGCGAAAACGAATATGTGGAGAAAGGGCAGGAGGCCAAGCTGATCAAACGCCTGGGATTCAGCAAATGCCGTCTTTCGCTCGCGATCCCGAAAGACGAAGATTACCAAGGGGTGGAATGGTTCGCCGGAAAGACGATCGCTACTTCCTATCCGGAAATCCTGAAGGCCTATCTGGCAGAAAAGGGAGTGAAAGCGGATTTTCACGTGATCAGCGGCTCTGTGGAAATTGCGCCGGGTATCGGCCTGGCGGATGCGATTTTCGATATTGTCAGCTCCGGCAGTACGCTGGTGAGCAATCAGCTTAAAGAGGTGGAAGTCATCATGCAGAGCGAAGCCCTGTTGATTGCCAATAACAACCTGTCGGATGAAAAGCAGGCTATCTTAGATGAGCTGTTGTTCCGTTTCGAAGCGATCCAGGTTGCGGAAGGCAAGAAATATGTATTGCTGAATGCACCGAAAGACAAGATGAACGAGATCATAGAAGTGCTGCCGGGTATGAAGAGCCCGACCATCACGCCGCTTGCCGATGAAAACTGGGTGTCTGTCCAATCTGTTATAGCAGAGAAACATTTCTGGGAAATCATCGGTAAGCTGAAATCGTTGGGAGCAGAAGGCATATTGGTGATACCGATTGAGAAAATGATACTTTAAAGGCATGGAAGTAATCAAATATCCGTCAAGAGAAGAATGGGCCTCATTGGCTCAGCGTCCGGCATTAGATGTCACGACACTGTTCGACACTGTTCGCACGGTGCTGGATGAAGTCCGGGAGGGAGGAGATGCCGCCGTTATCCGGTATGAGGAGAAGTTCGACAAAATAGATCCTGCTACTTTCAAAGGGTTGCAGGTCTCGGAACAGGAATTGGCAGAAGCTAAAGAGCTTGTGCCCGAAGAGCTGAAACAGGCCATCCGCCAGGCAAAAGACAATATAGAAATATTCCACGCCTCACAGCGTTTCACCGGAAAAAAGGTGGAGACGGCGCCGGGCGTTACCTGCTGGCAGAAAGCGGTAGCCATCGAAAAAGTAGGTCTGTACATTCCGGGCGGAACGGCCCCTCTTTTCTCCACCGTCCTGATGTTGGCAGTCCCGGCACGTATTGCCGGTTGTAAGGAAATCGTGCTTTGTACGCCTCCGGGCAGGGAAGGAAAGGTGCACCCCGCAATCCTGTTTGCGGCGGAAACGGCAGGAGTCAGCAAGATATTCAAAGCTGGAGGCATCCAGGCTATAGCAGCGATGGCTTACGGGACGGAATCGGTTCCGAAGGTCTATAAGATATTCGGCCCCGGTAACCAGTATGTGACGGCAGCCAAACAGTTGGTCAGCCTGAAAGAGGTGGCAATCGATATGCCTGCCGGCCCTTCCGAAGTGGAGGTGATTGCGGACGAATCGGCCAACCCCGCCTTTATCGCCGCCGATTTCCTTTCCCAGGCGGAACATGGGGTGGACAGCCAAGCTATGCTGGTAACGGCATCCGAAAAGATTGTCGAACCGGTCATGCAAGCGATCCGGGAACAACTGGACCGTCTGCCCCGCAAGGAGATCACGGAGAAATCGTTGGGGCACAGCCGCATCGTCGTACTGAAGGATAAGCAGGAAGTGGTCGACTTCACCAACTTGTACGCTCCGGAGCATCTGATTATACAGACTACCGATTATGCGGATATTGCCGGGCAGATCGAGAATGCAGGCAGTGTCTTTATGGGGCCCTATACGCCGGAAAGCGCAGGCGACTACGCTTCCGGCACGAACCATACGTTACCGACCAACGGATATGCTAAAGCCTACAGTGGTGTAAACCTGGACAGTTTCATCAAAAAGATCACGTTCCAAGAGATCACGGCTGACGGCATCAGGCAATTGGGCGGGACGATTCAGACAATGGCAGCCAACGAACAGTTGGATGCACACAAAAATGCAGTAACAATCAGATTGAACACATTATGAAAGACTTAAAAGATTTAGTCAGGCCCAATGTCTGGAACATGAAGCCGTACTCGTCCGCCAGAGATGAGTTCCAGGGCAATGCCTCCGTTTTTTTGGATGCAAACGAGAACCCGTTTAACAGACCGTACAACCGTTATCCCGACCCGTTGCAATGGGAACTGAAAAAAAAGATTGCGGAGATTAAAGGTGTGAAGCGCGAGTCCATTTTCCTGGGAAACGGAAGTGACGAACCGATCGATCTGATAATCCGTGCGTTTTGCGAACCGTCTATCGACAATATCGTAAGTATCGATCCTTCTTACGGGATGTATGAAGTGGCGGCCAATGTCAATAACGTGGACTTCCGGAAGATCAAGCTGGACGCGAAATTCGACCTGGATACCGACAGCCTTCTCGAAGCGGCAAACGATTGGGTGAAAGTGATATTCCTTTGCTCACCCAACAATCCGACGGGAAACAATCTGAGCCGTGACCGTCTTTATAAAGTGCTGAACACTTTCCAGGGGATCGTTGTGATAGACGAAGCTTATATAGACTTTTCTATCGAACCTTCCTTCCTGGGCGAGCTGGATAAATTTCCGAACCTGATCGTCCTGCAAACCATGTCGAAAGCGTGGGGTGCTGCCGGAATCCGTCTGGGGATGGCTTTTGCTTCTCCTGAAATCATCGCGATCCTCAATAAGATCAAATATCCGTACAATGTAAATCTGCTGACTCAGGAGCGTGCCTTGTATATACTTGAAAACAAGGAACGGATGGAGAGCCAGCTTCGATCGATCCTTTCCGAACGGATCCGCTTGCAGGCTGCATTGCCGGGGCTGAACTGCGTGCGTAAGATCTATCCTACGGATGCAAACTTTATCCTGGTCGAAGTGACGGGTGTCGACACGATCTATAAGAATCTGGTTAAACAGGGGATCATCGTCCGCAACCGGACAAACGTGACCATGTGTAACGGCTGCCTCCGCATTACGGTCGGCAAGCCGGGAGAAAACGACGCTTTACTTGAAGCGCTAAAAAAAATGTAAAGATTTATGATTCACAAATCATACATGAAAAGAGCCTTATTCATAGACAGGGACGGAACGCTCGTGATAGAGCCGCCTGTGGATTATCAGTTGGATAGTCTGGAGAAGTTGGAATTTTATCCGAAGGTATTCCGTAACCTGTACTTTATCCGCAAGCAGTTGGATTTTGAGTTTGTGATGGTTACGAACCAGGACGGTTTAGGTACGGATTCTTTTCCGGAAGATACTTTCTGGCCGGCACACAACAAGATGTTGAAGACATTGGAAGGCGAGGGGATACGTTTCGACGATATCCTGATCGACCGTTCCTTTCCGGAAGATAACTCTCCGAACCGGAAGCCTCGCACGGGGATGTTGGGCAACTATCTGTCCGGCGAATATGATCTGGCAAACAGCTATGTGATCGGCGACCGGCTGACGGATATGCAGTTGGCAGTCAATCTGGGAGCAAAAGGGATATGGTTGCGTCCGGATGACGACGAGGCCCGCTTGTTGCTGGCGGAAAATCCGGCTATTTCTCCTGTCCTGATTACGGACGATTGGGACCGGATTACGGAATATCTTTTTGCCGGAGAACGCCGCGCCACTGTCCAGCGTACGACAAAGGAGACGGATATTTTTGTGGAAGTAAACTTGGACGGACATGGACGGACGGAGATCTCTACCGGTCTCGGCTTCTTCGATCATATGCTCGACCAGATCGGGAAACATTCGGGTATCGACTTGGCGGTACGGGTGAAAGGGGATCTGGAAGTTGACGAACATCATACGATAGAGGATACGGCCATTGCGCTTGGAGAAGCCTTGTTGAAGGCGTTAGGAGACAAGAGGGGGATCGAACGTTACGGCTATTGCCTGCCGATGGACGATTGCCTGTGCAGTGTGGCGCTTGATTTCGGCGGACGCCCCTGGTTAGTTTGGGATGCTGCCTTTCACCGTGAGAAAGTAGGGGATATGCCGACCGAAATGTTCCTGCATTTCTTTAAAAGCCTGAGCGACGCTGCCCGCATGAACCTGAACATCAAAGCGGAAGGCACGAATGAACATCATAAGATTGAAGGAATCTTCAAGGCTTTGGCTCGTTCCATCAAGATGGCTATCCGGCGTGATATTTACCGGTTTGAACTGCCGAGTACGAAAGGAACTTTGTAAATTAAAAATGAAAGAGTTAAAGAATGAAAAAATAGCATCGACTTTCATTCTTTAACTCTTTCATTTTTTCATTTATTCCGCGGTTGGTCCTTCCACATAGAGTTTGCCGTTCTCATCGATTCCCATTTTGTCGATAAAGACAACCCGCTCGCTTCCGGTTTTCTGGGTGTAACCATGATAAACACAATACATCTGCTTGCCGTCTTTTGACCAAGTCACACTGTTGTGCCCCGTACCGGTAACGATGCCTCCCTGCTCCACGTTCTTTTGTAGCACAGGATTGTCGTTTGATTTGGCAAACGGACCGAGCGGATTTTTTGCCGTCGCATAGCCGACAGCATAATTCTGGCCTTTATAGTAATTGGCCGAATACATCATATAATAAGTATCTCCCTTTTTGAGTGTGTAGGGCCCTTCTGTCCAGCGGCGGTTTATTTCGCCTGTCGTAACGGAGCGGCTTTCCCATTCGGATTGCGTGTCGTCCAGTTTTACAGGCGGCCTGAGCAGCAGGACCGGTTCGCCGATTACCTCGGTCAAATCTGGTTTTACCTCAATGCCATATATCCAGCTTTCCTCTATTTCATCGAATTTCCCTTCTTTTTTTGCTTGTTCGGCAATTTCGCTTTCTACCGGATGTTTGTAACAACAACGGGAATAATACAGGTAGGTCCGCCCGTCCTCGTCATCGATCAAGTTTCCATCGATAACCGGATAGCCCGGATCGAACAAAGGTTTATCAGATAATTCCTTGAAAGGCCCTGTCGGTTTGTCAGCAACGGCCACTCCGATACGGAAATTTTCCAATTCGTTAGTCGGATTTTCTTTCCAGTCGGCACTGTACAGCATATAGAACTTTCCACCCCGTTCATACACCTCCGGGGCCCAAAAGTTGGCGACTCCCCATGATCCCGGAATGTTACCCCGGAATACCTGTCCTTCGGCTTTCCAGTTTACCATGTCGGGAGAGGAATACACACTGAAACCGTCGACGGCGCCTCCGCCTGTTCCATACATATAGTATATGCCGTCCGAAGCCAGCAATACATACGGATCACCAAACTGTACGGGGAGAGGATTGGTATGCACGATACTCTTTTCCTGTTGTTCCTTCTGCGCCTTGTGCACGCAGGAAGAAAAAGTAAAAACTGCCGAAAGCAGTATTACAAATTGTTTCATTTGTTTCATAGAATGTCTGTAAAATTAAAAACACATAATAAATGGCGACAAATATACAAATTTGAAATTATTTCCTTTTCTTTGATGTCCGATTTAAGCAGAAAAAAGAGTATGGTTAGAAATATATTGATAGTGTTTTGTGTGATCCTGTTTGCTTCGTGCAGTAAAGATACGGAGTCCAAATTGTTTGGTAAATGGCAATTGCAGAAAATAGAAACAGGTGGGGACGTAGAGAATGTCGACACGGTTTATTTTAATTTTGAACATTCCTTGTTTATGTACCAGGTTTATCTTCCCGCAATCGATTCTTTCCGCCACCAATATGGCTATAATACGCTGGAAGGAGAAAAAACACTATTGCTGGAATTAGAGAACAATCCGGGGCCGATCAGTAAATTCCTGCCTTATACCGACTGGAATTCCTCCAAACAAACTTATACCATCGATAAATTGGAATCCAAGCAGCTGATCTTAAGCCGCGAGGGGAAAAGGTATAGTTTCCGGAAATTCTGATGTTTACATTATTTTGTAATTCAATTTTATCTACAATTTGTCAAAATGCCAGATTTACCCTCCTTAGATTCGTCTGTATACGTCCATTTGCCCAAATGGTTACAAATTGGATAAGGAAATAGGATTTGCAATTGTCATTTTGGTTGTCTAAACCAACGGAAAGTTTTTTCTGTCACCGAAAAATCGAAATGGTGCAGAAGAAAGAATAGAAGTGTAGGCAGAAAGAGCGGTTTGCCGTCAAAATGTCAATCACAAAAGGTCTTCCTCATAGAGCTTGTGAGGTGTTAAAATAGTGTTCAAAGGCCTTTCAGGAGCCTTCTTACCATTTTCTTTTTCTTTTTTTCAGTTCGTCCGGTAAAATCATCTAAATGATTTACTAAATTCATCCTAATGTTTTGTCCAAAACACCCTAATGGTTTTCCATAATCATTGAGATCATTTGAAAAATCATTGAGATGATTTCCCGAAAAAGTGCAAAAACAAGTGGCTCTTAGGCTAAAAAGCATAAAAACAAGAATATGCATGTTAGCAAAAGCATTCAAAATAAATCGATTTGATAGCAGATAGCCTATATTTACTATCAATGAGACAAGTTGCCGCAAATAGACATGAACTATTTCATGACCAAACAATAGTTCTCCTTCCCCCATCTTCCCGCCAGACCTTCTTATCCTGAAGCTGCCGGATTACGGCAGCTTGCTTTCGAAATAGACAGCATTGATGAAGCCATCAAGGAACTGTGCTATGTGGTGGCGAGAAAGTATCTACCAAGTCATATTGTTTAGAGAGGATGTTATCTTCATCCTCTGTCATCAGACCTGTTTCAGCAGCCAATTTACGAAGATATTCCCAAGTAGATCCACCATTTTTGTCAATGGGAATACGAGTGATATAGACATCATTTTCCTCAAAGTTCTCATAGTAACCATTGGTATAGGTCACTCGATAGAATGTATGACGAGTGTCAGAAAACCGCAATACTTCAGCCATATTGTTGATGTGCTTATTCTTGATATGCAATCCTTTTTCGCTGAAATCTATGTTTTTTGGATTGGTAAAGAATAGCAGACGGGCCTTGTTGTAATTGAACACACGAGGAGATGACGAGAATCGAACTGTCCAAAGGCCGTTCTTGTTTTCACTGATAAAGGAAACTTGCTCGGTGATAAACATTCGCTTATTGTCACGTCTCTCTAAATTTACTATCATGTATTGTCTTGTGTCCATAATATACTTCTTTCTCATTATTTATTATCAAGATTGTCCTTGGTAAATGTAACCATAAATTCCTTGCACTTGCGTTTGCCCGGACGGGCTGCAGCAACAGAATAAGGGCTATACTTTTCATAAATGTCCAATCCTCTGCCTAACGAAATGACCCAACCTGTGTCTGTTTTGATGCAACGGTCGTGGAAGTCGCGGAAATGATAATCGAACTCGATGCCATACTCCGTCATGTCATCCTTAATATCATCCAGTTTGTCTATCAGTTCGGGAATCTTACTTTCTTCCTCGTTGGTGGTCAAATGGACTTTAAGGTCATCCACATAGCGAGTGTCAATCAGCATAGCCAGGAACTCCATCAGGTTCTTTACCTGCCAACTGGTGCGGATGAACGGATCTTCAATCGTTATTTCGGTAGCCTCTTTCAGATAGTCGGCAAAAAGCGATTGATAAGTAACTCCGGTCTGTCCCAAACGGAAAGAAAGATTCTTCTCCTGCAATGGGGCGATGCGTGGGCGTGGCTTTCTTTGTTCCTTGACCTCGGGCATGACGGTTTCATTATTTATCCGTTCCAAAGTTTCCACATTCAACTCCCTGCTATCCTTCTTACGGATGTATGTGAACTTTGCAGGTTCGGCCAGAAAAGTTTCATCAATGATATAAAGTTGGTCTTTTACGCGCTTGCGACTTTCAGCGGCAAAGTCAATCAGTTCATACGCTTCTTCGTCTGTCATCTTTCCATCCGGGTAGATGAGTTTTACCATACCGGAGAATGTCTTGCGGATGGCCAAGTGGTCGCGTTCCGAAAGCGAACCGTCAAATTGTGCATACTCTTTGAGCAGAGCGGTGAGGTCATTGTTACGCAACTCGTGGAGCACGGCGGCTATATAGTCTGTTATCAATCCGTAACTTTTGGAGAAGCTGTCTTTTTTCAGCATCTTGATTTCCCAACCGGGATTGTACAGATGGATGCGGTCTAAGAAGGCTCCTTTGATGAAAGCCGTAGGAATGGACTCGAACAGATGGCTATTTTTCAGCATATAAGGCACGGTGTGTTTGGTATTGCCCACGAATACCATAGATGCCGAAGCCTCGTGCGTACCCTTGCCTCGGTTGAACGATTTGTTGGCAAGGTAGTTTTGCATGGTGTCAATCAACACTGCATCTACCGAACGACCTTTCTGCTGTTCAAACTCGTCCCATGCCACCACATCCCAATAGCCCACCAAGCCCAGTATCTCCCTGTTGCCACTCATCTTGACAAAGAGGCGGGCACTGGTTACATCACCACCGCTTACCAGTACGCCGTATGGCGACAATTCTTGAAATACATGGCTTTTTCCGGTTCCTTTCGGACCGAGTTCCATAAAGTTGAAATTATTCTCCACGTGGGGAAGCAACCTTGCCAACGTAATCAACTTCTCCCTTCGGTTGAACTTTTTCGGGTTCAATCCCACGGTGTGCATCATAAAGTCGAGCCATTCTTCTGTGGTGAAGCATTGCCGTTGTTCGATATACTCCTGTACATCCACATTGGATATTTGTACCGGTTTGAGCGTCTGAATTTCCCAACGCACCTTGACATCTTCCCCTGGAATATACCCGATAGTGACAATGCACCACACTCCGTTGCCTGAAAGCAACTTGGGATTGGAGGTCACATATTGCGTACCGATAGGAATATTATTCAAACCCAAGTTGGCAAAATGCGCATGATACTCATCCGACCTTTCATTGAGCGTCACCGTCACCTTGTCAATGATGCGATGTTTCCCTTTCTCACGGATAGTTCCTTTGATGGCTTCGGCATCGGCACGATGTACATAATTGTTTTGGATTACTTTCTTTACCTTTTCTAACCCTTCCGCAATAATCTCTTCCTCATTACTGGCACAATACTGCCCTAACAGGTATTCCAACACATAGGTAGGTACCGGCAATCCTCCTTTTACGAGGAAAGCCAAATCCTTGCGAACCACCTTGCCCACAAAGGCATCCATCACTTTATCTTGTAAGTCCATAATCAGTCGAAATCAAAGTCATTAGCAATCAGTGTATTGTTCGTTACATTCTCTTTTATCAGAGGATTCAAGTGGTCGGTTACATCATAAGCCTTCAGTTGCAGCACCTTGGCATTGACGTTCTGGTTCAGCGTGAGGTCAACCAACACCTTGCGGTTATCCAGTGAGGCATCCGTATTGTCCAATACAAATTCCTTCACGGGAGTGACGGCACGGTCGTTGTGGTATAGAGCAACCCTTATCGTCCTGGCTTTTCGCTCCATACTTACCGCATCGGTCTGCAACAACTTGCAGCGGAGTCGTGAAGCCTGGATGGAAAGATTCCTGTCAAGCACCATGACACCCACCGAGGGTTTAGTGTTTTCTCTTTCTTGCCGACTGACAATGACCGGTATCAGTAACTCCTGTAGGGAAGCACCGCCATGCGCAAATCGATAGCCACCCGATGGAGCTTGCAATCGGTTGGTTCCTTCGGGCACCGCCACATACACACCGTCAGCCTCCATGCCCGAAACCTTTGCTAATGGGAACTTCACGATGCCGGGTACAGATGCCACAGATTGCGTAAGGTAATAACGGCTGCTTTTCTCCAATGCCGCTTCGGTCACTTTGTGCTTGTCCTTCTCTTCAAATGCCTGGTCGTTGAACAAGAAACCGTGGTCGGCGGTGATATACACTTCGGTCACATTGTATGTTTCATGTATCTTATGCACCAGCATTTCCAGTTCGTTGATGGCATTCCGACAATTTTCCACAATATCCTTTGCCGTAGCCCCGTGACTTTTGTCATCGATGGTGTTGTGCATCACATACACTAATGGGTGCTTGAATATTTCCCGGTTCTTGGTTTGCTCATACTCCGCCACCGTCTTATAGTCCACACAGATAGCCCCTTGTCGGTAAGCATCCACTTGCTCGGTACGCTTGTCCATCGTGTCCAATATGCGGTTGTCCACCCCCATGTTTTGTGTCCCGTCCACTTCGACATACAATCGTAGGGTGCGGTGCGGGAGCAATGCCGGCTTGCAGAATTTTGTTTCTGTGGGCAGCATGGCGATTCCTACGTTCAAGTGTGCGATATGTTTTCGTGCCGCCAATTTCCCGATAAGCTCTTGCGCCACTTCATAGCGGAGGGCATCGCTTACAATCACCACCACCTTCTTCTGTATTCCTTTAATCAGACTGTCATAGAAATCCTGTTGGCGGAGGCCATGTAGGGCTGTCATGCCCCCGGCTTCCTTCACGCAGCGCATCCATTCCAAGTTGATGCGGTTGCAGAGCTTGGCATACTGCAAATCGAGGTTTTGCTTCACCTTTTGTACGGCTTCGTAAAGGACGATGGTAGGACTTATCTTGTAGAAGCACTCCATGGATTGCCGATACAGTTGGTCGATGAAGTAATACTCGTTTTGGTATTTTTCAATGTAATCGTCCGGCTGATTCAGCGTGATAGAACTCAACGACAAGGCACATTCATAGTAACGTGCCACCAACACATCGTAATCCATTACGGCACTGATCTCGCCGTTATCGCAATGTTTCACCATCAGTTCTTCCAACCTTCCCATCACTTTCTTCGGGTCATCCATCAGAGTCTTCTCCATCAGGGTGCGAAGTATGGGCAGGCAAAGACCGTGGGTGATATAATAGTAATTGGCATCCACGCCATAACACCGTATGATGTTGTCGTCCTGTATGTCTGTGCCCAATTCATCTATCACCTCTGCCAATGCTTCTGCTGTTTTGGGATGGCTGAGAGCTAATTCCAAGATGCGATTCATCTGCTGCAAGGCGATGGAGTCATTGATGCGATACCCCTTGTAGTCATCTGCCGAGGTGGAGGCAAGATTCTGGACGATGGCATTATATTTGAATGTTTCTACCAGCTTCTTCACCTTCATTTCCGCATGGTCATCCACCGTGCAGCCGAAGATGCTTTCCAGTTTCTCGTCCAAGGCTTTCTTCACCATCGGCGCGTTTCTCAGCTTTACGTAGAAGTCGGTCTGTTTGCTCCGTTCTGCGCTTCGTCCTTGGAACAAGACTCTCAGAATGAGGTTGTCCCAATCCAGCACCCGGCTTTGCCCCATGTACAAGGACAGGAACGCTCGGACTGCGATGTCGAGTGAAATACTCTTGTCGGCATAATAGCTTTGTAGCAACCGGAGCATTTTGTCCGACTGCAACTGCCGGATGTTCTTTTCCACAAAAGTGGTCATGGTGGCGGGCAATCCATATTGCTGCATATAGGCGGCATAGTCCTGATGGTGATACTCCATGTTGGCAATCAGCACATCCATCAGCGGGAACGTCTCTTGCAACGATTTCTTTTGCAACGGAGACTCTTGCCGGAAATAGAGAATCACTTTGTCATTTGCCCATGCAGTGTCTAAGTTGTACTTGGTGGTAAACCAGTCTCCTTTGAACTCCACATAGCGGTATCCCTCTTTCCATGCCGCTTCCGCGAGATCCACCGCCAGAAGGTCATCTTGAAAGATGAAAAGCACCTTCAAGTCCGGTTCTCTATCGAAGTAACTATATATCTTGTCTATTACTGTCATTTCTTTCTGTATTTTTGATTGCTGGCGTTCGGATTATCCGGGTTTGTCATTTCCAAGTATCCGGCTTCGACCAAAGCGGTTACGTACCTTTTTATATTTGTATTATGGTATCTTACACCCACTCTTTCTAAGATTTCCCTACTGCTTCTGGGTACACTACAGAAGTTTACAATATCCTTTTGCTTATTACTAAGTTTAGTACGGATAGTGTCAGGGCATTTGTCTTTTGTGTTAGGGGTAGTGTTAGGGTATCCTTCTTTAGTGTCAGAGTTGGGCTTAAAAGTGTTAGAGTCGGACTTAAAAGTGTCAGAGTCTGTGTTAGGGCATCCCTCTTTAGTGTCTAAGTCGAGTGTCAGAGTGTCAGAGTCGATGTCTAAGTCCTCCTTTCTCATTACCGTAATCAGGAACTCATGTGTCCGCTCGTCGTTCTTGAACTCCACTTGCAATCCATCCTCCAAGGCGCGTTGGATGCCTGTACCTGCTCCAGTATAGGGCAGAAGATAGATAGCGTTGTTGAACAGGAAGTTATTGCGAGGCATGGATGTTCCATTGGTAATGTCTTCCACCTGCAAACCGTTGGGCAATATGCCCGGACTATGTATCTCCACGCGGTTGTCGAAGATAAAGATGCGGATAGGCGCATTCCAGTTCAGCGAACGGTGAACAAGCGCATTCACTACAAACTCGACCAAGCTGGTATAGGGAATTTCAAGCCTACCCAACGAATTGAATTCTTTCTCTACTTGCACGTTTTTAAGATTGCGGGTAAAGAAAGACATGATGGTCTCAAACTGATGCAATAGGTTTCCCTCCATGTCTGCATCGTTCACCTTGTCCCGAAATTGGTTGCCTCCTACACGATTTCCTACAAAGCTGATACATTTGGCAGTCATTACAGGCAACCAACGCTGGGTATATTTACCAAACAACAGCATGGCTGCTACCGTCAGTCTACCATCGGGACGGAGAAAGCGCAGATTGCGCATCAGTTTATTCAGGTTATGTCCCTTGGCAATGGCATTGGCCACTTCATCAAGAGAAGCCTCACGCATCGCATCGCCTATCATTCCCTTCTTTTCCAACACGGTAGCAAATCGGTTTTGTAGGAACACTTTGAGCGTGTTTTCGTCAAGGTCATCCAATGTCGCATCTTTCACCACGGCTTCATCCGGAGCGAAGCTGCCACACTCAGACATCATTTCTGCCAACTCTGCATTGTCAAAGACCTTGCGCTTGTCTGCACCGTTCTTTACCCAGACAATACCCTTGTTGTCGTGATAAGGTTTGTTGTTTCCCTCTTTGATGGTTGCAATAACCACACTGCCACCCTCTACCGTTGCGGTATCAATGTCGAGCAAAATGCCGGGCACCACATTCTCCGAAGCCATATTGCTAAGCATATTGGTGGTTTCCTGCACCTCGGCATACGACAAGGGGTTAAACTCTCCCGTCTTATCATTGATACCAATCACAAGCTGGCCTCCGCGAAAGTTGCTCATGGCAACCAACTCGCAGCCTATGTCGTATTTATCCAAGATGCGTTCCTTGAACTGCACTTTGTTCACTTCGCCGAGGTTTCTGAGTCGTAGTATATCTTCTGTTGTCATAACTCTTAATCACTAAAACATATCACTTAATACTTCTCAATACATCCCCAAACTTCGCATAGTTCACCACCACACCATCGTCAAGGTCGAAGCCAATCTGTTGGTCGGCTACTACGTGGAGGCGGTCGTGGTATTCGCGACACTCGGTTATCTGCTTGCCGATGTTGTCCATTTCCTTGCGCTCACGGCTGGTGAGGTTGGCGGCATTGGCTTGCAGTTCCTCTTGGCGGGCCATCAGCCACTCAATGTGGGGTAGGAGATACCCGGTGCGCACCTTTTCGACGGTGTAGGCATTCATGCGGTGCATATATACGATGCACTGGAAAGCACCCTTCTTCGAGCTGAAGAGCCAGTAGATGGGGCGGTTCTGATACATCTTCTTGTGGTCTTTCCAGAAGTCCTTCAGGAAGTAATCTTCCAAGCGTTTACCCAAGGCTTGCTCCACGAAGTTGATATTTTCCATCAGTGTTTCCTCGCCAAAGGCGATGCCCAGCCACGTCTTGAAGCGGAGGGTGATGTGGTCGGTCAGCTCGTTGTTGACAGACATGAGGGGGATGATGCCGTCGTCATCGATGGCGAAACGGCTGCCCGGTACAAGGGCTTCGTATTCGGCTTTTCCATCACCTTGGTTGGCAAGGATGAGGCCCGGACGGTCTATACTGTAGCGCCCCATCATGCAGCCTACGGCATAAGAGATGAGTTGCTTGATGAGGTTGTCATCGTGCCACACGATGCGTTGGGTGTTATTTTCGTTGTTGTTCTTATCCATGATGTTTTTGTCTTTTATTCGTTTCCTATCAATTCATTCCCAGTCGTAGCTCTCCTCCATACGGTCGTAAGGGGGCACTTCGCCAACCTCAGCTTTCCGGAAGATGGCGGCGATGCGTGCCTGCTCGTCGGGCGAGATGAGCCACGTGCCGTTCTTGCAATAATAGTAAGAACGTTCGCACCCGAACACGGCTTGCACGTGTGCCTTCACCGTGGGGTATTTCTTCTTGGGCACTTCATCGAACAGGTGGGCGAAGCCGCGGGCAAACACCTTCTTGCGGGCTTCGCGAAACAGCTTGCACTTCTCCGTATTGGAGTGCAACTCTTCATTCCAGAGGTTTACCACTTCCAGTCGTGAGGCCTTTTCGCTATACATCTGTTCGCGGTGAACAAGGCTTCGCAGGCAACGCTCACGCAAGGGGCACGCACCCTCCGGGGTGATGCAGCAGGTATAGGTGGCGGGGATTTCAGCACTTCGTATCATAAACCTAACTCTTAATTTCGATTTCTCCCTGTTGCAGAATGGTGATTTCGCTAAAAGGCACATCGGGTGTCAGCTCATCTTGCAGGCCGTAGATGTCGATAAACTGGCGGTTGAGTTCCTCCTCGTTGGCATGGAGTTGCATGAAGAGGGCTTCCCACTTGCGGTGGTACTTATCTACGAGGTCGCTCAATCGGACGTTTCCGCTGCTCCCTATGGAGGTGTCTTTTGCTGCATCGGCTGTGCAGTGTTGCTGCATGGCTGTTGCAGGATTGCTGCACGGCTTTTGCAGTGATACTGCACAGCGCTGTGCAGTATCGTTAATGTCTGTAGTCTGCGCCTCGATGTTGGTGAGGTCATCGTCGGATTGTCCTATCAAGGCGAGGAGTTCGTTCTGGCGGAAGTCCCAGGAGGTTTCGTGGGCGTCCCAGTCGAGGCGGGAGATGGAGATGTTTTGACGGATAAGATTAGAAATACCCATTTGTGATTGTTCATCAATAATACAAGTTGGAATTTGTTTTATATCGCCAATCTGAAAGCTCAATGTTGGTGCTATAAATCTTAATAATTCAACGCATACTTTAGAATCTAACAATGCAATAATGTAATCAAGAGAGAGTTCATTCTCAAATATGCATGGACTATTGCAATCAAAGAAAAAACCTTTAGGAGTCATTCTTGCACCAAGCTTTCCTGAGCTTATTCTTGACCAAGTAATATTCTTTTTGCAGTATAAATCAAAGTTGGTTGGTCTAATTCTTGCATCTTTTACTCCATTGGAATTTATATGGTTCAATATTATATTGCCTGAATCTTCCCATCTAATGGCTAAATCAAGATTGCCATACCATTTTCTATATTCTCCCCCCTTGACATATGGGAACCATTTGTATTCAGAACTATTGACATCCTTTAAAGATGAAAGGTAGGAACCAAATAGTTTAAAATTGATTTCATGCCAATTACGAAGAAACAAGTCATTATCACCAGTTTTAATGCCTATTACAACCTTAGAATTATCTTCGATGGAATCATTTTTAAACGATTCTATCATTTTTATAGAAACCCAATACCCTATCGGACATCCCGGAATCTTCTCAAAGTTCTTTTGCGGCACATTGGGATAATATATTTTAGCCCCTTTTTCAGAATATACAATATCCTCAACCCCCTTAGAGTATTCACCAAAGAAGAAGCGGAAGTCGTGGTTGGCAAGGGTCTTCTCAAAGAGCATACGAAGATGCTTTTGGTCGAACTCTTGGAAAGTACGTTCAATGAGGCGGAAGTAAGTGCCACAAGCATTTGGATTCTTTGTATTGGCAATAACAGCCGAAGAAGCACCGAAGTCAGCACCAAATACACCACGGCTCAGATGAAGCAAAGAGTCGATGACTTGATTGTCGATAATGTTTCTGCGCAGATTCTCGAAAGTAGTGAGGAACATCCAAGAAGGTGGAATGATAAAGGCATAACGACCTTGAGCTAAGGTACGTTGCCCCATCATCTCTACAAATACGGTGGCAAGATCGGCTTTGCTGTCCTCGTAATTATCCTTCACATACCTGCTCAACACCTCATTCATATTGCCACCACCCATATACGGCGGGTTCATCACCAGCGCCGCATATTGCTTGGTCAATGCTAATATCACTTCAAAGCCCTCCATCAGCGGCTTGAACGAATCCGCGAACTTCTGTTGCTTTGCCTGTTCGTCCACCGCTTCCAGCAAGAACTCGCGGGTGCGGGGTGAGATGTCGAACTTCATAATGGAACCTAAGCTGTCGGCATCTTCCATCAGAGTGAAGGCTGCCTCTAACTCTTTGCTGATAATCTCGTCGGTATGCAAGTCCAGCGCGGAGCAGAAGTGACCGTTGAGGTCGAGCCACGTGTAGCGGCTTACATCGGGCATCACCCATACCCGGGGCATACAATGCCCATCGGCAAAGCCTTTCTCCTTTTGGCAGGCCTTCATCAGCAGGGCAAAGGTGGCGAGCTGCTTGGCACGGAGGTCTATATCCACACCCGTGAGGTTGTGGCGGAAGATGTGCTCCACCGCCTGACGGCGGTTGTAGCCCTCTTCCATGTAAATCTGATAGAGTAGGTCGAAACACTCGTTGAGGATATGGCCCGAACCGCAGGCGAGGTCTGCCACCTTCAGGTCGCAGATGTCGTCAAGCTGATAGATGCTGTCGGCAGGAGTCGGTTCGGCAGGCTCCACCAGGTACTCCATTCCCTCCTTGATGTCCGAATAGGGGTTGTTGTCGAGATAGATGCGCCCCACGGTGTTTTGCACCATGTACTTCACTATCCAATTAGGCGTGAAGATTTGCGTGGCGGCAGGAATCTCGTCGGCGGCAAACTTCCCTTTCTTGGCAAACACTTCGTCCTTGCGCTCAGAGATATAGAACTGGTAGAGCCAGCCGATGAGTTCGGGCGAGCGGTAGTCGGCATCTGTGATGTAATCATCGGCATTGAGGCGGTCGATGAAGCCGTCGCTCTTCAGAATATTGCCGGGCAGCAGCAGCTCCGTGTAGTCGGAGATAGCCCCGAAGCACTTTTGGATGAGGGGGTTGCTGTGGCAATAGGCCACGATGAGCAGGACAAACTGCTCGTCCGTCAGGGCATCGTTCAGAAGCAGGGCATCCAGCTTCCGGCGTTGCGCCTCGTCCATCTGCGGCAAGCGTCCTTGGCGGGCTTCGGTCACGATGAGCGGGATGCGCACCTCGTCACTCTCATATTCCAACACGGCAGGCACCAATTCGTTCTTCACCATGATGCGAATGGCCACCAAGCGGTTGAACCACGTATAGGCAGCCTCTTCCGCCACCTCGCGGAACGAACGGCGTTGCACTTGCGCTTGGAGCGACATCCATTGGTGATAGAAATCCTCCGTCTGCACTTCTCCCATAAAGACGGCACCGCCACCCATCAGTTCGGGCTTCTCGGTGGTGGTGCCATCGGGCTGGAATCCCAAGGCAGTGAGGCGTTGCACCACACCGCCAATCAATATATTGCGAGCTTCGGTAGCGAAGCGTTTGAGTCTGTTTGTATCCATAATGATATATACTTACGCAGCGTTGATATATTTTTGTATATATTGTATTCGTAACTCTATGAAATCTGGAAAGACATCTGAATGTAGCCATTTCTCAATCATTGCCATCCACTCTTCTTTTGTCTTTTTACCAAGAACAGACAGCAATGCGTCAAGACATTTTTTACGAGCGTCAACCAGCGAATGGTGATTCAGGTTTAGTTCACGAATCGCATGGCGGGCATCTTTCTCATCCTCAGTCAGCGTTTGAGCCTTTTCATAATCACTCCATACGTGAGATTGTCCGTTAGGAATGATTTCCCCCTTTGAATTATAGCGAAAATAGCTCTGGCAGGATGTCTCTTTTATAAACTCACGAATGATGGTGTTACTCTTTGCCACATCACAATATTGGTCTTCAGGAGCATTGCCGGACGAGTCGATGCAACTGGCAAACAGGTTGGAATATTCCAATTGCTGCCTTGCACTTTCAACGGCATCCGGCCCGTTTTCAGGGTAGGAATGCTCTGTACGATAAGCTTTGCAGTGGCGTTGGCAATAACAACACACATCATGTTGTTCTGTTACCAAAATGCGCCTCAGCTCACTTGTCCTGTTAAAATCCTTGTAGAGATAAGGCTGAGGCACATTATTCTCTGCGCATTCTTCCTTGTATTCTGTTAGGCATTGAGGCTCTGAAGCCGCTTTTTCTATATATCTCATGGCAGATTCATTTAGAAGAACGACAGAAGCATATCGGCACGTTTCAGCTCAGCGTTGTCCTCTCCAAGCATTCTTTCCAGTTCTGTTCTCAAATCAGACGCTTCGACACTATGGCCCAGCCCCTGGTCTATCAGAGAGAAATAACGATCCAGCTTTTCTTTTTCATCATCGGTATGGTAATCGACTTCCATTCCCCTCAGGATATAATTGGCATCACGACCGTTCTGCATCGGGAAATTATATACCTGCCTGTCTGAAATCTTATATATTCTGCAATCGTTCAATCTACTTACTACCAACGGAGCGTGTGTAGAAACAATGAACTGAATCTCAGGAAACGCTTTGCGGAGGTCGTTGAGTACATGTATCTGCCATGATGGATGCAAATGCAGATCTATCTCGTCAATAAGCACAACACCATTCGTTTTAAGGGGTGCATCCTTCCCAAGGTGCGGATTGAGCAGATAGCATCGGAATGCTATTTCCATAACCATGGCAAGAGAACATCGCACACCGTCTGAAAGAAGATTGAACGGAAGGCTCTCACCGCTGTTATATTCAACAAGAAGTTCCTGAGTCTTCAAGTTGTATTTGAGGTTACGGCAGTTTACGCAGGTAGTCACCGCACTGTTTACGGCAGAGAGAAGCGTAGATACTGTGCCATTCTGTACCTGGTCCAATGTTTCCGTATAGTACAAGTCAAGGAAGAACTTGGTACTTGTGGTAGTATCAAGCGCATTGAAATAACCGCGCATACGACTTCCTGCCGAAGAGACATCCGTATCCTTACGTTCTTTTTTATAGCGATCGGTCGAAAAATAGGCAACTAACGGAATGGTCTGTCCTAATCCCTCACGTACAGATGATTGAATCTTGGCAGATGCTTGCAGCAAATCCTTGGCATCACGAGTTGTTGTACTTCCTCCGAGTGTTTCCATAGCCCTTTTCCAAGATATAGACAGATTATTTTCAGGCATATAGCAAGTAGACAGAACGCCTTCACAAGAAACATAAGCCGGGATTTGCGGCTCCAGATTGCCATCTATGTTACGTAGGCGAATATCATCTTTTATAATCCCCGGCATCGTTATCTTGTTCTCATACTTGTCATAACCAAGATATAATGAACCAATCAAAATGCGGAATGCTTCGAGCAACGAACTCTTGCCTGTGCCATTGTTACCCATGAGGACATTAAGCCTGGGGTGTAACTCAAAACTTACGTCTTCAAAGCATTTGAAGTTGTGTATATTAATTTTATTCAGCTTCATATTATGATTCTATTTTTTATGTAAACTATAATATTACGATTTCCTTATTACCATCAATATGTGGCATAATCTGCTGCTTCAAAGTCTGGAGATATGCGTCAACATCTGCTTCTGTCTTCATTGGTGAATGCTTGCTGGTTTTAAGACGAATATAGGTACGCTTGGTAGCTGGAGGTATCGAACCTGCTGCAACTTCAATTCTACGCATCTGTTCATCTACAAAACTACGGGTGTCAGCATTGACCTGCAGAGCAAAGAAGTTGTCAGTATTCGTTTTTTGGCTGATTACAATATCCTTCTTGGCATACTTATCAGATGTTACATTAAGCGATCGGGCGTATGTGTCAAGTTGAGTAAATGCATCGTCATAATTTGCTTTTATGGTTGAAACAAGTGCTGCCTTTTTCTCCTTGAGTGCACCTTCAAAGTTACGCTTCATCTTGTTGTAGGCAGGCATCTTGTCCCAAGGCTCTTCATCGGCAGTGATGGTTTTCAGGTGTTGCAATGCCTCTTGTTGGTCGTCAGGCAAGAATGCGAAGTTGTCGCGGTTGGCATCGAGGAAGGCGGTTATCTTCTGGAACATCAGATATTGGTCTTCTACAAACGAGCGTACACTCTTGCATCGGTCGAACAGAGTGGCAGCACTGTCGCGGGCTTCGGTGATTGTCTGGAAAAACTCTTTCGGGTCGCGAATGGCAGTCCATTGTTCTAACAATAGGATGGCTTCGTCAATCACGCCGGCAAAGGCTTGGTTGCCCACTTGGTGGTTGAGTTCGCGGTAATTCTTCAGCAAGCTGTTGAGCGCACTGTCCGGTGTTTCCTTGCAGTTGCGGAACAGTTCGGTATAGTCATTGCTTCCCTTGATGCTGACCACATTGAAGATATGCTTCCACGCTTCGATGAAGTTGTTCAGGATGTCTTGCGAAATGGCTTTTGCTGGTTCGATGGTGAAGCGGTTGGACTCGCGCACGATATTACGGGCTATCTCCTCGCGGCTCACATTGGGATTGTTGTTATAGTTGAACGCATAGAGGTGGCGGCGAACCAGTTCGTTCACCACGTAGATGCTGCAACTGTCTGCCCAGCCGTAGGGCACTTTGGCAAACTGGCGTACCACATCTGCCACGGTGACATCGTGGGGCGAACGGTCGAGATAGTCCTTTACCTTCTTTTCGGGTACTGACAATGGCGTTTCCATCAAAGTGACTTCGATGGGACGAAGTATTTTTGCAGGAAGTTCACCGGTGGTTTTGGGAAACTCTGCACCATTGACCAATGCGGCGAAACTATACAGGTTTTGCAGGTGGCGGTTCATGGCTGTTTTGTAACGCTCCTTGTTCTTAGCCGTACCCAATACGGATTGCGGAAGAATCTCCTGCCCGGAGATAACGGGACAACTGTCGAGCAAGTCGCGGAACTTAGGCTTAATTTCCTTTTGATACATTTCCTTGGCACGGTCTTGGAAGAGACGTTTGGTGCGCTGGCGCTCTTCACTAATGGCCGGTTCCTGTGCGAAACACTGCACCCGGCAATAGTCTAAGAAGTTTTGGCGAAGTTCCTGATTGTCCTTGAAGAGCGGATAGAGGAAGAACACCAAGTGGTTGGGCTGCTTGGTAAAGGCAGCAAACTGGTCGGGCGAATCGGTGACTGCCGTGGTGAGAAAGTCCACCACTACATCCGGATTGTTGGAAAGGATATTCTTACCATCCACATTACCCCCCACGTTAAACGAGCGAGTAGCAAAGTTTTCTTTATTGGTAGAAGCGGAAAATCCGAAATGGTCGTAGATGATTTTGTAGAGCTCTTCGGTATAAGTATTGCTGTCCACCCGTTGGTTCTTGATAATCTGAGCCACTTTCGACTCTTCTTCTGTGTAGAACTCATAGATTTCGGCACCATTATCGGTCTTAATCTTGCGTATCACCGCCTTATCTATCAGGAACGAAAGCACTTGCGACACCTCTTCCTTGATGGCAGCTTTGTTGGCATCCACCTTGGTCATCAGCAGGGTAACGAGGTTATCGATGGTAGCCGAGAAACTTTGCTTGTCGGCATCCGAAAGGTTGCAGACCATGAAGAGCACATAGACCACGCGGCGGTAGAATGCCTGTTTCTGCTCATCGTCAATCAGTTCCAATGCCTGTCGAGCGTTGGACATGGCACGCTGGCCAAGGTGCTGCATGGAGCCCTGGAACATGGCACCAAAGAAACGGTCGAACGGAACAAATTCGCCCACCTCGCATTCGGCGGTTTCCTTGGCTATGGAGAAGGTGATATTGAGTAACGAACGTTCGTTACCTTTCACCTGCTTGTCCACATAGTTCATATCCACAAAGGAGTTGAGCACCTTCATAATCAGTTGGAACTGATAGGGCACAAAGGGATAGAAAGCGGCAAAGTCATCCTTGTTCTTATAGGATTGGTAGGTGCTGGGCAGGATGAACTGGGCATCGAGCATGGCTTTCTTCTCCTCAAAGAGTTCGCCTAACTGTATCTCCACTTCGCCTTTCTTGTCCAAAATACGTTTTTGCGTGATGTATTCGGGGCTTGTGCCTTGCAAAGAGGCGCGGACTTCAAAGCGACCGAGAATCTTGCCCACCTCGTCTTCGGGATTGGTATCGCTGCCGCCCACATTCTTCACCACATCTTCCAAGGTCTGCTGGGCGGTACACGAAATCCACACTTGCGATTCGCATACTTCGTCGAGCCGCTTCACCAGCGACTGGAGTTGTAGCAACAAGTCGCGATGTTCACCGATGAACTGGCTCACCTCGTCCACAAAGAAGAGGATGCGGAAGTTGCGGTTGTTCTTGCGCTCAATATATTCTTTCATTTCGGCAGCAAACGCTTCCACCGAAACATTGATGTCGTTGTTCTTGATGCGCTCACGAATTACGTCGATGGCAAGGTATGAATCCACTTCTTTCGCCATCTGTAGTGCCAAGTCCAGTCGTCCGGCTGCAAAGCGCGAGATATTGCGCTCCCAATCGTACCCCTTGGCCTTGACATACTCCTTGAACTCCCCGAACTTCCCGTCATCATCCAGTGCCTTCTCCAGATATTGCGCCATCGGAAGATTGAAGGAGTTGTATCCACGTTTCGCATTGAACTGGTTCCAGAAGATGGTGGTAAAGGTATTGGTACGTTCCACGTTGGCATCGTGTACATCGCCAATATTGAACATCACCATTTCCACTTCCGCCTTGTTTACATACCAGTTTTTAAGGGCACTCAATTCGGAGAGGGATACACCGGCTTTTTCAAGTTCCGTGGCATCTTTCTCGCTGAGCAACATCTCTTGAGTGGCTTCCATTAACCGGATAAAAGCCATTTCGCTATATTTGTCTGACAAGCAATAGCTGGCATATTTCAGGAAGTGTGACTTACCCGAACCATAGTAGCCGTTAATCCAAATACCGACATGGCTGCCTTGGTTCAGCTTGATGTTGGTCAATATGTTGTACAGGTTGACAATAATCTCTTGTGTGAACACATATTCCACGATTTCGGTGAGAACAGTGTCTTCGCTCAAATCGGATGCGGAAACGGCAGGGTTCACTTTCCGGTCGAGTCCTTTTTCGTATAGCTCTTTGAATTTCATTTCGGTATGGATTTATTTGTTGACTAATAAGGTGGCGCGATAGGTGTGCGCATCGTCCAATGTATCGAACAGGGAGAAGGAGTTGCCTTCTTGGTGTCCGGGATAGAAGAGGATGATTTTATAACGCGACGTATCGTTGTATTTCTCATAGCGTGTGAGGAATACGTTAGTTCTCAAATAAGGGAACATCTTTCCTATGCCATGGATGAATATGTAGGGCTTGTTCAGTCCGTCGTTTTCATCAAGATGTTGGCCGATGCGGTCGTGGACGTAGCTGATAAAATTGTCGGAATTGGCTTCGTTGGTCAATTCGGCTGTTACCATGTCCGGTTGTGTACGGTCATCCTCTAATGTCACATCGAACAAACTGTCCGGTCCGAACTTCTCCGCTTTCAGGTAGTCGCAAAACACTTGGAACAAATCTAACAGCATGGCATTGACAAAGCTGGTGGGGCGTTCAAGGTTCTGCTTGAACATCACTAATTGCCGCCGCATTTCATATTCTTTGGCGGCAGGGTATTGATATATATAGTAGTTGTAGAAGATATTTCCACTCTTGACGTTTTGGAACTCTGGACTATTGAGATAGTCATATAGCTCCTGTATAGACATACTCTTCATAATAGCTGCTTTTTTATGTCGTTCACTTCGTAGGGATAAAGCAGGCAGGCTTCCAAGAACCATTCTTCACCGCTACGCACATAATACTCATAATCGGAAGTCTCCAGTCGAGGGGCTTGAAGCTCATCCGTTTTTTCCTGCAACAATCCCGACTGGCGCAAGATGGTCAGGTATTGGCTGGCACATCTGTCCTTGGTGTTGTCGGTCCAACTGTCCACAAACGCATCCCTTGAAGACAGTTCGCTAAATTCCCTCATGATGTCATTCTTACAAAGAGTTTGTTCCACAGAGTTCCAACGCTTGATGGTGACATTGAAATGGAAATCGAAAACCAGTTTGTAAGCTTTCAATATAGCATAAAGCAGTCCTATCCGTTGGGCAGGCTCGCTCAACGTGACAAAGTGTGCCCAAAATGAAGCAGAGGCAGCACAATATCGGCGTTTGAACTCGTTTATGAAAGTTTGCCTTGCCTTTTGGGAGTTTACTTGCAATATGCGGTTGTTTTGTACTTCATCTTTCAGTAATTCCGCCACATTCTCATCCATAAGCAAGGGGAGGATGCGAACAAACTCGTTATACAAGAATGCACATCCCGTAATCGTTGCCGAATATGGACTGTTGTATTTATTCATCATACAGTTATAATCTACTTTTATTGCCGAACCAATTCATTAATATCCACTTCCAAACATTTGGCTATCTGGAGCAGGTTTTCTAATGTAGGTTGCGCACTATTGGTACACCATTTAGAAATAGTGGCAGGATCTTTCCCTAATTGTTCGGCGAGCCATTTATTGGTACGCTTCTTTTCTGCCAATATCACTTTTAGTCGGTTCAAATCTTTATTTTCCATATAGTACATCTTTTTATATCTAATACAAAGGTAATGCTTTCCCAATCAATATCATTATCAAAGTGGAAAAATAACTATCTATAAGTAAAGAAATTGTTGAATACACCATTTTTCTTAAGAGTTGCATCTGTTCGTTTCATTGTGGCTGGCAATAATAAGGTGGCAAATTCGACTATTGGTAAATGGCTCCTGCGCTTATGTTTGTTGTATACCTGCCATTCTTTCTGGATGGTAGCCTATATACTTGCATAAAGCGTGGGATCATTGTCTCATTATTGTGTGACGGGCAGTCCAGAGCCTCAGAACAGTGATAGACGATGGTTCCCGCTTTTTTGTGATTACGAAAATATTAAACTATTAATTTAAATTATTACTTAAATGAAAAAGAAATTATTAAGTTTTGCCTTTGTCAATAAGACAGATAAGGATGTATTTATAAATATGGGACAAACATTTTTTATAGTGAATGGCAAAGCTAAAGATTATTATCAAGAGAGAACCTTTGGCTTACATGATTTTACACAATATTCAGCAGAGGTGGGGACAGGACAAATTACTCTTGAGACTAATGGCTATTGGGGGAGTGAGAAGTATTATGAGAATATGCAAGCCATTAATAATGCAATGAAAATCAAGAAATCGGTTTCTACAACTAATTCAGTAACTATAAAAGAAAAAGAAATTATATGCATTCCGGCCAATTCATATAAGATTTTATGTAAATGCTCTGTGAATCCTGTAGTATTACAGACATGTATTAAAAATAAAGATTTCCCTAATAGAAACACAAATGTAGGTTCATACGATAAGAAAACAACTCCTCTTGTATTTAAAAATAGAATTGCATATGGATTCAATAAAGATGGGATAGCTGAAAAATATGTAGAAAGTGATTTTTGGCTTTCTTCGGTTGATAATTATTCTCAGAAAGCGGCAACAGAAGAAGTTAAAACAAAAATAGAATGCTATGGATTTAAACATTCCGAAAAAAGAAGAACCTTTAAAATTGGTGGCCCCAATATGTTCTATCAAGTTTACTCAAAGCCGAAATAATCAGGCATCTTGAATTATCTTCATGGCAACGAAAAAGATCATTGCCATGAAGATCTCCTCTTTTTATTCTTCCTCTCTCACGACATCCGCCACCTCCGCCCGTGCCTCCCGAATCAAATCCCCCGGTGCGAGGCGTATCTGCAAGCCCCGTTGTCCGGCACTGACATAAATGTGGTCGAACTGTCCGGCCGTATGGTGGATATAGGTTGGGAAATGCTTTTTCATGCCGATAGGGGAGCAGCCGCCACGGATGTAGCCGGTGAGGGGCAGGAGATCCTTGACCGGAATCATTTCACAGCTTTTGTTGCCGGAGACTTTGGCGGCCTTTTTCAGATCGACTTCGTCGGCACCGGGGATGACGCAGACGAAATAGCCGCTCCGGTCGCCATGCAGGACAAGCGTTTTGAATACCTGCGCGACATCCTCGCCTAACTGGTCGGCAACGTGTGTCGCGCTCAGATCGTTTTCATCCACTTCATAAGGAACCAGCTGGTAAGCCACTTTGGCTTTGTCCAGCAGGCGTGCTACGTTTGTTTTGTTAATTTTCATCACTGTTTATACTCCTTTCATAGAAAGCTGGACCCGTTTCCGCACGAGGTCGACGCTTAACACTTTTACTTTCACATGCTGATGGATCGAGACAACCTGGGTCGGATCGCTGACGAAACGGTCTGCCAATTCGGAAATATGAACCAGCCCGTTCTCTTTGATGCCGACATCGACAAAGCAACCGAAGTTCGTTATATTGGTGACGATACCCGGCAGGACCTGCCCTTCTTTCAGGTCTTCGATCGTTTTGACCGTCGGGTCGAAAGAGAATACCTGGATGGCCTGGCGGGGATCACGTCCCGGCTTATCCAGTTCTTCCATGATATCCAGCAAGGTCGGCATTCCGACTTTATCCGTTACATATTTCTTCAGGTCGAGCTTTTTCTTCAGGTCCTTATTGCTGATCAGCTCGGCGACGGTACATTTCAAATCTTTAGCCATCAGTTCGACGATCGGATAACTTTCCGGATGGACGGCCGAGTTGTCCAACGGGTTCTTGCCACCCTGGATGCGAAGAAAACCGGCGCTTTGCTCGAAAGCCTTTTCTCCCATGCGGGGAACTTTCAGCAGTTCGCGGCGGGATTGGAAAGGCCCGTGTTCGGTACGGTAGTCAACGATGTTCTGTGCCAGAGTAGGGCCAAGGCCGGAAATATACGTGAGCAGATGTTTGCTTGCCGTATTGACATTCACGCCGACTAAGTTCACGCAACTTTCCACCGTCTGGTCGAGGCTCTTCTTCAGAGCACCCTGCTCGACGTCGTGCTGATATTGCCCGACACCGATGCTTTTCGGATCGATCTTGACCAACTCGGCAAGCGGGTCCATCAGGCGGCGGCCGATGCTGACAGCGCCACGGACCGTCACGTCATATTCGGGAAATTCGTCGCGGGCGATCTTGGACGCGGAATAGATGGACGCTCCATTCTCACTGACCACGAACACCTGTACCTTGCGGTCGTATCGGATATTGGTAATGAACTGCTCCGTCTCACGGCTTGCCGTCCCGTTCCCGATAGCGATGGCGTCGATGGCATAAGTCGCTACTAATTGTGCCACTTTGGCAGCCGCTTTGCTTTTTTCATTCTGGGGCGGGTGGGGGTAGATCGCTTCGTTATGCAACAATGTCCCTTGCGCGTCGAGGCAAACCAACTTGCAACCTGTGCGGTAGCCGGGGTCTACACCCAACACACGTTTCTGTCCTAACGGGGCGGCCAGCAACAACTGGCGCAGGTTCCCGGCAAATACACGGATCGCTTCTTCATCGGCTTTCGCCTTGCTCAGATTGGCAAATTCGGTTTCGATGGAAGGTTTTAGCAAACGCTTGAAAGAGTCGTCTACGGCTGTCGACACCTGGTCGGATGCCTCGCCACGTCCTTTCACGAAACGACGTTTCAGACGGTCCAAACAGTTATCCGTGTCGGGTGAAATGCTTACGCGCAGGATGCCTTCCGCTTCACCGCGGCGCAGGGCCAGCAGGCGATGCGAACTGGTGCGGTTCAACGGTTCGCTGAATTCGAAATAATCGCGGTACTTGGCCCCCTCTTCCTCTTTCCCTTTGATGACCTTCGACGTGATAACGGCCGTATGCGAAAAAGAATTACGGACAGTGTTGCGCGCCTCTTCGTTCTCATTCACCCATTCGGCAATTATGTCACGTGCTCCTTGCAAGGCTTCTTCCGCGTTCCTTACTTCTCCTTTGATAAAGGCTGACACACGGGAGGACAAGTCTCTTTCGGTTTGCATCATCACCACTTTGGCAAGGGGTTCGAGGCCCTTCTTGCGGGCGATTTCCGCTTTGGTGACGCGTTTGGGCTTGTAAGGCAGATAGAGGTCTTCTATCTCGGTGCTGTCCCACGAATCCTCGATACGCTTTTTCAGTTCGGGAGTCAGTTTGCCTTGTTCTTCTATGGAGGATAAGATGCTTTCTTTTCTCTTTTTTAATTCGGTCAGTTTGTCCAACTGATCTTTGATGTTGCCGATCTGGACTTCATCCAGCCCTCCGGTCACCTCTTTGCGATACCGGCTGATGAAGGGGATTGTCGCTCCTTCGCCCAGCAGCCCGATGGTTCGTTCCACCTGTCCGGCAGGGATGTTCAGGATGTGCGAGATCAGCGCATGAAATGATGTTATCATATGGATTGTTTCTTTATATTTGAGTTGCAAAGATAATGGTTTGACCTTTATTTTGCTCCAACCGGACTGGCTTATCTGCAAATAAGCGCAGTTCTTCCGGATTATGGGAGGTGAAGAGAATGGTCTGTCTACTTTCAGCTTGCTGTTCACGAATACATTCGATAATCCGGCGGCTCAGAGCTTCGTCCATGCCTTTAAAAGGTTCGTCCATCAGCAGGAGTGGGGAAGGGTAAGCCAGGGCGCGTGCAATCGCAACGCGTTGTTGTTGCCCGAAGCTCAGTTCATTCGGGAAACGGTTTGCAAAGTCTGCCAATTCCATTTCCCGTAATACGGAAATCGCCTGTTCAAGAGCCATCTCTTTCGTCAGCCAGCCAGCCAGGGGCAAGGCGATGTTTTCAGCAATTGTCAGTTGGTTAAGTAAACAGGGTTCCTGGAACACATAAGGGATTCCGGGTTTACAGTTCATTTTTATTACTCCTTGTGCCGGTTGCAGAATGTTTCCAATCAGGTTCAGCAATGTCGTTTTGCCGGTTCCCGACGGGGCTGTTATGCCATATATGAATCCTTGTCCGAATGTATAGCTGAGATGGGATATGACTGTTTCCGGACCATACCGGTATGAAAGATCCTGGATCCGGATATCGCAGTTTTCCTCTGCCGCCGGCAGCTCGGAAGCATGCTTATTATAATGTATAGGAAATTGTTGTTTCCCCAGCCGGCTGATTCCTTTATCAAAAAGATAACTGATCAAGATCGCGATAATGGTCCAGGCAATCAATTCGGGAACATTTATAAAAACTTGCGCCTGTTTCATCTCTCCACCGATACCGGGCGTGCATTGTGCCAATACTTCACCCATGATAATGGCACGCCAGCCAAAACCCAAAGCGGATGCAAGGCCGCTGTACAGGAATGGCTTCAGTTGGGGATAGATCACTTGTGCCAGCCTGTTCCACCGTCCGATCTTGAATTGGTGAGCCATGATTGAAAGTTCTTTCCGCCGGCTCCGTAATCCTCTCGTCAGGTTTTCCGTAAGGAGCGGGAACATGGTCAGAAAAGCGATTATCAGGGGAATACTTTCTGCATTCAGAAAGATCAGAGCTAAGAGTATAAAGGAAATGACCGGGATGGAACGCAGGATTGCCAATAGCGGACGGAAGAGCTCGTATGTCCATTCGCTTTTGTTGAACAGGAAAGCGGTTCCCATTGCTGCTGTTAACGAGATCGACATCCCAGCCGCTCCACGCAACACTGTTGCTGCGACTGACCGGTAGAAAGAACCGGATGTAAAAAGTGCAGCAAGCGTACTCAGCAGGCGAGGAACAGACGGTATCAGATCCGGTAAACGAACCAGCATGGCGAATAGTTGCCAGGCCAGTAAGAGAATTGTTATCGACAGGATTGTAAGGATACTTTTCTTCATTTTCCGGATTATTTATAGAAATTCCCGTCCGGCATCTTTCCTCCCAATGCTTTGGGCTCATATTGTCCGATCAGTTGCAGGAAACGGAGTATATTCTCCCGGGCTTCGGAGGCTGTTTTATAATCGATCTTGCAACGTCCGATACTTTCGGGAGTCAACATGCCGGAAGCAAATACATCTTCGTTTTCTAATATACGGATAGCCTGTTCCGGCTGTTCCACAGCAAAGCGGCAAGAGACACTTAAAAGACTGTCTATCGTTTTTTGATGCTTTTTCAAGGCAGGCGCATAAAGTATGGCAGTCTGTGCAAATCCCAAAGAGGTTGAATCGGGCCTGTTCAAGTCTGCCAATATTTTTAACGTGCTGTCTTTCCTTAACGCTATACTCAGAAACGGCTCTCCCAGAACGGCATTGTCGACTTTCCCGGCCAATAATCCCTGCATTATTTCCCGTGCAGTCGTGAAGGAATAATTCAGAGCGTAGTCTAACTTATGTTGCTTGAGATAGTGACGGGTAAGAATGTCCGGTGTCGTCCCGCCTCCGAAGATATGTAAAACCGGTTTGCCGCTTTCACCGGATACATCCTGATCGCTTCTGCCCGCCAGATAAAGTGTTCCCCATATGGGGCAACCGGCCAAATGATACTGAATGCCTTTATTATACAGATTGGCCGCACTGATCATCGGCAGAACGGCTATATCCGCCTCGCCCTTTATCAAAGCGGCCTGCATCAAGTCGGGTGAATCGATTATTCGAACGGATAATGGTTTGCCATCGATAACGGGCGTTTCAGTCATCCATTGTGCAAAGGCAATAGCGGAAGGGCCACGCAAAACAAATACATGTATCGTTTCCATGTCTGTTTTCGGTTTACTATTGCAGCAGCATAAAATAAGTAGCAAGCAAAGGCATCTGAAGAATGTCATAGCATAAAAAGTTTAGGCAAACTTACGGAAAAACTTGCGATTTATGGCAAATCACATAAAAAAATGCCGCTGTGATATAAAACCACAACGGCATTCCTAATTATATTAAAGAAAATCAAGACTCGATGGCCGATTCGCTTTTCTTTACATTCGTCACAATCTCCTGTTTGTCCTTATCGAAATCGACAACAATCGTATCTCCTTCTCCGACAGACGCACGGATAATCATTTCTGCCATTTCGTCTTCTAAGTATTTCTGAATGGCACGTTTCAGCGGACGGGCTCCGAACTGCACATCATATCCTTTGGTCGCCACAAAGTCTTTGGCGGCATCTGTCAGTTCCAATGAATAGCCCAGACTTGCCACGCGTTTGTAAAGGCCTTGCAACTCGATATCGATGATCTTGTGGATCGATTCTTTATCCAACTGGTCGAACATGATGATATCGTCTACACGGTTCAGGAATTCCGGAGCGAATGCCTTATTCAGAGCTTTCTGGATAACGCTGCGCGAGAAGTCCTTATCCGGTTCGCCGGCAGCCTGTGAACTGAAACCAACACCACGGCCGAAGTCTTTCAACTGGCGTGTACCGATATTGGAAGTCATGATCAGAATTGTGTTCTTAAAGTCGATCCGTCTGCCAAGACTGTCAGTCAGGCGGCCTTCATCCAATACCTGCAATAGCAGGTTGAACACGTCCGGATGTGCTTTTTCGATCTCATCCAACAGGACGACAGAGTAGGGTTTACGACGAACCTTCTCAGTCAACTGACCACCTTCTTCATAACCGACATATCCCGGAGGTGCACCGATCAGGCGGGACACCGCAAACTTTTCGAGGTACTCGCTCATGTCGATACGGACCAGAGAGTCGGCCGAATCAAACAGGTATTCTGCCAATTTCTTAGCCAGGTGAGTCTTACCGACCCCCGTCGGTCCTAAGAACATGAATGTTCCGATCGGTTTGTTCGGATCTTTCAGACCGACACGGTTACGTTGGATCGCTTTGACAATTTTCTGAACGGCATCATCCTGACCGACCACTTTCTTTTTCAGGTTCTCGGCCATTTCGAGCAGTTTCAGGTTTTCTGCTTTTGCGATACGCTGTACGGGGACACCGGACATCATGGCAACAACTTCTGCCACCTTATCTTCGTCTACCGTTTCACGATGCTCCTGCAATTCCTGTTCCCATTTGGCTTTAGCTGCTTCCAATTGCAAAAGATACTGACGTTCCTTGTCGCGGAAGCTGGCAGCCAACTCGAAATTTTGTGACTTTACGGCAGCGAGTTTCTCTGTTTTAGTCGCCTCGATCTTGGCTTCCAGCTCTTCAATGCTCTTCGGAACCGTAATGTTAGATATATGTACGCGTGAACCGGCTTCATCCAGTGCATCGATTGCTTTATCCGGGAAGTTGCGGTCGCTGATATAACGTTCTGTCAGTTTGACACAAGCCTGCAGAGCCTCGGGTGTGTAGATCACATTATGATGCTCTTCGTAACGGGCTTTGATATTTTGCAGGATCTGCAAGGTTTCTTCCGCCGTTGTCGGGTCGACGATCACTTTCTGGAAACGACGTTCCAAAGCACCGTCTTTCTCGATGTTCTTACGATATTCATCGAGTGTCGTAGCACCGATACATTGTATTTCACCACGAGCCAAGGCCGGTTTCAGCATATTGGCGGCATCCATTGAACCGGAAGCCGAACCTGCACCGACGATCGTATGAATCTCGTCTATGAACAAGATGATATTCGGGTTCTTCGACAGTTCGTTCAGAATCGCTTTAATACGTTCTTCAAACTGGCCGCGGTATTTGGTGCCTGCCACGATAGAAGCCATATCCAGGCTGATCACCCGTTTGTCGAACAAGACACGGGATACTTTACGCTGGATGATACGCAATGCCAAACCTTCCACTATCGCCGATTTGCCGACACCCGGTTCGCCGATCAGGACAGGATTGTTCTTCTTACGGCGACTCAGAATCTGCGCCAGGCGTTCGATCTCTTTTTCGCGTCCGACAATCGGGTCGAGACGGTTTTCAGCTGCCGCACGCGTCATATCCGTACCGAAGTTATCCAATACAGGCGTGTCGTTCGGTGATTTGGGCTGTGCAGAACCGGCTCCGGAAGAGGAGCGGGGGGATTCCCTGCGGGAAGAAAAATCATCGTCATCGTCTTCATCATCGTCGGTATACCCGTCGCTGATTTCTTCAAAGCGTTCAATATCTTCTTCTCCTATAAAATCTTCCATACGTCTCAATCCCGTACCGCTTACCAGGTAATTATATACACTGCGATACGTTATGCCTACTTCGCCCAACACTTTTGCCGCAACGTTAAACTCTTCTTTCAGAATAGCCAGAAGCAAATGTTCCGTTCCGGTTTCTTCTTTTTTGAATAAGCGTGATTCAAGCATACTCATACGAAGTACACGCTCGGTTGTTTTACTGATGGCTATATCATGCTGGACTGCCTCTTCGGCATCAATTGTATTCTTAATTTCTTGTTCGATCTTTCTCTTGATATCCCATTCGTCGATGTTCAGTTCGCGCAGGGTTTGCACGGCCTTTCCTTCGCCGTCACGGATAATTCCAAGCATTAAGTGTTCCGGTCCGATATAACTGTTCTGAAGCCTTGCAGCTTCTTCCCGGCTATACTCTATAACGTCCATTAATCTCTTTGAATAGTTATTTTTCATATTATAATGATGTACTGTGATAATGCAAATGTAATAAACTCTCGTTATATACCTAACAAAATCCATGCCATTATTCCTTAAAAGAAAATAATGCAAGCAAAAGCTGATTTGTCATATTATTACAAAAACCGGGCTTGTCCTGTCATAAAGAAACGTTAAAAAATATTACCCGCAAGTGTAAATCTGATTACATACGCTACTAATCCGATTTAGACGGGGTGGTAGTTTCATTTTGATAGTTTGAAACCTGATGCCTCCTGACAAGTAAATTCTAAAATTTCGAGTCAAAAGTTTTCGTGATACACAGAAAAGCCTTACCTTAGTGCACTTTTTGAAAGGTGAGATATTGAGTGTAATTAATATAAAACTAAATGGTTGATCAAGACAGAATTATTAAGATTAACATCGAGGAGGAAATGAAATCGGCATACATTGACTATTCAATGTCTGTCATAGTTTCGCGTGCTCTCCCGGATGTTAGGGATGGTTTTAAACCGGTTCATCGTCGTATTTTGTTTGGAATGAATGAATTGGGTAATACATCCGACAAACCTTATAAAAAATCTGCGAGAATTGTTGGTGAAGTTTTAGGTAAATATCATCCACACGGCGACTCGTCCGTCTATTTCGCAATGGTTCGTATGGCACAGACATGGTCTATGCGTTATACGCTGGTGGATGGACAGGGAAACTTCGGTTCAGTGGATGGTGACAGTCCTGCCGCAATGCGTTATACGGAAGCAAGGTTAAGCAAGCTTGCCGAGGAAATGCTTCGCGATATAGACAAAGATACGGTTGATTTCCAGCTGAACTTTGACGATACGCTGAAAGAGCCGACTGTATTGCCGACTCGTATTCCGAATTTGCTCGTAAATGGTGGTTCCGGTATTGCCGTTGGTATGGCGACAAACATGCCGACACATAACCTGAGCGAAGTTTTGGATGGCTGTATGGCTTTCATCGATGCTCGTGGAGAAATGGAAGTGGCAGATTTAATGCAATATATCAAAGCCCCGGATTTTCCCACTGGCGCAACTATCTATGGATATGCCGGCGTGAAAGATGCTTTTGAAACAGGTAGGGGACGTATCATCCTGCGTGGTAAAGCCGAAATCGAAACGGAAGGCAATCACGAGAAGATCATCATCACTGAAATTCCTTACCTTGTTAATAAGGCGGAATTGATCAAATATATTGCAGATCTGGTAAACGAAAAGCGCATCGAAGGTATTTCTAATGTAAACGACGAGTCGGACCGTAGCGGTATGCGTATCGTTGTGGATGTCAAGAGAGATGCCAATTCAAGCGTAGTGCTGAATAAATTGTATAAGCTGACAGCTTTGCAGTCTTCTTTCAGTGTCAATAATATCGCATTGGTAAACGGGCGCCCGCGCCAGCTTAACCTGAAAGACCTGATCAAGGCTTTCGTAGATCATCGCCATGAGGTTGTGATCCGTCGTACTAAATACGAATTGCGTAAAGCAGAAGAACGTGCCCATATCCTGGAAGGCCTGATTATTGCTTCCGATAATATCGATGAAGTTATTGCAATTATCAAGTCATCTAAGAATCCGGCTGAGGCCATCGAACGGTTGATGGAACGTTTTTCCCTATCGGATATACAGGCCCGTGCTATTGTTGAAATGAGACTTCGCCAGTTAACAGGTCTGGAACAGGATAAACTTCGTGCAGAGTATGAAGAAATCGAAAAATTAATCGCATATTTGAAGGAAATTCTGGAAAATGACGATCTTTGTATGAAAGTCATCAAAGACGAGTTGCAGGAAATCAAGGACAAGTACGGAGACGAACGTAAAACAGATATCGTTTATGCTTCCGAAGAGCTTAATCCTGAAGACTTCTATGCGGATGATGAGATGATCATTACCATTTCCCACATGGGATATATCAAGCGTACGCCGTTACGTGAATTCCGTGCTCAGGGACGTGGCGGAGTAGGGGCCAAAGGTTCTGAAACGCGTGATGAAGACTTTGTGGAATATATCTATCCGGCTTCTATGCATGCCACCTTGCTGATCTTTACGGCAAAAGGTAAATGCTACTGGCTGAAAGTATTCGAAATTCCGGAGGGAGCGAAGAACTCGAAGGGTAGAGCTATCCAGAATTTATTGAACATCGAACCGGACGATAAGGTAAACGCCTTTATACGTGTAAAGAAGCTGACAACGGACACAGAGTTTATCAATTCTCACTATCTGTTATTCTGTACAAAGAAAGGTGTGATCAAGAAGACGCTGCTGGAAGCATATTCCCGTCCTCGCCAGAATGGTGTAAATGCCATCACATTGCGTGAAGACGACGGTCTGATCGAAGTTTGTATGACAAATGGCAATAATGAAGTCCTGATTGCAAACCGAAACGGACGTGCTATCCGTTTCCATGAAAATGCAGTGCGTGTTATGGGTCGTACAGCTTCTGGTGTCAGAGGCATGTCACTTGACGACTCAAACGACGAAGTGATTGGTATGGTTTGCATAAAGGATAAAGAAAAAGAAACAGTACTGGTTGTGTCTGAACAAGGTTACGGTAAACGTTCTAATATAGATGATTATCGTATTACGAACCGTGGAGGTAAAGGTGTCAAAACCATCAACATTACGGAGAAGACCGGTAAGCTGGTTGCCATCAAGAATGTTACGGAAGAAAACGATATCATGATCATTAATAAATCCGGTATCGCAATCCGTATGAAGGTATCTGATCTGAATGTTATCGGACGTGCAACGCAAGGGGTACGCCTGATTAATTTGGGGAAACGTAATGACGAAATCGCCTCTGTATGTAAAGTGCTGTCACAGACTGAAGAAGAAATAGCCGAAGAAAAGGCTCAGCTTGAAGCTTTAGAAGATGTAGCCATTCATGAACATCCAATAGAGAATACCGATTTCGAGGATGTCTCTAATGATGTCGAAAGCAATGAAAATGTGGACGATACAGAAGAAACAACTGAGGAATAATTTAAACAAATAGAAATATTAATCTCAAATCACTATCACAAATGAAACGAGTATTATTAACAGTTGCACTATGTGTTGCAGCATCTGCCTCTTTCGCACAGAAAAAAGCTGTGAACGAGGCACAGAGTATTGCTAAAGGCAGTAACGCAGACTTCGGAGAAGCCAGAACCTTGATTAAAGGTGCATTGGAAAATCCTGAAACTAAAGATGACGCTAAAACTTGGTATGTAGCAGGTTTTATTGAAGATCAACAGTTTAACGCTGAAAGAGCAAAACAGATTCTGGGACAGCAGCCGAACGAGCCGGTTATGTATGAAGCTTTGTATGGTATTTTACCTTATTTCCAGAAAGCCTACGAACTGGATCAGTTGCCTAACGAAAAAGGTAAAGTAAAGCCTAAATACACAAAAGATATCAAGAGCATCCTGGGTGCTAATCATGTATATCTTTTCAATGGCGGTGCATATTACTTTGATAAACAAGAATATAAAAAAGCGTATGATTTCTTCAATCAGTATGTGGAAATTTCTGAACTGCCGATGTTTGAAGGAACTCAGACTGCTGAAAAAGATTCTACATTCATGACTGTCCAGTTCTATGCAGCAGCTGCTGCTTCTTTGGCTAAAGATTCTAAATTGGCTATTGCCGCTTTGGAACGTGCTAAAAAAACTCCTTATCGTCAAAATGATGTTTACCAATATCTTTGTTACGAATATGGAGAGGCAAGAACTCCTGAAGATTCTTTAATGCTGGAAAAGACACTGGAAGAAGGTCTTCAAGTTTTCCCGGATTCATCTTTCTATTTAAATAACTTGATCAATATTTATATCTATTCCAATAGAAATGAAAAAGCGTTGGAATTATTGAATATTGCTATACAGAAGAGTCCGAACGATGCAAACCTTTACAATGTAATGGGACGTGTTTATGAAACAGGATTGAAAGACAATGTTAATGCAGAAAAGTATTTCAAGATTGCTTTGGAGAAAGACCCTGATCTGACAGATGCATTATCTAATATTGGTCGTATCTACTACAATCAGGGTGTAAACAAACTGAGCGAAGCTAATATGATCAACGATAGTAAGAAATATCAGGAAGAACTGGGCCATGCAAAAGAGCTCTTTAAACAAGCTCTGCCATATTATAAGAAAGCTCATGAAGCTGAACCGGAAAAAATGGACAACATGATTGCTTTAAGAGGTATATATTACAACTTAAACATGGGTCCGGAATTGGAAGCTATCGAAGCTGAAATGAATAAATAATAGATCCAATAGATTTATGGGAAAAAGGAGTTCCTCAATCGGAGGGCTCCTTTTTTATTTTAATAAATAACACCTTGTGTTAGTAATATAATTAGCCAGTTTGTTCTGATGTGGGAGGTTTCAACAGAAGTCCAATAATCTTATTAAACATAATCGTAATTATCTCAAGTAAACATATAGAGCATGGGATTGGTTATATAAGGAATAAAAAAAGCCCGTATCCAACTTCACAGTTACATACGGACCAAACAAATAACAAACTCTACTTATATGAAAAAACAAATACTACTAACTTAATCATGTTAGGAATTTCTTTGGATGCAATTCCTAATTCATTTTATCATATAACAGCATACAAACCGGTTTGGTTCATGAATAATGAAAAAAAATTCTCTTTGGTAAGCTTAGATATGGATTGTGAGTCATATAACCCTGTATTACAGAAATATATCATTTATGAAATAACTAATATCATTTTTAAAACATGATCCTCTTTTCTTTCTTGTACTTTTAAAATCGAATTTCAACCTAAAAAGATATTACCATGAAGGAATTGAAAATGTTTATTGATGGCAGATTCATAGAAAACGAATCTGGAAAATGGATTAAGGTATTAAATCCTTCTACTGAAGAAGTTATCTCGCTAATGCCGGACGGTACGGTCGAAGATGCTAAAAGAGCGATCGATGCAGCAGAAAAAGCCCAGGATCAATGGGAAAGAACACCTTCTATAGAGAGAGCCGCTTATCTGACTAAGATTGCAGCAGGTATCCGCAAAAGAGAAAAAGAACTTACTGATATAATTGTTCGTGAAGGTGGAAAGACGCAAGGTCTGGCTAATGTAGAAGTACTTTTCACAGCCGATTATATCGATTATATGGCCGGATGGGCTCGCCGGTATGAAGGAGAAATTATCCCCAGCGACCGACCGCGGGAAAGTATATTCCTGTTCAAGAAAGCAATTGGCGTAACGACCGGTATTCTTCCCTGGAATTTCCCGTTCTTCCTGGTTGCGCGTAAGGCGGCTCCTGCTTTGATTACCGGTAATACGATCGTAGTAAAACCGAGTCAGCTCACCCCTGAAAATGCATACGTTTTCGCACAAATTGTGGAGGAAGCCGGTTTGCCGGCCGGAGTTTTCAACTTAGTGAACGGGCGTGGCTCAGTGATTGGCCATGAACTGGCTGCAAATCCGAAAGTAGGTATGGTCAGTCTTACCGGAAGTGTGAGTGCCGGACAACAGACAATGGCTGCTGCTGCTCCCAATATCACGAAAGTTTCTTTGGAATTAGGTGGAAAAGCACCTGCAATCGTGATGGAAGACGCGGATATCGATTTGGCGGTGAAGTCGATTATTGCTTCACGTGTTATCAATACAGGACAAGTCTGTAACTGTGCGGAACGAGTCTATGTAGATAAAAAGATCAAAGAAGTCTTTATGGAAAAACTGGTGGCCGGTATGAAACAGGTAAAAGTCGGTAATCCAAACGAGATTGCAGACTTGGATATGGGGCCGCTGATCGAAGCAAATGCTCTGGCTGCTATGGAGCAAAAAGTTGAAAAGGCAGTTCAACAGGGAGCTAAATTACTGTGTGGCGGCCACCGGATCGGGACAAAAGGATATTTCTTCGAACCGACAGTACTGGATTGTGCCACACAAGAAATGGATATCGTACGCGAAGAGACCTTCGGTCCTATCCTGCCCGTTGTCGAATATACGGATATTAACGATGCGATTGCATGGGCTAATGATTGCGAGTATGGATTAACCTCTTCCGTATATACGCAAAACCTGGATCATGCATTCAAGATCATGCGTTCTCTGAAGTTTGGCGAAACATACATCAACCGTGAAAATTTTGAGGCTATGCAAGGTTTCCATGCCGGCTGGCGTAAATCAGGAATCGGCGGCGCTGATGGGAAACATGGCCTTGAAGAATATTTACAGACACATGTCGTTTATATAGAGACAAAGGAATAATGAAAATTGAGGCTGTCTGACAAATCAAGCTCCTCCATGACTGGATAGTGACTTTTCAGACAGCCTTACAAAAGATAAATAACTTATACCTGCTCCAATAAGTAGTATTCGGATAGGATATCCCGCACTTTCTCAGGAGTCAGGCGCCCGTAAACCTTTCCGGCAATCGTAACAACCGGAGCAAGCCCGCAAGCACCTACGCAGCGCAGGCAATCCAATGAGAACAGGCCGTCAGGAGTAGTCTCTCCTACTTTGATCTCTAACTGGCGTTGGAACTCATCCAATACTTTCTCGGCTCCACGTACATAACAAGCCGTCCCCAGACAGACGGAAATAGGATATTTCCCCTTCGGAGTCATGGTAAAGAACGAATAGAACGTGACAACCCCGTATACCCTGGAAACCGGTATATGCAACCGGCCGGCAATAATCTCCTGCACTTCGCGCGGAAGATAGCCGAATATCCCCTGGGCGGCATGCAATATATTGATCAGCTCTCCCGGATCGTTATTATGTTCATCACATATAGCCAACAATTCATTGATCTTTATCTGAATCAAATGTATCTTCATCTTATCCATCGTTTATCCCTCCTGATTTTCTTGCGTAAACATATTAATGGCTTCTTTCCGGTCGAAATAGTGCGTATGTAACAGCTTATGGGCACGCGGTCCGCACGGTTCTCCCAAATAGTTGGCATAAAGAGCCTGGATGTAAGGATTTTCATGGCTCTTGCGAAGCGTCTTATTGCGATCTTCCTGATAGAGAGCCTCCGCACGCTTGCGCAGTACCTCCATCCTACCCCTATGGAACGGTTGGCCGCCACCACCTATACAACCACCCGGACATGCCATAATTTCGATAGCATGATAGGGCGATGTGCCGCTTTTAACTTCTTCAACCAGTTTGCGGGCATTGCCCAAACCGTGGGCGATCCCTATTCTTATCGGGGTTCCGTCGAAATCTATTGTCGCACTGCGAATGCCTTCCAATCCGCGGAGTTCTTCGAAATCGATCTTGGGAAGAGGCTTTTTCGTGTATAGTTCGTAAGCCGTACGACAGGCAGCTTCTATCACGCCTCCGGTTGTTCCGAAGATGACGCCGGCTCCTGTCGATTCGCCTAACGGACGATCAAAATCACTATCCGGCAGTTCCGTGAAGTTTATGTTCGCATATCGTATCAAGCGAGCCAACTCGCGTGTGTAGATCGAAATATCGACATCCGGATTACCATCGACCGTAAATTCCGGGCGGCTTGCTTCATACTTCTTTGCCAGGCAAGGCATGATAGACACGACGACGATCCGCTTCCGGTCCACTCCCAGCCTTTCGGCAAAATAGCTTTTGGCAATTGCCCCGAACATCTGCTGCGGGCTCTTAGCCGTAGACAGGTTGTTTAATAATTCAGGGAAATGCTGTTCGACAAAGCTGACCCAACCCGGGCAGCAACTCGTCATCAACGGCATTTTCACTTCCTTGTCACCCTTTAGGTATTTTTCGATCCGCTGTAGCAGTTCCGTACCCTCTTCCATAATGGTCAGGTCGGCGGCGAAATCCGTATCGAAAACATAATCGAAGCCCAATTGACGGAGGGCGGAAACCATCTTTCCTGTCACCAGCGTTCCGGGTTCACATCCGAAGTCGCGCCCTAAAGCCGTGCGGACAGCCGGGGCCGTCTGGGCTATCACGATCTTGTCCGGATCGGCCAACGCATCCAATACGGGCTGTTGCGTATTCCGCCCGCTCAACGCATTTACCGGGCAAACCGATACGCACTGTCCGCAATAAGAGCAAGTACTACCGGCGATATCCCGCTCGAAAGCCGTAGACACGGCAGCGTTAAAGCCTCGGTTGACAGCTGTCAAAGCTCCGACAGTTTGGATATTATTACACATGGTTTCACAGCGGCGGCACATGATACACTTATTCATATTGCGCACGATAGACGGCGAACGGTCTATCTGGAACGTAGACATCTCGCCCTTATAGCGAATCTCGCGTATTCCCAGGTCATGGGCGATCGCCTGTAATTCGCAATGACCGTTGCTACTGCAAGTCAGGCATTCTGCCGGATGGTTGGAAAGAATCAACTCCATCACGGTTTTCCGGGCATTCATCACACGCGGGCTGTGTGTCTGCACGACCATCCCTTCGGTACACTCCGTTTTGCAGGAAGGAGCCAGATTGCGGCGGCCTTCTATCTCGACCACACAGATACGGCAAGCACCCGGATTGTTTTCATAGTTCAAATCCTCCAACTTCATGTAGCAAAGAGTCGGAATGCGGATACCCATCCCTTTTGCGGCATCCAGGATCGTGGTTCCTTTGGGGACTTCCACAGGTCTTCTATCTATAATAAGTTTTACTGTTTCCATTTTAATTTGTCCTTTGTCTGTTCGATATTCTTAGTGCACATAAATGGCACCAAACTTACATCTCTCTATACACGAACCGCACCGGATACAAGTCTGCGGGTCAATCACATGCGGGACCTTCTTGTCTCCCGTGATCGCATTCACCGGACACATCCGGGCACAAAGCGTGCATCCCTTGCATTTCTCCGGATTGATAAAGTATTGCGTCAGTTCACGGCATTGATGAGACGGACAACGTTTTTCCTTTACATGGGCCAGATATTCGTCATAGAAGTTATCCATCGTTGACAAAACCGGGTTGGGTGAAGTCTGACCCAATCCGCACAGAGCCGTGTCTTTTATCACGCCGGCTAAATTGCGAAGCCGGTCCAAGTCTTCGATTGTCCCGTTGCCGGACGTAATCTTTTGCAACATCTCGTGCAACCGCTTGTTCCCGATCCGGCAAGGAGCACATTTGCCGCACGACTCCTCGACCGTGAAATCCAGATAGAACTTGGCCATAGCCACCATGCAATCGTCTTCATCCATCACAATCATACCGCCCGATCCCATCATCGAACCGGCCGCCAGCAGATTGTCATAATCGATCGGCAAATCCAGATGTTTCTCGGTCAGGCATCCGCCCGAAGGCCCTCCCGTCTGTACAGCCTTGAACTTCTTTCCGTCCTTAATGCCACCACCGATACCGAAGATCACTTCACGCAACGTCGTCCCCATCGGAACCTCTATCAGCCCGACGTTGTTTACTTTCCCCGCCAGGGCGAATACTTTCGTACCCTTGCTTTTCTCCGTGCCTATGCTACTGAACCATCCGGCTCCTTTTAACAGGATAACCGGCACATTGGCATACGTTTCCACATTGTTCACATTGGTCGGGCAACCCTTGTAACCTTGTTCGCTCGGGAATGGAGGCTTGACGGTCGCTTCCCCTCGAAGCCCCTCCATACTATGGATCAAAGCCGTTTCTTCACCGCAGACGAAAGCCCCCGCACCATAGCGTATCTCGATATCGAAAGAGAAATCCGTCCCGAAGATGTTCTCACCCAGCAGACCATATTCTTTCGCTTGCCGGATCGCAATCTTCAACCGCTCTACGGCCAACGGATATTCGGCCCGGATATATACCAGCCCTTTCGTGGCTCCTGTGCAATATCCGTTGATCGCCATCGCTTCTACGATGGAATGCGGGTCACCTTCCAGGATGGAACGGTCCATAAACGCCCCCGGATCACCTTCGTCCGCATTACAGACGACATATTTCTGGGGAGCTTTCACTTTGCGGGTTATCTGCCATTTCAGGCCGGTCGGGAAACCGCCTCCTCCTCTGCCGCGCAAGCCGCTGTCCATGATCTCTTTGATCACAGATTCGGGCGTCATCTCGGTCAGCGCTTTTCCTAAAGCCACATAACCGTCGCGGGCGATATATTCGTCAATGTTTTCAGGATTGATAAAACCACAGTTTCTGAGGGCGATGCGGAGTTGTTTTTTGTAGAAATCGATATGCTTGGAATCGGGCACCTGCTTGTTCGTCTCGGGATTGACGTAGAGCAGCCGTTCCACCTTTCGTCCTTTCACCAGGTGTTCCCGGACGATATCCTCGGCATCCGTCGGTTTTACCTGGACATAGAACGTATTGTCCGGAATCATTTTTACCACCGGTCCTTTTTCACAAAAGCCGAAACAACCGGTACGGATCACCTGGACGGTTTCCTGCAACCCGTGTTGTTCGACGGCCTCTTTCAGATTTTGAAGTATAAGTTCACTCTGTGATGCACGGCAGCCGGTACCACCACACACCAGTATATAACTACTGTACTGTGCCATTATGTAAGTATTAAATGTTTAAGGAAGTTCGTTATTCCGGTTTGACAGTCGTGTAAGTAACCGGGATGATATCGTCCAGCAGTTCCCCGTTCCGGATGTAGCGGTCGATGATTTCATCCACTTTCGCTTTCTTCACATGTCCGAAAACAAGGGGTTCTTTACCCGGCAGGGTAACTTCGACAGTCGGTTCGGCATAGCAATACCCCATGCACCCGGTTTGTGTCACCAACGCATCTACTTTTTCACGATCCAGTGCTTCAACGAAATAATTCATGATCTCTTTGGCTCCGGCGGCAATCCCACAGGTAGCCATAGACACCCGAATCTGCACCATTTGTTCAGGATGATTACTTTTCTCTCTAATATCCAAGGTCGAGCGCAAGGTTTCACGCATCTTCCGGAGATCATCCAATGTTTTCACTTTATTCATGGTCTACACTATTTTAAGGTATAATACGCTTCTAAAAGGCATATCGCAAACATACGTATTTTTCCGGAATAAAACACGTCTTTTCTTATTTTCTCATTTATCCTTGTTCCAAAACATAGGTGTTTTATTGCAAAGCATAGGAGTTTTGAATCCGGAAGATATATGTTTGAAAAAAGGATGCTTTCCGATAGGGAAACGAGTCGTTATCCGTTTGGAAAAAGATAGTAACTCTTTCCGAAAAAAGTATGCACCTTTTGCCTGACAGGCCGGTACCTTTTCCTGAATAGCCTATAGGCTGTAAAATATAGCCTTAAGGGTATATTTTACAACTCCCGTCCTGCAAAAACATACCTATAAGCCGTTTTACATAAATTACATTCACTTTCACACGCTTGTAACTTATTAAATGACTGCCGGTTGTTGTGAACCCTGTGAAGTCTGTGATGAATTTTTGTTTTCCCTCCTATTTTAAATGCCAGTTTAAGCATCCGTAGGGTTCACTGTAAACAGCTATACATTAGTTATTTAGGGACATTCAGTAAATGTCTTTAAAAACATAAAATGGCATATGAAGATGCTTTGTTCATATCATCTCATATGCCATTTTTATTATCTATTCTTTCTCTCTGACCTAAAATCTTCTCCTTTCGGGCACGATGTTCCGGAAGAAGCCTGGGACTTCTTCTAATAGATTCTTTATACTTATGCTATGCAGCTCTCTTCTGTCTGTTTTTGATTTTATCAATCATCAATATGGCGTTTGCCGTATGTATTCCAAAGAAAATCCACAGGATTTCTGTTTTCCTGTTCCGTGCTTTGACTTTCGATAGCGAGTAATGCTGTTTTTGCGTACCGAAACTGCCTTCAAGCCTGGTGGCTCTTTCCCTTGAGAGTTCACTCCTGAGAACCTTCCTCACCCGCTCATCCTTCGCGTCCCTTCCCTTGCGTACAAAGGAGGTTGATATCCCATATTTTGTACAGAACTTCCTGTTGGCATTATTGGCGTATATGGAATCGGCGGCCACACACCTGACCCTTACATTCATCAACTTCTGATGCATACGGATACAATCCTTCAAGCGTATGCCCTCATTGAATGCCTTGAAAGAGACGTGCTCGATGAACGAGATCCCGTCTATCTGTATGTTATTAACCTTTGCGCCGAACTCTACAGATTTTACCTCCTTGCCCCTTACGATAGGGCGTACGTAATGACGGTCAATACTGACAATACGGTCACTGACCTTCCTGCCTTCAAAGAGTTCCTTTTCCTGTACAAGGACCTTTCTGATGATGGAAAGCCGCTTCTGATAATCCTGTGTATATGTGAGTGAAGAGCCGTATTCTCTGTGAATGTCATCCCGTTGTATGATGAGTTTTTCCAGGAGTCTGATCATGCGACGCCTCAGCATCCTTGTCCTTGAAGCCTTCCTCTTTCTTTTCTTGCAATAGGATAGATAGGATACCGCAACATCCGCATATTTGTTACGGGGACGCCTTATGCCGAGTTGCCCACAATGTATGCGGATATGCCGGTAGAGCCATTCGATGCTTTCCCAAAGGAGCTTCATGTCCGTAGGGAAACGCATATGACTTTCATAGCATGTGGCATCGGACATGCATACGTGAAGGTTCTCAAGATAAGGCTTCCAGTGTGAGGCAAGGATTTTCTGAAGGGAGTCGATGTCAAGACGGGATGCTATCTCATTACGGACAGCACTGATTATCTTGTAGTTCGTTATAGGGCAGGACGGGTCTATCATGATACCACAGAACAACTGATAGTGTATGTTTCCGTTAAGATGTTCTACCAATAACCTGTCAGAGAATCCGGTGTAAGCCTTCAGTACCATAAGGGCTATCTTCGCGGAAGGACTGAAACTGTTCCTGCGACCCAAGCGGGATTGTGAAAGGCCTATCTCTTTGGCTATGCTCTCGAACGGAAACACGGAATGAAGACTGCCAAGTTCACTCGCATGAAAACTCTTACGATATTTTTCCAGAATATCGAATTCTGTAAACCCTAAAGTAGGGTGAATTTCTGAAATATTTTGTATCTTCGCCATATCTTAGTGTGGATATTTCCCCCGTTTTGGCCGTCAAACCGTATTTTACGGGGGAATACCTAAAGATACAAAAAAGCCAACTAATTCGCAATACTTTTAGTATGAATTAGTTGGCTAATTTTATAGGATTTACTGAATATCCCTATTTAGAACGCTGTGAAGGTGAACCCTAAAACAAAAAAAACCGTTTAGGAAAGGTTATTTATCTTCGACAGCACGCGTCTGCAATACTTTGGAGTTAGGCGGAACACTATGGGTAAGCCAGATGTTACCACCGATCACAGAGCCATGCCCTATCGTGATCCTTCCCAAAATAGAGGCATTGGAATAGATCGTAACGTAATCTTCGATAATCGGATGGCGCGGTACGTCCAGGGGCAACCCTTCTTCATCCAGGGTAAAACTTTTTGCTCCCAACGTCACACCCTGATAGAGGCGGACATGATTCCCGATTACGGCTGTCTGCCCGATCACGACGCCGGTTCCATGATCGATACTGAAATATTCCCCGATCCGTGCTCCCGGATGAATGTCTATACCCGTGTCTGAATGAGCCATTTCCGTTATAATGCGCGGAAGCACAGGCACACCGAGTTTCAGCAGTTCATGAGCCACCCGCTGATAGAGAATGGCATGGATCGCCGGATAACAGAAAATGATCTCGCTGGGGCTTTTGGCTGCCGGGTCGCCATCCAGGATCGCTTTCACATCCGTAGATAACAGATATTTGATATGCGGAATCCGGTTAATAAAAGCGACGGCTATTTCAGAGGCACGGTCCTTGGAGTCGCAACAACGTTCGACCTCAAAGCACAGGCCGTTATAGATTTGTTCTTGGAGCAGATCATAGACCTGCTCCAGATATACGCCTATATAATATTGTATGGAATCTGTCTGCGCCTCCTGCTCCGTCCCGAAAAAACCGGGGAAAATGACCTTGCGTAGCAGGCTCATGATCTCACGTAACGCTGTCACCGAGGGCGACGGTTTCTGGTGCAACGGTATGTATTTATACTCCGCCAAACCTGCTGTCGATAAGAACTCTACGTTTTTTTGAATCTCTTCTAATACCTTTGTCCTATTCATCTTTTACTGTCATTTTCCTGGATCCCAGACAGGATCATACATCATGAAGAAATTATTCTCAAATCGATCTTGGCCTAAGATATAAATCTTATCCTTCAGTATGAACATATGGTAATTATTCATACGCTGGAGAGTCGTTGCATGCTCTATCCATTGGCTGTTCGATAAATTATATTCCCAGATCTTGCCATTATTGTCTACCATAAAGAAACTGTCCCACTGCTCGTTCTTATAATAAACGGCAGACGAGACAACCCCGATGTTGCCGGGTAAAGAGCCGGGAGCACTCTCCCAAGCCGTCAGGCTATCGGAGGCAACCCAAAAACCTTTTTTCAGTCCGGTGCTGCTACCCAAGCCTGCATACACCTTATCATTCGCTACCAGAGCTATTCCTTTTTGTTGGGATACTGGGAACTTATCCGTCTTCTTCTCCCAGGTTTCTCCGGTATATTTCCAAAGTTCTTGTGAGTTTTCGTTATTATTCACACCTCCGAGGACATATACGGAATCCCGGTAGACGAAACTAACCGCATCATAGCGCCCTGCCCCTTCCGGCAGTGGAGCCATTGTCGCCCAGGTATTCGAAGAGGGTATATAGATCTGAACATCCGTCGCAAATATGGAATTGTCAGTACCTCCGATGATATAGGCGTTGTCACCTTTTATACAAGCCGTCATCTGCGAATAGCTCTTGATGTATGGTGCTTCAGAAGTCCATTCATCGACATCTGGTTTATAACTGTAAGATTCGTCCGTCCGTTCACTGCCCAAGTCCCCTCCGACAATAAAAGCTTGATTGTTGATTGCAAAACCGGCAGAGAAGGAACGTTTGGCTCCCTGGTAAATACTTTTAGCCGTAAGTATGGCAGGAGTGGTGAACGACTGGACTTCGGTTCCATATTGGATTCCGTTTTCATTGGCCGCATAAGCATTCACATAGTAGGTCGTTGCTCCCGTCAGGTTAGTCAACGTATATGTAAACACTTTATTTTCGTCCAATTCTCCTAATGATATTTCCTTATAAGAGGAATTTTTGTCCGTAACCTTCGGGTTTTTATTGGTTGCCGACCAGCAAATGCCGACAGTCGTAACGGCAGACATACCTTCATTTTGCAATTCCCCGCTTATCACAGCCGAACCGTTGACAATCGTTTCTACTGCAACCGGATTGGTGACAATTGTCGGCAATTGGCTTTTCGGGAAAAAGTCTTTTGTATTGGTGCTGTATACAGTACCGAAGGTATTTGTAGCATAGCCCCGGACATAATATTTTTTATTCGGTTCCAGGCTGTGTATCCTTCCGCTGAACTTACCGTCGGTAATGCCTGAACAGACAATCGTATCTGCATCTTCAACCGTAGGAGTTTCCATCACTCCCCAGCAAAAGCCATAGGCAGTCAGGGCGGAATCTCCTTCACTGATCAACAACGCAGATACATCGGCGGTTGTAAAGCTTGTACTATCGAGAGACAGGGCACCTAATTCAGGTTTGCCATCCGTCGTTTTAAAAGAGTCCACATCAAAAGAAAATTCACCGAACACGTTGGTCGCGAATGCACGTATATAATACGATGTGCTGGGTTTCAGGTTTGTAATGGAGCAACTGAATGAATCCGTTGCCAGATAGTCTCCGGTATAATGGATAATGGAATCCTGATCCGATGGCGGATTATTTTTCTCCGACAGATAGAAACCGATATCCTCGATCCCTTCCCCCCTGTTTTTGATCTTACCACTGACCAGGACGGATGTGGCCTTTACATTCACACTGTCGACCGGCACGGTATGAACCTGGCCGATACCTTCGATCGTCGTATAAGTGCCTTGGGCTGAAAAGGCCGTATCGGTTTCATTAATAGCATAAGCATAGATGTAATAGTTTGTAGCATCATGAAGATCGGAAACCGTTACTTCAAATTTATTATTCTTGATGCCGGAAGCCTTCTTATATCTTCCATTGTACATATTATTTTCGGGAGTTTCATCTTCCCTTTCGCTCCAGCAAAAACCACATTCGAGTATTTGTGAACCATTTTCCTTTATAATATTGGCACTTACGATTATGGATGATGCTTTCGTTGTCCCTGATGTCTCTGACAATTCCGGCGGAAGCCCGTTTTGAAGATGTGTGTTCATTTCCGGATCGTCAACACAGTTGGAGAACAACCCTAATGAGGCAAAGAAAGATAATAACAGATATATATGTTTCATACTATACAAAGATTAGAAAAATACACCCAGACCGGCATTGAGGTCTATATATTTAAAGTTTAATGTATTGCATCCTGCACTGACGAAAACCGGACCGAACTTGACCATAAAGTCCAGGTCGGCAGCCAGGCCGCTGTAAGAATAATCCATATTCTTGCTCCAATATGCCTTTTCAATTCTATGGTCTACGGCATCGATCGTTTTATATTCGCATAACAACTCACGGCTACCATACCCCAAACCTACAGACGTATAAAGCCACGGTGTACATTTAACAACGACACCTGCGGTTCCGGCATAGCAATTCACTTTCTTGTTATTCGTAAAACGAATGAGAGGCCCTCCTGCCACCGAACCTACTATCTGTCCGTCTCCCCTGCACTCGCTGTCATGGTCTTTAAACCCCAAATTCGTTTTAAAACGTGCAAACCAACCTAAACGGGATTTCACACCTCCGACGGTCAAGCCATAAGGTGCTTCTATAGAATAGGCATAACCAACAAAAAACTTCATCGGTTCTTTGGGTTTGTCTGGTTTCATTTGATTGGCAGAGGGATAAAAAACCGGCTCTACCGGTTTGCGAAGTGTTTCCAGACGGTCTTGCCAGGACTTTGCCAACGTTTCATTCTTGGAAGCTCCTATACCTTCGGTATAATAGACTATCAACTGCGAAATGGCTGTCGTGTCCTTATTATTGGCCATCAGTTCCAGGCAAGCCCGGCATTTGTTCATCAGGCTATGCATGGAAGGGCGCATCCGCTGGTTGGCTAACCAGATAGACGTGAGCTGCCCGATGCTGTAAGGGTCGCATTGCACGACACCTTCTTCATACCACATCCTTGCATCGCTATAGTCCAGGCGTTTCATCGCCTCGTCACCTTTTCTGTTATATTCTGTTTTTTGTTGGGCCAGCAAACACATCGGCAACACAACAAAAAGAGTCAAAATCCAAAGTCTTTTCATAAACACGTTAATAATACGTTGATCCTTCATTTATCAATACACCATCAGCATTATAGATATCGAACAAACCATCCTTACGTTCAAAAGCCCGGCCGTTTTCTGCAATCCCGACATTCCGGTATTTACAGGGTATACGCTCGTTGGCCTCCGAGTCGATCGCTCCGTATAACATGGTCGATTTCTTTCGTACAATTGTAAAATTCCCGAAAGTCTTCTTCATCTCATATTGGGCTTTCCTGTCGGCTAAAAGTTTGGCTGCTTCCTTCTCGTCACAAGAGATCAGGAGGCGTACGACCTCTTCCGTCAACTTAGTTTCTTTCGCTTTCGTGAAATCTTTCTTTGCATTCGTAAAATCGGCTTTTCCCATCTTCTCCTTGCCGGAAGCGATTAAAGCGGTATATTCCGCATCAATTTCTTCAGCAGTAGGCTGTGGTGGTTGTATTGTTATTTTTTTATCTTCAGTCGGAACCTGCTCAGTTTCCGGTTGTTTCCGCGGTTCATCAACTGTTGCAGGCATAACCTTTTCCGGTTGTCGGGCCGTTACTGTTTCCGTTTTCTTATCTCCGGCAAGAGGCGATTCTTCTTTTACCTCAGGAATTGTTGCTTCCTGAAGGGTTTGAGCCGAATCTTTCTCTTCTTCAACCGGATTAATCAACTCCGTCACATCCGGCTTTGTAGAGACTTTGTTCCCTTGCACCAGAAAAGCGACAGCTGATCCTATGCAGGCAAATATAGCAATAACCACCGATATCAGCACCCCTTTTCTTTTTTTCTTACGAGGCTGGGAAATAATTTCTTCGCTGTTTACAATCGTACGATCTTCGTCGTCCTCATTCTGAGGCAATTGATCGTTCTGGTGTATGACTGTCGTTTCGTCCTCCTCTTCCTGTCCGTCTGAGTTTTGCAATCCATTCGTGAACGTTTCTTCTTCCGGAGGAAGATCTAATGCCGCCATCATTTCGGCTACTGTTTGGTAGCGGTCGGCCGGAATGATTTGCATCGCCTTGATTATGGCAGCTTCCGTTTTGGGTGATATATCCTTATTCAGTTCCGACGGATTCTGCAGAGGACGCGTTGCCCGCAAAATAGATTCGGTTGGAATCTTTCCTGTCAGGAGGTTATACATGGTAGCTCCCAACGAATAGATATCCGGACACGGGGAGAAACTCTGTGTCCCTTCGTTATCATATTGTTCGATTGAAGCAAAACCTTTTGACAAGGTTAGCATGGTCGTACTGGTTTCCTGCTGTTCGATATCGTACCTTTTGCTTACGCCGAAATCGATCAGGCGTGCTTTCCCGGACGAGTCGATCAGGATATTGCTGGGTTTGATGTCCAGGTGGAGGATGTTCTTTTCATGTACAAACTGGAGTGCTTTCCCAATCTGGCGGACATACCTGAGGACTTTCGCTTCCGGCAATACCCCTTCCCTGTCCATCATATACTTGAGGGAACAGCCGGAAATATATTCCATGGCAATATAGGCTGTGTCGTTTTCTTCGAAAACTTCCAGCACATTTACGATATGAGGGTGGTGGACTTCAGAAAGTATCTTGGCTTCCTTGATAAGCTTTTCTTTGAATTTATCGAAAAGAACCCTACCTGTCTCGGAATGAACCTTGACAGCAAAAGATTCAGCTTCTCTGTAACAATAGTCTTTAAAGAAGTATTCTTTTATACAAATAGGCACCTCTGTTTGCACAGTTCCTAACGAGCCCTTCACTTCCGTATACCAGACGCCTTTGTAAGTTATACCAAAGCCGCCCTGACCAATTACATGAGTGATCCGATATTTTCCATTCTGAAGAACATGTCCGTTTGGCAAATTCATAACTATACTATGCGCAATTCTATTAATCTGCCAAAATTACGTTATTTATATAAAAGAATAAAGGAAAGAAAGAATATTTTGCTTAATTCCTGTAGAATCTAACACATTTTGTATAGGTATGATATAAAAAGAAAAGTTATCGCGCGTTTTTCCGCTGCAAGCGGACATGATTGCATTTTTTATTTCTTCCGGACTGCCTGAATGCTTGAATATTCCAGAAAGTTCCTCATTGCTAAGGCGTTCAAGCACGCCATCCGAACACATGAGCAGATAATCGCCTGCTTTGATATCGCTTAGCAGTATAACATCGGCCTCTGTCGGATGATCCGTCCCCTGCACAGCCCGTATGATTACATTCCGCTGCGGATGGTGCACAGCCTCTTCACGAGTGATCTTTCCCAGTTTCACCAACGAATTGACAAGTGAATGGTCTTCGGTCTGAAATAAGATATCTCCCTGCCTGAAATGATAAATCCGGCTATCTCCCACATGCGCCAGGGTTATGCCGCCCGTGCCGACAAAAACCATGGTTAAAGTGGTGGCCATTCCTTTTGCTTCCGGGTGAACGGCTACATAGTCATCGAAACGCGCTTCGGTATAACGGATTGCTTTATTAATAAAAGCAGCGGTTGGCTCACCTTCACGAAAAGTTGAGAAAAAAGTCTGGAAAGACTCGCAAGCCAACGAACTTGCAATCTCTCCTTTTTCAGCGCCACCAACACCGTCACATACCAAAAACAAATTTTGATTGGAGTTTGCCGTTTCCGGCAGAGGGTAGATGGAATCTTCGTTATTCAATCTGCCTCCTTTTTCGCTGACTGCCCAAGGTTTGCCGATCGTTATATTCATAGCATAGACAAATTTTATTCATTAAACCGGAGTACCGTACGACCGATAATAATCTCATCATTATTATTCAGTACGACAATCTCTCCATTCTCTAAGTAATTGCTATTATATAACGTATGATTTTTACTATTATTGTCAGAAAGATAATGTTTATAGCCACCTTTTGCATCTTTTTTCACCTCGATCCGGATATGCTCACGGCTCATTGACTTATCGGCCGTCACAATGCCGATCGTAGCCGTGGATGCATTGGATTTTCGTCCTATGATATAGAGGCCTTCCTGAAGGGGGAAGGTTTGCTCCGGCGTATCGGCATTTGCAATTACAGAGAGACGTCCGGTTGTCATACGAAGAGGTTGTACCAGAATCGTTTCCGATTCAGATGCGCTATTTCCTTTCTCCATAGACAGTAAAGAGACAGGAATCGGTTGTTTGCACTTCGGGCATTTGAAGGAGGTGATATCGAGGGGAATTTTCCCCTCGTCTACCTTTAACCCAACATGGCAATGTGGACATTTAACGGAAATCATAAGATAAATGATATGTCAGATCCGTCAATATCGGTCGAATATGTATCCAGCATGTCTGCATCGGACAGCATAATCGTGTCATCAGATAATGTAATAAAATCAGAAACATCAATACTTTCGTCAATCATTACAACATCCGACAAATCGTTTCCCCCGTCCACATCCACGATAACAGCGTCGGTCAGCATAGCTTCGTCGCTGTCTAAAGTCACGAATGTGTAATCCTCTTCTTGCATAAAATGTTATAATTAAATTTTCTGGAAACAAAAGTAAGGAAACGTATTGACATTCAATTATAAAATAGTTCCTTATAATCAAATGATTGGGTTTACTGTACGAAAGTATTACTTTTAGTATATGAAATGGAATATCTTATTCACTTACCCATTTAGCCTTACAGGAGGACATCGGGCATTGTTTTCTGTTGCGCAATGATTCCCAGGGTATTTCACCTAAAAAGGTTCCGCATTTAGGACAAACATAGTCGATTTTGAATTGATTGGTCAAATCTTGCAGCAGTTGCGGAATCTTGGCCGACTGTTTCGCACCCAGATAAATACCGACTGTCGGGGCACAGATCGTGATAAACAAGCTAAGCCCAAACAATTCCGGACTTCCTTTTCCAAGAAAACCGATTACAACCCCCACCACCCCGGGAAGGGCAAACGGAAGAGATTGAAACAACCTGGTTTTAAACTGGTTGGAAGATTGTATCTTAACCTTTGCTTGAATATAATTATCGTATACCTGTTTCAACGCCGCAAACTCCTCGCTATAATCATTATTAAACTTCAAGGCTTCCGGTATATTTAAAACATAATTATCTCCCAGCTTGATTGTGTCGCTGGGAGTAATATGCTTTTTAATGATCTGGGCACCATTGACGAATGTTCCGTTCGTAGAGCCCAAATCTTCAAGCAGCCAACATCCTCCCTCTTCACGAACCAGTTTTGCATGGTATCGGCTTACGTGAGGATCGTTTACCACAAAATCGTTATCGTTCGCTTTTCCAATTTTTATGATCATTCTGTAGCAACTTTTGGTTCTTCAGGTTTTCCCATCTCCTTTTCAAGATTGTCTTTCAATACTTTCAAAGGATCTTTGGATATCACCAATTCTCTCGGTTTCCCGTCCTGTGTCAATAATAATAATTTTTGCTTAGGCAGGTTTATTTGCAGGATGTGATTTTTATTAATGATATGGCTTTTGCCTACGCGCATCAGGATCGTGTTACAACCTGCCACCTGTTTCTCCAATATTTCTTCAATTTTCCCTATATTAATCGCAAAAGTGAATTGGATCCCGTTGGATAATAGTAATTTGGTATAATTTCTATCAGCTTCAAAATAGAGGATCTGCCCTATTTTAATACGCAACAATTCATCTCTCGTCTTAATTATTAAATACCGCTCCATACGTAGATATTGTTTTTTCGTTCATCATCAGAAAACAAATGTACGCTATTTTGCGGGATCTAAAAAAATATCCGGGCAGAAAAATAAATTTTCCGCCCGGATATTTAAAACTCTCTGCCGGAAAATCACCCCGGCAGCTATGAATGCCAAATCCCTTAATCTTCTAAAGCTGCCTGCGCCGCTGCGATACGTGCGATTGGCACGCGGAACGGTGAACAGGATACATAGTTCAGCCCTACTTTGTGGCAGAACTTCACAGAAGATGGTTCACCGCCATGTTCGCCACAAATACCACATTTCAAGTCCGGACGAATAGCTCGGCCTTTTTCGGTAGCCATACGGACCAACTGTCCTACTCCATTCTGGTCGAGAACCTGGAACGGATCGACTTTCAGAATTTTCTTTTCCAGGTAAACCGGAAGGAAGGATGCAATATCGTCACGAGAATAACCGAAGGTCATCTGTGTCAGGTCGTTTGTTCCGAATGAGAAGAACTCGGCAGAAGAGGCGATACGGTCTGCTGTCAATGCGGCACGCGGGATTTCGATCATCGTACCGACCTTAAAGTCGATACTGTCTCCCACTTCCTCGAACAATTGTGCGGCAGCTTTACGGATCACTTTTTCCTGTTCCTTGAATTCGTATAAGATACCCGTCAGCGGAACCATAATTTCAGGTTTTGCTTCGATACCTTCTTTCTTCAACTCGAGGGCTGCTCCCAAAATAGCACGTGTCTGCATCTCCGTAATTTCGGGATAGGTGTTACCCAAGCGGCAACCACGGTGTCCCAACATCGGATTATGTTCGCAAAGCGATTCCACACGTTTCTGAATTTCTTTTACAGATACGCCCATTGCTTCTGCCATTTCTGCCTGACCTTTCACATCATGAGGAACAAACTCATGCAGAGGAGGATCGAGCAAACGTACCGTTACCGGACAGCCGGCCATAGCTTTGAATATGCCTTTGAAGTCATCTTTCTGGTACGGCAAAATCTTTTCCAACGCGTTCTTACGTCCTTCTGCATCTTCAGCCAGGATCATCTCACGCATCGCTTTGATCTTTTCACCTTCGAAGAACATATGTTCCGTACGGCACAAACCTATACCAACTGCACCGAAACTACGTGCGATCGTAGCGTCGTGCGGAGTATCGGCATTCGTACGAACCTGCAACTTCGTATATTTATCAGCCAAAGTCATCAATTCGGCGAAATCACCCGACAGTTCGGCTGCTTTTGTTTCAACCTTTCCGACATAAACCGTTCCGGTCGTACCATTGATAGAGATATAGTCGCCTTCTTTCAACTTAACGCCATCGACTTCGACAGTCTTATTCTTATAATCGATCTCCAAAGCTCCGGCACCGGATACGCAGCATTTACCCATACCGCGGGCAACAACGGCAGCGTGTGAAGTCATACCGCCGCGAGCCGTCAGGATACCTTCGGCAACAGCCATACCTGCCAAGTCTTCAGGAGATGTTTCGATACGAACCATTACGACTTTCTTACCGTCAGCATGCCATTTTGCAGCATCATCGGCAAAGAATACGATTTGTCCGGTTGCAGCTCCCGGAGATGCCGGTAAACCTTTCACCCAAACTTTTGCCTGCTTTTCTGCCAACTTATCGAATACCGGGTGAAGCAGTTCATCCAATTTATTCGGTTCGATACGTTTCAAAGCCGTTTTCTCGTCGATCATTCCCTGATGCAACAAGTCGATTGCAATTTTAACCATTGCAGCACCGGTACGCTTTCCGTTACGGGTTTGCAGGAACCACAGTTTTCCTTCCTGTACGGTGAATTCCATATCCTGCATATCATGATAATGGTTTTCCAGTTTCGTCTGCAGTTCGTCCAGTTGTTTATAGATTTCCGGCATGGCTTCTTCCATCGAAGGATATTTAGCTACGCGGTCTTCTTCTGAAATACCGGCACGATCCGCCCAACGTTTAGATCCGATCTTCGTGATCTGCTGCGGTGTACGGATACCTGCTACAACATCTTCCCCTTGTGCATTGATCAGGTACTCGCCATTGAAGAGGTCTTCCCCATTACCGGCATCACGGGAGAAACATACACCGGTAGCGGAAGTCTCGCCCATATTACCGAATACCATAGCCTGTACGCTGACAGCCGTACCCCATTCGGCAGGAATACCTTCCATCTTACGATAGAGGATGGCACGTTCGTTCATCCAGCTGTCAAACACAGCACAAATAGCCCCCCAAAGCTGTTCATAAGCGGAAGTCGGGAAGTCTTTACCGGTCTGGGCCTTGACAGCTGCTTTAAATTTAGAGACCAGTGTCTTCAGGTCTTCCACCTCCAGTTCATTGTCCAGCTTAACGCCTTTGGCTTCCTTTACTTCTTCGATGATTGCTTCAAACGGATCGATATCTTCCTTATTGGTCGGCTTCATACCTAACACAACGTCCCCGTACATTTGTACGAAACGGCGATACGAATCCCATGCAAAGCGAGGATTGTTTGTCTTACGGCTCAAGCCTTCCACTACTTCATCGTTCAAACCCAGATTCAGGATCGTGTCCATCATACCCGGCATGGACGCACGGGCACCGGAACGAACGGATACCAACAACGGATTGGCTACATCTCCAAACTTTGAATTCATCAACGTCTCAATATTAGCAATTGCTTTTTCGACGTCTGATTTCAACAGTTCAACCACTTTGTCTTTTCCCAATTCATAATATTCGGAACATACTTCTGTGGTAATTGTAAATCCCGGAGGAACCGGAACACCAATCAGATTCATTTCGGCAAGGTTAGCACCTTTACCACCCAGCAGATTTCTCATATCCGCTTTACCTTCGGCTTTTCCATTTCCGAATGTGTAAACTCTTTTTCTTTCCATATTCGACAGTATTTAATTTTAGATTTTAGTTTTGCTATCTCCAGATTGCAATGCTGCAAATATATGCTATTTAAAGGTCGCATTTGCATGTATGGTTAAATAATTTTAGATGTTTTACAACTATTTTTCACCATCTATATCCGGTAAATAACTACATTTGCGTGCGGGAATTTTTAAAGCCTAAAAGAAATAGCCTGTATTCCAAAAGTTTTTTATAAGACTTCCGGAATACAGGCTGTTTAGTATCAGGGCTTTATCCAAGATTGATTACTTTTCGATTCGTATACGTGCATCTACGGCAAACAGTCCGCGCTCGGTTGCAACAAGCGGATTGATATCCATCTCCTTGATTTCGGATGCGAAACGGAGCAGCGTGGACAGGCGAACGATGATATCCGCATATTGCTGTTCGTCTACTCCCCGCTGACCGCGTGTACCTTTTATAATAGGATAACCGCGGAGGGAACGGATCATGGAATAGGTTTCGTCGTACGACAAAGGCGACAAGCCATAAGACACGTCTTTCAGTACTTCAACGAAAATACCTCCTAAGCCGCAGAACACGACATGGCCGAAACGATCCTCGTACTTGGCTCCCAAAAACAACTCCTGCCCTTTCAACATCGGCTGGACCATGACGGCTGTCACATCCGGCAAACGCATCATCCGCTCATATTCGAAAATCAGATGTTCTTCACTTCGGATATTCAGGGCGACACCGCCCATATCGCTCTTATGTATCGGACCGACTACTTTTGCAACTACCGGGAACTTCACTCTTTTGGCGAAGGCGACCAGTTCGTCGCGGTCGGTCGATGTAAACTCTTCCACCAAGGGTATCTGGGCCGCTTTCAGCAAGGTACGGACTTCTTCGGGATTCAGATAGCCGCTTCCGGGCAAGCGGTCGATAATACGACGGACTTCGGGAACGTCAACACCATACAGCTGGATATCCGTGCTCATAGGCTTCGGCGTGTTGATTACACGCGAGAGGGCCGTACCCAACGTCACCTCGTCCGAAAAGTTCACATGCCCTTTCTTCACGAAGCTTTTTACTTCCGGACCGGCTGTTACGATGGATGGCAATACCGGGAAAATCGGTTTCTTGCATTCTTCCATTTTCTTATGAAGCACTTCGTAGGTGTCGTATAGCTTTACCAATCCCGGACTACCGAAGATAACCATCATCAGGTCGATATCTTCAAAACGGTTTTCACAGAAATCGATGGCGGTAGCCAGGTGTTCGGGCGTACCCGTACCGATAATATCTATCGGATTGCCGACGGCAGCTCCCGGATAGAGTTTGGATTTCAATTCTGCGGCAAGCGGACCGTCCAGCTTGGGCACGTTCAGGCGTCCCTTTTCCAGTGCATCCGCCAACATAACGGCAGGGCCGCCGGCATGTGTGATAATCGCACAGTTCTTACCTTTCACTTCTTTCAAAGTAAAGATACTGGCAACAGTCGTCAATTCTTCACGGCTGAAGCAACGCACGATACCTGCCTTACGGAACAGAGCTTCCACTGCCGAGTCCGAGCTGGCGATCGCTCCCGTATGAGAAGATGCGGCACGCTTGCCGACATCCGTGCTGCCAGCTTTGATGGCCGCAATATGGCAACCCTTGCGAATCAGCGAAGAAGCATGGTAAAGGAGTTTATCGGGATTCTTGATCTGCTCGATATAGAGCATCTTTATTTTGGAGTCGAGGACCGGGTCGAAGTTGCGGTCCATATATTCGATCACTTCTTCCACGCCGATCTGCTTGGAATTGCCGACAGACCAGACAGAAGAAAAACGAAGGCCTTTTGTCAATGCAGACTCGATAATGAAAAGCGCCGTACCACCGGAACTGGACACGAAATCGACACCGTCGGCATGGAATTCGGGAATCGGCTGGGTAAAGACACCATGATAATGCATATTCATCAAACCGATGCAGTTCGGGCCGATCAATGAAGCACCTGCTTCGTTAATACTTTTCAGCATCTGTTCTTCCAGTATCGCTCCTTCATGCGTTTCTTCTCCGAAGCCGGCCGAAATAACGATGAATGCTTTTACATTTTTCTGTTTGGCAAGCACATCCACCGCTTCCGGGCAGGCCGGACCGGGGATAGAGATGATTGCCAGTTCCGTTTCCGGGATATCATGCACCGAGTGATAGGATTTCAGACCCTGCACATCGTCTTCTTTGGCATTTACGACATACAGTTCGCCTTTATACTTTCCGTCCAGTAGATTACGTACCAAACGGCCACCCGGTTTATGCACATTATTGGATCCTCCCACCACTACGATGCTCTGAGGATTAATTAATTCTCGGTTAATCATGACATTTTGATTGATTTGGTTCAATGAATGGGAACAAATATAGTTTATTTCTCCGTTTATTCATTGAATCCGGGGTAAATTATTTACATTTTGCACACTCGTCCACTAACCACCCGCACCAGGCATCCATCCCCGTACCCTTTGTCGCAGACACTTCGAATATTTGCAAGTGGTGGTTTACCTTCAAAGCATTATTCCGCAGCGTCTCCACATCCGTGTTCAGATAGGGAGCCAGATCGATCTTATTGATCACGCAGATATCCGCTTCGAGGAAGATGTGGGGATATTTCAACGGCTTGTCGTCTCCCTCGGTGGTACTGACGATCACGACTTTCTTCGCCTCTCCCAGATCGAACATGGCGGGACAGACAAGGTTACCGACATTCTCCACAAAAAGGATAGTGCCGTCAGAGGGATTCAGATGCTTGACGGCATGATTCACCATATCGGCCTCCAGATGGCAACCGGTTCCGGTATTGACCTGGAAAACGGGGACATTTAGAGCGGCAATGCGGTCGGCATCGTTCGAGGTCTGCTGGTCTCCTTCGATAACACAGATTTGCAAGGGCAGTTCGCCGGCCTCACCTGAGGTCAACCGGCGTATCGTTTCTTCCAGCAGAGTCGTCTTGCCGGAGCCGGGCGAACTCATCAGATTGAGGCAGAAAATATGTTTCGCCTCGAAATAGCCCCTGTTACGTTCGGCCAGCAGATTATTGCGCTGGAGAATATCCTGTTCCAGCGTTATTACTTTTCCATCATCGTGATGATGGCGATGTTCATGTCCGTGATCGTGTTCATGGTCATGATGGTGATCGTGATGATGATGCTCTCCGCATCCGCAAGTTCCACACATAAGCGTTTGTCTTTTTATTTTATAACAATTGATTTAATCCGAAGTTCCCGCCCCTTTGTGATATTTACCAAATACGAACCGCAACTGGGGCAAGGAGAGAACAAATTACTTACGGGAAAGACTGTTTCGCAATCGCTGCACTGCCCTTCCCCATCTATATAGTGACGGATTATCTTTGCTTTTTCGAGCAAAGTGCCTTTCACTGCGCTTTCCATCGCGAACTCCAATGTTTGCAACTCCACTCCGGCAAGGCGTCCGATCTCGAGCTCCACTTCTTCTATTTGCGAAGAATGGTGCTCTCGAGCTTGCTTTTCGGACAACTGAACGATACTTTGAGCAATAGATAATTCGTGCATAACCAGTTTCTTTATAACAATAGGGTTTACCAGATTCCCATACCTATGAGTATTTATTCTCATGCCTGTGAGAAAATATTCTCATGCTTGTGAGTATTTATTCTCACGCCTGCGAGAAGCGTGAGAAAATTAAGTCCTGTGCATCAACGCCTTGCAAAGACGCAGCAATTGCCAGTTGCCCGACCGCCACACCCCCGTCGTTGCAGGGGATACGCCCCGGCACGAACAGAGGGATACCGTCTTCGGCAAACAGACGTTGCAACTGTTCCGTCAGGCGTCTGTTCTGGAAACAGCCGCCGGAGATCACGACTTTGTTCGCTCCGGTCTGCATCCTGGATAGCTTAGCCTTCTCCACCAGTAACCATGCCAACGTATTATGGAAGCGGGCGGATATCCCGGCTACCGGAACGCCAGCAGCCAGATCCTCTAATATTCCTTTCAATACGGGACGCATGGAAATAGTCTCCCCTACTATTATAACAGGATAATGGCTTTGATGTTCATCGGAAGCCAGTTGTTCCAGCTTAACGGGGGCTTCTGCCTGATGGGTGGAGAGATCGCAGACACCCAGCAAGGACGCGACGGCATCGAACAGGCGGCCTGCGCTGGATGTGTAGGGAGTGTTAATCCCTTTCTCCATCATCTTCAGAAGCATTTGTATCTTCGTTTCTCCCACCCGTTCTTTGAAACCGGCAGGAAAGGATATCTCATCTCCGAAATAATGCCACAGGCAGGCAACCGCCATACGCCAGGGCTCGGTCGAAGCCTTATCGCCTCCGGGAAGGGGCATATATTCCAGATGCGAAAGCCGCTTGTACTCCCGGCGGTCGCAAAAGAAAATCTCGCCTCCCCAGGCTTTGCCGTCGTCACCCAGTCCCGTTCCGTCTAAGACAAGCGCGATTACCGGTTCGTCCAACCCGTATTCCAGCATACAGGCCACGGCATGGGCGTGGTGATGTTGCACGCGCAACAGAGGGAGATACAGGTCAGAAGCATAACGCTCCGCCTCACGGGAGGAAAGATAGTCGGGATGCAGGTCGCAAACCAGGCGGGAGGGCCGGAAACGGAAAAGATGCTGGAAGCGTTGCAGCGACTCCTTATAAAACTGATACGTCTCCCAGTTCTTCAGGTCGCCGATGTACTGGCTTTGCAGAATCGTTTCCCCCTTTCCTATGGCAAACGTATTTACCTTTTCGACTCCGAAAGCCATTATGCCTTCGACCGGAACATCCGCGAAGAACGGCTCCGGCACATATCCCCGCGAACGGCGTATCAGGCAGGGTTGCCCGCCACAGACCTGCAGCACGGAGTCGTCCACCCGGTTATGGATATCCCGGTTATGGTGGAGCAGAAGGGAGACTTTGCCGGCCAGTTGCTTTTCCGCCTCTTCGGGGGTTATGGCAATAGGGTATTCGCTAAGATTACCGCTCGTCATGACAAGAGCAGATGTCTCTAACTGCTCGAACCAATCGGAATGGACCGGCATATAAGGGAGCATACAGCCCAATGTCTCCATCCCCGGATTGACAGACGGGGCCAACGGCCGGAGTTGTTTCAGCAACACGATCGGGCGGCGCCAGGAAAGCAAAGATTCTTCCTCCGCCTGATTCAGGGAAGCATACCGGCGGACGCTCTCTATGTCTCGAAACAGTACGGCAAAAGGCTTGCCATCCCGCTGCTTGATCTCCCGGAGACGGGAAACCGCCTTCTCGCTTGTCGCATCGCAAACCAGGTGGTAGCCTCCTATCCCTTTCGCGGCAATCACCCCGCCTTCACGAAGCAGACGGGATGAGAGCGTGAGTAGCTCTGCATAGTCGGTAATCATTGCCTTATTATATAATGTATAGTAAGACGGCCCGCAATGGTTACAGGCAACAGGCTCGGCATGGAAGCGCCGATCGTTGACCGTCGTGTATTCTTTCCGGCAGTCCGGACACATCGGGAAAGCCGACATAGTCGTCTGGCTCCTGTCATAAGGCAGGTCACGAATGATGGAAAAGCGTGGTCCGCAATGTGTGCAATTGATGAAAGGGTATTGCAGGCGGTGGGGTTGCACCTTCCGGTCGCACAGGCATTCGGGACAAACGGCGATATCGGGCGCGACCTGTGTCACCTCGTCAGATTCCGAGCGACTGGGGGTGATGCGGAAGTCGGTGTATGGATTCTTTGCCTCTGCCCTTTCCGAAACGATTATCCGGTGGATGGAGGCCACCGGTGGGTGCTCACGGCGGATACGTTGAATAAAGAGTTCGCGTTGTCCAGGTGGAAGGACGGCGCGGATGCAGACCCCGTTATTCCGGTTGTCCACCTCTCCGCAAATCCCCATTTCGCTGGCAATGCGGTAGATAAACGGACGGAAGCCCACTCCCTGTACTAACCCTTGGACGGTAAGGACCGTTATAACAACTTCCTCCTCTTTCATCTTCTTTGTTTACGTTTTGACAAATGTAACCCCTTTTGGAGGAATACGCAAACCTGCCGGATGGCAATTTTCTATAGTGCTTATAAATTATATCTATCCGGGAGATAAATAGAAATGTGTGATATCGTACATTTCTTCAGAACATATTGCCTACTTTTGAAGTTAGATAAATATAACAAAGATTTTACTAATATGTGTCTTGCTATACCGGGAAAAATATTAAGCGTCGATGACTCCATCCCAGAGCTTAAAATGGCCAAAGTGGATTTTAGCGGAATCGTTAAGGATATATGTGTCCAGTGGGTCAATGTGTCTATTGGCGACTACGTGCTGGCGCATGCCGGCATGGCCATTTCCGTCGTCAATGCGAAAGAGGCGGAAGAGACGCTGGAAGACCTGAAGAAATTGACAATCGACTGTTAAAGGTAAATAACTGACAACCGGAATGAAATACGTAGACGAATACAGAGATAAAGAGCAAGTCCGTTCGCTCGTCCGGGCCATCCGGCAGGTGGTGACGCGTCCCTGGCATATCATGGAGATATGCGGGGGGCAGACGCACGCCATCGCCCGTTACCGCCTCGAAGAGATGTTGCCCGAGGAGGTGAAGTTGCTTCACGGGCCCGGTTGCCCGGTCTGCGTCACCCCGGCAGGTATCATCGACCGGGCGCTGGAGCTGGCCAAACAACCGGATGTCATACTGGCCTCATTCGGCGATATGATGCGCGTACCGGGAAGCCGGGAAGACCTGTTACGGGTCAAGGCGCGCGGGGCGGATGTCCGTATGCTCTATTCGCCGCTCGATGCCGTCGCTCTGGCGGCCGGCCATCCGGACAAGAAGGTCGTATTCTTTGCAATCGGCTTCGAGACGACTGCTCCCGTACACATGATAGCATTAAAAGAGGCCATGCGGCAGGGGTTGGATAACTTCTTCCTGCTAACATCCCTGTTCACGGTTCCGCCCGCCATAGAAGCGATCCTGTCCGACCCCGAATCGCGTGTCGACGGCTTCTTGACGGCAGGACACGTCTGCGCCATTACCGGAAACGAGGCCTATCATCCCCTGGCTACCCGATATAAGACACCGATGGTCGTGACGGGATTCGAACCAGCCGACCTGCTTTCAGGCATTTACCGTTGCCTGCTCCAACTGGAAGCGGGCACATATAAGGTAGAGAACGCCTATAAACGCGCCGTTCCAGAAGAAGGGAACCCGGCAGCCCGCACCCTGATGGGGGAAATGTTGGAACTCTGCGACCAGGAGTGGCGGGGCATCGGTGTCATTCCGCAAAGCGGGATGCGGCTGAAAGCGGGATTCGCACGGCAAGACGCTTCATGTCTTCTCCCTGCGCCTGATGCAAGTAAGGGGCAGGGAGAAGACAATCCCGCTCCGAGCGCAGGAAAAGACCGGTGTATCGCCGGCGACATCATGCGCGGGACGAAACAAACAAAAGACTGCCCCTTCTTTGGAACCCGTTGCACTCCGGATCACCCGGCCGGCGCACCGATGGTATCATCCGAAGGCGTATGTGCGGCTTATTACAGATACAAATAAGATAACGATATGATAACACCCAATTGCCCCATCCCCTTTCCCGGTTCCGACTGCGTGCTGCTGGCACACGGCGGCGGCGGACGGCTCACACACGAACTTATCGGCAGCATCTTCTATCCCGCTTTCCGCAATCCCTTGTTGGAACAGGACCACGACGGATGTGTCTTCCCGGTGGAATCCGGACGGATGGCCTGTTCGACCGATTCGTTCGTGGTCGATCCGATCTTCTTTCCCGGCGGCGACATAGGCGACTTGGCGGTCAACGGGACCGTGAACGATCTCGCTTGCTGTGGCGCCCGACCGCTATACCTGACAGCCGGGTTCATTCTCGAAGAGGGGTTGCCCCTTGCCGACCTCCGGCGCATTGCCGGGTCGATGAAAGCGGCTGCCGACCGTGCCGGGGTACAGATTGTCGCCGGCGATACGAAAGTCGTCGGGCGGGGCAAATGCGACAAGCTGTTTATCAACACAAGCGGTATCGGCGTTGTTCCCGAAGGGGTCCGCATCGCTCCCGACAGGGCGCAGCCCGGTGATGTGGTGATCTGCAGCGGACCGATCGGCGTTCATGGCATCACGATCCTCTCTGCCCGTGAGAGCTTAGGTTTTGAAACCAATCTGGAAAGCGACACTGCCTCGTTAAACAATATGATTGGCCGGTTGTTGGAACAGATAGAGGAAGTCCATGTCCTACGCGATCCGACACGAGGCGGTATAAGCGGCACGTTGAACGAGATTGCACAGGCTGCCGGCGTCGAGATCGTCCTGGATGAAGCATCACTCCCTATTCCCGATGCCGTGCGCGGTGCTTCGGAGATCCTGGGGCTCGATCCGCTCTATATCGCCAACGAAGGATTGGTGCTGGTGATCCTGCCGGAAGAAAAGGCGGAACAGGCACTTTCCATTATGCAAAACTGTCCGGAAGGGAAGAATGCCACTATCATCGGCCGTATTCCGGAAAAGGGCAATGCTTTCGTTAAAATGAAAACGTTATATGGGAACTACCGGATTATCGATATGCTCAGTGGAGAGCAGTTACCGAGGATCTGCTGACAAGCCCTTCCGTAAGGGGCGACCTCACCGGTAAGGACGGAGTGACCTCCGAAATATGAATCATCTATAATTGACTAAGATATGGAACACAAAAGACCGTCTATCTACGAAGAATGCTTAGAGAAAGGCATCTCCCGCCGGGATTTCCTGAAATTCTGTACCACAGTTGCCGCTCTGATCGGACTCGAGTCCAGCGGTGTGGCACAGGTAGTAAAAGCATTGGAAACGAAGCCGCGCCTGCCGGTTATCTGGCTTCACTTGCAGGAATGCACCTGCTGTAGCGAATCGTTCATCCGCTCCTATCATCCTACGGTAGGCAACCTGCTGTTCGATAACATCTCGCTCGACTATACGGAAACACTGATGGCTGCCTCCGGCTTCCAGGCCGAAGCCTGCAAGGAGGAGACTATGAAGAAATACTGGGGCGAATATATCCTGATGATCGAAGGTTCCATCCCGACCAAAGACGAGGCCTATTGCTGCGTAGGCGGAAAGAGCGCGATGCAGATCGTCGAGGAATGTGCCGAAGGGGCGAAAGCCATCATCGCCTGGGGCAACTGCGCATCCGCCGGCTGCGTGCAGGCCGCCAACCCGAACCCGACCGGAGCGAAAGCCATCCACAAGCTGATCAAAGGCAAACCGCTGATGAACGTGCAGGGCTGCCCTCCTATCGCCGACGTGATGACGGGTGTAATCGTCTATATGCTGACGTACGACCGGATGCCGCAACTCGATGGGCTGGGACGTCCGAAGATGTTCTACAGCCGCCGTGTGCACGACACCTGTTACCGCCGCGCCAATTTCGATGCCGGCTTGTTTGTCGAAAGTTTCGACGACGAGAATGCAAAAAAAGGATACTGCCTGTATAAGGTCGGTTGCAAAGGACCGAATACTTATAATGCCTGCGGTATCATTAAATGGAACGAAAGCACCAGTTACCCGATTCAGAGCGGACATCCTTGTCTGGGCTGTAGTGAAGCGGGTTTCTGGGACATGAGCCCCTTCTACAAGCGGTTGCCCGACGTGCACGGTTTCGGTATCGAAGCGACTGCCGACCAGATCGGCCTGGCTGTCGGTGCTGCCACGGTTGCCGGTATCGCCGTGCATGCCGTAGCCACCAATATCCGCAAGAAAGAGTTGATCGACAACGACGAGCCCGAGAGCAAGTCGACCATCTAACTCATTTTCAATTATCAATTATCCATTTTAATTACTAAGAGCCATGTCTGAAAGAATAGTAGTAGATCCGCTTACCCGCATAGAAGGCCATCTCCGGATCGAGGCCGATATAGAGAATGGAAAGATCAAAGACGCATATAGCTCGGGCACGATGGTGCGCGGAATCGAAACGATCGTAAAAGACCGTGACCCGCGCGACGCCTGGGTGTTCGTGGGACGTGTCTGCGGGGTGTGCACCTCTATCCATTCGCTTTGCTCCGTGCGGGCGGTAGAGAATGCGTTCGATATCGTCATCCCGCCAAATGCGCAGATGGTGCGCAACATCATGACCGCCGTACTGTATATGCACGACCATGTCGTCCATTTTTACCAGTTGCACGCGCTCGACTGGGTGGATGTCGTATCTGCCCTCAAAGCCGATCCCGCCGAGGCTTCGCTGCTCGCCCAGAAACTGTCGCCCTGGCCGAAAAGCTCCACCGGCTACTTTACGGCGCTGAAAGAACGGCTCACGAAGTTCGTGGGGAGCGGGCAGCTTGGCATCTTTGCCAACGGTTACTGGGGACATCCGGCCTATAAGCTGACACCCGAACAGAACCTGATCGCCGTCGCCCACTACCTCGAAGCCCTCGAATGGCAAAAGGAGATAGTCAAGGTGCATGCCGTATTCGGTGGCAAGAACCCGCACCCGAACTACCTGGTGGGCGGTATGCCGTGCAGCATCGACCTGAACGAAGCCAACGCGATCAACACCGAACGCCTGGACCTCGTCAAACAGAAGTTACAGGAGGCAAAGACCTTTATCGACCAGGTCTATATCCCCGACCTGCTGATGATCGCCAACGTCTACAAGGATGAATGGAGCAAGCTGGGAGGCGGTGTGAAGAACTATCTCGCCTACGGTGACTTCCCGATGTACGAATACGGCGAGACGGACAACTACAAGATGCCGCGCGGGATCGTCCTCGACCGCGACTTGTCGAAAGTGCATCCTGTCGACGCCAACTCTCCCGAAGAAATAAAGGAGTATATCTATCACTCCTGGTATAACTACACGCAGGGCGATAAAGCCGGCCTGCACCCATATGACGGCGAGACGAACCTGAACTATACAGGTCCCCGTCCCCCTTACACCCACCTGAATGTCGATGACAAATACAGCTGGATCAAGACGCCGCGCTGGAAAGAGGAACCGATGGAAGTCGGTCCGCTTGCCCGCATGATCGTTGCCTATGCCGCCGGCAAGGAGCCTCAGAAGTCTCTGATCGACGACACGCTGAAGCAACTCGACCTGCCGGCCGAAGCCCTCTTTTCCACTCTCGGACGCACGGCTGCCCGCGGTCTGGAAACGAAACTCACGGCTGACTGGGCGCTCGAGTTCTACGACCGGTTGATCAAGAACCTCGAAAACGGCGACTCCCGCATGGTCAACCATTATATGTGGGAAAGCGAAGCCTGGCCGAAACATGCCCAGGGCGTCGGCCTGACAGAAGCGCCACGTGGTGCGCTGGCCCACTTTATCGTGATAGAAAACAACAGAGTGAAGAATTACCAGATGGTAGTACCGACTACCTGGAATGCCTCTCCACGTGACGAAACAGGCAAGCTGTCCGCCTACGAATCATCCCTGATCGGTACGCCGATACACGATCCGAAGCAACCGTTGGAGATCCTTCGTACGATCCACTCGTTCGACCCCTGTCTGGCATGTGCCGTGCACCTGTATGACGAAGAAGGGAAATATGTGCATCAAATGGATACGTTCTAAAAAAGCAGGTCAATGAAAAGTCGTAAGAAACGTTTAAGAGAAGTATATGTATGGGAACTTCCCGTGCGCGTCTACCACTGGCTGAATGCACTCTGTATCGTGATACTCTGCATCACCGGTTTCATCATCGCCGATCCGCCCGCCATCATGACAGAGACGGAGGCCAATTTCAGCTACTGGTTCGGCACGGTACGTTTCATCCATTTCGTGGCTGCATTCGTGTTCTTCTTCAACTTCGTGTTCCGCCTCTATTGGGGTTTCGTCGGGAACCGGTATGCACGCTGGAACAACTTCATCCCGTTGAAGAAGTCGCAGTGGAAGGAGATAATCGAGGTGATCAAGGTGGATATCCTGATGATCAAGAACAAGCCGGTGGACAGTATCGGGCATAATGCGTTGGCAAGCGTGATCTATTTCGCTACGTTCTGGGCCTTCCTGCTGCAATCCATTACAGGGTTCGGCCTCTATGCCAAAATGAGCGAGTCTATCTTCCCGCAACTGTTCGCCTGGACGATTCCCTTGATGGGCGGTGATTTGATGGCACGCGAGATTCATCATTTCCTTATGTGGTTCTTCATCCTTTTCGCCATCGTGCATGTTTATCTGGTATTCTACCATGATTATATCGAACAGCGCGGCGAAACGTCTTCCATCATCGGCGGTTGGAAGTTCATCGAAGAAGATATTGCAGACAAGGAAGAGGTGACGGAAAATGCAGAAGTAATCACTAAATCCGCCCGTAAGAATGAATAAGGATATATTGGTACTGGGTGTCGGCAACCTGCTGTTGAAAGACGAAGGCGTTGGCATCCACGTGATCCGCACCCTCGAAAAGGAGGAACTGCCATCCAACGTCTCCCTGATGGACGGAGGCACAGGCGGGCTGCATCTGATAAGCTGGATACAGGACTACGACCGGATCATTATGGTCGACGCAACGCTCGACAGCAACCCGCCGGGAACAGTCCGCCTGATACGCCCGCGCTATGCTACGGACTTCCCGCCTTTGATGAGTGCGCACGAAATCGGCCTTCGCGACATGATCGAAGCTATGATATTGACGGAGAAGCTCCCGGACATCCAACTGATCGTCGTCTCTGCCGAAGACATCAGCGAGGTCGGTATGGAGCTGACGCCGGTGGTTGAAGCAGCTGTCCCGAAAGTGGTGGAGATGATAAAGCAGATTATATAAAAGCACTTTATCCCCGTGCTTGCACGGAGATGCAAAAGAACCGGCCGTATAAACATCTAATTTATACGGCCGGTTCTTTTTTGTGATCCTGCGTCGAACTCTGCAACCATCTCGTTATCGATCTTCAACGTACTCCATCGTCCGGCAGGTCACTTTAGTTTAGTAATTCGATGTGAGGCAAATATACAAAAAAAGAGCTGCCCCTTAACAAGGAACAGCTCTTTTTAAATAATAATCTACTGATTAACTCTTCTTCAATACATTCGTCAGATCTTCCGGGGTTACGTTGGCGGCAATAATAACACCCTTGTCGTCAATCAGGAAGTTACGGAATCCCTTCTGCAGGTTATACTTCCCAAACAATTCTGACTTTCTGCCGAGTCCTTCGTGAAATTGCATCGTGCCTACCAGTTTGTCGGCCTTTACCGTTTCGGTAAAGATGGATTCTTTCTCGTCCAAAGAGATCGAATACATCGCAATCTTGTCTGAACTCAACTTGTTAACTTCATTCCATAATTGAACGTTACGGGCCCGCGATTCAGCATCGTAAGCTGCCCAGAAATTCAGCAATGTGTAACGTCCTGAATGATTTTGGAAACTAAAATTGCTTTCGTTTCCTAAAGACTCTATTCTCGGGGCAAGGTCGCCAGGGTTAATACCGACTGTCGGCTTTGCGTTTTTAGTTCCGGCAGACACTGCAAACAGTGCAACCGCAACAAAGAGAACATAAGCTCTTACTTTCATATCATCATTTTTATGTTAAACTTAATCGGAGTATCGTTTAATAACTTTTTCCTCCGACTCCTGATTTTCAGGAAGTAAACAAGGGCTTCACCTTCGCTAAGGAATCGCTTTCTTGTTCTTAACGGTTGCAAATATACAGGCAAAAGCCCTATCCCGCCAAATGATATAACACTTTTCGATCAAAAAGCAAGATTTTTTATATGTTTTATTGCATAACAAGGACGAAAACAGTATGTTTTGCAGCATATCATTAATGTTATTTCACATATACTCATCAGTTCATATGCCAAAGCTTATTGTCTCTTTTTCCAAAATACCCATCTTCACTGCTTTTCCTTTCTTACACAACTTTTGGGAAGCATACTTTTCCAGCGGCCATTCTCGCCTATACCTTATTATTAGAAGGTACGTTATTTATAGTCGAAGAATTAGAAGTTTATCATGGAAGAGACCTTACGGGAAAGCAACAAATTTATCCGTACTAACGTGAATCAGAAAGAATAGCAATTAGTCAAATAAAAGCGAAGACTTTTCCTGTCCGCCAGGAAAAGTCTTCGCTCTTAATATCTGCAACCGGCCTTCCGGATTTATTTACCACTGTAAGGTGAAGGCATCGGCATGCCTTCCTTTATATATTCGTCATATACAACAGTCGGATGATCCTGTGGAGATGCGACATTATATTCCTCTTTAAAGTTATCACGGCGGAAATTCTTTAATTTCAGATTTTCCGAACTATAAGTACGCAAAGTTTGCCTTTTATTCCCGGTTAAGGAACTTTCCACCACTTCCGAATCCAAAATATTCATTTTAGGCGTAAGAGCTGGTAAAAGCTTTTGCTCAAGTAAACCGCGATAAGCTCCGATATATTCACACCAGACTGCATTTCCACGAGTAAAAATACGATACGTGTAATTAGACCATGCAGTCCGGATATGGATTTCATGCTGCCAGATTTCAATACAAGCTTCCGATTCGTAGTTCGGATCTTTGATTGTTACCCGCTCCAGCCCGTGCATTTTTTCCAGGACTTTCGTTTGCCATTTGTCTGAATGCATTATTTCTGCAATAATATCAGGCAATTTTTCCTTAATTTCAAACTGAATCTTCATCTTCGTGTGCCTGCCAGTCAGGACTTCTTAAGGTTGCCAGGTTCTGTTATTAATATAATGTCTCTTAATAAGAAACAATAAATACGCGTGGTTTGTTTACAAAACAATCGTTTTTTGCACATATCTCGTGTATCTTTGTTTCACAATAAAATATTATGCCATCATTACGAGGCAAATTGACCACCAATAAACGTCTATTTGTAACTTTCGTAAAGATAATAGTAAAATATTATTTTACAAAGTAAATTTCTTTTTTGATGTTCTATTTTTATTGATAACCGGAATCTCGGAATTTGATTTTAAATATTATCTTTGCGAAATATAATTATAATCAAATGATTTTAGGGTAAAGTTAAATATATGGATAATGTTAGCTTATGGAACTCATACTAATTATAGAAACAATAATCTGCATCATTCTTTTATTGCTTTTGGTCAGAAGTAACAGAAAGCAAGCCTCATATAAAGCCCGGGAAGCCAAGATTATTGATTCACAACAGTTCTGCCTGAACATATTGGACAATCTCCCTTTCCCCGTATTTGTCAAAGACATCAATAACAATTTCAGATACAGACTTTGGAACAAAGAAGCTGAAAAAAAATCCGGAACAAAGCGGGAAGATATTTTAGGGCTCTCCGATTTTGAAATATATGGTGAAGAACGCGGTCTCAAATATCGTCAAATAGATGAACAACTGGTGAAAAGTAAAGTCGAATACCAAGCAGAGGACGATTATATTACGCCTGACGGGACGGTTCACAATACGATCGTAAACAAATCTGTTGTAACGCTGGGAAATAATAACTGGCTTTTAGTTGTCCGCTGGGACATCACGCAGATAAAAGAGTATGAAAAAGAACTGATTCAGGCTAAAGAAAAGCTGGAAGATGCTATAAAAAACCAAAACCTGGTACTGAATAGCATCAACTTCGGGCTTGTTTTTGTCGATAAAAACTACGTCGTTCAATGGGAATCGACAGCCAGCTTACATGAAATCGCCAAAGGACGGCATTATAGTGCCGGAAAAGTCTGCTACCAGACAGTGATGGGGCGTGGGGCACCTTGTTTGCAATGTGCTTTAAGTGAAACGATAGAAACAGGAAAACCAGTGCGCCATGAGGTGACCGAAAAAGATGCAGTCATCGAAATAAGCGCTATCCCGGTCTATACAAACACCGGAGAGATACAAGGCGGTCTGATGAAGATAGAGGATATATCGGATAAAAAACGCATCGAGCGTCTACAATACGAAGTAAAAAAGGCAGATGAAGCCAACCGCTTGAAATCAGCCTTTTTGGCAAATATGAGTCATGAAATCCGTACACCATTAAATGCAATCATCGGTTTCTCCAACCTATTGGTCGAGACGGACAATCCGGAAGAAAGAAAAGAATTTGTCCACATCATCACCGCTAACAACGAACTATTATTACAGTTGATCAACGATATTATCGATATGTCCAAAATAGAATCCGGAACCCTTGACTTTATCTATTCCGATACGGATATCAACCAACTGCTGGAGGATCTTTGCCAGCAAATGAAAATGAAAAACACAAAGCCGGATTCTGTAGAAATCGAATTTGTACAAAAGCAACCGGAATGTATTATCAATACCGACAGTAACCGTATTTTGCAAGTCATGATCAATTTCATGACTAATGCTATGAAATTTACCGAACAAGGCAGCATCACCTTCGGTTATGAAAAATCCGAAAAAGACATATACTTTTTTGTTAAAGATACTGGAATCGGAATTCCGGCAGATAAGAAAGATCAGATATTCGACCGCTTCGTCAAATTGAACACTTTCGCGCAGGGGACAGGGCTGGGGCTGCCTATTTGTGCCATGATTGTCGACAAATTCGGGGGGACGATCGGTGTAGATTCCCGGGAAGGTGAAGGATCGACTTTCTGGTTCCGTTTACCCCTCTGAAATAAATCCGATTTTTTTTATACTTTTGCCTGTATTAATAGGATTAGTCAATGTTTAAATATTTTGTTGTATTTGCGGGAGCCTCTTTACTTGCAATATCTTTGCCGGTAAAGGCTCAGGAGCAACGCGATATTGTCGCACTCTCCTCTGAAGAAATAACGACTCCTTCAGATACCGTGCCTCGAAAGGAGGTTGTCACTGTAGACGGTGTGGAATTGAACGAAAAGCAGTTGAAACGCTACTATCGCCAGTTGCGTAAAGATTCCATCCGGGCTCACAAAAATATATGGTGGTCCGTGCTCGGTGGGCCTTCCTATACGCCGGAAGCCTCGTTCGGAGTGGGCGGTGCCGTCCTTGCCAGCTTTCGAATTAATAAACAGGACACGGTTTCCCAACGTTCTTTCCTGCCTGCCGGTTTGAATCTGTCTATAAACGGGACCATTGTTGTTGCAGGCGCCGGGACGTTTTTCTTCAATGAGAACCGTTTCCGCATCTACATGAACTACGGTTATCGGAACGAGCCTTCACACTATTACGGCAAAGGATTTGAAAAAGCTGAGAATCTGGAAAGGAGCGATTCCACTACCCGGTTCCATAGGAGCTATTTCCAATTGTATCCGCGATTTGTATGGGAAGTCCGTCCGCACTTCTATTTGGGAGGCCTGTTCGACCTGAACTATACAAAAGTTTCGGATGTTAACCCGGTGATGGAAGAAGATCCTTATTTTCAAAAGTTCAAAAGAAAATACTTCAATGTCGGCATTGGTGGACTCATCCAATATGACACACGCGACGATGTGGCAACACCTACACGTGGTATGTTGTTAGGGGCTAATTTCAAACTGTTCGGTAAATATCTGGGAGGTGCTTATAACTATGAGATCTTAGAACTTGAATACCGGCAATTTAAAAACGTATTCCGCCCGCGCAGTACACTTGCCTGGATTGCTAAAAGCCAGATCGGTTTAAGGGACGTTCCTTTTACGGAACTCCCGACTTTCGGCTCTCCTTTCGACCTTCGCGGTTACTATATGGGTAAATACCGGGATAAATCGATGGCTTACGGAATCGTTGAATACCGTCATATGTTCGGCTCCCCGGCAAAATATAAAAGTGGGAACTTCTGGGCAAAATGCGGTTTCGTAGCATGGGTCGGTACCGGAACGATCGGTGAGACTCCTTTTGACTGGGACAAATGGAAATTGAATTTCGGAGCCGGTCTCCGGTTTCAGATGCAGCCGGGGAAGAACTTCAGGCTGGATATAGGCAAGGAACCCGGACAACCGGGTATGCAAGTCTATATGAACATGACAGAGGCTTTTTAAGAAGGAATTACATTCATACAAAAGAGAAAAGGTGAAAGTTCATTTGCATAGCAAGTCGAGCTTTCACCTTTTTTATTCTATGTTCCCTTTGATCAAAATGACATTCGCATCATAAAACGAACACCTTTCGTTTGGATGCCAGGATGATCGCGATAGTTCAAACGCCATACATAATCGAGACGGAGGAACTTAAATATGTTTTCAATACCGACGCTTGCTTCCATATAAGGAGCTTTTCCAAACGTATAAGAGCCGTCAGGGAAAAGATACAAGCCGTCTCCCCCATTCATGGGATTATTTTTCTCCGTCAGATGCCCCCACATACCACGGAAGCAAAACACCTCTCTCCATTTCAACTTCTTGATGAGCGGCAAGCGGTTCAACAGGTTTCCGTTCATGTAATACGTCAAATCCCAGGATGCATACTCATCACTGATGAATTCCATCGCATTCATATTCGTATATGATTCCGGTTGGATCGTATAAGAAAGGTTGGCATTCGGCAGGATCAGCAACGGATAAGGAACCTTGTTCCATACTTTCCCAGCTTTCGTGATAAGATCGATATAGCCGAAAGCCGAGAACCAGAAACGCTTCTGAATACCGATATCCGTACGTTGATAATCGTACGACGAACCTAACAAATCTTTCTTTGCCATCACATGGCTGAAGTTGAAGATCAGCGCATCGAACGTAATCGGATAGCGAAGGTTACGCGTCTGGTAGAACTTTTCATCCTTGGCATAACGGAACTTCAATTCCAACTCCGTCATATCATAACTCTTAACCGGGCTGATCGTGCCATCCGGTCCGATCCGGTCGAACACGGCATATTCGGTTGCATATTCACGACGGTTGCGGACGACAGCTCCGTAAGCCAGACCATTATAATGTTCGTGATAGTAAGTCAGTTCGGCCTGCCGTAAATAAGTAGCCCGCGTATCTTTCTGGCGTTTCCAGGCCAGGAACATATTATCCTTGCTGGCGTACATATATTGCTGTCCCAACTGGTTGATATCGTACATATATTCCAGGCGGATTGAGTTTAGCGGAAACTCCTTACGATATTCCTTACGATCGTTGAATGAATACTCGACAAGAGCATCATATTTCAGCTTTTCGTCTTTCGTACCGTACGCCATATAGCCGTCAAAGAAAAGGTTTTTACTAAATGCAGTCGTCGTAGTTCCTCCCACACGGAAACGGGCTCCTTCGATCGCATTACCACTGATTGTCGTATTCATGGGGCCGAACTCGAACTTGCTTTTAAGCGGATCCTTATTGGTCGGGATATATCCGGAGACAAGGATCGAAACAACTTTTTCCGTTATATAGAAGATCGGAACGGAACGGAATTTAGCCATCAGCTTCTCTACCGAATTCGGATTCTTCTTAATCGCCTCTTCCGGCCGGTTGCTTGTCCAGAAATCCTCCGATTGCTGATAAGCATCCTTTAGCGTGATGACAGGTGCGCTCTCTTTGAACACAAGCGCGCGTTCGGCATCGGGTTCGTCAAACGAATGGTTGCTGTAGATATTCAAGCGCCGCGCATACATGCCTTTTGATTTCTCGCTCAATTTGAAATTGACATTGATATCGTCTTTCGTAATGATCCGCGTACTGTCGGGCGTACGTTCAAACGTTTGCTCGATCGTCATTCCGGATACAAAGTTCAGGTTGATATCCTTAGGCACATTCAGGATCGCTTTCTGTACAAAGAATGTAGAATCGAGCGTAACAAACAGATGCCCGGTGAAACCGAATGTCTCCGAATTAAAAGGGACAAATCCCAGATCCACACATTTCTGTCCGTTTACATTCAACGTATCGAGCAAATAATACTTGTAATAATTCGGTCCGATAGTAGAGAGCGGGCTGACAAACCGCTGCAAGAACAAAGGAATGTCATTCTTAAAAATATCGACTTCCCGGAAAACCTCATTCAAGAACTGCTGGATACCATCACGCGAGAAGATTTCATCCACGCCGGATGATTTATTCCCTTTTACAAGACGCTTCTCCGACTTCGGCTCTTTACGATAGTAGACCGATTCGACTTTTTCCTTTTCCGAAACCGGAAGAATAGTCGTACCGACATCGAGCGTATCAATAAAATCGACCAGGAAATCGAATTTACCCGGTTTTCCGTTCTTCTTAGGTTTAGGATGATAATCATTCATCGCAAACACCATCTTCTCATACTGATCGTATTGGAAATAGTCGTGGTTACGCGGATCGTTACTCTCCCGTGAGGCAATGACCTGCTTTACAAACTTGACAGCCGGATTTTCTTTCTTGCTGTATTTCTCCTTCTTTGGTTTAACGACAACTTCATTCAAGGCGATTCCGTTCGGAGCCAATTTTATTTTCAGATTATTCGTTTTACCCGGAATGATTTTAACCTCTTTCGTATCATATCCGAGATAAGACACCTCCAGGTTTTTGACATCGGTCGATGCGGAGAATGAAAAATTACCATCCCCGTCTGTTGCCGTGCCTATTGTCGTTCCTTTAAATATAATAGAAACGTAGGGTAATCCTTCCCCTGTAATCGAATCGGTTACGATTCCTTTTATGATCGTATTCTGTCCGTTTGCCATGCATGCCATAAACAAGGATGCCAGCAAAAAAACAATCTTCTTCCCCATCACAATTCCTTATCCTTTTATTTTTACTTTATCCCTAATTAAACCGCTGCAAAAGTATAACAGATTCTTTTTACAGAGTGTTCCAAAACACGCACATAATATTCCAATTATAAAAAATCTTCCTACCTTTGTCCTCCGAAAGGGGTGCCATACTGTTAACGGGCTGAGATTATACCCTCATGAACCTGATGCGGGTAATGCCGCCGTAGGAAACAACAGACAAGGCTTTTTCCCTCCTTTTATATGTAGAAATGAAAAGAAACACGATGTTCCGCTATCCGGTGGCACTTACTATAGCCGGTTCAGACAGCGGCGGCGGTGCCGGCATTCAAGCGGATCTGAAAACATTTTCGGCTTTAGGAGTCTTCGGAGCCTCTGCCATCACATCGATCACAGCCCAGAACACACAGGGTGTAAGAGGAATACAAGCTATTTCCCCGGAGATTGTCGAAGGACAGATTCATGCCGTATTTGAAGACCTGACAGTCGACGCCGTCAAGATCGGGATGCTGCATAACCGGGAAGCAGCCCGGATCGTAGCCCGTTCGATCGATCGTTTCTCCCCGTCGAAAATCATCCTCGATCCGGTCATGATCTCCACCAGCGGCAGCAAGCTGATGGAAGACGAAGCAATCGAAGTCATCATAAAAGAGCTTTTCCACCGCGTCACATTGATCACTCCGAATATAGACGAAGCGGCTTTCCTTTCCGGCATACCGATATGCAACGAGGAAGATATGGAAATAGCCGCACAGAAACTGTTGGCTTTGGGATGCCGTTCCGTACTGATGAAAGGCGGACATCTGGAAGGCAAAGAAATGGCCGATATCCTGTTTACACGCGATGAAGCCCCGCTCCGGCTGGCAGTTCCGACCATTCATACCCTGAACACACATGGCACAGGTTGCACGCTCTCGTCGGCCATTGCCGCCTATATGGCATTAGGGAAAGAACTGCCGGATGCCGTACGTTCGGCAAAAAACTATATAACGGCAGCCCTCGATGCCGGAGCCGATGTAAAGACCGGGCATGGACACGGGCCTCTCAACCATTTCTTCAATCCGGTCCCACTTATAAAAATAAAAGGATGAAAAGGCTGATCGTAATTACTACGCCCTACTTTTTCCGGGGAGAAAGTGTCGTACTGACGCATCTTTTCGAGGAAGGAATGCAACGTCTTCACTTGCGCAAACCGGATGGCGATGCTGATGAATTACGCAGATTACTGGATAAGGTTCCGGCCATCCATTATCCGAAAATCGTGCTTCATGATTGTTTCGGACTGGCAGCGGATTATGGCTTGGGAGGCGTGCATCTGAACAAACGCAGCCATCAGGCGCCGGCGGGTTTTACGGGCACAATCAGCCGTTCTTGTCATTCCGTCGGAGAACTCGAACAGTTCCGGACACTCGACTATCTGTTTCTCAGTCCTATTTTCCAGAGTATATCGAAAGAGGGTTACGGGAATGGCTTTGAAATGGAAACACTCCGCGAGGCGTCAGATGCCGGAATTATCAATGACAAAGTCATAGCCTTAGGAGGCATAGACCTGACAACTCTTCCGTTTCTGCGTCCTTTCCGTTTCGGGGGAGCAGCCGTATTGGGAGCACTTTGGGGAGATCGTCCTTCGGCAGACAGACTGGATTCTATTATTAAACAATATAAAAAGCTACAAGTATGGAATTAGATGATTTTTTATATATGAGTGCAGGCAGAGGAAGGTATGCCTGCTTCACTGGTACGAACCGGTTGATGTTCATCACACATCGTACGGACAAATACACAGAGTTGGATGAAGTCAAAATGGTGACCAAAGGCGGTTGCACTTGGGTCCAACTCCGCATGAAAGAGAATTTGAACCTGGAAGTCGCCAAGGCAGTCTCGCATTTTACGCTGTTTAACTGCGAAACGGATTGTGTCTGCTGCTTGGACGACGACCTGGAAATGGCCTTCAAAGCCGGCATCCACTGCGTTCATTTAGGGAAGAACGACACGCCAGTCTCCGAAGCCTGGCGCCGCATTATCGAGAGAGGGCAAGCAGACCTCTTCCTGGTCGGGGCGACGGCCAACACGTTCGAAGATATCCTGAAGGCAGACCGGGAAGGAGCCTCCTATATCGGCCTGGGCCCCTATCGTTACACCGAAACGAAAAAGAACCTGAGCCCCGTATTGGGATTGGAAGGATATCAAAAAATCATGGAACAATATAGGGAAGCAGGACTCGAAATTCCTATCTTTGCCATCGGAGGGATCGAGTTTGAAGACATTGCCCCGCTGATGGAGACAGGAATAGAAGGTATCGCCGTTTCCGGAGCGATCATCAATGCAGAAGATCCGGTGGAAGAAACACGCCGTTTCATCCGGGAGATCAACAAACATAAACCGGACCCTTGCAGAGACGATTCTGAACTATAAAAAATAAATAATATAACTATGGCAAGTAAAAACAAAATACGCATCACGTATCCTTCTTCAGAAAAGGTCTATGTACGCGGTAAAATCCACAAAATAAGCGTAGGTATGCGGAAGATCAAAATCCTGGATACCGTCACGCGCAATGAAAAGGACGAGCTGATATATAAGAAGAACAATCCCGTAATCGTGTATGATACCAGCGGACCGTATTCAGACCCGAAAATCAAAATCAATACGCAAAACGGCATTCCCCGCATACGTGAATCCTGGTACGCGGGACGCAAGGACCTGATACGCTTGAAGGAGCTGACCTCCGACTACGGCCGCCAGCGTTTGGCCGATCCCTCGTTGGACAGCATCCGCTTTCCGAAAAAGCATCTGCCCTATCGGGCGAAAGCCGGTAAAAACATCACCCAGATGTATTACGCCAAACGGCGCATCATCACTCCGGAAATGGAATATGTCGCCATCCGCGAAAACCAGCAGATCGAGGCATTGGGGCTGAAATCATATATCACCCCCGAATTTGTCCGTAAGGAAATTGCCGCCGGGCGTGCCATCATCCCCGCCAATATCAACCATCCGGAAGCCGAACCGATGATTATCGGCCGGAAATTCTTAGTGAAGATCAATACCAACATCGGTAACTCCGCCCTCTCGTCCGGTATCGAAGAAGAGATCGAAAAGGCCGTTTGGAGCTGCAAATGGGGAGGCGACACGCTGATGGACCTTTCTACGGGCGACAATATCCATGAAACCCGCGAATGGATCATCCGCAACTGCCCGGTGCCGATGGGAACGGTTCCGATCTACCAGGCGTTGGAAAAAGTGGACGGAAAGATTGAAGATCTGAGTTGGGAAATCTATCGTGACACACTGATCGAACAGGCCGAACAGGGTGTCGACTATTTCACCATCCATGCCGGTTTGTTGAAGAAGCATATCGAACTGACACAGACGCGCTTGACAGGCATCGTCTCACGCGGAGGTTCAATCATGGCCAAGTGGATGCAGCTCCATAACGAAGAGAATTTCCTGTACACGCATTTCACCGAAATCTGCAAGATACTGAAAATGTATGATATTGCCGTCTCGATCGGCGACGGCCTCCGTCCCGGCTCCATTTACGATGCGAACGATGCCGCCCAGTTTGCCGAGCTGCATACGATGGGCGAACTGGCACAGATCGCCTGGGGCCAGTTCGTGCAGGTTATCATCGAAGGCCCGGGCCATGTCCCGATGAACAAGATACAGGAGAACATGAAGGAACAGCAATATGCCTGCCATAACGCCCCGTTCTACACCTTAGGCCCGCTGACAACCGATATAGCTCCGGGTTACGACCATATCACATCGGCTATCGGCGCCGCCCAGATTGCCTGGCAAGGCACGGCGATGATCTGTTATGTCACCCCGAAGGAACATCTGGGCCTGCCGAACAAGGAAGACGTCCGCACGGGTGTTCTCGCCTATAAGATTGCCGCCCACGCCGCCGACCTGGCCAAAGGGCATCCCGGCGCACAGGTCCGCGACAATGCTTTGAGCAAAGCCCGTTTCGAATTCCGCTGGAGAGACCAGTTCAACTTGTCGCTCGACCCGGAACGCGCACTGCAATATTACAACGACAGTGCCGTGATGGACGGCGAATACTGTACGATGTGCGGTCCTAACTTCTGCGCCATGCGGTTGAACAAGGATTTGCATAAGGAGAGTTGTGATAAATAGGAATCATTCCTCTTTTTCGGCAAGGATATATACACGATGTGTCTTATATCCTTGCCTTTGTACCAGCTTTTCTTCCTCAAACTTCTTGAAATCGCTTTTCGCCACATAATAGGTACAACCCACAAACCTTTGATAATCCGTCAGGTTGATAAAACGGTGCATGTCCAGATAAGCCATCAGCTTTGCTCGACGTCCCTCATAATCAAACTTCGACACATTCGTACGCTTCACCTTCTGAGGTTGGCTTTTCCGTACCTGTTCTTTCAGTTTTTTCGAGCAACGGAAGTTCACGCCATCCACCCGCACTTTATACATTTCCTCTCCTTTCTCGTTCATCCCGTCTTTAAAAGTCTTCAAAGCCGGCGAGAAAAAGCCCAATCCCTCCAGCTCTACGCAGGAACCATACGACAGTTCCCGTCCGACATATTTCGATAAAGCATCCAACACCCCTTTGATATCGGCCGAGTTGACCGAACAGCATTCATTGATGAACGAGCAGATCTCATCCAACTTCTTTGTTTCCCGGCTGATTAGCCGGGCATAGGCTTTCTTTGCGGCATTGCCTTTTTTGTTTTCCGCCGGCATCTGGTAAATACCGAATTGCACTCTTCCCATCCTTACTTTCGTGTTTTATTAATTACCAACTCCCATAAACTTCCCGTTTCCATCCCATGCATCCGCTGTTTTCATCCCATGTATCCGCAAAAAGATGCAAGTGTAATTTGTTCTCTACGTCGCCGGGCATATTCCCGACGTCGTCGTATATATTTTCGGCAACGACGTATATTTACACGACGTCGTCGAAAACAAATTACATTTGCATCAAATGTACGATATATAAGGAGGAAAAACAAGAGAATCAAGGAGGAATGTCTCATTTTAAGCAATAAAAACAAAAGGATTGCTTAATGCAAAGAAAAATACTATTTTTGTATAAATTCTAATTTGATAAGACGAAAACGAAAAAAGTAAATTTCAACAATGGATAAGATCAAAACAGGTTTGGCCGCCTTCGGTATGTCGGGACAGATATTCCATGCTCCGTTTATCAGTACGAACCCTGCTTTCTGCCTGGCAGCCATCACGGAACGCAGCAAGGAGCTGTCGAAGGAGCGTTATCCTTCTGCCCGTATAGTGCGCAGCTTTGAAGAGCTGATCGCAATCGACGAATTGGAATTAGTCGTTGTCAATACGCCGGACAGCACCCATTACGAGTATGCACGAAAAGCACTCGAAGCGGGAAAGAATGTGATTGTCGAGAAACCTTTCACGACAACCGTAGAGCAGGGACAGGAACTGGTCGGCCTCGCCCGGAGCAAAGGGCTGGCGATAAGCGTCTATCAGAACAGACGCTGGGATTCGGATTTTCTGACTGTGCGGGAAGTGCTGGATAAGGGGCTGCTGGGGCGCTTAGTCGAGTTCGAATCGACTTTCCCCCGCTACCGCAACTTCATCAAACCGGGGACATGGAAGGAAACCGGCGAAATGGGCGGCGGACTGACCTATAACCTCGGAGCGCATGTGATCGACCAGGCGGTTCAGTTGTTCGGTGTGCCGGAAGCGGTTTTTGCCGATATCGACATCATGCGTACGGGCGGCGTGGTAGATGACTATTTTGTGATCCATCTGCTCCGTCCCGCCAAGGCGCCACATGTCAAAGTGACCCTCAAATCCAGCTACCTGATGTGTGAACCGGAACCCCGTTTCGTCTTGCACGGCACGGAAGGCTCGTTTGTCAAATACGGCCTGGACCGCCAGGAAGCCGATCTGAATGACGGACGGATGCCCGGCACGCCCGGCTGGGGAGTGGAAGAGGAAAGCATCTGGGGCCTCCTGCACACAGAGAAAGACGGAAACGCCGTCCGCCGCAAATATCCCAGCCTTGCCGGAAACTATGCGGGATTTTACGACAACATATACCGCCATCTCCGCCTCGGCGAACCGCTCCTGACGGATGCCGCCGGCGTATTGCCTGTCATCCGCCTGATCGAGGCGGCTTGGGAGAGCAGCAAAGAGGGAAAGGTAATTAAAATCTGAAAATAAAGTATTTTGATGAAATAGTCCGGTTTACTCCGGACTATTTCATTTAATATACCTATATTTGCAACAGTATCAACATTAATACTTTATATTATGACAACTATGGAATTAAACGCGATGAAGCAACTTTTGATAGAAGAGATTCAAGGCATAACCAATCCTGAATTGATTGCTTATCTAAGGAAATCTCTGGATAAGTTCGTATCCATGAACTTTGTTCCAATAAAACGACCTTGTGTTTATACACATGATGAACAAATGGAAATACTACGACAGTCATTGGAAGACGACAAAAATGGTTTAGGAATCTCTACCGAAGAACTTGAAGAAGAAATAAAAACATGGTAAAAAAACAGAACCCGACGTGGTTACCCCAAGCCAAAAAACAATTGAAAGAAATTTATACGTTTTATAAACCTATGTCAAATGGTAAAGTTGCTCGAAAAAGAATCGATCCTATCACAGATGCTGCAAACAGTTTAGTCCGTCAGCCATTAATGGGGAAAATAGAAACAGTTGAACCTCAAAGCAAACAAGTCTTTCGTAGTTTTGTTGTCGGTGACTATAAAATCATATATTATATACGAGAAGATATTATTAAAATTGCTGCCATTTTCGATTGCCGTCAAAATCCATCCAACTTATGCACAATGTTGAAGTTATAAGGAGATTTCAATACTATTTTATCTTGTATACAATTTTTTATCGTAAATTTGCCAGCGATCCCCTAAAAGAAGCAGGGGACTCATTGCAATAACCAATTTTACATGTAATGAAAAGAGACAATATCATTTTCGACATCATTGAGAAGGAACATCAGCGCCAGGCAAAAGGCATCGAGCTGATCGCTTCCGAAAACTTTGTAAGCGACCAGGTGATGCAAGCCATGGGAAGCTGCCTGACCAACAAATACGCTGAAGGATATCCCGGCAAGCGCTATTATGGAGGTTGCGAAGTAGTAGACCAGAGCGAAACCATCGCCATCGAACGGTTGAAACAGATTTTCAATGCAGAATGGGCTAACGTACAGCCGCATTCAGGTGCACAGGCTAATGCAGCCGTATTCTTAGCAGTCCTGAACCCGGGCGACACATTCCTCGGCCTGAACCTGGCACACGGCGGCCACCTTTCACACGGTTCTCCTGTAAACAGCTCCGGTATCTTATACCATGCTACGGAATATAACGTAAAAGAAGACACCGGCCGTGTCGATTACGACCAGATGGAAGAAGTCGCTTTACGCGAAAAGCCGAAATTGATCGTAGGTGGCGGTTCCGCTTATTCCCGTGAATGGGACTACAAACGGATGCGTGAGATTGCAGACAAAGTTGGCGCTCTGTTGATGATCGACATGGCACACCCTGCCGGCCTGATCGCTGCCGGATTGCTGAACAACCCGCTGGAATATGCCCATATCGTAACTTCTACGACCCATAAGACTTTGCGTGGCCCGCGCGGAGGTATCATCCTCTTAGGTAAAGATTTCGAAAACCCCTGGGGCAAGAAGACTCCGAAGGGAGAGATCAAGAAGATGTCCCAACTGTTGGATTCAGCCGTGTTCCCCGGCATACAGGGAGGTCCGCTGGAACACGTGATCGCCGCTAAAGCAGTCGCTTTCGGCGAAGCATTGGAACCGGAATACAAGACTTACCAGACACAGGTTAAAGCAAATGCCGCTGCTATGGCAAAAGCATTTATGGATAAAGGTTACAAGATCATCTCCGATGGTACGGACAACCACAGCATGCTGATCGACCTGCGCAAGAAGTTCCCCGAACTGACCGGTAAGGTAGCTGAAAAGGCATTGGTTGCCGCCGATATCACCGTAAACAAGAACATGGTTCCGTTCGACAGCCGCTCTGCATTCCAGACTTCCGGCATCCGTGTCGGAACTCCGGCTATCACGACCCGCGGCGCTAAAGAACCGCTGATGGCCGAGATCGTCGAGCTGATCGATACCGTACTGGCTGCACCTGAATGCGACAAAACTATCACGGCTGTTCGCGAAAAGGTGAACAGCATCATGAAGGAATATCCTATCTTCGCTTGGTAAAATGATAGATTTATGATTTTTGATTTATGATTTATGCGTCACAGAAATAAATCATAAATCATAAATCATAAATTTCTTTCTTCTTCCTAAATCAATCAAATCACATAAATAATTTATGAAAACACTTTTATCACTTTGTGTCGGCGCAGCACTTTGTATACTTGCGTCATGCAGCGAAGGGCCTACCAAACAGATGCCTTACAACCAGGGCATCAATGTTATCCCGACGCCTGTAAGCCTCGTCCAGAACGAGGGCAGTTTTAAACTAAGCAAAAACACAGCCTTCTCCGCTTCCACTCCGGAAGCTAAAACAGTTGCCGAATATTTTGCCGCCCAAATGAATCTTGCCACCGGCTACCAGATTACCGTCAGTGACAAGGCTGCCTCAAACGGCATTACACTGGCAATCGACGAAGCGCTGGATGTAAACAACGAGGGCTACACGCTGGATGTCACTCCGAAAAGCGTGACAGTCAAGGCAAAGACACCGCAAGGCTTGTTCTACGGCATGCAAACATTCATGCAGCTGCTTCCGGCCGAAATCGAAAGCCCGGCAGCCGTCAGCGGCATTGCCTGGACGGCTCCCTGCGTAACGGTGAAAGACGAACCGCGTTTCGAATATCGTGGTATCATGCTCGATCCTTGCCGTCATTTCATCCCGGTAGAGAATGTGAAGAAACACTTGGATGTACTGGCTTTGTTCAAGATCAACCGTATGCACTGGCACTTGACGGACGACCAGGGCTGGCGCATCGAGATCAAGAAATACCCGAAACTGACGGAAGTCGGTTCCAAACGCATTGATGGCGAAGGAACGGAGTACAGCGGTTTCTACACACAAGACCAGATCAAGGAGATTGTCAAATATGCGGCAGACCGCTTCATCACGATCGTTCCCGAAATCGAACTTCCGGGACATGAGTTAGCTGCAATCTCGGCATACCCGGAATTGTCTTGCAAGGGCGAACCGACAACTCCGCGTATTATCTGGGGCGTCGAAGATATCGTATTGTGTGCCGGCAAGGAAGAACCGTTCGAGTTCTTGCAGGATGTTTTCGACGAAGTCGCTCCTCTTTTCCCCGGCGAATATATCCATATAGGCGGTGACGAATGCCCGAAATCAAGCTGGAAAGAATGTCCGCTCTGCCAGAAACGCATCCGCGAAGAAGGTTTGAAAGCCGACAAGAACCACTCTGCCGAAGAAAAATTGCAGAGCTATTTCGTCCAGCGCATGGAAAAATACCTGTCCGAGAAGCATGGCAAAAAGATCATCGGATGGGATGAAATCCTCGAAGGCGGCCTCGCTCCTTCCGCAACGGTTATGTCCTGGCGTGGTGAAGAAGGCGGTATCGCTGCTGCCAACATGGGACACGAAGCGATCATGACTCCGGGAAGCGGTGGTATGTACATCGACCAGTTCCAGGGCGATCCGAAGATCGAACCGGTTTCTATCGGCGGTTACGATCCGTTGTCAAGAGTGTATGCATACAATCCGACGCCCGACACTTTGGTCGCTACCGGAAAGGCGAACCTTATCAAAGGCGTACAAACAAACCTGTGGTCCGAATATATGTATAACACAGACCTGTTGGAATACCGTGCTTACCCGCGTGTGCTGGCATTGGCTGAAATCGGCTGGACTCCGCTGGCCCGTAAGGATTATAAAGACTTCGAACGTCGCCTGGATAATGCTTTGGTTCGTCTGGACGAGCTTAACATCAACTACCATATCCCGCAGCCGGAACAACCGAACGGTTCATGCAATTTCGTTGCTTTCACCGACAAGGCTTCTCTGGAATTCAAGACAACCCGCCCGATCAAGGTGGTTTATACAATCGACGGTTCCGAACCGACTCCGGAGTCAACGGTCTATTCCGCTCCGATCGAGTTCACGGAATCCGGCGTTCTGAAGATACGTTCCGTATTGCCTTCCGGTAAGATGAGCAAGACTCGTACGATCACAGTCGAAAAGCAAGCATTGGCTCCTGCCAAAGAGGTTGCCAAGACTGCTCCGGGACTGGAAATGCAGGTGACTGACGGTATGTTCCTGAATGCTTCCAAACTGGGCGATGTAAAGGAATGGAAGAAATCGGTGATCAAAGACTTGCGCGAAATCACCAGCGTGGTGAAAACAAGCGAATCCATGCGGGGTGTCAAGCAGTATGCCGCCATTGCTACCGGTTATGTAAACATTCCGGAAGACGGCGTTTACTATATTTCTTCGGACAACGAAGAGGTCTGGATCGACGGCAAATTGTTAGTGAACAACGGTGGCGAAGTAAAACGCTTCTCCCGCCACGACAGTTCGGCCGCCTTGTCGAAAGGCTTGCACGAGATCAAGGTGGTATTCTTAGGGCATATCATCGGCGGCTGGCCTTCAAACTGGAACGACGGTAGCGTGAAACTCCGCAAAGCCGATAGCGACAAGTTTGTCAAAATCACTCCTGAAATGTTAGTTCATTAATTAATGTGATACTAAACGGAAAAGGCTGCTTCTGTAGAGAGGCAGCCTTTCTTGTTTTATCCGGCAAGCATCGGACTGCAGATGGACGGGCATCGGATAAACACGGAATAGGCATCCGGTCCGGATCCGATGCTTATCGCTCTGTCAGTCGATCTTCAACTTCATTATCGTAATCGAGTTCGGAGGGAAATTATACACTCTGGGGCCACTCAACGAGAACGATATTTCCTTTGTCTCCGGTACGATCGCATCAGGTTTGCTATACGTGTTACGCGCTTCGGGATCTCCTGCCAGCTGAATGATTTCAGCCGTGTTTTTGATGCTGACTCCTTGCAGGTCCAACTCCGTCTTCTCTTCGTGTTGTGTCGTATTGATTACTTTGAGTATAATCGTATGGGTCTCTTTATCCAACGTTGCAGTTGAAATCAATGAAGGAATACCGGGAAGTATCGCTTCATGAACCAATGTGTCATTCACGAAATATCCGATCTGTTCGCCTTTACAAGCGATCTTCACATTATACCAACGGTTACTCTGGAACGGATACGGGACAGGCGTGCACAATGTATCCCTCACTCCCCCCGCCTGGCGATAGAACTCGGCAACACCTGTTCCGATCGTCAACCCGATATAATCATTCTGTTCTCCCGGAAGTCCGTTGTCACGCACACGAAACTGGATTTGCCCGCTCCCCTTCGTCCGTCTGATATCGGCCGAGAACGTATAATCATAGTCAGACGGATTCCCTAAAAGAATGTAGTTCCATCTGTTTGCTACAGGTGTCAATGTGCCTTGGCCGACGGTCCAGCCTCCGGTCATAACGGAACCTTCCGTAACCGGGATGCCGTCTATTTTCACCTCCCTGAATTCATAACTGTTATCGAAGAGTTCGATACCCGCTTGTCCGAAAGTAACCTGTGGCCTCTGGTAAGTACGGACCTCGGTCTTCAGCACTTCGTCTCCCCGGTTCGTGCCGAACATCCGCAAAAGGTAGTAGGAAGGAGAAAGAGCAACCTTTTCGCCGTCAAAAGAGATGGCCGGATAGCGCTCTATCTTGTATTTCGTATTTCCTAAAACCGGGGCGTAAGCCAGACGCTTCACGATATCCTGCCCGTTCTCTGCTCCTGCAAGGAAACAAGCCTCCCCGATAGCAGCCCGCAAGCTTCCGGGAGTCGCTCCACCGGACAGGCCGAATTCACCGATAAAGGCAGGGGGCATCCGGCGCGTACGCCCGGATGCAAAACGGTTATGATTGGACTGCAAAAACGATTCGCTCGAATAGAAATGGGTATCCGACCATTCATTCCTGTTTTTCCCTCTCACGTCGGAACTGCTTATCACCGTAACATCCGGATAAGTCTCCTGGATCGCTTTCTTAAACAACTCGAAACGTTTGCTATATTCCAGTCCGTAATTTTCGCTGCCGATCTCCACATACTTCAGTCCGAAAGGCTCCGGATGTCCATGCTTGGCCCGCAAAGCACCCATAATGGAATCGGCCGGTTCGTTGGCATAGGCGATGGCATCCAAAGCATCCTGCACCAGTTTTCCCATCGCCGTTATATCTTCGTAACGCGGACGGCGGCTTTGGCTCGTCACGCCGCTATTGATGACATAGACCGGTTCGGCGTCCAAGTCTTCGCACATCTGCAGATATTCATGATAACCGGTACCGTTTGTCGTACCGTATGCCCAAACATTCCAGAAATGTTTACGTTCAGCAATATCCCCAACGGTTTCATGCCAGACCGGATAAGTTCCGGCCGTATATCCTTCAACAAAACTTCCGCCGGGAAAGCGTATAAATGCAGGCTTCAATGCAGCAATCAGCTCCATCAGCCCGGGACGTAATCCATTCGGACGGCCTTTCCATGTTTTTTGCGGGAACAGGGAAACGACATCCAGCCAGAAAACAGCCGAGCTGTCCGTCGTTATCGTCAACACGGCTTTGTCCGTATTCGAAGTAGCGGTAAAGGTATGCTTGTATTTCCTCCACTCGTAGGCCGGAGCGACACGGAAAACTTCGCTGAAAGCGGTCTCCCCCGTAGAGTCGGCCAAAGCAAGACTTACGGTCTTCGGAACCATGGAGGCTCCTTTCATATAAAAAGACAGATCGTATTTCTCACCTTTGCGAAGAGGTATTCCTCCATACCCTTCGGCAACGACACCCCCTTTTCCCGTTTCGGCTGAAGCGGACACCGAGACCAGCAGGGAACGCCGGTTCTTATCGTTAATCAGCTCTTTGGTGTCAGGGTACATATAAGATGTTGCAGAAAAACAACGCCATCCCGGCACCGAATCCGAGCGCAAAAAGGGAATACTCCACCCATTCGGTGTAGTCAGAACCCGGCGAACAGGATCATACGGACAGTTCAAAGGAGGCACTCCGTCTTCAAAGCTCCGGTTTTGTATCAGTTCCGCATAGATACCACCATCCACCGCATGGTTGATTTCCTCAATGGTCAAACCATACAATTCCTTGTTTACAGGAATGGTCAAACCATCCCCTTCTATTAGAATAGAAGATGTTACAGGCATTTCCGGCTGACAACCGGCTAATAAGAGCGCTAATAGAATTAAATTCGATTTCATGGTGCAAACTTAAAGAATAATTTCAATAAAAAGCCCCATCGATGCCAGTATTGAAAACGACTCTGATCCAAACTATTCTTTCTAAAGAAATGCTAATGATTTTATTTTTAAGCGTTTTAGCAAAACATCTTTAATATACAAAACAAAAGTTTCAGCGAAATAGAATTTATTTTCGGGAAAAAGACGTTTATGTCAACAGAATTAAATACATTTGTATCATTGATAGTGTTTGAATATCAAGAAAAGTACAGAATCAAATGGAAAACTTAGCATCACAATATACTGTATTAGTGGTAGACGATGTGCCAACTAACGTCATGCTTGTGCAAGCAATACTAAAAAAAGAAGGTTATACACTACTAACGACAGACAGCGGAGCTAAAGCGCTACGCATCGCCCAGGAAAGGCATCCTAATCTTATCTTGCTCGATATAATGATGCCGGAGATGGATGGATATGAGGTGTTGCAACATTTGAAAAGTAATCCGGAAACAAACAACATCCCCGTCATTATCATGTCAGCCCTGAGCGATATGCAAAGTATCGTAAAGGGGTACCAGCTGGGGGCAACGGAATATGTAACAAAACCTTTCCAACGGGAAGAATTGGTGAAGCGTGTCGCCCACCGTTACGAACTGTTCAGCATTAAACGTATCAAGCAGGAACTTGAAAACACGATCGAATCCCGTGATACGCTCTATTCGGTTATCGCTCACGATTTGCGTTCTCCACTCGGTTCTTTGAAAATGATGAATAACGCGATCCTGATGATGGTCGATAAGAATCAGGTAAGCAACGAGGTCTACGAAATGCTTCAGATGATGAACAAGACATCCGAAGAAATATTCCAACTTCTCGATAATCTTTTGAAATGGGCTAAGAATCGCTTAAACAAACAGAGTATCTACAGGCAACAGGTCGATATCAACAGTATCGTCAGCAGTACCGCCGAAATCTTTATTCCGATGGCTACCCAAAAAGGGATATCTATCAAGCTCGAAGGTTTGGATAAAGAATTGATGGGGTCGATAGATATCGATATGGTAAAGACAATCGTCCGCAATCTGGTTTCCAACGCTGTTAAATTCAGCTACGAAAAAGGTATGATTACAGTATCTACCAAAACAGACGGAGACTTCGTCGTTGTCAGCGTGAAAGACTCCGGTAAAGGAATCAAGAAGGAAGACCAGGGCAAACTGCTGAAACAAAACACTCATTTTACTTCCTACGGGACAAATAACGAAAAGGGTTCCGGTTTGGGCTTAATGTTATGCAAGGACTTTGTCGAACAACTCGGCGGTAAACTGTGGTTTGATTCCGAAGAAGGGAAAGGCACTACTTTCCATTTCTCTTTGAAAGCATTGAATCAGGAATGACACGACAATAGAATATATGACAATAAAAAGGGACATTCAGTAAATGTCTTTAAAAACATAAAATGGCATATGAAGATGCTTTGTTCATATCATCTCATATGCCATTTTTATTATCAATTTTTTCTCTCTGACCTAAAATCTTCTCCTTTCGGGCACGATGTTCCGGAAGAAGCCTGGGACTTCTTCTAATAGATTCTTTATACTTATGCTATGCAGCTCTCTTCTGTCTGTTTTTGATTTTATCAATCATCAATATGGCGTTTGCCGTATGTATTCCAAAGAAAATCCACAGGATTTCTGTTTTCCTGTTCCGTGCTTTGACTTTCGATAGCGAGTAATGCTGTTTTTGCGTACCGAAACTGCCTTCAAGCCTGGTGGCTCTTTCCCTTGAGAGTTCACTCCTGAGAACCTTCCTCACCCGCTCATCCTTCGCGGCCCTTCCCTTGCGTACAAAGGAGGTTGATATCCCATATTTTGTACAGAACTTCCTGTTGGCATTATTGGCGTATATGGAATCGGCGGCCACACACCTGACCCTTACATTCATCAACTTCTGATGCATACGGATACAATCCTTCAAGCGTATGCCCTCATTGAATGCCTTGAAAGAGACGTGCTCGATGAACGAGATCCCGTCTATCTGTATGTTATTAACCTTTGCGCCGAATTCTACAGATTTTACCTCCTTGCCCCTTACGATAGGGCGTACGTAATGACGGTCAATACTGACAATACGGTCACTGACCTTCCTGCCTTCAAAGAGTTCCTTTTCCTGTACAAGGACCTTTCTGATGATGGAAAGCCGCTTCTGATAATCCTGTGTATATGTGAGTGAAGAGCCGTATTCTCTGTGAATGTCATCCCGTTGTATGATGAGTTTTTCCAAGAGTCTGATCATGCGACGCCTCAGCATCCTTGTCCTTGAAGCCTTCCTCTTTCTTTTCTTGCAATAGGATAGATAGGATACCGCAACATCCGCATATTTGTTACGGGGACGCCTTATGCCGAGTTGCCCACAATGTATGCGGATATGCCGGTAGAGCCATTCGATGCTTTCCCAAAGGAGCTTCATGTCCGTAGGGAAACGCATATGACTTTCATAGCATGTGGCATCGGTCATGCATACGTGAAGGTTCTCAAGATAAGGCTTCCAGTGTGAGGCAAGGATTTTCTGAAGGGAGTCGATGTCAAGACGGGATGCTATCTCATTACGGACAGCACTGATTATCTTGTAGTTCGTTATAGGGCAGGACGGGTCTATCATGATACCACAGAACAACTGATAGTGTATGTTTCCGTTAAGATGTTCTACCAATAACCTGTCAGAGAATCCGGTGTAAGCCTTCAGTACCATAAGGGCTATCTTCGCGGAAGGACTGAAACTGTTCCTGCGACCCAAGCGGGATTGTGAAAGACCTATCTCTTTGGCTATGCTCTCGAACGGAAACACGGAATGAAGACTGCCAAGTTCACTCGCATGAAAACTCTTACGATATTTTTCCAGAATATCGAATTCTGTAAACCCTAAAGTAGGGTGAATTTCTGAAATATTTTGTATCTTCGCCATATCTTAGTGTGGATATTTCCCCCGTTTTGGCCGTCAAACCGTATTTTACGGGGGAATACCTAAAGATACAAAAAAGCCAACTAATTCGCAATACTTTTAGTATGAATTAGTTGGCTAATTTTATAGGATTTACTGAATATCCCTAAAAAAGCTGCGTCTTCGGAAGATGCAGCTTTTTTATTGTCTCTTTTTATAAAGGTATTATCCGGCAATCGCTTTCCGGCTCCCTTTCCGGGGATATTTACGGAACAGACTCCACCATTTCAGTTTCAATACGCCAAACAGGGCTTCCCCGAAAATAGAGGAATTCATCTTGGAAGTACCTAATACGCGGTTGATAAAGATAATGGGGACTTCTACTATTTTATAGCCGCACTTATAAGCTGTGAACTTCATTTCTATCTGGAATGCATACCCTTTGAAATGAATGCGGTCCAAATCGATCGTTTCAAGTACCTCGCGACGGTAGCATTTGAAACCGGCTGTCGTGTCCTGCACCTTCATGCCGGTAACAAAGCGGACATATACGGAGGCATAATAGGACATCAGCACGCGTCCTAACGGCCAGTTTACGACATTCACGCCATTGCAATAACGCGAACCGACTGCGACGTCGCCTCCCTGTTCCGTACAGGCTGCATATAATTTGGGAAGATCATTCGGATTATGACTGAAGTCTGCATCCATTTCGAATACAAAATCATACTTATGCTCTATTGCCCACTTGAATCCGCAGATATAAGCCGTACCCAGTCCCAACTTGCCTTTGCGTTCCACCATGAAAAGGCGGTCGGGAAACTCTTTTTGCAGCCGCTTTACAATATCAGCCGTGCCGTCGGGCGATCCATCATCTATAATCAAAATATGAAATTCTTTCTCCAACCCAAATACAACCCGAATAATGTTTTCTATATTCTCCTTCTCGTTATACGTGGGAATAATAACAATACTGTCTGACATAATCCACTGTTTAATTGAAAATTGAGAATTGAAAATTGAAAATCACAAAACAATGTTTTATCTTTCAAACTTCAACTCAGACGCGAAGGTAGATATTTTCCTCGATTTTAAGAATATCATTGTGACATTTTCCGTAATTTTGCACATATATAATTATCAATTATCAATTTATCCGTTGGAGGTACAAGATTTACTAAAACAATATGCCGCCCATCCGCAAGTGACGGCGTTACATACCCTGTTAAAAAGCAAAACGTCCCGCAATATCTTTTTGAAAGGACTGAACGGTTCAGGGGCCGCAATGACAATAGCTTCTCTTTTTTCCAAAAGAAGGGGGAGCCATGTGTGCGTTTTAAATGACCTGGAGGAAGCCGGCTATTTCTATCATGACCTGGTTCAGCTTACCGGAGGCGACGGGATCTATTTTTTCCCTTCCGCCTATCGGCGTGCCATCAAGTACGGACATGTGGACCCGGCGAACGAAATCCTGCGGACAGAAGTTTTAAGCACGTTGCAGGACCCGACTGCTCCCTTCGTCATTGTCACCTATCCGGATGCATTGGCGGAGAAGGTGATCTCGCGGGAGGTGCTGAAAGATAACACGCTAAAGATCAGTGTGGGCGAGAAACTGGATAATATGTTCGTTTCGGACGTATTAGACGAATACGGTTTCGAGCAGGTGGATTATGTCTATGAGCCGGGGCAGTATGCGATGCGCGGCAGTATTTTGGACGTGTTCTCGTTCTCGTACGAGTTCCCTTACCGTATCGACTTCTTTGGAAACGAAGTGGAGACGATCCGTTCGTTCGATGTAGAGACACAGTTATCGAAGGAAAAGTTGGACAGCATCTATATCGTGCCTGAAATGACGAAGGGGAACCGGACCAACTCGTCCCTGATGGACTCGCTGCCGTCCGGGACACTGCTCGCCTGCAAAGACCTGGCATGGGTAAAAGAGCGGATCGGCAGTATCTGGAATGAAGAACCGATCACCGGTGACGAAGAATCGTTTGCCGATATCGAACAGATGCGGGCCAAGTTGGTGACAGGAGAAGACTTCCTGCGCTCTGCGCTCGGTTTCTGCCGCCTTCATTTCGGTACACGGCCTACGGGAACGGCTGATGCCACCTTAGAATTCCGGACGGAGGCGCAACCGATCTATCACAAGAGCTTCGATCTGGTCAGCAAATCTTTCCACAAATACTTAGAAGAGGGCTATACATTATATATACTGAGCGACGTCGAGAAGCAAACCGCCCGCATCCGTGCCATCTTCGAGGACCGGGGGGACAACATCCCTTTCACCTCTGTCAACAAGACCATACATGAAGGTTTCGCCGACGAGACGCTGCGTGTCTGCCTCTTCACCGACCACCAACTGTTCGACCGCTTCCACAAGTTCAACCTGAAGAGCGACAAGGCCCGGAGCGGAAAACTCTCCCTCTCGCTGAAGGAGCTGAACCAATTCACGACCGGCGACTACATCGTGCATATCGACCACGGTGTCGGCCAGTTCGGCGGCCTCGTCCGCACGGAAGTGAACGGCAAGATGCAGGAAGCCATCAAGCTGATCTACCAGAACAACGATATCATTTTCGTCAGCATCCACTCCCTACATAAGTTGTCCAAGTATAAAGGCAAGGACAGCGGCGAGCCGCCTAAACTGAGCAAGCTCGGGACAGGAGCCTGGGAGAAGATGAAGGAGCGCACCAAGTCGAAAGTCAAGGACATCGCCCGCGACCTGATCCTACTCTACTCCAAACGCAAGCAGGAAAAAGGCTTTGCTTACAGCCCGGACAGCTTCATGCAACACGAACTGGAAGCCAGCTTCATCTATGAAGACACGCCGGACCAGATGAAAGCGACGGCCGACGTCAAGGTCGACATGGAGAACGACCGCCCGATGGACCGCCTGATCTGTGGAGACGTAGGGTTCGGAAAGACCGAGGTCGCCATCCGCGCCGCCTTCAAAGCCGTTGCGGACAACAAGCAGGTAGCCGTCCTCGTCCCGACCACGGTGCTGGCGTTCCAGCATTACCAGACCTTCTCCGAGCGGTTGAAAAATTTTCCCTGCCGGATCGAATACATCAGTCGTGCACGTACGGCGAAAGACATAAAAGGAATCCTGAAAGACCTCAAGGAGGGACACGTGAACATCATCATCGGCACCCACCGTATTGTTGGCAAGGATGTCACGTTCAAAGACCTCGGCCTGCTGATTATCGACGAGGAGCAGAAGTTCGGCGTCTCCGTCAAAGAGAAGTTGCGCCAGTTGAAAGCCAATGTGGACACACTCACCATGACCGCCACTCCGATCCCTCGTACCCTGCAATTCTCGCTGATGGGCGCCCGCGACCTGTCGAGTATCACAACCCCTCCGCCCAACCGCTACCCGGTGCAGACAGAGGTGGAACGGTTCAACCCCGACATCATCCGCGAAGCCATCAACTTCGAGATGAGCCGCAACGGGCAAGTCTTCTTGATCAACAACCGCATCCAGAACATCTACGAGATGGAGGCGCTTGTCAGACGCGAAGTGCCGGATGCCCGCATCGCCGTCGGCCACGGGCAGATGGAGCCGGAGAAGTTGGAAAAGATCATCCTGGATTTTGTCAACTACGAATACGATGTCTTGATCGCCACGAGTATTGTAGAGAGCGGAATCGACGTACCGAACGCGAACACGATCATCATCAATAATGCCCAGCAGTTCGGCCTCAGCGACCTGCACCAGTTGCGCGGCCGTGTCGGGCGGAGCAACCGGAAGGCCTTCTGCTACCTCCTCTCTCCGCCCCTGTCGAGCCTCACACAGGAGGCGCGCCGCCGTTTGCAGGCGATCGAAAACTTCTCGGAGCTGGGCAGCGGCATCCATATCGCCATGCAAGACCTCGACATCCGGGGAGCGGGAAATATGTTAGGAGCCGAACAGAGCGGTTTCATCGCCGACTTAGGCTACGAAACGTACCAGAAGATCCTGGAAGAAGCCGTGGACGAGTTGAAGGCCGAAGAGTTTGCCGACCTCTATTCCGATGCCGGCGGGACGCATCCCGACACCGGTAGCGAATATGTCCGCGAAACGTATATCGAGAGCGACCTCGAACTGATGTTCCCGCCAACCTATATCCCGAACGACTCCGAGCGCGTCTCTTTGTACCGCGAATTGGACAAGATGGAGGAAGAACGCGATATCCTCGCTTTCACCGAACGGCTGAAAGACCGTTTCGGCAAGATCCCGAAAGAAGGGAAAGAGTTGATCCGCGTCGTCCGCCTCCGTCGTATGGCCAAGATATTAGGCATGGAAAAGATCATCCTGAAAAAAGGGCAGATGAGCATCTTCCTCGTCACCAACCCCGAAAGCCCGTATTACGAGAGCGAAGCGTTCGACAAACTGCTCGGTTTCATCCAGAAGCACCCGCGCGAATGCACCCTCCGCGAGCAAAACGGGAAACGCAGCATCGTGGTCAAGAACGTGCCGACGGTTGAAGCGGCTTGCGGCTATCTGGAGGAGATCGGGAAGGAAGCGGTCGTCCAACGGTAACACGGTTTAGAGAAAATACATCGTTAGAATATAACACGAAACACTATTACAGATATGAGAAAGACAATCATTGACCTTTTTGAGGACTCGGTACGGATACACAAGGATATGCCTTTCCTGTGGGAAAAGACCGGAGACAAGTACGTTTCCACCAGCTACGGGGCAGTCCGGCAGCAAGTCTACACCACCGGCGCCGGTTTTGTTGCGCTCGGCGTAAAGAAAGGCGACAACATGGCGCTCCTCTCCGAAGGCCGGAATGCCTGGATCATCGGCGAACTGGCGATGTTCTACGCCGGTGCGACCAACGTCCCGCTCTCGATCAAGCTGGAAGAAGCCAACGACCTGCTGTTCCGCCTCGTGCATGCGGATGTGAAATATATCCTCGTCTCCGGCAACCAGTTGAAGAAGATACGCGCCATCATGGACCGCCTGCCCCTTGTCGAGAAGGTGATCGTGATGGACGATCAGCCGGAATACCGCGAAAAAGAGATCGCGCTTTCCGAAGTGATACGTATGGGAAAAGAATACCTGTCGACCCATTCGCTGGTATCGTTCCTCGACACCGCCCTGTCTGTCGAAAATGACGACTACGCGACGATTACTTATACATCCGGCACGACAGCCGACCCGAAAGGCGTCATCCTGACGCACCGCAACTATACGGCGAATGTGGAGCAAGCGCTCTCGTGCGTCGATATCGACCATACATGGCGCACGCTGGTCATCCTGCCACTCGACCACTGTTTCGCCCACGTGGTCGGCTTCTACATCTTCATGTCGAAGGGAGCATCCGTCGCCACCGTACAGGTCGGGCGCACGGGGTTAGAGACGTTGAAGAACATCCCCATCAATATCAAAGAGTTCAAGCCCTACCTGATCCTGAGCGTCCCGGCGTTGGCCAAGAACTTCAAAAAGAACATCGAGCAAGGCATCCGTGCCCAGGGCAAAAACGTGACGCGCCTGTTCAACATCGCCCTCCGGGTAGCCTATATCTATAACGGAAACGGCGGGGAAGACAAGGGACGCGGCGCGCGCCGCCTGCTGAAACCGCTCGTGAACCTGTTCGACAAGCATCTGTTCGCGAAAGTACGCGAGAACTTCGGCGGCCAGTTGAAGTTCTTCATCGGCGGAGGCGCCCTGCTCGACAAAGACCTGCAAAAGTTCTACTACGCCATCGGCCTGCCGATGTACCAGGGCTACGGCCTGAGCGAAGCTACCCCGGTGATCTCGACCAACGGCCCTGAGCGGCACACGTTCGGCAGCAGCGGCGTGTTGGTCCGTCCGCTCGACCTGAAAATATGCGATGCCGACGGCAATGAGCTTCCGGCAGGCGAGAAAGGCGAGATCGTCGTACGCGGCGAGAATGTGATGGCGGGCTACTGGAAGAACCCGGTGTCGACGGCCGAAACCGTGCGCGACGGATGGCTCTACACCGGCGACATGGGGTATATGGGAAAGGATGGGTTGCTCTACGTCCTCGGACGTTTCAAGAGCCTCTTGATCGGCAGCGACGGCGAGAAATACAGCCCGGAAGGGATCGAAGAGGCGCTGGTCGAACACTCCTCCTCGATCGACCAGCTGATCCTGTACAACAACCAAAGCCCGTACACCGTCGCCCTCGTCGTCCCCAACAAAGACCGGCTGAAGAAGCATCTGGCACACCTTCATCTCGACTTTTCGTCAGACGAAGGACGCGAGGAAGCGATCCGGATCATCCAGTCGCAGATAGACCGTTTCCGCAAGGGAGGCGACCTGTCCACCCTCTTCCCCGACCGTTGGCTGCCTGCCGCCTTCGCCATCCTGCCTGAACCTTTCACCGAGCAGAACGGCATGGTCAACAGCACGATGAAGATCGTCCGCGGCAAAGTGGAGAAGGCCTACGCCTCCCGCATCGACCATCTCTATACGCCGGAAGGGAAAAATCCGGTCAACGAGGAGAATAAAAGAGCCTTGCTTTAGAAAACGCAAAAGCCCTTCCCCGGACCACGGGAAGGGCTTTTGTTTTTTTATACTATGCCGGCAGCTTAAAGCTCGCCGGGACGCTCGTCATTATTATCGGGCGAAATATCACCCGCCTCACCCGGTTTGGATGCCTTTTGGTTCAGGACTTCGCGCTTATAATGCACGATGCAAGAAACCGTGTTTCCGGCTACTTCCCGGACGGAAAGCGGTTAGAAACGGTGTTTCTGCCCTATTTATTAAAAATTCAAGCACAATGAAACTCCTGGGCTATAAGAAACAGAACCGTTTGGCAACGGTGAAGCGAGATTCCGCCCTTGCAAAGAAAGCGAACGGGCTTTTTGCTTGTTAGAATGGGCTAATCCGAACATAGGAACACTGACTAACACCAGACAGCCTCCACAAATCAGCGCTCCTATCGCTTTGTCCTGAGACATATCTGAAAAAAGTCCATAACCGACTCCGCCAACCCCGACTAGTAAAGATGTCCATCCTATGGTTTTGAAAGTCCGGTGCTTTTTCAGGTACTGCTCCTGCATGTCCACGGTTTGCCGGTGATAATCGGTTCTGCCGACAAACCGTGTATTCTGCCCGTAGACGGATATTGCCAAGAATGAAACCAAAAGGATAAACTGGAATTTCTGTTTCATGAGATCCAAAATATTATGTTCAAAAACTGATTCGCAAAGCCACTGCCGGTCTATATTCCACACTTCCGCACGGCAATGGAGCTATAATATTTCCGCCTCCGACAGACAAAATGGCATTCTCTTTACAAACATGCGAGAGGATGAAACAAGGAATACTTGCTCCTATCAAAAACAGGCCGGAATAACAAATACCTCCCGCCGTCTTCTTCCGCTTTTCAGGATAATCACCTTCATACATTGATACAGACCACCAAAAACCGGCATTTGCCGTAACAAATCCGGTAGCCAAAGTTCCCCATCCCAAAGCCTTAAACATCTTATGCCTTTTCCAATCTTGTGTTTGCATATAAGACTTATCCGAGACTTTTGGAACAAAACATATATTATTTACGGACGGAAATTCCCGTCCGTAAATGCTGACAGTAAAAAGAACAAGTATCGCAAAAATTATTTTTGACTTTTTCATACTAATCAACTTATCACTCCATAATCCCACTTCTTATACCAAGGGCCAAGCGATCCTGTCGAATAAACAAAGACACCGACTTCTCCCCAAGCACCAGCATATAATTTCCACGGTTATTCATCCAAAACTTCCGTTTTATCTGTGATAATCCTTTGGTAACCGCTTCCAAAAGGAGTAATGAGAAATTCAGTTTCATATCTCGATCAAAAACAGATTTGTAACGCTATTCCTTGCCGGCAAGCAAGTTTTCCACCCGAAAGAGGAGCTGCTAAGTTCCCGCAACCGGCAGAAACAACAATCGCCTTCTCTTTTTTTTGATCCGCACAGATAAAAACCGGTATGGTGGCTACTGCAATTCCAATGCCGGAATAAGCAATACCTTCCCAAACTTTCGTATCATGGCCACCCTGAAAAGAAAAAGATCCTCCTATAATTCCCCCGGCTATCGCAAAAGCGCCGACTCCTAACCCAACCCACCCAATACGTTTCAAAACCTTATATTTTTTCCAATACGTGGAATTTCTATCGTATAGTTTTTTAGGAGTGTCGTTCGTGTTAGGAGGAAACCACTGGCCTTGCCCATACATATTTGTAGAAAAAAGGCATAAGATTATACCCAACGCCACAATTTTTGTTTTCATACGAAATTGTTTTTAGCCGGTTACTCCATAGTCCCATCTCTTATATCCCTGTGTGACAACGCCCTGTCAGAACTGAATTGGCCGGGCAAAGGAATGTACAGTCTTTCTCTCTCATACCAGCAGTCACTGTGCGTGTGGCAGGTACAATGTAATACTTTTCGTTTGCCATGATACTTTTTATTTTGTGAATAATGTCGCCAAGGTATGGATATTGTTCGGAATAAAAAAGTACCGGATACGGCCTTGCGGGGTTTGGAACAATATTCGATACTTTTGAACCAAAACAGGACGGGAAAGGCTTTCTTCCCTACTAAAACTGGAAGTAAATAAACGGCTGTACCCCGGCACTCTTGAACTGTACGACAACAAAAATAGCAATCGCCAGCATCACCGCCTGCACAAGCAAAGGGGAACGGGTGACAACCGCCTGCAGGCTGTTTTCGGCCGATTTCGGCATGAAGTGAAGGATATAACCTGTCACCATCAAAACGAATACCCCTTTATAGCCCGCCACAAACTGCGTGAAGACCTCCGGATGGAAATTCGTGAAAATCTGCGTCAGCATCTCGCCTACCGCCTGCATCGAGTCGGCACGGAACAGGATCCAGCCGAAGCAAACCAGATGGAAAGTGACCAGGACACCTAACACTCTTCTCCAGGGTTTCATTTCCGACCCTAACGGCTTGAAGCTGCTGAAATGGTTCATCATGAACTTATGGACGGCCAGCGCAACCCCGTGCAATGCGCCCCAGAGGATAAAACTGACGGAAGCACCGTGCCACAGGCCGCCCAGCAACATCGTAATCAGCAGGTTCGCGTATGTCCGTATTTTCCCTTTCCGGTTGCCTCCGAGCGAAATATACAAATAGTCTTTCAGCCACGAAGAAAGCGAGATATGCCAGCGCCGCCAGAACTCCGTGATGGTCGCCGACTGGTAAGGCGAATCGAAGTTCATGTTAAAGCGGAAGCCCAGCAGCAGCGCGATCCCGATCGCCATATCCGAATAGCCGGAGAAATCGCAATAGATCTGCAAGGCATAGCCATAGACGCCCAACAGGTTTTCCACCCCGGTGTAGAGCAAGGGGGCGTCGAATATGCGGTCGACGAAGTTCAGACTGATATAGTCGGATATGACGGTTTTCTTGAAAAGCCCGCACAGGACGAGAAAAAGCCCTTCGCCGAACTCCGCCCGCGTGAGAACCGGCGTCTTATAAATCTGCGGGATGAAATCACGTGCCCGGACGATCGGGCCGGCCACTAACTGCGGGAAGAAGGAGACATAAAAAACATAGTCTACCCAACGCCGGAGGGGTTCTATCCTGCCCCGGTACACATCGATCACGTAGCTGATGGTCTGGAAGGTAAAGAAGGAGATGCCGACCGGCAGGAAGATATCCAACGGTTGATAAGTGATGTTCTGTAATGAAGCGTTCCCCATCTGGTACCCCAATTCGTGGGCTACGGTAGCCACGATCTCCCGCAGAAAATTGAAGTATTTGAAATATCCCAACAGCCCCAGGTCGACACACAGGCTCAGGACAACCCATGCCTTACGCCCCCACCGGGAGGTCGTCTTGGCCATGCACTGCGCGATACAAAAGTCGGATGTCGCGACAAACAGCAGGAGAAAGAAAAACAAGCCGCTGCTCTTATAATAGAAATAGATGGAAAACAGCGTGACATAGATGATACGTGTTAATAGGTGCTTCCTGAGCGACATATAAATGATCAGGAAACCGATAAAAAGGAAGAAAAACAATCCGCTGCTGAAAAGTATCGGTGCATTGTGCTGGTAGGTCAATATATCGCCAAGTTTGTCGAATGAGAGCTGAGACCAATATTCTCCCATTTTATTTATAAAATCATTCATCATCTTTTCTGATTTTCAACATTTGATTACAAGATTGCATCAGGGCACGATATAACAAGGTTCCTTGTTCGCGATAGCCTTCCTTTGTGAAATGGATGCGGTCACGCCCCATCAGTTTCTCCTTATGCCAATTGATACAAGAACTTTTCCCTCCCGTAGTGGCAAAAAGGTCCCAGCAGGCTACGCCCTCTTCATGGGCCGCTTTTACAATTGCTTTTGCGGCAAGCTGGGTATTCGCGTTACGGACATACGTCCGCTTCTTATTGACATACGTCCGCTTGTAGCATTCCGGCGGAGTGGTAAGCAGAATAGCCGTTTCAGGCATCTGCTTCTTGACGAGGGAAACGAACGCGCGTACCTGCCCGCCGAATTCTTCCGGACGGAAGCGGCGACCGAAGGTCTCGTTCGTACCCAACGAAATGATCAGTAAAGAAGGTTTCAGCAGGGCCAACTGTCGGACATAGGCTTCGTCTGTGTAATTGACATACATCGCTCCGTTCACACCGACCGAATGGTAGAGGATGCCCGGATTGCCATTCGTCAGGCTGAAACCGTAATACACATTCTTGAAGGTGGAGGCCGGAAGCAGTTTGTCCGTGCCTTGTTTCCGCCGGGTACTGTGCAGCTGCAACGTATCTACCGGATATAGGATGCGGAAGGTGTCGGCCAAAATGCCACAAACATCCGTAGAGACGCACGGCCGTGCGTCTCTACATCGTGCGTCCCAAAACGTCTGCACATCCTTATTCGGGCCGGCCGGCAACATCGGCATGGATTTCTCCCCCCGGTAAAGGATTGCCTGGTTGAAGGAATAGCCGGCTCCGTTGTTAGGCGCTATCCGGACATCCAGATTGATGGAGGGCGAAACGGACTGGATGCCGATCCCGCCGATTCCGACAGGACATTTCTTATTGGCTTGGATGCAACGTCCCGTCACCCATTCGCGTACGGAAGAAGAGATGAAATAGTCGTCCGGCTCATTCGTCTTGCTCAACTTGAAGGGGGCAATCCAACCGCGTCCGGCATTTCCGAACTGTTCCTGTAGAAGGCGCATCATCCTGCCGGAATAATAACCGGCCTGTATGTGGGAATCGCCCAGATGGACGATCGTCAATACGGTATCCTTCCCCGCCCTGAGCGAATCAAGCCCGGCAAAGAAAGGCTGTAACGACAAGGGTGACAGGATCGAATCGACCTCGTTACCGATCGAATAAGTGCGTGCAGGGAGCGGGATCGTGTCGAAGTTCCCTGATTCCTGTGCCCCGCGCGGGACCGCCAGTCTTCCTTTTGCTCCGGCGGCACTGACAGCCATCAAAACTAAACAAGCCGATAGGCTAACGAGCCACTTTGTCTGCTTCATCATAAAACTCTTTTTCTAATAATATTGCTTTCAACAAGGCAGAAGCGATCTCTTTTCCTCCCCTGAAACTCAAATGCGTATAATCTTTGCTCGCCCAGTTGTTTTCCACGAAGCGTACCATACTGTTCTCTCCTCCCATCGCCCCGAACACATTCCAGAACGTGACACCCGAACGGCGGGCCGCCTGCCGTTGTGCGTGTAGCAAAGCCAGAACGGCGGGCATCGTTTCGAACGCCCCGTCCACTTGCCGGCTCCTGTCCGAAACCCCTAACATCAGGATATCGGCATCCGGGAAACAAATACGCACGTGGCGGACGGCATCTTCCATCCGCTTGGCGTACCAGCCGTACTGGAGAATGCTGTCGCTGACGACATTCAATCCGTACTGCAAAATGACGAGGTCATACGTACGTATCGCATTCAACTCCCGGCAACGGGCACTGTCCAACCTCGAAAGGATCATGCCGGAATTGCCGCGCAACGAATAATTGTCCACGACCACCCCGGAATTATCTTCGAGTGCAACCCCGAGAGCACGGAAGCCTGCCGTATCGGCAAAGCTGAAGGAGGCCTCCGTAAAGGTCCCCGTCTGTTCGTATTGCGTGATAACGGATGTAGGTTTCAAGGTTTCACGGATCGTATCTTGCGTACCGTTGCAAACTAAATCCATCCGGGTACGGGTATTCTTTTCGTACAAGAGTTTAAGGGACGAAACCGTTTTCAGCTCCGGATAGCGGTCTGTCGTCTTGACTGAAATAGACGGCTTCTCTCCTTTCGGCTCGAATGTCATTCCGGAAAGCGTGTACCGGTGATGGTGGTCTGTCAGCATGGACCAGGTAGTCCATCCTTCCGCCTTTTGCTCGATCGTCGGACGGAACTGTGCAGCCACCGATGTAACCGGGACAAAACCGACTCCGCGCCCCCCGAACCGTTCCTGCATTCCCGAACGGAAATCGGCCACCACAATATCGCCTTCGATAAACGAATCACCTAAAAAGGCCACACGCACCGGGCGGTTCTCCTTCCGGTTGTCCCGTAAGGCGGCAAAAAACCGTTTCAAACCGATATGGCCGACAGAGTAATCTTCGATGCGCGTGCCGAGCGAATCCGCTCCCTGGTCTGCATACATTATATTATATAAGGAATCACGCAGCGCTAATGCCACGGAGTCGATGCCTGTCGTTTTCAGGATCGAATCGCGCATGGCAGCCGAATCTATCCGAATCGTATCCGGTTGTTCCAGTTGCATACGCAAGGAATCCATAGACAAGGATTCGGGCTTTACCCTAAGATCGGAAAGCAAATCAACCTTTTTTATTTTCATGCCGAACAGCTGGTCCGGTAAGTAATAAAGCCCTAAACAGATACCTAACGCAATCAATAGCAGAAGCAAAAGTCTGCCGAAATTATTATCTTTATTCATCTAAGTCCTCTCTTTCGAAGCCACAAAGATAAGAAACAAACGCAATTTATGACAAACTCGGCCGTTTCATATTTATATTATATGTCCGTTACTTTTGGCTTGATCCAAAAGTAACATTAACAAACAACAAATATGGAAACTCCGAAAAACAGAAACTGGAAAGTATTGAAAAGTGAATATCTGTCCCGCCAACCTTGGTTCACCGTGCGCAAGGAAGAAGTGGAATTACCGAATGGGAACAGGATCCCCGAATATTATATATTCGAATATCCGGAATGGATCAACGTGATCGCAATCACCAAAGAGCAGAAATTCGTATTTGTAAGCCAATACCGTCATGGCCTGGGTATTACGGCTTACGAACTTTGCGCGGGTGTCTGCGAAAAGGAAGACGCCTCCCCGCTCATCTCCGCCCAACGGGAATTGCTCGAGGAAACCGGTTACGGCAACGGAAATTGGAGCGAACTGATGGTAATAGGCGTCAATCCGAGTACCCATACCAACCAGACTTACTGTTATCTTGCCACGGATGTCGAACCGGTCACAGTCCAACACCTTGAAGCGACAGAAGACCTGAGTGTCCATCTCCTGACGCTCGATGAAGTAAAAGAGTTACTCCTCGACGACCGGATCAAACAAGCGCTCCATGCCGCCCCACTTTGGAAATACATGGCGATGAATCATTTGATCTGAGAAAAAGGACTTACCCACTCTATGCCTTATTGTTTATTTTCCCAGAAACCCCCATTCGTCCAAATCGAAATACACAGGCATGAAAATCTATTTTCATACCCGAGAAAATAGATTTTCATGCAAGGGTAATATTTTTTAATAATCTTACACATGCTATAACACTGATTTTCAACAGGTGTCAAAAACACGTTTTTCAAGGGGGATATTGTCATATTTTTCTGATTCTGCATAACAACGTATTGCATAATCCCGAAAAAGCATTATTTTTGTTCGCGTTAGTAACACATCACCAATGAAGTTTAAACTTAGTATCATATTCGCGTTATTTCTTACCATACTTTGCGCCAACCGGTTACAGGCCCAAGAGAAAGCATTTCCCAAGAAAGGGGAAGGCGTTACCCTGTTCCTTAAACGTCATAACCGTATAGGAGCCGCCTATCAGAAACAGTTCATCGAGCTGAATAAAAAGAAATTAGGCAAGGGAAACGTCCTTAGGATGGGAGTCAAATATACGCTTCCCCCCTTACAAGGAAAAGAAGCTGTCGCAGCCACCGCCAAACGAGCGAACTATGAACCGTTGTTCGGTAAAGAACTGGCCTCCTATAAAGTAACATCGTCCGAACTGAAAGGAGCCTGTTTCTATCTGGTCAGCGGGCATGGAGGTCCTGATCCGGGGGCAATCGGACGGATTGGCAAAATCGAGTTGCACGAAGACGAATATGCTTATGACATCGTGCTTCGACTGGCACGCAACCTTATGATGAAAGGAGCCAAAGTCCACATTATCATCCAGGATGCCAAAGACGGTATACGGGACGATAAATACCTGAAGAACAGCAAACGGGAAACCTGCATGGGCAGTCCGATCCCTTTCAACCAGGTTCGCCGCCTGAAACAACGAAGTGACAAGATAAACTCCCTGTTCAAGCAGGATAAATACGCCTACAAACGAGCTATCTTCGTACATGTGGACAGCCGGAACAAGGGACACCAGACCGATGTTTTTTTCTATCACCAGAATAAAAACTCCGAAAGCAAGCATCTGGCAAAAACCATGCGGACGACTTTCACCCATAAATACAAGAAGCACCAGCCGGGACGAGGGTTTACCGGAACGGTGGACGGACGGAACCTATACGTGTTGAGACATACGACACCGGCCTCCGTTTTCGTCGAGTTAGGCAATATCCAGAACAGTTTCGACCAGCAACGAATCATCTTGAGTGATAACCGACAGGCACTCGCGAATTGGCTTTGTGAAGGATTTGTCACCGATTACAACCGCTACAGGAAAAAAACACGATGAAAAAAAACATTCATTCGCTAAAAAGACTACATTTGCATACGAAACTAAATAAAATATCGTTTTAGACATACCATGAACAGTCCGTATATATCCCCGTTCGCGAAACCCGTATATGTAATGTTGAAGCCCGTCGGTTCGATTTGCAACCTGGCGTGCGAATACTGCTATTACCTTGAGAAGGGGAAACTTTATCCTGAGGTGAAAAATCATATCATGAGCGAACAGCTACTGGAAAAATTCATCAAGGAATATCTGGAATGTCAGACGATGCCGCAGGTTCTCTTTACCTGGCATGGCGGTGAAACGCTGATGCGTCCGATCAGCTTCTACAAGAAAGCGTTGGAGTTGCAACGCAAATATGGCCGCGGACGCCAGATCGACAACTGCATCCAGACAAACGGGACGTTGCTTAACGATGACTGGTGCCGTTTCTTCAAGGAGAATAACTTTCTTGTGGGAGTCTCGATTGACGGTCCGCAAGAGTTTCACGACGAATATCGCCGTAACAAGCAAGGTCTTCCCTCTTTTTATAAGGTGATGAAGGGAATCGAACTGATGAAGAAACATGGTGTGGAATATAATGCGATGGCAGTCGTCAACGACTATAACGTAGATTATCCGCTGGAATTCTATAACTTTTTCAAGGAAATAGATTGCCACTATATCCAGTTCGCTCCGATTGTGGAGCGTCTCGGGTTCCATCAGGACGGAACATTGCTCACCTCGCCGGAACAGCAGGATGCAAATATCAAACTGGCCCCTTTCACGGTCGATGCCGGGAAATGGGGAGATTTCCTCTGCGCAATCTTCGACGAATGGCTGAAAGAAGATGTAGGTAATTATTATATCCAGCTCTTCGACTCAACTCTGGCGAACTGGGTAGGCGAGCAACCGGGTGTCTGTACGCTGGCGCGTACTTGCGGACATGCCGGAGTGATGGAGTTCAATGGCGATGTATATGCCTGCGACCACTTCGTATTCCCTGAATATAAGTTGGGAAACATCCATACCCAGACGCTTACCGAGATGATGTACAGCCAGCACCAACTGAAGTTCGGTGCCGACAAATATGAAAAACTCCCTACACAATGCAAAGAGTGCGATTACCTGTTTGCCTGTAACGGCGAATGTCCCAAGAACCGTTTCCTCCATACGGCAAACGGCGAACCCGGATTGAACTATCTATGTAAAGGATACAAGAAATTTTTCAAACACGTTGCCCCTTACATGGATTTCATGAAAAAAGAATTGTTGGCCGAGCGCCCGCCTGCCAACGTTATGCAATGGGCACGTAAAGACGCATGACCGTGCGTCTCTACCGATAACAAATAAACAAATCATAATAATAAATCATAACGTGAAAATAAATCATAACGTGAAAATCAACAGACGTGATTTTATCAAAACAGGAGGTATGGTTATGCTTGGATCATTAGCGGCTCCCTCATTCCTGGGAAGTTGTACCGGAAATGGAGCAGATCAGGCAACCGGTATCTCATTCGCTCAGAACCATTTTGGTGTCAGTGAAAGCGACATGAAGAAAGTGCTGACGGCAGCACTCGAAAAAGGTGGCGACTATGCCGATCTTTTCTTTGAACATTCCTACCGGAATAACATCGGATTGCAGGACGGTGCTGTAAACCGTGCTTCTTCCAACATCGATTTCGGTATGGGGGTACGCGTATTGGCCGGCGATCAGACCGGTTATGCGTATGTAGAAAACGTGACTCTTGATGAGATGCTGAAAGCTGCCCGTACGGCGGCTCGCATCGCAACCGGCTCGGCAGGAAAGGCTCCGGCGGGCCTGACGGAGGAACCGATCTTGAATAATTATTACGGCATACAGACTCCCTGGGACGAAATTGCCGTAAACGCAAAGACTCCGTATCTCCAGAAATTGAATGACCAGATTTTTGCGCTCGACAAACGGGTGCACAAAGTGATGGCTTCATTGGGAGACACGACTTCACACATCCTGTTCTGCAACTCCGAAGGACAAATGTATTACGACTATCGCCCGATGGTGACGCTGAGTGCAGTCTGCATCATGGAGGACAACGGGAAGATCGAAAATTCGTATGCATCCCGCGCTTTCCGTATGGGGGCTGAATTCCTGACTGACGATATCATTGCCGAAGTTGCAAAGGAGGCAGTCGAGAAGACTTCCATCCTGTTCCAGGCCATCAAGCCTAAAGGAGGCGAAATGCCGGTCGTAATGGGTGCCGGAGGCTCCGGTATCTTATTGCACGAAGCAATCGGCCATGCTTTCGAAGCCGACTTCAATCGCAAGAACACGTCTATCTTCTCCGACCAGCTGAATAAGAAGGTTTGTAACGAGCATATCAATGTGGTGGACGACGGTACGATTCCTTTCAACCGCGGTTCGGTCAATATCGACGACGAAGGTATCGCCGGACAGAAGACCTACATCGTGAAAGAAGGAATCTTGACCAGCTACCTGCACGACCGCATCAGCGCCAAGCATTACGGCATTCCGTCAACAGGCAACGGCCGCCGCGAGTCATTCCGCCAGATGCCGATCCCGCGTATGCGCGCTACCTATATGGAGGCCGGAAACGTGACGGAAGAAGAAATGATCTCGACCGTGAAGAAGGGTATCTATGCTTCCAGTTTCACCAACGGCCAGGTACAGATCGGTGCAGGCGACTTCACTTTCTTTGTGAAAGACGGTTACCTGATCGAAGACGGTAAACTGACACAGCCGATCAAGGATATCAATATCATCGGTAACGGCCCGCGTGCGTTAGCCGATATCACGATGGTCGGAAACAATTACAAGATGGATAACGGCACCTGGACATGCGGTAAGGACGGACAATCCTGTCCGGTGACCTGCGGTATGCCGTCTGCCTTAGTTAGTAAACTTACAGTAGGAGGAGAAAATTGATATGATTTATGATTTCAGATTTATGATTTATCACCGACACATGAATCTATAATCTGGAATCATAATTCATAAATCATAAATCATAAATTATTAGACATGATAACGAACGAAAATAAAAAGCTGGCTCAGTGGGCCATGGAGTTTGCCTTGAAAAACGGTTGCCAGGCCTCACGTGTAAGTATCTATAACGGGTCAAGCAGTTCTTTCGAAATACGCGATATGAAAATGGACCGTTTGCAACAGGCATCGGAAAACAGCTTGGTGATCCATCTGTTTGTAGACGGACGTTTCGGTTCCTTTTCCACAAACCGTTTGGATAAGAAGGAACTGGAAGGTTTCATTCGTAACGGCATCGCCTCCACCCGCTTTTTAGCGGAAGACAAGGCGCGGACGTTGCCCGATGCTTCCCTCTATTACAAGGGGGGCAATCCTGACCTGCAACTGATCGATCCGAAGTTCGACTCGATCCAGCCGGACGATAAGGTGGCACTGGCCATGAACGTTTGCAACGAAATGATGGGGAAAGACGACCGTATCATCTCCGCCAATTCATCTTACAGTGACGAGAAAGATTTCAAATATATGGTTGCCAGCAACGGCTTCGAAGGAGAAGCATCCGGTTCTTCTTTCAGCTTGGTTGCGAGCATTAGTATCAAGGGTGAAGGGGATGCCCGTCCGGAATCTTACTGGTTCGATTCTTCTCTTTACTACGATACGCTGGTTAAGGAAGGTCTGGGTGCAAAAGCTCTGGAACGTGTCATGCGTAAGCTGGGACAGAAAAAGGTCGCTTCCGGCAAATACCAGATGGTTGTGGACAATATGAATTCCGCCCGCCTGATTTCTCCGGTAATCGATGCACTGTACGGTTCTTCCATCCAGCAGAAAAACTCTTTCCTGTTAGATAAAATCGACCAGAAAGTGTTGGGCGATAAACTGACGATCATTGACGAACCGCATATGGTAGGTGCATCCGGCGCCCGTTATTTCGATGGCGAAGGCGTAGCGACAAAGCGTATGCCGGTGTTTGAAAACGGCGTCCTGAAAACGTATTATATCGATACCTATTCAGCCAATAAGATGGATATGAAACAGACTATCGCCTCCCCTTCTATCCTGACCATGCAGATGGGAAATAAGGATACAGAAGGTCTGATTGCTTCTGTCGATAAAGGCATTCTGGTAACCGGCTTCAACGGCGGCAACAGTAACAGTACGACCGGCGACTTCTCCTACGGTGTGGAGGGTTTCCTAATCGAAAAAGGCAAACTGACACAGCCCATTTCCGAAATGAATGCAACAGGCAACATGATTTCTTTATGGAGCAACCTGGCCGAAGTCGGCAACGACCCGCGCACGTTCTCCAGCTGGCGTGTTCCTTCGTTACTATTCGACGGAGTGGATTTTAGCGGACTATAGAGAAACGAGACATATCGCAAAAAGGCGGGCTAATCAAAGTCCGCCTTTTTATTTTACCGGATTATTTGTATCCTCCGGTATATTACTTATATTTGTGTCATTATTAATCAATAAGCGAATTAACTATGAAGCGTAAAACGGTGCAAGTATCGGTAGCTCCGATAATCATCAATGAGAAACTGGGTGATTTCTTTATCGATATTGCCAAATTGGTCTTTGCAGGAGTTGTTTTAAGTACGTTGTTGGATATAACAAGTGATAAACTGTTAGTTTTGCTTTTAGGTATCGGAGCAACGATTGGTTTAATGTTGTTAGGTTTTAAACTTTATAAAAATAAAGGAGGTAAATAATGGAAGCAATATATTTATTCAGCGGTCTGATCTTATTTAGCATAATAGGGATTGCGATCCTTTCCTACCGGGAACGGAAATATAAGAAAGAACATCCGGAAGAATGTAAGTAATAAGAAAAAGGAGAAAGCGGCAATTGCTTTCTCCTTTTTCTTTTATACCAACAGGTAAATCGATATAAAATGGCAGACGCTCCCTCCCAGCACAAAGAAATGCCAAACAGGATGCATATATTTATACTTGTCCAGGAAGAAGAACAAGCTGCCCACCGTATAAAACAGCCCTCCTCCGATCAACCAATACAGAACATCCATCGAACCAGTCTCACGAAAGACATGCAGCAAGGGCTTAAAGGCAATTATGACTACCCAGCCCATTGCCAGATAGCAAACCGTTTTCAGATGGTCTTTCTTCTTCATCTTCCGGAAACTCAACCAGACACCGACCACCGCCGCAATCCATACGATGGCGAATAGCGACCAGCCCCAATAACCTTCCTGCCGAAGGGCTACCAGCGTAAAGGGTGTATAAGTCCCCGCAATATGCAGATAGATCGCACTATGGTCGAACCGGCGTAAAAGCCTTTTCTGCCGTGCGTGGGTCGAAGCATGGTAGAATGTAGATGTCACATACGAAAGTGTCATGCAAACGGCATAGACGGCAAAACTGCCGACCGCCCAAGGATTGCCGCTTCGGATAGCCGCCATCATCAAAACAACGATAGCGGTTAGTCCCAAAAGCATCCCGGCGCCATGTGTCAGGACATTGGCTACCTCTTCACCGTATGTTTGTCGTTGCCGGGCAATCATCCGCTTATAACTGTTCAGCCTTGAATCCGGCCTCTTTTACAGCGGTAATCACAGTGGCAGGAGCAATATCGACCCTCACTTCCAAAACCTTATCAGGATCAGCCAGATTGATAGACCAGTCATCCGAAGCCATTAATGTATTGAGTTTTGCTCCTATCGCGGCTACGCATCCGCCACACTTTGCATTCGTTTTAAATCTTGTTGTTACCATAACCATACTCTTTTTAAATTGTTATTTCATGAACTTTAATCGTAAACTATTCAACACCACCGATACGGAACTGAAAGCCATTGCAGCACTCGCCAGCATCGGGTTCAACAGTAATCCGTTAACCGGGAACAGGACGCCTGCGGCCAGCGGAATGCCTATTACATTATATATAAATGCCCAGAACAGATTCTGATAAATCAGCCGGACGGTTTGTTTGGACAAACGGATCGCATCGGGAAGCAGCAACAGGTCAGACGTGATAAGCGTGACCATCGCCACATCCATCGCAATATCCGTTCCTTTCCCCATCGCGATACTGACATCCGCCCGGGCGAGCGCCTGCGAGTCGTTGATGCCATCGCCGACCATCGCCACTTTCTTTCCTTGTCGCTGTAAAGATACGATATATTCTTCTTTATCGTTCGGCATCACTTCCGCTTTATAATGATCGATCCCTAATGTTGCGGCAACCCGTTCGGCTGTCCGGATACCGTCGCCGGTCAGAAGGTGGACTTCTATTCCCTGTTTTTTCAGTTCTTTGACGGCTTCAGCCGAAGTCGGTTTGATACGGTCCGAGATCGCCAAGACAGCCAGCAGGCAGGCATCCTGACCATAGAAGACAACGCTCTGCCCCTCTTGCTGCCATTGTTCGACTTGCTTCCGCGCTTTTTCCGGAATAACAGCCTGGAATATTTCAAGTAAACCCTGGCTTCCTACCCAGTAGGTGATCCCTTCGACCTGGATGCGTACGCCACGCCCCGTCAGGCTCTCAAAGTTTTCAGTCTCGCAAGCCTTTGCACCGGAATCTTCCAACCAACGGATGATAGCGGAAGCCAAAGGATGCTCGGACTTCTGTTCAGCCGTGTAGAGGATATCTAAATAATCAGCATTATCGTCTGAAACCCAATATGAATCCGTGACGACCGGAACACCTTCCGTCAACGTACCGGTCTTGTCCAACACCACCGTATCGACCTTACACAGGTTTTCCAGGGCAAAAGCATCCTTAATCAGGATATGCCGTTCGGCGCCTTTCCCCATCCCGACCATCAAGGCCGTCGGCGTAGCCAATCCCAATGCGCACGGACAAGCAATAACCAACACCGATACGGCTGATAGCAAGGCATACGAGAAATAACTTTCTCCCCCTATCATCAGCCAACAGACAAAGGTGAGAAACGAAAGCGACACGACGACAGGAACAAATATACCGCTTATTTTGTCTACAATCCGCTGTACTGGAGCCTTGCTGCCTTGTGCCGATTGCACCATCTGGACGATCTGTGCCAGCACGGTCGTACCCCCGACACCCGTCGCCTCCATTGTAAAAGCGCCCTTCTGGTTGATCGTTCCGGCCAGCACCCGGTCGCCGGCGTTTTTCTCCACAGGAATCGGCTCTCCGCTCAGCATACTTTCGTCCACCGAAGAACTCCCCTGCAAAAGAGTTCCGTCCACCGGAATCTTTTCACCCGGCCGCACACTGACGATGTTTCCGACCTGAAGCGTCGAAATAGGCACTTCCTCCTCCCTCCCGTCCGTCACCAGACGGGCCGTTTTAGGTTGTAACCCCATCAACCCTTTTATGGCCGAAGAGGTACTGTTCTTGGCACGTTCCTCCATCAGCTTGCCCAGCAAGACAAAGGCTATAATCACCCCCGAAGCTTCATAATAAACGTGTGGCTCCAGGCCTTTCTCCAGCCAGAACCCGGGACATAAGGTATTGAATAGGCTGAACAGGAAAGCGATCGAAGTACTGAGCGCGACCAACGTATCCATATTGGCTTTCCCCTTCAACGCATGCCGTACGCCGCTCACATAAAACGAACGTCCGAAAAAGACCATAATAGCCAGCGCCAACGCCATCATGATCCAATTACCAAACGGCATATGCATGAACACCATTCCCAAAAGCGCCAAAGGGATGGATAGCATCCATGCCCCTATCGTATTTTTTTTCAATATCTTATAATGCTTCCGAGCCATTTCTTCCTGCATAGCCACAGGATCTTCCGCCTCCACTATCAGGTCATAGCCGGCCGCCTGCACAGCCGCCTGCATAGCCTCCAAAGTGATAACGGACGGATCATAAGTTACTGTCAACGTACCCGCAGCGAAATTCACATTTGCCTTCTCCACGCCGGGCAATGCCTGCACCGTACTCTCTACGTTACCGGCACAAACGGCGCAACTCATTTCAAGAACAGGCAATACCTTTGTTTCTGTTTCTCTCATATCGCGTTTATATGTCTAATTTGTTTCATTAGTATAACAAAGATAAGGGTTATTCGGTTATTTGTTAGCTAAATAAATATTCTTTGATTTTAATAGAATTATTTGCAGATAGGGGCTATTATTTAACATTCGAATATGCGACCTTTGTCCGGTAATCAAACGAATGAACGAATTAAAAAATAAGACGTATGATACTTGATTCATTGAACAACACCGAAAAAATCGAATGCCTGCATCCTCTATTCAAAAAAGCATTCGACTACCTGAAATCCACAGACTTCTCTAAAATGGAAGATGGTAAGTATGAACTCGAAGGTTCTCGCTTATATGTAAGCATAGCCAGCATTTTTGGCAAGGAAAAGAAAGATGCCGCTATCGAAACACACAAGAAATACATCGACATCCAGATGCCTTTATTAGGTGTGGAGAAGATCGGCTGGAAACCGGGATGTGAGCTACAGGAAGAGTCTGCCCCTTATAATGAGCAAAAAGACATCGCTTTCTATATCGACCGTCCGACTGCCTTCACCAAGATCTATCCGGGGCAATTCGCCATTTATTTCCCCGAAGACGGACATGCACCCGGCATCGGCCAAGGAAATATCCGCAAGGTGATCGTAAAGGTGCAAGTTGAATAATAAAAATGAAGCTGGCTCTTTTATAAAGGCCAGCTTCATTTTTTATACGCAAAACAGACAAAAAACGCCAACCCTACTTCGACTAAAAGTACAATGAGCCGGAAAAAACTCGGACAAACCATCATTCTTGCAAAAATATTATTCAATATGCTTTAATTTTCAAAAGTTTTCTCTATTTTTGCATTGACATATTCACAAAGACACATATTATTCCAATGAATTTATAAAATCTAACTCTACCCGACTTCCAAGATGGGTCAGAGTTTTTTATATTTTATACATTCTTCAATGATAAAGCCAAAGGTGGAAAAGTCTAATAAGTTTTAAAGTCAAATAATTGTAGGGTAACGCAAAATTGCCAATAATGAAGTCAATTCTAATTGTTGATGACAAGCCGGAAATAGCAAAGATCATTATGATCTATTTATCCAGCTCCTATCAAGTGGTGTATATGGAAAATCCAGTAAAAGCCATTTCATGGATGAACGAGGGGAATATTCCGGACGGTATAATTTCTGATTTGAATATGCCGGAGATGAGTGGTGAAGAATTCGTATGTTATTTGAAAGGAAATAATCTTTTCAATCACATCCCAATTTTAGTATTATCAAGCGAAGAAAGCAGTTCAACACGAATACGCCTACTGGAAGAAGGAGCTGAAGATTTTATAATAAAACCATTCAATCCCGAAGAGTTAAGAATCAGGATTAAAAGACTTGTAAAATAACAGATATGGAATATATCTTCTTTGGAAATCATTCTTCACTACCTGGCAGGTTGGAGAAAGCCTTAAGTCAACGCGTGGTGGAATGTCCGACGCTTACACAGTTTTGTCGGGCTATGGTTCATGTGAATCCTGTCAACTTTTGCATATTTTTAGAAAAGGACGACGTTAAGAAGGACTTGGATGCAATCCTAAAACTACGAAAGCTCTACTCTACCGCTTACATTATTTTATTTGCGAATTCCCTGGATAAAGAAGAAAAGATCGCATATATAAAAGTAGGTGTCAATTGTGTCATCACAGAAAGCATAACAAAAGAAGAGTTGCTTCGTTTACTCGCGATCGCTGAAGATTTCTTGAGCAAAAAAGCAATTTGCGACAAAAAAGACAAAGAGGTGGACAGATTATACTCTTTCCACCTCCCTCTTTGGAAACGGGCTTTTGATATCGCCGCATCCTTAGGAGCCATACTATGCTTATCTCCCATTTTTGCCATAACGGCTATTGCCATAGAATTGGAAAGCAAAGGTTCTATCGTCTATAAATCCAAACGAGTCGGAAGCAATTACAAAATATTCGATTTTTATAAATTCAGGTCCATGTATCCCGACGCGGATAAAAGATTGGCTGAATATAAGACACAAAATCAGTATCACGCAGAGGTAGAAGAGCTTAGCTCTTCTACCTCTGCAGTACTGCAGGTTCCATTAACAAATAATCGATCGGCAGGTTCCCTTTTATATTCCGATAACTTTAGCACGACAGAACATGATTATTTAAAAAACAAATCGACAGAACGTGCCAATACTTTTTTTAAAATGGAAAACGATCCGCGTGTTACCCGCGTAGGCCGTATTATCCGGAAATACAGTATTGACGAACTTCCGCAATTATTCAATATTCTAAAAGGTGATATGTCTGTTGTGGGAAATCGTCCATTACCTATTTATGAGGCTGAACAATTAACTTCCGATAATTATATTGAACGGTTCATGGCTCCTTCCGGATTAACCGGCCTTTGGCAGGTTGAAAAGCGAGGAAATGGAGGCAGCCTGTCTCCTGAAGAACGTAAGCAACTGGATATTAAATATGCCCGGACTTTTTCTTTCAGCCTGGATATGAAAATAATCATCCGGACTTTTACGGCTTTTATTCAGGAGGAAAATGTCTAAACCCTGCGGAGGAACATCATGAGAACAACACTTATATTATTATTGATATTCAGCTGTATGCATTGCATGGCGCAAAAACGCAAAAGTTATACGGACAATGCGACAGTTATAGAAATCGGAGCCAAGTCCGAATCTGACTCTATACAAGCTATGTTGGATGATTACGAACGCGTTCAACTACCTCCCCTTTCAGTGTTTCTTCAATCCGTCTATGAACATCCTTCTGTCAAAATATATGAAGCGAAACGGGATGAAGCAGATGCAGAAAGGAAAATCACCCAACGGGAATGGCTTAGCTACCTGAAATTACAAGGTACATATCAATACGGACGAAATAATCTCTATTCTACATCTTCCACAGATGGAGATCCTATAATCAGCAATATAGGCAATAACCAAAATTTATATAATGCAGGAGTATCCCTCAGTATCCCGATCGGTGACTTGGTGAGTAGAAAACAAAGAAACAAAGTAAAGAAAGCGCAATATGCTCAACTGCAATCCGAATATGAAATGTCGGTAGAAGAACGAAAATTGATGATTTTACAAGCATATAATAATGTACTCCAGCAATTGGCAACGCTAAAAGCCAAATCTGACGCCGCCGCGCTGTACAATGCCCAAATGAAAATATCCGAACAGGATTTCATTAACGGGAAAATAGATATTACTGCACTCTCCCTTGAAAGAGGACGCCGTTCAAGCGCAGTAATTACCTATCAAGAAGGGCGTGCAGCTTTGCATAACGCTGTCACATTGTTAGAAATGCTTACAAATGTAAAGATTATCAACAGAAGTAGTCAGGAAGAATAATGAATATAACGTTATATATAGTACGTTTTCTTTACCGGATTCGATATCAACTGATATTTGGCTCTGTTATTGTCACAGGGTTAGTTATTTATTTTTCCCGCTTTATTCCTAAAACATATACCGTAAAAGCTACAATTTATACAGGTATTGTCTCCGATACCGGATTAAATAGTGATCAACAACCGGCAAACTGGAAATCTGTAGAGAATATGTTTGACAACCTTGTTAAATTAACTCAAGAAAAAGGTATACAGAAAAATATCGCTATTAAATTACTTGCTATAAATCTTGTCCATGGAGACCTCGATCAAGATAATGTTTATATAAGGGCCAAGAACTACCAGAATCTAATAAAAATTATACCAGAAGACTTATTACAGTTGGTTGACAAAACCTCCGAAGAAAAAACGATCGATAATTTCATGAAATACATGAAAAATGATCCGGAAAATTTTTTATATGGATTACTTAATGGCAACGGACCGTTTTATAGTTATAACAAGCTATCGTCTCTTGTTGCAAAAAGGCTGGACAATAGCGACCTTATAGAAATTTCTTACCAGACCACAGATCCGGGTATCACATTAAATACAATCAAACTCATATATGATGAACTGCGCAGTGCTTATGAAGATATACGCTATAAAACCACCAATGATATCGTAGCCTATTACGAAAAAGAGCTCAATAGACAACAAGCAAAACTATCAAACTTAGAAGACAAATTAGTTAACTACAACGTAGCAAACAGCGTCATTAACTATCCGGAACAAACCAAGGCCATAGCTAACTCATATTCTGAATTTGAAAACCGCTATGAAGCGACCCGAAGAGCTTACGAAAGTGCAGATAGAGTCATTCAAGATATGGAACAATATATGAATATCCGGACAAAATTGGTAAAAGCTAATGATGATTTTATCCAAGCTTTGAATGAAATTTCTACCATCAATGGAAAAATAACAGAAATCGAGACATTCAGTTCGGAAGAAATGCAATCCAAAAATACCGAACTTCAAGAATACAAGCTACAATTAAAGAATGCTGAACAGAAAATAGCCTCTTTAACAACAATGATAAACAGCTACAAAGAAAGTAAAGAAGGTGTTGCAATCAACGGACTTGTTGATGAATGGCTAAGGCAAACGATTGTGAAAACAAAAGCAAAAGCGGAGTTGGATGTTTTAGATCAAAGAAGGAAAGTCTATGATGAACAATATAAAATTTATTCACCTATCGGGACGCAGATAGACAGGCAGCAACGTGAAATTAAAGTATTAGAACAATCCTATTTGCAGATGTTACATGCATTGAACATGGCTAAAATGAAACAAAAAGATATACAACTTACTTCTGCAACGTTAAGATTAATTTCCGAGCCGACATTTCCCATTCTCAGTGATAAAAGTAAACGTTCGTTACTTGTGATAGCGTCTTTTTTTGGCAGTATACTTTTTATTATCGGATTCAATCTGTTAATAGAATTACTGGATCGAACTCTACGGGATGCCGATCGCGCCAGACGGCTTACCGGACTTCCGGTTCTGGCAGCATTTACCGGACATATTAATCTGAGATATCGAGGATTCACAAAGGCATCAAACAGGGTTGTTGCCGCTTATTGTTGTAACCAATTAAATGTATTCCTGCAGTTTGGCAATACTTCAATCATTAATTTAATCAGTTTTGGAGAACAGGAGGGGAAAAGTTTTATTGCATCCTATTTGCAGGAATATTGGGAAGATTTGGGGTTCACAGTCAAAATCATATCTTATGACAAGGACTTTAATTCACAATCAATGGTATATGCTCAGGCAAATAGTATTTTCCATATTTATGAACCGCCATACGGAGAAGAAAATCCGGATATCCTGATAGTCAAATATCCTCCATTGAGAGATTATCCTATTTCCACTGCATTATTACAGGAAGCACAGGTCAATTTGTTAGTCGCAGATGCTTGCCGGGTATGGACAACAAGCGATACAATGCTTTTGGAGCATTTCAAGAAACAAATAAAAGATAAACCTCTTTATTTACTGTTGAATCGTACGGAACGAGAATTTGTAGAAGATTTTACCGGCCAACTTCCTCCTTATTCCGGATTGAAGAATCTAATATTCCGGCTAAATCAATTTGGTATCACAGCCAATAAAGCATAAAAATGGAAGGGATAAAAGGAAATACTAATTCTTTCAGCCCCTATCCATTATTGGCGATAGGGCTTATACTGTTAGCCTATGCGTTACTACGGCAAATATGGCTGATGGCAGCAGTAGTAGTGATTATCCCTTTTCTTACTTTTTATATTGTTACTGTGCTTAACAAACCCTATTGGGGACTTATAACCTTATTTACGCTAAACTATTTTTTTATCGGTATATTGCGTTATGTAAATGTTCAAAACAGTAGTGTACTGATGGATATTTTTATTATTTTTCTATTAGTCTGTATATTCCTTTACGCTTTATGCGGAGGGAAAATACCTTGGCAAAGAGCCAACAATAAACTGTTTTACATATCAATTGCATGGATGATCTATGTTTTTTTTGAATTGTTCAATCCATCCGCAGTTGTAGAAGCTTGGGTATTTACTCGCAGTTCTTTTTATAATTTCACGTTATTAGTACTATTAAGCTCTCTACTGTTAAATAGAGTACAGGATATCAAAAAAATATTATTTCTATTATCCATCTTTACCTTGATTGCGATCACTAAAGCACTTATTCAACGTTATATAGGATTTGATGCCGGTGAAAGTGCTTGGTTAATAAGAAGTGAAAGCTATAAAACACATCTTTTGCCAAGTGGCACCCGTTATTTTTCTATATTCTCTGATGCTGGAAATTTCGGTTCTAATATGGGAATGGCAGCTGTCATTTATATGATTTTATCTTTTTATATCTCAAATAAGAGGCTCCGGTATTATTACAGATTCGTGTCTTTACTTGCCGCTTATGGATTAATAATGTCTGGTACGCGTGGCGCTATGATTGTGCCTCTTGGAGGAGTAGCAATGTTTATTCTTCTCAATAAAAATACCCGCTATATTGTAGGCGGAGCAATCTGTCTACTTTTTATCTATGTTTTTTTCGCTCAAACACATATTTTGGATTCAAATAGGCAGATACATCGTATGCGCACAGCTTTTCATCCGGAAAAAGATGCATCCTACCTGGTTCGGAAAGCCAATCAGAAACGACTTGCCGAATATATGGTTCATAAACCGTTCGGAGAAGGAGTTGGTTTGGCAGGTATGGAAGGAAGGCGTTTTTCACGTCGTTTTACAACCGATATACCAACTGATTCGCACTATGTCAATATTTGGGTACAATTCGGAATCGTCGGATTATGCCTGCACATCGCCATTTTATTGTTTGTCATTGGATATAGTGCCTACCTGATCATGTTCCGTATACAGAACAGGGAATTAAAAGGTATGTTGATCGCGATGAATTGCGGTCTTTGGGGCATAATGCTCAGTGCATACGGCAATAATTTTTTCTGGCAATATCCGACAGGATATATCGTGTATATATTTCAGACTTTTCTTGTTTTAGGAAAATCGTATGATAAAGAATTAGCAGAACAAACAAAGTTAGAACCAATATAAATACATATAATATGGATTTTGAATATGAAATAAACAAATGGTGGGTCTCCAATGGAGATAAACTGATAGAATATGCTGATGCAATTATATTTCTTTTGTTTCTGATAGCGGTATTGTATATTTTCATTTTTTCACTGGCATCATTGAAAAAGACGAGAAACAAGTATCCTCCCGCCCGGAAGAAGCACCGCTTTGCCGTTCTCTTTCCAGCCTATCAGGAAGATGCGGTCATCGTTAATTCTGTCTGTTCATTCCTGGAACAGGATTATCCATCTTATATGTATGAGGTTATTGTGATAACCGATAAAATGCAAGAAAGAACAGTTCAAACACTTAAAGCATTGCCATCCATCACGGTATTGGAGGCTGGATACGCTCAAAGCACCAAGACGAATGCACTCCGTCTTGCAATGGATTACCTGAGCACAAAAACGGATAAATGCGATATGGTTGTAATCATGGATGCTGACAATATCGTAAACGCCTCTTTCCTAAATAAATTGAATGATGCATACTATTCCGGATGCCTTGCCATACAGACACACCGGGTTGCTAAAAACAGAAATACTAATACAGCAGTTCTGGATGCGGTCAGTGAAGAAATAAATAATTCTATTTTTCGTTCCGGACATACCCGTTTAGGGTTCTCTTCAGCATTGATCGGTTCCGGTATGGCGTTCGATTATGATTGGCTTAGACAATATATTTATAGAGCAGCACATGTTGGGGTAGACAAACAACTTGAAAGTATGTTGTTGTCACAAAATATATATATCGAATTTCTGGAAGACGTTTATACTTACGATGAAAAAATTGAAAAGAAAGGACAGTTTTACGAACAACGACGCAGATGGATCGCTACACAGTTCACAAATTTGTTTTCCGGCTTATGGAAGCTCCCTAAAGCTTTCTTCTCGGGTAATTGGGATTATTGTGATAAGCTTTTACAATGGATGATGCCTCCGCGAATAATCTTATTCGGTTTTCTGGTGATATTTTCAATCGTAACAACTTGGTACGATTGGTCTTTATCTCTTAAATGGTGGGGAATCACATTCATACTGATCGTTTCATTTTTCATGGCGATACCGGATTATCTGGTAGACAATCGTTTCCAGAAAGCCATCATCAGCCTGCCGCTTCTGTTCATTTTAATGTTCCTCAATCTTTTCCGCCTGAGAGGAGCAAACAAAAAATTTATTCATACAGTACACAGTGATCATTCATCCGATAAAAATTAATATAAAACCCGACAAAATGAAAATCGCAATAGAAGCACAACGCATTTTCCGTCCGAACAAGCACGGAATGGATTTCGTGGCCCTCGAAACGATCCGTGAGCTGCAGAAGATCGATAAGGAAAATGAATATTTCATTTTTGTAAGCCCGGGAACAGACCGTTGCCTGGAAGAAACGGACAATGTACATATCATCGAAGTGAAATGCCCGACCTATCCGCTTTGGGAACAATGGGCATTACCGCGTGCGATAAATAAATACAAACCGGATTTACTCCATTGCACAAGCAACACGGCTCCTTTGCATCTTCAAGTCCCTCTGATTTTGACTCTCCATGACATTATTTTCCTGGAAGATAGACAAGGCAGCAGTAAATCCCTCTATCAAAATATGGGATGGTACTACAGGCGTATCGTTGTGCCTCGCATCTTGCCTAAATGCCGAAAAATAATTACCGTATCTCATTTCGAATGCAACCGTATACGGGAAACGCTTCATTTGCCGGAAAACAAGATTATGGCTATCTATAATGGTTTTAGTAATCATTTTCATCCGTTGGACAACATAGAGACAGTCACACAAAAATACATACCGGTAACCGACTATTTATTTTTTTTAGGGAATACAGACCCTAAGAAAAATACGCCCCGTACATTGAAAGCATATCATTCGTATCTGCAACAATCCAAAGAGAAACGCCCCCTATTAATCGCAGACCTGAAACCGGAATATGTAGATGAGATGCTAAAAGAAACAGGTTTGGAGAATATCCGCCCTTACCTGCATCTACCGGGTTATATCCCCAACAACGATTTGCCTTTTATATACAATGGAGCTTTTGCTTTTCTTTATACATCTTTGCGAGAAAGCTTTGGCATCCCTTTGCTGGAAGCAATGGCTTGCGGCATTCCGGTAATAACGTCCGACACATCATCCATGCCGGAGGTCGGAGGAGAAGGCGCTATTCTGACGGACCCGACAGACGAGCGATCGATAGCAACCCAACTCCTTTTATTGGAACAGGATAAAGCGTACTATCAAAAACAATCGGCTTATGGGCTCGGACGCGCCAAATGTTTTTCATGGGAACAGACAGCCCGTGAACTGTTAAAACTATATCAATCAACCATCAAATCTAAATAACACCACCATGAAGAATCGCGACTTTATCATAACCAGCCTACAACCTTGGGATATCGAAATAGGCAGTACCATTAAAAATACGGCTTTAGAGATTTCAAAAAATAACCGGGTTTTATACATCAATACGCCAATGGATTATTCCACCCGACTACGAGGAAATAAAAATAAAGCTTGGACTCGCAGGATGGATGTAATAAAAAAGCAAGTCTCTCCTATCCGTCAGATTAATGAAAATATGTGGATTGCGGATTGTCCATTTTGCATATTGCCAGTCGGAGGATTACCGACCACTTTCCTATTCGATTGGGTGAATAAACTGAATAACCGGAAAATAGCAAACTACATTCTCCAAATAGCGATACAATTAGGTTTTAATAATTATATACATCTGATAGATACGGATATCTATCGCAGCCAAAATTTGAAGGAATATATAAAGCCATCTCTATCTATCTATTATTGTAGGGATTTCGTCATTGGCGAATCCTATTGGAAAAAGAACGGGACACGACTTGAACCGCTATTGGCAGCCAAATCAGATATTGTTCTAGCAAACTCTACGCATTTTGCCGAACGTTTCCGCCCCTATAATCGTCACACTTTTCCTATTGAAACCGGAGTCAATCTCTTTCTGTACGACGGTAGAAAAGACTGGCCGATACCGGAAGATATAAAACCTATACCTCACCCCATAATTGGTTATGTTGGAACAATCAACAGTACCCGTCTGGATAGCGATCTGCTTCTACGAATTGCAGAAGAACGACCAGCATACAGTTTTGTTTTTACGGGTCCGGAAGACGAAGTATTTAGTAAACATCCGATACACCAACTCTCCAATGTCTATTTTTTAGGGAAAAAACCAGTTGAAATTTTACCGGCATATATCAATAGTTATGATGTCTGTATCAATCCCCAAATGGTTAATGATATTACAAATGGAAACTACCCATTAAAAATAGATGAATATTTGGCTATGGGGAAACCTACTGTTGCAACCAGTACCCATACCATGCGGGATATTTTTGCAGCACACACATATCTTCCAACAAATGAAGACGAATATCTCCAAGCCTTGGACAAGGCATTGAAAGAGACGAATGATCCTATAAAGAAAGACGAACGTATCTGCTTCGCACAAACACATAGTTGGGGACATAGCGTCCAAAAAATATATAACATTATCGAACAGTTTCAAGAAGAGAAATCATGAACTATAGAAGTATATCCGACCTGAATCAGGTCATATTAAAACGTTTGTATATCATTCCCAGAGATATAGATCTGATTGTCGGTATTCCTCGTAGTGGAATGTTTCCGGCAAATCTTTTGGCTCTTTATCTGAACAAGCCCGTTACGGATCTCGGTTCATTTATTAATGGACATATCTACAAAGCCGGAGAAAGAGGGCAGTTTTTCAATGTCCGACAATACAAAAAGATATTAATTGTCGATGATAGCATTTCGTCCGGCTCGGCTATACAAAAATGTAAAGAGCAAATCAAGCATCTGGAAAATGATTTTGATATTCAATATTGTGTCGTTTATGTTATTCCTGGTAAAGAGAATATGGTAGATTACGCTTTGGATATTGTTCCTCTTCCCCGTTATTTTCAATGGAATATTTTAAATCACACCGTATTGGAAAAAACTTGTATGGATATTGATGGTGTTTTATGTGTGGATCCTTTACCTGAACAAAATGACGATGGGGAACAATATAAAGATTTTGTACTTCATGCACAGCCCCTGTTCATTCCAGGAGCCCCAATTGGAACATTGGTGACTTCCCGCCTGGAAAAATATAGGAAGGAAACAGAAATATGGTTAAAAGCCAACAAGGTTAAATACAACAAATTGGTTATGTTGGATCTGCCAAACAAAGAAGCCAGGCAAAAAGCGAACTGTCATGCTTCACATAAAGCAAGCGAATATAAACTTAACCAATATAAATTATTTATAGAAAGCTCTTTACAACAAGCCCTCGAAATAAATAGAATTACAGGGAAGCCTGTTTTATGCACTGAAAACTTCGAGATGATATTCAACTCACAGTCTACGTTGTACAATATAAAAAACGGACAGTCTTTGCCCTTCATCCGGAAAGGGTTATTAAAACTTAGAGATTTGATAAAAAAATAATCCAATAGAGGCTTCTTATGATAAAACAAAAATTCTGCCACATAGAGACTTTACGTGGAATTGCTATTTTACTTGTTGTGTTGGGACATGTTATTGGCTCTACATCGGAAGGAGGAATGAAAGTTACCAACGATTCCTTCTTCAGGTATCTATACGATCTTTTTGTCAATATTCGAATGCCTCTCTTCACAGTTATCTCAGGTTGGGTATATGCTTTACATCCTGTAAAATCAGATAATATATCTATTTTTCTAAAGAAAAAGGTCAGACGTCTACTATTCCCTATGATATTTGTCGGTTCCTTATATTTCCTGCTCCAATATCTCATTCCCGGAACAAACAACAAAATGGCATTATCCAATATATGGGAAATATACATATTTCCTTATAGTATATACTGGTATTTACCTGCCCTTTTCCTTGTTTTTATCGGTATAGCTTTCTGTGACATAAAAAAGTATCTGAATACCATATTCGGCTGGTGTATTTTTATGATTGTAGCCTACCTATTATGTTATTCTGAATTAACAGGTATAATTCCAAGATCCGTTCCTAATTATTTTGCATTTAAAAATGCGCTCTACTTATCGCCTTTCTTCCTTACCGGTGTAGGTATTGTCAGGTTTAGAGAAAAACTATCAAGTCCAGTAATGCTCAAAATATATTTAGCAGGTCTCATTATAGGAATAGGTTTGCAACAAATGAATTTCTTCTATCCACACCTAACAACATTTTATACCAAATTTCATTTATCAATCATAATAGGTATTCTTTCTTCCTCATTTTTGGTCAATTTAAAACTAAACAATCGTTTTTTTATCTGGTTAGCCCAATATGCATATACAATCTATCTATATCATGGCTTTGGTACATCCGGAGGTCGTATTATCCTTTCACGCATAGGCATACAAAACGAATTCCTTATATTTATTTTTGCAGGATGTATTGCTACTTTCTGTCCTATTTTGGTCGAAAAAGTGTGTAAGAAGTGGAAAATTTCAAGTATGCTCTTTTTAGGGACTGTGCCACACAAATAAATAGAAAAGATTTTCTACTTCCTGACAAAAAGTAAGCGAAACCGTATCAAAGCATAAGTAATTCCATAAATTAACCGCTGGAATCCCCTTGTCCTATTGAAATAGGGAGTGAGCTTGAGAAGGGAGGAATCGGCATCTCCTAAATAGATGTAATCGGCATAGATTCTATCAGGTAATAGTGAATGAAGTATTTGTTCCCGTTCCTTTTCATACAATTTCCGGTTCACGCTACTGATTCCTGTCTGGTCGTACCGAGCAACGATTACATCAAGATGCACATAGCTACATTGGCGGAAAATCAGGCATTCTATAAAAAATTTCCAATCAGAGGCGATCCGATAAGTTTCGTCATACAAATGATCTTCAAACAGTGTCCGCTTCAAAAAAGATGCCTGATGGTTCGGATGTGTTTTGTACAAAGTCAACATCGTGATAGGAGTTGGATAGGCAATCCCTTGCGGATGGCGGTCACTGGCATATTTTCCAAACAAAATATCTTCGGCCGGATCGGAAGCGAATATATTTTCCAAAACCGTCGAATCTTCAAAAAGGTCGCCCGAATTCATAAAATTATAATAAATACCTGTAGCTTGACGAATGCCTTTGTTCATTGCGGGATAAATACCTCCGTCTGGTTCCGACACCCAATAGGTAATCCGGTCGGCAAATCCTTCGATCACCTCTCGGCTTCCGTCGGTTGATCCACCATCAATTACAATTGATTCATAATCGGTAAAAGTTTGAACAAAAAGACTTTCGAGCGTTCTTTTCAAACCTTCTGCATTATTGTAGTTAATTGTGATAACTGATACTTTTTTCATTATCTGTAGAATTTATTTTTTAATGTCCGTACAAGCTGGAAAAACCTACCTAAAAAATCTTTCATTCCTGTAGCACCAAACAGTAATAAGAAGAAATAGCAGAAAGTAAAAGGAACGACCGTTAAACAAGCATATCCGATCAAATTTCCAAAATTTCTCTCTGGCTCGAAAGGAACCCACCGGCTTAACAGGGTAAAGAGAAAAAAACAAACTGCAAACAAAAAATAATAACGGATCGTTTGTTTCCAATAGACTTTAACAGGAAGCTTAAAGCCGGTTGAAAACAAATAATAAGGTTTCCAAAAAACAATAATCGGCAAGATGCTGGCTATTTTACCGATTAATACTCCTGCTATACCCAAATAATAAGCTGCAGTGATAGTGACCGCCAGATTTACAAAACCTTCCACCCAAGCGGTCCAGACATCGGCATATAAACCATGTGCATGATTAAAAGTATCTACCACTCCCCGTGTTTGCATGATAAAAACAGTGATCATCAAAAGGGTAAGTACACTCCGACCAAGTAAATATTCCGATCCCAGCCAAAGAGTAATGAAGGGTGCTAACAGATGATAAAGACCAAAAACGACTACCCCTGCTATGAAATAACGAATAGCTGTAAGTTCCCAAAATACCTTCATAATCTTCCGCTGCTCTCCTTCGGCAACCAATTGTCCAACACCAGCACTGACGTTGTCAAAAGCGGTGGAGATGATTTGATTTATTTTTGTGATAATGAGGGTATAGTTTCCGTAATATGCAACCATTTTCAGAGAAACAAAAGCGAAGATCATGATTTCGTCACTTCTATTCAGTAAGAAGTCTTTGATTTTATGAATAAATATTTGCTTGGTATATGTAAATAATTCGGGATTTTTCTTCAGCAGTTGTTTACCATTAGAAAGATTATTCTTTAACCAAGGATATTCTTTGTCTATTTTCCAGTTCAGGATCAAACAACTGATTATACTAAACAAGAACTCGATACTGATCCAGACAAAAAGATTTTTAAAATACCAGGCCAAAAAGATTTGTACCAGTGTTTTGACTATACCGATCGTTTGGAAATAAGCAGTGACAATATAGTTCTTTTGATCAGCAGTTAACAATACCTGGCGGTAGTTGATAAAGTAGCCGATCAGTGACGAACCAAGATAGCAATAAAAGACAAAGTAAATAATACCGAACTCCATCGGTGTCTGTTTGAAAATCAATGGGAAAAACAGACTGACCACAATCCCTCCCGTCCCAATCATCCAGCCAATTCTGCGGTATACATATCCGAACATAGAAATAAGTTCCGAAATCCGGCCACGATCGGCAATTTGCAACGGTTTGTAAAGAAAGAAACTAATAGCAGAACCTATTCCGAATTCTGCCAAGTTGAGAAAACCAAGAATATTAGTCAACGTCCCGGTTAATCCAATAAATTCTACCCCAAGATTATCCAAAAATATTTTCCTAGAAATAAAGGATAAAGCCAGTGTGACCAAATAAAAGATCAGACCAATCTGGGCGTTCAATAAACTTTTGTAGGAACGGGATTCATTCATAATTTCATCTCATGGAATAGAATAGTTAATTAGAGAACTATTTTAGGGCTTAAAAAAACAGATCGTATACCCAAGAAGAAGACCGTTATCATCAGTAAATCATACAAATAAAACATACGATGCAATAACAGGTATTTTCCAAGCAGATCTATTTTATATACCGGGCGATAATAGAAACGTATGATTTCCAGACGTGTATCTACCAGCTGTCTCAAGTGTTTTAGCCTTGCCTTTCTGAGAATAGAGTTTCCAGGTAGGTAATCAGTCTTCAAAGCTCTACGGAAGCAAATCATCAAAGAACAATAGACTGCCTCCATTTCCTCAGACGATAAATCATATTTATGCTTTATCTGCTCTGCCAATGATATATATTGCAAGAAACAGATGTATTCCGATTCAAAAGGATTCACCCGGATAGATAATGAAGTACTGTATTTAATATAAATATAATGAGCACATTTACCATATACGATATAGTCGCAATGCAATAAATACTCCAGCATAAAGAGTAAATCTTCGCAACATGCTACTTCTGTATTAAAAGTAATATCATGCTTGTCGATCAAATCTTTCCGGTACAATTTAGAGCATATATACCCTAATCTGCATATATCATCCTGAATAAAGGCTTCGGCAAATTGTTTTTCATACAAGATTTTATCTTGCAATTTGGTTTCCGAAATTACCCGGCCATCAGGAGAACATTCGGCAAAGCCATGTATAATTAATCCCGACTTACTATTATCTGGTAATAAGGCATCATATAAATCTTTCAAATAATCAGTTTTTATCCAATCGTCCGAATCCACAAAACAAACATACAGGCCGGTAGCTTCAACTAATCCCTTATTACGGGCAGCGCTGACACCGGTATTTTGTTGATGAAAAACACGGATTCGTTTGTCTTTACCACCCCACTCTTCACAAATAAGACCTGAATCATCGGGACTCCCATCATCTATTAATAACAATTCGAAATCCGGAAAAGACTGTTCTAAAATGCTACTTATACATTTAGACAGAGTCTCTTCCGCTTTATATACAGGTACGATAACTGAAATCTTACACCTCTGTGTCCCGTTTATTCCCGACCGCTCCATTGCCTTAGTTTTATAGATACTATTAATAATTTATACGACACATATACAAATGCTTTAAAATATACAAAGCCCAGTTTTTTAGGAAGTAGCTTATGAATATTACAAAAACAAAGTTTAACGCCAGGATTAAAAACGAGTAATGCTTTTACGGGAGAAATATAAGTTAGCGTACGGAATGAATCATATGCAGCATATTGAAAATCTTTATCTCTTGAAAAATAGAGGATCCTATCAAAATATTTGGCTTTTAAAGACTCAAACAAGATATAAACATGGGGATTCTTTTTTAATTCCGGATACAAATTTATGTAATCATATAAATATCCAACTATTTTCACCCTGCATTCCAGCGTGCGCATTGAGGGCTTACCCATTATGGAATCTGCCTGAATCGTATAATAATAAGTCGTCTGATTCACACAATAAGCCTTCCGGGCTTTGCAAGCCAACATAAAAGACCATAGATCATCTTCATGTATAATCCCTTCTTGAAAAAAGAGGGTACTATCGTTTACAAATGACTTCCTTACCAACTTATTCCAAGCCATAACATACCATTTATCTTTAGAATAAGCGGACAATATATCCTCGTTATTAGCTAATAAACATGAATCCAGCAACAAAGGAGGTGTCCAGCGAGGAGAACCTGTTATTTCATAATTACCGATTACAAAGTCAACATTATGGCGGATCGCTGCATCCGCTAACAACTCGATACTATTTACGGGTAAATAGTCGTCACTGTCCAGGAAGTAAAGATAATCGCCCTTAGCCTGCCGGATACCAGTATTCCGGGCAGCCGAAAGGCCTCTGTTTTTCTCATGTTTCAGAATTGTAACCATATTACTTCGGGAAGAAGTCTCTAATACACTCCGGGCAATATCCATCGAATCATCAGGAGTACAGTCATCGACCAGGATAATCTCAAGATCTTTCCAAGTCTGATCAAGTGCAGACTTTAAACAACGCTCAATATACTTGGAGACATTATAAACAGGTATGATGATAGAAACTTTCATCTTTATTACTCAAATAAGATTAGACAAATTGATTGCCCTGTTTGATAAACTTCTCCCACCAGACGGACAAAGCCAGTAAATTGAAATATTGTATAGCCCTATTCTGTTTGTACCAGAACCAATTACCCGTTTCATGCGATTCTTTATCGTACTCCACTATAAACTTCTCCACATAGTCTCTATTCAGAAAATCGGAAACAACGGAAGAGCTAAGGATATAGTCGGCAATCCGCGCACGCTGTTTATTATCCCGGAAAAAGATTGGCATGGGGGCAAATCCTCCCTGTTTTTTCTTTGTGGTGATCGCTTCCGGAAGCATGGGTTTATAATGATATTTCAATAGATATTTAGCAGTAGTTTCCCCTTTGGCTATTCGGAAAACATTATCACCCTTACACTTATAGCAAACCGGCAATTGCATCAGGAACGTATATAAATCCAGATCCATGTAAGGAAAAACAAGGCGATTGCCGAACATATCTGCAATTTTAGAAGCCTTAAACAGGATAACCTGATTAATAATCTTTTCCATATCACACTTATAAGTATGCTGGGTGTATAAATGCTCAAAACTGCGCATATCGGGGTGAAGTAACGAAGAAGAATGAAGAAAAGAATGGTCTTTCAGCAACTTCTCCAACTGGAACACAGGAAAGCCAAACAAATCCCCATCTAAAATATGCAATATCTTATCCAAATGAAAACGTATTCGATAAGGGGTTGCATCTCTATCAAAAGCAGGCCGGCTCAGTATTTTATATAAAAGATTCACGACAGGCTTCATCCCAAAACGGGATATCAGATAATGCAAAGCGACCTCACGTCCGGAGGTTCCGAAATATTGATCACTGCCATCACCACCCAATATCACATCCGGTTTATCCTGCCCTATCAAGCGCATAACGGCATAATTCACCATTAATCCGCCTTCCACAAAAGGGTCTCCCAACTGTTCGACCAAATCAGGAAGAGCTTCTATCTCACTCCCGTCTATTTCATATTCGGAATGAATCGTACGGAATGTTTCGGACATACATCGCGCCAAAGGCAGTTCCGTCCAGTTGTCTCCTTTAAACCCGATCGAGTAAGAACGGATATCGCCATTATAGAGTGAACGTAATGCAGCCAGGTTACACCCGGAATCATATCCTCCACTCAATAGAATGCCGACATTCGTACTTTCACCGATTCGCTTTCTTATTGCTCCGGCATGTAAAGCGGCATATTCTTCGGCATAAGCATCCAATGTCTTTTCCCGAGATAAAACCGGAATTACGGCATCCGTTGGGAACAAAGTGTTGGATTCTAAATGCCCGTCTCTGTATGTTAAGACTTCGCCTGCGCCTAATTTCCGCACATTTGAAAAGGCTGAAAAAGGGGTTACGATATAACCGATTAATAAGAAAGAACTCAATGCCTGATAATTGGGTGTCGCCTCGAATCCTGTTGTCGATTTCAAAAGAGAGAGAGAAGAGGCAAAATACCTATCCGTATAATATACCTGATCAGCCAAACCATGCCGGTCACGAACGATCAATACCGAATCAGGAGTTTTCACTATACAGGTAAAAGCCCCATCCAAACAGGCAAGCCCCTGGATTCCTTTCCGGTCATATATGCAGAAAAACGTTTCCGCATCATCTGACGAGCCATATCCTAATTCCTTTTTATTATATAGCTCCCCGAAAAACCAGATACATGTTTTATTCCGTTGACAACACTGGCAATTTCCTTTATAAGCAAAACCCTCTTCCGGCTCAACCTGCGGCATTTCCGGGAGTTCACCCGCTCTATTCCAAGATCCGACAAACATATCCATATCCTTTCTTTATTATTTTACCCCATGTTCCGTATGGATAAACTTCTTGTTAGCCCCCTTTAAGCGGAAAAGGTTCAGGAACATGCTAAAAAATGTCTCCGGCAATTCTATAATAGCCAAAAATAGATGCCTTGTATACAAGCTTCTAGGAACAGCCAAGAGTAAAGAAACTATCAGTAAGCATAATAAGACCCACCACTTCAAAGACATCGGCCAGGAGATACATGTAATAACCAAGGCTATGATAAACGTTTCTCCCAACAGGAGCAACCGAGGAATACTCATTTGCTGGAACAGCTTATCACAAAAATCCCAATTCCTATTCATCAAGGCACCCGGCATGTCACCTATAAACTCCCTTAGGTAATGAAACTGTGCCGACAGCCAACGCCTGCGTTGACGGGCAAAGTCCCGACGATTTTGTACCTTTTCATCCAGTACATAAGCATCCGGCAAATAATCGATACGTTTACCGGCTTTAAACAAAGTAAGCTCCAAAGCACGATCGAAACCACCAATTGCCTGAATATTGGACAACACCTTTTTTATCAACTCAAAATCGAAAGCCATGCCAGAGCCGATCAAAGCCGCTGACAGCCCCATATTCACATGCCCCTGGCGGAAAATGCTGTTATTGATTTCTTCGCTTACCGCATCCAGATAGGCCAGGCTCGTGTTCTTATTCTTGGCCGTCCGGTGCGTCTGGTAACCGACTATATTTCCGGCAAAGGGAACAACATTGATTTGGTTAAGATAATCGGGACCGATTGTATTATCGGCATCCAGGATCAGGGCAATATCATAACCCGTTAAATGACCCAGTGCCAAATTCAGAGCTTTCGCCTTCGTACTGTTTTCAAAACGGACCATTTCAAGGATCACAGGCAAGGCTGCCAACCTCTCGTTCGTTTCAGGCCCCATCTGGTCAGAAATCACAACGACATCGTAGTGGTCGCACGGATAATTCTGCTGCAAACAGGATTCCACACATTCCATAATCACCCGGTCCTCTTTATAAGCAGGAATCAATATGGCAATGCGACGGAAAGATGCAGACTCTCCCCCCTCTGACTTCCGCTTTTTATACAAAGAAGCCAGGCTGAAAATAAGCAAATAAAGTATGTTGAAGGAGAAACACACAAACAGCATAATCTCCAATACCTTTAGCAATATCATATTCTTTACTTTACAGACTTTGAAAATACTGAATAGTCCTTTTCAACCCTTCCTCAAGCGGCACGGATGGAATCCAGCCGTCGAGTTTCTCCTGGGCAAGCGTGATGTCCGGTTTACGTTGTTTAGGATCGTCGGAAGGCAACGGACAGAAAACGATCTCAGAGTGGGAATCGGTAAGGCGGATGATTTGTTCGGCCAACTCTATCATCGTAAACTCATTCGGATTACCGAGGTTGACTGGCCCCGTGAAACTATCCTCGGTCGCCATCATACGGGTCATGCCTTCCACCAGATCGTCCACATACTGGAAACTACGGGTTTGATGGCCACTGCCATAAACCGTAATATCTTCGTTCTTAAGAGCCTGGACAATAAAATTAGAGACGACACGGCCATCGTTGACCGTCATATTCGGGCCATATGTATTAAAAATACGGATGATCTTAATCTTCAACTCCTTCTGTCGGTGATAATCCATGAAAAGCGTTTCGGAAGCCCTTTTCCCCTCGTCATAGCAACTGCGGAGGCCAATCGTATTCACATTTCCCCAATAGTATTCCGGCTGCGGATGAACAAACGGGTCGCCATACACTTCGCTCGTAGAAGCTTGGAGGATACGGGCATTATGCACCTCGGCCAGTTCCAACATATTGATTGCACCTAAAATAGAAGTTTTAATCGTCTTTATCGGATCATACTGGTAATGAATCGGTGAGGCCGGACACGCCAAGTTATAGATTTCATCGATAACCGATGTTGTCTTATACGGAACGGTCACATCATGCTCGACCAACTGGAAATGATGATTTTCAAGTAGTTCATGGACTAAACTTTCAGAACCTGTAAAATAGTTATCCAGGCAAATCACCCGGTTTCCTTCCCTTAACAATCGTTTACACAAATGAGATCCTATAAATCCAGCTCCCCCAGTCACCAATATCGATTTCATATTTTACCCTTAGAATTTGTTTATTTATATTCAAATACTTAACAATGGGCAAATGTAATAATTTATTTCTTGATAAATCCAGAAATATATTGATTATTATAGCATATTTAAAATATCAGTCACAGCATTTATAGCGAAGGAAAGAAAAAATAATTACATTTGCGCAGTTAGAATAATTTAATTTATGAAAACAGTATGGAACAAATATACCCTCTTTTTGGCTTTCTACTCTGGTTTGGCTTGTTCATCGTCTTTTATACATATATAGGATATGGCATTCTACTATACGCATTGGTTCGCATAAAGGAATTATTCAAGAAAAGAGTAGCGCTCGTCCTGCCCGAACCGTTGCCTGACGTTACGCTTTTCATTGCTGCATACAATGAAGAAGACATTATCAGCAAAAAGATGGAGAACTGCCGTGCCCTCTCCTATCCTGCCGGCAAACTGCATATCGTCTGGGTAACGGACGGATCGAACGACCATACAAATGAGAGACTGGCGGAATATAAAGACGTTACGGTTTTGTTTAATCCCGAACGGAAGGGCAAAACTGCTGCCCTGAACCGGGGGATGCAATACGTCACAACCCCTTATGTCGTTTTTACGGATGCCAACACGATGCTGAATAGGGATGCCATAAAAGAGATCGTCCGTTGTTTTTCGGACCCTGAAGTCGGTTGCGTGGCAGGCGAAAAGAGGGTCGATACCCAATCTGCACAGGGAGCAACTGCCGGGGAAGGGATCTACTGGAAATACGAGTCGGCGCTGAAAAACTTAGACGACCGTCTTTATTCGGCCGTCGGCGCGGCAGGCGAACTGTTCGCCATACAAACACGTCTGTTCGAGCAGATGCCGCCGGACACCCTGCTCGACGACTTTATCCTCTCCCTCCGCATTGCGTCCCAGGGATATAAGATAGCCTATTGCAAAACTGCCTATGCCACTGAAACCGCTTCTTTGAATATGAAAGAAGAGGAAAAACGGAAGATACGGATAGCAGCCGGTGGTCTGCAATCGGTCTGGCGGCTGAGGAGCCTGTTCAATATTTTCCGCTATGGCACGCTTAGTTTCCAATATGTCAGTCACCGGGTGCTGCGTTGGACGCTTACCCCGTTGATGCTGTTCCTGCTGCTGCCCGTGAATCTTGTCCTGGCTTTGTCCGGCAGTCCATTTTATATAGGATTGTTGTTCCTGCAACTCGTGTTTTATATAGCCGCCTACGCCGGTTACCGGATGGAGCGACGTAACCTGAGGAATAAACTGCTGTTCGTCCCTTACTATTTCATCTTTATGAATATAAATGTAATACGGGGATTCTTTTATCTGAATAAGAACAAAGGAAACGGAGCTTGGAGCAAGGCTAAAAGAGGTCCGTCTACTCTTTAATTAAAAACAGAACTAAAGGCACTTATTATCTGGAAGTAGCAACACGATTTACATCAGGACGAAGTGAATCTCAACGGAGGTAACGAATGGCACGAAGTGTATGCCATCGGTATTAAGGACGGCTCCGGAAAAGTAACCCACATCCACTTCCGAAGGCTCCATAACCATAGGATACGAGGTGGACGAAAAGGAAATCTGTTTTTATGTGACCGACACAGGAAAAGGAATCGATAAAGAAAACCTCTCACACGTCTTCGAACGCTTCGCCAAATTCGACGCGTTTGTACAAGAGACTCCCTTGCCGGTTCATTTTGCAGAAACTATTTCTTTTCTATTTTTTTCGTCCGGTCCGGCATAAAATCTGATTCAGGATTGTTATTTATATATAGAAGTCTTACAAATAAATATTTAATATCATGACAGAATTAGACAACATAGGTACAAATGCAGGAAAAGTATGGCATGCTTTGAAAGACATAAAAGAGATCACGACGGTCGAGCTTAGCCGGAAACTCGAACTTAGCTTCGAAGATACCGCAGCAGCCGTCGGCTGGTTGGCAAGAGAGAACAACATCATTATCAAGAGGAAAGACAATTTATTAGTACTTAGCAGCATCCTGCTGTTAACAAATACTTCCTTACAGGATCAGCTATAAAAAGAAAAGGCCCGGTGAAGTTATCACCAGGCCATAATTTATTAAAAACTTTACTCATGCATGCATCACCAACAACGGCGTGTCGGTATGGAACAGCATCTTTCGGGCAATCGAAGGATTGAACATGCGGGCCAGGATATTCCGGCGGTAGGTGCTTAGGGCGATCACGTCGATATGTTCGTCCCGCACAAACTTTTCAATAGCCAACAGCAGGTCGCCATCGGCCAGAACGGTATGTGTGATATGGGCATCCGGGTATTGCTTCTTGAAATACTCGTTGACACCCGTCAGGCGTATTTCATTCCATTCGTCCTTGCTGGTCGAAATATTGAACAGGTGGATATGGGCATCGTACGGTTTGATGATTTCCATAAACTCATCGAAAGCAACCAGGTCGCGCTGGTTGAAGGAGGTGGCAAAAGCAATGTTCTTAGCTTCGCTCAAATCTTCAAAAGGCACGTTTTCAGGAATGGCCAGGACGGGAACCTTATTCACCTCGATCACTTCCCCCGTGACGCTACCGATCAGATCCATGTCTTTCTGGCTCTTTCCACGAGTACCCATCACGATCAACGACGGATGGTATTCCTTGCTGTAAGCGATGATCTCTTCTTCCGGCAAACCTTCGCGCAGGACATAATTGTATTTCACCTTGGGAAGTTCGCCCGACTGCACCTTGCGGTTGATCAGCGTGCAGATATTTTCCATGTCGATCTGGACACGCTTCAGGACATTCTGTGCCGTCTCTTCCTCGTTCACCTGATAGGCCAGCGTGTCGCCCATAGGGATAGCGGACGGGAAATAAGGGCTGAAATAGGCGTGCATGATCATCACTTCAGCTCCGACTTTATGAGCGTAATTGATTCCCAATTCACATGCTTTAATTGAGTAGTCGGAAAAGTCTATCGGTATCAATATCTTCTTTTCCTGAGGACGGGCTTTTTCCTCTTGCCCGGTATCTTCGCTGAGCCATTTGCTGTCTTCGATGATACGCAAAGCATGAGGCAGATCGCTTTCTTTAATTCGCACACGTACACCAGCCGAAACTACCGGTTGAATTTGGTTTACATTATGTATGTAGACTTCAATTCCCTCTGTTTCAAGCATCGTCTTGAGAATCTGAGCTTTCTCGAATGTGTGAATCGCTAACGTTACTAATTTATCTTCCATACTCGTGTGTTTTTATAAATTAAACAATCGGAAATCACTAAATGTTGAGTAAAAAAAAATCCCATAGCGTCTTTTCAGATTCAGCTATGGGATTTCTTTGTAATAATAAATTTCTTTACGCCTGCTGTGCTTCCGATACTTCTTCGTTTTCAGCAAGTATCTGCAAAGCACGTTCAAATATTGTGGTGTCGTCCAATACTACCAGACCTCCGTCAGGTCCCGGTTCAATATGTATTCCACAACTCTTTCCATCTTTAAAATTATGCCCACCGAAATAATTACGAACAGTCTCTACAGAGATTCCTAATTCATCAGCTATACGATGAGTACTACCGTCAGGCAGTCTGTCTTTCAGTCTGCGAAGTTCATTAAATGTAATAGTTTTTGTCATGGCTTCCTTATTTTGAAGATTAATACTTTGTTTAAATTTGTGCCACTAACTTAGGCATTATAAATAACAGCAACAAAATTATTCCGATAAAATAAACATGCTTTACGACATGTATCACTTTTGCAGGCAAGCGGCCAACGGTACATTAAAAATGATTATAACCAGTATCGTCACATATATAGCATAGGCAATGAGACGAATACGCTTCTTCGAATACGGCGGTTCACCGGAATTCATCGCCACAGGCAATAGCTTTGAACGGCTGAAAGAATAGAGTTTGTAGACTATATAACCAAAGAACACACCCGAAATTGCCCCCGGTACGATGTCCGAGATAAAATGGACGCCGAGGTAAACCCGCGTATAAGCCGTAAGAGCCGCCCAGAAAAAGATCGTCCAGCCGAACAGTTTATCCCGCATAATGAGCGCCATGAGGGTCGCAAAGCCGAAAGCATTCGCAGCATGGCTGGAGATAAAACCGTATAGCCCTCCCCGGTATCCGAAGACCGTTCTGACCTGATCCATAAAATCAGGATGATGAGTCGGACGGAAACGGGTGAATATCGGTTTACAGATATGGGAAGCAAACTGGTCGCATAAAGTAATCACCAGTACGATTGCCAACAAGATCAGCAGGGATTCGCGCCAGTTTTTTTTGTAGATCAGCACCAACAGGATAAGAACGGCTAACGGCAGCCAAACTGCCTTTCCTGTAAAGATCCACATGAAACGATCCAGAAAAGCAGAGTCGCTGCCGTTGAGTGCGAAGAACGCATCGCGTTCATAGATTAGTATTTTTTCAATCATTGAAAAAGGAGATTTATGATTTGTGATTTATGATTTATGATTTATGCGTCGATGATAAATCATAAATCATAAATTTTAAATGAGTTCAATGTCTTTGCTCGGCATCCATCCTACATTTCCATCTTCCATTTCTATTTCATTCCAGTCTCCCAACTTGCTTTTGATGGAAACTTTTGTTCCTTCATGCAGGATAAACAGGTCAGTTCCGCTTGCATCAGGAGAACTTTTCACCGTAACCGTCGGGGCAAATACAATGGCGCTTTTCCGGTTTACCAACTCGTTCTTCTGGTTGCTGGCAAATATATTGGAGAAGATTACCAGTATCAGGAATACCAGTCCCAGATAAAAGCCGATCTTTTTCAAATGCACCCATTTGGAGAAGAAGAACAAGATCAGGCATCCGATAAACAGGATAAAACAAACGATGCCGGCCTGCGCCCATGAATCGGCTGCTCCCATATTCTGAACCTTGTCGAACCACCGGTGCAGGAAGAAATCGCCTACCGGCTCGATCTTATCCACCGACTTCTGGCGAGCCAACTGCAAGTTGAAACGGATATCCCCGTCTCCCGGATCGAGCAGCAAAGCGCGCTCGTAGTTCAAGATAGCCGGAGCAATTTTGTTTTCCTTATAATAGGCATTCCCTAAGTTATAGTAGATTTCTGCCGATTCGCCATGACTTTTCAGAAGCCCTTCATACAGTTCGATAGCCTTGCCATAGTCTTCTTTCGTATAGGCAGCTTCCGCTTCTTTGATCGCTGCCTCCTGAGCAAATGCTCCTAAGGCAACGAATTGAACTAAGAGGAAGAATACGATCTTTTTCATATTTATATTCATCTTCATCGCGTTACTTTTTAATTGTATTTTCCATCTTGCCGATGGCATCCACTGTCAGTTCATATAACTTATCCATCGCATCCGAAGCCTGTGCCGGAGCATAGCGGGCAAATTCGCAAGTGTTCAGGATATCCATAAATTCTTTGATCAAAGCGTCGTCCACACCATATTTCGCCAGTTCCGCTTCGACATTATCCTTTGTCAGGTTGGCCTGCGGGATACTCAACTTGTCGCTCAGGTAGCCCCACAAAGCACGGAGTACTTCGTCATAGAATTCTTCTTTCTTGTTTTCCTTCATCAGTTTACCGGCGTTTTTCAGACGTCTTACTGCCATCTTATTGGCTTTCTTCGTACGAACCAAGGCCAGGTTGGAGTTCTCTTTCACCTGTTTGCGATAGATGAAGAAGAAGACGATAAACAGGATTGCGGGGATCAGATAGCACATATAGTACATGAATGAACCGAAGAATAACTCATTGTTCGGAACAAAATGAACGTTATTCACTTTCAGATAACGGATATCCTTACCCAGATACTTAACGCTTTCCTTATTACTGAAGTTAGAAACGACAGGAGATGTCCCTCCCCCCTTACCCTGCTCTACATGCAGTTTGTACGGTTCAGATGTAATCGTCTTATAAGAATCTGACTTTGTATCGAAATAAGAGAAAGCGATAGCCGGAATTTCGAAATCACCTGCATAACGGGGGATGGCCATGTATTCGATTGTCTTCGTTCCGGAAGAACCTGCTGTAGTAGTCTTGATATCGACCTCCACTTTCGGATCGTAGACATCGAAATCGTTCGGGAAAGCCACTTCCGGATTCTTTACCAGCTTAATATTCCCATTGCCCGAGATCTGAACCTTCACGGTAACGGCATCATCCGTTTTTACGTTATTGGAACTGATACTCGATGTCATAGTGAAATTACCCACCGCACCGGAGAAAGAGGCAGGTTTACCGGATGGCAATGGTTTCACATCGATTGTCACGGGAGGAGTAGTCAGTTCTTTTTTCACATCTATATAAGAAGACGAACCGAAGAAGTCGTCAAAGACACTACTTCTCTGTTTGGCAGGTCCCGGTACACGTAAAACCAGGTCCAACTTCCCGGAAGGAATCGTGATTTTACCTGAACGCTGCGGATATAATACGGTTTGCTTTATTATGGCAGTTCCATAGTTCTTTCCCTTATAGTTTTCCATTACCAACTGCTTATTTTGCGGTAACTCTACCTCTTGGGCAAGGAAGCCAGTAAATTCGGGGAACTTGGGTTGATCGATGCCAGCAATGTCTTTTCTTACAAATAATTTAAACGTAACCAAAATACCTTCCTGCTCATACACATTTCGCTTGGAAACATCAATTGTCAGGAAAGCATCGTCCTTACTGATTCCGCTACCGGTCGAACCACCCTTTGTGGCTTCATCCGCCTTATCGGGAGGAAGCACTTTTACCACTAATGCGTTGGATGTGTAATTGGCTCCCTTCACCTTGATCGTTGCCGGTGCGATATTGAAAGTACCCTCTTTCTTCGGTTGGAGGATATAGGTAAACGTCAATGACGTTTCGGTTGTCATTTTACCGTTAATGATCTGGGTACTCATATTCGTGGAAGTCGATGGGCCTATCAACACCTCGAAGTCCGGAATTTCCGGTACACGTATATCCTTGCCTTCCGCATTCACCGTGTACGACAATCTGAATGTTTCTCCCATAACGACAGCTTCCGGAGCAGAAGCCTTGAACGTCACATCTGCCGCCCGGGTCACTACTCCGAAAGTTGCCAAGAGAATAAATAAGAAAACTAATTTCCTCATTATCTATCTTTAATTTTTAATTCCTAATTCTCAATTTCCCAATTACCACTCTTTATCTGTCCGACGGCGCTGTTGCTGTTGAGCCTGCGCTTTCTTCACCTTTTCCTGAGTGTCTTTTTCATCTTGCAGGAAGGCATCCAACATCTGTTGGGCGTTGTCCTTGCTCATCTGCTCTTGTTGTTCCTGCTGTTGTTCCTGAGTCTTATCCTGCTTCTTGTCATCTTGTTGCTGATCCTGATTCTGCTGCTGTTGATCCTGTTTATCCTGATCTTCTTTCTTGTCCTCGTTCTGATCCTGATTTTGATCTTCATTCTGCTGATTCTGTTGATCCTGCAACAATTTTTGTGCCAAAGCCAAATTATAACGCGTTTCATCGTCTTTCGGATTCAGGCGCAAAGATTGTTTGTAGGCTTCGACACTTTTGGCATACTCTTTATTCTGCATGCCAATATTTCCGACATTATGGTAAATCTCCGCCAAGCGGGCTTTGCCTTCGGGGGTTTCGACCATCTTCTCTCCCTGTCCGGCTATCAACTGGTACTGCTCGGCTGCTTCAGGGAATTTCTTTTGCTTGTACAGGGCGTTTCCTAAATTATAAGTTCCTTCGGACGAACGGGGGTTCACTTCCAGGCTTTTCCGGTAAGCGATTTCCGCCTCGGTAAACTTTTCCGCCTCATAAAGTTTATTTCCCTCCCGCACATTCTTACGTTCCGCCTTCTGGGCAAACACGGCTCCAGAGCAGAACATAAATGCCGCCATCCATATAATCGATTTTCGCATACGTTTCATCTTATCCATAGCATTAAGAGAATAATTTTACTTTTCTGAATATACGGTTCTTGCGGTCCAGCGTCATGAAATCCACCAAAAGCAGAATCAGCGCGATCCAGGCAAACGTCTGGAAACGTTCGTCATATTCCGAATAGACCTTGCTGTCCAGTTCCGATTTATTCATTTTATCGATCTCTTTTTGAAGTGCACGAAGTGCAGAATTGGTGTTGTCGGCACGGACATACGTTCCGTGACCGGCAGCCGCAATCTCCTGGCACATCTCTTCATTCAGTTTCGTGATCACGACATTTCCTTCCTTGTCCTTCATGTAGTTGTTGCTGCCATCCACAGGGATCGGGGAACCTTTCGGGTCGCCCATGCCGACAATGTTTACATGAATGCCTTTTTCTGCTGCTGCGGCAGCTGCTTTCACGGCATCGTCTTCGTGGTTCTCACCATCGGTAATCAGTATAATCGCCTTGTCCGAGGTCTCGCTCGGCGTAAAGGAACGGACGGCAAGGTTGATAGCCGAACCGATCGCCGTACCTTGTGTCGACACCATCGACGGGTTGATGGAAGAAAGGAACATCTTGGCCGAGACATAATCAGAAGTGATGGGAAGCTGCGTGAAAGCATCTCCCGCAAAAACGATCAGTCCGACCTTATCATTCGAAAAGCCGTCGGTCAACTTGGATAACATCTGTTTGGCTTTGGACAGACGATCGGGCGAAACATCTTCCGCCAACATCGAATTGGATACGTCCAGACAAACCATGATCTCCACTCCCTGACGCTTCACTGTCTCCAGTTTGGAACCGAACTGTGGCCCGGCCATAACTATGATAACCATCGTAATGGCTCCGAACAACAGCCAAAACTTCAGATGCTGACGCTTGGGAGAAACCTCCGGCATCAACTCTGCCAACAATTCAGGATTACCATATTTCTTTATTGCCTTCTTCTTCAAGACGATTGCATACACATAGAATGCAACCAGTACGGGAAGCAAGAAGAGCAAGTATAAAAAGTCCGGATGTGCAAAACGAAACATAAGCCTTTTATATTTACGGTATATTTCTTAACAATGTATTTCTCAATAATATCTCGACCAGCAACAGCGAGAACAACAGGATCGCCCAATTCTTGTACTCTTCCTGCTTTTTACTGTATTCCTGCACGCTGATCTTCGTCTTCTCCATCTTGTCGATTTCCGAATAGATCTCCTTCAGACTGGCGTTGTCCGTCGCACGGAAATACTGCCCGCCGGTCGTGGCAGCGATCTGTTTCAGAGTCGGTTCGTCGATCTCCACATCGACATCCATATACTGGACACCGAAAGCGGTCTGGAACGGATAAGGCGCCTTGCCCTGCGTTCCGACGCCGATCGTATAAACACGTACGCCGAACGTCTTGGCAATCTCGGCAGCCGTCACCGGAGCGATCTCGCCCTGGTTGTTCACACCATCCGTCAACAGGATAATAACCTTCGACTTGGCCTGACTGTCCTTGATACGGCTGACTGCATTTGCCAACCCCAGACCGATCGCCGTCCCATCCTGGATTATACCCGGCTGGACATCCTTGAAGAGGTTCAGCAGGACCGTATGGTCGGTCGTCAACGGACATTGCGTGAAACTCTCCGCCGCAAATACGACCAACCCGATATTATCGTTCGGACGACCGTTGATAAAGGCGGACGCCACATCTTTGGATGCTTCCAGACGGTTCGGTTTCAAGTCCTGCGCCATCATACTGGTCGAAATATCCATTGCCAGCACGATGTCGATACCTTCGGTCGAAGAATTCTGCCAACTGTTGGTCGACTGCGGACGCGCCAATATCACGATCAGGACAGCTACCGCCGCCATACGCAAGATGAAAGGGACATGCCTGAGCCAGACTTTCCAGGAGCTTGCCCCCGGAGCATCGAAACCTTCTGTAGACGATACCTGCAAACTTGCCTGATTCTTGCTCAGTTTGTAGACGTACCATCCGATCATCGGGATCAGCAATAATAACAAATACAGATATGTAGGATTTGCAAATATCATCTTATTCTTTACTTATATTTGAATCATTCTTTGAATCGGTTTGCTTCTCATCGAGACGGTGCCCTGCGTTCAGTCGAGACGATGCGCTGCGTTCAGCCGAGACGACGTCCTGCGTCTCGTCGAGACGATGCCCTACGTCTTGATGAGACGGAGAATCCTGTTCCGGCTCGACGATTTCCACCTTCGTCTGGTTGATGAACAGATAAGCGTTCATCAAACTCAAATCGTTTTCATCAGGCAGCGGATTCATCTTCGCGAACTTCACGAAATCAGCCAGCTGCATGATCTGTTTCAGGCTTTCATAGACAGAAGCCGCCTCCTGCTGCTTGCGGATGATATCGAGTATCTCGCCGGAAGTCATTTCCATCGCATTGATACCGAAACGATCCACAATATAACGGCGCAACGTATCCGTAATCAATGTATAATACTCCTTGCTACGCCCCTGTTGCCAGAGTTTCTGCTGCTTGATCTCGTCGAGTTCCTTGATCGCCTGTTCGTGAGGCGGAAGTTTCGGTTCCGGCTTCTTGAACGGCATGATGGATTGACGGTTACGCATACGTTTGATCACGTAGGCAACCACACAGATCAGGAACAGAGTCAGCAACACGCCAAATATCCAAGGATAATAATCGGCCAATACAAAAGGCGGCTTCCAGACGCTTTTTATATCGTAAAACTCCTCCGGTTTGTCAGCATTGACAGGGACTGTCGACACCTTCAAGGCCACCTGGTTGGAGTAAACGGTATCCGCCCCGTCGATCACCATGAACGGGGGCAGCAGATAAAGGGAAGAGTCGAAAGAGGTTACCAGCAAGTCCTGCTTGATCAGCAGGCGATCGTTTTCGATCAACGTGGAATCCGCTTTCGGAATTTCCAGCACCTCCACACCTGCCATCAACGTGTCGCGAGGGATGACGAGCTGAACGGCTTTATCTTTGTCTGTCGTTACCGTCAAATGTAAAACAGTCTGCTCTCCGATCAGTATGGCGGCAGAATCGACACGGACGTCAACGAGTGTCTGCTGCGCATACGCTTTCCCACCGGACAGGAACGTCCCCCCGGCGAGTGCAAGTAACAGAATGCTTTTCTTTATTAATTTCATTTGTTTGCTTTAATTACGTTTGTCAAAAAGAGCAATCAATGCTTTCACATAATCATCTTCCGTACGGACGGAAACCGAATCGACACGACATTTCTTGAACGAATCGCTCATGGCAGCCTGCCGGCGATCCCACCATTCCTTGTAGGCGGCGCGTACACGAGCGGACGAGCTGTCTATCCAGCGCTCCTGCCCGGTCTCCGCATCCTTGATCTTCATCAACCCTACAGCCGGAAGTTCCGTCTCGCGGCGATCGTACACCTGTATGGCGACCACGTCATGCTTACGGTTGGCGATGGTCAAGGCATCCTTGAAACCGTCCTTGTCGATAAAGTCGGAGATCAAGAAAGCCGTACAACGCTTCTTGATCGCATTGGTCAGATATTTCAATGCCTGTGCAATATTGGTCTGCTTTTTATCCGGCTGAAAGTCGATCAGTTCGCGAATGATATACAAGATATGTTTCTTCCCTTTCTGGGGAGGAATAAACTTCTCTATCTTGTCGGAGAAGAACACCACGCCGATCTTGTCGTTGTTCTGGATGGCCGAGAAAGCCAGTGTCGCTGCGATCTCCGTAATGATTTCTTTCTTCATTACATTCACAGAACCAAAGTCCCTACTCCCCGACACGTCGATCAGCAACATCACCGTCAGTTCCCGTTCTTCCTCAAACACCTTCACATAAGGGCGGACGTAACGGGCGGTCACGTTCCAGTCGATATCGCGGATATCATCTCCGTATTGATACTCGCGCACTTCGCTGAACGCCATACCACGTCCTTTGAACGCAGAATGGTATTGTCCTGCAAAAATATTGCGGGACAAGCCACGAGTCTTTATCTCAATCCGTCGAACTTTCTTTAATAGTTCACTTGTTTCCATTATTTAAGGTACTTCGACTTTGTTCAGAATTTCGCTGATCACCTCTTCGGATGTCAGGTTATTGGCTTCCGCTTCGTAGCTCAAACCGATACGGTGACGCATCACGTCGTGGCATACGGCACGGATATCTTCAGGGATCACATACCCTCTGCGTTTGATAAAGGCATACGCACGGGCAGCTAATGCCAAATTGATGGATGCACGCGGAGAGGCGCCGAAGGAGATCATATTAGACAGATTTGCCAAACCATGTTCCTGCGGGAAGCGGGTAGCAAACACGATATCTACGATATAGCGTTCGATCTTTTCGTCCAGATAAACCTCACGGACCACCTTGCGGGCTTCGAGGATCTCATCTTTCGTCAGGATCGGTTTGATGTCCGGCTTCACTCCGGAGATATTCTGACGGATAATCAGCTTTTCCTCTTCTTTCTTCGGATAGTTGATGATGACCTTCAGCATGAAACGGTCTACCTGTGCTTCAGGCAGCGGATAGGTTCCTTCCTGCTCGATCGGGTTCTGGGTCGCCATTACTAAAAAAGGAGACGGCAACTTGTATGTATTTTCGCTGATTGTCACCTGGCGTTCCTGCATCGCTTCCAGAAGGGCGCTCTGCACCTTTGCCGGAGCACGGTTGATTTCATCCGCCAATACAAAATTAGCGAAGACGGGACCTTGTTTGACTTGGAATTCTTCGCTTTTCTGACTATATATCATCGTTCCGATTACGTCGGCCGGCAGCAAGTCCGGCGTGAACTGAATACGGCTGTATTTCGCATCGATCAATGATGCCAGTGTCTTAATAGCCAATGTCTTTGCCAATCCCGGCACACCTTCCAGCAGGATATGGCCATCTGAAAGCAGACCGATCAATAATGATTCAACCAAATGTTTCTGTCCAACAATTACCTGGTCCATACCCATCGTAATCATGTTCACAAACGAACTTTTACTTTCAATTCGCTCGTTCAACTCACGAATGTCTACTGTCTGACTCATAGATTTTCTTCAATTATATTATTACTATTTTTACTTGCTTTTTTAAGATGCACAAAATTAGAAATGTTAAATTCGTATGCTGCACTTTCGCAGTTAAATAATACTAACCTGCGCAGAACTATTTTGTTTTATTTTACTTAAAAGGGAGAGTTTTCGTTACTGTTTACCACTCAGTATCTCAGTCTGCCGGGCAGCAGCTTTTTCGACGGAAGAGCGGTCACGACGGTCGATGCCATACATTTCCGGTGCAGGCACCTCGATCACAGTGCCGATAGGCACGTTATTCGGGTCTTTAATGATGGCTTTATTATATTCATACAGATATACCCAGAACAATTTGCTCCCGTAATATTTCAACGAGATCAGCGTCAGACGGCTTCCCGGCTCGATCTTGACACGGGCAATAACTTTAGGCGAAGCAGTTTTCGGCTTTGTCGACGTATCCGGAGTATCGGCACGTGCAGCCGTCACTGGCTCTTCCGCTTTTAGAGGAACCGGATCTTCTGACAAAGGGAGCGTATCTTGCATGGAAAGCCCGACATCTTCCGTCATCACAACCGTATCTTCGGTTAAAGAAGCAGAGTCTCCCGTAACAGTATCGTTCTTCCAAACAGCCACTTTCTTCTTTAAAGCAAGCATTTCCTTGTCTTCTTTAGAAAAGAAAAAGATATTCAAGGACAAACAGATACCGAAACAAGCCAGAAAAATAACGACTACCCAAATGATCAACTTCAGTTTATTCCGAGACATATCCACACCTACGTTTGTTTCCGAAGAGCCGGCAATTTGATCATCCTTCATGGAATATCCTGGCTGACTGACTTCCGGCGCTTTTGGGATTTCAGATGCTTCAGGCGTCTCTGTTGAAAAACCGAGGATTCCCAAAGTCTCAGGGACTCCTTCCATTATTTTATCATATGTCTCTTTTGATATTTCTTCTGGAATCTCTTCAGACGTTTCTTCCGAAGCATCTTCAGGTACTTCCGGGATTTCTTCAACCGTTTCCGAGATCTCCGGTTCATCAAGAATCGCCTCTTCCTGTGGTTGGGGCTTCTCTTCAGGCATAACCTCTTCTACCGATTCGTCTTCCACCTCCTTTTCTTCAGGTTCGCCGGGTACGACATCCATATCGGTAAAATCGACATTCTCGCCCAGTTCGGTCGTTTCAAAAAAAGAGAACGGCCTGTTGACAAGCTCCCGCAACTCCTTATCCGGCAGAAAGGAAAACTTGTAATGTTCCGGGATTACAAAACGTTCACCCGTATTCACATGGATGCTCTCACGCTTCTCCACCGGAATGATTTTAAAAGTACCGAGACCTTTGACCTTTACCAGTTTATCCGTATAGACACCTTTCGACACGACCGCTATGAACTCCCTCAGAAAGCGCTCGGTACTATTCTTGTCCTTACCTGTATATTCGGCCAACAGAGCGGCTAAATCCTGTATTGTCAGCCGGTTATTCATGGTCTCCTAATTCTTTTAGTTTATTCTTGACAGTCGTTCCGGGTTTAAACACCGGGACGAGCTTGGGAGGGACTAAATACCGTTTGCCGTTTGAAGGATTGACCGAGATCCGTTCCGCTTTCTTTTTCACCTCGAACTGACCGAAGCCCTGCAAGTAGATGGTGTCGTTGTCTACCAGACGCGAACTGACGACAGAACTCAGTACAGAAAGCGTTTCAGCGACTTCCTGCGCAGTCCAGCCCATGCGGGCGGCAAGTTCAGTAACCAGTTCCTTATTTTTCATATCCGCATCCATTAATAGATTATGCAGCTATATTAGTTATTTTTTCGTAAACCGACAAACATCTTTGCAGTTTTTATATCAAATTAAAGTACGCTTCCATACAGGTCGAAAGCCTGCGCATCGTCAATCCGTACGTTATAAAACGTTCCGGGGATCAACGGCTTCTCTTTAGAAACAAGAATCTCCGGATCGACCTCCGGCGAATCGAATTCCGTACGGCCTACATAGAAGTCGTCTTCCTCCCGATCGACCATCACCTTGAATTCCTTTCCGATCTTGGAGCCGTTCACTTCAGCCGAAATGCCTTCCTGTATACGCATCAGGTAGTCCAGACGGTCTTGTTTGACGTCCGGATCGATATCATCGGTATAATGCTTAAACGAATAGGTTCCTTCTTCATGGCTATAGGCGAAAGCACCCATACGTTCGAAACGGGCTTTCTTTACGAATTCGACCAATTCTTCAAAGTCTTGTTCGGTTTCTCCCGGATGGCCGACCATCAGGGTCGTACGCAGATGGATGCCGGGGACTTCTTCCCGCATCCGGCGTATCAGGGCATACGTTTCTTCTTTCGTGATGTTCCGGCGCATTTTCTTCAACATCGGGTCACTGATATGCTGAAGGGCGATATCCATATATTTGCAGACATTATCGCGTTCACGCATCACCCTGAGCAGGTCATAAGGAAAATGGGACGGATAGCCATAATGCAAGCGAATCCATTCCACTCCCGGAATGTCGGAGATGCGTTCCACCAACTCCGGCAACGCATGACGTTTATACAAATCCAAACCGTAATAAGTCAAATCCTGGGCGATCACCTGAAATTCCTTCACGCCCTGTTTCACCAGCAGGCGGACTTCTTTCTCGATCTCTTCCATCGGTATGGACTGGTAATGCCCCGTGCTGATCGGAATGGCGCAGTACGAACAGGTACGGTCACACCCTTCGGCGATCTTCAGGTAGGCGTAGTGCCGGGGAGTTGTCAAGATACGGTCGGCAGCCAGTTCCCGGTGGTAAGATTTGCCTAAATCGTTCAGCAACTCCTTCCAATTAAACTTTCCGTAGAAACGGTCGACTTCCGGCAACTCATTTTCCAGATCTTTCAGGAACCGTTCGGAAAGGCACCCCATGACAAAGAGTTTACCGATCTTCCCTTTCTTCTTGGCTTCCCCTAAATCAAGGATCATATTAATCGATTCTTCTTGTGCGTCACCGATAAAACCACACGTGTTTACAACGACGATTTCACCGTTAATCTTGTGAGGATCATGTTCGACGGTATATCCGTTCGCCACAAACTGGCGCATAAGTTGTTCCGAATCCACCAGGTTCTTCGAACATCCCAGCGTTATGATATCTACTTTATTTTTTCTCATATATGGTTCAAACAACCCTCTTTATTCTCCGAAAAGGGAGTTTACAAATTCTTTTCTGTTGAACACCTGCAGGTCTTCCATTCCTTCCCCCAAGCCGATATACTTGACAGGAATACGGAAATGGTCTGAAATGCCGATCACGACACCTCCTTTGGCCGTACCGTCCAATTTGGTAACCGCCAAAGCATTCACTTCGGTTGCGGCCGTAAACTGCTTGGCTTGTTCAAATGCATTCTGCCCGGTAGAGCCGTCCAATACCAACAAGACTTCGTGCGGGGCATCGGGAATCACCTTCTTCATAACATTCTTGATCTTGGTCAGCTCGTTCATCAGATTGATCTTGTTATGCAGACGGCCGGCGGTATCGATGATAACCACATCCGCCCCGTTTGCTTTCGCCGAACTCAAAGTGTCGAAAGCCACCGAAGCAGGGTCCGAACCCATCTTCTGCTTCACGATAGGCACTCCCACCCGTTCGCTCCAAATCACCAACTGTTCTACGGCTGCGGCACGGAACGTATCGGCAGCTCCCAGATATACATTTTTACCGGCCTTCTTGAACTGATAAGCCAATTTGCCGATAGTAGTCGTCTTGCCTACCCCGTTCACGCCTACGACCATGATGACATACGGCTTCTTGTTTTCCGGAACCGTGAACGACTCCAAATCTTCCGTATGGTTCTCCGTAAGCAGAGAGGCAATCTCTTCACGCAGGATCGCCGTCAACTCACCGGTTGTCACGTACTTGTCTTTAGCCACGCGATCTTCGATACGGGAAATGATCTTCAGCGTAGTATCTACTCCGACATCGGATGTGATCAGTACCTCTTCCAGGTTGTCCAGCACTTCGTCATCCACCTTGCTCTTACCGGCAATGGCTCTGGTAATCTTAGAAAATACATTTTCTTTTGTCTTAGATAACCCTTTGTCCAGAGTTTCCTTTTTTTCCTTACTGAAAAAGCTAAAAATACCCATATCTTATACTGCTTAATTTATTTCTTTTCTGAATGAGTGCGCTAAATTACTAAATAATTTTCAATTTCCATCAGTCCATTCTACCCTTGTAGTCTTCGTAACCGAATTGGCGATACATCACGAGTTTATCCTCCTTGCTCCATAAGGCCAGGGAGGGGTGCGGGATTCCGTTGAACATAGTCGTTTTGACAATCGTATAATGGATCATATCTTCGAATATCAACTTGTCTCCCACTTTCAACGGCTGCTCAAAAGACCAGTCGCCCATATAGTCACCGCTCAGGCAACTGTTTCCCCCGATGCGATAGGCCGGTTTCCCTTCCGCCGGCTCTACTGCTCCGCGGATCACGGGCTTATAGGGCATCTCCAGACAATCCGGCATGTGGCAAGTGAAAGAGGCGTCTATAATCGCAGTCTTGATGCCATGATTCTCCACGATGTCCACCACCGTCGTCAGCAGGAACCCGGTTTGCCAGGCAAATGCACTTCCCGGCTCCATAATGATCTCAAGGTTCGGATACTTGGCCTTGAACGACTGCAACAGACCGATCAGATGCTCCGTGTCATAGCCTTTTCGTGTCATCAGATGTCCGCCTCCCATATTCAACCATTTGATATGCGGCAGGAAACGACCGAAACGTTTTTCCACTTCCCCAAGCGTCTTTTCCAAGTCATACGAATCCGATTCGCAAAGCGTATGAAAATGCAAACCGTCGACACCATCCGGCAACTTATCGCCCAATAGTTCGCTGACCACTCCCATCCGGGAACCCGGCGCACAAGGATTATATAAATCCGTTTCGACATCCGAATATTCCGGATTGATGCGCAAACCACACGATACCCGGTTTCCATCCGCCTGCACCATCGGATAGAAACGTTCGAACTGCGTGAGCGAGTTGAACGTCACATGGCTGCTATATCTTAAAATCTCCGGGAAATCCGCTCCCGTATAGGCCGGCGAATAGGTGTGCGCCCGGCTACCCATCTCTTCAAAAGCCAGCCGGGCCTCGAACTTTGAGCTTGCTGTCGAATACGGGATATATTCACGCACGATCGGAAATGCTTTCCACATCGCAAATGCCTTAAAAGCCAAGATTATATTAACACCTGCCCGCTCCTTCACACTTTTAATCAGTGCTAAATTATGGCGGAGCAACTCTTCTTCCATCACATAACACGGGGACGGTATCACATTGAAATCTATCATCCGGTAAGTATTTTCTTTGATTTAATCGGGCAAAGATACATAATAAAAAACGGAAAACAAGTAAGGAACTTATTGTATCCTTCCACCTTATTGTAATATTTTTTAAAATACCCGTTAGTCCAAATCGAAATACCATAGCGTTTATTTCAATTTTCTACCCCGTTTTTTTTGATTTACACTATATGGTAATATTTTTTAATAATCTAATACATACTATAACACTGATTATTAGCATATTGCAAAACAGCTGTTTTTAGAGGGCTTATTGTCTGTTTTAACATTAAAAACAGGCACTTTCTTTTATTATCCCTCACCTTACCGGAAGCAAGAAGACAAACCGCTTTCAAAAAGGCTCTTCTTCCTTCATTAACAATAATTACCACAAAAGAAAGCCCTTGTCTACTAAAATAAAGTAGCTTTGCGAAAAGATAGTAAACTGAAATTCAAAAACAATAAAGCAATGGTAAGATTGACAGCACAAGAGGAAGATGTTATGTTATATATCTGGAAACTGGGACCATGTTTCATCCGTGATATACTGAACGAAATGCCCGAACCGAAACCACCCTATACCAGCGTGGCATCGGTCGTACGGAATCTCGAAAAAAAGGAATACGTCACCCCTAAGAAATTCGGGCCGATCACACTCTTTTCACCCCGTGTAAAGGAAGCGGAATACAAACGGACTTTCATGTCGAATGTCGTACAAAACTATTTCACCGGTTCTTATAAAGAGATGGTTTCCTTCTTCGTTCGTGACCACAAATTATCCAAAAGCGATTTACAGGACCTGATGGACCAGATCGAAAAAGAAGAATAATTAAAAAAATATCAATATGATAACTCCGATACTTATCTATTTCCTAAAGGTAAATCTGGCGTTGGCATTCTTATATACTTGTTACCGCCTGCTATTTCGTGACGATACGTTTTTCCGGTTACGCAGGGGGGTATTATTGTCTATTTACCTGATTGCGTTCCTCTATCCTTTACCGGACTTAAGCGGTTGGTTGTCCACCCAGACAAGCGTAGCGGGTATAGTCGGCTACTATTCGGGATTGCTGCCTAAGGAAACAGTCCTGACGGCGGGAAGTGAAATAGCCGCCTCCGATTGGAAAGAAACCGGACTCAGGGTTATAAAAATAATCTGGCTGACTGGAGCCGGTATATTGTTATTCAGATGCCTGGCGGAACTGTTCACCGTTTTCCGTCTACACAGAAGATGCAGGAAAGTCACTTTAAACAACACAGAGGTTCGTCTCCTGCCGGAAGCGGAAACCTCTTACTCTTTCTTCGGTTGGATTTTTATTTCATCCGATCCGAATCAACAGGAAAGCCTCGATGACATCCTGATCCATGAACAAACACACGTCCGCCAATGGCATTCGCTCGATATGATAATTAGTGAAATCGTCTGCATTGCCTGCTGGATAAACCCGTTTACCTGGTGGTTAAAGAAAGAGATCAGCATAAATCATGAATTTATTGCAGATGAGCAGGTTATGCTTTCCGGATTCGACAAAAAGGAATACCAGTACCATCTGATCGGCGTGAAACATCCCAATGCGGCTATTGCAAATTTATATAATAACTTCAGTGTCTTACCACTTAAAAAGAGAATTACTATGTTAAACAAAAAAAGAACGAACAGCGCCAGAAAAGTAAAATACCTGGCATTGGTTCCAATGGCCGCAGGCTTGCTATTGCTCAATAACATTGATGCAATGGCACGTGTATTGAATGAAAAAGTAACAGAGGTAATCCAACAACCGGCTTCTGTTATTGCAACGACTGTTTCCAAAATGGAAATAGCCGATCCGCTTCCACCGGATAAGGACAAGGTTCATAATTTGTGTGATATTATGCCGGAATTTCCGGGTGGACAGAGTGCTTTATTGCAATTTCTTGCCAAAAACATCAAATATCCGGTAGATGCTCAGCAGCAGAAAAAACAGGGGAAAGTGTCTATCACATTTGTTATTGAAAAAGACGGAAGTATTACAGATGCCAAGGTTGTAAATTCCATATTTCCCTCCTTGGACAAGGAGGCTTTACGAGTTGTCAATTCAATGCCTAAATGGACTCCGGGAAAGATGGCAGACGGAAAAATTGTCCGTGTACAATACACCGTTCCTATAACTTACCGGTTGCAATAGCCTAATAGCATTTCCCTTTTTGAGCAGGACACAAAAAAGGCACGCAATCTTCAAAATGCTGCCAGGCGATAACGAAGATCACATGCCCCACGCTCCTCTCAGAAAGGGAGATATTTTTTACAAATTATCAAGCCAACGTTTGCCTGCGGGAGTGTGCAGGAAAATATAAAAACCGACTGCCAAAACAGCTAATATTCCAAATGTCATCATAATTCATCCTTTTAAAATATTATTACCAATACCAGCTAATGCGACAGATAAAACACATCCCATCATGATAGTAGCCATCCATTTACCTTCAGTTCCTTGCAAAAAGGAGATTATTCCACCTAACACCATTGCCGCAAAAACCAACTTTGACAAATCATAGAAATACTTTGCCATGGTTTCTTTTCTAAGCTTCTTCAATTCTTTTGAAGCCTTTTGAGCCTCCTGTAGTTCTGCATATTTTCCCATAATCAAGACTTTTATATGTTAATGCCTCAAAGATAGGATATTCATTTGGGAATATCAATCTATTCTCCTGTTTTTATTCAATGACTGTCAAGCGTGCGAACTTCAAAAGCAGCTGTTTCTGACCGAAATGGGTAAACGAAACGGTTGCTTTTGCATTGCCGCCTTCTCCTTCAATGGCAGTCACTTCACCTTCGCCAAAGCGGTCGTGGCGGACTTTGGCTCCGACATGCAAGCCCGACAGATCTGAAATCGGATTCGAAGAAGGCGATGAAGCACCTGTTTCCATCTTAGTCAGATACGTCTGTTGCTGCATCGCTTTAGCAACCGGAGAAACATATGTTTCTTCTTCTACAGCTTTCGGTTGCCGGAAGGAAGAAGAGAAAGCCGATGAACGGCGAGTGACGGTAAGTAGACCGTCGGCAATGGCATCTTTCGGTGTATAAATATACTTTGTATCGATATCCTTCAAGAAACGGCTGGGAGAGCACATCGCGCTTTGGCCATTGCGATAACGGCTCTTGGCATAAGTCAGCACGCAGTTTTCTTCCGCACGGGTAATGGCGACATAAAAGAGGCGGCGTTCTTCCTCGACCGCCCTCGGATTGTCTTTCGACATGGCGGAGGGAAACAGATCCTCTTCCATCCCGACTACAAAAACATTCCGGAACTCCAGTCCTTTAGCGGCATGCACCGTCATCATCGTCACTTTATTTGCCTGTTCTTCCTTATCATTGTCCTGATCGGTCAGCAGAGATACCTCGGAAAGGAAGTCGGCAAGCGAGACATGCCCGGTCCCTTCCTCGCGACGTATCTCGCAAAACTCCGCAATACCTTTCAACAACTCCTGCAGGTTCTCTTGTTTGCTTATCCCTTCCACAGAGCGGTCTTGGAACAAAGTACCGACAATGCCGCTTTCCTTTACTACTGCAGAGGCGATTTCTTCGGCAGAAAGCTTCCCGTTCAGTTCGATAAAGCCGGAGATAAGTTCCCGGAAATCGTTTAGCCTTTTTGCCGTTCCATTATTGATCGGCAGGGCATAACCGATCGTATCGTTCAACACGGTCCACAGGCTGACACTATGTTTAGTTGCGGCGGCAACCAGTTTAAGAAGCGTAGTCTCCCCTATCCCGCGAGCCGGATAGTTTATCACCCGCTTGAAAGCCTCCTCGTCATGGGGGTTAATAATCAGGCGAAGGTATGAGATGACATCTTTTATTTCTTTACGCTGGTAGAAAGACAAACCTCCGTATATCTTATAAGGAATGCCTCGTTTGCGCAAGGCTTCTTCCAGGATACGAGACTGGGCATTCGTCCGGTACAAGATGGCAAAATCGGCAAAGTCGTATTTCCGCTTCCGCATCTCTTCGATTTTATCGGCAACAATATATGCCTCTTCATAATCGGAATAGGAAGAGAAAACAGGTACTTTGCTTCCCTCTTCCTTTTCCGAGTAAACTGTCTTCTGAATCTGTTTCTTATTCTTATGGATCAGGCTGTTTGCGGCGTTTACGATATTCTGTGTCGAACGATAGTTCCGTTCCAGTTTAAAGATGCGGCAGCCCGGATATTGGTTCTTGAATTGCAGGATATTATCGATATTGGCTCCCCGGAAAGAATAGATGCTCTGCGCGTCATCCCCCACCACACAGATACGGCGATTCACTTCGCACAAGCGGTGTACGATCATGTGCTGGGCGAAGTTCGTGTCCTGATACTCGTCCACCAGCACAAACTGGAAAAAGTTCCTGTACTTCTCCAATACATCCGGATGATCGCGGAACAGGATATTCGTTTGTAGCAGCAGGTCGTCGAAATCCATCGCTCCCGCTTGCAGGCAACGGCTTTGGTAACGCTTATAAATCTCACGCAACAAAGGAATTTTCGAATCGATGTCATGTTGCACCAGTTCCTTGTTCTGCTCATAGGCCTTATAGGTAATGAGCGCGTTCTTTGCATTCGAGATACGGCTCTGTACCATTCCCGGGCGGTACAACTTGTCGTCGAGCTGCATCTCCTTCATAATGGAGCGGAGCAGGCTTTTGGAGTCGGCTGCATCGTAGATGGTGAAATTGGAGGGATAGCCGATGCGCTCCGCTTCATAGCGCAGAATGCGGGAGAAAATGGAATGGAACGTCCCCATCCATAGCCGCCGTGCCGTCTGTCCGTCCGTCAGGGAGGCGATACGTTCTTTCATCTCGCGTGCCGCCTTATTGGTGAAAGTAAGCGCAAGGATGCTCTGGGGAGGCAATCCCTGCTGTAAAAGATAGGCTATCTTGTAGGTCAGCACGCGCGTCTTTCCCGATCCGGCTCCGGCAACCACAAGCGAAGGTCCATCGGTATAGACAACCGCTTCGCGCTGGCTTTCATTCAATTGTTTCAGATATTTTTCCACGTATCTTGTATTTTTAAGAATACAAAGGTACGAATCTTTCATTTATATCCAATTACCTTACAGAATCATCCCCCTCTCAAGAAATCTTGAAACCCCGTTTGAACGCTGCAAACCCGTTTCAAGAAATCTTGAAGGCACTTTCCACCGTTGAAACAGCATTTCAAGATTTCTTGAGGGCTTTTCCGGCAATAAAAAGCCGGAGTCGCATTTACTGGTTATACGGTTTATAAGGCGAATGCATCACATTCAAGGTCTTCGGCAACCACACCCGGTAACGCTGCGTCTTATCCCAAGTATTCCCGGCAGAAGCAAAATCGCAGAAATGGATCTGCTTCGGGGCCCGGTTGCTTTCCAGGTCCGTTCCCAACACCATCGGAGCGGTAAAAGCCAGCCATGCAAAAGCCGGGGCCTCGACGGGCGTCAACTCCACATAGCCGTCTTTGCTTACGACAACAGACGCTTCATCGACAAAGCCATCCCCAAAACGGCTGTCGCGAGCCAAAACGAGAGGACCGCGCACAATAGCCTGTGCCTGGTTCCTTTCCACCAGACGGGCACGCAAATCGAGCTTGACAGTGATCCGGTCGCCCTTCTTCCACTTCCGGCTCACCGGCAGGTAAGCCCCTTGCAGGACACCGTCCTCCGGCCTTCCATTCACGGAAACCGTAGCAATCTTGCTCCATGCCGGAATACGCAAGGCAATGGTGAAAACCGTCTCTTTAGCCGGATCGACCTCTATCTCGATCTGATCCGTCCCCGGATAATCGGTCGTTTGTATCAACCGCACCGGTTTCTTGCCCGGCAATAGCAATTCCGCCTCCGAAGGGGCATAGAAATTCACCCGGACACAGTCGTCCTGGACCTGATAGGCAAATTGGGGGATCATGGCAAAAGCACGCGGGCCGTTCGCATTGCAACAGTTGATGTGCATACCGCACTGCTCCTCCCCTTCATGGCGCCAACCTTCCAGCGGGCTGTATTTGGCAATCTGCGAAGCATCCGCTTTCAAAGAAGCCATCAAAGCATTATAGATAGCCGTCTCCATATAATCGGCATACAGCGAGTTGCCCGTCATCTGCAACAAACGGTTACAAAGCTGCATCCAGGTAAAGGTTACGCAAGTTTCCATCGTATGGTAAGTAGGCTGTGTCTGCCGTTCCTTCCCGCCATACCAGCATTCGAACGCACTGCCCGATCCGGCAACGTTTATCTCTTCGCGTACGATATGCCCCACCGTCTTTTCCACGACAGAGAGATAGAGCGGATTGCCCGTCACCTTATACAGTTCCAGCAACCCTTCGTAACAGGACATCATTTCATACGCTTTCTGCCCGTTCTCCCTCGAAAACCAGGTTTTCGGATGCGGGAAACGGTTGGCTACGGGCACTTCGGCAATCGCTTTGCTGATCAGTTGCGGACCACCGGGTGTCTCCCATTGTCCGACAATGTAGTTGGCGAAATCGAGGTAGCGCGCCTCTTTCGTCCGGTTATACAGATACATGACAGGTTCGAGGACGGACGAGCTCGGCATACCGATATAATTGCCGGTTGAGACGATATCCGCCTTTCCGGGCCCGACCTGCGTCATCAGATGGTCGACAACCTTGCAAGCCGCCTCCAGCGCTTTTTTGTCACCCGACAGGTCATACCAGGCGATCAATCCCAACGAAGTATATTTGCGTCCCCAGACATCCCACTGCTGCAACTGGTATTCCGGCGCATAATTCCCGATATACCCGTCCGGCTGTTGCGTCGCCATAAGCGATTCGGCCGCATCCTTTATGATCCGGTACAGCTCCGGGTCCCGGTTATAACGGTAAGAAGCGATTGCCCCCTGTATCCATTTTCCCCAGAACTCGCTTTGCCAGCGCGACTTTTCATTCTGGTGGCGGAACGGTTCGACCAGATGATCCACATCTTGCGCTTTCACACGATGTTCGATGCAATCAGCGATCCGGGTTCCTACATAACCGGATATTTTTACCTGTTTTACAGGAGAGTTATCGACTACTTGCGCCATCCCTGCCGTCGAACAGGCACAAGCTAACAGGAAAGAGAAGGTCTTCACCTTAAACGGAATCATCATAATATTGAGAATTTAAGAATTATATGGGCAAAAATAGAGAGATAAACATGATATAGTGTTATAAAATTGACAGAATACCTGTCATTTATGATAGTCAGTCTGCCTCAGGGGTACGAGTTATAATGTTTCCACGTAAAGTCACGTTTCCGGTTACGCTTTTTATCCCGTTCACTTTTCCAAAAGACGGAGCGCAGCATATCTTCCATCGAGAAATGAAGTGTTATGGTCACGCCAGCCGATCCCCTTCGTTGTCCGTCCTTCACCTCCGGCAGAAAAAGGTTTTGTGTTCCGGTCCTACCGTAAAAAGGCGTTTTCCCAAATCGTATCTGATTGCTTATGACTAATGAATTGATAGGCTTATGATAGTTTCCCCGTATATTCCTATGCACTGTATCTGCCTGATAGAGCCAGAACACAGCTGGAGAAAGTGAGTCGATTTGCAACAATTGCCGAAGAGTATCCGCTTTTATATATTCCGAAAAATCTTTCAGGATCGGCAGTCGGGAAAATTCGAGTTCCAAAGGCTGTCCTAAGTTTATCAAGGTCCCGTTTTCTATCGCTTTCAGATATTCCGGATTAAGCCGTATGGTATCTTTACCTGCCAGCACCTCGGATACCCATACCGAATCTTCCTGCAAAGCATTCTGAGCAGAAAGAACAGCCGTATACAAAAGAGGTAATAGAAAAGCCAATCCGTATCGCCACATATCATTGTTTTTTTATAAAGACAATAAGAAGCGGAGATCCCCCTATTGGATAGTTCATTAAAAATCTTGACGTATCTTAATAATTGATATCAGGAGTAACAGCTTACTTTTAGTATTTCCGGCTTTATATGAGCAAATCTTCATTCCGGGTTGTTATTACTCTAAAGTCAATATAGCAATCGTATGGAGAAGAACATTTTCTGGTTGGATAACGACCAGCTCAAAGAGATAGCCCGCTCGTTCCGGGAAAAGATTGAAGAGGGGTTAAACAGGGATAATGCGGAAATACAATGCATTCCAACCTTTATTACGCCTGATACCGGCAGTATCCAGGGGAAAGCATTGGTCCTCGATCTGGGGGGAACCAATTACCGGGTGGCGACCGTCGATTTCAGCAATGGCACACCTGCCATCCATCCTAATAACGGTTGGAAAAAGGATATGTCGGTCATGAAGTTGCCGGGCTACACCCGTGAGGAACTGTTCAAGGAACTGGCCGATATGATTGTCGGGATAAAACGGGATGAAGAGATGCCGATCGGCTATTGCTTTTCTTATCCTGCGGAATCGATACCGGGTGGAGACGCCAGATTGCTACGCTGGACAAAAGGTGTCGATATCAAAGAAATGATCGGGCAGTTGGTCGGGAAACCGCTGCTCGACTATCTGAACGAACACAGCAAAATCAGATTTACGGGTATCAAGGTGTTGAACGATACCATAGCCAGTTTATTTGCGGGATTAACCGATAACAGCTACGATGCTTATATCGGGCTGATCGTAGGGACGGGAACAAACATGGCGACGTTCATTCCGGCAGACAAAATAACGAAACTGAATCCGGCGGACAACATGAAAGGGCTAATCCCGGTCAACCTGGAATCCGGCAATTTCCATCCCCCCTTCTTAACAGCTGTCGACGATACGGTAGATGCCATTTCCGGCAGTTTAGGAATACAGCGATTTGAAAAAGCAGTCTCAGGCATGTATCTGGGAGATATTCTGAAAGCTACTTTTCCTTTGGATGAGTTCGAAGATAAATTCGATGCGCAGAAACTGACGGCGATCATGAACTATCCGGACATCCATAAAGACGTTTACGTACAAGTCGCCCACTGGATCTATAACCGGTCGGCACAGCTAATTGCCGCATCACTCGCAGGACTTATCCGATTATTGAAATCGTACGATAAAGACCTACGGAAGATTTGCCTGGTTGCCGAAGGTAGCCTCTTCTGGAGCGAGAACCGGAAAGATAAGAACTATAGCACTCTTGTCATGGAGAAATTGCGGGAACTGCTCGATGAATCGGCATTGGGGGATATAGAGGTTCACATCAACAATATGAAGAACGCCAACCTGATAGGGACTGGCATCGCAGCGCTTGCCTGATCATTGAAAAACTGTCCCCGCGCTTGACACGGCAAACAAAGCGATTCCGGGCAAGCGTTCCGACAATTCTTTTAGCTTAAAAAACAGGTCGTAATTATATTATTCCTATATTTACGAAAATTATACCTGGAAAACATGGAAGAATACATCGGTACAGTCATCAAAGTCGGAGGAATCCTGATAGGAAGTGTTTTGGTTTTCTTCGTCATTTGGTATATAGTCAAGGACATATTGGATATTAGCGGAAAAGATTCATCCGACGGCAAATAGCCGCCCGCAAGTCCCATCGTTGCTACAACGGGCCAGCTTCCCGCCGGATGCGAAAGAAATATCAGAACGGCACCTCATTATTCCCCGGAGTCAGGAAATCCACTCCCTTAGGCGGTATTGGCGGCATAGCCTCCATCGGATTCGCGGCATTCATGTTGGAAGCGAACTCGCGAACCGGAATATCTTCGTCTACATTCATGAACTTAGCAAATTCGCTCTTGAAACGAAGACGTACATCTCCGACCGCACCATTACGATGCTTGGCTATAATAATCTCAGCCAGACCGATCAGGGAATTACCGCGCTCATCTTCCGTTATCTTATAGTATTCGGGACGGTGAATGAAACAAACCATATCGGCATCCTGCTCGATAGCGCCGGATTCACGCAAGTCGGCCAACTGCGGACGTTTTCCTTCCGCCCCTTGGCGTGCCTCGACACCACGGTTCAACTGGGACAGGGCAATGATCGGAATGTTCAGCTCCTTCGCCAACCCCTTCAACGACCGTGAAATGGTACTTACTTCCTGCTCACGGCTACCGAAACTCATTCCACTTGCATTCATCAGCTGAAGGTAGTCGATTATGATGATCTTGACTCCATGTTCGCGAACCAGGCGACGGGCCTTCGTACGCAGCTCGAAAACCGAAAGGCTCGGCGTATCGTCGACATAGATCGGCGCGTCGTACAACTCTTTTATCTTGAAGTCCAACTGCTCCCATTCGTAGTTCTCCAGACGTCCGCTCTTGATCTTCTCGCCCGGGATCTCGCATACATTCACGATCAGACGGTTCACAAGCTGGACGTTGCTCATTTCAAGCGAGAACAGGGCTACCGGCGTATTATGGTTCACAGCCATATTCTTGGCCATTGAGAGGACAAACGCCGTCTTACCCATTGCAGGACGGGCGGCAATAATGATAAGGTCTGAATTCTGCCATCCTGAAGTCATCTTGTCCAGCCCTTCGAAACCGGTACGCAGACCGCTCAGACCTTCTTTCTGATTGGCTGCCTTCTCAAGCAATACCATCGCTTCCTTGATGACGGGATTGATCTGGGTGACATCCTTTTTCACATTACGCTGGGAAATTTCGAAAAGTTTTCCTTCGGCTTCCTGCATCAGGTCCTCCACATCGATCGTCTCGTCAAACGCCTTACCCTGTATCATGGCTGTAAAAGAGATCAACTCCCGTGCCAGGTATTTCTGGGCGATGATACGGGCATGATATTCGATATGGGCGCTACTGGCCACTTTACTGGTCAGTTGGGATATATAGAACGGTCCGCCGACCTCTTCCAGCTCGCCACGCTTTTTCAACTGCTCGGTGACAGTAAGCATATCCACCGGACGCTGGCTGATTGCCAAATCTACGATTGCGGCATAGATCTTCTCATGCGCCTTCTCATAGAAACATTCCGGTTTCAAAATTTCACTGACTATGGAATAAGCATCCTTTTCAAGCATCAGAGCGCCTAACACCGCCTCTTCCAACTCACGGGCTTGCGGTTGCAAACGCCCCATATCAGGCACTACAACCGGTTTCTGCTTTCCTTTGCCTCCTGTATTTTTTCCTCTTTCTGCCATCATTCTAATTATTATCGGGCATCAAAAGTAATACTTTTTATCCGGTTCTCCGAGCCTTGCAAAAGAGAATCCTACTAATACATCCTGAATTGTCTTTTATCAAAAAGACAGCACTATCCCATGAAAATCGAATTAGTACCCCATCTATTTGAAATTACCCGCAAGGGTAATATTTTTTAACATTCAGTTTGGTAGTAAAAACCCTCTTTTCCCTATCTTAATGTCAAACGAGCAGATCACATCGATTTGCCGAATCGGGAAGCATCCACTGCTTCATGCTGTTTCTTCTTGTAGCCGCCGAACTTCCAGACAAAAGAAACCGTTACACAACGTTGGTCGTCCAGTTTCCAGAGGCGGCTATATTGGCCGGACTGGTTGATTTCCATCGTATGAGGCATATTGCTGCGAAAAATGTTGTTACATTTCAGAATCAGAGTGGCACGATCGTCGGCAAACTGCCATTTCAATGCCGAAGACACATCATAGAGATAACCGAGATCATAGATTCCCTGCACAGCTCCGGTAACGAAATAGCCATTCAAATCCAGTTTCAAATTCGGCCGGGATTTGGAGAGGGTAAACGTATTATCCATCTTGAACTGCCCGGTGTATTTCTCATTATGGAAAGATACATCATGAAAATGATCCAACTTCTCCTGCATACGCAAGCCTAATAAAGTCACCTGACTGTTCCAGAACTCACCGACACGGAAAGGAACAATCACTCCCATCCCGAATTGTAATTGATAGTCCATGTTCTCATACCGGAATACATTTTTCAACTCCGACGTATTCTGATAAGGCAATTGGGCAAAATAATCAGGGACATAATCACAAAAGGCGAGGATCGTATATTTCTGCTTCAATATATAAAGCAACTGGCCGCTATAGGAACGGTAAGGCTTCAAGGAAGGGTTACCCAGGATTACGGAATAAGAATTGATCGGGCTTGCCTGTGGGGTTATATCCCAATAAGACGGATAGGTCTTATCACTACTTACATTCAACTGCAGGATATGCATCGGGGTGATCGTATAACTGAGCGTCGCATCCGGAAATAAAGTCCAGTCATTCCAAAGTGTGGACTTAAAGCCATTGGAGGTATAATCGGATTTAAAATATTCAGCTTTCAGAGAAGCGGTCACAGAAAAGCGGGAACCAAAATTCTTAGATACTTCCAAAAAGGCATTCCCACTATATTCTTTCTGACGGTTATTTTCAAGTTCATCAAGAGCCGATTCATAGCCGTTACCTTTATTATAAAGATAGTCGATATAGGTTTTCGAAGAGGTGAAACCGCCGTGGACACCGTAATTCAGCGCCCACCCGGTTTCAAAAGTGTGGCTATGGTTAATAAATAGTGCTCCTTGTGAAATATTTTGTTTGGAATTATTCTGCATATCCGTTACGGTCTCTTCATGGCTTTGATCGATAAAAGTCTGAAAACCGGGTGAACGGTAACGCGTAAAGTCTGCCCCCGCCATAAGCCCGGAATGCCCGTCATACTGGATACGTACATTATGCAGCGCACTGTTTCCTTCTATGTATGTACGGCTAAAGCGTTCTTCTGCCGGTTGTCCGGAACGTAATACCTGGAAGGTTGTTGCAGCCACCCGCTCAATATCTGATTTACCGGCTGTGAGATAATAAGCGGCGGACAGTTTGTCGTCATTCTTAAAAGTATAATCCACACCCAAGCGCATAGTACCATCCATGCCATGCCGGATGCCATGTCCCGACTGGTTGATTTCCGTTATCTGGTCTTTCAGGGTGTGACGTGCCAGAATCTCCTCTCCCATATAATTACGGCCTTTAGAACCGTTGACTAAAAAGTCCACATTAAGGCGGGATGTCGAATAAAGCAAATTACCATGTGCTTTCCCTTCTGCGTAATGGCGTTGCAAATAATCAGCTCCGACCTCTCCCTGCAGAGAATTATTTCCGGTTGTTTCCTTGTCCAATACGACATTGATCATGGCCCCTTTAATATTATATTTGGCAGGAGCATTATACATAATCTCTACATTGCTGACACGGGAAGCAGGAATGGTTTTCAACAAACCCACCAACTGGTCGACCGACATCGTCGTCAACTGCCCATTGATCACAATACTCGGGCTGCCTGCTCCCAACAATTGGACGGCATCGTCATTTCCGATCACGCCGGGTATCTGCTTCACCACTTCGAATGCATTACTGACCGCTTTGTCCTTCATCAATTGGGGCACATCGTATTTCAAAGCGCCGTTTTCCACTTTGACCTGCGGGCGTTCGGCTTTTACGACAACGCCTTCCAGTTCATAATCTTTTTCAGTCAGTCTTATCGTACCGGCATCAGCAGTCGAGATTTCTTTACAAACCGGCTCGTACAACAGATGCTGGAACAACAAACGATAGTTCCGGCCGGCATCCTTGTTCAGCATAAATGTCCCGAGACTATCCGTAACGACCGCATCTATATAAGTAGAATCCAATGTTTGCAACACGACAGCCACTCCGTCTACCGGTTGTTCTCCTTTATCAACCACTTTTCCATGAATCCAATTCTGCGCTTGTAACATCCCATTACCGGAAGCAAGTAAAACCAGAGAGTAATAAAGTATTCGTTTCATCTTTGTTCGTTTTTTTAATCAACACTGCAAAGGAAAAGACTTCAAAGGAGAAACTGTGTTATCACTCGCTTACGGAGTGTTATTTAGTATTATCGCCAACAATTGAACAAGGAATAATAAGACCGGTAACAATAACGTCTCCCGTGTATTTATTAAATTACCGGAAGCCGATTTAAAGAGAGTAAACATTAAAGGATTCCAAACTGTTGATATATAATCAAATGTATCAAGACAACTCATTAAAAGCTGGAAATTATGTGTACAAGAGTAGTATATTCAGGAACAAATGGAATGGTGGCAACCGGCCGCACAATGGACTGGAAGACCGAAATGCATAGCAACCTGTGGATATTCCCACGGGGAATGGAGCGTAACGGAGAAACCGGCGATAATTCATTACAATGGAAATCCAAATACGGCAGCGTGGTCACTTCCGCCTTTGAGATTGCCAGCACCGACGGCATGAACGAGAAAGGCCTGGTCGCCAATTTGCTTTGGCTGCCTGAAGCCCAATATCCGGCCAGGGACAAAAATAAACCGGGGCTTGCCATTACGATATGGGTACAATATATGCTGGACAATTTTGCCACGGTCCAAGAAGCAGTCTCCTTTATCGATGAAGATACATTCCAGGTGGTATCGGACAGGATGCCGGACGGTTCCCGTTTGGCGACATTACATTTATCCATTTCGGATGCAACAGGCGACTGTGCCGTATTCGAATATATAGGTGGCAAACTGACCGTTTACCATAGCAAGGAATATAATGTGATGACAAACTCCCCTACATATAATAAACAGTTGGCTCTTTGTGAATATTGGAAATCGATTGGCGGATTGGTATTCCTTCCGGGAACGAACCGTGCAGCCGACCGTTTTGCCAGAGCGAGCTTTTATATTAACGCAATACCTAAAACAGATGACGAAAGGATAGCAATCGCCAGTGTATTCAGCGTGATCCGTAACGCGTCTGTCCCCTACGGTATATCGACACCCGAAAGCCCCGAAATCTCCACTACGCAATGGAGGACGGTATCTGAAAGCAAGAACCTGATTTATTTTTTCGAATCGAGCCTGACTCCGAATACATTTTGGGTGAGGTTATGCGATATGGATTTGTCAGAAGGTGCACCCGTCCTTAAACTATCCATAGCCAACGGTGAAACCTATCATGGGAATGCTTCCAAAGACTTTAAACCGTCACAACCTTTCAGGTTTATGGGAGTAAAGGATTAGTTTGTGTTATTTAGTCTTACCGGATTCGCAATAAATGAATCGGAACATATACTTTTGTCGCAAATATAAAAGGATATGAAAACGCGCCTCCGATTTAAGATAATAGCTGCGCTTATTTGCCTTTCGCTTGCCGGGCTCTCGATTTCACAAGGGTACTGGCTGAAAGGCTTATATGTGTCCAGTAAGAAAAGCACATGGGACAATATAGAGGAAGCCATGTGGATGGCCGACTATATGGAACTGTTCCTGCGTCTGGACTCCCTGAGCAAAAACAATTTTCACGGCCAGATAAATCCCCAATTCAACTTTAGCCAGGACACGGAAAAGAGAAAGGATTCCCTTTCCCCGGATAGCATGACGATATCATCGTCAAGTTCGACAATTCAATATATGGAGGCAGCCCAAACGCTGAATGAGTACTTGCAAATGATCGGGACGCTGGAAAGGGACGTGCAGATTCTCATGCATCAAAAGATAGACACGTTACTTCCAGCCAATTACGCACAATTCAATACTTTATTAAAGAACGGGCTACAGGAACGGGGCATTACGGTCCCATACCGTTTGCAGGTAATCCGGCAAGGAGTGAAAGACTCCGTACTATATACCTATACGGATGCTTCCGGAAAAGGAGAATCATGGAAAAGCGCCGTCCGTTTCACTCATGTGATCGAGCCGGAACAATATTACTACGATCTGGAACTCCAATCCCCCGACCGGGTTGTATTCCGGCAGATGGCAGGCATATTGATTTCATCTCTCCTGCTTTTTATGATTATCCTGGTCGCTTTCGTTTATTTGCTCTACACGATCCTGCGGCAAAAAACAGTAGAGGAACTTAAAACGGATTTCACCAACAATATGACGCATGAGCTGAAAACCCCGATCTCCGTTGCCTATGCCGCCAACGATGTATTGCTGAACTACAGCAATACGACAAACGAGAAGCAAAAGAAATATCTGAATATCGTGCGGGAGCAACTGAACCATTTATCCGGCCTGGTCGAACAAATCCTGACTCTGTCCGTCGAGAACAGAAGCACTTTCCGCCTTCGTCCCGAAACAATACAGGTAGCAGAGCTGCTGACTCCGCTTATCGAACAATTCAAGCTGAAAACAGATAAACCCATCGACATCACGACAGAGATACCGGAGGATATGACCGTAACAGCCGATCGTACCCATCTGTATAATATGCTCAGCAACCTGATCGGGAATGCCGTCAAATATTCCGGTGAGAAGGCCTGCCGCATCACCCTCAAAGGGACGGTGTCACCCAAAGAGACGACTCTATCGGTCACAGACGAAGGGATCGGCATCAGTGAAGCCAACCAAAAGAGGGTGTTCGATAAGTTCTACCGCGTACCCAGCGGCAACCTGCATGACGTGAAAGGTTTCGGCCTTGGCCTGTATTATGTCAGCGATATGATGTCCAAACATAACGGAACCGTGACGGTCAAAAGCCAGCCGGGGAAAGGTTCCACTTTCACCCTTCATTTCAAAAACTAACGACAATGGATAAGATCAGAGTATTATTAGTAGAAGACGAGCCGACCCTCGCCATGATTATAAAAGACACCCTGGATGGTGAAGAATTCGAAGTGCTCCTCGCAGCTAACGGCGAAGAAGGATTATCGCGCTATAAAGAGATAAAACCGGACATCATCGTCACAGACATCATGATGCCGAAAATCGACGGTTTCACAATGGTACGCCATATTCGGAAGACGGATCAGCAGATACCGGTCCTTTTCCTTTCCGCCCGCTCCGCTGCCAACGATGTGGTGGAAGGTTTCGAACTGGGCGGCAACGACTACCTGAAAAAACCGTTCGGCATGGCGGAGCTTATCGTCCGCATCAAAGCGTTATTAAACAAAATAACCGTCCGCAAGGAAGAGAGCAACAATTTCACACTCGGACAATATACATTCGATTTCATCACCCAAACGCTTCAGCATTGCGGAGAAAAACAATTGCTAAGCAACCGGGAATCCGAGATACTGAAACGCCTCTGTGAAAACAAAGACCATGTACTGCCCATGAAAGACGTTCTCATGGAACTTTGGGGAGACGATTCGTTCTTCAACGCCCGCAGCCTGCATGTATTCATCACCAAATTAAGGCATAAGCTGTCGAAAGACGAATCGATCAAGATACTGAATGTCCGCGGGATCGGCTATAAACTGATCATCGACTGATCTGCTTCAATGCCTGTGCCAGTTGGTCCGGGCATGAAGTTCCGCGTTCGCGACAATCGATACCTTCCAGGCGTCGGATCGCATCGCCGACTTCCATACCTTCCAGCAGCCTGGACAAACCTTGTGTATTTCCCTGGCAACCGCCAATGATCTGTACATTTGTAATTACGTTGTCTTCCGAGTCGATAATCATCATTTTAGAACATACTCCGCCGGTCGGAGTATAGGCTACACGTTGTTTATTCATTTCAATCCCTTCTATTCTATTTTTATTAACGAGGCGCAAAGGTATAAATAAATTTGACTACTTTTGCGAAATATAAATAACAACAGCATGACATACGAAGAGACGCTACACTATCTATATACCAGTATTCCAGTTTTTCAGAATGCCGGACCTTCAGCTTACAAACCCGGATTGGGGACCAGCATCGCGCTGGACGACCATTTAGGCAATCCGCATAAAGCATACAAGACCATACACGTAGCAGGCACAAACGGCAAAGGCTCCGTCAGCCACCTGTTAGCCGCCATCCTGCGCCGGTCGGGATACAAAGTCGGGCTTTACACCTCCCCGCACCTGATCGACTTCCGCGAACGCATCCGGGTAAACGGCCAAAAGATACCACGCGAATACGTGATCGATTTTGTGGAACGCAACCGCTCCTTCTTCGAGCCTCTCCAACCTTCTTTCTTCGAACTGACTTCCAGCATGGCATTCGACTATTTCCGTGCCGAGAAGGTGGACTATGCCGTTATCGAAGTAGGCATGGGTGGCCGTCTGGACAGTACCAACATCATCACTCCTATCCTGAGCATCATTACGAATATCAGCTTAGACCATACGCAGTTCTTAGGAGATACGGTCGAAAAGATCGCTTTCGAGAAAGCCGGAATCATTAAAAAGGACGTTCCGGCATTAGTCGGCGAGGTAGACCGCAACAGTGTGGCACGCGTCTTTACAGACGCCGCTGTCAAAGCCGGCACACAGGTTTATTTCGCGCAGGATGAAGGATTGCTGAAAGAGTCCTATCTGATGGATACGGGCAAATGGTATCTGGACTCTGCGGAATATGGACAGCTATTTGGAGAACTGGGTGGCGTCGTACAGTTCAGGAATGCAATTACCGTATTGGGGGCGATCAACTTATTGAAGGCTGCCGGTGTGGATATTCCGGCCGAAGCGATACGGGAAGGCTTCGAACATGTGGTCGAACTGACCGGACTGATGGGACGCTGGCAGGTTTTGCAGCAAAACCCGAAAGTCGTATGCGATACCGGACACAACGCCGGGGGATGGCAATATCTGCAAATCCAGCTGGATGATGAATTGAAACGCCATAAGCATCTCTATATGATCGTCGGCATGGTAAACGACAAGGACATCAACAGCGTATTGGAGCTGATGCCGAAAGAGGCATTCTATTTCTTCACACAAGCATCCGTACAGCGGGCAATGCCGGCCGAAGGATTTGCCGCGCTGGCCGTAAGCCACGGATTGTCGGGCGTAGTCTGCGATTCCGTACCTTCGGCAATCGAAAAGGCACTGGCACGTGCCGGACAGGACGATATGATCTTTATCGGCGGCAGCACCTTCATCGTTGCAGACGCCCTGCCCCTGTTCCTCAAAGAAAACGAATAACATAATTCAAAAACAAATATCATGACAAAACAAATTCAGAGAAAACTGAGCGAATCGAAGACGGCGCGATGGTCCGTTCTGGCGCTCGTCGCATTCACTATGCTCTGCGGTTACTTCATCACGGACATGATGGCTCCGCTACAAGACTTATTACAAACTCCTGTCGAAGGCGGCGGACTGGGATGGTCTGCCAATGAATACGGCAAATTTACCAGTGCCTACGGCTGGTTCAACGTATTCTTCCTGATGCTGATCTTCGGAGGTATGATCCTTGACAAGATGGGCGTACGCTTCACCGGTCTGATGGCAACCAGCATCATGCTTGTCGGCGTGTTTATTAAATGGCTCGGTATATCGCACAACTTCGACGGTGCAACCGTTACTATTTTCGGTTCGGAATACGGATATCCGCTGGTGATCGCTTCGCTGGGTTACGCCTTGTTCGGCGTCGGTGTCGAGATTGCCGGTATCACCGTTTCGAAGATCATCGTAAAGTGGTTCAAAGGCAAAGAGATGGCATTGGCAATGGGGCTGGAAATGGCTTGTGCCCGTATCGGTACTGGTTTGGCAATCGGTGTTACGCCTTTGTTGAGCCGTGCGTTCGGCAACTCCATCAGCATGCCGATCTTCATCGGTTTGATTCTGCTTTGCATCGGGCTGCTGTCATTCATCGTATTCGTTGTCATGGACAAGAAACGCGATGCGGAAGATGCCGCCGACGCCACCGGAGAGGAAGAAGCAGAAGAACCGTTTCGTTTCGGCGATATCGTGGATATTATCACGTTGAAGGGCTTTTGGTACATGGCGCTCCTTTGCGTTTTATTTTATTCGGCCGTTTTCCCCTTCCTGAAATATGCACCGAACCTGATGATCAATAAATTCGGAATCGATCCCGAATGGTCGGGCGTAATCCCGGCATTGTTGCCGTTCGGCAATATCCTGCTGACGCCGTTCTTCGGCAACCTTTACGACCGCAAGGGGAAAGGGGCTACCATCATGATTATCGGTTCCGTAATGCTTATATTCATCCATAGTATGTTCTCCATCCCGATGCTGGACAACTGGTTGATCGCCCTCGGACTGATTCTTTTGCTGGGTATCGCTTTCTCGCTGGTTCCTTCGGCCATGTGGCCTTCCGTTCCGAAGATCATCCCGGAAAACAAGTTGGGAACAGCCTATGCGCTGATCTTCTGGGTTCAGAACTGGGGATTGATGGGTGTTCCGTATATGATCGGTATCGTATTGGATAAATATTGCATTACCGGAGAGATCAACGGCAAGCCGACGTACGACTATACGATCCCGATGCTGATCTTCACCTGCTTCGGCGTTCTGGCACTTGTGATCTCCCTGTTGCTGAAACGCGAAGACCGCATCAAAGGTTATGGCCTCGAACTGCCTAACATCCAGAAGGATGCGGATCTGGTCATTGCAGAAGAGATGATTGGCGAAGGACAAAGATAAAAAAGAAGTATATGATCTGTTTTCCTAATGCCAAAATAAATCTGGGGCTGAATGTAGTAAGCAAACGTCCCGATGGCTACCATAATATCGAAACGATTTTCTATCCGATCCCGGTAAAAGATGCATTGGAAATAGTCAGAGCCGGGACTTTCTCTTTCACGCAAACAGGGATTCCGGTAGATGCTCCGGAGGAAAAGAACCTGGTTGTCAAAGCGCTGAATCTGTTGAAGTCCCGGTATGAAATCCCGGGACTGGAAGTCCACCTGTTGAAAGCCATTCCCTTCGGGGCCGGGCTTGGCGGAGGGTCGGCCGATGCCGCCTTTATGCTGAAACTGCTGAATGATTACTGCGTGCTTCATATCCCGGAGGATGAATTGGAGCAACTGGCCTCCTCGATCGGGGCGGATTGTCCGTTTTTCATCCGCAACACGCCTGTGTTCGCATCCGGCACAGGCAATATATTCGAGCCTGTGGAGCTGTCACTGGCAGGCTACCACCTCTGTCTCGTCAAGCCGGACGTGGCCGTCTCGACTCCCGAAGCCTATTCGATGGTGACGCCCGAGGCCCCGGAAACTTCCCTAAAAGAAATTATCCGGAGACCGATCGACGAATGGCGACAACTGATGATAAACGATTTTGAGAAGAGCGTCTTCCCGAAACATCCGGCCATTGCCGAGATCAAAGACAAGCTGTATGAAAAGGGAGCCGTATATGCCGCCATGTCCGGCTCCGGTTCTTCCGTGTTCGGCTTGTTCAGAGAGGCGACCGACCTCAAAGGCCTGTTCGCAGGGTGTTTTGTCTGGGAGGGACAATTGCCATGAACCGGGTGGCGGACTTCTTCGACACCCTTGCCGACAGATGGGACGAACTTTGCTACCATGATCCCGAAAAGCTGAACGATATCCTGAAAAAGACCGGGCTTAGGAAAGGATTACGCATACTGGATATCGGGTGCGGAACCGGTGTGTTGGAGAGCTACCTCCTGCCCCATTCGCCTCGGCAGATTGTCGGTGTCGACCTGTCGCCGGCGATGATCGAAAGGGCACGGAGCAAATATGCGACGCCGGTCGTCGACTTCCGTTGCCAGGACGTATGGGACATACAGGGAGAGACGTTCGACTATATCATTGCCTACAGTGTTTTCCCCCATTTCCGGGAACCGGAGAAACTGATCTCACACCTCGCCGGCCTGTTGCCAACGGGTGGCGAACTGGTGGTCTGCCACAGCGAAAGCCGCGACAAGATCAACGGGCATCATGACAAGCACGCCGGAAAGCTCTCGGAAGGATTGCCTCCCGTGGAAGAGCTGGCCCGTATGCTGTCACCCTTCTTCACCGTCGGCGCGATGGAAGACAGTGACCGGCTCTATATGATCAGCGCCACCCGCAAACAGACATTCTAAATATACACAATATATGAATCAGAAAATTAAACTTATCCCGTTACTCCTCTTTTCAGCCTTCGCCACACAAGCGGCGGAAGACGTAAAAGTGATGCAGTATCTTTATGCCGGGCCGATAGCGGTCAACAAGCCCATCCTGGCAGACAGCCTGAACGTCAATGGCAAGCCTTTCGAGGCAAAGAACCTGGTCAAATCGACTATTCCTTTCGACCGCGCCTTCAGCAATGCTGCCGTCGTCGATGCGGACACCGCCGGACTGGTCACCGTCCCGGCTTCCGGCAAGGGATATGCTTTGCACCTCTATTCGTTCTACCTCAATAGCGACCGCTATACAAAAGGGTCGCTGGAAGTTTCCGGGCCAGGTACGTTCGACGTGTTTGTCAACAATAAACCGGTCGGTGCCACTTCCGAGCTGACCCTCGAACCGCACCGCTATGAAGTGGTGGTCAAATACCTGACTGCGGAAACCGATACTTGCCCGTCCACGCTGACAGCCCAGTTCAAGAGCGAGGAGGAGGCGCAGGTCGTTGCTTCCCTCAATCCCGAAAAACGGTACACGTCGCGCGATATCCTGGAAGGGACGCAATTCAGGGGAACGAGCATTTCGCCTAACGGGAAATATGTATTGGTGAAATATTATACCCGGCTGGAAGGCGGGAAAAGCGAACAATACGCCCAACTACGGGATGCGGCGACCGGACGGGTTTTATTGCAGGACAAAGGCTTTATCCTGACTGCCGACTGGATGCCCACAAGCAACAAGATGTATTTCACCCGTACAGGGATGAACGGCAAGGAGCTGGTGGCAGTCGATCCGGCAACCATGCTGGAAGAAGTCTTGGCGGAGAACCTGCCGGAAGGTAGTTTCAGCTTTACGCCGGATGAAAAGACATTGCTCTACACCATCCAGGAGGAAGGGCCTAAAGACGGGCCGGATATGCTTCGTATACTGGAACCGAACGACCGCCTGCCGGGTTTCCGTGACCGTTATTTCATCTGGCGCTACGACATTCAGTCCGGTTTATACGAGCAGCTGACGTACGGACACAACAATACCTTTATCCATGATGTCAGTGCCGACAGCCGTTACCTGCTGTTCAGTACCAGCGAACAGGATTATACTTCATTGCCCCACTCCGCCAATTCCATGTATAAGCTGGATTTGCAGACGATGGCGATCGACACGTTATGGGAAAAAGCCAAATACATCAACGGGGCGAACTTCTCGCCGGACGGCAAGCAGTTGATGGTGTTCGGTTCCGGCAATGCTTTCGACAATATCGGGCTGAACATCAAAGAGGGGCAGATATCCAACACCTACGACGGACAGCTTTTCCTGTACGATCCGGCAACGCGTAAGGCAAAAGCGCTTACCAAAGACTTCAATCCGAACGTCACGAATGCAGAATGGAGCAAATTCGACGGACAGATCTATATGCTGACGGAAGACCAGGATTACCAACGTGTCTATACCTGCAACCCGGCCAACGGGAAGATCCGCCGCCTCGACCTGCCGGAAGACGTCATCTACAACTATTCGCTGGCCGAAGCCGCTCCGGTCATGTATTACTACGGGCAAAGCGTCTCCAACGCCAACCGCCTGTACAGCTACAACACCAAGAGCAACAAGACGCAACTGATTTACGATTTGTCGGCCGACAAGTTGAAAGACATCAAGTTCGGGGAAGTCCGCGACTGGAACTTCACCTCTGCCGACGGGACTGTCATCCAGGGCCGCTATTATCTTCCGCCCAACTTCGACGCATCCCAGAAATACCCGATGATCGTCTATTACTACGGCGGGACTTCTCCTACTAACCGCGCTTTGGAATTCAGCTACTCCATGCATATGTATGCCGCCCTCGGCTATGTGGTCTATACCCTGAACCCAAGCGGTACGACCGGCTTCGGACAAGAGTTCGCCGCCCGCCACGTTAACGCCTGGGGAGATAAGACCGCCGATGAAATCATCCAGGGGACAGAACAGTTCTGCAAAGAACATTCGTTTGTCAACCCGAAGAAGATCGGTTGTGCCGGCGCCAGCTACGGAGGCTTTATGACGCAGTATCTGCAAACAAAAACCGACCTGTTTGCGGCAGCTGTCAGCCATGCGGGCATCAGTGCCCTGAGCAGTTATTGGGGTGAAGGTTATTGGGGATATGGATATTGCTCGGTTGCCAATACGGGCACTTACCCATGGAATAACCCGGAGTTCTATACCAAGCACAGTCCGCTGTTCAATGCCGACAAGATCAAAACGCCTCTCCTCTTGCTTCACGGGAATGCCGACACGAACGTGCCCATCGGAGAAAGTATCCAGATGTTCCTGGCGTTGAAACTACTTGGAAAAACAGTCGAGTTCGTACAAGTAGACGGTGAAAACCACGGAGTAGCGGATTACAAGAAACGTCTCGAATGGCAAAACACCATCTTTGCCTGGTTTGCCAAATACCTGAAGGACGAACCGCAGTGGTGGGATGCGCTTTATCCGGAAAGACATTTATAACGGCGTTATAAATGTAAAAAAGGAGTATGTCAGGGAAGGGACGAAAAGCCCTTTTGACATACTCCTTAAAATAAATATCTAAAACCTACTATCTGATAACCTAAATCTTTCTACCTGTCTTTTTGACTTTTCATTTAATATTCGGATTCAATGCATGCCATTCGGAGATCGGAGGCAAAACACCCATTGCGATCACTTCGTCGCGCAGCGCGCAAAGATGCTTGTAGCTCTTTTCCAAAGCGGCTTCTTCTTCCGGAGTGCCTTTTACCTCTTTCAGTGCCACACCGTCTTTTGTAATGGAAGTTTCCCAAGCCATCATAATATGGTCGAACTTGCCGTTGGAGACATAAGCGCCTGCCGGCCAGCGGAACGGTTTACCACCCATAGCGGCAGCAATCATTTCGATAGAGACATAAGACGGGCTTTGGAAAGAAGAACGGCCACGCAAAGCAATGATATTGGCGCCACCTTTCGTTACCTTCGTCTGGATTTCAGCCCACTGGTCTTTTGTCAAGGCATCCGTGCCGATTATATCTGCCAACGGTTTGCCATCCACTTTCGCTGTAGAAGCATAAACAGCCATTTGCTCGCCGTGGCCGCCGTATGTACGGCAGTTCTCTACAACATCCATAGATACACCGAAGTGTTTAGCCAGTTCGCTACGCAGACGGGTAGAATCCAATGCTGCCAAAGTCGTCACCTGCGAAGGTTTCAAACCTGAATACAACAATGTGATCAAGCCAGTGATGTCAGCCGGATTGAAAATAACTACGATATGCTTGACATCCGGACAATAAGCCTTCACATTCTTACCGAATTCTTCGGCGATGGCGGCATTTCCTTTCAGCAAGTCTTCACGAGTCATACCGGCCTTACGGGCGGCACCACCGGAGTTTACAATATACTTGGCCCCTGTCAGCGCTTCTTTGATATCGGAAGTAAAAGTGATATTAACGCCTTCGAAACCGCAATGGAATAATTCTTCTGCTACTCCTTCCAAACCCGGAGCGTACGGATCATACAAGCAAATGTTAGAAGTAAGTCCCATCATGATGGCTGTCTGAGCCATGTTTGAACCAATCATACCTGCTGCCCCTACGATCGTGAGCTTTTCGTCTGTCAATGTTTTCATATTGTATTGTTTTTTAATGTATGTCTTTTTATAAAACACTCCCGGCAACTATAAAGTTCGCTTGCAAACCTTATTTTTCCTTTCGTCTGCAAAGATAAAAGATTTCCATACCTCTTGTACATCATTAATACCTATCACCCATAAGCAAAAGTTATAATTTTAGGGCAACCGTACCAAATTCATTTTTAAGCAATACGATCTTATGGACTACATAATATAAGGAATAATCTATCCCCTCTACAAGAAAACTTATCTACATAGGCATAAAAACATCGGAGTGCCTATCAATTCTGTAATCAGTGCCAGTGATTATAAAATCAGTGCCAGCAATTATATAATCACAACCACTGATTATAAAGTCACTGACACCGATTACAGAATTGGCAGGCACTTAAGAAAGAATTATTCGGGACAAAAACGGTTTTTTCTCTCCATAGAAATAAAGAATTGTTACTGCTGGATTTGGTGCGGTTGCCCTATTATACAGACAGAATATAATTCGTACCTTTGCCGGCATGAGAACATTCAGACCGGAGGCATGGCTGCCTACTACAAAGAAAGAAGTTGAAGCCCGCGGATGGGACTATATAGATGTGATACTTTTCAGCGGAGATGCGTATGTGGATCATCCGTCATTCGGGGCTGCCGTCATCGGACGGACACTCGAAGCGATGGGATTGCGCGTAGCAATCGTCCCGCAACCGGACTGGCGCGGTGATTACCGGGATTTTAAGAAGTTGGGGGCTCCCCGCCTGTTCTTCGGTGTTTCTGCCGGAGCGATGGATTCGATGATCAATCACTATACGGCCAACAAACGCCTGCGTAGCGACGATGCTTATACACCGGACCGCCGTGCCGGTATGCGCCCGGACTATCCCAGCATTGTTTATACGAAAATATTGAAGGAAATCTATCCGGATGTCCCTGTCGTATTGGGAGGCATAGAGGCTTCCCTGCGTCGCGTCACGCATTACGATTACTGGCAGGACAAACTGCTTCCCGGAATCCTGAAAGACAGCCCGGCGGATTTGTTGATATATGGCATGGGGGAACTTCCCCTGAAAGAATTGGTCTGCCGGTTGCAAGCGGGAACTCCCTTCCATGAGATCAAGGATATACGGCAAACGGCCTATTTAGCGGACGCGGTAGAGCCGCTACCGGACGACATCCATCTCTTTTCCCATGAAGAATGCCTGCGCGACAAGCTAAAACAGGCCAAGAACTTCAAACACATAGAAGAAGAATCCAACAAGCAACAAGCTTCCCGTATCCTGCAAAGGGTAGGTAAACAGACGATAGTCGTCAATCCGCCTTTCCCGCCTATGACGGAAGAGGAGATCGACGCATCATTCGACCTGCCCTACACCCGCCTGCCCCATCCTAAATATAAGGGGAAGACGATACCGGCTTTCGAGATGATCAAGTTCTCGGTAAACATCCACCGCGGATGCTTCGGAGGTTGTGCTTTCTGTACGATTTCGGCCCATCAGGGAAAGTTCATCGCTTCACGTAGTAAAGAGTCCATATTGAAAGAGGTAAAGGAGATTACCCGGATGCCGGACTTCAAAGGATATCTGAGCGACCTCGGCGGTCCTTCGGCCAATATGTACCGGATGAAAGGGAAGAATCCGGATATCTGCGCCCAGTGCAAGAAGCCATCTTGCATCTCTCCTGTCGTCTGCAAGAACCTGAATGCGGACCATACGCCGCTGTTAGATCTATACAAAGAAGTGGACTGTATGCCGGAAATCAAACGTTCGTTTATCGGTAGCGGTGTCCGTTACGACCTGCTTTTGCACCGGTATGCGGACGACAATCTGAACAAGGCAGCCCAGACCTATATGGAGGAATTAATCGCCCGCCACGTTTCCGGCCGTCTCAAAGTCGCCCCCGAACATACGGAGGACAATGTCTTGAAGATGATGCGCAAACCTTCCTTCGAGCTTTTCGGACAATTCAAAAAGATATTCGACCGGGTAAACAAACAACAAGGATTGAACCAGCAACTGATCCCTTATTTCATATCCAGCCATCCCGGTTGTACGGAGGCGGATATGGCAAACTTGGCTATCCAGACCAAGAAACTGCATTTCCAGCTCGAACAGGTGCAGGATTTCACGCCTACTCCCATGACTCTGGCAACGGAGATGTACTACACAGGCTATCATCCTTATACATTGGAAAAGGTGTATACGGCCCGTACGAAAGAACAAAAACTGGCACAACGGCAGTTCTTCTTCTGGTATAAGCCGGAATTCCGCCGCCAGATCACACAAGCATTACAAAAGATAGGAAAGAAAGACCTGGTCGGAAAGTTGTTCGGAAAGTAATCATCGAATCATACAACATATCATAATCAAATCACCATGAAACATGTTTGCACAAACTGCCCGATGCGGGCAAAGTATGACAAAGATCCGAAATCGTTAATCGGTAGGTTCTGGCGTTGGCACATCAATTTCTGTCCGGGGTGGAAAGCCTATTTTACCTCTTTGGGCAAAGAGGAACAAAAGGGTTTGCGTGACCAATACAAATTCACGAAATACCTTTAGCAGAAGTCCTGTAACCTATAGCTTGAAAAACAATTGTCTTCAGTTACAAATACATCTGCTTTTGACTTCAAAGACAGTCGTATTTGTAACTGAAGACGGTTGTTTTATTCCTTTACTGCAATCACTTCTATTTCTACCAAGCCGTTCTTCGGCAATGTCTTGACTGCAACAGCGGAACGAGCCGGGAAAGTTCCTTCGAACTGAGAGGCATAGACTTCGTTCATAGCTGCGAAATCGCTCATATCAGCCAGGAATACGGTTGTCTTCACGACATCGTTGATGCTAAGGCCGGCTTCTGCCAGGATTGCATGGACATTCTTGAATGCCTGCACGGTCTGTTCTTTCACTCCCCCTTCTGCGAAATTGCCTGTTGCCGGATCAAGGCCCAACTGGCCGGAAGCAAACAGCATATTTCCTACTTGTACGGCCTGGCTATACGGGCCGATAGCGGCAGGCGCATTTTTTGTTGCGATAACTTTCTTCATTGTCTCTTTATTTTATAATGTTATTGTGCTTGTTCATTCATCCGCTGGCGAACCACTTCATAGATCAGGATGGAAGAGGCAACCGAAACGTTCAGCGAACCGATCGTGCCGAACTGCGGGATCTTCACCATGCTGTCGCAGATGCGTAGATTATCCATCGAAACACCCGTATCTTCGGCCCCCATTACAATGGCCACAGGTCCGTCATATTTGATGGCCGTATAATTTTCATAGGCCTTTTCACTGGCTGCATAGACTTTTACGCCGGACGCCTGTAAGAAACGGATGGCCTCCGTAATACTCTTTTCCTTGCAGACAGGCAGTACATGGAGGGCACCGGCCGAGGTCTTGATCGCATCGGCATTCACCGTTACGCTGCCCTTTGATGGTATTACGATCGCATCCACACCGGCACATTCGCAGGTACGGGCAATCGCTCCGAAGTTACGGACATCCGTGACCCCATCCAATAATACAATAAACGGATTCTTTCCCTGTTCATACACAAACGGAATAATATCTTCCAGACGCTGGTACGTGATAGCCGGGATAAAGGCGATTACCCCCTGATGGTTCTTACGTGTCAAACGGTCGAGACGTTCGGCAGGTACACGCTGTACAGGTATGTCGCGTCCTTTCAGAACTTCGAACAGTTCACGGGACAGGTCTCCCTGCATTTCGCGTTTCACCAATATTTTATCAATCTCTTTATCGGCTTGGATTGCCTCGATCACGGCACGGATGCCGAACACCATTTCGTTTTCTTTCATTATTCTATATCTTTTCCGTTTTTACCACCGGGCTATTCGACTATTCCCGGCTTTATGTGGACAAAGATACAAAGATTTACGCTTATATATATACCTTTGTGTAGCATTCAAAAACAAACAAAGGTATGCTGCCTGGCCTGCTTTATTTTAGCTATCGCCTTTCAGCTCAGGCGGGACGATGAACAGGCCCGGATCAGGAATAGGATGCCGGTAATAATCAGGGCAGACGAAAGTCCGGTGTAAAAGACCGAAATAAAGGAGTTGGGAAGCAATTGGAAATGGCGGATCGTAACGCCGAAAGTAATCATAAAGATCATCACGATCCAGCCTTTGACATCGAAAAACGAAAAAGGACAGTTCTTTTCCCCCTTCTGTGAAATCCGTTCGGAATGTTTCACAAACAAACGGCGAAAGACAAACTGAAAGAATAGCAGGAAAACAACAATTGCCTCTCCGACTTTAAACAGCCAGTAATGGGCATCGTTCAACCAGGTGACGATGCCGATCCTTAAGATATTGATGCCTGCTATTATCCAAACGCACCCGGCTATTAAAAGCAGGGTACGCCGGTTTACTCTAAATCCCATTGTCAGATACTTTTCTCTATGCTCCGCCTGTTACTCGTACGTTGGCGACCATTCGTACGATCCTTATCAGAGCGTTTATCTTCTTTCTTGTCTTTATCGTAATGCTTGTCTTTAGTCCGATCCGGACGTTTCTTGTCATATTTGTCCTTATCGTGCTTATCCCTATTCGGTTTATCCCTGTGATTATCGAAGTCGGGACGGCCTCCCTGGTGGTTCGGACGATCGTATTTGTCGGGTTTCCACTGTCCGTTGTCATGGTGAGGACGGCCATTGTTATGATTCGGCTGAGGGCGATCATACTTGTTCGGCCGCCACTGCCCGTTATCATGACCGGGACGGTCGTACTTGCCGGGATACCATTTGCCATCATCGAAACGGTCGAACCATCTATTGTTCGTATACTCCCACCGGCAATGCCAGTAATGATCTTCATAACGATGGCAAGAGCTGGACGGACGATAGTTCGGATAATGCGGATTATTATACCAACCTCTCCAATCATGGATGCGTGTCGGCGTTTCACGGACAAAACGCACATATAAACGGAATTGGGATGGTGAAAGGATACGTTGTAATTTCCGGTCCCGCTCCATACGCAACTTATATATCTTTCGGGCAGATTGGTCCCAATAGCGATAATGCCTGCGAGCTTCACGCTCGATCTTCTCCCCGTAACGATGAATGATCTTATGATACTCGGCAGCCTGACGGTTCGTCATACGGATTGCCTGTTCCATCCAAAGGCAGTTCTGGCAATGGGGTTCATTCCATCCGAAACTGATCCAAAATTGTGCATGTCCCTGCAAGCTGCAGAAAAGGACCACCATTAATATAATACTCACTCTCTTCATATCACTCAATTTTTAATTAGCAATTACACAATGTTGCTATTATGACCATACAGCGATAAAAAGGTTTAATTTTTCGCCTTCAACAGCTCTTTCGCATTTGCAATAGAAGCATTAGTCAACGATGCGCCACTCAGCATACGTGCGATCTCTTTCACGCGCTCTTCCTTATTCATTTTCCTGATACGGGTAACAGTGCGTTCATCCGTATCTTCCTTATAAACAAAATAATGGTCTTTTCCTTTTGCGGCAATCTGGGGAAGATGGGTGATGGCAAAAACCTGCATCTTTGTACCTAATTCCTGCATAATATCCCCCATTTTATCGGCGATATCCCCGGAAACACCAGTATCCACTTCATCGAAAATGATAGCTGGCAATGCCGTAAATCCGGCAATCATAGCCTTAATACATAACATCAGACGGGAAATTTCACCTCCGGATGCCGTCTGAGCGACAGGTTGCAGTTCCGCACTCTTATTGGCAGAAAACATAAAGCAGATTTCGTCCATTCCATCGCTTTCCGGCTCCTGTTTGGGGACAAAATCGATCGAGAAACGCGTGTTCGGCATCCCCAACGGAACGACCATTTCCACCAGTTGGGAGGCAATCGCTTTTGAGGCGATCTTACGCTGCTCGCTCAATACAGCAGCCTGTTGAAGCAATTCCTGATGAGAGACCTCCAACTGCTTCTTCAACGATTCGATCTGTTCGTCAAAAGAATCGATCTCCTTTAGCTGTTCGGCGTATTTAACCTGCAACTCGATCAATTCTTCCACTTTGGAAACCCGGTGTTTCTGCTCCAGGGTGTATAACGTATCAAGACGTTCGTTCACCCAATCCAGTCGTTCGGGATTAAACTCTATGTCCTCCTTCAGCACTTCCGTTTCAGAAGACAAATCGTTCATATCGATATAGGCAGAACGCAGGCGTTCCGCTATTTCCTTCGCTTTGGGATAATAACGCTCCAAACTCTCTGCAGTGGAAAGGGCTTCTTTTATCAGCTGGACGGCTCCCTGTTCTTCCCCATCTAACAGCTGGGTAATCTTATAAAGAGAACCTTTTATCTCTTCGGCATGGGAAAGGGTTTCCAACTCCTGTTCCAGTTCTTCCTGTTCACCGGCTATCAGAGCGGCATCCGTCAGTTGTTCCAACTGAAAACGTACGTAATCTTCCTCCTGTTTAGTCTGGAAAGCCTTTTCAGTCAGCTCTTTCAGTTCTTTTTTCAAAAACAAATAACGGCTGTATTCCTTCCGGTAAAGGATCAACAGGATATCGTTTTCAGCCATTACATCGATTACTTTCAACTGAAACCGGTTATCCCCCAACAAAAGATTCTGGTGTTGCGAATGGATGTCGATCAGGCGGCTCCCCAATTCCTTCACTACGGAAAGCGGAACAGGCGAATCGTTTACAAAAGCGCGGGATTTCCCCGATGCAAACAACTCGCGACGAAGAATACAAATCTCCGCATCATATTCCAGGTCATTTGTGAGAAAGAATTCTTCCAGTTTATACCGGGAGACATCGAAGACTGCTTCTATCACACATTTATCAGAACCGTTCTTAATGCTCTTTCCATCTGCACGCTGTCCGAGGACTAAGGAAAGGGCACCCAATATAATAGACTTTCCTGCCCCCGTCTCACCGGTTATCACAGAAAAACCTTTATCGAACTTAATATCCAGGCTGTCTATCAGGACAAAGTTCCGTATGAATAAAGATTTCAGCATAGTTATTCCAGATTACTTTTTAAGCGATTCCATACGTGTCGTGAGGGCAGGATACAGATTGGACAACATTTTATAGCCTTCCTGCTTCTCCGGCGTAGTAGCTTTCGAATAAATCAAAACGACTTCATCCAGTTTGGAGTCGGCGAACATCTGTAGCAACGGAGATGTCGGCCGAGAACTTTTAATCTGCTCTAAAACCGGAAGCAAACCGATTATGGTCGTACGTCCGCGATCCGGATTAGCGGCCATTTCATCGAGGCCCTTACGATGATAGTTATACCACATATCCCGGAACAATTCCGAAGTATTGTCCGTCAGAGCCGTTGCCAAAGCGTGGCGGTTACGGTCGTTTTCAAATGCTTTCCAACCGGTCCATGATGTCTGTGCTTGCGCCAAACTGACAATCTGCATGGCCTGCTGAAAGAAAGCAGCGCCCCCTTTCGGGGAAAAACTGTCGAAATCCAGTCCGAGGATCGTATAAATATAGTAAACAACAGTTGCGATCAAGTTACTGTTCAACGTATTTTCCGTATATTCCAACGGTTCAAACTCGGTATAGTCGAAAGAAAGTTCCGTGTCACGATAATTCATCAAGGTTGTGGTATAACTGGAATTATAAACCGGACGACGGGCTTGTACCTGTATTTCGCCCTTAAAGCTATTATCGGAAACTATTTCACTTATAATAATAGTCATGGTACAGTCGATACGTTCGTTCATGGCGAAAGTGGCGTCCGTCCATTTTTTGTTATTAACAAACTCCGTCAATGCAGTTTGCAGAGTGGTAAAGACCTGCTTATTGGTAGCCTGTACCTTATCACTGTTAATGGTGATACGGGCATTCAACTCCTGCGCTTCTCCCCAAAAAGGAGCAGCGCCCAATAAACATATATATAACAATCTCTTTATCATCTTCATTTTAATAACGTTGCCAATTTATTTATAATATCAACGGCTACTCCTTGTTTGCTTTTTAAAGGATAAGCTGTCGCCTCTCCTTCCTTGTCGATGATCGTAATTTTATTTGTATCACAACGAAATCCTGCACCTGCATCCCGTAAAGAGTTCAACACGATGAAATCGAGGTTTTTCCGCTTCAACTTTCCTTCCGCATGAGCCGTTTCATCATTTGTTTCCAACGCGAAACCGACCAAGATCTGTCCTTCCCGCTTGATTGCTCCGAGCGAGGCGGCGATATCTTTGTTCGGAACGAGAAGAAGCGTCATTTCCCCTTTTGTTTCCCGTTTGATCTTTTCGGTTGCCTGCACATCCGGACGATAATCCGCAACTGCCGCACAAAGAATCCCGGCATCAGCCTCCGGGAAAGCCTCCATGGCAGCATGGTACATCTCTTCGGCAGACTCGACATCGATCCTCTTTATATTCGGATGAACCGTTTTTAAAGACACCGGACCTGCTATCAATGTAACTTCTGCACCTTGGCCGGCACAGGCCTCCGCCAATGCGAACCCCATCTTTCCGGAAGAATAGTTACCTATAAAACGAACGGGATCTATCTTTTCATATGTCGGACCGGCAGTTATTACAATCTTTTTTTTTTCAAGCTGAATTTGGGAAGCGAAAAAATCTTCCAGTACCGCCACGATCTTATCCGGTTCTTCCATCCGTCCCTTACCTACCAGATGGCTGGCAAGCTCCCCTTCGGCAGGTTCGATAATACGATTCCCGAATGAACGGAGCCGGTCTAAGTTCTGCTGTGTGGAAGGATGCGCGAACATATCCAAATCCATCGCCGGGGCAACGAACACCGGAGCTTTGCAAGACAGATATGTCGTGATAAGCATATTGTCGGCAATGCCGTTTGCCATCTTTCCGATCGTCGAAGCCGTAGCCGGCGCAATCAGCATGGCATCCGCCCAAAGGCCGAGATCGACATGGCTATTCCACGTGCCGTCACGATTCGAGAAAAACTCGCTGATCACCGGATGGCTGCTCAACGTGGATAATGTAAGCGGCGTAATAAATTCTTTTCCCGCAGGGGTAATCACAACCTGGACCTCCGCCCCTTTCTTCACGAGGGCACGGATGATATAAGCAGCTTTATAGGCCGCTATGCTCCCGGTAATCCCCAATATGATATGTTTACCTTTCAAATTGTTCTCCATAACCCAATTGTGTACATCTCCGGACGAAACCGGAATTTCATAAGCATAAAACGATTGTTCCATAGGCATGAAACTTTAATTCCATAGGCATGGAACTTTTGTTTCACAGGCATGGAACTTTTTGCCTGCCGGCACAGGAATGCGATTACAAACGCAACGTCATTATCTCGCGCGCCACACGGCTGTCGATATTATGATGTTCGCCCAATTTCCAACCCTGTTTATCTACAGGGGCAGCAAGGGCATCCAAATCTTTTTCCGTAATGCCGCATTCACCGAGGCGCGTTTTCAGCCCCATCCGACGGAAGAAATCTTCACAGGCAGCAATTGTTTTACGTGCTTTTTCCTCTTCCGTTCCATCGGTAATGCCAAAAACGACTTCACCCATACGAGCCAGCTTGGCCTGCTTCTCCTTAAACATATACGTCATGACACCCGGCAAGAGAATAGCCAGTGTTTGTGCATGATCCAGTCCGAACTGCGCCGTCAGCGAATAGCCCATACGGTGTGACGACCAGTCCTGGGGAACCCCTTGACCGATCCAGACATTCAACGCATTGGTGGCCGCCCACATCAGGTTGGCACGGATATCGTAGTCATTCGGATGATCCAGGACTTTCAGCCCCTCTTCATGGATGACACGCATCAATCCCTCCGAAAAGGCATCCTGCACCTTCGCATTGACCGGATATGTCAGATATTGTTCCACTACATGAATAAAAGAATCGACCACCCCGTTTGCGACCTGGCGTGCGGGGAGCGAATAGGTCACTTCCGGATCCAGCACAGAAAACTTCGGAAATACCAACGGGCTGGCGAAATTCAGTTTCTCACAGGTCGATACGCGGGAGATCACCGAACGCTCGTTCATCTCCGAACCGGTAGCAGCCAATGTAAGTACCGTACCCAAAGGCAGAGCACTCTTTACCTGCCCGCCTTTCGAAAGGATATCCCACGGATCACCTTCAAAACCGACCGATACCGCTATAAACTTTGTCGCATCGATCACCGAACCACCACCTACGGCCAACAGAAAATCGATATTCTTCTCTTTGACGATCTCCACGGCCTTCATACAGGTTTCGTAATGCGGATTTGCTTCGATACCCGGAAATTCAGTCACTTCAAAATCTTTCAGCGCCTTTGTCACCTGGTCGTAGATACCGTTTTTCTTTATGCTTCCGCCACCATACACCATCAGCACTTTACTTCCTTCCGGAATCAAAGCGGACAGACGGGCAATGGAACCTTTGCCGAAAACAACCTTTACAGGATTACTAAACTCAAAATTATTCATGGTTCTTATTTCGAATTAAAACCTCTCAATTTTATCTCAGTCAGTATTTTCTTAGTGTTCAGAGGGAAGTCGCCATTCATAATCCAGGAATAATAACCGGGATCGTTCTTCAGCACCTCCTCTACCAGACGCCCTTTATATTTGCCGAAGTTGATCACTTCTTCCCCTTTATCGTTATACACCATACGGCCGGCAAAGTCCACATTATTCGTATAGCTTGAATATTGGGAAAGGAAATTGATATCATTCTGCAAGTCCGGATAACGGTCCAATTGCGCTTTCAGCACTTCATAAGTCGCCATCGTATCGGCCTCCGCCGTATGGGCATTTTCAAGGCTCTTATCGCAGTAGAACTTATAAGCGGCCGAAAGCGTACGCTGTTCCATCTTATGGAAAATGGTCTGTACGTCTACAAACTTGCGTTTATTCAAATCGATATCGACACCTGCACGCAGAAACTCTTCTGCCAGCAAAGGGATATCAAAGCGGTTGGAGTTATATCCTGCCAGATCACACCCCTCTATCTGGGTTGCCAGCGATTTGGCTATTTCTTTAAAAGTAGGACAGTCTTTTACATCTTCGTCGGTGATGCCGTGTATTGCGGTCGATTCCGGTGGAATGGGCATTTCCGGATTGATCCGTCTCGTTTTAGATTCCTCTTTCCCATTCGGGAAAACTTTGACAAAAGAGATTTCTACGATACGGTCTTTTACAATATTAATACCCGTAGTCTCCAGATCGAAGAAGACTAACGGGTTTTTCAGGTTTAACTGCATTTTTTATATTTTAATCATTCAACATCATAGGCATCAACAGCATCAGCAGATCTTCGTTCTCTTCGTTTTCAGAAGGAACGATCAGACCGGCACGCGAAGGATCAGCCAGTTCGAGTATCACCTCTTCCGAGTTGATGTTGCTCAGTATTTCAATCAGATAAGTGGCTTTGAAACCGATGCTTAATTCGGTTCCGTCAAAGCTGCAAACAATCTTTTCTTCTGCGGAAGTAGAGAAATCGATATCCTGTGCGGAAACAAGCATTTCGCTCTCCTTCAGTTGCAACTTCACAAGGCTGCTCGCCGGATTGGAGAAAACGGAAACGCGCTTCAAGGCATTCAGGAAAGAGATACGGTCGATTGCCACCTTGAAAGGATTTTCCTGCGGGATCACGCTGTTGTAATTCGGGTAACGGCCTTCGATCAGGCGGCAAACCATTTCGAAATTAGAACAGTTCACATAGGCGTTGTTATCATCGAACTTGATGCTAACCATCTCCCCTTCCTTTGATAAAAGGCCTTTGAGCAGGTTAGCCGGTTTCTTCGGCAGAATGAAAGAAGCTCTTTCCGGTGATTTCACCGAAAGATTGCGCAGGCGCACCAGCTTATGTCCGTCGGAAGCGACGAAAGTCAGATCGTCCGTATGAATATCGAAATAGATACCGTTCATGACCGGGCGAAGTTCATCGTCTGCCGTTGCAAAGAGGGAACGGCTGATACCGTTCAGTAACATTTGTGCGTCCATCATGATGGAGATTGCATTCTCATTCAGCGGTTTTTGCTGCGGATACGTATCTCCCTTCTGTCCGATAAAATTATATTTACCATTCTGGAAATGGATAAAGATTTCCAGGTTATCGTCATTAATATCAAAAGTCAGCGGTTGTTCGGGCAGCTCTTTCAACGGATCGAGTAAGATTTTTGCTGAGACGGCGAAAAGCCCGCTTCCCTGTGCATTCATCACGTCAACGGATGTAACCAGACGTGTTTCAGCATCCGAAGCTGTTATAGTGAGTTTATTACCTTCCAGGTTGAAAAGGAAACTGTCCAGGATAGGTAATGAATTCTTAGAAGCAATAACTTTGCTAATAGATTGCAAACGTGATAACAGCGCTGTGCTGGATACATCAAATCTCATGGTTCTTAATTATTTATTTGTTTCTATTTATTATTTACCAATGTGTGTAGGTCCGACTCACGAACAGTCCTCAACCGGACAGCCGCAGATTAGCCCACACAAAATTATGAAAATATTCCATATAACCACCCGAATGGAGACAAAAAAAGAGGCCCTTCCCTCTATGGGGAAGAACCTCTCTTTGTATCTTGATATTACGCTCTGTTATTTAGCGAAATAATCTTTAACAGCTTCGTTAGGAATCATTTCTTCCTGGAAGATGTAAGCACCGGTCTTCGGGGACTTAACCATCTTGATTACTTTAGAATAGGTACGACCGTCACCTTTCTTAAATGTTGCAACCGCTTTTTTTGCCATTGTTTAATCTCCTCTTACTTAATTTCTTTGTGTAACGTCATCTTCTTCAGGATAGGATTGTACTTCATCAGCTCCAATCTCTGAGTTGTATTCTTTCTGTTCTTTGTAGTAATATATCGAGAAGTACCCGGCATACCACTTTCTTTGTGCTCAGTGCATTCAAGAATTACCTGAACTCTGTTACCTTTTGCTTTCTTTGCCATTTCTTATTTCCTCCTCAAATTAAGCGTTTAAATAACCTTTTTCAGCAGCTTTCTTAATTGCTGCATCCAAACCAAGTTTATTGATAGTACGCAAGCCAGCGGCTGAAATATTCAGGCTAACCCAACAATCCTGTTCTACCCAGTAGAACTTTTTAGTAAACAGGTTCACATCAAACTTACGTTTCGTTCTTCTCTTAGAGTGAGAAACGTTGTTGCCAACCATTGCTTTCTTTCCGGTAATTTGACAAATTTTAGACATCGCTAATCTTTCTTTTTAATATTACGAAATTTAAGTCAACTCCTGCTATCTGTCTTCCCTTTTTGAACTGCATCTTGAACAAAAACAAAGATTCTAATAGAGTTTCTCTTCTTTTACGGGGCACAAAGGTACAAATTATTTTCATTCACACACAAGAAATCAGCAAATAAATCAGCACTTTCTGCTATTTTTCCTTAATTTATTCTGTATGAGAGCATCAAGTCCCGCTGCGGCATAGATTGTTATCGCAAACAAATAAGGATAATGATAGCGGGAAGTAATCACGAATAAAACCGTTACAACCGTGCCTAAAGCAGGAATCAGGAGATAGATATTCCGTTCCCGGAACAGGTCACGCCGGTTCTTCCACACGTAGTAAAGGAATAATAAAAGTACCGCGTAATAGACAACACTTTTCAACGCCAGAGAAGCTATTAACTCTATTAATTTCAAATCATTACCTTTCACATTTGAAAGTACTACTCTAAATCCCATATCCGGCTTTACACGCTCTGTCCAGGTATCTTCACTATATAAGGCGACCAGCTTGAGAGGTATTTGGGAAATATATTCAAACGGGTGTTCCGATATCCAGCGGATCGACGCACGCTTTAACAGGCTGTCCCGCTCCATATAGGTATAGTCTCCGGGAGGAAGGCAAATATAGTTATCCGGATCACTGAAGCCATTAAAATTGACTAAACCGTTTGCTTCATCAAAAGAACTCATTGCCAGGTTATACCCTCCCGATACTGCCTGGTACACAAAATGGCCCGTTCTCGCTTTTGCACTTTGACCTATTAGGAAAACCGTCAACACAAGAGGTATAAACAACGCTACATAACTCCGCCAACCTCTTTTTTGGACGATGAAATGGACAATTATGGCAAATAAAAAGACGACCGCCAATGGACGGAACCAATTTGCCAAGCCAATAATCACACCTGCAAAAAGAATCGGAAACAATCTACGGCTGGTACACAAAAGCAACGCTGTCAGCAGCAGGAATGTAAAGGGCAAATCGGTCAGCATTGCAATCGGGATATACAGGTTCGAATAGACCAACATATATAAGATTGAAGCGTAATACCCGATTCTATCATTAAAAAGCCGGCGGGCAAGCAACAGTATCTCAAATACCATTGCCATATTCAGTAATAAATTCAGCAAACGGATGTATGAAAAAGATCCGAAAAGCGTTTGAATGCCAATAAGCAAATTAACATATCCGGGACCGAAAATAAAAAGATCATACTGGTTATGAGGGGCAGGATACCAAGTTCCTGTCTCAATACATTCGGTTGCATATTTAGCATAAAAACGGGCATCGTCGTGGTTAGGCATATCCCAGTATTTTACTACTAAGCAGACCTGCAGGATCACCCATATGGCAAACACGATCCAAAAAACGGCCGGCAATTTTTTTCCAATCATTCCTTAACTCTTTTTGGGTGACAAAGATACAGCCTTTTCACCGGTAATCCTTCCGTGATAGATTAATTCTATCGGTTTATTTGAGAAACAACAGGAGGTATTCGCAACAAAATCAAACTCCTGATGGTTTTATTTTCAAAGAAACACAAAATAAAAACGTATTGATTATGGCACGAGATTTTAAAGAAGCATTGAGACATCGCAGAACTTATTATCACATCACGAACAGTTCCCCGATATCAGACGAACAGATCAAAGAAATAATAGACTTCGCAGTTATGAACGTCCCTTCAGCCTTTAATTCACAATCCACCCGTATCGTATTGCTACTGGGCAAGAATCATGAAAGACTTTGGGAAATCACGAAAGAGACATTGAAGAGACTTGTTTCAGCGGAAGTTTTCAAAGGGACGGAGGCTAAAATAGACGGAAGCCTGGCAGCCGGCTATGGGACGATCCTGTTCTTTGAAGACAAAGCGGTAGTCGAACAATTGCAAGACTCCTTCCCTACTTATTACGACAAATTCCCGGTTTGGGCACAACAAACATCCGCCATGCACCAACTGGCTATCTGGACAATGTTGGAAGATGCCGGTTTAGGTGCTTCCCTCCAACATTATAATCCGTTAATTGACGAAACGGTATGTGCAGAATGGAAACTCGACCCGAAATGGGAACTGGTAGCACAGATGCCTTTCGGAACACCGACGGAAGAACCCGGACCGAAAGAGATCAAACCGTTGGACAAAAGAGTCCTGGTTTTCAAATAAAAAACGAAAAGCCGTTTTAAGCACCGATATCACTATTTACAATCGAGAAAAGAGAAAATTGCTCCATTACCAAAATGTCACTACGACCCCATGTAAATCGGATTAGTAGTGCATATAAATAGAATTAGTAGTAAGGGTAATATTTTTTAACGTTTCTATTTGAAAGCGACAATCCCCTTTTACTGTCGAAATGATAAAATAGCTTCTTTCTCTTTTTTGCGTACTTGCCGAAGACGCCGAAGAATGTCAAACTAAATAAAGCACAAACATGAATTACGATATTGCAATTATAGGAGGAGGGCCGGCGGGCTATACCGCCGCCGAACGGGCAGCCGAAGGAGGCCTGAAGACCGTCCTCTTCGAAAAGAACGCCATCGGAGGCGTCTGCCTGAACGAAGGTTGTATTCCCACAAAAACGTTATTATACTCCGCCAAAATACTGGACAGTTTCAAAACATCCTCCAAATATGGCATTTCATCGGAAGGGACGCCGTCTTTCGATATGGACAAGATCATCGGGCGCAAGAACCGGACGGTCAAAAAACTGACGTCCGGTGTAAAGATGCGCCTCACTTCAAGTGGGATCACGATCGTCGAAGGGACAGCCGTGTTGAACGGGGAAACGGACGGAATGATCCGCATACAGTGCGGAAACGACCTTTTCACCGTCAAAAACTTACTTCTCTGCACCGGTTCCGAAACAGTAATCCCGCCTATCAAGGGACTCTCGGAAACGGAATACTGGACTTCGCGGGAAGCGCTCGACAGTAAAGAACTCCCCAAAGAACTTGCCATCATTGGCGGCGGCGTTATCGGGATCGAGTTCGCCTCCTTCTTCACCAGCATGGGAGTAAAAGTGAAGGTAATCGAGATGATGCCGGAAATACTCGGTGCGATGGACAAAGAGGCGTCCGCCATGCTCCGGAGCGAATACGCCAAGAAAGGGGTGGAATTTCATCTGAACACAAAAGTGATCGAAGTCAACCCGAAAGAGGTCATTGTCGAGAAAAACGGCAAGACGAATGCGATTCCGGCCGACAGAATCTTAGTCAGCGTAGGTCGCCGGGCAATCACCCAAGAACTGGGCCTGGAAAGCCTTTCCATCGAGACGGACCGCCGGGGAGTCCGGGTGAACGAATATATGCAGACCTCCCATCCGCACGTTTATGCAGCCGGCGATATCACAGGATTTTCGCAACTGGCCCATACGGCTTACCGGGAAGGTGAGGTTGCCGTCAACCATATACTGGGACATGAAGACCGGATGGACTACAGTGCCATTCCTGCCGTCGTCTACACCAACCCGGAAGTAGCCGGTGTCGGCAAAACGGAAGAAGAGTTGAAGGCAAACGGTGAATATTACAACCTTGTGAAGATACCGATGACCTATTCCGGACGCTTTGTCGCCGAAAACGAAACCGGCAACGGGCTCTGCAAGCTCCTGACGAACGTGAACGGCCAGATCATCGGTTGCCACCTGTTGGGAAATCCGGCATCGGAGATCATCGTCATTGCCGGTATCGCCGTCGAACATGGTTATACGGTCGATGAATTCAAGAAAACCGTATTCCCCCATCCGACTGTCGGAGAGGTGATACACGAAAGCCTGTACCTCTGATGATGCTTTATATCGACAATCCATACACCGATGCCTGGTTCAATCTGGCAGCCGAAGAGTATCTGCTCAAGAACTTTTCGGACAACATCTTCATGTTGTGGCAAAACGAACCGTCCGTCATCATCGGCAAGCATCAGAATGTATGGGACGAGATAAACCGGAACTATATACAGGAGAAGCATATCAAAGTCGTACGCCGTTATTCAGGTGGCGGAGCCGTCTATCACGATTCGGGCAACCTGAATGTGACTTTTATACAAAGCAACAAGGAACTTACGTCCGGCACATTCACTGCCCGGCTGATCGCTTTCCTTGCCACATTCGGCATCCGGGCAAAGGCAGACGAACGGCAGGCACTCACGATCGACGGGCTGAAAATATCGGGCAGCGCACAATCCATCCACAAAAGCAGGATCTTGCATCACGCCACCCTCTTATTCTCAACCGACCTGTATCGCCTGGCGACCGCCCTCAAAAGCACAGGACGGAGGCCGGAGAGCAATGAGATGAAGCCCGCTCCTTTTTATGTCAAATCCGTAAGAAGCCCGGTCACCAATATTTGTACCTATACCCGCAAAGCGGTATCTATCGGAGAATTCAGAGATGCACTTCTGAACTATTTTACAGAAAACAAGACGGTTCCCCGTCCCTATTCATTCACTGAAGACGATTTGAACGCCATCCGGTCCCTGCGTGACAACAAATATGCAACGCCGGCCTGGAACTTCAATATCAGAACATAAAATACACATTTAAACTATGTCGACATTTGAAATAAAAATGCCCAAACTGGGCGAAAGCATCACGGAAGGGACGATTGTCTCCTGGTCCGTCAAAGTAGGCGATGCTGTTCAGGAGGACGATGTCCTTTTTGAAGTGAGTACCGCCAAAGTCAGTGCGGAAATCCCCTCTCCCGTAGCCGGGAAGGTTCTCGAACTGCTGTTTGCCGAAGGCGATACGATAGCCGTCGGCACGACCGTCGCCCTGATCCAGTTGGAAGGCGAAGAAGGAGAAACTCAGGAAAGCTCCGCTTCCGCAGCAGCCAAAAGCGACGAAAGCACCACGGTCCGGTCCACCCCGGCAGAACCCGCCCAGCCGGTCAAATCATCCAAAGAAGAAGACGGAAGGTGGTATTCGCCCATCGTGTTGCAACTGGCACAGGAAGCCAAAATATCGCAGGCCGAACTGGATGCCATTCCGGGAACCGGCTACGAAGGGCGGCTCAGCAAAAAAGATATCAAAGATTATATCACGGCAAAGAAAAGCGGTATCGCCCCACAAAGTGAAACCGAAAACTTGCATCAACGGTCGATGCAGTCCACCATCTCCGGCGGATGCAACGCACCATCTACTGCAGATGGCGCCCACCATCTCCGGTCGATGCCGCCCACCATCGACGATCGACGCAACCCGGCAGCTATTACCGAAGACGAAACAGTCGAAATGGATCGCGTAGCCCGCATCATATCCGACCACATGGTGATGTCGAAAAAAGTGTCTCCTCACGTCACGACCGTTGTCGAAGCCGACGTTACCCGCCTCGTGAAATGGCGTAGCCGCGTAAAAGATGCATTCTTCAAGCGCGAAGGCGTGGCACTCACTTTCATGCCTGCCATAGCAGAAGCTACGGCAAAAGCGCTGGCTGAATTCCCATATGTGAACGCATCGGTTGACGGCTATAAAGTCATTCTGAAAAAGCATATCAACCTGGGTATCGCCGTGTCGCTGCCGGACGGCAACCTGATCGTGCCGGTTATCCATGACGCGGACAAACTGAATCTGAACGGCCTTGCCGGCAGTATCGACAGCCTTGCAGCCAAAGCACGCAGTAACAAGCTGATGCCGGACGACATTCAAGGCGGAACCTTCACGATCACCAACTTCGGCTCGTTCAAAAGCCTGTTCGGGACCCCGATCATCAACCAGCCCCAGGTCGCAATCTTAGGCGTCGGCTTCATCGAAAAGAAACCGGCCGTAGTGGAAACACCCGAAGGAGATACGATTGCAATACGACACAAGATGTATCTATCCCTGTCGTACGACCATCGGATCATCAACGGTGCTCTCGGCGGAGAGTTCCTGCGGCGGGTTGCGGACTACCTTGAGAATTGGGATAAATAATGATTTATCTGTGCGCAATAAAATAATGGTGTCCCGTAGGGGCGGGGTTCTACTCCGCCCAATGAAAATAACCTCCGTCTTGCCCGGATCCAATGGGCAGAGCAGAGCCCTGCCCCTACAAGCGACAACCATGTCATCCATCTTCCGCACCGGTAAATCTGCATTTATCACCAAACAATTAATACAATATAAAATAATCAAGTATGAAACGATACGATATAAAAACGACCGATACCGAGACACTTCGCAAATGGTACTACCTGATGAGTCTCGGCAGGGCGCTCGATGAAAAGGCGCCTTCTTACCTGCTCCAGTCCTTAGGATGGTCCTATCATGCCCCTTATGCGGGACATGACGGCATCCAGCTTGCCATCGGACAGGTATTCCACCGGGGAGAGGATTACCTCTTTCCCTATTACCGCGATATGCTGACGGTCCTCTCTGCCGGAATGACGGCGGAAGAAGTTATCCTAAACGGCATCTCGAAAGCGACCGACCCGTCCAGCGGCGGCCGGCACATGTCCAACCACTTCGCTAAACCGGAGTGGCATATCGAAAACATATCCTCGGCAACCGGGACACACGACCTGCATGCCGTAGGTGTCGCCCGCGCAATGGTTTATTACGACCATACAGGTGTTGCGATCACTTCACACGGTGAATCCGCCACTTCCGAAGGCTACGTCTACGAAGCCATCAACGGGGCGAGTAACGAACAGCTCCCCGTTATCTTCGTCCTGCAGGATAACGGCTACGGCATCTCCGTCCCCAAAAAGGACCAGACGGCCAACCGCAAGGTGGCCGACAATTTCTCCGGCTTCAAGAACCTACGCATCATCCACTGCAACGGAAAAGACGTTTTCGACTCGATGAACGCCATGACCGAAGCCCGCGAACATGCGATCAATACGCATAATCCGGTGATCGTCCATGCAAACTGCGTACGCATCGGTTCCCATTCGAACTCCGACAAGCAGACTTTGTATCGCGATGAAAACGAACTTGCCTACGTGAAAGCAGCCGACCCGCTGCAAAAATTCCGTCGTATGCTGCTCCGTTACAACCGCCTGACCGAAGATGAGCTGAAGCAGATAGAAGCACAGGCGAAAAAAGACCTGAGCGCAGCCAACCGAAAAGCGATGGCGGCTCCCGAACCCGACCCTGCAACGATCTTTGACTATGTCCTGCCCGAACCTTACCAGCCGCAGAAATATACAGACGGCACACACAAAGAAGAAAATGGCGAAAAGAAAACACTGGTAACCGCAATCAACGAAACACTAAAAGCAGAATTCCGCCATAACCCGAATACATTCCTGTGGGGACAGGACGTAGCAAACAAAGATAAAGGCGGCGTGTTCAACGTCACCAAAGGTATGCAGCAGGAGTTCGGACCGAAACGTATCTTCAATGCTCCCATCGCCGAAGATTACATTGTGGGCACGGCCAACGGCATGTGCCGCTTCGACCCGAAAATACACGTCGTGGTGGAAGGAGCCGAGTTTGCCGATTACTTCTGGCCGGCCATCGAGCAGTATGTCGAATGTACCCACGAATACTGGCGAAGCAACGGACAGTTCACCCCGAACCTGACGCTCCGCCTGGCATCGGGCGGCTATATCGGCGGCGGGCTCTACCATTCACAAACGATCGAAGGTGCGCTGACCTCCATTCCGGGGGCCCGCATCGTCTATCCTTCTTTTGCCGACGATGCGGCAGGGTTGTTGCGTACCAGCATACGTTCGAAAGGCTTCACCGTCTTTCTCGAACCGAAGGCACAGTATAACTCGGTCGAAGCAGCCAGCTTCGTGCCGGAAGACTTCGAGGTTCCTTTCGGGAAAGCCCGCATCCGCCGGCCGGGTAGCGACCTGAGTGTGATCACGTATGGCAACACGACGCATTTCTGCCTGACCGTTGCCGAAAAGCTGAAGAAAGAACATAACTGGGACGTTGAAGTCATCGACATCCGCTCGCTGATCCCGCTCGATACGGAAACGATCTTCGCCTCCGTGAAAAAGACCAGCAAGGTGCTGATCGTGCATGAAGACAAAGTGTTCTCCGGTTTCGGTGCTGAAATAGCCGGAATCATCGGGACGGAGATGTTCCGCTATCTGGACGCACCGATCCAGCGTGTCGGTTCCACCTTTACCCCTGTCGGTTTCCATCCGGTCCTCGAAAAGGCGATCCTGCCCGGAGAAGAACGGATCTACAACGCAGCAAAAGCATTATTGGAATATTAATGAAAGAGACGGAGCAATCCGTCTCTTATAAACAACATACAGAATGAAAAAAATAGGTTTATTCTATGGTGGCACAACCGCAAAAACAGCCGTAGTCGCCTTGAAAATACAAGAAGCATTCGCTGAAAACGAAGTCGTCCTGATCCCAATCGAAGGAGCGACACGCAAAGAATTCGAATCGTTCGAAAACATCATTGCCGGAACTTCCACCTGGTTCGACGGAGAACTGCCGACCTACTGGGACGAGTTTCTGCCGGAAATAGAGTCTATCGACATGACGGGCAAGAAAGTCGCCATCTTCGGCCTCGGCGACCAGGAACGCTATCCCGACAATTTTGTCGATGGAATCGGCATCCTGGCGGAAGCCTTCGTCAGGAGCAACGCAGAACTGGTCGGCTTCATGCCCGTCAACGACTACCATTTCACCCAGTCACAAGCCGTTAAGGGTGATCATTTCCTGGGGCTTGCCCTCGATGTCGAGAACCAGTCCGAACAAACGGAAGAACGTATACTGAAATGGGTGGCGGAACTGAAAAAGGAGTTTCAATAATATTTGCATTTGTTTCTGTTCTTGGCAGTTTCGAGTTATAAATTATCATTTATGATTCAAATCTGCCAAAAGGCGAGGGCGGGATATTCATGCTGTGTTGTGGGCAGAGCATAGCCCTGCCCCTACAGAAGGACAATCATTTTGCATAACCCTGACATCCATGTTTCATATCCGTAAATCATCATTTAAAAGGTTCACCTTTTCTTAAATCAATATCTATTTATTTTTGTAACAACGATGCGACGCGTATATTTGCAGGCGCAAACAAATACAAAATATGACTGCAAATAACAAAACGTACCGCTATCATTTCCTGGCAATCCTTACCGTTATCATTTGGGGTACGACTTTCGTTTCCACGAAGGTTCTGATCGGTAACGGGCTGACTCCGGTCGAAATTCTCCTCTATCGCTTTTCGTTGGCATATATCGGAATCTGGTTTTTCTGCCCGCGCAAGCTATTGGCTAAATCATGGAAAGACGAACTCCTCTTTCTCGGAGCCGGACTTTGCGGCGGTTCGCTCTACTTCGTTTCCGAGAATACGGCATTGGGGATCACGCTTGCCTCCAATGTCTCGCTGATAATCTGCACGGCCCCTATCCTGACCGCCTTTCTCTCCCGCCTCTTCCATAAGGGCGAAAGGCTGAAAAACCATTTGATCTATGGTTCGCTGATGGCGCTGCTCGGAGTGGGCCTCGTCGTGTTCAACGGGAGTTTTATCTTACAGATCAATCCGCTCGGAGACATCTTGACCCTGTTTGCCGCTCTCATGTGGGCATTCTACGGTCTGATCTTAAGACGCCTCGGAAGCCGGTATCCGACGCTCTTCATTACCCGCAAAGTTTTCTTCTACGGGATTGTGACTCTGATTCCCGTCCTGGTCATTTCTCCCATTCATCCGCAGATTGCCGTACTGATACAACCGGCTGTTATCTGCAATCTGTTATTTCTGGGGGTTATTGCTTCATTGCTCTGCTACATCATGTGGAATACGGCTGTGAAAGAGTTGGGCGTCGTCCGTACGACAAATTATATTTATGTAGTTCCGCTCGTAACTCTTCTTACTTCCGCCCTTGTCATTGACGAAACGATAACGGTTATAGCATTATTCGGTTCCGCTTTCATCCTGTCGGGGGTATATATTGCGGAAAAGGGAATTACATTCCGAAAGAAGTAAAAATAAGCGCCATAGGTTTCGAAACACTATTCTCTATCATTATCAGACTAAAGTCCGCTCACTAATAGATATAATTGAGGCACGGATTTCACGGAAAACACGAAAAAAAATAAACTCATCCGTGTAAATCAGTGAAATCCGTGCCTAAAAAGATTGTGATAAAGGCGTTTTCCGATTATTGCAAGCGACGAATACCCACCGCCTTATTATACTGAGCGAGGGATGCTTTCTGCTGATACCAGGTCTGGATCAAGCTACTATAAGACTGAATCCAGGAAAGCTGGGCGGAAAGCACGTCGAGGATCGGAAGTTTTCCCTCGTTATAGCTGAACGTATTCAGGTCGAGGTTTTCTTCGGCGATCTTGCAGGCCTCTTCGGCAACATTGATCTGCTTCGTGTTTTCCGTCAGACTGGTCCAGGAATTAGCAACCTCCTGGGAGATCTGGTCACGTGCATAATCCATCGCATATTCCTTACTCCGCAGGATTGCTTTCTGGGAATTTACCTCTTTGAAACGGGCGCCCCAACGGAACAAAGGTATCTTGAGGGATGCGAATACGGCAGGTGTCCAAAGCTGGTCGGAACCTTTCACGTTCAGCATCGGTGTGCCCCAGGTTCCCTGGAAACCGATTGCCAGTGTCGGATTATATTTAGCTTTTGACAGGTTGATCTGCCTCTTCTGGTATTCGATATTCAGCTTGGAGATCGTGAAGTCCGGCCGGTTCTGCAAAGCGGCCTCTTCCCCTATGTGCATAGGCAACGGCTGGACCATCGTGATAGCATCTGCAATCTCTACCGGCGTCATAGGAGGAACACCCATCAGCACGTTCAGGTTCTGCAAGGCGATCTGATAGTCTTTGTACGCAGCGCTTTTATTCAATTCCGCTTCTTTCAAACGCGACTGCACCTGCAGGAGGTCTGTCTTACTGATCTGCCCGTCATTAAAACGGGTAGTCAGCACGTTTGCCAATTCCTGCACGATATCGACATACTGGCACATGACATCGTACATACCTTTGCGGGCAGCTGCCGACCAGTAGTTCAGGTCGGCGGCATACACGATGTTATCCGTCGTCAGGTCTTCCGCCTCGGAAGCGATCTGTCCCTGAATCTGGGCAGCCTTGTAGCTGTTATAGATCTGTCCGCCGGCATAAACAGGCTGACTTACGGTAGCTCCCAAACTATAAGTATTGTGATCCATTTCGACAGACATACCCGGACCGAAGTCCAGGTCGTACTTATTGATACGGTACTGATAGCTGCCGGAGAAATCGACAGCCGGGAAGAAAGCGGTCTTGGCCGCCTTGATAGCATGTTGCATGGCAATACGCTCTTCCGCACTCTGTTTGATCTGGCGGCTATATTCAAGCACTTTCTGCTTGTAGTCTGCAGCCGTTACGGGCTTTTCCTGTGCTCCCACAGATAAAGCCCCCAACAGCATACAACCGATAATTATTTGAGTTCTCATATTTATTATACCGATTTAATCTTAAAGAATATACAATAGGTCACCGGAAGCACGAAGATGGTCAGGATGGTCGAAACGAACAGACCTCCCATAATCGTCGCCGCCATACCGGCAAACATGGCATCACCCAACAACGGCAACATACCCAAGATCGTTGTGCCCGATGCCATCGTCACCGGAACGATACGCGTCTTGGTTGCTTCGATCACCGCATTGACCGGCGCCAGGCCACTGTTGAGCTGCAACCCGATTTCGTCTACCAGCACGATCGCATTCTTGATATTCATACCGATCAGACCTAACAGACCCAGCATGGCAAAGAAGTCGAGCGACTTGCCGAACACCAGCAATCCCAATACTACACCGATGAAGATCAGCGGCAACATACACATGATCAATACCGGCTTCCGGTAATATTTCGGGAACAGGAACAACAAGGTGACATAGATCAAACCGAACATCAACGGGATGTTGGCGGCAATCGCCTTGTTACCTTTATCCTGCTCGGACTGCTCGCCGAAGTATTGCAGTTTATATCCTTCGGGAACCTGTACCTCCTGCTGGATCTCCTGCCACAACTGGCTGAAAGCGGCCATCGTATTGGCGCCGCGTTTCGGTTCGCACTGCATCATCATATAACGCTGGCGATTGTAACGCTTCACAACACTGTACTCGTAATCGAGCGAGAAGTCGTCGGTCACCTGTTCCACTTTCACGGAGCGACCTTTGGCACTGTAGACCGGCAAGGTCTTGATATCATTCAGGTTCATGGAGTCACGATCGGCATCTTTCAGCAGGATCGGCATAAACACATCCCCCTCACGGTATTCGCCTAAAGGCACGCCGTTTGTAGCCGAACGAAGCGAATAGGCCATCTGCTGGCGGGTGATACCTAAGCGGAGACCTTTCTCCTGCGAATACAACGGCTTCCATACCGGAACCTTGTTTCCCCAGCTGTTACGCACTTCCATCACCATCTCGTTCTTGCGGGCGATCTCTTGCGCACGCTGCGTCAGAGCCACCAGCGTATCGATATTATCGCCAACAAACCCGATTTCAATTGCGGCATCAGGCACGGGAGACAAAGCAAACAAAGCTGAACGGGTCAAAATATCCGGATAATTGGCGACCATATATTCATAGAACTTGTTTTCCTCGCTCTGCGCATCTTTCGCGTCCTTGGTCTCGATCAAGACATTGGCGAAGTTCGGTTTCGGACCGATAGAAGAACTTGCCAGGTAATAACGCACCGGTGAGCCTCCCATCGTAAAGGAATAGGATTTGATATTCTCGTTATTCTTAAGATATTCCTCGATCTTGATCACATTCCTTTCCACATCGTCGATACCATACCCTTCCGGGAAGATCAGGTCGGCACGGAAATACGGCTTATTCATGATCGGGAAGAAACTCTGCGGCATGATACCCATGATAAACAGAGACAAGAACAAGGTCGCCACAACCGAAGTAAGCGTGATGTAACGGCGTTTGATCAGGCGGCCCAATACTTTCTCGAACCGATGGTACAACTTCGTGTCATACGGATCTTTGGATTCGCCCGGTTTGCCTTCTTTCAGGATGAAACTACCGAAAGTCGTTGTCTGTGTCAAAGCCAATACCCAACTCAGTCCGAGAGATACGGCAAGCACGATAAACAGCGGTTTGACAATTTCGGCTACGGAAGCCGGCGCCAAGTACATCGGCAGGAAAGAACAAACAGCGATAAAGGTTGCCCCCAGCAACGCCCATTGCGGTTTGGTAGCACCGTCGACCAACGCCTGGTAACGTGACAGGCCCCGCTTGATACCGACCTGTGCGTTATCGGTCACCACAATCGCATTATCCACCAGCATACCCATCGCAATGATGAATGCAGCAAGTGAGGTTCGGTTCAGCCCGACGCCCCAGATCAACATGATCAGCAAAGTGCCTCCGACAGAGAAGAGCAGCGAACTGCCCACCAACATACCGGCACGCGAACCCATCACGAGGAAGATAATCACGATCACAATCAGCAACGATTCGATCAGGTTCAGGATAAAGCCGTTGTTCGCCTCATTGGCAATCTTATTCTCCGGATAGATGGTTTTCAGCTCCATGCCGATCGGGAACAGCTGTTCCATCTCTTTCAGATGGTCGGCAACCGCATTACCGACCGCCACCACATCGTCTTTAGACCCTGTAGCCACGCCGATACCGATCGCCCGTTTGCCATCCACACGCATCAGGTTGGAAGGAGGATCCATATATCCCCGTTCGACTGTTGCGATATCACCCAGACGGACTTCACCGCCGCCTTTTGTCACGATCAGCTGGTCGCGTATATCCTGGATGCTTTTATAAGTACCTTCGGCACGCACACGAAGTTGGTAGGTTCCGGTCATGATCTCGCCAGTGTTGACCAACAGGTTCTGCGTTTGCAGGACTTGCTGTATCGAATTGGGGTCGATCCCCAGGTTCGCCAGCTTGGGAACGGAGATACGCACATTCACGACTTGCGTCTGCTCGGCAAACAGGTATACTTTCTGCACACCGGAGATCGGCGTCAGTTCCGTCTTGATCTTCTGCGCCCAGTCGCGCATATCATCGTAGGTAAAACCTTCATCGGCCGTCAAGGCATAATAGATACCGAACACGTCCCCGAAGTCGTCACTCACATTGATGGCGGATGCACCACTCGGAAGGCGGGGTTGTATATTGGCTACTTTACGCCGTAGTTCGTCCCATTTCACCGGCATGTAATCCGGAGCCAGGGTCGGTTGCAATTCGATCGAGATCTTCGACATGCCGAAGTAAGATTCAGACTTGATCTGGAAAACATCCGACATGGACTGAATTTCCCGTTCGATAGGTTCCGTTATCAACTTTTCCACCTCCTGAGGAGTAGCACCCGGATATTGCGTAACCAAAACAGCCTGCTTGATTACGAAAGGCGAGTCCTCCTTCTTCGGCAATTTAAAGAAAGAATATATACCCCCGATCAGCATCACTGCCAGGAAGAAGTATATAATCTTCTTATTCTCTAAGGAATATACTGGAAGATTCATTATTTATCAGCTTAATCTGTTAATACTTTTACCTGTTGTCCTTCCACAAGTCGGGTCGCACCGGCAGAGACGACCTGGTCGCCGGCTTTCAGGCCTTTTACGATCACCACATTGTCTTTACCGACCAATTCGGCTTCTTCAATCTGGCGACGTTCCACTTTTTGCGACTGCGGATTATAGACAAACACAAATTTGTCGCTGTTCTCTTCGCTTGCCACGATAGCAGAAAGAGGTGCCAGGACAGCGCCTTCGCTGAAACTCTCGCTCTCGATATGCAGGATGACACGGCAGGAGAAACCGACAGCCACCTTATATTTATTGAGGTTAAATTCAGGATCGTCGATATACAGGAAGACGGGTACGCCCGAACCGTCGGGTGATGCTTCCACATACTCTTTCACCTTTGCCTTGAAACGGACTCCCTTATAGTTGTCGAACTCTACATATATATTATATGAATAAGAGAAATAGACGATATTCGTTTCCGGGATCGTAAACTGCACCTGCAACTTGTTCGGGTTGATCAGGCAGACAATACCCTGTCCGGCCTGTACCTTCTGATAGTTTTCGACATATTTCTTCTGGATGAAACCATCGAACGGAGCACGCAGTTTGGTTTGTTCCAACTGGTTCTGTGCATATTCGAATGCAGCCTTTGCATTGGAATAAGAGGCTTCGGTCGTTTCATATTCCTGCTTGGAAATTGCCTGTTTGGATAACAACTTCCTGGCACGTTGCAACTGCGCTTCGGCCGTTTGGAAAGAGGCTTTCTTCGCTTCATATTCCCATTTGAAGTCCTGCGGGTCGATCTCTGCCACGACCTGTCCCGTACGGACTTTTTGCCCTTCATCCACATTCAGCGAAACCAGCGGCCCGGACATTTTAAAGGCCAGGTCACTGAACTGGTCCGGCGAAACGACGCCGCTAAACGACTTTTCCACTAAGTTCAATGAGGTCACTTCCGTCAGCTTTACCGGACGGGGACCTTGCTCCTTCACCGGCGGCTGACTGCACGACATCAATGCTGCCAATACAAAAACGGGGATTAATTTACCATTCATGATAACTTGCATTTAGTTATTTGTTATTACTATTATATTCTGATTATTAATTGTATATCCAAGCTTTTACACCATAACAATACAACATTCTTTTAAAATCTATTGTTCCGGTTTCCACCGGGTTTAAAAGCGTATCCTCTGATAATTTTTCAGATATATGCATTAAAACGACCAACTGCTCCAATCGACCGCCGCCTCCATTTCTTTCTCCTGATCGTCGGGGATAGACGGGAAGAAGTCAATGCCTGTTACCTTTTCCACACTGTCGATAGGTATCACCATCGATTTCAGCGAATTATCTTTATAGTCCCTATTTTCGAAAAGAAATCCGATACCTTTATAACCCTTCTCCGTATGGTAACATAATACTTTATAAAAAGATTTGGGTATCGCCACCTTATTTTTTCCTAACCGCTTCATATCGCCTGTAATGACCGGCCCCGTAACAATCAAAAGCGAACCGTTATCCAACGCCCACAAGCGGCACTGTTCCTCGAGGTCTTTCCAGATACCCCGGTTTAATTTCGGTTTTTGCGGGCAGATGTTGCTCAGGTAAAAAGATTCGCGCATGGCTTTAGCAGACCATTTCATATCGCCTGCCGGAGCCAGATGGCCACGATCGTAACCCGTGCGTGTGTAATCTTCATTCGTTGCCGTTGCACCTTTCACCAACGGGTCTGAGACAAACTTATTGGAGCGTTCCGTCTTTTTACTCTTGGCTTCCGTAGCGGTCAATTCGTATGCTACCCAGTTGGCTATGCAATATTCGGAATTATAAGAAACCGTATATCCCTCATGCTTGATAACCTGCTCCCGGCGTTTCTCCTTCAAGCGGGGTATCTCTGTGTCTGCAGGGATTTTAAAAGTCTTTGTAGAAAATTTGACAGGCGCTTTCTTTGCAGGAGTTTTGTCCTGTACATTTTGTTTGGAAGTAGTTACAGCCTTCCCTGAAGAAACAGCATCCTGTCCCTTTTTCTCAACAGCCACCGGTTTGTGACCAGCCGCCGGAGCAAAGTAATCATATATAAACAGAAATCCAATAAAACAAGCCACTACGATAAAGGCTCCAATAAACATTCGCTTCACAGTGGAAAGGAAGGACGAAGTCTTTTGAACCTTTTTCCGCGGTTTCCTTGCGCTTTTTCTTTTTGCCATCTCTCTTGATAAAACCTATTCCTATTCAACCGCAAAAGTAGGCAATATAAAGATGCTATACAACATATGCAAAGAGAATGTATTGGTTTGGATTGTTAGAAAAAACGGGTTAAATGCAATGTCAATCATCCGAATGAAGACCGGCATTCCTTCTCACACACTCCCGGCTTATATTGGCATAACAATAAATTCCAGATTCATGATAACTATATTGGGGGCAAATAACCTGTTCCCCCACATCTATCACAAGTATCAAGTTTATGCAGCAAACGATTATTTTCATCACAAAACATCAGCCCCCCCTTTCCCCACCCTATATGAATATCTCGAATCTACCTATGCAAAAGTGTGTGTCCGGACTGAAAAACAAATTTTTATGCCCTATTATTCTGTAATCAGTGGCACTGATTATAAAATCACAACCATTGATTATATAATTACTGGCTGCGATTATATAATCAGTGGTTAAGATTTGGAAATAATACGGCAAATAAGTATATTTGTAAGCAAGGAGCGAAAGGATATTCCTATAGCAAGCAAAACAATTTATATACAGCAGGCATGGCAAGATATATCACACAGGAAATGAGCGACCTCAACGGTAAAGGCGAGAAGCGGGTATTCTACCGGATGAAGATAGAGGAAAACATCGATTCGAATCAGTTCATGGATGAGATTGCCTACCCCGGATCAGGGCTGAGCCGGGCGAGCGTGGTGTCGGTGATGACCGCCGTGGCGGAACAACTGGCACGCTGCATGGCGGACGGACGGTCGGTGACGCTCGAAGGGATCGGGACGTTCAAACCCAAATTAGGCGTGGTGAAGAACAAGGAGGCAGAGAACCTGAATGAAGAGGAGCCGAAACGGAACGCACAGAGCCTTGAGGTGAACGGCGTCGATTTCAGGGTGGACAGGAAATTGGTACGCAACACCAACCGGCGGTGCCGGCTGGAGCGCGGGGGAACCAGCCGCATCCAACCTTCGCCCTACGAAGAGAAGGAGCGGCTGGCACAGGCCTTGCACTACTTGGACGAACATCCTTTCATGCGCATATCCGACTATATGCGCATCACCGGGCTGAAACGGACAAGCGCGACATTGGAACTGCAACGCTTCCGCCACGATCCTTCCAGCGGGATCACCTTTTCCGGTTGGGGGAAACATAAAGTGTATATACGCAGGAAGGAGGCGTGACGGTATAAACAGGCATATAGCAAAAAAGGCCGGGGGTTCCTATTCGGAGACCTCGGCCTTTTCATTATTTATCCGGATATGGCAAGCTCTATTTCGCCAAGTGACGCCCCGGACCGAAATGCTTTCGGGAGCCGTCGGTCAAGATGACTTCGGCGGTCGTTCCGTCGGGGACGGAAAGGGCGGCTTCGATCTTTTTCCCCTTCCGCTTGAGCGACACCTCGATCTTGCCGAAATGCGTGTCGACCGTGGCGGATGCTTCGGTCAAAGTGCCCATTTGGGGGCGGACCTTGAAGGAGCGGAAACCCGGAGAAGTCGGTTCGATGCCGCATACTTTCTGGCTCAGCAGCGTAAGCGGGCCGCCACTCCATGCATGGTTGATCGTACCGCCGCCAAAACCGTCCGGGCCGATCCCCCACCCTTCGAACAGGGTTGTGTATTCGGGATAATTCATCATTTTCGTATAGCGCTGTTTAATCCTTTCCAGAGCAAACGCAGGTTCATTCATTTGGAACAAGGCCTCGAGCACATACTTCTCCATATAGGGGCTGGCATGATATTCCTTTTTCAAGACTTTTACCAAGGCGGGATATTTATCGGCGGAAGCCAGACCGGAAACGACAGCCATTGCCTGCGCACGGTCGTCCGTTTCTCCCTTATAGCCGGGAGAGCGATAGGCCGAACCTGTCCAGAACTTCGTGTCGAAGCATTTCCCGATGCTGTACATCATACGGCTGATCTCGTCGGCATCGGCCGTCTTCCCGAGTTGGAGGGCAAAGGCTTTCTCTGCTTTCAACGCCAGGTAATACCAGCAGTTGGCCAACACGCCCATATCGATGTTTTCACCCCAATCGCCCCAGCTCCAATCGCCGTCGCGCTCCATGACCAGGCCGCTCTTGTCGACTTGCCAAACTTCGTGCAGATAGCGGTACATACGGTCGTAAATACCGGCGACAAAGCTACTGTCGCCACTATAATAATACTGGGTGTAGAAACCGTACCAGCCCACAGATGCCAACATTTGCAACGGCAGTTCCTTCCGCCAGTTGCCGGCCGGGGCCGGAGCGAAAATCACGCCGTCTTCGCGTTGCCAGTTCATCAGCTCGTGAATCCCTTTTAGCGCCAGTTTATGGCTGGAGGGAGAAAGGGCATAGAAAGCCTCGCCCAGTTCGTTCACTTCGTCACCCCACCACTGCGCCCGTTCGCGATCCGGACAATCCATATAGCTGTCGCGCATCGTTATATATAGGGTACGGGCCGAACGTTTCCAGAGTTCGTTCATAAACGGATCGTTACAGCTGAAAGAACCCGTGAATTCGGTATTATAACCCGTCTCCCGGAATTTCACGTCCAACACCTTCACGCCTTCCGGCAGGATATATAGCATCTCGTGGCCGTTCATCCAGCCGTAGCTCTCGTATTCCTGCACACCGTCGCGCGTGATATATTCGGCGCGGACGTTATATTGGGAACCGCCTTCATAGTTGTCCGTCCGGATATGGATCACCTTGCCGGCAGGAGCTTCCACTTTCAGGTAAGGGGTCACCTGGCCGTTATAAGGCAGGCGGCAATAAAGCGTATCGCCGGCAGCCGACCGGCGGACACTGGCATACGGCTTCAAGCCATAGTCTTTCCATAAGGGTATCGGACGCTCGACCAACTTGCCCAAAGGTGCGACCCCGACAGGCGAAATGATCTCGGCATTCGGCATCTTTCCCGCGTAGCCGGGCTGGTTCCATCCGGACATTTCCATCCGGGCATCAAAACGGATGTTGCTTTCCGGCAAACGGAAATTCGGATAGGGAGCATCCGTATCCTGGTATGCATCATATACGGCGCATTGCCAGCTCTTGTCGGAAACGATCTCGATTCCGGGAGCGACCGCTTCGAACAGCAAAGCCGCCAGCCCGCTGTTCACATGGCTGAACCCGCTTTTGCCGAAATGCCAGACCAGCACGGCAATCGTATTCTCGCCGTTTTGCAGATAGGGTGCGATCTCGACCGGGTCGTAATAGGTATCATAAGGGGAAGGCCCCCGTTTCAATCCGCCTTCGAAGACCACTAAGCGGCCGTTTATCCATAGCCAGTATTTGCTATCGGCAGCGATACGTGCGGTAAGCGTCTGCGGGACTTTGTCTATATGGACGGCCTTACGGAAAGCCAGCCAGGTGTTTGTCGCGCTCTGGCAACGTTCGGTATTGATCCAATGCGCTTTCCAGTCGGATTGGGCTTGAACGGATGCGATACATCCGATCAACAGCAATAGCAAGAAATAATTTTTCATCCTATTCTTGTTTAAAGTTTTACATCATAAAGCGAACATCTGTTGGAGGGAGCGTCTCCCTAATGTTGGAGAGGGCGCTTCCCTAACGTTGGAGAGGCTATGCGCCTAAAAAGTGTTAACGTGCGTACCGGAACCGACCGTCTTCGTCTTGTCACCCACCCGGATCTCGGCCGTACAGCCAGAGGGTATTGTCACGGTGAGCGTAACCTTATCGCCCTCACGTTTCCACTGGCTTGAAATCAATCCCCGTACGGAACGATACTCACCTTTCGCCCAGTCCATTCCTTCCACAAAATGGGGAGTAATCAGGATATGGCGGAAACCGGGTTCGGCAGCATCATAATTGATACCGGCAAGCTGGTTCATCATCCAGGCGGAGACATCTCCCATAAAGACATGGTTCAGGGAGGCATCCCGGAACTGCGGACTCAACGTCCAGGTTTCAGGCAACGTCGTATATCCCATTGTTTCCACCCAATAGCCCCAGGAGGGCGCTTCCGTCTTCGTGATCATCTTCATGGCATCCTCGACATAGCCGTAGCGGGTCAGCATGGCCGGGACAGATTTGCTTCCCAACAAGCCGAAATCGAGGAAATGGTTGTTGGCACGCACGACCTCGCAAAGCTTATCGGCCACCAGCTGTTCCTTCCCTTCCGGAACGATTCCCAAATAGAGGGCAATCGCCTGCGCCGTCTGGGTTCCTTCGGCATAGACTCCCGTTTCGGGATTGAAGAATTTACGGTTGACCAATGCTTTCAACTCGTCGGCTTTCTGCCGGTAAGGGGTGGCATCTTTGCCCAACAGTGCGGCAAAGCGGGCCATCAAGGTATAATCCAGATAATAATAAGCCGTGGAAGTATAGGTGTTATCGGTCGTAGACTTCCAGTACACCCAGTCGCCCAAACCGAACGTCAGGTAGCCGCCGTCTTTCTCTTTCGCTTTCAGATAATCCAAATAGCGCAACATCGTGGGATAAAGGTTCTCGATGCTGCGTGTTTCACCGTAATAATTATACAGGGCATTCGGGATGATAAACATGGCGGCATCCCATACCGGGCCGGGCCATTCGCCGTATCCCCAACCGCTGGACGGGATAATGCCGGAGATTTCACCGGCTTCGCGCTGGTTGTCGATAAAGTCATTCATCCATTTCTCATACAACGTGATGCCGTCGAAGCCCAACAGGCCGAGGTCGATCGCGACATGCGCATCGGCCGTCCAGCCGTTCTTTTCACGCTGCGGGCAGTCGGTCGGAATGCTGTGCAGGTTGCTGCGGTAGGCTTCCATTGTCGCCTTCCATATTTTGTTCAGCAGCGGATCGGAGCAAGAGAATGAACCGGCGGGTTCAACTGCCGTATGCATAAACAAGCCGGTCAGGCTCTCCTTTGCCAGGGTTACGGGAGCAGAGCTTTCGACTTCCACGTGCTGGAAGCCATGATAGGCGAAGGAAGGCATAAAGATTTCCTCCTCGCCCGTTCCTTTCAGTGTAAAGACATCCATCTGGAACACTTCGTTCGGTTTTACCGGATGATAATAGACGTCGATATTTCCCGGTTCCAGACGTCCGTCCGGTTTCAGCAGTTCGCCATGCTTCAGGGTGATCCGTGTGCCGGGAGCGCCTTTCACCTTTAACCGGGACAGGCCGGCAAAGTTCTTTTCGAAAGAGAAGACATAGAGTTTGTCGCTGAACTTCTTCATCGAGACGGGCGACAATTCTTCCGTAATCCGGATACCCGGCATCTGCTGGGCGACCAACAAGGGAGCCGGGGCTTCCGTAATTTGTACCGGAGCCCACTTGCTGTCGTCGAAACCTTCCGCATTCCAGCCGTCCTCTTCTAACGTGGCGTCGTATTTGTCGCCGCTGTAAATATTATTATAAGTATAAGGGCCAGTCGCCGTACGCCAACTCTCATCGGTAACGATCACCTCGGTCGTGCCATCGGTATAGCGGAGGCGCAGTTCGCAGAGCATCCGGGGACGGTTACGCCAACGGGCAGTCTCGAAATCCCAGACAGCCTTGGACTGTATGTTGTGCCAGCCGTTGCCCAACGCCGAAGCGACTGCATTTTCACCTTTCTTCAACAAAGGAGTCACATCGTGCGTCACATATAGGATGCGTTTGTCGAAATGCGTATAGCCCGGATCGAGGTAGTTCTCTCCTACCCGCTTGCCATTGATAAACAGGTCGTAGTAACCGGCGGCGGCAACATAGACACGAGCTTCTTTGACCTCTTTCTCAAGCGTAAAGGCTTTACGGAACATGGGGGCCGGCTCGAACTCTTTGTCGTGGCTGTCGGTTATCCATTTCCCCGACCAGTCGGACGGATTGAACTTGGCCGTTTCGAAGGTAGCTGTTTCCGAAGTCTCGCAGACATCCCCGTCCTGGTCCCATACCGTCACATTCCAATAGTAACGGGTATGCGGTTCCAATGTCATGTTGCCAGTATACGGTTGCAGGTTATCCGGCGAAGTCCCGATACGGATTTCCGAACGGGAAGCGAGGAAGTTCTTCTCTCCACCTTTGTATTCCCAGGTGAAACGGGGATTTTTTGTATCTAAACCGATCGGTTCGCGCAGGTATTCGGTTCGCAGATTAACCGGAATCGTAAGTTCGTTTTTGCCCTTGCAACCCAGCAACGAAAGGAAGGCAAGCGAGCAGATCAACAGCGTGTTTTTCTTTCCCATATCTTTATATCATTTAATTATCGTAATACTTTTACTTCGGACGGCGCATCGATCCGGCTCTTGACTTCACCGTCTACGCCCATCTCATGCCGGATCGTGATCAGGCCGTAGGGAGTCGGGAACGTTCCTTCCACCCATTTCAGGTCACCCAAATGAGGCGTGATCCGGACAACACGGCAGCCCGGTTCCACAACCTGGACACCCAACACATATTCACTCAACCATGAGGTCGGACCGGATGCCCAGCCATGACAGAGGCTATGGCGGAAACCTTTATAGCAATAAGCGCCATAGTCGCCGTGGATATCTTTCTTGCCTGCCGGAACGGGTTCGTCGATGCGCGAAGCACCGGGCAGCCAGTCTAAGTTGAAATCTTCCCAGAAAGTCGTAGCGCCAAGATCGATCATCGCTCCCCAATATTGGCGGATCACGTCGATCGCCCCTTGATAATTGCCGGCGGCGGCCATTGCACGAAGCATATAATAACCATAGAATGTAGAGAACCCATGTCCGCCATTGACCGCGAGATATTTCCGATCGGCCTCCTCCGGCTTCATCAGACCGGCCAACGCCAACAGGGAAGCCGCCTGCTTCGAACCCGGAGCATCGGGGGCGACACCTGATTTCAGGAAAGGCTTTATCACTTTAGGGGCGGCTTTGACCATACGGTTCCTCACCGCCTCGCATTCAGCGGCCAACGCATCTTCGCCTAATACCTTGCAAAGTTCGTTACCGGCTTTCATCGCCTGCAACATCAGGGCTTGCAAACCCGCATTAATAGCGATCTCGTTTTCGCTGGAGGGCCAATCGAGGAAACGTCCGCCTCCATCGAGCCTCTCGATGCCTTCTTTATCCACCTTAGAGATCAGGAGGCGAAGCAAGCCGGTCAGATAGCTTTTCTGTTCCTTCAGATAAGCCAGGTCGCCCTGATAGTAGTACCAGTCGCGCTGTATCAGCAACCACCAGATGGAATAGCTGCACATCCCGTTCATCCACTGTGGCAACGGTGTGATGTCGCGGGTCAGGTCAAGGCTCTTCGGGATGACTTCATTATAACCGAACACGGTATTGACCGTCATCACTTCCGGATGCAGGTCGCCGATCCAGACTAAGCGGTCGCGCTTGATCCCGTCCCAGATATATTCCTGCATATTCAGATGCACGGTGTAAGCGCCGGTCTGCCAGATTTTGTTCAACCGTTCGTCATTGCAACGGAAAGAACCTTTATAAGGTATATCGCGGAAAGTAGAGATGGCCCGGACCTCTTTCAACTGTAACTCAACGGAATCATCGAGGAGGTCGATGCGTACAAAACGGAAACCGGAATTACCTACTTCCATGACCCCCAGCCAGGGCAGGCGAATGGTGAAATCGCGCATGGCATGATCGTTGGTAGCTCCGTTTACTCCGTCGACATCACACATCGCTTCGCTCACCGACTCGCCAAAACGGACACGGACGGCGATCGGTTCGTGCGAGGCCGGCATTCCTGTCACGATTTGAAGGCCTCCCTGCAGTTCTTTTCCGAAATCAAACAGGATGGCGGGATGTTGCCGGCCGGTACTCGTGAGTTTGCAGATGGAACGGTTTGCCAGATCGGATTGTCCGTTGCCGGGAAGAAGCAAATGGTCTGCACCTTGTATTAATTGACTTTCTTGTTGCCAGACAATGCGCGTAGGAGAAAGATATTCGCGCACACGGCTATCGCGCTGCTGGGCAAACAACGGGATTGAAATGAATAAGGATATAAGAATAAACAGTTTTTTCATGGTACATGGTATTTATAATGATTTGTCTGTTACTTTTGGCTTGATCCAAAAGTAACCAAAAGATCAAGGCCGAACCTGCTTCGCTACTCCGTTCCCTTCGTTCGCTGTCGCGTCTGAAACTCGCTTCGCTCAAACAGCAGACGCTCCGGACGCTCACTGCGGTCACTGCGCTTAACGCTCACCAGCTTAGGCCGGAAATAGAGCCTGACGGCTCTTTTGGGATGGCCGATACTGCCTGCTTCTTTGTGATTCCGCATCAAGTGCGGGAACAGGCTTGTCCCCGTGCTCCGCACGGGGACGCAAAAGAGCTGTCGGTGTCGGCCATCCCAAGAGAAAGCGCAGCTTTCTAAGAAAGGCCTAAGCGGGTGGGCGTTAAGCGGAGGGCAAAGACGAAGCGTCCGGAGCCTGCGCTGTCTGAGCGAAGCGAGTTTCGCAGGCGACAGCGTAGTCTTTGCCCGGAGTAGCCCAGCCGGTTAAGCCTTGATCTTTTGGTTACTTTTGGATCAAGCCAAAAGTAACAGACAAATTATCATTTACGATCACAATCTATCACAAACCGAAAGCCGGGACCAAATCATCCAACTGCTTGTCGGTCATGCCGGCGGGTTCGCAACCTGCCATGCGTGCGCTAAAATAGATCTGGGCGGATTTGCTCAGGGTATCGATTGCGTCGAAGCATTCGATCAGGTCTTCGCCGACTGCCAGGATGCCATGCTTTTCCCAGAATACGACATCGTGTTTTTCCAATTGCTTGATGGTGGCACGTGCCAAATCCAACGTTCCGGGGATTTCATACGGAACGATGCCGACACCTTTCGGGACAATGATACGGCATTCCGGAATCATGCTCCACAACGTACGGGTGATGACGTCCGAATCTAAGAACGGTTTGCAATGCGTCATGCCGATCAGATCGGTCGGGTGCGTATGCAGAACGACTTTATTGTCACGGCCCAGGGCACGCAGATAATTATGCATCATCAGATGAGAAGGCAGTTCGGAGGTCGGCAAAATCAATTGCTCGGCTATGATATCATAACTTTTGCCATCCCCGGCGATACGGATCAGGGAACCGTTGGCAAACGGGTCCTGTGCGACATAGCGCATCCGCTTTCCGGTACCGGTGACATAAAAAATATGCCCGGCGAGGGCGGTCATTGCTTCCTGCAACGGAATAGCCGGCCCCAGTGCGGGGAGCGCTTTTTCGACGTCGCTCATCAAGTCGGTCAGGTTTACGGAAATGTTACCGCCGTTACGTTCCGCCCATCCTTTTGTCCAGAGATAACCGGCCACTTCGGCGATACGGCCGATCTCGGCCATCAATTTTTCATTGTTTCTGATTGTTTCCATTTTACTTATTATATCTTTTTTTATGAGGGACACGCCCCCGACTTAAAATCGTCATCTTAAATCAAATTAGGCAGCAAAAGCGAGAATATCAGGAGGCACATGCCGCATATCAGAACGATGATCGTCTGCCGGCTCACCCCTTTCCATTCTTTCAGGATAATGCCCCACACATTGCTGAAGATCACATTCAGCGACATCAGGATACTCCATGAAAAAGCCAACATCACCGGAGAATCGGCAAAATAGCTCTTTCCCATTCCCAGCCCGAAGAATTGCGAATACCACAAAACACCTGCCAGCGCGCAAAATAAGACATTATTCAGCAAAGTACCGCCCGATACGGAAAAATAATCTTTCCCCGTCCCGTTCTTTACATTCTGGAAGAGACAATAAGAAGCGTTCGTGATAAAGCCTCCGATCGTCACTAACAGGATGACCGGGTTCAGTGCGAACAATTCGCTTGCGCCGGACTGTTTCGCCTTCTCAAGAATCGGAGCACCGGATTCTAAGCCCAGATTGAAGCAGGCACTCATCACACCGGCCAAAAGAGCGACAAGCAAGCCTTTCGTCAACGCAAAATCCTTTACTGCCGCTTTCTTCTCCTCCTCGGTCATATTACGGGCTCGAAGACTTCCGGCATATCCGATCACGGCGATACCGGCAAGCGTGATGCATACACCGATCAGCAAGACCAGTCCATCGCCATGAAACAAATCCGTTCCGCCAAAAACTGCCGGGAAAAGCGTTCCGAAACCGGCACACGTTCCAAGCGCGATGCTCTGGCCGAGCGCCACCCCCAAATAACGCATGCTCAACCCGAAAGTCAGGCCGCCGATTCCCCACAGGACTCCGTAGATAACAGCTCCCGCAGCTCCGCCGGCACTCCACAGTTCCGAAAGGCTGCTACCGTCGGGAATGGCCAGCTGCGCCCCTAAGAACGGAAAGACGAGCCAGGCAAAAATGCCCTGCACCAACCAAAAACTTTCCCAACTCCAATCCTTGACTTTATTGATCGGAACATAGGAACTGCTCTGTCCGAAGCTTCCGATCGCAATTATGATTAATCCGATGATTATTTCCATATTACCGTTTGCTTGTTACTTCGGCTTCATATTTCTCTATCTCAGCAATATAATCTTCACCTACCGGCACATCGTTTTGCAGGCAGAACATATCCCAGACAGCCGTCCACGGGAGACTCTTCATTTCCTCCTGCAAAGCCAAACGCTGGAAATACTTACCTTCGGCTTCGTATTGCTGCAAGGTCGCAGACGGTTCGAGAAGGGCTTGCATAAAGGCTTTCTGTGTCGCACGGCAACCGATCACGTACGCCCCGATACGGTTGATCGTCGCATCGAAATAGTCCAGACCGATATGCACCCGGTCCAATGCCTTGCAACGGATAATTTCACGTGCCAAGTCGAGCAAGTCGTCGCTCAGGATCACCACATGGTCGCTGTCCCAACGAATCGGACGGCTCACATGCAACATGATCTCCGGCGTAAAGAGAAGCAAGGCCGAAACCTTGTCGGCAATACTTTCCGTCAGATGGAAATGGCCTGTGTCGAGTGTCACGATCTTATTCTTCTTCGCACCGTAACCTAAGTAGAAATCATAGGAACCGACCGTATAACTCTCCAGGCCGATACCGAACAGTTTTGCTTCGATACAGTCCTTCATATTTTTATACTCGGTTGCAAAAATCTCGTCCAATGACTGTTCCAATATCTGACGGTATTTGAGACGGCTGGCGGGAACTTCCTTGCTGCCGTCATGAATCCAAAGGTTCATGATACAGGGATCATCCTGATATTTACCCATCTCCTCGCTGATCCAGCGGCAGCGCTTCGTATGTTCGATCCAGAAATTACGGATCGCGTCGTCCGGATTCGCCAACGTCAGGTCGCCACTCTTCGGATGCGAGAAAGAAGTGCTGTTGAAATCCAGTTTCATCCCGTTTTCTTTCGCCCACTGCATCCAGCTTTCAAAATGAGCAGGTTCCACTTCGTCGCGATCGACCTTCTTGCCCTGGAAGTCTCCATATATTTCATGCAGGTTCAAACGGTGTTTGCCGGCAATCAGCGAAGCCGCTTTCAGGACATCGGCACGAACTTCGTCGATCGTGCGGGCACGTCCCGGATAGTTGCCCGTCACCTGGATTCCGCCCGTCAGCGAACCGCCCTGGTTCTCGAAGCCGCTCACGTCATCCGCCTGCCAACAGTGCATGGAGAGAGAAATTTTCTGCAATTTGTCCATTGCCTCTTTTACATCTACTCCGACAGCTGCATAGCGTTCAACAGCTGCTTCATACGCTTGTCTGATAATGTTTTCTTTTGTCATGGTCTTATTTTTTTGAGGTTATAGATTGATATTTCTTAAAAGCCTCTTCCCACTCGCCGCTACCTTCCGGCAGAAAGACAGCCGGCGAGAGGAAAGAGTTGATCAAACGGCGCATCTCCCAGCGGTCGGCCACTAATCCTGCCGCCCTCGCCTGCACCATACAGTTGCCGATTGCCGTCGCCTCGGAAGGCCCTGCCACAACCGGCATGTTAATTACATTTGCCGTAAATTGATTGAGAAGATTATTCATCGAACCTCCCCCGATCACATGCAATTTGCGGATCGGGAAAGGAGCTATTTCAGATAACAAGGCCAACACCTCTTTATACCGGAATGCTAAGCTTTCAAAGATACAACGGATAAACTCGTCATCATCCTTAGGCTCCGGCTGCCCCGTCTCGCGACAATAGGCCTTGATCGCCTCTGTCATAGATTCCGGATTGGCAAAACGCGGATCATCGGGATTCACAAAACAGCGGAAAGGTGTCGCCCGCTCCGCCATCTTGACAATCGCAGGGTAAGAATAATCGCGCCCGGCCTTCTCCCACTCTTTCCGGCACTGTTCGAGCAACCACATTCCCGTAATATTTTTCAGGAAACGGGTCGTCCCGTCTATACCGCCTTCGTTCGTAAAATTATGCCGGAAAGATTCTTCCGTGATAATCGGTTCCTCCGTTTCGATCCCCATAAGGCTCCACGTGCCGCTGCTAAGGTAGGCAAACTCCCGGTCCGAAGCCGGGACAGCCGCGACGGCCGAAGCCGTGTCGTGACCGGCGACTGCTATGACAGGCACCTTGCCGATCCCCGTTTCCCGGGCAAGCGCGTCGGTCAACTCCCCTACCACTGTTCCCGGCATCACTACCGGACGCATGATGGAGGGGGCTACACCGGCCGCATCCAGCAAGAACGCCTCGAACTCTTTCGTCGCCGGATTCAGCAGTCCGGAAGTGGAAGCATCCGTATATTCGCAAACCTTTTTGCCCGTCAACAGGTAGGAAAGCAGATCGGGCATAAAGAGTATCTCCTCGGCAGCCTTCAACGGTCCGAAGCCTTCCTGCCCGGCCCGGAACAACTGGAAAACACTATTAAAATTCATGATCTGTATGCCGGTAAGCCGGTAGACTTCCGACCGGGGAATCCGCTGGAAATATTCTTCCGGCGCCCCTTCCGTATAAGGATCGCGATACGCACGCGGCAGTCCCAACAGCGTACCGTCTTTCGCCAGATATCCGAAATCGACACCCCAGGTATCGATCCCGATAGAGTCCGGCACCACGTTCCGGCGTGCACAAATCGTAAGGCTTTCTTTCAAGGCATCATACAACTGATAGATGTTCCAGTACAGTTTTCCATGCAACTCCATGATCGCATTCGGGAAGCGGTGGAGCTCCTGCATTTCAAATTTGTCACCAACCAAGGTCCCTAATACGGCACGTCCGCTGGTTGCTCCTATGTCAAAGGCTAAAAAGTTATATTTCTTCATGGTACAACAAAGTTGTTTGTTTTATGATTGCAAAAGTAAACGGTAAATTACTATCTTTGCTTTTGAAAATGATTTTAAACCTTTCAAATCTGACAGAGGAGATGGAGAAACAACTAAGCGATCAATTAAGATACCTGGCGATAAGTGCGATAGACGAAGAGTGGGGAATTGTCGTCACGACTGTAGGCTACCAGTTTATTCCCCCGAAAGGGAACTATCCTCTTTCGAAGCATCCGGACAATTATAACTTCAAGCCGCAGACCGGGCGAATCCTGAACGAATACCAATTAGTCTATATCACGAAGGGAAGCGGTTACTTCTCCTCACAATCCTGCAAGATGCAAAAGATAAACGCAGGCACGATGATCCTGCTTTTTCCGGGAGAATGGCACAGCTACTACCCCGACAGCGAGACGGGTTGGGACGAATACTGGGTAGGCTTCCGTGGTGTCCACATCGACCGCCGCGTGGAGAAACGCTTTTTTACCCGTGAAGAGCCGTTACAGCACATCGGGCTCAGCGCGACGATCGTCGGGCTATATGAAGACATCCTGAAATTCGCCTCTCAGGAAAAGACGGGCTACCAGGAGATGATTTCGAGTATCGTTCTCCACATATTAGGTACCGTCTATTACAAAAGAAGAAACAACTCCTTTACGAATACCTATGTAGTGGATAAGATCAACGAAGCGCGCATCCTGATGAAAGAGCAAGTGGAAAACCCGTTGACGCCTGAAGAAATAGCCTCCCGCCTGGGGCTCGGTTACTCCTGGTTCCGCCGTATGTTCAAAGAATATACAGGCGTATCGCCCGCCCAGTACCAACTGCAACAGAAACTCCTGAAGGCAAAGGAACTGCTTACCAGTAGCAGTATGAATATCTCTGAAATAGCCTACAGCCTCAAATTCGAGAATGCCGGACAGTTTTCCACCTTCTTCAAGAAGAAAGAGGGGGTGACGCCGTCGGAGTTTCGCGAACGGGCGCACTGAGGAAATTGAAAATTGAAAATAAAAAAATTAAGGGTTGAATTGGAAGGTGATTTTCTTGTTCATCATGTAGTTGACTGCTCCATAGATGAAGAGTCCGAGGAACTGGGCGAGGTATTCGTTCAGGTCGAAGATTTCCACCATGATCAGCAGAGCGAGAAACTGGGCGCAGTAGGCACATCCGAAAGCGATCAGGAAAAGAGGGATTTCACGGCGGAATTTACCGGTACGGGAAGAAAATATCCAGTATTTGCTCCAGAAGAAGTTGTTGATCTGCGCAATCACATAGGCAGTGATGTTGGTAGCGATATAGTTGCAATCGAGCTTGTCCATCATCAGCCAGACAATCAAGACTGTAATCAACGCATTCAACGTACCGATCAGTATAAACCGGATCACGCGTACCATATTTTTAGATTGTAAAACCAAATGTATTTCCTGCTGTTTTTGTTCTTTGAAGTTTGATATTCCGGGACAAATATACGGATAATATGCAAATAGCCATACAATAAGTCACAAAGTATGGCGATCAACCCGTATCTTTGCCGCCATGAAATATTTATTGTTTTACATAATCAGCCTGTTATCCCTCACTGCCTGCATCCGTGAAGATTTGCCTGCGGGTAGTTTTGCTCTGGAAGAAGGCGACCTGCTTCCAGAATTCAGCATCTCCAATCCGGACGGCACGGTCTCGAATAAGGATTTAGAAAATAAGTTCGCGCTAATTATTTTCTTCAGCACGACCTGTTCCGACTGCCGGGAGGCTTTCCCGGATATTTCCACTTTATATAATACGTATAAAGATAACCCGTCCGTCCGCATACTCCTGATCGCCCGCAGCGAAACCGAAGAGCAGGTAACGGCCTACTTCCGGGAACATCAGTACGATATGAAGTTTTTCGCCGATCCGGACCGGAACGTCTACTCCCTCTTTGCCGACAACACCATTCCCCGCGTATTCCTTGCCGACAAAAGCGGTACGATCATCCTGACACAAACGGAAAAGGTGGATGCGGAGGAAATTATGAAAATTACCACTTAGAATACCGCAACAATCCGTTTGACACTTTCTAACTTTTTCAGGAAAGATTTGTCCCGCTTAGTTGTTTGCATATCATAATCGGCTTGCAGTCCTATCAATATATGAGCCGGCAATCCCAAGGCTGCCTCACAAAGCAAAGCAAACTTTGTATTTACGGAGCGTTTGCCGTTTACAATGTCATTGAGTACCGTATATGAGACACCCATGTCAGCGGCAAGTTGCCGTTGAGATATGCCTCGACATTCTATTTCGTCTTTAAGCAATTCCCCCGGATGTGTCGGTTCAAACGGTTCCAAATTATTAGCTATCATATCCCGTTTCACGCCTTTTACTTCTATCATGGATCTGTTCATTTATAATGGTTGGACAATTCCAATATGTTGCAAATGGTGATCCTCGGCTCACCTTTCTCCACCACAGCAAACTCCACTCGATATTGGTCATTCACTCGTATGGAAGAAATACCAGCCTTATCACCCTCTAAAACTTCATAACGCAAAGAGGGTATAAGGAAGAGTTCTTCAATTTTCTTGACTTGTTTCAAGTAATCAACACATCGTTTGTAACGACTCACGATGCTTGGCTGGAAACGATGTTTTTTGTCATCCTTACCCTGTTCATACAGCACTTTCAAATATTCTTTATCGAATGTTACTATCATTTTGCTTTACTTATCAACAAAGATAGTTTTTTTCCTCTAAACATCAACAAAATTGAGGATATTTTTATTGATATCAACTCCATTACAGCAAACAAAGAGCGCAGCCCCCTTTCGTGACCTGCGCTCTCCTTGCCTATTCGTATGATGCTTCCCTTACAATTCACCGGGGCGGTCATCTTCACCCCCGCCACTGCCGTTTCCGGAGTCAACAGGGACAAAAGCGAACCGTTCGAACTTGGCATCCTGTTTTGCCTTACGGAGCAACGAACCCGGGCTGAACACGATACGCGGAGTCTTGATCATCTCCGGATCGAAATCTTCGTCCGTCGTACTTCCAATCGAACCGACACCGTAGCGGAAGTTCCCGAACTCACCGAACTGCACGCGTCGGCCGGCAGACAGATGCTTGCGGATCAGATAATTCATACGGTCGATCACCCCTTTCACCTGGTTGGTCGGAATACCCGCCTCGACGATCTCGTCCAAAAGGGATTCGAAACTGACCAGTTCCATATAGACCGGCTGTGCATACACTTTCTCAGGAACCGCTTCCTGATCTTTACCCAAATTCTTCTTCTTTACCAAACGATACTTTACTGACATAACTGTTTCTGTTTTTTAATTGTGAATAACTTTTGAAATGCTTTGTTCTCGAAAACATGACAAAGATACTCCCACTAAAAACAGCCCAGTCGTCATCTGTCGGCGTGTGTCGGCATTTGTGGGGATGTGTGGGCGGATGTAGGCAAACCGAAACAAAATATGCAACTTAATTGTGTGTGATTACTCCGTCAATGTTTTGTCTCACCTTCTTTACTCTTTGTAAGTAATGGTAAGCCAAGTTCTGCGAGAAATTTATTATGTCTTTCGGAGGCATCAGCTATTTTACCTTCCAGCTCGATCAACTTCTTATTGACTTGCAACAAATCAATTTTCACATCCTCTTTGGCAATGCTAACATAGCGTGAAATATTCAGATTATAACCGTTTCTTTCGATTTCGTCCATCGAGACAGGACGAGAGTAACGTTCTTCTTCTTTCCGCTGCTTATAGGTGTCTATGATTTTGTCAATGTCTTTAGTCCGTAGTTTATTCTGCTTCTTGCCTTTCTCGAAATTTTCTTTGCCGCTGGCGTTGATAAAGAGTACGTCGTCGGACTTCTTACATTTCTTGAGTACCAAGATACATACAGGAATACCTGTTGAAAAGAAAAGGTTTGCAGGCAATCCGATTACAGCATCTATATTGCCGTCTTTGAGCAATTTTGTGCGAATGCGTTCTTCTGCTCCCCCTCTGAAAAGCACACCGTGAGGCAAAATAATCGCCATCGTGCCGTCTTGTTTCAAAAAATGGAAACCATGAAGTAAGAAAGCGAAATCTGCGGCTGATTTGGGAGCAAGCCCATAGTTCTTAAAACGGAAATCTTTCCCCATCTCTTCCGTAGGTTCCCAGCGGTAGCTGAATGGAGGGTTTGCAACAATAGCATCGAACTCTACTTTTTTGGCCGGGTTCATTTCATTCAGCATATCCCAATCATTCAAAAGTGAGTCACCGTGATGGATTTCGAACTCCGAATCTTTGACTCCGTGCAGGAGCATATTCATACGAGCTAAATTGTAGGTCGTGATATTCTTCTCTTGTCCGTATATCTTACCAATACTTCCCCCATTGGTTTTCATCCTGTGGCGCACATTGAGCAGCAAAGAACCAGAACCACAAGCAAAGTCCAAGACGTTTTCAAGTTTTTTCTTCGGTCCGGACTTAGGGTCTTGGGTATCCAATGTGACGATACCCGACAGAATGCTCGACAATTGTTGTGGCGTATAGAACTCGCCAGCCTTTTGTCCTGAACCTGCGGCAAACTCACCGATCAGGTATTCATAAGCATCCCCTAATATATCCGTATCGGTAGAAAACTGAGCGATTCCTTCGGCAATCTTTGTTATCACTTTACAAAGTAGTGCGTTGCGTTCGTCATAATTCTTACCTAACTTGTCCGAGTTCAAATTTATTTCGGAGAAAAGTCCTTGAAACGCCCTGTCGAAAGATTCGTTTTCGATATATTTAAACCCTTTCTCTAGTGTTTTCAGAAGATCATCATTTTGCGTCCGTGCAAGTTCGTAAATATTAGTCCATAGATAGTCCGGTTCAATCACATAATGCACTTTACGGCGCATCTGTTTTTCAAAATCCAATACATCTGCCGGGTTCTCTCCGTACCATAATTGCAACGGTGTCGAAACACCATGCTCTTTCAGTTCTTCCGGTGCTTTATCTGGATAATCCCCTCCGAGTTCTTTTCTTGCAGCCTCTATATAGTTATCTGAAATATAACGCAGGAATAGGAAAGACAGCATATAATCGCGAAAATCATCTGCCATCATTGAACCACGGAGGTCATCTGCTATTCTCCACAGGGTTTTACCCAGTTCGTGCTGTTCTTTTATTGTCATATTTTTATCTGTTTTCTTGTTCTGTTTCTATTAATATCTCAGGCAGGTAAAATTCATACTTTCTCAAAAAGGCATCAAGGATTCGGACAAATAGTTGTTTCGTGTCTCTTCCCATGAATACAGGTTCGTATATCGAATATTTACCATGACTAAGTAAATCCAAAGCTCGTCCAAATAACACCTCATCTTCTATACCATGAATACATTTAGAAAAATGGCTATAACCGAAAAACACCGCTGTTTTTTCAACAACACTGCGCAACATATTAAAATGATATGTGTTTATCTGCACATCGTCTATCGTCTGCCCCTCTTTAGGTAAGAGCCGTTTTAATTCGCATAGAGTTGCGACATGATGAAAGAACGGTGTCTCGTCGGTCGCCCTCAATGTATAGCCGTTTGCCCCGTTTTTGTGAAAGAAATAACTTTTACGTCCATTCCTTTTTAAATCGTTATACATCACATTAAAGAATAAATGGTGATGAGAGGAAATAACGATTTTTCTTTTTCCGGAATCCTTTTTCAGCAGATTACCCAAATCATTGGCAATTGCGATAACGTTATTGTCATCAAGCGAAGACACAGGATCATCTATATAAATATATTTAACCCATGAATATGCCTCGGCTCCATCAATGACCAGTTCGCAAATGGCAAGGAACACACACCATATAAATATGTTTTCTTCACCACGTGAAATCTTTATTTTATCTTCTTCCTCCTTTGAAAAAGAGATATGCCACTCTTCGTAATCGATCTTGAAATCGAACTCTGCATATCGTTGCAAATAACCGAATATCTTCTCTTCTAATGCTAATTCTTTAAACCCGTTGAAGAAGTTCGAATCTGCATTGATCTTGAGAACCCTCTCCGTATCATTTTCAAGGTCGTTGTCCCAATAGAAAAGATCTTCGGTAAAAGCATTGAAGTATAGTGTATCTCTGGTATTAGTTTCCGTATCTCTACCTCTGTTCTTAAATTCCATAGAAAGACGAGTTTTTCCCGTCCCATTATAGGCATATACTAAAACATAGTCGAAATCATTTAAATCAGAACGAAATCTGACGGCAACATCCGACAATGTGTTGTATTTGAATATTTTCGCTTCGTTACTCATTGTAATTTAGGAAATAGTTGTTGCATTAATCCTTTTTTATGGGCTTTTAGTTGGTCGAGTTTTGCGATCTCGGTGGATATGAGTTCGTCTACTGATGATAGGCAATTCGTAACCATCCTAAATTCTTTGTCATTACGTGTTGTCCATATCTTAAAATCTTCAATTTGCTTTAAGCTAATATGGGGAATACCACTACTTGTATTTATTCGATCAATATATTTTTTAAATCGATCTGATCCTATTTGTTGATAAATAAACATGATGAAATCAATATTATCAGCTCTTAGTCTTGCCACACGTTGAACTAATAATGAACCTTCATCTTGCTTATTAATCAATGCAAAATTACGTCCAACTTTTGAACCGTCCATTGCTATAACAAGATCATTACATAATAATCTGTATTTAGATAATGTATGATCTTCTCCGCTGTAAAATCGATCTATATCATTATTATGACGCACTACACCTTCTGTAATATTTATCCCTCTCATTAATGGAATACCGTCGTTATCTTCTAAAATTTCAGTCCCTTTAAACGCATAACCTGTAAGTATATCAATATTACATTTTTTTATTGGCAAAAGCATCCATTCTCCTGCTTTCTGGAATTCGGGAAAACGAAAAGCCGGAGTTGTTTTGCCTTCGGCAGGAAATAGTTGCTGCATCAATCCCTTTTTATACTCCTTCAATGTTTCTATCTTATCTGCTACTGCGCTTATCAAATCATCCAAACTACTCAAACAGTCAGCTATCCTTTGCTGTTCTTCAATTTCTGGCAATGGCACATGAAGGTTTTTAATTTCAGCAGATGCAATGCCCTTAATAGAGGTACCTTGTGTTTCTTGAACCTTTTGTTTCATTATGATTGAAAGCAAATAAGACAGAAAAATATAGTTGCAGTTTATATTACACAGATTAGTAAAATCTTGGCTGGTACATATATCTACTCTGCTAAAAGCTACTTTTCCTACACCTACACGGGATACGATGTGAATACTTGGAGCTTTACAAAGTTTGGTCGCAGAGTTTTTAATCGCATCTTTTGTTATATGTCTTGTAGGAGTTATTTCAGATATGTTATTTTCGTTAATGTCTGATGAGGATATCCAAGGAATGTCACCATTCCAATATACGTCATTAGATGATGTTGGAGTTCCTCCACCTATAATTTCACATATTTCCAATATTGGTGTTCTCTTCCACCCTTCACCATCCCGAAACTCCGGAAACCGCAAAGCAGGCACAACCGTTTTTATATCCTTATCTTTTGTCATAACATCAATCTTCATAAGCAGACAATCCTGAAATTTCACGGCCAGCGGCCAAACGTTTCAATAATGGAACGAGATCATCCATCAGGGCTAATTCAGCCTTGATACGCGCTTTCCATCCTAATTCCAACGGAGCTAACAAATCACTCAGTTTTTCGCCATCGAATATCATTCGATCCATTATCTGTTCTACAAATTCGCGTAACGAATCTGCTGTGATACTGTGTTTGTCGGCAATGGATGCCAATTGTCTAGCATATTTCTCTGCCTTAAATGCTTCGTAACCCTCTTTTATCTCCTGTTCTGTCTTACCGTTCACTTCGTCGAGACTATCGATGTATTCTCGAATATCGTCCCGTTCATCAATCAGGTTGGCGCTCGATGCCACAAGGCTGATCAACTGCTCTTTGGTTACTCGTTGCTTGCTGTTTTTGCTATTCGTATAGCGGGCGATTAATCCCATTATATAATCGTAGTCAATGACTGCCGAAGCAAAAAGAACAAATTCAAAATCAAGGTCTTCAACCTGTGGACTAACCTCATGGTCTTTGCCTGTCTCCCGCTGTTTGCGTAATTGTTGTGCCGTTTCAATATAGGCTCCACGGAACGAACGCAAAGTCTCTTCTGGCAACAGTTCTTCGATTTTTGCTTTCTCCTGCTCGTTAATATCGGTATATTGCTCCAACTGGGTTCTGTATCGTTGTACTTCTTTGAAACAGTTGATAAAACCGGCACGAGCCTCATCTCCCTGCAAACTATAAACATTTTCAGCTTGGCACTCCAATCCTTGCGATTGCATATATTCACTCAACTTCTGAACGGCATCTTGGAACTTCTCTATCACTTTCGGGGCAGAATCTACAAGCCATATCTCTTTAGGATTATCGGTCTTCTCTCCAGAGAATAACGCTATCGCTTCATCGACAGCATCTTGCTGACCTCTAAAATCAAGGATGTTACCATATGGCTTAGTGTCGTTCAAAATGCGATTGGTACGTGAGAACGCCTGTATCAGACCGTGATATTTCAAATTTTTATCAACATATAATGTATTGAGATATTTAGAGTCAAAACCTGTCAGCAACATATCCACGACAATCGTTATATCGATCTTATTTTTGTGTGGATAGTCTTTATTGCTATATTGTTGATCTTTGATGCGTTTCTGCACATCCTGATAGTAGGTATCAAACTCTGCAATCGTATGGTTGGTCTTATACTGCCGGTTATAGTCGTCAATAATCGTCTTCAACGCCTTTTTCTTTTCTTCAGGCTCTTCACGGTTATCATCCTGCTCTTGCGGCAGATCTTCCTGTATTTGCTGAATATCTTTATTTCCTTCGGCAGGAGGCGAGAATACACAAGCTATGTTAAGCGGTTCGTAATTTTCATCCTGCTGCTTTAGGCTTTCTTGTGCGCTGCGGAACAGTTCGTAATACTCGATAGCTTCATTGATAGAAGCTGTGGCAAGTATGGCATTAAACCTACGGGAATGAGTTGCAGCGTCATGTTTCGATAATATCGCATCTACCACCGCTTGCTTCTTGAGCGTACCATCTGCCCGGCGGTCACCTGTCTCTTTGGGCTTAAAGTAATCGACATGGAAACGTAAGACGTTTTTGTCCTCGATAGCATGTGTTATGGTATAGGCGTGCAGCCGGCTTGGGAAAATATCTTCCGTGATCTTGTACGAGGCTTGCTCTCCGCTTATTTTTGTATAGGTTGCATTCTGTTCAAATATAGGTGTTCCGGTGAAGCCGAAGAGTTGGGCGTTCGGAAAGAACTCTTTAATTGCCTTGTGATTGTCTCCGAACTGGGAACGGTGGCATTCATCGAAAATAAATACAATCCGTTTATCCTTTAGATGGATTAAACGGTCCTTATAGTTGTTTTTATTGGACGAATCGAGAGCGACACCCAATTTTTGAATGGTAGTTACAATCACTTTGTCGGCATAGTCGTCCGACAACATGCGTCTAACAAGAGTCCCTGTATTGGTATTCTCTTCTACGCAATTTTCCTGAAATTTATTAAACTCCTCACGGGTTTGTCTATCCAAGTCTTTACGGTCTACCACAAACAAGCATTTATCAATGTCGGGATTATCTTTTAGCAGAGTAGATGCTTTGAATGATGTAAGCGTCTTGCCACTTCCTGTCGTGTGCCAAATATAACCGTTACCTCTGTTTTGATGAATACAATCTATGATTGCTTTTACCGCATATATCTGATAGGGACGCATTATGAGCAACCTTTGTTCACTGACAACCAAAACCATATAGCGGTTAATCATCTCCCCCAATGTACATTTCGACAAAAATGCCGTAGAAAACGCATCAAGGTGTGTTATTTTTCTGTTTGACTCTGTCGCATATTGATAGACTGGCAAAAACTGCTCATCTGTATTGAAACTGAAATATTGATCGTTATTATTGGTGAAATAGTAAGTATTTGCCTGATTGCTTACGATAAAAAGTTGCATAAAACAGAGTAATGTATTCGTGTACCCGTTACCCGTATCACTTTTATAATCAACAATTTGTTGCATTGCCCGGCGAGGACTTACATCCGAAGCCTTCAACTCTACCTGAACTACAGGAATGCCATTGATCAATAAAATCACATCATACCGATGATAGCTGTTATTGGTATTTATACGCAACTGATTTATCACCTCATAATCATTCTTACACCAATCTTTGATATTGACCAGCATATATTGTAACGGCGTCCCGTCTTCACGCATAAACGTATTGATTCCTCGCAGCCTTTTAGAAGAAGCAAAAACATCAGCGTCAATGATCTCTTCAAGTAGACGACTAAATTCAGAATCGGTCAAATGAACTCTGTTCAATGTTTCGAACTTTGTTCTAAAATTCCTCTCTAATGAATTCCTATCACGAATATCGTCACGATAGGTGTACTTGAGATCTATTAATTTATTAATAAAGTGATCTTCTATTTGTTTTTCCTTAGATATCATACTTATCCACTCTTTAGCTATCTATTGAATCCTTTATTTCAATACCTAACACATTTGCAAAATCGAAGAGTCGCACCTACTCTCGATATTTTTATTTGGCCATAAAGATATGAAATATCCCTTTTATATAAGCCTAATTTTTTCATTTCATATCATGGCACACCGATTTTGTAGGGTGAATTATGCGAAATTATATTTCCTTTTGATATTTCCAGCTTATCCCCCATCTCCTACCCTTATTGTATAATTCCACTAATTACCCGTTGGTCTAAATCGAAATACCATCGCATCTATTTCGATTTTATACCCCATATATTTCAAATTTCCCGCAAGGGTAATATTTATTAACAAACACAATTTTCAATAACATACTATTATACAGCGGAATACGATAATACACGTTTTCAAGGGGGATATTGTCTGTTTTAACATTTAAATCCGCCCTACCGCAGACATCTTTTCCGGTTCTTGCGAATAAAAGCGGAGAAGAGCAGGAAACGAGGTTTCGAACTTATATTTCAAAACCTTTGAATTATAAGACTTTTCTATTACTTTTGCCGGCATAGAACCAGGAAGTCGTACCTTTAATGGAAATTCCGGAGTTCGACTTTTTGGTTTACGCTAATACTAAATCCATCAATTCATTCTCCCCTTTTTCATACACCGGAAAGTTAACCTGCGGTTTTTTAATAACATTAACAAAAAAAACAACTATCAAAATGGCAAGACCCATAAGAAAGGGACTCGGCTATTTTCCGTTGGACACCCATTTCATGTCCGACCGGAAAATACAACGCCTTGCGCAACGATACGGATGCAACGGCATCTGCATCTACCTCGCCACCTTGTGCGAAATCTACGGCGGGAACGGATATTACGCCCGCTACGACAGCGATTTCTGTTTCGACATCGGTTTCACGACCGGACAGGACGAAACGCTTGTGAAAGATGTGATCGGATTCTGTGTGCAGATCCGCCTCTTCGACAGCGAATTGATGGAATACCGGCAGATACTCTCGTCCGTCGGAATCCAACAACGTTTCGAAGAGATCAGCCGGCGTACGGCTGTACGGATCGATACGGATATCAACCTGCTCGTTCCCCAAACATTATCGACAGATAAAAACGGGGCTACTAAGGCCCATGCAGAAGTTAATGCTACAGAAAGCACCGTTACTGTTGCAAAAACTACCGCCAATGAGGCTGATTCCAGAGTTATTGCGACAAAAACACCCGTTTCTGCTACAATAACCCCGGTAAATATAAATGGAAATATAAATACAAATACAACAACTCAAAAAACAAGATTTTATGGAAATCAACCAAACGATCATGGGGAAGCTGCCCGGCGGGCAGAAATCCTCCGCATGGCTCAAGAAGCAACAAGAGGCCGCTGAGATGTGCAAACGCTACGGGGCGGCCGAACAATTCCTGAAACTGTTCACTCCTGACTTGCAAATCGCTACGGCACGCAACGAGGCACGGGCTTATCTCGGCTCCGCCCCGTCGCTGGAGGTCATGGCGGAAGGCTATGGCTGGCAAACCGTCATTGTCTGGCTCTGCATCCTGATCGAAAATTTGAATAACTTCACCGGAGTAAGAGAAAAAATGCAGGTTGCACGGCAGAGGGAATTGGCTGCCTTGATACTGGCTGAATATCCCAATCTGAAGGCATCGGAAATTTTGCTGTTTTTCCATCGTCTCAAATGCGGACGTTACGGACGGTTCTACGGGATGGTGGACGCATTGTTCATCACCTCCTCGCTCCTGCAATTCACCGAACAGAGACGCACGGATATCATCCGATATAAAGAAGAGCAATCGCGTGTCGAAAAATCGGCCTTGCCGCCAACCGACACGAGCAAATGCATCACACGTGAAGAATATCTGGAACAAAAACGACTAAAAAAGAACAAGAATGGATAAAGATCGTATCTACGGCCATGCCGAACTGGCCTTGATGTATTTCAAAAACATACAGCCTAAATCGGCATCCACGCAACTGGCACGCTGGATCAGACGTGACGAAGAACTGTGGGAAGAACTCTTGCTCGCGGGTTACCACAAAGGCCAGAAGGTCTTCACTCCACTGCAAACCGCCATCCTCGTCGACCATTTGGGCGACCCGGAAACTTGGGAAGTTAAATAACAACGACTACCGATAGGCTTTCCTCCAGTCCGACTTCCCGGGTTCTACCCGGCAAACACGTTTTATGCCGACTGATACCGACAAATACCGACACTCGCCGACCAAAGGCGATTCCCCTTCCCGCCCTCCTCCTATCTTCGCTTTCGGGAATTAAAAATTGAGAATTGAAAATTAAAAGATCATGAGAAAAATCAATCTGATTGTCTTGCATTGTTCTGCCACGAGGGAGACACAAGACTACACGTCCGAACAGTTGGAACGCGACCACAAAGCACGCGGGTTCGTCCGGGCAGGCTACAACTACTATGTCCGCCGCAGCGGTCAAATCGTCCCCATGCGGCCTCTCGAACAGATTCCGGCACATGTGAAGGGCTACAACCGCAACAGCATCGGCATTTGCTACGAAGGCGGGTTGGATGCCGCCGGCAATCCTGAAGACACCCGGACGGACGAGCAAAAGGAATCACTCAAAATTCTGCTGAAACTCTTGAAAATAAGATATCCGATGAGCCGGATATGCGGCCACCGGGATTTAGGAGCACACAAAGCCTGTCCTTGTTTTAATGCGGAGGAAGAATATGCGGAACTGTAAGAAAATGCACCATCCGTTCACCTGCCAGCTGACCGTGGCCGTCGCACTGTCGCTGGCGGGGATCGCACTGCTGTTCATGGGATTCTGGTGTTCCCCGGCAGGCGAGATACATAATTCCGTACTGGTCGGATTCGGCGAGATATCCACTTTTTCCGGTGCGCTGTTCGGAGTCGACTATACCTATAAATACAAATACAGGAAACAAGATGAAAAAAAATAAAGGATTCCGGTTTACGATCGGATGCCCGGCAATAGGGCTACTATTGCTCCTGCCGTCCTGCTCGGTACGAAAACAACGGGAAAAATCGACATGGCGGCAGGAGGAAACGTACTGCCTGCACACAGACAGTCTCTTTTCGAGAGGCAAGCGCAGGATGGAGAGCGAGAGCATCCGCCAGTGGGAAATGGTCCGCCTTTCTCCACCCGACAGCGCAGGCAGGCAACACGTATCGGCAGTTGTCCGGAGCCGGGACACCCGGAGCAGCCGTTCCTTCTCGGAGGACAGCCTGCGGCGAAACGTCACCGGAACCGTCCGGCAAAAGGAGGACGACCGTTCGCGAGACAAGGCAGAAAAACAGCAGACCCCGACCGCCTTATGGAAATGGGCGGCCGGGGTCATTGCCGTTATCGGCGGAATCACAGGACTCCGCAGGATCGGCAGGCATTAGCGTTCGGCGACAGGAACGTATTTCAGTTCTTCGAGGACGTTCTTGTAGGCCGGGCGGATGATGCGTTTGCCTTCGAAGTTCAGCTCTTCGATGCGGTGGGCAGTCCATCCGACGATACGTGCCATAGCGAACAGAGGCGTGTAAATTTCCTGCGGCAATCCGATCATTTCATACACGAAACCGGAATAGAAATCGACGTTCGAGGAGACGCGTTTCTTCGTTCCTTTATGCTTGGCGAAACATTCGATGGCGCGCGCTTCGAGCAATTCGAGGAAAGCAAATTCTTCTTCACGCCCTTTTTCCTTCGCGAGATCGCGTGCCAGCTCTTTCAAGACAACGGCACGGGGATCGGAAATCGTATAGACGGCGTGTCCGATACCGTAGATCAGGCCGGTCTTGTTATAGGCTTCCTTGTTCAGCATACGCATGAAATAGGTATCTATCTCGTCCACATTCTTCCAGTCGGCGATATTCTCTTTCAGATGATGGAACATATCGACAACCTGTATATTGGCTCCCCCATGCAACGGGCCTTTCAGCGAACCGATACCGGCGGCAATGGAAGAATAAGTGTCCGTACCGGTGGAACTGGTCACACGGACGGTAAACGTGGAGTTGTTACCTCCGCCGTGTTCGGCCTGCAGGACAAGCAACAGGTCGAGCGTACGGGCTTCCAGGTCGGTGAAATCTTTTTTCAGCATATGCAGGAAGTTCTCGGCGATCGAAAGGTTTTCATGCGGGTGGCGGATATGCAGCGAACGGCCTTGCTGGCTGTGCCGGTAAATATTGTAAGCATAGGCGATGATGGTCGGGAAACGTGAGATCAGTTCGATCGACTGGCGCATCAGGTTGTCGCGCGAGGTATCGTCGGGGTTCGGGTCGAACGTGTACATTTCGAGGACGCTACGGGCCAGGATGTTCATGATGTTCTGTCCCTCCAGGTCGAGGATGTTCATCTTCGTCTTCTGTTCGAGCGGCATATTGTCGCAGATCAGTTCCTTGAAACCTGCCAATTCTTCCTTGTCGGGCAATTTTCCGGACAGAAGCAGGTAGGCGACTTCTTCAAAGCCGAAACGTTTTTCCTTGATCAGCCCGTGTGCGATGTCTTCCACATCATACCCGCGGTAAAACAGCTTTCCGGGGATCGCTTTCAGACCGCCTTCGGGCAGGCGTTCGTAACCGACCACGTTGCCGACCTTCGTCAGCCCTACCAACACACCTGTGCCGTCTTCGTTACGAAGCCCGCGCTTCACATTGTACATCGGGAACAGTTCGTTGTCAATCTTGCATGCTTCTTTGGATGCATCGGACAATTTGTAAATAATATATTCTTTCTTCATGACAGTAATTTTTTAATCTATTCAATTTCTTTGTCGTTACAGGATCGACATTATATATTCGCCAAACTCCCGGGTGCCGAGAGATTGTCCGTTCGGCATGAAACGGGCCAGATCGTGGGTGGCCTTTCCTTCGGAAAAGGCGTGTTCGAGCGCGGCGGTTATCAGCCGTCCGGCTTCGTTCCATCCCATATATTCGAGCATCATGACGGAAGAGAGCAAGAGGGAGCAGGGGTTCACGACGTTTTTGCCGGCGATGTTGGGCGCTGTCCCGTGTGTCGCTTCGAAGATCGCATAGCCGCTGTCGTAGTTGATGTTGGCTCCAGGTGCAATGCCGATACCGCCTACCATCGCCGCCAACTGGTCGGAGACATAATCGCCGTTGAGGTTCAGTGTGGCGATCACCGAATATTCTTCCGGCACGAGGAGGGTGTTCTGCAGGAAAGCGTCGGCAATCACATCTTTGACGACGACCTTTCCGGCTGCCTCGGCTTCCAAGAGAGCGGCTGCGGCGGCATCCTCTCCTTTTTCCTTCTTAATCTTCTCATACTGGGGCCAGGTGAAGGTCTTATCGGGAAATTCGCGTTCCGCAAGCGCATATCCCCACAGTTTGAATCCGCCTTCCGTAAACTTCATGATGTTTCCTTTATGCACCAACGTGACGCTGGGCAGGCGGTTGGCCAAGGCAAACTCGATGGCGGCGCGTACGAGACGTTCCGTACCCTCGATCGAAACAGGTTTCACGCCGAAAGAGGAGGTTTCGGGAAAACGCACCTTCGTCACACCCATCTCTTCCGTCAGGAATTTGAGGAATTTGCGGGCTTCGGGCGTCCCTTGCTGCCATTCGATGCCGGCATAGATATCTTCGGTGTTCTCGCGAAAGATATACATATCGACTTTTTCCGGTTCTTTGATGGGAGTCACGACTCCACGGAACCAGCGTACCGGACGGAGGCAGACATAGAGGTCGAGGGTTTGCCGGAGGGCAACGTTCAGCGAACGGATGCCGCCGCCGATGGGGGTTGTCAACGGGCCTTTGATCCCGATCATATATTCACGAAAAGCCTCCATCGTTTCGTCGGGCAGCCAACTGCCGGTTTGCTTGAAGGCTTTCCCGCCAGCCAGCACTTCCTTCCATTCGATCGCCCGCTTGCCGCCATACGCCCTGCCGATCGCTTCGTTGACGATGCGCTGGCAGACCGGCGTGATTTCCGCACCTACTCCATCTCCCTCTATAAAGGGAATGACTACTTTATCGGGGACAAGGAGCGTCCCGTTTTGTTTTGTAATCTTGTTCATAATACTGATTATTTATTTTTATGGATGATGATTTATGGGTGTGAATTAATAATGGAGACTCGTAGAGGCGGGGTTCTACTCCGCCCAATGGAAATAACGTCTGCCTTGCCGGATTCAAAGGGCAGAGCAGAGCCCTGCCCCTACGGGATGATAATCATTTTGTATAACCATGTCATCCATGTTCCACACCGGTAAATCAATAATTTATCACCGGGCTGCATTCAAGGCTGCACCCGCTTTAAACCATTTTATCTGCAACTCATTATAGGTATGATTCACCGCGAATGATTCTTCCGTGCCGTCGGCATGGTACAGAATTGCCGTCAGCGGTTTTCCGGGTGCGAACTCTTTCAGGCCGATAATCGAGATTTTGTCCTCTTCGCGCACTTTCTTATAATCATCCTTATCGGCAAAGGTGAGGGCAAGCATACCCTGTTTTTTCAGGTTCGTTTCATGGATGCGGGCGAAACTCTTGGCAAGGATCACTTTCACATTCAGGAAACGGGGTTCCATAGCGGCATGTTCGCGGGACGATCCCTCCCCATAGTTCTCTTCCGCTACGACGATAGAGGAGATTCCCTTTGCCTTATATTGCTTAGCGACAGCGGAGACAGCTTCATATTCGCCGTTCAACTGGTTCAGCACACTGTTTGTCTTCCCGTTGAAAGCATTCACGGCCCCCATCAGCATATTGTCCGAAATATTTTCCAGATGGCCACGGAAACGGAGCCACGGACCTGCCATCGAAATATGGTCGGTCGTACATTTGCCTTCGGCTTTCAGCAACAACGGCATTTCGATCAGGTCTTTGCCATCCCAGGGAGCGAAAGGTTTCAATTCCTGCAAGCGATTGGATCCGGAGGCGATCACGACCTCGACCTCCTTGCCCGTCGGAGCGAGATAGCCGTTGTCTTTTACTTCGAATCCTTTCGACGGGAAATCGGTACCTTTCGGTTCATTTAGTTTTACTTCGCGGCCGTCGGCTGTTTTCAGGGTATCGGTCAGCGGGTTGAAGCAGAGGTCTCCGGCAATGGTCAACGCCAGTGTCAGTTCCGGGGAAGCGACAAAAGCGTGTGTGTTCGGGTTGCCGTCTGCACGTTTGGCGAAATTACGGTTAAAGGAGGTGACGATGGAGTTTTTGCGCGTATTGTCGTCGGTATGCCGTTTCCATTGCCCGATACACGGGCCGCAGGCGTTGGCCATAATCGTTGCGCCGATCTTCTCGAAATCGCCGAGAATGCCGTCCCGTTCGGCCGTATAGCGGATTTGTTCGGAACCGGGGTTGATAATAAGCGGGGCTTCCACCGGAATCTTGTCTTCGGCAGCCTGGCGGGCGATCGAGGCGGCACGGCTCAAGTCCTGGTAGGACGAGTTCGTGCAGGAACCGATCAGTCCGACTTCCATCTTACGTGGCCAGCCGTTCTCCTTCACTTTGGCGGCAAATTCGGAGATAGGCGTGGCGGCATCCGGTGTGAACGGGCCGTTGATATGCGGTTCCAATTCGGACAAGTTGATGACGATCACACGGTCGTAGAAAGAATCCGGCTGTGCCCGTACATCCATATCGGCTTCCAGATAGTCGGAGATAGCTGTCGCCCATTCGGCAACCGTATCGCGTCCGGTGGCACGCAGGTAAGTAGCCATATTCCGGTCGAATGGGAAAAGGGAGGTTGTGGCTCCTACCTCGGCGCCCATATTACAGATCGTCGCTTTACCTGTCGCTGACAAGGATTCAGCTCCGGGACCGAAATATTCGATGATGGCATTCGTTCCCCCCTTCACGGTCAGGATTCCGGCCAATTTCAGGATCACATCTTTCGGAGATGCCCATCCACTCAGGCTACCGGTCAGCTTTACGCCGATCAGTTTCGGCATTTTCAGTTCCCATTCCATGCCGGTCATCACATCCACAGCGTCAGCGCCGCCTACGCCGATAGCGATCATACCCAGACCGCCCGCATTAGGCGTATGCGAGTCCGTACCGACCATCATGCCGCCGGGAAAGGCATAATTCTCAAGCACCACCTGATGGATGATTCCGGCTCCCGGTTTCCAGAAGCCGATACCGTATTTGTCGGAAACGGATTTCAGGAAATCGTAGACCTCGCTGTTGCTCTGCGTAGCCGTTGCGATATCCGTCTTCGCTCCCATGTTTGCCTGGATCAGGTGATCGCAGTGCACGGTGGCGGGAACGGCAGATTTGGACTTCCCTGCATTCATAAACTGAAGCAGGGCCATCTGTGCAGTCGCATCCTGCATCGCGACACGATCGGGACGGAAATTCACATAATCTTCACCACGGCGGAAGGGACGGACGTCCGATTCGTTATACAAATGTGCATATAAGATTTTTTCGGCCAGTGTCAACGGACGGCCAACGTGTTTGCGGGCTGCATCCACCCGCTTTGGAAAATTAGAATAAAAGCTTCTCAGCATGTCAATGTCGTACACCATATCTGTTCTTTTTATTAGTTAGCAATGTAGGCTGGGATAAAAATAGTATTTATATGAATACCTTTTATTCAATAATTTCTATAGACCGATAAAGGGCATCTATAAGAACGGGCTCCCTATACGTTCAATAATAGAACGTAGCGAGAGCCCGTTTTGTTCAAAGGCTTTATTTATTTCTTCTTATTTCTTCAACGATTCTTTCCATTTGTCCGCATAGCTGTGGAGGATGGATGCGATCCCCTCCCCGATACGGACGTAATCTTCACGTTTCAGATTGGCAAGCGAACAGCGTATCGACCACTCCGGCGCATCGAACCCGCCACCATTGAGCAAGACCAGCGAAGTTTCCTGTGCCAGGCGGAACACAACGTCGACCGGCTCGTAATTTTCCTGCAGGTAGACAACGAAATCGTCCCCGTAAAACTTCTTTGCCCAGACCAGCATATCGATCTCGCTGTAGTAACCGGCACGCAACGGATCGTCGAGCAACGTGAAACCGGTACTTTCCCAAAGTGTATGGAGGCGGTCGTGAATGATCTGCTGCATTTTCGTCTTATAGGCATTCTCGCGGTCCAACAGCGAGAAGGAGGCAAAGAGCGCCATTTGCGTCTGTTGCGGCAGTGAAAGCCCGGCGGTATGGTTCAGGGCGACCTGGCGGCTGTCGGCAACCATGCGGTCGATGAAACGGATCTCCTCGGGATGGAGAGAAATGCTGCTATAGCGTTTATTCAGCTGCTCCTTCTGCTCTGCCGGCAGCTCCTTCAACATCCGGTCGTAAATATTATTTTCGTGCAGCGCGACAACGGCTAAGCGCCAGCCCGTAGCTCCGAAATATTTGGAGAAGGAGTAGACGCAGAGGGTATTATCCGGCAGTTCCGCCATGATCGAACGGAAATGGGGAATATAGGTGGCGTAGACATCATCCGTGATAATCATCAGGTTCGGATTGTCGTTCCGGACAACGTCGACAATACGCTCCATCAGCCCGTCCGTCAGCCCGTAGGAAGGCGGGTTGCTCGGATTGACGATGAAGGCGGCTTTGACGGTCGGGTCCTTCAGTATGTCGAGGTCTTTTTCCTTGTACTGCCAGGTATGGTAGCCGTCTTTCGTCATTTTGCAAGCGTGGATTTCGGTTACATCGAATAAGTAGCGGGCTTGTTCCGGTATCTCTATATAAGGGGTGAATACCGGAGCAAACAGGACGATCTTGTCGCCTTTATTGAGAAGGAAATTTTGTTGCAGGGAGTCGAAGATATAGCACATCGCGGCTGTCCCTCCTTCGGTGGCGAAAAGATCGAACTTTCCTTTGGGCGGGCGGTTGTCGCACAACTCCTGTTTCAAGTAGTCTTCGACCAGCACTTCCGTATATTTCAGGATGCGGTCGGGAACGGGATACTGGTCCCCGATCACGCCTTCCGCCCATTCATGCACGAGGTCGTTCTCATCGACTCCTCTCTCGTTCACAAGGTAATCGTACGTATCTTTCAGCAACGCCATACCGGGAGAACCGGCGTGCTTCATCAGGAACTGTGTAAAGCGGGTGGCGATACGTTTCTTTTCGGGGATGCCGGCCAGCCCGACCATCTCCTCGGCATATTCGGAGGTACGGGCGCATTCTTCCAGCCCGAACTGGCCGAGCAGGAAAAAGGCTTCGCGGGGCACGGTGCTGATCCAGTTCGGATTGCCACGCCCGGCGTTCAGCATGATGTGCGTACTCTTGCGGGCACTTTCGTCCGCAAGGTCTATCAGGATGTTCTTCAGCTCAAAAGGGCTGATCTCTGACATTTTTTTTTCGTATTCACGAGTGATTTTGTGTTTCATAGAGATATAATTAATATGATAAATAATAACCCCTTGTTCAAATGGTATATTATTGATGGTAATAGATGGCATACCATCTATGGTAACAGATAGTATACCATCTATGGTAACAGATGGCATACCATCTAAATTCATGTCATAAGTAAGACGATCACGACACCCCAGATGATCAACAGGGTGTTGCCTACCGCGTATGTAACCGTATAGCCTAACGCAGGCGTTTGGCTCTCGACAGCATCTTCCACCGCTCCAAGGGCTGCCGTAGTCGTACGGGCGCCGGAGGTGCAGCCCAGTGTAATCGCCGGGTGGAACTTAAAGACATATCTTCCCAGCAATACACCGACGATCAGCGGAATAGCGGTTGCCAACGCACCGATAAAGAAGAGGCTCACACCGACTTCCTTCAATCCGGTGACAAAGCTCGGACCGGCCGTAATGCCGACAACGGCGATAAACATGTTCAACCCGACATTATTCAGCACCCAAAGGGAGGGTTCCGGAATTCGCCCGAAAGTAGGATGTTTCGAACGCAACCATCCGAAGACTAATCCGGCGATCAGTGCGCCGCCGCTTGTACTCAGGCTGATGGGAACACCTCCGAAATGGATCGCTAAAGATCCCACGACGCCTCCGAGGAAGATTCCGAGACCGACGAAAATCATATCCGTCTGGTTCGTCGGCCGGTCGGCATAGCCCAACGTATCGGCTGCCGCATTCACCTCTAATTTGGTTCCGACTAATTCCAGCATATCGCCCGGATCGATCGTCGTAGCCGCCAATACCGGTATATTGATACCGGCACGTTTGATGCTTTTGATACTGACACCATGCATAACCGGCAGTTTACGCAGTTTGGCGACCGTCATACCCACATATTTCTTACGGGAGATCAGCACCGGCAAAGTTTCGGCAGGGAAGTCCAGCAGTTCGATGTCATTGACTTCATCGCCGATCCAGTCCTCCTCCCCGACCACAAACTCACGGCGGCCGCTGAGCACGACTTCATTCCCTTTCAGGAGCATCTGGTCGGGCTTCGCATCCCGGATCACATGATCGATGCGGACACGTTCGACGAAAAGACGCCGGCCCTGCTCTTCCAGGTAATCTTCCAATTCCTTCACGGTTTTTCCCGCCCCGAACCAGTCGTTGCTGATCTTATAGGCACGAAACGTGATCGGACGGGCGGCAGGCATGAAGCCGGGCTTCTCGCTTTCATCGTCCGAACCCATTTTAGCTTCCAGGTCACGACAGGCTTTCTTGACCGACTCGATCCCTCCCAACAAACGGGGAGCGATATCGCTCATGATCCAGGCGGAACCGGCCGTACCGAAAATATAGGAGACGGCATAGGCTACCGGCATGACATTGATCATGTCCGTCTTGTCCGTCGCCGGTATTCCCAGCTGGTTGATCGTATCTTCGGCTACTCCGAGCACGGCGGATATCGTCTGCGAACCCGCCAGCAGGCCGGCTGCCTCCCCGGCGGAATATCCCATAACCTTTGCCAGCACAAACGGTGCCAACAAACAGAACACACACATGACGACGGCAAACAACACCTGGGGCAACCCCTCCTTCTTCAATCCCCGGAAGAATTGCGGACCGACACTATACCCTACAGCAAACAAGAACAGCAGGAAAAACACCGATTTCAGCGGAGCCCCGATATCGATATGCAATTGCCCGATCAACACACCGACCAGCAAAACACTGGTTACCGTTCCCAAAGTGAACTTTTTAATCTTGAATTTACCGATCCAGAAGCCGAAGGCAAGCGTAAGAAAGATGGCAAGCTCCGGGTAATGCCGGAGCAAATTGGCAAACCATTCCATATATATCTTTTTTTGGCGTTAATAAAATTGATAATGAAACACGGCAGGGGAAAGAGTTGTTGTGTTAAACCAAAATAAAAAAGCTGTCACAAATTCTACTCTGCGACAGCTTCCTTATAAATTATATGATCTGAAAAGGCTATCCCCCGATCGTCGTTTCAATCCCGTAACCGGCGAATATCTCCCGGCAGCGTCCGACCGTCTCGTCCGAAGGGGCTGCAAAAGCATACTGGTCCGGATTGTAGACCGTACCCAACTTATCATGCTTGCCTTTGCCGATGTCATGATACAAGAGCAGGTTCACAGTCCGGTGCTCCCACGGCAACGAAGCCAGGAAAGCAGCACTGCGTGTTATATTTTCTTCATCGGCATTCACGCCTTCGATGAGTGGGATGCGAAGATAGAAATCGTGCCCCGCTTCCGCTACCATCCGAAGATTGGATAAGATCAATTCGTTAGGGACGCCGCAATACTTCTTATGCTTGGCCGAATCCATCTGCTTCAGGTCGACGAGGAGAAGTTCGCAGTTGTCCATCACATCGCGTACAATCTCCGGACGGGCGAAAAGCGTCGTATCGACAGCCCGGTGAATCCCTTGTTCACCGCAACGGCGCAACAAGTCCAGCAACGGCTCGGGATGTAACAACGGCTCTCCACCGCAAAACGTCACGCCTCCCTCCGAACGGTCCATGAATACCGTCTCCTTCTCTATCTCCTTCATCAAGGCATCGGTCGAATACTCCGTACCGGATATCTCCATCGCCAAAGCCGGACACACCTCTGCACAGGTCCCGCACAGGGTACAACGTGTCCCATCCGTCACGATCCCCTCCGGCGTGAGTGTCAATGCCTGCTGCGGACAAGCTTGTACGCAAGTCCGGCAACCGATGCATTTCTTCTTCGTATAGAGCTTTTGCTTCCGACTGGAAACCCCTTCAGGATTATGGCACCACACGCACGACAGGGGACACCCTTTCATGAAGATCGTGATCCGGATGCCCGGCCCGTCGTTGATGGCATATCGTTTTATATCAAAAATAAGCATATCAGAATGATTCCTGTTCCGTCCGCATGATTACATCTGCCTGCAGATCGGCATTCATATCATTGAAATAATCGCTGTAACCGGCTACTCGAACCAGGAGGTCGCGATAGTCTTCCGGACATTTTTGGGCAGCATAAAGCGTCTCCGTATCGACAATGTTGAACTGGATATGATGTCCGCCCAAAGCGAAATAACTACGGATCAGCGAAGACAACTTGGAGATGTCCTCCTCCCGCTTCAGCAGGCTCGGCAGGAAACGCTGGTTCAACAATGTACCGCCGCTCTTCACCTGGTCCAACTTGCCGAGAGACTTGATAACGGCAGACGGTCCGTGCGTATCGGCGCCATGAGACGGAGACGTGCCGTCCGAGATGGCCCGTCCGGCCAGGCGTCCGTTAGGAGTCGCCCCCATCACCTTGCCGAAATACACATGGCAAGTGGTAGACAGCATATTCAGATGGAAACATTCGCCTTTCGTGTTCGGTTTCCCTTCGATCGCATCATATAGATCGTCAAACATCTTCACGGCGATAGTATCGGCATACTCGTCGTCATTGCCGAAGAACGGCGTGCGGTTCAAGATCGTCTGGCGCATTGCCTCGGCCCCTTCGAAATTATTCGCCATCGCCTTCAGCAATTCGTCCATCGACCAGCGTTTATCCTCGAATATATGTTTTTTCAGCGTAGCCAGGCTGTCGGTAATCGTACCGAGCCCCGTACACTGGATATAGGTCGTATTGTAGCGCGGGCCGCAGTTGTAGTAATCCCGCCCTTTCGCTATGCAATCGTCGATAAAAAGAGACAGAAAAGTAGCCGGCGCATATTTAGCGAACATCCGGTCGATATAGTTGCTGACACGTACCTTCATATCCACGAAATAACGCACCTGCTCCATAAAAGCAGCATACAACTCGTCATAGTCGGCAAAACCGCGCGGATCGCCGGTTTCCAGCCCCACCTTACGTCCGGAAATCGGATCGACACCGTTGTTGAGCGTCACTTCCAAAATTTTAGGCACATTCAGGTAACCGGTCAGCACATATGCCTCCTTGCCGAACGCCCCGACCTCGATGCAGCCGCTACAACCGCCTTCACGTGCATCCTGCAAGGATTTTCCCTGCCGCATCAATTCCTGGATATACACATCCGGATTGAAAACGGACGGATAACCATGCCCCTGGCGGATCACCTTACAACCGGCACGCAGGAAACGTTCCGGTGTACGGGCACTGATATGGATCGCACTGCCGGGTTGCAGGATATGCAACTCTTCAATCGTCTCGAGCATGATATAGGAGACTTCGCTAACCCCGTCGCTGCCGTCGGATTTCACACCGCCGATATTCAGGTTCGTAAAGTCGTTATACGTACCGCTTTCCTTAGCCGTGATTCCGACTTTAGGAGGAGCCGTGTGGTTGTTCACTTTGATAAAGAAGCACGACATCAGTTCCTTTGCCTCGTCGCGGGTCAATGTGCCGTCAGCAATCCCTTTTTCGTAGAAAGGAGCCAGATGCTGGTCAAAATGGCCGGGGTTCATAGCGTCCCAACCGTTCAGTTCGGTAATCGTCCCTAAATGGACGAACCAATACATCTGGATCGCCTCCCAATAGTTGCGGGGAGCATGAGCCGGAACCTGCCGGCAAACTTCGGCGATACGACGCAGTTCGGCCGCCCGTTTCGGATCTTTCTCCGTAAGCGACATTTCGTCGGCAAGGTCCGCATGCCGTTCGGCAAACAGGATGGCGGCATCGCACGAGATGGACATGGCAGTCAGTTCCTCCTGCTTGTCGGTCGCTTCAGGATCGTTCATAAAATCGAGCCCGTCCAGTTCTTTCCGGATACGTTCCTTCAAATCCAGCAATCCATATTTATACACTTTGCCGTCCAGAGCGGTATGTCCCGGAGCGCGTTGTTCCATAAACTCGGTGAACATCCCCACCTCATAGGCATCTTTCCACTCCTGGGGCACATGGCTAAAGATACGTTCTCGCTGTGTACGTCCTTTCCAGTAAGGGATTACTTCGCGTTCATAAGCGTCGATATCTTCCTGGCTAATCGTATAACGCTGTAATTCGCGGGTGTTCAGGACATGCAGGTCCTCCACGCTGTGGCAGGTCAACTCCGGGAAGGTCGGAACACATTTCGGTTTTGGTCCGCGTTCACCCACGATCAACTCGTCCTTGCCGATATAGATCGTCTTATGCTTGCAGATTTCATAAAAGTTCATGGCCCGAAGAATCGGAATCGGATATTTTCCGTAGTTTTCCTTGTAGAAACGAGTTTCTATCAAAGCGCGTTCAATAGACAGGGAGGGCTCGGCATCGAACGTTTCCTTGCGAAGACGTTTGATCCGGTCATTCATTCCATAAGTATTTGCCTCTACTGCCGGGGCAAAATTAGATGCACTGTGCGGTGCACGCTGAGCTGTGATTGTAGTCATATATAAAAAGGCTATTTTTTATTCAAGTTATTTTAATCAGATAAATTCCGTATAGGATGATACATAGATAAAACCACCGGCATATGCCAATGACTTCAGATACCAGTACAAATTGAAAAGACTCTTACCAGGAAACGGTAAAAGGGAAGAAAAGAATCGCCTGTCAAGAAATCAGGCAATTGAATAGTCGTCTATAAGATTTAACGAGCATATCACAATAATTTAAAATCAACACTCGGTATTAAGTGTATGAATGCAGCAAATATATACATTTTTCTATAAAAACAAAAGAAATCATATTTTTTAATTAATCTTACCAAGTTATCCCATACGCCTTTAACTTATTATAAAGCGTCTTACGGTCGATTCCCAATAGTTGGGCGGCTCTGGTTTTATTGTTACCGGCCTCTTGCAGGGCACGTTTGATCATTTCGCATTCGTGCGATTCGTTTTTCAACTGGATATTGACCTGGGCGGAAACCGGGTTGGCAGTCAGTTCTTCCGGGAGTTCATTGCGAGTAATATAGCGGCCGGTTGCCAGCAGAGTGGCATACTTAATCGCATTCTTCATCTGGCGCAGGTTACCCGGCCACGAATAAGACTGGAAAATCCGGATCACTTCATTATCAAAACCGATAATATCTTTCTGCAATTCCATATTGGCCTGGTCCAGAAAGTTGTTGGCAAACAACAAAAGATCTTCATTCCGCTCTTTCAGGTCGGGGATGCGGACAGTAAACTCATTGATACGGTGATATAAATCTTCACGAAAATCACCCTTATCGATCGCATTACGCAGGTTCTCGTTCGTCGCAGAGATAAGACGGACGTTGATCGCGATCTCCTGATTGCTACCGATCGGTTTTACCTTCCGTTCCTGCAAAGCACGAAGAAGCTGCACCTGCACCTCATAGGACAAATTGCCGATCTCGTCTAAAAAGATCGTTCCCCCCTGGGCGGCAGCAAAAGCACCTTCTTTATTATCGATGGCTCCGGTAAACGAACCTTTCACGTGCCCGAAAAATTCGGATGCAGCCAGGTCTTTTGGGATAGCCCCGCAGTCGACGGCAATAAAAGGAGCTTTCCTGCGGTTACTTTGTTCGTGAATACGACGGGCAACATACTCTTTTCCCGTACCGCTCGAACCGGTAATCAATACGGACATATCTGTCGGAGCGACCAAGCGCACATGCTCGTAGAGCTGACGGGCAGCCTGGCTCCGTCCCTCCACATACTGGCTATGCGTTCCTCCCGACAGTTCGGAGCGTTTAGCTGAATGCACAGGGCGTTCCCGCTCGGTTGCAGGAGCTACCGGTCCAACTTCTGCCTTTACCACATCCCGGATCTTGCTTAAAAGTTCTTCCGGGTTCAACGGTTTGGCGATATAATCGGACGCCCCTAATTTGATAGCTTGCACAGCGGTTTGTATCTCCGCATAGCTGGTCATCATAATCAGGGGGATTGCAAAATTATTTTCTTTTATCCATCTCAACAGATCGATTCCATCCCCGTCCGGCAAACGCAAGTCAGACAGGATCAAATCGAAAGAGGTATCTTCTATCCGGCTTCGTGCATCCGAAACCGATGATACTGAACTGACTTCGAAACCCTTCCTTCCAAGCCAGGTTTTCAGCATCAAAGAGAATGTTATATCATCTTCTAAAATCAGAATAGACGGCATATTATTCTTTTTTGTTTCGATGGCAAAGATACGGAAACTCGCTCACATACGGATGCATTTCGCAGGAATAATGCAAACCGTTGGAATTAAAGGGAGATATGTAGGTTTTACCTATATTCGTCCATTATGGGGTTTTGACCCGTTTTGGAGGAGTTAGGAAAATAAATTGCTACTTATCCGTTGCCGATTCAAGGTCGAAAACAGTACGGAAAAAGGTCTTTGCACCACTCCTGACATCACCGTAAAGAACGCTGTAGCTAACACTTGAAAAGTGACCCGGATAGCATTTGAAAAGTGTTAGCTACAGGCGAACTGCCGGAATATGTTTTTGTATTTCATAAGAGATGGATTAGAAATAGAAAATACTTTTTTCATCTTTCTGTTTATTTTTAATTAAAGTTTGCGCGAAATTATATTATTACCTGTGTACTAAGAAATAACACTTACCTACAAATCGACCTACATAAGGAAGAAGATGTAGATATAAGCACTTATTTATAATCACCTTGATATAAATTGTGACCGCAGTACCTCTTAACATGAAATTTCACGGGTAAAGGCACTTGGAAAATATTCTGCAAATGGAAAGAGGAGAAGGCGAAATTCCCTGATAAAAAATAAGGATAAGGTGATAGAAAAAGCAATCGTGGATAACAAACTAAACAATTACCTAAATTGCTTCCGATACTTGGAGGGCGACATTCCCATTGCATTCGTGAACACCCTCACGAAATGAGGCAAATCGTTAAAACCGACCGTATAGCAAATCTCGGATACCCCCTTTTGCGAATGTTTCAGCAACTAGCAAGCAGTATTCAGACGATACTGAGTGACGAATTGTGAGAAAGTTATCCCTTTGCATCGTTTGAAATAAGAACAGAACGCGGAACGATTCATCCCCACTTCTGCTGCAATATCGTCCAAAGCAATAGAATGAACGTAATGTGCCATGACATAGGCGCAAATCTGCTGCATCCGCCGCACGTCCCGTTCGATACGCATCGGTTTTCCGGCAAACGTATGATCTGACGAAGTAAAGATGACAGGCAGCAAGCGAAACATCACGCTCAAGCGTCCCAACTCGTCCATACCGTTCATTTCGGTCAATACCTTACGAACAACACGTGAACTTTCCGCTCCGAACTTCAACGCTTCGGTCGGAAACATCACCCCCGCCAATCTATTCCTCAATTCAGGAAATACCTCCATGCAGCGCTCCACCAACGAATGACTGAAAGCTACCATCAAATAACGGACATACCCGTCTTCGTCCACAGAATCGGGCGCATACTCCCAACGGTGAAGCATGGCCGGAGGAATCAAAACCACGTCGCCTGCCGCAAAGAGCTGTAATGTATCGCCTGCCATACGGTTACCCTGACCGTGAACGACATAATATAATTCCCAAGCATCATGCCGATGCAGTTTTGCCTCGATATTTGTTTCGACCCGTTGGTCTATGAAGAAAAACGAGTGATTCTCCACTTCGGGCAGTTCGTATGGGATAGTGGTATCTTCCATTAATGGAAAGTTTTTAATTTGTCGAAATGTAAATATACGACAAATATATAAAACGATACCACAAAAACACAACAACAAATCGTAATAACTTTGCACAATAAAAATAAATCAATGTTCATTTATAATTGAAACAAGAAGTATAACTAAAAAAATGTATTGTTATGGAATTGTACGAAGTAATGGAGAAACGCCGCACATACCGCGATTTTTCCGACCGCGAAGTAAGCGATGAAATCCTTAAAAGAGTCATTGATGCTGCATTCAAAGCCCCGACCAACGACCACCTGCGCCAGTTTGAGTTTATTGTGGTGCGTGGACGTGAAAATATTGCCAAAGTAATCGCCCCGCTCGTAAAGAACATGGCAGCGTTCAAGGAGCTCGTTTTCGAGGTGGACGACTCCGGCGACAAGGACAAAATGGAGATGTTTGCCGAAGCACTTCCCAAACAGCAGAAGATGCTTATGGAGAGCGGACTGCTCATCCTTCCGTTTTTCCGTCAGAAACAAAGTCCTCTGCTTGAACCTGTGGAGCAAAGTTCACTCAACTACTTTGCCTCGGCATGGTGTGCTTTGGAGAACATGCTGCTTGCTGCCACCAGCGAAGGACTGGGAACAGCGTTTCATATCCCTGTGAGCGACGAGGCCGGCAAAATAAAGGAAATCGTAGGAGCTCCCGAAGGTTACGAGTTTACCTGTCTGCTTACAATGGGCTATCCCGCGGAAAACGCATTCCTTCCCAAACAAAAGGAAATCAACATAGAGGAGAGAATACACACTAACGTCTGGTAACATGATCATCAGCACCGGAGAGCGGACTGATCCCGTACTGCCGACCGAAAAACGGCACTTTTAGTAATTTTGTTCCTCATAATTGTTATATATATAAGATTTTACAAGATGGATATCAATGATATAATAAATAGCATTTACAAATTGCCCCAGCCTTCCCTCGATACATTGATTGCTTCGATATCGGAAGTGGAATACCCTAAAAAATTTCATTTGCATCGGGAAAATAAAAAGGAGACAAAGTCTTATTTCATAAAGAAAGGAATCGTTCGGGCATATGCACATAAGGAGGACAAGGATATTACATTCTGGTTCGGTCAGGAAGGAGATCTTATATTTCCTTTGCAAACTCTTTTTGCAGCAAGACCGTAGGATTTGAAAAAGGTTTGTGGTGCATAGGCACGGCAAGTGCCATTGCACTTAGTTTGTACATTGTGACTAAGGTGCTGAAGACTTTACCTATCGGCACAGCTTATGCCGTCTGGACAGGTATCGGTGCTGTCGGCACGGTTCTGATAGGCATCCTCTTTTTCAAGGAGCCCGTAAGTTTCGGAAGGCTTTTCTTTATCTTTACGCTGATAGTATCTATTATAGGATTAAAGGTCGTATCTTCCTGAATGATAAAAAATGAAATAATATGACGGAGCAAAACTTTCCATTGTACGAAGAGGCCGTTTCTATTCTTAAAAAAAGAGATAAGAAGTTGGCTTGGCTGATAGAACGGATTGGTCCGATTTCTCATACTGACCAGAAAGAAAATCAAACAGAATAGGATGCGTGGGGGGGGTGATTTTTTTATAGGCCTTAAAGTTGCGGAAATAAGGAAGGTAGCCGAACGGTACGCCCATATCTGTTTGGATGAAATAGAACAGTTGCTCTTATCGGAAGTACATGAACACCGGATGTGTGCGCTTATCATACTCAAAAAAAGGTTCAAACAAGGAAACGAACATGAACGGACAGAGATTTTCGAGTTCTATATCAACCACACGAACTGTGTGAACGATTGGGATTTGATAGACAGCTCCTCTCCCTACATCGTGGGCGAATACCTACAGGATAAACCGTGCGATGTATTGTACCGGTTAGCCCAAAGCGATTCGCCTTGGGACAACCGTATCGCTATGATGGCGACATACACGTTTATACATAACGGCAATGTCGAAGATACATTCCGCCTTGCTCTCTCCTTGATGGAAAGTCCTCACCCTCTGGTACAAAAAGCCGTAGGGTGGATGTTGCACGAAGCAGGTAAATACGACCTCTTCCGGCTCAGTCTCTTTATCAATAAGTACCGGCAAGAAATGTCCCGTGCCATGCTTCGTATTGCCGCCAGCGGCTTTCCAAAAGAGAAACGTAGGGAGTGTTTCCGTCGTTGTTAGAACATCCCAACTCCAATAATCCTTTTTTAGCATCGAGGCCGCCTCCGTACCCCGTGAGTTTATGATTGCTGCCGATTATCCGGTGGCAGGGGTACATGCTATTTAGTAAAAGGGTGCATACTTTTTTCCGAATGGGTATCACTAAAGATCCACGTTGCTCTGCGCCATGCTCCTTCGAACGGACCTTGTTTGAATTTTTTCAACCACCAATGGCAGAAAGCTAACTGGAGGATGAACAGCAGGACACCTACTCCGAAACTGGCAGTCGTTCCCAAAACTTTATAAAGTGACAAACCGTATCCAAAATAAACGAACGAACCAATAATGGATTGTGTCAGGTAGTTAGTCAGGCTCATCTTTCCGTAGGGAACCAGACCATGCAGCACTTTATGGGCCGAAACTTGTTGCCACAGGAAGACGAAACAGGCAACCAACACACACATGAAAGAGAAATTACGGAAAGAGGAAATAACCGTATTCATCGGAGTCAGCATCGCCTTATTGGGGATCATATCCGGAAGCGAAGCCGTGATGAAATATAGCGGGACAAAACAGATCGCACCGATGACCAGCGTCCGCATCCAAAAAGCACGGTGTTCGGACAGGTTGACAAACAGCTGTCTGCGCCCGATCAGCATACCTAACAGGAACAAAGAGGCAGTCTGGAAAAAACGTCCGTATCCCCACGCCCACAACAGGCTGAACAACTGACCATCCCAGAGGTTGGATTTAACCATCGCCCAGAAATCCGGCTGCGAAAGGAAAGGATACATACGTTGGCTATGAACACGCCATATACCGGCTGCCGGCACATAGTCGGGATTCATCATCGCATAGAAAAACTTACCGAGTTCGAGCGGCTGGAGCATCAGGATAACGGCAGCAATCAGGACTGCCCGGTCGCTCCATTTACAAACCAACACCAGCACCACCCCGATTATAGAATAAAGGACCAATATGTCACCCGGAAAAAACGCCCCGTTAAAACAGCCGATAATGAACAGAAGGAAAAGCCGCCACAGGAAACGCAGGCGGAAGTCTTTTCCTTTCTTTGCCTGGTTGTTATACTGAATAAAAAAGCTGAACCCGAACAAAAGGGAGAAAATCGCATAAGCCTTCCCGGAAAAAAGGAAAAACAAAGTTTCCCATATCCCCTTATCCATCGCCTGCATAAAGGCCGAAGAAGCCGTTGGGAAGTCATAAAAATTAAAATGTTCGATGTTGTGCAATAACATAATAGCCATTACGGCAAAACCGCGTAATGCATCCACCACCTCGATACGAGGCGACTTAGCCAAAAGTCCGTGCTCCATTGATAATGATTTATGATTTTTAATTTATGATTTATGATTTACAATTTTACGAAAGACAAAAGTAGGCAAAGAAGTCATATAAAACAAAAAAAGCACCTTTTTAGGCGCTCTTTTTGTTTGCAGACTTAAAATAGATACTCGAACATAGTAACTTTAAAACGGTTTTAATGTAGAAACGTCCACTTCCGCTTCTCACCAGAAAAGAAGCGAATATCGTGCCAAACTCAAACCGGCACACGACCAGTTTTTTGTAAACTCTTCTATCTTAACAGATAAGTCACGCATAATGTTTTAGGATGGCTAATTATTACCGCATCACAAATGGGGAACTGTAGAGATATATGGGGAATTTTTCTACAGATACCGTTCCACAGCCTGGTTGACGACAGCAGTCGCCTGCAGGATCACCTCGGATAAAAGCCGTTTCCAGCCGTCGTCTGTCAGCGTCACATCATTCTTCTCAAGGATCCTCAACTGGGCTACCAGGTCGGAAGCTCCCAACATGGTGAAAAGGGGGATCAATTTATGGGAGATCTTGGCAGCCGCGTTACGTTCGGCCTTTTCCAGGGCTTGTTGCAACAATGAGATGCTCTTGTTCGTCTCCTCGGCAAACGTCCGGATAATGGAAGTGGAAGCATCTTTGTCTTCACCGGCAAAAGCGGTGAGCGAATCAAAATTGAATTCTGGCGACACTTCGGCTTGTATATCGGCCTGCAACAGGCTATTCAACAAGGCGATCAACTGCTTAGCCGTGAAAGGCTTGTTCAGGAATCCGGTGAAACCGACCTCCAGGTAGTGGGTATGTTCGTTCTCCACACTGGCGGAAAGCGCAATGACGGGCACAGTGTCCGTCCCGGGAACGCCCGACGAACGAATGGCGTCCAGCAGGCCATATCCGTCCATACCCGGCATCTGTATATCGGTTATTATCGCATCGAAAGAGCTGTTACGCAAAATATCGACCACGGCAAACGGATTTGAACAACTGGCGACCTCCACATGATTCCGTTTCAAAAACTCTTCCGTCAGTGCCAACTGTAACGGATCGTCATCGACCAGCAAACAATAGATTTCGCGTCCCCCGAAGGTCTCGTCTTCCGTTTCGTCGTCCTCTGCGACAGGCGTAACAGGCAATGTCTGCACTTCTGATTCCTGCAACGGCATGACAATCGTAAAATCGCTTCCTTTTCCCGGAACACTCTTCAACGAAAGCGTACCTCCCATCAGTTCGATCAGTTTGCGGGTGATGGAAAGCCCGAGGCCGAAACCCTCTTCCTTTTCGGTTCCAGACAGACGGGCAAACTCACCGAAAATCTTCTCCTGTTCTTCTTCCGGGATTCCCGTACCGGAATCGGAAACGACAATTATCAATTGTGCATTGTCCATTGATAATTTAACGACAAGGACAACGCGTCCTTCATGCGTGAACTTGATCGCATTGGAAAGCAGATTACCGACCACCTGGCGTAGGCGTATCGGATCACCGGAATAGATACGGTCCATCCCCTCCTCCTTCATATTCAAAACAAAAGCCAGCCCTTTCGCTTCGGCTATCGGACGAAAGCTCCCGTATATATCGTTGAAAAGCGTGCGCACGCTGAAAGGCACGTTCTGTATTTCCATCTGCCCCGATTCCAACCGGTGGAAATCGAGCAGGCCGTTCACCAGCGAAAGGATATGATCGGCCGACCCGGTCATGTTTTCCAGATAATAGCGTTGCCTTTCGTCCGGATGACGGCGCAGCAACAGTTCGATATAACCGATTATGGACGAGAGCGGCGCCCGGATATCGTGGCTGATCGTCAGCATCAGCTTCTCCCGGCGATGGAGCAGGTCTTCGGCATATTGCTTGGCTTTCTCCAATTGCTGCCGGTAATACTGGCTCTTAGAGATATCGCGGGTGATCAGGATGATAAAGACGATCACGATAATCAGCGACAGTACGGCGATACCGGCAATGAGATAGGAAGTTTCGCGCAACACCTCCTGTTTCTTCACGACACGCTCCATCGACGCGTTCATCTCCTCTTCTTCTATATCGCGCAACATCTGGTTGATCCGGCTTGTGATGATACTGTTATTATAACGCAGGTTGGCGGCACGCTCCAACAACTGGTCGACAAGCTGTTTGCGCTGGTCGGCCACACTATCCTGCAAGTTTTTCAGGACCGTCACAATCGTATCAGCCGGGTTAAAGGCATTCACCAGCGTATCGGTCACGATCTGCCGGGTCGTATTCACGACAACGGTCGAATCTTCTTTGGGTGGAGAAAAGGCATCGGCAAGGCGACGGAAAAAACCGCGGGGTTTATGGGGCTGGGGAGTTTTTACGGAATCCTGATGCACGATCACACGCTCCTGTATTTCGACCTGCCGGATTACTGTATCCTGCTGGGCGATCACTTTCTCGATATTTTGCGCATAGAGGTTTTCCGCGTTCGTCTCGCGCCAAGTTTCCAGCAAGCGACGCGTGTTCCAGCGTTTTTGCTCGATCAGCATATCGATCGTATCGATCTTGGGATATAACGCTGGATTCGATACCAGCGTACGCAGGGAATCCATATTCTGTAAAGCCTTGTTCAACGTGCGGTTGAAATGGTTGATTTCTCCCTGCGGACGTCCGATCACTTGCCCCAGCGCTTCGCTTTCGTAGAGCAGCGACAAAGTATTGGTGACAAGATAGACTTTCTCGCGCGATTTGCTGTTCGGGGCTTCTTCTCCGGCAAACTGTTCGATGATATTATAGATATAAACGACAGAACACACGGCTATCAGGATCAATAACAAGTACCCCAATATGACTTTACTTGTAATATGCCCGTTTTGTGTGCTCATCAGTCTTTCTTATAGGCTATTTTCCATTTGTCCAACATGATAAAATCAGCTTTCTTCAGCCCGACTTTCCAGAACGGGACCGGCTCGTCATGATCTCCGAGGAACATACGGTCGCGCACGGCAAAAGCCGGATTGGTCAGGGCAAGCGTGGAATCGGAAACCGAAGTCCGGACACTTGCAATATCCAGTACCGTATGGAACACGCTGTTCGTGCTGACCGGATAAGCCCCGTGAGACATCGCCGTCCGGTATTTTTCAGGGAAAGTTTCCCGGTAATCGTCCGAAAACCAGATAACATACGGGATATGAAGTTGATAGTAAGTCGGTATAGGCGAAGCATGCAGATAACGGGCACGCGAATCATCGAAAATATCCTCCCCGTGATCGCTTAGATAAAGCATCGACGAGCAGGCATTCTTCTTTTTCAGCATATCGATGATTTCTCCCAACACATAATCTGTATAATGGATCGAATTGTCATAAGCATTGCGCAGTTCCTTCTTATAGGACTGGCGGATGCCTTCGGCCTTATCCGGCGTATAAATCCGGAACTCGTCCGGATAACGCTCATGATAATTGAAATGCGATCCGTATGTATGGAGGACAACAAACATATCATCGTCCGATTTGTCCAGTTCTTTTTCCAAATACGGCAAAAGAGCCGCATCGTGCAACGATGTCAGATACGATCCGGTGTTGAACGTGCTCATATCGATAAACGTATCGGCCTCCCCGTAGAAAGCCCCGATCATCGAAGTGGTAAGCTTCTGGTTGGCGATGACCAACGTACGGAAACCTGCCTCCTTGAATGCGGTGACAATACTTTTTTCATTGTAAATCACGCCATAGTTTTCCGCGCTGGCGGCAGACAGGATGATCGGAACGCTTTTGTGCGTATTGTTGGATTGCGTCACGACATCCGCAAAACGGACCAGGCCGTCGAGCCCTTTCATCCGCGGAGTCGTATTGCGTTCATACCCATACAGGCTCCATTCCATGGCGCGCGAAGTCTCTCCCACCACAAGCACATAAATCTCACGCTTGCCATCTGCCTGTCCCGTCCGGACCGAGTTGAACTTGAAATCGGCGGAAGAAACGGAATAGTTGGCATTTTTGTTCGCTTTGGTAATCGCAAAATAAAGATTATAAAGCGCATTGACCGGATAGACATCGTTCTTAAGCGAGAAACTGTGCTTTTGCAAAGAAGGAAGAAAGCAAAGCAGCACCCCCACCCCAAAAAGTCCTAAGCTTCTGAACGCCCATTTCTTACGGAACACGGCGGTCAGCCTGTCTTTTATCCGGATCGAACGCGTAGCCAGCCACAAGGTTGGAAGCGTATAAAAGAAAAAGACGCAAATGATGACAAGGAAAATGTTCCCCAGCAATTCACTCGCCTCGGAAGCATTCGAACTTGTCAGGTTCAGGAACATATCCACCGCAATCACCGACTCGCCGAAAAGGTACAATAAGACCAACTGCCCTCCGTCCAGAATGATTTTCGGCAACAGGCACCAGACCACCACTCCGGGTTTACGCGCCAGCAACAAAACTCCCATCCAGAATGCCAACGGCATCATAATGGAGGCAAGGCCCACCGGTACAGGCAGAGGTTCTGTGAACAGAAAAACGCAGTTCGGGATGATAAACAGCAAGCCGAACAAGAAATATAAGTGTTCCTGTGAAGATATCCAATGTAAAATATTAGTAAAGTACCTCATCGATTTTTACCTAAAAAACCAAATTTCATCAACTATTCTTATCCCTTTTTACTACAGCACTGCAGCAATCGGCAAATGTAGGTGTTATCCATCACATACACATACAGAAGAAGCACAAAAAAAGTTATTTCAAGGTCTCCCGTAGGGGCGGGGTTCTACTCCGCCCATGAAAACAATGTCTGCCTTGCCCGATATCATTTCGTCAGCAAAACAGCCACTCCCCAGTCCAAATAGAAACGTTAAAAAATATTACCCGCTATAGTAATTCCAAATACATGGGGTACTAATCCGATTTACATGGGGTAGTAATGACATTTTGATATTTCAAAAATCATGCAATTGTTTTCAATAATCTTGCAATATGCCGGTAACAGAACTTTGTTGCTTCCGACTGTCGCTTTTTATTTTTAATTTCGGGCAACCGAAAAAGGGGAAGATTATTTAAAATCACCAATAATAATTAAGGTAAAGACAAAATGAAAAGACAAATTATGTTGTTATCGGCTTGTACGGCGGCTTTGTTGAGCGCTTGTTCATCGAACACGCGTACCGCAAGCGAAGTATATGCCCCTGCTGCAAAAAACGAGTTACGGGCACCGGCCACACCGCTGGTAACGATCGACCCGTACACCAGCGCCTGGTCGTTTGCCGACCGGCTGAACGAAGAAAGCGTGCGTCACTGGACCGGCCGGAACTTCCCGCTGTTGGGAAGCCTGCGCGTCGACGGCGTTTCATACCGTTTTATGGGAGTGGACAAGGTCGAAGTAACGCCGGTTGTCGGCACAGCCTCTTCCGGTTTATGGGAGGCAGCCTACACATTCGGACAGCCGGAAGGAGAATGGACCGCTGTCGATTACGAAGCAAAAGACTGGAAAACCGGAAAGGCCGCATTCGGGACGGACGACAATCCATATCGCTCCACCCCCTGGCAAGACGGCGACATCTGGATACGCCGCTCGTTCGACTGGCCGGAAGGAACGGACAAGGAAGATCTGTTCCTGCAATATTCACACGACGACAATATCGAGTTGTACATCAACGGCAGGCAGGTTGCCGTAACCGGCAACGGACTGGATTACGACCTGCTGAAGGAAATCCCGCAGGAAGTGGCAAGCACGCTCAAACCGGCCGGAAACATCCTGGCTGCCCATTGTCGAAATAATGGAGGTGGCGCCTATGTAGACATGGGAATCATGAAAAAGGTGAAACGGGGAGATACGTTTGACAATAAAGCGATCCAGAAATCGAGTACCGTCATGCCGACACAAACGTATTATACGTTCGAATGCGGCCCTGTCGAACTGGATTTGATTTTCACCGCCCCGATGCTAATGGACGACTTGGAGGCCATGACCGCCCCGTACAATTATATCACGTATCAGGCCCGTTCGTTAGATGGCCGGGCACACGAAGTCCAATTATACCTGGAAGCGACTCCGCAATGGGCCGTTAACACGACAGACCAGCCTGTTACCTTCGAAAAGATCGAAAAAGACGGGTATGTCTATTTAAAGACCGGCTCTGTCGACCAGGAAGTTTTAGGCAAGAAGGGAGACGACCTTCGGATCGATTGGGGTTATTTCTACCTTTCAGCCGCACAATCTCCGGACGTAACAGTTGCCATAGACGAATATTATGCTGCAAAAAAAGCATTTATGGCCGACGGCAAACTATCCGACAAGGCAGAGAATGTGTCTCCGGATATGGAAAAACAGATGACGGTCCTCGCCTACTCCGACAACTTAGGCAAGGTAAACGGAAAGACCGTATCAGGACATCTGTTGATCGGATATGACGATCTGTATGCGATCCAGTATTTCAATGACAACCGGATGGCCTACTGGAAACACGACGGGCAAACGGACATTTTCGATGCCTTCGTCAAAGGGCAGAAAGAATATGCCGGAATGATGAAACGGTGTACGGACTTCGACGAACGGTTGATGCAGGAAACGATGGCTGCCGGCGGACAAAAATATGCCGAGCTGTGCGCCCTGGCCTATCGCCAGGTTATCTCCGCCCACAAGTTGGTGACGGATAAGGAAGGCAACCTGCTATTCCTTTCGAAAGAGAATTTCAGCAACGGTTCGATCGGGACTGTCGATATCACATATCCTTCGGCACCAATGTTCTTATGCTATAATCCCGAACTATTAAAAGGCATGATGAACCCGATCTTCTACTACAGCGAGAGCGGAAAATGGAACAAGCCGTTCCCTTCACACGATGTCGGCACTTATCCGCTGGCTAACGGGCAGACCTATGGCGGCGACATGCCGGTCGAAGAATCGGGCAATATGCTGATCCTCACAACAGCCCTTGCGACAATCGAAGGGAATGCGGATTATGCGGCCAAACATTGGGATGTCCTGACAACCTGGGCCGATTATCTGAAAAAAGAAGGTCTGGATCCGGACAATCAGTTGTGCACGGACGACTTTGCCGGTCATTTCGCCCACAATACCAACCTGTCCATCAAGGCGATCATGGGTATAGCCGGCTATGGCAAGATGGCCGGAATGTTGGGTAAGAAAGAGGTGGCGGATTCCTATCTGGCGACAGCACGTGAAATGGCAGAGAAATGGGTTGCGATGGCAAAAGACGGGGATCATTATAAACTGACCTTCGACAAGCCCGGTACCTGGAGCCAGAAATACAATCTGGTATGGGACCGCTTGTTAGGCCTGAATATTTTCCCTGCGGAAATAGCCGAAACTGAAACGGCTTATTATAAAACGAAACAAAACAAATACGGCCTGCCGCTGGACAACCGCGAAGATTATACCAAATCCGACTGGATCCTGTGGAGCGCCTGCCTGACAGGCAATACGGCCGATTTCGAAACGCTCATGCTCCCCGTCTGGACGTATGCCAACGAAACGACCTCGCGCGTCCCGTTGAGCGACTGGCATTTTACCTCCGACGGCACACAGCGCGGATTCCAGGCCCGCTCGGTCATCGGCGGCTATTATATGCGACTGCTGGAAAACCGTTTGTCGGGTAAATAAACATTGTCACATCCGATAAACTGCCTCAAAATAAAAAACAGACAGTAATCTTTTAAGGAGAGTATAAGTATGGTTCATCCAAGCCATACTTATACTCTCCTTAATCGATAACTACGAACAAATATACAAAAAGCAACCTTTCGACAGCAAAAAGTTGCTTTCTATAGAACAAGAATTACAATCGGCTACAAATATCAGGCCTGCGACACCTTTTGGATAATATTGATAAACTCCTCGTTCGTCATTTGAATATCCGGTTCCTTATAGTTCACGTAGTCCTCGAAATAATCGCTGGCAATATCCGCCACAATTTCAGACCCGTCCAGTCCATAGGAACTTACCAGTTTTTCCACTTTGCCGCGAATTTGTCGGATCACCTGCAAGCGGTCTTCATAACGATCCGGCTTTTCCAGATCCGTCACATGCTCATTGCGGGCAATCAGATAAACGACTGTATAGAACTTGTCCACATCCCCGAATACCGGGACAAACAAGGCTTTCTTCTCTTCTGGCAATGCAGCCAGCGTTTCCTGAATTTTTGTCATTATTGTGTTTATTTTAATTGGTTAGCGAAGATAGTACATTCTGTTTATAGAAACAGTCTATCCCGCAATAAATAATATGTATTTCATTCAATGAACAAATTTCAGACAGGGAATGTTAGAATAGTAGAAACAACATAAAACAGATCGATCATGCTTACATTATGTCTCAGTTTATTATTGTTGATAACTAATAGTAGTAATAATAGTCAAATAACAGATAAAAAAGAAAAAGTTATGAAATTTGAATTAATCCAGTTACCCTATGCAGCCAACGCGCTGGAACCGGTTATAAGTAAAGAAACCATCGAGTTTCATCATGGCAAACATTTACAGACGTATGTAAATAACCTGAACAACCTGATTCAGGGAACCAAGTTCGAAGACGCCAATCTGGAACAGATCGTGGCTGAATCCGACGGTGCTATTTTCAACAATGCCGGACAGACGCTCAATCATAATCTGTATTTCACCCAGTTCTCCCCCTATGGCGGCGGCAGACCGACGGGCGCACTTGCCAAGGCTATCGACGCGACCTGGGGATCGTTTGAGAACTTCCAGAAAGAATTCGTAGCTGCCGGAACAGGTCTGTTCGGTTCAGGCTGGGTATGGCTGGCTAAAGATAAAGATGGAAAACTTTCAATTACCAAAGAAGCTAACGGTAGCAACCCGGTTGCTCACGGATTGAAGCCGATCCTGGGATTCGACGTGTGGGAACATGCCTACTATCTGGATTACCGGAATCGCCGTCCCGATCATCTGAATGCCCTGTGGAAAATTGTTGATTGGGACACCGTTGGCAAAAGATATTGATACGAGAGCTTTCTAAGCGCCATATAAAAGCCGCCCGGCAACAAACCGGGCGGCTTTTTATTTGCAACATAACTGATATTCGACTGATATAGTAATATTGACAATTATAAGGGAAAAATATCCAATAACGGAACGGAATAAACAGCGTAACTTTGTTATATAATTAAAGAACAGAATATAAACCTCAATTAATTAAGGAGAATAAATATGAAAGTACAAGAATTGACAAAAGCGGAATTCCTGAAAAAAGTAGCGAACTACGAAGCCAGCCCCGACAAGTGGGTCTACGAAGGCGACAAACCTTGTATCGTGGATTTCTATGCAACCTGGTGCGGGCCTTGCAAAATGGTCGCTCCTATTCTGAAAGAATTAGCTGAAGAATATGCCGGAAAAATCGACATATATAAGGTAGATACGGAAAAAGAAGAGGGATTGGCTGCCTCTTTCGGCATCAGAAGCATTCCTTCCCTCCTTTTTTGCCCGATGGAAGGACAACCGCAGATGGCAAAGGGAGCAATGGGAAAAGCCGACTTCAAAAAAGCTATAGATGAGGTACTTTTGAAAAAATAAAGACAATATCCCAACTCAAAAAAGAAGCGCGATCCGAGTTCTGAACAGAGCTCGGATCGTTTTTTTTGAGAAAATATTACACATTATGCAACCAAACTATTGCATAATTAAAAATAATACCTACCTTTGCACCCGCAATCGAGAGAGATTGATATTGAAGTAATGAATGCCTCTTTAGCTCAGTTGGCCAGAGCACGTGATTTGTAATCTCGGGGTCGTTGGTTCGAATCCGACAAGAGGCTCTAAAGAATTGAAAATTAAAAATGGAAAATTGAGAATTAGAGTTACTGAAATTTTCAATTTATAATTTTCAACTTTCAATTATCCAAGGGGGCAGTTACCAGAGTGGCCAAATGGGGCTGACTGTAACTCAGCTGTCTTTCGACTTCGGTGGTTCGAATCCATCACTGCCCACAAAAAGACCTGAAAGATTTTTCTTTCAGGTCTTTTTGTTTTATTTTATACCAATTGTAGTTATCTCTTTATTCTTTTGCTTTTGCCACTTTCAGGCTTGAATACTTGGTCTTTCATAGCAGTTGGCCGGCATACACAGATATAGACAGAATCGAAAAATAAGAATCCGGGCATTCCCCATGGGCAAGTCTTGATTCCAGAACTGAAAAAACAAAAAAGCCTTTGATTCGCAATGAACCAAAGGCTTTTTATTTCTGGCGGTCCGGACGGGACTCGAACCCGCGACCCCATGCGTGACAGGCATGTATTCTAACCAACTGAACTACCGAACCAGAACTATTACTCACAATCTCTCTCGATTGCGGTGCAAAGGTAGAGATTATTTTTAATCATGCAATAGTTTCGTGACAAAAATTTACGTCGGACAGATTATTTTTCTACTTTTGTCCTCCATATAAACAATAACAATCATGAAGAATACTCCGGTAGATTATCAGACAGCCAGAAAAATCATCGCTGGCTACGGACTTCCCGATTTCGGGAAAGCAACAATCCGCGAGGTCGTTGCCATATCCACACAACTCGAACAAGAGACTAAAACAGAATTTATCCACATGGAAATGGGTGTTCCCGGGCTGAAAGCAGCTCAGGCCGGTGTCGATGCCGAGATCAAAGCGCTTCAGGATGGCGTCGCCTCCATCTATCCGAATATTAACGGAACGCCTGAAGTGAAAGCGGAAGCATCCCGTTTCATCAAAGCATTTATCGATATCGATGTGGCTCCGGAAGGTTGTGTTCCCGTAACCGGTTCCATGCAGGGGACGTATGCTTCATTCTTAGTTTGCGGACAATGTACACCGGGAAAAGACACGATTCTTTTTATCGACCCGGGATTTCCTGTCCAGAAACAACAGATCACAGTCATGGGCTACAAATATGAATCGTTCGACGTGTACGAATATCGGGGTGAAAAGCTCCGCGACGTATTGGAACACTACCTTTCCAAAGGAAACATTGCAGCCATGATCTACTCCAACCCTAACAATCCGGCTTGGTTCTGCCTGACAGAAGAAGAGCTGAAAATCATCGGAGACATGGCAAATAAATACGATACGATCGTGATCGAAGACCTGGCATACTTCGCCATGGACTTCCGCAAACCGTTGGGGAAACCGTTTGAAGCGCCTTTTCAGGCAACTGTTGCCCGCTACACAGAAAATTACATCTTACAGATTTCAGGCTCAAAAGCATTCAGCTATGCCGGACAGCGTATCGGTGTGACGGCAATCTCCAACAAGTTGTACCACCGGGCCTATCCCGGACTGACACAGCGTTACGGAGGCGGAACGTTCGGGACTGTATATATCCACCGCGTGCTTTATGCCCTGTCGTCGGGTACAAGCCATTCGGCACAATTCGCACTGGCCGCCATGTTTAAAGCGGCGGCAGACGGGACATTCGATTTTATCTCGGAAGTAAAAGAATACGGTCGCCGTGCAGAAAAACTTAAAAAGATCTTTACCGATTACGGTTTCCGGATCGTGTATGACCATGACCTGGACGAACCGATTGCCGACGGATTCTATTTCACGATCGCCTATCCGGGAATGACGGGAGGAAAATTGATGGAAGAGCTTATTTACTACGGCGTAAGCGCCATTTCATTGAGCACGACAGGTAGTAACCAGGAAGGTTTGCGAGCTTGCACATCCTTTATCAAACCGCATCAATATGCACTTCTCGAAGAACGCTTGAAGCTGTTTAAAGAAAATCACACCGCATAATTAACATAGGCCGGACTTTTATTTATGGTTCATTAACATGAAAGTCCGGCTTTTCATTTGTTTCTTTAAATCAAAAGCTATATATTGTCGCTGTTTTATTAACCAGCAAGTATTACTCTGTCATGGCAATATATAATAATATCTTCAAAATAACTCACAATGATGTGCTTCCGGCCCAGGGAAGTATCTTAATATCAGAACCTTTTTTACAAGATGCATACTTTCAACGTTCCGTCGTATTATTAATAGAACACACACAGGAAGGTTCGATGGGCTTTGTCCTAAACAAAAAAACAGAGTTGTCAGTCAATACTTTTTTTGCCGATCTTCAGGAGTTTCCGGCAATGCCGATTTATTTAGGCGGTCCGGTCAGTGCCAACCGCTTGTTTTTTATCCATTCCTTGGGAGATCTGATTATTCCGAACTCTCTTAAGATAAATGATCATCTTTATTTCGACGGTGATTTCGGTGCACTGATACGTTACATGCAGAACGGGCATTCTATCGACGGAAAAGTAAAATTCTTCTTAGGCTATTCCGGTTGGCAGAAAGGACAATTGCATAATGAGATAGACAAAAACTCATGGGTCGTAAGCCATGCCTCCAACCGGAACGTGCTGCTTGCCGAAGGAGAAGATTTCTGGAAAAAATCACTCGAATCGCTCGGCGGCCCATACGAGACATGGACTAAATATCCGAAAGAACCTTCGCTAAATTGAAATTCGCTGCATAGTCAGGACATCCGAATAACCATCTCGAGTCGTTATCCAATCTGTCAGTATGCCCGTCACGGTAAAACCGCAACGGGTAAACAGGGCTTTGCTGGCTTCATTCCCGATTGGGATATGCACGAACAGTTGATGTAACTTCAGGTAAGAAAAAGCATACTCGACCAATAGGTTCAGCGCTTCCGTTGCCAAACCGCTCTTCTGGTAAAGCGGATCGACCAATATGCCGACTCCTGCCCGGCGATGATGCGGATCGAAATCATATAAATCCAACATCCCCACCGTTGCCCCCGTGGAACAAAGGTCGATCATCAGGCGCAATTGCTTCAAATCGAATATATCCCGGTGAGATTCTGCTATATATTCTTTCAGAAGATAACGGGAATAAGGCGCCAGCGTATTCCCAAGTTCCCACCACGCGGGATTATTTTCCCAGACGTAGAGCAGTTCCAGGTCTTCCGGTTCCGGGGCGCGAAGGCGGACAGTTTCGTTTTGAAGTAGTTCCATTTTGTAAATTGAAAATTGGGAATTGAAAAATGGAAATCGCTTAATGCATTTTTCCATTTTCAATTTTTAATTCTCCATTAATAAAAATATAATAAGTGATCTTCTTATCGACCATCTTGTCCATCAATAAGAGCATCTGCTCGAAACGGGCATCCGGATAGCAGAAAGCGATGTCGGTGAAGCGCTTCATCTGGTTGCGGCGGCAGATGGCGTCCATTACACGTTCTTCGTCCAAATTCCAGAGGTTGACATATTCCAGGCCAGGCATCCGTTTCACACAGGCTGCTTTCACTACCTCAAACTCCTCTTCCCGGCATAGAACCAGCAGGCGGCGATGTTTCGTCCGGGGTTTGCGTTTCAGCCCTAACAGGCCGGCAAAGGCCGAAAGGGATGCTTTCAGCAGAACGGCCAAACGGATCAGCAGGCTCACCAGCCAACCGGAATGCGGATAATATTTCCGGTAGAATATCAGCATCGCGCCATAAAAGGCTTTTACATATTTGATATCGCCATGCTTCGTGCTTTCACCCTTATAATGAAGAATGCGTTCAGGGATATAATAATTCGTATAACCTCCCTGCACAATCCGGTAAGACAGATCGATATCTTCGCCATACATAAAGAAAGATTCGTCCAGCAACCCCACTTTATCTAGCGCTTCACGGCGAAGGAACATAAAAGCGCCAGCCAGCACCTCTACCTTATGCTGCTTCTCCTTATCCAAATACGGCAGGCTGTAACGGGCAAACAAGCGGGAGGAAGGGAACAGTTTCGACAACCCGAATATCTTGCAGAAAGACACCCAGGGAGAAGGGAAACTCCGTTTACTCTCCGCAAGAAAAGCGCCGTGCCCATCCAACATCTTCACCCCGATCCCACCCGCTTCCGAGTGCTCGTCCATAAAGAAACAGAGGGAACGAATGCTCTCCTCGCCTATCACGGTATCGGGATTCAACAGGAGGACATATTCGCCGCTACTTATCCGGATCGCCTGGTTATTCGCCTTTGCAAATCCCGGATTATCCTTATTCACGATAAAAGTCACTTCCGGGAAACGCGGACGAAGGTATTCGACGGAGCCGTCGGCCGAATGGTTATCGACAACCAGCACCTCAGCCTCCATCCCGGCTATGGCAGCACGAACGGAACAGAGACACTGTTCGAGGAAATACTTTACATTATAATTGACTATGATTATGGAGAGCTTCATGGGAATTGAAAGTTGAATGTTGAAAATTAAGTTAGATTTTGATAGAGTCGTTGAAGCTGGTGCGGTTCACGATGGAACGCCCCAACGTTATTTCATCGGCATATTCGATTTCGTCGCCAATGGAGACGCCACGGGCGATGACCGAGATTTTCACATCATAAGAAGAGAGTTTGCGGTAGATGAAAAAGTTTGTCGTGTCGCCTTCCATCGTCGTACTGAGCGCCAGGACGACTTCCTTCACTTCTCCGCCGGCAACCCGCTGCACCAGGCTGTCGATCTGCAAATCACCGGGGCCGATCCCGTCCATCGGCGAGATAATACCGCCCAAGACATGGTAAACCCCGCGGAACTGCCCCGTGTTTTCGATCGCCATCACTTCCTTGACATTCTCGACCACGCAGACCATGGAATGGTCCCGCTGCCGGTCGCCACAAATGGAACACATATCATCGTCGCATATATTATGGCAGACCTTACAATATTTAATATCCCGACGGAGCGCCAACAGTGCGGACGCGAATCCTTCCGTATAACCGACATCCCGGCGGAGCATATAAAGTGCCAGCCTGAGCGCCGTCTTCCGCCCCACTCCGGGCAACGACGACAATTCATTCACTGCATTTTCCAATAAGACTGATGGATATTTTTGATTCATTCGTTTGTTTATCTTCTTCCTGCGGACAAAGATACGGAAAATCTCCCGCTTGCAAAACATTCCCTAAGCCTGTACAAAAAACATTCTCATACCTCACACAAAACCTGTTTCTTGCGTAAGCATCCGCCCCAGTACATCCTCCTCTAATTATATGTGCTCTTTATCTTTGTTCCGAAAAAACAAAAAAAAGGACTCAGATGAAAAATCGTGAAAAAGAAATCTTTGAAAACGCCCAATTGTTATCAATGTTGTCAGAACCGGGTGAACTGAATGAAATAACCTTCGAGTACCTGCGTTACCAATCGGGCGGTGCGGTCCGCTTCAGGATTCACCATTACCGCTTTTCTCCGGAGAGCTTGGGCATTTATAACGTATCCGATCTTGTCAAAAGTAAAGAAGACCGGCATTATGGCCTTCCCTCAACGGACCGTGTCTATTTGTTTCCCCTGAAGAATTTCCATGCCGGCATCCCGTGCCTTAGCGGCATCGTGAACAGCCGTTTGGGACATTATCCGAAAGAGGGGGAAATCTATGTCTTCATCAACGGCGGACACAAGCAGCTTAAAGTATATTACCTGTCCCCTAACCAGGAACGGGTTTACCTTTACCATCTTTCGGAAGGGACTTATGACCTTCCCCGGCAATTTGAAAAACAATCTTACGAACAGGTAAACCGTACCTCTCTCGTCCGGTTGCTCGATTGTCCGAAAAAAAGGCGTAAAAGCAAGTAATATATTTATAAATCAGTGCCATAATATCAAATATTATTCGTATCTTTATTACGTGAAAGAGATGAAAACAAAGACGGCAAATAAAGTCCCCGAAGTCAAGGTCCCGCTGGCCGATTACCAGGCGCTGCTTGCCCGACGCAAGGCGTTAGAGGAGGAGCGGATGCAATGGCTACTCGAACGTCAGCGCTTATTGGACCTGAACCAACAGTATGTGTGGGAGATTTACGACCTCAAACGCCGCCTTTGGAGTCCCAAAAGCGAAAAAAGACTTCCCCGGGATCCCTCCCAGTTGAATATCTGCTGGGAAACGCCGGTAGACTCGGCTCCGGTGGAAACCGTGCGTGAAGAAGCACGTGGGGAAGTAGAAAAGGAAGAGAAAAACTACTTGCATGATCGCGACGGGTTCAAAAAGAAGAAACATAAAGGAAATATCCGTAAGCCTTTCCCCCTGGATATTCCTCGGCGGCAGGAGATTCTGGACCCGGCAGGGGACTTGTCGTCTTGTCGCCATATAGGACAGGAAATCACGGAAAAACTGGAGATAGAAAAGAATGTGTATGTCCGTCAAATCATCCGCAACAAATACAAAACCCCGGATGGACGTATCCTGATAGCGCCCCTGCCGGTCCAAGCCATAGCCCACGCCAAGGCAGGCGCCAGCGTGTTATCCCATATCGCAGTGGGCAAATATGGCGACCACCTGCCTCTGTACCGTCAAATAGATATCTTCTCGCGTATCGGCCTTCACCTGCCGGCCTCGACGGTAAGCGACTGGTGCCTGTCCACAGCCCAGGAACTGGAACCAATCTACAACGAATTACGTGAAAAAGTCCGTTCCTCACGCTATGTCATAGCCGACGAAACTCCTTACAAAGTCCAGGGAAGTGACCGTAAGGGGAGCTTACACCAGGGCTACATGTGGAATTTCTACTGCCCGGAGGTGAAGAGCCCTTTTTTCGAGTATCATAAGGGAAGGGGGGCAAGTTGCATCGGGCTGTTGCTGGAGGGTGGGAAAGCAGTCCAAAGCGACGGTTATCAGGTATACGACATCTTTGACGACCTGCCCGGTTACCTGCATCTGTGCTGCTGGGCACATGCCCGCCGGAAGTTCAAAGAAGCCGAGAACAGCGATCCTCCCCGGGCGGGGGAAATACTTTCCCTGATCGGAAAACTTTACAAAACCGAATCCGAAATCAGGGAAAAAGAGCTTGAAGGAAATGCGAAAACGGCTTACCGCCAGGCGGAGGCTTATCCGGTATTGCAGGAAATAGAGGCATGGATCAAGAGTAACATAGGGCAGGTGAAAAGTGGCAGTCCGATGGACAAAGCCATGCAATACACTTATGCCCGTATGGAGCAATTATCGCTATACGTGACTAATGCCGACTTCCATATCGACTCCAACGCAGTGGAAAGAAGCATCCGTCCCCTAACCCTGAACCGTAAGAATACCCTTTTTTCAGGTTCCCACGAAGCCGCCCATGCCGCCGCCATTTTTTTCACACTGATCGGTTGCTGCAAAGAGAACAATGTCAATCCCGAAAAATGGATGCAGGACGCGCTCATCAGGGTGAAAGACGAACGCCTGGCAGTGGCTAACGACTACTCGAGCCTGCTGCCTTTCAACTGGAAAGAAGCGTAATCCCTCCCATGACCAGGCCAAGGCCCTGCTTCTTATGCTCTCAAACATGTAAAACGGCAAGTAATAATCGTCTAAAATATAGGATGGCTGGTTATAAATGCGTTCCTTTGCAACGTTGTCCGATGGGAACATCAAGGGGTGACTGGTGGCGGTTTATATGTAAAGACGAATTCTTTCACGTTTTGGGCACAAATAAACACGTACACGTTTGAAACTTTAATTATGAAAATTGGTAGGATGGGTTGTCGCTTGGTTCAGGCGGCAACCCTTGCTGCTTTTATACATATAGTCTTTACAAGCGAAGTTATAGCCCAGGATCCTACTGATTTGGATAAGGATGATGTACCGGGGCGGATGCTTACTTTCTTGCCTTACTATTCTATAATCAGTGCCAGTGATTATAAAATCAGTGCTTGCGATTATATAATCACTGATGCTGATTACATAATCACTGGCACCGATTACAGAATATATCCAGAGAAAACTAAAAACCTTCAAGCATCCGAACAATTTTCCAATAGGGCATTCCGGTTTTATCTGAATATGCAACTGAGGCATACAGCCCAAGGCACACTTGTTTCTTACCAAGAAATAATGTAGCTTTGCATTGTATATATCCGATAATTCTAACTAAATAAACAAATACCGTGAAGAAGGAAGATGAAGAAAAGGTGAGCGGGCTACCGGAAAACGCCTACAGAGAACTAAAAAAAGGTGAGGTATATAAACCCATCCTGTCGCCCGACAAACAGTATCGGGAAGTAACCCCCTGGTCCGTACTTTGGGGATTGGTCATGGCCGTCCTGTTCAGTGCGGCGGCAGCTTTCCTCGGGCTGAAAGTCGGACAGGTATTCGAGGCCGCCATCCCGATCGCGATCATTGCGGTAGGTCTGTCCAACGGATTCAAGCGTAAGAACGCGTTAGGCGAGAATGTCATTATCCAATCCATCGGGGCAAACAGCGGCGTGATCGTGGCAGGCGCAATCTTTACTCTTCCCGCCCTCTACATTTTGCAGGACAAGTATCCGGAGATCACGATCAACTTCTTCGAAGTATTTATGAGTTCGCTTTTAGGCGGTATCCTCGGCATCCTGTTGCTGATCCCGTTCCGGAAATACTTCGTATCGAACATGCATGGTAAATATCCGTTCCCGGAAGCGACCGCAACCACGCAGGTCTTAGTGTCCGGCGAAAAGGGAGGCAACCAGGCGAAACCGCTTATCTATGCGGGGCTGGTCGGAGGTTTATACGACTTTATCATTGCAACTTTCGGCTGGTGGAGCGAGACAGTCAGCACGCGCATCGTCGGTGTCGGCGAAATGCTGGCGGATAAGGCGAAAGTCGTGTTCAAGGTAAATACCGGTGCTGCCGTATTAGGGCTGGGATATATCATCGGATTGAAATATTCGGCCATCATCTGTGCCGGATCATTCTTAGTGTGGTTGGTAATCATTCCGTTGATGTCTGCCGTTTTCGGCGCCGATGTCCTGACGTTCGGCAATGACGCCATCACGGCAACAGTAGGAAGCATGAGCGCGGAACAGATCTTTACGACCTACGCCCGCCATATCGGTATCGGAGGTATTGCGACCGCCGGTGTGATCGGGATCATCAATTCATGGGGGATCATCAAGGGAGCCGTAGGGCTGGCAGCCAAAGAGCTGAAAGGGAAAACAGACGCCGGACAGGCGAAAGAGTTACGCACTCAGAAAGACATTTCAATGAAGGTGATTGCCATCGGTATCTTCGTCACGCTGATCGTGACCTACCTGTTTTTCCATTTCGGCGTGTTAGACAATTGGTATTATGCGCTGATCGGGTTATTGCTCGTCGGTATCATTGCGTTCCTGTTCACAACCGTTGCAGCCAATGCGATTGCCATCGTCGGGACCAATCCCGTATCCGGCATGACGCTGATGACCTTGATCCTGGCATCCATCATCCTGGTAGCCGTCGGACTGAAAGGAACGGCCGGCATGGTGTCGGCACTGATTATCGGAGGCGTGGTTTGTACGGCGCTTTCAATGGCAGGCGGTTTCATCACCGACTTGAAAATCGGATACTGGATAGGTAGTACACCTATCAAGCAAGAAGGATGGAAATTCCTCGGCACACTGGTTTCGGCTGCTACCGTAGGCGGCGTGATCTTGATCTTGCATCAGACATTCGGTTTCACAAGCGGGCACCTCGCCGCTCCGCAAGCCAATGCAATGGCGGCGGTTATCGAGCCGTTGATGAATGGTTCGAGCGCTCCCTGGGCATTGTATGCCATCGGGGCGGCACTGGCTATCATCCTGAACTTCTGCAAAATTCCGGCGCTGGCGTTTGCGCTGGGTATGTTTATCCCGCTGGAGCTGAACACACCGTTGCTCATCGGTGGCGCTATCAGTTGGTATGTTGGCAGCCGCAGTACAGATCAGGCGTTGAATAGTGCACGTCTGGAGAGAGGGACTTTGTTGGCATCCGGTTTCATTGCGGGCGGAGCCTTGATGGGAGTTGTCAGTGCGGCCATGCGTTTTGCCGGCATCAACTTGCTTAATACGGAATGGATGGAAAGCAATGCAGCCGGAGGGCTGGCCGTTATGATGTATGTCATTTTGATTACATATTTAGCAATCAGTTCATTGAAAACAAAGAAATAATAAGCCAAATGGAAGCACCTGTAGTGAATGTCGGCATTATGACGGAAAAGGCCGTTTCGTTTGTATTTCATGGAGAATATGTACATACGGAAACCGGAAAGTTCCTGACGGGGGAACAGCGCGCATTATTTGTAAACGGTAATATCGTTTTCAACGGGAAGTTGTTTAAAGAGATATTCTTTGAACCCGCCTCTCCCGCCTCATCCTTCGAATTGAAGGCAGTCACCATAGGCCATAACTTCCACTGGCAACGGCAGGAAGACCAATGCTTCAAAGGAGCTTTCAACCTGGTGGCCGGTGAAGACGGGATTGTCGTCATCAACCAGGTGGATGTGGAAGAATACCTGACCAGCGTCATCTCTTCGGAAATGAGCGCACAGGCCTCGAAGGAGTTGCTAAAGGCACATGCCGTCATCTCCCGTAGCTGGCTGCTCGCACAGATCGAAAAGAACTTCCGCCTGGCAGGAGAAGAAGAGAAGCGACAAAGCTATTACCGGGACAACGAACAGCTGATCCGCTGGTACGATCGCGAAGACCATGATATCTTCGATGTCTGTGCCGACGATCATTGCCAGCGTTACCAGGGAATTACCCGCGCCTCCACTCCGATTATCCAAAAGGTGATCCACGAGACAAGAGGCGAAATACTGACGGATGGTGAAAACATCTGCGATGCCCGCTTCTCCAAATGCTGCGGAGGTGTAACGGAACAGTTCGAGCATTGCTGGGAACCAGTCCCCCATTCCTATCTGACAGCATTGCGGGACAGCCGGGAGGCAATCTTTCCGGACCTCACCCGGGAAGAAGAGGCGCAGAAATGGATTCGCTCCGCTCCCGAAGCTTTTTGCAACACTTCCGATAAGGAGATTCTCAGCCAGGTTCTAAACAATTACGACCAGGAGACTACCGACTTTTACCGTTGGAAAGTATCCTATAAGCAGGAAGAATTAGCCGAACTGATCCATCGCAAAAGCGGCATAGATTTCGGCCGGATACTGGATCTGATTCCGGTCAGCCGCGGCACTTCCGGCCGTATCGAAATGCTGAAGATCGTCGGGACGCACCGGACCTTTACCATCGGCAAGGAGTTGGAGATACGCCGGACCCTGTCCGAAACACATCTGTACAGTTCGGCCTTTGTCGTGGATAAGGAAGATGTGCAATTCGATATTCCGGGGCGGTTCGTCCTGACCGGTGCAGGTTGGGGACATGGCGTAGGGCTCTGCCAGATCGGAGCCGCCATGATGGCAGGCGAGGGATACGATTATCGGCAGATTCTCTCCCACTATTTCCCCGGAGCTTTTGTTGAGAAACGATATTGAGGGATTTATGATTTATCATCGACACATAAATCATAAATCATAAATCAAAAAGGCTGCGTATCCGAAGATCGCAGCCTTTTCTTTATTGTGTTTACCTATTTGTCTCCGGTCTTGTAAACCGGTTGCTTTGACTCTCCCGAGCTCCAGCTGATACAAAGGAACAAGAAATTAATAACATAAGCAAAACAAAATAGACAAAAAGCTTAAATTTTCCTGTGAAAAGGAAAAATTCATCGATGAATAGGTTTATGATTCGAAGGTTCCCTATTTATGTTCTGCTTTATCGAACTCTCTTTCCATTACCGGTTCGAGCCGTTCTTTGGAGGTATTTACCGAAGTAACTGTATCATTGAATAAAGTTATTGATCCGGTTTGCCGGATTGAGCGGCGTCTGGTCGGATAGCACGAGTGCCTTGACCATGTGCAGCGTTCCCTGTTTGTACTTTTGAAAATGCTCCGATGTGATATGAGATTTATAAGCCTCGCGGTTCGCATACGTTTCGAGAATGGTAACCATGCAGGGATTCTCCTTTTCGCTGACGGCATACATGGTCAGCACCCCCGGCTCGGTACGCAAGGAAACTTCGCCTACTTCGGTCGCATATTTCACATATTCTTCAAGATACTCCGGATAAACCTCTATCTTCGACAGACGCACAATGCCGTCGGCAGCCATAGGTAGCTTAGTACACATACCGGATTGTTCCTTGTTTTCTTTCACTGCCGTGTTGCATGACAGCATGAAAGATAGAAACAGAACATTTAAAATCGATTTGATCATAGTTTTATAAAATATGGATAATTACATTATTTCAACTTGATATAGTGCAAAGATAAAACAGTATTTCCGTCCGGTTTGTAGACTAATTACGGATTATGCTACCTTTTTTACAGGTGATTTTCATTTTTTATCCGCATCTTTGCCCCAAATTAACAACAAACCATGAATAGCTATATCATCCTCTTTATTATAGCCGCCTATTTCGGGATTCTTCTGCTGATAGCCTGGATTACGGGGCGGAAAAGTTCAAGCAACGAAGCGTTTTTCCTCGGTAACCGGAAATCTCCCTGGTACATCGTGTCGATCGGAATGATCGGGACATCGCTTTCGGGCGTCACATTCGTCTCTGTCCCGGGAATGGTGCGCAGTATAGACATGACTTATATGCAGACGGTCCTGGGGTTCTTCTTCGGGTATATCCTGATTGCCAAAGTGCTGCTTCCGCTTTATTATAAGCTACAGCTAACCTCCATCTATTCGTATCTGGATGACCGGATCGGGAGGCATAGTTATAAAACGGGAGCTTCCTTTTTCCTGCTATCCAAGATCGTAGGGGCGGCGGCGCGGCTCTATCTGGTCGTACTGATCCTGCAACATTATGTATTCAGCACCTGGAACATACCGTTCGCCGTAACGGTCGTTATCAGTATTTTCCTGGTCTGGCTCTATACCTACCGGAGCGGTATCAAAACAATCATCTGGACGGATACGCTGCAAGCATTATGCCTGATCGCGATGCTGGTCGTTATCATCTGGCAGGTGAAAGATAAGATGCAGCTGGATTTCGGAGGCATGGTACAGACCTTGCAGGCCAGCCCGCACTTCCGCATCTTCGAGTTCGACGACTGGCACAGCACACAGCATTTCGTGAAGCAGTTTTTCAGCGGGATCTTTATCACCATCGTCATGACCGGACTCGATCAGGACATGATGCAGAAGAATCTTTCCTGTAAGAGCCTGAAAGACGCTCAAAAGAATATGTACACGTATGGCTTTGCATTCGCGCCGGTCAATTTCCTCTTCCTTTCGCTTGGCATCCTGTTGCTGGTGCTTGCATCCCGACAACATATCGAACTGCCCGCATTGAATGACGATATTCTTCCGATGTTCTGCACTTCCGGCATCTTGGGACATTCGATCCTGATTTTCTTCACGATCGGTATCATAGCGGCGGCGTTCAGTAGTGCCGATTCCGCACTGACAGCGTTGACGACCTCTTTCTGTATCGACATTTTAGGTGTGGAAAAGGAAAAGGCACAAACCGCCAAGCGCACCCGTCTGGCAGTCCATTTAATGATATCCGTCCTGTTTGCCATTATCATACTCGCGTTTAAGGCGGTCAATAGCCGGAGCGTGATCGACGCTATTTATATGATTGCATCCTATACATACGGGCCGCTGCTCGGCTTATTTGTGTTCGGGCTGTTTACGAAAAAACATACTCGCGACAAATTTGTTCCTTACATATGCATCTTATCTCCCTTGATCTGTTTCCTGATCGATTATTTAGTGAAACGGCATACGGGATATGCTTTCGGCTACGAGATGTTGATGCTGAACGGAGCCATTACATTCTGGGGATTATGGCTTTTTTCAATTAAAAATGGAAAATTGAAAATGGGGAATTAAATGCATTGTTATTCATTTTCCATTTTCAATCTTCAATTTTCAATTATCTTTGTTCCTGTATTCAGTTTGAATTTTCTATTATCAATTTTCTATTATCAATTATCAAAGATGGAAATCAAAAGCGCAGAATTTGTTATCAGTAACACAGACGTAAAGAAATGTCCCGCAGGCAATCTGCCGGAATATGCTTTTATCGGGCGAAGCAATGTTGGCAAATCCTCTCTTATCAATATGCTGACCGGCAAGAAAGGGCTTGCCATGACTTCCCAGAAACCGGGAAAGACAATGCTTATCAATCACTTCCTCATCAACGGACAATGGTATTTGGTCGATCTCCCCGGTTACGGTTTTGCCCAGCGGGGAAAAGAAGGACGCAATAATATCCAGCGAATCATCGAAGATTATATCCTGGAACGTGAACAGCTCACGAACCTGTTCGTCCTGATCGACTGCCGTCACGAGCCGCAAAAGATAGATTTGGAATTTATGGAATGGCTTGGAGAAAACGGGATCCCCTTCTCCCTCATCTTCACAAAGATCGACAAAATCAGCAGGGGCCGTCTGCAAGAAAACCTGAAAGCCTATCAGGCGAAATTGCTGGAATCATGGGAAGAACTTCCTCCCATCCTCCTCTCCTCTTCCGAAAAGAAAGAAGGAAGGGATGAAATTCTTAATTACATCGACGAGATCAATAAAAGTTTATAAAATACAGAACGCTCAATCGCAACTTGGGGTGATAAGAGGTACGGGTGGTATGGAAATCGCCAACAACTTTACCGAAGCCGGCACAACTGCACCGGCTTCGAGGGGGCAACACTCCGCCGAGTACAGTTGACCAGCCACCGTACTACTATCTTCACGCTTTAACAATCCTACCGGACCGATTTGCTATGAAATAATTTCTTTCCTGCTGAAAAAGAACTACATTTGCGAATATCAAACAACCAAAAGTAAGTAGTAAGTATGAATACATTGAATTTGCAAGGAGAACAGCTCGAACTGTTCAACCAGATCGCCAGCCTTGACAACGAAAGTTTTGCTAAGGTAAAGAAGTATGTCAAAAGGGTTATCCACAAACACCATCAAATCAAACCGGAAGAAATCCTTCTTGAAGATATAGATATCATCACAGATGAAGAAATCGAGAATGCGATGAAACCATTAACCGACGAAGAGAAGTTAAGCCGCCTTATTAAAGCGGATAACGATTCATTTTATTACACACAAGACGAAATGAGAAAAGCTGTAGCTTCATGGAGACACCATTAGAAATCAGATGGAGTAAAACAGCAAGAAAAGAAGCACGAACAATCTATGCTTGGTATAAGAAAAAGATGGGAATATCAACAGCAGACAAGTTCATTGATGGGATTCTCCATACCATTGACTTGCTGGCCTTAAATCCCAATATGGGGCAGTCTGTTCCTAATAACATTCTATATAAGAAAGAATACCGGATCTTTGTCGAACATAAAAATCATAGTATTATTTATTATGTCAAAAAGAATACCTTAAATATTCATGGCATCTGGCCAAACAGCCAAAACCCCGAAGACATAGACAAACGATTGAAATAAAAAAAGCCCGGTAAAGATTACAAACTTTTACCGGGCTTTTCCACCACTCAATAACTGATCTTACACCCCACGAAATAACTGCGCGGAGTTCCGGGACCATAGATATATTTGGAGTCGCGGTCTTTGCCTTGGTCGAAATCACTCTGATAGGCCTCGAATATGTTTTGCACTCCGGCATTCACCTGCAAGGTCACCGATTTATACAAAGGGAAATCGTAAGCGACCTTCATATTCAGATCGAAGAAGTCAGGCGTTTTCTCTTCCCGGTCCTCGGTGATGTACCCGGCAAGATGCTGTACCAGCATGGTTCCCGTATAGGTTCCCGTCAGCGAAACAGCCAAGCGCTTGACCGGTGTAAAGGTGGAAGTAAAATAGCCATATACATCCGGTGTACGGAACATCTTTTTCTGTGCCGGCAGATCCGGGTTCGTCTCACTCCAAGTCACTGCCTCCTTGTAACGGCTGCGCTGGATAGTGGCTCCCGCCTGAAGCTGCAACCAGGCATACGCCATCTTACCTTCCAGATTGATACCCATCACGCGGGCACCGTCCTTGTTGCGACGTTCCATAATCAGGTTGCCCTTATCATCATGCCCTTTCTCCTGCAGGAAGAAGACATCGCTCAGGTTCGTATAGAAACCTTCCACCAACAGATTCAGCTGGACCGGACCGAGACGATGATAGAAGTCGGCCGAAGCACTGATACTGTTGGATTTCTCCTCTTTCAAATCCCCCGCAAGCTGGATAATCGCCACTTCGCCGCCGACAGCCGCCACATGCAGATCCTCGTCAAACGCCTGCGGAGCACGGAAACCGCTCGAATAGGACAAACGCAGATTGATGTCCTGCGTCGGATTGAAGCGTACGTTCGCACGCGGACTGAAGATCAGGTGATCGATCAGATTATGCTTGTCGAAACGGCCGCCGACCAGGAAACTCCATTTCTCATTCTTCCATTCGTTCTGCAGGAACAGACTACCGATATGGACCGTCTGGTCCACGACGCGGTTATATCCCAGCATCTCGTCCTTCAGCTCGTCGAAGTTATATTCCAGCCCGCCGGTAAACTCCGCCGGCATGAACAGGCATTTATCTGCCGAATAGGAATACTGCGAGCCCCCGACAAATGTCATATCCGTCGTATGCCCGTAAGCATCCAAATTCCGGTTAGTCCCATAATAACTCTTCCGGTTCGTATGCTGCGCGGAAGTATATACGTTCAGGCGATGTTTATAGTCTTTGGAGAAAAGATCGAATTTCAGGCCGCCGCCATTGATACTATGATCCGTCTGTTCCGCCACCCACGCTTCATGAGGCGGACGGTCGATCTGGTCGCCGCCACGACGATATTCGCTAATATTATGATATTCAAAACTTAATTTGGAATACGTACTCGTTTTCAAATACGAACGGAAACCGACCGTACGGGCTTCCAACTGGCCGAGTTCGGAAAAGCCGTCCCCATCATAATCGTAAGCCGAACGATGGCGGCTCTGGCCAAAAAGATAGATGCCGGCCTTGTGATCGTCCGTCACCAAAGAAGCATTCAGTGTCGTATTATTGTCAGGGCGGCTCCCTCCGATCATCGTCAGCGAGTGAGCGATCTGGGCCGAGTTGCGCAAAGGCTCTTTCGTAATGATATTGATCGTGCCCGCTATTGCAGAAGAACCGAAAAGGGCCGAACCGCCGCCGCGCATGATCTCGACCCGCTCGATCATGTTAGCCGGGATCTGTTCAAGGCCATACACACCCGTCAGCGCACTGAATATAGGGCGGCTATCCACCAATATCTGTGTGTACGGGCCCTCCAACCCATTGATACGCACCTGTTGGAAACCACAATTCTGGCAGTTGTTTTCCACCCGAACGCCCGGCTGGAAGTTCAGGCCGTCGGCCAGGGAAGTAGCATGCGTCACCTCGAATGTTTTCGAATCCAGCACATTTACGAGCGACGGAGCCATGCGGCGGGTCGTCTCGTTGCGATTTGCCGAAACCACGACTCCATCCAAGGACAAGGCCTCTTCTTCCGCTTCGAAGTTCACTTCCAAGGTCTTTCCTTTTTTCAATGCCACGGGCTTCTCGATCGTTTTGTATCCCATCGTTTTCATAACTACCGTAAACTTTCCTTCGGGCAGGTTCTTCAGATAGTAATGACCCGTAGCGTCGGTCGAAGTCCCGATAGTCGTTCCCTTCAAAAAGATCGTAATAAAAGACAGGTGCTCCCCCGTCTTCCGGTCCACCACATGACCGACAAGATTTGCGTCCGATGGATTCAAGGCAGGACCGTCCTCCGCCCGTGCAGACATAAAGGCATAGCACAGGCATAGTATAAGTGTAATAATCTTATTCATTTCGTTTGTTTTAATAAAATAGAAATTTGCTTGCAAATCAATGCTATTCCGCACCTGCAATATTCAGAGCCTGCAAGTCCGGTGCGTTTCCTCGGCGGGAAACGCTCGTTCCCTCGGCGGGAAACGCTCGTTCCCTCGGCGGGAAACTATCGTTTCCATGGCAAGAAACTGTCGTTCCCTCGGCGGGGAACGGCCGTTCCCTTATAGCAGAAACGGTAATAACATAGTTATCAATATTTTATCAAACAAGAGGAGGAGCGCGAAGAGATAGCTTCCCCAGGACAGGGACAAGATGGTCCGGATAGACCGGATTTTCAATTATTTTATAATTCTGTATAGCATAAAATTGCAAAAGCAGCGAATGGATAACCCCGTCCTGCACATGGACAGTCGTCAGCAAATGAAACAACTGGATTTCCGAAAGAGACGAGTGATGATGGCAAGTACCGTCCGCCGCCTTCTCGAACGGGTGCGAATGGACAATCGTCGTACCATGCTCGATATGGACGTGCATAAACAAAGAAATACTGCTGTAGTACACTATAAAAAGTGCAGGCAGCAGCCATTTCATATATTTTGCCATTGTCTGTTTCACATTACGCCCGTGTTTAATTGAGAGCACGAAGATAAAACAAATACCTGATTCTTGCAAATATAGAAAATTCGAGCAACTAAATGTAAGCAATAGACGCCATATTCATAATAATTTGTTACTTTTGTGCGCTATTTTCGAAAGACAAACAATAACATAAAACTATAAAGTCTATGGCTAAGATCACTAAAGAAGAAGCACTCCGCTATCATGCGGAAGGCAAGCCGGGAAAGATTGAAGTCGTTCCCACCAAGCCCTATAGTACCCAGATGGATTTGTCGCTGGCTTATTCGCCCGGCGTTGCCGAACCCTGCCTGGAAATCGAAAAGAATCCGCTGGATGCTTACAAATATACTTCCAAAGGAAACCTGGTGGCCGTCATTTCAAACGGTACTGCCGTATTGGGGTTAGGAGATATCGGTCCGTTGGCAGGCAAACCGGTGATGGAAGGAAAAGGTCTGTTGTTCAAAATATTCGCCGGCATCGATGTATTCGATATCGAAGTGAATGAGAAAGACCCTGACAAATTTATCGAGACAGTAAAGGCCATCGCTCCTACTTTCGGCGGCATCAACCTCGAGGATATCAAAGCTCCCGAATGTTTCAAGATCGAAACACGCCTGAAAGAAGAACTGGATATTCCGGTTATGCATGACGACCAGCACGGGACGGCTATTATTTCCGGTGCAGGCCTTATCAATGCGCTGGAAATTGCAGGAAAAAAGATCGAGGATGTGAAGATCGTGGTGAACGGCGCCGGTGCTGCTTCCATCTCGTGTACGAAACTATATATAATGTTGGGTGCAAAGAAGGAAAACATCATCATGTGCGACAGCAAGGGCGTTATCTCCACGCATCGTACGGACTTGAACGAATCCAAAAAATTCTTCGCAACCGACCGTGACATCAAGACTTTGGCTGAAGCAGTTGTAGGAGCCGACGTATTCCTGGGACTATCGGTAGCCAACGTATTGACCAAAGATATGGTCCGTTCCATGAATGCGAACCCGATCGTGTTCGCCCTGGCCAACCCGAACCCGGAAATATCGTATGCCGACGCAATGGCCTCGCGCGACGATATCATTTTTGCAACAGGCCGTTCGGATTATCCGAACCAGATCAATAATGTTTTGGGATTCCCTTATATCTTCCGTGGTGCTTTGGACACACACGCCAAAGCGATCAACGAAGAGATGAAATTAGCCGCCGTCTATGCCATCGCCGAATTGGCCAAAGAACCGGTTCCCGACGTGGTGAACGCTGCTTACAAGCTGAAACGCACCACTTTCGGACGCAATTATATCCTGCCTAAGGCTCTTGACCCGCGTTTGCTGACCCGTGTCTCCTGCGCCGTTGCCAAAGCCGCGATCGAATCGGGCGTTTCCCGCCGGACAATCACCGACTGGGAAGGATATGCAAACCACCTGCGTGAGATGATGGGATATGACAATAAGCTGCTCCGCTCGTTCACCGATATGGCAAAAGCCAATCCGAAACGGGTCGTATTTGCAGAAGCCAACCACGTCAATATGCTGAAAGCCGCCGCCGAAGCAAAAGCCGAAGGTATCTGCATCCCTATCCTGCTGGGCAACGAAGAGCGTTTGGAAAAGATTGCCGCAGAAGAAAATATCAGCCTCGAAGGTATCGAAATCGTCAACCTGCGCCACGACCGCGAAACGGAACGCCGCCATCGTTATGCCAAGATCCTGTCTGATAAGAAAGCCCGCGAAGGCGTGACGTATGCAGAGGCTTGCGAGAAGATGGTCGACCGCAACGCGTTCGGTATGATGATGGTTGCGACAGGCGATGCCGATGCTTTCGTAACGGGTGTCTATAGCCGCTACTCAGAAGTCACCAAGATGGCAGAGCAGATCATCGGTATCCGTCCGTCTTATACGCATTTCGGCGCCCTGAATATCCTGACTTGCAAGAAAGGTACGTTCTTTATCGCCGACACGCTGATCAACCGCCACCCGTCGACGGAAGTATTGATCGATATCGCCCGCCTGACCCAGGATGCCGTGAAATTCTTCGCACACGAACCGGTAATGGCTATGTTGTCTTACTCCAACTTCGGTTCCGACAAGCAGGGTAGCCCGCTGAAAGTCCACGATGCGATCAACTACTTGCATAAAAACTATCCGGACATGATGGTGGAGGGCGAAATGCAGGTCAACTTCGCCTTAGACAAGAAACTGCGCGACGAAATGTATCCGTTCAACAAACTGAAAGGCAAAGACGTCAACACGTTGATCTTCCCGAACCTGAGTTCTGCCAACAGCGCTTACAAGTTGCTCGACACTCTCGGTATCAGTGAAACGATCGGCCCGATCCAGATGGGCTTGAACAAGCCGATCCACTTCACCGACGTCGAAAGCTCTACACGTGACATTCTGAACCTGACGACTGTCGCTGTCGTGGATGCGATTGTACAGGAACAGATAGAGAAAGGAGAATAATCCAAACTTCTCATATCAAACAGCGATGAGACTTTTCGTTTCATCGCTGTTTTTTTATTGCGTAAATACACTTATCGGAACAACTTTCCATCCTTTTCTCTATCTTTGTCCCCCAAATTGTTTAGGTATCACATTTATGGCAACTACTACTAAAGAAATGACGGAGGGTGCTCCCCTGCCGCTTATTCTCAATTTTACCTTCCCACTGTTGCTTGGAAATATATTGCAACAAACCTACTCGCTTGTGGATGCCGCTATCGTTGGAAAATTCTTAGGGATCAATGATCTGGCGGCGATCGGTGCAAGCACTTCGGTCGTGTTTCTGATCCTGGGATTCTGCAACGGGTGTTGTTGCGGTTTCGGGATTCCGGTGGCACAGAAATTCGGGGCAAAGGATTACAAGACGATGCGACGGTACGTGACGGTCAGTTTGCAACTGGCAGCCCTGATGTCGATCGTCATTGCGGTTCTGACAAGCGTATATTGTGCAGATATCCTGCGAAATATGCAGACACCGGAAAATATATTTCATGGAGCTTACTACTATCTGCTCGTTACGTTTATCGGAGTACCTTGTACGTTCTTCTATAACCTATTGTCCAGTGTTATACGTGCACTCGGAGACAGCAAAACACCATTCTGGTTCCTGCTGTTCTCAACAGTATTGAATATCGTGCTCGACCTGTTCTGCATCCTCGTACTGGGATGGGGCGTGCTGGGAGCCGGTATAGCGACTGTCGTCTCGCAAGGCGTATCGGCACTTCTGTGCTATTTTTATATGTACAAGCATTTCCCGATCCTGAAAGGAACGGCCGACGACCGGAAGTTCCGCTTGCCGTTAGCTAAAAATCTTTTATATATCGGAGTCCCGATGGGGCTTCAATTCTCCATTACGGCAATCGGCAGCATCATGCTCCAAAGCGCCAACAATGCATTGGGAACAGCTTGTGTAGCCGCCTTCACTGCCGCTATGCGAATCAAAATGTTCTTTATCTGCGCCTTTGAAAGCTTAGGTATAGCGATGGCAACCTACACGGGACAAAACTACGGAGCCGGTAAGCCGGAACGCATCTGGCAGGGAATCAAAGCCAGCTCGCTGATGATGATGGTCTATGCCGTCTTCACTTTTGCAATACTGATGCTGACTTCCGACAAGATATCGCTGTTGTTTGTTGACGCTTCGGAAACGGAAATACTTAAGAACACGGTGCTTTTCCTCCATGTTTCCACCTATTTCTTTCCGATCCTGGGCCTGCTTTGCATCCTGCGCTACACCATACAAGGTGCAGGATATACCAATCTGGCAATGCTTTCAGGCGTCTCCGAGATGATCGCCCGTACGCTGGTCAGTATTTATGCCGTGCCGGTATTCGGGTTCTTAGCCGTTTGCTATGGCGATCCGACTGCCTGGATAGCAGCAGACTTGTTTCTTGTCCCGGCATTTATATATGTTTATCGGAAACTTAAAAAAAGTCTTGCGGGAAATTATGCAATCCCCAACAGTTCGACTTCAAACAGCAGCGTAGAATAACCGGGGATCGGGCCGGATGTACGCGTCCCATACCCTAAAGTATAAGGGATATAGATCATCCAACGGTCCCCCACATGCATCCGTCGAAGCGCCTCTTGCCATCCTTCGATCACCTGATTGAGGCGAAATGCCTCCGGACATCCCCGCTTCCAGGAATTATCGAACTCGCGTCCGTTAGCCAGCGTTCCCCGGTAATGGACCGAAACGACATCCGTCAACCCTGGCGAAACCAAACCGGTTCCTTTCTCTATCTCCTTATACATCACGCCACAAGGAAGCTTGACAACTCCCTCCCCGGCAGCTACTTCTTCTAAAAACCGCAGATTCTTTTCCTTATATTCTTCTTTCTTTCCCATTGCTATTCTTATTTCATTTCAGGACAAAGATACAAAGCATCCTACATATAAAATAAACAGAAAGAAATAAAAAGAGGCAAACAATTATACGGCAAGTCTGTTCTTTAATGGCTAAATCTAAACAAAAAAGTTATGCACATACGTACATGGTGTTATGCAGTGCTTTGCCTGTTCCTGCCGATAGCGTTGCCGGCCCAGAAAGAGCACAAATACCTGGATCACGCATTACCGGAAGCGTGGCAGGAAAACGACAATGATTTTCAACAGACATTACCGGTAGATGACCAGTGGTGGAAGAACTTCAACGATGCCACACTGGACTCGCTGATCGAAGTAGCCGTAAAGCAAAACTACTCTGTACTGATGGCGGCAGACCGTATTGCTATGGCTAAAGCCAATCTGCGTATACAACAAGGCAGTTACTCGCCGACCCTGGGACTCGCTGCCGGCTGGACCCGCCAACAAAGCAGCGGCCATACAAGCAGCCTGCCGCAGACAACAACACAATACAGCGATGCAGCCCTTTCCATGAACTGGGAAATCGATGTATTCGGAAGCATCCGCAACCGCGTAAAGGCCCAAAAGGAAAACTTTGCAGCTTCCAAAGAGGACTATAACGCCGTGATGGTTTCCCTTTGCGCACAGGTGGCATCCGCCTACATCAACCTGCGGGAACTGCAGCAGGAAGTGGAAGTGGTCAAAAAGAACTGCCTGTCGCAACAGGCAGTCGTCAAGATCACAGAGAAAAGATACGAAACGGGACTTGTCTCCAAATTGGATGTCGCACAGGCCTTATCCGTTTATTACGACACAAAAGCCTCCCTCCCTATGTTGGAAGCCGGAATCATCCAGTACACAAATGCTTTGGGCGTGCTGATGGGACTCTATCCCTGGGATGTCCGGAAAATTATGGAGACTCGGAAACCTCTGCCGGAATATATCGAAACAGTCGGGATCGGCATTCCCGCCAACCTGCTGTTACGCCGTCCGGACATCCGGGCAGCCGAACGCTTAGTGAATGCACAGGCCGCATCGCTCGGAGCCTCCAAGTCCGACTGGTGGCCGAAGGTTTTCGTCAAGGGATCTGTTGGTTTTGCTTCCCATGATTTGGACAAACTGGTAAACCATAACAGTTTCACCTATGAGATCGCTCCTGCTATCTCCTGGAATTTCTTCCAGGGAACGAAGCTGGCACAAGCGACACGGCTGGCAAAAGCCCAGCTGGACGAGTCGATCCGCCAATTCAACCAGGACGTGCTGACTGCCGTGCAGGAAGTGGACAATGCCATGAATTCCTACAAAAACTCGATCAAACAGATCGTCGCCCTCCGGGAAGTTGTCAATCAGGGGAAACAGACATTGGAACTTTCACTCGACCTCTACAAACAGGGGCTTACTCCTTTCCAGAATGTTCTGGATGCACAACGTTCCCTTCTCTCCTACGAGAATGAACTGACACAAGCAAGAGGCTCATCCCTGTTAAGTCTGATCCAGCTCTATCAGGCGTTAGGCGGCGGTTGGGAAATTGAAAACTGAAAATAAAGAATTAAAAAATAAGAGAGATGAAGACAACGATTAAAATAGGGATTATGGGGTTGTCCATTGTCCTGCTGGCAGGATGTAAAGAGAAAAGTCACCAGACGGAAATGCCGGCTCCTTCCATCAGTGTTACGACACCGGTCGTACAAGATATTACGCTGACTAAAGACTATCCGGGCTACTTAAGTTCCGACCGTATGGTCAATCTGGTAGCACGCGTGAACGGGTATCTGCAATCCTCACAACTTGTGCCGGGAGCAAAAGTAAAGAAAGGCGACCTGATATTCGTGATCGAACCGGAAGTGTATCAAAACAATGTCACCCAGGCGGAAGCAGCGCTGAACACGGCAAAAGCCCAGGTCGAATATGCCCGCAGCAATTATGAGCGCATGAAAGAAGCGGCCAAAAGCGGAGCCGTCAGCCAGATACAGGTCTTACAGGCCGAATCGACCGCAGCGGAAATGGATGCATCCGTGCACAATGCCGAAGCAGCCTTGAAAACCGCCCGGACCAACCTGGGCTATTGCTACATTCGGGCTCCCTACGACGGGCGCGTTACCCGGGCAAGCTATGATGTGGGCAACTATATCAATGGTGCCGTCCAACCCGTCACATTGGCGACATTATATAAAGATGACATTATGTACGCCAATTTCAATATCGAAGACAACCAGTTCATACGAATGAAAATGATTGCCGCCCAAAACGATCCGAACGTCAAGATGCCTACCCATGTATCCATACGCCTCGGACAGGACGGACGGCAGAAATACACCGGAACATTGGATTACCTCTCTCCCAATGTCGATCTTTCGACCGGTACATTGAACGTCCGTGCCAATCTCGAAAATAAAGACGGCGAATTGAAAAGCGGGTTGTATGTAACGATCACACTCCCCTATAGCGAGCAGAAAGACGCGGTCCTCGTGCGCGATGCCTCCATCGGTACAGACCAGTTAGGAAAATTCCTGTATATTGTAAACGACTCGAATATCGTACGATACCGCCATATTGAACCCGGACAGTTAGTAAACGATACACTCCGGCAGGTCATCAGCGGCATCCAGCCAAACGAGCGGTATGTGACAACCGCCCTGATGAAAGTAAGAGACGGTATGAGTATTAAGCCTATAAAATAAACAGCTATGGTAAAATTCTTCATAAACAGACCGATATTCGCTACCGTCCTCGCCCTGATCCTGGTGGTAGCCGGATTGGTCACGCTACACATACTTCCCATCGCGCAATATCCGGAAATCACGCCGCCGACCGTACAGGTGTCGGCTTTCTACCCGGGTGCGGATGCGGAGACTGTAGCGCAGACCGTAGGATTGCCCATCGAACAACAGGTGAACGGTGTGGATGGGATGCTTTATATGAGTTCCAATTCATCCAGCTCCGGAGCCTATGCGTTGACTATCACGTTCGCCGTCGGAACCGATATCGATATGGCAACCGTCATGGTGCAGAACCGTGTCAGTATTGCACAAAGCAGCCTGCCGGAAGCCGTGATCGTTCAAGGTATTACCACTAAGAAGCAATCGTCCAACATCGTTATGATGCTGACGCTAAGTTCCCGTGACTCCACCTACAACGGGTTATACCTGAGTAACTATGCCAGCCTTAACATGACGGACGAACTGACGCGTCTGCCGGGAGTCGGTTCTGTCAGTGTCATGGGAGCCGGAAGCTACAGTATGCGTATATGGCTCGATCCGAACGCAATGCGTATCCGCAATCTGACGCCGGATATGATCTTCCAGGCGATCTCGACACAAAACACACAGGTTTCGGCCGGTTACGTCGGGCAGCCGATAGCCAAGGCCGACAATCCGTTCCAGTACACGTTGACAGTAAAAGGCCGTTTGACGACTCCGGAAGAATTCGGAAACATCATCCTCCGCACGGAAGAAGGTGGTAAAATTCTCCGGCTGAAGGATGTCGCCCATATCGAACTGGGCAGCTCCTCCTATAATGTCACCTCCAAACTGAAAGGCCAACCGAGTGCCGCCATAGCCATTTACCAACTTCCCGGTTCCAATTCGCTGGAAGTGGCCAAAGGGGTACGGGCCAAAATGGAACAGCTGGCAGCCAATTTGCCGGAAGGTGTCGTTTACGATGTGACACTGGACACGACACAGGTCATCAATGCTTCGATCGACGAAGTGCTCGTTACCTTCCTGGAAACGACAGCCCTCGTCATATTGGTCATCTTCCTGTTCCTCCAGAACTTCCGTGCCGTTATCATCCCCTGTATCACCATCCCCGTCTCCTTGATCGGAACACTGGCGGTCATGTCCGCCCTGGGATTCTCCATCAATACGTTGACCTTGTTCGGGTTGATCTTGGCCATCGCGATCGTGGTGGATGATGCGATTGTGGTGGTCGAAAACTCGTCGCGACTCATGGATACGGGGAAATATACCGCACGCGAAGCCGTGACCGAAGCAATGGGAGAAATTGTCGGCCCGATCGTAGGCGTCGTGCTGGTATTGCTGGCGGTGTTTATTCCGACGACCTTCATCAGCGGTATTTCCGGACAGTTATACAAACAATTTGCCCTGACAATCGCTGCAGCCACCGTCTTGAGCGGTTTCAACTCACTGACGCTTACGCCGGCCTTGTGCGCCTTGTTCCTGCAAGTGAACAAAGAACCGAAATTCTTTGTCTTTAAGGCATTCAATAAAGTGTTCGGCAAAACCCAGAAACTATATGACGATATCGTAGGCCGTATGCTGAAAAGCCCGTTCGTCACCATGGTGATATTCGGGATCATAACGGTTGCCGCCATCGTCATGTTCATGCGCTGGCCGACCACTTTTATTCCTGAAGAGGATGACGGCTATTTCATAGTGTCCACCCAGCTACCGCCGGCAGCCAGCCTGAACCGTACGGAAGCGGTCGGCAGGCAGATCGACAAGATTCTCGACAGCTATCCAGAAGTAAAGACTTATATCGGGGTAAACGGTTTTTCTATCATGGGGGGAGGCGAACTCTCTAACGCAGGAACCTATTTCGTAATCCTGAAAAACTGGGATGAACGAAAAGGCAAGGAGCATACCGCCTCGGCTGTCGTAAACCGTTTCAACCGCGAAGCCTACGGCATCCAGGAAGCACAGATATTCGCGTTGGTTCCCCCTGCAATCCCTGGGTTGGGAGCTTCAGGCGGCCTGCAACTCCAATTGGAGGACCGTAAAAACCTCGGGCCGACCGAGTTGCAGCACGCCATCGAAACACTGCAAGCCACGTACCGGAGCAAACCGCAATTACTCAGCCTTTCCAGTATGTATCAGGCCAACGTCCCGCAATACAAACTGGAAATCGACCGCGACAAAGTACAATTGCTCGGATTACAGCTTAACCAGGTTTTCGCCACTTTAAGCTATTACATGGGGGCCGCCTATGTAAACGATTTTGTCGAATTCGGGCGTATCTATCAGGTCAAGATCGAGGCTAACGGCGAGGCTCAAAAAATCATAGATGATGTGTTGCACCTGAGCATCGAAAATAAATCCGGCAAAATGGTTCCTTTCTCTGCCTTTACAGAGGTGAAAGAACAGTTAGGATTGGATCAGATCAACCTATATAATATGTATAAGTCGGCATCCATTACCTGTATCGCTAATCCGAAATACAGTTCCGGTGAAGCGATACAGGCTATGGAAGAGCTCGTACAGGAACAGTTAGGCAATAATTTCGGATATGAATGGACATCCGTCGCTTATCAGGAAACGAAAGCCGGCTCCACCACCATGCTTGTCTTTGCGATGGCCCTTTTGGTTGCCTTCCTGGTTCTTTCCGCTCAATATGAAAGCTGGACAAGCCCGATTGCCGCCATTATGGGATTACCGATCGCCTTGTTGGGAGCTATTTTGGGATGTTTCGTCATGGGAGTACCGGTCAGTATTTATACGCAAATCGGTATCATCCTGCTGATCGCGCTCTCTGCCAAGAACGGTATTCTGATTGTCGAGTTTGCCCGTGACTACCACAAAGCCGGTAATCCGATACGCGAATCCGCACTCGAAGCCGGCCATGTCCGTCTACGTCCGATCCTGATGACCTCGTTTGCATTCGTATTAGGGGTTATGCCTTTGCTGTTTGCAACAGGAGCCGGGGCGGGAAGCCGCCTTTCCTTAGGAGCAGCCGTCGTATTCGGTATGGCGGTAAACACCATTTTTGCAACGATGTTTATCCCCAGCTTCTACGAATTGATGCAATTATTCCAGGAGAAAGTATTGGACAAATTCAGCCGGGAACAGAAATAAGCCGGACCCGGCTTATGGCAAATTGGTTGTCGACGCGTTGGGAATCAGCCTGGAAGATGCATTGCAAGAAACCAGATAAATAAAAATATCTACCAAGTAAAAAGGATTGCCTCATCGTGACAATCCTTTTTTATTAATCTACTTTATATTCTCCTATCTGTTTGAATCCATTCAGGAAATCCGTAACCGGCAACCGTTTCTTGCCTGCCAGTTGAACGGATAGCAGACGTAGGTATCCGTCTTCCACAGCGATATCGACATAGCTTTTACGGTCGGTCCGGATGGTTCCGACCGGGAATTCATGTACGGCAGGATGTTTTTCTGCTTGGTAGACTTTCAGTGCGGTGCGCACGCCCTCCGGAGAAACGATTTCGGTCCAGGCAGCCGGATAAGGAGACAGGCCGCGGATAAAATCATAAATCTTTTTCACCGGCTGATGCCAATCGATACGGCAAGTTTCTTTGAAAATCTTCGGAGCGGGACGGAGTTCGGAAGGATCTTTATAAAATTCTTCCTGGGGAACGGCATCTGTTTTTCCCTCCAGCAACAAATCGACGGTTTCCAATACCAACCCGGCTCCCATTGTCATCAGGGAATCATGGACAATGCCCACATCATCCGTATCGGCAATAGGCAGATGCTTCTGGCGGATGATCTTACCGGTGTCGATCTCGTGAGTCAGGAAAAAGGTAGTCGCACCTGTTTCTGTGTCGCCGTTGATCACAGCCCAGTTGATAGGCGCGGCCCCCCTGTATTGGGGAAGCAAAGAGGCATGGAGGTTAAACGTTCCCAGGCGGGGCATATTCCAGACAACCTCCGGCAACATACGGAAAGCGACGACGATCTGCAAGTCAGCTTCCAAAGCCCGCAACTCGGAAAGAAAAACTTCATCTTTCAGTTTTTCCGGCTGGAGCACCGGCAACCCCTTCGATACGGCGTATTGCTTTACGGGGCTTGCCTGTAAAACACTGCCATGACGGCCGACCGGCTTGTCCGGCATCGTTATTACGCCTACTATATTATATCCGCCTTCAACCAAGGCACGCAGGCTCTCCACCGCAAAATCGGGAGTACCCATATAAACAATTCGTAAATCTTCTTTCTTCATCTTTTAATCTCCTGAAAAGTTTTCAACCAGCACTTCGCGGTATGAATTAAATATCTTCGATTTGGACATAAAGCCGATATACCGTCCTTCCTCGTCTACAACCGGCAGGTTCCAGGCTTTCGTATCGTCAAAGATACGCATAATCTGCTCCATAGGCGTCCCTACCTGGATCTTGGCAGGAGCCGACACCATAAACTTGGAAACATGGAACCGGTTATATAACTCGGGACGGAACATAATGTTCCGGATATTATCCAGCAGAACAAGCCCCAACAAGATTCCCCGCTCGTCGATAACCGGAAACGTATTTCGTCCGCTCTTGGCAATCACCTTCACCATATCACCTAAAGACATTTCGGGAGAGACGGTCAGGAAGTCGCGCTCGATCACACTGTCGGTATTCAGCAACGTCAACACGGCACGGTCTTTATGATGCGTAAGCAGTTCCCCTTTCTGAGCCAGACGCATCGAATAGATACTATGCGGAAGGAACATCTTGATTGTGATATAAGAGCTCACGGAAACGATCATCAGCGGAAGAAAAAGGGCGTATCCGCCGGTCAACTCGGCAATCAGGAAAACACCGGTCAGCGGCGCATGCATAACGCCGGACATGATACCCGCCATTCCCAACAGGGCGAAGTTCTTCTCCGACAGGTACATCGTAAAAGGGAAATAATTGGAAGCATGAGCAAATACGAATCCGGCAATACATCCCAAATACAAACTGGGAGCAAATATACCACCGCATCCGCCGCCCGCATTGGTCGCACTCGAAGCAAAGACCTTAAACAGCAGGATCAGCGTAAGGAATATCTGCAATCCCCAATAGGTTTCGTTCAGGCCATAGAACATACTCTTATCCATTATATGGGTGAACTGCCCGTTCAGCAAAGCCGAAATCGTATCGTAACCTTCACCGTAGAGCGGAGGAAATATAAAAATCAGCACACTCAGCATAATACCCCCGACAATAAATTTCTTCCAGTAATTATTCAGGTTCCGGTACATCCCCTCGACCCGGTTCATGACTTTGGTAAAGTAGAGAGACACCAAACCACAGAAGACGCCGAGCAGCAACACATAGGGTATGCGCTCGATCACAAACACTTCGGTCTGCGAAAACGGGAACATCGCTTCCGTACCCGTAAAGATATAGGAAACGGTAGCTGCCGTCACCGAAGTGATAAGCAAAGGCAGTACCGACGTCATCGTCAGGTCCAGCAACAGCACTTCCACCACAAAGACCACCCCTGCAATCGGAGCTTTGAAAATACCGGCAATCGCACCGGCGGCCCCACAGCCGACCAACAGCATCAAGGTCTTTTGCTCCATACGGAACAAACGGCCCAGGTTGGAGCCGATCGCCGCCCCCGTAAGCACAATAGGCGCCTCCGCCCCGACCGATCCACCGAAACCGATGGTGACGGAACTGGCGACAATGGAAGTCCAGGTATTATGAGGTTTGATACGGCTCTTCCGTTGGGAAATGGCGTACAGTATCTTCGTCACCCCGTGGCTGATATCATCCCGTACGATATATTTCACAAACAAACCGGCAAGCAGGATACCAATCACCGGATAGAGCAGATACAGGTAATTCGCTCCATCCTGATTGAAATTGCCTGTCAGGATATGTTGTATAAAATGAATGATCGACTTTAGGATAATAGCCGCCGCCGCGGTACAAATACCTACCAGAAAACTAACGATCAGTATGAAATGCTTCTCTTTTATATGCTTGTCCCGCCATAGCAGGAGCCGATAGAAAAATCCTTCGTTTATCATCTTAAATACCTTTACCTGTAATTACTGTCTTAACTGTATAGATCAGAATTGTCAGATCCAATGTCAGCGACATATTTTCGTAATATAATATATCATATTCCATACGCTCCACCATTTTGTCCACACTTGCCGCATAGCCGTATTTCACCATTCCCAACGAAGTGATACCCGGACGAACATTGTGCAGCAGATAGTAGTAAGGAGCCGTTTTCACGATCTCGTCGATAAAATATTTACGTTCGGGACGTGGCCCGACCAGCGACATATCGCCTTTCAGCACATTCCAGAACTGCGGCAATTCGTCCAGCCGGTATTTCCGCATGATACGTCCGAACGGCGTTACACGGCAATCGTCTTCCGATGAGAGCGACGGCCCGTTGTCTTCCGCATTGACATACATGGTCCGGAATTTATACATCCAAAACGGCTCTCCGAGATAACCGATCCGCTCCTGTCGGAAAAACACAGGCCCCGGAGAGTCTTTCTTCACCCGCCATGCAATATAGGCGAATAAGGGAGAAAGCAACAGCAGTGCAACAACGGAACAAACCTTATCCAGAAAAAGCTTTATATTCTGTTCGGCCGGTGAAAAGTTGTTATCCGTCACATCGACCAGCGGGATCCCCCGTATTGTCCGAAGCTGGATTTTCGATAGCATATTGAACCGGTCTGCCAGCACTTTTATCGGGCGTTTATACCGGTAAAGCGAATAGAGGACCCCCAGGAGCACCTTATTATTCTTCGACTCGACAGCCAGAACGATCTCATCCACATTTCCCTTTTCCATCAAAACCGGAATATCATCCACCGTCCCCAGCACATAATTCCGGTCGGCCTTAACCGGCGTCTTCTCGTCTTCCGAGACAAACCCGCAAATATCATATCCCAGGCGATACAAATCATGAGCGATACGGACGGCCTTTCCTCCTGCGCCGATGATCAACACATTCATCGCCCATTCCCGATTCTTTATTTTCCTTACTCCGCTTTGCGTAATCAACAAACGCGGGATATAGGTAATGAAAAGCTGCAGTCCGAACATCCCGAAAAACAGTTTATAATAGATATTGATCGAACGGGGAATATCGTCGAGCACCAAAGCAAAAAAGACGAAAATCGTCCCGATCAGCACGGTAACGAATGTTGAGAAAAGCTCGGTAAGGCGAGACTTCCCAAACGGCTTGTTGTAGTATCCCGAAAAATAGTAAAGCACCAACCAGAAAAAAGGGATGACTACCTGACCGGTAAGCACGCCCGGATATTGCAAATAGTCAAGCAGGCTATATGCTCCTTCATTGATGGCGAACACCTCATAACGAAGGATATTGAATAGCAACCACGCAACCGAAGCCGATATAAAATCCGATAATATATATTTTCCTGCCTGTTTGCTCTTCTTCATTTTTATCTGATTACCTGAATAACGCCACCGTCTCCTAATTTGATGATATTGGAAGGATTAGCCTTGCTCATATCATCCTGGCGATATTTCACAATATAATCGACGCCGTTTTTAATACTTTCCGACACCTCGCTGAAATTAGCCGGAGAAGGTTCGCCGCTCACATTCGCAGAAGTGGAAACCAGCGGCCTGCGGAAACGTTCACACAATTTACGGGAAAACTCTTCGTTCGTCACCCGGATGCCGACACTTCCGTCTTCCCCCAACAGGTTAGTCGCCAGATTCTTTGCATGCGGATAGATAATCGTAAGCGGTTTATCGGCCACCTCGATCAGGTCCCAGGCTATATCGGGCATATCCGATACATACATGCTTAGTTTAGCCGAGCTGTCGGTCAGAACCAACATAGCCTTATTGTCCATTCTCTTCTTCAGCTCGTACACTTTCTGCACGGCTTTCTCATTGGTCGCATCGCAACCAATTCCCCAGATTGTATCTGTAGGATAGAGTATTATACCTCCTGCGTGCATGATTTCGCAGGCTTTTTGAATATCTTCTGTCATTGTTTTTTAAATAATGTCACAAATGTACAAATCATTCGCGGACTTAGAAAGCGGTTTGAACTTTTTTCAAACAGTTTCCAAGAATTGCCATTTCCGGATTCTGCCATTTTGCTTCCTCCAAACAGGTAAAACGGTTCATTTTGTTATGTTAAAAAATATTACCCGCTATACTAATTCCAAATACATGCCCTACTAATTCGTTTTACATGGGGTAGTAGTGACATTTTGATATATCCGGAAAACAGCCGAAGAGCAGTTTGAAAAAAGTAAAACAGCTTCTAATTAATAAAAAAGCAAGCCGCCAAACAGAAATATCCATTTATATTATCTAACTTTACGGATTCAAATATATTGGAGGTTTATTACCATAAACCCAGATATCCGATATATCAGAGACGAAAAAAAGAAAAAAACAATATATAATGATTACTAAATGGAACTTTCAACCCCCAACAGAAGAAGAGTTACATAAAAGAGACAAACTGGCAAGCGAACTGGGACTCAGCCCGGTCGTATGTCTTCTGCTCGTTCAGCGAGGACTCTCCACTGTTGAAGAGGTGAAGAAATTCTTTAAACCCAGCTTGAACGACTTGCATGATCCATACCTCATGCCGGATATGGAAAAGGCTGTCAAGCGCTTGAATAAAGCACTGGGGAATAAAGAAAAGATTTTAATTTACGGAGACTACGATGTAGACGGCACGACTGCCGTTTCATTGGTCTACAAGTATTTGCGTCCTTATTCATCGACACTGGACTATTATATTCCGGACCGGTACGACGAAGGATACGGGATTTCGTATAAAGGAATCGACTATGCCCGTGAAAACGGAATCACGCTGGTGATCTCGCTCGACTGCGGTATCAAAGCCATCGAAAAGATCGAATATGCCAAGCAATTGGGGATCGACTTTATTATCTGCGACCATCACATGCCGGACGACATTTTGCCGGATGCCGTGGCTGTATTGGATGCCAAGCGCGTAGACTCCGTCTATCCGTACGAGCATCTGTCGGGATGCGGTGTCGGCTTCAAGTTCATGCAGGCATTCGCCAAAAGCAACAACTTCCCGTTTGCCGACCTGGAAAAGCTGCTGGAACTGACGGCTGTCAGCATCGCCTCGGACATCGTCCCTATCACCGGTGAAAACCGCATACTGGCGTATTACGGGCTAAAACAGCTCAACAGCAATCCGAGCCTCGGCCTGAAAGGGATCATCGATATCTGCGGCCTGTCGGGAAAAGAGATCACGATCAGCGACATCGTCTTTAAGATCGGACCCCGTATCAATGCTTCCGGCCGTATGATGAACGGAAAGGAAGCGGTCGAACTGTTGTTGGCGAAAGATGTGGACGTAGCCCGCGAGAAGAGCGAAAGCATCAACCAGTATAACGAAGAACGCCGCGAATTAGACAAAAAGATCACGGACGAGGCGAACGCCATCATCGACGAATTCCAGAATATGGAAGACCGCAAGGCGATCATCGTCTACAATCCCGGATGGCACAAAGGGGTTATCGGCATCGTCGCTTCCCGCCTGACGGAAAAATACTACCGCCCGGCAGTCGTACTGACGAAATCGTCCGAGCTGATAACCGGCTCCGCCCGTTCGGTTACGGGATTCGATATATACAAAGCGATCGAAAGTTGCCGCGACCTGTTGGAAAACTTCGGTGGCCATACCTACGCTGCCGGCCTCTCCCTGAAAGAGGAGAACTTAGATGCTTTCACCCAGCGGTTCCTAAAATTAGCCGCCGACGAGATCATCCCCGAACAGATGACGCCGCAGATCGATATCGACGCCGTACTGGACCTGCAGGATATCAATTCCAAGTTCATGAGCGAACTGAAAAAGATGAACCCGTTCGGCCCGGACAACCAGAAACCCGTGTTCTGCTCCCTCGGAGTGAAAGACTACGGGACCAGCAAGCTGGTAGGGAAAGACTTGGAACACATCAAACTGGAACTGATCGACGACAAGTCGAACACACCGATACATGGCATTGCTTTCGGTATGCGCCGGCACAATATACATATCAAGAACATGAAACCTTTCAATATCTGCTACACCATCGAAGAGAACACCTACAACGGCAACACGTCGTTGCAACTGATGGTGAAGGACATCAAGGAGAACGATATATGAAGGGATGCGGTGGATGTCTACCATAAGATTTTAGGGAAGTATTGGGGATACCCTGCTTTCCGTCCTCTACAAGAGGACATAATCCATTCTGTCTGTGCGGGAAAGGATACACTCGGACTGATGCCTACGGGAGGTGGCAAATCGATCACCTTCCAGGTTCCGGCACTGGCGATGGAAGGGATTTGCCTCGTCATTACCCCGCTTATCGCTTTGATGCGCGACCAGGTCGACAATCTGCGCCGGGTCGGAATCAAAGCGACGGCTGTGTATTCGGGCATGAGCCGCCAGGAGATTGCCACGGAGCTGGATAACTGCCGGTCCGGGCAATATAAATTCCTGTATGTTTCACCGGAACGGCTTGTTACCGGATTCTTTCGGGAGAAGCTGCAAGAGATGAACGTCAGCCTGCTGGTTGTCGACGAAAGCCATTGTATCTCGCAATGGGGCTATGACTTCCGCCCCTCCTACCTCCATATTGCCGATATACGGGAACAGCTGCCGGGCGTTCCGGTACTTGCCTTGACTGCCACTGCCACGCCCGAAGTCGTGGAAGATATTCAAGAGCGGTTGCTTTTCAGGGAGAAGAATGTGTTCCGGACAAGTTTCATCCGCCCGAATCTTGCCTACATCATACGCCGAACGGAAGACAAGCTGAACACATTGGCCTACATACTCGGAAAAGTCCCGGGCACAGCCATCGTCTATACACGTAACCGCAAGCAGACCAAAGAGACTGCGATTTTCCTGCAACAGGCCGGACTGTCGGCCGACTTTTTCCATGCCGGACTCAGCCGGGAAGAAAAGGCGATCCGGCAGAACCGTTGGAAAAACAATGAATGCCGCGTCATGGTCGCCACAAATGCTTTCGGGATGGGGATCGACAAGCCGGATGTACGGTTGATCGTCCATCTGGATATGCCGGGCTCATTGGAGGAATATTTCCAGGAAGCCGGACGTGCCGGACGGGACAGCCGGAAAGCTTTTGCGGTGGCTCTCTGTACGGATACGGATAGTTTCCATCTGAAAAAACGGGTAGACGACGAGTTTCCCGAAAAGAAACTGATCGGACAAGTGTATGAAGCGTTAGGCAATTACTTCGGGATTCCGGAAGGACAGGGAGAAGATACCGTCCATAATTTTGAATTGACGGATTTTTATTCCGCCTGCCAACTTCCTCCCTTACAGGTGCATCATGCTTTGAAGTTGCTGGAACTGTCCGGCTACATTGAATATTGCGAAGCGCTGGATGAATCTTCCTTCCAGATCGTACCGCAAATCACTTATACACATCCGCGAGTAGGGAAAGAGACCCTTGTCATTCCTTCATCCGCTTATGAAGAACGCCGTGAAAGGATGAAAAAGCGTATCTCGAAGGTTGTGGAATACATGGACGGGGAACGTATCTGCCGGAGCCACCTTTTACTCTCTTATTTCGGAGAAAAGCATACGGAAGATTGCGGATGCTGCGATGTCTGCCTTTCCAAGAACGATTCCGGCCTGAGCAACCGGGACTTCAACGCTATACGCGACGGACTTCTGAAAAACCTGTCCGGTCAACAGCCGCTTCCGGTCAAAACATTGACAGACTCCCTTCCTTTCCCGGCAGACAAAAGCATTACCGCCATCCGTTTCCTGGTCGAGCACGACGAACGGTTTTATTTGAGGGATGGGGTGATAGGGGTCATTGCCGAACATTCATGATCCAACAGCTTCTTTTTTTGACAACAATGCACAGAAGGACTTCTTTCTGCATTCAATATTTTAAATTTTTAGACTTATAAACCATGAGTCTTATTTTTTATTCAAGGTTCACACCCTTATAAAGCTCTAATGGTTAGAGACTTCTTGTGAATGCTGTGAAGGGTGAAATAAATAATAAAATTTTGGAAATAAAAGAAAAAAGAAGTCATAAAACAGTTCGGGTAATTCAGGATTCACAGGATTCACAACTAACCGCAGAGCATCAATTAGCTACAGACAGATGTGAACCCCGTTTGCTTTTTTGAGAAAGGGGTAACAGGGCTTATTTGCAGGCCTACGTCTCATAAAATATAGCCTAAAGAGTAAAAATTATAGCCTATAGGCTATTCATCAAAAGCCTATAGGCTGTCTGCAAAAAGGTGCAAGCCTGTACCGGAAAAAGTGCCGACTTAATAGGAAAGGCCTGCCGCCCCTTCCGCACACCGTTCGCCGTCGATAGCGGCAGAGACGATTCCGCCTGCATAGCCGGCTCCTTCGCCGCAGGGGAAAAGGCCTTTCAGGGTTATATGCTGGTAGCTTTCCTTGTCGCGCAGGATGCGGACGGGCGAAGAGGTCCGGGTTTCCACACCGATCATGACGGCATCGTTGGTCAGGAATCCTTTGGAGACTTTACCGAAATAGCGGAAGCCTTCGCGCAGGCGGCTGGTGACGAACTCCGGCATCCAGAAATGCAACGGGGAGGCCAGCAAGCCGGGCGTATAAGACGATTCGGGGAGATCGAAAGAGTTCTTCTTGTTCACGAAGTCGACCATCCGTTGCGCAGGGGCGGTTTGCTTCATCCCACCGTTCAGCCAGCAAAGTTCTTCCAGCCGTTCCTGGAAAGCCATCAACGCTAATGGAGAATCCGACTCTACCCTCTCTCCATTATTCATTATTAATTCTTCATTATTCATTAGCGAAGTATAGTCTTCCGGGCGGATCTCCACCACCATGCCGGAATTTGCCCAGCGGGAACCGCGGTTGGAGGGAGACATTCCGTTGACCACTACCTGCCGGGGACCGCTTGCCGCCGGAACGACAAAACCGCCGGGACACATACAGAAGGAATAGACGCCCCGTCCGCCGGCTTGCATGACGAAGCTATATTCGGCTGCCGGCAGATAGTCGCCCCTGCCCTCTTTGCGATGATATTGTATCTGGTCGATCAGCATTTGCGGATGTTCCAGACGGACACCGACAGCGATACCTTTGGCCTCGATCGGGATCTGCCGGTCGTGGAGGTAGCGATACACGTCGCGGGCGGAATGGCCTGTTGCCAGAATAACCGGACCGTGGAAACTCTCTCCCGTATTCGTCTCGACGCCTATGACTTCTCCGTTACGAATAATCAGGGCGTCCATTCGTGTCTCGAAATGGACTTCCCCGCCGCTGCGGATGATCTGTTCGCGGATATTCTCGATCACACGAGGCAGCTTGTCCGTACCGATATGCGGATGGGCATCCGCCAGGATCGAGGTACTGGCTCCGAACTGACAAAAGATATTCAGGATCTTATCGACCGAACCCCGCTTCTTGCTGCGAGTGTACAGTTTGCCGTCGGAATAGGCGCCTGCTCCCCCTTCGCCGAAGCTGTAGTTGGACTCTTCGTTCACCTTATGCTCGCGGCTGATCAGGGCGATATCTTTTTTACGCTCGCGCACATTCTTTCCGCGTTCGATCACGACCGGACGCAGGCCAAGTTCGATCAGGCGGAGGGCGGCAAACAATCCTCCCGGCCCCGCTCCTACGACCACGACAGGCTTCCCGCCCGACACGTCTTTATACTCCACCGACTGATATTCCGGTTCGTCCGGCGCTTCATCGATGAAAACACGCAGTCTGACATTCACATAGATGGTCCGCTGGCGCGCATCTATAGAACGTTTCAGCACCCGGACGGTGTGAATATGCGGGACGGATGTTCCCGTCTCACGGGCCACCGCCTGCTTCAACGACTGTTCGCTGGCTGCCTCTTCGGGCAATACACGGAGTTGTAATTCTTGTATCATGTTTACTTCTTTAAATTCAAATAAAAAATCAAACCGGCCTGTGCCCGGTAGCCGCTCCAATCCACTTTGAAAGTCGACGGTGACTCTGCTTTTTCGATCGTATGTTCCTGTTTCACGGCATCCCATTCATAAGCCACACTCAGGTTCAACGCGACATAGCGGCACAAGCCGAACTTAATGCCGAAAGCAGGCTCCACGAAGAAATTCCTGCCTGAAAAAGTATTTTCCTTCCAATATCCGGCTTCCGGATCAGACTCGATAAACAGGCTGTTCGCTCCCTTCACCTTGTTCAGCACGACACCCGTCGAGAGCCCTACGTACGGTTCGAACGTAAAGATACTAATTTCTTCCTTAACCAAACGGAAACGATAAAAAGCTCCGAACTTATATCCTTTATTACGCAGTTCGTAGTTGCAAGAGCCGGAATAATCCGTTACCCCCTTTTTGCCCGCCGTATTCATATAGTTGAAAAGGACGCCCACGTGATGGCGTCTCCATTCGATCCCCATACGGGTGTCCTGCGTTACATAACCGGGGAAGTTATCCGTGACCTGCGCATTGGTTACGGGAAGTTCCATCTTATTCAAAAAATCTTCCATATCGGACATCTGGTACGAGCCATGCCCGATATTATATTCGACTGTCAGCGACTGAGCCTGCCCAAGACGACCGAAGAAAAACAGCAGGGCTATAAACAACAATACCTTTTTCATCTCTTCGGGTAGTTTTCAAGGTTAAACGTATAATTTGCATTCTCATATCCCCAATTATCGACGGGAGAGAAACGCAACTCAACCCTGCCAGCTTCCTGTCCGGCAAGGGGAAACTCCGTCACGCCGTCCGTTACTTTCTCAGCCACGACTTCACCTCCGTAGACGACATCGACTGCCGAACGGTAAGGATATGTCCAAGACAGGCGTACGCGGTTCTTTGTCCTATATTCTACCTGAACCTGCGGTTTGGCCTGCTCCAAGTCAAGCGATCCGAGCGAACGGGGACGGTCGGCTTCCGCTTTGAAATAGAGATAGACCTTGTATGATCCTTTCTCACCGGCATATCGTTTATCGGCGTATGAATGAATATCAAAATCCGACCTTCTCGCAATATAGGTATAATTTAAACCCTCCTTCAGCGTAGTAAACTCAATCTGGTAATGATCGAACCCGTCACGAAACGCCTCATCCACCTCCCAAGAAATTTCAATCAGTCCCTCTTCATTCACCCGATGCAGCAAAGGAAGTTCCGTCTCGGTACGCGCATTTACCTTGAGAGGCCAACTGCGCTTTTCCACATAATGTTCAATCCCGACCTGCCCGGCAACCGTCCCGCTGTTCATACGGGCAATAATCTCGCACGACAGTTCATAAGAGCCATTCGGTATCAGGTCTACATCCAACAGGAAATCACACTGTGTCCCACTGCTTTCCCAGACCATTTCACCCAAGCGGATGATCTGTTTCTCAATTTCGAATCCGGGCAACGGATAGATCTGGCAAACAGCATTACCACTGTTTTCCACCACAAAGGTTCCGTTTTCCACATCATGGATAAACGAGCCATAGAAGTCCACACTCATCGCGACCGAATCGACCTGCCGCTTTTCAAAATCCATAAAATTCTCCCCTAACTGGTACTCGCAGCTTGTAAACAGGAAGAAAATACTCACAAATAGATAAACAACACTTTTTTTCATATACATATAAACTTATCCGAACAATTGCCGGAAAGCCTCTTCCACCTTGCGTACTTGCACAATTTGCATCTTGCACTTGGACGTGTCGAAGCCTTTCAGGTTATTGTGCGGGATGATAATACGCGAGAAACCCAACTTTTCCGCTTCTAAGATGCGCTGTTCGATGCGGTTCACCGGACGGATTTCGCCCGAAAGCCCCACCTCGCCGCACATCGAGATACCCGGCTCGATCGAAATATCGAGACTGGAAGAAAGGACGGCGCTAATCACCGCCAGGTCGATTGCCGGATCGTTCACCTTCAGTCCGCCGGCAATATTCAAAAAGACATCCTTTTGGATCAGCTTGAAACCGGCACGCTTTTCGAGCACCGCGAGCAGCATGTTCATACGCCGGAGGTCGAACCCCGTCGCGCTGCGCTGGGGCGTCCCATAAACAGCGGAACTCACCAATGCCTGCGTCTCGATCAGGAAAGGACGGATACCCTCGATCGCCGCCGCGATCGCCACTCCGCTCAACCCTTCATGGTTCTGCGTCAACAGCAGCTCGGAAGGATTGCTGACTTCGCGAAGGCCGTTCTGGCGCATCTCGTAGATACCTAATTCTGCCGTACTTCCAAAACGGTTCTTGATGCTCCGCAAGATGCGGTACATATAATGCTGGTCGCCCTCGAACTGGAGGACGGTATCGACAATATGTTCGAGTACCTTCGGCCCGGCAATGCTTCCCTCCTTATTGATATGGCCGATCAGGAGGACGGGCGTGCCGCTCTCCTTCGCATATTTCAGGATGGCCGCGCTGCACTCGCGCACCTGCGAAACACTTCCGGGAGAGGATTCGACCACCTCCGTATAAATGGTTTGTATCGAGTCGACAATCAGAAGGTCGGGCTGGACGTTCTTGGTCTGGACAAATATCTGTTCGAGGTTGGTTTCGCAAAGGATGAAGCAATCCGGGTTCTCATGCGCGATGCGGTCGGCACGGAGTTTCAACTGGCGGCTGCTCTCCTCACCGGAGACATAAAGCGTGCGTAACCCCTTAAACCCCAAGACGGTTTGCAGTACAAGCGTTGATTTCCCGATGCCCGGCTCGCCACCGATCAGGACCAGCGATCCTTTCACCAAGCCGCCACCGAGGACGCGGTTCAGTTCCTGGTCACCGAGGTCGATGCGCGTCTCCTCTTCGGAAGTAATATCGCGAAGGAGGACGGGGCGCACTTTGCCGCCATCCGAAACACCATAGAGCGCACGCTTTCCGGCGGGTTCCTTTGCCACAACCTCTTCGACATACGTGTTCCACTCCCCGCAGGAAGGACATTTCCCGATCCATTTCGGAGAATCAGCCCCACAGTTGGAGCAGACATATACTGTTTTTGCTTTTGCCATTCTCTTATTTTGTTAATTGCGCAGACGAGGCCGCTGTTTTTCATCCGAAAAGGTCGAGCGTCAACTGCTTTTTCTCAGCTTCGAGCTTCCTGAGGTGACGTTTTCCCTGCGGCGTAATGATTTCCATCTTATCGAAGCGGGTGCGGATCACCGTTTCGACCGTATAGCTGATATTGACCACTTCGCCCAGTTCGCTCATCTTCCGCTGGATCTCCAGCACACAGTCGATGCACATACCGCTCTTAAAGACGATCTTCTCATCGAACATCTCTTTCTTGAAGTCTTCGTCGCACATATAGAAGTCGATCGTCTCGCCCCCTTTGTTGTAGATGCCTTTCCAGCGGTAACGCGCGTCTTTCAGCACAGGCGAAATGATCTCTATCGTCGCCTTGTTGTCCTTGACCGGGGGCAATTCGTCGGAACGGAGAATGTAATAGTCGAACTGTTCGCGTTTGACTTCCAACGAACCCGAACGGCTACGGTTACCGGCATTCAGTTCGCGCAAGGTGAACTTCGTCACCTTCGGATAGCCGCGCACAGACTCGTAAAAATTCGATTTGCACTTGCAGACTCGGGGCGATGCGCTCAGTAATTCAACCAATTCGCGCGTGACCGTTATGCCGGGCGATTTCTTCCTGAGGTTCGTACGCAACAAGGCAATCTCACGCTGCATCTTTTCCTCGTCGGCCGCCGAGCGGTCCACGACCGGTTGCCCGCCGACCAGAAGGGACGGCCGTGTCCACACCTGCATAAACAGATTGAGGAGGACAGAGATCAGGCGGCTGTTCTCACCTGCCACCGACCAGATTTCGCGAAATCCTTCCTGCTGTGCAAAAGACTCGCAATAAACAGTCATTTTGATGTCCAGCATATCTGACAGCGTCCGGATCAACGAAAGAACCTCCTTTTCCGAACGGTGTTTGATCATGGCATCCATGTAGTTGGACTTATCATTGAAATAGTATCGCAGTTCGAGTTTGTTATCAAACTTTATCATGGCTCACTCTGTTTTCGGTTTTCGATCGAAGAACGGGTTTTTCGAGGATGCGCTCACCGGGATCGCCATCACGCATTTGCAGTCGCCCAACATCCCCAGACGTTGTGCAGCCAGGCCGGCACTGAACATCACGCGCGTGTCTAAGCGCAAATCCGACGCCGTAGCGCAAGCCGAGCCGATCGCAATGCCCAAATCCACCGAATTGATCGCACAGGGAACGGCTTCCGGTTTCTCCACGCAGGTCGGGAATCCGCAATGCCCGCAATTCAATCCCTGCACCTGCTGGCGGGTACCTGCAATCAAGATGGCTTCGGCCTGGAGGATATTGTCGGCATCGCGCAAAAAGAATTTCAAACCGGTTTCGCCGGACATGATGACAAGCTCTTCCGAGAGGCGTTTGATATCCTCGTCCGTCACCATCGCCACTTCGATAATATCGATGCCTTTCCCCTTCGGGGCTGTCCGGGCGGCTGTCATCATCTGACGAACAGCCTGTAACACATGCTCGTGTCGTATTTCTCTTTCGTTCTGTATCATTTTAATATTGGTTTAGCACGAACAAAGATAATAATTACTCGTTTTATAGCTCAAGATTTGTCATCTTTTCTGTAATATCGAAAGGATAACCAGGGTATTCGTAAATACTGAACCGGGGTTCGGTCACGCCTTCGGAATAATTCCAGATACTGATATACTCCCGCACATCCTCGCCCATATCCTGTAGCTGGCGCAGGTAGGCGGCGACGGACTTGTTCTCGGCGATGTAGACCTCTCCCATCCGGTCGATAATCGGACTGTGGCGGCGTCCGGCGTCGTGGTCGAATTTCAGGATGCGCTTTCCTTCGGCCGTCAAGCCAATTGTCCGGAAGGTCATGCTTTTCCCGATAGCCGGCAGGTTCAGCACGCTGCGGTCGGTGGCGGCAAAAAGGAGACGGTTTTCTTTCAGGAAACCGGACAGCTTCTTCCCTAAAGGCCGCTCATAGCGAATCAGCCGGTACAGTTCCTTCTGCTTCTCCTTGGGGATAAGGCCGAAGACTTTCTCCTCCTGCTGTTCCTGCAAAGAGCGGCTGTTAGGGGTGAACACGGCGTAGTTCTCATGGAAGCCCTTGACCGAGAATGTATAATAGCACACCACTCCCATCGCATTCAGCGTCTGGCGAAGTTTTGCCGTGTGCCCGCGCCGGGAAGCGGCAACGGTATAGACCAACTGGTTAGTGATGATCCATCCGGCGGATAGGATCGCCTCGATCGCCTTTTTCGCTTCCGGTGTGACCTCTAAGGGGGACTGGAAATGCGTCTGGATGATAAACTGCGTGACGCCGACGCGCGAGGCTTTGTCTTTGAAATCCCTCAAGATGCCGACCAGCTCGTCCGTGATCCTGAGAGGCAGGTAAGCAAGCAGGCGCGAACCCAGGCGGACCCGTTGCAGTTCGGCATACTTCTCGCCTTCGGGACGGCTCTCGTTGGCTTTCCGTTTCCGCACCGCCATCTTGTAGACGGCGTCGAGTATGTTGCGGAGCGTCGCGTTCTGGCTCATCAACGCGTCGCCTCCGGTGATCAGGATATCCCTGAGCTGGGCATCTTCTTCAAAATAGCGCATCAACCGGCGCAGTTTCTTGTCCCATGTCTCCTTCGGTTTCAGGGATTCGAAATCAAAATTCAGGCGCTCGCTCTGGAAATCGTACATCCGCTGGCAGGAAGCGCACAGGCCGCCACAGGCACGCCCCATCGAATCGGGAATCAAGATTGCCACCTCCGGATAACGGCGGTGTATGTTGTGCCCTTCCGGCAGCAACCACCCGGCGGCATTCGGCTGTCCGGCCACGACAATGTCTTCTTTCTCCCACGCCTTGATCTGCCCGTATGTATCGACCAGTTCTTCGGAATAGAGGATATAGGAACGGATCGTCGCATCGTCAAACCCGCTTGTATTCGTATTCAGCAGGGAAAGATAGTAAGGGGTCACAAAGAACGGCATGCCTTTCTTGCGGGCACGCGCCAACAGTTCCATCGTTTCTGCCGAAAGGGAACCGCCGAGGAAATAGTTCAGTTCCGTCGGGCTTTTGAAAGCCATCGCAAGATGGAAACGGCCGGTATTCCACCATTCCTGCACTTTGGTGTATTTCTCTTCATAACTCATTCCCTCCGTAAACTGAAACCGGGAGGTCGGGGCATGGCGCCGTTCGATCTTGCGTATCAGTCCAGCCATGATCCGCTCCTTGTTGGAACGGCGGATCGCCATCACCTCTTCGTCCAATCCGGTCGGCCAGCGGTTCATCTGCCTTTTGACGAGCGAGCGGTCCGGTACGATCTCCTGCGGGTTCTCCAGCAATTCGAATTGCCGGTACAGGTCGATAAAGAAATCCGGCGAAACATCTTCCCCCGGCTTTCCGGTCAGGAATTGCCAGAGGTAGGTAATCGTCCGTACCGGTATCTCTTCGCCCGTCGAAAGTTCGGCAACTGTCGTATCGTCGTGTTCGATCAACAGAAGAATACGCTTCGCCACGGCATTTCCCATATTGCTCCCGCCAACCGTCCTGTCGATGCGGGAAGAAACGAAAGAGCGCAAGGCTTCTTTAAAAAGCGCTGCGCTCTCACTTTCTTCCGCCATCGTTACCAGTTGGGGAAAATCTTTTTTAAATACTTTAGTCAATTGCGGAATGTCGTACGATAGTAATCTTCTTTTGATCATAAGCAAATACTGTTTTAGGAGGGGTTATAGAATGTAATTTTGAAATCATTTGTCTACAAATATAACATTTTTTTCCTGCTATCAAAAGTATGTTACTTATAAAACATCTTAAACGCCTTGCAAATCGCAACAAAATGGCAAAAGCGATACGTATTACGTATTAAATGTTAAATCAGACAAGAACCTCCCTTCTGAAAGGGATATACATATTTCTCTATTATTCAACACCTTGTGTTATTGCGAGTTTCTTAAAAAAATATTACCCGCAAGGGTAATTTAAAATAAATGGGGTAGAAAATCAAATTTCATGTGCTACTGTTTCGATTTAGACTAACGGGTATTTGAGAAAAACGTACTCTAAGTTTGCGTAAAGCAAGAAGCTGAGGTTAATTTATATCTTTGTTGTATGAAGAAACTAAATTAACCGACTAACGGAAGTACACTAATGGAAAACGATAGTCTTTAAAGACTAGTTATTGTAACAGACTTCCGTTAGTCAAGCAGGCAAAGACTAAATAGATTATTGATATATAATAGGATATCATTTAGAGTAGTAGCCCATTCCTGCTTTCGGTTAATCCAAAAACAATATAAAGGTATGAATAAATTATTTATCGGGATTGATTTCTCCAAGAAAAAAGTAGATGTAAGTGTGATAGAGAAAGAAAACATATCTTCAGGTGTCCACCGTGAGTTCAGTAATGATGTTGCCGGACATGAGAGTCTGTTGGCATGGCTTTGTGATAGCTATCCGCAGACAGGCAAAGATCAGATGCTCTTTTGCGGTGAGAACACGGGACTTTACAGCGTTTGTTTGAGTAACACTCTCGCGCACGAGGGTTATACACTGTGGCTGGAACATCCTTACAGGATCAAACACAGCAGCGGCATGCAACGCGGGAAAAACGATAAATTGGATTCATTGCTGATCGCACAATACGCTTGCCGTTTCGAGGATATGGCCAAGGTCTATACCCCCAATACGGAAACCATCCGGGCGCTGCACTCATTTTTCACATTCCGTGATTTATTGGTGAAAATGAAAAATGAAGCATTGGTACATGCCAAAGAACTCCATTCGGTCCTAAAAGGGAATCACGCAACAGATTACATATATCAACATAGCCTGACACAAGTGGATAACTTGAACCGTGAAATAAAAGATGTGGAAAAGGAAATAATGGATCTGATCAACAGTGAAGAGGAGATCAAAAACAATTATGAGCGTATTACATCCATCAAAGGCGTGGCTTTTGTCAACGCCCTTGCTTTGATCGTTTATACCGAAAACTTCACCTGTTTTGACGATCCGCGCAAGCTGGCCTGCTATGCGGGAGTGGTACCGTTCCAACGAACCTCCGGCTCCAGTGTCAAAAGCAATGCCAAGACAAGTGGATTTGCCAATAAAAAACTAAACACGCTACTCACCCAAGCGGCACGAACCGCTGCCATACATGATCCAATATTAAGAGAATATTACAGGCGCAAAAGAGAAGAGGGGAAGCATCATAATTTAGTTATAAACAATATTAGAAACAAACTGATACATCGAATCTGTGCATTGGTCAGGAACCAAACTTTCGACCAAACGGCTTAGATTTTTGCAATATTCTTAATTTGTTTTAAAATCTTTCCGTTTATTTGGTTGGGAACATAGATTACAATAAGCCAGAATAGATCTATATGGAATCCTTCACAAAAAAAGCTCCAACGATTTATTATCGTTGGAGCTTTTTGCGGAGAGGGCGGGATTCGAACCCGCGAAACCCTTTAGGGGTTTACACGCTTTCCAGGCGTGCCTCTTCAACCACTCGAGCACCTCTCCTTTTTCGGTTGAAATCATGTAGATCCGGAAGCAACCAGCCTCCATAAAACATAAAAAGCAGCTTTTTGCTGCTTTCAGCGGAGAAAGAGGGTTTTGAACCTATAACTTTAACCGCTTATGTGTCAGCTACTTTACTTTCAAAATTTCAAATAGGTAACGAAACAGTAACGATTTTCAACCGTTAAGCCTGTCCGACTTTGACCGCTGTTTGTCTGCCTAACTTTCGGGTTCAAAGATAACGCTTCCTTTTGAAATACGCAAATCATTGAAAATAAATATTCTGTGGTTAGTGCAAGGTGCAAGCTATATATATAAATATATACTTGCACCTTGCACTAAATTGTCACTTGAACAACTACTATGAAACACTAATCCTACTAAAGCCTTATATAAGTGGTATTTTTCAATTCACGTATTGCAATTGAACTATTTATTTTGGCAATGCCATTTATACGTGTCAGTTTTTCAAACCTAAACTTATCATAAGCATCCAAATCTTCAAGAACCACTTTAATTAAAAGTTCATATTCTCCACCAATGGAATAACATTCTATCACCTCTTCCAATTGCACTATTTCATCTACAAAACGGGCATAGCTTTCATGCTCATGGACTAACAACGCAAGCCGACAAAATACCACTAATGGCTTGCCGACTTTATCCTTATTCACAATAGCGGCATAATGAGAAATATATTTCTCATTTTCTAAACGTTTAACTCTATCATATAAAGGACTTTTAGAAATATTCAATTCATCAGCCAATACTTTCATGTTTAATTTGGCATCCTTTTGAAGGGCATTCAGTATAATTTTATCTGTTGCATCCATTTTTTACCGTATTTTTTCCTGTTTCAAATATATACCCACATAAGAAATCAGGAATATTTTTGATTTATCTCACAAATATAAGATATTTTCCGCTTATCAAACTCTTTATTTAATATTTTTTCCGCATTTAATATCTTTGCACAGGAAATAATATAAAACTGTAAAATATGAATATTCAAATTGTACCATTTAAAAACGAATACAAAAATGAATTTGTTGAGCTTACCAAATCTTGGCTTAACGAATATTTTTGGATTGAACCGTCTGATGAAGAATTGTTTGCTAATCCTATAGCCGCTTACATAGAAACAGGCGGTGAAATATTGGTGGCATTAGATGCAGATAGCAATGTCGTGGCAGGAGTATGCGCACTTGTTTTTCACTCTCAAGAAAACATTTGGGAAATGTCTAAATTAAGCGTTAGACCTCAATATCGACACAATGGTATTGCAGAAAGGCTTGTTGATGCAATTATCAAAACAGCAAAATCAAAAGGTGCAGAGAAACTGTTTTTAGATACAAGTGTGAAACTTGAAGCAGCGGTTCGTCTATACCGCAGAAAGGGATTTATCGAAATTCCTTTGAGAAACTCACACTATCAACGTACCGATATCCAAATGATGATAGAATTATGAAAGAATTAGATATCGAAAAATGGGAGAGAAAAGGAATCTATGATGTGTTCCGTCATCTTGATTTCCCTTTCTACCATGTCGCATTTCGTGTTGACGTGACAAATCTTAAACGATTTACAAAAGTTCACGGTCTGTCATTTTATTACTCGTTGGTGTACCTTGTAGGAAAGGCAGCCAACTCCATTGAGTGCTTTCGTCTTCGCTTCATCGACGGCAAAATATACGATGTTGGAGAGACTATACCAAGTCTTACATTCCTTAAAAAAGGAAGCGAAGCGTTTCAGGTAGTCAATTGCGCATTGACTTCTTCATTAGAGGAATACACAGATAAAGTAATGTCACTGACGGACTGCCAAACGGTCTTTTCCGGTGGTGAGGACTGTCCCGAGTATCAATTGATTTATATGTCATGTCTTCCTTGGATAGACATGACATCATCATCAAGTGAGCATTTTCTTAATCCCGATGACGCAATACCTCGTATAGCATGGGGCAAATACATCGAAAAAGATGAACGACTTTCACTCGGCATGTCCGTTGATGCAAACCATAAAGTCATTGACGGCTATCACATAGGTAAATTCTATGAAAGGCTTCAGCAGATGATTAATGAACTTGAAATATGATACTTCTTCGATGAAAAAAATCAAACAATACATCGTGAATACGTTCACGGATAAACTTTTTTCCGGAAATCCAGCAGCCATTTGTTTGATAGAAAAATGGTTACCTGATGAATTAATGATGAAAATAGCTATGGAAAATAAGCTTTCAGAAACAGCGTTTGTGGTGAGAGAAAATGAGCAATATAAACTCAGGTGGTTTACCCCAAAAATGGAAATTGATTTATGTGGACATGCAACTTTAGCAGCAACATATGTAATAACTTCTTTTGTAGAGCCAAACAAAACGACCATATCATTTCACACTCGAAGCGGAGTTTTGAAAGCTACCCGAAAAGACAATCTGTATTATATAGACTTGCCTGCTTTCCCATTGAAATTGATAGATACGCCACCCTCAATTGTAAAAGCAATAGGCGTATATCCTATAGAGGTATATCTTGGGCGAGATTTGGTATGTGTGCTACCGTCTAAAGAGGATGTATATAATTTAACTCCTAATTTGAGTGAAGTAGAAAAATTGGAAGGAGTATTGTTGCATGTCACCGCTAAAGATGAAAAATACGATTGTATCAGTCGTACATTTGCTCCTAAGCACAGCGTCCCGGAAGACCCGGTTTGTGGTTCCGGACATTGTCACATCATTCCATATTGGAGCAAAATAACGGGAAAAAATGATTTACTTGCTTATCAAGCATCTTCAAGAGGTGGTGTTTTGCATTGTCATAAAGAAAATGACAGAATAATAATAGCAGGAGAATGTGTATTGTATTCAAAATCCTATATATTTATCTGACGACTTAACGATACAAGTATTTAGACTATCATAGTAAAACATAAACTGCACCTTGCATTAGAGAAAAATTCAATTATTTTTTGCAGGGTAAAAATTATGTTATATATTTGCGTAATCAATTACGTATTCAAAAACATAATATTATGGATTTTTTTGAAAAAACAGGTAAAATGGCTATTGGTAGTAGATTGCGTATGCTAACAGATACTGTAACTGCCGATGCAAACTGTATTTATAAATTGTATGGTATTGACATCAAACCTAAATGGTTTCCACTACTTTTCGTATTAGCAGATGGAGAAGAAAAAACAGTGACAGGAATAGCCAAAGAAATTGGGCATAGTCACCCGTCCGTGAGCAACATCGTAAGGGAAATGACCGCAAAGGGGCTGATAAAAGGAATTGAGGATAAGACAGACAAGAGGCGTACAGTAATTACCTTATCATCTCGTGGAAAGCATATTGCAACTATGCTAACTGAACTTTGTAAAGACGTAGAAGTAGCTGTAGAATGTATTTCCAAAGAAACACGTCACGACTTGTGGAGAGCTATCGGAGAATGGGAAGACTTGCTCACAGAAAAAAGCCTGCTACAACGAGTTAAAGAAGCACGGATAGAGAGAGAAAAAAAAGATATAGAAGTCGTGTTATATAAATCATGCTACAAAGAAGTATTTAAGTCATTGAATGAACAATGGATTACACAACACTGGAAAATAGAACCACATGACTTGGACTATCTCGACCACCCACAAGAATACATAATAGATAAAGGCGGTTTCATATTCGTAGCTATATATAAAAACACTCCAGCAGGAGTATGTGCTCTCTGTAAAATGGACGACCCTATATATGACTATGAATTAGCGAAACTTGCTGTTAGTCCCAATGTACGAGGAAAAGGCATTGGAACATTACTTTGTGAAGCTGCTATTAATAAGGCAAAAACAATGAAAGCAAAAAAACTTTTCCTCGAAAGCAATACCCTATTAAAGCCCGCCATTCACACTTACAAAAAATTAGGTTTCAAAGAGCTTACCGAATATCATCCTGCATACGAAAGAGGAGATATTCAAATGGAACTATCAATATAAATCAAAAGTATTATATGCTTAGCAAATTATTCGTTTTAAGTGTAGCCGAATTATACTGCTATCCATTTAAAGAAAACATTTCAAAAACAAATAGTAAAAAAATGTTTAATTTAAAAAGAAGAAACATGGAAAAGAAAAAAATCGTAGTACGAAAAGAAGAAGCCCTAAAAAAAGTTTTTAAGGGGGTTTCATTGGATTCTTTGGCTGTTGGTGAAAAATCTATGGTAACTAAAATGAATTATGTTAAAGGCAATTTTGCAACAACACATCAACATCCTCATGAACAATGCGGATATGTCATTTCAGGAGAATATCGGCTAAAAGTAGAAACCTCAGAAAATCCGATTGACATATTACTCCATGCAGGAGATAGCTATGCCATACCGGGAAATACCCTACATTCATTTGAAGTTCTTGAAGGTGGAGAAGTGGTAGATGTATTTACCCCCCAACGAGAAGATTATTTATAAATTATATTAGTCCACTTTGCAATGGATAGTTGCAAAGTGGACTATGATTTAATAATCTGCAAATGAAAGAAGTATTCGACAAAATATTATTTCAAATTGATTTAGAGATTGACGAAATCGACCTCTACGGTTATGATATTATCGAAACTTCTCTTTCAATGGTACATCGCTTGCAATCTGTCGTGAACGACTTGCGAAATAGATTGCAAACTTATGTTTTTCCAACACAAGAAGATGAAATTTCCTTTTTCAAGACACAGAAACCGGAAATACTTGGTCGTTTATTATTCTTCTACAAGATTTATCGGATAGAAACGCAATGTCCCAATGGAAGTAATGTGGTTATCCGGAATTATTTAAACCGGGAACTGGATAGCCTGACTTACTTTTTCAACCGAAATTTGGATTTCTATCAATACTATCGTTCCCATTCAACTGTATATGATGAATACTATTTCGTTAGAGGAAAAGCTGATTTACGTCTATGTACAGATAGCGCACAATTTGACAAAGACCCGAATTTCTCAACTGGATATGACTACAAAGTAGCCAAGATAATAGCCAATGAAATGTTACGTATATATCTCAATAAAAGGCTAATCAAACTTGAAACAGATAATCAAATTGAAGATAATTTACAGAGATTAAACAAATATCCTTTCCGTTTCACGGGTAAGAAAGTTTCTCTTGTTGAATTGGGATATTCTCTTGCATCATCAGGAGATTTTAATAATGGCAATGTAGAAATAAAAGAGATGATGAATTTTCTTAGCACTGTTTTTCATACAGATTTGGGGGATTATTATGCCGCATATATCGCTATGAAAGAACGAAAAGACCGAACAGCTTATCTTCATCATCTAATCGAACGCCTTATTAAGCGCATGGATGATGATGATATGAAATAACACTCTGTATTTCAATATTTATAAGTACCATGTTCACCCCAACATGGTACTTCCTTTTTTATAGCGAAAAACGTCATAAAACCGATGTTTTTTCAAGGAATTTGAACTATTTACGACTTAAAACAGCCCCAAAAAAGTAATACCATGATAGGTACAACCATGACTTTTAGGCTGTTTCTTCTTCCGAACTTTGCGGCAAATCAATCAGTTACCATTATGGAAATAATAACATTCGAGTCCAAAGCCTATAAGGAACTGGACAACAAGATTACCGCTATTGCCGATTACATCTTCAATCATGCGGAAATGGCAAAGCAAAGTGAAGAAGATATGTGGGTGGACAGCTACGAAGTCTGCACGTTTCTGAAAATAAGTGAAAAGACCCTGCAACGCCTGCGGGTGTCGGGTACTATCGCCTATTCCAACATCAGGGGACGCTATTTCTACAAGGTCAGCGAGATACGCCGGATGCTGGAAGAACGCCTGATAAGGAGCAACAAGGAGAACATCGACAACCTGATAACCAACCACCAACTGTATGCTAAGGAAAGAGGAAATCTTAGAAAGAACAAGTAACGGGCTGGCGATATTCAAACACTACCTGCCCGGAAACTGGCGCATAGGTCGCAACTTCCTTAACCCGCTGTACGAGGACAGCAAGGCTTCCTGCAACATCTATTTCGACCGCCGGAGCAGCATCTACAAGATGAAAGACTTCGGCAACGACAGTTACAGCGGCGACTGTTTCTTCCTCGTGGGGCAGTTAAAGGGACTGGACTGCAACCGGGCGGCTGACTTCGTGGAGATACTGGAAATCATCGACCGGGATTTGGGTTTAGGGCTGGCTTCCGGCACTCCGGTTTCCGTTCCCCCGGCAACCGTCCGCCGGGCAGTGGCGGACAAACCCGAAGAAACGCCCGAAAAGCCTGTCAAGCCCTACCAGTTCCGGGAACAGAAGTTCCCGCTTGCCGAACTGGTGTACTGGCAACAGTACGGCATCACGCCCGAACTGCTGGAACGTTACAAGGTTTGCTCGCTCCGGGAGTACAACAGCGAAACGGCAGAGGGCAAACCGTACACCTACACTTCATCGGTGGCAGAACCCATGTACGGCTACAAGGGCAAACAGCATATCAAGCTGTACCGCCCGTTCTCCACGCCCCGCTTCCTCTATGGCGGCAGCTTCGGCGAAAACTACTGCTTCGGGCTGGAGCAACTGCCAGCAAAAGGCGACACGCTCTTCATCACGGGCGGCGAGAAAGACGTGCTTTCGCTGGCGGCACACGGTTTTCACGCTATCTGCTTCAACAGCGAAACGGTGACTATACCGCCCACGCTGGTATATCGGCTGACGTTCCGATTCAAGCACATCGTCCTGCTCTTTGACATGGACAAGACGGGCAGGGAAAGTTCATGCAAGCAGGAAAAACTGTTGGAAGAATTTGGAGTGAAACGCCTGCTCCTACCGCTTCCGGGTACGAAAGAGGAAAAGGACATTTCCGACTACTTCAAAGCCGGGAACACCCGTGAAGATTTCCTGAAACTGTTTATCGAATTTTTAGACAACCTGTATAGCGACACATTGATTATGCTAAAATCGTGCGAGATAGATTTCAACAACCCGCCCGCCAAAGCGCAAGAGATTATTTCGGCGGGTGACGTTCCGTTAGGAACACAAGGCAACCTGTTCGGCATCACCGGGGGCGAGGGAACGGGCAAGAGCAATTATGTAGCCGCAATCGTGGCGGGCTGCATCTGCCCGGCTGGTGCGGAAGTAGATACGCTGGGAATACAGATAACCGCCAACGGCAGGCACAAGGCGGTCTTGCTCTATGACACAGAACAGTCGGAAGTGCAACTGTTCAAGAATGTAAGCAACCTGCTGACACGAGCCAAACAGCCGGACAAACCCGATGAACTGAAAGCGTTCTGCCTGACGGGTATGTCACGCAAAGAACGCCTGAACGCCATTATGCAGAGCATGGATAAGTTCTACTACCAGTACGGCGGCATCCAGTTGGTCGTCATTGACGGCATCGCTGACCTTGTAAAGAGTGCCAACGATGAAACGGAAAGTGTGGCGGTGATAGATGAACTCTATCGGCTGGCGGGCATCTATAACACGTGTATTCTTTGTGTGCTGCACTTCGTCCCTAACGGATTAAAGTTACGTGGGCATTTGGGTAGCGAACTGCAACGTAAGGCGGCTACAATCCTTTCGATAGAGAAAGACGATGAACCCACCCAGTCAGTCGTGAAAGCCCTGAAAGTAAGGGACGGAAGCCCGCTGGACGTGCCGTTGATGCTCTTTGCATGGGACAAGGAAACAGGGATGCACGTGTACAAGGGTGAGAAGCCCCGTAAGGAAAAGGAGAAGCGCAAGGAAAGGGAACTGGTGAATGTCGCACGGGACATCTTCGGGCGGCAGACACGCATTACCTACATAGACCTTTGCGAGCAGTTGCAGCAGGTCTTGGACATCAAGGAACGTACCGCAAAGAGCTATATCCGCTTCATGCGGGAAAGGGACATCATCACCAAAGACACGGCGAACCAAAGCTGTTTTGTCATCGGTTCATATAATCTTCAATGGAACACAAGCCGCCCGTAGGCGTATGGGTCTTGTGTAATTTTAGGTGCTTGTGTCCTGCCCTGTTGTGATAACACGGCAGGATTTCTACTATTTACAAGGTTATTCCAGTGATTTTTACTACTTTTGCAAAAGTAACATAAGAAAATAACGGCGATTGAACAGCCTCGGTTGTGATTTCGTCTTTATATATAACATATACGTTCGCCGAACGTCCCAAAGCGAAAACTGGCACTTTTCAAAATGAGGGGATATTCAGCGCAGGATATGCTATGTTTTATCATAGCGTGGTCTTGCCTGTTTCCTCATTTGGGTATGCCAGTACCTCGCTTTGAAGCAGTGTAAGGTCACGCTTCTTTTTTAGGATATTGGTGGACAGTTAAATGCGGATTATTAAACTGTTTAATACCTAACAAGATGAAACAAATTAAAGCGCACATCGCCGTATCTCTTGACGGGCATACCGCCACACTGGATTATGAACTGGACTGGCTACCCCGTGAAATAAAAAATATCGTTGGCAAACAATATTTGGAAGCGGATTGCCTGCTTATGGGGGCGAACACCTACAATTACATCTTTGAACACTGGGGCGGGTGGCCGCACAAAAGCAAGCGGTCTTTTGTGGTGTCACACTACGATACCAATGTTACGCCGGACTGCGGTGTGGAGTTCCTGACCGAAGAACCGCTGCAAAGGGTCTATGAACTGAAACAGGAAACCGATATATTAGTGGTGGGCGGTGGCAGGTTGCTTACTTCGCTGATAAAAGCCGGACTGTTGGATAGCCTGACTATCTACACCGTCCCCGTCATGGTGGGCAAGGGTATCGGTTTCATCGGGGAAACATTAGGCTCGGAATGGAAGCTGTCGGAAAGCATGGTGCTGGATAACGGGGTGGTCTGTTCGACTTACCTGTTTAGCGGAAACATATAAAAAATGCGCCCGGTTTCCCTCCGGGCGCAACCACTAAAATTTCAATTATCATAAGTCGTAAAACCTATCACAATGAAATTTCAGTGGCAAAGATAGGCTATTTCTTCGGTTTGGCTTTCTTTTCGGGAAATGAAAAGGCGACATTGAACTGTTCGTCCAGCACCAGCGAAGCATCGAAAGCCTTGCCGTTCTTGCCCTTGAAGCCCTTGATTATCCCGGTCTTGCGTTTCGTCACCAGTTCGACAATCTGCTTGTCGGAAAGTTGCTTGTCGCACTTGTTTCGGAATATGGTAAGCGTACAGTCCACGTTGGAACACTTCGCCACTTTCGGGTAGAACAGGATACGCCCGTTATTGCATTTGGGGCAGGGACAGGTTTCACTGCCCGCAACAGATAATTGTACCGAAAGCAGTTCCGCCGTGATTTGCGCTGCGTACACCTCGATACCCTTTCGGAACGTGTCGGCATCCATGCTGCCCGCTTCTATCTTGGCAAGGGCGGTTTCCCACATACCCGTCATTTCGACATCGGCAATCTTCTTGTCCTTGACAATCCTGTAAACGGCAAGCCCCTTGTCGGTGGGTACAAGGTTCTTCTTCTCACGCACGATGTATTGGCGGGTGAACAGCGTTTCGATAATCGCCGCACGGGTGGCGGGTGTACCTATCCCGGCATCTTTCAGGCTGGCTTTCAGTTCGGCATCCTCCAGTTCCTTTCCGGCATTCTCCATTGCAGCAAGCAGGCTGCTTTCCGTGTGCAACGGTTTCGGCTTGGTCTGTTTCTCCAACAGTTCCACGTTGGAAATAGGCAGGTTTTCGCCCTTTTGGAGTGGCGGCAGGCTGGCGATTTCTTCATCCTCTCCCGTTTCCTGCTCGCTGAATACGGCACGCCACCCGGCTTCTTTCATCACCGACCCTTTCACCGTGAAGTCGGTATCTCCAGCAGACAGCACAGCGGTGGTTACGTCTTTCACGCACCTGCCCGAAAAGGCTTCCAGCATACGCCCGGCTACCAGTTCGTAAACCGCCCGTTCGTCTTTGGAGAGTTCACCGGGCAGGTTTTCAGTCACGATTAAGGCGTGGTGGTCGGTCACTTTGCCGTCATTCACGCTACGGCGGTTCAGCGTTACGCCGTTCAATCCGGCGGCATATCCGGCAAAGCGGGGGTACTGCCCCAGCATGGCGACACGTTCCGGCATTTCATCGAAAACGTCCTCCGGGATATAGCGGCTCCCGGTTCGGGGGTATGACATCACTTTCTTTTCGTACAGGCTTTGCGCTATGGAAAGAGTCTTGTCCGCCGAAAAGTTCAGTTTCGTGTTCGCTTCCTTTTGTAGCGTGGTAAGGTCATACAAAAGGGGCGGTTCTTGGCTGGTTTCTTTCCTTTCAACGGACTTCACCGCAAGCTGCCCGGCATCCTTTACCCGTTGCAGGGCGGCTATGGCTTCGGGCTGCTGCTCCCACTTGGCGGTAGATTGGGCGGTGAAACTGATTCTACCGCTGGCGGTATCGGCTTTGAGTTGCCAAAACTTGGTCGGGACAAAGTTCTTGTTTTCCAAATAGCGGCTGCATATCATCACGAGCGTGGGTGTCTGCACCCTACCCAGCGAGAACACGCCCTGCCCGGCTGCCACGCTCAACGCTTGGGTGGCATTTATACCTATCAGCCAGTCGGCTTCGCTGCGGGACTTGGCAGAAAGGTAGAGGTTATCGTAACGCTCTCCCGGCTGCAAGTTATCCAGCCCCTCACGGATTGCCCTGTCGGTAAGGCTGCTTATCCACAGGCGTACAAAGGGCTTGGTACAACCTAAATAGTTATAGATATAGCGGTGTATCAATTCGCCCTCACGCCCGGCATCGGTGGCTACAATAATCTTGTCGCACTGGTCGAATACCTCTTTAATCACTTTCAACTGTTTCAACACGCCGGGGTCTGCCTTGTAGCCTTTCTCGGCTTTCACCTGACGGGGGATTAGCTGGAAATCGGGCGGCAGGATGGGCAGGCTCTCCCTGCGGAAGTTCGCCACACCGTAGGCTTCCGGCATGGCAAGCTGGATTAAGTGGCCGAACGCCCATGTCACCATATACCCATTGCCGGAAAGATAACCGTCATTCTTCTGTGTCGCCCCGATGATACGGGCGATGTCTTTTGCCACGCTGGGCTTCTCTGCTATCAATGCAATCATAATTCTTTACTTTTTAAGGGTGGGTACTACATTTTCATTCCTTTGGACTTTTTGGGCTTGTCCGCTTTCAGGCTCTTGTCTTGCGCCTTGTCCTGCTTCTCTTTCTGCTTGGCGGTAGGCTTTTGCTGCCCCTGTTTCAACGGCTCTTTGCCCTGCTTGGTGGCTTCGTTGGTCTTGCCCTCTGTATTGACCGCTACCTGTGTCCGGCTCTCGGCAGCGGGGGTAACGTCTTTCGGCTGCACCTTGTCGGGGGATTTGCCCTGTGCGCCGGACTGCACATGACCGTTGAACTCAACGCCCTGCCCGTCCTTTAGCCCGGCTACTTGCTGCTGTCCCTGCTGTAAGAACTGGACGGCGGCACGGGGCAGGAACTCCAAGCCACGCTCCACTGCGCTGACCTGTAGATAGGCACTGCGCTTCGTGCCGTCCCTGAATTGCAGGTTTTCCATTTTGACCGCTTGCCCGGCTTCAAAGGCGGCTTTCTGTTCCGGGCTGACTTTCACGTTACAGATTGTATCGGGGCATTTCCATTTGTCTGCCCGCATGTATTCCAGTTCGTGCGTGTACCTGTCCCGGCTGACGAACACGGGGATTTGTTCGCCGCTTTTCGGGTCTTTGATTTGGGTAATGCCGCCCAAGTTGCCAGTACCCTGCAAGTTGCCCTGTTCCTGCTTGGTGAAGTCGTGTTCATGGAACGGGCGTTGCAACAGCTTTTCATCCTGCTGTACGCCATGCAGCTTGGGTACTACCGTACCGTCCTTTGCCTGATAGAAAGAGAGCTTAACATCGGTAGGTTTGAGGTAAAAGCCGCCTACCGTCCCCGAAACGGTGTAGGTGTTGCGGGACTTGTAGCCACGCATCACCCGGTCGAAGTCTTTCGTGTTTTTCAGGGTGTCGGCGGTGATGCCGACTTTTTTCAGGTTCTCCCAGTCGATTTTTGCCGGGTCGAAGCGGTAGCCCTGCTTGAACTCGTGAAAGTCGGGCTTCGGAACTCGAAGCATTTCTGTTCGTTTGCTGCCCTCCGGTGTCGGGTTGCGGTGATTGTCCTCGATTGCCCTTGCCTGTTGTTCCGCTTCGGAAGCCTTTACGCTGAACAGTTCCAGCCCGGAAGTGTCCTGAAACTTGCGGAAAAAATTGGAAATGAAGTTACTGAACACATCGCTGTTCTTGTCCACCTGCATGAACTCGCCGCCATGCGTCGGCGATACGGTCTGCAAATTGCCCTCCTTGTCGATACCCTTGACGGCACTCACCTTACCCTGCTGTTTATCCAAGACCAGCAGCACGTCTTTTTCCTGCCCCTCTGCGGGCGGGGTCATTCTGTTTGCCATAAATAATTGGAATTTTAGTGGTTATGGGAATAGTCCCGCCCAAAGGTAGCCACTAAATATGCTATATTTGGATAGGCGGAAAGGAGTGTCCGCATTTGTCCTGCGCTGTCTGAAATTGTCCGGTCGGGATGAAATTCCGCAACCATTGGTTGCAGTATTGGAAAAGGGCATAAAAAAAGAGAGCGAAGTTAATCACTCTCTTTTGATGAGCCATTTGTGAAACGTTTATGAAGCGTTTGTGATTTTAGCAAACACTTTATAATAAGCTATATATAAAAATCAAAGCTAAAAAACAGCTTATTTTTGGAGCGTTTGTGAAGCGTTTGGTAAACCTTTGATTGTATAATATGTGTTTTTGCCAGTAACGCCCTGCATTTCCAACCACGTTTCCATTTGTTGCAACAAACGGTAAGCGGTGGTTCTATTGGTATTCAATATTCTTTGAACGTCCGAATTGGTAACACTTCCATTTTGGGCTGCATATTCGATAATAGGTATAAACCTTTCATCTGCCCGCTGCGCCAATAGCTGCGAACGTATATCGGTATAATAGGTAATCATCAGACCGCTTAACATTTCAAGTTTGGGCGGCAACAGCTTGTATGCGCTGACCGCTTCCAAAATACGCTTGTAACCACGTCCCCAGCTTTCAATGTCCCCGCTTCTGAAAAAGGCGTTGGCGATTAGCGGATTATAGGGAGTGGACGGGTGACTTTCAAAAAGTTTCTCGGTTGTCCAGTTCTCCGGCAACTGCCCGGCGTTCCAAAAAGTGATGTGGTCGGGGAACACGCTAATCTGAATGGGTACGGCACTGGCATAATCTTTATGGGCTATGGCATTCATCAGTGACTCCCTGACAGCTTCCACCGGGAACTGCGGTGTTTCACGCCGGGAAATACCCTCGTATGAAATGTGATAGATTAGGTATTTGGTCTTTATCAAATCCATAGCCTTATCCACCTGTTCCATTAAAGAGCCGTGAACCTCGTCCTGAAACTCCAAGTTACCTTTATCGTCCCGGAAGAAACCTATCTTGATGTATGCCCCAGTCACAAAGCGTTCCGGGTCGGGGTGGAACAACAGCAAGGCGGCACGGGTCGGGCATTTGGTTTGGGCATCTATCAGCCGCAAATCGTGCAACAGGTTTTCGGCTGTATCTTTCAACACATCTTCATCCACACGTCCGCTTCTCGCCGCTTCCTTGCGGAAACGGTCTAATGCACTGGTGGAAAGTTCCTCTATACCTGCCCACTCTACGGGAAATTCATCCCAATGCCTGCCAGTACGTTGCAGGATAAAGCGATTCAACGCCGCACCTTTCAACTCCTGCTTCGTGCTGCCACTACGGTAATGGTACTGACCCTTGTAATTGATAGGATTTGAGTAAGGCGGCACGTCAATCTCGACATATTTCAGTCCGTTTTCTTCCAGCAGGTTCACGTCCACGATGATACCCAGCACGTCACGCACTTTGTTCGGTATGTCTTCCAGCAGTTTGTCAGCATCGGCAACGCCGACTACCTTACCGCTGTCATTCATACCTATATATATCTTACCGCCTGTGGCGTTGGCAAAGCCGCATATCCATTTCAGATACTCGTCACGCCAGCTTTCTTTCCATTCTATATTTTGGTTTTCGTTCATACTCTTTTATTTGTCTGCAAAATTAGTAAAAATACTGTGTGTCAGGAAAGAATATCGGTTATTCTTCTTCCTCCCTTATCAAATGGCACAGTTCCGGGTCGTTCTTGATACGGGTTATCTCGTCCTCGACAATCTGCCGGACTTCCTGACGGATGCGGTCGTAATTGGCTTGTATTTCCTCCTGCATCCGGTCGTTGCCGTCCTTGTCGGTGAAGTCGATTATCTGCGGCAGCTTCACATAACGGGCGGTTTCCCGCTTCACCTTTTCATTGTCCACCACGATTTCACAGTGGAAAATCTTCTGCTCTATCCGTTCATCGAAGTTGTCCGCTACCGCCCCCACGAACATGCCTTGCGTGAGGTTGGATATTTTACTGGCAGGTATCAGGCTGTCCATTTGGGTGCTTATCGAGGTGGACTTCTCCCGCTGGTTGATTGTCATACTCTGCCGTTTCTGTAACACCTTTCCGAAACGCTCCGACAGTATTTTTGCCGTTTCACCGACTACCTGACCGCTAAACACGTTACCCACAGTATTTTGTATCACACGACTTTCCTTGTCCCCGTAGTCACGGGTAAGCTGGCTGTAATCCTGAAAGCCCAGCAGAACCGCCACTTTGTTGCTTCGGGCGGTTGCAATCAGATTGTCAAGCCCACGAAAATAAATCGTTGGCAACTCGTCTATTACCACCGAACTTTTAAGCTGACCTTTCTTGTTTATCAGCTTCACTATTCTACTGTTATACAATCCCAGTGCCGCCGAATAGATATTTTGGCGGTCGGGATTGTTGCCGACAACCAGTATTTTAGGCTCTTTCGGGTTGTTTATATCCAACGAGAAATCATCGCCCGTCATTACCCAGTAAAGGGCGGGTGAAATCATCCTTGAAAGCGGGATTTTCGCACTCGCTATCTGCCCCTGCAACTGTTCGTTAGCATCAGACTCCCAAGCATCTACGAACGGGGAAAGGTAGTTTTCCAGTTCGGGATAGCTGCGTAAAATCGTGAACACATCGGCGTATTTCTTGTTCAGCAGTTCTATGGCATGGGGAAACGTGCAATACTTACCGCCCTGATAGATGCGCAAATACCAAATAATAGCTGCAAGCAGGATAATCGGACTTTCCACGAAGAAATCGCCCTGCTTGCTTATCCAGCTTCGATTGAGGTTAAGCATAATCGTGTAGCTGGCTTCGTAGGCATCCGCAATGTCCGACATGAAGCTGGCATCTATCGGGTTGCATCGGTGGCTCTTGCGTGGGTCGTCAAAATTGATAACATAAAACTTAGGCTTTACCTTGTAGCCGTCCAAATGGTTAAGCAAATGATTATAAGCGATTTCTGAAAGGTCAGGAAACTTATAATCATAACAATAGAGGGCAAAACCTTTCTCTATCTGCTGTTTTATGTAATTATTTACCACCGCATACGACTTACCACTGCCCGGTGTACCCAATACAAGACTGGCACGGAAGGGGTTTACAACATTTATCCAGCCATTATTCCATTTCTTTTTATAGTAGAACCGGGTAGGCAAATTTACGGAATACTCGTTTTCGATAAGCCTTGTTTCCTGCATGAAACTTTCGTTCTCGGTATTAAAGACATCATCCATGAGGTTGTTTTTCAATAATCGGGACATCCATGTACCTGCCATGAGCATACAGATATAACCCACCGACAGCGTGACGATATAAAACACGGTGTCCGCCGTGTGTGGCAGCGGAAGTTCCAGCAGCCACCAGTTCAGGAAAAACAGCACCACACCCGCCGCAAGGCTGCAATGTATCTTCGTCCATGTTATCTTTTCCTCTTTTACGCCCTTAGTGCCGATGCACGACAGGGAGAGGAACACCACCGAAAATAGTTTTGTCCATAAGATAGACGAGAACAGCCCGGTAGTGCGCTGGAAGTTCCACAGTATCTTGTCTATTACCTCAAAGGTCACTCCCCACTCTTTCAGGGTGGAGTAACAGAACCAGTACGCGTTTATTCCCACGAATAAAATACTGACAGCCCGCATAAAGTCCATGACCCTTGCAAGCCCTCTCAAATCATCTTCTTGCTGCATAATTGTATATTTTTTTAGTTAGTCGATACGCCTTGTACGTTTCTTTTTCTTCTTCTTTTTCTTTTGGTGGGCGGTATCTTGTGGCTCGTCACCACCGGATGAACCGCCGCCCAGCAAACCACCGAAAGCACCCGGCACGGAAGCCATACCCGAAACGATGTCGGCTTTCGGCGTGAAGCCCGGCTGTTCCTGATGCGTGGATTGTTCCTGCCGTATATCCGTTTTTCTTTCATCGGAATACAGGTCGTTGAACACGTTCGCCGAATACTCCTTGCCCAAGCGAGAACCGTTCAGCACCACCCGGCTGTCATGGTCGATGAACGTAACGCCATAGATGCGCCCGTTGTCGTTCTGACGGAATACCACGTCAATGCCCTGCTTCTTTAGCTGTTGTTCCAGTTCCTTGCGGCTGTGGGTATTCCTCACGGCATCGGCAACAATCTTCCGGGTACGCTCTTTCAGTTTCCCGTTCTTGATTGCGTCACCCGATTTCTCCATTCTGCGCTGTACCGCTTCATAGCCCACCGACTTGCCGATGCGGGAAGCCTTTACCGGGTTGCCCACCTTTTCGCCCTTGTCATTGGTAGCGGAATAGACAATGCCCTGATAGGGTTTGCCGTTTACCTCGCCTTTGACTTCCTCGGTACATATATTATAGGTGGCAAGCAAAGCCTTGTACTCCCCGAATGACTGGAAGCGGTAGCCGTAGCAAGCCGCTTTCACGGTATTGCCGATTTGGTGTTTCACGTCCCCGGCGGTGTAGTCCACCTTTTTAAGTTCCGGGCGTTCGGTACGTTCCTTTCGTTCTGCCGGGTGAAGTCCGTATTTCTTTTCCAGTTCACGGGTTATCTGCTTGCTGCGCCGATGCTCGAACTTGTCATTCAGCGGTCTGCCGTTCTCGTCCACCCGCAAGCCAACGATGTGGATATGGTGGCGGTCGATGTCGGTATGCTTGTACACCAAATAAGGCTGGTCGCCATAGCCCAATTTCCGCATATACTCCTGTGCGATGTCGGAAAGCTGCTGGTCGGTCAGCACGTCTTCCGGATGCGGGTTTATGGAAATATGCAGTATCGGCTTCTTGGTGGATAGCTGGACGGGCATCTGCATTTCAAAGCTGCGCATACACTCGCCGATGCTGAAATGCCCGTCCTCGCTTAACAGCATCCTGTTGGAGAAAAGCACCTTTGCTTCCTCGCTATCCACCTTGTTTTGGTTGTATGCCAGTGCGCCGAACATATTGCCGCCCGTACTTATTTTGGCAACCATAGTTCCTTGCACTCGTTTGTCAGGTCGATAACCTGACGGTTCAACATAGCCAGTTCGGTGGTCGCTTTCTCCAATTTATAGAGAAAAGCCAGTGCCTTTTTCTCCGAAAAGTTACTGTGCAACGCCTTTACAATTTGGTTGTAATTGACCGCTACCGCCCGGAACTGGGCGTAAAATTCGGTCAGCCGGGTGCAGTATTCTACTGCCGACTTGTCCACTTTCACCACCCGGAACGGCTCGCCGAATAGTCGGGCGGCGATGAAACGGGACTTGCTCGTAACGCCCGACTGCTCCCACTGCGAGAGGAAGCGGGCGTTCTCCCGGTCATTCAGGTAAAGGACATGGCGGTGCTTCGCCGGGTCTGCGAGGGCGGGGCGACCGCCCTTGTTGGGTTTTCTTGTTTCCATACTTCTTTGGATTAAAAAATTACGACTTCGGAGTGATTTTTATCCCCGCAAGGGGCAAGGCGTTTTCAGGCACGGAAAACGGTTTTGTATGCTACAAAACACACCTTGCTATTTTCTGACGAAAATCGAAATCCGTCACGGACGGATTGGGGTTAGCGTGAAACGGTAAGCCCTGCCATTAACCAGCCCTGTTTTACACCCCTGCCCCCCAGCGGTTCGTTACTCCGCTGCAAAGTAACGGCGATTTATAATGCTGTAAAATAGGTGGTTGGTGGACAAATCAGGACAGCGCAGGACAAATCGGGACAAGGTTTTCAGGGGACGTTTTTTCTCCTTTTTTTTGCATCGGATTTCAAGATTGAAAGCAAGATTGAAAGAAATATTCCAATCAGGAAAGAATGATTGAAAGCATGATTTCAAGAAAACGTGATTGCAAGATTTCAATATTTCAAGAAAGAATGAAAGCTGGAAAACAAGATTGAAATAAAACAATCTTTCAAGATTGCAATATGGAAACAAAGAAAGCTATATGGCTGGATTGATTGAAAGCAATAAATAAATCTATCAACCAATAATGAACGAAAGCAATATGGAAAACGAGAAAACACCCCTGTATGTCGCCTTTTCCACCCAAAAGGGCGGGGTCGGCAAAACAACCTTTACCGTGCTGGCGGCGAGTTACCTCTACTATCTCAAAGGCTACGATGTGGCGGTGGTCGATTGCGACTACCCGCAACACTCCATTGCCGGGATGCGAAAGCGGGATGCCGAGCAGGTCGGGGCGGATGAAGATTACAAGCGCATGGCGTATGAACAGTTTACCCGGCTGGGGAAGAAAGCCTACCCGGTACTGTGCAGTTCGCCCGAAAAGGCGATTGCAACGGCTGACGAATATATAGCCGCCGGACACGTGCCGGATATTGTCTTTTTCGACCTGCCCGGCACGGTGAACAGCGAGGGCGTGATAAACTCCCTTGCGGGCGTGGACTACATCTTCACCCCGATTTCAGCCGACAAGGTGGTGCTGGAAAGCAGCCTGTCGTTCGCAATGGCTATCCAAAAGCTATTGGTAAGGAATGAAGCCTGCCGACTTGCCGGGCTGTACCTCTTTTGGAACATGGTGGACGGTAGGGAGAAAACAGACCTTTACACCGCCTATGACAAAACCATTAAGGAACTGGAACTGCCGCTGATGAAAACCTTTATCCCCGATACCAAACGCTACAAAAAGGAACTGGTGGCGGATAAAAAGGCGGTGTTCCGCTCCACGCTCTTTCCCGCCAGCCGCCCGCTGGTAAGGGGAAGCAACTTGGAAGAACTGATAACCGAAATAGTGTACTACATCAAATTACAATGATATGGCAAAGCAAAGCGGCGGGATGCCGAAGATAGACGAGGATTTCATGAAAGAACTTATCTCGCAGGGCGTACCCGCCAAGCGGGAGAACCTGCCGGATGATGCACCGCAGCCCGGCGGCGAAACGGAAACCGCCCACGAGGGACGGCAGACTGAAACGGTGCGGGTGGAGAAAACGACAAACCGCAAGCGCAAGGGCGGTTCGGGTGACTACCGGGAAACTTACTTTCAGAAAGTGGAACTGGCAGACCGACAGCCCTTGTACGTGAGCCGCACGACCCACGAGAAGCTGATGCGTATCGTGACTGTGATAGGCGGGCGCAAGGTGACAGTAAGCAGCTATGTGGAAAACATTCTGCTGCGCCACTTCGAGCAGTTCCAAGACGAGATAAACACCCTGTACGAAAGCAACTTCCAAAAGCCTGTCTGACTATGGCAATCTATGGAATACTTACTGGGCTTTTGGTGTACTATATCGTCCTATGGTTGTGGTATCGCTACACGGACAACAGAAGTTCCGAAAAGGGAACAAGCGACAAAACTGTTCCTAAAAGTCAGGCAAACGACTACACGCTGATAGGCGCAAGCCGCTACAAGGGCGGACAAATCGGGACTGCACAGGACAAATCGGGACAGCTCCCGCAAGCGGTTGAAAATGATACTATTTTTGCGCCGCAAGCTGACAGACAACCGGAAAAAAACATTTCGGAAGCAGTAGCCGAAGCGGAAGAAACGCCCGGTTACGAGAATGACGAACCCGACTACGAGGACGAGGAAATAGCCGGGTACATGGACGGTGACGATGATACCGGGCGGGCTACGGGCGTGAGCTTTGACGAACTGGGCGAAGCGGTACGCACGGCGAACGCCGATAACCCCACCGAAGCGGAACAGCGGCAAGCCGCCGGGACACTGGCTGGCATCGAGGGGACGAACCTCTACGATGCGGTGGTGGAGAACATCAACGGCGGGCTGACAAAGGTAGCGGAACTGCTGGGGCGCAACGAAGCGGAACTGGCTACGGCTGCTGTCCCTGCCGGAACTGGCAATACAAGCAAGGAACACGAAGCGTTCGACATGAACGACTTCCTTTAATATAATAATGTATAAGACTGACAACATGAAACAGCGTGATTACGGTTGATTGGCAACCCTAAAACCAACAGACGGCATCCGTGCCGCAGCCACTAAAATTTCAAGTTATTCATCAGCCGGGAAAGGCGGACTATCCACCCGCTACCCCGGCATTAAAATCCAATTCGCAATGAAAAAGAAAATCTTTTTGTCAGCGGCTATCCTTGCCGTTGCGGTAAGTGCCTACGCACAGGGCAACGGGCAGGCGGGCATCACCGAAGCCACGAACCTAATCACCGGGTATTTCGACCCCGGAACAAAATTAGTGTACGCAATCGGGGCGGTCTGCGGCTTGATTGGCGGGGTAAAAGTATATAACAAGTTTTCAAGCGGCGATCCCGACACCTCAAAGACTGCCGCCAGTTGGTTCGGGGCGTGTATCTTCCTGATTGTCGCCGCCACTATCCTGCGGTCGTTCTTCCTCTAAAACAGCGGCTATGTCTGAATATCCGGTAAACAGGGGTATCGGAAAGCCGGTGGAGTTCAAGGGACTGAAAAGCCAGTACCTTTTCATTTTTGCAGGCGGCTTGCTTGCCGTCTTCGTGGTGTTCATCGTCCTGTTCATGGCAGGCGTGAACCAGTGGCTATGTATCGGTTTCATCGTGTCGGCTTCGCTGCTGCTCGTGTGGCAGACGTTCCGGCTGAATACCCGATACGGTACACACGGGCTGATGAAAGCTGCCGCCCGCAAAAGACATCCACGCTTCATTATCAGCCGAAAGGCGATACCCCGGCTGTTCAACTACAAAAGAAGAAAGGAAGAAAGAACATGAGGAATACATTAAAGGCTACCACGCTGGAGAGGAAGTTTCCCCTTTTGGCGGTGGAGAACGGCTGCATCATTTCAAAGGATGCCGACATCACGGTGGCTTTCAGGGTGGAACTGCCCGAACTGTTCACCGTCACCAGTGCCGAGTACGAAGCCATACATTCGACGTGGTACAAGGCAATCAAAGTGCTGCCCGACTACTCCATAGTACACAAGCAGGACTTCTTCATCAAGGAGAACTACCAGCCCGACACCGAAAGGGACGAACTTAGTTTCCTGTCCCGGAGTTTTGAACGGCATTTTAATGAACGCCCGTTTCTGAACCATTACTGCTACCTGTTCCTGACGAAAACGACAAGGGAAAGAAGCCGCCGACAGAGCGACTTCTCCACCCTCTGCCGGGGCAGGATTGTACCGCAGGAGATAGCCGACAAGGAAGCGGCAACAAAGTTCATCGAAGCGGTCGGGCAGTTTGAACGAATTATGAACGACAGCGGTTTTGTCACCCTTACCCGGTTGGCGGCATCGGAAATCACCGGGCAGGACGGAAAGGCGGGCATCATCGAGAAATACTTCTCGCTATCGCAGACCGACACCACCTGCCTGAAAGACATCGGACTGTACCCGGAAGAAATGCGTGTCGGAGACGATATACTGTGCCTGCACACGCTTTCGGACGTGGAAGATTTGCCCGGCAAGGTCGGGACAGATACACGGTTTGAAAAGCTGTCCACCGATAGAAGCGATTGCAGGTTAAGTTTTGCCGCCCCGGTGGGCGTGCTGTTGTCGTGTAACCACGTCTATAACCAATACATCTTCATAGACGACCACGCCGAGAACCTGAAAAACTTCGAGCAGACCGCCCGGAACATGCAGTCGCTCTCCCGTTACTCCCGTGCCAACCAAGTGAACAAGGAGTGGATAGACGAGTACCTGAACGAAGCCCACAGCAAGGGGCTTGTATCGGTACGCTGTCACTGCAACGTCATGGCATGGAGTGACGACCGGGACGAACTCAAACGCATACGCAACGATGTGGGAAGCCAGCTTGCACTAATGGAGTGCAAGCCACGCCACAACACGGTCGATACGCCCACGCTCTTCTGGGCGGGCATACCCGGTAACGAAGCCGACTTCCCGGCAGAGGAAAGTTTCTACACATTTTTGGGGCAGGCTCTCTGCCTGTTCGTGGAAGAAACGAACTACAAGAGTTCGCTTTCGCCGTTCGGTATCAAAATGGTGGACAGGGTAAGCGGTCGCCCGCTGCACATCGACATATCGGATTTGCCCATGAAGAAAGGCATCACCACCAACCGCAACAAGTTCATACTTGGGCCGAGCGGGTCGGGAAAGTCTTTCTTCACCAACCACATGGTGCGCCAGTATTACGAGCAGGGTGCGCACGTGCTGCTGGTAGATACGGGTAACAGCTACTTTGGGTTGTCCCAGCTTATCCACAACCGTACACACGGCGAGGACGGGATTTATTTCACCTACACAAACGAAAACCCGATAGCGTTCAACCCGTTCTATGTTGAGGACGGGGTATTTGACATCGAGAAGAAAGAGAGTATCAAGACCCTTATACTCACCCTGTGGAAGCGGGACGATGAAGCCCCCAAGAGGTCGGAAGAAGTGGCGTTGTCCAATGCGGTAAGTGCCTATATCGAACGGATAGGCAATGACCGTTCGGTAACGCCCTGCTTCAACACGTTCTACGAGTTTGTCCGGGATGATTACCGACAGCGGCTTGCCGAAAAGAACGTCAGGGAAAAGGATTTTGACATCGACAACTTTCTGAACGTGCTTGAACCGTACTATCGTGGCGGTGAATATGACTACCTGCTGAACTCCGACAAGGAACTGGACTTGTTGCATAAACGCTTTATTGTCTTTGAATTGGATAACATCAAAGACCACAAGATTTTATTCCCGATAACGACTATCATCATCATGGAAGCCTTTATCAACAAGATGCGTAAGTTAAAGGGAATAAGAAAGTTAATCTTGATAGAGGAAGCGTGGAAAGCGATTGCAAGCGCAAATATGGCGGACTACATAAAATATTTGTACAAGACCGTCAGAAAGTATTTCGGGGAAGCGATTGTAGTCACGCAAGAGGTAGAGGATATTATTTCTTCCCCTATCGTGAAAGAGAGTATCATCAACAACTCGGACTGCAAAATCCTGTTAGACCAAAGAAAATATCTGAACAAGTTCGACAGCATACAAAACCTGCTCGGATTGACCGACAAGGAGCGTTCGCAAATATTGTCTATCAACATGGCGAACCACCCCGGACGGAAGTACAAGGAAGTTTTCTTTTCGCTGGGCGGTACGCAGTCGGCGGTGTACGCTACCGAAGTTTCGTTGGAAGAATACTACACGTTCACGACAGAGGAAAGCGAGAAAATGGAACTGTTCGCCCTTGCCGACAAACTGGGCGGCAACCTTGAACTGGCTATCAAGCGGCTTGCGGAAAGCAAACGTAATCCCCAATCATCAACAACTTAAAAATTAGGAACATGAAGAAAATAATCCTCTTTATGGCGGTGTGCCTTTGCTTCATCGGCAAGGCATCCGCCCAGTGGGTGGTGTCAGACCCCGGCAACTTGGCACAGGGTATCATTAACACCACCAAGCAGATAGTGCAAACTTCCACCACAGCCAAGAACACGCTGGACGGCTTTATGGAAGCGCAGAAGATTTTCCAGCAGGGTAAAAAATATTACGATGCGCTCAAAGCGGTGCATGACGTGGTTAAGGGCGGTGTCAAGGTGAAGAAGTCCATTGAACTGGTGGTGGAAATCTCCGAAATCTACGTGCGCAATTTCCAAAATATGCTGGCAGACCCGAATTTCACGCCTGACGAACTTTCCGCAATATCGTTCGGCTATGCCAAACTGATGTCGGAAAGCTCGGACGTGTTGCAGGACTTGAAAAACGTGGTGAACATCACGGGCATGTCGCTGACGGATGCCGAACGGTTAGCAATCATCGACAACGCTTATCGAAGCCTGCTCAATTACCGCAACCTCGTGAACTACTACACCCGCAAGAACATATCCGTGTCCTACCTGCGGGCGAAGAAGAAGAACGACACCGACCGGGTGTTGGCTCTCTACGGCTCGGCGGATGAACGCTATTGGTAACATATAATATGGTATGCCTATGTTATTAGCAGCAGTGGATTTTGACAACCTGCACCAAGTGTTGCGGGTGCTGTACGATGAAATGATGCCCTTGTGCAGCAACATGACGGGGGTAGCCAAAGGGATAGCCGGGCTGGGAGCTTTGTTCTATGTAGCCGCCAAAGTGTGGCAGTCGCTCGCACGTGCCGAAGCCATAGACGTGTACCCGCTACTCCGCCCCTTTGCGCTGGGGCTGTGCATCATGTTCTTCCCCACGTTCGTGCTGGGGACTATCAACACGGTGCTGTCGCCAGTGGTGAAAGGCTGCAACCAGCTTATGGAAACGCAGACCTTCGACATGAACGAGTACCGGGCGCAGAAAGACCGACTGGAATATGAAGCCCTGATGCGAAGCCCCGAAACCGCTTACCTCGCATCGGACGAGGAATTTGACAGACAACTGGAAGAACTGGGCTGGTCGCCCTCCGACATGGTGACAATGACCGGAATGTACATGGACAGGGCGGCTTACAACATCAAGAAGTCCGTCCGGGACTGGTTCAGGGAGTTGCTGGAAATGCTCTTTCAGGCGGCGGGGCTGATTATTGACACGCTGCGGACATTCTTCCTAATCGTGTTAAGCATACTGGGTCCGCTGGCGTTCGCTATTTCCGTCTATGACGGTTTCCAAAGCACACTGACCCAGTGGATTTCACGCTATATCTCCATTTACCTGTGGTTACCCGTGTCTGACTTGTTCAGCAGTGTGCTGGCTCGCATACAAACGCTGATGCTCCAAAAGGATATTCAGGAACTTTCAGACCCGAATTTCATTCCTGACGGGAGCAGCACCGTGTATGTAATCTTTATGATTATCGGCATCGTGGGCTACTTCACCATTCCAACGGTGGCAAGCTGGATTGTGTCGGCTGGCGGTATGTCCGCCTATAACCGCAACGTGTCGAAAGCCGGGTCGGTCGCCGGGGCTGCGGTTGGCGCAGTCGGTGGAAAGGTATCGGGAAAACTACTCAAATAAACAACATCAAATTTTTAAAGGATATGGAATTTAAGTCATTGAACAACATCGAAACGAGTTTCCGGCAAATCCGGCTCTTTGCGCTGGTATTCATCTGCCTGTGCGCACTGGTGACGGGCTTTGCCGTGTGGAACTCGTACAGCTTCGCCGAGAAGCAGCGGCAGAAGATATACGTCCTCGACAACGGCAAAAGCCTGATGCTGGCACTCTCGCAGGACATGGCGCAGAACAGACCAGTGGAAGCCAAATCGCACGTGCGGCGTTTCCACGAACTGTTTTTCACCTTATCACCCGACAAGGGGGCTATCGAAAGTAATATCAAACGCTCGCTGTTCCTTGCCGACAAGACCGCTTTCAACTATTACAAGGACTTGGCGGAAAAGGGCTACTACAACCGGGTGATTTCGGGGAACGTCACGCAGACGGTGGAGATTGACAGCGTGAAGTGCGACTTCGACCAGTACCCCTACAAGGTGAACACCTACGCCCGCCAGTTGATTGTCCGGGAAAGCAGCCTGACGGTGCGAAGTCTTGTGACCTCGTGCCGCCTGCTCAACGCCACACGCAGCGACAACAACCCGCACGGCTTCATCATCGAAGCGTTCACCATTACCGAAAACAAGGATTTACAAACCGTCAAAAGATAGCCGTATGGAAAGGAAACAGAGTTATATCGGAAAAGTACAAGACTGGGCGGACGACCGCCTGCGCCGTATGTGCGGACGGATTACGCCGGGCAAAAGGCTGGCGGTCATCCTCGTGATGTTCTTCTTTTTTAGTGGCTTGTCTATCTATATCACCGTTTCATCAATCTACAACATCGGGAAACGGGACGGGCAACGCCTGCAAATAGAACATATCAGACAACTGCCATTGCAGGGCAATGACACAATCAACAGTATCAACCCATTAAACAAACCGGAATATGGAAGAAGTACAGAAGAATGAGAACGGCACGACCGTACCACAGGCGGACGGGAAGCCGAAAAAGGAAGATAAGTCCAAGCGGGAACTTACCCCGCAGCAGGTACAGCAGCGCAGGAAAATGATAGTCTTCCCGCTGATGTTCCTCGTCTTTGCAGGGTGCATGTACCTGATATTCGCACCCGCCGATAAAGAGGACGTGAATGTGGAAAGCGTGGGCGGCTTCAACGCCGACATACCCCTGCCCGCAGAGGACGGTATTATAGCCGACAAGCAAAAGGCATACGAGCAGGCGATGATAAGCCGCAAGCAGCAGGACAAGATACAATCTTTGCAGGACTTCGGTTTCACGGGGGACGATGAAACGGAAGAACCGCAGGCGGAAATCGAACTGATGCCGGAAGAAGATGCGCAACCCCGGCGGGGCGGTGGTGCTTCTTCTTCGGCAAACGCCTACCGGGACATCAACCGCCAGTTAAGCACGTTCTACGAAACGCCCCCGGTGGATGAAGAAAAAGAGGAATTGAAGCGGCAGGTGGCGGAACTGACCGATAGACTGCAACAGCAGCAGAACGCCACGCCTACGGCTGACGACCAAATGGCACTCTTGGAAAAGTCCTACGAACTGGCGGCAAGGTATATGAATGACGGCGGGCAAGTGGCGCAAGTACCCGTAACTGGCGGCATTGAACGCAAACCGGATGCGGTAGCGGTACAGGCTCTCCGGGAAACAACCGTATCGGGATTGCAGCAGCCCATGAGCGATGCCGACTTCATCCGGGCGTACAGCCAGCCCCGCAACTACGGCTTCAACACGGCGGTAGGCACGGGTTACGTTATGGGAAAGAATACGGTAGCCGCCTGCATCCACCAAGACCAAACGCTGACGGACGGGCAGGCGGTGAAACTCCGGCTGCTTGAACCCATGCAGGCGGGGAACATCGTTGTGCCGAAGAATACCATTGTGGCGGGAACGGCAAAAGTGCAAGGTGAACGGCTCGACATACTGGTGTCCTCGATTGAATACGCTGGAAACATCATCCCGGTGGAACTCGCCGTGTTCGACACGGACGGGCAAAAGGGGCTTTCCGTCCCGTCCTCTATGGAACAGGAAGCGTTCAACGAAGCTATGGCGAATATCGGCAGCGGGCTGGGTACAAGCATTTCCTTTGCCCAAAGTGCCGGGCAGCAGGTGGCTATGGACGTGACAAGGGGCTTGCTGCAAGGAACGTCCGGCTATCTTGCCAAGAAGTTCCGAACCGTGAAAGTGAAGCTGAAAGCCGGGTACAAGGTGATGCTTTATGCCAAACAACAATAACCATTTTATCAACCACTAAAATTTCAATTAACGATGAAACAGATTTTTGTAATGTTCGCCCTCTTGCTGGGCGTGTGTGCGGCAAACGCACAAACTACTGACACCGTGAAGTATGCGGCTGGCAACGACTTGTACCGGGGCATTACCCGGAAACTTCCTTACCGACAAATGGTAACGCCCTATGGCGTGGAAGTGACCTTTGCCAAAACGGTACACATCATCTTCCCCGCCGCCGTCCGCTATGTCGATTTGGGAAGCAACCACATCATAGCGGGCAAGGCGGACGGTGCGGAGAACGTAATACGTGTGAAAGCCACCACAGAGGGCTTTCCGGGCGAAACGAACTTCTCCGTTATCTGCGAGGACGGGAGTTTCTTTTCATTCAACGCCAAGTATGCCCGTGAGCCGGAAATGCTCAATATCGAAATGAAAGACTTCTTGGAAAATGAAGATACGTCCGATTGCTCGCACACCCGCATGAACATCTACTTCCGGGAACTGGCGGGCGAAAGCCCGCTATTGGTGAAACTGATAATGCAGAGCATCTACAAGAACAATGACCGGAAAGTGCGCCACTTGGGTAGCAAGCGTTTCGGCATACAGTTCTTAATCAAGGGGATTTACACCTATAACGGGATGCTCTATGTACACACGCAGACGAAGAACAGCTCCAACGTGCCTTTCGATACCGATTTCATCAAGTTTAAGATAGTCGATAAGAAAGTGCCGAAGCGCACGGCTATTCAGGAAACGGTGCTGGATGCAGTCAGAAGCTACAACGAAGTGATAGAAATTGCCGGGAAATCGACCGTCCGCACGGTGTACGCCCTGCCGAAGTTTACCATTCCTGACGACAAGCTGCTGTTGGTGGAACTCTACGAGAAAAACGGCGGGCGGCATCAGGTTATCCGGGTAGAGAACGCTAACATCGTGAACGCGGAAGTGATTAACGAACTCAAAATCAAATAGGAATGAAGAAACACATCTTTATAATGATGCTCTCTGCGCTGTGCCTGACCTCGTTTCAGGCACACGCACAAAGATACCTGCCGGGCATGAAAGGCTTGCAGGTGACGGCGGGCATGACGGACGGGGTGCATTGGAACGCTGGTAGTGATTTCGCCTACCATATCGGGGCGGCATACAGCGTTTACACCAAAAACGCAAACCGCTGGGTGATTGGCGGGGAATACCTGCACAAGAAGTACGACTACAAGGATATGCAGATACCCGTAGAACAGTTCACCGCAGAGGGCGGCTATTACCTGAAATTCCTTTCGGACAGGCGCAAGACCTTTTTCCTTTCATTGGGATTGTCGGCACTCGCCGGGTATGAGGTGAGCAACAAAAGCGAAAAACTGCTGCCGGACGGTTCTACCTTGCTGGATAAGGACTGCTTCATTTACGGCGGTGCGCTCACGCTGGAACTGGAAGCCTACCTGACCGACCGGGTGGCTCTGCTGCTGAACGCAAGGGAACGGGCGTTGTTCGGCTCGGACATAGGCAAGTTCCACACGCAGGTATCTTTGGGACTGAAATTCATTATCAACTGACCGCTATATAATAATGTATATGAAGAATGTAATGTATAAAATCATCATGGGCTGCTACATCGTGGCCGCCCTTGTGCTTGTCACCGCCTGTAATGACAATTTGGGTATTCAGCAGGCGTACCCGTTCAGCATCGAAACGCTGCCAGTACCCAAAAGGCTGAAAGTCGGGGAAACCGCCGAAATACGCTGCCAACTGGTGCGTGGCGGCTATTACCAGCCGACTACCTATCAGATACGCTATTTCCAGCCGGACGGCAAAGGGAAGTTGGAAATGGATAACGGCACGGTGTTCCTGCCCAATGACCTGTACCCACTGGAGAAAGAAACGTTCCGGCTCTATTACACATCGGCATCGACCGACCAGCAGACGATTGACATTTATATTATCGACAGCTTTGGACAGATGCAGCAACTTACACTATCATTTAATAATGACAACAGCGAAGAAGAAACGGAAACAATAACCCCCTAACAATAAAATGACATGGTAAAAATAGAATTGGATATAAAAGGTATCTCGTGGTATATAGAAACCACGTTGGAAACAGATACAGTTCCGGCAGTAGGTGACATCATTATCGTGGATAAGGACTGCATTTCCGCACGTGCCAGGGCTAAATTGTGGAAAATACCGTCCAATCAGGTTTTCAAATGGGTGGACGAAGAAGAAGATATGCCCGTTATGGAATGGTTTGACAGCGACACGGAAATGCTTGTCAATAAGCGGACTTGGAAATACGACATCGAGGAAGAAGAAACCGTGTGCATACTTAGTGTAAAATTTATTCACAGTGAGGATTTGTAGCTGTGATATTCGTTTAATGATACGCAAAGCGTAAATGCCAGCAGACAGCCCGCCGGGAAGCATCGGCGGGCTGTTTCCATGATAGGGAAACGAGCGGCTTCTTTGTTACTTTCTTCACCCGCTGGCAGGCTCACGGAAGAAAGTAACGGCGGCAAACAGCCGCCGTTCTCTATCAACTGATTTTAAGGCTCTTTATGGACGTGTATTTCTCTAACCACACCTTCACCTGTTCCATGTTGTATTCGCCCGTTATGACCGCCGTATGGTCGTTTATGGCTACAAACCGGACACTCTCGTAGCTGTTTACCCAGCCTTGCAGGGAACAGACACCCCACGCCGCCGCATCTTCAAAAATACTGCGGTCTATTTGGCTGATTGGCTCACCGAAAACTACCGTCATTGTCTGAAAGTCCGGTTTGTCCTCCAGCAGTTGTAAATGGCGCAACGTGCCGAACTCGTCAATTTTACGCCCCCACGCCCACACATCATTATATAAATCATCGCCCCACTGGTGCGGGCGGTCGAAGCGTACTTTTACCTCCTTAGTGTGTTCGTTTTCTTCCGTGTCCTCGATAACGCCCGTTACCATTAAGCCCGTAAAAATGCACTCGCAACGCCTGCCGATTAGTTCCCTGTTTACTTCTGTCGTTTTCATATCCCTAAAATTTACTTGTTATTACTCTGTTCTTTCTTCGCCAGCCATTCGTCACGCCTACGGCGGCACTCGTCCAGCGTTTTGGCTACCGTGCTGAAAAGTTCCATATCGGTATAGCGGTAATCGTACTGGTAAAATGTCTGTCCCTTAAATGCGCTCAAACGGCATTTGACAAACTTTTCCTCTCCCGGTGTTTGGGTGATGCTTACCCCGTTTTTGTTAAGTGACTGCATGATGTCTTATTCTTTTATGGTTATAAACTTGGTTGTTTTTAGCGGGCAGGGCTTTGACACCCCGCCCGGATTGGTTGTTATGCCGCACGGAACACAAAGCCGTCATCAAACCAGTAATCGCACATGAACAGGTCACGGGCAAACTTTTCATAATCGAAATAGGTCTTTGCGAACTCCGGCAGGTCGTAACATTCTTCTATAATTTCATAGGCGAAATCTTCTTCATCGTCATATTCCCCTTGATATTCATCCCGGAAATCACGTACAAGGTCGTCCGCATCTTCCTCGCCTAAATCATGGCTTTTATAGTTACACCACACGAAAAAGGCTTCCTGCTCGGTGTCGCTCAAATCCTCCACCGCATCACGCAGGGAAAAGAAATTTTCAGAAATCCAGCTTTCGCCGATTAAGCCCTCCGGCACGTTCTCCCAGTCCTGAAACATATATTCCGCATCTTCCTCGTCCTTGTGAAGTTCCCGGCAGGCTTCGTAAAATTCTTCCTTGTCCGAATAATCCGAAAGGTTGAGCCATGCGCCGGACAATGAACCGTTGTTGTACTTGGCGTAAGTGCCTACATAAACGCTTGCTGCTGATAATGTCGTTGCTTCCATATTGCTGTAATTTTTAAGTTTTTAATTTTATGCGGATTCGAGAGGTGAGGGAGTTGAAGTTTCACTGAACTTTTTTCCTGTTTCCCGTAAATCCGACTTTTTTTTTATGCGTCTTCCGGTCGGGTCGGTCGTTTTCGTTTCACATAGGCGTAAAAGGGTAGTGTTTAGAGTTTGCAAAGTTTTGGGCAAAAAATACCTCGCAAGGCAGGGAAGATTTTTTCGCCAAACCGGAACGGCTCGACCTTGCAAAATCGTGAAGAACACGTAACTACCTTTGCCTATTGAAATGATTAAAACGACTGTCCCGGCTGGGGGACTGCGTAAGAGGAAGATTTACAGATAGGGAAACTGGGGAAAAGTGCCTGTTCTCTTTCATCTTTTAGGGAACACTCCATGCGGGTGGGAAAGGCAAGGGTATGGCAAGTTTACCTTGCGGTACGCTTGTGCGGGTTTCCAACGGCTCTTTTCACGAAATACAGTCAGCCATGCCACGCACGGCTGGCGTTTCGGGGAATGTGCCAGTGGGAAAAGGATATAAAAAATGCGGGTAGTCAGTGGACTGCCCGCAAGGTGAAAGAATGTACTTTATTGGGATATAGTTTGTTAGGTGGAATTTCGTTACCGAAATCGTTACCTGTTCTGTTACCAACAGTATATAGGTAACTAAAAACTCACATGGCGACTTCCTTGTAAATTTTCTCGATGCCGACAAACTTCTTGTCAAGCCCCTGCATATCGCTGCCTATCTTGCTGTTGGTGATGCGGGCGTAAATTTGCGTAGTTTCTATATTTGTGTGTCCCAGCATCTTGGACACCGTTTCAATGGGTACGCCCTTTGACAGCGTGGTGGTCGTGGCGAACGTGTGCCGGGCAAGGTGGAATGTCAGGTTCTTTTTAATACCGCAAATATCGGCAATCTCTTTCAGTAGGCTAGGCCCGCAGCGCTTTTCCACCTTTCGGTGGTAAGTTTCCGCTAACCTGCCCCCGAACCGTACGTACATGTCTCCATGTATACGGCTCTCCATTGTCAACATCACTTTACTTATCATAGCTTTTATGGATTAATGCATCGCAATCATGACAGACTGCGAGAGTTTTACGATGGCGTTTAATCATCACAACATTCCACTTGGTGTCAGCTTTAAGCTGATTGATGTTGCGTATGTGATGCATCACAAGGTCTCCTATTGCACCGCATAATTCACACTTTCTCTCTTTGAGCCTTTCCACAAGTGTGGGGGCAGGAAGATACATGGTGTTCGGTATGTTGTCGTAATGGTTATCCTCATAGATGTCGGTGAAGCGTTTGCATCTGAATCCGCCGTTATACCATACTCTTTGTTTCGCATTGCCTTTGCTATCCTTATAAGGGATAATCACATCCGTTCCGTCTTTGTACTTTTCAAGTATTTGTCCGACGGTTCTTTTGTGCTTGCGACCGAGAGTTTTGAGCATACTATACTTCATGAAGTAATTGAACTTCCACCCCCAATAGCCGATATTGTCCGCAATGGAATAGTAGTTGTAGAATCCCCGCAATTCAAGATTGTATTGCGCCAGGATATCTGCGTCTTGTCTATTTACCATATACTTACGAGACGAAGGCTTAAGTGTCTCTTTTCTGTTTACTTGTGTGATAAGCACAGCATCATAGTATTGAAGACGCTTAAGTACAGTTTCGTAAGAGACTTTCAACACAATTGTTCCCAGCCACGGGCGTCGTTGTAGTCCACTCCGTGTGCGTGTGTGGTCCATAGAACGGCGTGCATTGATTTCGTACCCAAGGAATTTTGCAGGTTCCTGTGCGTTCGTAATCAAGGTCTTTTCCTGCGACATCTCCAATTTGAGTTTATCACTCATGAACGTCGTAATATCAGCCTTGATTTTCTCGCATTCCTCTTTGCTGCCAATCACTCCTATAAGAAAGTCATCGGCATACCTCACATACTTCAATCTTCTGAACGCATCGTCTATGTCCCTTGTTGCTGGAATATCCAGCATCTTCTTGCGCATTTCGGCAATTTTTGATTTCAGTTCAACCTTGCGGTTTTCATCCGTTTCTGCTTCTAGTTTCCATCGTAATACATTCCTTTGATTCCGGTTACGCTGATACTCTTGGGTTAGTCTACGTCCTCTGCCTCTATTGAAGTTATCGGCATACTCCTTTATATACTTGTCGAACTTGTCAAGGTAGATGTTAGCCAAAATAGGGCTAATGATACCACCTTGTGGTGTTCCAGAGTAGGTGTTGTTGTATGTCCATTTCTCCATATAGCCTGCATTTAAGAATTTGCGGATTAATCGCAGGAACCGTTCATCGGAGATGCGCTCTCTGAGGATATCAATCATAATGTTATGATCAATATTGTCAAAGAAGCCTTTGATGTCACCTTCGATAAACCATCGTGTTCCTTTGAATGTCACCTTTATGTCTCTTAATGCCGTGTGGCAACTTCTATTGGGGCGGAATCCATGCGAGGTATCTTCAAAGTGTCCCTCGTAAATGGCTTCCAGAATCATATGCACTACCTCTTGCACAAGTTTATCCTCAAAAGATGGAATGCCCAGCGGGCGATTCTTCCCATTCTTTTTAGGAATATACACTCGACGTGTCGGGTGGGGCTTATAAGATTCATCCCTCAGACTTGCCACTATTTTCTGTATACGGTCAATGCTCATTCGGTCGATGGTTCTACCATCGCTGCCGGGCGTCATATTACCTTGATTGGCATATTTACGCTGATAGGCAATGAAGAACATCTGCTCATTAAACAGAATCCGGTAGAGTCTTTCGTATCGGTAATCCGAATCTTTGCTATGTTCGCATAAAGCGTTTAATACTTGCTGTGGATCTCTCATACGTCTCACACGTTTTCCTTAGTTTGTATTAAGTTGACAACTGCTTCCCTTCGCCATGTGCAAGGCGTTACCTTGCTCGGACTACTACGGAAGCTCCGTTTCCATATCGGGTATTCAGTATCTTTATACATAGCCCTTGTTTCCATAGGCATCCCGATTTAGGAAATCCCCGTTTAGTTTCGTAATGACTATTAGCGCGACAGACTGTCGGATGCGACTTTCGTTCTTTTCTCCGCTTATTGCGGTTGTGCCGTAGCTATGTTCTATGCTCTCAAAGGCTACCTGACAAATGAGAGAGCCACGGTGTGACAATACAACTGCCTTTCGTCACAAGTCCAACATGCCTCACTGAACTATCGTTCAACCAGTATAGGTTTCATCCTCGTGTCTGTCTTTCTCCCCAGCGATGCACTCGCTCTTGGCAATTAGGGCGGCCATGCTGCAACCGACATGCGATACTCCCCATTGGGTTTCCCCGCCGGATAAGTCGGTTGGGAGTAGACTTAGAATCTAGTCTAGTCTCTTGCTAAAGAGACATTCATTACGCAACCTTTACGGGCGCACAGTAGGCGTTTAGCTTCTGATTGCTGATTACGGGAAGTATCTTGCCGTCCGGCAACTTGCCCTTGTACTTCTTCAAAATCATCTTGGGAATGTCAAGCAGGGGAACATTCACGTCCGTGTTGGTCTTTACCCGCTTGGTGATTATCCAAAGGTTGCCGTCAAAGGACTTTTGGATATTCTCCTGCCGCAAGTTGGCAACATCGCTGTAAGCCAAACCGCAGAAACAGGAAAAGACGAACAAGTCCCTGACGTGTTCCAGCCGTTCGGAAACCATTTTCTTTTTAAGGATGATTTTTATCTCGTCCTCCGTCAAGTAGCCCCTATCCACTTTTTCCAGCCGAATTTTGTAGCTGGCGAACGGGTCGCCCACCAGTATGCCGTTGTTGCGGGCAATGATGATGATGCGCTTGAAGAACTGCATGAACTTGGCGGTGGTGTTGTAACCGCACTTGCAGGCGGTACGCAAATACAACTCAAAATCGGTAATGAACATCGGGCTTATCTCCTTTATTGATATGTCCGATACATTGTACTTGCTGCGGATGAACTCGGCGAGGTGGCGGCGGGTCACTTCATACTTGCGGTAGGTCGCTATCGTCTTGGATATGCCCACAAGCTGCTTCACATCGTCATTGTGCTTTTGGAACAATGAAAGGATTGTTTCGTGGCTCTCGCTGTGTCCCAAGAACTCGTTCTTCACTTTCTCGGCGGTCACGTAGTTGTCACGCCGCTGCATTTCGTGGTAAATGGTGTTCAGGGAAGAACGTATGTCGTCCAGCAGGGCGTTTATTCTTCCGGCATCCCTGCCTTTGGCTTTGCCTGCGGCAATGCTCCAGTTATCGGGCTGGATGCTCTGTTTCGTACTGAACTGGCACTGTTTGCCGTCAATGGTGATACGTGCCATAATCATTACCTCGCCGTTTTTCTTTTCAGAACCTTTCTTCAAATAAAAAAGAACCTTGAATGTCGATTTCATAACTCACTTTTTTTAGTTGCAAAATTACTTTTTACCTCTCGTTTTTGAGTTATGCAGACTATGGACTAATCAAGTCATTATCAGGTCATTTATGGACAAATCGTTACCGTTTTTGTCCGGTGAGGAATAGGTAACGATTTAGTAACGAAACTTTGTCTTTTACCGTACTTTTGAAGTCTTGGAAGCAGGACTTTCGGGCAATAAAAAAAGCCACAAATCATTGATTTGTAGCTTTTTGTCCGTTTACTGTCCATTTCTGTCCAGTAAGTTCAGCGGAGAAAGAGGGATTCGAACCCCCGGAACCTCTCAGTTCAACGGTTTTCAAGACCGCCGCAATCGACCACTCTGCCATCTCTCCTTGTCTTTAAGACGGGTGCAAAAGTAGGTGGTTTATTTGAATTATGCAAGCATTTTGTTTCATTTCTTTTCACTTTTTTCGCACCCCATCTATCTATTCCTGATTTTCAGATACATAATAATATCCGTCTACATACAAGAACAGTCGTTCGATTTCCATATTAAAAAAATCCGGTTCCTATGCCAGGCACGGGAACCGGATACAAATATGTATGGAGAAATTAAAACACTCTTATTTTAAGAAACAGGCTATCTGTTTATTTCGTTTGCAAGCTGTTTGAGTGCAAGGCAATATGAACCTTCTCCTGCTCAATGCGGATCGATCCGGCAGCAAGAATCATAGTTACGGCCAAACCGATACAGGCCACTATAGCGATTACTTCCGTGCTTTTGCGGGAAAGATATTCCCCTATGTCCTTTTTCATGCGTATTACTTTTTTAATGAATAATCTGCTGATTTGAAATGTGTGATTCAAAATTAAGAAGAAAGAAAAGGCAAAAGGAGATAATGAATAAATAAGTGGATGCTAAAAATACATAAATTCTTATTTTACAACAAGATATAAATAATTCATATTGCTAAAAAAGTGGATCGGATATAAAAGGATTAATGAATTTCACGGATCATATTCTCAAAATCATCCCGGGAAACGCAGGCTTTGTTCTTCACTTTTGCCCTGTAATTGTAGATGGTGTTCACTGAATAGCGAAGGAATTCTGCAATCTGGGAACTGTCGTTTATACCCAAACGGATCAAAGCAAAAATACGAAGCTCGGTATTCAACAATTCATCCCTTTTCAATACTACCTGCTCGTCTTCTTGCAGAAGCGAATTAAATTGTACCACGAAATTCGGAAACAGATGGAGAAATGCGGTATCAAAATTCTTATAAAGCGCATCCAGTTCGACCTCCAGTCCTTTCGACGAACGGGTAATTTTAACCAGTTCCTCGATCTGTCCGGAAGAAATCTTCTTGTGGACCATACGGCGGTATCCGTCCAGTTTATCGATATAAGAAGAACACAAGCTCATAAAACGCCCGATATATTCTTCTTTGATCTGGTTGGACTCGGATAGTTCGAGGTTGGCAGACTGCAAACGTTGGTTCACCTGATGCAACTCGCCGTTGAGCACCTTCAACTGTTCGTTTGTCTCCTGCAAGTGGTTGCGGGCTTCCGCCAAGCGCTTCATCTGCCGGTATATATAGACGATGGCTGAGATCAATAATAAGGTAAGCACACTGATCAGAGACAGATACGTGACCAACATCCGGTTCTTTCCTTCGATCGTCGCCTGATAGTTTTTATCGATCAGCGAAAGGATATCCGCACTCTGCCAGCTTCTCGAACGGGCACGGAAACGGTTTGTCTCATCCCATGAAAAACGGATATAATGATAGGCACGCTCGATATCGCCATCTTTAAGCAGCAAATCGGCCAGCATCCACAGGGAAGCATGGTCCGTGATAGCGGACTGTATATCCGACAAGGAGGACAGGGCCAAATAATACTTTTCTTTTTCCCGGTCTTCTTTCTGGCGATAAATCATCGCCCGCTGATAAGAAGCAAGCGCGTACTCCGGAGTGCCGAACGGGATCTTAGCCAATCGCGCATCGTTGATCCGGAGGGCTTCATCCACATCTCCGTCTGCACGTAAGGCCAGTTCCTGCAGCTCGATCCGCCTGTCGGCATCAACCGGCAGCATCATTATTAAAGAATCCCGGTAGACAAGGGACCTGTCTTTATAACGGCTTATGCTTTGCGGATCACGGGAATTACCGGATATTTCACGGTAGACCTGTTCTTTGCAGGCGTAATAATCACGGATAAGAGAAACGGGCAAGTCTTCCCGGCCGACTTCTCCCAGCACATCGACAGCTTCCTGGTACATACCGGTTGCAGCATGCAGGGAAGCCAGCAGCAACTTACTTTTATATTCCCGCTCCTGGTCATGTAGCTTATGGGCAATCTGGATATTTTTTGTCAGATAGAGGACTGCCGAATCGCACATATAGGATTTATATTCCCGGTAAATGCTATCGTTCAGCTGGTAGCAGGCGATAGAGTTCGGGGGCGTTTTGGCAACCTTCTCTTTCAGTCCACGAATCCGGGCTTCTCTCCTGTTTTTATAAATTTCATGCCGGAGAATCGTTTGATCGAGGTTGATTAATAAAGAATCGAGGTTAGCTTCCGCAAAAGCCATATTTGCGGCAAAAAACAAAAACAAAATTATCCTGTACCTCTTTTCCATTTCTACTCCGGCTTATTTCCGGCAGACAAATGTAAAACAAAAAAGCTTTTCCCCGGCCATTTGCCCGCAGGAAAAGCTCTTAAATACATAAAAAACAATCTAATATTATGGGGTAGTATGAGCCTGTTTCTTCTTCGATAAGAAATTGTGCGCCATCATCGGGAAAAGTTCCAGAAGTAAGACTTCTTTCTCGTTTTCGGCCAATTGGACACCGTTTTCTTCTATAACAGGATTCTCCTGCATTTCATAATCGGAAGGATCATAGGGTACTTCATCCCGCGAACCCGTAATCTTCAAGCGGAATTCCGGATCGACCGGGACAGGCGTCTTTCCATATTCTCCTTTGACTAAGGCGATAAACTGGTTGGACGGATTACTGTACATCGGACGTCCTTTCAATTGATCCAACGCACATGACACGGCTTGAGCCCCGATGATCTGGCTCGTCGGCGTAACTAAGGGCGGCAGGCCTGCATCCATACGCACCTGGGGAATCAGCGACATCGCCTTCTCCAACAAGTCCAACTGCCCCAATTGCTTCAACTGGGCCACCATATTCGTATACATGCCTCCCGGTATCTGGGCTTTCTTCACCAATTCATTCGGTTCGGGGAAACCAAAATATTCTTCTATGGCATGACAGAAGATAAGCAAATCTTCCTCTTTATCTTTACGGGCCGCGTCGATCGCATCGTTAAAGAAACGGTCGATCTCGGTGGGTATTCTGTCTGTCAACGGATTAAACGGTTTAGGCAATTGTTTTGCCATATCGAAAGCGGATAAATCCTTGCGGATATCCAACAAATGAGCATTAATCTTTGCAATTGCCTCCATATTGATATCCAGCTCGATACCCATTTTCTTGCAGAACACGTACACCAGTTCGATTGCCGGAGCAGCCGTTCCACCGGCGAAATACCAAATATTGGTATCGACGATATCCACTCCGTTGACAATAGCAGCCAAAACCGAGGCCAGACCATATCCGGGCGTACAATGGGTATGAAAATCTACCGGAACTTTGAGGTGCTTTTTAAACAAACGCACCATTTCGGCACTTCTTCCCGGCGGGATCAGACCGCTCATATCTTTAATCGTGATCATATCGGCTCCCAAAGCCTCCATTTGAAGCGCTTTGTCTAAGAAATATTCATTTGTAAAAACAGGCTTATGCAACGAATGTCCATGCAAAGCCGCTACAATTCTTTCTACGGCCGAATGATACGGATCGATCGTGTAGCAAACGGCACAATCGGCTATTCCTCCGAAGCGTTTTACATATTTGACTGTCGATTTTATATTCTCCACATCATTCAGCGCATCAAATATGCGCATGATATCCAATCCGGATTCTATGGAATTGCGGCAGAAGCCTTTAATAATCTTATCGGGATAAGGATTGTAGCCAAACAGGTTACGTCCGCGTGAAAGGGCGGCCAACTTGGAAGCATTCCCAATGGCTGCTTTTATCTTTTCCAATCGTTCCCAGGGATCTTCTCCCAGATATCGCATGATAGAATCCGGCACGGCACCACCCCATATTTCCATCGCGTAAAAACCGGCTTCTCTATAAAAAGGAAGCACTCTGTCTATCTGTTTTTGTGACATTCGCGTTGCAAAAGCAGATTGCTGACCATCCCGGAGAGTCAGATCCCGAATCAATAATTTTCGTATCATACCTAATAAATTGTTTAGACCGTTTCAGACTTAAATCTATCTTTATAACAAAAATTAAACTGTTTTGATTAGAATTACCTGGTTAAGAATAGCAAATGTTTATAAAAACGGGCTTTTCCGCTTATCATTTTGACATTTAGGGCAACCGCACCAAATCCAGCAGTAACAATTCTTTATTTCTATGGAGAGAAAAACCCGTTTTTGTCCCGAATAATTCTTTCTTAAGTGCCTGCTAATTCTGTAATCGGTGTCAGTGATTTTATAATCAGTGGTTATGATTATATAATTGCTGGCACTGATTTTATAATCACTGGCACTGATTACAGAATTGATAGGCACTCCGATGTTTTTTATGCCTATGTAGATAAGTTTTCTTGTAGCAGGGATAGATTATTACTTATATTATGTAGTCCATAAGATCGTATCGCTTAAAAATGAATTTGGTGCGGTCGCCCTGTTTCGACATTCCATATCGCATTGAAATAATAAAATAAGAACTATCTTTGGGGATTCATAATATAAACACGAAAGACGAATGACAACCTCAGATACATCCGACATATTCCGAAAAGCAGCAGAAACAGATATCGAGCGGATCTGGCAAATTATCGGGCAGGCAAAAGCCCAAATGCAACGTCTTGGAAGTCAGCAATGGGACGAGAACTATCCGGCTATCGAACATATCCGGCAAGACATACAGGACGGCAACGGATACGTCATCTGCCGGGAAGGCCGGGTTATTGCATACGGAGTTATTTCATTCGACGGCGAACCTGTTTATAAAGCTATAGAGGGCAAATGGTCGAACGACCTTCCTTATGTCATCGTTCACCGGCTTGCCATTGCCGATGAGATGAAACGGCAGGGCATGGCAAAACAATTTATGTTGCAAGCCGAAGAGGTGAGCCGCCAGAAAGGCATCTACAGTTTCCGTGTAGATACAAAATATGACAATGCTTATATGCTTCGCCTGATCGACACGCTGGGTTTCCGATATTGCGGTGAAGTATATTACCGCAATAACAGCGCAAGAAAAGCATTCGAAAAGACGATTCGTCCCCACTCCCATCCGATCGGTATTTCCGGCTATACAATCAGGGAAGCGACTTTCGAGGATGCAGCTCCGATCTTTGAAGCGATCGACAAGAACCGGGAAGACCTGCGCATCTGGCTGCCTTTTGTAGACGAGCTCAAAAGTGTTGCGGGCGAAGAGGGATTCCTACTGTCCGTACTGGCAGTTCCTTACAAGCAACGCGATCCGGTATATATTTTGGAACAAGGGACAAATATCTGCGGGCTGGCAGGCTTCCATTTTTCCGATGCCCCCAACCACCGCACGGAAATAGGTTACTGGCTGCTTCCTGCCTACCGGGGAAAAGGGATTGTCACACAAGCAGTCCGTTATCTCTGCCAATGGGCTGTCCGTGAACGTAACATAAACCGCATTCAAATCCGGTGTGCCGTCGGCAACATCCCGAGCAATGCCATCCCAAAACGTTTGGGATTCACATTAGAGGGAACGGAGCGGGATGGTGAATTGTTGATATCAGGTAAATATGTAGATATTAATGTATATAGTATATTAAAAAAAGAAATAGAATTGTGGAACAGGAAATCCAATTAAACGAACACAACAAACAGGAATATCCTCCTATGCATACGGCAGAACATATTTTGAATCAGACAATGGTTCGTATGTTCGGTTGCCCACGATCGAAGAATGCTCATATAGAAAGGAAAAAGAGTAAATGTGACTACGAGTTACCGGAAGAACCGACGGCCGAAATGATGGCCGAGGTGGAACGCAGGATTAATGAAGTGATCGACCGGCATCTGCCGGTTACAATCGAATTTGTGCCGAAAGCGGAAGCCGGGAAGATCGTCGATCTCAGCAAGTTGCCGGAAGACGCAAGCGAAACGCTGCGCGTTGTCCGCATCGGAGATTACGACGCTTGTGCCTGTATCGGAGCGCATGTCAACAACACGTCTGAAATCGGACATTTCAAAATGCTGACATACGATTATACTGACGGCCGGCTACGCTTGCGTTTCAAATTAACAGAATGATAAATAATGCGCCACTGTGAATAATGTGCCAATATGCCAATAAACAGGAAACTCCCATTCATTGGCACATCGGCATATTAACACATTGGCACATTATTCACCTTGACCGTACCTCTTTCCTCATAAACGAGACATACGACAAAGCAAAACATACAACTGTTGCTGCAATCAATCCTGTCAGTTGCGGCCAGACAACCAAAAGGCTCTGGCCTAAAGGCAACGGGCTTGGAATCGCACCATGCACCTGCTCCATTGTCAGCGGACCCAGACTCCGCACGGAGGGCATTAACAATGTCATCGTCGCCTCATTAAACAACTCGCTCGGTGCAAAGCGGAGTAAATTCAGCATAAACCGTTGGTAAGCGATCACCTGATAGTCAGAAACCCAAGCCGAAGGGCTCAACGCTTTTCCTACCAAGTTGATAATCATATTATAGAATACGCTGAAAAACAACCAGATCGCCACACAAGCCAATGCCGAAGTTGCCGCCTGTTTGAAACGGATCGAAAAGAATATCGACAGGTTCAACCAGAACGCCACATAAAAGAGGCTTACGACCAGGAAGAAGATGACACGCATAAACTCCTCTGCCGTAGGCGGAATCCCGATCGCAATCAATCCGAATCCCATAACTAAGAATCCCAGCATGAACAACATGATGCCGATTACAGTCAGAGCCGCCACAAACTTCGCATTAATCAGATAATCCCGGTGGATCGGCTGAGACAAGATGCGGCTCAGCGTTCCTTTGTTTTGCTCTGAATTAATAGCATCGAAACCCAGTGAAATCCCCAACAAAGGTCCCAGAAAACTGATAAATACGGCAAAAGAAGGCAGCGTCCCATCCGATACCGTAAACAGTTTCAGGAAAAGGAAAGCTCCGTCCGGATCATTCGGCTTTATCGCTTCGCGGATATTTGTCAGGGCCGTATACAACGAACCCATACAAGTCAACGCAATGATAACGATCAGGATAATAAAACGCCAACTTCTTACATAATCGGAAATTTCCTTATTGACAATAACCCAGAAAGGATGATTCGTATTACTCATGGCTGCGTCCTCCCCCGAAATATTGATTATAGATATCGTCAAGTCCATGCTCGGTCTTATGTAAATCGGTCAGTTCGACCTCCGCCAGCAGCTTCCCCCCACCAAACAATCCTACCCGGTCGCAAACTTGCTGGACCTGGTTCAGATGATGGGAAGAAAACAAGACGGTCAACCCTTCTTCCCGGCTCAGTTGCCGGATCAATCCCATAAACTCCTGCACACCGGCCGGATCTATTCCGGAAGTCGGCTCGTCCAGAATGACAACTTCAGGGCTTTTGATCAACACATCGGCCAATCCGAGACGTTGACGCATTCCTTTGGAATATTTGCCAGCCTTTTTATCCGCCTCCTTCGATAGTCCTACCCGATCAAGCAATTGTTCCGCTTTCGTACGCGCCTCTTTTTTCCGAATACCATTCAAGGCAGCTGTATAAATAAGGTTCTCGATCCCCGTCATGTCCTCATAAAAGCCTACATCCTCGGGCAGATACCCGACTTTACGTTTCACATCTATCGGATGAGTGGTGGAATCGACGCCACATACTTTTACGGAGCCGTCTGTCGGCTCGGTCAGGCCCAGCATCATCAGTATGGTCGTAGACTTCCCCGCCCCGTTCGGCCCCAGCAACCCGAATATTTCACCTTTACGGATCTGCAGGTTCAGATCATTCACGGCAGTAAAGTTTCCATACTTTTTCGTCAAACCGGTAAGTTCGATCACATACTGGCACATGGCTTACCTCCTTCCATATTTACGGAACAGATAAAACACACCGCCCAGCACGAGCACAATAATTAAAATTCCCAACCAACCGTAAATCATAGGAGTATGAACAGATATGCGGAACTCCGCAGTCGTATTGACTTCCGGCGTTTTAGCCGTCATCTTCGTCACATAATCGCCCGGCAGAGCCTTTCCGGATGCTTTTATCGTCGCAGTAACATTCGTCGTGCTGCCTGCCGTCAGTTTCTCTATTTTGGAAGGTTCGAAGGTTACTTCCCAGTCAACCGGCTTAGTGGCTGTCAATTGGACATCCTTCAGTTCGGCAGATCCATTGTTGCGTACTACCAGATCAATACGTTTCATATCTCCTGCCGTAATTTCAGCGCTCAATAATCCCCGCGGAGTCGTCAGTTCGATATCATAAGAGCCGGTGACTACCACCTCCAGCTCGATATCGGCCGAAGTCGAACTGGTGGTCGCATGGACCGGAATCTTATAAGTGCCCGCCTGCACATTTGCCGCCGGATTGATGTCGATACTGATATTCTCCGTTGCATTGGCTTCCACCTGTGCGGAAGTAGCCTGCTTGCCGGCAACCCGGAAAGTGACGTTCCATCCCCTCGGAGCGTCCGCCATCAGTGCATAAAGTTGCTGGTCGGCCGTCTGGTTCTTCAATGTAGCATTAAAGTTGAAAGTCGATTTCGAATTGCCCTGCATATTGGGCTGCTTCGTCATAAATTCAGTCTGATAAGTTCCTTGTTCGGACACAGTTACAGTCAATGGTAGCTCCGCCACACCTGGGGCAGTCAGTGTAAAATGGTACGTTCCCTTATTAACCTTAAACGGAACATCCACTTTAAAAGAAAAATTCTTCTTCTCACCCGGCAGAACGGATATCTGGTCAACCGTCCAACCTCCGGCTTTCATCTCATATTTCCATCCCCGTGGCATTCCTGAGACGGAGATAGAAGCATTCTTCACTTCGTCACAATTATTAATGACATCAACACTGTAATTGATAGACTCTCCCGGCGGAACCGCAATCTTTGTGTAGGGAGTGTACAACATCACACATTCACCGGCGCCATATGCGCGTGTACTCATCGGAAATAATACAAGTACGAGTACAAGTAGTAGATTAAGATGATTTGTTCGCATTGTCATAAAAAATTTTAGTACAAAATTGTTTATCAATAGCTGGCGACAAATATAAAAGTCTTATTTATTACCGTCTATTAAAAGAATTAAAAAAAATTTATCACAATAACCCCTGCTTTCCGATTCCCTATACATATAATAGAAAAACGCAACCGGAAACTACCTTTTTCAAAACACATATGTTTCGCATTCAAAGCATATATGTTTTAAACGCAAAGCATACATGTTTTGATCGAAGAGTATGGAAGTTTTTCATTTAAGCCAATAATTATAGAATATGAAACAATGAAATAAAATATTTTTGTGTAAGTTTGCGTCCGCTAAGCGTGATATTTTAATACAGAACTTAAATATAAGAGTTATGCAATCAATTGACAATTTCAATTTTGCCGGCAAAAAGGCATTTGTAAGAGTTGACTTCAACGTTCCTCTGGACGAAAACTTCAACATCACAGACGACACTCGTATCCGTGCCGCCCTTCCTACTCTGAAAAAGATTTTGGCAGACGGTGGTAGTGTAATCATCGGTTCTCACCTGGGACGTCCGAAAGGCGTTACTGACAAATATTCACTGAAACACATCCTGAAACACGTTTCCGAACTGCTGGGTGTCGATGTTCAGTTTGCTAACGACTGTATCGGTGAAGAAGCCGGCGCTAAAGCTGCCGCTCTGCAACCGGGCGAAGCATTGCTCCTTGAAAACCTTCGTTTCTATGCAGAAGAAGAAGGCAAACCAAGAGGTTTGGCAGAAGATGCAACAGACGAAGAAAAGAAAGCGGCCAAGAAAGCCGTTAAAGAAAGCCAGAAAGAATTTACAAAGAGATTGGCATCTTATGCTGACTGCTATGTAAACGACGCATTCGGTACAGCTCACCGTGCTCACGCTTCTACGGCATTGATCGCCGATTACTTCGATGCTGACCACAAGATGTTCGGCTACCTGATGGAAAAAGAAGTAAAAGCTGTCGAAAAGGTATTGAACGACATCGCCCGTCCGTTTACTGCAATCATGGGCGGTTCCAAAGTTTCTTCGAAGATCGAAATCATCGAAAACCTCTTGAACAAGGTAGATAACCTGATCATCACCGGCGGTATGACTTATACTTTCACAAAGGCTATGGGTGGCAAGATCGGTAAATCGATCTGCGAAGACGACAAGTTGGATCTGGCTCTCGACCTTATGAAAAAAGCAAAAGAAAAAGGTGTAAACCTGGTATTGGCTGTCGATGCTAAGATTGCTGACGATTTCAGCAACGATGCCAAGACTGCTTATGCTGATGTAAACGAAATTCCTGACGGATGGGAAGGCCTTGACATCGGTCCGAAGACAATCGCTCTTTATGCTGATGTTATCAAGAACTCCAAGACGATCCTGTGGAACGGTCCTACTGGCGTATTCGAATTCGAAAACTTTACAGACGGTTCCCGCGCAGTAGGCGAAGCTATCGTTGAAGCAACTAAAAACGGCGCCTTCTCATTAGTAGGTGGTGGTGACTCTGTTGCTTGTGTCAACAAGTTCGGTCTGGCAAGCGGCGTCTCTTACGTTTCTACAGGTGGTGGTGCTCTGCTGGAAGCTATCGAAGGCAAAGTTCTTCCGGGTATCGCTGCTATTAAGGGCGAAGCATACAAATAAGAAAATTTCTTATCCATAAATAAAAGGCTGCTTCTTTCGAGGAGTGGCCTTTTTTGCAAATATTTTTGTACCTTTGCACGTCATATTTGGAATCAATAGAAAAAACATATAGAATTATAAGGAAATGGCAAAAGAGCTGAAAGAACTGACTCCGAGAAGTGTAAACTACTCGCAGTGGTACCAGGATCTGGTAATCAAAGCGGATCTGGCAGAGAATTCTGCAGTGCGCGGCTGTATGGTGATCAAGCCTTACGGATATGCAATTTGGGAAAAGATGCAACGTATCCTCGATGATATGTTCAAGGAAACAGGTCACGTAAACGCTTACTTTCCCTTGCTGATCCCGAAATCATTCCTAAGCAAGGAAGCCGAACATGTGGAAGGCTTCGCCAAAGAATGCGCCGTTGTAACACATTATCGTCTGAAAACAAACCACGACGGTACAGGTGTCGTAGTCGATCCGGCCGCCAAACTGGAAGAAGAACTGATTATCCGTCCGACATCCGAGACAATCATCTGGAACACTTACCGCAACTGGATCCAGTCTTACCGCGACCTGCCTATCCTTTGCAACCAATGGGCAAACGTAATGCGCTGGGAAATGCGTACCCGCCTCTTCCTCCGTACCGCAGAATTCCTGTGGCAAGAAGGACATACCGCTCACGCAACCCGCGAAGAAGCCGAAATCGAAGCAAAGAAGATGCAGGGTGTATATGCTGACTTTGCCGAAAACTATATGGCGATGCCGGTTATCAAAGGTGTCAAGTCTGCAAGCGAACGTTTCGCCGGAGCTTTGGATACTTACACGATCGAAGCGATGATGCAAGACGGAAAAGCACTGCAAGCCGGTACGTCTCACTTCTTAGGACAAAACTTCGGCAAGGCATTCGACGTTACTTTTATCGACAAGAACGGAAAGAGCGACTATGCCTGGGCTACTTCATGGGGAGTTTCAACCCGTCTGATCGGTGCCTTGATCATGTCCCATTCCGACGATAACGGTCTGGTATTGCCTCCACACCTCGCTCCTATCCAGGTGGTAATCATTCCGATCTACCGCAGCGAAGAACAGTTGGCGCAGATCAGCGAAAAGGTAAGCGGTATCGTTGCCAAGTTGAAAGCATTGGGTATTTCAGTCAAATATGATGACGCCGACAACAAGAAGCCGGGATGGAAGTTTGCAGAATACGAACTGAAAGGCGTTCCCGTACGTTTGGCTATGGGCGGACGTGACCTGGAAAACAACACGATCGAAGTCATGCGCCGCGATACACTGGAAAAAGAAACCGTGACTTGCGACAACATCGAAACATATGTTCAGAACCTGTTGGAAGAAATACAGAAAAACATCTTCCAGAAAGCATTCGACCACCGGGCTGAGAAAACAATCGAAGTAGACACCTACGACGAGTTCAAGCAACGGCTTGACGAAGGCTATTTCATTATGGCTCACTGGGACGGCACTCCCGAAACGGAAGAACAGATCAAGAACGAAACAAAAGCTACGATCCGTTGCATTCCTTTGGATAGCGATAAGACACCGGGCACATGCATCGTTACCGGTAAACCTTCCGCACAGCGCGTATTATTTGCACGCGCTTACTAAACCGTCCGATACATACGGAAGAAAATAAAGTTCCATAAGCATGAAACTCTTGTTCCATGCTTATGGAATTTTTGTTTCATGCCTATGGAACTTTTGTTTCACGCCTATGGAATTTTTATTTACCTTTGGGGAAACTAATCGAAGACCAGTTATGGATTTAATTCTTCCTACCAATCAAAATACTTCAGCTCCCGTTACCCTCGACACGAAAGTGCTGGTAGTAATCGGGGCTAACGGAGCCGGTAAAAGCTCCTTCGGCAGAAATTTGCACCAGCGCTACACCGGACAAAGCGTATGGATATCCGGAATGCATTCCCTCTTCCTTAGCAGCGAAGAAAACAAGGCACCTGCGAACGGCAACGAGCTGGCACGGCTTCAATCCATGATTGCGGAACGGCTTTTCATGCCGCGTATGTCAGAATACGAAAAACTGATCCTGCACCTCCAAACCGAAGAATTCGAAGCAGCCGTCCAGTATAAGGAAGAAAGTAAGCTAACGCCCGATTTATTGCCGCCAGTCACCAAGATAGACCGCATCCAGACAATTTGGGAAAAGATGTTCCCGCATAACCGCCTGGTCCGCAAATCCGGCTTTATAGAACTGGCCTCCACCAGTATCGACGGAGATTCCTACACGGCCGGCCGGATGAGCGACGGCGAAAAACTGGTGTTTTATCTGATCGGCGCCGTACTCTGTGCCCGGGAAAACGCACTATTAATCATTGAGGAGCCGGAAATCCTGCTCCACGACTCCATCAAAAATCCTTTGTGGGACGAGATAGAAGCCATGCGACCGGATTGCACGTATGTATATCTGACGCACGACATCGACTTTGCCGCCTCCCGCGACAACAGCAAACGCCTTTGGATTCGCTCTTACAATGCAGATGCCCGGATATGGGACTACGAACTGATCGAAAGCAACGACAGCTTCCCTGAAGAAGTCTATATGGAAATATTAGGCAGCCGCAAACCGATCCTGTTTATCGAAGGAACCGACTCCAACAGCATAGACAGCCGCCTCTACCCGCTTATCTTCCCCGACTACAAAGTAAAACCGATGGGAGGTTGCCAGAAAGTGATCGAAACGACAAAGGCATTCGGCCAATTGAAAGATTTCCATACCCTGGATTCGAAAGGAATCGTAGACCGTGACCGCCGCACGGAAGGAGAAATAGCTTACCTGCGCGAGCAGCATATCTACGTGCCCAACGTTGCCGAAGTGGAAAACCTGCTGATGCTGGAACCGGTTATCAAAACCGTTGCCGCCCGCCTGATGAAAGATCCCGAACAGGTCTTCAATCAGGTCAAAGAAAACGTTATCAAGCTTTTCCTGAAAGACCTTGAAAGCCAGGTTCTGCTCCATGCCCGCCACCGCGTGCAGAAAAAGTTGGAGACAGCCTTGAATCGGAAGATGAGTACGGTAGACGAACTGACCGAACATGTGGAAAGCATCCGTGAAACCGTCCACGTAGACGAAATATACAGAGGAATCAAAGAGAAATTCATCCTGTTTGCCGAAACCGGAGATTACAAAAATATTCTTCGCGTCTACAACCAGAAAGGAATGTTGCCGCAGTCCCAACTCTGCAAATACTGCGGCATCAGTAATAAAGAAAGTTACTTAAACCTCATCCTCTCTATTCTGAAAGAAAATAAAGAAGATGCAAATATCATCCGGACTTCCATCAAAGAATGTTTAGGAACATAAAAAAAATTCTCGAAATGAACAAAAAGTCCGTAAAAAGTCGTTCTTTTGCATTTTAATAAAAATGAATAGAATGGGGCGAAAGCTCCTTACCGATTTAAACTATGCGCACACCTACTCTTCAATATCTTTATCTGCAAAAGCCGGTAACGATGGTTATCGTCATTTGCATAATCTCCGTCCTTCCCTGGATCGGGCTGGGAGATTTTTCGACTAAGGGAGAACCCCGTGAAGCGGCCGTAGCCGTTTCCATGCTCGAAACCGGCAACTGGGTTTTGCCACAGGTCTATGCAAACGAATTTGCTTACAAGCCGCCGTTGGCACACTGGCTGATGGCAGCCGCTTCCCTGCCGCAGGGATATGTTTCCGAGTTCACTTCCCGCCTGCCGTCTGCGCTGGCCTTTATTATACTGATCGGCTTTACGCTGGTTTTCTTTGGCAAACGGTTGCGGTTCCAGCAGGCATTCATAGCGACATTATTACTAATCACATGCATCGAGATACACCGGGCCGCCATGACGACACGTGTGGATATGTTGCTGACGACATTTATCGTGATCGGGCTTTTCCAGCTGTATCGATGGGAAGACAAACTGGAACTTAAAGGCGTGCCGGTCGCTATTCCGGCCTTATTGGGCTGTGCCGTGCTGACAAAAGGGCCTGTAGGTATAATCCTGCCGCTGTTTGTCTTCGGAGTCTATTTGTTGATGCTTCGCAAATATTCTTATTTAGTGATATTCAAAGCACTTCTTTATGCAGGTATTTCTTCTCTGTTCCTGCCCCTATTGTGGTACGTTGCAGCCTGGAAGCAGGGTGGCGATGCATTCCTGAATGTGGTACTGGCAGAGAATTTCGGGCGCTTCTTCCATCTCAGCACGCCTGAAATACATTACAATCTGGGACACGAGAACGGAGTCTGGTATAACTTCATGACATTGGCTGCAGGATTTATTCCCTGGACAATCTTCTTCTTTTTCTCTTTATTCGGATTGAAGCTGCACAAACCGGAAAAGCCGGTGAAGGAGATGCTGGCAGATATCTGGAATAATATCCGGTCGATGGAAAAAGAGAAACTGTTCAGCCTGGTGGCATTGGTTTGCATAATCTTCTTCTACTCGATACCTTCCAGCAAACGAAGCGTATATCTGATGCCGGCTTATCCGTTTATTGCAATATTCCTGGCTCAATATACCTTGTATATTACGGAATACCGGACGAAAGTAACCCGTGTATTCGCTGCATTCATGGCTTCCATCACGGCCGTTGTCGTGATCGCCATCGGCTTGACGATGGCCAGGGCAATCGATCCCGTCAGGATTGCGAGCCAGTACACAAGCCGTCAATCCACATTGGAAACGGTCGAGTTGGTATCGAATATGTTCGCACATCCCTGCGGGCTGACAATATGTATCCTGATCGTTCTTTTGGCTATTCTGGCAACAGTCTATTACCAGATGTTCAAGAAGATCAATATTAAGATCCTGTATGCAACGATCGCATTGGCTTTTGCCATTAACCTGCTGATCGACGGGGTTGTCATGCGCGGTATACGCCAAGGAAGTTCCGCCCGCCCGTTTGCCGAGCAGGTTCAGAAAGAATATCCGTTGGATGACATGAATATGTATGTGATGAATGATCTGAAGACATACGCTAATCTTTACGGGCTGAATTTCTATCTGGGCAACAAGTTCCATAATTTCGGGCAGGAACAGCCGGTAAGCGGCTTCTTTTTCTGTACCGTGAAAGACTTGGAAACAGTACAAAAAAATTATGGAGATAAGTACACATTCAGCTTACTTACCTCCACAAAGAATGTTATTGCCGACGTACGTCAAAGAATCGTACTATGCAGCTTCTTACAGAACGAATAATCAATATTTAAAGACTTTGCCGCCGGCAAGCACTTCCTGTCTTGCTTCGTCAAACGTAGCTTTTTCTCCTGTACGAAGAGAAGCTGTACACATGATGTTGGCGATGGAGTGGTTATAACCGGCATCTACCGGAGCATTCGGTTGCTTGCGGCTCTTTACGCATTCCATCCAGTTGCGCATATGCAGGTTTGTCATCGGATCGGCTCCGGTGTTGGAACCTGTTTCCACCTTGATAGACGGCAATTCGTATTCTTCCAACAAGTTCGGTTGCATTCCCATTTCATCAGCAAAACGTTTGGTCAGGCCACCTTCCGATGTTACCTTATTCGTATCCAGATTCAACGTACCGCCATTGGAGAAGTACAACTCTTTTGTTCCTCCTGCCGAGTTATGCATACGGGAAGAATATACCACCTGGAAATTCTCACCTGCTTTTCCATAATCAAAGACAGCCGTCATCGTATCATAACTGCGGCGTCCGTCATTCCATTGATAGATTCCGCCATTGGCAGCGACACTGTTCGGATGGTTACAACCCGTAAACCAGTGTACCGTATCGATCTGGTGCGACATCCACTGTCCGGGTATGCCGGAAGAATACGGCCAGAACAGGCGATATTCCAGATATTTACGCGGATCCCATTCTTCATACGGACGATTCAGCAGGAAGCGTTTCCAGTCAGTATCTTTTTCAAAACATTGTGCAACCAACGCCGGGCGACGCCAGCGTCCGGGCTGGTTCACGTTCCAGCACATTTCCACCATCGTGATCTTGCCGAACTTACCGGAACGGATAAAATCGTTGGCGGCATGGTAGTTAGGAGCCGAACGGCGCTGGGAACCAATCTGCACGATCTTTCCACTTTCCAACACAGCTTTGCGGGCGGCACGGGCATCCTCCATTGTTTCAGCAAAAGGTTTCTCTACATAAGCATCGCATCCGGCTTTAACCGCTTCGATGCAGTGCAAGGCGTGCTGGAAGTCTGAAGTGGCGACGATCACCGCATCACACATTTTTGCGTCATACAGTTCTTCGTTGTTACGGAATGCTTTCACCTTCTTTCCATATTTCTCCTGGAAGAAAGCAACGCCTTCTTCCCTGCGCCGTTTCCAGATGTCGGAAATAGCGACGATTTCAAATCCCAACTCATCGGCACAAGCCATAAAAGCAGGGATCAGAGAATGGCGGGCACGGTCTGAAAAGCCGACGATACCCACACGAATCTTCTCGTTTGCGCCCATTATGTTAGCGTAACTCTCTGTACTGAACCCCAGTCCGCCAATAGTCAGACCGGCTGCGCCCAAGGCGCTGTGTTTAAGGAAATCTCTACGTGTTGTCATGGTTCCTGTTTTTTAGTTAACTATTTGAGTTCTCTAATCTTGATATTACGGTAAGAAACTTCGTCCCAGTGGTCCTGCAAAAGGATATGGCCTTTTTCAGCAGTACCGAAGCCACCGAATTCATTATATTCTTTCTTCGCGAATTTACTACCCTTCACTAATTCGAGGAATGCATCCGAAGCCCAATCATATTCAACGGTCTTAAAGCCGTTCATCCAATGTTCGACGTGTTTGTTAGGGAATACTTTGATAACACCCTTGTTCCATTGTCCGACACCATTGAAACGTTTGTTTTTCGCCGGGATAATATCGTACAAGCTGGAAACCGTACGGCTACCGGGATAAGTCGTGTACAACTTGGCATCCGGATGAAGCTGGTCGTCCAATACCTGGAATTCCGGACCGATCACGAAGCCTTTATTCTTTTCGCTTTCCTGGATCATATATTTCATACCGCTATTAGCACCCGGAGTCAACTTAAATTCAAAGCTCAGTTCGAATGCACCAAACTCATCGTTTGTCAGGATATCACCGCCTCTTTTGCCTTCCGGACCGCCGTTTTTCATAACTGTCAATTCGCCATTTTCGATCTTCCACCCGTTTTCGGGGAATGCATCCTTTCCGGCACCACGCCATCCGGCAGAAGTCTTACCGTCAAACAATAGCTTCCAACCGGCAGCTTTTTCTGTTTCTGTCAACGTATTCGGAATACAGTTTACTTCCGGAGCCAACTGACCCTGCATGCGCTCAGCTTCCAGGTTTTCCGTTTTAATACGGATATTACGCCACCAGATTTCTTTGCCTTCTTTAGATGTATCTTTGCCGATTCCATGAACCTGGAAAGCGATAAAGCCTTTCGGAGTCAGATCATCTACCAAGTTTGCCGTATTCACGCCGTTCAACCAGATACGGATGCTGTTACCAATGGCTTCAATACGATACTTATTCCAGTCATCTCTTTTGTAAGCGGCACGGCCGGCATCATTATCCGTCAAAGGAACCAACCATCCGCGACGTGCTTCATCATAAACGCCTCCGCTCCAGGCACGATCGGACGGGTCTATTTCACACTGGTAACCGTGTACACGTCCATTCTGGTATTCCGGCAAGCTCTCGCTACGGAACTGTACACCGGAATTCAGGCTCGGATCACACTTCACTTCAAATTCCAGGATGAAATCGCCATAATCCTGTTCGGTAGCCATAAAGCTATTCGGCTGGCCGGATACGGATTTGCCGACCATACAACCATCTTCCACACGGTAAGGAGCTTCCCCGTTCAATTGCTTAAAACCGGTGAAATCTTTCCCGTTAAACAATTTCTGCCATCCGTCGTTTGGCTGGCATGCACCACACAGCAAGGTCAATGACAAAGCTGCTAATTTTAAATACGCTTTCATTTTGTTTTATTGATATTATAATTAGTTAGACAATCAATTTACATTAGTCTTTCTTCATGTGCACGTGCACAAAGATAGAAGTTTTTATACTTCTACGATACTAATTCTCAAAAAAGTCAATAAGATTTATAAATTTGTTCCTTAATTGAGGCTACAGAAGCAGCCAATTGATCATCCATATTCTCCCATTTGCATTCAATCGAAAGCGAACCGGTATATCCGGCCCGGTGCAACGCCTTGAAGAACGGCGTAAAATCATCCCCTTTCACCCCCGGTGCAGAACGGATTTCTTTCTCAGCAATATGACAATGTTTCAACCATTTACCGGCATCGACCAATGCTTCCGCATCTTCATTTTCTCGCAGCATGTGGAAGAAATCCGCCAACACCCCCAAATTAGGATGGTTAACCTTCTCTGCAATCGCAGTCCCTTCGCGTACCGTATTAATAAAATTGGTTTCCGAACTTTGCAAAGGCTCGATTGCGATACACACATCATAACCGGCAGCATACCGGGCCAGCCTCCGGCATAAGGCAGTAAATTGCCCGGTAGCCTCTTCCCTACTGAAGCCGTCGGGAATATTACGGGCGCTTCCACTCCCCAGTACCAACACCTTAATCCCGGCTTCCCGGGCACGTCTGATCGCAACCTCTCCATATTCCATAATCTTATCCAGACAAACATCCGGCCCGGTCAGCCGGAGATCTCCGGGGAAAAAGCTATTTCCCGAATACAACGGTAATACAGCATCTTTTGCCGCCTGCAAATTAGCTTCGAAAATACTGTCCGGCTTATCCGGAACCAGAAAAGAGCGGATGCCGATCTCTACATAAGAACAACCCGCCTGTTTCAACAAAGGAGCTTTATTTACAGAAGCGCAAACGCCAATACGGTCTGCCAATGATTGTGCCTGTAAAAAGGGTACGATACAAAATAAAACAACAAAAAGGAAAATAAATCGTGTCTTCATGGTCTAACGATTTTTGTGATTTTACGCAAATGTAACTAATTATATTCCAATTAAAAGTATATTTGCAGGCAAATTATTTTAAATGAATTGATTTTTATGGAACAACAGTTTATGAAGACTGCTTTTTTTGACTTCGACGGTGTGGTCGTAGACACAGAACCTATTTACGATATTTACTGGAATGAAGCGGGAGAACGCTACCAGACAGGAATCCCCAATTTTGCATCCCATATCAAAGGGACGACATTACCTTATATACTTGATAAATATTTCTCCGACCGGTCGGAAGAATTTAAAGAAATGGTAACCCGCGAATCAATGGATTTCGAACAAAAAATGCCTTTTCCTCCTGTTCCGGGTGCGATGGAATTTATTCATCTTCTGAAAAGCAAAGGTATAAAAATCGGTTTGGTCACCAGCTCCGATGATGTCAAGCTAAAACGGGCCTTTCGCCTTTTGAAACTCGACAATCTGTTCGATACAGTGGTGAGTGCCGACCGGATTACTAAAGGTAAACCGGATCCGATGTGTTATTTACTTGCCGCCTCCGATCTGCATGTATCGCCTTCCGACTGTCTGGTATTTGAGGATTCTTTTGCCGGAATACAGGCCGGGACAAATGCGGGTATGCGGGTTATCGGGCTTAGCACGACTAATTCCGAAGACTCTTTAAAGGGCAAAGTATATCAGGTGATTCCCAATTTCAAAAACATTACGTTCGACACATATAAACAATGGTAGAGCGAAGAATCATAGCCACCTAATATTCAATCAAATACCAGGAAAAACACATCAAAACACAGTTTGTTTCTTGACAGATGTGAATCATAAATGATGATTTATGGGTATATTTAAGGTGTCGCTGTAGGGGCGGGTTCTAAACCCGCCCGATTGCAACATGTATATTTGTCGATATCGGGCAGGTTTAGAACCTGCCCCTACGGAACGACAATCATTTTGCATGACCATGTCATCCATGTTTCACACCCATAAATCATCATTTAATTGGCTCATTATTTCCTCAAAACGAATCTTATTGTCATCTATTACTTATTGTACGATTCACTAAAATACCCGTTGGTCTGAATCGAAACAGTAGCGCATCTAATTTGGTTTTCTACCCCATATATTTCAAATTACCCTTGCGGGTAATATTTTTTAAGAAACTCGAAATAGTACAAATCACTGGATAACAGACAAATATAAATATCCTCCTTTTTGGAGAACTTATTGTATGAAATTTATCAAAAAGACAGATTTACCTTTGCCAAGAAATGAGGTTTTTGATGCGGTTGCCCTGATCCAATACATAATCATGATAAAGAAGAAGCGGTATTGTCTAATTTAAGAACAAAAAAAGGGGATGTGTCGCCACTCCCCTTTCTTATATGTACAAATATCCGATTACTTAGAAATTATATCCGACACGTACAGCCAATGCTGCGGCATCCAAATCTTTTATAATGTTATATTTAGCTTCCAATCCGACAGAAATCCGGTCTGTAGCATACACTTCACCACCTAAACCGACATTGGCTCCAAAGCGGGTTTCATTGAAGGGACCTGCTTTCCAGAAAGAAAGGCTTAACCCGGCCAACGGATAAAAACCAAACATATCACTCAATTTAAACACATAATGGGCATTCATATCGATCGCCCATGCATTCAAACCATCATTCTTTACAAAATGAGTAATAGACGGAGTCAGACGGAACTCATCAGTCACACAATAACGGTAATCGATGCCAATAGTAGCATTGCCAATGTCATTAAAATTGTAACCTAAATTAAATCCAAACGACGATTGCCCCTGCTGTGTCTGTGCATAAGCACCCATACTGAACAAAGCCAGCATCAACATAACAACTAATTTTTTCATACCTTATTTTTTTAGTTCAACAATATCGGCAAATATACTATTTTACTTTTAATCTATCACCTGCACTCTTTACAATACTGCGATAATATTCCTCATCATAGCCGGGGAAATCCGGATATTCGGATAGTCCGTAACCATTCTGCTTGAATTGTCCGTTTTCCTCCTTCTTTACGTTACCGTCCATATATTTGACTAACAGGTATTCTCCCAACTTCTTCCAGCGAGCCGTAGCCTGGTCGGCAGTCGTTGTACTGAACCAGGTCAGGAACTTGACTGCTTCCGCCGGGTTCCTGGCATATAATTCCATCGCCGCCTTATCGATAGCCGGGACCGTTTGTTGATAGCCATTCTCCAACTCCTGCTGGACAGGGCGGATATCCTGAATCATATAGCTATATTTGCCATACGCCATATTAGCCACCCAGTTATGAATCCAGAATGCGGATGTCCAGGAGAAATTCATCATATCGCCGTTTCCGACACGGTAACATTCGGGAGAAGCGGTCACCGAACAATAGATCGGCGTAAAGACTGCCATATCCGCATCGTCCACCCCGAACCAGAGAATACCACCGACAGCATCCGGCAACCAGTTACGCATCTGCGGAACAATCACAAAGCCGGTCTGCTGCGTGGCAATCGCACGTTCGTTCGTATATTCCTGACCGTCCACTTCGAAAGTCATCGGACGCCAACGGTAGGGAACCTTGTAAGAACCGGCACCGGCATCTTTTGTCATATCCAGATCCGTACCTTCAAAATGGTCGCGCATACCGTTCTGCACATCCTGAACAGATAACAAACGATCCGGTTTGACATACAAAGGCATCGGCTTTTTCGTCACGTCCCCTTTGATCAGGTCGGCATATTGGTCCATCGACTTGTCATATTTGCGGAAGAAAGACCATACACGGGCTTCACAACCACGCAAAGAACCGAAATCATACGGGCAATAGGCTTTCTGGAAACTGAAATCCTTGTCCTTCCCGCTGAAATAGCCTTTTTCACGGGCAAAAGAGACAACGTCCGGTGAATAGATGCAGTTTTCCTTATCGTTAAACGGGATCTGCTGGATGCGTGATTGGTTGGCATGAGCCGAAATACAATCGTCCGGAATGCGGATAGCCACCCAGACAGCCCCTTTATTACCCGGCCCTTTACCGATCATTTCCATCACCCAGGCTTCATTCTTATCGGCAATGGAAAATGTTTCGCCACTACTATAGTAGCCATAATCCTTAACCAAACCGGTCATAACCCGGATAGCCTCCCGCGCCGTCTTGGAACGTTGCAAAGCTACATAAATCAGGCTACCGTAATCCATGATACCGGTCGTGTCGACCAGTTCGGAGCGGCCCCCGAAAGTACTTTCCGTAATCGCCACCTGATGTTCATTCATATTACCGACTACAGAGTAAGTCTGCTCAACCTGCGGGATCTTTCCCAGCGGTTTATGGGTATCCCACTCGATGATATCCAGCATCGCCCCTTTCGGCCAGGTCGCTGCCGGCCAACGGTACAGTTCACCATATAGCGTATGCGAATCTGCCGCATAGCTAATCATAACGGAGCCATCCACCGAGGCTTTCTTTCCCACCAACAGCCCCGTGCATGCAACGGCTTCCACTGCGGAAAGCATAACGGCACAGGCTGCCATCAAAATCCATGTTTTTCTCATATAAATAAAGTTTATGCAAATAATAACATATATACGCCGGCACCGCAGCAATAGCCGATCAGTGCCAGTATTGAAAATCGTTTTGTATAATACATAAAATCGATCTTTTCCAACCCCATCACCGTAACGCCGGTTGCAGAACCGATGATCAGGATGCTACCACCAGTCACGGCACAGTAGGCAAGGAATGTCCAAAAACCTCCGTCCGAAACGAAGAACTGTGCGTAAGAAGCCAGATTAGCTGCATCCGGTACAATCGGGTACATACCCATTGTTGCAGCCACCAAAGCCACGTTATCCACACAAGAGGACAGAACACCGATCACAAAACTAATCAGATAAGGTTCGTGCACATGCTTGTCCAAGAAAGCCGACATCAATCCTAACTGGCCGGAAGTTTCCAAAGCTCCTACCGCCATCAGGATGCCCAGGAAGAAAAAGATCGTCGCCAGGTCGATGTTCGGAAGCAACTGGGAAATACGCAATTTATTAGATTCGTGCATATGCAACTTGCTATACATAATATCCGTATAAAACCACAAGATCACCAACCCCAGCAAAACACCCAGGAAAGGCGGAAGATTCGTCAACATCTGGAAGACCGGAACCAGTGCCAGTGAAAGAACGCCGATCACAAAGATGACCCGGCGAGAATGGTTCGGAATCTCCGGTGTATATTCGTCTGCCATTTCCTCTTCGCTCATCACGCGTAAAGTAGCATCTTTCTTAAACAACCAGAAATTGGCAATCGTCAGAGGCACAAGCAGGTTGATTAATGCCGGGATGAACACATGGGAAATCTGGTGCATAGCCGTGACATTCTTACCCACCCAGAGCAAAATGGTGGTCACATCGCCGATCGGAGACCATGAACCACCGGCATTTGCGGCAATAATGACCATACAGGCATACTTCAAACGATCCGTCCTATCCGGAACCAATTTCCGCAACACAGCCATGACCACAATAGCAGCGGCCAGATTATCCAACAAAGCAGAGAAGAAAAAAGCGGCAAAACTTATATACCACAATAATTTCCTCTTGTTGGCCGTGCGGATATATCCGGTAACAGAGCGGAAACCACCATGCTTGTCCACGATATCGACAATCAACATGGAACACATGACAAAGAAAAGCGTTTCGGCTACATTCCCTAAATGGTAAACAATCGAACGATTTGTAATAAATGTAATGAATTGATCTTTCAAAGGGGCATTTGCCATTTCCGGATTTTGAGTCAGGAACTCCTGAAACAAAGGACTGGAGCGTTCGACAAAAATATTATAGGCATCAAACATCAATATCATCCACAGTGATATTGCCATAAACAGAGCTATCGCAGCTTTATTTATCTTTATCTTATCCTCCAATGCAATTGCAAGAATCCCTAAGACAAAGATGACAGGCATTAAAATAAACATAATATAATGTATTTAATTTGTTATTTATTCGCAAAAGTAGAACTTATCTCTCCCAACTCTTGCTCGTTTAGAAAATTCATTGTACATTTGGGCTTTCATAGTTAAGGTTTTGGTTAAATAGAAAGGAGTGACTTGTGAAAGCCGCTCCTTTCGCTTTTATATAGAATACAGATATTCAATCTCTTCCGCCCAAATAGACTCATCCGGTGTTTCCAGAATCAAAGGAATATTATCAAACCGGGGATCTTCCATCAACATTTTAAAGGTAGTCAATCCCATTACTCCTTTTCCGATACTGTCATGGCGGTCCACACGGGTTGCCAGGTCTTTCTTGGAGTCGTTAATATGCATACCTCGCAGATAAGAGAAACCGATTATTTCGTCAAAGCGGCGGAATGTATCCGTAAAACCTTCGGCAGTCTTGATATCATAGCCTGCCGCCAGCGTATGGGCAGTATCGATACAGACCCCGACACGTGATTTATCTTCTACCTTATTTATAATGTAAGCCAACTGCTCGAAGGTATATCCCAAGTTGGTCCCCTGCCCGGCAGTATTTTCCAGTACGGCACAGACACCCGAAGTCTGGTCCAGCACCCAGTTGACCGATTCGGCTATGCGTGTCAGACAGTCCTCCACATCCATCTGGTTCAGATGGCTTCCGGGATGAAAATTCAGACGGTCCAGTCCCAGTTGTTCACAACGTTGCATCTCGTCCAGAAAAGCATCCCGTGACTTCTGCAGACCTTCGGCCTCCGGATGTCCCAGATTGATCAGGTAACTGTCGTGCGGAAGAATATGCTCTGCCGTATAACCGAATTCTTCACAACGTTCCTTGAAAAGGGAAATACTCTTTTTTGTCAACGGAGCGGATTTCCATTGACGCTGATTACGGGTGAACAAGGCAAAAGCCTCCGCCCCGATCGCATTCGCATTCACCGGAGCATTCTCAACTCCACCTGATGCCGACACATGTGCTCCAATATACTTCATTTGTTATTTATGTTTTATTGTTTATTCACCTTCTGCTTTGCATCCTGCGAAATGAAATTTTTCCGTCGCCTGCTCCTGCGTGACAATGAAATAGACCAAGTCTGCACGCGTACATAATTCATCTTGCGAGTTATAGATTTCAGTTTCGATAAAGATTGCATTTCGTTTACGGTCTTTAATACGTCCCCGGATAGTCAGTCTGGGTTCACGGGTGGAAAGACTTTTCAGAAAACGGGCATCCAAACGGGAAGTCATTCCCGAAGTCTGCAACTTCCTAAGCACCACCCAGCCCGCCAGTTCGTCCATCAATGTTGTCAGGATTCCGCCATGCAACGTGTTCAACCAACCTTGATAATGAGCTTCCGGCTCCCAGTAAGCCACTATATCGTCGCCATCCTCATAAAACTCCATGTGAAGTCCCATCGGGTTACTCGGAGCACAGCCAAAACACATGTATCCATCCAGTCCCTCCCAGGGATTAATAATCTTTTTCATACTCGATAATTATTTGCCACAGCCCTATTAATTTACAAAGGTAACAAAAAAAGCAGAAATAAGGTTTTAACATATTCCGGTTCTTTTCTAAATATATTTTCAATAAAACATTATCTTTGTCGCGATTCTGTTATGCATTTTAATCAATATGAGGGAAATATGAACGATCAGGAATTGTCCGGGAGGACAAATAACCGGCTACAGCCCGAAGTAGCAAAACGAAAAAGATATATCTACGCACTATTTATGATCCTGCTGATGATAGGAATGGCCGAAGGTCTGGAAGAAAAGGAAATCATCTTCCCGGAAATGGCCGCACTGGTAATCGGAATGTGGATAGTTGACAAAAGAGTTTGGAAGATCAACCGTTTCCTTTTGGTATTCCTGATGACGATAAATGCATTGGTTGGTATCTGTATCGTCATTTTTTCTCCATTTCCTTTGATCATAAATTTACTCTTATCCTTTCTCTTTCCGGCAATATGCCTGATACTGTCAAGAACAACCTTGATTCCTCAAATCTCCGCTTGCATGCTTCCTGTCTTGTTACAGACAGACAGTTGGGTATATCCGGTAGCCGTATTCATCATGTCGCTGATGATTGTATCGGGACAAGTGTGGATGGAAAAACAAAGGTTACGGGAAAAAATCGAATATATCCCCGATCAGACTGAAAAGAAAAAGAGGCTCATTAAATGGGGCTTATTGTTTATTTCGTTACTGATAATAGCAGCACTGCCAATCTATGCATCATGGAAATATTGCATCCTTCCGCCACTGGTCGTGACCTATGTGGAATTTGCTACTTCAAAAGCCGGATTCAGAAGCCGGCCGACCCAGACATACCTATTATTAGTAATAGTGGCGACTATCGGTACACTTTTCCAACTGGCAGGACATCTATATCTCGGCCTACCGGAAAGTGTCATCGCATGCCTGATCTTCTTCTGCTTGTTTACCCTATTTGAATGGAGTGGTAAATTATTTGCCCCAGCCGGAGCGGTCGCCCTTGTCCCGATGATCATCCCGCAACAGGATCTTTACTGGTTTCCTTTACAGGTAGCCATCGGGGCGGCAATATTCATCTCGGTAGCCATGATCCTTTTCCAGCAATGCTACAAATGGCAAAGATCCCAACTGATCGTTTGTATCATACCCGAATCTATCCGTGTACACCGGAAAAAGTAGAGCAGATCAGAATAGCGCTGCAACAAAGCAATAGATAAAATAGCCGCAAACCGATACTTTCACTACCACACTGAACAGAAAACCGATAAAAGCCCCTAATCCAGCCTTAAATGCTTCGGCAGACTTCTTTCCCCCAAGCAACTCACCGATTACAGCTCCAGCAAACGGACCGATCAGTATGCCCCAGGGAGGAAAGATGAAAAGTCCGGCAATCGTCCCGATCATGCATCCCCAATTCCCCCATTTGCCGCCTCCACTGTATTTCGTGCCCAACATGGGCGTCACATAATCCATAACCTGGACAATTACGACCAGCAAAGCCCATAAGATCAATTGCGTAGTACTAAAATGAACTTTGTCTGTAAAATGCAAAAGCAGCAAGCCCGCATATGAGACAGGCGGACCGGGCAATACAGGCAAGAAACAACCGGCCAGGCCGGCCAGCAAACAAAGCATCCCCAGGATAATGAGAAGGATATCCATAAAGTTCTATTTTAGCTGTATGAGTATTCGTATGCAATAATACGAAAAAACACAAAAACAGTAAAATATATCGGATTATCTTTTTCAGACTTCAGATAGCAGTCGAAGACAGAAGATTTTCTTTTGCACCGGGAGCATGCTGGAGAACGGCACCAACTATCTGACAATCATCCAATTCTTTGCAGTCGCCACAAGTATTAAATCCTTTTTTATTTACACATTTACGGATTTCGCAATAATCACTACAATACGCAAATTTCGCTCCGTCCACACGACAACCCATACAATTTATGGTTGCTGCCGTAATCTCAGGTGCGTTGTTCATTACACTCCACTTTTGGGCGGTCTTTTCTCTTAACTCATTATCATCTCTGACAGTAGCTATGCGGGCATCGCAACTTTCGCAATCTAATCCGCAACACGCAACTAATTGTTTCATCTTCTGTTATAGTATTTATTTTCTTCTCAACCATTCAAAAACACCCCTATTGAAAAATCTCCCTCTAATTTTGAATTAGAGAGAGATTTTTCAATAGCAAACTAAACCAAGGGGGCTTTCAATGACTACAAACTTTAGCCACAAGCCGTAAAGCCATCCTTAGAGCAAATCGGAAGCTAATTCGGATAACTGGCTACGTTCGCCTTTTATCAGATTGATGTGGGCAAACAGTTCTTGCCCTTTCATCTTATCAACCATATAAGCAAGACCATTGCTCTGTGCATCCAGATAAGGAGAGTCGATTTGCTGGATATCCCCGGTAAATACCATTTTCGTTCCTTCTCCCGCACGGGTGATAATCGTTTTGATCTCATGCGGAGTCAGGTTCTGTGCCTCATCGATGATACAGAATGTTTCCGAAAGGCTTCGACCACGGATGAAGGCCAATGCCTCAATCACAAGTTGCCCGTTCTTTTGCAAATCATCTATCTTACGGGCATCCGAGCCACCGGGCGTAAACTGCCCTTTGATCACATTCAGATTATCAAACAAGGGCTGCATATAAGGAGCCACCTTCTGCTTTTCATCACCAGGAAGGAACCCCAGATCCTTATTTGCCAAAGCGACAATAGGACGCGCCAACAGGATCTGCTTATAAACATTCGCTTGTTTCAAGGCCGAAGCCAAAGCCAGCAAGGTTTTACCAGTACCGGCTTTTCCTGTCAGCCCGATAAGTTTCACATCCGGATCATTCAGCACCTCAAAAGCAAAACTCTGTTCCGCATTGCGAGGCTGAATGCCATAATTACTGCTCTTGTCTACTTTTTTGAATTTGTTTGTAAAGGGATTATAACGGGCCAAGACAGTATTACGAACGCTCTTTAAGATAAAACATTCGTTCGGATCCAGCTTCGACTTTATATCGAACAGATCAGCATCGACACCGTCAGGTGAAGCATACATCTTATCAATCAAATCGGGATCTATATTTTCGTAAGTATCTTGTGCACGTTCAAAAATATCGACATTAATAACCTTGTCAGTTATATAATCCTCCACTTCGATACCCAATGAACGCGCTTTCATCCGCAGGTTCACATCCTTCGTTACCAGAATAGTTTTTACCTTCCGGTCTTTCTCTGCTTCGGCAACCGAGAGCGTACATGACAAAATACGATGGTCCGCGGTCTTTTCCGGGAACGACTGGTAGATCTTTTCCTGATATTTATCACCGGTCACCACATGCAAAACACCTTTGCCCGGTCCCAAAGAGGCGCCTTTTAAAAAGAGATCGTTGCTGGTCAACGTATCCAACTCGCGTACAAACTCGCGGGCGTTGTAATTAATCTGGTCGCTTCCCTTTTTAAACTTATCCAACTCTTCCAACACAACGATCGGAAGATAAATATCATTCTCCTGAAAGTTCTCAATACACTTGTAATCGTGCAATATGACATTCGTGTCAAGCACAAAATTCTTCTTTACTCCCATGATCTTTCGATTTAATGATTATCTAAATTATCTATAGCAAAACCTTCTTTTCATCAATCTTTGGCCCCGACTTTCATCATAAGGCTCCTTTACAAAGATACATTATTATATGAATCAGCATTCTTCAAAACAAAATCTTTTTTAGGTAATAATGAATTATGCTTTATATTTGAACCTAATATTATCCGGACAAGTGTATTATTTATGTACGTTTTGCAACGTTGACGTTAAAATTGGATGTGAACGACCCGGCTCTCGCCCCTGACGGCTATATTATCTATACGAATTTTTCTTTTGAAGGCTGCAAAGATGCAGGTTTAGGTTATATACGATATGACAATGCCCGGAAAATCTTCAAAGAGATGGAAGCAGAAGGTTTCACACCCCGTAATATCTTCAGGAAAGCATCCTGCTCTTTTTATAACAGCCTGATGGATATCGGACTTATGAAAGAGGACGGAGATCCGAACCGTCGTTCCGGCAGGTTTGTCGAGCAAGACTTTATCCTCCGCTCGGAAAGCACGGCCTCCATCGTCATACAAGTTGTCAAACCCGGAATGGATGCGGCACTGACAACTATGGAGGCATCTTTAGGTTATCCTCCCACTTCCATGATAATCCATTTACGGGTAATGACAAGACGGTGCAACCTTTTGGAGAGCTCAATCATCATTATTATATAAACACATAAAACATTCAGTTATGAAAACGACACAAGGACTTTGCTTTTTACTTCTTTCGGCTCTGATCGGATGCAATGATATAGATTACGAGCATTCCGCAATGGATTCTTTCAGTGCGTATCCGGTTATAGGAGATCAATCTATCCGGATAGACCTGAGCAGAACCCCTAAATTTGTCTGCGGTACAGTTGACGGGCCGCCAACCGAATACTACGCACCGGATCAGTGCGAACTCTATGTCTCCAACAATCCGGACGGGCCTTTTGACAAAATCTATACAGCCGGCCAATTGAACAACGATAGCGACTCCTATACATTCAAGGCAGTGAACGGTAAGCCGTATTACATCTATACCTTGTCCCATAAAAAAGGATTCCCTACAATTCAGACTCCGACAATCATGGTTGTACCCAACCCCCAACCGGCACAATATGTCATAACTTCAGTGGCACAACAAGATTATGCTTATGGGCAGCACATCTCATATAATCCTGTTCAAGACAAAATCGTTTACTATGATCCTAATTATAATGATGATTCTTCTGCAATTCTGCTAACAGATTCCGACGGATCATCTACAGAACAAATTGCAACAGACGGAACTAATCCCAGTTGGGACAGAACAGGGGAAAAAATATTTTTCTTGAAAGAAGGGCAGCTTCTCTTGTACGATTTTAAAACAAAAGAGATAAATCCTTTTCCCACGGACAATCCTTTAAAATGCAGCAAAGAGGTACTCATATCCCCTAATAATGAACGGCTTCTATATTACTCACAGGATGCCTCATTAAAAAATATACATATATTCAACCTGTCATACAAGAAAGATACGGTTATCCAAAATTTTAATAAGAATTATGGCCTCTCGAGCCTTTGCTGGATAAATGAGAATGAATATCTTTTCAGTGGAGGACCACAAAACGAGAATATCTACAAAGCATCCATACCAGGACAAAGCATCGCTTCGATCATAACTTCCGATTGGAACGATTATGCTCCTTCACTATCTCCCGACCAACAGAAACTTGCTTTTATTTCGGATCGTTCCGGGAGTTTTCAAGTATGGATTTACGACTATATATCCCAATCTTACAGGCAAATAACCGGATATCAGCAAAAAGAGTTCACAGATCCCGTTATGATACAAAGCAACATCGAATGGATGGACAACTCGAGTATATGCTTTATATTTGACAAACAAATCATCCGGATGGACCTATAAATATTCTTTCAGCCGTCCTTCCCTTGCCAACTGAATGAAGAAAAGATTCCAGTTTTCGGAACGAATTTCTTCATTCAGGCGGATAAATTCTGAAATCTGCTCAACAAACTGATGGTTACTTTTGAAAACTTAACGAATATTCCCTACTTTTACAACCGGATTTTGAGAAACCGGCATCAACGAATACATTAAAATTAAACACATAACAGATTTATGAAAAAGATTTTCAGCTTATTGTTAGCAGCCTCCGCGTTTGCGTGCACGCAAGAGAAAGTAGTCGAAATAACCATCAGCAATCCGTCTGCCACGGACCGCACGGACGAAATCACCGAAATCAGTTCGGACGCCGTTGCCAAGCTGAACGGTGAGACATTCATCATTTCGGACAACACAGGCTCACAAGTTCCCTATCAGGTAACGTATGACAACAAGATCATTTTCCCGGTTTCCGTCAAAGCCGGCGAAAACGTGGCCTACAAGATCACCCCGGGAACCCCCGAAGCGTTCAAAACAATTGCTTGCGGCAAACAATATCCCGAACGTGTGGACGATGTTGCCTGGGAAAACGACCGCATCGCTTTCCGTACCTACGGCCCGGCTTTGCAAGCTAGCGGCGAGAAAGCGTATGGTTGTGATATCTGGGTAAAATGTGTATCCGAACCCATCGTCGATATGCGCTATAAGACCGAACTGGACCCGGAAACAAGAGCTAAGATTGCAGAGCTGCGCAAAAGCGATCCGAAAGCCGCACAACAGTTGGCTGAATCTGTTTCCTATCATATCGATCATGGCAACGGATTGGATTACTATAAGGTAGGCCCGACGTTAGGTGCCGGAACTTCGGCTTTGCTGGCCAACGACTCTATCGTTTATCCGTATTGCTACAAAGATTACCAGATTCTTGACAACGGTCCGTTGCGCTTTACTGTCAAGCTGGTTTACAATCCGCTGACGGTAAAAGAGAATAACAACGTGATCGAAACCCGCGTGATCTCTCTCGATGCAGGTTCCCAGATGAATAAATATACCATCACCTACGACAACCTGACTGAAGCGACTCCGGTTGTGACCGGTATCGTCTTGCACGAGCCGAGCGAAGACTACCAGGCCGACGCTGCCAAAGGTTACATCGCCTATGCCGACCCTGCAGACCCTGCGAACGGACAGATTTATGTAGCCGCCGTATTTCCGGAAAAGGTCAACGAAGCTAAAGCCGTTACATTCTCCGACAAAGAAAAGGCGGAACGCGGCGCAGACGGCCATGTACTGGCTTACAGCACTTACAATCCCGGTAGCAGTTATACGTATTACAGTGGTGCCGGCTGGAGTAAATGGGGCTTTGAAAACTCCGCCAAGTGGTTCGACTATGTTCAGAAATTCGCACAGGATCTGAAACAGCCGCTTACTGTAACGGTAAAATAAATCAGAATCTAAAGAAGAAAAAGGCTGTCTAAAAAGTCATTACCCTGTCATCCCAGGCTTGCCCGGGATCGCATCCTAAGCTGATTATCAACGCTTAGTATAAGATAGCGGATCAAGTCCGCCATGACAGGAGAGTGACTTTTTGGGTAGTCTCTTTTTTTTAGTCCGTTTTCGCAGGTTCGAACCTGTTCGAATCAGGGGTGATTTTAATTATTACGCTTGTCTCAAGACTGCCGCAGGAGTTTTTTGTACCTTTGCCAGAAACTATATAAATTGATCAAATGAAAAAAGAAGTCCTATTTCTCATTCTTAACGATTATGCGGATTGGGAAAGTGCATTTTTAGCAACGTCCCTTAATACCGGAGTGATGCCGGATAGTGAAATTAAATACGTATCCAAAACAGTCGCGCCGACTTTGGAAGAAGTTCATTCGATAGGCGGTTTTCGCACATTACCGGATTATAGCTTTCAAAATATGCCATCCGACTATGCCGCATTGGTCTTGATCGGCGGTATGCAATGGAAATCACCGGAAGCGGAGCAGGTTGCACCTATCGTCCGGGAAGCGTTAAGGCAAGGAAAAATTGTAGGGGCGATTTGTAACGCCGCCTCATTCATGTGTGCACATGGTTTTCTGAATAACGTCAAACACACAGGCAACACATTGGCACAACTCAAACTGTGGGGGGAAGCAAATTACACCAATGAAGCGGGATATGTGGAACAGCAGGCCGTCAGCGACAAAAATATCGTTACAGCTAACGGAACGGGGCATCTGGAATTCACCCGTGAACTACAAATACTCTTGCAAGCCGATTCGATTGACAGGATAAATGGGGCCTATGATTTCTATAAAAATGGCCTTGTCAGATGAAATTTGCCCCAGGACGCGACCGACGAACCGGGGCATTTCGGGATCAATATAAATGGAACATCCGCTCCATCATCCGCCACTTCTCTGCAGAGGTGGCACCCGGACGGGCAACCTGGAAGACGGACATATACGTTTCCCATTCCTCCTGGCGAGGCAAAGCAGCCAGCCGCGTAAAAGCCTCGTCCCAGTCAAAATCGAGCGGAGTTTCCACGATCATGAAAAGACGGTTATCCAGGATATAAATCTCCATTTCCAGAATGCCGACACTCCGTATGCCTTGCAGAATTTCCGGCCACGCTTCGTTCTCCGTATGCCGCTTTCTGTATTCGGCGATCAGTCCGGGATCATCTTTCAGATCCAATGTCTGGCAATACCGCTTTGTCGGCACACCGTACTCCTTTGTCTTATATCCTGTCTGTTTCATCTTCCGAAATCCGATTATAGAATTATTTAAGACCTCTGTTCTTCAATAAAGGCTCCGTGTTCGGCTCCTTGCCGCGGAAGTTCTTGTACATATCCATCGCATCGTCGATTCCGCCCGGCGTCAGGACATAGGTGCGGAATTTGGCAGCCATTCCAGGATCGAAGATATCGCCGGTTTCCTTAAAGGCTTCATATGCATCGGCATCCAGCACTTCCGCCCAGATATAACTATAATAGCCGGCTGTATAGCCGCCGCCCATCGTATGGTTGAAATAAGTCGTCCGGTAACGGGGAGGTATTTGTTCCAACAAGCCCCGGTCACCCAGGACCGCCTTTTCAAACATCATGACATCCGCACCGTCGTGCACTTCTTTCAGGATATGGAAATCCATATCGAGCAACGAAGCAGCCAGATATTCAGTCGTAGCGAAGCCCTGTCCGTATTTGCCGCTCTTATCCAGTTTCTCGATCAGGGCAGCCGGAATGACTTCGCCCGTCCGGTAATGCTTCGCATATACTTTCAGGACTTCCGGTTCGAACACCCAATGTTCCATGATCTGGGACGGCAGCTCGACAAAATCGCGGGGTACGCCCGACACACCGTAATAATGGACATCCTTGAAAAGATTATGCAGGCCATGGCCAAATTCATGGAACAATGTTTCCGCTTCGTCGGCACTCAGCAAGGCAGGTTGTCCTTCCGCAGGCTGGGTAAAGTTGCATACGATCGTAACAACCGGAGCCAGCCGCTTGCCATCCTGATAGGTCTGCGAGCGATAGGTTCCGCACCAGGCTCCCCCCCTTTTGCTTGCACGCGGAAAGAAATCGAAATACAGGATTCCTAAGTGCGTACCGTCTTTATCCTTACACTCGAAAGCCTGTGCTTCGGGATGGGGTAACGGAATATTCCGGACCGGCGTGAAAGTGATTCCATATAATTTATTGGCGACATAGAAAGCGCCGTCGCGGACATTATCCAGCTTCAGGTAAGGACGAATCTGGTTCTCATCCAGGTCGAACTTCGCCTTTTTCGCTTTCTCAAAATAATAACGCCAGTCCCAGCCTTCCGCCTCGAAGTTTCCGCCCTCTTTCCTGATCTCGGCATTGATATCGGCCAGCTCTTCTTTGGCTTTAGCGAGAGCAGGCGTCCAGACTTCGTTCAGCAAAGCATACACTTTATCCGAAGACTTCGCCATGCGATCTTCCAAAACGAAAGAGGCATAATCGTCATATCCCATCAGTTTAGCCTTTTCAAGGCGCAGGGTGATCAGGTCTCGGACCACTTTATTATTGTCGGCCTCATTGCCGTTATTTCCCCGGTTGATATAACCGTTGAATATTTTTTCACGCAAGGCCCGGTTATCCGCATATTGCAGGAAAGGCATCACGCTCGGATTATGCAACGTGAACAACCACTTGCCCTCCATCCCCGCAGCTTTGGCGGCATTCGCTACCAAGCTTTCGGGCAGGCCGGAAAGGTCTTCCTTTTTATCGATCACTAACCGGAAAGCGTTTGTTTCCTTCAGCATGTTCTGGCCGAAAGTAAGCTGAAGCATGGAGATACGGCTGTTCAGCTCCCGCAACTTTTCCTGTTTGCCGGCTGGCAGATTAGCACCACCACGAACAAAATCCTTATAAGTTTCTTCCAGCAGCTTCTTCTGCTCCTTGTCCAGATTAAACTTGGCCTGATTGTCATAAACGGCTTTCACACGGGCAAAAAGAGCCGGGTTCAGACTGATATCGTCACTGTGTTTGGAAAGCAACGGAGAAAGTTCGCGGCTCAGCACCTGCATTCCGTCATTCGTATTCACGCTGTTCTGGCCATAAAACACGGAACTCACTCTTTTCAGCAGCTTCCCGCTCTGATCAAGCGCCACAATGGTATTCTCGAAATCAGGCACGGAACGCTGGTTCACGATCGCATCGATCTCCTGTTTCTGTTCTTTCATACCTTGCAGGAATGCAGGCTTGTAATCGGCTAACGTAATCTTATCGAACGGAGGGACGCCAAATGGGGTGGCAAACTCTGTCAGGAAAGGGTTTCCCGTTGTATTCGCACTTTTGCCGGGTGAACCGTATGCACTCAACACTACAGCTAAACCGGCTGCAATAAATGTTCTCTTCATTCTTATTCTTGGTTTATATATGGATAAATAACAAATTCTGTAATTGTCACAAAAATAGGCAATATCTTTCGAAGATAAAAACGATCAGGACGATCGCGGCTGATTTTGTCACCGTCCGCTTCACTTCTTATCCGGAACATACCCTGCCTGTTTCACACCTTATTGTCATATTCATAAAAAAGCCATTGGTTCAAATCGAAACTACTACCGCATCTATTTTGATTTTCTACCCCATCTAATTCAAATTACCCGCAAGGGTAATATTTTTTAACAAACAGTCATTTTTCCATACTGCTAAATATCAAAAACTTATGCAAAATTCATATTTTAAGTGGGATATTGTCGTTTTTACAAAATTACACATTGTGCCTTGTTACGGACAAACCCGTCCGGTAACAATAAAAAAACCTCTATTCTCTCATGTGAGAACAGAGGTTTTTGCGCTAAATAAAGTAGTATTCTTATTTCAATCCGCGATTACGCAGTAGCGGATCGATACTCGGTTCTTTACCCCGGAAGTTCTTGTACATGACCATGCCTTCGTCAATGCCTCCCGGCGACAAGACATAGGTACGGAACTTGGCAGCCACTTCGGGATTGAAGATGTCACCCGTTTCCTTGAAGGCCTCGAAAGCATCGCAATCCAGCACTTCCGCCCAGATATAGCTGTAATAGCCGGCCGTATAACCACCTTCCATCGTATGGCCGAAATATGTGCCCCAATAACGAGGAGCGATCTGTTTCAACAAACCGCGACCGTACATAGCATCCGATTCGAACTTTTCTATATCCAAATCAGCCGGGATCTCTTTCAGAACATGATAGTCCATATCCAACAAAGAAGAAGCCACATATTCGGTTGTTGCAAAACCTTGCCCATACTTGCCACTCTTCACTATTTTATCGACAATCGCCTGCGGGATCACTTCACCCGTTTCATGATGCTTGGCATAGACTTTCAAGACTTCCGGTTCGAACACCCAGTGTTCCATCACCTGCGAAGGAAGTTCCACGAAATCGCGGGGAACGCCAGCCACTCCATTATAATGCACATCGGCAAAAAGGCCGTTCAAGGCATGTCCGAATTCGTGAAAAACGGTCCCTGCCTCGTCAGCACTCAACAAGGCGGGCTGTCCCGTTGCCGGCTTACTGAAGTTGAACACAGTCGTTACGACCGGAGCAACGCGCTTGCCATCCTTATACGTCTGGTCGCGGTAACCGCCGCACCAGGCGCCGCCGCTCTTTCCCGGACGGGTAAAGAAGTCCATATAGAGTACGCCTAAAGATGTACCGTCCTTATCTTTACATTCGAAAACCTGAGCATCCGGATCGGGAAGCGGCATGTCCTGCAACGGAGTAAAAGTGATACCGTACAGTTTGTTTGCCACATAGAAAGCACCTTCCCGGACATTGTTCAGTTCCAGATACGGGCGGACTTCGTTTTCGTCTAAGTCAAACTTCGCTTTCTTAGCCTTTTCGAAATAATAACGCCAATCCCAGGCTTCCGCTTCGAAATTACCACCTTCTTTCTTAATCTCGGCATTGATATCCGCCAGTTCTTCCTTAGCTTTTACAAGAGCGGGAGTCCAGATCTTGTTCAACAAATCGTATACATTCTTTTCATCCTTCGCCATGTTTTCTTCCAGCACGTATGTGGCAAAGTCTTCATAGCCCAACAATTTAGCTTTCTCCAAACGGGCGGAAACCAGCTTTTTGATCACGTCCTTATTGTCGTTTGCATTGTTGTTGTTGCCGCGGCAGATGTAGGCATTATAGATTTTCTCACGCAAAGCACGGTTTTCGGCATATGTCAGGAAAGGCATCACGCTCGGATTATGCAAGGTGAACACCCATTTTCCTTCCATCCCGGCTTCTTTTGCCGCTTCTCCCGCGGCAGCAATCAATGTTTCGGGCAGGCCGGCAAGGTCTTCCTTCTTATCGACAACCAACTGGAAAGCATTTGTCTCTTTCAACGAATTCTGTCCGAAAGTCAGTTCCAGCATGGAGATCTGTTCGTTCAGTTTACGAAGCTCCGCCTGTTTACCTGCATCCAGGTTGGCACCGCCGCGCACGAACCCTTTATAGGTTTCTTCGAGCAGCTTCTTCTGTTCCTTGTCCAAGTTCAGGTTTGCCTGATTCTCATACACGGATTTTACGCGGGCAAAAAGTTCAGGATTCAGGCTGATGTCATCCGAATGCTTGGAAAGCAATGGTGAAAGCTCCTGTTCAAGTGCCTGAATCTCGTCGTTGGTGTTAACGCTTGCCTGGCCGCCGAAAGCATAGGCGACCTTCATGAGCAGTTCCCCGCTCCGGTCCAGTGCAACAATCGTGTTTTCAAAAGTAGCTTCGTCGGGATTGTTGACGATTGCTTCCACTTCAGCAGTTTGTTCCTCCATGCCTTTGAGGAAAGCAGGTTTGTAATGCTCTACTTTGATTTGTTCGAAAGGAGGAACGCCAAACGGTGTCGTGTACTCAGTAAAGAAAGGATTCGGAACGGCAGCATCTGCCACATCGCTTTTCTTCGATGAGTTACATGCTCCTAAAACGACTGCCAGTCCGGCAGCCATAAGTGTCTTATTCATGTTTATAATTATTAATTTGTTCTGACTGCAAAGGTATGTAATTAAACTAAAAATTAGTCTTTTTGCCAGTCTCTCTTTTCAATTGCTCAAAGCGCATCATCATCTGCCGTAGACGGCGCGGCTCCTTGGTTGCCAGATTATTGCGCTGCCCGGGATCATCCTTTACATTATACAACTGGAAAGAATCGCTCAAGCCGGCAAAATCAGCCTCTTCCTGATCACCGTAATAATTGGGATAAGGCGGGATCATCACCCAGTCACCCTGTCGGAAAGCATAGTTATAGTAACCTTCTATCACCAGTTCGCGGCGCCCCTGATCGCTATTCCCCAAAAAGACTGGCAATGTGTTCTGGCTATCGGTCTTATCCGGATAAGCCTGCCCCGTCAGAGCCGCCAGCGACGCCAGCAAGTCCATCTGGCAAACCAACGCATCCGAAACAGCCGGCTTGACTGCTGCCGGCCAGCGAAGAAGGAAAGGAACACAGGTTCCCCCGTCATACAGACTTGTCTTGCCGCCACGATACGGCCCGGCAATCTTATGGTCTCCCACCATCTCGACCGCCTGGTCCTGATAGCCGTCATCCAGGACGGGACCGTTATCGCTCGTAAAGATCACCAGCGTATTTTCGGTCAGGCCGAGGCGGTCCATCTCTTTCAGAAACTCCGTCACGCACCAGTCTGCTTCCAAGATGACATCGCCACGAGGTCCCATACCCGACTTGCCGACAAATTTCGAATTCGGTACGCGAGGCACATGCGGCTGGTGCAGACCATAATATAAGAAGAAAGGTTTGTCTTTATTATCCTGCATAAAACCTTTTGCCTTTTCGAGAAATAGCTCCGCCATGTCTTCATCCTTCCATTGTGCCGCCTTGCCGCCCTTCTGGAAACCGATACGGGGGACGCCATTGACGATAGAGCCGGCATGCCCTACGCTGGGATGCATACGAAGCAGTTCAGGATTATCCTTTCCGGTCGGCTCGCCGGCAAAGTTTTCCCGATAGCTGACATAGAGAGGATCATCCGGTTGCAAACCGACACCTTTGCCGTTTTCGATAAAAATACAAGGAACCCGGTCATTGGTTGCCGCCTGGATAAACGAATAGTCATACCCGACTTCCTTCGCCCCGGGGTAGACGGTTCTATTCCAGTCTACTCCGCCGTCACCCAGGCCCAGATGCCATTTGCCTACGGAACCGGTCACATAGCCGGCCTGTTTCATCACTTTCGGCAAGGTCACTTGCTGCGTGTTGATAATCAGTGCGGCATTTCCCGGCAGGATCTTAGCCTCGGTATTTGTCCAAGGATAAAGGCCGGTCAGTAGAGAATAGCGGCTCGGCGTTGAAGTAGCCGCCGTGCAATAGCCTTGCGTAAAACGCAGTCCTTCGTTCGCAATCCGGTCCATTCCCGGAGTATTAATAGCGGTCGCACCATAGCAACTCAGGTCTCCGTAACCCAAGTCATCCGCAACAATTACTACTATATTAGGCTTTTGAGGGGATATTTGCGCCAGTAGCGGCAGGGAAAAAGCTCCCATAACTCCCATTAATGGAATAGAATAATGTCTCATTTGTTTATTGATTGTGTGTTAGATTGTAATAGCCATTACTTAAAACTTGTGATAAGTCGCAAATATAGCTATAGTTGATGAGAAAAGGCAGCATATTTTCATTAATATTGCATTCCATATGAACTAAATAGAAGATGAATATGAATAGAATTTGTCAACTTTTCGGTATTCAATACCCGGTTATACAAGGTGGAATGGTTTGGTGCAGCGGCTGGCGGCTCGCCTCGGCAGTCAGCAATGCAGGAGGTCTCGGATTAATCGGTGCAGGCTCCATGCATCCGGACGTTTTACGCGAACATATCCGCAAATGCCAGGCTGCCACCGGCAAGCCTTTTGGCGTGAACGTCCCTTTGATGTACCCGGAGATTGATGCCTTGATGAATATACTGGTAGAAGAAGGTGTAAAGATTGTTTTCACTTCAGCCGGTAATCCCAAAACATGGACAGGGTTTCTGAAAGAGCACGGGATGAAGGTCGCCCATGTCGTCAGCAGTTCCAAGTTCGCCGTCAAATGCGAACAGGCCGGTGTCGACGCCATAGTTGCCGAAGGTTTTGAAGCCGGCGGTCACAACGGCCGCGAAGAGACGACGACACTCTGCCTGATCCCTGCCGTACGCCGTGCCACGACCCTCCCGTTGATGGCTGCCGGCGGTATCGGGACAGGTAGCGCCATGCTGGCTACTTTCGCCCTCGGAGCCGAAGGGGTCCAAATCGGAACCCGTTTCGCCCTGACGGAAGAAAGTTCGGCACATGAGAACTTCAAACAATTGTGCCTCAGCCTGAACGAAGGCGATACAAAGCTCTTGTTGAAGAAGCTCTCTCCCACCCGCCTGGTAAAAGGAGATTTCACGACAGCCGTTGAAGAAGCAGAAGCCCGTGGTGCTTCTGTCGAGGAAATGAAAGAGTTGTTAGGAAAAGGTCGCGCCAAGAAAGGAATCTTCGAAGGCAACCTCCAGGAAGGTGAACTGGAGATCGGACAAGTCGCATCCTTATTCCGGGAAACGCAAACGGTTGCCGATGTCATGAAAGAAATCATAGACGATTTCCGCAAAGGAATGGAAAAAATACAACAAGCCTTGTAGGAGGGCGGTTCGCAAACCGCCCGGTCGCGGCAGCCACAAGGGCGATCATTCAATCCGGTTCACCTCTCCGATGAAATAGATTGCCCCTGTGCTGAATTCGCTTATCAGGTAAATAAACGGGCGGTTCACGAAGAAATCCATCCTCTGCATTTCCGGCCTGGGTCCAGGGGAAGATACCCATCCCTCGCCCAATGTTACCACTTCGGCTTTCGTTCCTTCCTCGTCGACCTCGATACGGGCTTTTTGCAGGGCGCGTGACAAGAAAATCTGTGTCGTACTTAACTTGGAGAAATCAGCATCAGAAGAAGAAAATGCCGAAACAACCCCTAACGACCGTAATACATCATTGAGTTCAATATCGTAAGAAGTAACGAACCGGGGCAGCTTCAAATGAATCTTGTAACCATTGCGGTTCTCAGGAAGTTGCTTCCAGGATTCACTGTTCAGCAAAGCGATCACTTCGGCGTTTGTCACACCTTCGTCCGGCAACAAGATCGACATGGAAAAAGCTCCGTTGCCATACGAGCGGGACAACATCCTGAATTTTTCATGTTCACAAACGACACCATCATACGTGGCATTCATCATCTGCACTTCCTGTTCACGCCCCCAGGCATCGGTAAAGACATCCTTACCGGTATTGCTTTTTTCGAAAGGCGTGCTCCATTCGCCCCGGAAAGAAATCGCATTCAGCAGATAAATACAGGCGTTCGGATTGATCTTGTCCAGAATCGCAGGAATCCTGCCATCCGTATTCTTGGAAGCCCATCCGTTAATCTGCTTCAATGCGTCCGGCCTGGAGAAATCCATGTTCTGAACGGAGGCCTTATAATAAGACTCATTGCTTTTCCGGAAATCCGGCAGGATATCCAACCCGTCCCTTACCCAAATGGAATTAGCCGTATGCACCGTCACCTGCGGATCGAGATCAGCCGAGGCGACGATCATTTTCTGATTATACGCGTTTATTTCCTCCGTCTTGGAATCACCGAAACCCAGCGTACGGGCAATCTCAGCCGCTGTTTCCCCGGCAGCTCCGTTGTTCAGCATAGACATCATGTAGTTTACGCTGATCGGCGACAGGATAATATTAGACGGCTGTGCATGGCTGCTGCTGACCTCACGTAACAGGGAAAAGGCAAAGTCATTGCCGGCATCGGCCAATGTCTGCTCGGACTTCGTCAAGGGAATATCCGTGCGGTCTTTCTTACGGGGAATATCGTCACCATTTTCACAAGAAGCGAATGCACAAAGTGCAAGCAAAGCAAAAACAAGATTTTTCATGATTCTTTTCGTTATTTGATTATCGTTTATATACAATAAATGCAAGGCGAAAAGAAACCTTGCATTTATCGGAGAAAAAAATTATACTTTAGCTCTATTCAAGTACCAGCACCTCATTATCCTTATAGCTCTCATAGCTGGAAACGATCACTTTTTCACCGGCTTCGAGGCCGTCAATGACTTCGTAATATTGCGGGTTCTGGCGACCGATCTTGATTTTGCGGCGATATGCTTTCTTGCCGTCTTTGTCAAGAACGAAGATCCAGCTGCCGCCTGTGCTCTGGAAGAATGTTCCGCGCGGGATGATGATGCTTTCTGTCGGCTGTCCAAGTTCCAGATTAATGTAATAGGTCTGTCCACTGCGGATATTATCGGGGCGTTCGCCGGTGAAGACGAAATCCGTACGGAACTTACCGTCGCGCACTTCCGGATAGACTTTGCGTACATTCAATTCAAAATCCGATCCCTGGCGTTCGAATGTTGCGGACAATCCCTTTTTCACGCGGTCGATATAATGTTCGTCGATCAAAGCTTCGATCTTATAGTCCGACAAGTCGTTTATCTGCCCGATTTTCTGCCCGGCCGAAACATTCTGGCCTAATACTACATCCAGCAATCCCAATTCACCGTCTATCTGTGAACGGACATTCAAATGCTCTTTGCGTTCATGCACCAAAGCAATGTTTTTACGCATATTGGACAAACTGGTTTCCATTTCGTCCATCTGGATCGTGCGGGAAATCGAATCCTGGCGCAAACGTTCCACTACCAGATCGTATTTCTTACTTGCCAGCTCATAATCTTCTTTTGCTTTCAGGAATTCTTCCTTTGCAATCAGGTTTTCTTCATACAACTTTTTTTGTTGGTTATAAGCGCGACGGAAGCGTGTCATATCCACATCCAACTGGGCCTTTTCCAACTGGTTATTCAGCTTGTCTTGTTCCATCGCCACCTGCGTATTACGAAGAAAATTCTGTTTTTCCGCCAGTTGGGCTTCGGCATCCAGTATCTGCAGGTCAAGGTTTGAATTGGAAAGACGGATGATCACATCCCCTTTCTTCACCTGTGCCCCTTCCTCTACGACTTTCTCCTGCACGATGCCCCCTTCTTCAGGGCTTAGCTGCACAACCGTAATAGGCTGTACCTGGCCGTTCACACGAACGAAATCGTTAAACTGTTCTTTCGTTACATTCCCTATATTGACACCGCGTGCATCCACCTTCAACGTCGAAGCGTGATCACCAAAAACAATCCATCCTACCAAAACCAGGAAAAAAGCGCCACCTGCTACATAAGGAATATGCTTCTTCTGAAGACCTTTCTTTTTTTCTAACTGTATATCCATGATTGTATGTTTTTATTTCTTAAACTTTCAATTTTCAACTTTCAATTTTCAACTTTCAATTTTCAATTATCAATTATCAATTATCAACGGTTGCCCTTTATAATAATCAACCTGACGGCATTTCATCATGTACAGCAAACGTCTCTGTAAAAGGTCAGCCTTCGAGTTCAACAAAGTCGTTGCATTTGTCTGTACGTCGAGCGGACTCATCAGCCCTTCCTCGAATTTACGGAGAGTAACCTGATAGGCCAATGCATCGGCTTTGACTTTCTTCTCCATCTGGATCGTTTCTTTAGCATAGCCTTCCCGGTCTAAGACAGCCAGTTCGACATCTTTTTGCAACTGACGAAGTGTTTCGGTCTGTTTTTCATAAGCGATGCGGACATTATTGCGGGCACGACGTAGGTTGGTAATCCGTGACAGGCCATCAAACAAAGGAAAACTAAAACTGAAATAGATATATTCTCCCCGGTTATTTTTAAACTGATCCTTAAAGGGTGTTGGAGCGTTTTCCGATTTCAGGTTTTCAAAGTAACTGGTAGTGATACCTGCTTCGACAGAAAGAGTCGGAAGTAATTTCCCTTTTGTTATCAGATAGTTCATTCTGCTGGTTTTCAACTGAAATGCTGCTTGCAAAGCAGTCGGATTGTTTGCCATGGCATAATCTTGTATGGCGCTGACAGATTCCTCGGCCAATATATCCTGCACGGGAGGAACAACCGTATCGACATCGAGTGCCAAATCCGACGGATAGTTCATCGCATTCTTCAAAGTCATCATCGCCGTATTATAAAGATTCTGCTGATGCGTCAAGTTATAATCGTCACCGGCTACCTGCGATTCGATCTGGGCAACATCTGCCTTTCCTTTCAAACCCAACTCTTCCTGACGGCGTGTCTTGTATAAAAGCCGCTGGCTGTCTTCCAACTTTTCGGAGCACATCTTCACCAATCCCTGGTAATAAACAACCGTAATAAATGCATCCATTATACTGATTGCCAAATCATCTTTCTGCTTCTGCAAATCATTTCTGCCCATGTGGCGGTTCACATTTGCCAGGCGCCATTGGTTAATCAACTGTCCGCCTCTGAAAAGCGGCAAGGAAGCATAAGCTCCATAGCCATTATTAAAGGTAGATGTGTTTACATAGGTATTTGTCTCCGGGTCTACAGAACGTCCAAACCTATACTGTGCATCCACCTGTGTACTGATTGAAGGCAAAAAAGAGGCTATGGCAGACTGTTGCTCGGCTTTATATGTATTATTGGTATAAATCTGCTGCTTTACCTTCGGACTGTTTTCCACCGCATACCGCATGCAATCGTCCAAACTCCATATTTTATCCTGCGCCATTACCGAGGCAACCAGGGTAAAAGAAAGTACTGTTGTAAATATGATCTTTTTCATTGCTATATTATTTTCTACCTGATAAAGTGCAAAGAGCGTGCCAAAATAGATAAAACAATAATATACAACGAGTTAGTATAATATCATTTGGCAACAGATGTCAAAAAATTGGACAGTGGTGTAAAATAATTAGACAATGCGAAGACACTATCCGTAAAACATATCCTCTTCCCACCGACCAGGATTATGGTGGATATAACAGGAGATTCGGTCGTAGTCATCATAATTCCGGATGATGTGCTCATAATAATTCCGTTGCCACAAACGATGTCCTTTGGGATAGTGCCAATGCCTGTTATAACGTTTGGTAGACAACGATTTGAACGCACAAACAACATCTCCCACCGTAGGGGCAGGGCTCTGCTCTGCCCTCTTGTCTATTTCCCGGAGATCTCCTATCCGGGCAGAGCAGAGCCCTGCCCCTACGAGTTCGATAATGGCATGAAAATGATTAGGCATAATCGTGTATTCATGCAAAACCACAGGAAAACGTTGTTCTATGCTTAACCATTCTTGTTGAACAAGTTCTCCGATATCATTTATTTCCATGATACCTTCCATAATATTTCCAAGTAGCTGTTTTCTGTCTTGTACACATACCGTCACGAAATATAATCCTTTGCAAGAATAATCATACCCTTTTAGCCGAATAGAGTGTCTATCATATTTTTTCATAGTCTATCTGTTTTAATTAACGATAAACAAAGATACAACTCTCATCAAAATCACAAAATTTCTTTTAAATTATCAGTTACTCCAACAGAACAAATTATCTTTGCAACAGACATACAAGAAAAACAAATGACAAAACAAGGCACCATACTGGTAGTAGACGATAACAAAGGGATCCTTACCGCAGTACAGATGCTGTTAGGCACTTGCTTCGAGAAGGTAATAACCATCTCTACTCCCAATAAGATAAAAGCCACACTGCACGACGAAAATATAGATGTGGTTCTATTGGATATGAATTTCAGTGCCGGTATCAACACCGGCAACGAAGGGCTGTTCTGGCTTTCGGAAATAAAAAAGGAAGATGCATCGATACAGGTGGTTCTTTTCACGGCCTATGCGGATATCGACCTTGCCGTACGGGGGATCAAGGAAGGGGCGGCCGATTTTGTTGTCAAGCCCTGGGACAACGCCAAGTTGCTGGAAACATTGAAAACGGCCTATAACATCCGGACCTCAAACCGCAAAGGCATTGCGATCGCCGACAATAAACTCGTCGTCTCCAAAGAGAGCGGAATGTTCTGGGGAGAAAGCAACGCCATGCAGCAACTCCGTTCCCTGATAGAGAAAGTCGCCCGCACAGACGCCAACATATTGGTTACCGGCGAAAACGGGACCGGCAAGGAAATGCTTGCCCGCGAGATCCACCTGCTTTCCAACCGAAAGAAAGAAACATTGGTTCCGGTCGATATGGGAGCCATTACGGAGACGCTTTTCGAAAGCGAGCTGTTCGGGCACGTCAAAGGTGCATTTACCGACGCACGGGCAGACCGCCCCGGTAAATTCGAAGTCGCCGATAACGGCACGCTGTTCCTCGACGAGATCGGGAACCTCTCCTACCATCTGCAGGCGAAGTTGTTGACCGCCTTGCAACGGCGCAGCATTGTCCGCGTGGGAAGCAATACGCCTATCCCGGTCAATATCCGCCTGATTTGTGCAACCAACCGCGACTTGCAGGAGATGGTACAGAAAGGAGATTTCCGCGAAGACTTGCTCTATCGTATCAACACGATCCATGTGGAGATACCGCCCCTCCGGGAACGGCCCGAAGACATTGTTCCGCTTACCGAGATATTCCTTTCCAAATATGCCAATATCTATGGCAAAGCCGCCATGCGCCTCAGTCCGGATGCCAAAGAGAAACTGAAAGCGCAACCCTGGTTCGGAAATATACGGGAACTCGAACACACGATCGAGAAAGCCGTTATCATTGCCGAAGGAAGCGTACTGGACGATTTCGATTTTCCACGGCCGAAAAAGGAACCGGCGACAAAAGAGGCGACAACCTTGGAAGAGATGGAATATAATATGATCAAAAATGCAATGGACAAGTACAGCGGCAATTTGTCGCTCGTCGCAAGCCAGTTGGGGATTTCCCGCCAGACTTTATACAATAAGATAAAACGTTACGAACTATAATGCTGCTGAAAGGATGTTACCATAATTTCCATCTCCGTATAGCTGTTTTCATTCTTCTGACAATAGCCGAGACCTATTTCGCCCTCCGGCAGGAATGGATATGTTTTATCCCGCTCCTATTAATCTGGGCTTTACTTCTCCGGTTAATCCTGTTGTCCGATAAGCGAAACGCCCAAAAAGTCGCTTTCATGTTCGACGCGATAGACAACAGCGACTACGCTTTCCAGTACGCGACACGCGGCCGCTCGTCGAACGACAAATTAGTCAGTGAATCGCTTAACCGCATCACGCAGATTCTTTTCCAGGCCAAAGCGGATGCCGTCCAGAAAGAGAAATATTACGAGTTGATCATGAACTGCGTAAATACCGGTATTATCGTTCTTGATGACAACGGCGTGATTTTTCAGACGAACAACGAAGCATTGCGGCTGCTCGGACTGACCGTCTTCACCAATGTGCGCCAACTTGCCCGCATAGACGAGAACCTGAAAACCGTCATACAGAATATCCAGCCGGGCGACAAGCACCAGATATCCTTCACCAACGAACGCGGCAACGTGCACCTGTCCATCCGCGTTTCGGAAATGACGCTACAGGAAAAGCATGTGCGCATCCTGGCAATCAACGATATAAACAGCGAATTGGACGATAAGGAGATCGATTCGTGGATACGCCTGACACGCGTCCTGACGCACGAGATCATGAATTCGGTCACTCCTATCACTTCCCTCAGCGACACGCTTCTCTCTTTGCATCAAAATGCGGACGACGAGATACGCAACGGGCTGGAAGTAATCAGTACGACAGGAAAAAGCCTGATCTCTTTCGTGGAGTCATACCGTAAATTCACACATATCCCGACACCGGAGCCGACTCTTTTCTATGTCCTGAAATTCACCGAACGTATGGTGAAGCTGGCGCGGCACCATACCAATTACCCCAACATCACAATCAATATCAGCGTAGAACCTTCCGACCTGATCGTTTATGCAGACGAGAACCTGATCTCGCAGGTTGTCCTGAACCTGCTGAAGAACGCTATGCAGGCGATCGGCAACGAACAGGCGGACGGCCTGATCGAACTAAAAGCCTATTGCAACGAAGAAGAAGCCGTCCTGATCGAAGTCAGCAACAACGGGCCTGTCATTCCGCAGGAAGAGGCCGAACATATCTTCGTCCCGTTCTTCACCACCAAGGAAGGCGGCAGCGGTATCGGGCTTTCCATCTCCCGCCAGATCATGCGCCTTTCGGGAGGCAGCATCGCCCTGAAGAGTGCGCCTGCCGCCAAACGGACGACGTTCATATTGACATTCCCCTGATGAATCGACAATTATAAAGATAAAACAAATCAGCCGATAAAAATTATCAATTATCATAAACATTTACACCGGTAAATATTTTATATCTTTGGACGGTAAATAATGATTTATTGGTATATTTAAGGTGTCGCTGTAGGGGCGGGTTCTAAACCCGCCCGATTGAAATATGTATATTTGTCGATATCGGGCAGGTTTAGAACCTGCCCCTACAGAACGACAATCATTTCGACAACGATGTCATTCCATCACACCCATAAATCATCATTTACAACAATAACATAAACTATCAATATGAATCTATTAGACAAACTCAAAATCAACCACCGTCCGAGTGCCGGCGCTCTGGACCTGCTAAAATATATCGGACCGGGATTACTTGTTACCGTAGGCTTTATCGATCCGGGAAACTGGGCGACCAATCTGGCTGCCGGTTCCGAATTCGGCTATGCCCTGCTTTGGGTAGTCACTTTCTCCTCCATCATGCTGATTATCATCCAGCACAACGTCGCCCACTTAGGGATCGTTACCGGACTTTGCCTCTCGGAGGCGACCAACAAATATATGCCGCGCGCACTAAGCCGCCCCATCCTGGTCTCCGCCATGCTGGCCAGCATTTCGACCTCGCTTGCCGAGGTGCTGGGAGGCGCAATTGCTCTGCGGATGCTGTTCGGGATGCCGATCAAGGTCGGCGCTGTCATCGTGACAATTGTCTGCCTCGGGATGTTGCTTACCAATACGTACAGTAAGATAGAACGCTGGATCATCATGTTCGTTTCGATCATCGGGCTCTCTTTCCTCTATGAGCTGGCGCTGGTCGACGTACAGTGGGGAGCCGCCATCGAAGGATGGATAAAGCCGACTTTCCCGGAAAACTCCATGTTGATCATCATGAGTGTGCTGGGAGCCGTCGTCATGCCTCACAACCTGTTTTTGCATTCGGAAGTCATACAGAGCCGCGAATGGAACCTCGAAGACGAATCGGTGATCAAAAAGCAATTGAAATATGAATTCTACGACACGCTGTTATCTATGGTTATCGGCTGGGCGATCAACTCGGCCATGATTATCCTGGCAGCAGCAACCTTCTTCAAACAGAATATTGCGGTAGACGAACTGGACCAGGCACAACAACTATTGGTCCCGCTGGTCGGAAACAATGCGGGTGTCATATTCGCCGGAGCACTCCTGCTGGCAGGTATTTCCTCCACGATCACATCCGGGATCGCCGGAGCATCCATCTTTGCCGGATTCTACGGTGAAGCATACAACCACAAAGACCTTCACTCCAAATTAGGAGTCTTGTTGTCGTTTATCCCTGCTTTACTCATTATTTTTGTCGTAGGCGATCCATTTAAAGGCTTAATATACTCGCAAATGTTGCTGAGCGTACAGTTGCCGATCACCGTTTTCACACAAGTTTACCTGACATCCAGCAAAAAAGTAATGGGCAAATTTGTGAACTCGCGATCCACAACGATCATTTTAGTCACTTTAGGGGCACTTGTGACCTTCTTAAACGTTGCACTTCTGATAAGCCTGATTTAATACAATAACCCCGATAAAAAAGATACCAGATGCGGGAGTAGTATTTCACCTCCTGCATCTATGTTTTATCTTATCTGCATCCAATGTTCGCCTTTCCGCATCCAATTTCATTTCCATGCCCATATATTCTAAATTCCATGCAAGTGCAATTATAATTTCATGCAAGTGTATTTACAGTTCCATGCAAGTGTATTCAGACATCCGTACAGACAAAATCAAGATCATTTTCAACTATCAAAAACAACAATAAGTCAAAAAATTAAATCCGAAAAAATCCCGTTTTTGTCGAAAAAATCCCGTTTTTATCGGTTAAAAGTACACAAAGAAAAGAAAAGTAAAGAAAATCTCTCTCTCACTTCGTTCGAAAAGAGAGATGCGTGCGAGAACTCTTTTCCTCGCGAAAAAATCAGAACAAAAGAAAAGAAAAGAAAAGCCGGAAAACAGTTGCATTCCGGCCTTTATTTCACTATCTTTGCAAACTTTGAATAGAAAACATTTAACTACAAAGATGAGCGATATCAAAACAAACGAAGAAGAAGGTAAAAAGAGCTTGAACTTCATTGAAGCAATGGTAGAAAAAGATTTGGCGGAAGGTAAAAACAAGGGACGTGTACAGACCCGTTTTCCGCCTGAACCAAACGGATACCTGCATATCGGACATGCCAAAGCCATCTGTATGGATTTCGGCATTGCCCAAAAGTACGGGGGTGTTTGCAACCTGCGCTTCGACGATACCAATCCGGTAAAAGAAGATTTGGAATATGTGGACGCCATCAAAGAAGACATCGAATGGCTTGGTTACCACTGGGATAATATATACTACGCTTCCGACTACTTCCAGCAACTCTGGGATTTCGCAATCCAGTTGATCAAGGAAGGAAAAGCATATATCGACGAACAGACCTCCGAACAGATCGCTTCACAGAAAGGAACGCCGACACAGCCGGGCACAAACAGCCCCTATCGTGACCGCCCGATCGAAGAGAACCTGGCACTGTTCCACAAGATGAACAGCGGCGAACTGGAAGAAGGTTCGATGGTGTTGCGTGCCAAAATCGACATGGCAAACCCGAACATGCACTTCCGCGACCCGATCATCTACCGCATCGTCAAGACTCCGCACCACCGTACGGGCGACAAGTGGAAAGCATACCCGATGTACGACTTTGCACACGGGCAGAGCGACTTCTTCGAAGGTGTCACTCATTCGTTGTGTACGCTCGAGTTTGTCGTGCACCGTCCGTTGTACGACCTGTTCATCGACTGGCTGAAAGAGGGCAAGGACCTCGACGACAACCGTCCGCGCCAGACAGAGTTCAACAAACTGAACCTGAGCTACACGCTGATGAGCAAGCGAAACCTGCTGATCCTCGTGAAGGAAGGCCTGGTACATGACTGGGACGATCCCCGTATGCCGACCATCTGCGGTTTCCGCCGTCGCGGTTATTCACCGGAAGCAATTCATAAGTTCATCGACAAGATCGGTTACACCACTTACGATGCGCTGAACGAATTTGCATTACTGGAAAGTGCCGTCCGCGAAGACCTCAACACCCGCGCAACCCGTGTATCGGCCGTGTTGAACCCGGTCAAGCTCATTATTACCAACTATCCGGAAGGACAGGTGGAAGAGATGGAAGCGATCAACAATCCGGAAGATCCGTCGGCAGGCAGCCATACGATCGAATTCAGCCGCGAGCTATGGATCGAACGGGAAGACTTCATGGAAGATGCTCCTAAGAAATTTTTCCGTATGACTCCCGGCCAGGAAGTGCGTCTGAAAAATGCCTATATCGTGAAATGTACGGGCTGCAAGAAAGACGGGAACGGCGAAATCACGGAAATCTACTGCGAATACGATCCGAACACCAAGAGCGGTATGCCGGACAGCAACCGGAAAGTAAAAGGTACGCTCCACTGGTTGAGCTGTGCACACTGTCTGCCGGCCGAAGTACGCCTGTACGACCGCCTTTGGAAAGTGGAGAACCCGCGCGACGAGATGGCGGCTATCCGCGAAGCAAAGAACTGTTCGCCGCTGGAAGCGATGAAAGAGATCATCAACCCGGACTCTCTGAACATATTGACGAACTGTTATGTAGAGAAATATCTGGCAGACGCCAAGCCGCTCGACTACCTGCAGTTCCAACGTATCGGCTATTTCAATGTGGACAAAGATTCTACGCCCGGCAAATTAGTCTTCAACCGTACCGTATCCCTAAAAGATACTTGGAGCAAGATGAAGGATAAATAATGTGCCAATGAGATAATGTGCCAAAGGGAAGAGATCTTTTTAATTGGCATATTGGCACATTGATTAATTATTAATAGTATGAAGAAAAAAGATATTTCACGCCTGTTACAACGTTATCTATCCGGCCACCAGGAAGGTAAGGAAGCCTATTTTGATGCTGATGAGATCGATGAACTGTTGGACAGTTTTGAAGAATCTGATGATTATACTTACTATGATGAAGTCCTGGCCTTAGGGCTGAGGCTTCATCCCGGTAATCCCGATTTGCAGATCAGGCAATGCAAGTCGTTCGTCTACAACGAAGACTATGACAGCGCGCTCGTCCTGATCGAATCGATAGCTGAAACCGACAATCAGGATCTTGACATGCTACGTCTCGAATGTTATGTCATGCAGGATTCGTACGACAAAGTAATCGAATATATAGAAAAGCTCATCGCCGATAAATGCGAATACCTGGAAACGATATTCGAATATATCGCACCGATCTTGGGGGATGTGGAGATGACGAAGGAAGCACACGATTTCATCAATCGCGGGCTTATGCTCTTCCCTGACAACCTGATCCTGAAAGACGAACTTTGCTACAACCTGGAATTGGAAGGCGATATAAAAAAAGCGATCGAGGTCTGCAACGAACTGATTGACAAGAATCCCTACTCCAACGACTATTGGTTCACATTAGGCCGCCTCTACTCCATCAGCGGAGACTATGAGAAAGCGATCGAAGCATTCGACTTTGCTCTCACATGCGATGACTCGGACGTAGAGCTGAAGATACTGAAGGCTTATTGCCTGTATATGAACGAGAATTACGAGAAGGCGATCGAAGTGTACAACGACATTGCGACGACCGACGAAATCCGTACCCGTATCATGCCTCTGCTTGCCGAATGTTACGTTAAGTTGGAGAACTACGAACAAGCTTATGTTTTGCTGAAAGAGCTACTTAAGCATAACAGCCAGCAAGAGGATTCAAGCACCTATATCAACTATATCCGTTGCTGTGTCGAAACAGGCCGTGAAGAAGAAGCCTCCAATGCCCTGATGAAAGCGTCCAAATTATTCCCGAAGAATATCCGCATCCTTTCCTTGCTGGCTCTGACCTATCTGGAAAACGGGGACGAGCATAAAGCTATGGAAGCGACCGACCGCCTCTTCACCGCCCTCGACCAGGTGGACGATAAACAGCAGGAAGACTTCGAGAGTTTGTACCGTGCCGGACAATATCTGTTTATGAAAGGGGATATAGACAAAGCTCTGCAATATTACAAAAAGGTATTGGAAGCCAATCCGGAAATGCCTTATATGCACCTTCATATGGCAATGGCGTATCTGGCTAAGGGAGATATGAAGCATTTCGGCGAACATTACAAGCAGACTTCCTCCGAAGAGTTGCTCGATTATCTGAAAGACGCCGGACTCAATTACGAAGGGATAATTGAGAACATCGGCAGCAAACATATTCCACCGGAAGACTTAGTGAAAGAATTCCTCAAGAATAAGGATAACAATAATTAAACATGAAAAGAAATCTAAAAGACTACGGCCTCTTAGTTTTAAAAGGCATGGGTATGGGTGCGGCAGACGTCGTTCCCGGCGTTTCAGGCGGGACCATCGCCTTTATTGTTGGAATTTATGAAGAGTTGATCGACTCGATCAAAAGTATTAACGGAGCCAGCCTCAAACTGCTCTTTACCGGAAAGATCGCTGCATTCTGGAATGCGATCAATGCCAATTTCCTGCTATCCATCGTCGCAGGGATCGGGATCAGTATCTTCTCGTTGGCAAAGATCATCACCTGGCTGCTGACCGACCATCCGATCTTAGTCTGGTCCTTCTTCTTCGGCTTGGTACTGGCTTCCACCTGGTTTGTTTCCAAAGATATCAGGAAATGGGATTGGAAGACAGTCCTGAGTTATATCGTCGGGATTGCCGTCGCGTTCTACATTACAGTAGCAACGCCTGCCGAGACGCCTTCCAACCTGTTCTTTATCTTCCTTTGCGGGGCGATAGCCATCTGTGCCATGATCCTGCCGGGCATATCGGGCAGCTTTATATTGGTGCTGCTGGGTAAGTATTTCTATATTATGGAGGCGGTAAAGACATTCAATATTCCCGTGATGCTGGTGTTCATCTGCGGTGCGGCAATCGGCATCACCAGTTTTTCCCGTGTGCTTTCGTTCGCCCTTCGCCGGTTCCACGACATTACGATCTCCGTGCTGGCCGGTTTTATGCTGGGCTCGCTGAACAAGGTTTGGCCTTGGAAAGAAACGATCGAGACCTATACGGATAGTCATGGTATTGTAAAACCTTTGGTCGAGGCTAACATTATGCCTAACGAGCTTGTCTGGGAAGCTGTCGGCCTGATGATTTTAGGCTATGCCATCGTCTACTTCTTAGAGAAACTCTCGATGAAGACGGCTAAATAAACAACATATCATTATCCTCCCGTAAACCATTCTTTGAACTCTCCCACCCTGGCTTTACTCACCAGGATTTTCTCGGCGACAGGGACTTTCAGGTTGATGGAGAGACGACCGTTAAACCAGAGGTCGATGTCAAGCACCGCCTTCCGGGAAATCAGGTATTGGCGGTTGACACGGAAGAAAAGAGCCGGGTTGAGGCTGTCGGTAAGTTCATCTAAGGTTTGCGGGAAGAGGCATTCCTTGCCGTCGGTCAGTACGGCCTTCACTACGCCGTCGTCGATATGGAAAAACAGGATCATATCGGTAGAGACAGGCATCAGCTTATCTCCTTTAGCCGGAATCAGAAAATGCGTCTTGTAGCTCTCCTCTTTTTTCAAGGCACGGATCAGCGAGCGGTAATCCGGTTCGTTGCCGGAGGAGGAAGGCTCCCCATGCAAGTGGTCCAGCTTGTCAAGCGCCTTGCGGATATCGTTTCCGTCGATCGGTTTAAGCAGGTAGTCGATGCTGTTCACTTTAAAGGCTTTCAAGGCATATTCGTCGTAAGCCGTGGTAAAGATGATCGGGCAGGAAATCTCCACATGACCGAATATTTCAAAAGCGGAACCGTCCGCAAGATGAATATCTAAAAAGACCAGATCCGGCATATCATGTGTTCCGAACCAGTCGATCGTCTCGGTGATGCTGTCCAAAACAGCCAATATCTCCATATCGGGAGCAACTTCCGAGAGCAAGGCCTGCAAATTGCGGACTGCCGCTTTTTCATCTTCTATTATTAGTGCTTTCATAGCGTTCTTATATCAAAGGTATTGTGACTATAAATGTGTCGTTCTCCTCGCGGACCACGATCTCCTGCTTGAAGAGAAGCTGATAGCGTTTTGCCAGGTTGGCCAGTCCGATACGGGTTCCGTTACTGGCTGTCAGCTTCGGTTGGAGAGGATTGCTGACCGTCAGGCAATGCCCCTCCGCCTGTATGCGGATGGTGAGCGGGCGACGGTTACTGATCTCGTTATGCTTGACCGCATTCTCGATCAGCAGTTGCACGGACATCGGCGGAAGCTGCAAAGACCCCGTTTCGGCATCCATCCGGATATCGAAGGAAAGATTATCTTCGTAACGCATCTTCAGCAGGAAAATGTAAGCCCTCACAAACTCCATCTCTTCACGGAGCGTCACGCTCTGGCTCTCGTTTTCCTGCAAGGTATAGCGGAGGACGCGCGAAAGTTCCTGCAAGTAATCCTGCGCCTTGTCGGGCGTCTCGCGGATCAGGGAACGGAGCGTGTTGAGCGAGTTGAACAGCATATGCGGGTTCAGTTGGCTCTTCAGGGCTTCATATTGGTTCACCAGGTTCTCGGTGCGAAGCTGCTGGTTCTCGACCTGCACAAGCTGGCTCCGCCGGAGCAGATAGCTCATGTAGCAACTTCCAACCACAATACAGGTGATAATAAAGTCGCGCAACGGATGCAGGTAATGATGGACCATCGCATCGATGGCCGGTATATCGAAATGATGGTGCAGGAAGACGAACCCCTGCCCCAACAAATTACTGACGATCCAGGTCAGGACGAAGGACAGGAGCAGTTTCCACCAGGTGATATGCTCCGTCGGCCGGTCGAACTTGAACAGCACCGTATTCATCACGAAGAGCAGCAACAGGGCGATAAAGGTGAACAATATCTCGTTCGCCACATCCGCCCAATGCATCCCCGGAAACAGGTTGTTCTGCCCCGAACGGTCGAACAGGGAGATCAGCTCGGGGAAATGCGTCAGGAAAGCGACCACAAGGGAAATCACCCCCAGCGCTATCACATACCGGTCTATTCTATTTATCCACTTCATATCCATCGGGGCAAAGATACTCATTTTTCAACATGGGCAGACACATACATACCGGGGCGGAAGCGAGCGTTCGATTCCTTCACGCGGGCATAGACTTCCAGCGAGCGGCTCGTCTCGTCGACTTCCTGGCCGACAGACAGCAGGGTTGCATGGAATGTCTGCTCGCCCATCCCGTTCACCCGGAACTGCACGCGCTTGCCGGGTTCGAGGTCCTGCAAATCCTTCTCGTAGGCGGTCAGGCAAAGCAACGTTTCCCCTTTGTCGATCACATCGCAGACGGGCTGGCCGGCTTCGATATATTTCCCTAAGTTCAGATTCATCGAAGCGACATAACCGTTTAGGGGCGACTTCACTTCCAGATACGGGCGAATGCCGTTCCGCAGCAACTCATCCGGATCAATGCCCAAAATAGTCAACTGAGCGGCGGCGGCTTCGAGGCGGCTCTTCATCGAGAGATAATCCGCCTTGCTCTGCTGGAAACGTTTTTGCGAGGCTGCCTCCTCGGCACTCAGGCGTTCCTGGCGTTCGTATTCCTTCAGCAGGTATTCAGCCTGGGCGTGGGCATCGAGATAGGTTTGCTGAAGGTCGATGAAGTCCGGGTTCTCGAGCGTCACCAAGACGGTGCCTTTCTTCACATACTCGCCGGGGAGCAGGGAAGTGCTGTGGATGGTCCCTCCCATTGTCAGCGTAACGGTGGCGTGGCGCTGGGGCGGTATCACTAAAGTGCCGTTAAAGGAGGAATGGTTAGGCATAGCCGTAGCAGAGGTGACGGCATCCACTTGAGTTGCCGAATCGGATGTTGCCTGGGGTTCCACGATCATCGCGGCAGTGTCAGAAACGGTTGCGGCTGCTGTTTCCTCCGGTTGTGTCGGGCGGTTGCAAGCGACCAGCAACAAAGCTGCAACCGGGATCAGTATTCTTTTCATTCGTTTTTACGTTTATACATTAATAATTCATTACCTTTTTTTATTTTCGGGACATTCGTACCGACTATCAAATTGTCATTCCATACCATCTAAATCGAATTAGTATAGCGGGTATTTGAAATTACCATAGCGGGTAATATTTTTTAACAAATCTATTTGTTTTAAATTGCCCGATTTTCCCGACGAAATGACAAAATCAATATGTGTACATTTCCAGTTCCAACGCAGCTACGTTATAAGCATAGACAGCCTCGATATATCCCCGCCGGATTTCCCGCGCGGCGGTTAGGCTTTGCACGAACTGGGTGATATCGGTTTCGCTCTCCTTAAACAACAGCAAGGCACTCGACAACAAAGCGTCCGCCTCCGGGAGGGCGCCGGTCGTATAGTAGCGGATGCTTTCGGACTGCTTGCGCAAGAGGGCTTGCAACTCGTCTACCTTATTATTCAGGCCGCGGATATTCGCTTCCGCCTCGGTGCGGGCGATATAGGAGTCGATCTTCGCCTGCTTCACCCGGCTTTGTTGCGGGAAAAAGAGGACGGGAAAGGAGACGCCTACCATCCACGAGTTCAGACCGTTCTGCGGGGCGATCTTCTGGCGCACATATCCTAAGGAGAGTTCCGGGAAGAAGCGGCTGCGTTCCACCCGGAGCATCGCCTGTTTCTCCTCCGCCTGGCTGCGGAAGTAGCCCAAATGGGACTCGGAAGGGACAGGCGTATCCGTCTCTGCCGGGAAAAGCGACAAGGCCGTATCGGCCGGAACCAGCGACCCGTCCGCATAACAAACCCACGCCAGGCGGCGGCCTGCCAGCGCGAGTTCCTCTTCCGCCTGCATCAGGCGGGTACGGAGATCAGCCGCCAACGTGTTCGTCATGTTTCGTTCCAGCAACGTGATGTCACCCTGCTCGTAGCGAAGCTGTCCGGCTTTCTGCAAGCGTGCAGCCAGCTCGTTCTGCTCCCGGTAGAGGCTACGGAGATTGGCGGCATAGAGGTAATAGGCCCAGGCACGCTTCACCTCGGCGGTAATCTCCTTTTTCACCATCTCGCGATAATACTCGCCGGTTGCGACCTGCCGGGACACAAGGGCATTCTTATAGAAGGGAGTCAGCAGGGAACCCAAAGATTGCGTCACCTCCAACTGGTTGTCGTGCCGGTACTCGCCGTTGATCTGTCCCCATGAATAGGAGAAAGAGGCAGGCGCCACTTCCCAAGCCTCGCCACGTGCCGCACGGGAACGGTCGACAGCGGCCGTCGCCGTCTTCAGGCGGGGATGATTACGGAGGGCGATTCCGATCGCTTCGTCCAACGTGATGACGCGGGCGGCAACCGTGTCACCGCCTTGCACCCGTTCACCGGCCTGCACCAAGGCAGGGCTCACCGACAGAGCGGCCACCAACAAGAGCAGTGCCCCGCCTTTCGGCTTCCTGCGCCGTTTCCACCAGACCGGGGCGGCATTGACTAAGCGGTAGAAGACCGGAATAACGATCAGCGTCAGGATCGTCGACACGATCAGCCCGCCGATCACCACCGTCGCCAACGGACGCTGCACCTCGGCTCCGGCAGATTTGGCGATCGCCATCGGGACAAACCCCAGCGAAGCGACCAAGCCGGTGAGGAAAACGGGGCGCAACAGATGCGGGCACCCTTTCGCAATAATCTTATCCGTCGTCATCTGATATCTCGTTTGTTTCCGTAAGTCGTTAAAATGATTGATCATCAGGATACCGTTCAGCACGGCAACCCCGAACAGGGCGATAAAGCCCACTCCCGCCGAAATGCTGAAAGGCAGCCCGCGCAGCCAGAGTGCCACGACCCCCCCGATGAGCGACAAAGGCACGGTGGAGAAGACCACCAGCGTATAGGTCACGCTCCTGAAGGCGAAGAACAGCAGCAGCAGGATCAGCGACAATGCCACGGGAATCACGATCAGCAACGTGTTGATCGCATTCCGGAGATTCTCGAACTGGCCGCCGTATTCGAAGTAATAGCCGGGCTTCAGCCGGATGTTCTTATCCAGCGTGTCCTGGATGTCCGCCACCACCTGCTGGATATCGGCATCGCGTACGTTCACGCCGATCACGACACGCCGTTTGGTGGCGTCGCGGTTGATCTGCAACGGGCCGTTCACAAGGGAGATGCTCGCCACCTCGCCGACCGGGATCTGTACGCCTTCCGCCGTGCGGACGAAGAGCTTGTCGAGATTGAGATCTTTCACCTTCCCGCTATCCAACCGCACGACTAAGTCGAAACGGCGTTCGTTCTCGAACACTACGCCTGCTGCTTCACCGGCGTAGGCGGTCCGGATGATCGTGTTCAGTTCCTCTATATTCATGCCGTAGCGGGCGATCCGGGCGCGGTCGTATTTCACAACCAACTGCGGGAGTCCCATCGCCTGCTCGACGATCACATCGGCGGCTCCCGGCACTTCCTCCACGAACCGGGCCGCTTCTTTAGCTTTTGCATACAATTCCGCCATATCCTCGCCATAGAGCTTGATGGCGATATCGGCTTTCGCACCCGTCATCAGTTCGTTGAAGCGCAACTGGATCGGCTGGCTGAAGTTGAACTCCGCGCCGGTAAGCGGTTCGAGCGCCTTCTTCATCTTCTCGACCATCTCCGGACGGCTTGTCGCGGAGGTCCATTCCTTGAAAGGCTTCATGATGATCATGACATCGGCGTCCTCCACCGCCATCGGATCGGTGGGGACTTCGGCCGTCCCGATCTTCGCCACCACATGCTTGATCTCTGGGAATTGTTCTTTCAGCACCTTCTGCGCCTGGCGGGACAGTTCGACGCTTTGCGTCAGCGAACTGCCGGCGGGCAACGTCATCTGCATCGCGAAGTCGCCCTCGTCGAGCGTCGGGATAAACTCGGCCCCGAGGCGGGTAAAGAGCAGCAAGGAACCGGCAAGCAGGGCAAAGGCGGAGACGACCGTCGCCGCGATATGGCGCAGGCAGAAATGGAGGCTGCGCCGGTAGACTTTATTCAGTGCCGCGAAGAAGCGGTCGGCAAAAGTGGGCTTCACGGAGATCGTACGTTTCAGGAAAAGGGAGGCCATCATCGGCACATACGTAAGCGAAAGGACGAGCGCCCCGATGATGCAAAAGACCAGCGTCTTCGCCATCGGCGTGAAGTATTTGCCCTCGATCCCCGACAGCGTCAGAATCGGGAAGAAGACGATCAGGATAATCAGGACGGCAAAAGTCGCGCTGCGCACGACACCGCCTGCACCGGCTTCGACCTCGGCCGCCATCTCCTCACGCGACAGCGTGCGGCCTGCCAGCCGCCGGGTGTAGAGATGGGCCAGGATTCCCTCGACAATCACGATCGAGCCGTCGACCACGATACCGAAGTCAATCGCCCCCAAACTCATCAAGTTGGCCGACACCCCGAACAGGCGCATCATGATGAAGGCGAACAGCATCGCCAACGGGATCACGGAAGCCACGATCAGCCCCGCCCGCACATTCCCTAAGAACAACATCAGGACGATAAAGACGATCAAGGCTCCTTCGATCAGGTTTCGCACGACCGTCGAGATGTTCCGGTTCACCAGCTCGGAGCGGTTCAGGTAAGGCTCTACGCTGACGCCTTCCGGCAACATCTTCTGCACTTTCTCCACGCGGGCTTCCAGCTCTTTGGTCACCACATTGGCATTCGCGCCTTTCAGCATCATGGCGATGCCGCCGACACATTCGCCGGTGCCGTCCATCGTCATCGCCCCGAAACGTTTGGGCGCTCCGAAGCGTACGGTTCCGATGTCGCTGATATGGATCGGGATGCCTCCGCGGTTGGTGATGACGATGCGTTCGATGTCTTTTGTCCGGCCGATCATTCCCTCCGACCGGATGTAATAGGCGCGGTTTGCTTTCTCGATATAGCTGCCTCCGGTATTCTGGTTGTTACGGTTCAACGCCTCGAACACTTCGCCGATCGTTATGTTCAGCGAGTACAAGGCGTCCGGATCTACCGCCACCTCATACTGTTTCAGATATCCCCCGAAGCTGTTGATCTCGACGATGCCGGGGATGCCCGACAGTTGCCGCTTGACGATCCAGTCCTGGATCGTGCGCAGCTCCATCGCGTCGTACTCCTTCTCATATCCGGGAGCTACCTTCAGCACATATTGATAGATTTCCCCCAGCCCGGTCGTGATCGGCATCAGTTCCGGCGTTCCCAATTCGGCAGGGATCTCGCCGGAGACGGCCTGTATCTGCTCGTTGATAAGCTGGCGGGCATCCAGCGTCGGGACACTCTCCTTGAAGACGACCGTCACAAGTGAGAGGCCGAACCGCGACACGGACCGGATCTCTTCCACATTCATGATGTTGCTCATCGCAATCTCGACTGGTAGCGTGATGAGTTGCTCCACCTCCTGAGGAGCCAGGGTCGGCGAGACTGTCACGATCTGCACCTGGTTGTTGGTGATATCCGGGACAGCATCGATCGGGAGGGTCAACATCGCATAGATTCCCCCGATCAGCAGGAACAATGCCGTCAGCCCCACAAACAGCTTCTTCCGGACGGAAAAACGGACAATAGCTTTAAACATATATTCTTCGATTAATTGTTAGTTCGCGTTATTTGTCAATAAATAAACAAAGGCAAAGATATTCTCCATATCTCTGCCTTGAAATAAAAATCGTTTAAAGCTGCTCGAATCGGATCTGAACTGTCTGATTCGCCTTACGAACTTCCGGCTGCCCGGATTTCTATCCGTTCGTCGTATAGACAAACGCCTCTACCGCATGGGAAAGGATATAGGCGGCAGGTGTAGGATTGGTTGCGGAATAGCCTTTTTTCAGTTCTTCAAGCATCTCTTTCTTTCCCGGCCCGAGGACCGGGATCAGTAACGGCGAGTCATTCAGAATCAGCGGACCGGTCATCGTGATGCGGTACTGTCGGGATTCGGGATGTTGGGAAACGGCATAATTACGGCTGTCCGTCAATAACGGCAAGGTATCCGGAAAGATGGACGCAGTATGCGCATCGCCACCGATCCCCAGGATGATGCAATCGAAATAGGGCAATTGCCCGTGCCGGGGCAGATACTCCTTCACGATACGTGAATAGCGCATCGCTTCCGTACCAGGCTCCACTTCGCCGTGAATGCGATGAACATGGTCGGCGGGTATATGCAGAGGCTTGAACAAAAGCTCGTTTGCATGTCCATAATTGCTGTCCGGGTCGGTCGGCGGGACACACCGTTCATCCACCCAAAAGAAACGGATCACATCCCAGTCGATCTTATCTTTATATTCATCCACCCAAAGAGCGAACATCTTCTGTGCCGTCCCTCCTCCCGACAAAGCGAGGTTGAAAGGCAGGCCGTCATCTTTCCGGTCCATATACCGGACAAGCTCCCCGGTCATTGCCCGAAGAGCCTCTTCATCGTCTTTAAAATTCTCTATTATCATAATCATCTATTTTATATCATTGACAACTTTGGCAAGGGCAATCCTTCGGTATCATCCCCAACTTGGCCTTTTCGATCGGGCCGTCTTCACCGGGAGCGTAGAAGAACAGGTTCTTCGCCCCCTCTTCCTTCCAGTGATGAAGGATCGGGTCGATCAGTCGCCAGCTTGCCTCCAAAGCATCGCTACGGGCATACAAAGTCGAATCGCCCAGCATGGCATCGAGCAACAGACGCTCATAGGCATCGGGCAGATAGTTCTTCGAAAGCGAATCATAGCGGAAATCCATACCCACCTGCTTCACTGTGAAACCGGCTCCCGGCATCTTCAAGCCGAACTTCAACGTGATGCTCTCGTTCGGCTGGATACGGATAATCAGTTTGTTACAGGAACCTCCCGAACATTGTCCGGCGAACAGCTGATGAGGAGTGGACTTGAAGTTCACCACGATCTCCGAACTCTTCTCCGGCAATTTCTTTCCGGTAAAGATATAGAACGGGACATCGCTCCAACGCCAGTTATCGATAAACATTTTCATAGCGACGTACGTCTCCGTAGTGGAGTCAGGCGCCACATTCTTCTCTTCCCGATAGCCGTCGTACTGGCCACGCACTATCAGGTTGTCCATATCGTGCGTCTTATACGGACGCAAAGCGCGGAACACCTTCACGATCTCGTCGCGGATCGGCTCCGGGTCGAACACCGAAGGCGACTCCATTGCCGTAAATGCCATCAGTTGCATCAAATGGTTCTGGATCATGTCGCGCAAGGCTCCCGCCCCGTCATAATACTTCCCGCGATTCTCCACGCCAAGCGTTTCCGAGGCGCTGATCTCGATCGAATCGATATAGTTACGGTTCCACAACGGTTCGAAGATACCGTTGGAGAAACGGAGCACTAAGATGTTCTGAACCGTCTCTTTCCCCAGATAATGGTCGATACGGTAAATTTCCTTCTCATCGAAGATATGGATGAGATGCTTGTTCAGCCGCTCGGCCGATTCGAGGCTCGTTCCGAAAGGTTTCTCCACGATCACCCGACGCCAGCCATCCTCGCTTCCGGCAACATTCATCCCGTTTTCTTTCAGGCAGGTCGGAACCAGCTCATACATCACCGGGGGTGTGGCAAGATAATAAATAATCTTGTCCGGCAACTGCTGCTCTTGCTGTAACTGATGAATACGATCTTTCAGTTTATAGTACTCGGCGGAATTGGTCGAATCGAACGCAAGGTAAAAGACACGGCGGAGGAAATTGTCCAGTTCCGTTTCGTCCACCTCTTTGTTCTTCAGGGATTCCCGGATATGCACCTTTTCGAAGGCGCGGTATTCGTCGTCGGAATATTCCGTACGGGATGCTCCCAAGATACAGAAGCGCTCCGGCAATAACCCACGAACGTGCAGTTCGTAGAGCGAAGGCAGGAGTTTCCGCCCCGTCAGGTCGCCGGAAGCTCCGAATATAACTAATAATTGATTGCTTGCTGTTTTCATTTGCTTTTAAATTAATTGAATATCGGGACCCGTAGAGGCGGGGCTCTACTCCGCCCAATGAAAATAACGTCACCTTATCGGATACCAATGGGCAGAGCAGAGCCCCGCCCCTACGATATACGATGTTGGTAATTCAGACGCTATACGTTCCCGAAACCGTGTTACCTCCTTCCCCGGTCCAATTGGTGTGGAAGAAATGACCGCGTTCGCGATCGGTACGTTCGTAGGTATGGGCTCCGAAATAGTCGCGTTGCGCCTGAATCATATTCGCAGCCGAATGCAGCGTGCGCAGCCCGTCGAAATAGCTTAAAGCCGAACTCATGGCAGGCAAAGCTACACCGCTCAGCGCACCTTCGGCGACAATCCGGCGCCAGGCGGGAAGGCAAGCCTGTATCTTACTATGGAAAAAGTCATCGAAGAGCAAGTTTTCGAGGCCCGGGTTCTTCCTATACGCATCCGTAATCTTTTGCAGGAAGACGGAACGAATGATACATCCCTTGCGCCAGATGCGGGCAATCGTCCCGTAGTCCAAATCCCAACCATAATGTTCGGAAGCACGGCGAAGCAAAGAGAATCCCTGTGCATAGGAAACCAACTTGGCTGCATATAGCGCCTGACGAACGTCTTCAATTGAAAGTTGAAAGTTGAAAGTTGAAAGTTGAGTGTTAGAAGTTGAAAGTTGAGCGTTGTCTGATAACTTTCCACTTTCAACTTTCAACTTTCCACTATAAAGGCTTGCCGCCTTTACCCGTTCAGGATACAAAGCCGAGAGCAGGCGGGCATAAACCGCTTCCGTAATCAGCGTCAGCGGATCGTTTTCGTCCATCGCCGCAATCGCGCTCCATTTGCCGGTTCCCTTCTGTCCGGCGACATCTAAGATTTTATCGAGCAACGGCTTTCCATCTTCGTCGCGGAAACGCAGGATATTAGCGGTAATCTCGATCAGGAAACTATCTAACTCCCCTCCGTTCCATTCATCAAAAACGACGGCCATCGCATCGTTGTCCAATCCTTTCCGGTTTTTCAACAGCGAATAGGCTTCGGAAATAAGCTGCATATCGCCATATTCGATGCCGTTGTGCACCATCTTCACAAAATGGCCGGCGCCACCCGCTCCGATCCATTCGCAGCAAGGCGAACCGTCGTCCAACTTGGCGGAAATCCCCTGCAAAATGTCTTTCACCAGCGGCCAGGCTTCCACCGAACCTCCGGGCATCACGGACGGGCCGTGCAAGGCTCCTTCTTCTCCACCCGAAATACCGGTCCCGACGAAATAGATTCCTTTTCCTTCCAACTCCTTCACACGGCGTTCCGTGTCGTGGAAATCAGAATTGCCTCCGTCGATAATCACATCGCCCGGCGAAAGGAAAGGGAGCAGTTGCGAGATCAGCTCGTCTACGGGACGCCCTGCCTTGACCATCATCATGATGATGTGGGGACTTTTTACCGAATCGACCAATTGTTCGATAGAATGCGTCCCGATAAAATGTTTGCCTTTGCCCCGGCCATTGACAAAACGGTCTACAACACCCTCTTCGCCCGGTGCGCTCCGGTTATATACGGCAACCGTGAAACCTTTGCTTTCCATATTGAGTGCCAGGTTCTCGCCCATCACGGCGAGCCCGATCAATCCTATATCTGCTTTCATATTTTATTTGTCTTATTTTATGTTGAATAAATCATTCAGAGACTCACTCATAGAAGGGTGAGTGAAAATATTGTCACGAAGGAGGACATAATCATTGTCAGTACGCATCGCCAAAGACACGAGGTTGATGATTTCGCTCGACTCGGCGCAAAACAGCGTAGCTCCCAATATCTGGTTCGTATCGGCATCCACAACCGTCTTCAGCAATCCTTCCGTCTGTCCGATCGTGCGAGTTCTCGGCATCGAAGCGGCCATGACTTTGGAGACTTTTATGTTACGTCCTGTCCGCCGCGCCTGCTCTTCGTTCAAGCCGACATGCGACAGGGGCGGATCGATGAACACGGAATAGGCGACCGCCTCCCGGTCACCGGTGTTGCGTTTGCCGTCTCCAAAAAGTTCATCACGTATGATGCGGTAATCATCCAGCGAAAGATACGTGAACTGCAAACCGCCGCGCACGTCTCCGATCGCCCATATATTATCGGCGGTCGTATGCAGGCGGTCGTCCACCTCGATCGCCCCGCGCTCCGTCAGCTTCACACCGGCAGCCTGCAAGTTCAGCCCTTCGGTATTCGGACGGCGTCCGGTAGCCAGCAGGATCGCATCGGCATCGACCCGCACCGTATCGCCTGTCAGTGCTTCGCGGTAGACAACGGTAGCTTTGGCGGCATCGTGCTCGATCTCCTGTACGACAGCGTTCAGGCGGATCGAAATGCCTTTCTTTTCCAAAACCGTCTTCACGGCATCAGCGATATCGCGGTCTTCACGGGGAATAAACTTGTCGCCTCCCTCCAAAACCGTCACGTCCGATCCGAAATTGGCAAAAATAGATGCGAACTCAAGTCCGATATAGCCGCCTCCCACGATCGCCAGGCGACGGGGCAGCCGATCCAGTTCCAGGATCGAAGTGCTGGTGTAAACGAAAGGATTGCCTTCGATCCCTTTTATGTTGGGGACGATGGTGGAAGCGCCGGTATTGATAAAGATTTTGCCGCCTTGCAGCACGATCGTCTCACGATCGGTTTTCACCTCCACTTCCGTCGGGGAGAGGAACGAGGCGACACCTGTATAGACAGTTACCGTCTCTTTGCTGTCGAGATTTTCAAAATTCTTCTGACGCAAAGCAGCCGTGATCTTTCTTTTTTCCTCGATTGCCTTGTGAAACGCATCGGCATATTGCTCGAATGTCGTGAAGTGGGAATATTGCGCTACTTTGGAAAGGTGTACCAACATCTTGGTCGGAATGCATCCGATATTTATACATGTCCCGCCGTACATTTCTTTCGAACGTTCCACTACGGCAACGTTCCATCCGCGACTGCCTAAATCAGCGGCCAGCGTCTTTCCGCCTTTACCGAAGCCAATGATGATTGCATCATACTTTTTCATCTTTTGTTTTCCTCCTTTTGATTTTCTACTTAAGGAACATTTCTTTTAACCTAATTGTTCCCAATAAGCATCTATTAATTGTTCTGTTTTTCCAATAGCACAAAAATACAGAGCCTTTAGATTTCAGAGGATAATGATTTTGCCCTTAAATTTGGCAATATTCCCTATTTCGCCACTGCCTCTTTCTTATTCTGGCGACGATATTCGGTCGCGCTCAGCCCGGTTGCGTTCTTGAAGAAGCGGCTGAATGTCGCCTGATCTTCGAAACCCAGCATCAGGGCGATTTCTTTCGAGCTTTTGGCGGTATAGAGCAGCAGGCGTTGGGCTTCGGCCTGGATACGGTTGTGGATGATACGGATGGCGGAAGGCTGCTGATAGGCCGAAAGGATATTCGCCAGTGTCTTCGGAGATTTGTTCAACATATCCGCATATTCCTGAACCTGTTTCTTCTCCTTAAAATAAGTATCGACCAGGACATGGAACTTGCGGATCGTCTCGAACTGGAAACTGTTCTCCCGAACGACTCCCTGCCGGTCTTCTGCTATTCGCGTACATAATATGATAAAACGCTTCAACAATACTCGCAACATCTCGTCCTGCAGGTGGTCGGTACTCTGAAATTCTTCCTTCATGATCCCCGTCAGCGTGTCGATCTTCCGCCGTTCATCTTCCGAAAGGACGAAAGTCAGCACGTGCGACGAACCATGGAACAGCAGTCCGTTACACGACACTTCATGATCGTTTCCATATATGCAATAGAAATTAGCGTTGAACATCAGAGCATAGTACCTGCCATCGATGCGCATAAATTCCAGATGATGTAAATGGGATAGCGGAACCAGTTGCCCTTCCTTCAAAACAATCTGCTGGTGGTCGATATCCAACTCAATTTCGCCGGAACTCACCCAGATAAATTTATACAGCGTCTTGTCTTTCAGAAGATCCAGGTCTTCATGGAGCGAATCAGTCAAGACGACCCGCCCCTTTATCTTTGCATTCTCAAATGTCCACCTCATGGTATTTTAATTTTCAATTTTCAATTCTCAATTCCCATCACCTCCAGTTTCCCGGTAATTCCCCGGTATGTCTCCTGAACCAACGTGCAAAGGTATCATAATTTGAGAAATTCAGCATCACGGCAATGCGGGAAGGTCTCAGGCGAGTCTTAATCAACAAGTCTTTTGCCTCCAGTAATACATACTGGCTTATCCATTCCGCCGCCGAAATACCGGAATACGATTTACATTTATTATTCAACTCCATCGAAGTCATCCCCAACTTCTCCGCGAAATAATAGACCGGATAATGATGGTAGCGGCTAATCAGCAAAGCGAAATCGTGGAAAAAAGGCGGGACTTCGTCATCCCGATCGTCTGCCAGATGTCCTCCCTGCTGTAGGAAGAAAATGAGGGCACGCAACAGCGATTCCACCACTTTGACGCGTACATCACTCATTCGTTCGATCTGCGACTGGATCAACCGGATATAAAGGCCGGCCTCTTCCATCTCGTCCGGCGTAATAGTCCTGGACATCAGACGCTGCCGGTTGATCAGCAGATCGCTGCCGGCATAGATCACAACCCCTTCAAACCCCGTCTCTGAAAAACGGGATATATCGCTCACATCGTCTGTTGCCGCCAGAAACACTTGGCCGGCAGTTATGGATATCTCCTTTTCAAACGCTCTGCATTCGAACTTCCCTGCCCGGCAAATCACGGCAAGAGTACCCGGTTCCAATGGCAGCAATTCATGATCCTGCCCGATTTCGACGTGAATGATCTTCAAAGAACTTTCCAATGTCAAATTCGCGGTTGACACAGCATGATAGAGGTCAATCGGTAATATTTTATTTGTATTCATTTCCTTCTCACTTTAAAATAAAAATCATTTCACTTCGAACATTTAAAGATAGATGTTAGTTTAATATGCACAATCATTTTTATGTTTAGTTAAATTGCTATTAATAACATTTATAGGGTTTATCACGCGATATACAGAATCGATTGATATTATTCCGCATAAAACATTCATGCATTCTTATTAGTTCTATATTTGCACATCAAAAAAGAAAAAGATGAAGATACCGTTCAAACCAATCAGAATCGAAGATAGAGATATTATAACATCCTTTACGATACCGAGCAATTACAAGAATTGCGACTATTCATTTGCTAACATTTGTAGCTGGAGATTCCTATACGACAGTGAGTTTGCCGTTGTCGACGGTAGTCTGCTGATCCGTTTCTGGATCGAAGAAAAATCGAGAGTTGCCTATATGACGCCAACGGGACAAGGGAACCTGAAACAGATGATCGAATTGCTGGAAGCCGATTCCCTCGAGCAAGGGCATCCTCTCTGCATGCTCGGTGTTACGCCTGATGCAAGGGAAGAACTGGAAAAAGCGATCCCCGGAGGATTCTTCTACATTCCCGAACGGGATTATTTCGATTATATCTACCTGCGTGAAGACCTGGCAACCCTGAAAGGGAAGAAATACCAGGCAAAACGTAATCATATCAACAACTTCAATAAAAAATATACGTACGAATACATCCCTATCACCCCGGAACTCGTACCCGAATGCCTGCAACTCGAATGCAAATGGTACAAAGCTAACCGGGAGGATAACGACGAAGAAGATCTGAACGACGAACGCCGCTCCATAATCTATGCCCTGAACCATTACGACGAACTGGGACTGATAGGCGGTGCCATCTGCGTAGACCATCAGATTGTGGCTTTCACCTTCGGCGCTCCGATCAATCACGATACTTTCGGGGTACATGTCGAAAAGGCCGATGTGAACTATGAAGGGGCTTATGCTGTTATCAACAAAGAATTCGCCTCCCATCTGCCGGAGAAGTATATATATGTGAACCGGGAGGAAGACTTGGGCATTCCGGGTCTGCGGCAGGCTAAACTTTCGTATAACCCGTTCATCCTATTGGAAAAATCCGCAGCAATAAAGAAACCTGCTAAATAATATTGAACGATGGATAACAACAAGCCTCAATTGATCGACCTGTGGCGTACTTCTTTCGACGACAGCGAAGAGTTTATCAAACTGTTTTTCGACCGGGTTTACAAAAAGGAAAACGCCCTGTTTATAAAGAAAGACGGAAAGATCGTTTCCGCCCTTCAAATGCTTCCGTATGTCATGACCTACTACGGGAAGGAGATATCCGTAAACTATATATATGGCGCCTGTACCTTGCCTTCCGAACGTGGCCAGGGGCTTATGCGCCAACTGATACAAGACGCTTTCAAAGTGATGGAAAGCCGGAAAGTGGCCTTGACGGTCATCATCCCGGCCGATCCGTGGCTGTTCGATTATTATCGCGATTTAGGATATACGGAGGCTTTCGACTATTCGGAAGAGACCTATATCCGTCCTTATGAGATTGCCTGGGAACAGGGGGTTTTGGTCGTCCCGCCGGAAGTGCCCTCTGTGGATTCGCTCTATAAATTCTTCAATAAGAAACAGCGGGAACGCACCTGCTATGTGTTGCATAGTTATGACGATTTCGTCACCATCCTGCGCGATTTACAGATGTCCGGCGGACAGATGCTGACCGCTCTGAATATTCAGGACGAACCGATCGGCATGATCTTTTTCTATCCAGCCGGCGATCATATCTATGTCAAAGAGTTGATGTACGACAACGATCATATCAAAAACCTGCTCCTGCAGGAAGCGATAACGCAAAGCAAGGTGGAAAAGGCCATCTACCGCACTCCTTTCACCGGCCCGGGCACTTTCCCCTTAGGCATGGCACGTGTCCTGGACCGCGACCGCCTTATCCATCACTGGGCCTCCACCCACGAAAACTCTGTTCTCAACATCGGAGAACTCAAAGAAATGGACACCCAGTCACTCACCCGCCTGCTGCTCGACTACCAGAGCCGGGAAGCTTATATGAGTTTGATGCTTGATTAGTTATTAATATTTATTACATAGGGATACCACAGGAGAGTTGAAGGAATGGTTATCTGATTAAATTCGTACTTTTGCAAACTCATACAAAAATTATACGGATAAAAAGAGTTGACAATGTTACGGAAAGGAGACCTTACACAAGGAGGTATAACCACTACCCTGCTACAATTCACTTTACCGATGTTGGCAGGATCGCTTTTGCAACAATGCTATAACATAGCCGATACGCTGATTGTAGGGCAATGTATCGGTGCAAATGCCTTGGCCGCAGTTGGTTCCGCCTATACCTTGATGGTTTTCCTTATCTCCATTCTGCTAGGGTTGTCGATGGGTAGCGGCACTGTATTCTCACTGCAATACGGAGCCGGCAACTTACCTGCCTTGCGACGCAGCATTTATGTTTCTTTCCTTTTGATCGGCATGGTGACCGTCTTGTTGAATGTGGCAGTGTTCCTCTGGCTCGATCCGATTTTACGCTGGTTGCAAGTCCCCTGTGATGTTTATCCGTTGATGCGTAACTATCTATGGGTCATTTTTTGGGGAATAGCCTTTACTTTCCTGTATAATTTTTATTCGGCGCTGCTTCGGGCCGTAGGCGACTCCGTAACACCTCTATGGTTCCTGGCCGTATCGGTTGTTTTGAATATCGGGCTTGATTTATTTCTTATCCTCATCCTGGACCGAGGCATCGAAGGAGCGGCGGTCGCAACGGTCATCGCACAGGGAACGGCGGCATCCGGAATCTTGTTGTACACTTATAAAGCCCGTCCCGAACTGCGGTTACACCGGGAAGATATGCGCTTCGACCGTTCCAGCCTGAGAGAAATCACTTCCTTCTCCACACTGACTTGCGTCCAACAATCCGTGATGAACTTCGGCATATTGATGGTGCAAGGATTGGTCAATAGTTTTGGTACGGCTGTCATGGCGGCATTCGCCGCGGCTGTCAAGATCGACTCCTTCGCCTATATGCCCGTTCAGGAATTCGGGAATGCTTTTTCCACTTTTGTCGCCCAGAATTTCGGGGCACGGAAAGGGGACCGCATCCGCCGGGGAGTACGTAGCGCATTTCTTATAACGATCGTCTTTTCCCTTGTCGTCTCGCTGTTGGTTTTCTTTTTTGCCAAGCCGTTGATGCTTATTTTCGTCCGTCCGGATGAGACTGAGATACTTCGCATCGGAACAGAATACCTGCGCATCGAAGGGACTTTTTATTTAGGCATCGGAATCTTGTTTCTCCTTTATGGCTATTACAGGGCCATCCGTATGCCGGGAATGTCCGTCGTGCTTACCATTCTGTCTTTAGGTACACGTGTCGTCCTTTCCTATTGGCTGGCATCCATTCCTTCCATAGGGGTTACCGGTATTTGGTGGTCTATTCCTATCGGTTGGTTTCTGGCTGATTTGGCAGGCATCGCTTATTACCGTTATCGCAAATATGCAGTCTCACGAACTTGACAAGGTAGCGCGAGCCGAAAAAATGGTTCTAAACTAAAAATCCGCTTTACCTTCACAGGCGAAGCGGATTTTAAATCGATAAGCTTTTTCTAATCAAATATCTAATCAGAAAACAATATCTCGGGAAGGATAATATCTAATTCTAACAATTAAGTCGCAAAGAATATGCCAGGAACGGGCAAGAAGATATATTTCAACATAAGACACTGGTATACATCGCAATAAATAAAACACACATAATATAGTTGAAATCGGGGAAGTGTGGAACGAATTGTGGAAAGTGTGTAAAAATTCCACAACCCGGTGTGGAATTCTTACTTTTTGGTGTGGAAAGAGCAATAATAATCGATAGCCTTTTTCAGCAAATCTTCCGGGATATTGGAAGCTTCATCGAAAAAAGAAGTTTCGACAACAGGAGCTTTCTTCTTCGAGTCTTTTTTCCAGTTACCAACGATACGACCGTTGTATTGGATAACGGGGTAAAAAATGCCGAAAGTATTGAAAGCCTTAGGATGATGTTCGCGTTGCATAACAGTCGTCCGGTCTTTATAACTGATCAGATATTCATCATACGAGGGCAACAGATGCAGCACCTTCCGGCAACGGGCCTTACAATCACAGGAAGTATGCAAATAAAAGGTTTCCGAATCATACTTTTCCTCAAGCAGATTACCTTCAATCAAAGCGATTGCATGCCGCGCTTCAGTCGCCGTTAAGCCGGACCACCAGATAAAATCGGGCAATGTAGCCGGAGAATGGCTCTGAAAATATAAGGTAGCCAACCGGGCAAGCGCCTCTTCCCGATGAAGTTCTTTCACAGGAGGCACACGTTCTTCCAGCAAAGCATAGGTCGACTTCCTGTTTTTATCCACCCCGCTACATACAAGGCCATCCGTTTCGGCACGGATCAGAAAATGAGAGATAAGAAAATTGTCAACCTCCATTCCCGCCTTACAAAACCCATCTTTCAGTTCCTGTTTGGTCAGGCTGTTATTGCCTCCCAGCAACTTTTCCAGCAAATTGCAACCTCTTATATAATCGCTCCCGGTAATTTCGATTTTATGACTCCTGGCATACGATTCGAAAGCAGTCCTGATACGGGCTCCGGACAATTGCATCATCCAGCGGATATCCCCAGCAACGACAAAATGCCAGGTCGGCCGTAATATATGGGTACGCAGGATTTCCCCCTTTGCAAGCGCATCGTCCACCGCCTGTAACGAGGAAGACTTCAAACGAGTACCGACCGCCCATTTCGCCATGGCATATTCCTGTGCCTGGATCGCTCCCATCCAGGCAACCAGTTCCTTTGGACTCTTAAACCGGGGTTTTGCCAATTGATGGCTTAACAGACGGATATCGGTCAGCATATTCTTTTCGTTAACAGGATTTTCCAGTCATAATGTCCAACACCAGTTTATCAGTAGCTTCCATACCTTTGGAACCGATAGAAGTCAGGTTGACGATCGACTTGTCGACATCCTCATCGATGATGCCCTCGACCGGAGTCACTACCTTGTTTTCCATTGCCATCAGCGCGGACAGCATTGCAGTCGAAACACCGCTGGAAACTTTCATGGCACAACTGGGCTTTGCCCCGTCGCAGATCATACCGGTGATATTACCGATCATGTTCTTGATCGCATAGGAAACCTGCACCTTATCGCCCCCCATCAGATAAGTGATACCGCAACTGGCTCCCGTGGCAGCCACAACACAGCCGCAAAGGGCGGACAGGCGTCCCAGGCTTTGTTTGATATAGATGACCATCAGGTGGCTTAACATCAGGGCACGGATCAACTGTTCTTCCGTACATTCGATATCTTCGGCAAAAGAAAGAACGGGAAGCGTCGCTGCAATCCCCTGGTTCCCACTGCCGGAGTTGCTCATCACCGGGATCATGGCGCCATCCATACGGGCATCACAGGCGGCAGCCGTCATTGCGAGCATGTGGGTATAGGCAGAGTCGCCCATATATTTACGTCCGTACGCACCGGAAACGGTCTTGCTCACCGTATGACCGAAATTGCCCTTCAGGGAAGCCTCGGCCGCTTTCCGGTTGAGATCTGCAGTCTCCAGGATAAAGCGGATCTCGTCGACCGGCATTTGCATCGCAAATTCATAGACGGTAGAGAAAGAGAGTTTCAGTTCTTCATCTTCACCGGCAGCATCGCAGGCATCCCCTTCTTTCCGCAGATCGGTCAGAACCGCACCATTCTTCTCTACATACACGATATTCGTATGTCCGTGGCAGATAATCACCCGCGAAGTTTCATTTCCGGCAGAACAGACAACTTCTATATATAATTTGTCGACATTTTCCTTTAAAGCGATATGAATGCATTTATCTTCGATCATCTGCTTTCCTTCGGCAAGCGCTTCCGGTGTCAGGTCGCGCAACACTTCAAGGCCATAAGCCGATTTACCGATCAGCGTCCCCAAAGCAATCGCTATCGGCAAGCCGACCATCCCAGTCCCGGGAATCCCGACGCCCATTGCATTCTTCAGGATATTGGCACTCAGGAATACTTCCGTCTTTTCCGGCTTGCGACCTAAAACTTCGGCAGCCTTAGCAGCAGCCAACGCGACTGCAACCGGTTCCGTACAACCGATAGCGGGAATCACTTCCTGATGTATAAGTTTGATGATTTGTGTTTGAATTGTTTTATCCATGGATATATAGATTTTTGACTTTACCGGACAAAGGTAATGATTAATTGAAAATAGAGAAATGCTTTGTACAAAAACAATCCGAGACTTACTTATCGAGTAAGTCTCGGATTGCCTTTCGAAAGCTCCAATCTATCATAAATGAAGATTTACGGGTATGAAACATGGATGTCAGGATTATACAAAATGATTGCTTCTTTTGAAATATAGGCATACCCGGTCAATTGCCCATCGTTTCGACGGTAAAGGTTTCCTCTTCCGTACCATTGCCGCGGCTTTCCCGAAGGCGGACGCTGAACACGGCTTCGCCCGTACGCAGTTTCGGGGAGGCCTGTACCGTGACGTTATAAGTGATACGGTCATCGCGGGTGATTTTGGCTATCTTGACCGGCTCGGACAGTTTCAGGTATTTGCCCTTCACGACTTTCACGATCGGCTCCACGTCCAAAGCATCCTGAAAGCTGTTGTTCACGATTACCAGGGAGATGCGGCAGGTTTCGCCTGCATTGATCTTGTTATCGCGGCTGACGCTGTCCTCTTCCAGCAAGATATCTTCGATCTTCAAATCGGGAAGGAGGACATGAGAAGAGGGCGTATAATTTCCCGGATTCCTTTTCTCCACTCTTACCTGATCGCCTGTATTTGCAGCGATCTGCGCACCAGCAATTCCTCCGACCGCCGTCCCGACAAACGCCCCTATGTCACCACCGATATCATCGTCTATAGCATTTCCGACCGCTCCACCGAAAAGCCATCCGACAAAAGCACCGATCTGGGCGCCTACGCCTGCACGTTCCTCCCGGCTCATATTCTTCATCGATCCGCATCCCGTCAGAATCAACAAAGACATCATTACGCATAGAACTCTGTTTTTCATACTCTGCTATTTTTATCCTTCTATTTTAGAAACAAAGATAATCATCTGTTTGACTTCATGACACCGGAAAGGGCAAAAACCCCTATCCGATTGCGTTTTTTTATGTAAGTTTGCGCCCGATTAAACAAAGAACGATGACTACCCAATTCAAGACTCCGGCAGCAGACCTGCAACATCAGCACGATCTCCTGCAGAAAGAATTCGAATATGAAAAGGAGATGTACCGGGAACAAACCGAACGGGCCGGCATACGCCGCCGCATCCAGCAAGGGCTGTGCTGGTATCCTGTCGTACCGGGAAAAAGCTACTATAATTCCCTGAACCAGTTTGTCGTCGAAATCGAACGGCTGGAAGACAAAGAGACCGAACATAATTTCGAATATGGCCGCCCGGTCTGCTTTTTCACGACAAACGGAGGCGGCAAACCCGAATACCTGAACTTCTCAACTGTCATCAGTTATGTACAGGACGACCGGATGGTCGTAGTATTGCCCTCGCCAAGCGCACTTATGGACATACAAAAGGCGGGCGGGATCGGCGTCCAACTCTATTTCGACGAGACCAGCTACAAGACGATGTTCAACGCCCTGTCCACCGTTATCCAGGCGAAAGGGAACCGATTGGCTTACCTGCGGGACGTGTTGCTGGGTAAAACTCCCGCCAGCCGGCGCACGCTTTTTCCCGTTCGCTTTCCCTGGCTGAACGTATCGCAGGAAGAGGCGGTCAACCATGTATTGGCGGCTAAGGATGTGTCGATCGTGCACGGTCCTCCCGGAACCGGCAAAACGACCACCTTGGTTGAAGCGATCTATGAGACTTTACACCGGGAAAACCAGGTAATGGTTTGCGCCCAAAGCAATACGGCGGTAGACTGGATATCGGAGAAATTAGTGGACAGAGGTATTAACGTCCTGCGCATCGGCAATCCGACACGTGTAAACGACAAGATGCTTTCCTTCACCTATGAACGGCGTTTCGAGTCACATCCCGACTATGCCGAATTATGGGGAATCCGCAAAGCGATCCGCGAAATACAGTCCAACCTCCGCAAAAAGAGCCACAGCGAAAAGGAGACGGCACGCAACCGCCTCTCCCGCCTCCGTTTCCGGGCTACCGAGCTGGAAGTAAAGATCGACACGGAGCTGTTTGACGAGGCGCGTGTCGTAGCCTGCACGCTGGTCGGATCAGCCAACCGGGTGTTGACCAACCGTAACTTCACCTCCCTCTTCATCGACGAGGCAGCCCAGGCACTTGAAGCCGCCTGCTGGATTGCGATCGGCAAGGCGGACCGGGTCATCCTGGCCGGCGACCACCATCAACTCCCCCCTACCATTAAATGTATAGAGGCGGCACGTGGCGGCCTGGACCAAACATTGATGCAAAAAATAACCGACCGGAAGCCCGAAACCGTCTCACTACTGAAAATACAGTACCGGATGAACGACGACATCATGCGCTTTCCTTCCCGCTGGTTCTACAACGGCGAGTTGCAATCCGCACCGGAAGTCAAGCACCGCGGCATTCTGGAATTCGACACGCCTGTCGTCTGGCTCGACACGGCGGATTGCCATTTCGAGGAAGACCAGCTCACCGACAGCATGAGCCGTGTCAATAAAGAGGAAGCGGCGTTGCTTGTCTCGACCTTGCAGAAATATATCGAAAAGATCGGCAAGGAACGGGTCTTGGAGGAAAGCATCGACTTCGGACTGATTTCGCCTTACAAATCACAGGTTCAGTATATCCGCGGACTGATCAAGCGCAACGCTTTCTTCAAACCTTTCCGCCGCCTGATAACCGTCCACACGGTAGATGGCTTCCAGGGACAGGAACGCGACGTGATCATGATCAGCCTCGTTCGCGCCAACGACAAAGGCCAGATCGGTTTCCTCGGCGACCTGCGCCGCATGAACGTCGCCATCACCCGAGCCCGCATGAAACTGATGATCCTCGGAGACGCACCGACACTGACACGCCATGCTTTCTACAAAGAATTATACGAATATATCCGGGAGACAGGACAGGTGATCACCGTCCAACCTCCTCCCCCGATATGATCTCTTATTGTCATATTCGTAAAAAAGCCATTAGTCCAAATCGAAACTACTACCGCATCTATTTCGATTTTGTACCCCATCTAATTCAAATTACACGCAAGGGTAATATTTTTTAACAAACTGCTATTTTCATAAGCTACAGGAAATGAAGCGACTATGCCAAATCGCCATTTTCAGGGGGATATTGTATTTTTTTTGATAAAAGCCACATAGGGTTCACCGTATTTATACCGCCAGTCGCATTACAAGTTCGCATCAATCACGGAAACAAGATAGTTTTGATATAGCCCTACAAATGAAAAACGAACCTCTTCCGTTTCGGGAAACTCGAAAATGTTGTTCGAAGAAGTATCAGCCCACTGAAACGCTTCAATTTGTTAATCACAATAATTTATTTCATAAATAATTGTAAATAACAGAAAACTCAATACAAGGTATCTCAAATAATAATAACTTTACAAAAAAATGGCACTAAGGCTGTTCATTATATTCTGTCTCAATTTTGTGATTTTTGCCAGTTGCAAAAATCATGATCAAGCACAGATCGCTCAACTTATTAAAGAATGGCGAGGCAAAAAAGTCATATTTCCCAACAATCCTATTTTTATAACAGCAAATGGTGACACTATCAATTTTCCTATTGCTAAAAATCAAAACAAAATTTTAATATATATAGACTCCGCAGGATGTACAAGTTGCAAACTTCAATTAGGTCAATGGAAAAATTTCATATCTTACATTGACTCAACTACTGATAATGCAATCACATTTCTATTTTTTATCCACACTAAGAATTATCAAGACCTACGATATCTACTAAAACAAAATTCATTCAAATATCCTATAAGCATTAACACAAGAGATAGTTTAAATATATTAAATCAATTTCCAAATCGTATTCTTTTCCAAACTTTCCTATTGAATGAGAAAGATGAAATAGAGATTATCGGTAATCCTATTCACAATACTAATCTAAAAGATTTGTACATAAAACTTATAAAAAAGCGATATCAATAAAAAATGAGCAACATTAAAACAAGAAATTAGTCATACAGTTATAAATCGACAAAGAAAGGAGGTGATTCGAAGCAAACAAATTACAAAAAATACTATATTGTCAATAAACAAGTAGTATTAGTTTAAAACAAAATTAATATTTTTCATCATGAAGACAAAATTTTTTGCAATTATTCTTTTTATCATAATTGGCATATCTATAATATGGTATTCCAACACAAAAGCGCCTAATGCTCAATTGGAAGATTTTGAACAATCTAATATTGATGCTTTTGCAAATATCGACCCTAAATGTGCAGATGGCTGCGTTGAAGGGGAAGATATGTGTTATTGTCACGGATGGCATCCACTAAAACGTGGATTACCTCCAACATAACACAGACTCAATAAACTTCTATTTATCAACAAATTTAATCATTAAGTAGCAGTGTAAGTCATCAACTAAAAAGATATTTGCACTGCTACTAAAAAATAACAATAAAATGAAATACACATTTTATTTACTATTCATCATATTGTTTATTTGTTGCAAAAAACAAATTGAAACAGAAAAAATACAAACAGAAAGGGACAATATCATTAATGTCAAAAACAAGATAAAAGAGATAAAAATAGACAGTATTCTTCTCAGCTCCATCTCTAAACCTTATTTAATTTCAGACTATCTACTCATCGCTGATTTTAAAGCGTATGACGAATGTGTTCATATTTTCAATAAAAACGACTTTCACTACATTAAAAGTTTTGCTTATGCAGGACCAGGTCCAGAGGAAATAACACGTCTTGGATATGTTGGAATTAATGAAATGTGTAATGAAATAGAGCTAACAGACTTAGGTAAACAACAAATATACTATTACAATTTGGACAGTCTACTCCATTATAAGCTCTATACCCCATCAAAAAAACAAAAAATTATTGGAGAAAAGCTCTTACATTATTATCAATATATCAATATTACAACAAGAATGGGATTGATTTTAACTCCTAATGGCTCATCTAACTATAATGTATCAGTCGGAACACAAAACACACTCAGTAGGGAATTTAAAGCTATGCCCTATACTCATCCTTATATAAACAATAAACGTGTATACTTCGATGTATCTCCAAAAAAAGGAATCTATGTTGAGTGTTACCAAGGACAAGATCTAATGTCTATTTGCTCCATAGATGGAACTCTTAAATATAATATATATGGTGGCCATAATTGGAAAGAAAATCAAAAAGGCCGTAAAGAATACTATCGACCAGTACATTTTGTAGGTGATAAAATCTTCGCTTTATATCTTAATGATGCAGGAATAATCAACCAGCCTGCAAAAGGACAAATAGGAAATACCGCTACTAAATTTTTAGTTTTCGACCTATCCGGAAATTACTTATACACTTTAGAAACAGAATATCATATCACAAATTTTTGCTATGACGAATCTAATAACAGGCTCATATTGGCCTGTAATGATGACATACAATTTGGATATTTAAACCTTAAAGAAATACAATGAATGGTATCAATAAGAGAAACAAGTATTAAAACGCATTTATTATCCGTTAACAATATATTCAATATTATTATATTAATAATATTACTTTTTATATCATGGATATGCTACAATGTTTTCTTATTTGCATCCTTTCAAATCAACACAGAGTCCATGACTCCCAGTATTTTACCAAGAGATAAAGTAGTCGTTTTAAAGCCACTAATAGGTGCTAGATTATTTGATTTTTTTTCATTATTAGGAGGTGAAGATGTCGAAATATTTCGTATTCCAGGAATAAGCACCATTAAACGGAACGATGTATTAGTATTTAACTACCCTTATTATTATGGTATAGACAAAATAAAAATGCAATTAGAGAAATATTACGTCAAACGCTGTATTGGTCTTCCCAAAGATACAATTTTCATAAAAAACAAAAAGTATACTATTAAAAAACGCCAAAATGAACTTATCAAAATAAATCATACATATTCATCAAGATCCATTCAAATAAGCACAGATTCAATTTATTCATTTTTTAAAAATTCAATAGAAGAATTTGGGCCACTAATAATTCCTTATAAAAATAAGGAAATACTTATAGATCGGAATAATTATGTGCTTTACAAAACATTAATAGAATGGGAAACAAGCAAAAAATTGCACTTTAACGAACAAATCAATCAATATTATATCGAGAATCAATCAATAACAAAATATAAATTTAAATATGATTACTTTTTTGTTATAGGTGATAATCTAAAAAAATCCGAAGACAGCAGATATTGGGGGTTAGTACCAGAACCATTTATAGTAGGAAGAGTTTATTTTATAATTAAATCTAACAATTCCAAAGGAACAACTATCCAACGAATACGTAATAGCCTGTGATAATCATTATAAAGAAATGATTATCACGAGAATATATGAAACTTCCAATGATTTGACTTGGTGAAGAAAAATAAGAAATGATTTTTACACTTTTGTAGGTAACTACTCAGCCCTCCTCACTACTTCCATCTTACTGGTTTTAACTATATATATTAACCGACCGAGTCTAAATCTTCCCTTTTTTGCACTGACAAAATGTCAAATTTGCCTGCCTCAGATTGCTCTATATGTGTCCCTGGACGGAACGATTACAAATAAGGCCGGGAAACTGCGTTTGCCATTATCATTTTGTCGGTATAAATATCCCGGTAGCTCCTTTTTGCTATCAGGAAACCGGAGGAGGACAGGAAAAATAAACGAGATTGTGAGTTAAACGGAAGGATTGCTGACTAAACGTCAATTAAAAACAGGTTGCTTTATAGAGCCTATGAGATGTTAAAAGGGCATTTTGAGTTCTTTTCGGAACCTTGTCTGACCGTTTTTTCTCACTATTTTGGTTCATCTGGAAAAATCATCTAAATGATTTGCCGAATTCATCTGAATGGTTTGCCCAAAACATCCAAATAGTTTTCCAAAATCATTTAGATGATTTTTAAAATGATCTAAATGATTTTAGGAAAAAGGTAAAAAGACAAGAGCTTTTCAGGCCAAAAGGATGAAAAACGAATATTCGCCCGTTATCAAAACAACTCAAAGCAAATCAAATAGATAGCGAATGAGGCTTGTTTGTGTCAGAATCGTACTTCTGTGGAGATAGGAAGAAAAAATATATTTAATATTTTTCAAGAAAAGAATTGTTTATTCAAAAAAAGTTTTTAAATTTATGGCATTCATATGAAAAGGATAGCTGCCATATTGTTGTTGTTGCTATTTTCCTGTTCAGAAAAGAAGCAAAGTTTGCCAGAGTTATTGGAAACATGGCAAGGCAAGACTGTGAGTTTCCCCGCGAATCCCGTATTTACACGATATGGAAAAGATACCGTTGATTTTAATATCCATCCGTCCCCCTATACTATATTGTTTTATGTCGATTCTAATAGCTGTGTGGATTGCAAATTGAAGTTGAACGAATGGAAACAGTTCAAGCAAGAGGTCGATTCGTTAGGTGGAGAGGTGCAGTATTTATTTTTCATCCATAACAAACGGCCAAAGTATGTGCGAAATATTTTGAGAAGTGGAAATTTCGACTGGCCGGTTTGTTTGGACGAGGAAAACGAATTGGATCATTTGAACCAATTTCCGGAAGACGAGCGGTTGCATGCTTTTTTATTAGATCGTAACTTCTGCGTGCTGGTCGCCGGTGACCCGATGCGAAACCTTGAAATCCGTAATTTATATTTGAAACATATATTAGGAATGCAGCCCGATTGGGTGAAGATGAAAACGGCGGCTATAGTCGATGATCCCATAAAGGACGTTGGTGAGATCGCCGAAAACAAACCAATCCGACACTCGTTTAAGATCCGAAACACAGGATTATCACCTTTGATTGTCACTGATGTTGCTACAACATGCGGTTGCGTGCAATACGAATATGATAAAAAACCTGTAGATTCTGGAAAAGAGTTGATTTTTACGTTGATTTACACACCGAAGCATTCAGGCTTCTTTTCAGAAACAATTCTTGTACGTTGTAATACGAATAAAGCTATCAAAATAATATTGAAAGGAAAAATCAAACCTGCACAGCAGGAATTATAAACCATAAAAACGATGCCTTATGAAACAGAAACTGTTTTCTCTGCTCGCCTTGTTCCTATTTGTGAGTATGGGGCTTACTACCGACACCAAGGCCGGTAGTATAGGTGATGAACTGAACTCTTCCGTTTTGGAAAATCTGAAAGCGTTAACTGCCGGGAATCTGACTCAGCAATGTTGGATGGATGTAACTAAACCAAACACCCCTTGTGCCAAAGAAGGACGGTATGGTTGTGCACCATGTGACAATTTGTTACCCCCTGGACCATTTCCTCCGACACCACCACCTCCTCCTACTCCTGCAAAATAAGGTAAATGTGGTATGCTTTTTATCGAGAGGGTATTTTATCCTCTCGATATTTAAAATCACTCATTAATAAATGTATTATGGCCTACAAAACATATATCTTTATCACTCTATTGATGCTTTCCTGTTCAAGTCCTTCTTCTGATATGACGAACTTGACGCCCGTAGATATCGTCGAGCTTCGTCCTGCGAATAAATGGTTGAAGTTTCCAGTGGATGAGGATACGGAGATCGGGTGGTATCCGAAAGTGATAGAAAAAGATGAACGAGAATATATTGTGATTGAAAATGTCGGCCAGCCACAACTTCTATTTTTTGATACATCTATTGAAAAATGTATCAGAAAAGTAACTTGTCATAAAGAAGGCCCCAATGGCATCGGTAATGCGTATGATTATTATGTAAAAGATTGGGATGAAATATATTGGAATGAACCTGGTGGAGGCCAGTTCTTGATACGTGTAAATGGAAAAGGAGAAAGACAAGGCAATTATTCTTTCAGGCAGGATATTAATGGAGACTATCTACCACCCTTTAAAGATGTCATATTCGTTGATTCTCTTTTTTATATACAGTTATATCATTACAATCATAATCAAAAAGAAGATATAACTCATGTTGTGGCAGTATTGGATACTACAAATAAAACTGTCAAGCAATTGCCCTTTTACCATCCAACAGAGCCGACGTTGGATGATTTGTACCAAATGCGATTATGTGTTGGCGATGAAGATGTCAATTGGCTATATGATGGAAAAAACTTCATCTACGTATTTGGTCAAAACGATTCAATCTATGTAGCTTCTCCGAATCATGAAAAGACAGAGGCTTATAATGCTAAAAGTAAATATTTGAAGCCTGCTAAATATCATATCAAGGAACCTTTTCCGAACCTGAATAGCTATTTCATTGGATGTAATCAGTTGCAATTCTATGATAGGATCTACTACGACAAATACCGTGAAGTCTATTACCGCCTTGCCTACCCCGAATCAGAGGTCGATCCGAAGGAGAACCAGCGAGATATTTGGAGTTTCGGCCGCCGGACCTGTTCGATCGTGATTTTGGACAAGAACTTCCGCATCATCGGTGAGACACTGTTGCCGGACTACCGCTATCAGAACCGTTCGATCGTTGTCCTGAAAGACGGCCTTTACATCTGCGACAGCCATTACAAACGGGAGGATTATGATGAGAATATATGGAGTTTCCAACGGTTCGACTTGGTGAAGAAAAAATAAGAAAAGATTTATGCACTTTTGCTGAATAGACAAGGTTATTTTATCACAGTTGTCCTCTCACGTAACCGCCGGAAACGAAAATTTGTTATATTTGTATCATTAACAAAAAATACAGAGAGGCCATGAAGTATAAATTATTAGTTCTCGACGTAGACGGGACGCTGCTCAACAACAAAAAAGAGATCAGCCCCCGTACCCAGGCTGCCCTTCTGAAGGTACAGCAAATGGGAGTACATATTGTATTGGCATCAGGAAGACCGACTAATGGAGTCATGCCCATCGCTGAAAAGCTGGAACTGAACCATTATGGCGGTTACATTCTTTCTTACAACGGCGGCCAGATCATTAACGCACAGACCGGCGAACTATTATTTGAGAAACGTATCGATCCGGAATGGATCCCCTACTTTGAGAAGAAAGCAAAGAAAAACGACTTTGCCATCTTCACCTATCACAAAGATTCCATCCTGACCGACAAACCGGATAACAAATATGTCATCCAGGAAGCAAACCTGAACAACATGCAGATAATCGGTGTCGACAACTTCGCCGAAGCCATCGACTTCCGGCCATGCAAATGTATGCTGGCCAGTGACGACGAAGAGGCGCTGGTCGGTTTGGAAAACCATTGGAAGAAACGCCTCGACGGTGTGTTCGAAGCATTCCGCTCGGAACCCTATTTCTTAGAAGTCGTCCCCCAGTTCATCGACAAAGGAAACACATTGGGCGTGCTGATGACCAAACTATCCGTATTGCCGGAAGAGGTGATTGCCATCGGTGACGGCGTTTGCGACGTGACCATGTTGCAGCTCGCCGGAGTCGGTATCGCAATGGGAAATGCGGAAGACTCGGTTAAGGCTTGTGTGGACAAAACGACACTCACCAACGAAGAGGAAGGTGTGGCAATAGCCGTCGAACGGGCGATCCTGGCGGAAATTCGTCCGACGGAAGTACCGCTCGACCAATTGAATATGCGGGCCAGACATGCCCTGATGGGAAACCTCGGCATTCAGTACACCTACGCCTCCGAAGACCGCGTCGAGGCGACCATGCCGGTAGACGAACGGACCCGCCAGCCATTCGGCATCCTGCACGGCGGAGCAACCCTCGCACTGGCGGAGACGGTTGCCGGCCTGGGTTCGATGATCTTAGCCAAACCGGACGAAATCGTAGTCGGGATGCAGGTCAGCGGCAACCATATGTCATCCGCACACGAAGGAGACACCGTCCGCGCCGTCGGAACCATCATTCATAAAGGACGCTCCTCGCACGTTTGGAACGTTGATGTATTCACATCCACAGATAAATTGGTATCTTCCATCCGTGTAGTCAACAGTATATTAAAAAAGAAATGACACCAGACGAATCAAAGGTTTGTAACGCAATCGATACATTAATCAACGGGAACCGGAGTTTTGCACTTTGGCGGATACCGGGAGAATCGCCCCGCTTCGCCATGCAGGCCTCCGGTTCTGCACGTCTTCTCTATAACATCGAGGAACTGGACGAACAGAGTGGTTTCGTCATTGCTCCCTTTCATGTGAGTAAACAACATCCGATCGTACTGATCCGGCCGGACATCCGGGAACTTCCGCTCGACGAGGGAAAAAACATTCCATGCCCATGGGACAAAAGTTCCATGCCTATGAAACAAAAATTCCATGCCTATGAAACTTTTGTTTCATGCCCGGGAAACCCGAAGGAAGATTACAGCCGCCGTTTCAACACCTTCATCGAACCGTTGCGCCGGAAGCAATTCGATAAGCTCGTGCTGTCGCGCAGCCAGACGATCCCGGCGGACAAAGCGGGCTTCTCTCCTGCCGCTGCTTTCCATAAGGCTATCGAGCGGTACAAGTATTCCTACGTCTATCTCTGCCATACGCCCGAAACAGGGACGTGGCTCGGCTGTACGCCCGAGATCATCCTCGCCGGGGAGAAAGGGGAATGGCATACGGTCGCCCTCGCCGGCACGCAGCCGCTCCAGAACGGGGAACTGCCGACAGAATGGGACGACAAGAACAGGGAAGAACAGGAATATGTAGCCTTTTACATCCGCAAACAACTGCAAGCATTAGGCATCAAACCGGCAGAAACTGCGCCGGCCCCGGTACGCGCCGGCGAACTGTCGCACCTGAAAAGCGATTTCAGTTTCCCCCTGCCCGATAACAAAAAGCTGGGCGACCTGTTGAAACGGCTCCATCCCACACCTGCCGTCTGCGGACTGCCTAAAGAAGATACCTACCGTTTTATCCGGGAAAACGAAGGGTACGACCGGAGCTACTATTCCGGCTTTATCGGCTGGCTGGCTCCCGAAGAGAAAAGCGACCTGTATGTAAACTTGCGGTGCATGAACATCCTTCCCGACGCGTTTGTTTTGTATGCAGGCGGCGGTATCCTCGCTTCTTCCGAAACGGAAAGCGAATGGCTGGAGACGGAGGCAAAAATGCAAACGATGAAACGGTTGCTCGAAGCATAGACAAATTTATAATTCATAATTCATATGGCACACATAGCAAAAAAACTGACTGACCTCGTAGGTAATACACCGTTGTTGGAGTTCTCGAACTTTAACGCAAGTAAAGGACTGAAGGCGAAAGTAATCGGAAAGCTGGAATATTTCAATCCGGCAGGTAGCGTAAAAGACCGTATCGCATTGGCGATGGTCGAAGATGCAGAAGAAAAAGGCTTACTCAAACCGGGGGCGACGATCATAGAACCGACCAGCGGAAACACCGGTGTGGGACTGGCTTTCGTCTCGGCCGCCAAAGGTTATAAATTAGTGCTGACAATGCCGGAAACCATGAGCTTAGAACGCCGCAACCTGTTGAAGGCATTAGGCGCCAACTTAGTCCTCACTCCCGGAGCGGAAGGCATGAAAGGGGCAATCGCCAAGGCGGAAGCGCTGCGCGACGAGACACCGGGTTCCATCATTCTGCAACAGTTTGAGAATCCGGCAAACCCTGCCCAACACGCCAAAACGACCGCACAGGAAATCTGGCGCGATACGGACGGCAAAGTCGATATCTTCGTTGCCGGCGTCGGAACAGGCGGTACTGTCAGCGGCGTTGGCAAAGGATTGAAAGCGCATAACCCGAATGTCAAGATCGTTGCAGTAGAGCCGACCGACTCGGCAGTGCTCTCTGGCGGCAAACCCGGACCACACAAGATACAGGGGATCGGTGCAGGCTTTATTCCCAAGACCTACGACGGATCGGTCGTAGATGAAATCATCCGGGTAGAAGGAGACGACGCCATCCGCACATCCCGCGAACTGGCTCAAAAAGAAGGCCTACTGGTCGGAATCTCTTCCGGAGCAGCCGTATATGCCGCCTTGCAACTGGCCAAACTCCCGGAGAACGAAGGGAAGACGATTGTGGCTTTATTGCCGGATACGGGCGAAAGATACCTGTCCACGGCGTTATATGCATTCGAAGAATATCCGTTACTTTTGGCTTGATCCAAAAGTAACCAAAAGTTCAAGGCTGAAGCTGCTTCGCTACTCAGTTTCCTCCATTCGCTGTCGCGTCTGAAACTCGCTTCGCTCAAACAGCAGACGCTCCGGACGCTCACTCCGGTCACTTCGCTTAACGCTCACCAGCTTAGGCCGGAGATAGAGCCTGACGGCTCTTTGGGGATTGCCGATACCGGCAGTTTTCCTGCGATCCCGCATCAAGTGCGGGAACAGGCTTGTCCCCGTGCCTGACACGGGACCGCAAAAGAGTTGTCGGTGTCGGCAATCCCAAGAGAAAGCGCAGCTTTCTAAGAAAGGCCTAAGCGGACGGTCGTTAAGCGGAGGGTAAAGGTGTAGCGTCCGGAGCCTGCGCTGTCTGAGCGAAGCGAGTTTCGCAGGCGACAGCGGAACCTTTGCCCGGAGTAGACCGGACGGTTAAGCCTTGATCTTTTGGTTACTTTTGGATCAAGCCAAAAGTAACAATCACTTATAATCTTTCCGGTAAGAACAAGTCGTCTCCGTCGGGAAATCTTTCGGGACCTTTTGAGTTACTTTTCCGGTTGCGGCCCATTCGGCGCCACGAAGCAGCAATACCTGGAAACCTGTGCACTGCATGGCAATATTATCTTCCGGCGTTGCACCGGCATGGCCAAGCATCGTATGGAAAATGCGGGCATTCCCGTAATCGACCGTAAAGATCAACGGTTCTTCACGACCGGAGCCGTTTGTTTCCTTATCCGAATAAGCTGTGTACAAAATATCCCGGATATTGCCCGGCCCCCGCATACGGTCGTAAAGTTCATCTTTGGCATGGCGCCATTTCAAGGGCAGGCCTTTCACGATAGGATGCACTTTGTCACGTCCGTTCAATACATATTCGTGCTGACGCCCATGTGAACCGCCGACACCTGCCGAACTGTCCTTGACCAGCTTGCCGTCCTGCCAGTACACATACGGACCGGAACTTTCGTTACGTCCTTCCCAGCCGCCCAGTGCACAAATCTTATTGAACTCCGGCCATTTGGAGAAAGCATTATCGGCCGCATGGTAGATGACAACCCCACCGCCGTTCTGCACATATTCCAAAAAGCGCCGGTTTGTCTCCTCCGGCCACGAATCGCCATTATAATCCAGTACCACCAATTGGTAAGGACTGAAGTCGAGCACGAAGCCGGACATATCTTCTCCCTGCCCGGGAGAAATGGCAAAGTCAACATCGAAGCGGCCGGAATTTTCGAGAATCTGCTTCAGCACAACATGGCTCACCTGCCAGTTATGGTTGTTTTGTCCAGTGATCAGTAATGTCTTAACCGGTTTGCGTGCCGAAACCGTACAGGCCAGCAAGAGGGAAAAGACAACAAAAAGCAATTTTCCAAAGTGTAAATGTCTCATGGTATTTTATGGTTTAAAGATTTATTTGAGGCAAATGTACTAAATCAATATGAAATATGTACTTTTGTTGCCTTAAGAAAAAATGCATCCATGATGAAATATTTATCCCGAATACTACTGATAACATCCGTATTTGCCCTTTCCGTTGCCGATTGTTACGCCGATAGCTGGCGCGATAAGACGGAACTGCTCATCTATTCCCCACACTATTTCGGTCCGAACGCTTTCCCGATCCCGGAAATGAGGGACGGGCAGGTGAGTGAACGGTACGAGGTGGAAGTACGGGGCGAATACCATTATTATACGGGTGATAAAACCTGGGACATCATGGGGCGCGCCCTGTTGCCGTTCTTCCGGGGACGGGCGGGAGTCGAAGTGAACTGGTGCTTCAAGGAAAAGTATAAGATGACGCCGGAAACGCGCGACGAGCGCTTTGCCGTGGAGACGGAAAGCCCGATCAAATATAACGGCGACATCGTTATCAGCTCCTTTTTCCAGGTTTTGAAAAGTGAGAAATGGGTGGATGCAACCATCAGCGCCAACATCAAGACTGCCAGCGGAGGCCGCTTGTGCGACGCCCGTTTTACAGACGCCGCTTCCTATTGGTTCGATGTAAACGTAGGCCGTAACCTGTGGAAAAGCGCCGACGGCAAGGCTTCCGTCCGTATGCAGGCCCTCACCGGGTTCTATTGCTGGATGACGAACGACATGGTGCATCGCCAGAACGATGCCATCTCCTACGGGGTCGGATTCACGGGAAAATACAGGGGCTTCACGCTCGCCACCAACCTGGCGGGATTTTACGGATACGAGAACAACGGCGACCGTCCCATACACTGGCGCAACAACCTCAGGTACGAGATCAAGAAAAACATAATCTCCTTCCGATATACGCACGGGATGAAGGACAATCTGTACGAGACCTATTCGTTAGGATATATCCGGTGCTTTTGAGAATTGGAAATTAAACCAACTGGCGTTCCTCTGTGTTTAAAGGGGGATGAAGGTTAATCGGATAGTAAAACTGAAGCTGGTAGACGCCAGGCTCTATTTCGTGAGTCTGATTGTGGGACTGCTGACCGGGTTGGTGGCGGTTCCTTACCACTATTTGCTGCAACTTTTCTTCACTATGCGGAAGGACTTCTTCCAGTCTTCACCTCCCTGGTATGAGCATATCGCCTTATTCCTTGCCCTATGGGGCGTACTCTGCTTTGTCGCGTGGATGGTAAGGCGATGGCCTTACATTGGGGGCGGAGGCATTTCGCAGACACGGGGCGCGATCAACGGGCGCATCGAGTATAAACATTCACTCCGCCAGTTATTGGCTAAGTTCGCAGGGGGCGTCCTGACGCTCAGTAGCGGCCTCTCGATGGGACGCGAAGGACCTTCCGTGCAAATGGGTTCCTATATAGGTGACTTAGTCAGCAAATGGGGACATATCCTGAGCGGCGAACGCAAGCAACTCCTCGCCGCCGGTGCAGGAGCGGGACTGGCCGCCGCCTTTGCCGCCCCTCTTGCCGCCACGACGCTTGTGATCGAATCGATCGAACGTTTCGATGCGCCTAAAACAGCTATTACGACACTCCTGGCAGGTGTCGTCGCCGGGGCAATCGCCAGCACGATCTTCCCGATCAACCCCTATCACGACATACAGGCCATTGTGCCGGACCTTTCACTGGGGTTACATATCAAACTGTATCTTCTGTTTGCCGTCATCGTGTCGGTCTTCGGCAAATTCTACTCCCTACTGATGCTTTATGCCAAACGGACATTCCCGGCTATCCGTCAACCGGAATACATCAAGCTCCTGGAGTTGTTGGTCATGGCCTATGCCATCTCCCTGACGATCACCGACCTGACCGGCGGAGGCGAACAGTTTCTGATGCAGCAGGCCGAGGGCGGCAACAGCAACCTCTATTGGATCGCCGGCATGATGCTCCTGCACATGGTGTTCACGGTCTTCTCTTTCTCTTCGGGATTGCCGGGCGGCAGCTTCATCCCGACGCTGGTGACAGGAGGGTTGCTCGGCAAACTGTTTGCACTCGTCCTGGTGCAGCAGGGGATTATCGGGGCGGAAAGCGTGAGCTATATCATGCTGATCGGAATGGCGGCGTTCCTGGTAGCCGTCGTGCGGACACCGATCACGGCGATCATACTGATCACGGAGATCACCGGACACTTCGAGGTCTTCTACCCTTCCATCGTCGTGGGCGGCCTCACGTATTATTTCACGGAACTGTTGGAAATAAAACCGTTCAACGTGATGTTCTATGAAGAAATGATCAACAAGCCGTTCTTCAAGGAACAGAAACGGCTCACCCTGAACGTGGAAGTCATGGCCGGCGCTTATTTCGACAGGAAAGATATCGATACGCTCCAACTCCCCAACCACTGCGTGATCATAAACATACACCGCGACCACAAGGACATCCCTCCTGCCGGGCAAACGATACTTCCGGGCGACCAGCTCACGATCGAGATAGACGCCCAGGATATAGAGAAACTATACGAACCGCTGGTGAGTATGGCCAATATCTATTAAAAATACCCTGTTTCGTCGATGAAATATCCCTATTCATTGATTTCTCATTTCCATTTTTGGCAAACACGTATCTTTGTAGAAAACAATTCAGGGTATTAAACAGATCCCAAATGGAAAAACAGGAACGCAGGCTTCAACTATTAGAAAATTTCATCTACCTGATCATTTGGGTAGTGGTCTTAGTCATGCCTTTATGGGATATCGACAAGCTGGAAAACTCCTCCGAGATCGATTGGGAATCGGTTTTCCATGCCTGGAAGATGATTTGTCCGCTCCTGATACTGTTTTTAGTCAATAATTACATCCTGCTCCCGTTCCTGCTGATCCGAAAGAAATCGTGGTTGTACCTGCTGTTCACTATTTGTGCGATCACCTTGACAATCTTTGTCAGCGTCCAGATCATGCCCGGCCAGGAGATGCCCGGCAACCGGCCGCCGTGGACAAACCGCAACGGGGAACAAGTACAAAGGCAACGGCCGCCGATGATCCCTGAAGGGATGCGACATTCCGATCGTCAAATGCCGAACCGCCGGTTCAAGCCTGACAACAAGGCCAATCCGGGGGTTTTCCGTTTTCCGCCATTCATCGCGCCTCATTTCCTGATCGTCCTGTTGATCATAGGGGTAAACATGGCGATCAAGTTCCTGTTCAAATCCATCCGCGACGACCACCGGATGAAGAGCCTCGAGAAGCAGACTTCCGAGACCGAGCTTGCTTACCTGAAACACCAGATCAACCCGCACTTCTTCATGAACACGCTCAACAATATCCATGCCCTCATCGACATCGACAAAAAGAAGGCGCAAAAGACCGTGCTGGAGCTATCCAAGATCATGCGGTATGTCCTCTACGACGCTTCGCAGCCTTCCGTCCCGTTGGAGAAAGAGATACATTTCCTCTCCAACTACATCGAGCTGATGAAGATCCGGTACACGGAGCAGGTGGATATCCGGGTCTCTTTGCCCGGCGAAATCCCGCACACGCAGGTTCCGCCCCTGCTCTTCATCTCCTTCCTGGAAAATGCATTCAAACACGGCATCAGCTACAAAAACGAATCGTTTATCCATCTTTCAATGGAGACCAGGGAACGGGAACTGCATTGCCTGATTGTAAACAGCAACTTCAATTCAAAGAAAACAGGAGAGACAGGCATCGGCCTGGAAAACACCCGGAAACGCCTTCGCCTGCTTTATGATACGAATTATACACTACATATAGAAAATAAGGATGATCAATATCGTGTCCTTCTGATAATACCCATACAATTATGATACGATGCATTACGATAGATGATGAACCCCTGGCACTTATCCAGCTGACGGGGTATATAGAGAAAGTCCCTTTCCTGGAACTGGTCAAAGCGTGCAACAGCGCCCTGGAAGCACTCGACCTGCTGGCAAAAGATCCGGTAGACTTGATCTTTGCCGATATTAACATGCCCGACCTGAACGGGGTGGACTTTGTCAAATCGCTGGTCAACAAACCGATCATAATCTTCACAACTGCCTACACGGAATATGCCATAGAGGGATTCCGGGTAAACGCACTCGATTATCTGCTGAAACCCTTCGGTTACAACGAATTTCTGAAAGCGGCCAATAAGGCGTTGCACCAGTATGAGCTACAACAGGCGAAAGCCCAACAGCATCCTCTGCCTGCCCCACCGGAAGTCCTGGCGGAAAACGAGAACGATAATCTGTTTATCAAAGCTGATTATAAAATGATCCGGCTGGATATGAATAATATTATTTACATGGAGAGCCAGAACGAATATATCCGCATCTTCTTTGAAGACCAGAAGCCGATCATGACTCTCTTAAGCATGAAGAAGCTGGAAGAACGGTTGCCGGCGGACAGATTCATGCGCGTCCACCGCTCCTATATCGTCAACCTCGAAAAGATAACGGCTGTCGCCAACAACCGCATCATATATGGGAAAGAGACTTATATCCCGATCGGCAACCAGTACAAGGAAAAGTTTAACGAATATCTTGAAAAGCATTATTTAGGTAAATTATAAGTCGGAAATTATCCGATACCTGTGCAGAGGAATTTTATTTTTTATACTTTTGTCAGAATAACAAACGCCATATTCTGCCATGAAAGTAATTATCTGTTGTTTTTCCTTCCTGTTCCTATTCATGTGTTGCCCTCCGCTCCCGGCAATGGAGGGTGCGGGAGTCGCCCTAAAAGTCAGCCTGTCCGGGAAAATCTACAAACGTTTCTCTTTCGTTTTGGAAGAAGACATCCGCCCGCGCGATGATCTGCGGGAAGCCGGATGGTTTCTTACCACAGGAGAGATCAACTACCGCATTTTGCCGGGTTTACGGGCGGGAGCCGGCTATATGTCGTTAGTACGCTACAAGGCTTCGGAAGAAGTGCGCAACCGGTATTACCTGTACGCCTCCGGCTCACACAGGTTCGGGGCATTTAAAATTGCTATCCGCGAACGTTTTCAGAGCACGTACAAAAAAGATTGCCTGCATCCGACCAACTACCTCCGCAGTATGCTCACCCTCTCCTACCGGATCGCCTCTTCGGGATTCGAGCCTTTTATCTATATCGAACCTTTTAACAACGTAGGCTACAACGGAAAGATGCATGCCGATAAAATCCGCTATTCCACAGGATGCGATTACCGGATGAACACCCAAAACTGCATCCAACTCTATTACCGCTACCATACTTTCAACGTATACGACCCGATCAACTACCGCCACGGGATCGGAGTTACCTATTCGCACCGTTTCTAATTTTACGGAAGAAAGCTTTCAGTATTTGACAGATTTGACTCCTCACTTATAGTTCCTAATCTTGCAGATCTTGAAATAAATCTCTTTATATGTATTCGATGTAAATGATAATGCCTACATTTACCGCATGCCTGCTATTGGGCATAACTAAAACATTTTAGCTATGAGTAAATTTGTCAATCCTTTTTCGGACTACGGGTGGAAGTTGATTTTCGGGAGTGAATTAAGTAAAGATCTTATTATCAGTTTTCTCAATGAAGTTATCCAGCAAGAAGTGATAGTCGACATCACGTTTCGGAACGTCGAGATGCTCGGCCTGAAACAAGACCAGCGACGGGCTGTCTTCGATATCTTTTGTGAGAATGAAAAAGGCGAAGTGTTTATTGTCGAGATGCAGAAAAGCCGTCAGAAGTATTTCTCCGACAGAGTGTTATACTACGCTTCGTTTGCTATCCAGCAACAGACGATGATCGTAAAGGAAAAGTTGGAGAAGGAACCCGACGAGGCGGTTCGTAAGCGCTGGAACTACCAGATCAATAAAGTGTACGTCATTTGTGTCTTGAATTACATCATGGAACCGTCGTTGCCGGACAAATACCGCTGGGACATCGTCCGCATGGATCGTGAGTTGAAGGTCCCGTTTAGTGAAACGCTTAATGAAATCTATCTTGAAATGCCGAAATTTGTATTACCTTTGCATGAGTGTGATACGCTTTATAAGAAGTGGTTATATGTCTTAAACAACATCGAGATCATGGAACGATTACCCAAAGAACTGAACAATCAGATATTCCGGAAGCTGAAAAGCATCGTGGAGGTAGAGCGTATGACTCCCGACCAGCGCCTGGAATACGAATTGAGTCTTTCCGTCGAACGCGATCTCTCCGCCGCCCTCGATACCAGTTTTGAAGACGGGATGGAGAAAGGCAAAGCGGAAGAACAGCGCCTTATTGCAGCCAATTTAAAGAAACAGGGAGTTAATATCGAAACGATAGCGCAATGCACCGGTTTGTCGGTAGAAGAAATTAGCGGTTTGTAAATTTATCGATGCTTATCAATAAAGTCAGCCGGGTTGTTTAAAGATACAACAATCCGGCTGATTTTGGTTTACCTATTGGCAGAAGTGAATTATCAATGCTGGTTTGCCGATGTCTCTTGCCAATGCTCTCTCGATACAGAGACAAAACCGGATGCCCTGCCTCTATCCCTCCTGTATTTAAGACATTGTTTTGACTTCCTCCGCCAACAATTTGTCAAGATCGTCGATCTGATGATTAAAGAACTCCACTAATGCATTGATCATCCTTCCGTTTTGAGACATAAAGGTGACGCTATCCATCAGTTGGGCAGTCAATTGATAGGCTTTTCGTTTGCTTACCATCTCATCCGGCTGTCGCATACAATAATAGGTAAAACTTCTAAAAAGGACAGGGATCAGGCGGTCCCAGGGCAACCGGAGATGCACCATCAGGCTTTTTATACATTGCAACTGGTGAAGGAGATAATCCAAATCTTCCTCATCGCTTTTGTTGGCAAACGCTTTCCGAATGCGACTGGCTTCTTCCTCGAAATAGATTTTTTGGATTGCTTCTTTCGGAAGTGTCGAGGTGTTTACTTCTTCCATATTAAATAAGGTATTAAAGTGGGGCGAAAATAGAACGGTCCCGCCTTTCCCGTTACTCAACACATCCAAGATGCTGGAGGCACATTAATACTCTCCACGGGGGTACGGAACCGCCTATGAAGAACGCTGCAGGCATAAAAATGCCCGCAACGAATCAGATGCAGGTTCACCGCATCTTGGATAATATGTTGAGTACCGCAAATATAACTCTTTTCACGGATAAAACAATAAGAAAAGTAAAATATCACTATCTTTGCCCCCCGGAATGGCAAAGGCATTCCTTTACATTATTCACCGAGTGCTTGATAAACCTCGTTAAAAACAAGAAATATGCAGAAGACATCCACTGTAACCGTACCGTTTATGCTGTTAGGCATCCTGTTCAATATCTGCCTGGTAGCTTCCAACCTGTTAGAAACCAAAGTCGTCCAGGTATTCGGCATTACCGCCACTGCCGGACTGATCGTTTTCCCGATCTCGTATATCATCAATGACTGCATAGCCGAAGTATGGGGATTCAAAAAAGCACGCCTGATTATCTGGAGCGGATTCGCTTCGAATTTCCTGGTAATCGGATTCGCACAATTAGCTGTTATGCTGCCCGCCGCCCCTTTCTGGGAAGGCGAAAAAGGTTTTAACTTTGTGTTCGGGATGGCCCCGCGTATCGCCACAGCCAGCCTGATCGCTTTCTTGGTCGGCTCGTTCCTGAATGCTTATGTGATGAGTAAGATGAAAATTGCTTCGGCCGGAAAGCATTTTTCTTTACGGGCCATTGTCTCTACGTTGGTCGGCGAGAGTGCCGATTCGATGATCTTCTTCCCGATCGCTTTCGCCGGGCTGATACCGGTCGGTGAACTTTTCATCATGATCGGTACGCAGGCGGTGTTGAAATCACTCTATGAAGTAATAATCCTTCCCGTCACCATCCGTGTAGTGAAATACATCAAGAAGGTAGACGGGAATGATGTGTATGACGTGGGAACATCATACAATATATTGAAAGTAAAGGATCTTTAGTTGACCGGAAAATCGAGAGATTCCGTCTTTTCATTCCAGTCTTTGACCTCGAAACCGTGTGAGGAACCTTCCTCCACAAACAGGTCGCCCAGCGATATGCGCAAGACCAACCGTGTCCCTGCCGCCAGGGGACCGGCAAGCGGCTTGCGATAGACTTTCTCCTGTCCGTTCTTCAAATTCAGAAGGATCGACAGTTCAGGCGCATCTCCGGAAGGGAATAACATCACGGTCGAATTGGCCGACATCGTAAGGCTGTCGCCCGATACGGTCAGCGGGAAAGCGACCGTTTTGCTGAAATCGGAAGGTTCAGCCGTATAATAATTCAGTTTGCCGGCAATACTGCTCACCAGGATGCGGCAAGAAGCGATGCTTGAATCCATAGTCGAGCCGTCGTAATTGAGGATAGTCACGCGCAGGCCGGCAACCGCTCTTTGCAGTGTCGCCTCCATCTTGTCCGTTCCGACATGAAGCGTTTGGACAGCATGTACGAAGTCATAAACAGGGGTATAGGTGGTGTCGGAATAACTCTCTTTGCGAAGCGAATAAAACAACTCCGCCAGGTTAGCCCCTTGCCTCAGACCGGGTTCGGTCACCGAGCTTGCATCGTAGGTCGAATCAACCTGGCTATTCTTCAAAACACCCCAATAAAGGAAATTATAATCGCCCACCGGAAGGCGGACAGGAGACTGGATAGAGGTAGCTAAACCATTAACCACCGTATAGTTGGCATTAATCACACTGAGTTGTCCGTTCTTATTATAATTACCGATATAGATGGAAGTATCCGGCATACAAGGATAGACCATCAATCCCCCGGTAAATGCAGTAGTCGAAGAGACGGCCATGTTCAACAATTCCGGCGAAACGAGTTCTTCAGTATTCGGAATCTTATCATCATCGTCTTTGGAGCAACTGCCGAACAAAGCGGAGGCGGCAAGTACCGTTAGCATTAACTTATTCATAACTACCATTATTTGTTTCGTTTTTTGTCTAATGAAAACAAACAACGGCCGATATGGTTGTCCGAAATAAGTTAATTAACAAACAGATGAGACCAGTCTTCGCGAGGTTGGGGCGTATAGGTGTGGAAACCCAGCGACTCGGCCGTGCGGCAGTTGGGGACGGCATCGTCTATAAATAAGGTTTCTTCGGGGCGGATGCCGGCGTTTTGCAGGACATATTCGAAAATATCGGCATCAGGTTTCAGCATGTGGAGCCGGTAGGAAAGATAGATATGATTGAAAAAGTCGGAAGCATGATGGCCTTTATAGGAGAAACAGGTCTTTTCGGACCAGTCCCAATGAATCTCGTTAGTATTGCTGAGCAGCATCGTATTGTAACGCTTCCTCAGGTCGAGCAGAAGATCCAGCTTATAATCCGGCACATCATCGAGCATGGCGATCCAGGCGGCATCGATCTGCTCGTCCGTCAACGGTTGCCGCGTCAAATGGCGGATGCCGTCGCGGAACTCGGCGGTCGTTATGGAACCGAGCTCTATCTTCATAAAGAGATCTTTATGCTGGTAGTTGTTGACAATCTGCTCGCGTATATCGGCCACTCCCAAACTCTCGAACGCTTCAATACACCGGTTACGGGTGAGGTTGATAATCACGCCGCCGAAATCTATAACCAAATTCTTAATGCCTTCCATTTATTTAATTGAAAATTTATGATTCCAACTATTTACGTTTCCAGCGGCGGCGACGTCTGTGATGCCGTTGCTGCTGTTTATATTCACGTATCCGGCGATACACGAGCCAAACAAATAACACTCCGAATACGGCAAAAATCAACAAGACGATTCCGGTATTCAGGTTATCGCCTTTCACGCGGCTCCACATCTCGAGGACCAGTTCCGTCCGGTCTCCGAAATCGCGGATCATGGCACAACGTTCCACTACCTTGCGGTCGGGATATTGCACCGGATTGATCCGGAGGCTATCCGCACCGGGACCGAAGAAATAGCTCAGGTCGGAAACCTCCCCGATCGCCGGGTCGATCTTGGCCTCCATTATTTCGGGAGTCGCGATGGCACTGACGTAGCCGATCGCATCCATATTCCGCAAAGCGATGTCCGGACGGCAAAGATAGTCCATGAAATAGCTGGCGGCCTTTACGTTACGGGCATATTTCGGGATCGCCCAGCCATCATACCAGATATTGCTGCCTTCGCGGGGCACTTCGTAGTCCAGCTCCACCCCGACGGTCTCCGCTTCGTCCATTGCCCAGACCGCATCGCCGCTCCAGGTAAAATTAAGCCACGCTTTGCCTTTCGTCATCATCTCCTTGCCAAAATCGGCTTCCCAACCGGCAATGTTGGGTTTCATCTTCTTCAGGTATTCTTCGGCAAGGGCGATGGCTTCAGGGGAATTATCGTTCATCAGTTGTTCGACGGTCACGGTTCCGTCCGCCAGTTCCTTCGCATGGGCATAGATAATAGCCGTACCGTAGGCATCGCGATAACTGTCTTTCATCAGGATCTTATTCCTGAACTCAGGGTCCCAAAGGCATTCCCAACTTTTGACCGTATCTCCGGAAACGAACTTCTTATTATAAAGAATACCTGCCGTACCCCACATATAGGGAACGACATAATCGGTCGTTTTCCGTCCCGGCTGGCTCAGTTTGTTCAGTTGTTGCTGAATATAGGGAGAGACATTGTGCAGGTAATCCGGCGTCTTTCCGAAATTCCGGTCTATCGGGAGAAGGAGGTTTTTCTTCAACATCCGTTCGATGATGTATTCGGACGGACAGATCAGGTCGAAATCCTCATGCCCGCGTTCGATCTTGGTGAGCATGATTTCGTTGATATCGAACACTTGGTAGATGATCCGGATATCTTCGCCGGTCTGTTCCTTGTACCAGGCGGGAAATTCGGCCAGAACATCCTCGTCGATATAATCTCCCCAGTTATAGACTTTCAGAATATGGCTACGCTCCTCATCCGTACGTCCGCATGAGGACATCAGGCCCAGAAGGAGCATACAACCTGCTATTATTGTAATCAGTTTATTCATTTCCTGCTTCTCTTCATTAGCTTTTGGACTTCTCCGCCCGTTTATTAATCACGATCAGAAGGACAAGCACCGTCACGAAGATGATGGTCGACAGCGGACGCAATTCCGGCGTCAGCCCTCCCTTGCGGGCATCCGCATAAATAAAGGTCGAAAGGGTTTCCAGCCCCTCGTTGCCGATCGTAAAGATGGTAACGGCAAAATCATCGATCGAAAGCGTGAATGCAAGTATAAAGCCGCTGATCATTCCGGGACGGATCTCCGGCAGGATCACCTTACGTAACGCCTGGAAAGGAGTCGCCCCGAGATCGAGCGCCGCTTCATACACATTCTGGTTCATCTTTTTCAAGCGGGGCATCACGCTCAGTACCACGTAGGGCGTACAGAATGTAATATGCGCCAGCACGACCGTCGTGAATCCCTGCGAAACGCCAAAACTTACGAACAGCAGGAAAAGAGACACACCCGTAATAATATCGGCATTCATCATCGGGATCGCATTGGCAAAATTCATCACCTGGCGCGTCCTCGACCGCAGGTTGAAAATGCCGATCGCCGCAATGCTGCCTAAGAGCGTGGAGACGGTTGCCGCAATCATCGCAATGGCGAACGTATTCCACAATGCACTGACCAACGAACGCTGCACGCCTCCGTTAAACAGCGAACTATACAGTTTGGTTGAGAATCCCGTCCAGTTCCCCAGCACTTTCGCTTCGGTAAACGAGAAAATCATAATAATCAGAATCGGGGAATAGAGCAGTGCCAACAGCAGCCACAGGTATCCTTTTGCCATCCATTTCGCCATCATATCACACCCCCTCCTTCATTTGAAGCGTTGTCCTCTTCATTCGTAAAGAGGATGGTAACGCCGATCAGCAACAACATGATCAGGGAAAGCGCCGCGCCATAGTTCCACATACCGTTATAGATGTTTTCCTGCACGGTCGTACCGAACAGTTTGATATTATTCATCGTCAGCAACTCGGCAATGGCAAAAGTGGAAACCGTCGGCATGAAAACCATTACGATCCCGCTCATCACGCCGGGCATGGAAAGAGGCAGGATCGTCTTCATAAAAACCTGGAACGGGTTTGCCCCCAGATCCTGGGCGGCTTCGATCAGGCTGCGATCCATCTTCTGCAACGTATTATAAATCGGATAAATCATGAACGGAAGGAAGTTATACACCATACCGAAGACCAGCGCCCCCTCTCCCAACGGCAGGTTCAGAAAATCGAACAAGGCCACCGTAGCCAGCGTACGGATCAGGATGTTCACCCACATCGGGAGGATAAACAGTACGACCATCGTACGCGAGGTGTTAAAACGCTCATGGCTCAGGATATAAGCTGCCGGATAACCCAGGATAAGACAGACCAGCGTCGTGATAATCGCAATCCCGATCGAATAGACGAATGTGTTCATCGCCTCGGGATGCATCATGAACTTACGGAAATTAGCAAACGTGAACGCTCCGTCGGCATCAGTAAAGGCATAAAGCACGATCAACAACAGGGGCATCACCACAAAGACAGCCAAAAACAGAGCATAAGGAATCGTCCAGTTCCTGCGCCGCATAAAAAAAGCCGAGATCTTATTTATCACTTCCTTCCTTTTTAGTTGATTGAACAATCCGTATATCCCCGGGAGCGATCGTAATACCGACCCGGTCGCCGTCGTCCCAAACATCGTTCGTGTCGACAAAGATATCTTCGTCCCAGTCGGTAAACACCGTCAGATGGTAATGGTTGCCTTTATAGAGGATAAATTTCACTTCTCCGGTCAGGCGACCGTCTTCTTCGTTGTCTTCCAAGACGACGCGGTCAAAGTCCACTTCGACCTGCACGGGCGTTTCCGGCTCTATACCGGACACCTCGCCGCACTCGAACGTACAGCCCAAAAATTCCACATGCGTGGCGTCGACCATCTTTCCTTCGAACGTATTGCAGATGCGTTCCTTTTTCATCACGTGGATATCGAACGGTTTGACCAGCAAACCGACTTCCTGCCCGGCCTCGAAACAATGGTAGTCCTGCACCATGAACTCATAGCCTTCGGGCGTCTGCACCATCATTTCGTAGTGAACGCCTTTGAAAATGGAGGACGTAACCGTCCCGGTCAGCATGGCGGCTTCCGACGGCTCGAAAATATAAATATCTTCCGGGCGGAGCACGACATCCACCGGGGCCTGTTCGCCGAAACCTTCGTCCACACATTCGAACTCATGCCCGGCAAAAAACACCGCTTTATCTTTGATCATCAGCCCGTTCAGGATGTTGCTTTCGCCGATGAAGTCGGCGACAAACGAGTTGATCGGTTCGTTGTAGATGTCGATAGGCGTCCCGATCTGCTGGATCTTCCCCTCGCTCATCACGACGATCGTGTCGCTCAGGGTAAGAGCTTCCTCCTGATCGTGGGTGACATAGATAAAGGTAATTCCGAGGGATTTATGCATCTCTTTCAACTCCATCTGCATATCTTTGCGCATCTTGAGATCGAGGGCCGCCAGCGGTTCATCGAGCAGGAGCACCTCCGGTTCGTTCACGATAGCCCTGGCAATGGCAACGCGTTGTTGTTGGCCACCGGAAAGAGAGTCCACATCACGATATTCATAATCGGTCATTCCCACCATCTTGAGGGCTTGTTTCACCTTTTTCTCGATAACGGCCGCCGGGAGTTTTTTCAGCTTCAGGCCGAAAGCGATATTGTTGAATACATTCAGATGGGGGAACAGGGCGTATTTCTGAAATACGGTATTGACCGGACGTTTATGAGGAGGCGTTTGCGTGATTTCCTTTCCCGCAATGGTTATGACACCCTCAGAAGCAGTCTGGAATCCGGCTATCAGGCGCAACAGTGTCGTCTTCCCGCAACCGGACGGCCCCAGAATGGTTACAAACTCGCCCTTGCGGACAGACAAATTCACATCATCCAATACGGCCTTGTCTCCAAAGAATTTAGACACATGCTCCACACCGATGATGCAGTCAGATTTTTGCATAGACAGATTTCCCTTTACCAATACTGATTAAACATATTTCCGCTTCTTCACGTAAAAAGCGGCACAAAGGTAATAATTAATTGATAATAAAGAGTTGAAAATGGAAAATTACTAGGGCAACCGCACCAAATCCAGCAGTAACAATTCTTTATTTCTATGGAGAGAAAAAAACGTTTTTGTCCCGAATAATTCTTTCTTAAGTGCCTGCTAATTCTGTAATCGGTGTCAGTGATTTTATAATCAGTGGTTGTGATTATATAATTGCTGGCACTGATTTTATAATCACTGGCACTGATTACAGAATTGACAGGCACTCCGATGTTTTTTATGCCTATGTAGATAAGTTTTCTTGTAGCAGGGATAGATTATTCCTTATATTATGTAGTCCATAAGATCGTATCGCTTAAAAATAAATTTGGTGCGGTCCGCCCTATCCATATCCGATAAATCATATTATTTATGTACTTTTGCATAAGTAGTCATTCATATACCTAAATAAACGAAACATTATGAAAACAACCTTTTTTGCCATTCCTCTGGTTTTATTGTCAATCGCTACCGGATGCAAGATGAATCCGGAAAAGATAGTCCTTCCCGAATTCGATTTAGGAGCAGCTATCGGAAAACATATCCCCGATACGTTCACTTGGAACAGTATCGCCGAACAGATCACCTATATCCCTGTATCGAGTGCATCGGGTGAGGTCTTCGGTTCCGCCCAGATTGTCTACAGCGGGCCGGATTTTAACTGCATGGCAGACCATAATACGAATTCGATTTTCCTTACGGACAAGCAGGGCAAAGTCATCCGCTCTTTTTCGAAAAAGGGACAAGGTCCGGGCGAATATTCCATGATCACCTATGTGCACGTCAATCCGCAGGAATCGACCATCCAGGTGTTCGACCAAAGAGGGAACAAATATATCGTCTATGACCTGGAAGGGAACCTGAAACAGGAGATTTCCCTGAAAGACAAGGAGATTACGACCCCTCTGCTCATATCGGACAACTATACCGTAGCCAGAGGGCAAAACGATGCCGCCTACAAACTTTATATTACGGATAAAGAACTGAATATCCGCGAAAGTTTGTTCCCGATGGATTCCGCCTTGACAGATATGGAACGGATGTGCCTGACTTGGCAATTCAATTATTGCAGAAACCGCGACGAGGCCATTATCCACTATGCAAACGAAGACACCGTATTCGCTGTTAACGGGAAAGGCATACGGCCGCTCTGTATTTTCAGGAAAGGCGAATACAAACTGCCCGAAGAAGAAGCAAAGAAACCGATGGAAATGACCGAGCAGGGTTCTCCCTATATCCGGGCGATGTGGCTTTCCTCAGTACCGGGCTACTACCTAATCACCTATATGCGGGAAAACCGTTTTTACGATGAGATATGGAGCCGGACAGACAACAAGATCCTGTCGCGTTTCACGAACGAAAACGGGGAATGGGGATTGCCGGTCAGACTCCCCTCGGGGAAAAAGATACGGCTGAACTCAAGATCCTTATACATCTATGGGAATACTGTCGCCTCGTTTATCGACGCTCCAACCGCTGTCGAAGGGAAAGTACCGGGAGTGGATGAAGATGATAATCCGGTATTGATATTTATAACGTTAAAAAGCAGAATAGAATAGCTCCTCGCTAAATGAGGTTCATATTATTTCATCCATAATCAATGTTAGAACATCGATCTTAATCCTACAAAAAGGGTTCAAATGCCCAGCCCTATTGCAAACAGAAAACGCGCCCCGTCCTCGGAACCGAAGCAGGAGTATTGTGTCGTCACCTTATTGACGATCGTCAGCCAGAAGCCGCCGCCGTAGGAGGTATGCCACCGTCGGGAATGTTCGCCGGGAAACCAGACACGGCCGTAGTCGAAGCCGGCGAACAGCCCGTACTTGAGCGGCGTGAACGGATTCCTGATTTTTCCCATATCTAAACGAAAGTCGGTATGTTGGTAGAAAGATTGCTTGCCGATGAAGCGGTTGTCCCGGAACCCGCGCAACGTGATGCCGGCAGCCTGGTAGAAATCGTATTGGTTGCTATACAGCAGCTTCGCTTCCGCTCCTGTCTCGATCGAAAAGCGGTCGGAGCAGCGAAACGTTGCGGAAAGGTTCACGTCAGAGTACGGGAAGTTGCGCCTCGCATCCTTCAGGTTTATTTTCCAGCCGGACGAAGCTCCTACTTCCAGCACCGGGATAAAAGCGGCCGGAGGCATCCTGATCTGCCAGGATGCCTCTACCCCGGCGAACAAGTTCATACCGAACATAGGGTGGTCGCCGGGTAGCGCCTGGTCGATATACCGGCCTTCAGTATGTTTCGCCTTGTATATTTCGAAAGTGGCGGACAAAGTCAATTGCCGGTTCTTCTCTATCTCCATACGGAAGGAAGGGACCACCGAATACTGGCGGAGAGTGACGCGGTTATATGTTTTTCCCTCGTCTTTAAAGCCTTCCGAATTGTTTCCGTACCCGAAGAAGTTGAAGAAGTTGCGGGGCGAAGCGATAAAGGCGTCCAGATTGAAACTTTTCCGTTCATCGTAAAAAGGGAAAGTCCCCTGATACATAAAACCGCGCAGATAGTTATATCCGATACGGTGCCGGAACGTAAACGGGGATTGTTTGAACCCGTACATCGTATAAGTAAAGAAAGCCCCTAAGCTAAAGCCTACGTCCGAATCATAAAAACCCCACGGCGTGAAGTCTGTTTCTCTATATTTGACCTTTTTATAGTCATAGGTATGGATGGCCGGATTGTCTGATATGATTTTATGGACGCCGGTAACATCTTTCAGCCGCTCGCGGTCGGATTCGCAGGCGTAGATGCGAATCTTACGGGCCTGGTCCATCTTGTAGGTGTTCTGCCCAGATCCTGCAATCAGGTAGACGGGGAACTCCCGCCGCGCCTTTCCCCTTACCTCGTATTCATCGTTACCGCCCAGGCCGTACAGCCAGATTTGCTCGGTATCGGCGGCGGAGTATTTCTTTTGGAAGGAAGGGACGGGACTTCCTTTCGGGTAGATACGGACCAGCAGGCTGTCGCGTCCGAAACGTTCAAGCACGATCCGGTCGTCTCCTTCCGTCCCGGTCAGGACAGGTGTACGTTGTAATTTTTTATAATAGTGGCGTGCCATATACGGGAGACTGTCGCGACGGATCAGCAGTTTCTTTTTTATGGCCTCCGTCTCGGCTCCCTGTATCTCCGGCGGGAGAGCCAAAAACGCCTCATCGATAACCGGATCGGACAGGCGCTTTTGGAGAGCGAGGGCCTGTGCCCTCCATGCGGATTCGTCCGCGCTGCTTGCCAACGCCATATCGAGCGTATAGCCGAGCGTGTTTATCTTCCCGATATCTTTCGGATGGTTGCTGTAGTTCGTGATAAAGCCGAGCCCCAGCACTTTCAGCATCCGTTTGAAAAGAAGGCCGTCGACTTTGGTAAAGGCGTGGCTCCGGTCGATGACGATCGGGCTGAACAGGAGACTGTCGGCCGTAGGGACCGCCTGCCAGTTCCAGTTTTCGGGGATTTTGTTCCAATCCCCGATCAGCATGTCATACAGACGTTCGGCGATATACTCTTCCTGGTTTACTTGGCGGGATTTGTCCTGCCGGATCTGTTCGAGCAACGCGCCGGTAGAGAATATGTTCTTTTGGGTCGCGGTGTCGGGCACATCCCGGAGGCTGACTAACTTATTGCCGATATCGGTCCCGTTGGCAATCGTATCTCTCTCCATCCCACCTTGCATGAAATAGATACGGGAGTTGTTGAAGTTCAGGCCGGCCGATTTTGCCATCCGGTCGGCAGCAAGGAAGGTATAAGGATTTATAATGGTATAGGCATCCCCGATAAACTCATCGAGATACGTTCCCTTGAAATCATTCTTATTATACATCTCGCGGAAGAACTTGGATTCGAGAAAACTGGTCGAACCACCCAACGGCTTGAGCATATACAGCCGGTTCTGCCGGTTCGCAACAATCAGAGCATGAAAATCCGCCGCCTGATCCATAACATCCATCCCGCCCTGGAGCGATTGCAGCGTAACGGCATCGGCAGTGACCGGAGTCGAATAGAGCGCCCGGTAGTGCACGCCCCACAGCTTATTATATAGATTACTTTTGTTCTTCATATCCTGCGGATAGATCGAACGTCTCACAATGTCCTGCCCCGCAGCACCCGCGCAGAAGAAGAACGGCAGGATAAACAACAGGCAAGCAAATATTTTCCCGCAATGCCCGGGTTTTTGCTTTAATTTTCTCATTACGGAAATAACATTTAAGCGGAATCAGTTGTTTACTTTATAAAAAGACGAATAGAAATGGATTTATTAAAAGCTCTTCAATGGCGGTACGCCGTCAAGAAATTCGATCCTTCGAAAGAGGTGGATCAGAAATTAGTGGATAAAATCATAGAGGCAGCCTGGCTCGCCCCTACATCTTCGGGTTTACAACCGTTCCAAATAATCGATATAACCAATCATGATTTAAAAAACAAAATTGTCCCTATCGCATTCGATCAGCTTCAGGTAGCGGAGTGTTCGCACTTGCTGGTGTTCGCCGCATGGGATAATTATACAGCCAAGCGGATCGATCATATCTATCATTACATCTCGTCCGAGCGCGGGCAGAAGCCGGATCGCTATAAACCGTATACCGACCGGCTGAAAGACGCCTACCTGAACCGGCCTGCAGAAGAGAACTTCGAGCATGCGGCACGGCAATCTTACATCGCCCTTGCTTTCGCCATGATGATGGCGGCCGAACTGGGGGTTGACACCACTCCGATGGAAGGGTTTGACAACGATGCGCTGGATGACTTGTTGAACCTGCATGAATTGAGGTTGCGCAGCGTTACGATGTTGCCGCTTGGTTACCGGGATGCCGAAAGCGATTGGCTGGTTGATTTGAAGAAGGTCCGCCATCCGAAGAAGGAGTTCCTGATCGAAATAAAATAACAGGATAAGAGGGTGTCAAAAGTCTCTTTGCCATGGCGGGCAAATCCGGGATGGCAGGATAGCGACTTGTTTGATACCCTTGCCTTTAGTTAGTTCGTTTTGAACTGAGCCTACATTCTCCTCTCTGCAAACATAATCCAGACAGTAAAGAGATATCAATAGGCATAATATGATTCACATCTACCCATATTTAAGGCAGCCTTATTCCCAAACGTCAGCATCAAACACTGGATCGATGTGGACGAAGCGGGAAAACCACTCTACCCGGCTGCAAAATAAAAAGAACAGCCGGGAATCCGCCATTTCTCGCAAACTTTAAATACATTTGAACGCACAAATCATCTAAAGCATCATAAGACGTACAAATGAATAAAGTAGTAATAGCCATCGACTCTTTTAAAGGCTGCCTGACCTCGGAAGAGGCCGGGAACGCAGTAATGAAAGGCGTCAAAGCAATCTTTCCCGATTGCGAAACCCTGCTGTTTCCGGTCGCCGACGGAGGCGAAGGGATGTTGGACATACTTGTCTCCGCAACCAAGGGGAAATACCGGACCCTGCCGGCACACGATCCCCTGATGGAACCCATGCAAGGCCGGTACGGTATTTCGGGCGACGGGCAAACAGCCCTGATCGAGATGGCGGCCGTCAGCGGCTTGCCCCTCGTTCCCGAAGAAAAAAGGAATCCGATGCTGACGACTACTTACGGGACGGGTGAACTGATTCGCGATGCCCTCGAACAGGGTTGCCGTCGGTTTATCGTGGGGATCGGAGGCAGTGCTACCAACGATGCCGGGTTAGGGATGCTGCAAGCCCTGGGGTTCCGTTTCCGGGACAAGCAGGGGAACCTGTTGGGAACTGGCGGCAGGATCTTGCCGCAGGTGGCCTCTATCGACACTTCTGCCGTGCATCCGGCTTTAAAGGGGGCCCGTTTCACGATTGCCTGCGACGTGCACAACCCTTTCTGCGGGCCTGATGGAGCGGCTTATGTCTTCGCCCCGCAAAAGGGCGCCGATGCCGGGATGGTCAAAGAACTGGATGCAGGGATGCAGGCTCTTGCGCTGGTTATCCGGTCGGCTACCGGCAAAGACATTTCGGATGTTCCCGGAGCCGGGGCAGCCGGAGGGATGGGTGGCGGTTTCCTCGCGTTCCTGAATGCCGGGCTGAAACCGGGCATCCGCCTGATGCTCGACGCGCTGGACTTCGGCGAGAAAATAAAGGGCGCCGACCTGGTCTTTACGGGCGAAGGACGCGCCGACCGACAGACGGCAATGGGGAAAGTGCCTTTCGGTGTCCTGGAAGAGGCTCGCAAGCAGCACATCCCTGTCATCGTACTTGCAGGATGCATAGAAGATACGGAGCAGATGAACCGGGCGGGCTTTCAGGGGGTATTCTCGATCACACCGGGTCCCGTCTCTCTGGAGAAAGCGATGGAACCGGAATTTGCCGGCGAGAATATCCGGAGGCTGGTGACGCAGATCTGTTCGGTAATCCGCCCGTTATCGGGCAACACGCCGGCGTCCTTCCTCTCGAACCCTATTCCAGACGACGTTCTGCTGACTTACCTGGAATGAAAAAGTCGTTTTTTTACAATAGAGCGGAGAGGTTCTGCCCCTACATTTGCACGTAACTAATAAAACATTGAAATATGAAACTTATCAAAGAAAAAGCAGAACAGTTGTTGCAACATTGCGAGGTTGTGGTGATCACTTCCGTCAATGAAGAAGGCTATCCCCGCCCTGTCCCCATGAGTAAAGTCAAATCGGAAGGCTATTCCGTCGTCTGGATGGCAACCGGCAACGACTCCCTGAAAACGAAAGATTTCCGCCTGAATCCCAAAGCGGGCTTATGCTATAGCGAAAACGGCAACAGCGTGGCATTGACCGGCGAAGTCGAAGTGGTCACCGATCCAGAAACAAAAAAGGAGCTCTGGCAGGATTGGTTTATCGCCCATTTCCCGTTAGGACCAACCGATCCGAATTATGTCCTGCTCAAATTCAAAGGACAAAGGGCTACGATTTGGATCAACGGGGTATTTATTCACGAGTAACCAGATTCAGGATTGAGGGAGGTGTCATCTGCGTCGGGCAAGCACCGATGTAATCTAAATTCTTTGCCTTATGAAAAAAGAAAACATGGTACCGGTAGCAAGTATCCAATTAGAAGTTCTTCTTCTCGTCAATAATATATTCCGGACGTGCCTTGATCTCGTCAAACAGGATGCCGACATATTGCCCCAGTACACCGACCGTCAGCAACTGGACACCGCCGAAAAAAATGACGGAGGTCATGATGGAGGTCCAGCCCGTTTCAGCATTGCTGAAGCCGTATATCTTGCCTAAGGTAAACCAGACGGCCAGTATGATGCCGACCAAAACGGCTATGAATCCCAGGCTCGTTGCCAGGCGCAACGGTTTTTTGGAGAAATAAAGCATGGCGGTGGTGGCGAACTTCCACATCTTGCTGAACGGATATTTCGTCTCCCCGGCGATGCGCGCCTCCCGTTCGTAATAGAAAGGAACTTGCTTGAATCCGACCCAGCTGATCAGTCCGCGGATATATTTCCCGCGCTCCTGGAAACGGTCGAACTGGTCCATCACCTTCCGGTCTATCATACGGAAATCGCCTGTATCGAGCGGAAAATTCACATCACTCATATAGTTCAGCATACGGTAAAAGGCCTTTGCCGTCACTTTCTTGAAAAAACCTTCCCCTTCGCGGGACTTGCGGACGCAATAAACGACATTCGCCTGTTCCTTTTCCTGCAATTCAAGAATGGAAGGGATGAGTTCGGGAGGGTCCTGCATGTCGGCATCGAGGATAACAGCCAGGTCGGCATCACAATTATTGATGCCTGCCGTGACGGCCGGCTGATGTCCGAAGTTACGGGAGAAATGGATCACCTTCACTTGTGGATCGGCGGCCGCGATCTCGTCCAGCATCAGGCGCGTCCGGTCCCGGCTACCGTCGTTGATATAGATTATTTCCGTTAAGACAGGGAGCTTCTGCAACGCTTCCCGTGTACGCCGGTATGATTCGGCTATAACTAATTCCTCGTTATAACAAGGGACTATGACCGCAAGTTTCTTCATCTGCATTTAAGCTTTAAACGTATAAAACTTATTCATGATAAAATTAATCACCGTGTAAAAAGCCATTGCTATCAATTGGTTATAATATGGGTCGATCGACAGGCATGGATTCAGGACATACACTAATAGTCCCAACTGCAACAGATAACATACCCCGAACACGACACCGAAACGGACGGCACTACCGATCCATCCCGCCGAACTTCGGAACGTCCATTGTTTATTCCATATAAAACTATTCAATACGCCTGCTACATAACCGACCACATTCGAAACAACATCCGAACATCCGAACAACTTCATCATGATCCAGATGACGGCGGCGGTTATCACCGTATTACTCACACCCACTATACCATATCTAATGGCTTGCTTGACTGTTTCCTCCATTCTTTTTTATAATCTCTTCCACTTCCTCGGCCGACAACTCCTTCACGTTTGTAATGGTGAAAATATCGGAAAGGAAGTTGCCGTACTCATTACATTCGTTGATCACCTGATCGAGCGTCTGTTTGATATCTATGCGAACCGGGATCAGAAAGACCAACTCCATGTACTTTTCTTCTATTGTCAGCCGCTCGATCTCACAATCCGCTTTCTCCAGGAAATACGGGAATTCACGTTCGATCACTTTCTTCTGGTACTCCAGGAACGGCTTCAGCCCATTCGCCAGGATCAGCACGTAGAAGCGTAACTTTTCTCCTCGTCCGCCCAAACCGGTAGAGATGTATATCTGCTTCTCATCCGACAGTTCGGACTCCAAGGCGATACGGCTTTCCATCAAAGCCATATACGCCCAGTCCGCCACATCCGGGTCCGGTGCCTGCGCATATTCTTCCAGAATCCGGTATGCTTTTACCTGCCGGGAAGTAGCGAGCATAGACAATACATACTTCTTATGTTCCGTAGTCGATCCGGGATCGTCCAGACTATCCTCGAAAACGGAGAAATCCATTTGTGACACATCCGGTTTATCCCGATCCTTCCTGATCTTTTCCGAATATTTAAAATATTCCATCTGCCGCTCTACGGGTACGCGCTGTTCTAATATATGGAAATGTCCGTCAATCTTACTAAAAGAGTCCCGGAACTTCTTGAAAATATCATTATCCTCTTTCATAAAGCCTGCTTTTTAGTTTTGTACATATCCAATAAACAAGAAACTAAGACAAATGTAAGGCTTTTTTGCGATAAATAACTTATCGCAAGGATAAAATTATGCCCCGGCATAAATCAGGAAGCCCAAGCCGATCACAAACAGGACGAACATTCCGGCATTCAGATAATCCGAAGACCGCGGAGCTCCCCTGAACTCATGCCACACCAGAATCCCCCAAAGGGCGGATACAAGCGTCGCCCCCTGCCCCAGGCCGTACGAAATGGCAGCTCCGGCTTTTTCCGAAGCGATCATACTGAAAGACTGACCGATACACCAGATAACACCACCCAATATTCCCACTAAGTGTGTCCTGGCATTCCCCTTGAAATAACCGGAGATAGAAACCGGCTCACCTTCCACCGGACGCTTCATGGCTACCGTATTGAACAGAAAATTACTAATAAACACGCCTAAAGAGAAGATAAACACAGCGGTATAAGGCGTCAGCTTGCCCGGAGCAGGCTCTGCAAAATTGTCCAGATCCATCGAAGCCGCAACAAAACGGTAGAAGAAAGCCATGATCACACCGGCTGCGATAGAAATAAAGATACCCTTTCCCGACACTTTTTTCGAACCGACCAACGCTTTCTTATAAGCCAGCCCGTTCAGCAGGATGGCAACCGTGATCAGGGCTACACCGATAAAGATGTACAAAGGTTCCCCTTTTGCCGCCCCGAAATAGTTGACCAATACGCCTAATACCAACGCCAGCCCGATCCCGACCGGAAAAGCCACCGACATGCCGCAAATCGCAATAGCCGCCGACAACAGGATATTGGCTGCATTAAAGATAATGCCACCCAGAAAAGCGCTCCCTAACGACCCCATATCGGCTTGTGCCAGGTTAGGCAGGAAACTCTGCCCCTCGGAGCCGAAACTACCCAACGTAAAAGCGGAAAGAATGGAAAAGAGCAACACTCCGATCACATAATCCCAATAAAAAAATTCATACCGCCAGGTCTTCGAGGCCAGCTTCTGTGTATTTCCCCACGATCCCCAACAGAGCATTGTGACAACGCAAAACAGGATCGCCAACGAATAATCTTGTACTATAAACATAACTTTCTTATTTTGAAACAGGTTGATGCATCATATAACTTTCAATCAAAGCAGCCATTTCCGCCGCCGGCACTTTCTCAATCAGGCGAAGATCCCTGCCTTTTCCGTCCGGTGTCCAGCTATTGGCGCCTTCATCATTCACAACACGGAATATCCCGCGCTCAACATTGTAATAGGGTTCATATCCTTTGACGGCCACCAGCACAGCCGTGAGATCCCAGCTCATCCGACCGTCCGGATCGCCTTCGGCAAAACAGAGCGAATAGGCGTCTTTCACCGGGCTGTTCTCCACATCCATCTGCACCAGCTTCTTCCCGGTAAAGATCACATTCCCGATTTCAAAACCGCTGAATATGATTTCCGTAGGCCATTGCTCCGCCACCATACGGGATGCCGGGGTATCGCAATAGACATTAAATTCCTTCCCATCGGGAAACAAACCGGCCATCGAAACCACCCGTTTCACCTTCTTTGCGACCAGATCACGACCAGAAAGCGGACTGAACTCGTCACCTCCGGAAAGCAAAAGGTCTTTCAGGTTGGTGAAAAAACCGATCGTACAGACTACAACGCTGGTATCTGGCTGCATGCTCAAAATCCGGCGATAGACCTTCACTGCATCCGGGGCATCCGAGGTTTTTGCCGTTTTATGCGGATAACAGGCCGGAAGCTCTTCAGTCCACTTTGTCTTATGCCAGGTTGTCAACGAAGCGCCTCCCTCGCTTTTCGGGGCACCGACAGGAATGTCCGGTCGGTTGAAATAGGTGTTCAGCACTTCTATGCAGGGTACGACGTGCTCGTCCTTATTAGACGAAACAGTCGCTAAAATGTTCACTTGTCCGCTATCTGCCAACGCATGCATCAGAGCCATCGCACCGACATCGTCATAATCCGGCCCCAAGTCCGTATCCAATATCAGGTTGACAGGTTGTACCGTTACTTCTTCCGAAGCAGTAGCAGCCGGTCTTCCGGAACAGGCCGCCAGCAAAACAGCCAAACAGGTAAAAAGAATCGATTTCTTCATGTTATTAAATTTATGGGTGAACAACTTGAAGAGGACTGTCGGAATAAACCAACGCCTCGTTAAAACGAACGGATGCACCCGCCACCGGGTTCAACCATTTGAATGTAAAGATATGCTTTCCTTTCGGAATTTGGTATTTCCAGAACAGATCGTTCCTGCGTGTCCTGAACTCAGCCGGTAAATTTGCCGTTTCGACAAGCTCACCGTCCATATGCATTTCCACACGGGCCACATACTCTTCGTCGGCAGCACGCACATAACCTTTAAACACGATCCCAGTTCCGTCAAATACGATCTCGCCAACATCGGCAACCTCCCTGTTCACAGGGATGCGCCCGACCGGATACAGTCCTTCGAAGCCTTTCTCCAGACGGACCGGAACAGGTGCTTGACAGGCAATCGTCACGTCCTTCTCTCCCACTGTTCCGCCATTTCTTTCGACCATTTGCAAGGCTTGTTTGAAAGACATTTCATACGTCCGGGTCAATGAGATATCTGTATAGGCAAAATTCATATCTTCCACCTCCTTGAGATTTTCCAACCAGTATTCCGGTATCCGGCTATAGCCCAGAACCGTACCTAAAATACCGGCAGCCGAAGCCGGGTTGCAATCCGAATCCTGGCCGCAACGGGTCGCTATATCCATCGTCTTGAAGAAATCTCCATCGCCATACAACAATCCGATCAGGATATAAGCGCTATTAATGACCGCATCGATATTGAACGGAACGAAAACTCCGTCCGGGCAACCGATATCCTCGCTCCACTTCTTCTCACACTCGAACCAGGTACGTTTCCAGTCATCCGGAAACTCGGCATGCCAACGGATCACGTCCTGCATGCATTGGTAATACCGGCTTTGCTCCGGTATCGTTTTCAAAGCCTCAGTCACGATAAATCCGATATCATCCGAGATAAACGCAAGCGAATACATCGCCCCGACATATACACCACCATACCAACCATCGCCATAATTCATGATATGCCCGATCTTGTCGGATATTTCAGACGCGGAATTCGGCATACCCGGAGACATCAGCCCGGAATAATCAGCTTCTATCTGATAGTCCAGATCGTCTGCATGCGGATTGTTCAGCCAATGGCCGGATGCAGGCGGCATGATCCCCTGTAAGATATTATAACGGGCGGACTGGTTCGCATGCCAGAGCATATAACCGGCACGGGCAAAAGCCACGGCAAACGAATCGACAGGAGCATCCAGTCCCAACCGGTCGAAGACGTCCACAAACGTCAGGTCCATATAGACATCGTCATACAAACCTGGCGAGTTTTCATACCACCACTTGATATATCCGTCTGTCCAGGGAATCGGGACATATTCCTGTATCATCGTCCCGTTATACTTGAACTCTGTCGGTCCTCCATAGGTACAACCGATCGTTTGTCCTGCCCATCCCCCTTTTATCTTATCCAACAGTTTTTCACGGCTGATGGTTAATGATTCGGGAAGAGTCGTCGTTTTTGGTTTGGCTGGTTGCTGCGAACAAGAAGCTGTTCCCAACAGTATAAAACCGGCCAAGACATGTAATATTGCTTTTTTCATAATAACAAAATAAGATTTATATTAACCGAAAATATCCACTTCGTTCCGGTAAGGAGCAGACGACTGCGCCCCTACACGTGTCACCGAGATAGCCGAAGCCTTGCAGGCGAACCGGGCGGCTTCTTTCAGGCTGCGCCCTTCGGAAAGGGCGACGGTCAGAGCGCCATTGAAGACATCGCCGGCGGCAGTGGTATCGACAGCTTCCACTTTCAGGGCGGGAACCATCTCGGCCTTTCCGTCGCTATAGATAAGCGCTCCTTTCGAACCCAGCGTAATAATGACGTGTTGCACTCCCATTCCGGCAAGGACACGGGCGGCTTCGCCTGCCGATGTTTCGTCTGTTATCTTCACACCGGTAATCATTTCCGCTTCCGTTTCATTCGGTGTGATCAAATATAAATGACGAAGCAGATCTGCTGGTAGCGGATGTGCCGGAGCCGGATTCAAAATCACTTTCTTGCCTTTTTGCCAGGCGATATTAGCGACAAAACGCACAGTTTCCATCGGAACCTCCAACTGCATCAGTACCAGATCGGCCTGCTCGATAGCCTCTTCTGCTTTTGCCAGGTCGGACGGCAGAAGATTGGCATTCGCCCCCGAAGCCACGACAATGCAGTTTTCCGCCTTTTCATCCACCGTGATCAAGGCAACGCCGGAAGGATTCTCTGAATCCGAAAAGACATAAGAAGTATTGATACCCTCCTCCTCGAAAAGTTGTTGGGACTGGTGACCGAAGATATCGCTTCCGGTCTTGCATATAAAAGTAACGGCCCCCCCCAGGCGCGCTATCGCCACAGCCTGGTTCGCCCCCTTTCCTCCGGGATTCATAAAGAATGTTCCGCCCAAAATCGTTTCACCCGGACGAGGCAGATGAGCGGCTTTTATTACCATATCGGTGTTGCTGCTACCGACCACCAGGATTTGTTGTCTGGATGTTTGTGTTGTGTCCATGTTCTATTTCGTATTAAATATGAATCGTTTGCAATGAAGCGTTACAAATATAATAGGTATATCGCTTCCTTTTTCCACATAATTCTTTGGGAAAGATAAACCCAAATCTTACTTTTGCAAAAAGCATACACAGAAATACAACTTACAGACAAGCAGATAAGTTTATGAAACAGGCCGCAAAACTCAACCAGATCATCTTATTGATCCAGTCGCTTTCCAAAGCGGAAAAACGATATATCCGGCTCTGCACCAACCTGCAGAACGGGGATAAACAGTATATGATCTTATACGACCTGGCCTGTGAAGGCTTCTCTGCCGAACAAATATACGAGAAGTTTTGCAGCGAAGTGAATGAAAAGAGCTTTGAGATGGCGGCCAAACATCTTTACCGGGTACTGTTGGATTGCCTTGTCCAACTGCGCGAGAAACAAGACATTCAGGCAACCATCTTCAATTATATCACAAAAGCCGGTATCCTTTTCGAACGGGAACTTTCCGCCAATGCTTTTGCCGAATTGGAGAAAGCAAAGAAACTGGCAGTCATGTACGAAAACGATCCGCTGCTTCTCCTGATCTACCGCACGGAATTGAAATATCTGAGCATGCTCGGTTTCGAAGGTATCAGCGAGAAAGAACTGGTCGGCAAGCAGATGCAAATCAGCGACGTGATGAAATATGCCCGCAACACGAATCTCCATCTTCAACTATACGATATTCTGAAACACCGCATCACCTATAAAGGCTATGCCCGTTCGAACAAACAGAAGGATAACCTGAACGACCTGGTCTTAAGCGAACTGAACCTGGTTGCCAATCATTCCTACCAGGGATTCGAGGCACGCAAACTTCACCTGCTGTTCCAGGCGACCTACTATCTGAATGCCGGAAACTATAAATCGGCTATCCGCTTTTACCAGGAACTGATCGCACTTTTCGAAGCGAACCGGCACCTGATCCTCAACCCGCCGATCTACTACCTGAGCGCCATTGAAGGTGTATTGGACAGCCTGCACGTTGCCGGATTATATCAGGAAATGCCTTTCTTCCTCTCCAAATTGAAAGAGATTGGCGCGGGCAACTACCCGACAGAGTTCCTGACGGAGGTACAGGGTCGCCATTACCTGTACGAACTTTCGGGGTTGCTCAACACCGGACAATTTGAGGCGGCTGCACTTCTTGCAGAAGAACATACCGAGTTTTTATCAAAGAAAACAACCATGACCAGACCGGAAACCCAATTAAAGCTGGCTCTCTATTCTTCCATCCTTCACCTTTGCCAGGGTGAACCTGCGAAAGCCCGCAAGAGTATGAAAAAGATACTCGGCTCCGGCAAATCGTTCCACACATTGCCGTCTTACAAAACCGCCCGTCTCGTCAACCTCCTTATCCAAGCGGAACTGGGGAACTATGATTTCTTTGCAAACGAAATAAGCTCCATCAAACGGACGATCGGTTACGAGAAGCAGGTGTATATCACCGAAAAACTACTCTTCCGTTTCCTGATGGCCCACCCCTTGCCCATCTATAAGAAGGACCGGGAGAAACTATGGTCGCAATACCAAAAGGATATAATATGCATCCGGCAGGACAAATACGAAAAGCAGCTGCTCAAGACCTTCGATTTCACAGCCTGGATCGAAAGCCGGCTGACGCATATACCGCTAAAGGATATCCTGATCATAAAGAAGAAATAAAAAGAGGATCAGCATCCGGTCGTATTATACGCGAATTTTATGACCGCTCAGAGCATAATAGAAAATCATCAGGTATGCCGGGAAACAGATCCAGTAGGCTTGCTGCAAATCACCGAATTCATCGGCCAGCCAGCCGAACAACAGCGGGAAGATAGCGCCACCCACGATAGCCATCACCAACAAGGAAGAGCCCGTCTTGGTGAATTTGCCCAAATCTTTCATTGCCAACGGCCACAAAGCCGGCCACATCAGGGAATTGGCAAGACCTAACAAGGCAACGAACCAGATCGAAATATGTACCGGGAGGAATACGACCAGCAGAGAACTGATAATACCTATTATCGCACAGATAAACATCGCCCTTTCCTGCGAGATATATTTCGGAATGAAGAAGACACCGACCAGATAACCGGCAACCATGCCGATCACGGTGTAAGAGGTATATACCTGCGGATCTGCCAGACCGATCGATTTGGCATAATCCACGATACTTGCCATCGCCAGCGTTTCAACTCCCACATAGCACAACAAAGAAACCAGCCCCAGCAACAGGTGCGGGAACTGCCAGACACTTGTCTTCTTTGCGGCATAAGAAGAAGCCATTGCCTCCGCATCGCTCTCATCTTCACCCTCCGCTTTTACTTCCGGCAGTGGAACAAATGCAACCAGAATACCTAAAAGGACAAAAATGCCGGAAATAAAATAGAACGGCATCTTGATATCTTCCAGCTTCACATCGCTCAGGTTCAGGAATACACCCAGGAAAATCGGAGCGATCGCCCAAGCCGCCTTGTTGGCGATCCCCATCATACTCATACGGGTAGCAGCACTATCCAGCGGACCCAGGATCGTAATATACGGGTTCACGGCAGCCTGTAACATCGTATTACCGATACCGCTGATGAAAGAGGCCAGCAGGAACATGGCAAAACTCTGATTCTCGGCGGATGGGATAAACAAATACAATCCGACGGCAAAGAACAGAAAAGACAGAATCATCGTCTTCTTATACCCGATCGCTTTAATGATTAGCCCGCAGGGGTAACCGAAAATAACAAAAGTCGAGAAAGTAGCCGCCAGAACCAGGTAAGATTCGGCAGTAGTCAGATCCAATGCAGTACGCAGGAACGGAATAATCAATCCGTTAATACCTAAGGCGAAGCCAATCATAAAGAAAAGTACGCCGATAACAACCAAAGGGAATAAATACCCTTTTGAAGCAGAGTTTGTGTTTTCCATGTCTATTCGTTTTTACGTTTGTAAATTATTTCCGACAAATGTACAGATATTTTCCCAAAAGACTACGCCGTAAGGTTTATTATTTCCATGCCAGAGATAAAAGAGCCTGCAACCGGCTGCCCAAAAGATATCCCATATCTGACAAAAGAAAAATCTGTCGTTTAATATGTTAAATAATATAAATCATACAAGAAGCCCTTAAAAAAAGACAGTATTTATATTTACCTATTATTCAAGGTATTGCATTATTCCGAGTTTCTTAAAAAATATTACCCGCAAGTGTATTTTGAAATATATGGGGTATAAAATCAAATTTCATGCGCTACTGTTTCGATTTGGACTAACGAGTATTTGAGGAAACCATACAATAAGCCAGGGGTGACAATAAGCTTCATATCGGGCGTACCCATCTAACACCGTATTCTGATGCCGCTTTTTTAAATGCTTTGTATCGGCAAAAACTGTAATCCGGGGCATAATATCGGTAATTTATCTACAAAGAGAAAAGGAATACATACCGACCTTTGCAGAAAGTTCAATGTGACGAACCGGAAAAAGACGTTTAGATAGATTCAAACAACAGAAAAATATGGAATTAAAAGCATTTTTAGAGCATGTAAAAGAGCGCAGACCGCTCGACACGGCAGAGATTTACAGCTTCATGGACGACATGAGCGACGAGGCGAGGCGCATCACCTTCGAACTGAACGGCGCCTACCACACTCCCGACGAGATACGGGGGTTGCTGTCGCGCCTTTTCGGGAAACCCGTAGACCCTTCTTTCCGGGTGTTTCCCCCGTTCTACACAGATTTCGGAAAGAACATCACGATCGGGAAGAACGTGTTCATCAACGCCTGCTGCCATTTCCAGGATCACGGCGGCGTGACGCTTGGCGACGATTGCCTGATTGGTCACAACGTGGTGTTCGCCACGCTCAACCACGGTATTGACCCCGGAGAGCGTTCCTCCATGCAGCCCGCTCCCATCGTGCTGGGCAAGAATGTGTGGGTTGGTTCCAACTCCACCATCCTGCAGGGTGTGACGATCGGCGACAATGCCATCATTGCGGCAGGTTCGGTGGTAAGAACGGATGTACCTGCCAATACCATCGTAGGCGGCATCCCCGCCAAGTTCATACGGAAAATATGATATATAAGGTATGCATACCTATAAATCATCATTTAAACACGAACAACAATTTAAATAAACAATAATGAAAAGAATAATTACAATGGCCTTGTTGGTTACCGGGGTTACGACGATGGTCGCAGAGAACGGAATGATAGAAAAGAATACAATTCAAACTGATAAAAAGAATATTGAAATGGAAAATTTGGAATTGACAAAAGAATGGGATAAGATTTTCCCGAAGAGTGAGAAGGTGGACCACAGTAAGGTAACGTTTCGCAACCGTTACGGCATCACGCTTGCAGCCGACCTGTACGTACCGAAAAATACAAACGGGAAAATGGCGGCGATCGCCGTATCCGGTCCTTTCGGAGCCGTGAAGGAACAGGCGTCGGGCCTCTATGCGCAGACAATGGCTGAACGCGGTTTCCTGACCATCGCCTTCGACCCCTCCTTTACGGGTGAGAGCGGCGGAACACCCCGCTATGTAGCCTCTCCCGACATCAACACCGAGGATTTCTGTGCAGCCGTAGATTACCTCTCCAACCGCGATGACGTCGATCCCGGACGCATCGGTATCATCGGTATATGCGGATGGGGCGGCATGGCGGTCAACGCTGCCGCTATCGACACCCGCATTAAGGCGACAGTAGCCTCTACGATGTACGACATGAGCCGGGTAAATGCAAACGGCTACTTCGACTCCATGAATGCCGACCAGCGCTATGAACTGCGCCGCCAGCTCAATGAACAACGTACGGTCGACGCAAAGAACGGCTCATACGCTCTCGGCGGCGGCGTGGTAGATCCGCTACCAGACGAAGCCCCCGGATTTGTAAAAGACTATCACAACTACTATAAGACCGGGCGCGGCTATCACAAACGTTCGCTCAACTCCAACAGAGGATGGAACAAGACCTCGTCCCTTTCGTTCATCAACATGCCCCTGCTCTCCTACAGCAACGAAATCCGCAGTGCCGTGCTCATGATCCACGGAGAAAAGGCGCACTCCCGCTATTTCAGCGAAGATGCATTCAAGAAATTAACGGGCGACAACAAAGAGTTGCTGATCATCCCCGGTGCCAGCCATGTCGACCTGTACGACAACCTCTCGGTGATCCCGTTCGGAAAAATGGAACATTTTTTCCATGAATACCTGAAGTAGATTGCCTGTCCCCGCCCCGTCTTGGTAAAAGGATTAAAACGGTTCAGAAATTTTGTTCTGAGCATACCGTATGACGAATGATTTATCCAGAAAAAAGTTGACGCATAAATCCTCCTAAAATAGTGTCAACTTTTTTCTGGACAAGCCAAAGTACAAGAAGCCCGTCACCTCGAAATATTTTTTTATGGAATCGTAATCTCTCCGATCAGCGAACAATTCAGATGCTCTTTTACCTCGTCCGGTGTCATATTGTGTCCGAACAGGAACATCAGTTTGGCAACCGCACATTCAGTCGTGCTGTCATAGCCGCTCACCACGCCTGCCTGCAACAATTTGCGCCCGGTTTCATAACGATGCATTTCCACGCTTCCGGCAAGGCACTGGGTAACATTGACAATGACAATTCCCCGTTCGACCGCATCTTTCAACATTTCCAGCAACCAGTCATCCCCGGGTGCATTACCGCTACCGAATGTTTCCATCACGACACCTTTCAAGCCTGGAATATTCAAGATGCTTTCTACAACCTGCGGAGAAATTCCGGGGAATATTTTCAGGATAGCAATATTCCGGTCCAAAAGGAAATGCGGTTTCAGCGGTTTTCTGGATACCGGATGGTAGATCTGGGGAATATCATATTTAATCGAAATACCGGCATGTGCCAACGGGGGATAGTTATAGGATCGGAACGCATTGAAATTATCGGCATTCGTCTTGCTGGTACGATTACCGCGCAGCAGGTCGTTCTCAAAGAAAATACAAACTTCAGGAACTAACGGCATATCATTTTCACGGGCTGCGGCAATCTCTATCGCCGTAATCAGGTTTTCCTTTCCATCCGTACGGAGCATACCGATCGGAAGCTGCGAACCGGTCAAAATCACCGGCTTGCTCAGGTTTTCCAGCATAAAGCTCAAAGCAGAAGCGGTGAATGCCATCGTATCGGTTCCATGCAAAACGACAAAACCATCGTAATCATGATAATGATCCGCAATTATATGCACGATCTTCATCCATGAATCCGGCCCCATCTCCGATGAATCCATCGGCGGGTCGAATTGAATAGACGATATTTTATATCCAAGGTTTTTCAATTCGGGAACATGTTCCTCCAAATGTTTGAAGTTAAAGGCTTCCAGAGAGCCTGTCTCAGGATTTTCTATCATTCCGATAGTGCCTCCCGTATATATAATCAGAATAGAAGCGTCATTTTTGCATACATTCATAATACAATCCGTATTTATGTGATTTTCCTTTTTACGATGCAAAGATAACAACTATCATTTTGAAATCAAATATCGAAATATAATAATTAAAGTTTATTCAAACAATCAAATCAACAAGAATACATACGACCAAAACATTACATTTTGTCAATCATACAAACGAAAGCAATAGCTTTCGTTTGTATTGACCTGGCAATAAAAGCAGGGAAAAAGTCAAACGTTATACAACAAAATGAAAAAAAGTATGTTATTGAGTAGGGGTTTTTCCAAACATCTTAGTCTTATTGACAAAAATAATAATTTTACGAAGATGAAATACATACTGTTTATCGCAATGGATTTAGCTTTATATCCTTTTTTACTTATGCTTTTTATTGGTAAATGCATTAAAGAGAAAATACAGATCGCACATTAAAATGAAGTTTCTTATTTCCCCGATTATTCGTACCTTTGCTCTATCAACTCAATAAGGAGCAATATGTACTTCAAGGATATTATCGGTCAGGAAGAGATAAAAAAACGACTTATACATTCGGCTCGGACAAGTATCGTCCCGCACGCCCAACTATTCACTGAACAGGGCGGTGCAGGAGCTTTTCCTCTTGCACTGGCTTACGCACGTTATCTGAACTGTACGAACCGAACGGAAACAGATTCATGCGGACATTGCCCGTCCTGCTTGAAATACAACGAACTGGCCCATCCGGACCTGCATTTCGTGTTCCCGATCATATCCAAGAAAGAAAAGAAAAAGGAAGTCTGCGACGATTATCTCACCGAATGGAGAGGTTTTCTGAAAGACCGTCCCTATTTCGATATAGACGGCTGGCTGGATTATATCGATGCCGGCAATTCACAGGCTTTGATCTATTCGAAAGAGAGCGACGAAATTATCCGTAAACTGAGCCTTAAGATATACGAAGCGACGTATCGCATATTGTTGGTCTGGTTGCCGGAAAAACTTCATCCGACCTGTGCCAACAAACTCCTGAAGATAATCGAAGAACCGCCCCGTAACACTGTGATCCTGATGGTATCGGAACTTCCCGACCTGGTTTTGGGGACGATCCTGTCCCGTGCGCAACGTATCAATGTGCGCGGGATTCATCCGGAAGACATTGCCGCTTCTATGATCTCCCAATTCAACCTGACTCCCGAAGATGCCAAACATGTCGCCCATCTGGCAAACGGCAGTTATCTGAAAGCGGTCGAAGCCATCAGCCTGGGAGAAGAAAACAAATTCTACTTAGAACAGTTCAAAGGCATGATGCGTAACTCCTGGGCACGAAATGTCAGGGGAATGAAAGATATGGCAGATGTGTTAGCTAGTATCGGCCGCGAACGGCAGAAGAACTTCCTGGCTTATTGTCAACATCTGATACGTGAGAACTTCATGTACCGCTTCCAGTCACCGGAACTCAATTATATGAATATGGACGAAGCCGGTTTTGCCGTGAAATTCGCTCCTTTTATCAATGAACGGAACGTGATCGACATTATGGACGAACTGGCAAAGGCAGAGCGGCATGTGGCACAGAATGTGAATGCCAAGATGGTCTTTTTCGACCTTTCCCTACGGCTAACCGTATTGATAAAACGATAATTGCCGGACATCGATCAAGAGATTACACAATATAACAGGGAATATTTCGTTTTTATGGAAATGAATCGGCATGACCTATCGGCAAAAGGCGGTTTGTCTAAAGGTTCAATACATATTTATTAATGATATTCTTATGAAAGCAAAATTATTGCTGATATTCTCTCTGTCATTCTATCTTTTTAGTTGTAACGGACAGAATTCCAATATCCCGGCTGCGGTCACTTCGGCTCCTCCGGTCAAAATCAACCGCTTCGACAAAGATCTTTTGAAATTGGTCGAAACGGACGATTCCACCCTGCAAACCAAACTTATTCGCGAATATCCGCAAATGCTCGACATATTAGGAAAAGGTATTCTGAACATGAAGTCTCCGGCAATGCCCGGTTTCTTTGAAAAGTTGGTCAACTATTATTCCGAACCGACTTTGAAGGGCCTGTATACCGATGCTATCCGCCAGTATGACGATGCCTCACAGATCGAGCAAGCGCTCGGTAACGGTTTTGCGTGGCTGAAAACCTGTTTCCCCTCGATGCAGATTCCGGCAATCTATATGCACGTTTCCGGCTTCAATCAGAATGTATTGGTTGGCGACAGCCTGTTGTCCATCTCGATAGATAAGTATTTAGGCGAAGGGTATCCGCTGTATCAGGATTTCTTCTATGATTTCCAACGCCGGTTGATGACACCGGAGCAGATCGCCCCCGACTATCTTGCCGGCTGGTTGATGTCCGAATATCCGTTCGAAGGTAACGAGAACGTGTTGCTCGACCGGATGGTCTACGAAGGGAAGATAAAATACCTGATCCACCAGGCATTCCCGGAATTTAGCCCGGAAAGCCTCATGGGTTATACGGAAGCCTCCTATAATTGGTGTAAAGAAAACGAATCCAATCTGTGGAAAGCCATCATAGAGCGCAAGCACCTCTATACGCCTGACCAGATGACGACAGGCAAATACTTCGACAACGTCCCCTGCACATTCCTGGCAAGCGACGCGCCCGGCAATCTCGGCAGCTGGCTCGGCTGGCAGATTATCGACAAATATATGAAGGAAACCAATTCGACTCCGGAAGCCCTGATGCGAAACAACGACTGCCAGGCTATCCTGACCGAATCGAAATACAAACCCTAAAGCTACGGAAAACTGTCACAGAGGTATATAAAAAAGAAAACCGTCCTATTCTCGCGAACTGGACGGATAACCTAATCTAACTTAATTCTAATACCATGAAAAACACTATATCTTAATAACAGGATCGGTATCAAAAAGTTTAACGGAGCGGTTTATTTTTATTTCTTTCACAAAATAACGATCATGTGAGATCAACAACACCGTTCCTCTATAACTCTTTATAGCCGCTGTTATTATTTCAACACTTTGGATGTCCAGATTGTTCGTCGGTTCATCCAAAATAAATACATCCGGTGTATTATTCCCGATCATAAGACAGCAAAAGAGTAACCGGATCTTTTCTCCTCCGCTCAGGCAGGCACACGGCTTGTCCCATGTCCCGTAAGGAAACAGATAACGGTTCAAAATGGATTTCAGTTCATGTTCAGCCAAATGCGAGGTGTTAAAACGTTCCGTCTGCCCGAACACGGTCAGCCCGGGATCGATCACGGAACATTCCTGATCGATATAAAGATAACTGAAATCAGCCCGTGTAACCGTCCCGGCCGTCGGTTCCAATTCACCTAACAGCAGCTTGACCAAAGTCGTTTTCCCACTCCCGTTATTTCCGGTGATATGAATACAGTCACCACTTTTAACCTGGATATCTAAGGACGACTTCCATAGACAGGAAGAAGTGTAACCGAAATTAATCTGATCCGCAGTGATCAGGATTTTGCCGGTATGCAGACCTGAAGATTTGAAATCTGTCTGAAGTGCCCGCAAATCGGGAATCGTATCCTGAAGCCCGGCAATCGAACTTTGCAGGGAAACCATTTTCTCTTCATGGACATCATTCAGCCGGACTGTACTTTTCTCGGCTTTATCTTTCAGCGTATTGACTGCCATGCGCGAGATCCCTTTCTTGAAAGTCGACTTATCGCTGCGGACATTCGACTTATTTTTCCGTTCCATCACTTCACGCGCCGTTTTGCGGACCAGGCGAAGTTCTTTCTCCTTCTCGCTCAACTGGTTTTGCAAAGCTGTTAACGCCAACTCTTTTTGCTCCTTATAAAACTCATAATTGCCACCATAAAGCGTGACCTCACTTTTCTCAAGTTCACAAATACAGGGCAGCAAGTTCAGCAACGTCCGGTCATGGCTAACAATCAACAAGGTCGAATGTCCGCTCCGGACCATCTCATACAGCTTTTCCCGGCTGGAAACATCCAGATGATTCGTCGGTTCGTCCATCAGAATAATTTCCGGTGCATGAACAAGGATACCGGAAAGGAACACTTTCGTCTTTTCCCCTCCGCTCAACGAGCACATCGGCTGGGACAGTTGCAGATGCTCCAAATTCCAGGAAGCAAGAGCCGAAAAACAACGTTCTTCCACATTCCAGTCGTCATTCAGACAGGCAAAGTTTTCTGCCGAGACGTCGCCTGCAAGAATGGCATGGAGCGCCTTTATCCGGTCGTCCACCCGTAGGGCTTCCGCCACCGTCAGGTTGTCGAACTGTCCGAAATGTTGCGGGACATAGTAAGGCCGGGAAGAGCAGATAACCTCTCCCGAAGAGGGTTTCAAGCTCCCTTCGATAATGCGTAGCAAAGTCGATTTGCCGGAGCCGTTATTGCCGACCAGCGCAAGACGCTGTCCTTTATTGACTGTCAGGTTTATGTTCTGAAAAAGTGGTTCTTTGTCGGCATGAACATAGCATAGCTGATGTACGTATATGCACATAGTTTTCTTTGGATTAAGAAATTACAAACTAAAAAAGGATAATTCACTATAGTGCCGAAGGATGGCACTGGACAAGGCCGGACTAAACAACCGGCTTACTTAGATAATTTCATCGGAGTATTTATATAATTATGGTGCAAAGATAGTTGTTTATTTCTAATATCAAACAATATAACCAAACGGACGGGTAACTTTTTCTCACTCTTTTTTGTTCTCTTAATCCCTCTGCTACAAAATAAGACGCATTTTTGCCAAACTAAATTAATAGATTGAGATGAATACAGAAACTATTGAAAATTATCAGCTACTGAGCGATTATGTAGAGCGGCTTATCCGAAAAAAGAGAGAGGCCGAGAAAGAGAGAACGGCCAATAATTACCAGAGTGCCTGGAACAAGTTTTCCTCCTTTTTAGGCCAAAGAATAACCGGGTTCAGGCCCTCCGACTTGAACAACGACCTTGTCCGGCAATACCGGCTATGGTTACTTCAAGACGAAACATCCGGCAACGACCTGCTAAAGCCGGGTAGCCAGAACTTCTATCTGCGCAACCTAAAAGCCATTTATAATAAGATAAAGAAAGATCCGGACATCGACCTGCCGCCGGGTAACCCGTTCGAGGGGGTGCACATTCCGGTTCCTCCTACCCGCAAACGGGCGTTGCCCAAACAAAAGATCAGTATGTTGACGAAGCTCACCCTTTATGAGATATCGGCACTTCCGGAGTTTTCAAACCGGCCGGGACGATTGGAAGCCTTGCATTTATCCCTTTTTCTTTTTTATGCAAGGGGAATGTGTTTCATCGATGTCTTTCAATTAGAGCAGGAGAATGTAAAAGATGAGTACATTCATTATATACGCAGTAAAACAGGTGTCGCCCTGCAAGTGAAGATTACCCCGGAAATGAATACGATCATGCAACAATATAAACGGAGGGACAGCCGCTGGGTTTTCCCCTTCCTGCACGAGAAGATCGTAGGCAAAGGGAAAATAACGGCACAGTCGGCTCTACACCGTGTCAACACCTACCTGAAAGAAGTTGGCGAGGCGTTCAACTTCCCGATCCCCTTCACCACCTATGTGATGCGCCATAGCTGGGCATCCATGATGCTGGAAGCCGACTCGGAGATCAGTGTTATCAGCCAGTCGATGGGGCACACTTCATTGCAAACAACCGAGATTTATCTGGGCCAGCTTTCAATTGCCAAAATGGATAAAGCATCCGACAATATGCTGGATCACTTGCTCCGTAAACCGCACCCCCGGCAAAGGGAGCCGCACCCACGCCGACAGGTTCCGGCTGTAACGGCAGTAGTAGCTCCCAAACCAAAATTTATCGATAAATGTAGAAACATGATGGAGGCTATTACCTCGAAGTTTCAGCTATTCTTTATGTAAGTTTCCATCCACACCCTCATTAAGCTTCAGCAACAGATCTTTGCCAGGCTTAAATTTCAGGCTGTTACGGGCCGAGATTAAAGCAGGTTTTCCTGTTTTAGGATTACGACCCGGACGGGCTGATTGCTGCCAGAGGGTAAAAGACCCGAAGCCTTTCATCACGACATATCCTTCTTCTTTTATCGCTTCGGTAAACATATCTTCCCAAGCATTGATTATGTACAACATATCTTTATGCGAAATAGACAAATGGTCCGCCACTCGTTTTAATAGTTCTGTTTTATTCATATCAAAAGTCTACTTTTACAGGGTCCATAACCACCACATCATCAAATACAGCCACCCTGCCGTCTGTTATTGTCACCCGGACATCGGCGCTGTTCGCCCCGCTGATATTCACTTTCAGGTCATACGAATATCCCCGTTGGATATTGTAGTCGTTCGTCAGGTTACCACCCGGAAAGATTTTATATTGTACGGTAATGGAATCTTTAGAGTAACCAGACTCAAGAGGATATTTATAATACCCGCTCATCAAGATAAAAGTACATCCGTCAAGGTTACCATCCGGTCCTTTTGCCGGCATGTTCTTTTCAGGGAAAGAAGTCCCGGTTCCCATGCCCCGGAGGTTTTCGGGCATATAGAATACCTGCTCACTCCCCTCGCTAAGTTCACCGGTCGTTATAGAAGTCGCATCTGTTTTTATATCTTCTTTTAATTTCGGATATTTATCAGAAAGCTTACCACCCCCACGGGTATATGCAGCCATCTTTTTCGGCAAATTATAGACATCTACTTTTGTTATTTTGAGACTCCCTTTAAAATTGTCCTTCTTACTCCATTTTAACTTCATCCTTGCAAAAGCCCGTTCCAACGGAGCCACAATAACAGCTTTACCATTATATTTACGGATAGAGTCTTGTGTTAACAAAATCTTACCAGCCGTCACAAAAGTAGGTTCGGATGTATAGTTAGCCAACGCAATAGTCTTCTTTTTCAAACTGTCCTCTGCAATAGGTTTCGCCGTTGCTCCCTCACGAAGAGTATCTGCTTTAGCCAAAAAGTCATCGCCGGCATTCGCTATCACATAAAAGTTACTTTCAGCCTCAGAGAAACCATCTGTTTGCACTTCCAAAGTTCCAGCATTAACCTTATTACTAATTTCAGTTCCAGAAAACTTACTTGCTTTCAGCAATTCATTCGTATTGTTTGCATATTGCAATACCCACACATTATTGATGGTTATCCCATCTAATGATCCTCCTTTGGTCGTTACATCCAAAGATTTGGGCAGTTCCAACCGGATTACCATTCCATGGTCCTCATTACTATTGGCAGGCAAACTTGTGTCACATGACATAAGTAATAGACCACAAGTCATAAGAACCATAGACAGACCAGTAATCTTATTCATTGTATTATTCATCTTTCATCTGATTTATAAAGGTTATACTATTCTCCCATTCCATCCGTATCAAGCGGTATCGTATTATACTCTTTAACGGCAAGCGTCAAGTCAGATGGAACGATCTCTCCATAGAATGTTAGCGTAAAATCGAAAACGTAAGCCATTCCGGGAAGTAATACTTTTTGAATAGAAGCAGGATATTCTTTCGTTACCTCTTTTGTTCCCGAACTATACTGAACCCACAATTTCACACTAAACTTTAGCAAACTACTGCCATCTACCGGCAACAGTACCTGAGCAGGGCTTGTCCAGAAATCAAACGTATTACTTCCTGGATTTCCATTTACATCATATCGTTTAAAACCATCTCCGGGATAAGTATAAGAGGCAGCATAATCGGCATTAGTTTCCCAAGTTGTCTTACCCAATGTGTAATCTAATGAAGCCGGCAGGCCGCTTACTTTAATCTCACGCACTTCCAGTTTATCTATAGATACTGGTTGCGAACCATTCTTTGCCGCCGCCCTTACCACCACCTGTGATCCCAAGCGGATAAAAGGTGACGGGAGTGGGACGGTCATGGAGTTGCCACCGGGTGCGGTAGGTTGCACGATGATGTTTTCGAGTGTGGTGTACATGAAGTCTTTACCGTTCGTGACGTTGATCTTTCCGCCTGAGCTGCTTAGTTCGGGGTAGGAACTCTCTTCGTTGTAAGAGACTAAATACATATAATAAGTACCCCGGTAAAGTTTCATATCACCGGTAGCGACCAACTTCTCGTTTGGCGTACCGGCATCCTGCTTTTTCACCGTATAAATAGCGGAAGCGACAGGCGTCTGCGTAAAATCCGGAGTGCTGCCGGCCGTGCTATTATAAGCATAGATACGAAATGTCTTTCCTTCCTGCATCGCTTCCGTTGCAACGGCCTTAGCGGCTTTAGTCAGGTCTGCGCTATACATCTCGAAAGCGATGTTCACCGGTTCGCCTTTGTCTTCGGGTGTCTGGCTGCCATCGTCCGGCAAGTTAGCCGTACAAGCCGTAAACAAAAGCAAAGCCGCCGTTATCTGTGTGTAAATCCTTTTTATCATCATCCTTATTATTTATTATTCATGACTTTTACTCCTGTCAGATACCGATACTCGTATTCGGGCTTGCATCCGTTTGCCAGGTATTGATAGAAACATCCGTCAGTGTACCGCTCATTTTATTGATCTGGATCGCATAGGTGTACTGCTTGCCCTTCTCCCAATGCACGGAAGCAGAGACCGGAGCGGTTGTGAAAACACGTTCGACGTCCCCCACTTTCACATGCAGCGAAAAAGAGAGCGAAGGCTCCGCACCCTTCATCGGGGCGGCGAGGCAATTCACATTAGCCGCAGTCTGTGAAACCGCCAACTCGATACTCCCTTTCAGATGGAGACTGTCGGTCTGGGGAGCATTCAGCGTGCCGTCGTTCAGCAACATCGTCCCGTCTCCTTTCAACAGGCGGCTGTTACGGCTTACGATATCGATAGCAGTCAGCGTCATCTTCTCTGTCACTCCCGATGCCTTGCTGACCCGGAAGCTGATTTTTGCCAGTGCATGGTTCATTTGGAGATTGACACTCCGGGCAGTCGACGACGCCTCGGCAACAGTTGTTCCCTTAGAAGTGGTCGCATAGAGGTAATCGCTCTGGCCGGTGCCCGAAAAATCGTCGGAATCCAACAAAGTAACCGATATTTTAGGCATCACTCCATCGTTCGTGATAGTATTATCCGCCGGATAACATCCATAAACCTTAGCAGAGCCACTGGCAGCAGTCAATTCTACCTCGTGATCCGGGGTCCACGAACCGGATTTATTTGAAAACTTCATAAATGATTTACCGGCCTCATAATCCGAACCGTCGCTCTTCGTCAGATAAACATTCACGTCGCTTATAGTGCTGACGGCTGCTTTTGTCGTTCCTTCATCATCCGGCAGGGTGACAGAAAGGAGATGCAATGAGGTACCGTCCTCTCCCGGCAGATTCGCCGTGCAGCCCGTACAGAGGGCCAAGCCCATTAACGGATATAATATAAGATGTTTCATACTGTTGATATTATAATGTTTCTATTTTATGTCGCATCACCGGCGGAAGTTTCGCTTTGTTTCACGAAATCCACTACTGTAATGCTATTCAGGATTAAATACGTCTTGTTATCGGTCGAGAAATTATAGATATAATTATAGCCAGCCTGCAGATTTTTACTATTTACCGCATATGTATAAGGAGTAGCAAGATCCTTATAAGTCACAGAGATCGTGTACTTTTTAGCATCGCCCGGATGGACAAGCCCTACAAAAGTATGTTTCTTACCGGAGTTAGTAACCGGATGAAAACTGATTGTCTGCTCAGTATCGGTATCACTGATCAGCTTATTTCCTTTCAGAGAAGCTGACCCCTCAGTACTCTCCAAGGCATAACTCACGATTATCGTTATCTTCGCAGCTACCGGAGCAAATTTGAACTTTACCAGATTGGCAGTTGCCGTACTCGAAGCAGCCAGTTCATAGCATTTCTTATATTTATCTTCAGAAGTCTGGTCTTCGACTATACCCGTAAAATCTACCGGTTTCCAGGAAGCGACAAATGTTTCTCCCCCGGTGGTAGAAAGCCCGGTTCCGGTCTTTGGCAGCCAACGGTCATTTGTCAGATCGTATTTGTAGACAGCGGAAGGAGTACCGCCGCTCTTCGTCACTGTTATCGAATCAGTATCAACAAAAGCCATTTTATCCAGGCCGGAAGTACCTGCCTTTGTTTGGGCAGGAATTACCGCTTCGACTTCGAGCGGAGACATCTCGCCTATGGGTTGCTCGGGCGAACAACCGGCCAATAAGAAGCAGGCAGCCAGTCCGAGAGCCTTTACAATCATGTTCATTTGTAATCTTTCCATATTATATATACTGCATTACTTAATTAAACTCTCCTGAATAATCACCGTTAGGATCGCTCTTCCAATCTTCAACCGCACCTCCTTGCGGAACTAATATATCGTCTTTCAAGGTCATCGTATATGTATAATGCGTGCCGGCAGCAAGGCCGCAAGACAAAGACGCTTTATAAACAACCCCCTTATAAGTCAATTGCAGAGAGATAGTTGTCGATGCTCCTTTCGGGTATACGATGCCGCACCAGGTATAAGCGCTTGCATCCGGCCGATACAAGGTTATATTTTCATCATTAGACCCTCCGCTAATCAGTCCGGGGGCGGACAGCAAAGCATTCGTGAAATCTCCGTCGGGCGCCCCTCCGCCATGCAGTTTAAACACAAGCGTCAGTTTGGCATTCTGGCGTTCAAAGGCGCCATCCCCGGTAAAATGAAGTATTCCGTCGCGGGAAGTAACTGTCTTGCTCTTCAAATAGTTGCTTTTCAGGAAACCGGCCCCACCCATAGCCGACTGGTCTTGCAGGATGCCCGTATAGTCGGACGGATAACTCGCCAAGTAGGTGGAGCCGGCCTGCAAAGTGACCGGGTTGGTAGCCGTTGTAGACCAGGCGGAACCGGAATAGGCATAGTCTTCCTGCTGTACGACAGTTCCGCCTATAAGCCTGTAGACACGTATCTTGTCTGCCGAGATAAACGAGCTGCGGTCATAGCTGTTAGCTGTTGTCATCGGATCGGCTTTCGTCTGCGACAATTCTTGTATCTCCGCCATGATTTTGACGGGTGTAGCCTCATCCGCCACTAAGCCCTGTGGCAGTTCCATAGAGCAGCTCCAGCAGGCAGCCAACAGGAAACAGCCGGTTACCCGAAGCAGGATATTTGTGCGATTGCAATGTTTCATATCTCTTATTCCTTTCTTTATCAATTAAAATCCATCCGGTTTCATATCCCCGCTATCTTCCTGGGGTGTCCATTCCGTTATTGTCGTGGTGGCATCTACAGTCACGGCCCGGTTGCTCAGGTTGAGGGTGTAGATATAGCGTTTTCCTTTTGTCCACTGCACCGGAGCCGGGATCGTAACGGTCAGTTCGCGTTCGCCATCCTCCGCTGCCGGCTTGCCCAACAGGATCGTGAGATGTATCGAGCTTGCTGCCGGTGCAGTGGTCATGGGGGCGACCAAGCCATAGGCGACCACCTTCGGGTTAGCACCGTCCCCGCATTTTACGGCAGAGGCAGCAACAGATGGCGCAAAGGTGAGAGCCTTCCCGGCCGTTAGTGCGCCGAGCGTTCCGTCTTTCAGTAGCATCGTGCCAGACGTTCCGGTCCGGAAATAGTCACCGGTTGCCGTCAGCGTGATCTTCTTTACGAAATCGTAGGTATTGTCTACCGGCCGGCCGGAAACGGTTTGCAGCTTAAAGACGACCTGCGCAAGGGCGTGATGCAGATATACGGACGGCTTATAACTCGTATTGCTGGCCGTGATATCGCCAACTGTGCCTATCTCCTGCGAGGTTGTCCCGTACAGGTAATCGGTTCCGCTGCACTCCCAGCCGTTTCCTTCGCTGCCGCTTGTTCCGCCTGCAAAGGTTTGGTCGGCAGGGATGCTGATCGGGATGGTATGCGTATCGGCGTTAGTAGCAGGTGTAACCGTGTTGTCGGATGGCGAATAGGCATACATGCGGGCTTCTATATTCGCGAGCTTGACCTCGGGATCTCCTGTCCAGGTGTCGTCGCTCTGCTTGGTGAAAAGCGAGTAACCGTTTAGTTTGCCACTTGCTGTCACCCCCGGATAAGCGACATGGTTATCTTTCCGGGTGACAAAGAGCGCGACCGTGTTGATCTTGTCTGCACCTCCGGCCGAGGATGTTCCGTTGACAATCGAGCGGGTTTCCGGCGTACCGGCATAGAAGTGCGGCTGCAGCCGCACTTCCTCCTGCCCTCTACCGGCCAGTTCGTCGGAGGAGCAAGCCCCTCCGATCATCCCCATCCCCAAAATAAGCGCCCACACAGGGCTGTATATCTTTTTCTGTTTCATATCTTGTTCGTATCGTTAGATAGTTGGTATGTCCGGTTGCGATTCATCTTTCCACGCGATAACGGTAAAGCCGGTCAGTGCCAGGCCGGTCGGTTTGATGGTGATCGTATAGGAGTATATGTTGCCGGCTTCCCATTCCGGGTCGCTCGCATGTTGCATAGTCATCGCCTTGCCGTCTACGGTGACGGAAAAGGTTGATTTGGAAGCCGCGTTGGGCAGCACATAGTTGACAAGGATAACGGGAGCGGCCTTATCTCCTGTCGCTTCTGTCGTGGCAACTCCTCCCGATGCGGCAAAAGTGAATGAGCAGGGTGTATCGGCAAGATCGGCCGTATTGGCCAACGCCCCGTCTTTCAAGCTCATGGTGGTGGAGCCATCGGACTTCAAGGTCTTCATCTTGCGGGTATAGGTCACCTGCGTTATTTTAGCATCCCCCTTGTAAGCTGCGTCTTTGGAGATTATCAGTTTAATCTGGGCGAAAGCATGTTTCAGGCCGATCGCGACCTTCGGCCCGGAAGTGCCTGCCCCGGCATGGCCATTGTCGGCTACGGGTTGCGTGGTGAGAAACTTAGCTGCATCCGTGGACTTCGTGTCATCGTAGGCGACGCCATACATATAGTCGTGGGCGGCATCGGCAAAGTCATACACGTTACCGCTCACCGTTGCGATGGCTGACTGGGTATGGCCGATAGCAGCAGCCGGGATCTTGACGGTCGGAGCGGGATCGGCGGCCGTACCCCCCGATGCAATGTCGGAAGCAGAAGACGGCGCCGGATGGCAGGAAAAGATAGTGGCTTTTTCCCTGTATAACCATAGCGGGGCGGCTGCATCCTTGGGTGAAGCGACACCCTTATCGATTTTATATTCGCAATAAGTGCCGGAGGGCGCCGTACCGTAGGCTGTTTCAGTGCTTACACTGTTTACAGCATAAATGCCGAGAGTGGAAATATCGGAAGCCGTAGCCGCCCCTCCGCGCGTCACCAAGGAGACGCCCGCGATGCGGGCCTCCAAGCCGGCGGGGGCATTCGGGTTCACCTCCTCTCCCGCTTCCTTGCTACAAGAGCAGAAGAGCGGCAACGCGAGGAAAAGGACGATGTATCTATTTTTTATCATGATGTCATACTTTTGTTTAAATTGAGACGCTTAGTTGATTGGTAAATCACTGCCACCAGTCTGATTCCCCCAATCAGCAACATTGACCGTGACGACCTCCAACGAGGCATCGCTGATCGCAAGGGTGATTTCGTGCGAGACGCCGGATTGAAACGGCTGGGGAGTGCCCTTGTCAAAGGTGATGGGCACATCCGAAAAGATCCCGATAGAGGTTTCAACAGTGATGGAATAGCTTCCGCTTTCCAACGGAGGGAGCAAGAGCGACCCGATAGCGGTGAGCGTGCCGGATACCTCCACGCCGTTTGCGGGGGTCAGGTCCAACTGAGCACTGCCAGAACAGACGGGCTTGCCGGTGGCAAGGGGCACGGACAGGACGTTTTTCACGTTCTTGACGGAGATCTTCGTGACTTTGACCGATTTAGCGGTATTGTTAACTTTCTTGGCTTTAAACTTCAACTGCGTAAGCAGATGGTCGTACACGAGCGGCTTGTCGTTAGCTGAGTTCGTATTACCGGAAAAGCGTTGGTTATCCCAACGGCTTCCGCGTATTTCTTTCGCATAGAGAATGTCTTGCGGAGTATTGCTGAGGGTGTAGGTAACGGTTCCCTTCGACTGATCGATGGTAGCGGCTTTCGGCGCAGCGGCAACCAAATAAATCCAGCCACCCGTTTCCGGGTAGCTGGGTTTAGAGTTGTCTGTAAACGAAACAGAACCATCCTTTCCTACATTGGCTTCTTTCTTCCATTCATAGAGCGCGTCTAAGGTGGTGTAAACGCCGGATTGCGTACTGGCGAAAATCGTGGTACCAAACGGCACTATTTCCGTTGCTTTGGTAACAGCAGACAGGTCTTTTCCGGTGGCATACAAATTAATAGGTACAGGCGCACTTTCTTCCTGGGCCATCTTATCCGAACAGCCTGTAACAGGGAGCAGGGCCAAAAACAGGAGCAGATTTGTTATGTTTCGTTTCATGTTGTCAGTAATTTATATGAATATTAGGTTATTTCAGGTCGGCAGAACCTTTGTCGCCAGCTACCCAGTCAGTGACTGTAGCGGTTGCTTTGATTTCCGTTGCACCTGAAGCCTTATCCGGTTCCGTAACGGAAAGGGTGATAATGTGCGAAGAACCTTCAACGGCTACCAAAGGAGTCGTAGTACTTTCTTTATTTACAACTACATCATTATAGGTATAGGTCTTGCCGCCTCCATTAATTTCGACATTCACCTTGACACCTCCGGCTTTCACCATAACGGCATTACCAGCCTGTGCTTCTGTCGTACCGATTGTCCAGTTGCCAGTTCCCGGAATAGCAAAAGGAGCCGCAGCCGTCCAGCTAACCGTACCATCCGTGAAATTCACAGCTTCGGGCAATTGTGCATCTACCAAGCTGATGCTTTTCAGGGTTGCAGTTCCACCCCACTCGCCTCCTGAAGAAGCAGCTGTCATCTTCATCTTAAAAATCAACTGGGTGGTCTTGTGTGCAAATTCCAGATTAGATGCAGTTACAGTACCCGACGGTTTTACACCGAAATCTTTAGCCGGAGCATACATAACGTCCTGCTCGCCGTCTACCTTCGCCATCTTTACCGTCTGGCCATCCAATGAACCTTTGGGAGCCACAGCCGCTAAGAAAGCATGGTTGGTAGACGATTTAGACGGATAATACAGAGTCGGAGCCAAAGTCACCTCTCCTCCATCGCCTTCGGAAGCAGCAGTAAACGTTCCGGTAGAAACAGTTGCACGGTCTGTATCGGCATTGAAATCATTACTGGTTACCGTATTCTGATAAACTGCATTAAATTTGTTCCATTCCGCAGATGTACTGCTTGCATCATGCATCAACACCGTTGCCTCCACCTTGCTGCCATTTACGACGGGAGCTTTTGTCTCGAGGCCCTTAACGGTTTGTCCGATACAGATTGCCACCGCATTTGTCACTTCATCCGGATTTGTACCGGGAACTTCTTCTTTTGAGCAGCTTGCCAATACCAAGGCTAAAGCCGCCATACTTAAAAATACTTTCTTCATGTCTTTAAATAATTTATGAATAATTAGTTAGTAAATAAAAAATCACATATCTGCGTTACCGCTATCGCCCTGATTCCAGGCGATAACCGTAGCGGTCACTATAATCTTCACTCCATCCGTAACGGGAGGTTCCGGGTCGGGCTTCGGATCGGGTTCCGGGTCGGGTGTCGGATCAGGTGTCGGGTCGGGATCGGGATCAGGTGTCGGGTCCGGCTTAGGATCGGGCGCCTCGATCGAGATCTCGACATTATAGGCTTTTCCCCCTTCACCGCCTCCATCGTCGAAGCTGACCGGGAGGTCCTTGAACGAATGGTCGTGAGCCGGGTTGCCGTCCTCCGCCAACACCAAGTCGAGCGTCAGCGTAGCTTCGGGCTGCACCAAGACATAGCCGGGCAACGTAGCCACTCCGTCGACAATCGGGAAACCGCCCGTACCGGGATCGGCATAGACCACGACAGGCCCGGCGCTGCCCGATGGTTCGACCTTGCCGGTCGAGAGATCCACAACGGCAGTAGACGCCAGCCCGTTCAGCTTGACGGAGCGCACCTTATAGCCGCCTGACACCCCTTTCAGCTTCAACGTGAAGTTAAGCTGCGACAGCAGATGGCTGTAGGTGAGCGGAGTCGTCACGGCATCGAAACGCCGTCCGAGCGACCCGTTCTGTTCCACCGACAGCATCAGGTCTTCCTGGCCGGTCAACTCGTAGTGCACCTTTCCGTTCCGGAGCGGGGCGACCGGATAATACCCGCGCAGGTAGAGCGCCGACCCGTCAGCCGGATAATAACGGCGGGGCGAGAGCACGATCTCGTTGTCCGAGGCGGTTCCCTGCCAGCTGTCCGCATACTGCCCGGCAGCCGTTCCGACGGCGAGCGACACGGGTGTATCGTCGAACTCGTCCACCACCGCACGCGTCCGGATGCCTGTATAGAGGCGTACCGGTTCCAACATGCCGGGGGTGACCACCACATCGATCACCTCTCCCCCGGCGGCCATCGCCTGTTTCAGCGGTTCGGTGATGTCTTCGCTGAATGGGAAGGCATTGCCTTCGGGCGTGTGCAGGGTGAGCGTCAGCAGGTGGGCGCCTTCCTCGACGATGCCGAGGATGGAGGCGGTCGTGCTGCATCCGTCCTGCCCGCCGCGAGGTTCCAACGAGAGGGCGAGGCCGGCAGCTTCGACCGAGACGCCGTCGGACACGCGCAGGGCCGAAGCGACTCCTGAAAGCGTCCCCCCGGCAGTCAGGCCGGAGACGGGCGCGTTCACCGTCAGGCGCAACGTCTTGCGTATATCTTTGTGGACCAGTTCGAGGTTGCAGGTTTCACCTGCACGGATCTCGCACGAATGGTTCATGGCGGCATAGACCGGCTGTGTGAGCGAGGCGAGCAGCCCGTCTTGTCCGGCCCCCTTCACGGCGATACGGGCGGTAGACAGGTTATCGCCGCCGGCAAGCTCCGTCTCCGGAATAACCTCGCCGGCGGGGACGGCCCTTGCCAGCACGCAATAGGTCCCGGCAGGGAGCCATTCGTTCAGTTGCCAGGAGGCTGACAGGGGTTCGGACGTCTTTTCGAGTGCAGGTTTCCGGTCCTCCCCGTAGACATGCAATGCCAGCGAATGCCCGTCTACCGCCATGACCGTGGCGGCAAGCTGCCCTTGCCCTTCGTGCGGCTCCGGATCGTCTGACTTGCAGCTGGTACCGGCTACTAAAGCGATAGCAAGCAGGAGCAGGTGGGAAAACGATGTGTTGTTCAGTTTCATATTTTGTTCTTTGTAAATTGTATCTTTTATCAGCCTTTGACAGGCGTTTTTTACACCGATGGCCTGTGTAACGTTACCCTCGGTATCTGTGCAACGTTACCCTCGAAGCCTGTGCAACGTTACCCTCGGCATCTATGCAACGTTACCCTCGCACCCTGTGTAACCCGGCACAGGTTACCTGTGTAGCGTTACACAGGGTGTCGGTGTAGACGTGCATCAAAGTTCGCCCGGTCTTTCGTCTTCACCACCTTCCACAGTGAGCATCTTTTTATACTCGATAATGCGGGCTTCCTTCAACAGTTGGCTGCCTTGGAGGTATTGGGTGACGATACGGAGGATATAATTGCCGTTGTCCAGTGCCGGAACGCGGGCTAAGATGCGGCTGGGGTCGTTCTGGGTGAGGCGGCGTGACACTTTCACCGTCTTGCTGCCGTCTTCGGTGACGAAGAAGACGCCTACAACGGCTTCGTCGCCGGCAATCTTGATGCGGCTGCCGTCGATGCGGATGTCGTCGTTCGTCGTGATCGTACCGTCGGTCAGGGCGGTGGCGGTATCGGTGACGAGGTCAATGCCGGCCACTTCGGGTTTTCTACCGAGGCTGATCGTCTTCACTTTCTTCAAGGCTTCGCGCATACGCTTGGAAGGCACGATGTCGAGCGTCAGCTTATTGACGGCCGGATTAAACTGTGCGGTCGGACTTGGGAAAGCTCCCGGTATGCGAGGCGTGAACAAGCAAAGGTCTGTCATCACACTTTGCCCGTTCAGGAGGTTTTCTTCGATGATGCCGTTATGTTGCGAGACGATCGAAAGGATCGTTTCGTATTCTGTTTCGGAGCCGCGGCGTTTGATTTCCTTTGCGATATCTTCGTTACGCAACGTCTTGGGGCCGGTCTTCACTTCGGCTACGCAGTCGTTCGCGTCGTCTTTCGTCAAAGGATTGTCACGCAAATAGAACTCCCAGTAATACTCTTTTTCAAAGTTTTCCATAATGTCTTTCGTTTAATGTTTATAAATTTATTTTGTTATCCGGCCTGCGCCGGGGTTGATTGTTTGTTTATTTTTGTTCCTGGATGCAACGGACAGGAAGCGCTTCCTTGAGCCAACCTGTATAAGTCAATGCATTAGTTGTTAGTTGATTTGTATTCTTATTTATTCTTATCTCTAATAAACGACCAGCTTCTCTATTGTTACCATCAGTTCCTAATGAATTCACATTATCACGACACCATAGAAGAGTTGCACTTCCGATCACCGAATAAGTTGTAGTTCCATTCCAATATCCGGTAAATCGAATATAAGTTGTTCTACTGCCCTTTTCGTTGCTTTCAAAACGGACAACAGTACCACCATCTGCAGAAAAATTGCTGTTTGCCAGATTCAACGGAGTATTTGTATTTATACCCGGATCAGATTGAAACAAAGCGTTATAATCATTAATTTTTGTAACACGCCATCCGACCGGGCATGGATCATGAACAGTCTTATCCGCATCACCGCCCCATGCAGTTCTTAAAGCATCCAGCGTATTCCAACCTGTGGATCTGGCCGGTTTATAGAGGATTGCAGGATGCCGGTAGGCTTCCTGGAAACTGACAGGATTTGATGTCGATATATCTCTCTTATAATAAGAAATACCATCCGGTTGATATAAATTCAATAACCCTCTTGTCGGTTTTGACAAATCTGCAGGTATTTCAGTAATGCTTGGATCTGATGTATAAGAACTTGGGAACAAGTCTTTTCTCCCCCATTGATAATGAAAACCATGCGTTTTAGATTTCTCTAAAGCAGAAGGAGGAGTCTCTGTATAGCCGGCCATTGCTCCCAGATTACGATCCATCATCGGTAGTTGATCGGCTGTCCTATTGGTATACTTTTGTTTTCTTTTAAGCGGGTCATCTACAGATTCATTCCCTGTAGGGTTAGGACTGTATTCCGTAACCCAAACATGCCAGCTCCAAAGGATATTACCCGTTCCGTTCGCGCCGTCATAAGCGGCTATCACTCCGCTGCCGCCGGTCGTATTCGGGGCGACACGGCAGTAGATGCGGGCTTTATCGAAATTCGCGCCGTCGGTCAGGTCTACAATATTCGTATGGTCGGCCGAAGAGTTGGCCGTGCCTAAAACGGGGTCGCCGACATCGCCGTTCTCAAGGGTTTGCCACAGGACTTTTACGGACTGGATTTTTGTACCCTCAGGACACCAGCCCTTCAACAGCGTGTTGTCAACCGGGCTGCCATTGACCGTATATTTATAGGGATTGAAGCAGAACGCGCCGCCGGGAGCCACCATAAAGCAGTTGGCGGTCGGCACAAAGTTGTTGTTGTCTTGCGAAGCGGGGATCGGGTCGACAATCGTCACGCGGAGGTCATTGACCGGCAAATTCGTGGAGCTATGCTTGAATGAAGCCTCATAGGCATAGTCGTGGTTCCCGTACAGATTGAAATCGGTCGTCTCCTTGCCGCCTAAGTAGATGCGGTAGTCTAACTTCTTTTTAGCATCCGTATTATTTACGGCTATGAAGCGGATATACGAGCTGCCGGTAGGGGCGTTCGATTTGATACGATAAAGCTGCGAGGTGGCAGCAGGGTTGCTACCGCGCACATTCGCCGGAATCCAGCAGGAATAGCTGCCGGCGGTGGTGCTATTTAGATACTGTATCGTCGTGAACTGGTCGAGCAGCGACGGATAGGTATTGTCTTTTTTATCCGGTGAAGCTACCACCTTATACTGGGTCGGGATGCTGTGGATCAGGATTTGTTGCGGGGTATAACCGTCGACTTTATAATCCCAGGTAAATGTCAAACGGGCTGCCAATCGCTGGAGGCGCAGGCGGACATCAACTGCTTCGCCGTCCTTGCTATAGATACGGCCGTCGGAGGATACATTGACGTCTTTCAGGTGGAGCACATAAGGCATTTTGTTCATGTCTTGCTGGTTTGCCGGGTCCAGATCCTTAATAAGGTAAGAGCCGATCGTGTCTTTAACAGCGTCAAGCGCACCCGTTCCCAAACGGCGGTTATTACCGGCTCCCCAAGCGACAAGGACAAGCTGACAGCGAGTGGCTTCCTGTAAAGCCAGGGTTATTTTAGTGCCGAGGTCGATCTTTTCAAAGGCAGCCCCCCTCAAATGTCCATTAGAACTATTGTACTGGCGGATTTCCAGGTTGTATAGGGCATCCGGTTGATAGGAGGTTCCCGCCTTCGTCTGCTGTGACGGGACGAGCCTGAAATCGAAAGCGCTTTCACGATCCATGCCGCTTTTCGTTGCCGGCGTTGAGGACGTTGACGCCGTTCCCGACATTCCGGGAGTACCTGACAAATCGTAGCTGTCCGCCTCGTCAGCCAGACCAATGTCAAGTGTTACGTCCACCATTTTCCCCTCCCCTGACGGATGTCTTCCGCGGGAGTCGAAACGGTCGTCGCAACCGGTTGCCAATATTAAGAATGTTGTTACTGCCATTACTGCTCGTTTTTGTAATTGAATGCTCTTTGTTCTCATACCCTTTACCTTTTTTTACTACTACATCTGCGCGGTTTTAACACTTTCTCAAAATCTCTTTCTTACCGAGAAAGAGAGAGTTGGAACGTGTGGTACGCAGCTATTGTTGTTCAGCAGGTTACAGGCGTTTTCTCAGAAACGGGATTTACGTCTGTAGAGCATTCGGATTTTTAAGATTATTAAATTGTATCAAATTATAGCCCTATTCTTTGCCGTTCTCGTTAAAAGATGCTACTTTAGCACCCGATTTCGAACAGGAATCAAGCATTTTGATGCACTCTCTCTTTCTCGGTAAGAAAGAGAGAGTGTTTTGTTTTCTATCTCTTTGTTTTTCAATTTGTATCATATCTGTCACCTTTTTCATTTTTATACTGTTACTATTACTATCGCTTTCCTTTTTTAACGTTTCTTGCTACACACGGGGCTTTGCCAAAAACAGCCGTTCGTATCGTCTTTTATCAAGGGTTATTTCTTTTCAACGCCTGTCCTGGATACAACGAACCGGATGGGAATCCCGGAGCTCCCATACACCGGAAATATTATACGCATCTGAGGCAATTCCTTTTTTACTAACAGACAAGGCAAAAGCTAAATTATCGCCATTTGATTCCCGACACCATAAATTCCCCATTCCGCCAATGTTGATAAAAGAATCCGAGTGATCCTGATAGCCCGTCATACGGATATAGGTACTACGTCCGGAATTACTCTGTTCAAAATAAACGACCGCTCCCCCGTCTTTCGACAAGGTCGACAGGTTCTTCATATTCATCGGTTCTTTGGACTCAAGCTTTGAACTTGTCTCATACGAGACATTGGTGAATAACGAACGATAGTTTTGCTTGCTCGGAACACGCCAACCGGCCGGACAAGGATCATAGAAGTTCTTCGTACTGTTATTCCATAGATTAGAATTCGACTCGGAACACCATTTATGTGTCCCCGTGTATGTCGTTGTCGGATGCTGAAAAGATCCCCTAATAGTTACCTCACTTTCTTTGGCAATCCTGACAAAATAAGAAACGCCATCCGGCTGATAATAATTCAACATGCCCGGAGTCAGTTTATCTGTATTTACGGTTATCGAACTACCTTCTATAGACGAAGAATATGTACTTGGAAACGGATCTTTCCTGCCACATTGATAATGGAAACCATTCGCCTTGGATTTGGCCAGGTCGTCTTCCGGCACGTCCGTATAGCCGGCTAACGCTCCTAAATTGCGATCCATCATCGGGTATGTATTCGGATGGTTTCCATATGTATATAACTGGACTCTCTTGTTCGGATCGTCTACAGTTGCGTTTGCCATTGCATCGGGGGCATAATCAGTCACCCAGATATGCCAACTCCAAAGCGGGTCGCCAGTGCCGTCCGTGCTGGCATAAGCGGCGATCACTCCGCTGCCGCCGGTCGTATTCGGGGCGACACGGCAGTAGATGCGGGCATTCGCAAAGTCATCGCCGTTCTTCAGGTCTACGATATTCGTATGGTCGTCCGAAGAGTTGGCCGTACCTAAGACGGGGTCGCCCACATCACCGTTCTCAAGGGTTTGCCACAGAACTCTTACGGACTGGATTTTTGTACCTTCAGGACACCAGCTCTTCAACAGCGTGTTGTCAACCGGGCTGCCATTGACCGTATATTTATAGGGATTGAAGCAGAACGCGCCACCGGGAGCCACCATAAAGCAGTTGGCGGTCGGTACGAAATTGTTGTTGTCTTGCGAGGCGGGGATCGGGTCGACGATCGTCACACGACGGTCATTGACCGGCAAATTCGTGGAGCTATGCTTGAATGCAGCCTCATAGGCATAGTCATGATTCCCGTAGAGGTTGAAATCGGTCGTCTCTTTGCCCCCCAAGTAGATGCGGTAGTCTAACTTCTTTTTAGCATCTGTATTATTTACTGCTATGAAACGGATATACGAGCTGCCGGTCGGGGCGTTCGACTTGATACGGTAGAGCTGCGAGGTGGCAGCAGGATTGCTGCCGCGCACGTTCGCCGGAATCCAACAGGAATAGCTGCCGGCGGTGGTGCTATTTAGATACTGTATCGTCGTGAACTGGTCGAGCAGCGACGGATAGGTATTGTCTTTTTTATCCGGTGAAGCTACCACCTTATACTGGGTCGGGATGCTGTGGATCAGGATTTGTTGCGGGGTATAACCGTCGACTTTATAATCCCAGGTAAATGTCAATCGGGCAGCCAACCGTTGCAGGCGCAGGCGGACGTCGATCGCTTCGCCGTCGGCACTGTAGATACGGCCGTCGGAAGATACATTTATATCTTTCAAATGGAGGACGTAGGGCATTTTGTTCATGTCGGTCTGATCTGTCGGGGCCAGATCCTTAATAAAGTAAGAGCCGATTGTGTCTTTGACGGCGTTAAGCGCACCTGTTCCCAAACGGCGGCCATTACCGACTCCCCAGGCAACAAGGACAAGCTGGCAGTGGGTGGTTGCTTGCAAATTCAGGGTTATTTTAGTGCCGATAGCCGTACTGGCTTCTACGGTCGCACTACCACCCAGATATGCACCGGAAGAACTGTACTGACGAATTTCAAGATTATAGAGGGCATCCGGTTGAAGGGAGGTTCCCGCCTTCGTCTGCTGTGACGGGACGAGGCTAAAATCGAAAGCGCTTTCACGATCTATACCGGCTTTCGTTGACGGTGTTGACGCCGTTCCCGACATTCCGGGAGTGCCTGACAAATCGTAGCCGTCCGCCTCGTCAGCAAGACCGATGTCGAGTGTTACATCCACCATTTTCCCCTCCCCTGACGGATGTCCTCCGCGGGAGTCGAAACGGTCGTCGCAACCGGTTGCCAATATTAAGAATGTTGTTACTGCCATTACTGCTCGTTTTTGTAATTGAATGCTCTTTGTTCTCATACCCTTTACCTTTTTTTACTACTACATCTGCGCGGTTTTAACACTTTCCCAAAATCTCTTTCTTACCGAGAAAGAGAGAGTTGGAGCGTGTGGTACGCAGCTATTGTTGTTCAGCAGGTTACAGGCGTTTTCTCAGAAACGGGATTTACACCTGTGGGGCATTCGGACTTTTAAGATTATTAAATTGTATCAAATTATAGCCCTGTTCTTTGCCGTTCTCGTTAAAAGATGCTACTTTAGCACCCGATTTCGGACCGGAGTCAAGCATTTTGATACACTCTCTCTTTCTCGGTAAGAAAGAGAGAGTGTTTTGTTTTCTATCTCTTTGTTTTTCAATTTGTATCATATCTGTCACCTTTTTCATTTTTATATTGCTTCTATTACTATCGCTTTCCTTTTTTAACGTTTCTTGCTACACACGGGCAACATAAAAACTCACACACCCCTGCCCCCTCTCGAAGAAAGGAAAAGGTACTTTCAGACACACAAAAAGTTGCGCAACACCCGACAAGGATGTTGCGTAACGATTCGTGCACCCGGTTATTCTATACAGATGCGATTGATAAAAAAAGGAGAAAAGTCTTTAATCCGAAAGTGCGGATATGTCTTCAATGGATAGACCTGTACATTGGGCTATTACTTCGGACGGGATTCCCTGTTTTTTCAAATTGATGGCGATTTGACGTTGGCTTTCAGCTTTACCTTCGAGCAGACCTTCTGCTTTACCTTCGGCCAGACCTTCTGCTTTACCTTCTGCTTTGCCTTCTGCTCGACCATCGGCATGGCCTTCGATCCAACCTGTTTTAATAACACTTCGTTGGTAACGAATTGCCTCCATATCCGAATAATAACGTTGTTTTTCTGAAGGGCTGAGCTGGTCTATGCGCAAACGTTCACTGGCTTCCTGCAAGCCGGGAGCTGTGCTACCATGTGCGATTTCGCCGGTTTTGAGGAATTTGATCCATTCGTCAAGCGGTGTTTTTGCCTGGTCGTTGAAGCCTTCGACACGAAGAACATAGTATTCCGGAAATATATCACCTGCCTCCTCGCGGACAAACTGTTCGCGTTGGCGAACCGAGAGCTGCAGGATATCATCATAGTGGATGCCTTTGAAAACCGTACGACCATGATAGACATAATCTTTACCCTGGCCTAACTCAAAATAAACGATATTGATGGAATAGATCTTACGGATTATACCATATTCCTGGCCTTCGTTTATATACTCGGTGACAGCTTTGGATGCACCATACAGCATACGGTGAAAATAATCCAGTTCACGGTTGTTCTGAACCTCTATGATGATAAGCTCGCCTTTGCTGTCTTCAGCAAGCATATCTACACGGTTGAACTTGTCTTCACAGTCATCTTTGTTACCTTCGCTTTCAAGCAGACGCACAATCGTGATCTTCTCTTCAAGCAACGTAGAAAGAAAACCTTCCAAAATAACAAAATTGGATTTGTTACGCAAAAGGCGCTTGACAGCCCAATCGAAACGAACTAATGCAGATTGATTTTCCATAGTTATTTATTTTTATATGAATATCTTACTGCAAAGATACTATTCTTTTTGAGCTTTCAACCTTTTATACAACTATTTATAGGAACATCACGAAATAAAAAGAACCTTTTCCTTTTTATTATCAATCTCATCATGTCAAAGAACTCGTTTTCCCCGGTTGCTGCAAGGTCCGGGGAGGACCTTTATCCTCTTTTTCCTTTATCAATTTCCTTTGTCCTGCACGCAACGGACGGAAAAACCGTAGCCGTCTTCCACCGGATGCTGAAAAGAAAACAGTCCGTTCTGAATCTGGTAAATCTGCTTATACCCTTCTTTTGGGGAGATGGACGTCCAAAGAAATACAGCATTGTTTTTAACACCTGTCCGATATGTTCCATTTGTAACTTCCCGTAATGAGACACCCGGAAAAAACGCTGACTTTTCCGTATAGGCACCATCATTCTCGCCCGAGCCTCCGAAGTAAAGGAAGCCCGAACCGGGAATATCTGTTCCTGTGGCAGAAACACCACCGTTCGTTTTCATGGAAGTCAGTACCAAACCATCGTAATACATTATATTATCATTATTACCGTATGCATTTTCATAAATCGTATTGTCACTCGACGAACCGAAACCCGCACATAGCGACTTCTTGGGGTCAGAAGCCGAATGAGTCGGAACTTTCCATCCATCCGGGCAAGGATCATAGATCGTTTTTGTATCGTTTGTCCCCCAGGCATCCGACTTATCGGCATAGAGTGTCTTGCCTCCTCCGGGAGGATAGAATATCGATGGATTCTCAATCAACGTCTGATAAGGGATATTCGGTTTTGCTGGAGGAATAGTGATATCTATCCCCTTTCCGTCCCAATCATATATCGTTTTCATCTGGGTCAGTGTGCCGTCTGCCGAACTGTAAAAAGGATCTTTCCGGCCTCCCTGATAAAGTAAACCGAATGTACGGGCGGCATCGAGGTTATTGTGCTGGATTCCGGCCCGTATTGCTCCCAGGTTACGGTCCATAATCACCTTTTTATAGAAAGCGCCGTCGGTAGCAGTCCACGAAACGCCGCCATATACTTGCACGGTTCCCCCACGAGTGCCCTCCTGTGCTACCTCGATGGCATGGGTACGACTGGCTCCGTCACCGGAAGTAAACGAGCCAAGTGTAGCAGGAACATAACCGGATATCCAGATATGCCAACTCCAAACCACTTTATCTGCTTCACTATAGGCGGCGATCAGAGCGTTGCCCCCATTCGTGACAGGCACTTTAACATGGATGCGGGCAGACTGGATGTCGTCGCCATTAGTAAGGTTAGCCAGATTGCTATGGTCTTCAGCATCTACCGCATATCCCATCACCAACTCGCCCGAAGTGCCACTGTCTTTGTTTTGCCAAAGCACCTTCACATTCTTAATCTCCGTTTTGATAACAGGAATTCCCGAAGGATTAGTAACCAATTCATCGTTCCAGCCGTTTGTACCGGAAGTATGTTTATAAGGATTGAAACAGAGGTTCGTGCCCGGTTCCATCATCAGGCAGTTGGCGGTAGGCACCAGGTTCGTACTGACAACCGGCGTCCGGTCCAACAACTGAATACGGGCATCTGTCTGATAGTTTGCATTGTTGATGTTGACCACATAACTATAATCGGTATTGCCATACAGGTTAAAGTCCGTAGTGCGGGGACCTCCCACATAAACACGGTAGTAAAGGCGCTCCTGCTTGCCTGCATTATCCATCACGAACTCCAGGAACGAGGATGCTGTCGGGGCGTTTTGCTTATTCCGGTAATACAAGGAAGTGGCAGTCGGAGAAGTTCCACGTACGTTGGCGGGAAGCCAGACGGATTGCTTGCCGTTGGCTGTGGTCAGTTCCGTACCTTTCAGACGGTACAAGTCTACAAACTCTGCGGTAGCCGTAGGGTAGGTTCTCCCCCACTGCGAATCTTCCTCATCCGACAAAAGACGGTAACCGGCAGGAACCTGGCTGAGGCGTACTTCTTTTAATTCGTAACCAGTACTTATCATTTGCTCGCTGACAGTCCATGCCACATCCAGCCGGACAGCAAGGCGCTTCAACAACAAACGGACATCGAGTTTTTGCCCGTCAATGCTTTGAATCTCCCCGCCAGTACCGACTTTAACCGACTCCAAATGCAGGAAATAAGGCATATTATTCATACTAATTCCGGCTCCGAAACCCACCGCATTAATCTTACTCCCGATTGCACTGACCAACAAATCTTTATCTTTACGGATATTCCGAATATCGGATTTACTAATTATAGAAGGGATGACTGCATCCTCGCCTCGTGCCACAATCAAGAGCTGGCAATTGTCGCTCGCCTGCAAGGTTACGGTCAGTTTGGAACCGAGTTCCGCACTCGCAATCGTGGAGGTCGTTCCCATATTGGTGATCTTTGCTCCGTTCGAATTATATTGTATGATTTCGAGGTTATACAATTTGTCCGGCTTATCAGCTACCGCTTTCGTCGGGGAAACGGACACCAATCGGACGTCCAACGCCTGGCTACCGTTGCCCTTCGTCCCGGTTGCCGAGGACAAAGCGGAAGCGTCCGTCTCGTCGGCCAAGCCGATGCAGAGCGTTACTTCCACCGCTTTCCCCTCCCCAGACGGATGTCCTCCGCGGGAGTCGAAACGGTCGTCGCAACCGGTTGCCAATATGAATAATGTTGTTACTGCCATTAGTACTCTTTTCTGTGTTTGAATGCTCTTTTTCGTCATACCCTTTACCGTTTTTTCACTACTACATCTGTTACATTTTAACACTTTCTCAAAATCTCTTTCTTACCGAGAAAGAGAGAGTTGGAGCGTGTGGTACGCAGCTATTGTTGTTCAGCAGGTTACAGGCGTTTTCTCAGAAACGGGATTTACGTCTGTAGAGCATTCGGATTTTTAAGATTATTAAATTGTATCAAATTATAGCCCTATTCTTTGCCGTTCTCGTTAAAAGATGCTACTTTAGCACCCGATTTCGAACCGGAATCAAGCATTTTGATACACTCTCTCTTTCTCGGTAAGAAAGAGAGAGTGTTTTGCTTTCTATCTCTTTGTTTTTCAATTTGTATCATATCTGTCACCTTTTTCATTTTTATACTGTTACTATTACTATCGCTTTCCTTTTTTAACGTTTCTTGCTACACACGGGCAACATAAAAACTCACACACCCCTGCCCCCTCTCGAAGAAAGGAAAAGGTACTTTCAGACACACAAAAAGTTGCGCAACACCCGACAAGGATGTTGCGTAACGATTCGTGCACCCGGTTATTCTATACAGATGCGATTGATAAAAAAAGGAGAAAAGTCTTTAATCCGAAAGTGCGGATATGTCTTCAATGGATAGACCTGTACATTGGGCTATTACTTCGGACGGGATTCCCTGTTTTTTCAAATTGATGGCGATTTGACGTTGGCTTTCAGCTTTACCTTCTGCTTTACCTTCTGCTCGACCATCGGCATGGCCTTCGATCCAACCTGTTTTAATAACACTTCGTTGGTAACGAATTGCCTCCATATCCGAATAATAACGTTGTTTTTCTGAAGGGCTGAGCTGGTCTATGCGCAAACGTTCACTGGCTTCCTGCAAGCCGGGAGCTGTGCTACCATGTGCGATTTCGCCGGTTTTGAGGAATTTGATCCATTCGTCAAGCGGTGTTTTTGCCTGGTCGTTGAAGCCTTCGACACGAAGAACATAGTATTCCGGAAATATATCACCTGCCTCCTCGCGGACAAACTGTTCGCGTTGGCGAACCGAGAGCTGCAGGATATCATCATAGTGGATGCCTTTGAAAACCGTACGACCATGATAGACATAATCTTTACCCTGGCCTAACTCAAAATAAACGATATTGATGGAATAGATCTTACGGATTATACCATATTCCTGGCCTTCGTTTATATACTCGGTGACAGCTTTGGATGCACCATACAGCATACGGTGAAAATAATCCAGTTCACGGTTGTTCTGAACCTCTATGATGATAAGCTCGCCTTTGCTGTCTTCAGCAAGCATATCTACACGGTTGAACTTGTCTTCACAGTCATCTTTGTTACCTTCGCTTTCAAGCAGACGCACAATCGTGATCTTCTCTTCAAGCAACGTAGAAAGAAAACCTTCCAAAATAACAAAATTGGATTTGTTACGCAAAAGGCGCTTGACAGCCCAATCGAAACGAACTAATGCAGATTGATTTTCCATAGTTATTTATTTTTATATGAATATCTTACTGCAAAGATACTATTCTTTTTGAGCTTTCAACCTTTTATACAACTATTTATAGGAACATCACGAAATAAAAAGAACCTTTTCCTTTTTATTATCAATCTCATCATGTCAAAGAACTCGTTTTCCCCGGTTGCTGCAAGGTCCGGGGAGGACCTTTTTTATCCGGTACTTTCGTCCCTACGGGAGTTCCTGGATACAACGGGTTGTTTGGGCATCCTGGGGATACCAAACTTTCGCTATTTCCATACTGTTTGTCTCCTCTCCTAATACGAATGAAAAACCATAACTTGATTTTCCCGTAATTCCGGTATGTTCGCGTACCCAAAAAATAGCCTTCTCACCCACAAAATGAAATTCATCTAAAAACCTCCAATAACCCGTCATACGGACATAAGTGGCTTCTCCGCTACCATTGGCCGTATAATAGAAGTATGCACCTCCGTCGGCATCGGCAGTAGAGGAGTTGGCCATATTCGCATTACCAGATATCATGCCATCCGATCCGGGTGTCCCGGTAAAGAATGTATATAAATTCTTATACGAAATCACCCTCCAACCGGCAGGACACGGATCATTGAATGTCTTTTTGCCATTCTCGTTAAAAGATGCTACTTTAGCACCCGATTTTGAATCCGATTCAAGCATTTTGATACACACTCTCTTTCTCCATAAGAAAGAGAGTGTGTTTTGTTTTATATAATCCTGATATTCATTTCTTATCATGCCAACCGTCTTTTCTACTTCTATGTTGTCATCTCTCTTTATCGCTTTCCTTTTTTACGCACATTAACATTTTAATATTTACACATTCCCTTGCTTCCTCTCGAGAGGGGAAGAAGATACTCCCGGACACACGAAAAGCTGCGCAACATCGGGCGGGATGCTACGTAACGATTCATGCATCTGGTTATTTTTTTTACAGATGCGATCGATAAGGATAGATTGTTTTATATGGAGATTTTCATTCAGTATCTCCTCGAAATACTCGATATCTCCGGCATGCAACACCTGCAACATCAAAACAAGACGGTCATTTTTAACCGGACCTCCATCCAACTCTGGATGATAGTACGATAAACTGTTTTTACTTCACGATTAGGGATCTGCTACTCGTATTCTATCAAATCTTCAGAGGTCAAGACCGGATCAGAGGCTTTCAGATAACCACTGAAAAGCATAAAAGACCAGATATTACTGGATTTAACCAATAAATCAGGAAAAGCTAACTTGTCTTTTATCACGCTACGCCTCTGAATCAACATTCTGCGCCTATAAACGGTTATAGTATCATATAACATAAAATTTAAACGCTATGGGTTTTCTATGGTACATTATTATTGGTATAGTAGCCGGATTTCTTGCCGGTAAAATCATGCGGGGCGGTGGCTTCGGAGTGATAATCAATCTGATTTTGGGGATAGTCGGCGGCGTGTTAGGCGGCTGGGTATTCGGGTTGTTCGGAATTGCGGCTTCAGGTATCATCGGCAGCCTGATCACGGCAACGGCCGGAGCTATTCTGGTATTGTGGATTGCTTCGTTGTTTAATAAGCCGAGAAATGTGGATTAACTGTAATCGGGCATACTAACTTCGACACAAAGTTAGTATGCCTGATTATCTTATTCCTTCACTGTGTACATAATAAAGTAACATCCGTCAGGCACCGTCTTAAAGCGGAAGCCATCCAGGTTCAAAACTGTTCTGCCTCCATCGACCTGGATATTTTTGAAGACTTTCCGATCGATTCTCTTTCCTTTATCGTTTTTCAGTTCGATCGTGAGGTCGACCGTCCGGGGCTGTCCCAAGTTAAACAGGACCGGGTCAATACGATCGCCCGGACCGTACACGACATCGACGTTGCCGCTACCCGCCCAGACCGGCTTGAAAACAGATTGGTTGGCATAATAGGCCAGTTTGGGAACGCCGAACGGGTCGGTCAACGGTTTCTGGTAGGTGAACATATTCGATCCCGATTCGAGGCTGCACCAGGAAAAGCCGTCATAGCCAATCAGGATCTGTTTCTTCATCAACTCCCAGGCAGCAAAAGCCTGGAATGCCTGGCTGATTCTCCACTCCGAAGCATCGAGAAGGCGGCCTATGCTGCCTTTCTCATACTCCCATTCATAGGACTGGACCTCGAACCACGGCTCTTTTTCCGCCAATGTCCAGTTCGGTTGTGCGGCTGATTCTTCGTGTTCAAAGTTAAAATAAGCCTTATCGTTTGCGGCCAGGCAAGAAGCGGCCCATTTGTTGGGAGGTATGTACCTGTGCCCCGGTATAAGGGGCAAACAAGGCACTTAAAAGCATCCAAAAAGCTATATTCTTCATAATGTATTTATTCTTCAGGTATTTAACTTCAGCTTGTAAAAGCCCTATTTCAGTATCACCAATACCCCGACCGGTCCGTGTGCACCAAAAACCAAAGCCTGCTCGATATCGGCAGTTTTGGACGGGCCGGAGATGAAAGCACCGAAATCGTACATCATGTTTTCCGTCCGCCGATAGGCTTCGTGCATATTGTCCACGATCGAATTGCGGTCTATCAGCATAACCAGGCTGTTGGAGATAAAATACAATGCTTTATGCTTCACCTGGCGGGTGATCCAGACGGCGCCGTTCTCGGCTACACCGAAATGGCCTTCCACGATGGCAAGGTCGGTATTATCCAACTCGCGGGGATCGTCGAGATCGTCGAGGTTGAAGGTGGCACAAGTGATACCGGGAAGATTGGAGGCGATGCGGGTTGCCTCCGGAAAATGGCTACGGATGATATCGTTGATATCGTCGCCAGGCTGCATCAGGACGGCTTGTCCCCCGGCTGCTTTCAGAGAGTCAGTGAACTGTGCGATTTTATCTTCGTAAGTGATGGCATCCAGCGTCAGTTCCGGCATCTCGTAACGTTTGCCGGTGTGGCGGCGGATAGCGGATAATATATCGTTTTTACTACTCATTGTCGTATTATTTTATCTTGTTACTTTTCCACATCTCGTTGAACGACTGTTTGGCGAAGGTGGGCAGTTCGCGCCCTTTCCCCCATGCATTCAGAAAGTTATAGATCATAAAACGAGGCATCTCATTGACCACCGGGGCAAACTTCAAAGCCGTGTTGAACAGCTTCGGGCGTTCCATCAGGAACTTCATGCCGCCGGACATGATCTTTTTCTCCGTGCTCGCCTTCCCGACCTTGTCCAAATCCTGACGCCAGCGGTAGATCTGTTCGCCGAGGTCGATCATGACCGGACAGACATTCGAGCAGGAAAGACACAACGAACAAGCGGAAACATTGTCCGAATATTTCACCGGGTCCTTCAGCATTCCTAAATTGATCCCGATCGGGCCGGGAATAAAATAAGTATAGGAATAACCTCCGGTACGGCGATAGACCGGGCAAGTATTCATGCACTGCCCGCAACGGATGCAGTTCAGCGTGCGGATATGGTCGGGACGTGCAAGAATATCGCTCCGGCCGTTATCGACTATGATGATATGGAACTCACCCCCTGCTTTCGGTTTGCAGTAGTGTGACGTGTAGGAAGTTATCGGCTGTCCCGTGCCGGAACGTGCCAGCAGACGGGTGAAGACACCTAACGACTTCCGATCCGGAACGATCTTCTCCATGCCGAACGTAGCGATATGGACATTTGGGAAAGAGGTTCCCATATCGGCATTCCCTTCGTTGGTGCAGACCACTATCTCGCCGGTCGAAGCGACTGCAAAGTTAGCTCCCGTCATGGCGACATCGGCTGTCAGGAACTTCTCGCGCATATTCTTGCGGACAGCATGCGTCAGATAGGTCGGGTCCGAATTTCCTTTTTCCGTATCTAACACGCGTTCCATCATTTCGCCTACCTCCTGCCGCTTGATATGGATAGCGGGCATCACGATATGGCTGGGGTGTAGTTTCATCCATTGGAGGATGCGTTCACCGAGGTCGCTCTCGATGATATCGTACCCTTTCCCGAACAGATAATCGTTCATGCCGCACTCTTCGGTCAACATGGATTTACTCTTTATCAGCGTATGCGCCTTGTGTTGTTGGAGGATTTCATCGACGATCGCATTATGTTCCGCTGCATCTTTCGCCCAATGGACGATCGCCCCGTTGGCCGTGGCGTTCTTCTCGAACTCTTCCAGAAGGGTGTCTAAATGACTATTTGAATAGAGTTTGATGTCACAGGCCAGTTCGCGCAAGCGTTCCCATTCGGGGAGCGAGTGGCTCATTTTATCCCGTTTGGCACGCACCATCCAGAGGGTTTCGTCGTGCCAGGCTTCCTGCTTACGGTTCTTGATGAAGCGGGCAGCCGCTTTTGAATGTTTTGTGCTCATAATCCGGAGGCTAATATTTCAACAATATGAATCGTTTTGATCGGAAGGTTGTCGCGTTTGATCACGCCTTCCATGTGCATCAGGCAGGAACTGTCGGCACCGGTGATGTATTCGGCTCCCGTTTCCATGTGGTCCTTCACCTTGTCCTGTCCCATGCAGACGGAGACTTCGGGTTCCTCCACGGCAAACATACCGCCGAAGCCACAACATTCGTCGATACGCTTCGGTTCGAATATCTCGATGCCCTTCACTAAGGAAAGGAGGTCACGCAACTTGGAGAAATACGGGATATTCCGTTCGCTCGGCGAAGAGAGGTGCAACTCCCGCACACCGTGACAACTATTGTGGATGCTCACCTTGTGGGGAAATTCGGCTTTCAGCTCTTTCACCTTTACGATGTCGTGCAGGAACTCGCAGATATCATAAATCTTCTTGCTGTTCATACACACATGCCCGGCTTTTTCCAGGATGCCGGGATGGTTCTCTTTCACAAAAGCGACACAACTGGCGGAAGGGCCTACCACATACTCGTACGAACGGAACAGTTCTTCCATCCGCAACGCCAACCCCGCCGATTCATGCTCAAACCCGGCATTTGCCATCGGCTGGCCGCAACACGTCTGATCTAACGGATAATCCACATCCAAGCCAAGACTTTTCAATAGTTTATAAGAAGCAACACCAACTTCGGGATATACCGCATTGATATAACAGGGGATAAATAATCCTATCTTCATATTGGTTTATTTTAATTACCACAAATGTAATAATTATTTCTATTACTTTTGGCTTGATCCAAAAGTAACCAAAAGATCAAGGCCGAACCTGCTTCGCTACTTCGTTCCCTTCGTTCGCTGTCGCGTCTGAAACTCGCTTCGCTCAAACAGCAGACGCTCCGAACGCTCACTCCGGTCTCTACGCTTAACGCTCACCAGCTTAGGCCGGAAATAGAGCCTGATGGCTCTTTGGGAATTGCCGACACCGACAGCTCTTTTGCGATCCCGCATCAAGTGCGGGAACAGGCTTGTCCCCGTGCTTGACACGGAGGACGCAGAAGAACTGCCGGTGTCGGCAATCCCCACAGAAAGCGCAGCTTTCTAAGAAAGGCCTAAGCGGACAGGCGTAAAGCGGAGGGTAAAGACGAAGCGTCCGGAGCCTGCGCTGTCTGAGCGAAGCGAGTTCCGCAGGCGACAGCGTAGTCTTTGCCCGGAGTAGCCAGGACGGTTAAGCCTTGACTTTTTGGTTACTTTTGGGTCAAGCCAAAAGTAACAGTTCATTTATACTCTTGCCAACTCCGAATCTGTATATCGTCCATACTCAGCGTACAGAATGCTTCGATGAAGGCGCTTGCCAGACGGGCATTCGTGATGAGCGGGATGTTCAGGTCGATAGCGGCACGGCGGATTTTGTAGCCATTGTCCAACTCACCGGCAGAAAGGTCACGCGGGATGTTCACAACCATGTCGATCTTTTTTTCGTGGAGCATGGTAAGTGCCTGCGGCTCCTTACCCACTTCGCTCGGCCAGTAGACCTCGGTGCTGGGGATGCCGTTTTCTTCAAGGAAGCGGTGCGTCCCACCTGTGGCGAAGAGGTTGTACCCTTTCGCGGCCAGCATCTTGGCGGCATCCAGCATGGCGACTTTCTGTTTCGGCGTACCCGTCGAGAGCAGAATATTCTTTTCAGGGATGCGGAGACCGACGGAGAGCATACTCTTCAGGACCGCCTCGGAAACATCGTCGCCGATGCAGCCTACCTCACCCGTCGAAGCCATGTCGACCCCCAAGACGGGATCGGCTTTCTGCAAGCGGTTGAAGGAGAATTGGGAGGCTTTGATGCCGACATAATCGAGGTCGAACTCGTTCTTATTTGGTTTCTCGACCGGCAAACCTAACATGATGCGGGTAGCCAGTTCGATGAAGTTTATCTTTAGCACCTTGCTGACGAAGGGGAAGGAACGGCTCGCCCGGAGGTTGCATTCGATCACCTTGATCTCGTTGCCTTTCGCCAAATATTGGATGTTGAACGGGCCGGAGATATTCAGCTCTTTCGCGATCTGCTTGCTGATGCGTTTGATGCGGCGTACCGTTTCGACGTAGAGTTTCTGTGCCGGGAACTGGATGGTAGCATCGCCGGAATGCACGCCGGCAAACTCGATATGTTCGGAGATGGCATACATGACGATCTCGCCCTTATCGGCCACCGCATCCATTTCGACCTCTTTGGCATGTTCGATGAACTGGCTGACAACGACCGGATGCTTCTTCGACACGTTGGCCGCCAGTTGCAGAAAGCGCTCGAGTTCCTCCTGGTTGGAGCAGACATTCATGGCGGCACCGCTCAGCACATAGCTCGGACGGACTAAGACCGGGAAACCGACCTCGGCCACAAACTCGTTGATATCCTCCATCGACGAAAGCTCTTTCCAGCGCGGCTGGTCCACACCGATACGATCCAGCATGGCGGAGAACTTCTCGCGGTCCTCGGCATTGTCGATGCTCTTGGCGGATGTCCCTAAGATATTGACATGCTGCTCGTCGAGGCGCATCGCCAGGTTATTCGGGATCTGGCCGCCTGTCGAGACAATCACGCCGTGCGGATTTTCCAGCTCGAGGATATCCATCACACGCTCGAAGGTCAGTTCGTCGAAGTAAAGGCGGTCACACATATCATAGTCGGTCGAAACCGTTTCGGGGTTGTAATTGATCATCACCGAACGCCAGCCCTCCTTACGGATCGTTTCCAACGCCTGCACGCCGCACCAGTCGAACTCGACCGAGCTGCCGATCCGGTAAGCACCGGAACCCAGCACGACGATGGAGCGATGGTCGCCCAGATACTGCACATCGTTTTCCGTACCGCTATAGGTCAGGTACAGGTAGTTCGTCTGCGCCGGATATTCGGCGGCCAACGTATCGATCTGCTTCACGACCGGGACGATACCGTGCTCTTTACGGAACTGGCGTACCTGCATCATACCTTTTTCTATATTCCCTTCAAGGCCGAGGGCACGGGCGATCTGGAAATCGGAGAAACCCTGCACTTTCGCCTTGCGAACGAGTTCCGGATTCAAACGCCAACGCTCGATGCCTTTCATATCGAAGGCGCGCAGTTCCTTATCGGTCTGCATGATTCCGTAGAGTTTTTGCAGGAACCATTTGTCGATCTTCGTCAATTCATGTATCTGGTCGACGGTATATCCGGCGCGGAATGCTTTCGAGATAACGAAGATGCGGGTATCGGTCGGTTCATGGAGCGCCTTGTCGATGTCGGGGATCACCAGTTCCTTGTTTTCCACGAAGCCGTGCATGCCCTGCCCGATCATACGAAGCCCCTTCTGGATCGCCTCTTCGAAGGTACGGCCGATGGCCATCACTTCGCCCACCGATTTCATGCTTGACCCCAATTCGCGGGCCACGCCGTGGAACTTGCCCAAGTCCCAGCGCGGGATCTTGCAGACCACATAGTCGAGAGCCGGTTCGAAGAAAGCGCTTGTCGTCTTCGTCACCGAGTTTTTAAGGTCGAACAGGCCGTAACCCAGTCCCAACTTGGCGGCAACGAAAGCCAGCGGATAACCGGTTGCCTTCGATGCCAACGCAGACGAACGGGATAGCCGGGCGTTCACCTCGATCACGCGGTAGTCTTCGCTCTCAGGATCGAAAGCATACTGTACGTTACATTCGCCCACGATACCGATATGGCGAATGATCCGGATCGCCAGTTCGCGCAGTTTATGATATTCGCTGTTGGTCAGCGTCTGCGACGGAGCGATCACGATGCTTTCGCCGGTATGGATGCCCAGCGGGTCGAAGTTCTCCATGTTGCAGACCGTGATACAGTTGTCGAAACAGTCGCGCACCACTTCATATTCCACTTCTTTCCACCCCTTCAAGCTCTTTTCCACCAACACCTGGGGAGAGAAAGAGAAGGCTTTTTCGACCAGCACGTCTAATTCTTCTTCGTTGTCGCAGAAGCCGGAGCCGAGACCGCCCAATGCGTATGCGGCACGGACGATCACCGGATAGCCCAACCCGGCAGCCGCCCGGCGAGCATCCTCGGCGTTCTCCACCGCTTCGCTCTTGATCGTCTTCACGCCGATCTCGTCGAGCTTGCGGACGAAGAGTTCGCGGTCTTCCGTATCCATGATGGCCTGTACCGGGGTACCGAGCACACGGACGTTATATTTTTCCAGCACGCCGCTCTGGTAAAGCGCCACACCACAGTTCAACGCCGTCTGGCCGCCAAAAGCGAGCAAGATGCCTTCGGGGCGTTCCTTCTCGATTACCTTTTCGACGAAGAAGGGGGTAACGGGCAGGAAATAAACGGTATCTGCCACCCCTTCCGAAGTCTGCACCGTGGCGATGTTCGGGTTGATAAGCACGGTCTGGATTCCCTCTTCCTTAATGGCTTTCAAAGCCTGGCTGCCTGAATAATCGAACTCGCCCGCTTCGCCGATCTTAAGGGCGCCGCTTCCGAGTATCAGGACTTTCTTTATATCTTCTTTCATTTTTCGGACTCTTTTATTCGTTAACATTTTTTAGGGAGGGTGTCTCCGGGTATGCCCGGAGCTCCACTCCCCTTACGCCCGGAGGTCGTCTACGGGCATACCCGGAGATACCCTCCCGGACAGAAGTTTAGAGCAGGTCGACAAACTTATCGAAGATGAACTCCGTATCGGTCGGCCCGCTGCATGCTTCGGGATGGAATTGGGAAGAGAAGAAAGGCTTCGTCTTATGCCGGATTCCTTCGTTTGTCCCGTCGTTCATATTAATAAAGAGCGGTTCCCAGTCAGCCCCCAACGTGTCATTGTCCACCGCGTAGCCGTGATTCTGGGAAGTGATGAAACACTTCTCCGTCCCCACCATGCGCACTGGTTGGTTGTGGCTGCGGTGGCCGTACTTCAGTTTATAGATAGAAGCGCCGCCGGCTTTGGCAAGCAACTGGTTTCCCATGCAGATGCCACAGATCGGTTTGTCTCCACCGAGTGCCTTACGGATATTTTGGACAGCCGCATCGCAAGTGTCCGGGTCGCCGGGACCATTCGATAGGAAAAGCCCGTCGTACTCCAGTTGGTTGAAATCATAGTTCCAGGGGACACGTATCACCGCCACATTCCGCTTCAGGAGGCTGCGGATGATATTGGCCTTCACACCGCAATCGAGAAGCACGACACGCTTCAATTCGGGGTTGAGAGTTGCAATTTGGGTGTTACCGAACGTCCTTGCCGGAAACGACATTTCCGTCCCGCCGGGTTGGTAGCAGATAATATCTTTACAGCTCACACGGTCCACATAGTTGATGCTACCATAGTCCGGCATCTCGAAGGGCATATGCAGGCTGCCCACTTGCATTTGCAATCCGGCGATACCGCCATACTTCGCCCCCGTCTCGTCGTCGATCAGGATACGTCCCATCATTACGCCATGTTCCCGGATCTTCTTCGTCAGTGCACGGGTGTCGATACCGGTGATTCCGGGGATCATCTCACGCTTCAGCCAGTCGCCAAGGCTCTCGACAGCATTCCAATGGCTATATTCTTCGCTATAGTCACTCACGATAATCGCCTCTGCATGGATTTTCTCACTCTCCATGAAGGTCGGCAAGCCGTTCTCTTCGATCGAGAAAGGAGGCACCCCATAGTTTCCGACCAACGGATAGGTCAGAACCATCAGCTGCCCGGCATACGAAGGATCGGTAAGGCTTTCGGGATAACCGGTCATAGCGGTGTTGAACACCACCTCGCCGGCCACTGCCTTGTCGAAACCAAAAGAGAAGCCGTGAAACATGCTTCCGTCGTCTAAGACCAATGTTGCTGTTTTTCTTGTCATTCTTATTCTATTTTTCAATTTTCCATTTTCAATTTTCCATTTCCACATAATGGATAAGCGCCTCGTTCACCATTCGCGCGCCGCCCGGTGTCGGGTAATCGCCGGAGAAATACCAGTCGCCCGGATGATCGGGGCAGGCGGCATGCAACCCTTCGAGTGTCTGGTAGACGATCTCCACCTTCGCACGTGTCCCGGCGGGGGTAAGCAGTTCTGCCATCTTGGCCGAGATTTCCTCGTCGGTGAAAGGCGCATAAATCTCCTTCACATAGTTCACGGTCGCATCGCACGGCACGGACTGTTGTTGCTTGGCTTTCTTATAAGCATTGAGCAAGACGGATTCCATCCCCCTGTCTGCCAGAAGCGCCACGGCAGCCTTGAACGCGATGAACTCGCTCATGCGGGACATATCGATACCGTAATAATCCGGATAGCGCACCTGCGGAGACGAACTGACCACCACGATCTTCTTCGGGTTCAGGCGGTCTAAGATGCCGATGATGCTCTGCCGGAGCGTCGTACCGCGCACGATACTGTCGTCGATCACGACCAGATTGTCCTCGAAAGGCACGATACTGCCGTACGTGATGTCGTACACATGGGCGGCCAGGTCGTTGCGGCTGTTTCCTTCGGCTATAAAAGTACGCAATTTTATATCTTTAATCGCCACTTTTTCACACCGGACGCGCATGGACAGGATTTGTTCCAGTTCTTCCTCCTGAAGCAGGTGGCTGCGATCGGCGATCCATTCCTTTTTCTTCTTGTTCAGATATTCGTTCATGCCTTCCTGCAACCCGAAGTAGGCGACCTCCGCCGTATTCGGGATAAAGGAGAAGACCGTATGGTTCAGATCACCGTCCACTGCCTTCAGGACGGCAGGCACCAAGTTTTCGCCCAACCGTTTCCGTTCGCGGTAAATATCCCGGTCGCTCCCGCGGGAGAAGTAGATGCGTTCGAACGAGCAGGCCTTATTCTCCTTCGGCTCCATGATCTGCGACGTATGCCAGTCGCCTTGCTTGTTGATGATCAGCGCCTCCCCCCTCTTCAGTTCGTGTACGTCCGCGGCAGGCACGTTCATGGCCGTCTGGATCACCGGGCGTTCGCTTGCCAGGATCACGATCTCGTCGTCGGCATAATAGAACGCCGGACGGATGCCCCAGGGGTCGCGCACGCTGAAAGACTCGCCGCTCCCGGTCAGCCCGCAGATCACGAAACCGCCGTCCCACTGCGGGGCACAACGCCGGAGGACATTCGACAGGTCGACATTCGCCTCGATCGCATTCGTGATCTCCATTCCCTTCAACCCTTCGGCTTCGAACTTCCGGTACAGGCGTTCGATCTCACGGTCTAAGCGGTGTCCCACCTGTTCCAGCATGATGAAGGTGTCGGCATAGGCGCGCGGATGCTGGCCGATGGCTGTTATCTCTTCAAAAATATCCTGTACGTTAGTAAGATTGAAATTACCGCAAAGAGCGAGGTTCTTGGCTCTCCAGTTGTTACGGCGTAAAAAAGGATGGACATAGGAAATACCGGATTTACCGGTCGTACTGTAACGCAGGTGCCCCATGTAAAGCTCTCCTGCAAAAGGAAGGTTTGTTTTAGCAAAAAGCGGATCATTCAGTTTACCGGGCGGCAAATCTTTGTAATGCTCATGAACGGCGGCGAATATCTCGGTAATGGCTCCTGTGCCTAATGCTCTTTCCCGAAACATATATTCTTCGCCGGGGCTGGCTTCCAACTTGACGCATGCTAAACCGGCTCCCTCCTGACCGCGGTTATGCTGCTTTTCCATCAACAAATAGAGCTTATTGAGCCCATACATCCAGGTTCCATACTTCTGATGATAATATTCCAAAGGCTTTAGTAACCGGACCATGGCGACTCCACACTCGTGTTTAAGTACTTCCATTTGGTTCTATCTTGTTTATTTCGACTGCAAAGATACTTACATTATATTACATAATGTTCATACAAACGAAATTTATTTGACACATTAATAGAAATAATCATTTTATCCGTCATTTAGTTAAATTATTTTATAAAACGATATTCTTTCGACAAACCTATCAAATAAAAAGAAAAAGCCCTTTCGCCGCATACGGATTGTAAGAAAGCAAAGGACTTTTTGTATATAATCATTATCGGGGCGGTTTTGTTCCGGGGAATCCAACCTTTATCCCATCAGGACAACCGCAATCACTGTAAGTTATTTATGCGAATCGACTTTATAAATAAAATGCGGCATATCCACTCCCCTATAATGCTTTACGAAGGTTGCCACCTTTTGCATACTGTTGCGCTGCGCTACTCTTTGGGAGGCGGTATTGGTGTCCCGATACAAAAAGTCAAATACAGAAATTCTTAACCGGCGCTACTTATTATAAGGTATTAGGGCAACCGCACCAAATCCGGCAGTAACAATTCTTTATTTCTATGGAGAGAAAAAACCGTTTTTGTCCCGAATAATTCTTTCTTAAGTGCCTGCTAATTCTGTAATCGGTGTCAGTGACTTTATAATCAGTGGTTGTGATTATATAATTGCTGACACTGATTTTATAATCACTGGCACTGATTACAGAATTGATAGGCACTCCGATGTTTTTATGCCTATGTAGATAAGTTTTCTTGTAGCGGGGATAGATTATTCCTTATATTATGTAGTCCATAAGATCGTATTGCTTAAATTTCAGCCGATGTTCATTACACAAAGTCCGAATTCAAACGAAACGAACGACATAAAAAGCCAATATCGACCATACAGATTACATTATCACAAGAGACAATCATACTCTGATTTTGATGCTACAGATAATTAAACTGCTATATATGACTGATGTTCTAAAAAATCTAACATTTTCATACCCATTATTACAAAGAATTTCTATATTTGTCTAACGTTAAAATTCAAATTATGAAAATTTACTACTTTATTATCACCCTCATTATTTGTTTTTGTGTTCCCCTTCAGGCACAAAACATAGCGGACAATTTTAAACAACAGGCACAAAGTAGCTTTGAGAAAAAAGACTATACGAAAGCCCGCTATCTTTATATCCAGGCGTATAAAGATTATGCAAATGAAGGAAAAATAACGCAGGCAATCGAATGCGGTACACAGGCGGCATCCCTCTATTACCGCGAGAACTATTACCAGGAGGCGTTCGACCTTTGCCGGCAAATGGGCCAGATAGTGGCGAATCAGGAGCAGGCGGAACAAAAGAAACTGTACGACCTGCGTTTTATGATAACAAAAGAACGCCTGCAAATGTACATCAAGCTGAGAAACGCGGCACAGGCACAGCTTCAGCTTAACACGTTGGACAATCTGGCCGAAGAATCAGGCAGCCCCGAACTTTCCGAAGAGTTGTTGTACACAAAAACCGAGTACTTCTATATCTTCGGACAGAAGAATGAGGGAGATGCGGCCTTCAATAAACTGATCAGCCAATACCGGGAAAAAAAGGAATACGGTAAGGTCAGCGAATGCTATCAAAACCTGATCGCGATTGCACGTAAGGCCAATAACACCTCGCTGATGGAGCAGACCTACGAAAAATACATGGTATGGACCGATTCCGTTAAGATGCTTACCGCAGAGGACAAATTGGGAGCCTTGCAACAAAAATACGACAGCAGCCTGCAAACGATACAGGAAAAAGACGATCAACTATCCGCCAAGCAGTACATCATCGCCGGACTCTGCACGCTGGCCGCCATACTTGTTGCCGCGCTGGCGTTCCTGGCATTCCTGGTTATGCGTTTCATTATCCTGAACCGGAAACTGAAAAAGATTATCCGGACCATCACCGAACACAGCGAACAACAGACCGGATTCATCCAAAGCATATCGGCACAGATGGAACCGACACTGGACGAGATGAGCAAGTCGGTAACCGGATTGCAAGCCGCCGCACCCGGGCAGGCGAAGGCGATACAAACCCGTGTCGATGCCTTAAAACAATTCGGTACCCATATACAAGAACTTTCTTCCCTTGAAAACTCCCTACTGGAAACCTACGAAACACAGTCCTTTAATGTCAGTACCTTCTGCGAGAAAGTGATGGAACAGATAAAAGAGGATGTCCGCCCTGATGTCGAAGTCACCACGGATGTCCCGAAGATCGAAATCAAAACAAATGCCGAACAGTTGCAACGCATCTTGCTGCATCTGCTGAAAAATGCAACGATCTACACGACCTCCGGCAAAATAAAACTGGAATTCAAAAAGAAAGGAGCCCATATCTGCCAGTTTATCGTTACCGATAACGGCCCGGGCATTCCTGCCGAAAAGCAGGAGACGATCTTCAAACCTTTCACCGGGATCAAGGATCTGGCAGATGGCGACGGACTGGGATTACCGATCTGCTCCCTGATCGCCTCGAAGATAAACGGTACATTGTCCATCGATTCCGAGTACAAAAAAGGTTGCCGCTTTATTCTGGTATTACAGGTGTAACCTAATATATAACATTACCGGACGCAGAGGTACGCGTTTTCCGCACCCGCCTGCGTCCGGTAAATTTCACTCCATCCTCGCCTTTACCTTTCCCCTGGCGTGTGTATCGAAAAGGGGTAACAGTCTTTCCTTCCCTGATATCTTTCATATATTTAAAGAGACAGCCACCGATCTTATCGGCCCGGTTCGCAGGCTGATCCGAAAATCAAAAGACGACAAGTAAGGAGGACAAAAAGATACAACAAATCTACTTTTATTACCATTTTGATTATTTCCACAGAAAATAGGCATCACTTTCATTTTTACACTATCACCCAGAGATAACATTACAAATTATCACACAATTCAGCAATATTATTTCAAATAGAAACAAACCGCCTCCCGAAATAAAGAAGTCCCTTCTTATTCACCCTTATCAGTATTACATTTTGAAACAAATACAATATATTTGCCAAACATTTTGACAGATAAAACAGATATTACACAAACATAAGGTCAACAAATGATGAAAGAAAGAAGCCATTTGAACAACAAACAAGGATTATACGATCCTGCCAACGAGCATGACGCTTGCGGCGTAGGACTGGTCGTAAACATCCACGGTGGTAAATCGCACGACATTGTAGAGTCTGCCCTTAAGGTATTGGAAAATATGCGGCACCGCGGTGCGGAAGGAGCGGATAACAAGACCGGCGACGGTGCAGGCATCCTGCTGCAAATCCCGCACGAATTTATCTTATTGCAAGGCATCCCCGTGCCGGAAAAGGGCAAGTATGGAACCGGGCTGGTCTTCTTTCCGAAAGGTGAGACAGAGCGTTCGGCCATCCTCAGTATCATGATCGAAGAGATCGAAAAGGAAGGGCTGACCTTGATGCACCTGCGCAAAGTCCCTGTCAACACGGATATCTTAGGAAAAGACGCACAGGACACGGAGCCGGATATCAAGCAGGTGTTCATCACCGGATGCGACGACCAGCAGGCGCTGGAGTTGAAACTCTACATCATCCGCAAACGGATCGAGAAACGGGTGGCCGCTTCCGAGATACCGGGCAGGGAAGATTTCTACGTAGTGTCGCTTTCCACCAAGAGCATTATATATAAAGGTATGCTGGAATCGATGCAGCTTCGCCACTACTTCCCGGATCTGACCAACCACTACCTGACAAGCGGGCTGGCACTCGTCCACTCCCGCTTCAGCACGAACACATTCCCGACCTGGAGCTTAGCACAACCGTTCCGCCTCCTGGCGCACAACGGGGAGATCAATACGATACGGGGCAACCGGGGTTGGATGGAAGCCCGTGAAAGTGTCCTCTCGTCGCCCCGCATCCCGAACATAGACGAAATACGCCCGATCGTCCAGCCGGGTATGAGCGACAGCGCCTCGCTGGACAACGTCCTGGAGTTCTTCGTGGCGTCCGGCATGAGCCTGCCGCATGCCATGGCGATGCTGGTTCCGGAAAGTTTCAACGAGAAAAACCCGATATCCGAAGACCTGAAAGCGTTCTACGAATATCATTCCATCCTGATGGAACCGTGGGACGGCCCGGCCGCCCTGCTCTTCAGCGACGGACGGTATGCCGGAGGAATGCTCGACCGCAACGGCTTGCGCCCGGCACGCTACCTGATCACGAAGAACGGCATGATGGTCGTGGCATCCGAAGTAGGCGTGATGGACTTCGAGCCGGGTGAGATCGAGGAAAAGGGCCACTTGCAACCAGGCAAAATCCTGCTGGTCGACACGGAAGAAGGCAAGATCTATTACGACGGCGAACTAAAAAAGCAGCTTGCCGACGCACAGCTCTACCGCGTCTGGCTGGCAAACAACCGGGTGGAACTGGACGAACTGAAGTCGGGACGCCGCGTCCCGCACACCATTGCCGGATATGACCGGATGTTGCGCACCTTCGGGTACAGCCGCGAGGACATCGAGCGCATTATCACCCCGATGTGCACAGGCAGCGCAGAACCGGTCGGTTCGATGGGAAACGACACGCCGCTGGCCATCCTCTCCGGACACCCGCAACTGCTGTTCAACTATTTCCGCCAACAGTTCGCCCAAGTAACGAACCCGCCGATCGACCCGCTCCGCGAAGAGCTGGTCATGAGCCTGACGGAATATATCGGCGCCGTAGGGAGCAACATCCTCATCCCTGACGAGGCGCATTGCAAGATGGTGCGCCTCGCCCATCCGATACTGACCAACACACAATTAGATATCCTTTGCAATATCCGCTATAAAGGCTTCAAGTCCGTCAAGCTGCCGATGCTCTTCGAAGTGTCGCGGGGCAGCGAAGGGCTGAAAACCGCCCTCGACCTACTTTGCAAGCAGGCGGAACAGTCTGTGGCTGACGGCGTGAACTACATCATCCTGAGCGATAAGGATGTAGACGAAACCCATGCTCCCATCCCATCGCTTCTTGCCGTCAGCGCCGTGCACCACCACCTGGTCTCCGTGCAGAAACGCGTACAGACCGCATTGGTGGTGGAGACGGGGGAAATGCGCGAAGTGATGCATGCCGCCCTGCTGCTGGGCTACGGGGCAAGCGCCATCAACCCGTATATGTCGTTCGCCATCCTACAGGATATGGTGGACAGGCAGGAGATACAGCTCAACTACGAGATGGCGCGCAAGAACTACATCAAGGCGCTTTGCAAAGGCCTGTTCAAGGTAATGAGCAAGATGGGGATCAGCACGATCCGCAGTTATCGCGGCGCCAAGCTGTTCGAAGCGGTCGGCCTCTCGTCGGAACTCATCGACGCCTATTTCGGCGGGACGGCCAGCAGTATAGGCGGTATCCGCCTGCAGGAGATAGCCGCCGACGCCACCGCCCTGCATCACCAGGCATTCGGTGAAGCGGTGGACAGCCTGACGCTCGAGCACAAAGGGCTCTACAGTTTCCGCAAAGACGGCGAGAAGCACGCGTGGAACCCGGAGACGATCTCGGCCCTCCAACTGGCAACCCGCTTAGGCAGCTATAAGAAATTCAAGGAATATACGCATCTCGTCGATGGGAAGGACGCACCGGTCTTCCTCCGCGACTTCCTGGCCGTCCGCAGAGGGAAGCCCGTCACGATCGAAGAGGTGGAACCGGCAAGCGAGATCATGAAGCGTTTCGTCACAGGCGCCATGAGCTTCGGCTCGATCAGCAAGGAGGCGCACGAGACGATGGCGATGGCAATGAACCTGATACACGGCCGCAGCAACACCGGGGAAGGCGGCGAAGACTCCGCCCGCTTCACTCCCCGCGAAGACGGCCTCTCCCTCCGCTCCGCCATCAAGCAGGTAGCCTCCGGTCGCTTCGGCGTGACGGCCGAATACCTTGTGAATGCGGACGAGATACAGATCAAGGTCGCCCAGGGCGCAAAGCCGGGCGAAGGCGGACAGCTGCCGGGATTCAAGGTGAACGACGTGATCGCCCGGACGCGCCACTCCATCCCCGGCATCTCGCTGATCTCCCCTCCTCCCCATCATGATATCTACTCGATCGAGGACCTGGCACAGCTGATCTTCGACCTGAAGAACGTCAACCCGCGTGCCGAGATAAGCGTGAAGTTAGTATCGGAAAGCGGCGTCGGGACGATCGCTGCGGGGGTGGCAAAGGCAAAAGCCGACCGCATCGTTATCTCGGGGGCCGAAGGGGGAACGGGTGCTTCGCCGATGAGCTCCATCCGCTATGCCGGACTGCCTCCAGAACTGGGATTGTCGGAGACGCAGCAGACATTAGTCATGAACAACCTCCGCGGGCAGGTCCGCCTGCAAACCGACGGGCAGTTGAAGACCGGTCGCGACATCGTCCTGATGGCCCTGTTGGGAGCCGAAGAGTTCGGTTTCGCCACCTCCGCCCTGATCGTGTTGGGCTGCGTGATGATGCGCAAATGCCACATGAACACCTGTCCGGTAGGCGTCGCCACCCAGGACGAGGAACTGCGCAAGCGTTTCCACGGCCGCCACGAATACTTGGTGAACTTCTTCACCTTCCTCGCCGAAGAGGTACGGGAATATCTGGCGGAGATGGGTTTCACCAAACTGGACGACATCATCGGGCGCACGGATCTGATCGACCGGCGTTCCTCCGTGTCCCCTATGCCGCCTGCATCCGGCAAATATGCGTTGCTCGACTTCACCAAGTTGCTGCACGTCCCGGCACAGGCTGCCATGAACGCCATCCGGCATACGACGGAGCAGGTGCACCTGACCGGCAACGTGAAGGATCGCGACATCATCCATCATGCCATGCCGGCCATCGAACACCAGCAGGAGGTTTCATTGGATTATGCCATCGCCAACACCGACCGTTCGGTAGGCGCCATGCTCTCCGGCGAGATTGCCAAACGGTACGGCAACGCCGGACTGCCGGAACATACGCTCAATATCAAATTCAAAGGTTCTGCCGGCCAGAGCTTCGGTGCCTTCCTAGCGCACGGCGTCAACTTCCGCCTCGAAGGGGAAGCCAACGATTATTTAGGCAAAGGACTGAGCGGCGGGCGCATCAGCGTGATGCCTCCGGTACGGTCTACCTTCGTGGCCGAGAACAACACGATTGCCGGAAACACCCTGATGTACGGGGCGACAAGCGGAGAAGTGTATATCAACGGGCGTGTAGGCGAACGTTTCTGCGTGCGAAACTCCGGCGCTATCGCCGTTGTGGAAGGGGTCGGCGACCATTGTTGCGAGTATATGACCGGAGGCCGTGTGGTGGTCCTCGGACGGACAGGACGCAACTTCGCCGCCGGCATGAGCGGTGGTGTCGCCTATGTGTGGAACAAGGAAGGGGACTTCGACTACTACTGCAACATGGAGATGGTCGAACTCTCGCTGATCGAAGACAGCACGACGCGCAAGGAATTGCACGAACTGATCCGCAAGCACTACCATTTCACCGGCAGCCACCTCGCAGGCAAGATGCTCGACAACTGGGACAAGTATGTGGATGAGTTCATCCAGATCGTCCCGATCGAATACAAAAAGGTCTTGCAGGAAGAGCAGATGAAGAAGTTGCAGCAGAAGATCGCCGAGATGCAGCGCGACTACTAAGCAAAGGGGCGACACACCCGACAAGTGAGGACCGGCCTCACGTATGCGTGAGGGGTGGCCGTCCTTATAAGATACGACACCCGTACCTGTCCAGGCAACACATTGAAGTAAGAAACAGTATCAATATAAACAACCGATTGAGTCTTGTCAACTTTCAACTCTCAATTTTCAATTTTCAATTACCAACATGGGAAATCCGAAAGCATTCCTCACCATACCCCGGCAAGAAGCCGGATATCGTCCCGTCCACGAACGCATCGACGATTTTAGTGAAGTAGAACAAACGCTGAACAGCAGCGACCGCCGCACACAGGCCTCCCGCTGCATGGACTGCGGCGTGCCCTTCTGCCACTGGGCTTGTCCGTTAGGCAACAAACAACCCGAATGGCAAGACCTTCTCTATAAAGGCAAATGGCGCGAAGCCTTCCATGTGCTGGAGCAGACCTGCGACTTCCCGGAGTTCACGGGACGCATCTGTCCTGCCCTCTGCGAGAAAAGCTGTGTGCTGAAACTAAGCTGTGACGAACCTGTCACGATACGCGAGAACGAAGCCTCCATCGTGGAAGCTGCTTTCCGCGAAGGATACGTCCAACCGGTCCGCCCCGTCCGCAACGGCAAACGGGTGGCGGTGATCGGCAGCGGCCCCGCCGGGCTGGCAGCCGCCAACCAACTGAACCGCCGGGGGTATGAAGTGACGGTATTCGAGAAGTACGAACTTCCGGGCGGCCTGCTCCGCTTCGGTATTCCGAACTTCAAATTAGGGAAGAACATCATCGACCGCCGCATCCGGTTGATGGAGCAGGAAGGGATCGTGTTCAAAGTCAATACGATGGTCGGCAGCGAAGTGTCTGCGAAAGAGATCGCCTCGACGTTCGATGCCGTCTGCGTCGCCATCGGCTCCGAAGTGCCGCGCGACCTCCCCATCGAAGGGCGCAACCTGAAAGGCGTCCATTTCGCTCTCGAACTGCTGTCGCAACAGAACCGCATCCTCGAAGGGATCGCCATTCCGCCTAAAAGCATCATCAACTGCAAGGGCAAGAAAGTCCTCGTCATCGGTGGCGGCGACACGGGAAGCGACTGCGTCGGAACCGCCAACCGCCACGGGGCCGCAAGCGTGACACAAATCGAGATCATGCCCCAGCCGCCCGTCGGACACAACCCCGCAACGCCCTGGCCCCTGTACCCGCAGGTGCTGAAAACGAGCAGCAGCCACGAAGAGGGATGCATCCGCCGCTGGAACCTCGCCTCCGTCCGCTTCACCGGCGACAAGAACACCTTGAAAGGCGTCGAAGTCGAAGAGGTGGAATGGCTGCCCGACGAAGAAGGCTGCCGTCCGGAAATGCGTAAGACCGGCCGCACGGAAGTGATCGAAGCCGACCTCGTGCTTCTCGCGATGGGCTTCGTCCACCCCGAACAGGAGGGCCTCGTCAAAGAGCTTTCCCTCGCCGTCGACGCCCGCGGCAACATCGCCGTCGATCCGGCGACCAACCGGGTGGCAGGCACAAACATCTTCGCCTCCGGCGATGCCGTCAGCGGAGCCAGCCTCGTCGTCCGCGCCATGGCCTCCGGCCGCAAAACTGCTGCCGCTATCGACAAATACTTACGAGACATATAACTTTCAATTATCAATTATCAATTTTCAATTACCATGTGTGGCATTACAGCAATCTTCAACATCCGCAACAGCGCCGCCGGCCTTCGTCAGCAGGCCCTGAAAATGAGTAAACGCATCCGTCACCGCGGCCCGGACTGGAGCGGCATCTACCAAGGCAAGACCGCCATCCTCGCCCACGAACGCCTCTCCATCGTCGACCCGGCATCCGGCGGGCAACCGCTGAGAAGCAAAGACGGCAAACTGATCCTCACCGTTAACGGCGAGATATACAACCACCGCGAGCTCCGCGAACAGTTGAAGGACGAATATGAGTTCCAGACCGGAAGCGACTGCGAGGTCATCCTCGCCCTCTACCGCAAGTACGGCGTGGGATGTGTGGAGAAGTTGAGCGGCATCTTCGGGTTCGCCCTCTACGACGAGGCGGACGACTGCTACCTGATCGCCCGCGACCCGATCGGCGTCATCCCTTTATATATAGGGCACGACGATGATGGGCATCTCCTCGTTTCTTCCGAACTGAAAGGGCTGGAAGGCTTCGCCACCGCGTATGGCCAGTTCCCTCCGGGGCATTACTTCTATAGCCGCGACAAAGATTTCACTCGCTGGTACGTCCGCGACTGGATGCAATATGACAATGTGAAAGACAATCCCGCCAGCGTAGAGGAACTGCATGACGCCCTCGAAGCCGCCGTGCGCCGCCAACTGATGAGCGACGTGCCCTACGGCGTACTCCTTTCCGGCGGACTGGACTCGTCCGTCACCTCCGCCATAGCCAAAAAATACGCAGCCAAGCGCATCGAAACCGGAGGAAAGGCTGATGCGTGGTGGCCTCAACTGCACTCCTTCGCCGTCGGTCTTAAGGGAGCGCCTGATCTGGCGGCAGCCAGAAAAGTGGCTGATTATATCGGCACTGTCCACCACGAGATCAACTACACGATCGAGGAAGGGCTCGATGCCATCCGCGACGTGATCTACTATATCGAGACCTACGACGTGACGACCGTCCGTGCCTCCACCCCGATGTACCTGTTGGCCCGCGTGATCAAGTCGATGGGCATCAAGATGGTGTTGAGCGGCGAAGGGGCGGACGAGGTGTTCGGCGGTTACCTTTATTTCCACAAAGCTCCGGATGCGAAGGCTTTCCATGAGGAGACTGTCCGCAAGTTAGGCAAACTCTATATGTATGACTGCCTCCGTGCCAACAAGAGCCTGTGTGCCTGGGGCGTGGAAGGCCGCGTTCCTTTCCTCGACAAGGAGTTTCTCGACGTAGCCATGCGCCTCGCTCCCGAAGCCAAGATGTGCCCCGGTAGCGTGATCGAGAAAAAGATCCTCCGCGAGGCCTTTGCCGGCATGCTCCCCCCGGAGATCGCCTGGCGCCAGAAAGAACAGTTCTCCGACGGCGTCGGCTACAGCTGGATCGACACGCTGAAGAAGGTGACCGCCCAAGCCGTCAGCGACACCGATATGACAAACGCCGCCCGGCGCTTCCCGATCAACACGCCACAAAACAAAGAAGAATACTTCTACCGCACCATCTTCGAAGAGCACTTCCCCAGCGAAAGCGCCGCGCGCAGCGTACCGAGCGTTCCCAGCGTCGCCTGCTCCACCGCCGAAGCTCTCGCCTGGGACGCTACCTTCCAAAACATGAACGACCCCAGCGGCCGGGCGGTGAAGGGGGTACATGAGGCGGCATACTGATTTACGATTGAGAATGAATAATGGGGTATTATTCATTCTCAATTAACCTTCATCTTTGCAAAAGCATAAGAACAAGAATATGCATGTTAGTAAAGATATCCAAAACGAGGCTTATTGTCATTCCTGGCTTATTGTACAGTTTCCCGAAATACCCGTTGGTCCAAATCGAAACAGTAGCGCATAAAATTCGGTTTTCTACCCCATCTATTTCAATTTACCCTTGCGGGTAATATTTTTTAAGAAACTTATAATAATACAAAACACTGAGTAGCAAGCAGATATAAATACGCACCTTTTAGGGGAGGTTCTTGTATGATTTAACTTTTCTACTCCATATATTTCAAATTACGTTAGCGGGTAATATTTTTCAAGAAAGGTCTGAAACTTACTTATCGAATAAGCTTGAGTTTACTTACTAAGTAGATTGCCGGCTACTCGATAAGTAACCGGAAGTCTACTCGATAAGCAAGTTTCATATTACTCTATAGACAAAAAAACGTTATAAAAAATCCTTCCGCATCGGGCTGAACGTATCGATCAGCACACCAGCTTCCAGGCACCGGCAACCGTGCAGGACGCCCGGTTTCATATAAACCCCGTCGCCCGCACGGACTATTTTCGTCTCGCCGTCTGTCGTGAACTCGAACACACCGCTTGCTACATAGGTCGCCTGCGTATGCGGGTGCGTGTGGGGCGTACCGACCGCTCCGGTTTCAAACTTGACTTTGACCATCATCAGGTCGTCATTATAGGCCATGATCTGGCGTACGACACCTTCGCCGGCATTTTCCCACTTTATCTCGCTCTCATATTGAAAATTATTACTTTCCATCTTCATCGCGTTCTATATTATATGCAGACAAAAATAGAAATAAATATAGAAAGAGAAGTAGGATAATCCGCTAAAATATCCTACTTTTGAGGAATAATTAAATCTATAATTCTCATGAAAAGCAAGATTTCAACCGGGGCGCTCTTCGCCATGCTTCTGCTTATGGCCATGCTTCCCCGAACAGGACATTCACAAGAAATCGATCCGAACGCCTATTACGAGATCGTAAGCAGTAACAATCTGGTACTCGACAATCAAGACAGCGAAGATGACGGGACGCAGGTATTCATCAACAACCGGGTGGAAAACCGGATGTCGCAGGTGTGGCAACTGACGACGCCGGGCTATGGTGTTTATAAGATCTGCACGCCTCTCTCCGATAAATGTGTGGACAATAACAACACGAAAGAACCGGGCCCGGTGATCCAGTGGGACAATGGCGCTACGAACATGAACCAGTTCTGGAAGCTCACGAAGGTAGGCGAAAACACCTACACGTTCACCAGCATAGCCAACGGGTTGAACCTCGGTATCAGCGACGACGGGCAGCCGGGAAAAGCGGCCCTACAGCTTGTAGCCGATTCGACCAATGCCAAGCAGCAGTGGACACTACGCCGGTCGAACATTAAAATCGACGTGGAGGCCTTGCGCGGTTCAAGCGATAACGATTGGGAGAACGAAACCGTCTTTGCCGTTAATAAGGAGCCGGGGCATACGACATATGTGCCTTTTCCTTCCGTGGAAAGCCTGAAAAACTCGCCCGACTACCGCAAAGCCTGGATTCGCCCGAACTCGCCGCGCTATCAATTACTGAACGGCAATTGGAAATTCAACTGGGTGAAGCAGCCGTCCGAACGTCCGGTCAATTTCTACAAACCGAACTATGATGTTTCGGGCTGGAAAGAAATTCCGGTTCCCTCCAACTGGGAAATGCACGGATACGGCACACCGATCTATACGAACATCACCTATCCGCATCGTAACAATCCTCCTTTCATACAGGGAAAGAAGGGCTATACGATCATGGACGAACCGAATCCGGTCGGTTCCTATCGCCGCGACTTCGATATTCCCGCCGACTGGAAAGGGAGCGAAATCTTTATCCATTTCGACGGTGTCTACAGCGCGATGTATCTCTGGGTGAACGGCAAGAAAGTGGGTTACAGCCAAGGGGCGAACAACGATGCGGAGTTCAACATCACCAAATATGTGAAGCCGGGAAAGAACGTACTGGCTGTCGAGGTGTATCGCTGGAGCGACGGCAGTTATCTGGAAGACCAGGATATGTTCCGCCTGAGCGGTATCCATCGCGATGTTTACCTCTTCGCGACTCCTAAACTGCGTTTGCGCGATTACTACCTGACCGCTTCATTTGCGGGGGACGACCTGAGTAAGGCGACCTTCAATGTACGCACAAACGTAACGAGCTATGATAAAACGGTGGACGAGGCGGTTGTCGATGTCACACTGCTGGATCAGGATGGCAAGCAGGTTGCCTTTATATCCGATGTAGTCAAGGACATCCGGGAAGGACAGGAAGTGGTAAGCGAGGCCAGTGTCGAGGTCAGGAACCCGAACCTCTGGTCTGCCGAAATCCCCTACCTCTACACGGTGATCCTGGAACTGAAAGACAAGACGGGCAAGACGCTCGAAGCAATGACCTCGCAGTTCGGTTTCCGTAAAATCGAGATTAAGAACAAGCGGGTATATATCAATAATGAGCAGGTGTTCTTCAAAGAGGCCGACCGCCATGACATCCACCCGCAATACGGGAAGGCTGTTCCGGTCGAGTCGATGATCGAGGATATACTGCTTTTCAAGCGTTATAACCTGAATACGATACGCACGAGCCATTATCCGAACGATGCCAAGATGTATGCTTTGCACGACTATTACGGTATCTATGTGATGGACGAGGCCGATATCGAGTGCCACGGCAACCATTCGATCAGCAACAAGGAGAGCTGGTTGCCTGCCTATGTGGACCGTATGGTTCGCATGATCGAACGCGACAAGAACCACCCGTCCGTTATCTTCTGGTCAATGGGTAACGAATCCGGCGACGGCAAGAATTTCGACACCGTTTACAAGGAAGCACGCAAACTCGATCCGCGTCCGATCCACTACGAGGGTAAGAACAAGATCGCCGATATGGACTCCCGCATGTATCCTTCCATCGAGTCGATGAAGCAACAGGACGAAGAGAAGAGTGACAAGCCGTTCTTCCTCTGCGAATATGCACACGCAATGGGTAATGCGATCGGTAACCTCGACGAGTACTGGGACTACATCGAGAACCATTCCTGCCGCATGATCGGCGGTTGTATCTGGGACTGGGTGGACCAGGGCATCAACAAATATGGCGAGCTGCCGAACCGTTACTACTTCGGCGGGGGCTTCGGCGACAAACCGAACGACTTCGATTTCTGTTGTAACGGTATCGTGACTCCCGACCGCCAGGTAACTCCGAAGCTGATCGAGGTGAAGAAAGTCTACCAATACATCAAGTTCAAACCGGTAGACCTTCTTGCCGGTAAGGTGAAGTTGGAGAACCGCTACGACTTCCTGAACCTGAACCAGTTTAATTTGCAATGGCAGTTGCTGAAAGACGGCCAAGTGGTAGAATCGGGTGTGTTGCCATTAGGCGACGTAGCTCCGAACAAAGATATCGAAGTGACGATTCCTTATAAAACGGCCTTGGATGCAAACAGCGAATACTTCCTCAACCTGTCGGCCCAATTGAAAAAGGGTTGCAACTGGGCGGAAGCGGGACACGAAGTGGCCTCCGAGCAATATACGCTGACCGGAAAGGTTGCGGTAGCTCCTGTCGACAGGACCTTCGACGATACGCTGAAAGTGGAAGAAGAAAAGGGGCAGGTCGGTTTCCGCGCTCCGGGATTCTTCGTCGCCTTTAATCCGGAAACAGGCAAGATGGTCTCCTTGCGTTATGCCGGCACGGATATGATCTATAATAAGGAAGGCTTCGGCTTCAACTGGTTCCGTGCGATGGACAATGACAAACGGGATTACTTGCCGACCACTATCAAAAAGCAGGCGTTCAACTGGAAGCAGGCTGACGACAAAAAGTCCGTCACCGTCACCACAAGCCTCGCAGCCACAGTAGGCAACGGAGCCAAGAAAGTGACAGTGCCATTCAACATCACCTATACGATCTATGCAAACGGGACAGTCGATGTGGATGCTGCTTTCAAAGCCGGCAACGACTTCAACCTGCCGCGTCTCGGCCTCCAGATAGCCTTGAACCCGACGCTCGAGAAGGTGGAATGGTACGGCCGCGGCCCGATCGAAAACTATTGGGACCGCAAAAACGCAGCCTATGTCGGCCTATACAAAAACACCGTAACCGGAATGGAAGAAGCCTACGTACGCGCCCAGTCGATGGGTAACCGCGACGACGTGCGCTGGCTGACGCTGAAAAGCCTCGATAACCAGGGCATCCGCATCACGTCGAAAGATCACCTGAACTTCAGTGCGCTCCACTTCACCGATCCGGAGCTGTGGGGACTGACTTACGCGCACGACCTCGATAATATCCGCCGTGCGGAAGTGATCCTGAGTCTCGACTGTATCCAGCGTGGCATCGGAAACGGCAGTTGCGGTCCCGGTCCGCGTCCGCATTATGAGATCGAAAAGAACAAAGACTACAGCTACTCATTCCGCATCGAGAACGCTAAATAATCTTTGCTGTTTATTTTGCCGTCAGTTTTAACTGACGGATAGGAATAGATATAAATTATTGGACTTCAGTCCCATTTCTTACTGAATACATCTGTTGTATTTTTAATAGAAATGGGGCTGAAGCCTATATTTAACCGTCAGTTAAAACTGACATCAAGGGAGTTTGGGATGCTATGAGAACACCACTCCGACACTGACAGGCTATCCATCTAATTATAAACAACCATCTATTTAGACCCTATAAAGAATGAAGAAAATCTTATTGACCGCAGGCCTTGTCCTATTCGCATTGGGATCGACCTGCCTGGCGCAAAGTGCATATTTCAACGACAGCCAGGAATGGCTCCGGAAAGCGGAAGCCTGCCGCCCGGAACTGAGTTATCAAACCATAACGCCCGTAAAAGTCGTCCGCTCCGTCCAGGACACAAAAGCATTCCAGGGCTGGCGTATGGAAGACGCCGGACAACCGGAGATCCTTTTCAACGAGCCATTCAAAAAGCATCCTGCCATCACGCTGGATTTCGGTAACCATTATACCGGCTATCTCACCTTCTCCATCAAGCCGGACGGATTGAAAGCGGCCGATGCTCCTGTCCGCCTCAAATTCACCTTTGCAGAAGTGCCGGGCGAACTGAATACCCCGCTCGAACCGTATAAGGGCGGCCTGGCCCGCTCCTGGGTACAGGACGAAATCGTGACGATCACGAGCGTCCCCCACGAAATGACGATCCCGCGCCGTCTGGCAGGGCGTTACCTGAAAATCGAACTGTTAGGGATATCCGGCAGCTTCGACTTCGTGTTCGACAAGCTGACCTTCCGGGCACAAACCTCCGTCACCAACGAAACGCCGGCTTTGGCCTCCACCACCGATCCGCTTATACGGGACATATACCAAGTGGGTTTGAACACCCTGAAAGAATGTATGCAGACCGTCTACGAAGACGGCCCTAAGCGTGACCGCCGCCTGTGGATCGGCGACCTCTATCTCGAAGCATTGGCAAACGCCTATACGTTCAAGAACCATGAACTGACCAAGCATTGCCTGTATCTCTTGGCCGCCTTCGCCAACGACGAAGGTCTGCTTCATGCCACCCTGCTGGAAAAGCCCAAACCACATCCGCAATACGGCACGCATACGCTCGATTATTGCCTTATATATAATGTTGCCTTGCTCGAATACCTGAAAGAGACGGGCGATACGGAAACAGGCAACGACCTCTGGCCTGTCGTCGTCCGCCAGATAGAATTAGCTCTCCGCCAATTCTCACCGGAATGGATCTACGACATGGACAAAAAACCTCAATACTGGTTAGTGTTCGACTGGAAAGATGGCTACGACCGCCAGGCCTCCATGCAAGGCCTAACCATCTTCGCCCTCCAGCACAGCTACGAACTGGCCAAAATGTTAGGCAAAGAAAAAGAAGCCGGCGAATGGCTGACAACAGCCGCCAAGATGAAGAAAGCCGCCCGCCGGCACTTCTACGACAAGAAGCAGGGCGTGGTGGTCAGCGGCAAGGACAAGCAAGTCTCCTACCTGTCGCAAGTCTGGATGATCCTTTCCAACACGCTGGACAAAAAAGAAGGAGCCAAGGCGATGGCAACCGTCATGTCCATGCCCGACGCTTGCTATCCGGGTTGCCCCTACGCTTACCATTATGTCATAGAAGCCCTTCTAAAATGCGGTATGCAGCAGGACGCACGTAAATTGATCACCGATTACTGGGGTAGCATGGTAAAACGGGGAGCCGATACCTTCTGGGAGGTCTATGATCCGGACAACGACTACCTCTCTCCGTACGGTTTCTTTGTAATCAACAGTTATTGCCATGCCTGGAGCTGTACTCCAGTCTATTTCATTAACAAATATCCGGAGATATTCCAGAAATAGCCTCTTCCACACCCTCCTTTCCATTTCAAAAGTAGATGGCGCAAGCCGTGACGGGAACTTTTAACCCTAAAAGTACACGACGCAAGCCACGACGACTTTTCCCCAAAAGCAAACTTACAATAGCAAACACAAAACAGGCTATAACGTTACGAATTATAACAAAACTCATCCCTATCCGTAACAATTCATCACCAGCAACATATTTTCATACATTCAGATACTATTTACATACTTAATATACCAAAACGTCGTATATTTGTATCGCAATAAGACAAAAAGATATTTTAAACGAATTAATAGAAGTAAAATGACAGAACCAATCAGATTCACAAAGATGCACGGAGCCGGAAACGACTATATATACGTGAACGCAATGGCTTTTCCGGTCCGAAACCCGGAAAAACTTGCCATCAGGCTGAGCGCTCCGCATACCGGGATAGGATCGGACGGACTGGTTCTGATCGGTTCGTCGAAGATCGCCGACTTCAGTATGCGTATATTCAATGCGGACGGCTCCGAAGCCATGATGTGCGGAAATGCCTCCCGCTGTATCGGCAAATATGTGTACGACAAGAGGCTGACGGATAAAAAGACCGTTACGCTGGAAACATTATCCGGCATCAAGGAGTTACAACTGACAACCCGGCAACTTTCCGGTTCTCGCGAAGAGGTAACCGAAGTGACGGTCGACATGGGATGCCCGGTCGTGGGCGAAACAGCCCTCGAAATAGAAGCCGGAGGCAATTTTTATACAGGTACGGTCGTCTCGATGGGGAATCCGCACCTCGTTATTTTTGTTGAAGATATTACGAAGATAAATCTGCCGGTCATCGGACCTTTACTGGAATGCCATCCGTTGTTCCCGAACCGGACAAATGTCGAATTTGTCCAGGTATTAAGCCCGGACAAAGTTCGGATGCGGGTTTGGGAACGGGGCTCCGGCATTACGCAGGCCTGCGGAACCGGAGCCTGCGCGTCAGCCGTGGCAGCCTCAGTACGCGGGAAAACCGGACGGAAAACGAAAGTCGTCATGGATGGAGGCCCCCTCACCATCCGCTGGGACGAGAGTTCCGGACACGTCTACATGACCGGCGGAGCGGTGAAAGTATTCGAGGGGGAACTGGAAATATAAAACACAACACAAAACAATTGATTGATATGGCACTGATTAATGAACATTTCCTAAAGCTGCAAAACAATTACCTGTTCTCGGACATCGCTAAGAAGGTAAACAGTTTCAAGGTTACACATCCGAAAGAGAAGATCATCCGCATGGGGATCGGCGATGTGACACAACCGTTAGCCCCTGCCGTCATCGAAGCCATGCACAAGGCGGTTGATGAAATGGCAAGCAAGGATACATTTCACGGATACGGGCCCGAACAGGGCTATCCGTTCCTGATCGACGCCATCATCAAAAACGATTACGCCACCCGCGGCATCTTCCTCGAACCCGGCGAAGTGTTCGTCAGCGACGGCGCCAAGAGCGACTGCGGAAACATCGGCGATATGCTCCGCCACGACAACAGCATCGGAGTGACGGATCCGGTCTATCCCGTCTACATCGACTCGAACGTGATGAGCGGACGGACCGGCACGCTGGAGGACGGCAGATGGAGCGACGTGGTCTACATCCCCTGCACGGAAGCCAACAATTTCGTGCCCGACCTGCCCAGCCGCCGCGTAGACATCATCTACCTCTGCTACCCGAACAACCCGACCGGGACGACGCTTACGAAAGAGGAACTGAAGAAATGGGTGAACTACGCCCTTGCCAACGACTGCCTGATCATGTACGACTCGGCCTACGAGGCATACATCCAGGACCCCAATATCCCCCACTCCATCTACGAGATCAAGGGTGCGAAAAAGGTGGCGATCGAATTCCGCAGCTTCTCCAAGACAGCTGGTTTCACGGGGGTACGTTGCGGCTACACGGTCGTACCGAAGGAGTTGAACGCCTTTACCCTGGCAGGTGAACGGGTTCAGTTGAACCGGATGTGGAACCGCCGCCAGTGCACGAAGTTCAACGGTACGAGCTACATCACCCAGCGGGGCGCCGAAGCCGTCTACAGCCCGGAAGGGAAAGCGCAAATCAAGAAAACGATCGATTATTATATGACCAACGCCCGTATCATGCGGGAAAGCCTCCAGAGTTGCGGTCTGCGAGTGTACGGCGGAGAGAATGCCCCTTACATCTGGCTGAAGACACCAGACGGACTGTCCTCCTGGAAGTTCTTTGACAAGCTACTTTATGAAGTCAACATAGTAGGGACCCCCGGCGTGGGGTTCGGGCCCAGTGGTGAGGGTTTTCTCCGCCTCACCGCTTTCGGAGACAGAGACGACACTTTGGAAGCCATGGCCAGGCTGAAGAAGTGGTTGCTCTAAACTAACTGTCGATGCAAAAAGGGAGGGGAAACCGCGCAAACCTCTCCCTGCCAATCCTGCGAGCAAGGAATGCATTAGGCAAAGTGTTCAACGGTTATCAAAAGGAAAAATGAGATGAAAACAATTACTTTCAAGCGGACGGTCTTGTCCGCTACGGCTCTACTTATGTCCTTTTCGGTCTTTGCACAGGAAGAAAAGAAGTTTGAAATTGCGCCGGCTGCCGACCTCCTCAGCAGCTACGTATGGAGAGGAATGTACCAGACCGGTCCTTCCGTCCAACCCAGCCTCGGCATATCATACGGCGGGTTGTCTCTCACAGCGTGGGGCTCCACGGATTTCTCGACATCTTCGGATGAGTACAAAGCGAAGGAATTCGACCTCACATTCGGATACGGAATCAAAGGATTCAGCATCGCAGTCACCGACTACTGGTGGTCCGGCGAAGGCGCCCGATACGGACGCTACGGCACAGACCACTATTTCGAAGGAACGATCGGTTACAATTTCGGCGAAAGATTTCCCATGAACCTCACCTGGAGCACGATGTTCGCAGGCGGCGACAAGAACCCGGAGGATGGAAACCGTTACTACTCGTCCTATTTCGAAGCAGCCTACGACCTGAACGTCTGGGGCGTCAGTTTCACACCAGGTATCGGCATCTCCCCCTGGAAAAGCCAGTACAGCGACGGCTTCGGCCTGAACAGCATCTCACTGAAGGCAAGCAAGGAGATCAAGATCACAGACTCATTCTCGCTGCCAGTATTCACCCAGGTGGTCGCTGCTCCCGAACATGACGACGTGTTCATGGTATTCGGCGTGTCACTGTAGGACCGGCCCCGTAAAAAACAAGTTTAGGTTATCATAAAGAAAAAGGTCCGTATAGAAAAGCCCGTCCTGTTTATTGATTTTATAGAATGTTATACTGCAACCATCCCAGACTGAAGTGGCGGGCGTTCTATACACCTTTTCCGAAAGTATTAACCGGGTGAAATATCACCCTAACTCTTTAAGGTTATGAAAAAGATTGAAGCTATTATTCGCAAGACCAAGTTCGAGGAAGTGAAAGAAGCGCTTCTCGAAGCCGACATCGAATGGTTCTCGTACTACGACGTGAGAGGTGTCGGCAAAGCGCGTCAAGGGCGCATCTACCGTGGTGTCGTCTATGACACGAGTTACATCGAACGCACGCTGATCTCCATCGTCGTCCGCGACAAGAATGTGGAAAAGACCGTGCAAGCCATCATCAAAGCCGCCCAGACGGGCGAGATCGGCGACGGACGCATCTTTGTCATCCCGGTTGAAGACTCCATCCGTATCCGTACCGGCGAACGGGGCGACATCGCACTCTACAATGCCGAACAGGAGAGATGATTAGCCAATTAACAAATCAAACAATTATTTACAATGGATACTACATATACAATTACAGACTTAGTCCTATCGCTCGATACCGTGTGGATGCTGCTTGCAGCCATGTTAGTATTTTTCATGCAGCCGGGATTCGCCCTCGTAGAAGCCGGCTTTACCCGGACCAAGAACACGGCGAATATACTGATGAAGAACCTGCTCGATTTCATGTTAGGCTCGTTGCTGTTCTGGACCGTCGGCTTCGGCATCATGTTCGGTGCGGGCGGTTTCATCGGGATGCCCCATTTATTCAACCTGAATTTCTATCATTCGCAGCTGCCGGTCGAAGGATTCCTGATCTTCCAGACAGTGTTCTGCGCGACAGCCGCCACGATCGTCTCCGGTGCGATGGCGGAACGGACGAAATTCTCCATGTACCTCGCTTATACCATCCTGATCAGCGTGTTGATCTACCCTGTCAGCGGACACTGGACCTGGGGCGGAGGCTGGCTGATGAACGGCGAAGAGGGCAGTTTCATGATGAACACGTTCGGGACAACCTTTCATGACTTTGCCGGTTCCACGGTCGTCCACTCCGTAGGCGGATGGGTTGCCCTGGTGGGTGCAGCCATCATCGGCCCGCGTATCGGCAAATACGGGAAAGACAAAAGATCGCGTGCCATCCCCGGCCATAACCTGACGCTGGCTTGCCTCGGCGTGTTCATCCTGTGGTTCGGCTGGTTCGGGTTCAACCCCGGTTCACAGCTGGCGGCTTCAGGCGAAGGCAACCGCACGGCGATCTCTCATGTGTTCCTGACGACCAACCTGGCTGCCTGCGCCGGAGGTTTCCTCTCGCTGATCGTGGCCTGGTTCAAATATAAGAAACCTTCCCTTTCCCTGACGCTGAACGGTGTGTTGGCAGGCTTAGTCGGCATTACCGCCGGTTGCGACTTGGTGTCTCCGGCCGGAGCTGTGATCATCGGGGCTGTCTGCGGTACGGTGATGATCTATGCCGTCGATTTTATCGACCACGTCCTGAAGATCGACGATCCGGTCGGTGCCTCTTCCGTACACGGTGTCTGCGGATGCCTCGGCACGATCCTGACGGGATTGTTCGCCACGGAGGAAGGACTCTTTTATTGCGGAAACGCTAATTTCCTGCTGGCACAACTGTTCGGAGCGGTTGTTGTCGGTTGCTGGGCGGCAGGAATGGGATTCGCAGTGTTCAAAGGGCTTGACATCGTTCACGGACTCCGCGTTCCGGCACGTGTCGAAGAAGAAGGTCTGGACATCTACGAGCATGGTGAAACGGCTTACAATGGCTAAACAGACTTTTCGCTTATCTTCAAAAACCTTCTTTGACGGTAATCAAACAGCCTCTTTGAAGATAAGCAAACGACCTGTTCTGCGGTAAAAGAAACAGCCACAGGCATATGGGCAAATTATCACATTAAATCATTATATCTATGTCAAAGTTAAGATTCAGAGTAGTAGAGACAGCCTTCAAGAAACGGGCTGCAGAAGTACCGGCTCCGGCCGAACGTCCCTCCGACTATTTCGGACAGAACGTGTTCAACCGGGCAAAGATGTTCAAATACCTTCCCGAAAAAGCGTACGAACGGATCACGGACTGCATCGACAACGGCACTCCCCTCGACCGCGAAACAGCCGACGCAGTAGCCGCCGGCATGAAGAAGTGGGCGGTCGAAATGGGTGCCACCCACTACACACACTGGTTCCATCCGCTGACCGAAGGAACGGCCGAGAAGCACGATGCTTTCGTCGAACACGACGGCAAGGGCGGCATGGTCGAAGAGTTCTCCGGCAAGCTACTGATCCAGCAGGAGCCGGATGCATCCAGCTTCCCGAACGGAGGTATACGAAACACGTTCGAGGCTCGCGGTTATTCCGCCTGGGACCCTTCCTCTCCCGCCTTTATCGTAGGCGACACGCTCTGCATCCCGACCGTCTTCATCGCCTATACCGGTGAATCGCTGGACTACAAGGCTCCGCTGCTGAAAGCTCTCGAGGCCGTGAACAAGGCGGCCGTCGACGTTTGCCACTACTTCAACCCGGATGTAAAAAAGGTCTATGCCTACCTGGGTTGGGAACAGGAATACTTCCTGGTCGACGAAGGCTTGTATGCCGCACGTCCCGACTTGCTCCTGACAGGCCGCACGTTGATGGGCCACGAAAGTTCAAAGAACCAGCAGCTGGAAGACCACTACTTCGGCGCTATCCCGACCCGCGTCATGGAGTTTATGAAGGATCTGGAGATGGAATCCCTCAAGCTGGGTATCCCGGTGAAAACCCGTCACAACGAAGTTGCCCCGAACCAGTTCGAGCTGGCTCCCATCTTCGAGGAATGCAACCTGGCGAACGACCATAACCTGCTCGTGATGGCTCTGATGCGTAAGATCAGCCGTAAGCACGGCTTCCGTGTCCTGCTGCATGAAAAGCCGTTCAAGGGTGTCAACGGTTCAGGCAAGCATAACAACTGGTCATTGGGTACCGACACCGGCATCCTGCTGATGGCTCCGGGCAAGACACCGGAAGAAAACCTCCGCTTCATCACCTTCATCGTGAATGTCCTGATGGCCGTTTACCGTCATAACGGATTGCTGAAAGCCAGCATCTCGAGTGCCACCAACGCCCACCGCTTAGGAGCCAACGAAGCGCCTCCCGCAATCATCTCCAGCTTCCTCGGCACACAGATTTCACAGGTCCTGGAACACCTCGAAAAGAGCGAACCGGAAGACCTGATGCTGGCAGGCAAGCAGGGTATGAAGCTCGACATCTCGCGCATCCCTGAACTGTTTATCGACAATACGGACCGTAACCGTACCTCTCCTTTCGCCTTCACCGGCAACCGTTTCGAGTTCCGTGCCGTAGGTTCCGAAGCCAACTGTGCTTCCGCCATGCTCGCCCTCAACGCTGCCGTAGCCGAACAGTTGAAACTCTTCAAGACCGAAGTGGATACCAAGATTGCCGACGGCAAGGAAGTATTCGCCGCCATCCTCGAAGTGCTCCGCAAGGACATCAAGGAATGCAAGGCCATCCATTTCGACGGCAACGGTTACAGCGACGAATGGAAAGCCGAAGCTGCCCGCCGTGGCTTAGACTGCGAGACAAGTGTGCCGGTGATCTTCGACAACTACCTGAAAGAAAGCAGCGTCCGGATGTTCGAATCCACCGGTGTCATGACACGTAAAGAGTTGGAAGCCCGTAACGAAGTCAAATGGGAAACTTATACGAAGAAAATCCAGATCGAAGCCCGCGTACTCGGCGACCTGGCGATGAACCACATCATCCCGACCGCCACCAGATACCAGACTTCCCTGATCGACAACGTCTACAAGATGAGAGACCTTTTCCCTGCCGATAAGTCTTCCGTCCTTTCGTCCCGCAACCTGGAGATCATCGAGGACATCGCCAACCGCACCAACTTTATCAAAGAGAAGGTCGACGAGATGGTTGAAGCCCGCAAGGTAGCCAACAAGATCGGGAGCGAACGCGAAAAGGCAATCGCCTACCACGACAACATCGTTCCGATGCTGGAAGCCATCCGCTACCACATCGACAAGCTGGAACTGGTTGTCGACGACCAGATCTGGACATTGCCGAAATACAGGGAACTATTATTTATCAGATAAATCCGAAAAGGTATTCAGACAATAGTTTTTTGTTGATTGTTTTGTGTTTGCAAGGGGAGCATACTGTGAAGTATGGCTCCCCTTCTTTTTTAATCCAAAGGAATTGCATACCTTTGGAGCATAATTCAATAAGAAAGGAGTTTACATCATGACGGCAATGGAATTACAACAATGGAAACAGAACTTCATACGCGATTATCTGGACGAGATAGACAGTCTGGAAATGATGGAGAAACTGGAAAAGTTCGCCAAACGGATACTGAATAAAAAGCCAGTAGTTCTATCTCCGCTCGCTTTCAATATAGAGGAAGCAAATGCAGAAATCGATATTGCTGAAAAAGAGCTAAGCGAAGGTAAAGGTATCAAAGAAACAGAAATGCATCAATTCTTTGAAGGATGGAGAAAGAATTTGAAATAATCTGGGCACCACGTGCACAAGAACAAGCTAATTTAGCCATCACCTATTGCCTGACACAATTTGGGAGAACTATCGCTCGTAGATTTGTAAACAAGCTCGAAAAAGATAATTTACGTATCAAAAATAATCCTTTTATCGGAGTTGTGGAACCAGCCTTTGCAAATAGGACGAAGCAATATCGTTCTTTGATTGAAGGATACTACAAAATTATTTATACCATAGAAAATGATCATCTGATACAAGTCGTTTTATTATGGGATTGCCGTCAAGACCCCGACAAACTCGAACAATCTATAAGACAAATATAAACGAATATGAACTACGGATTTGTAAAAGTTGCCGCCGCCGTACCGTATGTACAGGTAGCGGATTGTTTTTATAATATAGAACAGATAGAAGGGCTGATGCGGCGGGCATCGGAAGAAGGCGTACAGTTGATGGCTTTCCCGGAGCTATCCGTCACCGCCTACACCTGTCTCGACCTGTTCGCCCAGCAAACATTATTGGACAATGCAGAAAAAGCACTGCTCCAACTGGCCGGCAACACGGCGGACCTCAATATATTGGCCATCGTCGGCGTTCCCCTCCGGACGGAGAACCGGCTTATCAATGCGGCTGTAGCTTTTCAGAAAGGCAACATTTTGGGAGTCGTCCCCAAGACCTACCTGCCCAACTATAAAGAGTTTCAGGAACAACGCTGGTTCACCTCCGCCACCGAACTGCAAAAGTCCACAATCGAAATCGGCGGCCTGGAGTACCCGCTCGGCAACCACCTGCTGTTCAATTCGGGACAACTCTCGGTCGGCATCGAGATATGCGAAGACCTTTGGGTTCCCGTTCCGCCCAGTTCGCTATTGGCGATGGAGGGAGCCAACATCATCTTCAACCTGTCTGCCAGCAACGAGCTGATCGGCAAACATAACTACCTGCGTTCCCTGATCGTCCAGCAATCCGCCCGCTGCATGGCCGGCTATGTCTATGCCTCCTCCGGCTTCGGCGAATCGAGCACCGACCTGGTCTTTGCCGGTAACGGGATCATTGCCGAAAACGGGAACCTACTTGCCGAATCCCCCCGCTTCACGATGGAAGAACAACTCATCATCAGCGAGATCGATATAGAGACATTGCAAAACGACCGTCTGGTAAACACCAGTTTCATGTACGGAGCACCCGGCATACTGAAGGAAAAGGCACAGGTTGTAGACTTCCAAGTCCGGGTTCCAGACGGATTCAGCCTGACGCGTCCGGTCGATCCGCATCCGTTCACCCCTTCCGGCGATGCGCTGAAGGAACGTTGCGAAGAAATATTCCACATACAGGTAGCGGGCCTCGCAAAACGGCTCGTCCATGCGCATGCCCAAACGGCTGTCGTCGGTATTTCGGGCGGCCTGGACTCAACGCTGGCCTTGCTCGTCACCGTCATGACCTTCGACGTCCTGAAGATGCCACGCGAGCAAATCATCGGTATCACGATGCCCGGATTCGGCACGACCGACCGTACCTATACCAACGCCTGCGACCTCATCCGTTCCCTCGGTGTCACCCTGAAAGAAATTTCGATTAAGGAGGCCTGTCTGCAACATTTCCGCGACATCGACCACGATCCGTCCGTCCACGACGTGACCTACGAAAACAGCCAGGCACGCGAGCGCACTCAATTGCTGATGGATGTCGCCAACCAAATGAACGGCCTCGTCATCGGCACAGGCGACCTCTCCGAACTGGCACTCGGCTGGGCAACCTACAACGGCGACCATATGTCGATGTACGGCGTGAACGGCAGCATCCCGAAAACATTGGTAAGATATTTAGTCGAATGGGTTGCCAACAACAAGGTGGACCATGCGTCTCGCCTCACCCTTCTGGATATTGTCGATACCCCGATCAGCCCCGAACTGATCCCGGCAGACGAGAACGGCAATATCAAACAAAAGACAGAGGACCTGGTCGGCCCGTACGAACTGCACGACTTCTTCCTCTACCATTTCTTGCGTTTCGGTTCCCATCCGTCCAAAATCTTTTTCCTGGCGCAGAAAGCCTTCACAGGCGTCTACGACAAGGCCACGATCAAGAAATGGCTCTACACCTTCTTTCGCCGCTTCTTCCAGCAGCAATTCAAACGCAGTTGCCTGCCGGACGGCCCCAAAGTCGGTTCCGTCAGCCTCTCGCCACGTGGAGACTGGCGTATGCCGAGCGATGCGGTATCGCGGCTCTGGCTGGAAGAGATAGAACGAATCAAGATCTAACTGCAACCCATAGCATTCGCTCTCGCTATGCTATGGGTTAGCCACTATCTTTAAATTCGCATGAAGGAAGATCATAGTGAGCCGGTCCCACAAAAAAAGGCTACCGGAACCCGATAGCCTTTTAATGGATATTTTCAGTTTTCTTATTCAGACAAAGCGAAAGCCGGTTTACGGTGGATCCACTGTCCACGTGTAAAGTCGGGGAAGTCAACCAATGCGCCTCCACGGGCGATAGACATCTCGGACAAACCGGAAATGGCACTCCATGCAGCAGCATCGTAGCAGTCCATAGGAGCCGGTTTCTTGTTATGGATAGCGTTGATCAAGTCGAACATCATCACATAGTCCATACCGCCGTGTCCGGCCTGAGCAGCTTCGGCTTCGTGTTTAGACCACAAAGTATGATCGTATTTCTTGAACCATTCTTCCGAATCATCCCAACGGTGAGGTTTGGATTTGCCCTGGACATATACATGGTCGCCATCGTTCATCCACAAACCTTCGGTTCCCTGAACACGGAAGCCCAAAGAATAAGGACGGGGAGAGTTGGTATCATGTGTCACGATGATGGTCTGTCCGTTCGCGCACTTGATCATCGAAGTCACGATATCGCCCAAGTTGAAGTTGATCTTGGCATAAGGATGGTTTTCACCGCCATTGTCCACAATAAACTTATGCAAGCCACGAGACTGGGTCGCCATAGCCGACAAGGAGAGGAAACGGTTACCGCGGTTGATGTCAAGGCAGTTTGCCACCGGACCGATTCCATGCGTCGGGTAGATATCACCGTTGCGACGGACAGAATGGTTCGTACGCCACTGAGCCTCTGCAAACGCATCCTTACCCATGCGCAACTCTCCGCCTTTCTGGTAAGTATAATGTTTTCCATCATTGAATTTGACATCGCGCAAATCATGTTCGTACCCGCAAGTAGCATGCAGCAATTCACCGAACAGGCCCTGACGAACCATGTTCAATGCAGCCATACAGTCGCGACGGTAGCAAACATTTTCCATGATGTTCAAATGGCTTCCCGTAGCTTCCGATACGTTGACCAGATCCCAGCATTCTTCCAATGTATTGGCGGCAGATACTTCTACGCCGACATAAGGGACACCAGCTTTCATGGCTGCAAGCGACATCGGTACGTGCCATTCCCACGGGCTGGCGATGATAACGCAATCGAATTCTTCGTTGTTCAACATCTTTTCAAATTCACGTTCGCTACCTGTATATACCTTCGGAGCCGGCACATTGAACTTGGCGATATGGTCCAGCGTACGTTGAATCGGACCGGCCTGGATATCGCAGATAGCCACGATCTTGTTTCCGGGGATAGACAATACGTTGTTGATATGTTCATGACAACGGGAACCTGTACCGATAAAACCGAAGCGCAATTTGCCATCGTCTTTGCCGGCAGGTTTCTTTTTCTTTTCTGCACTTGTTTCTGTTGTAACTGTAGCAGCGGCGGCGTTGCTACTCAATGCAAGACCAGCAGTACCGATTCCGGCTGCAGTCATCTTTTTCAGGAATGAACGACGAGTGTTTTCCATTTTTCAATTTAGAATTTTATGTTAAGTGGGCAAATTTATAACATTCTATGAATATTTCAAAGGATAAATGCCTGTTTTATTTACTTGCCGCTCTTTTCTTATTCCGCCAAAAACTGCCATCCCGTTTGCTACCGAACATATTCCGGCGTTTGGATTCTTCCTGGATCGCTTTTTTCTTTTCGGCAACCGCTTCCTTTACTTCGGCCGTCTCGAACATATGGCCTCCGGCAACCGGCACTTCTTTGCCGATTAGCTTCTGGATATCTTTCAGATACGGAACTTCCTCCACATCGCAGAAAGAGAGAGCGATCCCACTACGACCGGCACGACCGGTACGGCCGATACGGTGCACATACGTTTCAGGCACATTCGGCAAATCATAGTTGATGACATGCGATAGATGGTCGACATCGATGCCGCGGGCGGCAATATCGGTCGCGATCAGGACTCGGAGCGAATGGTCCTTAAAGCTGGCCAAGGCACGCTGGCGGGCGTTCTGTCCTTTGTTTCCATGAATAGCTTCAGCCCCTATGCCGGCTTTATTCAGGACACGGGCGACTTTGTCCGCTCCATGCTTCGTTCGGGTAAAAACCAAAACGGATTCAAGCGAGCGGTCTTCCAACAGTTCCTTCAGCAGGTTGATCTTTTCCGCCTTCTCTACAAAATAGACAGACTGGTCGATCGTATCGACAGTAGAAGAGGCAGGGGTCACCTCCACCTTTTCAGGTTCATGGAGGATCGTTCCGGCCAGGCGTTCGATCTCCGGCGGCATCGTCGCGGAGAAGAAAAGTGACTGGCGCTTTTTGGGCAACAAAGGCAGGATGCGTTTGATGTCGTGGATAAATCCCATATCCAGCATCCGGTCTGCTTCATCCAAAACAAAATATTCCAATGTGTTCAGGCGGATAAAGCCCTGATTGATCAAATCCAGTAAACGGCCGGGAGTTGCAATCAGTACATCCACGCCCCTTTCCAATGCATCCGTCTGCGGCTTCTGTCCTACGCCACCGAAAATGACGGTATGCTCTACGTGAGTATAACGCCCGTATGCCGCAAAGCTTTCGCCAATCTGGATAGCCAATTCGCGTGTCGGAGTCAAGATCAAGGCTTTAATGCCCGGCTTACGTCCGCTTAAAAGCTGCTCTTCGATCTTCTGGATGATAGGGATGGAGAAAGCTGCCGTCTTGCCAGTTCCGGTCTGTGCGCAACCTAATAAATCGGATCCGTCCAATACTACGGGAATGGCTTCGGCTTGTATGGGAGTGGGAGTTGTATACTTTTCTTTTTCGAGAGCCTTACGTATCGGCTCGATCAGTTCTAATTGTTCAAATGTCATATAATAAGTATGAGCCATCGCGGCTCGTTAAATAAATAATGATGACAAAGGTACACAAAAATTCAGGGCACCGTACCAAAACAGCAACAATTTCTTATTTCTATGGAAAGAAAAACCTTTTTTGTCCTGAATAATTCTTTTTTAAGTGCCTACAAATTCTGTAATCGGCGTCAGTGATTATATAATCAGTGGTTGTGATTTTATAATCGCTGGCACTGATTTTATAATCACAACCACTGATTACAAAATTTGTAAGCATTCTGATGTTTTTTTATTCATGTAGATAAGTTTTCTTGTAGAGAAGGAAAGATTATTTCTTATATTTGCGTACTTAAAAAACACTCAGTTCTTTTTTGATTCTCATGAAAGAGTTATTGTTACTACTCAAACGGTTCTTCGGATACACCTCATTCCGCCCTTTACAGGCCGAAATCATACAACGCATCCTACAGAAAGAAGATTCGCTGGTCCTGATGCCTACGGGTGGCGGCAAATCGATCTGCTTCCAGCTTCCGGCGATCTATATGCCGGGAACGGCCGTCGTAGTATCCCCCCTGATCGCTTTGATGAAAGACCAGGTCGAAGGACTGATCGCCAATGGCATACCGGCAACCACACTCAACAGTATGATGCCGGAGGAAGAGCGCCACCGGGTACGGCAACTCTGCATACAGGGGAAAGTGAAACTGCTTTATATCTCCCCTGAAGGGATCATGAGCGAGTTGTATTGGCTCCTGCCCCGTATCGACATTTCGTTGATCGCTATCGACGAGGCGCATTGCATCTCGCATTGGGGACATGATTTCCGTCCCGAATACACCCAGTTGTCCGTTCTGAAAGAGAATTTCCCGAAAGTGCCGATTGTCGCCCTGACGGCAACGGCTGACAAAATCACCCGGACGGATATTGTGAACCAATTGAAACTGCACGATCCGAAAACATTCATCTCGTCTTTCGACCGTCCGAACCTGTCACTCACCATCCGCCGCGGACTGAGCAAGAAGGAAAAGATTGCCGCGATCGTCCATTTCATCAACCGGCATCACCGGCAAAGCGGCATCATCTACTGCATGAGCCGCAACAGTACGGAATCTTTGGTTGAAGAGCTGTCAGAATACAGCATCCGGGCGACCGCCTATCATGCCGGACTCAGCCCCGAAAAGCGCAATAAGGCACAGGAAGACTTCATCAACGACCGTGTCCATGTGGTGTGCGCAACAGTCGCGTTCGGGATGGGGATAGACAAAAGCAATGTCCGCTGGGTCGTCCATTACAATATGCCGGCAAGCATCGAGAACTATTACCAGGAAATAGGCCGCGCCGGACGGGACGGCCTGAAAAGCGATACGCTCCTTTTCTATTCCGTGGGAGACATCCTGCTACTCCGCCGCTTTGCGGAGATGAGCGGGCAGAAAGATACCAGCCTGCAGAAACTCAACCGGATGCGCCGGTATTGTGAAGCGGATATCTGCCGGCGGCGTATCCTCCTAAGCTATTTCGGGGAAGAAACGGATAAAGATTGCGGCAACTGCGACGTATGCAAGAATCCGCCCCAGCGTTTCGACGGCAGTATATTAGTGCAGAAAGCGCTAAGCGGGATTTACCGCACCGGGCAAACAGCCAATATGCATCTCCTGATCGACATACTGCGGGGCTTGGAAAAGGACGAGCTGACGGAAAAAGGATACGACAAACTCAAAACCTATGGCGTAGGCAAAGACCTCAGCTATAAAGAGTGGAAAGAATATCTATACCAGATGCTCCAACTCGGTTATATCGAGATCGATTATATGTCGGCCGGCCACCTGAAAGTAACCCCGTTAGGACGCAAAGTCCTTTTCGGTGAACAGCAGGCGCTCATGACCATTTACCAAAAGACAAAAGATTTTGCCCTGCCGACCAAGAAAGGCGGCTACAAATACCGTCCGATCCGCCCGATCGAATCCTCCTCCGTGGAAGAAACGCTGCTCGACTCCCTGCAACAACTCCGCAAACAGATTTCCGAACGCGAACATACCCCGGCTCATATCATCTTTTCAGATGACGCCCTCGAAGATATGGTCCAGAAGAAACCAGTCACACTCGACGAGTTTAGCGAAATACGGGGAGTCGGACAGCTCAAGTTAGACAAATACGGGAAGGTATTCGTCGCTTTGATCCGCTTCGTCCTTCGCTTACCCAAAAAGGAATGAAAAAGAAAAACAAACAATCATTCTATTCTTTTGTTTATATTTACATCATGAATAGAACGACAGATACAATGAAGACAGTTCCCATACTCTTATTGCTTTGCCTTTCCACGCTAAGTTTCTGTACGACAAAGTCGGGAGAGCCAGAGGAATCCGTTTCCCTCGAACAAGACACTCCGGTTGCCGGAACAGCGCCGGAGCCGGAAACAGAGGCGGTCCCTCCTCCTATTGAAATCGTTATAGAGAAAGAGTTACTTTACGACCAGCATACGCTGGCCGATACCTATCCGTATAAAGATACGACACGGGAATTCCAATGGGATAAGATCCGTGCCGGCCTCCGCTTGCTCGATTCGATCCAGCAAAAGCCGACCCGTTATGCGATCTTTCAAAACTACAGGAACAAGAATGGGGAAGCCCCGTTGGTCCGGAATTTCCATCGCGATGCTTACAAGCGGGTTTCCGACACCTTAGGTATCGAACGTTACCAGTCTGTCCCGCTATATCTGCCGGAAGATACGCTGACGGCCGAACGCTATGGCCGCGACGGGGCTCTTGTGAAATTACTGGACGACAGTAACCGCCTTTTCCGCATCCAAACGATCTATACAAACGGGGAATGGCTGGTTCCCGGAAAATATGTCAAGCCGATAGCCGATAGCGTCACATTCGACAAGGCCATATTCGTCGATGTCACCAACCAGAATATCGCGACGCTCGAACATGTGGGTTCCAGATGGCTTGTCAGAAGCATGAATCCGGCAACAACAGGGCAACACCGCCCTCCATACGCACAGGAAACGCCTTTAGGCATATTTGTCGTCCAGGAAAAGAAGGCAAGGATGATTTACTTAGTCGACGGCAGCAAAGAGACAGGCGGGTTCGCTCCCTATGCAAGCCGGTTCACCAACGGAGGTTATATCCACGGGGTCCCGGTAAACGCACCGCGCAAGTCACTGATCGAATACAGTCCGACGCTTGGAACGACTCCACGCTCCCATATGTGCGTCCGGAATGCGACCTCGCACGCCAAGTTCGTTTATGATTGGGCACCTGTAAATGAGACTATTGTTTTCGTTTTTGATTAAAAGTCTTATCTTTGTGCGACATTATTCAATCTTATGTTATTGCGCATCTGTTTATATTCGGTCTTATTATTTCTTCCTGCCAATTATACGGCAACCCGAAGTTCATCCCCTTTACTCCCGGCTGAACCGGTGGCGGCTATGCCTTCGTTATGCCGGCAGCTCTATACAGACATGCAATTAGATAATGTGGTGAACTATACAGCCTTCGAGCAAGCGATAACCGGAGCACAGGCGGTCGAACGACGTAATAAAGATATCATTACCCTGATCGACTTCACGAAGCCATCCACGGAAGAACGCCTTTACGTCCTGGATATCCGGCACAAGAAACTCCTGTTCTCATCTCTCGTCTCGCACGGGAAAAACAGCGGAGGGAATTACGCCACTTCTTTCTCCAACAAAGTCAATTCATACAAAAGTTCCTTGGGATTTTTCGTTACGGAGAACACCTATCAGGGTAAAAACGGCTATTCCTTAATCCTGAACGGCTTGGAAAAAGGCATTAACGACCGGGCAAAAGAACGGGCGATCGTGGTGCACGGGGCCAATTATTGCAGCCCGTCTGTCGCAGCATCGGCAGGCCGCTTAGGAAGAAGTTTCGGTTGCCCCGCCCTGCCCCAGCCGCTTGCCAAACCGATCATCAACACCATTAAGAACGGAACCCTGCTCTATATCTATGCCAACGACAAGGACTATCTGAGTCAAAGTACGATCTTGTCTACCGAAAGATCGATTTCTCCAAACTCGATCATCGCATTGAACAACCTGATACGGGAATAGCCCGGCAAATCCTCCGGACGGATATCACCTGTAACAATCTTTCCCTGATCCAGCAAAGAGGCCCTTTTCGTTCCTGCCAGCAACGGTACGGAAGGGGTAACCCATTGCTGCCCGTTCCAGAGCGCAAGGTTGCAAATAGAGGTGTCGGTCAACAGCCCTCCCCGGACGATCAGCACGTCGTCTTCCGCTTCGCGCAACGCAAACAAACGGTTCAACACGCTCCGGTCCGTACTTTTATAACGGTAAGCGGCTTCGTCTCCGGTGACCAGCCGCAAAGAAGATACCGGACGGATATGATAGGCGGCATATTCCACTTTCAAGATATCTTTATCATATTCAACCCGGCACTTTGTCCGTTCCCGGTAGTTTCCGGGGCGGATGCATTCATCCAAATCAAGGGAACCGGTTTGGTGCAACACGTCCCGGCGTGTCTCATTCATGCGCCGGTTATGATAGGGCAAGTTATAAATCCGCCCGTTCTCGATCCGGATCGTTTCAATAAATGGGGACATAGACTTTCTGTTTCATTTCGTTATATTCGCTTTCCAAATCACTTTGGGAGGTGATGCCTCCTCCACTCTTAAAGATTAAAGAGCCATCGGCCTGTTGTTCTAAGAAGCGGATCATGACGGCACTGTTCAGGCTGTTCCCGTCAAAATAGCCCATGACACCCGTATAGAACCCCCTTTCGTATGTCTCGGCTTCCGCTATAATCTCCATTGTCTTCTTTTTAGGCGCACCAGTGATAGAACCTGCCGGAAGGAGACGGAAAAGCAATTCCCCTGTCTCTGCCTGCCAGTTCCCTGCAAGGCGCCCCCGGATCTCCGAACTGACCTGCAACAAAGCACCTTTATGTGTCGGCAACTCATCTATGTACCGGTAACGGGTCACCGTCACCTCAGTCGCCACCATACTCAGGTCATTGCGGATCAGGTCGACAATCGTAGCGTGCTCGGCCGTTTCCTTCGGATCGTCCAATATCCGCCTGCGGGCATCCGCGAGCGTGGCATCGATCGTGCCCTTCATCGGATAGGAATAGATATGTCCATCCCGTATCTTCACGAATATCTCAGGAGAGAAAACGACAAAACGGTCTTTCATCCAGAGCTTATACCGGGCTTCCGAACGGACAAAAACTTCTTTCAAATCGAGATTGGTCCGGACAGGAGTGGCACAAGTCAGATTGACCAAGTAAGAGTTTCCGGCCCGGATATGCCCGACAACTTTATGAAACGAGCCGGCATAGTCCTCCTGTGTCACTGGGAATGTCTCCCACCGGATTGCAGAACTCCGATTCTCCGGAGTCTTCATACGACTTGCAGCCGCGGCATTCGTCACCCCCTCCAGGTTGTAAAGCAACTCCCCGGGGTCGACCTTGTCCGGTTCTTCCACAATCACCCGGTCTTGCTTGTAATCGATTACAAACAAGAAAGGCCGCCTTTCCGCACCCAATCGGTTCATACGGCAGACGGCCTCTATACGGTTATAGAATCTCATATCAGAAAACGTTCGGTCAAGCCTCCAAAGGCATCGATACGGCGATCCCGGAAGAAAGGCCACCAACGGCGGACATTCTCGCTACGCGCCTTATCGATCTCCACAATTCGTATTTCTTCATCACTGTTGGAGAGTTCGGCCAATAACTCACCCTGCGGACCGCAGGCGAAACTGTTTCCCCAAAACCGGATGCCCTTCGTCTGTCCGGACGGGTCAGCCTCATGCCCTACCCGGTTTACCGTAACGACCGGAAGTCCGTTGGCTACGGCATGTCCCCGCTGAACAGTCACCCAAGCACCCAATTGGCGTTGTTTCTCATCCTCCGTGTCACTGCTTTCCCAACCGATGGCTGTCGGATAAATCAACAACTCCGCCCCTTTCATCGCCATCAGGCGGGCTGCTTCGGGATACCACTGGTCCCAGCAAACCAATACGCCCAATTTACCGACCGAAGTCCGGATCGGCTCGAATCCGAGATCACCGGGTGTAAAATAGAACTTCTCATAATAAGCCGGATCATCCGGGATATGCATCTTACGGTATTTCCCGGCAATCGTACCGTCTTTCTCAATCACGACAGCCGTATTATGATATAAACCGGGGGCCCGTTTCTCAAACAAAGAAAGAACCAGCACGACGCCCAACTCCTTCGCCAACGCCCCGAATACCTCTGTAGAAGGTCCCGGAACCGGTTCCGCCTGGTCGAAGACACCGGTATCTTCCGTCTGGCAAAAATAAAGCCCGTTATGCAACTCCTGCAAAACGACCAACTCCGCCCCTTGCAAAGCGCAAGCCCGGATATTTTGTTTCAGTTTCTCAATATTAGCAGCCCGGTCTCCCGTATTCGCCTGCTGCACCAATCCAACCTTTAATATATCTTCCATCATAACTTTCAATTTTCAACTCTCAACTTTCAACTAATAACTCCCTCCGGGTACTGCATCGTCACGCAATGCAGCGAACCATGTTGTTTAATCAACGGCAAGCAATCGATCCCTACAATCTCGCGATCCGGGAAAGCCTGTTGCAAAGCATCCTTCGCCAGTTCGTCCTTCGGAGAGTTATAATAAGGAAGCAACACAGCTCCGTTGATAATCAAAAAATTGGCATAAGTAGCCGGAAGACGTTCGCCGTTCCATATCACCGGGTCCGCCATCGGCAGTGCGATCAGCCGGTAAGGTTTGCCGTCAGCCTGCCTGAAAGCCTGCAACTCCTGTTCCATCGCCTGCAGCTCATCGAAATGTTCATCCGACTCATCCGTACACTGCACATACGCAATCGTATCTTCGCTACAGAACCGTGCCAACGTATCGATATGGCTATCCGTATCATCACCGGCCAGATAGCCGTTTTCCAGCCATAAGATGCGTTCGAAGCCAAAGATCTCTTTCAGGTAGGCTTCCAGTTCTTCCTTTTGCAGATATTCGTTCCGGTTCAGGGACGAGAGGCATTCGACGGTCGTCAGCAACGTCCCCTTGCCATCCGATTCGATGCTGCCGCCTTCCAATACGAACGGCTGCATATTGATAACCGGGACGCCTTCGGCAAATGTTCCCTGTGCCGACAGTCGGCGCGTAATCAGGTTATCCAAGTTCGCCGCAAACTTCATCCCCCAGCCATTGAACACGAAGTCATACACGACCGGTTCTCCCTGGTCGAATACCGTAATGCCGCCGTGATCGCGTGCCCAGGTATCATTCGTTGCCATCTCGCGGAAAATGATCCGGCTGTAATCCACTTCGCCCAATTGCCTGCGAACTTCCTGTTCGTCGGGACAGACAATCAACAACTTCTCCCATTTGACCACCTCTTTGGCGATCGACGCGAAACAAGGGAGCACCTCGTCCAATATAGGCGCCCAATCCGTCCCTTCATGCGGCCACGTCAACTGGACGGCACTTTGCGGATGCCACTCTGCCGGTAATACGATCTTATCTTCCATCTGCATCAATATCGTTTTTATATTTCCTGCAAATGTAAGCATTTATAAAAGATGATTAGCCCATGACCCCGTCACCGGAACGAATTTTTATCCCACGGATGACTGCGGTATGCTGCATAACATAATAAAAGCATTGTTTTTCAGGGCATTTATCTGGTTAAAAAGAGTAAGTTTGCCCTGAAAACATAAACAAATTATCATGGCTACTAAAAATTACAAATGGTTCTTCGATCTCGCCGAAAACCTTCTGACAAAAGACGTGACAAACGACTACACCGCTACAGTAAAAACCCTCCTCCCGAAGACGGTCGAAAATCTCGCCGACGACATCGTGAAGGAGACGGCCAATAACCGCGAAACGGTAATCAGTATTATCACCTTGTATGACAAGAAGATCATCGACCTGGTCTGCCAGGGCAACACCGTCAACACCGGCTCGGCACTCTACGCTCCGGCATTGCCAGGTTCGTTCGTCGGGACAAGCGGCACGGTAGACCCTGCCAAGCACAAAGCGTACGTGAACATCAACCCCTCGGCTGCGTTCCGCAAGGAACTGGAAAGGGTACAGCCTGTATTCTCCGGCAACGTGCTCGATTCGGGCGGCGCGCGCATCGGCTTGGTGACCGACTCGGCCACCGGACGCACGGACGGATTCATGACACCGGGCAACACGATCGACATCACGGGCACGAAGATCCGCAGCCTCAACGCGGACGGGTCGGGCATCGGGAGCATCAAGTTCGTCAATGCCGAAACGGAGGCAGTGGCGGCTACGATCACTTCGACTTCGATCAACGAACCGAAACGCATCATACTCGTTGTTCCGGCAAACCTCGCCGAAGGGACGTACCGGCTGGAGGTCGAGACGTATTACAGCAACACTTCCACCTTATTGAAGTCCCCTCGCACGCTGATCTACACACCGCTTTACATCGGTGAAGTACCCAATAGCGGCGGTGGCGGAGAAGAAGAACGTCCGGGAGAATTATAATTCCACATTTTCCGTCTCGTCGAGACGATGGCCATCGTTCAGGCGAAACGATGGCCACCGTTCAGGCAAGACGACGGGCACCGTTCAGGCGAGACGATGGCCACCGTTCAGGCGAGACGGAACTTACCACTCCTTCACACAATAATTTTTCTTTATCCACATACATTTCAAATCTTATGAAAACAACTGTTTTACAATCATTCTTCAAAATCGCCTTGCTGCTATTCGGCATGGCGATAGGGTTCGGATGCGACGATTCGGACGATCCGGACGCTCCGGACAAATGGGAACCGGAAGGATTACTCTTGTGAATGCAACATCATTCAATATTCCGACAAGATTCCACCACAAACCTTTTACTACATCATACTATACATCATTCCAAATCGAGGCATTTTTCCACTATCTCTGTCAGCTTCATATTTTTTCGCCATTTCTTAAGCAGGGAAAGCAATGATTTATCTCTTACTCTCGACTGGTTTACAGCCAGCAGTTCGACAAAGGCTTCGAGCAATCTCTTCAAGTCCTTCACCGGGTTTTTCGGCAAGTGAGTCAGAAAAGAGACGAACATCCGTTCAAGTTCCTTATTATGCAAGGGGGAAATATTCATCATTTCGTCTGTTACAAGGCTCACAAACCGTTGGACCGGCGACCACTCAAAGGTTTCTACTTCGCCTAAAACCCGCCCGACGGCCACACTGTCCATCTTCCCTTTCTTTACCAGGCCGGCCCAGAGCTCCGCGGCATAAGAACGGACCGTCTTGTCGATACTCAACAGGCAAAGAGCAAGATACGTCTTCGACATTTCGCCCCAACGGTAGTCCAAATCAGACAGTGTTTCGAGTGCCGCCATATTAAGACGGCTCAGTTCCATATCATTCCAGTACGCATCGCGGAAACGGTCCCGTATCAATACGGCCAGCAACACCTGGGGAGCATTGGGAGTAAGCAACATGAGCCGCTTCAAATCCCTTTCACGTAAAGACATATTCCAGAACGTCTCCACCAAAAGCGGAATACGGGAAGGAGAGCGATAGGTCATATACAAAGCATAGCCGCCGAAACGTTTCTGTATCGCCACGTTACGGCTTGCAGGCGGAATCAATTGCAAAATGCGGTCGAACTTGCCAAAAGGCTTTTCGAAGACGAACACATCGCAAGTGATATTGCCCGTCAGATAAGCACGGTTCACGGCCGAATACGGAAAATCAGCAAACTCTTCATAGACGGTATCCGGGCTCTTCACCAGACCGGCAGTCATCCACACGGACTGAAACGTAAAAGGCTTCTTGGGAAGCGCTCCGGGAGTAAACAGGAAAAGGAGCAGCTCACGATATTCCCCAGTCAGCTTTTCCTTAATCAAAGGAATCGCCTCGTCCGCCCGGTCGAGCGCCACACGGGAGACGGCTATCTGAAAATCCATATGCTCCGGTTTGCGGTTATGCTTCTGATACTTCTCTATGCGTGAAACAAGGACGGCAGGATCGATCCAGGCCGGACGGTGTGTAGGCGTCGATAATAGGGGCAAAGTATCTTTTTCCTTAATCTTTTTGAGGGCAAGCTTGACAAGTTCCCAATAGCTTTTATAATCCCGGGAGGCAACTTGCACTTTCTTATCCTTCAGCCCTTCATGTTTAAAAAGAATATGGACCAAAAGGTCGTTCAACCCCCGGTCATGCCCAGTAAACTCAGGTAAAAGCAGTTGGGCGTATTCGATAAGAAAAGCAGCTACAAAGATATCCAGATCTCCGGCCGCTTCCGTCCCTTCCGCATGGCCTTTCATGAACAGACAGGCCCGTTCAAAGGCAGGCGCCATGCGGACGGCATCTGCCAACTTCACCGACGTATGCATACGCGCCAATGATGCCAAAAGCAGATCGAGATGGAAACTCTCTTCATTGTTCACAGACCGCTCCATTAAAGAGATCAGATCATCCATACCGGCAATATCCGGTATACGCATTTCTTCACGAATAAGAGGTTGCATAAGACTAAACTGTTTTTCCGATAGATTATTCATAAGTCATAAATTCTTTTGATGCCAGCCAATAACATATCAAATATAAACACAAAAAATAAATGAAGTGTTTCCCGCCAGCAGGAAAGTTTCTCCACGATAGCCGTTCAGCAAAAAAAGGCACCCTTCACAGAGTGCCTCTTTCCAAACGCAACGAATAAATTATTAATTACTTACACACTTATTATTTCTTGCAGTCGCAAGAAGAGTAAGCCACTAACATCCAAACCAATTTTTCCTGTTCTTTCAGGTAATCGCTCATCAGCGCTACCGTTGCCTCGTCTCCGGACTCGGAAGCCAGAGAAAGCAGTTTACGTTCTTCAGCGATAAACTGTCCGTAGGTGTTCAGAACGTTCTCCAAGGCTTCGTCTGCACAAGATACGCCTGAAACCTCCTTTACTTTGGCGACTTTCAGATATTCACTGAATTTGTTAACCGGAACGCCACCCAGCATCAGGATACGTTCAGCCAGTTCGTCTACCTTCTCGGCGGCATCATTATACATATCTTCGAATTTGCTGTGAAGGACGAAGAAACCGTGTCCTTTAATGTTCCAATGGAAACCACGGAGGTTTGTATAGAATACCTGATAATCGGCTAATAACTGTTGTAATGCTTCAACTACTTTACCTGCTGCTACTGCATCCAAATGGATATAATCTAATGTCTTCATACTGCTTTACTTTTTAATTGTTATACTTTTCGTTTTTCTTGTACTGCAAAGATACATCAGATATAAGTGCTTGTCAAACAGATAATTTCTATACATACATAGATGTTTTCTATAAGTATTCGATCGGCTCCCTATTATTGGAAGCTCATTCGACAGACCACTCAAAAAGACCGGAAGAATTCTTTTCGGGTTGCACGACTTCCAGTTTTAAGGCATTTGTCGTGACAGGTGCGAAAGTGACGGTGTTGCCATTTCCTTTTTCGACTCCGTAGGCCGTACGGTTCGTGACAGGCTTCCAACTTCCTCCCGAATCCCGGTAATGCAGCTTCCAACTTGCCGGCACACGGCAACCGCCCCAAGGCGCATCGTCATACCAGTAGACCGTACTGGCGGAAACTGTTTGAGGCTTTTCGAACTCATAAACGATCCACTCCGTCGTGCCTTCTTCCGGCCACCAATGGAAATAGGGCATCGTCCGGTCGTTTTCATCTTCCGGCACCAAACGGTCGTTGATAGCTGTAATCGATTTGGACGAATGGGATGCGGTAATCCTGGAAGTAGATGCAATCGTCGGAGGCAGACTCGGACGCGTAGCGCTCATGTCCTGGGGCAACCAGACCGCCATTTCGCCGGCGCCACGATGGGCCCATGCATAATAGGGGATCAGGGTAAGCGTTACATCCTTGGCAGCCAGACGGCCGTTTTCATCATAGCTCAATGCTTGCGCCGTCGTCTTGATTTCATCGATGCCATACAGGAGGTCCGGTTTGTGCTCGACCGTAAACTCGGGTTTCTGGTTCATCAAGACGCTAAGGACGCTGAAGTCATTGTCCGGCCACTCGGCACAATAAACCACCGGTCCCCGCTCCACAGCGACTCGTCCCCGGTCTGCCACGACCTTCGTATTGGCTTTGACCGTACGCGGTTCCATATCGAAATGCACCTCTACGACATCCCCTTTTTTCCATTGGCGGGAGACTGAGAAATAGCCTTTGTCCAAATCACTCTCCACAGGTTCGCCGTTCACCTTTACGGAATAGCCCAATTGTTTGCGGTCGGAGAATGCATACAAGTTACTCGGCGCAACTTCGCCTTTCACCCAACCCGGCACACGGATCTTCAGGGTGAAATCCTGTTTGCCTTTAGGCGTCACTTCCAGCCGGATGTCGCCGTTCCAGGGATATCCGGTCGTTTGGGCCAGCTTCAAATGCTTTCCGCCCACATTCAATTCGGATGTGTTACTCATAAAAAGATTGACATACACGTCTTTGTCGTGCACGGCATATACATAACCCGGCAACGAGGGAATGAAACGGCAGATATTGGACGGGCAACAGGCACATCCGAACCACGGCCGGCGCTGATGCTGCCCGACGGACTCCAGCGGATTGGGATAAAAGAAGCCGCCGCCATCCAGCGATACGCCCGAAATCAACCCGTTATATAAGGTACGTTCCAACACATCATAATATTTGGATTCGCCATGCAAGAGGAACAGGCGGTAATTCCAATACACATTCCCGATGGCGGCGCAAGTTTCACAATAGGCCGACATATTGGGCAACTCATAGTTTTCACCGAAAGCCTCCCCGTTGTTGGTAGCGCCGATACCTCCCGTGATATACAATTTCTTCGTCACCACGTTATCCCAGATACGGTCGATGGCGTGGATGTAACCTGTATCGCCCGTCAAGGCAGCAACGTCTGCCATTCCGGAATACATATAAGCGGCCCGTACGGCATGTCCGACAGCTTCATCCTGTTCCAGCACCGGTTTATGTGCCTGGCTATAGGCATCCCGGCGTTCCGTATAACCACGTTTATCTAAGAAAAACTTAGCCAGGTCGAGGTACTTCTTCCGCCCTGTCGCCAAGTAGAGCTTACAAAGCGCCATCTCGGCAATCTGATGCCCGGGCACGCGGACAAGCTGTCCCGGCTTGTCGCCTATCGCCTTTTCCACACAGTCGGCATACCGGATCGCAATATCCAGAAACGACCTTTTCCCCGTTGCCTGATAGTGGGCGACAGCACCTTCTACCATGTGTCCGAGGTTGTAAAACTCATGGCTCAGGTCTTCCACCTTTTCCCAGCGGCTACTTCCCGCCCATTCGTGCGGATGCTGCGGATTCATGGTGCGGGCCGTGTATAAATAGCCATCCGCTTCCTGTGCCGAAGCCACGATTGTCAGGACGCTGTCGATGTAACGGTCCAGCCGCTTATCGGGATAGGTTTGCATGGAATAGCTTGCCCCTTCGATCGTCTTATATACATCCGTATCGTCGAATGAATATCCCTCCACCTTATTCTCGCTACTCGGATGAGCCGCTTTCACGAAGTTCTCATAGCGTCCCGTTTCCTCGCATTTGCTAAAGGCGAGCGGGATGGTAACTTCACGGCTTGCCCTCAATCTCTGCCCCCAGAAATTATCCGTTACCTTAACGGAAGTAAAAGGGACAGGAGTGATCGGATAGCCGCCATCATGTGTCTGCGCACTGCCCGCCAAACTTATACCGGCAAGTGCTATCAATACGATTCGTTTCATTTTTATTCAAGATTATGTTACCGATTATCTTTTCAGAGTATGGATCAATTCACTTTCCATTCGATTACTCCGCCCGACTCGCCTTTCTGTAACTGGATAACTAACTTCAATCCGGTAGTTTCGACAGGAGTGAAATCGACAGAATTATAGCAATCCTTCTTGCAACCATACTCGCCTTGTGCTGCCACATCCTTCCAACTGTTGCCGATCCGATACTGGACTTTCCAACTGGCCGGGACACGGTAGTTACCGTCATAATGGTCAAAGTCGAGCCAATAGACTTGAACATTGCGTACGGTTTCCGGTTTGTCGAACACATATTCGATCGATTCCTGTGTTCCCTCCTTCAACCAGAAGTACCAATAAGGTTTCGACATATCGTCCGAGCTTTTCGGGTCCCACTGGTCGTTCACGCCATAACACCATTCGCGACGTTCATGTGCAATTCCGTCTTTCTGGATCGGGGCGCTTACGACCGTAAATGATTGTGCCCGGGAAGCGATGCTCGGTTCGGGAGTCGGTTTGGCATAAGCAGCCGAAGCCGGAATCCAGACAGCCATCTCGGCGTTGCCACGATTATTCCAGGTTGAATAAGGTATCAGCTTGACGGGAACTTCTTTTTCTGAAACAGAACCGCTTTCCTTATCACAATCCAATTCCTTGGCGACTGTCGACAATTCAATAATTCCATTCAACTTATCCTTCTCATATTGGCAGGTGAAAGCAGCATCTTCCGGTAAGAATTTGTTGAACACATGCCGGTCAGGCATATCGACACCTTCGAGGCAATACATCACCGGCCCGCGTTCGACAGCCAGCAATCCTTCGTCAGCACGCACTTTCTCGTGTGCCTTAACCCGGCGTACTTCCATCGGTATACGGAGTTCGACGATATCTCCCGGCTTCCATTCCCGTTCAATCACGACATATCCATGATGGGCTTTCTCCTTCAAAGGCTTTCCGTTAATAAAAATAGCACACGGTTTCCGGTCTCTTTTAGTAAACGCATACAAGTCGCTACCTGGAACAGGCTCGTCGCTGGTCCAGGCAGGAATACGGAGTTTCAGATTAAAAGAGGTAGATTTCTGCGGCGAGACTGTCAGTTTGACAATGCCGTCCCAGGGATATTCAGTCTCCTGGACCAAAGCTACCGTATCATTGGGCAAAACGACCTTGCTGCTACTGCCGGCATATAAATTGACATAGATATTATTCCCTTGTGTCGCATACATATATTTAGGAATGGAAGCCATGAAACGGGTGACATTACCCGGGCAACAGGCACAGCCGAACCAAGGGGCGCGTTCGTGCTGTCCCATCGATTCGAGCGGATTGTCATAGAAAAACTTGTCGCCGCTCAGCGAAACGCCCGAGATTACGCCATTATACAAGGCCCGTTCCAATACATCTATATATTTAGCATCTCCCGTTGCCAGGAACATTCGCTGGTTCCAATACACATTGGCAATGGAAGCGCACGTCTCGCAGTAGGCGCTATGGTTATGCAACTCATATTCCGGGCCGAAGCCTTCTCCCTGAGCACGCGAACCGATTCCTCCCGTGATATACAGTTTCTTTGTCGCCATATTATCCCATATCCGGCAGAGCGCATTGAAATAAGCCGTGTCTTTCGTCAAGGCAGCGACATCCGCCACACCTGAATACAAATACCCCGCCCGGACGGCATGCCCGACAATTTCCTCCTGATCCAGAATCGGCTTATGGTCCTGGCTATAGGCATTCAACCGATGGCCGTCCGTCCCGCGTCCGGTTTCTTCCACAAAATATTTGGCCATATCCAGGTATTTCCGGTCTCCGGTAACCTTGTACATCTTGGCCAGCCCCATCTCGATGATCGGGTGGCCGGAAGGGACATGCTTCTGTCCTTCGCCCGGACCAAAGTCTTTGCAAACCAGATCGGCATTTTTGATTGCGACATCGAGCAGGTTCCGTTTACCCGTTGCCTGGTAGTGAGCGACAGCCGCCTCGTATAAATGGCCGCTGTTATAAAGCTCATGGCTGTTCAGCTTCTCCCAACGGTGGGTTCCCCACCAGCGGTTCAACCGTTCACATTTGTTCGTCACGCAGGTAGTCAGATAACCATCCGGCTCCTGCGCAGCTCCGATCAGCGTAATGACACTGTCCAGATAAGCATCCAGCTTCGGATCGTATTTGACGGCAAGCGAGTAGGAGGCTCCCTCGATTATCTTATAGGGATCAGTATCGTCAAACGGGAAATCCCCCTTATGCTCACCCTTAATCAATCCTCCGGCCAACGCGAAATTATCGAAACGGCCGTTTATTTCACACTGCCTGAAAGCGGAAGGGATAGAGACAGTCCGGTTCACCTCGATGCGGGGAGCCCAGAAATGATCGGTCAGATGTACTCCGGTAAAAGGCACTTCGACTATTAGTTCGTCGGAATGGTACGAATTAGAATGACAGGCACAAAGGACAACTGTGACTCCGATGGCTAACATTAACTTTTGCTGCATAGACTTTATTATTGTATGGTAATATATCAGTTAACAAGTACAAAGAAAATCTATTTCTCAGACTTATAAAAGTATTTAGACAATAAAATGTCTTTTTTACACAAATATTTTTCCACCACTTATCACCTTCCTTTCAGGCACAACTTAATTATAAAAATTATTATATTCCATGTTTTTTTTCTACCTTCGTAGAAATTATCACTATAGAGTCCGTAACACAAACAAAGCATATGAATATACAACAACTCGAATACATCCTGGCCGTAGATACCTACCGCCATTTTGCCAAAGCAGCAGAACATTGCCGTGTGACCCAACCCACATTAAGCATGATGATCCAGAAATTGGAAGATGAATTAGGGGTGAAACTTTTCGACCGTAACATCCAGCCGGTCTGCCCTACCCCTGCCGGCCGTAAGGTGATCGACCAAGCGCGTGTCGTACTTTACCAGACTTCTCTTATTAAAGATATCGTGAACGAGGAAGAGCAATCTTTGAAAGGGACGTTCCGCCTCGCTGTGCTACCGACGATCGCACCTTATCTGCTCCCCCGCTTCTTCCAGCAAGTATCGGAGAAACACCCCGATCTGGATATCCGCATCCTCGAAATGCAAACGGCTCCGACTATGAAAGCCCTCCTGAACGGAGAAATAGACGCCGCCATCATCGCGAACCAACCGACAGAGATGCAGTTGCAGGGAGACATTTTATATTACGAACAGTTTTATGCTTATGTAGCCCGCAACGAAAGTGTCTTTAAAAAAGACATGGTCCGTTCCGCCGATATCAGCGACGAACGTCTCTGGTTATTGGATGAAGGACATTGTTTCCGCGATCAGTTGATGCGTTTCTGCCAGATGGAGAAGGTTAAACTCCGTCAGGCTGCTTACCGCCTGGGAAGTTTGGAAACTTTTATGCGTATGGTAGAGAGCGGCAACGGCGTCACCTTCATTCCGGAACTGGCCACCTACCAGTTAAGCGAACAGCAAAAAGAACTGGTACGTCCGTTTGCCATCCCCAAACCGGCCCGTGAAATCGTTTGGGTAACCCGTAAAGATTTCATCCGGCACTCGGTCGCAAGTATCCTGATCGAAAGCATAAAAAAGTCCGTTCCCAAAGAAATGCGCACATTGCAAGCAGGATTGAAGGTAGTCTGATCACTTATCAGGGCGACCGCACCAAATTCATTTTTAAGCAATACGATCTTATGGACTACATAATATAAGGAATAATCTATCCCCGCTACAAGAAAACTTATCTACATAGGCATAAAAAATATCGGAGTGCCTATCAATTCTGTAATCAGTGCCAGTGATTATAAAATCAGTGCCAGCAATTATATAATCACAACCACTGATTATATAATCACTGGCACCGATTACAGAATTAGCAGGCACTTAAGAAAGAATTATTCGGGACAAAAACGGGTTTTTCTCTCCATAGAAATAAAAAATTGTTACTGCTGGATTTGGTGCGGTTGCCCTAATCACTTATGAGGTATTTAATATTTTTGTCTAAGTTTGTGAAGTTTGTAACACTTCATATATAATTTATGGTATCAGCTAAAAGAATCATCATCATAGGTGCCACTTCCGGTATCGGATACGAGATTACACTACTATATTGTAAACTGGGATGGCGAATCGGGATTGCCGGACGGCGAACGGAACTGCTTGAAAAAATCCGCTCGGAAGCACCTGACCGGATTGAAACGGCGCAATTGGATGTAACCAGCCTGGATGCGCCTAAAAAAATGACGGAACTGATCGACAAGGTCGGCGGAATGGACATCTTTTTGCTTAGCTCTGGCATCGGCAGCCAGAACCGAATGCTGGACCCCGAGATCGAATTGGCTACCGTCCAGACGAATACGGTCGGATTTACAAGGATGGTGACTACCGCATACGACTATTTCAAAAAGCAGGGCGGCGGGCAATTGGCCGTGATCAGTTCCATAGCCGGGACAAAAGGCTTGGGAGCTGCTCCCTCCTATTCCGCAACCAAACGCTACCAGAATACGTATATCGAGGCACTCGACCAACTGGCACACATGGAAAAGCTCCCGATCGTATTTACGGATATCCGCCCTGGATTTGTGAAAACCGATCTGTTGAAAAACGACACATATCCGATGCTGATGTCTCCGGAATATGTAGCCCGAAAAATAGTAAAAGCGATCGGACGTAAAAAACGCCATGCCGTAATCGACTGGAAATATACCCTTTTGGTATTCTTCTGGGAACTGATTCCCGGCTTTATATGGAGACGGTTGCCCATCCACAGTTAACATTTGTAGATCACCCGAGCAATCCCTACCTTTGTGCCCAATTTATAAATATGCACAAATAAACGATGGGATTATTCATTAAAAAGCCTTTGGAGGCCTTGCAGGCCGAAGCCAATCTATCAGGAAGTAAAACATTAAAACGGGTATTGGGACCGTGGAGCCTGGTCGCTCTCGGCGTGGGCGTCATTATCGGTGCCGGTCTGTTTTCCATAACCGGGACAGTGGCCGCCGGATATACAGGGCCGGCCATTACGCTATCATTTGCTATTGCGGCTATCGGATGCTGTTTCGCCGGACTTTGTTACGCGGAGTTCGCTTCGATGATCCCGGTTGCGGGAAGTGCTTATACCTATTCATACGCTACGATGGGCGAACTGGTTGCCTGGATTATCGGCTGGGACTTGGTTCTGGAATATACGGTTGCCGCGACAACGGTCAGCATCAGTTGGAGTCGTTATCTCGTCGTCTTCCTGGAAGGACTCGGGATTAATCTGCCGACAGCCCTTACGGCCTGTCCCTGGGACGGCGGTATTGTCAATATCCCGGCATTTCTAATCGTTGTCCTGATGAGCCTTTTCCTGGTCCGGGGGACGGAAGGAAGTTCCATTTTCAACGGGATCATCGTCTTTCTGAAAGTGTCGGTCGTTCTGATTTTCATTTTCTTGGGATGGAAATATATTAATACGGATAATTACACGCCTTATATTCCGTCAAACACAGGCACGCTGGGTGAATATGGATTGTCGGGAGTCTTACGTGGAGCAGCTATCGTGTTTTTCGCTTTCTTAGGTTTCGATGCGGTCAGCACGGCTGCCCAAGAAGCCAAAAATCCGAAAAGGGATATGCCGATCGGGATCCTTGTCTCACTGCTTGTTTGTACCGTATTATATATGTTGTTCGCCCACGTTATGACAGGTGTAGCCCACTATTCCGAATTTGGCGGTCAACAAGGTATCGCTCCCGTGGCGATCGCGATCGAACATATGGGAGAAGTAGATGCTTCAGGTGTGCTTCACCCGGCTTATCCCTGGATGAATAAAGCGATCGTGCTCGCGATCTTGTTCGGATACTGCTCGGTCATCATGGTGACGCTGTTAGGGCAAAGCCGCGTTTTCCTTAGTATGAGCCACGACGGGTTATTGCCTCCGTTCTTTTCGCATATCAATGAGAAGTTCAGGACGCCGGCACGCAGTAACCTGTTGTTTATGGTGCTTGTTGGTTTGCTGGCAGCTTTCGTTCCTGCACGTCTGGCTGGCGAAATGACCAGTATCGGTACGCTTTTCGCCTTTACGTTGGTTTGTGCCGGCGTACTGATGGTCCGAAAAACAATGCCGGATGTACCCCGTGCTTTCAAGACTCCGCTAGTACCGTTCGTTCCGGTAGCCGGGATTATCACTTGCCTGTGCATGATGCTTTTCCTGCCTGCCGACACCTGGATCCGTTTAGTGCTATGGATGCTGATCGGGTTGGACATCTATGCCTGCTATGGCATCAAGCACAGCAAACTGGAATATAATCATGCCAACCGCCACGGACAATTGGCCCTGAATATGATCGGGATCGTCCTCGCCATCCTCTGCGTGATTACAGGGCTCTGGCATCAGCAAACCGTCGGTTGGGAAGAAAGCAAAATCCTGTTGATTATATCTTTCGTTTTCGCTTTCACACATCTGGCCTTTTACATGATCCGCATCTGGAAAGAAACGACGAAAGCTTAATCTTCATTTGCGTAATAAGAGTGTGCCAAACCCCGGTTAATACGGAGTTTTGGCACACTTTTTTGTATTATATAAATAACAAGAATGTTATAAGACTATTAAATCAAATCTTAAACCCAGAAATAACAGCGTAAAAAAGAAAAATAAAACCACCCGAGTGAATAAACCTTTCACATCATTGACAATCTAATTTATCATATTAACCTTATTATTTTTTATCATGGAAAATCTTATAATAAAAAAGCAGAAAGCCATTATGAGGATTTGGCAGACATCAGATGCTGATGAATTTGTTACAGGGATAAAATCGGCTGATATCGATCAAAACTTACGCCCTGAGTACCCACGCACCATCGCGGATTTTATTGAATTTGTCAAGAGATGCAGATCAAAAGCTGTGCCCCAAGATTTTGCAATAACGCAGGAAAAGACAATTAAAGGAGGCATATCTTTTATAGATAATGGCGATCCAATGATTGAATTAGGTTGCTTATGGATTGCTGAACCCTATCGTAATAATGGGCTGGCAAAAGGTGCGATCAAAACCCTGATAGAACACATTATTAAAATTTATCCCAATCATGGTATTTTCGGACAAGTCTACGACTTTAATGAAAAAGAAATCTCTATGATGGATAAATTAGGTTTTAAACTGGCCGGATGCAGAAATGTACCCTATAAAGGAACAACTACAAATCTTCTTCGCTTTGAGTACAATTAATTCATAAAAACAAAATATACTATTGATAACAATGGGAATCCTATCGTATTATTGTATTATGAAAAATAAAACAAAATAGTCCATATAATTAGCTTAGAAACTAACTATATGGACTATCTGTGTACGCAGGATGAGACTTGAACTCACACGCCGTAACCGGCACTACCCCCTCAAAGTAGCGTGTCTACCAATTCCACCACCTGCGCGAGAAAAGGTGCCCAGAACAGGACTCGAACCTGCATGCCTCTCGACACACGCACCTGAAACGTGCGCGTCTACCAATTCCGCCACCTGGGCCTTTCTTCAGTACATTAAAAAAGCGGCCTCATACCGCCCCTGTTACCGAGTGGAGCGGAAGACGGGACTCGAACCCGCGACCCTAACCTTGGCAAGGTTATGCTCTACCAACTGAGCTACTTCCGCGATAACGGGTGCAAAGATAGAGGTATTTTTTTATTTTCCAAAACCTGACTGCACTTTTTTTGCACTATTTTTACAGTCCGCACCCGCTCAAAATCATATCTTATTTTAATCCAGTCGCTTCCATCCACATGTTAGCCATCAACTGACGACCGGGTAAATCGGGATGCACACCGTCGTTCGACCAATAACGTGCCGGAGCCAACTTCACTGCCGCATCGAAGCCCGACTGGAAAGGTACGAATACGGTATTAAATTCCTCCGACAACTTACGGGCGGACTTACGGAATTCGTCGAACATCGGATACCATTTGGAGTCTTCTATAGCCGCTCCATCGCGCAAGGTGAAAGGTTCGCATAAGACAATCTGTGTATTCGGAAGCTTTTCTTTCGTATATTTCAACAGGGCACGCAGATCGTTTTCATACGTCTCGACTGTTCCTTTGTAATTATGTGTCAGCGTATGCCAGTAATCGTTCACACCGATCAGGATACTCAGAACATCCGGCTGAAAAGCAAGACAGTCGAGCTCCCAACGATCACGAAGCTGATAGACTTTATTACCGCTGATACCGCGATTATAAATCTTAGGCTGCAAAGCCGCTTTCCTCTCCAACAACTGCGTAGCGGTAAAAAGGACGTAGCCGCTACCAAACTGTTCCATTGTATTACAACGGTTGCTATTCTTGTCACGGCCGCAATCCGTGATGGAATCTCCCTGGAACAGGATCACACAATCTTTCTTCAGATTAATCTTCGGAGCATGTACAGATGTATTTTCTTTTACGGCTGCTTTTGCGATCTCTGGGATCATCAGGGCACCGAACCCTGCCAATGCTCCCTTCTTCAGGAAGTCTCTTCTGGAATTCTTCATGGGTAGAAATAAGTTTATTTTATTACATTGATTGAATTGAATACAAAGATAGAAACTTTACAAAAAAACGTATCTTTGTTTCTTCATATTTTCAAAAAAGAATTAATAGCCATGTTTACTAAAATAGTTGCGATAGAGCCGGTCAGTTTGATTCCTTCGGCAGAGAAAGCATTGCACACGTTTGCAAATGAAGTAGTGTTATACCCCGATATTCCAGCGGATGACGAAGAGATCGTCCATCGTATCGGCGATGCTGACGCGGTTCTGCTGAGCTACACTTCGAGCATCGGCCGCGGAGTGATGGAAAGATGCCCCAATATCAAATATATCGGTATGTGCTGTTCGCTTTATTCACCAGAGAGCGCCAACGTGGACATCAATTATGCAAACCGGCACGGTATCACGGTCACAGGCATCCGGGATTATGGCGACGAAGGGGTAGTCGAGTATGTCATTAGCGAACTGGTTCGTTGCCTGCACGGGTTTAGCGGACCGGCCTGGGATGGCGACGTACGCGAAATCACCGGGCTAAAAGCAGGTATTATCGGTTTGGGCAAGTCGGGCGGCATGATCGCCGATGCGCTACGGTTCTTCGGTGCGGAAATATCTTATTTTGCCCGTAGTGAAAAGGAATGGGCACGCGAGAAGGGATATCGTTTCCGGCCTCTGGACGAATTACTCACGCAGAGCGAGGCCGTATTCTGTTGCCTGAACAAAAATACCGTCCTGCTGCACGAAGCCGAATTTCAAATGTTAGGTGATAAAAAGATACTATTCAACACAGGATTGTCTCCTGCCTGGGACGAAGCTCCGTTCGTCAACTGGTTATCGGGCAATAACCTTTGTTTCTGTGATACCGTCGGCGCTTTGGGCGGCGCCCATCTTTTGGAGCATCCGCATGTACGATGCGTACAGACCTCGACAGGCCGCACCCGTCAGGCGTTCGACCGCCTGAGCGAAAAAGTGCTGGCCAATCTTTCAGAATACAATGGGTGAGACAATATTCAGCAGGGTGTTCACGACCGACCATCCTGCGATCTCCGCAGTAGCGCTATACACATCCACGACGGCATGCACCTGATCGTTCCTGATCTCGACCTTCTGGGTGTCTCCCTTAAATCCGGGAGTCGACTGTATGGTCACCTGCATGGCTTCCGGACCGACGGATGCACGTGAGGCGGCCACCGTGACGTTCACTTTCGTAGGGAACAGGCGGATGGCTTCCACGGCATTGCCCGTAAACACCACTTTCTGTTCGTTTTGCAGAGCATCTTCATAAACCGGAGTCCCTTTCAAAGCGTCAGGTCCCTTCTCGTTGAAGAAACGGGCTGTTGCGTTACCCATCAAGGCAGCCGTGCGCAAGACGTCGAAACCTCCGGTAGCTCCCGAAGCGATGTAGATACGCGTCCCGTTCTCTTTAGCCGTTTCGCATACTTCTTGGTAGAACGAGTCGTCGGCCAACGCACCGATCGAAAGGGTAACGATGGAAGTTCCGTTCTTCAGGGCCGGAATGGCAAACTCACGGAGAGCGGCCGGAGAAGCCGTCTCCACCAGTATATCGGGCTTCAAGGCCAGCACTTCATCCGCCGTAGTACATACGGCGCAACGTTTTCCGATCTTTTCCATCTGGCGGGCAATACGTTCTGCTTTGACAGCCGTACGCGAATAGGCTCCCACCAGTTCATACTCAGGCAATAATCCTCTGACGACAGCTTCCGAAACTATTCCGGCAAGCCGTCCGCATCCTACTATTACAAATGTTTTCATATCAGCAAAGGTAATACATTTATATCTTGGCAACCAATTCCCGGAAGAGTACGGTCATGACCGCAGCCGCCTTATTGGCAGCCACAATCACATCGGCTCCGTCGTTCACAAAATCGTCGGCAAAATGATAGCCTTCATTCGTAATCACAGACATGCCGAATACGCGCAGGCCGGCATGACGGGCCACGATTACCTCAGGGACCGTACTCATTCCGATTGCATCGCCTCCTACCCTTCCGTAGAAAGCATACTCAGCCGGCGTTTCAAATGAAGGACCCGTAAGTCCGACATACACGCCTTTCTTCAACGAGATCCCGCGGGATGCGGCAATTTCTTCAACAAGCCCGATAAACTCCCGGTCATACGCGCGTGTCATATCCGGGAAGCGGGTTCCGAGCCGTTCGTCATTCGGGCCGATCAACGGATTAGGCATCATATTGATATGATCGCGTATAATCATCAGGTCACCGACTTTGAAACTCGTATTGATACCGCCTGCGGCATTGGAAACCAACAGGTTCTTAACACCCAACAGCTTCATCACCCGGATTGGGAATGTCACCTGCTGCATCGTGTAACCCTCATAATAATGGAAACGTCCCTGCATGGCAAGCACCTGTTTTCCTCCCAGCCTGCCGCAGATGAAGTTACCTTTATGTCCTGCGGCCGTCGAATGCATAAAATGCGGGATCTCACTATAGAGAATAACCACGGCGTCTTCAATCTGGTCGGCAAGGGAACCCAGGCCACTGCCTAAGATAATAGCGGTTTCCGGATTACCGGTAATACGGGACGACAGGTAACCGGCCGCTTCCTGATAAAAAGCATTGTCATTTGTATTCATATACGTTCAATTTTATTTTTCATACGAATAAGAAAATAGATTCTTGCCGAGGGAACTTGAGTTTCCTGCCGAGGGAACTTGAGTTTCCTGCCGAGGGAACTTGAGTTTCCTGCCGAGGGAACTTGAGTTTCCTGCCGAGGGAACTTGAGTTTCCTGCCGAGGGAACTTGAGTTTCCTGCCGAGGGAACTTGAGTTTCCTGCCGAGGGAACTTGAGTTTCATTGCCTACGATTCTTTCACCAGCTTGTAAGCAAGTTCGGCTGTATGCTCCATAATCTCTTCCTCGCCCGGAACCTTTTTATCCCGCATCAATATCTTGCCATCACAGATAACGGTATCGATACAACTGCCGTTTGCCGCATACACCAGATTGGAGATAAAGTTATGATTCGGGATAAAAGCCGGGATGTTCAGATCGACCAGGCAGAGATCCGCCAGATAGCCTTCGGCAATCCTTCCGGCTTTGAGCCCAATAGCCGAAGCACCTGCTTCTGTCGCCGCCTTGAATATTTCACCGGCAGGAATCGCCTCCGGATCTTTTCTCCAGGCTTTGCCTAAAAGCGAAGCGAGTTTCATCGCCTCGACCATATCCAGATTATTGGAAGAAGAACAGCCGTCGGTTCCTAAAGCGACGGTCACACCGGCTTTTCTCATCTCACAGAACTTAAATTGGATGCCGGAAGCCAGCTTCATATTGGATGCAGGATTATGCACCACTTTCACCCCGTGATCCGCCAACATACAAACTTCATCATCGTCGACATAGATACCGTGCGCAATGATCAGGCGTGGGGACAATATGCCTAATTTATATAAATATCGTACGGGAGTAAGACCGAACTGTTTGACCGAATCCCGGACTTCTCCCTCCGTCTCTGCCAAATGCAGATGGATCGGGACAGAATGCTCCGTAGCAAAACCATGTATCCATTGTAGCAGTTCACCTGACACGGTATAGATGGCATGGGGACCGACGGCATACTGTATGCGTTTGCTATAGTGATCCACTTCGGCAACCAGTTTCTCGTTTTCCCGCTTGCTCTTTTCAGCCAGTTCCGGTTTGAAATGATCGAAGCAGACACCGGCAAGCAAAGCACGCAAACCCATTTCTTCGACGGCATCGGCTGTGTCCCGGAACTTATGGTACATATCGAAGAATGTTGTCGTCCCGCTCTTTATCATTTCGAGGCAGGCGAGCTTCGTCCCCCAATACACATCCTCGTGAGTCAACTTCGCTTCGTTCGGCCAGATCTTCTGTTCCAGCCAGGGCATCAACGGCATATCATCGCCAAAGCCACGAAAAAGTGTCATGGCAGCATGTGTATGTGCATTGACAAAACCCGGAATCAGGGCTTTACGCCTTCCGTCTATCACCTGATCCGCCTGCACCTGAAGATCCGCCCCTATCTGCCTGATCTCCTTTTTCTCGATATAAACATCGGTCACGGCGCCATCCAGCAAAGCGCCTTTTATCAATATGCTCATATAAACTTAGCTTTCATATTCTTTATCTTTTCATCCCGGATGCGACCCAGTAAACCAGCAAGCTTGTCCCGCTTGACAGCAGCAAAAGCACAGCTTTCCTTTACCTCGACAATCCCCAGGTCATCCTTTTCCAATCCACCTTTCCGGAAGAGGAAACCGACTACATCTTTCTTGCTCAGCTTATCCCGTTTTCCCCGGTTGATCGTCAGCGTCACCCATTCGGAACAGACGGGCTTCTTTGCCACTTCCGGCAGGAAAAACTCTTCCGGTTCGCGGGTGATATAGTCAGGGACCGTCTCTACTTCGTTCAAGATCAGGTAGGCAACTCCTTCCGCATTCATACGGGCCGTACGTCCGTTACGATGTACATACGCCTCTTCACCCACCGGAAGATGGTAATGGATCACATTCTTTACTTCCGGAATATCGAGACCGCGGGAGGCCAGATCGGTAGAGATAAATACGGTAGCACTGCCGTTGCGGAAATGCGACAAGGCACGTTCGCGCTCCGACTGCTCCATTCCCCCGTGGAAGTATTCGTTATCCACTCCCATGTCGGTCAGATAATCGCTCACCCGTTCCACCGTCTCACGGAAATTGCAGAAGATAAGGGCAGAACCGCCTTTTAGTTCGCCTAAAAGTTTGTACAATGTTTCCAGCTTGTCCTTTACGGGAGACTTGACCACGCGCAAAGTCAGCCCTTTAGACTCCTTCACCTCCTTCAGGAACGATAACCGTACAGGAGTCGTAATCCCGGTAAAAGCAGGAATATCGACAGCTGCCGTTGCCGAAGTCAGCACCCGGCGGCGCACGCCGGGGAGATGTGCCACAATCTCCTTCATTTCATTGAGGAAGCCCAGTTCGAGCGATTTGTCAAACTCATCCAAGATTAGCGTACGCACACTGTCAAGGTCGATATTTCCCCGTTCCAGATGGTCGACGATACGCCCCGGCGTTCCGATCAGGACCGTCGGCGGATGTTCCAAGCTTTTCTTCTCCGTGCGGATAGGATGGCCTCCGTAACAACAATTCACCTTATATCCGGCCCCCAACGAACGGAATACCGTTTCGATCTGCAAGGCCAGCTCACGAGAAGGAGCAATGATCAATGCTTGTATCTTTTTGTCCTCATCCGTCAATGTCGTCAGCAACGGCAAGAGGAAGGCCAACGTCTTACCCGATCCTGTCGGACTGAGCAGCACCATATCTTTTGTCGTCCCGGCATCCAATACCGCCTGTTGCATCTCGTTCAAAGCAGCAATGCCGGTATTGGCAAGCGCACGGGCGACTATTTCTTTATTTGTCATATCAATTGAATCGTTTATAAAATTCGGCTACCGACTCGATTCCTTTATAAAAGAAATCAAGCGTACAGCTTTCGTTCGGCGAATGAATCGCATTCTGTTCGAGGCCGAATCCCATCAGGACGGTCTTGATGCCCAACACCTGCTCGAAAGTCGAGATAATAGGAATACTGCCACCACGGCGCACAGCCAACGGACGTTTGCCGAAGGCTACGGCAACGGCATCTTCAGCCGCCTTATAAGCGGGAAGGTCGATCGGACAAACATAACCCTGTCCACCATGTTTAGGCGTCACTTTTACCTTTACATAAGCCGGAGCCACACGGTTCATGTACTCTTCAAATAGTTTTGAAATCTTTTCATGGTCCTGATGCGGAACTAAACGGCAGGAAACTTTGGCATAGGCATTGGAAGGAAGAACCGTCTTGCTGCCTTCTTCCGTATAACCGCCCCAGATACCGCAGATATCGAAAGACGGGCGGCAACTGTTGCGTTCCAACGTCGAATAACCTTTTTCACCAAACAGCTCATCCACTCCGATAGCGGCTTTGTATTTAGCTTCGTCAAACGGAATCTGTGCGATCATTTCGCGTTCGGCCGGAGAAACTTCTTCCACGTCGTCATAGAAACCGGGGATCGTGATCCGTCCGTCGGCATCGGTTATATCAGCCATCAACTTGCATAACACATTAATCGGATTAGCGACTGCACCCCCGAAATGCCCGGAATGCAAATCACGGTTAGGGCCTGTCACTTCCACTTCCCAATAGGCCAATCCGCGAAGGCCGGTGGTCAACGAAGGTGTCTCGGCACTGACCATGCTGGTATCGGAAACCAGAATAACATCAGCTTTCAACAAATCTTTATGTGTACGGCAGAAAGCTTCGAGGCTCGGCGAACCGATCTCTTCTTCTCCTTCGAAGATAAATTTCACATTACATTTCAGCAAATCCAGCTTCAGGGCAGTCTCGAAGCCTTTTACCTGCATCATGGCCTGCCCTTTATCATCATCCGCACCACGCGCCCAGATACGACCGTCCCGGATTTCGGGTTCGAACGGACGGCTCTTCCAAAGGTCAAGCGGCTCGGCGGGCATTACGTCGTAGTGCGAATAGACCAAAACGGTTTGCGCCTCGGGAGCAACCATCTTTTCTCCATACACGACCGGATTGCCTTCGGTCTGCATCACCACTGCTTTATCGGCACCGGCGGCAAGCAGGAGTTCCGTCCAGCGTTTCGCACATACCTCCATATCAGGCTTATGCTCATGCTTGGCACTTATCGATGGAATACGGATCAAAGAGAAAAGTTCTTCGATGAAACGGTCTTTGTTGGACTCGATATACTTTTTTATTGACATACTATTTTTATTTAATTAGAAACCTTTTCTTACAGTTCAAAAAAGACAGCTTAAAACAACTTCTCCTTTACAGCATTGCAACGATCTTTCTTATATTGGAAAGTCTTTCCACAAAGGATTTATCAGCCTTTGCCACTTGCAAATTGTAATCAGACTGCATTTTAAGCAACGGTTCAGGATCAATGCCAAGCGCAGCTTCAAACAAAAGGGCATACTCTGTCGAGACGGCACGCTTACCATTTAATATTTCATTAAGCAATGTCGGAGAAATCCCCATTCGCAAGGCAAGTTTTCTTTGCGATATGCCGCGATACTCGACTTCATCTTTCAGGATCTCACCGGGATGTATCGGTTCAGACGGAATTAAATTATTGGCAATCATTTTGGGATCAACACCTTTTAATGTAATCATAACGGCTTTTATTTGTAATGGTTTGACAATTCAATTATGTTACATACGGTAACAATCGGTTCTTCCATCGAATCTCTTACGGCAAATTCGATTCGGTATTTATCATTCACCCTTATAGATGAAATACCTTTTTTGTCGCCTTTCAACGTTTCATAATTCAGCGAATTATATTTTGCCAAAGATGTAATATCCGCAACGCTTTTCATTAATTGGATACATCTTCGATAACGTTTTATGACATCAGGCTGATAACGATGCATCTTATCGTCAGTCCTTCCTTTTTCGTAAAGGTCACTTAAATATGCCTCTTCAAATGCAACAACCATATTGTTTTCGTATTTACGTACAAATATAACAGATTCTTTTTATATTCACAAATATGTGAACCGATACCTAATCGTCAAGAATCGGTATAGGATTACTTCTGCCGTTTATACAAAAACGACTGCCAGCGTTCCTCCGCATTCCCCTGGCGAAACATTTCATAGCGTGCCATTGTAAAAAACAAATCGGAAAGACGATTCACGAACTGCATGATCCCGGGTGAAACAGGATCTTTCCGGTTCAGTGTCCACAGGCAGCGTTCGGCACGGCGTACAATCGTACGGGCCAACTGTAAGTGAGCGGAAACGAGCGTGCCGCCTGGCAGGATAAAGTAGCCGTTATCTTCCATCTTCGCCGACAAGGCGTCAATCTGTTCTTCACAAATAGAAACCAGATCATCGGATATTTTGTTCGGGTTCTTATCACGAATAGCCGATGGGGTCGCCACGTGCGACATCACCGCCATCATCTCCCTTTGTATCCTTCCCAGCAAATCCTGCCACTCATGTCCGGCCGGGAGCAATGCACGGACAATACCAATTTCGGCATTCACTTCATCCAACGTCCCGTTCGCTTCGATCCGGATATCATCTTTATCCACCCGCTCGCCTCCATGAATCCCGGTGCGGCCTTTATCTCCTCCACGTGTATATATTCTCATTTTTATCAAATTTGATAAGTACTGTGACAAATATAACCATTATCTTTGACTATTGTATTTAATCTAATTCTCATGAAAGCAAATCTGATTCCCGCACTCTGCCTGTTATGTTGCATAACGGCAAATGCCAAAGTAAAATTACCGCAATTGTTAAGCGACCACATGGTGCTCCAACAGCAGACCGATGCACGCTTATGGGGAGAAGCGACTCCCAACAGTACCGTTACCATCCAGGCCTCTTGGTGCAACCTGCCCGTAGAGACGAAAGTGAATGACCAGGGATTATGGGAAACGACAATTGTCACACCCAGTGCAAACTTCACTCCGCAAACCCTTACGATCAGCGACGGAGAGCCCGTGACACTTCACGACGTGCTGATCGGCGAAGTTTGGTTCTGCTCCGGACAGTCCAATATGGAAATGCCACTGAACGGTTTTGATAAATGCCCGATCGAAAACTCCAACAACGTAATAGCTGACGCTCCGAACCATCCGGGAATCCGCATGGCGACTATCGAACGCAAAAGCGCCCTTACCCCACAAGCATATGCCAATGGAGAATGGAAACAGCCGACTACCGAAAATGCACAATGGTTCAGCGCCACCGGCTACTTCTATGCTTTGGCATTACAACGCACCTTGCAGGTTCCCGTCGGTATCATCAACTGTTCCTGGGGTGGCTCACGCGTGGAAGGCTGGCTACCGGAAGAGATACTGAAAAACTATCCGGACATCGACCTCAACGAAGCCAAACAAAAGGAACGGAGCTGGACGCATCCGATGATCATGTATAACGCCTTGCTTTATCCCTGCCGGAACTACACGATCAAAGGTTTTGCCTGGTATCAGGGATGCAGCAATGTAGGAAAGGCCGGCACCTATGCCGAACGTCTTGCCACGATGGTCAAGCACTGGCGTTCGATCTGGAAAGAAGGCGATATTCCATTCTATATCGTAGAAATCGCACCTTTTGCTTATGGCAACAAGCCGGAAGGCATCGACGGAGCCTTATTGCGCGAAGCACAATTCAAGGCTGCACATACATTGATTCCCAACAGTGCCATAATCTCGACCAATGACCTCGTGAAACCTTATGAAGCTCCGCAGATCCATCCTCAAAACAAAAAAGATATCGGAGATCGCCTGGCCTATCAGGCTTTGGTCAAGACATACGGTTATAAAGGGATCGTGGCAGACAGTCCTTCCTACAAGGAGATGCAGGCTGACGGAAACAAGATCACTGTCCGTTTCGATAACGCCGACAAAGGGTTCAGTCCGTGGATAGGCATTGAAGGATTTGAAATTGCCGGACAAGACAAAGTATTCCATCCTGCAAAAGCGGAACTCGGCTCCAAACCGAACGAAATCGTCGTATCATCCCAAAAGGTAAAGAAACCTGTGGCCGTCCGCTACTGTTTCCGTAACTTCCGACCTGGAAACTTGAAGAATCCCCGTAACCTGCCGGTTATTCCTTTCCGGACAGATAGTTGGTAAACCATTCGTTTCCGGCCGGGTCTGCCCAGTACAAATGTGTATATCCGGCTAACACATTTTTATAACGATAAAACGGAGTATCCGTTTCCACACCTTTGGCAGTATAAGCGACAGCACAGGATGGAAGCGGATTCTTTTGTTCCACCAAGCGGGAATAATGGAACTCATGCCCTTTCAGGCGATACTCATTATATAATAAGGTACGATAGCCCAGACGTAACTTCATATTCTCCATCGTAGCGGATTGGTGCAGTACGCCTGCCATCGGATAGACTTTTCCATCCTTATCCCGTATCTCGTCGCAAAGATACATCATGCCGCCACATTCGGCCAGCAGCTTTCCTCCACCCTCGGCATACCGGCGAATGGATTGAAGCATCGGTCTGTTTGCCGATAAAGCAGCAAGATATAATTCAGGATAACCTCCGGGAAGATAAACGAAACCGGCTTCCGGCAAAGAAGCATCTGCCAGCGGGCTAAAATAAGTAACTTCTCCGAACTGATGCAAATAGCGGATATTCGCTTCATACATAAAATTAAATGCAGCATCGCGGGCAATCGCAATAGGGAACGAAGACTCACGTTTATAGGAACAACGGTCTGCAGATATAGGAACGACGACTGACGCAACTGGTTTTGTTAGTTCCAGCAAACGGTTGATATCTACATGCTTCTCGACAAGTTCCGCCACACGGTCGGTAAACTCTTCAAAGCAGAAATCTTCATCAAGCGACAGTCCTAAATGGCGGCTGGGAATCTCCACATCCGCACTCTTGGGAAGATATCCCAACGCCTCGACCCCGACATCTTCACAGGCCTGTTTCAAAAAAGAATAATGGCTTTCGGAAGCTACAAAATTAAAAACAGCTCCTACAACCTCCACATTCTTATTAAACTGTTTGAACCCGTACAATAAAGGAGCCACAGAATAGGCCGTACTTTTTGCATTTACAACCAGAACGACCGGTATTTTCAACATACAAGCAATTTCCGCACTGCTCCCTTTCATACCGTCATATCCGTCAAACAGTCCCATCACCCCTTCAGTCACCGCCACATCCGCCTTTTCCGTATAACCGCCATACAGGTCGCGCACGTGCGCTTCCGACATCATAAACAGATCCAGATTCACCGACGGGCTTCCGGCAGCCATCCTGTGATGGCGCGTATCGATATAGTCCGGCCCGCATTTAAAAGGCTGCACCCTTAGCGAACGGTTCTTCAAGGCACGAAGCAAACCGAGCGTAAAAGTTGTTTTCCCGCTCCCCGATGAAGCGGCGCCGATCAGTAGGTGAGATTGCATAAATAATATGTCAATATTGTTCCTTCTCGTTCGGGAAGTCCTGTGTCTTCACATCTTCAATATAAGCCTGTACGGCACGAGTTATATCTTCTGCCAGATTTGCATAACGGCGCAGGAAACGGGGAGAAAATCCCTGGTTGATACCCAGCATGTCATGCATAACCAGCACCTGTCCGTCCACACCTCCGCCGGCACCGATACCGATAATAGGGATGGTCAGTTCAGAAGCGACCTGTGCAGCCAAAGCAGCCGGAATCTTTTCCAATACGATAGCAAAGCAACCGATTTCTTCCAGCAGATGAGCATCTTCGATCAACTTCTTCGCTTCCGCTTCTTCGCGGGCGCGAACCGTGTATGTTCCGAATTTATTAATAGACTGAGGCGTCAATCCCAAATGTCCCATGACAGGAATGCCGGCACACAGAATGCGTTCGATAGATTCCCGAATTTCCGCACCGCCTTCAAGCTTGATACAATCCGCATGCGTTTCCTTCATCACCCGGATAGCCGAAGCCAGCGCTTCTTTCGAATTGCCCTGGTAGGTTCCAAAAGGCAGGTCCACCACTACCAATGCACGCTTAACGGCTTTCATGACCGATTTACCATGATAGATCATATGGTCCAGCGTGATCGGCAGCGTCGTTACGTTACCGGCCATTACATTGGAAGCCGAATCGCCCACCAATATAACATCCATACCCGCCTGATCGATCAGTTGAGCCATCGAATAATCGTAAGCTGTCAACATGGAAATCTTCTCTCCACGCTGTTTCATTTCTATCAGGCGATGTGTGGTCACCTTTCTATTATCCTCTAAATCCCTCTTTGCAACTGACATAATGTTTTTTATTAAATGTTACAGGACGCAAAGGTATACAAAATGTTTAGAAAGTGACATCGATTCCTCCCATGAAGATCGCTTTCGGCATCGGAAAACCATCATTAATAGTATAACGGGCAGCCGTCAGGTTCTCTCCTTTCACAAAGAGATTCAATCCTTTGTCGCGCGTACCGAAACGATAAGCGACCTTCGCATTCAAAGTTGTAAAATCTTCTTTTTTGGTACAATTCGTATCAGTGTATAAATCAAAGACAGACTGTACATTCACATTCAAGGTAAAACGTCCCGGCATATAGGTTGCACCCGCATAGAACTTATGTGCAGGAGCTCCCGGAATGGGTTTGCTCATATGCAAATAACTATAATTCATGTCCAAATTCAAATTCTTACAAATTTGATAGCGGGCTTCAAATTCGATACCCTTATTTACAAATGTCCCAGTATTCAAATTCTTATAAGGAGGCCTGTTGTCTCCATTCACACTTACAGAATAGATCATATCTTTCCCGTCGATGAAGAAAGCGGTCAATTCAGTGAACAAGTCACCTTCCAGAAAATATTGTCCGACAGCGACTTCATAATTCACCATACTCTCCGGTTTCAAATCCGCATTGGCAGCCCCCCACATATACATCTCGCGGATATTCGGACTACGAAATCCTTTGGAGACAGATGCTCGAATGGTATTTCCTTCAAACGGACGTACCGTAACACCTCCCTGTGGAACCCATTCACCTCCGTAAGTGCTGCTGTGTTCATAACGGACACCGGCATTCAGACTCAATATATCAAAAAGATCCTGTTGCATGATGACGTATCCAGCTGTTTCATTCACTGTCTTATCGACCAATTCTTTTTCAGATCCGTCGTTATTATCATTCCAAGCATATCCGCCCCAGTTTTTATAATCCACACCGACAGTGAAATTGTTTCCTTTGAAAAGGCGGAATGATTCATACAGCTGGACTCCCACATTGTGATCATCAGAACGGAAAAGATAGGTCTTAGGTTCCTCTCCCGGATCGTAGCCATCATTGATTTTATGATTCCCCCAGTTATAGAACAGACGCAAAGCGCCACTCATTTTACCGTGGTTATTTTCCAAAGCCATAGAAGCCGTCCCACGCAAAATATCCATTTTATTGTCTATAATAGGTTCAAATGTCTTACCCGGATTCTGGAACTTCGATTTGGCAAGGCTTACATCGCCCGTCATCCGATAATGATCATTAAATACATATCCCAGATTAGCAAAACCATTCGTGATATTAAAATCCGAATTCAGACGGTGCCCGTCTGTGCGGTCATGATTTATCGAAATAAAGCTGCTGAATTTACCGGCGTTAAAACCGTTATTCACCATGTATTTCTGCGTATTGTAAGAGCCATACATTACGCGTGCCTGCGTGCGCCGTCCTTCTTGCTTATGGTGACGGGTAATGATATTGACAACTCCCCCCATTGCATTGGAGCCATATAATAAAGATCCCGGACCACGGATAACTTCCACCCTTTCCACATCCGAAGCGACATACGTATCAGGCAAAGAATGTCCGAACACGCCCGCCCACTGCGGTTGCCCGTCAAACAACATCAGAACCTTGTTACCGCTTCCGACACCGCGAATATTCACCGTACCTGCCGCTCCTTCCGAAACTCCGAAACCAGTAATTCCCTTTTGCGTCACAAACAATCCCGGCACATACTGGGACAACACCGGCAACAAAGCCGATTCGCTACTTGCCTCGATCTGATCCCGGTCAATCACAGAAATAGTAAGAGGCACACTATTCCGGTTCACCTGCACCTTGTTGGCTGAAATAACCACCCCTTGCAGGTTGATCAAACTATCGATTACAGCCGGATCATTTGCAAAAGCCAAAGAACTGCATAACAGTCCGGAGGCGAATAAAATTCCTTTCTTCATATCTCAAATTTGTTATATATTCCTATTGCAAAACACATCTTTCGTGTCACATTTTTTATAATTCGTGTTACCGCACGGGCAAAAAATATATCTAATCCGCCCGACTCATAACCAACTTGCCATGCTTGATCCCTTTTATCGTAGTCAACCGGTCGGACAATTCAGTCAATCGATTAGCCGTACCCATCACAGTTGCGATGTGCAGACAAAAATTCCGGTTCACATAATATTGGGAAGAAGACAGGATAACATCCTGATAATTTTGTTGGATATCGGCAATCCGGGAAGTAATTTCTTTTTTGACCTGGTCGTACATAATGATGATCGTACCCGCCACAATATGGTTGCACTGCCATTTCTTTTCAGCCACGTTCTTTTCCACCAGAAAACGGATTGCCTGCGAACGATTGGCAAAGCCATTCTCGTTCACATATTGGTCCAGGGATTCCAACAGGTTATCTTCTAAAGAGACTCCGAAACGCTTTAAAGACATATACAACTTTTTTTATTGAAATTTCGGGCGTAAAGATAATATATTTTTTAAAATAAAAAATGGGAGCAGACTTTTCACAAGCCCGCTCCTATTGTAGTCTAATCGTTCTAACTTATAATTTTACAGAATCAAATATTTCTTAAAAGTTCCGGCCGGTATCCCACCACAAGCGGGTTCCTCCCGTATCAGGGCCACCCAAAGCCTGGGTCAATTGTCCGTATTGAGTCGGATTGTCACTGATCAGTGCCTGCGGATAAAACAAACGGCGGATCATAATATCCGTATCGATCGTTCCACCACTATTGTTGACAGCCACCTTGAACAACTTCGGATATCCCGTACGTCTCTGTTCGGTCCAGGCTTCACAACCTTCCGGATAGATAGCCAGCCATTTCTGCGTAATGATCTTTTCCAGCTTCTGCTCGTTAGAAAGGGCATTATCCCATTTCGGAGTCACTGTCGAAGCGGCAGGGACATCAAATTTCTTGTCGAATGCATCCTTATAATCGGCAGGGACCTTTTCGCTTGCCAGATAATCGGAAACATTGGCAGCACCCCATTGTGCAAAAGAAGTTTCAACGCCTTTTTTATAATATTCACCCGGATCGCCGGAGATATATCCACGCAAGGCAGCTTCGGCGCGCAAAAACCATACTTCAGCAGCCGTCAGCAGGATCGCATCCGTATTCTGGGCAACCGTACTGGATGAATGGTCGCTATATTTGCTATGCGTAACGCCTGTTCCCTGGCGAACTCCCTTATACTTTCCGGCAATATCGAACAGAGCGCCTTCGGAGCCACCGACAGCCGGATTATAATATTTAGAAATACGAGGATCGTCATATCCAACCAAGTAAGATTCCATATTCGCATTCATAAAGACTTCACCCCAACCTTTGTTGATTTCGCCCAACGGGTTCGAGAATCCGCTTGTCGTAGCGTTTACGGCTATTACGTCAGCCGGTTCTTCAAGCACACCGCCTTCGTCGGACAAAGCTTTTTTCGTTTCTTCGGCAGCTTTCGACGGGTCGACACCGGACAAGCGGATAGCCAGACGCAAACGCAGGGAATTGGCAAATTTAATCCAGTCGCCATAGGTCTGGTTCGGTGTCAGGAAATCCGATTTCTTAAAAGGATTCTTATCCGGATTGGCAGCCACATACGAACGAATAGCAACCAATGCTTCATCCAAATCGGTAAAGAAAGCGTAATAAGCCGTTTTCATATCGTCCGGTTCTGAACCGGTACTTTCACCGTAATTCGTGTAGACCAGCGGTCCGTAGATATCGGCAATACGATGCATCAGTTCCACTTTCAGGATTTTAGCGACACCCAGGAACTCCGGTCTGTCGGCATTCCGGCGTTCGGCATTCTTTGCAGCCGTCATGACATATCCATACGTATAAGTCCAGTTTGAAGAAGTCCAACTATCATTCAGGTGATAGGTAGAGTTATTGCTGTTAAAACTACCGTTCATATCATGGAAATAACCGGAGAACATATCCGCTTCCAAGTTCTGCATCGTCTGGAAAGGCCAGTTCTTACCACCACCCCAATCGTAGTTGAAATAGATACCCTGCTCCACAATTGTCAGCGGCAATGTATAATACATATAGTCATACGACTGCAAATCTTCGGTAAAACCGTTTGTCTTTGTGTTCTGCGATTCAAAATCTTCCGTACAAGAAGCCATCAGTCCGGCCATTCCTGCAATTAGGAACGCAGCTATATATTTATTGAATTTGCTTTTCATAATACTCTTTTTTTAGAATGAAACCTTCAGATTAAAACCTAAACTCCGGGTAGTCGGCATACCGAATACGTCTACGCCCTGGCAACCATTGCCACTTGACAAGCTGGCATCCGGATCGAACGGAGCGTCTTTATAGAAGAAGAACAAGTTACGGGCAACAAACGAAAGCTGCACATCCTGGAACACTTTCGATTTTTCCATCAGCTTCCTCGGGAATGTATAACCTAAAGAAAGTTCACGCAAACGAACGTTCGTAGCATTGTACATATAATATTCGGAACATCCGTTACGTCCACCGACCCGGCTATAGAAGGCTTCTATATTATCCTTTTCGATACGTGTGCCTTCCAGGTCGACAAAACCGGCATTACGGGCATCGGCAGTAGCCTGAGTCACGCCTTTGGAATCCAAATCAGCTTGCGTAATAGACAATACATCGCCACCAAAACGGCAGTCAATCAGGAAATACAAAGAGAAATCCTTATAAGTGAAAGTATTGCTCCATCCTAACAATGCATCCGGATTCGAATTACCGACTTTCACATTGTTACCGGTTTCCACATTCGGCAAGTTGTTTTCATCAAAAACGATCTTACCGTTCTCATCACGCTGGAAAGCATTTCCGTACAAATCACCCAGGGAACCGCCCTCTTTGATACGCATCATATACATCATACTGAATCCCTCGTCGCCATAGGCAAAAGATTTCAGGTCAGGATGCAATTCAACCACCTTATTCTTATTGGTAGAAAAGTTGAATGATGTTTTCCAACGGAAATTATTCGTCATGACCGGAGTAACGCCAACCGTCAACTCCACACCTTCGTTCTGGATATTACCGGCATTTACATAGTAGTATTTATACGGTGCACCTGCAAACGACGGCATTTTCAGCAACTGGTTCTTCGTATTGGTCTTGTAATACGTGAAGTCCAAATCCAAGCGGTAGTTGAAGAACTTCCATTCCGTACCCACTTCCCAAGATGTGCTCAATTCCGGTTTCAGATTGTCGAATGCAGCCGCTTCGTTTACGATGATCTTGCCGCCTGCGCCGATCATATCGACCGGGTTACTTACATATAAAGGTATATCGTTACCCACTTTAGACCATGAGCCTCTCAGTTTACCGAAGTTTATCCATTCCGGCATATCGAGCGTATTATTCATAATCCATGACAAACCGACCGACGGATAGAAGAAACCTTTATTTTTATGCTTAGTGAATGCCAATGTGGAGGACCAGTCGTTACGGGCTGTAACGTCCAGATACAGGCTCTCTTTCCAACCCACCTGGGCAGTTGCGAATACAGACTGGAGCGTACGGCGCTGGTTGATAATCTCATCACAACCGGCAGAAGTGCTCATATTGATATTAGCAACCGTAAATACATTCGGATAATAGAGGGAAGCGGTTTTGGAGTCCAACCGTAGCTCGTCCACTCTCGTGCTGTTGATGCTTGAACCGACAGCAGCATTCAAAGACCAATCGTTCCATTTCTTGTTGACCATTGCCATCACGTCTCCGTAAAGCAACATTTCCGTATGGTTCAGATCGATATAACGGCCATTCGTACCGGCGATATCGACAGATGTCGTAGCATACATTTTCTGCTGGAACTTGTCGTTCGTATAATCCACATTACCACGAGCCTGGATTTTCAGCCAGTCGGTAACAGTTACGGCGGCAGTCAGCGAAGCCAGTGCACGGTAGCGTTTGTCACGGCTTGTCACACGGTTTACCAGCCAATAGGGGTTCTGTTCGAAACTGTTAATATCGGTATGCCAATTCTGTACCGGCATATTCCGTTCGAAATCCGTCGTTTCATAGCCATCTCTGTAAGGAGCGATATCCTCGCCACGCGGGAATCCGTACAAACCGACCAGCGGGTTCATATAGTAACCTCCGGAAGTCGGACGGTTCTTGATAGATTGCGTCATCAGATTGACGTTGGCGTCTATATTCAAGCGATCGTCAAAGAACTGCGCTGTTTCGCGGAAGTTCAGATTATGTTTCTGCAATTTGTTCTTTTCCACGATACCGCTTGCGCTTGTATTAGCATAAGAGAAATAGGTCTGCAACTTGTCGTTACCCCTTGTCAGCGAAAGCGAATTGATGGCAGTCACCCCATTCTGGAAGAAATCGCCGGCATTATCATAATCCTGCAGGTTACCGGCTTTGCCCCAACTCATATTATCTTTGCGGCCGTATTCGTTCTGGAATTCAGGAAGACTAATCGCATGATCGACCGTCAGGTTAGAAGAGAAAGTCACACGCTGCAAACCGGCCTTACCTTTTTTTGTCGTGATCAGGATCACACCATTGGCAGCCTGCGAACCGTAAAGAGCGGCAGCGGAAGCCCCTTTCAGAATGCTCATGCTTTCGATATCGTCCGGGTTCAAGTTGGAGATACCGTCACCGGAGTCACGGTTACCGCCGTTATTCTTACCTCCCATTGTGGAAGAAGCCTGCTCGCTGATCGAGTTCAACATCGGAACACCGTCGATTACATACAAAGGCTGGTTGTTTGCGTCTGCATTGGCGGAACGGACACCACGAATGGAAATCTTTGCCGAACCACCGAGACCGGAAGAGTTCTTATTGATCTGCACACCGGCAGTCTTACCGGCCAGGGCAGTGATCATATTCGGATCTTTGGCACGTGTCAGTTCGTCGCCTCCGACCTGTTGGCTCGAATAAGTCAGTGAAGCCGCCTTCTTCTTGATACCCATAGCTGTAACGACCACTTCGTCCAGTTTTTGCGTATCTTCGGACAAGGTCACGTCGATATTTGCCTGCCCGTTATATTTCAATTCCTGCGAATCGAATCCGATATAAGAAAACACCAATATGGCATCAGCCGGGACATTCTCGAGGACATAGTTACCGTCGACATCGGTGATCGTCCCGTTCGTCGTCCCCTTCACCAGGATATTGGCGCCGATAACCGGTTCGTTGTTCTTATCGACGACCACACCCGTTACCCGTTTGCCCTGCTGCTGCATGATTTCAATTGTTTCTTTCTTGTTCAGAATGATCTTTTTGTTGACTACGGTGTAAGCGATATCGCTGTTACCGAACATCTTGTTCAATACATCAAAGATATTCTTTTCGTTAACACTGACAGAAACCTTCTTATTTATGTTGACCACGTTTGCATCATAGATGAAGGAGAAGTCCGTCTGATTTTCTACCGCTTCCAGCACGTTGGCGATCGTACTGTTCGACATTTCCAACGATAAAGTGGTATTCTGGGCATAGGAATTGTTTGCAACTGCAATGCCAAGACTTAAAAAAAGAAATACAACACTTAATCTCATAACTAATGGTATTTTTCGGAAAAGATTGTAACTTTCCTTCCCTATAATTTCTAAGGTTACAATTTTATTCATATTTTTGTGATGCTTATTATTTATAATAAAGTTATTTGTGAGCTGCGTCAACAGCTTTTTCGACTTTTCATGCGGGGGAATGCGTCAACATTCTTCCGTATGTTTTTTTAATTTCTTTCATTTCTTCATGGGCAATCCGATTTAAAATGGTTATACACTCTACTTATTCTTTATTTTGATATTTCAATCACAGATATCTGCAAGGTATTGTCATCGTTCATCACCGGCTTCCCGATCTTATACTTGATTCCGGAAGCAAGCTTGAGATACTCCATTACCTGCGGCAGCTGCTCGTCCTTGAAACGTGCCGTAATAACCGAATTCAGCACATCGTTATCCTTCACTTCAAACTTGACATTGTAATGGCGGCTCAACGTCTTTATAACCTGCCGCATCGAATGGTTGCGGAAAATGATTTCCCCGTTTATCCAAGCCGTATCGTAATCCGCATTGACGGAAGCAATATTCAGTTTGCAGGTCGATTTGGAAAATTCGGCCCTTTCATTCGGTTTCAAAAGTTGGGAAACCGTCTTGCCGTTTTTCTGGTTAATATTCAGTTTTACAGACCCTTCCACCAGCGTCGTCCCGATCATCTCATCATCCCGGTAGGCCGACACATCGAAAGTCGTTCCTAAAACTTCCACCGAATATATCGGATCTACTTTAACGATAAAAGGCTTTTCCGGATCTTTCGTCACTTCAAAATAACCCTGCCCGGTCAGTTCCACCCTGCGGCTCTCCGGCCAGAAGTTCTGCGGATAGGTCAGTGTACTTCCCGCATTCAGCCAGACCTTCGTACCGTCAGGCAATTCGAATCGGGAAATCACTCCGGGGTTGGTGCGCACTTCAACCATGCGCACCTTTTCACTACCCAACTGCATGAACATATATGCAGATAAAACCAATACCGGAATGAATAACACTGCTGCTACTTTTTGCAATAAAGACAAACTCCTATACAACCTAACCTTTTTATTTTGTTTACGTACTTTCGATTTAAAACGGACAAGCGCCATCTCAGGATCCACAGACTGCATGACATGCAGGCGGTCCGTCACCTGTAACGTAAAATACAACTGCTCGAGTACCTTCTCATTCGCGGGCGACTCTGCCAACCAAGCCTCGACTTCCGCCTGCTCGCTTTCCGTCTGTGTCCCGTCCAGATACTTGATTAATATTTTTTCGTCTATTGTCATCTTTTTTTCCTGTTTCTATAACTAATACAATTCAGCCGAAGGATGTACTAAACGTAAAAGCGTTTTTTTTCAAGAATTTATAAAATCTTTTTCGATACTTTATTTGTTATACTAATAATCAGTCAGTTATAAAGATTAAGAATATGAAAAAAATAGTATTACTTCGCCACGGCGAAAGTGTTTGGAACAAAGAAAACCGTTTTACAGGATGGACGGACGTCGATCTTACCGAAAAAGGCGTAGAAGAAGCGATTAAAGCCGGTGACCTTTTGAAAGAGAAAGGATTCAAATTCGACAAAGCCTATACATCATATCTGAAACGTGCTGTTAAAACCCTGAATTGTGTTCTGGACCGCATGGATCAGGACTGGATTCCCGTTGAAAAAAGCTGGCGGCTGAACGAAAAGCATTACGGTTCGTTGCAAGGACTGAACAAAAGCGAGACAGCCGAAAAATATGGAGACGAACAAGTTTTGATCTGGCGCAGGAGTTACGACATCGCCCCTCTGCCCCTGAAAGAAGACGACCCGCGTAACCCGCGTTTCGAACTCCGTTATAAAGATGTACCCGATAGTGAATTGCCCCGAACCGAATCGTTGAAAGATACGGTAGAAAGAATTCTGCCTTATTGGAAAGAAGTGATCTTCCCTTCGCTCGAGACATCCGACGAGATACTGGTAGCCGCCCACGGAAACAGCCTGCGCGGAATCATCAAATATCTGAAGAATATTCCGGACGACGAGATCGTACACCTCAACCTGCCGACTGCCGTACCGTATGTTTTCGAATTTGACGATGACCTGAATCTTGTGAACGATTATTTCCTCGGCGATCCGGAAGAAATCAAAAAACGAATGGATGCGGTAGCCAATCAGGGAAAGAAGGCTAAATAATAAGTATCAGATTAAACACAAAGAATGTTCCCGGGTAACCCCTAAACTTTATTCCCTTTTTATATCAATACCCGGGAGCATTTATTTCATTTTTAATAAGAATCACGCTTAATTCAAAATAATTCATTACGTTTGCAATAAAAAAGAACCGGGTGGTCTACGAAAACGAAGAAACTATACACAAATTAAATAGCGGTGACGAACAAATGTTCGACATCGTATATAAACAATATTACAGGGGGCTTTGTGCCTTTGCCTCCCAATACGTAGCTGAATCCGAATGTGAAGAAATCGTTCAGGATGTAATGATGTGGTTATGGGAAAACCGTACCCTTTTAAATCCGGAAATGTCTCTAAAATCTCTACTGTTTACGATGGTTAAAAACCGCTGCCTGAATAATATAACCCACAATCAAATCAAGCAGCAAGTCAGGGAAAAACTATACGATAAATTCAAAGATCAGTTTGAAGATCCGGACTTTTATCTGGAAGGAGAATTGATCGCTTTGGTAACCAAAGCGATCCGGGAGCTCCCGGATGACTATAGACAAGCGTTCGAACTGAACCGTTTCCACCATCTCACTTATAACGAGATCGCCGATCGGACAGGCGTATCCCCCAAAACAATTGCGTACCGCATCTGCCAATCTCTGAAAATACTCCGTACGGAGCTAAAAGATTATATGCCGCTACTGCTCTGGCTGCTTTAGAAGAAAAATAATGAACTAATTGGACAATGTGCCAATATGCCAATGAAAGAAGGTGTAAATCTATCTTTTTGAAATGTTAAATCATACAAGAACCTATCTCCAAAAGGCAATATCTATATTCCTTTATTATCCAACCACTTACATCATTGCAAGTTTCTTAAAAAATATTACCCGCAAGGGTAATTTGAATTAGATGGGGTAGAAAATCAAATTTCATGAGCTACTGTTTCGATTTAGACTAACGGGTATTTCCGAAAACTGTACAATAAGCCAGGGATGACTCTAAGCTTCGTTTTGAAGAAGATGTGAACCTATTAAATAATGATTTACCTGTCACTTTCGGCTTGATCCAAAAGTAACCAAAAGATCAAGGCCGAACCTGCCATCACGGACGCATACAGACGAATCTGAGGATGGCAAATCTGACATTTTAACAAAAACTGACTTTGCCGCGTTTAGGCACCTACACGTTGAAGGCGACTATCAACCGGCAGGGAAGCTGTTGTAACAAAAGTAAATGTACGCTGATTTGTAATTTTCTTGATAGAGAATCTTTTCTCAAAAAAGCATGGCATTTGTCTTCAAGGAGAAAGTGACCTTGCAAACCTCTGTACAACCAGCGCCGTCCAGTATATCGGCTCGACGCCGACAGCCATCCTGGGAGCACTCGAACCGGTCACGGCTGTCTTTTTCGGGGTTGCCGTGTTTGGCGAAGCCTTGACGCCGAGGATCGGTTGCGGGATATTATTAATCATTCTGGCTGTGACGATTATTATTGCAGGCAGTAACATCACAAGCCACTTGATCCGCTTCAGAAAACTCTTCCCCCGGTTGCCAATCAAGAGAAAACGGTAAGATAAACGGATAATTCCCCATTTTTGACCTTTATTTTAACCTATTCGTATCTAAAAAACACTTATTTTGCATTCGTATTTAATCTTAATATCGAATCGCATGAATAAAGGTCTTTTTATTACATTGTTCAGCTTGCTGCTGACTTCGGGCATATTTGCCCAATCCAACGGAAAAACCGCCCGTTCCATACCATCGGAAAAAGAGATGGGGGCTTATCTGATGGTCTATTTTACCGACACGACACACAGTCTTTTTATGGCTGTCAGCCGCGACGGCTATTCTTTCACCGCAGTAAACAACGGACAGCCGGTTATCGCCGGAGATACGATAGCCGAACAGCGCGGCATACGTGATCCCCACATCTACCGCGGGCCGGATGGGGCGTTTTATCTCGCCATGACCGACCTGCATCTCTTCGCCAAACAAAAAGGATACCGTACGACCGAATGGGAACGGGACGGAGAGCTCTACGGTTGGGGGAACAACCGCGGACTGATACTGATGAAATCGTTCGACCTGATAAACTGGACACACACCTGCGTACGCATCGACAAAGCATTTCCCGACGAATTTGGCGACATCGGCTGTGCCTGGGCACCGGAGACAACCTACGATCCGGTAAAGAAGAAAATGATGATCTACTTCACGATACGCAAGGAAGGAAAAGGCAAAACCAAGTTATATTATGCTTATACGGATAACGATTTTACCCGCCTCACGACAGAACCCGCCATCCTGTTCGAATACCCGAACCCCGAGATACAGGTCTTGGATGCCGACATCACACACCTACCCGACGGACGTTTCTGCATGACATACGTGGCACAGGAAAAAACCGGCGGCATAAAAATGGCATTTTCAGACAAGATAAACAAAGGCTACAGCTACCAACCCCAATGGATAGACCTGGAACCGGGAGCCTGCGAAGCGCCGAACGTATGGAAGCGGATCGGCGAGGACAAATGGGTACTGATGTACGACATATTCAGCATCAAACCCCACAATTTCGGCTTTGTGGAGACAACGGATTTCATCACGTTCAAAGACCTCGGACACTTCAACGAGGGTGTGATGAAATGTACCAACTTCTCCTCCCCCAAGCATGGAGCCGTCATACAAATCACGACAGAAGAGGCCGACCGGCTGGAAAGGCACTGGAACGGAAAAACGGCTGTCGTTTCATTGGATTCCATTCACCTGAGTGATCCCTGTATTCTGGCGGACAAGAAAACCAATATGTATTATATGACCGGAACCGGAGGACGTCTATGGAAAAGCAAGGATCTCGCCCATTGGGAAGGCCCTTTCAACGCCGTTCAAACAGACCCCGGTTCGTGGATGGGTCCCAAGCCGGAGATATGGGCGGCCGAGCTGCACGAACACAACGGCAAATACTATTATTTCGCCACCTTCACGAACAATGCGATCCGGATCGATTCCGTAAAAGGCCATGTTATCCCCCGCCGTGCCAGCCATGTCCTGGTCAGCGACCACCCGGAAGGGCCTTACAAACCGATGAAAGATCCCGTCTATCTCCCGGAAAAGATGCCGACGCTGGATGGTACATTCTGGGTGGACAACGACGGCAAACCATACATGGTCTACTGCCACGAATGGCTGCAAAACCAGAACGGCACGATAGAAAAGATCGAACTGAAACCTGACCTGAGCGGCCCTGCCGGAAAAGGCCGGATCCTTTTCCGCGCCAGCGACTCCCCCTGGAGCCGTGAAAAGATAGACGGCAAGGTTGTTCCGAACCGGGTAACCGACGGTCCCTGGCTGTTCAGGACAGGCACAGGGCGTTTAGGTATGATCTGGACAAGCTGGATATTTCAGGATTATACACAGGGAGTCGCCTATTCGGAAAGCGGAACCCTCGACGGCCCGTGGATACAGGAGAAAAAACCTGTCACCCCTCCCAACTTCGGCCACGGTATGCTGTTCCAAACGCTGGATGGCAAATGGCTGATGTCTGTCCACAGCCATAAGGACGTAAACGGGAAATACATCCGTATTCCTCATTTATTCGAAGTCGATTTATCCGGTGATAAGCTTATAATCGGTAAATCTTACCGGCCATAACCTTGATTCTGTGAGGCCCCAAATAAACAAAAGCGGGCGCTACCTGTTTTTATAAAAGACGTCTTTTATTAAATACAACTTAAAAAAACACAGAATTTATATGAAACGTATATTTTTAACGGTAGCGCTCGCAATGGGAAGCTTTGCCGGCTATAGCCAAGCAGATGATAAAGGCTATGAAGAGGGGAAATGGGTATTGAAAGGTATCACAGGTATAAATATGTCACAAACAGCCGTCAGCAACTGGTCGGCCGGTGGCGAAAACTCCTTTGCCGGCAACGCCTACCTGAACAGTTCGCTCACGCACAAAAGTGGGAACTGGCTTTGGATCAGCAACCTCGGACTGGACTACGGATTGACGAAAACCAAATCGCAGGGCGTACAGAAAACATCCGACAAGATCGCTTTCTCCACCCAGTTAGGCTACCAGGCAAGCGAAAAATGGTACTACACGGCGATGGCCGACCTCAACACCCAGTTCTATAAGGGTTATAATTACCCCGACAAATCGCATTATATCTCCAAATTCTTCGCGCCCGCCTATTCCAACATCTCCTTAGGTATGGATTTCCGCCCGAAAAGCAATTATTCCCTCTACCTCTCCCCGATTGCCGGAAAGCTGACATTTGTGGAAGACGACTATTTGTCCAATGAGGGCGCCTTCGGTGTCGATCCCGGCGACCGTTTCCGGGCGGAGATCGGAGCATACCTAAAGGCAAAAGCTGAGCAAAAGATCATGGAGAACGTGAACCTGATCACGAGCGTGGACTTTTTCACCCCCTACGACAAGCAGTTCGGCAATGTGGACGTGAACTGGGATGTCCTGATCAACATGAAGATTAACAAATACCTCAGTGCGACGCTCAACACCACACTCAAATACGATAACGACGTGAAAACCTTCAACGATGAAGGAGAAAAACACGGCGCCAAAGTTCAGTTCAAAGAGGTTTTAGGTATCGGCGTAGCTTACAATTTCTGATAAAAAGCAGGTAGTTGCTTCTCTTTTTTCAAAAAAACCCGCCGCAATCCGTTGCAGTATTCAAAGAAAGGAGTAAATTTGCACGTTGAAAATAAAAATGATTAGAAATGATCAATAAGATTAACGCTCTGCTTAAGGAAGTAGAGAACTTGAAAGCGGCAAACGCTGAAGAACTGGAAGCTTTACGCATTAAATACCTCAGCAAAAAGGGTGAAATATCCTTGCTGATGAACGATTTCCGCAATGTAGCGGCAGATCAGAAGCGTGAAGTCGGCCAGCACCTCAACAAACTGAAAGAGGCAACCCAAAATAGAATAAACGAGCTGAAAGCCAGCTTCGAGAATGTACAGACGACGAACGATGATATCGACCTCACTCGTACAGCCTATCCTATCGAACTGGGTACCCGCCATCCGCTTTCACTCGTAAAGAAAGAAATCTGCGACATTTTCGGACGTCTGGGATTCAGTATTGCTGAAGGACCGGAAATCGAAGACGATTGGCATGTGTTCTCTTCTCTGAACTTTGCAGAAGACCACCCTGCCCGCGATATGCAGGATACTTTCTTTATCCAACATAATCCGGACGTATTGCTTCGTACACATACTTCTTCCGTACAGACACGTGTCATGGAGAACCAGGAACCTCCTATCCGTATCATCTGTCCCGGACGTGTATATCGTAATGAAGCGATCTCCTATCGCGCACACTGTTTCTTCCATCAGGTAGAAGCCTTGTATGTGGACAAAAACGTTTCTTTCGCCGACCTGAAACAGGCATTACTGTTCTTCGCCAAAGAAATGTTCAGCGCAGATACGAAAATCCGCTTGCGCCCATCTTATTTCCCGTTCACCGAACCTTCTGCCGAAATGGATATTTCTTGTAATATCTGCGGAGGAAAAGGTTGCCCGTTCTGTAAAGGAACCGGTTGGGTGGAAATCCTCGGTTGCGGTATGGTAGACCCGAATGTACTTGAAAACTGCGGTATCGACAGCAAAGTGTATTCCGGTTATGCCTTAGGAATGGGTATCGAGCGTATAACAAACCTGAAATACCAAGTAAAAGACTTACGCATGTTCTCCGAAAACGATGTTCGTTTCCTGAGACAGTTTGAGTCAGCCAATTAAGTTGAGAACCTAAATCATTTACCATCTTCCCCGGGTCCTTAACCAGCCCGGGGAAAAACACACTAAAAATGTAAATGGTATGATAAAGGTTTTACTGCTTATAACAGGGGGGGCAATCGGCACGGTATTCCGCTACGGAGTTTCCACGTGGGTACAGCGTTCGATGCTACACTCCTTCCCTTTCGGGATACTTTCAGTCAATGTGATCGGCTCTTTTCTGATCGGCTTCTGCTGGAGCATAGCCGAAAGTTGTAATTTCTCTGCGGGCGCAAGAGCTTTCCTCTTCACCGGACTGTTCGGCGGATTTACCACATTCTCTTCGTTTGCACTGGATACGATGTCGCTGATGAAAACAGGCGAATATAAACTGGCACTCCTGAATCTTCTCGCCAGTAACGTGTTAGGATTGTTAGCCGTATTCTTAGGACTGCTTCTTGGTAAAAATGTTATGTCATTAATGAAATAAGATATGCGTAAAGAGGAACGATATAAGGGTGTTTTGAACTGGTTCAACAAAAATGTGCCGGTTGCCGAGACGGAGTTGCATTACGACAATCCGTATCAGTTGCTTATCGCCGTGATCCTGTCCGCCCAATGTACGGACAAACGGGTGAATATGATCACTCCCGCCCTCTTTCGGGACTTCCCGACTCCCGAAGTCATGGCCGCCTCCACGCCAGAAGTGATTTTCGAATATATCCGGAGCGTCTCTTATCCCAACAACAAATCGAAACATTTAGTCGGCATGGCTAAGATGCTGATGTCTGATTTCGGCGGTGTCGTACCGTCCGATATCGACGAGTTGCAAAAGCTACCCGGCGTAGGCCGCAAGACGGCAAACGTCATAGCCTCGGTTGTTTACAACAAACCGGCAATGGCAGTCGACACGCATGTCTTCCGCGTTGCCAACCGCATCGGCTTGACAAACAACAGTAAAACTCCGTTGGAAACGGAAAAGGAACTGGTAAAGCACATCCCGGAAGAACAAATCCCGATCGCCCATCACTGGCTGATCCTGCACGGACGTTACACCTGCATCGCCCGTAAGCCCAAATGTGAGGAATGCGGCCTCAAACCTTGGTGTAAATATTTCCTGAGCCCAAAGAAAACATAACGCATAATGAAAGCTGACAAGCGGGAAATAGTGACATTCGTTATAGCTGCTCTCGCTACGCTGGTGGCAGTCTGGTTCTTTTTAGGCAAAATGCAAAAAGAGAAAGAGACGGTGCGGACTGATCTATATACCTTGGTTGCCCCGGCATCGGAAGCGATCCTGAGCGTAAACCGTCCCGCCGCTTTCGCCAAATATATCTTATCACGAAAACCGGAACGGGACGCTTTCGCCTCGAAAATGCCGGATATCTACCTTTCCATCATTCAAAACAACCGAAATCTCCCGTGGCTGCTTCTCTCTTTCCATCCGCAGGGAGTCGTCCTCTACGCACAGGCAGGGAATAGCCTCGTCAGCCAGATAGAGAAGAACACGTTGCAGAAGACTTTCGGTTCGTTCGCCCCGCAGAAACAGAAGAGGGATGGCATCACCTTCACCTACTACCCGGATGCAGGAAACCGTTTTTTCGGTTATTATCAACACGGCGGCGTGTGGGTGGCGAGCTACAGCAAGAAGTTACTCGAAGAAGTAGCCCAGATCCAGCGGAACCGGCATAGCTATCTGCTTCCCGACCAGGACCGCCTGCGCAGGTCATTCGACAAGAACGCCCCGCTGAACCTGATGGTACAGGCGGACAGCCTCGACCTATATGTCGCCCTCCCCGATTCGACCGAATGGCGCATCCGTAACCGGTGGTTAGGCGCCGACCTCTTCATGAACGAAAACTACCTCTGTTATTTCGGCAACCTTCCCTACAACGCGACGACCGACAGTCTATATGCACCTTTAGGCGACACGCTGGCGCTGCGGCTGGAGCAAGCCTTCCCACAATTCGAAGTGTCCAACCAAACAACACAGGAGGAGGGTCGGGTGTTTTATACAGGATGTTTCACACCTACAGATCAATAGATACCCCATCGTTTCCATAAAAAACGATCACCTTTGTCTCCACATTTGTAAAAACAACAGATATGACAGGAAGATGCAAGTTGACTACTAATTATAGTCAACTGAAAAAGTAATCAAAATATAAAAAGAGGTTTTTATATCTGGGGCGGGGCAGCCGCATCAAAAGTTTCACTTTTTGGTAGGCACGAAATGCAAATTGCCCGCGCTCTCGGTATATAATTTACCCCTACGTTCTTATGTGATTAGTTCTTAAAGCATAGCAAGCAACATCTTCAACGCCGTACCCGCCGCCAACCGGATATTCTCTTCACGCTCCGTTCCGAAATGGTAGCATTCAGATACCACCTTGTCTTTCAGGGCGGCAGCAATCCAGACGGTGCCGACTGGTTTCCCGGGCGTACCGCCACCGGGACCGGCAATGCCGGAAGTCGCAACCGCACAGTCGCAGCCTAACACGCGGATTGCTCCCAATGCCATCTGCTCCACTACCGGACGGCTGACAGCGCCGTACTGCGCCAGGCTCTCTTCCGAAACACCCAAGACATGATGTTTCACTTCATTGCTATAAGAAACCACCCCCCCGCAAAAGTAGTCGGAACTGCCTGCCACACGCGTAATCAGATGGGCGATATATCCGCCGGTACAACTTTCAGCCGTTCCCATCATCAGATGACGGGAACGAAGCAACTCGCCTATTTCATTTTCAATATTCATAGTTCACGCTAACTTATTCAACACCCGAGAGAACGGAACGGCGTCCATCGGGCAGAACTGCTTGTCGAGATATTTATAATAACCTGTTATGGCAACCATCGCCGCATTATCTGTCGTGAAAGAGAACTTCGGGATATGCACTTTCCAGCCGAAACGCTTCGCATGGTCAAGGAAAGCATCCCGCAGGCCGGAATTGGCCGATACGCCACCGGCAACAGCCACCTCCTTAATATCCAGGTCTTTTGCCGCCCGGCGCAACTTGTTCATCAGGATATCGATCACTGTCGCCTGCAAGGAAGCGCAAAGATCCTGCTTGTTCTTTTCGATAAAGTCGGGATCTTCCTGCAGCTTGTCGCGCAGGGTATAAAGGAAAGAGGTTTTCAGTCCGCTGAAACTATAGTCATAACCGGGGATATGCGGTTTGCTGAATGTAAAAGCCTTCGGATTCCCCTCGTTGGCAAGGCGGTTGACGACAGGACCGCCGGGATAACCCAGCCCCATCACCTTCGCACATTTGTCGAACGCTTCACCGGCAGCGTCGTCAATCGTCTGCCCGATCACCTCCATATCGTTATAAGCATTCACCTTGATGATCTGCGAATTTCCACCCGAAACCAGGAGGCAAAGGAACGGGAACGAAGGAGCATGATCATCTTCCGGCGTCTCTTTGATAAAATGAGCCAGCACATGTGCCTGCAAGTGGTTGATCTCGATCATCGGAATATCCAACGAAGCCGCCAACCCTTTGGCAAAGGATGTCCCGACCAGCAACGAACCCATCAAGCCCGGCCCCCGGGTAAAAGCAACGGCGCTTAATTCGGATTTATCGATTCCGGCACGCTTGATCGCCTCGGCAACCACCGGGATAATGTTCTGTTGATGTGCGCGGGAAGCCAGTTCGGGAACAACACCGCCATAGGCTTCGTGAACAGCCTGACTGGCAATTACATTCGACAGCATCACGCCGTCACGTATTACGGAGGAGGAAGTATCATCGCACGATGATTCGATTCCTAATATTGTCACACTCATATCTTCGTTTCAATTTTTGTGCAAATTAACGAAATCTATCGGGATATTGTTGTAGTTTTGTGCTTAAATATAGTAAAGATATCAAAGGACTTAAATACATAATCATCACCCTGCTCACCCTGTTCTGGATTTTCTACGCAACTCCAGCCATCTTGTTGCGCATTCCCTATGTGCAGCACAAAGTGGCAAATACGGCAACGACAGAATTATCCGGGCGTCTGGGTGTACCCGTCCGGATCGGGAATGTGGACATCGAGTGGTTCAACCGCCTGGTGCTGGAAAACCTGTATCTGGAAGATGAAAGCGGGACGGTGCTGTTCGACGCCAACCATGTGTCGGCAGGCTTCGAAATCCTGCCTTTGCTGAATGGCAGGATCGTGTTCTCGACAGTCCGCCTGTTCGGTTTCTCCGTCAACCTGAACAAAGAAACGCCGGCTGACAAACTGAACCTGCAATTCGTCATCGACGCTTTCGCCAGTAAAGACACGGTGAAAAAGCAATCCAATATCGACCTGCGTTTCAACTCGATCCTGATACGGCGCGGTAATCTCCGTTACGATGTCAAAAATGCCGCCACAACCCCCGGAAAGTTTAATGCCAAGCATATCGACATCCGGAACATGAGCGCCAAGATCTCGATGAAGGCATTCAACAAGGACAGCCTCAATGCAAACATCAAGAAGATGAGTTTTGACGAGGCTTCGGGTTTCTCGCTCAACAAACTGTCGCTCAATATCGTCGCAAACAAGGATAGTGCGATCATTAACAACTTTGAAATCAAGCTGCCTGAAACAGATCTTAAAATAGACCGCGCCCATATCCATACCCAGGAAGCGGCCAGTATGTCCGATCTGTTGGATCATTCACCCGTCGAGCTGAATATCGCGCCTTCGCAGATTTGCCTGAAAGACCTTTCCGCTTTCGTCCCGGCGTTCCGCAACTTCTCGGAGACTATCGAACTTTCGGCCGAGGCATCGGGCTATATAAACAATATCGACCTGAAACGGCTGACACTGAAATACAGCGACAAGATGCTTTTCGTCGGCAAGATGGAGATGAAAGGGATCACACATCCGGAAGACGCTTATATCTTCGGGCAGGTCAACAAGCTATATATCACGACCGAGGGAATTTCAGGACTTGCTAACAACTTCAACGAACACCCGGTCAAACTGCCGGATGCGATCGTCAAGTTAGGGACGGTCAACTTTACCGGCGAGATATCCGGTTTCTTCGACAACTTAGTGGCTTTCGGGAAATTCTCGTCGGCGATCGGTTCTGTCCAGACCGACCTGATATTCGGGAACGACAAGGAGAAGAACATCGCAGCCTACCTGAAAGGACACCTCTCGACCTCCACCCTGCATTTGAACGAACTTTTCCCGGACGGCAATCCCTATGGGACAGCTAAGTTGGACGTTACGCTGGACACGCATCGTCCGGTCAACGGATCGTTTTCGGGTAATGTCAAAGCAAATATAGACGAGTTCGAATACAAAGGCTACAAATACGAGAACATACTCCTGTCGGGGAACTTCAAGAAAAACGGTTTCAACGGCGTGCTGGACATCGACGATCCGAACGGAAAACTCTATGCCGAAGGATTATTCCTGCACGAGGGCAAAAACTCCATGTTCAACTTCACCTCGCGGCTGGAACATTTCCGACCCGACAGCCTTCATCTGACCAATAAATACGAAGCGCCGGATATATCCTGCTCGCTGAATGCCGACTTCACGGGCAATAATATCGACAACCTGGAAGGAAGCATTACGCTTGACAGCCTCTCTTTTAAGACCGAGCCGGACAGCTTCTTCCTGAAAAAGTTCCAAGTGGAGGCAACAGGCCATTCGTTAGACCGCCATCTGACCATCACCTCCGACATCCTGAACGGCGAAGTGACGGGCGCTTACTCCTTCAACACCATCGTCCCCAGCCTTATGCAGACGCTAAAAGGATATATCCCCGCTCTGATCAACGTCACGCAGAAGAAACAGAAAGTGATGGAGAACAACTTTTCCCTCTTGCTGACCATCGAAAATACGGAAGCCATGTCCAACACTCTGAAATTGCCATTCACAATGCTGAACCAGGGACGCATCACAGGACATTACAACAACCAATACAACCGCTTCCGCCTCGAAGCCTACCTGCCTAAATTCAACATCGGCAAATCCATGTTCGAATCGGGCTACCTGACCTGCGACAATCCCGAAGACAAAGTCAATCTGCAACTCAAGGCGACCAACTACAATGCCAAAGGATTACGTAACTACGTGGATCTGAAAGCAGATGCAAAAGACAACCTGATAAAAACCAGGATCGGTTGGGCAAACAACAAAGAACGCCTGTTCAAAGCGGACCTGTCCGCCTCCACCCTTTTCATTGAGGAAGAACAGGAAAAAGGCCCGGCCCGGCTACGCACCGAAATCTCTCTGAACGAAAGCCCGTTGATCCTGAACGATTCCATCTGGCACATCGCCCCGTCTACCATCACCCTTGCAGATGGCAAAATAGGTATACAGAACTTTTCCGTCTCCAACGGCACCGAATATCTCCATATGGAGGGGACGGTTTCGAAAGATCCGACCGACACGCTGTTGCTGGATCTGAAACAGGTCGAACTAAGCTACATCTTCGACATCCTGAATATCCCGGTTCTCCAGTTTGCAGGAAAAGCCACCGGGACGTTCAACATCACCGACCTGTATGGCAGCCGTATGCTGAACACCGACCTCGAAGTACAAAACTTCTCGTTCAACCAGGTGCAACTGGGGCGCCTCAACCTTTTTAGCGAATGGGACGACCAGCAAAAGGGTATTTTGATGTTAGGCAGTATCTACAAAAACGACACGACCTGGACCGACGTGAGCGGCTATGTCTATCCGGTCGGCAAGAACGCAGGTCTTTCCCTTTTCTTCGGGGCGAACGACCTGAACCTGGCTTTCCTGCATCCTTTTGTCGAGAATATCGCCAAAAACATGCAGGGGCGTGGCTTCGGAAATATCCACCTGCATGGACCGTTCAAGGCACTGAATGTGGAAGGAGACGCCTTTGTGCTCGACGGCGGGCTGGGTATCGAATATTTGAACACCTACTATACGTTCTCCGACTCCATCCATCTGACGCCGGGAGCGATCATCGGACGTAACGTAACTGTACATGACAAATTCGGCAACTCGGCAAAAGTAAACCTGACGGTCAACCACAAACATTTCAAAGATGTCAATTTCGATGTCGGAGTCCAAACAAACAATATGCTGGTATTCGATGCGCCCCAGAAGCAGAACCCGCTGATATTCGGGACCGTCTTCGGAACCGGAACAGCCTCCATAAAAGGAAACGGGCAGTTGATCAACTTCGACATCAATATGCGAAGCGATCCCAAAACATCCGTCAAGCTCGACTTCATGAACAACTCTTCTGCGGCGGAATACGATTTCATCACCTTCGTGGATAAAAAGGAATTGCGGAAAATGGCACTTACCCAACCGGTCGATTCCATCAAACCCCTTATTTTCAAAGACGAAAACGAAGGGGCGGAAATGCGTATGAACTTTCTCCTCGACATCACGCCCGATGCCGATATCGAGTTGATTATGGACCCCGTTGCCGGCGACAAAATAACGGGAAATTGCAGCGGAAGCCTCCAGATACAATACGGGACGAAGACCGACTTGCGTATGTATGGCAATATAGGTATTGTACAGGGCAATTACAATTTCAGCCTGCAACAACTCATCCATAAAAACTTCAAGATACGCGATGGCAGTGTCATCAGTTTCCGCGGCGATCCGTTCGAAGCCACGATGAATGTCAACGCCATCTACAACCTGACGGCAAACATCCAGGATCTGGATGCCAGTTTCGCCAACGAAAGTGCACGACGGAACATACCAGTCAATTGCGTATTGAATCTGGACGGGGTATTGCGCAATCCGGCAATATCTTTCGACCTGGAGTTGCCCGGCTCCAACGAAGAATTGGAACGGCAGGTAAAAAGCCTGGTCGATACCGAAGACATGATGACCAAACAGATTGTCTATTTGTTGGTACTGAACAAATTCTATACCCCGGATTACACGATCAACCCGTACAAATCCAACGATTTCAGTGCCGTCGCCTCATCGGCAATCTCTTCGCAGATCTCCAATATAATGAACAGCTTTACCGATAAGGTACAACTCGGCACAAACATCCGCACCAGCCAGGACGGCATAGAAGATACGGAAGTGGAAATGTTGTTATCCAGCCAACTATTGAATAACCGCCTTATCTTCAATGGTAATTTCGGATATAAGAGCAGTACGGTAAATAATCAGAAGAATGCATTCATCGGCGAGTTCGATCTCGAATATCTGCTGACGCCAAGCGGCGATATTCGCTTGAAAGCCTACAACCATGCCAATGATATGTATATGTATTTGAAGCAGGCCCTCACCACACAAGGGGTTGGCATTATGTACAAGAAAGATTTCACCCGCTTCTCCGACATCTTCCTCCGCCGTAAGAAATATCCTATGATCCCCTTGCGCCCAGCCGCACCGGACAGCACACAGCAAACACCGGCAGCTGCCGGACAGACAAAAAAATAATCGGGCTACGCATACATGAAAGAAGGAGCTACGCTCTTCTAAAATGAGACTTACATATATAGAAACGGGGGCTTGCATTTATGAAAATGCAAGCCCCCGTTTCTATAATCATTATATGGTTATGCGAAAAACAGGATCAACAGCTGTGCCGTCAATACCCGAAGAAACATGGTCAACGGATAGACAGTTGCATATCCTACCGACGGAGCATCGTTTCCGGCTGTCGCATTCGAATAAGCCAATGCAGGCGGGTCGGTCGTACTACCGGCTATAAGCCCCATAAGCGTGAAGTAGTTGACCTTACAGAAATAACGGCCGATGCAACCGATGATCATCAACGGCACAAACGTGATGATGAAGCCGTAGCCGATCCAGGCAAAACCACCGTTATTCACAATCGTATCGACAAAACCGTCACCGGCACTGATCCCCACGCAAGCGAGGAAAAGCGTAATACCGATCTCACGCAACATCAGGTTTGCACTTTGTGTCGTGTAAGTAATCAATTTATACCGGTAACCGAAACGGCTGATCAGAATAGCCACAACCAACGGACCACCTGCCAGGCCTAACTTGACCGGTTGCGGAATACCCGGGAACGTAATAGGAATACTACCCAGCACGATACCTAATGCTATACCAACGAAGATCGTGATCAGATTCGGTTCGTTCAGGCGCTTCATCGAGTTACCCAAAACCTTTTCCACATTGGAAACCGCCGTTTCGGTACCGACTACGTTCACACGGTCGCCGACCTGCAAGGTCAATCCCGGTTTGGCAACCAGATCGACGCCGGCACGGTTGATACGGGTGATGTTGATACCATATAGCTTACGCAGTTTCAGCTGTCCCAGCTGCTTACCGTTCAGTTCCGGCTTAGTGATCAGGATACGGCGGTTGATAAACTGACTCTCCATACGGATCCACTGTTTACGTTCCATATCGATCTCTTCCCCGATAAAAGTCTTGATCGTCTCTGCATCCGTCTCGGTCGTGATGACAAAGACCTTGTCGTTTTCCTGCAACACCGTATTGGCCGAAGCGATTTCGATCTGTTTGTTGCTGTCGCGCCAAACACGTGAAATAACGAAATCACGATGCTCCAACAGGTTCGACAATTCGGCAACCGTCTTATCGAAGATAGCCGGGTTCTTCACGACCAGCGAAACCGGCTTAGCCTCATTGGTATGCGAAGAATCTTCGCTGTTCAACTGTTCGTTCTCCTTTTCGAAACTTACACGGAAAATATACTTAATCAGGATAATGGACAGGATTATACCGATCACACCTAACGGATAAGCAACGGCATATCCCAAAGCAATCGTATTGTCGGACACTCCGTGCATATCTGAAAACGCCTGCTGTGCAGCACCCAACCCCGGTGTATTCGTTACCGCACCCGACAAAATACCGACCATCGTAGGCATCGGGATACCGGTCACATAGTGCAGAATGACAGCCGTCACGACCCCCAGGAACACGATTCCGCACGCCAGCATATTCAACGTAATTCCTCCCTGCTTGAAAGAAGAGAAGAAACCCGGCCCGACCTGCATACCCACAGAGTAGACAAAAAGTATCAATCCGAACTCTTTAAAAAAGTGAATCACATTGTGGTTGATCGTAAAACCGAAATGCCCTAAAATGATCCCCACAAACAACACAAGAGTAATTCCCAAAGATACGCCGAAGATCTTAATCTTACCTAATTGTATGCCCGCAGCGATCACAAAGGAAAGCAGAAGTATGGAGTGGCCGATGCCCTCGCCCCATAACAAATCATTAATCCAACTCATAATAATACGTGTAGTTATAATCTTAAATTTGCCTTAAAGTCTGCAAAGGTAGACATTTACTTTGTGTTTAACAACATAAATACTATCTTTACCCTCCAAATAATTTAAATAATGAAAAAGAGCTATTATATCTTATTGGGCTTGCTGGCCTGCCTCACGCCAGCCTTCGGACAAAGCGATGCAGACAGCGTAACATCCGCATCGGAACAGGTTCCTGCGAAAATAGTCACCATCAATACGAGTGCCGGAATCCTGAAAGCAAAACTGTATGACGACGTCCCCAACCACGTCCGTACCTTTATAGAACGCGCCAAACGGGGCGAATACGACGGGACACTGTTCACCCGCGTGCTTCCTGAATTTATGATACAGGGCGGCGCTCCCGATTCGCGCAACGCTCCTGCCGGCGCCCGTTGCGGTTTCGGAGACCGGAACTCGGAGATCATGCCGGAAATGCGGCCCCATCGCTTCAACAAACGGGGTGCGCTGGCTGCTCCCCGCCAGAACGACGACATCAACCCGCAAAAGAAGTCGGATATGTCGCAATTCTATATCGTACAAGGAAAAGTCTACACCAACGGGGAGCTGGACACGCTGGAAATGATCGCCAACCAGGACATCAAAGAAAAAGCTATGGAAAAGTTCTTCTATCCCGTCCGAGCCGAACTGCGTATGCAAAAGGTCAGCAACAAACGTGAATACCAAAAGCGCCTGCGTAAAATCAATGCCCAGGTAGACTCGGTAGTACGTGCCACACCCGGACACCTGCTGTTCACTAAAGAGCAACGGAAAGCCTACACCACTGAAGGCGGTTGCCACCATTTAGACGGCAACTACACCGTCTATGGAGAACTCATCGAAGGGTTCGACGTACTCGATGCCATAGCCGGACAACCCCGCGATACATACGATCGTCCCAAAAAGGATATCCGCATCCTTAAAGTGACTGTGGACAGTGGAGAGTAAACCATTAATTTTCAATTATCAATACCCCAACCATGCTCAAACGAGACTTCATCATGATACAGATCGAAGAACTTGCCAAAATAGTCCTTCAGATCATTATGAACCGCAACACGAATGCAGCCCGTCATACCCCGGAGCTGATCCAAACCGTGTACAGCTCTCTCAAATTGGACCGCCCAACCCTTATGACGGTCCCCCCCGAAGAGCTTATCCGCCGCCTCGACAGTGACGACAACGGCGGACTCCTCCGCCTCGAGATAGCAGTCAAGACGCTGATCGAAGAAAGCTACTTCTACCCCGACAAAGAGCAAGCCATGTTACAAAAAGCCAAGGTACTTCTGGAATATATCCAAACGCACGACAAAACATTCTCATTGGAACGCGTGAATATGCTGGACGAATTGGAACGACGCATTCAGTAAACAAACAGTTAAATATTTAACCAATATTTCAGGAATATTTCCTACTTTTGTGCCGTAAAAGCAAGCAAACAGCAATGGCAAATAACGAAGCAGCACACGAATTAATACTCCAAATCCTGAAATCGCGAATGACCTTTCGCCAGACCATACAAAGAGTATTAAAGTCCAACAATGTCGACATGACATTCGAAATGCTCCAAGTAATGCACCGCCTATGGAAGAACCCCGGAGTAAGCCAGCAATATCTGGCGGAACAGACAGCTAAAGACAAAGCCTGCCGCGCATCTGTCGCAGCAGGCTTATCCTCTATCCTCTTACCCTCGATGATCTGTTCCGGCTGGGTACGGAATTGTCATTAACCGTTACAATATATAAATATCTTTTCATTAAAAAAATAACAATAAATAAGACCTTCCCCATTTAAAGAGCATCCATCTCTTCAACAGTTAGGCCGGTAGTTTTTATTATCGCATCAGTGGAAATAGACAGGCTGAAGCAATTCATATTCTTCACCCGTCTTCACCTGACGGACATAAGCCTTGGATGCATTGAACAATACACGTTGGCGAAATTCAGGAGGCCAGATCATCTGCATTTCGACCAGGAACTGACGGCCTTGCAGGTCTTTGCAACGGACATCGACTTGTTTTTACGGAGTGGATTTTCGGGTACCAGTTCTGCCGGCAGATATTCGATAGAGGTAATCTCTTCCTCTTGGGAAAGCGGAAGGAGCGCGTTCAGAAAACTCTTTACAAAGTCGGGATATTCGCCGAAAACTTTTTTTAAGGTCAAATCGGCTTTTGGATCTAAACACTTCATAGTTAAACGGTTTCATTTTATTGATAGGAAAAGATAGGCATTTTCCGGTTGCAACTAAACATTAGGGCAACCGCACCAAATCCAGCAGTAACAATTTTTTATTTCTATGGAGAGAAAAACCCGTTTTTGTCCCGAATAATTCTTTCTTAAGTGCCTGCTAATTCTGTAATCGGTGTCAGTGATTTTATAATCAGTGGTTGTGATTATATAATTGCTGGCACTGATTTTATAATCACTGGCACTGATTACAGAATTAACAGGCACTCCGATGTTTTTTATGCCTATGTAGATAAGTTTTCTTGTAGCGGGGATAGATTATTCCTTATATTATGTAGTCCATAAGATCGTATTGCTTAAAAATGAATTTGGTGCGGTCGCCCTGACTAAACATCAGATTACGAATTATATATTATATTTGTCTTATCATTTATTAATCCATAGACATGAAGATTATCACATACAACGTAAACGGCCTGCGTGCCGCCGTAGGAAAGGGACTTTCCGAATGGCTCGCACAGGAACTGCCTGATGTGCTCTGCCTGCAGGAAACGAAGTTACAACCGGATCAATATCCTGCCGAAGCATTCGAAGCACTCGGCTACAAAGCCTGGCTTTTCAGTGCACAAAAGAAAGGTTACAGCGGGGTTGCGATCCTGAGCCGCCGCGAACCGGACCATGTGGAATACGGCATGGGGATCGAGAAGTACGACCAGGAAGGCCGATTCATCCGGGCCGATTTCGGAGACTTGTCCGTAGTCAGTGTTTATCATCCTTCAGGAACAAGTGGTGACGAGCGGCAGGATTTCAAGATGGAATGGCTGGAAGATTTCCAGAACTATGTGGTGGAGTTGCAAAAGTCACGTCCGAAATTGATCTTATGCGGGGATTACAATATCTGCCACGAGCCGATAGACATCCATGATCCGGTACGCAACGCAACGAATAGCGGCTTCCTGCCGGAGGAACGGGAATGGATGACGCGTTTCCTGAATGCCGGCTATATCGACACCTTCCGCATGCTCAACCCGGACAAGCAGGAATATACCTGGTGGAGCTACCGGTTCAGCGCCCGTGCCAAAAACAAGGGCTGGCGTATCGACTATTGCATGGTCAGCGAACCGGTTAAGGCACAGGTCGAAAAAGCATATATATTGAATGAGGCCGTCCATTCGGATCATTGCCCGGCGGTGATAGAAGTGTCGTAAATCAAATTCTTTACCGCTTCCTGGTAATCCCCCAAACGCGAACTTTTCAGGACTTTTTTCCGTAACCGCTTTTCAGCATCCGGCAACAGATAGTCCCACAAGGTTTTCATCTTATCAAGTATCTGGTGTTCGCCTCCCTCCAAACGCGAAGAATATTTTTCGACTAACAGGGCGTGGAAGGCGAACAACTTTTCTCTCTTCTCTTCTGCGGTAAAGAGGTTGCCGGACCTATATTCCGCCGCCAACCAAGGCGAAGACAGCAAGCCGCGTCCAAGCATAACGCCCCGCAAACAGGGAAAGCGTCCGGTCAATGCGTGTATATCCGCTAAAGTCCGGATATCGCCATTATAAAACAACGGAAGTGTGCACTGCCCGTAAAATCGGGACAAACCGTCTTTGTCCGTCTCTCCTTTATACTGTTGCATCCCAATCCTCGGATGTAGCGTGAGATGCGAAAGCGGCAGCCCGTTCAGGAAAGGGAGTAGTTCGAGTGCTTCATCCGGCGACTCCCAGCCTAACCGCATTTTAACCGAGAACTGTATTTCCGGAAATTCGAAAATCGTTTCCAACAGTGCTTTCACCTCATCCGGATAAGGCAAAATACCGGCTCCCCGATGCTGCCGCACCTGCATAGGAAAAGGGCAACCCATATTTATATCGGCGCGGCGATAACCCGACTCACGAAACAAACCGGCAATCCTCCGGAATTCTTCAGGAGACGATGCGATCATCTGCGGAACCGGCAAAGCGAATGTATTCTCATCCGGGGCAATATCCCGCAGTTCTTTATTCCGGAAACCACCCTTCTCGATGCGGACAAACGGAGTGTAATAGGTTTCGACTCCCCCGAAAACCTGCGCATGCGCTTCCCTGTAAACCGAATCGGTATAGCCCTGCAAAGGGGCGAAATGAATAGCGTAGGGTTCCATCATCCTGGAAACATTTCGACAAAGAGTGAGTAAAGACGAGCTTTGGCCGTTTCGAAATTCTGCTCCGCCCCTAATTCCTTCTGTAGAGAGGTAACGCCTTTATCTTTAAAACCGCAAGGATTGATCAGGGAGAAGTAATCCAGGTCTGTATTTATATTCAAAGCAAAGCCGTGCATGGTCACAAAGCGGCTACTCTTCACACCGATCGCACAAATCTTCCGGGCTTTCCCCGGTACATCAGGATCGATCCATACACCCGTCGCTCCTGCGAGACGCTCCCCTTTGATGCCATAGAGAGCCAAAAAGCGGATGATCGTCTCTTCCAGCTTGTAGATATATTGCTTGAGCCCCAACTTCCAGGCGTCGAGATCGAAGACTGGATATCCGGTGATCTGTCCGGGACCGTGATAGGTGATATCCCCTCCCCGATTGACGTGAAAGAAAGAGATACCCCGCCGGACAAGCAATTCTTCGGGGATCAGCAAGTTGGTATCCTTGCCGCTTTTCCCGATCGTGAGTACCGGCTGATGCTCACAGAAGAACAACCGGCTTTCACCGGTGGCACCTTGTGCTTTCGCTTCCAAGAGGGCGTTGAAAGCAGCCGTTTGGCGTTCCAGCGCTGCTTCATACTCGATACGTCCGAGATCGTGGTATGTAAAATGACTCATATTATTTCGTTCTTGTGTGAATATTCTTTTCTTCCAGACGGGCCGGCACACCGGCATCAGCCCGGAGCTTCTTCCGTTTGCGCGTTTTCTTGCTACCCGTTCCGGGATCAGGATCGCCGCTGTCATGCCCCATTTCGATCTTAAGCAATTTGCCCATCAGCGACATGATCTTCGCCTGCCGTTTCAGCATATAGGGGGAAGGTTTCGCCGAATTGAACTTGCGGGGATTCGGCAAGGTCGCGGCGATCAGGGCCGCTTCCGCCTTCGTCAGTTTATAGGCAGACTTCTTGAAATGGGCCTGTGCGACAGCTTCGGCGCCATAGATGCCGTCTCCCATCTCGATCGAGTTCAGATAGACTTCCATAATGCGCTCTTTTCCCCAGATCCATTCGATCAGGACGGTGAAGTAGGCCTCGATGCCTTTACGCAGATAGGTCTTTCCGGGCCAGAGGAAAACATTCTTGGCGGTCTGTTGCGAGATGGTGCTTGCCCCGCGTACCCGTTTACCTTTTTCGGCATCGGCACGGGCTTTCTGTATCTGCGTCATATCGAAACCGTGATGGTCGAGAAAGAGGTTATCTTCGGAGGCCACGACCGCCTGTGCCAACGGCTGGGAGATCTCCTTCAACGGCACCCATTTGTGCTCCAGCTTAGAGGGCTTTCCGTCCTGAAACTGCTCATACATCCTGATGAACATCAGAGGAGTATAATAAACAGGGACGAACTTATATGCCACCACAGCCAACAAGCTGGAAACAAACAGGAACAGCAACAAGTTCCGGCTTCCTATCAATATCTTCTTCAGTATGCGCATCGATTCTTGTCTTTTTCGAACGGCAAACTTACGGATTTATTTCCAATATTGTTCCATCTGTTCGAGTGTCTTACCCTTTGTCTCGGGGACGAACTTCCAGATAAACAGTGCAGCCAGAACTCCCATAACCCCATAGATCCAGTAGGCCATGCCATGGTTGAACGTATCGGTCAGATACTGGTTCTTATCGAGCATCGGGAAGGTCCAGGAGACAAGGAAATTGGCTATCCACTGTCCGGCAACGGCTATACTCATCACCGTAGAACGGATTGTATTCGGGAAAATCTCGGCCAGCAATACCCAGCAGACCGGTCCCCATGACATCGCAAAGCCTGCCGTGTACACCAGCATACACACTAATGAACCGACACCGACAGAGTGCATATAGAACGTCGTTCCCAGGATCATCATCGATACAGCCATAACCAATGCCCCGATAATCATCAGCGGGCGGCGACCGAAGCGGTCGACCGTAAAGATAGCCAGCACAGTGAAGGAGAGGTTCACAGCCCCCACCACGATCTGCTGCAACAAGGCAGCATCGGTGGCTGCCCCCATCGTCTTAAAGATCTCCGGCGCATAATAGAGCACGACATTGATCCCGACAAACTGCTGGAAACCGGACAACATGACTCCGACAAAGATAATCAACACACCGAACGAGCGGACCGGGAATACCAAAGAAACAAAAAAGCTCCCGATCAGGGAGATCTCCAAAGCACTCGTACTTCCGGCCAGCTCTAAAGCCCCGTACAAAAGCAAAAACAGCACCAGCCACATCCCAATAAACAGGAAATAAGGACGCATGGAAGGCTCCTGCCTCCTGAAACTCTCTTTTATCTCCTCCAGTTCAGGTACAGCCTTCTCTTTTCCCATCAGACGATCCAGGACAGACAGCGCCTTATCCGTTTTGTCACGCATCACCAGGTAGCGGGGCGTCTCGGGCACAAACATCAAGAGAGACAGGAAGAGTTGGGCGGGAATAATCTCGGATGCAAACATCCAGCGCCAGCCGGTCGCGTGTAGCCAGGCGGCATCCCCCTGCAATGCTATGCTGTAATTCACAAAGTAGACGACCAGCATACCAAAAATAATCGCAAACTGATTCCACGACACTAAGTTTCCCCGTTTATCCGCCGGCGCCATCTCGGCAATATACATCGGAGAAACCATCGAAGCCAAGCCGACTCCTATCCCCCCGACAATCCGGTAGCACACAAAAAGATACATATAAGTATGGTCGCCGCTGCCGGGCATCCCGACAAACAGTTCCGGCCATGCCGAACCTACCGCCGACAGCAGAAACAGGATGGCTGCCAACACAAGCGTAGGCTTCCGCCCGTACCGCTGGCTGATCCAGCCGGCAAAGGAGGCGCCCAGGATGCAACCGATCAGGGCACTGCTCACAACAAAGCCTTCCAGTGCATTCGCCTGGTCCAAGGGCAACCCGAAAGGTTCAATGAAGAATTTACGCAGCGACTCGACCGTCCCGGAAATCACCGCTGTATCATATCCGAATAGCAATCCCCCTAATGTCGCCACAAGGGTGATGCCAAAGATGTAGTTGTTGTTGTTTTTCACGATAGAGATTCATAGAAATAAATAATGATTTACAGGTATAAAGCATGGAATGACATTGTTGTCCGAAATGATTGTCGTTCTGTAGGGGCAGGTTCTAAACCTGCCCGATATCGACAAATATACACATTGTTACAATCGGGCGGGTTTAGAACCCACCCCTACGGCGACACCTTAAATATACCGGTAAATCATTATTTATATGTTATTAAATGTACTGGTTGATAATCATTTCATACAATTCCTGTTTCCCGCTGATTTGCTTCGGTTCGCCGGAGGCAAGAGCGATGGTGCGGAGGTCTTCGAGAAGGAGTTTACCATCTTCGAACTTCTTGCCGTCGCCTTGATCGAAGCTGGCATAGCGTTCGGCACGCATCTTTTTGTAATCGGAGTGTTCCAATATATCGGCAGCCGCCATCAAAGCACGGGCAAACGAATCCATACCACCGATGTGTGCCAGGAAGATATCGTCCAAGTCAGTCGAGTTGCGGCGCGTCTTGGCGTCGAAGTTCGTACCACCGGTAGTCAGGCCACCCGCTTCGAGGATAACCAGCCACGCCTGTGTCAGTTCGTAGATGTCGACCGGGAACTGATCCGTGTCCCAACCATTCTGGTAATCGCCGCGGTTGGCGTCGATGCTGCACAGCATACCGGCATCGGCAGCCGCCTGAAGCTCATGTTCGAATGTATGTCCAGCCAATGTAGCATGATTCACTTCGATGTTGATGGCAAAGTCCTTGTCAAGGCCGTAATGACGCAAGAAGCCGATAACAGTTTCTGTGTCCACATCATACTGATGTTTGGTCGGTTCCATCGGTTTAGGCTCTACCAGGAAAGTACCTTTGAAGCCGTTCTTACGCGCATAATCGCGAGCCATCGTCAACATCATGGCGAGATGTTCCTTTTCGCGTTTCATATTGGTGTTCAACAAGCTCATATACCCTTCACGACCGCCCCAGAACACATAGTTTTCGCCGCCCAGGGCAATACAAGCGTCAATAGCGTTCTTAATCTGCGTACCCGCACAAGCGACAGCAGGGAAATACGGATTTGTGGCAGCCCCGTTCATATAACGTTTATTGCTGAACACATTGGCGGTAGACCACAACAGTTTTTTCCCGGTTGCCTCCTGATGCTGCTTGGCATATTCGACCATCGTATGCAAGTCTTTTTCAAATTCGGCCAGTGTCGGAGCTTCATCCACCACATCCACATCATGGAAACAATAGTACGGGATGTTACATTTCGTCATAAACTCAAAAGCAGCATCCATCTTATACTTGGCACGGGAAATACGATCCGCCCCGGTATTCCAGGGAAATGCCTTCGTCCCACCGCCGAACTGGTCGGCGCCTTCCGCACACAGCGTATGCCAATAAGCCATCGCAAAACGCAGATGGTCCTTCAAGGTCTTCCCCATGACAACCTTGTTCTCGTCATAGTAATGAAAAGCCATCGGATTCTTCGATTCACGTCCTTCAAACTCTATTTTCCCGATTCCCGGGAAGAACTCTTTCTCACCTTTAAAGTAATTCATGACAATAAGTTTTTTTTTGATTATACAATTTCCGTTATCTTTTGTTAGTAATGGAAGCATCTTTGCTTTATGCAGGAACACTACCGGATGTATATTATAGATGTATATTATATAAGTAAGCCTACCTTCATAAGAACGCAAGACTACATTTGCAAGAACATCCGCCCGTGCTTCTCTGTTATGGCAAGGGGGTCATAAGAATACCTTCCCCAATCGCTCCTTCCAAATCTCAAAAGCGCCGCAATACTTGTCCGCTTTCAAGCCATCCGGTTCAATCACATCGATCTTCTTGAGAGAAGCGAACGCTTCTTCCGCCGATGTATAGATACCGACGCCGATGCCCGCTCCTTTGGCGGCCCCGACAGCCCCGTTCGTATCGTAAAGTTCGATCACCGAACCCGTCACGCCAGCCAGTGCATCGCGGAAGATGGGACTCAGGAACAGGTTGGCATTACCCGCCCGGATCACCTCGATATCAATCCCCATCTCATTCATGATATCCATACCATACTTGAAAGAGAAGACGATCCCCTCCTGCGCGGCACGGGCGATATGCGCTTTATTGTGAATATTAAAGTTTAACCCGTGGATGGAACAATCCACCTGCTTGTTCTGCAACATACGTTCCGCCCCGTTGCCGAAAGGCAGGATGGAAAGGCCTTCCGAGCCGATAGGCACAGTGGCGGCCAAGTCGTTCAAGGCAGGATAGTTTATGCCTTCCGGAGCCACATTCCGCTTTACCCACGAATTGAGGATCCCCACACCGTTGATGCACAGCAGAACCCCCAAGCGCGTTTGGTCAGCCGAATGGTTCACATGCGCAAAGGTATTCACGCGAGACAGCGTGTCGTAGTTCACCTTGCCGTTCACCCCGTACACCACCCCCGACGTACCGCCTGTAGCCGCGATCTCACCCGGGTTCAGAACATTCAGCGACAGCGCGTTGTTCGGCTGGTCGCCCGCCCGGTAGGTAACCGGCGTACCTTTCTTAAGGCCCAATTCCGAAGCCACCGAACCCAGTAGCTCCCCTTGCACTCCGAACGTAGGACGGATATCCGGTATCAATTCCCTGCTGAAGCCGAAATAGTCCATCAGATCATCGGAAACGCGGTTATTCCGGAAGTCCCAGAAAATCCCTTCCGAGAGACCGGATACGGTCGTCACGATATCACCCGTCATGCGCATGGCGATAAAGTCGCCGGGCAGCATAAACTTATACACCTGTTCGAACACCTGCGGTTCGAACTCCTTCACCCATGCAAGTTTGGAAGCCGTGAAATTACCGGGAGAATTCAGCAGATGCGCCAGGCATTGCTTTTCACCGATCGCCTTGAAGGCGTATTCGCCATAGATCACCGCGCGGCTGTCGCACCAGATAATAGAGGGACGCAGCACCTGCATCTTCTTGTCGACCAATACAAGCCCGTGCATCTGGTAAGAGATGCCAATGGCCTCTATCTCCGTCCCCTTTATACCCGCCTTCGCAATAGCGCCTTTTATCGCCTCTTTCAGATACATCCACCAGTCATCCGGATTCTGCTCCGCCCATCCGGGACGCACGGCATTGATCGCCGCCTCTTCTTTCGGATAAAAATCGGAAGCAAGCGTCAGCCCCGTATCCTTATCAACAATAGAAGCCTTCACCGAAGAGCTTCCGATATCACAACCCAATAAACACATAGTATATCTTTATAACTTATTAAACTTCGAATGCAACTTGTTGTATTTCACCTTGTCAAACCGGTAATATCGGGCGGCCCGATGACTAACTCCCGTTTCCACCTCGTCCGTTTGCACGACATATTCCATAGCCGTCATCTTCTTATGGAAATTACGAACATCTATCGCCTTGTTATAGATGATCTCGAAGATGCGCCGCAACTGATAGGCCGTAAACTTCAATGGAAGATATTCGAAAACGATACCCGGTTCGGCATCCACCCACTGCCGTATCTCCTCCAGTGCCGCCTCGACGATCTCCTGATGGTCAAAAGGCAGATGGGGCAACTCGTTGACGGGTGCCCAGATAAGCGTATCGGACATTTCTCCCATCGTCATCTTTTTTCCGACCTTGCACAACGCCAGGTAAGCGACCGTCACGATCCGCGAGATCTTCATCTTGGAAGCATTTTCCAGCCATTGCACATCCTCTTTATTCTTGGTACGGGCAGGAGAGCCGAAGCTGCGGAACTGCTTTAGGGCAACGCGTTTGAGGCCTGTCGCTTCGTTCAGTACACGATAAGCCGCCGTGTCTAAGTCTTCACTTTCATAAATCAGGCTTCCCGGCAATTTATAGTGCTTCTCATTACTACCCGCCACTTGCCTTTCGACGAGCAACACGCACAATTTATCATCGTTTGTCCCGAGCAACACACAATCGACCGAAACGTGCGGATAAAACATATCATGCTTGTTTTCCAGTGTTTCCATAACTATTACAATAAAGATTCCCGGCAAATATAAGATAAAAACAAGACGCAGCATAATGTAACCCGAACAATATCTATCGAGAAAGGCCAAAACCCCATTATTTAACATACATTACCACGCTCTAAAAAAAAGAGAGAATGCTTCTAACATTTATTTAATACATTTGTTCTTATAAAAAGACACGCAATGGATATCAAACATCTACAGTTCTCTCTCCGTATATACTGGGCCAATATGAAAGGCCTGCTGAATATGGTAGCCGAAGGGATCATACTTATTGCCTCGCTCGCCACCCTCTTCATCCTGGTCTACCAGTTCGGGTTCAAGTATTCGGCCCACATCACCTATATGCTTGAGGCGAGCCGGGTGTACCTCCTGCTGGCATTCTTTACCGGAATTTCGTTGCGTTACATACTTAAATTCAAGGAGATCATACAGGAAAAGATGCTGTATCTCGACATCGGCATCTACTTCTTCCTCTTTGCCGTGCTGTCGGGCAAGGTATTCTTTAAAGAGGCCATCCGCCGATCGCTGCCCTACCTCGGTTTCCTGACGGAACCGCTGTTCGTTTATTTCCTTTTGCTGCTGTTGAGCGTTATCCACCTGTCGCGACAGACGTTCACGCTGCTGCAAAGCCATATCAAGCCGTCGTTGCTGTTCCTGCTTAGTTTTGTGTTCGTCATCCTGATCGGCTCCGGGCTGTTGATGCTGCCGAACGCAACAGTCCATGGCATTCATTTTGTGGACGCCCTGTTCATCTCGACCACCTCCGTCTGTGTAACCGGGTTAACGACAGTCGACGTGGCCACGACATTTACGCACACCGGGCATATCATCATCATGTTCCTCATCCAGATCGGCGGCATAGGCGTTATGACCTTCACCAGCTTCTTCGCCCTTTCCTTCATGGGCCATTCCTCCTTCACGAGCAAGCTCGTACTGAAAGACATGCTGAACGAAGACCGGGTGAGCGACCTGTTCCGGGTAATCCTCAACATCCTGTTCGTGACGCTGTTTATCGAAGGCGTCGGCGCCTACCTCATCTACCTGGATATAAAGGGAGCGTTACCGGGCGGTACGCAGGAGGAGTTGTTCTACGCCGTGTTTCACGCCGTCTCGGCCTTCTGTAACGCGGGAATCTCTACCCTAAGCGGGAATATGTACGACCCCTTAGTTGCCCACAAATACAACCTGCACGTGTGGATCGCCCTGCTTATTGTCTTTGGGGGTCTGGGCTTCCCCATTGTCTTCAACTACCTGAAACTGTTGCGGCATCTGCTCGTCAATACGTTCAGGATCGCGACCGGCCAGCAGAAGCACTACATCCATACTCCCCGCATCATCAACATCAACACCTATATCGTGGTGATCAGCACATTAGTGCTGCTTGCCGGCGGCACCCTCTTCTACTACCTCCTGGAAATAGACAACACGCTTGCCGGACTGCCCGTGAAGGGGCAGCTCGCCAATGCGTTCTTAGGAGCCGTCACCCCGCGAACGGCAGGGTTCTGCGTGGCCGACATGTCGACGCTGACCAAGGGGACGCTCATGCTGACACTGATCCTGATGATAATAGGCGCCGCCCCCATGTCGACCGGCGGCGGACTGAAAGTCACGACCGTCTGCGTCGCCCTGCTGACCGCACACAATGCCGCGCGCGGAAAAGAGAATGTCGAGATACGCAAACGCGAAATATCGCCCGAAACCATACGCAGGGCTTTCGCAACGATCGTCTTTTACTTTTGTTGGCTGGGGCTGGCCGTCTGGCTGCTCTCCGTTACCGAGAAAGGCGTGTCGGTCTACACGCTGACCTTCGAGGTGGTGTCTGCACTCAGCACGGTCGGATTAAGCCTAAACTTTAGCCCGCTGCTGAGCGTCACGGGAAAGCTGGTCATCATCTTCACCATGCTGGTCGGACGCATCGGCATACTGACCTTCTTCATCAGCTTTTACAGGGTGTACCAAAAGAAGAACTACACCTACCCACAAGAAAATATATTAATGTAATATAAAGAAAATGATATGAAATACTTAGTAATCGGATTAGGCAACCTGGGACGCGCTATCGCCGAAAGCCTGACACACATAGGCAACGAAGTGATCGGAGTAGATATAAATCCGCACAAGATAGAAGCCGTAAAGCACACCATCTCCGGGGCGATCGGCCTCAACACGACAGACAAGGACGCCCTGAATACCCTCCCCCTCTGCGAAATGGATGCAATCTTCGTCACCTTCGGCAAAGACTTCGGGACCTCCATACAGACCGTGGCCTTATTGAAGAACCTCGACGTTAACAAGCTGATCGTACGCGGGATTTCTCCGATCCACGAAGCGGTAATCCGTTCGATCGGCGTCGCGGAAATCATCACCCCCGAAGACGACTTTGCAGGTATGTACGCCTCGCAGTCCTTGCTCGGCGAACTCTTCAAGCAGTGGTACCGGGTGACGGACACACACCACCTCTACAAAATAAAAGCCCCTGCCGCCTTTGCCGGCCAGACTTTGCAGACCATAGACCTGGAAGAGAACTTCGGGGTACGCTTGGTCGGCATCGAACGCCCGCATACAGCACGCAACCTGATCGGGTTGAAGCAAACCCAATACTCGGTCATCAACAAGATCACCGACGACCTGAAGATCGAAGCGGGAGACTTGCTTATCCTCTTCGGCAAGATGGAGGTGTTGCAGAAGCTGGCGGAGATATAACGCCGGCCGATCATTTACTGCGGCCTCCTGGTCACTAATACTTTGTCGATACGGGCGCCGTCCATATCGACGATCTCGAACCCGAAGTCGAGCCACTCCAGTTTCTCGCCGGTCTTCGGGACCCGTTCCAGTATCTCCAGGATCAGGCCGCTGAGCGTGTTGTAGTCGTGCTCGGCATATAGATCCTCCATATCGAAATACTCGAGGAAGTCATAAAAATTGTACTGCCCGTCTACCAGCCACGACCCATCGGCGCGCTGCACGATCTCGGCCTCTTCGCCCACGTCGGGCACTTGTCCGATCAGGCCCTCCATGATGTCCTTCAAGGTGACGATCCCCTGGATGCCACCGAACTCGTCGGTCACGATACCATATTTCACCCGTGCCTGCTTGAACTGCTCGAGCGCGTTATAGACGCTCTGGTTCTCGGGCATGAACTCAGCCGGCCGTATCACCTGCGACAGGGAGAAGCCCGGTTCGTCGATGCGCCCGAACAGGTCTTTCAGATAGACCACACCCTTTATGTCGTCAAACTTACCGGCTGCAACGGGATAGATGTTGAACAGGTTCTCTTGCACCTTCCCGCGAATCTGCTCGATACTGTCCGTCAGGTCCAGCCAGACGAGATCGCTACGGTGTGTCATGATAGAGCCGACATTCCGGTCGCCCAGGTTAAACACACGTTCGACGATATCCTGCTCCACCTCCTGCACTTCGCCAACATCAAAGCCCTCTTTGACTATCGCCTTGATTTCCTCCTCCGTTACTTTGTTTTCTTCAGTGGCATCGGTCCCGATCAGCCTGACGGTCAGGGCCGTGCTCTTGGACAAGAGCCAGACGAAAGGCGAAGCGACCAGCGAAAGCAGGTTCATCGGCTTGGCGACCAGCATCGACACCCGCTCGGCATAGCTCATACCGATACGCTTCGGAACCAGTTCTCCTATGATCAGCGTCAGGTAGGTGACGACCACGACAATGGCGGTTTTAGAGATACCCAACGCATATGGTTCGAGCAGCGGGATATGGCGGACGTGTTCGGCCAGGCCGGAGGCGAAAGCCTCGCCCGAATATAAACCCGTCAGGATACCGATAAGCGTGATCCCGATCTGGATCGTCGAAAGGAAGCGGTCCGGCTCGTTAGCTAACTTCAAAGCCGTTTTAGCAGATTTGTTACCCCGTTTCGCCTCTACTTCGAGGCGCGCTTTACGTGCGGAGACGAGAGCGATTTCAGACATAGAAAGAAGGCCATTCAATACGATAAGACCGATGATAATAAGTATTTCCATTAGCTATTTACACAGCGATTGATTTAGAGAGGCGAAGATATGAATTATTCGAACGCCCGTGACAGGCAAAATGAAAATAAATCTAATTAATATATAAGAATATCTATTTAAATTGTTAATTTAGCCACATCATTCATGAAAACAAATACAATATGAAACTAAGTGATCCTAAAGACTGCCTGTATTGCCAGCACAGTCAAACGTTAGACGATCTGATGGTCGAGATCGCCCCCCTCACGGTATCTACAGCATACCTGTTCAAAGAACAAACCTACCACGGCCGTTGCCTGGTTGCCTACAAAGACCATGTGCATGACTTGAATATGCTCAGCGACGAAGAGCGTAACGCCTTCATGGGGGATGTCGTACGGGTAACCCGCGCGATGCAAAAGGTGTTCAACCCGCAGAAGATCAACTACGGAGCCTACTCGGACACACTCTCGCACCTGCATTTCCATCTGGTTCCCAAATACGAAGGCACTCAGGACTTCGGCAACACTTTCGCCATGAACCCACATAAGGTCTACCTCTCCGACGAAGGGTATAAAAAACTGGTCGAGCAGATACAAGAGGTACTGTAACCCGATTGTTTCCAGCGGGACGCAGAAGACGCAGAAGAATGCCGGTCTATCGTGTTTAAAAACACTGAAAGACCGGCATTTTCCTGCGTCTTCTACGTTATATGCGTCTGTTTTTTTATTTGACGAACGATGATTTCAATAGATAGTTGGCGCTCTTCTTGACCCCTTCAAACTGTTTGCCGCTGTCGGTCCCTTCCATTTCGACGAAGTAGTCGCGGTGGCCGTTGGCATAGAAATGCTTGAAGATCTGTTCGAAGTTCATCATACCCGAATCGCCTAAAACATAGCGGTCCTTGATATGCAGCACTTTGATGCGGTCGCCATACTTAGAGATATACTCCACCGGATCCTGTTGGCCCATGACCGCCCAATAGACGTCCATTTCGAAGAACACCAGCGAAGGATCGGTATTCGCAAGGAAGATGTCGTACACCTTTTCGCCCTTGTTGTGGCGCCCGAACTTCATCTCCTTGCCGCCCGGAAGGACTTTGGCGAACTCCATATCATGGTTGTGGTAACCGAAAGGTATGCCCGCCGCTTTGATGATCTTGCCGGCTTCGTTGAAGACTTCGCACACATACTTCGTTTCCTCCACACTGCGCGTACTGGGCTGTCCCGGCTGTACGAGATACTTGACGCCCATCTTCGCATGGTCGTCGGCTGTTTTCTTCCAGAACTCCTTTATCTCGCCGATATTGTCTTTCGTATATTTGCCAACGGGCGGGTTGACGTGCGAGCTCAGTATCTGCAAGCCGGCATCGTCAGCCATCTTCTTGAATTCCATCATGTCGACATCGTGTATCTTGCCGTTTTTGTAACCGGCAAGTTCCAACGTCTGGTAGCCCATCTTTTTCAGTTTTTTCATTCCGCCCGGCACGTCCTTATAAAGCTCGCCACCCAAGGAGTAGATTTGCAAACCGATTTTCTTGGCCGCCATCGCTTCGCCGGCGTCCGGTGTTGCAGGCTGCGCTGCAACGGCATTCCCTACCTTGCCGGCCATCAGGCCACCCAATGTAAAGAGGGATGCATTTCTCAAAAAGTTTCTTCTATTAATCATGGTCTATTAAATTTAGATGGCATCAAAGGTATGCTTTTATTTCAAAAGACGGATATCTTTTGACTAAAAAAGCAAACCGAGATTTGCCGATGCACAGGTCAGATAAACTCGTTGACAGACGACACGATACTGCCGTCGAAGAGATTAATGATCCGGTGGGCGAAGCTGGCGTCATGCTTGGAATGGGTCACCATGACAATGGTCGTCCCCTCACGGTTAAGCTCGGTGAGAAGCTCCATTACCTCGGCGCCGTTCTTCGAGTCGAGGTTACCGGTAGGCTCATCGGCGAGAATGATCTTCGGGTTCGATACCACGGCGCGGGCGATGGCTACGCGCTGCTGCTGGCCGCCGGATAGCTGTTGGGGGAAATGGTTGGCGCGGTGGCTGATATTCATGCGTTTGAGGATGTCGCCGACCATCTGCTTGCGTTCGGAGGCTTTCACCTTGAGATAGGTGAGCGGAAGCTCCACGTTCTCGTAAACGTTCAACTCATCGATCAGGTTGAAGCTCTGGAACACGAAACCGATGTTGCCTTTGCGAACCTGCGTGCGTTCCTTCTCTTTCAGGTGGCCGACCTCTTTGTCGGCGAGGTAGTAGTCACCCGACGTGGGGTTGTCTAACAGCCCCAATATATTCAGCAACGTGGACTTGCCACAGCCGGAGGGGCCCATGATGGCGACAAACTCGCCGTCTTTCACTTCCAAAGATACATTGTTCAATGCGATCGTTTCCACCTCTTCGGTGCGGAAATACTTACTCAAACCTTCGATCTTTATCATACTCGTAATGTTTTTGAATTATTCTGACTTTATGTTATTTACAGGATTTTCGTTGGCTACATGCCAGTTCTGGTACGTCACCGTCAGCGCCGTGATCGCGCCTACGATCGCAAAGGCGAGCGGGAGCACCCACCAGTACATCGGGGTGCGGTAGGCGAAGTTCTCCAGCCATTTATAGACACAGTACCAGGCGACGGGCGCACCCAGGATGAAGCAGACCGACAAGATCCAGAAGTAGCTGATGTTGAACATCCGCAGAATCTGGCCGGTGGTCGAACCCAGTACCTTGCGCACGGCGATCTCCTTGCGCCTGTACTCGCTCTCGAACACTACCAGGCCGAACACGCCGACGATGGAGATGAAAATGGCAACAAGACTGAAAAGCGTGATCAGCGAACTGATCTTCAACTCTTTCTCGTAGGTCGATTGGAGAACTTCGTCGTAGAATCGGACGACGAAGGGAAATTCAGGATCGAACATCTTCAACGACTCGCGCACGTGCTGCATGCCGGCGCGGAGGTCGCTGCCCGCCTTGAACTTCACATAGCCGGTGTTATAGTAGTTGCCTTCGTCGCCCCACTGGTATTTGCCCCAGAGGTAGAATGCCATCGGGCTTACCTCCTGGCGGAAGGAGGCGAACTTGACATCGGGAATGAAGCCGATGATCTCCGAACCGTCGATCTGGTCGCCGAGTTTGATGTCGTACATCGCTTTCGCTTTCTCGTTGAAGATGTAGGCGCCTGTCTCCTTGTGATCGTCTTCGGGACGGAAGTCGCGCCCTTCGCTAATCTCGATGCCCATCACCCCCAGGAATGAAGACGAGACGGGGAGGCATTGGAACTCGATATCTTTACCGTTATACTTGCGCCCCCAGCCCATATACTGATCCTGGCTGGACAACAGGAACTGCGAATAGGTGACGTCAGCGACGCCGGAGAAGGACTTCAACTGGTTCGTGAAGGCGTCGCGGTTCCGGTTAATGGGGTTGTTCAGGGTGATGACGATCATCTCGTCCTTGTCGTAACCGAAGGGCGCGTTCTGCATATAATAGTTTTGCAGGTACATAAAGAGTGATCCGATGATCAGAGTGAATGAGGCTACGAATTGGATGCCGACGAGCAGGCTACGCATATGGCGTCCGGCGGGCGACAGCCCGAAGCTGCCTTTCAAGACCAGCGCGGGGGCGAATGAGGTAATGTAGTACGACGGGTACAAGCCCGCCAACACACCCGTGAGGACAGAGATGAGGGCCGTTGCTCCGATGATAGCGGGCTGCGCGCCGAACGAGATGTCTGCGTCGACGAGCGTGGAGACGAATGTCTTCTGTGCCAGGTACAGCAGCACGAGCGACAGCAGGTAGGCAAAGACGCTGACCGCGACGGCTTCGGCCAGGAGGCTGCCGCGCAGGAGGGCGTCGGAACTGCCCAGCACCTTTTGGGTGTTGATGCTCTTGATGCGCATCGGGGTCAAGGCCGTGCTGAAATTGGTGAAGTTGATGCCTGCAATAATCAGGATCACAAAGGCGATCGAAAAGAGGACAAGCAGCGTTTGGCGGCTCGCCTTCGGCATAGGATCGAACTCGACGTTACCAAGAAAATGAAGCTCCGGCAGAGAGGTGAAGCGGAGATCGATATCTTTGACCCACTCGCCGCCCTCGCCTGTTATTTTCGTGGCATCGAAGTTGGCCTTGAAGTTGGCGGCAACGGTTTCGAGGCTCTGCGGATCATCTAAGCGAATAAAAACGAGGTAGTTACTGTTGCCCCAGTTGTCAAAGTTCTCCTGCGGGTTTATACTGCCGTAGACTAAGTTGCCTAAGGCGGAGTTACGGGGGAAGTCTTTATAGATGCCTTTGACGACCAACGGGTCTGCATTGGCGTTCGACGAGATGAATTGCTTGCCGACGGCAGGTTGGTTGCCGAAGATCTTCTTCGCTAAACTCGCGGGGATAACGACAGCGTTGGGTTCCTCCAAAACATCGTAGTCTCCTTCGAGCATATCGAAGTTGAAGACTTTCAGAAGGCCGGGTGTCGCTAACCAAAGGGTCTCGTCGTAGCTCTTGCGGTCGCCGTCTTGATCGACATAGAAGAAATAGCGGTTAGTCCATGCCGTCATGATGCAGGAAGACTCGATGTGCGGGGAAGACTCGGCGACCGCTCGTGCCAAGGGGCGGCTGCTGACGGCGCACGAGCTGTTGCCATTCACACGGTCCATGCGGAAGATGGCATCCGCACCGGGGTGGCTGCGGTCGAACGTGTAGTCGTAATTCACTTGCATCATGATGAGCATGAATGCGACGTATGCGATGCTCAGCCCCAACACGTTCAGGATGGAGGCCGTCTTGAACCGGCGGAGCACGCTTAAGAAGTTTCGTAAGATTGTTTTCATATCTGTTTATTGTTTTATTCGCTTTTGAGGCTGTCCACGGGGTTCGCGTTTGCGACACGCCAGCTCTGGACCGAAACGGTCAGCAAGGTGATGGCGGTAACCGAGACGAAGGCCAACAGGAACATCCACCACGAAAGGCTTACTTTATATATGAAGCTCTCCTGCCACTGGAGGATGGCATAATAGGCAACAGGGGCGGCGACAGCGAAGCAGGCGAACGTGATTTGCAGGTACGTCTTGTTGAAGAGGCACAGCAATTCACCTACCGTGGCACCGAAGACTTTCCTCACGCCTACTTCCTTGCGTTTGTATTCGCTTTCGAGCATCACGACTCCGAACACGCCAATCAGGGAGATCAACACCGTCACCAAGCTAAAGAAGGTGATCTGGCGGCCAGCGCGTAGTTCCTTCTCATACAGGTAGTCCTGCATCTCGTCGAAAAGCCTGAGGCTAGGCAGGTAATCAGGGTCTATCTCGCAAAGGGATGCGGCGAGAGTGGTTTTCAGCTTCGTGTAGTCAGCACCGGCACGGGTACGGATCATCAACTGAGACAGGCTGCCGACCATTTGGTTCTTACCGGTGAAGAATGCGAACGGCTCCGTGATGCTTTTGAAGGAGTTGTACTTCAGGTCCGGCATAAAGCCGGCTATCTGCTCGCGCAGGTGGACTTCACCCCATGCGTAGCTCATATCCAAAGTGAGGAGGTCGCCCGGCTCGAGGCCGTATTTCTTACGCGCCATCTCGTTGAAGATGTAGACGCCCTCACTGAGTTCGTCTTCCGGCTGGAAGTTACGCCCGGCGGTCGGCCTGACGCCGAGGACATCGAGGATCGAAGGGTCGGCATGGATCATCAAGTAGCCGATCATCTCGCCCTTGTAGGAACGTCCCATACGGATGTAGTTGTCGGTCGCACCGACTAAGTGCGAAACGAGCGAGAGCGACTCGATGTCGGGAATGCCCCCCAGTTTCTGGCGGATCAGATCCGGCTGCTTGCATAGCCGGCCGGTCAGGTTGTTGACGACTACCACCTGCTCCTTGTCGAAGCCGAGGGGCATACGGAGCATTTGCCTGTTTTGCAGGTTCACGAACAGCGCGCTGATGATCAGGATGAAGGAGACGACAAACTGCAAACTGACGAGGCTATTACGCAGCAACCTACCCTTGCGCGACAGGCCGAAATTACCTTTCAACACCACGGCGGGCGGGAACGAGGTGATATAGCGGGCGGGCCAGTAGCTCGCCCCCACCCCGATCAGGATGGATAACATGCCGGCGGTGAGGACCAGCGGCAGCCTGCCTTCCAGCGAAAGGCCGCCTACCACGATGTCGGCAAATGAGGTGAGCGAGAGGTTATAGACATAGAACAAGGCGAGCAAATAGGCCGTTAAGCATAACATCACCGCCTCCAAGACCAGCGAGAAGCGGATCAGGCTGACGGAGCCGCCCAAGACTTTCTGTGTGTTGATGCTCCGCACGCGCATCGGCACTTGTGCATTGCTGAAGTTGGTGAAGTTGATGGCGGCAATGACGACGATCAACAGCGCAATGCCCGACAGCAGGCGGATCAAGGTGTAGCTGCCTTTCTGCTTCTGGGTGTCGAAACTGCAATCCGTCTCGAAATAAACGTCGGGAAGGGCAGTCAACCGGATGCCGTTCTCTTCCCAGTTCCACTGCTCATGCCGGAAGTTACGCTTGAAGTTGTCAACTAAGCCGTCGATGGACGAAGGGTGGTCGAGGCGGATGTAGCACTCGAAGTTATTTTGTTTCCAGCCGCCTTTGCCGTCGCTGTCGGGGATTTTCCGGTAGATGGCATTTCTCACGATCGAATTAGCGGGGAAGTCACGGTAGACGCCGCCGACGGTGGCGGTCCAGCCTGTACCGATGATCTCCTTGCCCGATGCGGACGATGTACCGAAGAATTTCCGAGCCATGCTTTGCGGGATCAATACTTGGCCTGCGATGTCAAGAGCGCGGCGGTCGCCTTCTATCATGGTAAACTCGAATACGTCTGCGTAGTCAGCCGAAACGGGGTATAGGATTTCCAGAAAGGGCCTGCGCTCGCCATTATACTCGACGACCAAATTTACTTTGTCAACGAAGCCGTTCAGGAACGCCCCTTTCTCTATATGTGGCGACGAAGCGGTGAATGCCTCGATCAGCGGGCGGTTGAGGCAGGCTTGCGCCCCATGCTCCCCGTTTGTTATCTCAAGCCTGTACAGGCAATCGGCATGCTTATGGAAACGGTCGAAACCCCACTCATACGTCACCTGCATCATCAAGATCAGAAACACTGCAAAAGCCACTGACATCCCGATCAGATTCAAGGCTGTCGATAACCTGAACCGCCGCAACGCGCCGGAGAAGTTATTTAACAAAGTCTTCATACCCAATTTATTTATCTGTTCTACCCCAAAACAAGCAAAAAACATGCCAAAAGGTCCAATTCGCAAATAATCAACCGAATACCCCTCTCCCCACCCACCCCCCACTGTCCAATAATTAGACACCACTGTCTATTTTCTTGACAGTCACGGTCCGCCGGCGACAAGCAGCTGGCAAGGAACAACCGACCTTGCCGAGGCTTTCCGACCGTTGAAGCCCGCTTGCCGACATCCTCAAACCAACTGTCCTGTCATTCCGAGCTTAACTCGGAACCGCATCCTACACGAACCCTTAATCTTTAATACAAACCGGCCGATCAACTCCCCACCCCGGAATCAAGCATTCCCACCCCGTAATACTTAAGATTTTCCAACTATAATACAGTATCAATCCAGAATTTGCTATCTTCGTGTATTCTAAAAACAGGTTTCAGTCATAACAGGAAAAGGCAATGCTTCTTCTATTCTTCATAAAACTGCTGATAGCGACAGCCATGTACCTCGCCACCCCCCGGACACTCTTTCCGGAGGGCTATTCCACCTTGCTCTATTCCTCCGATGGGCAATTGTTGGGCGCCCGGATCGCACCGGACGACCAATGGCGCTTTCCCCCGTCGGACTCCCTGCCCCCTAAATTTGTAACCTGCCTCTTAGCCTATGAAGACAACCGCTTTTACGGGCATCCAGGGGTAGACCCCATTGCTGTCGCACGTGCCATAAAGGTCAACTTGCGTCATGGCAGGGTGGTTAGCGGAGGCAGCACGATCACCATGCAGCTGGCACGGATCGCACGGGGCAACCGCGACCGTACCCTCTATGAGAAGATGGTCGAAACCGGGTGGGCGCTCCTGTTGGAAACGGCCTATGGCAAGGATAAGATATTGAATCTCTATGCCTCGCACGCACCGTTTGGCGGGAACGTCGTAGGGGTTGAAACGGCAGCCTGGCGTTACTTCGGGCGGAGTGCCGCCGAACTGTCGTGGGCAGAGAGTGCCACACTTGCCGTTCTGCCCAACTCGCCTGCCTTGATCCACCCCGGACGCAACCGGACGCAGTTGAAAGCCAAACGTGACAAGCTACTGGCCACCTTAAAGGAGAAGGGGGTGCTGAACGAAACGGACTATGAGCTCTCCCTCCTCGAACCACTGCCGGAAGCGCCTGTGCCCCTGCCCGACGATGCCCCTCACCTGCTGGAACGGCTCGCGGCTGATGCTCCGGGAAGACGGATAACGACCTCCGTACACAAAATGTTGCAACGGCAAGCACAGGAGATCGTGAATCGTTATGCACGCGAATATGCTTCCAACCATATCCACAACCTGGCGGCCCTTATCGCCGATGTCGAGACGGGCGAAGTGCTTGCTTATGTCGGGAATGTCTCTTTCAGGGCGGATGCACGCAAAGGGAACCAAGTAGATATCGTCACTTCGCCGCGTAGCACGGGTAGCATATTGAAGCCTTTTCTCTATGCCGCCATGCTAAACGAGGGACAGCTGCTGCCGGGGACGCTTGTCCCTGACGTTCCCCTAAATATTAACGGCTTCTCCCCGCAAAACTACAACAAGACTTACTACGGGGCGGTACCGGCACACCGGGCAATCGAGCGTTCGCTCAATGTACCATTGGTGAGGATGCTCTCGGCTTATAACACAGGACGCTTTATGTCTCTGCTGAAAAAGCTGGGGATGACCACGCTTCGCTTTTCCGAAGGGCATTATGGGGCATCACTGATCTTGGGGGGTGCGGAAGGCACGTTGTGGGACCTGGCCGGCATGTATGCTTCCCTGGCACGCACGCTCTCACACTACCGGACTCAGAACGGGCGGTATAACCCGGCGGACATTCACCCACTCACGCCATTCCCAGCCCTGCCCGCCGATCCCATCCGCTCCGTCACCGACAAGCGCCTTACGGACGAGCCGGTCCTCTCCGCCGCCTCTGTCTGGTTCACCTTCGAAGCGATGTCGGCACTGAACCGCCCGGAAGAGGAAGCAGACTGGCAACAGTTTGGCTCCATGAAACAAGTCGCCTGGAAAACCGGGACAAGCTATGGCGGCCGGGATGCCTGGGCCATCGGTACAACCCCGCGCTATACAGTAGCCGTATGGGTAGGGAACGCTTCAGGCGAAGGCCGCCCTGGACTGACAGGCGTGGGCAATGCGGCTCCCGTACTCTTCGACCTCTTCTCGCTCCTTCCCGCAAGCAACTGGTTCGATATGCCCTATGACGAACTCGAACCGATGGCTATCTGCCGCCTGAGCGGACACAAAGCCTCCGCCATCTGCAACCAGACCGACACCCTGTACATGCCTCGCTCCGCCAACAAAACAAAGACATGCCCTTACCACCAGCTTGTCCATCTTTCTGCGGACGGCCGCTTCCAGGTAAACAGCTCGTGCGAGTCCGTCGACCGGATGATCACGCGTCCATGGTTCGTCCTACCCCCTTCCGAAGAATACTATTACCGCAACTATCATATCGACTACACCCCCCTACCCCCCATCAAACCGGGATGCACAGAAGATCAAAGCCGCCAGATCGAACTGATCTATCCGGAGCACAACGCCGTCCTCTACCTCCCGAGCGGCTTCTCCGGCAAACGAGAGAAATTCGTCTTCAAAGCCGCCCACGCACGCTCCGACGCCACCCTCTACTGGCATCTTGACGACACCTTTCTCGGCGAAACGACAGACCAACACCAGATCAGCTGTTCCGCCCCTCCCGGCAAGCACCGCCTGACATTAATCGACAACCAGGGCAACCGCAAGATAATATCGTTTGAGGTGAAATAATTCATTTCTTGGCAGATTTGACTCCTCATTTATAGTTCCTAATCTTGCAGATCTTGAAATAAATCTCTTTATATGTATTCGATGTAAATAATAATGCCTACATTTACCGCATGCCTGCTATTGGGCATAACTAAAACATTTTAGCTATGAGTAAATTTGTCAATCCTTTTTCGGACTACGGGTGGAAGTTGATTTTCGGGAGTGAATTAAGTAAAGATCTTATCATCAGTTTTCTCAATGAAGTTATCCAGCAAGAAGTGATAGTCGACATCACGTTTCGGAACGTCGAGATGCTCGGCCTGAAACAAGACCAGCGTCGGGCTGTCTTCGATATCTTTTGTGAGAATGAAAAAGGCGAAGTGTTTATTGTCGAGATGCAGAAAAGCCGTCAGAAGTATTTCTCCGACAGAGTGTTATACTACGCTTCGTTTGCTATCCAGCAACAGACGATGATCGTAAAGGAAAAGTTGGAGAAGGAACCCGACGAGGCGGTTCGTAAGCGCTGGAATTACCAGATCAATAAAGTGTACGTCATTTGTGTCTTGAATTACATCATGGAACCGTCATTGCCAGACAAATACCGCTGGGACATCGTCCGTATGGATCGTGAGTTGAAGGTTCCGTTTAGTGAAACGCTTAATGAAATCTATCTTGAAATGCCGAAATTTGTATTACCTTTGCATGAGTGTGATACGCTTTATAAGAAGTGGTTATATGTCTTAAACAACATCGAGATCATGGAACGATTACCCAAAGAACTGAACAATCAGATATTCCGGAAGCTGAAAAGCATCGTGGAGGTAGAGCGCATGACTCCCGACCAGCGCTTAGAATACGAATTGAGCCTTTCCGTCGAACGCGATCTCTCCGCCGCCCTCGATACCAGTTTTGAAGACGGGATGGAGAAAGGCAAAATAGAAGGCAAAGCGGAAGAACAGCGCCTTATTGCAACCAATTTAAAGAAACAGGGAGTTAATATCGAAACGATAGCGCAATGCACCGGTTTGCCGGTGGAAGAAATTAGCGGTTTGTAAATCTTCGATGCTTATCAATAAAGTCAGCCGGGTTGTTTAAAGATATAACAATCCGGCTGATTTTGGTTTACCTATTGCCAGATGTGAATCATAAATGATGATTTATCGGTATATTTAAGGTGTCGCTGTAGGGGCGGGTTCTAAACCCGCCCGATTGCAACATGTATATTTGTCGATATCGGGCAGGTTTAAAACCTGCCCCTACAGAACGACAATCATTTCTACAACGATGTCATTCCATCACACCCATAAATCATCATTTAATAGGTTCACATTTTCTTCCATTGGTCTATTGGCACATTGCCCAAAAGGTTCATTATTTCCTCAAAACGAACCTTATTGTCATTCCTGTCTTATTGTACAGTTTTTCGAAATACCCGTTGGTCCAAATCGAAACGGTAGTGCATAAAATTCGGTTTTCTACCCCATCTATTTCAAATTACCCCTGCGGGTAATATTTTTTAAGAAACTTGAGATAACATAAAGTACTGGGTAATAAATAAATATAAATATTCGCCTTTTAGGGGAGGTTCTTGTATGATTTAACATTTAAAAAGACAACTTCACTTATTGCCTGATATGAACCATTGGCATATTGGTACATTGTCCAATCAGCCCATTATCCCTTATAATCCGAATCCCTATACCGATTTATCAAAAACATCGTATCTTTAACCCTGAAAAAAATCAATATTTATTATGAACATTATACCCCGTTTCAAACATACCCTGACCGTTGCCGGAATCTATCTGATAACCGCAGTACCGGTTTTCTCGCAATCGTGGCCGGAGATCACAACCGAAGCACGTCCTGCAACCCGTTGGTGGTGGCTTGGAAGTGCGGTAGACACGGCAAACCTGACTTATAATTTGGAAACCTATGCCCAGGCTGGGTTAGGCGGCGTCGAGATCACCCCGATCTATGGCGTACAGGGAAACGATGCACATGAAATCCCGTTCCTCTCTCCCGTCTGGATGCAGATGCTCCAACACACCCGGTCCGAATGCAAACGCCTCGGGATGGAAACGAATATGAACGCCGGAACCGGCTGGCCTTTCGGAGGCCCGATGATCTCCTTGGAACATGCGGCGACAAAAGCGATTTTCCAGGAATACGCAGCCAAAGGTGGAGAAAGGCTTCAGGTTGCGATCGATGTAGAGGACCCGAAACAACGGGACATCGCCTATCTAAACCGTCTGATGGCCTTTTCCGATAAGGGCGACCGGATCGATATCACGTCAAAAGTGAAAAACAACCGGCTCGACTGGACGGCCCCCTCGGGCAACTGGCGCCTGATAGCTTTATTCTGCGGGAAAACATTCCAGCAAGTGAAACGGGCGGCTCCCGGCGGGGAGGGTTATGTAATGGACCATTTCTCCCGAAAAGCTGTCAAGCAGTATTTCGGTACTTTCGAACAGGCCTTCAGAGAAAACAAAGTTCCCTATCCGCACAGCTTCTTCAACGACTCGTATGAGGTGTACGGAGCCGACTGGACACCCGATCTGCTTTCCGAATTCGTCCGCAGGCGCGGATACCGGTTGGAAAACTATCTGCCGGAATTTCTGAATCCCGTGCGGACAGATACGACTGCACGCATCCGCTCCGACTACCGGGAGACACTGGCGGAACTCCTGCAGGAAAATTTCACCCGCCAATGGACGGAATGGGCGCACCGGGGCGGAAGCATCACCCGCAACCAGGCGCATGGCTCGCCGGGCAACCTGATCGACCTGTATGCGACGGTCGATATTCCCGAATGCGAGGGATTCGGCCTCTCCCGCTTCCACATCAGGGGATTGCGCCAGGACTCGCTGACACGCAAAAACGATTCGGACCTGTCGATGCTCAAATATGCATCTTCGGCAGCTCATATCGCAGGTAAAAAATATACCTCCTCGGAAACCTTCACCTGGCTGACCGAGCACTTCCGTACATCACTATCACAATGCAAGCCGGATATGGACCTGATGTTCGTATCAGGTGTCAATCACATGTTTTTCCACGGCACTCCTTATTCGCCGCGCGAGGCGGAATGGCCCGGCTGGCTGTTCTATGCGTCCGTCAATATGTCGCCGACAAACAGTATATGGAGAGATGCTCCCGCCTTTTTCGATTATATCGCCCGTTGCCAGTCGTTTTTGCAAATGGGAAAACCGGACAATGATTTTCTGGTCTATCTGCCGGTATACGATATGTGGCACGAGGCAAGCGAACGTTTCCTGGCTTTCGATATCCATAAGATGCAACAACGGGCTCCTCAGTTTATTCATGCCATACATACCATATATAATAGCGGATACGATGTCGATTATATCTCCGACAATTTTATCCGGAGCACCAGCCTCAAAGACGGGAAGGTGGCGACTTCGGGCGGCTCTCTCTACAAGGCACTGATTGTTCCGGGCGCCCGTTATATGCCTGCCGATATTTTAAACCATCTGGTACAATTGGCAAAAGAAGGAGCCACCATCGTCTTCGTCGGGAATTACCCGGAGGATGTACCCGGCTTCGGAGATCTGGATAAAAGACGAAAGCGCTTTCGCCAGGCATGGGATAAGCTGCCGGAAATCACTTCTTTCGGCGAAACCACAACGAACCGTTTGCAAAAAGGACGGATCGTGACCGGCTCCGACTATGCTCTTACCCTTCAGGCTTGCGAAGTCGCGCGGGAAGAGATGAAAACCCGTTTCGGCCTGCAATGCATCCGCCGCTCGAATGCAAACGGATATCATTACTTTATCGCCTCTTTGCAGGAGAAGGATGTCGACGGTTGGGTCCCGCTGGGTGTCCAAGCCAATGCGGCTATCCTTTTCGATCCGATGACCGAGGAAAGCGGCGCCGCACGCATCCGGCGGCATAAAGGGAAAACGGAGGTTTACCTGCAAATACCCTCCGGCGGTTCGCTGATCTTACAGACTTTCACCGGAGAGGCTCCCGATTGTCCTGCATGGAAGTATATACAGGAACAGCCTGTCAGTATCGGTTTGGATCATGGCTGGACTTTGAGTTTTCCCGAAAGCGAACCGGCTATTCCGGGAATATTCGAGATAGACCGTCCCGCTTCCTGGACCACGCTCGCCCATCCGGATGCACGGCGGAACATGGGGACTGCCCGATACAGCCTCACATTCGATTTGCCTGAAATAGCGGCAGACGACTGGATTCTGGATCTTGGCGACGTGCGGGAAAGCGCCCGTGTGCGTATCAACGGACAAGAGGCGGGAACGGTATGGGCCGTTCCTTTCCGCTTGAAAGTCGGGAAATATCTGGTTCCCGGCATAAACCGGATTGAAGTGGAGGTAACCAATCTGCCCGCCAACCGGATTGCGGACTACGACCGGCGGAAAAAGGATTGGCGAATCTTCAAAGAAATCAATATCGTCGATCTCGATTACCAGAAAAAACAATACGACAACTGGGAGCCGGTACCGTCAGGATTAAACAGTCCTGTTCGCTTGATTCCTGTAACATTTCATGCTAAATATGGTAAAAAAGATTCTTTCTGTAAAGTTTTTACTACCTTTGGCAGTCGCAAATGAGATAGTTAGTGTTACATTAGTTTTTAAATATAATAAATTATGGCGAAGATAAAAGGAGCTGTTGTTGTAAACACAGAGCGATGCAAAGGATGTAACCTTTGCGTAGTAGCCTGCCCGTCGGATGTACTCGAATTACACCCGCGTGAAGTAAACAACAAGGGATACCATTATGTGTACATGAAAAACCCCGATAACTGTATCGGTTGTGCAAGTTGCGGATTAGTTTGTCCGGACGGTTGTTTAACCATCTATAAAGTAAAAATATAATAAACAGATATGGCAGAAGAAGTAAAATTAATGAAGGGTAACGAAGCCATCGCCCATGCGGCTATCCGCTACGGTGTAGACGGTTACTTCGGCTACCCGATCACTCCGCAGTCGGAGATACTCGAAACCCTGATGGCCGAAATGCCGTGGGAAACTACCGGAATGGTCGTACTACAGGCTGAAAGTGAAGTGGCAGCCATCAATATGGTATATGGAGGTGCAGGTACAGGTAAACGTGTGATGACCTCCTCGTCCAGCCCCGGTGTCAGTCTGAAACAAGAAGGTATATCCTATATAGCAGGAGCCGAACTACCCTGTCTGATTGTGAACGTGATGCGTGGCGGTCCCGGTCTGGGGACGATCCAACCCAGCCAGGCGGACTATTTCCAGACAGTCAAAGGTGGCGGACATGGCGACTACCGCTTGATCACACTCGCCCCCTCTTCCGTGCAGGAAATGGCGGACTTCGTCGGATTAGGTTTCGAACTCGCATTCAAATACAATAACCCCGCCATCATTCTGGCAGACGGTATCATCGGGCAGATGATGGAAAAAGTGGTGTTGCCCCCTTTCCACACACGCCGTACAGAAGAAGAAATCATTGCCGAATGTCCTTGGGCCACACAAGGAAAGACCGCCGGCCGTAAACCGAATGTCGTCACCTCACTGGAGCTGGACCCGGCAAAGATGGAAGAAAACAACATCCGCTTCCAGGCTAAATACCGCAAGATCGAAGAAAATGAAGTCCGTTACGAAGAATTCCAGTGCGATGATGCCGAGTATATGCTGATCGCTTTCGGTTCTTCCGCCCGTATCTGCCAGAAAGTGGTGGAAATCGCACGTGCAGAAGGTATCAAGCTCGGATTGCTCCGCCCCATCACATTATGGCCGTTCCCTAAAAAGGTGATCGCCGCTTATGCCGATAAAGTAAAAGGCATGCTTTCTGTCGAGCTGAACGCCGGACAGATGGTCGAAGACGTACGCCTGGCCGTAAATGGTAAGATAAAGGTTGAACATTTCGGCCGCCTCGGTGGTATCGTGTTCACACCGGATGAAGTACTAAATGCTCTTAAAGAATTGATAATTGAGAATTAAGGAATTATCAATCATGAAACGCGGAAGTAAAATTGATATGATATTGACAGGGTTGTTCATGGTACTGGCTGTAGCAGCCGTAATCTGCTATTTCGCCTTCCCTGAAAACCGCCTGCCATTCCTTTATTGCGGTGGCGCGGCGATTTGTTTCCGCCTGGTTCAGTATCTAATGAGATTTATAAATTAATAAAGTGCTAATTAGACAATGTGTCAATAACGATATGGAGATCAATCATTGTGACTTTTTTTCATTGGCAAATTAGCACATTGAAAAATTATTAATATGGAAGTTAACGAAATAATTAAACCGGAGAACCTGGTATACGGAAAACCCAGGTTAATGAATGAAAATCCCATGCACTACTGTCCCGGTTGCAGTCATGGCGTGATACACAAGCTGATTGCCGAAGTGATTGCTGAGATGGGTATGGAAGATAAAACGATCGGTGTCTCTCCCGTCGGATGCGCCGTTTTTGCCTATAATTATCTGGATATCGACTGGATCGAAGCGGCCCACGGACGTGCACCTGCTATTGCAACAGCTGTCAAGCGACTGAATCCGAGCAAGATGGTATTCACTTATCAAGGTGACGGCGACTTGGCTGCTATCGGTACAGCCGAAACCATCCACGCCGCCAACCGTGGAGAAAATATCGTGATCGTATTCGTCAACAATGCCATCTATGGTATGACAGGCGGCCAGATGGCTCCTACCACATTGGAAGGTATGCCGACAGCGACCTGCCCTTACGGCCGTAATATCGCCCTCAACGGCTATCCGTTGAAGATCGGCGATCTGCTTGCACAGCTCGAAGGGACCTGCCTGGTTACCCGCCAGAGCGTACAGACCGCTGCCGCCGTCCGCAAAGCTAAAAAGATGCTTCGTAAAGCATTTGAAAACTCGATGGCTGGCAAAGGCACTTCAATTGTCGAATTCGTTTCCACCTGTTCATCCGGCTGGAAAATGACACCTGAAAAAGCCAATAAATGGATGGAAGAGAATATGTTCCCATTCTATCCGTTAGGGGATCTCAAAAATAAGGAATAATAAGTAATTATTAATTTTTGAAGCAATGAAGCAAGAAATTATAATAGCAGGTTTCGGTGGACAAGGGGTTTTGTCAATGGGTAAAATCCTGGCTTATTCCGGCCTAATGGAAGGGAAAGAAGTCAGTTGGATGCCTTCTTACGGCCCTGAACAACGTGGCGGTACAGCCAATGTAACCGTTATCCTGAGTGACGACCGCATCAGCTCTCCCGTACTGAACGAATACGATATTGCCATCATCCTGAACCAGCCTTCCATGGACAAGTTCGAAAGCAAGGTGAAAAAAGGCGGCATCATCATTTATGACGGATATGGAATCCATACACCGGTGAAACGGACCGATGTCAACGTTTATCGTGTGGATGCTATGGATGCTGCTACTGAAATGCAAAACGAAAAAGCATTCAATATGTTGATCCTCGGCGGACTGTTGAAAATCGTCCCGATGGTGAAACTGGAAAACGTACTGTTAGGCTTGAAGAAATCTTTGCCCGAACGTCACCATAAACTCATCCCGATGAACGAAGCCGCCATTAAGAAAGGTATGGAGATTATCACCAATGTGCAAATGTGCCATTAAGGTGCTTTGCTAAATGTGCCAATATGCCAATAAAAATATAACTAATATTAATTGGCATATTGGCACATTGTTCATATTGGTACATTATCACTATCTTTGCCCCTCATGAAGCATAGCTTATATATATTATTACTCTTGATAATATCCGCTTCGGCCCTGCATGCGCAACGCCGACCGGGCGGAGACCGGAAAGGATTTTCTCTCGGAAACCTTTCCAAGGCCAATCAGGAAGTACCTGACAGCCTGCTTATTCCGGATAGCGCATCGACGAACAACAGACGTATCACGGCCTATCGGCTTACACCTTTGTTGGGAGATCCTTATATTGCTCCGTTGGACACATATAAACTGAATTTCGCCAACAGTACGCTGGTGGAATCCGAATCGCTGGCAGTCGGCTACCTGGCCAATACGGGGTCGCCGGCACAAACCCGTATCTTTACCGAGCGCAAGGAACCGCGCGATTTTCTGTTTGCCGATGCTTACGATTATTATATCACGGACCCTCAGAACGCCCTGTACTATAATACGAAAATACCCTATACAAATGTAATGTACACGACTATGGGGGGAAGCGAAAGCAAAAACGAACGGTTGAAAGGTACGTTGACCATGAACTTCGGCCCGAAGATCAACGTAGGCGGCGACCTGGATTATATCTACAGCCGCGGATATTACAAGAACAACGGTAACAAGCTGTTGAGCTACCGTCTTTTCGGAAGCTACAAGTCCGATCGCTACGAGGCACATGCCTACCTGAGCAACTTCAACTTCATCAATTACGAAAACGGAGGGCTGGCTAACGACTCGGTAATCACCAACCCGGACCAATACTTTGCCGGTGAAAGAAACCAGGACGACCCCAAGGCTTTCGATACGCGTTATCCGGTCAAAGCCTGGAACCGCGTGCGTGGCAAACAATATTTCCTGAGCCACCATTACAACCTCGGGTTCGAACGCGAACTGGAAGGAGAAGTGGACACGCTAGGTAATCCCGTGAAAATATTCATTCCCGTATCCAGTATCATCCATACATTAGAATATCAGGACAACCGTCGCCGTTTCCGTTCGGAAGCGGACAAGAACCTGAACGAATGCTATCTGACCCCTGATGGGGATCCGCGTGTATTCGGTTTGGAAAACGGAACAGGTGTCGACGACCGTACCTCCTATTGGAATCTGCGGAACACGTTCGGATTGTCACTCCGCGAAGGCTTCCAGGACTGGGCTAAGTTCGGCATCACGGCTTTTGCTACTTTCGACAAACGTAAATTCCAGTTGCCGGCCCAAATACCGGGACTGTCATACAATCCCGAATACGGAAGCGGATTAGATGCCTCCCCTTCCACAATCGAATTTCCGGTTACACAGGTTTATGACGAATTTTCCACTTATATCGGAGCTGAAATATCCAAACGGCAGGGAAGCATCCTGACTTACAACGCCCGTGGAGAACTCTGCGTCGTGGGTGACGATATCGGGGAGTTCCGGGCAACGGGTAACCTACAGACCAAATTCAAACTGTTCAACAAGGACGCAACGATCAGCGCGGAAGGATACTTCAAGAATGTCACCCCGTCGTTCTATATGCGTCATTTCCATTCCCGCTATTTCTGGTGGGATAACCTGGATATGAACATGATCCAGCAGATATATGCCGGAGCCAAGATCAACCTCGAATCCACACGGACCCAGTTGTCTGCCGGAATCGAAAGCATACAAAACTATGTATTCTTCAACAAACAGGGAATGCCGGAACAGAAAAGCGGAAACTTGCAAGTGATAAACGCCCGCATCAAACAGGACGTTATGTACCGGGCTTTCGGATGGGAGAACGAAGTGGCCTATCAGTTGAGCAGCGACAAAAGCGTACTGCCTCTACCGCAGATCAGCCTGTATACAAATATGTACCTGAAGTTTAAGGTAGCAAAGGTATTGACCGTACAGTTAGGAGCCAATATGTATTATAATACTTCTTACTACGCTCCGTATTACGAACCGGCCACACAGCAATTCCAGATACAGGATGAAGTGAAAGTCGGCAATTACCCGCTTGTCAACGCCTATGTCAATTTCCACCTGAAACAGGCTCGTTTCTTTGTGATGGGCTACAACCTGAGTTCCAAGTTCGTCAATCCGAACTACTTCTCGCTGGCGCATTATCCGCTGGATCCGTTCGTCCTGAAAATGGGCGTTGCCGTTACATTCAACAACTAATTTTATGAAATCGAGTAAACTGATAGGAGTCTATACCGGGCTGCTGATAATTGCCGTCGCAACCATGATCATGTTATGGCGTCTGAAAAACAAGCCGAAGGCAGAAGTTCTCCCACGCGATTATCCGGAGATCAAAGAAGAAGGAATCCTGAGGCTCGTAACCGAATACAATCAATCGGGCTATTATGTGGCAGGCGATACGATAGAAGGTTTCCAGTACGAGCTTAGCCAGGCCATCGCCCAATTATCAGGCTTGGAAGTACAGACCCTTTTAGAGATGAGCCTCGCCGAGAGCTTCGATATGCTTGAAGAGAACAAATGCGATGTCGTCGCCCGCAATATCCCGATCACGAGCGAGATCAAAGAAAAATATCTGTTCACCGAGCCGATCGTCCTCAACAAACAAGTCCTGATACAACGGACGGAGGAGGCCAACAACGGGCTCCAACCCATCCGTAACCAACTCGATCTGGCAGGTAAGACCTTATATATTCCCAAAGATTCTCCCGCCCAACTCCGGCTACAGAATCTGGGACATGAGATCGGCGATACGATTTACGTGATAGAAGACGAGTTATATTCCGGTGAACAGCTTGCCATCATGGTAGCCAAAGGAGATATCGATTATGCCGTCTGCGACCAACAGATAGCCATCCTTTCCCAAAAACAACTCCCGGAAATAGATATCAAGACAGATATAAGTTTCACCCAGCTCCAATCGTGGGCAGTACGCAAAGACTCCCCCATCCTGCTCGACAGTCTGAACAGCTGGCTCGATCAGATACGCAAGAACGGTACCTTCAACAAAATCTACAAAAAATACTATAAATAATATGCCAAGGTTCAATACGCCCATGAAAGAAAGTCACAATAAATAATTCCAACATCCCAATTGGCGCATTATTCCTCATGCGACGGCAAGACAAAAGAGAAAGTCGAACCGACCCCCAATTCGGATTCCACGTGCATGGAACCACCCATCTTGGTGACCAGTCCCTGGCAGATGGCAAGCCCCAAACCGATCCCTTCCACATAATCGTTCACTTTGACAAAGCGGGTGAAAAGGCTCTCCAGTTTATCTTTTGCAATACCGATCCCCGTGTCCTTCACATAAAACTTCAGGCATTTATCCGGCAAGCAGGTATATCCCAAAGTGATACTCCCCTCTTTGGTATTCTTAATCGCATTATTCGCCAGGTTATTGATCAATTGCAACAAGCGGATACTATCAGTACCGAAGCTACACGCGCAACTGCCTTTTTCCAGGAACAATAGTACTCCTTCCGGCATACGGAGCTTGACAGAGGCAAATGTCGTATCCATCAGCTCGTTTATATCGACCTGCTCATAACTGATCTTGATCGCATCGGCTTCGATCTTGGAAAGATCGAGAATATCGTTTATCAGTTGCATCAGTAGCTGGTTATTGGTCTTGATGATCTCATAATACCCCTGACGTTCCTCATCCGAATCGGCAAAAGCCATCAATTCGGAAAAACCGGTAATCGCATTCAACGGGGTGCGGATCTCATGACTCATATCGGCCAGATATTTGGACTTCATCTTGTCGGCAAGCTCCGCTTTGTGCTTGGCTTCTTCCAGATTCAGCTCCTGCCCTTTGCGCTCCTGTATATTGATCGTGCATCCCAGAATCACGAGCGCCCTTTCCCGTTCATCCCGTTCGTAAACGGTTGCCGACGATTCACGCCAGTGATAATTACCCATTCCCGGATATTTCACACGCAACTCGATTTTCGTTTCCGATATTTCTCCCAAACACAATTTCCGGAAAGCCTCATCGTGCATTTCCCTGTCATCCGGATGGACCCGCGCGGCAAAGCGAGGCCATGAAATATAGATCAGTTCGTCTTCCTTCCCCGGCAGCCAGTTATTCACCTGGACAACCGCGTCATTAAAATTTCGTTTGCTATCGGGATTTACAAATATGGAACAAAGGCGGATATCATTGGAATGCAGAGCCATTTTGGTCAGTACCTGCGAACGCTTCATGGTGTTTTCCATCTTATTACGGGTCGTAACATCACGCCACAATGCCAGCAAAAGAGGTTTGCCATTGCTCAATGCAATCGGAAATTTTGTCACTTCGATATCTTTCCGTATACCATATATATCCGAAAACTTACCGTTAAACTCGATGGTTCTACCCGTCTCCATGACATCACGATCCAACTCCAAACGCTTTTCCGCAGACATGATCGCATCAAAACGCAATTCAAAATCATTATGCCCCTCAACTATTTCAGTTTCGATACCGGTGATTTTTTCCATAAAATGATTCCAATACAGATATCTGAAATCATCTTCTGCATCTTTTACAAAAACACCTAACGGTAGTTTATCCAAAATCGTATTAATCAATTCATGCAATGAATCTTGCTTTTGTAAGATTGACCGGATATCCTTTCCGACATAAGTACTGCCCATAACAAAATGCTTTAAAACGCTAATTTGGGTATAAAGATATTTATTTTTATAACAACTCTCCTGTAAAACATCATTAAAATCAATATCTTCTTGAAAAAATAACTCTTTTGAAAGAAGAGCAGCGTTCTGTGTAATAAATATTCCCAAATATTATCTACCTTTACCGGGAATTTAATGATGAAAGATGAGATTTGACGAATTGGACTTAGAAGAGGCCGTATTGGATGGCCTCGACGCAATGAATTTTCTGGAGACAACTCCAGTACAGGAACTAACTATTCCGGTTATTTTGGAAGGGAAAGACATTATCGCCTGTGCTCAGACCGGAACAGGAAAAACGGCAGCTTATGTATTGCCGGTGATCAATGAACTTAGCAAAGGATTACATCCGGCCAATGCTATCAATGCCGTTATCATGGCTCCCACACGCGAATTGGCCCAACAGATCGACCAGCAAATCGAAGGCTTCACTTATTTTGTGCCTGTTTCTGCCGTGGCCGTTTACGGGGGTACGGATGGTATAGCCTGGGAACAGCAAAAACGCGGGATGGAAATGGGGGCCGACATCGTGATCGCGACTCCAGGTCGCTTGCTATCGCATATCAAACTGGGAACTGTCGATCTGTCGCAGGTCTCTTTCTTCGTACTTGACGAAGCGGACCGGATGCTCGACATGGGATTCTACGACGACATCATGCAGGTCCAGAAGCTATTGCCTCCGACTTGCCAGACCATTATGTTTTCCGCCACCATGCCTCCCAAGATCAGGACACTGGCCCAAACCATTCTGAAAAATCCGGAAGAAGTCAAGATCGCGATCTCCCGTCCGCCCGAAACGATCATGCAAACGGCCTACGTCTGCTACGATATGCAGAAACTCCGCATCCTGGAAGACCTGTTCTCTCAGAGCCGTCCGCAACGTGTCATCATATTTTCGTCTTCAAAAATGAAAGTAAAGGAGCTGGCATCCACCCTCAAACGGATGAAGTTCAACGTTGCTGCCATGCACTCCGACCTCGAGCAGTCACAACGTGAAGAGGTGATGAAAGAGTTCAAGAACGGACGTATCGACATCCTCGTCGCTACAGACGTCGTTTCGCGCGGTATCGATATCAACGACATCAAGCTGGTTATCAATTTCGACATTCCCCACGATCCGGAAGACTATGTGCACCGCATCGGCCGTACCGCCCGCGGAACGAATGGCGAAGGATTGGCCATCACCTTCATATCCACCGAAGAGCAATTCCAATTCAAACGCATTGAAGAATTCTTAGATAAGGAAGTCTACAAGATACCGGTCGATTCCAAATTCGGAGAGACACCGTTATATGAACCCGAAAAATACTCCAACATGCGCCGCGGCAGGGGACGTCCCCGCAAAGACGGCGGAAAAGGGAAAAGCAACAGCCGCCCCGGAGGTAACAACGACCAACGTCGCAGGGGAAGACCGAGAAAGGAAGCATAAACAGCTTATATAAAATATCGGCCGGTATTTAAAGAAATGCCGGCCGATATTTATAAGTGCATAAAGCCACGAAACTATAATAGCAAAGCCACCTTCCCGGTTATTCGACAACCGGCTGCAACGTAATCGGGAACGGAGCATCTAACGTTCCCTGCACACCTTCATCCGCAAACGGAAAAGATTCCGCAGCTTTATAAACACCGCTGGCCTGCATACTGTAATACATAAAATAGACAGCAGCCGTTTCATCCTTCTTGCCCCGGATCTCAAACTGATAGACCTTTCCACCAGCTTCGGCCAACTCCCCTACGCCACGGCACTCATCACCGACAAAGGCTGCCAAGATATCTTTATCACGCCGTTCAAAAGGCAAGGCTTCGGGCAAAGACACCACAGCAGTCATCGTTTCCGGATATTTCCCGGACTCTTCAAACGGAGGGACTGCCGGTGCGGATACTTTCCCATACGTTCCGTTTTGTTCGAATACAAGAAAATCCTGGCACGTATAGGTCTTCTTGTTTTTGGCACTGTAGTATTTCAACGTCACCTTCTGCGTTTCACCCTGGTTCCCGCGGATATAAAGGAAGAACAGCTTTTTCCCATTATCCTGGACGGTAGCGATCCCCCGGCATTCATTGCCGACGAAGGCGGAAACCTCGTCTTTCGGATCGGCATACTTTTCCAGAAATTCGGACAAGCGGATAATAGCCGTCATGCTGAACTGGTAAATTCCGCTTTCCGGAGCATTCCAGGCAGGATCAGGTTCATCCTCGACCAGGTCGAGTTCCCACTTGGGTTCCGGAACCACCTTTGGCCCCGGTTCATCCGTGCAGCCCCACAAGAATGTGGAGGCTGCCAAAATGATCACATAATGAATTACATTTCTCATTTTTAATCTATTCATACTATTACTTTCTTTTTACTTTATACGCATGTTTTTGTCCATTCACGACTACGACAGCCATATAGACCGTACGCGCCAGATCCTCGTAGCACTCCCAACGGTAGTGCAGATACCCTCCGTTGACACTGGTTTCAGTATGACGATGTATCATCTGTCCTGCCATCGTGTAGAGATAGATACCGATCTTGTCACCCGCCTCGGTGTTCATCACAAAGTTCAGCTCACGTTCAAACGGGTTCGGATAAACCGAAATCTGCAGATCGTTTACGAAATCGAGAATGACAGGCTGCTCGATGCTACCCTGCACATTATTCACCCGGTAGTCGAACATCGGAGACGTCTCGGCAATAATCTCCCCACCCCGTTCAAGAGCGAAAGAGACAGCTTCATTCCGGTCTCCAGCAATCGAGACAAAATACAACGGCTTGCCATCATACGGGTCTTCCGTCAACAAGGCTTCGCCCCGCAACTCACCACCGACATAGGCCTGTAATTTGTCGCCTGCATAAACCGGCAAGCTCTCTGCAACCGTCGCTACAACGGACATATTGGCATCAAAGCGAGTATTCGTATAGGTCGTTCCGGATGTCACCGCTTCTCCCGAACGAGTCTGGAGGCCGCTACTTCTCAAGCCGTTTCCACCCACCATGTCGGGATAAGCAAAAGACGTACCCTCGCCATTGTTCAGCAACATATAACCTTTACCCGGTTCCATATAGGTCAAGCTTCCTAACCAACCAGTCTTCACGCCATACATCGAGAACATATTCTGCGATTTGATAATGTCACCTTCCTTGGCGCTGTAGCCAGACAAAGCCTCAGCGATCGGCAAATTGGTCATCGGCAGATAACTGATATAGTTCCATTTGGCGGCAACCGGTATCGTCAGGTCTTCCTTTTCCTTGATTGCGATACCTGAAACAGAGAGTTTCTGTGCGGCAGAAGACTGGATCAGATACATATGTTTGTTGCCGAATGCAATATCACTGCCCAACCACGTTCCGGATTCTTTGTCGTAAGCCGCAAATGTTCCTCCCGCTTCGTCTTTCACCTGCTCGTCGCCAACCAGCATTAAATTTCTCAGGATTGTCGCCATGTCAGGCGTATCGCTCTTAACATTGAAAGAAACCCAGTTCCAGCCTTCCGCCAGGTTAATATTCTGGACCACCCGTTCTTCGGCGTCGAAGACAACCGGAGTCGAAGCCGTCCCCACAATCGAGTTGCTACCGAACGTAATCGGTGAATCGCAATAGGCATCATAAACAGTACCGGTACTGGCATCCCATACGCGGAAGCTCAACGCCTCGCTACCCCTGATCTCGTTTCCATAGACGGTCAGGAACACATACCACATATCATTCTTATCCGCATACTGGTTGTTAGCAACCCCTACGCAACGGCCGCCATCGAACACGGCAATCATATCTTCGGCATCCGTCGAGAACAGTTTGTTCACACGCAGTTTACCGTAAATATTCATGTTGTATTTGAAATCAGCCGGATCGACCGCCCAGTCCGGTTGCTGGTCGAACACCTTCAAGGTCACCGGCAAGGCTTCCGAAACATTGTTATCGCCCTTCACATAGACTACCTCGTCATAGCGTCCGACATTTGTTCCTTCATCCACCGTAAAGAGGATCGTCTGGCGTCCTAACGGATCGATCGTGCCATACTCCGGATCGGCTTTCAACCAAGCCGGAAGCCCTTCGATCGTGAAGTTCTTTTCCGTACCGCCCTGGTTCTCCACATCGACCATAAAGGTCATCGGGGCATACAGTTTCTTCTCTTTCGTAACGGAAGTCTCGCTCCACTTCAACTGGTTCCGGTTGATATAGGCACTCCAGGTCACCGGACTCTGCATCAGGTTGCCATTAAGGTCGCTCACGTCCTTCACCGTAAAGTTGACCGTCGTCTTCTCCAACGCTTCAGGCGTATCCATCAGGTTGATCACCAACGCATCCTTGTTGACCACGAACGTGAACGGGATGGAAACTTCCGGCCCCTTCGCCCGTACAGGCGCTTTCTCTTCCGAAGCCAGCCTGCTACCGCCGGTAACCAAAGTCGAATCCGTCACCAAGTCTTCACCGCTGAAGACCATCTCCTGGACATTTGCACTATTCCTTATATATTTACTGAACGGCAGATACATCATCAATCCCATTTCCGAACCCTTCGGGCAAACGTTATAGTTCTTGTTGATGATCGTCGAAGGCAACGCCATGTTCCAAAGACGGAGTTCGTCAACCTGCCCTTTCAGATACATATCCGTATGGTCGACCATCTGCCCGGCTTCCGTCCAACGGCGGGCGCCTAAATAAAGGCTCGTAGCGGAGAAGCCGCCCAACTTGCCTGCATCGAAATAAGTATTCAGCGCGCCATCGAGGAATACCTGTGCATTCCCGGCATTACGGTTCACGGCAATAGCAAAATGATGCCAGCTGTCGTCGTCCCATTTTCCGGAAAGTACCTCTTCATGCCCATTATTGCGGAACACCAGCTTGTTATCGGCAAAACCGACAAACACCTTGTTACGGTTCGTGTTGTTTTCATCACCGATACCTTTTCCGTTCGATACCAAAGCGGCATCTTTCTGTCCCGGGGCAGCCTTGAACCAGAATTCAAGCGTATAATCCTGTTCGTCCGTCAACGCCAATCTGGAAGTATTGACACCCACGACCGTATCTCCTCTGAAGGAGAGAGACAGCCCGGCGAGCGTACTCCAATCGGCGCCATAGATCCATGCCGTAGCCCCTTGTGCCTTGTCGGTCACACGGTCACCCTTGCCGTCATTCATCGGATAGTAGGCAAGCATTCCCGCTTCCTGTCCGGTATAGATGGTCAGTTTGTTCGCCATGATATTGTTCGCACTTACCACTTTGTTCCAAACACGGGCTTCGTGCATCTTGCCGGCAAAATAGCTGTCGCCCCTCACACTGCGCCCGAACTGCATCGGCCCGATCGAAGTGTTCGATTCGGTGGTCTGTACCCCGGCGATCACTTCCACTCCTCCGAAATAGGCGGAGAGCTGGCGGTTGGAGGCTTTATAGGTCATAGAGACATGCGCCCAATCAGTCGTTTTGAAGCTCTGAGGCTTGGAGGCATACGTCTTTCCTCCGATGCTTACCTGGATCGAATTGTCGGCGCCGATCGAGAGTTCCAGCGAGTTGGTTGTCGTCCCGTGGCTGAACAGCGTCATCTTCTGTCCGAGTGCGGATGGCAATACCCACATTTCGACCGATACATCTTTGTTAGACAGGTTGCGTTCCGCTTGTGTCGCCAAGTAAGAAGAAGCACCATCGAAAGTCAGCGATGTACTGTGGTCGCCATTCGAACCGTTGCGCACGGCTGTCACCTGGAAGTTCTTCACGTCGGTCATATAGCCTTCGGCAATCTCTTCGTTGAAGTTCAGCCGGATTTCGTCTTCGATGCCCAACACACCGTCGGCAGGCTGGATATTACCGAACACAACCGGGCGTTTGGTGTCTTTCACACCGGAGATAACCGGAGAAGACTTCGTTACGAATTCGTTGCCTACTTTGCTGAACGTCACGGCACGGATGTCGTACTTCTGGTCTTCAGCACCATAGAAACGGGTCGAGATAGTCGCCCCCTCGATCATCGCCTTCTCGCCGGAAGCTGCTTTATAAGGGACAGAGTCATTGAAGAAACTGCAAATATTCGTCCAGTCCTTATCGGAACCGGAAGACGGCTTATACTGGATTTCGATATGGTCGAAGCCTGTAAAGTTCACGTCAAACCCATCGATCGACAGCGGCATATAATACTTGCCGGAAGTCGAATCGAGCGAAGACTGCGTATTCAGCGTCCATTTATCCGTCGGAGTCTTGATGTTGATATCGGAAGACGAAGGGATAAAATGGGCGGAGATGTAGACGGTGTCGGCGATGTCGGCCAAGAAATCATTCGGATCCGACTGGCATTGTGATTTCAGTACTAAGGCTAGATTTTCATAATCGTATTCCGTTCCACGACCTACTTCCAATACTTTATTGAGGACATCACCAAACGGAACCTCGATAGCACGTCCATCGCTCAACGGAACTCCATCTATTGAGAATTTCGCACCATGCTGATTCTGCCAATCAACAATAGCCAAGGTATACACACCTGCAGACTGTGTTTCAGATTCCGTGTACATTTTCAAATTATACTTGGCTGTCTGGTCAGACGGGATATTGCTTATAACCGGATTATCGACCATCAATACAGGTTTCTCTATCTGCATCGTTGCCTCATCCAAAGTAGTACCCGGACGATAATACTTTGTCACCCGCTTATCTTCATACGGACAGGAAGTTGCTCCACCCCGCGTACGGAAAATAAAAGTACCGTACTGCTGTTTGGATATCAATCCCAAATTCTTTTTCTCTTCCCAGTTTTTCTGAATGCCTTCAGTCCACTTTTCATTAAACTCATCACTTTTGTTAGAGACCCGATACACATCCACACTCAGATAATCGGTATCTCCTTCATCTGCCAGCACAAAACCAGACGTACGGTCTTTCTGTTCTGTCCCGTTCCATTCGTGCCCGCCAGTTCCGAATCCCAATTCCTCAACGTTTACAGACATACCGGCTTTATTAAAAGAGAAACCTAATTCGGTTGCAACACCGGCACCTGCCATAAAACTATATGTATAGGCAGAATCCTGTACATAAGAATAAGCTTCAGAGTATTCGATCGGTGAACCTGCCTGGAAAGAATAGTTTTGAACCTTGTCTTTCGCTTCCAGTTTTTCCCTCTCGTTTTGCGTTAATACCCTTACCCACTCTTTTATAGACTGATTCAACGTAAAAATTGTATCACCCGAAGTGGAAGCCGTTCCTCCTTCAGGAGCGAATACTTTATAATGTAAATAAGGTTTATATTGGGAATCGTTATATTTATCCGTTCCTATATAGTTACCCCTTGCATCCACATTATCTTTTCCATAATCCGTATCAGTCGAATCCAACAAAGACAAATAGACGAAATTACCTGTATTATTAGCTCTCCTTTGCGCTTCCGCTTCAGTAATATTGGTAATCAGGTAGGAATTCCTCAACTTCTCTATATTTGGAATCAGCATTTGTTCAATATGGACTTGCGGATATGCAAACAATGTTGCGAACTTCGTATCTACAGCTAATGCCGTATTGCTGACCAAATAATATTCGTCATCATCCGTCTTGGCAACCACGGTTAAACTACCACCAGCTTCTAATGCACTGGATGCTTCATACAGTTTCTTCGGCATAATCCCAATATTAAACGCCGGGCCATAGACTACGTTATTAGTCGTCCCTACAAATACATCGCCATCCGCGCCGACATAAAGAGGATCATCACTCGTCTGGTAACGGCTGGTCATCTGGATTTCATATGATGTCGCATTGGAATTGCCACTTTCAGCCGACTGCCTAACGATAGCAGAAACCGAGTTGTCAAATTCCGTCTCATTAATTGCGAAAGCTCCCACACCGACTCCGGTAATCACACTGGCACCCAATAGTGCAGAAGTTGATTCTTCTCCTTCATGCGCTTTTCCGGTAGAAGTCGAATAGCTGTACGACATCGTTTCCCCTTCTTCTATATATGAATAACTGTTGCTTCCGGGAGGATCTCTCAAAATATTGAGCAAGCGGATCGGACCGGCAGTCACAAAGTCTTTCCCTTTGCTCTTGTGCCCGATCAGGAATGCCTTTATTTGTGGGGCTTGTACATTTGCCCCATCTATAGTCATAGACATATCCAATGTGCGCAATGCACTTTCTCCGGTTAACGAAAATGGCACATTGTCCACATCTATACTGACAACAGCTTTTCCATTTTCGTCCAATGTAGCAGTTGTAGGTGCCGAAGTGGTTTTAAAACCATTTGAAATCATCACTTCACCTCCTTGGACATCCACCGGGTCGACAGTCCCGTTCTTATCATTGTTATAATAATAATCCTCATGGGCAGACACCCTCATTTGATAAGTTGCCGCGTGAAATATAGGATAGCCAAACAAATACTTCTTCGCTTCTTTATCATATAAGGACACATTCTCATTTTCTCCTACCACATTTTGGGCCGTATATTCCGTATCGCCAAAATAGTCCACTTCTTTTCCATACTCATACTGCTTGAATGTCAAAGTAGTACCGGCACGGTAAATCCTATTATAAGATTCATTATACGTAACCCGATCCGTGTTACCCGTTTTTTCATCCGTATATTCGGATTCCTTCTCGGTGAATGTATTTGTCAAATCAATCGTTTCCATAGAAGTTCCATTAGGGAATAACGTCGAATATCCCTTAGCGGAGACCTCATTCACCTGGTAGGCGACCGGATATAAATAGGCGACATATTCGCCGGTTTCCCCATTCGGGCTGATCGTTATAGCCTGTTTATCCATTTTAACATGGTTGGCGTATTTAGGATTATGATGAACCTCGTTTGTTTCGACCGGTGTCTCCGAATCGACAATATAGGAGGTTTTATCATCTTTCAAAGACAATACGATCTTCAACTCATCTCCTAAATTATTCTTCGAGAGTGAAAAACCGAGCGGATAATTTCCTTGTACCGTTCCTCCGGCCACACGTCCGATCAGCTTGACCTTCGTCTGATCCCAGAAACGAATATCCGCCAACGGCTGCTGATAGTTCAGATTTGTCCCGTCCGAATTAACGAGCACACCATCGTTCAGGAACGTATGGTTCGTCAATACCGCCTGCACCTTTTGGGAGCCAGTCGGCACGCTAAATTCAAACTTACCGGCCTTATCACTCTTGATTACCTCTCCGCTCCCATTGACAACCGTTTGCCCGTTGATCTTGAACATAACACCCGGTACGGGTATCGTACTGTTCTCATAAAAGATATACCCCTCGATCTTGATAGCCGAATTATCCTTGAAATCTTGCCCTGACACTGCCGTAGCCGACCCTCCGATCACCACGGTACTCGATTTCGGGTTAAACGAATGGTTCGGATAACTCGGAGTCAACGTATAAGTACTTCCGACACCTTTATAAGGAATGCCGGAAATGGTATAGACACCATCCGTACCGGTTATGCCGATCAAGGCAAGTTGTGACGATGTCGGTATTTCAGCCGAAGCGGAACCGACCGTGGCATTCACGATCGTGCAATGATGGGCATTGTAGGTCGAAGAATAGTAAGAAATATCATAACACTCATCTAACACGCCATCGTCCAAACGCCAATAGGCCATCAGGCCGTTTTCGTTGCCGACCAGCACGCGGTTAAACGTCTGGTTGATGTCTCCCCGACCCAGCGCCCTGTTCCAGAGGCGTATTTCATCGACATATCCCTTGTAGCCCTTCCCGATCGTCACTTTTGTGTCAGACAAAGAGGAACGTGTAGCCGGATTCTCGGCGACAACCTTCGAAGTATCGACGTAAAGCGTCCAACTGCCGGTTGTCGAGTAAACGCCTGATATTTGTGTAAAGGCAGATGTGCCCAAAATCGTATCACAGACTACCCAAGAAGTTCCCCCATTGGCACTAAACGCCGGTTTCCCTTCCTTCAAACCTAATCGATAAACTCCTGCATCCACGACCACTGCCGTTTGATTCGCTTCGGTAGGTTTCACAAATGCTTGTACCGAGAAGTTTTCAGGCAATGCTATCTTTTCTTTCGTTACGGCATAGCTTTCCGCTGATCCCCCGAATAAGAGGCTACTTCCGGAATGTATATCCACGCCATCCAAACGAACGACAACACCCGAAACGGCATCCCCATAATCAAACGTGATCTTTCCTGACACCATACCGGTCGGGCTGCGGAAGCCACGGACGATGGCGGAAGGATTGCTCTTCACTTCACCAGCACAATCCGTCTGTGCCAATATGCGGTATTCGTAGATTTCCCCCGGATTGGCTGTTTCGTCCTTGCCTTGATAGCCGGTCTGTCCGTCAATTCCCTGGACGATACCATCGGAAATAGTCGTAAAACCTTGATCCTTATCCGTCACTTTTGCATCATAGAAACGCCTTTGTATGGCAAAACGCGAAATCGGTTTGCCATCCGTTTCCCAACTCAAGTCTACGCGGTCGGAAAAATAGCCTTTCGAAACCTGTAGCGTTTCGACCTTCCCGATCGAGACAGGCTTGATGGGGTTGCCACCATAATCCGCTTCTATCTCCGTCTGGTTCGCAAAATTCTTGTTCCCCGGTTTGACATAAGCGTAATATTTATATTCCATACAAGTGGCATATATCTTGTCATCGATGATATAAGAATATCCGTCCTCATCTATCTTGATTTGACTGTCCTCCTTGTCCAAAGTATAAGTACAAGTCGTTGTATTGTTATTCGTAACGTTCACTTGGCGGATTATGATTTTAGAGCCCTCCGTCCAAACCGTATTCTGGTCTTTATCAGTCAGTTTCCAAGCGACTTTCGCCTGTAACCCCTCTCCTTCCGTAACGTCTTTAGCTTTCAACTCAGCAAGGACTTGGTGGGAAACATGCTTCTCGATCTGGCATTGTTGCGATAGATTCCACCCCCAACTCGGTTGTTTATTTCGGCGTATACGATAATATTGCACTCCATTTACATTCTCGGCCCCGGTCTCATCTGGAAAACTGTAGTTTAGCTTGCCTGCTTCAAACGATATTGTACCGACATTTTTCGCAGAACTATAATCCGGGGTATTTGCCCTTTGGATTTCAAATTGATCACCTGTCTGACAGTTGGTTTCAGTGTTTGCTATAGACCATGTCAATAATGTATTTCCGTTATCCGCATCCTCTGCCTTGAAGTCTTTTGCCTGATGAAAAGCCGGTATGATTTTGGTCACAGAATTCTCCTTACTATTATAGTACTTGTTCAATTGATACTGCGCCCTAAAAGTATAGTCCGCTTTTATGTCTTGGATGCCAGTGTACAATGTACCGGAAGTTGCATTCGAATTCTTCCAATTCCCATTATCGCAGATTCTGATTGGCTCGGTACTCGTATTATAGGTCATTTGATATTTTCCAACTTCCGAAGAAAGTATCGGCTCCGTTAGTGTCGGTGCGCTAAATGTCCGCCCCTTAGCAGTTCCTATTTGCGACGAGGTAAGATCGGCGGCATTTTCATTTGTCGCCTTCAAAGTGAACTTCATCTCTACCCCTTCATACTCCGGCGGATAATACCAATCAAATGAAATAAAAGTAAGAGTATTTCCTGAACGGCTGATTTCATATGAAGACTGACTGTTTATTATAGATAATCCATATCTGGTTTGAATTTCACCCGTTCCGACATAGAGAGTCGCATAGGTCCAATACCAATTGGCTTCATTTTGCTCACTAGTCCAATACTTAAAGATTTCCGTTCCATTAACATACAGACGTCCATCACTCGTCCATTCATCTTTATCCTCATCATCATAAAATAAAATCTTGAAAGAGACATAACCACTCTCTCGATGATCTGTAACTGTAAAATTATCTAGATTTGTCAAATTATTATCTTGGCCGTATCCCTTCATGACCGACAAGATCATCAAGGAAAAAAGACAGAGATAATACCTTATCTTTTTAGAAGAAAAAGAGTATTCAAGTAAATGTCCATTCATATTTTCTATTGTTTTAATATCTTCATTCTTAATTATCCCGTTAATTCACCTCAGACGAACGCCGTCTCACCCCTAAGACGACACTCGTCTAAGCACTAAGACGACACTCGTCTAAGGAGTGAGACGGCCTCCGGGTATTTACAATTCGCCCGGACGTTCATCTTCGCCGCCTCCACTGGGTTTGCCACCGATGTAAATGGTGGTGCTTACGCTGCGGGGGGTTTTGAGCAATTGGGTCGTTTTGCAAAATTGCGTCGTCACCGCCAACGTGTAGGTCCCGGCCGCCAACGCTGCGGGGATCAACAATGTCAGTTCGGACGGCTTGTTGATGGCGATTTCGTCTTCTTCCAGCTTGGTCACCACACCGGCTTCGCTGGTCAGGGTTACGCCCACCGAGGGATCGTCACCCATAACCTTCAACATCGCGCCACGGACAAAGAAGTTGCGGCCTGCCGTCGCGCTGCCGTCTTTGAGCTTCGTCTTCTTGTCTTCGGTTTCGAGGATGTACATCACGTCGGACTTCATGCCAAGGATATTGACGGTGGTCCGGGCAATCTCTTCGCGGATCATCTTGTCCTGGATAAAAGAGACATAGACGGCGTTCTTGACCGGATCCCACTTGCCGCCTTCCACCACGCCGGTAAACTGGGCGACGGCACGGAAAAGGCCGGTGTTCACATTATAGCCATTCAAGATGAAACGCGCGACAATGCGCAGGAACAGAGTTACGACATGCACGAGTGTCTCCTTCTTGAGACCCGTGTCTTCGTTCTTCATCTCCTCGTAAATGGTATCGAGGTTAACACTTCCCGCCGATTCGAGCAGCAGGATTTTGTCGTCTTTGTTCTCGGAGGTGACAGTATTGTCTGCCAGCCAACCTTTCAAGGTATTCTGCATATTAAATATATTTAGGATAAGGAGTACATTCCCCTTACCGTTTATTTTTGACACTCTTGTTTCTGATTGACTCTTTGCTTCATATAGATTAAAAAGGCCGGCGTTAACCGAAATACGAACGCCGGCCTTTTCTCCATATGGAGAGAGCGGAGACTGACGTCGCATTCTCTTGAAATATATATGATAGTAATGGCCGGATGACCCCGGCCGGGTTAGTGAGCGTAAAGGAATGAATTATGCGACTAACGGGAGTGACAAAAAATACTTTGTTGTGACAATTTACCCCTTTAATCTCCGCTACAGTGGTATTCCTATCATATTAGTAGGTATTCCTATCACGGCAAGCTTTTATAGGGAGATTCTTTTTATAAAGGGAATACGGATTGCGGCAAAGAAAGGATGTGAATGTTTAGCATCTGTATTCATTTTTCATATCTTTGCAACAACAAAATAAGATATAAATGAAAACACTTTTCCCTATCATTAGCCTTTTCCTCGGCTTATTGGCAGGATGCCAAAGCACAACTCCTTCACAGGAAAACGAGCCGTCCTCCCCGAAAAACAGTATGTACACGTACAACTACATACAGTCCATCCATATCACCGACCCCCAGCGGGCGTTGGGTTTGACCGACACCGCTGAAGCAAAAGGCTTCCTGCCGGACATGAAAGCGGACTATTTGCGCTATATGATATACAGCAACAAACGCATGTATCATTTGGCCCATGAATATCTGGAAAAAGTCTTGAAGAGCGACTCCCTGCAGACAGCACCGCCCACATTGGAAATCCAAATAAAGAACGAGGCCTTGAACATCTACATGCTTTCAGCCGAATACCAAAAAGCCATGCAGCTGGCAACCGAGATACAAGACAAGGCAAAGCAGACCGGCCAAAAGCGGATAGAAAGCGACGCGCTGTTCCAAATCGGGACGATCTACCGCGAGCAAGGGCTGCTGGACAAGGCCGACACTTACATCCGGCAAGCAATCCAGATGTTGGAAAACAGCAATAACATACGGGAATTAGCCTCTCTCACCTTTATGTATGGGCAACAAATGGCCCACTATTATTATAAGAAAGAAATAGACAAGGCCATCGAGGTCGGAGAAAAAAGAGAGAAGCTGATCGACAAAATGGCTGAATTAGGAGGCGCCCCTTCCGGTTATGTGGATGAGCAATACGGCTTTTTGTTCAGCAAGATGGCTGTCTTCTATTATGCAAAAGGCCAGAAAGAAAAAGCGGCCGAAACATTCGAACGATATAACAAGACCCAATTCTCCCAAACCCCTAACGGCAAAGGTGAGGCCCTGAACTACCTGATACTGGCCGGAAAATATGACGAGGCGGCCAATTGCCTGGTACAGGAAGAAGAGTTTGTAAGCAACCAGGACAGCATCAGCAACAACTTCATCTGGTACTTGACGCGAAAGGCCGACATCGCAGCCGGTTTAGGAAATTGCAAGGCGGCCTTGAACTACAAAGACCGCATCTTAGTCCTCACCGACAGCATCATCGCACGCGACAAGCAGGATGCCGCCCTCGAACTGGCAACCCTCTACGAGACCAACCAGAAGGACGCACAGATCAGTGAGCAAAAGGCGGCACTCGACCGGCAAAAGATCATCATGTTTGCCACCATCGGCATGTTGCTGCTTGCCGGGCTTGCGATCTACCTGATAATCCGCCATCTGTATACAATCAAACGCAAGAACCGTTTCTTAGCCAAACAAATTGACAGCCAATTAGAATGCAGGGAAGAATTGTATCAGGCCAAAACCGAAATCGAACGATTGAGGCAGAAGTATGAGAATGCGCCCCAGGAAGAAAAAGAATCCGAAAGCACAAGCGAGGAAATAGAGACAAACAATGGCGACAAAGAGCAAACCAATACGGTAAGAAAGACTTTGTTTGACAAACTGGACCGCATCATCGAAGAAGAGAAACTCTATCTGGATCCGGACATCACCAGGGAACGCCTGATCAAAGAAATCCATATCTCCAAAAACGCTTTCGCCCAACTGATCCAAACCTACACCGGAACGAACTTCAGCGGATATATCAACAGCAAGCGATTGGAATATTCAATCCGCCTGCTACGGAAATACGATACCTACACCGTCGAAGCGGTAGCAATGGACTCTGGCTTCAGCAACTCCCGCAACTTCTACCGCATCTTCCGCGAGAAATTCGGCATGACACCCTCTGAATACAGGAATACATTCAAACAAGAATAGGGCACAACAATCTATCAAAAAGGGCTGTAAGCCCGACAGGACATATCTACTATGCTCTGTCGGGCTTACAGCCCTTTTTTGAAACAGCCCTTTGTTAAAGGAATTCTGTTTATCCGTTCATCGAAGCCAGGAACTCCATATTATCGAATGTCTGTTCCATACGTTTCTTGACAAATTCCATAGCCTCCATCGAGTTCATATCGGCCAGGTATTTACGCAGGATCCACATACGGTTAACCGTGCTTTCATCCTGCAACAAGTCGTCGCGGCGCGTGCTGGAAGCTGTAATGTCGACAGCCGGATAAACGCGTTTGTTTGCCAACTTGCGGTCCAACTGCAATTCCATATTACCAGTACCCTTGAATTCTTCAAAGATCACATCATCCATCTTAGAACCGGTTTCGGTCAATGCTGTTGCCAAGATCGTCAGGCTACCGCCGTTTTCAATGTTACGGGCAGCACCGAAGAAACGTTTCGGTTTCTGCAAAGCGTTCGCATCCACACCACCGGAGAGAACCTTGCCGGAAGCAGGTTGAACCGTGTTGTATGCACGGGCCAGACGCGTGATGGAGTCTAACAGGATCACAACATCGTGACCGCATTCAACCATACGCTTAGCCTTGTTCAGGACGATTTCAGCAATCTTGACGTGGCGTTCAGCCGGTTCGTCGAAAGTAGAAGCGATCACTTCCGCATCTACGCTACGGGCCATATCGGTTACCTCTTCAGGACGTTCGTCGATCAGCAGGATTATCATATACACTTCCGGATGATTGGCGGCAATCGCGTTGGCAATATCTTTCAACAGCATAGTCTTACCGGTCTTCGGCTGTGCTACGATCAAACCACGCTGTCCTTTACCGATCGGTGAAAACAAGTCTACTACACGTACGGCGATATTATCGTATACTTTCGGAGCCTTGCGGGCTGTCAGCATGAATTTTTCATCCGGGAAAAGCGGAGTCAAGTGATCGAAAGGAACGCGGTCACGAACCTCTTCAGGCGTACGGCCGTTGATCTTGTCCACTTTGACAAGCGGGAAATATTTTTCACCTTCCTTCGGAGGACGGATAGCGCCTTCCACCACGTCACCGGTCTTCAGGCCGAACAACTTGATCTGTGATTGCGATACGTAAATATCATCCGGGGAAGTGAGGTAATTATAATCGGAAGAACGCAGGAAACCATATCCGTCAGGCATCATTTCCAATACGCCGACGCCTGTCAGTATACCGTCAAACTCATACTGTTTCTCCTGCGCAGCATTGTTATTATTATTGTTGCGCTGGTTGTTATGATTATTCTGATTGTTCTGTCTGTTGTTATTCTGACGAGGATTATTCTGCTGAGGAGCCGCAGACTGTTCAGCCTGTGCCTTCGGTTCCGGCTTTGCAGGCGTAGAAGAGAAAGGGAAAAGCTGGTCGAGAACCGATTTGGTGTCCGGATGACGGAATACCACACGCTTAGGCTCTTCTGCCGTAGTTGAAGTCGTAGCAGCAGATGTTTCTACAACTGCCGGTTCTTCCGTTACCTTGGGAGCGACCTCTACCGGAAGCTCTCCGTCGCCGGATTCCACCACAACAGGAGGAAGCAACGGCTTCTCTACAGGCTTATCTGCTTTCTTAACCATTTTCTTTGCAACCGGCTTTTCTGCTTCTACCGGAGCTTTGGCTGGAGCGTCAGCTACCTGTACAGGAGCTTCGGATATAGGAGCATTAGCTGAAACCAGGTTCTTAGAAACGGTTACTTCTTCGTTTTTGGGAACAGGAACAGCAGCCGTAGCTACCTTTTCTTTCTTTTCAATACGAGTCCGTTTTTTACGTTCGGGTTGTTCAGGAGTCTCTGCAGCAACCTCTTCTACCGAAGCTTCAATGGGTGTGGCGGGAGCAGCGACCTTGGTTTTGGCATCAGCTTTAGCACCTTTAGGAGCTGTAGCTTTTGTTTTCTTAGCCTTAGTCTGCCTTTCTGCTTTCTTTGCTTCCTTTTCTTTCTCCTTTTCTGCCTGAATGCCGGCATACGAAATAGCCTGTTCGTCAAGAATTCTGTATACAAGTTCCTCTTTCTTAAGAGAACTTACTTTTTTAATACCCAACTCTTCCGCTATACTTTGCAACTCAGGAAGGAGTTTTTCATTTAGTTCTAGAATGTTATATTTTTGCATAATGCGAAGTAAATAATAAAAACGACGTACTACACGACCTGATACGGCACGCGTACAACGCAATCATTGTATCTTTTATAATTTGATAATTAATAATTTCATGTGAAAACCGGATTGTTGAGCTAATTTGAATCATTAGTAACACATCTGCGGAGTAAATCTTTGCAAATGTAATAATATTTTTACTTACTCTCGCTTTTTGTCGGAAAAAAATTCACAACTAACACACTTTTAGTTGTTTTATCCAGGCAAAAACGATTATCGGAACGCTCTCCCACAATCCAGACAACAGCGTCTCCGCTGCATAATAGCCACGCCTGTTCTTTATCGATGCGGCTGAATTTATGATCCGAAAAATAATCGCTTAATTTCTTACGTCCTTTCATGCCAAAGGGAATAAACCAATCTCCCTTCTTCCACGTACGCAAGGTAAGGGGAAAAGTCAATTTGTCGTAATCAAAATAGGCGATGTTTTTATCTTTCCGGATATGGAAATCTTCTTTAATAACAACCTTCTCGAAAGAAAGTTCAACAGGACCGGACCAGACTGTTTCATCGCCGGCCAGTGTAAATTCACAAGCCTCATCTTTTACAAGGAAGGACAACAATAAATAATCACGATCTTTTATCAACCGGTGTGTAGAAGAAAAAAAAGTTTTGCCCGATTCTTTCGTCAAGGACAAATAAATATCTTCAGCCACCGGACGGGTAAAATTATAGGCTTTGAGCAACTCATACAAAATTGCATCGGGAGACGGGTAACGCATCAGCGCGGCAATGGAAAGACGGTTTCCCTGCTCTATCACAGTATTCCTTGCTTCCTCCACCACATGCAAATAGATGGCCTCGACCGCCGACAGATGCCCGGACGTGCGGGCTATCGCATCTTTCACGGAGGGATTGATCTCTTCCAGAAGCGGAAGAACACGCAGGCGGATAAAATTACGGGTATAGGCATCGGAGAGGTTCGTACTGTCTGTCACATACGTCAAGCCGCGTTCGGCTAACCAGTCCAGAATATCTTCGCGACTCACGGCAAGCAAAGGACGCACCACAAAACCATTCTTAGGACGAATCCCGCTCATTCCCCGGATACCGGTTCCGCGTACCAGATTCATCAAAAGCGTTTCCACGCTATCGTCACGATGATGGGCCACGGCTATAGCTTGCGCCCCGGTTACAACCCGTTGCTCTTCGAACCAGTCATACCGTAGTTCACGGGCGGCCATTTCGATGGAAATATGCCGGGCGGCCGCGTATTTCGGGGTATCGAAGTCCGTCTTCAGAAAAGGGACATCCAGTTTTCGAACATACCCGCTCACAAACTGTTCGTCACGCATGGATTCGTTTCCCCGCAGATGAAAATTACAATGTGCCGCAATACAGGAATAGCCCGACTCGACCAAAACGGTGAGTAAGGCTATTGAATCTGCTCCGCCGCTTACACCGACCAAAACCGGACGGTTTTCCGTAAGCAACTGATATTTCTCTATATATGCACGGACAATGTCGCGCATCCGATTATTCTTCTACACCTGCCAATTCAGGGTCGATCATGATACGACCGCAGTATTCGCAAACGATAATTTTTTTACGCAACTTGATATCCAACTGTTTCTGAGGCGGAATCTTGTTGAAGCAACCACCGCAGGCACCACGCTGTACATATACGACAGCCAGACCGTTACGAGCCCCTTTACGGATACGTTTGAAAGCAGTCAACAGACGCGGTTCGATATTTGTTTCCAGTTTCTTTGCTTTTTCGCGCAGCCTTTCTTCGTCCTGTTTGGTTTCGGAAATGATCTGTTCCAACTCGCTCTGCTTCTGAACCAGGTCAGCCTTACGGCCTTCCAGTCTTTCAGACAGTTCGGCGATCTCTCCCTTCTTCAGGTTGACAGCTTCACCGAATTCACGAATCTTCTTTTCAGAGAACTCGATTTCAAGTCCCTGGAATTCTATTTCTTTTGACAAGTTGTCGAACTCACGGTTGTTACGCACGTTATCCAACTGCGTTTTATATTTTTCAATCAGACCGGTTGACTCCGTAATCTTATGTTTCTGTTCTACAACAGCATTCTCAAAGTCTTTAATTTCTGACTGATAGTTCTGAAGACGTGTTTCCAGACCTGCGATCTCATCTTCCAGGTCCTGTACTTCCAAAGGAAGTTCGCCGCGAAGTGTTTTGATCTTATCAATTTCAGTCATCATCGTCTGAAGCTGATACAGCGTAGAAAGCTTTTCTTCAACTGTAATCTCTTTTTCAGCTGATTGTTTATCTGTAGCCATTCTATAAATATTTTACCGGGTTTGAATTAACATTCGAAAAATGTACGGCAAAGGTAGGGAATTTTTTCGATATTATGTTATAAAAGATGTCTTTTGTACAGACTTCACTTTCATAATGACCTATAACCGCCAGCAGAATCCGGTCTTCCACATCGTAAAAGTCATTATATTTAGCCTCTCCTGTTATGAAAACGTCTGCCCCGTAGTTGATTGCGTCTTTGATCAGGAAAGCACCGCTACCCCCGCATAAAGCGACCTCCCGTATCGGTTTGCCAGTCAAGGCGGAATGCTTCACGCAACCCACCTGGAACAGTTCTTTGATCCGTTGCAGGAAAACCAGTTCGCCTTCTTCTTCGGGCAACTCTCCCACTATCCCCGAACCGACCTGATCCCAAGCATTATCCAATGGGTAGAAATCGAATACCGGCTCTTCATAAGGATGGACGGAAAGCAAAGCTCGGGTTACCGTCGATTTACGGAAGGCAGGCAATATCGTTTCGATACGGACTTCCGGTTCCACATGCAACTCACCCACTTCGCCACAGAACGGGTTCGTCCCTTCGCCGGCACGGAAAGTTCCGCTACCGGGCAGGTTGAAGCTACAGGAATCATAGTCGCCTATAGCTCCGGCTCCCGCATTGAACAAAGTTGTCCGCACCAGATCGGCATAGGCTTCCGGCACAAAGGTAACCAACTTCAGCAAAGCCCCCTTTTGAGGGCTTAGTACACGCACATTTTCCAGCCCGATCAGTTCCGCCAGACGGAAGTTCACGCCTCCCGCCGCATTATCGAGGTTCGTATGGGCGGCGTAGATCACCAGGTCATACTTGCATGCTTTCATCATGCACCGCTCGATATAGGTCGAACCGGTCAGAGATTTGAACGCTTTAAAGGCCAGAGGATGATGAGAGACAATCAGGTTACACCCCGTCTCTATCGCCTCGTCCACAACCTCTTCGGTAACGTCGAGGCAAAGAAGCGCACCGGTAGCAGGCTGGTTCACATCACCGACCTGTACACCTGCATTGTCAAAGCTTTCCTGCAATGGCAACGGAGCATATTGCTCGATTTCTTTCAGTATATCCTTAACCCGCATCTTACTTTATAATTTATCAATGTACCAATGTGCCAATTGTAAAATTGCCTTTTCATTGGCACATCGGTACATTATCATATTAGCTCATTATTTATTTTCAGGCATAATTCTTCCAACTGCGAATCATCCAGCTGTCCGGGTGCATCCAGCATGACATCGCGGCCGGAGTTGTTTTTCGGGAACGCGATGCAATCGCGGATAGAATCCAGGCCGGCAAACAGAGACACCCAACGGTCCAGACCATAAGCCAGACCACCGTGGGGAGGTGCACCATATTTGAAGGCATTCATCAGGAAGCCGAAGCGTTCCTGTGCCTTTTCTTCGGTGAAGCCCAGCAACTGGAACATCTTATCCTGCAATTTGCTGTCATGGATACGGATAGAACCGCCCCCCACTTCGACACCATTGATCACCATGTCGTATGCGTTCGCGCGAACGGCTCCCGTATCGCTATCCAGCAACGGAATATCTTCGGGTTTAGGAGAAGTAAACGGATGGTGCATTGCATAGAAACGCTGGTCTTCTTCGCTCCACTCGAACAGCGGGAAGTCGATCACCCACAGGCAAGCAAACTTGTTCTTGTCACGCAAGCCTAACTGACCGGCCACTTCCAGACGCAATTCGCAAAGCTGTTTGCGAGTCTTCATCGCGTCGTCGCCGGAAAGGATCAGGATCAGGTCGCCCGGTTTTGCACCGAAGGCTTCCTTCATCTGCTGCAACACTTCCTGCGTATAGAATTTGTCTACGCTCGACTTCACATTGCCGTCGGCTTCCACACGGGCATATACCATGCCCTTTGCACCGATCTGCGGACGTTTCACAAATTCGGTCAGCGCATCCAGTTGCTTACGCGTATAAGAGGCTGCCCCTTCCGCACAGATACCACCGATATAGGCAGCGTTATCGAATACGGAGAAACCGTGTCCCTTCAGGATGTCCATCAGTTCGACGAACTTCATATCGAAACGCAGGTCCGGCTTATCGCTTCCGTAATACTTCATGGCATCGTGCCAGGTCATACGCGGGAAAGCATCCTTTATATCAACGCCACGGATCACTTTGAACAGGTGCTTGGCCATTCCTTCGAAAATGTTCAACACATCTTCCTGCTCCACGAAGCTCATTTCGCAGTCGATCTGTGTAAATTCGGGCTGTCGGTCCGCACGCAGGTCTTCGTCACGGAAACACTTCACAATCTGGAAATAACGGTCGAAACCGGAAACCATCAATAACTGCTTCAAGGTCTGCGGAGACTGCGGCAATGCGTAGAACTGTCCGGGATTCATGCGGGAAGGTACGACAAAGTCGCGTGCCCCTTCAGGCGTAGAGTTCACCAGCACCGGAGTTTCCACTTCCAGGAACCCCTGCTTATCCAGATAGTTACGAACCTCGAAAGCCATACGATGGCGCAGTTCAAGATTCTTGCGGACCGCATTACGGCGCAAATCCAGATAACGGTATTTCATACGCAAGTCGTCGCCTCCGTCCGTATCGTCTTCAATCGTAAAAGGAGGAGTCACGGCAGCATTCAGGACGTTCAATTCTGAAACGATGATTTCGATCTCACCGGTAGGGATATTCGGATTTTTGCTGGAACGTTCGCGAACGGTTCCTGTTACCTGTATAACATACTCGCGTCCCAGTTTATTTGCTTTCTCACAAAGAGCGGCATCTACTTCCTGGTTAAACACCAATTGTGTAATACCATAACGGTCGCGGATATCCACGAACGTCATACCACCCATCTTACGGGTTTTCTGTACCCAGCCGGCCAACGTAATCACCAAGCCTTCATCGGCAAGGCGCAGGTCGCCACATGTTCTTGTTCTATACATATGATATGGATTAAACTATTATTTTCAAACTATGGCTGCAAAGATAATAATATATAAGGATGTTATTGCCAAATGCACCGAAAAACCGGACTGCGGCACCTAAATATTTTATCGCAAAAAGAGTTTCACAAGTATGAAACGAAAGGTTCCCTTACATGAAACGAAGGTTTCTCTTGCATGAAACAAAAGTTCCCTGCCGATGAAACCAAAATTCCATCGGCAGGGAACATCTCTTATCCGGTATCCTATTAATGTTTGCTTTCCAATGTGAACCGCAACGTCCCGGCGTTCACCAGCTCCTGCTGCGAGATCGTATAGCCTTTCAGCTTCTTTCCACCGGCTGTCACCTCCTCGATATAAATATCATCCGGTGTCCGGTGGACGGATTCGATCACCAGGCTACCTTTCGGATAGAACTTTTTGTCTAAGCTGATCGTCACCTTGTCGAAGGTCGGAGAGGTCAGTACATAATCCAGATCGCCGGGGCAAGCCGGGTAGAATCCCATCATCGAGAAGATCGCCCAGGTCGACATCGTACCCGTATCGTCGTTGCCGGGAAGTCCGTTCGGGGCATTATGATAGTATTTGCCCAACAGTTCACGGACCAGTTTCTGCGTACGCCAGGCTTCTCCCTTGAAATAGCTGAACAGGTAGGGATAGGCAATATCCGGCTCGTTTGCCATATCATAGTAGCCCTTGTCGAAGACCATCTGCAATTTATCGACAAACTTCTTCTGTCCGCCCATCAGTTTGGCAAGGCCTTTGATGTCGTGAGGGACATAGAACGTGTAATTCCAGGCATTTCCTTCATGGAAGCCGGGACTCGGCTCGAAGTTTTCCCCCTGCTTCGGATCGAAAGGAGAATAGAACGTGCCGTCGGGCAGGATCGGACGAAGCGTGCCGAATTCTTTGCTATAATAATGTTTATAGCCCATGGCGCGCTCACGGAACAACTTGGCGTCTTCCTTCTTTCCCAACGCATCCGCCAACAACGATAAATTCCAGTCGGCAATATAATATTCCAGTGCATGTGAAACCGAATTGTCATATTGTTCGCGCAAGGCGACGTAACCTTTGCTCATATAATCGTTATTGTCCGGGCGAAGCAGGTTAAATTCACCGGGAGTCGTAGCGCCTTTGCGCATACCTTCGTAAGCAGTCTCGATATCGTAATCGCGCAGGCCGCGCATATAGGCATCCACGATATACGGGATAGACGGGTCGCCTTCCATGGTCAGCGTCTCGCGTCCGTACAGTTCCCACTTCGGAAGCCAGCCGCTTTCCTTATACATGTCGATCATGGTGCGGATGATGTCGAGTTGCTTTTCCGGATAGAGCAACGTCATCAACGTACTCACATTGCGATAGGTGTCCCAGAGTGAAAAGACCGTATAACGGTTCCCGTCCGTATGACCGACTTTCAGGCTTTCCATCATCGGATATTCACCGTTCACATCCTGGATGATATTCGGATGGATCAGCAGGTGGTACATGGCGGTATAGAAGATCGTCTTATCGTCGTTCGTCCCGCCTTCCACCATCACGCGCGACAGATCGTCGTTCCACATTTTGCCGGCAGCCGCACGCACCTTTTCGAAATTGAAATCCGGCTGTTCGGTTTGCATATTCAGACGTGCATTCTCGATGCTGACAAACGAGACGCCCATTTTTACTTCGATCGATTCGTTTTCCTCGGTGTCATACTTGAACCAGACGCCGATATCGTCGCCGCTCATCTCCCGGTCGTACTTCGTGTATAATTTATATTTACCGGAATAGGCATCCCATTCGGCCTCCACTCCCTTCATCTCGCGCTGCTTCTTCCAGTAGCCGGCCTGTTTGGGGGCTTTGCTTAGCTTCATCACGAAATAGATCGGGAAAACGGCTTGCGGGTTATAACAGAATGTACCGAGCAGTTTGCTCCCCTCTATCTCCGTATCGCTCACCATACGGACGGTTGCACCGGTTTCATTGGTCAGCCCTTCACCCAAGTTCAAGAGGATATTCCCCTGCCCTTTCGGGAAAGTGAATCGTGTCAGGCCGGTGCGCATGGAGGCGGTAGCTTCTGTCTTGATGTTATATTTCGTCAGGATATTGCTGTAATAGCCGGGATGAGCCACCTCGTTCTTATATTCGCTACCGTATTCGTGATAATCCACATTCAGTTCCCCGGAAGTAGGCATCAGCAACAGGCTTCCCAATTCGGGGCAACCGACACCGCTCAGGTTCACATGCGCGTAGCCGGTGAAGAAATTATTATCCGACGAATAAGGGGTGGACCACCATTGGCTGTCCTTGTCGAATTTATTACTTTTCGACCCCATCACATTGAACGGTGTAACACTCATCATTCCCTGGGGGCAGATCGCACCGGGATTGGTCGTCCCGTAGTTACTTGTCCCGATAAACGGGTTCACATAATCTACCGGCTGTTGCGCGGAAACCAGCGCAGAACAACAACTCAATAGAAAAGAAAACAACAATCTCTTCATATCACAACTATTATTTATTAATTCTGAATTCTTAATCTACCATACGACTATCTCATCCGCAAAAATGAAACCGGGATTCGCCCTTGGCGCTTTCAAACGGACATAGCGGGCATTCCAGTTGCCGTCGAACGTATATTCCTGGAACAAGAGATTCGGATCGTCTGCCGGAATCGTTGTTGGAACAATCCCGCGGGAAATAAAGTTCTCACCATCGTCGGAAGTCAGCAGTTCTACCTGTCCGGGCTGGAACACCCCCGGACCGATCAGTTGCATGAAACGGATGGACACTTTATGGATATCCGTCTCCTCTTCCATATCGATCACACAGTCCAGGTCATCCAAATAGCCTTGCCAACGTCCGTCCAGATAAGTCAAGCCACCGCGGTAACCGTCCAACAGAGCGTTCATTCCTCCGGCCATATAGCCTTTGTAGAGCTTACTATTATAATGTATAGGTTTATTGATGGCCCGATGGTAATCCACCTTTTTTTCAGTCGGTGTTCCCTGAAGCACTCCGTCGTGGAAAATAGCGGCTTTGATATGAGCGGAATCGTGCACGACTATCGGTCCGGCATAAAGGGCGGAAGAGGCAACCGGGACAGAACCGTCTGTCGTGTAGCGGACTTCCGCCGGATATTTCTCGGCATCCAGTATGACTTTTATCTTTCTGCCTGCCGTATCGACCTGCATGGTCACTTCCAGTTCGTCTGAAAGCGTGAATGTATGGATACCCATTCCTTGTAATTGGGAGATATGAGCATTCATGCGAGGCTTGAAATCCTCCCATGTCCGCAATTCCTGAGGAGTCCACCCTATCTCGGCTACGGCAAGGGCACGCGGGAACATCATATATTCCAGATGTTCGGGTGTCTGGATATACTCGGTCCAGGTATTGGCCTGTACCCCCAAAATATGCTGGCATTCCTCCGCCGTCAACGAGTCTGCCGGGATAGGATCATAGCTATACACTTTCTTTATCGGCGTATAGCCACCGATGGCATAGGGTTGTGTCTTCGGATCGGCTTGGTAGAAATCCAAATACATATAATTACCCGGCGTCATCACCACATCATGTCCCATCCGGGCCGATTTGATCCCACCGTCTTCTCCCCGCCACGACATGACAGTCGCTTCGGGAGCCAGGCCGCCTTCCAGGATCTCGTCCCAACCGATCAGCTTGCGGTCCTTCGATATCAGAAACTCTTCAGCTCTGTGAATCATATAGCTCTGAAGTTCGTCCACGCTCTTCATCCCTTTTTTCTTCATCAGGGCCTGGCATTTCGGACATTTTTTCCAGGCGGACTTTCCTGCTTCATCGCCACCGATATGGATATACTCGGACGGGAAAAGATCGATCACCTCCGTCAATACATCTTCCATAAAAGTAAACGACTGCTCATTGCCGATACAAAAATCGCCGTTCTGGTAAGGCTTACCGGAACAACTCAGTTCGGGATAGGCCATCAGGACCTCTTCGGAATGTCCCGGAAATTCTATCTCCGGTATTATATTAATATGTTTGGAGGCTGCATGCTTCACTATTTCCCGGATGTCCTCTTTCGTATAATAACCGCCGTAAGCGCCCGGCGTTCCTTCCGGCAAATACTTACGATCGCGTCCGTCCCACCACTTCCGCCAATCCGACTCGGTGCGGAAAGCAGTCTCGGTAGTAAGTTTCGGATATTTGTCTATCTCGATACGCCATCCTCCGGCATCCGTCAGATGCATATGCAAGGTGTTCAACTTGTAAAAAGACATCACATCCAGCAATTTCATCACTTCTTCTTTGGAAAAGAAATGCCGGGAAACATCTAAATGCAATCCCCGGTACTCGAAGCGGGGATTATCCAGTATAGAAACACAGGGCACTCCCCCTCCGGCATACAACTGGCGTAACGTTTGCATCCCGTAAAACAAACCGTCCGGCGAACCTGCACGCAGATCGATTCCTTTAGCCGTCACATCCAACTGATACCCTTCCGGGCTACCAGACCAGGCGTCATCGATCATAGCATCGACATTCCGGGGAGATTGCCCGCCGAATAAAGCGAGACTATCGATCTGAAAAGTTCCTCCGGTCATTGTCATCTGTACCGGTTTGGGAATAAGATTCACCTGCTGGACTTCCTTCGGAGCGCAGGCAACCAATAGTAACGAACAGGCAACAGCCAGCCCGGTTACACAATTGCGAGACTGTTTTGGCAGTAACATAAATATTTAGTTTAGTGTGTTTAATTCTTAGAGGGTAAATATACGAAGAAAAAACAGACAACCTCTTGTTTCGGAAATAAAACATAGGTGTTTCGAAAAAAGGGTATCAGGGAAAATAAAAGAAAAGGCTCTCCCCGAAGGGAAAGCCTCTCTTATGTAAAGAAAGCCGCACCGTAGATATGAACAAACTCCGTATGACAGGATTTGAGTGCTTTGCCATCTTTGTAATCCGCCGTGCTAAGCATGCCCCGAAGGGTGCGGCCCGCCATTGACGACAAGAGCTGTGTCTCGGAATTAAAATAAACTGATGAGTTTCCCAATCGAACATGTGCGGCTAACTCATTTTTCTTATCACAAAGATAAGTAATAGGTATGAAACCACCAAACTTTTTATCATAAAAAAAAGAGCTCCAAAATGAAGCTCTTTTCCTATTGCTATATATTGTCAATTACTTAACTTTAGCAACGATTGCTTTGAAAGCTTCCGGATGGTTCATAGCCAAGTCGGCAAGAACTTTACGGTTGATTTCGATACCTGCTGCATGCAAAGCTCCCATCAGGCGAGAATAAGACATACCTTCCAGACGGGCAGCAGCGTTGATACGCTGGATCCACAATGCGCGGAAGTTACGTTTCTTGTTACGACGGTCACGGAATGCATAAGTTAAACCTTTTTCCCAGGTATTCTTAGCAACGGTCCACACGTTCTTACGTGCACCATAGTAACCACGGGTAAGTTTTAAAATCCGTTTTCTTTTTGCTCTTGAAGCAACATGATTTACTGATCTAGGCATAATACTAATCTGTTTTGAATGTTAGCGTCATCACTTTCGGATGATCTTATTTGCTAAATACATTCGGTTAATAAAAATCTTGTAAAACTCGCTTAATTAAAAAAGATTACTTCAAACCAAGCAACTGCTTAACGTTGCTTACATCTACACTGGCAACCAGACCTGTGTGAGTAAGATTTCTCTTCTGCTTTGTAGTCTTCTTTGTCAGAATGTGACTTTTAAAAGCGTGTTTTCTTTTGATTTTACCTGTTCCGGTAAGAGCGAATCTTTTTTTGGCACCGGAATTAGTCTTCATCTTAGGCATTTTCCAATATGTTTTAATTATTAAACTTTACACCCTCTATCGGGTGGTTTCTTTCTTTATTATTCAGACTCTTCAGTCTTTGGCTTGGGAGTCACGATCACCTTCTTCGCCACCGGCTTTGAAACGGCAGGCTTGGGAGCAACGGCAGCAGCCCCGGCTTTCTTCGGTGTCAGCATGATGATCATACGTTTACCTTCCAGTACCGGCAATTGCTCTACCTTTCCGAATTCTTCCAAGTCATTGGCAAAACGGAGCAGTAATACTTCTCCTTGCTCCTTGAAAAGAATGGAACGTCCTTTAAAGAACACATATGCTTTTACTTTTGCTCCTTCTTCCAGAAATCCCTTAGCATGTTTTAATTTGAAGTTGTAATCATGGTCGTCAGTCTGAGGTCCGAAACGGATCTCCTTTACGACTACTTTCACAGATTTCGCCTTCTGTTCCTTCTGGCGCTTCTTCTGTTGATAAAGGAATTTCTGATAATCAGTAATTCTACAAACGGGGGGCGCAGCATTCGGTGAAATTTCAACCAGATCGAGCCCCTGATCTTCAGCCATCTTTAATGCCTGAGAAGTAGGATAAACTCCCTGTTCTACGTTATCACCTACTAAACGAACTTCACGAACACGAATACGTTCGTTGATTCTATACTGTTCTTTCAGACTGTCATTCTTCATTCAAAAAGATTTATTCTCCTCGTTATTAGTTAATTAATTATTATCTTTCTTCCAGTGATTCATCTGTTCCTCTATCTCACCTTTCAAAAGCGCTGCAAAGGTAGCAATTTTCATCGAACCTTTATCACCTTCGCCCTGTTTTCTTACAGAAACTTCATTATTTTCTGCTTCTTTCTCTCCGACAATGAGCATATAAGGGATACGTTTCAATTCTGTATCGCGGATTTTACGTCCGATTTTCTCATTACGGTCATCAACCAAAACACTCAAGTCTTCGGCTTCGAGCTGACGTTTTACCGCATATGCATAATCGTTGAACTTTTCACTGATCGGCAGGATCGACACCTGGTCAGGAGTCAGCCACAATGGGAACTTACCACCTGTATGTTCGATCAGCACGGCAACGAAACGTTCCATTGAGCCGAACGGTGCACGGTGGATCATAACAGGACGGTGCTTCTTGTTGTCTTCACCCGTATATTCCAGTTCGAAACGTTCCGGCAGGTTGTAATCGACCTGGATCGTACCCAACTGCCAGCGACGGCCGATGGCGTCCTTCACCATGAAGTCCAATTTGGGACCGTAAAAAGCAGCTTCGCCATATTCGATCTTGGCTTTCAGGCCTTTTTCCTGACAAGCTTCGATAATAGCGCTTTCAGCTTTTTCCCAGTTTTCTTCCGAACCGATATATTTTTCCCGGTTTACCTTGTCACGCAGAGAAATCTGTGCTTCAAAGTTTTCAAAATCCAAAGCCTTAAAGATGATAAAGATAATATCCATCACCTTCAGGAACTCGTCTTTCAACTGGTCGGGGCGACAGAACAGGTGAGCATCATCCTGCGTAAAGCCACGTACCCTTGTCAAACCGTGCAACTCACCGCTTTGTTCATAACGGTATACGGTTCCGAACTCAGCAAAGCGCAGAGGCAGGTCCTTGTATGAACGCGGGAATGATTTGAATATCTCACAGTGGTGGGGGCAGTTCATCGGTTTCAACAAGAACTCTTCACCCTCCTGCGGAGTATGAATCGGCTGGAATGAATCCTTACCGTATTTAGCATAGTGGCCGGAAGTCACATACAACTGCTTCCCCCCGATATGCGGAGTCATTACCTGCTGGTAACCGTATTTCTTTTGGATACGTTTCAAGAAATCTTCCAGTTTCAGGCGCAACTGCGTACCACGCGGCAACCATAACGGAAGCCCCGCTCCTACTGCTGTAGAGAATGTGAACAACTCCAGTTCTTTTCCGATCTTACGATGGTCGCGCTTCTTCGCTTCTTCCATCAATACCAGATATTCGTCCAGCATCTTCTTCTTCGGGAAGGTGATACCATACAGGCGGACCAACTGTTTACGCTTTTCGTCGCCACGCCAGTAAGCACCGGCGACACTCATTATTTTAACAGCTTTCAGATAGGATGTATTCGGCAAGTGCGGACCACGGCACAGGTCGGTGAACGAACCCTGTGTATAGGTTGTGATCTTTCCGTCTTCCAACTCGCTGATAAGTTCTGTTTTATACTCTTCACCTCTATCGCCAAACATTTTCATGGCGTCAGCCTTCGAAATATCCTGACGTTTGATTTCCTCTTTCTTTGCTACCAGTTCAAGCATCTTTGCTTCGATAGCCGGGAAATCACCTTCTTTGATAACTGCATCACCCGGATCCACATCATAGTAAAATCCGTTTTCAATAGCCGGTCCGATACCGAACTTAATACCAGGATACAATTCCTGCAAAGCTTCAGCCATCAAGTGAGCACTGGAGTGCCAGAATGCGTGTTTACCTTCTTCGTCTTCCCACTTGAAAAGTTTGACGGCGGCATCCTGGTTGATCGGACGAGTCAGGTCCCAAATCTCACCATTCACACTTGCAGCCAGAACTTCCTGTGCCAAACGGGAACTGATACTTTCCGCAATCTGCATAGCGGTCGTTCCTTCGGCATATTCTTTTACGGAATTATCCGGAAATGTAATCTTTATCATAATCTGTTCACTATAAATTCCTAAAAATTAATCAGGATGCAAATTTAGTATTCTTTTTTTGTTAAACAGAACTTTTAGGAAAAAAGTTTCTGCTCCGCAACCTTTTATACAAAAAGAGGCACACGACAGACAATAAAACATTTATTTTTTGTGTTTGATCAGCATGATTACAGGATTGTCATCCTCATTCAATTTAGAGGCAATCTCTTTCAAACGGCCTTTCAACCGACCTTTCTGATAATCAGCAACCAACTTCGGGGCATCTAAGGATTGGCAAGAAGGAATTTCCCTGTTTAAAGGTCTTGACTTAAAAGATACTTCTTCATTCTTTGTATAATCATTATTATGCACTTGATATCGGAAACAGGCATTCTCGTGCTTGGATACTAACATAAACGGCTGTCCCGCGTAAAGTTCTGCAGCCGTGTTTTCATTAAACGAATCATGACAAATCAAAAGTTCTTGATCAAATTCATACATACTATACATTTGCCACAAATCTTTACACCCATCCCGTATCGATAACATACGGCGAAGGGATCAGAGTCGACCGAATCCACACCGTCAAGCGTTTCGGCATCGGTCTCTTCATGCACCAAACGGTCTAAATCCTAATGGATGCGTTTCAGAAGTTCTACTAAGTAGGAAGGTGCGCCAGTCACAAACCAATAGCTGCTAAACCTATAGAGTTACGATGCCTAAAGCATAAGGGACGGAAGAAGTAAATATATTGCCTTTTTTACAATAACCCTCCATTTTTCTATTTCAAGAGAAAACAGTCACTGTTCCGATCTGTCTTTTATCTGCCCATATGGCTTTTTTTCTAACACACGGACTGATCTCCTGCCTGGTTCATCCAAACAACGTTACACCTGTCAATTGATTTTCCCCAATTCCTATCATTCAGAAAAAGCTAAACTCCGGGAGAATCGAATATTTGAGAAAAGAAGGGGAGGATATGGAAAAATAGCAAAGAAAACAGGGATATTTTCAAGGATTCCGGCATCCCGTTTCCGTGACGACCGTCTTCATCGCCATGACGACCGTCTTCGTTGCCGTGAGTTGCCGAGTTCACTATGTATGAACATTGACTTCATGGCGATGAAGACGGTCGTCATTGGAATTTTCTGCGCAACTCATGGGTAAGATGCCCCAAAACTGCTTTCTCCGTTCCAGAAACAATCGTGTGGAGAACACTTGACAGAGGTCTACCAAGCCGTTTTCAAGATATTTTTTACAATAAGGGGAAACTACATTAATTACTTGTCATACGCTTGATAATGCTATAAGCATTGATGATGCCCAATTCTCCGGCTTTGCTCAGATCAGCAATGCCCCGATTGGCGTCTCCTTGCGAAAGGCGTGCCAATCCCCGGTTGAAATAGGCCTCGGCAAATTCCGGATCACGCTGGATCGCCTCGCTGTAATCCTGGATGGCAGCCCGGAAGTCACGTTGAGCACAACGCAGGTTTCCACGATTGAAATAGGCATACACAAAACCCGGATTCAACTTGATTACCATATCATAATCCCGCGTAATCATCTCATGCTCGTAAGCTCGCTTATTATCTTTCAGGGATGCAGAAGTCGGATCGGATGTCACCGGTGTACGAGTAACAGTCGGATTCTTTCCCATTTTCAGGTTCATACTCATGGCAGAAAAATCATCCTGGGCGCTAGCTGCCTGCGACATATTATAGTCAAGCTGTTTATAGCGAACGACAGCCCGGTTGAAATAAGCCATGGCAAAATCCGGATCCAGTTCGATCACCTTCGTATAATCTTTAAGCGCTTCGGCAAAGTCCTGTACAAGCATAAAATCCAGAGCACGTCCGAAATAGGCATCCGCATCTTTCGGATTCTTTGCTATCCGGGCCGAGAAATTATCGATGGATGCGAAATGTACGGCAACCTGATCTTCCGTAAGGGCAGCTTCCTCATTTGTGATACGCAATTTACGTTCCAATACCAAGCGGGCATTATAGGCTTCCACCATCTTGTCATAATAAACCAGTTTCTTTACCGGATCTACTTTTTCGTAATAGGTCAGGACAAACATCGGTTCCAGGTCCACACGCACATTGCGATCCTGTACGCGTCCACGAATTTCGCTATTATACTTCGTCTTGCGCACCTCTTCTTCATCATATACGACAAGGCGGTTGAACTTATCGATATTTTTATCCGACTGTTCACGTGTATTTTCATCCTTTGATGCCGGGTCGGCCGATTGCGCTCCGGCATTGTTACCATTCTTGGAAGCGACATTCCCCGAAGCGTTTCCGTTCTTCTTCTGCTGCTCCATATTATAGGCAGTCCAATAATCGCGGTCGGCTCCCACCTCGTCATGCATTTTCCGCTTCACTTCCGCACGGCTATAATAGCCGGCGACAAAGTTCGGATATTGTTGCAACACGACATCGAAATCACGTACAGCCCCCTGATAGTCTCCGGTCTCATAATTCAACAACGCACGGTTGTAATAAGCCATATAGTTATCCGGTTCGATCTCGATCACAACGTCGAAATCTTCGATAGCCCGGTTGTTATCCCCGATCTGAGCCCGAAGCAATCCTCGGTTGAAGCGGGCAATCAGGTTGTGGCTGTCCATGCTGACCACCTGATCATAATCAGCCATGGCACCACGCAAGTCTTTCAGCTGGTAACGGACCAGACCTCTGTTGATGTAATACCCACTCTCACGGGTATTCAGGCGAATGGCCTCGTTCAAATCGGCAAGCGCATCTTTCAAATTGTTCATCTGATAAAGCAAAATCGCCCGATTTCCATAAGCAGGTGCATAATAAGGATCCATACTGATCGCCTTGTCGTAGTCTGCAAGCGCTTTGACCGTATCTCCTTTCTCGGTGTACATCGCACCACGCGTCAAATAGTTCATGGAATATTTGGGATGAGCCGCCATCAGTTCATCAAAGACCTTTTCAGCTTCCTTAAAATCTTTCTTCTGGATATTGGCAACCGCCATATTCACCAGCATCTGGCGATCTTCCGCCTTAAACTCCAACCCTTTTCTGTAGTCTTCTATTGCTTCGCTAAATTTCTCCTGACTCTGACGGGCAATACCTCGAGCGTAGTACGCCTGTACCAGAAAAGGATTCCGCTCAAGACAAAGCGTGCAATCTTCTTCAGCACCTTTATAATCGTCCAGATTGATTTTCGCCACTGCACGGTAGAAATACGGTTCAGCCAACCAGGGTTTCGATTTGATTACCTGATTGAAATATTGTATCGAAAGAACATAGTCCTCAAAATACAAAGCGTTGCGTCCAATAGTCAGCACACGGTCGGTATTGATTTGTGCAAACATGGCTAATGAACACAACTGGAATATAAATAAAAGAATCGCTTTCTTCATCTATTATAAAAATATTCAACATTGATCGGTCGCAAAAGTAAGTAAATAATCTTAGCCGTTAAAACCAAACTATAAAAAAAGCTTTCACAGACTGCAAAACAGTGTGAAAGCTTTCTATATTTACTTGCTTCAGTAATTTACTTCGGCTGAATCTTAACCATCAAATGGTCCTTAGGGATCTTATCACCTTCCTTTACACCCAGCTCGACAATCGTACCGGCTACGGGAGCAACCACCCGGTTGAACATCTTCATCGCCTGGTGGATCATAAGCAACTGGCCGGCTTCGACTTCCTGTCCTTGCTGTACTTCCACTTTAACGATCGTTCCGGGAAGATGAGAAATCACATCACCGACAAAGGGTTTATGCCACATTTTACGGTTCTTATATTTTGCAGTCAGCAGCGTCTTATATTTACGGGCCGTCACTACAAAATCCACATATTCGTTCTCTTTCTCTTTCTTTTCCATATTTAAAAGTTTTTACAGCGTTAATTAGAACGGAGGCAATCCGTGCTTCTTAGCCGGTCTGTATTCCTCTTTCAATACAGAAAGTTTAAGTGCGTGAAGCAACAATGAACGGGTTTCTTTCGGCTCGATAACTGAATCGATAAATCCTTTGGACGCAGCCACGTAAGGATTTGCAAACTTTTCGATATATTCTTTGACTTTTTCCTGTCGCATTGCGTTCTGGTCTTCAGCTTCCATGATTTCCTTACGGAAGATTATGTTGGCTGCACCTTCCGGACCCATCACCGCAATTTCGGCACTCGGCCAAGCAAACATAAAGTCTGCACCTAAGTGGCGTGAATTCATGGCAATGTAACCACCACCGTAAGCCTTACGCAGGATAACCGTGATCTTGGGAACAGTCGCTTCGGAATAAGCATACAGTACTTTTGCACCGTGACGGATCACACCTGCATGTTCCTGGTCTACACCCGGCAGATAACCCGGCATATCTTCCAGTGTGATAATAGGAATATTGAAAGAATCGCAGAAACGGATAAAACGTGCAGCTTTATCAGCACTGTCGCAATCCAGAACACCTGCCAATACCATCGGTTGGTTGGCTACGAAACCGACAGTTTCACCGCCCATGCGGCCGAAACCGATCACAATGTTGGCTGCCCACAACTCCTGTACTTCCAGGAAGTCGGAATCGTCTACAATACATTTGATAACGTTACGTACGTCATACGGCTGTTTCGGATCTGCCGGAACCACATCTTCAATGTTCATCACCGCAGCCGGTTCCTTCGGCTCTGCCACTTTCGCACGTTCCTGGTTATTCCAAGGAATAAAACTTACCAAACGTTTAACCTGTTCGAAACATTCCTGCTCGCTCTGTGCATAAAAATGGGCGTTACCGGTCGTTTCTGCATGAACGCGGGCACCACCCAAGTCTTCCATCGAAATATCTTCGCCCAATACGGTCTTAATCACATTCGGACCTGTAATAAACATCTTGGAGATATTTTCAACAACAAACACGAAGTCCGTTAAAGCCGGCGAATACACGGCACCACCGGCGCAGGGTCCCAGAATCAAAGAAATCTGAGGAATAACACCGGAAGCGATAGTATTGCGATAAAATATTTCACCATAACCCGCCAATGCACCTACACCTTCCTGAATACGCGCACCACCCGAGTCGTTGATACCTATAATCGGACATTTCATTTTCAGAGCATGATCCATGATCTTCGTGATCTTACGTGCATGCTGCAAGCCCAACGAACCACCGGCAACCGTAAAGTCTTGTGCATAGATACAAACCGGAGCGCCGAAGATCGTACCTGTACCTGTAACAACACCATCACCTGGTAAATCCTTCTTCTCCATTCCGAAATCACGACCGTCGTGCTTCACGAACAGGTCATATTCGTGGAAAGAATTCTTGTCCAACAAGGATAGAATACGATCACGGGCAGTCAATTTACCCATCGCGATCTGCTTTTCGATAGCAGCTTCGCCGCCACCCATCTCAACGACGGCTTTCTTTTCCCTGAGGGCCTGAATGTTTTTACTTAAATCTGTCATACTGATTAGTTAATAGAGTTCTTATTACTTACCAACCGCTTTTGCTTTATAGGAGCAACGGGCTGTACCTTTAATAATACTATTTAGTTTGCTTTTGTTCAACTGGCGGCGGATTCCTGAAATATTGTCTATGAATACATGGCCTTCCAAGTGTTCACACTCATGTTGCACGACACGGGCAGCAAAACCTTCCACCGTTTCTTCATGTTCTTTCAGCTCTTCATCCAGATATTTCACACGCACTCTCGCCGAACGGGATACTTTCTCATGCACACCCGGCAAGCTCAGGCAACCTTCTTCCATCGAAACCTCTTCTTCGCTTTTTTCGAGGAAGACAGGATTGATCATTGCACGCTTAAAGCCTTTGCATTCAGGAAAATCATCTCCCATCACATCGGCATCGATCACCAGAAGACGCAATGACAAACCGACCTGCGGAGCAGCCAACCCCACGCCATCAGCATTGTACATCGTCTCAAACATATTGGCTACCAATTGTTTCAGATCCGGATAGTCCATCGGAACTTCTTCAGCCTCTTTTCTTAACACAGGCTGTCCATATAAATATACTGGTAAAATCATAACTTTTATAACTGATATTTCTTATTTTCCAAATATGATTGCAAGATAATAACGGCACTGATTTCGTCCACCAATCCTTTATCCTGCCTTTTCTTTTTCTTCAATCCTCCGTCCAGCATTGCCTTATGTGCCAAAACAGAAGTAAATCGTTCGTCGTAGTATTCTACCGGAATGTTCGGAAGGGTCCGTTTCAGATGTGTCACAAAAGCTTCCACATACTTCATGTTTTCTGAAGGTTCGTTGTTCATCTGTTTCGGAAGCCCGACTACAAACCGCTCAACAGGTTCATGCGAAACATAATCAGCCAGATATTTTGTCAGTTCACCGCTCGGCACGGTTGTCAGTCCGTTTGCAATCATTTGCAAGGTATCTGTAACCGCCAGTCCGGTACGTTTCCGGCCATAATCAATTGCTATAATCCTTCCCATCGGGCACAAAGATAACATAAATTCAGTTCCCAATTACACATATATACAAAAAGTGTGCAATTTAATACTTAGTAAGCGTTCTTTTCTCCCTTGAACATATTGAGAACCGTTACTACTATAATCTTAAGATCCAAGAAAAAAGACCAGTTTTCGATATACCATACATCTCGTTTCACCCGGCCTTCCATTTGTTCCAGTGTTTTCGTTTCTCCCCTGTATCCGGTTACCTGCGCCCAACCCGTCACGCCCGGTTTAACCAAATGACGCACCATATATTTGTCGATCAGCGCAGAGTATTGCTCGGTATGTTTGAGCATGTGGGGGCGCGGTCCAACAACCGACATTTCGCCTCTCAATACATTAATAAACTGGGGGAACTCATCCAGATTCGTACGGCGAAGAAAATCTCCGACTTTCGTCTTACGCGGGTCGTTCTTTACAGCCTGCAAAGAATCCGCCTGCGAATTTACTTTCATCGTACGGAACTTATAACATCTGAAATCCTGCCCGTACAATCCCGTTCTTTTTTGCTTGAACAGGACCGGCCCGGGAGAGCTAAGCTTGATCATAATACCGACCACTACATACAAAACCGGGAATATTGTCACCAAAATTATAGTAGAAAACAGAATATCGAACGAACGTTTCAACGCCCGGTTGTAAGCTGCCTGCAAAGGTTCGCGGCGAACAGTCATCAAAGGGATGGACTCCAACACCTCCATTACGAGACTCTTCTTCAGGTTTCGATAGAATTCCGGAACGATATAGAAGCGGATCATGTGCTTCTCCGCAAAATTCAGTAAACGTACGATCTTCTCATCATTCGTACCCGGCAAAGTACAATAGATCTCATCCACATCATTTGCCAGCACAAAGCTCTCCACCTCATGCGTCATTCCCAAATAATTCGGCAGGACAGATTTCAAAGACAAATTATCATCAAAAAAGCCCAGGATATTGAAGCCATACGACAAATCGTCTTTCATAACCTTATACAATTCCATTCCGTTCTTTCCGGCCCCGACAATCACGATCTTCTTAAAATTGTACCCTTTCCGGCGGTACATTTTCAAAGTCACACGGACAATAACGCGCCACAATGAAAATATAACGACCGTAACGACATAATAAATCAGCAAGAAAGTTGCCAACACATCTCCGACATTCAGGAATATCAGGCAAGTGGCAAACAGGAAAGTCATAATCGTAACCAAAAGGAACGCCCTTTGCACAATCTTGTCAATAAAGACAATGGACATATGCAACTGTAAAGGGACAAAATAAAGAGAGAAGAAATAGCAGAAATTCAACAATAGCACCACCTCGCGCAAACTTCCGGCGATAGCAGATGTATATAAATTATTCAATCCATAGTAGACAATAAAGAAAAGAAGATTCAGTACAATCAGATCTCCAACGCCTATTAACCATTGAATAAGGTAACCATGTTTTTTATTTAACTCCATAACTACGCGCTAAAATCATGCAAAAATAAGCATTATTTCCGAGCAAAAAAAAGGCTGCACACGATTATGTGCAGCCTTTCGGGATATAATCAAAAATTAATTAATCATTTGCAGTCATGATAACAACACGGTTCCAGTTGTTTTCACTGTACGGTTGAACGTCAGAGCCCTTCCATTCGATTGTAATCTGGTTAGAAGAGATACCGTATTTATCGATCAATTCTTTAGCAACAGCTCTTGCACGTTTTTCAGAAAGCTGCATATTGTAAGAACCTGTACCTGTTTTCTTATCAGCATAACCGATAACTTTGATAGGCACATTCGTATCTTTCATAAACTGTGCAGTATTAAAGATGCTAACCTGCTGGTTCTTGTCGATCTTAGCGCTATTGATACGGAAGTATACCACATTGTCTACATAGTTGTTAACAACGTTAGTTACGACTTCTTCACATTCAGGACAAGAAACCGGACGTTTGCTCAATTCGTCGTTTTCAGCACGCAAAGCATTGATCTGGCCGTTCAGGTCGTTCAGCAAAGCGTAATCCATCGGTTCCAATACTTCGAAATCAGTTTTACCCAGTTTGAAAGTCAAACCTGCGCTCAACTGTCCGATACCGTCAGTCAGGTGATACATAGAAACGCGGTTAAACTGTTCGTTCAGCAATGAACCCTGAACTTCAACGTTCAAATCTACACGTTTGCTCAAACGGAATGCAGTCAGGATACCGAAGTTAACCGTCGGAGATTCTGTTCTTGCAATGCTTCTGTTTTCTTCAGAGTTTTTGAAACGCTGTGCGTAACCAAGACCGACCCACGGAATCAAACGGAACACTTTCTTTTCGTTATAAGGAGCCCAGAAATTAGTTACATCCCACAACAAATCAGCATGAGCAGCTGCATATTTATTGTGCTGCATAAAAGTAGCACCGGTGTTTTCAAAACCATGTAACACACCACCATTCAACTGTAAACGCAGAGCCAAATACGGATTGAACCATTTACCAACAGAGAACTGAGGAGCGAAATTCAAGCGATTTTTGAAATCGGCTTCACTGTTCTGGTCACCAAATAAAACACTTGCGCCACCTGCAATAGAGATAAACCAGTTGTCGCCAGCTTTGTTCTTTTTGAAGTTTGTTTTATAGCCCGCTTCATTGCTAAACCCAACCTGCGGTTTAAATTCCTGTGCAGACACAGAGAAAACAAAACCTGATAACAAAGCTAAAAGTAATACTTTAGTCTTCATATTCATCAACATTTTAATTAAACAATCAATTACCTATAATCATGCTCAAAGAGGTTGCAAAATTAACTCTTTTTCTAATTATAACAAATAAAAACAATAAAAGTTCGACGCTACTCGAAATAATTCAATATTTCATAACCACCTTTTCTAAGATACGATTCTTTCTTCATCAACTTTATATCATTCAACATCATATCTTCAATTAAAGCGGCCAAATCGTACTTTGGCTCCCATCCCAAACGGGTACGGGCCTTTGTCGCGTCACCGATCAGCAGATCAACTTCAGTCGGACGGAAATACTGGGGATCGACACCAACGACCTCATCTCCAATCCGTTTCCTGAAATTATCGAGATAAGCCTCTCCGACTCTTTCAATAAACACTTTTTCGTCAATATAGTTTAAGACAGCTACCTCATTAACATTTTCACCTTTGAAAATAATTTCCACGCCAATCTCGGCGAACGCCATTTTCAAGAAATCGCGGATAGTTGTCGTGATACCCGTGGCAATAACATAGTCGGACGGTTCGTCCTGCTGGAGGATAGCATACATCGCACGGACATAGTCTTTTGCATGTCCCCAGTCACGTTTGGAAGAGAGATTTCCCATGTAAACCTTTTTCTGCATTCCCAAGGCAATACGTGAAACGGCCCGGGTCACCTTACGGGTTACGAACGTTTCCCCCCTCAAAGGAGATTCATGGTTGAACAAAATACCATTCGAGGCATGCATCTTATAAGCTTCACGATAGTTCACCGTTATCCAGTAACCATAAAGTTTGGCCACGGCATAAGGACTTCTCGGATAGAATGGAGTCGTTTCCCTCTGTGGAACCTCCTGCACCAGGCCATAAAGTTCGGAAGTAGAAGCCTGGTAAATACGCGTCTTGGGAATCAGGTTCAGCAAACGGACCGCTTCCAGAATACGCAAAACCCCCAGGCCATCGGCATTAGCCGTATACTCAGGAGTATCGAAACTTACCTTCACGTGGCTCATGGCTGCCAGATTATAGATCTCATCCGGCTGTATCTCACCGATGATACGAGTCAGGTTCAAACTATCGGTCAGGTCACCATAATGCAGGATCAGATTACGGTTTTCCACATGCGGGTCCTGATAAAGATGATCGATACGATCCGTATTGAACATGGACGACCGGCGTTTGATACCATGCACCACATATCCTTTCTTAATCAGATACTCAGCCAGGTAAGCACCGTCCTGTCCCGTTATTCCTGTTATTAAAGCAACTTTACTCATCGTTGTTAAATTAAGAATGAAATATCATTCATCGCTATTTTTTAATTCTTACTTTTTAATTCTCACTCTCCCAAGTACCATCCGTAAAGGCGTTCGACTCCTTCGTCTATTTCGATCGTATGGTGCCAACCTAAAGCGTGCAACTTCGTGACATCCGTCAGCTTGCGCATTGTCCCGTCCGGCTTGGACGAGTTAAATACGATTTCACCCGCAAAGCCGACCTTTTCACGAATCAGGAAAGCCACTTCACGGATAGAAAGTTCCTTTCCGGTACCAATATTAATATGTGTATTCCGGATATCGCCCATCGCAGGACAGAGATCGGCAAAATCGACCTTCTCCATCACATAAACGGAGGCATCCGCCATTTCCTCGCTCCAAAGAAATTCACGAAGCGGTTTGCCCGTACCCCACAACTCCACTTTTCCGGGATAGATACCGTACTTGGCAAGGACCTCCAGTATTTCGGACGCGGAAGCATCACCGGATACGTTTTCAACCGGACGTACATTCAAATCCTTCCGGACGGAATCCCAATCCCCTTCGGTAAGGCATTTTCCCAAATGTATTTTGCGGATCATGGCGGGAAGCACATGTGAAGTCTCCAGGTTGAAATTATCATTCGGGCCGTACAGGTTGGTCGGCATTACCGCGATATAGTTAGTCCCGTATTGCAGGTTATAGCTCTCGCACATCTTGATCCCGGCAATCTTAGCAATTGCATAAGGTTCGTTCGTATACTCCAGGGGCGAAGTGAGCAGGCAATCCTCCGGCATCGGTTGCGGGGCATTTCCAGGATAAATGCAGGTGCTTCCCAGAAACAGAAGTTTCTTTACCTTATTCAGATAAGAAGCATGAATCACATTATTCTGGATCATCAGATTCTGGTAAATAAAGTCGGCCCGGTAACGACTGTTCGCCATAATCCCTCCGACATGGGCGGCCGACAGGAACACATATTCCGGCTTCTCGGCAGCAAAAAAATCATGAACCGCCTGTTGGTCGGTCAAGTCCAGTTCGGCATGCGTACGCAAGACAAAGTTCGTATAACCTTTTGTCTTCAAGTTCTTCAAAATGGCGGAACCGACCAGTCCCCGATGGCCTGCTACAAATATTTTACAGTCTTTATTCATTCTCTCCTTTTATCAAATTCAGTAGATATTGTCCATATTGGTTCTTCAGCATCGGAGTGGCAACCCTCCTCAACCGTTCTGCATCGATCCATCCGTTCCGGTAAGCCACTTCTTCCAGGCAGGCGATTTTCAGTCCTTGCCGTTTCTCTATCACTTCGACGAAGGTAGAGGCTTCGGAAAGGGAATCGTGCGTGCCGGTATCGAGCCATGCGAAACCGCGTCCTAAAAGCTGGACTTTCAGTTCGCCGTCCTTCAGGAACTCCTGGTTGACAGTCGTGATCTCCAGTTCGCCGCGGGCGGAAGGTTTAATCTGTTTAGCTACTTCCACGACTTTGTTCGGATAGAAATAGAGGCCGACAACTGCATAATTCGACTTCGGGACAGCAGGTTTTTCTTCAATGCTCAACACATTGCCCGTCTCATCGAACTCAGCCACGCCATAACGTTCCGGATCATTGACGTAGTAACCGAAGACTGTTGCTTTTTGTTCGTCCTCCGCATTCCCCACGGCGCCTTTTAACATAGCGGTGAAGCTCTGTCCGTAAAAGATATTGTCGCCCAAGACCAGGCAAACGGAGTCATTTCCAATAAACTCCTCCCCGATCAGAAATGCCTGTGCCAGTCCGTCCGGCGAAGGTTGTTCGGCATACTCGAAACGGACGCCATAGTCGGAACCGTCTCCCAGCAAACGACGAAATCCGGGCAGATCCTGCGGTGTGGAAATCACCAATATCTCACGTATTCCGGCCAGCATAAGCACAGACACGGGATAGTAAATCATCGGTTTGTCGTAAATAGGCAACAACTGTTTAGACACCCCTTTGGTTATCGGATACAAACGCGTACCGGACCCTCCTGCTAAAACAATACCTTTCATATCAATATCTTATTATATAGATGTACAAATTATATAAGGGAGGACAAATGTATTAAAAATAATTCACTTTACCGGCCCTATAAAACTTTTCTTTCCAAAGGTTTGTTAGAAAGTAGATTTCAAAATAATTAAAAACGAATTTATTATGAAGACTTTTATTGACACAATCAACTTCGGAGTAAAAAACTGGTGGGTTTCCCTATTGCTGGGCCTGCTTTATATCCTTATTGCAATCTGCCTGATGTTCACACCGCTGGCAAGCTATGTTGCACTGAGTGTATTGTTTAGCGTTTCCATGTTTGTCAGCGGCACGCTGGAAATCCTCTTTGCCGTCACCAATAAAAAGAATATTTCCAGCTGGGGCTGGTATTTGGCAAGCGGTATCATCGACCTGATTTTAGGTATCTACCTGATGGCCAATATCGGCTTAAGCATGGCCGTACTGCCTTTCATCGTTGCCTTCTGGCTGATGTTCCGCGGCTTCGCTTCAACCGGCTATGCCATGGACCTGAAACGTTACGGGACCCGCAACTGGGGCTGGTACATGGCTTTCGGCATACTGGCAATCCTGTGCAGCATCGGTATTATCTGGCAGCCGGGCCTCGGAGCTTTATCGCTTGTCTATATGATTGCTTACACGTTGCTGATCATCGGGATCTTCCGCGTCATGCTTTCTTTTGAACTTAAGAGCCTGCATAAACGGAACAAGGAGTACTACGGAGAACAGGATACCCAAGAAGCATATTAATTCCCCGGCTTTACCGCTATTAGTATGATAACCGGATTGCTATCTTCCGTGAGGCTGTCGAGCATTCGATTCCACTCAGCTTCACGGAAGGGCAGCCCGGGATTCGCTATTTTAAAATCCTTCCGGTGCTCTGACAGGTAACCGGCGTTGATTGCATTTACGATTATCCCGTCAGGGCTTATCTGGAAAGGAGCGATATAAACGGCAGGAGCGCTTATCAGATCATTTTCAAGCCCTGCTTTCCCTTCTCCCGTAACTGCATTCACAAATGAATGATCCGCCTTGTCGAAAACACCTTGATAGCTGTTCTTCTCATAAACATACGAGAGTAGCAAGTACTTATCCGTCTCAAAAATGTTCTGTATCTGAATCCCTTTCATCCGGTTCCGCGGATCGATCTCGGCATTTTTCTTATCGTAGCCTGCTTTCAAATAACCACGATCGCAAACATACGCCGCGACTTTCTTTTTAGGAGACTGGACCAGATAAATTTCATCCTGAAAAGAGCCTTTAAAATAAACCTGTCCTTTATAGGGATAAAAGAAATCGAATGATGAAAGGTTTAATGCTCCCCTCAACTTCTTCTCAACCGGAGAAGCGATCTTTCCCACTATTTTCCCCTTTTGCAAATCGACGGTATAAAGTTGGGGCGCCAGGTTTTCCACCGTATTATTATAGGCGTCGTTTGCGTAAAGCAGTTGATTTTCGTTTAGCATACAGCAAGTTCCCACATTATGATTATCAGCCGGCAAAGTACGGAGGTACTTTCCGTCATAATCATATTCCAACATATCTTTGAACTGCAAGACGTAGATTCGTTTCGTAACAGGATTCACCGTGTACCGGAAAGAATTCAGATATTCTCCCGGCCCTTGCCCTTTACTGCCGATCTTATTCAGGAACTTGCCGGTTTTACCATCGAAACGATACAGGATATCCGACGAAACGAATATTTGCCCGTCGACATACTGGATATAGCAGTCATTGCCCAACAAGCAATCGTCTGTCGTTTCCAACGGAACAAAAGTCACATCGGAGGCAATCTCACTCAGATGGATTGTTTTCGCGTTATGAAGATTATCCTTGATAGGGATAACGACTTGGCTATTCAACTCATGAGCATAAAGTAATGATATGCCAAAACTTAAAAGAGACAGGAGTACAGACTTTTTCATTTTGCAATAGATTTAGATTTCCACAAATATACGTAAAGTTTTATCTCAGTCTGCCTATTACGAATAATTCGTTTACTTTTCTCATCGTTTTCAAAAGTATGAGAAAAAATTCTCATCAAGAGGAGAAAAAATTCCCATCGGCATAAGAAAAAGTTTTCTATAAGATAAAAATTTTTTCTTATGCCAGTATCGCAACCTTACGATTGCAGAAAGGAGAACTTACAAGGGCGGCTGGTCGATCATCCGCAAGGTTACCTGCTGTTCGGAGGAAGTCCCGATAAAACCTAAGCCGCCCGATACGTTTTGGGGGACAATGACCGGCTCCATAAAAGTCTCGTTGTAATCATCCGAATCCAGGCAGTTCATCGCACGCAGATAACGATAATAGGGCTGTGATATGCTCAATACGCGAACCGTAACATCCAGGAGAAGATGATCTTTCTTGTTAAACCCGCTCATAGACGGGACAGAGGTGTAGACTTTAAGAGTGTACGAACCATTTTCAAAACGGCCATCCGTGAAAACATTGTTAAGATTTTGGACGGTCATGTCGAGGATGCCGAATTCTTCGTCGTCGGCAGTCGTCAGGTGGCCGTCAGTCAAGACGATATCCTCCTGGTTGATAATTTCAGGATAAGAGGGGAAAGGGCCGTATTTGATGCCGTCTTCCGAAGAAATCCGGTATGCATTTTCTTCGATAATAAGACGATAGTAGTTTTTCTCGTCCGGACGGTCATGGATTGTTATTTTGTATTGCATACAATCTTTCATGCCATAACTGGCCCTAAGCAGAGTGCGAAGCGTATCGACATGGATGGATTCCCCGATGGGCTGCGGAATTTCTACTTCGCAGCCGGCTCGATATAGCCCGTCTTCGGCTGTCGCTTCGAGGCGGATATGGTCGCCGGGACGAAATAGGGTTTTCAAGGTACAATTGGGTTCGTAGGAAGAGTTATATAGTTTTTCCACCTGGGCTGTTTCGGTCTTTTCACCGTTGACATATACGGTGATGGAACCATTGGCAATGTTTTCTGCCTGTTCCGTATCGGAATCTATTATACGCAGGGAGACTTTGTTTTCTTCTTTTCCGGCTTCCAGGAAAGCGTTCATCAGGAGTTGCGGAGCTTGCGGTTTGTCCATATATGGCAGTTCATTCTCGCAAGCAGAAAGCAGCAGGAAAGCCAGTATGGATAATATGGATAAATTCTTTTTCATATTATATTCTTTTTTATTAGAACCGGTACGTATAGGTTATCGAAGGGACACAAGGCAGAAGTGTCTGTTTGATCAGCCTCGTCTTCCGTTTCCAGAGTGTATCATAGTGGCCATCCGGTTTGATATGCTGTACGCCGATGTATTCTTCTTCCTTATAAATAAGGCTCGGAGTCATGGCATTGTAGGCATTATAGATAGAAATATTCCAGGTTTGCGTACCACGGCGCAACTTCTTATGGAAATTGACACTCAGGTTCAGCCGGTGGCTGACGGGAAGGCGGTAATTGTTGCGGTGGGAGATGTAGTCGATCAGGTTGCCCGATGCCGTCCCGGTGCGCTGTTCGGCGACAGTGGCCGTTCCGCCCGTATTGAAGATCCAGGTGATCCCGACGTCTGTTTTCTTACTGAAAGCATGGTTGATGCAGAGGTTTATGTTATGTCGGCGGTCGTATTTATAGGGGAAGCGTTCACCATTGTTGACTGTCCCGTTTTTAAATTGACGGTCGCTCTTGGCGATCGTATATCCCAGCCATCCCGTTGTTTTCCCGATGGTCTTCTGGGCGAGTATCTCCAGACCGAACGAGCGTCCGCGGCCCATTTCGACCTTCTCCTGCCATCCGCCGGATGATCCGAAAAAGGTAGCGCCATCCTGGTATTCCAAGACATTGCGCATATCCTTATAATAGCTTTCCAAAGAGAACTCCCACCCTTTCACGCCGGTATAATAAGCACCGGCAGCATACTGGAAGGAGCGCATGGGGCGGATCTCTTTCGTAACCGGAACCCAAAGGTCGGTCGGTAACGAAATAGGAGAAGATGATAGCAGGTGCACATACTGTTCCATCTGTGTAAAGGAGGCCTTTGCCGCAAAATCGTCCTGAAAGCGATAACGGGCAGAAATACGGGGTTGTGCCGACAGATAGCCCTTCCCCTGTGTAGAGAACAGGGAGAGATGAAGACCGGCATTCAGGCTCAGGCGGTCGCCAATGTCAATATTATCTTCGGCATAAAGTGAAAACTCGTGCCCGTGCAGGTAGCTGTTCGAGGAATCGTTGTAGACGGTGTCTTGTGCCGTCTGCCCGTTAGCGGCTTCTTTCACACGCGAGGTCGTCACTTCCGGCCGGAACGTGTGATAAAGATAAGAAGCCCCGTACTTTATATGATGGTTGGGAACGGGCATATAATCGAAGTCCGTGCGGAAGCTCCAGTCATGTATGCCGGAACGGTAATCGGAGTTGTAGACAAACGACTCGTTATAGTCTGTCTTGACAGTACCGTTCTTATCGGCCCCGGTGATCTCTTTCCGGTAGCTGTCTGCCATGCCCATCTGGTAATGGTTGTAAGCAACGGTCGTATTACTGAACAGTTTGCTGTTGAAGACATAGTTCCACCGGCCGGCAGCAATCGCATTGCCCCAGTTGAAATCGATCCGACTGTTGTAGAGATACATACGAGGGTTATAGTCGTAGTTATTATCGTACTCCTTGTCCTGCTTATAGTCGTAGTGATCTTTCCCTTTGTAGAAACTGAGGAACAGGCGGCTGCGACCGGAAAACTTATGGTTGATCTTGGCATTGATATCATAGAAATAGTAATTATATTTCTTGTCCTCCGGCAGAAACGGCCTTGCCACTAAGTCAAGGTAAGTGCGCCGTCCGGTCAGGCAAAAGGATGTTTTATCTTTCAGGATCGGTCCTTCGAGATGCAGTTTGCTGGTCAAGAGGCCGACGCTGACTGTGCCGTGGTAATTCTGCATATCGCCGTCGTTTGTCCGGATGTCCACGATAGAAGACAGGCGTCCGCCGTAGCGTGCGGGGAATGATCCTTTAAAGAGCGTGACCTTCTTCATGGCCTCGGGCGTAAAGATGGAGAACACGCCTAACATGTGGTCGGCATTATAGATGGGGATGCCGTCCAGCAGGATCAGGTTCTGGTCCGGGCCTCCCCCGCGCACATACAGACCGCTGAATCCTTCCGTCCCGGCCTGTACGCCAGGCATCAGTTGGATTGTTTTAAGGATATCGGCCTCTCCAAGGATAGCGGGAGTGTTCCGTATCTGTGTCATGGGAATATCCAACGTGCTCATGGCCGTCGCCCAAATGCCTGTTTCTTTTTTATTAGAGAGGACGACGACTTCCTCTAACCGGTTATCCGTCCGGAGACGTATATTCATCACCGTGTCCCGGCTCAGCACGAAACGGCAATGCCCGGTTTCATATCCTAAATACGAATAGAGAAGTTCGGTCTCTCCCTCCGGCAAGGTCAGGCTGTAGAACCCGAAAGGATTTGTCGAAGTACCGGCATGGAGGCGAGCTTCGAGGATATTGGCGCCGATCAGCGTCTCCGACGATACGACATCCGTGATATATCCGCTGACGGTATATTTACTGGAAACAGTTTGCTCACCCAGCAGAATATGAGTGCCGGAGATTTTAAACGTTATCGCTTCCTTTTCGAACGCAAGTTGCAGGATTTCCCCGATAGTCTGCCGACTGACATCAAGGGTAACAGGCTTCCGGAGCCTTATCTTCTCGCTATAGATAAAAGAGAATCCGGTGGAATCTTCCAACTGCCGGACAAAGGTGTCTAATGTAGCCTGGCTGATCCGGAAGTCCAGACGCGCCGCCCGGTCTTGTGCGGCGAGCGGCGCTATTCTGAAGACTATCCATAATAAAAGAATAAGCCGGAACAGCCGGCGGAGACAATATAGGTAATAATTCATGACTTAGTTAAGTTTAGAACGGATCAGGATCGTATCATTTGCCTTTACATAACTGAAATTACCGGCCGACTGGAGCAGGCCGAGTATCTCGTCCAAGCTCTCGCCTTCCGTAAAATGCGCCCTGATACGGAAATTCCTTATATCTTCATCTGTAATCCTTATTTTCACATGAAAAGCGTTTGACAGCTCCCGTGCGATCTCCCGCAAGGGCAGATAATCGAAATGGAAATGACCGTCCCGCCAGTCGGCAGCCGTATCGTTTTCCTCTGTTTTTTCTTCCTGCAGCGTTTTGCCTGCCCGGTCATAGACGGCGCTTTCTCCCGGAGAAAGCACGATCCGGCTATTCATGGCCGGCGTACTGACGGCAACGGAACCTTCCAGCAAGGTCGTCTTTATCTCGGCATCACCGGGATAGGCTTCTACATTAAAATGTGTTCCGAGCACTTCCACACCGATCGGGTCCGCTTTCACGATAAAGGGATGCCGGGCATCTTTCGCCACTTCAAAATAGGCTTCCCCTATCAACTGCACTTCCCGTCTCTCCCCTTTGAAATGATCCGGGTAGGTCAGAGATGAATAACGGTTCAGCGTCACCTCCGTCCGGTCAGGCAATGTGATTACCGATATGGCAGCGCCGGCTGAAGCCGTTAGCATCTTTACCGGTCTATAATAATCATATACAAGCCAGCTTGCAAGACAAAGGACGATGGAAGCCGCAACAGCGCCCGCCAGACGGAACGACAGCAACCGCTTCTTCCGGGGAGATGAGATGCGCCTCTCCAATAACTTCCAGCTTTCCGAAGCCGAATAGCGTCCCCGGGGTGAACGCGTGGAGGCGGCGAGCTTGTCTAATATCTCTTCTATATGATCATGCGGAGGTTCCATACTTTCTTTTTCTATTGATTGGTTTCAGAGATAAAGACAGGAGAAGAAAAGAAACTCACTATGCGCTTCCGTTAAAAGAATGTTAATTGTGCAGACACCGTATTTAACCCATTTTTAAGAGGAAACACAATATTTTTTCAAAAAAACGGCCGGATTATTTGCTGTTTGTCAGAGAATGCATATATTTGCTGCCGTAATAACAACAAAAGTCATGAGAACAATTTTAGTAAATACATATTGGTGGTGGCACTCTTTACAACTCATAAGGTCGTAAGGAACCAGTCCTCATGTATATACTATGGTGATATAATAAAAGGTCTGTCGCACTTGCGGCAGGCCTTTTTTCGTTTAAGGCAATTACAAATAGGTTTGAAAAAATAATGGATAAATAATAAAAGAAAGAACGATGAAAACGTATCAAGTTGACGAAAACGGGTATTATGGTGAGTTCGGAGGTGCATACATTCCCGAAATACTTCACCAGTGTGTGGAAGATTTACAAAAGAAGTACCTGGAAGTGCTGGAAAGCGACAGTTTCAAGAAAGAATTCGACCAGTTGCTCAGGGATTACGTCGGCCGTCCCTCCCCTCTTTACCTCGCCAAACGGCTGAGCGCGAAGTACGGCTGCAAGATTTACCTGAAACGGGAAGACCTGAACCATACCGGCGCGCATAAGATCAACAACACGGTCGGACAGATCCTCCTGGCCCGCCGGATGGGGAAAACCCGCATCATCGCCGAGACAGGAGCCGGGCAGCACGGCGTAGCGACCGCTACCGTCTGTGCGTTGATGAATATGGAATGTATCGTCTATATGGGTAAGACGGATGTGGAACGCCAACATGCCAACGTGCAGAAGATGGAGATGTTAGGCGCGACTGTCGTCCCCGTCACTTCCGGCAATATGACGCTGAAAGATGCGACCAACGAAGCGATACGCGACTGGTGTTGCCACCCCTCAGACACGTACTATATCATCGGATCGACCGTCGGACCGCACCCGTATCCGGATATGGTGGCACGTCTGCAATCCGTCATCAGCAAAGAAATTAAAAAGCAACTGTCAGAGCAGGAAGGGCGCGACTATCCCGATTACCTGATCGCCTGTGTAGGCGGAGGAAGCAACGCAGCGGGTACGATCTACCATTTTATCGATGACGAGCGGGTAAAAATCGTCCTTGCCGAGGCTGGCGGCCTGGGGATCACGACCGGACAAAGCGCTGCAACCATCCAGTTGGGGAAAAAAGGTATTATACATGGAGCGCGGACGCTTGTAATGCAAAATGAAGATGGACAGATCGAAGAGCCCTATTCCATCTCCGCCGGACTGGATTATCCCGGCATCGGACCGATCCATGCGAATCTCTCGGAGACACACCGCGCTACGATCCTCGCCGTCAATGATGATGAAGCGTTAGAAGCGGCTTTCGAACTTACGCGCATCGAAGGGATTATCCCGGCACTCGAAAGCGCACACGCGTTGGGGGCTTTGTCGAAGGTGAAATTCAAACCGGAAGATGTCGTCGTCCTGACTGTATCGGGCCGGGGAGACAAAGATATGGAAACTTACATCGATTATAAGAACAATATATGAATTATACATTTAAAACAATAAGCCGGAAGGTCCTCGGCGACCTCCATACGCCCGTCAGCATCTACTTGAAGGTACGGGATATTTATCCGGAATCGGCACTGCTGGAAAGCTCCGATTTTCATGGTAATGAAAACAGCCTTTCCTACATTGCGCTCTGCCCGCTGGCAAGCATCGGGATCAATAACGGGGAATGCACGGTTACCTTTCCCGATGGGCAAACTGAAGTTACCCCCCTGACAGAAACATTTAATGTTGCGGATGCCATGAATACCTTCCTGAAGCGCTTCACAGTTGAAGGACCCGACAAAAAGGTCTGCGGGCTATTCGGATATACTGCTTTCGACGCCGTCCGCTATTTCGAGAACATCCCGGTGATGGAGGCGCACCATGAGGAAAATGATGCACCCGATATGCTCTACATTCTTTATAAGTATGTCCTCGTCTTCAACCACTTCAAAAACGAACTGACGCTCGTCGAACTGCTACAGCCGGGAGAAAGCTCCAATCTTCAGGAGATAGAGGCGCTGATCGGGAACCGGAACTACGCTTCCTACAACTTCCAGGCCACCGGCCCTGAGACCTCTCCCATCAGCGGCGAGGAATATAAAGCGATGGTACGCGAAGGCATCCGTCATTGCCTCCGCGGGGACGTGTTCCAGATCGTACTCAGCCGCCGGTTCGAGCAACCGTTCAAGGGAGACGACTTCAAGGTCTACCGCGCCCTCCGGAGCATCAACCCTTCCCCCTACCTCTTTTACTTCGACTTCGGAGGGTTCCGTATCTTCGGCTCCTCACCCGAAACACACTGCAAAGTGGCGGACGGCCACGCAAGCATCGACCCGATTGCAGGCACAGCCTTCCGCACGGGAGACGTCGCACTCGACAGGCAGCGCACAGAGGCCTTGCTCGCCGATCCGAAAGAAAATGCCGAGCACGTGATGCTGGTCGACCTTGCCCGCAACGACCTGTCGCGTAACGCGCATGACGTACAGGTCGATTTCTACAAAGAGGTGCAGTACTACAGCCATGTCATCCACCTCGTGTCGCGTGTCAGCGGCGAGATCGAGGCCGGCAGCAACCCGGTGAAAACCTATATCGACACCTTCCCGGCCGGTACGCTGAGCGGAGCGCCCAAAGTACGCGCCATGCAACTGATCACGGAGATAGAGAAACACAACCGCGGCGCCTATGGCGGCTGCATCGGCTTTATCGGTTTCGACGGCGACCTGAACCAAGCCATCACGATCCGTACATTCGTCAGCCGCGGGAATGTCCTGTACTACCAGGCGGGAGCGGGAATTGTCGCCAAGAGCAATGACGAACGGGAGTTGCAGGAAGTAAACAATAAACTGGGAGCCTTGAAGAAGGCGATCGACCTGGCAACGACGTTGGTTAATTAATAATGAATAATGAATAATTGGGGGATGGGATAAATCAGAGATTCTTATTCTACCGGATTAATTTAAAAATGACGTATTATGAAAGTATTATTATTCGATAATTATGATTCCTTTACCTATAACCTATTGCACATACTGAAGGAATTGGGGGCGGATGTAGAGGTGCATCGCAATGACAAGATCACACTCGACGAGGTCGAACGTTTCGACAAGATCCTCCTCTCCCCCGGTCCGGGCATCCCGGAGGAGGCAGGCATCCTGCTGCCACTGATCCGCCGCTATGCACCGACCAAGAGCATCTTAGGGGTATGTCTCGGAGAACAGGCGATAGGCGAGGCTTTCGGGGCGACGCTTATCAACCTGACGGACGTGCACCACGGGGTTTGTTCCGATATCCGGATAAAGGCGAAAGAGCCGTTGTTTGCCGGCCTGGAACCCGGTTTCCGTGCGGGGCGCTACCACTCGTGGGCCGTATCGAAAGAGAATTTTCCGAACTGTTTGGAGATCACGGCCGAAGATGCGGAAGAGGGACAGATCATGGCACTGCGCCACCGCGAATACGATGTCCGCGGCATCCAGTTCCACCCCGAATCCGTCCTGACACCGAAGGGGAAGACGATCATACGGAACTGGATCTTGGGAATTGAAAATTGAAAATTGAAAGTTAAAATGAAAGATATATTATATAGATTGTTTGAGCACCAGTATCTGGGACGGGATGAGGCACGGACGATTCTTCAGAATATGGCCGGAGGGAAATATAATGATTCCCAGATTGCCAGTCTAATAACGGTGTACCTGATGCGTAACATCTCCGTCGAGGAGTTGGCAGGGTTCCGCGAGGCGTTGCTCGAGATGCGTGTCCCGGTGGATTTGTCGGAGTTCAGGCCGATCGACATCGTGGGGACGGGAGGCGACGGAAAGAATACGTTCAACATCAGCACGACCTCCTGCTTTGTCGTGGCAGGAGCCGGCTATAATGTCGTGAAGCACGGGAACTACGGGGCTACTTCGGTCAGCGGCGCCAGCAATGTGATGGAGCAGCACGGCGTGAAGTTTACCAACGACATCGACCGGTTGCGCCGTTCAATGGAGGCCTGCCGGATTGCTTACCTGCATGCCCCGCTGTTCAACCCGGCTTTGAAGGCCGTCGCCCCCGTGAGGAAGAGCTTAGGCGTACGTAGCTTCTTCAACATGCTCGGCCCGTTAGTCAACCCGGTGATGCCTGCCTACCAGTTGTTAGGCGTGTACAACCTGCCGTTGCTCCGCCTCTACAGCTACACCTACCAGGAGAGCGGGACGCGTTTTGCCGTCATACACAGCCTCGACGGGTACGACGAAATCTCGCTGACGGCGGAGTTCAAGGTAGCAATGCCCGAAAAAGAAAAGCTCTACACGCCGGAGATGTTAGGTTTCTCCCGCGCAACGGAAGCGGAACTGGACGGCGGCCAAACAGTAGCCGAAGCAGCCCGTATCTTCGATGCTGTCCTGAGCAACCGTGCCACCCGCGCACAAAAGAACTGCGTAATTGCCAACTCCGCCTTCGCCATCCAGGTCATCTGCCCTGAAAAAAGAATCACAGAATGCCTCGACGAAGCCCGCGAAGCCCTGGAAAGCGGCAAAGCCTTGCAAACATTCAACCGCTTCATCGAATTAAACAGCAAATGAACATCCCCAATATCCCGGATTGGGAGGAGATTATTTATAATATAGACAATAAATTATGAAAGATATATTACAAGACATCATTGCCAATAAGCACATCGAAGTGGAGCGGCAGAAGCAGGCCGTCAGCCTCCGGACCCTTTTGGGTCTGGGCGGCGAACGGATTGAACGCCCGACCCGTTCCATGCGGGCTTCCCTTGCCGCATCGCCGTCGGGGATTATTGCCGAGTTCAAGCGGAAAAGCCCTTCGAAAGGATGGTTGCATCCCGGTGCTGCCGTGGCCGACGTGTTGCCTGCTTATGAGAAGGGAGGGGCGGCTGCTTGCTCCGTCCTGACCGATCCGGACTTTTTCGGGGGTTCCTTAGGCGACCTGTGCAAAACACGCAGACTCGTGGACCTTCCTTTGCTGCGCAAAGACTTCATCATCGACGAATACCAGCTCTACCAGGCACGCGTGATGGGAGCCGACGCGGTGCTGCTGATCGCCGCCTGCCTCAGCGCGGAACAATGCCTTACGTTTGCAGAGCTGGCCCATACACTCGATATGGAGGTGCTGTTGGAAATCCATAGCGAGGAAGAGCTCGGCCACCTCAACGGCTATGTCGATATGCTGGGCGTAAATAACCGCAACCTCGGTACGTTCCATACCGAGATCGAAAACTCCTTCCGCCTGGCGGAGGCGATGCAAACGGTCACCCGTGAAAAGGGCCTTTCCCCCCTGTTAGTTTCAGAAAGCGGCATTTCGGTCACTGCCACCGTTGCGAAGCTCCGCAAAGCCGGTTTCCGCGGTTTCCTGATCGGCGAAACGTTTATGAAAACCGACAAGCCGGGCGACACCCTCGCACAATTCATAGGAGGACTGTCATGATCATCAAAGTATGCGGAATGCGCGACCCCGAAAACATACGGAAGGTCGCTTCCTTAGGGGTCAACTGGATAGGAGTAATATTCTTCGCGGGTTCCCCGCGAAGAATATTTGAAAATGGAAAATGGGAATACCGCTTGCCGCAATTTTCAATTCTCAATTCTCAATTAAAAACCGTTGGTGTTTTTGTTAATGCTTCTTTGGAAGAGATGACGGAGGCGGCAAGCGTTTTCCGGCTCGATTATCTGCAACTGCACGGGAATGAGACACCGGACGAGTGCCATGCGCTGCAGAAGCGCGGCTATTCGCTGATCAAAGCATTCCGGATTGCGACGGCGGACGATCTCTGCCAGACAGCTGGCTACGAAGGGCGTGTCGATTATTTCCTCTTCGACACCAAATGCGACGGTTATGGAGGTTCGGGCAAGCAATTCGACTGGTCTGTCCTCGAAAGCTACAAGGGAAGCACCCCTTTCCTTTTAAGCGGCGGCATACGTCCCGAAAGCGCCGCGGCGATACGCAGTTTCAGGCATCCCCGCCTTGCCGGGATCGACCTCAACAGCGGGTTCGAGATCGAACCGGGACTGAAAGATATCGAGAAACTAAAAATATTTATTAAAGAAATTCATAATGCATAAAGAAATGAACCGTATCACAAACTTATTCAACACAAAGAAAGACGGAATCCTCTCCGTCTTCTTCACCGCCGGATATCCGAACCTGGATGATACGACGAAGATATTAAAAGAGTTACAACACAAAGGGATCGACATGGTCGAGATAGGGATCCCCTTCTCCGACCCGATGGCAGACGGCCCCGTAATCCAAGAAGCCTCGACAGAGGCGCTCCGCAACGGGATGTCGCTGCACGTCCTGTTCGACCAGTTGAAGGACATCCGCAAGGAGGTACACATCCCCGTCATCCTGATGGGTTACCTGAATCCGGTCATGCAATTCGGCTTCGAAGCATTCTGCCGGAAATGCGTGGAAACGGGGGTAGACGGCATGATCATCCCCGACCTGCCTTTCGCCGACTACATGACGGACTATAAAGCCATCGCCGACCGCTACGACCTCAAAATGATCATGCTGATCACGCCCGAAACTTCCGAAGCGCGCATCCGCCTGATCGACGAGCATACGAGCGGTTTCATCTATATGGTATCGAGCGCCTCCACCACCGGGGCACAGCAGGATTTCGACAAGCAGAAACAGGCGTATTTCCACCGCATCGACAGGATGGGCCTCCGCAATCCGCGCTTAGTCGGTTTCGGCATATCGAATAAGGCCACTTTCGAGGCAGCCACCGCCAACTCATCCGGAGCCATCATCGGCAGCAAATTCATGCAATTGTTGAAAAGCGAACCGGCAATCGGAGGTGCCGTAGAGGCATTATTGGATGCTTTAAGACAATAATGCCTTATCGGATCGCCCCGCCGGAATGTTCTCCAATAAAAAACTATCAATGTAATGTCCCGACAGCTACTCTTTCAGAAAGAAAGTGCTGTCGGGGCATTACATTGATAGATTTATTAACTATTAGCTCCCGCCGGGACACAACAACAATAGTTTTTTTAACTATTACTCCTTGCTTAGGCTCCCGAAAACAGATTAATTAACAAAGAACCTCCTATCGGAAACAAGGGCAACGATTATTCCCTTCCGCCTCCCAGCGCCTGGTACAGGTTGATCACACCCTGTATTTCTGTAAATCGGTTGGCCACTTGCGTCAACTGCGCGTTCAGCAAACTCTGGCGGGCGGTCAGGACTTCCAGATAGGTCGTATTGCCGTACTGCATCGTCAGGGAGGTGCTTTCGTATGCTTTTTCGAGCGAAGCGATCTGCTTCTCATAAAGCCCGGCTTTATCCCGGGCAGTCTGGTACTTCACCAATGCATCGTTCACTTCCGATCCGGCATTGAGGAGAGCCTGCTGGAAACTCAGTTTGGCTTCCTCCTGCTGTGCTTTGGCAATCTTCAACTGGGCGATGTTCGCCCCCCGGTTGAACAAAGGCTGGGTGAGCGATCCGACAGCCGTCGCAAGGAATTTCCCGGGGTTGACAATCATGCTACCCGCCGAGTTTGTCCATCCCGCACTACCGCTCAGGACAATGGACGGATAGAACGCCGATCGCGCCTGGTTGGTAGCATAGAAAGCACTTTCGAGCGAATGTTCCGCGTTGCGCACATCCGGCCGGTTTGCAAGCATCTGCACCGGGATGCCGACAGCAAGGTGTTCGGGCAATGACTGTCCTTCCAACTTGCCGCGTACAATGCTGCGAGGACTTTCCGCAAGCAGCAGCGAGAGGCTGTTTTCAGTCTGGTTGATCTGCTCCTTCAGGTCGAGGATCGAGGTGGAGATGCTATAATAGGTAGCTTCCATCTGCGACACAGCGGCTTCGTTGGCGAGGCCGGCAGCCATCAAGGCGCGAGTGGCATCGACGGTTTCCTTCCAGGACTGTTGGGTACGCTCCGAGATGACAAGCTGTTCGTCGAGCATCAGCAAGGTGTAATAGACGTTGGCGATGCTGGAAACAAGCTGCGTCCGGACCGCCTGCCTGTAATCATGGCTTTGTTCGAGCAACGCTTTCGCCTGGCGCTTGGCGTTGCGCATACGGCCGAAGATATCCAACTCCCAACTGGCGGTGACGGGCACGGAATAGGTCTGCGTCGCCTTACCGCCGTCGAAGCTGCTCACCGTCCCTTGCGGGGCGAGGGCGAACGAGGGCAGGAAGGCCAGGCGGGAAGACATCAGCGTGGCCTCGGCCTCCTTGACGCGCCACTGGGCAGACTGAAGGTCGGTGTTGCTCTGCAAGCCCTGCTCGATCAGTTGCCGGAGATGCGGGTCGGTGAAGACATCCCGCCAGCCGAGGTTGGCAAGGTTGTCCGTACTGTCGGTGACGGCGGCTTCTTCTCCGTAGAGGTCTTCCGGAACTTCGGTTGCCGGTTTGTAATTCGTATAGATGCCGCAGCTGTTCAGTGCGAACGCTGCGACGGTTATGATCAGGATCTCTTTTCTCATTTCTTCTCTTCGTTTTTACTTTCTAAGTAACGTTCTCTCTCCTCCTTTGCTTCCGTGCATTCTTCCTGGATCTGCCAGTCGGCCGCCGGCTGGAACTGGATGGGACGAACCTTCTCTTGCAGATATTGGAATACGATGAACAAAGAAGGTACGATAAACAGCAACGCCAGCGTACCGATCAGCATACCTCCTACGGTTCCCGTGCCCAGCGAACTGTTTCCGTTCGCCCCTACTCCCGTCGCCACCATCAGGGGCAACAATCCGAACACCATCGTTCCGGCTGTCATCAGGATCGGGCGCAAACGGGCTTTGGCGGCTGAAAGGGCGGCCGAGGTCAGGCTCATCCCGGCTTTGCGGCGCTCGGCGGCGTACTCCGTCAGCAGGATGGCGGTCTTGGCAAGCAAACCGATCAGCATGATCAGACCTGTCTGCAAATAGATATTATTCTCCAACCCCATCATCCTGGCAAAAAGAAAAGATCCGGTCAAACCGAACGGAACGGCCAGCAACACCGCGAACGGGATCAGGAAACTTTCGTAAAGCGCACTTAGGATCAGGTAGATCATGAGGAAACAAATGCCGAAGATGATGATGGTCGTATTACTCTGGGTGTTCTCCTCGCGGGTGATTCCCCCGAAGTCATAGCCATAGCCTTTCGGAAGGGCTTGCACGGCTGTCTCCTGCACGGCGCGGATGGCGTCGCCGGTACTGTAGCCTTCCGCCGGCATCGCATTTACGGCTATGGAGTTGTACATGTTGAAGCGGCTCAACGACTCGGCTCCGTAACTGCGTGTCAGCGTCACGAACTGACTGAGCGGCGACATCTCGCCGTTGGACATACGCACGAAGATGTTGTCTAAGGAGGCCTCGTCGGCACGATATTTCGGGTCGGCCTGGATCATCACTTTGTAAACCTTCGAGAAGCGGTTGAAATTAGAGACATATTGGCCGCCGTAGTAACCCGACAGCGTGTTCAGCACGGCATCCGGCGTTATTCCGGCCCGTTTGCATTTCGAAGCGTCGATTTCAACGGTCCATTGCGGGTAGCGCACGTCGAAGGTCGAGTAGGCCATCGAGATTTCAGGACGCTGGTTCAGTGCCCCTAAGTATTGCTGAGTCGTCGTGAAGAAGGTACTGATGTCGCCGCCTTGTTTGTCCTGCATGTGCAGTTCCAAGGCGTTACCCATACCGTATCCGGGGATCATACCCGGCGAGATAGCAAAGACGCTGGCGTCTTTTATATCCGCCGTCATGCCGTAGACTTGTCTGATAACGGCTTGTACGTCTTCTCCTTTACCGGTACGTTCGTCCCACGGTTTCAGTTTAAGGATCAGCATACCGAAGGAGTTTCCCTGTCCGGCCAGTAGGCCGTAACCGGCTACTTTCTGGACATGCAATACCTGCGGGATGCCCTCCATGCGCTGCTCGATGCGTTCCATCACGTCGTTTGTCGTCTTCAGGGAGCTGCCGGCTGCCGTACTGACGTTTACAAAGACGACGCCCTGGTCTTCGTCGGGCACGAGACTCGTTTTTGTCGTGTTCATCAGGTATCCGAGCAGCACTACCGAACAGGCCAGAAGCGACCAGACCATCCATTTGCGTTTGATGAAGAACAGGACGCCTGTCTTATACTTCTCGATCATCGAGTCGAACGCCGCGTTGAAGGCTTTACGGAAGCGGGCGGCAAAATTATTGTTCTGCGTGCCGTCTTCATTGATATAGGGTTTGAGGAAAAGGGCACAGAGCGCCGGGCTCAACGTCAACGCGTTGACAGCCGATATGCCGACAGCCACCGCCATCGTCAGACCGAACTGGGTATAGAACGTACCCGAAGTGCCGCTCATAAACGAAACCGGAATAAATACTGCCATGAACACCAACGAGGAGGTGATAATGGCATTGCTGATCCCCTTCATCGCATCGATGCTGGCCATGTAGGAAGAGCGGTACCCGACGTCGAACCTCGCCTGCACCGCCTCGACGACGACAATCGCATCATCGACCACGGTTCCGATCACAAGCACCAATGCAAACAGAGTGATCAGGTTGATACTGAACCCGGCAATCGACATGAACGCAAACGTACCGATCAGCGAAACCACGATCCCGACCAGCGGAATAAACGTCGAACGGATATCCTGCAAGAACACATACACCACTAAGATAACCAACAGTATGGCTTCGAGCAATGTCTTTATCACTTCATGGATAGAGGCAAAGAGGAAGTCGTTGGAGCTCATTACCGGCGTCAGTTCTATGCCTTTCGGCAAGTCTTTGCGCGCTTCTTCCAGGAAAGCGTCGATATTCTGGTTCACCTCCGTGGCATTCGATCCGGCAGTCTGAAAGATCATGCAGGAAATACCGGGATGGCCGTCCATACCGCCGTGGTAGGCGTAGCTTTCTTCGCCCATCTCGATGTCGGCGATGGTCTTCAGCTTCAATACTTCGCCGTCCTCCGACGAACGGATCACGATTTCGCCGAATTCTTCGGGTGTGATCAGACGGCCTTTATACTTCATGGTGTACTGGTAGGTTTCGTCCGAATTTTCGCCGAACGATCCGGTTGCCGATTCGATGTTCTGCTCGGACAGCACCTGCGTCACGTCCGAAGGGATCAACTTATACTGGGCCATCACATCCGGTTTCATCCATATACGCATACTGTAGTCGCCGCCCATGATCATCATGTCGCCGACCCCCTGTATACGGAGGATGTTCGGCTTCAGGTTGATGCTGATGTAATTGGCGAGGGACTTCTCGTCATACGAATTGTCAGGGCTGTGGAGTGAGAACATCTGCAAGATACTGGTCTGGCGCTTGGAGGTCGTGATACCAACCTGCGTCACCTCGGCCGGCAACTGTCCAGTGGCTTTCGACACACGGTTCTGCACGTTGACGGCTGCCATATCCGGATCCGTCCCTTGCTTGAAATAGACGGTGATGCTGACGGTACCGGCGTTAGAGGCCGACGAAGTCATATACGTCATGTCCTCAACACCGTTTATCGCTTCCTCTAACGGAGCGACTACGCTCTTCAGCAACGTTTCGGCGCTTGCCCCGAAGTAGGTCGTGCTGACCTGGATCGTTGGCGGCGCAATGTCGGGATATTGTTCTACGGGCAATGTGAAAAGCCCGATGATGCCCACGACGACTATCGAAATAGAAATGACAGCCGACAGGATAGGGCGTTCTATAAAGGTTCTTAAATTCATTTTCATGTCTTAGTTTTGTTTTACTTTAATGGGAGTTCCTTCACGCAGCAAGCCGACGCCTTCCGCTACAATAACATCGCCTGCCAGCAATCCCTCGTCGACGATATACTCCCGGCCGCCGTTCACACGGGTTACGCTGACGGGAGCGGACTGTGCCTTGCCGTCCACGATCTTGTACACATACACCTTATCCTGTATCTCAAACGTGGTGGATTGCGGGATAACTAAGCTTCCTGTCTTGGCTACCGGCAGGACGACATTCCCCGAAGTCCCGCTATAGAGCAAGCCTTTTTCATTCGGGAAAACGGCCCGGAGGCTGACTGTACCGGTGTTCCGGTCGACCACGCCGCTGATCGTCTCGATCTTCCCTTTTTCTTCATACACCGATTGGTCGTTCAACATCAATTCCACATCCGGCATTTCCTTCAATGCCTCGGCCTTCGAACCATATTGGCGTGTCAGGGCAAGCAACTGGTTCTCCGTCATCGAGAAATACACGTACATATCCGAATTGTCCGAAACCGTAGTCAACGGCTGCGGCAAACTGGCACTCACCAACGCCCCGACGCGATAGGGCAAAGTACCGACCACTCCGTCGCACGGGCTTTTCACTTCCGTATAAGAGAGATTGTTACGGGCACTCAGTTCCTGGGCCTTCATCTGCGCTAATTGCGCCTTGGCGCTTAGCCAAGCGTTCTCGGAGGTCTTCAGGTCAAAATCGGAAACTACGTTGCGGGCACGGAGTTCCTTTTTACTGTCGTAAGTCAGTTTGGCTGTCGACAGCGAAGCAGTGGCGGCCTCGACATTCGCTTCGGCTGTCTGCAAGGCTGCCAGATAGGGCACCTGATCGATCACGAACAGCACCTGCCCGCGGCGCACTGCCTGCCCTTCTTCTACGCATAGCTTGGTTATAAAGCCCGATACCTGCGGATAGATATCGATATCCTGTCGCCCGCGAATTGTCGCCGAATAAGTTGTGGAGATCACCTTGTCGGAAGGTTGTACCTGCAACACTGCATACTCCGCTTCCATTCGTACCGACGGCGCTTGCTTGCAAGACACCACTAACACTGCGCAACTAATAATACCTAAGAGTTGCATCCATCTTTTGTTCATCATTGTCATTTTCCAATCTTTAATTCGCGGCAAAGGTAGATGTGATTCTTTGCTCTGCAGAGTTCAAGACGTAGCCTACATTGTTCAAAACCGGAACAATTATTCCGATTACCCAAAAAAGATCCTTACTTTTGTTCCAAAACAGAAATAAATATGGAAATATTACGCTTACCGGATAAAGAACCGTTCATCGCTAATGCGAATGAAGTGACAAACTTCCCCGTCAACCAGATAGCGAAGCTGGATGACATCACGATCTTTTTCTGCCATCGCGGAACGGCACGCCTCGAGATCGATCTTCAGTCTTATGAGATCGTAGAAAACACCCAACTCGTGATTCTACCCGGAAGTATCATCAATTATACGTACGTCAGCCCGGATTTCACGACTTCCTACATCCATTTCACCAAGACTCTGTTCGAGGAAATTACCTCCCGCCTCGATCCCTCTTTCTTTCACTTCCTGAAAGAACACCCCTGCATCATCGTACCGGAAGAACGAGTCAAACCGATCGTCGGCCTGACGCTTGCAATGGAGGATCTATACAAAGACAGGGACAACAACTTCCGTCTGCAGATATTCAAGAACTATGTACAAAACTTCCTCTTGGATTTCTACGACAAAACCCAGCATCTCTTCTTACAGAAGAAGCCCGACGGCCCGAACCGGCAGGAAGAGCTCTTCAAACGCTTCATCCGCCTGATCCATGCCCATTGCATAACCCAGCGGGAAGTCTCTTTTTATGCCGCCAAACTGTTCATCACTCCACGCTACCTGTCTTCTATCGTCCAGAATGTAACCGGCACTACTGCCAAAAACATCATCGACCGCCATGTCATCCTCGAAATCAAAGCGCTACTCCAATCGACAGACTTGAGCATACAGGAAATAGCAAACCAACTGCAATTCCCGGACCAGTCATTCTTCGGCCGGTATTTCAAAAAGCATACCGGCATCTCTCCGATAAACTACAGACGTAATCCCGGATAACCGGCTTCCGGTCCGTCCGCACGGAATTTTAGTTTCATGCGCATGAAACTTTTGTTTCCCCTGCATGAAAATTTTGTTTCTCGGGCATGAAACTGTTTTTATCTCCTACCTTATCCGATTATTCAAAGATTCATCGTATATTTGTCGTTAGGTTTAAAACCTTGTAAACTGTATATTAACAAGATTAATTCTATTAGTAAATGGGAAGAGTATTAGTGATTGGTGCAGGGGGCGTTAGTACCGTTGCTGTTAAGAAGATCGCGATGAACGCGGATGTCTTTACCGATATCATGGTTGCCAGCCGCACGAAAAGCAAGTGCGACAGGATCGCCGCCGATATTAAAAATGTAAAGGTACAAACAGCACAGGTCGATGCGGACAACGTGGAAGAACTCACCCGCTTGTTCAACTCCTTCAAACCGGACTTAGTGGTAAACCTGGCTTTGCCTTACCAGGACCTCCACATCATGGATGCCTGCCTGGCATACGGCGTCAGTTATCTCGACACGGCCAATTACGAACCGCTGGACGAAGCCAAATACCAATACAGCTGGCAGTGGGCATACAAGAAACGTTTCGAAGACGCCGGCCTGACAGCAATCCTCGGTTGCGGGTTCGATCCGGGTGTAACAGGTGTATATACGGCTTATGCGGCCAAACATCATTTCGATGAAATCCAATACCTGGATATTGTGGACTGCAACGCCGGCGACCACCACAAAGCATTTGCAACCAACTTCAATCCGGAAATCAATATCCGCGAGATCACCCAGCGGGGTAAATATTTCGAAAACGGGGAATGGAAGGAGACAGACCCGCTGTCCGTCCACAAACCTTTGAACTACCCGAACGTCGGCCCGAAAGAGTCTTACCTGATGTACCACGAAGAGCTGGAAAGTCTGACCAAGAACTTCCCGACAATCAAACGTGCCCGCTTCTGGATGACCTTCGGACAAGAATACCTGACTCACCTGCGTGTGATCCAGAATATCGGCATGGCCCGCATCGATCCGATCATCTATAACGGGCAGGAGATCGTTCCGATCCAGTTCCTGAAAGCCGTATTGCCGAATCCCGGCGATCTGGGTGAGAACTATACAGGCGAGACCTCCATCGGTTGCCGCATCCGTGGTATCAAGGATGGCAAGGAGATGACTTACTACGTATATAATAACTGTAGCCACCATGCCGCCTTCCTCGAAACAGGCGCACAGGGTGTAAGCTACACGACCGGCGTTCCGGCCATGATCGGCGCCAAGCTGTTCATGCAAGGCGTTTGGAAGAAACCGGGTGTTTGGAACGTAGAAGAGTTTGATCCCGATCCATTCATGAAGGAACTGAACGAACAAGGTCTGCCCTGGCACGAACTGTTCAACGTAGATCTGGAACTGTAAAAGAGAATGGGCAATATCTACAGGATACTACGTCTGGGTACACAAATCAAAAGCAGAAGGCTCAAATTATTGGGCCTCTGGTTGTTTCATGTGTTAGGCAAACGGTATATCGGAGTTTTCCTCGATCCGGTGCTGGCCTGTAACTTCCGCTGTAAAATGTGTTATTTCAGTGACGAAGAAAAGAGGAAAAGCCTGCGGGGTACCCTGAGATATGAAGAGATTGAAGCCATTGCCGGAAGCCTGTTCCACCGTGCCCTGAAACTTCAGGTAGGCTGCGGAGCGGAACCGACTCTGCATAAGGACCTGGTAAAGATCATCGCATTAGGCAAACGGTACGGCGTCCCTTACGTTTCACTTACGACAAACGGGAATCTGCTGACAAAAGAGCAGTTGACCGCTGCCGTGGAAAACGGACTGGATGAACTTACACTCTCGGCACACGGCTTTACACGCGAAACTTACGAATATCTGATGACGAACGGCAAATTCGACCTGTTCCGCAGGCTGCTTGCCAACGTTGCAGAAGTAAAGAAACAGCATCCGCAATTCAAGTTGCGTATCAACTATACGATCAACAACGACAACCTCGAAGAACTGAGCCGGATATGGGAAGTTGCCGGCGACGAACTGGATATCCTGCAACTCCGCCCGATCCAGAAGATCGGAGAAAGCGAATATCAGGATTTCGACCTGACAAATATCTATGCGAGGTATGATGCCGTCTTGGTTCCGCTCATCGAGGAATGCCGCCGCAGGCATATCACCTGCCTGGCTCCCGACAAGCAGAACATCATCGTACTAAAGGAAAACGAGGCGGATGACAACAGTATCGAAAAGATTACATACTGTTACGTATCTCCCCAAGAATGCTGGCAAGACGATTTCGATTACCGGAAAGAGACATTCGAATCATACGCCGCCGCACATCACATGGGAAGAAAACTGTTCGGGAAAGTCTTCGGACGAAGAGCCCGCAGGAAAGCGGATGTAACGCGCAAAATGAACTATAACATCAAGTAAAATAAATATATGGCAATACAAATAGGTGATAAAGCTCCCGAGGTATTGGGACTCGACCAGAACGGGAAAGAGATAAAGCTGAGCGACTTCAAAGGAAAGAAGCTGGCGCTCTATTTCTACCCGAAAGACAACACCAGCGGTTGCACAGCAGAAGCATGCAGCCTCCGGGACGGCTATCAAGACTTACTGGATGCCGGCTACGCAGTGGTTGGCGTCAGCAAGGACAGCGCCAAGTCCCATCAGGGTTTTATCGCAAAACAAGAACTTCCTTTCAGCCTCATCGCTGATACGGATACAACCCTGCAACAGCAGTTCGGGGTTTGGGCAGAAAAAAAATTGTACGGACGTTCATACATGGGGACTCTCCGCACCACCTTTATTATTGATGAGAACGGCATCGTGACCAATATCATCGGCCCGAAAGAGGTGAAGACTAAAGACCATGCAAATCAAATCCTTAATCTATAAAAGGAAATGGCAAAAGAAGATTTATTCGAAGAAGGCAAGCAGCCTGCAGCCGAGAAACCGGCTGTAAACGCAGACAAGTTAAAAGCGCTCCGTGCAGCAATGGACAAGATTGAAAAGAGCTACGGAAAAGGTTCGATCATGAAGCTGGGCGACGAAAGCGTTGAAAATATCGAAGTGATCCCGACAGGCTCCATCGCCCTGAACGCTGCATTGGGCGTTGGCGGTTACCCCAAAGGACGTGTGATCGAAATCTACGGACCGGAATCGTCCGGTAAGACAACTCTGGCGATCCATGCAATCGCCGAAGCGCAGAAGGCCGGTGGTATCGCTGCATTTATCGATGCGGAACATGCTTTCGACCGTTTCTATGCAGAGAAGTTGGGAGTAGATGTCGAGAACCTCTGGATCTCCCAGCCGGATAATGGCGAGCAAGCGCTGGAAATTGCCGAGCAGCTGATCCGTTCGTCCGCCGTCGACATTGTCGTAATAGACTCGGTTGCAGCTTTGACTCCTAAAGCCGAAATCGAAGGCGACATGGGAGACAGCAAAATGGGATTGCAAGCACGTTTGATGTCTCAGGCGCTCCGTAAGTTGACGGCAGCAATCAACAAGACAAACACGACTTGTATATTCATCAACCAGTTACGCGACAAGATCGGTGTAATGTTCGGCAACCCCGAAACGACTACCGGTGGTAACGCCCTGAAATTCTATGCTTCCGTACGTCTGGATATCCGAAGCATCGGCAAGTTGAAAGACGGCGACGAGATAAAAGGTAACCAGGTCCGCGTTAAAGTAGTCAAGAACAAGGTAGCCCCTCCTTTCCGCAAGGCAGAGTTCGACATCATGTTCGGCGAAGGCATCTCCAAAGCCGGTGAAATCATCGACCTGGGTGCAGAACTGAACATCATCAAAAAAAGCGGCTCTTGGTACAGCTACAACGACACCAAGCTGGGACAGGGACGTGATGCAGCCAAACAATGCGTTGCTGACAATCCCGAACTGGCAGACGAACTGTCCGGCCTGATATTTGAAGCGTTAAAAGGATAAAATCAGTTTACCTCAACCCAGGGTCCATGCCCTGGGCTGAGTATTGCCGGGCTTACAGCTGTTAAACCCACCGATAAATCACCATCTTGCAAAACTTAAATCATTCATGAACATGAAAGACAAATACCATTTGCTTTGTAACACAGAAACAAGTATTCCCATCTTTTCCCGTGACTGGTGGCTCGATACGGTTTGTGGCAAAGATAAATGGGAAGTCTTACTGGTTGAAGAAAGAGAGAGAGTTACGGCAGCAATGCCCCTCTACATACCCCGGCAGGGAATTATCTCGATGCCCTCTTACACACAAACAATGGGTCCCTGGTTCGCACCGGAATCCGGCGATACCAAATACACCAAAGCATTAGGTCGCCGGCAAGCCTTATGCAAGCAACTGTTAAACGCGCTTAAACCCTATTCGCATTTCCTGCAAAATTTCCATTACGGAATCACCGACTGGCTGCCTTTTTACTGGGAAGGTTACCGGCAGACAACACGCTACACCTATCTGCTGAAAGATATTCGAGACACAGATGCGATCCTGGAAAACATGAGTTCCAACATCCGCCGGAACATCACTAAAGCCAGGGACAAATACCACATCACGGTAAAAAAAGGAATTTCTATCGAAGAGTTCTTGCAGGTGCAGGCACAGACATTCGAACGTCAGCAGGTCATAAACAAAGAAGATACGGAGATCCTGGTCAAACTGATCGACATCTGCCGCAAACGGAACCAGGGGGATTTATGGGGCGGCTATGACGAACAAGGGCGTTTGCATGCAGTCGCCTTTATCGTCTGGCAAGAAAGTTCCGCCTGGTATCTGGCCGGTGGAGGTGATCCGGCTCTACGGGAGTCCGGTGCGCACAGCTTGATCTTATGGGAATGCATCCGTTACGTTTCGCAATTCACGAACGTATTCGACTTCGAAGGTTCCATGATTCCGGGAGTCGAACGCTTTTTCCGCGAATTCGGTGCAATTCAAACCCCCTTCTTCACAATAACCAGAGGAAAATTAAGTTTATTAAATAGAGCCTGTCTAAAAATAGGAAGGATAATAAACAGATAGACAATTTATGATACTGAACAGTTATAATAATATATTGGTCTTGGCTCCCCATACGGATGACGGGGAATTAGGGTTAGGAGGAACCATAAGCAAACTCATCGAACTGGGAAAGAAAGTAACTTATGTCGCTTTTTCCACTGCCCAGCAGTCCGTACCCGAAGGTTTCCCGAAAGATATCCTGAAGACGGAAGTCAAGAAGGCTACCGCCCAATTGGGGATATTGCCGGAAAACCTCATCATCTACAATTACGAAGTCCGTAAGCTCGGATACGTCCGGCAGGAGATATTGGAAGAACTGATCCGCCTCAAAAAGGCGAACAACTTCGACCTGGTCTTCATTCCAAGCCTGCACGACATCCACCAGGACCATACGACAATCGCCCAGGAAGGTCTACGGGCTTTCAAAAACACTACATTACTGGGTTACGAGCTGATCTGGAACAATCTGACGTTTAATACGCAATGCTTCGTCGAACTAAACAGGGAACACATTCAGGCTAAGGTCGAAGCATTGAAAGCATACGAATCACAAGGAGCACGCGACTACCTATCCGAAGAGTTCATCTTTTCACTGGCAAAAACACGTGGCGTACAAGCCGGCTGTCCTTTTGCAGAAGCATTCGAGGTGGTCCGTCTGTTCCTGTAAAGCCGTAAAACAGTATGAAAGCCATTATTTCTTATATCATCAAATTCCTGATAGGAGGAGAAAAAGCCGGTGCGATAAGCAGCCTTGTAGGTTACACATCGGACCCGAACAAATTCTCCCGCTATCGCGTAGTCATCATCCCCTCCCCTTTCTTTCGGGATGAAGTTTACGGGACAGCCGGATCCATGCCCAAACTGCCGTTGGAAGAGATAGAAGGCGTACCCTTGCTTTTCGGTTCTTCCAAAGTAGAATGGCTGGGCGATACCTGGGTGGTGCATGCCGATATCATCGCCAGCGCCTATTTCCTGTTGACACGATATGAAGAAATACGGAAACGAAACGTGCGGGACATTCACGGCCGCTTTCCCGGAAAAGAGTCCCTGCCCTGCAAAGCAGGATTCATCCACCGTCCGGTTGTCGACGAATACGGAAGATTGCTGCGCCGATGGTTACGCCAAGCACGTGTACAGTCGGCCGTCGAACCGATCCCGCGCATACAAAAAGTATGGCTGACACACGATGTGGATGCCCCTTTCTATTGCCGGACCTTCCGCAACCTGATACGGGAAACGGTCAGAGGCATGGGACTGATGCAAGCCTGGAAAATGTTCAGCGGCCCGTTACAGGAAGATCCGTTCTACACATTCCCCTGGCTGCTGGAACAACGAAACGAATTAAAGGCGGCTATAGGAAAAGACCGTTGTGAATCCCTGTTCTTTCTCAAGTCGGGCGGATCATCCGCCTACGACAAGCCCTTTTACAAGCTGCATTCAAGAGATTTACAAGAACTATTGCTCCTTTGTAAAACCGAAAATGCACGGATCGGACTCCATTCCAGTTACGATGCAGGTAAAACCCCGGCACTCATCTCCACGGAGAAAGAACTGCTGGAGAAACAAACCGGCAAACCGGTTCTCTATAACCGCCATCATTACCTGACCTCACGCGAACCGGAAGATATGGCGTGGCTGGAAAAGGCAGGGATAACAGACGATTTCACGATGGGCTATCCGGACGTTGCCGGTTTCCGCCTCGGCACTTCCCGACCGGTACACTGGATTAACCCGGAGAACAAACGCATCTCGTCGCTCGTCCTCCATCCGCTGACGATCATGGAGTGCAGCCTCAACGAACCGGTTTATATGAACCTCGGCTACGAGGAAGCGCTGGCCTACTCGATGCAACTGGCCAAACAGGTGGCGCGTGCCAACGGCGAACTGGTGTTGCTCTGGCATAACGACTCCATCACTACCCGGATCAAGCCGAATGTATCTGTCGACTGGCAGCGAAAACTATTCGCCGCCATCATTGAAGAATTGATAAAAGCATGAAAATACTAATATTATGTGATATGTTTCCACCAGCATTCGGACCGCGAATGGGCTATTTATGCAAATACATGAAGCGGGCCGGATGGGAACCTGTCGTCGTCACTGAGCAGATCGATGACAACACCTTCTCTTTCCTGAAGGGAGAAACGCCTGTCACATATGTAAATTTCTTTCGTTTCAAAGGGAAAATCCCGCAAAAGTTAGAGTGGATATGCATATTCATACTCGATTTCTTTTTCCATTATAAAGATAAGAAGATGGCAAAAGCCGCCTCCCGCTTGCTCGAAGAAGGAGGCTATACCGGCATCCTGTGCAGTTCGTACCGGGCTTTCCCCCTGCCGGCCGCCCGGTATGTAGCAGAGAAACACCACCTGCCGTTAGTAATCGACCTGCGGGATATTATCGAACAATATGCTTCCAACGAATATATCGCCCATAACTTCCGCACCTTCCCCTGGCTGGATAGGAAGATCACGGCGGCATTCCGTCATAAACTGTTACGGGACAGGAACAATGCCCTAAGAAAAGCTGATCAGGTCACGACCATCTCCCCCTGGCACGCAGAAAAGCTCAAAGCATATAATTCCCATACGGAGCTGGTCTACAACGGTTACGATCCGGAGCTCTTTTATCCCGAACAACACCGTACCTCCCAATTCGTCATCACCTATACCGGACGCTTGATCAGCCTGGCGACACGTGACCCCCGGCTGCTTTTCGAAGCCGTCAGCCGGTTGGACCGTGAAAAACGTATCGCCCCGGAGCGGTTTCGCATCCAATGGTATGTCGACGCCGAGTCAAAAGCGCTCATCATGCAAGCGGCAGCCGCTTACCCGGTTGCCCGGTATATGGATTTTTTCGGTTATGTTCCCGCCTCCGATATTCCCGGCGTGTTGAACCGCAGTTCCATCCTGCTGCAATTAGCCAACACTTTCGCATCCGACGGACCCAAAGGATTTATGACTACCAAGCTATTCGAATCGATGGCTGTCGAAAAGCCCTTACTCTGCGTAAAGAGCGACGAAAGTTGCCTCGAAGCCACCATCCGGGAAACCCGTTCCGGCCTGGCAGCCCGCACGGCAGAAGAGGCCTATCGCTTTATCCTGCACCATTACCAGTTCTGGCAGGGGAACGGGTACACGCATGTTGATACGGATAAGGAAGCGGTGGAACGTTTCTCCCGTAGAAAACAAGCTGAACAATTTATGCGTATCTTTAGCCGGTTAAACAGCAAATGACAGACATGGAAAGATACCTGAACATCATAGCTTTCAATATTCCCTGGCCCGCCAACTACGGTGGGGTCATCGATGTGTATTATAAGATGAAGGCTCTGCACCAGTGCGGCGTAAAGATCATCCTGCACTGTTTCGAATACGAACGCGAGCATTCGCCCGAACTGGAAGCCATCTGCGAAAAGGTATATTACTACAAGCGGCATACGGGATTGCGTACCAACCTGACCCTGCTGCCTTACAACGTGTACAGCCGCAAACATCCGGAACTGATCGCCAATCTGCTGAAAAACGATTATCCGATCCTGTTCGAAGGACTCCATTGCTGCTACTACATAAACGATCCGCGACTGAAAAACCGGAAAAAAATTTACCGGGAAGCGAATATCGAACATGACTACTATTTCCACCTGTCACAGGCGGAGAGCCATCCTATCCGGAAATGTTTCTTTCGGATAGAAGCCTGGCGTTTCAAACACTATCAGAAGGTATTGGAACATGCAGACCTGATTATCGCCGTGTCGACAACCGACGCCGATTACCTCCGACGCCAATTCCCCGGCAAGCCGGTCGAATTTATGCCATGCTTCCACACCAACGACCGGATTACGGTAAAGCCGGGTTCCTCCGGTTTCATCCTCTATCATGGTAAATTGTCCGTGATCGAGAATACGCAGGCCGCCCTTTTCCTGATCCGGAACGTGTTCGGCCAACTGGATTGCCGCTGCATCATCGCGGGCATGAACCCGCCCGTCTCTTTATCGAAAGCGGCGGCTCCGTACCCGAATATCCGTATCGAAGCCAACCCGTCAGAAGAACGGATGAACCAATTGATACACGACGCCCAGATACACGTCCTGATCACATTCCAGGCGACCGGGTTGAAACTGAAGCTGCTGAACAGCCTCTTCGCCGGACGCCATACGGTGGTCAACCGACTGATGGTGGCAGGCAGCGGACTTGACCAGCTTTGCCATATCGCCGACACGCCGGACGAAATGATCCGCATCTGCCGGGAATTGATGCAGGCCGATATGGACCCGGAGCTGATCGGGAAACGTCGCAACAGCCTTTATCCGACTTATTCAAACCAACATCAAGGCGAACGCCTAAACAACATCATTTATGGAAAAAGATAAATTATACGAATTCCTGACGAATTTCGAGAAACAATTATTTGAATACGATTTTGACAAACTGCCGATCAGCGACTATAACAAACAATATATAGCCAACTTGAAATCGGCATCCAGCTATTATATCAAGATATACAATCACGCCCGGATCGTTGGGGAAAAGATCAAACCTTTGAAAAAAGAAGAACTTATCGTGGTTGACTATGGAGGTGGATGTGGCTTTTTCAGTATCTTTTTGAAAATGTTCGGTATCCACAAAGTCATTTACATTGACCGGAACCCAAACTCAGTCAAGACAGTAGAGGAATTGAGCAAAACGTACGGAATCGGACCGGATGCCATTATATGTGGCGATTCGCCAGAGCTAGTCTCCTGGTGCCGAACGAATAAAGTCAAGCCGCATCTCATCATCGGACTTGATGTGATCGAACATATTTATAACCTCCGCCACTTCTTTGCAGACATATCTTCACTCAATCAAAATCTGGGTTTGGTTTTCACGACCGGTTCCAACCCTATGAATTTCTGGAAATGCAGAAAACTCAGGAAAGAAATGGATGCATACGAAAAAGGGAATGCCTGCACCCCTAACTATTACACAAAAAGACTGGAGTTCATCAAACAGATCCATCCGGAGATGGAGGAAAGCGAAGCCCATAAATATGCGTCCCTTACCCGTGGAATGAACTATGCAGACATCCGGTATTTCATCCAATCCCACAACTGGGAGGGAACAGGAGCCGCCACATTGACCGGCTACAAGGACAAACATAACACCTGTGACCCGGAAAACGGTAATTATATGGAACGCATCCTCCCCCTTAAGGAATATTGTTACCACATGTCGGATGAAGAAGATGGCATATTACGCATACACTGTGGATTATATAACACTTCCACAAAGAACAAACTAAAGAAATGGCTTGCTAAAATAGCCAATTACATTATTTTCAACACCGGAACTTGGGGAGTCCGCATATCCCCGTTCCTCATCATTGCTTCAGTCCGCAACAGAACGGAAAAGTAGTTGCACATACTCCTTTTCCCAATCGGCGGGTTTCAGGACCACACCGTTCCAGAGGAGCAGGTCTATATCGATCGGAATCCGCCCCTTCTGTTTGCTGTCCGGCGTGCGGCCCAATTGTTTTTCCATGTTTTTCAAAGCCTGCCTCACCTCCTCAGGCGAAGCATCCGTACCGGCAACAGCCACCTGGTTCAGGAATAAGCCTGAACCAGGCAAACCTACCGGCTCCGTATAGACCGCCTCGGAAAACCGGATCGAGCTGAAATAGGTGCGCAGCAGACCGGCTGCCGACTTCAGATTCGCCTCGCAGTCCGAATTAGATCCCAAACATAATATAACCTTGTTTCGCATAGTCATATCTTAAAGCCTTTGCCGCAGCAAAACTAACAAAAAATACCTACAATACGGTATTGACCATATTACCATTTCATGCTACCTTTGCGCAAGATTAAAAAAAGATGAGACTATCAGAACTTCGCACAGGCGAAAAAGGGGTTATAGTAAAGGTAATGGGACGCGGAGCCTTCCGCAAACGCATTATCGAAATGGGATTTATCAGAGGGAAAGAGGTCGATGTGATCCAAAACGCGCCGCTTAAAGACCCTATACACTATCGTGTAATGGGTTACGACGTTTCACTGAGACGAAACGACGCGCAAATGATAGAAGTTGTCAGTGCGGCCGAATTTGCAGAAGCCAACGCCGGGCAACCGGAGAACCGCCCGGTAGACTCCTATATCCAACCTTCAGGCAAGAGCTTGCAGGCGATGGCCATGCACAAAGGCAAAACCATCAACGTCGCGTTGGTCGGGAATCCCAATTGCGGTAAAACATCTTTATTCAATTTCGCATCCGGCGCACACGAACATGTCGGTAACTACAGCGGTGTGACTGTCGACGCCAAAGCCGGCACATTCCATCAGAACGGTTATACCTTCAAGATCGTGGACCTACCGGGAACCTATTCGTTATCGGCCTACACCCCTGAAGAACTCTACGTCCGCAAGCATCTCAATGAAGAACAGCCGGACGTCGTGATCAACGTGGTCGACGCATCCAACCTGGAACGCAACCTCTACCTGACCTGCCAGTTGATCGACATGGACGTACGTATGGTTATCGCCCTCAATATGTACGACGAACTGGAACGGCACGGCAACAAGTTCGACCACAACTCGCTCTCGAGGATGATCGGTACGCCGATTGTCCCGACCATCAGCAAAACCGGTTTCGGTATCGAAGACCTTTTCAACCGCGTCATAAAAGTGTACGAAGAGGAAGATCCCGTGCTCCGCCATATCCATATCAACTATGGCGAAGTATTGGAAAAAGCCATTTATCCGGTAAGGCACGCTTTGAAGCTGAACGGGAACGTGCCTAAAAGCCTTTCAAAACGCTACTTCGCCATCAAATTGCTCGAAGGCGATCCGGAAGTAGAGTCGTTCGTAAAGTCGATGCCCGGCTCCGAAGCGGTTATCCAGGAACGCGACCGCAATGCCGCCCAAATCGAAACGCTCCTGCAAGAGGATTGCGAGACAGCCTTCACCAACGCCCGCTACGGTTTCATCTCCGGTGCACTGCGTGAAACGTATGAGCAAAACAAAATAAAAGAAGCGACGAGCACGCAGATCATCGATCTGTTCGTAACCCATAAAGTGCTGGGCTTCCCGATCTTTATCCTCTTCATGTGGCTTATGTTCGAAGCGACCTTCCGGCTGGGAGAATATCCGATGGAATGGATCGAGTCATTCGTAGGCTGGATCGGAGAGTTCGTGCGTATCAACATGAGCGAAGGCCCGCTGAAAGACCTGCTGGTCGACGGTATCATCGGAGGCGTGGGAGGCGTTATCGTGTTCCTGCCCAATATCTTGATACTGTATGCCTTTATCTCCTTTATGGAAGATTCCGGCTATATGGCACGCGCCGCTTTCATCATGGATAAGATCATGCACAAGATGGGGCTGCACGGAAAATCGTTCATTCCGCTTGTGATGGGATTCGGTTGCAACGTGCCCGCCATCATGGCGTCACGCACGATCGAAAGCCGCAACAGCCGGATGATCACCATGCTGGTCAACCCGTTGATGAGTTGCAGCGCCCGCCTTCCGGTATATGTCCTGCTGACAGGCGCTTTCTTCCCGCAGACGGCCGGAACAGTCATGCTGATCCTCTATGCTTCGGGCATCCTGCTTGCCGTCCTGATGGCGCGTCTGTTCAAACGTTTCCTTTTCAACGACGAAGATGTGCCTTTCGTGATGGAGCTTCCCCCCTACCGTATGCCGACCGGAAAGTCGATCACGATCCACATGTGGGAAAAGGCCAAGCAATATCTGCACAAGATGGGAGGTGTCATCCTGGTCGCTTCCATCATCATCTGGTTCTTAGGCTATTTCCCCCGCCACTCGGAAAAGGGGGATGTCTTTGACAAACAGATCGCCGAAGTGGAACAGTCCGATACGAACCCGGAAGATAAAGCCGAAGCCATCGCCGAACTGGAACGCCTGAAATCGATGGAACACCAGCAGGAATCTTATATCGGCCGTATCGGACAAGCGATACAACCGGCACTCCATCCCCTGGGTTTCGACTGGAAGATGAGTGTCAGCCTGCTGACCGGCATGGCCGCCAAAGAAGTCGTCGTCAGTACGTTGAGCGTCTTATACACGGGAGAGTCCGACGACAGCCAGGTCCTGACCGAACGGCTGAAACAGGATAAGAATGCAGAGGGAGAACCGGTCTTCACGCCCTTGATAGCACTGAGTTTCATGCTCTTTGTCCTGATCTATTTCCCCTGTATCGCAACGATCTCGGCTATCGTCCACGAATCCGGTTCCTGGAAGTGGGGTCTATTCGTGATCATTTATACCTGCGTACTCGCCTGGATCGTCTCGTGCGTGGTCTACCAAACGGGACATTTCTTTATAAATCTATTTAGTTAACAACATCGCTTATGTGGCAGGAAGTAATAGTCATCATCATCGGCCTTATCGTCATCTTCTACATAGGAAGAAAAATATATAATTTCCTGATGCATCCTCCTAAGGCAAACGACCCTTGCCAAGGATGCACGGGGTGCGCGCTAAAGGATATCAAAAAGAAAGACGGGGTTCACACAGTGCAAAAGATGTGAATACGGTTTATTTAAAAGAGAACTCGATATTTAAACAAATCATTAGATCCGACATAACAATTTAACAAAAAAAACAAAGATGCATATTAAAACTGTTCGAATCATAGAAAGACTATCCCATGCGATAGAGTTCATCAAGGACATCATATTATTTCCGCTTTTTTAAATAGCCATGAAAAAATGCGGGAACAATATCATATTCGGTCCTGCCCCTACCATTGTCACAGGAAACCCCAGGACAGATGTCATAAGCAAACACATCATTGCCTCGCAAGACAAACTTCTTGAGAATGATAAAAAAGCATGTTTAAAAGATGATATTCGGATAGGTGCCAATGTTGCAATACATTTAAAACCGGCAATGTAAAAGGCATAAACAAGGAGCTGAGTAGTTACCGTAATATCGAAAAAATAAAAAATAAAATATATTAAAGCAATATCAACATGAGATTTATATAGAGTAATTTTATATCTTTACAAAACAATAATTAGAGGTTCAATATGACTAAAAATATAAATTCCAGTTGGATTTGTTTCATCCTTGTTTTTTGTTTTATGAGCTGTTCTTCAGAAGACATAGAGGAAGAAATTTTAACCTATGCATTTAAATCAGAATCTCTATTTATCAAATCTTCATTAGACATACCAAGAAGAAGCGAAGGAGACATTATACAAATCAGAGAAGATCTCCTTTTATTAGTTTACACAAAATTTCATGGAAATTATTATGATCATAGCCCGGCTACATTAGTCAAACGCATTTCGACTGACAGAGGAAAAAGTTGGTCTGATGAAGTTGAATTTATAAACCGGGAAAATAGTTTAAATGTCATGTCGGCTTCTCTGCTGAAGTTAAACAACAATACAATAGCCTTGTTTTACCTTATAAAAAACAGCAATACTGATTGTTATCCTGTTGTCAGGTTTTCCAATGATAACGCTGAGACCTGGTCAGAACCAATCGCATGTATTAAGCCCCAAAGCGGATATTTCGTAATGAATAATAGCCGGGCAATTCAATTATCTACAGGAAGAATTATAATCCCTGTCTCCAAACATTCTTTTAAAAATGGAGAATTTCAAGGAGACGGTACAATCTATTGTTACTATTCCGATGATTTAGGCAAAACCTGGAAGCAAGGTAAGCCTGTTCCTTCTACCCAAAGCCAATTGATTTTTCAAGAGCCAGGAATCATTGAATTACTTAATGGGAATATATTGATGTATATCAGAACAAACGGGGGATGGCAATATTATTCGTACTCAAAAGATGAAGGGCATTCTTGGAGTAAAGTTACAGCCAGTACTCTCCAATCGCCACTGTCTCCTGCTTCAATTGCCAGAAACCCATACAATGATGCTCTAATCGCTGTTTGGAATATGAGCAGCCAAGAGCGGATGCCTCTATGTTTTGCAGCTTCCATAGATGAAGGTCAGACATGGAAAAACAAATCTATATTGGAAAATAAAAAAGGATATTCGGCTTGTTATCCTGCTATTGAGTTTTTATCAGCAAATGAATTACTTATCTTATATAGCATAGCCGAAAAAGAAAAAATGGGATTGGGCAGCTTAAAATTAGTGTATACGAAATATTAAGCAGATATGTCAAAAAATAAGATACACAATTCTATTTAAATTATCGTAGCATGAAAATTGTATATTGTATTTCCGATCATTCACGAGCCGGAGGAACTGAACGAACGCTCTCTATTCAAGCAAATCACTTTGCAGAACATGGACATGAAGTACATGTTGTGACAACTGAAATTCCTCAACGAGAAAAGCCGGCCTTTGAATTCTCAGACAAAATTAATTTCCATAATCTCAATATATGTTATGAGGAAGTTGACAACTCCATGTCTCCAGTGAAAATATGGAATCGAATACGGAAAGGAAGGAAACACAAACGTAAGTTAAATGAGCTCTTACATGTATTGCGACCTGATTTTACAATCTCCTTATTTGATCATGAACTCTCTTTTCTTCACTCGCTAAAGGATGGAAGCCTAAAAATCTTGCAATATCATTTTTCTCACTATTCGCGTGCTATTGAACTCAAATATAATGGAGCTCCCACATATAAAAAATGGTTTGCTTTAACGAAAGAATGGCGTAAACAATCCTTTATCAACCATTATGATGCGTTTGTAGTATTAACAAAAGAAGACGCGAAAAATTGGAAAAATATCCGAAACCTATATGTAATCACCAATGCAATCTCTTTTGTACCCGAAAAAAGTTCCACCAACCTGAACAAACAAGTAATCAGCGTAGGACGACTGACAGTACTAAAGGGATATGATATGCTGTTGGATGCCTGGAATCAAGTGGTTCAAAAGCATCCGGACTGGCAACTTGTCATCTATGGGGAAGGAGAAGACTATGCCAAATTACGATCAATTATCCAGCAATATGCAATTGACGATTCCGTACATATTTTTCCACCAACACGCGATATTGCTGACAAATATTTGAATGCCTCCATATATGTAATGAGTTCCCGCTCCGAAGGCTTTCCTATGGTTCTTCCGGAAGCAATGGCATGCGGTTTGCCATGTATAAGCTTCGCAACCCCTTGTGGTCCTTCAGAAATCATATCGCAGGGAGAAGACGGCTTTATTGTACCGGTTGGCGATATTCAAGCCTTATCCGAAAAGTTGTCTCTTCTTATGGATGACGAGTCTCTACGTTGTCGGATGGGAGAAAAAGCCCGATTGAACATCATGCGCTATTCTGTTAAACATGTCATGGGACAATGGGAGAATTTATTTGATAAATTATTGAAATCCAATTCATAATAAGTAATTATAAGTATGAAATGTATTTTATTTGTTGATTGTGAGAAAGAAGAAGTACAAACCTTTTCAGAAGCCATCTCATCTGTTTTGGGAGAAAATTGTACAATCAAAGTTGCACGCAGTGATTATGGACAAAAAAATAAACTTATCAATATATTGCGCTATATCAAATACTTTATAGCCCCCTTAATGTTCTTTTTAAGTAAGGAAAAATGCGATCTGTTATTGGGATGGCAACAATTTTATGCCTTGAACATGGCTTTCTATTGCCGACTGTTTAAAGTCAAGAAACACACTAAAATCGTTGCACTGAATTTCACTTACAAAAGAAAGAAAGGATTCTTAGGTTCCATTTACTATAAATACATGAAATTCTGCGTAGACAACATCTATTTGGATTTTATGCATGTGCCAAGCTATAACTATGTTGAAAGCTGTAGTGAAGAGCTTGGGATTGATAAAAGTAAATTCATCGTAAGAGGTTTTGGAGTTCCCGACTTATTTGATCACTGGAAACAATCAAAGGTTAATTGTTCCGATTACAGTCTGACCATTGGACGCTCAAACAGGGATTTTGATTTTCTGCTGTCAGTTTGGGATACACCCCAACTAGAAAAACACAGATTAATCATCATTAGCGATACCTATATGCCCAAAAGGGAATTACCAAAAAATGTTATCTTAAGAAACGATATCACAGGAGATCAACAATTTCCTTGGATTGCCAATGCTGATTTGGTCATAATCCCGATTAACGATGGGACTATATGCTCCGGAGACACCGTCTTACTTAATAGCATGATGTTGAAAAAGACCACTATTGTTACAACGCCAAGCACACTGCAAGAAATGTATATAAAAGATGGATATAACGGTGTTGCAATCGCAAAAGATATTGATTTATTTGCACAACAGATATCTGAGTTTCTATCAGATGATAGGAAACGAAATGAAATAGGCGAAAATGCAAGAAAAATGTATTTGGAAAATTTCTCTCGACACGCAATGGGAAGACAGATAGCTGAGTTTTTAAAGAAACACTTAGATATTTGTAAGCATTCAGCAAACCGCGTATTATAGGCCAATATAGTTCTTCATACCTTTGTGCGCAAATTATAAAACGTGAAAGATATGAAGAACTTAACTTTAGATGAATTCAAAAAGATTCATGAGGATTGGAAATCTACTGGCCTTTCCATTCGCGACTATTGTGGTAATACAGGTTTTGAAGAAAGTAAATTCTACTATTGGCGTAAAAAGCTTACAGAGTCATTGTTACCGCAAAGCAATGGATTTGTACCGGTACAGATGAACCGTCAAAATGGAAAAATCACTATGGGCACCACCATCATTCCAGAAGTGAAGATGGAGAACAATGCCGCTTGTGAAATAGTATACCAAAATGGTGTGACCCTTCGAGTGAATAGCGACATGCCGCTTGAGATGCTCCGCTCCTTAATCCTTTTATGCCAGTAGTCTATGTTTAATCTAAATGACTCAAACCGATTCTTCCTATACCCATATCCCACGGATATGCGCAAAAGTTTCTATTCACTAAGTGGTATCGTAACCAATCACATGGGTATGGACGTTCAGGATGGAGAAGCTTACATCTTCATCAATAAATCATTAACCGGTTTAAAGATCCTTCATGCTGAATATGGGGGCTTGGTTATCTATAATATGAAACTTGAGAGAGGAGCCTTTAAACTTCCCGAAATAGACTCGGATGATACAGCTACCTCAAGAAATATAAAGTGGTCTGACTTGATGATGATTGTGCAAGGAATATCAACTTCAGATGTTAAGCGATGCAGCCGTTGGAACCCTAAGAAATAGTAGTGTTTATTGTGACTTTTTGGCATCACAAAGCATGTGAAAATGCCTGATTTTCGTATCTTTACACCATAAATAAAGAACTAAAAGATGTCAGAAAACCCGAATCAACAAACCCTCATTGACCAGCTGCTTCGCGACCGCGATGCAGAATATCGTCGTGCTACTAAAGCAGAACAACAGCTGAAGGAATTGAGCGATGCAAAGAAAATGAAGGCTACGTACGAGGCTAAGCTGGCAGAAAAAGAGGAAGCTCTCCAGAAACGAGATAAAACGATTGAAGATAAAGACAATCTTATCGCCCAACTGGAACAGAAACTTCTCTATCTGGAACGGAAGATGTGGGGAGCCATGTCGGAAAAACGACGAATCCCCGATGATCCGAATCAACTCAAACTTGACTTTGAACAACTTGAGATGACGCCTGAAGAGGAGGAAACCGCTCGAAAGGCCATTGAAGAGATTACCGACTACAAAAAAGTAACAGTCAAAGAGCACGAAAAGCGAGTCCCTGTTCGGCAGAAGTTACCTGAAAGCCTTCCTCGTGTAGAAGAACATATCTATCCTGATGGTTACAAAGGGCATGAAGATGAATGGGTACTGTTTGATGATACTGAGACATCTGAACACTTGGAGTTTAATCCTGCTGAATTATATGTTCGAGTGACTATCCGCCACAAAGGTATGCGCAAAGACACGAAGGAGATACTGACCGCTCCTGTACAGAATGAACCCATTGCCAAAAGTTACGCAAGCGCATCGCTACTTACAGACCTAATGGTTGGAAAATATGTAGATCATCTTCCTTTCTACAGGCAAGTCCAAATGTATAAGCGATTAGGGGTTAGCATACCTCCATCAACCATCGAATCCTGGTTCCATGATGTAGCAGATTTAATGCGGCCTGCTTATTATCGATTAAGAGAACTCGTTTTAGCCACAGATTACGTTCAGTCTGATGAAACTACAGTTCCGGTTATTAATAATGAGAAGCATCAAACGGTAAAAAGATACTTATGGTTGGTTCGGAGTGTAGTAAACAATTTGATTTTCTTCTCCTATAACGAAGGATCAAGAGGCCAAAAAGTGGTTATCCAACTCTTTAAAGATTATCAAGGAGCCATACAAACAGATGGTTACGCTGAATATAACATCTTGGAAAAGTTTAAAGGTATCACCACCCTGTGCTGTTGGGCGCATGCCAGACGCTATTTTGACAGAGCATTAACCCATGATAAGGCTAGAGCAGAACATGCGTTAGCCCAAATCGGCATGCTCTATGATGTAGAACGAATGGCTGACGATCAAAATATGGATACCATCCAACGCATGGAGTTACGCAAACGACTCGCTTATCCCATTATACGTGCTTTTGAAAAATGGTGTATATGTGAACAGAACAATGTGCTTCCCAAGAGCCCTATAGGAAAAGCCATCGGCTACTTCTTGAATTACTCACGTCAGCTGGTGCGTTATACCATGGATGGTCGATATCTGCCCGATAATAATCTCATCGAAAATAGTGTACGCCCGGTAGCTTTGGGCCGCAAGAACTATCTCTTCTGCGGCAATCATGAAGCAGCTGAAGATGCTGCTGTGATTTACTCTCTGATGGGATGCTGCAAAGCGGTAGGCGTAGACTTCAAAGAGTGGATGAACTACTTCCTTAACCACGTTCATGAGTATGATAATGATTACTCAAAGGACTTGGCCGAGTTGCTTCCTCACTCGCTCAAAGAGCGTGCAATCATTTAAGAATCTCCTAAAAAGTAAGAGATGTCTCTTAAAAACTGGAACTTTTTCAGAGAAAAGTCGGAATTCTTAAGAGACATCTCAATATCTTTAAAGACCGTCGTGAGACGGGGTTTACCGAATGCTTACAGATATTTGCCATGGGGATTATATTGTCAAATAGACTGCCTCTGTCTGTTTGGCAATATTATCCCAATCATATTTTGATAAATCATATATCTGGTTCGTCTGTCCATTATTCAACAGTTCCTTAATATGATACATCATATCTTCTATATCATCCAATTTAAAATAATTCTTTTCTGGCAAACCGACTGCTTTATTTGCCGGAATATCACTGACCAATACCTTTTGCCGGCAGGCCATTGCCTCTAATAAGGTGATTGGCAAACCTTCATGAGAAGAAGGAAGGACAAACAAAGCCGCATGTTTATATAATTGATACAGTTTTTCTCCTTTAACAATACCTGGGATGATTACTTCATTTTCAAGAGCGAAAGTCTTGAGAAAATGTGCATACGCCGTAGGATAATCTGTATCTCCGGCGATTATTAATTTGTAATTTTTTAAATGCGATTTTATATATGCCTCAATCAGTTTGTCAAATCTTTTTTCTTCAACAAATCGGCCAACAGCCAATATATATTTACCTGGAGACAAATTTATACTATCCAAATAATCCGTAGAATCAGTGATTCCATCAAAAGAAGTAATTCCATTAAAGATAAGATATACCCGTTTTACCCGCTTATATTTTTCTTTCAAAATATCCGAAATAACAGTTGATATGGATATAATATCCTTTGCTGCAATTGCAGCAAAACGCTCTCCTAACCGAAGTATAAATTTAGCAAATGTCCCCCATTTATCCCGATCATAATCTGGACCATGATGCGTCATAACAACCCTGAGTCCTAACAACCTGGCCAAAGGGATCATAATTGAAGGTCCTATTGCCTGAATGTGAAGAATATCTGCATGTACTTTTTTTGCATACAGAATACCCAAGGCGGTATGAACAACTGCTTCCAAACCCGATATGGAAGGGCTTGGAATATCCTTGAATTTAACACCTTTATATTCAAGGAGAGAAGGATTCTCTTTCACAAAATTCCTCCTTCTAATCACAATGACCTCATGCCCCATCTTTGCAATTCTGGGGAATAATTCTTCACAGTGTGTCTCCACTCCACCTTGTATATTAGGAAAGCCTCTTAGCCCGACAACCACTATTCTCATAACTTACTTTTTAAAGAACCTTGTTCCGGATCTTGACCGACATCATACCATTTTTTCTCTAAACATAAAGGCTTATTCAACAAGCTATTCACCTTATTTTTCACAACCCATTGTAACGGATAGCGAATGTACTTTTTCATAACAGGCGATGCCGTACCTACCATCCAACAGTTCTTAGGACATTTGCGAACTTGTTCTCTAACTCTTTGGGCCTGTTCGCTCTGCCAAATTTCCTGAAAATCAGTTACAGCCCGGATATTCCCCATACTTTCTTTCCAATATTTTTTTTCAAGACCATTGCATGGATACACTTCACCGTAAGGGTCAACAAAAAAATTAACCAGACCTGCCTCACAAGGGAGCATTCTTCGGTTTCCTTCAATATAATTTATCAATCCATTATTAAAAAATGCCCTGAACCAAGATTTGGGAGATGCCTCTTGCATCTGCAAGGAAATAAGTTTCTCGAAATTGGAAATAACCTCCGTCTTATTAGTTATAACATTGTCATACTTGTGGAAATAGTATGAATTATGGAATGCCGCCGTAGCAAATTCCAAATTCAACTGCTTGGCCAAATGGTATAAGGATAGCATATCTTCAGAATTATTGTTTGATACGGTTATACCAAATCCAATATCCTTAATACCCATTTCGCGTAACATAAGAAGTGTTCTTAGGCCTTTATCAAACCCACCTTTACGACCTCGCAATTCATCATTTTTTTGTGATAACCCCTCAATGCTTATCCTGACACCGATTTTTGGATATTTTTCAGCCAATTTGATAACACGGTCTTCAAACCAACCGGAAGTAGAAATAACTACACGTGGAGATTTTTTGAAAAGGACTTCTACAATCTCATCCAAGTCTTCCCGAATAAAAGGTTCTCCCCCTGTAATATTGACAAACTTCACATTTGGCAACAGTTCCAACTCCTTTGGCTGAATTTCTTTACTTTTCTCCGTAGGATTCTGCCAAATATCACACATTTTACACTGCATAGGACACCGATAGGTTGTAATAATACACATATCGGTAGGGCTTTGTATTTTACTTTGTTGATTAGTCATTTATTTTTATTGTTTCTTTCTTACAAAGCGTAAGATAATATTTTCTGTATTATAAGACAAGTTAATAAAAAAAACTTCTTGTGTACGGTTTATAAACCGTACACTTTTATGAGATGATCATAATACATTTCCGCGTTTAATTTTTTTTGCGCAACCTCTGCAATAGCCTGGTAATCAAAGCCAGTATTGAACATTTTCGTTATTTTCTCTGATAAATCAGAAACATTCTTACTCTCAAAACACTTACCGTTTACATTTTCTTCTATCAACTCCGGAATCGCACCAATACGTGCACCCAATACTGGGGTTCCTAAACATTCCGCTTCTATGATTACAAGTCCCAAAACTTCATACCACTCTGAAGGAACAACTATAAAACGTGCTTTACTTACAATTGTTTTTACATCTTCCCACGATTTAAAACCCAAAAAGTCAATCGGTGCATCTTTATTTGCTTTAGCAGCCAGTTCGTCTTTCAAAGGACCATCTCCCACTATTTTTAATTTATATGGTAGCTGATTGGCTGCTTCAATTAAAGTCGTAACACCTTTTTCGGGAGACAAACGCCCGACATAACAATAGTAGTCCTCTTTGTTATAATCAACATCCATGTATTTCTTTTTATCCACAAAATGATAGAACTGTGTTATCTTTGAAGAAGAAAATCCCCCTGACTTCATTTTTTCCAACATAAACTGACTCGGAGCAATAAACTGATCCGTACATTCTTCCAGCCTGCTCCGGTTCCATTTTTTGGCCTCCAAATATGCAATAGAACTCGCTATATATGAATTTTTAAGACATTTATATTTAACTACATTATGCAGATTTTCAAAACACAGTTCGCAAATTGCTCCATTTTGCAAACAGTCATAACGAGGACAAAGTAATTTATAATCATGTAATGTCCAAAAAACTTTGATACCCCGTCTATGTGCCAATTCTGCAATAGCGGGAGAAAGCTGCGAATGAATATTATTCAAATGGACAATATCCGGTTTGAAATCATCTAATAAAGCATTGAACTTTTGTATGACATCAACCGTTCCAAATGGACGCATAACCGCTCTAAAAAAGCTCACCCCCATTCTAAATTTAACCTCTTTCGGAAAATATTTATTCCATGATGTTTGTAATGTATTCGGATGCTGCATTGCAAAAACAGCAACATCATGCCCATGAGATTTTAACAATTCAACCAAGTCGATTGTATAAATACAATCTCCCCCTCTTGGATAATAGAATTTATTCGCTACAAGTATTCTTGCCATAAGAATTATTTTGAAGACAATATTTTTTCATTCTTATCTTGCACTACAACATGTCTTATATCAGAGAACAAGAGTCCTAAAAGCACCATCATAAATAATCCACGATTATGTGTTATTGTTGTATCTGTTGTACATTCAATCATAAAAAAGGCAATAATCATTAATGCCATTAACACCTCTTTATAGGCAAACTTAAAGTTTTTCAATGCTTTTAACGCTAGTTTTCCCCAAAACAGGAAGAATAAACAAATACCGACATATCCAAATTGCGCCAATGCCGGATAATAAGTATCCGCAATGAAAGAACCAAAGTTTTTACTTAATCCATATATTCCATCCATCCCATATTGATTATATAATGGTGAATAATATACACCAGACGCATAAGTTCCATAAGTCCCGAATCCTGGACCAAAAGGGCAATAATCGGCCAAAATATCCGGCACGTAAAAATAAAGCGCTGCCCGTGCAATAGCATCTTGTATCTTTTCATCACTACCCACAAAGTCACCTCCACTGATAAAATAGATATTCAATTTTTTGTAAGTAAAAAATAAAACCAAAGCAAGGACAATTGAACTGAAAATAATATTTTTGATATTCAACTTAAATTTAAATGACGGCTTTACAAAAAGAGTCATAGCCGCACTTATGATAAAGAAGCCATAGAATTTAGAACGTCCGGAACACAATCCGACTAACATCAATAAAATAAATATAAACTTTTCTTTAGCAGTAAAATTACTACAATAAAGATATAAAAGAGCAACTATTGAAACTGCTGTAGCTAATCGAGAAGGATGCTTTAGAGTATATGAGATAGTCACAGGATAAATTACGTAAGCCAATCCTATAATACATAAATAGATACCCAGAACAATACAAATTTCACTTATCAATTTTTTATATGTTGGAGATATAATAGGCTTGATCGCATAAACACTAAAAAAACCGAGATAAGGTTTATATTGTGAGACAAAATCGACTATTACAGCAGCCTTGCTAGTAGTTCCGATGTAGAAAGAATAGCATAGATAGAAAAGAAAAACAGTTGTAGTCACTAAAAACATCTTATTTACTTCCCAATGCGGAGTGGAAAAAACATATTTGAGAAATAAGACAAACAATAATAAAGAGCACAGTTCATCTGTATAATCAAATCCTATTGTATCGTACAGCATCACTCCAAACATGAGTGTGAAAATAAGGAGTCTACAAAAGTTCTTATTTATAAAATCTTGAAACATTATTTATTAACAATTTACATTAAAACGTTTATAGTTTTCAATTATTGTATTGAAGCATTTTAACTAAACTCTTATTCTTCCTTAAACAGAAGAATAACTGCATTCACTTCCACCTCTCTCGTGATACTCAATCTGCTTGTTTACATCCGTGAACTATCACACTGTAGAATCGAAAAACCTTAAGCATGATTTGATTATCTTCGAAGTAACAAATATACTACTTTATCAGGGTTCTCACAATAAAAGTCGCATCAATAGAATGATAAAATTTCACTTTCTCTCAACACCATACCTACTACATTTTGGCAAATTGACCTAATAATATATCTTTATTAAGCATTTTAGATGTTTCTAAAGATGTCAAGTAAGAATAAATATATTTATTCCGTTCTTCCTCGCTTAATTGACATGGATAAAAATTCGACATATCATTTTTATCTATATTCCAAACTGGGATATTCAATGTTACAGACAATTTTTTCTGAACTGATTTTAAATAAAGATTTTTATCATATTCTTCATTTGTTATTAATGCAAAAGGTTTATTATACAAAATACAATACGATACAGAATTACTTGTATGCAATATAACCATATTTGATTTTTCCACTAGAGAATCAGTTTCTCCCTTCACTATTTTTCGATTACCAAATTCAGTCCCTACATATTCTGATTTCGGATGAGCAGCAATAATTATGGGCATATTGCACTGTTTCTCCAAACTATCAAAAAAAGTATTCAAACTACGTTGATAATTAACGACAGATACATTTTTATTTTTCATCATATATATGATATCCGGATGCAAGGGATAATAAACATCTAAAAAGACAATATATCCATCTTTCTTCGCGACAGGATTCAATATATACCGCTCATAATCGGGATGATTAATAGGAATTCGATCCGAATACAAAATAGAAGAAGAAAAGATCATATCAAAATCTTTTACGTTAAAGAGTACTTTATAATATTTCAACAAACACTCTTGTAATCGATTTTTTATTATTTTAAAAATCCTTTCTATTTGTATACTTTTCAACTTTTGCCATATAGAAATATTCATTATTGTATTTCCATACATATCTATTCGAACAATAAAACATTTTTTATCAGACAGCAACCTATAAAACTTTCTTGATTTCCAGTTCGTAAAAGCCTCAACAATAAATATTGTTCTTTTAATATCAATCAAATACAACCGACGTTGTATCTCCGATAAATCAGATAATTTTCTAATATAAGATTCTTCAATCTGTCCCACTAATTTCATTCCTGGGAACATATATTGAGAAATATCCCAATATTCAACAGTAAAACCCGCTTGAATAAAATCATCTATATAAAAATTCGTTTTAATTCTATTTGTCAAAGGCTCATGACAAATTACAACTATATTTTTTAACATACTATATTAACTTATAAACCCGACGACTGTATAAAAAAACTCCCAATGCAATCATCATGTTTACAATCATCGTTACATAAGCCGTATACATCACCGAATACCGTGTCAACAACACAGATAGCAGTACATGAAAGAGAGACATTGAAAATGTTATATACATTAATTTTTTTGTTTTCTTATAATAGAACAGATAATTTACAAACAGATAATATACACATTGAAAAAAGGCCCCCATGCACAACGGGAATAAATAGGATACTGCATCCGCATATTTAGGAACAAATATCGGTATAAAGACAGAAGTCCCGACATAAACACATAATGTAATGATTGCAAAAAATAAAGTCATGACTTTAGTTTGCTTCAATAAACGGCTGGATGTATCCGCCTCTATATTAGCCAGATTCTTATATATATATACTGAATTTGTCGCATTAAAAGCCAATCCTATAATCTGAATAATATTAGCAAAATTGTAAGCAAAGCTATATATTCCGACTTGGGTTGCCATATAAAAGTAATTAATCACATACCGATCCAAACCTTGACGAATCCAGGCAGAAGCACTATGAGGAATCAAAGGAATACCAAAGTCCAAAGCAGATTTTATAGTCTCTTTATTTGGTATCAATTTTTGAAGATAGCCCCTTCTTATCAAGAAATAGATACTGACAAAGAAGAACAGCATACTAACAGCGACCTGTGCATATACTCGTCCCAACCACCCCCAATGGAAACCAATAACCAAAACCAAAGTCAAGATAAAGTTTGCAAGAACTGTTGCGACACTATATATACCATATGAAAGAGGATTTTCTTCTAAACGCCAAATATCCAGATTGACCGTAGAAAATACTTGCATATAACATACCAACAGCCCCAACCATTGATACTCAACAGACAATCCGATTATTCGTTCAAAAAAAGCAGAAAAGAACAAGAGCAATAATGAAAAAACAAGAAATGAAACGGAAGATAGGCATAAAACCGTACTTAACATCCGCCGAAGTTGCGTTTTCTCCGCAGAAAAAAAATCAACAGCGATAATACCTGTTGCATTCAACGAAATAAAAATAGACAACAATGTCACAAATGTATTAAACAGATTCAACTCTCCGTATTCAGAAGGAGGTATAAAACTGGCTAACACCAATAGCAACAAGAAACCAATGCCACTATTCAGAAACGAAAAAAATGCAAATAATGTTCCGTTCCTGAACAATGTATTAGTCCGTATCTTATTTATTAAAGTAAAAAACATGCTACTTTCTTTTATTCATTACAGCTTCCAGATATATCCAATCTGTAAGGGTGTCTAAATCGACTGACATATCCAGTGGCATAACATACTTGCGTATTTTCTTAAAACTATCAAAATATCCCTTACGCAAAGACTCTACATTAAACACATAAATAGCTCCATTAAACATCCAGACAGAAGGTGTATCCTGGCGTCTCCTAAAGGCTCCATCTCCCTTTGAGATACGAAGATATCCATCACTATTCTCCTCAAATAAATTATAATATGGATTCTGAGGAGATTCGCATACGGAAACAACAGCATCAACAGATTTATCGTATAATCCGATAGCCTCCGTTACCTGCTGAGCTGTCCTCAATGGAGAAGTCGGTTGTAAAAGGACTACCGCATCATAGCTAACCCCTAAGTTCTCGTAAAAACCGATTGCATGCAAAATGACCTCGTATGTACCCGCTGAATCAGTAGCAAGGGAATCAGGCCTTTTAAACGGTACTGTCAGACCATAAGATCTAACAACCTGTATAATTTCATCATCATCGGTCGATATACAAATGTTGCAATCATCCGTCAATTGACGAGCCACATCAATTGAATAGGCAATTAAAGGCTTTCCTGATAACTGCTTGATATTCTTATGAGGAATGCCCTTACTTCCTCCTCTTGCCGGTATCAAATACAATAATTTCATTATTCAATTATAAATGGTTCACTAATTCCTGAGCTTTATCAAAATCTTCAAACTTACCGATATCCAACCAATATCCGGTAATGGGATAACGTATGACTTTATACCCCTTCGATATTAACAGATTCAGAAAATCCGTTGCATCAAAGAATCTATTTGAAGGAATAAGTTCCAATAAACTTCTTTTTATCAAATATATACCAGCATTAGCATAATAATTGAATGTCGGTTTCTCTTTTATGCCTTTAATCTCCCGTCCGTCTAAATCAAATATTCCATACGGTACTGAAACCGAGTAAGGCACTGCAGCAACAGACATATCAGCCTTATTTTCTGAAAAATGAGAGAAAAAATCTTCATAATTTATATTTGTAAATAAGTCCGAATTCATCACTAATACCGTATCATGATGAAAACATTCCACAAATCTGATCGACCCTATTGTACCTAAATACTGCGGTTCACGAACACAATGTATATTAGAATCCACACGGGATTCGGCAATATATGACTCAATCTGTTCCTTTAAATAATTTACAGTTATTGAAATATGATCAACGCCATATTCGATTAAACGATCTATATTATAATCTATAATCGGTTTATTGCCAACCTTCAACAATGGCTTAGGGACTGTTTCTGTCAATGGGCGTAAACGCAATCCTTTTCCTCCTGCCATCAAAACCGCATCTACTGGTAAAATAGACTTCTGTTTCTGAAGGTTATATATTTTAATTATACGCCTATCACAATCCAAATAGGGCAATAAAACTATCTTCTTTGATTTTAATGCTTTTATTTCATCAATAGAAATATTACCATATTGTAAATAATGAAAATTTCGATTCATAGCCATAGAAACAGGTGCATCCAATTTCACCCCATTAATCAGACACCGACGAATATCTCCGTCTGTCAATGAACCGACCATTCTCCCCTGACCGTCTACAACAAACAGAGTTAAAATATCATTTGATAGTTGATTCAATGAAACTAAAGCCTCCCCGATATTAAGACTCTCATCTATAATATATTTTGAGTTTACATCCATATTACAAATTATAAAATGATTTCTGAATCAGGTTTTCCAACGGATAAGCCTTCAACTGAGAAACAATCATATCTGTGGTTCCCTCCTTTTCATACGGATTACTCCGCAATTTTGCTACAGATTGAATTGCTTCAGAAAAAATTAATTTAAAACCCTGTTCTATTTCCTCCGTTGACGCTCCGCAATGCACTACGCTTTTTGCAGCAATACGCCCCTTTTGACGATTCCCAATATCCAGGGTCGGTATTCCGAAACTCGGAACTTCCAAGATACCGCTTGAAGAATTACCTATCGCAGCAGAGACATATTTCAATGCCGAAAGATAACGAAGCTTGCCCAAAGACTTAAAGGCGATTGCCCGGTCTTCATTTTTCGCAACAAAATCTTTTATGCAGTCTATTATGACACGCCCGTCCGTGTCTGAATTCGGAAGTGTAAAAAGTATCCGATATTCCGAATGTTTAGCCAAAACCTCCAACAAATTTTCACATTGTTTCCGTGCTGTACACGTTTCCAAAGTCACAGGATGAAACGTGACAAGCAAAGACTTATCTCCTAACTTAAAATCCAAACTATTCTCCAATTCCTCTTTCGAAAGAAAAGAGCCTTTTTTTATATTTTCAACTCCAATAGCTCCTACATTAAACACCCGATCCGGGCTTTCTCCCAACTGGATCACCCTCTTCCGATATTCTTCCGTCGAGGTAAAATGCAAATGGCTCATCTTAGTAATCGCGTGGCGGATCGCATCGTCATAGGCTCCCTCCGTTATCTCTCCTCCATGTAAATGAGCAACAGGAATCTTAAAAAACAAGGCAGTGGAAACGGCAGCCAGAATTTCATATCGGTCTCCTAATACAACTATCAAATCGGGGCACAGGTCTTCATAGGCATCGGCAAAACCAATCATACCTAATCCTACGGATTTAGCCGTAGCACTTGATGTATCCGACGAAAGCAACATTTCAACTCTCTTATCAATAACAAAACCATCTTTCTCAATTTCCTTATACGTCAAGCCAAACTCAGGAGAAAGGTGCATATTTGTTACTATGACCTGTAGTTTTAAATCTTCAGATTCTTCTATTTGCTTCATAAGGCCACTTAGTAAACCATATTCAGCACGGCTACCGGTTATAACGCATATTTTTCTCATAATTCTATCAGATCATCTGGTTCATATAATCTTGTTGCCGTCTTCCCTACTACATCCAACCATTGCATAGGAGAGATGCCGTTTCCCGGACGTTTTACAGTCAGATTCTGTTCTGTAAAAATCTCACCTTTCTCTATTTTGGATGCAGCAACGATACTTTTCCTGGCAACTCCTATATTTTTAGCTTCCGAAGGACTTATCCGTTTTTCAGCATCTCCTAAAGCCTTTTCTATATTACGAATTGATGAAACCATTCTCTTCAGTTCATCCGGCTCCAAAGAAGCTTTATGATCTGGCCCCTTTAAATTCCGATCCAAAGTAAAATGCTTTTCTATAACAGAAGCACCCAATGCAACTGCCGCAATAGGTACCTCTATACCTCTTGTATGATCGGAATATCCGACTTTGACATGAAACCTCTCGGCAATAGACTGCATAGCCCGCAAATTCACATCTTCCATAGGAGTCGGATATTCTGTATTACAATGGAGTATTATTATATCACCATGCCGGACACCATTTTCCACCAGGACAGCCAACGCCTCTTCTATTTCCCGGTATCCACTCATTCCGGAAGAGAGAATTACGGGTTCTCTTCTTCGAGCAATCTTCCTTAAATAAGGATAATTAGTAATTTCTCCTGAAGGAATTTTCCACAACCCCAAATGAAGCTCTGCAAGAAAATCAATACTATCCAAATCAAAAGCAGTAGAGAAAAACTTTACTCCTTTCTTTTTACAATAGTCTATCAATATCAAATGCTGTTCCCAAGTAAGTTCCAGTTGCTTCAGCATTTGGTATTGGGAATCATTACCATCATGCAAGTTTATTTGTTGATACTCTGCCTTGATTGCGCTTTTTGAAACCAGCAACTCGGCTTTAAAGGTTTGAAACTTAACATAATCAACCCCTGCCTCTGCTGCCACATCAATCAACTGCTTAGCTATTTCAAGCGAACCGTTATGATTTACACCTGCCTCCGCTATAACAAGAGTATGTTTCATATCTTACAATTTTATCTTTAATAAAGCCGGATTACCGGAATAAATGCCTTTTTTCACTATATTTTTACGCACAACACTACCAGCCGCAATAACACAAGATTCCATAATACCAACACCGTTCACCAACACAGATTGACTTCCTAAAAAGACACCTTGGCCAACTGTACAATTACCATTCACCATTGCCCCAGTAGAAATATGGCAAAAGTCACCAATAACTGCATCATGCTCAATATTGGCAAATGTATTGATGATGCAACCTTTCCCAATGTGAGCGCCTGCATTAACCATAGCATGATGTAACACGACACTTCCTTCCCCTATGGAAGCATGACGGGAAACATGAGCTGTTGAAGCTACAATCGTAGCCAAACAACCACCAACCGATTGAATATGTTCGTGCAACCGAATTCGCAAACTTGCATCCTTTATATGTCCTACCGTCACAAGGAACAAGGCCTTATCCACATATTTAATCAAATCATCATCCGTTCCGATAACCGGATATCCCAAAACAGAACTACCGACATATTCCGGCATATCAAGTATACCGAGTATCTTATGACCAGCACTCTCGGCGGCTTCTATCACCGATTTGCAATGTCCACCACCGCCGACCAAGACTATATTACCGAGATCACTCATAACCTAACGCTACTTGGAATATTCACAACACGCTCCTCAAACCAATACGTGTTCACCAAATCGTCTGTCTGGCAACCTGCAAACATGGGCTGCTTACTCATCAATCCCCAAATCGGCCGTGTCATAACTCCATGATCATTTGTATAAGTCAGAAATTCGTCACGTGCCGACTTATCAGGCAATAAAACGGCATTCAACCAATAATTGGAACGACAATCTTCCGGTTCGGAAAAGAACTCAATCGGTGTATCCTTGAAAAAAAATTTATACTTTTCAGCAGTTTCACGTTTATTATCTATAAAACGATCCAAATTCTCCATCTGCGCACAACCTAACGCTGCATTTATATTAGGCATACGATAATTATAACCGATATGGTCATGCATAAATTCCCAACGATGAGGAACCTTTGCTTGCGTTGTCAAATGTTTTGCATAATCGCCCAATTCAGCATCCTGAAACAACAACATACCGCCCCCACCAGTCGTAATAGTTTTATTTCCATTAAAACTTAGCGCACTGATTTTAGCAAAAGTACCAGTATGCCTACCTTTATACAAGCTGCCGATACTTTCAGCAGCATCTTCTATTAACTCGATATGATACTGTTCACATATTTGTGCAAGCTCCACTAATCTTGTAGGATGCCCGAACGTATGCATCGGGACACAAGCTTTCACTCTTCTCCCTGTTTCTTTATTATAGCAAACTCCATCCTTTATTTCAGCAAATGCTAAAAGCCATTTCCTCAAACTATCGGGAGACAACCCCATCGTTTCCCTATCTACATCAATAAAAACGGGATGAGCACCAATATAACTAATTGCATTCGCAGTAGCGACAAATGTCAAAGCCTGAGATATTACTTCATCTTCACGCTCTACCCCCGCTAATAGTAAAGCCATATGAAGAGCATTTGTACCGTTTACACAAACTACAGCCTTTGCTGCTCCTGTATAATCAGCAACCATCTCCTCAAATCGATCTACAAACTTACCAACACTTGAGACAAATGTCGTATCAATGCACTCATTCAGATATTTCTTTTCATTACCTATAAAACAAGGGGCATGAAGAGGAACAAAGTCATCCGAATGATATAATCTATGTATAAAATCAACTATAGGCTTATACATTATATATGTCAGCTTTATATTTTCTCAAATTATCTTTATCTAAAAACCAATTTATCGTTTCTTTTAGACCTTCTTCCAAAGAATAAGAAGGTTCGTATCCTGTTAAGGATTTTACCTTCGCATTATCTCCCCATAAACGAAAAACTTCAGAGTTCTTAGGACGGATACGGGCCTGATCCTCTATGAACTTAACATCTGAATTCATCAGACGAGCTATTAAATTCAAAGTATCACGCATCGAAATTTCATTGTTGCTACAGATGTTGACTTCTTGTCCTATCGCTGCATCACATTTAGCCAATTCGATAAACCCTTTACAAGTATCTTTCACGAAATTAAAATCACGCGTCGGGGTCAAGTCCCCTAACTTTATCTCCTTCTTTCCATTTGCTATCTGCGTTATAATGGTTGGAATAATAGCCCGAGCCGATTGACGGGGACCATACGTATTGAACGGTCTAACTAACACAACCGGCAAAGCAAAAGCATTATAAAAACTCATTGCAATTGCATCCGCTCCAATCTTTGTTGCAGAATAAGGTGATTGCGGTTGTCTGGGATGATTTTCGTCAATCGGGACATAACGTGCTGTTCCATACACCTCTGAAGTTGAAGTTACAAGAACTTTCTTCACCCCATTTTCTTTTGCTGCTTGGCAAATATTCAAAGTCCCTTTTATATTTGTATCCACATAACTGTCCGGAGCAACATAAGAATAAGGAATTGCGATCAATGCTGCCAAATGGAAAATAATCTCAACATCTTGAGTTATATGCTTGCAGAAATAAGGATCACGAACATCACCTGTCACCACCTCCAATTCAGGATGCTTAACATGATTTAACCACCCCCAATCATTGAAAGAATTATAATATGAAAGTGCTTTGACTTTATACCCCTGTTCCAATAACATTTCAGTCAAATGAGAACCGATAAAACCATCAGCACCTGTAACCAATACTTTTTCCATATCTTACTTCGTTTCTTTATATTCCTTCTTTAATGCCACAAATTGCTCTTTTCCAAATAAAAATGCAACCGGAACAACCATTGTGAAAATAATCATACCGATAAGAGCATATAATTTTCTAGGAGCAATTGATTTCTTCTTAACATATGCGGTCTCAATAATACGTGCTCGATCCTTATTCTCTCCAATAGAAAGAAGAAAATCTTCCCGCTTCTGCAAAAGGATCAGATAAAGAGCCTGATATATTTCCTGTTGACGGCGAAAGTCGATATATTCTCTCTCTAATGTCGGAACAACTCCCATTTTATCCATAATAATTTTTTCTTTTCCTTTTAGATCATCCAAAGTTAAAGTCAAACTTTTTTTAGCATTATCGATAGAAAGAAAAACACTCTCACGCAATTGATCTACTTGCTTATTCATTTGCCCTATCAACGGATTATCCCCTTTCGTACTTTGCAGAAGTCTTGAACGTTCTAACAACGCTTCATTATATGATAAAACAGATTTAGAAGAATTCTCGCCTTCACCAGAGGCCAGCAAAATAGGAACCAGATTATATTTATTCTGAGGATCGTTCACATATGCATCCAACAAATCAACCAAACGAACTTGGGCTTCCAACTCTATGATTTTCATCTGCAGTTCTTTCATCTGGTCAGCATAGAACTGAACGTCGTATTCAATATCCGTCATCTTATTTTTGAGTTTGTAACGTTCAATATTAACTTCAACATCCGTTAGATCGGCTACAACTGCATTTAAACGCTCATCTAGGAATTGAACGCTTTTTCTACCTTCAGCTTTTTTTATGGAGTCTTCTTGCGAATTATAAACATCCACTAATGTCCTTAACAAATCCAGTCCTCTCTTTTTTTCGTAATCAGTACATGAAATCTCCACCACATTTGCATTTTTCGCAAATTCATCAAACAATAATGATTCGGACAAATCTTGTGCGACCCATATAGACGGAGCTATTTCAAGCTTTAAGGATAAAGGCTTTATCTCTTCTTTCCTAAATGACAAAACGAAAGTTCCTTCTTCCAATTTTATTTCCGCCGGTAAAGACTTAAATTCAAAATACTTCTTGCCATCCTCTTTTTTAGCTACTACTTTAACTCTCCCTGTCTTATCTATATCAACATTAAATGCTATAGGAGATTCCAGACTCTTTTGTGTTACCGAATCAGTAGACAATAATAAAGGAGCATCTTCATACATTTTATATTTATAAGCATTAGGCTTATAGTAAACGATATTCAGACCTAACTTCAAAACAACCTCATTCAAAGTAGTCGTAGACATCAGCTTTGCCAATTCGTCATCCATATTAAAACTACCGCCGCTAATGCCTCCTAAGCCAAACGTCTTCATCAATCCCGAAGCATCACCGATATTCAATCCCGAGCTTGAAGTCCCTTTATCTTCCAACAACAATATCTTTGTCATCATTTCATAAGTACGGGGAACCAAAATCAAATATAATAGAGCTGGGATTAACGAAAAAATGCCTGCTACTAAAAAACATCGCCAGTGACAAAAATAATAAATGATAATCTTTTTCAGATTAATTACCTCATTATCTTGCTGAATAGATTCCATATGTAATTATTATTTATTTAAATTAACAATTGTAATAACCATACTTGTGATAATGGAGAGAGAACTTATCACTGTAGTCAGCAATGACATCGTAAAAGAACGGTCCGCACTAGTTCGGGAACGCTGTTTATTCTTTATCGGTTCAGCATAAACAATATCATTTTGTTGCAAATAAAAATAGGGAGATGCAAATATTGCTGGATCAGTTAAATCCAAACGATGACTTTCTTTTATTCCATTATTGTCACGAATCACCAGAATATTTTTCCGATTAGCAGTCAACTGCAAATCTCCACCTAATCCTATAGCTTCCAATATAGATATCCTATCATTCTTTATCGTATATGCACCTGGACGCGAGATATCTCCCATTAGTGTTATTTTAAAATTTAGCAACTGTACATTTACCAACGGGTTTTCCACATATTTGGAAATCATTTCTTCCATTTTATTGGCTAGCTCCTGTCTCGTCAGACCAGCGGCATGTATCTTACCCAAAACTGGGAAATTTATATTTCCTTCCTGGTCTACCAAATATGTATATAAGTTTTGAGATGCTATGATTGGCTGTTCCCCTTGTGGAGTGGCCGAATATGCATATACCGGAGGATTAAAGGGGGTAACAGCTGCAGGATCCCATGCTGTCACATTAATCGATAAAAGATCATCATTCGTTATTTTAGTCGTATATGATTGACTCATTTTCGCCAATTGTTCTGGTGTCAGAGCATCTATACCTTGAAAATAAACCACATCTTTTGGTGCCGAACACGCACACATCAATCCACAAAAAAGGGCAAACAAATAATATTTCAATCTCATGCTATTAATAAGTATTTCAAAAATTAGAACTGCAAAGATACAACTTTCATAGGAGCCGTCCATCTAAAAACTCCTTATAAAAACTATTACATCTATAACGATGCAAAAAATAATATATTGCTGCTTAGAAAATAAAAAATATAGGATATTAACCCATTTTCCCGTACTTTTGTCAGAAAACAAATAGAATCATGGTAGAAATAGGAAAATATAATAAACTAAAGATCGTAAAAGATCTGGACTTTGGAGTTTATCTGGATGGTGGGGATGGGCTGGAGATACTTTTGCCAGCCCGTTATGTACCCAAAAATGTAAAACCAGGAGATGAAGTCGAGGTTTTTATTTATCATGACAATGAAGGAAGGTTGATTGCAACAACGGCCAAGCCACTTGCGCAAGTAGGAGAATTTCAGTTTATGGAAGTGAAATCGGTTAATAACACTGGTGCTTTTCTGGAATGGGGATTGATGAAAGATTTACTGGTTCCTTTTAAAGAACAAAAAATGCCAATGCGGGAAGGAAAATGGTATCTGGTATATGTGCATGTAGATCATGTTACCGGGCGTATAGTTGCCTCCGCAAGAATTGATAAATATCTGGACAATGTTGTACCGGATTATTCCTTTAATCAGGAAGTAGATTTGCTGGTCGCAGAGGATACAGAAATAGGATATAAAGTAATTATCAACAATACTCATTGGGGGCTGGTTTATCACAGTGAAGTTTTTCAACGCCTGGAAAAAGGAGAACATCTAAAAGGATACATCAAAGAAGTTAGGGAAGACGAGAAGATAGATGTCAGCCTCACTCCTTTAGGATATCAAAAGGTCGAAGGTATTGCCAAGACTATCCTGGATTCGCTAAAAGCTCAAGGAGGATACGTTGCCGTTCATGATAAAAGCGAACCGGAACTTATTTATTCTCTATTTCGCTGTAGTAAAAAAGCATTCAAACAGGCCATAGGAGCTCTTTACAAACAAAAAATAATCGATATCGAAGCTGAAGGAATCCGATTAATCAATAAAGGCTAACCAAGATTTTCCCACTACACGGTAAGATGTATCATCTTACACCAATAACACGATACATCCTATCCGTGTAAGATGATACATCTTCCGCGTGAAGATGACAGGTCTTCCAGGAAAGTTTACAGCACATTTATATCTATTTATAATGTAGGGAAGAGTAATAGTTACCGGTTAGCGAACAATTCCTAAACAGATAATCTGTATATTTAAGGCTTGCAATTTTAAATTCATAAATAAATTGATTTTAATTTGTTTATTCCAATTAATTAGCCGTCCTTTGTAACATTATAGAGAGAAGAGAACAAAATTAAAGATCTTCTCCACATTTGACCAAAGCCTGACTATAATTTGTAATGATTAAGTGGTGGGTAAGAGCGGGCGTTCAGATTTAAGTGAAGAAAACTTCATTTTAGATCTGTCAATTTGACCAAAACGATAACTATGAAGTTAGGGGCTGTCTAGCATGTCTATGACAGTCCCTTTTTTATGTTTAAATTCATACTCTCTACGAGGTTGTTCTCTAATGCTTAATTTTCAGAGACTTTAAAACACTTATAAGATAGCCCTTTTTAATATGTAAATATCATTACTCATATAATAAACTCCCTATAGGGTTTATATTCAAAGGAAGCCTTTACTCCATAGAGGTTGCAGCTTTTCAAAAAGAGATGTATGGTCACATTCCCTGTTAAAAGAGTATGTTCATGTTTGCCGAGAAAGTATTACAGACCAAATGTTCGGTGAGAAGCTCTTTCTTTTCAGACTCACAATAAATTTCGGGTAAATTCAAATAGCACCTGAACATTACAACATTTTTTCCAGAATAAATAACGGTTGGAAAATATTTTCATATGAATTCTTATTATGTGGAAAATGGATTAATATAATAAAAGCGGGAGATAGAAAATTTCTATACTCCCGCCAACCTCATAGTTATCGTTTTAATTAGATTAATAGACTTAAAATGAAGTTTTCTTCACTTAAATCTCTGCCCGCTCTTACCCACCTCTTAATCATTACAAATCATAGTCTGGCTTTGGTCAAATGTGGAGAAGATCTTTAAATTTATTACCTTCCCTCTATGATGTTACAAAGAACGACTATTTAATTGGGATAAACAAATTAAAATCAATTTATTTTTTAATATTCGAATTTAAGATTATTAAACCCTGAAAATATTTGGATTCCACTGGCTCATACCGAAAAACAAAGAAGAAGTTTTTAGCAGCAGGAAAACAAAGGCAGCTTTCTATTGGACGCCATGTCCAATGTTATCTCACGAACCTGAAAGCGATGACGACGAGAAAGTAGTAAGAGGACTTCAGATACTTTTTCAGCACATATCTCTTTGATCTAGGCTATGATGACTGTCTCGCTTACCCTTTGCCTCTTTATTGATTAAAATCGTATAAAGATCACCAGAAGAGAGAGAGGTTCCATCCATACCTACATAGTATCCTATATTGTTCTCGAATAGAAACCAATACTCTGCAAGTGGAAGTCGATTCCAACCCCTAAAATCACTCAGACGGTTTTTGTATTGAGCCTCCAGTTTACTATTCATACCATAGTGATCTGCCAGTGAACTAATGCGCATTAGTGCGAGAGTCCATCTAATGCTTAAAAAAGACGTAGATTCCGGTATGGGCCGGAACACTTTCAGGTTGATTCTTATTATGTGGAAAATGAATTAATATAATAAAAGCGGGAGATAGAAAATTTCTATACTCCCGCCAACTTCATAGTTATCGTTTTGACTAAATTAACAGACTTAAAATGAAGTTCTCTTCACTTAAATCTGAAGGCCCGCTCTTACCCACCTCTTAATCATTACAAATCATAGTCTGACTTTGGTCAAATGTGGAGAAGATCTTTAATTTTATTTTCTTCCCTCTATGATGTTACAAAGGACGACTATTTAATTGGGATAAACAAATTAAAATCAATTTATTTTTCAATATTCGAAATTAAGATTGTTAACTCCTGAAATATATTGATCGGTGGTTCTTCTGTTCCACCGACCTTCTTAAACGAAGAAAGCCGACCCAAAACTGGATCGGCTTTCTTGCTCTAAAACGGCGGCTATCTACTCTCCCACTTTTACGCAGTACCATCGACGTGGTTGGGCTTAACTTCTCTGTTCGGAATGGGAAGAGGTGGATCCCCAACGCTATAACCACCTTAATATCTTTTTTTCTTATATATTAAGATTTTTGACTGGACAACCCCAAGGATTTGTCTTGTAACTCTTATGTTCTTTTCAAGCATACTGCCTATATAGCAACCCTTACATGATTTGAAAGTCCCGGGCTATTAGTACTACTCGGCTTCGACATTACTGCCCTTACACCTGTAGCCTATCTACGTCGTAGTCTACAACGACCCTTGAGGGATATCTCATCTTGAGGCTGGCTTCGTACTTAGATGCTTTCAGCACTTATCCAATCCAGACTTAGATACCCGGCGGTGCTCCTGGCGGAACAACCGGTAAACCAGTGGTCTGTCCAACACGGTCCTCTCGTACTAGTGTCAGAGCCCCTCAAATATCCTACGCCCACGATAGATAGAGACCGAACTGTCTCACGACGTTCTGAACCCAGCTCGCGTGCCACTTTAATGGGCGAACAGCCCAACCCTTGGGACCTTCTCCAGCCCCAGGATGTGACGAGCCGACATCGAGGTGCCAAACCGCTCCGTCGATATGAGCTCTTGGGAGCGATCAGCCTGTTATCCCCGGAGTACCTTTTATCCTTTGAGCGATGGCCCTTCCATGCGGAACCACCGGATCACTATGCTCTAGTTTCCTACCTGATCGACTTGTGAGTCTCCCAGTCAAGCACCCTTATGCCATTACACTCTACGACCGGTTACCAATCGGTCTGAGGGTACCTTTAGAAGCCTCCGTTACTCTTTTGGAGGCGACCACCCCAGTCAAACTACCCACCATACAGTGTCCTCTTTTCCAAGAGTTAGAACTCAAACAATCAAAGGGCCGTATTTCAACGGCGACTCCACAAACACTGGCGTGCCTGATTCATTGTCTCCGGCCTATCCTACACATCAATTGCCCAAATTCAATGTAAAGCTATAGTAAAGGTTCACGGGGTCTTTTCGTCCCATCGCGGGTAATCGGCATCTTCACCGATACTACAATTTCACCGAGCTCACGGTTGAGACAGTGTCCAGATCATTACACCATTCGTGCAGGTCGGAACTTACCCGACAAGGAATTTCGCTACCTTAGGACCGTTATAGTTACGGCCGCCGTTTACTGGGGCTTCAATTCAAACCTTCTCTTGCGATAAGCTCTCCTCTTAACCTTCCAGCACCGGGCAGGTGTCAGGCTGTATACTTCATATTTCTATTTCGCACAGCCATGTGTTTTTGTTAAACAGTTGCCTGGACCTATTCTCTGCGCCCAGCCTTACAGCTGGGACCCTTTATCCCGAAGTTACAGGGTCAATTTGCCTAGTTCCTTAACCGTGAATCACTCGAGCGCCTCAGTATTTTCAACCCAACTACGTGTGTCCGTTTACGGTACGGGTACTTTATGAATATGCTTAGCGGATTTTCTAGGGAGCCTGATTACATCCATATTGCCTTGTACAAGTACTCGGCATACTGTCAGGTTCAACTCTCGGGGCGGATTTGCCTACCCCGATCGACGCCTACACCCTTCAACCATCTATTCCGTCAGATGGCAGGACTGTCACTTCTCCGTCTCCACATCGCTCCATAAAGTAGTATGGGAATATTAAACCATTCTTCCATCGGAATCGCCGTTCGGCTTATCCTTAGGTCCCGACTTACCCTGATCCGATTAACGTTGATCAGGAAACCTTAGTCTTTCGGCGAGGGAGTTTCTCACTCCCTTTATCGTTACTTATACCTACATTTGCTTTTCCATGCGCTCCAGCAACGGTTATCCCTTACCTTCGACGCACATGGAATGCTCCCCTACCATGTATTACTACATCCATAGCTTCGGTAAACAGTTTATGCCCGAGTATTATCCACGCCAGACTCCTCGACTAGTGAGCTGTTACGCACTCTTTAAATGAATGGCTGCTTCCAAGCCAACATCCTAGCTGTCTCTGCAGTCTGACTTCGTTAGTTCAACTTAACTGTTATTTGGGGACCTTAGCTGATGGTCTGGATTCTTCTCCTCTCGGACGCGGACCTTAGCACCCGCGCCCTCACTCCTTATCAATATATAGCACGCATTCGGAGTTTATCTGGACTTGATAGGCGGTGAAGCCCTCGCATCCAATCAGTCGCTCTACCTCATACTATACTTAATAAAGGCTGCACCTAAATGCATTTCGGGGAGTACGAGCTATCTCCAAGTTTGATTAGCCTTTCACCCCTACCCTCAGTTCATTGGAACACTTTTCAACGTATACCCATTCGGACCTCCAGTTAGTGTTACCTAACCTTCATCCTGACCAAGGGTAGATCACTTGGTTTCGCGTCTACTCCCTCCGACTATGGCGCCCTATTCAGACTCGCTTTCGCTTCGGCTCCGGACCTGAAGTCCTTAACCTTGCCGGAGAAAGTAACTCGTAGGTTCATTATGCAAAAGGCACGCCGTCACATCTTACGATGCTCCGACCGCTTGTAGGCAGACGGTTTCAGGGACTATTTCACTCCTCTGTTCGAGGTGCTTTTCACCTTTCCTTCACAGTACTGGTTCGCTATCGGTCTCTCGGGAGTATTTAGCCTTACGGGATGGGCCCCGTAGATTCACACAGAATTTCTCGTGCTCCGCGCTACTCAGGATACCACTAAGCTTCGTCAAGGAGTCGTATACCGGGCTATCACCGTCTATGGCCATCTTTTCCAAGATATTCTACTTCCTTAATTTCTTGCTACGCCGTGGTCCTACAACCCCGACAATGCCTAAACATTGACGGTTTGGGCTATTCCGCGTTCGCTCGCCACTACTTGCGGAATCACTTTTGTTTTCTTCTCCTATGGGTACTTAGATGTTTCAGTTCCCCACGTTCGCTTTCCTTACGGAATGGCTGGCCTTCAACCAGCCGGGTTGCCCCATTCGGAAATCCCGGGATCAATGGTTATTTGCACCTACCCCAGGCTTATCGCAGCTTATCACGTCCTTCATCGCCTCCGAGAGCCAAGGCATCCACCGTCTGCCCTTACTTACTTTCTTTATCACTGACACTTGACGGATTCGCAATTTTGCAATTACTTATCCATCGCGCGTCGGATTGATATATCTTCAGTTTGCTCTTATTTATTCGTTACTTAACTTTTTTGAAGTTGTCCAATACGTCAAAGATCTTTTGTTTAATGAATAATTAATAATTAACAATTAAAAACCACTCATCTTATGTGGAGAATAACGGATTCGAACCGTTGACCCTCTGCGTGCAAGGCAGATGCTCTAGCCAGCTGAGCTAATCCCCCGTTTGTCATTTTGGTAGTCCCAGGCAGAGTTGAACTGCCGACCTCTACATTATCAGTGTAGCGCTCTAACCAACTGAGCTATAGGACTGTCAACTGTTGTGTTGCCTGAGAGTTTCTCATCTCAGCTTCATCTTTCTCTTTACTGGTTGTCCAGTTTTAAGATCATATATGAATACATATTCAACCGTAGTACACGAGAACTACATACTTGTCATTCTCCTACTTTAACCAGATTCAAGCTCCAGAAAGGAGGTGTTCCAGCCGCACCTTCCGGTACGGCTACCTTGTTACGACTTAGCCCCAGTCACCAGTTTTACCCTAGGCCGATCCTCGCGGTTACGGACTTCAGGTACCCCCGGCTCCCATGGCTTGACGGGCGGTGTGTACAAGGCCCGGGAACGTATTCACCGCGCCATGGCTGATGCGCGATTACTAGCGAATCCAGCTTCACGGAGTCGAGTTGCAGACTCCGATCCGAACTGAGACATGGTTTGGAGATTAGCATCACATCGCTGTGTAGCTGCCCTTTGTCCATGCCATTGTAACACGTGTGTCGCCCCGGATGTAAGGGCCGTGCTGATTTGACGTCATCCCCACCTTCCTCACAGCTTACGCTGGCAGTCTCACCAGAGTCCTCAGCTTTACCTGTTAGTAACTAGTGATAAGGGTTGCGCTCGTTATGGCACTTAAGCCGACACCTCACGGCACGAGCTGACGACAACCATGCAGCACCTCGTAATCAGCTATTGCTAGAAGGCCTCTTTCAAGGCCAGTCCGACTACGTTCAAACCCGGGTAAGGTTCCTCGCGTATCATCGAATTAAACCACATGTTCCTCCGCTTGTGCGGGCCCCCGTCAATTCCTTTGAGTTTCACCGTTGCCGGCGTACTCCCCAGGTGGATTACTTAACGCTTTCGCTGTAGAGCTTACTGTCTATCGCAAACTCCTAGTAATCATCGTTTACTGCGTGGACTACCAGGGTATCTAATCCTGTTTGATCCCCACGCTTTCGTGCTTCAGTGTCAGTTATGGTTTAGTAAGCTGCCTTCGCAATCGGAGTTCTGCGTGATATCTATGCATTTCACCGCTACACCACGCATTCCGCCTACCTCAAACACACTCAAGTCTTCCAGTTTCAACGGCAATTTTATGGTTGAGCCACAAACTTTCACCGCTGACTTAAAAAACAACCTACGCACCCTTTAAACCCAATAAATCCGGATAACGCTCGCATCCTCCGTATTACCGCGGCTGCTGGCACGGAGTTAGCCGATGCTTATTCATACGGTACATACAAAACACCACACGTGGTGCACTTTATTCCCGTATAAAAGAAGTTTACAATCCATAGAACCTTCTTCCTTCACGCGACTTGGCTGGTTCAGACTCACGTCCATTGACCAATATTCCTCACTGCTGCCTCCCGTAGGAGTTTGGACCGTGTCTCAGTTCCAATGTGGGGGACCTTCCTCTCAGAACCCCTATCCATCGTCGGTTTGGTGGGCCGTTACCCCGCCAACTGCCTAATGGAACGCATGCCTATCTATCAGCGATGAATCTTTAACAAATAGTCCCATGCGGGACCCCTGTTTTATGGGGCATTAATCCGACTTTCGCCGGGCTATTCCCCTCTGATAGGTAAGTTGCATACGCGTTACTCACCCGTGCGCCGGTCGCCGGCAGTGTATTGCTACACCCCGATGCCCCTCGACTTGCATGTGTTAAGCCTGTCGCTAGCGTTCATCCTGAGCCAGGATCAAACTCTTCGTTGTTAAATTGTTTTATATCTTCGCTCAGAATCTCGTTATTTTATTGTAGTTCCTTGACGGTATGTTTAGTATTTCTACTACGTCTCTTGTACTACTTGTTGATATGTAAATCTTTCAAAGAACTTGTCGCTTTCGTTTTGCGAACGTGGATGCAAAGATAATAACTTTTTATTTTAACTTCCAAATTTTATCAGAACTTTTTTCAAAAGTTTTTTGTTTCATCATTTAAACACCAGCGTTCTCTCTCGAATGCGGATGCAAAAGTAGTGCTTTATAACATACTCACCAAACATTTTTGCAACTATTTTTTAACCCGTTTGTAAGACCTTTGCTCTAATCGCTGAACCACTGAATGTTACAGGCAAAACATTTTTACTCTCTCCCATACTCCCGTTTTCAAGCTATACAGATGGATTTCATATGGGTATTATAATGTACAAGGAAAGATTTAACCAAGACCATCAACCATAATAACGAGGAAAGCCCCCTATCCTAACGGATAAGAGGCTTTTAAATCCTTTTGTCTTCCTCCGGGGGAGGTTAACCTAAATACGATTTGAGGAGCTTGCTACGCGTACCTTGTCTCAGTCTTCTGATTGCTTTTTCCTTGATCTGGCGGACGCGCTCTCTTGTGAGGCCAAATTTGTCGCCAATCTCTTCCAATGTCATTTCCTGACAGCCTATACCGAAAAACATTTTGATTATCTCACATTCTCTTTCGGTCAATGTAGCAAGGGCTCGATCAATTTCTTTTGCCAACGACTCGTTCATTAACGACCGGTCAGCGATAGGAGCGTCATCGTTAACAAGCACATCCAAAAGGCTATTGTCTTCGCCTTCCACAAACGGAGCATCCACCGAGATATGTCTTCCCGATACCTTTAAAGTATCCGAAATCTTATCTACCGGAATATCCAGTTCGTCTGCAAGTTCTTCAGGAGAAGGCCTACGTTCGTTTTCCTGTTCGAATTTAGAGAAGGCTTTGCTGATTTTATTCAACGAGCCCACCTGATTCAATGGAAGACGTACGATTCTTGACTGTTCTGCCAAAGCTTGCAAAATAGATTGACGAATCCACCACACAGCATAGGAAATAAACTTAAAACCTCTGGTTTCGTCAAATTTTTCAGCCGCTTTAATCAACCCCAGGTTACCTTCATTAATAAGGTCTGGTAAACTTAACCCCTGATTTTGATATTGCTTAGCTACAGATACAACAAAACGCAGATTCGCTCTGGTTAATTTTTCCAATGCTCTCCGGTCGCCTCTTTTGATAGCCTGTGCCAATTCTACTTCTTCTTCTACTGTGATCAGATCTTCACGGCCTATTTCCTGAAGATACTTGTCAAGAGAAGCGCTTTCGCGATTGGTAATGGACTTTGTGATCTTTAACTGTCTCATCCAATGTTTTTATATTGAGAATATCAGGGTGCAAAGATAATATTATTTTTATTGACAGAATTGGCTGGATGCACCCTACACCCAGCCAATTATAAACCTTTAACAATCTTCCCGCCAAATAAGACGAATATAACGTTATTTTATTATTCAGCCAGATCTATAGCATATACTTTCGTACGTCCATTCGGATAGAAACCTTTTACTACGATGTAACGATCATCCTCATTGTAACGATCGTCCCCATTACCTTTCAAAACCTTGTCAACTATTCTCTCAAGTTGTTCAGGAGAAGAAATCTTCTGATCGTTTACAACCATGATAATGAAGCCTTTCTTGATACCGGCATCTTTCAGTTTTCCATTCAGCAAACCGGTCACTTCGATACCATAACTTACACCCAATTCACGTTTCTGTTCGTTTGTCAACGCACTAAAAGCGGCTCCCAGAACTTCAGCGCTGTCGGCGGCTCCTTTCACTACGGCCGTACTACCCTGTGCGTTACGAAGTTCCACATTAAATGTCTTGGTGCTACCATTGCGGTCTACAGTTACCTGTACTTTGTCACCCGGACGATATTTACTGATCTGTTCCTGCAAAGCATTAGCAGATTTTACTTTTGCACCATTTACAGCTACAATCACGTCACCCTTTTCTATGCCGGCTTCCTTAGCTGTACTGCGGTCTGCGAAATCGGCCACGCATGCACCTTCAGAAACTTTTATCTTGGATTTCAAGGCACTCAGTTCTTCTTTCTGTTTAGCCGGCAAGTTCGGATAGCCCAACATATCGGCGATGTCGCCCACACTCATAATCTGGACACCCAGGATGGCACGCTGTACGGCACCGAACTGCTTCAAGTCGTTTGCCACTTTCCCGGCAATACTGATAGGCACTGCAAACGAGTAACCGGCAAAGTTTCCTGTTTCGGAATAGATAGCGGTATTGATACCGACCAACTCACCTTTCGTATTGACCAGCGCTCCCCCACTGTTACCCGGGTTCACGGCAGCATCGGTCTGGATAAACGATTCGATCTTGCTCTTATCGCCTCCTCCCATCGAAATGCCACGTCCTTTTGCACTCACGATACCGGCTGTAACCGTAGAAGTCAGGTTAAACGGGTTACCGACAGCCAGCACCCACTCTCCGACTTTCAGCTTTTCAGAATCGCCGAACGGAATAGTAGGAAGATCCTTTGCGTCGATCTTAAGCAAGGCAATATCCGTCGTCGGGTCTGTTCCGACCAATTTGGCTACGAACTTACGGTTGTCATTCAACGTCACTTCCAGTTCGTCCGCTCCGTCGATCACATGGTTGTTCGTTATAATATATCCATCGGTCGAGATGATCACACCGGAACCGGCTCCTACACGCGGCTGTGGCTGCGGACGCTGGAAACCTCCGCCTCCACGTCCTCCGAATCCGAAGAAATATTCGAACGGATCGACATATTGCGGCTGATTGCCTCCGTCGGCATATTGTTTGGCATTTGTCGTGGCCTTAATATGCACAACGCCATGAACCGTACTTTCTGCAGCCTTCGTAAAATCAGTATTCTCTGCAGCAACCGTGTTATAACCGGCTAACCGGATCGGCTGGCTGAAGGTATTTGCCGAGCCTGAAGCGCCAAATACCGGTTGATTCTTATTAATCAGGTAAGCACTCGTCCCAACAGCCGCTCCCGCACTGATTGCAGCTACGAGAACTATACCAAGCACATTTTTCCACATTTTTTTCATACTCTTACTATTTTATCAAACATTTAAATTTAACACTTTTCTTTCGGCAAAGAAAACTCAAAAAACGTGCGGATATTCTATTACCAAGTGATTTTTTATCACTTTTAACGGCACTATCTCAGCACTTAACGGCACTTAACAGTACTGTGTATTACAAAGTACCTTTTTAACAGTCACCTTCTGCCAATTCGTCATCCGTTCACCTATAAAACAGCTGATCCGGCTGAAAGTTCCGATATAACAGCATTCACGTGGTTTTAAAATAAAAATGTTGACGAAAAAGAAGTGACAGACACTTGTCTTCTCTTTCGCCAACACTCTTGTATATGTTTCCCGAGTGGAAATCTGTTTGATCCACTATGAGCACAAGCCTTCTGCGATCAGGTTACTTGGCTGTTTCGGGCATTGTGTTTGCCGGTTTTTCAATGCCTTCACCCGTGGCACGTTCTTCCATACGTTTAATACGAACATCCAAATCGGGATGAGTGGAAAATAATTGATTTAGTTTACTGTTTTTCTGCGCACCCGCTTCTTCTTGCATCTTTTTCAGCTTTTGAAATGACAATGCCATAGCCCAAGGATTCTTACCGGCTTTCTTCAAAAACTCGTAACCATAGTCATCAGCCTCACGTTCTTGCTTTTGCGAATAGGTGGCATTGACCAATGCCTCCCCTAAATCACCCAACTGCGATTCGGTCAAAGAGGCCGCTTTCCCTCCTTGCGATGAAACGCCGTCCTTTAATGCCGATGTCAGCAAAGCAGTACGGAAACCATCCTTTGAATCCCTGTGCGCCACATGACCTACTTCGTGACCGATCACTCCCAGCAATTCTTCATCGGTCATAATATCCATTAATGAAGAAAAAACACGCACACTGCCGTCTGCACAAGCAAATGCATTTACATCAATCACATAATAGACTTTGAAATTCAGAGGTATCCCATCAGCATCGGTCAACCCCTCCGTCAGTTTTTTCAAGCGGATTGTATATGGATTATCGTCTGCGCAAACCTGATTGTGTTTGTCCATCCAGTCAATGTATTCCTTTACATACTCTGCCATCTGCTTATCGGTCAATGTCACCGCCTTTACAGCTTTCAGACCTCCGCTTACCGCTTTCTTCACATTAAACTGAGCCATGACAGGTGCTGTACCAGCCAGACATAGCAGCATAAGCGCTACTTTCAATATTCCTTTCTTAATCATCACATTTTTGTTTTTACAATTACTATCCCCAAAAAGAGGCAAAACGCACCAAATATCCAAACACTTCCCCATATAAACCCATATTCAAAAGGTATCACGACCTCTTCCGTACGGTCCGGATGATACCATAATGATATTTCACTTCCCTGTAATATAAACGGATTATGCAACTGCATCCTCACATGGGTGGGGTAACGTTTTGTTTCATACTGAATGCGTGCCATACGCTTGTAGTATATTTTTCGATGACGATATGTCCTTTCCGTTTTCAAATGCGTTATGACTCCTACGGTATGTTCCATTGCTTGCGATTTGCCATACAGGTTATAAATGCCGTACGAACCGATAACAAACAAAATACCGCCAATAAAAAGCAGCAAAAATATAATACCCTTTGATTTCATATATCACCGTCATCCTGAAAAATAAAGAATTGAAGAAGGGGAAATAAAGGATTTTCCAACCGACTTCAATTCCAAGCGATGTCATATCATGCCTTATTCTTGATAATCATAACCTCTATAATAGAAATAGCGGTCTTTTCAGGAATAGACAACGCTTCTGCCAATTGATTGATAATCGCTTTTTCTTCCTCTTCAAGCACTCCGTCAGCGAGTGCGATATCCACTGCACAAGCAAAAGCTGTAAGTTTCAAATCCTCTGAAAGATTATCGGTAGACGCTTTTACCAAAGCACCAGCACCATCCTTCTTCAAAATTTTGAACACTTTGTCAAACAGCTTGTCAAAAGCTGCAGCGGAAAAATTGTCGTACAATCTTAAACGACGGATGTAATTTACAATCCCGGCCCATTCAGACTCTGCGATACTGCCATCTGCCCCTGCCATCGCAACAGCAATTCCGGCAAAAGCTTCTTGTTGGGTCAACTTGGTCTCTTCAGGTGCCGATTGAAAGATTTTGTCAAAAAGTCCCATAATATTTTCCTTATGCCCCCAGTCCCTATGAGCGTTTATTTAAACCATGAAGCGTGGGAACTGTACCTGCCACTTATCCCTCGCCCCCCAAGCCTTCGCATTCCCGTCAAACAAGAATAAGCAACGCAGGAGCCCACACCGATATGTATATAAATCCCGCCATACCGAAACGGTATAGGGAATAACACTATACAAATTCCGTGGACATCTACCGCTTCTTTATCTTCTTGCTCGATTTCAAAGTCACGAAGTTCGGAACCATAGAAGACAAGACGCCAAGCAAACGCCTCTCATTATAATTATGTACGCATATATGTTTCCCACCCGTGAAAGGATCGGGTGAGTAACGAAACAAAGGTACGACTTTTTATCACATTTCCAATTACCCTGAGGGTAACCGCTCCAAATTCTTTTTCAGCAATACGATCTTATGGATTACATACTATAAGGAATAATGTATCCCCGCTACAAGAAAACGTATCTGCACAGACATGAAAAAACATCGGAGTGCCTATTAATTCTGTAATCAGTGTCAGTGATTAGAAAATTAGCAGGCACTTCTGAAAGAATTATTCGGAACGAAAAAGTTTTTTTCTCTCCATAGGAATAAAGAATTGTAGTTGCCGGACTTGGGCGGTAACCCTAACGGAAAAAGTTTTTCCTCCAATTGTCAATTAAAATTACTACCTTTGTCGCATCGCAGTCTGCCGGTCTGTCGCTCGTCCTTCGGGACGGGAGGAACGTCCGGGCAACACAGAGCACCATACTTCTTAACGGGAAGCTGTCCGCGAGGGTAGAGTAGCGTAACAGAAAACGACCGCCGGATCTGTCCGGTAAGGGTGAAAAGGTGAGGTAAGAGCTCACCGGATCCTATAGTAATATAGGATGCCGTACGTCTTATGGGTTGTAAGGTCATGTATACCGGCGCATGTAGGACTGCTCGTCCGATGCCGGGGGGTAGACCGCTAAAGCTTGCTGGTGACAGTAAGACGAGATAAATGGCAGACGCTCCCGTGCAAGCGGGAGTACAGAACCCGGCTTACAGGCAGACTGCTTTTTTATAATGTGCCAATATACCAATTCAACAATATGCCAATTAAATGGTTTTTATTGGTATATTGGCACATTTAATTTACAGGCACATTATTATATATGAAAACTACCGATAAAAAGACGCTCGGAGAACGGATCAACGCCCTACTGACAAGAACGATCCGTTTCGTCACCTACGACATTTGGCGGATCACCGAAAATGAAGTAAGCGGCTTGAAAGAGCTTTATATCAATATCATCAAGACAATCATTCTTGCTGTCAGGGGTTTTCAGAACGAAAATCTTCAAACGAAAGCCTCTGCCCTCACCTTCAGCACCCTGCTGTCTATCGTGCCTCTTCTGGCGGTTCTGTTGGGGATAGCCAAAGGGTTCGGTTTCCAGAATACCGTGCGCCAGGAGTTGTTCGACTATTTTCCCGGACATGAGGCGGAGTTGACCAAGGCTTTCGAATTCGTGGAAAGCTATCTGGAACAGGCACAGGGCGGCGTGATTATCGGGGTCGGCCTGATCCTGTTGTTTTACACGGTTGTCAATCTGATCTCGTCCATAGAAGACACGTTCAACGATATCTGGCAGATACAGAAGTCACGCCCGTGGTATCGGAAGATATCCGACTATCTGGCGTTGTTCTTGATTTTACCGGTCCTAATGACAGCTTCCAGCGGTTTGTCCATATTCCTGTCTACTTTGCAGAATTCATTTATCAGCCAGTATTTCTTCTTCACTCCGCTGGTCGAACTTGTACTGAACATAACCCCTTATATCATTACGATCCTGGCATTTACAGGGCTATACATTTCGCTGCCCAATACGAAGGTCCGGTTTGTAAACGGGCTGGTAGCCGGGATTCTGTCGGGCATCGCTTTCCAGTTCTTCCAGTTTATCTACATCAGCGGACAGATCTGGGTGAGCAAGTACAATGCGATTTACGGTAGTTTTGCAGCTTTGCCTTTGCTGCTGTTGTGGCTGCAGCTGTCCTGGCTAATCTGCCTGTTCGGGGCAGAGATTTCGTATGCTTCCCAGAACGTGAAGAAATTCAGTTTCGAGCGGGACAGCAAAAATATCAGCCGACGCTATAAAGATTTTCTTACGCTACTGATCGCTTCCCTAATCGTTAAACGGTTCGTAAAGGGGGAAAAGCCTTATACGGCGGACGAACTGTCAGATGCTTACCGCATACCGATCCGTATCACGACACAGATACTTTACCAATTAACGGAATTGAACATCATCATCGAAGTGAATTATGGCGACGATGAACGCGTCGTCCATTACCAGCCGGCTATCGACGTAAACAAGATCACGGTCAGCTACCTCCTGACACGCATGGACGAATATGGCTCGGAGAACTTCAAGATCGACACGTCCAAACTGTTCAGCAAAGAGTGGAAAGCGTTGTTAAAAACCCGCGAGGACATGATTAAGGCGAATGATAATATATTATTGATGGATCTGTAGGGAATTGAAAATTGAAAGTTAAAAAGACACATACGGATCTGACGGAGGGGAAGGTATGGAAGGTGATCGTTCGCTTTGCTTTGCCGCTGCTGATCGGGAATTTGCTGCAACAGTTCTATAATATCACGGACAGCATCATTGTCGGGCAGTTTCTAGGGAAAGAGGCATTGGCAGCAGTATCGGCTTCCTTCTTCATCTACTATTTTATCATATCGTTCGTGATTGGGGTCGGGAGCGGGACCACGGTGGTTATTTCACAACTTTTCGGGGCAAAACAGTACCAGAAGGTACAGCTTGCATTCTCCTCTTTCTTCATCTTTATGCTGGTCGGGGGTGTGATATTATCCATTACGGGGATTATCTTCGCCGAGCCGGTTTTCCGCCTGACCAATACGCCGGAAGAGGTTATTCCGCAGGCGGTGGCTTACTTCCGTATTTATATAGGGGGGACGTTTCTGTTCGTTACCTTCAACAGTGTCATTTCGATTTTGCGAGGCGTGGGCGAGTCTGTCCGCCCGATGCTGTTCATCCTGATAACGACAGCTCTGAACATTGCGCTCGACTTGCTTTTCATACTTGTCTTCAAATGGGGCATCGAGGGGGCGGCACGGGCGACTGTCATTTCACAGGGGATCGGTATGTGTATCGCCCTGGCGTATGTGAACAATACGCATCCGCTACTGTCCATCAAAAAGCAGGATATGCTGTTCGATTGGAAACTGTTCAAAGAGAGTTTGAAAATCGGATTGCCGACAAGCGTGCAGCAATGCGCGATCGCTCTCGGGCTGATCGCCCTGTTGGGAATCGTGAACAGCTTCGGGACCAATACGCTGACGGCTTACGGGGCGGCCGGGAAAATAGATACGATCATCACGCAGGCTATCCTCACCCTTTCGGGGGCGTTGGCAGCTTTCTGCGGACAAAATATCGGGGCAGGAAAGTTAGACCGGGTGAAAAAGGGGGTACGGTTTACGATGTACACGAATATATTCCTGGGGTTATTGACTTTTGCAGCTGTCTATCTGTTCGGCGACGAGATGATGCGGGTTTTCACAAAAGACGCGGATGTCGTGGCGATCGGGAAAGAATATCTGCTGATCATCGGCGGTTTTTTCATTGTACACGGGGCGCTGAATGTATATAACGGGGCGCTCAGGGGAGCCGGAGACACTTTGTTCCCGATGCTGACCAGCCTGGTCTGCCTCTGGCTGATCCGTATTCCCCTTGCCTACTATCTCAGTTCATGGCTGGGACGCAGCGGGATCTGGTGGGCGATCGGTATCAGCATCACAATCGGGTTGATCGTGACCTTCGTTTATTATAAGATGGGGTTTTGGAAACGGAGGTGCATTATAAAGGAAGGGAGAAAACAATAAATCCGTTACTTTTGGCTTGATCCAAAAGTAACCAAAAAATCAAGGCTTAACCGTCCGGTCTACTCCGGGCAAAGGTTCCGCTGTCGCCTGCGAAACTCGCTTCGCTCAAACAGCGCAGGCTCCGGACGCTCCACCTTTACCCTCCGCTTGACGACCGTCCGCTTAGGCCTTTTTTAGAAAGCTGTGCTTTCTCTTGGGATTGCCGATACCGACACCTATATAAGAGACGGTATCGGCAATCCCCAAAGAGCCGCCAGGCTCTACTTCCGGCCTAAGCTGTTGAGCGTTAAGCGCAGAGACCGCAGTGAGCGTCCGGAGCGTCTGCTGTTTGAGCGAAGCGAGTTTCAGACGCGACAGCGAACGAAGGGAACGAAGTAGCGAAGCAGGTTCGGCCTTGATCTTTTGGTTACTTTTGGATCAAGCCAAAAGTAACAGACCATTCACCTGCAGAATTAATCTAATACCGATTATAACTAACCACCTCTTTCGGATCTTTGCGCTTCTTGGGCCGGTCCGGTTGGGTGGAATAGCCGATGACGATGTCCAGCAAGACACGTTTGCCGGAGGGGATATCCAGGAGTTTGCGCACTTTCGTTTCGTCGAACCAGCCGACGATGCAACTTCCCAGCCCTTCGTCTTCGGCGGCCAACACCAGATGGGCGGCCGTTATGCCGATATCCAAATGGGAAAAATTCTTATCCTTGATCCACGAACCGATGCCGGCCGTCAAGTTCGGCTTCTCCTCCACCACCAGGATATGCACGGGAGCCTGCTTGGTGAAATGGTTCATCCCGAGGACGCGGTTAGAGGTTGCATCCGCCACCCGATTCTTCAACTCCGGATCGTCCACCACGATAAAATGCCAGGGTTGCGAATTGCAGGCCGACGGCGCGATACACGCCGCCGCCAGGATGCGCTCTATTTTCTCCTTTTCTACCGGACGCTGCGAGTCAAAAGCCCGGTCACTCTGCCGCTGGCTTGCTAAAGAAAGGAAATCTTTCATTTGAATTGCATCATTTTGCTGATGTACTTTCCTACGATGTCGAACTCGAGATTGACAACCGTGCCTTTTTCGATCTGGCAGAAGTTGGTATTGTCGTGCGTATAGGGAATGATAGCGACCTGGAAACTGTTCTGCTTCGAATTGCAGACAGTCAGGCTCACGCCGTTGACACAGACGGAACCTTTCTCGACCGTTATATATCCCTGCCCGGCCATCTCCTTGTCGAACGGATATTCAAAGGTATAATACCAGCTACCGTTGGCGTCTTCCACACTTGTACAAACGGCGGTCTGGTCGACATGTCCCTGCACGATATGCCCGTCTAAGCGTCCGTTCATCATCATGCTGCGTTCCAGATTCACGAGCGAGCCCGGTTTCAGAAGTCCCAGGTTGGAACGTTCCAGGGTTTCGCGCATAGCCGTTGTAGTGAATGTATCTCCATCTTTACGGACCACGGTCAGGCAAACGCCATTGTGGGCCACACTCTGGTCTATTTTCAATTCATCGACAAAAGAACATTTCATCGTGATATGAATATTGTCCTTATCATGCTCGATCGCCACGACCTGAGCTGTTTCTTCTACAATTCCTGAAAACATAAGATTGTTGTTTTAATGATTATCGAAGTCCAAAGATACGGAAAATAACTATATTTGCCACTGTTTATAAAACTACTATTATAACTATATGGAAGCAGACAAAGTCGATAAATTCCTTCTTGCCCATGAAAGTAAATTTCCCGAATATGAAATACCTATTCATCGGTTGCTCGACCTTCCTCCTGAAAAAGAGGAGGTTTTAACAAAGACCCGTTTTAAAAGACCGGGCGACATGTTGCTCGTCTCTATTTTCTTTGGATATTTTGGGATGGACCGTTTCATGATCGGCAACTGGGGCCTTGGTATCTGCAAGCTGCTTACAGCCGGAGGTTTTGGACTTTGGTACATCATCGACTGGTTTCTGATCACGGGGGTAACGAAAAGGAAAAACATGAAAAGGCTGGAAGAGATTGTGAAGAAGGATAATATCTCCTGAAATAGAGGCAAAGTCCCGCGCCCTGCCCCTATCCCTGCTTCCTGAGCAATCACGACAACGTTTCGTTTTCCTCTGCCAGCAGTTTGTCGAGGTGTTTGCTGCTCCTATAATATTATAAATGCCCGCAAAAAGAAAGTACATCAGAACAGATGGGGAAACAAGCTAAAAACATTCCCTTTATTAAAGGAAAACCTCACAGAGATTCATCCGAAACACCGCATCCCTTAATCGACTCACAAGCGTGATTCGTACGGCTCACGAGTGTGGTTCGTACGGCTCACAAATGTGATTCATACGACTCACAGCTGTGAGCCGATCAGTTCATGCTATATAAGGAACTAATTCTTACCGGATTCGGAGATATCGGATGCCATTAGTACCGTGTTTTTACCTATCCTTCACAGGGTTCACAACAAACCACAGATTATCTATTATTTATACAGATGTGAACCCCGTGTTTATATTCGGACAAACTGTTATGAGGGACTTGGAAGGCTCGAATTGTTCTTGCACAGAACTGATAGCACTCGAAAGTCTATTCCGTTTTTGCCGTTTTTTTATTTTAGATTTTCATCAGTTTGACTTAACCGATTGAAGAATAAACTTTTAGCAGAGTTATTGAAATTCAGAGGTAACGAGTTAGTAACCGTGCTATTTTCAGCGTTTTGCGGTGCTATACTTGTCAAATAACTCGGGGATAAAGATAGGTTATTTCTTCAGAACTCCAAGCATATATTTTTCCTTTTTTATCTGATAAACACCTCCCTTATGGAAAGAATGAATTAGGCGACACTTTTTGGAGATTTACTCTTTTCGGTACGAAAAGGAAGAAATCTTCAAAAACCCGTAGGGCTTGGTGTTTCCGTTTCATTCTTGGAATATATCTTTGTGTCCGGATAAAGAAAGATTAGTTATATTTTTACCAAATATCGACCCGTTTTTCAGGCTTGATATACATAGAATCTTCTGAAGAAATATGAAAGGCTTCATACCATGCGCTAATATGAGGCAAGGCTCCATTGACACGCCATTTATTTATAGTATGAACATCGTTGAGCACCAAATATCGGAGGTATTCTTCGCGGACATTGGTTGCCCACAAATGAGCATTGGATAAGAAGAAACGCTGTTCAGGTGTGAAGCCTTCTTTATCTGCCAACGGTTTATCTTTCAGAACATTTTTAAATGCTTGAAACGAAATCCTCAGCCCACCGTGATCGGCTATATTTTCTCCCAGAGTTAATTCTCCATTGATATAAATACCCGGCAATACTTCAATCCGGTTGAAATAATCTACCAGAATCCGGACACGTTTATTAAACTCTTCAGCATCTTTTTCGTTCCACCAATCAGTCATATTCCCATCTTTATCAAAATGCCTACCCTGATCGTCGAATCCGTGAGTCATTTCATGTCCGATAACCATCCCTATCGCGCCATAATTATAGGCATCGTCGGCATCCATATCGAAGAATGGAGGTTGTAAAATAGCCGCAGGGAAACAGATGGAATTGTACTGTGGACTATAACCGGCATTAACCGTTTGAGGATTATAGCTCCATTCTGCCTTATCGACTGGTTTGCCAACCTGTTTCAAGTCTTCGTCAAATTCCCATGCTTTTATACGGCAAACATTGGCCCAATAAGAATCATTATTAATCTGGACTGATGAATAATCTTTCCACTTGTCTGGATAACCTATCTTGATACTGAAAGCATTCAGTTTTTCAATCGCTTTTGTTTTTGTGCTGCCACTCATCCAATTCTGTGCCTGTATACGATCTGCTAGTACATCTTGCAGATTCTCAACCATTTCGAGCACACGTTGCTTTGATTCAGGCGAGAAATATTCCCTCACATACAGTTGCCCGATCGGTTCTCCCAACAAATCTTCCATATTTCCGATAGTACGTTTCCAACGTGGCGAAAGTTCTTCTATTCCGAGTAATAATTTACCGAAGAAATTAAAATTCACCGACAAAAAGTCATCACTCAAGTAACTCGAAGCTGTTTTAAGCAAAGCATATTGCAGATAGGCAACATGTTTGGAAACAGAAATATTATTCAGTATGGCTGCCACATTCTTCATGGGTTCAATCTGTCGTAAATCAACGTATTGAAGATCCGTCAATCCCAATTTATTGAAAAATAAATCCCAATTGAAATCCGGCACAGTCGATTTTAATTCTTCGACCGACATTTTATGGTAGTTGGCCTGAAGGTCACGCGCTTCCACATTGCTAAGCGAAGCCTGCGCAATATTCATTTCAATATCTATGACATCTTCCATTTTCCGGGTCGCTTCTTGCTCTGAAAGTCCCGTCAACTTAAACAGATTCACAATGTATTTTTTATATTCTTCACGAATATAGGCCAGTTCCGGAGCTTCTACCAGATAATACTCTTTTTGCCCTAATCCCAAACCACCTTGGTTGATAGCGAATAATTGCATATTGCTATTTGCCATATCGGGCAAAGAACTATAAACGAAATAAGGAGATGCTTCCACTTTGCCTAATTCAATAATCATCGGAATAATTTCTTCTTTCCGCGTGATGGTTTCGATTTGGGCGAATAATGGTTTTATTGGTTCATACCCTTCCTTATTAAGCTTTACACTGTCCATCGCTAAATTATACAGATCGGCAATCTTTTGCTCGATGCTCCCCTGCCGATGCTCTCCGGCTGCGAGAGTTGTTATGATTCGTTTGAGACGATCATTCACAGAATCCTGTACTATGGCAAATGCATCTCTGTCGGTATCAGTATCTTTGAGAGGATTATTTATCATCCATCCTCCGCTGGCATATTGATAAAAATCATGCCCCGGATGGACGATAGTATCCAAATCCGCTAAATTAATGCCCGATGTTTGCTGTTTCGGTTGATTACAACCTGTCAGAATGGCTAAAAGTATACCAATAACGGTAAGTCTATTCCAATAATTTCGTATCATATTTATTATTTAATATACATAAATCCTATTCGGTATTTCGCCGCAAAGATATTACTTTTCAGCGAAATAGGAAAACAATCGGCAATAACCAAACTATTGTTTTAAGATCTATCATTCTATCGTTTTTCGTTTTCTATTTTTTTTCGTGTTAAGTTTTGTACGTCATAGCTGACAACTAGCTCATAAATATACGCATATCTCTCACTGAGCCTCCACGACATCAGGCGGTTATTTTTCGTGTAAAGTATTCGGCATATCCCCAAAGAATATTCTATTTGACTTAATGGGTTGTTGCCATTTGCAAATTTAGAAATATCTGGGATTCAGTCCAAATTACCTCTTAATACCTTATATTCCTCTCCCTTTCTTTTGCTCGGGTTGAATGGGCTTAATACGCAGTTTTATGGCTTGTTTCAGTTCCTGATACTTCTGTTTGAACCAATCGATGATATTTTGTCCGTTGATTGATAGTTTGAGTTTGTCGGAGTCCTTGCTCTCCTTAAATAGCTGCAATTTGGCGTCCTGCACACTGAAATCCTGATTGTATTCGGAGGAATGGAGTTTACCCGTAATCGGTACTATTTCTCCATTGAATAACTTCTTAATGGCTTCCACCGTCAATCCGATACTCTTACACAATTGTACTGTCCGCAAGTGTTCGCTTAGCTTGGGGAATACGCCGAAAAACAAATCCATATCTTCCTGCGCCTTGTACGGCTCATAATCCTTTTTGAGTTGTTCCAACCGGGATTCGGTTTCGGATATTTCATTTTCTTTCTGCTTGTTGTACTTGTGCATATTGAGAAACTTTTCCCTCGCTTCGTCCTTACGATCGTATAAGTCCCTAATTTTCTTGTTTATTTCGGCTTTCTCTTCCTGCAAAACCTCTACGTATTCCTGCAATTCATCCTTTTGGACGAACAGATCACGGTAATACTCCTGATTGGTGGTGTGTTTTGCCTCCGAGCCATCAATGCCCCGTTGTAAGCCGTATTTTGCCATTGCTTCGGCGTAGGTGTCCTGAAATAATTTGAGGTTTTTCCTTGTCATCACATCATCGGCACATAAACGGACGGCATTCGGATTTTTCTTCTGGTACTTTTTCTTGTCGGGGGCATCCTGTTCCGGCTTTTCCTCCCTCTTTTTGGTTTCTTTAGTTTTTCTTCTTTCACCGATAACAATTGGGACAACCGTAGCATGAATATGGGGCGTTTTCTCATCCATGTGCAGGACTGCCGACACGACATTATCCGCGCCGTAGGTTTTGCGAAGCCATGTGAGATTGTCCTCGCGCCACTCACCAAGTTTTCCGGCAGCCTCTATACGCTGCATATCCTCCGGTGTACCGGATAGCATAATCCGCAAAGCACGGACTTGGTTCGTACCGATTTTGCGGTTTATCCCCGCATTATCAATGCGGTGTTGGATAGCCTTTGTCCGGTTATCAACTCCTTCTGGGAACTCGATTAACTTCCGGTTCATGTGGGTGCGTTCCTTGTCGGCGTTCGCCGGGTCAATGGTTCGCTCGATGTGGGCGGTCATTCCGGCATCGTTGCCGGATGCCTTATCTATATGTAATACGACAAATCCCATAACTTAATCTAATTTGGAATGAATACTATCCCCCAATAGGCGTACATTGATAACGGAAAATTATTCTTGTTTTCCGCTTGTAAATCCGCTTTAACGGCAGCAGTCATGCAAGACCGCCGGGGTGTCCAGAGGGGTTTATCCCTTTGGCTTATTGGGGCATTTTTAGCAGTAGTGAAACGGATGCGTTAAGAAAATGCCCTAATAAGCTACGGCTTTTCTTTAAAAGCCCTTGGGAACGAGCGCGGTTAAACTCTAATAGCGATTGTCTTTAACAGCATCACTCACTTCAGTCGGTATAGTGAGTGATGTATAGCTGTTTGACGGTATGCGCTTAGATAGCCTTGCAGATATTCTTCTCCATATCTTCTAATTTATGCGAGAGGGATTCCATATCCCGGCTTATCTTCTGACTGGAATACTCAAAATCGTTGATAAAGGTCAGGTTCAGTTCTTTGAGTGGTATATCCTCCCGGCTATAGGCGTGAGGCAGGAACTCCCGGATATGCTTACAGACGGTGCGGTATCGGCTGAACGTACCCTGCGCACGGCTGTAACCTACTTTCTTTTCGAACTCAGCGTTGTGCTGTTCAAACAGTTTTAAGAGCGTTTCCTGCTTTACCCCGATACCGAGATAGGCGTTTTTCAGTTTGGTAGCGGTAACGTAGCCGTCTATTTGCATCAATTCCTGATAACGGCGGTTCACATCTACGCGGATTCTATCGACTGCAACGTTGATTTTCTGTGCTTCTGCGCTCTTTCCCGAGGCACGGTTGTTCTTCACGTCCCACAGGCGAAGCGGGATATCCATTTTACAGCTGAACTGTTTAACTTCGCCGTCCACTGTGATACGGCACATCAAAGGCAGATTACCGTTCGGTTTCTCGCTGCCTTTCTTTACATAAAATAAGACCTTGAATGTTGACCTCATTGTATATTAATTAATCGTTTTACATTTGCATAAAATTGCAACATCAGAGTGTGGAATAAGGCCGAGTTCTCATTAGTCCTAAAGACCGCGAGTTATGTTCTGTCCCCACACTTTTACATCAGAAACCGGATAGTTCAATGGGCTTTTGACCCCGCATTCGCAATGATGGCTCACGATGTACAGATGTTGTCGTTCAATAAATCATTAAGACTATGACCTACGTTGGAATTGATGTAAGACAAAAGCCTTCAAGAACACCACTAAGGGAGTTCACGAGTTCATTCAAACCTTATCCGCGGATGAGCATCATTGTGTGCTGGAAGCAACCGGCAACTACAGTTCCCTGCTCGTCTATCTCCTTTCGCAAGCAGGAATTACCGTCAGTCTGGAGAATCCGCTCAAGATAAAGAACTTCGCACGTGTAATGCTTTCTGTCACCAAGACAGATGAAACAGATGCACGCTTGATAGCCTTGTATGGAGAGAAGATGCAGCCTGCCCCTTACAAACTTCGTAGCGATGCCATTCTCACCTTGAAGCAGAAACGGACAGTCATACGCCAGCTCAAGAAACAGCTCATAGCCACACGGAACTTGAAAGGTTCTATGGAAGCACTTACTTTCTTTGACCCCAAATGCAAGAAAACCATCGAAAAGACAATCGCTTTCCTTGAAAAGCAGATCAAGAACCTCGAGGAAGAACTGGCAGTTCTGGCACAAAGTGAGTACAAGAAGCAGATGGACTTGCTCACCTCCATCAAAGGGATAGGTGTCACGCTCGCGGCAGCCTTGATAATGGCCACGGGAGGATTTACCTACTTTGATAATGCCAAGCAACTCACCCGATATTTGGGGCTGTCGCCTACTTACCAACAATCCGGTACATCAGTCAATGTCAAAGGTCACATCAACCGTAACGGTGATTCATCCTTGCGGGGCTTGCTTTATATAGCTGCCATGGCATCTCTACGATGTAACACCGAATGCAAGGAATGTTTCGACCGATTACGGTCTAACGGCAAGCCTGGCAAAGTAGCGGTCATTGCGGTCGCCAACAAACTCGTAAGGCAGGCTTTTGCAGTGGTCACTCAGGAAAAGACGTATGTCGATGGGTTCAAGTCGGCAAAGCCATAATAGCTCCTGCGGAGGGAACGCCATGCGGCAAGGGGCTGCGCAGTCAGCCCCGACGAGCCTACATGAGTGGGATAATTGCATGCTTATGCTAATTATCGTTAACTGGATTCTGTTTTCGTATTATAGTTCATAACTCAATGTTTTTAATGTTACAAAATTAGTTATCATTGAGTTACCCGATACTATGTAAAACTACGCAATACACTGAATAAGAACCGAATATAAGCAAACTTACATTCCTTATCCGGTAACGGGATAGTAACTGAACTTTTGCGTTGTCTCGCAGAAGTTGGAATTTTAACCCCTTGCAATACAAAGCAAAACAGAGCGTAATGAACGCTCTGTCAGCTAATTCGCTACACTCTGCCTAAATCTGCTTTTTAGTTAGAAGTTTATTTTAGATTTTAGCGAATTATTTTAGAAATAGAAGTAACGATTTGGCAGCCGTGCGAATTTCAGGATTTTGCGATATAAAACATCAATCTCTCAAAATATTATCACCGAATATTTTGTCTGTCTTATAAAAATATATACTTTCGCGAATCATCTGATGATATGATGAATAAAAGCAGAAACAAATAGTATGATTATACAGAAGAAGTCTTTGGCAGATATAGTAGCCGAACAGTTGAGACAACAGATTGCGGAAGGAATTTATACAATCGGGGATAAACTTCCGACCGAACCGGAGTTGATGAAAACGTTTAAAGTCGGAAGGTCGAGCATCCGTGAAGCGGTAAAATTGTTGGTAAATATGGGCGTTGTACAAGTCCGGCAAGGTTCGGGGACATTTGTCGCTGAAGCATCCGATGCGAAAGGAGGCAATATAAATATGAATATTGCCGACCGGACGGAACTCGATGAAGTGAGGAAAATATTGGATATTGCAATTGTGGAGAAAGCCGTGGCACGAAGAACAGAAAAAGATATAGAACGAATGCAGTCCTCCCTTGAAGCCAGAAAAGTAAATGCAAAAAACGGCTTGTTGAAAGAATGTATCGAAGCCGATTTGAATTTTCATATCGCGATTGCCGATGCCACCCACAATCGAATATTGGCAGATATTTACCGTTCTGCTTCCCTGCATCTGCTTTCGGAGTTCAATCGTATTTACGATGGTACGGATTGCTTCATAAATTCACAATCTTCTCATGAGAAGTTATCGAGATACATCATCGCTGGTGATTTGAAGAACGCCCGAAAGATGGCAACACAGATTGTAGAAGAACCATAGGACGAGAAACAACTAAAAATAGAACAATCAAATGATAAAGAATGCAGAAAATGGCAACGAAAGATTATGCACCGACCAACAATAAGTACGATGAAAACAAAAGAAAAGATAAAAGCGGATTGTCCGGCAAAACCTCAGGAAAAGAACATTGTGTTTTATGATACGCTTGAGGAAGCCTTACAAACCGGCTACAGGCCATGTAAAATATGTATGAAAGAATATTATAACAATAAACAGAACAATATGGAAACTATAAAGATTACACGGTATCAATCGCCCATGGGCGAGATGCTTGTCGGTTCTTACGGCGACAAGCTGTGTATTTGCGACTGGGCGGTGGAGAAACGGCGAGGTACGATAGACCGCCGCATACAACGACATCTGAATGCAAAATACGAAGAAGGGACTTCCGACATCATCGAACGGGCAATCGGGGAACTCGAAGAATATTTTGCCGGACATCGTAAGATATTCGACATTCCCGTTGTCTTTACCGGCTCGGAATTTCAATGTTCCGTATGGGAAGAATTGATGAAAATACCTTATGGAACGACCATCTCTTATGGCGAGCTTGCCCGCCGCATCCATAACCCGAAGGCTGTGCGTGCAGTCGCATCGGCCAATGCCACCAATCCCATCTCTATCTTTGTTCCCTGCCACCGGGTAATCGGCAGCAATCATAAACTCACGGGATACGGAGGCGGCCTCGATACAAAAAAAGGATTATTGGAGTTGGAATGTTCTAAAACAGAAGGAATAGGGTTATGGTAGATTCAATTTAATATACAAAAGTACGAAAAGCGCCATTCATAAAGGCTTCGAGGTGGCATTTCGTTGGCTCTACCTCATAGAAAAACAAAGCGTAACGAACGCTGTTTCAGCAAATTCACTACGCTTTGTTCAAATTTGCAATTCCGCTATGCGTTTATTTTAGAAAAGACATCCGATTTTATGGTTTGAATCATTTGAGCCATATCTTCCGAAGAGAAGATGTAAAACATGCAAATAATTTTGTTTATCTTCTGGCTTCAGGGAATAAAGAGCCTGTCCGGTAAAGATAAGAAATAGAGGTAAAGCCTGACGCCCTACCTCTACATTTATAATCTATCTCGATATAGACTTGTCTTATTTAGCCTGTTCCAGCTGCAACGTCTTGGTCGGTTCGTCGCAAACTTCAGTCGGGCCGAAGTACTGGATAGGACCCGGATAAACATAGCTGGTTGTCATAGCCCATTCGTCGCGGTTGGCAGCGAATTTCTTGAAAGGAGCACCGTCGAGCTTAACCAGAGCTTTCTGGATAACCGGTTTCATTTCGCCGTGACGTTTTTCCATATTCATCATCATGGTTACAGGGATACCGCCTGCAATCCATTTGTCAGCCGGAGCTGTCGTGTTGCGTACGGAAGACATATAACCTGTCTTGCCGGCAGCGATCAAGCAAGAAGCCGTATAACCTAAAGAATAGCAGTAGTCGGCATCGTAGTTGGACGGAGCGGCGCAACGGCCTTCGTAGCCGAAGAAGTGGTGCTGTGCAGCGAACTTGCCGGCGTATTTGCCTTCCGCCTTCCATTCAGCCAACTTCTTGCCAACCATTTCAGACAGCAATTTTTCTGTTTCGATCAGAGAAACCTGTACGTTTCCGTGCGGGTCGCGATCTAAAGACAACTGACGTGCCACGCCTTCCGGCAGAGAGGCATATAAGTCGGAGTTTTCTTTTGTCAGTTTGCTGATGATGTAAGCACGCTGTTCGCTCTTCTTGATCATCTTGAATTCGGTATCGTGTTTAGCCAGGAAGTCGTTCAGTTCGGCGATCAGGCGTTTCATAGCCGGAACAAACTCGATCAGACCTTCGGGGATCAACACCGTACCGAAGTTGTTACCTTCGGCGGCACGTTTAGCCACGATTCCGGCGATGTAAGTCACGATATCGTCCAAAGACATGTTCTTTTCCTCAACTTCTTCGGAGATAATACAAATGTTCGGCTGAGTCTGCAAAGCGCATTCCAAAGCAATGTGGGAAGCCGAACGTCCCATCAACTTGATAAAGTGCCAGTATTTCTGTGCAGAGTTACAGTCGCGCTGGATGTTACCGATAACTTCCGAATAAACCTTACAAGCCGTGTCGAAACCGAAAGAAGTTTCAATCTGCTCGTTCTTCAAGTCACCGTCGATCGTCTTCGGACAGCCGATTACCTGGACGCCGGCATTGATTGCCTTGTAGTATTCTGCCAGCACACAAGCATTCGTGTTGGAGTCGTCGCCACCGATGATAACCAGGGCCTTGATGTCCAGCTCTTTCAGGATTTCCAATCCCTTGTCGAACTGTTCTTTTGTTTCCAGTTTGGTACGACCTGAACCGATCATATCGAAACCGCCCGTGTTGCGGTATTCGTCGATAATGTCAGCCGTCAGTTCCATATATTTATGATCGATCAGACCACCGGGTCCCAGGATAAAGCCATACAGACGAGAAGCTGCGTTGTTAGCCTTGATACCATCAAACAGGCCTGCAATCACGTTATGACCGCCAGGAGCCTGACCACCGGAAAGGATCACACCTACGTTCATGGCCGGCAGCGTTTTGCTTTCATTGTTTTTTTCAAAAGTAACAATCGGCATTCCGTACGTGTTCGGGAATAACTTTTTGATTTCGTCCTGATCGGCAACTGATTGTGTGTACTCACCATCTACGGCTTTTACAGCGCCTTTCAATGCAGCGGGTACCTTTGGCTGGTAAGCTGCTCTTGCAATTTGTAATGCACTTTTTGTCATTTCTTAATCTGATTTATTTAGAAAGTATCTGATTCCTATATTAAAGGCGGTGCAAATATAGAAAATTTTCTTCAGCCATTCCAACCTGCGCATATTTATTTCGACAAAGAATGTATGCTATTATCAAGCAGCCTGTTCTCCTGAACAGGCCTAATCACATAAGTCAGTTCCTTGCCCGTCAATTCTAAATACATAAAACCGCTGGATAAGATGATTTCCATTTTATTATCAATCACGATATATCGATCATGATGGGTCAACAGTGAATCGTTCAAAGAAAAAGACCATTGAGAATTATACTTTTGCAGATCGGCAACAGCGCTATTATCCAAATGCTTCGAATGATAGACTAATTCTACTTTTTTGTTTGGCAAAATCAACTTCAAGACATCCTTACAGGCATTCAGGTATTGATCATACAGGCATATCTTTTTCGCATCCTGACATAGTGCTCTTATGTGCATAATCGCTTTATCCCTATGGACATTTCTATAAAAACAACCGGTGATATGGCTACTGATCTGATCGGACATGATATTGACATACGGATAATCCGTTCTATCATCACATAATATCAATTTATAGTCTGTCTTTCTTGCCAGTTCTTCCAAAGTCTGCTTTGTTAACCGGGCATATTTTAAAGAGTCATAAAGACTTTTCGACACACTATCGCCAATGCCGATATCATCTAATTGTCTGGTATTGGTCAGAAACTCGCCACAACGAAATTTAAGCAAGTGCAAGATTATATCTTTATCATAGTCTTGATGCTCCTTAAACAAATAATATTGCTTATACAAAGTATCAGACAACACAAAACTGTATTTCCCCATATTATTCCATTTCAAGCAGTTCAGCTAAAGTAGCATCGAAGAAACCTTCCGGGAAGTCACGAGTAAACTTGCCATCCTCCTTAAAACCAAGTACAATAAACGGATTCTGGATGCCCTCTTTATATAAAATGGTTACATCATCTTTCAAAAAACGCTTTTTATAAATTTCATAACCGACCTTATATATAAGGTGTTCGCAATGTGTTTCTATGATTACCTGTATACCGGCTCTAACAATAAAGGCCAAGAATTCGCCTACCTTTGCCTGGCTGGCCGGATGAAGATGAATTTCCGGATTTTCGATAAGAATAACATCATTCTTTTTTGCCCGCAAACACATGATCAACATTTTGGTAAGATAGCTTACGCCAGCTCCTAACTGGAAAGGCGAAATATTCCCCAGCCCGTCACTCTTATACTGGACTTCAACCACATCATCTAAACGGCGCTCTGTCTGCAACTCCGTCGGTATATCTAAAATATAAGACAACCAATAATTCACCTGAGCTGATAAAGTATAAGAGGAATCGTCTTTAATCAATTCCGGCATTAAGGGATTAGACTTTTCCTTTTCAAATGAACCGACTATATACTCGCCGACTACACCTATTTTAAACTGTGGCGAAATTTTAGAATGCAACTCTGCCCCAATTCTATTGGCTGACAAATAGTATAAATTTTGTTCTATGTCGATCGGCATGCCGGCATCCTCTTCCGGAGGAAGAAAAACCAAAGAAAGTTCATTTGTTCCGTGATAGGAAATATGCACATTATCGACATCAATATCGACCCTGACACTTTTTGCATTATAATATTTATTTCTAATTGCATCAAATGTCAGATTCACAATAGTATCCAGTAGAACCTGTCCATTTTTCCCTATCCTGCGAACAGGAAGTAATACCGACTGTATCAAACTTGACTTACCAGCAGAGTTAACACCCGTTACAATTGTAAAAGGCTTTATCTCCAGGTTCTCGTCATGAAGACATTTATAGTCTTTTATTTGTATATGTTTTATCATAACTGAATCCTATTTATTATTTTGTCCATTCGCTCAAACCTGAAAGAAACACTTGTAGTCGAGTCTATATTACCGGAAAAATAACCGGAATCATCAAACTCTTCCTTTACAGATTCTATATCCAGTATGAGTCTTGATGCCCATGTATAATCGATTTTCTCTGGAACAAAAGAAAACAAATAACTTAATGCTTCAAAGAGGGGCATGTTTATAGGTCTTCTAATCCCATTTCCCGAAAAACGAAAACCATTTTCTCCTAAAAGATCATAACTAATCTGCATACACTGAATAAATAGATTTTCATAACCTACAATCAATTCTTCAGGTGCATTATCATTCACATAAACCATAAAACGAGCCAGAAAATCATCTATATCCCCTCGGTATTGGAGAACTGGAATATCTTTAAATTCTCCACGATGCAACATCATAAAGGCGATTGCCCGTAAAACGACATATTGGTCTTTCATCCTTTCTTTATTAATAGAACGCCCTGTTGCAATCAAAAACTCAGGAGAACAGCAAAGTCTATCCAACATCTGTGTGCAACGTCCACGGTATAAGGCATTCCTCATTTCCTGCTTATTCAACGGAGTTCCTCCTCGATTTACCCGGTCAAAGATATCATATTTTACCCGCTCAGGTGTCGGAGGTTGAATGATATAAAAAAGTAATTGAAAATCCTCGATCACTCCCTGTTGCTTCAAATCCAAATCCTCAAAACAACACCCATTAAACTGCTTTAATATTCTCAGATTATTCAATTTGAACTTTCCTTCCAGAAAATCCAAAATAGCACTTATTCTTTGTCGTCCGTCGACAACTTGCTTCTTCCCATTCTTATCCTCAAACAAATACATTAATGGTATAGGAATTCCCATTAGGATCGATTCGATCAGTTCGGACTTCTGCCTCTGTTTCCAGACATCATGCCTCTGAAAATCCGGATCAATTATTAATTCTTTCCGCTTCAAACAAAGTGTATGCAAATGCATAATACTATATTGAGCCTTTTCCACCCTCACTTCGGCATTCGGATATATGGTATATGAATCATCTCCGTTTATTGACAGATCGGCTTGTTCCACATCGCTAACCACATTTTCATCATTGTTTATTATTGATGCTTCATCTTTTATATCCATATTTCCCATATATTTATCCTAATTTACGATTGAGTAATAGTCTTTAAATTAATAAAGAAATAAATGCTTCATGCAAAGATATTGAGATTTATCGGAAAATCGAATAGAAATCATTCATTTACTTGCTATCGGATTTCTGATAAAACATCGTTTTGCCCGGTAAAGACAATGAAGCCGGACGGGCGTCCGCCGAAACGGCACGCTTGTAGTTCGGCTTGTCGCTCATCACGAAATGAAGCGTGATGCCGGGTTGTACCTCTTCGTAAGTCAGATATGACTTGTCGTATTTCTTTCCGTTCACATACAAATCCTTGACATAGACGTTCTCCTTCGACCAGTTTTCAGTTGTCATACGGATCTCTTTACCGTTACTCATCTCAATAGTTAGCGCTTCGACACAAGGTGAACCCACATTATATATATTGCTGGAGGGAGCAACCGGATAGAAACCTGCGCAGTTGAACATATACCAGGCCGACATCTGGCCACAGTCGTCATTTCCACTCAGCGAACCCGGTTCGTTGCCATAAAAACGGTCTACGATCTCCCGAACCCACTTCTGGCATTTCCAGGGCTTGCCTAAATAGTTGTACAGATAGACGACATGGTGGCAAGGTTCGTTGCCGTGCCAGTAGCCGCCAATACGTCCCTGAATATCGTGCGCTCCGGGAATATCATCCGGCAGTTCGACCGTAAACAGTTCATCCAAACGTTTCTCGAACCATTTTTTCCCTGCCAGATTGATATATCCCTGCACATCATGCGGGACCGTCCAGGTATATTGCATCGTAAAACCTTCGGTTATATCCCCCCAACCATTCACCGAACCCGGTCCCTGGTAGGCGATCGGGGCGAACGGTGTACGCCAGTTTCCCTTGCTGTCGCGGCCGCGCATATACTTCGTTTCCGGGTCGATCAAGGTCTGGTAAGAAAGGGAACGGTTCAGGAAATACCGATAATCGTCCGTCTTCCCCAAAGCTTTGGCGGCTTGTGCGATACAATAGTCGTCATAGGCATATTCCAATGTCTTGGAAACAGATTCGGCTTCCTTATCAAACGGCACATAACCATTCCGGATATAGTCCGGCAGACAGTCGTAATGTTCGTTCAAGGCAGTTGTTTTCATCGCCTCATACGCCCGCTCGTAATCAAACCCCTTTACACCTTTGACAATCATATCCGCCAAAACGGAAACCGCGTGATAACCGATCATGCACCAAGTCTCGTTCCCGTAAAAAGACCAGACCGGGAGCATCTTCTCCACGCTTTTGTCAAAGTGGGCCAGCATCGAATTGGCGATGTCGGCATTCACGTCCTGGTGCACCAGGTTGAACCAGGGATGTAAAGCCCGGTAGGTGTCCCACAAGGAAAAAGTCGTATAGTTGGTAAAGCCTTTCGCCTGCTCGATATTCTTGTCCAAGCCCCTGAAACTGCCATCCGCATCCTGGAAAATAAACGGATGGAGGGCGGCATGATAGGCAGAAGTATAAAACGTTTCCTTTGTCTTCCGCCCCGCGGTTATCCGGTATTTTTGTAATTCCTTTTCCCACAGGTCCACGCCTTTCTCTCTGAGGCTGTCGAAGGTCAGTCCGTCCAGTTCCCGTATGTTCATCTTCGCCCCGGCAGTGCTGACGGAAGAAACGGCTGTTTTTACGATCACCTCATCCCCTTCCTCCGTTGCGAAAGAGAGACAGGCCATCAGGTTCTTCCCCCAGGCCTCGCGGTCACTTCTGAAGCGGGAAGTATTATAGATCACCGGCTTTTTGTCCTGCATAAAGCGTAAGCTTTCCAGCTTTTTGGAGAAGACGGCCGTAAAATAGACGTGGCGTTCAGGCCCCCACCCTTTCACTAACTTATAACCTGTGATGGTCGAATCGTTTTCCATGCGCAGATTGGCCCATTCGCACGACTGCCACAGGGTATGGTTCATGTCGATCATGATAAATGACTTTTCTGATTCGGGATAGGTGAAACGGAACATTCCGCTCCGCAGGCCCGCCGTCATCTCCGCTTTCACGCCGTAGTCCTGCAAGCGGACGGCATAATAGTTCGGAGTGGCCTGCTCCTCATCGTGTGTGTACCGGGAGCGGTAGCCCTCATCGGGGTTCTCACGGCTTCCGGGTTCCAATTTCATCTCTCCGGTTCCGGGGATAAACAGGAAATCTCCCAAGTCGGGAATCCCTGTCCCGCTAAGGTGCGTCAGGCTGAAGCCCAGGATCGAAGTGTGGTTATATTTATAACCGGCAGCCGCATCATAGTATTTGGCATCCGTATCGGGGCTAATCTGGATCCCGCCGAAAGGGATCTGCGCCCCCGGATACACATTGCCGTAACCATCCGTCCCGACCATCGGATTGACATATTCCGTCAACTTCTCATTCCGTGCCATGATAGAAAGCGCGAAGCACGACATGGCGATTAAAGTAGATATTCGTAGTTTCATATTTAAATCGTATTACAAATTATGCAGGATAAATGATGATTTATGGGTGTGATGGAATGACATCGTTGTCGAAATGATTGTCGTTTTGTAGGGGCAGGTTCTAAACCTGCCCGATATCGACAAATATACATGTTGCAATCGGGCGGGTTTAGAACCCGCCCCTACAACGACACCTTAAATATACCAATAAATCATCATTTACCATTTATTTAAAATAAAAAGGACTATCTGAAACAAGATCCAAATAGCCCTTTTGATTATAGTTAGGCTGAAAGTGCTATTATAATTAAGTGCTTATGTTAATATGAATGCTTCCAGCTAATCTATATATATTCTTGTTTATTTCCCTAATTCATTAGAGAACGAGTAAGGAGCATCGCTGTCCTGCGTACCCCGGCTCTTGTTCGGTGTGGCCGACATATTATAATTAATGTTCATGCCACGCATCAGGTCGCCGTGTGTCAGATAGTTCTTCGTGTAGTTCTTGCCATTCACTTTCATGGACGAGATGTAACGGTTTGCCTCACCATTATTGTTAGCCTTGATTACAACCTTCTTGCCGTTTTCCAGATTCAGCGTCACGCTTTTGAACAGCGGAGACCCTAAGATATATTGGTCCGTTCCCGGACAAACCGGATAGAAGCCGAGGGCCGAGAATACATACCAGGCCGAAGTCTGTCCGTTGTCTTCATCCCCGCAATAACCGTCGGGAGTTGCGAAGTAGAGCTTGTCCATCACTTCACGCACCCAATATTGCGCTTTCCAAGGCTCGCCGGAATAGTTGTACAAGTAGATCATATGCTGGATCGGCTGGTTGCCATGCGCATAATTTCCCATGTTCATAATCTGCATTTCGCGGATTTCATGGATCACGCCACCGTAATAACTGTCATCAAACAAAGGCGGTACATTGAACACGGAGTCCATCATGGCATTGAAACCGACTTTTCCCCCCATCAGATTGATCAACCCCTGCGGATCATGGAAAACCGACCAGGTATAATGCCAACTGTTGCCTTCCGTAAAAGCGTCTCCCCATTTCAGCGGGTTGAACGGAGACTGGAACGAACCGTCTTCGTTACGGCCACGCATCAACTTAGTTTCAGGATCGAACAGGTTCTTATAGTTCATGGCATGTTTGGCGAAAATAGCGATTTCGGATTCCGGTTTGCCTAAAGCCTTACCTAATTTATAAATGGCCCAGTCGTCATAAGCATATTCCAACGTACGGGCAGCACTTTCATTGATTTTCACGTTATAAGGCACATAGCCCAATTCATTGTAATATTCATAACCCAGGCGTCCGGTCGATTTTACCTTCGGATGTACGCTGTTAGCTCCATGAACGACAGCCTCCCAAAGCGTCTCGATATCATATCCGCGAAGTCCTTTCAGGTAAGCATCTGCCACAACGGAAGCCGAGTTGTTGCCGACCATGCAACCACGATGTCCCGGACTTGCCCATTCCGGCAAGAAACCGCTTTCCTTATATGTATTGGCAAGGCCCTCCTGCATCTTCGTATTCATATCCGGATACATCAGGTTCAGGAACGGAAACAGGCAACGGAACGTATCCCAGAAACCGGTATCGGTAAACATATAGCCCGGCAGCACTTCTCCGTTATACGGGCTGTAGTGGACCACCTTGCCGTTGGCATCCAGTTCGTAGAAGCTACGCGGGAAAAGCAACGAGCGGTACAAGCAAGAGTAGAACGTGCGCAGTTTGTCCACGTCGTTATCTTCGACAGCGATACGTCCTAATGTCTCATTCCAAACCTGGCGTCCAGCCTCGGCTACTTCGTCAAACGAACGGCCACCTAATTCTTTCAGGTTCTGTTCCGCCTGCTCGGGGCTGATAAAAGAAGAAGCTACGCGAGCATGGACGATCTCGCCTTTGCGGGTGGAAAAACCGATAATGGCGCCGGTATGGTTTTCTTTCGCTTCAGTCTCGCCTTTGCGGATCTCATCGTCGCCGACAGTCGCTTTATAGGTAAAAGGCTTGTCGAACACCACAACGAAATAGTTGCGGAAATTCTGCGGAACGCCCCCGCTGTTACGGGTCGTATAACCGATGATCTTGTTTTCTTCGGGTATGATCTTGACATAAGAACCACGGTCGAAGGCATCGACAATCACATACGAGTTGTCCGATTCGGGGAAGGTAAAACGGAACATGGCGGCACGTTCCGTCGGTGTGATTTCCGTCACCACGTCATGGTCTGCCAGATATACCCGGTAATAATTCGGTTTTGCCACTTCGGCCTTATGCGAGAACCAGCTGGCGCGTTTATCCTGGTTAAACACCACTTTACCGGTAACCGGCATGATGGCGAACTGTCCGTAGTCGTTGATCCACGGGCTGGGCTGGTGAGTCTGCTTGAAACCACGGATTTTATCCGCGTCGTATGTGTACGCCCAGCCGTCTCCCATCTTTCCGGTCTGTGGCATCCAGAAATTCATACCCCAGGGCATGGCAATCGCCGGATAAGTATTACCTGTCGAGAGAGAAATTTTCGACTGGCTCCCGACCAGCGGATTCACGTAATCCACCAGGTCCTTTTTGTCCGCCGCCTCCATCGTAAAGAGGCTGCTGCAAAGCATAATCGCTAAAAAAAATAATTTCTTCATGGATAGAATATGTTTAATTAATTTGAAGACAGAGAATAGGGTTTGTCAGCCCCGTTAAATACACGTTTTTTATTCGGAGAAGAGGTCATTTCGAACGTCAGCGTACCGCCGTCCATAATGTCCTGCTGGGTAATGAATCCTTTCGTATAGGGTTTGCCGTTCAGTTTGACCGACTTCACATAACGGTTCCTGTCGCTCACCTTGTCGGCCTTTACTTCGAATGTCTTGCCGTTCTCCAACGTTACCTTTATATAAGGTAAGTAAGGAGCCCCCAATACATACTGGTCTGTTCCCGGACAAACCGGATAGAATCCCATCGAAGACAGGATATACCAGGCAGACATTTGTCCGCAATCGTCGTTACCGCACAAGCCGTCGATATTATTGCGGTACATCTTATTCATGATTTCACGTTGCCAATATTGCGTTTTCCAAGGTTGTGAGGTCCAGGCATAGAGGAACGGAATATGATGGCTCGGTTCGTTGCCATGCACATAGCCGCCCAACAAGCCTTCCTCCGTCACATCCTCGGTTTGGGCAAAGAACTCGGCGGGCAGGTGCATCGTAAACAAGGAATCGAGTTTGGAGATAAAGGACTTGTCCCCTCCCATCAGGCGAACCATGTTGTTCACATCCTGCGGCACATAGAAAGAATAGTTCAAAGCATTTCCTTCGATAAAACCTTCGCCATGCGTGTTCAGCAGGTTAAAATTCTCTTTCCAACGTCCGTCGGCATAACGGGGACGGGCATACCCGATATTCGTATCGAAAACATTCGTATAATTGGCCGCCCGTTTTTTATAAGTATCGGCAACAGAACGGTTACCGGCCAAAAGCGCCGTGTGGTAGATGGTCCAGTCGTCATAGGCATATTCGAGCGTCAGGGAAGCGGCGCTGCCGTTATGGTCGAGAGCGACATACCCTTTTTCCATATACTCGCCGGTCCCGTCCAAATAAGGAATCGTGGAACTGCTCACCATCGCTTTCAAAACCTCTTCCTTGTCCAACGGAAGGCCTTTCGCTACAGCATCGGCCAAAACGGAAACGGAATGATATCCGATCATGCACCAGTTTTCATTTGCCATGTGGCTCCAGATCGGCAAAGCCTTATGTACGCTCTGCTCGCAATGCTTCAGCATAGAGCGGGCGATATCCGTATTTACCTGGCGGTTGATGATGTTGAACAGCGGATGCAGGGCGCGATAGGTGTCCCAAACGGAAAAGACCGTGTAGTTTGTGAAATCGTCCGCCTTGTGGATATTATGATCCAACCCGCGATACTGTCCGTCCACATCCGTATACACACAAGGATTGATCATGGTGTGATACAAAGAGGTGTATAGCATTGCCAACTGGTCGTCCGTGCCGTTGGCTTCGATAACGGACAATTCCTTATTCCAAGTTTCGCCGGCACGAGCCGCCAACTGATCGAAACTATAGCCGGAGGCTTCAGCCCGCAGGTTCTTCAAGGCTCCGTCGGTACTGACTCCCGAAAGGGCGACTTTCACTTCCAAATCCTCGGAAGCAGCCGGATCGAAATCAAAATAAGCGACGATCTTGCGTCCGCCTATATCCGGGAAGTTTTCTTTCATATTGAATTTGCCGTACCCGCCCCGGTAATTGATTTTTGCTTTTTCCTCGCATCCGTAATGAACGACCGGTTTGGAGAAAGACATGGCGAAATAGGTATAGTTGGTACGCGCCCATCCGTTTGTAATACGATAGCCCGTGACGAGCGTGTCATTTTCAACGCGGATATTCGTCCAAAGGACTTTTCCGTCGTAATTATAGATACCGTGGATCATATCTAAGATGATCCGCTGGTTCTTAGCTTCTTTCGGGAACGTATATTTATGTACGCCTACCCGTTTGGTGGTCGTCAGCTGTGCTTTCACCCCGTAGTCGGCCAGCATCACTTCATAGTAGCCGGGGCGGGACTTCTCCGTATCGTGCGAGAAACGCGAACGGTAGCCGCCGTCCGGGTCGGTAGCTGTTCCGGGATTGAGCTTCAACTCGCCGGTAGCCGGCATAATCAGGATATCGCCGAGGTCGGAATGTCCGGTTCCGCTAAAATGCGTATGGCTGAATCCGACGATGCTGCTGTCCTTATGCTGATAGCCGGCACAATATTCATAGGCACGCGGCTGGTATTTACCCTCCACGTTATGAGGGATCGTATCCGTATCCGGACTCAACTGGACCAGCCCGAAAGGCACGCAAGCCCCCGGAAACGTATGTCCCATACCGTTCGTCCCGATAATCGGATTCACCAAGGCGGTCTTATCCTGAGCGGACAAGCTCCCAAAGGTCAGCAATGCTGAAAATAAAAGAATCGTCTTTTTCATGATATCGTGTTTCTATTTTATTTGGACAAAAAAGCTTGATACTCGTTCCACAACCCTTCAATGCTGGCATCTTCGCCGAACATACGCTTGATGGCCTTATCGAAACTCCATACGTCGAGGTCGCGGACCGTCTCATGGAATTTACGGATGGCATCAGGGTCTTTGGTTGTCAGCCATTGGATAAAAAAGCCGGTCGTACGATAACCGTCCATCCAGTTACCGCCCGGTTTGCGGGTACTCATATCGAAATATCCGGCCTGGGCGCGTACTGCATCCGCCAGCCCTTCGATACAAGCCCAGAATGTCTTGTTGGTCGAGTAGGAACCGATTCCTTTCGGCTCGAACTGATAAGCGTGTACCAATTCGTGGTACAGAACGCCACGGGTTTCAAAATCGAGTTTATAGAGAGATTCGTTTGCTGATTTCTCTATGTGTTGTGTGCTGTAGACAATCGAGATGACAGGCGGGTTGCCACCTTTGGCGGACACTCCGTCGTAATCTTTCAACGTATATTTAATTTCCTGCACGTCGTTCATCGTATCTTTAGCCGTGTAGAACAGGATCTCCGCCACTTTACGGGCATGATAACGGATATAGGCATCCGGGTCCTGTACCAGGCCGGTATAAATGGAAGCTCCTTTCGTCTCAGGATCGAGCACTTCAAAATCAACACCGGGATATCCGAAGTTTTCCCAGTTGGCATTCAAATTAGCATCAAAAAACAAGACATCGCCCAGCACCAGCGTGTCACCGGCAGCCGTAGCGGCTTCCAGCATGTATTGTTTATAATTGGAAGGTTTGGTTATCGGACAAAGGATTTCCTGGTAGCGGGAACAAAACGTCTGGTCTTTCCGCTCATCCACAACCACCCAGTTCTTCCCGTCATAAGAACCTTTCAATGTCCAAGCAGACGGATCATGTGCAGGCGTCTCACCGGACGAATAGATTTTATAACTTTGGACAGGAACAGTATATTGTTCATCAAAAATCACTTTATTCATCCCAGTCGTTCCCACAAAACAGGTTGTCGGATTCCCATCCGACAATTCAGGAACATTGACGGGTAATTTTGCCTGACAAGAACACAATAATAAGCTTATCGATATTAATATATTTATTTTCATAACACAACTTTCATTAAAATTAAACAATATACTGTTCACACTCCAAAATTAACAAATAAAAAAACAACTCCCTATAGTTATTTCTTGTAGGAAAGACCGGTCTCTACCCTACTCTGGTAGAAACCGACCTTTTTGTCCCATATAAACATTTATCGTGTCTTATATTAATTCCATCCTGGATTCTGATGTCCCTGCAAAGCCGGATTAGCTTGCATTTCATCCAACGGAATCGGCCACAACAAAGCATATTCAGGAATAGCTCCAACACGAACCTGTCCATCCGGTTTGTTTTGGATCTTTGCAGAAGTAAGAGGAACCCAATTCAACTTGCCTGAATGTTCACCTGCTTCTTCCGGATACAAACGGGTACGACGGATATCATCCCAAACCTTGAATTCCAGAGGAAACTCATGCAAACGTTCAGTTAATATAGATTGAATCAAAGCATCACCCGTTGCTGTTTCATCCGCCAAACCGGCACGTCTACGAACCTGGTTCAAGTAACCAAGAGCTGCATTTTCCTGACCCGTACGAGCTAAACCTTCAGCAGCAATCAATAAAACTTCGGAATAACGGAACATCGGCATATTGTAGTCGCCATCATGGCCTTCCATCAAAGCTTTTTCATCAAACCAAGCCCAGTTACCATAATTGTTCAAATTATGAGTCACACCTGTAGCATCCGTATACTCTTTGAAGAAATATTGCTTTTCATGTCCGCGGATATCAGCCGGATCATAACTTTTTACAATCATATCACAAGGCAAATAAATATTTTCCAAAACATCACCACCTGGATGGAAAATAGCATTGCCATTCGCATCTTTCCATTGAAAAGCATCTGATCCCATCGAATGGACTGCATAAGAGTTACCTACTTTATGGCTGGAATAGTTATACTCTTTTGCATAGATGATTTCGTTAGACGTATTTGTCGTCTTGATCACATTAAATGCAGAATTGAGATCATCACTGCTTCCATCAGCCTGAACCAACGCATGCTGACCACCTTCGACCACCTTCAATGCCATCTGGGCAGCCTTTTCATAATCAGCATTTCCCCCGTTAAGCGGAGCACCTGCTCTTTGCAAATAAACTTGTGCCAATAAAGTTTGCGCCATCGGAAGAGTTGCATAGCAACCATTATCATAGAATGCTTTATTGGGCAGAGCATTATTGTTTACGATATCAAGCAAATCCTGTTCGATAAAACCGTAAATTTCAGCAGCCGGAATACGTTCTTTAAAGATACCATCTGTAGAAGTGTAAGGCTCGGAAACATAAGGTACATCTCCAAACTCCTTTACCAACCAGAAATAGGCAAACGCACGGAAGAATTTACCTTGTGCAACATAGTTCTTGATGGTTGCCTCACTTAAAACATCCGTCATGTTCGGAACATTGGCAATCACGAAATTTGCACGGGAGATACCTTTGTAAAACTCATGCCAATAGCTCATAGCCTGGTCGTCGAAAGAAGCGATATTAAAGTTGCAACCTTCCGATGCATTTGTAAACTGGCGGTCTTTACGTTTGTCCACATACAAACCGGAGATGATACCTCCCCACTGGGTAGCTTTGGGAGTCCAGCCGCCACCTGTATTGTGCAGATAGGGTACACCACCGAAATACAACGCGTTCACACCTGTTTCCGCATCGGCCTGAGTCTGCCAGAACTGATTTGAATCTTTCTGATCCAACGGTTTCTCTTCCAAGAAACTTTCACATGAACTCATGGCCAATGAGCACATGCACACTAATGAAATATATCTTTTCTTTAGTTTCATAATGATCTTTATTATTTATGACTGATTAAAATGCTACATTAATACCGAACATGAATGTTCTCGGACGCGGATAGGTAAAGAACTGACGGTTAGCACCCCAGTTATTGCCACCTAAACGAGATGAGTTATCCGGGTCAAATCCTAAATAATCCGAAGAAGTAATCAAGAATGCATTGTTCACATTGGCATACAAGCGCAATGAAGATAACCCAAGCGGTTTGATCACGTTAGGATCGAATGTATAACCTAACTGGATCATGTTACAACGCAAATAGGAACCGTTAGCCACCCAATCATCATCAGCAGCATTATTCGCACCCTGTCCGAAGTTGTTCAGACGAATAGCCTGTTCTTGTCCATTCGGATTCAAAGTCGGATGCCATGCTTCCGTATAGATACGGTCAATACCGTTTGTCAGGAAACGTGCTACTGTCGAGTGGTAATATTCCTGCATAACATCAACACCCCATGTGTATTGGAAGTCAACCGTCAAATCGAAATTCTTGTAGTTGAACGTATTGACGAATGATCCCGTCCAATCAGGTAAGCCATGACCAATGATTGTACGGTCTTTAGAAGTTACTTTTTCACCGATAACAGATGGAATATTCATCGTTTCAGGATCCCAGTTCTCAGGTTTGCCATCATATATACCGATACGTTTGTAACCGTAGAATGAAGAAAGCGGTTCGCCTTCACGGATAAGCATATCATAACCGACAAAACCGTCAGTCGTAATCTGGCGTTTTCCTGTAATCGGATCAACAGATGCGCTTTCATCCAATTTTTCTACACGGCTTCTATTGAAACCTAAGTTTACTGTCGAAGTCCACTGGAAATCATTATTTTGGACAGGACGTGCCGTAACCAAGATATCGACACCACGGTTAGATACAGCTCCGATATTGTCCAAAATGGAAGAATAACCTGTAGATTCCGGTACTGGTCTGTCAAGCAACAAGTCTGATGTATATTTATAATAACCGGAAACATCAAAGCTCAATCGGTCATTGAACAAACCTAATTCAGCACCAAAGTCGAACTGTGCAGTCTTTTCCCATTTCAAATTAGAGTTTGGCATATTGTCCAGATAAGAAACGGTATGCAATGCATCACCAATAATCGTGGTTGACTGGCTAACAGTAGCCAAAGAACGATATGTTCCGATTTCAGAGTTACCGGTCAAACCATACGAAGTGTGTAACTTCAACTTACTAATCGTCGAATTATCTTCCAGGAAACTTTCCTTAGACATCAACCATCCTAAACCTACAGACGGGAAAAATGCATATTTATTTCCAGATCCGAACTTAGAAGAACCATCATAACGTCCTGTTACCGTAGCCATATACTTACTGTCATACGAATAAGCCAGACGAAGGAAATATGAATTCATAGTCCATTTGTCATAATCGCTGCCTACACTCGGACGATCCGTTCCTTTTCCCAAGTTATAATAGCCATAAAAGTCATCGGTAAACTTACTATCCGAGGCACTGAAATAAGTATAATCACGTCCTTGCCAAGACAAACCAAGCATGGCATTGATAGAATGCTTATCCAACAATGTCGAATAATTCATATAGGTTTCTTCCTGCCAATAAAGAGCGCTGGAATTATTTGCAGAAGCCGAACCTTCGGAATTTTGATTGATCATCGGACGCGGGGTGAACGGAGTGTAATTGGCATCACGGCTATTCTGGTAGTCCACACCAAACTGTGTTTTCAAATCCAATCCTTTCATCAAATGGAAAGTAAGACCTGCGTTACCAAATATTTTCGTACGATATTGCATACTGTACACTCTCTTCAGCAATTCGACAGGGTTACCCACACCTTCCGGGCTGAATCCTTGATATCCGCTATTTGGATTATCCTTGTCATTCAAAATTGCATTCGTCTTAATTATATTGGTCTGCGTATATACTCCATCCAACATTACCGGTAAGAACGGCAACTGCTCAATCATCGTACGCAATGCACCTTGTCCATACGGATTATCGGATGTACGATTACCCCATGTATGGTTAACCAATACATTCACTGAAGTAGACAGCCATTTTGTAGGTTTGTCGTCATACGCCAATTTTGCATTGATACGTTTAAAATAAGAATTAAGCAAAACACCCTGCTGATCGGTATAGTTGATAAATGCACCGACAGAAGAACCCTCACCCGAACGCTGGATACTTATCTGATGGTTGTGTGAGATAGCCGTACGCGAAGTTTCATCCTGCCAGTTCGTATTATATTTAGGAGAGCCATCAGCGTTAAACAAACGCTCGTCCGTAAATATCTGCGATAAATCGGTTGTAAAATTCTTACCCTGCCATGCATTGGCATTTTCCAAACCTTGTTTGAAAGCTGCCATCCATTCGTTGGAATCCATCACATCCATTTGCTTGGCCATTGTTCCGATAGAAATAGAACCATCATAAGAGATGTGAACACCTTTACCTCCATCACCACGCTTAGTTGTAACCAAAATAACACCGTTTGCACCACGAGCACCATAAATAGCAGCAGAAGAAGCATCTTTTAAAACTTCTACAGACTCGATATCGTTCGGGTTAAGTAATTGGAAGTCGGACATAACAACTCCATCCACAACATACAGAGGAGAAGTCGATGCATTAATTGTAGACACACCACGGATCACAACACGCATTTCACCACCCGGCTGTCCTGTATTGGAAAAAATGTTCACACCCGCCACTTTACCTTTCAAACCGTCAAGGGCATTGAACGATTGTGTTTTGATAATATCAACACCTTTTGCTGTAGAGATAGATCCCGTCAAATCGGATTTGCGCATTGTACCGTAACCAACCACTACAACTTCGTCCAATGTCTGAGAATCTTCTTTCAACATTACGTTAATGGTTGATTGATTTCCTACCAGGATCTCCTGAGTCAGATAACCGATAAAAGAAATTTGCAAAACAGCGCCTGCCGGGACATTAGAAATGGAAAAACGTCCATCCGCATCGGTCATAGTACCGTTTGTCGTACCTTTCACAACGATATTTGCTCCTGCAACCGGACCAAACTCGTCATTCACAACACCCGTCAATGTCTTACCCTGTTGTACCACCATAATGTTGCTATCCGATACCGGAACGGCAAACGCGGCATTAGCAGAAAAAGCAGACATTAGCAAGCATAAGGCTGAGGCCTTCGCTATCCCACATGGAGATAATAGCTTAGATTCATTCATCATTTTTTGCTTTTAAATTTAACACATGTAACATATTTGAAATTCTTAAAAAACCGGAAGAATCACCGTCCGATCTAGTCTTTTAATTTTTTGTAATTTGACGGCAATATTAGCTGATCTTAACACGATCATAGTAACACCGGATCACAAAAAGAGTGTCATATTCTACCAATGGTCGATTATGACACTCTTTTGTACAACCAAGACACCGCTCGGAAATGATAATACTATGAGTTATGACAGCTAAAGCATAGAGTTACGATGCCTGAAGCTATGGGTTACGGGACATAAATAAATACTGAACTTGAAGGTTCGTGCGATTGTCCCATTATTCCAGCCCCTTATTGTAAATAAAAGATTATTTCACATTTGGACGGTCTATTGGCAGAGCAATCGGAATTTCGTTTTTTAGAGGACAAAACGATCCTTTTTTCATCAATCTGCCGGTTTTTCACAATAACGACCGTCTTCATCGCCCTGAAAATTGACTTCATCGCCACGAAGACGGTCGTCATACTCCATGACCCCGGCAACCCACGGCAACGAAGACGGTCGTCATGGAAAAGTTCTGCGCAGCTCATGGCGGAAAGACCGGAAAAAATTGGGGGCGTAAACGGGACGCGACCCGATTTCGTCCGCAAATATTCGATTCTCCGAAAGTTGAGCTTTACCACATTGTCACGTTTTTCCAGTTATAGCGACAAAACGGGACCGATATCCGGATGACATGCCGAACATTTGAGATATAGCGTCACTCCAAAACCGGAAAGACGAGAAAAATGCCAGTTCAAAACGAACCGGAATTTCAATTGAAATAGAAAAATGGCAAAAAAGGGGTTATTGTCTACTTTTTTCTTTTACATCGAAGGAAACTGGATTGAGGATTCAGGGCAACCTCATCAAAAACCTCATCCCTTGGCAAAGGTTAATCTGTCTTTTTTTAATATTAAATCATACAATAAGTCCACTAAAAAGGAAGGATATTCATATTTGTCTATTATCCAACAATTTGTATTATTTCGAGTTTCTTAAAAAATATTACCCGCAAGGGAAATTTGAAATATATGGGGTAGAAAACCAAATTAGATGCGCTACTGTTTCGATTCAGACCAACGGGTATTTTAGTGAATCGTACAATAAGTAATAGATGACAATAAGATTCGTTTTGAGGAAATAATGAACTATTGCCTCTGCCGGTACTGCCCCGGTGTCATTCCGTATTTGGCTGAAAACTCACGATAGAAATAGGATTTGTTGGAGATTCCGACTTGGTAGATGATCTCCTGCACACTCAGGTTCGTTGTGACTAAAAGCTGGGCGGCGTACATCATACGATAGTCTTTGATGAAATCACTCGGTGTCAATGGCGAAATCTTTTTAAAACGGCGATACAAGGCACGGGTATTCATGCCTAATTTATCAGCTATAAGTTCAGGGCGTAGCGTTTCCTGTGTAAGATTTTCCTTGATTATAGCCGTCACGGAATCCATAAACTCTTTATCCTCCTGATGGATCAACTGGCCGCCGGACTGTTCGTAAGCGCTTTCGGGGGAATAATAATAGTCTTTCAGTTCTTTCTTATTCGCCATCAACCGGTTCACGACAGAGCGGAGCACGACGGACGAGAAGGGCTTGGTCAGATAAGCATCGGCACCCAGATCCAAACCTTCCGCCTGCTCACTTTCCGAAACTTTTGCCGATACTACTATTAAAGGTATATGCCGGGTGAATTTGTCAGATTTGATACGGCTGATCAGTTCAAATCCATCCATGCTCGGCATCATGATATCCGTAATAATCAGATCCGGTGTCTGTTGCTCCATCCGGGCCAATGCTTCTTCCGCATTGAAGGCTTCCAATACGACATATTCGGACGATAATGTTTCCTTTATCAGCCAAACGATATCCCGGTTATCATCGACTACCAATATAACCGGATTATCTGTATTTAAATGAGTTTCGGCAGTCACTGCCGAAACTTCCGGTTGTACAACCGGAAGTTTCGGCAGTCACTGCCGAAACTTCCGGTTGTACAACCGGAACCTCTTCGTCGGCTTCTCCATTCAAATCCATCTCTTCAGGTTCCAGATAAGGCAGCGTAATAATAAATTCGGCAGATTCTCCTTCCTTACTCTCCACTCTTATCTCGCCATGAAGCAACTGGACCATACTGTGACAAATGAAAAGACCTAACCCATGTCTGGAAGTCATCTGAGTATAATTATTGCCATCCAGATCACCCAATATGTGGAAACGGTCGAATATCGTTTTCAGGTCTGCTTCCGCTATTCCCTTACCCGTATTATATACTTTAACTTGTAACGTATCATTTTCTATCCGGGCAGAGACATCGATCGCACCATTCTGTTCCGTGTATTTGAATGCATTCGAAACCAGATTGCGTATGATCTTTTTCAAACTGGGGACATCCGTATTCCAGTAAACCGGTTTATCGGATTCACCGAAGGTAAAACTGATTCTGTTCTGCTCGGCGACAGGTATAAACGATTCACATTGTTTCCGGATCAAACCGTCTACAGAGACTCTCTTTATATGTATATGGCTGAATCCGGCTTCCTCAATCTTTCTGAGATCCAGAATTTCCTGGATCAATTCGTTCAGGCTCGTGACATTCTCGGCCAGGATACAAGCGTATTTCTCCAGTTTCCCATCAGCCAACCGGTCGGCGGATGACTTGATATAATCATTCACGCCATTAATCAAGGTCAAAGGCGTACAAAGCTCATGCGTGATATTGGCAAAGAAATTCAGTTTGGCCTCATACAGTTTCTCTTTTTGTTCTTCCCTGATTTTCCTGGCTACATCGGCTTGTTTTTCCACAATCCGGCGACGCAGCCAATAGACGATACCCGAACATAGGACAGCCAGCAACAAGCCATAGAGAATTATAGCCCACGAACTGCGGTACCAGGGAGGCAATACCCGTATATGCAAAGAATACTCTTTGGCATCCGAATCAAACACATCATTCTTGTAACGGACTTTCAACACATAATTGCCATAGGGCAACTTCGTAAAAACAACCTGGTTCTCTTTTTGCAGTTCGGTCCACGCTGTATTATAGTTTTCCAATAAGTACGAATACTCATAATTTTCTCCGTGTATATAGTCGGTCGCCACAAAAGAAATCGAAAATGTGGATATATTGGGAGGAATGGTCACATATCCGGTTTTCCGGTCCGTATAGTCGTAGAGACTATGCGTTTCATCACCCATCTTCAATTCAAAGAAATGCAAGGCCGGCTTATAATTTTCCTGCCGGTCGTTTTGCGGATCTACCCATATCAGTCCATTGATCCCGCCAAAGAACAATTTACCTGTGTAAGGGCATTTCCAATAGGCATCATCCGAAAATTCGGTCACATCCAAATCCGGACTTCCATAATTATGAAAAAAACGGTTATGAGGATTATATTTGGTCAGTCCTTTATTCGTACTCAGCCAGATGCAACCGTCCGGATCTTCGAGAACACCATGAACCATATCGTTCTTGATGCCGTCGATCCGGCTGTATTGGCGTACCTCTGCCAAATTCCCCGAATGCAATTTCATCTGTGTCATACCCGAACTGGCCCCCAGATAAAAAGTAGAATCCTGGCTGTAACACATACAAAGCACATCACCCACCGCCCGGTTGCCAGCATTATTCATCGAAATAAATTCGTATTTCTTTGTCAACAGGTTAAAACGGACCAAGCCATATCCTCCACGACTTCCCAGATAGAGATGGGAAGCCTCATCATCATAATTCATTGCATGGAACTCATTGCAGACTTTACCATTTTTTTCAAGGATGAAAGACTCTACATATTTAATGACGGGTTTTCCTTCTTTCTTACCGATGATTACTTCCAGCAAGCCATCTCCTGTCGTTGTCATCCACAACGTCGAATCATTCACCTCACGAATGGCATGGACATACCGGATCTTCGTATCGACAAGGCTTGCCAACGTATGGACTTTCTTATCCACTAAAGAATAATAGGACAATCCCGGTCCTTCCGTCCCGATCCACACCCAGGGATTATAGTTGCTTTTACGGAAACAATAGACACGGTCGCTGGACAGGCCGTCCGACGTCGTGAAATGTTTGACCTTTCCAGCCGGTATTTTTCCTTTCCCGTAGGAATCGTAGTCTTCCACACGCACAAATCCATTTCCTTTAGTTCCGAACCAGATCGTTTTTTCGTCTTCGGTATAGATCGAACGGACCGGATTACGCATGACAATCGGCAGATTTTCGAGTTGAATCCCCGAGAACCGGTTATATTTGTCATAATACATCCGGACTCCCTGCCCGTCTGTCCCAACCCAGAGGATATCCTGCTTTCGGTCAGGCAGGACACAGAACAACCCGACATCAAAGCCCAATGCTTCTTCCGGATTGTCGATATTCAGCAAAAGCCCATTCCTGAAAACCAGATACGGGTGGGAATGAAACAAAGCAATGCGGGAAAGTTTTCCATACTTATCCATCCATCCGGTCAGGTCTGCCAAAAGCTCTTTCTTGCGGTCTTTCATCCGGTAAGAGTAAAAGCGGTTTTCCACATCCACATAGTACAGAATACCATCGAGATAGTAAGCACGGTCTATTTTTTTATCATGGACCGGACTTTTCTTTATATCCAATGTCAAAGGGAAGGATTTGAAGTCTGGACGGATCTCAAGCAGGCGACCATCGGCGTCAAGAATGAAGAACTGCCTTTCTCCGTCTGCGAACAAGATTTTAGATACTTCTTCATTCATTCCCTGCACATGTATATCCTGGAAAGAACCGGTTTCGGGAGAATAGCAGGAGATAAAATCCTTTTGCTTTATGACCAGCGTATTACCCGCCGAATCAGCCGCCACATTCAGGCATTCAGGGTATTCCGTGTAAGATTCCGTTACTTTCCGGTCTCTCAGTGAGAACCGGTTCAACCCCATAGAAGTCGATATCCACAGATATTCCTCCCCGCCATATACGATTTTATTAATGATATTACTGCATAAAGTATTTTTGTTGTTCGGTTCAAAACGAAATACATACGTGTTTTTGCCATTATACAGGTTTAAGCCATCGTAAGTTCCGATCCACATATAACCGCTCTCATCCTGGTACATGTCAAGAATCGCATTATTTGACAAGTCTATATTGCCTGCCGTATGCAAGGAAATCCCCGCAGACGCCGGGCAAGAAAACAGAAACAAGCAAACAATAACAGACTTGACAAAACAGAAAAGCGCCTCATATTTGGTATCGATACAAGATAAATTCATAATAACGGTTATTAGACCGCAAATATAGCAAATAATGTGTCAATTTTTTCTTACTTTTGCACCAAACGTCTGTAACTAATAAAGTATTAATTGTTTTAATACAACGTAAATATATGAGAAAGTATCTTCCTATCGCCGCTTCCATCCTGCTTCTTGCAGCCTGTAGCGAAAAACCGGGTTACGAAATTACCGGTACCGTTTCAAACAATGATTTGAATGGTAAGTATGTATACCTCTATGAATATGGGGTAAAAGATGCTGCGCCGCTGGACAGCGCTTTAGTACAAAACGGAACTTTTGCTTTGAAAGGGACACAAAATGCCCCTGTTCTCCGTACCCTCCGTTTTTCGGAAGAAGTAGTTGAACCGGTACGTGTCGCCCCCGGAGAAAATGCACCGTTTATGGCCACATTCGTACTGGAGAACGGGAAGTTGGCTGTCGTCCTGGATTCGACTTCTACTGTTAGCGGCACACCGGAAAATGATGCTCAAAAAGAGTTGCAGGCTAAGATTAAAGACTTACGCTCCGGTATAGACAAACTGGTTGCCGATATGAAATCGGGCGATGAAAACCTGATCAAGCAGGCAGAAGCCAAATATGAAGAAATCGACCGGAAAATAACAGAAGCTGTTGTCAACTACATTCTGGCTCATACGGACAAACAGTCTGCCGCCAAGAACCTGTACGATTTCCGTTACAACATCGACGAGGAACAGCAAAACGAAATAATCTCCAAAGCAGATTCTTCTTTCAAGTCCGTTCCGGGAATCAACTACATGATCGATCACCTGAATGTACTGAAGAATGTTGCCGTAGGACAGAAATTTACGGATTTCGAAATGCCGGATGCAAAAGGCGAAATGCACAAACTATCCGAATACGTCGGTAACGGCAAAGTTGTCCTGATCGACTTCTGGGCTTCCTGGTGTCCTCCCTGCCGGGCAGAAATGCCGAACTTAGTCAAAGCCTATAAAGACTACAAGGGCAAAGGATTCGATATCGTCGGTATCTCGCTGGACAGCAAAGCCGATGCATGGGCTAAAGGCGTGAAAGACCTGAACATCACCTGGACACAGTTGTCCGACCTGAAAGGTTGGCAGAACGGTGGTGCCGCTCTCTATGGCGTCAACAGCATTCCTCACACCGTACTGGTTGACAAAGACGGTACGATCATCGCCAAAAACCTGCATGGGCAGGAACTGGAAGACAAAATTAAAGAAGTTTTGAAATAACCGCGCCTGTTGCACGGCTGAATTAAAAATTTTATCTTTGTGCGGTCTTTAGAAAGCGATATTACATTAAAATTAGCATAAAGTTTTATTATCACTTTAATATAATAAATTAGCGATTATGATTTATTCACATGAAGTTCAACACATGTGTGTTGTAAAGAAGGGAGCTAACCACCAGTGTGCTCCGATTCCTGAAGAAGGAAAGTGGGTTAGAGCAACTCAGATTTCAGACATCTCTGGTTTGACTCACGGTATCGGCTGGTGTGCACCGAAACAGGGTGGATGTAAGCTGACATTGAACGTTAAAGAAGGGATTATCCAGGAAGCGCTTGTTGAAACTATCGGTTGCTCCGGAATGACTCACTCTGCTGCTATGGCTTCAGAAATCCTACCGGGCAAAACACTGTTGGAAGCATTGAACACTGACCTTGTCTGTGACGCTATCAACACTGCAATGCGCGAATTGTTCCTGCAGATCGTTTACGGTCGTACACAGTCTGCTTTCTCTGAAGACGGTCTGCCTATCGGCGCTGGTCTGGAAGACCTGGGTAAAGGTCTGCGCAGCCAGGTGGGCACAATGTACGGAACACTGGCTAAGGGTACTCGTTACTTGGAAATGGCTGAAGGCTACTGTACTCGTATGGCTCTCGATGCTGACGACGAAGTAATCGGTTACGAATTTGTTCACCTGGGCAAGTTCATGGATATGGTAAAGAAGGGTATGGATGCTAACGAAGCACTGGAAAAAGCGAAGGGCTCTTACGGTCGTTTCAAAGAAGCTGTAAAATATATCGATCCTCGTAATGAATAAGAAAACACTGACACGTGTCCTCTTCGGGCTGATCGCTATCACCATTGTGGCAACGGTTATCGCTTACTTCGTGATTAAGCCGGACCGTCCCTGGATGGCTTTTTATGTGGCCTGTTGCGGCGGTGTGCTTGTTTTCAATTTTCTGATATCTTTATTTCTGGTAAATAAGAATTTAAAAAAGTAAAAAAGAATATGGCTTTATTTGAAAGTTATGACCGCCGTATCGATCATATCAACGCGGTTTTAAAAGAATATGGTATCAACGGTATCGAAGAAGCAAAGGCTATCTGCGACGCTAAAGGTATCGACCCTTATACAATGTGTAAGGAAACACAACCTATCTGTTTCGAAAATGCTTGCTGGGCTTACGTTGTAGGTGCTGCAATCGCAATCAAAAAAGGCTGCACAAACGCTGCTGAAGCTGCTGAAGCTATCGGTATCGGTCTGCAGGCATTCTGTATCGCCGGTTCTGTAGCCGACGATCGTAAGGTAGGTATCGGCCACGGCAACCTGGCTGCCCGTCTGCTTCGTGAAGAAACAAAATGTTTCGCATTCCTGGCAGGTCACGAATCTTTCGCTGCTGCTGAAGGAGCTATCAAGATCGCTGAAATGGCAAACAAAGTTCGTAAAGAACCGTTGCGCGTTATCCTGAACGGTCTGGGTAAAGATGCAGCTAAGATCATTTCCCGTATCAACGGTTTCACTTACGTTCAGACTCAGTTCGACTATATGACTGGCGAAGTAAACGTAATCGAAGAAAAAGCATACTCAAACGGTCTGCGTGCAAAAGTTAAGTGCTACGGTGCTGACGATGTTCGCGAAGGTGTTGCTATCATGCGTAAAGAAGGTGTTGACGTGTCTATCACAGGTAACTCAACTAACCCGACTCGCTTCCAGCACCCGGTTGCAGGTACTTACAAGAAAGAATGTATGGAAAACGGTCACCCGTACTTCTCTGTAGCTTCAGGTGGTGGTACAGGCCGTACACTGCACCCGGATAACATGGCTGCAGGTCCTGCTTCTTATGGTATGACCGATACAATGGGCCGTATGCACGGTGACGCTCAGTTCGCCGGTTCTTCATCTGTTCCTGCTCACGTAGAAATGATGGGATTCCTGGGTATGGGTAACAACCCGATGGTAGGTGCTACTGTTGCTGTAGCTGTTGCTATCGAGGAAGCTATGAAGAAATAAAAAAGATCATTTATAGCATAGCAAAGTCCTTGCAATCGTGGATTGCAAGGACTTTTTTTATTAATTAGGGTGCATAAACATAAAAAACATATAGAAATTCAAAACAAAATAAAACATCGATTGTTATATTATAGAACAAAAACAGTTTCCACGAAAAATGCAACTTCAATAAATGATAGCATCTAAAACAGGTAAACATTTAGCTGGCTTCATCCTATACCCGATGATGCTCTTCTTATTGCTCTCCTGCCCTACCAAAAGGGAACTTAAGCAGATGATGAATATTCCTTTGCGAACAGTCAAAGTCGAGAGTTGCAATAATGTGCGCAAAACCTGTTCCTTTGAAGCCCCTGCTCCCGATAAGGAGCAAAACAATCCTCAATATATACCTTTGTATGGTCTCTCTACGACCGGTGCACAGATATGTTTGTCTTCTACAACAGCCCAGTCCGGGCAAGTAAGGCGAAACACGGATGTATTCATACAGCAATCGCTGTTCATCTGCTATCGTAAACTAATTATTTAGAAGTCTATCCAAGACAAATTACCTTCACGAAAAAGACTCAAATAAATTAGTACACTTACAAAAACATTAAGAAACATGATAAATCAGAATAAGCAAGAGATGCTCGATGCATACTCTATAGCCGGTCTATTTACCCTTTCATTGCGGCTGGTAGTCGGATGGACCTATTTTTCGGTTTTTTGGAGACGTCTCGTCTTAGAGAATAAACTGATACCAGACGTCCCCGGTTATATCGGAGAGAAATTCAACCATTTCCTTCCTAACGCCTTTGGTATAAAGCCGATGATCGAGTACCTGGTATCGACACCGGATGTCCTCTGGTGGGCAATGGTCATATTTACCATTATAGAAGGAATCGTCGGGCTATTGATCATGCTTGGTTTCTTCACCCGCCTAATGAGTATCGGGGTTTTCAGTTTGGCGACCGGCATTCTGCTGGGATCGGGCTGGTTGGGAACGACCTGCCTCGACGAATGGCAGATCGGGATATTGGGAGCCACTGCGGGTTTCACGATCTTCCTGTCAGGAGGTGGGAAATACTCACTCGATTACCTGTTACTTCGTAAGATACATGCGCTACGCAACCGGTCATGGCTTGTGTGGCTGACTTCCGGAGCACTACCGTTAAGGGCCGGTACGCTCGGCAAGGTTGCCGGGGCAGGAGCTTTCGCCCTTTTGTTTGTGTCGCTTGCGACAAACCAAATCTTCCACAACGGGGTGTGGGGGAAGTTGCATAACAAATCGGTAAAACCTAAGATTGAAATATCAGATGCAAGTATACAAGACGGCAAGTTGTCCTTTACGGTCTACCGTGTTGAAGGGGCGGATGTATATGGTTCTTTCCTGATCGGCATTACGTTGAAAGACAAGAACGGCAATGTGGTTGTGGATAAGGATGCAGAAGCATTGTCGCACTTTCCGGTATCAGACATTCAAAACAAGTACATAGCCAAGGTCGCACCGGGCAAGCACAGCTTGGTCATTCCGCTCGGGAGCAAAGCCAATCTGACGATCAGTGACAACTCTATAGCTGGTCTGCCGAAAGGGCAATACGAATTGCTTCTAACGGATGTCAGCGGCATCACCTGGCAAACGGATCTTAGATACTAACATACCATTTTCCCTAAAAGAAGAGGCTTAATACTCATCTCTTCAGAGATTAAGCCCCTTTTTTCTTCACACTAACCCTTTTTTCCTCACACTAACCCTTCTTGCCAATGCCCTATGCGTCTCACTTGACAAGAGACTTCAGATATTCAGGGAACTCGTTGGTCATCCAGTTACCCTCGTACACTTGTCCGTTCACAAAGAATGTCGGTGTACCTTCCACTCCCGCCTTATTGCCGGAGTCATAGTCTTCCTGTACCTTACGGACGAAACGTTCTTGTCCGAAGTCTTCCTTAAACTTCTTGACATCCATATCGATAATACGGGCGTACTCGATCAGATGGGCATCATCGAGCTCTTTCTGGTTCTCGAACAGGATATCATGCATTTCCCAGAACTTATCCTGTGCCGAGGCAGTTTCGGCAGCGACGGCCGCATGTACGGCATAGGGGTGAAGTTCCTCCAACGGGTAGTTGCGAAAGACAAAGCGGATATTATCGCCCTGCTCTTTCAAGATATCCTTCATAATATGGAAAGCCTTCCCGCAATAAGAGCATTGAAAGTCGGCATACTCTACGATTTCTACCGGTGCACCGGCGGGGCCCAGGATATGATCCTTTTCAGTCACATGCATATTCATATTCATTATTATTTAGTTGATAATGAATAAAGAACAGCACTTTCACCCCGTTTGTTCCGAATATTATACATTCGTTGTAGAACGTTAATTCTCTTTTTGCTTAACTTAGCAGCGATGAAAAGAGGATATGCAGATCTGCCGCTCCATTATGGGACCGTCCCCCCCTGGCTCGCCCAGCGTATGTGCCTGTTGGGGGGCGCCATTGTAGAAGCGATCGTTATGGAATATGGCCGTATGGCGTTGCTGCAACGACTGAGCGATCCGTTCTGGTTCCAGTCGCTTGGCTGCGTGTTGGGGATGGACTGGCATTCGTCCGGCATCACCACGTCGGTTATGAATGCACTGAAGAAGGCGATTAACAGGCGATCGGAAGAGTTGGGCGTGTATGTCTGTGGTGGACGGGGCAAGGCTTCCCTCCGTACCCCGGAAGAACTACTGGCGATCGCCGGCAGGACCGGACTGAACGGGGACGAACTTGTGAAACACAGCAGACTGTCGGCAAAGGTAGATAACACAGCCGTCCAGGACGGCTTTCAGTTGTACCTCCACTCTTTCGTTGTCACGAAGGAGGGAGAATGGGCAGTCGTACAACAGGGAATGAATCCGAACGAACGTATGGCAAGGCGTTACCACTGGCTCTCCTCCTCCCTCCGCTCCTTTATGGAGGAACCGCACACATCCGTCTGCGGCCGAAACCAGGGACAGATCCTGAACCTGACAGACCGGCATGCCACCCCGACCAAAGAAGGCATCCTCGAACTCACGAAAGAGACGCCCGACAAACTTATGCGTGAAGTCTCGCTCATCCTGCCCCGCCACCACGAGGTAAAAGCGGAAGACGTCAACCTCAAACGCTTAGGCACCGCCCTGATCCTGGCCCACGAGACTAATGTCGCCGATATGGAATCCCTCCTCCTGCTCGAAGGCATCGGTCCCCGGACCCTCCAATCGCTTACACTGGTGAGCGAGGTGATCCACGGCACCCCCTCCCGCTTCTCCGACCCAGCCCGCTTCTCTTTCGCACACGGCGGGAAAGACGGCCATCCCTTCCCCGTCCCGACGAGCGTGTATGACGAGACAATCGAGGTGTTTAACAAAGCGATCCGGCAGGCACGCCTGGGAGACAAGGACAAGTCGGAGGCATTGAAGAACCTCTCCATCCTCTCACAAGAGATGGAGAAAGGGTACACCCCCAACAACTATTTCGACAAACTGATCGAGCACGAACGTAGCAGCTCCTACAAGTATGGCGGCAAGACCGTCTACGGGGATGCCCAAAAGCCGAAAGGAAAAGGCGGAACCCAACTAAGCCTTTGGGACGAATAAGCAGGCTATGTTAAAGCCCGTATCTTAGCAGAGGCAGTCTATTTCCTGACCAAGGTATATTTGTAACCCGTCTCCGAGCAGTCCTGCAGGATAAGAGTATCTCCTTTGATAAACACAGGATAAGCCGGGTTGGTTTCATAGAACACATCCATCAGATAGGCTTCGTAGCCCGCTCCCGTATCCGCCTTGCGCCAGTTCAGCACTCCCGGTTCAGCCTTGCCGTCCTCCGTCCAGACATACCGATCGCCGGCAAACTCGATGAAGGTATTTTCATATTCGCAAAACTCACGGGCGTTCTGGCCACTTACCAGTTCCCACTTGCCGTCGACCTGTGCCTTGATCTCCGGCAGTTCCTTATCGTATAAGGTTATATTCATTTTCTCCGCCTGCTGCTTCCTGCTGCTATGATAAGCGAAGCCAAACAGAAGGATAGAGATAAACAACAACGGCAATACAATCTTCTTATTCTTCATACCCCCTCCTTTATTTACAATGCTCCTTTATCAACTTCTCAGCGAGCGGATCACCCAGTTCTTTTGCTTTGTTGAAGGCTTCGCAGGCTTCTGCTTTCTTCTCCAAACGGACGTAGCAGACACCCCGAAGACGGTAGCATGCCCCGAAGTCAGGAGCGATCGCGATAGCTTTCTCAATGCTCTTCAAGGCATCTTCATACTTCTGCTGGCGGACATAGACCGAAGCTTCCTCGGCATAGAAGTCAGGCGTGTCGGGACTTGCCTGGATAGCCGCCTGGATATCCTTTAAAGCCCCCTCCAGGTCACCGGCGCGAAACTTGGCCTGTTCGCGCAGATAGAAGAAGTTCGGGAGCACCTGCCCCCCGACCAGGGTATAATAGAGATCATAGTCGGCGACAGCCTCGGCATATTGTGCCAGACGCAGGCGCCAGTCGATCCGTTCCAGCACATAAGCGGCAGCCTCGGCATTCATCGTTGCCCCACATTTCTCGACCGCCTTGTCGAGCAAGCTGATCACGTCACCTATATTGAAGCCGGTAATCCTTTCCTTCGCCTTTGCAGCGAGGTAGTAGGAAGAAGCAGAGGCGATATCGCTGTCGTTGACAATCATATATTCATTGAACGCCTGTTCGAACTCTCCTTTGTTAAAGAGGATGTCCGCCTTTAGCTGATGGTAGGCAGGCAGGTTGTCGGCCTCGATCGCCTTGTCGAGCGCTTCCATAGCAGCAGCAATTGTCCATGCGGGATCAGTCAGTGTGCTGTCGGCCGAGGCCACGTTGTAAATTAACTTGGCCTGGTTATACCAAAGATCCCCTTTTTTGTCGCTATACTTGGATGCCGTCTTGACGTCATCCAACGCCTTTTGCAGGTAATCTGCCTCTTCGGCAGGCGAGCCAGCCAAGGCTGCCCGATTATAGGCATAGAGGTCGGACCGGTTCAGGTAACCGTCGGGTGCATCCGGGAAGGTGGCGATAAAGTCATTAACCGTCTCGAGGCGCGCCTTCACGTCCTGCGCGCCACCTATAAGATAGAGGGCGACGGTAGCCTGGTCCAGCTCCTTCGGCCATCCTTTCGGCAGATCGATGTTGCGGTATGCAGAGCTAAGATAATCGGCGGAACCGATTGCCAGGCTTGCCACATATCCGGCAGAGAGTCCATAGCAAACGTCCTTCTTGCCACCCGCATCCGCCTGTGCCAGCCCGAACACTTCACCATCGGGCGTCAGCAACGGAGCGTTAAGCTCATCCGCTTCCAACGGGATTGCCATCTTATAATACTTAAAGGGATCTTTGAGTTTGCTTACTTCGGTAATCGCGCCCGATTTGAAGGTGGCGTTCTTGCCGGTAGAGTATAGCAACAGAAAGGCATTCGTCCCGTTTGCCACCGGATCGGCAGCAATCGGCAGGAAAGCGGTCTTTTTAGGTACTTCGACCTGGAACTTCACGGCGTCATAGAGTTCGTCCGCTCCCTGGATATTCTTAACCGGGAACGTCTTTCCCTCGAAGTCCGTAACGGTCGCCTTCGAGGCTCCCTTGAACATATCGTATGCAGTGACTCCCTCGCCTGTTTCGGAGATAAAGAAACCGGTATTAGTCGCGAGCTTGTTGCCGTCCTTCCCGTAAGTGGTAATCGTAAAGACCGCCCTCTTGGCTTTATCCATCCATTTAGGAGCGTTTTTCTGTGCTGCCGCCGATAGACAGAGGCAGCTGATCAAGATTAAATGTAGTATTCGTTTCATTTTGTTATCATGTTATCAGATACAGGGTACAAATGTAACGATAAATACGGAACATCCTACCCCCGTTATAGAGTTTATTCGGGATGTTCTGTAAGTAAGGGTTACAAGTAGTTAGAGATTACCCGTCGGATCATCATTCGGTTAGGGCAACCGCACCAAATCCAGCAGTAACAATTTTTTATTTCTATGGAGAGAAAAACCCGTTTTTGTCCCGAATAATTCTTTCTTAAGTGCCTGCCGATTCTGTAATCGGTGTCAGTGATTTTATAATCAGTGGTTGTGATTATATAATTGCTGGCACTGATTTTATAATCACTGGCACTGATTATAGAATTGATAGGCATTCCGATATTTTTTATGCCTATATAGATAAGTTTTCTTGTAGCGGGGATAGATTATTCCTTATATTATGTAGTCCATAAGATCGTATTGCTTAAAAATGAATTTGATGCGGTCGCCCTGTCATTCGGTCGGATTCCGTAATATTCCGTTTAGTAAAGAAAATAAAATGGCTTTTTTGTCGAAGGACCATCGATAATGTTGTCGATGGTCCTTCGAAAGTATTGCCTTTATGTTAGCTACAACTCGCCGAGGCGTTCTTCGCCACCATTGTCACCCTTGTTTTCCCCTTTATCGCCTTCCGAATGTTATATCGGTACACCCAGCACGCCGCCACAAAATAAACCGCGCACTGTACCCACAGCGTAATATACTCGTGCCCTATCTCGCCCATCGAGGCTCCCATCGAGGTCAGTTTGACATAAGCCATTGTTGCCGGAGCTGCCGGGATGAGGTAATGCGCCAGTTGCCAGTACCAAGGCATTAGCTCCATCGGATAGGAAATGCCGGAGAGGAACAGTAGGCCGACAGAGAAGAAGGGGATCATCAGAGGCGGCATTTCGGAGTCCGTGAAGAACAGGGATGCCGTAAGCCCGAAAAAGCTGGTCGCCATCAGGAAAGGGATCATCAGCATAATGATATGCAGGTGTGAACCGAGATCCGGAAGACCGAAGGCCAAGGGGAGCAGCCCCAAGAGGAAGAGGGTGAAGACCACATACAGCATACTGTAGGTAAACGTCTTGCCGATCACCACATTCGCCATCTGCCCGAATGAGAGTTTCACCGGGTTGCCGGCATACCGGACAATCGTGCCGCTGTGCCGTTCGCCGCCACTTATCGTACCGATCAGCATCATGAGGATCTGGAAGATGATCACGATAAGGACGGCAGGGATCAGGTATGTGCCATAGCCCTCGGTCGGGTTGTAGAGGATCGTTCCGACAACAGTGATGGGCTGCGCGGAAGCTAACTTCGGGGCAGCTTGTTGAGGCAGGAAGACGAGCATCTCCGGCCGGTAGCCCTCGTTCAACGCCAACATGGAACCGGCCGAGGCTTCCTCGATGGAGAGGTAGTAAAGGAAGGTGATCGTCGTCTCGTACATAACAAAGACAGACTGTTCGCCACGCGACACGCGGTCCTCAAAGTCGTCCGGCAGATATAGGATGCCGGCAGCCCGGCCCGTCTTCATCATCTCGCGGGCTTCGGTGTAGTCGGCAGCCGTAGCCGTGACACCGACCTGCGGGGTGGCGTCGAGCAAACGGGTGTACCGGCGGCTCAACTCGCTGCGGGAGTGGTCGACGACGACGACCGGGACTTTGCGGACCACATTGGGCGCGTACATATAATTATAGAGCAAGCCGTAAACAAAGATGCCGCCCATCAGCACGAGCAGGATCGCATAGCTGTGGGTGATCGTCTTGAACTCTTCGCGTATAACTGTTATTACATTCATATTCATATTTCTTTTTCAGGAAAGGAGATGGCTCCATTTCGCTTCGTTCTCAATCGCTTTCTTCAAACGGGGCAACAGCAGCAACGCGGGAAGGAGGAAGGCGAGCAGCGCACTGTAATTCACCCATGTGTAAGCAAAGCCGTAATCGCCATAGAGCAGGTTCTGGCAGATCTCGGTAAAGTGGCGGACGGGAAACAAAAAAGAGCTGTAGTAGACCGGCGCATACATCGATTCCACCGGGAAGGTTACCCCTGCCAACGTAGCCCCCAGCGACCCGATCATCGACACGATGCTAATAACGATACCGAGCACGGGAAAGAGGGAAAAGATAAACAGGGCCAGCGCTTGTGTCGACATCACAAACAGGATCGCCGTCAGGTTGAGCGGCCAGAAGCCGCACGCGAAGGGGATGTGCAAGAGGCCGAACATCACGTAGTTCTCCAATACGCTCATCAGGCTGAAGATGATGGTATAGGGCAATAGTTTCCCCGCCACCGCCGTCACGATATTTCCGCCTGCCGCCGAGAGCCACTCCCTACCTGTACCGAACTTGATCTCGCTGCCGACGGCATAGAGCGTCGTCAGCAGGACAATGATCTGGAAGAACACGAAGAAGAAGGGGTTGCTGAGAAAGACCGAGTAATCCAGGTCGGGGTTGAACAAGGGGTGGTTGCTGGCGGTGACGGGCAAGAGGAAGCTGGTGATCTGCTCCTCCCCGATCCCAAGGGCGGTGGCTTGCATCACGACCGGGTCCATCGAGAGCTGGCCGAGGACGGTGGCGAACGCGCCGTTCACCTCACCGCCTACGCTCAGGAGGGCATAGTGGTAGTAGTAGGCAAGCGTAGCCTGCCGTCCGGCGATGGCGTCCGCCTCGAAATTGGCCGGGATAACGAGGTAGCCGTATATCTCCTTCGCCTGGGTGGCGCGGCGGGCGGCCTCCTGGTCAGCGTAGTGGCGGGTGACTTTGAAGGTCGGGACCGCCGCCACTGTCCGGCTGACTTCGCGTGAGAGCGACGTCTGGTCCTGGTCGACAATGCCGACGGGTATGTTCTCCATCTGCCCGTCCCCGAAGATCGTGGACATGAAGAAGATGCAGAATAGCGGCAGCACGATGCACACCCCGAAGTACAGCCGCCGCGACACCATCCGGTCGAGCTCCCGCCGGACGACGGTTCGAAAGGCGTTATGTTTATTTGTTTCGCTCATTGTTAATTACTTATCTACATCTTTTAGATTGACTAATACCGACATTCCGGGACGAAGGCCTTCCACCCGTTTGACAGGCAGGGCATGTATCTCGAACGTGCGGAGATCGTAGCTGCCCGTCTGCTTGGTCGATTTCCAGGTGGCAAAGCTACCTAAGGGGCTGACATAGTTTATCTTGAACTCGATATCCTTCTTATCGACCGCCGGAACATCGGCAACGAACGTCCCTCCCATCGGGAAGAGCGGCAGGCGGTCTTCACGTACGTTCAGTACCACATGCACGTCGTCGAGCACCACTAAGTTCATGATGGGCATCCCAGCTCCGACAAGTTCACCGCGTTTCGGAAAGATAGTCGAGATCTGCCCCGACTCCGGAGCGGTCAGCCGGGCGTCCTGAAGGAGGGCGGCGACCTCTTCGACCGTGCCTTTGGCGGCGTTCACCAAGGAGCGGGCACTCTCCTTGTCCTGTATCTGGGCGCCGTCGAGCGCCATCTGATATTGGTTCCAGGCTGCCCGCTCACCGGCAACGGCGGCCTCATACAAGGCTTTCACCTCATCGCGGCGTTGCGACGAGACGACGCTGTCCTTATACAGGGCCTCGATGCGGTTGTAGGTGGTCTTTGCCAATTCGAGGTCCGACTTCGACTTGTTCCAGAGCTGCTGGACAGTGGCAATGATCTGCTTGCGCGTTCCCTCGTCCACCTTCTGGTTCTGGAAACGGGCGATGTTCTCCAGGGCGTTCACCTGCTGATACTTGGCGAGAGCCTCGGGACTGTTGATGACGACAAGGGTGTCGCCCGCCTTGACATATTGCCCTTCCTTTACGAGAAAAGTGTCGATACGGCCGGGCAGCTTGCCGGAGATGCGTATCTCGGTCGCTTCAATCTGTCCCTGCAAGATCACAGGTTTATTCTTTAGCAGGAGCATGCCTGCAAACGATATGATGGTTACGGCGGCCAACACTACGATGAATGAGATCGCCAGGTATTTTTTCGATTTGTCCATGACTATACGGTTTAATGTTTATAAGATCTCTGTTTTACCGTCCATCCGGTATTGGTGAAAGGCTTCGGGAATGCCACAAATGGACAGGAGGTTGGCAAGCGCCACGTCGTACTGGTAGTAGGCGAGCAGGAAGGCGGTCTTCACCTTCGAGAGCACCACTTCGGCATCCACCACGTCTGACGAGGTGGCCATCCCTTCCTTGAAAGACTTCTCACGGATGCGGACCAGTTCATTGCTCATCTCTAATGTCGTGTTAAGCGCCTTCACGTTGTCCATCGCGTTCTGCATCTGCGAGTAGAACTTGTCCACCCCTACCTGCAAGTCGGTAACGGCCTTCTCTTTGCCGATGGCGAGCGACTGGCTGGTCAGGCGCGCTTGCCGGATTTTCTTCTCACGGTCGAGGCCGTCGAAGATGTTCCAGGTAAAGCCAACGCCGATCATCGTGCGCGGCATGAGGTATTTGTCGAGGCCGTCGGCATAGAGCGTCTGCTTGCCGATAAGGGCGATGTTGGGGAGGTAGCCTGTACGGCCTATCTTCAACTGGTTGTGGGCGATGCTCTCCTGTAGTTTAAGCTGGTTCACCAAGTAGTTGTTAAACGGGATCATCTCCTTGAAGTAGCCGGCCGAAGGGATGCTCTCGTTGATAAAAAGGGAGGTTGTTGTGCGGATCTCCTGTTCCTCCCCTACGTTGATGAGGCTCTTGAGGGCCTGGCTGGCGACCTCGAGGTCCTTGCGGGCGGATTCGAGTTCGCGTTTCGCCTCCTCCATGCTGACCTGGGCAACAAGGCGTTCTGCCCGGTTGATCATGCCTTGTTGTTCGAGTTTCAATGCCTGGTCGTAATGGGTCTTGAGGGAGTTGTAAGTCTCGGTCTTCACCTCGACGACACGTTGGCCGAGGCGCAGGCCGAAATAGCTTTCGATCAGCAACGCCTGTTGGTTCGCGCTGACCTGCTCACGGTTGACTTCGGCGACCGAAACGAGCGTCTTGCCGATCTTGCCGGCATAGATGCGTTTGCCGCCGGTAAAGAGGGGCCAGGTCAGGTTGGCATCGATCGTCGTTACGTTTTGCGAGATGAGGGGCAGCGTTAATGTGTTCTGTCCGATCTTATCGAGAAGGGAGGAGATGAACTGGTCGTTGGGGAGGATGGAATGGACATACTCTTTCGCCGGATCGGTAAACTGGTTCAGGGACTGGCGTACCTCGACCGGGTTCGACATATGCACATAGGCTCCCGCGGCACTGATCGTGGGGTACCAGAAAGCGTTGAGCTTTTGCTGTTCGTTCTTCGCCAGCTCCACTTCTTTTCCGGCTATACGGAGGCTCTTGTTCTCGCTTTGCAACAGCGTAAGGGATTGCTCGAGCGACAAGTCCATCGTCTCTGTCTGTCCGGAGGCAAAGGCAGGTAAAAGCCACAACAGGGCAATGCTGAAGTGCGTAAAGTTATACATCATAAATGCGTCTTTGTTTAGTTTGTGCGAAATTTATGATGTATAACAAGGCGACCGCCTTTATTGTTCCCTTGCTCCTATCCTTTCTTTTTAAGGTCAGGCAGGAACCAGGTGACCAATCCGATGAGGGGCATATAGCCGCAGACGTTATAGACCGCCTCTATCCCGTAACGGTCAGCCATGTTTCCCAGCACGGCCGATGCGATCCCCGCCACCCCGAAGGCAAAGCCGAAGAAGAGGCCGGAGATCAGCCCCAATTTATAGGGTAGCAATTCCTGTGCGTACACTAAGATCGCCGGGAATGCGGACGAGAGCGTCAGGCCGACGCAGAAGCTCAGCACCGCCGTCAGGTAGAGGTTCTCCACATGGGGCATGATAAGGGTGAAAGGCGCCGCTCCCAAGATAGAAGCCCAGATCACGTACTTACGCCCTACCCGGTCGCCGATCGGTCCGCCCAACAGCGTCCCGATTGCCGTTGCGATCAGGAACACGAACAGGTAAAGTTGGGAGGCTTGCACGCTGACGCCGAACTTATGGATGAGGTAGAAGGTATAGTAGCTGTTCAGGCTCGCCATATAGATGTACTTGGAGAAGATCAGAATCAGCAGGATCGTTATCGAGAAGACGGTCTTTCCCATCGGCAGGGGTGTTTGTATGTGCACCTTCGCCGTCACCCCTTCCGCTCTCTTCAGACGGAGCAGCAGGCCTTTGTACCAATGTCCGACGGGGATCATCACCATAATCGCGATAAAGGCAAGGATCGAAAACAAAGCGATATGCCGTCGCCCGTAGGGAGCGACAAACACGGCGGCAAGCAGCGGTCCCAATGAGCCGCCTAAGTTTCCCCCGACCTGGAAGAGCGACTGTGCCAATCCCCGTTTCCCGCCCGATGCCAGCGACGTCAACCGGGAAGCCTCCGGATGGAACACCGACGAGCCGATCCCCACCAACGCGACCGAGCATAGCACAAACGGCAGCGTGTTGGCAAAGGCCAGGCTCAGTAACCCCACGAGCGTAAAGCTCATCCCTACCGGCAGCGACCATGCCGACGGCCACCGATCGAAGAACAACCCTGTCAATGGTTGGCACACGGATGCTGCCGACTGGTAGACAAGTGTTATCAAACCGATTTGGGCAAAACTCAACCCCAAATCATCCTTAAATAGTGGATAGACAGCCGAGATAACGGACTGTAGCGTGTCATTCAAGCAGTGACATATACTCAAAGCGACCAGTACGCGGAAGGTGATCCCCGTTGTGGCCTGTACCCTGTTCTGTTCCATTAATTAACCTTATTGCCTCTTTCGATTGCAAAAGTACATATAAATCAGCGAAACGACGGTAGGATTGTTCGAAATAACCGAATTAACACTTACATTTTAATAAGAGAGGGAGGCTATCGGCTAATTAATAGGTAATTAAGGCATATCCGGACGGAATGAGCGAAACCCTTATTCAATATCTTTATGGTTCTTTACGTAAAAGGGCGTGAGCCAAACTGGATATAGCTTGTTCTATACTCGAAGTCTAAAACAAAAAGCATGAATAATGATTCTTTATCTTAGTGTACTGCACCGGAGCTGAAAAGGCTTCTGTACGTCCATCTCTCCCGAAACCTACGCCAAATTCCCCCTATCTCCCTTATCGCCCTGATGTATGGAGGTCGGTTCGCTCCGGGCAGTATCTAAGATTTTATCGCATGGTCTACTCTTTTTCCCCTCCCGGTTCGTGAAGGATGAAGGTCGTCGCACCGATCGTTACAATGGCGCCTTCTTCGATCCGTATCTGTTCTTTCTTCCCGACAAGGACGTTGCACAGGAATGTCCCGGTAAGGCTTGGGAAATCGCGCAATGTGTAAACGAGCTTTCCTTCCTTGTCTTCCTTTACATTAATAATACAGTGTTTACGGCCCATGCTGGGGTCGCTCGTGATGATGGGGACGTCGACTCCGTCGGTGTCTTTGTTGCGGCGGCCGATCACGTTGTCGCCCATGACAAGGGGCAGTTCTTGCTTGAAGCCGAACGTGTTCTCGATTACCGTGATATAGCCGCAGGAGAAGTCGGGTTCTTTCACTTCTTTCTCCTGGCCGCTCTCGTTACGAACGACTTTGCGTCCTAACTTGATCTTAAACTGTGAACCGCATTGAGGACAGACAAACGCCAGCACTTTCCCTTCCGGGTATTTAGTCTCGTCAAAACCGATCTGGTTGTCGCACTTGGGGCAGAAAACTCTCTTCATATCTTATTATTGGATCTTGTCATATATCTTTGGACAAAGATACGGTTTTTCCCTTACATAACACAAAGACAGCACAGTTCTGCGGCTATCCTGCAAATCCGTGCCATCCGTATGCAAAGGTTACGGCCTTCGCGTTCAATAGGCCGCCGGCGTGCTCCACCCGCCCGACAGCGACAGGTTGTCGATGCCTAACAACGGCAGGTTGACCGGAACCGTGACGGTTATATTCTTCACCGGGGCAAGAACGACCTTTAAAGTGGTGTTCAACAGGGGGCCTAAGATAGGAATGCCGGTCAGAATGTCATCTATATTGGCAATGTCTCCAATCCGGACGGAGAGCGAAAGGGAGTGGGCTCCGTCTGTCTGCGTCGTATAGGATTTCAGGCCGAGGTCAAGGAACGAATAGTTCGATTTATACCGTTTGTTCGAAGGGACCGATGCCTGTATGGGGTCCGTGATATTAACAAACGTCCCGTTCAGCAGCAGGGAGCCGTCGACCACATTGTCCACCAGCAGGCCGCCGACAAGCGTATTACTGGACACCTGTATCTTGCGGACGTCGAACACGCCGTTCAACCCTCTTATCAGGATGTCTTTTTCATCGTACGAACTGGCGGAGGTGAAACCGTATTGGAACAAGTGGTCGCCCGTATAGTAGTCCTTGACCGTGAGGTTCAGATCCATCGTCTTCGGGAAGTTGCGTATGGTGACAATAGCGTTACCGGCTGTCGCATTGTTCCACGGGTTCAACAAGGCTCCTAACCCGGACAAGGCTCCTTGTTGGTTGGCATTGCCGGTCAGGACAAGCCCGATCTGGTTGACCAACTGCTGGAGCAGGATGTCGTAAAGGACATTGGTGACGGGGATAAGCAAGACGCTGGCAAATGCGTTCACCGCGTTATCCAGGCCGCCGACTAAGGTAAGGAGCAACGTCCCGATTCCCGGCTGGTTCAAGGCGGGCTTCAGGAGGTCGGGCAGGAGATTGTTCACCTGGTTCTGGATGATGTTCTTATAGCCGATCTGTGTGACGATATTGTTCGTCAGCTTGTTCAGGGCAGTCTGGGCATCCACGAAGTTACGGTGCAGGTTCAGCATCCCGACCACCCGCTGGAGCAGGACGTAGGGGTTCGGGTTGGTGTCCGAGAAAGCCACTTTCGACCAATAGTACTCGGAAGTATCTGTAAAGGGGGCGTTCGGCAATACGATGCGTGCATCGGTCATTTGCCCCTGGAAGTTTGTCAACACATCTGCATAGACCGTGCCGCCCGATGTGGCCACAGGGAATAAGTTTTTCTCGACATTTCCCAAGAACACGGCTGTATAACTTCCTTTCGGCAACGTGTCTTTTACGGCGGCAAGCGGCCAGACCGTATATCCGGAAGTCGAAAGGACGACCTTCTCTTTCACGAACGTGCCGGCCGAGTTATAGATAACATAACGCAGGTTGCGTATGCGCAGGTCGGCCCCGGTGATAGCGGTTTTCGTCTCTCCCCACCCGGTAGTGAAGTCGGCGACGAAGTAGCCTTCCGGCACATCGCCTGTACTTCCGGTGCTTTCCTCTTCTTCGGGAGCGGGCAGGACCTCCGCCGCCTCTTCCAGTTCATTACTGCAACTAAAGGCGGTGACCGCAAGCAGCATACCGATTACCACCGGTAATATGTTTATCTTTCTATTTGCTCTCATCCTGTCTATATATATTATAATGTTATTGTAACCCATATCATAAGGTCATTCTAACCCGCATAACAAAGCTATTGCAACCCGTCCCATGCATTGTCATCGAGGTTGATATTCTCGCTCCATTGGAACCCGAAGTTGATGTTTACATAATCGCCGGCAACCTTTACCCAATGGTTGGGCGTAAACGTAATCCGGTTACCGGACACGACACCTGGATTATCCGCAATCTTAACCGTATAGCGGTCTGTCACGGTTCCATATTTCAAATCCAAATAAAACAATGTCTTACGTGCATCCATCGTCGGCAACATATACAAGTTAAATGTAACCTTCCCGCTCTGTGGAGACAGTGTCACAAGTGATTTGACACCCGTATCGCCCGCCGTCTGCCATAGCAAAGGTGTCCCGTCCAATGCCCGCGTCGCCGTAACCAACTGCTCCGCTGCCAATGTCACAGTCGTTACATAAGCCGGTATATTCGATACAGTCAGCGTAAATCCGCATACAATACGCTTCAACTCCCCATGCACGCTATTGATCTGGCTGGTCTTGAACGTATTTCCCACCACAGCCGCATCCTTATAGCCTACCCCGATACAGGAAAAAAACTCGGGTATCACCGTCGGGTTAACAGGCTTCAGATACATATTCGCCTGTGTTGCGCTCCCTGTCGCTCCTATATCGAACCGGCGGCTTCCCCACGACTGGTTGGCAAAGTTATAGTCCACCTGGTTATACCCAATTGCCATTATCTGGTAGCTCGACTCCGGAAGCAGATTCAGTTTGGTGGAGATGGAGGGATAAGAACTCACATCCACCTGCTTCGCATGCTCGTAATCCGGGACAAAGTTAGCCGGATCGTTGCTCAAACTCTCATCCGCTTTACGAAACGGCAGGATAAGTATCCTGTTCACGGAGATAGTGGCATCGCCGGGAGCTTTCGTTTGTCCCGAAATGTCATTAATAATATCGAAACGCACAGATACAGATTCGTCCGGCCGCATCGATAACACCTCTTCTTTCGAGCATCCGGCCAACCCTACAGCCCAACTGATCCCAATTAAAAAACAAAACAGACGACTCATCTTTTCCATACTATCTGTGCGTTGTCAATTTATATCCTTATTGAATAACCAGATTATGAATCAACTCCCATGCCGGGCTGATTGTAATCACTATATTCTGATCCGTCAGCAAGTCAACCGGAGCATCATCGTCTCCCGGATCACCCGGCTCGCCTGTAGTCGTATTGGCTTTCGCTTTCATACCCAATGAATAGAAATGGTTAGCCTGGATGTCGAATGTCGTCAGGTTACCTGAACTGTCTTTCACAACCCACTCTTTGATAACAGTACCGTCAGCCGTATAAAGCCCTAACGTCAGGGTGACACCGCTTACCGGGATCAGGAACAAACCTCCCAACTGCGAATTAGGGACTTTCACGACACCCGCACCAGACAAATCGTTACCTGAATACACGCCGCCAACTACCGGCTGGGTAGTAAGATCAAGGTCGATAATCCGGAAAGGAGTGACAGCCGTATTGATACCGGAACCGGAGGTCAGGTTAACTTGTTGGTTGACATTATTTACAGTCAGGCGCAGATACTTCACGGCCTGTCCATCCAATGTCTGGGGTACATTTTTAAAATATCCTAAAACACCTGCCACCTTACGAATCATCTCGATGCTCACACGGGCACCTCCTTTATCCGATATCTGTGCGGCTGCGAAACCTGAGAATATCTCCGATTCATTGCCCGAAGCCGTAACCGAAGCAATCACATTTTCAAATTTCACAGAGCCCGACATGGCCGGTAGAGTAAACATATCAGATGCATCACGTCCTACTGCCAGAAATTTATAATCACCTGCCGGTAACTTATCTGCGTCTGCTACTGCATAGCGTTTGAAAGAAGTCCCGACTGTCCAATCTGAAATAGTAAAGGTCTTAGCCCAATAGTAGTTTGTTGCATCAGTCGACACAAATGCATAGACTTTCACATCCGTCACATTCTGAGTAGCTTCCTGACTGTACACAGCCCCTTTCGTATCCTTTCCGTCACTCAGTTTATTGACTGCCGAAATCTCAAACACAACATTTCCATCGTAGCCCTCCACATCCGGGGTTACTTCGTCTTCACTGGAACACGCCGCCATCAACATGGTGAACACTGCTCCCATCATAAAATACTTCATAACAAAACAAGCTTTAAATTAATAAAAGAGAAAACTAAAAAAAAGAAAATCAGATATCCAGGTGATGAATCAATGTCCACTCACCATTGATAAATGTCCATATTTCCCAGGAAGTCGTTTCGGGACTATAATCCACGGAGATGACAGATATTTTATTTCGTGATAATGTCACATTAAATTCCGGAAATTCTATTGCAGAATTTTTGTCGGTATTGTTCGGGTTAAAGAACCGGAGGTTTACTTTTGAATTTGTTCCGGTCACAGTCGGAGCCAGAAAGAACTGGTTTACCGGCAGCAAAGAGGCTGTCTTTACAACCCCGGTATTCCCCGCATACACAAAATGGGGATCAACGGACTGGTAAACCGAGCTAACCTTTTCTTCCACATGCGTAAAGTCAGAAGGGAAATTATTGCAAACGAGCAGTAAATCCGCTTTTGCCCGTTTCATCATTACATCCGTAGTCTGAAAACCTGATGTAAAATCAAGAGTGGATGTCGCCATATACAGATCGGTCTGTTCGGAACCATTCGCATGCAGGATACGAGGGTCCGTATCTTGCGTTACGTTTCCCCAGATAGTCAGTTCATAGCGACCATCGGGTATATCGTTGAATGCAATCGTGTAAAACTGTGCGTCATCAATAACAGGAGTAAAAGAGGATGAATCAGCAACTTCACCGGTTAAAAGATTATGTAAGGAATAATGAATCGTACCCACAAAATCCCGAAACGGAAGAGTCTCATCTTTCCGGCTCAACTGCGGAATCTCACTGATATTTATATATTGTTTATCCTCGATGAATACTTTTACCGTAAATTGGGCGGGACATTCCTCCAAATCCTCTTTTATGCAGGAGCTAACCGACAACAATGAAACCAATACCCAAATATAAAATAGAATCCTGTTCATAACCTTTCTTTTCGTTTATTGCGATTAAACAGGGGTTTTCTAATATTTGTTTCAAAAAAACGACCACTTATTTCTTAAAAAACAACAGGTTATGCGACTTTAGCAATAATATAGGATTGTTATAGATATAACTGTTATTTTAAAGACAAAAGCCCAAACAAAACAGAACGAAAAATTGTATTTACATATTGAAGGAAAATCATGACTATCTGATTTGTTGCAAACACGTGCCATTCACTGTCAATTCGTTTTGTTTTGGACGTTTTTACTGACATGCATATTCTTGTTTTTATGCTTTTTAGCCAAAAGAGCGCTTGTTTTTATACCTTTTCCTTCAAATCATCTAAATGATTTTTCAAATGATCTGAATGCTTTAGGAAAAACATTTGGATGTTTCAGGCAAACCATGCGGATGAATCCGCAATATCATTTAGATGATTTTGCCGGACGGACTGTAACAAAGCAAAAAAGGGGTGTGTAAAGGCTCTCGAAAGGCCCTAAAAAACTATTTTTACATCTCATACGCCCTATAAGGAAGACATTTCGTGATTGACGTTTTGACAGAAATCCGCCCTTTGGACCGACATTCCTATTCATTCTTCTGCACCATTCCGGTTTTCCGGAGACAGAAAAATACTTTCTGGTGACCCTGCGAACAAAATGACAATCGTAAACCCGATCTCCTTGTCCTGTTTGCAAACATTTTGGCAAATGGACGCATACGGACGAATCTAAGGATGGTAAATTCGACATTTTGACAATTTGTTTATACGGATATGTACAACACCGAATGTTTTAGGAAAAACTTTGATCGGAAAGGACACATGCTTTCCGAAAAGAGGATGCATGCTTCTTGGAAAAAGGGCGCACCCTCTTAGAGCATCCGATAATTGAGCCGATATTCAATGAATATCAAGGAGCCGATATTTTCTCTATATAATTAGAAGAGCCCAATTATAGGCAAAAAAAAGGCTATCCATCACGGACAGCCAATCTTCATTGTTAACCTTAAATCTAATACCATGAAAAACACAGTGCAAATATATGCACTTTATGTTATGTAGCATACATTTTTGTTTGGAAATCTCATCTCGTTAACCAGATTTAACGAAAACATGCTACAAAACATAGTTTTTCATCCTTATTTCATTCTCGTATCGGCTCCCCACATGAGTTTTTCACGGAGAGTCTGATAAAAAGTATGATTGTACCGTTTGATCACTTTGGTTGTATAATCAGCTTTGCTCACCCGCAGTTGTATACCGGTAGGAAATATTTCGGAACGGCCGTCGAGAGCGATCAGAAAATATTTATTCCGGCTTTCCACCCCTAAAGTGATCGTAAAAGAATCCGGAATTACCAACGGACGGACATTCAGCGAATGCGGAGCCACCGGACTTAAGACCAGATTCTTACTTTGCGGAATTATAATCGGCCCATTCACGCTCATCGAATAGGCTGTCGAACCTGTCGGAGTGGATATAACCAAGCCGTCGGCCTGATAAGAAGTCAGATATTCCCCGTTAAGAGCTGTATGAATCGTAATCATGGAAGAGGTGTCCCGTTTTAAAATAGCGATTTCATTCAAGGCATAATTATAACCGTGAAACACCCGGTCTTCCGTATGAAGGCGAAGCAACGTTCGCTCCTCTATCTTATAGTAGTTTTTGAATAATTCATCCAACGTATCTTCGATATCATTGCTTGCCACATCTGCCAAAAATCCGAGACGGCCGGTATTGATCCCTAAAATAGGAATGTCCTGTTTATTCACCCGTGCAGCCGTGCGCAGGAATGTCCCGTCACCTCCCAGGCTTAACGCCACATCCAAATCGAACTCGTCGCTTGTCAGGATGCCTGATACCGGCGGTTCGTAATTCAATGCATCCGTAAGAAAGAGGTAAAAGTCACGGTCGACAAAAATCTCTGCCTCCAAAGAAGCCAGCTTTTCAAATAAACGCTTAATCACAAGTTGCTTGTCCGCCTGATATTCACTTCCGAAAACCCCAACCTTTTTCATCTCCAGTCTTTAATTTTCAATTTTCAATTTCCTATATGTTCATATAACGAACCAACTCTTCCATCCGCTGTTGCAACAGATCGTCCACCATCCCTTTTTCCATAAAATAATAGAGAACCGTATAATTAAAGCGTTCAAAACTACGGATCACAGGAGAAGCATCCTCCAGGTCAATCTTGATAATCAGGCGCAGCCGCCCGGTTATCTTATCCGTATTAGAGAGTAGGCTCAGGACATGCGCATTATTAGCCTCGATCAAGCGGGCCACATCCGTCAGTGAATAATCCTGGGGCATCACTTCCAACACGAAAACACTTCCGGCCGCATCGGCGTTGCAAAGCTCGGAAAGTATATCGATCAGTTTATCACGCGTAATGACCCCGCGGTATTCCCCCTCCAGATTTACGACCGGCAAAAGGCTCAACTGATAACGGGTCATCAATGCCAACGCTTCATAAATATGGGTATCTTCCTGAATACTTGGCGAAAGCAGTACCGGATCTCCGATAGTAGCAGCCGGATCAGGCATCGCCAACAGGTCTTTTTCCGAAACCAGACACCGATATATATTTTCGCTCAACAATGGCAGATGCTTTAACTTAAAATCGTCCATCAAAGCCAATGCGTATTCTCCAGTGTCAAAACTTTTTAACACCGGAAGTTCCTTCGTTATGAAATCTTTCACCAACATTCTTCTGTATATTCCCTAAATACTGCTAAATTTGCCGATACTTTTGTGCAAATGTAATGAAAGAAAAAAGATATAACGATATACGATGACAAATTTAAGTGTAAACATTAACAAGGTTGCAACCATTCGTAACGCACGCGGTGGCAATGTACCAAACGTATTAAAAGTAGCATTAGATTGTGAAGCTTTCGGTGCACAAGGGATTACCGTTCATCCCAGGCCGGACGAACGTCATATCCGGTACAGTGACGTATATGCCCTGAAACCGGAAATTAAAACAGAGTTTAACATAGAAGGTTATCCTTGCGAGAAGTTTATAGACCTGGTACTGAAAGTAAAACCGACGCAGGTGACACTTGTCCCGGATGCTCCCGATGCCATCACATCCAATGCCGGTTGGGATGTAAAAGCCCATTTCGAGCTGTTGAGCGAATTAGTCGATACCTTTACTTCACACGGCATCCGTACCTCTATATTTGTCGGGACGGATCTTGAAAACATCGAGTCGGCAGCTAAGACGGGAACCGATCGTATCGAATTATACACGGAACCTTATGCGACTCTTTATCCGGTAAATCGTGAAGAAGCAATCGCCCCTTTCATAGCCGCCGCCGGGCTTGCCAAAAACCTGGGACTGGGCGTAAATGCCGGTCATGACCTGAGCTTAGAGAATCTGGCTTATTTCCATCAAAACATACCGGGACTGGATGAAGTATCCATCGGGCACGCCCTGATCTGCGATGCTCTCTATCTTGGTTTGGAAGAAACAATCAGATCATACAAAGAATGCCTTCAATAATTTATAATTTATAATTTATAATTCATTAAATATGAGTATTTTACTTTCCCTACAAGCCGTAGGGGCACAAACAGCAGAACAGATGCCGGACCTCACGGCCGTTACAGCACCCACCGAAGCTGAAATCAATGTAATCGACCTGGCTTTCAAGGGAGGGTGGATTATGGTTGTCTTATTATTACTGTCGTTGATGGCATGTTATATATTTATCCAACGCCTGATGGTCATCCGCCGGGCCGGTAAAGAAGACGAGACGTTTATGAACCGTATCAAAGACTACATCCACGAAGGGAAAGTCGATTCGGCCCTGAACCTGTGCCGGAGCACCAACACTCCTTCCGCCCGTATGATCGAGAAAGGTATCACCCGCCTGGGACGTCCGATGAACGACGTACTGGTAGCAATCGAGAATGTGGGCAACCTGGAGATTGCCAAACTGGAAAAAGGATTTCCGCTGATCGCCACTACAGCTGCCGGTGCTCCAATGTTAGGGTTTCTCGGTACGGTGACCGGTATGGTCCGTGCTTTCTTCGATATGGCAAATGCAGGAACGAATGTAGACGTGTCCCTGCTGTCCGGAGGTATCTATGAAGCGTTGGTAACGACGGTAGGTGGTCTGGTAGTCGGTATCATCACGCTGTTCGCTTACAACTACCTGGTTTCGCAGGTAGACAACGTTGTGAACAAGATGGAAGCACGCACCATGGAATTTATGGACTTATTGAACGAACCTGCTAATTAATTATGGCTTTAAAACGAAGAACAAAAGTAAACGAAAGCTTCAGCATGGCATCTATGACGGACGTCATATTCCTGCTGTTGATTTTCTTTATGGTTACCTCAACGGTGGTCATTCCGAACGCCATCAAGGTGACACTCCCGCAGGCGCAAAAGCAGACTGCTGCCAAGCCGCTGACGCGTGTCACAATCGATGCGAATCTGAATTACTTCGTCGCTTTCGGTAACCAGCGGGAAAAACAGGTGTCTTTCGAAGAGATCACCCCGTTCCTGCAAGACAGTTATGCAAAAGAGCCCGAGATGTTTGTAGCTTTGTATGCTGACGAAACGGTCCCCTATAAGGAAATCGTGCGCATTCTGAACATCGCAAACCAGAATAAGTTCAAGATGGTGCTTGCCACAAGGCCAAATAGTTAAAAGTGGAAAGTTGAAAGTTGAAAGTGGCTTCGCGTCGCTATCTTTTTCACTTTCAACTTTCAACTCTCAACTTTCAACTTTCAACTTTCAACTTAAAAAATTATGAAGTTAAATAAAGATGACATATACGGTATAGCGGGTTCGGTGGCTTTCCACCTGTTCATTCTGCTGATTCTGGGGTTTACGGTCCTGAAGACTGTCGTTCCCGATGAGGACGGCGGTATTCTGGTGAACTTCGGGAATGTCAATGCGGCAGCAGGAACATTTGAGCCTAAATATACCGGACAGGAACCTCCTCAGGAAACGACTACTCCCCCTCCTCCCGTACCCGAACCGAAGGTTGAGACACCCAAGGAAGAGCTGGTAACGCAAGACATAGAGGAAAGCGTTGCGATCGAAGAAGCGAAGAAGAAAAAAGAAAAAGAAGAGCAACGCAAGAAAGAGGAGGAAAAGAAACGGAAAGAGGAAGCAGAAAAAGAACGCATCCGCAAGGAAGAGGCCGAGAAGAAACGTCTCGCCGAAGAACGCCGTAAGAAAGAGCAGGCCATCAGCAACAAGGTCGCAGGTGCTTTCGGCATGGGCAACCAGGAAGGGAACAGCCAGGGGGATGCAACATCCGGAACCGGCAACCAGGGTAGCCCGTTCGGTAACTCCGACCACGGAGCCAATGAAGGCGTGGGCGGCTACGGTTCGTTCAACCTGAACGGCCGTTCGATCGGTGCAGGAGGTCTTCCCCGTCCTGCCTACACGATCCAGGAAGAGGGACGAATCGTGATCAACATTACGGTAGATCCGAAAGGAAATGTTATATTTGCAGAAATAGGCAAAGGTACCAATATCGACAACGGTTCCATGCGCAAGAGTGCTCTGGATGCGGCCAAACGCGCCAAATTCAACAGCATCAGCGGGGCAAACAACCAGAGTGGCACGATCACCTATCTGTATAAACTAAAATAGAAATAAGATGAAGAAAGCAATTGTATTCTTAGCGAACGGTTTCGAAGAAATGGAAGCCTTAGGTACCGTCGATATTCTGCGTCGCGGAGGTATCGAAGTGACAACTGTTTCCATCACAACCGACCCGGTTGTCATTGGTGCACACAATGTTCCGGTCACAGCCGACACTACATTGGACAATGCCATATTAAACGATGCCGATGCCCTCATTCTCCCCGGAGGTATGCCGGGCGCATCGAACCTCAACAATTCGGAGGCTCTCAAAGAAGCATTGCTCCAGCAATACCGCGAAGGCCGTATCGTAGCAGCCATCTGTGCCGCCCCGATGGTATTGGGTGGCCTGGGATTATTGAAAGGCCGTAATGCGACCTGCTATCCGGGCTTTGAACCGAAACTGATCGGCGCGAATGTCACCGGTGAAGCCGTCGAAGTTTCCGACAACGTGATAACCGGCAAAGGCCCGGGATTAGTCATGAACTTCGGCCTCGCCCTTGTAGCAGCCATCAAAAACGATGCGGTTGCGGAAGAAGTCGCCGCCGGATTGCTTTTGTAAAATAACGACCGGAACACTTTTCCAGGTCCGATAAAGGAGGATATAATTTCGTTATTCGCATGCATAGCGCAGCAATACCGGATTATCATCCTCCTTTATCATTTCAAAACCTTCCTTACCAGTCAGGTCGGCAGCTTCCCTAATCGCATATAGAGAACCGGGGACAGATGTCTTCATCAGCCTCCTGCCCTTATCAACCGACAGGCAAGCATTAGGCGAAACGAGGTTCGTATGCGGATAAAACAAATCCTGTTTCTTGTCATATAGCGCCATAAACGGTTTCATCTGCTCCCCGTCATATTTCGAAACCGTATAGAATGCAAAGGCATACCCTTTCGTTTCAAACAGATCGAATATTTGTACACGCGGACCGTCCGGCCTTACTTTCGTCGTAAAATCAGCCGTCAACGTTAACTCATCATACGACCATTTCATTTTGCCGGTCTGGAAAAGCCATGCCGGTTCGATCCGGTTTTCGCCAACCCGGTAAACGGTATCGTTAAAGTAATGGAACATATATAAGCAATCATCGAGGTCATAGGTAAAAGTCTGCCCCATAAACCCCTCCGTTCCCATTTCCCGGTCACGTTTACATAATGTGTCCATCCGGGCGGCCTGTACATCATAGCAATATAAGTCCGGCATAACCGAATTACCGGTTGTCAGATAATATATTTTCCCATTCTTATACCTGAAATTATCCATCCAGGTTTCTTCCGGCAACTTGAAAGAATGCAGGAAGCGACCGTCAAAATCATAGACAGTCATTTTACGGCCGAAGTAATCCATCACATATAAAGAATGCTCCTTTTCAACCGGTTGGATGGCTTTGGCAGACACATATTCCTCCGGTCCCTGTCCAACCGCACCTATATGCTGAAGGAAACGGCCGGACTTGTCAAACTTATAAATCAGATTATCAGATATCAACCAATAGAAATCGGAGCTTTCCTCCAGCACTGATATATTCTTGATCAGACAATCGTCCGTCGTTTCGAGCGGTATCGCATCACCCTTCATTCCCAAAGCATCAAGAGACAACTCCTTATCCGGATCGATCAGCCCTGCATCATTCAACGTCAAAGACAATAAGCCTGAGTCTGTTTCCCGCTGGCAGGAACAAAACAGCAACCCCAATAAAAGCCCTGTCAAATTCAATGTTTTCATCTCTTTTTATTTTTTATAGGTATCCAATAGAAGTAATTTAAAATCAAGTTATCCCGATCCGGGGCATTCTCCAAATTATACGGAAGTTCCTTTTTCCCCTCTTTGAGATGGTCGGCCGGATCATATATCTGTAAAAAACAGGTTCCCTCCTCGTTCAGATAAACAGGGAACCGGGTATCCATTGCGATCGTCTGCCCCTGAATAAAAAACTCATAGCCTGAATCCTTTATCTTTAGATCTTTATAGAGGATAGCCATCGTGGTACACCTGTACAACTTTTCTTTCACGAGATAGTCGGAACGGTACTGTATCCACCAATAGTCTTTAGTTTCCCAAAAACCGGTTATGCATAAACGCCTGTTATTTTTCAATACATGCGTCTTATTTCCCAACCGTGCCCCGTCCTTTCCCATGTTACAGGTGAAAACCGGAAGGCAGCTATCCCCTTTCAACAGGTACAGCGTATCGTTCAACAAATACTTATAGAATCTGCCTTCCACCCCATTACCGGCCACCTGCAACGGGCAAGCCATGCTATCGGGCAGAGTCGTCGGTTTCCGTCCTTTTCCCCTGATAGGCAAACGGACAGGCTCCCCGCCGAAAGTTTTTATTCTGAATACAGCCGGATCGGGAAATTCATCTGTTAACAAGACAAGTTGTCCGCCTCCCGTACAATCGACCCCCGTATATGTATACGTCCGGTCGAGCAGCATACGTCCATTTTCCTTTCCATCGGACGAGAAAGAAACCAGTTCCGCCGTCCTCCCGTCCAGCCCGTATAACGTGCTGGTTAGCGTGTCGAGTGCGAAAGAGCTAAAACTGTCCGATGAAAGAAAGCGATGTCTTAACTTCCCGGATGGAAATTCGTAACAACGCAATTCACCGTCTGCCAATACGTATAAAGATTCTCCCATAACCGTCATCTTAGAAAGATCCTTCGGATGGAAACCACTCGTACTATCCAGGAATAAAGCTCCATAGTTCCGGATCTGATAGCCGGGAGAATCATCCAGTACGATGCAATCGATATTTTGTAGCTTTTCGATATCCAACACCGGCAAAGGTTGTTTTCTCCCGCAGGAGAAACAACTTATAATAAAAAGCAAAACAAGTACTTTTTTCATAATTCCTTTCTTTTCAGGTAAAAATAAACAGCAACCGGATACAAATAGGATGTAGGAGCAGATTTAACAAAAACGAGCAAACAGATTGTCCAAATATTGGACAATCACTGCTTTGTCGTAGCCAAAGCATAGTTTTAGCCTCCCTAAAGCTATGCGTTACGTCCCGTAACTAAGTACCATGCGTAAATTTTGGTGCGGTTGCCCGTTTCAACTATCTTTGCAACCGTTTTATAAAGAAGAAGGAGTAGTGCTATGAATAATTTAAAAGGGTTTGCCTTTGGTATATTGACATCCGCGACATTCGGGTTAATCCCGTTGTTCACGTTGCCTTTGATGGCGAAAGGGATGCAATTCGATTCCATCCTGTTCTATCGTTTCCTATTTGCAGCACTGGCTTTGACGGGTATTATGGCCGCAAAGAAAGAATCTTTCCATGTGGAAAAGAGGGAAATCCCGGTATTGGTGCTATTAGGCTTTTTCTATACCGCCTCGGCCATGTTCCTGTTCTGGGGATATAACTTCATGTCGGCCGGAATCGCTACGACGCTACATTTCACCTATCCGATATTCGTGACGCTGATCATGCTGCTCGTCTTCCGGGAAAAGACATCCTGGATCACCTTGATGGCGATCGTATTGGCTATTTGCGGAGTGGCGCGCCTTTCGATCAATGAAGGAGAAATGAAGCTGAGCGCGGTAGGTGTTTTCATCGTTTTGTTGTCCGCGGTAGGATATGCGCTCTACATCGCAACCGTCAATAAATCGCGCGTACAAAGGATGACCGGGCGCAAACTGACCTTTTACGTGTTCATCGTCAGCACGATTCTGTTTGCCATCAAAGCCGGAACCAACGAAGGCATACAACCGGTTCCCGACATAATGTCTCTTGTCAATCTGATTCTGTTGGCGATTGTTCCGACGGTTATCTCCAACATCACCCTCGTTCTGGCTGTACATAATATCGGAGGGACGCTCACCGCCGTATTGGGAGCCGTGGAACCTATCACCGCCGTTTGTGTCGGGGTATTGGTTTTCAGTGAGCCGTTCACTCCCGACCTGGCGACAGGCATCCTACTTATCATCATCGCCGTAACCCTGATAATCCTATCCAAATCTATACAGGGCACACTACGGAAAATATACAGGAAAGCGACTCATTCACAGATACTGAAATAAGTCTTTACAATCGATGTCCTACGTTTATAGTCCCGTGAGCCGACGATACTTACTCTCGCAAAGAGAACTTACGGCAGCCCTATTACAGGCCAGATCCAATATATACGAATAAAAGGGAAAGAGTTGCCGCAAAAAGGAATACATTGCGTGCGGTATGTCCCAATGTGCGGTTCAAGGCTCTTCCTTCCAGCACGAACAGTTCCCGTGTCGTATAAAAGCAAAGGGCGAACAGGATTCCGAATAAAAACAGAATCCACCAGGGGGCATCCAGAATAAGCGGGAGAACCAGGATAAACGCGATACATTCATTCAGGATATAAAACACCCGCCCGAAGCGGCGGCCGAACAAAACGATCGTAGTCCGTTTGCGGGTAGCCTTATCCTGCTCGTAATCCCGATAATTATTGACAACTAAGATATTCACAGACAACAATCCCAATGCCACAGACAATAAAAAAGACAATAAGGAGAAGCTCAGCGTCTGTACATAATAGGTGAAACAAACGGGTATAACCCCGTAAAACAATAATACGCAGACATCCCCCAGCCCGTTATAGGCCAAAGGAAAAGGGCCGGCAGAATAGGCCAGCACACATATGGCGATCGCAATCCCCACCCATATCAGCCGCCAGTCCGCAAAACAGATCAGCAACAAACCGAAGAGGCAGGCCAACCCCAACGTAACAAACGTGCCCGTCAGCATAGCCTTCGGCGTGATCCAGCCTTGTGCGACCGCACGCTCCGGTCCTAACCGGTCTTCCCGGTCGGCCCCCTTCTTAAAATCGAAATAATCATTAGCAAAGTTACTGGCTATCTGGGCAAAAAGAGCCACAAGGAAGCACAATACCGCCGGTACGATATCGAACGCCCCGTCATAATAGGCCAATGCACATCCCAACAAAACCGGACTGACAGAGGCTGGCAAAGTTCTGGGACGTGCCGCCTCCGCCCAAGCCCCAACAAGAGATTTTTGATCTTCCATATCTGTTTTCAGCATAATTTGCGTGCAAAAATAAAAACAAAAAGGGCACATATTTGTTTTTTAAGTAATAATTCATATATCTTTGCAGCATGAAGAATTTCCTATTCATATTGACTCTGCTGTTCGGTATGTTGCTTTTTGTACCCGAAGAAGTACAGAAGGATCATACTATGCTTGATCTGCATACACAGAAAGAGGCTATTATGATGGAGAAAGGGACTTCCGATATGCAGCATAACCTGGAAATCCTGAGTAGCGACCTCAAAGGCAGCAATTGCCTGACACCTCGCAGAACAATCCAGAATGCCGGCAATACATCAAACATACGGTTACTGAAAATTGAAGAAAAGGCAATCCAGTTCTTTCGCCTGAAAGAAATCAATCTTCTCCGGAAAGTATCCGAAGAGGTGACAATATGTCAAACCATTAACTTCTCATCCCTCCTTTGCCGCATGGGATACCATGTGTATGGCCTGCGGAAAATCATTATTTAATTGTATGTGAATAATCTGATTTCGTATGGGACATTGGTTCCATACCATTCCCTTATTGCATTTTTTCGAATGCGAACAATACATTATTCACCTTTAAATTAAATAATTATGTCTACTAAAAAGAATAAATTCAGCATCTATATTTATGTCGTTATTACTATTGTCGGTTGTGTACTCGCTTGCAGTTCCATCATCCCGAATGATTATCTGAAATTAGTGATCGTTATGGGAGCACTCGGCGTGGGCCTGTATGGTATCATGAGAGGTCTTAGCACTCCTTCCACCACGGAAGAAACAGCTATCGATGAAAAATAAAGAGTCGTTTCACAACTAAAAAAGTACAGACATGAAAATAAATAAAGATCTTGTGGATGCAACTATGATGTTGGCATTCATTATTTTGGTATTAATTGGAACAACCGACTTCTCTAATATGTTATTAAAAGAAATAACAATGGGTAGTCTTGCCCTGCTAAGTGTAGCAATGATTGCTTTACGGGTCATTCAAATGCGGCAGGAAGCCAATAGTCCTCGTGAAGAAGAATACAAATATTAAATAATTCCTAACCACCCTAACTGAATGTCTATTAGCTTCCTGTTGTTTGCTTCGGGGTGATCCCGAGGATTTCCGAGGTACGTTTTTCTGCCTATAAAACAACTTGCTGTTTACTTGGTCACGGTAAATATTCTTTGCCGGGCAACAGGAAGCAAGACATTTTAATAGATTCACAAACTAAAAGGATGAAGGGGCCATGATAACAAGTCTGACGTTATTGATTCTTTCGCTGGTTGCACTTTACATAGGAGCCGGCTGGTTGGTTCAAGGGAGCTCTGCTTTAGCTCTCAAAGCCAAAGTTTCACCGTTGGTGATCGGTTTGACAATTGTCGCATTCGGCACAAGCGCACCGGAACTGGTTGTAAGCCTGAATGCCACGCTCAGTGGACAGGGGGATATCGCAATCGGGAACATTGTAGGCTCGAACATCTTCAACATCGGGGTTATATTAGGAGTCTCGGCAACCATCTGTCCGCTTCAGGTAAAAAAACAATTGCTTCGTATCGATATCCCGGTCATGCTGGCCGCAACCCTATTACTGACCGTCCTTTTCTGGAACGGGACATTAAGCCGCGTAGAAGGCTTTTTCTTCCTGGCCGGTATTATCGTTTATACATTATTCAGCCTGTTCTATTCCCGCAAACATGGAGAAGGGCCGAACCTGGAACTCGAAGAACAGCCTAAACACTGGGCTGTCGACACACTGGCGATCATAGGCGGACTGGCCGTCTTAGTCTGTGCCTCCCGCTTATTGGTGGACAACGCGGTTTCAATCGCCAAAGAGCTCGGCATGAGCGAAGCAGTTATCGGACTTACGATCGTTGCAGCCGGAACCAGTATGCCGGAGCTGGCAACCTCCATCGTTGCCGCCTACAAACGTAAAACGGACATCGCCATAGGGAATATCGTCGGCTCAAGCTTATTCAATATACTGGCTATAGCTGGTTCCTGCTCGCTTGTACATCCCATCGAAGCTAAAAATGTAAACTACATCGACCTGTTGGTCATGCTGGCCATATCCGTCCTGCTATTGCCACTGGTAAAAAACGGACAAAAAATATCCAGGACAGAGGGGTTCGTCTTGATTCTCTTCTATGTGATTTACATATTCTGGCTACTTCGCGACACCATCTGACGACATTTATGCAAAAACACAAAAAAGAGATGCATCAAAGCAATACAACTTCGATACATCTCTTTCTGTAAATGATTTTTGTGAACTACCGCACACTCACTTTCCGGCAAGAACCGTCAGAAAGCCGGACCACATAAACGCCCGGTTGCAAACCTGTGATCTGGTTGCTGCCGGAAGAGAGATGCAGGTGACGGACGATGCGGCCTCCAATCGTCAAGACCTGTGCCTCGGCAGGTACCAGCCGGTCGATATAGACAACATCGCGGACGGCGTAGATACGGTTTCCGTCTTCAACGACGGCATTGGCGGTCGGATCGTCAATCGGCTCGACAGAGGCACGGACATAGATATCGTTGTAGACGGAACGGATGCGGTAGGTTCCGTTTGTCGACGGCTCGACTGTTTTCCAACGTCCGGTACGCCCGCTTTTATATTCCACGACCAAAGTCGACGGGTCATAACCTTCGGCTACTTCCGCTTTGACTACGAACGAGTAGCCTTCCTCAACGGTCGTCACGTTTGCAGAAAGCAAGACACTATCGTTCGGTTCGAACGATATATCATAGTAGGAAGGGACATAAGGCGGAACCACGACATCTTTCTCGAAGTTGGCAATCAGTGCGACCTCTCCTGTCACGGTCAATTCATATGGATTCGCCGTCTGCCCGTCACTCCAGCCCTTAAAGTGATAGCCACTATTCGGAGTGGCGGTCAGCGTCAGCTTCGCCCCTTCGGGATACAAACCGCCTTCTTCCGGGGTGGCATCAGTAATGACCGTCACGCTGCCCATGGCGGCATCATTGGGGGAGACGGTGACTTTGAAGAACGTTCCGGGGACAAAATCTTTCTCTGCCACGCCGCTTGTCAGGTCATCCATTATGGCGATTGCTTTTACGGTCATCTGCTCGTTCAGGGTAAAACTGTCGTTATAAGGTGTGCTCTCAGATGTAGGGTCCGATCCGTCAAGCGTATAATAGATCTTGGCACCGGCCAAAGCCGTTATCGTAACGGTTGTCTCCTGTTTAAACGGGGTCTTCCCCTCAATAACCGGGGCACTCAAACCAAAGACAGGATTATTATTGGCATCAAACTTCCAGGTCTTCGCAAAAGGCCCGTCGGGATGGGCGGCGTTGTATTCGTTTACATATTGATTCATTTGGGTAATCCAGGCATCGCCTTCCATTTTATTTAATCCTTCAATTTTCAGGCTTTCATCCGTTGGTTCTACATCTGTAGCAATACCCTCCAAACCGTCTTGCTTTTGATAAAAGTTATTTTTGGTACTAATAATGCCTTCCCCTGGTAAACATAAAGCAAAAGATGCTTTCGCCTCTCCAGCACTCGTCACCTTCCCCTTACTGAAGCCAAGTTCAATAGTCGTAGTACGGCCTTTCTCCGCCTGCACCACGCCAAATCCACCGACAAATTCGGCTCCCGATATATCAGCAAAGTTTCCGCTATTTATAATTGAAATATTACCTTCATTAGATGGAGATTCCGCCGGTGTCAGTCCTATAATACCGCCGGTACAGTAGCCTTCGTTACTAACGGGTCCTTTATTGATTGTATTTATCAATGCAATACCATCATTACATCCGGATGCCCCGTTTGAAGCAACACCAAGAATTCCTCCTGCTGACTGAAAGTCTGTGCCTTTCCCCACAATAGAACCGGAATTAACGCAATCCATAATAACGGTATTTCCTTCACTATTTCCGAGAATTCCTCCGACTCCACTTCCATTCACTGGGCCGTTCACTCCGGTTATCATACCCGAATTCACACAATTCGTTATTTTCCCGTTATAGAAATTACCTGCAATTCCACCAATAAAACTCCGACCTGTTATTGTAGCATCATTCACACAGTCTGTAATATTGCAACCTTCTGCATTACCGACAATACCGGCTATAGAACTTGATCCTTCGCCGCGCAAGATCCCTTTACTCTTAACATTAGAGATCTCTCCTCCTTTCATTTGTGCCACCACGATCCCGGCATTATTTCCACTATTATAGATATCTCCATCTACCGTCAGGTTCTTTATCGTGCCGCCTTTCACAGCTCCGAAGAACCCTTTATACATATATGTAGTACGCGGATCCGGAATTTTAATCTTAACCGTTTGGTTATTGCCATCAAACGTACCGGCGAAATAATATGGCATCTCCATATTCGATACTGTGCCGATCGGTATCCATTCCTTTTCAGTCATATCCCAGTCGTTTGTCTCTGCCAACTGAACCGTTTTCCCGGCAAAGGTCTCATACATCCTGTTCACCCGCTCGACAAACCAAGCCAGACCCTTTTTCGTCGAGATCGTGCATACGTTATCCTGGCAAGTATAATCCACATCCTCTTCCGCCTCTTTCCTGGGTATAAAACTTCCGTTTTCGTCCCATGACAGATATTCTTCATCCGTATTCTTTTGTTTAACCCAACCGTTCAGTTTTGCCGTCAAATCGGTCGGTATCACCGTAGCTCCTGTAACCGTACCCGTCACATTCCCAAACACATTCAGGTTGCTATTTTCTGCATAGAAGCAATTGTCCAAGGTTACTGCACTCGCAGACATTCCGACCAATACGCCTTGATAATTCGATTTGGTGGTCTCGCTCGGCGACAAAGACGAAAGCGTCCCCTTATAATAACTGTTGGAAATGGCCAATCCTGTAGTAGAAGAACTCTTATGGCCTAACAACCCTCCTATCGAAATCTCAGCAGAGGCTTTAGTCTGTATACCTTGCAAATTAATGGCAGAGGTAGAAGCGCTATTCTCAATCTGGCAAGCTGTAGTTCCCGTATCAAAACAGCCTACCAATCCTCCCGCATACACCGTTGTCATGGAATTAGTCCAACTTCCCCCTACCTGGATACTCCCGGACGAAAAGCAATTGCGCACGGTGATGTCATACGCATTTCCGACAAGCCCCCCAACAGCAATGCCAAAATTGCTGTCTGGATTTGTAGTATTATAATCGACTATAGTACAACTGACATTTGCCTTCGATGACAATATAGTCGCATATGACGAATAACCGACCAGCCCTCCAATAGAAGAATAACTGCTACCACCCGTTGCAGATATCGAGCCTTCGACATCGCAGTTTTCAATCGTAGCCTGAGATTGTGTTCTACTGGCCAAAACCCCGACAGAAACTTTTAATTGGTTTGAACTTATTTCTGCACCTGTCAACTTCAAATCGGAAACGGTTCCTTCCAAAACCCCGAACAACCCTCCAACTGCGTTTCTTTCCAAACCCGTAACCGTCAGATTCGAGATCGTATGGTTATTACCTCTGAAACATCCGGTAAATGCATTAGAGCCATTGCCTATCGGTGTCCACTCCTTTCCCGCCAGATCGATATCGTCCATCAGAATAAACACCTTATACTTTAATGTTCCATCATTCACTTTTTGGGCCACCCAAGCCAATTGCCGGGGAGTTTCGATCCTATACACAAGATCATCCCTTTCCGGCGTGATTGCCGATACATCGTCACTCCAATTGCCCTCTGCACGTAGTTGAGTTACAGAGAGAGAAAAAAGAATAGTTAATAAAAGCAGTAATTGTTTCCTCATATTTATATGCTTTAAAGATTAGTCATTTTAACATTTTTTCCGTAGGGTTCCTCCGGGCATACCCGGAGGCCGTCTCCCCTTATGCCCGTAGGGCGTCTCCGGGCGTACCCGGAGACGCCCTACGGTTAGGCTGGTAGGCAGGCTCCGGTATCAGAGTTCGCCAGGACGTTCTTCTTCTCCCCCGCCACCCGGTTTGTTGCCGACATAAAGCAGGGTCGGGAAAGTATATGTACGCGCTGATTTCACTAAGCGGTTGCCGGAGGCATATTGTGTAGTGATACTCAAAGTATATTCACCGTCTTCCATTGCAGGCATAAGGACAGTCAGTTGGGAAGGATTGTTATGGATCACCAAAGGACATTTCTGAGCCGTGCCACCTGTTTTGGTGAAGAAGACGCCGATCGTTTCACCTTCGCCGTCCACTCTGATATTCGTTCCGTTGATGATGGCGGCGCTTCCGGAGGTCAGCAGCATGTTTTCTTCGCCGGTAGCAGAGTCGATAATATCGTTGATTACCGGGCCGGTAGTCGCCTTGCGGGTCTCTACTTTAACGGCGTTCAACATGTCGCGCAGGAGCTTCCCGATCGTGTACGTCACTCCTAACTTGTTCTTGGCGGGATCAAACGAGGCTGTTTCTCCGATAAAGGGACCGCTGATGTTCACTAAGTATTGGCCCACTCCGTCCACGACGCTCTTTCCCATCGAGATAAGAAGGGCCTTTTCCTGGTCTGCCATATTGAGGATATGCTCGATCGTTTCCACTCTGAACTCGGAACCGCGGGCGACGATCCTTTCGGCAACCTGACGGTTACGTGCCGTCCCGGTAACACGGGGCTTGGCGGTGTAATCGTCCGTGCGTTCTGTCACTGCATTGTTGTACAGATCGGCACTTAAGATAATTTCTTCTGCCATGATTGTATGGTTTTTAATTAATAAATAGATTACCCTTATTTGCGATATAAGGGTAGCAGTTATTGCCTGTTATCCAAAATGATGTATCTTTGCTCACATAAACTAAAAACAGGAAGATACATTATGACAGCAATAGAATTAGAAGCTCGAAAAACAGAACTAATCCGCGAAATACTCAATATTGATAATAGTGAAGTATTGGATAAGGTCCGTCAAGAAATTCACAAATGGCTTTCCATTAGTGAAAAAATTCCGTGTGCCTATACGTTAGAAGAAATCAAACACCGACTTTCTTTAACTGCAGAAGATGCTATTGCAGGTAGAGGCATAGAAGAAGATGAAGCCAATAAAATAATAGATAGCTGGATATGAGACTAATCTGGCATCCCTTGGCTATGGATGATTTTAAGCAAATCATTGAATATTGCCGTCTTAACTTCGGAAAACATATATCTCGTAAAATACGGGCCAAGTACAAAAAAGATATTAGTTTATTGAAGGAACAACCATATTTAGGCTTTGAAGAACCCTTATTGAAGTAATTAAACTTATTGCAATATCATTCTTTGATAATCAATAATACAAAAGTTATTTATACAGTCCACTCTGATTATATATTTATTCATGTTTTATGGAATTGCCGTCGACAGCCTGAGTCTTTAATATCTGAAATAAAGAAAAGACAATAAATTTCCCCTCTACCTAAAAACATAAGCAGAATAATTTGTTATTGTTTGATAAATTATATTTACCTTTGGCGCGATTCGTAAGGTTAGAGGCTCTTAACCTTTGATTTACGTTTCAACCCTTATATCGCAAATAAGGGCTTATGCCCTCCTTCCCCTCATCAAGCAATCCACTTCACGCGTGACGATTCTGTTTGCCGCATCCAGTTCCGACTGGTCGAGGGATGCCAGATAATTACGGGTAGTTTTCTCCGACGTATGGCCGAGTGCCTGGCTGATAACAGCGACCGGCGTATGACAGCGCAACGCCTCCGTCGCCCAAGTATGCCGGAAAACATAGGAGGTCAGGGCGACCGGGACGGACAGACGTTCGCCTATGGCCTGAAGATTCCGGTTATACTGCCGCAAGTCACGTTTATACGCTTCGTGAGACGATTTACCTTCCGCCAGTGTGAGGGCGGGAAACAGATACGGGCTTTCGGACGAGACGTATTTGCCTAAGATATACCGCATCCCCGAAGTGATCCGTACCCGGATAAGCGTTCCGGTTTTAATACGGTTATATACCAACTCTTCTCCAACGATATTATCATGCGTCAGATGGGAAAGATCCACAAATGGGATTCCGCAGCCGAGGAAAGAAAAGATACAATAATCACGGGCTGTCTCCAAGCCGGGTTCATCTTTCATATCCATGCTGGCAATCTCCTTAATGGTTTCCAGACGGATGGCACGTTTTACCGTCTTTCCGGCATGAAGGGTAAGATGCGCAAACGGATGAACCGCAGGCGGGAGAGCCATTTCCTCCCTTACAGCAATATTATACATTGCCCGGAAATTGCTCATATAACTATTGATTGAATTCGTAGCCAGATACTCTTGTGAACAAAGGAAGCTATAGAATCCATCTACCAATGCAGGGGTAATCTCGGAAAACAGCAACTTATCATTTCCCCGGAACTTTCGCAACCAGTTGCAGGAAGCGCGATACAGGTCGGCTGTCGATTCTTTCCCTGCCGATCGTTTCCGCCGGATCAGCCGGTCCAAATACGGAAACACGCATACAGCCGGAATCTTTCGTTTTACATTCTTCTTTTTCATATCTCTTTCTGTTTTTAGATGAAGATACAACAAAGAAGGGGAAAGAGGGGTTTATCCTGGCACATAACAAAAAATCTCCTGATGCAAAGAAACTTACATCAGGAGATTCCTATCTATTCGGATTTTCCACCTTACCAGATCACCACCCGGTCAGCCGGCAGCATATACATCGGGTCGCCTTCTTTGATATCGAATGCGGTGTAGAAAGGATCGATGTTGCGGAGGGCGGCGTTGACACGCCATTTGCCTAATGAGTGCGGGTCGATCTTGGTCAGGCGCAGGATTTCTTCGGGGCGGATGTTTTGGGCCCAGAGATTGGCGTAGCCGAGATAGAAACGCTGTTCGTTGGTGAAGCCGTCGATCGGTGCCGGCGTTTCTTTGCCTTCCAAAGAATTGAGGTAAGCCAGGTGGGCGACCATCAGGCCACCCTGGTCGGCAATATTTTCACCCAAAGTGAAACGGCCGTTGGCATGAACGCTGTCCACCACGATGATATCGCTGTATTGCTGGGCCAGACGGTCGGCACGCTGCGTAAAGAGAGCGGCATCTTCGGCCGTCCACCAGTCGTTCAGGTTACCTTCCTTATCGTAGTTGCGACCCTGGTCGTCGAATCCGTGCGTCATTTCGTGACCGATCACGACACCGATAGCGCCATAGTTCACTGCATCGTCAGCAGCCGGATTGAAGAAAGGAGGTTGCAGGATGGCGGCCGGGAAACAGATCTCGTTCGTTGTCGGATTGTAATAAGCGTTTACCGTCTGCGGGCTCATTCCCCAACGAGCCTTATCGACCGGTTTGTCGACATCGGCCAGCATATAATTGACTTCAAAGATATTGGAACGGCGCACATTTGCCCAGTAAGAATCGTTCTTGATCTCCAGGCCACTGTAGTCGCGCCATTTGTCGGGATAACCGATCTTGACGATAAAGGCAGCCAGTTTCTCCTGTGCCTTCGCCTTCGTTGCGTCGCTCATCCATTCCAGGCCGGCGATACGGTCGCCTAAGGCTTTCTGCAGGTCACCGACCATCTTCAACATCTTCTCTTTGGAAGAAGCCGGGAAATATTTAGCCACATACATCTGGCCGACTGCTTCCGACAGTGCGTCGTTTACCGTAGACAGAGCACGTTTCCAACGGGGCTGCTGTTCCTGGCGGCCGGACATCGTCTTGCCATAGAAATCGAAATCGGCAGCTACAAACGGATCGCTCAGGTAAGGAGCGGCAGCGCTAAGCAGATTGAATGTCAGGTAATATTTCTGTTCGTCCAGAGTCGTGTTTTTCATCAGGGCGGACAGGCCTTCGTAGAACGGAAGCTGCTTCGCATCCAGATATTTGATTTCCATCATCCCCATACTTTCGAAGTAAACGTCCCAGTTCAACGGATCGTTTTTCGCTTTGAAGTCTTCTATGGACATCTTATTATAGTTCTTCTGCGAATCGCGCAGGTCTTCGCGGCTGAACGAGACTTCGGCAATGCCCTTCTCGATCTTCATGATTGCATTGACGGCTGCATCGGCCTGTTCGGGAGAACTTCCGATCAGGGTGAACAGACGGGTGATATAGTTTTTATAGGCTTCGCGCATCTTCAGGCTGCCTTCGTCTTCCAACAGGTAATAGTCGCGATCTCCCATGCCGAGGCCGGCCTGGTACAACTGTACGATGTTCATGGAACTGTTCTTCTCGTCGGCCCCGACATACAGGGCGAAGAAAGGCGCCATCCCCTCTTTGTGCAGGGTTGCCACCATCTTGGTCAATTCGTCTTTCGTACCTAATTTGTTAATCTCGGCAAGCTGGTCCTTGATCGGGGCATAGCCGTCTTCATTCAGTTTCACGCTATCCATCCCCATTGCGAACAGCATACCGATCTTCTGTCCTACGCTTCCCTCCTGCTGCGGAGTAGCGCTAAGACCTTCGATAAGCGTACGGATCTGTTCCTGATTGTTGTCCCGGAGCTGGTCGAAAGTGCCGAAACGGGCATATTCCGGTTTCAACGGATTGTTCTTCATCCAGCCACCACAAGCATACTGATAGAAATCGGTACCCGGAGCTACGGCAGTATCCAGGTTTGCCAGATTGATAGCGTCATTCTTCGCAGCCTCCTTCACAGGGGTCTTGCTGCATCCCACCATTGCAGCCATTCCGGCTGCGACAAGTGGTATCACCATTAACTTTTTCATTTTGTTCAACGTTTAATCATTACATTATGCGGCAAAGGTACACAAATTGAGGTAAACGGAACTATATTTTACCTTTTATGAACCATAAATATACCTGCACATAAGTGTTATTTATGTACTTTTATCCCCGGAAAATATTTATAAACTAATTTTATATCATGAAGTACCTACAGAACACAGCCGCATGGCTGATAGCCCTGTTTCTTTTTGTCTTTTCCGGCTGTAACCAAAAGCCGGCGGCCGAGCATACTTTTGCAATCGGCGACAAAACATTCCTGTTAGACGGGAAACCGTTTGTGATCAAAGCTGCGGAAATCCACTACACCCGTATTCCCGCCGAATATTGGGAGCACCGTATCCAACTTTGCAAAGCGCTCGGCATGAATACGATCTGTATTTATGCATTCTGGAATATCCATGAACAAAAACCCGGCGAGTTCGATTTCAGCGGACAGAACGATATCGCCGCTTTCTGCCGCCTGGCACAGAAACACGATATGTATATCATGCTGCGCCCCGGCCCTTACGTTTGTTCCGAATGGGAAATGGGAGGACTGCCTTGGTGGCTGCTGAAAAAAGAAGACATCAAACTGCGTACCAACGATCCTTATTTCCTCGAACGCACCAAACTGTTCATGAATGAAATCGGGAAACAGCTTGCCGACCTCCAGATCACAAAAGGTGGCAATATTATTATGGTACAGGTCGAGAACGAATACGGATCTTATGCGACAGACAAAGAGTATATCGCCAATATCCGCGATATCGTGAAGGGAGCAGGATTCACAGACGTGCCCCTGTTCCAGTGCGACTGGAGTTCCAACTTCCAGAACAACGCGCTCGACGACCTGGTATGGACCGTCAACTTCGGTACGGGAGCCAATATCGACGAGCAATTCAAGAAACTGAAAGAAGTGCGTCCCAACACCCCGCTGATGTGTAGCGAGTTCTGGAGCGGCTGGTTCGACCATTGGGGACGCAAGCACGAGACACGCGATGCGGAGACGATGGTTTCCGGCCTGAAGGACATGCTCGACCGCAACATCTCGTTCTCCCTCTATATGACACACGGAGGAACGACTTTCGGCCATTGGGGAGGCGCCAACAGCCCAGCCTACTCGGCTATGTGCAGTTCTTACGATTATGACGCGCCTATCAGCGAAGCAGGATGGACGACACCCAAATATTTCAAGCTGCGCGAACTCCTTGCGGGCTATATGGACGAAGGAAAAACACAGTCAGAGGTACCGGCAGCAAAACCGATCATCGAAATACCCGAATTCGAGATGAAGGAGGTAGCTCCTTTATTCGGTAACCTGCCGGAACCGAAGACTTCCGAAGATATCAAACCGATGGAACAGTTCGACCAGGGTTGGGGAACGATCCTGTACCGGACCACTTTGCCCGCCGTAACATCCGGCACGACCCTTCTGATCACGGAAGTACACGACTGGGCACAGGTCTATGCGGACGGAAAACTGTTGGGCCGCCTGGACCGTCGCCGTGGCGAGAACTCGTTGAAACTGCCCGCACTGGCAGCCGGAACCCAATTGGATATCCTGGTAGAGGCTATGGGACGCGTCAACTTCGACAAGGCGATCCACGACCGCAAAGGGATCACCGAGAAAGTGGAATTGCTCAACGAAGGCTCTACCCAAGAGTTGAAGAACTGGCAGGTGTACAGCTTCCCGGTCGATTACCCGTTCGTGAAAGACAAAAAGTATGCTCCTGGCAAGAAATTAGACGGACCGGCTTACTACCGCGCAACGTTCAACTTAGAAGAAACAGGCGATGTATTCCTCGATATGCAGACCTGGGGAAAAGGTATGGTTTGGGTAAACGGGAAAGCCATGGGCCGCTTCTGGGAGATCGGACCGCAGCAGACACTCTTCATGCCGGGTTGCTGGTTGAAGAAGGGTGAAAATGAAATTATCGTCCTCGACCTGTTAGGCCCGGAAAAGGCGACGATCACAGGTCTGAACAAACCGATCTTGGATATGCTTCGCGCCGAAGCGCCTATGACACACCGTAAAGATGGTGAAAACCTGGATCTCAAAGGTGAAAAACCGGTAGCCGCAGGCGCATTGAAAGCCGGCAACGGCTGGCAGGAAGTCAAATTCGACGCTCCTGTGAAAGCCCGCTTCTTCTGCCTCGAAGCATTGAATGCACAGAACGGCAAAGACAATGCAGCCATTGCCGAATTTTACCTGTTAGGTGAAAACGGCAAGCCGCTCTCCCGCCAGCACTGGCAGATTGCATACGCCGATAGCGAAGAAACACAATGGGGCAACTATACTGCCGATAAGATCTTCGACCTGCAGGAATCGACCTTCTGGAACACGGCCTGGGGAGACAAATATCCGCATCAGGTAGTGATCGACCTGCGTGAAGACGTAGTCATTTCCGGCTTTCGCTACCTGCCTCGCGCAGAAGAAGGTTATCCGGGTATGATCAAAGAATACAAGGCGTATGCAAAGATGAGCCCGTTCAAGTTCTAAATCCATAGACATGAAAAGCATATTCATTAGTTTGATGGCCGCCGTCGCGCTTCCCCTGTTTGCCCAGGCGGAAGCGCCGGATAACGGGCGTGCCGTAGTCGATCCGTCGCAACGCTATCAGAAGCTCGAAGGCTGGGGCAGTTCCCTTTGCTGGTGGGCTGCGCAGGTCGGAAACTGGGATGAGGAGAAAGTGGACGAGATCGTCGACCTGATCACGTCTCCCGACAAACTGAACATGAACATCTTCCGTTATAATATCGGAGGAGGCGACGATCCGGCACATGCTGACGGCCACATGGTCAAAGGGAAAGGGAAACGGGCGGAAATGGAAGGATTCAAGGACTCCCCCACCGCCCCCTACAACTGGGAAGCGGATAAAGGGCAGCGTACGATCCTTCTGAAGATCAAAGAGAAACGCCCGGATGCCATCTTCGAAGCATTCTCCAACTCCGCCCCCTACTGGATGACCTATAGCGGTTGCGCCGCCGGGAATGCAGACCCGTTGAAAGACAACCTGAAACCGGAATATTACGAAATGTTTTGCGACTACCTGTTAGCTGTATGCAAGCATTACAAAACAGCCTACCGGATCGATTTCAGGACATTGGAACCCTTCAACGAGTCTTTCTCCGATTACTGGTATGCGGAAGGAAGCCAGGAAGGTTGCCATTTCGAACCGGAAAGCCAGATGAAAATCATCCGGATGTTATATCCCAAGCTGAAAGCTACGGGCCTCAACACCGTACTATCCGCATCCGACGAGACCAACCTCCGGCAATTCCTGACCGTCCAAAAAGCCTACCGGGCAGCCGGCGACATCTGGGACAAATTAGGGCAACTCAACACCCATACCTATTCCGGCACAAATGCCGAACGGGAAGAAGTGCGCCAACTCGTCCTGCAATCCGGCAAACCTTTCTGGCAATCGGAAACGGGACCCAGCGGCGGACAAGGCCTGGAAAGCAACCTGTTGCTCACCCAAAAACTATTCGACGACATGCGGATCATGCGTCCGCAAGCCTGGCTCGACTGGCAACTGATGGAAGAGGGCAATAACGAATGGTGCGTATTGCGCGGTAATTTCAAGACACAGGAATACAAGGCGATCAAGAACCTGTACGTCCGCATGCAAATCACCCGCTTCTTCAAACAAGGCTATACCTTTATCGAAACGGGCAACGCCGGGACGCTTGCCGCCCTTTCCCCCACGGGCAAAGAATTGGTTGTCGCCGTTTTGAACACGACCGGCTCGGAGCGTCCTTTGGTCATCGACCTGGACAAGTTCTCCGGCAAAATTGCTTCCATCAACAATTGGCGCACAAGCGAAACGGAAGATTGCCGCTCTTTCCGGCCGGTCGAAACCCAAGGGAAAAAGTTAGCTTACACCCGGCCGGCCAAGTCATTGACAACCTTCGTGATTGAATTGGAATAAGCCGCTTCCATTATAAACGACAGGTTTACCCGAAGTAAAACATAACTTTCATTCAAACAAAACATAGTAAACGAAAATAACATGAAAACAGTATTAGTGAGCTTAATGGCAGCCGCCACACTGCCACTCTTCGCCCAGAAAGACGCGAGCATCCGCATCTATCCGGAGCAGGGAACACAAGAGATCAGCAAACATATCTACGGACAGTTCGCCGAACACCTCGGAACCTGCATCTACGGCGGGTTGTGGGTCGGCCCCGAATCCGAAATACCCAATACCGAGGGCTATCGCAACGACGTGTTGAATGCCTTGAAAGATCTTCATATCCCCAACCTCCGTTGGCCGGGCGGCTGCTTTGCCGACGAATACCATTGGATGGACGGGATCGGTCCGAAGGAAAACCGTCCGAAGATGGTGAACAACAACTGGGGCGGCACGATCGAAGACAACAGTTTCGGCACGCACGAGTTCCTGAACCTCTGCGAACTGCTGGGTTGCGAACCTTATATCAGCGCCAACGTCGGTAGCGGGACCGTAGAAGAGATGGCCAAATGGGTAGAATACATGACATCGGAAGGCGACAGCCCGATGGCCCGCCTGCGCCGTAAGAACGGGCGTGACAAGGCATGGAAAGTCAAATTCATCGGCGTCGGCAACGAAAGTTGGGGATGTGGCGGAAGCATGCGCCCCGAATACTATGCCGACCTCTACCGCCGCTACTCCACCTACTGCCGCAATTACGACGGCAACCGGCTTTTCAAGATCGCCAGCGGCGCCAGCGACTACGATTATAACTGGACGGAAACGCTGATGAAAAACGTGGGCGGCCGGATGGATGGCATCTCCCTGCACTATTACACGGTGACCGGATGGAACGGCAGCAAAGGATCGGCCACGGATTTCAATAAGGACGATTACTACTGGACAATGGGCAAATGCCTCGAGATAGAAGATGTCGTCAGGAAACATATCCAGATCATGGACAAATACGACCCGCAGAAGAAAATCGCCCTGATGGTGGACGAATGGGGAACCTGGTGGGATGAAGAACCGGGAACGATCAACGGGCACCTGTTCCAGCAGAACACCATGCGCGATGCTTTCGTGGCAGCCCTCACCCTAAACGTATTCCATAAATATACGGATCGCGTCAAGATGACCAACATCGCCCAGATCGTCAACGTGCTCCAGTCCATGATCCTGACAAACGGTCCGAAGATGTTGCTCACGCCGACCTACTACGTTTTCCAGATGTACAACGTGCACCAGGACGCCACTTTCCTGCCGATGGACCTGATCTGCGACAAGGCTAAAGTGCGCGACAACCGCGAAGTGCCGATGGTAAGCGCCTCCGCCTCCAAGGACAAGAGCGGACGCATCCATATTTCTTTGGCTAATATAGATGTCGATAATGCACAAAACATCACTCTCGACCTGCAGGGACAAAAGATCAAAAACGTGAACGGCCGCATCCTGACCTCCGCCTCCATCAACGATCATAACACCTTCGAGAAACCGGACGTCGTAAAGCCGGCCAGCTTCAACGGTGCGAAAATCGAAAAGGGACAGCTCAAAGTCAATCTGCCTGCCAAGTCGATCGTAGTGTTGGAAGTGGAATGATTTATGATTGAACATGGCATCAAGTCAGGAGTAAGCGAATAAATCACAAATCATAAATCATAAATCATATTTATTTCCTACTTTTGCCCGAAGAAAACAAAAACACTATATAAACTTAAAGATTATGAAACCTACATTATTCTTATTGGCTGCCGGAATGGGAAGCCGTTATGGGGGCTTGAAACAATTGGACGGACTGGGTCCTAACGGTGAAACAATCATGGATTATTCCATCTACGACGCTATCCACGCCGGTTTCGGTAAACTCGTTTTCGTTATCCGTAAAGATTTTGAACAGGACTTCCGTGACAAAATCATCTCCAAATATGAAGGTCACATTCCTTGCGAACTGGTATTCCAGGCATTGGACAACCTGCCCGAAGGATTCACCTGCCCGGCAGAACGTACCAAACCGTGGGGGACGAACCATGCCGTCATGATGGGTGCCGATGTGATCAAAGAACCGTTTGCCGTTATCAATTGTGACGACTTCTACGGTCGTGACTCTTTCCAGGTGATGGGCAAGTTTCTTTCCGCCCTGCCGGAAGGTTCCAAAAACGTATATTCGATGGTAGGCTTCCGCGTAGGTAACACGTTGAGCGAAAGCGGTACGGTTTCACGCGGTATCTGCGGTACGGACGCAAACAACCTGTTGACATCCGTTGTCGAACGTACTAAAATCCAGCGTATCGACGGCGAAGTCAAATATATCGACGACAACGGCGAGTGGACCGCTACTCCCGACACGACTCCGGTAAGTATGAACTTCTGGGGCTTCACTCCTGATTACTTCGCTTACAGCCAGGAATTCTTCAAGACTTTCCTAAGCGATCCGAAGAACATGGAAAACCTGAAGAGCGAATTTTTCATTCCTCTGATGGTGGACAAATTGATCAGCGACAAGACCGCTACAGTCGAAGTTCTGGACACAGCCAGCAAATGGTTCGGCGTTACCTATCCGGAAGACCGCCAGGAAGTGGTAGATAAGATCCAGGCATTAGTCAATGCAGGTGAATATCCCGACAAACTGTTCTAAAAAAGTATTCAGAGGGCTGTAAGCCCGATAGTAAATAGCCCGGTAAAGGCAGACACTTCGAATTGGTATTGTGTCTCTCCTTTACCGGGCTTTTCTTTATTCGCATGAAATAATTCTATACATCCGGGTGTAGCCGCCCTGTACATCCGGATGTAGAAAGCGGCAACATCCGGGTGTAGAAAGCCGGAAGATGGGCGTGTTTCTGAACATTTCTGTGTGATACAGGTGTGACACAGGTGTGATACATGAATTCGGCATGTGTCACACCTTTTACATCTTGTTTATCAATGTCTGCAAGGCGAAGTGTGATAGAGTGACAGAGAATTCCGGAAAACAATGGAGGGGGATCTATCGTTTTTAGTAAAATTTTAATAAATAAAATAGGCTCGTAGGGGTGGGGTTCTACTCCACAAAAAAGAATAACAAGTTGATATTTAATACGTTGTAGGAAAAGAGTAGAGCCCTGCCCCTACGAAATGACAATCATTTGTATAACCCTGGCATCCATGTTTCATGCTGGCAAATCATCATTTATGGTTCAAACCGGCCGATAGTTACACCTTTTACATTCATACTAAAAATTCCGTCCCGTGTCCCACCATAAACGGCTTCCGGCATGATCCGGCTTGCCAAAAGCGTTGACCAGCTTTTCGTATAGAGGGGCATCCGTATCGGCCAGGTCAGCGGGAAAATTCAGGCGGCGGATCATGACCTCGGTATCTATGCAACCGTCCTTGCTGTTATTGAAACGCACCGGGAGCAGACGGGGATAACCCGTACGCCGTTGTTCGGCCCAGGCTTCACCGCCTTCGGGAAATACCGCCAACCATTTTTGTGTCAATATCTTTTCAAGTTTCACCTCTTTCGAAGCATCTTCTTCCCATTTTGGGGAAACCTTACAACGGGCTTCGATATTGTTCGCCGGATCGAGAACATCCACATAGTCCGCACCTACCCGGTCGGATTGCAAATAGTCGTCCGCCCCATCGATCCCCCACTGGTAGAAAGAGGCAATCACGCCATTGCGATAACATACTTCCGGACTCTCCACCGTCCACCCCCGCAAAGCCGCCTCCGCCCGGAGGAACCAGATTTCGGCTGCCGTCATCAGAATAGGTTCGGTGGTCTGGTTTACGTGGATCTTGGAATGGGAGGCATACAGGAGATGGGAAAAGCAAGTTCCCTGACGGATTCCTTTATAGCGCCCTTTCAACTCTAATGTAGTATATGCCCCGTCTTCATCGGATATCAAGACATCATCCATACAAGGTTCGAAAAACACTCCGATCCGTGGATCTCCGTAGCCAACCAGGATCGACTCCATCGAAGCGTTCATAAAGACTTCTCCCCATACCCGATTGATCTCGCCCAGCGGATTCTGGTAACCGTTGCGAGTAGAGACCTTCACACATTCGGACGGTTGTTCGAAGACGCCTGCCCGGTCGCGGAAGGATCTTATGAATTCCTCTTTCGCCTTTACCGGATCGGCCATCGCGATGCGCACCGCCAACCGCATCCTCAAGGAGTTGGCAAAACGTATCCAGGAGCGAGGATCACCATCCAGCAGGATATCGAAGTCCGAAATATCCGGTCCCCGGTTCCCGTTATCCACATACTTATGCAGAATCTCAATCGCCTCGGCCAGGTCACTAAAAAAAGCGGCATACGCCTCCTGCTGCGTATCGGGACAGTATTCTTCTTCTTCATTGGCAAAATGAGTATAGACGACAGGGCCGTAGATATCCGAAATACGGTGCATCACCTCCACCTTCAGAATCTTGGTCACTGCATAGACAGAAGGATAGGCGACACGCGTAGAATCTTCGAGTTTTTTGATCTGCGGCATGATATAGGCATAAGTATATCCCCAGTCCGTACCGTTCCAACCATTCTGGAGGTTATAATCGGAATTGCTGCTCCCGCCGTTATGGGGTTTATAATCGTGCATATAGCCACTGAACATATCGGCATTCAGATTCTGCATCAACTGATAAGGCCAGTTCTTCCCTTTCCCGAAATCGTAGTTGAAATAGATTCCTTGCTGAATGATATCCAGTGGAATGCCCAGATTATTGAAGTCGATCTTCATATCTTCATCGGTAATACCCGACTGATCCGTATTAATATCCTTGAACTCGCCTGTGCAGGACAGGAAAATAGAGGAGGTGGCAAGCCAGACGACAGACAGGATGAAGGAAAGAGTTCTCATATTTCTGAACAATTAGAATTCACATTTGATATTAAATCCGAAGCTCCGTGTGGTCGGCATCCCGTATACTTCTATCCCCTGGTTATCATTACCGGTCGATAGTACCAGATCCGGGTCGAACGGCGCCTTCTTGTAGATGAAGAACAGGTTGCGCGCCACGAACGAGAAGTTCACCTGGCTGAACACGCGCGACGCCTCCATCCATTTCTGCGGCAAGCGGTAGCCCAACGAAAGTTCACGCAGGCGGATATTGGTTGCGTCATACATATAATATTCCGTCACCCCGGCGCGTCCTCCCACCACATTCTTATAAAAGCCCTCCACGTCCTCGATCTTATGTCCTTCCAGCATCACAAAACCGGCATCGCGGGCGGCAGCCGTTTCCTTCGTCACCCCGAACAGGTCCATATCCGCCTGGGTCTGCGAAAGGATATCGCCACCGATACGGCTGTCGATCAGAAAGGAAAGAGTCACGTCCTTAAAGCTTATGGTGTTGCTCCAACTCATTGTCAGCTTGGGATTACAGTTGCCGACTTTTATCAGGTTGCCTTCTCCCTCGACTTGCGGCAGTCCTTTCTTGTCGCCTTCCGTCTCATACAGGATTTGTCCGTTTTCGTCCCGGCGGAACGCCTTACCGTAGATATCCCCGAAAGAGCCGCCCTCCCGGAGCCGCATCGCGTAGCTGGAAGAGAAACCGCTGGGACCGTAGACAAAGACCGGCAGCTCCTCATGCAGCTTGACGACCTTATTCTTATTCGTAGACAAATTCAACTCGCTTTTCCAGTTTAAATCTTTTCCCAGAACGGGCGATCCGCCTATGCTTATCTCCCACCCCATATTCCGGATATCCCCCGCGTTCACATAGCGGTAGGCATAGCGGTCACCGGACTTGGCAGGTAGCTTAAAGAACTGATTACGCGTATTCGTCTTATACCAGGTCCCGCTAAAGCTCAACCGGCTATTAAAGAAACGCCATTCCGTCCCCAGCTCGACGGAAGTCGTCATTTCCGGCTTCATATCTTCAAACGGGGCGGCATCCGAGTATTCGATCTCGCCTCCCGCTCCCACATGCGACACCGGGTTTGTCACATAGAGCGGTATATCGTTGCCGACCTTGCTCCACACCCCCCGTACCTTGGAGAAAGACACCCATTCGGGAAACGCCAGCATTTTATTCATAATCCACGCCGCCCCTACCGAGGGATAGAAGAAGCCGGAACCTTCGTTCGGGGTATAAGCCAAGGTGCTCGCCCAGTCGTTACGGGCGGTCAAGTCGATGATCAGGCTCTCCTTGTAACCCACCTGTGCCGTCGCAAACACTGACTGCATTTGCCGGCGGGCATCTATCTGCTGATCGATATAGGCCGAACCGTTCATATTGATATTGGCGATATTGAAGACATTCGCATATTTGAGCGAAGCAGTCTTGGAATCGTAGCGAAGCGAGTTGACCGTCTTGTCGTTGATGCTGGCTCCCACGGCTCCCTGGAGAGAGAAATCGCGGAATTTCTTTTCAAACATCCCCATGATATCCCCATAGAACATCGTCTCCTGGTAATCCGCCTCAATATAACGTCCGTTCATTCCTGCAAGCGCGGGAGCGGTCGAGGCATAGAACTTCTGCCGGACCTTATCCGACACGTTATCGGCGCTACCGCGGGCCTGTAGCCGGAACCAATCCGTCACTTTCAAATCTGCTGTCAGCGACGCCATTGTACGGTTCCTCACATCCTTACTCCGGATGCGATTCACCACCCAATAGGGATTCTGTTCGAAATCTTCCGTCCCCGAATGCCAGTTCTGCACATTCATATTACGGGAATCGTCCCATACCTCGAAATGATCCCTGTACTCCGTTATATCCTTTCCGCGCGGGAAGCGATACAAGCCCACCAGTGAGTTCATATAAAAGCCGCCGCTCGGACTCCGGTCGTTGATAATCTGGCGGAAGAGGTTGATGTTCGCATCCAGCATCAAACGGTTGTCGAGTAACCTCGTCGTTTCCCGGAAATTAATATTATGCTTATTTAATTTATTGTTCTCTATAATCCCTTTCCCGGTCGTATTGGCATACGAGAAATAGGTCTGATAGTGCTCATTGCCGGTACTGACGGACAAGGAAGTCATGGAAGTCAGGCCGGTACGGAAAAAATCGCCGGCATTGTCATAGGTGGGCATCTCCTGCTTCTTGCCCCAACTTTCCACCCCGTCACTTTCCCCGTAAGTGTTTTGAAATTCGGGGAGGCAAAAGGATTTGTCAAAGGTAAGATTGGTTGAGAAGGTAATTTCCCGCTTATCGCCCCGCCCCTTCTTTGTCGTAATCAGGATCACGCCATTCGCCGCCTGGCTGCCATACAATGCGGCCGCCGGCGAGCCTTTCAACACGCTGATGCTTTCCACATCCTCCGGGTTCAGGTTCGAGATACCGTCTCCGCCATCCCTGTTACCGGCATCCGCCGTGCCGCCTATAGCGGTAAAAGCTTGCTCGTTGGAAGTATTCAGCACCGGAACCCCGTCGATCACATACAAGGGTTGGTTATTACCGGCTACGGAACGTATTCCTCGCATCAATACTTTGGCTGAGCTGCCGAGGCCGGAAGATGTTTTATTGACCTGCATACCAGCCACTTTACCCGCCAGCGAGAAGATCATGTTCGGTTCTTTCACACGAGTCAGTTCTTCCCCGTCAACCTGCTTCGCAGAATAGGTCAAGGCCGATTCTTTGCGCTTCAATCCCAAGGCGGTGACAATGATGTCATCGAGCAGCAACACGTCTTCCGACAACTTCACATAGACATACTGCCGTCCCCGGACAGGTACTGCCTTCGGTTTGTATCCGATAAAAGAGATATTCAATATCGAACTGTCGGCCACAAGTATTGTAAAATTTCCGTTCGCACCAGCTATAACGCCATTAGTTGTACCCTCCTCTACAACATTGGCCCCCGATAAAGGCTTTTCATTCTCATCGACAACCTTACCGGATATTTTCACTTTGGACACCAGAGTTCCGGATGTTCGCAAATCCGTCAAAGTAGAATCGTTACCCCCATATGCATATACTGATACAAGCAATAGAAACAATAGGGAAAAACTTCCCGTCAAATATTTCATCCCGCTTATTCATTAGTTATTATCAAGGGCAAAGATATATAAAAAAAAGAACTGTATCAAATTATTACGAACCGGACGCAGACAGATGTAGAGAATGGACTGTTTTTGTCTGCGTCCGGCAAATATTTTAGAAACTATACTGCACCGCCAGGTTCATCCGGTTGGCATGACGGGTGTCGCCGTTGAAATCCGTACGCCAGCCGCGGAGGTATTCGGCTCCGACTTGCAGATCGGAAGTGATATTCCAGAAAAGCGTGGCATTCAGATACTGCCCGTACCGGTACTGTTCGGAGGGAGTGGCGGGATAACCGTCATGGCTATACAGGCGTGACTGGCCGTATGTACTGGTAATGAACACCTTCGGAGAGAAATTATACTGCATACCGGCAAACCACCCCATCATCGGGAGCACCTGCATCTTCCCTTCCTTTTCCGGATTCGGAACGACATCGACATTCAGCATGCTCATATCGTTCAGGAACTGTCCGATACCTTTGCCGTAAACGCCCTGCCCGTAGACCTGCAAACGGTTCGTCAGATTGAAGGTGGCAGAAGCTAAAACGCCCCATCCGATCTCCGACTCAGCCTTGTGAGCAGTCAAATTGTCGTAAGTCATGCTGCGGATGATAGCCGCTGCGCGGAAATGGCTTTTAGGGTTCCAACCGTACTGCACGTAAACCGGGAAGTTCGGCATCCGCTGTTTGGCAATGCTGACATGGTCGTTCGTCAAACCGTCCACAACCGGCATTTCCACACCGATACCGGCTTTCAAGCCTTTGGCAAGCGCATGTTCGTAGCGGATCTGCGTAGCATGATAGATCGACATCCCGTTAGGACCGGCAAAGTCGATCGTTGCAGGCACGTTGCCCAAGTCCATGAACGAACCGTAGTCGTAGCCCGCCGTAAAGCCGCGTGCCGACACGTAAGCATTCCTTAACTCGAATATCTTACCGCTACCACCGCGGAAGTTTCCGGCGGTATAGACAACGAAATCGCCCAGCAGGTCCGTATGTCCGACCAGCTTCAAGAAGATGGTGCTGGTAGTAGCGTCCATTTGGAACTGGTTCCGCACGTAGGACTGTCCTCTGCCGGGGATCAAAGCCGGATAAAAGTCTATATTATCGGAGATACCGCCAAAATCATATTCGGCTGCCAGTTTCACATATCCTCCGATACCGAGGGCAAACTTGCCTTTCCGGTCTGTCAGCAGGAAGCGGGGCGCTTTCGGTTCGTGGAAACGGGGACTCTGTGTCTCATTCATGATCCGGACAATCTCATTGCCAGCCTTATCGATCGTGACAAACATGACCGAGTTCGGTTCGTTATCCTCAACCACAACTTTCTGAGCGTTGGAATGGGCAGAAACCAATCCCATTCCGAGCAGTAAAACTGCGCTTTTCAACAATGTTTTCATAAATGTACTTTTTGTTTAGATGAATTACCAACTTGAACAGATACCGGCGAAAAAGGTTGTGTTAAATGATTGCTTTAACGAGTAAATATCACTATTTTTGTTGCCATAATACAAAAATAAGATGAAGATGAAAAAGCTGTTTGCTATATGTTTAGTAGCCCTCTCGGCTCTGATATCCGTCCATTTGCAAGCGCAAGAGGTTGAAACGCTGGTACTGATCGATACCGATATGGGGAAGATCAAAGTGAAACTTTTTAACGACACACCCCAGCACCGCGATAATTTTATTAAAAATGTGAATGAGCATCGCTACGACGGCCTGTTGTTCCACCGTGTCATCAAGCAGTTTATGGTACAAGCAGGCGACATCAACTCGAAAGACGCGCCGCTGGAACAACACTTGGGAGACGGCGACCCGGATTATACGATCCCGGCAGAGATCGTGTACCCGAAATACTTCCATAAACGCGGCATGTTCGCCGCCGCCCGTACAGGGGATGAAGAGAACCCGGAACGCGCCTCGTCGGCCACCCAGTTCTATATCGTAACCGGCAATTTCTTTACGGAAATGGAATTGGACAAGATGGAAAAGGAACAAGGCATCACCTTCACCCCCGAACAGCGGCACGCCTATATGCTGGAAGGCGGTACACCCCATTTAGACGGAAAATACACGATTTTCGGCGAAGTCATAAGCGGCATGAAAGCGGTCGACAAGATCCAGTTCACAGAGACGAACGCAGACGACCGTCCCGTCAAAAACATCAAGATCAAATCAATGAAGATTGTCAATAAATAAACAACAAAGAATGGAAACAAAAGAAACATTAGTGGTGATGGATACCACACTCGGAAAGATAAAAATCAAATTATATAACGACACGCCGCTGCACCGCGACAATTTCATTAAGTTGGCAAAAGCCGGGCAATACGACGGCCTGCTGTTCCACCGTGTCATCAAGGACTTTATGGTGCAAGGCGGCGACGTCACTTCCAAAGACGCCCCGATGAACAAGCAGCTCGGAGCCGGCGACCTGGGTTACACTGTCCCGGCGGAGTTTAATTACCCTAAATATTTCCACAAGAAAGGAGCCTTATGTGCCGCCCGTACCGGAGACGAGATGAACCCGGAAAAGGCTTCATCTGCCTCGCAGTTCTACATCGTCACCGGCAAGAAATATTCGGAAGCCGAACTCAGTCAGATGGAGAAGCAACTCGAAGGACGCCTGAAACAAGCCATCTTCAACCGCCTCCAGACGGAAAACAAACCCAAGATCATGGAACTGTACCGCAGCGGCAACAAAGAAGAACTCGCCGTGCTCCGCGACACTCTGATCGGAAAGACCGAACTGGAAGCCGAAAAGCGGAAAGACGAAACGAAGATGCCCGCAGAACTGCGCGAAACCTACAAGACGACCGGCGGCGTGCCTTTCCTCGACAACCAGTACACCGTGTACGGCGAGGTGGTGGAAGGCCTGGACGTGGTAGACGCCATCCAGCAAGTAAAGACAAATAAACAAGACCGCCCGACGGAAAATGTAGTAATCAAGTCGGTAGAGGTTTTGGAATGATACAGCTTTCGGTCTACAAGGAACATTATAAAGAAACAATACGCCTGGGTGTCCCGATCATGTTGGGGCAGCTGGGCATTATTGTTGTCGGCTTCGCCGACAACATCATGGTCGGTCACCACAGTACGGCCGAACTGGCTGCAGCGTCGTTCGTCAACAACTTCTTCAACCTCGTGTTCATTGCCGGGATGGGATTCTCCTATGGGCTAACCCCCATCATCGGAGGTTATTTTGCGCGGAAAGAATATGCCCGGGCAGGCGAGACACTGAAGAACAGCCTCTGCATCAACTTCGTCGTAGGGCTGCTGCTAAGCCTCTGTATGCTGGCACTGCTTCTGAACATCCACATTCTGAAACAGCCGGAAGAGTTGATGCCTTACATCGTACCTTACTACATATTGCAGCTTTTCTCGATCATTTTCGCTATGCTGTTCAACTCGTTCAAGCAGTTCAGCGACGGCACGACAGACACGGTCACCCCGATGTGCGTCATGCTGGGGGCCAACGTGCTGAACATCATCGGTAACTACCTGCTGATATACGGCAAGTTCGGATGTCCCGAACTGGGGCTTACCGGTGCCGGCATCTCGACGCTTTTCAGCCGTATCCTGACATTCGGGATATTCTGTTACCTGTTTGCCAAACATTCCCGCTACAAACCTTACCTGGAGGGGTTCAGGAAAGGGACTCTCAATAAGATTAGTTTAGGCAACCTGGTCCGCCTCGGCCTGCCGGTGGGATTCCAGATGGGAGTCGAGACAGGCTCGTTCAGCCTGAGCGTCATCATGATGGGCTGGCTGGGAAGCACGGCGCTTGCGGCCCACCAGGTGGTAGGCGTGATCACCACACTCGGCTTCATGGTCTATTACGGCATAGCGGCGGCGGTCACCATACGCGTAAGCAGCTACAAAGGCTGGAACGACTGGACGGCCATCCGGAACGCTTCTTTTGCGGGCCTCCATCTGATCACGGGGACGGCCGCTATCGTGATGCTGCTTATCCTGTTTTTCCGCAACAACATGGGCTATATCATCACCCCCGAAAAAGAGGTGGTCGAACTGGTCGCCCTGCTTGCCTGGTCGGTGATCCTGTACCAATTCGGCGACGGGCTGCAAATCCTTTTCGCCAACGCCCTGCGCGGCATATCGGATGTGAAATATATGGCCTATATGGCGTTTCTCTGCCATTTCGGGCTGGCGCTTCCCATCGGTTACCTATGCGGATTTACATTGGGTTGGGGACCTATCGGCGTTTGGTGCGGCTTTCCGGTCAGCCTGACCACCCTCGGCCTGTTGCTTTGGAGACGTTTCAATAGATTGACAATAAAAAAATAATGTATGACTAAAGACATAACAGCAGAACACGTATTAAGCGACCTGCGCTACCTGACGCTATTGGCACGCAGCTTTCCGACAGTGGCGGACGCCAGTACGGAAATCATTAACCTGGAGGCCATCCTGAACCTGCCGAAGGGGACGGAGCATTTCCTGTCCGACATTCACGGCGAGCACCAGGCTTTCAACCATGTACTGAAGAACGCCTCCGGTGCGATCAAGCGCAAGGTGAACGAAATATTCAGCAACACATTACGCGATTTCGAGAAGAAGGAACTGTGCACGCTGATCTACTACCCGGAACAGAAGTTGGAGCTGATCCGGCAACATGAAAAAGAGTTGGACGACTGGTATCTGATCACCCTGAACCAGCTGGTGCGCGTATGCCGGAACGTCTCGTCCAAATACACGCGCTCGAAGGTACGCAAAGCGTTACCGAAGGAGTTTTCCTACATCATCCAGGAGCTGCTCCACGAATCGAGCGACGAGCCTAACAAGTCCGCCTATGTGGACCAGATCATCAACACGATCATCTCGACCGGCCGTGCGAACGACTTCATCATCGCCATGTGCAACCTGATCCAGCGCCTCACGATCGACCTGCTGCACGTCATCGGCGACATCTACGACCGCGGACCGGGCGCCCATATCATCATGGACACGCTTTGCAACTACCATAATTTCGACATCCAGTGGGGCAACCACGACATCCTCTGGATGGGAGCCGCCGCCGGCAATGCGGGGAGCATCGCCAACGTGATCCGTATGTGCCTGCGCTACGGCAACCTGGCAACCCTGGAAGACGGCTACGGCATTAACCTCCTGCCCTTAGCGACCTTCGCGATGGAAGTCTATGGCGACGATCCCTGCGAACTGTTCATCCCCCGCACAAACGCGTCGGATGCTACTTTCGACGAAAAGACAACCCAACTGATCGCCCGTATGCACAAGGCAATCACAATCATACAGTTCAAACTGGAAGGCGAGATCATCCGCCGCCGTCCCGAGTTCGGAATGGACGACCGCCTATTGCTCCACCACATCGACCTCCGGCACGGGACCATCCGCATCGAAGGAAAGGAATATGAACTGAAAGACAAGAACTGGCCTACCCTCAAAGCCAAAGATCCCTACGCCCTCTCCATCGAGGAGGAAGAGTTGATGCGCCGTATCAAACACTCGTTCGAGTGCAGCGAGAAGCTGAAGAAACACATGCGTTGCCTGTTCACGCACGGCAGTATGTACCAGGTCTGCAACTCCAACCTGCTCTTCCACGCCTCCGTCCCGATGAACCCGGACGGCACGCTCAAAGCGATCCGGATCGAAGGGGCGGAATATAAGGGCAAAGATCTGTTAGACAAAGTGGAACAATTGGTACGTACCGCCTACTTCGACGCCGACGACAGTCCGGAGAAGGACTTCGCGATGGATTACATCTGGTACCTCTGGGAAGGAAAGGACTCCCCCCTCTTCGACAAGAGCCGAATGGCAACTTTCGAGCGTTGTTTCATCGACGACAAATCGGTGCAAAAGGAGGAAAAAGGCGCCTACTACTCCCTGAGGGAGGAGGAGGTGGTCTGCGAGATGCTGCTGGACGAGTTCGGCGTTACCGGCCAACACCGCCACATCATCAACGGGCACGTCCCCGTCCGTTCCATCAAAGGCGAGAACCCGATCAAGGCGGGCGGCAAACTGCTCGTCATCGACGGCGGTTTCTCCAAAGCCTACCATCCCGAAACGGGCATCGCCGGCTATACCTTAGTCTACCATTCGCGCGGTTTCCAACTTGTGCAGCACGAGCCGTTCCTGTCGACCGACCAGGCCATTAAGGAAGGCAAGGACATCCGCTCCACTACCATCGTCGTGGAGCTGAACTCCCACCGGCAGATGGTCAAGGACACAGACAAAGGGGCGGACCTGCAAAAGCAGATCCATGACTTGGAAAAGCTCCTCTATGCGTTCCGCAACGGGTTTATCAAAGAAAAAGAACGTTATAAATAAAAAACAACGGTCATGAACAGCGAGAAACTGAAAGGTCACATTCTGATATTGGTAACCAATATCCTGTTTGCCGTCAATATGCCGATATCCAAATATCTGCTGCCGGCCCACGTTCCCCCCGAAGGCCTTACGATCATGCGTATGGCTTTCGCCTGCGTGATGTTCTGGATCGTGTCTCTGTTTACGGTAAAAGAGAAAGTGCCGTCGAAAGACCTGGGGATGCTTTTCGTCTGCGCCCTTTGCGGGGTGGGGATCAACCAGGGATTGTTTATCGTCGGGCTGAACCGTTCTTCTCCTGTCGACGCCTCCATCATCGCCACCGCCGTGCCGATCTTCGTCCTGCTGTTGGCAGCCGTCATCCTGAAGGAGCCGATCACCCGGAAGAAATCATTCGGGGTATTTATGGGGGTAAGCGGCGGGCTGCTGCTTGTCTTCAGCTCCACGCACGCCGCCGACAGTATCAGCAGCCTGGACGGTGACGTGATGATGATCGTCAGCGGGTTGATGTATGCCATCTACCTGGTTCTGTCGAAGCCACTCTCCTTACGCTATTCATCGGTCACGATGATGAAATGGATGTTCCTGTTCACGACGCTGACGTTGGTTCCCTTCACCTTCCGGCATGTGCTCGACGCTCCCGCCTTCCACCGGGAGGTTTGGGATTTCAAGGAGCTGAGCGCGATCTTCTACGTCCTCTTCGGGGCGACGTTCCTCCCCTACCTGCTCATCCCGATGTCATTGAAGCGAATCCGCCCGACAACGGTCAGCATGTACAACTACGTGCAGCCGATCGTCGCCTCGTTCATCGCCGTCATGATCGGACAAGACACCTTTTCCTGGCAGAAATTTCTGTCGGCGATCCTGGTCTTTACTGGCGTTTACCTGGTGACACAGAGCAAAAGCCGGGAGGACATGGAGAAGGGAAAAACGGAGGATAAAAACAGACAATAACCCTTATTAGAGCATTTTTCTATTTGGAATGAAATCTCGAACGATTCGTGTCTGACATTTTCATCTTTCAGATCAGTATTAATGAGCAGTCGATAAAACGAGGTCGGCAGAAAACAGAAAAACGAAATTCTTTTGTTACTAAAAATCAGAAAATCCTAACATTGTGGAAAAACTGAACTTCCGGAGAATCGTCTGTAGCAAACGAAAGCCGACACAGGCCTGAATATTCCAAAAGAGATTTGCCTCTTTATCGGCATGACGACCGTCTTCATCACCACGACGACCGTCTTCGTGGCCATGACGACCGTCTTCATGATGTATGCCTCCGGCAACTCACGGCAACAACGACCGTCTTCGTGGCGAAAAACTGCGCACCTCATGACAGGAAGTCCTTTTTTCCCTATGAAGAACCGGAATTTGCAGCCTTTTACAAAGGATGTGTTTTATCGTTAACAAAACAATATTATACAATAACCCCCTTTCTATATTGCCATAAAAAGTGAAATTCATCTTCAGGATCATTCTCTCAAAAAAAGAGGGTGTGTCGAAACAAAATCCTGCTTACTAATAGACATAAATCAGGAACGGATTGCACGGCTTCTCCCGTTACTATTTTCAACAGGTACAAGCCATTACCTACTCCTGATGTCTCGATCGTGCCACCAGAAACAGGCAAGGATTTTTTCTTGCCAATGTACCGGTTTCCATCCGGTACAAATCGTATTGCACCAGACTATTTTGATTTTTAGCAGAGACTGTATTAGAACTGTCTTCCAGCACAATGCAAATCTGACGTGACGAAGAATTTAAAGACACTTTATAATGAGTTCTTATTTCTGCTTCCGCTTCAAGATTGTATGACCATGTCTGTCATCCATGTTTTACGCCGGTAAATTATCATTCAATTATTGATCATGTATGCCATCGCCTTAAGCAATAAATACTAAAAAATAAAGTCTGATGTAGAACAGGATATCATTTAAATTTTAGTATATTTGTATAACAGACTCTGATAGCTCAACTTCTAAATAATAATATTATGAAAAAAGGAAAAATCATTTCATCCCTTGTGTTCGTACTTGGCTGTTACTTCACAAGCCATGCACAAACGTATGAACATTTTGACCTGAGTTCATTCATCACTCCTGATATCGTCAGGAACGAATTGGACTTTTCTTTGAATTCATCCGGCCTGATCCAAGACAATAAAGGATCGAGCCAGGATCACTCGTCTTTAGGAGGAGACTTCGGCACGGCATTCAACCGGATCAAGAACACACGGCCTTACTGGGGTAAACAGGAAGGACGGATAAATCTTAACGGGAAATACGCCCGCGACAAATCCAATGATTACAAAGCGAACGAATACCAGACTTCTTTCTCTTACTATACCGACAACCGATTCTACAAAACGAACAAACGTTTCTGGTCTTTATCGGGAAACCTGTTCGGATATGTAAACGGCAATAAGCAGGACCAACCTTCTTATCAAAAATATAAATCCAAATATTTCAGCGGTGACGTCTCCCTGGGTATCGGAAAAGGCCGTATCGAATCGGTAACCGATGCCAGACAAGCGATTTATATACTAGACAATCTCTCTAAAAAAGGGGTATTAAAACGGCAACTGACCAATAATGAAATATTGGAACTCTCCAAGTTGATCGCCATTGTGAAAAACAAACGCTTTTTCGACTCCCGTCTACGGATGATAGACGAAGTTTCAGCAGTAGACTCTTTCTTCGTTACCAACCGTTTGTTGGAATCATCCGGAGCCTCCTACTTCACAACGCTGTATGACTACTGGATGTACGGGGATCGTTTCGAACGCGGGGCTGGGTTGGTATTCAGCGGCTCGATATTGGGTGGCTACGGGCACACACGATCCGACAATATCAGAGAAAACAACAACGATAATAGTGGGTCAAAATCTACCATTCCCTTTGCCGGTGCCCTCTTTACCATGGAATACGAAAAGCCGGTCAATCTTTACTGGCAGCAGTCCGCTTCTTTATCTTTAAGAGGACAATACGAACGGACATCCAGCAACGATCCTTACATCGAAAACGATCCTCATCTCAAATTAAACCAATATTCAACCCAGTTTTCCGGTTCATACAATTGGGGCTATTATCCGAATTCACGCACAAATCTCAACTGGGGTATAAGAGAGTTTTTATACTGGAGAGATATCGACTACATGAATACGAAACAAACTTCAAACAATAATTATTGGAATACTTCGACCGAACTCTATTTCAAAACCTATTACTATTTCTCCCCTCAAATCCGTCTGTCAGCCGATGTAAGAGGCGGTTTGGAATATATTAAGTATAAGCATTGGGACACAGGACAATTGGGTTGGAACGGTTCGTTTCAGTTGACTTTCACGTATTCGTTGTTCTAAATTTCGATCGCATCTATCCACATAACATAATAAAAAAAGCCTCCGGAAATTCTGAAAAATCCGGAGGCTTTTTTAATCTTTCTGATATTTACGGTTCATAAACTCCACTATACGGATTCTGATCGCCTGCCGGCCAGATATCGTCAACCAATGCCTTATTATTCTTCAGTTCGGAATTTGGCAATTGGAAGATGAAACGCCAGGAACGAGCTGGAAGTTGAACACTTCCACCATTATAATCAACATGATTGCCTGTACGAAGCAAAGGTTTCTGGTTACGGACAATATCAAACAATGCATAACCTTCTCCATACAATTCCTTGCGCCTTTCCAATAAAATCGATTCGATCAAATCATCACCTGTCGTTTCGGAACGTTTTGCATTACGCATATCCTGAAGTTGCCATAATAATTCTTTAGCTTCAGCCTCTTTACCTTGACGGGCGCATGCCTCTGCCGCATTCAACAACATTTCATCGGCACGCATAAAAGAATAAGATCCCCGGCATTCCTCATTATCACGGAATTTATAAGATACATAAATCTGATCCCACCACCACTCAAACTGGCTTGCACGAATATCTTCTTCTTCAAACAGATTCACAAAGTCTGTAGCCAAAAACCAACCTGCAAAGGTATAACATTTACGTGTTCCGTTTGCCCACATGGCAAATTGAGAATAATCCCCCATATTCTGTTCTTCAGTCTGCTTCATACCCCAAATCCAAGATGGAATGGTATGATCGTTAAAACCAGACAAGAACTCTTCATTCGTTGTCAACGGATAAATAGCCAACAGTTTCTTTGCATATTCCTCTGCTTTAGGCCAATTATTCATCGTTTGATATACCTGCGCCAACACCCCTTGCACAACTGTTTGATCGAAATTATTAATACGGTCTCCACGATTAAATCCATCCAATAAAGTTTCAGCTTGCGTCAAATCAGACAGAACTTGATCGTACGTTTGCCGCAAAGTTCCACGAGGTTTTCCTTCAGTCGCTTCAGTTGTAGGTTCGGTATAAATCGGCATACCCGGCATATCTTGAGCAATCGCATAGGTCTGTTGGAAAAAACGTGCCAAATCAAAATAAGCCCATCCGCGCATCGCATAAGCTTGCCCTTTTATAAATTGCTTATCTTCCTCATCTCCTGAGCATTGATCTACATAAGCCAAAATAGAATTCACATTATTAATCAATCTATAATGAAAAGTCCACAATTGGCTTGAACGAAAAATATCAGCACGCGTTTCACCCCAGTAGTTATATACAAAAGTGTACCATCCACCCCAAGCTATAATATCTTCACCACACATATCTGAAATATGCATAACGGAAGGCAGACCATAATCATCCTGTCGATCCGCTCCTCCACTATTATATGCGCGCATCTGGTAATAACATCCGTTTAAAGCAGCCTGGGCTCCGGCTACAGTTTTAAAGACTTCACTATCAGCAACCGATGTTGACGGGCTCGTTTCCAAAAAATCACTGCACCCCATTAATCCACTTGCAAGAATTCCCGCTACAAGTGCTAATGTATTATATTTTAACGATTTCATATCTTTTATTTGCTTTACTATTTAACAATAACATATTCCTACAAATTCAATTGTAAACCAAAAGAGACCGACTTCGTTACCGGGAAACGGTTAGAAGTCGTACCTGAAACACTTTGCTCAGGATCTGTACCACGCTTCGCTGCACTACCGACAGTCAGTAAATTATCACCCTGGATAAAGAATCGTAAAGAATTCACCTGGAATTTATAAGTTAACGACTTAGGAAGCGTATACCCCAATGTTACATTTCTTAAACGGGCAAACGTATTATTATATAAGAATTTGGAAGAATAAGACCCCATTGTGTTTGCATAAGCTGTAGACAAACGCGGGAACTTTGCATTCGTATTTTCTGGAGTCCATGCGTCCAACATATCCGGATGCATGCTATAGCCCGTACGGTAGGCCATCATCTGAGAGTAGTCGCCATCATAGAGCTTTCCGCCAAAACTATAGTAAATCATAAATGACAAATCAATTCCTTTATAAGAGAAATTATTGGTAAAACCACCAAACAATTTGGGAATGGCATCTCCCAAATATTTCTTTTGGTTATCACTTGTCAAAGCATTCAGGTCTTCTGTTTTTCTTCTTTCGACAAGAACTTTTTCTCCATCGGCATTCGTCTCGTAGATATTTTGCCAATACTGATCATTTCCTGTTTCCGGATTGACACCAGCATATTCAACTCCCCAGAAATTATAACGAGACTCTCCTTCACGCCATTTGAAATAGCCGGAATTCATTTCGTCTTGCGGCAATTTTGTGATACGGTTTTTGTAGGATGTTCCGTTCAAATCGATTGTCCACTTGAAATCTTTCGTTGTAATGGCTGCATAATTCAAAGAGAACTCGATACCGTAGTTTTTAACATCGCCAATATTTCTGTCTATACCACTAAAACCGGTAGACGGAGCCATAGGCATCGTAAACAACAAATCTTTCGATTTACGATTAAACCATTCAAAACTACCACTCAGTTTATTAAATACGGCAAAATCCGCACCTACATTAAACTGCATATTACTTTCCCACTTCAAAGTCTTATTCGGCAAACGGCTAATCATCACACCCGCATTATTGTAGTCATTATTTCCTGTTGCATACAAACCTTGATAAGCATAATAAGTACCCAAATTGTCATTTCCCACGGCACCATAACTTGCTTTTAACTTCAAGTTATCCAACCAATCTTTATAAGGCTGCATAAATTTTTCATTCGAAATACGCCAAGAAGCACCAACCGACCAGAATTTACCCCAACGGCTATCCGGGTGAAAACGAGAAGAGCCATCTGTACGGAAACTTGCCGAAACATAATAACGATCGTTATAATCATACTCGGCACGGCTAAACCAACTCAGTAAGCGATACTTATTATAATAAGAACTCATGCTGTTCATTTTCGAAGCTGCATTGATCTCTGTCAATCCGTTAAAAGGGAAACCTCTTTTTGAAGCCGACAAATTTTTATAATGAGTCGAATAGGCTTCCTGTCCCAACAGAACTGTCAAAGTATGATCCCCAAAAGATTTATTATAAGTCAACAAGTTATTGACAGTATATGCAAAATTACGATCACTTTCTTTGTAAGCCTCTCCACCATATCCTGCAGCGAAACCGTGTTCACCATTCGTATATCCGTCGTATGTGTACTGATAAAAATCGACACTTAAGTTAGTACGCCAAGTCAGTTCCGGTAAGATTTTTATCTCAAAATAAGTACGCATAGATGCGTCGTCATGCATCCAGGGTGAAGGATTGTAAACAGCATCAGCCAAAGGATTCCAACCGATCCAACTCTGACGATTGTCTCCATAATCATAAATCAGATTACCATTACTATCTTTTTTATATGTTTGTGCATTGGCATCCCATTCATAAATCGGATAGTTAGAAGGAACTGTTCTTAAAAACCAAACTGTTGTTTCTCCAGCAGACATCTCACGTACGCTATGAGACAAATTGATATTGGCTCCTACCTTCAGCCATTTCTTCACTTCATAATTCAAATTGGCGCGAGCAGAGAAACGTTCGAATTTCTGAGTGGAGAACACACCTTTATCATTCAAATAACCGGCAGAAAGGAAATAGTCCGCTTTATTGGATTTACCACTAAAGTCTACTGTATATTCCTGACGTAAACGGGATTTCAACAATTCATTTCTCCAATCACCAGAATATAACAACTGTGCATTCGGATCGATTTTACCATCCAGTCCCACAGGGTTAGCCATATTATAAGGATTAAGTTTCAACTCGTTTCCCAATGCACCTGTTGCATATTGAGCCGCTTCTTCCGCAGAAACCCCCTTATTATCCATATAACCATTCTTCAAAGCCAGCCAAGTTAATTCGGTAAACTCGTTCGGGCTCAAAGCTCTTGGCAGATCCACCGCCAAACTGGAGAATCCCCACGTCGAACGGAAATTAATCTGGCCCTTCTCACTGGCTCCCTTGCGCGTTGTGATCATCACGACACCGTTAGCTGCACGGGAACCGTACAAAGCGGTGGCCGAAGCATCTTTCAGAATAGTCATGGACTCGATGTCGTTCGGGTTGATAGCATTCAGATAACCATCATAAGCCGTCCCGTCGACCACATAAAGCGGGGAGCTGGATGCGTTCATGGAGCCGATACCGCGGATCATGATTGTTGCGTCAGCTCCCGGTTCACCGGAATTGTTGACAACCTGCACACCGCTGCTCTGCCCCTGCAAAGCCTGTGTAATGTTGGATGCTTTGATTTTTTCCAGCGATTCTTTCTTGACTACGCTGGCCGATCCTGTAAAGGTCGATTTCTTTCCCGTACCGTAGGCTACGACCATCACCTCGTCGATCGCTACCATATCCGGCTCCATTTCGATTTTCATGCTATGGCCGGTAATGGCGACCTCTTTCGTCTTATACCCCAAATAAGAGAGATGCAGTGTTTTCGTACGGGGAGAGACCGTCATCGAGAACTCTCCTTTTTCGTTGGTGGTTACGCCATTCATCGTCTGCTTGTCTACGACAGCCACGCCAATCATCGGTAAGCCGTCTTCGGTAGAAATTACGATACCAGACACTGTCTTTTCTTGTGCTAACAGCAAATGTCCCCATAAGGACATTACAAAAAGAATCCAAAAGAACCTCTTCATAATCAATAGATTTAAATGATACATTCAAGTAGAGCGACATTGACCTATAAAAACATTTCCTTTTAATTTAAGGTATATAAAGCATAAACGATCCCCAATTATAAGGACGTAGTTCTAACAGGACATTGTATTCGACACACTAATAGGCGCAAATATATTAAATTTACAATTAATCAAACTAAAATAAGACATTTTTTAATCGGAAAGACTAAAAAATATTCAAATTATAAAACTATAAAGCGGTTAAAACAACTGTTTCAACGCTTTTTTTCTACTGGTTCTATACCCTGCATATACAATGTGCGACTTTATAATCTTCCCTTCCGGCAGCATGAAAGGTAGATTGCAAAGGCCTTTTCATATATCGGATCTATTCATAAGGAGAAGTCAAACTGCTAAGTTCTGTTAGAACTACGTCCTTCGTTTTGGCGTGATATTGAACTTTTCTCTGTCAAATTTCAACTTTCAGCTAAAAAAATGCTTGCATTTGGAAAATAATGCGTAATATTGCCGACGTAAATATAAATACAAAGAAAATCGCAAATGACATTAACAGGTTTTACATATCATACCTGGGCACTGACAATGACCCCTTGGGGGGTTTAGCATATATAAATAAACAAGTGCGGAGACCACGTCCCGCTTTGTTGCAATTCTCACATTGCACCTGTTTTTCTTTTTTTCCAATCAACTAAATAAATACATATCGATGAAAGTATTGAAATTCGGCGGGACATCCGTAGGTTCCGTGGATAGCATTCTGAGCGTAAAGAAGATAGTAGAGGCTATTGAAGAGCCTGTAATCGTTGTCGTATCCGCCTTAGGGGGGATCACGGACAAACTGCTGAAGACAGCCTCGATGGCAACAAACGGAGATGTAGCCTACGAAAGAGAGTTTTCCGAAATCGTTACCCGCCATCTCGACGTCATACAAGGTGTTATCCCCGATAAGGCAGAGCGGATCGAAGTGCAGAAACAAGTGATGGCTTTGTTGGATGAATTAGGTAATATATACAAAGGTGTGTACCTCATTAACGACCTGTCGGCCAAGACTTCCGACACGATCGTCAGCTATGGCGAACGCATCTCCTCGCTGATCGTTTCGAATGTGATAAACGAAGCCAAGCTGTTCGACTCACGCAAATTCATCAAGACGGTCAAACAGTTCAACAAGCATATCGTCGATTTCGAATTGACAAACAAACTGATCGAAGAAACCTTCAACCCGCTGCCCAAAGTATCGCTGGTTCCCGGTTTCATATCTTCCAGCAAGGAAGGCGAAGTGACCAACCTCGGACGTGGAGGCTCCGACTATACCGCCTCCATCCTGGCAACGGCCTTAGGCGCGCGCCGACTGGAAATCTGGACGGATGTGGACGGCTTCATGACAGCCGATCCGCGTGTGATCAGTTCTGCTTATGTCATCGACCGGCTGACTTTCACCGAAGCGATGGAGTTGTGTAACTTCGGCGCGAAGGTGATCTATCCACCTACGATTTACCCGGTTTATCACAAAAATATACCGATCCGCATTCTGAACACCTTCAATCCGACTGCAAGAGGGACTTATATCTCCAAAGAACGGGTGCAGGACGACAGCAAAGCGATCATCAAAGGGATCTCGTCTATCAACGACACGTGCCTGATCACGGTACAAGGTCTCGGCATGGTGGGTGTTATCGGTGTCAACTACCGTATTTTCAAAACGTTGGCAAAGAACGGCATCAGCGTGTTCATGGTGTCGCAGGCCAGTTCGGAAAACAATACGACATTTGCCGTCCGGAATGCAGACGCGGACCTGGCGGTCAAGGTGCTGGACGAAGAGTTCGCACTCGAACGCGCCCAGGGCGATATGAGCGACACGGTAGCGGAAAAGGACCTGGCAACCGTCGCTATCGTAGGCGAAAACATGAAGCGCACGCCGGGCATCGCCGGCAAGCTGTTCGGGACATTAGGCAGCGCCGGCATCAGCGTGATCGCCTGTGCACAGGGGGCTTCCGAAACGAACATTTCGTTCGTCATCAAGCTGAAATACCTGCGCAAGGCATTGAACTCCATCCACGACTCCTTTTTCCTCTCCCAATACAAGGTGTTGAATCTTTTCATCGCAGGCGTCGGCACAGTCGGCGGCAACTTGTTGGAACAGATCCGCATCCAGCAACCGAAGCTGATGCAGCAGAACGGGCTAAAACTGAATGTTGTCGGCATAGCCAACAGCAAACATGCCATCTTCTGTCGCGAAGGGCTGAACCTGGAAACCTGTATCGACGAGCTGAAAAAGAACGGGCAGGAAAGCTCACCCGAACATCTGAAAGAAGAGATCCTGAAGATGAATATCTTCAACTCGGTATTCGTGGATTGCACAGCTAACCAGGCGGTATCCGACCTTTACGAAGAATTGCTGAACAACAACGTCTCGGTCGTTGCCGCCAACAAGATCGCCGCCTCCTCTTCATATGACAACTATATGAAGCTGAAAGAGACGGCCCGTCACCGCGGCATCAAGTTCCTGTTCGAAACGAACGTCGGGGCCGGACTGCCGATCATCAACACGATGAACGACCTGATCAACAGCGGCGACCATATCCTGAAGTTAGAGGCTGTCCTTTCGGGCACGCTCAACTATATCTTCAACACGTTGAGCGCCGATATCCCTTTCAGCAAGGCAATCCAGATGGCAAAGGAGGAGGGCTATTCCGAGCCGGACCCCCGTATCGACCTAAGCGGGAAGGATGTGATCCGCAAACTGGTGATCCTGGCACGCGAAGCCGGTTACAAGGTGGAGCAGGAAGATGTGAAGCGTAACCTCTTTATCCCCGAATGCTATTTCGAAGGGTCATTAGATGATTTCTGGCGCAACATACAGGGCCTGGATGCCCAGTTCGAAGAAAAGCGCCAGCAGTTGGAGGCTGAAGACAAACGTTTCCGTTTCGTTGCCAAAATGGAAAACGGGGCCTGCGAAGTGGGTTTGCAGGAGGTCGATGCCCACCACCCGTTCTACGAGCTGGAAGGCAGCAACAACATCATCATGATCTCTACCGAACGATACCACGAGTATCCTATGATCATCAAAGGCTATGGAGCCGGGGCCGACGTAACGGCCGCCGGAGTCTTCGCCGATATTATTTCGATCGCTAACATTCGATAAATTATGAAAAGTATAATCATCCTGGGAGACGGTATGGCCGACGAGCCGATAGAGGTATTGGGTGGCAAGACACCAATGCAGTATGCAGACACTCCCTACATGGACAAACTGGCTGCACTGGGCGTTACCGGACGCATGAAGACCGTTGCCGACGGTTTCCATCCGGGAAGCGAAGTGGCGAACATGGCAGTACTGGGCTACGACCTCCCGACCGTCTACGAAGGGCGGGGTGTGCTCGAAGCCGCCAGTATCGGATATGACTTGAAACCGGGGGAAATGGCCATGCGCTGTAACCTGATCTGCGTGGAAGGCGATATACTGAAAAACCATTCATCCGGCCATATCGCCACGGAGGAGGCAGACGAACTGATCCGCTTCCTTAACGAGCAGTTAGGGTCCGACCGCGTGCACTTTTACACAGGTGTGTCTTACCGCCACCTGTTAGTGGTGAAGGGAGGTGACAAGCGCTTAGACTGTACCCCGCCGCACGACGTCCCCCTCCATCCTTTCCGCCCCCTGATGATTAAACCGGAAGTGCCCGAAGCGCAGGAGACGGCCGATCTGCTGAACAGCCTGATCCTGAAATCGCAGGAGATACTAAAAGACCACCCCGTCAACCGCCGGCGCATCGCAGCAGGGAAAGACCCGGCAAACAGCATCTGGCCCTGGTCGCCGGGCTATCGTCCGGCCATGCAGACCATGCAGGAGATGTATGGTTTCAAGCAGGGTTCCGTCATCTCGGCCGTCGACCTGATACGGGGCATAGGCGTGTATGCCGGCCTGAAAGTGATCGACGTGGAAGGGGCTACCGGGCTTTACGACACAAACTACGAAGGCAAAGCGCACGCCGCCCTCGAAGCCCTGAAGACGAACGATTTCGTCTACCTCCATATCGAAGCCAGCGACGAAGCCGGGCACGAAGGGGATGTCGACTTGAAGATCCGGACGATCGAGAACCTGGACAAACGGGCAATCGGCATCATCTTCGAGGAGTTGCAGAAATGGGATGAACCGGTGGCGATCGCCGTCCTCCCCGACCACCCGACGCCTTGTGCCATCCGTACACATACGAACGTTCCCGTCCCTTTTCTGATCTACAAGCCGGGACAGGCACCTGACAGTGTGACGCATTTCGACGAGTTCTCCGTGCTGGAAGGGAAATACGGCATATTAGAAAAAGATGAATTTATAAAAGAATTAGTATGAGATATTACAGCACAAACAAACAAGCTCCGCTCGCCTCACTGGAAGAAGCCGTAGTAAAAGGTCTTGCCGGTGACAAAGGCTTATATATGCCGGAACAGATCCGGCCTTTGGACAAAGATGTGATCTCCGGTCTCAAAGACAAGTCGTTCCATGAAATTGCCTGTACCGTCGCACAGGCTTTCTTCGGGGATGATATAGAACCGGAGACGCTCGATGCGATCGTCCGCGACACGTTGTCGTTCGAAACACCGGTCATCCCTGTACGCGACCATATCTACAGCCTCGAACTTTTCCACGGTCCGACTTTGGCATTCAAGGATGTAGGGGGACGTTTCATGGCCCGCCTGTTAGGCTATTTCATTCGGAAAGAGGGGCTGAAACAGGTGAACGTGCTGGTGGCGACTTCCGGTGATACGGGTAGCGCCGTTGCCAACGGCTTCCTCGGCGTGCCGGGCATCCACGTGTATGTGCTCTACCCGAAAGGGAAGGTAAGCCCAATCCAGGAATGCCAGTTCACCACGCTTGGACAGAACATCACGGCGCTGGAAATAGACGGCACGTTCGACGATTGCCAGGCATTGGTCAAATCCGCCTTTATGGACGAAGAGCTGAACCGCCACATGAAGCTAACATCTGCCAACTCTATCAATGTGGCACGCTTCCTGCCGCAATCATTCTACTACTTCAATGCGTATGCGCAATTAGATAAATCAGGGAAAGCGGACGAGCTGGTCGTATCCGTCCCCAGCGGGAACTTCGGCAATATCACCGCCGGATTGTTCGCCCACCGGATGGGGCTGCCGGTCAAACGCTTTGTGGCTGCCAACAACCGCAACGACGTGTTCTTAGAATACCTGCGCACGGGTGTTTACACGCCGCGTCCTTCCGTCCCGACCATCGCCAATGCGATGGATGTCGGCGATCCGAGCAATTTCGCCCGTATCCTGGACTTGTACGGGAAGAACGGCAATCCGCACGCGGAAATCAGCCGGCTGATCAGCGGTTACCGGTTCACGGACGAAGAGATAGGGGCTACCATGAAGCAGGTTTATAACGAAACCGGTTACATCCTGGACCCGCACGGCGCTTGCGGCTACCAGGCTTTGATCGAAAATAAACTGTCTCCAGTCGAAACAGGCCTGTTCCTCGAAACCGCCCACCCCGCCAAGTTCAAAGGGACGGTAGACAAAATACTGGATGCCGACATCGAAATCCCCGCCAAGCTGAAAGCCTTCATGCAAAGAGAAAAGCAAAGCATCGGATTGGAAAAAGATTTCGGAACCTTCAAAAGCTACCTGCTGGCACAATAAACGGGTTTTGCAAGCATAATGATCGCACCGTTCAGGGTGAAAAAAACTTTGCCACCCTGAACGGCGCGGCGTTTATACCCAGGACACCGATTCTACCCAAAAGACTACTTTCCGGCGATCATCTGCTCAATCTCTTCTAATGACCTTCCCGTTGTTTCGGGAACCAGTTTCCAAGTAATCAACATATAGGGCACGCACATACAAGCGAACAACAGGAAGACACCCGAAGGAGCCAGATTTGTCAACAGCCACGGCGTGAGTTGTCCGATCAGGTATGTGCCAACCCAAAGCGAAAAACCAGCTATCGACATCGCCGCCCCGCGCACTTTGACCGGATACATTTCCGATAACAGGACGAAGATGACGGCACAGATCGAGATGGCGCAACTAAAGATATAAGCCATAATCAAACCCAACAACAGGAAAGGGGAAAGCCGCCCCCCTGCATTCAGCATGAAATAAATGCTGACACCTACAAGCGTGACGATCATCCCGCTCACCCCTATGTAAATCAGTTTTTTCCTCCCTATCCGATCAATCAGCCACATGGCCAAAACGGTAGAAAAGACATTCACCAAGCCGACCATAATCTGGAAATCAAGCGAGCTGTTCTGTGCTAATCCGGCCTCTTCAAACAATACCGGGCCATAATACAACACGGCATTCACCCCCATGAACTGTCCTAACATCGCCAAGCTGATCCCGACAAACAGCACCGTGCGAAAACCCGGCTGAAGCAACAAGCGCCAATCGCTTTTCGTCTCCGTCCGGACAAGCGACCGGATCTCCTCTATCTGCTCTCCGGCGGTATGGACGCCGAACAAACGGCTCATCACTGCCCGTGCACGTTCTTCCTGCCGGTTGATCACCAGCCAGCGCGGACTTTCAGGGATGAAAAAGAGAATTATGAAGAACAACAGAGCAGGAACGATCTCCATCCCCAACATCGCCCGCCAGACCTCCATCACAAAAATCATCTGTAGCCAGTGCCCGTCAAAAGAGGAGGACAAGGAATACCTCAGCACGGCTGCATTTGCGAAATAAGAACCGACGATACCTACCGTAATAGCCAACTGGTAAAGAGCCACCAACCGCCCGCGATACCGTGCGACCGATATCTCTGAAATATAAAGAGGAGAAATAATGGAAGCAATCCCGATCCCCACTCCTCCGACAATGCGATAAACAACCAACTCGTCCACCGAAGAAGAAAACATACAGCCGATTGCAGAAGAAGCGAACATGACCGCCGAGAACAACAGGACAGGCTTCCGCCCGTAGCGGTCGCTTAACTTACCGGCCATCAGCACACCGGCTATCGAACCGATCAATGCACATCCGACATACCATCCCGTCTCTATATCATCTAATCGAAACTGGGTGGACACCCCTTTGATCGTTCCCGAAATAACCGCCGTATCGTAACCGAACAGAAAACCGCCGAGTGCCGCCACAGCTGACAAGAACACGACATATCCCATATTTTCGGAATTGTGATTTTTCATAATCTTCTCTCTTTATCCGATTTCAAAATACTCCTTATAACGGTCATACAGATGACCCGCCTGCAAATAGGAGGACTGGGGACTCATGAAGTGGGAGAACTCGAAAGTGATCGCCTTGTCGTACTTTTGCCGGGCAGCCGCTTCGAGCTTCATGCGCAACTTGTCGAACTTGATCGGGAGGAACTTGATCGGCATGTCCCGGTCAAACGATTCGGCATTTGTCCAGCACTCGATGCCATACTTATCCGCCATCTTCTTATTGACACTGAAAAATGCATCCAATTCATCGTAATCGATATGACCGTCCTGGAAAGCGCAGGCATCCACGTTCCCCTTGATCCCGTCGAATATTTCAGACCATTCTCTTTCATGCTGTTCCACAGAGACCGCTTCGGCTTTTGTCAGATCGCCTCCGGCAGCGGCAACAGCTTTCTTTCCGTCAATCCACGGAGAAATGAGAGTAGGCAAACCACCTGAAACCTCCTTACACTGCTTGCCCAAACTGCTGAATGCCGTAATCGCTCCCTTAGTCGCACGGCTGATCTCCTGGCAGAGATACCACCCCTGGAAACTTTTATGACACCCGTATTTCTTCCAAACTTCCTCAATCACATATTTATTGGATTCGATTTCCCAGGTCAGATCCCCCGTATCCCAGTATCTGCCGGAATCATATAATCCGAAAAAAAACTTCATACCGTATTTATCCGACAGACGCAGGTACATATCGATCAAATCGACCGAAGGCATATAGCAGCCAAATGTTTTCATCAGGTACTCCGAAGGATAGGTGATAAACTTGCGATAGCCGCTCCGGATCACGATTACCGTATCGATCCCCATTGCTTTCATATAAGCAAAATCCCGGTCCCATTCCTTTTCACCCCAATTCTGATGTGGGATATCATGGGATATCTCATCCAAAAAAGTCCCGGATATTTTCAGCCCCTGCGCCTTCGGGATGATTAGTTTACTTTCAATATTCTCATCCGTGTCGTTTTCCACACGGCTTGCCGATGCCTTTTCCGCACACGAAGCTAATGCCCCGGTAGCCAAAACAGCCCCAGTTACAGAAACCTGCTTGATAAAATTCCTCCTGTTGTGATTCTTCATGGTAAATATACATTTTAGTCTAACACTACAAATATATATAAAATATTTAATTAACTAAATCAAAAACGAGAGACTCCTTTAATATTATTGCATAATTATGTTCCTTTTCTTTAGAAGCATACAACAAAGTCACGACCGGATGTGTACGGATCGATTCGATAAAGGCTCTCTCGGCCACAAACGATCTACAAAAACACGCAGACCGTCGGAGACGTCCATCTCATCATAAACACGTTTCAATTTAATCCGTACCATATCTTTAATACTTTATGTTTTAGACATAAACAACATCTATCCGTAAATAGTTACCTTCCCCGAAATAAGCATATTTAGCATTCGGTTTCTAAACTTTCAGGAAAGAGAAGCTGTTTAGAATACAGAAATAAGAAACATAAAATTGATTCGCTATGAGTACAGAAACAGTAAAAAAGTCTGCTAAGAAACAGAGTATCATAAAATCCTCCAACATGGAGATCGCAACATTTATCGGAGAACTTTTCTCCTTTAACAGCAGTCTGAAGCTTTATCACTGGCATGTAACAGGCCCCGGCAGCTATGCCAAACACATGGCTTTGGACGAAGCGATCGCCTCCCTGCTGGATGTCATCGACCGGATCACCGAAACGACTTATGCTTTAGTCGGCGATTTGCATATCTCCATCCCCGAAACAAAAACGCCGGACGATATTGCCAAACATGCTTCCGACTTTTACAACTATGTGGAGAAACACAGGGATCTTTTCCCGGAAGCCTTCTCACAGTCCATCATCGACGACTACCAGGAAGCGATCCAGCAATTGATCTACAGACTGGTTCGATTAGAATAACGACAATATCTGATCTTTTTATATACAACAAAGGGACTACCTCAGCACCAGGATAGTCCCTTTATTTATTTTTCCGAACGGACAAGACGGTCATTCAATGGCCCATTCTTTCATCTCGTACATATCCTGATATTCCTCCCATTCGGGGTCAACCTCCGTATAGATAGAGAGCGGCAACGTTTCAAACGGAGCCAGAACTTCATTCAACCGCTCACCGAAAACGCGGACGGTGCGAGTGTAATAGACCCATATCCTCTCCTCGCCTCCAGTATAAACGCCGGTCAGGATCGAGAGTTTATCCTTTTCCATCGCCTTACGCAGGACTTCCTGCACCTCCTCCATCTTTTCGGCAAGCGCTTCGGAGGGCATTCCTTTGTCGTCACCTTCATATTTCCAGGTAATTTCCACCCGCTCCTTGAACTTGCCCGACTGGACAAATTCGGTTAATTCATCACGACCGGAAACAGTGACCAGTTGTCCGGATTCATTCTCTGAAAGAGCTGTAAACCATTCATTGCTTAATCTCATATCAATATCAATTATTCTACAAAAATAGGGATTATTTTCCTACCGATACATTATTTTTGCGGCAAGAATACAAGATAAAAGAGATATGATCAGGCAAGTGGAACTCCAGGATGCGAAGGCAATCACAAATATTTACAACGAATATGTACTGCATAGCGTAGCAACTTTCGACACGGAACCGGTGCAGGAAGAGGAAATGCGCGCCCGAATTGCGGAAATATCCTCCCGTTTTCCTTATTTCGTCTACGAGGAGGAGCAGGAAATCGCCGGCTATTGTTATGCCCATACGTGGAAAGAGCGTGCCGCTTACCGCTATACCCTGGAAACGACTGTTTATCTGTCTCCCGGACATACCGGAAAAGGAATCGGCAGGCTCCTGATGCAAAGACTGATCGAAGCATGTCGCGAAAACGGCTACCGCGCCTTGATCGCCTGCATCACGGAAGGAAACGAAGCCAGTAACATCTTGCACGAAAGACTTGGTTTCAAACAGGTTTCCCGCTTCAAAAAGGTCGGTTTGAAGTTCGATCGGTGGTTAGATGTCGTAGACTACGAACTTCTGCTGACCCCGACCTGCGACTGAAAGGCGCTGTTCCGACCGTCAACGGATAACTCGGAGCTACTCAAGATCACATATCTTAGATCAATTCTTTTTCCTTCTTGGAAAGGGTACGATAAACGATATCATAAGATTGCCGTACGAGTTCCTTGATCGTATTGTCGGGAACGTCCTGATTAAAGTAGACACTCATCCAATGCCGCTTATTCATATGCCATCCCGGCTTTATCCCCTGATAGGCTTCTTGCAGTTCAAGGTTCCTCTCCGGTTCGCATTTCAAGCAACAGAAATCGAACACCTCTATATTGACAAAACAAAACCATTTACTCCCGACATAGAAGCAAAGCACATCCCTGCTGTACCTATCTGCCACATCAAGGAAAGGCATCTTCTCCTGCACACCTTTGAAAGACAAACAATACTCTCTAAATTCTTCTACATTCATCTCTGTATCTTTTAATATAGTTCTAAAACCAAACTTTCCTACAACAATTTCTTCAGTTCTTCTATATCCGGTAATGCTTTACGAAGTCGTTCCGGCATATCTTCGGATGCACGGTAAGTAACAACCCCCATCGGCTTGTTATAATCGCGAACTGCAAATTCCACAAAGGTCTGATTCATCTCTCTACAAAGTATGATTCCGATAGAGGGATTTTCGTGCGGTTTTCTCACGTACGAATCCAAAGCAGAAAGGTAAGTATTCAGTTGACCTAAATACGAACTACGGAATTTCCCAGACTTCAATTCGACCGCCACCAAAGAATTAAGCTCCCGATTGAAAAACAACAAATCAATAAACATTTCTTCCTCTGCCACCTTAATACGGTATTGATTGCCTATAAAGCTGAAATCCTGCCCGAAAGTCATGATAAACTTCTTCACATTAGCAACAATAGCTTTTTCTACTATCCTTTCATCTAAATCCTCCTGCTCATTCAGTTCCTCCACATTAATAAAATCAAGCAAGTATTCATCTTTGAATAAACAAACTGCTTTTAGAGCTTGCTTAGTATCAGACAACGTTTGTGCGAAATTGTTAGGCAAAGTTCCCCGATGGCTGTACAGGTCTGCTTTTAAGTAATCCCTTAAAGTGTATTTACTCCAATAGCGAGTAGCGCACTCATGCATATAAAACAATCGTGCTTCCAAAGTCTTGGCTTTAGCTATGATTTCTATATGATGACTAAAGCCGACTGACAAGAAATCAGACCAGTTAAATTCAGCAGCCATTGGCTGCCGAATTTCCACAAGAAGGAGTTTTTCATCCAACTCTAAATCGGCAGCCAATGGCTGCCGATTTAGAACGACTGCCCATTCTTCATAAAATTGCCGCATATTTTTAATGCTTCGAGTTGAAAATCCCCTCAATCCCGGAAGCTCCTTTTGCAACATGGAAGAAATCTGCTCTATCGCGCCTTTGCCCCAAAAGCCCTTACGGGAGTTTTCCGAAACATACCGTCCGATACCATAATACAAAGAAAGCTGTTCTTTGTTCACTGATGCGGCAGCACGGTACTGGCTGCGCAAGATAGCATCCTTTATGTTTTTTACCGCTTCTATATAGTTCTGATTTATATCCATCATGTTCCTATTTACAGACAAAAGTACGAAAATAAAGCAGAGGATCAACAACTTGATTTCCAAAACCAATAAATTAAAAATGAAAAGATTATCTTTGCTAATCTTACTTAAGTATATTAGCATGATACGGAAATTAGCAAAAGAGGAATACAACAATGCCGCAGATTTATCCTATCAAGTCTGTATGGAGTGTGGTATCAGCGACTTTACCCAAGAAGGCATCGAAACCTTCAAAAGTTTCATCTATGACGCATCATTAATGAATGAACTTGACCTATATGGGGCTTTTGATAACAATCTATTGATAGGAGTCATCGGTATCAATAGAAAAAGACAACATATATCACTCTTTTTCGTCCAACCGAAATATCACCGGCAAGGAATAGGAAAATCGCTTTTCAATTATATGATGAATGATTGTGACTTCACCAAGATAACGGTCAACTCCTCAACATATGGAGAAGCATTTTACAAACACGTAGGCTTCAAAAAGGTCGGCGAGGGAGCGTTTAATAAGGGAATTTTGAGTATTCCGATGATAAAAGAATGATATGAAAACAGATTTTACAATTAGGACAGCCCGGCTGTCTGATGCCTCTGAACTCAGTGATTTATTTCGAGAGACAGTCCTCACAATCAACAAACGTGATTATTCACAGGCGGAAGTGGAAGATTGGGCATCGTGCGGAAACGATCTTTCCCGTATAAAAGAGATGATCCGGACACATTATTTTATTGTGGCTACTAACCGACAGTCACAAATTGTCGGTTTTTCATCCATTACGACACAGGGATATTTACATTCCATGTTTGTTCATAAGGATTTCCAAGGTAAAGGCATTGCTACGATACTCTTAAATGACATAGAGCGTCATGCTATCACAGCAGGAATTATGCGAATCACATCAGAAGTTAGTTTAACAGCCCGCCCATTCTTTGAAAAAAGAGGCTATATAGTAAAGGAAGAACAAAAGCGCAAAGCCAATCAACTTTCTCTCACTAATTTCTGGATGGCGAAGGAATGGGCTCATTCTTCCTCTTTTTCCAAAGCTGGTAACTGTTGAAAATATTTTGCCACAGGACGTAGGATCCGGGACCGACTGACGAGAGGGGGTCCAGATAGGTATAGGCCATCCAGATGGCGAGTACGGTGTTTTTCTGTCCGAGAGCTTGTCCGGCACTGATGCGGTCGAAATAACGGGTTCCGATCCGTTTACCTAAATAGAACTGGACGGCGCAGGTCACGAAGCCTGCTAAGGCAATCAGCACCTCCACTCCTACCGGAGCATTGCTTTCGGCAAGAGACTTCACGGTCTGGGCCGTCACGATGGCAAGTGCTACACCCCAGAGATAGAAAGCAAGATCACGGAAACCCAACAGGAAATGATGCAGCTTCGGAAGGAAATAGCGGAACAACATCGCCAGGAAAAACGGACAGAGCAGCAAAGGAAACACTTTGCTCAATATCTTCAGGAAAGCCGCCATAAAGGTTATGTCCGCATGAGGCTCGACCAGCGGGAACATCAACGGGACGACTATCGCCGCCAGAACATTCGACAATAACGTGTAAGTCGTCAGGCTGGACGCGCTCCCCCCCAACTTACCGGTGATAACAGCCGCAGCCGTAGCCGTCGGGCAGATCAGGCAGACCATCGCACCCTCGAAAACCTCCTTATAAGCACCGTCCATATGCACGAATATCAGCAAAGCAGCAATTGCCGAAGCCGAAACAAGCTGGAACAGCAGCAGCCATCCATGCCAAGGGGAAGGCAGCAACTCATGCGGTTGCACCTTACAGAAAGTCAGCAGTAGTTGTGCAAAGATCAGTGCGGGAGTCATATAGGCAATAAAAGAATTCATGAACGGCTTTGTCGGCTCCAGAAAAGCAAAGTTGGCAAAGATAAAATACCCTAACGCCCCGGCGAGCATCGCAACAGGCAATGTCCAGTTTTTCAGAAAATTCAACATAGAAACAATTCTTTTTATTCCGCTGCAAACTTACAAAACATCCGTCACTTCCCAACTATAATCATAACAAAATCCCAGATACGACAAAACCCATAGCTTTACGGATCATAAAGCATAGCCTTATGTCTCCTAAAGCTATGCCTTACACCTCCCAAAGCTATGGGTTTCACATGTATTATACAGTCTTATTTGCGGAACGGCGCTTTTACAACCTGGGCTTTCAGGTTGCGGCCCCGGACTTTGATAAAGATTTCGGTCCCGGCTTTCGCAAATTCAGGTTTCACGTATCCCATACCAATGCCTTTCTTCAAGACAGGCGACATGGTTCCGGATGTTACCACACCGATGATATTATCTTCGGTATCAGCGATTTCATAGCCATGACGGGGAATACCTTTGTCGACCAGTTCGAAAGCACACAACTTGCGAGTAACGCCCTCCTTCTTCTGACGTTCCAGTTCGGCACGGTTCGTAAAGTTCTTGCCTTCGGCGAACTTGGTGATCCAACCCAGACCGGCTTCGATCGGAGAAGTGGTGTCGTCCAGGTCATTGCCATACAGACAGAAGCCCATTTCCAGACGAAGCGTATCACGTGCACCCAAACCGATCGGTTTGATACCTTCGGGCTTACCGGCTTCAAAGATAGCATTCCAGATCGTCATAGCATCGTCCAGATAGAAATAAAGTTCGAAACCACCGGCTCCGGTATATCCCGTATTGGAGATGATCACGTTCTTGCAACCGGCAAACTCGCCCGTCACAAACGAATAGTAAGGGATGGAAGACAAGTCGACCGGAGTCAGACGTTGCAACACCTCGACGGCTTTCGGGCCTTGGATAGCCAACTGGGCGGTACGGTCGGAAGCGTTTTCCAGCTCTGCCCCTACCGTGTTATGGCTTACGCACCAGTCCCAATCCTTGGCGATGTTGCCTGCATTGACGACCAGGAGATACTTTTCCGGTTCGTAATGGTACACCAGGAGGTCGTCCACAATACCGCCCTTGTCATTCGGGAAGCAAGTATATTGAGCCTTGCCGATCGGTAGCACGGAGGCATCGTTCGATGTCACGCTCTGGATGAAAGCCAGCGCGTTCGGGCCTTTTACCCAAAACTCTCCCATATGGGAGACATCGAATACACCCACGCCGCCCACGACGGTCATGTGTTCATCAATAATACCGGTATATTCAATCGGCATGTTGAAACCGGCAAACTCATGCATTTTAGCACCCAGTGCAATGTGCACATCGGTAAACGGAGTTGTTTTCATGTTATTAATATGATTTGTTTAAGATTTTTGAGCCAGCAGCTCAGCTATTTTAATGATTGTTTCCATACTCTTTTCCAGCGACTTGACCGGAAGGAATTCATAACGTCCGTGGAAGTTCAACCCGCCGGCGAAGATGTTCGGGCAAGGAAGTCCCATGAAGGAGAGACGCGCACCGTCCGTTCCTCCGCGGATCGGCTTCACTAAGGGCGTCACACCGGCAGCCTTCATGGCATCGAAAGCGAGGTCCACGATGAACTTCTTCGGTTCGACCACTTCACGCATATTATAATACTGGTCTCGCATTTCGAGCGTCGTACTGCCTGGATGCATTTCATTCATACGCTTCACCAGCTCTTGCAACAACTCTTTCTTCTGTTCGAAAGCGGTACGCACATGGTCACGTATAATATAGGAAAGGGAAGCCTCTTCGACCGTTCCGCTCATACCGGTCAGGTGGAAGAACCCTTCATAGCCGGTCGTATGTTCGGGACGCTGTGCGACAGGTAGCCAGGACGCAAATTCCACTGCCAGCAGGGAAGCGTTCAGCATCTTGTCTTTCGCATATCCCGGATGCACATTCAACCCTTTGAAAAGGACTTTGGCGCCGGCTGCATTGAAGTTTTCGTATTCCAGCTCGCCGATCTGTCCGCCGTCGATCGTATAGGCCCATTCTGCGCCGAACTTTTCGACATCGAAATAGTCGGCTCCCGCCCCGATTTCTTCATCAGGCGTAAATCCGATACGGATCTTGCCGTGTTCGATTTCCGGGTGATCCTTCAAATATTTCATTGCGGCGATGATAGCGGCCACGCCTCCCTTATCGTCCGCGCCTAACAAAGTCCTGCCATTCGTCACAATGAGATCCTGATCTTTATAATCGTTCAGTTCGGGGAACATAAGCGGTGAAAGCACGATGTTTTCTTCGGCGCACAGCACGATATCGCCTCCCTTGTACGTCACGATACGAGGCTCGACATCCTTGCCCGACATATCGGGGCTGGTGTCCAGATGGGCGATAAAGCCGATTGTCGGAACCTGCTTTGCCGTATTGGCAGGCAGGGTAGCCATCAGGTAGCTATTTTCGTCGAGGGTGATGTCTTCCAATCCTACCTCTTCCAATTCTTTTACCAATGCTTCGGCAAACACGCGCTGCCCCGGCGTACTGGGAGTCACACCCGTAGTTTCGCTCGACTCGGTGTCGAACGTCACATACTTCAAAAATCTATCTGTTACAGTCATAAGCTTATCATTAATATTACAAGCCATAAAAGTAATCAAAGTGTCACTAACAACAAAAAAATCATGCGCATTTCTGCACATGATTTTCCTTATTCCGTCTGATCTATTTCTTTAGAAACAACTGCTTCCGTCGAAACAATGCGTACATACTTTACATTTCGGCAATCCGATCGCCTCCACGAGTGTTTCCAGCGTATTGAACTTTAACGAGCTCAGGCCGAAACGTTCGGCTATGATAGCCACCATCCTTTGGTATTCCGGCGAATCGGTCGTCGCATATTTCTCCAGGTTCTTATTCTCGTCCCCTTCCAGCTCTTTAATGATCCGTCGGGTGATCAGCTCGAGGTCGCTCTTCGACGAAGTAAAGCCGAGGAAAGGACAGCCGTAGATAAGGGGCGGACAAGCAATACGCATATGCACCTCTTTTGCGCCGTAGTCATACAATATTTTCACGTTGTCGCGGAGCTGCGTCCCGCGTACGATCGAGTCGTCGCAAAACAAGATACGCTTGCCTTCCAGCATGGCCCGGTTGGGGATCAACTTCATTTTGGCAACAAGTGAACGCATTTCCTGGTTGGCCGGAGTAAAACTACGCGGCCAGGTCGGCGTGTATTTGGCAATGGCCCGGTGGTAAGGAGCTCCTTTTCCTTCGGCATAACCTAAAGCCATACCGACACCGGAATCGGGAATACCGCAGACACAATCTACTTCGTTTTCGTCTTTCTTGCCCATTTTGTAGCCGCTCTGGAAACGGACTTCCTCGACATTTTTGCCTTCATAGCAGGAAACAGGGAAACCATAATACACCCAGAGGAAGGAACAAACCTGCATCTGCTCGTTGGGCTGGCGCATCTGCTCGATGTTGTCGGCACGCATACGGAGGATTTCGCCCGGCCCGACAAACCGTTCTATTTCATAATCCAGGTTAGGCAGACTGCTCGATTCGCTGGTAGCTGCATAGGCGCCGTCTTTCTTACCTATAATAATAGGTGTACGCCCCCACTTGTCGCGGGCAACGATGATGCCGTCTTCCGTCAGCAGCAGCATGGAGCAGGAACCTTTAATCCGGTCGAATACATTTTCAATACCCTCGACAAAATCTTTTCCCTGCGTAATCAGCAACGCCACCAGTTCGGTCTGGTTCGTCTTGCCCGAGCTCAGTTCGGAGAAGTGCATATTCGCCTTGAGCAAGTCCTGTTCCAGTTCATCGATGTTATTAATCTTGGCAACCGTCACGATAGCGAACTTACCGAGATGGGAGTTGATAACAATCGGCTGCGCATCGGTATCACTGATGATACCGATGCCTGCATTTCCCACAAACTTATCGAGAGCAGGCTCAAACTTTGTACGAAAATAAGAACTTTCCAGATTGTGAATCGAACGAGTAAAACCGGCTTCCTTATCGTATGTTGCCATACCTCCCCGGCGAGTCCCCAGATGAGAATTATAGTCAGTGCCATAGAATAAATCAGTTGAACAGGCCGACTTAGAAATAGTTCCGAAAAAACCACCCATTGTAAATAGTGTTTTTGATTTTTGAATTTGGCTGCAAAGGTACAAGATTATTTAGAAATCCGAAATATCCCATCCTTATAAACAAACTCTAAGTTTGCGTAAAGCAAGAAGCTGAGGTTAATTTATATCTTTGTTGTATGAAGAAACTAAATTAACCGACTAACGGAAGTACACTAATGGAAAACGATAGTCTTTAAAGACTAGTTATTGTAACAGACTTCCGTTAGTCAAGCAGGCAAAGACTAAATAGATTATTGATATATAATAGGATATCATTTAGAGTAGTAGCCCATTCCTGCTTTCGGTTAATCCAAAAACAATATAAAGGTATGAATAAATTATTTATCGGGATTGATTTCTCCAAGAAAAAAGTAGATGTAAGTGTGATAGAGAAAGAAAACATATCTTCAGGTGTCCACCGTGAGTTCAGTAATGATGTTGCCGGACATGAGAGTCTGTTGGCATGGCTTTGTGATAGCTATCCGCAGACAGGCAAAGATCAGATGCTCTTTTGCGGTGAGAACACGGGACTTTACAGCGTTTGTTTGAGTAACACTCTCGCGCACGAGGGTTATACACTGTGGCTGGAACATCCTTACAGGATCAAACACAGCAGCGGCATGCAACGCGGGAAAAACGATAAATTGGATTCATTGCTGATCGCACAATACGCTTGCCGTTTCGAGGATATGGCCAAGGTCTATACCCCCAATACGGAAACCATCCGGGCGCTGCACTCATTTTTCACATTCCGTGATTTATTGGTGAAAATGAAAAATGAAGCATTGGTACATGCCAAAGAACTCCATTCGGTCCTAAAAGGGAATCACGCAACAGATTACATATATCAACATAGCCTGACACAAGTGGATAACTTGAACCGTGAAATAAAAGATGTGGAAAAGGAAATAATGGATCTGATCAACAGTGAAGAGGAGATCAAAAACAATTATGAGCGTATTACATCCATCAAAGGCGTGGCTTTTGTCAACGCCCTTGCTTTGATCGTTTATACCGAAAACTTCACCTGTTTTGACGATCCGCGCAAGCTGGCCTGCTATGCGGGAGTGGTACCGTTCCAACGAACCTCCGGCTCCAGTGTCAAAAGCAATGCCAAGACAAGTGGATTTGCCAATAAAAAACTAAACACGCTACTCACCCAAGCGGCACGAACCGCTGCCATACATGATCCAATATTAAGAGAATATTACAGGCGCAAAAGAGAAGAGGGGAAGCATCATAATTTAGTTATAAACAATATTAGAAACAAACTGATACATCGAATCTGTGCATTGGTCAGGAACCAAACTTTCGACCAAACGGCTTAGATTTTTGCAATATTCTTAATTTGTTTTAAAATCTTTCCGTTTATTTGGTTGGGAACATAGATTACTCTAATCTCCAATCTTCCACTATCAAAATGTCACTACTACCCCATCAAAATCGAATTACAATAGCGGGAAATTAGAATTAGTAGCAAGGGTAATATTTTTTAACATAACTATTTCACATCAACACCCCTGTTTTCTTTATCAAAATGACAAATAGATTTCCCCAACAAACTACACACGCAAGCATTTCGCATACATTTTTTAACACATTTAAAAGCAAAAGGTTTCCAATCACTTACAAACAAATAACACCCTCATCAGCAGAAAACGCTTGCATTGTAAAAAATAATATCTACTTTTGCACCCGGGTAAGTCCTACACGGCATGCTCCCTCGGAATCCCCCAGGGCTTGACCGCAGCAAGGGTACTTGGTTGTAGCGGCGCGATGTAGTAAGCTTACCCACCTGCCTCTTTAGCTCAGTTGGCCAGAGCACGTGATTTGTAATCTCGGGGTCGTTGGTTCGAATCCGACAAGAGGCTCGGATAAATTGAAAATGGACAATTGAAAATTGAAAATTAGTTACACAAAAAATAATTATCAATTTTCAATTGTCCATTTTCAATTATAAATATTGTATATTCTCGCAAAAGGATTAATTTTGCTGATGAGAACATTAAAAACAGCATTATCATGGAAGAGAATAAAGGTTTACTGTTGAAGTGCGCGATGTCTTATGGCTTGGCTATGGGTATCTATTGGGTGATTAAATATCTGTTCCTTATTTTCGGGTATTCCATCCCCGCACTCATCTATATTTATGAAGTTCTAAGCATCGCCGTCCCTTTTATCGCCTACTACCTGACCAAACGTTACCGGCAGGACATAGGCGGAAGCATCAGTTTCTTCCATGCGTGGCGGTTCGGCATCATGCTGTACTTCTTCGCCGCCTTGATCGTTTCAATCGAGCATTTCATATTCTTCCAGTTTATCGCGCCGCCCGACTTCCTGAGCAACACGATGACACAGGCTATAATAGCGCTGAAGAATGCTAATTTCAACAGCGAAGTGATCGAGGCCATCAAACAGACCAACTTCACTCCCATCCACTTGGCTATTCAGCAGATTTTTAATAATATATTTTACGGAATCATATTATCCATACCGGTAGCTGCGCTGGTTTGCCGAAGTCGAACAGCAAGCCCGGTGTCCGAAGAGAAATAAGAAGAAAATAATAACAAATAATGGACATATCAGTAGTTATACCACTGTACAATGAAGCCGAGTCTCTTCCAGAATTGTTTGCTTGGATAGAGCGGGTGATGAAAGAACATAATTTCAGTTACGAGGTAATCTTTATCAATGACGGGAGCACGGACAACTCCTGGGAAGTGATCGAAGCACTTAAAAGCAAGAACCCGGAAGTGATACACGCGGTCAAGTTCCGCCGTAATTATGGCAAATCCCCTGGTCTGAACTGCGGTTTCCAGCGGGCAAAGGGAGATGTGATCATCACGATGGATGCCGACCTGCAGGACAGTCCCGACGAGATTCCCGAATTATACAGGATGATTACTGAAGACGGCTACGACCTGGTGTCCGGTTGGAAGAAAAAGCGTTACGACCCGCTGTCTAAAACCATTCCGACCAAGTTGTTCAACGCTACGGCACGCAAATTCTCCGGCATCACGAACCTGCACGACTTCAACTGCGGGTTGAAAGCATACAAGAACATCGTGATCAAGAATATAGAAGTCTATAACGATATGCACCGCTACATCCCCTACCTCGCCAAGATCGCTGGATTCAGCAAGATCGGCGAAAAGGTGGTGCAACACCAGGCACGCAAGTACGGAACGACCAAGTTCGGACTGAACCGCTTCGTGAACGGCTATCTGGACCTGATCACCCTCTGGTTTACCTCCAAATTCGGCAAGAAGCCGATGCATTTCTTCGGATTATGGGGGAGCGTGATGTTTTTCATCGGTTTCATCGCATTGGTCATTGTGCTGAGTGCAAAACTGATTTCCATCTGTACAGGAGATTTGCGGCCGCTGGTCACCAATTCGCCTTACTTCTATGTTTCGCTGACAGCCATGATCCTCGGAACACAAATGTTCCTCGCGGGATTCATCGGGGAGTTGATTTCAAGGGATTCACCTAATCGAAACAAATATAAAATCGAGACGGAACTGTAAGGATTTATGATTTATGAATTATGATTTATGCACTGACGGTAAATTATAATTCATAAATCATAATTCATAAATCATTCAAGCATGTCATTTTTAGAAATAGTGTTACTGGCAGTGGGACTGTCAATGGACAGTCTCGCAGTTTCTGTTACCGGCGGAGCTCTTATACAAAACTACAAGCATCACCATATGCTGAAGATAGGCTGTGTGATGGGGGTTTTCCAGGCGGGGATGACTTTAGCGGGTTACCTGGCGGGGATGAGTTTCAAGAAATACATCACGGCGTTCGACCACTGGATCGCTTTCCTGCTGTTGCTTTACCTCGGAGGTAAAATGATATACGAAAGCACACAGGTACAGGAGGAGGATTGCAAGACGAACCCGTTATGCAACAAGACGCTGTGCGGACTGGGCGTTGCGACAAGCATTGACGCGCTGGCGGTCGGCATATCGCTGGCCTGCATCGAATCGGCCATTGCACTGGAAGCCCTGACGATAGGGATCGTCACGTTCCTGATTTCAGCTTTCGGGGTTTACTTCGGAAACCATTTCGGCCGTAAGATCGATCTCAAACTGGACCTGATCGGCGGGTTGATCCTGATCGGCATCGGGACTAAGATTCTGATCGAGCACGTCTATTTCAACGGATAAGTCGCTGACGGCACAAATCCGGACCTTATTTAGACATTGTAAAAAATACATACCATGAAAAGCCAACAATTACGAAAATTAGCTCCAGAACTGGATTCGCTACGGTTAGGTAGCGGATGGAGCATCGAAGAACTCAGCAAACCGCAGATCATTGTGGAAAGCAGCTACGGACACAGCCATCCGGGCAGTGCACACCTCGACCAGCTCGTCGCCGAAGCCGGCAAAGGGGTAAACGACGGAGGGGGACGGGCAGCCAACTATTTCGTCACCGATATCTGCGACGGCGAAGCGCAAGGGCATGACGGCATGAACTTCTCACTCGTCTCACGCGACATCATGGCCGCCATGATGGAAATCCATGTAAGAGCTACTCCATTCGATGCGGGTGTCTATATCGCCAGCTGTGACAAATCCGTTCCCGCCCACCTGATGGCGATTGCCCGGCTGAATATGCCTGCCGTTTTCATTCCGGGCGGGATCATGAAAGCTGGCCCGAACCTGCTCACACTCGAACAGATCGGCACCTACAGCGCCCAGTACGAACGAAGGGAAATCAGCGAAGAACAGTTTATGGTCTACAAGCGGGATGCCTGTCCCGAATGCGGCGCCTGCTCGTTTATGGGAACCGCTTCGACCATGCAGGTCATGGCGGAGGCGCTGGGGATCGCACTGCCGGGGTCGGCTTTGATCCCGACAAAGGTCCGGGAGCTGAAAGAGATGGCACACCGGGCCGGTTACCGAGCAACGGAACTGGCGAAAGACGAGCTTAAGCCGTCGGACATTATGACGGTCAAGGCTTTTGAAAACGCAATCATGGTGCATGCCGCCATAGCCGGTTCCAGCAACAGCCTCCTCCACTTGCCGGCAATCGCCCACGAACTGGGCATCCAGCTGCCACCGGAACTATTCGACGAAATCCACCGCAAGATCCCGTTCCTGCTCAACATACGTCCCAGCGGCTTTTGGCCGGGTGAATACTTCTGGTATGCCGGAGGCGTCCCGGCAATCATGGAAGAAATCCGGGAATTTCTACACCTTGACGCCCCCACCGTAACAGGCAATACATTAGGTGAGAACCTGGACGAACTGAAACAAAACGGCTTCTACGAGCGTTGCCGCAAATATCTGCCGGCCCTCGGCGTAAAAGTGTCCGACATCATCAGACCGGCCGGCAGTCCGATTAAGGCACAAGGGGCCATCGCCATCCTAAAAGGGAACCTGGCACCGGAAGGGGCTGTTGTTAAACATGCAGCCATCTCGCCGAAACTGATGCAGGCCACGCTGAAAGCACGCGTATTCGACTGCGAAGAAGAGGCACTCCAAGCTGTCCTGACCAAACATATTCATCCGGGTGAGGCCGTCTTCATCCGCTACGAAGGGCCGAAGGGCAGCGGTATGCCTGAAATGTTCTATACGACGGAGGCCATTGCTTCCGATCCTGAACTGATCGAGACCATCGCCCTGATCACAGACGGTCGCTTTTCCGGCGCCACGCGCGGTCCTGCCATCGGGCACGTTTCTCCCGAAGCCTCCGAAGGCGGCCCGATCGCCTTGGTCGAAGACGGAGATTTGATCCGTATCGACATTCCGGCACGCAGGCTTGACATCACCGGAGTAGCCGGCATCCCCAAAAGCCCCGAAGAGATGGAGGCAGTGCTCGCTGAACGACGCGGGCGTTGGACGAAACCGGCTCCCCGCTTTAATACTGGTATTCTTAGTATTTTCACCCGCAACAGCGTTTCGCCGATGAAGGGTGCTTATATGGAGGATACGCGTCATGGCTGATCCCGCAACGCTTTTGTTAGTCACCCTCCTGGCAATCGGATTGTTGCTCATGCTGGTGCTATGGGTCAAGTTGCATCCGTTCCTGTCCCTGCTGATCACCGCCATGTTCCTGGGGATCGCTTCGGGCATGCCGTTGGAGAGGGTGAGCGCGGCCATCCAGAACGGATTGGGCGGAACACTGGGATTTGTCGCGACGGTTGTCGGGATCGGTAGTATCTTCGGACAGATCCTGGAAGCTTCGGGTGGCACGGAGGCTATCGCCAAGACGCTGATCCGGCGGTTCGGGAAAAAGAGGGCGCACTGGAGCCTGTCGATTGCCGGATTCCTGATCGCAATACCGGTGTTCTTCGATGTCGGTTTCATTATTCTGGTCCCGGTGGTTTATGCCCTGGCGAAAGACACGAAAAAGTCGACCTTATATTATGCCATCCCGCTGCTGGCGGGACTGGCTGTGACACATACGTTCATACCGCCTACACCGGGTCCGGTGGCGGTCGCCGATATGTTGGGGGCCGACCTGGGATGGGTGATCCTGGTAGGCGCAGTTATCGGGCTACCCATTACAATCATCGCCGGGCCTTTGTTCGGCTCTTACATCGGAAACAGAATACAGGTTTCCCCTCCGCCTCACGTAATGGAGGAACTGGCAAAGGGGGATGAAACGGACGATGGGCATTCGCTGCCTTCCTTCTGGATGGTATCTTCCATCATCGGCATTCCGCTGCTCCTGATGGTAGTCAAGTCGATGATCGAGCTGTTCATCAAATTAGGATATATGCATGAAGGGACGTTTTACGAAGTTGCGTCTTTCCTCGGCCATCCGTTTACAGCCCTGATCATTGCAACGTTGATCGCCGCCTGGCTGTTAGGCACGCGGCGGGGGTACACACGCAAGGAATTGCTCGACATCAGCACGAAAGCCCTGGCTCCGGCAGGTATGATCATCCTGATTATCGGTTCGGGCGGTGCGTTCAAGCAGATGCTGATCGACAGCGGCGTTGGCGACGTGCTGGCGCAACTGATCTCAAAAACACAGTTTCCTCCGATCATCCTCGCCTTCATCATTGCGGCGGCAGTCCGCATCATCTTAGGTTCCGCCACAGTCTCGATGATCACGGCGGCAGGTATTGTCGGTCCCATACTGAATGCCTACACCCTGTCGGATATGCATCGTGCACTGATCGTCATATCCATTGCCTCCGGAGCCACCATCCTCTCCCACGTAAATGACAGCGGTTTCTGGCTGGTCGGCAAATACCTGGGGCTAACGGAGGTCCAGACGTTAAAGTCATGGACGGTCATGGAGACGATCATTGCGCTCGGCGGGTTCGGGTTTGCGCTGCTGTTCAGTTTATTTGTATAGACAGAAAAGTCTTATCAGAGAGATAAACAAAAGAGTATGTGCTATAAGTCTGGCACATACTCTTTCTGTTTTATTCTATATGGATTTTCCTTGTTTGCCTGATCCGGCTTATACTGGATGCCGCATGGATGATGTCCAAGACTTCAATACGCTCTTCGCAAATGCGATAAATGATCAGGTGGGAATCCAGAATGATATTCCGGTACATACGGGTTTTCGTAGTTAAGTGGTGGCATTCGGGATAATAAGAATAGGTTGATCGTAAATCAAGAACTTCTCGTTCAATGATATCTAAATAACGATTTGTCTGGAAATAGCCAAATCGCTCGAGACCTTCTTCCATTACATGAATGAGACTTGACTGAAATTCGATGGAGGTTATAACAGGCTTCTCCCTTGTTCCTTCATCCATATCCGGACATTTCTAAAACATTCTTCAGCAGGAATAAACGGCCCCTGCTCGATCTTTCTGATATGATCCAGGAATTCATCCCGGGTGGCATGGAGGGGTTTGTTCGGGTTCCATTTCTCTTTTAGGGACAAGGCCTGGCTTTTGCGTGGTCTGCAGGTTTTGGCAGACTTGTCGGCTTCTGACGGGAGTTTGCTTAATTTTGTCATAGTCATTATTTTTATAAATTAATATGCTGACAAATATATGAAATCAGCCGGACGCAGCCTAATAAAAGAGGAGATAAATCAGAGAATAATGAAAAGGGGCTACACGACATTCCTCCAGATTCACCCAAGCCGCACCAAATCGTTGTATCTAAAATATTTACAGATATTGAGAAGTGAACTCTGAAGCAAAAATTTGCCTCTGCATTCGATTTACACTATCTTTGCAGCCTAAACGACAAAAAAATGCATAAGAGAGTTTACTTACTGGCAATTTTGGGAATTTTGTTCTTCGTTTCCTGCAAAGACAAAAAACAATATTACGAAGAAAGCGGCACTGTGTTCCATACTCTATATACGATCAAATACGAAGCGCCCCGGATTTTGACAGATAAAATAGATGCCGAACTGCAAAAATTCAACCTGTCCCTGAATCCCTTCAATCCCAATTCGATCATCGCGAAAGTGAATAATAACGAACCGGTAGAGGTAGACGAATGGTTTACGGAGGTATTCAACAAGTCGATGGAAGTCTCCCGCAATTCGGATGGCGTCTTCGATATCACCTGTGCCCCGTTAGTGAACCTCTGGGGATTCGGATTCAGCAAGAAAGACAGCGTGACGCCTGCCATGATAGACAGCCTCAAAACTTTTGTAGGCTACCGGAAAGTGCATCTGGAAGACAAGAAAGTAGTGAAAGACGATCCCCGGCTGTTGCTGAATTGCTCCGCCATAGCCAAAGGATACTCCTGCGACGTAATCGCCCGCTTGCTTGAAAAGGAAGGAGTAGAAAACTATATGATCCTGATAGGCGGCGAAGTGGTGGTAAAGGGTGTCAACCAGAATGGCGTATGCTGGCGCACCGGCATCAACCTCCCGGAAGAAGATCCGACAGGCACCAAAAACAATTATGACGAAATCGTCCAGCTATGTAAAAAGGGTGCGATTGCCACTTCGGGCAATTACCGCAACTTTTACATCAAAGACGGCAAGAAATATGCCCACACGATCGACCCCCGTACCGGTTATCCTGCCGAACAGAGCGTGTTGAGCGCCACCATCGTTGCTGACGATTGCATAACTGCCGATGCCTATGCCACCGCGTTTATGGCGATGGGACTGGAAAAAGCCCGGCAGATGGCTGACTCCTTGCCGGAGATCGAATACTATGTGATATATGCCGACGAGAACGGGAAGCACCAGATTGAATATTCAAAAGGTATGCTCCAGTATCTGCCTAAACGGAAAACAATGATTAGCTCGGATAATTCCTGATTGATTAAATATGATAAGAAACGTCCTGAACCAATTTGAGTGTAAAATAGGAAAAGCAGGCGAGATTTTATGTAATACGGATAACACTGGTAATGTCTTATTGTTTGTCTCTTCCGGAAAACTGGTGATCTATAATAGAGACCAGATGCCGGTTACAGATGTGGACGAAGGGTATTTTGTATTACTGCCTGCCGAAAAATCATTTATTGCGACTGCCATCACATCGACACGGATCATACTCATGCATGCCGGTCCGCTTTCCGAAATGATAACGGACGACCCGGAATGGGATCCGGATCGTCCTGTTGTACTCCCTATTTGCCCATCTTTAGCCAAAACCTTATACCTAATCGAATATTATCATAATGAAGAACGGGATGAACTGAACTAACGAAGCGTGGCTTTCACCAACCCGTTATTCTCCTGATGCAGGCTGACGCGCACTTTGTGGTCGTCGCCGTACTGCCAGTCCGTTACCGGGACATTGTTTACCAGCACTTCCGACGGGCGTTGCGGAGCATCGATCTCCAGTTCGTATGTCCGCGATTTACACATACCGTCATACGAACCTTCTACCGGGAAGATAGTAAATTCGACCTTCCGCCCGCTCTGCCTGCATTCGAAACGGGTTGCGGCAATCGCCCCGTTCTCGTAATTGTATGTTTTGCCGTCGTCTTCATACATCGTATAGGAAGAGACGTCTTTGGGGAATACTTTCACCATCAGAGTGTCCAGCGGTTTCTCCCCTATGAATTGCATATCTTTCTGGAACGGGATGATCGCCCCTTCGCGGACAAACAGCAGCCCGGCGCGGTTATCGGGTATCGTATGCTTGATTTCCCTTCCGCCGGCCAACTTCTCGCCTGTCCAGAAGTCAAACCAGTTTCCCTCCGGCAGGTAGATCGAATCGCTGAAGATGCCGACCAGGAAGCTCTGGCCGAACATATACTGGTAGACCATGTCATCCGTCTTGCGGTCGTCCGGGAACATCAAAGGCATGGAGCGTACGATCGGCATACCGGTCTGTGCGCCTTCAAGCGCCGCCGAATAAATATAAGGCATCAACGCGTAACGTAGCTTCACATAATCCCGGTACATCTTCTTCTCCTTCTCAGGAAAATAGAACGGCTGATGCAACGAATACCAGCTATTGATCTGTACCCACGGCAGGAAAAGGCCGAAATGAAGGCTCTGCAACTCCTCGTCCTTGTTGACATTCATCACGTCGCAGGAGGTGTTGAGGAAACCGCTCATACCCAAGTTCAGCTGGTCGAACAACGCCGTCCGCCCTCCCCCGTTGTCGCCGCTGGTAGAAGCGCTCCAGTGCTGCGTTCCCGCCCAACCGGCGGTATAATGATGCCAGGAACGGAGCCCGGTGTGTTCACGCATCATCTTATACATCTGTTTCGGAAGAAGGATCTGGTTCAGGTTGTGCATTTCCTTATCGGTATGTCCGTTGTAATACTTGAAGTCCGGATGTTCGTCTATCGTACGTGCCGGGTCCATCTTGAATCCGTCCACGCCATTGTCCACAAAGTTTTTCAGGTGATCCATCCAATGCTCCTGTCCGGAAAGGGGTTTCCCCGTCACCCTTGCTAAAGCGTCTTCTTCAGGGACGCTCAGGTCGTATTCGATACAGAGCCAAAGCCCCATATGGTAGCCCATCCCATGCAAGCGGCCAATAAGCAGGCGGTGGTTTTCTTTCTTCGGGTAGCGGGTGGAATCCCAATAGGCTTCCGCCGAGAACTTCTGATAGTTCCATTTCTTCTTGGTCGAGAAATCGTAGCGTTTCTCCATCCATTGCGGTTCGAGCCAGAACAGGTCGCAGGGGACGCCCATCTCACGGAAACGCACGGCGTCGTTCAGGATGTCGAACTGGTCTTCCAACATATTCGGACCGAAGCATAACCCGTACGCATATTTCGGCAACAAATAAGGCCGGCCGGTGATAGCCGTATAATCGTTGATCACATCGGGCATCGAATTGCCGAACATCAGGTAGAAATCCGCTTCGTCCGTCGTATTATAAATCGAGAAAACATCCGGTTGGTAGCTGCCGATATCGAAGAAGTTCTTCCGCGTCGTATTGTTGAAGATCCCCCAGTTTTCGGAGCTGAACATAAAAGGCATCGGGATCTCGGTGTGCTGGTAAGTGGTCCACATACGCAACAGTTCGCCCCGGTGCTGGATATGTTCGCGGCTGGTACTACCGCCACCATAGAAACGTTCGCCGTCTTTCAGGGAGATCGAGAGGATGCTGGTATGCTCGTAATCGCCGGTTTCAGCCATATCTTTCGAGGCTCCCGGATTATTATCGTCGCCGATGATCGTGCCGTTGTTAGGGACTTTCATGTCCTTGTATTTGGCATTGATCACTTTTCCCAGGTTGGTGCACAACGGATCGGCAGAGGTGAGGAAGACCGCTTTCTCGATAATCACCCGGCCTTTCCGGTCTGAGACAGACATAGCCCCGGTCTTTTTATCGATTGTCAGCCGGTAGCCGCCGGTCGATACTTCAAACTGCTGTTTGTTGTCTTTCGGGGAAACCGGAACCGGGTCCCAATCCGTTTTAATAATCCCGTAACGTTGCATCAACGACTCAGAAAAGGTTGAACGAGGGGTGATCCGAATCCGGAATATTCCATCCGTACAAACTTCCACATTCATGTTCAGCCCGTTCTGCAAACGGACATCGAAGGACTGCCTCTCCCCTGCCGCAAAAGCGGATTGCAGGAAAAACAGGCATACAAGCAAATAGTAAATCTTTTTCATGATACTTAAAAGTTAATACCACAAAAATACAGACTTCCTATTCGCCTTACCTTCAATAAATCACCTTAAAACATAGATTTTTGTCAAATCTTCAGAACTTCTTCAGTTCCTGGTAAAGCAGCCTGACCGGCAACCCCATCACATTATAGAAACTGCCGTTGATGGCCTCGACCGCCACATAGCCGATCCATTCCTGTATGCCATAACTGCCGGCTTTGTCGAACGGGCGGTACTTATCGACATAATAGACGATCTCCTCTTCATCCAACCTGGCAAAACTAACAGCCGACGAAGCGGAGAAAGAGATCGTTTTCTCCTTTGTCGTGATACAAACGCCGGTTATCACCTCATGGACACGGCCGGAGAGTTTCCGGAGCATGGCGATCGCATCCTCGCGGTCTTTCGGCTTCCCCAGGATTTCACCAAAAGTCCACACGATCGTATCGGCCGTGATCAGCAGCTCGTCCGCCGGCATGGAAGGGATATAGGCTTCCGCCTTTTTCCTTGCAATATAAACCGGCACATCAAACGCCGGCAACGTGTCGGGAAAAGATTCGTCTATACCGGGGATCACCTGTACTTCAAAGTCGATATCCAGACCTGCCAACAACTCGCGCCGCCGAGGAGAATTGGAGCCTAATACGATTTTATATCGATTCAGGTTAGGGAGTATGTTTTCCATTGTCTTATTTTATCTGTCAGATTCCTACCAACCGAAAGCCTCGTCACCCATCCAGTGGCCCTGGGCTTTCATTGTTTGTTCGATTACATCACGGGCAACGCCGGCTCCCCCGTTCTTGTGGGAGATGTATTTGGCGATACGCTTGATCTCAGGAGCCGCATCAGCGGGTGCTACAGGCAGGCCGACCATTGTCATCACCTCGTAGTCGGGGATATCGTCACCGGCATACATGACCTCTTCGGGCTGCAAACCGGTCTTTTCCAGAAAATCCCGGTAATCGTGGACTTTAACGGCGCTCTTCATATATATATGTGTAATGCCGAGACGCGAAAAGCGGATCTGCACCGCTTCCGTATAGCCCCCGGTAATGATGGCTACATGATAGCCTTTCTTGACGGCGAGCTGCAAGGCATAGCCGTCCTTTATATTAACGGTACGCATAGGATCGCCGTTCGGATGCAAAGGGATTACATCACAGGACAAAACGCCGTCTACATCAAAGACGAATGCCTTTATCTTTTTCAGATCATAATTGATACTACTCATGTTGTGCCTCCTTATGTATGCTCTGGCTGATCAGCCGGTAGATCGACCGCATATCGGGATCGTCCAGCATAGCCAGATGTTTGTTGATCACATTCTCATCGTACCGGATGGCCGGGCCGGTCTGTGCCTCGGACGGAGGCATCGTATGTATCTTGGCTGCCGTTTCGTCGATAAGCGGCAGCAGGACATCGGCCGGTATATCCTGCTCCTGCAATAATTTAACAGCCAACGCATAGATATGGTTGGTGAAATTACAGGCAAAGACAGCCGCCAGGTGTAAACTTTTGCGTTTGTCGGACGACAGGAAGCGGACATTTCCCGAAAGTATCTCCGCCAGCCGTTGCAACTTGCCGGCATTTTCGGGCGTATTGGCTTCGAGGAAAAAAGGAATGACGCTGAAATCCACTTCGCGCGTTTTGCTGAATGTCTGCATCGGATAAAGGACTCCGTAATTGGCGGCATGACCGCTAAAAACATCCATCGGCATACTGCCTGCCGTATGCACCCAAAAGCCGTTGTTCGGCCGGACACGGGCGATCACATCCGCCAGGGCCGTGTCTTTCAAGGAAAAGACATACAGGTCGGCATCCGTCCCGACAGCTTCGGGATCGGTTGTCCAGGGACAGCCTAAGCGGGCGGCCAGCCGTTCCGCATTTTCCGGCGTATGGCTATATACCTGCCCGATCCGCATTCCTTTCCGGTGCATTTCGAGCGACAGGCGCGTTGCCAGGTTGCCGGAGCCTAAAAAGATGGTTTTCATGCTTCCTCCTGTTGGTTTTCGGTCGGCATGCGGAAAGTTCCGAGATGTATCTTCTCCCATTGCAGGTGCGATTCGTCGAACGGCTTACGTTCCTGGTCCTTATATCCGAAACCGATGATGGACAGGACTTCCATCTGGTAAGGCACGTCGAGCAGCCCCCTCACATACTGGGCTGCATCCGCATCGTCTTCCGTCTGACGGTTGCGGATCTGGCACCAGCAACTTCCCAATCCCAGGTCTTCGGCCTGCAATTGCATATAGATGGAGGCAATCGAAGCGTCTTCCACCCAAACATCGCTTTCCATCACATTCGCCATCACAACGACAGCCAGTGCACAATCTTTCAGGAAAGCGGCTCCCGCCGGTTTGCATGCCGACAACTTGGCCAGCATCTCCTTATCTTCCACGACAACGAACTGCCAGGGATTTTTTCGTTTGGAAGCCGGCGCCATCAGGGCGGCTTTCAATATCATTTCCACCTGATCGGGATTCAGTAACTGATCCGTAAACTTACGGGTACTTCTTCTGCTCTTTATTAATGTTGCGAAACTTTCCATTTATATTTTACTTTTATTGATTGTGAAAGAGAAAACAAAGATATGTATTTAACAGATAAAGAACAAAAATCACATGCTCTTGCTTTAAAATTATCCGAATGATGATTTATACGCGCGTTTCAAGCAATTCATTTTTCGCCCGCGGGCGAAAAAATAGTCCGGTTACGGGGTCGCCTTTGCCGTCATATAACATAGAGAAGGAATTTGTAAATAAAGGGGAACCGTAGGGGCGGGGTTCTACTCCGCCCAATTGAAATCAGCATCATTCATTTAAATAACAATGGGCAGAGCAGAGCCCTGCCCCTACGGAACGACCATTATATTGTATAACGAAGCCATCCATGTTCCATACCGGCAAATCGTTATTCAGGATTCACATCTGCATAAATAATAGATAATCAGTGATTTGTAGTGAACCCTGTGAAGGATGGGTAAAAACACGATACTAATGACATCCGATATCTCCGAATCCGGTAAGAAATAGTTCCTGATATAGCACGAACTGATCGGCTCACAGCCGTGAGCCGTATGAATCACACTCGTGAGCCGTACGAACCACATCTGTGAGCCATACGAATCACGGCTGTGAGCCGATTAAAGGATGCGGCGTTTCGGATGAATCTCTGTAAGGTTTTCCGTTAATAATAGGGAATGTCTTTGGCTTGTTTCCCCATCTGTTTCGATGGACTTTCTTTTTGTGGGTTTATTTATAAAAACAGCGTAAGTGTCTCCGCGATCCACCCCGAATGACTTTTTAGAAGCGGTTTCACATCAAAACACTGATAATCTCTCAATTACAAAGGTGTGAACCCTTAGTCTCGCCAAGTATAGGAGAGGTGGGACGGTTAATGATGGACGGCTCTGCCAGTTTATCCGGGCAGATAAATCAGTGTGAGGAGCTATTTTCGGCCTTTCTTTATTTGCTTATCGGCGAAAAGAGTTATATTTGCAGCGACTAACATATATAACCAAGGTGTGGTGAACCTGCATCTGATTCGTTGCGGGCATTTTTATGCCTGCAACGATATTCATAGGCGGTTCCGTACCCCCGTGGGGAGCACTAATGTGCCTCCAGCATCTTGGTATGTGTTAGTCAACGGGAAAGGCGGAACCGTTCTTTTTTCGCCCTACTTTTTACCTTTATAATATTATGGAAGCAGCAAACACCTCGACACTCCCGAAAGAAGTTGTTCATGAAATCTTTTTCAGGGAAGAAGCCAGTCGTGTCCGGAAAGCGTTCGCCAACCGAAGCGATGAGGAAGATTTAGATTATCTCCTTCACCAATTGCAGTGCATGAAAAGCCTGATGACATATCTCAGGTTGCCCTGGGATCGCTTGATCCCGATCCTTTTTAGAAGTTTTGCCTGTTACATGCGGCAGCCGGATGAGACGGTAAGCAGCCATAAAGCCTGCAGACTTACTGCCCAACTGATGGATGGCGCCGTCTTTATGTCCCAAAACGGAAAAATGCTAAATGCACTGGTGGAATTTTTTAATCATCAAATCGACGACCTCGACAAACTGCTGGCAGAGAAAAACGAAACTTTGTCTTAATTGCTTAGTATGCAGGGATAGAGGCAGGGCGCAGGACTTTGCCTCTATTTCAGGAGGGTTTCGAAAAGGCTCTCTCTTCTTTAAACCCTGTAAGGATCATTGGTACATTGGCATATTATCCAATTGGTACATTATTGCCTAAATATGAACTCCTTTAGTTCCTGACAAATTTTGGTGTACCCCTTTACGTGGAAGGGAAATCTGCGTAAACTATTCGTTTTCATTTTAATTTTCCTGTACCTTTTCAACATAGAGAAAATAAATCTTTGTTTCTCGCGTTAGTAAAGCTATAACTATAATAGATTATGAAGATTCGTGCGATAGCTACGCTACTATTTATATTATTTTCGATATCTGTTTTCGGACAGGGGCGTGCCAAAATCAGCGGTTACATTCGCGACGCAGACGGTAATCCGCTGGACTTAGTCAATATCCGGGTTAAGAATACGTTAAACGGGACGATGAGTAATGAAAAAGGCCACTACTCGCTGTCGGTTGCAACCGGCGATTCGGTGACGCTTATCTATTCATGCCTGGGCTATAACAAGGCTGAAAGGATCATTCCGCAGGTAACCAAAGATATGCGGCTCAACGTACAGATGAATTATACATCGCTCGAATTGGGAGAAGTCGTTGCCACCGCTATCCGTAAACAAACAACGACCCTTGAGACCTTGAATGCCGACCGCGTCAAGTTGCTTCCCGACCCTGCCGGAGGAAGTATCGAGAGCCTGGTCGTCACCTTCGCGGGCGTCTCTTCCAACAATGAATTAAGTTCGCAATACTCCGTACGTGGCGGAAGCTACGACGAGAACATCGTATATGTAAACGGACTGGAAGTGTTCCGTCCGCTGCTCATCCGTTCCGGACAGCAGGAAGGGTTGAGTTTTATCAATCCGGATATGACGGAAGCCGTCAACTTCTCCGCCGGAGGGTTTGAAGCCCGCTACGGGGACAAGATGAGTTCCGTGCTGGATATCACCTACAAGAAACCGAAAGGGTTCGAAGGCTCTGCCTCCGCCAGCCTGTTGGGAGCCAACGCTTATGTGGGCAGTTCTTCCGGCAAGTTCACGCAGGTGACCGGTTTCCGCTACAAAACAGGACGTTCGTTATTGAAAACGACCGATACGGATGCCGAATATGATCCGAATTTTATTGACCTACAGACTTATATGACATACAAGTTCGCCCCGAAGTGGGAGATCAACTTTCTCGGGAACCTGGCTATAAACAATTACAAATTTATTCCCCATACCCGTGAAACCTCTTTCGGGACGGCAACCAATGCAAAGAAATTCAAGGTGTTTATGAGCGGCCAGGAACAGGATAAGTTCGAAACGCTGTTCGGTGCGCTCACCTTAAAGCACAACCTGAACGACAATACTGAACTCGGTTTGCAGGCCTCCGCCTTCACCAGCAAGGAAGAGGAGGGTTATGATATTGCCGGCGACTACTGGCTGGGAGATGCAGCCGAAGAAGGTGGCGGGGGCGAGATACAGAACTTATCCATAGCCCGCTACAACGAACACGCCCGCAACCGCCTGCACTCCAACATCATGAACGTCGGGCACTATGGTGTAGCCCGCCTGAAAAACAATACGTTGAAATGGGGTGCGACTGTCCAGATGGAAAAGATCAACGACAAGATCAGCGAATGGGAAAAGCGTGACTCTGCCGGATACTCGCTACCGCAAGGGGGCGGGAATGTCAACGTGATCGCAAACCTGTTCTCTGACAATGAACTGGAAAGTACGCGTATCTCCGGTTATTTGCAGGATGTATTCAAGTTCCGTACCAAACAAGGTCTGTTCACACTGGTCGGAGGTGTACGCGGCAGTTACTGGAGCTATAACAAGGAGTTTATATTCAGCCCGCGTGCTTCACTCGGTTTCATTCCGAATTTCGACCAGAACCTGACCTTCCGCCTGGCTTCCGGCCTCTATTACCAGTCGCCTTTCTATAAAGAATTGCGCACGACCGTACAGGATGAACACGGCAACAGCATCATACAACTGAATAAAGACTTGAAATCGCAGCGCTCCATCCATGTCATTGCAGGCGGCGATTATACCTTCCGGGCATCAGGCCGGAATTTCAAAGTCAGTGCCGATATGTATTATAAGAAGTTAGACAACCTGAACCCCTACACGGTAGATAATGTCAAAATCCGGTATTATGGCGAGAACTGTGCACAAGGCCATGCGATGGGCCTCGATGTCAAATTCTTCGGCGAGTTTGTCCCGGGTACGGACTCCTGGATCAGCTTCTCCCTGATGAAAGCGGAACAAAGCATCCGGGGCAGCGAGTATGTACCGATGCCCAATAGCCAGGGTTATAACGTTTCGCTCTTTTTCCAAGACTATTTTCCCGGCTACAAACGTGTCAAGCTGAACCTGAAAGGCGTATTGTCCGGCGGGCTTCCCGTCACCGCCCCGCGTACCGGCTATGAGGAAGGTTATTTCCGTACTCCGACTTACAAACGTGTAGACCTCGGTTTCTCCTACCAGCTTGCTGGAGGGACAGATGCGATCATGGACCGCGGGTTCTTCCGCAATCTCAAGAACATTTGGCTCGGACTCGACATTTTCAACCTGTTCGACATAAAGAATACAAGTTCCTATTATTGGATTACCAACATAGACAACCACCAGTATGCGATCCCGAATTATCTGACCGGACGCCAGTTGAATGTTCGCCTTATTGTTGACTTCTAAATTTATGATTTATGATTTATATGTCGATCATAAATCATAAATCATAAATCATAAATCACAATTTTTCTTTCCTAATTCATAAAAAAGTGTACCTTTGCCCACATAGAACAAAAAACAATATTAAATTACTAAATTATTATTGACATGGAACTTACACATATCGAACATTTGGGTATCGCAGTGAAGAGCATCGAAGCTTGTCTGCCGTATTATGAAGAAGTTTTAGGATTGAAATGCTACAACATCGAAGAAGTTGCAGACCAGAAGGTAAAAACAGCTTTCTTTAAAGTCGGCCAGACAAAGATCGAACTGCTGGAACCGACAAGCGAAGACAGCACAATCGCTAAATTTATCGAAAAGAAAGGTGAAGGTATCCACCACATCGCATTTGCTGTTCCCGACGTACAGGCAGCATTGGACGAAGCCGAATCAAAAGGTATCAAGCTGATCGACAAAGCTCCTCGCGGAGGCGCTGAAGGTTTGAACATTGCATTCCTTCACCCGAAATCGACTTGCAGCGTTTTGACTGAACTTTGCATGCCGGGAAAATAATAACACATTCGTTCATTTCTAACAACAAATCAAAAATACAATGAGTAACCAACTTGAAAAAGTAAAGGAGCTTATCGCCCTTCGCGAAACAGCTCGTTTAGGTGGTGGAGAAAAAAGAATTGAATCTCAGCACAAAAAAGGTAAATACACCGCACGTGAACGTATTGCCATGTTGCTGGATGAAGGAAGTTTTGAAGAATTCGACATGTTCGTACAACACCGTTGTACAAACTTCGGTATTGAAAAAACTAAGTATCTGGGCGACGGTATCGTAACAGGTTACGGTACGATCGACGGACGCCTGGTATATATTTATGCTCAGGATTTCACCGTATTCGGCGGTGCTTTGTCTGAAGCACTGGCCATGAAGATCTGTAAGGTCATGGATCAGGCTATGAAGATGGGCGCTCCTGTTATCGGTCTGAACGACTCGGGTGGTGCACGTATCCAGGAAGGCGTTAACGCTTTGGCCGGTTATGCAGAAATCTTCCAGCGTAATATCCTGGCTTCAGGTGTTATTCCTCAGATTTCCGGTATCTTCGGTCCGTGTGCCGGTGGTGCGGTTTACTCTCCTGCCCTGACAGACTTCAACATTATGACCCGCGGAACAAGTTATATGTTCCTGACCGGTCCGAAAGTAGTAAAAACGGTTACGGGTGAAGACGTAACACAGGAACAGTTAGGTGGCGCAAGCGTACATACGACTAAATCCGGTGTGGCTCACTTCGCAGTCGATACGGAAGAAGACGGTTTGCAGTTGATCCGCAAATTGATCAGCTTCCTGCCGCAGAACAACCTGGAAGAAACTCCGTTGATCGAATGTAAAGATCCGATCGACCGTCTGGATGATAACCTGAACGACATCATCCCTGACAATCCTAACCAGGCTTACGATATGTACGACGTAATCGGAACCATCATCGATAACGGTGAATTCTTGGAAGTACATGCCGACTATGCTAAGAACATTATCGTAGGTTTCGCCCGTTTCAACGGACAGACTGTCGGTATCGTAGCCAACCAGCCGAAAGTAATGGCAGGCTGTCTGGACAGCAACGCTTCCCGTAAGGCAGGCCGTTTCGTCCGTTTCTGCGATGCTTTCAACATTCCTTTGGTGACATTGGTAGACGTACCGGGATTCTTGCCGGGTACAGGCCAGGAATACAACGGCGTTATCCTGCACGGAGCCAAATTGCTTTACGCTTACGGCGAAGCTACAGTGCCTAAAGTTACTGTAACATTGCGTAAGTCTTACGGTGGTGCTTACTGTGTGATGAGTTCCAAACACCTGCGCGGTGATATGAACTACGCATGGCCGACTGCCGAAATCGCAGTTATGGGACCGAGCGGTGCCGTCGAAGTTATCTTCGCTAAAGAAGTAGCTGCCGCAGAAGATCCGAAAGCTTGCGCTGCCGAGAAAGAAGCCGAATACAAGAAAGCATTTGCAAACCCGTACAATGCCGCTCAATATGGTTATATCGACGATGTTATCGAACCGCGTAACACTCGTTTCCGTATTATTCGTGCTTTACAACAGTTGCAGACTAAGAAGTTAAGCAATCCTGCTAAGAAACATGACAATCTGCCTCTATAATTCTTAAAACAGGAAATGAATATGATTAATAAGAAAATAGGGGTATTGCTGCTGTTTGCCTTGCTCGTTTCATTCGGGGCAAAAGCACAGCGCGCTACCTCCATGCGAATAAATGAAGTGCTGGTCATCAATGAAGATAACTTTGTTGATGATTACGGCAAACGCCACGCTTGGATCGAGCTGTATAACGGCTCGGCCGGTTCGGTTAATATCGCCGGTTGTTTTTTGACTAACGACAAAAACAACCCGAAAAAATATCCGATCCCGAAGGGCGATGTTCTGACAGTCATCCCTCCTCGCCAGCATACTTTGTTCTGGGCAGACGGAGAACCTAATCGCGGTACATTCCATGTTAATTTCACTCTTGACCCATCAAAAGAAAATTACCTTGCATTATATGATGCTGACGGTAAAACTTTGATTGACGAGATCGTTATTCCGGCTTCACAAAAAGCGGATATCAGTTTTGGTAGAACGTTTGACGGACAAGGAGAATGGACTATTTTGTCAAAAGTTACCCCCAGCACCAACAACGTAACATTGGACTCTAACGAGAAAATCGAAAACTTTAAAGAAAATGACTCCTGGGGTATCGGTATGACCTTGACTGCTATGGCAGTTGTATTTTCCGGGTTATTCCTGCTGTTTATCATCTTTAAACAAATCGGTAAATTCTCTATCGCTGCCAGCAAACGTAATGCACAGAAAGCTGCCGGGGCAGCCGTTGTTGCTGACAATGCAGGTCAGGAATCCGGAGAGATCTTTGCGGCTATCGGTGCGGCTCTGTATGAAATGAGCGACGATAACCACGATATCGAACACACGGTTCTTACGATCCGCAAGGTTCAAAGATCTTATTCTCCGTGGAGCTCCAAGATTTACGGTCTGCGTGAAGTTCCCAAAAAGTAATTATCTCTAAAAACAAACAAGAATGAAAAGTTTTAAATATACTATTAACGGTAACGTATATAAAGTACATATCAACTCGGTAGTAGATGATATCGCTGAAGTAGAAGTAAACGGTACTCCCTATCAAGTAAAAATGGAGAAACCGGCAAAAAAACAGATGGTTACACTGAAACGTCCGGCCCAAGCTCCTACAACGGCAAGCGGCGATCCTGTTGTTTCCCGTCCGGTAGCCTCGACAACCAAAGGCGCTGTCAAATCTCCGCTGCCAGGTGTAATCCTGCAGGTTAACTGTAAAGTCGGTGATGCTGTCAAGAGAGGCCAGAATCTGCTTGTCCTCGAAGCCATGAAGATGGAAAATAACATCAACGCCGACCGTGACGGTAAAATCATTGAAATAAAAGTAAACAAAGGGGATTCCGTACTGGAAGGTGCTGACCTCGTCGTAATAGGATAATATTATGTTAGGATCAGTATTATTACAGGCAGTAGGTGCGACTCATGAAAGTTTTCTCCAGTTCCTGGGAAAAAACCTTGAGTTGTTCCTCACATATACAGGAGTCTACAACGCGACACCGGGTCACATCATCATGATCCTTATCGGTCTGTTGTTTATCTTCCTGGCTATTAAATATGAATTCGAGCCAATGCTCCTTATCCCTATCGGATTCGGTATCCTGATCGGTAATATTCCGTTCAAAGATGCAGGATTGCAGGTCGGTATCTACGAACAAGGCTCCGTACTGAACATCCTCTACCAGGGTGTAACCTCCGGATGGTATCCGCCGTTGATCTTCCTCGGTATCGGGGCTATGACCGACTTCTCCGCCTTGATCTCCAACCCTAAGTTGATGTTGATCGGTGCAGCTGCTCAGTTCGGTATCTTCGGTGCTTATATCATCGCTCTTCAGATGGGATTCGAACCGAACCAGGCCGGTGCTATCGGTATCATCGGTGGTGCTGACGGCCCGACGGCTATCTTCCTTTCTTCCAAGCTGGCTCCAAACCTGATGGGTGCTATTGCGGTATCGGCCTACTCTTATATGGCGTTGGTTCCTATCATCCAGCCGCCGTTCATGCGTTTGCTGACTACTCAGAAAGAACGTCTGATCCGTATGAAACCGCCGAGAGCCGTTTCTTCTACGGAAAAGATCGTCTTCCCGATCGTAGGTCTGTTGCTGACTTGCTTCCTGGTTCCTTCCGGTCTGCCTCTGTTGGGTATGCTGTTCTTCGGAAACCTGTTGAAAGAAAGTGGTGTAACGCGTCGTTTGGCTGAAACAGCCCGCGGTCCGCTGATCGATACAATCACGATCCTGTTGGGTATCACGGTAGGTGCTTCCACTCAGGCTACTCAGTTCCTGACATTAAACTCCATCAAGATCTTCGGTCTGGGAGCTTTGTCATTCGTGATTGCTACTTGCGCAGGTATCCTGTTCGTTAAGTTCTTCAACCTGTTCTTGAAAGAAGGTAACAAGATCAACCCGCTTATCGGTAACTCCGGTGTGTCTGCCGTACCTGACTCCGCCCGTATCTCTCAGAACGTAGGTCTGGAATATGATCCGACCAACTACCTGTTGATGCACGCTATGGGTCCGAACGTAGCAGGTGTAATCGGTTCTGCCGTAGCAGCCGGTATCCTGTTGGGATTCTTAGGATAATCGATTTATTCTACATAAAAAAGGCTCCGCATCAAATGATACGGAGCCTTTTTTATATCTATTCTTATCAGATATTCTGTTCTATAGTCATCGGATCCGTTTCAGGATTTGCCTCCTGTTCCAATGTCGTTCCAAAAAACAACCAGAACATCAACAGGATAATAGCAATCACCACTCCAATGATCAGCAGTACATTCGTTTTCTTTCGTCTCATGTCTATTCTTCAATTAGTTTGAAGATAAAACAAGACGAACCCTCGTTTGGTTTAACAAGGGTTTACTTTTGTCCGTGCGAAATAGTTTAGAAAAATTTAGTTTCCCAACACCTTATTCTTCGCAACCGTCGCCTGGAACTCTTTCAGATAGAACGGTTCGAAGTAAGCGGTATCTTCGAACCTGCCGGCGGCAAAGGCTTGTTCTGCCAGCGAAACCATGTTTACGGCGAGGGGATGGATGTCTTCGATGAAAATGGCGTTCGGAGAAGTGATGACCGGTTTGCATTTGGAAGCACCGTTACCAACGAAACAAACGTTGCCTTTTTCCAGGTAAGAAGCATATGTGCCGGCATCCACAATATCGGCAGCCGTCTCGCGGACAGGCTTCAAAGATGCATCGTAGATAGCGGCATAAACCTCCATCCGGCGGGCATCCAGCATGGCGCAATAGAGGCAACCGTCAATAGCCTTATTCTCTTTAATGGCAGTAGCAGCTATGATATCCAATGTATGAATACCGATCAGAGGAATACCGAAACCAAAACAAAGACCTTTAGCAACAGACACCCCGATACGCAAGCCGGTATAGGAACCAGGACCGCTACTGACCGCAACGGCATCCAGCTTACCACCTTTCTCTTTCAGCACGGAAAGAGCTTCTTCGACAAATACGCCTAACAAGGCGGCATGCGAAGGACCGTCGAATGAGGCCTTCTCAAAAAGGACTTCACCGTCCGTAGACAACGCTACAGAACAAACAGAAGTCGATGTTTCGATATTTAATATACAGGACATAATTAATTGCCAATCTTGATTACGGATACAAAAGTATAAAAACATAACTGTAATCACATGATCTAAATTGATTTTATTAACTATCTTTGCAATCTAATTTTTAGAACAATGATACAATCAATGACAGGATTCGGTAAGGTTACAGCCGAACTCCCTTCTAAAAAAGTAACCGTAGAAATAAAGGCTCTGAACAGCAAGCAACTGGATTTGTCTACCCGTATTCCTTCTGCCTACAAAGAAAAAGAGATGCAAATACGAAGTTTGTTACTCCAGTCGCTTGAACGTGGAAAGGTCGAATTTAATATATTCATCGAGTATATTGGTAAAGACACGCCTACACAGATCAACCTGGCTGCGGTGGAAAATTACTACACTCAAATCAAAGATATTGCCGACAAACTAAACATCGGACTTCCCGCCGACTGGTTCCAGACATTGCTCCGAATGCCGGACGTGATCAAGACGGAAGCCCAGGAAGTGAACGAAGAGGAATGGAACGTGGTTGAGAACGCAATCAAAGAAGCCATCCAACACCTCTGCGATTTCCGTATCCAGGAAGGCGCCATGTTGCAAAAGTTGTTTGAGCAGAAAATCGCCAATATAGGCCGCCTGCTTTCAGAAGTTGAACTCTACGAAAAGGAACGGATCGAAAAGGTCAAAACCCGTATCATGGACAACCTCGAAAAGATTGCCGGACAGGATTACGACAAGAACCGCTTCGAACAGGAGATGATCTATTACATCGAAAAGTTGGATGTAAACGAAGAGAAGAACCGCCTGGACAATCATTTGAAATACTATATCAGCACGATGGAAAGCGGACACGGACAAGGTAAAAAGCTCGGTTTCATCGCCCAGGAAATGGGACGTGAGATCAACACCCTCGGTTCGAAAAGCAACCATGCCGAGATGCAAAAGATCGTCGTCCAGATGAAAGACGAACTGGAACAGATCAAAGAACAAGTATTAAACGTATTATAAAACCGATATATGGCTGGCAAACTGATCATATTCTCCGCACCGTCAGGTTCGGGCAAATCAACTATCATCAATTTCCTGCTAAAGCAGAATCTGAACCTGCATTTCTCCATCTCGGCTACCAGCCGGGCCCCGCGCGGAACGGAAAAAGACGGAGTGGAGTATTATTTCCTTACGCCGGACGAATTCCGTACACGTATCGCGGCAGGTGATTTTCTGGAATACGAAGAGGTCTATACCGATAAATATTACGGTACACTGAAAAGTGAAGTGGAAAGACGGCTGGTAGGCGGCGATAACGTCATATTCGATGTCGATGTTGTAGGCGGTTGCAACATCAAGAAATTTTATGGAGACCGTGCCCTGTCGGTCTTTATCCAGCCCCCCTCGATCGAAGACCTGCGCAGACGCCTGGAAGGACGTGGCACGGATACTTCGGAGGTAATCGAAAGCCGCATTGCCAAAGCTGCGTTCGAACTGGGTTTTGCCGACAAGTTTGACGTTATCGTGGTGAACGACAAACTGGAAACGGCACAAGCAGAAGCATTGAAAGTGATAAAAGAATTTCTTGAGAAAGCATGAACGGTAAGAAATTATCCAAGAAGTGGCTATATACATTCATCGGTATAGCATTTGTCGCTCTTGCCACTTGTATAGCCGCTTTGTATTATAAGGAATATATCATTGCAACCGGTACCGGTCTGGTATTCGGTGCACAGGTCATAAACATCATCAAGTGGAAACGGGACTGAAAGAAAATACGGCAGGCAAACGTAAAACCGGTATTTATTCAGGTTCGTTCAATCCGGTTCACATCGGCCACCTGGCATTAGCCAACTGGCTATGTGAATTCACGGAATTGGACGAAATATGGTTCTTGATCACCCCACACAACCCGCTAAAAGAGAAGGAAGAATTGATAGACGACCGACTCCGCTACGAGTTGGTAAAGAAATCTATTGCCGGCTATCCTAAATTCCACGCCAGCGACTTCGAGTTTTCCCTGCCTCAACCCACTTATACCATCAACACGCTCCGGGCATTGGAAGCGAGTTATCCGGATCGTGAATTCTACTTCATTATGGGTGCGGACAATTGGAAATATATCAACCGGTGGTTAGAATACGAGGCCATCATTTTCAATTATCCGATCTTCATTTATCCGCGCAAAGGATTCGATGTCGAAATACCGGCACTATATCCACGTGTAAAAAAGGTTGACGCCCCTCTGATCGAAATATCCTCAACCTTTATACGTGAAGCATTCGAAGCTGGAAAAGATGTCCGTTTTTTCCTGCCCGAGGCTATACGTAACCAGCCTTTTCCATTACAAAACAATACCTTTTAAGAACATAAAGCGTAAAGTCGCATACGTTTTTAGTCAATAAGTAAGAAAAGTTTTGTACTTTTGCGCCGTATTATACAAAATAATAGCGTAATGAATCTATTAGAACTGAGTGAACAGGAAATCATAAGACGTAACAGCATGGAGCAGTTACGCCAGATGGGGATAGAGCCTTATCCCGCAGCTGAGTATGTAACGAACGCATTTTCCAAAGAGATAAAAGAGAACTTTAAAGACGATGCAGAGCCCCGTCCCGTACGTATTGCCGGCCGTATCATGAGCCGCCGTATCATGGGAAAGGCATCCTTCATGGAATTGCAGGATTCAGAAGGCAGAATACAGGTTTACATCTCTCGTGATGACATTTGCCCGGAAGAAAACAAAGATCTGTATAACATCGTTTTCAAGAAGTTGCTGGATATCGGCGACATTATCGGAATCAAAGGTTTCGTGTTCCGTACACAGATGGGCGAGATCTCTGTTCATGCACAGGAACTGACCGTATTATCCAAATCACTCAAGCCGCTACCGGTTGTCAAATATAAAGACGGCGTAGCTTATGACGGGTTCAACGACCCGGAAATGCGTTACCGCCAACGCTATGTCGACTTGGTGGTAAACGACGGCGTAAAAGATATTTTCATGAAACGCGCAGCTGTTATCAAAACGATGCGCGCCGCTTTAGACGAAGCCGGGTATACAGAGGTAGAAACTCCGATCCTCCAATCTATCCCCGGAGGTGCAAGTGCACGTCCGTTTATCACGCATCATAACTCGCTGGACATCGGCCTCTATCTGCGTATCGCTACCGAATTGTATCTGAAACGATTGATCGTCGGTGGTTTCGAGGGCGTTTACGAAATCGGTAAGAACTTCCGTAACGAAGGTATGGATCGTACGCACAATCCGGAATTCACCTGTATGGAACTTTACGTTCAATATAAAGACTATAACTGGATGATGAGTTTCACCGAACAACTACTGGAACGTATCTGTATTGCCGTCAATGGCACAAGCGAAAGCGTAGTCGACGGCAAGACCATCAGTTTCAAAGCTCCCTACCGCCGTTTGCCGATCCTGGATGCCATCCAGGAAAAGACAGGCTACGATTTGAACGGCAAGAGCGAAGATGAGATCCGCGCAATTTGCAAGGAGTTGAACATGGAAATTGATGATACAATGGGTAAAGGAAAACTGATCGACGAAATCTTCGGCGAGTTTTGCGAAGGTACGTTTATCCAGCCAACTTTCATCATCGACTATCCGGTCGAAATGAGCCCGCTCACCAAGATGCACCGGAGCAAACCTGGATTGACCGAACGTTTCGAGTTGATGGTCAACGGCAAAGAAGTGGCAAATGCCTATAGCGAGCTGAACGATCCGATCGATCAAGAAGAACGCTTCAAAGAGCAATTGCGCCTGAGCGAAAAGGGAGACGACGAAGCGATGTTCATCGACCAGGATTTCTTACGCTCCTTGCAATTCGGTATGCCCCCGACGTCCGGTATCGGCATCGGCATCGACCGCCTGGTGATGTTGATGACAGGCCAGACGACTATCCAGGAAGTATTGCTCTTCCCGCAAATGCGTCCGGAAAAAACCGTAAAAAAGGATGCCGCAGACAAATACGCCGCATTGGGTATCGACGAAGCTTGGGTTCCCGCTTTGCAAAAAGCCGGATATATCACGACCGACACGTTGGCCGATGTCAACCCCAACAAATTGAGACAAGAGCTCTGCGAGATGAATAAGAAATACAAACTGGAATTGCAAAACCCCGCCGCCGAAGAAGTGGAGGCATGGATTGCCAACGCAGCCAAATAATAGAATAATACTATGAAGTTGCCCGGAAAAATTGCAATAATGGGAGGCGGTAGCTGGGCTACCGCCTTAGCCAAGATTGTACTTTCTACACAAGATAGTATTAACTGGTATATGCGTCGGCCAGACCAGGTGGAAGAGTTTTTGCTATTGGGACATAACCCCAGCTACCTGTCCGCCGTCAAATTCGATACCGACAAAATTAAATTCTACACGGATATCAACGAAGTAATCAAAGATTCGGATACCCTGATTTTCGCCACTCCGTCTCCTTTCCTGAAGCAACATTTGATGAAGGTCACGACCTCTATGCAGGATAAATTCATCATTTCGGCCATCAAGGGAATCGTGCCGGACGAAAATATGCTCGTAGCCGATTATTTTGCCGAATACTACAATGTTCCGATAGACAATATCGCCGTTATCGGTGGCCCATGCCATGCCGAAGAGATCGCACTCGAACGGTTGTCCTATATCACGCTGGCTTGTCCGAATATCGAGAACGCAAGAGCTTTCTCTTCCGTATTCAAGAACCAGTACCTGAACAACTCCTGCTGTAAAGATGTTACAGGTATTGAATATGCTTCCGTATTGAAAAACGTATATGCCATCGTCGCAGGTATCTGCCACGGCATGAAATACGGAGACAACTTTCTGGCGGTTTTCATCTGCAACGCGATCGAAGAGATGCGTAACTTCCTTAATGCCGTACATGGCCTGGAACGGGATGTGACAGATTCGGTATATCTCGGCGACCTGTTGGTAACCGCATATTCCCGCTTCAGCCGAAACCGTACGTTCGGGACCATGATCGGGAAAGGCTATTCCGTGAAAATAGCCCAACTCGAAATGGAGATGATTGCCGAGGGATATTACGGGACTAAATGTATCCGTGAGATAAATGAAAAATATAAAGTAAACATGCCGATCCTGGATACTTTATATAGTATTCTATACGAAAAGAAATCGCCGACTACCGCGATACGGCAGTTGACTGAAACATTTAAATAATAATGTAAATATGAAGAACATCAGTCTTAACATTGACAAAGCGCTGGGTACTGTAACGAAAGAACAGGTGTACGCTCAGGCGGCAAAGGCTAACGAATGTAACGCCACTTTACAAAATGGTAATGGAGCAGGTAACGACTTTTTAGGTTGGTTGCACCTCCCCTCTTCTATTACAGATGCTGAATTGACAGACATCGAAAATACAGCTAACGTGCTTCGCTCCAAATGTGAAGTTGTTGTTGCCATCGGTATTGGCGGTAGCTATCTGGGGACAAAAGCAGTGGTTGAAGCCTTGAACAATAGCTTCGACTGGTTACATACGGACCGTAAAAATCCGATTCTGGTATATGCCGGACACAATATCGGCGAAGATTACCTGTATGAACTTTGCGAAATCCTGAAAGGCAAACAATTCGGCTTGATCAATATCTCCAAATCCGGTACGACAACCGAACCAGCACTGGCTTTCCGTATGCTGAAAAAGCAATTGGAAGATGCCGTCGGCAAAGAAGAAGCCAAACACCGTATCGTTGCCATCACGGACGCTAAAAGAGGCGCTCTCCGTACGCTGGCTGATCAGGAAGGCTATAAGACATTTATCATTCCTGACAATGTAGGCGGCCGTTTCTCTGTACTGACTCCGGTTGGTTTGTTGCCTATCGCCGTTGCCGGTATCAGCATCCGCGACCTGGTTGCCGGAGCCGTATCGATGGAAAAAGCAACAGATGTAAGCGTTCCTTTTGCTGAAAACATGGCGGAAATCTACGCTGCTACACGCAACGAATTATATAAGAGCGGCAAGAAGGTTGAAATCCTCGCTAACTTCCACCCGAAACTCCACTACATCGCTGAATGGTGGAAACAATTATACGGTGAAAGCGAAGGTAAGGACGGCAAGGGTATTTTCCCGGCTTCCGTCGACCTGACGACCGACCTGCATTCTATGGGTCAGTGGATCCAGGATGGAGAACGTACGATCTTCGAAACCGTTATATCTGTTGAAGAACCGACTCACAAGGTGCTTGTCCCGACAGACGATGCGAACCTGGACGGCCTGAACTTCCTCGCCGGCAAACGTGTTGACGAAGTGAACAAGATGGCAGAACTGGGTACCCAGTTGGCTCACGTAGACGGTGGTGTTCCGAACCTGAAGATCACAATGCCGGAAGTAAACCCTTACTACATCGGCCAGTTGTTCTACTTCTTCGAAAGAGCTTGTGGCATCAGCGGTTATATGTTAGGTGTAAACCCGTTCGATCAACCGGGTGTAGAAGCCTACAAAAAGAACATGTTCGCCCTACTGAACAAACCGGGGTACGAAAAGGAAAGCGAAGCGATCCGCGCACGGTTGTAATTAATAAGGGACATTCAGTAAATGTCTTTAAAAACATAAAATGGCATATGAAGATGCTTTGTTCATATCATCTCATATGCCATTTTTATTATCTATTCTTTCTCTCTGACCTAAAATCTTCTCCTTTCGGGCACGATGTTCCGGAAGAAGCCTGGGACTTCTTCTAATAGATTCTTTATACTTATGCTATGCAGCTCTCTTCTGTCTGTTTTTGATTTTATCAATCATCAATATGGCGTTTGCCGTATGTATTCCAAAGAAAATCCACAGGATTTCTGTTTTCCTGTTCCGTGCTTTGACTTTCGATAGCGAGTAATGCTGTTTTTGCGTACCGAAACTGCCTTCAAGCCTGGTGGCTCTTTCCCTTGAGAGTTCACTCCTGAGAACCTTCCTCACCCGCTCATCCTTCGCGACCCTTCCCTTGCGTACAAAGGAGGTTGATATCCCATATTTTGTACAGAACTTCCTGTTGGCATTATTGGCGTATATGGAATCGGCGGCCACACACCTGACCCTTACATTCATCAACTTCTGATGCATACGGATACAATCCTTCAAGCGTATGCCCTCATTGAATGCCTTGAAAGAGACGTGCTCGATGAACGAGATCCCGTCTATCTGTATGTTATTAACCTTTGCGCCGAACTCTACAGATTTTACCTCCTTGCCCCTTACGATAGGGCGTACGTAATGACGGTCAATACTGACAATACGGTCACTGACCTTCCTGCCTTCAAAGAGTTCCTTTTCCTGTACAAGGACCTTTCTGATGATGGAAAGCCGCTTCTGATAATCCTGTGTATATGTGAGTGAAGAGCCGTATTCTCTGTGAATGTCATCCCGTTGTATGATGAGTTTTTCCAGGAGTCTGATCATGCGACGCCTCAGCATCCTTGTCCTTGAAGCCTTCCTCTTTCTTTTCTTGCAATAGGATAGATAGGATACTGCAACATCCGCATATTTGTTACGGGGACGCCTTATGCCGAGTTGCCCACAATGTATGCGGATATGCCGGTAGAGCCATTCGATGCTTTCCCAAAGGAGCTTCATGTCCGTAGGGAAACGCATATGACTTTCATAGCATGTGGCATCGGTCATGCATACGTGAAGGTTCTCAAGATAAGGCTTCCAGTGTGAGGCAAGGATTTTCTGAAGGGAGTCGATGTCAAGACGGGATGCTATCTCATTACGGACAGCACTGATTATCTTGTAGTTCGTTATAGGGCAGGACGGGTCTATCATGATACCACAGAACAACTGATAGTGTATGTTTCCGTTAAGATGTTCTACCAATAACCTGTCAGAGAATCCGGTGTAAGCCTTCAGTACCATAAGGGCTATCTTCGAGGAAGGACTGAAACTGTTCCTGCGACCCAAGCGGGATTGTGAAAGGCCTATCTCTTTGGCTATGCTCTCGAACGGAAACACGGAATGAAGACTGCCAAGTTCACTCGCATGAAAACTCTTACGATATTTTTCCAGAATATCGAATTCTGTAAACCCTAAAGTAGGGTGAATTTCTGAAATATTTTGTATCTTCGCCATATCTTAGTGTGGATATTTCCCCCGTTTTGGCCGTCAAACCGTATTTTACGGGGGAATACCTAAAGATACAAAAAAGCCAACTAATTCGCAATACTTTTAGTATGAATTAGTTGGCTAATTTTATAGGATTTACTGAATATCCCTAATAAATACACAAGTTTTAGGCACGGATTTCACGGATCTACACGGATTAAGTTATTTTTCTTTCCGTGTTTTCCGTGTAATCCGTGCCTAAATTATATCTATTAATAAGCGAAATAAACTCAGTCTTACATCCTATAGCGCAACCCTGCCATCGCCGTACCCATATGTCCGAAACCGACCTCCACAAAACCGGCGATCTGGCGGCCGACTTCGATTCCTATCGGGGAAACCTGATACATAAAGAAAGCCTTCGTAGCGGTTTTTTCTTCCGGGCGCGATTCGGTATTGATATAAGTGGCTTTTGTAGTTGCGATGGCGACTCCGGCATTTATACGGGAATAGAGCGTGATGAAATTATAGTTATACCAATTATATTTGAGGGAAGGACAAATGGAATGGAAAGAATTATAGAAATCTCCCACCAACTTCGTATCGCGGACAATCCGTTTGTCGCTGTTCGTATACGAATAGACAACCCCTAACCCAAGATTTTCATCCGGATAAAAGAGATAACTGATGTTCAGGGCGCCGAACTTGCCCTTATCATCAAACAAATCCGCACCGGTAGAGGAGGCCGGATTAAAATAGTCTTCATAATAACTCATCAAGTCTGCAACCGGCAGGCCACCATAACTTAACGATACCTCATGTTGCAAATCTGTCCAATTTTGGGCTTTCGCCTGATAACTCAGGGCACACAACACCGCTGCTAACAACAATAAACCCTTTTTCATACTCTTCTGATTTTATTGGTAATTATTATGGCCCGAACGCCGGGATACTTGTACCAAAGGTAAAAATTTCTACAAGATTTTAATAACTTTGCAGAAGTTTTTTAAGCGTAAAAAAAGAAATGATTCAAGAAGCAATCGCTCGATATCTGCAAAAGGAGCAACAAACATCCCTTTCTCCCAAGGCCGTACTTTTCGATATGGATGGTGTCCTTTACGATTCCATGCGTTTTCACGCCCGTGCCTGGTACGAGACGGCCACCCGTCACCAGTTGATCTCCACACCGGAACTATTCTACCTATATGAAGGCCGGACCGGCGAAAGCACGATCAACGAACTCTATCAAAAGACTTTCCAACGCGATGCGACCGATAAAGAAAAGAAGACCATCTACGAAGAAAAAGCGGTCTTATTCAATCAATATAATGACGGAAAAGCCATGCAGGGGGCTGCCGAAGTACTGAAAGCAGTGAAAGCCTTCGGTTTGCAAACACTCGTCGTAACCGGTTCCGGACAACACAGCCTACTGAATAAGCTGGAACATACCTATCCGGGCTACTTCAAACGGGAAAAGATGGTGACGGCCTTTGACGTAAAACTGGGTAAGCCCCATCCCGAACCCTATCTGATGGGCTTGGAGAAAGCAGGCGTCGAGGCCCATGAAGCCATTGTCGTAGAGAACGCTCCGATGGGCGTACAAGCAGGAGTAGCAGCCGGTATTTTCACTATAGCGGTCAATACCGGACCGCTGAACGACTCGGTATTGCTGGATGCCGGCGCCGACCTGCTTTATCCAGGCATGACGGCTTTAGCGGAGGATTGGGAGAATATTATGCTTGCGATCAAGGCCACAAAAGATAATAAAAAAAGATGGTGTTAACACACCATCTTTTCACAAACCTTTATAACGCAAAAACTCCTTATTTCACATAATCTGCCTTATTCAGGTAATCATAGCTCTGCTGGACGCTAGCTACCGGATCGTTCTGGGTATATTGTTCGACTTCAACATACCAGTCTTTGATATTGTTTGCATACATCTGGTCAAAGATAGGTTTGAAATTCATCTTGCCGCTTGCGCCGATTTCCTTCTCATCTTTGATATGGACTGCCTTGAACTGGCTCGGACGGTTCTTCAAGTAAGCAACCGGATCGCCACCGCCTTCCTGTACCCAATACACATCCATTTCGAAGAATACATGGTTCGGACTTACATTATCCAGCAGGAAGTCATAGATCAACTGGCCGTCGATTTTACGGAATTCAAAAGCATGGTTGTGATAACCGAATGCGATGCTGGCGGCAGCCGTTTTGTAACCAACAGTATTGAAATAGTCACAATACATCTTCAGGTCGTCCAAAGTCGTTTTGTCAGTAACCGGCATCCAAGGCTGAACCATATATTTGACACCTAATTCGTTATGAGCGGCAATAGCCTGATCCCACCAACTCATTACTTCTGCCTCTTTTTCTTTGGTAAACTCTTGTCCCAAGTGGGCGCTCGTGCATTTCATACCTAAGTCGTTCACTATCTTCTTGAATTCGGCGGGGGCCATACCGTAAACCTTGCCATTATCATAGCCGGCTGTTTCAAGATTCTTATACCCCATCTTGGAAGCTGTTTCCAAAACTTTCTGGATTCCTTCTTCTTTTACAAGGTCTCTTAAAGAATATAGCTGAAGCCCAATGTTCTTCGAAGACTCGGAAGCGGATGCTTTACCGGCACAAGAAGATAACAACTGAGGCATCACCATACCCCCTGCAAGCATTAACGAAGCTTGCTTTAAAAAGTCACGTCTGTTCTGCATAGTACTAAAAAAATTAAGTTTGCTTGAGAATTTTCACAAAAGTAAAACTATATTCGATGGATTCTAACATAATAACGTTAAAATGATCAAAACAGAGTCACAAAAAGTTCCTTCCTTCTTTTACCGTCTTCTTAAGAGGGCGGCAAAGGAGAATAAAAACCTGCTAAGAAGACGGAAGGATATCCTCAATATCTTCGCTAAGGGAACGGTGGCTACGGATAATTTGGAAACGGTAGATAATGAGGGCCAGTACGAAGTAGACGCCTGCTTGAATCCATAACGTATGATATTCATGCATCACCTCGCTAAGGGTTGCCCCGCAAGTATTGATACGGATGAATCCCTGGATCCCGGGCGTCGAGGGGAATAGATATCCGACTGCCTGCCAGAACGGAGGGATCGCCTCTTTCGGCCAAGACACGCCGGAGATGAAAATCAGTATCACGGACGTAAAGACAAACACCAGCATAGGAGCTTCGCGAGTCGTCATAAAACCGGACAGGGTCATGGCAAAGAAAATCGAGGCAAACAGGTACGGCAGGATGAACACCAAGACCGTGACCGGATCTCCTACCTGAGGCAGGGAGAACAACTTCGGCACAATAGCCAACACCCAAATACAGACAACTACATATATAAGTATATATGTCAAAGACTTGCCCAGCACGATGCGCAACGTCCCGTTAAAATGCCGGCTAACCGGAACAAGGCAATGGAAGCGGTTCTTCTCACGAGCCGTCCCTCCCAACATACCGATGCCTAAAACCAAAGTCTGCTGGATGACCAGGATCAGGATGGCGGGAACCAGGAAACTGGCAAAGCCATTCTGCGTATTGAAGAGAGTCACAGACTCATAGGGGATCGGATCAACCGTTATCTCCTCCTCTTTTACTGTCCCCTTAAAAGGACGGCGAGCGAGGGAGATTTCTTTCCCAAGATCGAGCGACACTTCCGTCGTTGCCAACAGGAACGCCTTATAAAACAAGAGGCTACTCATATCGCAATACAAGGGAAGCGTCGTTTGCTTTCCCGTATGCAAATCCTTACTAAACTCGGTCGGGAAATAGAGGATCCCATAGGCCTCCTTCCTATCCAACATCCGCCGGGCCTCTTCCATGTCCGTCGAGACAGCGACCACCCTGACATCGGGCGTAGCGTTCACACGGCGAGTGAACTCGCGGCTCAGATAGGAGTCGGACTGGTCCACGACCACCATCTTCGCCTCATGCACCACTTCGTTATTATAAATAAAGGAATAGAGCAACGGATAGGCAAACGGCACCAGGAAAAAGAAGATCAGCACCCCCTCGTCCTTGAAGACATTCTTCAATTCGTCTTTCCAGATGTAAAAGGTATCCAGAATTCCTTCTTTTATTATATATCGTAAACGATGTTCTCTTTTCATTTCTTTCTGTTTTACGGAATATATTTAAAGTATAACAACGCGTTCTTCAGGTTCTTTCCGATCAAGAAAGGCAAAACAAGGAAACCCGTGAGCCACGCATATTCTGTCCAGCTATAGAAGAAAGGCCTTCCGTTCAAAGCCTGGTCCACATAGATCAGGAAATAGTGCCGGAGCGGGAACAAGTCAGAGAGTGCCTGCAACGTAGGGTCCATCCCTAACACCGGGAAAGAGAATCCGACGATAGAGAAAGCTATCATTCCGAACAGGCAGGCAAAACTCAGCCCCAGGCGGAAAGTCGGCAACACCCCGATCATGAAGATCCCTACCGCCTGCGAAGCGATCACCAACAAGAACAGAGCCGACAACATCGGTAGCCAACCACTATTGAGCGGAAACGAATTGAACCCGTATAAGGCGGCCGCATACAAGAACGCCACAGTCGTAAAGATCACCGTATAAGGTAATATCTTTCCTATAAGGCTCACCGTTAGCGAATTCCCGCCCATCGCCAACCATTCGCGCGCCGTCGAGTATTTGATCTCGGAGCCGATACTCATCACCGTCACCAGGAAGATCATCAATTGCAAAACACCGGGCAAGAGGGTGTTATTCAGATAGACCGAATAATTGAGCCACGGGTTGCCGATCGCATGTGTGTCGATCACAATCGGCTGGAGTTGCGCCATTATCTGGCCTTCGGTATAGCCATGCGCCAGTCCGGTTTGCAATCCGACCGAAGCGCCTGCCAGGACAGACATGGTTTTCATGTCCCGGAACAAGAGGGAGGCGGCAATGAGGTAGGTACCGTTCGTATAGAACGATAACTTAGGTTGCCGTCCTGCCGTCGCATCCACACCAAAGTCTTTCGGGATATAGAAGATGCCGTAAACTTTTCCTTCCTGCATTGCCCGGCGGGCTTCCTCGAACGAAACGGTTGTCTGCACGACCTTCGTTTGCTCGAAAGCATCCAACTGGCGTACCAAATTACGGGAGTTGGAAGAGCCGTCCATGTCTACCACCGCAATGGGCATATCGGTCGGCAAGCCCTCCTTCATCAACGAAAGGAAAAAGACCACACAGATAACCGGAGCCACCAACATACAGAAAAAGTAGACCGGTTTTTTGCAAATCCTGAATACCTCACGCCTGGCGATTTTGACAAATGACAAATGACAAATGACAAATGACAATTTGGGTTTGCTATTTATATCTTCATTTTCCATTCAAATTTGCTTTTATATTCTTCTTTTACCGTCCTCTAAAGGACGGCAAGTAAATACCCTTCTCTTTTGGAGGGCGTGTCAAAACTGTACTGTTCCCGCACTTGACACGGGGAGTTTGGCACACCTTCACAAGGGATGATTTATTTTCAATCTTCAATTTTCAATTTTTTAATGACAGACATTCCTGGGCGCAAGTCGGCTACCTTCTCCAGAGGGCGGGCACGCACTTCGAATGTCTTGGAGTCGAACTGCCCGTTCGTCTTCGTCGCTTTCCAGGCGGCGTATGTACCCATATCCTTCATATAATAGACTTTCAACTTGACCGGCCGGTTATCCAGCGCCGGGATAAAAGCATCCAGTTCGGAACCGATCTTGATGTCTTTCAGATGGTCTTCACGGATGCTGAACGTCACCCACATATCGTTTAGATCGGTGATATTCATGATAGGAGCACCCGTTCCGACCAGTTCGCCCACTTCTGGGAAACGTTCGGACACTTCACCGTCAATCGGGGAGACCAGAGCAGCTTCCTTCAAGTAGGATTCCACTTCAGCAACCGCTCCTCCGGCCTGTTGCACAAGGGCGGCGGCGGCGGCTTTATCTTCCGTACGGGCACCGTCCACAGCCATATCATACTGGGACTTGGCAGCTTTTTCGGTAGCAATCATCGCCTTGTAGTTGGCTTCCGCCTCATCGCGTTTCTGGGCGGACATCACCCCTTTGTCAAAAAGGTTTTGTACGCGTGTATATGATTTTTTGGCAATATCCAACCCAGCCTGCGCCTTCTGCCACATTTCGTATGCACCTGCTATCTCCTGCACGCGAGCTCCTCTGATAGCCTTTGCGTTCTGAGCTTCGGCAGCACGGCGTACAGCTTCCGCCTGCTGGAGTTTGGCAAGGACTTCGGGCGTATCCAGAAAGACAAGCGTGTCGCCCGCCTTCACCTTATCGCCCTCACCGAAACGGTACGCCTCGATCCGTCCGGGCACTTTGCCGGAAATACGGACTTGCGTAGCTTCCGCCTGCCCCATAATAATATCGTCCGGCGGTGTCAATAAAAAGAAACCGGTTAATGCGACTAATCCGACCACACCTAAAAATGTGATAAATGCAAGTAGCATGTTGTTGATCGAAAACTTCCTATTCTCGTTCATAAGAGTATGTATTTTGATTTATTTTTTAATTTCTAATTCTCAACTTTCAATTTTCCCATTGCTTTTGTCAGGTAGACTTCCGTCAGTTTCACCTCTATCTGCGCATCTATCAGGCTGGAACGGGCCGATACCCAAGCCGTCTGCGCCTGCATCAGGTTAAGTGCCGGGATTACGCCCTCTTCGAAGCCCAGATTGGCATGGCGGAGGTTCTCTTCCGCGTTCTCCATATTGCGGGTGGAAGCAGTCAGCTTCTTGTTCGCTTCGTTGACCTTGTAGACGGATTGGTTGACTTGCAACTCCACCTTCTCGCGGGCGTCCTGCAATTCCAACGACTTGATGCGTGTCTCGGCACGAGCCGAATTGCGCTTATAGCTTCCCTCCCACCAACCGGAAAGAGGCACTTTCACCATCACGCCGACATTGAACATCCCCGCAAATTCATTCTTGAAACCGTTCATGGCATTCGGGTTCGTAACCAGATAGTTCGCCATAAAAGCCACATTCGGCAACATATCCGACAATACGATCCGCTCCTTGCGTTTATAAATCTTAGTCGCCAGGTCGAGACTCTTCAACTCGTTACGGTTCATGAAAGCCTCGTTCACATCAGCGGCCGTAATGGACGGTTCCACCGGGAAATCCTCTATGTCTTCATCCGCCAAAGCAAGCGGCTCTTCCAACGGAAGCCCGCATATCTGGGCCAACAACATACGGGAGAGAGCGAGGCCGTTATCGACTTTCGTCTGTGCCATCTCGGCCTCGTTCAGTTTGACTTTGACGGAGAGGCCGTCGGCTTCGGTCGCCACTCCTTCGTTGATCATGGCCGTTATATCGTGATCGGTCTTGCGAAGCAAGTCGACATAGGCATCGGCCAGCTTCTTTTTATTCACCAGGGAAATCACCTGCCAATAGGTTTCATCGGTTTTATAGATGACATCCTGCAATTGCTGGTCATTCATCGACTCGGCCAGTTGTTTGGCATACTTGGTAATCTGATTGTAATTGATGATCTTCCCCCCCATAAACACAGGTTGTACGAGAGAAACGCTTCCCACCCAGATGTTCTGGATATCGAGATGTTGCAGATCGCCCACCCCTTCCATCAGCTTTCCAAACACCGGAAGCTGGGCGATCGGGCCAAGAGCTCCTCCGATAGAAGTGCCGAGTGCTCCCATATCCAGCAGATTGATATCTTTCTGGTTCCACATATACGCACCGGTTGCCGAGAGCCCAGGGAAATATTTGGTGAAGGCAGCCTTTTTCTCATAACCGGCTATTTTAATCTTTTCTCCCGAAATTTTCAACTCTTTATTGTTCTGAATAGCCAGTTGACGGCATTCCTCTAACGTCAACGTACGCCCGGCGCTTGCATAGCCCGACGAAATCAGTAAAGCTACTAATACGACAAATCTTTTCATCTCTATCTTGTTTTATTCGGATTCTATTCTAAATACTCCATCTCTATGCCAAGACCTTATTGAAACTCAGCAAATATAAGGAATCCGGTGCAAAAGTATTGGTTCGCTTTAAATATAAAATTGAACTAATTCAATTAAGATGGAAGAAATAAGACTTTCTTTTTCAACTTGCAATACCAGGCATTACTGATTCCCATATAGCGGGCGATATATTTATCAGGAACCCGGTTGATCATCCAGGCATAGTTTGTGTAGAGGAACTGGATGAACTCTTCAGCTGTGGAGGAGAGGCGGACGGCCAACAACACATCCAACTTATAGATGATCGTCAACATTATATTTTGGTAGTAGGAAGCAAACAAAGGGTAACGGAATGAAAGGCTCTCGATATGGCCACGGGAGAAACAAAGCAACTCGCCGGCCTCGAGCGCCTTGATCTCGAATTCGGAAGGCTGCTTGGTGAAATAGCCGATAGCGGAAAGAAACGGAAACATATTATCGGCCGCAAAGCCGGTGACACATTCGTTGCCATTCCCGTTTACATATAGATTGATGAAAAGGCCTTTGTTGATAAAATAGGCATCCTGGCACAACTCGCCCGTACGCAACAGGTAATCTCCTTTCTTCACGAAGATTACCTTCGCATGATTTTCCAGTTCGCCGAGAAAAGCTTCATCGCGGGCGAGGGCTTCCGGAAGATCGGCAAGTAGTCGCACGAAATGAGCATCCGTTTCCATCACTATTTTTCGAGTGTGAAGCTTTTACGACCGATCAGGTTGCCATCCGCAAATATATCGACCCGGTATGTGCCCGGAGAAAGAAATTCTTCGATATTCCAATACATCGTAACCGGCAATTCCTCACCGTCATATTCGACTAACTTCTTCATGGAGTAATTGATTTCTTTTCCTTCGAAGGTAAAGACATCGGCACGGCTCTTCAACAAAATATCATCGTCCGGCTTCATGATACGCACATAGATCGTCTTCTCACCGACCGGAGCCGTAATATTCTTGCCGATCCGGAAGTCCACGACGAATTGTTCCATCTTCTTGATCACCTTCGCTTTCTTTCCTCGGCCATTGACAGGAGTCACGTTGATACCCGTCGCATCCAGACGGCTTGCCAGTGTGACACGTTCCGTCAACTTCTCTTTTTCCTTCTTCAAAGTAGTAGCCGTAGAAGAAGCCTGTTTGTATTTCTTTACCGCTTCATTCTTTTCAACCTTCAGTTGTTCATTGGCGCGGTTCAAGGAGTCGATCTGCTCAAGATAGTTACGCATGATCTTACGCAACGTTTGCAATTCCTTTTTCAGGCGGGCAATCTCTTTCGTATTAGTCGCTTTTACGGTACGAAGCTCTTCCAACAGGCGCTGTACTTTGGCTTGTTCGGTAGAATAAAGACTCAGCAACGAGTCATTACCTATAGTAAATTTTTCTCCTTCATATTGAAGAGACATTTGGTTAAATTCATCCTCCAGCATCTCCTTATCCAGAACATAAGCCTGTTCCAACTCTTCCATCTGCTGCTTCTGGTTGAAAATATAATAAGCTGCACCAGCGATAATCAACAATAACACAACCACTGCCATGATCAGCAGTGACATTTTATTTATTTCTTTTGTTTCTTTCTTTTCAGCATCCATACGGTTACGATTAAAAATGAACACGCAAAGGTAGTATTTAATAAGTTGCTAAAAAAAGGAGTAACGGCTTATTATACTTTTTTTAAGAAAAAAGAGGATCATCATTTCGTGGCAGAAGAAGTCTCTTCTTTCGGAATCAGGGCGACCGCACCAAATTCATTTTTAAGCAATACGATCTTATGGACTACATAATATAAGGAATAATCTATCCCCGCTACAAGAAAACTTATCTATATAGGCATAAAAAATATCGGAATGCCTATCAATTCTGTAATCAGTGCCAGTGATTATAAAATCAGTGCCAGCAATTATATAATCACAACCACTGATTATAAAGTCACTGACACCGATTACAGAATTAGCAGGCACTTAAGGAAGAATTATTCGGGACAAAAACGGGTTTTTCTCTCCATTGAAATAAAAAATTGTTACTGCTGGATTTGGTGCGGTTGCCCTATTTCGGAATAGTTGACGCATCACCGTTACGAAAAGCGGTGTAATGGGGAGATAAGATCTCGACATCGGCCGCCGCAAACTTATCCTGGATATTCTGGAAAAGCTCCGAATATAGCTGGTTGAGCTTATCGGCATCCTTGATATAGGCATTAATCTGGTAAACTGGATAAAAGTCGCTCAAGGACGTTTCCAGCACAAAGGGTTCCGGCTCACTACTCACGCCAGGCGTCGCTTTTGCCGCATCGATCAACAATTGATGTACTTTCCGCCAGGGCGTATCATAACCGATCGTCACTTCTGCATGGATAATCAATCCCAGGTCACGCGCCGACTCACTATAATTAGTAGTATGGGATGACATGATAAATGAATTAGGGATTGTCACCAGTTCGTTTTTAGGCGTACGGATGCGGGTAACCAGCGTTGTTTTCTCGATCACGTTCCCAACGGTATCGTTCAACTTTATGCGGTCTCCCAATTTAAACGGCCGCATATAAGTAATCACAAAGCCGGCAATGATATTGCCGATCACCGTACTCGATCCCAACGAAACAATCAGGCCGACAAAAACCGACACCCCCTGGAACACACCCGAATCGGCCCCCGGCAGATAGGGATAAATCATTGCAACCATAAAAGCGTATAGCAGAAAACGGACGATATGATAGGTTGGCGACGCCCAGTCGGGATAAAAACCGGAGATCTTCAACTTCCCTTCAGCCACCTGATCCGTCATATATTTAATAATACGCACGACATACCGGATCACCAACACGATCACGATAATCGTAAAGAGATTGGGCAAATAATTGACAATGCCTTTTCCTATAAACTTGACTGGTTTCCAAACATAAGAGAAGAGTTGAGTCGCGAAATTCTTCGTTTCCGGGAAAATAGAGAACAAGATCGGGACCGAAAACAACAATTGCAATACGATTAACAACCAGCGTATCATATTAGCCAGGAAAATCAACAATTTCACCTGCTTGTCCGTATCCAGCAAATCATAGCCGTGGAAGGTGATCGACTTCAGCCGCGTCTCTTTCAGGGAAGCGATCTTCAACTTGGCTTTCCGGTATACAAACGAGGTCAGCCCGATCAATACGGACTGGACCAGAAGAATCGCCAGGAAATATAAGACACGCTTTATTTCCGAATCTTCCAACGACAAGGCTTGCATTTTTTTCGCCAAGCCTTCTTCCGCTTGTAGGAAAAAGGGAGATGAGAGCAACGATGCAAATAGAAAGATAACCCGTTTCATTTTTTTTGTAATCTCTGTTGAATAATACTATAACCTGATGCCTCAAAAATGGTTCAAGTTTCGAATATTATTCCTACCTTTGTGGCACTCAATTAAATAATAATTTGCATGCACGAGAAACTTATTATTCTTGATTTCGGCTCGCAAACAACTCAATTAATCGGCCGTAGAATCCGTGAGTTGAATATGTATTGCGAGATTGTCCCCTACAACAAATTCCCCCATGATGCTACAGATGTAAAAGGTGTTATCCTTTCCGGAAGTCCCTATTCCGTATATGACGCCAATGCGTTCAAAGCTGACTTAAGTGAAATACGCGGTAAATATCCCGTGTTGGGAATCTGTTACGGAGCCCAATTTCTGGCTTACACATCCGGTGGAAATGTCGAACCGGCCAACTCCCGCGAATACGGGCGTGCCAACTTGTCGTATATCGACAATACAGACGAATTACTGAAAGGTATCCATGTAGGTTCACAAATCTGGATGTCCCACGGAGACACTATCACGGTCCTCCCCGAAAACTTCAAAGTAATCGCCAGCACGGACGATGTCAAAGCAGCGGCCTATCACGTGGAAGGCGAACAAACCTGGGGTGTGCAATTCCACCCGGAAGTATTCCATTCGACCGACGGCACTAAACTATTAGACAACTTCCTGAATATTTGCGGATGTGCCAAAGACTGGACACCGGCATCCTTTATCGAATCGACCGTTGCCGAACTGAAGGAGCAATTGGGGGATGACAAAGTAATCCTGGCGCTCTCCGGCGGTGTGGATTCTTCTGTTACGGCCGTCTTGTTGCACAAGGCTATCGGCAAGAACCTGACTTGTATTTTCGTCGACCACGGCTTGTTGCGTAAGAATGAATTTGAAAACGTATTGAAAGATTATGCACACTTAGGGCTGAACGTAATCGGAGTCGATGCCAAAGAGAAATTCTACAAAGAACTGGCGGGTGTGAGCGAACCCGAAAAAAAACGCAAGATCATCGGTAAAGGCTTCATCGATGTGTTCGACGAAGAGGCCCACAAGCTGAAAGATATCAAATGGTTAGGCCAAGGCACTATCTATCCGGACGTAATCGAATCGTTGTCCATTACCGGAACCGTAATCAAGAGCCATCACAACGTAGGCGGCCTGCCTGCCAAAATGAACCTGAAACTGGTCGAACCGTTGCGCCTTCTGTTCAAAGACGAAGTACGCCGCGTCGGTATGGAGTTGGGTATGCAACCGCACCTGATCAAACGCCATCCGTTCCCCGGTCCCGGCTTGGGTATCCGTATCTTAGGCGATATCACACCTGAAAAAGTACGGATCTTGCAAGATGCCGACGAAATTTATATGTCGTTGATGCGCGAATGGGGCTTGTATGACAAGATCTGGCAGGCTGGAGTGATCCTCCTTCCGATCCAGTCCGTGGGCGTTATGGGCGACGAACGGACATACGAAAATACGGTCGCCTTGCGTGCCGTAACCTCGACGGATGCCATGACGGCCGACTGGGCACAACTTCCTTACGAATTCCTTGCAAAGGTTTCCAACGAAATCATCAACAAGGTCAAAGGCGTAAACCGCGTTGTCTACGACATCAGCTCGAAACCGCCAGCAACGATCGAGTGGGAATAAAAATCATAACGTAACATAAGACTAACTTAATATAATTTATAGGAGATAAATAATGAAGCAGGATATGATCATTATCTTAGATCTGGGTAGCCACGAAAACACGGTGCTGGCCAGAGCGATCCGTGCATTGGGTGTCTATAGCGAAATCTATCCGCACGACATCACGGTCGAAGAGCTCAAAGCGCTTCCGAATGTAAAAGGCATCATCATCAACGGCGGTCCTAACAATGTGATCGACGGTGTTGCCATCGATGTAAATCCGGGAATCTATTCGATCGGAATCCCTGTTATGGCTGCCGGCCACGACAAGGCTCTTTGCGAAGTAAAATTAGGCGAGTTCGCGAATGACGTAGAAGCGATCAAAGATGCCGTAAAGTCATTTGTGTTCGATACTTGCAAAGCTGAAGCGAACTGGAATATGACAAACTTCGTCAATGACCAGATCGAACTGGTAAGACGCCAGGTTGGCGACAGAAAGGTATTGCTGGCACTTTCAGGCGGAGTCGACAGTTCCGTTGTTGCAGCATTACTTCTGAAGGCTATCGGCGACAAGCTGGTTTGCGTACACGTCAATCACGGTTTGATGCGCAAAGGCGAATCGGAAGATGTCGTTGAAGTTTTCAAGAACCAGTTGAACGCGAACCTGATTTATAAAGATGTCACGGACCGTTTCTTGGATAAGCTGGCAGGGGTTGCCGATCCGGAAGAAAAACGCAAAATCATCGGTGGCGAATTTATCCGTGTCTTTGAAGAAGAAGCCCGCAAACTGGACGGCATCGACTTCTTAGCTCAAGGTACTATCTATCCGGACATCGTGGAAAGCGGTACGAAGACGGCCAAGATGGTTAAATCACACCACAACGTAGGCGGCTTGCCCGAAGATTTAAAATTCGAATTGGTCGAACCGTTGCGCCAATTGTTTAAGGACGAAGTACGCGCTTGCGGCCTGGAACTGGGCTTGCCCTACGAAATGGTCTTCCGCCAGCCGTTCCCCGGCCCGGGCTTAGGAGTGCGTTGCTTAGGTGCTATCACACGCGACAGACTGGAAGCGGTTCGCGAAGCGGATGCCATCTTGCGCGAAGAATTCCAAAAAGCCGGATTGGACAAGAAGGTTTGGCAATATTTCACCGTTGTGCCTGACTTCAAATCGGTTGGTGTACGCGATAATGCCCGTTCTTTCGACTGGCCTGTTATCATACGTGCCGTCAATACGGTAGATGCCATGACGGCAACTATCGAGCCCGTCGATTGGCCAATTTTGATGAAAATCACGGACCGTATCCTGAAAGAAGTCAAAAACGTCAACCGCGTTTGCTACGATATGTCTCCAAAACCCAACGCAACAATCGAATGGGAATAAGATAAAAAAAGAGATATGCGCTATTGCCGCATATCTCTTTTTTTATTGAAGCATACTTTGTTTGCCACTATATTTGCTTCCAATCCATCATCAAACGATTCTCCGGATTTACATATTCACACTTACAGTATGAGTCCCCGAACCATATTCTTTGGCAACAGTTTCACCGGGAAGCGTGACATCGGCCGTAGCCCCTTCCGGAATGGTGAATGTCCACTGCCACGTATCACCTTCATACTTCCAGGCACTCTTGATAACTCCTGCCACCGACCGGTATTCGGCCGTAAGATGACCTAAACGACGATCGGGCACAGGCCGCATGATGATATGACGGAACCCCGGACACGAAGGATCAGCAGCAATACCCGCCGCAGTCTCCCACAACCATTCGCACACACAGCCATACGCATAGTGGTTGAACGAATTCATACCGCGTGGCCCCATACCTTCCTCTATCATATAACTATTCCAACGTTCCCAGATAGTAGTAGCACCATTATCGATAGAATAGAGCCACGATGGATTTTTACGCTGGAAAAGAAGCTCATAGGCGATATCAGACATACCGTTTTCGGTAAGTGTAGCCATAAGAATGGAGGTTCCCAGGAAACCGGTCTGCAAGCAATTACCATGATCCTTAAAGTTCTGACGCAACCGGGATATCATGCGTTCTTTTGCAGCGCCTTCCATAATATTATTCTTCAGGGCAAACAGTGCAGGGGTCTGCATAGTATTCAAAATACCGGTCTTGAACTCACCATCCGGAGTAAAGAACTGCTGACGTATATAATCCCGTGCTTCATCGACCATTGAAGCATAACGTGCAGCGTCACGCCCTGTGGCATTAGCCATATCACGCATCATACCGGCATCTATCAACCAATAGCTGGCACACAAATAGTTCCAATAATCCACCGCCTCCGGCAGAGGGCCATTTGATGTGAAAGCCCGTCCACTGCAGCTCTCCAACGGTTCGTAGCTCAGCCAGTCGGCCCATTGATAATTGCCGTTTTCCTGCCTAAGCGCATTATGGTCATACTTCGTCTCTGCCACATGATTCATGAAACGCTCCATCGATTCCCAAGAATCCTCAATGACCTGTTTGTCGTCAAATTGTTTCCAAACAACCCATGGCACGATGATTCCGGCATCCGCCCAACCAAGACGCATCATATCCTGGTCTCCGCATCCATATTGTGCAAAAGGAGCCACACCGGGATAACCCCCAAAAGGAGACTGGGTGTCGCGCATATCCTGTAACCACTTATGGAAGAAACGGCTCGTGTTGGCAAAAAACGTTCCGGCCTCGGCAAACACCTGTGTGTCGGCCGTCCAGCCCAAACGTTCGTTACGCTGCGGACAATCGGTCGGGACGGAAAGGTAATTGGACAATTGCCCCCAATAAGTATTTGAAATAAGTTGGTTCACCAAATCATTTCCCGTTGTGATACGGCCCGTTTCCATTTCCTGGGCGATAGAGGTAACAGGGACACTGCGTATCTGCTTGATGACAACAGGCTCCGTAACGGTAATCGAAAGGAAACGATACCCGAAGAAAGTGTTTTGCGGACGATAAAAGACAGGCTTATCTCCTGCCGCAAATGTGTAGTCAAGCATCATGCCCGTTTCGGGTATGCGCAGATTAAGACGGTGTACGCTACCTTCCGGACCATCCATGCCCCTGCTCTTTGCTCCATTACCATCATTGAGCAACTCCGATGTCACACAGTGAAGCGTTGTCCCCTCTTTTGCCTGAAAAAGAAATTCCGGCACCGCGGCCGCATTCTGCCCGAAATCCACCACCAAGTTCTCACCCGGATTCACCAAGACGGCTTCTCCCTCTGCAAACTCTTTCTTGATGACGACCTTGCCATAAGCATCATCGTTCTGCCCGGTCACCTCTTGCCAAATATAGGCTTTTACAGGGGCAAGCGCTATATCAGAACGCATATAGATCTCCGCACCGTTGTTGGGACGTATTTTTCCTTGAAACTCACGATTCACTTCCGGTTTAGAGAGTCGTTCCGGAGTGAGAAAACCTTGCGCTTCACGGGCATCATAAACTTCACCGTCAAAAATGGCTGCATGTTTCACAGGTCCGGCTATACCGGCTTGCCACGTATCGGTATTCGTTCCCAAAAGACGTGTCGTACCATCCGCATACGTCACACGCAATACACCGCGAAATGCACATTTCGTACCATACATACCTTGATTGCCTGCAGGAGTGATGATTTTGTCGCCCCACCAACCGGGAGTCACCTGCGCTGCCAACTGATTCGTTGCTCCCGACTGTTTGTTAAAAGCCTCAGTGATGTCATACGTAAACGAACGTTTTGTTTTTAACGGATGAGTAAATCCCGGTTTGAGCACCTCTTTACCGACAAGATTCCCGTTGACATACAAATCATAGACGCCAAGTCCGGCTGTCATCCACTCTACCCGTTTCACCTTCCCCTCGTTGGTCAAAGTAGAGACGAACCAACTGGCTCCATCTGCCGCACGCGTACCATCATTCACGATGCCTGTCACCACAGGAGCATTCACTACTGAAATCCACTCGGAATTCTTCCACGCTTCATCATCAAGCGCATCGATCAATTGTCCCACATTTTGTTTGTCTGCAGGACTACAAGCTGCCAGCAAAACAAGTGCTGCACAGTAGAATGTTTTTTTGTAATTCATCTGTTTATATTATATAATGTACCGCCACATCTATATGAATTTATTCATTATTCGCAAATTTAAATATTAATCCTTAATTCCACAAAGGCAATCAGCCAAAATTCGGAAATGAAAAAGAGGTATGTGACACAACACATACCTCCCTTACCAATCGCTAAATAGATTTACCGTTTAACCACTTTAACGACCCGATTCTCCATTCGGACAAAATAGATACCGGCCGGATATTTTTGCATCGGCACGGTACTCTGTCCCGATTGACATTGAATGACACTACACACTTTTCCGCTTACATCCAATATATAAATCGTTTGCGGCTTTTGTACCACCAAATGCAAATAATCCCCTACAAGGAAAACGTTATTGCCTTCACTCACATTTTCAATCGAGGTCGGATCCTCGTTGACCATGACCGTACATATTGCTTTATATCCGCCATCGACCGTTGTGACACTGATCGTAGCGGTTCCGGCACCCACTGCCGTCACGACTCCATCCCGCACGGTAGCCACACTTTCATCCGAAGATTTCCATTCCACCCGTTTATCGTCTGCATCTACAGGAGAAACCATTGCTTCCAATTCAATCGTTTCACCTATTTCCAATAAAGCCTCTTCCGGTTCAAGGGAAACACCGGTGACAAGAATCGGATTGGGTTCAGGCTCGGGATCGGGTTCCGATTGAGTAACCGTCAGGTTGCACTGGTCAGCATAGACGCCGCAAGCCGAAACAGCGGTTATGACCACTGCCCCTTTTCCTTTGGCAACCACCCTTCCATCCTTTACGGTTGCAACCGCCGGATCAGAAGAAAACCAGCTCACCAACGGATTCTCGACCGCCTCCGGTGAAAAGGTTGCCGACAATTGCACGCTTTCCCCTACCTCTACTGAGACCTCATGCTCTCCAAGCGTAAGCGCCGTGACATTCGTATATTCATTGGTTGTAGAAACCGTTTCGATAAAACCATACGACAAAGGCGAACCGGCCACTGTCCCTTCAAAAGGCTGGCCGGCAATAGCGGTCAACTGGATAGTTGATGTAGTTACTTCCTCTTCTCCTTGACAAGAGAATGAGCCTTCAAGGGTTTGGGCTTGAAGGGAAAGAAATATTCCCTGCACAAGGAAGCATAAAAAAGTTATGATAAAACATTTTTTCATTTTTCAACTGTTTTAAATGTATCTTCAACATTTCCACTATTTTTTCCATTCTCAACCTCCCCGGCCTTTGCCGCATACAACGCATACGGAACCGGCAACATCTGCGTGGTCGAAACCTTTTCATAATTGGTTCCACCAGCCAAGTCCATGCTTAGTTGTAAAAAGTAAATATCACTACCCCAATCAATGGAAACAAATGTTCCGCTTCCTGCACTTCCTTGTCCGATCAAGAGATTGACCGTTCCAGTCTTGCTACTGGTTAGCGTATGTGTTTCGGAAAAAACGACATTTCCATCTGCTGATCCTTTCAGGATTTCGACTTTCACGCCGATTGTTTTTTCACTCACCACTTTACCCTGTGTATCACGGGGTTACAGCTTGGTAGCTGATAGCTTGTGGTATCTTGTCTTGTGCCTGCAAAAAACAGATAGCCAATAGACATACATATAAAATAAAAAGTTTTCTTGTATTCATCTGATTCACATTTAAAAAGTAATTTATTTCAAATTGAAAACAAAAGGATATTCATTCAGTACCACCCCATTTTTATTTTTTATTAATAATTTAAGGTTGTATTGCCCAGTAGGAATATCCTGATAATTACTAGTAAAACTACAATATCTACCCATTGGAGAAGAAGATGACATTTCAAATATAATTTCCGTATCGGAAAATCCTTCAATAGAAGCACTTAATTCTTGATTTATTCCATTCAAGTAAACAATACAAAATCGTAATTCAAACGGGAAAGTATCACCACTATAGCCTTCTATTTCATTCCCTAACAAAATATTGTATAACCAATTATCATCATCATGTTCATCGTCTTTTATCAACACGAAGTTTACACTTTCAGAGGCGTTACCTCCACTTCCTCCAGTAACAACCTCTCCAGCTTTCTCCGCATACAAAGCATATGGGACAGAGAGCATTTGGGTATTAGATACCTCCTTATATTCAACTTCCTTATCCTGCTTCATACTCAGTTTCATAAAATAAGGGCCATTACCCCAATCTATACTGGCAAAAACGCCATTGATGACATCCCCACCACCTATCAACAGATTGATAGTTCCAGTCTTAGTGGTTGTCAATGCGTGGGATTCGGAATAAGCAACCGGACCGGAATTGCTTCCTTGCAAAATTTCCACTTGCACAGAGATTGCTTTTTCAAACAAAACTTTCCCCGTCAAATCTCTTGCTACCGCCTGATAACTGATAAGTTGAGGTACCTGCGCCTGAACAAAACAGGCGACACAAAGCCACATACAGAGAAGAAAAATACTTTTTGTATTCATCTGATTTATAATTTAAAAAGTTAATAAATAATAGTTATCTCTTTTCATAAACCAGCATATACAAAAAAGCGCGGGATCCGTCTGTCACTTATCCCACGACTCCAGGCCTTCGCATTGCCCATTACACAAGGATAAGCAACGCGAAGCCCACGCCGATACGTATATGTAAATACTTCCGTGCACCTACTAAGCCCACGAAATCTTACAATACAACCTACGCAGACATCTACCGCTGCCCTGTCTCCTTGTGTAATTCAAAGTTGCGAAGTTCGAAGTCATAGAAGACAAGACGTCAATAAACGCCTTTCATATATATGTCTGCTCCCACCCCTAATCGGCGTGGGAACGAGACAAAGATATGGATTTTTTTCAAACCCAAAGAAAACGGACAAAAATAAAAACTCCCCAAACCGGGGAAGTTACCGATTTAGGGAGCATATTTATATGTCACTTTATATTTATTCGTTTTTTGTATACTTAGGAGATTGGCTTTTATAAACAGACAAATTCGCTTCATCAGACTTATAAATTATCGTATCGATGAAATACAAACTGCCATCTATCCCCACAAGCACATTATTGGGAACAGCATCGAATATGTCATATTCTCCATTCGTATAATACTCACCATCCATTTCCGGATGGAACCCAAGTTTCAAAAGTTCATCATGTATTTCATCCTCTGTCGCTTCACGCCCAAAAAGAATATACTGTTGAGCCAACAACGCACACACTTTTCCTTCTCTATTCATAGAAAACCCCATGAGTACATAGCTACAATCCGGAAATAACTTTTGTTGGGCTTTCAGCCGAAAGAAAAAGGGAGAAAGATTGTCATCCGAATAGCGAAAATCATTGAGTTTATATATAAACCAGCTATTTTCTTTTGACAAATAAACTTCATTCTCGGAACCACGATCCACAAAAGTTCCAAGTTCATCCATCGATTCAAACCAACAACCTTTTTCAGTAGCCCATTCTTTCAGCCTTGTGATTTGGACTCCCTTGCAAGCCGTTGTTCCCGTAAGTGCCTCAAGTGATTCAAGCACTCCTCGTGCGAAAGCTTCAGCTTTTTCCAAGAGGCCATCGACTTGAGTTTCTCGGCATTTGCCTTTTTGTGATATTCGTTTAGAGCGACTTCCATCCATTACACTTTTATTGGTTTATCCACAAAGATAGAGATTTTCTCTTAACTCCAAAGGAAGTGGGCAAAAATAAACTCCCCGAACCGGGAAATAGCCAGTTCGGGGAGCAAAAAAGTTTCAATCACGCAATCAAGTAACCGGGGTTACAACTCGCCCGGCCTTCCATCTTCCCCTCCGGAAGAAGCTTCCGAATCGTTGGTACTGTCCTTGTCATTGAAATCCAAGATCATGCCGTCCATCATTTCACGCAGTTCCGTGCATGGCACGAAACGTAATTTCATTTTACGAATAGAGTCGACATTCGCCTCCTTCTCCACGGTACTGCTTTTTGCACTGAATGTAGGGATGAAACTGTCGAAGCCTTCCACATTGACGGTATGCCCTTGCTCGATAAAGGTCTTCATGGCACGGACCAACCCATACAATGTGGCGCGAACCATCCCTGAATTAACACCCGACACCAATGCGACTTGTTCGCGAAGGAATCCAAACAATACACATTATTTATAAATTCACAAAATCCATCAACCATTTTGTCATATTATTTGCTGAATTTTGTCATTTTCCGCATCCACTGATTTTCCCGTATGCTTAGCGCTCAAAAATCACATATCGAGTAATCCGCCCGCTACACGATATAACGGCAAGACCTTACTCGATATAACAGCAAGAGCTCACTCGATATGTAATTTTTACCCGATCTTCCGAATCACCCGACAGGGATTCCCGACGGCAAGCGAATAGGCGGGAATGTCTTTTGTCACTACACTGCCGGCTCCGATAACGACATTATCGCCTATCGTAACGCCGGGAAGGATGATCGATCCTGCACCGATCCATACATTATCCCCGATCGTGATCGGGTAAGCGTATTCCAAGCCTTTGTTACGGTCGGATGCGTCCAACGGATGTCCTGCCGTATAAATACCGACATTGGGAGCGATAAAGGCATTATCGCCGATACGTACCTTTGCCCCGTCCAGTATCACCAGATTGACATTGGCATAGAAGTTTTCCCCTACTTCGATATTATACCCGTAGTCGCAGGCAAAAGGAGGTTCGATTATCAAGTTATCTCCCGTCTTTCCTAAAAGTTTTTTCAGCAATTCCGTACGCCCGGCCTGCTCGGAAGGACGCAAACGATTATAATCATAGAGCAATTCTTTGGTACGCTCACGATCTGCCAATATTTCAGGATCGTAATTAGCATCGTACAACAGGCCGAGACGGCATTTTTCTTTTTCGGTCATTGTTTCCGTATTACTGATTCAACACATGTATCGTATGGCAAGCCACCAACGCCGCCGTTTCCGTACGCAAACGACTATTTCCTAATGAGATCGGTTCGAATCCTTCTTTTAGGGCAAATGCTATTTCTTCGGGACTGAAATCTCCTTCGGGGCCGATCAGGACGAGGGCGTTTTCTCTCGGATGATAGGTTTGTTTCAAAAGAGGCTTTTCGCCTTCTTCGCAATGGGCAATGAATTTACGGCCGTCGAAAGGCCGGCTGACGAACGCGCGGAAATCGGTCATTCCGTTTAGTCCCGGCAAGGTCGCTTTCTGGGATTGTTTCATTGCGCTGACTAAGATCTTTTCCAGACGGGCTGGCTTCACCTCCTTCCGCTCTGAAAAACGGCAGTTCAGGCAAGTGATGGCATCGATGCCGATCTCGGTTGCTTTCTCTGCAAACCACTCCATACGGTCCATATTCTTGGTCGGAGCTACTGCAATATGAAGATTGAAGTTCCACAAAGCAGGCTGTTCCCACTTTTCCAGAATATTCACTTCACAATGTTTAGGATGTGCACGGCTGATTGCCGCCTTGTAAAAGAAGCCTTTGCCATCCGTCAATAGAATTCCGTCACCTTCAGCCAGCCTGAGTACACGAATACAATGTCCCGCCTCTTCTTCCGGCAGTTCCGGATTTACATCTATATCCGGTGTGTAAAATATCTGCATCTCAAATTTTCAATTTTCAATTCTCAATTTATCCAAGTATCATGCCTACTACCGTAGCAGAAAGAACCGATACCAACGCACCGCCAATCATCGCCGGAAAACCGAAACGAGTAATCAATTCCCTTTTTTCGGGAGCCAGCACTCCCATTCCACCCAGCAAAATACCGATAGACGATATATTGGCAAAACCACATAAAATATAAGTAGACATCAATACGGATTTCTGATACATAAACAAACCGTCCGCTTTCCATTCCTGTAGCTGGAAATAAGCCACAAACTCGTTCAGGATGGTTTTCTGTCCCAATAAGGAACCGACCAGCATCACATCTTGGTAAGGAACGCCGATCAACCACATAAAAGGCGAAAGGATCACTCCCAATATAAACTGGAAGGTCAGCCCTTGGGCCTTCCCGTCCGTAATAGAAACGATCCAGTCATTCAGCCCGGTATAGCGCCCGATCACACCTTCCAGAATATAATTGGCAAGAGCGACCATCGCAATAAACACAAGCAACATCGCCGCGATATTCACCATCAGGCGGACACCGGTCGACGTTCCGGCAGCCAACGCATCCAACGCCGTAGAATGCTGCCCGATTTTCTCCATCTTCACTAAGCGGTCGTCAGCCTTTTCCGTTTGCGGACAAAGGATTTTAGCCAGGACAATAGAACCCGGAGCAGCCATCAACGAGGCCGAAAGCAAATGTTTCGCAAACAAAACCCTCGCCACGGGATCACCTCCAGCCAGCATACCGATATAAGTACCCATCACCGTTCCGGCTATCGTCCCCATCCCGGAAACCATGACCAGAAATATTTCCGACCGGTTCATCGCCGGCAGATAATTCTTAATCAAAACAGGCGATTCCGTCATTCCCATAAACACATTACCGGACGTAACCAATCCTTCGGCTCCGGAAATATTCATGAAACGCCGCAACACCCAGGAGAATCCCCCCACCACACGCTGGATAATCCCCCAGTAATAAAATAAGGAAACCAAGGCAGAGAAAAAAATCACCACAGGGAGCGAGTTCAACAAAAAGATGAACCCTTCACTCTTGGTTACCAGCGGGCCTAAAAGGAAAGCGACTCCCGACTGGGTAAAATCCATCAGCTTGATAAAAGCCTTTCCCATCCATTCCAGGACGGTCCCGACTACCGGGACATACAACACAGCAAGGGCAAAGACAAGCTGCATAAACAATCCGCCCCCCACCAGTTTCCAATCGACCCGTTTCCGGTCGTAGCTCATCAGGTAAGCAACTCCCAAAACCGTAGCAATACCCAGAATACCACGTAAAAAAGATTCAAGGCTAAAACCAAGTTGTTGTTCTATCATCTGGGCCCGCCCTCCTCTTCACGACGCCGGATTTCATCCTTGTACATCTTTGCATACTCGTAATTCTCGTCGGAGATGGCATCGTCCAAACGGTCCGACAATTCATCGGCATCCAAAAGAGAAAGCCATTTTTTCAATTTAGTTTCATCTTGTATTTCTTCCGGCTCCATAGCCAGGATGGAATCATCACTATCCTTATCTACCTCTTCCACTGCATCTTCAAGTACGACTCCACACCCACGGACAATCTCGGGTGTCGTATAGATATCGCATTTCACACGCAAGGCGATGGCGATAGCATCGGAAGTACGCGAATCCAAACGAATCTGTTTGGTTCCATCCTCAAAAAGCAGTTCGGAATAAAACACGCCATCTTCAAACTTATAGATGAAAACCTCACACAAACGAACACCGAATGCCTGTGCAAAGGTAGCAAACAAATCATGCGTCAAAGGGCGAGGAGGCGTGATGCGTTCCAAAGCGATCGCAATCGACTGGGCTTCCGACGTCCCGACAATAATAGGTATGCGGCGAGCCCCATCCTCTTCTGCCAGAATCAAGGCATAGGCACCTGACTGTATCTGGCTGTTCGTCAAACCTTGCACCCGTAGTTTTATTCTTGTATCCACACTATTTAGTTTTTTAGTCAATACACAAAAGTAATATTATTTCGGAATCTTAAAAACTTTCGAAAGGAAAGAAAAGCACAAAGGGCTTAAAAAAAGAAAAGGTTGTCATCACGACAACCAATCTTCATTGCTAACCTTAAATCTAATACCATGAAAAACACAGTGCAAATATACGGATTTTATGTTATGTAGCATAGTTTTACGGCAGAATATTTAAGCTTTTAGCATTATTTTAACCTGCAAATCATCAGTTTAAAGGTGATTAACAGTTCATTGCTGATTCTTTGTGTATTCATCCGCTTTTTCTTTCATCCTTTCGACACGTTTTTGTGTTTCGGGATGGCTCGAAAACAGCTGGCGGAACTTGGATGATTTAGGAGCTTCCGCACTTAGTTCCAAGAGTTTATTAAGCGAATTATACATACTATAAGGATCGATGCCGTTCGCGATACTGAACTCAAAGCCATAATCGTCCGCCGCATTTTCCTGTTTTTGCGAATATTGCGCACCGGCAAAAGCATCCACCAAATTTCCCAATTGCGAATCTGTCAATTTGGCCGCCGTATTACTGGCGGCACCAATTGCGTTTTTAGCCGCCGACGTCATATAAGCCTGTTTCATGGCGTCCTTCGAGTCCGTATGCAGAACATGGCCGATTTCATGCCCGATAACGGCCAACACCTCATTGTCGTCCATAATCTTCATCAAACCACCACAAACACGCACACTCCCGTCGCCACAAGCGAAAGCATTCACGTCTATAACGTTATAAACCTTGAAATTCAGTTTTAACCCTTCGATCTTGATATCTTTCGTCAGATTTGCCAAACGCTGTCCCATCTCCGTTTCCGGTCCGGCAACCTCATTATGCGTATCCATCCACTGGATATACTCGCGAGCCATAGCAGCCACGTCCTCGTCCGACAGAGTCACCGCTTTTGCCGCGTCAGATGCGGCATTCACCAACTTTTTAGTATTGATGGATTTACCACCGATCTTAAACTGAGCCGAAGCATTCAGGCTGACTCCGGCCACCAAAGCCATTGATAATAAAATAGTCCTTGCTTTCATATCGTTTATCATTGTTTTAAATAATTCTCTACCTGATTGAATGTCACATCCTTCAATACAACTTTCTTATCCTTGTCCAGCAGATAAAGAGTCGGTATTGCTTTCAAATCATAAATCTCATCATTTTTCAGACTCACCGTAGCGTCATAAGAATTGATCCAGCTTGCAGGCATATAAGAAATATGGTTTTTCCAAGCCTCCAGATCCTCATCCGGATAAACAGCCAGGACTTTAAGCTTGTTGTTCCTGATCCACTCCGTCACAAGCGGAGAAGCAGCAAGCTGGTCCGTAATTTCCTTACAGGCATGGCAATCCGGGTTATAGAAAAACAAGAGCAGATAATCGGCTTTCGTGTGATAGAGCGTCCCTTTCTTACCGTCCGCCAGCGTGTAGGTGAAATCCGCAGCCTGTTTCCCTACCCTGTTTTTAAGCGCCAGTTCGAGCAAATGGGCGGGGCGTATCTTACTTACCTCATCGAGGACTGGCGCTTCCAAAACCGTTTCCAGCACATAGATATACAACGACTCATTCCGCATGGGGGAATTCGGATCATAGAGATACTTTTCATACAGGCTGGAAAAATAGGCGAACATCGTACTGTCTGCCGACGCTTTGCCCATCATATCTTTGATGGAAGCAACGGCCGTTATTTCCGGGACATATTTCATCATGCCGATGTAATCGGAAATCGCCTGCTCCGTAATATCCGGGAGATGGATCAGGGTGGTGTCCGTAAAATCGAACTTATCCCAATAGTGTTGCACTAAGTAAGCGGCGCGTTCTTCCGGTTCCGTGATGACGCTGGGGACAGAGACCATTTGAAACGTACGTCCTTTCGTGTCTCCAGCCTCCGTTTTCTTCGTCTGCTGGCCGTTGCAGGCGCTAAATATCAATGTAAAAGATAATAGGCAAAGTATTCTCATCCTCATAGTATCTTGTTTTTATCGCTTGCAAAGATATGATTTATCAGGAATTAAATAACCGGAGAAATAAATAATTAACGGTCTTATCCATAAAAGTAAGAGGTTATCCGAAAACCGGCGGGCTCATTCAGAAAAAAATGCCGGTGTTCTGTGGATAACCTCTTACAGGTTACAGGTTTAAAATTCGAGGTACCTTATATCTTTTTACCTTATCGATAAATCAAAACAAATTATAGTTCGTCCGCAATACTTTAAATTCCGTCCGGCGGTTTATCTGGTCTGCAATCTCCTGCTGTTCAGGTGTCAGTTTATCAATAAATTCTTCGGTCAGGACATCTCCTTCATTCAGGAAATCATAATTCTTGGCCATCTTCTTGTTGATCGTTTTAGGGACGCTTTCGCCATATCCTTTCGCCTCGAGCCGGTCCTGGGCAATCCCCCCGGCAATCAGATAGTCGACAACCGATTGTGCCCGCCGCTGCGCCAACCGTTCGTTATATTGCTCCGTACCTTTGCGGTCGGTATGTGCACCCAATTCGATCGTCACGTTCGGGTTATCATTCAGCATCTTGATCATTTCGTCCAATGCCTTCTTCGATTCCGGACGCAGAGTCGCCTTGTCGAAATCATAGAATATATTTTCGATCACAACAGGTTTACTGATCGGGGAAAGGAAAAAGTCCACGATATATGTCTCGTTCTTCTCCTCCGGCCCTGTTTTCAGTTCGAAATTCTGGTTCAGATAACCACGTGCGCTTGCCATCATCACATAGCGGATATCACGTTCCAGTTCAACCTTGTACTTACCGTCTTTCTTTGCCAGCACTTTTTCGTTCAGACCGTCCCTGCCGACAATACGGACCGTTGCATCTTCTATCGGGTTCTCGTCCACATCGGACACGATACCTTCGATAAAGATAGTGATAACCGGTAATTCGAAAGAATACAAATGGTCATATCCACGCGCATCATTGCGGTTGGAACTAAAAAAGCCGCTTTCCTTGTTTCCGGCAAACGTGATTCCGAAATCATCGCCGGCCGAGTTGATCGGAGCTTTCATATTCTCGACGTTCCACTTACCCGTACTGTCCAAGGTCGCTTTGAAAATATCCAACCCTCCCATTCCCGGATGCCCGTCGGAAGCAAAATAGAGCGTTACGGAATCCCGCACGTAAGGGAACATCTCATCACCCGGCGTATTGATATCCGGTCCCAGATTCTCCATCGGCCCGAAGTCGCTTCCCACGACACGTGCCCGAAACAGGTCTTTACCTCCATAACCACCTACGGCATCCGACACAAAATACAGATACTTGCCGTCCGGCGATATCGAGGGGTGACCGAGAGCCGTCACCGAATCTTTTACGATGCTCGCCCTGGTTCCTTTTCCCCATTTGGCACTACTGCGGGAAGATATATAGATTTCCGAAGTACGTGGTCCTTCCGGGTCTTGTGCGCAATAGGTATAATACATCGTATTCCCGTCTTTGGAAAAAGAAGGCGTTCCCTCATCGAACTCCGTATTTACCTCATCTTCCAGTTCGACCGGAGCCTGCCAAGTTCCATTTTCATCCTGCTTGACCAAGAAGAAATCGTTATTCCGCTGTCCGGTGATCGCGCTATTGGTCTCTTCCTTATCTTTCCCGGCACCTTTAGGCGTACGGGTGGAAGCAAAATACAACTGATCGTACTTTTCGCCATACAGCATCGGGCTGAATTCGGAACGGCGGGAGTTAAACTTGTCCATCCGCTTCACCGTATAGCGGGTTGGCGACTGTTTCCATTTCACCGCTTCCTCCGAGCCCGTCACACCATTAAAGGCCAACACGCTGCCCGGTTCCCCCAGCAAGTAATCGTTGTAATATTTGATTGCCTCCCCATAACGTCCGCTCTTCTGGTACATCTGCCCCAGACGGAGATTCACGATACTGTCCGGATATTTATACCTGAGCGCATTCATATAGGCGCTGGTCGCACGCGGCGTATTGTTGATCAAGCGGTTACACTCCGCCATCCTAAAAGCGATATATCCACGCAAGTCACGCTTGGCAGGAGGTGTTTTCGTATATACTTTCCTGTAAATGGCCGCCGCTTCAAAATATTCGCCGATACGCTGCTTTTCTTCCGCGTCACTCAGTTTCGCTGATTTACAGGAATACAAGAAAGACGCAGTCAGCAACAGGAACAAATATGGGATAAATTGTCTCATTTGCTATAATCTATGTTTTATTAAACAGGATTATGTATGATTTATTGTATGAACTTTATAACAATAGCGAGCTATCCCCGTAACTCAAAAAACGGAAATCATGCGCCAGGGCATAATCATAAATATTTTTCCAGTCCCCTTTCACAAAAGCGGATATCAGCAACAGCAACGTGCTTTTCGGCTGATGGAAGTTGGTCACGATGCCGCGCACGATCTTAAACGCATAGCCCGGAGCGATAATGATCCGGGTAGCCGTCACCAACTTGTCTGCCTGGCGACGGTCCAGATAATCCAGAATATTTTGCAAGGCCTCGTCAGCCGTCAGCTTGTTATTCGCTTCTTCGTAAGGCATCCACTGCTTAACAATCAGTTCCTCGGCAGTGGCATCCGGTTTCGAAGCCAGCGTGACGCCCATATAATAGAGGCTTTCAAGCGTACGGACCGAAGTCGTGCCGACCGCAATAATCTTACCGAGGTTATTCTTAATCCGTTCGATCGAACTCCGGCGTACGGAGATAAATTCCGTATGCATCTCATGCCCTTCGATCGTCTCGCTTTTCACAGGCTTGAATGTCCCGGCTCCGACATGAAGCGTCAATTCTTCCCGTCCGATCCCCTGCGCATCGATAGCGGCTAGGACTTCCGGTGTAAAATGCAAACCGGCTGTCGGTGCGGCCACCGAACCTTTTATCTTGGAGTAGACCGTCTGGTAGGTCTGCAAATCGCTTTTCTCGGTTTCCCGGTTCAAATAAGGAGGGATCGGCAACACGCCTGCCGCATCCAACAGGTCGGCAAACGTGCACGTCGGATGATCCCATGTAAACTCGATGAGATGGCTGTCCCCGCAGGTCTGCAATTTTTCAGCTTTCAATATGACCGTCTCGCCACCGAACTGCACCTCCTTCTTTAAAAACCCTTCTTTCCATTTCTTCAGGTTACCGACTAAGCAAGTCCAGCGGCAACGTTCGGTCTGTTGGAAAACCAACGCATAGTCATGCGGTTCTACCGGTTCCAGGCAGAAAATCTCGATCTTCGCACCTGTCTCTTTCTGAAACAGCAGACGCGCCTGGATCACCCGCGTATTGTTGAATACCATCAGAGATCCATCCGGCAAGTAATCCGTAATATGTTTGAATATACTCTCGCTGACTTTTCCTTCCTTATATAATAAGAGTTTCGATTCATCCCGTTTGGATAACGGGAATTTGGCGATCCGCTCGTCAGGCAGCGGATAATCAAAATCTTCGATACGTATCTGTTGCGTCTGTGTTGTCATGACTTTTGCTATTACAGGCTCTTTTAATCGAACCGGGTTGCAAAAGTACAAATTTATAGGTAAAAAGTATCAGAAAACACGAACAAGAATCCGGCCCCGGATTTATCAAAATGTCACTACCACCCCATCTAAATCGAATTAGTTATGCATGTATTTGGAATTAGTATTGCGGGTAATATTTTTTAACACTTCATTTTGCCATGCTTTACCCTTATAAGTATAGCAAAATGATATGCTGGTATTTCCTATAAAAAACAAGGTTGGCAAATCAACCGTCCGAAACCGGATTAATCGCTGAATTTTACTACTTTTGTGGCAAATAACAAAAGTAAATCGAATTATGAGTAACATAAAAGTAGGAGACAAAGTGCGTTTCCTGAACAGCACCGGTGGAGGTGTCGTTCGTAGTTTCAAAGGGAAAGACCAGGTTTTGGTGGAAGATGAAGACGGATTCGAAGTACCGGCGCTGATCCGTGAATGTGTTGTCGTAGGAGATAGCGAGATGCAGGTGCACAGCTCCCGGCGTTCACCGTTGCCTTCCGTGGAACAGGCGTCCGCTACACAGACACCATCGCACACCGCCACCGTAGAGACGCACAGCCGTGCGTCTCTACCGAACAACGAGACGCCTATCCCGGCAGAAACCGCCGAGGGCGAACGGCTGAATATCTACTTGGCTTACCTCCCGATAGAGCCTGCCAAAGTGATGCAGGGAAGCGGCTACGAAACCTATTTCATCAATGACAGCAATTACTATCTGTTCTTCAATTATATGAATCGCCAAAACAACAGTTGGATCAGCCGCTATAACGGTATCGTAGAGCCGAATACACAGATTTTCTTAGAAGAATTCGGCAAAGAAGAACTGAACGACTTGGAACGTATCTGCGTGCAACTGATCGCGTTCAAAAAGGACAAACCTTATTCATTGAAGAATGCCATTTCGGTAGAACTCCATCTCGATACAGTCAAATTCTATAAGCAACACTGCTTCATGGAAAACGATTTCTTCGACGAAGATGCAATGGTCTACCCGATCGTGCGCCAGGACATCCCTGAAAAAGAATTGCTGATTTCCGCAGCCGAATTACAGGAAGCCATGCAGCAAAAAGTACGCGAAGACCGCCGCGCTCCCCAAACGATCGTCAAGAAGAAAGCGACAGACAGCGCTATCCTCGAAGTGGATCTGCATATCACTGAACTACTGGACAACACCAATGGGCTGAGTAACGCTGACATGCTGAACTACCAGTTGGAAAAATTCCATGAAGTGCTCTCCAAATACGCAGCCAACAAAGGACAGAAAATCGTCTTTATCCACGGAAAAGGCGACGGGGTACTGCGCAAGGCAATCGAGAAAGAACTAAAAACAAAATACAAACAACATTATTACCAAGATGCCTCCTTCCGCGAATACGGCTTCGGAGCAACGATGGTAACGATTAAATAAGTTGTCAATTATCCACTGCTCATCATGGCTACCGAAATAGAAAGAAAATTCCTTGTCACCGGTGACTTCAGCCGGCAAGTGACCTCGGCACAACGTATCGTGCAAGGGTATATCTGCTCACAACCCGGACGGACAGTACGGGTGCGCATCCGGGGGGAAGAAGGATTCCTCACGATCAAGGGCGCATCGGATGAGAAAGGGTTGAGCCGCTACGAGTTCGAACAGAAGATACCGTTAGCGGATGCGGAAGAGCTATTGAAACTATGCGAACCCGGAGCCATAGACAAAATGCGCAATCTGGTCCCGGCAGGAAAACACACTTGGGAAATCGACGTTTTTCATGGCGAGAACGAAGGGCTGATCTTAGCGGAAATAGAATTGGCTTACGAGGACGAACCTTTTGAACGGCCCGACTGGATCGGACAAGAGGTCAGTGGAGATCGTCGTTACTATAACTCGATGTTGACAAAACATCCGTATAAACAATGGTAAGATTTATGATTTCAGATTTATGATTTATGAAGACGATAAAGCCATAAATCTGAAATCATAAATCATAATTCATAAATCATAAATCATAAAACAATGAAGAGACTCATCATCTCCCTCGCGGCAGCCATCCTGTCGCTACCGGTAACAGCCGATGAGGGCATGTGGCTGCTACCTTTGCTGAAAGGACAAAAATTCCCGGAAATGCAAGCTCTGGGACTTAAATTGCAAGATTATGACATCTATAGCCCCGACTCGGCTTCCCTGAAAGATGCCGTCGTCATCTTCGGAGGCGGTTGCACGGGCGAGATCGTTTCACCGGAAGGATTGCTCCTGACCAACCATCATTGCGGCTACGGCTGCATCCAGCGTCACAGTACGCTGGAGCATGACTACCTGACAAACGGCTTTTGGGCCATGTCGCGCGATCAGGAACTTCCGAATCCCGGCATGACCGTCACTTTCATCGATAAAATAGAGGATGTGACCGACTATGTGAAAAAGGAACTGGAAAAAGACACCGATCCTAACAGCATGAACTTCCTCTCCCCTAAATTTCTGAACGGACTGGCAAAAGCAAAAGCCGGAGAAAAGTTCCTGCAGGATAATCCGGGCACGGAAGTCGAGATCAAGGCGTTCTACGGTGGCAACCAGTATTTCATGTTCACAAAGAAAATCTATTCCGATGTCCGTCTCGTAGGGGCTCCTCCTTCGTCGATCGGGAAGTTCGGCGCAGATACCGACAACTGGATGTGGCCGCGTCATACGGGCGACTTCTCCGTCTTCCGCGTCTATGCCGATGCGAACGGCAATCCGGCTCCCTACTCCGACAAAAATGTTCCGCTTCGCCCGAAACGCTGGTTTAAGATTTCATTGAAAGGCGTCCAGGAAAACGATTATGCCATGATGATGGGATTTCCCGGCCGGACCAATAAATACTATACTTCCTGGGAAGTGGCGGAACGCCGTGATATCGACAACACGGTCCGCATCCACATCCGTGATTTGCGCCAGAAAGTCATGTTGGACGAGATGCTGAAAGACCCGGCTGTCCGGATTCAGTATGCCAGCAAATATGCTGGCTCGACAAATGCTTACAAAAATGCGATCGGCAGCAACTGGGCCATCAAAAAGCGGAATTTCGAACAAGTGAAAAAGGAGGAACAGGACAAACTGATCGCCTGGTCCAACAAAATGTGCGAACCGAGCTATCCCGATGCCTTGATGGCACTCGAACAGATCGTATCGGATCGTAAAGACCTGCGTTTCCGCAGTTGGATGTTGGACGAAGCGATTCTGAGAGGGATTGAATTTACAAGCGTGCCGACTCAAACGGATGCGGTCATAGAAGCCCTGAAAGGGAAAGACAAAAAAGCCAGACAGGAACAGCTCCGGCTGTTGGAACGGGCTTATCATGGATTTGCCAACAGCAATTACTCGGCCGACGTAGACAAGAAAATCGCCAAAGTGATGCTGAAAGAATACCGCAGCCAGATCGACCCGAAAGCGCAACCGGCCTATTTCGGACTGGTCGACAAGAAGTTTAAAGGAGACACGGACCGGTTCGTCGACTATCTGTTCGAGGCATCCATCTTCGGCAGTGAGGATAATTTCAATAAATTCCTTTCCCGCCCGTCTGCCAAAGCGTTGGAAAACGACCCGATGATTCTTTTTGCCAAGTCTGTCCGTGCAGAAGAAGCCAATCTGAAGAATGCGTTAAAAGAATTTGAAGATGGGTATGCAATGGCTCACCGCCGTTATGTAAAAGGTTTGCTGGCCATGTATGGCGACCGTGCCAATTTCCCCGACGCCAACTTCACCCTGCGCCTCACCTACGGACAGGTAAAAGGCTACAGCCCGCGCGACTGCGACTACTACGGTCATCAAACAACACTGGACGGCGTGATGGAAAAAGAAGATTCCACCAACTGGGAATTCGTCGTGCCCGCCCGTCTGAAAGAATTGTACGCCGCCAAAGATTTCGGACGCTACAAAGCTCCCGGCGGAAAAATGCCTGTCGCTTTCAGTACAACTACCCATTCGACCGGTGGAAACTCCGGCAGCCCTGTGATGAATGCGAACGGCGAACTGATCGGCATCAATTTCGACCGCAACTGGGAAGGGGTCGGCGGCGACATCCAGTACCTCCCCGACTACCAGCGCAGCATCATCGTCGACATCCGCTACGTCCTCTTCATCATGGACAAATATGCCGGAGCAGGATATTTGCTGGATGAGATGGAGATTGAAGAATAATTGGTACAATAACTCACAGCAAGCCACAGGAAGGTGTGTCAAAACACCTTTATCACGATCTTTTAGGCACGGATTTACACGGATAAATTTATTTTCTTTCCGTGTAATCCGTGCTTAAATTATGTCTATTAGTAAACAGGATTTTGTTTCGACACACCTCCAATCAAAACGTCTCATCAAAATGTCAATTTGATAAATCAGAGCCTTTTTCTATGTTCTATATGGATGGATATGCAAGACAACTCGTACAAAAGCGTTTCTCCGGAAGTTGGCATTTGACAAAACAACAGCCACAAGCCTGAATTACAAGCTGAATTTCGTCTAAGACAAACCTTATACAGATCTTTTTTGTCGTAAAGAAAGCAAAACCGGCTTTTTCCGCTTTTTATGATAGTTGAAATCAGACCATCTTTTTCTATCTTTTAGCTGAAATATCCTGCTGAAAAGCACATTTTGATAATCGATACGAGACGTTTCATACTCTTATCCGTTCACCTTTTAGAATTGATCTAAATGATTCCCGATATTCATCCGAATAAAAGTCAACTTTCATCTGCATGCTTTTCCCTAATCATTAAGATCATTTCAAAAATGATTTAGATGATTTTTGGAAAGGCGACCGGATATTTTTTGAATACCGTCCGGAATACTCTTTTCTGAGGAAGTTCGAGTGAGCAAACAGCTCCAAAACAAAGCAATTTGTAATGCAAAAATTCAAAAACAACATCAAAATCACATCTAATAGCCAGATGTTTTTTGCTATAATAATTCATCCTAATGTTCAATGTTATTGTTCGCGAAGACGTGAAATGGATCTATTATTAGATTGCAAAGAATATATTATTGCGAATAACTTATGCAATGTTTCATTAAAAAAAAGACAGATAGAATTATATGGAGAATAAAAATATCTCCATATCTGCGAAAATATTTTTTTTAAGACAAAACCTTGTTGATCAATTATTTTTTTCATATATTGCACTCGTTAACAAAAAGAGATCAAACTAAAAGAGACATCTCCCGCAATGAGATATCTTATTTGAAGCAACAGTCTTAAAAAACAGAGTTAGTTCCTATTCAAGAACCGATCCGTTTTTCTCCTCATGCGAACCATCACTTTTTTAATATATTGTGATGTGCCGATATCAAATAAAAAACGTTCATCCATAAATCATCAATCGCATGGAAAAAAATCATTACATTGTCTGGATAGCATTTATCATCTTGTCAATAGCCAGCAGTTGTTCTTCCGATCCCGATCCATCTCCCGTCGGCCCTCCTGCTCCACATATAAGTCGGCAAGACAGTTTGGCACTCGTCGCTCTTTACAAAGCCGGAGGTGGAGAATTTTGGGATAATAAATGGGACCTGAACGACTTTTCAACATGGACAGGAGTAGGAGGATATCTTTCCGATTCAGCCACAAACGAGTATCGGGTCGAAAAACTCCATCTTGTATGCAACACCCCATTCCCCAGAGGAGTGCTATCGGAAGAAATCGGAAAACTGACCGGGTTAAGAGTACTTCTGATAGACGGAAAAGGATTCGAAGGAGCTCTTCCGACATCTATTTCCAACCTGAAAAACCTGGAAGAGATTAGTATCGTAGGAACCTCAATCATGGGTCAAATACCGGAAGGGATTCTATCACTACCGAAAGTTTGGAGGATCATTATGTCAGAATGTGAACTTTCGGGCGAATTACCGAAAGATATTACGGAAACAGCTCCGAGCCTTACTATAGTGGATTTAAGCAGAAACCATTTAAGAGGAGAACTGCCTAACAATATAAAAGGTATTCGATTGGATTTAGACTACAATGATTACACCAAATTTCCTTTTGAATACATTATACAACGTGAAGAACTTAGTTTCAAAGGAGATCTTTATATGAAACATAACAAAATAACAGGGATCATCCCAGATTCGATACTAAACAATCCAAAATGGATTGGTGATTTAAATTTGTATACAAACCCTCAGAAGAAAGGGTATGGATATGCAAATGCTCCTTGGCCGAAAATTAAAAACAATTAAAATGACTAATCATATGAAAACAAATATTTTTACATCAGCAATAGCAAGCGTATGTTTTTTAACATTAGCTTTTTCTTGTAATGACAATCAATTATCGGTCTCCGATACCGATATGGGAATAAAAACAGAGCAATTGGTTGCAGAAGACACAGGTATCATTTATCCTCTTTCTCTGGAATTTAGAAATTCATTAACCAAAAGTACAGGAAATGAATTTGAAACAAATTGGGAAAATTGATCAAACTTGGTTGAATATGGGAGCCGATGTTGCAATTCCAATCAACTTAGGGACGCTTAAATCCTGGACTTGTACCAATGCCGTACAAGGAAACGCCAAGGGCATTGTTCAAGGTTGGAACTGCTTTCAAATCGCTTTGGCATATAATCCGAATAATACCTCTGTACAATATATGGAACTTTTATGCGAATCCGAAAATACTACAAATTACAACTTTTTCGGAACTTCATATGCATATTCTAATGGGACTATACTGACTTACGGATCCACTCAATCTTCTACTCCTATAAATTTAAATGTAGGAACCATTATCGGAGGAGATGCCGAAAATTATATTACTAACAACGTTGTAAATAAAACCCGTGGTATTAGCTTAGATGTAATTAAAAAGGCTGCTAAAATAGTAGGAAAACTAACGGGATTGATAAATAAGAAGCCTTCTGTTATCAAAAGCGATCTTGAAATTACAACAAGAGGTAATTTTGAAGTTACTGGAACTTCAACAATCCTGAGTTCAAATACTTCGCTTAGAGTTCCGTTTACAGAAAACAAAGTAGGCAAAGTCGGTTCCTGGAATTTGCGGGAGCAACCAACCGTATATTTAAATCCTTTGGCTGACTATGATCCAAATGTGCCGGTAAGCGTTCTGGGAGAACGAGCTTATCACCTTCGCGGAATTACTAAATGTGATTATGATTTGGTCATTAACCCGGATTTACAGTCCCATATAAAAAAGCAATGGGTTGAAATCGACTTTGTTAAGTATTGGTTAAAATCAGCCTATTCAGGAGATGTTGATTATCAGAAATATTTAAAAGAAAAAGAGGCTTTTATACCACAGAGTCCAGATTGTTATAAAGATTTTGGAAGTTTAGGAACTAATGGAACAGGATTCCAGATGACATATTACGAATCAGATGTACTTTCCGGTAGTTATACAGGAGGAAAAGGTATCTTTGATTTTGACTTTTCCAATCAGCGCTTTACAGTCAGAAGTTCTTACCAAGATCTGATAGGACATGACGCAAATGTGGTTTTTGTTCCTAACGCCCAAACATATGAAATAGCGAAAATTAATTACGAAAATCTATTTATGCGGGTAAGTCTTTATACCGTTACCGAATTTGAAGGTAAAGAGGAAACAACAATATCTACTCGTACATTCTTACCTAAATACGAATGGGATCCGGATATGTACAATGAATACAAAAACCTATATCCCAAAATGTCATCAATAAATAGCTCAGAACCGGCCAAAGACAAGCCAAACACCAGGCCAGCCGCCTTATACATAGACGAGCAGCATCCGGAGGGTCTGATCATGGAAAATTATAAATAGAAAAACAGGTTGTCATTGTATAATCCAAAAATCATAAATCTTCTTACCTTTGCAACTGAAAAGTAAGGAGCTAAATGATCGATCAACCTACCATAGACCGGATATTGGATGCTGCAAACATTGTGGACGTTGTTTCCGAGTTCGTTACCCTTCGGAAGCGGGGGATCAATTATGTAGGATTGTGCCCTTTCCACAGCGACAAGTCACCCTCTTTCTATGTGTCGCCGACAAAGAATATCTGTAAATGCTTTGCCTGCGGCGAAGGAGGTACAGCTGTTCACTTCATTATGAAGCATGAACAGCTGACTTATTATGACGCGCTTCGCTATCTTGCCAAGAAATATAACATTGAAATACAGGAACGGGAACTGTCGGAACGCGAAAAGCAGGTACGCAGCAACCGCGAGAGTATGCTGATCGTCAATAGCTGGGCGCAGAAATATTTCACGACGCAGCTCTACGAACATCAGGAAGGCAAAGCGGCCGGCCTGCGCTACTTTGCCGAACGTGGCTTCCGCGAAGATACGATTCGCAAATTCCAGTTAGGCTACAGCCTCGACCAACGGGACGCCCTGTATAAAGCGGCTACAAAAAGCGGCTACAAAAAAGAATTTCTCGAAAAGACAGGTCTGGTGATTGTCTACGACAACGGCGGGGTAAACGACCGTTTCCGCGGACGTGTCATTTTTCCGGTCCATTCGTTGAGCGGGAAGGTGGTTGCTTTCGGGGGGCGTGTCCTGAAGAAAGACGAAAAGACGGCCAAATATGTCAACTCGCCCGAAAGTGAGATTTACCATAAGAGTAACGAGCTTTACGGGATCTATTTCGCCAAGCAGGCGATTGTAAAGGCTGACCGCTGCTTCTTGGTGGAAGGTTATACGGATGTGATTTCCATGCATCAGGCAGGGGTCGAGAACGTGGTCGCTTCATCGGGTACAGCCCTGACACAGGGACAGATACGGCTGATCCACCGCTTCACCAATAACATCACTGTACTCTATGACGGCGATGCCGCCGGTATTAAAGCAGCCTTGCGCGGTATCGATCTGCTATTAGAAGACGGTATGAACGTGAAAGTGGTGCTCCTTCCTGACGGAGAAGACCCGGATTCTTTCGCCCGCAAGCACAACGCAAGCCAGTTTGCCGAGTTCATCCGGCAGAACGAGACGGATTTCATCCGTTTCAAAACGCGCCTGCTATTGGATGATGCCGGAACGGACCCGATCAAACGGTCGGCACTGATCGCCGATATTATCCGGACGGTAGCTATCATCCCCGACAATATCGCCCGTTCCCTTTATATCCGGGAATGCAGTGCGATGATGGAAATAGACGAGATGATCCTGTTGAACGAAGTAAACAGAATCCGTCTCGACAAGAAAGAAAGGCAAACAAATACTCCGTCCTCCTCCATCCCGGCTACTCCCGTCAATATCCCCGAATATCCGGATATTCCCGGTTACCAGCCCTACCCGGAAGAGGTACTGACGGAACAACCACAGGAAAGTCCCCTGCCTCCTGACAATACGATCCCGCCGCCACCGCCTGAAGAATACGGTCCCGATGACGGAGAAGGCAGCATACCGCCGCCAGCACCTTTCACACCGCCGGCTAATATTCCGGTCGGGCCGAAACGTTCGCCTTATGAGGTGTACGAAGTTGCCTTATTGCGATACATCGTGCGTTACGGCGAGCGCATCCTGTTCCAATATACGGATGAAGAGACGAACGAGGAAGTCATAATCCGCGTTTCCGAATATATCCGTTCCGAACTGGAACGCGACGATCTGACCTTCTATACTCCGCTTTTCAAGACTATGATGGACGAAGCGGCCGATCGCTGCCAATCCGAAGGGTTCATCGCGAACCGCTATTTCCTCGCCCACCCCGACCCGAACGTGAGTCGCCTTGCCGCCAACCTGATCAGCGAAAAGTATCAGCTCAGCAAATATCACACCAAATACAGGGAACTGGAACAGGAAGAAGACAAACTCGACCAGTTGGTAATCCGTGAACTGTATGCTTTCAAAGATGCCTATATCCTCTCGCAGATCAAAGAGATACAGGCGCAGATCAAAAGTATGCAAAACAACGAAGACATGGAACAGGTTTTCGAGCTGATGAAAAAGCTCACGCGCCTGAACGAAATAAAGAATGTATTAAGTAAAGAATTAGGAGAAAGAATCATATTAAAAATGTAATGCCTATGAACTTTTTAGAAACGGAAGACGTGGTAAAGCAATACGCCAACCACCTCGCCCTCAACAAGGTCAGCATCCAAGTTCCCGAAGGAAAAGTCTTCGGGTTATTAGGGCCGAACGGAGCCGGCAAGACCACACTGATCCGTATCATCAACCGCATCACGGCCCCCGACAGCGGCTTTGTCCGCTTTAACGGGCGTGAGTTTCAACCGGAAGACATCTATCAGATCGGTTACCTGCCGGAAGAACGCGGCCTGTATAAAAAAATGAAAGTCGGCGAACAAGCCATCTATCTGGCGCAGTTGAAAGGACTCTCTTACCAGGAAGCCCGCACACGGTTGATGCGCTGGTTCGAAAAATTCGATATAATGCCCTGGTGGAACAAGAAGCTGGAAGAGCTATCCAAAGGGATGCAGCAGAAAGTCCAGTTTATCATCACCATCATCCACGAACCGAAGCTATTGATCTTTGACGAACCGTTCAGCGGATTCGACCCCGTAAATGCCGAATTGCTGAAAAAAGAAATCCTCGAATTGAAAGAGGCCGGACACACCATCATCTTTTCCACACACAACATGTCATCCGTAGAAGAGATCTGCGACAACATCGCGCTGATCAACCGTTCGCAGGTTGTGCTTTCCGGTAATGTGACAGAAGTGAAAAACCGTTTCCGGACAAACAACTTCACCGTCCGTTTCCATACCGGATCAGGGAAGATACAAGCCATCCCCGGAATGTTCGGCCTGTTGACGGAAAAAGACTTGGCCGGGACAAGCGAAGTGCGTATCCATAAAGAGCCGGGCATTACCAACTCCGCCCTCCTTTCCACATTGGCGGGACAGACCGAAATCATCTCCTTCACGGAAGAGATACCTTCAATGAACGACATATTTATTAACACCGTCTCCGGTACAAACACTACGCAAGCATGAATAAAATAGGACTTATAATAAAAAGAGAATACCTCCGCCGTGTCAGCAAAAAATCGTTCTTGTTGCTGACCTTTCTGACACCGTTCCTGTTTGCCGCTCTGGTATTCGTTCCGCTTTGGTTATCCACCATCAAAGGAGATGATGCCAAACAGGTGGCGATCATCGACGCGACGGGCAAATACGCTCCGCTGTTCAAAGACACGGAAGAATATTCCTTCATTGCCGAAAAAGGCTCCAGCTTGGATGAGTATCGCAAAAATCCGGACAAGGAGATATTTGCGTTCCTGAATATAACAGATGATTTGTTGCAAAACCCGACTGCCGCAACGCTCTATTCACAGAAGCAGATACCGATGGGATTGAAAAACACGATCGACAAAACACTGTCCGAATATCTGAAAGACGAGAAGCTCGCCTCTTACAATATCGACAACCTGAAACAGATCATCGAAGACAGCAAGATCAATTTCAATATCAAGACCATCAAATGGGACGAAGACGGAAGCGAGAAAAGCACTTCGGCCGAGGTCGCCTCTATCCTCGGTATGATATTGACTTTCATTATCTATATGTTTATCATCATGTACGGCGCAATGGTCATGCAAGGAGTGATGGAAGAAAAGACGAACCGCATCATCGAAGTCATGATTTCGTCGGTCAAGCCGTTCGACCTGATGATGGGGAAAATAATCGGTATCGGTTTCGTCGGCCTGACGCAGGTATTCCTGTGGGGAATCCTGACGACCGTATTGGTATCGGGAAGCCTTTTCTTCTTCGGTGGCAGCGCGTCGCCTGAAGATATGGTGACAGCGCAGATGACCGCGCAAGGTGTAGGCGATATGGCTGCTGGCTCCTCTGCCATCAGCATCCAAGTACAGGAAATTATCAATTCGATCAACTTCGGGATGATCGGCATTTGCTTCGTTCTTTATTTTATCGGGGGCTATTTATTGTATGCAGCTTTGTTTGCCGCCATCGGCAGCGCCCTTGAGCAGCAGGAAGACACCCAGCAGTTCATGACTCCGATCATGCTTTTGATGGCGTTCAGCTTGTATGCCGGAATCTACAGTATGAATAATCCCGACGGCCCGCTGGCTTTCTGGTGTTCGATGATTCCGTTCACCTCGCCTATCGTGATGATGGTCCGTTTGCCGTTCGACATTCCGGTATGGGAATTGGTGCTCTCGTTCGCCTTGCTGTTTGCCACAGCCATATTCATTGTCTGGTTCTCGGCAAAAATCTATCGCGTAGGTATCTTGATGTACGGTAAGAAACCAAGTATCAAGGAGATGATCAAATGGGTCAAATATAAATAACCGGATATAAAAAAGGTTCGTCACTCAAAAGAATGACGAACCTTTTTTGTTGTTCAACCAGGACTCGAACCTGGACTAACAGGACCAGAATCTGTTGTGCTGCCATTACACCATTGAACAAAGTGTTTCTGACTAAAGGATCTATTTATTTTTTGTTGTTCAACCAAGACTCGAACTTGGACTAACAGGACCAGAATCTGTTGTGCTGCCATTACACCATTGAACAATTTCAAATAACTAACTCCCTTGTTAGCGAGTGCAAAAGTACATACTTTTTCAAAATAAACAAACGATACGGTAAAAATTTTTCTTTAATAAACTTTTTTCTTTTCCTGCTTGTTTTGATTTTGCAAGTATATACATATATTAATAGAGGGAAATCACCCACATAATAAATTTAAGAAGTATATTTGCAACTTCGAATATTACTCAATAAAAAATAGATGGATCAAACAGAAGAATTAGTTAAAACGATTGTAAAAGGCCTACAGGAAAAGAAAGGCAAAAACATTGTAACCGTAGACTTAACCCGATTGTCCGGCACAATCTGTCAATATATGATAATCTGCGAAGGAAGTACACCCACTCAAGTTTCCGCATTATCTGATTCAGCCTGGGATTTTGCCCACCGTGAAGCCGGCGAAAAACCGCTTTCAATAGATGGTGCACAACGTGCCGAATGGATAGGGATGGACTATGGCACGGTTCTTGTACATATATTTTTACCGGAACTTCGCGAGTTTTATAACCTGGAAAATCTTTGGTCGGATGCCAAAGTGACCCAGATTGTCAACCTCGATTGATGACCGATCTTACATAGTATAGAGATAATCACATATGGAAAATAAAAACGACATGTTTAACAAAGCGCCGAAGAACAATAAGCAAAAGATGTTCAAATTCAATCTTTATTGGATGTACGGGCTCATCTTTATAATGCTTTTCGCTTTGTATCTGACAAATGATTCTTCGGCATCTAAAGAATTAGGCTGGACCGAGTTCCAGAAATTGGCCCAGGAAAATGTATTCGACCGGATGGTTGTCTACAATAAAAAGAACCTGGTTGAAGCAACCGTAAAAGACGGTCAGAAAGGTTTGGTCTTTAAAAAAGACAGTGTGGCATTGGGCACAAACCCGAAAGTGTATGTCAAAATACCGTCGGCTGACAAATTTTCGGACTTCTACGATAAGGCTGTTGCTGATAATCATATCAATACGCAAGTCAGCTTTGAAGAAGGCGATGATGCAATCTGGAATTTCCTTGTTTCGTTCGGTCCGATCCTGCTGATCATCGTCGTATGGATCTTCCTGATGCGACGCATGTCAGGCGGCACGAGCGGTGGTCCCGGCGGAGTATTCAGTGTGGGAAAGGCAAAAGCACAGCTATTCGATAAAGACAACGACCGGAAAGTGACATTCAAAGATGTCGCCGGCCTTGCAGAGGCGAAACAGGAAGTGGAAGAAATTGTTTCTTTCCTGAAAAGCCCGGAAAAATACACGGAATTAGGAGGTAAAATACCTAAAGGCGCTTTACTTGTAGGCCCTCCCGGAACCGGTAAAACACTATTGGCCAAGGCTGTAGCCGGAGAGGCGGACGTTCCGTTCTTCTCATTGTCCGGTTCGGACTTCGTGGAGATGTTCGTCGGTGTGGGTGCTTCTCGCGTACGTGACCTGTTCCGCCAGGCAAAAGAAAAAGCTCCTTGTATCGTATTTATCGACGAGATCGATGCGGTCGGCCGTGCCCGTGGCAAAAATGTAAATATGAACAGCAACGATGAACGTGAAAACACGTTGAACCAATTGCTTACGGAAATGGACGGTTTCGGTTCCAACAGCGGTGTTATTATCCTGGCGGCCACCAACCGTGCCGATATCCTGGATAAGGCGTTGCTTCGTGCCGGACGTTTCGACCGTCAGATCCACGTGGAATTGCCCGACCTGAACGAGCGTAAAGAGATATTCGGAGTGCATCTGCGTCCGATCAAAATCGACGAAAGCGTCGATGCCGAATTCCTGGCACGCCAGACTCCCGGTTTCTCCGGTGCCGACATTGCCAATGTCTGCAATGAAGCCGCTTTGATTGCCGCCCGTAGCGGTAAAAAGTTTGTCCAAAAAGATGATTTCATGAATGCGGTAGACCGTATCGTCGGAGGTTTGGAAAAACGCACTAAAATAACAACTGCTGACGAACGCCAATGTATCGCCAACCATGAAGCTGGTCATGCCACATTGAGCTGGCTGCTGGAACATGCCAATCCGTTGGTTAAAGTAACGATCGTTCCGCGAGGTAAAGCATTAGGCGCCGCCTGGTATCTGCCGGAAGAACGCCAGATCACCACCCGCGAACAGTTGCTGGATGAAATGTGTGCAACCTTGGGTGGACGAGCTGCAGAAGAACTTTTCTTAGGCAAAATTTCGACCGGAGCATCCAATGACCTGGAACGCGTGACAAAGCAGGCATATGCCATGGTTGTCTATTTCGGTATGAGCGACCGCCTGCCGAACTTGAACTACTACGATTCGAGCGGACAGGACTGGGGCTTCACCAAACCGTACAGTGAGGAAACAGCCCGGATGATCGACCAGGAAGTACAAGCCATCATTAACGAACAATACGAACGGGCCAAAAGTATCCTGAAAGAATATGCGTCAGGACACAATATGCTGGCACAGGTATTGCTGGAACGGGAAGTGATCTACACGGAAGATGTCGAACATATCTTCGGTAAACGCGCTTGGGTTTCCCGCTCGGAAGAGATTCTGGAACTGCAAGAGAAAGCAAACGGTAAAAAAACCGAAGAAGAAGCAAAAGTAACCGATACAGAAAAGCAGGAAGATGACACAAATGTCACAACACCCGACAGTAAGACAGTAAGTGTATAACTATCCGCACAAGAATAATAATTCCATGTCCACGAAATTTGATACAGATGGGCATGGAATTTATTTTTTAATTATATTTGTAGCTGAATAAATCAATAAAAAAACACTATCGTCTTGAAAAATCTGATTATACGGGCGTTAACCGGCATTATATTCGTCGTGGTACTGGTCAGTGCCATTTGCATCCATCCGATTTTTTTCCTCATTCTTTTTTGTGTCATAACAGGATTAACCCTTTGGGAATTCGGAGGTCTGATTAAACATTATGAAAATGCGAACCTGCAACAGGCCTTGAACGTGCTTGGAGGGGTATATCTGTTTATCGCCACTTTCGTCTATGCAAACGGATTGACGGACGGAAAGATCTTCCTTCCCTATTTGCTTTTTATCATGCTGACAATGATAGCCGAACTCTATTATAAGGCACCGAACCCGATCAACAACTGGGCATTCACACTCTTTGCCCAGGTGTATTGTGCCGGTTCCTTCTCCATGCTGAACTTCATAGGCGCAGAACCGGGTACACCCGGTGTCATGACCTACACGCCGCTTTTCATCATGGCTATCTTTATTTTTGTCTGGCTGGACGATACCGGCGCGTATCTGGTCGGTTCCCTGATCGGAAAAAGGAAATTATTTGAACGGATCTCTCCTAAAAAATCATGGGAAGGCTTTTTTGGCGGCCTGATCCTCGTGTTGGCTTCCTCGCAGGCATTTGCCTGGTTCGCACCGGAAATAAGCCGTCTTAATTGGTTGGGACTGGCAGCAACGGTCGTCCTGTTCGGGACATGGGGAGACCTGATCGAATCCCTGCTGAAACGTACGCTCGGAGTAAAAGACTCCGGTCATATATTGCCGGGCCACGGAGGTATGCTGGACCGCTTCGACAGCGTCATGTTGGCTGTTCCCGCAAGCTACATTTATATCGAGTTGTTCATTCGAAATTGAAGGTAAGCGTCACCATCCGGGAAGTCGCTTTAGACAGGGAGTTCGGATATTTGATCAACTCCTGGTCCGTCAGGTCGCTCCGGTCTTTTTCCAACAAGTCGACAAGACCGAAACTAAACTTCAGTTCCGGACATAATTTAAAAAACGGAAGATAGATATCACATCCGATGCCAAACTCGACACCGAAATCCGTTCCTTTCAGCAGGATCGGATTTCCTTTTTTACGCCCCAGGTCGAAAGCACCGTAAATACCGCCAATCAGATAAGGACGATAGTTATTCACACGGAAAGCGCTGTACTTCACATCGAGCGGAAATGTCAGGTAGTTGGAGCGGACAGAAGTGGAATACATACTTACCACCGGATTTTCATCCGTACCCTCCATCCCTTCCATCTCAGGACGACGGAACACAAACTTCTTATCCCCGAAATGGATGGTCGGCGTAAAACGCAGATTGAAATAAGGATTCAGGTACATATCCCCGATAACCCCGACACTAAAGCCGGGTGAATAACTCGGAATCTCGGCATACCAGGTTTCACCGTTTGTAGCCACACCGGTATTGGTCAATATCAAATCCTGCGCATGCAAACCGACATGAAATCCCAGATGAAACCATTTCAAATCCGCATAGGGCTGATTCTTCACCTTTTCTTTCTGTGCCACTACAGCAGTTGCAGACAGAAAGAACACACATATAATAAACAGTAGACGTCTCAATTCTTTTCGTAATTTTGAATTTATAACGGGAAAGAGCCCGACTTATTGCAAAAGAGCATTTATTTGTAAAAAAAAGGGGGAGTTCTTTTTTTAATTCAAAGAAAGCTCTATTTTTGCACGAACTAATAGTTATCAATTTAAACGTTTAAAAAAATGGCTTACGTAATTAGTGACGATTGTATCGCTTGCGGTACTTGTATTGACGAATGTCCGGTAGGAGCAATTTCAGAAGGTGACAAATACAGCATCGACCCTGAAATGTGTACAGATTGTGGAACTTGCGCAGATGCTTGTCCTACTGAAGCAATTCATCCGGCATAATAAAACCGCAACATTAATAGGTTTCTTTCAACAGGGCCTATAAAAATAAGGGGCTGTTTCCCGAAAGGAACAGTCCCTTATTATTTTCTCATTCTTTCCCGACTTCGTCAAAATTCGATATCCAGCTTGATCTCATCCGGATCATCATCCTGTCGGTCTTCATCCGACGCTGTCTCCGCCGGCTTTTGTCCGGCTTTACATTGTTTAATGTAACTGATTACATCATTCATTCCATCCATGAACTTGTCAAAGTCCTCTTTGTACAGGAAAATTTTATGCTTTTCAAAAGAAACTTGCGTACCATTCTTGGGCTGTACCTTCTTACTTTCCGTCACAGCCAGAAATAAATCGTCCTTCAGATTCTTCTTTACATCTAAATAATAAATTCTTTTTCCTGCCTTAATGGTTTTAGAGTATAAAATCTCTTTGTCACCACCTTCAACCTGCATTTTCTTCATCGAGTCTTCCATTATAGCAAACATTCGTTAAACACCCACCCAATTATCATAACTTGCCTCAAATATGTGCATTTTTTTTTAAACAACAACTATTTTAACGCATGAAAATGCATATAAAGATTCAGAATATTACGAAATAATAAATAACACGCATAAAATTAAGCAAAGCGGCGAACTTTTATGAAAAGAATGACTAACTTTGCAGCTAAATTTATAACAAGTAGTTCCTTCAAACGATGATCAACAGAATTTTAATCCGCATTAAAGTTTTACAGATAGTATATTCTTACTATCAAAACGGAAACAACGACCTCAAAGTAGCGGAAAACGAATTGCTTTTCAGCCTTAGAAAGTCTTATGACTTATATCATTACTTCCTTCTCCTAATTGTCGACGTCACTAATTTGCAAAGACGCATCTTGGATGCCCGTAAAAACAAATATATGCCGACAGAAGCGGAACTAAATCCGAACACTCGCCTGATAGACAATCGTTTTGCTGCACAAATCGCCGAAAACGAAGCGCTTCGGAAGTATGTGGCCGAACAGGGCCTTTCATGGGATAACGACGAAGACTTCATCAAGATGGTGCTCGACCAGATCTTATCGTCCGAACAGTACGAGGAATATCTGAACAACGAAAACGATTCATACGAGACAGACAAAGAATTCTGGCGCACTGTATTCAAAAAACTGATTTGCGGCAACGAAACGATCGACGACTATCTGCAAGACAAAAGTATTTATTGGAACGACGACATTTCCATCGTCGAAACATTTACGCTGAAAACGATCAAGCAATTCGAAAAATCAGCCGGAAGCAAACAAAAATTGTTGCCGATGTTTAAAGATCTCGAAGATCAGTCTTTCGCCATCAAATTATTCCGCCAATCTTTGATGAAAGGAAGCGAATTCCGCGAACGTATCAACAAGCACATGAAGAACTGGGAGACCGAACGCATAGCCAATATGGACCTTATTATCATGCAGGTCGCACTGGCAGAAATCATGACGTTCCCGACAATTCCCATCAACGTGACACTGAACGAATATATCGACACAGCCAAATACTACAGCACCCCGAAAAGCGGAACGTTTATCAACGGTATTTTGGATTCTGTAGTCAGCGAGTTAAAAAAAGAAAAGTTATTGCTCAAAGATTAATTATTATCCTTACATTTGTGACAGTATCGAATTGATATTAACTTATTAATGTTTATAGTTATATGAGCTTACTTACTATTTTACTCCAGGCAGCCGGCGGAAGCCAGCAATGGTCTGGTATTTTGATGATGGTTGTTATTGTTGCGATCTTCTATTTCTTTATGATCCGTCCGCAACAAAAGAAACAAAAGGAAATTCAGAAAGCCCGTGAAGCCTTGAAAACGGGTGACAAAGTGATCACAGCCGGAGGTATCTACGGAAAGATTAAAGAAATCGGTGACACATATATGTTAATTGAAATTTCTGATGGCGTACGCATCCGTGTAGACAAAACATCCGTGTTTGCATCTGCAGAGGACGCACAGCAAAAATAAACAACGGAACATATGTCACGACTTGGACAAATCAAACAAACATTCAAGTCTGTCCGGATAGAGATTAAGGCTTTTCTTCACCGCCAACAGTGGAAAGAGGCCTTGATCTTTTTCTGTTTTATCTTGTTAGCTTTCGGCTTCTGGCTACTTCAGAGCCTGCAACAGGAGTATGAAATAGATATCAAAATTCCGGTCAAATACAAGAATGTGCCGCCGGATATATCTTTCACGGAAACACCGCCCGAAGCCATTACGGTCAAAGTGAAAGACAAAGGGAGCGTATTGCTGAACTACTCCTTCGGACGGTCGTTTGCCCCGATCGAAGCCAATATGAAAACACAGCCGGAAAAAGCCGGTAAACTGGTCATCAGCCGGAAAGATATCGAAAGCGATATAAAGAAGCAGCTGATTGCGACGACCTCCCTGCTCGGTTTCGAGCCCCAGCATATCGACGCGGCTTACAGCAAACGCATCAAAAAGGAGATACCGGCAGTATTCAACGGAACCGTCCATACCAACGCCGGTTTCAAAATATCAGGCGACATAACCATTACTCCCCGCAACATCAGCGTTTACGCCAGCGACGTCGTCCTGGACACCTTGAAAGAGATAAAAACGGTTTATACCGAGATCAAGAAAGGGAACAAGACCGTGACACGCACCGTCCAACTGGAAAAAATCGACGGAGCCACTCTCGAACCGACAAGCGTAACCGTAACGGTCCCGATAGAAGAATATACGGAAAAGACGTTGGAAATACCGGTTATCTGCACCAACCTTCCGCGTCATTACACCTTGCGCACATTCCCGTCTGTGGTGAAAGTGAGTTGCAGCGTTCCCCTTTCCCGTTTCAAGGATATCTCGGCGGATGATTTCGAGATACGGATCTCTTTTGCCGACCTGGAACAAAACGCATCAGGAACATTGCCTTTGCAACTGAACAAGAAGCCGGGCTGGGTGGATGTCGCCACAATTACGCCGGACCGGATCGAATTTATATTGGAACAAACAAAATCAAATGATTAAGATAGGAATCACCGGAGGAATCGGAAGCGGTAAATCAGTGGTAGCCGCCTTGTTAAAACTGTCAGGCATTCCCGTTTATATCGCCGATACGGAAAGCAAGCTCCTGACAGCCACATCGCCCGTTATCCGGGAAAAGCTGATTGCCTTGTTCGGCAATGAACTTTATACGGCCGAAGGTTTGGATAAGAAACGACTTGCCTCCCATATTTTCGGTAATCCGAAACGCCTCGCACAGGTGAATGCGATCATTCATCCTGAAGTGAACCGCCATTTCCTTGCCTGGGCGGCGAGGCAGAATGCCCCGGCGTGTGCGATCGAATCCGCCATCCTTTTCGAATCGGGCTTCGACCGCGTTGTCGATACGGCATTGATGGTCTATGCCCCGATGGAGGTACGCATCAGGCGGGCGCTCGAACGCGATGCCGTTCCCCGCGAAGAGATCGTACGCCGCATCGAAAGCCAGCTATCCGACGAAGTGAAGAAAGAGAAATCGGACTACGTGATCTTCAATGACGGCGAACAGGCTTTACTTCCGCAAGTAACCGCCTTCCTTGCCGGTCTGCGTTCCAAATAAGGAAATATTAATTCACCATATCATGAAAAAGACCTATTTGCTACTCACCGTAGCTGCCTTCTCCTCATTAAGCATGGCTCCACCCCCCAAAAGCATTTATCACAACGGGTGGATCGATTTCAACAAAAACGGAGCCAAAGATATTTATGAAGACCCGTCACAACCGGTCGAAAAGCGGATCAAAGACCTGCTCGGACAGATGACACTGGAGGAAAAGACCTGCCAGCTCGCTACCTTATACGGATATATGCGGGTACTGAAAGACGAACTCCCCACGCCGGAGTGGAAAAATGCAATCTGGAAAGACGGCATCGCCAACATAGACGAACACCTGAACGGCCTGAAAAAGACGGAGTGGTCTTATCCATACAGCAAACACGCCGAAGCGATCAACATCGTACAACGCTGGTTCGTGGAAGAGACACGCCTCGGCATCCCGGTCGACTTTTCCAACGAAGGCATCCACGGGCTGAACCATGACAAGGCGACTCCCCTACCCGCCCCGATCTCTATCGGAAGCACCTGGAACAAAGCATTGGTACGCCAGGCCGGACAGATCGCCGGACGCGAAGCCAAAGCACTGGGTTACACGAACGTCTACGCTCCGATCCTCGACGTGGCACGCGATCCGCGTTGGGGCCGCGTACTGGAATGCTACGGAGAAGATCCCTATCTCGTCACCGCCCTCGGACAACAGATGGTGGAAGGAATACAGGAAAACGGCGTGGCCTCCACCCTGAAACACTATGCTGTTTACAGCGTCCCCAAAGGCGGCAGGGACGGGAATGCACGCACCGATCCGCATGTCGCCCCGCGCGAAATGCACGAACTTTATCTGTTCCCTTACCGGAAAATCGTACGCGAGTCGCACCCGATGGGCGTTATGAGCAGTTACAACGATTACGACGGCGTGCCGGTCAGCGCAAGCTACTATTTCTTGACCGAACTGCTCCGCCAGCAATACGGTTTCCAGGGATATGTCGTTTCGGACAGTGAAGCCGTCGAGTTCGTCCACACGAAACACCGCGTTGCCGACACCCCGAAAGAAGGAGTTCGCCAGGTCGTGGAAGCCGGCATGAATGTAAAAACCAATTTTACACCGCCCGAAGATTTTATCCTGCCTCTCCGCGAACTGGTCCGGGAAGGGAAAGTATCGCAGGAAACCCTCGACCGGAACGTTGCCGACGTGCTCCGTGTAAAATTCCAGTTAGGGCTGTTCGATTCTCCCTATGTGAAAGACACGAAGGCCGCCGACAAGATCGTGGCATCTCCCGATACGAAAGAATTTGTCAAACAGATGGCACACGAATCGCTTGTCCTGCTGAAAAATGAGAACCAACTCCTGCCACTGAAACTAAACAACCTGAAACACATTCTCGTAACAGGCCCGCTGGCTACCGATAAGACCGCCTATGTCAGCCGTTACGGTCCCCAAAATATCGAAGTGACCAACGTGCTGGAAGGAATCCGTGAGTACGCAGGCAAACAGTCGGAAATCACCTATGTGAAAGGGTGCGAAGTGGTGGATGCCACTTGGCCGGAAAGCGAAATCATCCCGACCCCGCTCACGGATGCCGAAAAAGCCTCCATCGCCGAGGCTGTGGAGCAGGCCAAACAGTCGGATGTCGTGATCGCCGTATTGGGTGAAGACGAAGCCCGTTGCGGAGAAAGCAAAAGTCGCACGGGATTGGGACTTCCGGGCCGCCAGCTGCAACTCTTGCAGGCTTTGCAAGAAACGGGCAAGCCGGTCGTTCTGGTCTTGATCAACGGGCAGCCGCTCACGATCAACTGGGAAAACCGTTATATTCCGGCGATCCTTGAAGCCTGGTTTCCGAATGCCGAAGGAGGACATGCCATTGCCGGAACTCTGTTCGGCGACTACAATCCGGGAGGTAAACTGACCGTCACATTCCCGAAAACGATCGGGCAGATCGAACTGAACTTCCCGTTCAAGCCCGGTTCGCACGCCGGACAACCGGGCGACGGCCCCAACGGATATGGGAAAACGGCTGTTTACGGTGCACTTTATCCTTTCGGATACGGTCTGAGCTATACGACTTTCGGCTATTCGAACCTGGTTGTTAAACCGGAGACAGGCCGAACGCAAGGCAACATACAAGTCTCTGTAGACATCACTAACACAGGAGCTTTGGCCGGTGACGAAGTCGTCCAGCTCTATATGAAAGACCTCTACAGCAGCGTGACGGTCTACGAATCCCAACTGAGGGGCTTCGAACGGGTCCATTTGGAACCGGGAGAAACAAAAACCGTCCGTTTCACCCTGAAACCGTCTGACCTGGAACTGCTGGACAAAAACATGGAATGGGTTGTCGAACCCGGTGATTTTCAAATCTGTATAGGCAGCAGTTCCGAAGATATCCGGTTGAAAGAGATATTTACGCTTAGTGAATAATCATTAGAAACAAGAAAATATACTCAAAACTGCCGGAAATTCCCGGCAGTTATACTACATTTGCAGCACAAAAGTTAAACACTATTAGAAAAACAAAGTATTATGTTGAAGACGATTTTGTCTATCTCGGGTAAACCGGGATTGTTTAAATTGGTTTCCCACGGGAAAAACATGCTGATTGTTGAGTCGTTAGCAGACCAGAAAAGAGTTCCTGCATACGCAAAAGATAAAGTAATTTCTCTGGGAGACATCGCTATTTACACAGATGAAACAGAAGTTCCCTTGCATGAAGTGTTGACCAGTGTCAAAAATAAGGAGAACGGCCAGCAAGCATCTATCCCTACTTCTGCCAAACCGGACGAACTACGTGCTTATTTCGCAGAGATCCTTCCCAATTTCGACCGTGAACGTGTATATCCGAGCGACATCAAAAAATTGATCTCCTGGTATAACATCCTGATCGGTGCCGGCATCACAGACTTCACCCCGGAAGAACCGGCAGAAGAACAGGCTCAGGCTGAAGAAACGAAAGAAGAGGCTTAATCGATTACAGACGAATCAGTATAAAAAAGAGATGTACGGGGTTATCCGGTACATCTCTTTTTTTATGGTAAAAATAATTCAGATATAAAATAAAATAAATATGCACGACACCGAATGCTTACGGGTAAACCCGGATAACCCGGCGAGTATTTACAATTACCCGCCGGGAAAAACAGGATTAGATGGCGGGGATTCGTAAATTATCTGTATGTTTGGGGACAAAAAGCAATAGACAGACAATGGCAATACGGCAGGGAAAGATTCTGATAGTAGACGACAACGAGGATATTCTATTCACATTAAAGATGTTACTGCGCCCACGCATGGAAAGCATCACAACTTGCTCCGATCCGAGAGAAATCAATCAGTTGGTATCCAGAAACCAGTATGATGTCATTCTGCTGGACATGAATTTCACGGCGGATGCCGTCAGCGGGAAAGAAGGATTCTACTGGTTGGAACGGATACTGGATATCTCGCCGGAAACAGTCGTTATCCTGATCACCGCCTACTCGGACACAGAAAAAGCCGTACGTGCCATCAAAGCCGGCGCAACCGACTTTATCCCGAAACCCTGGCAGAACGAAAAAATACTGGCAACCGTATCGTCTGCCCTCAAACTCAGTTTCAGCCGCTCGGAAGTACAGACACTCAAGGCGCAAAAGTCAACTCTAACCGCTGCGACAGAGCCGGAAATAGAGATGATCGGCGAATCGGCAGCTATGCAAAACGTGTTCAAGACGCTTGAAAAGCTGAAAGACACGGATGCCAATATCCTGTTGCAGGGAGAAAACGGAACAGGGAAAGACCTGATCGCCTATACGCTTCACAAACAATCCGGCCGTGGAAAAGAGCCGTTCATCCCGATCGACCTCGGAAGCATCCCGCACGAACTGTTCGAAAGCGAACTGTTCGGCCACGAGAAAGGGGCGTTTACAGATGCAGACAAGAGTAAAGCCGGACGCATCGAGATCGCATCCGGCGGCACGCTCTTCCTAAACGAAATCGGTAATTTGCCGCTGATGACCCAATCAAAGCTACTGACGGTCATCGAACAACGTAAAATAAACCGGGTTGGCTCCACCCAAGAGATACCGATCGACATCCGCCTGATCTCGGCCACCAATACAGACTTGCATACAGCCGTGCAAGAAGGACATTTCCGGCAAGACTTGTTATACCGGATCAATACGATCGAGATTACTATCCCGCCATTACGTGAACGGGGAAACGATGTGACGCTCCTCGCCCGTCATTTCCTGCAACGCTATTGCCAGAAGTATAAAAAAGAGATAGAAGGTTTCTCCGACGAAGCGCATCAACTTCTTAAACAGTACAACTGGCCGGGAAACGTGCGCGAACTGCAACATGTGATCGAACGTGCCGTGATCCTTTCCGAAACCAAACAGTTGCAATATGACAATTTTATGCTCCACCTCCCGGCTTCCGCTTCCCAGGACAAAGAGGGCAAGTTCAACCTGGAAGAACTGGAGAAAAACACGATACAGGAAGTGCTTCGCCACTGCTCCGGGAATATGACACAGGCAGCGGGTCTGCTCGGTATCACGCGTACATCTTTATATAGGAGATTGGAGAAATACGGCTTATGAAACGTTACACGAAAAAAACGGGCGGATTGATCTTCCTCCTGCTAACGACCAGCGTGGCGTTCGGGCTACTTGTCGCTTTCCGGTTTTACATCTCTGCGATCGTCACGTTTGCCCTGATACTGATCGAAGGGTATTACCTGTTTCGCATGATGGACCGCAGCGACCGGTTGTTCAAGCAGTTTATCTGGTCGATGCGCTACTCCGATTTCCTCGCCTCCGGAACTCCCTTGCAAGAACAGAACGACAAAATCCCGCAAGATATGGTAAAGGTAATGGAAGAGGCTTTGCAACATTACAAAAAGCATTTGCAAGAAAAGGAAAGCCAGCTGCAATATTTCCAGGCTTTGGCAAACCATATCGATCTTTCCGTGTTTGTTTATTCGGACACCGGACAAGTGGAATGGATGAACCAGGCTTTTAAAATACAAACGGGACTAAACTTTGCCGAAACGATCGACGACCTGACTGCCTATCACCCGGAACTTCCCGGCCGCCTGCGCACTATGCATCCCGGAGAATTATCCATCCTGCAGGTCCGGCGGAAAGAAGAATATTCACAATTGATTCTTTCGGCCATATCTTTCGTCGTCTTAGGCAAGTCGCTTACGGTTGTCAGCATGAAAAACATCCGCTCTGTTCTGGAGAACAAAGAGACGGAAGCCTGGCAGAAACTGATCCGGGTTCTAACGCACGAGATCATGAACTCAATGACACCGATCGTTTCCTTGTCCGAACTGCTCCGGAATAAATGCATGGATGAACCAGGAGTCGATACGGAAGATCGGGAAGAAATCAACCAGGCTGTCGAAACTATTTTCCGAAGGAGCAGCGGATTGGTTCGCTTCGTCGAGAGTTACCGGAAAGTGGCGGGCATCCCGATGCCTGTTCCGGAGATTATACCGGTCAACAATTTCCTGAACGGCATCAGCCTCCTGTTCAAGGACCAGGATGACAAAATAAAAATCATCCCCTCGACAACACATCTGCAAGTTATTGCGGATAAAGGGCTGATCGAACAGGTATTAATCAATCTGATCAAGAATGCTTTGGATGCAACCCGCCATCACCCGGAGCCACAGATCGAATTGTCTGCAGGCATCAACGAAGAAGGCAAGACCTTTATCCAGGTGAGCGACAACGGGACAGGCATACCGATTGAAGTACAAGAACGTATCTTTATACCATTCTTCACGACCAAACCATCCGGCTCCGGCATCGGGCTGAGCATTTCCAGACAGATCATGCACATGCACAAAGGAGATTTATCCGTTTTATCCGAGGATGGACAAGGCAGCCGGTTCTTCGTGACTTTCGGCTCGATTCAAAAGTAAGCAAAACTTTTCTTTCAAGAGAAAAGTAATATTCCTACATTTGTATGCACAAAAAAACAATGACAACAGATAGTTATGATAAAGATATTCTCAACAGACAAAGTCAGAGAGCTCGATAAATATACCATTCAAAACGAACCGATCAGCTCTATCGACTTGGTAGAACGTGCGGCGACCGTATTTACAAGTGAATTTTGCCGCCGCTATTCCAAACAAACCCGCATTATCGTATTTGCCGGACAAGGGAACAATGGAGCCGATGCATTAGCAATCGCCCGTATGCTAACGGATGCCGGTTACCGGGTAGAAACTTATCTGTTCAATCCGACCATGCGTCTTTCCGAGGACTGCGAGTTGAACAAACAACGGTTACTCCATATGGAAAAGATCGAATTCACGGAAGTCGTGGACGACTTTGTCCCGCCCGAACTGGAAGAACGGGATGTCGTGATAGACGGTTTGTTCGGTTCCGGCTTGAATCGCCCCTTAACAGGCGGTTTTGCAGCAATGGTGAGATATATCAACCAATCGGATGCAACCATCGTTGCGATCGACATTCCTTCCGGCCTATTCGGAGAAGATAACCGCAAGAACGATCCGGACTCTATTATCCATGCTGACCTGACACTGACATTCGGTTTCCCGAAGTTGGCGTTCCTGCTTCCTGAAAATGCAGAATTTGTTGGTGAATGGAAAGTGCTGGATATTCTGTTACACCCGGAAATCATAGCCAGCACTCCGACACAATTCACATTGGTGACGGAAGAAGATATTGCTGTTGTCTTCCAACCCCGTAACCGCTTTGCCCACAAAGGGACATTCGGGCATGCGCTTCTGATAGCCGGAAGCCGCGGAAAGATGGGAGCCGCCCTCTTATCTGCCAAAGCCTGCCTTAGAAGTGGAGCCGGCTTGCTGACCGTTCACATTCCCGGACGGGGTGAACAGATTTTACAGACTGCTTTTCCGGAAGCGATGGTTGATCTGGACCAGCATCAAGATCATTTCAGCTCTGTCTCCGGCATCAAAGCCTACTCTTCCATCGCAATTGGTCCCGGCTTGGGAAAACATCCGGATTCTGCCAAAGCATTGGAACAGATACTCCAAGTAGTAGAAAAGCCGCTCGTCATCGATGCCGATGCGCTGAACCTGATCGCCGCCAATAAAGAATTATTGAAACGTATTCCTCCACGCAGCATCCTGACACCGCATCCCAAAGAATTTGACCGGATAGCGGGGGAAAGCAGCAATTCATACGAACGGCTGATAAAGGCACAGGCTTTCGCCGTCGATCATCAGGTTTGCGTCGTCCTGAAAGGGGCATATACTGCAATCTGTACAGCTACCGGAAACGTCTATTTCAACAACTGTGGAAATCCTGGTATGGCAACTGCCGGTAGTGGCGATGTTTTGACAGGTATTATCCTGGCACTGCTCACACAGGGATTAGAACCTGAAACGGCCTCCGTCGCCGGCGTTTTCCTTCACGGGACAGCAGGTGATCTGGCTACCGTCTACCGCTCTGAAGAGAGCATGATCGCCAGTGATATTGTGGAGATGATAGGAAAAGCATTCAAGCAGATAAAATAAAATTTCTCCATTTATTTAACGCGACAAAGATATTGCCACAAAAAGGGAAACTCTCTTTTGTGGCAATATCTTCGTTGTGCGATCCGCTAATCAGCTACTGTATTTACAAAAAGATAGGCATTTTTCTTATAAATAGAAGCAAATAAATAAAATGATCAAAACATTTTATTGTAAATAAATCGTTTTTTCCCCGAAAACAAGTATATTCGAATCCATAATTAAAGGAGATAAAAATGAAAAAGCTTTTACTACATATTACATCGCTTGTGTCCATTGTGTTATTCCTGTTCATGAGTGCTTGCAATAATCACCCACAAGCCCCTATGCTGCTCGAAGCAGAGAAAATCATAGAAGAGCAACCAGACAGCGCCTTGAGTATCCTAAATAAGATAGAAAACGTCAACCAACTATCCGAAAAAGATCATGCAACCTACTGCCTGCTCCTAACCCAAGCCCAAGATCTGAATTATATCACACATACTTCAGACTCTTTAATAAAAATAGCGGCGACGTATTTTGAGAAAAACAAAGACAAACCACGTTCCATGTTAGCTTACTACTATTTAGGACGTGTAAACTCTGATTTACAGGATGCTCTACAGGCACAAGAATATTACTTAAAGGCTTTGGAAATCGGAGATGATTCAAAAGATTATACTCTCCTAATTAAAATTTACAACAACTTAGGTACTCTATATGCATATCAGGATATCAACGATATGGCGCTACCCATGTACAAAAAAGTCCTGTCGTATTTGGAGTTAAAGCCTGATTCTGTAAAAACGGCTTTTGCCCTAAGAAATATTGCACGCATTTTCTCTCAGACTCATCAATTAGACAGTGCTATCACTTATTATAAAAAAGCTATATCATTTTCTACACCTAAAAATAAAGCTGCTATCTTAATCGATTTGGGAAATTTGTATCTCAATGCAAAAAAATACGATATAGCATTAAGATATATGAATGAAGCTATAACTCTAACTACCAACAAAAAAACATTATTACCTATATATTTATCAAAAGGAGAACTTTTTATTGCTATAAACAATATGGATTCTGCAAAAAGCAATCTAAATCGTTGTATAAACAGTTCCAATATTTACACACAAGCTGGAGCTTTACATCTATTAGCTCAAGTAGCTCAAAAAGAACGAAATTTTGACAACTTTTCGAATTATTTTGATCAATGTGAATTTCTTCGTGATTCTATTAAAGAATATTCTCATTTTGAAAATATACGATTAACACAAAGTATGTTTAACTACCAACAACTATCCAAAGAGAAAAACAAATTTGAAAAAGAAGCAGATCAACGGATGATCTTGATTTATCAAGTGATCATTATCTTTACAACTATCTTCATTTTGAGTTTTATTTTCTTTAAAAAAGAACAACATAGAAAAAAGAAATTAGCTGATATAAAAGAAGAACAATACAAACGTAGCCAACAATATATTGAAGACAACAAGAGACAAATTCTGCAGCTAACTGAAAAGCTTTATTCCAAACAAGAAGAAATGAGCGAAGTTCAAAGGCAACTATATGAAACAAGAAAACTAATGCTCGAAATGGAAAACAGACAAATTTTCGAGAAGCAAGGCACTTTCCTATTATTGGAAAAAGATTTTCATAATTCATCTTTATATATCAGGATTCATAGAGAGGATGGTATTCAGCTCGGTTCAAGCGAATGGGAAGAACTACATCAACTAATTGATGCAACATATCCCGATTTTACTAATCGTCTTATCCTACTATATCCTCAAATATCCATAGAAGAAATACATATTTGTTATCTTGTAAAGATGCATATCCCTATAAAAAAGATAGCATTCATTATGCATATCACAAGTTCAGGAGTGTCTCAATGTCGTAGGAGATTATATAAAAAGTTTACAGGAGAGCCTCAAAACACAGAAAAATTCGACAAGTTTATAATTGATTTTTAACAAGATACAACTTGTCACATTTTTGTCAACAAAAAAATAAGCTTCATAATGATGATAAATTTACCTTTGTCAAAAATCTCAATTTTGACTTTTAGTAAAAACAAATCTGATTTTAACATTATGAAGCATTTTATTTCTACTTTAATTTTAATTGTGTGTGGCATTTTTTGCGCACAAGCAGCATTTTGTGATTCAATCCTTGTTAAAGGAAAATGGAGTGAAGAAGACATACGTTCCGTAGTGCCTGCACCTCCTACAGCCTCCATCGAAGGAAAAGTATTAACAATTAACTTTGTGAATCCACTTGCTGATCTGATAGTAAAGGTTACAGACAAGACAGGTAAAGTGGTTTATGAAGAATGTATCTCTGTATCTGCTCCGCAAAGTAAGTCAGTTATCTTGAATGCTGATAATGGTGATTACACATTGTCATTCACTCATGAGCTCGGCTATTTAACTGGTGAGTTTGCTATAAAATAACATATTGCGTGTAATTCTCCTTTACATGTAATGCATTAAGAACAGTCCCGGGTGGTGATTTAACCAGGCCTAATATCTCGATCTCCTTTTCCGCCGCCTTGGGACCGTTCTTTATATCTTCTCTAATCTAAATAAGGAAAAGAGGCTTTTCCGGTTGGTTACTAACAAAATATTTCATAGTTTTGTGCAATCATTTATTAGAGATTAAACTTAGATTAGAATATGAAGAATTTAATCATTATAGCCAGTCTGCTCCTTAGTTTCCCGATTATGGCCCAGACGAAAGTTGTAAAGAAAAATGCCGTTAAGGCAAATAATTTCGGTATAACTTACTCACTTCCTAAAACATCTCTTATCGTAGATGCAGAAGTTACGAAAGTAACCTGTAAAGCAGGTCCATACTACAAATACGCAGAAAAATATTTAGGCGTAAAAGACGCTATCACAGAAGATAAAGTCTATTACGAATTAGGTAAGATCGGCTTGATCAACAAAGGTGTACCCGATGCGGACAATACATTTATCGTTGAATTTAAAGCCGGGACAGTCGCTCCATACGCTTATTTGACAGAAGACGGATTGCTGTGTTCCATCAACGCAGAGTATACTCCCGAAGAATCCGCACTGGAAGCAGCAAAAAAGAAAAGCCAGGCATCGGCAAAAGTAACCGACACTTCTGTATTTTCAGAAGAGTTGCTTATGGCAGGATCTACAGCTAAGCAGGCAGAAGTAGCAGCCAAGCAAATCTATCGTATCCGCGAAAGCCGTATGAACATCCTTACGGGAGATGCCGATAACCTGCCACCAGACGGTGAAGCGATGAAGTTGGTCATCCAACAGCTGGAAGAACAAGAAAAAGCGTTAACCAACTTATTCACAGGCATCCGTACTAAGGAAGTCAGTAACTATGACGTAACGATTGTTCCCTTTGATAACCTCGACAAAGAAGTATTATTCCGCTTCTCGCCCCAGCTCGGTATCGTGGATGCCGACGATTTAGGCGGAGCACCTGTGTATATGAACTTAAAGGCCATCGACCGCGCTCCTGTTTTAGAACCTAAAGAAGCAGAAAAGAAAGAAAAATCACTAAAGGGCATTATATATAATGTACCGGGTAAAGCCAGCATCGAAATCAGCATGAACAAAAAAACACTTTATAAAGGCGAAGCACAAATTACCCAGTTCGGTACACGGGAAGGACTCGCCCCCGTTATGTTTGAAGACAAAAAAGCTCCGGTAAAAGTTTATTTCTACCCGGAAACAGGTGCAATAAAACAAATCATTCAATAATCATCTAACAATTTTAATTCTATGTTTGAAGGACAGCCTAAAGGTTTATACGCGTTAGCCTTAGCGAACACTGGCGAGCGTTTCGGTTACTATACCATGCTCGCGATCTTTGTACTTTTCTTGAAAGCAAACTTTGGTCTATCACCCGGTATGGCCGGAACGATCTACTCCACATTTCTGGCGTTGGTTTATTTCCTGCCGTTCATAGGAGGTATCCTGGCCGACAAATTCGGATACGGCAAGATGGTTACGATTGGTATCGTCGCCATGTTTATAGGTTATGTATTGTTGGCGTTACCGCTGGGTAATGGGACAACCGCACTGGCCTGTATGTTTGCCGCCTTAGCTGTAATCAGTTCGGGTACAGGTCTTTTCAAGGGAAACCTGCAAGTAATGGTAGGTAATCTCTACGATGCCCCCGAATATGCAACCAAACGCGATTCCGCATTCAGTATTTTCTATATGGCAATCAACATCGGTGCCTTATTTGCACCGACGGCAGCAGTGAAGATAATGGAATACGCACAACATAACTTAGGCGTCAGCGTAAATGACTCCTATCATTTTGCTTTTGGCGTAGCCTGTATCTCGCTGGTCGTTTCAATGGCCATCTATTATATTAGCCGCAGCACATTCAAGCATGTGGAAGGCAGCAGCAAACAAAAAAGCCAAGGGAAAGTAACGGCAGTTACAGCCGAAGAACTTTCTCCACGCGAGACGAAAGACCGTATCATCGCTCTATGCCTGGTCTTTGCCGTTGTGATCTTTTTCTGGATGGCATTCCATCAGAACGGACTTACGCTAACCTACTTTGCCGACGAGTTTACGGCAAAGAGTTCTACAGGTCTGGAGAGCATGATGTTCGATGTGTGGAATCTGGTAGCCGTCATCTTCATTGTCTACGGGGTGTTCTCGCTATTCCAGTCAGCGACAAGCAAAGCAAAGGTCATATCGGGCATTATCATTTTGCTTGCACTCGCATTCTTAGGATACCGGTATAGCATAACTAGCGGATCGACTCCGGTAGACGCACCTATTTTCCAGCAGTTCAACCCATTCTTTGTTGTTGCGCTGACGCCCGTTTCGATGGCTATATTCGGCGCTTTGGCACGTAAAGGGAAAGAACCTTCGGCTCCGCGTAAAATCGGTTTGGGGATGTTGGTTGCAGCTTGTGGTTATATAGTGATGATGTTTGCTTCGTTCGGGTTATTGACACCCGATGCGCAGGCAAGTGCCGTTGCTGCAGGCGATGCGTCGTTCGTTTCACCCAACTGGCTCGTTTCGACTTATCTGGTATTGACATTCGGCGAATTGCTTCTTTCGCCGATGGGTATATCCTTCGTATCGAAGGTTGCTCCTCCTAAATATAAAGGAATGATGATGGGGGGATGGTTTGTCGCCACAGCCATAGGTAATTACCTTACCGCTGTTGCAGCATGGATCTGGGGCGACCTGCCTCTATGGATCGTATGGGGCGTACTCGTCGGACTTTGCCTTCTTTCGGCAATTTTCATCTTCTCTGTCATGAAGAAGCTCGATAAAGTGGCATAACAACTCATGAGAAAGCAGCATACATACAAGCCGGTTGCTCTCCGCTTCAAGAGGTGGAGCAGGAAAGGGTATGCCGCTTTCGTCAGTATACAGCACGCAGTGACGATCGGGCAACTGTCGGCCAACGTATCCGAACGGTTCCAGGTTAAGAACGGCTGCATCCACGCCTCCGTACTCCCTACCGGCGCGACAAGCAAAGGAGAAACAGAGGAAGAAGACGATATATGCTGGGAAGAGCGTGCGGGAAGCATCCTGTCACTCATCCTTTTGCAAGCCGTATGCCCTATCCGGACCATAAGCCGGCCTGCAGCGTCGCACGCAGATACAAGAGATAAGGACATTTCCGGAAGCGCGGAAGGTTTCAACCGATGGTTGAATGCCTTCCGCGCTTTTCGTTTATACCTATATTCAATAATAGGACAAAAGTATATTTAATAATATGATAGAAAGACTTAAACAACACGTTCTTGCCGGTGGGATGATCGACGAAGAACAGGCAAAAGGGTTAGCTGCCGCTCCTGACAAAGAGGCCCTCTACGAGGCGGCCCACCAGATCACCCGTCATTTCATGGGTGACAAGTTCGATACATGCTCCATAATTAATGCCAAGAGTGGCAATTGCAGCGAAGACTGCAAATGGTGTGCGCAGTCAGGACACTACAAGACAAACGTAACACTTTATCCACTGTTGCCGGCTGAGGAATGCATCCGTCATGCAACCTATAACTACAAGCAGGGGATCGGCCGTTTTGCCCTCGTCACCAGCGGGAAGAAGGTGTCGGACAGGGATATGGTGGAGATTACGGAGACCGTTCGCAGCATCAAGCAGGCTTGCGGCATTAAGTGCTGTGCCTCGATGGGACTGTTGAGCCGCGAGCAATTGCAGGCGCTTTATGACAGCGGCACAGAGAATTACCATTGTAATATAGAGACTGCCCCCTCCTACTTCCATACCCTTTGCACGACGCACACGATAGAGCAAAAGCTCCAAACGATCCGGCAGGCAAGGGAGATCGGCTTCCGCATCTGCTCAGGCGGGATAATCGGGATGGGTGAAACGGTCAAGCAGCGGATCGAGATGGCCATGCTCCTGCAAAGGGAAGGGATTCTCTCTATCCCCTTAAACCTTCTCCAACCTATTCCCGGCACACCGTTGGAAAAGACACAGCCATTGACGGACGAGGAGTTCCTAACCACCATCGCACTGTTTCGTTTCATCAACCCCAAAGCTTACCTGCGTTTCTCAGGCGGGCGGGCCAGGTTGAGCGAGGCGGTACAGCGCAAGGCGCTCTACATCGGTATCAACTCGGCGATCATCGGTGACCTGCTGACGACCATCGGGAGCAGGGTGGCGGATGACAAAGCCCTTTTCGTCTCCGAAGGATATTCATTAACCGAAAATACAGATTGGGAAAGATGACGACAGAAGAACTACTACATTTCGACCGGGAACACATCTGGCACCCCTACACATCGACTATCGACCCGCTGCCCGTCTATCCGGTCGAGCGGGCGGAAGGCGTCACGATTACCCTGAAAGACGGCCGGAAGCTGATCGACGGTATGTCCTCGTGGTGGGCCGCCGTGCATGGCTACAACCACCCGGTACTGAATGCCGCCGTGAAGGCACAGTTGGAAAAGATGAGCCACATCATGTTCGGAGGCTTTACCCACGAACCGGCGGTCGAGTTGGCCGCCAAGCTGCTTCCTTTGCTTCCTCCTACGATGGAAAAGTTGTTCTTTGCCGACAGTGGTTCCGTTGCCGTGGAGGTCGCCCTGAAGATGGCGATCCAATATTGGCAGGCTAAGGGGATGCCACGAAAGCACGCTTTTGCCACCATCCGCAGCGGGTATCACGGTGACACATGGCACGCGATGTCGGTGTGCGACCCCGTGACCGGTATGCATGGGATCTTTGCCGGGAGCCTGCCGGTACAATATTTTATCCCCCAGCCCTCGGTCAAGTTCGGGGAAGAATGGGACGATAGGGCGATGGAGCCTTTAAAAGACTTGTTGGAGAAGCATTCCAACGAGATCGCTGCCCTGATCCTCGAGCCTGTCGTGCAGGGCGCAGGAGGTATGTATTTCTATTCACCCCAATTTCTCGTTGCGGCACGCGAACTGTGTGACCGCTACCAAGTCTTACTTATCTTCGATGAGATTGCAACGGGGTTCGGGCGCACGGGACGGCTTTTCGCCTGGGAATGGGCCGCTGTGGAACCGGACATCATGTGCATCGGCAAGGCGTTGACGGGAGGGTATATGACACTGTCGGCGACCGCAACCAGCACGCCCGTGGCCAACACGATCTGCGGTGGCGAGGCCGGATGTTTCATGCACGGGCCCACGTTCATGGGAAACCCGTTAGCTTGTGCGGTCGCATCGGCATCGGTCACTTTGTTGCTCGAAAGCGGATGGCAGGAGAAGGTGAAGGGGATAGAGGCGCAACTCAGGGAGGAGCTGGCTGTGGCGGCGTCCTTCCCCGGCGTACAGGAAGTGCGTGTGTTGGGAGCGATCGGCGTGGTCGAGATGAAGAAGCCTGTCGATATGGCTGTCCTGCAGAAACGTTTCGTCGAAGCGGGTATCTGGGTGCGTCCGTTCGGGAGGTTGGTTTACCTGATGCCGCCCTTCATCATCTCGAAGAAAGAATTGTCGAAGTTGACGAAAGAATTACTGGCTATATTAAAGGAATAATTTGTCGACGCACCATCGACAACCTTATCGAAGCACCATCGACAGTATTGTATAAGGTGGTAATACAATGTTGTATTACCACCTTATACAATGTTGCATCGAGTGTCAATACAAAATAGCTCATTATAGAAAAACAAAAATAAGATGAAAGATTATAACGATATATTGAACCGGCTAAAGGCTACCGGCAACCTGCGCAACCTCCCGGAAGTTGTCCATCGTGGCAAATGGATCGAAAAAGAGGGGCGGAAGATGTTGAATCTATCGTCCAACGACTATCTCGGTCTGTCGTCACGACAGGAGTTGCGGGATGAGTTTCTATGGCGGTTGCATGAAAACGGGCTGCCGTTCTCATCCGCCTCTTCCCGGTTGCTGACGGGCAACTTCACGGTTTATAGTGAGTTGGAACAATTGATGGCCAGTCGGTTCGGACGCGAGGCTGCTTTGCTTTTCAATAGTGGTTATCATGCCAATACGGGAATATTGCCTGCCTTGGCGGATAAGCGGTCATTGATCCTGGCGGATAAATTAGTGCACGCGAGCATCATCGATGGTATCTTGTTGAGCAGTTCACCATACCAGCGTTACCGGCATAATGATTATCGCCACTTAGAACAGTTATTGACTAAATATGCAAATGACTATGAGCAGGTTATCATCGTTACGGAAAGTATTTTCAGCATGGACGGGGATGTCGCCGACCTTCGCCGCTTAGTGGATTTGAAGAAGAGCTTTCCAAATACCTGGCTTTATGTAGATGAAGCACATGCGATCGGTGTCAGGGGAGAAAATGGCTTAGGGATTGCCGAAGAACAGGGGTGCATCGGGGAGATCGACCTATTAGTCGGCACGTTCGGCAAGGCATTGGGCTCGATGGGGGCTTATCTCCTGTGCAGCCGTGTGATCCGGGAGTATTTAGTTAACACGATGCGTCCTTTGATATTCAGTACGGCACTGCCGCCCGTACAAGTCGCCTGGACGAAACTCTTGTTTGAGAAACTTCCCAACTTGACGGAAGAACGGCGCCGGCTGTCCGTGACCAGCCGCCTGCTCTCGGACGCTTTGAAAGGGAAAGGCGGTGAGATCTCGGCCAGCCATATCATCCCTTTCATCATCGGTGAAAACGAAGATTGTATCCGCACAAGCCTTGAACTGCAACGCAAAGGTTTTTACTGCCTCCCCGTCCGTCCACCGACCGTCCCCAAAGGAACCGCTCGGATTCGCTTCTCACTAACGGCCAATGTGACGGAGGAAGAAGTAAAGAGTTTAGTACGTTTAATTTATTCCCGATAGGGCGTATATTCCAGTAAAAAATTATTCATAGAACAACTATAATTAAATGAAAATATATAAACAAACGAAGGAAGCCAATCGCAAACTCCTCCTTCTCTTCTCTGGCTGGTCAGCTTCTCCCGAAGCCTTCCGCCATTTAGAGACGGAGCCGGACACGGATCTCTGGATCTGCTACGACTATCGTGACGCCCTCTTCCCGATGGAAGAACTTTCTGCCTATCAGCAAATCTGTTTAGTCGCCTGGTCTTTAGGTGTATGGGTAGCATCAGCCATATTTGCAGAGATGAACCTCCCCTTTACCGAAGCTATCGCCATCAATGGGACCCCCTACCCGATCCATGACCAGTGGGGCATCCCCGAAACCATTTTCCAGGGGACATTGGAGAATGTAACCGAAGAAGGCCTGCACCGCTTCAACCGCAGGATGTGCAGCAAACGCGACATTCTGCAAGCCTATGAGTCGATTCCGCCCCGCCCGCTCGATGAAATCCGGGAAGAGTTGCAAGCCCTCTATGCCGCAATAAGGAAAACGCCCCCATCCGCCCCACTCTTTAGCGGATGGACCCATGTCCTTATCTCCTCCGGTGACCGCATCTTTCCCACCGGCAACCAATTTGCTTTCTGGCAAGGCCGCTGTCCGGTTGCCGAGATAGAGGCTCCCCATTATCCCTTTTATTTATGGAAACAATGGAATGAAATATGGAACCGATAGAGACCAAATGCATACATACCCGATTCACCCGTGCCCTCTCGAGTTATGATAATCATGCCGATGCCCAACACCGCATCAGCCGGAAGCTGGCTTCCCTCCTTGTCCGCCACCAGGCGAATACCCGTTACAAGCGGTTATTGGAGATCGGTTGCGGCACCGGTGGACTCACGCAAGCGTTGAAACGGCAAGCCCATATCGACGAATGGGTATTGAACGACCTCTGCGAAGGTTGCCGGGAAAAGATCAACCTTCTCTTCCCTGGCTCCCCTCCCCGTTTCATTGCCGGGGATGCCGAGGCGCTACCCTTCCCCGGCAAGTTTGACTTGATAGCCTCCGCCTCTGTTTTCCAATGGATGAAAGAGCCGGAAGCGTTCCTTCGTAAACTGGCAGGGTTGCTGGTTCCACAGGGCGTGCTCCTGCTAAGCACCTTTATCCCCGATAACCTCCATGAAATAAAGGTATTAACCGGGAAAGGACTCGCATATCCGTCCGCCGACACGCTTGCCGGATGGCTATCCGCAGATTTCAACCTGCTCCACCGGGAAGAGGAAGCAATCGTCCTCACCTTCCGGTCGCCCTTAGACGTACTGAGGCATCTGAAAGCCACCGGCGTAACGGCCACCGGAGGCAGTCCCTGGACAAAAGGCCGGCAGGCGTCATTCTGCCAACAATATTCAGACCGGTTTACCGTAACCGGCAACCAAGTAACACTCACATACCGCCCGCTCTATATCGTGGCAGTAAAAAAATAGAACAACATGAAAGGAAAAGTATTATTTATCACAGGAATCGACACCAATATCGGTAAAACATTCGCCACCGGCCTGATTGCATCCGCCCTGGCTGGACAAGGCAAACGAGTCATTACTCAGAAAATGATCCAAACGGGTTGTACAGACATCTCGGAAGACATTGAAATGCATCGGAAGATACAAGGGATTCCCTTCACGGAAGAAGACAAATCCGGTTTGACCTGCCCCTATATCTTCACCTATCCCTGCTCTCCCCACATGGCCGCCGAAAAAGACGGACGGACAATCGACCTCGCCATTATCGCCGAAGCAACCCGCAAACTACAAGAGCAATACGAATATGTCTTGCTCGAAGGCGCGGGCGGCTTAATGGTTCCGAACGACCTCCATTCGCTCACCATCGACTATGTAAAAGAACAAGGCTACCCGATCATCTTAGTCACATCCGGCAAATTGGGAAGCATCAACCACACCTTGCTAAGCCTCTATGCCTGCAAGCAATATGGAGTCCCAGTCCGGGCAGTCGCCTATAATCTCTATCCCCCCACCGATGAACTGATAACCGCCAACACCCTGGAATACCTCACCCGATACCTGGCAAGGGAATTCCCCGGAACCGCTCTTATCACCCTCCCGGAAGCATTGGCAGGAAAGGTAAACGTTGACATCAGCAGCCTGCTCTAAACCACTCGAACATGAAGCAGCCCAACCCCCTTATAGGGCAACCGCGCCAAATCCAGCAGTAACAATTCTTTATTTCTATGGAGAGAAAAAACCGTTTTTGTACCGAATAATTCTTTCTTAAGTGCCTGCTAATTCTGTAATCGGTGTCAGTGATTTTATAATCAGTGGTTGTGATTATATAATTGCTGGCACTGATTTTATAATCACTGGCACTGATTACAGAATTGATAGGCACTCCGATGTTTTTTATGCCTATGTAGATAAGTTTTCTTATAGCAGGGATAGATTATTACTTATATTATGTAGTCCATAAGATCGTATCGCTTAAAAATGAATTTGGTGCGGTCGCCCCAACCCCCTTCCAATATGCCTTGGTACATTGGAAAATTATTCTTACATTTGCGCGCAATATAATTAAAGCATTAGTCTATGTCATTTATTGCAGACAGAGTGGTTATGGACGGATTAACGTTCGATGATGTATTGTTGATTCCGGCCTATTCGGAAGTCCTCCCCCGAAATGTCGATCTTACGACAAAGTTTTCCCGCAACATTTCTTTGAATATCCCGATGGTTTCAGCTGCCATGGATACGGTTACCGAAGCTAAGATGGCAATCGCTATCGCTCGCGAAGGCGGTATCGGTGTGATACATAAGAATATGACAATCGCCGAACAGGCCAAGCAGGTCCAGAGTGTGAAACGTGCTGAGAACGGCATGATCTATGATCCCGTTACCATCACGAGAGGCAAGACTGTCGGCGATGCTTTGGGGATGATGAAAGAGTATAAGATCGGTGGTATTCCCGTTGTGGATGAATCGGGTTGCTTAGTCGGTATCGTGACGAATCGTGACTTGCGTTTCGAGCGGGATATGAACCGTTCGATCGACGAGGTAATGACAAAAGAGAACCTGATTGTAGCAGACCAGTCGACCGATCTGGAAGCAGCAGCCAGCATCCTGCAACAGCATAAGATCGAAAAACTTCCGGTTGTAGACAGCCAGAATAAACTGGTCGGTCTGATTACCTATAAAGATATAACACGGGCAAAAGATAAACCGACAGCCTGCAAGGATTCAAAAGGCCGCCTTCGTGTAGCTGCAGGTGTTGGTGTAACCTTCAACACGTTCGAACGCGTAGCCGCTTTGGTCGAAGCCGGTGCGGATGCACTGGTGATCGATACGGCTCACGGCCACTCCAAAGGGGTTGTCGACGTCTTGAAGCAAATCAAAGCCCAGTACCCGCATATCGATTGTGTTGTCGGTAATATCGCTACGGGCGAAGCTGCCAAATACCTGGTAGAAGCCGGTGCGGATGCCGTAAAAGTCGGTATAGGACCGGGTTCCATCTGTACGACCCGCGTGATTGCAGGTGTGGGCGTGCCGCAGTTGTCCGCGATCTACGATGTGGCGAAAGCGCTTAAAGGCACAGGTGTTCCGTTGATTGCCGATGGCGGCTTGCGCTATTCGGGTGATATCGTGAAAGCGATTGCAGCCGGCGGATCTTCCGTCATGATGGGATCATTGTTGGCAGGTGTGGAAGAATCACCGGGCGAAACGATCATCTTCAACGGACGCAAGTTTAAATCGTATCGTGGAATGGGATCGCTGGAAGCCATGCAGAAAGGTTCGAAAGACCGCTACTTCCAGGATGTGGAAGACGATGTGAAAAAACTTGTGCCGGAAGGTATTGCTGCCCGCGTTCCGTATAAAGGTTCATTGTATGAAGTTATCTACCAGATGGTAGGCGGATTACGTGCAGGAATGGGCTATTGCGGAGCGCATAATATCGATGAACTGCATAACGCCAAGTTTACACGTATCACAAATGCGGGAGTACTAGAAAGCCATCCGCATGACGTGGCAATTACGCAGGAAGCTCCCAATTACAGCCGTGGAGAATAGTTAAAGACAGACTCTCTTTTTTAAGAATCAGGAATAACCGGCGACAACATTCAAAGATAATCCGTTAAATAATTTTGTTTTATGGTAAACAGCGCCACTCGGTTGCTGTTTACCATAATCAATGTCAGGATCAGACCCTTATTCTTGGAAAGCTATTATTCAAAACTACTCGAACAGGATTCTGAACCGCGTCAGTCCATCAGCATAGGTCCTGAGAGAGAAAGTGCAGTTGTGCTTTTGGAGCACTTCGCGGATAAAGATCAGGCCGATGCCCTGTCCGCCACGTTTGGTGGAGAAGAAGGGGCTGAACAACTTGGCCTCCGTCTCCTTATCAATGCCTTTGCCAGTGTCAGCGATTTCCAGGCAGACCGGATTACTGGAAGTGCGGATGTAGATCTCGCCGTCGTGGTCAATCGATTCGGAGGCGTTCTTGATGATGTTGACCAACACTTGCTCGAAGAGGGAATTGTCCAGATCGACAATCGGCGAAACAGGGTCCAACTCCATCACGATCCGGATATTCCGGTTCAGGCAAATCGTTTCCATAAAACGCTTGCACGAGAAGACGACGCCGTTTAGCGGCTGTGTCTTGGTTTGCGGCTCCGGTATTCGTACCACGTCGGCAAAGTTCGTGATGAAATGGCTCATGCTATAGCAGCGCTCTATCGAAACGCGCAGGACTTCACAGATATCTTCCGTATCCTGCATCTCGCTGAAGGTCGATTCGAGCGTGTCGAGTGTGGAAGTGATACCGGCAGTCGTGTTGTTCACTTCGTGGGCAATCATACGGATCACTTTCTCGTACGCTTTCTTTTCAGCTTTGAAGACTTCCTGCGTCAGCATCTCCACCAAGTAGAAAGAATGATGGAAACCGCGATCCACAAACGACGAATGTGTACATTTATATATATTGGCGTCGTTCAGGCGGACTGTCTGCGAGTCGTACAAAGGGATCAACGCCAGCTCCTCCGCCAAAGGCGAATCCAGTTCCGGCAGGCGCTTGCCCACGATATCCGACAGGAAAGGAACTCCTAACATCTTATGCGCCGTAGGATTGACAGAGAGGACTTCCTTATCGAGGTTCAGCATAATCACTCCCATCGGCGAGGCGTTGATTAACAGATCCAGGAAATGATTCTGTTCACGAAGATGCAGGCGTTCGTTCTTCAACTGTTCCATCATCTTGTTAAAGATATCGACGATGCGGTCCGCTTCCTTCTGCCCCACATGACTCAGGCGGGAACTGAAATCCTGCTCTTTCAACAGTTCCATACCGTTCCCTATTATATCCAATGGCTTAATGATCCGACTATAGAAAACAAGCAGATAGATAATCGTCAGGATCACGATGCCTTCTACGAAAAAGAACATGAAAGACGATTCCTCATAAAAAGCATGATAGGTGATAATCGCCAACACAAATAACAGCAACACGGTCAATATCCAAAACAATCCTCTTATTCTCATCTGCCCAACTGTTTATTTGTCAACCGGGATATCATATTTCTCGAGGCGGCGGTACAAAGCTGCCCGGCTGATGCCGAGTGCCGTGGCGACGTGTGAAAGATTGCCGGCATGCGTCTTCAACGCCTGGAGGATCGTTTGCTTTTCCAATTCATCCAACGTCATCCCGCCAAGCGAGGGAACGGCCCCGGTCTTTGCCGGCTGTGTCGTATGGAGGCACTGGCTTTCGAAGTCGGAGGCTTCCAAGACTGCCTTACCAGATACCAGCATGGTCCGTTCCACCAGGTTCTTCAGTTCCCGGATATTGCCGGGGTAAGGCAACTTTTGCAAGAATGCCAGGGCTTCGGACGAGAAACGGACGGTGGGCAGGCCGTTCACTTCCGACTGTTTATCGGCAAAATAGCGTGCCAGCAAGGGGATGTCGTCTTTCCGCTCGCGGAGTGCGGGCAGGTGGACGGTTATCAGGTTGATGCGGTAAAACAAATCTTCCCGGAACGTACGCTCGGTCACCATCTCGCGCAAGTTGCAGTTCGTCGCGCTGACCACACGGATATCGACTTTACGGGGACGGCTGTCGCCCAATACTTCGAACGTCTGGTCTTGCAGGACACGCAGCAGTTTCACCTGGCAGGACAGTTCGAGGTCGCCGATCTCGTCAAGGAAGATCGTCCCTTTGTTGGCCATCTCGAAACGTCCGGTGCGGTCGATGTAGGCGTCGGTAAACGCTCCTTTCTTATGGCCGAACATCTCGCTCTCGAAAAGGCTTTGCGAGAGCCCGCCGAGGTTGACTTTCACAAACGGTTCCTTAGCACGCGGGCTATTTGTATGGATCGCCTCGGCAATAAGCTCCTTACCTGTCCCGCTCTCGCCGGTTATCAGGACAGAAGCGTTGGTCGGAGCAATCCGGGAAACCGTCCCCAACACGTCCATTAGCGGGGCGCTCTGGCCTATGATCTTATCAAAATGGAATTTATTGTCGGCATCCAGTCGGTTCAGAGGTGTTTCCAGTTCCTTCTTCTGTTCGCTCAACTCGATCGCCGTGCGGATGGATTTCAGCAGCACGAGGTTATTCCAAGGTTTGGTCACAAAATCAAAAGCGCCCGCCTGCATTCCCTGTACCGCGAGCGAAATAGATCCCCATGCCGTCATCAGGATCACCGGAACATCAGGCTGGAAAATCTTCACCTGCTTCAGCAATTGTATACCTTCTTCGCCGGTGGTGGTCAGCGTAAAGTTCATATCCATCAGGATAAGCTGCGGCACCGTACGGCGTACGACAGCCAACGCTTCTTCCGGCCCAGGAACGGCTTCCGGCTCGAACCCGGCCCGTTTCAACAAGAAGGTCAGCGAGGAACGAACGGCAGCATCATCGTCTATTATCAGGATCATTGATGTATGATTTCAAATTTATGATTTATGATTTGCAAATTTATAGAATTAAATCGATCATCGCCTCACGACCTTCTCAAATTCCGCATCGAGCGTCTGGTCATTTATAAAATCATAGAGGGTGACGCTGCGGATATTATAGTAATAATTCCAATAGTCGTACAACTCCTGGATATGTTTCTGCTTGGCCTCGTCCTTCGACTGTTGTGCGTCGTTCAAGTCCAAAATGTTGATCTTGCCGATCATAAATGTCTCGATAGAGGTTTTGTAACGCTTCTCTGCAATCGCATCTGCTTCCTGTGCGATCTCCAACTGCGCGGCCTGGTTGTTGAAGTTCTCCACCAACAGAAAGATATCCTGGTTGAAGCTGATCTCCTCCTGACGGATCTTGGACAAAGTGACATCACGGTTGGACTCGGCAACCTTCACTTTTCCCCGGCGCTTTCCCCAGTCGAGGATCGGGATCGTCATGCCGACCTCCACCACCTGGTTTCCTTTCAGATGGTTATAGGCTGCATCAAACGTATGGTCTTTGCCGGTATAACCGATCGTGGCGAAGAGGTTGATATTACGCCGGTTCCCTTTAGCTGTCGCAACTTCGTAATCGGCTTCCAGCTGACGGCGGCGGATATTCTTGGCAAACGAATTGTTTTCCTGCGCTTTCTGCAGCACGACCTGGTAGATCATCCGCAGCGAAGGCGCCGACTCCGGCAGGATCGGCTCGATCACCTCCTGCTCACTCAAACCCAGAAAAGCACGAAGCTGGAACATATTGGCATTGAGGCTGGACTGTGCCTCCGTCAGTTTTCCTTTCATCTGTAAAGCGGACAGCTTCAATTGCATCAACTCACTCTCGGATATATGGCCGATCTTGCGTTTGGCAATGGCTATTTCATACAGTTTATCAGCATTTTCGAGGTTCTGCCTGGCGATCTGCAGGTTTTCGTCCGCCAGCAGCAGGTTGAAGAAATAGCCGATCGCGCTGATCGTCACCTCTTCCACGCTCTCGATATAAGCGGCTTTTGCTTCCTGGTAGCGTACAGGCTCGATGCGGCGTTTCCACTTCTGGTCGTTTACACCGAAGATCGGCTGCGTGAGTGTCAATCCGACGGGCACACTCATATATTCATTGAACGCTCCCGTCCCCAACTGCCGGTTGAAATCGAGTGAAGAGTTCAGCGAGATTTTACCGCCGGTCAATGCGATATTCTGGTCAATCGAAATCTCTCCGTTCAGACCGAGCGAGTTATTCTGCACAAAGGTGTACGAACCGTCGGACTGCTGATACTTTGAATATTGTTTGCTGTAAGAAGGGAGCGTCCCCTTGAAGTTGATCTCCGGTAACTGGTCGGCGATATGCGTACGGTACTCCCAGTAAGCCGTCTTCAGCTCGTTCAGGGCAACCGCGGCATCCACCGATTGCAATTGCGCCAGGTTGATAGCTTCTTTGAGGGTCAGCCTGACGGTATCTTGTTCCTGCGCCTGCAATACGGCGCCCGGCAGCAGAAGAGAAATAATGGCTATATAGATCTTTTTCATCGTAATAAATGTTTTATCTTTCCGTAGGCAAAAGCTATGCCAAAAAGATATATAACTGATTATCTGCAATATGCTCGAAACGATAGTGTCCGAAAACGAACAGTGTGTCCGTTTTTGAAGTATTATGTATATCTTTGTGCTGTTCTCTCAAAACAATAAATAATATGAAAAACAGCGGCTTCACTTTTCGTAAACGACTTGCCAGTTTCCGGTATGCTTTTAATGGCATCCGTTTATTGATACAAAAAGAGCACAATGCATGGATACATTGCTTTGCTGCTATTTGTGTGGTTATAGTCGGCTTTTACTTCGGTTTATCCGAGGTGGAATGGATAGCGGTCATGATTGTAATAGGAGCCGTATTATCAGCCGAAGCAGTCAATTCATCCATTGAATCACTGGCCGATTTAGTTTCTCCCGAATATAACGAAGCAATAAAAAAGACGAAAGACCTCGCAGCAGGCGCCGTTTTAATTATGGCAATAGTGGCAGCAATAGTCGGATTGATTATATTTCTTCCCAAACTGGGTTTCTGAACGGCTATTTAAAAGAATAATCACTTATTTCATTGTTTTACAATTCTCTTTGTTTATATTTGTGCCATTATTAATTAAATATTAAAACAGGAGATTATGGCACGTACAGTAAATTATCCGAAAAGAGCAGAGAAAATCAAAGAAATGATTGATGATTTAGTAAAGGAAATGGGACATTCTCCCCGTAGAATGGCTCAGAAAAACAAAATTAAACTCATTGATATTGACTTCGAAAATGTAGACGTTGTTACATTGATGCAAGTACAGGCTCGTATCAGCCGCATCATTCTTGACAGAAGTAAATAAAGCAGACGGGGCATATCTATAAATGAAACGAATTCTTACCCTATTCATTCTTTTATTCATTTGTTTATCGGGAAAAGCGCAGGAAGTTGAGATAAGCGGAAGTCGAAAGGCTGTCCGTACATCAGGCGATGTATTGGCGTTCGTAACGCCTGTAGCGAGCCTAACTACCGTAATGGTGCTGCAGGACTGGCAAGGATTGAAACAAGGCGCTTTGGCAGGAGTTTCCACTATAGGTATGACATACGCTCTAAAGTACCTGATCAAGAAAGAGCGTCCAGACGGCAGTGACAAACATTCGTTTCCTTCCATGCATACCTCGGTATCATTTACGGGGGCAGCATTTATTCAACGGCGTTACGGTTGGAAATGGGGAATCCCAGCCTACGCAATTGCCTCATATGTGGGATGGAGCCGGACATATGCCAAAAAACACGATTGGTGGGATGTAGTGGCAGGAGCCGCTCTCGGAGCCGGAAGTGCTTACATTTTCACCCGTCCGTTTGCCGCGAAGCATAACCTGTCTATCAGCCCGGTTGCAAGCGATAAACATTTCGGAATATATGCTTCCATGACATTCTAAAAGAATCAAGCCCGGTCTCGCATCACTGCGAAGCCGGGCTTTTCTACAAAAAACAAATAGTGTTATTATCGATCTTTATTCATAATGCAGGGCATCCGCCGGCGCCATCTTGGCTGCCTTATCGGCCGGAAGCCAGATCGCAGCGACAATAGCTACTGCCAGCAAAACCCAGGTTAATAAATTGGTCAGGATAAAACGCAGGACAAGACGGTCGGGCAGATACCCCAAGTTATTTTTCCCTTGTCCCAGCGTATCGATCAAATCGAGATAGACAAACTGAACCTCGATCAGCATAGCAGGCAGAACCACGACAGTCAGCAAGCAAAGCCCTTCCAATATCAGCATCTTCCGGATATCAGTACGTGTCGATCCCATCGCCATACGCAAGCCGACTTCATCACGCCGTACACGGATGCGATACCAGAAAGTACCCATCACGCAAAGCATGATATTGACTAAGAAAAATAACATCATGCCGGTATGTACCCGTACGTCGCTTGTCTGCCCGAATCTGAAATCCGTTTCGGCATTTATCCGGTTATAGGACTTGACTCCTCTCAGGTAGAAGTTCCCGATACGCAGTTCCCGACTCATCGTATTTTTAAAGTCTTGCAGGAACCGGTCGTCCGATATGGATTCGTGGTTACGGACAGCGATCTCCATCTCATTAGTTATATTATCGGATGTTATGCGTTCCGCCCTGAAAAAGGTGAGTTGTGGACGTTCATAGTCGAAACGTTTGGTATCGCCGACTACGCCCTTCACTACATAATTCACTTCGTCGGGTTTCCTCGGGCTTTCCAATATCTGCCCGATTGCATCGCCGTCCGGGAAGAAAGTCTCTTTTGCCAGATTGCCGATTACGACGGCCTTCGGATCAGACCAGTCGAAATCTTCCACCGAGACAGGCCTGCCCTCTTTTGTCGTATAGCGGAAGACTTTGAAGAAATCGGTCCGCGGGTCGAACAGGATAGCCTGCCCGCTTCCCTCGCGTGTCGTATCTTTCCGGTTGCGGAGCCAGTCGCCGTAATAGCCGCCTCCTCCGGGCGTACTCCAACTACTCAACACGGCCAGCGCTTCCACCTCTTTATACTGGCGAATCCGGTCAAGCACGCGGTAATAATTATCAACAAGGGCAGTCGAGTCGCTTTCACCCGGCTGATAGTCGGGATGTTCCTCCGGCAGCAATGCCACATCCACCTGCCAGGTATGGTTCAGGTCCCGGCAGGAAGGCAGGCTCTTATTGTATTCCAGGACAAAGAAATAGTCCACAATGTACCAAAGCAGGCAGAAGACCAGCAAAAGTTCTATTCCGATCCATAAGTTACTCCGCCTACGGTTCCATAACTGTTTAAATATATGTACTAACATAGAGCTCCTATTTTGCGTTCAACGAATTGATGATCTGACGATGTGAAGCCCTCCAGGCCGGTACCAGCGCGGAAAGCAGGTTCAGCACGAAACAGACGAGCAGTGCAATGCCGAACACCTGGTAGTTCATCAGCATGCCGGGGGTAAAAACGACATCCGCACCTTCCGGCAAAGAGTTGACAAAGCTCGCACCGATCTGCAGAATCCAGTCACGCGTGAGATAGATCAGCATATAGGAGAAAATCAAGCCGAACACTCCACCCAATACGGTGAACAAGAAGTTCTCCGAGATGATCTGAGCCATCAACGTGCCGACCGGAGCCCCGAAAGCCCTCCTGACACCCATCTCGGACAACCGCCTTTCCATACGGGAATCGGTCATGCCGGAAAGGCTGACAGACGGAACGAGCAGGAAGATCAGGATGATCAGCCCATATTGCAGCATGATCAACCCGTAATCAGGAGTGCTGTTGCTCCAATACCGGAAGCAGGACTGCCAGTAATAATCCGGTTGCCCCAATGCCGTAAAGGTTTCTTCACCAAGCGTCTTCCCGTAACGTTCCGCATTCTCTTCCGCCTCTTTCTTCAAGGCCTTCAGGTCCGTACCCTTAGAAGCTAAGATATAAGCCCGGTAATCGCCTAATGCTTGAGTATCGTACCAACTGCTGCCCGGCTTGTACCCGTCGGCCACGGTATAAGGGAACCATACCAAAGCATAGGTACTTTCGGTCACCAGCGAAGCATCTTTTACCACGCCACATACCCGGTACTGGTGGAAATCGACCGATATAGACCTACCGGTGGCCTCGGCCGTGCCAAACAGACGGCGCGCCAGGCTCTCGGCAATGACCGCCGTCCGGATAGAAGATTGCTGGTCGGCATCGGTAAACGGTTTGCCATTCAAGAAGCGGAACTCAAAGACTTTCCAGAAGTCCGTATTCACATACTTGACCGTCACCGGCAACTGTATGGGATCTCCATCCGGCTGTACCATACATTCGCCACTATTCCTTGAAATCAGCGCCACCGCCTCCACACCTTTCAAAGAGCCGAAGCAGGTGTTGACCATCCCCTCAGAAAGGGAGCTGCTGGAGTTTGAACCGTTCTTATGTTTGATCATCCCGCTCTTGGCCACCAACATCCTGTCCCGGTTTGTCTCCGGGTAAATATTGGCGATCTTTATGTAGAAGACGATCGACAGAACCATCACCATCGACACGGACAACCCCGTCCCGACAATATAGATCAGACTGAAGAGACGCTCCTGCCGGATCAGGTTCCAAGCTTGTTTAAGATAGACTTTTAGCATATCAATTCTGTTATTAATATTCGGTCATTCGTAATGCAACGCCTCCGCCGGCGCCAATCGCGATGCCTTGCGCGACGGGTACCAGGTTGCCAGGAAGATGATGACCGCCATGACCAGCCAGGTCAGCAAGGTGACAACCCCGAAACGCATCAAGCCGACCGGCATCACTTTGGCCGAAAGCACATCCATCCACACTAAGTTCACGCAGACCAGCAACGCCGGGACAGCAGCAAGCGTCAGCAGCAACAACCCCTCCCCGATCATCAAGCCCTGGATGCCGGGACGGGTCGAGCCGACAGCCATCCGGAGGCCCAGTTCGCTACGCCGGCGGTTCACGCGGAACCAAAACGTCCCGATCACCGCCAAGAAGACATTCACCAAGAAGAAGACGCCTAAGGCAGAGAACAACTTCCGCCCGCTCTCCTCCATAGAGTTAGCTAAGAAGCCGGCACGGACCTTCCGGTACTCCCTCACGTCCGACACCCAGAAGTTCCCCACCATCAGCTGCCTCTTCATCTCCTTCAGGAACTTCCCGGCATAATCCGGAGAAGCGACATCCGGACGGATACGGAAGGTGACCTGCATCTGGGTCATTTCCTCCTCGTCCATCTCCCGATCCTTAAACATATAATCCAGATCGAGCAAGGAAAAGACAACATTCACATGCCGGAGGTCATATTCGTCATTACGCACAGGCCCGGTCACAGCCACAATGCGCTTAGGAACCGAGTCGCCTGAAATACGCAATTCCGAGCCGACCACATCCGCACGGCCGAACAGCGTCTCCGCCACTCCGGCTGAAACCATCCTGTCCGTCTCCTCCGACAAGCCCGCCAACGTCTCGCCCAACTTCTCCGGCGAATCGCCCGTAGCGGAATTGATACGGAACACCCGGAAGTAATCCGGCGATACCCTCATGTTGCGGACATTCAAGCGCGTCGAATCCTTCCAGACCCCGTCCGTCATGTTGGAGCGGGTATAAGGCAGCGAGTAATAAGACACGCCTACCACCTCCACGTCGGGATGCTGCCTGATACGGTCCACGATCCGTTCGAAGTTATGCAGCGGTTCCTCGCTCCCTTCCTCATACCGGACGAACGAGGGAGCATCCGACGAGCGGAGCGAAACGACCGCCTGATATACATTATCCAGCTTGAAGCCCACCGGACGGTTCATCAACACGCCCTGCATCAAGAAATAGTCCGCTATGAACCAAAGGACAACAAACACCACCACCAACTCCGCCAACACCCAGGTGTTGCTGCGGAACTGCGACTTGATCAATTTCAATATATGCTTTATCATCGTATATTCTGTTTTATCCGTTCAACGCATCCGTTATATTCACTTTTACCGCACGCCAGGCAGGAACCATCGAAGAGAGCAGGTTCAAGACGAGGCAAACTAAGAAGGCATAGAAGAAAACCTCCATATTGAGCAGCATCCCCGGCGAAAGGAATATCGCACCGCCCGTCCCCATCAGCATAGCAAAGATGCCGGAAGAGAGCAGGATATTCCGGAACAGGAAGACCAGCACGTATGAGAACAGTAGTCCGGCAACCCCTCCGGGCAGCATCAGCAGCATATTCTCGACGAAGATCTGCGACAGCAACGTCCCGCGAGGCGCCCCGAACGCTTTGCGGACACCGATCTCGGGAATGCGGTCCTGCATATGCGACGCGTTCAGCCCCGACAGGTTCAACGCCGGAACGAGGAGGAAGAGCACCAGCACGATCGCGAGGGCGATATAGGTCGTCTTCACATCCATCTGGAGCAGGTTGCTGACCATCCGGTCGGCATAGGAAACAGGATCGCCGACAGTGATCTGCCCTTCGGTCAAGGTCGTATTGTAGCGTTTGACCTCCCGTGCCAGTTCGGCCTTAAACGCTTCCAGATCACCGGCGTCGCGCAGGAGGATGTTGGAAAGCAACAGGCCCGCCGAACCTTCCTTCTCGTCAGACATATTTTTCATAATGACTGCCATCGACGTGTAGGGGATCCAGACGTCGGCATAGACGTCGGAAGTGATGCCAGACACGTCCGCCACCACCCCGCTCACGGTATATTCGACATCGTTGATCAAGACCGCCTGTCCCGTCACATCCGTCCTTCCGAACAGCCTCCGGGCAAGAGACTCAGCAAGCACGGCACGCGGCATGCCGGACTGGAAATCAGCGTCCGTGAAAGGTTTCCCCTCCTCGAACGTAAAGGAATAGACCTTCCAAAACTGGTCGTTACACCCCATCAGGCTGACTTTAGGCGCTTCATCGTGCCCGGGTATTTGCATAAAGATATCGCCAACCAGAAAGGGCATGATTTGCGACATGGTCGTGATGGCAACCGCTTCCGGTGTCTTCAGGTTGTAGATCACTTCCTTTACGAACCGGGGGCCATTGCCACTGTTGAGCGAACCTTTGTTGTCGTTCATCTTGAAGGAGACACTCGTCACATAGCACATCCGGTCGCGGTTCACTTCCGGGGCGATGTCGGCGGTCCGGATATGGTAGACCACCGCCATCACCATCACCATCGAGATCGCGAGTCCCGTACCGATGATGTAAACGGTGCTGAAGAAGCGGTTCTGCTTCATCAGTTGCCAGGCTTGTCTGAGATATTGTTTATACATGTCTTAAGTTATGATTTAAAGTTGTGTTATCATTCGTAATGCAACGCCTCCACCGGTTCCAGCCGCGACGCCTTGCGCGAAGGGTACCAAGTAGCCAGCATGATGATCCCCGCCAGTATGCCCCAAGTCAACAAGCTGTCAACCAGCAAACGGCCGAAGGTCACCTTCATCACCTCCGTGTTGAGGAAATCGGCATGGGCCAGGTTCAGGCAGACCAGCAACGCCGGGATAGCCGTGATCGTCAGGATCAGCAGCCCTTCGCCCGATACCAGCAGCCGGATGTCACGGCGGGTGGAACCGACAGCCATGCGCAATCCCAGTTCACCCCTGCGGCGGTTCACACGGAACCAGAACGCCCCGATCACCGCCAGGAAGACATTCACCAACAGGAAGACATTCACCGCCACGCTCATCCTGTGCATATTCACCTCCATGGAGTTCTCAAGGAACCTCCGGCGGATATCCGGGAAATATTGCACGTCGGCAAGCCAGAAGTTACCGGCCGTCAGGCTTTGTTTCATCTCTTTCTTGAACGAGGCGACATAGTCGGACGAGCCCTTTATGCCGGGACGAAGGCGGAAGCAGATCTGCATCAGCGCCAGGTCATGTTCGTTGAACGCATAGATATCCTTTTCAGCCAAAGGCATGAAAGCGACGGGCCTCAACAAGTCGAACCCTTGCTTCTTGACCGGAGCCGATATGCCGTTGACGCGGTAGGTCGTGCTGTCACCCTTATTCAATGCCAGCCGTTTCCCTTGCAGGCTGCCTTTGCCGACCAACTTCTCCTCCAACGTACGGCTAACCACCCATCCGTCAGCCAAAGCGGCTGCCAACTGTTCGGGCGAGCCCCCGTCGGCGGTACGGATATCGAACACCCGGAAATAGTCCGGCGTCACGTCATAGACAAGCCCGTTGGCAGCCGAGATCGTGTCGTTCCAATACATCCGGCTATTGTTTGCATAATTGTAAGGGACCGAATGCGGTTGGCAATAGGTGACGGCCTCTACGTCGGGATGCGTACGGAGACGCTCGATGACGCGCAGATAGTTTTTCACCATCTCGTCGCTCCCCTCTTCATAGCGGACATAGGCGGGGCTGGTGGCCGGACGGGCAGCCAGCGTCACCTTGCAGACATTCTCCACCGAAAAGCCTTCCGGCTGCAACGCGACGACGCCCTGCATCAGGAACATGTCGACCGACCACCAAAGGAGGATAAAGACGATCAGTAATTCCGTGAACACCCAGGCGTTACCTTCGCCCTGTACCTTGATCAGTTTGAGTATATGTTTGAACATAGCTTTCTTCATTTAACTTTTAATAGCCTCTATCGTATTCACCTGCACGGCCCGCCATACCGGTATCACCGACGACAAGAAGTTGAGCAGCAGGCACACTAAGAAAGCATACCCGAAGACTGCCGGATTCATCATCATCCCCGGCGTCAGTTCCAGATTCGCCCCACCCGTCATCATGACGAACATCCCCGGCGTGAGCAGCAGGTTGCGGAAAAGGATGATCAGCAGGTAGGAGAACAGCAGCCCGACCAGTCCGCCGGGCAGCATCAGCACCATATTCTCGATCAAGACCTGCATGACTAATCCCATCCTGCGCGCCCCGAAAGCCTTGCGCACACCCAGTTCGGCAATCCGGTCCTGCATATGCGAGGCGTTGAGCCCCGACAGGTTGATCGCCGGGATCAACAGGAAAAGCACTACCAACAGGCAAAGGGCTATCGTTACGATGTTTACCGGCTTTACTCCTCCCGCATTCGTACCGCCGGTACCGATGCTTCCTCCCACAAACTGCGCGATAATATGCTTTCCATGCCCCTCCAGACCGTTCATCAACCGGATCTTCCCGTCGCGCAAGGTGGAGTTATAACGTTCTATCTGCTTGTCCAACTCAGCGGCCACCTCCTGTCCGGACACGCCGCGGGCGGGCAGTATGTACCCCACAAGGAACCCTCCCGAAAGATCACGCTCGCTACTTCCCGTCTCCATAACGACGGGAAGGCAGGTATAAGGAACCCACAGGTCGGCTGCCACCGAAGGGGTTATGAACGAGACATCCTTCACCACTCCGCTCACGATATATTCCACATCATCCAGCAGGAACCCCTGCCCCGACACGTCCGTCCGCGAAAAGAGCTTCTTTGCCAGCGACTCCGACACCACCACCCGGGGCAGTGCGGACTGGAACTCGGCCTCGCCGAAAGGTTTGCCGTCGATGAAGGAGAAGTCGAAAAGGCGCCAGAAACCGTCGTTCGTCCCCATCATCGACACCTTGTAAGGATCGCCATCTCCGGACAGCCGGGCATACGAGTCGCCTGCCAGTATCGACATGATCGTCGGTTCGGTCGTCACGGCCACCTCCTCAGCGGTCTGCAGGGACAGTAGGCATTCCTTTGCCGTACGGTTGCTGAAGAAGAACGAGCTCGTGCTGTTTCCCCACGCATATTCAAGGAAGGTGGCATACAGCATCCGGTCGCGATGTACCTCCGGCGCCATATTGGAAGTACGGATATGGTAGGCGATCGCCATCACCATCACCATCGAGATCGCGAGTCCCGTACCGATGATGTAGACGGTGCTGAAGAAGCTGTTCTGCTTCATCAGTTGCCAGGCTTGTCTGAGATATTGTCTATACATATATAATATGTTTGTTTATATAAGGATGATGTATCGTGTGACCGATAATCCATCCTTTTTCATTATTACCTTTTTATTATGCTTATCTTTACCATCCTAATCATTCAATCTGAACACGTATGGATAAAGAATTACCTAAATCAGCATTAGGACCGAAGCCACCCAGATCATTCATCCGCGTAAGCAAAAGCAATCTTCCGGGTTACAAAGGCTATAGAGCCAGTGTCATCTTCCGCTCCACCATCGACATCGACACGATCGCCGAACGCATTGTAGCCAAAATAGGCAACTTCAACAAAGAGACCCTCGTCACGTCGTTCGATCTGATCAAAAAAGAGATCTATAAGGCAGTCGAGGACGGTTTCAACGTCGACTTCGGCTTCGGCCGTACAGAAATCACTCCCAACGGGAGCTTCGAATACCTCGACGAGAAGTTCGACAGCAAGAAACATACGCTCGTCCCCAACCTCCGCCCTTCGCCCCAACTGAAACAGCGTACGGCACGCATCCCGGTCGAGAATATCACATTAGAGACGTTTGCCAACGCTCCCCGCCCCGCTTACGTCAGTCTCAAGATCGAACCGCGTACCGTCGATAGTACCGAGCCTTACAACCAGCTTCCTGCCGGGCGGCATCCGTTTATCTCGATCTACGGCAGCCGCCTTACGCTGATGGGCGACCTGCCCGGCGTCGGCGTCCAGCTCCGGTGTGTCGCGACCGGCGAAGAGTATTTCTATCCTTCCAGCGAGATGTCTGTCAATTCGTCGAACCGCCTTTGCTTCCTCACCGACATCGACTTTACGCCCGGTGAATGGGAGGCGGTTATCGGCAGCCAGTACACCCCCACTTATCATCTATATAAGAAGGAGCGTTACGGCTATCTCACCTTTACCGTTGTGTGACACCTCGATGCAGGTAACCATCTAACCTGCCCCATAGCTATGAGGCTTATCACCTCATAGGTTTGAGGCTATCGACCTCATAGGTTTGAGGTTTATCACCTCATAGCTATGAGGCATGTTAGATGCAAGCAAGCATCGAGCCTGCAAGACGTCCATGTCCGGGTAGTGACTGAGAGCAGCGTCTCCCTACATCACCTGCCGGCCGTCGAAGAAGCGCACGGTGCGTGAGGTCTGCTTGGCCTGTTCTTCGTTGTGAGTTACCATGACGATGGTGCGGCCGTCTTCCTTGTTCAGTTTGTGGAGCAGTTCCATGACTTCGGCCCCCATCTTGGAGTCGAGGTTACCGGTCGGCTCATCGGCGAGGATGATGTCGGGGTTGCCGACGATGGCACGGGCAATGGCGACACGCTGGCACTGGCCGCCGGAGAGCTGCGTCGGGAAGTGGCGCATGCGGTGCGAGAGGCCGACCTTTTCGAGCACGGCTTCGGCGGCTTCACGGCGTTCCTTGGCACTGACCTTGCGGTAGAGAAGGGGCAGTTCGACGTTATCGAGTACGTTCAACGAGTTGATCAGGTGGAAGGATTGGAAGACGAAGCCTAACTTCCGGTTACGGAACTCGGCTAATTGCTTGTCGTTCATATTGACTGTGTTTGTACCGGCAATCTCGACAGTACCGTAGGTCGGGGCGTCTAAGAGCCCGATGATGTTCAGCAGTGTGGATTTACCGCAACCGGAGGGGCCCATGATGCTCAGGAATTCACCTTTATTGACTGTAAGGTTCACATTCTCTAAGGCAACCGTTTCGATTTCTTTCGTCCGGTAGATCTTTTCAAGATTTGTAAGTGTTATCATAATCGTTATTGTTTGTTGTGGGCAGGTTGAGGCTGCCCGTTATTAGTATATTCCTTGTATGTACTTCCTATGGGCAAATTGCGTGCCAAAGAGGTAAGTGATTATTAATCAATTGCAATGCAAAACAAGAGGTGTCCGATATTGAACACATTGTCCGTTTTCGTCGTAGAGACGCACGGCCGTGCGTCTCTACCCCCCCGTCCATTTATTCGTCATGCAGCGTATCGGCCGGTTGCAGGCGCATGGCGCGGCAGGCAGGGAAGCCGATGCCGACGGCGACCATGATGCCGATCAGCCCGAGCGTCATCCCCATGCCGCAAAGCAGGCGGTCCGCCACCGGGATCAGCATCTCGCTCTGCTCCGTCACCTCCAGGTGCATCAGGTTCGCAAAGACGATCGCCGCAGGGATGAACGCCACGCCTAAGAGAACAAACCCCTCGGCAAGAAGGTGGCGGAAGATGCCCCGGCGCGAAGCCCCCATCGCCATCCTAAGGCCGATCTCGGCGCTGCGCTGCTGCGTGCGGAGCCAGAAGGTCCCGATGATGCCGAGGAAGACGTTGAGCAGGAAGAAGATAATGCCGGAGAAATAGACCCGTATATCGTCCGTCCACGACCGTAGCATCTCGTCGCGATAGTACGACATCGGGATTATCTCTTTCAAATAGATGTTGCCGAGGCACAGTTGCTGCGACATCTCACGTGTGAAGCCGGCAGCGAAGCGGCTATTGTCGGCATCCGGCTTCACACGGATGAAAAGGCGCATGCCATTGACCGCCTGGACACTCGAATTATGGAAATCCTCGTCCGTGCCGACCGGTTTATAATAAGCATAGCTATATTCATGAAACTCCGAATAACGTTGCGGTTCGGAGACTGCACCGATACGATAGAATACGCTGTCCCGGTCGCCCTGGTCGGTTATCTGGATCTCCTGGTTCTGTGCTTTCGAAGCATTGCCGAAAAAGTCATCGGCTACGGTAGCGGTGACCACCACCTGTTTCTCACGCAAGGCCTGTTCCAGCTTTTCACTCGGTCCGCCATCGGCCGTCTTCACCCTGAAGACGCGGAAGTAAGACGGATCAACAAAACGCACATACCCGTTACGCACCAAGGAGTCTTGCTTGAATGAAGCAAAACGGTTGTTAAAGCGATAATGGAAATGGATGTTGCTGGTAAAGCAGACATCCTCCACTTTCGGATGATGGGCCAGACGGTCACGGAGCGTCAGGAAGTCGGCCGCACCGAACCGGTTGTGCGCGGCTGTCGTATCGTAGTCGGCGCTACCTTGCGGGACGGTTGCGAGTTCCACATAATAGACATGCGAAATATCGAAGCCGACCGGCCGTGAATAGCTCTTGTAGTTGACAAACAAGGCATCTGCCGCATACCAGAGGAAAACCGACACGATTACCAATTCGAGATAGATGAGCATATTCGTTTTGCGCTCATTCCAAAGTTGTATGAAGATCATTCGTAACATAAGCCATCAACCGTTAATAGAGTTCGTAATGTTCACCCGTGACACCCGCCATGCCGGTATTCCCGCCGACATCAGGTTCATCACCAAGCAGAAAAACAAAGCAGCTAAGAAGACGTAGCCGTTGAGCATGTTCATCGACAATCCGGCCTCTCCCAGCGAAGTGACTAACAGCCAGTCGCGCAACAGCCACATGGCGACGTACGAGAGACAAAGCCCCAACAGGCCGCCCGCCAACGTGAGCACCAGATTCTCCATCAGGACCTGCCCGATGATGTTCCCCTTCGTGGCTCCGAAAGCGCGCCGTACTCCCAGCTCGGCGATTCGTTTGCGCATCCTCGACAGCGTGATCCCCGAAAGGTTCAAGGCGGGGACGAGCAGCAGGACAAACAGGATGATTGCGTAGCGGAGGTAGACTTTCGCCACCGTCCCTCCCTGCCCGACATTCGAGGCATACATCCATTCTTCGATCTGCGAGTTGGGTTGGTCGAATATTTTGGCCCGGTAGTCGGACAGCCCGGAGTTATAGAGGCGGACACGTTCATCCACTTCCTGTTTGAGATCAGTACGGCTACATCCTTCTTTCAGCAAGACATAGCAGCAGAACATACCACTAATGCCTTCATCCCAGCTCTGCTCGTAAGACGACGCAGTGGTATAGGGAATCCAAATATCGGCATACGACTTCTTTGCAAAACGGGAAACATCCTTCACTACCCCGCAAACACGGAAAACCGTAAAGTCGAGCTTTATCTCTTTGCCTACCGCCTGTTCGCTGCCGAACAGGGTGCGGGCCACGCTCTCACTGAGCACAGCTTCACGGATACCGCTCTCGAAGTTGGCCTGCGTAAAAGGCGCACCGCCGATGAAATCGAAGTCGAAGAACTTCCAGAAAGCGGGATCGGTTTCTATAATCCGGCTGTTGTAGTTGTTCAGGCCGTCCATGCTGGTTGCCGGTTGTTTGCTCCAATCGTCACGGATGACGGCTGTTACCAGTTCCGCACTCTTCAATGGGTAATAGCATCCACGTATGAAAGGCAGGCCGATGTTGCCATAAGAGATACGCCGCCCGTCTTCCTTTCCTTCCGACATCACCGAATTGAAATAATAAGAACGCCCCCGGTTCACCTCCGGCTTGAACCCTGCCGTATTCACGACATACAAGATCACGATCACCATGATCATGCAAATGGCCAAGGCTGTCCCGAGGATGGAGATCACGCTTAGCAGCTTGTTCTCCGTCAGAAGCCGGATGGCTTGTTTGAAGTATTGTTTAATCATAATCGAACTATTGTTTAATATGCCAGGATAGTAAACAAATCGCGTGCCAAACAGCTAACCCACTGATTTGATGCAAGGTGTACAAAAGCCGAATGTCCGATAATGAACAGTGGAGTCATTATCGGACATTCGGCTTTTGTACGGTTTCGGTAATCCGGTCACTCTTCGAACCGGGAAAGGGAATCGAGCAAAGCGGCGATCTCATCGGAAGAGATGGTGTCGCGGTCGGCCTTGTCATAGATCGTGAGCAGCGTTACCACACCTTCCTCATCGGCACAAATGATCGCCTCGGTATAGGTAATCACCCTCGCCCCATGACTTTTGCCCTTTCGCTTGGATGTGATGGCCATACGGACCTTACGCACACCACCACCGAGGCTGACGCCGAGGCGAGGGCTTTCTTCCAGTTCATCGATCAGATCATCCACATCATCTTTCAAGGAGCGGTATCGTTTGCTCAAACGCTTGAACTCCCGGTCGAACGTCTCATGATGGATAATAACTTTAGTCATACTAATCAATCTAAAGTTTTCAACCACTCCCGGGCATCCATAAACTTATGCCCGACATTCTTACCCTCACGCAGATCCTTCAAATCCTTCAGTCCTTCCCTTATATCGGCCAGAATCTCCTCTTTGGTAGGCTCCACATAACCGTCAGTTTCCATTTCTTTTACCCTTGCCTTTTCTTTGAGGCGGCGGAGGGAGGCAAGGGCCCTCTTGATCAGTTGCTCATTGTCATCGAGAGACATTACCTCTTGCAACAACGACATTTTCATTTCAATAGCAGACATAACGCATTCCTTTCTTTTTGGTTTACAGCCACAAAGATAACAAAGAATTATGAAAGTAGAAAGTCCTACTCATAATGTAACGCTTCCGCCGGCGCCAGCCGTACCGCTTTACGCACCGGGAACCAGATGCCGATGCAGATCATGGTGCCCATCAGGAGGTAGGTGAAGCCGAAAGTCATGAGGAAACGCATGAAGGTGAGCGGTTGCCGGTACGAATCGAGCTGATCCATATAAGCCATGTTAAAGGCGAAGATGACCAGCAGGGGCAATGTCAAGGCCAACAAGCAAAGCCCCTCGGTATACATATAGCGTTCCAGCGTGATACGGTGAGCACCCAAAGCCACCCGGAGGCCGATCTCGCCTTTGCGGTTCTGCATACGAAGCCAGAAAGTACCGATGATGCCGAAAAAGACATTTACCAGCATAAAGGCCATCAGGGACATCTTGTTATTCACTTCCCGCTCCTTCCACCCCAGATGCTGTTCGCGGAAAGAGGAGATCGGGGCAATGCCGTAGACATAGAGGTTGTTGACCTTCAACCTCTCCCACATTCCGTCCAGGAACAGGTTCATCTCGTTCTGCGTATAAGGACGTTTCATCCGGACACAAAACTCGGCGCTGCCGGCACCGAAGCTACTGACAACGGAATTGTAAGTTTCACCTTCCAAACACTGGAAATAAGAGGCTTCCGGACGCTCGTATTCATTCGTGCGGATGGAGGCGGAAACCGCTGCGATCTCGGACGACAGATCATGACCACCATGATACACGCGGCGGCCAACGACATTCGGGGCGCCATGATAGAAACCTTCCGCCATTTCCGGTGTGATCACAATCACGTTATGCCGCCCTGAGACCTTGTCGTACACCGGCTCCCCGTCGGCCGTCCGAATACGGAAAAGACGGAAATATTCAGGCGTGACGTTACGCATCTGGAATGTCTCCATATGGGCCGCATAGAGGGTGTCGCCATCCACCGGCTTGACTTCCCTCCAGGAATTACCGTTTGAATAGGGGCAGGAATAGAAGGTGACGCAAACATCCTCCACCTCCGGGTTCTGGCGGATCTGAGTCATCAACTGCGTCAGGTCTTCCGGGTCGGACGAGTGGTAGAGGGAGTCAGGGACGTAGGCCGGCGCCTTCACATCCAGTTTGCTCAACTTAAAACGCCATACGTTTTCTATGTCGAAACCGAGCGGTGCATGATATGTCCGGTAATCTACCCAGAACGTATCGACCATCATCCAGAGCACCGCTGCCACCACTAACAGCTCCGCAAATATCCAGCCGTTGCTGCGGCGCTGGTTCCACATTATCTTTAGAATATGTTTGATCATTGTATTTGGTTTATTTATTGTTTAACGCATCCACAATCTGTTCACGGGCGATGCGGATTGCCGGGAGGCCGGCGCTCAGCAAGTTCAACAGCAGGGTAAAAAAGAGGGCAGCAACGAACAGGACAGGCTTGAAAAGCATTTCGAAGGTAACCGCTGTCTCCTTTGTCAAGAGAAACGACTTGCAAAGTTGAAGCAATATTACAGACAGGACGATCCCGATCACCCCCCCGATCAGGGTGACAATCAGATTCTCACATAAGACCTGTGTCAGCAGACGCCCTTTCGTTGCCCCGAACGCCTTGCGGAGTCCCATCTCGGAGCGGCGTTTCTGGACGGACGACTGGACGACACCTGTCAGGTTCAGCGTCGGCACCAATAGCAGGAACAACAGCAAAGGAGCCGTTTCCGTCAGATATTCTTTCCATCCTCTCAAGATACCTCCGTTCATATCGTTCGATCCCAGTGCCACGTCCAAACGGGAGAACACGAAGTTCATCCCTAAAACGAACTCCCGGCCGGCAGAATTGTAACGGCCGACTACCTGCTTGACTTCCGTACGGATCGCCTCGAAATCGCTCGCCGAACGAGCCAGGATAACCCCCTGGAAACTGCCGCAGACACCTCCGCACGACATATTGTTCACATAATTCGTATTGCTGGTATAAGGGGCCCAAACATCCGCATAGGCGCTATCTGCTGCCCGTGTCGGGGCCTCCACCACTCCCGTAACCGTATAGGACACGTACCCCATCAGCACCTCTTTCCCTATCGGGTCTTCCGATCCGAAAAGCTTGCGGGCCAACGTATTCGTAATGACCACGCGAGGCAGACCGGAACTGAAATCGGCATCCGTAAACGGTTTGCCGGAAGTGAAGCGGAAATCAAAGACCTTCCAGAAGCCGGGATCGGTATACTTTATTACATACTCCTCGAACAACTGGCGATCCGGCAACAAAACAATCGCCTTGTTGCTCGCTATCGCCGTCACCGCTTCGGGCGTTTGAAGCGCATAGAGGCATTCCTTCACTACGCCGTCGGACATGGCGGTAGAGTTCCGGTTCTTACCATCCCGCGAGTCCGCCCGTATTCCCATGATATAAAGCATTCTGCCGCGGTTCGACTCCGGACGGAAACCGACCAGCTTGATTTGTAACTGAAGGATCACCACCAATATCATCGCAATGGAAAGCGCCGTACCAAGGATCGAAATCACACTGGTAAGGCGATTCTCCTTCAACATCTGGATGGCTTGTTTAAAGTATTGTTTGAACATATTCCTTATTATTTATCATTCATAATGTAAAGCCTCTGCCGGGTTCATCTTCGCAATCCTGCGTGCCGGGAACCAGATACCGACCCAGATCATACCGGCCAGCAACAGGAACGCACCACCGAAGGTGACAAGGAAGCGCCACCCCGAATAGGCCATCCGTCCCGTATCGGGCAAATCGAAATAGAGCGTATTGACAATGAAGACCAACACCAACGGGATTGTAAAAGACAACAATGAAAGCCCCTCCACATCGAGATAACGCTTCAAGGTACTCCGCGAAGCCCCCAACGCCGACCGCAGCCCCAGTTCGCCCCGACGGTATTGCGTCCGCAGCCAGAAAGCGCCGACGATGCCAAAGAAGACGTTCACCAGCATGAAGCCGACCAAAGCCGTCTTCTTTTTCAAATTGTCCAACCGCCCTTTCAGGATCACAGGACGCTGCTCTTCCAACGGGATCACGCAAGAGACATACAGGTTGTTCACTTCCAGCCGCTCGCCCATCCTATCCAGGAAGGCATCCATCTCGTCTGCCTTGAAACCGTCTTTCATGCGGACAAGGCAATCCGCGTTCTCCACTTTCGACCAAGTAAACGTTTCAACCACATCTTCGTCCGTACGCATCAACTGATACAAGCAAGCGGTGCTCACCTCAAACTCCCTCTGTCGAACCGGCGAGGTGACTGCGGCAACCGTTTCGGTATTCGTATTTTTGGGTGACCATTTGACTTGTTTGCCAATGCCCGATCCACTCTCGAAAAACTCTTTTTCCAAATCAGCTGTTATCGCCAAAGAGCCGACGTTCTTCTCCAAGATCGGGCGCAACGGATGCCCCTCCTTGTCTTGGATGCGCAGCACGTCGAAATAGGGAAGCGTCACCCGAAAGCATTGGTAGTAATTGGCTTTCACACTGGTGTCGGAATCTGCCCGTACCAATGTCGTCCAGCTATTCGACCAGGTATAGGGACAAGAATTTGTAGCGATGCAGATCTCGTCCACCTCTTCCGCCCGGCGTATGTTCTCCACCAAGCGCAACAGGTCTTCCCCTTCGGATGTGGCCAGCAACGAGTCCGGTTGGTAGCCCGGTATGCCGGCCGATTTCTTTCCGATGTTTATCTTATAGACGTTCGTAATGTCAAAACCCAACGGCTGCCGGTAGATATACCAACTGACTAACATCGAGTCCATCATCACCCAAAGCGCCCCAAACACCAGCAGCAGTTCCATAAACAACCAGCCATTGCTGCTCCGCTGGTTCCAAATCATTTTCCAAATATGCTTGATCATCTTTCTGTCCTCCTTCTTAATGGTTCCACTCCTCCCCGTCTTTCAACGCAATCACAATCTTCTGCCGGGCAATCCGCCATGCCGGCAGACCGGCCGACAACAGGTTCAGCAACAAGCAGAACAACAGTGCAGCCCCGAATGCCATCGGCTGGAACACCATCTCTCCGCTCAAAGCCGTATTGGCACTCTGAAGCAGGAAATCCTTGCCAACCGAAAGGAAAAGCAGAGACAGCCCGAAGCCTACTCCCCCGCCGATCAGCGTCGTCAATCCGTTTTCATACAACACCTGGCACAACAGGGTTCCGGTCGTCGCCCCGAACGCCTTGCGCACGCCCATCTCCGCCCGCCGTTTTTGTATAGCCGACTGCGTCACCCCCAACAGATTCAGTGCCGGTACGAGCAGCAGAAATAGCAACAGTAATCCGGTTTCCAACAGGTAGTCTTTCAGCGCCACCTTCACCTGCGCCTCAGAGCCGATGGCAACATCCAACCGAGTGATGGGGCCTCCCATGAAATTGATCTGGTTGTCCTGCTTCATCCCGTTATAACGTTCGACCTGCCGGTCCAGCTCCTGCCGGATGGCTTCAAAGTCTCCCTTCTGCCGCGCCAATAAGCAGACAAAAAAAGCACCGGTCATATTTTCTCTCGAAGTATTGGCCAAAAGGATACGGTCCGTAGTATAGGGTACCCAAACGGAAGCGAAAGCCGTGTTGGCCGCCCGGCTGGCATCTTCCACCACGCCGCAGATCGTATAGACGGCCAAGTCGATGATGACGCTCTTCCCTACCACCTCCGTCGAGCCGTAAAGCTTGCGTGCCACGCTTTCCGAGACGACCGCCACAGGAATAGCCGCATCAAAGTCTGCCTGCGTAAACGGTTTCCCAGACAAGAAGCGGAAAGAAAAGACCTGCCAAAAGCCAGGATCGGTATATTTAATCTCGTAACCCTTGTACATCCGCTTGCCCGGAATGGACAACGGCTTCAACTGCAACGCATAACCGGATACGGCTTCCGGCACCTGCAACGTGTAGAAACATTCCTTTACCGCTTCGGCCGACATGCTTCCCCGGTTCCAGCCATTGTTGGAACGGACTTCCGTCCCATTCTCTACATACATCATCCGCCCGCGGTTGTTCTCCGGATAAAAACTGGCAAACTGTACCTGGAAGACCAGAACCACTACCATAATCATGGCAATGGAGAGAGCAGTGCCCGCAACGGAAATCACACTGATGAGGCGGTTCTCCCGCAGCATGTATAATGCTTGCTTCAAATATTGTTTTACCATAAAGCCAATTATTTTTAATCAGTCCTCTATTTTCAATTTGTTCTTGTCCTTATAAGCGTTCATGTCCGAGACAACGACCTGGTCGCCTTCCTGCAAGCCACTGACCACTTCGACATATTCGAAATTACTGTCTCCCAGCTGCACTTTGCGTTTCAATAACTGGTCTCCGTTTACGACAAAGAGTTCGTATTCTCCTTTTCCTACATAATAAGAAGAGTTGGCAATGCGAAGCACATCATCCTTCACGGCATTCATCACATAGACATCGGTTTTCAAACCGGAACGGAGACGTTTATGATTGTCTTCCTCCAATTGGACTGTGAAAGAAATCACGCCGTTCTTCGACAGGGGAGTAACGTCGCTGACCGTCCCGTCCAGCTTTTCGCTACCGATCTTGATAACCGCTTTACTGCCTGCGGCAATACGGTCTCCATAAGTATCGGCGATCTCGCCTTCGATCTTGAAATGAGACAGGTCGGAAACGATTGCCACCTTTGCTCCCTGGCCTATCTGCGAACCGATCTCGTTGTTCACATAGGTCAGGATTGCCTTGCGGGGCGAACGGATCTGGGCGTCTTCCAGCGTACGCCGGGTTTCGGCAAGGCTCTTACGGAAAATATTCAGTTCCAAACTCTTCACTTTCAGATCCGCTTCGGCAAGGGCCTGTTCGTTCTTATATTTCTGCTCGTCTTCCTTCAGTTTGAGGACACTCACGTTATAATCGAGTTCCACCTGGCGGACTTTATCGGTCGTACCGGCTCCCAGGCTGTCCAGGTAACGTTCGTTACGGAGTTCGACGGCTTTACGATCCAGTTCCATGCGGGAGACTTTCAGGTTCATTTCCATTTCCGAAAGTTTGTTGTGGTTCGTCACGCGTTGCTGTTCCAGTTGCAGGCTCTTCATCTGCTCTTCGTCCAACTGCTTGTTATATTCCGTCTCAGCACTCTGCAAATCCAGTTTCAGGATAGGCGTGCCGATATCGACCGAGTCACCACCTCGCTTATACACTTCCACGATGCGGGAGTTGATCGGTGAATTGATAATCTCTTCAAACGCGGGGATCACTTTACCGGATGCACTTACCGATACTTCGATCACTCCCTTGTCGACCGTCGAAATGTTGAGGTCTTTCCGTTTCAGACTGGTCTGAAGCATAGAGATCACCACTACGATCAGAACGATAAGACCGCCGGCGACTGCTCCTATCTTGATAAACTGTTTGCGTTGTTCCTTTCTCTGTACTTCTTTTGAAATCTCTCTGTCCATATTTAGTATTGTTTTAATTCTACTTTTCCGGCATTCCCGCCTTAACGGCTTTTACAGGGCAAACTCCGTGCCAAAAACATAAACCATTGATTTCTTGAATATATACTCCGGAATGAGTGTTCAATATCGGACAGTGTGTTCGATTTTGAGAAAACTTTTCCCTCTCTACTGTTGTTTATTCGTAACAAATTAAAACGATAAATTATGAACGCTAAAATTTCAGTCTTTACAATCTTCGCAAGTTTCGCCCTGCTCTTTGCCGGCTGTAGCAAAGACGACGAAAACATACCGGGCGGTATCGAACCTCCTAAAACAATCCTGGACGCTTTCAATGCCAAATATCCGGATGCCCGCGACACAGAATGGACAGTCAATGACGATTATTATGTGATTGACTTTGAAAACAACTCCCTCGACAACACCGCCTGGTTCGACCATCTCGGCGTATGGGCCATGATCAAGACGGACTTGCCGCTTAGCCAGTTGCCGGCAGCTATCTCGACCGATATCCAACAAGGGAAATATGCCGGTTGGAAGATTGAGGAAGCCGATACCATCGGCAGGGCCGGAATGGGAACCGTATATAAGGTAGAAGTAGAAAAGGCGGAACAGGAAACCGACCTGTATTACACTTTGTACGGTGACCTGATCAAAGCGGTCGACAATGCCAAAGATGATGCGGACCAACCGATCATCGTCCCGGAAAAGGTGGTCAACCTGATGGAACTGACCTTCCAGGGAGCTGAATTGCTGGATATGGAAAACACGACTTTCGGCGTACAGTTGGCGATCCTCGACGGGAAGACTTTAAAGATCGTCGAACTGACCCAGATATATACCTGGAAAAGTACGACCTGGAAAGTTTCGGAACAGGAAGTTCCGACAGTTATCATGGATGCGTTCAAGGCTTCGGAATACGGTAGTGACCAGGTGGAATCTATTTATATGTTTATCGATGCCAACGGTGCTTTCCACAAATTCAATGTCATACACAACGGACAGGCTGTAACGGTCGAGTTCGATGTGTTCGGGAATATTGTTACTGACAAATAATGATTGATCCGTTACTTTTGGCTTGATCCAAAAGTAACCAAAAGATCAAGGCTTAACCGTCCGGTCTACTCCGGGCAAAGGTTCCGCTGTCGCCTGCGAAACTCGCTTCGCTCAGACAACGCAGGCTCCGGAGTAGCTCGCCAGCTTAAGCCGTGATCTTTCGGTTACTTTTCCATCCAGGGAAAAGTAACATCACTCGCTGATCAATTCGATCTTCGAACTCCTCACGCCAGGAGCAGAGGCTTCGAAGACAATGACGCCCGGTGTTTCTTCGGTCTGCACGACTGCTGTCAGTTGTCCTTTGAAAAGGGACATCTGCGGGGCCTGGAAAGATTCGAGTGAAGCAGGGTCACCGTTGGCAGCCGCACGGTAAGAACCGGAACCACGGACGTTAAACTTCACCTTGTGGGTAGCATCCGGGCAGAGGTTACCGTTCTTGTCGACAACACGGACGTTGATAAAAGAGAGGTCCTTGCCGTCGGCTTTCAGACGGTCACGGTCTGCGGTCAGTTCGATATGGTGAGGCCTGCCGGCAGTATGAACTTCCTCTTCGGCGACGGCGTTGCCATCCTTGTCGTAAGCAACCACTTTCAGAGTGCCCGGTTCATATTTCGTATCCATCCACATCAAGCGGTAGCGTTTCTGGCGCTCGAAACTCTTTTGGGCGGCTTCCGTATAGCTGCTGTCCAGTTCGACGCTCAAGTCTTTCGTGCGTTTACCTTGGCTTTTGCCGTTGATAAAGAGTTCGGCTGAAGGATAATTCGTGTACACAAAAACAGGCGTCACTTCCCCTTCACGTCCCGGCCAAGTCCAATGAGGCAGGATATGCAACGTACGTGCCGTTTTGTTCCAATGGCTGCGGTACAGGTAGAAACGATCCTTTGGAATACCTGCGAGGTCGATGATACCGAACAGGGAACTATGGCTTGGCCAATCCGTATAGTAAGGAGTCGGTTCACCCAGGTAGTCGAAGCCCGTCCACACGAACTCACCAATGCAATACGGCAAATCTTCATGCTGGATAAAGTCGTCTTCCGGCAGGTTGGACCAACTGCAATGTTCCACGTCGTAGCCCGAACTCTGGTGGTCGTCATATTTAGCCATCGCCTTCCGTTCGACCGGGAATTTATAAACGCCGCGGGAGCTTACCGTCGAGGCGGTTTCGCTACCTAAGACGATCCGCTGCGGCAACTTTTTATAGTTTATCTTATACTTGAAAGGACGGTAGTTGAAACCGGCCACATCCATCACGGCAGCAAAGTTGTTGTTAACCACGGCATCCGGAGCATCCATTCCCTGGGTTACGGGACGTGTCGGATCTTCGCGGTGACAGATATCCTGCAACCATTTAGCAATCTTCGTATCTCCCTCATTCCACTGGTTGGGCACTTCATTACCGATACACCACATGACAACGCTCGGATTGTTGCGGAAGTTATGAAGCAAGTTCACGAGGTCTTTCTCCGCCCATTCGTCGAAGAGTAAATTGTAACCGTTCTTACATTTCGCCACGTTCCACTCGTCAAAGCTCTCCGCCATGATCATCATACCCATTTCGTCACAAGCCCTTATCAACTCGGGAGCAGGCATATTGTGGGAGGTACGGATCGCATTGCAACCCATGTCTTTCAGGATGCGGATCTGACGGCGGATGGCAGCATCGTTGACAGCGGCACCCAACGGGCCGAGGTCGTGATGGTTACAGACACCCTTAAAGACAGTCCGCTTGCCGTTCAGGAAGAAGCCTTTGTCCGGTATAATCTCGATCGAGCGGATACCGAAAGGAGTCGTATAGACATCCTTCAGCTTGTCGCCTTCATACAGACGGGTTTCCGCAGAATACAAAGCCGGCATTTCAGGAGACCATAAGGACGGGTCTTGGATAACAAACTCCTGCTCTGCCTGATCATTGTTGTATTTCATCTGGGCAAGAGAAGTGCGGACAGCCGTCAGCTTCTGCTTGTTCGGGTTCCATACGCTGGTTTCTACGCTATATTTGGCGGGATCGGCACCTTCGGGAAGTACCACTTTGGTAAGCACGTTCACTTTGGCAAACTTTTCATTTACCGAAGGAGTCGTGATATAGGTACCCCAAACCGGGATATAGGCGTCTTCGGTAACGATCAAGTGAACATTCCGGTAAAGACCGGCGCCGGGATACCAGCGGGAAGATTCCGGCAGATTTTCCAGCCGTACGGCCAATGTGTTCTTCTGTCCGGGCTTCAAATATTTGGTAATATCGAAGTGGAAGGAGTTGTAACCATACGGCCAATAACCGACCTTTTGCCCGTTGATATAAACATTGGCATGGCTCATCGCACCGTCGAACAGGATCGTCGCCCGCTTGCCGGCCTGGAACTGCGGGACGTCGAACTCGGTGCGATACCAGCCCACACCGACAAACGGCAATCCGCCCGTACGCCCGGCATGCTCCATTGCCTCTTTCTGGCCGTCCTGCGAAATAGCGACCTCCTGTCTATCGTTCTGGGAACTGAAAGGGCCATAGATCGCCCAATCGTGTGGGACAGTCACGGACTGCCACTTGCTGTCGTCGAAAGCAGGCTTTATAAACTCATTGTTGTCTTCGCGGGTGAACTTCCAGTTTTTCTCCAACAGAAACTCACTCCGGCCTTGTGCCGACAAAGCCGACACGCACCCAAACAAGCCTACCAAAGCTGCGAAATAGATTCTTTTCATTCGTATTAATTGTTTTTGTAGTACTTAGCAGGGCAAAAATAATTAAATTTGCAACCTTTACAAACTAAATCTGCATTTTACAAGGCATGTTGTTACAATTACTATTCGTTTTAATTGCAATTATTATCGGAGCCCGCCTCGGCGGTATCGGTTTAGGTGTATTGGGAGGCCTGGGACTGGCCGTCCTTACTTTCGTATTCGGCCTGGAACCGACTTCCCCTCCCATCGACGTGATGCTGATGATCGTTGCGGTCATCGCTGCCGCCAGTTGTATGCAGGCTGCCGGCGGACTGGACCTGATGGTGAAGTGGGCGGAAAAGCTGCTGCGCAAGAACCCCTCCAAGATCACGATCCTCAGCCCGCTGGTTACTTATATATTCACCTTCATTGCGGGGACGGGGCATGTGGCTTATTCCGTCCTTCCCGTGATCGCGGAGGTGGCAACCGAAACGAAGATACGTCCCGAACGGCCGTTAGGGATTGCGGTGATCGCGTCCCAACAGGCTATAACGGCCAGTCCGATCTCGGCGGCAACCGTGGCGTTGCTCAGTATGCTGTCGGGACATAATATATCCTTGATAGACATCTTGATGATCTCCGTCCCCTGCACCCTGGCGGGTGTCCTGGCGGGAGCGTTCTGCTCGCTGCACGTCGGGAAAGAGCTGGCGGAAGATCCCGAATACTTGCGCCGCGTCGCAAACGGGGAGTTCAGCAACGATAAATATGTGGCGAAAGGAGTCGAGAACCATCGTGCCGCCCTCCTGTCAGTCGTCATATTCATAGCGGCGACAATCGGTATCGTCCTGTTCGGCTCGATGACAGAGCTTCGTCCCTGGTTCAGCCTGCCCGATGGCAGTTCCCGGCAGATGCAGATGGCGCATATCATCGAGATCCTGATGCTCTCGGCTGCCGCCCTTATCCTGCTCGTCACTCGGACGGACAGCATAAAGGCCGTACAAGGCTCCGTCTTCTCCGCCGGCATGCAAGCAGTCGTCGCGATTTTCGGTATTGCCTGGATGGGCGACACCTTCATCGGCGGGAACATGGAGGAACTGAAAGGCTCGATCGAACATATCGTAACGGAAATGCCCTGGCTTTTCGGCTTGGCCCTGTTCGTGATGTCCATCCTACTGTTCAGCCAGGCGGCAACCATCCGGGCGATGTTGCCGTTAGGAATCGCCCTCGGCATCTCTCCTTACATGCTGATCGCCCTTTTCCCCGCAGTCAACGGCTATTTCTTCATTCCCAACTATCCGACCGTAGTCGCTGCCATCAACTTCGACCGTACCGGGACGACGCATATCGGCAAATATGTCCTAAACCATTCGTTCATGATGCCGGGACTGGTCGCCACAGGAGTGTCGGTGGCATTGGGGCTGTTGATGATCCAGTTGTTTTAAAGTAAAAAAGAATACTTCGACAATTGTTCTAGCTACAGAGAAAGTAGCATATACACAGTTATTTCAAATAGCCGGCGGTAATGATTGCGAAGAGTCGAACAGGTGGGTACTCAACGCCTGCAAGGCCCGTGTTTTATCCTCCTTCCGCATGACGAGCGAGACGTTGCTACTGCTGCCTCCATACGAGATCATGCGGACGGGAATATCTTTCAGAGCCTCAATAATCAGTGCCTCGAAGCCCACATTCCGCCACTCCAGATCCCCGACAACGCAGATAATCACCATCTCTTTCTCAACAAATACCGTAGCATAAGATTCTAACCGGGCGACAATCTCCTGCAAGTATTCCGTGTTGTCGATCGTAACGGAAACCCCGATATCGGATGTCGTTACCATATCGACCGCCGTTTTGTAGAACGCGAAAGTATCGAACACATGGCTCAAGAACTTATGGGACGGAAGTTGGTTTATCGACTTGATCTTGATATAAGTTATGTCATCTTTGGCTGCCACCGCCTTGATCCGTCCTTTCTCTGCGGTATTGGAGATGAGCGTCCCCAAAGCAGACGGTTCGAAAGAGTTCAACAGACGAACCGGAATATTGCTTTCCTTGGCCGGGCGGATGCAACAGGGATGGAGAATCTTGGCCCCGAAATGTGCCAGCTTCGCCGCCTCCTCGAAGTTCAGTTGACGGACAGGTGAGGTATGGTTGACAACACGCGGATCGTTGTTGTGCATCCCGTCAATATCCGTCCATATCTGTATCTCCTCAGCATCGACAGCCGCCCCGATCAGGGAAGCGCTGTAGTCGCTCCCTCCCCGTTGCAGATTGTCGATATCACCGTATGCATTCCGACAAATAAATCCCTGGGTGATAAAGACAGACGTATCGGGATGCTGATCCAACAAGGCAACCAGCTTCTCTCGGATATAAACGGGGTCCGGTTCCCCGTCGGCAGTGATACGCATGAAGTTCAGCGCTGGCAGAAGGACAGACTCAATCCCTTGCTCTTGCAGGTAAAGATCCATCATGCCGGTGGAGATCAGTTCTCCTTGCGCCAGTATCACCTTCTCGTCAAAAACGGTAAAAGGTTTGCCAGAGAAAGACCAGACATGATTGAAATGCTCGGTGACCAATTGTAGGGCACGCTCTTTGTAGAGATCTGTCCGGTATAACGCTTCTATTTCCCGCGCATATTTCTGTTCCTGTTCACTGATCATCTTATTCGCCTCGTCCGGTGCTTTCCGGTAAAAGCATCCGGCGATACAGACCAGCGCATTCGTTGTCCCCGACATGGCCGAAAGAACCACTATCTTTCGTTCACTGCTACCTATTATGGATGCGACGTTCTTCATCCGCCGGGTCGAGCCGACGGAAGTTCCGCCAAATTTCAATACTTTCATACTGATTGTTTTGTTGTTTCTAAGCGATATTAAACATTAAAGGTAATGATAAAAGTACTCCCCTTGCCGACTTCGCTGTCCACACGGATCGTTCCACCGTGGGCTTCGACAAAGTCTTTGCTGATGGCAAGGCCGAGACCGCTTCCCTGTACTTTCGTGCCTGGAACGCGGAAATAACGGTCGAAGATACTCTGATGGTAACGCGGATCGATTCCTTTCCCAAAGTCCTGCACGAATATTTCCACCTTCTTGTCCTCCTGGCGCGCACCGATAATGATACGACCATTCTCCGGCGTGTAGTGGATGGCATTGGAAAGGAGGTTCGTGAGTACCCAGGCGATCTTCTCGCTGTCGACAAAGAGCTTGGATATTTTTTCAGGATAATCCACTTCGATATGGCAATTGAAGCGCTCCGCCTGCACACGGTTTGCCTTGATCGCATAATCGATCAGTTCAATCGGCTTCGTGATCTTCGGGTTTAGTTGTAGCTTGCCCGTCTCTACCTGTGTCATTTTCAGCAATTCGCCGGTGATTTCGAGTAGGCGGTCGCTACTTTCACGAATGCTTTCGGCAAGTGCGGCCTGCTCGTCGTTCATATCCCCGACACGTTTGTCCTTTAGCAATTTGAGGCTCATCAGGATGGCGGATATCGGGGTTTTCAACTCGTGGGAGATGGTGGAGATGAAAGTCGTCTTGGCAGAGTCGAGCTCCTTGAACTCGGTGATATTCTTCAGGAGGATCACATCGCCTGCATACTCTGTTTCGCGCCCGTCGTCATCCGTCACATGGATCGGGATGTATTTGGCCTGGAAATAGCTCTCCTTGTCGTCCGCATAGATCTTTAAAGGCTCCTTCTTCTCATCGGGCTGTATCAGCTCGCGCACCAGCCGGCGGAGCAAGTCGTTTTTCAACGCCAGTTCGGCGGCAGACTTACCCATCACATTCTCACGTTTCAGATTCAGGATGGTGAGCGCCTCGTCGTTGGCGAAAAGGATGGAACGGTCGCGGTCCAGCCCGATTATCGGTTCGGTGATGCTGTTGACGATCGCCTCGATATATTTCTTGGCCTGGATGATGTCGGCCAGCGTGCTCTTCCTGTATTCCGTCAAGCGCTCCGCCATCCGGTTGAACGAGGAGGCTACTTCGGCAAACTCCCGGTTATCTCCCAAGTCGAGCCTCTTTTCATAATTGTGGTTGGCAATCTCCAGGATGCCGCCGGTCAGTTTGCGGATTGGCGACGTGATAGAACGGGGCAAGCGGATCAGGAAAACAAAGGCGATCAGGATGCAAGCCACCGCGATGATGCAGATCCACAGCAACGCCCGGTCCGCCGTATGCTCGGCCACCTTACTCTTCCGGTAGATCGTCGCCATATTCAGGCTCATGATGTCGTTGAGTGCCATCCTGACGCGTTGGATAGTCGTGTCGTTCTGGTTCAGGTGCATCGCCTCGTACTGTGCGAGCAGATGCGCCGTCGCCGCATTCTCGTCTATCTCAGTGATATTCTTCTGCTGCAAATCCAGATTCTTTTCGAACTCCGCGCGTGCCTGCGGATCGGTCTTGATCCGTTCGAGGGCATCCAGCATCCGGCGGGAATAGAGAAGCGAATTATAATTATCCGCCAGGATATTCTGCGTGTCGGAAGACATATCCGAAATGTTCCGCACGGCCAACCCGCCCAGCAGAACGATCATTGTAAACAGCAAACCGATCCCGTAGGTCAGTTTCGTCTTTATTTTCAGGCTCAAGAACTTATACATACGCTTATGCTATTATTATCAGGTCAATATTCAACTGCGACAAACTATTTAAGAACCTCCTGTATTGGAAAACCGACAGCAAGACGGAACGAAGGCTGAACGAAGGTTTGCCCACGCACACCGTGCTGATCTGTTTCTCCCTGCACACCCGGACGATACTTTCCAGGATGCTCCCGGACTGGATGCGGATCACTTCGCCGCCCAGCTCCGTAGCCAGCTTGAAATGGTTCGAAAGATAACGCTGGTTCGCCAACGGTATTCGGTCCATACTTTCATGTGGCGTCTGGACGTAGAGCACGTAGAACTTCGTATTGTAGCGTGTCGCCAAACGCGCCGCCTTGCGGATCACCTTCCGGGGCGCCTTCTCATGGCTGCTGATGCAGGCAAGGAAACGCTCGTGACGGACGCCCGTATGGACGGGGACCGAGTTTTCGACTTTCTTTTCCACCCGTAGCGCCACCTCCTTCAACGCCAGTTCGCGAAGTTGCAGGATGTTTTCGGACTTGAAGAAATTGTCCAGCGCCGTCTGCACCTTCTCCGGCCTGTAAATCTTGCCGGCTTTAAGGCGCGCCACCAGCTCGTCGGCGGTCAGGTCGATGTTGACCACCTCGTCTGCTTGTTCCAACACACTATCGGGAATGCGTTCCTTCACCTCGATGCCCGCAATATCCTGGACCTCCTCGTTCAGCCCTTCGAGATGCTGTATGTTGACAGCGGTAATCACACTTATTCCCGCTTCGAGGATATCCATCACGTCTTGCCAGCGTTTTTCATTCTTGCTGCCTTCGATGTTGGTATGTGCCAGTTCGTCTACAACCACCACTTCCGGATGAATGTTCAGGATAGCATCCAGATCCATGTCCTCAACTTCCTTTCCCTTGTAAAAAGACTTGCGGCGCGGAATCAGTGGTAAGCCACCCACCAGCGCCTCCGTCTCGGTTCTTCCATGCGTCTCGATATAGCCGATCCTGACGTCTATCCCGCTACGGAGCAGTTCGTGTGCCTCCGATAACATCCGGTACGACTTGCCTACACCGGCAATCATGCCGATGTAGATTTTGAAGTTGCCGCGCCGTGACTTTTTCAGCAAATCCAAAAAGTGTTGTACACTCTCTTCCCTGTTCATTTGTTAAAGAAACTGTTTACGGTTTCAATGTAAAGCCGAAGACCAAGTGCGCATCTTCCAACCGGGGATTCCAGATGGCCTGTGCAAAAATAGGCAAAGAAAACGAATCCGTGATCTTTATAGCGGTAGTTCCTTTCAATGCCACGTTAGTAACAGCAAATCCGTTGGTATAGTATTGGGGAGCTTCGTAAGGAACCAACCCGCAGGTGGCGGTCAGGTCGACACATTTCACCGAGAACGGGTAGTTCAGTTCGACGTAGGAAGAATAGTTCTGGTTGCCGTCGGCGTCCTTGTCCTGTCCTGCGAACATCGTGTACCAGGTCAACGATAAAGGGAACTTTTCAAGCGGGAAAGTGTAGGCAAGCCCCGCCTCGAAATGATGGGCAGTTTCATGGCTCTTGAAATTAAAATACTTGTTGGCGCCTTGTCCCGCCCACCAGAGATCAGCAATGGACAGTGTCAACCCAGAAGCACCGAACGTATAGGCGGCAGTAAGGTCTATCTCCTTATTGGCAAGACCTTCGGAAGACCGGTAACCGTCGAAATCGGTCGATCCCCAAGCTGTCAGTGAGAAGCCGGCTACACTAAAAGCCAATGTAGGTTGGAAACTCGCACCTGTCTGGTACATGCCACGCCATATGTAAGAACTTACTAAATCACTCTGGACTGCAAATTTCACCCCGGTTTCATTTTCGGAAGCTTTTGCCATTCCGAATGAGCATAAAGAAACAGTTACTACTGCTGCTACTATCTTTTTTATTATAGAGTTCATAATTTATTCCTGTTTTATTTATTAATCCTTTCTTTCTAACTTTTCCAATGCCACGTTCAATTTCAGGACATTTACTTTTTCCGGTCCGAAAAGCCCCAATAGCGGACCCTCGATATGGGCGTTGACTATCGCCATGACCTTATCGGGAGAGATACCGCGTGCCTTCGCTACACGTTGCACTTGGCTATAGGCGGCTTTCGGAGAGATGTCGGGATCGAGACCGGAAGCGCTGGCTGTGACCATTTCGACAGGAACTTGCTCACGTTTCAGGTAGGGATGATATACGAGGAACGTATCGATACGTGCTTGTATGTCCGCCAGATATTCTTCATTGGACGGCCCTTTGTTGCTACCTGCCGAGCTCGAAGCATCGTAACCATCTCCGGCATGGGACGGGCGGCCCCAAAAATAAATGTCTTTTGTGAACTGCTGCCCCACGTTAGCAGCGCCTACGATCCGACCGTTCAACTCGACCACATCAGCATTGCCTTTGTTGGGAGAAGCGACCTGGGCGAAAAGCCATAAGATAAAGATATAGCCAACACTGAATAGAATGCAGAAAGCAATCGTCAGTTTGAATGATTTAAACAGATTTGATATCATAAGATTCAACTTTTTTTCGTTTTTAATTGGGAAACACCCGCTACCCCCGGCAACCTTTCCGGACAACGTAGAAGCCTTGGCCGGGCGGCGCGCAGTGTCAAAAGATATTTATACTTAGAAAAATAGAGAAACAACCATGTCGATCAACTTGATCCCGATAAAGGGAGCGATCACACCGCCCACCCCGTAAATCAATAAGTTACGCCGTAGCAGAGCCGATGCCCCTATAGGCTTGTAAGCCACCCCGCGCAGAGCCAGCGGAATCAGGATCGGGATAATGACCGCATTAAAAATCACGGCACTCAAAATCGCACTTTCCGGACTGTGCAAATGCATGATGTTCAAAGCAGCTAACTGTGGTATCGCCACCATGAACAAGGCCGGGACGATCGCAAAATATTTCGCCACATCGTTTGCGATACTGAAAGTCGTCAGCGTTCCGCGTGTCATCAGCAATTGCTTACCGATCTCTACGATCTCAATCAGTTTTGTCGGGTCGTTGTCCAAGTCCACCATATTACCGGCCTCTTTTGCCGCCTGCGTGCCACTGTTCATTGCCACGCCGACATTTGCCTGAGCCAGTGCAGGTGCATCGTTCGTCCCGTCGCCCATCATGGCGACCAACTTGCCCGCTTCCTGTTCTTTCTTGATGTAGTTCATCTTGTCCTCCGGCTTCGCTTCGGCAATAAAATCATCTACTCCGGCTTTCTCAGCGATATACTTTGCTGTCAACGGATTGTCACCCGTGACCATCACCGTCTTGACCCCCATTTTGCGTAACCGTTCGAAACGCTCTTGGATGCCGGGTTTTATAATATCTTGCAACTCGATCACCCCAATGATGAAATCATCTTGTGCCACCACCAGCGGCGTGCCTCCGTTACCAGTAATCTTCCCAACCAATGCGGCAACCTCTTCCGGATACTTGTTTCCGGCCTCCTCGCACATCTGGCGGATAGCATCGAAAGCCCCCTTGCGAATACGGGTTCCGTCTTTCAGATCTACCCCCGAACACTTCGTCTCGGCCGTGAACTTGATCATCCGTGAACCTGATGTGCTCAAATCGCGGATGCGGACGCCACGTTCGCGTCCCAGTTCGACGATCGATTTGCCTTCCGGTGTCTCATCTGACAGGGATGCCATCAGACAAGCCTGCACAAAAGAATGTTCGTCGACCCCGGCTACCGGATAAAACTGTGTCGCTTTACGGTTGCCAATCGTGATCGTACCGGTCTTGTCGAGCAATAGGGTATCTATGTCTCCGGCTGTCTCTACAGCCTTTCCGGATTTGGTTATTACATTTGCACGCAAGGCACGATCCATTCCCGCAATACCGATCGCAGACAACAGTCCGCCAATCGTAGTCGGGATCAGACAAACAAACAAAGAGATGAAGGCCGCGATGGTGATCTGTGCTCCTGAATAGTCGGCAAGCGGTTTCAACGTGCCGCATACCACCACAAACACCAGTGTAAAACCGGCCAACAATATCGTCAAGGCAATTTCATTCGGCGTCTTTTTCCGCGAAGCTCCTTCGACAAGCGCAATCATCTTGTCGAGAAAACTCTCGCCCGGCTGTGTCGTTACCATCACCCGTATCTGGTCGGACAATACTTTTGTACCGCCCGTCACGGAACTCTTATCGCCTCCAGCTTCCCGGATGACCGGAGCCGACTCGCCCGTTATGGCACTCTCATCGATCGAAGCCAGCCCCTCGATGATCTCGCCGTCGGAAGGGATCGTATCTCCGGCCTCGCAGATAAAGATATCGCCTTTTTTCAACTGCGAACTGCTCACCGTCGTAATTTTTCCACCAGCTTCCACCCGTTTCGCAGGTGTCTCTTCGCGTGTCTTGCGCAAACTGTCGGCTTGTGCCTTACCACGTGCCTCGGCAATCGCTTCGGCAAAATTGGCGAACAGTAGTGTCAGGAAGAGTACAATGAAAACCAATATATTATAGCCGAACGATCCCTGTGCCGTATCACCTCCGGCAGCCGACCAGACCGTCACCACCAACATGACGAAGGTTACCACTTCGACAATAAACATGATCGGGTTGCGAAACATCGTTCGAGGGTCCAACTTCACGAACGACTGTTTCAGACTTTCTATTACAAGCTCCTTCGGAAACAAAGAAGCAGATCTATTCTCTTTCATCATATTATTATTCAATTCTCAAATTTGAAACTCCGGTTTACATATAGATGCTAAAATACTCCGCGATCGGTCCCAACGTCAGTGCAGGGAAGAAAGACAGGGCAGCCACAATAAAGATCACACAGAATGTCATCACGGCAAATGTCACGGTGTCCGTTTTCAAAGTCCCTGCACTTTCGGGGATAAACTTCTTCTGTGCCAATAGTCCGGCAATCGCCACCTGCCCGACAATCGGGAGGTAACGGGAGATGATCAACGCCAACCCTGTCGTGAAATTCCAGAAGAAGGTATTGTCGCCAAGCCCCTCGAAACCCGACCCGTTATTGGCGGAGGCGGAAGTGTATTCGTAAAGCATCTCGCTGAAACCGTGGAAACCGAGATTATTCAACCAACCTCCCTCCGCTTCCACAAAGGCCGGATTATACACCCAATAATAGCAAGCGACAGCTGTCCCGATCAGGATCACGAACGGATGTGTCAGTGCCACGATCGTTGCAATCTTCATCTCGCGCGCCTCCACCTTCTTTCCTAAAAATTCCGGAGTACGACCGACCATCAAGCCACTAATAAACACAGCGATAATCAGAAAAGCATAGTAATTCATGAACCCTACGCCCACACCTCCGAACCAGGTGTTTATTTGCATATTCAACATCTCCATCATCCCGCTGAGCGGCATCGTACTGTCGTGCATCCCGTTGACGGAACCGTTTGAGGTGACTGTCGTCGTACAACTCCACAGGGCCGTTGCCTCCGGACCGAGGCGAGTCTCCTTTCCTTCCATCGCGCCGGCTCCCTGGTCAATCCCCATCTGGGAGATCATGGGATTACCTTTCGTTTCGTAATAGGTGTTGATCCCTACGCTGGCGAGGTAAGCAAAAAGCATAACCCCGAAAATCGTGTAAGACAACTTTTTTCTTTTCAGATAGAATCCCAACGCAAAGACCATTGCCATCGGGAGAATCAGGATCGACCAGCACTCTACCATATTGGTCAGGTAAGTCGGGTTTTCAAGCGGATGTGACGAGTTCACCCCGAAATAACCTCCTCCGTTGGTTCCCAACTGTTTAATCGGTATGACAGCGGCGGCAGGACCTTGCGAGATCAGTTGCTCGTTACCCTCCAATGTCGTCAGCTTCATCTTTCCGTCGAATCCCATCGGTGTTCCTTCAATAATAAGGATGAACCCGACAATAAGCGACATCGGCAACAGAATACGGGTGCAACTTTTCAACAGCAGGTTCCAGAAGTTACCAATCGTATTGGTTGTCTTGGCGGCCATCGCCTTGAAGATTCCGGCAAGGGCAGCCATCCCGGTAGCTGCCGTGATAAACTGGAAGAGCATGATCACGAACAACTGGGTAAAATAGGTCAGTCCGCTTTCCCCACTATAGTGCTGGAGATTACAGTTGACCATAAAACTGATGCAGGTATTGAACGACAGGTGTGACGACTGCCCCCCATTGCCATCGGGGTTGAGAGGCAGGTACTGTTGCGTCCACAGCAGGAGCATCCCCCAAAAGAACCAAAAAAGGTTGATGGTCAGTAACGCTTTCAGAAAACTTTTCCAGCCCATCTCCTCGTTCGGATCGATCCCGCATATTTTGAAGATCCACCTTTCTACCGGGGCGAGAAAATCAAGGCATGTCTTCTCCCCTTTATATACTTTTGCGATATACTTACCCAGCGGATAAGCCAGAACGACCATGAGTACGATCTGCGCAATACTTCCTATTAATTCCGTATTCATCTTTTCACTTAAACTAATTGTTTAAAACTTCTCGGGCTTCACCAATACATAAAGCAGATACCCGAAGATAACCAAGCAGAGTACAAACAGTGCTGCAAACATACTTTCCTCCTTTTCTAAATCTTTTCGAACCAATCCACACATTTAAAGAAAAACCAGTAGCAGGCTCCCCCCACCACGCACAAAAAACCAAAAGACACAAATTCATTTTCCAACATCTTAAAATACTTTTAGTGTTAATACTATTCATCGTTTCGCATCTCTATATGCCAACGGCGTGCCAAACAGGGGAGAATTTGTGTGAAGAAAAGAATATCAGCGAGTTAAAGTTTAGGTACAAAGTTCAGGGCAAGTGACGACCCTTCCATTTTGAAAAGGTCACCTTTCCGAAATGGAATTCATCCGACAGGATTTTGAGTGCGGTCGCCCTCGGTCAAAAAACAAATATTACAACCCGTACTCCTCGATCTTCCGGTAGAGGGTGGTCAGGCCGATACCTAACAGGCGGGAAGTTTCCGTCTTGTTGCCGTTCGTATATTTTAATACTTTTTGGATATGCATCTTTTCGACGCCGCTGAGGTCGAATCCGGAATAGCTTCCGTCGGCGTTGGCTTGGGGGTTCTGCATCGTGATGGGCAGGGTGTCTGCCGTCAGGGTATCGCCGTCGGAGATAATGAGGCTGCGCTCGACGACATTGCGGAGTTCGCGGACGTTTCCTTTCCAGGGGTACTGTTTCAGAATGCGGATATAATCCGGCGAGATCGTACGGATAGTCTTTCCCATTTTGGACGAGAGCGCCGGAACGAACGCCTCGACGTGCAGGGGGATATCGTCCGCCCGTTCGCGGAGCGGAGGCAGGTGTATCTGGAAAACGGAGAGGCGGTAAAACAGGTCTTCGCGAAAATTCCCGCCGGCGATCTCCTTTGCCAGGTCGCGGTTGGTGGCAGCTATCACGCGTACATTTACTTTAATAGGCTTCGTGTCGCCGATCTTCAGGAACTCGCCGGTTTCGAGGATGCGGAGCAGTTTGGCCTGGAGGTCGAACGCCATCTCGCCGATCTCGTCGAGGAAGATCGTGCCGTTGTCGGCTTCTTCAAACAAGCCTTTCGTCTCTTTGAGTGCGCCAGTGAAGGCTCCCGCCTTATGGCCGAACATCTCGCTTTCCAGCAGGTCGCGGCTGAACGAGGAGCAGTTGATGGCGACAAAGGCTTTGCCGCTGCGCGAACTGTGCCGGTGGATGGACTGGGCGAACACTTCCTTGCCGGTTCCTGTCTCGCCGGTGAGCAGGACGGGGACGTCTGTGGCGGCTACCTTGCGGGCGAGCGCTACGGCTTCCTGTATGGCGGGCGAACGGCCGATGATAGTATCGAACGAGTATTGCCTGCCGACAGCCGTCACGGTAGCTTGCTGCTGGCGGTAGGCGGCGGTGGCCTTCTCCATCGCTTTGGCGATCAGGGGGAGGATTTTGTTGTTGTCGTCGCCTTTGGTGATGTAGTCGAACGCGCCGTTCTTGATGGCTTGCACGCCGTCGGGGATATTGCCGTGGGCGGTGAGGAGGATGACTTCCGAGAGGGGGCGCAGGCGTTTCAGTACGGTGACAAGCTCCACCCCGCTCCCGTCAGGCAAACAGACGTCGCAGAGGATCACTTCGGGATCGTTCTGTTCGAGTTGCCTGATGCCGGCTTTGCAGCTGGCAGCCTGGTACACGTCGTAGCCTTCCAACCCGATAATACGGGACAAGAGGCTTAAAATCTGTTTCTCATCGTCGATAATCAATACTTTTCCCATCTTTCTGTTCAGTTCTGAGAGGGCAAATATAGCATATAATTCAGAGATACCGGTCATAACCAGGGCAACCACATCAAAATAGAGTTCGGTTTTTGGCAGATAAATCAGCATTTAATGGGTTCACATTTTCTTCGATTATCCTCTAAATGACCGCCTCCGGTTGTTTTATTCTATTTGGGTTCACATTATTGTGATATGTTATAAGTCAACACATTACAGTGAACCCTGTGAATGTCTGATAAAATAGATTGTGATTGATAGTCCCCTCTTCCATGTTTGTTATTCAATCGCGTAATTTAATTTTACCGCCTTCACTACAAATCATTGATTAGTACTATTTTTACAGCCTGTGAACCCTGTTTCCGGTTTTATGATATAGGGGGAGCGGATTGGGGCTTGTCTCATAAAACATAGCCTGAAGGCTAAAAAATATAGCCTTTAGGGTGTTGGGGAAAAGCCTATAGGGAAGTGGGAAAAAGACAGGCATCTTTTCGGCAACGAATGCCTACCTTTTTGGGAAGGGGCAGGCATTCCTTTTCAAAACACAGGTGTATTAATTGACAGAGGCAGCTTCACGGAAAAAGACGATGTGTATTGAAACTTTTGATGCGGTAGTCTTAGGTCATAACATACAAGTCAATGCCTGTTTGTTGAGAATACGGACCTTTCCGCGGGAGATCTTGATAAATCCGCTGTCGACTAATTTGTTGATCTCTTTGGACAAGGCAGGGCGCGTGACGCCGAAATATTCGGCGAGCTGCACCTGGTTGTGCTCCATCTCGACAACGTCCGAACCGTCTTTCAGATGGTCGAGCAGATAATAAATGTAGCGGCTGCGGATGCCCCGGAACGAAAGGACGCGAAGGCGCGTCATCGTACAACGGTTACAGCTGGTGCTGACGCAAAGAAAATTGTGCAGCAGTTGGGGCATGCTGTGCATCAGGCTGAAAAAATCGGCTTTTGCGACACGCAGCAGGCTCACGTCTTCCTCGACCGTGAAGGTAGCGGGAAACTGGTTCTTTTCGGCGAAGATATGCGGGGTGGCAAAAGTACGGGGGGCCTGGATGACTTCTACGCGAACGATGTTGCCCGACACGTCCGTCACGTCTACATTGAGCTTTCCTTCCAACAGGACGTGCAGGGCGTTGCAGGAAGTCCCCTGCCGGATAATCGTCATCCCCTTCGGGTAGCGGTCGATCGTATATTCGAGCTTGTCGAGCAATTCTTCCTGCATCTTCAGGGTAAAGCCCCTGAAGAGCGGGATTTTAAATATATCATATATATCCATATCTTTTGCGTTTAGTACCAGATCTGTTCCTGTCCGGCAAAGATAGGATATTTCCGTGACTAAGCCATTCACCACTTCGTCATAAATACGCGCGGATTGATATTTAACGACAGCCATCCCCAATCCTGCCAGCTCGACGGGTGGCCGCCTTTGACGAGTTCCATCGTTTCACCGGCAAGCATCGTCGAGTAGCCGGCCGAAAGTTTCACATCTTTCATGATCTGCCAGTCCACCTGGAAGTCAAGTTCAGAGCCGAGGCCACGGCTTGCTTTCGTCTTGTTGCTGTCGTAGACGTCTCCGGTGATGGAAAAGTAATGGTAGGCGAGCGAGAGGTTCACTTTCTTCGACGGCTTGTAGGCGACGGACAGTTGGTTGTCCCACAGGCCGGGATTCGTGTTCTTGTCGATGAATTTGGAGGCGTAGAAATAGTCCATCGCGCCGTAAAACTTGTGATGGGTCCCGTACAGCGGGTCGAAGGCTTTGTACTTGCCGTCAGGATCATTGCCCGCACCGCTCAGGTAGTCGCTGCCGATGCCGATCTTCCAACGCGGATCGATCTGGTAGGCGGCGTTGACAGCCCACATGAAGGCAGAGATGTCGCGGTTGGCGACGGTCTTGCCGAACTGGTAATAGAAGGTCCCTCCGAAGGTCCAATTGCCCGGCAGGTAATAGAGGTTCGTGCCGAGGGTCTGCATATACTTCGTATCGGCTTTTTTCGTTTCGGGATCTTCCGGCTCGATGCCTAAGTTCATAAAAAGGAAAGAGGCGCGGAAATCGGGGCTAAACGTATGTTGGTACCAGAGCGTTTGCATCGTCTTATAGGGCTGTGCGCCGGGGGCGTAGTAAGTCCCGCCGATCGTCTTCTCGTCGTTCTGGTTGAAGGAGAGGATGAGGTCGAACTGGTTGGCATCGTCCCGGTAACCCAGTTTGAGGGCGTCGTGGTAACGTCCGGCCACATTCCAGTCCAGTGCGCCGAGGATGCGTTCGTCGTCGTACACTAAAGACTGGCGACCGAGCTTAGCGAAGAAACCGTGGCCGAAATCGAGTTGTGCCCAGGCTTCGTTGAGGATGAAGCGGCCGTTCTTGTCGATCTGTGGGTCTTGTCCCCACACGCCTACGTGCTGGGCGGAGAGGCCGATCGAGAGGTTGTCGCGCCCGTAGTTCATCGTGAGGCGTGCGCGGTTATTGATAAAGCCCGTCGCCTCGTCGCCTTTGTTGCGGGGGAAGAGGACGCCGTTGCGGTATTCGGCCCGGGGGCGTATCTGGATGTTCATCGAGAAGGTGTTCTCTTTCGCATCTTTATTTTCTTTTTCTTCGGCACGAAGGATGCCGGAACTCCACAGGACGAGCCCGGAAAGCAGGAACATTAGTTTCTTCATATGATCTGTTTTTTTAAGTTTATGACTATTCGATATTATACGTGTGCACGCTTTTTCCTTGTGCGGATGGCAGGTAGTTCACACCGAACCAACAGACCTGCAAAAGGACAAAGGAGAAGAGCAGCAATCCAAGTGCGGCCCGGTGGCGCGTCTGGCGGTGAAGCCGGAAATGGATGTACAGGAGGTTGCCCAGCCAGGTCGCGGCGGCCCAGGTTTCTTTCGGATCCCAACTCCAGTAGTGCCCCCAGGCTTCTTTCGCCCAGAGGGCGCCGAAGAGCATCCCGATGGTCAGGAAAGCGGTCCCCACGTAGACGAGGTTGTCGCAGAGATCCATCCGGTCGCTACCGGTTCCGGCCTCTTTGCGCCGGAAAAGCAGGTAAAAGGCGAAGATGGCAGCAGCACCCAGCACGGCGTAGGCGAACATATAGACGATGACGTGCGGGGCGAACCAAGGGCTTTGCAAGGCAGGCATCAGCGTCTTGTTGTGTATCTCCGGTTTCAGGAGGTTGATGCAGATAAACACGCCGGCAAGCAGGGTGCTGAACGAGAGGATCCATTTGTACCGCCAGCGGACGTAGGTGATCAGTCCGGCTACCGGAAGGAAGAAAGAGTACCAAAGGCGTGTCTCGCCCATCGTGCGGAGGGGCGGACGCTCCAATGAGATCCACATACCAATGATAAAGACGAAAAAGACGGCCAGCCCCAACAGGTTGAAAGCAACGGCACGCCCGAAGCGTTCCGGGCGATAGGCCATCCAGGCGCCGGCTCCCCAACAGAGGAGAGCGGGGAATGCAAAATAGATAAAATGACTCCAATCCATATCAGTTTTCCTTTCTCTTCGGTGCATAGACGAACAGGCAGACGGACCCTGCCAGCAGCATCATGATTCCGGCGTAGACTACCGGCAACCAGGGGTCGCGCACCAGTTCGAAGATGCTCGTTTCGCTCCATTTTCCCTTCGTCTCATCGTAACTGAGCTGGTAGATTTTCCATCCGGCGACGGAGAAGGGTTTGTTGACTTCGATCAGGGCGTCTTTCTTTTGTTTGTCTTGTGTGTAGACGGTCACCTCCGAGGCGAAACGTTTCGGCTCGCGTTCAGGCATGACGAGGACGGTGCCAGTATCGAGCGGCAGGGTGACGTAGGGGAACATATAGTTCCCGGAACTTACCCATCCTTCGCGGCGGCTCCCGTCTTTGCGGTTCAGCGCTTTCACATAGAGGGCGGAGGTCGCTCCTTCGGTCTGGAAACCGACGAAATTCACCGTGTCCTTATCCGCGACGCAGGCGGCCATCGGGATGAAGCCAGTCACCTCCAACGTCCAGTCCAGCAGGTCGCCGGTGAGGGGGGCTTCTTCCACCAGGAGGTTGGCGGGCTGTCCTTCAGGCAGCGCCTTGCCGGTCGTGTTGTCGATCACCATGAGTTTAGGCGGGTATTCGTCGATCGTGAAGGATTTCAGTTCGATGGCAAGCGGAAGTTCGACCAGGCCGCCGGTTTCATCCGTCGCACGCCATTCGGCGGCTCCTTCGGTCACGGGCATACGCAGTCGTCTCAGGTCACCGTTCCCCAGGATCGCCGCCCAGAGCGTGATGAACAGGCCGGCATGGTTCAGGGTGAAGGGGATGTCTTTCGGCCGGAAACGGGACAGACGGCGCAGGGTCACCAATCCCAAGACCGTCAGCATATAGAGGAACAGGAGCATGAACGGCCAAGAGGTGGTCATTTGGTTGAACCCCAGGCGGGCGATCAACCCTCCGGAAAGAGATTCTGTAGGGGCCACTTGCGGCGTGAGCCCCATCAGAATGACTAATACCAACCAAAAACACAAGGATGTTATACTGGCTTCCAACCCGGAGAACCAGCGCAGGGCTGTGCTTCTCCGGCTTAGAAGATGCAGGACGAGGATCAGGGCGAGATAGGCGCCGCCGGCCAACAGGTTGACGGGATACCGGAACAGGGCGGCATCCACCTTGCCGGTCGTGAGTTGCAGGACAAGGCCGGTTATCAGCAAACCGGCGCCTATCGCGCAACCTTCCGCATATCTCCAGGGGTTATTCCACATATCAGCTGTTTTTTACCAAACGGTTGTTTGCCTTAGCTTCTTCGAGCCACTTCGGTACGACAGTGTTCAGGAATTTTTCTTTCTGTGCGCGTTCGGCAGGGATGTCTAAGCCGATGTACTGCTGGGCTTTCTCTTTGGTCGACAGGTCGGGCATCGGGACGTCGTCCGTATAGCCTAATTTAGCCAATACCTTCGAGACTGCCAAGCGGGCTTGCAGGGCTTTGTCGGTCCCGTTGCCTAAGATACGCTGAATCTCCTGCGGGGCGTGGAAGGCGGCTCCGTGAGAGGCTACCCCGAAGTCCCAGCGCCATTGTGCCTGGCGGATCAGTTGCAGTACGGGGGCCATCTGTTCTTCGGTCGCTCCTTTATCCCACGCAAATTTGGCTTCGATATGGGCCTTTGCCAGTTCGGTTTCTAAGCGGTCGCGCATCTCACGGGCCTTGTTCTGGCGTTCGTAGACGTTATTGCGCAGGGTTTCTTCGCTTTCGCGGTGGCATACCTGGCAGGTGCGGTCGATCATGGCGAGCGGGCTCATGATGTGGTGGTCACTGTACTTCACCCCGCCTTCGCTCTTGTAAGGCATGTGGCAGTCGGCACAGGAGACGCCGCGTTGTCCGTGGATGCCCATCATCGAGAGTTCGTAGTCCGGATGCTGAGCTTTCAGGATCGGGGTGCGGCTGAGCTTGTGTTTGTAGTCGGCAAAACCGGCTTCGTCGTAGTAGGCTTCCATGTCTTCCACCGTGAAACCTTTATCCCAAGGGAAGGTCAGGTATTTGCCGTCGCCTTTGAAGTAATATTCCACGTGGCATTGTGCACAGACTAACGAACGCATTTCCTGCGGGGTGGCTTTCGTCACGTCCTTGCCCTGGCGCCGGAAAGCTTCGATCAAGGCGGGACGGCTGATGCGGAGGTTCATGTTCTCAGGCTCGTGGCAGTCGGCACAGCCGATCGGGTTCACGATTTCCTTGCCCATAGCAGACCATTTACTCTTATAGAAGTTCTCGGCTCCGATGCTCTGCATCATGCGAGGCACATCGGGGCTTTTACAGGTCCAGCAGGTGGCGGGCTGGGGACCGCCGTCTTCTTCCGTCATGGGCGAGCCTACGCGGAGGGTGTGGCGCATATCTTCGATCGCGTGCATATGGCCGCGTGGGGTCGAATAGTCTTTGGAGAAGGCGTAACCGGCCCAGAGGACAACCATATTGGGACGCTGTTCAAGGACGTCCACAGCCTGATTGCCGTTGTAGAGGCTTTTAAAACTGGTGTCCGCCGTCTCTGTCCAGGTCTGGTATTCACGCGGATAGTTCGGTTCGAACAATTCGTTTCTTCCTTCAACGTCTTTTATCTCCGTCTTCTTGTTATTGATGACGCTGGCAATCTCCGCCCTTCTCTCCGTGACGGAGGAGGCCAACATGCCTAAAACAAAAACTACGGCCATTGTCCCGGCGAACAATAACCAGCCTTGCCATGATTTTAATCTCTTTTCCATATCTGTTGTATTTTAATTTATCGGTTATTCTGTAAGCATATCTTTCAGCCATTGCGGCGTGTTTGTCTTCGGATAGGGCACAAGGGCGTTCGGGGTGGACGACAGGCTGTTCGTCCCGCCGTGAGGCACGTCCCGGTGACAGTCCCAACAGGCTTTGCCCTCTCCGGCGAGCGCCATTTCGTGGTCGATACGGCCGGTGCTGACAAATTCGGTGTTCAGTTGTGTATGGCAACGGATGCAGTTGTCCATGATGACTCCCGCGCTGCCGTCGAGTGCCTGGATGGCCTGTGGCTCGCCGCGCATAGTGAAGACCGCCGCGTGGCGCAGGCCGTCCATGCCTTTGAAAAGCCATTTCCTGGCAAAACTCTGGTGGGGTACGTGGCAATCGTTACAGGTAGCGTTGCGGCTATGCGAACTGTGGTTCCAGGTGGCATAGTAGGGAGCCATGATATGGCAATTCACACAGCCCGACGGATCATCCGACAGGTAACTCCAGGCTCTGGAGGCAAAGACGGTATAGGCTCCGAGACCACACACGACTCCCGCTGCTACGACAGCGAACAGCCTCACCCGCCGCGTGGGAAGTACCATGTCGATTATTTCTCTTATTTTCATACTGCCTTAATTATAGTTTAATTATTCGCAAATATCCTAAACCCGGTACAAGTAATGTGTAATAAATATTACATTCGCCCAAATTATTTATACGATGAAAAAAGTTCTATTAGTAGCAGTCTCCGCACTGCTTGTCTGCACTTCTTGTGTAACGAAGAAAAAGTATCTGCTGGCCGAGAACGGGCGTCTGGAAGCTATTGCCCGGGGAGACGACCTGCAGAACCAGCTTGTGAACTGCCGCGACAATAACGACGGCCTCACCTCGCGTCTTGCCGCACTTGAACGGGACACCTCCCGTATGGGCAAGAACATCCGCAACTATCAAAGCATGCTCAGCACCAACATGACGGAGCAGGAAAAACTGAATTCCCTTCTAAGCCAGAAGATGAGCGAACTGGATGAACGCGAACGCACGATCAACGAGCTGCAAGACATGATCAACGCACAGAACGAACGGGTGCAGAGCTTGCTGAACAGCGTGAAGGACGCTCTCTTAGGTTTCAGTAGCGACGAGCTGACCGTCCGCGAAAAAGACGGGAAAGTCTATGTCGCCATGTCGGACAAGCTCCTTTTCGAGTCGGGAAGCGCCCGTGTCGACAAACGGGGTAAGGAGGCTTTGGCCAAACTCGCCGAAGTCCTCAACAAGCAATCCGACATCGACGTTTATATCGAAGGCCATACCGACAGCAAGCCGATCAACACCGCGCAGTTCAAAGATAACTGGGATCTCAGTGTCATCCGTGCTACCTCGGTCGTCCGCATCCTGACAAAAGACTACGGTGTCAATCCTTTGCAGATACAGCCTTGCGGCCGTGGCGAATTCATGCCGGTTGCCGACAACGAGAATCCCGACGGCCGCGCCAAAAACCGCCGCACGGAAATCATCATGGCTCCGAAACTGGATAAGTTATACCGGATGTTGAACCAGTAAGCAAAAAGAAAGGGGAGACATCGCCCGCAAGCATCCGTCTCCCCTTTCCTTTTAAATCCAATCTATCCTGATCATTCGCCGGAAGCGATAGCCTCCACTTGATCGCCCTCTACCGTGATCGTAATATCGAACCTGTATCCGGCAGCCAAACGGATATCCGTCTTCCCGTCTACACCATCGCCACCTATCTGCGTGAGGGTAATTATCTTCCCGTTTTCATCTTTGTACGTGATCGCAACAGCCTCGTCTCCCGGTAAGAAGACTCCTTTCGCCGCTCCTTCGTCGTCAAATAGGGCAAAGGTATATTTCTCAGAAACCTTTTTATCCGTAAACTTATTATCCTTAAAAGAATAACTTCCCGACAAAGCGACATTAGACACGGATATATTGTCTTTCGTCAATTTAACGACTTCCGTAGCATCCCCTTTTGATTTGCGGACAGATATTCTTAACGAAGAAAGGCAATCCTTCAGATCTACCCATACAGCCGTATCAACAGGGGCCGATACGGAAACACCTTTGCTTGTCTTGAATCCCGTATCATACCATTCCCCCTGATCCGTAAGATCTATAGGAAGCGACAAGCTCTCCTTATCCAACTGATCGGAATACGGATGATACGTGAAGACATTAAATGCCGAAGCACCGGCAGGCAGCATAACCGCATTCGAAACATCCGCAGGTTCTAAATAGAGCGTGCCTTTATCCAGCTTCGCTTCATACTTTTTGTTCACTTGGTTTTCCGCCTCTGCATCCGTTCCCAAAAGCAAAACGCCGACAGGGGCATCCGATTGCAACGAAATGTCAGATGTTTTAAAGCTTATTGCACTCGACGCTTCCGGAATACCCGGATCGTCATCGTCCGAACAGGCATTAAAGGCCAACAAAGCCAAAATAACCATTGAATATTGAAGTAACTTCATAATAATATAATTTATTAATTTCCACAAATGTAGCGTTTATTTTCAGATAGCAATTAATTATGAAGTAAAATTGCCTGAATAGAAAAGGTATGCCTCTTTGGGAAACATACCTTCTTCTAATTATGAACTTTAAATTCTACAAGACACAGACTTTACGCGAAACCCTCTTCCCTTCATTCATAAAGCTTACGATATAAACACCTGGTTGCGGAATACGCACGTTTACCATTTTCCCTACCTTATCCCGGAAAATATATTTGCCATCTATAGAAATAACGGCAACATCAACCGGTACACAAGGATAAATCAGTAAAGAACCATCGTTAACGACAATCTGCGTTTCAGATGCAATCTCTTCTATGCTGGTAGGCACATCCGGATTTTCCGGATCAGGATCTGGCGTCGGATCAGGACCAGGACCCGGATCATTGGACTTGGTTGCAGATAATCCTGTAATAGAAACCGGCACATTTTCGACTGATGCATAATTCGGATCAGCAGAGGTAAAGACTGCCGGATATGTGTTCGTTCCGGCCTTTACTACGGTTGCCGAATCCTTCCAGCTAAATGTTCCGGCTACACTACCTGCGCTACCTCCCAACATTTGTACCTGTGCCAGTGTTTCACCGGCAGCAATATCGGTGGTTGCAGGTGCGTCAGGTGTAGGGGTAGCCCGATTAATGGTGTAAAGGAAAACTTTATTTATCTCATTCGCCTCATCTGTTGCAGGACGATAAATACGGACATAGTAAGAACCGGCATTCTTCAATTCAGCAGGTTGAGTACATTCCTCATCCTTAAAAATTGAGATCTGGGCGTTTTCAATTGTTGAGGATAATGTAATATCATGCGCCTCACCATACTCCGACGACGTTTTAGATAATGATACTTCCACATTTTCCTTCAATGTAAAACGAGGGGTAAAGATCATATTACTATTTACCGTTGTTGTAAAAGACGGTTGATTATTTTTACCTTCAGGAGCTCCTTCCTTCCATTCTACAAATCGGCTATTTTCATCCGGTACGGCTTCTACTGTAATTTCTATGCCTTCTTTTATTTCACTTTTCAACTCATCTGGTGTATAAACCTTCCCACCATTAGATATCCGGACATAACCTGCGGGTTCCGGATCCGTTCCTGTAGAACGTAATTGTGCAGCTCCGGAAATTGTTATTATCCGAGACGTACCTGTAGAGAGGTAATAGACTGTACCGTCATAATTATCCTTCTTACCATCCTTCGGTGTATAACTAAACTTCCAGACATTCCCATTTTGTTCTACCTTTAGGGTCGTATCACTACCAAGAGTTGTATTTCCGTAATTTGTTATCTTACCATCTTCTATTTTAGGAGCTTCCGTCACCGCAATCTTCGCTTTGGCAATCTCCAGCTTCTCTTTAAAATAGTCAGCATCGGAAGTATATGCCTTATAGATATCATCTGCCGGACGGGTAATAGTCAGATCGTAAGTACCGGCATTAATAGGAACACCACTTACAACGCTTCCTCCTTTTTCATACGCAACATTGAAATCCGTTGCATGCGTTTGGCTTGTACGAATGATGAAGGATTTATACTGGCCGTTGTATGTATAGGTCTGTTTGGTGTTGATGATATATTTGTCCATAATCGTTGTCAGTTCTTCGAAAGTAGCGGTGATGGCAAGATCTCCACTGACTGTCAAAGTCGCAGGGAACTGTTCGATCCGCTGACCGTTAGCAATAAGGGAGATGAATTTATATCCAGCATTTGCTGTCGGTTGGCCGATCACTACTGAAGAGTTGTATTTGACTTTACCATCATTGCTCAAATCATTGCCTTCTCCATTCTTTACAGAGACAGAACCACCGGTTGTACCCGCTATCGATAATTCATACTCTTTCGGTTTAAAAGTAGCTAACACTGTCGTTTCTCCATCAACCATTCCTGAATATACGCCCTCTTCTCCTGTCACATTCTCCCCATCGATCCATAGGGCAGACAGTTCGTAACCGGCATTCGCAAACGGAATGACTTTGAAGGGCGTACCGTCTGGCAATGCAGTACCGGATGGAATCGGTGTTCCATCGTTTTTGTACAAACGGACAATACCATTCGTTGCGGTTGCCGTAACCGGATATTCGTTTACCAGTTCTGCAAATGTAGCTTTAAATGTGACATCCTCTTTTCCCAATATATATTTAGCGGAAGAGAAGGATTTGTTATTCAAAGTCAATCCATCCAAGCTATAACCGGTTTCCGGAGTTGCCATAATATTCAATTCCGAGCCTTGTATCAAAGAGCTGCCGGATGTAACCGGTTTTCCATCAGCAGTAATAGAAAGCGACCCACCTTCCCCGGCTTCGATCATCACCTTACGGGTGATCGGGGCAAAGACGGCAGAGATCGTTCCATTTCCATTTACTTCCCAGGTTGTGGCATCGGTCTTCACGTCGTTCGACCACTTTACAAACTGATAGTTGGAAGCCGGTATAGCTTTCAGGGACAATGTTTGTCCTTTTGCATAACGGTTGTCGCTACTCATGCCGGTTGCCGAGATAGAACCGTTTTCCGGCTGGCTGACAAATACCTGATAGACGGGGATTACAGTCAGATTGATAACGGTGTCTTTCGTGACATAGTTGGCGTAGTCGTCGGGAGAGAAAGTGATGCTATAAGCACCTGTTGCCGTTGCCGGTTCATTTCCGTTTGTCCAGGCAAAAGTACCGGGTAGAGGACTCGCCCCTGCACTGGTAATCACAGAGGCTTTTCCCCCTGACAAAATAGATGCAGACAAAGGTTGTCCCTGCATAATGGTCGAAGCGGTCGGGAGTATTGTTCCTTCTGCTTTAAAATCAATATTCTGCTTGTTGCTGACAATCATTGTCATGGTATCGTTTAATGCTTCGAGTGTATCGCATCCTGCATAAGCGAAGGTGACATAATATGTACCGGCTGCTTTTCTCGAACCTTCATCGGCTGCTTCCGTACAAGCAGGATTCTTATAATAGGCCGGTGTTATTTTTGCTTCAACCTCTGCCGGAACAGTAGAAAAAGTTATTTCTGCAGCTTTATCCTTATTCACCCGTTGTTCCAATCCTGAAACAGACAGAACGACCTTTTGCCTCGTAATCAACAAAATCAGCCCGAACTGGGTTGAATAAGAGAGGTTCTCAGCCTTCTTATTGGTCATAACGACGTTCGACATAGCCAGAGCGCCGCTTTTGAAGCCTGCATCGATTGTGACAGGAAGCGAAATCAACGTTCCGCTTTTCTCCTTCAACGCCTTATTATCCGTATTGTGCAACAGAAAGCGATACACATTCGTCTCGCCAATCTGCTCCTTTTCCAAACTATGCCCTTCGATCCGCTCACTGTTCAAAGTGACAGAACTTAGATCCAATGTCATACCTTGCGGAATAGCCAGATCAAACTGCAACGCCGTTATAGAATCGGTATTTTCCAGTGCCAACTGGATAGTCGGTTTCTCTCCGGACTTTACGCTTATCGCCTCCGTTTTCCAGATATTCTGGGCGGTGGCAGTTACTGCTGCCGATAGCAGCAGTAACCCCATAGTCAAACTTTTCTTTATTGTATGTGTATTCATAACTTACTTAATCATAAATGTGTTAGACTTACTGTATGTAGTAACCCCTTGCTTTTGAGTAACAAGACGGTAGATATAAGTACCACCGGTAAGACGGGTTGAATAGACAAAGCGGTTCTCACCTGCCTGCGTACCCAAACCTTCCACTACATCGACCAATGAACCGTTGAGTGCATATACCTGGATAAATGCATTGTCGACGGGTTCATCCAACTGGTAAACCAAAGTAGTCGTTCCCCGGAACGGATTCGGATAGTTGAGGATACGGTCGTAAGAAGACAGGCCGATCTTCTCGTTCGATGTCGCAATATCGCCTCTTGTTTCAACCTTCAGGCTACGGGCTTGCGCATCAGAGAAGGCAGCGCCAGCCAGACGTGCACCTTCCGGCCACCTCATCAGGGTAGTCTTACCTGCGGGAATCGTTTCTCCCTTCAGGCTATAAGCAAGCATACGGAGCGTATCGCCGGCATAGGAAGCTTGTGTAAAGCTGGCAGCCTTACCCAACAACGGCTCTGCTTTTACCATACCGGTCAGTGACAATTGCACGCCGGCGACCGGAATATCTGTTTCCATGCAAAGGAAGCCATCTTCTGCGGTCAGGCAAACGACCGGAACAAATTCGCTACGCAAATCGTTGCTCTTTGTCACCGGCTTACCCATAATCAAATTGGCTATACCTGTGATATCGGCAATTTCTATTTTATCATCGACATTCACGTCTGCTTCATACCAACCGAAATCAGAATTAGGAAGAACATTTTCATTTTGTAATATCCAGTTTGCCGTAACTGAAATATCACGGACATCCACTTTATCATCGAGGTTGGCATCTCCGTCACGGGTATAAAATTCGCCACAGACAGACATCTCCCAACCCGGGAAGGTCTCGTTGGTGATAATTGCTTCAAAGCGATCTTTTGCACGGCCAGATATTGTAAACTCGCCCTCACCGGTTACCTGCATTGCCTTTTCTGCCTCTGTATCACGGTCATAAGCGGTCCATTTCACTTTCGAAGCCTTACTACCTATTAACATTTCGGATGAAAGGTCGATAGGCTGGCCGGCAGGTACCAAATAACGGGTTACTCCCGAAGCATAAGATCTGAATCCTTCTATCGGCAAACTGGTCGAATAATAACCTCCGGACCAGAGTTTCCCCTCCTTCAACTTTACAGTCGAGAACTTGAGTTTCGAATAAGTAGGGTCTAAAGTCTGCAATGAATCCAGTGTATTCATATCAAATGATTCAACGTTTCTTGGTACACCATATCCCCTTAATTTCTGAAGGCTACTAACATCAACATCCAACTCCATACCATTGCACCAGAGGTATTCCAGTTTTGACAATTGCGATAGCTCCAGCGACTCAAATTTACAGGAGCGTACACTCAGGCTTATAAGATTTGTATATCCGGCGACATCCAATGTTTCGAGCTTCGTACAGCCGTCACATTGCAAAAATTCCAAGTGTGTTTTATCTTCAGGCAATGTAAGCGTTGTCAGTTCAGGGCTATAGCCGCAAGAGAGAACTACCAGGTTGGCATTTTCAGCGACTGACAAACTTGTCAAGCCGGAACTTTCACAAGACAGAGCGGTTAATCCCTCAAATGCAGAGACATCTAATGTAGTAAGAGTATCCTGCAAACTATTAAGCTGTAAGTCGGACAAATGGTATGTATTCGTTTCCTGATCCAACATCCACCATGCATTGAAACGCCAATCATCCAAATAATACCCGTTTTTCCATGCCTCACTGTCCCACCAAGCTTTTAATGAGGGGCTCTTACAACCATCCACGATCGCTTTCAGGGCAGCAACTTCGTCTGTATCGTAAGTTGCGGGAGGAGTCTGGATTTGTATCTGATAAGTTTCAAGACGCCAACCGCTCCAACTGTTAATCGTCCAACCGTCTCCGGTATATTTTTCATTTGTGATAATACAGAAATAGTTCTTACCGGGCTTACCATTTGCAACAAACACCCCTGGTCTGTCTTTTACCGGAAGAAACGCATCCGTTACTTCAGTTCTGGATTTGTTGTCTACCCAAGTATAAACAGAAGCGATCCCACCCATTACCGCTTCGGAAGAAAGGTCTACCGTATCACCATTTTCGATTACATATTCATCAAATACATTTAAATCGAAGCCTGGAACAGGCATCATAGTTCCACCACCAACATAAATTCCATCCTTTGCTTTCAGAGTAGAATACTTCAAACCGGAGCCACTTACTCCCATATTACGAATATTTGTATTGGTAATATCCAGCTCTGTCACCTGCTTAGGTACACCATATCCCACTAAAGACGGATATTTCGATAAATCCAAAGCGGGATAATCGGTCCCGGTATAATATAAAGATTGAATAGTTGAAGGAGGATTTACTGCGTAACGTTCCAACTTAGAGGTATTGTCCATCCTCAACGTAACTAATGGAAGTCCCGCCAGATCCGTTTCCAGATCATAGCAAGCAGATACATCCAGGTAAGTAAGCTTCCGGCAATTAGAGATATCCAAGTTTTTAAGCACATGGCTTGACGAGAGGTCCAGATCTCGCAATTCCGTATTCTTTGACAAATCAACTTCACTCAACGTCTGGTAGTTACCGGAAGCATACAAAGACTGCAACTTCGTATTCTTGGACAAATCCAACTTTGTCAGGTTTAGCTCTACGCAATCCAGATATTCCAACTCCGTGAAACCGGAAAGATCTAACGAAGTAACCGTTTTCATAGACCGTACACGCAGTTTGGAGATACGTGCCGGGGTCTCGTTATTCCAATCGACAGCCACCTTCCGGTTTTCGTCTAGCCAATAACTGTCCGGCCAGGATTCTGTCCAACCCTGCACGGTATCGGCAACAAACATCCGCAACTCCTCACAATCCGGATTGGCCGTAGCAAGTGCTTTCAAGAGCTTTATATCATCAGGATTATAATTGACAGGTCCACGGCCCAGGCGGATCTGTTTGGTTTCATAAATCCAATTAGGATATTTTGTAGTTGATATTTCACAAGAATAAGTCACATAGTTCTCTATCTCTGACGGTAAAATAAAGACACCTTCAGAAATTGATTTCAATGTTATTTCCATATGTGAATTATTATACCAAGTAAACTTCACACCATCCTGTGCTGCATATTCCGATAGATCTACTGTATCGCCAGCCTGAATTTCACACAGATATTCTTCTTGCCCCTGTACAGGTGTGCCGATTGCTTTGGTTGGCATCCTACCCCATACAGACAAGCCCGGATTTTCCGGCAACTTCACATCTGAATAAGTACTGATTTTAGTATTATATATAGACAATGAACTCAAATTTCCAAGAGAAGTTAAATCCAAAGAAGCGACATCGCAATTCTGTATACTCAAGTCCTGTAACGCGTCAAAAGAGACATCACTACTCCATGCGGTCAGTCCCTCTCCGAGGTTGTTCAATGACAAAGAGCTCAATTGTGCAGGAGAAACTTTTTCATTCCAGCGTGTATAGACAGCAACATCCTGACTTCCCTCACCCTGCGTCAGCCAACCCTTATTTGCTACATAGTCTTTCAACTCTTGGCTACTGTTAGCATTGGCTATTGCCTGTAAGCCTTTAACGTCCTGTTCCGACACCGAATATGGTATTTGAACCGGTATATGCAAACTGTTAGGTATTTCTATTTCTTCCGTTCCTTCTATTTTTTCTCGTAAGCTGACATAAAGTTCATCATTAACCTCTTGATTCGCACTCAGATTAAAGGAATAGGTAGTCTCGGCCATAACCTTGTCAACCTGAATCCACCACCCATTATATTCTGACTGTAATGCCTGCTCATCTGTTGAAGTAAGGTTGAAAACAGTACTGTTATTATTACTAATTCTCAATACGAGATTTTCACGGTTTGTAAAAGTGTCACCCCCTCTTAGCGTTATAGAGAATTGAATACCATCATTAACTTCTCCTCTAATCTTTTTTATGGAAGGGATTAATTCGACAGGATTAACAACTACCACACTGCCGGTAAATGTTGCTAACGGATCCGCATCGACACTCTCACTGTGAACAGAGATTGTATAATCAATAACTTCTCCTGCAGATGAGCCATCAGCACCATAATATATAAAATAAGAGTATTTATTTCCTTCTCTTATTGCTTCATCCAAAGGAAGCCAAAGTTTCCCATCTGATCCCAGAACATAATCATTAGTATCAGATGTCCTACCAGCCTCAAACTGGAATTTAGCAATCTGTTCAGGTTTTGTCAGTTTGAATAAAAGGTAAGCCCCCTGAGCACCCTCTGAAGATTCAAGGTACAAACCACCTCCTGTACCTTGATTTATACCTAAATAATTTTTTCCTACACAGCCTCCGGACAAAGTATAATTCCCTTGTGTTTGAGACCATTGTCCCTTCACCGGTAGACACCATGCCGTAATAAACATGAGCATGAGAAGGGCTGTACGTTTAAAAGTAACATATTCATTCATAAGCCTTAAGTATTGAAATATGATTAGTAATAAGTAATTTATTCGTTAACACTTTTTAGTAAGGGGTATGGGAACACCGTTGTTCCCATACATATCAACACCACTGTTCCCATATACCTCAACGCCTCTGTTCCCATACCACTCAACACCAGTGTTCCCATAGTGAGGGACACCGGTATTCCCTACATGTCCAGAAGGAGCCTATAACTCTCCGGGACGTTCTTCTTCGCCGCCGGGATCTCCGACCGTCAGTAAGATAGGAAGACGATACGTACGGGGTTCCTTCACCATTGAATATCCGGCACCAGCTTGCGTCGTTACACTCAGGTAATAATTTCCGTCGGCCAACGCCGGGATGGAGACGATGATCTGAGACGTTGTATTCGTGACAACCAGAGCCACTTTGACCGGTTCACCTCCATTTTCGGGAGTAAAGTAAACACCGACAGAAGGGTCGGTGCCTTTCAACAACAACGTGCTGCCATTGATAATAGCGGGGGCAGAAGGAGTTAAAATGCTGTCTACTGCACCTGTAGTTGAATCGGTGATGTGTTCGATCATTGGTCCTACTGTTGCGATATCTGCATTTACATAGATGTTTTCCAATAGCTTCATCAAAGCGGCACTGGGAATAAACGTAACGCCGATTTTGTTATCAGGAGATTTATAATCGGTTTTCTTGCCCGGAAAGGAGCCACCGATGTTAAGAAAGAGATGTCCTAAGCCGTCCGAGATGCATTTGCCCTCTGCAAGAGCCTGCAGCTTCTTATCATCTGACATACCCAGGATGTTTTCAATGGTTTCCGGACGGTACTCACTACGGTCGTCAGTGATCCCGGTGGAAACTTCTTTGTTACGAAATGTGCCGGTGATACGGATTTTTCCTGAATAGTCCCCAGGTTTTTCTGTTAGCACATTGTCGTACAAATCGACAGTCAAAATGGTCTTCTTAATTGCCATAATTTCATAAATTTAAGTTACCCGGTGGTAAGACGGGGACTACCAATACAATCATTTATTACCCTTAATTCTGATATAAGGGTAATAACCGCTCGACCTAAAATCCTACCATAAAACAAAAATCAAAACAGCCGGATAACCCTGTTTTTTGACCGGATAGAACCACAATTTACAAAATTGGACATAGGTAAATCCGATGCCCCGGACTTTCATGTACCTTTAAACACAGTTATTTAAGCCTGTTTGATTTAAACAAGTGAATTTGTTACTTTAAACTTTGTTTTTTATAAATATTCTTTACCTTTGCAAGCAAATCATTCCAATATCCGATATAAAATAAGGTTCTTTCAATATAAACACCCTACCTTATATCAGAATTAAGGTTAAGCCCTCCTCTTCACAATATTATCTACAGTTCCCGTAATCAAAATATTTGCCTTACTTAATTCCGACTGGTCCAATTGTGCCAGATAATGCCGTGTCGTCTTCTCAGAGGTGTGTCCTAACGCCTGGCTAATAATAGCGACCGGAGTATATTTCCGGTAGGCGATCGTCGCCCATGAATGGCGGATGACATACGAGGTCAATGAGGTCGGCAGATCCAGCCGTTTCCCGATTTCTTTCAAACAGTCGTTATAGTTGCGTAAAAGAGACTTGTAATGTTCATGTGGGACAGGTCCTTCAGGCGGAAGGAGGGAAAACAGATACGGATTGTCTGCCGAGCTATATTTGTCCAGTAAATAATTCATTCCCGGAGTAAGATCAATCCGTATAGGTGCTCCGGTCTTCGCCCGATTATAAACAAGTGTGTCACCGTTGATATTTTCGCGTGTAAGATGAGCCAGATCGACAAATGGCATACCACAGGCGATAAATGAAAAGACACAAAGATCAGCAGCCTTTTGCATTTCAGGCTCATCTTTCAAATCCAAAGCTGAAATCCTCTCAAAGACATCTAACCCGACTGCGCGTTTTGTTGTTTTCTCAGGATGGATAACGATATGCGCAAAAGGATGCCGACAAGGGATATAGCCATGTTCACGGGTTATTACATTATACATTGCCCGAAACGCACACACATAACTATTGACCGAATTCACCTTCAGGCTGCCAAACCTTTGAAGGTAAACGATAAAATCATCGACAAGAGCCGGAGTGATTTCCGATAAACAGAGGTTCCGTTTCTTGACAAATTTTCTTAACCAATTACTGGATGCCCGATACAAATCGGCTGTCGAATCTTTTCCTATGCTACGCTTACGCAAGATTAATATATCCATATGGTTAAACAAATCGATCTTGGAAGCCTGCTTTTTTGTTTTGTTTGTTGCCATATTCTAACTATTTATTAATAAAACGAATATACAACAAACAGAAAAGAGAAGTGTTTTAAATCTATATTGGATAGTAAACTAAAAGATGCTATCTTTGTAAAGCTCGTACACAAACGTACCCGCAACCGGCTTATGAACACAGCGATCAGAAAGATGCCGATCGGCATACAGAGTTTCGAAGAGATACGGAAGGATGATTATGTATATGTAGACAAAACAGAAATCGTCTACAATCTCGTCACGATGGGAAAGCCTTATTTCCTGAGTCGCCCGCGACGTTTCGGGAAGAGTTTGTTCATCTCCACACTCGAAGCCTACTTCCTCGGGAAGAAGGAACTTTTCAAAGGGTTGGCCATCGAGAAACTCGAACAGAACTGGCTGACTTATCCGGTGCTGCACCTCGATTTGAATGCCCGCAAATACAAAAAAGTGGCAGACCTGGAAGCTATGCTAAATCAGCATCTCGAAATATGGGAAGCGACCTACGGAAAAGAAAAAAACGACAGGAGCCCGGAAGAACGCTTCGCCAACATCATCCGCCAGGCCAAACAGCAGACAGGCCGCCACGTTGTTGTCCTGATCGACGAATATGACAAGCCGCTACTACAGGCTCTCGGTAATGAGGAATTGCTCGACGCATACCGGTCGACACTGAAAGCGTTCTACGGAGTACTGAAAAGTGCGGACCCGTTCCTGAAGTTCGTGTTCCTTACCGGCGTGACCAAATTTGCACAGGTGAGCGTGTTCAGCGACCTCAACCAGTTGATGGATATCAGTATGCATCCTGACTATATAACAGCTTGCGGAATCACAGAAGAAGAATTGGTTGCTAACTTCCAGCCGGAGTTAGAACGCATCGCCCGGGAAAGCCATCTGACAGATAAAGAGATCGTCGAGCTGATGAAAAAGAAATACGACGGTTATCACTTTAATGAACGATCGGTCGGAATGTTCAATCCGTTCAGCGTGCTGAACGCGCTGAATAGCCGGAGGCTCGACTACTTCTGGTTCCAGACAGGCACGCCCACCTTCCTCGTCGAACTGCTCAAAAAGAGCGAATACGACCTGCGCAAGCTAATCGACGGGCTGGAAACACAAGCGTATGCCTTCACTGAATACCGTGCGGATGCCAACAACCCCATACCGCTTATTTACCAAAGCGGCTACCTCACGATAAAGGACTACGACCGCGAATTTCAACTCTACAAACTCGAGTTTCCAAACGAGGAGGTCCGCTACGGTTTCCTCAGTTTCATCGCGCCTTTCTACACTTCCATTACGGACGACGACAAGGGGTTCTATATCGGCAAGTTCATACAGGAGCTACGGGCCGGCAAGGTGGATGCTTTTCTTACCAGACTGCGTGCCTTCTTCGCCGACTTCCCCTACGAGCTGAACGCCCGTACGGAACGGCATTATCAAGTCGTATTCTATCTCGTGTTCAAGCTGATGGGACAGTTCTGCGAAGCCGAAGTACGCAGCGCACGCGGACGGGCCGACGCGGTCGTAAAAACAAAGGACTACATCTATGTATTCGAGTTCAAGCTCGACGGTTCCGCTTTTGATGCGCTGGAACAAATCGAGCATACAGGTTACCTGATCCCATACACCGCCGAAGGGCGCCAATTAGTGAAAGTAGACGTCTCCTTCGATGCCGGGGAACGGAACATTGGGGAGTGGGAGATTGAGAACGGTAAATGATGATTTACCGGCATCCTGACATTTATTATCCAACCCTTTTACACCTTAACGCAAAGTATAGGATATACAAGAATGCCAGTAGCGGGACCACAAAGCCTATCGCCATATTATCGGCACCGATATAGCCCATCAGCATCGGGGCGAAAGCACCGCCGGCTACTCCCATGACGATGTAGGAAGAGGCTTTTTTAGTATGGACGCCCATGCCTTCCAGGCCCAATGCGAAGATTGTCGGAAACATAATGGACATAAAGAAGAATGAGAGATAAAGCGCATACAGCGAAACCGTGCCGATAGAAACCACCACCAACGCCATACAGATAGCATCCGCCAGCGCAAACCACGTCAGGAGACAAGCCGGAGACATCCATTTCATCATAAAGCTACCGGACAGGCGGCCGATCATGAACAAGGCCATTCCACCGAAAGCCAGGATACGCGAAGCCTCGATATTTGTCATAGAAGCGTCAGCCTCCGTCACGTAATTAATGAAGAAACTGAAAATTCCCGTCTGTGCGGCGCAATAGCAGAACTGAGCTATAACAGAACGGACAAACTGCAGATGCCTCCACATGGGAACTACACCCGCACCGGGTCCGGATTCGTTTTCAGCCGGATTCGTCTCTTCTTCCTCAACCTGCACCTCCGGCAGTTTGGTAAAAAAGAAAAGTATAGCTACAAGCAAGACAATCGATCCGACCAATATATAAGGTTTCGTCAAAGCGAACGGATCATCTTCCGCACCTCCGAAAATCAGCATTCCACCTACAAGCGGACCCAATATCCAACCCAACCCGTTGAAAGATTGCGACAGGTTCAACCGCTGTGCGCCGGACTCTTTCGGTCCTAAAACAGTGGAATAAGGATTGGCTGCCGTCTCCAGAATACACAATCCGCAGGCAATTACGAACAATGCCACCAAAAACGGCGAAGCCGAATGCAAGTAAGCTGCCGGGATAAAAGCAAACGCCCCGGCGGCAAATAAAGACAAGCCCAATATAATTCCTTTCTTATAGCCAAACCGCTTCATGAACATTCCGGCAGGGAGCGCCATCAGGAAGTAAGCGATATAAGTAGAGAACTGCACAAGCCCGCTCTCCGCTTTCGTCATCGTAAAGACACCCTGAAAATGTTTGTTCAATACGTCCAGCAAACCATGAGCAAAACCCCACAACAGGAACAGGCTGGTGATCAATATAAACGGGACAAGATAAGATTTCCCGTCAGGAGCGGAAAACAAAGTTTTCTGATTATTTTTTTTCATACTTGCTATTTGTTATGAGTCGACAAAGGTAAGCATTTATAAAAATATTATCCGGTTAAAGCAAACCATTCTTTTTTTATCTATATCTTTGCCTGTATAAAATTGTATTGTATTATAAATCTAATTGAAAGAAAGGAAACAGAATTATGATTTTAAGCAAGAAATTATCTGAAGCATTTAACGCACAGGTAAATGCAGAAATGTGGTCATCAAACTTGTACCTGTCCATGTCCGTACACTTCCAGAAATTGGGGTTAAACGGTTTCGCCCACTGGATGAAGAAACAGGCTGAAGAAGAAATGGAACATGCCCACAAAATGATCGACTTTGCTATCGACCGCGGCGGTGATATCACAATCGGCCAGATCAATGTCGTTCCTACTGCATGGGGCAGCGTTATCGAATTATTCGAACACGTCTACAAACACGAATGCTACGTTTCCGAACTAATCGACAAAATGGTCGACATCGCAGAAGAAGAAAAAGATCACGCTTCAAGAGACTTCCTTTTCTGGTTCGTCCGCGAACAGGTTGAAGAAGAATCTACAGCCAAAGAAATCGTAGAACAGTTGAAGAACTACGGCGAATGCCATGTCGGTATTCTTGACCACAGATTAGGCAAACGATAATAAAAATTGAAAGTGGAAAATTGAAAATTAAAAGAATGGTTCAATATTATTTTTCAATTTTCCATTTTCCATTTTTAATTATATCAAGTATTGCTTTCCCCCAAAGCTTCCCCAACGCCGAAGCCCCTTTTTTATTAGGATGTAAATAGAAAGTTCCCGCATTTCCTTTTTCAGGAAACAGCTCGCCTTTGTGATGAGCCTTGAAATACTCGAAACCGTCCGTATCTCCCATAAAGACCTGTCCGGGAAACCGTTTGGAATAATCGAGGACCAGTGCCTGTAACTCCGGATAATAACTTTGCAGGCGATTCAATCCTTCTTCCAGATATTTGGCTCCGTTATATGTATTCGGGCTGTACCATACCGGACGATGCAATACGATCTTGCAATCCGGGTAGAGTGCCAGCAACTTATCGATAATCGTTTTCATATTCTCATAATATTTGGCAGGAGAAGCCGGAGCCCCGTTAGGCCCCGTAATGGCACTATCGTTCGTACCAAGCATAATGGAAAAGATCAAAGTTGCCCATGTCTCATCCTTGAACTGGTCGGCTACCTCCACTACTTTCGGAAAAAGAAATTCGGTCCGGGGCAGGAAATCAAGCGTGGTACTTCCGCTTACCCCCTGGTTGGAATAGCGGACAGTTCCGATTGACGGTTGACTGCGCAGATATAAAGCAGCTTTCACAGGAGGCGCGTCATGCCGCGGGTTTTCCAATAAAGCCCCTTGCGTGATGCTGTTTCCGATAAATACTATATTCAGGTTTTTCTTCTCCTCACCCATCATATAACAACTGATTGTCATACACAACAACAATACTATAATCTTCCGGATATCCTTCATAATTCAATTTTTTCTACTACTCCGCGAATGTAGGAAAAAATTCATTTACTTCAGGATGTTTGGATAGCCAAATTTTTACTTCCTCTTCTTCATGCATCGGATTACCTTCCACCAAATCCATCAATTCGCTCAATTGTTCGTTATCGAGGGAAAAGTTCCGGAAGAATGCGGCGGCATACGGATCTTTTTCAGAAAAACCTTTGGTAGCCATAATCTGGATATGCTCGGCATCACCGTACTGCTTCTGCGAATCATCCAGGAATTTTAGGTCGTAGCGGGAGAACATCCAGTGAGGGGTCCAGCCGGTTACAACGATCCATTCCTTATTTTCGATGGACTTCTGGAGGAATGCGACCATTGTCGCACCGCTCGAAGGCTTCAAGGTCAGCTCGACCGGATATTCCTGAATGACACGTTCCGTTTCGTTCATCAGGCCGGCCCCCACGTCGATACCGATTATCTCGTTGCGAAATTCATCTTTATGTCCGTTCAATTCTTCTATGGAGCTGATCGTGACATACGAAGGGACTACCAGCCCCATCCTGGCATTTTTGTAGGCAACACCCAACGTTTCCAGATTATCGCCATATTTTTTTATATAATCGGCATGCGTGGCCGGAAGCCAGGAGTCCATAAAAACATCGACTTTGCCGGCCGCCATAGAGACAAAGATCGGCGCGATATCTGCATTCCGCAGCATCACATCATAACCTTTGCTCTCAAGCATGACTTTCGCCAAATAGCTCATTGCAATTCCTTCCGACCAGTTTACATAACCGATCGAAACAAGCTTCTTGTCTTTCGAGGAATTGCTGCAATCTGCAAACATCATCATGAAGGCAACAATAAGGGATAAATTTATAATGATAATCAATCTTCTCATAAATACTTTTCTTTTTATCTGTTTTACTTTCTGCGGACAAAGCCTTGCGTAATGCGGTCCAGGACGATCGCCAGAATCACAACGGCAATACCGCCTTCAAAACCGAGTCCGATTTTCATCTGCGTGATTCCTTTCAGCACGATCTCACCTAATCCGCCGGCCGAAATCATGGCTGCTATCACAACCATAGACAAGGCCATCATGATCGTCTGGTTTACCCCCGCCATAATGGTCGGTAAAGCCAACGGGAGCTGGACCTTAAAAAGAAGCTGTCCCGAAGTGGCTCCGAACGAACGGGTTGCCTCGACAATATCGTCCGGCACCTGACGGATGCCCAAGTCGGTAAGGCGGACAACCGGAGGCATGGCAAAAATCACGGTGGCAAAAGCACCCGGGACAGGTCCCAGCCCGAAAAACAAAACTGCTGGAATCAGATAGACGAAAGCGGGCATCGTTTGCATCAGATCCAGAAGCGGGCGGATCACTTTAGCCGCCTTATCGTTACGCCCGGTCCAGATTCCCAGCGGGACACCGAACAGGAGGGCGATAATCGTCGACGACAAAACGAGCGCCACGGTCTGCATGGTCTGTAGCCAGAACCCCATTCCCCAAATCAAAAGTAATCCGAGCAAGGTCAGGACGGCGGTTCCTTTTCCGGCTTTCCACCAGGCTAAAGCGGCGATAGCCGCAATCATCAGGTAGAACGGGATCCACATCAGGATTCCCTGGAAACCGTCGATAAAGCCGCCCACGATTCGGTTGATCACATCAAAAAGGCCGGCAAAGTTTTCTGTAAGCCAGTTAATGGCTATTTCTATATATTTTCCGATATTCATAAGTCTATTGCGTTTTGAATGATTTCTTCTATTTCCTTCTGATCCTTTCCGGTCATCTCGATGATGATGGCCGAGGTCGATACGACGCCTTTCAAACGATTGTTCTCATCGACTACCGGCAGAGCCTGCTGGACTTTCGGCAAAAGGGGCAACATATCTTCCACTGTCGTATTCTCCAATACGGAAGGGACTTCTTTCATGACGATCGAACTAATGTCTCCCGTTCCCTCCTTACGCAGTCGCAACACATCTTTCAACCGTATTTCGCCGAGGAACTGATCGTCCGTACCGATCACAGGCAAGGCATACAAATGTTTTTCCCTCATCTTGCGGATAATGGCCTCCGGGCCATCCCTACGAATACGGACGACAATCGGCTGAGTCAGCATGATGGAAGAAGCCGTAACGACACGGCCGCGATCCACGCTCTCGGTAAAACGGGTGACATAGTCATTCGCCGGATCCGTCAGGATCTCTTCGGGCGTCCCGACCTGCACGACTTCGCCATCTTTCATAATGGCTATACGATCGCCCAGCTTGATCGCTTCATCCAGGTCATGTGTAATAAAGACAATAGTACGTTTCATCTTCTCCTGCAAGTCCAGCAATTCATCCTGCATCTGCTCGCGGATAAGCGGGTCGAGAGCCGAAAAAGCCTCGTCCATCAGCAAGACCTCCGGGTTGTTCGCCAGAGCACGAGCCAGCCCGACACGCTGCTGCATACCTCCGGAGAGTTCGTCCACACGCTGGTTCTCATACCCTTTCAATCCGACAACGGCTATGCTTTCATGCGCTTTCTTCTCACGCTCTTCTTTTGGTATCCCCTGCAACTCGAGTCCGAAAGCGATATTACTCAATACCGTACGGTGAGGCAATAACCCGAAATGTTGAAATACCATCGCCATCTCCCTGCGGCGGATTTGCAACAGTTCTTTATCCGACAGGGATGTGATATTCCTGCCGCTCAGCCAAATCTCCCCCATAGAGGGTTCGTTCAGTCGGTTAATACAACGCACCAACGTCGATTTACCACTGCCGGAGAGTCCCATTATCACGAACATCTCTCCTTCCTTTATTTCCAGATTGGCATTACGGACGGCTACGGTACAACCTGTTTCCTTTAAAATGTTCTGTTTGCTTTTACCTTGCTTAATCATCTTTTTCGCTTTGGCCTTCTCTGGTCCGAAAAGGATAGATAAGTCTTTTATTTCTATTTTCGTCATACTAATAATTATATTTGGTTATGTTTAGAAGTAATTCCCGGGACCGGGTTTGTGGCGTCTATTTATTAAACAGGGAAAACTGAATTTAGTTTAAAACCGGTTTTTATCCATATTCAAGGACTATTTCGAGGCAAGGGTCCAAAGCCAGCATGACATTTTCCGGCATCCGGAACTACATGGTCTGGTAGATATCATGCATTACCGAAGACAAATGATTATTAACATAATTGGGAGTTGATCGAGTATTCTTCCAGGTCCTTACATCAAACCCCGGAATCATCGTATATCCTATCGGTTGATTATCTGCCAACAGACCTCCAACAAAATGCCCGATTTATGATACAAGGTTCCGCCAGCCGGATAGTAAATAAAAAAAGTCCGTTAAAAGTATTTGTTTCACAGATGCTTCATTCATGATCTCTTTAGACTTAAAAGGATTTCATGCAAAGTAAATTAAAGTTTGGCTACAAAGGATACATATTGTGATAAAATAGCATTAAGGTAAGAAACCGGAATCCTCCACAAAGGACGACAGGAACAAAGCGAAGTGCTACATTGTTATGAAAGTAGTAAAACAAAAACTTTGTAGTAATATGAAAGCATTAATTGGTAAAAAAGCACCGGAGTTTCATGCCCCAGCCGTAATCAATGGCAACCAGATCGTCGAAGACTTTTCTCTGGATCAATATTTAGGTAAAAAGTATGTCGTGCTGTTCTTCTATCCGATGGACTTCACATTTGTCTGTCCGACCGAACTGCATGCCTTCCAGGAAAAGCTGAACGAGTTTGAAAAACGTGATGTGGCCGTTGTAGGCTGTTCAGTCGATTCCGAATATTCACATTTTGCCTGGTTGAACCAGGACAGAAATAAAGGAGGTATTCACGGGGTCAAATATCCTATCGTTGCAGACTTTTCGAAGACGATAGCAGAAAACTACGGTGTATTGGCGGCCGATTATCTGACCAATGAAGAAGGCGAAGTGGTAGCGAAAGGTGCTCCCGTTGCTTATCGCGGCCTGTTCCTGATAGATAAGGAAGGAAAGATCCGCCATTATGTAATCAACGACCTTCCGTTGGGACGCAATGTGGACGAGGCTATCCGCATGGTAGACGCGCTGCAACATTTCGAAGAGTTCGGCGAAGTATGTCCGGCAAACTGGTCAAAAGGCAAAGATGCGATGAAAGCGACCAGCGAAGGAGTTTCCGGTTACCTGAGCAAACATTGATCCACCAATAAGAACACAGTAGACAGTTGGCCGTTCATTTGGTATATTCTGTTTTGGTCATCCTATAGTTTTTTGGGGAACTGCCGGCTGTCACTGTCTGTTCTTTCACGCTTTCATCCTCTTGCATTTACCGGAAATATGCTCGATGTCCAACCGCAGGATATTCGTCCGGTGAAAAGACTTGTCGATATACTTCTCTCCTAACGCTTCAAAACCGGGGCAATATTTCTTTGTCAACAGGCGTAACGCATGCCTGCGTTCTTCCTCAGGAAGTTCCATGTGAATCGTGCCGAATGCAAGCACAGATTCAAAAGCCGTTGTAAACTGGTTCGGAATGACACATGTTTTTCCCACTACGCAAAAGCTCACTTTCGGGTTCTCCCGGAGGCATTCCAATTTATATCCTTCCGGCGCACAATGGAAATAGATGCTTTCGCCTTCCTTTACAAAAGAAATCGGGATCCCATACCCGAAACCATCCGTCCCGACCATCGACAGGAAACCGTATTCACCCGTTTCCAACAATTCGATTGCCTCTTTCTCATCCAACACCCGGTCTTTTCTTCTTATTTCGCGAAACATACTGTTACATATTTAAATGATATTGGCTGGCAAATCTACAAAAAGTCTTATATTTGCGAGTATAAATTACACATAATAACGCATACTAATATGAAAACAAAGATTTCACTTTTGCTTTTTGCCGTTCTCTGCAGCATCTCCGTATTTGCCCAGAATGACTTTGACAAGTATTTCGAAAAGAAAAGTCTCCGGGTGGATTTTGCCCTGAGCGGTAATCTAAAGTCACAATCAGCTGCTATCCAGCAATTACGTGAAGAGCCGGTATGGGGCGGTCCGGTTAAGAACCTGATCGACCCGTTCAACTATGGCGGCTACTATATCAATGTATATGATAAGGCTACGAATAAATTGATCTATTCACGAGGTTTCAATACGTTGTTCGAAGAATGGCGTTCGACGGAACAGGCCAAAACGGAAACACAGTCCTGGACCAACAGTGCCTCCATTCCTTTCCCGAAAGCACCTGTTTATATAGAGATTACGGCACGCGACAAGGCGGATATGCAGTTTCATCCGTTGCTAAAACAGGAGGTCGACCCGAAAAGCATCTTCATCGACCGGGGAAAACTGAAAGATAACAAAGTCTACCAGATACTGAAAAACGGCGATTCGCCGGAAAAGGTGGATCTCGTTTTCATTGCCGAAGGATACACGGCGGATGAACAGGAGAAATTCGTGGCAGATGCAAAACGGTTTACAGAAGCCTTGTTCGCTACTCCCCCCTACACGACACGCCGCAACGACTTCAATGTATGGGCCGTCTGCCTGGTATCGGAAGAATCAGGTACGGATATTTCCGGCAAAGGTATCTTCAAGAATACGGCTCTAAACTCCGGTTATTATACCTTCGGGGTAGACCGTTACCTGACTACACCGGATATGAAATCGATCCGCGATGCCGTTTGGAACGTGCCTTGCGATGCCATATTCTTATTGATAAACACCGATATGTACGGCGGTGGCGGTATGTACAACTTCTATGCTTGCGGGACAGCCGACAATCCACGTACCCCTGTTGTCTTCACACATGAGTTCGGACACAGCTTTGCCGGCCTGGCAGACGAATATTTCTCATCGGAAGTCGCTTACCAGGATTTCTATAACCTGAAATACGAACCGTGGGAGCCGAACATCACGACTTTAGTCGATTTCGACAACAAATGGAAAAATCTGTTACCCGCCGGCACTCCTATTCCTACCCCGCTCGATGCCGGACATAAGGATAAAGCCGGTGTATTCGAAGGAGGCGGCTACCTGTCCAAGGGAATTTATCGTCCGATGGATCATTGTATGATGCGCGATTACGCCCCGTTCTGCCCGGCTTGCTCACGGGCCATTCTCCAGATGATCGATTTCCTGACAGATAAAACGAACTAAAACGATTGCTCCTACATTTAAATAACCGATCACAAAGATGGCCCTGCTATATCGGTCCGGTATACAAGTGCGGTATCACTTATTGTAAAAAACAGGTTATTTAACAATTAACGGAGCTTGACGATAAAAAAGTCCAAGTGCCTCTTCATTGAAGACAAAACGGACTTTTTTCATTTATTTGCCGGTTTTTCCCCGTGACGACCGTCTTCATTGCCATGAACATTGACTTCATCGCCATGAAGACGGTCGTCACTACCTATGATCACGGCAACTCACGGCAACGAAGACGGTCGTCACGGCGATGAAGACGGTCGTCGTGGGAAAGTTCTGCGCACCTCACGGCGGAAAGGCGGGAAAAATCTTTTGGAGAAATCGGGATACAGATCAACTTTGTCCGCAAATATTCGATTCTCCGGAAGTTGAGATTTATCACATTGTCCGGTTATTTGCAATCAGACCGACAATACAAAACCTATATTAGGATGAGCTGCCGTCTTCACACCGCCTGTTGTCACCTCAGGCTTATCTAAACCGAATAAAATGTAAGTTCAAAATGAATCGGATTTTCAGATGAAATAGAAAAACGAGCGAAAAGGGGTTATTGTCATATTCATATTACTTCAGGCTTCTTGCTTCCCCATATTTGCTAATATCTATCAATTTATAAGTATCGACCTTGATTTTCCCCCGGATGAGTTCGGGGATATTGAAGGAGAAAAGAGAACGTTCATAGTAATCCGTCTCTTTCTGAGGCAACAGGAAAGGTTTGCCGGGAACACCACTTGCATCCAGATAACAAATGTAAGGGCGCGTATACAGCCCGTCATCCCGGCGGGAGCTGAAAACAAACCACCGGCCGTTGCTGCTCCAGGAATGGTAACTTTCGACATCGTTGCTGTTCACACCGGGGAGCGAATCTGTTTTGTGCGCCACCAGATCCAGCAACCGCAAATCCGCATCTTTATGCCAGATGGAAAAATTGCCATAATCGGAAACCGTGTACATCAGGTAACGGCCATCGGGCGATACCCTCGGAAACTTCGCGCTACGCCCTTCCTCTTCCGCATTGTAAAGTGTATCTATCGCCTGCCCGAAACTACGTTTCTCCGGATCAAAAATTATGCTTTGAAGATTGTAGCGTATTTCTCGATACGATTCAGGCATCAGCTTTGCCGGTGCGGAACAGAAAAACAACCGTGTACCGTCCGACGAGAATGCCGGAAAGGTTTCCATATTATCATCCGAAGACAAGTGTGGAACTGTTATGATTTCATGTCTTTCCACATCATAGACCACTACATCCGATTTATTGTCGAACACTTCTACCCGGTTTGCATCCGAAAGATGAAAATCCTGCTTCGTATCGTTTGTCGAGAATGCGACATATCGTCCTGACGGATGCCAGGCAGGATAGACTAAAGCGGAGATTGTCCGTTCAGTCTTCGTGTCTAACTTTTCGATATGACCGTCTGTCAGCATATAAGTACCGGCGTGTACCGCACGTTGGTGGAAAAGCATCCTGTCCGGATTCTGCATACAGAAGGAATGACAATTCATGCAATTATTATTTGTCTGCTTATTATCAAGGAAAGTCTTTTCCGTAAAATCCTGCAGACAACGCTGATAAATCCCCATCCTGTTCCACATACGGTAACCTGGTGCGATACGGCGATAAACTAAATAGGGATCGATTTTCTCCCTGGCTACCCGGATGGAAAAAGGAGGATATCGGAACCATTTATCTCTTTTACGGATATAGATTCCGACCGAAATACTCCCACCTGCCGATACGTCGAGCAACCGATGCCACTTCTTCTCCGGGAATTGAAAAGAACCGTTATCCGAATCCACGCGTATCTGCCCGTCCTTACCGGATAGAACAACAATTGCTTTGCAAGGCTCTTCAAGCTTAAAGTTCAGGGGAGCGATATTGCAGGGGATCGTAACCTCCTTATAATCCGGGAAAATCCCAGCCTCTCCTTTCAGCTCTTCAGCATCAGGTAACATATCGTTGCAGGCTGAAAAAGCAATCATACACAACCAGATCAAGAAATATAAATATGTCATAGACTATCCATTCGATTTTTTACAATAATAATAAAACCAGAAAGTATCTCCATATTGCTGGTAAAGCCAGGAAAGACCGTCACTACTATTTTGGGCCGTCAGCATATCTTTTTCGAATTGTTGGTAACGTTGCACTATTTCAGGCTTGATAGTAACTTTTTTAAGAACAGAGAGATCTCCAATAGCTGAAACCAAAGCCGCTTCCTGAAAATGAACGGGAAGGGCTTGTCCTTCTGAGAGCGTTCCGGCATGCAACAGGAATGTCTTGAACTTCTCCATCTCCTTTGCCAACAGATAGGAACAACCCAAATATTCCCATGCTACCCGATTTACTCCCGGCTCCGAAAGATGTCCTGTCCAGAGGCTATCGATGTCTACTAAGCAAAGCAAATTATCCGGTTGCGAGACCGGCATTGTCTTCATGCCAAGTTCTTCATCCTGTCTTATCCTTTCAGGATAATGGACATAAACGGCGTATTTTTCCGCCCAACGGCGATAGCGGGGCAACCGGTCGAGTATATTTAGATACTTATTTGCCAAAGCAAAATCTCTCCGTACCAAACTGATCTTCACCAACCGTTGAAGCATCCGGGGACTTCCTCCCCGTTTGGCAAGCGTCAAGCCTTCCATAGCATATCCTTCCGAAAGACTGATGTCACCGATCATATAATAGATGTCACTCAACAGACAACTCATATAATAAGTCCTGTCCCAGGAAGCCAAAAGGCTTTGCGGACCTTTTTGGTCATAATGGAACAACCGGTCACCCAAAATGCCTTTTTGAGCTAATGCCATATTTAAATAGTTAAGGCTTACGCAACTCATCGTCCCATTCTCCGATTGCTCGCGGATAATTGTGTCCCAATCGTTTCTTTGCTCCAAAACGGATAATTCATTCATCCGATTGTTCCATACTTCATAGGGTCCAGGCAAACAAAACGTAGAAAAACAAAACAAGAGAACTGACCAGCAACCTGTAACGGCGACTCTTACTAAGCGCTTTCTCCAGTGTAAAACTCTCATTGAGAAGGCTATTATAAAAAGAATAAAGAGCAAGGCTACAAAACGAATCCAGATATAATATGTATAAGAATCTGGTTGCAATTGAGATTCCTGATACCTTTCCGAGTAAATTCCATCTGTTAACGGAATACCGACAGCCAAGCGAATATCGATATAAGTCAAAAGCAAGCCGATCAAGCATACAACAAGCAAACCAAACCATTTTTTCCTCCGGCACAAGATATTCGTGAAAACAACGACTAAACCGTAAAGCATCACCAGCTGGCCAGCCAAGCCATAGATAAAAAATACACTTGCCACACCATAAAACAACTGCACCTTCGGTTTCCGGATACGGACAAAAACATAAGAAAATAGAAGGAGAATGAAAAGCCCGATCGTCCCGTCCAGCACATAAAAAGAGCTGGTATGGGCTTTCACCAATACTAAAACAGGGAATAAGGCAAGCAATAAATTATATCCACGCGGTGCAATCTCCTGCAAAAGCAAATAACTCAAGAAACCGATGACACACAAGAAGGCGCTGTTAACCCACAACACAAACAGGGAAGAAGTATAATATTGAACCAAAGCCTGTCCGGCAACCGCACAAAAACCGCCGGGAAGAGACAGCATATCCCGGATAACTCCCCATTCGGGAATAAACAACTGCACTTCTTCCTGCCGTTGGAACGTGGAAGTACCGAACGACCAAAAGAAAAGCCAAAGTCCAGCAAATACGGACAGCCAAAATACAAGCATCCTACCTTTCATAACCCTATTGCTTTCGATAAAAAGAAGAGAGGAATTCACCTTTTGGCGACTATCCCTCTCTTCCCCGGTCTAAAGAGTGAATTTATACTTTATAGTTTTTCACTTTCTACTTATCACCGTAACCCGGGTTCTGTTCCAGCAGGTTATTAGCACCGATCAGACTGTAATGGATCGGGAAACGATTCAGGTTGGGATTATTTGTTGCTTTATGGTCCCACCAGTCTTCCGTCACGTAAGCATCCCAACGGATCAAGTCCGTACGGCGGCGTCCCTCGGCCAAGAATTCCAATTGCCATTCGTCCAACATACGGTATTTGTCCAGATTAGCGGCCGTTACCGGATCGGGATCGTTGCCACCTTCGAAATAACGCTTGCGAACCGTATTGATCAGACCGGCAGCCCCCTGTTTGTCACCAGCACGCATCTTGCATTCGGCCAGCATATAATAGATCTCGGCCAGACGGATCACCGGCACATCCGGATCGCCTTTTCGTTTGAACTCTTCCTGAGTCGGGCGCGGACTGCGTTTCGTCACACGTACACATGAGTTTTCCTCTGCCGTGGCAATCGTTGAAGGCAAAGAAGCCAGATCCGGGTACTGCGGATCTTTTCCTACTTTGGCAAAATAAGCGACCTGGTCTACAACCGTGATGACTTCTCCGGCATATTCACGTGTACCCGTACAAGTCCATTCAGGATTCAGCGGATTCACCAGTTTGCCTACGATAAACATACCGCGGTATTTGCCGTTGCCTTCATATACATAGGGTTGCTTACGGATGTCCTTATCATGGAACTTCGCATACGCCCCACCCAACTTATACGGATAAGGTTTGCCGGTCGGATCCAGACTCGGAATCAAACCGATGCCATTATCCGAACCGGAGCCTTCCAGACCACCTAAATAATTCTTATAATTATAGGGGACCTGCCATCCCCAATACATACCATCTGTTTCGGTCTTTGCATTCTGACTCGGCACAGACCAGATAATTTCAGGGCAACGCTCGTTGTCGAACCCGAAAATGTTCGTCCAGTCTGATTCCAAAGCATACTGGCCGTATTTGCCGTCGATAATATCCTGGCAAATCTGGGCTGCCTCCGTAAACATCTCCTTACCGATATAAGATTTGGCATTGAAGTACAAGCGAGCCTGCAAAGCTGCTCCGGCAGCACGGTTGATCGAACCGGTTTCCATTCCTCCCAATGTTTCCTTGACCGGAAGGTTGGGAACGGCAATCTTAAGTAAGGAGTCGATGAAGTTGAAAGTCTCGACATCTGTCGAACGTCCTTTCACTTCGCTTTGGGTCGTCGTGTACAGAGGTACTCCTCCGAAAAAATCCAAACCGTCTATATAGAACGAAGCAGCCAACACACGCTGCTGGTTCAACATGGATTCACGTGTGCCCTCGGGGAAGCCTAATGCATCGAAATCTACTTTTTCCAAATCTTCCAACGCATCCCAAGACAAAGCGACTCCCATTGCAAAATTTGTCCAGCCTGTTTCTATACGTGTCATATCTTCCGTATATTCATGATGGTGGAACTTCTGATAGTTCGCCCCGTCATACCAGTCGCTTCCACGTGTCGGCAGGCAATACTCATCAGTTCCCAGCTCTTGCAACGCCCAACGGGGATCATTATGGGCGATATACCAACGCCAATGTGTAAACGGACGGTTGAAACGTTGCCATACGGCATCCTGAGAACTGTAGAACGTTTCCGGAACTACCTGCGAATAAAAATCAGGTTCGACACTACAAGAAGTAGCGCACATCAGGCAGATCACTCCGGATAAAAACAATTGGAATATATTTTTCTTTTTCATCTTAGAATCTGTATTAGAAGTTAAACTGCATACCTAATGTCCAAGTACGGGTAACTGGATAGAAACGGTCTACATCCCAGAATTTTTCCGTACCTTGATCCCAACCGGTGATATTGACTTCCGGGTTCATACCGCTATAGCCGGTGATCGTACAAACGTTACCTACCGTACCGTAAATACGGATACGGTCGATCAGATTATTCGTGTACTTCTTCATCGGAAGCGTATAACCCAATGTGATGGCATCGATCTTTAAGAACGTACCGTCTTCCAGATAGTAGTCGCAAATCTGCTTTTCACCCTTGATGTGGTTGAACTTTCCGTAAGCGTCTTTCAAAACATTCAAGTTGCCTTGGCCTTGGATACCGTAATACATATTGATCGTATTATACACGTCGAAATCAATCCAACTACGCAAATTGATACCTAAGTCGAAATTCTTGTACGTCAATGTATGGCTCCAGCCGATAATCAATTTAGGGGTATAATTACCGATGAACTGTTTGTCGTTCTCCGTCTTTTGAGCGGCCGGAATCACTTCGCCATCTTTGTTATACAACAAGAAACTACCTTCATCATCGAATCCGGCGAACTTCCAGATATAGAAAGAACCAATAGTCGAACCAGCTTCCATACGAGCGGCATCACCCGGAGAACCCGGAGCTACGAAGCCGTTACCATTATGATAGGAGTTGTCGCCTTCCAAAGTCAGGATCTTTCCTTTGTTATGACTCAGGTTTATATTGGATGACCAAGTGAAATCTTTTGTCCGGATAATATCGCCACCGACTTCAAATTCCCAACCTTTACTTTCCATCGAACCGATATTCTGCATCTGGCTGCCTTGCGTATAAGGCGGTTGCGGGACCTTTACTTCAAACAACAGGTTGTCCACCTTACGGCGATAGTAGTCGAACTTACCATACAAACGACCATTAAAGAAAGAATAATCAGCACCCAAGTTCCATTCCTTCTTTTCTTCCCATCCTAAGTTCGGATTGACATTTTGTGATTTGCCATACGAATAAGCCCATGTACCGTTCGGCATCATCCAGTTCGTATCTGATCCTAACATATTGGCCATATAAGTCGCATCAAAATCATTATTACCCGTCACACCATAACCGAAACGGACTTTCAAGTCGTCCAACCATTCGAAGTCTTTCATGAACTCTTCGTTCGAAATACGCCAACCGGCTGTTGCAGACCAGAAATTCGCCCAACGGTTATCGGCAGCAAACTTAGAAGAACCTTCATGGCGGATAGAGGCAGAAAGCATATATTTATCCTGATATGAATAATTGGCACGAGCAAAAACCGAGAACAGACGTTCTGTTACCGACTTATTGGAACTCATCCCAGCCTTGCCATCCGACAAGTAGCTGCCCTGGCCTATATCCCAATACTTGATACCATCGACAGAAAAATTATAGTTATCCATACCGAAATATTCCTTGTTATATTCAAAATAAGAATAACCGGCTGTCGCATTTAGGTTATGCCCCCCTTTAAAGTCTTTTATATAAGAGAAATAACCTTCTGAAGTCAAATGTTCTTTTTTTTCAAAGTACAAATGAGCATGTCCCTTACGTGAGTTGTCTATTTCACTACGATGCGTACTGGGCCAATATTGGTGCAATTCCCATTGACGGTTTTCATATCCGATAATCTGCTGATAGTTCAAACCTGGAATAGGTTTAATATTCAACTTCAAGTTTACTTCCGGTTTGAACCATTTATCCAACCCGTAAAAATCTTCCAACATGACATCCGCCACAACATTATAGTCCAATGATTCGTTGTTCCATACATTATAACCGGTCTCGCTTTCCGAATCATACGGTGAACGGGTCGGATTATTACGCATGGCCTGCTGGAAATTCGGGATATGGTTGTTACGGGCTGCTTGGCGATAGTCTACAGATGGACGAACTTCCAACCAGTCGTCAAACAGTTTGAAAGAAGCATTCACACGTCCACCATAATCCTGACGTTCATCCTGTAAAGCGATCCCCTGGTTCTTCTCATAAAAGAAAGAGGTATAAACTTGCGCTTTCTCCGTACCCATTTCCAACGCCAAATGGTGTTTTTGAGAGAAGTTATCCTTATTGATCATCTCATCCCACCAGTTTGTATCGGAACCGTAATCCGTACCAATATTATGTTCGGCATATTCGCGTCCGGACAACATCTCCGGAGCATTGTAGTTTTGTTTCTTCGTGAACTCGTTGCTATACGTGAGTTTTACTTTACCATTCGTGTCCGAACCGCTCTTCGTTGTAATCAAAATCACACCGGCAGCAGCACGAGTACCGTAAATAGCACCGGCAGAACCGTCTTTCAAAACATCGATAGACTTGATATCATCCTGCGTCAGCGAACGGATATCACCACCGGGAAAACCGTCGATCACGATAAGAGGTTCTTTTCCTGATTTGATAGAAGTCATACCACGCAGCTGAAAAGTCGTACCTGCATTGGCACTACCCAAGTTATACATCACCAAACCGCCGATCTTGCCCTGCAAAGCCGAAGAAATATCCGCTCCACTCACACCGACCATCAGATCGTCTGCTTTCAACGAGGTGATTGCACTGGTTACCTGCTTCTTGTCCAAAGAACCGTAACCGATCACCACGACTTCTTCCAATGCTTTGGCATCTTCAACTAACTTAACGTTGATTGTTGCAAGATTCCCGATTTTCACTTCCTGGGTAATATAACCGATATAGGAAACGACGAGCGTCGCATTGTTTGGAACATTCTGTAGGATAACTTTACCATCCATATCGGAAATATTCCCGTTTGTTGTTCCTTTCACAACAACATTAGCCCCAATAACCGGTCCCATTTCATCTTGTACCGTAATAGTAACTGTTTTCCCTACTTGATCAGGTACTGCACTCTCAATTCGATTCGAAGTTAACAATTCTGCTTTTTCACCGGCGGCGAATACTCCTGTCGTCAAACAAAAGAGCAATCCGCAAGTGATCTTTGTCATTCGAGATATTGAACCATTCCAACCTATAGGAAGGTCACAATTCTGTTTCTGTTGCATTTTCTTGTATTATTATAAAAAGGTTAATAATAAATCGATCTAAGCCTGAAGCTTATCACACTCTAAATAAGACCTAAAGTCTTTCTGTCAGTTTTCTCTATTCCTATCTCATAGGCCTATATATTTAAGTTGTCCATATAAACTATTTTTATTTAATACAGGCAGTTAAAATGACTATAGTCTTAATAGAACTATGGTACTTGTTTTCGACTTTTATGATATGGTTTGAATATTAACAAAAGCGGCTACTGGTTTTACTTTCATCTCTTCAAAAGAAGTTTTTCAAATAAATAAGTATATCTGTAGTAGCACATTAAAGTACTTTAAGAACTTTTCAACGTATCTTCCTTTGAAACTTTTTTGGAAACCGATTCTTTTATTTGAACATTTTTATTTAATTTTACGCCCAACTAAAAGGTATATGTTAAAACATACCCAAAGTAAAAGTTTGTAATGTGTTTTTAATAAATTTTTAATCACAATACACGGTACGTTTGTAAAAATACCATAGTTCTATTAAGACTGTAGTACTTTTCTTTCCAACAAGAAATTTCTCCAATTGAATTTATATAAAGGTATGAAAAGGCTTCCCTGTACATACATAGGTATGTACGGGCAGGAATATAAGAACCTTGTACATAAAAAGTGCCGACCTTCATGCAAGAAAGTCGGCACTTTTATAAGACATAGTCCCCTATTCTGAGAAAAACCATCGTCGGAGACATTCTATTTTGTCTGGAAGCATCTACCGGACGGACTGTTCCGGATAATCATTTTGCCTGCTACCCTCGACTATTTCTATCACGACCGGCAGACATAAGCCTATTGGCATTCCTTCAGCAAACAAAAAGATTCATATAGCTCCATTCCGGTAGCAAAACGGAAATCCTTATCTCCGCGAGAAGACGATAAACGCAATCTCCCGATCCTTAGTCAATAGAAACCGAAGCCAATTTGACGTTTTGTCATTTTGACAAAGATCATTCCATCGGAACTTCCATCAAAAGCACGGTCGCGTGTTTCAGGACCTCTATGGCAATGCTGTCGGTGTCCCAGAAACCGGCGCCGTCACGTTTGGAAAGAACCGTGTTGGCAACCTCAACCTCGCCTTCGATCACAAACAGATAAACTCCGTTCTTCGGGCTATGCAATTTGTATTCCTTCACCAGTCCCGCATCCAACGTACCCATCGAAAACCACGCATCCTGGTTGATGGAAGCCGGGGCGGAACCGTCCGGTGCAATCATCAGTCCTAATTCATTTTTCTTCAGAACGGGACGGATATCATAGCTCTTATAATGGGGTTCTGTATTCTCCTCACGCGGGAACACCCAGATCTGAAGGAAATCCAACTGCTCTTCACCGCTGTCGTTGAACTCGCTATGGGAAATCCCCGTACCTGCACTCATCACCTGGATATCGCCCGGAGTAATCACTTCGCTGTTTCGGATACTGTCGCCGTGACGCAGATATCCTTTCAACGGGATAGAGATTACTTCCATATTCTTGTGTGGATGTGTATCGAAGCCCTCTCCCGGAGCGACAGAGTCGTCATTCAGGACACGAAGCATGCCAAAATGTACTCGCTTCGGGTTGTAGTAATTAGCAAAACTAAAAGTATGATGGGTCTTCAGCCATCCATGATTTGCATACCCGCGAGTATTGGCTTTATCCAGTACTGTTTTCATAAATAATTCTCCTTTATTAATTACGTCTATAGAACATTATGAAAGGAAGAAAAGTTTTTAGTACTTTTGTACCCTAATAAAATCATCCAGTAAATATAAACACTATGGCAGTTTACTTAAACGATGTATCAAGAACATTCGGTGAATACTTGCTTATTCCCGGTTTAACCACCAAACAATGTGTGCCAACCAACGTTTCGCTGAAAACTCCGCTTGTGAAACACAAAGTGGGCGAAAAGCCAGCGATCGAGTTAAACATTCCTTTCGTTTCAGCGATCATGCAATCTGTGTCCGGTCCCAAGTTGGCCATCGAACTGGCCCGCAACGGTGGACTGTCTTTCATCTTCGGTTCACAACCTATCGACAGCCAGGCTGAAATGGTTCGGAGAGTAAAAAAGTTCAAAGCCGGATTCGTAATCAGCGACTCCAATCTGACTCCCGAAAATACGCTGGCAGATGTAATCGCTCTGGTACAGCGCACCGAACACTCTACGATCGGTGTGACGGACGACGGTACTCCTAACGGTAAATTGCTGGGAATGGTGACCAGCCGCGACTATCGTGCGGAAAAGGATTCTCCCGACAAGAAGGTGAAAGAATTCATGACTCCGTTCTCCAAACTGATCGTCGGCGAACTGGGCATGACGTTGAGTGAAGCCAACCAGATCATCTGGGATCACAAACTGAATACGTTGCCGATCATCGACAAGGAGCAGAACTTGCAATATTTCGTCTTCCGCAAAGACTACGACAGCCACCGCGACAATCCGAAAGAGTTGTCCGGCAGCGATAAGAAACTGCTTGTAGGAGCCGGAATCAACACACGCGACTATATGGAACGTGTTCCTGCGTTGGTTGAAGCGGGTGTCGATGTCTTGTGCATCGACTCGTCCGACGGCTATTCCGAATGGCAGCAGGAAACTCTGCAATGGATCAAGAAAAACTATGGTGACAAGGTGCTGGTCGGTGCCGGCAATGTTGTCGACAAGGAAGGTTTCGACTACTTGGTCGAAGCCGGAGCTGATTTCATCAAGGTGGGTATCGGTGGCGGTTCCATCTGTATCACCCGCGAACAGAAAGGTATCGGCCGCGGACAGGCAACAGCGTTGATCGACGTGGCACAGGCACGCGACGAATATATGAAAAAGACAGGTATTTATGTGCCTATTTGCAGCGACGGCGGCTTGGTACATGACTATCACATGGTTCTTGCTTTAGCGATGGGTGCGGACTTCCTGATGATGGGACGTTATTTCGCCCGTTTCGACGAATCTCCTACAAAGAAGATGAAGATCGGTAACAACTTCGTGAAAGAATACTGGGGTGAAGGCTCGAACCGCGCCAAGAACTGGCAGCGTTACGATATGGGCGGCAGCGAAGCGCTTAAGTTCGAAGAGGGCGTCGACAGCTATGTTCCCTATGCCGGTAAGATGAAAGACAACCTCAACCTCACATTAGGCAAAATAATCGCCACGATGTGCAGTTGCGGAGCTATCACCATCCCCGATCTGCAAAAGAACGCCAAAATCACACTGGTCTCTTCAACCAGTATCGTGGAAGGCGGTGCGCATGATGTGATTTTGAAGGAGCAGAACTAACAGAAAATCACACTTAACACAAAACCCTATGCATTACGGAAGCGAATGCATAGGGTTTTCTATCCTAACCCATAGGGTTACCACCCGTAAAGCATAACTTTATTTTTCCATCCTATTTGCCGGCAGGAAGTCTATCTACCACCATTGGACGCACAAGGTTGCCACCTATCGAAACAAGGCCGTCTTTGACCGACATATCCACAACAAACGAATTGCGGGGATGTATCTCCGACTCGCTCTTATGCGCATGGAAGACATAACGCATCTTGCCATCCCGATCCACAAAAGGAGCACCATGGCCGACACCGACCAAGCCATCATACCTATGCAATACCGGATTGCCTTCGTACTTTTTCCACGGGCCGAAAGGTGAATCGGAGGTGGCAAAACCGACAGCATAATCCTGGCTTGTATAGCCGTTTGCCGAATAAACCAAGTAGTAAACACCATCCTGTTTCAAGACAGAGGGGCCTTCCACGACTTTGGGGAGAACCAATTCCCACGGTTCTTCGGCTTTGAAGCATTGCGTCAGGGTCTCTTCCTTTATCTCTTTCAAGTTTTCTTTCAGCTCTGCACACCAAATGACATTGCCGTCATTGAAGCGAACGAAATAGAGATAGGCCTTCCCGTCTTCATCAAAAAAGACAGAGGTATCAATGCTCTTTTCCTCGCGGATCGGCTTATGTTCGTCCTGCTTGAACGGTCCTAAAGGAGAGTCTGCCGTAGCGACACAGATATGCTCTTCCGTCGAATAGAACATATAGAACTTCTTCTCTTTTTCGACATAATAGACTTCCGGCGCCCAGAACATCGACTCACCGTACGAATTCGTATGGCTAAGCGACAAAGCCGAAGCCCGCTCCCAATGTTCGAGGTCTTTGGAATAATAGACATCAAATCCGGTCCCGACATTCGTCCCGTAAATATAATACAGGCTGTCGTGCACCAAGACATAAGGATCTGCCAGCGGAACCGTTTGCGACAAAACGGTTATCGGCTTTTCCTCCTCCGTTCCTCCCTCTTCCTTTTTGTCAGACCCGGAATCCGAACAACTCATGCAAAAGCAAAGGGAGAGTGAAAACAACAATACAAACCATTTCTTATTCATGACTATACATTTAATTATTATTTAATGACCGGACGGAACGCACCGTAAGAAGGTTCCAACTTATCTACATAAGGCCATCCTTCTGCATCCCACAAGATACGGTCTAACAACACCTGCCGTTGTGCGTCCAAGCGTTCCAGTTCAAAGGCGTGATAAAGCATCCATGTGTTCTTTTCATCATCTTCGAGAAGAGTGGAGTTGTGGCCGGTACCGACAAAACGGTCGTTCTTATGAAGGATAACTTCATGCTTGTTGTCCAACATCTGCCCACCCTGTTTATCGACATACGGGCCGAAGAGCTCTTTCGAACGTCCCACAACGGTCGTATAGGTGCTCTTCTGTCCTTCGCAACAGGAACCGATGGAGCCGATCAGGTAGTAGTAACCGTTGCGTTTCCAAAGATTGATCCCTTCGTAAGCGTTGCCGGCGATCTGACGCTTGGTGTCGAGCTTAGGCGTGATCGTCACATCATCCGTCACATCCAGTTCCATGATGTAGATGCCGAAAAAGCTGCCCCAAAGCATATAATACTTGCCGTCCTCCTCGTAGAAATACTGGTCGATGGAGTTCTCCACATTCACTTCGCGACTGTCGAACACTTTACCTTTCGGCGTGAACGGTCCTTCGGGAGAATCAGAAACGGCATAACCGATGGTGCTGACCCAGTGATTGCCCCATTGTGCCAACGAATAGAAGAGCACATATTTGCCTTTCACATAGCGGATTTCCGGCGCCCAAAGATGGGCACGTTCCTTGACATCCTTGTTATCCGGCAAGAAGTCCGGGCGTGTTTCTTCGGTGAAAGCCGTCCCGATCTCTTCCCATTCCACCATATCTTTCGATTTGAAAATCGGAAGGTTACGGATATCTTCGGTCGCATACAAATAATAATAACCGTCTTTTGCCCGCATGGCTGTCGGGTCGGGTGCGGCAATCCGTATCACCGGGTTGTGATAAGCGAGTTGCGAATCATCGACTTCCGGAACATCCTGTTTACCCGAATTTCCGTCATTACCACTCCCACCGCACGCCGTACAGCAGACAGCACAAGAGAGCATCAAAAAATCTTTTACATTCATTGTTTTCTATCTATTTTAATCAAAAAAGCTGTTACAAAAGTACGAATCAAAAACATAAACTTTTGTAACAGCTTCTTTTTTTAGCGAATCATTACTTCCAACCCGGATTCTGTTCCATATTCGGGTTCATCTGCGTTTCGTTATACGGGATCGGATACAACCAGTAATGGTCTCCGCCCCAAGCATAATGATAAGTGGCCTGTCCCCAAACCTGGCGCAGCCCGTTCACCACCTGCTTGCCATTGTCGTCGTATGTGGCAAACTTCTTGTCCTTCCAAGTCTTCCAACGAAGTTCATCGAAGTAAATCAGGTCTTCACCAAGCAATTCCCAATACCGTTCGTTCCGGATGCGTTCGCGCATATCTGCCTGTCCCGCCACGGTCGTCGGAGCATTGGAGTTGAGCAGTTGGGCACCGGCACGGGCACGCACCTGATTGACAACAGCGACCGCTTCGTCCGTCTTGCCCTGTTCGTTCAATGCCTCGGCGAGGTTCAGCAGGACATCGGCATACCGGATTTTCGGCATATCGATACCGGTTCCTTTTTGGTTCCCTTCGCCAACACCTTCCGTCACGAATTTGCGGTTCAGATAATAGAACATCGCCTGCGTATCAGTTTGCAAATCTTGCCCCACACGGGTAATCGATCCATCCGCATTGGTCGTCTCAGCCCACTTGTTACGGTAAGGATAGCGATTTGTAAAGTAGTTATCAGAACCTCCATCACCTCCTAAATAAGTAGCATACGGCGTAATGACACTCATTTCCAAACGAGGATCACGCTGATCGTAAGCCTTGCGTATGCGAGCTTCGTTGCCGTTCGGCAGATAATAATCCATATTGGCACCCTGTTCTTTCGCGTTGGCAATTTCTGATTCAGTCAGGTTATCGCGCAGGAAGAAGACACGGCGTTCGTTGACCGTCAGCTTATAATACTCGGGAATGACCTTCGACCAGTCGAACTTGCTACCGTCCGCACATTCGTAGGTATCGACGAAATCCGGATTGACCAAATAGTTATTCCACATGGAGCCATAGGTACAACGGTTACCAAACCCCCGATTCTTAGAGTTCCAATAACCATCCTCTTCGATACACTGGACGGAGAAAATCATCTCATCACATTGCTCGTTGGCTTCCTTGAACAACTTTTTATAAGCATCCGCGCCGGAAGTGAACAGGCGATAACCACAATCACCGACCTTTTTGAAATCGGCTTCGGCAGATGCCCAGTTTTCCAACCACAGGTAGATCTTGCCTCTAAGTGCATAAGCTGCCCCTTTCGTAATGTGGCCGTAATCATTGTCGCCGCTGTTGTATTTGTCCGGCAAGTTAGGCTCGTTGATGCAATCGGTCAAATCCTTAACCAGTTCATTCCAGAGATCCGTCATGGGAAGACGGCTACCCTTCGCTTCATCAATGTCCTTAATCGGCTCCGTGTAATAGGGTACACCGCCGAACAGCAAGTTCAATTCATAATACCAATAGCTACGAAGGAATTTGGCTTCTGCGATCAGACGTGCTTTCTTCGCTTCCGGAAGGCCAACCACGTCCGGCATATTGGCAATCACGTCATTGCAACGGATGATAAACTTATAATTGTCATGCCAAATCCAACTCGGTCCGTCTCCGGAAGTCGTCTGATTGCCAAACAACATACCGAAGTTACGCCAGTTCGCATCGCGGTCCATCGTTGCCGAGAAGCAATCGAACCACATATTGTAATTATCATTATACAAATGGTTCAATCCATTATAGAGACCGGTCACGGTCTGTTCGGCCATCGTGGCATCCGCCCAAACCTCTCCTTCGCTCGGCTGATTTTTCGGAGTCAAATCCATATCCACACAACCGGTCAGGAACAAACCAGACAAAACTGTTGCTGAAAAAAGTTTTGTCGTGTTTTTTATAATTCCAAAATTATTCTTGTTCATACTTTTTTCACAATTTAAATTAGAATGTCACATTAACACCGACCGTATATTGGCGGATCGGCAGATAACCGTCGCCGGCCATACGTTCCGGATCGCTTCCTTCGAATTTCGTGATCGTCAGCAAGTTTTCGCCGGACAGATAAACACGCGCATTCTGAATGAAGGCCACTTTCATCCACTCTTTCGGGAAAGTGTATCCGATCGTCAGGTTTTTCAGCTTCATGTAGTTACCATTCTTCAGATGCCAAGAGCTGGTAGCACTTGCCTGGCCGCTGTTCTGATAACCGACAAGACGCGGTGTTTCGGAGTAAATGTTCGTACGCGGATCACTCGGATTTTCAGGATCGAAGAAATAGTGGTCATAAGCGATGTCGTAGCCGAGACCATATCCGTGCGTGACACTGACGCTGTTTTGTGTCTGTTTGTAATAATCAATCTTGAATCCGGCTGCACCTGCCCAGTTCATCGACAGGTCGAAACCTTTCCATGTCATGCTTGCCTGCAAGCCGAAGTAGTATTTCGGTCTCCAAGAAACCCCTTGAAAATCTCTGTCATCGTCATTACCATAAATACCGTCTCCGTTATAGTCGGCATAAATCATATCACCATACCAAATCTTATCCTTGCCGATCGCTTGGTTCGGGTAAAACTTGTACCCGGCATCAAACATCGCCTGCAACCATTTCATATCAGCCTCGGTACGGATCATACCGTCTTTCGGTCCACCATTGACATTCACCGTCCCATCGCCATTGAAATAAGAACCATTACCTTTATAGGGGTTCATCATGTAGTATTCATTCATTTCATGGCCTTCCACGATCAAGTTAGACCAACCATTCGCCACTGTCCCGACATTCTGGTACCACACTTTGTTGCCGTTGGCATCCGTACGCCATTCGCGAACCAGTTCCCCTTTGTATTTCGTCACTTTATTTTTGTTATAAGTGAAGTTTCCGGAAACCGAGTAAGAGACATCTCCAACACGGTCATTCCAGCCCAAGGTAATTTCAATCCCTTTGTTGTTGACACCTGCCAGATTCTGAAGCGGAGAAGTAAACTGGTTCAGAGATTCCGGGAGCGTCGGACGATACAAGATACCATCCGTCTTCTTGTCATATACTTCGATCGTTCCGTTCAAACGATTGTTCAAGACACCAAAATCAAGACCGATGTTGGTAATAGCCGTCTCCTCCCATTCCAAAGCATAATTGGAGAAAGTCGTCATGGCCAAACCATTGGTTTTATTGCCGTTGAAGGCATAGTTGTAACCGGAACCGTAAAGCGCCTGCCACTCGTAGTTGCCGATAGAGTTATTACCCAGTTTACCCCAAGATGCACGCAACTTCAAATTGCTCAACCAATCCACGTCTTTCATGAATTCCTCTTCAGAAATACGCCAACCGGCAGAGAAAGAGGGGAACAATCCCCAACGGGAATCGGGGGAGAAACGGGAAGAACCGTCATAACGCATATTCATTTCGAACAAGTAACGGTTGTCAAACGCATAATTGATACGGCCGAACCAAGAACGGGAAGAATATTCGTATGAAGCCCCCTTGATGTAATAAGGATCCGTCATTGCATTGAAGTCCGTCAAATTAATGCTTGACATACCTTCCTTGCAGATATCCACTTCGTCTCCCCAGTTACGCGATTCTTCATAACCGACCAATGCGCCCACATCATGCTTTCCGTAAGTATGCGCCCAACTTACCAACATATTGGTTTTCCAGTACTTTTCACGTCTTTCCCAGTCATACACCTTATAAGTAGCCATATCCGTAGAGGTCGGAGGCGTGTTCAAGGTCATCGCGCGATTGAAGCTGTACTGTTCTTTATAATCAGACGGTTGCCATCTGTGGTGGTTCGTAAACTGGTCATAATAGAAGTTGGCCGTAAACTTGAAGTCTTTCAAGAACTTCACTTCCAGATAGGGATTCACAAAATATTTGTTCTGCTTGTAGTAACCATACGAGTTACTCATGTTCAGCAACGGGTTTCCAGCCTGTCCATCTTCTTCGTTGGTTTCGATTCCACCATATTTACCGTCATAATAAGGATAAACACCGGGAGTCACCTTCTGCATATTCAGCCCCCACATATCCCCCAGGTTATTACGATCCTGGTCGGCATTATATCCCCAAGCACGCATTCCAACGGTCAGGAAATCGGTCACTCTCGACTCTATATCGCTCCGCAGGTAATATTTCTTTACGCCCGATTCGATGACCAAACCCGGATTGTTCAGGTAAGTACCCGAAATCGCATAACTGGTACGCTTTTCCGCACCGGTCAGGCTGATGGTATGTTCCTGCATCCATTTCGGATCATAAACAACGTCATACCAGTCCGTATTAGGATGCGTCACATAATTCGGTATGCCGGCGGCATTCGTCGCGTTCGGGTTATTGGCTGCTTCACGCCATTCGTTGATGGTCGACTGGGAGAACTTGGCAGCCTGGTTTGTATTGAGATACCCTTCGTTGACAAACTCCATATAATCCGCATAGTCCGTTACCTGACGAATCAGCTTGGCCGGAGTCTGATAGGAGAACTTACCCGAGTAGGTCACGTTGATCTTTCCATCCGAACCACGTTTCGTCGTCACCAGGATTACCCCATTGGCACCTCTGTTACCGTAGATGGCACAAGAGGCGGCATCTTTCAGGATGGAGATCGAAGCCACATCGTTCGGGTTCACTTCATTGAGACTCATTTCCATTCCGTCTACAAGGATCAGCGGACCGGCATCATTCATCGTACCCACACCACGGATCAGGATAGAAGACCCTTCGGCATTCGGCTGGCTACTGGTGTTCATCACATTGACACCGGCTGCCATACCTGACAACGATGCTGCAATCGTGGTAACAGGACGGTTCAATTTCTCATCCGTAAAATTGAGGCTGGCTACAGATCCGGTCAAATTCACCTTCTTCTGGGCAGCATAACCGACAACGACAATTTCTTCGAGAGCTTGCGTATCATCTTTCAACACGATTTCAAAAACTCCTTTATTACCTACAGCAACCTCTTGGGCCACATAGCCGATATAGGAGATCGAAAGTTTTGAATTGTCAGCTACGTTTTCCAGAGTAAATTTCCCGTCCATATCGGTTATTGTCCCATTGGTAGTGCCTTTTACCGAAACATTCGCACCGATAACCGGTTCACCATTGACATCCCGGACAACTCCAGTGATAATCTTCCCTTGTTGGAGAACATCGGTTTCTTTGACTGTAATAATAATGTTTTTATTAGAAATCTTATAACTACAATTCGGGAGAATTGTAGTCAGTATATCTGATATACTGACTACAATTCGGGAGAATTGTAGTCAGTATATCTGATATACTGAGATCCTCAGCATTCAAAGTGACACGTTTGTCCACGTCTATTATTTCGTCATTATAAAAGAACGTAAACTCACTGGAATTTTCAATTTTCTTTAAAACCTCCTTGACTGTTGAGTTTTTCATATTGAGACTAATCCGGACAGTCTGAGAATAAGACTCGGTAGCAGAAAGCCCAGTTAGCATGACAGTTAACATAAACAGGGCTAATTTTATCACCCTGATTTCTTTTTGGATAAAAGAATACAAAAGATCCTTTCGGTTAAAATAAATCATATTCTACATAGATTTTCAGTTAAACTTTACCGCCGGAAACAAATACCGGACGATAGGTTAATTAATATTTTCGACAGACGAATACCAGATATCTGCACACATCTGCCTTTTTGCTCTCACGATAACATCATTTGTTTTTTCCCATAAGCAATTTGTTTTAAACGTTAAACATCTATTCCAAAGGGGTTATATACAGTTTATTTCCCTTTATCTCATACTTGACCGGAACAATCTGGCTCATTGCCTCCATCACCTCTTCGATGCTCTCCTGCCGGATCGTGAAAGAAAGGCGAGTGGAAGCGGCAAACTGCTTCGGGCATTCGATATCCATATTATAGCGTCCCTCCATACTGATCAGGATATCAGACAGGCAGTCGTTGTCAAACACCAGGCGGTCCTTGATCCAGTCGGCATACAAACCGACTTTCGCTTCTTCGACAGAGGCGATCTGATCCGACTTGCGGTATCTGAACAGTTCATTCGGTTTCAAGTAAACCGGATCTTTCAAAGCTTTTCCCGATATCTTCACACTGCCGTTCAGCAAAGCGGTCTCTACAAATTCACCGGAAGAATAGCTATCGAGGTCGAAGCAAGTACCCAAGACCTCCACATCTATCTCTCCCGCCTGTACGACAAAAGGTTTTTTCGCATCTTTCGCCACTTCGAAATAGGCTTCTCCTTCCAAAGAGACTAACCGCCTGTCATCGGCAAACTGATTCGGATAAGTCAGTTTGGTTGCTGAATTCAGCCAGACAACCGATCCGTCCGGCAGTGTAAACCGGCCTTTGCTTCCTTTCGCCGTTATCAGCTGATTCTGCACTATGACATCGGGAGCGGAATGCTCCCTCCTACTTCCGATACCGTAGCCTATTCCCAACAAAAGCAGCAACACGGCCGCTATCCGTGTCCAACGCAAAACGACCGATAATGTTTTTTTCTTCGTACGCGATTCTCTTCCCATCCGGTCTTGCTCCAGCAAGATACGGTCTTTCAGTCTTCCCAAAGCGACATCGACCTCCAACTCATTTCCGGCAGCGACATTACAAGACAGCCACAGGTCGCGGGTTGCAGTAAAATCATCCCGGTTGCCATCCGATTGTTTCAGCCACCGGAGCAATAACATCTTCTCTTCCAGTTCAGCCGTACCATCCAGATAGCGGATTATGATTTCGTTGATATCGCTTGTTCTTTCTTCCATTACAGATACGTTTATTAATAATACAAGAAAAGATGTTTTTACCCTACCTTCTCCCGTAAAAAATTTCTTTTCCCCAAAAGAATAATTGCCCGGCATGTGTAACTCGCTAACCCACCGGATGCTTTTTTCTCACGATTCTCAAAGCCATGAGAAAAAATACTCATCTGCATGAGAATAAATACTCATCTGGATGAGAAAAATTTCTCACTGGTATGAGAAAAATTTCTCACTGGTATGAGAAAAAGACACCATTAATGGGAAAGACAAGTTACGGCCAGCACCAATAGAGGTAATAAGTCTTTTTTGACAAGATGTTCCTTCAGGCCGTAAAGAGCTTTGCTTATCTGCTTTTCAACCGCTTTGATGCTAATACCGAGTTGATCCGCTATCTCGCGGTTTTTCAACCCGTAGCTCCGGCTTAGCATAAATATTTTATGACATTGAGGGGGAAGGGTGTTTATATAGGACATGATTTCATCTTCCAGTTCTTTCAATAACAAGTTCTGTTCGGAGTTTTGCATATAAGAAGTGACATAGTGATCCAAAATATCCGGTTCTCTTGCCGGCTCCAACGTGTACACATTATCCAGCTTTTTATTCAGCGCATTCAAGGAATGCGTATAAACCGCCTTGAAAAGATAGGACTTCACAGCGGCATCCTCAAAGCGGATGCTTTCACGTCGTTGCCAAAGTTCAAAAAAGACATCCTGCACGATATCTTCAGACAAATCCTTGTCGTTAACAAAACGGAAAGCATACGCCCGCAAGGGTTTATAAAAACGCTTGAACAGAGCTTCCAACGCCGCAAAATCTTGAACGTATCTTTCTGATGACATGAGTATATAACTTTAGGAAGACAAAAATACGGATATTTTTCATTTAACTCCGGTAGAAAGGAAATATTGACAACTCTATGAGCGATATTGCCATTTACAATACAACCATATTATATGTATCTTTGCAGTATCAATAATAAAAGGAAACATTATGACACCCATTGAATTAACAAAAGCGGAATTTATACAGCGAGTAGGAAACTTTGAAGAAAATCCCAAAGATTGGAAATATATAGGAGACAAGCCTTGTATCGTAGACTTTCATGCGCCCTGGTGCGGTTACTGCAAACGCCTGGCTCCGATATTGGACGAGTTTGCAAAGGAATATGACGGTAAACTTTATATCTATAAAGTAAACGTGGACAATGAAGAAGAGCTGGAGGCGGCTTTCAAGATCCGGACAATCCCGACTTTACTCCTCTGCCGCATGGACGGAAACAGGGAAATGATGCTCGGAACGATGGGGAAACCGGAACTTCGCAAAGTGATCGAAGGCATCTTATAATATATAGTTAGAGATAAAGCCAAGGGGATGAATCAGGAAGCGGACCGCTAATCCTGATCCATCCCTTCAACTTTTATACGGATCGAACGGGGCGTCCGCTGCAAGCAGGAACAAAATATATTCAGATCATTTGTCTTCTGCATTAACTCCTGCAATATCCGGCATTCTTCATCCGACCAGGGTTCATAATGACGGGGAGATTGTTTACGGACTTTCATAATCGACTCGGAGACATCCGTTTTCTGGATTCCCAACTGCCGGATGCGCTGCTTGAAACCGGCTATATCTTCATCTGTACAAGTGTTTACCGGATCGGCATCAAAGAAACCCGGACATATCTTATTTTCGACCGGAAGTCGTTTCGGGACAGATACGGGAACAGGCTTGAAGAAAACAGATTCGGGTTCTATGGCTTCCAATTCCTTCATCAAGTTTGAAATATGTTTCGCTGCTTCGGGAGAAAGCAGTTTCACGGAACATTCATGACGGGAATAGGCCTCGTCCCTGCTTGCGGAAAGCCAGTTAAAGGAACCTTCCACCAAGACAGAATCATCAATAGCAAGCGATTTATTATGAATGCCTTTCAACAGAATCAGCTTGATGCCGTTTTCGACCAAAGCCTTCCGCCCGGCATCGGCCTCCTCCCGCAACGAACCGGTTTGTCCATTATAATCCAAACGGGAATCGGAATACACCACGACTTCCACGCCCCGTTCTACGGCTTCCCGCATTTGAGGTAAAAGGTTATCATGCTCGATCGCCCGGATCGATATAAAAGGAGAAACGATCAGCAACCTTTTTGCCGATTCTTTAAATGCCTGCTGCAACAAACCGGTATGCGCTTCCAAAGTCGATAAACGTTCGGCAGGCTGATAGCGGCAAAGCGGCTCCTTCTGTAGATAGATGAAATTGCCGGACACTTCGTTAGCAGGATCGTCAAACAACCATTTTGCCAGGTTACCGACGGGCGTATTCCGTTCGGAATGAAATATATTCATGTTCCCGAACACCAGAAAATGATACTGTGCGCGTGAAACAGCCACATTGAGCATATTGTATTTTCCTCCCTGCTCCATAAAATAAGAAGCATCACCGGGAGAATTGACCGACGAAAAAATCACGACCGGGCACTGCGCCCCCTGCAAAGAATGAACGGTACCGATCGTCATGCCGGCAAACGCTTCCGCCTCCGGCGATTGTTTCGCGAGGTGGCGGATGATTTCTTCCTGCGCTTTAAAGGGAGTGACTATCGCCACTATTTTACAAACCGGATCCTTATAAACGCTTTCCAGCTTGTCTTTTTCCTTTTCGAGCCAGGAGACGATTGCGGCCGCTTCCGCCTTGTTTAAGACACTACCCGTCTCTCCTTTTTCGCTGACTCCGTTTACATGGACATACCCTTTGGGCGGCAAGTCTTTATACTTTACCTTGTTTCCCTTCTTCGGCAACAACCGGCCATGATACACGTAGTCGTTGCAGTAAGCAATAATCGGATCGACGCAACGCCGGTGTTCGGTCAGGAAAGCACCTCTTTCTCCTGCGACTTCAAAGCTACAACTCTTCCGAGCCATCTTCATGATACTTCCGGATGAAGACAGGAAACCGTTTTCATACAGGAACGCATACCGCTTATCGGATTCGGAGGAGATCAGGCCGAAACGTTGCAAATTGATACAAGAATATTCGTCCGAGATAGACCATATCGGTTCGATCTGTTCCACGTCTCCCACCAAAATAGCCTGACGGGCAAGGCTGAAAGAAGGGATAGCCAGTTCGGGAGACACCTGTCCCGATTCATCCACAATCAACAAATCGATCGAATCATAGAGCGGCGCATCCCACTCCCCGTTATCCACACAAACCATATATTTCGGCAAAGAATGGAAAGTCGAAATAAAGACGGGCATCACACAGGCCAGCCTCTTCAACCGTTCGGTATAATCTTCGCGGCCACGGGTTTCCTCTTCTTTGTCGCATTCGGCCAACCGGCGGATGAACTCGGCTTCGCGGTCATGGATGGCATACCAAAACAAGAGATAACGGTAACTGATATCTAACCGCACCGCCATATCTTCCGTATAAGGAAGGGCACTATATTCCGGGTTGGCAGTCAGCGTGTCATAGCGTTTTTTAAAATCCTTCGTCTGCTCCCAGCCACTTATCACTTCTTCATAGCTTGGAAGCTTTTGAAATTTACGTAGCAGTCTACTTAAAAACCCTTTATCCCCCATTTCTTTTCCATACTGTTTGAAACAGGCAACATCCAGGCAGGTTTCGATCTTATCCCGTATCTTCTTCATTTGCCTACGAAGGAAGCGCTGGCATGCGACTTCATCCCGGCAAGCCGTCCGAAAGAAACGATTGAAATGTTCCAAATAGAACCTGCGATATTCTTCCAACCGGGCAGGATCATCATATTCATTCGGAAAGCCGTCACCTTTCGTGTTAAACATCATTTTATACTGATCCTTCTGCTCGTCTTTGCCGGACAAATACAATCCCAACGTATCCAAACCGGGTAACCAGCGGAGAGACAGCTGGTTTACCGGCTTACCTTCAGCAGGCTGTTCGATCTTGAAATCTTTCAGAATATTGGTAATCGCCTGGTTATTGGCGGAACTGGCTACGATGATATCCGGATCATCCGGATGATCCAGTACGGTATGGACGATCCGGTTGGCAATCACTGTCTGCAGAAAGGTTGTTTTACCTGTTCCCGGAGGTCCGTTAACTGCAAAAATATCGGAACAGCCCGGTTCCGTATACATAGCAAGCGTCTCACGTTGGGAAACGGACAAAGGGAACTCGCCACTCATCTGTGCCCAATGGGATCTATTGCAATAGACTTGCTGTTTATCCGGCACAGGTAGCAATCTTTCCTGCTTTTTACGGATCAGAAGTTCCAGTAAAGGGTGGGAAGATTTACTTTCCAATAACTTATCATACAGATTAATGATCTTTTGAGCCATTCCCCGTCCGGGTGCTTTCACAACGATGATTTCAGGCTTGTCGGCGTAGTTCATTTCCCGGAAAGTCAGGCCGGTCGCATCCCGGAACAGGGTTTCACAGGCATTCCAATATTTCTTCCAATCCGTCTCTTCGGTATCGAACTCACTTAAAAGCCGGTCCACATTCGAAAGGGAAGCAATAGTTCTGTCATTGCGCGCATTCGGAGCCAGAAACTTACGGACAAAAACCGGTATACGTTCAGATTTGTTGTCACAGACCTGAAAAGTTCCGTCCGGCAATAATGTCGCGGTAATCAGAAAGGAGTATTCCGGAACATTCTGCTTGGAAGTCCATCCGTTTTCATACTCAGGAAGAAAGACACAAGGGGCAATCTGTATTTTACGTTTCTCGTCATTCTTCTTTTGTTTCTCTTTCGGGAAAAGCAGGGGAATGTCTTTACGAAGGATAAATTCCGGAACCTTATCGCCTATCCGCAAGGTAACCCGCGCCTCTTTCTTTAACGACCTGCTCTTCCGTTCTGCATCCAGCAGGCAGTTTTTCCAGTATTTCAGTAGTTTTTTGTCCATTCGATTAGTTAGCCGTTGTGTCGTATCTTTTTATTTCTTTTCCCGAACGGTTATATGGAAACAACCCTGCTTGCGTTCATGCTTGACATAGCAACGCTCTTCCCGCTTCAAGTCGCGCAAAACCATTGCCAGCACCATCTTTAACCGGTCTTTGTCTATATTCAAGGTGTCGCTCTCGTCTACTTTGGCATAGCGAGCCCACGAGACATCGAAGGTCGTCCCGTAGCGATGGGCCGAGTTCTGGGAAGAGTTTGTATTTCTTTTTTTCAGGTTCTTGACATCATCGACCGTACGGGTGACACTGGTCACTTTGACTTTATAGATCGAAGCATTCAGATTCCGTAGGGAATCCTGGAAGTTATGTCCGATATCTTCCAGCAACTGTGCTGCCGAAGGAATCAGATAGGGAATGGAATGCGTCAGCTTTTCCACTTCATAATATTCGTTGGTTTCGATCTCTTCCATCTCCTTTTTCACCCTCTCCGCTTCTTCACGGTTCGATGCTGGTTTGATACCGATACGCTCGGCCTCGGCCAGATGCACATCGTTCAAATCTTTAAAGTCGCGGTTGTAACTTCCGTTATACCAGATACGTTTCAACTCACCGCGTTCTTCCTTTTTTCCACAAGACGAACATATCACTGCCACCGAGCAAGCAACAACCATCAACCAAATATTAAATACAATCTTCTTCATCATTTTTCTTTTAGCGGAAACAAAAGTAACTAAGATTCACAGATTTCAAAATATTAATGACTATTTTTGTGAATCCGAATATAAACTAAATAGCTAATTGTATGGACGCATTGGAATTAAGATTATCGCTTATCGAACAGTTGAAAACGATCGACGATGTAAAGCTGTTGACGCAGATCAAGAACCTGATCAGCATTGCCACAGAGAAGAAGGAAACGCGCTATCCGGCACAGATGACGCTGGATGAATTGAAAGCAGTGTTAAATAAATCAAGAGAAGATTTTAAACATGGACGATATATGACTACGGAAGAATTACGTAAACGACACCCACTATGCGAATAGAAATAGCCTGGTCAGATAATGCCATTGCCTTACTTGACAACATTTACAGATTCTACAGTAAAAAGAGCCAAACCGCAGCTATCCGTTTATACAACAAACTATTGGATTCTGCCGAACCTTTACGCGTTTTTCCGCAAGGCGGACCTATCGAACCGCTACTGAAAGAATATGATTGCGAATTTCGTTCCCTTGTCGTCGAGAAGCATTACAAGCTGATTTACACGGTAACGGATGAATTGATCGAAATTCATGCAGTATGGGATTGTCGCCAGGAAAACTGGCGCCTGCAAGAAATGTTCAAATAATCTTCATGAAGACGCAACAAAATACCTCACAATTTCTTTTTACATAAAGAATATTACTAATTTTGTCTGCCTGAATGAAAGCGGCAAAAGTCCGTGACAAAGGCAGAACTAAAACGAATTGAATGATTGAACGAATTTATATTCTTGAGAGCGTAGATCCGGTGATTTTCTACGGAGTAAACAATGTCAATATGCAATTGATCAAGACATTGTTCCCCAAGTTGCGCATAGTGGCAAGGGGAAATGTGATGAAAGTGATCGGAGACGAAGACGAGTCGGAACTCTTTCTCAAGAAAATTCGCGAGGTAGAGAAATATTGTGAAGAATTCAACTCGCTCAGCGAAGATGTCATACTGGATATCATCAAAGGCAAAGCCCCGGTAATCACCAAGCAGGAAAACCTGATCATCCACGGGATGAACGGCAAACCGATCGTCGCCCGCACGGAAAACCAGCAACGCCTTGTCAAAGCATTCGAAGAAAACGACCTCGTCTTTGCCACAGGCCCCGCCGGGACAGGTAAAACATTTGTCGCCATAGCCCTCGCCGTAAAAGCTCTTAAGAACAAGGAAATCCGCAAGATCATCCTGAGCCGCCCCGCAGTGGAAGCCGGCGAGAAATTAGGATTCCTCCCCGGCGAGATGAAGGATAAGCTCGATCCGTATCTCCAACCTTTGTATGACGCCCTGCAGGATATGATACCGGGAGCCAAACTGAAGGAGTATATGGAGAACAACGTGATCCAGATCGCCCCCTTAGCCTTTATGCGCGGACGGACGCTGAACGACGCGGTTATCATCCTCGACGAAGCCCAGAACACGACAACGCACCAGATCAAGATGTTCCTCACCCGCCTCGGCATGAATGCCAAAATGATCATTACCGGAGACGTGACGCAGATCGACCTCCCGCCGTCAGCGACTTCCGGACTCATACAGGCCATGCAAATCCTGAAAGGTGTGAAGGGAATCGGCAAAATCGAATTCGAGAAAAAGGACATCGTCCGCCATAAGCTCGTCCAGCGTATCGTCGAAGCCTACGACAAGTTCGACAGCAAACGTATAAAAAACAACATTAATAACAGTCAGGACGCCTGATAAGCGCCCCCATAAAAACAAAGGTATGAAGAAGGCATTAACAAAAACAGACTTCAATTTCCCAGGACAGAAGAGTGTCTATCATGGTAAAGTACGCGACGTTTACAACATCAACGACGACGTATTGGTGATGGTTGCAACAGACCGTATCTCGGCATTCGACGTAGTCCTGCCGGAAGGTATCCCTTACAAAGGACAGATGCTAAACCAGATCGCCGCCAAATTCTTAGATGCGACTACTGACATTTGCCCGAACTGGAAACTGGCCACTCCCGATCCGATGGTGACCGTAGGCGTTATGTGCCAGGGATTCCCCGTTGAAATGATTGTACGCGGTTACCTCTGCGGAAGTGCATGGCGTGCTTATAAGAGCGGCGTACGCGAAATCTGCGGTGTAAAACTGCCGGAAGGTATGCGTGAAAACGAACGTTTCCCCGAACCGATCGTTACCCCGACGACAAAAGCCGAGATCGGCGAACACGATGCCGACATCTCCAAAGAAGAAATCCTCGCCCAGGGCCTGGCTACTCCCGAAGAATACGAACTGCTGGAGAAATACACGCTCGCGCTCTTCAAACGCGGCACGGAAATCGCAGCCGAACGTGGCCTGATCCTCGTCGACACGAAGTACGAATTCGGCAAACACGACGGCAAGATCTACCTGATGGACGAAATCCATACACCGGACTCCTCCCGCTATTTCTACAGCGAAGGATACGAAGAACGTTTTGCCAAAGGCGAACCGCAGAAACAGCTCTCCAAAGAATTCGTCCGCGAATGGTTGATGGAAAACGGTTTCCAGGGTAAAGCCGGCCAGAAAGTTCCTGAAATGACTCCGGCTATCGTGGAAGGCATCAGCGAACGCTACATCGAGTTGTTCGAACACATCACAGGCGAGAAGTTCGAAAAAGGCGATACGGACAACCTGTTGTCACGCATCGAAAAGAACGTAACCGAATATCTCAACAAATAAGATAAACGGATATGACGAAGTACGGTTCAGAACAGATTCTACCCTACAACAACGAGGAGCACAAAGCTACACAAGTCAGGCGTATGTTTGACTCCATCGCTGGTACATACGATCAGCTGAACCATACGCTCTCGCTGGGTATCGACAAAATATGGCGCAGGAAAGGGATTGCTTTCCTGCGTCCTTTTTCTCCCGCCTCGATCCTCGATATCGCCACAGGCACGGGAGACCTGGCTATCTCCATGTACCGCCGTCTGAAAGCCGACCGCATCGTCGGGGCCGACATCTCGGAGGGCATGATGGAAGTCGGACGACAGAAAGTAGCCGAAGCCGGATTGTCGGGCCACATCACGTTCGAATACCAGGACTGCACGGCGCTGACCTATCCGGACAACTCGTTCGACGCCGTCACTGCCGCATTCGGAGTACGGAACTTCGAGAACATAGAACAAGGGATCGCCGAGATGTACCGGGTGCTGAAGCCTGGCGGCCATCTAATGATCCTGGAACTGTCCTCGCCGGTGCATTTCCCGATGAAACAGCTCTACAATATTTACTCGAAGGTCGTGATCCCCACCGTCGGACGCCTGCTTTCAAAAGAGCATACGGCCTACAGTTATCTGCCGGCCTCCATCAAAGTCGTCCCGCAAGGGAAAGTAATGACCGACCTGCTCAGCCGGGTAGGTTTCAGCGAAGCCCGTTCGCACACTTTCACTTTCGGCATTTGCTCGCTTTATACGGGCAGTAAGGAATAAGGACGGTTCACAAGCCGCCCCTACGAAACAACGGTAACAATATTAATCATCTTAATTTACAGGTCATGCAAAAATATGGTTTAATTGGATATCCCCTCGGACACTCTTTTTCGAAGAACTACTTCAACCAGAAGTTCGAATCCGAAAAGATCGATGCAACTTATCTTAACTTCGAGATCCCGAACATCAAAGATCTGAAGACTGTATTAAAAGACAACCCGGAATTGAACGGCCTGAATGTCACGATCCCCTACAAGGAACAAGTCATTCCCTACTTAGATGATCTGGACGAAGACGCCCGCCTGATCGGCGCCGTCAACGTCATCAAATTCACAAAAGGCCTCTTCGGCAAAAAGCTGAAAGGCTACAACTCCGACATCATCGGTTTCAAGCGTTCCATCGAGCCGCTCCTGAACGAGACGCACCGCAAGGCCCTGATCTTAGGAACGGGAGGCGCTTCGAAAGCGGTCTTCCAAGGATTGAAGCAATTAGGCGTCGGCGCCACGCTGGTTTCACGCAAACCGAAAGAATTTTGCATCACCTACGATGAGATCACGCCCAAGACGATGGAGCAATACACCGTCATCGTCAACACGACTCCGCTGGGAATGTTCCCGAACATCGATGCCTGCCCGGACATCCCCTACGACCTCGTGACTCCGAACCACCTGCTGTACGACCTCTTGTACAACCCGGACGAAACCCTCTTCATGAAGAAAGGGAAAGAGAAAGGAGCCGTCGTCAAGAACGGACTCGAAATGCTCCTGCTACAAGCGTTCGCGGCTTGGGAGATCTGGCAGAAATAAAGAAAAAAGGGGGCTGCAGGAAGCCCCCTCTCGATTATTTCAAACCCATACATACTCAATCTACCGGTGTTGGCATCGGATATTTGAAATGTGCTTTCGCATAAGTCAACACGATCGGATTATACTCCAAACTATCCGGCTTTACTTTCACCGCACCATTGAATTTTATCTGACATCCAATATAGGAACGCATTTCATCTTCCTTCTCATCGTCCCCGCAGGATGCAAAACCACTGCAAAAGACGAGTAGCAAGCAAATGAGCATTGTCTTATATTTCCACGTTTTCATAATCATCAGTTATCAAGATTACAAAGCGGACTGATTTTCGCATACGTCAATACAACCGGATCATATTCCATTCCTTCCAACAGGGGTTTGATTTCTCCGGAAAAAGTAATAAAGCCAATATCACAAGGGACTTCGCCTATTACATGATAAGACTCCAACATGAAAAATTCCAATAAGAAGGAATCCGGCAAGTTGACGGGGCAATAATACGTTTCCGAACCATTTTGATGCCTATATCTTATCAGAAATTGTATCTTTCCTTCCTTATTTACCGCCAATAACTCTCCTCTCATATTAGGTTAGAAATATTACTCTGATGCAATTACCCTAAACCGTCAAGAAACCAATTCAAAATTATTTCCGCATAATCCAACACGATCGGAGTACACTCCATTCCTTCTAAACGAGGCTTCACTTCGCCAGAGAACCGAATAACGCCTATCGTGACAAACGTTCCAAATGAATCACCAAAAGAGTAATCCGAAAACAAAGACTCCGGCAAATTGACAGGATTAAAATACAATTCAGAACCATCCTGATGCCGATAATAAATCCGATATTGTATCTTACCGTCTATCACTCGTATCTGCAGTTCTCCCTCCTTATTGGTTATACCATAAAGCGTATTGGATTCCAGATAAACCACATCCGCTTTTTCCAACGCAACCTCGATCCAAGGGGTATACTCCTTCTCATCGTCCCCGCAGGACGCAAAACCGCTGCAAAACGAGAGCAACAAGCAGAGAAGGATCGTTAAATTAATATTGTCTTTTTTCATTGCAAAATAATTTTATAAGTTGAACCATTGATTTTAACGAGATAAAATCCCGCCTTGGAACTACTAAGATCGACAGTTGTAGTCCCTTTTGAGAGATTGCATAACGAGCGCCGGATGTAGTAACCGTAAGCGTCGTAGCTCCGCCGGGCTGGTAACCGCAACTCGTTTTGCTTCTGCATTGAATGGTATAAGTACCTGGACTAGTAAACCGGATATTACAACTCCGCGGATCGGAAGAGAAAGGTTCTACTTCCGCAGAAGGAGTAACAGACCATTCGAAATCAAGAGAATAATAAATGTCTGTAACAGGTTTTCAAAACGAGTTCCCGCCAAAGCGTCACCCTCTGGGTAGGAACGAGTTTCAACCTGGGCTGACACACTCGCTACCTCAATCCATAGGAGAATCAATCCAAAGATAATTTTTGACACTTTCATAAGCCATTAAGATTAAAAAGTTTGAAACATTTGCAAGTTACCAAAAAACTGACAAATAAAGTCTTTTTATCCTTATTATATCAGGGCGACCGCACCAAATTCATTTTTAAGCAATACGATCTTATGGACTACATAATATAAGGAATAATCTATCCCCGCTACAAGAAAACTTATCTACATAGGCATAAAAAAACATCGGAATGCCTATCAATTCTGTAATCAGTGCCAGTGATTATAAAATCAGTGCCAGCAATTATATAATCACAACCACTGATTATAAAGTCACTGACACCGATTACAGAATTAGCAGGCACTTAAGAAAAAATTATTCGGGACAAAAACGGGTTTTTCTCTCCATAGAAATAAAAAATTGTTACTGCTGGATTTGGTGCGGTTGCCCTAAATCTATATTGGATAGTAAACTAGAAGATGCTACCTTTGTAAAGCCCGTACACAAACGTACCCGGAATCGGCTTATGAACACAACGATCAGAAAGATGCCGATCGGCATACAGAGTTTCGAAGATATACGGAGGGATAATTATGTATATGTAGATAAAACGGAAATCGTCTACCGCCTCGTAACGATGGGAAAGCCTTATTTCCTGAGCCGCCCGCGACGTTTCGGAAAGAGCTTGCTCATCTCCACTCTCGAAGCCTACTTCCTCGGGAAAAAGGAACTTTTCAATGGGTTGGCCATTGAGAAACTTGAATAGGATTGGCTGACTTATCCGGTGCTGCATCTCGATTTGAATGCGGAAAAATACGATTCGCCCGAAGCACTGAACAAGATGCTGGAACTTCACCTCGACCGCTGGGAAGACACCTATGGAAAAAGAGGAAGTGAGACTACGCTTTCCGGACGTTTCGCCAACATCATCCGTCATGCCAACCAGCAGACAGGCCGCCAGGTCGTAAATACAAAGGACTACATCTATGTATTCAAGTTCAAGCTCGACGGTTCCGCTTTTGATGCGCTGGAACAGATCGAGCATACAGGTTACCTGATCCCTTACACTGCCGACGGGCGGCAATTAGTGAAAGTAGGCGTCTCCTTCGATGCCGGGGAACGGAACATAGGGGAATGGGAGATTGATTCAACTCCGGGTTAAGACGAAATCAGGGGTGACGAGGTAGTTCAACTGATAAACCGCGCCTTGCCCCGTGCGCGTTTCATAGACGGTGAAACTTCCTTCTTCCGCATACGGGAACGGACGGACGTGCAGGTGGCGGAGGAAATCGACCTCTTCCCGGCCGATCATCTTAAACAATGTCTCTTTCGCGCACCAATGGAGCAACAGGTGTTCCGTTTCGTGTTCCTTGTCTATACCCGCCTCTTCTTCCGGGTTCATAAAACGGCTGCGTATCTTCGACACCCGCCCGGAGCGGTATTCGATGTCGATACCGGCGGCAGGACGCTCCTGCAACAGGACAGCGGCATAACCTTTCGTATGGGAAATGCTGATATGCAAAGGCAAGTCCGGCAGAAAAGGCGCACCGTCCGGACGATAAGCAATACGGGCCGGGCCACCCGTAAGCTCCTGCAAAAGCACACGGCTGGCAAGCCATTCCCGGCGGCGCTGTTCCGCATGGATCAGCGCCAATTGCGAAAGACAGGCTTCTCCATTCTGCAAAAGGGAAAGGAGCGTATCGGAAGATTCCTCGATCTTCCAGATTCCCCACAACGGACCGGTATGTTTCTGCAAGAGAGGCATTATTTCTTCCAGTTAAAAGATTGGATCAATTCTACGACATCCTGTTTCAGGTAACGGGTGACAGGAGCCAAAGAGTCGGCATTCGGTACACAGTCGTAATACAAAGCCCCCCGGAAAAAGCGGGAGACACTGTCGGTCAACATAAATTGCAGCGGCGAGGCGGATTCGCCATCCAGCATAAAAAGCGAACCGTACACCGAAGCCTCCGGATTGCTGTACGCCTGCTCCCTGATCCGGTCCGGATATTTCGCCTGCCGGACAACCAAAGCGCGACATTCCTGCTCCGCCCTGCCCAACGTGGCAGGAGTGACAGGCAGGTAACTGCAATAGAACTTCACATTCAACTGCGGATAAGAAAGATTGATCCATCCCGCCGGATTTCCTTCCGGGGGAAGCTCCACCTCCGCCCATCTGGAAAGCCGGAAAGTATAAGGCAAATCCTCGACCGGAAGTGTCTGGTATGAAGGCGCAGGCGGCTCAATGCGGAAATAGCCGCGTGGCTTCGGTGTATATTCCGTGCAGGAAACACACAAAGCCAACAGCAAAAAACAGACTATACCGGCTGGTGTACGCATTACTTCTCTTCCGGGTCCTTGTCCAGGTCTGAAATACGGTTGAACTTGACTTTCAAGATACGGCGGTTATCGATCTCCAGTATCTGGAAACGGTAGCCGTCATACTCGATGATCTCGCGGCGGCTCGGGAAGTCCCCCTTGATCTCCAGCAGGAGTCCGGCAAGGGTTTCGACCTCTTCGGTCAGTTTGCCGAACTCGGTAGGATCGGCGCCGATCACGCGGAAGAAGTCGGTCAGCAATATCTTGGCTTCAAAAATAAGGCTGCCATCCGCCAGGCGGATGAACTGCTTTTCATCTTCGTCGTATTCATCGGAAATCTCGCCCACGATCTCTTCCAGGATATCCTCCATCGTCACGATGCCGGAAGTGCCCCCGAACTCGTCCACCACGATCGCCATGTGGATCTTGCTGGTGCGGAACTCTTCCAAGAGGTCGTCGATCTTCTTCGTCTCGGGCACGAAATAGGCCGGACGGATCAGGCTCTGCCAACGGAACGTGTCGGGTTTCTCCACATACGGCAAAAGGTCTTTGATATACAGGATACCTTTGATATTATCCTCCGAATCGGCATAGACCGGAATACGCGAATAACCGGATTTGATAATGAAATCGACCACGGTGCGGAAACTCGTCTTTATATCGATATCCTCCATATCCAGACGGGGCGTCATGATCTCGTCGGCGGTCTTGTTGTAGAACTTGATGATCTCCGAAAGCATCTCTTTCTCCTCCGGCATTTCAGTGGAAGTGAGTTCCAACGCTTTGGAGAGCTCGTCGACCGAAAGGTCGTATTTTTTCTTTACCAACGCCTTGTTGATGACGCTGGTCGAGGTGACCAATATCTTCGACAGCGGACGGCAGATGCGCTCCACGACATTCAGCACGGGGGCCGAACTGCGTACGAACCGCAACGAGTTTTTCTGTGCGTAAATCTTCGGCATGATCTCTCCGAACAACAAAAGCAGGAAGGTCAGGACAATCGTCTCCAGGATAAAGCCCAGCATAGGGGCGGAGGAGAAATTGACGATCGCATTGATACCGTAGGTACAAAGCATCACGACAGCCACATTCACGAAGTTGTTGGCTATCAGAATAGCGGCGAGCAGATACTCGGAACGATCCAGCAAACGCTGGATTAATGGGTCGGAAGGCGCATTCTCCTCCCGGATGTCATTGATATCACCCGGGGTTAACGAGAAAAATGCCACTTCGGAAGCCGACACGAAGCCGGAAACTAACAGCAGGAGAATTGCAAGGCTTAACGCTATCACAGGGCCTGCCGTGAGCGCCTGTATAGTAACTTGGTCGAATAAGCCCGATAAATAATAGTCTGAGTCCAAGGGGAACAGTATTAGTTAAACAATATCAGAACGGAAGATCATCCGCACTGTTGGAATCTAAAGAGTTATCCGGCTGTCCGGATGCGGGTTGCTGGTAACCGGTAGATTGCTGGTATCCGGTAGACGGCTGTGTTGTCTGCGTCTGGCCACCTGGCTGGCTGGCCATACCTGTTCCGGTGTTGCCGCCTTCGCGGTTGCCCGTACCTGTTCCGCCACCCATGCTGTAAAACTCGACACGGTCTGCATGGATTTCGGTTATGTAGCGTTTGGCTCCCGACTGGTCGTCATAACTGCGGGTACGAATCTTTCCTTCCACATAGAGGCCGGAACCTTTCTTCACCCATTTTTCAACAAAGGAAACGAGATCACGACGGACAACAACATTGTGCCACTCCGTGCGTTCCGGCACGACAGTACCATTGGCCAACGTATAACCCCTATCCGATGTTGCAAGCGGAAAATTGGCGACTGCAGCACCACTATCGAAGTAACGTACTTCCGGATCGCGTCCGACGTTACCGATCAATATAACTTTATTCAATGACATAGCTCTATTCTTTTATTTGTTTACAAAGAAACATAAATTCAATCATTCTGACAAGTTTCCTCCTAATTTCTCCAAATAAATATGTATCAGGCGCGGAACTGCATATTTCTCCACATCCCCGCGCGCCACAGGGAGGAAAGCATTCAGAGCATCGTTCTCACGCTCTATCTCTATCCGGTAGAAAGCGGCATACAGGATCTGATGGGACAGGACGTGTTTCACGCCTTGCAAATCCACCGAAACATTCAGCCTCCCCGCCCCTTCGAACAACCGGCGAAAAGCATCGGTCGCCTGCAACGCAGCAAAGTCCATAGCCTTGTCTGTTTCAATAAGCGGGAATTCGTAAAGCCCCTCCCAAATATCTTTCCCTTTCCGGCGGGACAACCAGGTTTTCCCTTTATATATAATGTATAAATAATGGAAATACCGGTCACGCGTCTTGGTCTTATGCTGTTTCACCGGATAATCCTGCACATCGCCCGCCGCATACGCAGCACAACGCTCTTTCAGCGGACAGGCTTCGCAATCCGGATTTTGCGGCACGCATTGCAGGGCGCCCAATTCCATTATCGCCTGGTTATGCTGTCCGGCATGCTGCGGGTCCATCACCAGGCCGGCCAACTCCGTAAAGGTTTTCTTTCCCTTAGCCGTATCGATAGGAGCGCCCACCGCAAACAGGCGCGAAAGCACCCGGAAGACATTCCCGTCCACTACCGGATACGGCTGGTTCCAGACAAACGAAACGATGGCGGCAGCCGTATACTCCCCTATCCCTTTCAAGGAGATCACATCCTTATATTGGTTGGGAAACACCCCGCCGAAACGCTCCATCACATCTTTTGCCGCGGTATGCAGGTTACGGGCGCGGCTGTAATAGCCAAGCCCTTGCCAGTATTTCAACACCTCGTCTTCCTCTGCCGAGGCCAGCGAGGCCACATCCGGGAACCGTCCGGTGAAACGGATAAAGTAATCCATCCCCTGGACCACCCGTGTTTGTTGAAGGATAATTTCGGATATCCAGATGATGTAGGGATCGGAAGATTCGCGCCAAGGCAACTCCCTTTTATGTTTTCGATACCAGTCACGCAACAAACGGCTGGTTTCTAAATCGTTTTCTATCTGCGACATACAGCTCTTTTTTAGTCTTCTTCAGGCCTGCAACTAATTGATTACTGCAAACATACACAGTTCTAACGGATTGTAAGGAAACTTTTTTCTTAAAATTTGGTTGACAATTCTTTTTCCACTTAAATAAAAAGCTATATATTTGCATTCCAAAAAATTAATAGGTCCAAATCAATTATTTAATTAATTTATAGACATGACTAAAGCAGATATTGTTAGCGAAATTTCAAAAAGCACTGGTATCGACAAACAGACAGTGTTAAGCAGCGTAGAATCTTTTATGGATATCGTAAAAAGTTCGTTGTCTCAGGGTGAAAACGTATACCTGAGAGGTTTCGGAAGTTTCGTGATTAAGAAGAGAGCCCAGAAGACTGCTCGTAATATTTCAAAGAATACTACGATCATCATCCCGGAACACAACATTCCGTCATTCAAGCCGGCTAAGACTTTCCTGAACGAAGTAAAGTAATCGAGTTATTATAGTTTAATTTAAAATTTTAAAACAATGCCTAGCGGAAAGAAAAGAAAAAGACATAAGATGTCTACGCACAAGCGCAAAAAGAGACTAAAAAAGAATAGACATAAGAAAAAATAAGTCTATTTGAGCAACTCTGAAGAACAAACTTAATAAGAGACCTTTTAAGTTTGTTCTTTGCGTATTTAATAAGGTCTCACATTTAAACACCTCTTTTTATAGTGATTAGTGAATTAGTAGTTGACGTACAACCCAAAGAGGTATCTATAGCCGTACTGGAGGATAAGAACCTTGTCGAGCTCCAAAAGGAAGCCCGCAACGTCTCTTTTGCCGTCGGCGATATATATCTGGGCAAAGTTAAGAAACTGATGCCGGGGTTAAACGCTGCTTTCATTGATGTAGGTTATAAAAAGGATGCATTTCTTCACTATCTGGACTTAGGTCCTAATTTTAACACCCAGCAGAAATTCCTTAAGCAGGCACTGGGAGAACAGAAGGGAGAGAAAAAACTTCCCGCCATCTCCAAACTGCAATTGCTTCCCGAAATCGAAAAAGACGGAAGCATCAGCAACGTGCTCAAAGTCGGACAGGAAGTGCTGGTGCAGATCGCCAAAGAGCCGATTTCAACAAAAGGTCCCAGACTGACTTCCGAGCTTTCTTTTGCCGGAAGATACATCGTGCTGATACCGTTTGCCGACAAAGTGTCGGTTTCCACAAAAATCAAATCGAGCGAAGAGCGTGCCCGTCTACGCCAACTCATTCAAAGTATCAAGCCGAAGAATTTCAGCGTAATCGTACGTACCTCTTCGGAAGGAAAGCGCGTTGCCGAACTCGATCATGAATTGAAGACATTACTGAAACGTTGGGAAGACAATATTCCTAAGATCACCAAAGTAAAAGCTCCTGCGCTCATCTATGAAGAGACGGCAAGGGCAGTGGCTTTGTTGCGCGACATTTTCAACCCTTCTTTTCAGAACATTTACGTGAATGATGCGGACATCTATCACAACATCCGTGATTATGTCAGCCTGATTGCCCCCGGACGGGAAGAGATCGTACAACAGTATACCGGCGAACTTCCTATCTTCGACAACTTTGCAATCACAAAACAGATCAAGTCCCTATTCGGACGCACCGTCACGTACAAAAGTGGAGCCTATCTGATCATCGAACATACGGAAGCCATGCACGTTATCGACGTGAACAGCGGGAACCGTTCCAAAGGCAGTGATGCCCAGGAGAAAACAGCTATCGACGTCAACATGGCAGCGGCAGACGAAATTGCCCGTCAATTACGCCTGCGCGACATGGGTGGTATCATTGTAGTCGACTATATCGATATGGCAGAAGCTGCCAACCGGCAGAAACTGTTCGAGCACATGACGAAAGCGATGGCTAACGACCGGGCAAAACATAACATTTTGCCGCTGAGTAAATTCGGCCTGATGCAGATCACCCGCCAACGTGTCCGCCCGGCAATGGATGTCGATACATCCGAAGCCTGTCCGACCTGTTTCGGTACGGGCACTATCAAACCCTCTATCCTGTTTACCGACAGCCTGGAAGGAAAGATCGACTGTTTGGTTAAAAAACACAACGTGAAGAAATTCGCCCTGCACGTACATCCTTATGTTGCAGCATTTATTAAGAGCGGAAGATTCCCGCTCAGTTGGAAATGGAAACTGAAATACTCGATGGGTATTAAAGTGATCCCGAATCAAAGTCTGGGCTTTCTGGAGTACAAGTTTATCGACTCCGACAAGAACGAACTGGACATGATGGAAGAGAAAGAAATCAAGTAAAATCAAAAGTCCCCGGGCCTACATAAAAGCTCGGGGATTTTTTCATCTATGCTCCTGACTAAAAGAGAAGAAGCAAAAAGCCTTTCATTTGTTTATATTGACGGTTGACATATGCCGCGATACGTTCATACGCCTTAGCGATATGTATGTTCACCGTCTTCTCGCTAATCCCCAATACATCGGCAATTTCCCGATTCTTCAATTTATCGGAAAGCACAAGGCGAAAAACTTCCCTGCATTTAGGCGGCAAAGAATCGATCGCCTGCTGGACTAACATCCGGTATTCTTCATCCATCAAACTTTTTTCAGGTGTGTCCGAATCCGGAACCAGTTCGATCTCATACAAAGAGTAAGCATCCTTTTCCTGCACATATCCCCTTCTCAGATAATGCAAAGCTTGGTTTTTCACGGATATATACAAATAACGTTCCGGTTCTTTCACATGCGACAGTGCCTCCCGCTTCTGCCAAATGACAGTAAAGACATCCAAAACAGCTTCTTCAGACAGTTCACGGGAGTTCAGATAGTAATAGGCCACATGAAACAGGCACCGGGAATAGGTCTCAAATAATATCCGGAACGCTGCCTCATCTCCCTTCACTACTTTTTCAAAAAGAGATATGATACTCCCCTCTTCCATCTCAGATAAAGTCTTTTTATAATATATTAGCCAGTAAATGTAACTAAAATTTCTTCAAGACATCACCCAAAGACAAAAATGTTTTTTTCATGAAAAACTTTTACCCTTCACCATGATACGGAATTCAGCCCCACTCAGTAGCGGCAGATAGATCAGGTATTCCTTTCTTATTTCAATAAGGAAGTGCGAAGGGGTATAACTCACCCCGGTGACATCTTTATATTTACGGATAACATGGTGTATCCGAAATTCTTTTTCATCACAAAAGAATCCCAACTCCGGAAAATGCCCACCAAAACAAACGGAATAGATAATAAAAAGATTTTGAATCTCATCCATGCTACAAACATCCATACACCATCCTGCTTTAATTAATTACTATTCTAAAGTTGCAAATGGTATATGTGGTTTTATCCAAGAAGTGGCCCATCCATAAAAAAGAAGGGCGGCAGACTGAACTTTACTGAAACGAAGGTTCGGCTAAGACCCATCCACCCATAAAGTCAGCCGCACGCCCCCTTTATCTATATACAATAATTTACCTATACAACATTGCATAGATAACACGTATATCCGGTAAAGGGTTGCGGGGCCTTCTTTGTGCATGAGTAGATAAGAAAATTTAGCCGATTTTCATTTCATCGCACAAATATCGCACGCAACACAGGCTTTCAACTTAAAAGCCTTTTCTTGTCGCAAATATACATATTAATAATATTTCAAACTATGATAATCCATACCTTTTTTAGTTTATCATTACTAATTACTTAATCAAGATTACAAATATAATGTATATAATCTAACAACCTGTTGATTTTGAAATTATTTCTCATATTCAATACGAGGAAATAATGAACCAATTGGATAATGTGACAATATGCCAATAGAGGAAAATGTGAATCATAAATGATGATTTACCGGTATGAAACATGGATGTCAGGGTTATACAAAATGATTGTCATTCCGTAGGGGCAGGGCTCTGCTCTGCCCACAACACATTAAATATTATCCTGTTATCTTCTGGGTGGAGTAGAACCATTTATGCTAATAGGTAAACCAAAATCAGCCGGATTGTTATACTTTTAAACAACCCGGCTGACTTTATTGATAAGCATCGAAGATTTACAAACCGCTAATTTCTTCCACCGACAAACCGGTGCATTGCGCTATCGTTTCGATATTTACTCCCTGTTTCTTAAAATTGGCAGCAATAAGGCGCTGTTCTTCCGCTTTGCCTTCCATTTTACCTTCTATTTTACCTTCCGCTTTACCTTTCTCCATCCCATCTTCAAAACTGGTGTCGAGGGCGGCGGAGAGATCGCGTTCGACGGAAAGGCTCAATTCGTATTCTAAGCGCTGGTCGGGAGTCATGCGCTCTACCTCCACGATGCTTTTCAGCTTCCGGAATATCTGATTGTTCAGTTCTTGGGGTAATCGTTCCATGATCTCGATGTTGTTTAAGACATATAACCACTTCTTATAAAGCGTATCACACTCATGCAAAGGTAATACAAATTTCGGCATTTCAAGATAGATTTCATTAAGCGTTTCACTAAACGGAACCTTCAACTCACGATCCATCCGGACGATGTCCCAGCGGTATTTGTCTGGCAATGACGGTTCCATGATGTAATTCAGGACACAAATGACGTACACTTTATTGATCTGGTAGTTCCAGCGCTTACGAACCACCTCGTCGGGTTCCTTCTCCAACTTTTCCTTTACGATCATCGTCTGTTGCTGGATAGCAAACGAAGCGTAGTATAAAACTCTGTCGGAGAAATACTTCTGACGGCTTTTCTGCATCTCGACAATAAACACTTCGCCTTTTTCGTTCTCACAAAAGATATCGAAGACAGCCCGACGCTGGTCTTGTTTCAGGCCGAGCATCTCGACGTTCCGAAACGTGATGTCGACTATCACTTCTTGCTGGATAACTTCATTGAGAAAACTGATGATAAGATCTTTACTTAATTCACTCCCGAAAATCAACTTCCACCCGTAGTCCGAAAAAGGATTGACAAATTTACTCATAGCTAAAATGTTTTAGTTATGCCCAATAGCAGGCATGCGGTAAATGTAGGCATTATTATTTACATCGAATACATATTGAGGGATTTATTAGGGCAACCGCACCAAATCCAGCAGTAACAATTCTTTATTTCTATGGAGAGAAAAACCCGTTTTTGTCCCGAATAATTCTTTCTTAAGTGCCTGCCAATTCTGTAATCGGTGTCAGTGATTTTATAATCAGTGGTTGTGATTATATAATTGCTGGCACTGATTTTATAATCACTGGCACTGATTACAGAATTTACAGGCACTCCGATGTTTTTTATGCCTATGTAGATAAGTTTTCTTGTAGCAGGGATGGATTATTCCTTATATTATGTAGCCCATAAGATCGTATCGCTTAAAAATGAATTTGGTGTGCCCTAGGGATTTATTTCAGGATCTGCAAGATAGGAACTATAAATGAGGAGTCAAATATGCCAAAAGGTGAGATCGAACAGTCATGTAGTATTTACGGAATCCTTTTTTTATTTTTTTCTTGCATCCCGAGTAGGAGTTTTTCACTTTACCTGTCATCTTTATTTATAAAGGTATCGGAATAAGATGGAAAATAAACAAAACAATAAAGAACTCGAATCACTGACAAAGCGCATACGCTTCAAGTCTTTGCCTTTTGATGAAAAGCAGATGTCCGATCGTTTGACAGACAGAGTCAAACGACCTGTCATCATATCTTATGCCGATAAAGGAAACTCCGCATGGAAATATTTCTCTATAGCGGCTTCCATTGCCCTTCTGTTAGTTACAAGCATCTTGCTGATCGATAAAGAGCCGGAGCAGGAACTTGTTTATTATGAGACAACAGCCGTCCCCGATGCAAAAACCAAAATCACATTGCCGGATAGCAGTGTCGTATGGTTAAATGCGAACGCCTGCCTGCGTTATCCAAGAGAGTTCAGCGAACAAATCCGCCAGGTTGAAATAAAAGGGGAAGCATTCTTTGAAGTCCGGAAAGATGAAAAGAGACCTTTTATCGTTCAAGCCGATGGAATTGGAATACGAGTGTTGGGTACAACCTTTAACGTAGATGCAGAATCGGAAAAAACAGAGATCACTCTTATTACCGGAAAAATCGGGTTGTATAAATACACGAATCAATCGCAAACGGCAGACCGGATATTATCACCCGGCGAACGAGCAGTTTTTCTTAAATCGGATAACAAGCTGAGTATTTCAACTATACGTCCGGAAAATACGATATCATGGGTTACCGGAATATTCAAATTCAAAGACAATTCATTAGCTGATATCATGCAAGAGTTACAACGGGCTTTCCATGTGAAAATACATATTCAAAACGAAAACCTGAAAAAACAGACTTTCAATGCCAACTTCACAGAGAAAGAGACATTGGAAGAAATACTATCAGTTTTGCAAATCTCAGCCAGATACAAAATAGAAAAAAGGAAAGGAGAAATTTTCCTGCAATAAATACAGAATGTTAAACCACAAAGACAAACGATTATGGACAGTACATGAAAAACAAGATTTAATTAATAGAGAGACATACAAAAAGAATTGGGAATGTTGCGACCATTCCCAAATTCTACATTGTTAATCGGCAGATAGCACACCTGCCAATTTTAAAAATTAATACATACAAAATTATGGATAAAATTTTATTTATCAGGCAAAATCCAAAGGATTTTACCTGTGAGGAACATTATTCCTCTTTAAAAAGAATTTTCAAACACGGAATCAATCTTTTAGGACTTCTTTTATTGTTTTTGTTCGTCAATATTACCTTCGTTCATGCACAAGCGGTAAAACTGTCTCTGAATAAGCAGAATGCAACATATGAAGAGATTTTCAAAGAAATAGAGGAAAAGACCGGATACAAATTTGTTTATAACACATCCGAGATCGACCGAAACGAAAAAACCTCTATCCAGGGAACAAATATGGATCTAAACGAGTTGCTGCGAAACTTATTCCGCAGCAAAAGAAATATTTCTTTTGCTGCGAAACTTATTCCGCAGCAAAAGAAATATTTCTTTTCGTATATCAAATAAGCACATTGCCTTGTTCAAAGCACAGATCAAAACTATTTCCGGAACAGTCATCGACACACAAGGAGAATCTGTCATCGGAGCTAACGTCTTAGTAAAAGGTAGCACAACCGGCACTATTACCGATGTCGACGGCAAATTCAGCCTGGAAGCAAGCGAGGGAGATATTTTGCAAATATCTTATATCGGCTACAACACACAAGAAATCACAATTGACAGGAAATCCATCTTAAAAGTGGTTTTGCAAGAAGATCAGCAAGCCTTGGAGGAAGTTGTCGTAATCGGCTACGGAGCTGTAAAGAAAAAAGACCTTACCGGGGCCATCGCCCAGGTAAAAGCCGATAAATATGCCACTCAGCAAAGTACGAACGTATTGGATATGTTGAATGGAACTGTTGCTGGTTTTAACTCTAACATCGGGACTTCTGCTTCCGGAGCTAGTGAAATGGAAATACGAGGTCCCGCTTCACTTTCAGCCAACAATTCACCCTTGATTGTATTGGACGGGGTTATCTTCAATGGTTCTATCAATGACATCAATCCATCGGATATCGAAACTATAGACGTATTGAAAGATGCCAGCTCTGCTGCTGTTTACGGTTCACGGTCTGCCGCCGGTGTTGTAATCATCAATACCAAACAAGGCAAAGGGGAAAAAATGAGTATAAATTTCTCCGCACAACTGGGTTTAACAGATTTTACCAACGAAATCAAACCGAATGATTTATCTGGATTCATCCAACGCAGACAAGATTTCCAACGCAGAATAAATCCAGACAAGCCAGAAGGATATTACAACAATCCTAATCAGTTACCGGAAGGCATTGACGTAGATACTTGGCAAAATTACGATGCTTCATACCAGTCCGATCCAATTCTGACTTGGATGACACGTCTGAATTTGCGTGATATCGAACAACAAAACTATCTGAATGAGAATGCCTATGATTGGTATGGTGAAGCTACACGTCCCGGATTAAGGCAAAACTACAATGTCAACATATCCGGAGGCATTGGCAAAACTAAATATTACTGGTCATTAGGCTATACAGACAATCAAGGTTATATAAAAGGAGATGAGTATAAAACAATCCGTTCCCGTATTAATGCAGATACCAAAGTTGCCGAATTTCTGACTGTGGGAATCAATGCTCAATTTAGCAACAAAGATGAAAGTAATGAAGCCATCAAATTATCGAATATAAGCCGCCAGAGTCCTCTAGGACAACCTTATGATGAAAACGGAGAACTAAAATGGTATCCTCATGACGATTCAGGAATTGAACAAAACCCATTTCTTTTATACAGAAAACGGGACAAATTCAATGTCACCCAAAACCTGTTTGCCACCATGTATGCCGACCTGAAACTGCCATTCGGTTTTAGTTACAAAGTTTCTTATATCAATCGCTATGATTGGCAAAAGAACTATTACTATGATTCGTCAAGTATCCCAAGTGGCAACAAGACAGGCGGCTTCGGGCGGCGTATCAATTATTCGCTTTACGAATGGCAAATAGACAACATCATTTCATGGAAAAAAACTTTTGGAGTTCATGATTTTTATGCAACATTCTTATACAATGCAGAAAAGAAACAAACATGGAAAGATACTGGTGAAAATGTAAATTTTACCCCCAGTGAAGCATTGGGCTTCCATCAATTAGGGACGGGAGGATCACCAACTATTAAAAACGAAGATACTTATTCGACCGGTACCGCAATAATGGGCCGTCTGAATTACACGCTCATGAATCGCTATTTCCTAACTCTATCTATTCGTAGAGACGGATATTCGGCTTTTGGTATGGAAAATCCTTACGCTACTTTTCCATCCGGAGCTTTAGCCTGGAATTTATCAGACGAATCGTTCTTCAATATCAAATGGATAAATAATCTCAAAGTCAGAGCCTCTTATGGAATAAACGGTAACCGGGATATAGGGATTTATGATGCATTGGCAAAACTTGAAACAAACAAATACCTGACTGGAAGCACATTGATCTCAGGTATATACAGTAGTTCACTGGCGAACCAATATCTAAAATGGGAAAAGACTAAAGCTTTAAATTTAGGTCTGGACTTTTCCATTTTAGATAGCCGGTTAAATGGTTCGGTCGATTATTATAGCATGATTACAAATGACTTGTTGTTAAAACGCAGCCTACCGACAATTATTGGATACGACAATGTAATGTCTAATATGGGAGAATTGCAAAACAAAGGGTTTGAAATGACTCTTAATAGCTATAATATCCAAAATAAGGATTTCAGTTGGAACTCGACATTGACGTTCTCATTTAATAGAAACAAGATCAAACATCTCTATGGAGAAACAATCAACATTTTAGACGAAAATGGCAATGTTATCGGACAAAGAGAAGGTGATGATATCGACAATGGATGGTTTATCGGACAATCAATAGATCGGATATGGGATTACAAATTCCTTGGTATTTACCAGCTTGGAGAAGAAGAATTGGCTAAATCATTCGGGAAAGCTCCTGGCGATGTCAAATTATACGATCCTAATGGGGACGGAGTGTCTACTCAGGAAGATAAAGTATTTCAAGGTTATACAAAGCCACGCTTCCGTTTAGGGCTTCGAAATGACTTTACTCTTTTCAAAAACTTCCAGATTTCTTGTTTCCTCCGTGCAGATTTAGGACATTGGAGAGCAAACAGTCTATTGAGCAACACGTCTAATGTCGAGGATAGAGCCAACAGTTATGCATTGCCTTACTGGACTCCGGAAACCCCGACAAACAAATATACACGGTTAAATACGGTAAACACACCTGGATATAACATTTATGAAAGGAGCAGTTTTGTACGTTTGCAAGACTTGTCCATAGCATACAATATCCCGGAAAATATTCTCAAAAATCTGAAAGTAGGACATTGTAAAGTATATTTGAGTGGACGTAACCTGCTAACTTTCACAAAATGGTCTGGTTGGGATCCTGAATCTGGAAACACTCCTATGCCTCGAATCTTTACATTTGGAATTGATGTCACATTATAAATAAACAAGTTATGAAAAACTGGATAAAATATATCATTTGTGCGTCTCTGTTTACAACCGTTTCATGCGGAGACGATTTCTTGGAGATAAAGCCCCTTTCTATCTTCACTCCGGAATCTATTTATACGGATAAGGCCGGATTTGACGGAATACTGGTTAACCTCCGTAAAAACTTACGCCCCGATTTCTATGGAGAAGGAGGGGGCCTGGCTTCTGAATTAATCGCCTCAGATATTGCAATCAGTGCCAATAAAGCAGCTAATGCCATACATAATTTTGATACTCAAGTATTACCGACAGGGACCGGTACGACCTATGACTTCCATGAGATCTGGACAAGAGGATATAACCAGATACGAAATGCGAATGTTATTCTGTCGCGTATCGACAATGGCAAATTCGACACAGAAGAAATCAAAAATGCAATTATTGCCGAAGCATATTTTCACAGAGCCTATTGGTATTATAGATTAGTCCATTTATATGGAGATGTCCCCTTTTTGAATATAGAACATACGGCTCCTAAAATCGACTTCTATACGCACTCACGAAAAACGATACTTGCAAAAATAGAAGAAGATTTAGCATGGGCTGTCCAGTGGCTACCCAAAACAGCTGTTCCCGGAGCAGTCTCTAAGGCTGCCGGCAACCATTTGCTTACAAAAATATATCTGTCAAATGGAAAATTCACAGAAGCTGTCGACGCCTCTTCTGCGGTCATTAACGACGGAATTCACTTTTTAATGACTGACCGCTTCGGGGTAGATGCTTCCGATCCTCAGTTTAATACGATCTGGGATCTCCATCAAAAAGACAATAAAAGCTCATCTTCAAATAAAGAAGGCATCCTTGTCGTACAGGAACGTTACGGATTTCCGGAAGCAGAAATAAGTGGAGGCACCCAGGCTATGCGTCGCTATGTTCCCTCTTGGTGGAATTCGTCCTACATGAAAGATCCCGACGGAAAAAGAGGAACTATCGACACACAAGGAAATGAATTTGTCATAAAAATAGGAAGAGGAGTTGGTTATGTCCGGCCTTGCAGTTATTACAATTATGAAATATGGAATAACTGTAATAAGGACTTGAGGCATGACAATCAAGTAAACTGGTTCTCTGTCGATAAATTCATTTACAACAATCCATCTTCCAAATATTTCGGACAACCCGTACAGATACAATACACAAATCCCAAAGACACCATCCATTGCTGGTATCCTTTCCCTTATTACAAAGTATATGTCGAAGATGAAGAAAGACCCGATCAGCCATATGGAGGACATTCGGACTGGTATTTATTCAGATTGGCCGAGACTTATCTTTTAAGGGCAGAAGCCTACTATTGGCTAAATCAAACAGATAAAGCCGCTGCCGATATAAACTCGGTAAGAGTACGCGCAAAAGCCGATCCTATTGTAGCTTCACAAGTTTCAATAGAGTATATATTAGATGAAAGAGCCAGAGAACTTTTCGCAGAAGAATTCAGAAAAACGGAATTAACCAGAATCGCCTTTATCATGGCAGAAAAAGGGTTAAACGGCTATTCCTTAAAAAATTTTTCCGAAAAAAATTTCTGGTATGACCGGACTGTTGCCAAAAATGAATTTTATAAGGCAGGTGATATCTTATGGGGAACAAACGTATTCAAAATAAGCCCATTCCATGTCCTTTGGCCCATCCCGGCAAATGCCATCGATAGCAACCAAGGAGGAACCATTAACCAGAATAAAGGCTATATCGGGTACGAAAAAAATATTCCTCCATTAACAGCCATAGACGATCAACAATAATTTTCTAAACCTACCGGTTATTATCGACCGGTAGGTTATATTTGTAAATCTTTTGTATTCACATTCAATTTAGATATCATGAAGAAAAATTATCCTTTGCTATCGGTCTGTTTGCTGGCATTGCCTTTTCAAGGCTATGCACAAAAAAAGGCAAACGAGACGAAGCCCAATATACTTTTTATATGCGTAGACGACCTTCGCCGGGAATTAGGTGCTTATGGTTCTGTTGTAAAAACCCCGAACATCGATCGGCTGGCATCACAAGGCAGTTTATTTTTCCAACATTATGTACAAGTTCCGACAAGCGGAGCGTCACGAGCCAGCATGTTGACTGGACATTATCCTAAAGATAAATCGGACCTCTCCAACGAAGCATGCCGGACAAGGCTGTCAGATAAGCCGGAAGGAGAAATCCCGGAAACTATGTTCCACCATTTACGCAGAAATGGCTATTATACTGTCGGCATCGGAAAGATAAGCCACTATGTCGACGGCTGTCTGTATGGCTATGAAGCTCCGAAAACCGAAAAACCGGAACTACCTTATAGTTGGGATGAAATGCTTTTCGATGCCGGAAAATGGGGAAACGGTTGGAATGCCTTTTTCGGATATGCAGATGGAAGTAACCGGCAAAGTCGCAAAAAACAAGTGAAACCATACGAATGTGCAGATGTCGCCGATGAAGGTTATCCGGACGGACTAACGGCAAATCTGGCAGTCAAAAAGCTAAACGAGCTAACAGCTAAGAATGAGCCGTTCTGCTTGGCTGTCGGTTTTTTCAAACCTCACTTACCTTTCACATCCCCTAAAAAATATTGGGATATGTATGATGAAGCCTCCATCCCCATTTCACCTATGCCCGACATTCCAGAAGGATGCAGTACATTTAGTTTACATGAAAGCGCAGAATTTAACGGTTACCAGTTAGGAGAAGAAAAAGCATCCATACAAAAAAGAGTATCAGATGATTATGCCCGAAAACTCAGGCATGCTTATTTTGCCTGTGTTAGTTATATGGATGCCCAAGTTGGAAAAGTATTAAAAGCTCTCGAAGCCAGCGGGCAAGCTGATAATACGATTATTATCCTATGGGGGGATCATGGATGGCATTTGGGAGATCTCCGTGTTTGGGGAAAACATACACTACATGAAACTTCTTTAAGCAGTGCTTTAGTTATAAAAGTTCCCGGATGCAAACAAGGAATAAAGAATGAACGAATCGTCAGTTCCGTTGATATTTATCCGACTTTGATGGACCTTTGCAGAGTTCCTTTACCAGACGGATTAGATGGAAAAAGTTTTGCAAAGCTACTGAACAAACCAAATGATAAAAAATGGGAAGATGCGGCTTACAGCTATTTCCGAAACGGAATTACACTCCGAACTCCGAAATATCGTTTTACCCGTTATAATAAAAAGGGAGAAACGATCACCGAACTTTATCAATATGGCCCGGACCGCATTGAGAGAAAAAATATAGCACAAGAGAATCCCGAAATTGTAAAAAAGTTATTACCTATTTGGGAAAAGGGCGTAAAGTTTGATTATTAGTAGAATATTCAAAGAGAGTGGGTGCCAAATTGTACTCCTGACACCACTCTCTTTCATTTTACGTGAATACATTTACTTCTTCGCTTTCGCCATATCCAAAGCCGAAGTTGTCGTGTAATACTTAGCCAGCATATTAGGCACTTCCCAATCCGGCAGTTTGCCGTCCTTCAGATAGTCAAGGAAATGTTCCGTCACCTGGCCGAAATGGGCTTCATGGCCTACACGGTATTTTGCGGGGATTTCGACCTGCCATACGCCGTCGCCGACCTTATTCAACGCTACACCCGGATATTCTTTCAAAACCTTTTCCATCGAAGCGGTCAGATCCTTTTCGTAAGCGGCCAGATCCACGCCTTTCACTGCTTCGACAAACAATTCAGGCTGGTAGTTCTGCTCCTTGCCCTGGCGGATTACCAGGTCGGCCTTGCTACCCTTCATGACGGAGAAATGGGTATCGCCGCCGCCTTTCGGGAAGGTGTAATTCCAGATTACCGAAACCTTCGCACAAATGCCTTTCAGCCTATAGGTGATATCACCATTGCAATAGACTTTGAGCGTATCGTTTTCGACATCTTTTTGCAGGAAATCAGGATAAGTTTCCGCACCCGTCACCTGGGTAAATTCGGCGGGACTGATAGAAGTAGTCCAACGGTTAGCGTCCAAGAGCTCGATATCTTGAGTATAATCGATGACCTGGTCCGGAAAAGCCTCCCACTGCACAAGATCGACCAAGTGAGTCGTCACATCGACTATGCCTTCGCCCTGTTGATTCACATCAAAAAACCAGGCAGGGCGTTTCAGAGGGTTCCCGGAAACGACTTTAAAGAAATGATGCACACTTTCCTTGACGATTGCCGGTTCTTCGGGAGTTCCTTGCAATTGCTCGCCATAAACAGCCGGAACGCGGGACAGTTCACGTTGTAAAACGGTTGTTATCTCATGACGTTCCGTCATAATATCGTACAACAAAATACCTTTCCGGCTGGCAATATCGAAACATTCTTTGAGTAAACCGAAATTCTCGCTGTTTATAGCCATCGGCTTATCCGCCAAGACATGGATGCCGGCCATAAGCGTTTGTTTGATATACTCGGTTTTTTTCCCATTATTTCCGGCTGTAACCATTACATTCCCTTTCTTTTCAGAAAGCATCTTTTCCAGGAAATCCGGTCCCCGGTAAACGACTTCCCGCCATTTTGTAGGAGAGTCCGAACGCGTATTATAACCATCGATCTTATTCAAATGCTCCTGCACATCGTCCCCTTCCGGAGCATACACATATACTTCGTCCGCAACCTGCTCATAAGAGTTCTTTTGTACAAGAGCTGCATGGAAATGACCTGGATCGAGCGTAATCAGCTTTACTTCGCCCGAAGTTCCGGACAGTTCACCGGACTTTTCTTTCTTTGTCGAACAAGAAGGCATCAGCAAGAGCGACGCCACCGTAAAAATCAAATACTTCTTCATCTTTTTCACACATCTAATTTATTTTATCCGGACTCTCGATCAAAAAACGCTCTATTCCGGTTTGCAAACCATCTATTTCGGCAAGTCCTTTCAGGCGGCCGATCAAAGGATATCCCGGATTGGCACTCCTGCCGTAATCGTCCAATATCCGCAAGCCGTGGTCGGGACGGAAAGGTAACCTTATATCCTTGCGCCCTGCTTTCTTCCGCCGGATTTGTTCTTCCAGCAAGATCTTCACCACGGCAAACATATCGACACTTCCTCCCAAATGCCCGGATTCATAAAAGCCATGATCCGGTAAAAATGCCGTATTCCGCAAATGTACGAAATGAATGCGGGAAGCAAACTCTTTCGCCATTAAAACCAGATCATTATCGGGTCGTGCCGATAAAGAACCGGTACAAAAAGTAAGTCCGTTTGCGATAGATTCACATTGACTGAATATCCACCGGAGATCTTCGACCGTCCCGGCTATCCTCGGCAATCCAAGCAAAGGGAATGGGGGATCGTCCGGATGAATACAAAGGTTCACCCCGGCTTCCTCTGCAACCGGAACCACATCGTCCAGGAACAGAACGAGATTACGGCGCAACTGTTCTTTCCCTATCCGATCATACGTTTTCAAATAATCGAGGAACTGTTTCTTATAATCTTCCCCTTCCCCCACTACGCCATGAATGAACGCCTGTGTCACGATAATAATATTATGTGCCAACTCTTCCTGCTGTTCCGGGGAAAGTCCGGCAGCTATCCCGGCTGCCTTTTCCTGAATATCCGCAGGATAACTTTCACTTGCCCCCTCCCGTTTCAGGATATAAATATCGAAAGCGGCAAAAGTCGGATAATCGAACAACATCGATTCGGCTCCATCCCCGTTTTTATAATGCAAATCCGTTCGCGCCCAATCCAGCACAGGCATAAAATTATAACATACGGTATCTATGCCACAGGCTCCCAGGTTACGCAAAGACTGCCGGTAGTTTTCGATCAGGCGAGGACGGTCGGCCGAACAAATCTTGATGCCTTCCGAAACGGGAAGACTCTCCACTACGCTCCATCTCATACCGTATTTTTCTATTTCCCGCTTGACAGCCCGTATCTCCCCGACCGGCCAAACTTCGCCTGAAGGAATATGGTGAAGGGAGGTAACGACACCTTCCACACCCATCTGCTTTAAATCGGCAAGTCCGACAGAATCTTTCCTGCCGAACCACCTCCATGTTTTTTCCAATGCCATATCTCAGACTCCGCTAAATGAACTGAACCCGCCATCCACCGGAATGATTGCCCCCGTAATGAAACTGGCATGCTCCGAACACAAGAAATGAACCAGCCCGTTCAACTCCTTGATATCCCCAAAACGTTTCATCGGCGTTCGGGCCAACACCTTCCGGCTCCGATCCGTATAAGATCCATCGGGGTTGATCAGCACCGCACGATTCTGGTCGCCGATGAAGAATCCCGGAGCCAAAGCATTCACACGGATTTTCTCACTGAACTTCAAAGCCATCTCCATAGCTAACCATTGGGTAAAGATGCTCACACCGCTTTTAGCGACGGAATAACCCGGCACACGCGTAATAGCCGAATAGGTCGCCATCGACGAGACATTGATAATGCTCCCTTCCCCTTTTTCGGCCATTGCTTTTCCGAATACAAGGCAAGGATAAACCGTTCCGTTCATATTCAGATCCGTTACCCGGTTGAAATCTTCGACCTTCATATCGAACACGGTCTGGTCTTCCCGCAGGGTAGCGCCCGGCAGGTTACCACCTGCGGCATTTATCAGGATATCGACACTTCCCCATCCGGCAAGCAACTTTTCCCTCGCCGCCTCGAGGCTTTGCATATCCAACACATTGCACTGAATACCCATCACATCTCCCAACGGCTGCAACTCCTTCACCCGGTTGTCAAGCTGCTCCTGGCGGATATCCAGGATTGCCACTTTTACACCATTTTCCACGAGACTACGGGAAATACTACCTCCCAAAACTCCACCGCCACCGGTTACAACGGCAACTTTACCTTTCAAATTCAGTTCCATCGGTCTATTCTTTTTTATATTGTTCAAATAACCGGGCGATGTTGGCCTCTCCGGAGTTCCCGGCATGAACCAATACCCGGTATCTTAAATTGATCTTGTCTCCCTTTTTCAACTCTGTCGTTTTCTCGTTCTCCGGCCAGTACATGGGGGTCGGAGACATAAAACCATAATCGCGCGTGAACCAAGGCGACGGATACCATTTATTGGAAGGATGCTGCATGATTGCAATGCCTTCCGTTCCTGTTTTCCTTTTGCCGTAACAATCGATCCAAGACGAACCGACCCCAAACGTTCCTTTTTCCCCTTCTTTACCTTCCGAATTAATCATAACTCCCCCCTGCTTAACCGTCAGATCCGGATCGATACGGGCACTAAACAAAGAATGGTTGGTTTTCTGGATCGTGACATCCATCAGCATTTCCATTTCGATATCGAAATCCAACTGATACAAATCTTTGGACGGGGAGGAGATCGTGATCTTACGGCGGTCGATGATAGGTGCCTGCGCATCCGGACGTTTCCAGATACATTCGTCTTCAATCACCACCTGCTCACCTTTCGCTTCGACAATACGGGCGCCGACCGACACGATTTGTCCGCGCTCGAGCCCTTCCTGCCAATAGTTGCCGCCATTCACCCGGTCGCAACCGAAAAACAAGGAACTGTGGTGAGGATATTCCCCATTGCGCATCGAAGTCGTCGTGGCTCCCGATACAGGCCCGTTGACCGGAAAAAAGAAAGGATATTTTTCATCCGGCTGAAAACGGTAACTGGTAAAAAACTGTTTGCCGATCACGACATCTATACGGTTCCCGACCTTTGTTGCAGAAACTTCCTGTTTCTGCGCCATCATGCTTCCTGCCAAAAAGACCGCTGCGATAGTTACTATTATTTTTTTCATATTTGTTCTATACTTTTGTTTTACTTTTATGTGATATTTATTGAACCGTTACTTTCGGAGGATAAGCAAAATCATTCCACAGACGATCCGCCCTTTCACGGTTCATCTCGCCGTCATAAGAGAAAATACGGTAACGCAATTTATATTGCTTTCCGGGCATCAACTCCCAATCCTTGTTTTTTGTCGGTGCGAAATTGACAAAAGCGTCTCCCCGCCCGCCATTTGCATTTTCATCCCAGATACGAAGGGGTTCGGGCGCATTATAGTTTTCCGGATGTCCCAGGAACAGCATACCCGAACGTCCCTGATTTCCACACTGTCCGGTAACGTAAATCCAGCGGGCTGTCGTCCCGTCTATCTCCTGCCGCGTTTTTCCTTCGGATGTAAACATCTCACAATTCTCTTTCGTCCACTCTTCCGTAGCACGCCATCCGAAACCCGCATAGCGATAGGCCTTTATCAACACCGGCAAATCCGTCGACGGATGCAGCCCCGACTCAAAGTCCCATAAAAAGCCACCCGATACGTTCCAGGCTTTCACATCCCACGACTCATCCATGATCACTTTCTCGCCCTTCGCACCAAAGATACAATGGTCGAGGCGAGCCGTATATCCGGCACAGATATCTCCCTGATACACCTGCTCGATCTTCCGGGCACGGACCGTTCCCTGCTTGTCACCTAAGTTCCAAAGGTCATACATCTTGCCGTCATACTCGATGCGCGTCCACGGATTCCAGATGCCATAATGATGATGATGATCCTTCGGCTGGATAGTGGTCAACACATTGCCGGAAGGAGAATAGGCAGGATGGATAAAACCACTTCGCCCGTAAGCCGGATCAACCCCCGCCGGTGAAGAAACGAATCCATAATTATATTGAAGTACATTCCGGCCGTTCTGTTTCAGGATCAAACCTTTGCCGGTATCTTCCACCCGCATGGTTTCTTCACCGGCATCCGTTTTGGTCAACCGGACAACGAATTCACGGGTAGTGCCTGCCGGTGTAACTCCATCCAAGACCCAGTATAAAACAGGTATTTCGTCCTTTTCCTGAATCAACTGGCATTTAACAGGCTTCCGCTCCTTCCCTGTCTGTTCGAACAAGACAATCCGGGTATTCTTCTTTATTTTCAGTTTGGATATTTCTGTCGAGACGACGCAATCCTGACGATCGAATCGCCCCGCTTCCACTACGATCCTGACCGTTCCCGCCGCCCATAGGGAGGCTGAAAGCAGGCTACATAGAATAATTGAAATTAATTGTCTCATAGCAATCAAAAATTATAAGGAGGACGGTGTGGGCGTGCAATCATCGAATTGGCCTCGTCATCATTTTTGAAACGTTCCAAAATAGGATCCCAATAGAGCTTACGGTTCAATTTCATTGCAATATGCTGCAACAAACAAGCCGAACAAGAACGGTGAGCAACCTCAGCCGGCGTAATATTCTGCTTTCTTGTGCGTACACTCTCCAGCCAGTTGCCGTGGTGATCCGTGCTTTTATACAAATGCACTTCATCTTCTCCGATCACCGATGTCAATATTTTAGGGTCCGAAGCCTGCAACGCCTTCGATGAACCGGCAGTAGCAGGATCGTTGGCAGAAGCAGAATAAGCGCCACGGCTCACAAATATCCATCCTTCTGTTCCGGTAAACAAAACACCGTTCGGTTTTTCCTTCGTATTGGTAGTCCCCCGTACAATAACACCGTTGTCATACAACATTTCCGTCTCGAAATCATCCCCGTGGACGTTCCATAAGCCACCTGAAGCAAACGTCGCACGGCCGGATATTTCAACCGGGCCGGAATATTCCTTGTCCATCGCCCAATGTGCAATATCAAAATGGTGCGCTCCCCATCCGGTAATCATACCGGCTCCAAATTGTTCGCAACGCAACCAGCCCGGACGGCCATAGCCCTGCTGGGGATGCACACGGTCAACCGTATAAGGCACATATGGCGTTTGTCCCAGCCACATATCATAATTGAATCCTTTTGGAACAGGCATTTCCTCCGGGTTACCACCCGACGGATCACCCGGCAGGCGTACCTCGATTTCTTTTAGTTGTCCGATACGTCCATTTCTCACCAGTTCGCAGGCATAACGGAACTGCTCCATCGAGCGTTGCTGGCTGCCGATCTGCAAAATCCTGCCGCTTGCATTCACAGCATCGCTCATCTTCCGGCCTTCCTCTATCGTCAGTGAAGTCGGTTTCTGCAAATAAACATCCTTGCCGGCCCGCACGGCATCGATCGCAATCTTTGCATGCCAATGATCCGGAGTACTGACCAGGACAGCATCGATATCTTTATTCGCCAGCAGTTCCCGGTAATCTCCATACGTGGTCACACAAGTGTAAGGTTTACCCAATTTTTTCGAATAGTATCCTTCCACCAGTTTTTTTGCATCGGCCACCCGGTTGGCATCGAGATCCGCAGCCGCAATAATCCGGACATCGTCATATTTCCAGACTCCGGGCATATCATGGTCCCGTGAAATACGTCCGGTTCCGATCGCACCGATATTGATGCGGTTGGATGGTGCATTGGGCCCAAAGACTGAGGCCGGGACAATTGTCGGTGCAATGAACATACCGACACCGGCTGTCAACGATCTTTTCAGAAATTCTCTTCGTGTTGTACTCATGATAATAGAATTTAGATTTTTCTTTTGACAAAGATACAGAGATTGAACCCGGCAGATATATCTTTTTTTTGCAGATAATTGCACTATCTTGGGAAATAGGGTTAATGACCGCTTGATTTAAAAAAGAAACAAAGGAAAAAGCTATATTTGTCCCTGAAACAAGAACAATACGGAATATGGGAAACAAATTAATGCATGAGCAATTGACGATATATGCCGGGACTCCGATTATAGCCAGGCATTACGACTATGATAAATTCACATTTCCCTGGCATGTTCACAAAGAATTTGAAATCATATTTGTAAAAGAGAGTTCAGGAGAACGTTTTGTGGCCGACAGCATGGAGATCTTCCAACCGTATGACCTGACCCTCGTCGGGCACAGCGTACCCCATTACATGAAAAGCGCGGCCGAATACGAGACCGGAGATCCGTCGAAGCGGGTGAAAGGAACGATCATCCAATTCGAGGAGGAGTTCATGTCGCATGCCATCAACAATTATGCCGATCTGGTCCATATCAAAAAACTGCTCGACGAATCCGGACGGGGAATCCATTTCCCCCACCCTGCCAACCGGGAAATCATCACCTGCATAGAACAGCTTCCGGACAGCAAAGGGACGATGAGAATCATCAATCTATTACACCTGTTGGACCTTATGGCCAACTTCAAGGAAAAACGTTACCTGGGAAGCGTACACTTCTGCCAGTCCATATCGCTGACCATGGACCAACGGATGGAAAAGATACTGACCTACCTCTCCGGCCATTTCAAGGAAGACATAGACCTGAATGAAATATCTTCTTTAGTTGCCATGAATGCCTCTTCTTTCTGCCGCTATTTTAAAGAGAGATCGGGAAAGACATTTACGGAATATATGCTGGACCTCCGTATCGGCTATGCTTGCAAGCTGCTGGTAGAAAACACGATGGATGTGATCCAGATCAGCATCGAATGCGGTTTCAACACGATAGCCCACTTCAATCGCATATTCAAACGGAACACCGGCCTTACCCCCACCGAATACAGAAAACAGTTCTTAAAATAAATCCTGCACCCTACCATTACTGGTTTGATGCAGGATTCGCCCTAAAACTATATGTAAAAGAAAATCTTCCTTATTTTGTCTTCGCTTTCGCCATATCCAAAGCCGAAGTTGTCGTATAATACTTAGCCAGCATATTAGGCACTTCCCAATCCGGCAGTTTGCCGTCCTTCAGATAGTCAAGGAAATGTTCCGTCACCTGGCCGAAATGGGCTTCATGGCCTACACGGTATTTTGCGGGGATTTCGACCTGCCATACGCCGTCGCCGACCTTATTCAACGCTACACCCGGATATTCTTTCGAAACCTTTTCCATCGAAGCGGTCAGATCCTTTTCGTAAGCGGCCAGATCCACGCCTTTCACTGCTTCGACAAACAATTCAGGCTGGTAGTTCTGTTCCTTGCCCTGGCGGATTACCAGGTCGGCCTTGCTACCCTTCATAACGGAGAAATGGGTATCGCCGCCGCCTTTCGGGAAGGTATAATTCCAGATTACCGAAACCTTAGCTGTCACACCTTTTATCTTATAAATGATATCACCATTGCAATATACTTTCAAAGTATCGTTTTCGACATCTTTCTTCAGGAAGTCAGGATAAGCCTCCGTCCCAGTCACCTGTTTGAACTCTTCCGGGCTGATAGAGGTTGTCCAACGGTTAGCATCTATCAGTTCGATATCTTTCTTATAGTCGATAACCTGTTCCGGGAATGCTTCCCACTGAACCAGGTCGACTAAGTGTGTCGTTACATCGACGATGCCTTCGCCCTGTTGAGTCACGTCAAGATACCATACCGGACGAGTCAGCGGTTTATTGTCGACCAGCTTAAACAGATGATGCACACTCTCCTTCACAATAGCCGGTTCTTCGGGTGAACCTTTCAACTGCTCGCCATAAACAGCCGGGATAGTGGAAAGTTCGCGCTGCAGCATCGTAGTGATTTCATTCCGTTCAGTCATGATGTCATACAGCATGATGTTTTTCTGCTTGGCGATAGCAAAACATTCTTCCAGCAATTTAAAGCTCTGGCTATTGATCGCCATCGGTTTGTCGGAAAGCACATTGATTCCGGCTTCAAGCGTTTTCTTAATATATTCGGTCTTCTTACCGTTATTTCCGGCCTGGATCATCACGTTTCCCTTCTTCTCGGCCAACATTTTTTCTAAGTAATCATCCCCCGTATAAACGATTTCATTCCAAGCTGTCGGATTCTCCGCACGTGTGTTGAATCCCTGGATACGTTTCAGGTGCTCATCCACGTCAAAACCAGTGGGTGCGTACACATAAACATCTTTAGAAACTTGCGGATAAGACACTTTTTGCACTAATGCTGCATGGAAATGTCCGGGATCGAGCGTGATGAGCTTAACCTCTCCCGGTGCGCCGGTAAAACCTTCGGCAGCTTTCTCCTGTTTTGTGTTACAGGAAGTTCCGACCAACAGAGCCGCCATAGAAAATACAAGATAGTTTTTCATACTATTATAATTAAATTATTGATAAGCATTTACATTGGACTGTTTGCGGGCACAAAGATAATATAAAAACAAAATCATCTCTATGACTTCGCTATAAAACAAGAAGAATTTATTCAACAATCACAGCAACCGGATTACTTTCGTCCGAAAGATTTGACAAAAGCATCCGCACTGGATTATCTTTTTGAGAGGGATTCTCTTCGATCCATTCTTTCACTTCGGTAACGTTTAACAATCCGGCCAATTCCCCTTTAGCCGTTGCCGTTTGGAGAGATTTGATGAAAAGCCCGTTTGCCGGATCACTGATCTTTCCTTTTTTCATGACCTTGGTCTCTCCGGTTTCTTTGTCATAAAAACCCCAATAAGTTTCATCTTTACCCAATCCTTTGTAGCAGATTTCGTAATAGCTGGTCTGGAAAACGAAAAACAAAACCTTTTTACCTTCCAATACATAATTGAAACCAATCTTGTTTTCATTGCCTTCCGGTTTATGGCGTTCTTCGTAAGGCCAATGCCTGGCACCCAAATCGAAAACATACTGGGGTTCCAACTTATGGTCCGACACGCAGTAGATGGTATCGTTAAAGTTTTCCTTCAAATAGAGTTGCCCATCAAACGCCCAAAGGCATGGTTCTTTGGCATAATCAAAAACGACTTTGCCATTTTTCAACTTCAAAATCGTACAATGAGTAGAGACCGGAATATTGCCATATCCAGTCAAAATGACAGGCATTCCGGATAGATCAAACGCCAACGAATCTTCTTGGCCTGCAATTTCACTCCGTACCTTTTTATTCGGGATATGGTACGAAAACAGTTTATCTTCACTCTTTTTGAACAAAGTCTTTCGATAAAAATACAAATCATCCCCGTTTCCAATCACAGACGATCCTTGCAACCTGGGCAATCCCTCCGGCAAACTGAGGTGTTCCAACGGATTCCCGTCCGCATCAAAACGCAAAATCCGTTGACCTTCCGTCTGGACATAGATGGTACCGGACACGTCGTCCGTCCAAAAAACCGGAAAGCCATCCTGCAACAGATATTCATCCGCCCCTTGCCCGACCTTCCCGATACACCGGATGAATTTGCCGGTCTTGCGATCGAACATTTTTACCGGTTGCTCGCGGGAGCCTACCAGCAACTTATCTTTCAATATCCTGATATAAGCCCTATCTCCTACCAGCGACTCATCTGTTGTTTCCAACGGCACATAATCAATATGGCAGCCAAGATCCTCCACCGAAATTTTTCCGGGCTGCTTGAATGCTTGCCCTAAGGGAATGATTTTTGCCCCCTGTTCCTGCGTGGTATCTGAACAAGCGCAACAGATTGCAGCCAAGACGATAAATACTACTTTCTTCATGGTAATTAACAATTAAGCATAGATTGCAATATAAGGATAAAAAAGAAGCAAAACCAACCTTTTTACCGAAAAACCTTCCCCCTCAACCCCATCATTCTTCCACCGCAAAAGGCAGATTCGCCGTAGAGGCATACCCCGTGTTGTCAAGCACATACAAATGCCCTTTTCCCCATTTTTTTTAAATTCTTATTTTTTCGTTTTTATGATAATCACACCGTTTGCTCCTTTCGCACCATAGCCCAAACCGTCTTTCACCACCTCGATGAGTTCTACGTCATTCACATGGCATCCCTGGTCGGCTGCGGCAAAGGTCGTCTCCGCCCCATCCACGATCACCAGCGGGTCGGTCGACAGGTTCAGGCTCTTCGAGCCTCTGATCAGGATCCTTTCCCCCTCATCCGAATATTCGAAGCTCACCCCAGGTATGCAAGCCTTCACCGCCTCTTTGATGGTCAGGTAGCCGTTGCGTTCGATCATCTGGGCGGTGATGACGGAGCCGCTGCCATACCTTTTGAACACCAACTCGTCCACCGTCACCGTATGGGCGGTGCCTTTGCCATCGCCGACCTCCAAAGCGCCGCTGCTGACTTTCAGCTGCAACCGCCCGGCATCCCCCAACAAGAACTTGGCTCCCTTGCCTTCTTTCAGGTAAACCACCACGCTGTCGGTCGGCAAAACCCCTTTCAGGCGGAACTCGCCTTTCTTGTCCGTCTTCTCCAGGATTTTGGTGTTCACCACCCCGATACGGACATTCTTCACCGGATTGCCGCCCTCATCGGCAACCACCCCTTCAACAACCTTCTTCTGGGCGTACCCATCGAAGACGGCAAAACTCGCCATCAAAATGGCCGACAATAGCAATAGATTCTTTTTCATGGTTCAATCCGTTTTTATATTATAAAGCACCATTTTTCTTCTTTATCGTCCCAAATGGCCCGGACTTTCTTTGCGAGGATTCTCCACCGCCCGCTTCACTTCATTGATTTCGTTGATGAGTTGTTCGGTGGTAGGCAGGTAGAGCTGGTATTTGCTTGCAAGAATCGTCCGGTTGTTTTCCGGCAAAGCCAACTTCACCGCCGTATCGTTCTTATCGGTGCAGAGCAAAATGCCGATAGTTGGATTCTCGTCCTCGGTCTTCACAAAGCGGTCGTAGTAATTGACATACATCTGCAACTGCCCGAGGTCTTGGTGTGTGAGTTTCTGCGTTTTCAGTTCAATCACCACAAACGAGCGCAGCAGACGGTTGTAGAACACAAGGTCGACAAAGTATTCGTCATCTTCCACGAGTATCCGCTTCTGCCTTGCCACGAAAGAGAAACCATTGCCCATTTCAAGCAGGAAGTCGGCGATGTGCGATATGATGGCACTCTCCAAGTCCTTCTCGTAATAAGAGGCACGGCGTTCCAACCCGAGGAACTCCAAGACCATCGGGTCTTTGATGATCTCCGTAGGCGATTCGGGGATTCGTTGCCCCCGCGCCACGGCAAGCACCGCCTCTTTATCATTGCTAAGCAACAGACGCTCGTAAAGCAAGGAATTGATTTGGCGTTCCAACTCGCGCTTCGTCCAACCGTTGTTGATCGCTTCGAGTTGGTAATACTCGCGTTTGTCTGAATCAGGAATGGCGATCAACAACTTGTATTGCGACCAGTTCAATTGCGAACACACTGTATTCGCAATCGGGTAAGTGCGGTAAAACTGACGGCACATTTCAAGTTGTCGCACCGAAAACCCGCTACCATAGTCGGGCGCAATGCGCTTCGAGAGGTTCTTGATAAGGTACGAGCCGTAGTCGGCACGTTCCTTTCCCTGCTGCTCTTTCTTGAAAATGCGCTTGCCAATGTTCCAATACATCTGCACCCGGCAGAAGTCCACACTCCGCACGGCATTGGCACGTGCGCTGTCAATAATCTGTTTGATTTCACCCACGAACCCGTCCAAGGAGTCGTGAGGGACATTTAGCATTTCATTTTTCATATCACCCATTGCAAAAGCTGCCCGATAATAAATGCGAAGATAACGATTTTATCGGTCATTCCATAGCATCGTGCGAAATAAAACCGATCATCGGGTTGGCATCTCTTCCCTCTTCTTCTCCCGTATGTACCGCTCCACCGCCCAGTGCGCCAGGCGGCGGAAGTCGTCTTCGCCCAAAAGCTCCCAAAGGAGAGAAAGGAAACGGGCGTAATAGCTCAGGCGGATGTCATCGCCTTTTTTAGGGCGCTGTAGGCGCGGCTGCCGACAGACAACTCGCCCTTGAAGAAACGTTCGGTGATCTTGAGGCGTGCCATCAGCTCGGAGATGCACGCGCCCATCTTTGGATAGGAAAATGTAGATTTCATGTTATATGTTATTAAATATCAGACTTCCCGTTAACAACTGCTCACAATGCCCCCCGCATACCGGGGGCAAGGTTTCAGAAAGGATGTGCAAATTAGGCAAAAATTACCGGATGTCAAACTTTTAAACCGATTTCACATGGAAAAAACAGAAAACACATTCCGCCCGGCGCGTTTCACCTCGCTGCATTCCACCACGCCCCAACCCACCACATGGGAAGAGGTCGTGCATGAACTCACCGACGGGCGGCACGCCGCCACCACCGCCCTCTACCGTTCCCTCCTCCCCGCAAAAGGGCAAGAGAGCGAAGAACAGAAACGCCGGTTGGGCCGCCTCAAGCAGGAACGGCCCGCCTTCGTCCCCTCCGTCAGCCTCGCGGAAGGGCGCACGCAGGCGCACATCACCGGCTATTCGGGTTTCATCATGGTGGACATCGACGGCATACCCGCCGAGGCGTTCGCCGCCACACTCGCCAAAGTCCGCGAAGACCCGCACTCGTTCCTCGTCTACACCACCCTCTCCGGACGGGGCATACGCGCCATCGCGCAGGTCGGAGGCGAAGTGGGGAAGCACAACTTCGCCCTCGCTTGGCAGACGGTGAACGACTACTACGCCCACCTCACCGGCATCGCCATCGACCGCCAGTGCAAGAACGCCACCCGTATGTCGGTGATCTGCCACGACCCCGATGCGCTCTACCGCCCCGAAGCCACCCCGTTCGCCCTCAAAGCAAAAACTGCACGGCAGGCAGGAGATGCCCCGGCCCGATCTGCCGGGAAAGGAGCGAACGGGCGGAGACCTTCCATCAAGCGGGCGGAAAAGGTCGTGCGCCGGCTGGTCGAAGAAGAGGGCGTGCGCTACGGGCCGGGCAGCCACAACGACTACATCTGCCGGTGCCTCTACCACATGAACCGGTTCGGCGTGCCCGAAGCTGAAGCCGAGGCGTGGGCAGTCGAAGCCTTCGCCGACTATGACGCCTCCTCCGTCCGTGCGACCACGCGGAGCTGCTACGCCCTCACGGCCGAGCACGCCACACTCCGCCTTGCCGATTTCTGCGGCCGAGGCGGGGGGCGGGGCGGCAAGGCGACAGTCGGAGAGATGGAGCAGTTCATCGCCGGGTACATGGAACTGCGCATGAACCGCCTGACGCACCTCCTCGAAGCCCGCCTGCTCGATGAAGGGCGGCCCTCGCCTGAGGGCTGGCAACCCATGAGCGACACACTCGAAAACTCCCTTTGGTGCGCCATGCGCCGGGCAGGGGTCGAAGCGGACCTCTTCCACCTGCGCACGCTCCTGCTCTCCGACTTCGCGCCGCCCTACCACCCATTGGAGGAGTTCCTCGAAAAGGCCGGGCCGTGGGACGGGGTGACGGACCATATCGGCCGCCTCGCCGCGATGGTGCACACCGCCGATGGCGATGCCGCCCGCTTCGACCTCTGCTTCCGCCGCTGGATGGTGGGGATGATGGCCGCTGCCTTGGACGAACGGGTGGTGAACCACGTCATCCTCGTCCTGATCGGGCGGCAGGGCAGCTTCAAGACCTCGTTCTTCCAGAACCTCCTGCCCCCTTCGCTCCGCCTCTACTACACCACGAAGACCAACTCGCAGCGGCTCACCAAGGACGACCTCTTCACCATGACGGCGAACCTCCTCATCAACTTCGAGGAGATCGACTCCATGCTGCGCAGCGAGCTGAACCAGCTCAAGGCGATGACCACCACGCTCTATGTAGACGAACGCCCCGCCTACGGGCGCAACAAGGTGCACCTGCCGCACGTGGCCTCGTTCTGCGCCACCGGCAACAACCTGCAGTTCCTCACCGACGACACCGGCAACCGCCGCTGGCTGCCGTTCGAAGTGACGGCCATCGACAACCCTTGGACGGCACGGATCCCCTACGAGAGGGTCTACGCACAGGCGAAAGCCTTGCTCGACAGCGGTTTCACCTATTGGTTCCAAGACCACGAGATCGAGGAGCTGAACCGCCACAACCGCCGTTTCGAGACGCCCAACCCTGCCCGCGAACTGATCCTGATGCACTACCGCCACCCCGCCGGATTGGAGAAAGGCCGCTACGTCACCGCCAGCCAGATCGTCGCCCGCTTCGGCGGAAGCATCCGGCTGAACCCCGTACAGGTAGGGAAGACCTTGAAAGAGCTTGGATACAAGCAAATACATACGACCAACGGGAACATCTGGGTGGTTGCGGAGCGCACGACCGATGAGATGAACAGCATCCTGCCCGAACCGGACGAAGAGGACACTCCTTCCCCCGCTTTATGAAGGATGAAAGATAAAACGGGGCTTTCTGCAAACTTTCCCGGTTGCATAAAACAAGGGATGCCCCCTTTAAAGGAGGCACCCCTTGTTTTATTTTTCCCTAAACTTTTACAGAAAAGCCCTTTTATCTTTCATCCTTCATATTAACCGACTGATAACCAATCAAGGCTTTTTTCAGAGGGATACATTTCCCCCTCTTATAGCCATAGCAGCGGATGGCGGATGGGGAGGTTGCGGACCACCTCGTCATGGGTGGGGAAATGCTCCAGCCGCTTCCAGGTTTCCAAGTAGGCCTTGTCGGGAGTGTGGGCGATGCTGAACAGAAGGGCGGGCTGGGCGACCGGCCATTCCTCCCAACACATGACATCTTCGGCGAAAGGCCACCCCGCCTTGTCTTCGATGTAGGGATACAGCCAAGCCACGGCTTTCTGCATATTCCGGCCATCCGCGAGCGTAAACGCCCAAAGGTCGTGCTCCCTGTCGGAAAGGAGATGGCAAACCGTTGCCATGGCATCGAGGTTGAACAGGGAATAACCATACGGCTTCGTCCGTTTCAATTCAAGCGGGAAACTGCCATCCGCCGCCATCTGTGAAGGCATCAGGACCGTTTCGAACCGCTCCCTGCAAAAGCCGAGCCACTCTTCATTGCCTGTATACCGGGCGAACATGGCCACCTGCATCACCCAGCACGTCCCGTGGTTGTTCTTCGCTTTCATCTCCTGCACGCCGTATGGATGCGTGGTCAGCCATTCAAGGTAGCTGGCGAACCAAGCCCGCGTGCCCGCCGCGTCTTCAGCCGGGAGGAGCCCGGCTTGCTCCATCCGCATGAGCGACTGCACGACCTCTATGAGGTGGACCGTGTCGATAATGCCGATGCCCCGCCCTGTCGCGATCCCTTTGATGGCCTGGGCATATTGCAGGTTGGGGTTCATCCGCGTTTCCGGATCGGCAAACCAAGCCCGGATATGCCGGAGGGCTTGCCGGGTATATTTCTCATCGCCCGTCACAATATAGGCAGAGACCAGGTCGCCGACCAACGAACTGAAGCGTACCATGGCGTGACGGTGCTCCACGAAGTTATCGGGGTTGGTCTGCCCGTCACGGCGGATATAGGCACTGTCGGGGCTTGCCGGGTTGGGCCACCAGTAATCGCCTTCGGAATAGAAATCATGGATTCCCCCGGCACTCCTTTCGGCCCTGTAGGCCGTAATGGTCAGCGGCTCTTCCGCCAACGCCTTTTCGCCCCGGGCCACCACCTCGCCGCCGAGCAGGCCCGCCACTTCTTCCTTCAATGGAAGTTCCCTCTTGCATTGGCAAAGCAGCAAGAGGGCGAATAACAATAATTTATACATAACCTGATTTTTAGTTTGTCACATAGATCCGGTGGAGTGCATCCCCTTCCCAGCCCCTTCCACCGGGATGTCGCAACCCTATCCTTTACGCCCCGCAACCCTATGGGTAAGGAGGGCTTACCCATAGGGTTGCGGTTCGCCGAGCGCCTCGACGATCTCGCGCACTTGGGCGGGGGTGTAGCAACGGGCACCGGGTTGCTTGCCCAACTCGGCGAGACGCTCCGTAAGGCCGGGGTAATGGCGGATCCACCGGTCCAGCTTCCGTTGGGCCGACTTGGGTAACAACTCTGGGCTGTAGAGCATCGACAACTCCGTCAGCCCATAACTCCTGATGCGAAAATGTTCTTCTCTTTCCATCTCTTCCTTGGTTTGATTTACTTCTGCGAATATACGAAAAAGCACTGATATTCGGAAAGATAAGCACTACTATTTTTCACCCGGAGACCATCAAAAAAGCCACCACGAAAGCAGTGGCTTGTGTGGCAAATATACGCACTATTCACCGCAAAATATGTGGAGATTAGCACTTTTATTCACCGCAAAGGAAGTTAACCATCCTTACATACCTCTATACCGACGCCCGGTGCAGGGATAGGGCTTTAAGGTGTTTTACCGCCCCCTGCCCCACCGTACGCCCCGCTAACGCCCAATGCCCCCGGGGCGCATCGTATCTTTGTGGTACCGGAAAGAGGAAGAGGGTGCACGGCTTCCCACAGACGGTGGCAATTATTTCAATATCATCAACATTTTAAAACGTAAAAAGACATGATCCGTTACAAGAAGTATCAGAATCAGACCAAAGACACCCCGCTGAGCGGAAAGTGGCTGGCACGGGCGGTGGCCGACGAGACGCTCGACACACGCGCCTTGGCCGAACACATGGCCAAACACAACACGCCGTATTCGCCGGGCGTGATCCACGGCGTGCTCAAAGACATGACCTGCTGTATCAAGGAACTGCTCCTCGACGGCAAGAACGTCAAGTTAGACGACCTGGCCATCTTCGGCGTGGGCATCCGGGGCAAACCCGCCGACACGACCAAAGACTGGACAGTCGCCACCAACGTGGTCGGGCTGCGCCTCAAGTGCCGCTCAACCGGCACCCTGGCAGTCAACCAACTGAAGCTTGAAGCCCAACTCAAGGAAATGTCGCCCTACAACGTCGAAGACGGCAACACCGGCGGAGGCGGCGGCGAGGATGATCGGCCGGGAGAACTTTGATCCATCGTCCATAATTCATAAATCATAATTCATCAACCATCATGGAAGAAAAGAGCGAAAAGAAGTCCGTATGGGGAGTCATCCTCAAAGTGGTCATCATCGTGGCCACAGCCTTGGGAAGCGCATTCGGCATCACCGCCTGTATGTAGGGGGGAAAAGCGATTACCGTGTAAAATCCGGAGTTTGGCACTCCGGATTTATATGGGGCGCAATTCCACAGTCAACCCCATAGCTGCCGCAATGCGGTACAAAGTAGAAACGGTTGGGACGGTAAGCCCCCGCTCTATCCTCGAGATATAACCTTTGTCAGCCCCAATACGCTTGGCAAGCTCTGCCTGCGTGAGCCTTGCTTTTTTACGGGCATTCAATAAGATTTGGGCATTATACTCTTCCCATGCCTTTTCGCGGTTCTTTTCACGTTCGGGAGTCCCTTCTTTCCCGAGACCTTCATCCAACCAAGCATCCACATCGTAGATATCTTTACTTATTTCTTTTAGCATTGTAATATTCCTCCTTCAATTTGATTGCTTTTTTAATTTCATTATCAGGTGTTTTTTGCGTTTTTTTCTTGAATGCGTTAAAAAGGACAACTACGATATCGCCGTCATATATGAAAAAGATACGAAACTCATTGCTGCCATAAGTTACGCGGAATTCATAAATTCCATCCCGTATAAACTTTATAAAGTGGCTTGGCATCTTATCTTCCACTTTAAACAAGTCTAACGCACGGCGAATTTTGTTTGTTTCGTCTTTTGACAGTTTTTTTATAAAGTCGAAAAAATAACTTTTGTATGTAATGATCCTTCTCATGATGCAAAGGTATGAAAGTTATATAAAAACACAACCCTGCTGTTTTTTTTTAATAGCGCATTCGGCATCACCGCCTGTATGTAGGGGGGGAAAGCGAGAGGCGCACAGCCCCACCGGGTTTCCCCCGGCCGGCGTGCGCCTCTCTTGCGCTGTTGTTGTCATGTGCGCGCTTGTCTTTATCCCATCCGCTTATTTGACAGGGGCTTCTTCACCGACTTTCAAAGGGGTGATATTGTTTTCTGCTCCCGGATAACCGATGTTCTGGTTCAATATTCCACCAAAGTTCGTATTGATGGCACTTGCCGGAACCGGCCACAAAACATGGTGGACGCTAATCTTATATTCAGCCCATTTATGTTTTACGCCCTTGTTATAGAAATTGTTCTTGGCCACAACCCAGTCATACCAGAAGTTATACCCCTCTTCTTTGACATTCGAGCCTATTCCGCCCGGGCCGGAGAAGTTATCCATTTTGTAAGTCCGCCCACCGAACACCTCACACGGTTTGCCTGTACGTGCATAGATATAAGAAATACGGACTAATTCCAAGTGGCGGTTTTCTTCGTAGTAGAGTTCGCGGGCACGCTCGTCAAGGATGGCTCCTATGTTGATGTCGGCTGCTGTCAAAGGATCTGCACCGGCACGCTGGCGTACGACATTTAACATATTGGCAGCATCCTGAAGCTGGTCTTTCCAATAATAGCATTCGCCCATCATCAGATAAACTTCGGCAGATCGGTAGATATACCAAGGAGTCTCGCCACCTGCCCATTGCTGCTGCAATGGATCCGGAACAAACAATTTATAGTGTGGCCACATAAACCAGCAGCGAATGGTGTCTTCTACAGACATTGCAGGATTCTTCACAAGATTCTTTCCATACCATTCGCTTTTCCCTTTCAGGCTGGGATTGTTATAACGCAACTCTTCCATGCGCATCCAACTGTCGTGGTTGTTAGGGCTGCGCAAATCGTTTTTCTCTTTGTCTGTCCAAATAGTATATTGGAAATAATTGGTCGGACGTGCACGGCCGATGCCACGGCCATAAGTTTTGTTCAAGTCCATCGTGGGATCCGTCTCATCGGCAGCCACGGTCTGGCTTGTACCGACTTGTCCGTCAGGAGTTTTCACTGCACCGCTATTCCAAAACGGGACACCGTTACGCATCGTTTGGACACGGTCGGAGCCATCCACTTCCGGATAAGCTACCACATACATCAACCCTTCCGTGTTGCCCATATCCAACTTCGCTTCCACGCTATGCAGGTCATGCATCAAATTGGTATGTGGCTTTGACTGGTTGACGGTAAAACGGCTGGTCATCAAAGGATGGGCCGCCACGATCTCCTTGCCGATCTCCAAAGCCCGGTCGAAATCGCCCAATGTCATGCAGATCTTCATCAACAAAACTCCACAAGCTGCCTTTGACGTTTTTCCACGGTCTACCTTTTCCGGCACCCACTGATAGGCGAACTCCATATCTTCTTTGATCTTCTCCAAGATGCTCCAACGATCATATGAGTAGAAGTCATATTTGGGAGTCGTCAACTCACCGTCCAGGTAAGGTACATCGCCAAATTGGTGCGTCAATTTGAAATAGCGGTACGAGCGCTGAAAATAAGCTGCGCCTAAAACCGCATTCCTTTCAGCTTCGTTCTTAAAAGTAGCGGCATCAATACGCGATACAACCACATTTGAATATTTGATAGCCTTGTAGCCTTCATACCAATACCAACCGACTTTGGTCTTGTCCCCATGATTCAAGTTCATATCAGGCAATAGCACATTATCCATGTCCATCTGGGGGCCGGCCTTATCCGTCGTTCCTTCTACACAAATATCAGACTGCACCATTTCCGTCACAATGGGAGCTGCATCTCCAAAATATTCGTGCCTCATATTTCGTTCGCAAGAGGTCAAAGCCCCATAAAGACCTTCGGCATTCACGTATGCATTTTCCGGCGTATAGAATGACAGAGGTTTCGGCTCCAACCAAGAGTCGCTGCAGGAAAACAAACCTGCCAAAAGAGCCACGGCACCTACCGAAGCTGTATACTTCTTAAAATCTATCTTTTTCATGTCCATTTCTGATTTAAAATTTACAAAGTGAAGTTCACACTCAAGTTATAAGTTCTCGGAGTAGGTATCGTTGTTTCCGGATCCCAGAAATCCCAATGTGGTGCGAACACGGCGACATTGCGCACGCTCATGGACAAACGCATATTCTGCACATAAAACTTCTTCAAGAAATTCGCCGGGACATTATATGACAATGTTATGTTGTCCAAACGGATGAATGAACGTTCCACATAATTATTACCTATGTTCTTCGAACCGATACGTGCATAGTCGTTAATCGGATTTTCAGGCATCCAGCGGGGTTGTACATACTCGGTACAACGGTCAGGAAAATTAGATACGTTTGCCGCACGGTTGAACGTATTATAATATCCCCAATGGGAGTACATCATGAATGAAAACGTCAAATCCTTCCAGAAAGTAAATTGGTTGCGCAATGACCAGCGGAACTGTGGTGTCTTGTTTTTCTGGAACACCTTGTCTTTGTCAGTCATAACACCATCCTTATCCAAGTCCAAATATTTGAAATCACCGGGCTGGTTGCCATATTTGGCAGCTTCTTCGGCTTCATTTTCCTGCCATACGCCATCACGCACATAATCCCAAATCTGTTCCGTATCATGCCCGATAAACCATCTGTTCTTCACGTCATCAGCTTCCTTTTGGCCTATCACGTTGCCATTGTCGTCCAAAACATCGACCATATCACCATACAGATGTGAGATTTTACGACGGTTCATGGAGAAATTTCCACTTGCTGACCAAGAGAAGTTGTCCTTTTTGATGATATTTGCATTCATAGAGATTTCAAGACCTTTGTTCTTGATTTCCCCCAAATTGGTAGCGACACTGTTAAATCCTGTGATTTCAGGCAGCGCACGGTCAACTAAAAGATCATTGGTCTTTGCTAAATAGAATTCCATAGCCCCACTCAGGATATCGCCCAATACAGAATAATCCAATCCGACATTGTAGGATGTAGTTCTTTCCCATTTCAAAGCGGCGTTAGACATACGGTTTACATATAGTTGTGAAGAATTGTAGAGGTTACCACTCTGGTCAATATAGGGGTGCAAGCCTGAAGTCAAGTCCGAAAGGGCTTCGTACTGGCCGATGTCGCGGTTACCATTCTGCCCCCAAGAGAAGCGCAACTTACCGTAGTTCAACCAAGAGTTCATGCTTTCCATGAATTTTTCGGAACTGAACGTCCATCCCAAAGCAACAGCAGGGAAGACTGCACGCGGGTGCATCTGCCCGAAAGCGGAATAGCCGTCACGACGAACGGAAGCCGTCAACATATAGCGATTCTTGAACGAATAGAACAAGCGTCCCATCAAAGCATCCCCCGTCTTGTAGGTATCGTCACTGCTAACCAAAGGAACGGTACCGGCTTGCAGGCGGTGGTATCCTAAAATATCGCTGGGTGAATAGTTGGATGACATTGATGATTGTTTCCAAGACTGTCCTTTTTCCGCATTGATCAAGAAAGTAGCTTCAACCGTATGCAGTTTGTTGAATTCACGTCTCCAACTGAAAATATTATCGACCTGCCAACTGAATCTCTTGCGGGTCGTACGCTCCGAACTTCCTCCTTTACTTGCCCAATTCTCATTTTCCGCTGATTCATGGCTGTAATATTCATAAAATTCATAATGTGGAATAAAGTTCATCTGATATTCAATCCCGAACGGTAACGACACCTTCGCATACATATTGGCATCCAAAATAGAATACATTTTCTTGCGGTCACGGTACAAATTATCATAGAAAGGGTTCACCGGAGTGGCATCACCTGTCGGGAGGCGACGGTAAGGGCTGTCCGGATCATCCAGATTATTGGAGCCATAAGGGGATATCCGGATCATCTGTTCCCAATCGCAAAGCCAATATTTATCTTTGTCGCTGTTCCCATTCGAATCATAATTGTTCAAGTCTTTCTCATCCCTGGAGGAGAAACTGGATCTCAGACCGACTGTCAGGAAGTCGGTGATCTTCGATTCCAAATTCAAACGTGTACGGAAATTGGTCATGCGGTCGCCGGTAATGATACCTTCACGATCAGAATACCCCAAAGACCAATAATAAGACATATTGTCCGTACGGTTGGAGATGCTGGCTGTATAGTCTTGTTGCAAACCGGTTTGGAAAACCAAGTCGTCCCACGCGGTTTCATTGCCAAGCATATAATTCTCGATTTCAGGAGATTTAAAATCAAGACGGGACAACCACGAACGGACGAGTTCGTCTTCCGTAACGGAAGAGACCGGTGTTTTTTGCGTATAGTTATACCAAGTCAATGGGTCTACACTCTGCAATTTGCGGGGATCGGAAAAGATTTCCGGGTACTTGGCCAGATATTCTGCAGAGTTGCGAGTTGTCTCATAGTCTTGGCGATATTTCACGAAGCCCGGTCCATCCAATATTTCTTGCTGGTTGGCAACCTGCACAAGACCGATATTCGCATTGAAATTAACAACCGGCTTTCCGACTTTTCCCTTCTTCGTTGTCACAACCACAACCCCATTGGCAGCCTTGGCACCATAAACGGCAGCCGAACTGGCATCCTTCAACACGTCGATCGCTTCGATATCGACAGGGTTGATGTCGTTCAATGAACCTTCAAAGATGACTCCGTCCAGCACGATCAACGGGGATGAGCCGGCCTTCAAGGTATTCTTACCACGGATCTGCAAACCCGACTGTTCCTTTGCACCGGTGGACATTCCGATATTCAAACCCGGCAAATTAGCACGCATCAAGTCTTGGATAGAAGACGGAGATTCTGCCGCAAGTTGTTCAGTCTTGATCGTTGAGATGGCACCTGTCAGGTCTTTTTTCTTTGCTGTACCGTAACCGATAACCACGACTTCTTCCAGGTTTTGTGTGTCTTCTTTCATCTTAACATCGATCTTCTTCCGATTGCCGACAGTAACTTCTTCTGTCAAATAACCAATATAAGAAAAAGAAAGAATCGGATTTTTGCCTGAGATTGCAATGGAATACGCTCCATTCATATCCGTAATGGTTCCATTGGTCGTGCCTTTTTGCATGACATTAACACCGGGAAGAGATTCTCCCGAGGTATCAACCACTTTTCCAGTAATCAGAAAACTTTGTGCATACGCACTTCCAAAGTTTATTAGACTAAGGATGAAGATAAGGATGTATTTGTACATCCTTATCTTCGAGTGAGCACTCGAAGATTTTGTTGTCCTTTTTTTCATACTAATATTTTTTTTAGTTTAACATTTTGCAAAAATAATAAGAGAGAACACCTTCAAAGCAGAGTTTTTTTGCAAATTATGATATTTTTTTACCACAAAACCACAAAATGATCAAAAAAAAGCACTGGCACCTGAATGATTCAGGTACCAGTGCTTTTACACGTTATTGCTATATGAATTACAAAATTACTGATTCATTTATAACTTTTCAGGGGCTTCTTCACCGACTTTCAAAGGGGTGATATTATCTTCTGCACCGGAATAGCCGATATTCTGGTTGATCACACCGCCTGTATTGGTTTTGATGGCGTTGTAGGGGACAGGCCATAAAACATGATGGACACTGATGCGATATTTGCCATTGGCGACTTCAGTCCCGTCATGGAAGAAGTTGTTGACCTTCATCAGCCAGTCATACCAGAAATTATAACCGGCTTCCTTCACATTCGAACCGGTTCCACCGGGACCGGAGAAAGTATCCAGTTTATAAACACGGCCACCGAACACTTCGCAAGGTTTGCCCGTCTTGGCAAATGTATAGGCAATCCGGACTAATTCCACATGGCGGTTTTCTTCGTAGTACAATTCACGGGCACGTTCAGCCAACACCTCTCCGATGTTGATATCCGAAGCAAGCAACGGTTCGGCACCGGCACGTTTGCGGACAACGTTCAGCATATCGGCTGCTTCCTGCGCCTGGCCTTTCCAATAATAACACTCGCCCATCAACAGATAGACTTCTGCCGAACGATAGATATACCAAGGTGTTTCGCCACCACTACGGTCCGTGTTTTTCGTTGGGTCCGGGACGAATATTTTATAATGAGGCCATGAGAACCAACAACGTACAGAATCCGAAACACTCATATTCACCGGACGGACCAAATGTTTCCCATACCATTCGGATTTGCCTTTCAATCCCGGAGCGTTGTAATACAGGTCTTCCATACGGCGCCAGCTGCCAAGGCCGTTCGGGCTGCGGAGGTCATTCTTCTCTTTTTCGCCCCAAATGCCATATTGCAGGAAGTTATTCGGACGGCAACTACCAATGCCACGCCCTACATGGAAGTCATTGTCGATTTCCGTTTCCTTATCAGCCGCAGCAGGAGAGATGGCAGTCCCGGATTGCCCATCGGGAGTCACGATAGCTGCCCCCTTCGCCCAATAAGGAGTGGCGTTACGCATACTTTGGATACGGTCGCGCCCTTCCACATCCTGGTAGGAAACGACATACATCAACCCTTCGGTGTTCGACATATCCATTTTGGCCTCCACGCTGTGCAAGTCATGCATCAGGTTCGTGTTCGGCTTCTCCTTGTTGCTCGTGAAACGGCTTACCATCAGCGGATGGTTGGCCACGATCTCCTTGCCGACTTCTATCGCCCGGTCAAACTCGCCCAAGCACATGCTCACCTTCATCAGCAAGACACCGCAAGCGGCCTTGGAAGTCCTACCACGGTCCACCTTTTCAGGCACCCACTGGTAAGCAAATTCCAGATCCTTTTTCAACTGCTCCAAGATGCTCCAACGGTCATAGGAATAGAAATCCAGCTTCGGCCCTGTATATTCGCGGTCCAAGAACGGGACGTTCCCGAACTGGTGGGTCAGCTTGTAATAACGGTAGGCACGCTGGAAATAGGCAGTACCTAAAACCGCATTACGTTCAGCTTCGTCCTTATAAGTCCCGGCATCGATGCGCGACAACACGACATTGGCATATTTGATGCCTTTGAAACCTTCGTCCCAATACCATCCCATCTTGTTCTTGGCATCACTCCTCACTTGGGTCGGGATCATATAATTGTCGAAATCGACCAAAGCCCCGCTTTCATCCGTCTTTCCGTTCACGGCTATGTCAGAAGTATAATATTCCGTCAAAATCGGAGCTTGGTCTCCGAAAAACTCATGCCGCATATTACGCTCGCAAGCGACAATGGCAGAATACATACCCTCGGCATCCACATACGTATTTTCCGGCGTATAGAAAGAAAGCGGTTTGGGTTCCAACCAACTTTCGGAGCAGCCGGTCGTCAGCAATGGCAACAAAGCCAATGCCCCTATCAAACATTTTTGTTTTTTATTCTTCATGATTGTTGTAATTTTCGATTAAAGGGTGAAATTCACACTGATGTTATACGATCTCATGCCATAAGCTGCGTCATCACGGTTCTTCTTCGTTGCTTCCACATCGAAATAGTCCCAACCGGTCAAAGTGAACGGATTGCGGGCACTAACGGAAATACGCATATTCTGTACCTTGAGTCTCTTCAGGAAATCTTTCGGGACTCCGTAAGACAAGGTGATATTGTCCATGCGGAGGAATGTTTTCTTCTTGTAGTAGGAAGCAAAGTTGTAAGAACCGATGCGTCCGTAATCGTTCAACGGGTTTTCCGGTGTCCAACGGGGCTGGTCGTAAGTCGTGAAACGGTCGAACATACCGCCGCTGTTGGAAGCATGGTTATAATAATCATAATGCCCGACATGGGAATAAAGCATGAAAGACAAGCTGAAGTCCTTATAGTTGAATTCGTTTCTCCAGGTCCAATAGAAACGTGGGGTCATATAGCCTTGGAAAGTCCGGTCGTCATTGTCCAGCACGCCGTTCCCATCCTGGTCGATATAACGGAAGTCACCCGGCTTGCAACCATATTTTGCAGCCTCTTCTTCCTGTCCCAACTGCCATACGCCACCGAATTCATAATCCCAGATCTGGTCAGGGTCGTGTCCGATGAACCATTTGTTCTGGGGATCGTCCTTTTCTTTTTGCCCGACCACATTGCCGTTTTCATCCAAAATATCTTCCATGTCGCCATACAGGCTTTTCAGTTTACGGCGGTTGAAAGAGAAAGAACCGGAAGAGGTCCAAGTAAAGTCGTTCGTACGAATGATATCCCCGTTCAATGACAACTCGAAACCTTTGTTCGCCAATTTACCCAAGTTGGCCTTCACGCTGGAGAAACCTAAAATAGAAGGCAAAGCACGGTTGACCAGCAAATCGGTCGTTTCAGTCATATAGGTTTCCATAGAACCCCTCAAACGGTCATTGAGCAAAGAGAAGTCCAAACCGATATTGTAAGAAGCCGTGCGCTCCCATTTCAAATCCTTGTTTGCCATGCGGTCCACATAAATTTGTGAAGTCACATACAGATTCCCGTTTTGGTCGATATAGGGATGCAAGCTGGATTTCAAACTTGCCAACGCGTCATACTGGCCGATATCGCGGTTACCATTCTGTCCCCAAGAAAGACGCAACTTACCATAATTGAGCCAAGAGGAAGCCGACTCCATAAAATCTTCGGAAGTGAACACCCAACCCAAAGCGACAGCCGGGAAGGTGGCACGCGGGTTCAGCTGCCCGAAAGCCGAATAGCCGTCACGGCGGACGGAAGCGGTCAACATATATTTGTCTTTGTAGGAATAGAACAAACGTCCCATCAAAGCATCGCCGGTCTTATAGGTGTCGTTGCTGGAAACGACCGGAACCGTACCGGCGCCGATGTTATGGTAGCCCAAGATATCGCTTGGCGTAAACTGGGAAGATTTGGCAACCGTCTGCCACCATTGGCCTTTTTCTGCATTGACCAAGAACGTCGCTTCGACCTTATGGTCTCCGAAGTTATGCTTCCAACGGAAAATATTATCCAGCAACCAGTTGAATGTCTTCTCCGTCGTACGTTCAGACCTACCGCCATCGCCGGCCCATTCGGGATGCTTCGCGGATTCATGGTTGTAATATTCGTACCACTTATAGTACGGGTTGAAATTCATCTGGTATTCAAAACCGAAAGGAAGTTTGACTATCGCATAGATGTTCGCATTCAAGACATGCTCCATTTTCTTACGGTCCCTGTACAAATTGTCGAAAAACGGGTTCTTCGTGTTGTTGTCGCCCGAAGGATACATCCGGTACGGGCTATCCAAGTCATCGATATCGTTCGTTGTATAAGGCGAGTTGTTCATACGCTGGCCGACATCAGCCGACATGGCACCTCTGTCTTTCGTCCCGAAAGAAGAGTTCAAACCGATTGTCAGGAAATCCGTCACATTGGATTCCAAATTCAAACGGGTACGGAAAGTCTTGAACCGGTCACCGGTCTTGACACCTTCACGGTCGGCGTACCCCATAGACCAAAAATAAGAAAAATCGTCTTTCCGGTTAGAGACACTGGCCGTGTAATCCTGCTGGAAGCCGGTCTGGAAGACAAGGTCGGTCCAATCCGTCTCGACTCCATTCAAATAATGCTCGACTTCAATGTTCTTAAAGTTCAAACGGCCCAACCAAGTGGTCAGCATTTGTTCTTCCGAAGGCAGTGTTGACACCGGAGTACCCTGGTCATAATTATACCAAGTCAACGGGTCTACACCTAAGCTGCCCAATGTCCGAGGGTCATCATACATACCTTTCTTTGCTGCCAATTCGTCTTTTGACAACAAGCCTTTCGCATATTCTTGGCGGAATTTGACGAACCCGGCTCCATCTACCACTTTAGGGATCGAGTTTGCCTGCACCCACCCCATGTTGGCATTGAAGTTGACAACCGGCTTGCCGGTCTTGCCTTTCTTTGTCGTGATGGCAATAACCCCATTGGCGGCCTTGGCACCATATACTGCTACCGAGCTGGCATCCTTCAAGACATCCACCGACTGGATGTCCATAGGGTTGATATCGGTCAAAGACCCATTGAAAATCACACCATCCAACACATACAGCGGGCCGGAACCGGCACTTAATGTGTTCTTGCCACGAATCTGCACGTCAGCCGAACCATCGGCATTCACCGATGCACCGATCGACAAACCGGGAGCATTTGCACGCAACAGGTCCTGTACGGAACGCGGAGTTTCCTTTTCCAAATTTTCAGCCTTGACAGTAGAAATAGCTCCCGTCAAATCTTTCTTCTTGGCCGTGCCGTAACCGATCACGACCACTTCTTCCAACTCTTCCGTGTCTTCTTTCAAAGTCACGTTGACAGATTGCTTGCCGGCTACCGGAATCTCCTGCGAGACATAGCCGATATAAGAGAACACAAGAACGGACTTGTTTCCTTTTACTGAAACACTGTATTTCCCGTCCACATCCGTGATGGAGCCATTGGTCGTCCCTCTTTCCATCACATTCACACCGATCAAGGGTTCACCCGATTGGTCTTTGACGATACCTGTGACCTTTAGTCCTTGGGCGAACGACTGGGTGACGAACAGCCCTAACAGAATCAAAATCAAACAGAATCGTTGTAATAAATTACGTTTTTTCATTTTGATAATAAATATTTAGACAACAAAAAAATATTCGAGAACAAAACAACACACCTAAAATTCATGACTTTATAATTATCTCCACGCAGTTCTGGGAGAACTATGGCATCTTTCTGCTTGATTATACCCATTTTGGAAAGGCGGGTCGAATTTTGTGTTAAATAAAAACGTTTGTATTTGTTTATTCTATAAAAAAGCAATATGTTTGCGGTCACATTTTAAAGTTGTGTATAAAAACGTTAATACAGTCTGCGTGGAACTGGAAAAGATGCCATAGTTCTCCCAGAACTATTCCCCCCATATTATAACCCCACCTATCCTCCCCCCACGCTCCTTCGTATGCCTTTTCCATCCCTTAGCACTGACGTATTGTCACATTTCCTGCCACCTGAACTTTTTCAAACCAATCCTTGTTACTTTGGCATACGATTTGTAGAATAGTTAATGCAACTCGAAAGAGAAAAGCAAATACAAGAAAAATAATAACAATTAAAATAGTAGAAAATTATGGGAAAAATTATCGGAATTGACTTAGGAACAACCAACTCTTGTGTTGCCGTACTGGAAGGTAACGAACCGGTTGTAATTGCTAACAGCGAAGGTAAAAGAACTACACCTTCAATCGTTGCATTCATTGAAGGTGGTGAACGTAAAGTTGGTGACCCTGCAAAACGTCAGGCGATCACAAACCCGGAAAAAACAATATTCTCTATCAAGCGTTTCATGGGTGAAACGTACGATCAGGTAACAAAAGAAATTAATCGCGTGCCTTACAAAGTAGTACGTGGCGATAATAACACTCCGCGTGTAGACATCGAAGGCCGCCTGTACACTCCGCAAGAAATCTCGGCTATGGTACTTCAGAAAATGAAGAAAACAGCTGAAGATTATCTGGGACAAGAAGTAACAGAAGCTGTCATCACCGTTCCTGCATATTTTAGCGATGCACAGCGGCAGGCAACTAAGGAAGCCGGTGAAATCGCAGGTTTGAACGTTCGCCGTATCGTAAACGAACCGACAGCTGCCTCGTTGGCTTACGGTCTGGACAAGACAAACAAAGATATGAAAATCGCCGTTTTCGACTTGGGTGGCGGTACATTCGATATCTCTATCCTGGAACTGGGCGACGGCGTGTTTGAAGTTAAATCGACAAACGGTGATACCCACCTCGGTGGTGACGACTTCGACCATGTGATCATCGACTGGTTGGCAGAAGAATTCCTGCGCGAAGAAGGCGTCGACCTGCGTAAGGACCCGATGGCTTTGCAACGTTTGAAAGAAGCTGCCGAAAAGGCCAAGATCGAATTGTCAAGCACGACAAGCACGGAAATCAACCTGCCGTATATCATGCCGGTAAACGGTATTCCAAAGCACTTGGTCAAGACACTGACACGTGCTAAATTCGAACAATTGGCAGACAACCTGATCCAGGCTTGTATCGAACCGTGCCGCCAGTCTTTGAAAGATGCAGGTTTGAGTACTTCCGACATCGACGAAGTAATCTTGGTAGGTGGTTCGACACGTATTCCAGCTGTACAGGCCATCGTTGAAAAATTCTTCGGTAAGGCTCCGTCAAAAGGTGTCAACCCGGACGAAGTGGTAGCTGTAGGTGCTGCTATCCAGGGTGGTGTATTGACAGGTGAAGTAAAAGACGTACTGTTGCTCGATGTTACTCCGTTGTCATTAGGTATCGAAACAATGGGTGGCGTAATGACCAAGTTGATCGAAGCCAATACGACTATTCCAACCAAGAAGTCTGAAACATTTACAACTGCTGTTGACAACCAGCCTTCTGTTGAAATCCACGTATTGCAGGGTGAACGTTCACTGGCAAAAGACAACAAATCGATCGGTCGTTTCCACCTCGACGGAATTCCTGCCGCACAACGTGGCGTTCCTCAGATCGAAGTTACTTTCGATATCGATGCAAACGGTATCTTGAATGTATCTGCCAAGGACAAAGGCACCGGAAAAGTACAAAGCATACGTATCGAGGCTTCCAGCGGTTTGAGCGATGACGAAGTTAAACGTATGAAAGAAGAAGCTCAGGCAAATGCCGAAGCAGATAAGAAGGAAAAAGAACGTATCGACAAACTGAACCAGGCCGACAGCATGATCTTCCAGACTGAAAAACAATTGAAAGATCTGGGTGACAAACTTCCGGCAGACAAAAAAGCTCCTATCGAAGCGGCCCTGAACAAGCTGAAAGAAGCTCACAAGGCTCAGGATATCGCCGGTATCGATACTGCTATGGCTGAACTGAACAGTGTATTCCAGGCTGCAAGCCAGGAAATGTACAACGCCCAGAACGCCCAGGGTGGCGCACAACCGGGCCCTGACTTCGGTCAGCAGGCTGGTGGCAACGCCGGGAACAGCAACAAGCAGGATGGCGGTGTGACGGATGTTGATTTTGAGGAGGTGAAGTGATTCCGATAAGGAAACAGATAATAAACAATAAGCAAAAGCGTGCAGCTCAATGAGTTGCACGCTTTTCACATTTATGGGGTTCATGGTTGCTATGCGTTTTCTATGGGCTTTTTTATCTCTTATTTGCGACATGTTTGCGACACGTCTTATTTGGCGATAAGGTACAACTTAGATTGATATAAACCATTTAAAACGAGAAGAATATGCCAAGAGGGAATTACATCATTCAAAGAAGTTGCGAGGAGTGCGGTAAAATCTTTACTCCTCCGACATTAGTGTCGAAGTATTGTTGTCCGGCTTGTTCCAAGAGAGCGTATAAGAAAAAAGAAGTCGCAAAAGAGAAAGAGGCGATACGTCAAGCATTGGTTAGGCGAATACCATCCAGCAAGGGGTATCTGACAGTTAAAGAGTCTATGTTGATTTACGGTATTAGCAAAGATGTACTTTATCGTATGATACGGCAGGGCTTGATACCATCATACAATTTTGGCCAGCGTCTGTACGCCTTAGCCGGCAGTATATGGATGAACACTTCTTGGAGTATTCCATCAAAATCGCCAGAATTGAGGCTGTCGTCATCGTCATCTTCGCAGCTTTCATCTTCGGCAACATTTCCGATGCGTCCAGTTGTAATAAAGTCAATGTATGGCGCAATCTTCTCGTCAGAATCTTTGTCGAACATGGCTATAGTCTTCTTCCAACCCGATTGAATGGCAGGAGGAGTAATGACCAATACTTTACGTTCTCGTCCATCGTCTTCTGGTACGGACAAGAAACGCTTGATGATGAGCGTACCAATAATCGTCTTGCCAAGTCCCACCACGTCTGCCAACATAAAGCCACCATGTTCGTGCATAATGCCGATACACCTCTTTACAGCTTCTATTTGATATTCCAGTTTGTGGATGTTCGCTGGCAGATAAGTTTCTATCTGTTGTCCGAGTGATTTGTCTACAATGTATGAAAGATGGTCCCACAAGTTTATTGCTCAGTCTGAGGGTTAACAATTATGCGCCAATAGCCACCATGGTCTGCTCCTTCACGAGACAAAATTCCCATAGAACGAAGCTTTGAAATATGTTTTTCTACGGCTCGGGAGCTTATTCCTATTTTATAGGCCATTGTTTCTGCAGACATTGATGGGTCGGAAATGACGAAATCAATAATCTTTTGTGCGGTTTTCCCAATGCTTTTAGATTTGTTTTTCGAATCTCCGAACTTTTTCTCCGAACCTTTTTGCATTATCTCCGAACCTTTCTCCGAACTTTCTTGCGTATCACCAAAGGTTTTCTCCGAACTTTTGCTGTTTACACCGAACTTTACTACCGAACTCTCTTCATTTACAGGGTACTTTTCGAGGGTACTATTTACCCTGTCGGCTACTTCTTCCACAGGTATTCTTCCGTTTTCGTTCCAGTTCAAATTATAGAACGTGGTGTAGAAAGAGGTCGCTTCCGTTTGATATTGCGGTTCTTTGCCTTGCAGGAAATTGGGCAACTTCTCCGTGAGCTCTCGCATCTTGCGTAAGCCGGAGCCACGTTTCTCCATATAGTCCAACTGTGTGAACATGTCTGCAATGACGGGGTTACGGCGCATGGATGGCACTTTGTATATATCTCAGTCTTGAATCTGCGTACCATCAAGCATTGCACCAGGTGATACCAGTCCTACACGGTCATCGTAAATATCGATATGTACTTCACCGCCCATCACGGTGTAATCCCGATGGATAAGGTGGTTTACCAATCCTTCGAAGATGGCACGGTCTGAATAGTCGGGGAGGTTTAGACGATAGTTCGGCATCTTCACCCAACCACTCATGGTATAGTTCTTGATGAAGTCCATGCCGTATTTCAATAGCAATACAAGGTTAGCCCGATGCTCTACGGAACTGATGGCATCATCTTTATAGAGTCCAGTCCAACGGGTACAGAAAATACGCGATTGGAATACGGTACAATTATCCACAAACAGCAATCCGGCATTGGTAAGTTTACCGTCAGGAGTTACCAGTCCGAATGATTCCAGATACTTGTCATTCCATTCCTGATGGGTTTGCTCACGGAAAGTATTGGCGAGAATGATGAAAGAATGTTTGCTGGCATCCACTTGGGTAGGCAGTGAATCCCAAGTCATGTGCGTACCTTTCAATACCAATGAAAGAAGTTGTTGCGAATTACACTCCACGCTTTCATTGCCAACTCGTACATATGCGGTACGTGTTCCATCCTGATAGTAATAATAAGGTGAAGCGTTCCTGCCTTTACTTTCACTTCAAGCAGGGTATCCCCTTCGTGTTCTATCGGAATAAGCTGAACTTCCGGCACAGGGTCAAGTCGTGCCTTTATCATTTCACTGATAAAATCAGCATCGGCTTGTGGATTCTCCAACCCTACAATTACGCCGTCATCATTCACTCCATAGAACAAACTGCCACCGTCCGTATTGGCAAATGCCGACACGGATTTAAGCCACGACTTCACTTTCTTACGCTCCAGCATTTCCTTGAAATCGTAAGCTGAGCATTCCGCTATCAATGTATTGTTATGTATTTGCATAGTTTCCTTATTGTTGTTTGGGTGTACCCCTCCCCCAATATCATACACAAAAGTAAGGATAAAACCGAAGAATCTGTTAAAAACATCGCTTTCTTTTGATTTTTATGCGTTTACATCTCGTTATTTATGAATAAAAATCGTACTTTTGTGAGCAAGAGCGTGTGTTGCTTATGGATGCTTATTTTCGGGTTTGCGTTATATTTGCAACACGTGTATGCAAGTCGCTGATAGATATATCACGTTGACTTTGAGGAGGTGAAGTAAACAAACATTTTCCACATAAGATCGAAAAGCGATTGTCGGATGAAAGTCTGACAGTCGCTTTTTCTTTTTTATCCGGGAGGTATATGAAAAATATACAAAATACCTTTGATTATCATTGCATATTCACCTACCTTTGTAAAAATTATAAACTTGAATCTGTTCTTGAAATTTACCAGGGTAAAAGAGTTACTGAACTTTATGCAAAAAAGGTTTATTGTACATATTTCCTGCTTTATCGGAATTCTGCTTTTACTGGCTGGGATATCCTGTAAAGACCGTTTATCCGATGAAAAACGAAAGATTCTTATTATCCAATCCTTTGAACCGGAATATATCGGGTATAAAAACAGCGAGGAAAAGATAGATCACGAATTTCACAAACAAAACATTAAGGCTGATATCAAAACTTTTTACCTGGATTGCGACAGTTACCTGGAGAAGGATGAACTTCTTCGGATGTACGGTTTCCTTGACACCATTGCCGGCTGGGCTCCGGAAGCGATCCTTGTTTATGACGACCAGGCAACCTATTCTTTAATGGCTTGCCAACATCCTGTAGCGAAACAAATACCTGTAGTTTTTGCCGGAGTGAACTTTCCAAACTGGAAATTACTGAAGCAGTATCCGAACATCACGGGATTCTGGGACAAACCGGAATACTTAAAAACCATCCATTTTATAGAAGTCCTTTTCGGACCGAGGCGATTGCATTTCTGGACGGACAATACCTATCTGGGACACCAGGCAACCCGGAGCCTGCTTAAAGATCTGCATACGGTAGGAATCGATAAGATAGGAAGTTCATCCTACGTGTTGGAAGAGAACGGATCTTTCTACTTTAAAATCGACAGCATCAAGACCAATACGAAAGTCATGTTCCAAGAACCCTCCAAAATGGAATACAGCCTTATCGACTCGAGGGAATCTTCCTCCAACGACTTGTTATGGGTGCTTTCAAGCTTGGGACGATATTCGAATTTCGTTCAATGTAAGTGGGATTTTTCCTCCCAGCGCCTCGGTTTGCTGGCCAGCAGCCCGACCTGTACCGTCATCAATGAGGGATTCGGGCTTGGACGTGGCATTTTGGGCGGCTACATCACTCCCATTGAAGAGCAATACAAATCATCCGTCAAAGCTGTTTCGAACATACTAAAGGGCAAAAAACGACAGGGCACTCCGGTAGTCGAAGCATCCAAGTTCTATATGGCAGACTGGAAAGAGCTGGAACGTTGGCATATTCCACTGAATAAGCTGCCGGAAGACTGCCTGATTATCAATATGCCTTTTGCAGAGCGATATAAAATGCATCTTATCTTCCTCGGATGCATATTGGCTACAAGCATTATAGTAGTCATCCTTTCCCTTTTGCGCCTTTACCGGAGGGAAAACAAAAACAAACAACAGGCACAGGAGAGTCTGAAAAAAGGGGAAAGATTCCTTTCCCTGGCTCTCGCCGGCGGTAGAGTCTTCGCCTTTCAATTGAAAAACAACTATTTCTATTTCGACAACGATTTCTATTCTGTCGCCGGACTGGAACCGAAACCGCTTTCTATAGATAAATACATTTCTTACCTCCTGCCCGAAGATGCGCAAAAAGTTCTTCATAACGTAGACAGAGCACACCGGGGATTGCTACAGAAAAACATTTCCCAAACCCGCTGCAACTTTAACGGGAAAGGGTATCAATGGTGGGAATACCGGTATACCTATAATATAGAAGAAAACATTTTCAGCGGTCTATGCCTGAATATCCAACAGGTAAAAGAAGCGGAACAGGAGTTGATAGACGCCCGCCGAAAAGCGGAAGAATCCGATAAGATGAAATCGACCTTCCTTGCGAATATGAGCCATGAGATCCGCACCCCACTGAATGCCATTGTCGGATTTTCCAATATCATTGTAAGCGAAGAAGTCGAATTGAATGTTGAAGAAAAACAAGAATTCATAAAACTAATCAATTCCAACTGCGAACTCCTTTTAAAACTTATCAACGATATTCTGGATTTATCGCGTATCGAATCCGGACATATGGACTTCACCTTCGCTTCCATCAATCTGACGGATCTGATAAACGACATCTATCATACCCACCAGCTATTGATGCCCAAGCAGGTAGAGTTGATCAAAGAAACCCCCGAAACTCCCGCTATTATCGAGACCGATCATTGCCGGCTGACGCAGGTTATCACAAACTTCATCAATAATGCCGCCAAATTCACTAAAGAAGGATTTATAAAAATCGGTTACAGCTACAAAACAGGAGATTCCTCCGTTTCCATATTTATAGAAGACACCGGTATCGGCATTCCTGAAAAACAACAGAAAGCCGTATTCGAACGGTTCAACAAACTGAATGAATTCGCGCAGGGAACAGGATTAGGATTGGCTATCTGCCAGGTAATCGTCAAACGTTTCGGAGGAGAAATCGGTCTAAGATCAGAAGAGGGAAAAGGAAGTTGCTTTACGATCGATCTGCCGGTACGTCAGGAGAACAAATAAAAAAGGCTGTTGCTCCTTATTCCTGCAACAGCCTCTTTACCTATCATTCGCTTATAACAAACGCATCCGCATCTTTCCACGCCGGGAATTTAGCCCTTAGTTCCTCGAGATCCGCACGCGTAAGGGTGCAAGTACGGGTTACTTCTTCCCGTTTGCCGGCATCGGCCAGCTTTTTACCTTTCGGAGAGAAGATCATGGAATCGCCCCGGTACACAAACCCCTTACCATCGATCCCGACCCGGTTCACCCCGCAGACGTATGCCATATTCTCCATCGCACGTGCCTGGAGCAATGTCTTCCAAACCTTCTTACGGGCCTCAGGCCAATTGGCGACATAGATCAGCAGATCATATTCATTGTTCGCATTCCGGCTCCAAACCGGGAAACGAAGATCATAGCAAACTTGCAAACAGATGTTCCAGTCCTTATACCGTACGATGGTCCGTTTGTCCCCGGCCGTAAAATGCTGGTCCTCGCCAGCCATCCGGAACAGGTGCCGCTTGTCATACAAATAAGTTTCACCGTCAGGAGTGATAAAGAAAGCGCGGTTAAAATATTTCCCGTCTTCTTTCGCAATGAAACTGCCTGCCACAGCAAGCTTATACTTCTTCGCCCACCCCTTGACGGTAGGGATAGTCGGCCCGTCCATCGTGTCGGCCAGTTTTTCAACTTCCATGGAGAAGCCCGTTGTAAACGTTTCCGGCAAAACAGCAATGTCGGTCTTACCGCTGACACGCCGGAGCAATTCTCCATAATAACCCAGGTTTTCATCTCTGTCCTCCCAGATAATATGGGACTGGACCATACTGATACGCAAATTGTCTGCCATAATATTAAATTTGAACAAAGTTTTCCGGGTGACAAGCTGTCACATCCCTGTAATGCTCACGGATCTCACGGATATCTTTATCCGCATCACCCGTGGGATAGAATACTCCTTTGAAACCGGCCTCTTTCTTTTTGTAGTCGAAATAGGCCATCAGGATAGGCACATTGGCTTTTTGTGCGATATAGTAGAACCCCCTTTTCCAGTCATTCACCCGCTTGCGTGTTCCTTCGGGAGTCACGGCCAGCTGAAATTCTTTCCGGTGATTGAATTGTTCCACCATCTGATCCGTCACCGAGGTCCGTTTATGGCGATCCACAGGCACGCCGCCCAGCCAGTTAAACAACAGGTTGAACGGGAAAAAGAACCATTCCTTCTTAATCAGGAAACTGGCATTACGCCCGATCGAGGTATAAAACAACTTCCCTACGATAAAATCCCAGTTACTGGTATGCGGAGCCACGCATATCACACATTTAGGCACATCCTCGACCAACGGTCCCAGTTTCCAGCCCGCTAAGCGAAGAAGCGCCTTACTTATAGCTTTCTTCATTCTTTACTTTCTATTTGCTCAACTCTCCGATTTCAGTTGCTATTGCGTTTATTTCCGTTTGCAGGTCTGTCCGTAATTTACGGTAGTACTCTTTCACCCGTTTTTTGTTTTCTTTTCCGTCCGGACGGTTGGCACGACGAATAAATTCATCCTGCATATCGAGTATTCTCGCCATCACTACGTCAGCCTTCGCCGAATCGACTCCAGGGATATACAGCATACAGACCAATGCTTCTGAAAACAAATCGCCAGCTACATAGCTGATGTCTTTCTTTAAAATTCTTCTTTTAGCCATAATCGTTTACATTAAAATATCTACAAATCTACATAATTCATTCATTAAACAAGCCCTATCGTTGAAAAAAAGATAAAAATTCGTATCTTTGTCCCCCAAAATATCTGATAATAAACAAAATCGTTTATGGATAATATATCAACAACGCCAGAATATCTTTTCGAGAGCAGTTGGGAAGTATGTAACAAAGTAGGAGGTATCTATACCGTCCTTTCAACGAAAGCGCATACGTTGCAACAATCTTTTAAAGATAAACTGATTTTTATAGGACCTGATGTGTGGGCTAACACAAACGCTCCCGACTTTATTGAAGACGATGTTCTGTTTGCTGACTGGAGAGCTTATACGAAGACCACAGAGAATCTGAAAGTAAAAGTAGGCCGATGGAATGTTCCGGGAAAACCTCCCGTAATCTTAGTAGATTTTAAACCTTTCTTCAAAGAAAGGGATTCCTTTTTCTACTCGATGTGGGAAAGTTTCCGCGTAGACTCGATCCATGCATACGGCGACTACGACGAATCCTGCATCTTCGCTTACGCAGTAGGTAAGGTCATCGAAAGCTTCTACCATTTCTACAAGTTGGAAAACAAAAAAGTTGCAGCTCTGTTTAACGAATGGATGCTGGGAATGGGTGCGCTTTACATCCAAAAGCAAATCCCGGCCATCGCAACGCTCTTCACGACACACGCCACCTCTATCGGCCGTTCCATCGCCGGAAACAACAAAGCCCTGTATGCTTACATGGACGGATATAACGGCGACCAAATGGCGAAAGAGCTGAACATGGAAGCGAAACATTCGCTGGAAAAACAGACAGCCCTGCATGTAGACTGCTTTACAACGGTAAGCGACATCACGGCTCGCGAGTGTAAACAATTGCTGGACAAAGCCCCGGACATCGTCACGCCGAACGGCTTCGAACCCAACTTCGTCCCAGCCAAAAAAGAATACGAGAAAAAGCGTACGGCCGCCCGCCGCGACCTGCTCAACGTCGCAGAGAAACTGCTCGGATGCCCTATTTCGACGGATGCTTTCCTGGTTTCCACCAGCGGCCGCTATGAATACCGCAACAAAGGCATCGATGTCTTTATCGAGGCAATGAACCGGGTACGCACTTCCGGAAGGCTTCAACGCGAAGTCGTCGCCTTCATCATGGTCCCCGCCTGGGTACGCGATGCACGCGCAGACCTGAAAGAAGTCATCGACAAGAATATCCGCACCACTTCACCCATGCAAATGCCATTCGTCACACATTGGCTGAACCTGATGGAGCAAGACAAGGTGCTGAACTATATCTCCCACGCCGGTTTTACCAATTCGGCAACCGACAAGCTGAAAATCATTTTCGTGCCTTGCTATTTAGACGGACGCGACGGTATCCTCAACAAACCCTATTACGACCTGCTGATCGGTATGGATGCCACCGTTTATCCCTCCTATTACGAACCCTGGGGATACACTCCGCTGGAAAGTATCGCATTCGGGATTCCGACCATCACCACCGACCTTGCCGGTTTCGGTTTATGGGCGAAGAAGCATGTGACGGGTAGCAATATCAACGAAGGTGTAGCCGTAGTGAACCGTGACGATTTCAATTATTTCGAAGTTGCAGATGCCATCACCTCCTCGATCCTGACGCTTGCCGGAAAGGATAAAAAGGATGTGGCAGAAATCCGGAAACGCAGTTTCAACCTGGCTGCTAAAGCCGAATGGAGCAAATTCATTGTTTACTATGAAGAGGCTTTCAGGATCGCTTTGGAGCGTGCAAACAAAAGAAATAATTAAAATACGCTCATAATAAAACAGATAATCCCTATCTTTGCAGCATTTTAAACAAAAGAAGAGATTATATAATATTAAAATAGTAATTGAAACATTTTAAACTTCATAATAATGAAAATCAAAGCGAATAACGCAAACAGCCCGATTTGGAAGGATATCTATTCCCATTCTATGCTCCCCGAGCAATTACAGCCTCTATATGAAATGGCTACAAATTTATGGTGGGTATGGAACCATGAAGGAGCCAAATTATTCGGTAAGATCGATCCTGAACTCTGGGCATCAACAGAAGGTAACCCCGTACTTTTACTTCAAAGCCTGTCTTACAAGCGTATTGAGGAAATCCTGGCAGATGACGTCCTGATGGCGGAAATCAAAGCAGTTTACTCGATATTCAAGGATTATGTAAATGTTAAGCCGGATCAGACAAAACCGTCTGTCGCTTATTTCAGCATGGAATATGGTTTGACAAACGTGCTGAAAATCTATTCCGGCGGTCTGGGTGTATTGGCTGGTGACTACCTGAAGGAAGCCAGCGACAGCAACATCGACCTGACTGCGGTAGGTTTCCTGTACCGCTACGGTTACTTTACACAATCTCTGTCTATGGAAGGACAGCAGATTGCCAACTACGAACCGCAAAACTTCAACGCGCTGCCCCTTACCCAGGTCATGCAAGCTAACGGCGAACCGATGGTATTGGAAGTGCCCTACCCCGGCCGCACCGTTTATGCGCACATCTGGAAAGTAAGCGTAGGACGCGTTCCTTTATATTTGATGGATACGGATATTCCTCAGAACAGCGAATGGGACCGTTCCATCACGCACCAGTTGTATGGCGGCGATTGGGAAAACCGCATGAAACAGGAATATCTGTTGGGTATCGGCGGTATCCTGATGCTGAACAAGCTGGGCATCAAGAAACAGATTTACCACTGCAACGAAGGACATGCCGCGTTAATCAACGCACAGCGTCTGGTGGACTACATCCAGAACGACAATCTGTCATTCAACCAGGCTCTGGAAGTTGTACGCGCTTCCGCCTTGTACACCGTCCACACACCGGTTCCGGCAGGTCACGACTACTTCGACGAAGGTCTGTTCGGCCGCTACATGGGTGAATTCCCGGGCAAACTGGGTATCAGCTGGCAGGAATTCATCGATATGGGACGCGAAAACCCGGGATCGAACGAAAAGTTCTCCATGAGCGTATTCGCTTTGAACACTTGCCAGGAAGCAAACGGCGTAAGCTGGTTGCACGGAAAAGTGTCGCAACGTATGTTCGCTCCGGTATGGAAAGGTTACTTCCCTGATGAACTGCACGTTGGATATGTTACCAACGGCGTACACATGCCGACTTGGGCTTCCACCGAATGGAAACGTTTCTTTGCTGAAAACTTCAATAAGAAATTCTTTAAGGATCAGTCAAACAAGTTATACTGGGAGGCCATTCAGAACGTTGCGGACGAAGACATCTGGGCTATCCGCAAGACTCTGAAGAACAAACTGATCAAATACATCAAAAACCAGTATAAGACAAACTGGCTGAAGAACCAGGGTGACCCTGCTAAGGTTGTTTCCATCCTGGACAAGATCAACCCGAACGCCCTGCTGATCGGTTTCGGTCGCCGTTTCGCTACTTACAAACGCGCTCACCTGCTGTTCACAGACCTGGATCGTTTGGCCAAGATCGTAAACAACGAACAATATCCGATCCAGTTCGTATTCACCGGTAAAGCTCACCCGGCCGATGGTGGCGGACAGGGTTTGATCAAGCACATTGTCGAAATCTCCCGCCGTCCGGAATTCTTAGGTAAGATCATCTTCCTGGAAAACTACGATATGCGTCTGGCCCGTCACCTGATCGCAGGTGTCGATGTTTGGCTGAACACTCCGACCCGTCCTCTGGAAGCATCCGGTACATCTGGCGAAAAGGCGGAAATGAACGGTGTTCTGAACTTCTCCGTATTGGACGGATGGTGGTACGAAGGTTACAAGCAGGGCGCAGGCTGGGCATTGACCGACAAGCGTACTTACGAAAACCAGCAGTATCAGGATCAGTTGGATGCCGCTACCATCTACCATACCCTGGAAACAGAGATCATCCCGACTTACTATGCTAAAAACAGTAAGGGCTACTCTCCCGAATGGATCCAGTACATCAAGAACTCGATGTCTGAAATCGCTCCCGACTATACGATGAAACGTATGTTGGACGATTATATCAATCGTTTCTACAATAAGCTGGCAACCCGTTCCGCCCACCTGCGTGAAAACGGCTTCGCCGAAGCCAAAGCAATCGCTGCATGGAAAGAGGAAGTAGCTGAACATTGGGACAGCTTCCAGGTCGAATCATTTACCAGCTCACAGGATTTGGCTCTCGACGGATTGGTTGTAGGCAAAGACTATAAGTTCAACCTGGTTATCGACCGCCACGAGCTGAAAGGTATGTTGGGCGTTGAAATGGTTATCACAAAAGAAAATCCTGAAAACCATCAGTTGGAATACCTGGCATCCGAACAGTTCAAGTTGATGAAGGAAGAAGGTTCCAAATTGTTCTTCGAACTGAAGACTACTCCGAGTGAAGCAGGCCTCCATAAGATGGGCTTCCGCGTTTACCCTGTAAACAAAGAATTGCCTCACCGCATGGACTTCGCATTCGTTCGCTGGATCCAGATGTAATCGACAACAAGCAAACATAATAATAAACAAAAAAGAGGGAGTTTGACGCTCCCTCTTTTTTTATACCGATTACAAAGCTATGCTTTACGATCCCTAAAGCTATTGGTTACGATCCCTAAAGCTATTGGTTACGGGCAGCAACCGATATAGGTATCTTTCAGATTTAAAAAGCGTAATCCAAACTTACGCCAAATACTTTGTTGGTACGGCTATAGACATTCTGTCCCGGAAGTTTCGTACCGCAGTAATCATCCATCTTCTTGGTATAATCGTGGTAAGTTGTCCACATATAGCCCACATTCAATGCCATCTTTTCGCTTAGCATCACCTTGGCCCCAAAGCCTAACGTATAAGAGTCGCAGTAGAAACTGACATCACTTTGGAAATTGTCAGACAAACCATAATCCGTAATTTGGGCGCCACCACTGATGGTCAACCTCTTGATTACGTCCCACTCTATGCCAAAGAGGTACTCGTTCGTGCCTCTTTCCAGTTCTTTCTGTTTTCCACCGGCCATGCCCGCTTTCTTGTCATCGTAGAAATGATACTCCACCGAAGCCTTCAGCATGGGTAAAAACTGATAGGAGGCTGCCACCGAAAGCATGGAAGGAATATCGTTCGGCGTATTCACTCCATGTTTGTACGGACCGACCAAATCTTCCGCACTGTCGGGATAATCCAACTTCTTGGTATTGTTTTCGATGTTCAAGTTCGTCTTGAATTCATATTTAGCCCCGAAGTTGAATTTGCCATATTTGACATCGACCCCCAGGACCGGTGTCAACCCCCAACCTGTCTGGTCGCAATCCAAAGCCAAGTTCATCAAATCCGCTCCACCGAAATCCTTTTTTAACTTTGCATCCAGATACCCGTCGTAGTTTCCCGAGAAATAGTTCATCCGGCCTCCGGCAAAGGCAGAAAGCCAATCGGTGATCCTGTAGCCTAATCCCAATTGCACGGAATAGATATACTGCCTGCCGTCCATCGCACTGTTGATCGTGTACATATCCGGAGTAACGATAGGACTTTTGCCGCCTGACGCCACATATTTCCCCAAGCTTTCCATAAATATACCTGCCATAGCCGCCGATTCGAACATAGGCAAGCCATCGTCAAACGAAGCCTTACCGCCCCCACCCGTAATGGCGAAGAAGCCGGAGATGGTCCAATCTCCTTTTTTATATGCCGCAAAAACACTCGGGATCACAGGAGCGGCCGCCTTACCCTTGTAATACTTTTTATAAGGGGTATCACTTACTGTCGGCACCTTATTCACCGGATCAAAACCATTGTATGTACCGAAAGAGGCATCGATGTCACGGGTCTGGAAAGCACTTTGGATACTCACACCCACACGGAAACCGTCTGTCGGCAAAAAAGATAGGCCTGCCGGGTTAGACAAAGCGCCATCGATATCAATTGCCGCACCTCGCGAAAGTGACCTTAAAAAGGCTGCATGCTGGTTCGTATTCGTCAAATATCCACCAGCAGAAGAAACCAAAGGCATCATCATCAATGCCGCACCTACTACTACTTTTTTATTCATGCTTTACTTTTCTTAATTACAAAACGGAGGCAAAGATATATACTTTTTTTAAATATTGCACACTTTCACCTAAAATGTGCTGCACAAAACCATCCGTATTGTGCAACACTTATTCTTTCCAATTGTCAATCATCAATTGTCTATTGTCAATTTAAAAAGTATCTTTGCATCCGAAAAGGACCGTTTCCTTTTCCGTGTGCTTGCTAAACCACGTATTAAAAACAAGAAAGATATGAAACATCAAGAAGCCGCTTTGGTATGCTTCTCCGGTGGACAAGACTCCACGACCTGCCTGTTCTGGGCAAAGAAGCATTTCTCCCGCGTAGAAGCCGTTTGTTTTACTTACGGACAAAAACATTCCTTGGAAATAGAGGTTGCACGAAAAATAGCAGCCGACGCCCAAGTACCGTTTCACCTGTTGGACGTGTCGTTGATCAGCCAGCTCGATCCGAACTGTTCGCTGACGAATACGGACATTTCGATGGATCAGGAAAAACCGGCGGACAGCTACCCGAACACGTTCGTTCCGGGGCGCAACATGGTATTCCTTACCTTCGCAGCGATCCTGGCGCGCAGCAAAGGAATCTTCAACTTAGTGACAGGCGTGTCGGAAGCCGATTTCAGCGGTTACCCCGATTGCCGCGACACATTCGTCCGCTCCCTCAACGTCACGCTGAACCTGGCGATGGACGAACAGTTCGTGATCCACACCCCCCTCATGAACCGGGATAAGAGCGAAGTATGGGAACTTTCCGACGAATTGGGCGTATTCGACCTCGTACGTACCCAAACCCTCACCTGCTACAACGGCATCATGGCAGAAGGCTGTGGACATTGCCCCGCTTGCAAACTACGCCGCGAAGGATTAGAGAAATATCTAAAGAGACAAAAAAGATAATATGGATACAAGAAAAGAGGAAAATGAGTTGCACCTGTTAGGAGGTTCAACCGTGTACAAGCAGGATTATGCTCCGGAGGTGTTGGAAGCGTTTACAAACAAGCATCCCGATAATGATTACTGGGTACGTTTCAACTGTCCGGAATTCACAAGCCTCTGCCCTATCACCGGCCAGCCGGACTTTGCAACCATCTACATCGATTATATCCCCGATATTAAAATGGTGGAGAGCAAGAGCCTGAAATTATATTTGTTCAGCTTCCGCAGCCACGGAGCCTTCCATGAAGATTGTGTCAATATCATCATGAAAGACCTTATCCGGCTGATGGATCCCAAATATATCGAAGTAACCGGTATTTTCACACCGCGCGGCGGGATCAGCATTTATCCGTATTGCAACTACGGGCGGCCGGGTACAAAATATGAACAACTGGCAGAACAACGGCTTTTCAATCACAAGCCATAAAGGAAGATTTTTAAGGCATTCTGTAAAAAAACGGCAATATAGGAGCTACTGTATTGCCGTTTTTTATACATTTGCAATCAGTAAATTCTAAACCTAATTAAAAAATTTAGACCATGAACAGAAGTATCACGATGAGGACTGCTTTGGCAGCTCTGGCTTGTACAGCTTGTATCAGTGCAAGCGCACAAAAACAGTATCCCGAACAGGAACAAATGAAACCGGGAATGTCCGAATACTGGACTCCGCAACCGAAAGTAGTCACTCCGGGCGACATCAAAACAAACAGCGCTCCTTCCGATGCCATCGTCCTCTTTGACGGCAAAGATCTCTCCGCTTGGCAAAGCGCCAACGGCGGGCCGGCCGAATGGATCGTAAAAGACGGTGTTTTCACTGTAGACAAGAAGAAAGGCGATATCCTGACAAAACAAAAATTCGAGAACTTCCAATTGCATATCGAATGGTGCGTACCTAAAAATATCACAGGCAAGAGCCAAGGACGCGGCAACAGCGGTATCTTCTTGCAGGACATGTATGAAATCCAGGTTTTGGATTGCTACAACAACGAAACATACGTGAACGGACAGACCGGTAGTATCTACAAACAGACGCCTCCTCTGGCAAACGCCATGCGTAAACCGGGCGAATGGAATGTCTACGACATCATCTATTCCGCTCCTATCTTCAAGGAAGACGGCACTTATCGTGTTCCGCCGCGCGTTACGGTGATTCAGAATGGCATCGTATTACAGAACAACACAACTATCCTGGGTACTACGGAATATATCGGTTTCCCGAAAGTCATAAAACATGGTGCAGGCCCGATCCGTTTGCAGTCTCACGGCGACCCCAGCGAGCCGATCAGCTTCCGTAATGTTTGGATCAGAGAAATGTAAATTCAGGTGAAAGGTGAAAGGTGAAAGGTGAAAGTTTAATTTATACATCTTTCCACCTTTCACCTTTCAACTATTTAGTCAAGTGTCAGATTAAACTCATCCTTCAACTTAGCCAGAACCGGATTTATATTCAGCAAATGTTCATACTTCTCCGCCGACGTATAGGCTAAATGCTTCTGATTCGTTTCATCTATACGGACACGCATCTGAATACGGGTATTCTTCAACTGCATCCGCAGAAAGCCCAAGATATCGATACAATTATTCGTCAGCTCATCCTGCTGCCCGGGATTATGCACGCAGACTTCAAAATAATAATTATCCTGCAAGGCCGGCTTGCAATTGATCATCGTATTTTTTAGATATACCTTCTTATCGATCGCAGAGGCATACGCATCCCAGTAATGTACCAATGCATCCTGGCTGAAAGGGCTCTGCATTTCCTGTACCACGTCAGCAGCCTGTGTCGCCGCCTGTGCCTTCGGATGCTCCATTCCTATCTCTTTAATGGAAGTACCGAACTGGGGCGGACGTGCTATTCTCTTGGGAGCCGACGCCGGAGGAGCCTGCGGAATAACAGTCGAAGAAGCCGGAACATGAGTGGAAACCATCTGCTGGCGGGAAGTCGCACCCGTCATTTCCTGCGGAGATTGTACCGGGCGCTGCAAAGGAGGAGCGGATTGTACGGTATATGTCTGAGCCGCTGCAGCCTGTTGCGGTTGGGCAGCAGGAGGCTGGCCCTGCCCGTTTGACGCGATCGGTTCAATCAGCCCTTTTTTTTTATCATCGACCGGTTGTCCGGCACTGCTCAACTGGCAAAGCTGGATAAGCGTCAGTTCCAATAGGAGGCGTTTATTCCGGCTGGCCCGGTAATTCAGGTCACAGGTATTTGCCAATTCGATCGCCTTAAACAAGAGTTGGTCGGAACAGCGTTTCGCCATCTCCTTATACCGTTCACGGATGGAAGCCCCCACCTCGAACAAGATCAAAGTAGACTCATCCCTGCACACCAGCAAATCCCGGAAATGCGATGCCAGGCCGGTTATAATATTCTGCCCGTCAAAACCTTTGCTCAATATATCATTCAGGATCAGGATGGCAGACCTGACGTTGCCCGAAAGCATCGCATCCGTCAGCCGGAAATAATATTCGTAATCCAGGACGTTCAGGTTATCGATAACAGCCTGATACGTAATATTTCCATTTGTGAAACTGACCACCTGGTCGAAGATGGACAGCGCGTCGCGCATACCGCCATCCGCTTTTTGGGCAATCACATTCAAGGCTTCCGGTTCCGCCGTCACCCCTTCGCATGAAGAGACGTATTCCAGATGTTCCACCATATCGGCAATCGAGATACGCGAAAAGTCGTATATCTGGCAGCGGGACAGGATGGTCGGCAAAACCTTGTGCTTCTCGGTCGTAGCCAGGATGAACAAGGCATGATGGGGCGGCTCCTCCAACGTTTTCAGAAACGCATTGAAAGCCGCCGAGCTTAACATGTGAACCTCGTCGATAATAAACACCTTGTATTTTCCGATTGGAGGCGGAATACGCACCTGGTCGATCAGGGCGCGGATATCGTCTACCGAGTTGTTGGAGGCCGCATCGAGTTCGTGTATATTATAAGAACGCTGCTCGTTGAAAGCCTTGCAGGACTCACATTCGTTACAGGCTTCCCCGTCGGCAGTCGGATTCAGGCAATTGATCGTCTTGGCAAAGATACGGGCACAAGAGGTTTTACCCACTCCGCGGGGACCGCAAAAGAGGTAGGCATGAGCCAGCTTGTTACTTTGTATTGCATTTTTAAGTGTAGTAGTCAAGGACTTCTGCCCTACCACACTACGAAAAGTAGAAGGACGGTATTTCCTTGCCGATACAATATAATTATCCATTCTCTGCTTTTTTATTAACAAGACAAAGATAAACAAAATAATTCATTTACCTTTGCAAAAACGAAGTTCCGATGTCACGCATAAAAGACTTTTACAACAAGTATCTATCTAAGATCAATGCCTACTGGCTGGTAACCATAGTGTTCTTCGCTCTGACTTTTGTAATGGGCGATAGTAGTCTGTATAAGCGTTATACCTATGATGAAAAGATTCGCAGCCTGGAAAAAGAGATCAAGCATTACCAGAATGAGATCGAAGTCAACAGCAAAAAGCTGAACGACCTGCATACGGATAAGGAAGGCCTCGAACGCTTTGCCCGTGAAGAATATTTCATGAAAAAGTCGAACGAGGATGTATACATTATTAAGAACAAGTAAATGAACGAAAAAGTAAGAACGATAGTTTTCAATATCTCCGCCCTGCTGTTGCTCGCCGGCGCGGGATTATACCTGGCGTTGCCGGCGGTAGCACCTTACCTGTTTGCCGTAGGTGCTGCCGGTATAGCCGTCAGCTATCTGACGATGCCTACCAAGGAAATGGATTTCCGCAGGCGCAGGTTGCACCGCTACAATATTTTTGCCGGATTGCTGTGCATTTTCGCATCCGCCCTGATGTTCAGCGGGCGGAAAGAATGGGTGATTTGCCTGACCATTTCTGCCTTGCTCCAGTTATACACGGCATTTGTCGCTCCCAAGAAAGAAAACTAATCCAACCTTCCCCTACCCCGGGGAAGGTTAAAGACGAAAAATACCTACATATAGTTAGCGGTATTGTCAAAATCACAATTACGGGAACAATAAAATTACCTAAAATCCGCGATTGATGCGTTTTCCTTTTATAAAGACCTTTGCATCGTTTTACTAACGATATAAAACTCTTTATAAATTGAAAGCGACTATTCTTAAGATTTCCTGTTTACTCATATTCCTGTTCACTGCGATATCCGCCTCAGCATATGAGAGGGCGATGATCTCGGGCAAAATAATATCTACGGAAAAAGAAATTGTAGATTTCGCAACCGTCTACCTGAAAGGCACCACGTATGGAGGGACGACCGACGAACAAGGAATTTACCATCTGAAGGCCCCGGCAGGCGACTATACTTTAGTCGTTTCCGCCATCGGTTACAAGACCGTCGAAACGCCGGTGAAACTCATCGGCGGGGAAAGGGTCAAACAGAACATAACCATTACTCCGCAATCGACGGAGCTGGACGAAGTGGTGGTTGTCTCAAACGGAATAAGCCGCTTGAAACGTTCTGCATTCAATGCCATAGCAGTCGATACGAAAGAGTTGCAGAATTCCACTAAGAACCTGAGCGAAGCGCTCGCCAAAGCACCGGGGATGAAGGTACGTGAATCCGGCGGAGTCGGTTCGGATATGCAACTCACGCTGGACGGCTTCAGCGGCAAGCACGTGAAAATCTTTATCGACGGCGTGCCGCAGGAAGGTGTGGGAAGCTCGTTCGGGTTGAACAACATCCCGGTGAACTTTGCCGAACGCATCGAAATCTATAAAGGGGTGGTCCCGGTCGGCTTCGGTGCGGATGCAATCGGAGGCGTGATCAACATCATCACCAAAAAGAAACGGAACAGATGGTTTTTAGACGCCTCCTATTCCTACGGTTCTTTCAACACGCATAAATCTTACGTCAACTTCGGCCAGACCTTCAAGAACGGCTTCACCTACGAGATCAACGCGTTCCAAAACTATTCGGACAATGACTACTATGTAAACGCCCCGGTAGAAAACTTCGAAACAGGTAGTATCGACAGAAGCAAGAAAGAACGGGTGAAACGCTTCAACGACACCTACCACAACGAAGCAGTTATCGGCAAACTGGGCGTCGTTGACAAGAGCTGGGCGGACCGCCTGCTGCTGGGTTTCACCTATTCCAATATGTATCAGGACATACAGACCGGCGTGCGCCAGGAAATCGTCTACGGACAGAAGCACCGCAAGGGACACTCGCTGATGCCTTCGCTGGAATATGGCAAACGCGACCTGTTCGCCAAAGGCTTAGACATGGTGCTGACCGCCAACTACAATAAAAACCTCACGACCAACGTGGACACCTCTTCTTATGAATATAACTGGCGTGGAGAAAAACATCTGATGAACTCCGCCGGAGAGCAGTCAAGACAATACTCCCGGGCAGACAACAATAACTGGAACGGCACGTTGACTCTCAATTACCGGATCGGCAAGATGCACACATTCACCTTCAACCATGTGCTGAACACGTTCCACCGCTCCAACACCTCCCTGCTTGCAGCCGAAGAGATGACAAATGCCATCGCCAAAGAAACCCGCAAAAACATTTCGGGCCTGTCCTACCGGTTGATGCCATCCGAACACTGGAACTTCTCCGCTTTCGGAAAATACTACAACCAGTTTGTTGCAGGTCCGGTGGCAACCTCGACCACACAGGACGACTATGTGCGCAATACACGTTCCGTCAACTCGTTCGGTTACGGGGCAGCCGGAACCTATTTCATCCTGACCGGCCTGCAGGCAAAGCTATCTTATGAAAAGGCCTACCGCCTGCCGACCATTGAAGAAATGTTCGGCGACGAAGACCTCGAAACGGGTGAACTGAGCATCCGGCCGGAAAACAGCGACAACCTCAACCTCAACCTTAGCTACAACAAAACATTCGGAAAACATACCATATATGTGGAAGGTGGAGTGGTCTACCGCAATACGAAGGATTACATACAGCGCAACATCACGGACTTGAGCGGCGGCAAGCAGGCTGCCACCTATATCAACTACGGTAAAGTCGAAACAAAGGGGTTTAACCTGTCCATCCGCTACAACTTTGCCAACTGGGTGAGCGTAGGCGGCAACTTCACCCAGATGGACGTACGCGACAAGATGAAAACCTCCATCTCCAGCAGTGCCGCAAACCTGGCCTATGGAGAGCGGATGCCGAACCTTCCCTACCGGTTTGCCGATTCGGACGTATCGTTCTACTGGCGTAACCTTTGGGAAAAGGGCAATGTGCTGACGGTGACTTACGACAATCAGTACCTGCATAGCTTTACGTATTATTCGTCCGCTATCGGATCGAAAAATAACGACTATGTCGTGCCGAACCAGTTCTCTCATAACCTATCCCTCTCCTACAGCCTCCGGAACGGGCGTTACAACGTGTCGTTCGAGTGCCGCAACTTCACAAATGAAGACCTGTACGACAACTTCAGCCTGCAGAAAGCAGGACGTGCGTTCTACGGCAAAGTGAGAGTTTATTTCGGAAATTAATTCAATTATCACAGTTACAAAATATAAATACATTTATTGCAAGATGAAAAAGAATCATTTATTAACCGGTATTGCCGCAGCCATGCTGACGGGCGGACTGTTTACTTCATGTAGTGACAACGATATCCCGGCACCGGACGCGGGCGGAGGAACAAGCGATGCAAAAAGCACATTCGTAATCCCCGCTTCTACCACGGCATCCGGAAATACGACCAACGTGCTGCTTACGGCTGAAAGTGTGGACGATGGGACCATCACGACATTAAACAACGGCCTTGTGAATGACGGCGCCACACAGTGGGTGTTCTATAAAGACCGGTATTTGTATGGCCTGACCTACAATCAGGGTAATGCTGGTGATACACGTTCGTATATCCTGAATGCGAACGGCAAACTCGAAACACGCTCACAGAGCTATAAGGTCAAACGGTTCACTACTTACGGCATTTACGACAAATATATCATGACACTTTCCTCCGGCGACGGCCCTACTGAATGGGCGGACGAAAACGGCTATGTTCCCCAGTCGTTCCTGGTTTCCCTCCTGGATGTTGCCGCACAGACAAAGACGGACAACGATACGAAGAATGAAGCCTACCTGTCAGAGAACTTCCTGGGAAACGGCGAGTATGTAACCCTTGCCGGTATCCTGGAACATAACAGCAAGATCTACAGCGTAGCCGTACCGATGGGGTTAAGCCAGTACGGGACAAAAGACGGAAACGGGAAATGGATTCTGCCGGGTAACGAGGACCTGGTTAAAACCGAGTCCGGAGGCTCGAATAGCAGCGCTTACGAAAAAGACGAACTATTGTGGACACAATATCCGAATTCCTGTTGGGTCGCCATCTTCGACGATGCAACATTTACAAATAAGAAAATCATCAAGACTGATAAAATCAGTTACGCCTGCGGCCGTTTCAAATCGCAATATTATCAAATGATCTGGGCTGCCGACAATGGCGACATCTATGTATTTTCTCCATCTTATGCCAAGACGATGTCCGACCCGCGCCAGCAGACCAACTTACCGGCCGGTGTAGTACGCATCCCGAACGGGAGTGAAGATTTCGACGATTACTACTGCAACCTGGAGACACAAAGCAACGGCAACTCCTTCCTGCGCAGCTGGCATATCACAGAAGATTATTTCCTGTTGCTGATGTACGACCGTCCTTTCAGCGAAACCGGCTATACCGCCAATCAGTTGGCCGTATTCAAAGCAGGAGCCGAAAAGTTGACTTACGTGAGCGGACTTCCTTCAACCGACATAATCTCCGGTTTCGGAAACACGATACATGTTGAAAACGGCAAGGCTTACATCGCCGTGACAACAACCGATGGAACCCCGGCCATCTACAAGATCGACCCGGCCAACGTCAATGCAACGAAAGGGGTTACAGTCGAAGCGACCCAGATAACCGGTATCGGAAAACTGACAGCACAATGAAAAAGTTCTTTACGAAAGTACATGTATGGTTATCGATACCTTTCGGTATCATCATCGCGATCGTTTGCCTGACAGGGGCAATCCTTGTATTCGAAACGGAGATACTGGAACTCTGCTATCCTTCCCGTTATTTTGTCAAAGAAGTAAAAGGCGAAGTGCTTTCGCCGGCGGTGCTCATGGACGCCGCCGGCCAGCAACTTCCCGACTCCATCAAAATAAACAGAATACGGGTTTCCTCCGATCCCAAACGGACCTACCAATTAATTTTACCGGGGAAAAAAGCGGCTTGCTTTATCAATCCTTACACCGGAGAAATCACCGGTATAGACGACGGAAAAGGTTTTTTCATGAAGATGATGCGCCTCCACCGCTGGCTGCTCGACGAATATAAGCGGGACGGGAGTTTCGCCTGGGGCAAAGCGATTGTCGGATATTCTACCTTAGTTCTGGCTGTTATTATCATAAGCGGGCTTGTTATCTGGTATCCGAGAAACAAGAAGGTATTGAAAAACCGGCTCAAGATAAAGACGAAAGCCGGCGGGTTCCGTTTCCTGTACGACCTGCATGTATCCGGAGGTTTTTATGCCGCTTTACTCCTGCTTGTCCTGGCATTAACCGGCTTGACCTGGTCGTTCGGCTGGTATCGCGATGCGTTCTATACCGTGTTCGGTGTCAGCACAACGTCTAAACAGGCTCATGCTCCTGCACCTTCCACCCATCAAAAATCATCGGGTGAAAGAGGTTCGAAGAAACATTCCGGAACCGACTATACGCATTGGGCCGGAATCTTAGCCGATCTACAGAGCCGTTATCCGGAATATAATTCAATTGCCATCCAGGACGGATCGGCCACAGTCTCCACGGCCAACTACGGAAATACGAGAGGAAGCGACCGTTACTCTTTTGACCCGGCTACCGGGAAGATCACCGAAACCCAATTATATAAAGATCTTCCCAAATCCGCCAAAATAAGAGGATGGATCTATTCCGTCCATGCCGGGACATGGGGAGGAATAACCACCCGGATATTAAGCTGCCTGGTTTCACTCTTAGGGGCTGTCTTTGCCATAACCGGCTACTATCTCTGGCTCAAAAAGAAGTTCAGGAAACTGAATAAGCCGGGATACATAAAAGACTTGCCCGATAGTCAATAGGGATGGGACAAAGATGTTTTTGTTTGACAACAATTATCTTCCGTACGATAGCATTATTTTGGACGATAGGCATTGATTGTATAGTGGAGAAATCGGGAGAAAGGGGGTATCTATAAAACATGATACATCTTATAGCGATAAGTTCATACATCTTACTCAGGTAAGATGATACGTCTTCTTTTGGAAGATGTATCATCTGTTTATTTTATCCTTTTTGTACCTGGACAGGGGTGCGAAACTACAGTTAGACAATATAACACTATTTAGGGAGCGATTCCCAGAGGGCAAATTTAGAGGGAGCGTCCGCCATTGGCAGCCCGTCTTTACCAAATAAAAAACGGCATTCCATATCTGACGAAAATATGATCCGGTATACAGATGGTACTTTTGTGTAAAAAAAATTCCATACCCATAAATCATAAAAGAATGGGTATGGAATTAAATTATATAACTAATAACTTATCAGGATGCAGATTCCTCTGGTATTACAAATGAGATAACATCAGACTGTCCCTTTTTAGAACTTAAAAAATCTTCACCAACTTCATTAATATAATTAATACGAATGTTTACAGAAGTATTGCCTGCAGCTTTTTCAACAGGACGTTTCCGTGACAAAAATTGACTTAAATCGTATACATTTGGAAAAGGAGTATCTTCTTTTACTTTATCACCATCAGCAACTTTCATCGCACGTAAATAAAAGTCATACACCCTTTTTCCTCCAACAACTACAGGATCAGCACTTGAATCATAAGAAAAATCATATTGAGTTTTCATATCGGAAGGAACATTCTCATGGTAAACAGACATAAAAATATGATTATTTGCCGTAAAGGCATAATCAGCCGAATACATCTGGATAACCAATTTTTGCACAGGCATTTCATTAGAGAATAATGCAGTCGTATCTGTTATTGAACCTTGCGTATAGACTTCTGCATATTTTTCTAACGCAGAAACAGTTGCAACCGTATATTTATTGGAAGTTTGAGCATCCCAATCCACTGAATAAGCATAAGCGACATATTCACCACCGGACAATTGAGTATTGAATGTGCTTGAAGCAACCACACTGCCAAAATCATCTTTTACGACGATTCCACCAGCATCCATGCTTAAAGTAGAATATCCTAATGCCATCCCGCTTGACGTATTACCGCCGCCGTCCAAACAAGAGGTTAACGAAAACATACCTGCAGCGATTGCTGCCAATCCTAAAACTTTAAGTTTCTTCATTTTACTGTTCTTTAATTTTATATTGTTTATTATTTATTTGTTCTTATTCAAAAGCCGAAACGGAAACCCGCCTGCAAATTCACATTAAAGGGTTTTTCGGAACGGATCGTTTCGATATCGCTTCCGTTATCGAAATAATAGTCAGCCCCCACTTCTGCATAAATACTTAAGAAACGGAGTAAGGGATAGCTGGCACCGGCACGGGCATTCACAGACCACAGCCATTCTTTCATACGGATATGCTTCTTCTCGTGACGGATTTCATTCTGTTCCACAAATATTTTGGAATTCAGCTTACCGGCTACATTGACCTCAGTCATGCCACCTGCCGCTGCATAAAATTGGATACGCTTCCATTCCGCAATCTTATAAGACAGAGAAAGAGGAATTCCGATAAAATGTAACTTTTGTTTAGTTTCGCCATGATATACAGCTCCGGTCTCCCATTCGGAAGAAAGGAGAGTATAGTTTAAACCGGATTGGAGAGAAAAACGGTCATTCAAAGAATAACTGACACCCAATCCGACCGAAACCGGTGTCTTATGATGAATATTCGTTTTCGGGAACTGGCTATTGAAATACGGAGAATTCAATTGCAACAACTCCTGATCTGTCATCAACGTATTCTTCAAAGCATAGGCATTTATGGAGTTCGATGTCCCGGCACTCACACTACCGCCTCCCATTCCGAAGCCCCATCTTTTTACCCGCTCCTTCTTTTCTTCTTTTTTCACTGGCGCTGCATCTGCAAGTAAAGAACGTGTTTCAACGGGTACTGCCGTCTCCGCCACTTCGGATGCTTCGGCTGCCTCGGAAGAAACCACAGCGACAGTATCATTGTCTTCCGACGAAAAAGCAATGTCGTCTTCCGTTATATCCGACCGGAATGCAGTGGCAGCCACAACTTGTGCAACGGCACGTTTGGCCACCCGGTTAACCGGCACGGAAGCTGCAACAGCTATTTTATTTGGGGACGGTTGAACAGGGACAGCTGATGTCACAGACTCGGACTGTTCGGTCAATCGGCTCTCTACGGCCTCGGTTTCTTTCAGGATCGTTTCGGCTACAGGTAGACGGTCCTGATCCTGGTTAGAGACATAAACGCCACCCGTTACGACTAATAAAGAAATAACGGCGGCAGCCACCCAATAACGTAAAGTCCGCCGGAAAGGGACAGACTTTTTAACCGGCAGGCGGTTGGCTATCGCCTCCCAATCGTCCGGCATCGTATCCGCTTCAAAGTCCTGCAACTTCGAACGGAACAAATCGTCAAATGTATCTCTTTCCTTATCCATCATTTCTTTTTACTCAATACAATTCATTAATCCTGCGTTGTAATAATTGTTTGGCACGCGTAAACTGCGACCGGGATGTACTCTCTGTGATATTCATCATCTCGCTGATCTCCTTATGCGAATAACCTTCTATCGCGAACAGGTTAAACACCGTACGAAAACCGGCAGGAAGTTCTTGCACTAATTTCATCAACTCGACTGCCGACATATCGGATATGGCTGAACTGTCCGGATGGATCAATTCCGCCGTATTATCCAGATCGGTAGCCTCACGCAAAACATCCGATTTACGCAAATACTCCAACGCACAATTGACAAAGATCTTTCGCATCCACCCTTCAAATGACCCGATTCCCGAATAAGAGTCTATGCTGGTGAAGACTTTTACAAAACCATCCTGTAGCAAATCACGGGCAGTCTCCCTGTCGCTAACATAACGCAGACAAACCCCCATCATTTTGCGGGAATACGTTTCGTACAGCTCCTTCTGAGCCAGCCTTTCCCCCTTCTTACAACCCTCTATCAGTTGTTTCTCCGTCATTTAGTGTGTGTCTTCATGCCCTTTTCAGGGCTGTACATTTATTATGATGTTCAGATTATCCGAAACGCTGCATTCCGGATAAAATATTTTTATTGAAAACGCACAAAGATACTGTATTCTGACAAATAATCAGAACCGGTTCCAATTTTTTTGGCAGGGTCAACCGGGCAGCCTGCCCTTTTATCCACAGGGGTAACTTCCATTCCTATTTTCTTAAAGTCGGAAGTCAATTTCGTTTTGGAAGTCTTATCGGCACGATAGGTAACGACCGCCGTACGGGTAGCCAGATATGTCACAGACTTTTTCATCCGGCACAAAGATATAGCATTCCGGAAGTCTCTTCCACAAACCGTTTATATTATTTAGGAAATTTGGTAAGATAGTAATAGGTTTCTTTCGAAAGCACGCTTTCGATATGGTAGCGGGTGGAAGATGAAACGGAAAATGTATATCCCCGCTCCGAAGCCGTATCGACAGGTAGATAAATGGAAGTATCCCGAATTCCCGTCATCAGGATATTCCGGGCGGATGCGGGGTCGATCGAATCTGTCAGCGAATAATAGACGGTGTAAGTCAACACATCCTTTTCCGAATCCGGTTTCCGCCAGGAGAGTTTCAACTCATCTCCTTCTTTTTCTATCCGTACCTCTTCCGGGGCTGTGGGAACCGTATCGTTCAACCAGGACAAAGGCGGAAGCTGGGCCGGATATTTATAATAGTTATCTTTCAACTCGTCGTATAGCCCTTTTGTATTGTCGAGGATGTTCGCACAACGGAAAAATGTACAGCCAGCGCCTCCATAGTAACGACTGTAGTCGATCTGGTCCGTTATGTCGTTGACGGTCCAGTCCGCCTCTTCTTTCAGCATCCGGTATGCACCCAATCCGGGAACCACCAGGCGCCCGTTGCAGTTATCGACCCAATTATCGACAAAGGGGAAAAAGTTATCATGCAGGTAATACATCATCGGGACGATCATATCCTGCTTTCCGTTCTGCATCCACATTTTCGGATCCTGAAAGACGCTTTCGTAAGCCGTCCATCCGGCGTTCGGGACACGTTCGATGCGATTGTATTTACCGAGCGGGGAACTGCTGACCTGCACCCAAGGCTTTACCGATTTCACCCAGTCGTAAATACGGTAAACCATCTTATTGATATTCTCCCGGCGCCATTCGGCCAACGGGCGTTTTTTACCATATTTATTATAAAGGGATTTATCGGGGAAAGATTTGGCCTGTTCCGGATAACGGATATAATCGAAATGGATTCCGTCGATATCGTATCCGTTCACCAGTTCTTTCACTAAGGACAAAATATAGTCGGAAGTTCCGGGAACACCGGGGTCCAGATACCATTCGCCGTTATGACGCTTGCACAGTTTCGGCTGGCGCTTGACAACAGAGAGTTTTCCCTGTTCTTTTACGCTTTTGTCCGTTCCCAATGGGAAGGTGACGAACCAGGCATGGCATTCCATCCCGCGTTTGTGACATTCGTCGATCACGAAAGCCAGCGGATCATATCCCGGCATCGTTCCGTATTTTCCGGAGAAAGTCTTGCTTGCCGGTTCTATAGCCGAACGCCAGATAACGTCGCCACGCAAACGGACCTGCAGAAAGACTGTATTGAAATTCGCATCCTGCAACCGGTCCAAGATGTCGCAAACGTCGCGTTGCTGTACCCGTCGCCCGGCCTCCGTCGTTGCCGGCTTATGCGGCCAGTCCAAACCATAGACGGTTGTCAGCCACACGCCTCGAATCTCACGCTTGGGAGGTTCGGCCGCATTCGAAACTTGTATCAATAACAGGAGTAATAACGACAGGCAATACTTTCTCATTTCACACATTTATTCAGCGGTACAAATGTACTGCTTTTTGCGCTTCTTCGGGATAGTCTGTAGTCAAAAAGTCTACACGATTTTCGATCATCTCTTTCATTACCAGAGGATCATCTACCGTCCAGACATTGATTTTCAATTTTAGGTCTTTTGCTTCGGTAAACCATTCAGGATGCTTTTGCATAACCTTATAATTATAATCGAGACCGGCAAAACCGAGTTCCTTCAACTGCTTCGGAGACAAGTCGCCGTTCAGGTAGTAGACCGGTGTCTTCGGGGACAGGCGGTGCAGTTCTTTGGCTGCTTCGAGGCTGAAAGCAATATATTCGGTACGCTTCGTCAATTTCTTGCCGTTCACCATGTCGACGGCAATCTTAGCCGCCTCCCGATCCCGCTGGGGAGTCGCATGGGATTTCAATTCGAAAATAAGTTTGGTCTTTTTCAGTTTCTTCGCCCTGTCCAGATATTGCTCCAATGTCGGGAGCGTTTCGCCATTCGGGAGTTTCAGGTCTTTAAGTTCCGCATAAGTAGTCGTCTGGATATGTTTTCCCTGAATCTTGCTATCATGAAACACTACCGGGACATTATCTGCAGTCAGATGCACGTCGAACTCGGAGCCATAGACTTTGATTTCATTCGCCCGTTCCAACGAACGAATAGAGTTTTGGGCGGAACCTTCCGTTTTCCAATAACCGCGATGGGCAATCACCTTTGTCTTTCTTTTAGCCGACACAGGAGCTGCGACCAGCACGCACAAAAGAAGAAGAAGAGAGAATTTTAATTGTTTCATAAAGTAGTATTTTTATCAGTATTATCCTCTATTTTCCAATCTCCGACAAATACCGTTCCGCCTCGATCGCAGCCGCGCAACCGCTACCGGCGGCAGTAATAGCCTGACGATAATGCGGGTCAGCCACGTCACCGGCAGCAAATACCCCCGGCACTCTTGTTTTAGGCGTGCCCGGAATTGTCTTGATGTAGCCGATTTCGTCTGTTTCCACCCAGGGTTTGAATATTTTGGAGTTCGGGGTATGACCGATAGCCAGGAAGAAACCGTCGATTGCGATATCCACTTTTTCTTCGTCCGGTTCGCCCATGCGTTTTACTAAATGTGCGCCTTCCACGCCATCTTCACCGAAAAGACCGATCGTGTTATGTTCGAATAAGACCGTGATATTCGGAGTGTTCAGTACACGTTCCTGCATCACTTTCGATGCACGCAAATACGGTTTACGGACAATCAGATAAACATGTTTTGCCAAGCTGGACAAGTACAGTGCCTCTTCACAAGCCGTATCACCACCGCCAACGACAGCCACCACTTTCTTACGATAGAAGAAACCGTCACACGTAGCACAAGCCGAAACACCCATACCAGCGTATTTTTGCTCATCCGGCAACCCTAAATATTTGGCAGTCGCTCCGGTCGAGATGATCAACGTTTCCGCTTCGATTACTTTCTCACCGTCAATCGTTACCTTATATGGTGCTGCCGACAAGTCTGTTTCAGTCGCAATGCCAATACGGATATCCGCACCGAAGCGGGCAGCCTGTTGTTTCAAATCTTCCATCAATTCCGTACCGGTAACACCTTCAGGATAGCCAGGAAAATTTTCAACTTCGGTTGTAGTCGTAAGTTGTCCGCCCGGCTGAATACCTTCGTAAAGGACAGGAGACAGGTTTGCACGTGAAGCATAGATAGCTGCCGTATAACCGGCAGGGCCCGAACCGATAATCAGGCAACGAACTTTTTCATTCTGAGTTGTATTCATCATCTTATCTTTTAATTTCCAATTTTTAATTTTTAATTCTCCAATCATCTAAGGTCTACGATTTCAGCATCGGGATAGTCTTTTTCGTTAAAAACAAAAAAGCGATCCGGTTGGTTTACTCCCGTTTCCATTTTACCGATACGAATCGTATTACTGATCCCATTCTTTGAAAAAACGGCGATCGAAGCAGGAAGACCGGAAAACTTCTCGATCTGGAGTTCCACCCGTACGATATCGCTTTTCTTTTTGGGAGTCAGCTCAATGTCATAGGCGGCTTTACCGTTCGGGGCCGTACTCTCGCCCTTATATTTGGCGGTAAAACCTTTTTTATAGGAACGGAGCAACAGGGCCGGATTGGTAGCCTGCAACTCTTCGCCGGTCGGATTGGAGATATTGACTTCTTCGTTGCGTTCGAGAAACGACCATTGCGTCGTACCGTCGAACCAGGTAATCATGTCCGGAGTCTTCAGTACGAACTTATCTCCTTTGATATCGACCGTACCGTCAAAACTTTCCGATACTTTCTGCACATCTGAGCGCGTCTGCATCGTAAAATAAGCAGTCAAACCGTTAGAATCTTCATAAGCGGAAGCTGCCTTATCCAGGATGGAAGTGGCGTTCTGCGCCAATACTCGCATTCCGAATGCAGCCCAAATGCACAGGAAGACAGCAACCGAAATGCGGCAAACTTTTATTTTATTTTTTCTTTTCATTCTATTCTTTGTTATCATAATTGATGATTTACCGACATCTCTTGTCAGTTTTCTTTTATTTCAATGAATTCAATAATTGCTCCAAACTGTATTCATCCTGAATCAATACCTGGCGGGCCTTGCTACCCTCGAAAGGACCGACGATGCCCGCGGCCTCCAGCTGGTCCATCAGGCGGCCTGCACGGTTGTAACCGATTGCAAACTTGCGCTGGATGAGCGAGGTCGAACCCTGCTGCTGGATCACGATCAGGCGGGCGGCCTCATCGAACAACGGATCGCGATCCGACAGATCTACCGCTCCGGCGACAGAAGAATCTCCGCCTTCACCTATATATTCAGGCAACAGATAAGCCGTCGGATAAGCCACCTGTGCACCGACATAATTTACGATATCTTCCACTTCTGGCGTATCGACAAACGCACACTGAACACGTGTCGGCTCACTGCTTCCGGTAATCAGGATCAACATATCGCCCTTACCGATCAGGCGGTTAGCCCCCGGAGTATCCAGAATCGTACGGGAGTCGATCTGCGACATCACCTTAAAAGCGATACGGCTCGGAAAGTTACTCTTGATCGTACCGGTGATCACCTTCGTATCCGGGCGCTGGGTGGCCAGGATCATGTGGATGCCGACCGCACGGGCCTTGGCCGCGATACGCGAGATCGGCAACTCGATTTCTTTGCCGGAAGTCGCGATCAGGTCGGCAAACTCATCGACGATCGCCACGATATAAGGCAGGAACCGATGTCCTTTCTCCGGATTCAGGCGACGGGAAATAAATTTCTCATTGTATTCCTTTATATTACGCGCCGAAGCCTCCACAAGCAACTTATAACGGTTCTCCATCTCGATCACCAATGAATTCAGGGTTGCCACGGCATCGCCCGGCTCCGTCACGATCGGTTTGTCGGCATTCGGCAATTTCGCCAAATAATGCCGTTCGATCTTCGAATAAATACTAAATTCCACCTGTTTGGGATCGACCATCACGAACTTCAGTTCGGCCGGGTGCTTCTTATACAGCAAAGAGGTGATAATCGCATTCAAGCCGACCGATTTACCTTGTCCGGTCGCACCAGCCACCAACAGGTGGGGAGTCTTGCACAAGTCGAACATAAACACCTCGTTGACAATCGTCTTTCCGATCGCCACCGGCAAGTCATACGAACATTCCTGGAATTTGCGCGAAGCGACCACCGACTGCATGGAAACAGTCTGCGGTTTATTATTCGGGACCTCGATCCCGATCGTTCCCTTACCCGGCATCGGCGCGATAATACGTATCTGCAAGGCGGAAAGGCTCAAAGCAATATCATCTTCCAGGTTTTTAATCTTAGAAATACGCACACCGGCTTCCGGGACAATCTCATAGAGCGTGACCGTCGGTCCAACCGTCGCCTTGATAGAGGCGATATTGATACCGAAATCTTCCAACGTCTGCTTGATCATCTGCTGGTTTTCTTCCAATTCTTCACGGTTCACCTCGACATTACCCGAATCGTAGAACTTCAACAAATCGAGTGTCGGGAATACATAGCGGGACAAGTCTAAGCGCGGATCGTATTTACCCAATTGGGACTGGTCAAAAGTCTCCTCGTCTTCCGGCACTTCCACTTCAAAAGTCGTACCACCATCGGCGGTTGCCTCGATAACCGGATCATCCCCCCGGGCTACTTCAAATTCAAAATCATTCTTTTGCGGAACATCCTTTTCCACCGGCATTCTCTTTTCTTCCTCGGCTTTCCGCATTTCGGTTTCCGTATCGAAAACATATTCGTCCGGTCGGATCATATCTTCCTCTTCCTCGCGATACGTCGCAGACCGAGGAGCTGCCGCCGGTTTTTCAACCGGAACATAAACTTCCGTTTCCCCTTCCTCTTCCGGAACTTCCGGCGTTTCGCTCTTTTCACGTTTCAAACGGTTCTTCAACCATCCGAAAGAGAAGACATTTTGCAGGAACGGAATCGTCCGTTTGCTGGTAAAGATCGCTATAATCAGGAACAGGCCGATCAATAGCAGGATCGTGCCCGGTATGCCGATATTATTCATCATCACTTCCGATAAATAATATCCGTGCTGCCCCCCCAGATAAATAAATGTATCTTCATATCCGCTGATAAAGACAAAAGCGAAAAACAGCGATCCCCATATCAGCATAGCCGCACTGAACAGAAAACGTTTCAGCAACGACACCCGGCTCAAGTTCATCAACTTTGCCCCGACCGAACCGAGAAAAAACAAGATCAGGAATGAAGAAATCCCAAACCACCGGTTCATCAGCAAATCCGCAAGGTAAGCCCCGCGCACGCCTGTCCAGTTCTCTACCGATCCACGGTTAATCACCAGGTCCGATAGCGGTATATTCTCGATCTTGCTCTGATCCGCTCCTCCCGTGAAGAAGAATGAAATCAAAGCCAGGCCGACATATATGGTAATAATGGAAATCACTAATCCGGTAATAAAACGGGTTCGCTCGCAGGTAAAGAAGTCTCGAATCTTCTTAAACTTACTCTCCCCGTTATTCGTATTTTGTTTTGTAGTCGTCTTTTTAGCCATTACATATTAAATTTACAACTCGCAAATGTACATAGAAAATTTTAAGTTCCCTACGACATTTGCATTTTCCAAACTGTATGTTTCTTTAACCGACTTTTCCTGAAGCCGGTCGTTCCGGTAAAGATTCACTCAATTTTTCCTATTTTTCAAGGCATAATCAGGACAAAGAGGAACTTTCTGATGTTATATCCAAGAGGAATTAGAGTTTATAATTCCGAATATCAAAATATATTTGTTACTTTTGCGAGTTATAAACGCAAGGTATCTACTAAGATAATTAGCATGGAAAAAGAGAACAACCCGATATACGAACGCAACACGCTGGAATTTGTAACAGTTGCATTGGAATTTTGTACGTTTGTCGAGAACGCCGGGAATACAGGTCTTTTCGACTTTTTGGATAAGGCAGTCAAGATTTTGCCGTTGCTGTATCTGAAAGCGACCCTTTTGCCCGAGGCGGAAGAAGACGAAGATGCAGAACCCGAACTGACCGTCACGGAAGATATGTACGAATCGGTCCGTAACCGGATTGCCGGACTGCTTGGCGAGAAAGACTCATACCTCGAAACATTCCATCCGGATATGCAATACAGCGATACGCCGATCGCCGCCTTTATCTCGGAAAATCTGGCAGATGTTTACCAGGATACGGGCAATTTCATTTCTTTATTCCGCCAGGGTAATGAAGATGTTATGCTTGAAGCAATCGTTTTGTGTCGTAAAAACTTCCGCGAATTCTGGGGGCAACAAGTGTTAAACGCATTAAAAGCGCTTCACGCCGTGCGATACAGCGAAGAAGAACTTTTAGAAACCAACGAAGAAGAATGACACAACAATATACACATTCGATAACAAAAGAAGTAATATCCGGACTTCCCTTAGAAGAATTTACCGGACGGATCATCGTGATCGACACATTAAGAGATGTGGAGAAAGCCATCAGCTACCTTTCCGAATTCCAGTCTGTCGGATTCGATACCGAAACCCGTCCGAGTTTCAAAAAAGGACAACGTTACAAAATATCGCTTATGCAGATTTCGACCGACGAGGCGTGTTTCCTGTTCCGCCTGAACCGGATCGACATACCGGAAACTCTGGAAGAATTTCTGGCAAACGAAAAAGTACAGAAAATCGGCCTTTCGTTGCGCGACGATTTCGGAGCGATGCGGAAACGTACGGACATACAGCCGGCCAATTTCCTGGACTTGCAGAATTATGTCGGGCAGTTCGGCATCGAAGACGCCAGCCTGCAAAAGATATACGCCATCCTTTTCAACAAGAAAATTTCGAAAGGACAGCGCCTGAGCAACTGGGAAGCCGATGTCCTCAGCGATGCACAGAAAAAATATGCAGCCCTCGATGCATGGGCTTGCCTGAAAATATACAATCAATTGAAACAGATATAAATGAAGGAGTGTAAAGTATTTCTCAAACCTAAAAAAGAGGAATCGTTGCTGCGTTTCCATCCGTGGGTATTCTCCGGCGCCATCCAGACGATCGAAGGTGAACCGGAAGAAGGCGACTTGGTAGAAGTCTATGGTGCGAACGGGCGTTTCCTGGGTACCGGTCATTATCAGATAGGCAGTATTGCCGTCCGCATATTATCTTTCAAACCGGTCACGATAGATGCCGCTTTCTGGGAAGAACGCATCCGTATTGCTTACACACTGCGCCAGGCCCTGGAGCTTGCCGGAGTGGAGAACAACAATACATACCGGTTGGTACACGGCGAAGGAGATAATCTTCCGGGATTAGTTATCGATATGTATGCCCACACTGCGGTCATGCAGGCGCATTCTGTCGGTATGCACTATGCGCGTCATCAGATTGCCGAGGCCCTGAAAGCCGTGCTGGGAGATTCTTTGCAGAATATATATTACAAATCGGAAGCGACTCTGCCTTACAAGGCTAATTTAGGCAGCGAAGACGGCTACCTGTACGGGGGCGAAGTGGAGGACATCGCACTTGAAAACGGATTGAAATTCTGCGTCGACTGGCAAAAAGGGCAAAAGACAGGTTTCTTTGTCGACCAGCGCGAAAACCGTTCGTTGCTGGAACGCTATGCCAAAGGCCGCTCCGTACTGAACATGTTCTGCTATACTGGCGGATTCTCGTTCTATGCCATGCGCGGAGGAGCCAAGGTCGTTCACTCGGTCGACAGTTCTGCCAAAGCGATCTCGCTGACCAACAAGAACGTGGAACTAAACTTTCTGGGCGATCCGCGTCACGAGGCTTATGCGGAAGACGCTTTCAAGTATCTCGAAAAGATGGGAAGCAACTACGACCTCATCATCCTGGATCCGCCCGCTTTCGCCAAACATAAAAACGTATTGCGCAACGCTCTGCAGGGTTACCGCAAACTGAATGCCATCGCTTTCGAGAAGATTAAACCGGGAGGCATCCTGTTCACCTTCTCCTGCTCGCAGGTGGTAAGCAAGGAAAACTTCCGTCTGGCCGTGTTCAGTGCCGCCGCCCAGTCCGGCCGCAGTGTCCGCATCCTGCATCAACTGACACAGCCCGCCGACCATCCGGTCAACATTTACCACCCGGAAGGGGAATATCTGAAGGGGTTGGTTCTTTATGTGGAGTAAAGCCGAATTATGATTTACAATTTATCCCCGGGCATATATAAATCATAAATCACAATTCATAAATCCATTAGTGATATTTAATAAAGGAAGGTGCAAAATATTTACGGAAATATTTCTTTATTTCGTAATAGGTTGTACCTTTGTCTCGCTTTTAAGAGAGATGGAAATATTATTATAAGTAAAACATATAAAACTTATTATTATGTCTAAAGTAACAGTTGTTGGCGCCGGTAATGTAGGTGCTACTTGCGCAAATGTTCTTGCCTTCAATGAAGTGGCAGACGAAGTTGTAATGCTTGACGTTAAGGAAGGTGTTTCCGAAGGTAAAGCAATGGATATGATGCAGACCGCTCAACTGCTTGGTTTCGATACTACAGTTGTTGGTTGCACAAACGACTACGAAAAAACAGCTAACTCTGACGTTGTTGTCATCACTTCAGGTATTCCTCGTAAACCGGGTATGACTCGCGAAGAACTGATCGGTGTTAACGCTGGTATCGTTAAGAGCGTAGCTCAGAACATCCTGAAATATTCTCCAAACGCAATTCTGGTAGTTATCTCCAACCCGATGGATACAATGACTTATCTGTCATTGAAATCTCTGGGACTGCCAAAAAACCGTATCATCGGTATGGGCGGTGCTTTGGATAGCTCCCGTTTCAAATATTTCTTGTCTCAGGCTTTAGGTTGCAATGCTAACGAAGTTGAAGGCATGGTAATCGGTGGCCACGGCGACACCACTATGATTCCGTTGGCTCGTCTGGCTACTTACAAAGGTATTCCTGTAAGCAAGCTGTTGAGTGCTGAAAAACTGCAGGAAGTTGTTTCTTCCACAATGGTTGGTGGTGCAACACTGACTAAGTTGCTGGGTACTTCTGCATGGTATGCACCGGGCGCTGCAGGAGCATTCGTTGTTGAATCGATCATCCACAACCAGAAAAAGATGGTTCCTTGTTCTGTTTACCTGGAAGGCGAATATGGCGAATCAGACCTTTGCATCGGCGTTCCTGTTATCCTGGGTAAGAACGGTATCGAAAAGATCGTTGAACTGGAACTGACAGCTGAAGAAAAAGAACTCTTCGCCAAGAGTGCAGCCGCCGTTCACAAAACAAACGAAGCTTTGAAAGAAGTTGGCGCTCTCTAATAATCGAAAAAGAGGTTTGATAATATAGAAAAGAGGATAGTCCTTCGGGGTTATCCTCTTTTCTATATTATCAAACCTTCTCCACCATACAAAAAAACAATCTAAATAACCCATAATTTACACCCGATTAAGCATAGCCTGCAAATAACATATTATCTTCTAAAGGATACGATCTTAAATATTAACATTACATTTGCATCTAATAGATAAACAAAGCATGAAAACATCCATCAACTACCTGCCCGAACAGAAACAGGATGACCTCAGAAGAATCGTTAAGTGCATATTGGAAGTACTTCCCGATTGCGAGATGATTATCCTCTACGGAAGTTATGCCAGAAACACATACGTCGATTACGACCAACGCATCGAATATGGTGTACGCACCTGTTTCATGAGTGATTATGATATCCTAGTAGTGACCAATACCCGTTTCCAAAGCCAAATTATCAACCATATCTTGGACAAGGCCGCTAATAATTACTATAAAGGAAAGAACCGTTACGAATCGGCGACCATCCAGTTTATAAATGAAAACATCGACGACCTGAACAAAGCCATCCTAAAAAACCGTTATTTCTATACAGACATCAAACGCGAAGGCGTCATGCTTTACAACAGCGGACGCTATAAGTTGGCCCGCCGCCGAAAACTGAACTATAAGGAAATAAAAGAGCAGGCAGAAGAGTATTACAATGAAAAGTTTAATAGAAGTAGCGAGTTCTTATTGGGGGCAAAATTTTATTATGAACAAGGTCTATATAATATGGCTTCTTTTAATTTGCACCAAGTTTGTGAGAATTTATATAACTCTATCATCTTGACTTTCACACTGTATAGTCCCAAAGAGCACAGCCTGAAAAAGTTGTCGGCCAGAGCCAAAACGTACTCCTTAGAATCATCCAAAGCCTTTCCGCGGGATACGGAAGAAGAAAAACGCCTTTTTGATTTGTTGCAGGATGCATATGTTCAGGCTCGTTATAATAAAAACTTCGACGTAACTAAAGAAGATATTGAAGCGCTCATTCCCAAAGTGGAACTGCTCCGGGATGTCACGAAGCAATGTTGTGAAGAGAGAATTAAATCATATTTATAGCTCAGTCTTTCTTAGATTACCCTCTAAATACCCCTTAGTTATTTTATGTAATTAGAGTTCACATTGTTTTGGTTCTCTATAGGTCAGCATGTTACTGTGAACCCACAGCATTCACAACAAATTACTATCTATTAGCCTTTTATCGCCCGTGAACCCTGTTTTTTATTTTGTCACATAGGGGATCGGATTGGTTCTTGTCTCATAAAATATAGGTTATAGGTTAAAAAAAACAGCCTTTAGGCTGTCCGGGAAAAGCCTATAGGATATCGGGAAAAAGGTAGGTATCTATTCGGCAACCGATGCCTACCTTTTCAGGAAACGACAGGCATCGGTGAATCATCATTTACAGTTCAAATATTACCCCAATTGGCACTTACTTCAATTCCCGGATCTTGATATTGCGGAACCAGATCGGATAGCCATGATCCTGCAAGCCGATATACCCTTCATGGGAGATACCTTCCTGGAACCCCTGGAAATCTTTGAATTTGCTGTTGGCAACCAGATCATCCCATTCCTTGCTCCACAAGGTATACTTGACCACCTTTTTGCCATTCTGGGTATGTGTTACTTTACCGTCTTTCACTTTGATTACGATCGTATTCCATTCGCCGGCAGGTTTTACTGTTTTCGGATCGGCGGGAAGCATGTCATACAAAGAGCCGGCAAGGTGGTTCGCCAACTTATTGTCGGTAGCATCCACATTATCCAAAACCTGCACTTCGGGAGCCGCATAATAGATCGGTTTGCCCGGAACTTCGCGTACATAATAGAAGATACCGGAATTACCCATTTTACTGGTTTTCCAGTCGACAGACAGTTCAAAGTTCTTGTACTTTTTTTCCTTATACAAGATATCTCCACCTGCACCCTGTCCAGGTTTCTTGCCAGGAGCGGTAAAGACCTTCATCGCCTCGTCTTCGATTACCCAGTTCGGAGCCATTCCGGTGTTGTTGCATTGTCTCCAACCGGTAAAATCTTTCCCGTTGAACAACAAGGTCCAGCCTTGTTTCTTTTCTTTTTCAGTCAATGTGTTATTCGCTTTCTGCGCGAAAGAAGGGACAGCAGCCATAACTGCCAGAAGGACCACAAACGATTTAAACAAGTTTTTCATGTTACATTCTTTTTAGATTAGACATTGAGAATATTAAAACGTAACAAAGATAAATAAAAAAGAGCTGCCCCGTAAAGAACAGCTCTTTCTTTTCTATAGGATTATCCTATTTATTTTACGATTCCTAACTTCGAAGCATCGATGAAATCAATGATATGCTGGATTTCGTCACTCATCGGCACCTGGTTCTTAATCATGAGCAAGGCATCGAATATACTTGTATTGCCTTGGTAGATGATACGGTAGGCATGGCTGATGTGCTTGATTACCTTCTCGCTCATACCTTCGTGCATCAGGATAACGGAGTTCACTCCATAGTAAGTCGTAGGTTCCAATGCAGCTACGATATAAGGAGGGATATCCTTGCGGAAGCGGCAGCCGGTCTGTGTCATCGACCAGGTTCCTACGCGGCATCCCTGGCTTACCAACACGTTTCCGCCGAAAATCACATAATCTTCAATCGTGCAATCACCGGAGATCTTGCTTCCGTAGCCAAACACACTATGGTTCCCGATATGCGTATCGTGGGAAATGTGGACGCCTTCATGCAGGAAGTTTCCATTACCGACAACTGTTTTGCCTGCAGCTGTTGTCGCACGATTGATCACCACGTTTTCACGTATCACATTGTCGTCCCCTATTTCAACGATCGTATCGCCTCCCTTATACTGGAAATCCTGGGGTTCGGCAGCGATAACGGCACCATTGAAGATACGGTTTCTTTTTCCCATGCGAGTTCCGCTCATGATACTGGCATGAGGCATGATCTCGCAGTCATCACCTATTTCTACATTCTTATCGATGTATGCAAACGGATGGACGGTTACGTTCGCTCCTAACTTTGCGCTTGCATCTACATAAGCTAACGGACTAATCATAATAATTCAAATTTAAAAGTTATTACTCTCTTCCGCCACCAACGGCACTATATAAATTAATAACAGCCTGCATACGTTGAACGTTGTCGGCAACTTCCGTCAACTGCGCACTGAGCAGACTCTGCTGGGCAGAAAGAATTTCCAGATAAGTGGACTGTCCGGACTGGAACAAAGCATTGGTATAGGTTACCGCCTTTTCCAACTCTTCTATCTGGGCCTGGTCCTGGACAAGCTTTCTATCGGTCGCATCGTAAAGGTGTAAAGCGTCGCTCACTTCCTTTCCCGCTTCCAGGATCGTCTGCTGGTAATTCATCTTGGCAATCTGTTCTTCCGCTTTCGATATCTTAAGATTAGCCACCAGCTTGCCATTGTTGAAGATAGGCTGTGCCAGCGAAGCCAAAGCCTGGAACATGAACTGTCCCGGATTGGAAACCGTAACGCCTGATCCGTTTGTCCAACCGGCTGTCGCCGTAATATTCAGTCCCGGATAAAAGGCGGCACGGGCCTTATTGGTCGTATAATAAGCGCTGGCCAGCGTCATCTCGGCGATCTTCACATCCGGGCGGTTTTCCAACAGTTGCAGCGGAACACCGGCCATCAATTCTTCCGGCATCACCTGGGCGTCGAGCGTACCGCGGTCGATATGCTGCGGTGCTTTTGCAAGCAACACGGATAACGAGTTTTCGACTTCACGCACCTGGCGCTTCAGTTCGATCAATGAGCCGGACACTTGATGGAACACGGCACGCATCTGGACAACAGCGGCTTCGGTAGTCATACCGGCTACTTTCATCGCTTCCATCACCCGTACATTCTCTTTGTAGATATCGACGGTTTTAGATGTGATCTCTACCTGGCGATCCAACATCAACAGGGTAAAATAGGTATTGGCGATGCCACTGATCAACTGCGAACGTATCGCTTGCTGCGTGTACTGGCTCTGCAGGTAAGCGGCTTTCTGTCCGCGGCTTGCGTTCAATAGCTTGCCGAACAAATCCACTTCCCAACTGGCTGCTGCCGGCAAAGTATAGGCTTTCACATAACCCGTATTTTCCATTTTGGTTATGGTTCCTTGCGGAGCCAGATTCAGGGAAGGGAGAAAGGACAAACGGGCGGAAGTCAGTAACAACTTGGCCTCCTCTACACGCAGAATAGCGGCCTGCATATCCACATTGTTTGCCAATCCTTCTTCGATCAAAGCCTGCAATTTCGGGTCACGGAAAACGTCCTGCCAAGGCAGGTTTCCCATATTGGTCGTATCTGTTGCAGACAGTGTATCCGTCGCAGACATCGGATCCCGGTAGATACCGGAAGTTTCGATCGTATCCGGGCGGTCGTATGCTTTATAGATGTGGCAACTGCTCAAAAGAGCGGTTGCACACACCATATATATAATCTGTTTCTTCATTGTCATCTCTTATTTTGTTTTTGCGTACTGTTCTATTTCCGTATTCATATCGCTGTTATCCAGGTCTTCCCATTCGATAGGCTTGAATTTCTCCTGCAAGTACTGGAATACCACAAACAGAACCGGAACGATAAATATCTGGAAGATCATACCGATGAACATACCTCCGATAGCAGCAGTACCCAAAGTACGGTTACCGTGGGCACCGACACCGAACGCGAACATCATAGGCAACAGACCGACAACCATTGCCAGTGATGTCATCAGGATAGGACGCAAACGGGCAGCGGCACCTAAGACGGCAGCCCATGTGATGCTCATACCCATACGGCGGCGTTCGAGGGCGAACTCTACGATCAGAATAGCATTCTTTGCCAACAGCCCCACCAACATGATCAAGGCGATCTGCATATAGATATTGTTGGACATCGTTCCCAGGATCATCTTCAGAGCCGGGATATTTCCTAATGCGGCCCACCCCTGCACGAACAGGAAGCTACCCATCAAACCGAACGGAATAGAAAGCAACACGGCCAACGGCAGGATATAACTTTCATACTGGGCGCTCAACAGCAAGTAAACGAATACGAAACAGAGCAGGAAGATCAAACCGGTCGTACTACCGCTGGTTTCAGCCTCTTCACGTGCCATACCTCCCAACTCATATCCGAAACCGGTCGGCAATGTCGTACCGGCAACCTCTTCGATCGCTTTCAACGCCTGGCCGCTGGTAAAACCGTCTGCCGGGGCAACCATCACTTTGATGGAGGTGTACATATTGAAACGGCTGATGATATCCGGTCCATACACTTTCTTAATGGATACGAACTGCGAAATAGGCGCCATCTCGTTGCCGTTGCGGACCTTGATATTCTTCAATGACTCCAGGTTGGTACGCAACGACGGATCGGCCTGGACCATCACGCGGTACATCTTACCGAAACGGTTGAAATTGGAGGCATACAGACCACCGTAATATCCTTGCATCGTAGCCAGGATGTCGCTCGGGCTGATACCTACCTTCTTACAGGCAGCCGCATCGATATCGATCATATACTGCGGGAAGTTCGGGTTAAAGGTACTCTGTGCAGACTTGATCTCCGGACGGGCGGTCAATGCCGCCGTATATTGCTTCGTCACTTCGAAGAATTTTTCCAGGTCGCCACCTGTCTTATCCTGCATATTCAACTCGATATCGCTGGAAGCGGAATAACCGGGGATCATAGGCGGAGTAAAGAACAAGACCTGTGCATCCTTGATAATCTTCTGGGCACGCATGAACAAACTACCATAGACGATGTCCGAACTCTGCATCATCGAACGTTCTTCCCAATCCTTCAACTTGATGATGAACGAACCGTAAGAAGGTCCCTGGCCACCGATAAAGCTGAAACCGATAACGGCCGTACGTGATTTGACCGCCGGGTCGGCAGCGATCAGGCTATCCACCTTGTTCATCACCTCTATCGTGCGTTCCTGAGAAGTTCCCGGCGGCAGCGTCACTGCACCCATGATCGTACCGGTATCTTCATTCGGGACCATACCTGTCGGCGTCACATTCATCAGGAAGACAAGTAAAACAAGACATCCGGCAACGATACCGAACGAAAGCCATTTCTTCTGGATAAAGAACACGACACGTTTCTTATAGCTGTTCAGCATAGAATCGTATGCCGCATTGAAGGAAGAGTGGAAACGGGAAACAAATGTAGATTTCTTTTCATGTCCTTCTTCATGCGGTTTCAGGAACATCGCACACAGTGCCGGACTCAATGTCAAGGCGTTCAATGCAGACAAACCGATTGCAATAGCCATCGTGAGGCCGAACTGACGATAGAATGTACCGGCCGTACCGCTCATGAAACTTACCGGAATAAACACGGACATCATGACCAATGTGATAGAGACGATAGCACCACCCAATTCGTTCATAGCATCGATAGAAGCCAGTTTGGCCGATTTGTATCCCTGGTCCAGTTTGGCATGAACCCCCTCGACGACCACAATCGCATCATCGACCACAATCGCAATGGCGAGCACCATAGCACAAAGAGTCAACAAGTTCAAACTAAAACCGATCAGCGACAACATAAAGAATGTACCGATCAACGCAACCGGGATAGCAATAGCCGGAATCAAGGTTGAACGTAAATCCTGCAAGAAAATATATACAACGATAAATACCAGGATAAACGCTTCGATCAATGTCTTGAGTACCTCATGAATAGACGCATACAAGAAGTCGTTGGCATTCATACCCACATCTATCTTCAAGCCCGGAGGCAATATCTTTTCTGTTTCTTCCAGCAGGTTCTGGATATTATTGATGGTTTCCGTCGCATTGGTTCCTGCCATCTGATAAACGATACAGGTTACGGCACTATGGCCGTTTACTTTGTTGACAAAGTTATACGTCAGACGTCCCAATTCGATATCGGCGATGTCTTTCATACGAAGGACTTCACCATCCGGCAAGGCTTTTACAACCATGTCTTCGAATTCGTTCACCTCCTGCAAACGTCCCTTATAACGGATCGTATATTGGAAACTCTGATTGCCCTGTTCACCAAACGAACCCGGAGCGGCTTCCACGTTCTGCTCGGCCAATACTCCCGCAACGTCATTCGGAACTAAGTTGTACTGCGCCATCACATCCGGCTTCAACCAGATACGCATGGAGTAGTCGGTTCCTAACACGTTCGCATCCCCCACACCGGGCACACGCTGTACTTCCGGGATCAGGTTGATCTTGGCATAGTTCTCGATAAATCGCTGGTCGTAACGATCCTCGGCGTCATAGACGGAGAACACGATCAGCATGGAGTTCTGACGTTTCTGGGTCGTCACCCCGATCTTGGTTACTTCGGCAGGCAGCAAACCTTGTGCCATGGAAACACGGTTCTGCACGTTTACGGCAGCCATATCGGGATCGGTTCCCTGTTTAAAGTAAATGGAAATATCGGCAGATCCGTTGTTGGAGGCATTAGAGGTCATGTACATCATGTTCTCCACACCATTGATCTGGTCTTCCAGCGGCGCAATCACACTATTCAATACAGTCTGCGCGTTCGCACCCGTATAAGTAGCTCTTACCGAAACGGTTGGAGGGGCGATATCCGGATATTGGGTAATAGGCAAGGATAACAAGCCTAATATACCCAGTATGACAATCAGGATGGAGATCACCGTTGAGAGCACCGGGCGATTTATAAATCTATCTAATTTCATATTTTCTGTTTTTAACGAACAAATGGGAGTTATTAATTAAAAGCGGTCTTCAGATTACCTTCGTTCTGATCTTTCAAGGCCTGATCATATTTCGCTTTCTGCTGTTCCGGGGTGATCGGCTCGATAACCTGGCCGTCACGGAGGTTCTGTACGCCTTCAATCACAATCTTGTCACCGGATTTCAAACCATTCGTCACCAAGTAATTCTTACCGTCATCCAAATTGGAGATCTGAATCTCCGTATTCTTCACAGAATTATCCGCCTGCAGGACGAAAACGAACTTCTTGTCCTGGATTTCAACAGTGGCGGACTGAGGTATAATGATAACTCCGTCCATCGTATACGGGAATACAATATTACCTGTACCACCGCTTCTCAGGATATTTTTATCATTCGGGAAAACAGCGCGCATACTAACCGATCCGGTAGACTGGTCGATCACGCCGCTAACGGCATCAATCTTACCTTCCGACTGGTAAGTGGAACCGTCGGAGAGTTGCAAACGGACAGCCGGCATCTTTTCCAACTGTTCCTTCAATGTACCTCCGGCTTTTGTCAGGCGCAACAATTCTTTCTCAGTCATAGAGAAATAAACGTAGACATCATTAATTTCAGATACGGTTGTCAACGGCTGAGAGACAGAAGGACTGACCAGACTTCCGATACGGTACGGGAATGTACCGACAACTCCATTCGACGGGCTCGTCACCGTACAGAAAGACAAATTCTGATTCGCGCTTACCAAAGAAGCTTCAGCCTGGGCCAGACTTGCCTTTGCAGACATAAGCTGGTTAACCGCTGTCTGATATTCAAAATCACTGATAATCTTTTGATCGAACAATGCCTTTTTGTTCTTTTCGGTCAAAGTCAGCGTACTGACATTTGCTTTTGCCATTTCGACAGCAGCTTTCGCTTGTCCCACAGCAGCAGCATACTGGGTCGGATCAATCTGGAATAAAGCTTGCCCTTTACGGACATTCGCTCCTTCATCCACACATAACTTAACAATAAAACCCGAAACCTGGGGACGAACCTCGATATCCTGCGTACCTCTGATAGTAGCCGGATAAGACGTAGACTGGTCGCTCGTTGTCGAATTGACTGCAAGAACAGCAAATTCATTATCCCCTAATTTCATACCGCCCTGGCTGTTTCCACAAGCGGTTAATAAAGACACCCCCACTGCAAATAATGCAATTTGCCTCAATTGGGTAATAGTAGTTCTCAACATTTGTTTATCCATATTCATTATTTATATATATTCAGTCAATCGTTATTTCGTTTTTTAGCTTTTATCAGGGTCCCCAAAGACCTTCACAACGGGTGAGATCCGCTGCACTATATTAAAAAATCCACAACAGTGCTGTTCTAAATTTATGGGTTTGTAGCCTATTCCTCATAAAAAACGTACAAATGTAGAATCTTTTTATTGTACTTTTCCCGTTTATACAATCTTTTATACTAAAAAATCGCTTATTTTTCATTTCTGTATCAGAGATATATCAGGACTTTGACCAATCGAAAATATATTCGTTTAAATTGCTACACAATTTGAACAAGGAATTTGTTTATTCAATAATTTATCCTAATTTTACGGCATATATAACCTAAATAATCAATTCATATGGAACCAAAGTTTATGATATCGGAAGTGTTTAGCACTTCATGGAAGTACACTAAATCTCAGATCTGGGTACTGGTAGGGCTGTTTATCGGATATTTCATCCTGTCGTCAATCATTAGTATGTTCGGTATGCCGGCTCAAGGTTCGATGGTCGGTAACATCATCGTAAGTCTGATCAGTGCTGTCATATCCTGCGCTTTCATGTTGGGATACATAAAGAATTTGTTCCAGACAATGGATGGAGAAGAGCCACAGTTTTCCGCCTATGGACAGCAATCCCGTAAAATCGTCACCTATTTCATCGCCAGCGTTATTATGGGTATCGTTGTAACTATCGGTATATTCTTACTGATTGTTCCGGGTATTTATCTGGCTATCCGCCTGCAATTCTATTCTGCCTATATTGTAGAGGAAGACTGCGGAATTATAGAATCACTGCAAAAAAGCTGGGACTTGACTAAGGGACAGGCTATGCCGTTGTTCTTATTAGCGTTGGCCATGATAGGCATCGCAATCGTCGGCTGTATCTTGTTCTTCGTCGGACTCTTCGTCGCTATCCCTCTTATTTATATGATGCAGTGCTATGCATTCAGAAAATTAAATACAATTTCTTCCGAAGAAGAAGTACAACAACTATAATAATTAAATCAATAAAACAGGCAACAGCCCGCAAAAATAAAAATTCTGCGGGCTGTATAGCTTTCCGACCTATGGGTAAGACATATAGAATTAAAGACATTGCAGAGATGTCCGGTGTTTCGACCGGAACTGTGGACCGCATATTACACAACCGAGGCAAAGTATCCGAAGAGGCACAGAAAAAAGTAGAAAAGGTTTTAAAAGAAATAGACTATCATCCGAACCTGATAGCCCGTTCCCTTGCACTAAAAAAGAACTATCATTTCATCACGCTAATACCTTCTTTTGCAAAAGGCGAATATTGGGATAAGCTGTGTGAAGGAATAGACAAAGCGGAACAGGAGCTTTTCAGCTACAACGTAGAAGTTGAGCGTATGTGCTTCAACCAATACGACAAGAGCAGCTTCGACGAACTCATTCCCCGGATCGAAGAAGCCGACTGTCAGGGAGTCGTGATCGCAACGCCATTCCGCGACAGCGTTATCAAACTGGCATCCCGGCTGGACCAGTTACAGATACCCTATGTCTTGATCGACGCATTTATTGAAAACACCAATTGCGTGGCCTACTACGGAACCAATTCGTACGACTCCGGATATATTGCCGGCCGCCTGTTATACGAACAAATCAATCCGGCCGAAAACATTGCAATCTTCCGCTTTATCCGCAAAGGAGAAAAGCAGGTAACCCAGGTTATGAAACGCGAAGAAGGTTTCAGAAATTACCTGGCTGAGAAGAACTACGACGGGCGCATCTATTCCGTGCAGTTGCACGCCGACGAGCCGGAAAAGAACATAAGCATCCTGAACAGCTTCCTGGAAGAACACAAGGAAGTGAACGCGGGTATCATATTCAACTCCCGCGCCCACCTGTTGGGAAAATACTTCCGTGACAAGGGTAACAAATTCAGATTGATCGGCTATGATGTGATCGACCCGAATATCACTTGCCTGAATGACGGTTCGATCTCCCATCTGATCGCCCAGCGACCGGAAGTACAGGGATTCAATTGCATACGGGCACTGTTCCGCCATTTAGTCCTCAAGGAAAAAGTCGAACAGATCAATTATATGCCGATCGATATTCTGATGAAAGAGAATATCAAATACTATAACAATTATATTTGAAAACATAAAAAGGTATTTTTTTCCTGTTTTCTTTTTGTTTGATAAATAAATACTATACTTTTGTGCCCGATGTGTGCGCGAGCACAATGGGATAGTAACAATGAAATTATCACAATCATAAACAATAAAAATATGGCTAATTTATTTTGCGTTAAAGACAAAGTTGTCATCATTACCGGCGGAGCCGGAATCCTTGGCAGAGGTATTGCAGGTCACCTGGCTGAAGAAGGTGCTAAAATCGTTATTCTCGACCGTGCAGCCGAAGTGGGTGAACAAATCGTAGACGGCATCAAAGCTAAAGGAGGAGAAGCAAGCTTTTTCCTGACTGACGTATTAAACAAAGAAGTTCTGGAACAGAATAAAAAAGATATCCTGGCCAAGTATGGCCGTATCGACGCGTTGCTGAATGCAGCCGGTGGTAATATGGCAGGTGCGACTATCGGACCGGACAGTACGATTTTCGACCTGAACATAGACGCTTTCCGTAAGGTGGTAGATCTGAACCTGTTTGGAACAGTACTTCCCACAATGGTATTTGCCGATGTGATGGCTAACCAGAAAGAAGGCGCTATCGTCAACTTCTCTTCCGAATCGGCATTGCGCCCGCTTACCCGCGTTGTCGGTTACGGTGCTGCTAAAGCTGCCATCTCCAACCTGACTAAATATCTGGCTGGCGAACTGGCAATCAAATTCGGTGAAGGTTTGCGTGTGAATGCAATCGCCCCGGGATTCTTCCTGACGGAACAGAACCGTACTTTGATGACAAATCCGGACGGATCTTACACTCCGCGTGCCGAATCCGTTATTGCACATACTCCGTTCAGACGTCTGGGTACACCGGATGAATTGTTCGGTACAATCCAGTATCTGATCAGCGACGCCTCCAAATTCGTAACCGGGACGATCGCTATCGTAGACGGCGGTTTTGATGCATTCTCTATTTAATCCTAAAATTAAAAACAAGACATTATGTATTTATGCGAACAAACATGGCGCTGGTACGGACCGAACGATCCAGTTAGCCTTTCCGATATCCGCCAGGCCGGCGCAACCGGAATTGTAAATGCCTTGCACCATATCCCGAACGGGGAAGTATGGACTGTCGAAGAGATCCAAAAACGCAAGGATATGATCGAAGCTGCCGGCTTGCGCTGGAGCGTAGTGGAAAGTGTTCCCGTACACGAACATATCAAGACACAGAGCGGAGATTTTCAGAAATATATCGAGAACTACAAAGAAAGCATCCGTAACCTGGCAGCATGCGACATCCGTGTGATCACTTATAATTTCATGCCGGTTCTGGACTGGACCCGTACAAACTTGGCTTACACCATGCCTGACGGCTCTAAAGCATTACGTTTTGAACGTGCAGCATTCATGGCTTTCGATCTCTACATTCTGAAACGTCCTGCGGCAGAAAAGGAATATACAGACGAAGAAAAGGCAATTGCAAAAGCCCGTCTCGACGAAATGAGCGAAGATGACAAAGCACTGCTGGTACGCAATATGATCGCCGGCCTACCAGGCTCCGAGGAAAGTTTCACATTGGATCAGTTCCGTGCAGAACTGGATCGTTACAAAGATATCGATGCAGAAAGACTTCGCGCGAACCTAATTTATTTCCTGAAAGAGATTACTCCGGTTGCCGACGAAGTAGGAGCACGTATGGTTATCCATCCGGACGATCCTCCCTACTCCATCTTAGGCTTGCCCCGCATCTTGAGTACTGAAGAAGATTTCCGTAAGCTGATCGAAGCCGTACCGAACCAAAGTAACGGTTTATGCCTCTGCACCGGTTCATTCGGTGTACGTGGCGACAATGACCTGGCTGGCATGATGAAACGCTTCGCCGACCGTATCGACTTCGTTCATATACGCAGCACCAAACGCGATGAAGCCGGAAACTTCTTCGAAGCAAACTTGCTGGAAGGTGACGTGGATGTTTACGAAGTAATGAAAGCACTCCTCGAAATCGAGCAGGAACGCGGTTGCTCAATTGCCATGCGTCCGGATCACGGTCACCAGATGATCGATGATTTGCACAAAAAGACCAATCCCGGTTATTCTTGCATCGGTCGCTTACGCAGCCTGGCAGAATTGCGTGGTCTGGAACTGGGAATTGCCCGTTCCCTACTCAAGAAGTAATTCATATCCCTGCATAAACTTATCAACTCACAGCCGTGAGCCGTATGAATCACAATTGTGAGCCGTACGAACCACGGCTGTGAGCCGATCGAATCACAGCCGTGAGCCGATTAATATATGCCATATTGAAAGATAGTTTACCACAGGCTTAAATCTAAAAGAATGATAAAGTAACAAGAGTTTGTGCATTTTTCCCTATTTTTGTACCTCTAACAATTTTATCAGATGTCTAAAATACGCTACAGCATATTGTCAATCATCCTTTTATCAGTGTTAAGCGCATGCCATTCTTTGTGGACAGCCCAAACACAGCCTGCCCCGCAGCAGGAATCGATCTTGGCTCTGCCGACAACGGATATTCCTCTTCCAAACACCGATTTCGCCTTCCTGTTTCCGGAAGAGCCGAAACTGAACGAGCAAACTTCTCCCCGCAAAAATATAACGGAGAACTTCACTAATAGAGAAAAAAGTGACATTGCCGTAACAGATCCTTTATTGATGGCAGAAGACAATTCGATGCTTATCGATTTAAGCCTGATACAAAAAGAGGACTATGCCTTTCCTTTACCCGGAGCTAAAGTTATCTCCCCATATGCCGGACGCAGAAAACACCATTCGGGCGTCGACCTTAAAACCTGCGCCAACGACACGATCGTATCGGCATTCGACGGAATCGTCCGTTTAGCTAAACCTTATTATGCATATGGGAATGTGATTGTCGTACGCCATTACAACGGGCTGGAAACTGTCTACAGCCATAACTCCAAAAATTTAGTCAAACCGGGAGATTATGTAAAAGCCGGTCAACCGATCGCACTGACAGGACGGACGGGCAGGGCAACAACCGAACATCTTCATTTCGAGGTCCGGGTAAACGGACAACATTTCAATCCGAATATAGTATTCAATCTGCAAGAACGGAAACTCAACGACCAATGTCTGGTATTCACCAAAAAGGGCAGCAAAATAGCCGTGAAGTCCGTCGAATTAATGCCTCACCAGCTTGCAGGCGACTACAGTTATTCACCTGCCGCCCGCAAAGACGAAGGACAGATAGAAAACGAAAAGGGAGCTTTGTAATTCCCTTTTCAATGCCCTTGCAGAGCTTCTATCAGAAGATTGATATTAACGGTAAACAAACGTACTGATATCGCCAGCAAAATAATTCCGAAGAACTTCCGGACAATATAGATTCCGCCTTTTCCGAAAAAACGTTCGATACGGGCTGTCATGCGAACGACAAAATAAACCCATATCATATTCAGTATTAAAGCTATTACAATATTGACACTCGCATACTCCGCCCTCAACGATAACAATGTGGTAAACGAGCCGGCACCGGCCAGTAAAGGAAAGACCAACGGAACCAGTGTAGCCTCTTTTATCGGTCCCTGATTTTTAAATATTTCTATATCGAGTATCATCTCCAGCGACAGCAAGAAAATAACAAATGAACCTGCCACGGCAAATGACTCGATATCCACATGGAAAAGCCGTAGCAAAACATCGCCGGCGTAAAAGAACCCGATCATCAACAAAAAAGAGATAACCGTCGCCTTTGTGGCGTTCACATCTTTACCTTTTTCTTTCAAATTGATAATAATTGGAATGGACCCAATAATATCAATCACAGCAAACAACACAATGAATGCACTGATCATCTGCTGAAAATCAAAACTTTCAAACATAATACACCCTTTTTAATTGCTCTAAAGGTACAAAATCTTTCCTAACAACCGGCTGACAAATAGTAACAAATTCTTTAACGAATAACGTTTTTTTGTATTAAATGAGATCCTCATCACGAAAAAATAACGAACTTTGCATACACTTATTGCTGGAAGCAAGAAAGTAAGATTAAATGTTGTCGGGAGATATGGATATAAAAACGATTTTAAAGAAGTATTTGGTTTTTGTCATTGGATTATATTTTTTAGCTGCGGGAATCGTCCTGATTATACATTCCGCTTTAGGGACCACTCCTATTTCAAGTGTAAATTATGTATTAAGCCTCAACAGCCCTCTTTCTTTAGGGACTTGCACTTTTATTGTTAATGTATTGCTGATACTGGGGCAGTTCTGGCTGATCCGGGGTACGAAAAGCCGTCAGGACCAGATATCCATCCTGCTGCAAATCCCATTTTCGTTCATATTTTCAGCATTCATCGATTTCAATATGGCGATTACAGAAGGGCTGCAACCTTCCAATTATATAATGTCAATCGCGTTGTTGCTGTTCGGTTGCCTTATCCAGTCTATCGGCGTCGTCTTGGAGATCAAACCGCAGGTTGCCATGATGAGTGCAGAAGGATTCGTCAACTACGCCGCCCGCCGTTACAATAAAGAGTTCGGCAAGTTCAAGGTCGTTTTCGATTTCACCTTAGTAACGGTAGCCATTCTTTTGTCACTGATATTCACGCAACGGATCGAAGGAGTCAGAGAAGGCTCCCTGATAGCAGCCTGCATCACAGGCTACATCGTGAGCTTCCTCAACAATAAAATTATGACTCGGAAAATGCTTTCCCGGGTTTCCTCCATACTGAGATAGTATTTTTTGCTATTTTTGTATCTTATAAGAAAAGAAGATCTGTTTTTAAGTGAGTAAAATAAGCGAACACGAAGAAGATCCAATCCTGTTATTTTCATTTCTAAAAGGAGACAACAATGCTTTTTCATCGATATATAATAAATATGTTGATGAACTATTCGCGTATGGCATGGGGTTGGGATTCGAACGGGAAACACTCAAAGACGCCATACAAGATACTTTCGTCAAATTTTATACAAACAAGAAACAACTGGAAGGTATCACACATTTGAAATATTACTTATTTCGGATGCTTAAAAACCGTCTGTTCGATATATACAAATCTTCAAACAAAGAAAATATTGTAGACGTAACCGGTTTGCCCTTTTTAATCGAACCGTCCGTCTTAGATGAATTAGTCGCACAAGAAGATAAAGTTGCCATTGAAACAGAAATAAAAAATTTACTGGAAATACTGACCGACAGGCAAAAAGAAGCTGTTTATTTACGTTTTATACAAGAATTGGAGTACGAAGAAGTCGCGAATCTATTGAATATGACCGCTCCCGCAGTAAGAAAACTTATCTCCAGAGCAATAAAACGCATGCGAGACGAAAATTGTTAGAAAAAATGGGAACAAAAAAAATCCAGGATCGTCTATACTATAAAATTGATTTGAAAGTATGTTGTCGAACCAGTGGTTACAAAATAAATCATTTATACAATGGAGACTATTTCCTTCCGATGAAGATAATCTCTATTGGGAGAGGTTTATCCAAGACAACCCGCATTTCCAAAATGAAATAGAAGAAGCTATAAGGATATTAAAATCAATAAAATTGAATACTCAAAAACTTTCTCAGGAAGAGAAACAGGAAATATTTGCATTCATACAAAAAAATATAGAGAAGAAGAGGAACAAACAACGTCGATTCCGGATATATCTGACTGTATCGGCTGTAGCCTGTATCGCACTACTTCTGTTTTTGCTACAACCCTTATTCATTGGAGAGAACGAGATTCCACACGAGGATATGTTTGTTGTTGCGGACACAGCCTCAGTCAATCAAAAAGACATACAATTGGTATTAGCCAATAACAGGACTATCACTTTTGAAGAAGACGCTGATATCAAGTATGATAAAAAAGGAGGCATTACTGCAAAGACAGGAGCCGAACAAATAAAAGTATCAAAAGAGGCAACAAAAGAAACCACCTTGAATACATTGATCGTCCCTAAAGGGAAGCGATCAAGCCTGACTTTGGCTGATGGTTCGAAAGTTTGGGTTAATTCAGGGTCTACACTCAAATTTCCATCTACATTTAAGGCTGATAAAAGAGAGATCTGGGTAGACGGGGAGATTTACATAGAAGTCGAGAAAAATAAAGCACGTCCCTTCTATGTAAACACTTCTCATATGTTGATCAATGTTGTGGGAACTCAATTCAATGTTACAGCCTATGACGAAGATACGGATTACTCAGTCGTATTGGTCGAAGGGTGTGTAGATGTCAGCATCGACAAAGAGAAAGCCCGTTTATTACCCAACCAAATGCTATCAGTATCAACGGACCGGATTTCTGTCAAAAAAATAGATGTCAACAACTATATAAGCTGGAAAGAGGGATATCTCCAATTCACAAGCGAACCTCTATCCAATATATTGAAACGTTTGTCCCGCTATTATGATACACCCATTGATTGCGATCAGAACATTGCACAATTAAAATGTAACGGAAAATTAGTCTTGTTCGATAACATAGAAGATGTCATGAAGACCATATATAACACAATACCGATCAAATATTCACACGAAGCAGACCGGATATTGGTGCAGAAAAAATAAAGAGAGTTATAATTGCTAACTTATAAGTCTAATTTAAAATTGAAGTGCCTATGGAACATGTATCATGAAAAAGAAAAATGCCGGACAATATTGGCGTATTACCCGGCATAAGATTTCAAAGTTATTATTGCGTACTAAACTTTTAAAATCACTACAAATATATGAAAATAAATCATTATCTTGATAGATCGTGGTTTAACGGTCTACGTTATACCTTACATATTATGAAAATCATAATCATTTTACTGGTCTTAAGCATTGGGAATTCCTTTTCTATGACCTACTCTCAAAATACGTTACTTTCGCTTGACATCAATAAGCAATCTATAAAAGAGGTTATTGGCGTCATTGAGAAAAAGTCGGAATATGTTTTCTTCTTTTCGGACAATGTCCGCCAGGATTTAGAGAAAAGAGTTGATATTAAAGTCAATTCTAAAACACTTGATGTGATATTGAATAACCTTTTTGCCGATACGGATCTGGCATATACGATTAATGATCGCCAGGTATCAATCGCTAAAACCAAAAAGGCAGGTTCTTCAATTCAGGTACCACAACAACAGACAAGGACAATTACAGGTACGATTGTCGATAATACGAAAGAACCTTTAATCGGGGTTAACATCGTTGTGAAAGGGACGACGAGTGGAACTGTTACCGACATGAATGGTAAATTTTCTCTGTCTGTTACTGAAGCAAACCCGGTTCTCGTCATATCTTATATCGGTTATAAAGCACAAGAGATAAAAGTTGGCAACCAATCCAGTCTGAATGTTACATTAGAGGCGGAGACCTTAGGATTGGAAGAGATTGTTGTAGTCGGATACGGAACTGTTAAGAAAAAAGACCTTACCGGTTCGGTATCATCCGTTAATTCGGAAACGATCTCCAAATCACCTGTAACAAGTGCAACCCAAGCCATTCAGGGTCGTCTTCCCGGCGTGTTCATTTCCAATTCGACAACGAAGCCGGGTGAAAGTGCCTCGGTTGTTATCAGAGGGAAACGTTCTATCAGCGGCAGCAGTGACCCGCTTTATATAGTGGATGGAATTCCGGTGGTGGGAGGAATAAATGAAATCAGTCCTTCAGACATCGAAACAATAGATATCCTCAAGGACGCTTCAGCTACGGCTATTTATGGTGCACGCGGTTCAAACGGCGTTATCCTGATAACCACCAAAAAGGGAAAAGCCGGAAAAACCCAGGTCGACTATAACGGGTACGTGGGTTTCCAAACAGTCTTGAACCAGTTGGAATACATGGATGGCGCAGCCTATGCCGAAACAGTACGGGAATCTTACCGTTCAACCGGGAAATATCTCTCTGATAAACCGAGTTGGGAAGAAGACCAGAAAATCGGATCTTTTGCCAATGATCCTTATACATTGGAATCCTTAAAAATGGCGTACGATGAAAATGGAAATTACGATCCTTCGAAGGTCCGTTCAGGCAGTAAATGGTGGGAAGCCGTACAGCGTACCGGTATGGTCACCGACCATCAGCTAAGCGTACGCGGAGGTAATGACAAAACCAATTTCACTTTTAGCGGTTCCTATTATGACTATAAAGGTCTTGTTAAAGATGAAGAGTTCTCCCGGTATTCTATTCGTTTGAATCTCGAACATTCCGTAAACAAATATATCAAATTGGGTGCATTTACCGGATATACCCACTCCGTACAGGAAAGAGGGTCTACCCTGTTTAATTCGTGGCGCGTCATGCCTATGGGCCGTTTCTATGATGACAACGGCGATTTATTGGAAAAAGTTTCAGGCACCGACGACCAGTGGCGCAACCCGTTACTTCGGTTAGCTGAAGGGGCCGTTTCCAATCCCTTAAAAATAAACAGATTTATCGGCAGTTATTATGCAGATATCACGTTACCGCTGAAAGGACTCCGGTTCCGTACGAATTTAGGTATAGACTATGAAACCAGACAAGATTACAATTTCCAATCGGCCGAGGCACGCGGGAATACCATGAATTATGCCCGGAACGGTACGGAAAACAGGTCTATGTTTACTTGGGAAAACCTGTTGTTCTATGACAGAACATTCGAGGATCATACCATTGGTGTGACTTTGCTTCAATCTATAAACGAATACCTCCGTGAATACAACAAAATTCCGGTTCAAGGAACACCAGCCGACGAGCTATTATATTATGATGTAGGTTCAGCCTCCAATCCCGAAAAAACGGAAAGCGGTAAAAGCCAGTGGAAGTTAGCCTCCTTCATGGCTCGTTTGAACTATAGCTTCAAAGGGAAATATCTGGCAACCGTTTCTGCCAGATATGACGGTTCCTCACGTCTTGCTGAAGGACATCAATGGGTGGCTTTCCCGGCAGCAGCCTTGGCCTGGCGTATCAATGAAGAATCATTTATGCAAAATGCCCATTTCCTCAGCAATCTAAAATTGCGCTTGGGATATGGTGTAGTTGCCAGCTCGGAAGTTGATCCTTATGAAACAAAAGGAACATTGTCACAAAAACCATATAATTATGGCAGTGAGTCGATCTTCGGTTATGCTCCTAACAAAATGCCTAATACGACGTTAACCTGGGAAACTACAGGACAATGGAATGCCGGCTTTGACTTCGGATTTCTTGGAAACAGACTAAACGGTACAATCGATGTTTATTTACAAAACACAAAAGATTTGCTATTAGACAGACAATTGCCTATCGTTTCCGGCTTCAACCAAATAAAATCGAACGTAGGAAAAACACGTAACAAGGGGCTCGAACTTACCTTGAACTCATTAAATATAAATAATAAGAATTTCACATGGTCTACAGACCTTATGATGTATACAAATAAAGAAGAAATCGTTGAATTATATAACGGTAAGGAAGATGATCCCGGTAGCTCCTGGTTTATAGGTGAAGCGATCAACGTGTTCTATGATTACAAGAAAATCGGCATCTGGCAAGACACGCCGGAAGATCGTGCCGAAATGGAGAAGTTCAACCAGAATGGAAGTAACTTTACTCCCGGAACTATCCGTCTGTGGGATAACGGCGATTACAAGATCACTTCGGAAGACCGCGTTATCCAGGGACAGCAAAGACCCAAAGTAATATTGAGCTTGAATAACACATTCAGATATAAAGACTTTGATTTCAGCTTCTTCTTCGAAGGCAATTTCGGAGCGATGATTAAAAATAACATAAGTTATCTGAACCAGGCACACAGAAACGGCAATGTGAAAGTTGACTACTGGACACCGACAAATCCGACTAATGCTTTCCCACGTCCGATTGAAGGCGTCGACTATCTCCCTTATTACGAAACGTTGCATTATGAGAAAAGCGACTTTATCAAACTTCGTAATGTCACTTTAGGATATACCATTCCAAGCCATATCACAAAGAAATGGGATATATCGCGCTGCCGTGTCTACGTTCAGGCACAAAACTCATGGATGTGGACCAACTTTACCGGAGTGGATCCGGAAAGCGCTCTGAATAAAGATGTTGATGGAACATACGCGGGCTACACACGTCCGACTCCCTCAACTTGGTTAGTCGGTCTTAATATAAGCTTTTAATCTAAAAAATCAGAAACAATGAAAGAATCAAATAACATAAAAACGATTGTTCTTTTTAGCCTGGCAAGCGCATGTATCGGGCTTACAAGCTGTGATGATTATCTGAAGGAGAAAGACCTTCCCCGTTTAACTCCTGACTATTACGGAACTGTCGCCGGTGTGGAATCTGCTGCGACAGCTACATATAGCTTCATGCGTTGGGGAGCAGGGAACGAAAGATATAATGTACTTACGGAATACGGTACGGATCTCTTCACACAGGGAGAAGATCCTGGAAAACAGGCGGATGCTTTTAACAAATATGGGAGCCAACTGAATCCCGATGCGAGTGTTTTATACGAATTCTGGGAAAATCATTATAAAGCGATCAATACAGCAAACCTGGTTATTCAGCAAGTAGAAGGCTCTGCATCGATGTCTGAAACCCAAAAGCAAGTAGCTCTTGCCGAAATGTCCTTTTTACGTGCCTTCTTCTATTTCGAGTTGGTTCAGCAGTTCGGAAACATCCCTTTGGTATTGGATGTATCTTTCGATGTGAGAACAGACTTTCCACGTGCTTCAGTTGCCGATATCTACAATCAGATTATCAAAGACCTGGAATATTCGATACAATATTCTCCTGAAAAACCGGCAAAAACAGGAAAAGCAGCCAAGTATGCTGCCGCCCACCTGTTAGCAAAGGTCTATCTGACCAGGGGAAGTGCCGTGAGTGATCAGCGCGGACAGCAACCTTCAGATATGGAGAATGCTTTGAAATATGCCAAAATGGTTATTGATTGCGGACAATATGAATTACTGGCTGATTTCGCTGATTTGTGGAATATAAATAACCAGGGGAACAAGGAAGTAATCTTCTCCGTTCAATTCACGACAGATCCGGTTTACCGGGGAGACGGCAATTCTTTCCATTTATATTGGGGTTCCTGGTATGAAGATCAGCCGGGCATGACGAGAGATCTCGAAAACGGACGTCCTTACAGAAGACATCTTCAGTCACAAAAAACGATGTTACAACTATTTGATCGCAAAAACGACTCTCGTTTCTATAAGAGTTTCAAATGGGCCTATTATGCTAATCGTGCAGGTGCAGGACTGGAATTGGGAGATACAGCCATTTATTATAGTGTAAACCCGACCACAGAAACGTATCGTTATAAGTACTTTGCGTGGGATAAGGAAGATGTAACTAAAAACAATCGCTATTACCCGCCTCTGCTTAAATATTTCGATCCCCAGCGTTTATCTGTTAATGACGGTCAGGGTGGCCGCGAATGGATAAAAATGCGCTTGGCCGAGACATATCTGATTGCAGCGGAAGCAGCCGGCCGCAATGGTGATTATCAGACTGCAGCCGATTACATCAATATTGTCCGCAAACGTGCCGCATGGCAGGATGGTGAAACCAAAATGCCTCAGTACTGGCGTGAAGAAGGGGGACAAATGGGAAATACCAATAGTACCTTTGCCGATATCCAGGTCACGGCCGCAGATATCCAAAATAATTTTATCGACTTCATATTAGACGAGCGTGGACGCGAGCTATTGGGTGAAACGTGCCGTTGGAATGATCTGGTACGGTGTGAGAAGCTGGAAGAATATGTAAAGAAATGGAATTCAGAAGGAGCTGTTACCTTCAAATCCCATCACAAACTTCGCCCGATTCCTCAAAAGCATATAGACCGTTTGAATCCAAGAGGGACGGATGCAGAGGAACAAAACCCGGGTTATTTCTAATTAAACGATACTTATCCGAAGCTGCCCCATTATAAACGGGCAGCTTCTCATTTATAAACGATATGAAAACAAAATATTTTATTCCAATAATAGGTCTGTTGCTCTTCACCCGATGTTCGACAAATTCCGACGCAGATCTCAAGAACTTTCCAAAAGGCTATACACCGGAAGAGGTAGGGACACAAATAAGCAAACGCTTTATTTCCGGCAAACATATGTTTCACAAGAAAAACGGAAAAGACGGCATTCACTACGCAGAAGTTTGTACATGGTATGGAGCTTTAAAATATGCAGTTGCCGCTGATGACAATGCACTGATCAAGCAACTTAAGGACAAGTTCGAGCCACTCTTTACTACCGAGGCGGATTATCAACCGCGTATGGATCACGTAGATTTGAATATGTTTGGTTGTTTACCGCTCGAGTTTTATCAGATCACGAAAGATAAACGCTATTATGACATGGGCATCCCTTACGCAGACACGCAATGGCAACTACCGGATTCGGCAACTACGGAAGAAAAGGACTGGGCCCGAAAAGGTTTCTCCTGGCAAACCCGCTTGTGGATCGATGATATGTTCATGATCACGATTATCCAGTCGCAAGCATATAAAGCGACAGGGAAACGGGAATATATTGACCGTGCCGCCCGTGAAATGGTGATGTATCTGGATAAACTCCAACACCCCAACGGCCTGTTCTACCATGCACCGGATGTCCCATATTATTGGGGACGCGGAAACGGTTGGATGGCTGCCGGTATGACAGAGCTACTTCGCTACCTGCCTAAAGACAATCAAGATCGCCCCCGGATCCTGGAAGGGTATCGTTTGATGATGAAAAATCTGAAAGACTATCAGATGCCGGACGGCATGTGGAGCCAATTGGTAGACGATCCCGCCTGCTGGGCAGAGACTTCAGGAACAGCTATGTTTACATATGCCATGATTACAGGAGTCAAGCAAGGATGGCTGGATAAAAAAGAATATTCACCGGTAGCGCGTAAAGCCTGGATGGCATTAATTCCCTATATCAATGAAGAGGGAGACGTTACAGAAGTTTGTATCGGAACCAATAAAAAGAATGACAAACAATATTATTATGACCGCCGAAGAATAACAGGGGATTATCATGGACAGGCTCCCATACTATGGTGTTGTTTTGCTTTGATAGAATGATCTATGCCTAAACGAGGCTGCCTTAAAATCAGAGACAGGGCAGCCTCAATAAGATAAGAGGCTGTCAGTTACAGGATTCATTTCCAAATTAATCTTGGGATTCGCCTTCTATACGAATATTAACAGCATTCATTCCTCTCAAACCGCGTTCAAGATCAAAGGTAACGATATCATTTTCCGAAATATCGGTCAGCGTATTATTGCTTACATGAAAAAAGTACTTCTCTGCACCGTCAAGGTCTTTGATAAAACCATAACCTTTTGATTCATTAAAATAGTCTATCCGTCCTCTCAATACGGCTGGCGCCTCCAGTTCTTCTTTTTTAGGAGTTGAGATGAGAATTTCTTCTTGCTTAATCTCTTCTTTATTTGGATTTAATTCGGGAGGAGTTGATGTAATTACACCATTTTCATCCACATAAGCTATCATATCATCAAAACTATTCGTTTTGCCAAGTAGTTTTCTGTCTTCTTTCTTTTTTTGTTTTTCTGCTCGTCGGGCTTGTTTCTTTTTTTCGTTTTCTCGTTTATTGTATGTTACGGATTTTGCCATTTAATCTATATTTATTTATATTAATAATCAACCTATTATGTAAGGATTCAGAGTGGAATGCTAAATTATTTCCGGGATATGGAAACACAGGATATAAAAAACTCCTGCTATTGCATTGAAGAGTAGAAGCTAACTAAGCTATATGGAAATTATAAGACAGAAGGGATAAACCTTCTGCCTTATCAAGAGATCAATATCGTCTGGAATTATTATAACCACCTCTTCTTTCGCGGTATCCGCCGTTTGAAGGTTTTTCTGCACGGGGACGAGCTACGCTTACCGAGATTACCTTTTTCTCAAATTCAGCTCCATTAAGCGCATCGATCGCTTTCTGGCCATCTTCATCGTTTACCATTTCAACAAAACCAAATCCTCTGGATCTTCCTGTTTCTCTGTCCATGATAACTTTTGCAGACGTAATTTCTCCATACTCTGCAAATAAATCATTTAAATCAGCATCATTAATGCTATAATTTAAGCCTGTAATGTAAATGTTCATTTAAAATTTCATTTTTAATAAATACTAATAGGGTATGAGGAGGAAAATTAATGGAAAGGCCTACTTAATAATAAAGAAGAACTATACGCTAATAATACGTAACTCAAACTCTGACTCAAAGATACTACTAATAATCGAATCGGCAACCATTATCACCCTATAAAAAAACAGAAAGCTTCATACAATACCTGAACATTCATCTGTCCTCCCCTATTATCAAGAGATTAAGCAATTCGACAAGTCGAGCCAACATCTGTAAAATAGTTACATTTTCCCGTAATTTATCTACAACCGGAATCCGACAAATCCCGTAGCTTTGCAAGATGAGAATCAAAAGAATAATTATTGCCGTATCGATTGCACTAATCGGCATTGGCAACCTAAATGCGCAGAAAATGAAAACAGAAGTTCCAAAAATCAGTGAATTCCTGGTTGGGAATGAGAACGTAAGATTCGAAACGTATTTTACAGGCAAATCCTGGTTGGCTCCTTTAACGACTAACAAAGATTTGAATGTACCGATGTTCAACGTTACTTTCGAACCGGGATGCCGTAACAACTGGCATAGCCATACCGGAGGTCAAATCCTGATTGCCGTCGGTGGTGTCGGCTACTACCAGGAGAGCGGAAAAACAGCACGGCGTCTTCTTCCTGGCGATATAGTTGAAATAGCGCCGGATGTGAAACATTGGCACGGAGCCGCTCCCGACAGTTGGTTTTCGCATATTGCCGTGGAATGTAATCCGCAGAGTAACAAAAACACATGGTTCGAAGCGGTGAGCGACGAGGAATATAAGGAAGCGGTGAAGTCCATATCTTTTTAAGTTACAAATTGGCACATACCCTACCCCCTTATTGTAAATAATAGATTATCGAAGACGGTGCACTTCACGGGAAAAAAGGTGGAAATATTTTCGGGCATAAATGGGAGACAATCCTATTTTTGTCCGAAAATAATCGATTGTTATCACCTCAGGAACTGCTATGCCGGGCAATCTGTATGGCTCTTTTCTCTACAAAAACATCCTTCCAAATGATCATTCACAAATCCAGCCGCCTGCATATGAGCATAACAAATTGCTTTTTTATCCCCTTCGCGTTTACGAAGAATCGTAATCCAGGCCAATCCAACCTGGACACTTTCCAGAACAAAAAATTCAAATAAGGTTCTGTCATCTGTAATCAATTTTCCCCACTCTTCATCGTAATATTTCACATACAAGTCGTCAGTCCCAGCCCAACCACAACGTTTATCGATAAAGTCTTCCATCTTTTATTATTTATGATACCCAAAGGTATTTATTAAAATATACAAGGGGGAAAGCAAATAAACAGAGTAAAAGTCCCACGAATAAGCCACATGAGAACTACTTTAAACCGCTATTTTTTGCCAAATCAAAAAAAAGAAAAGCTCTGTAATCATTGAATTACAGAGCTTTTCTTTTTTATTTATTTCGAAAGCGGTGCGTACGGAAAATGAACCTTAATTCTATTCCTCACGTAATCAATATCTTAGCAAGCTCTTAATTCTTTCTCCCACTAATAACCCCACGTGTGCAATTCTTTGGATTGCTTGGTGTTGCGGTGGTTGTTTGAGTTGGTGCAAAAATACTAAATATTACTCGCATATCAAACTAATCATTTTCTATTTCTCTATAATTAAGTAAATATGAAGCCGTATTATTATTAACATACATTTCATATTCCTTAATACCTTTACTTCTTGCTATTAAACTCAATTCCTTTTTCTGTTCAAGAGGTAAATATGTACCATAATAGATTGCTGTGGGTTTCTTCACAGTTAGCTCTATATGATTTTCCTGTACCCGATTTTCACAACAACACATAAATCTCCACTCCTTTTCGTAAGCATATGTCTCTTTATCTTTATATAAAAAGGCTTTTATCCAAAACAAAGTATCTGGAAATGGAATATTATTTTGAGATTTAGTTTGTTGTGACATATCCAGTGTAGAATAATAATGTACTATTTCTGTTGCATCATACCTACAATCGGAATAAATTATAGGAAACAAATATGGATGAACCCTGTCTAAACAATCTCTCTTATCACATTTAGCACAAAGACTAAATACATAATCCGAAAAATCATATTCTACAGCAAATCCTTTATAACCATCTGCATATCTATCCCACATAATTTTAGAACACACATCCTCTGTAAAACAAGCTATTTTAGTCATGGGATTTTCTTTTATTAATTTTTCAGTAAGGACAACACTTCTTTTTACAAACTCTTTAATAGGTGTAATGTCCCATGTTGAAATAGCTTTTACTCCGTCAACAATATTATCTGTTGACATTGATAAAATATTTTTTAATACCGATTGACATATTTCATCATTGAAGATTGAAGTAAATAATGGTGGAACCTCTTTTTTTTCATGACAATATTCGATAAATGTTAATAGAGAAGTAGGACTCAACGCATTTTTAATTAAAGATTCAATTTTTTTTGTATCTACATATATTAAAGAATCATACATATCATAAAACATGTCTGGTCTAACCAAAGATATAGTATTGTTTTTTAGAGAATCAACACTATAATCATTATACGCCCTAAATCTATAAAGTTTTGAAGGAACATTAGCTATTATATAACTAATAATATTGTTCCAATCTTTACTACGTTCTTCATCTTTTATATCGCTTGGGAAAATAGTTTTCTCTAACAGTAATTTGAATTCTTCTTTAAATTTCTGATTATTCATTTCTATAAAACTTAAATATCTATAAGACCCATTTTGTATGTAGGAAATTTCCTATTATATTTTCGCAACTACTATTACATTGCAACCTATTAAACTGTAATACAATAAGTTACAAAACATCTCTTTAAAAAGGGTAACGACTTAGCAACGTGCTGCCTACTCTCGTTTTCATTATATTGCATCTTTTAAAATAACGAGGCTACAAAGATAACATATTATTTCTAAATGGCGAGAGAATAGTGGGGCAATATTTTATCGCTACACATAAGCTATTTATTATCAAATAATTAACATTAATTAAAACTGCCAAATTGCCAATGAAATTTGCATAGATAAAAAAAGTTTCTTATAATTGCGTAATTAATTACGTATTTACTTAAATAAAATCAGAAGAATATGGATTTTTTTAATCAAACAGGTAAAATGGCAATTGGTAGTAGGTTACGAATGTTAACCGATAAAATAACTAACGATGCCGAACTTATTCACAAAATGTATGGAATAGATATTCGTGCAAAATGGTTTCCAGTCTTTTTCGTCTTAGCACATGGTGAAGCAAAAACGATTACTGCTATCGCAAAAGAAATAGGGCATTCACATCCTTCGGTTAGTAACATTGTAAAAGAAATGGTTGAAAAAGGGATTGCTAAGGAAACAAAAGATAAGTCCGACGGAAGAAGAAACTTAATAATGCTCTCTTCTAAAGGGAAAAAAATGTCAGAGATACTAATTGAAGAATGTTCTGATATGACTATTACTATAGAAAATATTTCATCTGAAACACATAATGATTTATGGCAAGCCATTGAAGAATGGGAATATTTATTATCAAAGAAATCATTACTGGAACGTGTAAAAGAGGTGAAAAAGCAAAGAGAAAGCAGGGACATTAAAATAACACTTTATGAACCTTGTTATCAGGAAGCCTTCAAATCGCTTAGTGAAGAATGGATAAACGAATATTTCAAAATGGAAGAAACTGATTATGCGGTAGTGAGCAATCCCAAAGAGATAATTTTAGATAAAGGGGGAGAAATTTTTGTTGCGCTTTACAAAAACGAACCCGTTGGTGTTTGTGCCTTGCTTAAAATGAATGATGAACATTATGATTATGAACTATCTAAACTCGCTGTTAGTCCTAAAGTACAAGGAAAAGGCATTGGATTTCTTTTAGGGCAGACTGCTATAAATAAAGCGAGAGAATTAGGGGGAAGAAATCTGTACTTAGAAAGTAACACTATTTTAAAACCTGCAATTCATATATATGAGAAGTTAGGGTTTAAAAAAATTTTTGGGCATAATACATTGTATCAGAGATGCAATATTCAAATGGAATTGGTAATAAAATGAGTAAAATGTTATGGTGAGTAAATTGTTTGTCTTAAATATTGCAGAATTATGCACAAAAAATCATCAAACAGATGATAATAAATCATTTAGTATAAAGTATAAGGAAATGAGAACTACGAAGATTTTTGTTTCAAAAGAAAATGCTTTTAAAAAAAAGTATTTGAGGGCATCTCGTTGAACTCTTTAGCGATTGGTGAAAAGTATATGGTAACAAAAATGAATTATATTAAAGGTAACTTCGTCCCGTCCATCAGCATCCACATGAACAATATGGATATGTTATTTCAGGTGAATATCGTTTGAAAGTAGAAACGCTTATACAAAAAATAGACTTTTGCTTCATGAGAGTGATAGCTATGCAATAACGGGAAACACATCGCATTCCTTAGAAGTTATTATAGGTGTGAAATTGTAGATGTCTTTACTCCGTATAGAGAAAACTATCTGTGATTTTAAATTAAGACAGCGTTAAATGGGAATCATTATCTGCTTAACGCTGTCATTTATAGAATAGTTATCTATATAAAAATGAATGAATTATTACATCAGAGATTTTTTCGGCTATTGTCGGAATACTCGCAGCGTAAAGTTCCTGCATCCGAATTTGCAGAAGCTATTGAAGAACTGGCTACACATTTAGCGGATTTTAGTATCAACGAACAGGATTATAGCGTTTTACTTCGTTATTTTTCCTTTGGTTTGCATCGACTCAAATCGTATCGTGTGCAATTTGAGCAGGGGGAAAAATGCCTTGTTGTTGCTTATAGATGAAGCGATAGAACTAATCAAAACAGAAGTACGCATAGTGAATTTGCGCATCAAATACCCCGAACAGTTCCAGCAACACGCAAATAAGCTATTCCTTTCTCCTCTCCATTTGACAGACAAGACAAGCCTTATTAACGTCATGGAAATTGTCAGCGGCTTGTATCTTTCCAAACGTGTAACATATCAGAATGGAAAACCTGTTCATCTGACGGACTTAGGCAAAGCCTTTGAATGGCTCTTTAATATAAAATTGGGCGATTATCACCAAAAATACATGGATGTCATCAAGCGAAAGCCTGCCAAGTTAAGCGAGTTCCTTGATGAACTGGCAACCCTTATCCGCAAAGAACACGAAAATAAAGGGTATAGATAATCAGGTGTTTAGCATCAATTTATACGGGGTAGCGTATGCTACCCTGTAATTTGTTTGCTTTCCTTTTCTGAACTTTGCTTCATCAATCGATTGAAAATCTTAATGTATAATCAGAAAAATGAAGCAATATGTATGTAGATAATTACGAGTTTAAAGACTGGATGCAGAAACTTCTTGATAAACTGGATGAAGTAGGCAAAGACGTAAAGAGTTTGCAGACCAATCCCGAAGTGATGCCGGGTGATAAGCTATTGGATAATCAGGATTTATGCCTATTGTTCAAAGTCAGTACCCGGACATTGCAGAGATTGAGAAGCAAGAAACTGCTGCCTTTTATGATGATTAGCGGAAAAGCCTACTATAGGGCTTCGGATGTGCGTGAGTTCATAAAGGAACGGTTCGATGTGGGCACGCTCCGAAAATTCGAGAAAGAACACGGAAACGAATAAGTAAGAGTGAAATTCATCCCGAAACTGTACACGTGGCAGTTCCGGGATGTTTTTTTCTTTTGGCAAGTATGTATTTACTTCTCTGCCGATATTATTCCCTCCTCCTTATAAGACGCTTCAAACTGTTTGGTAAGCGCAATAATTTGCTGGTTCGTTTTTACCAGTTCAACAGTATATTGTTCCAATTTGTAAAGCAGGGCAAGTGCTTTCTTTTCCGCAAAATTGGAATGTAGTTCTTTCACCGTTTGGTTATACAGTATGCCTATGCTCCTGAATTGTGAAAACAGTCGGGAGAGCTGGATGTAATAATCAACCTTGCTTTTATCAATCCTAAGCACCTTAAACGATTTCCCGAAAATACAGTTCTTAATGAAATGCGCCTTTACCTTGTAGCCTGACTGGTCGTAAAAGGCTAAGAACTTGGCGTTCTCCACATCGTCCAAATTAAGAGAATAGCGGTGTGTTCGTGGGTCAAGTTTGGGCTTGCGCCCACCTTTGTTAAATGGCTTCTTTTTCTGTTCCATAATGATAATTATTTACTGGTTTTACGACTTCGGAGTAAAACCAACCACCTTTTAAGGTGGCAAGGTTTTGAGGCACAAAAAGCGAAGCGCGGACCTCAAAACACAACTTGCTATGTTCCAATGAACATAAAAATCTTCCCTACGGTCAGATTGCCAAAGCAAACGGTTCGGCTTCCTCCTATGTCTATTTATCGGTTACAAAATTACAGACAGCAGTTTACCCCTGAGAGATGGGCTATTACGTCAAATTGCGACACAAACGGACAAAGTACCCCCATTTTGAAAAGCATCTGTTTTTACCCTTTTCTTTGCTGAAAATTGATTGAATGGTGGCAATATATAAGGCAGTCAAACAAGGTTTGAATATGGCTTTAAAACATGTTTGAAAGGCGTTTAACGATTTGGCAATACTGCCATAAAACTGGCTTGCCATCTTTCAACATTATTAAAAATCAATCAACCTATTCATAAACCATTAAAAATTGAAAGTATGGAAGAAGTAAAACAATCATTACAGGAACCTGCAAGCAAGGAACGGGAAAACTATAAATCGGTGTTCCTTAAAAAGCGGGCGGTTTGCAACCGTCAAAGCGTGTACATAAGTGGAGAAATACAGAAACGTATCATGCAGATTGTAGGTGTGATTACAAACAAACAAGTAAGCATCGGAAGTTTCATTGATAACGTACTGGAAGAGCATTTGAATACGTACAATGATGTCCTTTCGGTTCTCTACCGGGAAGAAATGCAAAAAGGAATATTCAACCAGCCAAAAGAGAATAAAGAATGAATATCGTAACTATTGAGGAACAGACCTTTAAACAGGTATGCAGTCAGTTCGCCAACTTTGCTAATCAGGTGGAACGCATTTGCAGATTGAACAATCATCAGTCCGATAAATGGTTGTCAGGTCGTGAAGTGTGTGCCCTGCTCGGTATCAGCATCCGAAGTTTGCAGAACTATCGGGACAGCGGTAAACTGGGTTACTCCCAAATCGGGAATAAGCTGTACTATAAATCTGCCGATATTGAAAGACTGGTTACCGAATGTACGGCAAGCCATCTTTCAGGAAAGAAAAACAACTATATACCAACCAATAAATAAGTATCGCCTTATGACAAGAAAACAAGATGACAATTCAGAAGCAAACCAATCTTTCACCCTCCCGGCTATTGTGGGTACATGGGAAAGTTTAAATCTTCATCCTACGGTAATAATATACCAAAGCAAAAAAAAATATCTCCTTTCGATGCTCCATGTATCGGATAACGGACAGGCGCAACCTGCCACTTACGAGATACAGAAAGAAGATAGCCGTTACTTTATTGTTTCAGCCTTTAAGCGGCTTTATATCGGCTATGACAAGGCAAAAGACAGCCTTTCCATTTCTTATTATGGCGAGTATCTGCGTAACTGACAGGTGATATATGTCAATCATTCAAACCAATTATAAATCAATAAAACGATATGGCAATATGGAACTGATAAACGGCAACAGTGAACTAATAAAAGAGTTCTTTCAATCTATGGATAGAATGTTAGACGGTATCAGCCGGCTGGCAAAGGAAAGCAGACCGCATTTGAACGGTGAGAAGTTTCTAAGCAACCGGGAAGCAGCCAAATATCTGAAAGTAAGCATCCGTACCCTGCAAGAATGGAGAGATACGGGCGTTATCCCTTACATTCAGATAAAAGGCAAAATAATCTACCGCCAAAGCGATATAGAACGGCTTTTGCAGACCTACTACAACAAGGAACGGCAGGAATAACCTACCTTCCTTTAAAAAACACATTTTTTTCCGAAACTGACTAAGAACATTAACTTTGCCAGTGTAGTAGTCCGTCTGTGCAAGCCTTTTAAAGAAAATACTACCCGAACATCGTGAGGTGTGGAGATTTTCTTTAAAACCCATAGGGCTTGGGCTTGAACGGACGGAATACGGAGCTTATTTTTGTTAATGTCTTATTCAGCTTCGGGAAGTAACATGCAAAATGCTCTTTTATCATTCATCAATATCGTTCGATGGAATTATTTTTATCAATTCTCCATTTATATGGATTCCGTATGAAACCGAAAGTTTAGATATTATAATACCAAATACACCCCTTAATTCTCCTAATGCAGATAAAAATATCCATCCACTAAGAGTAGTAAAGGAGTCACAATTGTGTACTTCATTCTGTATTGGTTGTATTGTATCTAAAAATTTCCTACAAGATGCTCTTAATAATTGTATATCTTGATAAATATTCTGATTTTGAGAAACTTTACATATTTCTTGGGTTAAACATTCTCTAATTTGTAATATAGATTCTATACAATAGTGAGGACATTCTAATTTATAAGGAGAATATAAAACTCGTCTATCTTCTAATTGGTTAATTATTTTTTGAGCAATTTTAATCTCTGATTCATTTGGTTGCCATGATACACCAAAAAGAGGAAAACTGAACCCAGTAATCCTATTCTTAATTTCCTGAAAGGTTAATACTAACTTATTCATTGTTTTTTTGTTTTCAAAGATACGCAAAATAATGAAAATCAACCTCCATAGGAAAAATTCTTTTCTACATTTTCCATATCACGCATAATAGACCTATCTAAAACTTTTGCATAATGCTGTGTCATTCTGATATTGGAATGTCCCAAAATCTTAGATACATTTTCCATTGATACATCGTAAGCATCCGCCCCGGTACATCATCCTTATCCAAATCAGTAGGATCCTGGGCTATAACTTCGCTTGTAAAGACTATATGTATAAAAGCAGCAAGGGTTGCCGCCTGAACCAAGCGACAACCCATCCTACCAATTTTCATAATTAAAGTTTCAAACGTGTACGTGTTTATTTGTGCCCAAAACGTGAAAGAATCCGTCTTTACATATAAACCGCCACCAGTCACCCCTTGATGTTCCCATCGGACAACGTTGCAAAGGAACGCATTTATAACCAGCCATCCTATATTTTAGACGATTATTACTTGCCGTTTTACATGTTTGAGAGCATAAGAAGCAGTGCCTTGGCCTGGTCATGGGAGGGATTACGCTTCTTTCCAGTTGAAAGGCAGCAGGCTCGAGTAGTCGTTAGCCACTGCCAGGCGTTCGTCTTTCACCCTGATGAGCGCGTCCTGCATCCATTTTTCGGGATTGACATTGTTCTCTTTGCAGCAACCGATCAGTGTGAAAAAAATGGCGGCGGCATGGGCGGCTTCGTGGGAACCTGAAAAAAGGGTATTCTTACGGTTCAGGGTTAGGGGACGGATGCTTCTTTCCACTGCGTTGGAGTCGATATGGAAGTCGGCATTAGTCACGTATAGCGATAATTGCTCCATACGGGCATAAGTGTATTGCATGGCTTTGTCCATCGGACTGCCACTTTTCACCTGCCCTATGTTACTCTTGATCCATGCCTCTATTTCCTGCAATACCGGATAAGCCTCCGCCTGGCGGTAAGCCGTTTTCGCATTTCCTTCAAGCTCTTTTTCCCTGATTTCGGATTCGGTTTTGTAAAGTTTTCCGATCAGGGAAAGTATTTCCCCCGCCCGGGGAGGATCGCTGTTCTCGGCTTCTTTGAACTTCCGGCGGGCATGTGCCCAGCAGCACAGATGCAGGTAACCGGGCAGGTCGTCAAAGATGTCGTATACCTGATAACCGTCGCTTTGGACTGCTTTCCCACCCTCCAGCAACAGCCCGATGCAACTTGCCCCCCTTCCCTTATGATACTCGAAAAAAGGGCTCTTCACCTCCGGGCAGTAGAAATTCCACATGTAGCCCTGGTGTAAGCTCCCCTTACGGTCACTTCCCTGGACTTTGTAAGGAGTTTCGTCGGCTATGACATAGCGTGAGGAACGGACTTTTTCACGTAATTCGTTGTAGATTGGTTCCAGTTCCTGGGCTGTGGACAGGCACCAGTCGCTTACCGTCGAGGCCGGCAGGTGAAGGCCGATGCGCGAGAAGATATCTATTTGACGGTACAGAGGCAGGTGGTCGCCATATTTGCCCACTGCGATATGGGATAACACGCTGGCGCCTGCCTTGGCGTGGGCTATGGCTTGGACCGGCAGGGGCGCTATCAGGATACGTCCATCCGGGGTTTTGTATTTGTTGCGGATGATTTGACGGACATACACATTCTTTTCTATCTCCAGTTTTTCCGTGATTTCCTGTCCTATATGGCGACAAGACGACAAGTCCCCTGCCGGGTCCAGAATCTCCTGCCGCCGAGGAATATCCAGGGGGAAAGGCTTACGGATATTTCCTTTATGTTTCTTCTTTTTGAACCCGTCGCGATCATGCAAGTAGTTTTTCTCTTCCTTTTCTACTTCCCCACGTGCTTTTTCACGCACGGTTTCCACCGGAGCCGAGTCTACCGGCGTTTCCCAGCAGATATTCAACTGGGAGGGATCCCGGGGAAGTCTTTTTTCGCTTTTGGGACTCCAAAGGCGGCGTTTGAGGTCGTAAATCTCCCACACATACTGTTGGTTCAGGTCCAATAAGCGCTGACGTTCGAGTAGCCATTGCATCCGCTCCTCCTCTAACGCCTTGCGTCGGGCAAGCAGCGCTTGGTAATCGGCCAGCGGGACCTTGACTTCGGGGACTTTATTTGCCGTCTTTGTTTTCATCTCTTTCACGTAATAAAGATACGAATAATATTTGATATTATGGCACTGATTTATAAATATATTACTTGCTTTTACGCCTTTTTTTCGGACAATCGAGCAACCGGACGAGAGAGGTACGGTTTACCTGTTCGTAAGATTGTTTTTCAAATTGCCGGGGAAGGTCATAAGTCCCTTCCGAAAGATGGTAAAGGTAAACCCGTTCCTGGTTAGGGGACAGGTAATATACTTTAAGCTGCTTGTGTCCGCCGTTGATGAAGACATAGATTTCCCCCTCTTTCGGATAATGTCCCAAACGGCTGTTCACGATGCCGCTAAGGCACGGGATGCCGGCATGGAAATTCTTCAGGGGAAACAAATAGACACGGTCCGTTGAGGGAAGGCCATAATGCCGGTCTTCTTTACTTTTGACAAGATCGGATACGTTATAAATGCCCAAGCTCTCCGGAGAAAAGCGGTAATGGTGAATCCTGAAGCGGACCGCACCGCCCGATTGGTAACGCAGGTACTCGAAGGTTATTTCATTCAGTTCACCCGGTTCTGACAACATTGATAACAATTGGGCGTTTTCAAAGATTTCTTTTTCACGATTTTTCATCTGAGTCCTTTTTTTTGTTTTTTCGGAACAAAGATAAAGAGCACATATAATTAGAGGAGGATGTACTGGGGCGGATGCTTACGATACATCATTGGCGAGAAAAACTACGGTAGCCGCAGTATGGCGTGCTACATGTGTAGTTAAGCGTTTGGTAATGCCGCATAAATCAGCGATTTCTTTTAGTAGGCTAGGCCCGCAGCGCTTTTCCACCTTTCGGTGGTAAGTTTCCGCTAACCTGCCCCCGAACCGTACGTACATGTCTCCATGTATACGGCTCTCCATTGTCAACATCACTTTACTTATCATAGCTTTTATGGATTAATGCATCGCAATCATGACAGACTGCGAGAGTTTTACGATGGCGTTTAATCATCACAACATTCCACTTGGTGTCAGCTTTAAGCTGATTGATGTTGCGTATGTGATGCATCACAAGGTCTCCTATTGCACCGCATAATTCACACTTTCTCTCTTTGAGCCTTTCCACAAGTGTGGGGGCAGGAAGATACATGGTGTTCGGTATGTTGTCGTAATGGTTATCCTCATAGATGTCGGTGAAGCGTTTGCATCTGAATCCGCCGTTATACCATACTCTTTGTTTCGCATTGCCTTTGCTATCCTTATAAGGGATAATCACATCCGTTCCGTCTTTGTACTTTTCAAGTATTTGTCCGACGGTTCTTTTGTGCTTGCGACCGAGAGTTTTGAGCATACTATACTTCATGAAGTAATTGAACTTCCACCCCCAATAGCCGATATTGTCCGCAATGGAATAGTAGTTGTAGAATCCCCGCAATTCAAGATTGTATTGCGCCAGGATATCTGCGTCTTGTCTATTTACCATATACTTACGAGACGAAGGCTTAAGTGTCTCTTTTCTGTTTACTTGTGTGATAAGCACAGCATCATAGTATTGAAGACGCTTAAGTACAGTTTCGTAAGAGACTTTCAACACAATTGTTCCCAGCCACGGGCGTCGTTGTAGTCCACTCCGTGTGCGTGTGTGGTCCATAGAACGGCGTGCATTGATTTCGTACCCAAGGAATTTTGCAGGTTCCTGTGCGTTCGTAATCAAGGTCTTTTCCTGCGACATCTCCAATTTGAGTTTATCACTCATGAACGTCGTAATATCAGCCTTGATTTTCTCGCATTCCTCTTTGCTGCCAATCACTCCTATAAGAAAGTCATCGGCATACCTCACATACTTCAATCTTCTGAACGCATCGTCTATGTCCCTTGTTGCTGGAATATCCAGCATCTTCTTGCGCATTTCGGCAATTTTTGATTTCAGTTCAACCTTGCGGTTTTCATCCGTTTCTGCTTCTAGTTTCCATCGTAATACATTCCTTTGATTCCGGTTACGCTGATACTCTTGGGTTAGTCTACGTCCTCTGCCTCTATTGAAGTTATCGGCATACTCCTTTATATACTTGTCGAACTTGTCAAGGTAGATGTTAGCCAAAATAGGGCTAATGATACCACCTTGTGGTGTTCCAGAGTAGGTGTTGTTGTATGTCCATTTCTCCATATAGCCTGCATTTAAGAATTTGCGGATTAATCGCAGGAACCGTTCATCGGAGATGCGCTCTCTGAGGATATCAATCATAATGTTATGATCAATATTGTCAAAGAAGCCTTTGATGTCACCTTCGATAAACCATCGTGTTCCTTTGAATGTCACCTTTATGTCTCTTAATGCCGTGTGGCAACTTCTATTGGGGCGGAATCCATGCGAGGTATCTTCAAAGTGTCCCTCGTAAATGGCTTCCAGAATCATATGCACTACCTCTTGCACAAGTTTATCCTCAAAAGATGGAATGCCCAGCGGGCGATTCTTCCCATTCTTTTTAGGAATATACACTCGACGTGTCGGGTGGGGCTTATAAGATTCATCCCTCAGACTTGCCACTATTTTCTGTATACGGTCAATGCTCATTCGGTCGATGGTTCTACCATCGCTGCCGGGCGTCATATTACCTTGATTGGCATATTTACGCTGATAGGCAATGAAGAACATCTGCTCATTAAACAGAATCCGGTAGAGTCTTTCGTATCGGTAATCCGAATCTTTGCTATGTTCGCATAAAGCGTTTAATACTTGCTGTGGATCTCTCATACGTCTCACACGTTTTCCTTAGTTTGTATTAAGTTGACAACTGCTTCCCTTCGCCATGTGCAAGGCGTTACCTTGCTCGGACTACTACGGAAGCTCCGTTTCCATATCGGGTATTCAGTATCTTTATACATAGCCCTTGTTTCCATAGGCATCCCGATTTAGGAAATCCCCGTTTAGTTTCGTAATGACTATTAGCGCGACAGACTGTCGGATGCGACTTTCGTTCTTTTCTCCGCTTATTGCGGTTGTGCCGTAGCTATGTTCTATGCTCTCAAAGGCTACCTGACAAATGAGAGAGCCACGGTGTGACAATACAACTGCCTTTCGTCACAAGTCCAACATGCCTCACTGAACTATCGTTCAACCAGTATAGGTTTCATCCTCGTGTCTGTCTTTCTCCCCAGCGATGCACTCGCTCTTGGCAATTAGGGCGGCCATGCTGCAACCGACATGCGATACTCCCCATTGGGTTTCCCCGCCGGATAAGTCGGTTGGGAGTAGACTTAGAATCTAGTCTAGTCTCTTGCTAAAGAGACATTCATTACGCAACCTTTACGGGCGCACAGTAAGCATTCATACGCTGATTACTAATTATGGGTAAAAGCACTCCTTTCTTTATGCATTCTGCATTATCTTCATATTTCCTTAATATCCTTTGAGGAATGGATAAAACGGGAATGTTACACATCTGATTAGTTTTCTGCCGTGCCTTGCGTATCCACAAAGCACCGTTATTGTCTTTTATCAGGTGTTCACGGCTTAACTGCTGCACATCGACAAAAGCAAGTGCGGTAAAACAGCAAAAGACAAAAATATCCCTTACCTGCTCTAAACGTTTGATAGTAAATTCTTTGTTCATCAAAACATCCAATTCTTCACGTGAAAGGAACTCTACATTAACTTCTTCCTGCTTGAAGTGGATGCCGTAAAACGGGTTTTTCTTTATCCAGTCGTTAGCCAAAGCAATACGAACAACTTTTTTCAAGTTCTTCAAATGTTTCAATGCAGAGTTGTTTTGGCAATGCTTCTCTGTTTTCAACCAAAAATCAAAATCACGAATAAATTGCCCATCCAGTTCTGCCAGCATTATATCATCACGGTGGTAGCAACTACGGATATATTCTTTCAAGCGGTTTATTGAAGTATCAAACTTAGTAACGGTGCTTTCCGTATATTCTTTGCCAATCAGGGCACGACATTTTTCGTTATGCTCTGCATACACTTCCAGCAAGGTGCGCTGTACCTTGTCCCGTCCGTAGAAACAATCCTTTATAATATCGGCTGTTATCGGTTTGTTGTCTATCTCCAATTCACGGTGTATCTGCAATACTTTGGCACGAACCGTATTGATATAGTGGTTCAGTTCGATGGCTACCCGGTCTTTTCCTTTGGAACATTCCTTTTTCTGATTCCATAAATCTACGGGAATGCTCCGTTTAATCATAACTTCGGCTACTCGCTTGTTTACGGTGATGCGCATACAAATAGGAGCTTCACCGTTTTTCAGAAGTTTTGATTTCTTGATGATGAACAATACGCTTAGTGTGTTTCTTTTCACTGCTCCCATAATTCTTTGATTTTTAAGTGGTACAAAATTAGTTTGCTACACTCAAAAACCAGCTACGCAAAAAGCTGACAATCAAAGACAAAAGCGTCAATTCGTGGGAGCAAAAACAGCTTTCAAAAAGTCCCACGAATAAGCCACGTGAGAACTGCCTGAAACTGCTATTTTTTGCCGAAGTAGAGAAAAAGAAAAAGCTCTGAAATCCTTGAATTTCAGAGCTTTGCTTTAATTTTGTATTTACTTTTGCGGTGCGTACGGGACTCGAACCCGTGACCCCATGCGTGACAGGCATGTATTCTAACCAACTGAACTAACGCACCAAAATGTTTTTTGGCGGTCCGGACGGGACTCGAACCCGCGACCCCATGCGTGACAGGCATGTATTCTAACCAACTGAACTACCGAACCATTACTTTTTCAAGTGCTATTCCTCTGAATTGCGATGCAAAAGTAGGTGGTTTATTTGAATTATGCAAGAGTTGCACACATATATTTTTTATTATTTTTCAATCATCTCTGATAATAAACCTCTTACACCGAAACTTTTTTATTTATATTCTGAAAGACACATCCGTTGTAGTCTTGGTATTATTCCATAGTTCCGTCTGTTATGTATTGCAGCACCCTTATTAAGCGAAAAATATAGGAACAGAAGAATCCATTTTTGCCAAAAAGAAACGAATTCCAAGCAGATTCATAGCCGATACAATAAGCCAAGAATGGCAAACACGGCAGTTTATCACGAATAACATCTATTCTGCAACTTTTCATAAAGCAGACATCTATATGTCATGATAATTTGTTAGTTTTGCAGCTCAATATAAAAAAGGAAGCAACAATGGATGTCGCCATTATCAAATACAATGCCGGAAATATTTATTCTGTGAGTTATGCACTGAAGAGACTGGGAGTCGAAGCAACGGTCACAGCAGATCCGGAACTGTTATGTAAAGCGGACAAAGTGATCTTTCCGGGGGTCGGTGAAGCACAGACCACGATGGAGCACCTAAAAAAACATAAACTGGATGCGATTATAAAAGGATTGAAGCAACCCGTTCTGGGCATTTGCCTCGGCATGCAATTGATGTGCCGCCATTCGGAAGAGGGAGATGCGGAATGCTTGGGCATTTTCGATACGGAAGTAAAACGTTTCATCCCGCAGCAACATGCAGATAAAGTCCCGCACATGGGATGGAACACGATTACGAATGTTAAAGGCGAACTGTTCAACGAGCAATTGGAGAACAAGTTTGTTTACTTCGTACATAGTTATTATGTACCCGTAAACGAATGCACCGCCGCCACAACCGAATATATTCTTCCGTTCAGCGCTTCCTTGCATAAAAACAATTTCTATGCGACTCAGTTCCACCCGGAAAAAAGCGGTTCGGTCGGCGAGGTTATATTAAGTAACTTTTTAAAACTGTAATGTGATATGATAGAGTTGATTCCGGCAATAGATATGATCGACGGGAAATGCGTACGCCTCACCCAGGGCGATTACGACACCAAGAAAGTGTATAACGAAGATCCTCTCGAAGTAGCCAAGATGTTTGAAGATCATGGCATCCGCCGCCTGCATGTGGTAGACTTAGACGGAGCGCGGCAAGGACGGATCATCAACTACCGCACATTGGAACGGCTGGCGACACGTACTTCGCTTATTATCGATTTCGGAGGCGGACTGAAACAGGAAGGAGATCTGGAAATAGCTTTCGAAAGCGGTGCGCAGATGGTTACCGGAGGAAGCATCGCCGTGAAGAACCCGGAAGTATTCACCTCCTGGATCACCAAGTTCGGTCCGGGGAAAATAATCCTCGGAGCAGATGCCAAAGATAAAAAGATCGCGATAAGCGGATGGGAAGAGACGACAGACAAAGAGTTGATCCCTTTCATCCGGGATTATTACGACAAAGGAATCACGAAGACAATCTGCACGGACATCAGTCGCGACGGCATGCTGCAAGGCCCTGCCATCGAATTATATAAGGAGATACAGGAACAAATACCTCTGCTCTACCTGATAGCCAGCGGAGGCGTCAGTTCCATACGAGATATTGAAAAACTGGCTGAAGCAGGTATTCCGGCTGTCATCTTCGGTAAAGCGATTTACGAAGGAAAGATACAGCTGAATGATTTGATCCGCTTCACCTGATAAAAACAATAATTATATATGCTTGCCAAGAGAATAGTACCCTGTTTGGACATAAAAGATGGAAAAACCGTTAAGGGAATCAATTTCGTAAACTTCCGCGATGCCGGCGACCCGGTTGAACTGGGAGCACAATACAGCCGGGAAGGAGCGGACGAATTGGTATATTTAGATATAACCGCTTCGCACGAAGGGCGTAAGACATTTACGGAACTGGTAAAGAAGGTTGCGGCCAATATCAGCATCCCTTTTACGGTCGGGGGCGGCATCAATGAGCTGAAAGATGTGGACCGCTTGTTGAGTGCCGGAGCCGATAAGGTTTCCATCAATTCGGCAGCCCTGCGCAACCCGAAGTTGATCGAAGAGATTGCCAAAAACTTCGGCAACCAGGTTTGTGTGGTAGCCATCGATGCCAATTTCGAAAACGGCAATTGGATATGTTACCTGAACGGCGGACGTATTCCGACGGAAAAGGATCTTTTCCAATGGGCTTCAGAAGCGGAAAGCCTGGGAGCCGGAGAAATCCTGTTTACCAGTATGACACACGACGGAGTGAAAGACGGCTACGCCAACGAAGCGTTGGCTACGCTGGCTGACAACCTGCACATCCCGGTCATAGCTTCGGGAGGAGCCGGGAAAATGGAGCACTTCCGCGACACATTCGCTCTGGGAAAGGCGGATGCGGCGTTGGCGGCAAGCGTGTTCCATTTCGGGGAAATCGGCATAGGAGCTTTAAAAGAGTATCTCCATAAAGAAGGGATCAACGTCCGCATTTAATATAACATATCATGGCGGATCAATTCCGCCATGATATAAATACCGATACGAAAGTATATAACAACAAGATAGAAAATGAAATTAGATTTTGAAAAAATGGGCGGCTTGATTCCCGCCATCGTTCAGGACTACAACACAAACAAGGTATTGATGTTGGGCTTTATGAACGAAGAAGCTTACGAAGAGACAAAAGCAACCGGTAAAGTAACATTTTTCAGCCGTACGAAAAACCGTATCTGGATGAAAGGCGAAACCAGCGGAAACACCTTGCAGGTAGTCACCATCGCAGCCGATTGCGACAACGACACACTGTTGATCAAAGCTATTCCCGCCGGTCCCGTATGCCATACCGGCGCCGATACTTGTTTCGGCGAAAAGAATGTGGAAGACATCATGTTCCTCAAATATTTGCAGAACTTCATCGAACAGCGCCGCCAGGAAATGCCGGAAGGTTCCTACACCACTACCCTGTTCCAGAAAGGTATCAACCGCATGGCACAAAAAGTGGGCGAAGAAGCTGTCGAAACAGTTATCGAAGCCACTAACGGAACAGACGACCGCCTCGTCTACGAAGCTGCTGACATGATCTACCACCTGATCGTATTATTGACAAGTAAAGGACTTCGCATCGAAGACCTCGCACGCGAATTAAAAAGCAGACATAAAGGATAATAGCAATGGAAGAGACAACCCTGCTCAAACTGGATAAAGTGGAAATCTGCCGTGAAGAGAACGTAATCCTTCATGAAGCCTCCTTTACGCTCCACAACGGAGAATTTGTGTATGTGATCGGAAAAGTAGGTTCCGGCAAGAGCAGCCTGTTGAAATCTTTGTACTGCGAGATTCCCATCAACCAAGGGGACGCATGGCTGTTAGACTATAACCTCTGTAAGATGAAACGGAAAGACATTCCCTACCTGCGCAGGAAATTAGGCATTGTCTTTCAGGATTTCCAGCTTTTGACCGATCGCTCGGTACACAAAAATCTCGAATTCGTCCTGAAGGCGACCGGATGGAAAAAGAAAAGCGAAATAGACGAGCGGATCGACAACGTGCTGTTCCAGGTCGGAATGCAGGATAAAGGCTACAAGTTGCCGCACGAGCTTTCGGGCGGCGAACAGCAACGTATCGTGATCGCCCGTGCCTTGCTGAACGATCCGGTATTGATCCTTGCCGACGAACCGACCGGAAACTTAGACCCGGAAACAAGCGGGCAAATCGTACAGCTTCTGCACGACATTTGCCGCAAAGGAACGGCTGTCGTCATGACGACCCACAACTACACGCTGGTACATAATTATCCCGCGCGTATAGTAAAATGTGAGAATGCCTGCCTAAGTGATGTTGGAGAATAATTTTTTATGTAACTTTGCACACGCATTTAAAGCGAAGAAGAACAAATTAATATAGTAAAAGAAAATGAAAGTTTTAAAGTTTGGCGGTACTTCTGTGGGATCTGCACAGAGAATAAAAGGTGTAGCAAAACTGATTACGGGAGAACGTAACATTGTAGTCTTGTCTGCCATGTCCGGTACAACCAACTCATTGGTTGAAATCTCGGATTACTTGTACAAGAAAAACCCTGACGGAGCAAACGAGGTCATCAATAAACTGGCGCAAAAATATTACGGCCATATTGAAGAACTCTACAGCACCGACGAATATAAGCAGAAGGCCAAAGAACTGATAAAACATCATTTCGATCATATCCGCACGTTTACGAAAGATCTTTTCACACTGTTCGAAGAAAAGGTGGTCCTGGCACAGGGCGAACTGATCTCTACCGGTATGATGAACCTCTACCTGAACGAATGCGGCGTAAACTCCGTTCTGATTCCGGCATTGGATTATATGCGTACGGACAAGAATGCAGAACCGGATCCCGTCTACATTAAAGAAAAGCTCGTCAAGCTATTGGACGAACACAAGGATGCAGACCTCTTCATCACACAAGGTTATATCTGCCGCAATGCTTATGGCGAGATCGACAACCTGCAACGTGGCGGCAGCGACTACAGCGCCTCTCTGATCGGTGCGGCTATCGGTGCGGAAGAAATCCAGATATGGACAGACATCGACGGTATGCACAACAACGATCCGCGCATCGTTGAAAAGACATCGCCGGTTCGCCACCTGCATTTCGAAGAAGCTGCCGAACTGGCTTACTTCGGAGCCAAGATTCTGCATCCGACCTGTATCTTGCCGGCCAAGTTGAACAACATCCCTGTCCGTTTGCTGAACACGATGCAGCCGGAAGCTCCGGGTACCATGATCTCCAACATGACGGAAAAAGGGAAGATCAAAGCTGTCGCCGCAAAAGACAATATCACTTCCATCAAGATCAAGAGCGGCCGTATGCTGCTGGCTACCGGCTTCCTGCGCAAGGTGTTCGAAATATTCGAAAACTACCAGACTCCGATCGACATGGTAACCACTTCCGAAGTGGGTGTTTCGGTTACGATCGACAGCCGCAAGCATCTGGAAGAGATCGTGGACGACCTGAAGAAATACGGAACGGTTACGGTGGACGAAGATATGGTAATCGTTTGTGTAGTAGGTGACCTGGAATGGGAGAACGTCGGCTTCGAAGCCAGCATCGTCCAGGCGATGAAAGATGTTCCGGTACGGATGATCTCGTACGGCGGCAGCAACTACAACGTCTCGCTCCTTGTGAAAGCCTCCGACAAGACGAGGGCATTGCAAGCATTAAGCGATCATTTGTTCAACAACTAACAGTACATACATAAGAAAATTTCAGGCACGGATTACATGGATTACATAGTTTGAGCGAACTCAGAAAACAGTGAAATCCGTGTAATTCGTGCCTATTTTATATACTAATTACCATATATGTTAAAAGGGAAATTTCCAATAGACAAATTCAAGGCTTTGACAACGCCTTTCTATTATTATAATATCGAGCTGCTGAAAGAGACGCTCGATATGGTGAAAACGGAAGCCGGAAAGTATGGCTATCATGCCCACTATGCAGTCAAGGCGAACGCCAATCCCCGTATCTTGTCTGTTATCGCAGAATACGGCCTGGGAGCCGATTGTGTGAGTGGCGGTGAAATACAGGCTGCACTCGATGCAGGTTTTCCTGCCGGCAAAATCGTTTTTGCCGGTGTCGGCAAAGCGGACTGGGAGATCAACTTAGGACTTGACAACGATATTTTTTGCTTCAACGTCGAATCGGCTGCAGAACTGGAAATATTAGATGAACTGGCTGCTGCCAAAAATAAAGTGGCCTCGATCGCCCTCCGTATCAATCCGGAAGTAGACGCCCATACACATGCCAAGATAACGACCGGCATGAAGGAAAACAAATTCGGTATCAACCTGAGCCAGCTCGGGCAGGTGTTAGACTTAGTCAGCCGCCTGGAACACGTCAAACTGATCGGCATCCATTGCCATATCGGTTCGCAGATTACAGATATGGCTGCTTTCCGTGGCCTGGTAATCCGTGTCAATGAAATTCAGGAAGAGCTGGAAGCGCGTGGGATAAAGGTTGAAAACCTGAACTTCGGTGGCGGCCTCGGCATCGACTATTATCACCCGAATCATTTGCCCATCCCGGCATTCGACAACTATTTTGCCGTATTCAACAAACTGCTTGAGCTTCGTCCGGGACAGCAGGTTCATTTCGAACCGGGACGTTCCATCGTCGCACAATGTGGTTCGCTGATCTCAAAAGTGCTGTATGTGAAAGTCGGTGAAACGAAGAAATTCTGTATTTTAGACGCCGGCTTCACCGAGCTGATCCGCCCAGCCATGTACGACGCATACCACCGCATGGAAAATATCACCAGCGACGAAGAAGTTGAAGTTTATGACGTTGTCGGCCCGATCTGCGAATCGTCCGACGTGTTCGGCAAAGACATCGAACTGAACCGCGCCCACCGTGGCGACCTGATCGCCCTCCGCTCCGCAGGCGCTTACGGCGAAGTAATGGCTTCGCAATATAACTGCCGGAAGTTGCCGGTGGCTTATTATTCGGACAGGTTATAAACAAGAAAACCGTCCTGTTCCCGCGCTTGACGCGGGATCGCACTAAAACTGCCCCTATAAACATCTGATTGATAAGGCCGGTTCTTTTGCAGCCCCGCGTCAAGCGCGGGGACAAGGGGGCTTTTATTTTTCACATTTACTTACTATCTATTACTTTCTATCAATTTAAAACCTTACATCTGTAATATTTATTTACCAAGTCTAACATTATAAAATTACCGCGTATGAAAACACATGCAAACAATCCTCCAAATTCAGGTTGTATCTCTACATTACAAATGATCAATATACAACCCTAAAAACAGCCCATCATCATGAAAAAATTTGTTTATCTCTTTTTAATGATATTTGGTATACAGTCCGGCAGCACAGCACAAAGTCAGTGGTCTTTCGGGCCTAAAATCGGTTTGGGAATATCAGATGTGTCGGTTACAGGCATAGACCATAATTCTCGTACTGGCGTTACTGCCGGGTTATTTGGAGAATACAGGATTCAGAACTTCGCATTAGAAGCTGATTTTTTATATGCGAACCAAGGTTTCAAATGGAATACGGATGCTATTGAAGAGAACTATCTGCTAATTCCTCTGAAAGTCAAATTATATATGCCTTACATATTGAAAGGACTAAACATTTTTGCCGGACCGCAATTGGATCTTTGCATAAAAAGAAACGATTGGATTTGGCTATTGATGTCCGGCGAAGATGGGGCAGGAACGGGTAAACAAAACATTCCCTATCAAAACACATTAGCCTCCATCACTTTCGGCTTAGGCTATCGCTTCGACTTCGGGCTGGACCTGGCATTCAGTTATAATGCCGGTATCGTCTCAAATGTAAAAGAGTACTCCGACAAGAACCGCGTTTTCCAAATCACCGCCGGTTACGACCTTTGCAAGCTGTTCAAGCTTTGCGGGAAGAAATAGGATCGCATCCTTAGCCATAAAAAGAAAGCGGAGATGGCAGGATCTCCGCTTTCTTTTTATATTGTATTTCTCAATCAGAGCAACCGCACCAAATCTTGTGTAATGCTTCATATTATCGTTTTTCCAAAATCATCTGTCACTCTATCACAGATCAGTATATACGATTTGATATTCAATGGATATGCAAGTGATAGAAGCCTGTTTTATCTATCACTTATCTATCACCCCTCTATCACCCCGGATTTTGACAGATACAAAGATTAAAATAAAATACAATTAAAAATCAGAATGTTATACCGATTTCGAGAGAAAAAGATACCTAACTTCAGCCTTGAAAGATAAGACTTTATTTGTGTAAATACTGCTATAAATAATGCAAATCACGTAATAAAATTCACCCTACACCCCCATGTAGCTATTTCCGACATCCGGGTCTTACGCTCCATAGACCCGGATGTCGGAAATAGCTACATGGGAGTGTAGACCAAATTCTCTCCCGGCTTTTGCTTTGAAAAGCCTGCAGCTTATGTAAAAAAACTTAGGTTAATGCGCGATTTAATATTTGTTTAGCCTGTTTTTACATTTGTTTGGCCGATGTAATCAAAGTGGACTTTTGAGGGAGAATATTTGTAATATATTAACTATTAGCAATATACAAAATATATCGCAATCAAAGAGTGATAGATAGTGATAGTAGCGTGATAGATGTAAATTGCATGTATCACTTTATATACATATTGATTATCAAAACCTGTATAACGTTCAGTGATAGAGTGACGGATGATTTTGGAAAAACATAATAATGAATAGCCCATCCCATCTACTGAATTTTGGTGCGGTTGCCCTGCTGTAAAATTAAGACAGGCTTTTATATAGGCTGGCAACCACTTTACTGCGATAAAATCAAAAATCCTCCGTACATTTGTATCTCCAAAGACAAGATATCGATGAGCGAAAATTTACTTACATTCTCTGCCCTTGAACTATTCCTGGCCGGAATTACAGGCGTGTTGTTTATCATACAAATACTTTATTATCTGGTGACATATGCGCGTCCGCTACGTGCTGCGAGGGAAGCGGAAAGCAGAGTACGGGTTACGGCAGACAAGGAAGTCAAGCCTGTCTCCGTCATTGTCTATGCCCACGGCGAGCCGGAAGACTTACGCAATAACTTACCGGCTTTTCTGAACCAGGACTATCCGGATTATGAAGTGATCGTCGTAAACGACGGTTCCGATGCCGAAAGCGAGGATGTTCTCAAACTATTCTCAAACGAACATAAACATCTCTACTATACCTATGTGCCTGCCGGCGCCCACTACCTGAGCCACAAAAAACTGGCACTCACAATGGGAATCAAAGCATCCAAGCACGACATCCTGCTTTTCACCGAAGCCGATTGCCGCCCACTCGGCCCTAAATGGATAGCGACAATGGCCGGTACTTATAACCCGGAAACCGAAATTGTGCTGGGTTTCTGTACATATCGCCATACGAAAGGATTCTTTCAAAAGTTAGTCGCATACGATAACCTTATGAACGGTTTGCAAATGCTCTCTTCCGCCCTCTCCCATCGTCCTTATACGGGAAACGGGCGAAACCTATCCTACCGCAAACAGTTGTTTTTTGCCCGTAAAGGTTATTCCAAATCCCTGTACCTTCACGCCGGAGCGGACGATCTCTTTATCAACGAAGCCGCCACCGGCACCAACACACAGGTACAATATTCACCGGACGCCCTGACTGAAATGGGCAAAATAGAAGATTCTGGCATCTGGAAAGAGATGAAGGTATCCCGTGCCGCCACAGGACGCTATTACAAAGGAAATGCTTTGCTCTTTTACCGGATGGACAATTACAGCAATCTATTGTTTCTCCTTACTGCCGTCGCGGGTTTTATCACCGGTATTTTAGGGAACTGGTTGGTTTCCATACTAACAGGATTGCTTTTGGTCCTCCACTTTACGGCAAAAGCAGTCGTCCTTCGCAAATCGGCCCTTCTCTTGCAACAGAAACCACTGACAGCTTGGTTACCTGTTCTGGAAATCGCACAACCGGCCTATAACCTGTACGTCCGCATATACCGCTTGTTCAAATGGAGAAAGGATTTTACAACTAAAATATAGCTTTACTCGAACCGTATGCTTTTAGCAGGTTCGATGCGGGTAATCAGGTAAGAGGGTCCCAGCATCATCAACATGGCAGCCGCCAACGTACCGACATTCAACAGGATAAGGGAAACGACATTCAAATCGATGGGAACCGCATCTAAATAATAGACGGAAGGATCGAGCTTCACGACACGGAAACAGGATTGGACGAGGCAAAGCGCGATTCCGATCACATTGCCCCAAATCATTCCTTTGCCGATCAGGAAAAAGGATATATAAAGGAATATCTTACGGATGCTGGTGTTATTTTCTCCTAATGCTTTCAGAATACCGATCATGTTCGTCCGTTCCAGGATGATGATCAGCAACCCCGAAATCATGGTGAAGCCGGCAACGGCAAGGATCAGTATAAGAATGACCACCACATTGATATCCTGCACATCCAGCCAGTCGAATATCATCGGGTTCAGTTCCTTGATGGAACGGGTATAATACATATTGCCATTCCGGTCCTGTTTCTCGGCAAGATCGAAATACAAATCTTCGGCAATCCGGTCCAGATGATCATAATCGTCCACCTGCAGTTCCAAGCCGCTCACCTCGTCGGGAGCCCAACCGTTCAGGCGGCGTATTTGGCGGATATCGGCAACCACAAACAGTTTGTCGTAATCGACAAAGCCCGTCTCATAAATACCTGTTATACGGAATTTACGGGCACGCACTTCATCTTGCACAAAATAAGTCAAAAAGGAATCGCCCACTTTCAATCCCAACAGGTTAGCCAGAAACCGGGAGATCAACACATCCGTTGACGCCTTATCGGCAGGAAGGGTAAACAGCTCGCCCTCTTTCAGATTATTACGGAAGAAAGTCCAGTCGTAGTTCTCATCCACTCCTTTCAGGACAATCCCCTGGAAATCGGTATCCGTCTTCAGGATTCCCGGCTTCGTGGCAAAAGCCTCCACGTGCGTAATACCCGGGAAAGACTTCAGATAATCCAGCAACGTATCGCTTACCGCGATCGGAGTCGATTCGTAAGAAGCATTATTATCGAAGTTCGTGATCTGGATATGGGAGCCGAAACCGATCACCTTGTTCCGGATCTCCTTCTTAAAACCAATGACTATAGCAACCGAAAGGATCATGACAGCCAGCCCCAGGGCTATTCCGACCATCGCGATACGAACAACAGGAGGAGTAGCCTGCCGGTCTCCCTCCTTACTGAAATAGATGCGTTTTGCTATAAAATACTCGAAACCCAAGATAATTATTCATTTATACTGTTCTTCCCGGATAAGCCTCCAATGCCTTCTGAAGCACCACGAGCGCCTTCGCCAGGTCTTCTTTTTTCAGTACGTACGCCATACGGACTTCGTTCTTACCCAACCCCGGAGTCGTGTAGAAACCGGTAGCCGGAGCCATCATGACCGTCTGCCCTTCATATTCGAAATCACTCAGGCACCAGGCACAGAACTTATCGGCATCATCGACCGGCAATTTGGCTACCGTATAGAAAGCCCCCATCGGAATCGGGGAGTACACACCCGGAATACGGTTCAAGCCGTCGATCAAACATTTACGCCGTTCGACATACTCATCGTACGTTTCACGTGCATATTCCTCGGAAGCATCCAAAGAAGCCTCGGCTGCAATCTGTCCGATCAATGGCGGGCTCAGGCGTGCCTGACAAAACTTCATAACGGCACTGCGGACTTCGGCATTCTTCGTGATCAGCGCACCGATGCGGATGCCGCATTCCGAATAACGCTTGGACACCGAGTCGATCAGCACCACGTTCTGCTCGATCCCTTCCAGATGGCAAGCCGAGATATAAGGCGAACCGGTGTAGATAAACTCACGGTAGACCTCATCCGAGAAAAGATAAAGATCATATTTCTTCACGATATCCCGGATCTGGTTCATTTCACGACGGGAATATAAATATCCGGTCGGATTATTGGGATTACAGATCAGGATCGCTTTGGTACGCTCGTTGATCAACTCTTCGAACTTCTCCACTTTAGGAAGGGAAAAACCCTCTTCGATCGTTGTCGTCACCGTACGGATCACCGCCCCCGCCGAGATTGCGAAAGCCATATAGTTGGCATAAGCCGGTTCGGGCACGATAATCTCATCACCCGGATTCAAGCAACTCAGGAAAGCGAACAATACCGCCTCCGAACCGCCTGTCGTAATGATAATATCATCCGCCGTCAGATTTATATCGTACTTCTTATAATATCCCACTAATTTTTCACGATAACTGCGATATCCCTGGCTCGGGCTGTATTCCAACACCGAACGATCGATCGTCCGGATCGCATCCAATGCCGCTTGCGGGGTAGGCAGGTCAGGTTGACCTATATTCAGGTGATATACATGAACACCTCTCTGTTTGGCAGCATCAGCCAACGGGGCAAGTTTACGAATAGGGGAAGCCGGCATATCGGCTCCTCGTTGTGAAATATTAGGCATTACTTTTACGGTTTGTTTTTAGAATGAGGCAAAGATAGGAAATAATTTTCAACTTTCAACTGTTTAGATTCCCGGACGCGGCGAATCCTTACTTGCATGCATAGTCGAAATAAAGGCATTCGGATCGATTTCCTTCACCTCATCTTTCAAACGGGGCAGGTCTTTACGCTCGGCAATGGTAAAGATGATTTCTTTTTCCTTCCCTTCATACATACCACGTCCGTGCAAGAAAGTACCGCGCATTCCCATCTTCCCGACAATCAGGTCTTTTATCTCTTGCGTTTTCTTCGATACGATAAAAACCGCCCGGTTGGGGTTCTCGGTCTGGAACATTTCTACAATCTTCCCGTACACGAAAATAGCAAACCAGGAATACAAAGGGACAGCCCAATCCTGAAAAACAATCAATCCCAGCAAAACCACCAGAGAATCGAGGACGATAATCATATTGCTGACCTTCAAGTTTGAGTTATTGGCAATCACACGTGCCAGAACATCCGTTCCCGCACTGGTACTCTGGGCCCTGAATACGCAAGTCACCCCGATACCCAGAATCGCTCCTCCATAAAAACAGGCGATAAAACTATCGTTCTCTACCAACGGCTGGTTTCCAAGAACATAAGACAATGAATCCGTAAAGATGGAGATCAGCACAAACGTCACGATCGTTTTAGGACCCGACGCCAACCCGATCTTCTTCATCGCCAGGATCATCAGCGGGATATTAAAACAAAGGGCCGTAGCACCCATCGGCAATCCGTCGGGCATAAAAGAAAAAAGATCTTTTGTTACATAATGCAGGACGATCGAGATGCCATACACACCTCCCGGCACAATCTTGTAGGGAGCCAGGAAAAGGACATAACTAAGTGCTTGAAAAAAAGCACCGATAACGATCAAAGTGTAGTCTGCTACATTTCTTTTCAAAGCGGCATTAGAGGCCAGATTAAGCGGTTGTTCCATGTTTGCGTTGTTGTTCGATTTTTGTGTTGTTCATTATTTGTTAAAACAGCACAAAGATAGATAAAAAAGAAGAGATTGTACACATAAAGCATACAATCTCTTCAGCTATCAAAAATAACCTGATCCGGATCGAATTATCAGAAATTCAAGGCACGGTTATTATTATTTGTCACATTCAACAGAATCACATATTTGCGATACTGTTCCGGTGTAAGAACCTTCTTCATCAACTTCAGATTTCCATAGACTGCCTGACGCATCTTTTTGTCACGTATCTTTTCACTTGCCCGGAGGCTTTCTCCCTGCATATCCAGGAAGTACTCGTTGATGTTTGCTACCTCATTGGCCTGGTAAGAAGACAACTGCAAATAGTTGCTCAATTTTTCAAAGTTAATAGCAAACGGTTCTTTACTCACATTGTTACGGTTCTCGCGTGCAAACCCCATTGTTGCACATAATAAAACGGCTGCTACAGCCATACCTAAACGTCTCATAATACCTAAACATTAAATTGTTAAACCTAAACACAGGGGCCCTTTGCCCCTTCTCTTTTTACCTTTTATCTTTTTGTTTCTGCAAATATAACAATGTGTTTTATAACATTGTTCTTGGATATGGCAAAATATTGTTAACAATTAGCAAATTGGATATCATTTAACATTTTAGACATCTTTTTGAGACGTAAATGAGATATTTATTACAAATAAGATACAATACCACTCGTTAATAGATCTAATCGATAATCACATAAACACAATCTATTAAAGCCAGTTTACCCCGTTTGTCACCCTTTGCGCCCGATTCTTATTCCCTGCTACAGGTCTTTCAGATTAAACAACCCGAAAGTCAGATAATCGTCATCTTCGGGTTCGACACCGATATGCTCAATATTCAAACCTTCGGCGGTAACAAAAGAATTCGTCCAGTTCCATTCCTGCCCCGTACCGATTTCCGTCTCGCCCAGATAACGGAATTGATCGTCCATCACGATAATGGTCAACGGTTTTCGATCAATAGGAGTTTTCATATCCGCATCAGGCAGTCCACGTTGCAAATAGCGGTAATAGACTTTGCGGAACGGGTCGTAAAGGAGAGCAGCGTATAAATCCTGCTCCAAAAAGCAAGCATAAACAAGTTCGTCCGGCGTACGCTTCGCTTCATGGTCGATAGAGCGGATCGTCCCGGCAGCATTACCGCCACCATAGACTTTTGCCTCGGCATCAGTATTCCAATCCGAAATATAAAGGTCATGCGAGCAGGTGAAGCTATGAACCATCTTTCCTTCGGGGCTGATAGCCGGATAAGGTTGCAGAATCAGGTCGCCACCCCAATTGTAGCCGTTGCCGAACAGTTCTTCCGGATAAAGATGGTGGTATTCCGTCTTGTTAGTCGCCAGATCGATACAGGCGGTAAAACGGAAATTTTCCCTGTCCGCCAAATTTTCCGGGAAAGGAGACATACCGGGCAAAATCAAATGATTATCGATCAACATCAACGGTACGACAGGAGAAAACATATATTGCGGGTTATGCAACGCCCATTCTTTATCTTCCTTATCCAACAAAGTAACACGGTTATGCACACGACCGCTACTGTCCGCCAAAGCGATCTCGATCAACGGACGGTTGAACACGTAGATCGAATCCGGGCTTTTGATATAATAAGCGCCCGCACTCATGATCGCGTCGGCTCCTTCGCGTTCAAATGCGATCTGCTTAAGATAAGTCGTATCCGAATAGCGGTAGAAATAGATCGCATTCTTCCGGTTGTTCAGAAAGGTCAGTAAACAATCGCCCGCCTCATCGGTGCAAACCTGGATATAAGGAGGTTTAACTTTCGTATCCGTATCGAGCCGGAATCTCTTTTCACCCGTTTCCACCAGTTGTTTGGTAGCCGTTAACTTCCCCCTGAACTCGTTCTTCACACTTTTCCCGTTGCCGGAACAAGCTGCCAACAACAGCAATGCCAACAAATAACAATAACAACTTTTCATATCATTCTATTTTCTTATCACTCTGAATTCGCACTTACCGGAACCAAGCAGTCCTGTTCCATCCACCCCTTCCGCCACTCCGGTAAAACCGGTATTGATATCGGAGCAATAGAAAGAAACCTCTGCTTCTCCTTTCTCATCCGTTATCACAGAAGGTTCCCATAACAAAGTATTGCGGGCATCGGGTGTCGACAATTGCATATCTATTTCGTCCGGCTTATAAAATTCGCGGGCAGCGTAGTAGCCTTTTGTACGCCAAAGATTGTTCCGGCGAAGGAGCTCCTCTTCCGAATAAATAGGGCCATGATAAATAACAGTTTGTTCATCTTCCACAATAAACCATTTCCCTCCATCGAAATATTTGGGTTTAATAATCCGATAAGCTTTCCCCTCTACGGGTTTACTTCGTTTTTCCAGAGGAACGATATATGCATTAGGACAATAACGAGGATCATGATGTACCGTATACCCATCTTTATAATTTTCCAAATGTCCTTCCGGACAAACCCAGGGCATATCTATATCCATCTGTGCCAAACTGTCTAAACGTCCCATGAACTTATCCCTGAAAGGTCTACGCGCCTTGCGGGTAACCACAACCTCATCCAGCAAGATCGTACTGTCATTACTTACGACCGGCATATCGAGAATCGTTTCTTTTACTGACTGGGATAGATCGATAAGCGGGTAATATCTATTTTTCTTTTTCCTTATACTATCGATTTGAGAGAAATAATCTTCTATTTCAAGTTTAGGTTTAAGTTCTTTCGATAACATCGGTTTCAAATACACATAACCGCCCCGAAGCTCTTTCAACATATCCGTACCAACAGTGAAAAAACCGGCTGAATCGGCCCATACATACATTGAATTACCGTCTGCCCCGGATATCTGGATAAGCTGTTCCGTCCCCTGCGCTCTTTTTCCTTTTTTCTTGCTGCCGATAGATTGCATACCTATTATCTTATCGGACAAAAACAGATTCTCCCGATCAGGGGCATTTTCCATATTCCAGACATACCGCCTCCAACCCTGAGTCAGCAACAATAAATCCATTGCCTGCATACGATCTTTATTCTTATCGTCGAAATAATAAAGCGGATTATGAACCTTTCCCCGTATCTGGGAGGATAGATAACAATACGCCAGTATATCCACAGGATCTGCGGGGTTGATATACGCCTTATCAAATACGCTGATGCCGAGATTCGCTTTTACCGGCGCTCCGCCCTCATCCGTGACCTTTATTTTTAAAGTCGCTTTTTCACGAATGGCATATGTTTTCTTATCCGGTTCAATATTTACCCGTAACTTCTTTTCCGGATTCACATAAACCAACCTCTCGGCAACCGGTTGCATACTGCCATTAAATAAGGTAAACTCTGCGATCCCCTGATAAAGAAACTCACTTAGGGGAATTTTTATTTTTACCCGGTCCTTCAATATCCCCTTTGCTACGCAACAAACCATTCCACGGATTTGCCCTAACAGGCAGACCTCCTGAGCAGGTGCTCCCTCCGTTTGCGAAATAAAAAACTCCAGATACTTCTTGCTTTGTTTAAACAAACGCAACGTCATTCCTTGAATATAAATCTCCGGTAAAGAATAATCTGTACCATTATCCAACGCTATATGGTATTTCTTCTCCGAATCAGGAGTAAAGAAGAAAGCACCCATTCCGTCATGACTACTTGCAAACCGGACGACAGGGGTATTGCCTTCATATAAAAGCCCCTTCACCTCTACCGGATAGCCTCTGCCATCTGTAGCTTTAAATGCCACACGGGAAGGCAATCCCGAAACCAAGTTCCCCCCCTCCGGAAAAACAGTAAACCGCAAACTGTCTTTCTTAACACTCTCCGTTTGTTGGTTGTCATGGGCAATATTTTTGACAACCCTTAATTTACGGGAAGAAATAATGCCTGTCGTATCCTTGTGGAAGGAGTGGCGGGTATAGGCTTCCAGGAAATAATCGCCCTCGGCCAGTTTCTCATTTATATAAACGTGGCCTAATGCCATACCGTTTTCCACCGGGTATTTTTCTTGCCAAACTACGCTATCCTTACTATTTATCATTTGCAGATACAAGGTCCGGCTCTGACCGGACATAGCGAAAGACTGCGCATTCAACTGATAGGCTTTGAACCAAAGGTCTTCACCTGTCTCATAAATGCCCTTACTGGTTTGGAGATAGATAAGTTCGGAAGGAAAACCGGCATATTCTTTATTGATAGAAGCGACCCACGCCTCATCAACCACTTGCTGGCAAAAGCACGGCAAACAGGTATATGTCAGTAAAAAAAGGATTAACAGAATGTTTTTCATACAGCCGATATTTTGACTGGCCTTTTCATAATTCATTTGCATGAATAGGGCGAAAGCATCCTGAAGTATTTGGCCGCAATTTGTTTTCATAATATAAACTTTTATCAGATTAATAATTTATGCTTCTCATACGATGGCTTAACCCAACGCAGATAAACGCCGAGCGAAGCCAGGCAACAACCGGCTCCAACTCCATAAGCCACAGCCAGCCCGGCATAGGAAGCGATAAAACCGGCCGAAAGCATTCCGATACCGACTCCCAAATCAAAAGAAGTCAGATAAGTAGAGGTTGCCGTGCCGCGCATATTGTGCGGAGCGACATTGACAAAGAGGCATTGGAAAGCCGGAACTCCCACTCCGTACCCGATGCCGATCATCAGGGCGCAGGCAAAGAAAACCCAAGGCTGGTGGACAGTCGCAAACACGGCAAATGTCACCAACAAGCAGACGGAAGAGCAGACCGACACCCAATGGATTTTCCCATGATCGACCAACCGCCCGGATATCAGGCGCGACGTTCCCACCCCGATCGCCATATAAATAAAGAAGTAGCCCGGATCGGCCACCTCTATTTCCTTCCCGTACAGAACGACAAAAGAGGTAATCATCCCATAAGGAATCGCAACCAGGATATAGGCAAGCGCCGCCGGCAATGCCTTCACCAGGATAAAGCGGTCGAGGGAAAAATGCGGACGCGGAACCTTTTCCCGCTTCGGATAACGGATCAGGCAGACAGAACCGACTCCGATAAAAGCCGCCACCCATCCTATCGAGACAACCGGATGAAACCCTCCTTTCCCATAAATGGCAACTGCCGCCAACGGAGCCAGCGACATGGCTAAGTTGATCGTCAGTCCGTAAAACCCCATTCCCTCGCCACGCCGGGAAGAAGGGATCACATCGATGGCAATCGTATTGCCGGCAACCGAAGTCAGCCCCATAAAGCCGCCCTGTATGAAACGGACAGCCATAATAGTCAGCATGGTCGTGGCAATCAGATACCCGCCGAACATGAAAGCAAAAACAAAAAAGGCAAAAAGATATAACGGCTTACGCGAGAAGCAATCCACCAGAAAACCCGAAAAAGGACGGACGCAGAGCAGTCCGATCGTATAACTGGACAACGCGATCCCCACATTTGCCGTATCGATTCCCAGAACTTCCACGAGATAGACCGGCATCGTCGGCATCAGCATATAGAAGGAGAAGTTCATCAGGAAATAGGAAATGCAACATTGCACAAAATTCCGGTTCCACAATATAGGTCTGCGATCCTCCATTTTACAGATTTCAGATAAATTTTCATTTACTTACGCCAGCTCACTTAACTCCAGCCAGCGCATTGTTTTTTCGTCTATTTCTTCAATTACTTTTGCGATCCGTTCGGATTTGGCCAGCAGCTCGTCGTTGCTTAATGTACCGCTGCTCATGGCCGTTTCCAACTCGGCTTTTTCGGCTTCGAGTTGCGGGATTTCGATCTCGAGCGCTTCAAACTCCTTACGTTCCTTAAAAGTCAGTTTCTTTTTCTGTTCCTTTTCGGGACGCGACGTTTTCTCCACGACGGGAGCCATTTTTGCCTGGCGCGCCGCTTCAGCCTCTTTTTCCTGCCGATCCAGCTCCTCTTTCCAATCGCGGTATTGCGTGTAGTTGCCCGGAAAATCCTTTATATCGGCATTGCCGCGGAACACCAACAGATGATCGACCACCTTATCCATAAAATAACGGTCATGCGACACAACAATCGCACATCCCTTGAAATTACGCAGATATTCTTCCAACACATTCAGCGTGACGATATCCAGATCGTTCGTCGGCTCGTCCAGCACAAGGAAGTTCGGGCTACGCATCAGGACCGTACAGAGATACAATCGGCGTTTCTCCCCCCCGCTCAACTTGTAGACATAACTATGCTGTTTCTCCGGAGCGAAAAGGAAATAGTTCAGGAACTGTGAAACCCCCATCTTCTTTCCGTCACCCAGATCGACATATTCGGCGATATTCTGTACCACATCGATCACCTTCATCTGTTCGTCAAACTGGAGGCCGTCCTGGCTGTAATAACCGAAGCGGACCGTCTCGCCCACATCAAAACGGCCGCTATCGGGTTCCACTTCCCCCATCAACATCTTGATAAAAGTGGACTTTCCCGTTCCGTTATTCCCGACAATCCCCATCTTCTCGTAACGGGCGAATATATAGTTGAAATCTTCCACGATCTTCAGATCGCCGAAACGCTTCGAGACATGTTCCGCCTCGAAAATCTTCGATCCGATATACGAAGCCTTCACATCCAGATTGACGCTTCCGGCTTCATGCTGCTGTTTGGCTTTCTTTTCGAGTTCGTAGAAAGCATCGATCCTGTATTTCGCTTTTGTCCCGCGCGCCTGCGGCTGACGGCGCATCCAGTCGAGCTCCTTACGGAGCAGGTTGCTGGCGCGGTCCACCTCAGCATTTAACGCATCCATACGTTCCTGGCGCTTTTCCAGATAATAGCTGTAATTCCCCTTATACTGGTAAATCTGTTTCCGGTCTATCTCGATAATCTCGCTGCAGACGCGATCCAGGAAATAACGGTCGTGCGTCACCATCAAAATACTAATGTTCGCGCGAGAAAGGTATCCTTCCAACCATTCGGTCATTTCCAGGTCCAGGTGGTTGGTCGGCTCGTCAAGAATAATCAATTCAGGGTCGGTGATCAACACGTTTGCCAAAGCCACCCGTTTCAGCTGGCCGCCGGAAAGCGTTTCCACCTTTTGGTCGAAGTTCCGGATCTTCAACTGCCCCAAAATCTGCTTGGCACGCTGTTCATAATCCCACGCTTTCAGATTATCCATCCTGAGCAGGATATCTTCGAGGTTGGAATGATCGCCGCTCGCCATCGCCTGTTCGTATTCGGCGATCAAACGCACCGTCTTGTTCGGCGAATAGAAACACGCCTGCAAAACAGTCAGGCCATCCGGATAATGCGGCGTCTGCTCCAGATAGCCTACCCGCAAGTCGTTACGAAACACAACCGCACCGCTGTCATACTCTTCTTTTCCGGCTATAATATTCAGTAAAGTTGTTTTCCCCGTACCATTCTTGGCTATCAGCCCGACTTTCTGCCCCTGCGCGATTCCGAAAGTGATATCTTCGAATAAAACCAAATCGCCGAAGCTTTTAGTCAGCTTGTCTATTTGTAAATAGCTTATCATATATTCATATCTGCTTTAAATGCAGGACAAAGATACAAAAAGATCAGGCACGGCGGATGGTATTATTTTGTATAATTCATGCCAGTCTAATTTGTCTTCGCCAATGTCGTGCATATTTTCGACGTTGTCGTGTATATTCCCGACATTGTCGTTTATATTCTCGACGTTGTCGAAAACAAATTACATAAGCATCCGCGGAGCAACTTCCCTGCATGGAAACTCCGGTTGCCCTGCGACGATTCAAACATATATGCCGGACAAATCTAAACAATCACCTTAACAAAGGTGTTTCTCTCATAATAAATTCTTAATTTTGTCACGTTGAATCAAATTTAATAAACATACTATGTTGACAACAATGATCATCGTGTTCCTGGTCGGATATTTGCTTATTGCTCTGGAACATCCGCTAAAAATCAATAAAGCGGGAACAGCACTCCTGACCGGAACAATCCTTTGGGTTTTATATACATTGGGCTCTCCACAATTTATCCCGACCGCTTCGGCTGAGGAATTTAAACTTTTTTTAGATGCATTTCCGTTTATGAAGGATCTGCCCTACGCAGACCAGTGCATCCGCTTTGTCATCGACCACCAGATACTGGACAGTATCGGCGAGATAGCGGAAACTCTGATTTTCCTGATCGGGGCGATGATCACCGTGGAGTTGGTCGATTCCCACGGAGGATTCATGTTTATCACCAACCGTATCACCACCAACAGCAAACGGAAACTATTGTTCGTCATTGCCACGATCACATTCTTCATGTCGGCTGTCCTGGATAACCTGACTACATCTATCGTGATGGTTATGTTGATCCGGAAACTGATCGGTAACTACAAAGAACGCTGGATTTTCGGCAGCATCATCGTGATTGCCGCCAATAGCGGCGGGGCTTGGTCGCCCATCGGCGACGTAACGACGATCATGCTGTGGGTAAGAGGGAATATCTCGACTTCGGCAACGATCCCGCATCTATTCCTGCCGAGCCTCGTATCAGCATTGGTTCCGGTACTGATCATATCCCGCTATTTGCACGGGAAAGTTACACCGCCCAACGCTTTCGAGGAAAACCGGGACAACCTATTATTAAAGGTATTGAAAGCAAACGAGAAACTGGCGATCCTTTGTATCGGCGTATTCTGCCTGTTGTTCGTTCCGGTATTTAAAACAATCACGCATCTGCCCCCGTTTATGGGGATTTTGATGGGAGTCGGGATCTTGTGGGTATTCACTGAATTGATGTACCGGCGGACACCCATCAACGAAGACCTTAAACTCCGTTTATCAAAAGTTGTCAGCCGCATCGACGGGGCTACCCTGATGTTCTTCCTCGGTATCTTGCTGGCTGTGGATGCGCTGCGCTGTAGCGGAGTTTTGGGCAGTTTTTCCATCTGGTTGGACGATACGATCGGCAACGTTTATGCCGTCAACCTGATTATTGGAACGCTCTCTGCCATTGTCGATAACGTTCCGCTCGTTGCCGGAGCCATCGGCATGTATCCGGTTGCCTCGGATGCGATGGTTGCGACGGCTGCCGATCCGGTTTATATAGCCCATTTCGTACAAGACGGCGTGTTCTGGCAATTCCTTGCCTACTGTGCAGGTGTGGGCGGCAGTATGCTGATCATCGGGTCGGCAGCCGGAGTCGTCGTGATGGGATTGGAAGGTATTAACTTCATCTGGTATCTGAAAAGAATCTCGCCGCTTGCTTTGGCAGGCTATTTGTCGGGGGCAACTGTCTATATCCTGCAAAATATGATCTTAGACATATAGGTTCGAATATTCATCATGGGATCTCATCAAAAATTCGGATGACAGCCCGCTGCCTTGGTTCACGGAAACATTCCCGGAAATGACGATTGAGCGAATTGAGTAGAAAGAATTTCTGTCGACGGGACAAGTTTTAGTATATTTGTCCCCCAATTATCATAACGAACATACAAATGAATATCATTTCTAAACTATTTAAAAAGAAAGAAGAAACAGAAGTCGTATCGAAAGGCTCCGTCGAGGAGTTCGTTACGCTCATCCGCGTGTACTACCAGGCGGTTATGGCTGTGCAGTTAGGTATCACCAACCTCAACATACTGAACGATATGGCGTTGTTCAAACGAATGTTGAAGATTCCGACGCAGAACAACAAGTTGGGTATTGCCGAAAAATCCCGTTCCCGTAAAATCCTGATACAGGAATACGGACTGAACGAAAACTTCTTTAAGGAAATCGACGCTTCCATTAAAAAGAACTGCAAGACGCAAAACGACATCAAATCTTATTTCATCATGTACCAGGGGTTCAACAACGACCTGTTCTCCCTGCTTGACAACCTGATGCAATGGAAGTTCCGCTTCTCCATGTTGGTAAAAAAGCTGTTATATTCGCAGACACAGAAGACCATCCACGAAATCGTAACCCGCTCGGAATGGAAAGATGTCGGTGTGCAGAAAGTTGCCTGGAGAATACGGAAATACAAAGAGACGCTCGGCTATTCGGAAGAATGGATGACCGACTTCGTGTATAACGTCGTACTGATGGCAAAAGAGGATGCCAAAAGAAAGAGGAAAGAAGACAAATAATATGGTTGTAGAGCAGCATCCTTTAGGATTCTTCCTTCCGGAAAACACGAAGTTATTGATGTTAGGCAGTTTCCCGCCTCCGCGCACCCGCTGGTCGATGAATTTCTATTATCCGAATATCCAAAACGACATGTGGCGGATACTCGGATTAATCTTTTATAAGGATAAAGAATATTTCTTAGAGACTAAAAAGGCTTTCAGCGAAGAGAAAGCAAAAGCCTTCTGCCGGGAAAAAGGGATCGGAATCGGTGATACCGCCGTGGAGATTATCCGCCTTAAGAACAATGCATCCGACAACTTCCTACAGGTTGTCACCCCGCTGAACCCGGTTGAAGTATTGGCAAAAATCCCGGAATGTGAAGCAATTGTCGTAACGGGACAAAAGGCGATGGACACACTAATAACCATGCTCCCTCCGGTAGAAGAGCCCAAAGTCGGCTCCTACTCCCGTTTCATCCTGTCAGGCCGCATTTTCCGCCTCTACCGTATGCCCTCTTCCTCACGTGCTTATCCCAAGCCTTTGGAGGAAAAGGCAGCAGTGTATAAACGGATGTTCGAGGATTTAAGAATGGTGTAATGGTTGTTTCGTAGGGGCAGGGCTTTGCTCTGCCCATTGAATCCAGGCAAGGTGGACATTCTTTACATCGGGCGGAGTAAAACCCCGCCCCTACGGTAAATCATCATTTACCCGCAATGAAAATACCGGTTTACCAATTCAAGCATTCCTTCCGGATCATTTTTCAGGTCTTCACGCAATGTCGTGTCATTATAACTTTCCAGTTTCTTAATGATACCATCGATCATACTCGGACTAAAGACATTATGCTGTTCGAATACCGCCCTCTGCTGTTGCAGGCGTTTGGCTGAAGCGGCACAGCTATCCGGCAACTGATCCAATGTTTCCAGACGCGCCTTGTTTTCTTCCTGATGAATATTCACGTTCACATACGTCTTTTCTGCCACATCCAAAGCATCCGGGATTTCAAATCCATACCGGCAAGCAACCGCCAGTCCCGCCAGCAACTGATATAAATCAGCCGATCCGTCCGGTGAACGCATCTCGACCGTCTGCTTCTGTGCCGTATCATAGTGGCTATCTGCCTCCAACGGATTTGCAAGCGAACACATATCCTTCTTGGCAGCCCATCCTAACGGGACGCGCACCAATACGGAACGGTTACGATCGCCCCAACAAATATTCGTCGGAGCCTCCTGGTGAGGAACCAGACGGAAATAGGAGGTCGGATTCGTATTACCGAAAGCCGTAATAGACGGAGCCAGCTTCATCATACCCGCAATCGCTTTACGGGCTGTTTCCGACAAAACGCCATCCTGCAGCATCCGGTTCTTGCCATCCTTCATAATACGCATATGTATATGCAGGCCGGAACCCGCTTTTCCCGCCGTTATCTTCGGGGCAAACGTTATATTTAATCCATATTCGTATGCCAGATTACGGATCACCCATTTAGCGATCATCAACTGGTCGGCAGCATCTTCCACCCGTGTCGGCAGGAACTCGATCTCATTCTGTTCATAGATTTTACCATTCAATGTAAAATTACCGACTTCCGAATGTCCGTATTTTATCTGTCCTCCCGCTTGTGCGATGTATTGCATACACTGCGTACGGAACTGATTGAATTTGGCATAAGGCCCCGATTCATGATAACCACGCTGATCGGTTGCCGGGAATAATTCTTCCTCTTCCGCAATCACATAATATTCCAACTCTCCCATCGCCTCGAACTCCATACCGGTCACATCCGTAAAAGCCTTGCTTGCCTTATGCAATGTATATTCAGGCGAACTTTCCAGCGGTTCCCCATCCTTATTAAAGAACGAGCACAGCATACTCAATGTCGGCAATTCTGAAAACGGATCGATAAACGCCGTACGGAAACGCGGAATCACATACAAGTCACTGCTACCCGCCTCGATAAACGAGAATAGGCTGGAACCGTCCACACGCTCCCCGCAAGTCAGGATTGCGTCCAGATAGGCTGCATTGTTAATAACAAAATTCAATGTTTTCAAACGCCCGTCACCGGCAGGATACATAAAATTCACCATCCGGATATTCTTATTCTTAATATACGATACGATATCCGCCTTTGTAAATTCGGAAGATGGCTTTTGGAGAAACTCAACCAAGAGGTTGGCATTCATGTCTAATTCGTCTTTCATGTCTTTGTTGATTGTTTAAGATTACTCAATGTTCACAAATATATTCAAAACATTCCCAATATACAAAACAAGGAAAACCTTTTATATTCGATTTATCTTTCTTATCTTTGTAAAGGCTGACAATAAAAATAAAGTTTATGGTAAAAGAGATTAGCATAACGGATATGTATATGAGTGTTCTATCCTCCCTCACTGCAGACGAAAAACTTGATTTAATCAGCAAACTTTCCGAATCTCTCAGAAAGACAAAGAAAGAAAAAAAAGTTGCTGTTGACCCTTTCGCTTGTTACAAAGGAGATTGGGATGATAATCTTCCACGTACATTCACTCGAAAAGTAGAATCTTGGTAAATACAACATGAAAAATATCTACTTGACACAAATGTTCTTATCTCTATGTTCAAGAACAAAGGAAGAGTTCGCCAGCATATAATGGGCAGGTATTCAAAACTGTTTTATTTCTGAAATATCTATCGCAGAACTATTTTATGGTGCTGCCAAAGGAGGAAAGCGACAGAATATGGATGATGTAACAAATGTTTTTACAGCAATTTGATGTGCTACCTATTTTCCCTAATCTAAAATCTTATGGGCAAATTAAGGCCAGCCTTGAATGCAAGGGACTACGAATTGATGATTTTGATATCCTCATAGGAGCCACAGCTCTCCAAAATAAACTCGTTATGGTCACTGCTAATATCGGGCACTTAAATCGCATTCCAAACCTTAAAATTGAAAATTGGGAATAAGAAATTTGTTTATTCAAAATATTCTCTTACCTTTGCACCCGCAAACACGGAAGTAGCTCAGTCGGTAGAGCACTGGTCTCCAAAACCAGGTGTCGGGAGTTCGAGCCTCTCCTTCCGTGCAAATGGAAATCATCTTGATTTCAGCAACTCTGCAATCTGCTCTCCAAACACAATATTTAATATCTGGTCTTTTTTATCGCTGTTCAATTTTATTTGCAGAACAGCTTCGGTCGACATATCATTTCCTTTAGAAGGGACATATTTATCCGGAAATGTTATAATATCTATTACAGAGACCTGCAGCACCTTTGCAATTTGCAATAAAGTATTATACTTCAATTCCCGTTCTCCTGACATAATCAGACTGAAGCCAGCTTGTTTCATTCCGATCTGTGCAGCAATATACTCTTGCGAATAGCCTTTGTTTCTTCGAATTGTATCTATATTATCTAATATACCGTTCATATAACCAAATTAGCGATTGTCTTAAAACAAAATAAGTGTATCGCGCAATATTTTATTGCAATTATTTTTGCATATATAACATTTTGCAATATCTTTGCCGCAGATATAATTTAAAACTATTAACAAGGGATGTGTTTACTTTAAGTAAAAGGCCTTTCTTTCAATAGTTTGTTAACTTAAAAAGAATTCATTATGAGACCAATAGTCATTCAAACACAAAAGAAAAGTTGTATTGCTGAATTTATCAGCTGTACGGTTTGTGGTACAATCATCGAAAAACGGCTTAATTACTTTTAGCAACCACCACCTTATTGTAATATTTTCCAACAAGCAGCAATTAAATTTTCTAAAATATATGTTCAACTTAATCCCAATTGCCTATGATATAGCAAAAGTCTAATTCTAATTTTTTAAATCGGATAGCAATATCCTTATTGTTTTTTTAACCTTATATTCATTTAATAAAGAAAGAACATGAAAGACTCTTCTTTGAAAACACATTCTAAACGAAGCGGTATCATAAACAACCTCTTCCGAATGTTAACCTTATTACTTTTTGTACTATGTACAACAGTTGTTTTTGCACAACAAAAACCTATCAAAGGTACAGTTGTCGATGCAACAGGCGAACCGCTTATCGGCGTAAACGTATCTGTAAAAGGTACGACTATCGGTACGATCACCGACGTCGATGGTAAATACTCATTGGAAGTTCCTGCAAAAGGGACACTTGTATTCTCTTTTATCGGCTATAAAACTGCTGAAATTCCTATTGGCAGCCAAAGCGTAGTGGATCAAACATTAAACGAAGACACCCAGAATATCGACGAAGTTGTAGTCGTGGGTTACGGCGTTCAGAAAAAAGCATCTCTTACTGGTGCTGTCGCCACTTTGAAAGGTGAAGAACTGAAAGCCTCTCCGACAACCAACCTTACCAATGGTATGGTTGGCCGTATGCCAGGTGTGATCGGTTTCCAACGTTCAGACGAACCGGGAGGCGGCGGAACAACCATCCGTATCCGTGGTACAAACTCTTTGGGAAGCAAAGACCCGCTGATCGTTATTGACGGCGTGCCGGGACGTGCCGGAGGTTTGGACCGTATCAACCCCAATGAAATCGAATCCATCTCCGTATTGAAAGATGCAGCCGCAGCCATCTACGGTTCACGTGCTGCAAACGGTGTAGTTTTGGTAACAACCAAAAGAGGTAAAGAAGGGAAACCTACTATCACCTATACCGGCAATATGGGGTTTGCATCTCCCACACGCTTACCGGAAGTTTGCGACGCTTACGAATATTCTGTTTTACTGAACGAAATCAGTACAAACGCTGGTGGTTCCCCGAAATACACGGCAGAAGACCTCGAACTTTTCCGCAACGGACAAGATCCTTGGGGACATCCCAACACCAACTGGTATGACGAAGCAATCAAAAACGTTTCTCCTATCTACCGCCACGATGTCAGCATCAGCGGAGGTTCCGACAAGTTTAAATTCTATCTGAATTTAGCTGCTAACGGCGAAGACGGTATTTATAAAAAATCTGCCAACCGCTATGACCAATATAGCATTCGTGCTAATATCGATGCTAAAATCAACCAATACATCGATCTTTCCTATGGAACTATTTCCCGTATGGAAATCCGTCACTATCCGACTTACGGAGCGACCGATATCTTCAGCGCATTAGTTCGTTCGAAACCGAATCAAACGGGTTATTGGCCTTCAGGTGAACCGGGTCCGGATATCGAATATGGCCACAATCCGGTAGTTATGGGTACAGATGCAACCGGTAAGGATAACCAAAAAGACTACTACTTGCAAAATACATTGAAGATCAACATCAAAATTCCGGGTGTGGAAGGTTTAACATTGACAGGTAGCGGAACATACGATAAATACTTCAAAAACCGCCACTATTTCAAAACTCCTTATATGCTTTATTCCTGGGATGGCAATGAAGAGCACAAACTATCAGCAGGTCAAAAAGGTCCGGCAACACCTGAATTAACAGAAGAACGTACGGATCAGACTTTCTGGATGGCAAATGCGGTAGCCAACTATAACCGTACATTCGGTGACCATACCATTGGTGTTACCGTAGGTCTTGAAGCAGAGAAAAGAGATCAGAATTTCGTGAAAGCTTTCCGTAAGTACTTCCTGTCTTCTTCCAAAGAAGACATGGACTTGGGTGGTGTCAGTGAAATGACCAATTCGGGAAATTCATGGAAAGAAGCCCGTCTGAACTATTTCGGACGCGTATCTTACAATTATCTGGAACGCTACTTGGTTGAATTTGTTTGGCGCGCAGATGGTTCTTATCGCTTCCCTACAAACAAACGATACGGATTCTTCCCCGGAGTTTCAGCTGCTTGGCGTGTTTCCGAAGAAGGATGGTGGAAAGAGAATGTACGTTTTATCGATTATTTCAAACTACGCGGTTCTATCTCACAAACGGGAAATGACGCTCTTGTTGACACAAATGGTAACCTGGATCGCTCAATACAGTATTTGAACACATACAAATTTGCGGGGTATTACTTATATGGAAACTCTTATGCTCCCTATTTGGAACCAACCCGTACTCCGAACCCCAATATTACTTGGGAAGTTGGAACAACTTACAACGTTGGTTTAGACTTTAAGTTTTTGCAGAACCGTTTATCATGGGAAACCGATGCATTTTATCACAAGCGTACCAATATGTTGATCTATCGAAACGCATCTCTGCCTGAAACTTCCGGTATCACCTTGCCACGTGAGAACTTAGGTGAAATGTGTAACCGTGGTTTCGAATCATTGATTAGTTGGCAAGACCGCGCCGGTAAAGTTAATTACAATGCGTCAATCAATATGACCTACGCAAAGAACAAGATCTTGTATTGGGATGAAGTTCCCGGTGTTCCGGAATATCAACAATCGACAGGGCACTTGGCAAACACAGATCTTTATTATGTATATGACGGTGTATTCAAAGATCAAGCAGAAGTAGACGCAACAAAAGCGAAATGGAGCGGCGCTCGTCCTGGAGATATCAAATTCAAAGATGTAAACGGAGACGGAAAGATCGATGCAGACGACAGAGTCCGCAGCAAGAAAAATTCAGAGCCGAAATTTGTAGCCGGTATCACATTAGGAGCCAATTGGAATAACTTCGATTTCATGATGTTGTTCCAAGGAGCTGTCGGCGGTGAAACGTATGTTTGGCGTGAACGTGCCGGTGAAGCAGGAAACTTCTACAAAGAAACATATGAAAACCGTTGGACACCGGAAAACCCGAGCAGTGTTCATCCACGCATATTCAACCGTGAAAATGAATATTGGGTATCCAACAGAAACACCTATTATTTGAAAAACACGGATTATTTACGCTTGAAAAATTTGGAAATAGGTTATACATTCAACCTTCCGGGCATACAAAAGGCCGGTATTTCCAATTTGCGTATTTATGCTAACGCGACAAACTTATTCACGATTGACGGTGTAAAAGTTCAAGACCCGGAAGCAAATGATACAGGTCGTGAATATCCACAAAGACGCGTGGTAAACTTCGGTGCAACAATCACATTCTAAATTTAAGACATTATGAAAAATATTAATAAGATATTAATTGCTTTGGCTCTCGGGTCAACCATATCGCTAAGTTCATGTTCGGACTTTATGGATATTTCACCCTCCAATGAGTATGAAGAAGAAGAAGTGTTCACTTCCGCCGGATTGACAGAAGCACTTGTTAATCGTGTATATACGTATATAAAAGACGGAGCAAAAGAGCATACGACGGACGGCTTGACCGACGATGCCTACTTTACACATAATTACGGACAAATCGCCGTCAACGAAGCGAATGTTTCGGAAAGCGACTTGCAATGGTATGATAATGACAATTGCCCATTCAAATGGTCACATCGATACAAAGGCATACGATATGCAAACCTGATTATCAAAAACATCGGAAATGTACCGCATGACGACAACTATGATTTGAATCAATTAAAGGGTGAAGCCCATTTTCTTCGTGCGTGGTTGTATGCCGAACTTCTGAGAGGTTTTGGAGGTGTTCCTTTAGTAACGGATGTGGTTGGAGATATGAACGATGTAGAAGCCATGAAGCAACCTCGAAACACGATCAAAGAATGTTTGGAACTGATCCTGTCTGACTGTAAAGCAGCAGAAGAAAATTTGCCAGAAACCGTTTCGGATGCAGATCTCGGCCGTGCAACCAAGTATGCGGCAACCGCATTGAAAGCAAGAATACTGCTACACGTGGCAAGCCCATTGTATGCAGATCGCACCATAAACACACTGGCTTGTAACCAGTATGACGGAGACCGAACGGAACTTTACCGTCAAGCAAAAGCCGCAGCCGATGAAGTAATAAACTCCGGTTTATTCGCTTTAGTTAATTGTCAAGGTGGTATCAATACAGAAAGAGCCAATAAATGGAATAAGATCATGACCACCAACAACAGTGAACAGATCTGGACTCGCCAATTTGGTCAATTGTCAATGGATGGTGTTGATCGGAACCAGCTTCCTCTACAACACGGCCCGAACGGTTACCACAACTGGTCAGGTATGACACCGACACAAGACTTGGTTATGGCATTCGAATATGAAGACGGCACCCTCGGAACCGGTATGACCAAGACAGGCGACTACCAGTTAGGCAACCCGTACAACGGTCGCGAACCTCGCTTCTACGCGACTGTAGGTACAGATGGAAACGAATGGGGACGTCCGCGTCCGGCAGATGCAAAAGGTTTGGACCCGACACCATTAGGCCGCTTGCAATGTGGTTACTATGAAGTAACAGACGGCGATGCCAACATCGAACTGACCCTTCCGAACGGCAATACAGTCAAATTCAAAGGGATGAACGGTATTGATACCCGCAAAGGCCCGATCGAAGATTGGAACGGTTCTTGGACCGGTTATTATGAACGTAAGTTGATCGATCCGACTGTCGATGGACAAAACTATCCGCAAAATGTACCTTGGACATTCCTTCGCTTAGCCGAAATGTATTTGGTCGCAGCAGAAGCTTGCGTTGAGTTGAACGAGTTAGAAGAGGCTACCAAATATCTGGATGCAATCCGCGGACGTATCGACCTAAAACCGACAAAAGAAGCTTTGACTGCACAAGGTAAATCATTCAACCAAGCAGATATGCGTGAATTCACACGCCACGAACGCCGTGTTGAGTTTGCCTACGAAGGACACCGCTACTTCGACGTTCGCCGTTGGATGATTGCACCGGAAACAAACAACAAAGAATTGACAGGTGTACTTGTTTTTGCCAGATTGAAACCGGGTAAAACAGCCAATAAGCCATATATCCACAACGAAGAAACATGGGATTACCACTACTATATTCAAAGTTTGAAATTCCGTGAAAACCGTAAATGGGATAATAAGATGTATTTTGCACCGATCTCACGCAACGAAATCAATCGTAACGAACTGCTGGAACAAAATCCCGGCATGAAATAGTAAGAAATCGTCTCCGTTTTAGACGGAGACGATTTCTTTTCAAACTATAAAATCAAATATTAATCTTACACTTTAAAATATTATCAGTACAATGAAACTAATAATTGTAATACTTTTTGTACTACTTACATCAAATTATACAATAGGACAGTCACTCTCTGTTAATAAAACAGAAAATATAGTACCAATGACTTCAACACCATGTGACAATAACACACCTGTATCTGGTTATATATGTCCATCAAGCTTAGGTGCACCTGCTATCAAGTACTATAGAGAAAGTACCGCTGACCACTCATACAGTTTTACAGGGATTTGCTCCGGAGCTACAGAATATGAATGGCATGTACAACCAGAATCAAACGTAGAGAAAATATATTATCGTGGTAACAACGAAATTCTTGTAATTTTTAAAACAAGCAATATGACCACTCATATCGTTTGCCGTGCAAAATGCAATGGAGTTTGGAGTGAATATACTGTAGGTAGTGTCAATATTACTTTTTAAAATATCATTTTAGACTACGTATCATATAGTATAATACATATTATATTAATAGACAATCGAGCCTCTTGTTCAAAATCAAATATATTGAGATTTGGATAAGAGGCTTGATAAATGAAAAAATCATACAGAAAAACCTTAAAACCTAAATATAAACCATACCATAAAAAGAAACCAGCTATTTTATATACTAAACTACAATCAGTGTCATTATTACATTTTGCACATATATACTTTTCTTATAAAATGACAACTTTCTAATTATCCACATATTACATCTTTACAGACAGCCTCTTCTAAATTACAAAACGCAATAAACAATTACACGCCCAAACATTTTTATACATTTATTTTGATTCAATCTCATTTTTGTCCACTTTTGCTCCCGGAACAAGTTCAAAAATGTTAACAGGGCTTGTGTTTCTTTACGGAAACATCTCCATAAAAAACTCAGTGTTAACCTGAAAAGTTAAATAACATGCAGCCAAGTAAAAATTCGTCAATGCAATTATTATTTACATACATACGTCTAATTAAACAGTTATCGCCTATGAAAACATAGCTCAATTCATCTATTCACAAAACGGATAAATCATTATCCATTAATGTTTTTAACCTTATATTCATTTAATATCTCTAAAACATGGAAAGATATTCTTTAAACCATTTTGTCAGGACGCTTAGCATTTTTCTGCTTTGTGTCATGTTTACAGCTACGGCATTTGCACAGCAAAAAACTATAAAAGGTACCGTAGTGGATGCGACCGGTGAACCTTTAATCGGTGTTAACGTATCAGTAAAAGGGACTACAATCGGTATAATTACCGACATTGACGGTAATTATACGTTGGAGGTACCCTCCAACGTATAATTACCGACATTGACGGTAATTATACGTTGGAGGTACCCTCCAAGTCGACTATCGTATTTTCTTACATCGGTTATCAAACACAGGAAATCCCTGCTGGTAATCAATCAACGATCAATGTAACTTTAAAAGAAGACACTCAAAAACTGGAAGAAGTTGTAGTTGTCGGTTATGGTACACAAAAGAAAGTAACCGTTACAGGTTCTGTTGCCAGCGTATCCGGTGAAGAACTGAAAGCTTCTCCAACTACAAACTTAACCAACGGTATGGTAGGCCGTATGCCGGGTGTCATCGGTTTCCAGACAGCCGACGAACCCGGTGGTGGTGGTACGACAATCCGCATACGTGGTACAAATTCACTGGGGAGCAATGACCCATTGGTTGTTATCGATGGTGTACCCGACCGTGATGGCGGTATGAACCGTTTGAACCCAACTGAAATCGAGTCTATTTCTGTATTGAAAGACGCTTCAGCAGCTATTTATGGTGCACGTGCCGCCAACGGTGTAGTTTTGATTACGACCAAGCGCGGTAAAGAAGGTAAGCCAGTCGTTTCATTCAATGCAAGTGCCGGTTTCTCACAACCTACCCGTTTACCGAAAATGACTAATTCATACGAATACGCAACCATGTTGAACGAAGTTCTTCCGGGTTCTTTCTCGGATGAACAACTCGAAGGTTTCCGTACGCACGCCAATCCTTGGAAATACCCGGACACTAACTGGTTTGACGAAATCGTAAAAACCGCTTCTCCCATGTACCGTGCAGATATCGGTGTATCCGGTGGTACAGAAAAAGTGAAATATTATGCAAACTTCGGAGCAAACGGTGAAGACGGTTTGTACAGAAATTCTGCTAACCGATACGACCAGTACAGCTTGCGTACAAACCTGGATGTCAAGACCAGTAAGTATGTAGACTTCCAGTTAGGCATAACAGCTCGTTTGGAAGACACGAAATATCCGGCTAAAAGTGCTGGCGACATTTTCGGTGCTGCCCGTCGTTCCCGTCCGGACCAAGTAGCATGGTGGCCTTCAGGCGAACCGGGTCCTGCAGTTGAACGTGGTGACAACCCGGCCGTAACCAGTACAGACTTAGCCGGTTTCGACCACCAAAAAAACCAATACATCCAAAACAATTTGTCGGTCAATGTAAAAGTGCCTTGGATCGAGGGTCTGACTTTACGTGGAAACGGTTCCTACGACATCCACTTCAAAAACCGCCGGTGGATGAAAAAACCGGTTTACTTGTACACATGGGATGGTACGAATGAAGGTAGCGAAGGATTAAGTGCTTCCAAACAATGGTTGGACACTCCACAATTGGAACGCCTGCACTCAGAACAATTAGGCTGGATGTTGAACGGATTGATCGATTACAACCGTACATTCGGACAACACACAATCGGCGTGACTTTCGGTATGGAAGGACAGAAAAAGCAATATGAAGAAACATGGGGATTCCGTCAAGGTTTCATCTCCGATACAAAACCGGAATTGAACTTAGGTGGTGAGGAAGGCCAGTCCGCAAAAGGCTATTCCTGGAAAGAAACCCGTTTGAACTATTTCGGGCGTGCCTCTTACAACTATCAGGAACGCTACTTGTTTGAATTTGTTTGGCGTGTAGACGGTTCTTACCGTTTCCCGAAAGAAAGCCGCTATGGCTTCTTCCCCGGCGTTTCTTTAGCATGGCGTGCTTCTGAAGAAAATTGGTGGAAAGAAAACATCCGCTTTATCGACTACTTCAAACTGCGTGGTTCGGTTTCCCAAACCGGTAACGATGCATTGGTTGACGGAGACGGTAACTACGACCACACCATCCAATATCTGACCACCTACGCATTCAACAATGCCGGTACCGTATTCGGCGGCCAGGAAAACAAACGCCTTTACCCGAGCCGTACTCCGAACCCAAATATCACATGGGAAGTGGGTACAACTTACAATGTCGGTTTGGATTTCAAATTCTTGCAGAACCGCTTGAGTTGGGAAACTGACGTTTTCTATCACAAACGTACTAACATGTTGATCTCCCGCAATGCTTCTCTGCCTGAAATCACCGGTATCACATTGCCTCGTGAAAACTTGGGTGAAATGAAAAACAGAGGTTTCGAATCATTGGTCAGCTGGCAGGATAAGATCGGAGAAGTCGAATATGGAGTATCTCTGAACATGACCTATGCACGCAACAAAATCACTTTCTGGGATGAAGTACAAAATGTACCCGAATACCAATTCTCGACCGGCAGACCGGTAGGTAGCCGCAATATGCTGCTCTATGTTGCAGACGGCATTTTCCATACACAAGCAGAAATCGATGAAGCACGCGCAAAAGGTTTGTTATATTCAGACAACACCGTTCCGGGCGATATTCGTTTTAAAGATATGAATGGTGACGGTAAAATAGACGGTTTGGACCGTATCCGTCCGGAAAAGAACCAGGAACCTCGTTTTGTAGCCGGTCTGACATTGACCGCCAAATGGAAAGGTTTCGACGTGATGATGTTATGGCAGGGTGCAACCGGTGCCGAAGTATATATCGAAACATGGTCCGGCTTGGTTGGTAACTTCCTGAAGAGCGACTACGAGAAACGTTGGACACCGGAAAACCCATATTCTGAAGGGCCACGCACATGGGACCGTGAAAACCAGTATTGGATCAACAACGACAATACCTATTTCATGAGAAACGCCAACTACCTGCGTCTGAAAAATGTCGAATTGGGTTACACATTCAGTCTCGAAGGACTGAAAAAGGCAGGCATTTCCAATTTGCGTCTCTATACCAACGGAACCAACTTGATCACTATCGACGGTGTTAAGGATGCAGACCCGGAACAGCGTGATGCCAGCTTAGGTGGTTATCCTTTGAGAAAAATTATCAACTTCGGAGTTCAAGCAACATTCTAAAATGTAATTATTATGAAAACAAGACTAAAATATATCTGCCTTTCGGCAGCAGCCGGACTGACACTTTCACTCAGTTCATGTTCCGACTTTATGGATCTGACCCCGGAAGACCAGTATGACGAAACGACAGTCTGGTCGGATGCGGATTTGACTAAAACGGTTGTCAATGATGTCTATTCGTATGTATGCGACATCGCCCAAGAAGTAAACACTTCCGCTTGGACAGACGATGCATTCTTTACACATGTGTATGGATGCCGTGATATCAACGAAGCAACTGTTTCACCCAGTAACTTAGGTGCTTACGACCGAGACGACTGCCCGTTTAAATGGAGCAAGCAATACAAAGGGATCTATCGTGCCAACTTGATCTTGGCAAATATCGACAATGTACCTGAAAAAACCGGTGTCGACCTGAATGTATTGAAGGGAGAAACTTATTTCCTTCGGGCATACATCTACGCTGAGCTGCTTCGCGGCTTCGGTGGTGTGCCTATCGTAGACAAAGTGTATAGTATTGAAGAGGCTTCAGCCTTGGAACTGCCGCGTGCCAATGTAGCCGATGTGATGGATTTCATTTTGAAAGATATCGAACAAGCAGTCAGTTTATTGCCGGAACAACAAACCGGTACTAATTTGGGACGTGCCACAAAAGGTGCAGCCAAAGCATTAAAAGCACGTTTGTTGTTGCACGTAGCCAGCCCGTTGTTTGCAGATCGTTCAATCAACACGTTGGAATGCAACCAATATAACGGCGATCGCCAAGCACTGTACCAACAAGCTTTGGATGCAGCCAAAGATGTCATAAACGACAGCAACTACTCTTTGATCGATTGCAATGCCGCCACAATCAAAGAAATTGCATCCAAATTCCACGAAATCATCATCACGAACAATGCTGAAACCATTTGGTCAAAACAGTATGTGAACAAGGACTTGAATGCAGACAACTGGGTTCGTAACCGTGTAGCCTTATTACATGGGCCGAATGGTTACCATAACTGGGCCGGAACAGCTCCGACACACGACTTGGCGATGGCTTTTGAAATCGAAGACGGTTCATTGCCTACAAATCTGTTGACACCGGGAGAAGAAACAAAAACCAACCCGTATAAAAACCGTGAGCCGCGTTTTTACGCCACTATCGGTTACGATGGTGCAGAATGGGGACGCCCCAGAGCTTCCGATGGGGCTGTGTTCGACGCAACTCCACTGGGTAACCTGCAATTCGGTTATTACGAGTTAAGCGAAGGCGGTAACGATGTCAATGCCATATATTCGGTAGACGACGATAATACCCCCATCAAACAGGAAAAGTTCAATGGTATGGTAGGTGTTGATACCCGCATGGGACAGATCGAAAACTGGAACGGTACTTACACTGGTTATTTGGAAAAGAAATTGATTGATGGTTCTGTTGCAGCCAATGAACATAACTTCCAAACTTGTCCGATGCCCTACCTACGTTTAGCAGAAATGTATCTGATTGCAGCAGAAGCCTGCATCGAATTGAACAAATTGGACGAAGCTGCCACTTACTTAGATGCTCTCCGTGCCCGCATCGGCCGTCCGGATACAAAAGCGACTTTGGCCGTTCGTGGAAAAGCATTCAACCAGAACGACCTGCGTGAATTCTTGCGCCATGAACGCCGTATAGAATTGGCCTACGAGCAATCACGCTACTACGATTTACGCCGTTGGATGATCGCTTCGGAAGCTGGGAACAAAAAGTTAACAGGTATCACAATCGTGGGTCGTCTGAAACCGGGTAAGACAGCGAAACTGCCTTATGTACACGATGAAGATGTTTACAACTACACTTGGACTGTCCTCAATCTGAATTACATTGAGAAACGTAAATGGGATAACAAGATGTACTTTGCTCCTATCAAACTGGAAGAGACACTGCGTAATAAAGCATTGGTACAAAACCCTGGTTTTGAATAATCCAGGTTATTCAAAATAAAATAAAGGAGGGTGGCAAGCCGCCCCTCCAATTTATTTTAGGCACGAAATTCGAATTCTTATACAAGTCTTTGAATTTCGTGCCTAAATCATATCAACCAGTACGCCTACTTTTGTTTTGACTCTTTTGATACATTTATCTATTTGCCCCCGCTCACAACAGTCAGCAGTTTTATACATATACTCTTTTCACCATTTCCTCTATCACTCTATCACACAATCAGCATAACAAACTAACAATCAACAAACAACAGTGTGACACATCCCCTTTTCATCTATCACCACTCTATCACCCATCTATCACACCTCCTTTGCCATCCCCCAACCTTCACTCCCCTTTCCGACAAACAAGAATAAATCAATATTTTCAATAAAAAACTTACTGATTTTCTTGCATTTACTCTATATTTTTATTATATTTGTAAGGACTTAAGGTCATGTACATCCGGGTGTTCCTTACCCCTACACCCCCATGTACAGACCACCTTCACCCGGGTGTTCAGAAATGTAAATCCGGGTGTAAAGAAAGTTAATCAGGCACTTCTCTGAGTTTTATTCATTGGTTTTATCAAAAAAATACAGCTTATGTCACATTCTTATGTAGTACGCCCCAAAGTGGACAAGAGTGGAGAAACAGAAAAAATCCGCTATTATGGTGTTCCGGTAACTTCCGGACAAGTATCGACCGAACAATTGGCTGAGTGTATCTCTACCCGGTGCTCGCTTTCAAGAGGCGATGTGCTGGCTGCCATAACCGAGATTGGACGGGAGATTCAGTTCCAATTAGATATGGGGTACACCATAAACCTGCACGGCATAGGGACATTGTTCCTTTCCGCCGGAAGCGAAGGATATGAAGACCCGAAAGACTGCACGCCTCATCGGGTAAAAGCCAAACGACTATGTATCAAGGCAGATCCGGAAATGAAAGAGTTCATGAAGAACCTCCGGTTCGAAAGATGGAAATAATAATGATCAATGATTTAATAAATTAAGATGAAGATAACTTTATATCGATACGAAAAGGGAACACTTGTGATGCGTTCCGTGGAAATGGAAAAACTTTTAGCCGCATTGCGGACAGAGAATCAGAGCAAGCCGGTCAGTACCATGCGCGACAGAGTCATGTTTGCGCTGCCCGGCACACAAAACAGCTTTATACAAAAACTTCCGACAATCGTTTTCGGAGGGACTTTCCGCAAAACAGGAGAGTCACGTCCCCCCATGCGTAATTACACCGGATTGATTCTACTTGAGGTGAACCATCTTTCGGATACACAAGAGGCGGTTCAGATCCGGCAACAAGCAGCCGGAATGCCGCAAACGCTGTTGACTTTCATCGGTTTCAGTGGAAAAAGCGTAAAGATAGTGGTTCCGTTCACACTTCCGGACGGGACACTTCCGCGCTCATTAGAACAGATCAAACGGTTTCATTCGCAAGCCTACCTTACGGCTGTCAAATATTACCAGCCGCAACTCGAACGTAACATTACGCTGAAAGAGCCGGTTCTGCGCTACGGATGCCGCATGAGCTATGATCCTCAACTGATGTACAATCCCGATGCCGTTGCGATCCGGATCGAGCAACCTGCACACATGCCGGAGACGGGGAAAATCCGCATCATCCCGGAAGCACCGTCCGACCCGTTGCAACGGTTGATGCCCAGCATGACACGCAACTACCGGATCGCCACCCTCTTCAGTGCCGCAATGGTAGACGCCATCCGGAAAGCTGGCCGGATAAAAGACGACAACCTGAAACCGTTTTTCACCCAACTGGCACAAAATTGCCTGAATGCCGGCATCCCCGAAGAAGACGCCGTCCAATGCGTACTGCTTTATAATGATCTGATTCCAAAGAAGACGGAGATAAGAATGACGTTTCGTTCGGTCTACCTGTTAAAAAAAGCACTCTCCGCACAAGCCGTCCTGCCCGAAATCATGTCGCTAACCATGCAGCTGGAAGAATTTATGCTGCGCCGTTACGAGATCAGATGCAATAAAATGAGCGGCGAAGTGGAATACCGGGACAAATCGCTGCTACGTTTCACTTTCAGCCCTTTTACCCGGGAGGCCCGCAACTCTATTTGCACGGAAGCGCATAAAGAGGGGCTCAATGTATGGGATAAAGATATCGAGCGATATGTCTATTCGGACAATACGCCCGCCTTTTTCCCGATAGAAGAATATCTCGGGCATGTACCCGAATGGGACGGTGCGGACCATATCCGGGCGCTTGCCAAGCGTGTGCCCTGCAATAATTCACAATGGCCAGGCCAGTTCTACCGTTGGTTCCTCAGCATGGTGGCACACTGGCTGGGGCTGGACCGGGAGCACGGAAACAGCACCACCCCTCTGTTAGTCGGCGACCAGGGCTGCGGCAAATCAACCTATTGCCTCAATATCCTGCCGCCCGAACTACGACAGTTTTATACCGACAGCGTCGACTTCAGCAAACGCCGGGATACGGAGTTGGCATTGCACCGCTATGCCTTAGTGAATATCGACGAGTTCGATTCTATCAAAGAGACGCAACAAAGTTATCTGAAACATGTCCTGCAAATGGCCAACGTCAACACCCGGCTCCCTTACCAGACGGCCAACCGCAACTTGCGGCGTTATGCCACTTTCATTGCGACGAGCAACAATTTCGATATTCTGACCGATCCGACCGGAAGCCGGCGGTTCATTTGCATCGAGGTGACAGGAACCATCGACTATATACAGCCGATCGACTACGAACAACTCTATGCACAGGCTATGGAAGCACTCGCAAACGACGAACGCTATTGGTTCACGCACGAAGAAGAAGCTGAAATTGTTGCAAACAACCGCCAATTCCAGCAAATACCGGCCGAAGAACAACTGTTTCTCCAATATTTCCGCATCCCGAAGGAAGAAGAAACAGGCGAATTTCTGCTGGCAACAGAGATTTTAGAGCGGATCAAGCACAAAAAGCGCGATTTTAACTATACAAAAACCATTATTGCCAACTTCGGACGGCTCTTGAAACGGAACAACATCCCATCAAAAAGAAGCCGCAAAGGGACTATATATCAAGTCGTTGAAACAAATAAGCCCTAAGATTCCAACTATCCGGGTGACAGAAGTGTGATAGATATGTGATAGATGTGTGATAGATATTTTCAGCATCTATCACACTCTATACAATTAATACACAACATCTTAACAGGCAAGTGTGATAGAGTGATACTGATTTTCGGTTTTACCTTTATCGTACAAGCAAAAAAGTTGAAAACAAATACCTGATTAAGAACAAAAAATACTACCTTTGGTAGTATTATACAGTGTTAATTCTAAATCTCAAATAGTATGACTAACAGAAAATTCTTCACAAAAGCGCTGTTCATTAGTAGTTGCTTGTTTGTAACATCCGGTTTGTTTGCCGGAGAAAAAGATGTATTGCTTTCGACCCCTAATACATCCCTGTTATTATCGGCCCCACAAGACCAGGAATTAAAGATTGTTTATTATGGCGATAAGATACAGCCGGGAGAGATCGACGATGTGTATAATTCAGGGGTAGCCTTGAACCGTCCGGCTTATCCCGTATTCGGAGTCGGCTGCGATGCCGAATGTGCCTTGATGGTGACGCACCCCGATGGAAATATGTCGCTCGAAATGGTGGTGGCCGATGTGTCCCGGGAGGAACAGCCGGATGCCCAACTGACAACTATCACCATGAAAGATAAGGTCTATCCGTTCGAAGTCAAAGTGGTCTACAAGGCTTACAAAAAAATGGATGTGATTGAAACCTGGTCCGAAATCGTCCATCAGGAAAAGAAACCGGTCACGTTGAATATCTTCTCTTCCGGTTATCTACCCATACGCCAGGGGAATGTATGGATCTCACATCTGCATGGAACATGGGGGGCAGAAGGAACAATGACAACCGAACCGCTCCATCCGGGAATGACCGTGATCAAAAACAAAGACGGGGTACGCAACTCGCATACCAGCCACTCCGAAGTGATGATTTCGCTGGACGGCAAACCGCAGGAAAATGAAGGACGCATTATCGGAGCAGCTCTTTGTTGGAGCGGGAACTACAAACTGCGTCTCGATACGGAAGGAAGCAGGTATCACGACTTCTTTGCCGGGATCAACGAAGAGGCTTCCGCTTACCGGCTTGAGCCAAAAGAGGTGTTCACGACTCCCGAACTGGCACTGACTTACAGCAAAGAAGGATTAAGCGGCGCCAGCCGTAACTTCCATCGTTGGGGTCGCAATACCCATATTGCGCATGGCAATAAAACACATGACATCCTGTTGAATAGTTGGGAAGGTGTTTATTTCAATGTCAACCAGAAAGTAATGGATCAAATGATGGGGGACATCGCTTCGATGGGCGGCGAACTGTTCGTAATGGACGACGGTTGGTTCGGTGACAAATATAAACGTAACATCGATACGGCTGCCTTGGGCGACTGGGTAGTCGACAAAGCGAAACTCCCGGGCGGCATTGCCGATTTGGTTGCAGCGGCTAAAAAACATAATGTAAAGTTCGGTATATGGATTGAACCGGAAATGACAAATATCTACAGCGAGCTGTATGAAAAACATCCGGACTGGATCGTCTGTCCACCGAACCGGACGGCCAAACCGGGACGCGGAAGGACACAATTAGTACTGGATCTATCCAATCCGAAAGTGCAGGATTTCATATTCGGTGTTGTCGATAACCTGATGACCGAGAACCCGGAGATAGCCTATATCAAATGGGATGCGAATATGAATATCATAAACTATGGATCCTCTTTCCTGACAGGCGATAAGCAATCCCATCTGTATATCGACTTCCATCGTGGCTTTGAAAAAGTGTGCCAACGCATTCGTGCCAAATATCCGGATCTGGCCATCCAGGCTTGTGCCAGCGGAGGCGGACGTGCCAACTACGGAGTCATGCCTTACTTCGACGAATTTTGGGTAAGCGACAATACGGATGCATTGCAACGGATTTACATGCAGTGGGGGACCTCTTATTTCTTCCCCGCAGTGGCAATGGCTTCGCACGTCAGCGCCGCCCCCAACCATCAAACCGGGCGCATACTACCTTTGAAATTCCGTTTTGATGTAGCGATGACGGGGCGTCTCGGCATGGAGATACAACCCAAGAATATGACTGACGATCAAAAAGCATTTGCTAAAAAGGCTATTGCCTCTTACAAAGAAATCCGTCCGGTTATACAAATGGGCGACTTGTATCGCCTGATTTCTCCTTACGACAAAAAAGGGGTTGCTTCCCTGATGTATTGCAGCCCGGAAAAAGAGAAAGCGGTATTTTTTGCCTATAAGTTAGAACATTTTGTAAACCAGGTTGTCCCCCGTTTTCGCATGGCCGGACTCGATCCGAACAAAAAATACCGGATCGAAGAATTAAACCGGACAGGCAACCGCCCGCTAAGTGTCGAAGGTAAATCCTTCTCCGGTTCTTTCCTGATGAACGAAGGCATAGAACTGTATCTCATGCGGGAATACGCAAGTTGTGTGCTGAAATTGACGGAAGTACGGTAAATAAAAATCAACCTGTTACTTTTACCTCAATAAAAAAGTAACAGGTTATTTATTGCATAATATATTACGTAATGCAATATTATTATTATCTTTGGTGCTGTTATCCTTTATCAAATAGAATCTATTTATGAAAGCAGGAACTTCAGTAATTCTACTATATCTATCCATCGGAATGCTGCACGCGCAACAAACCGGTACTAACAAGGGATTGCCCGGCAAGTTTGTGCAGGATTACTTTTCCGTGGCACAGGAATATGCCCTCATTTATAACGGAAAAGAATATTTACGCTATGAGAAAGAAACGACTAATCATCCATATCTGTTATATGCAGAGTTCAAAGAAGGGACAATTAGTTACGGCGGGATCGTCTATCCACAGGTTCCCATGAAATTAGATTTATTCCGGGACGAACTCGTTTTGCAATCGCCGAATAAGCTCTATCCCGTTATTGCCGAAAAAGAACGAATCGATTATATCCTGCTAAACGGTTACCGCATCATCAACCCGTCAGCAAGAGGATGGCAAAACCAGATCGGCAACGAATATGTGGTATTGCTATCCGATAATATCTATCCGGTTATCAAAAAATATCTGATCACCTATGAAGAAAATGTGAACGGCCTTACAGTCGAAGCCTCTTTCCGTATAAAGGAACGATTCTATGTGATCAAAGAAAACACCTGTTATCCCGTTAAAAATAAACGGGCGCTGTTCAACCTCTTCCCGGATAAAAAGAAAGAACTGGGACAATATGCCCGGGAGCAGAAACTGAATTTCAAAAAGCAACCGGAGCAGGCTTTCGTTACGATTGTCAAACATTATGAAGCATTAAGCAGATGAAAGCGACACGAATCGGTTACATTACAATCACATTGATTATCTGTTGTTTCCCTCTATTTTCCCAACAGAATGTCAGCATTCACGCCGAAAAGCAACCGGCGTTAGAAGTATTCCGCCAGATAGCCGCACAAAGCGGGTTGACGATCTATTATAATCCCGTGGATGTCGATTCGCTGATCGTCACGCTCGAATGTAAAAATATGCAACCAGCCGAAGCTATACAGCAAGCCTTGGAAGGCAGCCATTTGCAAGTATTCCCGTTTGCCGATAAATATGTATTTGTCCTGAAAGACAAAAAGCTGATAACCTCTCTTCCCGACAATTTTTTTGAAAGTAGCAGGAAAGAAGAAGAAGAGAAATCTAATTTTGCCGCTGTCCTGAATAAGCAGAAAGAGCAGAAAGCAACCTCGGAAAACAAAGTTTATACCATCGGAGACGCTTCAACTTCCGGTTCCGGAAAAATCAAACTAAGCGGCCACATGACTGACTTCCGTACCGGCGAGCCGGTCGTTGGTGCTGTTGTTTATATCGAGAATCCGACCATTGCCGCGACAACCGATGCATTCGGCTTTTACACTTTACTCTTACCGGCCGGACGTCATAATCTGCAGATCAAAGGGATGGGGCTGAAAGATACCCAACGGCAAGTGATGCTCAACTCTGACGGGCAACTCGACATTGAACTGGAAGAACAAGTCTATTCACTGAAAGAAGTAACCATCACTTCCGACAGGATAGCGAATGTCCGTAGCAATATATTAGGAGCTGAGCGTGTCAACTTCAAGGAGATAAAGAACATACCGACTGTATTCGGTGAAAAAGACGTGATACGGGTAGTCATGATGTTGCCGGGCGTGAAAGCGGTGGGCGAAGCCTCAAGCGGATTCAATGTGCGGGGAGGATCGACCGACCAGAACCTGATCTTGTTCAACGACGGCACGATCTACAACCCGACGCATTTATTCGGCCTGTTCTCGGCTTTCAACGCCGATCTGGTAAAAGATATCGAACTATATAAAAGCAGCATCCCGGCAAAATACGGAGGCCGTATCTCGTCTGTGCTGGAAATTAACGGCAGGGAAGGGAATAAAAAGAAATTCACGGGATCGGCAAGTCTCGGACTTTTAACCAGCCGTATCACACTCGAAGGACCGATCGGCAAGAAAACTTCTTTTATCGCCGGAGGCAGAACGACTTATTCGGACTGGTTGCTAAACCTGCTGCCGGAGAAGAGCGGTTACAAAGATGGGAAAGCCGGATTCTACGATCTAAACCTGATTATAGATCATAAGTTTTCCGACAAAGACAACTTATATGCCAGCGGATATTACAGCCACGACCATTTCTACTTCGATTCGAACGAGCGATACAGCTACACCAATGCCAACGGTTCGTTAAAATGGCGGCATGTCTTTCCGAACCGGATGACCGGGACTTTCAGGGGCGGATACGACCATTACGACTATCTGACTAAAACAGAAGAAAACCCGGCAGAAGCCTACAAACTGCATTTCGGGATAGACCAGGTTTTCGGAAAGCTGGATTTCACTCATTACCTGAGTGAAAAACATACGCTTGACTTCGGGGGCGGGACGACTTACTTCCGGTTGAATCCGGGGGAAAACTTGCCAAACCATCCGGAATCGTTGGTTACACCGGACAAACTACAAAAAGAACAGGCGATGGAGACCTATTTTTACCTGGCAGACAGATGGGAGATAAACGACCGGCTGTCGGTAAGTGCCGGCTTACGCTACATGATGTTCAATGCGATGGGACCCCGGACCTATTCTCTCTACGATCCCACCCTCCTACCCGGCGAAGGGACAGAAACAGAGTCTAAGACGGTCAACGGCTTTCGCGCCTTCAAGACCTATCATGCCCCGGAAATCAGGCTGTCCGCACGCTATGCTTTCGATAGCGACTTCTCTGTCAAAGCCGGATTCAACACACTGCAACAGAACATACACAAGCTATCGAACACCACCATCATGTCGCCTACCGACACCTGGAAACTGAGCGATGCGAACATCAAACCGCAAAAAGGGATGCAGGTGGCAGCCGGATTATACAAAAACTTTATGGGGAACAGCATCGAGACTTCGATCGAGGCGTATTACAAAACCATGAAAGATTATTTGGATTACCGGAGCGGTGCACAACTAACCATGAACCATCATATCGAAACCGATGTGATCAGCACGCAAGGAAAAGCCTACGGGGTAGAGCTGATGGTGAAAAAGACACAGGGTAAACTGAACGGCTGGGTCAGCTATTCCTATTCGCGCACACAACTGAGGCAGCATGATGCCCGCATATCCGATCCGATCAACGACGGCAACTGGTATCCGGCGGATTATGACAAGCCGCACGAAGTGAAATTTGCCGGCAATTACAAATTTACACAACGATACAGTTTTTCTTTAAACTGTGATTACAGCACAGGACGTCCGGTAACATTACCGGTCTCCAAGTTCAATTATGCAGGAGGTGAATTTGTTTATTACTCCGGACGCAACCAATACAGGATACCGGACTTTTTCAGGATGGATATCGCATTCAATATCGAACCGAGCCATAAGTTGACATTGCTTACACATAGTACATTTTCCATTGGAGTATATAACGTGACCGGAAGAAAGAATGCTTACTCCGTTTATTACATATCCGAAGACGGGAAATTGCAAGGCTACAAGATGGCTATATTCGGAGCCCCTATCCCTTATTTGTCTTACAATATAAAATTCTGAACCATGAAAAAGTTATCTATAAAACTATATATTATTTTCTACTGTACGATGATCGGTTTGGTAACCGGTTGCATCACTCCCTACGAACCCGAGGTGGAATGGATCAACGACCTTTTAGTTGTAGAGGGTGCTATTATTGCTCCTTACGGAACCAACATCAAACTAAGACGGGCCAATGACGGATGGAGCAGCAGCTATGATCCGGACAAAGCAATGGCGACGGTTACGCTCATCACCGACGACGGAGCTGTTGTGGCAACTGCCCAAAACAGCTCCACGGGTGAATATTCCATCACTGATTCCATAGCCTTCCAACCCGGAAAAAAATATGCAATCCACATCCTGTTGGGCGGAAAAGAATATCAGTCCGATTTTGTGGAACCGCAGATCACACCGGAAATCGATGAAGTCAATTACCAATATAAAGAGCAGGAAGAAGTCAATATCAGGGTTTCAACTCATAACGACAACCCGGACGCTTCGCGTTATTACCGCTGGAGTTATCAGGAAGACTGGGAAATCGTCTCCGACTATTTCGCCCAATACACCTGGAGCTACGAAACCGGCATCCGGAAAATGAATCAATTTTCTCCCGATAACATACATTATTGCTGGGGGAGCAAGACCTCTAACCGGATCATATTGGGCAAATCGGACAATCTGTCTGAAAACAGAATAAAAGACCATACAATCTTGAGTTTGGAGCCTTTTAACAGCCGCTTTTCCTATCTATACAGCATATTAGTCAAACAACAGACCCTCGACAAAAAAGCGTATGAGTATTTCGACAATATGCGGAAAAATGTGGAACAAACAGGGGGAATATTCGCACCCCAACCGACAGAAATAAAGGGGAACATCACCTGCTTAAGCGATCCGAAAGAGATTATTATCGGATACATCTACGCCACTACCGAATTGTCTTACCGTCTCTACATAAAAGCGGAAGAGGTCCCTGGTATGGGAGAAATCTTTGATTGCAGAGAGAAAAAGACATTTATCGAGGGAGAATTGGATAAAGCCTACGGACAAGGTATGGCAATCCTTTCGGAAGGAGATAAAGCCGGAATTTATATCTGCATAAGCAGACGGTGCGTAGATTGTACCGCCCGGGGAGGGAGCAAAAACAAACCGGATTTCTGGCCGAACAATCATCAATAAAAACTGTATGTAATGAAAACAATGATATCCACCAAACAAATACTGCTATTGGTCCTGCTTATACTAATCGGGACGAGCAACGGATATGCTTCATATCAAGAACGGGCATACCTCCAAACCGACAAGCGATTTTACATTTCCGGAGAATTGCTCTGGTTAAAATTATACACGACTAACATTGAAGGGAAATTAAGCTCTTTCAGCAAAGTCGGTTATGTCGAACTGTTGAATGACTCCATACCGGAAGTACAGATTCGCCTGGATCTGACAAACGGGACGGGAAGTGGCTGGATGGAACTGCCGGTTACTTTGCCAACCGGCTATTACCGGCTGGTCGCTTACACCCGGTATATGCAAAACGAAGGGGAAGATGTATTTTTTGAAAAAAGAATTACAGTCGTAAATCCTTATCTGCCACAAGAAACCCCGACGCAGCCCGGAACAGAAAATCATTCTTTTAAGTTGCCTGACCGGATAAAATCAAACCATACCATAACGATATCGACAGACAAAGATTCATATCGACCAAGGAATAAAGGGATTATCCACATCCAAGGATTACCCGACGACTCCATTTCCTTTTCGGTTTCTGTTGCCGGTGCAGATCCGGTACAGGCCACGGCACCATCTATTCAGGATTGGAAAGAAAGTCTTTCCACAAAAGGTTCGGCCGGCTTCACGGCAAGAGTTCTCCCGGAGTATGAAGGGCCTATCTATGAAGGGCAGCTCATAGACCGAAGTAATAACCAGCCGGCAACGGAATATGGCATCGCCGGATTACTTTCGTTTCCGGGAGAAAATATCCAAGTCTTCAACGGGCAAACCGATAAAAACGGACATATCACTTTTTATACAGGCATGACACATGGAAAAAAAGAGATGGCTACAGTTGTATTGAATACATCCGGAAAGTCATACCGGATCGATCTGCAATCGCCATTCGCCAGGCAGCGATCCGAAACATTCCCGCCTATCTATCTTGATTCCACCTGGCATCGATATCTGTTAGAAAGGAGTCTGGGGGTACAGGTTATGCAGGTCTATACCGGCGACTCTATCAACCGGATAGAAAGCGCCAACCCTCATGGGTTTTCAAAACCTTACAAATCTTACATTCTGGATGAATATACCCGTTTCCCTTTTATTGAAGAGATATTGACGGAGTTCATCCCTATTGCCAGAATCAATAAAAAGGATGGTAAACGGACCTTCTCCGTTCTAACGGAAAAGATGGACAGATTCTCCACACAGACACTTGTATTGTTCGACAATATACCCATCACGGACCAGGAACAGATATACAATTACAACCCGTTATTACTAAAAAAAATAGATGTTTATCTGGGGCACTATATTTTCGGCGGACAACGATTTGACGGTATCTTATCTTTTTCAACATACAAAGGTAATTACCAGGGTATAAAGTTGGATCCGGCAACTCAATTGTTCGATAAAGGATCTACACAGGCTACCCGCTATTTTTATATGCCGGCCTATGAGGGCAAAGACGTTAAATCATCTGGCAAACCCGACTTCCGGCATACCCTACTCTGGATTCCATCCTTACAAAGTAATGGGCAGAGAGAAATAACGGTTCCATTCTACACATCCGATTTGCCAGGTGATTACGTAATTACAGTCGAAGGAATCGGGAGAGGCGGAACTACTGTAAATGCGACTTATACGATACAAGTGAGAAATTAATTATCACAAAATATATTGTACATATTACAACATTTTGTAATTTTGGGCAATATCTCAATTCATTAAATTGCTAATTTAAGAATATCATGATGAACAGAAAATTAAGAATGGGAATGGTTGGCGGAGGAAGTGACGCCTTTATCGGGGCAATTCACCGCCGGGCAGCCTTTATGGACAACCAGATTGAATTAGTTTGCGGATGTTTCAGCGTAGACCCTGAGATATCCAAAAGTTCCGGTTTATCTTACTTCCTGCCGGAAGACCGGATTTACAGCACGTATCAGGAAATGTTCGAACACGAAATGACCTTACCGGAAGGAGAACGGATGGATTTTGTCACGATCGTGACTCCCAACCGCTGGCATTTCGAACCAGCTATGATGGCACTCGAAAGAGGGTTCCATGTAGTCGTAGATAAACCGATGACGTTCTCCCTCGAAGAGGCCAAACAGCTGCAGAAAAAGGTTGAAGAGACCGGACTCGTACTGGCTCTGACACATGTGTATTCGGCCTATCCTGCCGTAAAAGAGGCAAAAGCCCGCATCGCTAACGGAGAACTCGGAAAATTGCGCCGCGTATATGTGGAATACACGCAAGGATGGCTTTCCGAACGTATCGAATTGTTAGGAGGCAATAATGCCGGATGGCGTACGGACCCGAAGCGTTCCGGTAAAGCGGGTTGCGTAGGCGATATCGGAACACATGCCTGGCATCTGAGTGAATATATTACCGGACTAAAAGTCAAAGAGCTTTGTGCTGATTTGAAAGCATTCGTTCCCGGACGTCCGATCGATGACGACGGGGCAGCATTCCTTCGCTACGAAAACGATGTGACAGGTGTTTTGACTGCAACACAGATCGGAACAGGCGAAGCTAATAATATCCGTATCCGTGTATACGGAGAAAAGGGCGGACTGGAATGGCGCCAGATGGAGCCGAACACGCTGACCTTGAAATGGAGAGATCGCCCGACTGAAATATTAAATATTGGCAACAACGGTTACCTGACCCCTGAAGCCCTGTGGAATACCCGAACTCCTGCAGGACATCCGGAAGGCTTCATCGAAGCTTTTGCCAATATTTATCGCAATTTCTCACTCACTGTCAGAGCCATCAAAAACGGCGAAACGCCCAGCGGGGATTGCTTAGATTTCCCGACGGTATACGATGGTGTAAGAGGCATGCAATTCATCGAAACAATGGTTGAAGCCGGATATAACGATAATGTAAAATGGCAAAAATGGATTGATTGAAATCCAGATAAACCGTAAATAAATAACATCTTATGAAACTAAACGTACTTGCTTGCTGCCTGTCCCTACTCGGGACGGCAGCTTTCGCTCAAAAAAATGAGTGGAGAGACCCTAACGTAAATGAAATAAACAGGGCTCCTATGCACACCAACTATTTCGCGTACAAAAACGAGAATAGTGCACTGAAAGGATGTAAAGAATCATCCGAAAATTTTATGACCTTGAACGGCAATTGGAAATTCTTCTGGGTTAAGAATGCAGATATGCGCCCGACAGATTTTTATCAGGTGAATTTCAATGATAAAGGATGGGATAATCTGAAAGTACCCGGTTTATGGGAACTGAACGGTTATGGCGATCCGATCTACGTGAATGTAGGTTATGCCTGGAGAAGCCAGTTCAAAAACAATCCGCCCGAAGTGCCTACCGAAAACAATCACGTAGGTTCTTATCGTAAAGAAATTACAATTCCGGCAGACTGGAAAGGGAAAGAAGTCTTTGCGCATTTCGGTTCTGTCACATCGAATATGTATCTTTGGGTAAACGGACAGTTTGTAGGTTACAGCGAAGATAGCAAACTGGAAGCGGAATTCAATCTGACCAAGTATCTGAAACCCGGAAAGAACCTGATCGCATTCCAAGTATTCCGCTGGTGTGACGGCACTTATCTGGAAGACCAGGATTTCCTTCGTCTTTCCGGTGTAGGCCGTGATTGCTACCTGTATGCCCGCACTCCGAAATATATTCAGGATATCCGCGTAACTCCGGATCTGGATGCACAATACAAAGATGGTACATTAAACGTTTCCCTGAACCTGAAAGGTAGTGGAACGGTCGATCTGAAACTGTTAGACAAGACCGGCAAGGAAGTCGCCACATCATCTGTTAAAGGTTCCGGCAAAATCACCACTGACATGGCGGTAAGCAACCCTGAAAAATGGACTGCCGAGACGCCGGTTCTCTACACCCTGACCGCAACATTAAAAGAGGGTAACAACGTGGCTGAAGTAATTCCGGTAAAAGTCGGTTTCCGCAAGATCGAACTGAAAAACGCTCAGATATTAGTAAACGGCCAACCTGTCTTATTTAAGGGAGCCGACCGCCACGAAATGGATCCGGACGGAGGTTATGTCGTTTCACCTGAACGTATGATTCAGGATATTAAAGTAATGAAAGAGTACAATATCAATGCCGTACGTACGTGCCACTATCCTGATAACAACTTATGGTATGACTTGTGTGACCAATACGGTATCTATATGGTTGCAGAAGCCAATATCGAATCCCACGGTATGGGATACGGCGATAAGACGCTGGCCAAAAATCCGTTATATGCCAAAGCGCATCTGGAACGTAATCAGCGAAATGTTCAACGCGGCTATAACCATCCGTCCATCATTTTCTGGTCGTTAGGTAACGAAGCAGGCATGGGTCCTAACTTCGAGGCTTGTTATACCTGGATTAAGAATGAGGATAAATCGCGTGCCGTACAATACGAACAAGCACGGACAAGCGAATTCACCGATATCTATTGTCCGATGTACCTGAACTATGAAAGAGGTGAAGAGTACTGCAAAGGCAATATCGACAAACCGCTTATCCAATGTGAATATGCGCATGCAATGGGTAACTCGGAAGGTGGATTTAAAGAATATTGGGATCAGATCCGTAAATATCCTAAATATCAGGGTGGTTTCATTTGGGACTTCGTAGACCAGTCTTTGCGTTGGAAAACAAAAGATGGCGTTCCATTCTATGCTTATGGTGGCGATTGGAACCGATATGATGCTTCCGATAACAACTTCATGGATAATGGTCTGATCAGCCCGGATCGTAAACCGAATCCTCACATGCACGAAGTAGGACATATCTACCAGTCCATCTGGGTAACTCCTTCCGACTTGGCAAACGGTGTCGTAAACATATATAACGAAAACTTCTTCCGCAATTTGGACGGTTACTATGCAGAATGGGAATTGCTGGCAAACGGCGAAGTTGTCCAGACTGGAATGATTAAAGATTTGGAAGTAGCTCCGCAGCAAACCAAGTCTGTAAAACTGAATTATAACACAGACGGTATCTGCAAATGCAAAGAACTGTTGCTGAATATTGCCTTTAAACTGAAAAAAGCAGAAACATTGTTGCCTGCCGGTTATACTGTGGCTAAAAACCAGTTGACTATCCGCCCGTACAATGCTCCGAAACTGGATTTGCAGAATGTGCAACAAGTTAACGTAGCAACTGTCATTCCGACCATCAAAGACAATGATATCAATTATCTGATCGTCGAAGGCGAAAACTTCCGCATGGATTTCGACAAACATGACGGATTCCTGAGCAGATATGATGTAAATGGCATGACAATGTTGAAAGAAGACGGCAAGCTGACTCCGAACTTCTGGCGTGCTCCGACCGACAATGATATGGGTGCCAACCTGCAAAACAAATATGCGGCATGGAAAGAACCGGGATTGAAACTGGTTTCTTTGACAAACAAAATCGAAAACGACATGGTTACTGTCAATGCCGAATATACAATGGATGCTGTAAAGGCTAAATTGTATCTGACATATACGATTAATAATGAAGGGGCTGTTAAAGTTACACAGAAAATGGTAGCCGACAAATCGGCCGAAGTTTCCGATATGTTCCGTTTCGGTATGCAAATGCAAATGCCTAAATGTTTGGATCAGATCAACTACTACGGCAGAGGTCCGGTCGAAAACTATTCCGACCGTAACAACGTTACCGATCTGGGTAATTACAAACAGACTGTAGACGAACAGTTCTACTCTTATATCCGTCCGCAAGAAAACGGAAACAAAACAGATATACGCTGGTGGAAACAAACAAACAAGGGTGGTAATGGGCTTATGTTTATTTCGGAAGCTCCGTTCTCTGCTTCAGCTCTGAATTATTCAATCGAATCTCTGGACGACGGTACGCATAAAGATCAAAGACATTCCGAACTTGTGCCTCAGGTAAACTACACAAATATGTGTATTGACAAAGTTCAAATGGGATTGGGCTGTGTCAATAGCTGGGGTGCACTGCCCCTGGATCAATATCGTATCCATTACGGAGACTACGAGTTCTCTTTTATTATGAAACCGATTCAATCTAACTTATAAATTGCAATAAATTATGAAACCTGTCCCTGTATTTCTTCTTTAGAAACAGGGACAAGTTTCTCTTTTTATAAAAATTGGTAAAAAAGCGTAATCACTATACATATTTCGTTAAATAGCGGATGTATACTTTTATTTTATGTAGAAAAAGACTACTTTTATTGCCGATTTTTAAATCTAATTCAAGACTAATTGTAAAATCGTTTACCATAAAAACAAATGGCTACTAACAACAATTCTAATCGCTATCCTTCCGAAAACAAAGGAAGATTTTTCAAAGGAAAAACCTTCCTTCTTTTGGTCGGGTTACTTCTCGGGGCAGGCATTATGGTTGCCGTATACAAAACATCCGTTTATTTTTCTTCCGATGAATCTTGTATGATGTGCCATGTTCATCCGCATGCGGAAGACAGTTGGAAGCTTTCCAAACACGTAAATAACGGAAGCGGTGTTAAAACACATTGTGTGGCTTGTCACCTTCCGCCCCAAAGCGACACATGGAATCACTATACGGCTAAAGCCAAATTGGGATTGAAAGACGTATGGTCCTTCATGACAAAAGACAGTGCGGATTTCGACTGGGACACCAAATCGGAACTGGAACACGCGGTTAAATATATTCCGAACGAATCCTGCAAAGAATGCCATCAGAATCTGTTTCCGGAAGGGATTAACCAGGATGGTATCACCGCTCATCTTTATTATGACGAAAACGAAAAGAAATTGGATTTGCAATGTATCAGCTGTCACCTCGACGCCGGACACTATAATCCAGATTATAAACACGGCAAATTAACAGGCATTCCCGGTTCAGCTACAGCCGTTGTTGATACCAGCCTGTATTTCAAAACAGCAACACCAGTTACTTCTTTTACCGATTATACGGAACAAATACCGGGTACTCCCGTTGCTTTCAAGATGATTGCTATCCCAGGCGGTACATTCAAAATGGGTAGTACCAACAAAGAACCGTTCCATAAAGAAGATGAAGCTCCAGTCCGAAACGTTACGGTCAGTCCGTTCTTTATGGCAGAAGTAGAAGTTACCTGGGATCAATACTGGGCATTCTACGGACAAACCATGAGTGAAGGACGTACTCCTCCTGAAACCGTATATGCGAACAACAGCAATCCGGATGTCGATGCCATTTCCGGCCCGACTCCTCCGTTCGGATTCCCCGACCAGGGATGGGGTGCCGGTGATCGCCCGGCCATCACGATGACACATTATGCAGCAGAAACATTCTGCCAGTGGTTGTCTAAACAAACAGGAAAGAAATACCGTCTGCCGACCGAGGCAGAATGGGAATATGCAGCCCGTGGAGGGACGGAAACCCCTTATTTCTTCACAGGTAACCCGAAAGATTTTTCAGACCAGGGGTTCTGGCGCAAGTTCTTCGATGCAAAAACAGACAGCATCAGTTCATTCGTAATTTATGCGAAGAACAGCAAGAACAGGACTCAGGAACCGGGTGAAGTGAAAGCAAACCCATTCGGTTTAAAGAATATGCTGGGTAATGTAATGGAATATTGTGCCGACAAATATGATCCGCAGGCTTACAGCAAAGGTGGCGAAAGCGTGACCAACCCGTTAATCACAGAAGGAGAAGAATGGGTTGTACGCGGCGGCAACTATACTTCCGATGCAGCAGACGTACGCTCTGCAGCTCGCGATTATACCAAGCATGATGCATGGCTGAAAACAGACCCGCAACAACCGAAAAGTATCTGGTGGTATTCGGATATCCGCGGTATCGGATTCCGTGTGGTTTGCGAACCAGACCCAGCAATTGGAGCGAAATAACAGATGTTTAATTGATACCTAAAATTACTATATCATGAAGAAAGAAAACAGTATTAGTAGAAGATCGTTTTTAAAAAGTACAGCTATGGCCGGTGCACTGGGTGCAATCGGTACTGGTAGTGCAAGTGTATTAACCTCATGTGCTGGTGGCGGCGAAAGTGCAGCAGCAAACAAGCCCTTGAAAGAGCCTGGAACTTATTATATTCCGGAATTGCCCGACAAGGCTACTGATGGAAAAGAGTTGAAAGCCGGTGTTATCGGTTGTGGCGGACGTGGTTCCGGTGCAGCAGAAAACTTCTTGGAAGCAGCAAACGGCGTAACAGTTGTTGCTGTTGCCGATACATTCAAGGAACGTGTGGACGCATTGGCCGACAAGTTGAAAGAAAAAGGATGTAATATTCCCGAAGACAAACGTTTCGTTGGTCTGGATGCATACAAACAATTGATCGATAGCGGCGTTGATGTTGTCATTATTGCAACTCCTCCCGTATTCCGTCCGGTACATTTCCAATATGCAGTTGAAAAAGGTAAACATTGCTTCTTGGAAAAACCGATCTGTGTCGACCCGGTAGGCTATCGTACGATTATGGCTACAGCAAAACAGGCCCAGGCTAAGAATTTGTGTGTTGTAACAGGTACACAGCGTCATCACCAGCGCAACTATGTCGAATCTTACAAGAAAATCATGGAAGGTGCTATCGGTGAAATTACAGGCGGTACTGTTTACTGGAATCAGAGCATGTTATGGTTCCGCGAACGTCAGAAAGACTGGAACGATTGCGAATACATGATCAAGGACTGGGTAAACTGGAAATGGTTATCCGGAGACCATATTGTAGAACAGCATGTACATAACATTGACGTATTTACATGGTTCAGCGGCTTGAAACCGGTTAAAGCTGTTGGTTTCGGTTCTCGTCAACGTCGCATCACAGGTGACCAGTATGATAATTTCAGCATCGATTTCACAATGGAAAATGGAATCCATATGCATAGTATGTGCCGTCAGATCGATGGTTGTGCTACTAACGTCAGTGAATTTATCCAGGGGTCAAAAGGTTCTTGGTCGACAGCCAATGGTGAAACAGTTATCAAAGACAATGCCGGCAACGTTATTTGGAAATTCGATAAAGAAGCCGAAAAGAGCGCACATACACAGACAAATCCATATGTATTGGAACATGTAAATTGGGTAAACTGCATCCGTGGAGGTAAACCTATCGAACAGGCTTCAGAAACAGCCATTGCCAACATGGCTGCTATCATGGGACGTGAATCAGCATACACCGGAATAGAAACCACATGGGATGCAATGACTGCTTCTCCTCTGGATTACACTCCGAAAGACCTAAACTTAGGCAAGATGGATATGAGTGGATTTACGGTTCCGGTACCAGGAAAACCTCGTGATGAAAAGAAAAAATAAAATATGGCACTGAACAGAAGAAACTTTTTAAGAACAACTCTGGCAGGTGCGGCTGTTGCAGCCGGTAGTTCAGCCTTTGCTGCCTGTGGCGGCAAGGCTGCTTCTGCAGAAGGTTGCCCGGCTGAAAAGGGATCATGCCCCAACAGCAAAGCCGAGTTGAAGATATCTTTTCAGGAAGGTATCGCACCGGGAGCCAACCTCAACGAAAAGTTCGACTACATGGAAAAGTTGGGCGTTGTAGGTTTCGAACCGGGTGGACGTGGCCTGAAAGATCGTGTAAAAGAGATCAAGGATGCACTAAACGGACGCAATATCAAAGTGAGCGCCATCTGTGCAGGTTTCCAGGGTTTCATCCTCTCGACAGATCCGGCAATCCGCAAGCAGTGCATGGATACGATGAAAGAGATCATTGCTCCTGCTGGCGAACTCGGTTCCACAGGCGTAATTATCGTTCCGGCTTTCAACGGTCAAAAACCGGCAATGCCTCATACACCGGAGACACGCGATTTCTTGTGCGAACAATTCAATGAAATGGGAAACTTCGCAAAAGAACATGGTACGACGGTAATCTTCGAGCCATTAAACCGCAAAGAATGTTTCTATATGCGCCAGGTAGCTGATGCTGCATCTGTCTGCCGCGATATCAACAATCCGGGAGTACGCTGTATGGGTGACTTCTGGCACATGACATGGGAAGAAACGTCCGACATGGGAGCATTCCTTTCGGCTGGCGAATATCTGCAACATGTTCACGTTGCCAGCCGTAAGCGCCGCAGTATGCCGGGTGAAGACGGAGAAGCAGATAACTATGTTAACGGCTTCAAAGGTCTGAAGATGTTGGGTTACGACAAATATGTAAGTTTCGAATGCGGATGCCAGGGAGACCGGAATACTTTGGTTCCCGCCGCAGTGGAATTATTACGTAAACAATGGGAAGAAGCATAAAATATGCCATTAGTATATCCTAATATGCAAATGAGTGAGGTGGTGGAAGAGCACCCCTCACTCATTCCTGTCATTAACCGTTTTGGAATCCGTCTGGGACTGGGCGACAAATCGGTTAAGACGATTTGTGAAGAATACCAACTGGACGCCGACTTCCTGTTGACAGTGATCAATACATTCCTCAACGAGGAATATTTCCCGGAAAAGAAGTTACAGACGTTCCATACTTCACAAATTATCGATTATCTGACTAAAACCAACCTGTATTACCAACGTTATCAAATCCCGAATATAGAAAGGCATCTCGGCTCATTCATATCGATGAGTACGCCAGGAAACAATACCCTCAATCTGATCGGTAAGTTTTTCTCCTCTTTCAAAGAAGAGCTGACTTCACGGATTGAAAAAGACGATCAGGTATGGTTCCCCTACTGCCTGTCATTAAGCGAAAAGCTAAAAAACTATCAATCCTCCGGACAGGTTGAAGCGTTACATCTCGGAACGGAACAACGCTTAGAAGATCCGATAGAGGCCTTATTGGCGGATCTGAAAAGCATCATGGTCAAGCATCTTTCCGGCGACTATAACGAGAATTTGTGTTACGCCGTCATATTTGCCATCAGCAGTCTGGAAAAAGATATCAAACAGCACAACCGCATCCGCTACCGGATATTGACACCGATGGTTTCAGCTATGGAAAAGTTGTGTATTTAATAAATAGCCGGATGCATCGTAACAAGCAAATAGCAATTATATTACCCGACACGTTACAGAGCATCGGCCTGCAAAGTATGCTGACCGACTATTTTCCACCGGTAGAGATCAGCCACTACCCCACTTTCGAGGCATTATCGACTTCCGGCAATGACACATTCGATTACTATTTTACAAATGCTGCTTTATTTGTCCTTTATGCCGACTTCTTCCTCCCCCGCCGTGGCAAAACGATGGTCCTGATCGACGGGGCCAAAGGTGAAGGAGGGTTATCGGCAACTAATCATATCACGATCAAGGCCTCGCAAGAAATCATCATCGAACAGCTGGAACAACTTTTTACCGGAGAAAACAACAGTATTTCCAGCGAGAACAACAAAGAGCTGTCCACCCGCGAAACGGATGTCCTCCAACTGATCGTCAAAGGCAGTACCAACAAAGAGATTGCAGACAAACTGAACATCAGCCTTAACACAGTCCTCAGCCATCGTAAGAACATCACCACCAAGCTCGGCATTAAAACGGTATCGGGACTTACCTTCTATGCCATTATGAACGGCATTATTTCAGGCGACGACATCGAACTTTAAAATCACTACATATAGTGATTGATTTCCATTCTTCTTTACCTTTTCTTTGCAATCGTAAAATACTAATAGTTTACAATTAATACGATGAATCAACGCTATCTGTACGTCCTTGTTGCAGGTTCCCTTATGTGTCTGCAATCCGTTAAAGCCGAAAGAATGAATGAGAATGAAAATGCGAACGACACGATCAAGACCTATAATATAGGTGAAGTGATCGTCACATCTTCCACAAAAGAAACGAACGACCTCCGTACACTTCCGGGAGCCGTCTCCATCCTCTCGCCACAAGCAATAGCAGCCCGCCAGATAGACGCGCTCAAAGATATCAGCGCTTTCGTCCCCAACCTCTATATGCCTGACTACGGTTCAAAAATGACTTCGGCCATTTACATACGCGGAATCGGAGCGCGGAGTAGCGGGCAATCCATCGGGTTGTATGTCGATAACGTCCCCTACTTAGATAAAAGCGCTTTCGATTTCGAGCTGAACGACATCCAGCGCATCGAAGTTTTACGAGGCCCGCAAGGAACGCTTTACGGACGTAATGCAATGGGAGGCATTGTCAACATCTACACCCTCTCCCCGTTCAATTACCAGGGGACAAAGGTCACGATGTCGATGGGCAATTACGGGGCAGCAAAAGCTAAAGTGTCCCAATACAGCAAGATCGGAGAAAACATCGGGATCTCGTTAAGCGGGTATTACGACCGTAACGACGGCTTTTTCATAAACGAATATAACGACACAAAGGCTGATAAGGAGGAATCAGCTGGCGGCCGTTTCAAGTTGGAGGGGTATATTACGGACCATCTGAAGGCGCAATATGCATTCAACTATGACTATGTAACCCAAAAAGCCTTCCCTTACGGACAATACGACCCGCAAACAGGAACCGTGCAGCCAATCCGCATCAATGATCCGAGTTCCTACTGGCGCCGTACACTGAACAACAGCTTATACTTGGAATGGAAGACGGACCGTTTCACGCTCGCCTCCACCACGGCCTACCAATATCTGAAAGACGATATGAAGATGGACCAGGATTATACGGAACTGTCCGTCTTTACCCTCCACCAAAAGCAGAAACATTACGCCTGGAGCGAAGAACTGGCGATCAAATCCAATACGAAAAGTAATTACCAATGGAGTTTCGGCGCCTACGGTTTCTATAACAGCCTGAATACAGATGGTCCGGTGATCTTCAAGAAAGACGGTCTGACGGGCATTTTGCAAAAAGCATTCGACGACATACTGGCAAATAATCCGAAAGCACCGAAGCTGACCGTCCGGGGAGACGAACTGAATCAGATCTATTTTCCCGGAAACTTCGACACGCCGACTCACGGCTTTGCCGCTTTCCACCAATCGACCTACAATAACCTCTTCGTCGAAGGGCTTTCCATCACCGCCGGTATCCGCTTAGATTATGAGAAGGCGAGCTTAGACTATCATTCGGCCGTGGACAGCATGAAGATCGGCGTACAAATGGGATCGATGAAGATAACTCTCCCGGTTACGACCTCGATGGACGGCAACATCTCGCAGGATTTCCTGCAAGTCTTGCCGAAGGTTTCGCTCCGATACCAATGCACACCTGAAACATTCACATATGTCTCGGTCGCCAAAGGCTATAAGACGGGAGGATATAACGTGCAGATGTTCGGCGACCTGGTCCAGGCCCAAGCCAAATACGACCTGATGTCTAAATTTGCCCCCGATAAAGCCGAACATCCGGGAGCAGTGAAAGACGTCGCTTCCTACAAACCGGAACACAGCTGGAACTACGAAGCCGGCATCCGCAGCGAACTAATCAGGGGCAGGCTGAGTGCAGAACTGACACTCTTCTACATGGACATCCGCGACATCCAACTGACCAGCTTTGCCGAGAACGGTAGCGGACGCCTGATCACCAACGGAGGAAAGGCGAACAGCTATGGCGTGGAACTGAGCCTACGCAGCCGGATCATGGACGGGCTGACCGCAGACCTCAACTACGGCTTTACCCGCGCCACTTTCCGCGATTATATCTTCACGGATAAGGACGAGAACAACCAGATCGTCAAAACGGACTGCAAGGATAATTTCATTCCTTACACGCCGCGCCACACCGTCAGCCTGGGACTGCAATACACGAAACTGCTCCACCGGAAAATGATCGACCAGTTCATCGCTTCGGCCCAGTTCACCGGAGCCGGGAAGATTTTCTGGACGGAGAAGAACGACATCAGCCAGCCGTTCTACTGCCTCGTCAATGCCAAAGTAGGCGTTCGCAAGGGAATTGTCAATCTGAACCTGTGGAGCCGCAACATCACGAATACGGACTATCAGGCGTTCTACTTCGAATCGTTCAACCAGTCATTCATCCAGAAAGGCAAGCCTTTCCAGGTCGGCGGCGAAATCACCGTTACATTTTAATACATGAAACTATTATACTACATACCGATACTGCTCTGCCTGGCGCACGCGGCAAGAGGAGAAGAGATAGAAAAAGATACGGCGAAGATCCGTAACATCGAACTGAACGAGGTAGTCGTGCAGTCATTCAAACAGCAGCGCGACCTCCGGCTGGAACCCATCTCGGCATCGGCCGTGACGGGGACGGCAATCCAGAACCGGAACATCACAGGGATCAAAGAGTTCAGTTCCTTTATCCCGAACCTGTTTATGCCGGATTACGGATCGAAACTAACCTCACCGGTCTATATCCGCGGGATCGGATCAAAAATCAATTCACCTTCTGTCGGGCTGTATGTGGACGGCATTCCCTATTTTGAAAAGTCGGCCTTCGATTTCGATTTCAACGAGGTGGACAGGATCGAGGTTTTGCGCGGTCCGCAAGGGACACTTTACGGGCGCAACACGATGGGCGGCATCATCAATGTGTATACGAAATCGCCTTTGAAATACGAGGGGACAAATATCTGGCTCTCCAACGGAAACTACGGCAACCGCAACTACGCCCTTTCCCATTATAATAAGATCGGTGAGAAGTTCGGGTATGCCGTTTCCGGCAATTACCAGAACAGCGACGGCTATTTCACCAATCTTTTTACCGGCAAGAAAGCAGACGATATGAAATCCGGATCGGCCCGCATCCGCTTAGATTGGAAACCCAAGGAGAACCTGGCCCTGGGACTGATGAGTTCGTTCGACCGTTCTGCCCAGGGCGGCTATCCCTATGCCGTTTGCGATTCGGTCACGCACAAACCGGGCGAAGTAAACTATAACGAGTACAGTTTCTACCGGCGGACCCTTTCGACAACCGGATTCTCCGCCGACTATCAGGGGCCGGGCTACAGCATCAACAGCCGGACCGCCTTTCAATATATATCGGACCACCAAGGCATAGACCAGGATTTCTCCCCCAAAAGCATCTACTTCGCCCGCCAGGATATGAAGCAAAAAATGTTTTCCGAAGAGCTGAACATCAAATCGACTACTCCCGGACGCTACAAATGGCTGTTCGGCGCCTTCGGTTTCTGGCAGGGAGTCGATAATACCGTCATCCTCGATTACCTGGCCAAAGGTTACACGACCCGCAAACTGTACACCACCCCGACCTACGGCGTCGCTTTCTACCACCAGTCCACCGTGGACAACCTGCTGACGCGCGGCCTGTCGCTTACCTTCGGCATCCGGTACGACTACGAGCATGCTTCCAACGATTTCCTTTTCTATAAAGAGACGGACGGCAGCAGCGAGCAGATGGACGCTTTCGACAGCAAGCTCAAATTCAGCCAGGTCACGCCGAAGATCGCCCTGCAATATATGTTCCCCTCCACCGGCATGCTCTACGCCACCGTGACGAAAGGATATAAGACAGGCGGCTTCAACACCTCCTTCGACCGTGAAGAAGACCGTTCGTTCCGCCCCGAAACCAGTTGGAACTACGAGTTGGGCGCCAAACATCCGTTCCTCGACAACCGCCTCAACGCCGAATTTTGCCTCTTTTGGATCGACTGGAAGAACCAGCAGATCTATCAGATGCTCGCCACCCAGAACGGACAGTTCCTGCGTAACGCCGGGCGCAGCGAGAGCAAAGGCGTCGAGGTCAGCCTGCAAGGGAATCCGGTCAACGGACTGATGGTGCAGGTGAACTACGGCTTCACGCATGCCACCTTCAAAGATTACAAGGACGAGCGGAAAGGCATCGACTATAGCGGCAATTACCTGCCGATGGTCCCCCGCCACACCTTCGCCGTCGGAGCCGATTACACGATTCCGAACCCTTGCCGCCACATCGACCGCTTTACGATCAGCGCGAACTACACCGGGACGGGACGCATCCATTGGAAAGAAGACAACAAAGTGTCGCAACCTTACTACGGACAATTGAATGCAAAAGTGTCTGCAACAAAAGAATTTATTACCTTTGCGATCTGGGCGAAAAATATTACCGATACAGACTATTCGGCTTTCTATTTCGAGACAGGCGGAAAGGGCCTGGCACAAAAAGGACGGCCGTTCACGATCGGAGGGAATATACAATTGAGTTTTTGAAACTCCCGTTCGAAGTTCGGATAACACCTCAAAAGTTCTAAAAGTGCCATCCGAAGTCCGGACGACACTTTGAAGACTCTAAAACTTCGGACGACGTTTTCAGATGCTTTTTGTCTCCGGCCGGGAGCCGGAAGATTATATAAACGATATTATGATACAGAAAGACAAAACATACAACCTCGCGACCTTCTTCTGCCTCTACATCGCGCAGACGATCCCGATGAGCTTCTTTTCCACCGTCATCCCCGTCATGATGCGGCAGGAAAACTTTTCACTCTCCGCTATCGGGCTTCTCCAGCTGATCAAGCTGCCCTGGATACTGAAATTCCTCTGGTCACCGCTGATAGACCGCCATGCCGTGACGACCGGCGACTATAAGAGGTGGATTTTTTCTTCCGAACTGATGTATGCCAGCCTGATCTTTGCCGTCGCTTTCCTCGATTTCCATACGGATTTCTATACGATCGTGGCATTGATTATCGTTTCCTTCGTCGCTTCCGCCACACAGGATATTGCGACCGACGCACTGGCGGTACTCGCCTTTAGCCGGAAAGATAAAAGCATGGTCAACAGCATGCAGTCGATGGGAAGTTTCGGAGGTTCGATGATCGGAGGCGGCGTGTTGCTCCTGCTCTTCAAACAGATCGGCTGGAACGGCCTACTGCCTTACGTCGCGCTGTTTGTCATCATCGCCCTTTTACCGCTCTTCTTCAACAAAGGCATCCATATACAGCCCAAGGATTCGCACGAACGGGCCAAAAAGGCCGATGTGTTTTATTTCTTTGCCCGCCGGAGCATCTGGAAACAGATCGGCTTCCTCTTCCTCTACTATTCCGGACTGATCGGGACGCTCGCCATGCTAAAACCCTGGTTAGTAGACCTTGGATACGACATGAAAGAGATCGGGGTAATGAGCGGAGTGGCGGGAACATTCGTCGGGTTCCTATCCTCGTTTGCCGGAGGGATGATCGTACGCCGGATCGGACGTTTCCGCGCGCGCATCCTGTTTGCGGTGTTTGTGCTGATAGCGACACTTTATTTCCTCGGACTCTCGTACGTGCATCCGACGACAACCTTGCTCTACGGCGGGATCTTCCTGCTCTGGGGCAGCTACGGGATGGCGACGATCGTGGTCTATACGACGGCTATGGATTGCGTACGTCCCGGACGCGAAGGGACGGACTTCACGATCCAGACGGTCATCACGCATCTCAGCGGCATGTTGATGGCCATCCTGAGCGGAAAAATTGCAGACCATACGGGTTACCACGGGCTTTTCTTCTTTGAGGCAAGCATCGCCCTAGTATCTCTCCTATATATAATAACGGTTTTCAGAAAAGAAAAAAGTACGATATGAAACAAAAACTTTTAGATAAATACAATGTGCCGGTTCCGCGGTATACCAGCTATCCGCCTGCCAATTATTTCCATGACGGGTTCAATGACTATGATTTTGCAGATGCAATCCAAGAATCGAACCATCAACAACCGGAATCGATTTCCTTCTATTTTCATATTCCTTTCTGCTTGCGCCTTTGCCATTATTGCGGGTGCAACTCCTACGCCTGCCCCAAACCGGAAATCGTAGACCGGTATGTAGAAGCATTGCACAAAGAGATCGACCTGGTGCTTCCTTTGCTCGACGGGACACGCAAGATCTCACAGATCCATTACGGGGGAGGCACTCCGACAGTCCTGCCGGCTGTCGAACTGGAAAAGTTGAACCGGCACGTTTCAGAAAAATTCGATACGATCGAAAATCCCGAAATAGCAATCGAATGCCATCCGGGATGGATGTCGGAACAGAACTGGATCCAACTGACAATTGCCGGATTCAACCGATTGAGCATCGGAATACAGGATTTTGACAAACAAGTCCTGAAAACCGTACATCGAAAACAATCCCTGTTGCAACCGGAAGAGATCGTGACTCTCCTGCGCTCCTGCGGAGTTCGCTTTAATCTGGATTTTCTCTACGGATTACCCCACCAGACGGAAGCAAGCTTTGCTGCAACGATCGAAAGGGCTGCCGCTCTGAAACCGGACCGGCTCGTTACCTTCTCGTATGCACATGTGCCCTGGGCTTTTCCCCGGCAGCAGGTATTGGAAAAAGCCGGACTGCCTTCGAGCGACGAGAAAAGCCGGATGTTCGAAGCAGCCCGCAAGATACTCTGTGAAGCGAATTACCAACCGATAGGTCTGGATCATTTCGTCCGTAAAGACGATGAACTGTGCACCGCTTTACAAAACGGGCAACTGCACCGCAATTTCCAGGGCTATTGTACGCGCCGGACAACCGGACAGGTATACGCTTTCGGCGTCACAGGAATCAGCCAGCTCAGCACGGCCTATGCCCAGAACACGAAAGATATCATGGAATATATCGAAAAAGTCGAAGCCGGCATCTTGCCCGTGGCCAAAGGATATTCCTTAAGCCAGGACGAACAGATCACCCGGGAAGTGATCGAAATGTTGATGTGCAATTACCGGATCGACTGGAACGAGTTATCAGAACAGCTTTCCCTCCCCGCCGAATCCATCAAGCAGGCAACCGCCTACGACGAGGTGCGCCTCCATGAATTTGCGACTGATGGATTAATCGAATTCGACGGAAACCAAATCCGGATGACACCCGAAGGCAGGCTTTTCGTCCGCAACATAGCGGCTTCGCTCGACAAACTGATGCTCGGAACTAATAAATCATTTTCTAAACCCGTATAAAGCAATGGAACATCAATTGACAACAAATCTTAGCCACAAGGAGGATACGCAAAACGCCCGCACTGTAGACGTCCTGGTCATCGGTGCCGGATTGACCGGATTGACAATCGGTTTCTTGCTGGCTCTCTCCGAAAAAAAAGTCCATATCCTCGAAAAGGCTGACCGCGTCGGAGGACAAATCCGCACATTCCGCGAAAAAGGTTTTATCTACGAAAGCGGCCCCAATACAGGTGTAAACTCCTATCCTGAAATCTTCGAACTTTTCGAAATCCTCGATGGAGACTGCATAATGGAGACTGCCCGCGAAGAATCCAAACGCCGCCTGATCTGGAAAGGAGACCGGTTCCACGCTCTCCCGTCCGGACTGTTCAGTGCAATCACGACTCCTCTGTTTACGCTTGGCGACAAGTTCCGTATCCTCGGAGAGCCGTTCCGGGCAAAAGGGAATAACCCGGACGAGTCTGTCGGGGAGTTGGCAGTCCGCCGCTTGGGCAAATCGTTCTTGCAATATGCGGTAGACCCGTTCCTGTCCGGTGTCTATGCCGGCGATCCTATGAAACTCGTCACCCGCTACGCCCTCCCGAAACTCTACAACTTAGAGCAGCAATACGGCAGCTTTATCCGTGGAACCATCGCAAAAGCCAGGCAGCCGAAAACGGCATACGACCGCCTCGCCACCAAGAAAGTATTTTCAGTAGAAGGAGGACTGGACCGGCTGACCGACGCAATGGCCGCAGTGATCCAGCCGCACCATATCACGCTTTCGGCCGCCGACGTTACCATCCGGCCTTATGCAGACAAATGGATGGCCACCTATTCGACTGCCGACGGCGAACAAACAATCATTGCAGAACGGGTTATTACGACTACCGGTGCTTACACATTGCCCGCCCTATTGCCTTTCATCCCGAAAGAAAAGATGGACCTGATCAGCAACCTGCATTATGCGCCGGTCGTACAGGCCAGCGTCGGCTTCCGTAATACCGGTGGGTTACGCTTCGATGCGTTTGGCGGCCTGGTCCCTTCCTGTGAGAAAAAAGAGGTACTCGGCATCCTCTTCCCATCCGCCTGCTTCGCCGGAAGGGCACCGGAAGGGGGTGCTCTTTTCTCCTTTTTCATCGGAGGCGTCAAGCATGCCGACCTGACAACCTGGCCGGAAGAGGAACTGAAGGCGCTTGTCAAGCGCGAGCTTCATGCCATGCTGAAATTACCGGCAGAAGCAGAACCGGACATGATCCGTATCTTCCGCCACGAGCATGCCATTCCCCAATACGAGCAGAGCAGCGGTGCCCGCCTCGAAACGATCGACGAACTGCAAACCCGCTATCCGGGTCTCACGCTCGCCGGAAACATCAAAGACGGCATCGGCATGGCCGACCGCATCCGCCAGGCAACCGAAATTGCAAATGAAATAACAGACTTTTAAATGAGGATTAATCATGGAAGACAAAATAGTTGAAATTGCCCGGTTTTATGAACCGGAAAAGGCACAGATACTCGAATCCCTTCTGAAATCGGAAGGAATCAAATGCTATCTGCGGAACGAATACACGAGCCAAGTCATGTACCCGGCCAACATGGGCGGCATCCGCGTCGAACTTCTCGAAAGCGAAGTGCCCCGCGCTATGGAGATAATGGAAGCAAACGGATACGAATTTCCGAAAGAGGACGAAGAGGCTGAACAGATTCAGGCTGTTTCCGGATGGGCACGCCATATTCCGTTTCTTCGACATCTTCCGCTCGAAAGACAGATCATCGTTCTCTTTATCCTTGTAGCCGTCTTCCTGGCTCTGGTCATTTATTTCGGTTCACTCGTTTCATCCAACTAAACAAATGTAAACAATGGCACGCAGAAAGATTACAAATAGTCAAGCCGTATGTATAACTCTTTTATGGGGTGTTCTTTGCTACATGCTGCTTGTATACAGTGAAAAGATAACATTTGACGTCATTTTTGCCCTGGTAGCGTCAGCTATCATTGTGTTCGTTCCGATCTACAAGAGCAAAAGACGCAGAGATGAATGACATTTGGTTACTTTTACCCGATTAAAATACCTAAATGATATTTTTAATGCATTTTTTCTTTCAAATATTTGTTTGTATAAAATATTAGCTTACCTTTGCGAGGCCATTAAAAGAACGGCATGCAATTTACAAATTGATACTATAAATATAACATTCTAAATAAAATCAGTCTTATGAAGGCAAGTGAAGTTTTAGACAACTTAAAGAGAAGATTTCCGAATGAACCGGAATATCATCAGGCAGTTTCAGAAGTATTAGGAACAATCGAAGAGGCTTACAATGAACATCCCGAATTCGAAAAGAGCAATCTGATCGAACGTCTTTGTATCCCCGATCGTATTTTCTCCTTCCGCGTAACCTGGATGGATGACAAAGGGCAGATCCAAACCAACATGGGATACCGCATCCAGCATAACAATGCAATCGGCCCGTACAAAGGCGGTATCCGTTTCCACGCTTCTGTAAACCAGTCTATCCTCAAGTTCCTGGCTTTCGAACAGACTTTCAAGAACTCATTGACAACCCTACCGATGGGCGGTGGCAAAGGCGGTTCCGATTTCAGTCCGCGTGGCAAATCAAACGCTGAAATCATGCGTTTCTGCCAGGCTTTCGTGTTGGAATTATGGCGTCATATCGGCCCGGACACGGATGTTCCGGCAGGCGATATCGGTGTTGGCGGACGTGAAGTAGGTTATATGTATGGTATGTATAAGAAGCTGGCTCAGGAAAATACCGGTACGTTCACAGGTAAAGGACGTGAATTCGGCGGTTCATTGATCCGTCCCGAAGCGACCGGTTACGGTAACGTTTATTTCCTGCTGGAAATGCTGAAGACAAAAGGAATCGACATCAAAGGAAAGACCGTTTGTGTTTCCGGTTCAGGTAACGTAGCTCAATATACCGTAGAAAAACTGATCAGCCTCGGTGCTAAAGTAGTGACAATGTCCGACTCGGACGGTTACATCTACGATCCGGACGGCATCGACCGTGCAAAACTGGATTATATCATGGAACTGAAGAACCTGTATCGTGGCCGTATCCGTGAATATGCAGAACAATACGGTTGTAAATATGTGGCAGGAGCCCGTCCCTGGGGAGAAAAATGCGACATCGCAATGCCGAGCGCAACTCAGAACGAACTGAACGGCGAAGATGCCAAAACATTACTTGCCAACGGCTGTTTCGCCGTATCGGAAGGTGCAAACATGCCTTCGACCCCTGAAGCTATCGACGCATTCCTGGATGCAAAGATCCTGTATGCTCCAGGTAAGGCAGCTAACGCCGGCGGTGTATCTGTTTCCGGTCTGGAAATGACTCAGAACGCCCAGAAACTGAGCTGGAGCAGCGAAGAAGTAGATGCCAAATTGAAGAGCATCATGCAGAATATCCACGAACAATGTGTAAAATACGGCCAGCAAGCCGACGGTTACACAAACTATGTGAAAGGCGCTAACGTTGCCGGCTTCATGAAAGTAGCCAAGGCAATGATGGCACAGGGCATTATTTAATTGAAAATTGAAAATGAAGAATTGTTTTGATTCGATATTTGAAGTAAATAGGGATTAATGATTATTTGAATAAGGGGGAGAAGAACTGGCAACAGACGCTTCTCCCCTTTTTATTGCCGAGATCTCCCTTAATTTTCAATTTTCAATTCTCCATTTTTAATTATTTAATCTTACCTTAGTGCCGAAAATAGAAAGACATGATAACTGACGAATTAAAACAACTTTACCAGACACATACCGGATCGCCGGCAACCGATATAACCGAACTATCTTCTTCCGGCTCTAACCGCCGGTATTTCAGATTGTCAGGCCCCGTTTCCCTGATCGGTGTAAGCGGTACTTCCATAGAAGAAAACAATGCCTTTATTTATATGGCCGCACATTTCCGGGAAAAAGGATTGCCCGTTCCCCGTGTTTATTGCTGGTCGGATGATAAATCGCTCTATCTCCAGGAAGATCTGGGAGACGCCTTGCTCTTTAATGCGATAGAGAAAGGGCGGAAAAGTTGTTTCTTCGACGAGACGGAAAAGTCTTTGCTGCATAAGACGATCACGCTTCTGCCGGCCCTGCAATTTAAGGGTGCGGAAGATTTCGACTTCAGCCAATGTTATCCTCAGCCCGAATTCAATAAACGTTCGATCCTCTGGGATCTGAACTATTTCAAATACTGTTTCCTGAAAGCAACCGGAATGGAATTCCAGGAAAACCTTCTGGAAGATGATTTCCAGAAAATGAGCGATGTTCTGTTGCAAGATTGTACACCGACATTCATGTACCGGGATTTCCAGTCGCGCAACGTGATGGTAAAAGATAACGAACCCTGGTTCATCGATTTCCAGGGAGGGCGCAAAGGCCCGATCTACTATGACGTCGCCTCTTTCCTCTGGCAGGCGAAAGCCAAATATCCGGCTGAACTGAGACAGGAATTGATCGCCGACTATCTGCAGGCGCTACGCGAGTACACGGAAATAGACGAAAAGCATTTCTTCAGACAATTACGTCACTTCGTTCTTTTCAGGACTTTACAGGTCTTAGGAGCCTACGGCTTCCGGGGATATTTCGAGAAGAAGCCGCATTTCATCCAAAGCGTTCCCTTTGCAATCGACAATCTCCGTCAGCTTTTAAAAGAAGACTATCCGGAGTACCCATATTTATGCTCCGTATTACGGGATCTGACGAATCTGTCTCAATTCTATGACGACATCCAAAAGCATACGCTCAAAGTCAAGATTGTCAGTTTCGCCTATAAAAAAGGAATTCCCAACGATCCGAGCGGTAATGGTGGAGGATTTGTCTTTGACTGCCGTGCCATCAATAACCCGGGTAAATACGAACGTTACAACCATTTTACCGGATTAGACGAGCCGGTGATCCGTTTCCTGGAAGAAGACGGAGAAATCACCCGCTTCCTGGATCATGCTTACGAAATTGTGGATGCTTCCGTCAAACGTTATATAGACCGGGGATTCACCAATCTGATGATTTGTTTCGGTTGCACCGGGGGGCAGCATCGCTCGGTCTACTCCGCCCAACATACGGCGGAACATATCCATTCCAAGTTCGGCGTCCGGGTAGACCTCGTGCACAGGGAACAAAACATTGAACAACTCTTTAACGCAATATTATGAAAGCTATGATTTTCGCAGCCGGTTTGGGGACACGCCTCAAACCGCTGACCGACAGCACCCCAAAAGCATTACTTCCTATCAATGGGAAACCTATGCTCGAACATGTGATCCTTAAACTAAAAGATGCCGGCTTTCACCAGATCGCCATCAACATCCACCATTTGGGAGACCAGATCATCGACTTTTTGGCAGCCAACAATAATTTCGGTATCCAAATACACATTTCCGACGAACGGGATTATCTGCTCGATACGGGCGGCGGAATCAAACATGCCGCCTCATTCCTGCAAGGCAACGAGCCGTTTTTAGTACACAATGTCGACATCATATCCAACATCGACCTCCGTACACTTTACAATCATCATGTAGAAGCAAATCCGTTGGCGACATTATTAGTCAGCAAACGCAACACCTCCCGTTACCTGCTTTTCAATAAGGAAAACAAACTATGCGGCTGGCGCAACCGTGAGACAGGTGAAGTCAAATCGTTCTACCCCGACTTCGATCCGAACCAATATAACGAATATGCCTTTAGCGGGATACATATATTGTCTCCTAAGATATTCGACTGGATGGAAGAATGGACCGGAAAGTTCTCGATCATCAACTTCTACCTCTCCATCTGCGCCCGGACCAACATACATGCCTATGCCGACGATGACCTTCATCTGATAGATATAGGGAAACCGGAGACATTGGCGATGGCTGAAAAATGGATAATGCAGAAGTAACAATTTGGATCGCCAACAGTCTCTCCCCTCTTCGCACTTTCGTCCCTGACATCCGATAAGGCGTGGAGAACAGATTCATACGATCAATTCGACATCACGATCGAGTAAACAATTCATAAACAAAAACCATATAAAGATGAAACAACTCCTTATCATCCTTTCACTTGTGCTCGGATGCCTGCAACCGGGCCTTGCACAGAAGCCGGTCTTGAAATTTAACAAAGGCGGCAAGTTCAAAATCGTACAGTTCACGGACGTCCATTACATTCACGGGAATCCCAAGTCAGCTATTTCCCTCGAGCGCATCAACGAAGTGCTGGATGCGGAAAAGCCGGACCTGGTGTTATTCACCGGCGATATCATCTACGGTCAGCCGGCAGAGGAAGGGATGCGCACTATCCTGAACTTAGCCGCCAACCGCAAGATTCCGTTCGGGGTGACATTCGGTAATCATGACAACGAACAGGGGCTTACCCGTACCCAGTTATTCGATATCATTCAGACGATTCCGTATAACCTGACCGATTCCGTAGCCGGAGTCGTGGGAGCAACCAACTTTATCCTTCCCCTGAAATCGTCCGATGGAAAGAAAGATGTAGCCATCCTGTATTGCTTAGACTCCCATTCTTATTCCCAGATCAAGGGGATAGGCGGCTACGATTACATCAAGTTCGACCAGATCCAATGGTATCGCGAAAACAGTGAGAAGTACACGAAGCAAAACGGCGGCGCTCCCCTGCCCTCGTTGGCATTCTTCCACATCGCCTTGCCGGAATACAACCAAGCGGCATCCGACGAAACGGCTATTCTGATGGGAACACGGAAGGAAAAAGCCTGCGCCCCGCAACTCAACTCCGGTATGTTCGCTTCGATGAAAGAAATGGGAGATATCTTAGGTGTATTTGTCGGGCACGACCATGACGATGACTATGCCGTTTTCTGGAAAGGCATCCTGCTGGCCTACGGCCGCTATACCGGTGGCGATACGGTGTACAACAACCTGACCAATGGCGCCCGCGTGATCGAAATGACCGAAGGCTCAACCAGCTTCAAGACCTGGATTCGCCTGAAAGGAGGAGAGGTGATCAACACGGTCAACTATCCATCGGATTTCATCAAGAAGAAAGACTGATTCATCCATATCTCAAAAAACAGAAAGGGACTATGCATCTTATTCCGCATAGTCCCTTTCTGATTTCTCTTGGCAGCGGCAACTATTCTTCAAATGGCAACCGTATCAAAATGCAGGTAAATCATCATTTATCAGGATAATCCTGTTCCCGCACTCCAGCAGTTGCCCTGACATGACAGAACTATCTAATTTATTGCAAATATTCGTATTTTCTATCAATTCAACCTATTTCAGACGTTTTCATTAACACGCATATTCCTGTTTTTACACCTTTCAGCCTAAAGTCCACTTGATTTCGCACCTTTTCCGGCAAATCATCTAAATGATTTTGAAAATGGTCTCAATGATTATGAAAAACCATTGAGATGTTTTAGGTAAATCATCCTGATGAATTCGGGAAATCATCTAAATGATTTTGCCGGGTGGACTGAAACAAAGGGGAAAAAGGCAGTAAAAAAGCTTCCGAAAGGCCTTTGAAAGCTATTTTAACGCCTCACGATCCCTATAAGGAAGACCTTTTGCAATTGACGTTTTAATAGAAATTCCCCCTTTTTCCAGACACAAATATTCATTCTTTCGCACCATTCCGATTTTTAGGCGACAAAAAACGACTTTCCTACAACCATACGAACAAAACAATAATCGCAAACCCTGTTTCCTTGTCCTATTTGCAACCATTTGCCCAAATGGATGCATACAGGCGAATCTCAGGATAGCAAATATGGCATTTTGACAATTCTGACAAAATGATTATTAGGATCATATTCAGGCACGAATTTCATCTGACACGATTTTAGTGCGGTTGACCTGGTTGACAGAGACTGGGACACATTTCTATTTATTCTAAATACTAACAAATTCCAACAATCCATCATGCAGAATCAAACTTATTTCCTATTTTTGTAGAAAAAGGTAAGTTTGTTATGGAAACAACTCCGGTCCAAGTGAACAAAAATATACAAAAGATATTACCGAAAGTACGGCAATACTTATCCGGCCAACCCGTTCTCCGGGCTTGGTTGTTCGGTTCTTATTCCAGAGGTGAAGAGACCTCAGATAGCGATATCGATATCCTTGTGCAATACAAAGATGCAGAAAACATATCCTTATTTACCATTTCCCGCATCATGTGTTCACTTTCCAAATTACTAAATCGAAAGGTTGATTTGGTAGAAGAAGACGGACTACTTTCTTTTGCGACAGATAGTGTTTTTCACGACAGAATATTGATCTATGAGAGAGAGAATTAAAGATAAAGTACGATTGGAACATATCTTGGGAGCAATTAACGTCTTATTGAATAATAAAGACAAACACACTTATGAAGAGATACTCGATGATCCTATCATTTTTATGGTTTCGTAAAACATGTTGAGATCATAGGAGAGGCTGTTTATATGCTGACGAAAGAGTTTCGAGATAACCATCCGGGAATAGAATGGGAAGTAATAGAAGGGATGCGCCATGTATTAGTTCATGGATACTACAAGATTAAGCCCAAACAGCTTTGGAACACCATTGAAAGAGATATCCCAGAGCTAAAACCGTTGATTGAACAATATTATTCAGAGCTAAACGATTAGATTACCTCTCGTCATCGTTCAAATAAAAAAAGCCTTGCACTCCCCGCCTAATGCTTGAAGTACAAGACTTTATCTTGCGGATAGTATTTTTTCACTTTTCAGGCTTCAACACCACCCCCAAACTCTTCTTTCCGTCCATCTTGATCACAATCGGCTTATCGAAATGGACATGGCGGAGGTATTCGGTTTCCTCTACTGCGGGTAGGGAATTCAGGTATTCCTCATCGAACCAGCCATCTCCTTTAAATGGGTTGATCGTGAAGTAGCCGACGCCGAATGACGTCAGATTTTGGAAGAAATGCGTTCCCTGGCTCGGATCGACGCGATAATTTTCCAATCCGCATTCCACAATGACACGTGCATTGCTGATATGCGGCCATTTCACGGGAATGCCCAGCCAGGAATCGCTGCTGCCCCAACGCCCGGGACCGACCAGAACATAATTCTTTTCCACGGCAGTGAACTGGCGGTTCATCTTCTCGATGTCGTAAGCGATCGACTGGTTGTTGGAAGAACAGAAAGCACCGGTTTTTACATATATGATGTCCTGCACATCCGTCACGATACCATGCCCCAGAACGCTGGTCGATGAAAGTATAGTATCGGCCTGCTCCACAAGCGTCAGGTCTTCTTCCATCACCTCCTTGTTGTCTACGATCGGGCGGACCTGTAGCAGATAGAAAGTAGCATAAGACGGGTTCTGCGGATCGATATTCACCGCAAACTCAATCTCTATAGGGCGCCCCATTTCATCCTGCCCGACATGCAGAATCTGGTCGAGCGTATCGGCGAGCGGGAACACGTCATGCTGGAGGATATTTACAAAAGACAAGATCTTACGCCCGCCCGGATAGTAACCGTCACGAATGATCTGGTCATAAGGATCGTAGGTCGAGACAATAAACTTCAACGAGCCGTCCGCATCGGCATCTTTCAGGTTCAGGCGAAGCAGGTTAAATGAATCGTCAACCGAGAATTGCTCCGTCAGGTTTTTCAGATCGAGTGCATAATAACGGGTTTGCGTCTCACGCAACGCGAAGTCCATCGTACTCATCTGTAAAATATTGTGCGGATGGCGGGGAGAGAAGCGCAAAGTCTGGCCACCGTCTACGATATACTTACCAAGTCCCAGGGCGATATTGGCAATGCCATCCTCCGCTTTTTCGTTACCAATCGGGTAGAAATTCAATGAACGTGCGACACCCGAAATAGTCGGATAAAAACGGTCATTGTACCGGTTTCCTACCACTTCCTGCAAAACGATTGCCATCTTTTCCTGGTCGATAAGATTCGATGTAGCTGTCATATAGGCTTTGCTATCACGATAAAAGACAGAAGCGTAGACCGCCTTGATCGCATCGCTCAATGTACGGAGCATATCGTATTTATCTTCCAATTTGGGTACCATGTAGGTAGAATAAATCCCAGCGAACGGTTGGTAATGGGAATCCTCCAAAAGACTGGACGAGCGGACGGCAATCGGGCTTTTGACAACATCGAAAAACGCCATCAGGTCTTCAATCAGGCGAGCGGGAAGGCTGGCACGCAGGAAATATTTCAGGATCGTATCATCATCCACATCGCTCAAAGCAACCGGATACAGCTCGTTCGTCTCCATAAACTCGTCGAAGATGTCCGTGCAGATCACAACCGTCTTCGGGATGGTCACAGCAAAATGGTCGTGTTCCAGTTTGGGGTAACGCTTCACCATCGCCCCGATAAACGCCAAGCCCCTACCTTTTCCTCCCAGAGAACCGTCGCCGATACGGGCGAAGTTGCTATACTCGTCGAAGCGCTCCTTCTGGTAGACCGCGACGACACCGGAGTTCTTCATCCGGCGATACTGCACGATCAGGTCGAAAATCAGTTTACGCGCCTCATCCATATCCTTGTAGTCGCTCACGTCCACACGCTTCAGCACCTCGGCCGGCGGAAACATGGCACGGGAATAGAAGAAACGGGAGAAGTGGTTACGGCTTAAATGGTAAACCAGCGAATCGTCGGGTATCTGGAAGACCTTCTTCTGCAAATCCTTCAAATCCTTAATGCGCATGATCTCTTCCTTCGTCTGCGGATTCAGGATGACGAAGTCACCGAAACCGAAACGCTGCATGATCTTCTTCCTCAGATCCTGCGGGTAGCTCTTGGAATTCTTATCGATAAAAGAAGCTCCCAACTCTTTTGCATAGACTTTATTGCTTGCCTCCGACGACTCCAATACGAAAGGGATGATCAGGCCGGTCTTCCGCACATACTGTCCGAACTTGTACCCGGCATAGGGGTCTTTCACGCCGTTGTGCATGAAACTCATATCCGAGATAATTCCTAACATATTATCGCGGTACTGGTTAAAGATGCGGACAGCCTCTTCATAGGTACGCGCCAGCTTGATCTTGGGACGGCCGCGCATACGGAGTGTACGCTGATGGTCGTTCAAAGCCTCTTTCGCAAACATCTGGCTCTGTTCCAGCACGAACTTATACAGGTGCGGCAAAGCCGAAGAGTAGAAACGGACGGAATCTTCCACCAACAGGATAATCTGGACACCGACACTGGCCGTATCGTCCGGCGCATTCATCTTGTCCTCGATCAGTTTGATGATGGCAAGCAACAACTCCGCATTGCCTAACCAACTGAACACATAGTCGATTGCGCTCAGATCTTCATTGGCAATCCGCTTGGACACCTCTTTCGAGAAAGGGGTAAGGACCACGATCGGTATATTAGGATAATGGATCTTGATCTCCGTCGCCGCCGCGAAAATATCACGGTTATCCATATTCGGCATACAGATGATCAACTCGAAGTTGCGGTCCTTCAACTCGGCAAGCGCCTCCTCCTCGGTCGTCACCTGCGTGAAACGTGGCGGGTAACGAAGGCTGAGTGATGTATATTCGTTGAATATCTGTTCGTCTACCCGCCCGTCGTCCTCCAGCATGAAGGCATCGTATTTAGTAGCAATAAGCAATACATTATATATACGCTTATTCATTAGATTGGCGAATGATGTGTCTTTAAACACAAGGTTCCTAAAGTCCGGTATTCCGCTCATAATGATTTGATAGAATTAACTGCCCCAAATGTAAGGAAAAAAACGAAATAGCAGACAAACAGAACGGATTCTCCTAAAGTAAATATCCGGAATACTTCAACCGTGCTACCACTTGCTTAAGCGAATCTTTCTTGACAAGCAACAAATACCCTTCGGCACGAACCGTATTTTCTCGGATAACCGGATCGGTAGAAACCAACCGCAACAGCTCTTCATTACCGGCATCGAGCTGGTAAACAAGATACTTATCGGCTGAAATTGAAGTAAGCGGACGGCAACGTTTCATCAACGAATCAAAAAACTCACTCCATATTTCAGGCAGTTCAGCACTGATAAAACGTTTAAAGAATTCTATTTTATTCACCACATCTTCATTCGTCTTGCAATTATTCAAAAAACTTGCATGCGTCAACTTGTAACGATGTTGTCCGATCGGTATCGCCACATCCTGCAACAGCGTTTCGTACGGATTATTCTCGCCCAAAGAACGAACAATCAGGTTACGAGCGTCCAGATCAAAGAAAGGGCCTTCTTCTTTTGCCTTCGGCAACTCATAAGTATTTGTAATATTGAACACATAAGCGCCCAATGCTGTCAATCGGAAATATCTTAGTGCATGAAAGGGGGACGAAAAAGAAGACGGACAAGCATCATAAGCTATTTCTAACAACCCAAAAGAGGCTAACAGAAATATAAAAGATTTGATAAACACCTCATCTAAGTCAATATACCACCCATCCTTATAAATAAAATCTCCGCTCAACTTATCTTTAAGTTTCATTTTCTCAAGGCTAAAACGATTAAACGGAGAAAATGGGATATTGTAGAACCGGCAATGCAAAATAAACTGGCTGGCCAAAAGCCACTGCCGGCTATCCGATAAAGTTATTTCAGAAATTACCATCTTCAGATATTGCAAGCCTAACTGATTCCTAAATTCCGAAGAACGCAGTCCACTGGTGTACGGTAAAAGGATCGGATATAAGATCACCGGATAATTCAAAATCATTTCACTAAAAATATCTCTCAGTTCCTTCTCCGGCTGACCTATATTCCTTTTTTTAACCGTCCAGAAAAAAGCAAAAGTCGAAAACATTAAGTTTGCCCGAAGTGTATTCAGACTCCGGTCTGACTCTTGAGGAAAGAACTCGGAAAGATTAACCTGGGCAGACAGTTTTTTCAGACAGGCGGCAGACAATTTCCATTTCTCATTTATCTCCAGGCCCCCCTGCTTCTCTAATCCATCCAAGATGGTAAGTTCCGTAAAGATAGATGATTCAGCATTAAAGACCTTCAATTGTTCGGTTTCAGCAGGCAATTCCGGCAGTTCCGTCAACACGAAGTCCGTCTTTTCATAAAAAAAGGGAATAAACCAGTTAAACAGAAAATCCGGCATACTGATATAGATTTCAGAAATATACCGGTGTGTTTGACTGTCATACCAGGAAGGCTCACCCATTTCAACAACGAACCAAGCCAAAAAAGGAGATTTTATTAAACTCTTGCTCCAAGAACTATATATATCTGTAGACTTAATCCACTCCTCGCCAGTTATTTTTTTTAATGTAGAATAGCTAATAGTCTTATTCCTGATAAGATAATTCCAAAGCAACTGCACGTTTCCAGGCAAAGACTCCAGGTATTGCCCGAAGTTCCGCAAATCCCCAAGAAAAATAGCAATGAAATCAACCAAAACATCTTTGTTTGCCGAAGTTGGCTTAGCATTGATATTATCAACTATTACCTCTACAGATGTCCCGGCTCCTTCCCCCACTATCTTGCGTTTTTTTACCAAAGGATACAAAACAGCGACAAGGTCTCTAAGTTCCGCCACTGTATAATGGATATAGAAAAACTCAGAGATATCGTAGGCTCTCTTTTTATCCGGCACAAAAAGTTCTATATCTCCGATCATCCCACACTCGGGACCATTAATCGCATTCTTTTTATACATAATAATTTCTCTTTAGCCTAAAATATAATCAATATCCTCTTCAGACAAACTTTTGACCGAAGAAGCATCGTTGCCAATCAATCCGGCCAATAAATCTGCCTTTTTCTGTTGCAAAAGACAGATCTTTTCCTCTATGCTCTTCATGGTAATCATAGAATAGCTTAACACCTTGCTGGTCTGTCCAATCCGGTGCAAGCGATTCACAGCCTGTTCTTCAGCCGCTTTATTCCACCAAGGCTCGAAAAGAAAAACGGTATCGGCTGCCGTCAAATTCAAACCGACACCCCCCGTCTTCAATGTCATCAGGAACACTTTGCAGTGTGGATCGGTCTGAAAACGTTTCACCAAGCTCTGCCGGTCGCGCGTAGAACCGGTCATACTCACAAAATCGATACCCGCATTGTCCAACAATTCACCCACCAGCTCGATGCCGGCAATATAATTAAAGAAGATAACGACCTTATGTCCGTTCAAAACAGCTTCTGAAACGGCTTCCGACAATACTTCGAGTTTGGCGGACGTAATACGTCCATCGCTCAGGCTCTCCGGGACCGATGCTATGCGGCGCAATTCATTCAACGCCTGGAACATGACAAACTGTGACTTTTGTATTCCTTCTTCGGCGATGGTCTGCTTCACTTGCTGATAATAATAAGACCTTCGCTGCTCGTAGAAATCGGCCTGCTCTTTCGTCATCTCAACAAACAGTGTCTGCTCGATACGGTCGGGAAGTTCCGTCAGCACATCCTTCTTCAACCGCCTCAGCATAAACGGATATATCTTCTTACGAAGGCTCATCATCACCTCTTTGTCATTATCTTTCTGGATCGGATAAGTATATCTCCTATTGAACTCTTCCAGCGAATCGAACATGGCCGGATTTAGGAAACGGAACAGTGAATAAAGCTCTGTCAGATTATTTTCTATGGGCGTACCGCTCAACGCAAGCCGGTGTTCAGCCTGCAGTAGCAGGATAGCCTGTGTTGTCTGCGAATTTATGTTTTTAATATTCTGCGATTCATCAAGGATGACATAATGAAACCGCTCTTTGCAAAGTTGTTCCACATCGTTTCGCACCATCGCATAAGAGGTCAATACAAGCTGGGACTTCATGGCTTCCGGCAGATTCCTCATATTACCATAATAAGTATAGACAGATAGTTGAGGAGCAAACCGTTCGATCTCACACTGCCAGTTAAACAATAGGCTGCGGGGCATCACCAATAAAGTCGGTTTCTTTATCTTCGGGTAAATGCTCGCTAACATAGCAATGGTCTGTAGCGTTTTTCCCAACCCCATGTCATCAGCCAGGCATCCACCCAGTTTGTTTTCATACAAATACTTAATCCATTTGACCCCTTCATACTGGTATGGCCGCAACTCTGCATTCAACGAAGGGAGCTTCAGTTTCAAAGCCGACAAATTATTAAATCCTTCATACACACGCCGATGCCGCACAAATGCCTCGCCCTCCAACCTTTCATTCAGAAGTTCTTCCATTTCGGGCAGGTCGAAAAAAGAGACTGTCACTCTCTTTGCATTCTTGTTTCGATTAAAAATACGTTCCAGACGGCGCATATATCCCTCATCAAAAATAGCCCGGTTACCATCAGAGAGCACCACATATCGCTGTTTACGAAATTGGGACATCACCTGTTGCAACGAAACCGTCTCTTCCCCGAAGTCCAGAGTTGCCTCGCCTTCCAGAAAATCGACACCCGAAGAGAAAGACACGTTCAACTTCGGACGTACAAACTTCACTTTATATTCGCACAGATTCTCAGCACCCAGCAAAACAAAATCCTTCAACAACGAAGGAAGCGCATGCAAAAGGAACGGACCAGCAGCGGCCTCCGGCACGATAAAGAAATTACCTTCCCTATAAACGTCTTTCTTCGTCTGTTTATCCGGAGCATACTGCAAAATCATTTTATGCAAACGATCTGCGGAGGATTCCAAAGGCTGTCTGATAATACGTTTAAGAAGTATCTTGCGGTCCACACCGACCGAAGCCTTCCAAATCAGGTCGAACCGTTCGGCGACAAGCATATCCGTTCCGGCAAGTGTGTAGGTAACATGAAGATACAAAGCTTTGTCCTCATCTACTTTCTCGAAAACGAGCATAGGAGATGTCTGTATTTCCGTTTCGGAATATTCCACCTCGTAATCGTCATACACGACATCGATATTTTGCAAATAGGAGAACAATATGGAAAAATAAGTTTCCAACATATCTTCCTTGAAGACAGATTCAAAAAAGCGCAACTGCATATAATTCTCGCCTACCGATTCGACAGGATAAATCGTTGTTCCCGCCAGTACAAAAGAATCCGACAGGAAATGAAAATCGTTGAAATCTGTTTCATCTGCCTGTAAAACAAAGACAGACATAAGTCCATTATCCACTTTATGGATATACAGACACGGCTTGGCTACTAAAGAAGCCAGACAAAGCGCCTGTCCCTTCACATTCCGCAAATTATGACAACGGATCAGTTGATAAAGCAAGTAGCTATGCTCACCTAAATATATACGTGAAGGGATGCCATTCCATTGGAACTGTAAATAGTCCTTTTGGCTGATAGTGTCCAAACTGCGCAAGACATTAAATATATCACCACTGTAACTATGGTAATCTACCTGTATCTCTTTCATATCCTTATCCACGACAGAAACAAAAGCTCCTCTTTCGTCATGTCCCAGACAAAAATAAATATCTTCCACAATTTCTGTTTTAACCCGTGAACAGTTTATTGGCTTTTTCAACAAAGGTAAAAAATCGTCTACGTCTTTATTCATATATTTCTTTGTTTACAGCCACAAAGATACAACCAACAATCACTATGCCCCTACTTTCCGATAAACAAAAATAAAACTCTATTTTCATACGCTATCTCCACTCTGCTTCATTCCTAATATATTTACAAGTACAGATTAAAGAACATTGTTCAAAAACATAAAAAGAACTATCAAAAAGTAAGCAAAATATTTGGTCAACCCAGGTTATTCCCTACATTTGCAAACAGAATGTTATCTTAAAAAGAAATTATATACTATGAAGACAGAAGTCATCTTATCAGCACTGGAAGCAAAACATCCGGGCGAAAAGGAGTATTTGCAAGCAGTAAAAGAAGTTCTTCTTTCAATTGAAGAAGTGTACAACCAGCATCCCGAATTCGAGAAAGCTAAAATCATCGAACGATTGGTTGAACCGGAACGTATTTTCACCTTCCGTGTGCCTTGGGTAGACGACAAAGGGGAAATACAAGTTAATTTAGGATATCGTGTACAATTCAATAATGCGATAGGCCCGTACAAAGGCGGTATTCGCTTCCATCCCTCCGTTAACCTGTCCATCCTGAAGTTCTTGGGATTCGAACAGACTTTCAAAAATGCATTGACAACATTACCGATGGGCGGTGGCAAAGGCGGTTCCGATTTCGCTCCACGCGGCAAAAGTGATGCGGAAATCATGCGCTTCTGCCAGGCTTTCATCCTCGAATTATGGCGTAACCTCGGACCGGATCGCGATGTTCCGGCAGGCGATATCGGTGTTGGCGGACGTGAAGTAGGTTATATGTATGGCATGTATAAGAAGCTGGCTCGAGAAAATACCGGTACGTTCACAGGTAAAGGTATGGAATTCGGCGGCTCTATCCTCCGTCCCGAAGCGACCGGTTTCGGTGCTCTTTACTTCGTTCACCAGATGTTGGAAACGCATGGTATAGATATTAAAGGTAAGACCGTCGCTATCTCCGGTTTCGGAAACGTCGCCTGGGGTGCTGCCACAAAAGCGACCGAACTGGGCGCAAAGGTCGTTACAATCTCCGGCCCGGACGGTTACATCTATGATCCGGACGGAATTTCCGGCGAAAAGATCGATTATATGCTGGAACTGCGTAACTCCGGTAATGACATCGTAGCTCCTTATGCCGAAGAATTTCCCGGTGCAACCTTCTACCCCGGCAAGAAACCCTGGGAACAGAAAGTGGATATCGCGCTGCCTTGTGCCACTCAGAACGAGTTGGATGCAGACGATGCACGCAAGCTGATCGAGAACAAGACATTATGCGTAGCCGAAGTTTCCAATATGGGATGTACGGCCGAAGCCGTCGATCTGTTCATCGAGCACAAACAACTCTTTGCTCCGGGCAAGGCTGTTAATGCCGGCGGTGTAGCAACTTCCGGTCTGGAAATGACTCAGAACGCCATGCATATTTCCTGGACGGCAACCGAAGTCGATGCCAAACTTCATCAGATCATGAGTGACATCCATCAGCAATGTGTCGAACACGGAAAAGACGGTAAATATATCAACTACGTGAAAGGTGCAAACATTGCCGGCTTCATGAAAGTAGCCAAGGCGATGATGGCACAGGGTATCGTATAAGATCGATATGTATTTGTTGTATTACCATACATAGAGAAGTGTGTCTATGAAAAGGGGGATGCTTGTAATCACAAGCATCCTTTTTTGTTTTTCCACTATTAATTAGTACATTTGCCTTGTGTGATATCTGAGATAACACCATGAAAATTAACTTCAAATGAATAATGCCATGCAAAGAAGAAATTTTTTCCGTTCTATCGCGTTGGGAAGTATGTCGGCCGCCCTTTCTCCAATCGTAAAAGCAGTTCCCCGGCAGGATCCGGCGAAACAGAAACCTGCAACCAATATAGACGAGGCTACGGCTATTCCCCGGACAAATCATTCCATGCCTGGCAAATATCCCGGTAAGGTGGTCAAGACCAATCATCCGGCTTGCATCGTAGACGCTCAGCCTTCGGAAGCCGCTGCCTATGAAATGTTGAAAACCTCCATGCTGAACCTGACCGAAAAATCGAACCTTCGCGATGCATGGCTCGAACTGGTTGGCCCACAGGATATCATCGGACTAAAGGTAAATCCGATTGCAGGAAAGCTGCTTTCCACTTCACACGCCGTAACCCAATCGATCATCAAGCAATTGGAAGAAGCGGGTATTCCACGAAAAAACCTGATCATTTGGGACAGGCGCGAAGCCGACCTGAAAGAATCCGGTTTTACCGAAGAAAATTATCCGGAGATCAAAATAATCGGCACGGAATATCAGGATGAAAACGGCAGTTATATCGATAAGGAAGGGAAATTCTACGGAGAAAGCCGGATCGACAAATCCCAGTCATTCTTCGTCGACTTGGAAGGCGAATATGATGCTTACACCATGCCTTATATGATAAACGGGGGCAAACATTCCTACTTTACCCGGATATGCACGGAAATGGTAACCAAGATCATCAATGTCCCGGTCATAAAAAATGCCGGTACAACCATTACTGTTTGCATGAAGAATCTGGCTTTCGGCTCCATAACGAATACGGCACGGCTTCACGGCCTCATGTGGCACGATACTTGCGCCTACACCTGCGCTTTTCCTCCTTTGCGGGATAAAGTCGTACTCAACATTGCCGACGGTCTGACCGGCTGTTTTGACGGAGGTCCCGCTGCAAACCCACAGTTTATCTGTCATTACAATACGCTTGTCGTGGGAACCGATCCTGTCGCAACCGACCGTATCTGCTATGACATTGTCCTTGCCAAACGGATTGAAGAAGGCCTGCAAGACAGTGAGAAAGCCGGTGCCCGCGCTTATATGGAGACAGCCCAGGAACTGCAACTGGGGGTAGCCGACATAAATAAAATAGAACTCAAAGAAATAAATCTGGAAGCATGAATAAATATCTGACAGAGGTCCTGTTTGCCCTCCTTATTCCTCTTACTGTTTGGGGACAAGCCCCGGAGATCAAACGGGAACGCATCTTTACCGGTACTGGACTGTACGGTTTTATGAATGGAGGAGCAGATCAGTTTCTGGAATATGGCGTCAGCAAACTGACTACACGGGACATCGTTTATAAAGGAAACGAATATACGGTCGATATCTACGAAATGCCGACGCCGGAAGATGCTTTCGGCATTTACTCCCTGCATGTCTTCAAATGTAGCCGGGCAGATACGCTTGGTTGCATTGATTGCTTGGCTCCTTATCAGTTGCAGGCTGTAGCAGGAAACAAATATATATCTGTCGTATTCCCCTCCGGTTCCGCTGCCGCCAAAAGCAAAGTGGACGAGTTGATCCGCCTATATGTACCGATAGAAGAAAAAGAGCCCCCCCGGATACCGGAAGCCCTCGATTTAGCCTTTCCCTATTCAGGGAAGTTAAAACTGCTGCGAGGCCCCATTTCCGTATCGGGAGTAAGCACGTCTCTTGCCAACTTGCTGGAAGGTATCTCTTATTCAGGAGTCTGGTTCATTGCCGACAAACCTGTGAAAGGGTACCGGGCTCTGATAGAGGTTACCGATCCGAAAGAAATCGAAATACTCAAAAAGAAAGTTCCGGCTCCGGACATTCTCAAGACTGGTGAGACTTACCTATTCATAAAAGGCTTCGAAAAAGAAACTGAACAGGATGATCACGGAGGATTCGGATTTTGAAGTACCAAACACTAATTAGGGACATTCAGTAAATGTCTTTAAAAACATAAAATGGCATATGAAGATGCTTTGTTCATATCATCTCATATGCCATTTTTATTATCTATTCTTTCTCTCTGACCTAAAATCTTCTCCTTTCGGGCACGATGTTCCGGAAGAAGCCTGGGACTTCTTCTAATAGATTCTTTATACTTATGCTATGCAGCTCTCTTCTGTCTGTTTTTGATTTTATCAATCATCAATATGGCGTTTGCCGTATGTATTCCAAAGAAAATCCACAGGATTTCTGTTTTCCTGTTCCGTGCTTTGACTTTCGATAGCGAGTAATGCTGTTTTTGCGTACCGAAACTGCCTTCAAGCCTGGTGGCTCTTTCCCTTGAGAGTTCACTCCTGAGAACCTTCCTCACCCGCTCATCCTTCGCGACCCTTCCCTTGCGTACAAAGGAGGTTGATATCCCATATTTTGTACAGAACTTCCTGTTGGCATTATTGGCGTATATGGAATCGGCGGCCACACACCTGACCCTTACATTCATCAACTTCTGATGCATACGGATACAATCCTTCAAGCGTATGCCCTCATTGAATGCCTTGAAAGAGACGTGCTCGATGAACGAGATCCCGTCTATCTGTATGTTATTAACCTTTGCGCCGAACTCTACAGATTTTACCTCCTTGCCCCTTACGATAGGGCGTACGTAATGACGGTCAATACTGACAATACGGTCACTGACCTTCCTGCCTTCAAAGAGTTCCTTTTCCTGTACAAGGACCTTTCTGATGATGGAAAGCCGCTTCTGATAATCCTGTGTATATGTGAGTGAAGAGCCGTATTCTCTGTGAATGTCATCCCGTTGTATGATGAGTTTTTCCAGGAGTCTGATCATGCGACGCCTCAGCATCCTTGTCCTTGAAGCCTTCCTCTTTCTTTTCTTGCAATAGGATAGATAGGATACTGCAACATCCGCATATTTGTTACGGGGACGCCTTATGCCGAGTTGCCCACAATGTATGCGGATATGCCGGTAGAGCCATTCGATGCTTTCCCAAAGGAGCTTCATGTCCGTAGGGAAACGCATATGACTTTCATAGCATGTGGCATCGGTCATGCATACGTGAAGGTTCTCAAGATAAGGCTTCCAGTGTGAGGCAAGGATTTTCTGAAGGGAGTCGATGTCAAGACGGGATGCTATCTCATTACGGACAGCACTGATTATCTTGTAGTTCGTTATAGGGCAGGACGGGTCTATCATGATACCACAGAACAACTGATAGTGTATGTTTCCGTTAAGATGTTCTACCAATAACCTGTCAGAGAATCCGGTGTAAGCCTTCAGTACCATAAGGGCTATCTTCGAGGAAGGACTGAAACTGTTCCTGCGACCCAAGCGGGATTGTGAAAGGCCTATCTCTTTGGCTATGCTCTCGAACGGAAACACGGAATGAAGACTGCCAAGTTCACTCGCATGAAAACTCTTACGATATTTTTCCAGAATATCGAATTCTGTAAACCCTAAAGTAGGGTGAATTTCTGAAATATTTTGTATCTTCGCCATATCTTAGTGTGGATATTTCCCCCGTTTTGGCCGTCAAACCGTATTTTACGGGGGAATACCTAAAGATACAAAAAAGCCAACTAATTCGCAATACTTTTAGTATGAATTAGTTGGCTAATTTTATAGGATTTACTGAATATCCCTAATTAGCGGACTTTACCCGGATTTTTCGCAATAAAATCCTTCCAGCCCGTATATTTCTTTTCCTGTATCGGATTATTCGTCTGGAAATAATGGCAAACGGCAGCGGCCAATCCGTCTGTCGCATCCAATTGCGGTAACATGGATGCTTCAGGAATATGCAGATAACGCTGTAGCATCCCGGCCACTTGTTCTTTTGCCGCATTTCCATTTCCGGTAATAGACATCTTGATCTTTAGCGGGGCATATTCGAATATCGGGATATCCCGCTCGAGCGCGGCAGCCATAGCGACTCCCTGTGCACGTCCCAGCTTCAACATACTCTGTACGTTCTTTCCGAAAAAGGGGGCTTCAATGGCCAATTCATCAGGATGATACTGGTCGATCAGTCCCAAAACACGCTCAAAAATCTTACGGAGCCGCAAATAATGATCCTCGTATTTATTTAATTGGAGTATGCCCATAGCTTCCAGTTTAGGTTTATTTCCTTCAATCTTCAACACTCCGTACCCCATCACAATCGTTCCGGGGTCAATGCCCAATATGACACGGTCTTTCGTCATTTCTCCCAGTCTATCTCTTCCAGTAAAGTACTAAAGCCGGCTATCTTATGGCCGAAGCGGGCAACCAGTGCCCGGTGAAGGTTGTTTCCTTCATTCTGTAACCAGAAATTCAACGTATCGACATTCTTGACATGAAACTGAACAGAAAAACTGACACCCTCTCCCGCCTCTGCCTGCATCACGCGTCGCAGGCATGGACGCTGCAGGAAACCACTTTCCACGGCTTTCGGGATATACTGTTTTTTCAAATATTCCAAGCTTTCATCCAGAATATCTTTTTCTATATGGAACGTCGTATTATAAACAATCATCTTATTTTCTATAAAAAATCTATGACAAAGATAGTGTATATATCAGGAAAAGCACTATCTTTGCACTTGAAAATAAGTTCTACGGGGGATTAGCTCATCTGGCTAGAGCGACAGACTGGCAGTCTGTAGGTGATCGGTTCGAGTCCGATATTCTCCACATCTTACGGCAAGTAAATAAAAAAGGCATTCAGAAATGAATGCCTTTTTTATTTCTATCTATCTTATTTTTTTGCATTTGCCAGCTCCGTTTCGATCGGATCGTCGTACTGTTTCTGCAATTTGTGCAGTTCGGTTTTCAGGCTGTCGATCAAGGCTTCGTTGCCCGGTTCATTATAGATGTTATGCATCTCCATCGGATCGCTTTGCAAGTCATAGAGTTCCCAAACGTCGATATCGTTATAAAAGTGCATCAGTTTATAACGGTCGGTACGAACACCGTAATGACGTTTCACTGCATGTTCCGCCGGATATTCGTAATAATGGTAATACAATGAAGTGCGCCAGTCTTTCGGCTTTTCACCTTTCAACAAAGGCAAATAGGAGTCGCCCTGAATATCTTCGGGAACAGGGACACCTGCCAACTGCAGGAAAGTCGCGGCATGATCGATATTCTGAACCATTTCGGGGATATCGCCTTTAACACCACCGGGGAAACGAACCAGCATCGGCGTACGGAACGATTCCTCATACATGAAACGTTTGTCGAACCAGCCATGTTCACCCATATAGAAACCCTGATCGGAAGTATAAACGATAATAGTATTCTCCAACAAACCATTTTTCTTCATATAGTCCAACACACGGCCCACATTGCGGTCTACAGAATGGATCACCCGCATATAATCGTGCATATACTGCTGGTATTTCCATTCGGCCAATGCCTTTCCCGTCAACTTCTGTTCCTTAAATTTCTTAATGATCGGATCATAATGTTTGTCCCAGGCCGCTTTCTGAGCCGGAGTCATCCGATTATACAAGCTACGGCCGCTTTTCTCAAGGCCGGTCGTCGTATGGATTTCATTTTCCTTATCCGCCATCTTCAAGTCATAGACAAGGTCCATATCCTTGATGATACTCATCTCCTGCTCGGATGCGGCAATACGTCCTTCATACTTGTCGTAGAACGTTTCGGGGACCGGATAAACGACATCTTCATACAGATCCAGGTCGCAAGTGTCCGGCATCCAGGTACGATGGGGGGCTTTGTGATGGAGCAAGAGGCAGAAAGGTTTGTTTTTATCGCGCTTGTTGTCCAGCCAGTCCAAAGCCAGGTCTGTCGTGATGTTCGTGGCATAGCCTTCGATCTGTTTCTTCTCTCCGTTATCAATGAAATAGGGATTATAATAATCCCCCTGTCCGGTCAGGATATTCCAGTAATCAAAGCCGGTAGGATCGGAAGTCAGGTGCCACTTCCCTACAATAGCCGTCTGGTAGCCGGCCTGCTTAAGCAATTTAGGAAAAGTCTGCTGGCTACCATCGAAACGTTTCGTATTGTCGGTAAAACCATTCTTGTGACTATGCTTGCCGGTCAGGAGACAAGCACGGCTGGGACCACTCAAAGAGTTGGCGACAAAACTGTTCGTAAATCGAACACCTTCATTGGCAATCCGGTCAATGTTCGGAGTTTCGATAAAACGTTGATCGTAGGCACTGATAGTCTGATAAGAATGATCGTCACACATGATGTAGAGAATGTTCATAGGTTTCTCCGGCACCTCTTTTTTGTCTTTCTGGACACAGGCAGGAAGAGCTACAGTAGCCAAACCTGTCAAAAGAAATAGTTGATTAGTTTTCATGATACATTATGTTTTTTGTCTGGATTTGGCAAAATTAAACAGAGCGAACGGAATAATCACTATTCAGACTAAAAAATATATAAAAAAGTCCCGAAACTTACTTCCGGGACTCTATCTTTACCTCTTATCTTTCTTATTTATTACAATACGGTAATTTGTACGGATTTCTGTATTCGTACCAGTACAGGCGATGTGATTCGGCCTCTTTATCTCCATCGAAGCTCAAAGTTGCGGGATTCCAATGAACAGGACGACCCAGTTCACGTGCGATATTCTGCAAGCAACAAAGCGTATTCGTGCTACAACCCACTTCAACCGGAGCAATCGGATTCTTGCGAGAACGAACGCAATCGACAAAATTCTGCATGTGCGGAGAACTTACTTCATATTCTCCCTTCCCAACTTTCTTTTCCTCTTTCGGTAACAAGGAAGGATCGGAGCATTCGATATAACCGCGAGCCACTTTCAACCAACCCTTATCGCCGATAAACTTGATGCCTTGCGCGTTGGCATTGTCCTCACGGTAAGGCTGTTCGGTCATCACGATGCCATTGGCATATTTCATCGTCGCATACTCTGTGCCTTCATATCCTTTCGGGATGAACTCTACCGGACCGGATCCGTCCATACCGATTGCAGCCTGCGCAATATCGAACATATGAGCACCCCAGTCGGCCGTATATCCGTTTCCGGTTTCCTGATACCAACGCCATGCACCCCACAACTTCTCGTTCTGTTCGGGATCGAGCGAGATAGGAGGACAAAGATCGGGATGATAATGGATTTTCGGATCGTTCAACGGTCCCATCCACTGATTGAAATTCAGATTACCGGGAACATCCATTTCCGGAAGGTTCAACGGCGTAGGCGGTTCGCCGACACGGGCATAGATCTTTTCGATATGGCCGATCTTACCGGCGCGAACCAATGCGATTGCATCCTGAAACTCCTTGCTCGAACGTTGCTGGCTACCGATCTGGAACACGCGGTTATTATCGCGCACGGCACGGGCGACAGCCAAACCTTCCGTAATCGTATAGGCCAGCGGTTTCTGGCAATAGACATCCTTACCACTCTGGCAAGCATGGATAGCAACCAGGGCATGCCAGTGGTCAGGTGTTGCCACTTCGATCACGTCGATATCCTTACGATCCAGCAAATCTTCATAGAATTCATACATATCACAACGGGGAGCTACGTTCTGGGATTTCTGCCAGGCTTCGACACGGCGTTTGAAGCGTTCCCGCTTCAAGGAATCCACGTCGCAACATGCTGCGACCTGCACACCCGGACAAGTAGAAAAACTCTTGAAGTCGGACAAACCTTGTTGCCCTAATCCGACAAATCCCAAAACGACACGATCACTCGGTGCGATACGCACACCATTTACAGCCCAGCTGGGCAGGATAGTCAAACTTGCCAATCCAAGTGCGGAAAGGCCGAGAAACTCCCGACGGGTTACCCCTTTCTTAATGTTTTCTTTCATGGTAATTCAAAATATATTGGACTAAAAAATTATTCGGACAAATATATCAATTATATATCGAAATAACGAATTGTTATGGAAAAGATGTCGTTTTATAACAATATATAAAAATACGTTTGTCTTAGAAGGCGTACCCGAAACCTACATTCAGGTAGATCGGATACATGGCAAAAGTAATCGTCTTGAAATTTTTATGGAAAATATCATTTAAGCCCCAAGTCAGATCAGCGCAGACATTCAAATGCTTGAAAGCACGCCATTCAGCGCCTAACTGTGCACCCCATTGAAACTTACGGATATTTTTAGAGAAATCATATAAGGCACTTTTACCATCTTCAAAAACAACCTTTTCTCCGGTCGGATCATTCTCACGCAGATAACCGTCATAGACATTCCCGGAAAAATCACCTTCCAACATATAAGCAAAATAGGGTCCCAGATTCATGCTGAAACGTGAATTGAACTGGTGAGTGGCCAGAACCGGAAAAGAAAGATAGGTGTTCTTGACATTTGTCTTTACATGCCCCGTCCAGTTTCCCTTGACGATCTCACCACCGTCACCAATAATCTCCATGCCGTAATTCTTTACAAGCGCATCTGTTTTCATACCTTTATTATCGAGACGAACCCCGATCCGCATCCCCCATTTCCGTTCCAGATCAAACCATTTGGTTACATTTCCTTCTATTGCTACCGCCATAGTCGGATTATAACCGGTTATTTCCCGAATCTCAACAGGTAAAGGCAACGGAGCCGTACCGCCGATATTAAAACCGGCCTTTACCTCATATTCCAAGCCGAGCAACGCAGACTTAATAATCCCTTGATTCCTGTCCGCCTGTCCAAAAGCAGGAACTGTCGCCAGTGACAAGACCAGCATACAGATATAGATCGCTATACTTTTTTTCTTCATTTCGCTCTTTATTTTAATTATCGGCTGCATAAATCAATTCAACTTCATCGATATATAAGGTACTCCCCGGAGCTCCCCGGAAATAATTACCTTCCTTACTGGAAGAAAAAACAATCGAGACATTATATCCACCGGATTTCAGTTTCTCGCGGTCGATAGCCTTACCGGGTTTCATTACAAAAGGAATATAAAACTCAGTCCATTCATCTGTCTCCTTCCTGTCTTTATCATCCAATAAGGCGACGGACACCAGATTCGGATGTGTATAATTACCTTCTACAATTGTCCCGTCCAGATAACGGACTTTGTCGGTTACTTCATAGAAGATAGCATAGACATCCCACGTATCCTTCTTATTCTTTACCGGTTCGCCTTTCTCCTGAAACACCTCACCTGCCTTATATTTATAATAACCTTTAATATAAGTCGGAATATGTTCGAACGGCATACCCAAACGAGTTGCTTTCAATGCATTCGTAAGAGCGCTCAAGACATCAAACGTTCCCATAAAAAGATTACCTGCAGCAATAGGCATACCGAAACCTTCTCCGAAACTACCCGTTTCCTTTGTTTCCAACTTCACACCCTTCCCTATTTTACCATCGGCAACAGAGCTCGTCGGGAAACTCGTCCGGTCTTTAGACCCCATACCAGTCAGTGCAAAACCGGCATTTCCGCTCGCCCAATTAATACGGTTACCTGTTGCTTCATCCAAATCATAAAATACATCATATGCATAATTCGTTTTCACTACCGAATCTACATCTTCGAAATGATATTCCGTACTGATTCCGGCAATCAGATAGGCAACCTGATATTCTTTCTTCCAGTTTCCATCCTGAGAAGTAACCGTATAATATTGTGGGGTTGTGAAGTCCCGTTCCGTACCGCCAGCAGGAGAAATTGTAGCGCCGGGTGTCAATGTAAACTCCGGAGCCTGATGCTTCAGATCGATATCCGCCTTTACCATCAACGTCACCTTATTATTCTCTATGACCGGATCTCTTTTCAGTATATCAGCGGGAACTATACAAGTTAATATATCCGCTTCCGCATTAGGCGCTTCGTCCCGTATACACGACATAAACGTGATGCTCAACAAAAGCCATGTGATCAAATAAGTTATTTTCATACTCTACTTGTTTTATAAATAATAAGTTTCCCTTAAAAAGCAAACCGGTTACAAAAATACGCTCCTTTTCTCAAAAAGCCACTGTATTTATATTTTTATCACAGTTTTTATTGTACCGCTCACCTTTTATTTATACATTTGGCTCAATAACTTATATTATCTAATTCACAAGACCATGACAACACGCAGAGATTTTATCCGGCAAGCAACCTTATTAGGTGCCGGCCTTTCCATGAGTCCTTTCTTTATTAATGCAACCCCCGGAAGCGTAGGGGCGAACGACAAGATACGTGTCGGCCTGATCGGTTGCAACGGTATGGGTTTTTCCGATTTGCAAGCATTCCTGCGGAATCCGGAGGTGGAATGTATCGCACTGTCTGACATTGACGAAGGCGTACTGAACAAACGGGCTGCCGATACGGAAAAGATTACAGGCAAGAAAGTTAAAAACCTTTACAAAGATTGGCGGAAACTGATCGACAACAAAGATATCGATGTTGTAATCGTCGGTACGCCCGACCATTGGCACTGCCTGCAAATGGTAGCCGCCTGCCAGGCCGGTAAAGATGTTTATTGCGAAAAGCCATTAGGCAACAGCATTGAAGAATGTAACATTATGGTTCGCGCCGCCGAGAAATACAACCGGGTGGTGCAGGTCGGACAATGGCAGCGCAGCGATCCGCACTGGCAGGATGCCATGGCATTCGTACATAGCGGCCAGTTAGGCAAGATCCGTACCGTCCGCGTCTTCTCGTATCAGGGTTGGTGCCCTTCCATTCCGGTAAAGCCGGACGAGGCCGTTCCTGCCGGAATCGACTATGACATGTGGCTGGGCCCGGCTCCTCAACGTCCGTTCAACCGGAATCGCTTCCATTTCACTTTTCGCTGGTTCTGGGATTATGCCGGAGGGCTGATGACCGACTGGGGCGTGCACTTGCTTGACTATGCATTATATGGCATGAATGTAACGGCTCCGAACTCCATCATGGCTTCGGGCGGGAAGTTCGGTTATCCGGACGATGCCTGCGAAACGCCGGATTTGTTGCAAACAATCTATACTTTCGACGATTTCACGGTTATGTGGGATCATGCGATCGGTATCGACGACGGGGCTTACGGACGTAATCACGGCCTGGGATTTGTCGGTGAGAACGGGACGCTGGTTGTCGACCGTGGCGGCTGGGAAGTAATCCCCGAAAAGGTAAACGGCAAAGCGCGCATGGAAGCTGTCCCTTTGAAGAAAGCATACGGTGAAGGCGGATTGAACCTGCACGTAAAGAACCATCTGGAATGCATCAAGTCGCGCAACCGTAATTGTAATGCCAGCATCGAGATCGGCGCCCACATCGCCAAATTCTCCCAATTGGGCAACATCGCCTACCGTACCGGTAAGAAGTTGACGTGGGATGGCAAGAGTTTCCACGATGCGGAAGCCGATAAATATTTATGTAAAGAATACCGGGCTCCCTGGGAACTGCCGAAGATTTAAACAAAAAGGGCGGCCGGATGGTCGCCCTTTTCATTTATTGGTGTTCCTGTCGCAGTAAATCATTTACCGTCTTAACCGGGTTGAAGGTTTCGATAGGCACTTCGACAAAGATTGTATTCCAGTCGCTCATCGCACCATTCCACAGACCGGGCAATTCCAACGCTTTCAGTTCGCGGCCATCCTTGCTCTTATAGGAGATGAACCCGGTGTTCTTGTCCACATAATCCGGCAGGTTGAACTTCTCGCCTTTGTAATTCTTCAACGCACAAACCAAATCCACCGGATTGAAGTGCGTACCTTGTTCGAACATCGCTTTCTTTTCGGGATCTTTCAAGTCGATCTGAGAACTTTCGAGAATCTGCAAAGATATAGTTCCATCCGAGTTGACAGCGAGGAACGGACCACCGCCCGGTTCACCGACATTCTTCACCATACCGCAGACGCGCAACGGACGGTTCAGCTTGCTCTTGATATAAAGAATCAATTCGGCATCTTCCAGCAATTTCATTTCCGGGTTCTTCACACACAAGTCTTCCTGCAGGAAATGAATCATATCTTCTACCTGGTCATGCGAATACTTACCGCTGTCGATCAGTTCCAGATACTTGAAGATGCGTTCCTGTAGAGAAACCAATACGCCGGCGATCACCTTCTTGAAGATAACGGTCGAACATTTGAAGCTGTCCGGCACCACATTATCGATATTCTTAACAAACACCACATCGGCATCCACATCGTTCAGGTTTTCAATCAAGGCACCGTGGCCGCCCGGACGGAACAACAGGTTACCGTTCTTGTCACGGAACGGATTATTTTCCATATCGGCAGCAATCGTATCGGTACTCGGTTTCTGCACACTGAAAGAAATATCGTATTTGACAGAAAATTTCTCTTCATAATCTCCCGCTTTGGCGGCAACCAACTGTTCGAACAACTCCTTATGTTCGGGTGATACCGTGAAATGGATATTCACTTCTCCGGCATTATTCTTCGCATACATCGCACCTTCGGCCAGATGTTCTTCCATAGCCGTACGGGATGTTTTCGGATAAGAGTGGAAAAGCAACAGACCTTTCGGAAGCTGTCCGTAGTTCAGCCCTTTCGGCTCCAACAAGTTGGCAACAACAGCTTTATACTGTCCGAGAGCAACCAGTGCCGGAATATCTTTCGCTTCATTCCCGATACAAGCCTGGTTCAAAGCATCATAGAAAGCAAACTTCCTGATATCGTCGAAGAACTTCTTCTCAAACGCATTCTGAGGCTCGTCATAACCGGCAGACAGGAACTCATACAGGTTCTTGAACATACGGCTTGCCGCACCCGAAGCCGGCACGAACTTCACAATCTTCTTATTCTTTGCCAAGTAAGTATCCCAGGCATCCATATAAGCAGCCTGTTGTTCCTGCGGGATCACCCTAATCCCTCTCTCTACCGACGCTGAAGCTGTAATTTCTAAGAAAGGAAACCCTTTCACGAAACAAGCCAACTGTTCTTCAATCTGCTTTTCGCTGATCCCTTTAGCCGCCAGTAACTCTAAGTCTTTTGCGTTTAACATAGTATATCTTTTTAATAAGTTAATAATCAGACACGCTACAAAGGCCTACCAGCCAATGTATATCGCAAATGTATAAAAATACCATTAGAATTGCATTGATATTCGCAGAAAAACTTACTTTTACGGTATGTTTTACGGACAGCCCTCAAACAGGCAGTAAAAAGACAGACGACTATGGATATACAACCGTTCTTTACCGAAGAGGAGAAAAAGCAGTTTTTCTCCAAGTATAAGCAATTATTACGCCATCTATACTCTTTCCTGAAAAAAGAAGATCTGAGTAAGATGAAGGAGTTGATGCACCGGGTTGTAGCTTTGGATTGTTACGGACGAGACAAAAACGGCATCAACGGCCTGCTCCGCAATATCGACACAGCGTTAATCGCCACCGTAGAGATCGGGCTGAAGCGCACCTCGGTCATCGCGCTCCTGCTCTACCGCCCAGTCCTGAAAAAGATCGTCACGCTGGATGAAGTGAAAGCAACATTCGATTCGGATGTCGCCCTGATCATCAGCCGCCTGCTGAAAACTTCGGACCTTTACGCCCGCAATACGGCTGTCGATTCCGAAAACTTCCATAAGTTGTTGTTCTCGTTTGCCGAAGACGTACGCGTGATCCTGATTATGATCGCCGACCGTCTTTGCCTGATGCGCCTCGGCAAACATTTAAAGAACGACGATGACCGGAAACGGCTGGCGACGGAGGTTTCTTACCTCTACGCCCCACTTGCCCACCGCCTCGGATTATACACCATCAAGAGCGAATTGGAAGATTTGTCGCTGAAATATACCGACCGCAAGCAGTACGACTTCATCAAACAGAAACTGAACGAGACGAAGCGTTCGCGCGACATCTACATCGCCGAGTTTATCGCACCGATCAAGAGCAAGTTGGAAGATGCCGGCTTCCGGTTCGACATCAAGGGACGTACCAAATCCATCCATTCCATCAACAACAAGCTGAAAAAGCAGAACATCCCGTTTGAAGACATATACGACTTGTTCGCCATCCGTATCATCTTAGACACCCCGTATGAAAAGGAACGTTCGGATTGCTGGCAGGTCTACTCGATCATCACCGACATGTACCAGCCGAACCCAAAGCGCATGAAAGACTGGATTTCCATCCCGAAAACGAACGGTTACGAGAGTTTGCATATCACCGTGATGGGGCCGCAGAACAAATGGGTGGAAGTGCAGATCCGCACCCGCCGCATGGACGAGATCGCCGAGCGGGGACTGGCCGCGCACTGGAAATACAAAGGGGGAAAAGCGGAAAGCGGACTGGATGAATTCCTGAACACCGTACGCGCCGCCTTAGAAACGAAGGAGAACAACCCGCTCGACCTGATGCAGGATTTCAAGATGGACTTGTACAAGGACGAGATCTATGTCTTCACTCCGACAGGCGAACTGATCAAGCTGGCCAAAGGGGCGACCGTGCTTGACTTTGCTTTCGCAATCCATACCAAGCTCGGCAGCAAATGCGTATCGGCAAAAGTGAACGAGAGGAATGTCCCTATAAAATATGTATTGAACAACGGCGACACGGTTTCTATCATCACCGCCCCTACCCAGAGCCCGAAGCGCGACTGGCTGAACATCGTCGTCACTTCCAAAGCACGGGTAAAGATCAAACAGGCACTCCGTGAAGAGACTGCCAAAGCGGTAGACTTCGCCAAAGAAATGCTGCAACGCCGTTTCAAGAACCGGAAGATCGAGATGGAAGAACCGGTCTTGATGCGTTATATCAAAAAGAAAGGTTTCAAGACCGTCACCGACTTCTATGTCGAGATAGCCGAGGAACGCCTCGACCCGAATCAGGTTATCGACGAATACCTGGAGCAGGTTCGCCGGGAAACGGAAACGAACGAACATACCGAAGTCCGCAGCGCCGAAGAATATATCACGACGACCGAGGCGGAAGAGATCGCGACGAACAAGGATGTCTTAGTGATCGACAAGAACCTGACAGGCATCGAATATAAACTGGCGAAATGCTGCAACCCGATCTACGGGGACGAGGTGTTCGGTTTCGTCTCCACACAAGGGATCAAGATCCACCGTATGGACTGCCCGAACGCGCAGGAGATGTTCAGCCGTTTCGGCTACCGCATCATCCAGGCGAAATGGAGCGGCAAGGGAGACAACGGGTATATCGTTACGCTCCGGGTGATCGGCCGTGACGACATCGCAATTGTCACCAACATCACCTCCGTCATCAGCAAGGAAACGGGTGTCACGCTCCGCTCATTGAACATCGACTCGGTAGACGGGATCTTCCAGGGAAACTTTACGGTAATGGTTCGCGACACGACGGCGCTGAATATGTTGACCAAAAAGATCAACGCGGTGAAAGGGGTCAAAACAGTCGAAAGGTTAAACTCATAAAATTACAGCCATCGATATTGCTAAAGAAGGAGATTGAACTCGATCTACATACTATAAATTCTTATTGTTCTTCAAATTTAATGGTGGATTATACCATTCACCAGAATACGACCGCCGGGTAAAAGATGTCCGGCGTGACTTGTCTTAACAAAAAAATTTGCACTCTAATTTGACTTTTGCCATTTTGTAAGGTCTTATATATAGAAGTTCATCCGGAAGAACTATTTGCAAATTAAAATGTATAACATAATTTTTGAAACAATGAACTCGATATTCAAGAAAGCAATAGGATTAATAGCTGTAATATCATTTATGACCTGTTGTTCAGCAAGTGCACAACATCGTCACCATCCGCAGCGTGTCGTTACTGTAATTGCAAAACCGGCAACGACAGTCCGCATAGACAGCAAGTTCAATCGAAAAGAACGGCTCCAGATGGCAATTGCGTATCTAAAACAGAATCAATACCTGTCCATTAAGAAGTATGCAAAAATGACGGGATTGTCGAAAGACATGGCAGAAGCGGAACTCGATGCGTTCGCCTGCAATGAAAAGAATCCGATAATGCTTGTTGTTACGGGCAAGAAGAAATTATATACCAAGAGATAAGAACATCCGTCACGCAATGGCTGTAAAAAACAATGATATTATCCTTGCGATGAAAAAGCATCCCGACAAGGGTTTCCGCCTGCTGATGGCGACTTACAAAGAGCCGGTCTATTGGCATATCCGCAGGCTTGTCGTGACACATGCAGACGCACAAGATGCAACGCAGGAAACATTCGTGAGGATATTCCGCTCTTTTGACCGGTTCAATGAAAGCGGTTCATTTACCGCATGGATTTACAAGATTGCGACAAATGAGGCATTACGCATATTGAGTCGCTACCACGAAGAACAGTTGTCTTTGGACTATGAGGCCGCCGATGCCGGAGGAATTATGGCCGACACCTATGTGGACTACGGCGATTTGGAGTCTATCAAATTGCAGAATGCCATATTATCGCTTCCGGCCAAACAGCAGATAGCATTCAATTTACGCTATTATGACGAATTGGATTACGAAGAGATTGCCGAAGTCACAGGCTCGACGGTTTCCGCCGCAAAAGCAAATTACCATATTGCCAAAGATAAGATTATACAGTATATGAACTCGCACGACTAAAAGGAATGAATATGAATAAAAATTTCGATTTCAACAAGGCAGGAAAACGGATGCCTTATACCGTTCCCGATGATTTCTTTACAGAAATGGAGGATAATGTCTGGCAGGAACTGAAAAGGCAACCGGCAGTCAAGACAAAAAAGGACCGTACGTTCATGCGCGTCGTAATAACCGCCCTGACAACGACAGCTGCCGCCATTGTGCTGGCTCTCGTTCTTAATCAAGGACATTCGGTTGGCTTTGCTGATGTGGAACAGGCATTCGGCAATCTCAGCACAGAAGATCAGATATATATGTTCTCTGTATATCAAGACGATATTTTTATTAACGAATAAAAAGTTTGAACAGTTATGAAAAGTTTTTTTAGCCTATTTATGCTTGCTGTCGCAATGATGGCTTATTGTGGAACGATATGTGCCCAAAATAGTAACAAACAACGCCTGAGCCGTGAAGAACTGGCAGAAAAGCAAGCACGGCATATCGCGAATGAAATGGTGATGGATGATACCATAGCGGAGCGGTTTGTCGAGACTTACTGCCAATACCAAAAAGAGATATGGGCACTCGGTCCGAGAACAGGCAAAAACTCCCGTCGTAATGCGCCGTCAGAAACGGATGTGGAAACGGAACAGGAGATAAAAGATCGCTTCGAGCATAGCCAAAAGATTTTGGATATCCGGCAAAAATATTACAAGGAATACAGCAAGTTCCTGACGCAAAAACAAATCAAGCGTGTGTACGAACTGGAACGGCAAATAATGGATCGCCTGTCAAAACGCAAAGGTAATGGCAATCGGAACAGAAGATAAAATACGCAGAAAGATGAAAAGTAGAACCTTATTCTGTTTTATGGCACTGCTTGCCTTTGCATCGTGTTCGGATAACGATGAAGAAATAGAAGATATCGTATTTCCCTGCGAGCAAGAGCAGGATTCAGCCCATAAAAACCTCACCGCTATCATCTCTGACGGACTTCATGCCAATTGGAGTGCAGGCGATATTATAATGCTCCTTCACGATGGGCAAACAGTTCTCGTGGAAGCACAGGAAACGGGGTGCAAGTCGAGCCTTTCAGGCACTGTCGAAGGCACTTTTACCGATGAGAATCCTTTGTGTGGCACTTATCCGGCAGATAACATGGTGTCTTCGGATCATGAAAGTATAACTGTAACCGTTCCCTCCGCTCAAACAGACGGGGGCAACGGGTATGATGAAAAGTCTGTAGTGACAGTGGCCCGTACCGTCTCTGATTCTCTGTTTTTCCATACTGTTTGCGGTGGCATAAAACTCAACTTCCAAATGGCGGGTGTAACAAAGGTAGAGTTGGAAAGTGTCGATGGTTATGCCCTGTCCGGTACAGCCAGGATTAAATGGGATGATCAGGGAAAGCCTATGATGGATGGAACAGAAAACGCCAATTCCATCATTACTTTCAGTGCTTCTGATGAGTCCGGCTTCACTCCCGGAAAGGACTATTATATCTCTACTTTTCCTTGTGAAGTCTATGGCGGATACAGGCTTTCCATCTACAAGGCCGGATTGGTCGCTCATTATTTCGGCGTACACCAGACGGTGGAACGGGCCTGTTTTATAATTCCGAACGATTTGATGGAAAGCGAATTGGAGTTTGACAACCCCGATGCGCCGCTTGTGGAAGAAGAACGTCCTGAACTGGATGCCACTACGACTGCTCTTCTCCGCCAATACCAACAGAACCCGACGGAAGAGAATAAGCAGGCATTGTTAGATCAAATGGGACTTCGCTATGATAAGGTCGTGGCACGAAAGAAAGCCAAGCTCCGTGAACTGGAGAGAGAGGCAAAAACTCCCGACCTCGTAGAAGAAATGCAGGGTATTGTGGACGAGATGGTCGAGAATCGGGATATTCGGCTCGAACAACAGTTCCTGAGACTCATTGACCCTCGAATCGACGACAACCCGAATGACGCCTGGATGGTGTTGCGCGGTGCATCAGCTCCGAATGCTTACATCGGTTTTGCACCTGTGACTAATGCTGAATACGCAGCCTTCAAAGATGGCTTTATCTATGATAAAGGAAAAGAGAACTATCCGGTAGTAAATGTTACGATTGCCGAAGCCACTGCTTATTGCGACTGGCTTACGGCCCGAGACGACTCGCACGCATATCATCTTCCAAGCGATGAAGAGTGGATTCTCGGTGCCGGTCATATGCCTAAAGATGTCTCCATGAACTCGGGCCACGTGGAATCCGGATTGACGGCGGTGGATGCTTACAAGCAAACAACCGGCGCTTGTGGAGGCATCGATTTCTGGGGCAATTGCTGGGAATGGACCTCATCAACGAACACAAACGGTTCGTATATCGTCAAAGGTGGTAGTTGGGATTCTGACCGGGATGATTGCCGTAGTGAAAAATCGGATGTCGTGAGAATGGGTTCACAGGGCTACGCCAATGTCGGTTTCAGGGTGGTAAGGGTTGATTCTTTCAATACCGTGGCATATATACAATCAATGTAAACAGGATCTAAACGGATTGAGGGAAACTGAAAAAGTATGCCAAAACTTTCTTATCTTCGCGCTTGATGCGGGACCGCAAAAACAAGCCTTATCGATCAGATATTTATATGGTCGGTTCTAATGCGATCCCACGTCAAGCGCAAAAAAGATTAAGTCACTGATTAACAAAGCTCCCAATTCTCACGATTTTCATAGGCATGAGAACTTTTTCTCACAAGCATGAGAATAAATACTCACAGGCATGAGAAAAAATTCCCATAGGCATGGAAAAACATATACTTAGGATTTACCAATCATATTCTTCTACATATTCATCATAGACCGGTTCGGCATCGACTCCATTGTTAACGAATATCTGCCGGATATACTCCTGTTCGGAAGGCGTAACATGACGTTCTTTATGGAGAATCCGGTAAAACATGCTTCGCCCGAAATAAGAATAAATCAGTCTTCTGACCGCAATCGCCTTTCGATAATTCAAGTTGTCAAACATACAGCTGATCCCCAATCCGTACACAGACAACTTATCAGCCTTGAAATACTGGCAATTCTTACCATCTAATGAAACATTATTCGGATTTATGACCGGTACGGAATGCCTGCTTGCCGGAATCCGGAGGGCAACTTGGTGGCGGAGACATTTATCAGCCATTTTACATTGCCCGCAAAAGCAGTGAGAAAAAGCGTAGGGGACGGATTCGTAATTAAATTCAGGTTTCATTTATTCTTCTTTTTATAATTATTATCAATCATTCCTTTACCGGTTCCAGCCCCATCTTCTCCGCCCGTTGCAGCATAAAGGCACGGGCTGCTTCATATTCGTTCGGGATCACGCCGTCGAGGATCGCATTCTTGATGGCTTCTTTCAGGACACCGACCGGCTGCGAAGGGGGAAGCCCGAACGTTTCCATGATCTCTTCACCCGTTACAGGAGGCTGGAAGTTGCGGACACGGTCTTTCTCTTCTATATCGGCGAGCTTGCTGCGGACTTTCCTGAAGTTGTTCAGGAAGCGGCGCACCTTTTCAGGGTTCTTGCTCGTGATATCCGCCTCGCAAAGTTTCATCAGGTCGTCTATATCGTCGCCCGCATCGAACAGCAAGCGGCGAATAGCCGAGTCCGTTACTTCATCGTCCGACAAGGCGATCGGACGCATATGCAGACTGACCATCTTCTGGACATATTTCATCTTCTCGTTCATCGGCAGCTTCATCTTACGGAAAATACCGGGGATCATCTTCTCCCCGATGAAATTATGATTATGGAACGTCCAGCCCAGGCGCGGGTCGAAACGTTTCGTCGTCGGCTTGGCTATATCATGGAAAAGAGCGCTCCAGCGCAACCACAGGTTATCAGTGGTCTTGCTCAGGCGGTCGAGCACCATCAAGGTATGGGCGAAGTTATCCTTATGCCCGATCCCTTCCTTCGTCTCCACCCCTTTCAGGGCACAAAGTTCAGGGAAGATCAGAGGCAACAACCCGCAACGATCCAGCAGATCGAAACCGACAGAGGGTTTCGGCGAAAGAACGATCTTATTCAATTCATCTACAATTCGTTCTTTTGAGATAATCGAGATACGTTCCTTATTCCGTTCGATCGCATCGAAGGTGTCGGGATCGATAAAAAAACCTAACTGCGTGGCAAAGCGGACGGCACGCATCATGCGCAACGGATCGTCGCTAAAGGTTATATCCGGATCGAGCGGGGTGCGGATCAGCAAATTGTCCATATCGGTCAAGCCATCGAAAGGATCGACCAGTTCGCCGTACCGGTCCTTATTCAGGCAAAGTGCCAGGGCGTTGATCGTAAAGTCGCGGCGGTTCTGGTCGTCTTCGAGCGTCCCGTCTTCGACAATCGGTTTGCGACTATCGCGCGAGTAGGATTCCTTACGGGCACCGACAAACTCCAGCTCCAAATCGCCAGCCTTCACCTGCGCCGTACCGAAGTTCTTGAATACGGACAAGTAAGCTCCCCGCCCCAACTTCTTCGCAACGGCTTTCGCCAGCTCGATGCCGCTCCCTACGGCAACGACATCAATATCTTTAGAAGGGCGATGCAGAAATATATCCCGCACATAACCACCAATCACGTATGCTTCAACCCCCAACTCGTCCGCTGCTTCCGAAATCAAATGAAACGGCTTCGCCGAAATATGTTTTAATATATCTTCTTGTTCTATGTACATAAAATTTGCTTATTAACAAATGATGAGTTATCGGTATAATATTAGGCACGGATTACACGGATTTCGCGGATAATATATTGATTTTAAATAAAAACCGTGTTAATCCGTGTAATCCGTGCCTAAAATAAATCTTCATTTGACCGGCAAAGATAACTAAATTCTTGCGGGGATGCTAATTCTCCCTTTTTCCAATATCATTTGCAACGAATAAGATAAAGTTTTGATTTCCAGAACAAGGATGGGCTTTTGAGAAATCATGTAACTTTTAAGGAAAGGCATTGGCATAAACAAACAGTGAACTAAGAATAATGAATGCCTTACATCTTACGATAAACATCCTTAAAAGGCACCCTGCAACGTTCGCCCCAAATGCCTTTATTTTCATCCCGTATTCCACAAGGAATAGCCATGTTTATTTCAGCACCATGAGGTAATTTCAATGTCCTTTTCAGCCGACGGCTGTCCAGCCCTTCCAAAGGGCAGGTGTCATAGCCTTCGTTTGCCATTGCAATCATAAACGTTTGCGCGGCAAGCGCACAGGATTTATGGGCTGTAACACGTATATCATTCTCGGAAACCTCAAGCATCATCGGACGGAAAATACTGATTATGTTAGCCAACAATTTCCTGAACAATCCAAGAATACCAAAGAACCGGGCATAGACAAAAGGCATCAATATGCCGTAATAGATTTCCCGGTCCTTAATACGTTTGGTCTGACGTTCTTTCGGACTGTGGCGACGAATGTTCTCCCGTTCGAAATCGAGTACGAATCGCGCATGTTTCCTGTACCAGTCACGCCGTACTACAAAAACGACGATTTGTGAAGCAGTAGAAGCGGCTTTCTGACCAAGGCAGTCCCTTGAAATTTTTGCCAATAGTTCGGGGTCCGTAATATGGTAAAATTCCCATAATTGCATATCCGAACTGTTAGGAGCCAATGTAGCCAGTTCCAAACAATGTTTTACCTTTTCCGTATCTATCTGTTTTTCTTTATCATACATCCGTACAGAGCGGCGATGATGGAGGACTTCATCTAAATTCATAATGATACTGATTTGAATTAAACATTTATTTCCGGCTGATTACTTCAGCCACTTATCATTGTTTATTTATTTAATTGCTGCATAACGACCTTCGCCATTTCTTTAGAACTGAATGGGTCTTGCCCGGTAATCAGATTTGTATCTACAACTACTTTTGAGGTCATAGGTATCAATGCTTTTTCGTAATCGGCTCCTCTCTCTTTCAGCAACGCTTCAAGATCGAAAGGTACTTCTTCTTTTCTTCTGGCAAGACTTTCCTCAAACCAACTGAATCCCGTCAGCTTTTTGCCTTTAATCATATATTCGCCATTGGATAGTCTGACATTCAACAGTCCACTGACACCATGACAAATGGCAGACACCATCTTACCGCTTTCATACTGTTTCTTTATGATTGCCTTTAAAGCTGCATTGTCTGGAAAATCATACATTGCACCGTGTCCACCGGCTAAATATACACAATTAAACCGTTGTTCCAACACGCTATCCAAACTATTTACATGATTCAGCATATCTTTGAATTCAGGCTTTTCCCAATACATTTTAGACATTTCATCCCAAAAAATCGGTTTTAAACTTTCGGGATCGATGGGAGTATGACCTCCTTTCGGACTGGCTACCGTTATATCATAACCGCTTTCTTTTGCACTATGATAGATATGAGTAAACTCACTAAGCCATAATCCGGTTGCGAGTTTCCCATTGGCAAAACTCCCTGTACTGGTAACAATTATTAAAATCTTCATGATAATCAAATTGTTGATTCATATTTTTCAAAATAAAACATATACATGGATTGATTGTTTCCTGAAGATATATTTTTTAACATGGCCCCAGGAATATATTTGATTGGCTTCGCTCCCGCTGCCCATTTTTCTCTAACCCCCTTGTCTACAACCTTCTTGCGCCCACCTGTCCTTATTCTCATTTTTTATCCTTATCTTTGATCTGCCTAATAAGAAGTAGACAATTAAACAAGTATCATAATGAAAAAGTCAGCAATCTGTATAGCACTTGCAGCCGTGGCATTGAGCGGTTGCAACAATGACGAAAAGAATGCACAGGCAAGGCTGGACAATGCCAGAAACAGGTATGAACGGAATGAGTTCTTTGCCGCCAAAAGTGAGATCGACAGCATCCGCATCCTGTACCCGAAAGAGCTCAAAGTGATCCGGGACGGTCTGACGCTGATGCGCCAAGTGGAACAAAAGGAGGCGGAACGCAACCTTGCTTTCTGCGACAGCCTGATCCCGGTCAAGCAGCAGGAACTGGAAGGGTTGAAGAAAGGTTTTAACTTCGAAAAGGATTCCGCCTATAACGAAATCGGCAATTATGTCTCCAAGCAGCAGACAATCGAACGTAACATCCAGCGTTGCTACATCCGTTCAGGTGTCAACGAAAAAGGGGAAATGTATCTGGCAAGCGTTTATTTCGGAGGCAAGCCCATCAATCATACCGGCATTAAACTGAGTACCCCGGACGGTCTTTTCGCCGAAACACCCGCCATCCCTTACGACGGGGGCCTGAACTACCACTTCAAGGACTTAGGGAATACGACCGAAGTTGTGACTTATCAAGGGGAAAAATGCGAAGATGCCGTTAAATTCATTTTTGCCAACAAAGGGGAACGCATCAAGGTCGAATATACAGGCGGCAAACCTTACATTCTCTATATTGCCGATGCGGATAAGAAAGCAATCGCCTCAACCTACGAACTGGCTGTCGTACTAAGCGACATCGAAAAGCTGACGAAAGAGAAGGAAAAAGCGATTAAGAAACTGGCTTATTTGGATAAGAAACTTTCGGGAGAGAAATAGGTCTTCTCCCGAAAATTACTAAAAAAGAAAGGCGGCTCCCTTTACAGGAGGCCGCCTTTTTGGTTATAAGATTATAGTTCTTATTTTACAATCACTTTGTAAGTGGTGTCACCTTCGATAGTTACCAGTACAATGCCGGATGTAGCAGGCATTGAGAAGTATTCAGAGCTTGCTCTACGAACACCGATTGTCTGTCCTAAGATATTAGACAACGTGATCTTTCTACCGGAAGCATTCGTTACGATAACCTGACCGTCATTACTGATTACCTTGATTTCAGATACGTTCATCTCTTCGTTGGCTGTCGGAGCGGAAGCGGTTTGTACTTCGAATGCGGCACTCGGAGTGGCTTGCATTACTGCAAAACCGTTTACAACGCCAACATAAGGCTTACCATTCGTTTTATTCAACTCTTTCTGGTTTTCCAGATAATAACCGCCTTCTTCAGCAGTCTTGAATGCGAAGAGAGCAGGGCTGTTTTTCATTGTTTTGATTGAATCATGAGAAATAAACATTGCATAAGTAGTAGCATCAATACCTGCTCTTGTCGTATCTTTAGCAGCTAAGTAATAGCGAATATCAGCTTCAGCTTTACCACCATTAGCAACACCAGAAGATATAAAATACAATTGTTTACCAGCAATTACCGTATCTTGTTCAACCCACAAGCTAAAGTTATCTGCTTCATAATTTGCTTTTGTAATTAGATTACCTTCATCTTTCATTTCAGCAAAGAAGTTCAGCGGATTCATAACTAAAGCATTGTTATTATAGGCCAAACGTTTGTGAGCACTTGCAAATAAAGCATATTCGGGAGCGTCAACGGCTTCGAGGTTTACATATGCAGCTTTATCTGACAGCTGTACACAAGAGGTATTGACATTCATACCAACATAATTGTCTTTTCCACCAATAGAAGTCAACATAGCATACTTCTCAGCGTTAGCATCAGAAATGAACGTGAATGATAAAGCAGACTTCGATTTAGAAAATTTCAGACTATCTGATTGAGCAGTTATCGTATCACTGTTAAACAAACCCTTCAGTTTATAAGAAATAACGAAAAGCTCATCTCCCAGTGTTGTTGCACCACCAGCAAGAACTGTATCGCTCGGAATCAGTTTAAAGATTGCTGCATCTTTAGCATCACCGGCTTTACCTTTTAAAATAGAATCTGTAGTATAAGCATAAATGTCACTTACTCCTGTTGTTCCTGAAACCAAGTTCAGCACATAACCGTTAGCATTCAATTCGTCTTCAGTAAAGTAGAGAGATCCTAAATATTTGTCTTTCAAATTGACAGCCTGCCAAGAAATCTTCACAGAGTCTTTACCAAACAAATAAGTATTTTCTTTTCCCTGTACAGCAAACACTTCACTATCTATGATCATCTTAGAATTTGATTGACGATCAACAACAGAATATTTACCGTTATTTTCCTTAATATACCACTGACCTCTCGCCAAATTAAGAGAAGGAACACTATCACCTCCCATAAAGGTATTCTCAGTCACATAATATTTACCATTATCAGCACCGGTACTTACCTTTTGCAAGAAGTAGACACCAGTACCAGTCGGGATTGTAACAGGAGTACCCTTTGATACTTTAATCAAAGGAAGTTTACCCTGCAATGGCTGAGCATCTGCGTCAAACTTAGAAACTGTTAAAACTTTTGTGCTACCGGTTTGAGCATAAACAACACGAACAGTATCACCCGCTGCTGTATTAACGTCTAAATTGTCATCAAAATCAGGGGCACCTGCTACAAACATCGCAATTGAATCATTCTGCAAATTGACAACAAACTTGAAATGCTGGCAAAGTTCATTCGGACGTAAAACTTTACGAGTCGAATCTAATGCAAATCCAGCGCCAAATACATTCTGCTGATTGTTAATCGTTGTTTTGAGCGTATCAACACCTAAAAACTTCTTAACCCCATTCGGATATGCTTCATCACCTTTAACCTGCAAAGTCATAAAACCTTTATCTCCAACAGAATTGGCAATTAGATCTTCACCTGTAAAGATATTTCCTTCATATTTCTCGCCGAAATTTAACTGAAAAGTACTGAAACCATCGCCAAGATCTTGTGGAGTCATCGTCATTGTATCAGGCTTAGTCACCGTTAGTTTCAATACTGAACCACCTTTAAATACAATACCTTTATCTGTATCTAAAGCCAATGTCATCGTTTTATCACCGTCTATAGAAGCACTTAAACTTTCACCATCAGTAAACTTCCATTTATTGATACCAGAAGCTAAAACAGGAGTTGTTTCCTGAGAAGCAGCAAAAGACAGAACTGCATTTGTCTTTTTATTCTTAAATTGATAAACTGTTCCAGCAGTTTCTGTTATCCCCGTAATTTCCCAAAGAGCAGAATCACGAGCTGCTTTATCTACTTTTTCAAACGAAGTGATTTCTTTCACTATTACAGAATCAGCCTTGTTTCCATCCAGAGACAAGTAATTATCGCCAGTCTTCAAGTAATAATAATTACCTGCAGTCCAATCTTTACTCGGAACATCACCTGCCGCACTTGCCGCAGTAAAAGTTCCTACCGTCATTAAGGCCGCAGCCAAAAGTGTAAATTTTTTATTCATATGCAAATTGTTTAATTATTCAATTCTTTAACAGAGGCAAAGATAGAAAAGTTCAGTTTTACAAAGTTATAATCTAATATAAAAGATACTTACATCCGGGCTTAATGTACAAAAACGTCACTATCCATGCCATAATAAAAAAGGCTCGCCACCAAAGTGACGAGCCGGGAATCATTTTCTCTTATAATCAAATAATAATACTAAAGTAATGAAATAAAGTTCTTAATATCTTATACTTATATCTTCCTTATTAATTATTATAATAATTGACAAAGATAAATCTTTTTGTTTAAAGTTCTATCCTTCAAAAGGACTCCTAACAAAACCTGTCGATTATTGAACGAATCCTTTTCTTTTCAGGACAAATCAGTTATCAGCCCGATGCACAGTAAGTTGCGGGAACGGGAAGTTGATGCCTTTTTCATTAAATGTAGCATAAACAGCCTGATTTATTCCGAAATAGACATCCCAATAATCCGAGCTTTCCACCCATACACGGACGACAACATTCACACTGCTGTCCGCCAATGCATGTAAGGCAATGAAAGGAGCCGGATCAGCCAAAATGCGGGAGTCACGGGCAAGGATCGTTTCGATCACCGCCTTTACCTTATCATAGTCTTCGCCATAATCGACACCGAACGTCCAGTCCACGCGGCGGGTAGCCTGCCGGCTGAAGTTCGTAACCGCTCCGCTACTCAACGATCCGTTCGGGATATACACCATTTTATTATCGGGTGTCGCCAGAATCGTGTGGAAAATCTGGATTTCCTTCACCGTACCGCCTGTGCCCTGTGCCTCAATATAGTCACCAACCTTGAAAGGCTTAAACAACAGGATGATCAATCCGCCCGCAAAGTTCGCCAGGTTGCCGCTCAAAGCCATACCGACAGCGACACCGGCAGAAGCGAGCAGAGCGGCAAACGAAGTGGTCTGCACACCCAGTGCACCGACAACCGAGATGATCAATAAAATAGTCAGGACAACATTTACCAAACTTCCGACAAAGGTCTTCACCGAAGGTTCGATATCCCGTTTCAGCAAAACCCGTTTTATCAGTTTGTTCACCAAGTTAATCAGGAGACGCCCGACTATAAAAACCAAAAACGCCTTGATAAGCGTCCATCCCAATGCCGCCCCTTGCGTCATCAGGGAATTAAAAATACCTTCCAAACCATGTGAAAAGTCTATTGCTGCTACAATCATAATTATTTGTATTTATGGAAATTCATACTTATTACATAACAGTCATTCTTTCTAAAAGTATTAGAAATTGTAGCAAAGGTATAAAGTTTTTTTATTCTAATAAAGAACCGATTTTATTATGTAGTTTTGCAATCGGTCAGATAACAGATATAAACGATAGAGAATGAGGACTTTCTTGATTATTATAGGTTTGTTCCTATTTATAGGGAATAGCTTTGCGCAATCATACGAAGAATTAATAGAGAAAAGCTACGACTTCGTAGATAAAGGCGACTTAGTGTCCGCAGAGGAGAGCCTGAAAACGGCCATGCGCAAAGAACCGGCCAACCCGCTGAACTATGCCCTGCTCACGAACCTCGGAACCATACAGCGCCGGCAGGGGAAGTTGCAGGACGCGCTCATCTCCTACACTTCCGCGTTGAGCGGCCATACCAAGAACATCACCATTCTCGAAAACCGGGCTTCCCTTTACACCGAACTGGGAGAAACGGAAAAAGCGTTGAACGATTATAACACGCTACTGATAGAAGATCCGGAACATCAAGAGGCGCTTTATTGTCGCGGGCTGCTCTATATACAGTTACAAAATTATATGTGGGCGGAACAGGACTTCGACAAGATCTTGGAAGTAAACGAGAAATCAGTCCGTGCCCGCCTCGGCCATGCCATCCTGGAAAAGATGCGCGGGAACTTTGACGAAAGCGAACGGATATTCAACTACCTCATCAGCGAAATGCCCCGCGACTGGGTGCTCTACGAAGGGCGTGCAGACCTGTATTTCATGATGGGCAAGAACGCACGCGCCATGGCGGATATAGAGAAAGTCTTTACCGAAAGCAAACCGACAGCCAACCTCTATGTACTGAGAGGCAAGATCAAACTGGCACAATACGAAAAAGAACGGGCAGCCATCGATTTCAAGAAAGCCGAATCGATGGGATATAATAAGGAAGTAATCAAGGAGTTGATGAAACTGGCCCAATAATAAGCAAACAAATATTTTCTAACAAACTTAAATCATCTTACTTATTATGCAGAAAGACGCTAAACGCAATTTTGCGCTCGATGTACTGCGGGTTCTGGCCTGCTACATGGTAATCCAGGTACACACCGGAGAGTTTTATTATATCGGTCCGGTCGGGGATGTGATAAAAGGGGAGAATGCTTTTTGGGTAGACCTTTATAACTCGGTCTGCCGTTCGGCTGTCCCTCTGTTCGTAATGCTGACCGGCTATTTCCTCCTTCCCGTAAAAGACGAACCGGCGCAATTCTTCCGCAGACGCTTCACCCGCGTAGTCATACCTTTTATATTCTGGTGCATCGCTTATTCATTCTATCAGTTCTTCCGGGGACAGGTCGACTTTGCAACCGCCTGTGTAAACATCCTCAAAATCCCTGTAAACTTCGGGACACAGGTGGGACATCTCTGGTACGTCTATATGCTGATGGGGTTGTATCTCTTCGCCCCTATCATTTCGCCCTGGTTAAAGACGGCTTCGCGAAAGAGCATCGAGCTGTATCTCGGTATATGGGCGTTTTCTTTGTGTGTGCCTTACATCCATCTGGTATTCCCGGAAGTATTAGGAGAATGTTTCTGGAACGGGACTCCGATGTTATATTACTTCTCCGGCCTGTTGGGATATATGATACTGGCTTATTACTTGCGGGTATACGCTTCCGAACGGAAAAGCTGGAACCTGCCGGTCGGCATCGCTTTGCTGGCAGTGGGTTATTTCATTACCTGGTACGGTTTCCACGAACGGTTATCGACAGCCGAATATGTCCCGCAGCTGGAAATCACCTGGGGATACGAGACTATTAATGTCGCAATGGTGGCAACGGGGATTTTCCTGTTGATTAAGAACATCCGGATCAAGAACCCGGATTCATCCTGCGGAAGGTTGGTTACGGATATATCGATTAAGAGTTACGGGATTTATCTGGTACATATCATGTTGCTGAATCTGTTTTATGACCTGTTGAACAGCCTGTTCGACAGCGCCATGATCAAGATACCGTTAATCGCGATCTGCACTTTCATCACTTCTTATTTAGTTATTAAGGCCCTTTCTTATCTGCCGAAGAGCAAATACATAATCGGATAAATATCTTTAGGCACGGATTTCACAGAGTTAGTAATCCGTGCCTAAATTATGTCAATTAGCAAGCGGGATTTAGTCTTGTCCCCTTACTTCTTCCCGATATAGTCGACAATCCATGCGCCGACCTCTTTCGTGCCATATTTTGCACCGCCTTCCACCTGGATTTCGGGAGTACGCACATTAGCGTCCAGCGAAGCATCCACAGCCTCGCGGATCAAAGCGCCCTCCGCCTTGCAACCGAAATACTCGAACAACATGGCTACCGAAAGGATCTGTGCCAACGGGTTGGCGATATTCAGTCCTTTAGCCTGCGGCCATGAGCCATGAATCGGTTCGAATACCGGAGTGCTTTCGCCTGTCGAAGCAGAAGGGAGCAAGCCCATGGAACCACTGATGCAAGAGCCTTCGTCGGTAAGGATATCGCCAAACGTATTCTCCGTCACCATGACATCGAAGAATTTGGGTTCCTGGATCATACGCATAGCCGCATTGTCGACATACATATAGTCGGTCTGAACCTCCGGATATAAGGGAGCCATCTCCTGCGCAATCTGGCGCCACAGGCGTGAAGAGGCCAGGACGTTCGCCTTATCGACCACTGTCAGATGTTTCTTACGCTGCATGGCATATTCGAAACCGACTTTCAAGATGCGCTCGATCTCTGGGCGAGTGTACATATTGGTATCGTAAGCCTTATCGTTATCCTGATATTTTTCTCCGAAATACATCCCCCCGGTCAGTTCACGGATGCACAAGAAATCCGCCCCGTCCACCAAGTCGGCCCGAAGCGGTGATTTGTGCAGCAGGCACTTAAAGGTTTGTACGGGCCGGATATTGGCAAACAAGCCCAGTTTCTTACGCATAGCCAACAATCCCTGTTCGGGACGCACTTTGGCTGTCGGATCGTTATCGAACTTCGGATCACCTACAGCAGAGAACAGCACGGCATCGGCCTTTTCACAAATCCGGTACGTTTCTTCCGGGAAAGGGTCGCCCACCTTGTCGATCGCATCAGCCCCGCAAAGAGCATATTCATAACGGACTTCGTGTCCGAATTTCTTACAAACGGCACTCATCACATCCACACCTTGTGCAGATATTTCAGGACCGATCCCGTCGCCGGGAAGTACTGCAATATTCAATTTCATATTCGTTTGTTATGTTATTAATCTCTTTTAAAATAGACATATTTAGGTTCTGTCGGGACGTAGTTCTCATCATCCCACAGCGAACTTGTAATCATCAGGTCGGCGCTATACCGATTACAAGCGATAGGCACGTTATGGACACGGCATTGGCGAAGCAACATCTGAATGTCGGCCTCGTGCGGTTGCGGGTTCAGGTCATCGATCAGGAATACGGCAAGGTCTATTTCCTTCCGCACGACCATCGCAGCGATTTCAGCATCTCCACCCAGCGGGCCGGAGTGCATGCAGGTGATATCCGCCGGAACCCCCTTTTCTTCCATTGCCTGGCGAACGAGGTTTCCGGTTGTTCCGGTACATACAATGTGATGATGGGAAAGAAATTCAGCATTGTGAACCGCCCATTCTACCATGTCAGCCTTCCGGTTGTCGTGCGCTACAAGCGCAATTGTTAACTTCTTCATAACTTCAATATTTAATAATTTGCCAATGTGCCAATGTACCGATGTGCTGATGTAGCAATTTTTCTTTCATTGGCACATTAGCAAATTGGCACATTATTATTGTTCTATCTTGTTCAGCATCTTCAAAGTCGCCTTGATGGCAGCTTCCGTCTGGTCCGCATCGAGGCCGCGGGTCTTAAAGTCCACTCCTGCATAATTCCAGCTGATGATGGTCTGCACGAAAGCATCGGTTCGTCCGCCGGGGGGTATGGAAACGGAGTAGTTGGTCAGCATCGGGAAAGGACGGCCCAGATCGGTATAGATCTTCCGGAGGGCACGCACGAAAGCATCGTACTGTCCGTCACCGGAAGCCGATTCCTGATAGGCTTCGCCGTTGATCTCTATCTTCAGGGTGGCGACCGGTTTCAGCCCCTGCGCCAAAGACAGGGAATAATTCAAGATGCGGATGCGCTGGTCGGCCATCGTATCGTGATGGAGCACATCGCTGATAATATACGGAAGATCTTCCGTCGTAACCATTTCTTTCTTATCACCCAGCTCGATGATCCGCTCGGTCACTTTACGCATGGAGTTCTCGTCGATGTCGATCCCCAGCGATTCGAGGTTCTTGCGGATATTCGCCTTGCCGGAGGTTTTGCCGAGTGCATATTCGCGGACACGGCCGAAACGTTCGGGCAGGAGGTCGTTGCAATACAAGTTGTTCTTGCTGTCTCCGTCGGCATGGACACCGGCGCATTGCGTAAAGACATGTTCGCCGATAATCGGTTTGTTAGGCGGGATATGGACACCGGAGAAGGTTTCCACAAGGCGGCTGGCGTAATTAATCCGCTCTTCCCTGAGCGTCGTCTCCATTCCCAACTGGTCTTTCAATACGGCAAGCACGCTGCTGAGCGGGGCATTTCCGGCGCGTTCACCGAGTCCGTTCAACGTGGTATGAAGGCCTTCTATGCCGGCACGGACGGCGGAGTAAACGTTCGCAACCGCCAGGTCGTAGTCGTTATGGGCATGGAAATCGAACTTCAGGTCCGGATAGCGTGTAACCATTGCCTTGCAATACTCGTAGGTGTTGCCGGGGTTCAGGATGCCGAGCGTATCGGGCAACATGAAACGGCTGATCGGCAGGTCGCGGAGCGAATCGACGAACTGATAAACATATTCGGGCGAGTTCTTGATACCGTTCGACCAGTCTTCCAGATAGACGTTCACGGCGATTCCCCGTTCGGTAGCCAGGTTGATGACGGAGCGAATATCGGCGAAATGCTGTTCGGGAGTCTTACGGAGCTGCTCAGTCACATGCTTGTAAGAGCCTTTGCAAAGCAGGTTTACCACACGGCATCCGGCCGCTTCGATCCAGTCGAGCGAGACGTTGCCATCCACAAAGCCGAGCACTTCGAGCTTCTGAATGTTCCCGGTACGTTCCGCCCAGGAAGCCACGCGCTTCACGGCCTCGAACTCGCCGTCCGAGACACGCGCAGAGGCGATCTCCAGACGGTTCACGCCCAGGTCGAGCAATGCCTGTGCAATGCTCAGCTTCTCATGCGCCGCAAAAGAAACGCCCGATGTCTGTTCCCCGTCGCGCAGGGTGGTATCCATTATTTCTATCATAATTCTTTATTACTGCGTTCCCTTTCGAATGCTTCGATCTTCGCTTTATTGGATAACAAGTAGTCGATGTCGTCGAGGCCGTTCACCAAGCAGTCTTTTTTATAGGCATTGATGTCGAAGTGCTCGCTCTTACCGGTCGCCTTATTGGTGATGGTTTGGGCGGGCAGATTGACTTCGACTTCTGTTTTCGGATCGGCAAAAATCGATTCGAAAAGTTCGGCTAAGAACGGTTCGCTAACCACTACAGGAAGAACAAAATTGTTCAATTCATTGTTTTTGTGGATATCCGCAAAGAAGCTGGACACGACAACCCGGAACCCGTAATCAGCAATCGCCCATGCCGCGTGCTCACGGCTGGAGCCCGAACCGAAGTTCTTCCCTGCCACTAAGATCTGTCCGCCGTAGGTCGGATCGTTCAGGACAAACGATTCGATTTTGTTACCCTGCTTGTCGTACCGCCAGTCGCGGAACAGGTTTTCACCGAACCCCTTCTTGTCGGTAGCCTTCAGGAAGCGGGCAGGAATGATCTGGTCCGTATCCACATTCTCAAGGGGAAGAGGGACGCAGGTCGATGTTATGATGTTGAATTTCTGTTTCATTTCTCTTTATCAATTTTATTGTTTTACTATTTCGTTTCGGACAAATCCTCTGTGCCGGGTTACACAGGGTGTCTGTGTAACGTTACCCTCGAGGCATGTGTAACGTTACCCACGATGCATGTGTAGCGTTACACAGGGCGTCGGTGTAGCACGGTACATCCGGCCTTATCCAATCAAGGTCCTCGGATCGGTGATTTCCCCTGTCACCGCTGCTGCCGCTGCCACTAACGGACCGGCCAGGATCGTACGGGCACCCGGTCCCTGGCGTCCTTCGAAGTTACGATTGCTTGTCGAGACGGCATATTTTCCTGCCGGGATCTTATCATCGTTCATCGCCAGGCAAGCCGAACATCCCGGTTGGCGGAGTTGGAAGCCAGCCTCTTCAAATATCTTGTCCAACCCCTCTTCGCGAATCTGCGCATCTACCATCCAGGAGCCGGGAACCAGCCAGGCGATCACATGATCGGCTTTCTTCCGTCCCTTTACAATAGAAGCGAAAGCGCGGAAATCTTCGATACGTCCATTGGTGCAAGAACCTAAGAACACATAATCGATCTTCTTGCCGAGCAACGATTCACCCGGTTCGAAGCCCATATATCCCATCGATTTCATAAAAGACGTTTTAGCCACCTCGTTCATGCCTTCGACAGTCGGGATCGTTTGCGTGACGCCCATGCCCATACCCGGATTGGTTCCATAGGTCACCATCGGCTCGATATCGGCCGCATTAAACAGGATTTCTTTGTCAAACACGGCATCATCGCCGCTCTTCAACGTTTTCCAATAGGCAACCGCCTTGTCCCATTCTTCGCCTACCGGAGCATTTTCACGTCCTTTGAGATAGGCAAAGGTTGTTTCATCGGGCGCGATCATCCCGCCGCGTGCCCCCATTTCGATAGACAGGTTGCACAAAGTCAGACGGCCTTCCATCGTCAGGCTGCGGATCGCCGATCCGCCATATTCGATGAAATATCCGGTGGCGCCGCTGGTCGTCACTTTCGACATGATATAGAGAGCGACATCCTTTGCCGTCACCCCTTTTCCAAGATTACCTTCCACACGGATACGCATGGTTTTCGGCTTTGCCTGCAAGATACACTGTGAAGCCATCACCATTTCCACTTCACTGGTCCCGATACCGAAAGCGACCGCTCCGACCGCTCCGTGGGTAGAGGTGTGCGAGTCGCCGCAAACGATCGTCATCCCCGGCAAGGTCAGTCCGCGTTCCGGACCTACCACGTGGATGATGCCGTTGCGTTCATCCATCATCCCATAATGCGTCAACCCGAATTCGAAAGCATTCTTAGCCAACGTATCGACCTGATTCTTCGAAACAGGATCTTCGATCGGTTTGTCCTGATCGTGTGTCGGCGTGTTATGGTCCGGCATACAATAGATACGTTCCGGACGGAGCGGTTTCAAACCACGTGCACGCATACCGGCAAAGGCTTGCGGACTGGTTACTTCATGACAGTACAACCTGTCGATGTAAAGCTGTGTGGGTCCCTCTTCGATCGTTGTCACCACGTGGGAATCCCAGATTTTGTCGAATAATGTATTCATATTTATCAGTTCATTTTACAAATTTATTAATTGCATCGATAAATGCCTCAACAGAAGCGGCAATAATATCGGTATTGGCAGCAAAACCGTAATAACGGTTTCCTTCGTATTCGACCTGCATGTGTACCTTACCCATGTCGTCGCTGCCTTTGTTGATCGCCTGGATCAGGAATTCCTGGATCGTCATCGTACGGTGGATAATGGATTTCACCGCCTTGATGGCCGCATCGACAGGGCCGTTACCGGAAGCGGCCGCTTCGAACTTCTCGCCTGCGATATTCAGGCAGACGCTGGCCACGGATTGCAGGCCGACACCCGAAGTCACTTGCAGATACTCCAGCTTGATGCGATGCATAGCCGTACGATCCTTGCCGGCAAGCATCAATACGTCGTCGTCGTTGATATCTTTCTTGCGGTCGGCCAGTTTCAGGAATTCGTCATAGACCTTATCCAACTTTTCCTGCGACAGCTCGACGCCCAATACCTGTAAGCGGTGCTTCAGCGCTGCCCGTCCGCTACGGGCAGTCAGCACGATCGCGTTATCGTCGATTCCCACATCCTTCGGGTCGATAATTTCATAACTTTCACGGTTCTTCAGAACGCCGTCCTGGTGGATACCGGAAGAATGGGCGAACGCGTTACGTCCGACAATCGCCTTGTTCGGCTGGATCGGCATGTTCATCAGGCTGGACACCATGCGGCTGACACCGTATATCTTGGTCGTATTGATATTAGTGATAATGCCGCGTTCTTTATGGCTTTTGAAGATCATCGCTATTTCTTCCAGAGACGTATTACCGGCACGTTCACCGATACCGTTCATGGTGACTTCCACCTGGCGCGCTCCGTTCAAGACGCCCTGCACAGTGTTGGCAGTCGCCATCCCCAGGTCGTTATGGCAATGGGTCGAAAGGATCGCGTTTTCGATACCGTTCACATGTTCCATCAGATATTTGATTTTCGCACCATACTCGTCCGGCAGGCAATAACCGGTCGTATCGGGGATATTCACCACCGTAGCCCCTGCTTTGATGACAGCTTCTACCACACGTGCCAGGTATTCGTTGTCCGTACGTCCGGCATCCTCACAGTAGAACTCGATATCTTCCACATATCTCTTGGCGTATTTGGTAGCTGCAATGGCACGTTCCAGAATTTCTTCGCGGTTGGAATTGAATTTGTATTTGATATGTGAATCAGAAGTCCCGATCCCGGTATGGATACGTCCGTGCTTCGCATATTTCAGGGCTTCGGCAGCCACATCGATGTCTTTTTCCACCGCGCGGGTAAGCGCACAGATCGTAGGCCAGGTTACGGCTTTCGATATTTCGACAACGCTATTGAAATCGCCCGGGCTCGATACGGGGAAGCCGGCTTCTATCACGTCTACCCCCAGTTCTTCCAATGCTCTGGCAACCTGAATCTTTTCAATACTGTTCAACTGGCAACCCGGCACTTGCTCACCGTCGCGCAATGTCGTGTCGAAAATAAATAATCTGTCTGACATAGTTCTTATCGTCTTAAATTTGTTAATACCTTTTCGTAAGTTGGTTGAATAAAAAAAGCCTCTCTCACAAGGAAGTGAGAAAGGCTTTTTCATATCTTAATGCCCAGCAAAGCATACACAGTCTCACTTCCTATCCCGTTCCCAGAGTAGAATAATGTTTAGAGAAATAATGAGACTATTTAGCATTGCCTGTTTCATGTTGTCCTTTTAACTTGTTTTTGTTTGAACGCTGCAAAGATACAGCCTTTTTTCAAACCGCCAAATATAATTCGAAGTTTTTTAATGATATTTTCTTATAAAACGTAAGGCGAATACATGCAGGCAACTTCAATTCATAACCTAAACCGACTTATCGAGCCGCACCTGCTATTCTTTAAGGCTTCTTTATATCACTGCCGTACATATACGGAAGCCTTAATGCCAAATGACGCTTTTTTATAGTCATCCAACGATACCGACCGGTGCAGACTGCTGGTGGAGTAGAGCGGGAAGATAAGTTTCCCGTCTCCGTCGACGCGAACAATTTCAAACCCTACCCGGATGTTTCCCGCCGGTATCAGGGGAGGCGTATCGTAGGTAAACAGTATCTTCTCTTTCTTATCCGTTTTCCGGATAGTCCGGTAAAGGGGTTGTACGGGCAATCGCTCCGGATTCAACTCATCAGAAAGAAGATACAGATTCACGCGTACCAGAACGCTGTCATACGTGCATTGGGAAATGGGTAGCCGTATTTGTTCCAGCAACCCGTCTTTTCCGAGCTTAACAGAAATGCCTATTTCTTCCCCCAGACTGCCGGCCTTATCGGTAGTCATGACACCACCGGGCACACGCATTCCCTTATTACTGACCCATTTCCCTTTCATAGGAGAGATATTCACTTCCGGGAGCGTCAACAAACTATCTTCCAATACGATGTTCAGAGGGGAAGATGCAACTTTGCGGATCCCGCAGGCATACTTTTTATAGGCAATGTGCGATATGGTCAACTGTTCGTTCAGCAGAGAGTCCGGCACAAGCAAACGGAACGTTCCGGCATCGTCAGTCATCCCTCCGAAACCTTTCCCCATCACGCCTATATTCACAAAAGCGACAGGTATTCCCTTCGAATCCTTCACCGTTCCGCTTATCTCGGTCTTATGTTCCTGCGCGCTTACCAGAGGCAAAGACAGCAACAGGAATAATAAAAAACTTCTCATGATATTATTTTTTTATGGAGAATTGATCCAACACTTTCCCGTCCACATCCACAACCTGCATCTTCAGTTCTTTCGGATCGGCAGTTGCTTTCAGGACAGCCGTGTTGGAGTTGATAATGATCGGGAACGGAGTCTTGGCATTCGCATCCTGATGGATGAAACGGTGCAGGTGACCACAAAGCATCACGTCCGGCTTGGCTTCACGCAGTAACGGCATGAATTTATTTTCCACTTCCAGATTTCCATGCCAGCCACCTATCGGCGGAATATGGGCGACAATGACTTTAAAAGGAGCTTCCTGATATTCTTTGCTATTCAATACCTGGCGCAACCATTCCGCCTGTTCTGTCCGGTATTCGTCATAAACCGTTATGCCGGCATATTCGATGTCGGAATCCGGTTTATCCTCTCCCGTATCCAGGATAACGAAACAGATCGGACCTTGCCGGAAAGTATAGTAGATATTTTCCTCTTTCGGAGAAAAGTAGCGTTGGAATTCGGTTGCAAAAGCGCCGCGTGTTTCGTGGTTACCCCGCGTATAGTACATCGGGATCTCGGAGGCAAACAGTTTGGTCGCCGTGTCCATGAAACCGTCGAAGATATGGTTTTCTTCGTTGAAGACGGAAACCATATCGCCGTTAAAGAGGAAGAAGTCCGTCTTCTTCAGATCGCATTTGGAAACAAGGTTCGCCAGCACGTCGTTCTTACCATGTATGTCGTTCACCATCGCGAATGAGACGGTTTTGTCTGCAGGATCGCTAGTCTTGAAGACTAACGGCTTACGGGAGTAGACATCCGTAGAGGCATAATTCCCATAGATGACCTTATGCCCGACATGGCTCAACACTTCCTGTGCGAAAACGCGGTAGCGGTAGTTTGTACCCGGTTTCAATCCTTTAATCTTCACGGTATGGATTGTCGATGTATTCTTTACCCCGTTACGGGCGTCATAATATTTGGGACGTTCGGCAGCATAAAAGTTCGTATCATCATCCGGCGCCAGTTCCACCCAACCGACAGACGGCTTATCCGACAACCAAACGATCGTCACTTCATCAGGCCCCAGATTCTGCAAATAAGGGCCATGCACTAATTGAATCTTTGATTCTACCGCTCCTGCCAAACAAACTGACAACCAGAGAAACACCATTAAAACCTGAAATCTTTTCATGATATAATAAATTAAGTTATTCAGACTGCGAAGATACCGCTTCCTGCCCATAGCCACTTTACAAAAATGATACTTTTCCTTCAATAAAAGGGAAACAAAAAGCTACCCGTTCAAAAGTAGCAAAAAAACAAACACAGATATACAAGGCAAGGATGAATTCAACCCTTATAGCCTTATATATCTGTGTCTAAATTTATCCGGGAAGTGTAATCTTCCCGTTACTTATCAATTGTTTTCCGGACGCAATTTACGAACGACTGCACCTGCACGCCACATTTCGCTTTCGCGTAATGCCGCCAGTTCTTTTTCCAATCCTTCGCGATAATCCGGTTTGCTGTTCGTATCGATAGAACGCTGTGCTTCGTTGCCACAGGCGACCTCCCGGTATAATTTCTCAAACACAGGCTTGACAGCATCGTGGAACGGGCCCATCCAATCCAAAGCGCCGCGCTGTGCAGTTGTCGAACAGTTTGCATACATCCAGTCCATGCCGTTTTCTGCGAACAGCGGCATCAAAGACTGTGTCAGTTCTTCCACTGTTTCGTTGAACGCTTCGGAAGGTTCGTGGCCGTTTTCACGCAATGTTTCGTATTGAGCCAACAACAAACCCTGGATAGCACCCATCAAAGTACCGCGTTCGCCGGTCAAGTCGGAATACACTTCCTTTTTGAATGTCGTTTCGAACAGATAACCGGAACCGACACCGATACCCAGTGCGATTACCCGATCCCATGCTTTACCCGTTGCATCCTGGAAGATTGCGTAGCTGGAGTTCAAGCCACGTCCCTGCAGGAACATACGGCGCAATGAAGTGCCCGAACCTTTCGGAGCGATCAGGATCACGTCTACATCAGCAGGAGGGATGATGTTGGTACGTTCCTTGTAAGTGATAGCGAAACCGTGGGAGAAATACAACGCCTTGCCCGGAGTCAGGTATTTCTTGATGCGCGGCCAGCATTCGATCTGAGCGGCGTCGGAAAGCAGGACCTGTATGATGGTTGCTTTTTCGCAAGCTTCTTCGATACCGAACAATGTTTCGCCCGGCACCCAACCGTCGGCAACAGCCTTGTCGTACGTCTTGCCCGGACGTTGTCCTACGATCACATTGAAACCGTTGTCACGCAAGTTCAAACTCTGTCCAGGACCCTGAACACCGTAACCGATCACTGCGATTACTTCATCTTTCAACACTTCTCTTGCTTTTTCCAACGGAAATTCTTCGCGGGTTACTACGTTTTCGTCAACACCGCCAAAATTCATTACTGCCATTTTCTTTTTATTTTAAAATGTATTTAATATAGTTGTTTCTATTTCCACGTAACGGCGGCGCGGCAGATCGCTTTGCCTTCGTTACTGATTGCCATATCGTATTTTCCGGTATCTGCCTCTTTCTTGTGCAACCTGAGTTCCATCCCATACTTGCCTTCGGACTGGTAAGCGATTTCGAAACGTTTGATATCATTTGTTTTAAACAGGTCCAGATCGAACAAGTCAAGCAGATGCTCCATATACTTAATGCTGTTCAGATGACCATTGATGTCGAGGTCGCTGTATTTGATGATATAAGGGATTCCTTCCGTATCATTCTCCACGGCCGCAATCTTTCCCGGCTTTTCGATCGGGCAGGGACGGTCGGTGACGTAGGCGCTCAGCCCGGCGACGTCCAGCAAGGTCGGCCGACGTGTCTCCACATCGATAGCCGCCCAGATGGAGCGGGCGTAACCGAATGTCTTCCCGTTACTGTCCACCAGCTCGAAACAACGGCTGGTAAAGAGGCGACCGACTTCGTCCACCCAAGTATAGAGAGTTATGGGTTCGGACATGGCGGGATATTCGATCATTTCGATCGCCAGGCGGGAAAGTACCCAGGCCGTATGCCGCTCCGACATATCGTTGAAGCCGAACCCGCGCTCGGCGGCATGGGCGGAGGCGACATGGATCAGGTAGTTCCCGATCATCGGGATCGTGACACGTCCACGGAAATCCAACAAGTACGGTTCTGTGACGAAATGAAATTCTCCCACTTTGTTTTTGTCCATAATTCTATCGTTTATGGGGGCGGGCAGACCCCGCCCCTACGTTATTATTGTCTGTTTTGTTTTTCCTGTAACTTGCGTTCCATTTCGGCCAGCATGTCGCTCAGGCGTTCCACACGGCTCTTGGTGATCGCAACGCGGCCGGAACGGATGAACTGGAGGACACCGATCGATTCGCTCAACTCTTTGAACAGCGCTTGCGTCTCGTCGTAGTGCCCGCTCTTTTCCAAGACGACACAGGTTTCGTTCATTTCCAGAATACGGGCGTTATACTTACGGATCAGATCCTCGACCGTACCCATCTTGATGAACAATTCGGTACTCAGCTTATAGAGGGCGATCTCCTGGAAAACCAGGTCCTCATCCGTATTGTAATAGGCCTTCAGGATGTCCACACGCTTGTCGATCTGCTTCACGACTTTGTCGATCATATCTTCGTCGGCAAATGTGGTGATCGTAAACTTGTGTATGCCCTGTATGGCAGAAGGTGAAACGGAAAGCGTCTCGATGTTCAACTGCCGGCGCGTAAAGATAATCGTAATCTGGTTCAGAAGACCTACTGTATTCTCTGAAAAGATAATAACGGTATATAATTTTTTTGTTGTCATAGCTTCGCCTCCTTACTTATCTCCTAATATCATGTTTGTCACGCTTGCCCCTGCTGGAACCATCGGATATACCATGCCGCACGTCTCCACGTTGGCAACCAGCACATACGCCCCGTCGTGGTTCAACATCTCGGCGATTGCCTCATCCAGTTCCTCCCGTTTTTCCACGGCGCGGCTGGCAATGCCGTACGCTTTCGCGATCGCAACGAAATCGGGATTCTCCATGATCGTATTCGAGTAGCGTTCGTGGAAGAACAGTTCCTGCCACTGGCGTACCATCCCTAAGAAGTTATTATTGAGGATAATGATTTTCACATCCAGTTTTTCCTGCATGATGGTTCCCAGCTCCTGGATCGTCATCTGCATCCCGCCGTCGCCGGTAAAGAAGCAGACCGTACGGTCGGGCGCACCGAACTTGGCTCCCATGGCGGCGGGAAGGCCAAAGCCCATCGTCCCCAGGCCGCCCGAAGTAACTACGCTGCGGGTCCGTTTATATTTGAAGTAGCGGACGCCCATCATCTGGTTCTGTCCGACATCCGTCACTAAGATGGCATCGTTGCCGGTTGCTTCGGATACTTTCCGGACGACTTCGCCCATTTTCAACTGTCCGCCGGCCGGACACAATTCCTTTTCGATCACCTTTTCATACTCTTCCTGTGCATCCGGTTCGAACTCGGCATTCCACTCCGGGCGTTTCCGTTCTTCCAGCAAGGCTGTTATCATCGGGATGGTATGTTTGGCATTTCCGAGGACCTTCACATCGACCGGCACGTTCTTCCCGATCTCCGAGTTATCGATATCCAGATGAATCACTTTCGCCTGCTTGGCATATGTCTTCAGATCACCGGTCACACGGTCGTCGAAACGCATCCCGATAGCGATCAGCACGTCGCATTCGTTGGTTTTCCTGTTCGGGCCTACATTACCGTGCATACCGAGCATACCTTTATTCAAAGGAAAATCGGTTGGCAACGCCGACAGTCCGAGAACGGTCGAGCCGGCAGGGATGTCATTCTTCAACAGGAATGCCTTCAGCTCCTCTTCGGCGCCTCCCAGCAGGACACCTTGTCCGACTAAGCAGAACGGTTTCTCCGCTTTATTAATCAGTGCGGCAGCCGTTTTGATGCGATCCCGGTTGATGTCCGGTTCCGGTTGGTAGCTGCGTACGAAATCCACCTTCTTATATTCGTAGTCCACCAATCCCACCTGGGCATCCTTTGCCAGGTCGAGCACGACAGGTCCCGGACGTCCGGTAGAAGCGATATAGAAAGCACGCGAAACAGCCCACGCAATCTCTTCCGGTTTGCGGATCTGATATGCCCATTTGGTGATCGGTTGCGTAATACCGATCACATCGACTTCCTGGAAAGCGTCGGTTCCGAGCAATGGAGAAGGAACCTGGCCGGCGATGACCACCATAGGCGTGCTGTCCATCAACGCATCGGCAATACCGGTGATGGTATTCGTCGCACCGGGACCTGAAGTAACCAACGTCACCCCTACTTTGCCCGACACGCGGGCATATCCCTGTGCAGCATGCGTCGCCCCTTGTTCATGACGCACCAAAACATGTTTCAATTTATCCCTGTAGTCATACAAACTGTCGTAAATAGGGATCGCCTGTCCGCCGGGGTAACCGAAGATCGTATCTACGCCTTCAGCTATCAGTGACTTTAACAAAGCCTCCGAACCGGTTATCATCTGTTTCTCCATATCTCTTTATTTTAGTCTTGTGTTTAATCTTCTACTATCCTCACTCCACCCTTATCGGCCGAACTGACCATCTTGCCGTAGGCTCTCAAGGCTTTCGAGACGACTCGCTGGCGATGAGGAGGCGTAAAGGCTTTTGTGCCGCGGGCCTCTTCCGCTTTACGGCGCTCTGCCAGTTCTTCATCGCTAACCTTCACGTTAATCGTACGTTCGGGGATATCGATTTCGATTATATCGCCGTCTTTCACCAGACCGATCGCTCCGCCTGCCGCAGCTTCGGGAGAGACGTGGCCGATGGAAAGGCCGGAAGTACCGCCGCTGAAACGGCCGTCTGTGATCAGCGCACATTCCTTGCCTAAATGGCGGCTCTTTATATAAGAGGTAGGATAAAGCATTTCCTGCATGCCCGGACCGCCCTTCGGCCCTTCGTGTGTGATCACCACCACATCGCCCGAGACGACTTTTCCGCCGAGGATGCCTTCGCAAGCCGCATCCTGCGAATCGAATACTTTTGCTGGGCCAGCAAACTTCCAGATGCTTTCATCCACACCGGCGGTCTTGACCACACATCCGTCTAATGCGATATTCCCTTTCAGGACGGCCAGGCCGCCGTCTTTGGAATAGGCATGTTCGATGTCACGGATACATCCGACGGCACGGTCGGTATCCAGTTCTTTATAATAGGTCTCCTGCGATCCCATCTGAATACTGAAACGGTGGGCAGGGGCACTCTTATATTTCTTAACCGCCTCGTCCGTTACATTCGGGGAGGTGATGGCAAATTTATCTACGGCTTCGGCAAGTGTCATGCCGTCCACACGTTTCACATTTCCGTCCACCAAGCCCCCTTTCAGCAGTTCGTTCATGATCCCCATGATGCCACCGGCGCGGTTTACATCCTGGACATGATACGTATGTGTGTTGGGAGCGACCTTGCAAAGGCAGGGAGTCTTGCGGGAGAGCATATCGATATCGTCCATCGTGAAGTCCGCTTCCGCCTCCTGTGCAACTGCGAGCAGGTGGAGAACCGTATTGGTGGAACCACCCATTGCAATATCCAATGACATGGCATTCAGGAAAGCCTGACGGGTGGCGATACTGCGGGGAAGAACCGATTCATCGCCATCACGATAGTATTTATAGGCATTTTCTACAATCTGCCGGGCAGCATCGCGGAACAGTTGCGTACGGCCCACATGCGTGGCGACAATCGTCCCGTTGCCCGGAAGTGCCAGGCCGATCGCTTCGTTCAGGCAGTTCATCGAATTGGCCGTAAACATACCGGAACAGCAACCGCATCCCGGACAGGCATTCCGTTCCACCTGCGCGATCCGTTCATCGCTAACCGAAGTATCGGCCGATTCGATCATGGCATCGATCAAATCCAGATGGCGGTTATCCAGCTCGCCGGCTTCCATCGGACCGCCGGAAACAAAGATAGTCGGGATATTGAGCCGCATGGATGCCATCAGCATACCCGGAGTGATCTTGTCGCAATTGCTGATGCAAACCATTGCATCGGCTTTGTGGGCATTCACCATATACTCGACGCTGTCTGCAATAATATCACGTGAAGGGAGCGAATAGAGCATTCCGTCGTGTCCCATAGCGATACCGTCGTCAATAGCAATCGTATTGAACTCGGCAGCAAAGCAACCCAGCTTTTCGATCTCCGCTTTTACCTGCTGCCCGATCTCATGCAAATGGACATGACCGGGTACAAACTGGGTAAATGAATTCACAATGGCTATAATCGGTTTGCCGAACTGCTCTTCTTTCAGGCCGTTGGCGCGCCACAAAGCACGGGCTCCGGCCATGCGTCTGCCCTCTGTGCTGTATGAACTTCTTAACGGATTCTTCATCATATTATTTGTTATTTTCGAACGGCTCACAAACCGCTCCTATATTTACTTTCTTACATTATATATATTAAAAAAGCCCTTCTCTGTAAGGAGAAAGGCTTAAGAAATATCTTTATACGACTTCACAACTTCTTGCACACCTTTCTCCTTACCTGCTAATGACTAGAAGGACCACCACGAGAATAATATGCAATACGTTGTTCATCATCTTTTCTTACGTCTTTATTTTTGTTTGACGCTGCAAATGTAGAACAATAATTCGTATCACCAAAGAAATTAAAAGAAAAATATCATTTTATCTTACATTTATCAAGCAAAGAAAGGAGATAGGCTTGCAGTTTAATACTTTCAAGTAATCTTCTATGATCATATTTCATCTTAATTCATTTGGATGCTTTTGATAGTTTTCATTCAGATAGCATCCTTATTGCTTCTTTGATTTTATTGGGAATTCGCTGTTCATCTGTCTTCTCTAAATGAAAAGCATGATAAACATTTTCACTTTCTCTTTTGAATTCGATATAATGATTATAATTCGTATCGTAAAAATACAATGTCTTTAAGTCTTCGCCTATCGCCTTCTTTAATAAGTTACTCGCTTCACCCCTGCTACACATTAAGACAGATACTTTTTCACCTTTATTTGAAGGATGAGCCCCTTTACCCAACTCACCATGTTTAGGATTTAATCTAAAACATCTTTGGGGAATCCGATTGCTTTCAAACCATTGGGCAATAGACTTGATTTCAGCTTTCCTGACTTCAATCTCAAAATCATCATCATTACATTTTGTCCTAATCCTATCTTCATAGCAAGAAAACGCTTCTTGATTGATCAACAGAAACGCACATTCATCACCAGAATCCTTTTTACGTTTTGTCAATTCACAGAGGGTATCATCTTTTATTTCCATATGATAATAATAATACTTTTCCGTATCACTTTGTTTCCTATCATTACGCCAATTCTCACCCCATTGTTTCATCATTACACGAAAACGAGTTTGCATATTCGGATAATAATCTTCGGCTATTTCTAATGGACATAAAAATGCTTGTACATTCTTTCCATCGTAATAACCATCATAATTCTCATTCTGAAAAAAACAAATTATTTCCTCCAGACGACTAACCATTTTACTGAGTTCTTCCACAGACATTACATCTACGGATTTTATATAATGCGGCTTCTCCTCTACTTCTTCATAAGAAGGAAACATTATAAAAAGTTCGCTATGCCCCATTTTAGAATCCTGTCAAAGTTTTCAAATCAATATCTATCTGATCAAAGAAACCTTTTGGAGGGCGTTTGATATGACCTTTTTTTGAAATCTCTAACGGGTAAGAAATAGCCACATGCAGATGCTCCTCTCTATTAAAATAATAAATTGATAAGGACTCAGGACTAATCAGCCCCTTATTCACAGCTACAAGACTACCATTGATAATATGATCACTATGTGACTCCAAGATAATTTGTATACCATTAGCAACCGCTTTTGCCATCAGTTCCATCAATATAGCTTGGCCTTTGGGATGAATATGGGCTTCCGGATTTTCTATAAGGATGATAGAATCTTTACGTGCACTAAGTATAGCAACTAAAATTGGTAATACATAAGTAACACCAAAACCAGTATTTAATGCAGTTATATCTTCCGTAATCGTATTTTCTTCTCGATTGAACTTATATTTTAGTTTGAAATCTTCACCCGACTGTTCGATATTAATCTTTATATTAGGAGAAATCATACGTAGCCATCGCTCTACTTGTACGACTAATCTAAAGTCCGGCGTTATATCATTTTCATCTGTTATCGCTAATTCTTTGACTGGAATATCCGTATTCTTATATTGCTCCAAAAAATGAACAGCATACTCACACTGCCCCATAATTTTGGAAATCTGTTTTTTACTTACCACTAAAGAGGTATCCCGATTATAACTTTTTTGAGGACCAAATCGGAAAGCACTTAAATATTGGAAATATTCATTGAATAATGAATACTTCAATAAAACATTTTTATCTGTAACATTGCTTTTTACCCCCGGCAACAACGTATCCATTATATTTTCCGGATAATCAAAAACATATATCAAATCATCTTGCTGCGAAAACTTCAATTCAATCCTTAATGAATGTTCATCTGATGATTGGCAAGCCAATTCTCCGGATATTCCTGCATCACACAAATCTCCTTTCAAATTGAGACCTGCATCCAAATCATTCATCAAAAATGATTGACGCAATAAAATCAATGACTGTATAACAGTTGATTTTCCCATCCCGTTCATACCTGTCAGGATAGTTAGTCCCTTTACATCGAGCTGTGTCTGTTTATGCAGTTTAAAGTTATGAATATTTAAATTCGTAATCATGATTCGATTATTTTTTTGATTAATTCTTTTACTCGTGTAAAACGCAACTCTACACTTGATTTTTTACCTGTACCTGCGGAACTTGCAAAGTTAAATGATTTATCATTAAATAGTTTCATCATGCCTTCTTTGAATATATCCGCCTTAGCTACTAATTTATTTCTTTCTTCATCTGTCAGCCAAGCTACATTCACGCTCAACGTATCATATACAGCTTTAGAAATTGGCTTTCTGGAATCCTCCTTGTTGAGTCTTCTTCTAAACGAATCATCACCGAAAATTTGATAGCAACATACCATTGATTTATCAAAAGCTTGCCGTATGGATTCTCTTTGTTCCTGACTCATTCTATTCAGTTCACCCATCTGATCGTTTAAGAATGCATCCAATTCTCCATTGTACCCTTCATAACCCATATAGAAGGCAATAAAGCGATTGGCAAAATCACGGTCTTCCATCCTTTTTGTTTTTACCGAATGCTTGGTCGCTTTTATAAAAGAATCCATTTCAGCCAGTTCCTTTATAAACGAAGCCGCATCTCCTTGATTTAAAGCATGACGCATCTCTTGCTGCGTCAACGGTTCCCCTGCGGTATTGACACGTTGGAATATAATAAACTTTACTTCGTTGGGTGTAGTCTTACGAAGTACATTCATAGTTATCTTCAATGCTTTTATACGTCTTATATCGGGGCGTTCCAGTTCCGAGTAAGTTTTCCCCTCAAAGTTTTTCAAGAATTGCAAATTCTGTAACACCAAAGGATTCTCATCTTTAGATTTTAGGATAAAATCACGAATGGCACACAGACGCTGTAATCCATCGATGACGGATAACTTTTTAGTCACAGCATCCTCACTAAAATAAAAAGAAGGTAAAGGTAATCCCAATAAGATAGATTCTATCAATCGACTTTTCTTTGTGTTATCCCACACATCGGTTGCACGTTGGAAATCAGGCTGAAAATCTATTTCTTCATTTTCCAACTGTTCTATAACAGAACCAAGATTGACCGTAGCAATATCTACATCAATATCATCAGGTTTAAATGGCTTGGTTATAACATCAACATCCACTTCCCCATTTATGTCTTCTTTCTCTACATCATCAATATCTAATTGATTTAGTATAATATTTTTTTTACCTTTCATATTCTATTTCTTTTTTATTTCAGTTTTACCAATACATCCCCAACTTAGCACAATTCACCACTACGCCATAGTCAACATCAAGCAGGATGGTTTGTTCAGCAACTACCATCAAACGGTCGTGATATTTACGACACTTTTTGAGCGTCTTGTTCAACATACAAGTTTATTACGTTTAACAGTGCTAAAATCAGTGGTACGGGTGATGATCCCAACAATCTTTCGCCTCTGCATTTCTAAATTCTCTCTTTTACAAAATAGTGATTTCATCCAAAGTGCATCAAGCACAAATTTCATGTACAACATTACACCTCTTGCAAATTTAATAGAATTCTTTGGTCGAACCACGAATTTGCGTCTCTTTTTTTATGCGATATGTATATCATCTCCCGAGCCCAAAAAGTGGTTATACTTTCCACTTTCTCCAATACATCATGGGGATCGGCATATTACCACATATCGATTTTGACAATAAGCCCCCTTCTTTCCCTGTTTTTTCTATTTCGGATAAAAAAAGAAACCGCTTCGGGCTGACATTTATCCACAAGAACGGCTTTTTATATAACTATCCGGTGAACCATCCGCCGATGCCGGAAAAATGATCTGTCGTTTGTCAATCTATTTTCCAGTATTTGCGACATTCGGGAAAAGCCGAACTCCCGGAGAATCGAATATTTGAGAAGATATAGGGGATGATACAGGAATGCGGCAAGGAATTAAAGGGCTTTTTTTGAATATCCGGCACTTCGCTCTCATGACGACCGTCTTCATCGCCGCAACGACCGTCTTCATTGCTCCGAGCTGCCGAGTTCACCCTATACGAAGACGGTCGTCGTGGCAATGAAGACGGTCGTCACGGAAATTTTCTGCGCAACTCACGGCAACAATCGTTTTTTTTCTTTATTTTCCGACTTGAAAACCGTTAACCCCAAAAGGAATAACAGGGGTTTTCCGTGATTTTTTATCCGATTTATACAATAAGTACCTTTGTTGGATTATCAATCCGGGGATCTTACAGTCTTGTTTCGACTTACTAATACTATTTGTTTCCTTTAAGGGAAGCCGTTCAAGCAATCTAATAGGTTCACATTTTCCTCAAAACGAACCTTATTGTCATTCCCGGCTTATTGTACAATTTCCCCAATTATCCGTTGGTCCAAATCGAAACAGTAGCGCATCTAATTTGATTTTCTACCCCATATATTTCAAATTACACTTGCGAGTAATATTTTTTAAGAAACTCTCAATAATGTAAATTGCTAAATAATAAGCAAATATAAACATCTCCTATTTTAGGAGACTTATTGTGCGATTTAACATATCAAAAGACAAATTTACCTTAGTAAGAAATGAGTTTTTTGATGTAGGTTGCCCTGATAACCGATAGGGAGTTATTTTAAATCAAGAAAGTAACAAAACTGTCGATTTTTGAATTACTATGGCTCTGCCTATTCCCAACAAAGGAGCAATGGCACTTAGGAACAGAACTAAAAGTCCGGTAGTATATTAAAGGAGATAAACAAGCTTTTACAGGCAATAACTAGCTAAAAAAAATCGAAGCAGTTTCTAAATATAATTCGTATCTTTGGCCCCTATCAATAGACAGAACTTATAGATAATGAAACAATACAACTTTGACGAGATCATCGAGCGCAGGGGTACGAACTGTGTCAAGTTCGACAACCTGAAAGAACGTTTCGGAAATGAAGACCTTACTCCACTTTGGGTAGCCGATATGGATTTCCGGACACCGGACTTTATTGTCAATGCAATCAAGAAACGTTGTGAACATGAGATTTTCGGGTACACATACGATTCGGACTCTTATTATAATAGTATCATCGAGTGGGTACATTATAAACATAACTGGAAAATCCAGCGTGAATGGCTTAGCTACATTCCCGGTATTGTAAAGGGAATCGGTTTCGTTCTGCAATGTTTTACCAAACCGGGCGACAAAGTAATTATACAGCCACCGGTTTACCATCCCTTCCGCATCGTTCCGGAAAGCATGCATCGCGAGGTTGTTTACAATCCGCTTAAAATGGTAGACGGCGTTTACGAGATGGATTTTGAAAATCTCGAATCGGTTATCGATGAACATTGTAAGGTCCTGATCCTTTGCAACCCTCATAATCCGGGCGGTATTGTCTGGAAAAAAGACACATTGGTCAAGCTGGCGGAGGTTTGCGCCCAACATGATATACTCGTCATCTCGGATGAAATCCATGCAGAGATGGCTTATCCGCAATATACGCATCATCCGTTTGCGACCGTTTCGGAAACGGCGGCAAATTGCAGCATTACTTTTATGGCTCCGAGCAAGACATTCAACATTGCCGGTATCGTCACCTCCTATTCGATCATCCCCAATGCGGAAATACGCGAGAAATTCTATTCCTTCATGGAAGCGGGAGAATTCAATGCCGGAACGATCTTTGCCTATACAGCGACAGAAGCAGCCTATACGTACGGAGCCGAATGGCTGCAACAGATGCGGATGTATATCACGGAAAATGTCCGCTTCGTGGATGACTATTGCAAATCCAAACTACCGAAGATCAAGGTCTATCCACCACAAGCTTCATTCCTTGTATGGTTGGATTGCCGCGACCTGAAACTGAGCCAAGCTGATTTGGTGAGCCTGTTCCAGGATAAAGCCGGTTTGCTGCTGAATGACGGAAGTATGTTCGGCCCCGGAGGTGAAGGGCACATGCGTTTGAACATCGGTTGCCCGCGTTCTGTCCTCTCTTCGGCATTAGACGCATTAAAGAAAGCTATAGATAAGAAATAAAGCTGTTTGCCTATTTAATTATTGAGATTAGGCAGACAAGTCGGAAATTATACGTAAATTTGTCATCGTTTTATTTATCACAAATACAATTACAAATGAAAATTACAGCAAATAAGTTCGTTGCAGTTACTTACGATCTGAACGTAGGCGAAGGCGAAGAACGCGAATTGATGGAAAGAGCAACAGCCGAGACACCTCTGAAATTCATCTTTGGTACAGGCGCAATGCTCCCCGCTTTTGAAGACGCTCTGAAAGGACTGGAAGTAGGCGACAAATTTAACTTCTCTATAGCTCCGGCTGATGCATACGGCGAGTATGTGGAGGAACACGTACTGGATCTTCCGAAAAATATTTTCGAGGTAGAAGGAAAGTTCGACTCGGAAATGATCAAAGAAGGTAACACGGTTCCGATGATGGATTCGAACGGCAACCGTATGAACGGTTCTGTCCTGGAAGTAAAAGATGATGTAGTCGTTATGGACTTCAACCATCCGTTGGCTGGTGAAATGTTGCATTTCAGCGGTGAAGTTATTGACGTACACGAACCGACAGCTGAAGAAATCGCAGCTCTTTCTGCTCCGGCAGGCGGATGCAATTGCGGATGTGACGACTGCGGTAGCGATTGCGGCGACCACAAACACGAAGGTGGATGCGGATGCGGAAGCTGCCACTAAATAATTGAAAATTGATAATTGAAAATGGAAAATTATCTGTAACAGGATGCTTTTCCATTTTTTATATTATTGGTTTTCTTCTCTTTCATTTTCTATTCTCAACTTTCAATTTTCAATTCTCATAGTGAATACATTCGGAAACATATACAGACTGACCTCTTTCGGTGAATCGCATGGTCCCGGAATCGGAGGCGTAATAGACGGATGCCCTGCCGGTATCGAATTGGATACGGCTTTTATCCAGAGTGAACTGAACCGCCGTAAACCGGGACAATCCAAAATCACAACCCCACGCAAGGAGGACGACGAAGTACAGTTCCTTTCCGGTATTTACGAAGGAAAGACGACAGGTACTCCGATCGGTTTTATCATCTGGAACAAGAACCAGCACTCGTCGGACTATGACAATATGAAGAGTGTCTACCGTCCTTCCCATGCCGACTTCACCTATCAGACCAAATACGGAATACGCGACCCGCGCGGTGGTGGACGTTCGTCTGCCCGTGAAACGATCGCCCGTTGCGTAGCCGGGGCTATTGCTAAGTTAGCCCTTCGCCAGAAAGGTATCCGGATCCAGGCATTTACCTCGCAGGTTGGGAATATCAAACTAAACGGCTCCTATACGGATTACGATTTAAGCAAGGTGGAAGACACAGCCGTACGTTGTCCGGACCCGGCCGTAGCCGCAGAAATGGAAGCTTTGATTGCCGAAGTGAAATCCAAAGGAGATACGATCGGTGGCGTGATCACCTGTGTAGCACAGGGGGTTCCCGTAGGGTTGGGCGAACCGGTATTCGGGAAGCTGCATGCGGCATTGGGACATGCGATGCTGACAATCAATGCAGTAAAAGGTTTCGAATATGGCGACGGCTTCGAAGCTGCCTTATATCGTGGCTCGGAGCGGAACGACCGTTTCTTCAATGACAACGGGCACATCAACACCCATACGAATCATTCCGGTGGCATACAGGGAGGCATCTCGAACGGACAGGATATTTATTTCCGTGTCGCCTTCAAATCGGTTGCCACCATCCTGATGGAACAGGAAACCGTCAATATGGAAGGCGAAGACACGATCCTGAAAGCCCGCGGCCGTCATGACCCGTGTGTTTTACCGCGCGCCGTCCCTATCGTCGAATCGATGACGGCGATGACACTGCTTGATTACTTGCTGATACAAAAAACAAGAGAATAAATAATGTGCCAATTGTTCAATATTGGCACATTATTCATGATGATACGGTTCGTTATTCAGGATCGTCATCGCCCGGTAGATCTGTTCGATAAAGATCAGCCGGATCATCTGGTGGGAGAAAGTCATTTTGCTTAAGGATATTTTCTCGGCGGCGGCTTTATAAACCGCATCGCTGAAACCGTACGGGCCTCCGACAACAAAAACTAAGCGTTTCGGGACCGTATGCGTCTTCCTTTCTATATAAGTAGAAAACTGCATCGAGGTGAATTCTTTTCCTTTCTCATCCAACAAAACCAAATAGTCGCCCGGCTGTAATGTTTTCAAAATCAATTCACCTTCTTTCTCTTTCTGCTGCGATTCGGAAAGGTTCCTGACGTTCTTAATGTCAGGGATCACTTCCATTTCAAAAGGGATATAATGGACCAGGCGGTTCTTGTATTCATTGATCGCTTCCACAAAATAACCGGCATCCGTCTTGCCGATCACAACCAGTGCAATTTTCATTCGTTTACATTTTAGAGATTGAGGACGCTAAATTACAGGAAAAAATACATACCTTTGCATGATAATACTCACAAAAAGAGGAGAAAGCTTATGAAACGATTATTTCTTACGTTGGCATTGGTTCTCTCGGTACTGAGTGTAATGGCTGCCGATATAGTTCCTATATCGAACGCTTTTAAAGGAGGTAACGCCTCGTCGCTCAGCGGATCAATGGACAAAGAAGTCGACATGGCCCTACCGGGCTCATCCAAAAAGTGCAACGCAAACGACGCTGTTTCAATGCTGAATGCCTTCTTCGGAGGGAACAAACCGACAGGATTCACAGTCGTCCACCATGCTGATAAAAAAGAGAACGGTTTCTTTGTCGGCAAACTGCCTACTTCGACCGGCGAATATCGCGTAAACGTGACATACCGCGCAGAAGGAAGCAAAGCGGTTATACAGTCTATCAGAATTGAATAAACAAAAGATATGAACGTAAAAGAAACAAAAGAACAACTGATTGCGGAACTGATCCGCCTGGCATTTGCAGAAGACATAGGCGATGGCGACCATACGACTTTATGTTGCATCCCGGCAACGGAGATGGGTAAGAGCCAGCTGATCGTGAAGGAAGACGGCGTACTGGCCGGCGTCGAAATGGCCGAACGTATTTTCCATACATTCGACCCGGATCTGAAAATGACGACATTTATCCATGACGGAGCCGAAGTGAAAAAAGGCGATATCGCTTTCGTTGTCGAAGGCAAGGTACAGTCGTTGTTACAGACGGAACGCCTGATGCTCAATGTTATGCAGCGCATGAGCGGTATTGCAACCACAACACGCAAATATGTCAAGGCTCTGGAAGGGACGAAAACGCGCGTGCTGGATACACGTAAAACGACTCCGGGCTTGCGTATGGTCGAGAAAGAAGCGGTAAAAATCGGCGGCGGCGTCAACCATCGTATCGGGTTGTTCGATATGATCCTGCTGAAGGACAACCATGTGGACTTTGCCGGCGGCATCGAAGCAGCCATCACACGTTGCCATCAGTATCTGAAAGAGAATAACAAGGATCTGAAGATTGAAATCGAAGTCCGTAACTTCGACGAATTGCAGGAAGCGATGCGTGTCGGGGGTATCGACCGTATCATGCTGGACAACTTCAATACAGAGAATACAAAGAAAGCTGTCGAAATGGTTGCCGGACGTTATGAGCTGGAATCTTCAGGTGGCATCACATTTGCCACGCTTCGCGATTATGCGGAATGCGGTGTGGATTATATCTCGGTCGGGGCACTGACACACTCTGTCAAGGGACTGGATATGAGCTTTAAGGCTTGCTAAAGATATTTATTCCGATAAAGTAGATGGCGTAAGGATTTTTACTTATCTTTACGCCATTATTAACATCTAATCAGAACAACTATGAAACAATTGCAGAAAAATTCGTATTCTTACAGGAAGAAGCATCCGAAAGAGATCTCTCCCAAAGTACTAAAAGCGATTTACTTAGAAATGAGTAAATATTCTTTGGATCTTTCAAAACTAACCTTCGGCGGGATAATATTAACAATGATCACAAATGCAGATATGAATAGAATCATTACATTTGCAATTGGATGTATATCTATTATAGTATTAACAATAATAGGATTTGTCCTATACAAAAAAGGAAAGGAATAATTATGATAGAAAGTTATTTATTAGCAGGTCTATTCGGAGTTATCTCTTTAGCAGGGATTATTTTCCTCATCTTTATCCGGACTCCGAAAGGAAAGAGATGGTTCAACGGGGAATATTAAACCTTCATCATACATATTCCGGGGCAAGCGGACCTCGCCCCTACGAAATACGCGTTACGACGTCACCCTCTAATTGGTATTGCTGATTGCTCTCCGGGCATGTGGCGATACCTTTTTCATTGAAGGATAGGCGATGCCCGTATTCGCTTACCCAACCGATCCGGCGGGAGGGGTTGCCGACAACCAGAGCATAGGGCGGGATGTCTTTGGTGACAACGGCTCCTGCACCGATCATGGCATATTCGCCGATCGTATGGCCGCAAACGATCGTTGCGTTCGCACCGACAGTAGCCCCTTTGCCGACATACGTTTTCAGGTACTGGTCTTTGCGGGAAACGGCACTGCGTGGATTGACCACGTTGGTAAAGACACAACCGGGTCCCAGAAAGACATCATCCCCGCAAGTCACGCCGGTATAGACGGAGACATTGTTCTGTACCTTCACATTATTTCCCAGAACCACCTCCGGGGAAATCACTACATTCTGCCCGATATTGCAGCCCCGTCCGATCGTACATCCCGGCATGATATGGGAAAAATGCCAGATACGGGTACCGTCGCCGATCGTACATCCGGGATCGATAACGGCTGTTTCGTGTGCCTGATAGGTTGCCATTTATTTATAGATTAAGAAGATTGTCGGTTTCTTGCTCAGATCGGGGATCTTGCCGGCCCATTCCTTGACGGGGCGGGTGCGGATATATTCGTCTTCGCAGGTGATATTCGAAGCGATGCACAATTTGGTCGAAGGGCGGCACGTGCGGACCAGCTCCTCCGCCAACTTATTATTGCGGTAAGGCGTTTCGATGAACAACTGCGTCTGGTTCTCGGAATAGATGCGGCCCTCTAACTTTTTGATCGTATTCGTACGTTCCGAAGCATCGATCGGCAGATAGCCATGAAAGGCGAAACTCTGCCCGTTAAAACCGGAGCCCATCACCGACATCAGGATCGAAGAAGGGCCGACCAGCGGGACCACCTTGTAGTTTTTACGCTGTGCGATCGCCACCACATCCGCACCCGGATCGGCAACAGCCGGACAACCGGCCTCCGAGATCACGCCAACCGGTTCGCCTTTCGCCAAAGGAGCCAGATAACCGGCGACTTCTTCTGGCGACGTATGCTTGTTCAATTCATAAAAGACAAGATCGTCTATCACGATGGAAAATTCCGTCTTTTTCAGGAAACGGCGTGCCGTTCGCACATTTTCGACAATGAAATGACGGATGGAAAGGATGACTTCCCGGTTGTATTCGGGAAGCACCCGGCGATGTTCGACGTCGCCAAGCGTGACGGGGATAAGGTAGAGAGCGGACATGAATTTATGATTTATGATTTATGATTTATGATTTATGATTTATGATAAAAAGGGCGACATGGCCATAAATCATAAATCATAAATCATAAATCTTACGCAAAAGTAGTATTTTTGCCGGAAACAAGTAAAAAAAGATGGCACTTCCGATAGATTTTATCACACGTACCCGTGCATTGCTGGGAAATGAGTTCGACAGTTTCGAAGCGGCGTTGCAGGCCGACGTCCCCGTCAGTATCCGTATCAACGAGAAGAAAGGGACGCCTGCTCCATGTGCCGGACAACCGGACAGCCGGGTTGCCTGGTGCGGGACAGGCTATTATCTGCCCGAAAGGCTTTCGTTTACCTTCGACCCACTGTTCCACGCCGGGGCCTACTATGTGCAGGAAGCATCGTCCATGTTTCTCGAACAGGCGATCCGCAGGTATGTGGAGAAGCCTGTCCGCTGCCTCGACCTTTGTGCCGCGCCGGGGGGCAAATCGACCCACCTCAGCAGCCTCTTGCCGGAAGGCAGCCTGCTTGTCAGCAACGAGGTGATCCGCAGCCGCAGTAATATACTGGCCGAGAATATCGCCAAATGGGGAAATCCGAACTGCATCGTGACGGGCAACGATCCGGAAGAGATCGGCCGCCTCACGCACCTCTTCGACGTGGTCGTGGCTGATGTGCCCTGTTCCGGCGAAGGTATGTTCCGCAAAGACACCGACAGCACAGGCGAATGGAGCATCGCCAACGTCGAACTCTGTGCCGGACGCGGACGCCGCATCATCCACGACATCTGGAACGCACTGAAACCCGGCGGCCTGTTGATCTACAGCACCTGCACCTACAACACGGAGGAAGACGAAGAGAACATTCATTATATCATAGAAGAATTAGGAGCCGAAGCATTGCCCATTCCGGTCGAGGACGAATGGCAGATCACCGGCCCGCTCAAATATGACCATCCGGCCTATCGCTTTTTCCCGCACAAGACAAAGGGTGAAGGCTTCTTCCTGGCCGTCCTGCGCAAGGCGAACACCGAAACAGAGGAGCTCCGGTTCAAAAGCAAGAACAAGAAAGAAAAGGGGAAAGCAGCGCCGACCATCCCGGAAACGGTCAAATCCTATCTGTCGGATGCGCCCTCTTTTTCTCCCGAATGGACCGGGAATATCCTCCGGATGCACCCCGAACCGGTCCGGGAGGTTTATCCTTTGCTTCGCGAGCACCTGCGCATTCTTTCGGCCGGGATCTGTATCGGCGAGGTGAAAGGGAAAGATTTTATCCCCGCCGAGGAGCTGGCGCTCAGCACGGCGTTGCGCCCGGATGCTTTCCCTGTGGCAGATTTAGATTGGAACGATGCTATCCGGTATCTGAAAAAAGAAGCCCTTCTCCTGCCTGCCGGCACTGAGAAAGGCTACGTATTAATCCGTTACAAAGGATTTCCGCTCGGTTTCGTCAAACATCTCGGCAACCGCGCCAACAATCTTTATCCGCAAGAATGGCGCATCCGCACAGGGTATGTGCCGGAACGGGTGAGGACCATTCTATCTCCCTTATAAAGAAAGGATCACCTCTTTGCTCAGTCCGGTACTATTTACGATAGTAGCAATATCCATGCCCATACGTTTCAGATTGGCTGCGACTTGGCACAAACCTTTTTCTATACCTTCTTTCATGCCTTTCTCCATTCCGTCTTCAAAACTGGTGTCGAGGGCGGCAGAGAGATCGCGTTCGACGGAAAGGCTCAACTCGTATTCCAGGCGCTGATCGGGAGTCATACGCTCTACCTCCACGATGCTTTTCAGCTTCCGGAATATCTGATTGTTCAGTTCTTTAGGTAATCGTTCCATGATCTCGATGTTGTTTAAGACATATAACCACTTCTTATAAAGCGTATCACACTCATGCAAAGGTAATACAAATTTCGGCATTTCAAGATAGATTTCATTGAGCGTTTCACTAAAAGGAATCTTCAACTCACGATCCATGCGGACGATGTCCCAACGGTATTTGTCTGGCAACGACGGTTCCATGACGTAATTCAAGATACAGACAACGTACACCTTGCTGATCTGGTAGTTCCAGCGCCTACGGATCGTCTCGTCGGATTCCTTCTCCAACTTTTCCTTTACGATCATAGACTGTTGCTGGATAGCGAATGAGGCATAATATAACACTCTGTCGGAAAAATACTTCTGACGGCTTTTCTGCATCTCGCAAATAAAGACTTCGCCTTTTTCGTTTTCACAGAAAATATCAAAAACAGCCCGACGCTGATCCTGTTTCAGACCGAGCATCTCCACATTGCGAAACGTTATATCAACGATTACTTCCTGCTGAATGACTTCATTAAGAAAACTGATGATAAGATCTTTGCTCACTTCACTGCCGAAAATTTTCTTCCAGCCGTAATCCGAGAAGGGATTGACAAATTTGTTCATAATTAAATGTTTTAGTTATGCCTAATGGCAGGCATCCCCCAAATGTAGGCATTTATATTTAGATGAAGTGCATATTGGATAGGTTTGTTTCACATTTTGGCAGAGGTGAATCACAAATAATGATTTGCCGATATATTTAAGGTGTCGCTGTAGGGGCGGGTTCTAAACCCGCCCGATTGCAACATGTCTATTTGTCGATATCGGGCAGGTTTAGAACCTGCCCCGACAGAACGACAATCATTTCGACAACGATGTCATTCCATTACACCCATAAATCATCATTTAATTGGCTCATTATTTCCCCGTTTTGAATGCGAGTCATGTATGTTAAAAAAGAATGCCTACCCCTATCCAAAAAGGTCGGCACTTCTTCCGAAAAAGGTTAGCGCCTTTTGGGAGACGGCCTATAACCTTTTTACCAATAGGATATAGGCTGTAATTTTTACCCTTTAGGCCATATTTTACAGGTCGGGAGCCAATAATTACCGGATACCTCCCATTATCAGAAAAAACAAATGGGGTTCACCCTCCCGTAAAACGATAAATTTCAAGAGTTTGCAGTGAAGGAAAAAAAATAGAGCTGCTCAGAACTATTTTTCCCGGAAAAACGAACGGCATTCACAGCATTCACTGTAAAACAAAGATTTAACCGGACTTACAATAGTGTGAACCCAATCCTGCCATGACAAAGACACCACATACAGATAAAAATCCTTACCAAACCCCGAAAATAATTAATCCAGCCGTAACATTCTTTTTGTAAACTCCATCAAATATTCTATCTTTGCCATCGTTACCGAAGAGAAATGCGGTAATTGTTATAGGACATTTAATTATCTAAGAGTAAAACTGGAAATTTTAGGCAACTGATATTTAAATGTTCGTGCTCTGCTTATGTAATTTTTGTTACGATAAGCGGGGGTACGGACATTTTATGTATTCTCAGTTGTCGGGTGTTCCAGTACCTACTCTTAGGGTTTATGTATATGTTACGTGCCCCTTTTTTATGCGGTCGCGGAACATATCTAACTTAAAAAAACAGTAGGATATGGAAAAAAGCCTTGAATCTCTACGTTGCATTGCTAACCTCATCCCGGAACAATGTGCATGCGAGATCGTAGCGTCTCTTCGCCCCGCTCTTGACGAGTGGGAAATTATTTGTTTCGGCGGTTGCCTGATATTCGCGATGGATGATGATCCCGACCTCGTCATACCGTTGGCCACCATACACGGGACATATATCACAAACGATACCTTTTACATCCTTTGCCGGAACAGGGCTTTGCACTATTTTGACCGCGAAAAGCACCTCCACAAAGTCAAATTCCTCGACGATACCGACGAAGATATCTTTTGCAGGATGTGGAATTGATGCGCAGTGCTTTTCAAAAAGTTTATTCACTCTTCACCACTTCGGCCGGATTGCTGTTGGCCGCCCTCAACACTTGCCCCAGGACGGTGAGAAGCACCACTGCGACCACTCCCGTTATCACTCCTGCCAACAACCATACGGGGATATCCGTGCGATAGGCGTACCCTTGCAGCCAACGGCTCATGGCTATGTAAGCCAACGGGAGGGCTACCACGCCGGCAAGCATCACTTGCACCGTATATTCACGGAAGAACATACGGACGATATCGCCCACTTTGGCCCCTACGACTTTACGGACAGCTATTTCCTTGCGCCGGCGCTGCGTGGCGGCGGAGGCCACGGCATAAATACCGAACAACGAAATCAGCAGGCAAACGACCGCCAGAACGGAAAACATTTTCAGGCCGGCTTGCTCCGAGCGGTTGAGGTCGTCGTACAGGTCGCCTATGGGTGTCAGGCGGGCATCAGCCAACGTAACATCGACTTCGGGAAGGATAGCTGTGATCCGCTGCATGGCTTCCTGTTCCTGGCCGGGTACAACGTGGATATACAGAATGTTGTCTGTCACAATCTCATTCTGCGAATCCGGTTGCCTGAAGATAGTCGGCAAGATTTGGCTACGGAGTGACAACGTATGAAAATCTTTAACTACGCCTACGACCTTGTATTCTTCTATATAATCAGGATCTCCCATAAAGACAGACATCCGGATGGTGGTACCTACCGGTTCGCCGAGTCCCATGACCCGGACAGCCTCCTCGTTGAGAACGATTTTATGATCCCCGCCCTCATCTATCCATTTCCCCTTAAGCATATTCAACTTGAATGCTTCGGCAAAATAGTTGTCAGCCGGGATAACATTGAAGGCGGGCTTTTCGCCGGCCGGTTTACCCGCCCATTCCACCAATGTGACCATCTCATCGAGTTTGGCATCGTGGCGGGGTTCAAAAGTGGTAGTCGTGACATCTACAACTTGCGGTATCGTTTTCAGTCTATCGATCAGAGCGGTCCGTACAGTCTTCTTGATATGGGGAAGCAAACCGGACAACTGGATGATACAATTGCGGTCGAACCCTAAATCTTTGTGATTGACAAAATGCATTTGCATCATCACGACTAAGGCAGAAATAATAAACACCATACTGACGGCAAGCTGCATGGTGACGGCCATACGCCGCAAGACAGGCTGCCCCGTCGCCTTCTTTTCCGCACCGGCGCGCATGGCCAAATGGCTCAACCGCCAGAACAGCATAAAACCGACGAACAATATCAACACCATCATCCCTATTCCACAAACAACAAACAACAGCATCAACCGGGACAATTCCATCTCGATATCCAACAACCCGGAGAATGCAGGGCGAGCGGCAAAAACAAAATAGCAGGCCGGCAACAGCGCCAGAAAGATTGCACAAGACAATTCGAACAGCATCTGCCGGATAAGCTGGCCGCCCGAAGCACCGTGAACCGCACGTAAACGCAATTCCCGCAGACGCTGACGGAAAAGGTCGAGATACAAGTTCAGAAAGTTGAACAGGGCACTGAACAGCAACAGTATTCCGAAAGCGACAAACAAGCGGATAAAATTCAACGTAAACATCAAATTGGTGTTCAACTGGTGGCGGACATCGCCCACGGGTAATATACGCAACTCGATATTGTCGTTCACACCCAGCCGGGAAATATAATCACGCAACTGTTCCCCCAACTCGCCGATATCTGTTTGAGGGTGTAACTTCACATAGGCTTGTGTGTTAAAAAGAGTCCAGAACATCTTATTCGTGTCACCGGGTGCCAGATCATAGAAAATGAGAGCATCAAACGGCAAATTGGTGTTGGCTGGCGGATCTTTTACTACGGCAGTGACAGTGTAAGGCGGATAAAAGAAATAATACAGGCTTTGTATCTGCTGCCCAATGGCTTTCTCTGCATCACCGAACAAACGGATGGCCATCGACTCCGTAAGGATTATATTATACATAACAGCCAACGGATGTTCGGAATTACCGCAAACAAATTCCTGCGGAAAGACACCGAAAAAAGTACGATTGGTAAGCAACGTACGCAAGCGGATATAGGGCATCCCCTCGGTGCTGCAAATATTCGTTTCGGGATAAAAACCGGTGGAGGCTTCGGTTGCCGGAAACTCTTCGCGAAGTTTCGACACCAACGGTTCCTGAACCATTTCATTCACCTTGCCCGATTGCTTTTCCACAGCATAGACACGGTAAATATCCTTGGCACCGGGATAAAAGCTGTCGTAAGTCGTTTCATAACGCATCCAATAGAGTGCCGGCACGAAACAGGCAAGACTAAACGCCAAACTGAAAATTCCTGTCAGCGACTGCGTTCTGTATTTCCACATATTGCGGAAAGCGATTTTCAGATAAAGTGCAAGCATGATACTATCAAATTAAAATTACGACTTTAGAAATAAAAGCAAAAAGGATGATACAGCCTCTTGCCTATTCACTCTTCACCACCTCGGCCGGATTACCGTTGGCCGCCCTCAACACTTGCCCCAAGACGGTGAGCAGCACCACTGCGATCACTCCCGTGAGTACTCCCGCCAACAACCATCCGGGGATATCCGTGCGATAGGCGTACCCTTGCAGCCAGTTGTTCATGGTAAAATAGGCCAGCGGAAGTGCAAAGACACCGGCAATGACCACCTGTAGCGTATATTCGCGGAAGAACATACGAACGATCGTTCCCGCTTCGGCACCGACCACCTTGCGGATTGCAATCTCTTTACGGCGACGGCGGGAAGCGGCGGAGGCCACGGCATAGATACCGAACAACGAAATCAGCAGGCAAACGACCGCCAGGACGGAAAACATTTTCAGGCCGGCTTGCTCCGAGCGGTTGAGGCGGTCGAACAGGTCGCCTATGGGTGTCAGGCGGGCATCGGCCAACGTAACATCGACTTCGGGAAGGATTTCCATAACCCGGCGGATCACCTCCATCTCCTGTCCGGGAACAATACGCAAATACAAGACATTACACAACCGTGACGAAGGGAAGAAAAGGGCAGGCTGGATACGGTTGCGAAGCGACAACAAATGGAAGTCTTTTACCACACCCGCCACTTCATAATCGGCAACGGAATCCTCTTCGAACAGAGGCATACGGATAACCGTCCCCACCGGGTCACGAAGCCCCATCACCCGGACCGCCTCCTCGTTGAGGACCACCTTTCGCATCTGTCCTTCCTCCCACCACTTTCCATGAAGCAGTTTCAAACGGAACGTCGAAGCAAAACGCTCGTCTGCGGGAACCAGATAAAAAGAGCTGTTCGCAGATGATTGCTCCCCTGGCCATTCCACCCGGTTCGACAGATGATAGGGAGGCACCTCATGGCGAGGTTCAAAATAAGCATCGGTCAGCGTTTCGACCTGGGGAACAGCCTTCAACTTCTCTATCAAGGCGGCTTCCACTTTTCCTGAATAATCCTGAAACCCGGACAACTGTATGACTCCGTTACGATCAAACCCCAAATCTTTGTGATTGACAAAACGCATCTGCATCATTACGACGGATGCGGCAAGGATAAACACGACACTGACAGCAAGTTGCAAGGTGACAGCCATACGCCTCAACACCGGCTGCCTCGTATTCTCCCTTTCCGACACCGGCAGCATGGTCAAACGGCTTAATCGCCAAAAAGCAACAATACCGACAAGGAGTATCGAAGCCAGCAATACGGCACTACAAGCCAGGAAGAACAAAACCAATTGCGACACCCCTATTTCAATGTCCAACAACCCTGAAAAGGCAGGACGGACAAGTATTACCAGAAGACATGCCAACAATAAGGCGATCAGAGTCGAACAAGCCAGTTCGAAAAGCATCTGCCGGATCAGCTGGCCACCCGTAGCTCCGTTCACCCTGCGCAAATACAACTCCCGGAGACGCTGGCGGAAAAAGTCGAGATGCAAGTTCAGGAAATTGAATACCGTCGATAACAACAACAATATCCCGGAAGCGACAAACAGACCTATGAAATTCAGCGTAAAGGGCGCATCCGAGTTCAGGTGGTGACGGATATCGCCGATGGGCAACATCCGCAACTCGACATTGGCGTTAGTTCCCAACCGGGAAGTCAGATCACGCACTTGCCCTGCCAGTGCACCGGCATCTGCATGTGGATTCAGTTTCACATACAAATCAAAGAAGAAAAGGCCCCACTGTTGTTTTTCATCTATTTCAGCAAATTGCTTGACCATATTGCTGTAAATAATCGCGTCGAACGAGAAATTCGAGTTGGCCGGCGGGTCTTCCACCACTGCCGTGACCGTATAGGGCGGCCAATCCGCCCTTATCGTATTCTGCACCTGTTGCCCGATCGCCTTTTCCGGATCGCCGAACAAGCGGGTAGCCATCGTTTCCGTAAGCACGATATTATCTATCACTTGCAGCGGACGTTCGGCATCGCCGCAAATAAACTTCTGCGGAAAAACATCGAAGAAAGCGTTCTCGGCATAAAGCATGCTCAACCGGACATACGGGATGTTATCGGTACGGCAGTTCTCCTCCTGCCCGGTTATGCAAACGGCAGAGGCTTCTACTGCCGGAAACTGCTCACACAATGTCTTCTCATAAACTTTCGAAAGGCTTTTGTTGACATTGCCGGACTGTTTATCTACGCCATAAATACGGTAGATATTCTCCGCTTCCGGGTAAGAACTGTCGTAAGACGTTTCGTAATACATCCAATAAAGGGCGGGGACGAAACAGGCAAGGCCAAATGCCAAACCAAAGATACCGGTCAGCGACTGCGTCCTGTATTTCCACATATTGCGAAAAGCGATTTTCAGATAAAGTGCCAACATAATACGATCAAATTTAAAGTATAAACAATTCAATTCATGCAAAACGTATGAAGCGCCGCCTCCGCGCGCCGGATCAGTTTCGCCTTCTTTGTGTTCGGGGCATAGACGAAAGTTTCGGCTACGACAACCCGCTGGTTCTTTTTGTCAAGATGGGCGTGGCTGACAAAGGGACCGCCCATCATATCGCCTTCCATCTCCCACAATCCCCTTACGACGCCGCAATATTCCCCGTTCTTCGAAATAGCTTCATAAGAGGGGGTGAAACGTTTTTCGGTCGTCATATAAGAGCCTGGAAATGCACCCGGTATATGTTCTCCCAAAATGGAATCCCGCATCGCGACTAAGTAATCCAATGTAAACGCGCGCTCGCTGACATAAGGGAAACTATATACGACCATATCGATCCGTCCCCGCAAACCATGATCGGTCACCCAAAAGAAGTCCGTCGTATCTTTATAAGAACACATCTCTTCCGGAGCGTACAACTGCGCATTGAAGCGGGCCTTTACTTTGTCATTCACCCAGGCGCTATGCGAACCCGCTAAATAAGCAGCTTGCCGTTCCCGCTCTTTCTCTCCTAACCAGGCGACCAATGCCGTCCCCTGCTTTGCTAAATATTCAGTCAGAAGTTGGGAGGAAGGTGCATTGATCGTGATCACTTCCTGCCCGGTCGCCCACAGGTCTTTTTCCTTATGTACGGACACCTTCGTGTAAAGGGATTCATCTACCCGGACATTAATAATGTTGCGGACATAATGCAGCAGGCCGTCAAACTGTCCGGGCTCGGCGTAGGTCACCCGCATGGTCGGCTCGTTCTGGGGCAATCCCGGAATTGGAGCCGTCAACTGGCCGTACAACAGCCGGCCTGCTTCCCCTTCCCACATATTTTTGTCCATTACCACCAACACTTCATAAGTAAAACCGGTCGCCCGTTTCATAAAGATGGACTGTTTAGCCGTCTTGGAAGACCGGTTGCAGGCTGTCCCTCCTACCAGAACGACCAGCATCAAAAGTAATAAAAATCGTGTTCTCATACCATTCTACGATTAGATTTCTTAAAAACTAAATTCACACGAAGCAAAGGTAGGGAGGAGGGAAGAATAGAGAAAGGAATGATGCCGGACAAATAAAACTATTCCTAACAGACTAAATTACAAAAAGATAAATAAGAAGAACAACCGCTAATAAGCAATTAAGCGGACAATCCGCCTCTTTCCTTCCGTTAATAAAGGCGGATAAATTGATCCAAATCGACCTTTTCATCCAACCCGAGCTTCTTCTTCAACCGGTTTTTCGATTTGGTCAGAGCCTCGGATGTATTATTGAAGACGGCCAACTGCTCCTTCCGCGAGAAGTCCCATTTTACCAGGCAACAGATTTCCTGTTCATGGCGGGTGATTCCTTGCTTCTCCTTCATGCCGGAAAGGATATGATTGAAAAGGATATCGGTCAGATGGAACAGGTCATTCCATTCCTCGCGGGTGAGGTTCGTATGAAGCGGGTCTTCTTTCAGCTGGATCAGCATAGACAACACATTGGCATCGGACAGGTCCGTGTTTTCGGCGGATAAAGAGGCAATCGTCCGCTCACTCTCGCGCAGCTTCTGGCGATAGAATTCCAAATCGGAGAGCCGTTCCCGGTACTGTCCGGATTCGGATGCGAGGTGCAGCAGCTCTTCTTCCAGTTGTTTCACCTGCCTGGCATATTCGTAACGTTCCTTTTGCTGCCTGCACATCGTCGCCTTGTTCCGTTTCAGCTTCTCCTTTACCTGGCGGAAGCGTTCCTGCCTGCCGCCCGTACGATAGCCAATGCCGAATCCGAGCAGAGCACCTGCTATCAGTGCGACAAAGCCCAGGCTGAATAGTACGAATGTCCAGGAAGAAGGAAGTTCCATACGGCTTACATTTTGTTTTTCAGATATTCATAAATAGCTAATTGCGCCCGGACCTTCACCGGGTTGTCGTCCCGCTTGAAGTTGTTATGCAAGTGTTCGTCGAGCAAGCAGGCTTTCACGTTGTCCTGCAACTGGATGTTCAGGATGTCGATAATACTTTGCTTGATCTCCGCATTCAGGATCGGGAAAGCCGTCTCTATCCGGCGGTTCAGGTTCCGGCGCATCCAATCGGCGGAGGTCAGGAACAAATCTTCGTTGCCGTCATTATAAAAATACCAGATACGGGAATGTTCCAGAAACATATCCACGATACGGGTAACCCGGATATTCGCACTGAACGGCCGGTTGGGAACCAGGCAACAAATGCCCCGGACAATCAGGTCGATCTCTACGCCGTTCTCGCTCGCATAATATAGTTCGTTGATCATATTCTGGTCATGCAGGCCGTTCATCTTCAAAACAATGCGGCCTTTACGCCCGGCCTTCGCATGCTCGACCTCCCGATGGATCATACGCGTCAGTTCAGGAACCATATTAAAACGGGCGACTAATAGATGGCGGAACGTCGGTTCGTTCATCTTTCCTTCCAATACAGCAAACACCTTGTTGATGTCGGTTATCAGTTCGGCATTCGAAGTCAACAGCGCCATATCCGAATAGATACGCGCCGTCTTCTCATTGAAGTTACCGGTGCTCAGATAGGCAAAGTCCCGCCGCTTGGCACCCTCTTCCGTATCTTTCCGCAAGATAACCGCCACCTTGGCATGCACTTTCAAGCCGGGGATGCTATAGATGATGCGGATTCCAGCCTGCTCCATCCGTTCGGCGGTACTCATATTGTTCTCTTCGTCGAAGCGGGCTTTCAGCTCGACAAAGACCGTCACCTTCTTCCCGTTCTGCGCCGCACTGATCAGCGTGTTGATCACGGCCGAGTTTTCCGCCACCCGGTATTGCGTAATCTTGATTTCATCCACTTTCGGATCAAAAGCCGCCTCCATCAGGAAACGGATCAGGTAGTCGAAAGACTGGTACGGGAAATGCAACAGGATATCCCGCTTCTTCACCGCCCGGAAGACGGAACCCGTCTCGTCGAGGAAGGGCACACGCATAGGAGACGGGATTTGCTGCTCCAACTCTTTTCCTTTCGGATTCGGCAGCTTGGCCAGGTCCTGCAGGTTATTATACCGCCCGCCCAGTACCAGATCGTCTGTGGTGATGCCAAAAGCATTGCATACAAACGCCAGGAAATCATCGGGCATATTGCTGTCATACATAAAACGGCTCAAGGCGCCGATCTTGCGCTTCTTTACTTTCTTGCGGATATTCTCGACGATATTCCCGCCTTTCTCGTCATCCAAATAGATATCGGCATCGCGCGAGATCTTGATGCTGTAACAGCTCTCCACCACATAACCGGGAAAGATGCTGGACAGGTTGGCCCGGATAATATCGTCGATAAACATAATATAGTGTTTCCCTTCGTGCGTAGGCAACTCGATAAAACGGGGTACTTTGGCATACGGGATCTTCATCAAGGCATAATAATACTCCGGCACATAATCCGGCTCCGCCATCCGTTTGCTCTTCTTCATCATCCGGATTACCAAATAGAGGCGGCGGTCCCGTATGAACGTACGGATATCCCCCGCCTGTATCATGACTGGCGAAAGGAAAGGGAACACCTCTTCATTGAAGAAATTATGCACAAACTCTTCGTGAAAGGGTTCGGGCCGGCTGTCCTGGTAGAGGTAGATGTCCTGCCGGTTCAATTCCTGCAACACTTTGGAGAATATACGATAATATTCGCGTTGCTGCCGGTTCACCTCTTCCGTGATCTCGGCAAGCGTCTCTTCCGCCTCCGCCCCGCTCTCTTCGGTGAAATTCTTTTTCATGATCACCCCCCGGTGCTCGGCAACCCTTATTTCGTAAAACTCTTCGAGATTGGACGAATAGATCGAAAGAAACTTGATACGCTCATAGATAGGGAGCGTTTCATCCTCCGCCTCCAGCAAAACGCGATAGTTGAAGGACAACCAGCTAATATCGCGCTTAAAGTATTTATGTGAATTCTCCATCGTATTATTATCTTCGGTCGGTAAATATAAATACTTTTGCGGGATAAAAGAAATTGTTATGCTTAAAATAGGACTTCTTTCAGATACCCACGCCTGGTGGGACGACAAGTATGCAGAATATTTCTCCGAATGTGACGAAATCTGGCATGCAGGCGATATCGGTTCGGACGGACTGGCGGCACGGCTGGCAGCCTTGAAACCGTTCCGCGCCGTATATGGCAACATTGACGGGCAATCGCTTCGCCTGCAATATCCACAGGTCGCACACTTCAAAGCCGAGGAAGTAAACGTGATGATGACGCATATAGGAGGCTATCCCGGACGCTACAACCCGCTTATCCGGAAAGAGTTGTACGACACCCGGCCCAATCTTTTCATTGCCGGGCATTCACATATCCTGAAAGTTGCGTTCGATAGAAGTTTAAATTGCTTGTATATGAATCCGGGAGCAGCCGGTAAGAGCGGGTTTCATCAGATAAGGACACTGGTACGCTTCATAATAGACGGGAAACAAATTAAAGATTTGGAAGTTATTGAATTAGGCAATCGGTAAGAGTGCAAACGTTTGCACCCTTACCGATTTTAACAATCAGCACAGCAGAAATTTTCTGCCAGCAGAACCGTGTTTTGCAAATAAGCAAATTCCTGTTCGAAGTACTCGCTGAAAACACCTGAACTCAGATTTTCTTCAATCTGTTTGGAGGTCCAGAGTTTCCCGCCAGGTTGCTTAATCTGATTCATAACCTCTTCTGAGCGCACACACATCACATACAAGTTCACCAAATGTTTCACCTTGTCGTTTTCAAATGTGTACCGAATCAGGAAGCGGGGCATGACATCTTCTTTTTCACCTAAATCGCCCATTGTTTCACGTACCGTACTTTCTATACTATGGCGGAACAAAACATAGCTGTAAAACGGATAATCGATCGCATCAGGAGATACAAAAGATTTTTTACTTCTGCTTACCAGATAAAGCATTCCCTGGTAAATAACAGCTACACGTACGACCGGATGATAATACTTCTTTGGTAACGAACGGCTTACGGAACGAGCTATACACCCGATCACTTTCCCTCCATCATTCAATACTGGCAACCACATTTCCTTGCGAAGGCTGCCTTGCATCATCGAGATTCTTATCTGCTCATACAGAATCAGAAATACTCCGATAACGATCCCAAGCTCCCTGTATAAAAAACGTTCTATACGCACACTCTGCATTGTTTCGGGCAGAATACTGTATACCAAAATGATAAACAGATGCAATGTATAGAGGTTCTGGATGAGCTGGGCAACAAAAAAGAATTCATTTAACGTAGTACGCATCAATGTCCGCTTGTAGGTCGGATGCTGAGAGGTCCGGATTCGTCGTAATATTGTCCGTTTGGCAAACCCCAAAAACGCCAATACAACTACCAGTAAAACTTCTGTTATCAACGGAGAATAAATGAACAACACCGGCTCGAGCCGAAGGCAAAGAAAAATCGAATAAAGAACTAATGTTGTCGCAGCCGGTAATAACAAAAATTGATAAACCTTATCCTTACTCAGGATCTGAAACAAAAAAATACAAACGAAACAAAAGGTAACGCCGATTATGAAGGACAACAAATACGAAAAATAATTATCCAAAAACATAAACAGCAACAACGGCACTAAGCCAATGGCCTGATTATCCAAGCCTCTCTTCACTTTGTTCATACCCTTTCCCCCTTTTTTCCCTTTATAACATAACAAACAGCACAGAGAAATGTTCTCGCCCTCATACGTGTTTTTCAGCGTGATAAGAGGAGCGGACCAGCGGAGCACTCTCCACCTTCTTGAACCCTTTTTGTAAAGCAATTGATTTATAAGACTCAAACTGCCCGGGTGTAACATATTCCTTCACCGGAATATTTTTGCGGCTGGGTTGCAAATATTGTCCTATTGTCAGGACGGAAACGCCGGCAGCCCGCACGTCATCCATTAATTCACAAACCTCCCCGACCGTTTCGCCCAGCCCTACCATAATGCCGGTTTTAGCGACAACGCCTTGTTCTGCGATGCGTGCAAGCACAGAAAGGCTTACATCGTATTTCGCGGCACTGCGCACTTCGGGACTGATGCGGCGTACGGTTTCCATATTATGGGATATAATCTCGGGAGCGGCTGCCACCACTTTGTCTACCAGTTCAAGCCGTCCCTGAAAGTCGGGGATCAGAACCTCGACCGTCGTTTCAGGATTGACCGTTTTTATCGTACGAATCGTATCGACCCAATGCTGCGCACCCAGATCAGGCAAATCATCCCGGTCGACAGAGGTTATAACCGCATGTTTCAGCTTCATCAGCCGGATGCTTTCCGCTACATTCGCCGGTTCTTTCGGGTCTAACGGGAGCGGCTTACCGGTCAACGTATTGCAGAAACGGCAGGAGCGCGTACAGATATCTCCGGCAATCATAAAGGTAGCTGTTCCCCTACTCCAGCATTCTCCCATATTCGGACATTTCCCGCTGGTGCAGATCGTATGCAGGCAGTGGGATTCAACGATGCTCTTTGTCCGTGTGAACTGTTCGTTCCCACCCAGCCGGATCTTTAACCAATCCGGCTTTCTCAAATGTTCTGACATTATAAGTTACAAATTATCAAATAAAAAGTTAGACATTCTGGTATACAGGTGATAGCGGGTATTTCCACCATAGATGCTATGGTTACGGTCTTTGTAAACCTGCATTTCAAACTGTTTACCGGCTTGTACCAAGCTTTCAGCATAATCCATTGTCTGCTGGAAATGCACATTATCGTCGGCTGTGCCGTGAATCAGCAACAGCTTTCCTTGCAGGTCCTTTGCCAGACGGATCGGTGAAGTAGCGGCATAGCCTTCAAAATTTTCTTTTGGCGTACGCATAAAGCGTTCCGTATAAACTGAATCGTAATATTTCCAATCGGTAGGAGGTGCAACAGCGATACCGGCTTTAAAAGTACCGTTACCGACACTCATGGACATCAGCGTATTGTAACCGCCGAAGCTCCATCCCCAGATAGCCATACGGTTCTTATCGACAAACGGCAACTTGCCTAAAGCCTGTGCCGCTTCCACCTGGTCCTTAGATTCCAGTTCACCCATCCGCAGATACGTGCATTTACGAAAAGCTTCTCCACGGGCACCTGTTCCACGTCCGTCCACACAGACCGTTATGATTCCGTTAGCTGCCAAATATTGTTCCCAGTCAAAACCGTATTTATCCAGCACTTGCTGGGAGTTCGGACCGCTGTACTGGAACATCAGAACCGGATACTTCTTCGATTCATCGAAGTCGGCAGGTTTCACAATCCAGGCATTCAACTCATAATCAGAGGCTGTACGCACCTTGATAAACTCTTTCTTGGCGTACGAATAGCCTGCCAACTTGTCGATCAACCGGGCGTTATCCTGCAGGACACGCAACACTTTATTCGACTTCGTCTCGTTCACGGTAATCTTTACCGGTGTATTCGCATTTGAATACTGATTTACATAATAAGCGAAGTTTTCGCTGAACGTAGCATTGTTCGTTCCTTCTTGCGACGATAGTTTAGTCTTTACCCCTTTCGCATCGATCTTATATATGGCGCGGCGGATCGGGCTTTCTTCAGCCGATTCATAATAAACCGTCTTTGTAGCTTCGTCATAACCCAAGAAAGCCGTCACATCCCAATTGCCTTTCGTCACCTGACGCTGCATGACGCCTGTAGGAGAATACAGGTAAATGTGTGCATAGCCATCCTGTTCATTTACATACGAAAAACTGTTCGCATAGAACCGGATAGAGTTCAACCACTCCGAATCGACATACGCCTTGTTCTCATCACGCAGGATCAAACGGAAAACGCCGCTTTTCGGATTCGCATAATACATATTGAAAACATTCTGATGACGGTTCAAAGTCATAACAGCCAGCTGATCGTCATTATTGGTGAAAACGATCCGCGGAATATAGCTGTCCGCTTCCACCGGAACTTTTAATTCTTTCGTATCTTTCGTCGCCACGTCATACGCATGCAACGTGACTTTCGAATTCTTCTCGCCGGCCTTCGGATATTTATAATTATAATAGCCGGGGTATAATCCCTCTCCGAACATCTGCATCGAATATTCGGGCACTTCCGATTCATCGAAACGCACAAATGCCAACTGCTCGCTGTTCGGCGACCAGGCCATCAGGTTGGTTACGGCAAACTCTTCTTCATATACCCAATCGGTAATACCGTTCAGGATTTTATTCAGCTCCCCGTCTTTCGTTACCTGGACTTCCGTATCGTAATCGAATTTACGGATCCAGATATTATTGTCGCTCACATAAGCGACCATCCTTCCATCCGGTGAGAAAGTCGGGATCATCTGCTTGCTTTTCGAATCGGAAATAGGTTTCACGTAATTGCGACGCACGTCATAGTCGTACACATTCGCCTTGAACGAACGGCGGTAGATCGGTTCCACATCGCGCCATACGAGAATATGGTGCCCCGTGCTGCTGATCGTATATCCGTCGAACTTGTCAAACGTACATTCACGCGCTTTCCCTGTGTAGAACAGGGTATCGACCGGATTTCCGGTACGATAGGAATATTTTATAATCATGTTACGGGCATCGTTCATCGCCGTATAATGCTCGCCGTCAGGCATAGAACGCATTTCCCCTATGTTAGTCACCTGGCGGAACTGGCCATCTGTAATTTCCTTTAAATCGACGCGTTTGCTCCCATTCTGTGCTGCCAGGCTCCCAACCAGCAGGAACGAAAGTAAAGCACCAAACCCTAATCGTTTCATGTATGATTCTATTTTTATCTTAATAATTCAGTTAGAACGGATTGCAAAGTTACTACATTCTTGCCGTATTTGGCAGAAAAACGTCAATGATTAAAGGATATTTGTGTAGAATAAAGGCATCCGGATATCATTTTATCAAATTATTAACCACCGGACATTGCCCTTTAACCATTATAAATTACCTTTGCCCGCATGGAAAACAGCAAACCATATCGTGATTTCGGAGATTTCCTGCGGGAAGTATTCCCTTATAAAGTACAAAAGATATCGATCAACGCCGGTTTCACCTGTCCGAACCGGGACGGGACGAAAGGTTTCGGCGGTTGTACCTACTGCAACAACCAGACATTCAGCCCGGAATATTGCCATACCGAAAAAAGCGTGACGGAACAACTGGAGGAAGGCGTCCGCTTCTTCTCACGCAAATATCCGGAGATGAAATATCTGGCCTATTTCCAGGCATATACAAACACGTATGACGAACCGGATTCACTGATTGCGAAATATGAGGAAGCCCTCGCCTATCCGGGCGTCGTCGGGCTGATCGTCGGGACACGGCCGGACTGTATGCCGGACGCGCTATTAGATTATTTCGCTGCTTTGTCCAAAGTAAAGTTCGTCATGATCGAATACGGCTTGGAGAGTACGCTGGACCGCACCTTAACCCGTATCAACCGCGGACATACGCATGCCGAATCGGAAGAGGCCGTTCGTCGCACGGCTTCCCAAAACATCTACACGGGAGTCCACTTGATCTTAGGCCTTCCCGGAGAAAGCCGGGAAGAAATACTGCACCATGCCGACATCCTGTCTACCCTTCCGATCACGACGCTGAAGCTCCACCAGTTGCAGCTTATCCGAGGGACACGCATGGCCAGGGAACAGGCGGAACACCCCGAACAGTTCCATCTCTATACCGCCGATGAATACATCGATCTGGTCATAGACTTCATTGAACGACTAAACCCCTCTATTGTCGTAGAGAGGTTTGTATCGCAATCCCCAAAAGAGCTGCTGATTGCACCGGATTGGGGACTTAAGAATTTTGAATTTACGGCTAAGGTAAATAAACGAATTTCCGAACGAAATGCGCGGCAGGGGCGTCTGTTCAATCCTCCTTCTTCGGAGCCAGTTCTCCCTGGTATGTGATATTCTGTCTATTAGTCGGCGTTACGCTTATGATCGCGGAACCATTTGAAAATACTTGCACATCGAAACGGAAAGTATCTTCTTTGGTACGAGCTACGAATTTAATTCGAGCGGTTCCCTTCTTATCGAAGGTTGATTGATAATCGGTAATTGATTCTTCAAAACGCATCCCGTCACCTCCTCCATACGGCAAAGAATAGGCCCTACCGAAATAAGGCAGATAAGAAATCGCCGAGTCACCGCGCATTTCAAGAGAATAAGGAGTAGTCAGATTAACCGTACGTCCTCCCATTGGCAACGCCCGATCCACATCTATGGTGAACCGGCCGTCTTCTATCATTTCTTTTATCTCTTTTGCTTTTTGTTCTTTCCTTTCCTTCTTACTTTGAGAATAAAGGGATTGCCCTCCAATAAGAAGGACAATCCCCATCAAAAAGAATAACCTAATGTTCCTCATATAACCTTAAATAACTAAACACTATTATTTGCCTTTGTATATATAAGACAGTTCATCGCCTCAAAAAGTTTATTCCAACAATATTAAAATACATTAAAGCGGCCCTTTTTAGTAATAAGTATAAACCATAGTCTACCGCTTTTACAGATCAGACCCCAAGTAGACAACCAAAATCATTAAACTACACTACAGGCAATGACTTTTCTCATTAGCATGAGAAAAATTTCCCACGTGGATGAGAATTTATTCTCACCATGTTGAGAATTTTTTCTCACAACTAAAAGAATAGTGAGAAAAACAAACGAATTATTCGTAACGCAGGTTAAACCGTAGGACTAACCGCCTTATTTCAAACATTAACACCTTGTATTTGTATATGTCCCATAACTTTGCGTAATTTGTTCCCTCAATTTTCTGAAACAGATTAATAAATTTATGGAGAAAAAACATCAGTATCAAGGATTAACCAAACAAGAAGTTGAAGAAAGTAGGCGCCTTCACGGCGAAAATATCCTCACACCTCCCGAGAAAGCCTCTCTGTGGAGCCAATTCCTCGAAAAATTCAACGATCCGATTATCAAGATTCTGTTGGTAGCATGGTTCTTGTCCATGATTATCGCGGGTGTACATTGCTGGGGGCCGGAGGCTAAAGGCTTCACCGCCTTCCTCGAACCGATCGGCATATTCTTTGCAATCATGCTGGCATCTTGTGTCGGCTTCTTTTTCGAAGTCAAGGCGAACAGGGCTTTTGACGTACTGAATACGGTCAACGACGATATATTCGTGAAGGTGATCCGCGCAGGGAATATCTGCCAGATTCCACGAAAAGAAGTCGTTGTCGGCGACATCGTCGTGCTGGAAACAGGAGAAGAAGTCCCAGCCGACGGACATTTATTGGAAGCGATCTCCCTGCAAATCAATGAATCGACACTGACCGGCGAGCCTATTATCAGTAAGACGACGAACGAGGCTGACTTCGATGAAGAAGCGACCTACCCTTCCAACGTAGTCATGCGCGGGACGACTGTCGTCGACGGACATGGCGTGATGGCTGTGGAAAAAGTCGGCGACGAGACCGGATATGGAAAGGTGTATGAAGGCTCGCAGATAGAAAACAATATCGACACGCCGTTGCAGATGCAGCTGGCCGGGCTGGCCAAGGTGATCAGCAAAGCCGGCTATGCGATTGCCGCCATCACATTCATCGCACTGCTGACAAAAGTATTGTTGTCTTCATCCGGAATGCCGGTCATGGATCTGATCTCCCATATCCTGAATATTTTTATGGTAGCGGTTACGCTGATCGTCGTATCCGTACCGGAAGGGCTGCCGATGAGTGTGACTCTCAGCCTTGCACTCAGCATGAACCGTATGCTGAAAACAAATAACCTGGTCCGCAAAATGCATGCCTGCGAAACAATGGGCGCCACCACCGTTATCTGTACCGACAAGACCGGGACGCTTACACAAAACCAGATGCAGGTGTACCAAACGAACTTTTACAACCTGAAAGACCAGAAATTAGGAGATGACGAAATCAGTAACCTGATAAAAGAAGGGATATCGGTCAATTCGACCGCTTTCCTCGATTTCTCCGAAGAGAAGATAAAAACATTAGGGAACCCGACGGAAGCAGCTCTGTTGCTATGGTTGAACAGCCAACATCAGAATTATCTGGAAATACGGGAAAACGACCGGATACTGGACCAGCTGACATTCTCCACCGAACGGAAATATATGGCGACAGTCGTACAATCTTCCTTACTGGGCAAACGTGTGCTCTATGTCAAAGGCGCCCCGGAAATCGTATTGGCAAACAGCAAGCGGGTTGCAATCGACGGGAGCTATAAACCGGTAGAGGAGTGCAAAGCAGGCATCGAAAAACAACTGCTGGACTACCAGAATCAGGCCATGCGTACGTTGGGATTCGCCTACCAGATACTGGAAGACGGGCAGGATGCTGCGTTCTTTGTGAACGGGCGGCTGCACAACACGGATCTCACCTTCTTAGGTATCGTCGCCATCTCCGACCCTGTACGTGCCGATGTTCCGGCAGCCGTCCAGAGCTGCCTGGATGCCGGTATCGACATCAAGATCGTGACCGGCGACACTCCGGGAACGGCCAAAGAGATCGGACGGCAGATCGGGATCTGGAAAGCCGGAGACACCGAACGCAACATCATCACCGGACCGGGCTTCGAGGCCTTGACAGACGAGGAAGCGCTGGACCGTGTGCTCGACCTGAAGATCATGTGCCGCGCCCGTCCGACCGACAAGCAACGCCTGGTACAGTTGTTACAGCAAAAAGGTTCCGTAGTTGCCGTAACAGGTGACGGGACCAACGATGCACCCGCCCTGAAAGCGGCACAAGTCGGCCTGTCTATGGGAGACGGAACCTCCGTGGCTAAAGAGGCAAGCGACATCACGATTATAGACAACTCGTTCAGCAGCATCACCCGTGCGGTGATGTGGGGACGCTCGCTGTACCGGAACATCCAGAAATTCCTGTTGTTCCAGTTGACGATCAATGTGGCGGCCTGCCTGATCGTATTGTTAGGTTCCTTGTTGGGCACCGAATCTCCGCTTACGATCACACAGATGCTTTGGGTGAACCTGATCATGGACACATTTGCCGCCGGGGCACTGGCTTCGCTGCCGCCTAACGAACGGGTGATGAAAGACAAACCCCGCCGAAGCGGCAAGGATGGCGATTTTATCATTACCCGCCCGATGGCGTACAACATTTTCGGTGTCGGCCTCGCATTCGTGATCGTTTTGATGGGGTTATTGCTCCACTTTCATGCGCAGGACGGACTGACGCCGCACGACTTATCCTGGTTCTTCAGTTTCTTCGTGATGCTTCAGTTCTGGAATATGTTCAATGCAAAAGCGTTCATGGAAGGACGTTCGGCATTCGCCAACCTGAAAGGTAGCAAGAGCTTCTTGCTGGTTGCTTTGCTTATCATCGTCGGACAGTACCTGATCGTGACGTTCGGCGGCGAGATGTTCAGTGTCATCCCGTTATCCTGGAAGGACTGGGGAATCATCATCGGCTCGACTTCGCTGGTTCTCTGGATCGGAGAGATCGGGCGGCTGATCGGAAGGTTGAGAAAATAAGAAAAAAGAAAAGCGCTGTCAAAATCGACAGCGCTTTTCTTTTTTCTTATTTTCCTCTTCCTCCTATTCTTTTCTCAATTCATAGTTCCGAATCAAAAGTACAATAATAAGGCCAGAGGTTTCATCATACTTTTTTATCTTCTTTATGTTCAATCCGATACTTATAGATAAGAAGTGCAATCAAGCCAATCGTACTACCTATAGCCAAACTTCCAAATAAAACTACTGCAGGTTCCATACTCTTTACTTTTTATGTTTTAAATTATAAATAACAAATCCAGTGGCCACAAACATAACAGTAGACCAAACTCCTACAAACAACACAAACCCTTTACTTTCCGCCATATCCAACAGCGTACTTAGCACTACACCCACAAAGATAAATGAAATATTCGTACCGATAACACAAATCGTCACAAATAACTTGCTCACGTAAAGGATTATCTATACTTTTGCTTGAATGAAAATCAGAATAGAAAACAGATTATGAAGATAACAATAGAAAACGGAAAAGAGACCGTCATCAGTCTTTCCGGGCAGTTAGATACGTTAACCTCCATCGACCTCGAAAAAGAGATCGTTCCCATCCTCCAGGGAGAAGCGCAAACGGTAGTGCTCGACGGAGCAGAGCTGACCTACATCAGCAGTGCCGGACTCCGCCTGCTCCTTACGCTGCAAAAAGGGATGAAGGGTAAAGGAGGTTCCTTCCGGCTGAAGAATATCCAGAGCGAGATCATGGAAATTTTGAATATCACCGGATTCTCCCACATCCTCACGATCGAATAACAAGCGTCCTTATCCCGGCAGATGACAAATACGCTATATATAAAAAACGAACTGGAACAGTTAACCCGTCTATACGCGTTTCTGGAACAGCAAGCCGGTGTTTACAAACTGGAAGAACTACAGTCGATGCAGATCAAACTGGCACTCGAAGAAGCCGTGACCAACGTCATCCTGTATGCCTATCCCGACAAGAAAGATCAGGACATCCGCATCGACATGAGCTATGAGGACAAACGGCTGACAATCGTCATAACCGATACCGGCCTGGACTTCAACCCGCTTGAACGGCAGGAACCGGATCTGACACTTTCGCTGGAAGAGCGCCCTGTCGGCGGACTCGGAATCTATCTGGTCAAACAACTGATGACGGAAGTCACCTACAAACGTTCAGCCGGAAAAAATATACTCACAATGACAAAAGACATTCTTTGATATGGCAGACTTCGACATTAAAGATATAGCAGCACTCAAAGTGAAGCTGCAAATCATAGAGAAGCTCGTATTAGCCGACTGGATCCTGATTATCCTATCGATGTATTACGACTGGGGAGGGTGGATCGCCAGCCTGATCATCGCCCAAATCATCCTGTATATCTACAAGGCGAAGCTGCGCAAGCAACTGAAACAGAAAGAATACCTCGCCAAAGTGGTGGAAGAGCGGACGATCGAACTCCGCATCCAGCGCGACCAGGTGCTGAATGAATCCAAGAAACTGTCCGACGCCCTTGACGCCCTGGCGAAAGCACAGGACGAACTGGTCCGCAAGGAGAAGCTGGCAACAGTCGGACAATTGACGCAGGGCCTGGTCGACCGCATCCTGAACCCGATCAACTACATCAACAATTTCGCCGGCCTTTCCGTCAACCTGATCAATGACCTGAAGGACAATATCACAGACGAGCAGGCGATCATGTCAAAAGAGAACTATGCCGACAGCATCGAGATTCTCGATATGATCAACAGCAACCTCCAGAAGATAAACGAGCACGGCTGCAACACCGTCCGGATCGTCAAAGCGATGGAAGAGCTGTTGAAAGACCGTCATGGCGACGTCACTCCGACCGACATCTGCAACCTCTGCAAGGTGAACGTGGACGTGATCCGCAAGCAGTTCAAAGATGATATCGAGAACAAGCAGATACAGATCAAAATCGACTGTCCGGAAGAACCCGCAACCGCAGAGATCAACATCGAGCAGATGAACAAAGTGATGCTCAGCCTGCTCAAGAACAGTGTCTATGCGTTGCTGAAGAAGTTACAGAAAGAGGACTTCACACCAGTCATCAACATCCACGTGGAAAAGAGGCTGAACGGAACGGTTTTCCTCAGCATCCGCGACAACGGCATCGGCATTGAGGACAGCATAAAAGCCAAGATATTCGAACCGTTCTTCACCACCAAGCCCACTGCCGAGGCAGCCGGCGTCGGGCTGTACCTCTGTCGCGAGGTGATCCTGAACCACCAGGGTTCCATCATCGTAAAGAGCGAGAAAGACAATTTTACCGAGTTTATGATTACGATTCCTATTTATCAAAAAAGCAACAACAATGAATGATGACAGCATGAAAGAGTTAGAACGTCTGAGAAAACAGATCAGCCAGCAGGAAAAGATGGCTTCACTCGGACTGTTGAGCGCCGGTATCGCACATGAGATACAGAACCCGCTCAACTTCGTGATCAACTTCAGCAAACTATCGTGCAAGTTGCTGCAAGATATGGAAGACGTATTGGACGAACTGGAAAACAAACTCCCTGCCGATACGGACGAGGAAATCCGGGAGATCATGGACGACCTGAAAGGCAACATGAGCAAGATCGAGGAAAACGGGAACCGCGCGTCGAGCATCGTCCGCGGCATCCTGCTCTATTCCCGCGGCAAGGACGACGAATATATCCCGTCCGACCTCTGCCAGTTGACAAAAGAATACGTGTGGCTTTCCTACCACGCCGTCCGCGCCAATAACAAGAGCTTCAACGTCTCGATCATCGAGGAATACGATGAGACGCTCCCGCTGGTCAAAGTGATCCCGCAGGATTTCAGCCGCGCCGTCCTCAACCTGATGAATAACGCCTGCTATGCCGTCTTCAACAAGTCAAAAGGCATCACCGAAAGCCCTTATAAACCGACGATCAAGGTCAGTCTGACGAAAGACGGCGACCGGGTACGGTTAGTTATCGAAGACAACGGTTCAGGGATCACGAAGGAAGTCGAAGAGAAACTCTATACGCCGTTCTTCACCACCAAGCCGGTAGGCGAAGGAACCGGACTGGGCCTCTCCATCACTAAATCGATCATCGAACAAAAACATAACGGAACGATCGAAATGGAATCCGAGCCGAACGAGTTCACCCGTTTCACCATCACCATTCCGATTCAATAATTAGAGAAACAACGCTACTATGGCTATAAAAATATTAAGTGTAGACGACGAACTGGACCTGGAAATACTGTTGACTCAATATTTCCGGCGCAAGATAAAGAAAGGCGAATATGAATTCCATTTCGCCCACAACGGGCTGGAAGCGCTCCAGATGATGCTTGCCATGCCGGACTTCGACGTGATCCTGAGCGACATCAACATGCCGGAGATGGACGGGTTGACACTGCTCACGAAGATCAACGAAATGCGCAACCCGGCACTCAAATGCATCATGGTATCGGCTTACGGCGATATGGAGAATATCCGCAGCGCCATGAACCAGGGGGCTTTCGACTTCACGACCAAGCCGATCAACCTCGAAGACCTCGAGCGAACCATCGAAAAGGCGGCCGAACAAATCGCCTTCATCAAGCAGGCACAAAAGGAACACACGCAGCTCGAATCCATCCAAAACGACCTGCACGTCGCCCAGGAGATCCAGCAAACGATCCTGCCCAAGACATTCCCTCCGTTCCCGGAGCTGCAATCGTTCGACCTGTATGCATACATGAATGCGGCCAAATATGTGGGAGGCGACTTCTACGATTTCTTCCGCATCGGCCATGACCGCTTAGGCTTCGTCATTGCCGACGTATCGGGCAAAGGCGTTCCCGCCGCCATCTTCATGGCGATCAGCCGGACGGTGATACGGGCTATCGCGCTGACCGAAAACTCGGCTTCGATGTGTATGCAACGTTCCAACAACATCCTCTGCCAGGAAAGTGTGAATGACATGTTCGTGACCGTATTCTACGGAATCCTGAATATCCATACGGGCGTAGTCACCTATTGCAATGCGGGTCACAACCCGCCTGTCCTGATGAAAAAGGACGGTTCCGTTTCCAAAGTACCGACCACAGGCGATATGATACTGGGAGCAATCAACGATGCCAGCTACCACGAAAAGGAATTGAAGCTGTCGCCTGGCGATAACCTCTTTCTCTATACCGACGGGGTGACGGAGGCGATGAACACGAAACATGAGCTGTACAGCGAACAACGGCTGCTCGAAAACTGCCGCGCGCTGGCCGGCAAAAACCCGAAAGAGGTGGTGGAAAAGATTACCGAAACGGTTGGCGAGTTTGTCGTCGGCGCTGTCCAATCGGACGATATTACATTGCTTTCGATCAGCTACAAAGGGTGACGGAAGGGAGTCGCCCAACCCGAAACCGGGAGTTGCCCAACTCGAAGTCGTGAGTTGCCCAACTCAGAGAGGCGAGTTGCCCAACCGGGAAAAGCGGGTTGCCCAACCCCCATAAATAAGTAGCCCGGCTTCCTTTTGGAGGCCGGGCTACTTATTATATTAATGTATAGAGAATCTTATTTCAACAAAGCATCACGGATACCCATGATCTCTGCATTCGCTTCACGGGCGCTCTGGATGGAAGTAACCTTTTCTTTCAGCGGAGCGATTGTTTCGCCTAACTGTTTCAAGTCAGGATAGTAAGCAGCCAGATCGGCAACCACTTCTTCCAACATGCTGACGCGTTTTTCCATATTAGCAGAAAGACCTGCAGATGTGGCATCACCCTTGACAACCAATGTCGGGTTGGCAACGAGGCAAGCATATTCGGCAGATGCAGCACCCAACATTTCCACTTCAGCATCCATCTTGTTCTCGGCAGCCATCTTTTCGATGATCTTGTCTTCCTGTGCATTCAGGAATGCCTGCAACTGTTCCTTAGTAGCATCTTTCGGAGCCTGTTCTTTCAGGATATCCAAAACGAACGATACATTGAGGTCTGTAGCCAACTTGGCGATTACACCTTCCACTTCGGCTGTCGGCTGACCGATCGCTTTCAGTACGTTATAATCGGCCATGTACATGCCCAATGCGCGGGCTTTCTGTGTCGGAGTGCTCAGTTCGGCAGCCTTACTGACCGGAACCATGTATTTGACATCACCGACATTTACTTTTACTTCACCTGTGGAAAGACGGTAAGGGATATCGGAATCCGGCATATCCTTCAACAATTGAATTGTCTCTTGTTTCAACTCCTCTGTCAACAGATCTTTCGGGGCCTTACCTGCTATAACAGCAGCTTCTTCAGTCTTTTCGGCTTCTTCGCTTGTTTTCTTGGCTCCGTTGCAGGAAGTCATTCCAAACACTAATGCTGCTACGGCGAGCATGCTTAATACACTCTTTTTCATATTGTATAATTTAATAATTTATTATTTCGGACCTCAAAATTCGTCCCTTTTCAGGAAACGTCCCGGAAACTCTGCGAATATAGCGATAATCGCCAATAATGCAAAGAAACCTATAACCAATAAATTAAATTTATAAGTAGAAATATGATATCCGGCCCAATTTTTCTCATGACTGTAGAAAGCGGCACGTCCCAGACAGTTGTCGGGCTCCACATAGATCTGCCCGATCGCCGGGTAGATACGATGGTTCGCCACCTTATACAGATGGCGCGCTCCGGTCCCCATAACCAAGTCTTCGATCGCCGTATTGTGATGGGCTTTCTTCATTTCCGTCAATTGTCCGGCTCCTTCTTTCCGGCTGCGTTCCTGCTGGACCTGGTCGAGATAGGCCGTGAAGTTGTGCGCCCGCTCGTGCAGGGCGGCATCCACTTTGTCGAGATACGCCAGGTAGCTCTCTCCCTCCGTGCGGGGAGCGATGCGGGCGGCACGGCTCAATACGGCCAGTTCGTTCTCGACTGTTTTCCGTTTATCGGGATCGTCTTTTGCCGTGACCTGCTCTGCCAGGTTGCGCACTTCCGGGGAATGCACGTTCTCATAATATTGCGCCAGATATTTTTCTTTCTCGATCGGGAAATACGGACTATTATAAGCATTATCCCGAAATTGCTCCACCATCAACGCCTCGAAGGCCCAACGCGACGGGATCACCTCGCCGATCAGCGGCACGATGTTCTCGTCCGAAGCCCGCATATTCAGGTCGTCAAACTTGATGACCAGGCCGCAAAGCAATATCTGGGGAATCAGCAGAAGCGGGATCGTAATATAGATGGAGACAACCGAACTCATCGTCTGCGAAAGCATCAACCCGGTCAGGTTCGCCAGGAACGACGTAGCCCACAGGATGCTCCACCACGTGCCGAACATTTCGCTCCCCACCCCGATGATGGCGTTACCCACCCCGATGAACAGAAGCGATTGCAACCCCGACACAGCCAACAGATACACCATCTTGGAGGTCAGATAGCTGCTCCTGCTCAACCGGAGGAAATGTTCGCGCTTCAGGATCGTCCGGTCCTTTATGATCTCCTCGGCACTGATGCTCAACCCCATAAAGGTGACAACGATAACCGACATAAAGATATAAGACACAAAGTTCTTGTTGGCAAGCAACGTATATTCATCCCCGTCCATGTAGCGGGTCAAGAGGGCGACGATGAGCGCGAGCAAGGGGGCTTCCAGCAGGGTGATAGCCAAATATTGCTTGTTCGTCAGCTTCGTGCGTATATTTCTTTCCAGGAAAATCAGGAATTGTTTGAACCAGGAAGGTTTCTTCTGCTGGTTCTCCGGCAATGCTTCCTCCCCGACGGGCGGGAAAGCGGGACGGGAAGCGAGGTATTCGGCATGCCATTCCTCCGGCGTGAACTTCCGGATGTTCGTCTGGTTACCGGAATCGTCGATCTTTTTGGAGTCGATGATGTTCAGGATCAGTTCGGGATTCACATTACCACAGACGCTGCACACGCTGATATCGGGGTCGGTGTACTTGGCGGCCTGCTTGAAGTAGGTAATCGCCTCTATCGGGTTCCCGTCATAGATCGGATAGCCTCCCCGGTCAAGCAGCCACAGACGGTCGAACAGTTTATAGATTTCGGACGAAGGTTGGTGTATGTTCACCACCACCAGTTTCCCCCGGTGGGTTTGTTCTTTCAAAAGCATGATCACCTTTTCGGAGTCGGACGACGATAAGCCCGACGTCGGTTCGTCGAGATACAGGATAGCCGGCTCACGTATCAGTTCGAGAGCGATATTCAGGCGCTTCCGCTGCCCTCCGCTGATCGTCTTACGGATAGGGGAACCGACTTCGAGGTCTTTGATCTCTTCCAGGTCCAACTCCTTCAATACCTTTTCCACGCGCTGCCCGATCTCCTCGTCCGTCAGACGGGCGAAGCAAAGCCGCGCCGTGTACAAAAGGTTCTGATAGACGGTCAATTCCTCGATCAGCAAATCATCCTGCGGGACAAAGCCGATCAACTGGCGCGCCTCCGGAGAGTCGAGCGGATGACCGTTAACGGTAATCATCCCCTTGTCCGGGCGGATATTGCCGTTCATGATACCCAGCAAGGTCGACTTCCCTACTCCGCTACCGCCCATGATGGCTACAAGTTGTCCGGATTCGAGGTTGAAAGAGAAGTTATGCAGTCCGTTATGGCTATTCTTAAATGTAAAATCAATATCACGCCCGGCCAGATGGATGACCTCCTTGCGTTCGTTCTTATTAAAAACGGCCAGCAGGTTGCTGTAATAGACCGGCAGGAACAAAGGTCCCTTCAACACGCTGCTATGCTGCCAGGCATAAAACATATCCGACGAGAGCGGAATATCGTTCATAAAGACCTGCCCGCTTCCATGATAAGTAAAAATATGCTTGTCGAACCGACGGATATAGAACACACGGATGAGACCTTCCATCCCCTTCCGCGTAATGTGGTTGGCCTCCTCTTCCTCCTCCCCGCTGATCGTCAGCAAGGACGGAGAAGGTTTTCCCGTGATAAAGGCAAGCGCATCGTCAAACTCTTCCCGGGGAATCGAAAAGATATCGGCCACCAGGCGGAACAGGTCCAGGTGTTGGTCCGCCTCCTCGCTGTTCGTATAGGCAAACTCCACGAAGCGGATCAGCAAGAGCAACTGCTCTTCAGCCCGCAACTTCACTTTCATCTGTTCGCAGATATTCCGGACAATCTGTTCTTTGTCGAGCACAAAGAGCGAATCGTCGTACATCTCGCGCAACGCATTGTAGAGTTCGATATATTCTTTATGGGAACGTACCCCGAAGTGACTGGAGAGATAGGAATGAACGGCACGACTTGCCTGCACCCTTTCGATCCGTACGGAGGAAGCGAAAATAGCAAATAGATTTAATAAGCCGTTTAGTATGGTCTCATTCATTTATTTTGTCGGTGTAAGATGAATTACCTGCAAAGATAGTAAAGATTCAAAGGAATATTTCATTGTTTTGCATCTAAACGATTACTTTCTTCCGTCAAAAAAGGTAAGATTCGATAATTATCACACGTGCCTTCACCCTTCACACTTATGTGTATAGAATGTAATTCAAGGCATACAGGGTGAAGGCTCATACAAAGACAGGGTTCACCTTATATCACCTATATTTCAAGGTGTACATAGGAATGTGAAGGGTGAAGGCTATTTATAAAAAACGATTCCCATCCGGAAATTTATTGCTCTTATCCCGCATTTTACGGCTCCCGTCCGGCAAAGCCTTATCCTTATAAGGGGAAGGGTACACGCTTTCCGGAAAAAGGATGCATGCTATTCGTTAAGAGCATACGTCCTCTCTAAAAAAAGGTGCTATACTTTCACGTGGAAGTATAGCACCTTTCGGAACAAAGACTATTGCCTCTGATCGCGAAAGCTATTGCTTCTGAAAGCAAACACTATTACTTTCTATAGCGATGCCTGTTGCTTTCGGAAACAATAACCGGTAACGTTCCTACATGGCCATCACATCATTGACAAATTCTTCTGTTGTATACACTTTTTCCGCCAGTAAAGTAAAGTTGATGATTGTTTTTGGTTCTCCCTAAGTCGGAACCGCCCTGATGCAGGGCTTATTGGAAAAGATTGTAATCCGTTCTGCAACGCTTATTAATAATTCAATCACATCTTCTCCAGTCGAAAACATAACTTTCCCCCAATAAAAAAGACAGCCACTAAAAAGCGACTGCCTCTTCCTTTCCAGAGCCGAAAGCCGGACTTGAACCGGCGACCTACGCATTACGAATGCGTTGCTCTACCAACTGAGCTATTTCGGCAACATTTACTTCCTGAATGCGGGCGCAAAGATAATAACTCTATTCGACATCTGAAAGAAGTTTTGCCAAAAAATCATCCAAATCTGCATCCAAATCTTTCAACAAAGGATCATCCAAACGCAGATTTTCATCATCCACGAATAGAAGTTCCTCTATAACAGCGAAATCCTCATCCGTCAAGCTTACCGAGAACGGTTTCAGAAAACAAGGGTTATCAAACACTTTTTTCGTAACCAGAACAGCAAGCACGGCTTTCAAAGTTGCAGAAACCTGCTGAATGAACTGATCGTCATCACATGTCGTATTCACCCAATCGAAAATGATAGTCTTTTCTACCAGCGCATCCCCTTCGTCATAAATAAGCAACTCCCCGCTCTCGGCATCCACCTGCACGTATAAATCGCTGTAACAGTTGCCTGCTTCGTTCGCTGCAAGTTTATTGATGGCCGAATTGAAAGTAGTTTCTATGACAGCCTGAACCTTTGCATTATTTGCACTCATATCTTATTATTTATTCTTTATTCGAAACGTCTGCCAAAAGTAATAATAATTCAGAGAATATAAGATTATTATTCTCCAAATTGCTTATTTAGTTTTTGGTCCGAACGAATACGCTTGCCAAGAGCCTCTACATACATCCGTTGCATTTTCGTATAATTGTATTCGTCTCCCTTCTTACTTTTAAATATCTCATAGGATTTAGCAGCCCAATTGTAGGCCTCCTTCAACTGAGTATTCATTTCGTAGTATAAAGCCAGATTGGATGCTGCTTTTGCCCGTGCCTTCCAACTCGAAGAATTTTCATACACATGTTTCCAACGCGAAGCCGCTTCCTCCCATTTATCAGACAAGGCATAGGCGGTCGCTTCTTTCCAACGTGCCCCCTCTCCTTTGTAAAACCAGCGGCTTTCATTGTCCCAGTGAGGAACAAAGTTCGGAGTAACTTTCGTACCGATAAACTGCCCGGCAGCCCGCAAGGCCTCATCCGGCGACGGCAGGTAAAGTTTCAGTTGTTCCATATTATCCGCACTTTCCGACCAGAAAACGCTATCCTGCACATAAACGGTAGCCAACGGCTTGTCGCGTCCGGGAAGATAACTGCGGACAACTCCCGTAATCTCGACATCGACACCCCCTACCACAAAACCTTCTGCAAAAGCGACAACATTCTTTTCCATCCGGAACAACAGGCGATCAAACGAAATAATCGCATCCGTCCCCGTCTCCCGACATAATTCTTTCACCGCTTCGGGTGTCAACTTTTCATCCACCAAATATTTCGTATCCTGACGGGTGCCATCATGATAAAGAAGGACATCATTGAAAAAAGAAACATCCACTATCGATTTGCCCATGGAACGGCAAGCATCATACAAGGCGCTATCCGCACGGGCGCGGGCCGTATCTTGTACAGTTCCAAACAGATTATAGGTATAGCCGACATCGTCGGGCTGGGGAATGGCGTTATTAACAATCAAAATCTTGTCGACATTCTTCGGGAAAGTAATCTCGGCAGGATTATAAGTTTCTATTCCGATATATTCAACGGTGCTGCACGCCGAAAGCAGGCAGACCATTAACAGGTACAACGTTGTTCTCATCTTTACATTTATGATTTATAATTTATGAATTATGTTTCACAACTTGTGCTTCATAAATCATAAATCACAAATCATAAATCATAACTCTTATCATGCCAGATCACTAACGGCTTTGAAATAGCCTATAGACTCTGCGATTCCGAGGAAAGGATCTTTCATATCCTTCTCGAATTCAAGACTACACATTCCTGTATAGTTCACTTCGCGCATCATACGAATCAATGCGGGGAAGTCTATCTTTCCGCGTCCGATCTCGATACCGCGTCCAGCCTTGGAAGAATCCGTCACATCCTTAATGTGCATATCGAACACACGGGTATGATATTTCTTCAAGTCGGCAACAGGATCGCAACCATTACGCAGGTCGTGACCAACATCCAGACACATGCCGATACGCGGATCCAGATCTTTCGTATGTTCCCAAACATCCGTTGCATCCGGATATGTCTTGATATCGGGTCCGTGCAAGTGGATTGCATAATTGAAGTCGTACTCTTTTACTTTCTTGTCCACATAAGGCAAAAGCTCGTAATTCGGTACGCCGACAATCGTTTTCACTCCTACCCGCTTCGCATATTCAAAACCACGATCGATTTCAGCCTCGCTCTTCATATAGATAGGACCGACAGCATATCCGGTCACACCGTAAGAAGCGCATTTGTCATGGAAAGCCTTGATCTGTTCGTCATTGCTATCCAACGGCAGGTGGAAATCCTTGATACAAAGATAATGAATATCCAGACGCTGCAAAGTTTTTAACGTAGTTTCCAAGTCAAAGTTTACAAATGTATACCCGGCCACACCCAAATGAAAAGGATTTACGGCCTTGGCAGCCTTAGGCTTCACGGGATCGGGCAATCCGGCCTTAGCCACGCTTGCCGCGCCCAGCAGGATAGCTCCTGCCAGCCCTTTTTTAAAAAAGGATCTTCTTGATTTCTCCATGATATTAAATTAAAATATGTGTTTGTTTATATGACAGCAAATATAATCTTTTTTTGGTGTGTTCGATAACATTTGAAAAGAAAATAGAAAACTTTGCTATAATTCATATTATACACGGGGCAACTTTACATAAAAGACAGAACCTTCACCGACTTTCGAAGTCACACGGATGGATCCGTTCATTTTCTCAAGCAAGCCTTTACAAATGGCCAAGCCGAGCCCGACACCCTTGCTCCAGTCGTCAAGCTGGACAAAACGGCTGAATATCTGATCCTGCTGTTCTTCCGGAATCCCTTCTCCCGTATCTTGCACAAAGAAACAGACTTCGGATTCCGCCACTTCATAACCGAAACGGATAAAGCCGGCTTTCGTGTGTTTAATCGCATTCGTCAATAAGTTTGTCAGTACTTGTGTCAGGCGGTTACGGTCAGTATACAGCATACAGGGAGGGCTATCCGCCCGTTGCAGTTCCACCCCTTCAGGCATCCTGAGCAGGATGACATTATAAATCTCACTCATCAGGACAGACAGGTCGGATTCAGCATAATGAAGCGATATCGTGTTCGATTCGATCTTCGAAATATCCAACACATCCGAAATCAATCGTTGTAACAAATCATTGTTGCTTTGGATAATATCAGCAAACTGCTTGCGTGCCTCCTGGTCTTCCTCATCGATCAACACTTGGGAAAAACCGACAATTGCATTCAATGGCGTACGAATCTCGTGGTTCATATTAGCCAGGAAAGCAGATTTCAGCCGATCCGACTCCTCGGCTTTTTCTTTCGCCTTTTTCAATTGCATACTATGCCGACGGTGCAGATACACAAGAAAAAACAACAGGCAACAGACGAACACAAGAGCGATCACACCGGTCCAAAGATAAAACATCTGGGTACGGTCGCGCAACGCTTCCAACTCCAGTTTCCGGTTAGCCAGTTCCAATTGGTCGACATTGTGCCGGGTTCGCATATTAGCCAACTCCTTGTAGTAGTTAGCGGTAGACAATGAGTCATTCTTCATCGCATATAACCGGAAGACCTCCGCCGCCTCCTGAAAACGCCGGGCTTTAACCAGCAAGTCCCCTTTACTGTTCAGTAAATTAATATAAGCAGACGTTCTGTTCAGATGCTCATAGCACTGCAATAATTCATCGTACAAGGCTATCGACTTATCCAGTTCCCCGATGTTTTTATAATACACGGCATAGATCGTTTTTATCTCCAACTGCCTATTGGCTATATTATACTCTTTCAGCAGGGCTTCGGCCCGTTTTAAATATTTCAGAGCCAGATCATTCTTGCCCAGATGGAGATAGGTCATGGCAAATCCGCGATTCATCGTATATTTAAGAGTGCTGACCGGATTCTCGTCATCCAGTTTTACGATACCATCCCGGTCGCACTGATCGAGATACTTTTTCAACAATCCTAAATATTCCAGTTTCTTTTCCTCTCCCGGCGCTTTATTCAGAAGCTGGCGGATAATATTGATACGTTTGACAAGTGGAGCGTTTTTCTTTTCCATTCCGGTCAGGATATCTTCATACAAAGCCAGCCCCTCCTGCTTCAAATTGTTGGACATATAGTAATCGGCCAGTGCCTGGTTAGCCATATCTATTCCATCCGGATAATCGAGTTCCAAAGCCAACCGCTTCAGAGAATTGATGCTATCCAGCGCCGCCTTATTGTTTTTTCCTCTTGTCAAGGCATAAACGTACCAGGCTTTCATGCGGAAAAGTTCTTCCAATCTGTTTTGCCTATATAATAAAGGTATAGCTTGTTGTATGTAATAAACCATGCTATCGACTTCACCGCTGTAATAATATTTCGCAAGCAGGAAAAGGGCTGTTCCTTCATAATAGGTATTCCGACGCTTACGGGACTCGTCCAGCAACCTCTTGAAAAGCACTTGACTGTCGCTTTTATCCTGTTTACTCATAACGGTGTCACACAATTGTCGCAAAAACAACGAATCCGCACCCAATTGACGACCTACAGACTGAGCCTTACAAGTACAACAATAGCTCCATGATAATAATAAAATTACCCTCAATAATAGTCTTTTCATCCACTACTTATTTTCCAAAATCACACTTATGCTTTCTGAATGGGTAAAGTAACGTAAAAGACAGAGCCAACTCCCAATCTGGAAGTCACGGCAATCGTACCCCCCATTTTTGAAATCAACCCCTTACAGATAGCAAGTCCCAGCCCGACTCCTTTGCTCCAGTCACTCAACTGTACAAAGCGGCTGAAAATACTTTCCAACTTATCCTCCGGTATGCCCTCGCCCGTATCTTCGACAAAGAACTTAATCTCCGTCTCCAATACATCATACCCAAAACGGATAAAACCTTTTTCCGTATGCTTTATCGCATTGTTCAGCAAGTTAGTAATAATTTGCGTAAGGCGTATACGATCTGTATAAAAATTTATCGCGGGACATTCTTTTAACTCCAAAACGACCTTTTCAGGCATACGAAGCTGCGTCGAACGATAAATCTCATCCATCATTTCCGGCAAATAGATATTGAAAAAGGAGAACGTCATCGAGTTGGATTCGATCTTCGATAAATCCAACACATCATTTACCAACCGTTGCAACAGTTCATTGTTGTTCTGGATAATCTTCAAGTATTCCTGTCGTACCTCCATATCCTCTTCATCGACCAGCACCTGGGAAAAGCCGACTATGGCGTTCAGAGGTGTCCGTATCTCATGGTTCATATTGGCAAGGAAAGCAGACTTCATCCGATCGGCTTCTTCCGCTTTCTCCTTAGCTACCTGTAACTGCTTGCTGTATTTATGCCGGGAGTAGGAAATAAAGCCAAGCGTACTGCAGGCCAACAACAAAAGAATCAGTCCGCCCCCCATTATCAAGATCTGCGAATGTGTCTCCGAGGCTTCCAGCTCCATCTGCTTATTTTTCAGTTCCAACTTATCCACATCGTGCTGAGTACGCAGATTTGCCAGCTCGTCATAGTATTTGGCCGAGGTAAACGAATCTTTCAAAGCGACAAACTGCTGGTAAGTTCCGGCGGAAGCCATCCCGTTACCCATCAGGTAATACAATTTGGCTTTTTGTTCCATGATGTTCAAAACCCCAGCAAACTTGTTCGCTTTCTGCATACATTGCAACAACTCATCCGCAACAGCCAGAGCCTCCGCATATCGTCCGGTCAGTTGAAAATAATAGAATTTGATATTATCAATTGTTATCTTTTCCCTGATCCAATTATGTTTTTTCACAAGATATTCAGCTTGCTCCAGGTTCTCTTTTGCCTCTTTTGCATTTTTGTCGCTACATGCATCCGCAGCCCTTGTACGGAAATAAACATACCAACCGTAATCAAGACTTGTCTCGGCATCCAACTCGGCCACCCCTTTTTCCTCACATTCCAACAGACAAGCCTTCAGTAACTCCAGTGCGCGATCGTGGTCTCCTTCCGAAATACTGGCATTCACCAATTGCCGAAGAATATTAAAACGCTTGATAACAGGTGCATTCCTCCGTTCCATCCGGGAGAGGACTTCTTCGTACAAAGCAACACCCTCTTTCTTCAAGCCATGTTTCAAATAGAAATTAGCCAAAGCCTGGTTCGCCATCTCCTCTCCTTCCGGAAAGTCGATCTTCTTTGCCAGCTGCACCAGCTCACGAGCCGAAGGCAACACAGCATCCTGTTTTCCTTCCGCCGAAAGCGAATAAATATTCCAAGCCTTCATCCGACACAAATCTTCATATCGTCCCTCAGACAAGAACAAAGGCTCCGATTCCTTTATATAATAACGCATACTATCGGGATTCGTCCCGTAATAATGCCTGACAAGCAGATATAACGCATCCGACTTGTATTTGTCGCCCTTACCGTCAAAAGCCTCCCGATAAAACCATTTCGGATAAAACCCATTTTCGTCATCGAGCCGCCTCAAAGCCAACTCACTCAACCGCTCCATTCTTTCCTCGGCAGGAAGAGCCACTAAAACAGAACGCAAACTATCTGTCTCGTTACTTGCGTTCAACGAGACAGTAGTTTGCGTCAATAATAATAAGGTTAACCAGAAGATACACTTCATCTGATTCTATTTTTTGAAGCCTACTTCTTCAAAGCAGCGATACTTTCTTCGATAGACTTGATTTTACTTTCTGCATCAGCCTGTTTCTTGCGTTCCATTTCAATGACTTTGGCCGGAGCTTTGCTTACAAAACTTTCGTTACTTAGTTTTTTCATGACAGAAGTCAGGAAGCCTTGCTGGTATTTCAGTTCATCCTGAAGCTTCGCCAACTCTTCTTCCACGTTGATCATGCTACCCAACGGAACGGCATATTCTGTCGTACGCACCAGGAAAGAAGCGGAACCGGCTGCTTTTTCTTCCGTACGGACAATAGACGACAAGCTACACATCTTGGCAATTACGGCATTGAAATGGTCGTTGTGTTCACCCAATACCTGCAATTCCAGTGTTTCTTTGTTCGGTATATTTTTCTGGAGACGTATCGTACGCACTCCACCCACAATTTCTTTTGCAATTTCGAAGTTCTCCAAATATGCGTTATCAACAGGAGCGACCTCCGGTAACAAGGCTACCATCAAGCTCTCGCCTTCCTTACGCGGTTCCAATGCCTGCCACAACTCTTCTGTTATAAAAGGCATAAACGGATGAAGCAGGCGAAGCAGGGCATCGAAGAAGCCAAGTGTTGATAAGTAGGTCGACTTATCAACAGGTTGTTGATAACCCGGTTTAACCATCTCCAGATACCAGGAAGAGAATTCATCCCAGAAGAGTTTGTAAACAGCCATCATCGCTTCGCTGAGGCGGTATTTGCCGAACAGATCGTCCATTTCGGCAATCGTCTTGTCCAGCTGCATCTTAAACCACTTAACAGCTATAGCTGCAGCTTCGGGCTGTTCGATAGTTGAATCGACCGTCCATCCCTTGATCAGGCGGAAGGCGTTCCATATCTTATTGTTGAAGTTACGACCCTGTTCGCACAACGCATCGTCGAAAGGAATATCGTTTCCGGCAGGCGCCGCCATCATCAATCCCATACGCACACCGTCAGCACCGTACTGTTCGATAAGTTGCAACGGATCGGGAGAGTTTCCTAATGATTTGGACATCTTACGGCCCAGTTTGTCGCGCACGATACCGGTGAAATATACATTCTTGAACGGCATCTTTCCGCGATATTCGTATCCGGCCATAATCATACGGGCTACCCAGAAGAAGATAATATCCGGACCGGTCACCAGATCGCTCGTCGGATAGTAATAGTTGATCTCCTCATTATCCGGATCGTTAATACCATTGAACAAAGAGATCGGCCATAACCAAGAAGAGAACCAAGTATCCAGCACATCCTCGTCCTGACGCAGATCGGCCATCGTCAGAGAAGCGTTACCGGTCTTTTCCTTGGCCATTTCCAAAGCTTTCTCTGCCGTTTCGGCTACAACATAACCGCCTTCGGGCAGAAAATAAGCCGGAATACGGTGTCCCCACCACAACTGGCGGCTGATGCACCAGTCCTTGATGTTTTCCATCCAATGGCGATAGGTATTCTTGAACTTCGGAGGATAGAACTTGATGTCGTCCTTCATCACCGGTTCCAAGGCAATCTGTGCGAGGTGTTCCATCTTCAGGAACCATTGCATAGACAACTTCGGTTCGATAGGCACATTGGTGCGTTCGGAGAAACCGACTTTATTTTCATAAGCTTCCACCTTTTCCATCAGGCCGGCAGCTTCCAAGTCTTTTTCGATCTGCTTGCGGACGTCGAAACGGTCCATACCGACATACAAACCGCCGGCTTCGCTGATCGTACCGTTATCATTGAAGATGTCGATAGAAGGCAAGTTATATTTCTCGCCCAACATATAGTCGTTCACATCGTGTGCCGGAGTAACTTTCAGGCAACCGGTACCGAACTCGATATCCACATAATCGTCTTCAATCACGGGAATCACGCGGTTCACCAACGGAACAATCACTTTCTTCCCTTTCAACCAGGTGTTCTTCGGGTCGTTCGGATTGATACACATGGCCGTATCTCCCATGATCGTTTCGGGACGGGTTGTTGCGACAACCGCATAACGGCCTTCCGGATCACCTTCCACCTTATAACGAAGATAATACAGTTTGCTGTGCTCTTCCTTATATATAACTTCTTCGTCGGACAGGGCAGTCAGTGCTTTCGGGTCCCAGTTCACCATACGGACACCGCGATAGATCAGTCCTTTCTCATAGAGATCGACAAAAACCTTGATCACACTTTCGGAACGCAGTTCGTCCATCGTGAAAGCCGTACGGTCCCAGTCACAAGACGCTCCCAACTTACGCAACTGTTTAAGGATGATACCTCCGTGCTCTTCCTTCCATTCCCAAGCATGTTTCAGGAAGTCTTCGCGTGTCAGGTCTGTCTTCTTAATTCCCTGCTGTGCAAGGCGATTCACGACTTTTGCTTCGGTTGCAATAGAAGCATGGTCCGTTCCCGGCACCCAGCAAGCGTTCTTCCCCTGCATACGGGCACGGCGGATCAGAATATCCTGAATGGTATTGTTAAGCATGTGTCCCATATGAAGCACGCCGGTTACGTTTGGGGGCGGAATGACGATCGTATACGGCTCACGGCCGTCGGGTTTCGACTTGAAAAAGCCGTTATCCAACCAATACTGATACCACTTACCCTCAACTTCTGCGGGGTTGTACTTACTTGCAATTTCCATATTGTTTCGTTATAATTATATCTATGTTCGGCACAAACAAACAAAGTCCGCCATTTTTCAGACGCAAAAGTACAAAAATATAATCACAAATAGCAAGTCACCTCCAATTTGTGCCAGATAAACCTTATCAGTTATATGTTTTTACACATAAATACCAAAATACGATCCTTACAAATTTTGATCTTGTATAAAAAAAGCATATCATTGCGCAATCTTATTCTAAATCTAAAAACATGCTCTATCTAAATCAAACATACGAGTTGTTAACCGGCGGATGTTATTCAGGGGATTCATCATGGAACAAAAAACATTCAGACATAGACAACTGCTTCAAATTATATCAACTAACAGAAGGAGATGTTTTTGTCTGTGATAATATACAAACCTTCAAACTACAGAAAAGCCATCTGTATTTTATCAACGGGAATAAACTCAACAGGCAATATTGCACTTTTTCTTTTTCAACGCATTGGCTGCATTTTATTCCTAAAGATTTAATTATTCATCAAGGATTGCTTACCCTACCTACTGTCGTTGAACTTCCAACAGATATAATTAATCTGCCGGATGCAATGCCTCACCTGCGAACCTTACTCAATTCAACAACAACTTCGAGTTGGGAATATGCATTGAATATTCTCAATATACAAACATTATTACAAACAATCATATTAGAATTATTCAGGCAATACCCAACCAACCTGCAATCCATTTCTTTCGAAGTAAATAGGATAGAGCCTGCCATGCGCTATATGAACCAACATTACAAAGATTCGATTAAATTGGAACAATTAGCCGACCAATGCTGTATCTCCCCCAACTACTTTCATAAAATATTCAAAAACGCACTGAATATGACTCCGGCTAATTACTTGACCCTCCTACGTATGAACGCTGCTTTACAATTGCTGACAAACAAAGATCAGACAATAAAAAGCATCGCCTATGAATTAGGATTCTCGGACGATGCCCATTTTTGCAGATCTTTCAAAAAATATTATGGAGTAGCTCCTGGAGAATATCAGAAAAAAAGAGGTGATATCCTTTTATAAAAAGTTACTTCCCTCCATAGACAGAGCAAGAGATCGGAGTTTTTACATTCTGGGACAACTCTATTTTTATAAACTTAGCTTCTTTACCATCCAGCAGAGCCCCTTTTACATAAGATGTAATAGGTATGATGCTTGTTTTTCTCGATAGAGCAACAGAAGTCAGTGTTTCCCATTGCTTTCCGCCTTTCCACTATTTAGTTTTCTGATGCTGTTTCACCAATCTTCCAACCTCTTTCAACGTCTTAACATCAATATCTCTAATCTTTCCCTTATAATCAGGACCGATATTAACTGAAAAAATATTTCCATATTTAACAGCTCCCTTATAATCCTCAAACAATTTATCAGCCGAATGACACAAACCATCATGCTTTGGCAAAGAATAGAACCAGCTTGCTCCCCCTTTATGAGGAGGCAAGATCGGATAGGTAAATTCAGCGACCAAATATCCTTTATAACTACTTTCATGCTCTTTATTATATTGGGTTGCTTCCGAATCTCCCAATCTACCAGATTTTCCCATTTCGCGCAGGCAAAGACGTCCTGACGGCTGACCATGGTTATATCCAACAAAGCAATTTGGCTGGAACTGATGTACCCAACGGGTTGTTTCTTCATGTGACAAACCGCCATCCCCTACCGCATGATCAAACCAAATGAGTTCTATAGGACCATATTGAGTCAACAACTCTTTCAGTTGCGCCTTTTTCACTTCTGGATTGCAACCTCCAGCGTCATGTCCACGACCACCTTTACCACGTGTAGCTCCCGGCCAATTCCAATCTCCTTCCGAGAAATAAATACCCAATTTAATACCATATTTATCACACGATTTACGTAACATTTTCAATACATCTTTTTTTAAAGGAGAGTTCGTTACTTTCAAATCAGTCGTTTTAGTATCCCACAAACAGAAACCATCATGATGTTTCGTCAGGAAATAAATATATTTCATTCCGGCATCTCTGGCAACTTTTGCCCACTGATCCGTATCACATTCTGTTGCCCGAAAAAAATCAACCGGCAGTTCTTCTCCCGTCCATTCTTTACCGGAAAAGGTACTGAACGACCAGCAAATAAACATACCGAATCGCATATCAGCAATTTCTTTCGCCCTGACTTCATCTGGTACTCTTTGAAGATTTATGCCATTTTTTTTCTGAGACACTACAGCCTGAGAGCAGAACAGGCACAAACATAAAAGAATAAAGGTATTAAATTTCATAGATTGCAACTTTTATCATTAACATAACAAAAAACTACTTTTACTAAATGCAAAAGTAGTTTTTATAAATAAGATTACATTGAACAAATAAAATAGGATCTTGTAAAATCTTACTTTTCGTATTCTCCATATTACACTTTTATATCTCATTATTTTCCTTTATCGCTCGGTCAGCCTCTTCTCCCATACGGATCATATCTCTGACCAGATCTGGATATTGAGTTGCTATGTTGTTTGATTCTTTGAGATCCTTTCTCAAGTCATACAACTCGACAGGAAGATGTTTCCCCTGTCGGTCTGTCTTTGAGATAATCAGTTTCCAATGCAGATAACGCACACTTTCAATACCTCCACGAGGGCGGAAACCAAAAACGGCCTTATGAGGCGATTTAGCTTTTTTGTCGCCCTTCATCAATGGTAATATATTCTTTCCATCGATAGGACGGTCAGATGGAATTTCAGCTCCTGCAACGACTGCCATAGTTGTAAACAGATCCATTCCGGTAGTCAATTCCCTACACTCTTGACCAGCAGGTATCACTCCAGGCCAAGTAAAAATACAAGACACACGGATTCCACCATCATACTTTTCCTGGTATTTTCCCCCTCGTAACAAATGTTCACGATTCGGATCGGTTTCACCAAAACGACCGTAACAATTTTCCAATTCTTCGTCTTTATGAATCAACGGACCATTATCAGAGGTGATAATGATCCAAGTATTGTCTTCTATTTTCATGCGTCGTACCATATCCATGATGATCCCCACCGTATTATCCAGATACTCCACTGCATCGCCAAAAGCTCCTGCACGGCTTTTCCCCTCAAATCCACGCGGAATAAAATAAGGGGTATGCGTTTCGATATTGGAATATTGAAGATAAAACGGCTTGTCGGCCTTCACGGAGTTATAGATAAACTTACAGGCTTCGCGCCGGAACAGATTCGGAAGTTCGCCCAAATCGTCATTATCACACTCTTTGACGATCTGTGCCTGACGGATCAGTGGGATCGCAGGATCGCTAATCCCACTGGGACGGACACCGGTCCCGCCCAAACGCTCCGGACCGTGATCGTTCGGATAGGGTATTCCGACAAACTCATCGAAACCATGTACTACGGGAAGATACTGAGGCAAATGCCCCAAATGCCATTTACCAAACAACCCCGTCCTGTATCCCTGCTTCTTCAATAATTCTGTAATACAAACCTCTTCTTCATCTTCCAAACCATTAGAGGTATGGGGAAATAAAACAGAAAGACCGGTTCCATTATTTACACGCGGAGCATACCGTCCAGTGAGAAGCGCAGCGCGAGAGGGTGTACTGGTGCCATGTGGCGCATAAAAATCGGTAAACTTCATTCCCCTCTCTGCCAAAGCATCGATATTCGGTGTCTTGATATCTGGACTCCCGAAACAACTTAAATCATCATAACCGACATCATCCATCAGAATATGGATGATATTCGGACGCTTCACTTCATCTTGAGCCGACACAGTAACGCTGGACAACACAGCTAACCCAAGAATACTTCTACAAATCTGTTTCATGATATTTTCACATTATTATCTTTCCTCTTCCGAAGCTTTGTAAAACCCTATTTCTGCTATTTGAGGCAAATCACGCGATTCAATCACAACAACACGTACTTTCTCCACTTCTACCGGATCAAAACGAAGAATACGTTTATAACCTACGGTTGTTCCCTCTGCCATACATTTCCATCCATTATCAATCCAACCTTCCAATATGAATTTTTCTATCCGCTGCCCTTCTGTTATATTTTCTTGCAATACTAAACGATCAAACAATTTCTTTCCTTCAAAGGAGATTTCAATCATATCGTTTTCTGATTTTCCCTGCCAATATGTTTCCAACAGACCATCAGTAAAAATATCCGTATCAACTGAAGAATTTTTTGCTGACAACAACAAGTTATGGCGGAAAGTATCATCCAATATACGCTTCATCTCTTTTAAGGAATGAATATCGTTCTCATGAATAAGCCCTCGTTTATCCGGAGGCAAGTTTAGCAACAACAATGAGTTTTTACCAATCGAGCTATAATAAATATCTATCAATTTTTGAGGAGACTTTACCTGTGAATCCTCTTTTTCATGATAATACCATCCCGGACGAATAGAAACATCCACTTCCGACGGATACCACATCACCCCTTTTGCATCAGCCAACAAGGCACGACTACCCAAATCATCGTTCACCATATCACCAGAAGGTAGAAACGTTCCGCTTCCCGCTTCCTGCTGAGAAGATTCTGCAATGTCCGACAAATTGGTTGCCGAAGCAGGCAAAACACTCCATTCCGTATCACGCCCGTAACCGCTTTCCGTACCAACCCATCTCACATCCGGTCCCATAACGGCTATAACCGCCTCTGGTTGTAAACGACGAATCACCTCATAATAACGTTTGAAATCGTATTCCTGCTTCTTCCCATTGGGTCCCTCTCCACAAGCACCATCAAACCAAACTTCATCTACACGACCATATTGCGTCAACAACTCCGTCAATTGATTGACAAAATAATCATTATACCGCTCTGTTCCATAATCTGGATGATTCATATCCCAAGGAGACAAATAGACAGCAAATTTCAAACCATACTCTTTACAAGCATCTGCCACCTCACGGACCAAATCACCCTTTCCTTCTTTCCAAGGGGTTGATTTTACCGAAAATTCGGTATAACGGGAAGGCCACAGACAGAAGCCGTCATGATGTTTACAAGTCAGTAATATCATTTTCATACCTGCATCTTTAGCAGTTTTCGCCCATTGCTTGGCATCCAAATTTGTGGGATTGAAAAGAGACGGATCTTCACCGCCGGTCCCCCATTCCTTGTCTGTAAACGTATTTATCCCATAACAGATAAAACTTGTAAATTCCATCTTTTGCCACTCCAACTGCCTTTCGGAAGGTACGACATGAGCGGCCTTTTTTACTTTTTCCACAACAGTCAACCCTTCCGGGAATGAATAAGAGCCAACATATTTTTCCTTCGGATTATCACTGCATGACAGAAACGCGCAAAAGACAATCCCTAACAATAAATAATTGATAAAAAAAACTTTCATATTCATATCTAAAACCTACATTATCATCCATTGACGAAAAGGCTCATTACAAGACAGTAAATCAACAAGTTACTGCCTTGCAACAAACCTAATCAACACCTTATCACTAAACCTACCTTCATTTGCTCAATAACCGAACCATCATATTCTTAATATGACAAATAAGTAACAAGCCTCTTTTTTTGTGGGCTCTGTTACACCTGTTGAACCATTACAAGTACAAAAATACTCTTTATGCTTGTCTGGAGATTGAATGAATCACATATATTCTTGTAAAATCTTATCCTTTTTTAAGGACACAAAATTTTCACCAGACAGAAACACATTATCTTACACCATAATGATTATACTTTCCACCCGGCACGATCACAGGCGCAATCCTCTTGCTGTTCCTGTCACCGACATAAAGCAATGCAGTCTCTCCTTTCTTCAGATAAAGCCGGACGTGCTTGTCATCTATTTTTTTATATTTAACGCCCTCCACAATGAACTTATCCTTGAAGTTATGTTCCACCACACAAGGCTCGCCGGCCAAACTATGTATATTGATCCAATCTGTCGCACCATCTTTTCGTCCGGCAGAAACCATAAAGCCACCTTCTGCCCTCAATTGGTGGAATACTGCCTCTTTCCATTGCCGGCTGACACCGGGGAAAATCCGGATTTTATCTCCCCAACTCTGAATCAACATATCTTGAAGCATACGGCTCAAACCTCCGTATGTCTCCGAGCAAGGATTCTTATTTTCCGTATGCGATATATTGGCAGACAAATTACGAGTTTTCAACGTCAGTTCCATATGTTTCAACGCCTCTTCTCCATTTTGCAGATAAGAGTACATAGAACTGATCACAGCCTGCGTCCAAGTATTAGGAATAGAAGGAGTTCCCCAATGTTTCAACGAACGATTCATGAGTGCATGGTTTTCCGGTTGATCATAATTCACCAAGGCATACGGGTACATTTGAAAAAGATGACACCAATGGCGATGTCCCAAAGGAGCTTTCTCATGAGCAGACGCCATATATCCGTTCTCATCAGTCGGATAGGGAGTCAATTTCTTCAAAACACGTTTCCATTCCGAACGTTGTTTATCGCCAATATGCAATCGGCCATCAATGGACAGCAATGTCTGGCATGCCCAACGCAAGGAGGAGAGGTCATAATTAGTATCCGTATCAAAAATCGCTTCCGGTGAATGGCTTTCAGGGATATGAATCACTCCGTTTTCATCTGTTGTCACCACATTTAATACAAAATTGGCAGCACGCTTCAAAAGTGGGAAAAACTGTTCTTCCAGATATTGATCATCCATTGAAACACGATAGTGCTCCCACATGTAGTACATCAGATAAATCAAATTAGAACGCTCCGGATACTCCGCATTCGGCCATTCAAATACCGGATCAATCTGATCCTTTCCGGTACAACGCACCAGACCGGCTGCATTATGACGCCACTGTTCCGGCACACTGTTTATCAAATTCTTCTCATTGGCATAAATGAAATCATTTAACGTAGAGACTAACTCCATCTGATTGGAGATATGCAAGGAACTAAACAACATTTGAGTATTCAAGTTGAACCATATTCCGGGCCATGCCGTCCATTTATACCACGGTCCCATCAGATCGCACAAAGGAGCTCCTTTACGCATCATAGATGCCAGGCGATATTGCAACCCCCAATACAATGACTCCATCTGCGGATGCGGAATAGAGACAAAACTGGCTGTGTAATAATTGTTCCACCATGCTATATGTTTTTTCACTTCCTCATCTATAACACGCTCTGGAAGAGAAGAGTTGATCAGACGAACCGCCTTAGTTGTCGCTGACTCATCCGGGTAACTATCCTGAATGGTTATCAACAGCCGCTTTCTTCCGTCAGACAGTTTCATTTCCTTCCAAGCTGTCACGTAACATCCACCCGCATCACGTTTTTGGATAGCCACATTGACTCCCTCTACCGCCTTCATTTCTGCAATCGGATTCAAATGATTGCTTCCTTTCAATGGTGGACGAGGCACGATTGAGGCTGCCGGCCGAAAAATCCAATGTCCATCAACATCCGAAGGAAGACTATATTCAAGAACGATCAGATCCTTTCCACGTAATGTTTTTAAATTAAGATCTAAAATCTGCTTCCTTTGTGTCTGCAAATGAAATTGCACTTGGGCATTGTAAAGATCCAAACGCCCTGTCGCTTTATTCACTTCATAAGTTGAAGCAAACTCGAAATATCCCACCGGCAGACGACCGTTATCTACGATACTGCGAGCTTCAGAATTCCGTCGTTCCACCACTTCCGTACTTCCCACATCCAAACGTAGAAGTTCACCTTCCGGTTGGTACAGCATAGCTCCCAACAAGCCGTTGCCCACAAAAGGAGAGTCAAAGAAACTTCGCGGAGTCTTTTCCCATATCAAATCATGGCGAGACAAAAAGCCTTTCCAGTCTACTAAATCATCCACACGGCACGACTCGGGCACATTATCCCCTTTGCACACAGCAGACAAACAACATAAAAACAACAATAACAAACTATTTTTCATTTAATCACTTTTTAAAATAGATAAAAACAAATTCCAACACTATACAACTGTGAGTGTACAAAAATCCATCAATCATTGATACCAACCCCGAACTGTGTCTGTTGTCTTTCCACTTCTTTCACTTTCAGTTGGTTCAACTCTTTACGCAAACGCTCGTTTTCTCTCTCCAATTCGCTCTTATTCACAACGCGCTCCGTAGCAGACTGCACCTTACCGGCATGCTGCAACTCCTTCTGTGAAAAGACTTCTTTCTGGTCACCAGCTACCGTCTCAAATTCCAAGACACCTTCCAAAGGACGGGACTGTCCCGGATTTTGCATGGATACGACCACCTTCACCTTACCCGGTTTTGTTGTCGATTGTATCAAGGCAGGAGCCGATCCCCAAAGCACCGGAGCCGGATTCACACCCACAGTGGCATCTCCCAACAGCCGCCCTTCTCCCTGTACTTCAAAATGGAGATAGGAATTGTTTAACCGCTTCACCGTTCCACGCTTGTCCACCACTTCGGCAATGACAGCCACCACATCGGATCCATCCGCTTTCAAAGAGACTTTCTCATCATCTACGCGGACAATCAGATGATCGGCTTGTCCCGAAGGATACCGCTTATGGCTGACCACCACTTTTCCGCCTATCAAACCTTCTGCCAACAGATAGGCTTCATCCTGCTTTCTTCCACGTGCCATCGCTTTCCACTCCATAAAATGGAAAACATCTTTGAAGGTGATGATCGGTGAAGGCATTCCTTTATGGTTCGGATCTTTCTTATAGACATATTCTTTTCCCCCTTTGAAGACGGTCAGACGAACCTCTTCGCAATTTGAATAGACCGTCACGTCCTTCGGCGAGAAAGGAGTAAGTTCATGAGCGATATGAATCATCGGCCCGTTGTCGGCAATCAGATCGCTCTTTTCCGGAGAACGTTGCGCCATGAACATATAATAAGAACTTTTCGGCTGGCGGAAGGCATCCATCATCCCTCCATAAAAAGGATCTGCATGATACCCGCGCTGATGGTCGAAAGAGTGCCAGAAACAAGCACCGACAATTTGCTTCGGCTTGTTGCATATCGTCTCATAACATAGAATCGGGTGTTCCTTTATATAGGACGGATTCGCATAATGCTCCGCCTGGATCAACATCGGCACTTCTCCCCAACCACGTGCCACACGGCTGTCGGAATTCTGCGCATTCCAATCATCGACGTTATCTCCCCATTCACGAATGAAATAGGTTTTATCCGGTTGCAATTTTGATTCGATCGGTCGCAACAGCAAAGAATAATACTGATCGCCGGAAGCCCCATGGTCGCAAGCCGCAATGCTGTAAGGATAAGGATATTCCTCTTCACAGATTTCCAACGCATTCTTGGCAAAATCATCCGGATAATGCGTTTCGTTCAAGATCGGCTCCCAGAAAAACAACGAAGCATGGTTACGATGAATACGGATCATATTGCGGATATCCGAATAAACACGTTCGCCAAAGATCGGCTCTTTGTTCCAAAACTGCCAACCGGGCACCTCTACCAATGCAAACAACCCCAATTCGTCACAAGCATCCATAAAGGCCGGATCGATCACATAATGCGTGCGGATCACCTTCATGCCTGCATCGCGCAGCTTTTTGGCATCTCTCCACTGCATGGAGTTCGGCAAAGCATTTCCCAACACGGCGAAATCCTGATGCCGATTCGTCCCCATCAGTTTCCCTTCGTAGGGTTTACCGTTTATCCACAGTCCTTCCGTCTGCTTAAACTCGATGCTGCGGATACCAACCCTCTGGCGATAGCCATCGACCACCGTTCCGGCGTCAGTCGTCACCATCACATCCAAGTTGTATAAATAAGGAGTTTCCGGACTCCATAAAGAAGGCGAATCGACCCCGATGGAAGCAACGGCATATCCGGCCTTTCCCTTTCTGACCGACACTTTCTTAGAAACCTGCTTAACGACTTCACCCGACTTCTTTTTCAAGTTAAAAGTGACTGTCACCCGTTCGTTCTTCTCCGAAAGATTGCGGACATGCGCTTTTAAATTCACAATCGCGCTTTTTTCCGAAACATCAGCAAATGAGACAAACAGTCCTCCTCCGGCAACCTCATTTTCATAATTTGCGTTTGTGATAAACACCTTGTTATGCGCCACCAACCAACAATCCCGGTAGATACCTCCAAAATAGGTAAAGTCCAACAGGTTTTGCGGTTTTCCGACAGGATAAGAGGGATCGTCGCTATTATCAGCCTTTACCGCAATCACATTCTCCCCATCCCAGTCCAGTTCATTCGTCACATCCAGGATGACGGGCAAATATCCCCCATACTGTTTTTTCAGCAACTTGCCGTTTACATACACCTCGCTTTTTCCCATGATGGCTTCAAAATGGATAAACAACTGCTTCCCTTTCAGCCGGGGATCCGGTGTAAAACGCTTTCTATACCAGGCAACACCCTGATAGTTCGCACAGCCACTTGCCTCTACCGGCAAATATTCCAGACCATGCGGTATGGCTACCACCTCCCATCCGGAATCGTCAAAATCCACGGCATACGGTGTTCCTTCCACATCCCCTTTTATGAATCTCCAAGCCAAATTCATAGAATAGGCTTCACGCCCCGTATTCGGCAACTCATAAAATCCGGCTGTAGAAAACTTGGGTTGTTCAATCGCAAAAAGACAATCTACCCACATCAACAATACAATATAAATCAAAAAATGCTTCATATTTTTATTAAATATTTTCCTGATTAAAATGTTATCCGCTTATGAATAATAATTATTTCTTTCCACAAATACATATAGAATCTTTTATTTGACAATAAATTTTTCAACAGTTCCATCCATGCTGTTTTTACCAACAAAAACTTCGAACTCTCCGTCTCCGATCTCTTCCTCAAATCTTTCGTTCAAAAACGACATATTCTTGCCCGTCAACGTAAAAGTCACCCTCCGAGTTTCACCTACAGGAATGAACACCCGTTGAAAACCTTGCAATTTCTTTTGTGGCTGAGAGATCCGACAATATAAATCTGTTAAATACAATTGAACTATTTCATCACCTTCCATATACCCTTCATTCGTAATATCAACACTGACAACAATTTCATCTCCTTTTTGAATCTCCTTTTTTGACAATTTCAAACCGGAATATCTAAAAGATGTGTAAGACAATCCATAACCAAACGGATAAAGGGGATAATAGCGATTGTGCTTAGCAATGACCGGATCGGAACGTTTAATAGACGGAAACTCAGCAAAACTGCTTTCGCGACCGTGTGGACGGCTTAATAACGGCATCGGCAATTGTCCCGTATAGCGCGGAATCGTAACAGTCAACTTTCCAGACGGATTTACCTTTCCGGACAACACTTCCCCCAAAGCATTACCACCTTCCTCACCCGCATAGAACATCATCACAACCCCATCTACTTCGTCAATCCAGTCCATCATCGTTACTGGACGACCATCCACCAACACAACAACGACCGGTTTCCCCAAAGCAGACACACGCTTTATCAATTCTTCCTGTACCCCCATTAGATCCAGGTCAATCCGGTCTTGGGTTTCCCCACCGGTAACACCATTACGTCCCCCCATGACTAAAACTGTAACATCTGCTTGTCCGGCAATAGAAAGAGCTTCATCAAAACCAGAGCAATCGTTCTGCGTCAATCCGCACCCTTTGGCATAAAGAATTTCCGATGCGCCTTCAAAAGCCGCCCTGATTCCTTGCAAAGGTGTATTACCTTTAACTCCTACAGCAGAATAACCACCAAGTTGCAACACATCTGCATTCGGTCCGACAACTGCAATCTTCTTATAATTCAACGGTAGTACTTGATTTTCATTCTTTAACAAAACAATACTTTGCCGTGCAGCCTTTCGTGCCAAACGACGTAACTCAGGAGCATCCTGCAATCTGACAGCATCCTTCTCCTCCACATACGGATTCTCAAAAAGTCCTAATTCAAATTTCACACGCAAGATACGCCTTACATTTACATCAATATCACTTTCCTTGATCTTTCCCGATTTTATCGCTTCAGTCAATTGTTTATATGACCGAATACGTGGTAAGTCCACATCCAACCCTGCTTTAGAACAAAGCACAGCCGACTCTTCCCACGAAGATGCGATCCGATGATATCCATGTGTATGATTCACCCCACTCCAATCAGAAACAGTAAATCCAGTAAACCCCCAATCATCCCGAAGTACATCTGTCAATAACCATCGATTAGCATGACAAGGTACACCATCTATTGCATTATAAGCAGCCATTAAAGACTTCACTCCGGCTTGTTTAACAGCCGCCTCATACGGAACCAAATGAATTTCCCTTAACTCTCTTTCACTCAAAGCAATATTTCCAGCTTCACGTCCACCGGGAGCTACAAAATTGGCTATAAAATGCTTCGGAGAGCAAACAACTCCTTGCCCCTGTACACCTTTGATAAATTCTACTCCAAAAAGAGCCACCAACCCTGGATCTTCCCCATACGTTTCTTCCATTCTACCATGGCGCGGATCGCGTGCCAAATCTAATGTCGGTGACAAGACTTGTGTAATTCCACGGCTATGAGCTTCTCTACCTATGGCATCAGCCACCTCCCTCATTAAAGGGAGATTCCACGTTGAAGATAAAGCAATAGATTGTGGATAACTCGTCGCACCTCTCCCTTTTATACCATGTAAAGCTTCGTCATTCACCAACACAGGAATCCCCAAACGAGTTTCCTCAACTGCTACACGCTGAATTTCATTGATGATCTTAGCTGAATGCTCAGCAACACGATCTGTAGTAGGACAACTCACATTACCTATTCCGTGTTCTCCAAACTCTTTCCTAATAAGATCAATCGTATATTCCCCACTTGTTCTAAAGATTTCATCTCCTTCCCCCAAACGAAGCGCGCACATCTGATAGACCTTTTCTTCTACAGTCATCCGTTTCAACAAATCGTCCACCCGTTGTTCGATTGAAAATTTGGGGTTTTTATAAGGATATATTTCTCTAACACTCTTTTTTGCATTCGTCAGACCAACAGACAGCAACAAAGTTGATAATAGATAAATCAATTTCATATTTAGTACATTAATATAAAGAAGGTGTTACAATAAGTTACTTTGCAACACCTTCTTGCCTTTAACACAACATTATATTTTTACCACCCTTCATTTTGTGGTAACAAGTTTGGATTATTATCTACAGCTTCCTGTGGAACCGGGAACAAATACATCTTTTCTTCCCAGAAACGTTCCTCCACATATTTATGGTCCATGTTTTCACTAATCGCTTTCAGGCGTGCACCATACACTTTTCCTTTTTTCACCTGATCACCGATCTTCCAACGGATAATGTCAAAATAGCGCAAACCTTCAAAGGCTGTTTCAATTCTTCTTTCATGACGAAGTTTTTCACGCAAGACAGTCTGTGAAGCGACTTCAATAGCCGGCATATTGACACGCGCACGGATCTGGTTAATCAGCGCAACAGCCTCCGGCAGATTCTGGTTCAACTCGATCAATGCCTCAGCACGCATCAGGAGCACATCACCATAACGCAAAATCGTCATATCCTTATCTGCACGGGTACGATCGGCATTTTCACCTCGCATATCAATCCATTTTTGGCAAATATACCCGGTCGCGTGCGTTTCCTTCTGCGCGTAATCTCCTGTGTTTGGATCATCCACACCATAATAACAACGCACAACTCCATCCACAATCCATTCCTTAAACGGCCAAACAATTGTTGCGTCCAAGCGAGGATCACGGAAATCAAATTCTCCACGATGTTTATCAGTCTCAGCATCAATACGTTTTTGATGATACTCACACTTCAATGCCTCACAATCAGCAACAGAGTGGCCATTCAAACATTCATATTCTTCCACCAATTCATTCAATGCCAACACGTGCGACCAACCTTTATAAACACCAGAAGAATACGAAAGATTACGGTTCAATTCATGCATAACCAAAGGAGCTTTATACTGACGTTCAAAGATAACCTCCTTATTCGCACCATCAGACTGCGGACGGAACAACTCGTCATAATCTGTATGCAATTCGTAATTACCCGATTTGATTACCTTGTCTGTATATTCCAATACCTTTTCATAATTCTTCTCAAACAGATAGATACGTGAAAGGAATGCATTCGCCACCTGTTCATTCACACGTCCGCTCTCTTTGACTTCAATGGCATTAATATTCGGAAGAACATAGTTTTCCAATTCATCCAAAACAAAGGCCAACACTTCTGCACGGGGCTGGCGGGAGGTTTCACGAGATTCAGATACTGTCAATGTTTTCTTGATCAACGGGATATCGCCAAAAAAGAATACCATGTTATAATAAGTGAATGCACGAATGAAACGAACTTCCGATGTATAACGCAAATACTCTGCTTCAGTAAGATTCCCCTTTGCCTTTTCCAGACCTTCCAAAACATAATTGAGTTTAGCTATCTCATCATACTTCCACTGATCTTTTATGAGCCCACTCTGAGTTGTATGTGTCCCATTACCCACTTGCTTGTATTTTCCTTCCCGATGAATTGCATTGTCACTGATACAATCCCACAAGGCAACCTCACCCGGACCGGAAATATAATCATACGTTCCTCTCACCATCATTTCTGCTTGGCTCTTGTCATTCCACCACAGTTCTTCTGAAATCTGATCCAACGGTGGAGTCGTCAAGAAACTGTCACATGAAGCCAAACCTAAAGAACAAGCAATCACACATATATATTTCTTTACTGTTTTCATCTTTCTTTACTTTTAAAATTGAACATTCAAACCAAATGAATAAGTACGGGCAAACGGATAAGCCCATGCACTGGATGCTTCCGGATCCATACCCGGTACGAAATCAGAAATGGTAAATAGGTTGTTTGTCGTAAAATAAACACGTACACGGTTGAAACCGGTTGAAGACAACACCTTGCTCGGGATCGTATAGCCCAGCGTCAAGTTCTTCATACGCAAATAGCCGGCATTGATCATCCAATAATCAGATTGCTCATAATTATGGCTACCGTCACCTTTATTCAAGATACGCGGGTATTTGGCATCCGTATTCTGTGGTGTCCAATAATCCAACTGATGTTCAAAAATCGTTGCATCATACAACGGACGGACAAAATTATCTTTCACAATCCGGTCTTGCTGCCCGATACCCTGGAAAAACATTCCCAAGTCAAAGTTCTTATAATCAAATGAAAGATTCAAACCATAAAGGAAATGCGGATTCGGGTCTCCTAAAACGACACGGTCGTTTGCGTCAATTTTGTTATCACCGTTCTGATTTTTGTAGCGAATATCACCTGCTCCTGTTTTTGAATTTTGGAACGGGGCTTCTGCCACTTCTTCATCCGATTGGAACAAGCCCATCGATTCATATCCATAGATTGAATTGAACGGCAAACCTACTTCAGTATATGTCGTAGAGTTTTTCCAAGGTCCGGTATCACCTAAATCAACCACTTCATTCCGGTTATCGGACAAGTTGGCAGAGATGCTATACCCGAAGTCATTCACTCGATCACTCCAACCTAAAGACAATTCCCAACCTTTATTCCGTACCTGTCCGATATTCATATTCGGCTTACCAAAACCATATTCCAACGGAACGGGAACAGCCAACAAGATGTCTTTCGTATTCTTGACATAATATTCACCTGTGAAGTTCAACCGGCTGTTCAACAACTTGGCATCCAAACCGATGTTAAACATTTCCGAACGTTCCCAACTCAAATCATGGTTGCCGATCGATTTCAATTGAGCAATCTGTTGATATGAATTGTTCAAGATCAAACCACCGGTAGAGACCAATGTATAGCTCGGATACAAGCCCAAGCCATTTGCATTACCGGTCTGCCCCCAAGAGGCACGAATTTTCAAATCGTCCAAATAATCCTTTGTCCCTTCCATAAAGGACTCCTGAGACATTCTCCATGCTACAGCAACAGACGGGAACGAAGACCAACGACTGCCTTTGGCAAAACGGGAAGAGGCATCCGAACGCATACTCAACGACAAGATATATTTGTTGTCATAGTCATAGTTGATACGTCCGATGAAAGAGGCCAATGCCCAATGTTCTCCATTACCATCATTACTCCAATTGTCTTTCGGTCCCGGGTTCAGTTCCCAAATCAGATCCGTCGGATAACCGGAACGGGCTCCTTTCAGCCAATCACTGTCCTCACATTCCTGCTGATAACCAGCTAAGATATCCAAGTTATGAACTCCGAAACTTTTCTTATAATTCAACAAAGCCTGCAAGTTGTAATAGTTATTCTGATCCCGACGATCTGAGAATGAGTTTTCGCCTTTTTCAAAAACGTCCTGTGTAAAGAAGCTCTTATAAAACAACTTATGCTCCCTCGACTCTTCCCCTTTAAACGTATATTTCACGTTAGCAATCCCAGTAAAAGTCAAACCTTCAATGATTTCATAATTCAACTTAAACAAACCAGACGCTTCATGGCGGTTCGTGAACTTCTGCCCACCTTCATACAATGCAACCAATGGGTTGGTAAAGAAACCGGCATTGTAACCATACGTTCCATCTGTATAATAAGCAACCATCGTTGGATCAGCCCCGATAATCTGCTTATAAATATCTTTCTGATCATTCAATCCTTCCATATCCCGCAATTGGTAACGGATATCAAAAGATACATCAAACTTCTTGCTGATCTGAATATCCGTACTTGAACGGACATTAAACACATTCTGTTGCGTCATTGGGAAAATACCGGTCTGGTGGTCCACTCCGGCACTCACCAAGTACTTCACCTTTTCAGTTCCGCCGGAAGCCTCAATGCCATGACGAGTCGTCACACTGTTCTGGATAGCCAAATCCAGCCAGTCTGTGTTCGGATAGCGGTTTGGATCCTCTCCTTTTTCATAATTGGCAATCTGTTCATCCGTATAAACCGGAGCTTGATTCATATTACCCACAGCCTCATTCATAATCCGTGTATATTGTGCCGAACTGATCGTTTCCGGCATGTGCATCGGAGTATTCACACCGACAGAACCATTGTATCGGAAGGTCGGTTTCCCCTCTTTTCCGCGTTTGGTGGTGATCAACAAAACACCATTGGCAGCCCGAGAACCGTAAATAGCAGATGAAGCGGCATCTTTCAAGACATTGATACTTTCAATATCTTCCGGATTCAAGAAGTTGAAGTCAGCTGGAACACCATCCACCAAAATCAGCGGAGCCGTTGAATTATCAGCTTTCAAAACCGAAGAGCCACGCAATTGAAGCGAAGGCGACTCGCCCGGAGCACCCTTTCCTGTTACTCGCAAACCCGGAACCTGTCCCTGCAAGGCTTCGCCCACCGTCTGAACAGGACGGTTCTGCAATGTTTCGGCCTTGACTGTCGTTACGGCCGTTGCAATATTTCCTTTACGCTGCGTACCATATCCGACAACCACCACTTCGTCCAAGCTTTGAGAGTCTTCCTTCAACACAATCGCCCAGTTTTTTTGTTTTTTCACCGGAATCTGTTGCTCCATATAACCAATATAGGAAACAACCAAAATAGCGTCGTCAGAAGGAACTTCTATCGAGAACTTGCCATCGACATCTGTTACCGTACCGATAGTCGTACCTTTCACGACCACATTCGCACCGATTACCGACAAACCGGTTTCGTCCGTAATGACTCCATTGATGATTTTTCCGGATTGCTGGGCAACGGGATTCTCCTTTGCTTGCGCACGTTTTGTCAAGACAATGTAGTCGTCTTCAAAAACATAGGTAACACCTGAGTCTTCAAATATCTGACTCAGACAATTTACTACCGTATTTCTCCCTTTCGGCAAAAAGACCGTTTTATTTGCATCGATCTCTCCTTTATTATAAACAAACATATAACCCGTTTCCTTTTCAACTTTCTTAATGAAAGTCCCGATAGTCATACGATCGTTCGTAATATTCACTTTTGCTGTCTGGGAACTTGCATTCGAGGCATAAGATGCAAAAATGCAGACAAACAACAACAATGTAGATATTCTCATAACATTAAAAAACTTGTTAAAGCGTTTTCTTTGACATAATAAGACTGACAAAGTATATTTTTCCATACCTTTGTATAATTAAATGTTTAATACTTTTTTCGACTAAGAGTGTTAGATATTTCGGCTGGTTGGTGCGGGAACACCAACCAGCTTTTTATATAAAAAGCTTTTCAAATTCTAAATCATAGGCATTTTGTTTTTAAGGTTATACATGTTTTTCCTGTATTTATAAAGTTAAACCCTTCATGCTTCAAATACCACTATGGAAAACGTCTTATTTAACATTCGTTAGCAACATTCATTTTATCGCATGGTCAGCTTCCACCCGTTTTCCGCTCCAAGCCTTTTTACTTGTCCAGTCGGCATAAGGCAAAGACCAAAAGCCATCTGTTTCAGGAAGCCCCAACGGGAGAAAACCGGAAGCACACAAATAAACGCTTCCCGTATTGATATAATATTCAGAAATCCGAATCTGATCTCCGCCATTAAAACCTACGCGAAGCCAACCTTGCTTATCGAAGTTAGCGGAAGAAGCGAACATATTACGGATAACAGCCGTCAGGGCACAACGCACTTGTGCGGCTTGCATAGGAGAAGGCAATATATGCATCAGCGCGGCTTGCCCCAAAGCATGAAAAGCCCCCGTACGATAAACAATAGAACGACCTACAATAGGGAAAGTTCCTTCCGGAGAAATAAAACGTTCAAGTTGAGCAGCATAACGACCGTGGCGCAGTAATTGTTCATCCAAAAAATCAGCCCCATCCAAATTATGTTTCTTCATAACAATCAAGACATCCGTCAGCATAGGATGGATCACAAAGCTATTATAATAGTCCATGTGGAACTTGGGGCCGTCACCATAAAGCGCATCCCCTTTATACCACTGATCACGAAACTTAAACACTCCATACGTCAACCGTTGCATATCACACTCGCCGGTAAACTCCAATAATGCGGCTTCGACCATAGAGGCAAACAGCAACCAGTTGTTCTCGTTAGGCTTTATATTCCGGCTCCGCTTCAACTCCGTCACCATGCGCCCGCGAGTCATCTCATCCATATTTCCCCACAATTGTCGAGGAGCGCGCAACAAACCTTGCGCCAGAAATGCAGCATCAACCAAAGGCTGATGAGGTTCACCAAAAATCAAATAATCCGGGGATTTCGGATCGACTGCATTCTTTAGTCCTCTCAGGGTCAAATCAATGTACTTTCCACGCAGTTGTCCTTCCGGAGTTCCATCCTGCCCCAACTCCAACCAAGAAGACATACCACAGACCAAGCGACCGACAGCCTCCAAATGAGAATATTTTCCACGCCCTTTATCTAATGATTCATAAGGCATATTCTGCCTCAACGTCCCTTCGGCCAAATTATTCAAAACAGGATCGGCGATCTTCGTCAGGACTTCAATCCAAAACTGACGATCTTCATGTCCGGAAGAAACCCTCTTCTTTTCTTGTGCCCGTAAAACAACTGTATGGCAGACCGCAAACAGGAATAAATATAATACGATCTTTTTCATTAGGCACCTCTTTTTTCATTCAACAATTTTTTCATACGCATCAATGCCTCCACATAGTAATAGTCTGCATAAGTAAGCGGCACATCCACTTCGATATTTCCTCTAAAATGGCCTGTAGAATGCATCAATGCGAAATTACAATTGCTGCCCTTCTCTGCCAAGTAAGCAGGCGAAGTGAGCGAACGTATCTGTTGTTCTGCAATATCAAGACACTTCTTTCCAAAATCATCTTGATTAATCGTACTCAATTCTATAAAGGAAGATGCCATAATGGCGGCTGCGGAAGCATCGCGAGTTGTATTCGGAATTTCCGGCATATCAAAATCCCAGTAGGGTACTTTGTCTTCCGGCATATTCGGATGGTTTATCAAATAGGAAGCGATATTATTGGCCTGGTCAAGATATTCTTTTTTGCCAGTCTCACGATACATCATAGTATATCCATACAAAGCCCAAGCCTGTCCTCTTGACCACGAAGATTCGTCAGCCCATCCCTGATGCGTCTGTTTTATATGTGGCAGTCCGGTAATCGTATCATACGAGACAACATGGTAGCAACTGTAATCAGGACGAAAATGATGCTCCATTGTCTTATCTGCATGATTAACGGCTATTTGCGAAAACTGTTTGTCGCCTGTCATACGAGACACAACAGTCAGGAACTCCAAATTCATCATATTATCGATAATAACCGGATATTGCCACTTCTGCTTGTTGAAATCCCAAGAACGGATAGCACCGATATGTTCTTTATAACGGGTAATCAAAGAATGAGCACCTGTAACCATAACGTCCTTGTATTCGGGATTTTGAGTCAACCTATAGCCATTGCCAAAACTGCAATTCAGCATAAAGCCGACATCATGGTTGCTCGTTACATTCTTTGCGGGTTCTACACGGTCGGTATACAATTCTGCATATCGCTTCAGTTCCGGTGTAGGTGTATTTTCATACAAATACCAAAGTTCGCCAGGATAAAACCCTGAGCACCACCAACTATAACCACTCATTTCCAAGTTTCCATCTTTAATCGATTTTGGCAATTTCCCTTCCTTTGCTTCCAGTTCTTTTGCCATCAACAGAGCTTGTTCAGTCGCTCTTTCCAAACCTTTTTCTATAACATCTTCGAGAGGTTCGACTCGTGGCTCACAAGAAGTAAAAAAGGCCACACCAATTAGTGTCACTGCAGATGTAGCAACACGACCATACCAGTTTTTCATGTTTCTATTTATTTATTGCAAGATTATTAAATTCTTATCATCATCCTTCGTATACCTGAACGGATATACGATCTGAAGCTTCCGTAAAACGCTCTCCACTCCATCCCGTTGCCTGAATTTACCGGTATAGCGGAAGTTACCGAGCTTCGTGCTTTTCACTACGATCGACACATCATAATAGAGTTCCAACTTCTTAATAATATCCGTCAGCAACATATCGTCAAAGATAAATACACCCTCCTTCCATGCCATAAAATCGGTATTTTCGAATGGGGAGACTTTGGAAGAATGGTCCGAGACAACAATCTGTTGCCGTGGAAGCAGGGCGTAACTACTGCTCCTGTCATGCGCACAAGAAACAGAGACAGCTCCTTCGACCAATGAAGTGACAAAGTATTCTTCTGCATCGTAAGCATTCACATTGAACTTCGTCCCGGTGACCTTTATGTCCATTTTGTTCGTTTTGACCACGAAAGGTTTTCCGGCTGCTTTTTCCACTTCGAAGAAGGCTTCTCCATGCAGTTCGACTTCCCGCCTTTTCGGATCGAAACGTTCGGGATAACGCAACGTGGAATTGGCGTTTAACCAGACTTCGGTTCCATCGGCAAGCAAAACTTTGGCACGCTGACCGGCCGGAGTCGAAAACTCCTGATAGCGGACAAGTTCATCCTCCTTATCGCCAGCATAATTCATCAACAGATAAGTCGACAGGACGGAAAAGATCATGATCGCAGCATAGCCTGCCACTTTACGTAGACTGAAAAGCAACGTACGTTTCTTCCGCATGCTGACGAACGAACGGTATTGCCTGTCCGAAGCCTCTCTCTCTTCATTCGCCATAGAAACAAGCGCCGACAGATTTTGTATCCCGGCAGCCTCTTTCCTTAGCTCTTCATCTTCTTTCAGCTGCTGGAAAAGTATTCGTTTTTCTTCCGCTGAAATATCACCTGCCAAATATTTTGATAACAGATCGTACATACTTCCTTTTGTCATTATATAAGTTAAACCCTCATCGTGGAATGTACCACTATGACCCAATCCGAAATAAACATTAATTAACCAAAAACAAAAGTAACGGCAAATAGTCCTTCAGTGCCACACGCAACTTCTTTAATGCTGTCACCATCTGATTCTCAACCGTATTCACCGAGATTCCAAGTTCTTCCGATATTTCTTTGTATTTGAGTCCTTCGATGCGGCTTTTGATAAAAACTTCGCGGCAACGTTCCGGCAAGGTGTCAAGAGCACGCCGGATAATCTCCTGTAACTCCTCTTCCGACTGGTAGGAATAGTCGAACGCCTCCAAAGCATACAGCTTGAATCCAAGCTCCTCTTTCATCTGGCTGTTATATTCTTCTTCGATCAACTTGTGGCGCAGGAAATTCAAACAGCGGTTTTTCACCAGCGTAAACAAATAAGTCGTAAGCGTAAAAGATATCTCGATCTCCTCCTTTCTTTCCCAGAGCGTAAGAAACACATCCTGTACTATATTCTCCGCATCTTCGTTTGCCGGAACGTAGTTTTTGGCAAAAGCGAACATCTTCGGATAATACAGCTTATATAGTTTCTCAAAATCTCCTTTAAGGTATAACATAACAGTCCAATAAATCTTTTCCCCAAAAGAAGCAAATATACGAATTTATTTCCAGCACACTATCCTTCGGGAGGACATCTTTTCAATAATCCTGATTTGTCGTCCCTTAAGCAGTTCACACTCACAAACGATTTATTTTATTTGCCTAGGGCAACCGCACCAAATCCAGCAGTAACAATTCTTTATTTCCATGGAGAGAAAAAACCGTTTTTGTCCCGAATAATTCTTTCTTAAGTGCCTGCCAATTCTGTAATCGGTGTCAGTGATTTCATAATCAGTGGTTGTGATTATATAATTGCTGACACTGATTTTATAATCACTGGCACTGATTACAGAATTGATAGGCACTCCGATGTTTTTTTATGCCTATGTAGATAAGTTTTCTTGTAGCAGGGATAGATTATTCCTTATATTATGTAGTCCATAAGATCGTATCGCTTAAAAATGAATTTGGTACGGTCGCCCTATATTTGCCCGCATCTCCTTGCAGCATTGCGCAAAAGCCAGTATCTTTGTAAACTATATATAATTAGGAATATGGCAAGACGCTCAGAATACAGAGGCACAGATAGATCCAGAGGCCCTCGCGGACGTAAAGTAACAGTGAAAGAGGAGAATACGTTGCTTCCTTTCCTGTTCGGTCTTTTAAACGAACAAAGTAAAAGTTCCGTCAAGGCACTACTCGCCCACGGACAGATTTCAGTCAATGGTACGGTAACCTCCCAGTTCGACACGCCGCTCGCACCGGGCGACGAAGTGTTGATTAGCTACGAACGGGGCAAAGTCGAGTTCAACAATCCGCTGCTCACGATTGTTTGGGAAGATGACGACCTGATAGTCGTAAACAAAAAAGAAGGCTTGCTTTCGGTCTCCAGCACACGCGTGAAGGAACGAACTGCTTTCCACCTGCTTAGCGAATACGTCAAGAAGACGGACCCGCGCAATAAGATATTCGTGCTCCATCGTCTGGACCGAGATACTTCGGGGCTGATGATGTTCGCCAAGAACCAGCAAGTGCAAAAAGCGCTTCAATCGGACTGGAACACAGCTATCACGGCACGCACCTATGTCGCCGTAGTGGAAGGACGCCCGGAGAAAGATTCCGACCTGATCGTTTCCAACCTGACCGAAAATGCCAGAATGCAGGTTTACGTGACGGCCGAAGGCGACGGGAAAGAGGCAATCACCCGCTACCGCCTGCTGCACAGCAACGGGGCCTACTCGTTGTTGGAACTCGACCTGGAGACAGGACGCAAGAATCAGATCCGCGCACAGATGCAATCCATCGGCCACTCCATCGCCGGAGATTACAAGTATGGTGCGGAGACTGATCCTACCGGACGGCTGATGCTTCACGCCCGACGGCTTTTCTTCATCCATCCGGTAACGGGTGAGGAAATGCGTTTTGAGACACACATACCTGATAAGTTTACCTCATTAGCTAAATAAATAAAAATAGAAATAATATGAAGAAGCTCTTTAGTACCTTGATACTGGTGCTCGTCGCACTGACTGTTCAGGCACAAATTCTCCAACCTGTGAAATGGAAGATCCAACTGAATGATTCCGGTTCCGCAGAAAAGGAGATCGTGTTTACCGCTACCGCCGATAAAGGCTGGCATTTATATGACCAGGACCTGCCGGAAGGCGGCCCTGTCTCCACTTCATTTACATTCGAAACGCTGAAAGGAGCCGAGCTGGTTGGCAAACCGACCCCGTCGGTCAAACCGACTACCGTGTACGACGAACTGTTCGCCATGAACCTGCGTTGGTATCCGGGAACCGTTTCGTTCACCCAAAAGATTAAAGTGACCGATCCGGCCAAGTTCAAAGCGGAAGGAGAAGTGGAGTTTATGGCTTGCAACGACGAGACTTGTTTGCCGCCCGACCGCATCAGCTTCTCGTTCGACAAAAAGAATATAAAGATGACGGCTGCCACCGAAACAGTTGCCGAAACGCCCGAAGTCGATCAGGACGATGTGACGATCGTACAGCCTGATACAGAAAAGGTTGTGGAAGAAGCTGCCGAACTGACGACTCCCGATCCGGATGCCAACAAGGGCAAGACAGAGAATAAACCGGCCCAAGTATCCAACGAGCTGACGGACAACGCCGCTCTCTGGACTCCTGTTATCGATAAGTTGAAAGCCTTTGGCGATACGACGGTTTCCGCGACCGATACATCCTGGTTGTTTATCTTCTTTGCCGGTTTCTTAGGTGGATTGATCGCCCTGCTGACACCGTGCGTGTGGCCGATGATCCCGATGACGGTCAGCTTCTTCCTCAAACGGACGAAGGACCGCAAGAAGGCGATACGCGATGCGGTAACGTACGGGCTTTCGATCATTGTGATTTACTTAGTGATGGGATTGCTGATTACGGGTATATTCGGGGCAAGTGCGCTGAATGACTTGTCGACGAATGCGGTCTTCAATATCATATTCTTCCTGCTTTTGGTCGTCTTCGCCGTCTCTTTCTTCGGGGCGTTCGAAATGGTGTTGCCTTCGTCCTGGACGAATAAGTTGGACACGAAAGCGGATTCGACGACGGGTATTATCAGTATTTTCTTTATGTCGTTTACGCTGGTACTGGTTTCCTTCTCTTGCACGGGTCCGATCATCGGGACTTTACTGGTGCAGGCAGCTTCGATGGGAACGGCCGTAGGACCGGCTATCGGTATGTTTGGTTTCGCTTTGGCTCTGTCTATCCCGTTCAGCCTTTTCGCAATCTTCCCGAATATGTTGCAGAGTATGCCGAAATCCGGCGGCTGGCTCAATTCGGTCAAGGTGGTATTGGGCTTCCTTGAACTGGCCTTGGCGTTGAAGTTTCTCTCCGTTGCCGACCTGGCCTACGGATGGCGCTTGCTGGACCGCGAGGTGTTTATCGTGCTTTGGATCGTGATCTTTATCATGTTGGGAGCTTACCTGTTGGGCAAGATCAAGTTCAGCCACGACAGCGACCTGCCGTATGTATCCGTACCGCGCCTGTTCATGGCGATCATTTCTTTCTCTTTTGCCGTTTATATGGTTCCCGGACTCTGGGGAGCTCCGCTGAAAGCAATCAGCGCCTTCGCTCCGCCTTTGAACACACAAGACTTCAGCTTATATAAAAATGGCGTACATGCGACTTACGACGATTACGAAACCGGTATGGCTTATGCCAAGAGGGTAAACAAGCCGGTTATGATCGACTTCTCCGGTTTCGGTTGTGTAAACTGCCGTAAGATGGAAGCATCCGTCTGGACCGACCCGAAAGTAAAACAGATATTGGAAAATGATTATGTCCTGATCACCCTGATGGTCGACGACAAGACGAAGCTGCCTGAGCCGATCACAATCGAAGAGCATGGCAAGACCCGCAAGCTGAAAACAATCGGCGACAAATGGAGTTACTTACAGCGCAGCAAGTTCGGCGCAAACGCCCAGCCGTTCTACATCCTGCTGAACGACCAAGGCGAACCGCTCGGCCCGTCGTACGCTTTCAACGAAAGTGTCCCCGACTATATCAAATTCCTGGAAAACGGGTTGAAAGTATTTAAGGAACAAGGGAAATAATTTGCCAATAGATCAATGTGCCAATATGCCAATAAAAAGGAACACATTCCAATTGGCACATTGGCATATTGCATATTAACACATTAACACATTATCCATAATGGCTACAAAACAAGAAAAGATGGAAGCCTTCGGACAGTTGCTCGACATTCTGGACGAGCTTCGCGTCAAATGTCCGTGGGACCGTAAACAAACAAACGAAAGCCTTCGTACGAATACAATCGAAGAAACTTACGAGTTGTGCGATGCCATCATGAAAGATGACAACAATAACATTAAAAAAGAATTGGGCGACCTGCTCCTGCATATCGTCTTCTATGCCAAGATCGGTGAAGAAAAGGCCGCGTTCGACATCAAAGATGTATGCGACAGCCTTTGCCAGAAACTGATCTACCGCCATCCGCACGTTTTCGGAAGTGCGCAAGCCGATACCGCCGGCAAAGTGGAACAGAGCTGGGAGCAACTCAAACTAAAGGAAAAAGGCGGCAACAAGACCGTTCTCGAAGGTGTCCCCGCTTCCTTGCCCTCCGTTGTCAAAGCCCACCGCATCCAAGACAAAGCCCGTAACGTCGGTTTCGACTGGGAACAACGCGACCAGGTTTGGGATAAAGTGCACGAAGAGTTTACCGAACTGAAGACCGAAATCGATAAGATGGATGCAGACAAGATGGAAGCTGAGTTCGGAGATCTGTTCTTCAGCCTGATCAACGCTGCCCGCCTCTATAAGATCAATCCGGACAACGCTTTGGAACGCACGAACCAGAAGTTCACCCGCCGTTTCAACTATCTGGAAGAACATACCATCAAAGAAGGCAAGTCATTAAAAGAAATGTCTTTGGAAGAAATGGACCGGATCTGGAACGAAGCAAAAGCAAAAGGGTTATAAAAAAACAAAAGGGGAACCGACATCACGTCGCCACCCCTCCCTTAACTTAAACGCCAAAACTAAATCTAAACAAAAAACACAAATAATGATAATATTTTATTTCTTTTCATTCTCTTCTTTTTTGTCTCCTCCCTTCATAAACTCCCGCACAAACTTTCCTTCTGCACGTCTGTATTTATAAAGTTTCTTTGGAGATAATATCTTTTTAAACTTTTCATAATACTCCTTTTCCAACTGTGCCTGTTTCATGTTCACACTCACACACTCATCAATTACTTTTAAGTAGTCAGCATCGGTTGCACTTTCATTGTGCTTTAAATCTTTGGATAGTTTACGACATTCACGACCGGCCTCAAACATCTTTTCTTGCAGTTCGTTACAAAGAGGTATAAATGATGCAGCCTCTTCAGGGGTCAACCCCATTTCTGCCGTAATAAAAGCATTCTTCTTAGCAAGGAACGCTTCTCTATCAAAATTACGATGCTGTTTCCCACCTTGAGCGTGAGCACTGAATGAGAACACAACTGAACACGCCACAAATGTAATAAAAAATATTTTATTCATACAAGTATTCTTTCAAAAATATTTCGTCAAACTTAATTTTTTTTCAATTTATTCGGTTTCCCCTATTTCTTCTGCCAATATATAACCGGCATACTGCTCTTCCAAGTACTCCAGGTATTCTTCGTCTTCGGCCGCTTGCAGAGCGGAAACTGAAGCATGAGACACCTCTGTTTTTACGAGTAAGGAGTCTGTTTTTGCAGCTTTTTCTTCGGGTCCGACCAAAACTTTAAAAAACAACCCCAATCCGGCAAAAACGGCTGCCATATATAACCAGGGACGAACACGATCCATCAAAGAAACCTTTTTCGCTTCCTTTTCTAGCTCTCTTTCGGGAAGCTGACTCATAATATTTGCCGTCAACCCTTTCATATACCCTTCGGGCACAGTAAAAGGATTTTTCCCTTTAAGACGGTCCAGATTGTTTTGTTCTGTTTTCATATCATCTCTCTTTTATGCTCTTTTGACAAATGGTAACACGAAAGGTTTAAATGTCTTTTGTTAAAAACTCCTCTACTTTCTTCACCGCATGATGATAGGAGGCTTTTAACGCGCCTACGGAAGTCCCGAAAATCTCAGACATATCTTCATATTTCATATCGTCAAAATATTTCATATTAAAAACGGCACGTTGTTTCTCCGGCAAGGTCAGGATAGCTTCCTGCAACTTCATCTGGGCGGCATCCCCATCGAAATATTCGTCTCCTTTCAGGCGCTCCAGCAAAAACACATCCGTATCATCGATCGAGACGTTGTTTTGTGCACGCTGGCGGTTCAGAAAAGTTATGCATTCGTTTACCGCAATCTTATACAACCAGGTCGACAGTTTCGCCTCTCCCCGGAAATAATCGATATTCGTCCAGGCTTTCAGGAATGTATTTTGCAATAAGTCGTTGGCATCGTCATGGTTCAAGACCATCTTTCGTATCTGCCAATACAACTTCTCTCCATAGAAATTGACAACCTGCGCGAAAGCATCACGTTGATGTGCCGGATCACGTAATTGTTTTACTATCTCTTCTTCTATATATTGTTGCATTCCTACTCACTAATTTGGGGTAAATATAAGAAAATAATCATTATCTACTTCCGTTTCCCTCCAATAACAGACGGAAATAATGGCTCAAAGTTTAATCATACCTTATAACAGGATATAAAAAAAGCGGACAACTTATATAAGTCATCCGCTTTTGAAGTGCCCAGAACAGGACTCGAACCTGCATGCCTCTCGACACACGCACCTGAAACGTGCGCGTCTACCAATTCCGCCACCTGGGCAATTCAGCACTTTTCAGTGAAGCAATCTCTCTCGATTGCGGTTGCAAAGGTAGCAACATTTTCGAAACTGCCAAACAGTAATCATACTTTTTTCATCAAAAAAACGACCACCTCCCTTTCGGGAAGCAGCCGTTTCTGATTTTATGCTTTATGGGAAGAATTACATCATACCGCCCATGCCACCCATACCCGGGTTCATAGCAGGAGCTGCCGGAGCTTCTTCTTTCTTTTCAGCGATCACACATTCCGTAGTCAGGAACATACCAGCGATAGAAGCAGCATTTTCCAAAGCAACACGTGTTACCTTCGTCGGGTCGATTACACCGGCAGCACACAAGTTTTCATACTTGTCTGTACGAGCGTTATAACCGAAGTCACCCTTACCTTCTTTCACTTTCTGAACAACCACTGCACCTTCTTTACCTGCATTGGCAACGATCTGACGCAACGGTTCTTCGATAGCACGTTTAACGATTTCGATACCAGTTGTTTCGTCTTCGTTTTCGCCCTTCATACCTTCCAATGTTTCGATAGCACGGATGTAAGCTACACCACCACCAGGAACAGTACCTTCTTCAATAGCAGCACGAGTTGCATGCAAAGCATCATCAACACGGTCTTTCTTTTCTTTCATTTCAACTTCAGAAGGAGCACCTACATACAATACAGCAACACCACCAGCCATTTTAGCCAAACGTTCCTGCAGTTTTTCTTTATCGTAGTCAGAAGTTGTATTTTCTATCTGAGTCTTGATCTGACCGATACGAGCCTGGATAGCAGCTTTGTCGCCTGCACCGTTTACGATAGTAGTAGTATCTTTATCTACCGTAATCTTTTCAGCAGTACCCAGCATATCCATTGTAGCACCTTCCAACTTCAAACCTTTTTCTTCAGAGATCACTACACCACCTGTCAGAACAGCGATATCTTCCAGCATAGCCTTACGACGGTCACCGAAGCCCGGAGCCTTAACAGCACAGATCTTCAAAGAACCACGCAGACGGTTTACAACCAAAGTTGCCAATGCTTCGCTATCGATATCTTCAGCGATGATCAACAGAGGACGACCACTCTGAACTGCCGGTTCGAGGATAGGCAGAAGGTCTTTCAATACGGAGATCTTCTTATCGTAAATCAGGATATACGGATTTTCCATCTGGCATTCCATCTTTTCCGTATCTGTTACGAAATACGGAGAAATATAACCACGGTCGAACTGCATACCTTCTACTACATCTACTGTAGTTTCAGTACCCTTAGCTTCTTCCACAGTAATAACACCTTCAGTTTTTACTCTCTGCATAGCTTCAGCGATCAGTTTACCGATAGCTTCATCACCATTAGCGGAAATCTTGGCAACGTGTTCGATCTTTTCAAACTGGCTACCTACTGCTTCAGACTGTGCAGCGAGGCTTTCTACGACTTTAGCGACCGCTTTGTCGATACCGCGTTTCAGGTCCATCGGATTAGCACCTGCTGTTACGTTCTTCAAACCAACGCCAATAATAGATTGTGCCAGAACTGTAGCAGTTGTCGTACCGTCACCGGCATTGTCGTTAGTCTTGGAAGCAACTTCTTTAACCAACTGTGCACCCATGTTTTCGAACGGGCAACTCAATTCGACTTCTTTAGCTACTGTCACACCGTCCTTTGTGATATGAGGAGCACCGAATTTCTTTTCGATGATCACATTACGTCCCTTCGGGCCCAGTGTTACTTTTACTGCGTTAGCCAGTTCATCCACGCCTTTCTTCAGAAGGTCGCGGGCATCCATATCGTATTTAATATCTTTTGCCATAGTAATATATATCTTATATTTTTATTGTTTTTAATAATGAATTAGATAATAGCCAAAATATCAGCCTGACGCATGATAAGATATTTCTCACCATCCAGTTCGATTTCTGTACCTGCATACTTACCGTACAGTACAGTATCACCATTCTTCACAACCATTTCTTCATCCTTTGTTCCGTTACCTACGGCAACAACTTCACCTTTTAAAGGTTTTTCTTTTGCTGAATCCGGAATAATGATTCCGCCAAGTGTTTTTTCTTCTGCTGCAGCCGGCTTAATCAGCACTCTGTCTGCTAATGGTCTAATGTTCATCGTTGTATATTTTTTAGTTGTTAATAATATTACGTTAATCTTGTGCTTTCTTATCGCACGTAAATGCCTATGCGAATATTGTGCCAAAATTATTGTCAGGGAAAAGACTGACAATTTTGCACTCCGGAGAGGCAAACAATGCAAATATGTCTGACAGGATGACCTTCCTGCCATAAAAGAACTTCCCCATTACAACAAGAGAGCGAACGAGGATGTTCAACTATCAGTCTATTAAAATAGTAGAAACGGACTGTGCCGGAAGCAACGGTTGATACACGCGGTTTCCGATACGGATTGAAACTGTACGGCTGTCATGTCCTTCGTTCGCCAGTACGATCACGATACTTTTATCCGGATTGACAAAAGCAAGCAGATCGGTAAACGTACCGTCTGTTTCCACCTTACGGGCACCGGGCTGGACATAATGGCTCAAATGCTTCATTATATAATATTCGGGAGTAAAAGAATAAGTTTTTTCAACAGGGTCTACAACTACCAACGAGTTCTGCGCCCACCCCCAACGGCTGATTCCTCCTTTTTCGAGGGAGATATTCCAATACATATAAGCAGAAGCTCCATTGTCAAAGTAATGTCGCATCAGGTTCCAGGAATAGACCGCACCTTTCCAGTCGTTCAAACCGTTGCCACACTCCTGCTCCGTTTGGTAAAGTTTCAAATCCGGATAGTGTTCATGTATTCCTTTTATCGCTCCTTTGCCGGCCCATTGGAAACCGGCACCTTTTATATAGCCACGACAGGCGGAATCTGACAGGATCGTATCGACCAACGCTTCATTTTTACGCTCGACAGTTCCAAACATGACCTCTACCTGCTGTTCCGCCATTACCGGACCTAAATAGTTTCCAATAAAGTTAGCCAGCGAGGCCGCCGTCCAGCAACAACTGGGAAAGATTTGGGCAGAATTAAATTCATTCTGTGGCATAACGGCAAATATATTTATTCCCTGTTCCTTATAGGCCCGGATGAATTTTGAGAAATATAAAGCGTACGCTTGCAAATAAAGCGAATCCTGAATAAACATATCCTCCCCTTCATGCCCGACTTTATCTGCCGCCAAGCCGTTCCGGTATTTTTCATCATAAGCCTCTCCTGTATAAGCCGAAGCATAGTGCTTGTTATATTTCATCCAGGAAGGAGGACACCAGGGAGACGCCCAGATACGCAAGTTCGAATTTTTTTTCATCGCATTCCGGATAAATGGGATCAAAGTCTGCTGGTCATTGGCGATAGTGAAATTCTTCATTTCAAAATCACCGTCCGTTTCATTATAAGAATACCAGTCACGTGAAAAGTCATTTGCCCCGACCGGCATACGGCAGATTGTGAAATTAGCCCCGTATTCCGGGAAGAAAAGTTCTTCCATTATGTTTTCGCGATCAGCCGGATTCAGGCGACTCAAAGAAATCCAGCCTAATTCGTTAAAGCAAGCACCGAACCCATCTATCTTTTGCAGGAGATTATCCTTATATACAGTCACATCGATTGTCCGGACAGTATCAGCCGAAGCAGAAAGCAAATCGGGTTGCTCCTGCCAGAAAGCCTCTTCCGTAGTCGTCACCCAGGAGGCGCGGGGTTGGAAAGTACAAGATGACAGATATAAAGCTATCGAGAGAATCAGACAAGGCATTTTCATAAGGATATGTATATAAAAAAGAAATGCCGCAATAGAATCGCAGCATTTCCTTTACTTTTTTTATTAGAATCTTTCGATCAGTTCTTCTACCGTGACAAGAGCCTGTTCGCCTGTCGACATATTTTTCAGATTGATCTTACCTTCGTTTATTTCGTTCTCACCGACAATCGCTACAAACGGGATTTTCTTTGTATCAGCATACCCCATCTGTTTCTTCATTTTGGCAGACTCAGGGTATAACTCCGTACGGATACCGGCGGCACGTACTTTAGCTATCAGCGGAAGCAGATAGTTTTCTTCCTTTTCACCGAAGTTTACGAACAACAGTTGCGTAGTCTTCAAAGAATCAGCCGGGTAAAGTTCCAACTGATTCAGGACATCGAAGATACGATCGGCACCGAACGAAATTCCGACACCTGAAACGCCGTCCATACCGAACACTCCGGTCAAATTGTCATAGCGTCCGCCACCCGTGATACTTCCGATCTGGACATCCAATGCCTTCACTTCAAAGATAGCTCCTGTATAGTAGTTCAGGCCGCGCGCCAACGTCAGATCCAGTTCCAGTTCCGCATGCAGTTCCAACTTCTCGATACGGTCCAGGATAAATTCCATTTCGGCAATACCTTTCATTGCGATTTCCGACGCTGCCAGTTCCTTTTTCAGAACGGCCAGCTTTTCACGGTTCGTACCTTTCAACATAATGATAGGCTGCAAACGGGCTATCGCATCTTCAGACAATTCCTTGGAACGTAACTCTTCATTCACATTATCCAGACCGATCTTATCCAACTTGTCGATAGCGACCGTGATATCAACAATCTTGTCGGCTTCACCGATTATCTCGGCAATACCGGAAAGGATTTTACGGTTATTCATCTTAATGCAGACACGAATGCCGAAACGGCGGAATACTTCATCCATAATCTGGATCAGCTCGACTTCGTTCACCAGCGAATCAGAACCTACGACGTCGCCGTCACACTGGTAAAACTCGCGGTAACGTCCTTTCTGCGGACGATCGGCACGCCATACCGGTTGTATCTGGTAACGCTTGAACGGGAAAGTAATATCATTACGGTGCTGTACCACGTAACGGGCAAAAGGGACTGTCAGGTCATAGCGCAAGCCTTTTTCACAGGCTTTTACCCCGAATCTCACGGCATTGCGCTCCAACAACTCTTCATCCGTTATTCCGGAAAAGCAGTCACCGGAATTTAATATCTTGAAAAGCAACTTATCACCTTCCTCTCCATATTTCCCCATCAGTGTAGACAGGTTTTCCATGGCCGGTGTTTCAATCTGCTGAAATCCGTACAGATGGTATACTTGGCGAATAGTATTGAATATATAATTACGCTTCGCCATTTCTTCAGGCGAAAAATCTCTTGTTCCTTTAGGGATAGACGGCTTTTGCATGATTCTCTAATTTATTATTCAGACTGCAAAGGTAATGCATCCTATTTAATCCCGGCTTCTTCCACCGAGGAAAATCATGATATAATATAATAATGTAGCAAGCGAGCCCAGAGCAGCCACTACATACGTATAAGCGGCAGAACGTAAGGCATCTTCAGCCTTGTCATGCGTATAAACATTCGTAATGCCGGCATTACTTAACCAAGCCAAAGCTCGCTGGCTTGCATTAATCTCGACCGGCAGTGTAATAAAACTGAACAAAGTAGTCGAAGCAAACAGGATAATACCGAAAAGCAACAACTGAGGAAAGCTATTTATCAACAGCATACCCCCCAACAGCACCCATGTCATAATGTTGGAAGCAAAGCTGACGACCGGAACCAAAGCCGAACGCATCCGAAGAGGCGCATAAGCCGTAGCATGCTGGACAGCATGCCCGCATTCATGAGCCGCAACAGCAGCGGCAGCAATACTATTACTGTAATAAACCGATTCGCTCAGATTGACGGTTTGGTTGGCCGGATTATAATGATCCGTCAAATGTCCGGGAGTAGAAATAACCTTTACATCATAAATACCGTTATCATGCAACATCTTTTCTGCCACATCTTTACCTGTCATGCCATTCGGCATAGGAATCTTGGAATATTTCTCAAACTTGTTCTGGAGTCTGGAAGAAACCAGCCAGCTAAGAAGGGCAAAACCGATAAATATAATCCAATACATGCTCATATTCTTCTAATTTATATAGTTATACTAAATTATAAACGACAAAAAGTCTGCCAAAAACAAAAATGGCAGAAGATCATCCTTCCGGGATGTGGTCTTCTGCCATTTTGTATTATTTTCAGGTTTTATTCTTCGGTATATCTGACAATTGTTTGCTCACGGTCAGGACCGACAGAAACAATCTTGATCGGAACTTCCAGTTCTTCTTCAAGGAAGGAGATGTAGGCATTGAACTCTTCCGGGAATTCGTCTTCGCTCTGCATCTTCGTCATGTCGACATTCCAACCCGGCATTTCCACATATACAGGTTCGATACCTTCGTTGATTTCAAACGGGAACTCTGTTGTTTCCTCACCATCGATCTTATAAGCGACGCATGCTTTTACTGTTTCAAAACCATCCAGCACATCGCTCTTCATCATGATTAGTTTCGTCACGCCATTGATCATGATCGCATATTTCAATGCAACCAAGTCAATCCATCCACAACGGCGTTCGCGTCCGGTTACGGCACCATATTCGTGACCGATCTGGCGGATCTTGCTACCAGTCTCATCAAACAATTCCGTCGGGAACGGACCGCTGCCGACACGTGTACAATAGGCTTTGAAGATACCATATACTTCGCCGATGTTACGCGGAGAAACCCCCAAACCGGTGCAGCAGCCTGCACAAATCGTATTCGAAGAAGTCACAAAAGGATAAGAACCGAAATCGATATCCAGCATCGTACCCTGTGCACCTTCTGCCAAAACAGACTTACCTTCTTTCAAATAGTTATTGATCACATGTTCGCTATCGATCAGGCGAAACTGTTTCAGATATTCCAGGGCCTTGAACCACTGTGCTTCCAGTTCGGTAATATCATATTCATAATTCAGAGAACGCAGAATAGCTTCATGTCTTGCTTTCGCAGCAGCATACTTTTCGTCGAAGTCATGTAACAAGTCACCTACGCGCAGGCCGTTACGGCTGATCTTGTCCGTATAAGTCGGACCGATACCTTTACCGGTCGTACCGATTTTGCCCGAACCTTTCGCAGCCTCGTAAGCAGCATCCAATATACGGTGAGTAGGCAAGATCAAATGAGCTTTCTTAGAGATACACAGTTGTTTGGTCAGGTCGTGTCCGCTGGCAGCGAGCGCTTCCGCTTCCTGCTGGAACAACAGCGGATCCAGTACGACACCGTTACCGATAACGTTTACCTTTCCTCCCTGAAAAATACCGGAAGGGATAGAACGTAATACATACTTTTCACCGTTAAATTCCAAAGTATGTCCTGCATTGGGACCTCCCTGAAAACGAGTTATCACATCGTAATTCGGAGTCAAAACGTCGACAACTTTTCCTTTGCCTTCGTCACCCCACTGCAATCCTAATAAAACATCTACTTTCATCTTTTTATATTATAGGCTGTTAATATTCTTATTTCTTCCGCTGAAGCCGGTACTTACATTTACTGCACAAGCCATAAATGTAAAGCGCATGATATTCAGGAGTGAAACGAGATATCTTCAACGCACTGATATCTTTTTTCAATGTCATATCCTTCAACTCCCGCATCGCCCCGCATTTCGTACAGATCAGATGCGAATGTGTTTCTGCCAGCATCCGTAATTCATACTGCACAGACTGGTTCATGAGTTGATGCCGCACAATCAGATCACTATCTACCAACACTTCAAGCGTATTATAAATAGTGGCCCGGCTGACATGAAAATTCATTTCCTCCAGTTTCTGATGCAGCAAACACATATCGAAATGACCGGGGAAACTGCATATACATTCCAATATGGCATACCGTTCCTCTGTCTTCCGTAGTTTTTTCTCTGCAAGATATCTGTTGAACAGGTCTTGCATCTCTATGTACTTTTTTGCATCCATCTTCAAGTTGCGACTCCACGCGACCGACAAAGTTAGCGCATTTATTTTAAACGCAAAGCCTTAACGGCAATATTCAAATTCAAATTTTAAATCATTATATATTTCTTGTCCCTCAGTTGTCTTCATGAATTCAGGAAATTCGTCAAATCCGCCCAACATTTGCCGCGCCCTTTCAGCCGACTGCCTTCCATAAAACTTCATAGCCTTTACTGCAGCCTGCTTTTCCTTGAAAGACGCCCCGAAATCAGGCCAGGCAATCGTCCGCATACATTCCACGATAAATGCGGCTCTCACCGGTGCAATCAAGTCCTTTCCTTCCTTAAACAGTTCGGCCCAGACAAGAAAAGCTACCGTACGGGCATATTCGTCTTGCACGTTAAAAACCGCCCCAAGCAGCAAATCCTCCACATCCGACAACTTATAAAACAAATTATGACTGCACTGCTCCGCGATTTCCAAATAAGGAATATCCTTCACCCATTGCTCCGCCTTTTGAGCCGAAAATTCATCCACCGGTTGCAAAAGAGAAGCTAATATCTTGAATTCACGAATATCTTCTTTCCACAAGGCGGCAGCCAGCCCGGAATCCGGTTTATGCGTGGCGGCAATCTGTTTGATTTCAGGCAGAGGCACACCGAAATTCAATTTATAGACGATACCTTTCTCGCGCATACTGGCAGAGATCACACCATTCATCGCCAGGCGAAGCTGGGTCCGTATTTCTTTTAATTCATCCTGTAACATATGCTTTATTATTCATTATAAGACGGTAAAAACGAATATTCCTTGCTGTAACGCAGCATCTGGTCGGCATATCCTTCGGTATAGTCCAGTACAATGTCCGTTACTTCTCCCTTATCATTCCTGACTTCCTTCATCACCGGATTCACAAATCCCTTATACGGAGCCAGGTTCAGCTTGGCATAACGCTCAAGCACTTCGGCATGAAGAGCCGTATCGACTTTTACGCCATATTCTTCCACCAGTTTCTTTCCGGCGGCAAAATCGCCTTCGCTCTTGATACGCTGCACTTCCGCCAGCAAAGTTCCGAACAGTTCACGCAGCTTCGCATAGTCGCCCACAACCACGTAGGTCTTGCCACCCCGCCGTTTCAGTTCAATTACGTTGCCGGCCTTCCCTTTTTCATATACCCATTTAGCGATCAGCTGACGGTTACGCATATGGGCTTCTTCAACATTCTTGCCTTGCTCGATCCGGACCAACTGTGTCATCAGGCCATTCATTATATATTTATAGTATTCTGTCTTATAAGCCTCCGCATCCGGCACAAGTCCCAGTTCCACCAGCTTGGCATCTCCGAGATAGTACAAACCGAAGAGGTCGGCACGCGCCTCTTCCAACGTGGAGCTGTATGCCTTCAAAGCATCCGGATCAGTATCGGGAAGCAATTTACCGGAACCATGTCCCAGGCATTCATGCAAATCGGTATGCAGGTTGTCGGTGATGAATCCGTATTTCTTCAATCCCTCGCGCTCCTTGTCGCTCCAGACAAATTCTTCATTGAAACCATTGCCCTGCGACGCTTTATCGTATGCTTCGGTGATATTCTCGATCGTAACGGATTTCGAACCATGATCGCCGCGGATCCAGTCGGCATTCGGCAGGTTTATACCGATCGGCGTTGCCGGATAGCAATCGCCTCCCAACATGGAAACCGTAATCACTTTGGCACTGACGCCTTTTACCTTTTCTTTCTTAAACCGTTTATCTACCGGAGAATGATCTTCGAACCATTGTGCATTGTCGCTGATCACTTTTGTCCGCTTTGTCGCCTCCTCGTTTATAAAGTTCACGGTCGATTCCCAGCTTGCTTTCATCCCTAACGGATCGCCGTATGTTTCGATAAAGCCGTTTACAAAGTCAACATCCGAGGCCGTATCTTCCACCCACAGGATCGAATAGGCATCAAAAGTTTTCAGGTCTCCAGTCTGGTAATATTCGATTAGTTTCCCGATAATTGCTTTCTGCACATCATTCTCAGCAAAAGCCATGGATTTCTGTAATTCGGACACGATCTTTTCGATTGCCGGAGAATACAGGCCGCCTACTTTCCATACCTTTTCGACAAGCTTACCGTTTTCTTTTACCAGACGGCTGTTCAAGCCGTACGAGATCGGAGAAATCGTATCTTTCCCGACTTTCATCCGGGTATAGAAATCCTCTACTTCTTCCTGGGTAACTCCTTCACCATAATAATTATTGGCCGAAGCCTGGATCAGGTCGACATCGCCACTCTGCACCGTACGCTTCGCCATCACAGCCGGATCAAAGATCACGGGGCTGATCTCGGCGACAAACTGTTCCACCGTCTGCCCTTCACGCAGCGGTAGTGCAGAAGCCTCAACCTGCGACACGCAACTCCGGAAGAATTCAGGAGTAAAACCGGGGACAAATTTATCTTCCGCATAATGGTGATGGATGCCGTTGGCAAACCAAACCCGTTTCAGATAGGTTTCCAAAGCTATAAACTGCGGATCTTTACGATCACCTTTATAGCTGGTATAAACAGCCTCCAGCGTGCGGCGGACCGGCAGGTTATACCGGCAGTTCTGATCGAACAGGATATCCCGTCCCATCTGGGCAGCTTCCGACAAATGATATAATAATTGTTTCTGCTTCAAAGAAAGGGATTCAAATCCCGGAACTTGATAACGCAGTATCTGAAGATCAGCAAACTGATCCACGACATAATTGAAATTATCCTGAGTAGCTTCCGCCATCTCAGCCTTCTGCCCCGTACAGGCAGTCATAGCCATTGCAGTCATAAGCGATAACATTATATTTCTCATATACTTACTTTTAGCTTTTCCTATGTTATTATTTTAAAGGTCGTTTCGCAAAGGTACAGATATTTCGGGAATTGAGCTAATCAATTCTTCTTACGCGATCCTTATTTCTATATTTTACTAATCTCGTCACCCGATCTGGCATCCGTCTTCCAACAAACAAGAATTTACAAACAGACCTTTGACAATCAAAACAATGTATCGGACTATTTCATATATTCGCGCAAAGGAAGTTGCCTGTCGACAATTGTCGACAAGCTTGCCGACAGTTGTCAACAAACCTGCCGACAATTGTCAACAAGCCTGCTGACGATTGTCGGCAAACGATTACATGGAAACTAAAGTAAGCATCCGCCCCGGTACATCATCCTTATCCAAATCAGTAGGATCCTGGGCTATAACTTCGCTTGTAAAGACTATATGTATAAAAGCAGCAAGAGTTGCCGCCTGAACCAAGCGACAACCCATCCTACCAATTTTCATAATTAAAGTTTCAAACGTGTACGTGTTTATTTGTGCCCAAAACGTGAAAGAATTCGTCTTTACATATAAACCGCCACCAGTCACCCCTTGATGTTCCCATCGGACAACGTTGCAAAGGAACGCATTTATAACCAGCCATCCTATATTTTAGACGATTATTACTTGCCGTTTTACATGTTTGAGAGCATAAGAAGCAGTGCCTTGGTCTGGTCATGGGAGGGATTACGCTTCTTTCCAGTTGAAAGGCAGCAGGCTCGAGTAGTCGTTAGCCACTGCCAGGCGTTCGTCTTTCACCCTGATGAGCGCGTCCTGCATCCATTTTTCGGGATTGACATTGTTCTCTTTGCAGCAACCGATCAGTGTGAAAAAAATGGCGGCGGCATGGGCGGCTTCGTGGGAACCTGAAAAAAGGGTATTCTTACGGTTCAGGGTTAGGGGACGGATGCTTCTTTCCACTGCGTTGGAGTCGATATGGAAGTCGGCATTAGTCACGTATAGCGATAATTGCTCCATACGGGCATAAGTGTATTGCATGGCTTTGTCCATCGGACTGCCACTTTTCACCTGCCCTATGTTACTCTTGATCCATGCCTCTATTTCCTGCAATACCGGATAAGCCTCCGCCTGGCGGTAAGCCGTTTTCGCATTTCCTTCAAGCTCTTTTTCCCTGATTTCGGATTCGGTTTTGTAAAGTTTTCCGATCAGGGAAAGTATTTCCCCCGCCCGGGGAGGATCGCTGTTCTCGGCTTCTTTGAACTTCCGGCGGGCATGTGCCCAGCAGCACAGATGCAGGTAACCGGGCAGGTCGTCAAAGATGTCGTATACCTGATAACCGTCGCTTTGGACTGCTTTCCCACCCTCCAGCAACAGCCCGATGCAACTTGCCCCCCTTCCCTTATGATACTCGAAAAAAGGGCTCTTCACCTCCGGGCAGTAGAAATTCCACATGTAGCCCTGGTGTAAGCTCCCCTTACGGTCACTTCCCTGGACTTTGTAAGGAGTTTCGTCGGCTATGACATAGCGTGAGGAACGGACTTTTTCACGTAATTCGTTGTAGATTGGTTCCAGTTCCTGGGCTGTGGACAGGCACCAGTCGCTTACCGTCGAGGCCGGCAGGTGAAGGCCGATGCGCGAGAAGATATCTATTTGACGGTACAGAGGCAGGTGGTCGCCATATTTGCCCACTGCGATATGGGATAACACGCTGGCGCCTGCCTTGGCGTGGGCTATGGCTTGGACCGGCAGGGGCGCTATCAGGATACGTCCATCCGGGGTTTTGTATTTGTTGCGGATGATTTGACGGACATACACATTCTTTTCTATCTCCAGTTTTTCCGTGATTTCCTGTCCTATATGGCGACAAGACGACAAGTCCCCTGCCGGGTCCAGAATCTCCTGCCGCCGAGGAATATCCAGGGGGAAAGGCTTACGGATATTTCCTTTATGTTTCTTCTTTTTGAACCCGTCGCGATCATGCAAGTAGTTTTTCTCTTCCTTTTCTACTTCCCCACGTGCTTCTTCACGCACGGTTTCCACCGGAGCCGAGTCTACCGGCGTTTCCCAGCAGATATTCAACTGGGAGGGATCCCGGGGAAGTCTTTTTTCGCTTTTGGGACTCCAAAGGCGGCGTTTGAGGTCGTAAATCTCCCACACATACTGTTGGTTCAGGTCCAATAAGCGCTGACGTTCGAGTAGCCATTGCATCCGCTCCTCCTCTAACGCCTTGCGTCGGGCAAGCAGCGCTTGGTAATCGGCCAGCGGGACCTTGACTTCGGGGACTTTATTTGCCGTCTTTGTTTTCATCTCTTTCACGTAATAAAGATACGAATAATATTTGATATTATGGCACTGATTTATAAATATATTACTTGCTTTTACGCCTTTTTTTCGGACAATCGAGCAACCGGACGAGAGAGGTACGGTTTACCTGTTCGTAAGATTGTTTTTCAAATTGCCGGGGAAGGTCATAAGTCCCTTCCGAAAGATGGTAAAGGTAAACCCGTTCCTGGTTAGGGGACAGGTAATATACTTTAAGCTGCTTGTGTCCGCCGTTGATGAAGACATAGATTTCCCCCTCTTTCGGATAATGTCCCAAACGGCTGTTCACGATGCCGCTAAGGCACGGGATGCCGGCATGGAAATTCTTCAGGGGAAACAAATAGACACGGTCCGTTGAGGGAAGGCCATAATGCCGGTCTTCTTTACTTTTGACAAGATCGGATACGTTATAAATGCCCAAGCTCTCCGGAGAAAAGCGGTAATGGTGAATCCTGAAGCGGACCGCACCGCCCGATTGGTAACGCAGGTACTCGAAGGTTATTTCATTCAGTTCACCCGGTTCTGACAACATTGATAACAATTGGGCGTTTTCAAAGATTTCTTTTTCACGATTTTTCATCTGAGTCCTTTTTTTTGTTTTTTCGGAACAAAGATAAAGAGCACATATAATTAGAGGAGGATGTACTGGGGCGGATGCTTACAAACTAAATTCTATTTAAACAACATCGGATCGAACTCCGGTCACAACCCAATTGTCTCCTTTTAAAAATAAATGAAAGTTTTTCTCCTTTTATTTGGTTTATATTATAAACCATTTTATATTTGCAGTGTGTAAGTGAGAAATGCGCAGCTCCTTGCACTTTTTTAATCCATATATGGTTTACAATATAAACTTATTTACATCAAACTTAGAAAGGAGTCAAAAATGGAAGCAACAACAGAGACAGACAAAAGAAATCATTCATTATATTATCAAACAAGAGGAGGAGAGAAAATGAAACGCATTATTATAACAAGCATATTGGCCCTGATTTTTAGTTGCAGTTCGGTTATGGCACGGACCATTATCGTGAAAGTCAGCAATATCCGGGGTGAAAAAGGAAACATCCTGGTGATGGCACAACAAGGAAAAGAGAGCAAACCGGTTTATGGAATGGCAAAGGCCGAAAAGGGAACTGCCGTCATTAAATTGGAAAATGTGGAATGGGATGAATTCGACCTGTCCGTTTTTCATGACGAGAACGACAATTGGAAAATGGATTTCTCTGAAGATAAAAAGCCTGCGGAGGGTTACGCAATGAAAAGCTGTAAGCCCAAACAGGACGAAGAAACCGTCAGCCTGAAATTGTACTATCCGACTAACGAATAAAGCCATGAAACGGGTATCACTCCTGATCCTGCTGACGTTAACCAATCTCTCCGCTTACGTATATGGCCAGACGAATACGACAGTATACGCCGGCCATATACAAGGCCCGCAAGGGGAAGCGATAGATTATGCGACTGTCATCCTGTTACGGAACGGCGACCAAATAGCCGGAGGCGTAACCGACAGCATCGGTGACTTCGCATTGAAGGTCGACACGGGAGCCTACACGCTAATCATTCAATGCATAGGTTTCGAACCGATACGAAAGTCAATCCGGATATCAACCGACACACACGAGAAATTTGTATTGCAAACTTCAACCTATGCCTTGAAAGAGGTGGTGGTGCAGGCCAGAAATATCGAGCGCAAAGCAGACCGTTTCGTCATCAACGTCTCTCCCACCAGTGGCAAAGACGGGACGGAACTGTTGACACAGGCACCGGGCATATGGCTGGCCGACGACAATATTTCCATCAACGGAGCCTCGGGAACCAAAGTATTTGTGGACAACCGCGAAATCAAACTGAGCGGGGAAGAATTGCTTTCCTATCTGCGTTCGCTGAAATCGGAAGATATCAGGCAGATCGAAGTGATCCCGATCGCCGGAGCCGAATATGATGCCAATATGCGGGGTGGAATTATCCGGATCACGCTCCGCCGCAGACTGGACAACGGCGTACAGGGGAATGTTGCGATAGGAACGGTTTTGGCTCCTTCATTAACCCGGTATTTGCCTTCCGCAAGCATTTATGCGCGAATCGGAAAATGGAGTGTTAATGCGGCAGCTTCGGGGATATTCACACCGGACGATAAAAGCAAGATGGGTTCGGAAAGGAAATACCCGCAGGAAGATGTCCGTTTCTCGAGCCTTTCCGGATTCGACATCCGCTCCGGTTACGGTACAGGACGTTTGGGGGCGATCTTTGAGATAGATACGGTCAACAGTGTCGGAGGAGAAATCGAATACATCCGGCAAACGGCCAAAGGACCGTCCTGGAGCCGGACGGATCTCACGAAAGGAGGATTCATAATGAACAGTAACGGGAAATACGGGCAGACGAGCCAATACCAAACTGTTGCCGCCACAATAAATTACCTGCGCAAAATCGACAATAGAGGTTCGGCTCTCAAACTGATCGTCGATTATGCAAATAAGAAATCGGAAGGCGATAACGACTACAATGTCACACAAGAAACAGAGATGCTGAAACACGACAGCCTCTACAGGAGCCATGCGGATGCGACATACAAAATTGTCACCACCGACCTGTCGGGAATGAAATATTTCAGCAAAAAACTATCCCTGAATGCCGGAGTGAAGTACACGCATACCTCTATGGATGACTATTCCCGCTATGACGGCCTGACGCTACGGCAGGAATGGGAAGAGAATCCGGCATACGGGTACATCCTGAAATACAAAGAGAATATCATGGGAGCGTATGCCTCCTTTTCGGCCGAAGCAGGCAAATGGTCGCTTATCGCCGGCCTACGGGGAGAATACACACGAACGGACGACCGGAGCGACCACATCGAACGGGATTATTTCGATCTGTTCCCCAACCTGAGTGCCACGTATGCATTCGACCGGATGAAAAGATGGCTGCTGGTCGGACAATACGCCCGCAACGTCGAACGTCCGGCATTCTACACCCTGAATCCCAACCGGTTGCAGACGTCCGACTTCAGTTACCAGATCGGGAATCCCTATCTGCGTCCGACTTACATCAACAGATTCAGTGCAACATTGGTCTACAACTACCGGTATACGTTGACCGTCGGCGGTAACCTCCACCACGACCTGATTCGGGAGTTTTGCAAACAGGATAAAGGAAATCCTGATATCTCCTACATTACCTACGAGAACCATCACTCGGAAAACCATTGGTTCGTTGCCATCAACCTGCCGATGCAACCGACCGCGTGGTGCAATCTGACAGCAAACTTCGTAGGCGTGCGGCAGGACATCCGGATGACGGAAGAGGCCGCCTTTAAGGCGCATTACCTGGCCTTCGTCAATGCCAACGCGACGTTTCTCTTGCCGGCGGATTTCACGGTGGAGGTCCAATATAGCGGGACAAGCCGCCTCTATTCAGGGAACAGCGAGGTCGATCCCCGCCATACGATCAATCTGAGCGTACGCAAGAAGTTTGCCGACAACCGTTTCCTTCTGACGGCTTCCGCCAATAACATTTTCGACCGCCAACAGTCTTTCGTCAGCCGTATCGACGCCTACACGACTTACAGCCGGTACGAAAGCGCTCTTTCGGGACGGACTTTCAAAGTATCCCTCACCTGGAACTTCAACAGCGGGAAGAAAGTGAAAAAGAGCAAGATCGAAAGAAGTTCGGCGGACGAAAGAAGCCGTCTCAATGAAAAATAATTATCTTTGAATTAATAAATTACATACGAACAAAATAAAAAACAAATAAAGTCATGGAAGACAGAAAATTAAACGAAAAAGAGAGTCTGGAGCTAATAGCCAGGATGATTAAGGAAACCCAGGAAAACACAGCCCGCTATGCCGCCTATCCACTCCTGATATGGGGGTACACGACGGTCCTTGTCGCAATCGTCATTTGGTGTACCTATTTGCTGACCGGCTCATACAAGGTGAACTATATATGGTTTGCCCTACCCGCTATAGCCGGTCCCTTCACATGGTTTTTCAGCAGGAAAAATGATAAAAGAGGGATAAAGAATTATATGGACCGGATTACCAACCAGATATGGCTCGTGTTCGGATTAGTCGGCTGGTTCCTGTCACTTGTCGCTTTTGCAGGAAAGGTGGACATTTTGTTTATCATCCCGTTGCTAATGGGAATGGCAACTACGCTTTCAGGATGTGTCAGCAAATATAAACCGATGATCATATCCGGCACAATCAGCACAGCTTTGTCCTTTTCCATCCTGTTCATCCACGGAACCGATAGATTATTAGCATTTGCCGTAATCTTTATTATCATGATGGTTATACCGGGACATCTCTTGAATAAAAAAATGAAGCAGTTATGTTCAAAGAATTAGATCCATTATTACATTCCCAGCTCCGGCTTGCGGTCATGTCCATTCTCTTGTCGGTAGACGAAGCCGATTTCGTCTACCTGAAAGAAAAGACACAAGCGACCGCCGGCAACCTAAGTGTGCAGATAGACAAGTTGAACGAAGCCGGATATATCGAAGTCGAGAAGAGCTTCGTCGGGAAAAAGCCTCGCACAGCCTGCAGGATTACGCCTGTCGGAAAGCAGGCTTTCGAGGATTATGTGAATGCACTGAAAGGATATATCGGGACCTAAAAATTTACACCAAAAGTAGATATCCACCTACTCCATCAGTAGAAGGGTATCTACTCTCTTAGAAGAGGGGCATCTATTAATCCCGTAACAAATCGCGTGCAAAAAACTTTATCGAAATCAGCCGGATACGCCAATAATTGATACATCAAAACTTTTACCATCCGGTAATGCCCGGCCGCATTCGGATAAAGGCGATCCGAGCGTCCAAAGCATCGATCCTGTTTTTAATTGAAAAATTTACCGTACCTTTGTACAATTCTTATTCATTGTAGAAATATGGAAATTGCAGCATTAGTTTCGGGAGGAGTGGATAGCTCCGTAGTCGTCCACCAGTTGAAAGAGGCAGGATACGATCCTACCATTTTCTATATCCGTATCGGCATGGAAGATAAAGACGGATATATAGACTGCCCCGCCGAAGAAGATATCGAGATCACCTCTTATATAGCCAAGAAGTACGGATGCCGGTTTGAAATCGTCTCCTTGCACGAGGAATACTGGGATCGCGTCGTGAGCTACACCATCGACTCCGTAAAGCGCGGCCTCACGCCTAACCCGGATATGATGTGCAACAAATATATCAAATTCGGTTGTTTTGAAGAGAAATGGGGCAAAGACTTCGATAAAATAGCAACCGGCCATTACGCCACAACGACCGAGATAGACGGTAAAGTATGGCTCTCGACCGCCAAAGATCCGGTGAAAGACCAGACCGACTTCCTGGGCCAGATCACCCGTTTGCAAATACAGAAGTTGATGTTCCCGATCGGACACCTGATGAAGAGCGAAGTCCGCGCCATCGCCGAACAACAGAAATTACCGAGCGCCAAGCGGAAAGACAGCCAGGGAATTTGCTTCTTAGGCAAAATCAATTACAATGATTTCATCGAGCGCTACTTAGGTAAACGGACCGGAAAGATCGTCGAGTTGGAAACGGGCAAGGTGTTGGGTAAGCACAACGGCTACTGGTTCCATACCATCGGGCAGCGTAAGGGGTTAGGCTTGAGCGGCGGCCCGTGGTTCGTGATCAAAAAGGATATCAAACGGAACATCATCTATGTGTCCAACGGCTACGACCCGGAAACACAGTACGGCAAGATCATCAACCTGCACGGCTTCGACTTTATCACCGAAGACCCGTGGGGAGAGTTTGCAGACGAGAAAGAGATCACGTTCAAGATCCGCCATACGCCGGACTTCACGCACGGCCACATCCGTCGCATCGGTGACCTGTACCGTATCGAATCCGACAACAAAATCCAGGGAATCGCCCCCGGACAGTACGGAGTGGTCTACGATAAAGACCATCATCTTTGCCTCGGTAGCGGCATGATTATAGATGAAGAGAAATAGGCAAATTGCCGATTATTATGTCTATCTTTGTGTCAAGTCGTAATATTCAAATTAAGCAAAGATGATAACCGGTACGCATGCCGATCTATACTGACCGTTACAGATTAAACCAATAATTCATCTTAATCATAAAAGTATTCGTTGCGGGAAGGCCGAACATACGGTCCAGGTTATTGCCCCAGCCGGAAAGGGAATGGCTGTCGCGGTCCGACATCCGGTGCTCCCAGACAAAATACAAGGTCGAACCGGGCAGATACTCCCAACGGGCCACCAGATTGGAGCGGAACTCATTAAAACTGAAATCCGGCTTTTCCTTTATAAAAGACATTTCGTCCTCCGACAACGGGCGGAAACGGTCTTCATACGTACGTGAAGTCGTATTTGTCATGGATTTGAAATCACTGAACCGGGCGGTCGAGGTAAAAGGCGATCCGTAGAACTGGACCGAGATATCCGGCGTTACGTTTACCTGCAACTTCATGGTCAGCCCGTAGGTTTTCTGATCCATATATGCCGTCATATAAGGCGCCGTACCGCTCTCCGGTGCAGCCTGCACAAATTGCATATTATCCGTGTTCCAGGCATAATTCACCTGCCCGGAAAGATAGACATGGTTTCCAAGGCGGAAGGTCAGCCCCGGCATAAAGGAGTTGAACCGGTTAAATCCGTCCAGATTATGATTCCCTTCATATTGCAACGTCAGCATAACCCGTTTAGCCTTGTCTGTATTAAACTTGACCGATGTTAGGAAATAAGGATCAAACCGCACATCCGGTCCACCCCGCAACAAACGGCTATCTAAGCTATTCCAACAGAACGTTTCCGACAATACCAATTCATAACGGCTCATCGTCATCGTTTGCCATTTCAAAGCCGCATCATTATAGAAAGGATCCCCGCCATAATTCCATTTGTTCCGTTGTGTCAACGTAAAAGCATTATAACGGAACATCTTCCAAATATCCGTCTGCCGATACGCAACCTCCGTTTCATTCGACAAATTATCCGTTTGCTTCAGATAACCGATATCATTCAGGTCGAAACCGGGGGACGACCAGCTGAATGTCTCCGCAAAAGCCCATTTTGCATTTCCTTTCCTCCCCAGTTTCAGATAACCTCCCGTTCCGCTCAATGAGCGCCGGTCGGGATCGACTCCCAAATAACCGGCGGAAGACGACCGTTGATAATAATGCACCGCATTTTCCTGTAAGGCACGGATCGCCTCTTTACTACCATTCAAGGAGCTGACCATCGCTTTCGCCTCGATATAATACAAGCGGTTCTTAAAGTACTGGGTAAAATCAATCCCTGCCGTAAATGCATTGCGCACCATGAGCTCCTCTAAATACGGCTCGTCCAAAGCCCGGTTTACAGAGGTAACCATTCCACCCAACAACGTATTCCCTTCCCAGTTTTTCTGCACACGGGCTACGGTATAATTGGTTAACGGTTCCACTACGACCTTATCCTCCATGCCGTTGAGCGTCACTTTAGAAGACGACTGAGCCGTCAAGCTCTGCACCACTCCGATCGTCACCCCCCTGCGATTCGTCCCCGTCAGCTTCAAGGCTCCGATAATAGGAATATTCTCTTTCCGGCTGGCGAAGTTGTTGACATTATCGATACCCGGAGGGGTGTAGGAAGGGGCTGCCCCGATACGGCGCGTGTAAAACATCATATCATTGCCATTAGCAAAATCTAAAATATGCTTGCCTTCCAGGAAGAAAGGACGCTTTTCATCATAGAAAGTCTCGTAGGCCGTCAGGTTCATCACCGAAGGATCCAGCTCCACCTGTCCGTAATCAGGATTGATCGTCAAGTCCAACGTAAAATCCGACAAAGCGAATTTGGCATCCAACCCCACATTTCCGCCCCAGCTATGCCCCTTCTGATAAGGGCTGCCGGGAATCTCCGGCTCACTTCTATACTTGCCCATCACATAGGGCAAGAATTCTATACCGCGAGGTTTCGGCAATCCGGTCATGCCGTGCATCTCCCCGAAAGAAAAGACATGCCCGTTGTTCTTCAAAGGGATCATGCTCCAGTTCTGAACCTCATTGTTCCGCCGGATGATGCGCCGCACATGAAGTCCCCAGATACCATCTTCGGACTTCTGGTTATAACGAAGCTGGCTGAACGGAATACGTAATTCCGCCGTCCAGCTCGAATCCGGCAGATTGACTTGCGTCTTTCCTTCCCAAACGGCATTCCAGCTCAGGTTCACATTCAACTTGTCCGTCACAATCAAATCGGTCTTGTTCCCGCCCAGATTAATATTGAATTCCGGGGCCGCCCGATAGTCATGGTAGGTATCGAAGGCCACGCTGATCAGGTCACCCATGCTGTTATCGTCCCGGTTCCCGATAAAACGGTTCATCTTCCCCGGAACTTTATCTTTGCAATAAACCCCTACGTAGATATATTTATCATCATAAAAGAGCTTGACCCGCGTAGGCGAAGAAGAGACGATCCGCTCATAAGGGATAATCTGGACAAAACGGTCGGACCACTCGCCCTGCTCCGTCCAGAAAGGCTCGTCCAGCTTTCCGTCTATTACCGGCTTGCTGCCCGACACTTTCGTTACATTATAGACACGCTTGTAAGCATCCTTGAAAGGGACAATAGAGTCCTGTTGCCCATAGCATAACGTACAGGCCGACATAAAGAGGAGATTTAAGAGATAACGGTATTTCATGGTCAAACGAATCAAGCGAGAAGGTTATCGCTCTTTTTCATGCACACAAAGTTAAGAATTATATGGAAATAAAAAAGGCTGCTCTCCCGACACGGGATCGCAGCCTTTACTTGATATATGAATTAATTAAATAGCATATAAGGAACTGATAGACTCACCGCTACACACACGACGGATAGCTTCGGCAAACATATCGGCAACAGACAACACTTTCACCTTTTCGCATTTCTTTGCATAAGGGATGGAGTCTGTAAAGATCATTTCAGTCAAAGCAGACTGGTCTACACGTGTAGAAGCAGGATCAGACATAACAGCATGGCTGGCAATAGCACGTACAGATTTAGCACCATTCTCAAGCATAAGGTTGGCAGCCTTGGTAATCGTACCGGCTGTATCTACCATGTCATCAACCAAAAGGACATCCAAACCTTCTACATCACCGATGATACGCATTTCTGCCACTTCATTGGCACGCAGACGTGACTTGTGGCAAATAACCATCGGTAAGCCCAGATATTTGGAATAACTGCTGGCACGTTTCGTACCTCCGACGTCCGGTGTAGCGATACACAGGTTATCTAAAGGCAAAGATGTTTTAATGTAATCCAGGAAAATGGAAGATGCATACAAGTGGTCGACCGGAACATTAAAGAATCCCTGAATCTGATCGGCATGCAAATCCATCGTAATCAAGCGGTCGATGCCGGCTGTACTCAGCATGTCTGCGATCAGCTTGGCACCGATAGACACACGCGGTTTGTCTTTTCTATCCTGACGTGCCCAACCGAAATAAGGAATAACTGCGATTACAGAGTGTGCAGAAGCACGCTTGGCAGCATCAATCATCAGGAGAAGCTCCATCAGATTGTCAGAGTTAGGAAACGTTGATTGTACCAGGAATACATCGCGACCGCGGATAGACTCTTCGTAAGAAACGGAGAACTCTCCATCAGCAAAGTGTTGAATGTTCATCTGTCCCAGCGGACAACCAAGACTATTGCAAATTTTCTCTGCAAGATACCGGGAGTTGGTTCCCGAAAACACCAAGAAAGGAGTTTGTGCACTCATTATTCCGAATATTTATCTTAAGTAAATAGATTTGAATTGTGGGTGCAAAGGTACAAAACAATTATGATTTATGATTTATGATTTATGATTTATTACCAAACACATCGGTCAGAGCAGATCATAAATCATAAATCATAAATCATAAATCAATATGTAAACTTCAGTAAACGACCGGAATAAGCAGGTATGACGACTTGGTAAGGCCAGGCAGCCGTCAAGGTGCTGATGCAGGTTTCGCCGGTCATCAGGTCGGTCAGCGCCGCCACCTTGTTGTCTCCGAAGTCGAGCGCATTGAATGCCTGGTCGGGCACCTGGATGCGTACCGTCTGCTCCGCCTTGTCAAAATTAACCACCACTAACAGCACTTCATTCTGATATTTACGCATGAACACGAATTGGCGGTGCGGATTAAAATAGGGGTTGCTCAGGTTTGCATACATCAAATCATAAAAAACACCTTCCGTGATAACCCGTTCGGACTTGGATATATTCAGAATCTTTGCATACGCCTCGCGCAATTGCCGTTGCTCAGCCGTCAGTTTACCACCATCGAAAGCCCCTTCGTTTATCCAGTTGCGCAAGCTGGCAAGGCTCCAATAATCAAAAATCGTCGTGCGCCCGTCACGTCCGCTGAAACCTTCATCGTCCATTCCCGGCTCCCCTAACTCCTGTCCACTATAGATCATCACCGGGTTGGTATTCATCACTGCCGACACGATCATTCCCGGGATGCCCGGACGTGGATCACCGGCAAAGAAGTAAGAAGCGATACGTTGTTCATCATGGTTTTCAAGGAAGTTCAACATATTATGCTGGATGCCCTCAAGCGACTGCCAACATCCGGAAATACTGCTTGCCGGAGCCTGGTTGCACATGACAGCCCGTACCGTATCGTACAATCCGACCTTATCATACAGATAATCGAAATGTCCGTTCCGGATATAATTACGATATTCCGCAGGATTGTAAACTTCAGCGATAAAGCAAACATCATACACCTGCTTCACCTTCGGGATCACCCAGTTCCAGAATTCAACCGGAACCATTTCCGCCATGTCGCACCGGAAACCGTCCACCCCTTTTCCCGCCCAGAAAAGCAGGATATCCAGCATCTTCGCCCATGTATTGGGAACCGGATCGAAATGCGGGGTACGGCCGTTCATATAATCAACACCATAATTCAATTTGACCGTCTCATACCAATCGTTTTGTCCGGGACAGGTGCTGAAGCAATCGTTACCCGTGACTTTTGCCGGAAATTCGCTATATTCAAAATCTTCCTGCTGAGCTCCGAATTGCAGGCACAAGGTCTGCCCCGGTATATAATAGAAATTATTATTGGGATCGAAAGCTTTCGAAGTATTGTCTTTTTGTCCCAGATCTTCGACATACGCCATCTTGGCATCCGAATAATACTGGCGGGCAACATGGTTGGGTACGAAATCGATGATTACTTTCATTCCGGCTTCATGCGTCCTTCTGACCAGCGATTCGAATTCTTTCATACGGTCAGGCACATGATCGGCCAGATCCGGATCTATATCATAATAATCTTTGATAGCATAAGGTGAACCGGCATTTCCCTTCACGACCGCCGCATGATCTTTTCGTATCTGGTAAGCAGTATAATCGGTATTCGTAGCATGTTCAATCACTCCGGTGTACCACACATGAGTGGTTCCCAACTCTTTAATTTTGGACAAAGCAACCGGTGTAAAGTCCGAGAACTTTCCTACTCCGTTTTCTTCTTTACTGCCATTCTTTATCAGGGATGATTTCTTATTTCCAAACCAACGTGGAAAGACCTGATATATTACCATCTTATTTGTCTGTTTCATCGCGCTATTTGTCAACTTAGTTAATATTTGGGGTGAACACTGGAACATCCGGAACAAGCTATGGCATCAGGGCATTGTTTCTTCTTGCCATAATAGCGTTCACCAGGGTTTCATATTTATTTTCTTTTATCACGACCTCGAACGCCCGGATTGCCGCAGCATATCCGATATCAACGATCTGATCTACATTTTCCAGGTCGAATGTCTTATACATGCCGAACTCCTCCGCTTCAATCAACACATCACACATCTCGCGGTCTTCCAACGTATTCGCCCGGAACATATAATGGTAAGAACGTTCTGCGATATGGAAAATCGTCTGCTTGTACTTTTGCGGGACAAGTGGACTGACATTCACACCGACGACACGTTCACATTCCTCACGGATAATGGAAACCGGGAAATTATGGAAAAGACCTCCGTCGACATAATGCACCCCGTTTATCACGACCGGACTAAAGATAATCGGAATGCTACAAGAAGCAGTCACCGCCTCCACGATGGGACCGCTACGGAACTCATGGCTTTCACCGTTGTCAAGATCGGTAGCCACGACAACCAAAGGAGTTTTCAGTTCTTCAAACGTTTTAGCTCTCAAATGGCGCCGGAGGAAATAACGGAACCGCTTGCTATCGAACAACCCCGATTTCGGGATTTGCAACTGGGCGAATTCGGAGAACTCACGTCCGGTAAAGAGTTCTTTTATTTCGTCAGCCGTATAGCCATCGGCAAACAAAGCGCCCATTAACGAACCGACACTTGTACCTACGATGATATCAGGCTTCAGGCCGCATTCTTCGAGTAATCTAAAAACTCCGATATGAGCAAAGCCTTTCGCTCCTCCTCCGCTCAGAGCCAAGCCCAGCTTGTAGGTCTTATGGTCCGTTTCTTCCGTCATTTGCGTTTTCATTCTTATTCAGTGACAAATATGCTGTTTTTTTTAGAATGAAACATTATTATTTACGAAAAAGTTTCTCTACGTCTTTATTTTCGTTATATTTACAGGTGAACAATAAAGGATCGTAAGACACTAAGTGTCAAAACGACTAAATCCATATTAAATTTAAATCTCATTGCTATGATTACACCTATTTTTTGGATCATACCGGTAGCCTCTATCCTGGCGCTGGTATTTGCCTGTTTTTTTTTCAGGCAGATGATGAAAGAGAGTGAAGGGACAGAGTTAATGGCAAAAATAGCCCGACATGTACGCAAAGGGGCTATGTCGTACCTGAAACAACAATACAAGGTTGTTGCTTCGGTGTTTCTCGCCTTAGTGGTTTTATTCTCCATCATGGCGTATGGGTTCGGGGTACAAAACGAATGGGTACCGATCGCCTTCCTAACCGGCGGTTTCTTTTCCGGCCTTGCCGGTTTCTTAGGTATGAAAACAGCCACTTATGCATCCGCGCGTACCGCCAATGCCGCCCGTTCGTCTCTGAACAGCGGCTTGCAGGTTGCTTTCCGGAGCGGTGCCGTCATGGGGCTGGTCGTCGTCGGGCTCGGTCTGCTGGACATTTCGTTCTGGTATATATTATTGAATATCTGCATCCCTGCGGAAGCGATGGATGCCACACATAAACTGACCATCATCACCACCACCATGCTGACCTTCGGAATGGGAGCTTCCACCCAGGCGCTCTTCGCCCGTGTCGGCGGAGGCATCTACACGAAAGCGGCCGATGTCGGGGCGGACCTGGTCGGGAAAGTAGAGGCCGGCATCCCCGAAGACGACCCGCGCAATCCAGCAACCATCGCCGACAATGTGGGAGACAACGTAGGCGACGTGGCCGGTATGGGGGCGGACCTGTACGAATCCTATTGCGGTTCGATCCTGGCAACCGCCGCATTGGGAGCTGCTGCATTCGTGGCGTCGGGTGACGTGGAGATGCAATATAAGGCGGTCGTAGCTCCAATGCTGATCGCCGCGGTCGGGATCGTCCTGTCGATCATCGGTATCTTTGCCGTCCGTACAAAAGAGAATGCGACGATACGCGAACTGCTGAAAGCGCTTGCGATAGGGACAAACCTCAGTTCCGTATTGATCGCCCTTTCCACCTTTGGAATCCTTTATTTGTTAGGGTTGGACAATTGGTTCTGGATCAGCAGTTCTGTTATCGTCGGGCTATTGGTCGGAATCGTGATCGGGCAATCGACGGAATACTATACTTCCCAATCCTTCAAACCCACCCAGCGGGTTTCGGAAGCCGGGCTGACCGGACCGGCAACGGTGATCATCTCCGGATTGGGATTGGGCATGCTGTCCACCGCAATTCCGGTACTGGCCGTAGTAGTCGGGATCATCTGTTCGTTCCTATTTGCTTCCGGGTTCGATTTCAATAACATAGGAATGGGATTGTACGGCATCGGTATCGCCGCCGTCGGAATGCTTTCGACTTTGGGCATCACACTGGCAACAGATGCCTACGGGCCTATTGCCGACAATGCCGGAGGCAATGCGGAAATGTCTGGCCTGGGCAAAGAGGTTCGCAAACGTACGGATGCGCTCGACTCCTTAGGCAACACGACCGCCGCAACAGGTAAAGGGTTTGCGATCGGATCGGCAGCCTTGACGGGCCTGGCATTGCTGGCCTCTTATGTAGAAGAGATTAAAATCGGCTTGCTCCGGTTGGGCGAAACGGTTCTGCAATTTGCCGACGGCAGGGCGATCGAAGTGTCAAAAGCATCATTCTCCGATTTCATGATTTATTATGACGTAACGCTTATGAACCCTAAAGTGCTGGCGGGGATGTTCCTCGGTTCCATGATGGCTTTCATGTTCTGCGGATTGACGATGAACGCAGTCGGACGGGCCGCCGGACATATGGTGGAAGAAGTACGCCGCCAGTTCCGGGAAATTCCGGGAATTTTGACAGGAAAAGCCGAACCCGATTACGCCCGTTGCGTGGCTATCTCGACAAAAGGGGCACAACACGAGATGGTTCTGCCTTCCCTCCTGGCCATCATCGCCCCGATCGTCACCGGCCTGATATTCGGAGTGACGGGAGTCGTCGGCCTGCTGATCGGCGGATTGAGTACGGGTTTCGTACTGGCGATCTTTATGGCCAACTCGGGAGGGGCCTGGGATAACGCCAAAAAACATATCGAAGAAGGGAATCATGGCGGAAAAGGCAGCGAAGCCCATAAAGCAACAGTAGTCGGCGACACGGTCGGCGACCCGTTTAAAGACACTTCCGGACCCAGCCTCAACATCCTGATCAAGTTGATGAGCATGGTGGCAATCGTCATGGCGGGGTTGACGGTCGCCTGGAGCTTATTCTAATCCGGTTCACTATCAACAGATTAAACCAGCAGGCATTCGTGACAATATGACAATATTACAATATTACAATTAAGTAAAAAGAACAGATAAAGACTTTATAGTATATTTATATATAATATATATAAATATACTATAATACTATTTTTCCTCCCCCAACGGCGATTCTTGTTATTGTAATATTGTAATATTGTCACATTGTCACACATCAGGATACAGGTAGGCGGAAAAGCTAAAACATAGTTTTATCCCGGACAAAACTATGTTTTACGGGATAAAAACCTAAGAGTTACAGATATTAACAGATTTTTACGCCTTATCCCCCTCTCCGATTTGCAAAAGGGGACATGAAGCCCTTATCTTTGCGATATGAAACGGTTCAAAAACCGGCAACATGCAAAACGGCACGTACCGGATCAAATCGTTTCTTGCTCATCTATTTTTAACTACCGGATGAAAGCATTCATGAAGAATTGCATGTATCTTTGCAGCCGGAATAACATAAAAACAATCTGTATGTCAATCTCACGCTTTAATGCAGTGGAGAAAGCATCCAACCGAAAGGCCGTGGAAGCCATTACTCCCAATCAGAAAGTATCCGAATATTATGGCGAGAACGTCTTCAACCGGAAGGCAATGCAAAAGTATCTCTCCAAGGAAACCTACAAAGCCCTGACTCATGCCATCGACAACGGCACCCCTATCGACCGCGAAATAGCCAATCATGTGGCTGCCGGTATGCGCATGTGGGCACTGGAAAAAGGAGTTACACACTACACACACTGGTTCCAGCCTCTTACCGACGGAACAGCCGAAAAGCACGACGCTTTCGTCGAACATGACGGTGGTGGTGGTATGATCGAAGAATTCAGCGGTAAGCTGCTCGCCCAGCAGGAACCGGACGCCTCCAGTTTCCCCAACGGCGGATTGCGCAACACATTCGAAGCCCGCGGTTATTCAGCCTGGGACCCTTCCTCACCTGCGTTTATCGTAGACGACACCTTATGTATCCCGACCGTATTCATCGCCTATACCGGTGAAGCGCTGGACTACAAAACCCCATTGATCCGCTCTATCGAGGCGCTGAACAAGGCAGCCAAAGAAGTCTGCAATTACTTCAACGAAGAGGTGGGCAAAGTTATCACCTATTTAGGTTGGGAACAGGAATATTTCTTAGTAGACGAAGACCTCTACTCCGCCCGTCCCGACCTTTCGCTGACCGAGCGTACCCTGTTGGGTCACGAAAGCGCCAAGAACCAGCAGTTGGACGACCACTATTTCGGAGCCATCCCCTCCCGTGTACAGGAATTTATGAAAGACTTGGAAACAGAATGCTATAAGTTAGGCATACCGGTCAAGACACGCCATAACGAGGTTGCCCCGAACCAGTTCGAACTGGCACCTATTTATGAGGAATGCAACCTGGCCAACGACCATAACCAGTTGTTGATGTCGGTGATGAAACGCGTTTCCCGCCGCCATAACTTCCGCGTGCTGCTCCACGAAAAGCCTTTTATGGGCGTGAACGGTTCCGGCAAACATTGCAACTGGTCGATGGGGACCGATACGGGCATCAACCTCTTCTCTCCGGGAAAAGACCGGGAAGACAACCTGCGTTTCATCACATTCGTGGTCAACTCGCTGATGGCCGTTTATAAATACAACGCCTTGTTGAAAGCCAGCATCGCTTCGGCCACCAACGCACACCGCTTAGGAGCCAACGAAGCCCCTCCTGCCATCATCTCTTCCTTCTTAGGAACTCAGATCACCGAAATCTTGGACAAATTCGAGAACTGTTCCATCGAAGATGCCATCGAGGTGGACGATAAGAAACGCCTGCACTTGGGCTTCGGGCAGATCCCCGAACTGCTGTTAGACAATACGGACCGTAACCGTACCTCTCCTTTTGCTTTCACCGGAAACCGTTTCGAATTCCGCGCATTGGGATCATCGGCCAATTGTGGCTCGGCTATGTTGGCATTGAACTCGGCCGTTGCCTACCAGCTCCGCCAGTTCAAACAAGATGTCGAGGCATTGCGCGCCAAAGGGAAGAGCAAGGAAGCCGCCATCTTCGAAGTGCTGAAAGCCTACATCAAAGAATCCAAACCGATCCGCTTCGACGGAAACGGCTACGGCGACGAATGGAAAGAAGAGGCTGCCCGCCGCGGCCTGGACTGCGAGAACAGCGTTCCGTTACAATACGATGCTTACCTGAAACCGGAAGTCATCCGGATGTTCAAGGAAACCGGTGTACTGAGCGAAAAGGAGCTGGAAGCCCGCAACGAAGTGAAATGGGAAATCTATATAAAAAAGGTACAGATCGAAGCCCGCGTCCTGGGCGACCTCTCGCTCAACCATATCATCCCGGTTGCCGTCCGCTACCAGTCGTTGTTGCTGGACAACATCGCCAAGTTGAAAGAGACATTCGGCGGATATCCGGAATATGACGATATGTCGGAAGAACCCCGCCGACTGGTCCGCAAGATTGCCGGACATATCTGTTCCGTCACCCGCATGGTAGACGAAATGGTGGAAGCCCGCAAAAAAGCAAACCGTATCACGGATTTGCGCACCAAGGCGATCGCTTACCACGATACGGTCGCTCCTTACTTAGACGAAATCCGTAGCCATATCGACGATCTGGAACTGATGGTCGACAACCAGATGTGGCCGTTGCCAAAATACAGAGAACTTCTGTTCATCCGTTAAATTAGATTAATCATCTAACTATAATATAAGTATGAATAGTTCGTATCTACGAATTATTCATACTTTTGTTTTTATAATCACTTAAATCTGCATGAATATGAAAACAAAAACACTCCTTCCCGCCATTGTTCTTCTCTTGGCAAGTCTTGCAAGTTGTAATTCTTCCACACCGAAATCGTTGAAAACAAACGACGGGAGTGTCAGTATAATCGAAAACCCGGACGGCCCGCTTTACATCTGCGACCTGAAAGCGGCAAGCGACACAATAGACATCCCGTTGAGCGAATTGATCGAAGATTGCCGGATCGTGCGTTTCGAGACTTCCGACGAAGCCATGTTCAATGCCTGGTGGATAAATGTAAGTGACAATTATATATGTATACGGCAGGAATCGAACGTGGTCAAGCTATACGACAAGGACGGAAAATATCTTTGCGACGTAGGGGCAATGGGGAACGGCCCCGGTGAGTATTCGATGACCGTGTATGACGAAATTATCGACGAAAAGGGCGGCCATATATTCTTCTCTCCCTTTTATGGAAAGAAAATCATGATGTACGGCCTCGACGGGAAGTGGATAAAAGATATCGACCTGCCCGGACAAATCAATAAACCGAAAATCGAAATCAATGCAGACGGTACACTCTCGGTCGTCCACATGCCATTTGAAGAAGGAGCGCCGATCGCTTTCCGGATGGATACGGACGGAAAGATACTCTCACAGGTTCCGGCACGCGACTATATGCTGGCAGGAAATTTCGACGGTGAGATTTTCTCTTACCGGAATACCGGAACATTCGACTTCTTCTATACCGGTATCGACACGACTTTCACATACGATGCGGTAGCAAACAAACTGGTCCCCCGTTTCACGATGAACTTCCCGGGGCTTGCCCAAAAGCCTATCCATATTTACACGGAACTGCCTGACCATATCCTCGCCTACTACTACACTTGGGACAAAGGCCGATTCATACCCGGAGGAAATATATTGGTTGACAAGAAGAAAATGTCGTCTTCCCAATACCGCCTGGTCAACGACTTCTACGGGAATCTCCCGATTCCCAATCCGAACATGCGTTTCAACAAGGGCCGATTCATTTTCAATGTCGAACCGAGTGCACTTCAGGATATGATCGAAACACACCTTTCCTCCGGCAAATGCCCTGACCAAGACAAAGCTAAACTGAAAGAGCTGGCGGCAACCTTGCATGAAAACGACAACAATCTGCTATTTGTCGGCAAATTGAGAAGATAGAGCCAGGTATTCTTTCATCTTCTCATACACGGCATGGACATCCAATGGTTTGGATATATGGGCGTTCATGCCGGCCTCCTTACTTTTCTCCACATCCTCGGCAAACGCGTTGGCCGTCATGGCGAAGATCGGAACCTTGCAGGCATCGGGGCGCCCCAACGTCCGGATATGCCGGGTTGCTTCGTAGCCGTCCATGTTCGGCATCTGTATATCCATCAGAATCAAGTCGTAATATCCTACCGGCGAATCTTCGAACGCTTTCACCGCTTGCACGCCGTCTTCGGCACTCTCCACACATGCACCGGTGGCACCGATCAGTTCCATCGCGATCTCCCGGTTGAGTTCGTTGTCTTCAACCAGCAGAATCCGTTTACCCTTGAAATCATAATCCGCCACATTGTAGCTGTCCACAAGGTCAGGCTGCTTATCGATATCGGAGAAATAAGCCGTCTCGCCCTTTTCCTTTACCTTACCGAAAGGCAGATCCACCGTAAAGACACTACCATTGCCTAACTCGCTCTTCACCGAAATGCTTCCCCCCATCAGCTCGATAAAGTTTTTAACAATCGCAAGGCCGAGGCCGGTGCCCCCGTATTTATGAGTGATATCGGCACTCTCCTGTTCGAACGATTCAAATATCTTATCGTAATTTTTTTCAGCGATACCGCAACCCGTATCGATCACTTCAAAACGGATATGCACGTTATTGCCATCATCGGACGTCCGGGAAACCCGGAGTGTGACGGTTCCTCCGGCAGGCGTAAACTTCAGCGCGTTCGACAACAGGTTGGAAAGTATTTGATTCAGGCGCAGGGAATCCCCCACCAATTGCACCGGGATATCACCAACCAGAACCGTTTCGTAATCCACCCCTTTGCCATGGGCTTGTTCATGATAGAGATTTTCAAACATGCCGAGAAAAGTCCGGAAATCGAAAACCGCCAACTTCAATTCCACTTTCCCGCTTTCGATCTTGGACATATCCAGCACATCGTTGATAAGCATCAGGAGATGCCGGGAAGACATGACCACCTTCTCGAAGCAGTCTTCCACTTTAGCGCTATTACCCAGATTTTGCATAGCGATGGCGCTCATACCGATAATCCCGTTCAGAGGCGTACGTATCTCGTGGCTCATGCGGGACAGGAACTCACTCTTCGCCCGGCTTGCGGCCTCGGCCCGTTCCAGGTTGCCCTGCATCACGACAGACTTGACCCGTGCCCTCGCTACCAGCAATAACGCCAGAACCAAAACCAGAATGAACGAGATTACGATGCTTATGAACAACACCGGGTTAGCATAAATAAAGTCTGTCAAGGAAAACCGTACCGTACCGATTGACACCAGATTGCGATTGCGTATGTTGTCCTTCTCCGAGCTTGAGAGGTTATTGATTGATTTATTGAGTATTGTAAGCAAATCGGGATCAGCCGCCCTTACGGATAGGGCAAAGCATATGGCACACGGATCGTTGCCCAGAGTGACAGGAATAAGGTTTGCGAAATGGTAACGTTGAATATTCTGCTCTATACGGGACGACAAACCATACACAAAGTCAACCTCCCCACGATTAACAGCAGACAGGGCCGCCGTTATACTCGGATAGGAACGTATTTCGGCAACCGATATATCGTCGGGCAATTCCCTTCCTTCCAGCACCGCCCCCGACAAACCAGTAGCAGGGTAGCTGCAAGCCTTGTTACGAACAATGATGTTATTCATACTCGTATAGACGGCCGTAAGGGCCAATCCTTGGCGGATCGCATCGTCTTCATCATCCAAAAAGAATCCCAAGACATCGGCATTCCCCTGCTGGACCTGATGAATTGCATCTTGATAATTCTTAGCATAGACGTATGAAAACTCGAGGCCGGTGAACTTTTTGATTTCATCCAGCATATCCACTACGATCCCGGAATTACCCTCCCCGGATGTCCCTCTGCTGAACAAGGGAGCCCAATCATCGAGAACAACGACCGTGACGGTCTTCTTCCGCTCGATATAGGCCAGGTCCCGATCAGACAATTGTATATTCACAAAGCTGGCGGGGAAATTGGCGGCAGAACGTTCCGCGGCAAAATTAGGGTTCGCTTCCAAAATCCTTTCCAGAGCCATATTCAGTCCATCCAGGACTAACTGGTTGCCCGGCGTCGTCACAATGTAGTAAGGTTGTGAGTCGTAAGCCGCCACCACACGGACAGAATCCCGGTTGAATGAAATGTTGTTCAAGAGCAAGTCGATCTCCTTATTCATAAGGAAGTCATGCCCTCCCTTACTATTCTGCATTTCTTCCCCGGTAAAATACCGTAGGTTGCATTGCAAACCGTTTATGGCCAAAAACTCTTTCAGCCGACGGACGTTTTCTTTGGAATCCTCACGCACACCGATGGTTTTCCCATTCATACTCGTCAGGTCGTAACTATGGACATTCCGGTCGTTATTGCGGGCCAAAATGACTGAGCGGCTATATCCAGTATTGTAATCGGGATAAGCGAAATATTTTTCCAAAACAGGATAGTAGTAGCATCCCCCAACCAAATCAAACTTACCCGCTTCATATTCATTCATCATGGTACGTCCATCAGTATCGATGTATTCATACTCCCAACCCGTATATTTCGCAATCTCATTGAGGTAGTCCACCAACAGGCCATGGTGACTTCCGTCGGCCGCCGTCCAACTCATACCCTGCACCTGTGGAAAAGCCACCCGTAGCAAGCGCCTCCGACTCTCTTCTGCCTGAACAGCGAAAGTCGATACCAACACCAGGAACGCCACCAAACACAAAATGATCTGTTGCCCGAAATGTTTTCGAGGTAAATCTGCCATAATTACCCTATTCATGCATTACTTTTTCAAACATCTTCGCAAATATAAGTACTAATTTTCAAGTTTTCAACAAATGATATTTGCATTTTCCCTTGTCTATATAAGATTTTCTCAATACCTTGCCCCCCGAATTTCAAATTCAGTACAGTCTTGGTTTCAAGCAACTTTTATCTCTTATGACAAATACATACAAAAAGCAATTACAGGAAGCCGGCGTCAACTTAGACAAAGCCCTGAATCGTTTTATGGGAAATGAAGCGATGTATGACAAATTCCTCTTCTCTTTCACACAGGAGAAAAGTTTCGGAAAACTGGAAGAAAGCCTGAACAATAAAGACATCAAAGAATCCTTCATGCTGGCCCATACGATGAAAGGGATCGTTTCAAACCTGGAAATACAGTCCCTTTTAGACCTCATCTCTCCGATGACGGAACAATTAAGAAACGGGAACATGGAAGGTATAACAGAACAATGGGAATTGTTGAAAAGCAAATACAATGAAGTTTGCAACTTGATCAAAGACAATCATTGAGAGTGCCTCCGCCGAAAATATTTCCACCGGAAGCACTACCACCAATAATCGTAATCGGAGAAGAAATACTTAGCGGATCAAATAAGTCATATTGCTTTTTGTAATTCCATTTTCATTATAACTATCAATAGTAAAATAATAATTCACTCCGCTATTCAAGCCGGTCAATTCGAAACGGGTGCTATCCGTTACCTGATAGTTATGGTAGAGTTTATCTACTGCGATACCGGAACGAATGATATATCCTTGGGTATTATCCACCGGAGTCCAGGATATGACAGCCTTGCAGGAATCGTCCGGATTCCGGACAACTGAAAATTGGGATACCGCACCGGGAACTTTCCCCTTGCCTTTCCCGAAAACACGTAACTCACGGAGAGAAACATGGTCGGCTATCGTATAGCCACAATTTTCCCATTTGATATAACGCGCCGAAAAAGGAGATTCGAACTCGACATAGTCATGAGGGGTATCTGTCCGCTTCATACGCTTGTCCGCCACCACATACCACTTCTTTCCATCATGGGAGGCATACAAGACATAACTCTGATACAGGTCCGGATTAATCCCCTTCTGCGTAGCGCCATACTCATCATAATTCAGTTGGATCGCATATACATCTGCCTCTCTTTCCAGATCAATTTGGACCCACTCCGTACCCTTTTTGCCATCAGCAACCCAAGCCGTACGAACCTCTTCGTCCACAAGATTCTCCGCCGGATATCCGGATAAAGAAGATGAAACGGTTACAGGCTTACGAAAAGAAAGAAGCATCCAGTCCGGACGGCTGCCTTCCGGATCGACGGTGGGCAGGTACATGGGATAATCACCCAGATAGGTGTCCGTATACATATAATCATCCTGATCGAAACCGGAAGGAAAGAAAGATATCCGACGTTCAAACATATGCCGTACGGAAATCGAGTTCGTCGCCACTTTCCAATACCGGCCTCCCATCTGGAAGACGCATCCATGACCGGCTCCCCCGATAAAACCGGTCGGTTTGTACGAAACAGGACTATTCCCGGCATACCGGAACGGCCCCATCGGCGTATCGCCGACATAAACACCATCGGCATAAGATTTCCATTCGGTTCCAGGCCCGGCATATTGCAGATAATAGCGACCATTATGTTCCGTCATCCAGGCACCTTCAATATAGGGACGGCGAGGCAGTTCGTTTTGTTCGCCTGTACGTTCCCAACCGTGATGTTCCTTGTCGCTGTTCAGGCAATCGATCACCTCGCTCTTTTCCTCCAATGTATTCAGGTCCAGAACCCGGGCATGAATCGGATCGATAGGGGAACAACCATAATACATATAAAGGTTATCTCCCTCCACATAAAAGGCAGGGTCCCAATACGACCAGATTTCCCTGACAGGTTCCCACCTGCCGGCTACAGGATCATTTGAGCGGTAAAGCATCCCTTTGCCATGCGTAGAACCGACATAATAGACGTAATCATTGTGAACGAACAAAGCGGGCGCATAATCCTCAACCGGCAATACCGTATCGGGTATAATCACATGATCCCAATTCACAAAATCTTTAGAATACCAATAGCCGGACGACTTGGAAGCAAATAGCAGATACATATCCCAATAAGGGACAACTACCGGATCGGCAGCTTCCCTGATGCCGTCCCCTCCTTCAATCACCATAAAACGATAATCCAGATTCACCGGATTACAAAAAGTCTTCGGGCTCTCTGCTATCCGGGCGTGAATCTCTTTCTCCTGCTGGCATCCTGTCCATAAGAAAGAAGTGCATGCCAGTAACATAAACAGTTGCTTTTTCATATTTATCTTTTATCTATCGAATTTGCAGTTTTTTGTGTGATCGTACTTGATAAGTTGAAAGACTCGCATACCTGTCCGTCTTCCAGGCGATGCAAGGTCCAATGGTTACCATCTCCCAACGCTTCCAACGTCCAATCGTATTCAGGATTTCGAAGCATTTTCCTGACATAGCGGGGGAACGCATTGGCTGCACGGGCATCCTGCCAGGTACGGATTGCCTGAAAGATACGGTCTTTCTGCGGACAGCTTTCCACATCTTTCTGGTTGATGCGCAAAAAATAAGTAGCACCATATCCCACGGAGATCGCTTGCACATGCTCGTATTGCTCGACCGTAGAAGTATCTTTTATTGCAAAATTTCCACCGAAAGAGACCGGAAAGAAATTAGAATAAGTCACATCGCGAAGATCTTTCCCCTGGCTGGTCGTACTTCCCCATTCACGGGTATCGATATCGTACAGGTTGCGTCCGCCGCCGACATTCCAAACACTTTGATAATGCCATGAACCTTCGGACAAGGTCGCACCGGAGAAACGGATATAAGGAACGCCCAATTCTTTGGCTCGTTCAAACATCTTCCTGAAAAAACGCTTAGCCGAATAATAGCCATGCCCATTGTTGAATAAAAATTCCTGTCCGTCGAAATCATAAAGCGTCACACCGCTATGGCAGGCGATTTCGGCATAATGCCCGGCAATCTTGTCCTGAAGGGCCATATTGGGGATCAGGCCGTCATATCCGTAATTAACCGTCACTTGCAATTTATAGACAGCCTCATCTGCTTTATGCGCCATAGCCTTTGTTCCCCAATACCCTCGTGTCACGTTTTGCAAGGTATAAGGGGCGGTATCCGACACACCTAAGTAGTGTATCAGTTCCTTGCCGATCTTTACGATATTCAGATTCCTGCAATGTCCCTCCCAGCTGGCTATCTCGTCCAAGTACTTGGGTTCGTCCACCACGATAAGCGTATCATCGGCAGAGATGTCTTTTGCCAATTTCTTTTTTTGTTGAAAACAAAGACTGTCACTCGGCAGCGGGCTGGCATCCGACGTACCGGGAGCCAGTGCATTGGTGATACAGACACGCCCCAACATAATACCCTGTTCTGCCGCCATATCAGCAAATTCGCGATGCGACTTATTGCCGGAAGTAAACTTGAAAGGCTTCCTGGTTTGATCATTTCCATCCAAATAGCCTTCATTCCTTCTGTCGGCACGCAAGAACCCTTGGTCATAAGCATGAATGGCAGGAAACCCCAACCGGGCTGTATAAGAGATAATGCTGTCATACTGTTGCCCATCGGTCATCACGTCCGGACTGAATGAAGCGGGATCCTTCACCCATTTTCCATTTACCATCGGATAAGGTAAACCTTCTGATAAAACAATGTCTTGTATTACATCCATCAAAGCCGTACTGTCAGGGCTTCCCCACAAAGCCACCGACGAACCAATAAAATCGACTCCGGGCAAAGGCTCTACTTCTATATGATTCGGCGTATTGGCTGCCATATTCGGAATCAAAGAATAATACACTTCTCGCTCCTTTGAACGGTCACGAGACTGGTAATTCAGGAAAACACGTCCTTTCCCGTCGACCAAAGCCGCATTGCCATACATAATCCTGTAGTAAGGCTCCTTGTTCGCATAAAAAGCGACATCACTGATGCCATTCCCTCCAAGCGTAAACACCTGGCCTTCATGCAGACTGTCCGGCAACGGATAGCGTCCGGCATCGGGAGTATGGATAATATACTGGAAAGGAGCGGCATCTCCCTCGATATCAGGCGTCCCCCCTATCGTATTGTCATCCAGTGCCAATATACCGATGCTATAGTTCACGGCATCGCTGGTATCACGGGCTACACCGATGATTTCCCCAAACAGATTCGTAATATTCGTATAATAAGTTCCCCATTGAATCGCATCTATGCCATTTCGCGGCTCCAAACTTTGCAAAGTCAGCCTAAAATATTTGTTACAAGGCTTCAAACCGACTTTCGCCACGGATCCGTTCGGATATTCCAATGTAAAACAACCGTTTGTTTCATCAAAGGAGGCGTCTTGAGGCAAATAATAAACTTTCTTTCCGCTATCATACAAAGATAATAACGGAGAAGGCTTGTCGACCGGACTGAATTCACGATTCGGCACAACGGTCGTATTACGCATACTTGTGATATACCCCTTGCCATTTATTTCTATACAGAAATAATCCGTATCGAAATTCCAACTATCTCCTCCCATACATCCACAAAGCGACATAGCAGCCGCACAAGCCGGAAGGATCTTCTTCAAATTCATAATAATACCAGTTAGTTTATTCTGAGTCTATATTTCACATCTTTACCGGCTTTCACCACGACCTTATCCTTCCAATGCAAAAAAGCATTGTCACCCAAGGGGCAGGCCGCCTCTTCCGCGTTTTCGGCAAAAACGGTTACAACTGCATCATAGGCAGTCGGATTAGTAACCTGCAAAAGCAAATATTCGGGATTCCGTTTCAAGATCTTTGCTTCCACATGGTCGAACACATAAAGCCTTCCCTTGTCCGTACGGACATAAATGCCCGGAATCTCCAATGCCATCAAAGCCCCGTTCGTCTCGTTCCATCCGGTATTCCAACCATCCGCCCGGCTTCCTCTATGGTCTGCATCACAATAAGTCAGCCGTTCTGATATTTTACCGTCCGGCTGGATCCCCTCGGCATGAGCATGGATAATATCGCGCAGCAGTTCTGCATATAAAGTATCGCCCGTAGCCCGGTAAAGCTTAAACAAAGCATCTCCTGACTGTGTACAAAATCCCGGAGTACCATGCTTATTCTGCGTGCTGGCCCATACCGCTCCGGTTAATTTCGCTCCTAACCTGGCTAACGGAGTTTCCTTAGGCAGACGGTAAGGAAAAGAGACCGTCCAGGTTGCGCATAAGTTCGCCAAGTCGGCAGACTGTTCCAGATAAAGTTCCTCTCCTGTCACTTCATATAACGTCATCAGAGAGGTCATAAGCGCAGCGGCTGTCTCCGAATCCGAGTTTTGCAAAATATCTCCACAACCGCCCGAAGTAAAGCCGACCAAAGCAAAACTGTCATAATAAACTTTGGCAGCCTCGCGGGCGATCGAAAGATAAGCGGGTTCCCGATAATAGACCGAAGCCAAAGCCATGCCTCCGACAGCCATTGCACCTCCCGTCGTATTATAAACGGCCACCTCTCCAGTTTCCACATTCACATAATTGCCCCATGTCCCGTATTTCCGCCAAGTCGACTTAAAAGCATCTGCCAATTTCCGCACATCCGATTCCCATGCAGACGAAATCTCACAACCTTTACCCTGTTTCTTCAATAAACCAAATTGCTTGACCATCCAATAAAGGACATCCGCATTCCGGCGGGTCAATCCGATTTGCGGAACAAAAGCGCTGGCATCCCTCCGGACCACCTCTTTATTGGCCCGCACGACATCGTAGTAATAGCCGCTTTTCCCTTTCGCGTTGGGAAGCGCGAAGTCAAACGTATTTTTGACCTTCTGCAAACGTCCCGCATCTCCCATCACCAGCATCGGATAAGTATTGATCAGGCCGCCTATCCAACCATAAGACATCCAGTCGGCATTTTCCGGACGGTAGAAACCGACTTCACCATCTTCATAATAACGTCTATCGATATTTTTCGACATGATCGAAAACACTTCGCTCATCGGTATCAAATGACGGACATCCTCTCCGGTATTATACCATTTGCGTACTTGCATGAAACGATTCAGCAAAGCCGGAACATCAGGACAAAGAAAGTCAAACTTCGTCATCTTCAAGACAATCCTGTCGCCCTTTGCAACAGAAAGTCCCCGATCATGGCTTTCGCTGAAACCGATAAACTCCGGCTTTCTCGAACGGACACCTGGAGCACTGATGACAAAAGAGGCTCTCTGCCGATCCGGAGTTTCCGCAACAATCAGTCCGTGATCCAACACTTCGCCGTTCCGCTCAATCCCCTGCTCAGCCAGCAAGATCGTCCCGATACCCTTCTTCCGGTCCAGCCACACGATTGCCGGCGTAGCCGCATTGCAGACGCTCAATTCCAACAAGGAAGGAGTGCCGAAATCCGGAGACAGTTGCGGGATCGGATTGGAAGTCAAAGCCAAATCCGCCCGATAATAGTCCGTACTATCCAAACCCGTTGCATATTTTCGGTTGACTATACGCTGGCGGTTCCCATTATAAACCGAAGCCGGAACCATCACATAATTATCGCTACTCCAGTCATACTCGTCGAACGCCACGGCCACCCCAGCATTCTCCAACTCCCGACGGGCAGTAAAAGTAAAGGTATAGGAAATACCGTCGGCAACCTTTTCCTCCTTTGTCTCGACCAGCCAGGAAGCCGAAGCCGGAAGGACCGGCCGGCAAGTTTCCAACCGTACTTCCCGGTAATCGCATTCCAACAAACGGAAAGCAGACTCTCCGGGAAGAGCCTGCGGCAACCAACTTTGCGCCCTTGATATTCCGGCCAACAGGCACAAAGCAGTTATCAGTGAGAATCTATGGTTTATCTTCATTATCCGATGACAATATTCATTCTACTTTTCATTTTCCGTTAAACCGGAACCAATTGAAATCTGCGGTTCCATTTACTCCGGTTTCGCGGGTGGTAAAATTAAACAAGGCAAACCGGTTAGCCGTCCAGGGTAATCCCAATCCCATCTTCAGCACATCGCCTACAGGAGAAAAATCGACTCCGTCCAGGCTGTAATAAAAACGGGCCGTAAAATCCTTGTCCGTCACGCGTGCCTTGATCCAGAGTTTGTTTTGAGTCAGGTTATCCACCGCCGTCTCGACAATCTTTCCATCATTGCACATGACGACTTTCCTGACATTCCCCTCCTGCTGAACCGCTACATAGGCATACGGAAATTCAAACACGCCGAAACCAGCCACATTGCCATCTTTCAAACCGGAAAGATCCATCTCCACTGTTCCTTCCGAGTTCGGCCCCTGTACCCGCTGTGTCAGCGTGTTCCGGGCACTTTTGAAATCGGACGCCAGAGATGCTTTCAAACGCATATGGCCCGGACGCTCGGACAGGGACCATTTTGTAGGATCCGGATTATGGTTCCACTGCCATTGCAGCTCCAATTTCTTACCATTGAATTCATCAGTTGTTGCCGGCACTTTCACCTTATACGTCTTGCCGACATCCGGTTTACGGTACGTTACGGCATCTTTTCCGTCGATGCCCAAAACCGGCCAGCCATCCACCCATTTGACAGGCAACAGATGAGGCACACGCCCGATCGGTCCGCGGTCCTGCATGATGACAAACCACCAATCTCCATTCTTCAACTGCACCATTCCTCCCTGATGCAAACCGTTTGGCGGATAGGAACTGTCGTCCTGCAAAATCACCTTATGCTCGTAAGGCCCGTAAATATTCTTCGAACGAAGACAAACCTGCCAACCTTCCGTACCTCCGGCAGGACAGGTGATATAGTACATTCCGTTTATCTTATACACGTGCGAACCTTCCATCCCGGCTTTCTTCCCGGAACCCCGGCTATCGTCCACACCTTTGTTCCAGATCTCGACCGGTTCCCCTTTGACGGATTTCACATCGGCATTCAGTTCCGTGACATACAGTTTATGTTGCCCGTGCACGACATAAACCTTTCCGTCGTCATCAAACAGCAATCCCGGATCATAGAGATATTCAGGAAAGACCGTCCGTTTCCACGGTCCCTCCGGCTTCTCCGCTTCACAAACGGAGAAATGCCCTTTTTCCGTTCCCCAACCATAAGGTGTACAAAAAGCAACATAGAATTTCCCGTTATGGTGCCGGATGGAACTCGCCCACGAGCCATTCAGATAAAGATTCCCGCCTTTCAGATCATAACGGGGATCATCATCATACCGGTCTACCGCATATCCGACCATCTCCCAGTTCACCAAATCTTTAGATTTGGCTATCGGGCAACCGGGTACATAGTGCATACTGGTAGAGACGAAGTAGAAATCGTCCCCTACCCGTATCACATCCGGATCGGGCCAATCGCCCCACATGATCGGATTGGTAAACGTCCCGTCGCCATTATCCGGCGTCCATACTTGCTGTGCCTCCACCGAAAGAGCACTCATTCCGAAAAGGCAACCTGCTAAAAAAACTTTTATATTCATAATGCAAATCGTTTTTACTTTCTGATTTCCGCCATATCCCGGTAAGGAGCAATCTCCACCGCCTTCAATTTAGCCCCGTTGGCTGTTTGGCGCAGCCCCATCACCAGTACATTTTTCTTCCCAGATCCGAAATCGAGCCAACATTCCGGCAGATAAAACTCACGTTGCGGGCCCGCTTCCCAATGGCGGCCGATATTATGTCCGTTCAGCCACATAAACCCGTTGCCGGACGCATTGATCCGCGCCAGCCAAGGAATCCAGACACCGGCTTCCTGCTTCGGTAACTCAAACTCAATCCTGTACCAGGTGAAAAGGCCGTCCGGCCCTTCTTTCAGCTGCACGCCGTTTCCTTTCGCCGGTATTTCTCCGTTTGTATCCAACGCTACGACCTCCCAATCTCCGGACATGAACTGCGGCAAATTCCAACCTTCGGTTATTCCGGCCGCATCCACCGCACATTCCCATTCCAACGGATGCGTCAGGGCTGTCTCGGTTACGGAAAGCCCGGCTTCGCGGATACCGGCCAACTCCTCCATCGGGAAATAACCATGTGCATGGCCCAAGTTTTCATAAACGACCAATATCTCGTTTTCTCCCTCTTTCAACAGGCCGGACACATCGAAGCGGTTATCATATTCATCCGGACGTATCCGGTCGAAACAATCGCGGGTGGTCCATGACTGGGCATCGGCACAGTCGGGAAACAAACGTTCGGCCGTTTTTCCATTTACCTGGACCGACACGATGTCTCGCGTGTACATATTAAATAATAAGAAACGTTCCTTGGCTGCCTGGCCGGCGGTCAGTTGCACCTTCGAACGGTATAGACTGTAACGGAAATCATTTACCCCCAAATCAGACAAAGAAACCAAACGCGGCAATTGTACCCAACCGGCTTCGGCAAAAGCATCTTCCTTTCTTTGTACAGAAGCTATGCGAACAGGAGCCGGCAAACGGGACGGGCGCAACGGACGCATCTGTTCCCGCGGCCACCATTCCCCTTGTTTCGCCGACTTACCGGCCTGAATCACCAATACTTTCGTACCCAAAGCTGGCAGGTCATAATCGACATCTATCGGGTCTACCGTCACCATCTTGTCGTCCCCCGCATCAGAAGCAGTAATCAAGACTTTCTCTCCATGCTGGTTGATATTGTACATCGGCTCGGCCGGGCAATCCTGCTTACCCGGGATCAGGCGGGCTTTACCTTTGACCGGATTCTTCGGGTCCGTATTGTGCAAAAAGACAAAACGGGTTCCGTCGACTGCCACCCGAACACCACCGAACAATGATTTCACTCCACCTTCGACCGTACAAGGGCCACCGGCCGAGCGGACCAATTGCGGCTCGAAAGCCCGGATGAACTGCCCGATCGCCTTCGCTTCATAATACTTATCACCCAACGCTCCATTTTCGCGGATCGCAGCATTGTAGTCGTAGCTGGTAGTCATGCCACGCGCTCCCCATCCGGCAAAATGAGTCCCGCCAAAAAACATATAATAATTGATGCCGGAAGCACCTCCCAACAATGACATCAAACCTACAGCCTTAAAATGGCGTGCATCCGAATAATGGTCTTCGCTCAAACGCCCTGTGACCAAAGAGAACCATCCTCCCTGAAGCTCGGTCACGAATCCCGGTGCATCCGGCTGCGCCTTTTTCAGGTTGCTCATGCGATAAGCACAATCAGGGGCGGAAGAAAGGCCGACATAATAATTGTCGCTATCGAACACCTGAGACAATTCCGGGTCCCGGCTGCTACGACACTCATTCGTCAGACAAGTAAAGACCGGAATATCCAACCCACTCTTACGAACAGAACCATAAAGGGCTTTCAACAGTTTTTCCTTTCCGTCACAGCCATGATGATTGTATTCGTTCTCGATCTGAATCAAAATAATACCCTTATCACCAACCGGCTTACGTGTGATCTGCTCGTCCGCCACAGCTTTACAAACAGCATCGAACCAATGCTGCGACCAGCGGATATGCCGCTCGTCCGCACTTCTCAGCCAGAAATCATCTACACTTTCAGGACGATACTTAGCCAGCCAACGCGGATAACCACCTCCCGAATATTCGGCACAAATAAAAGGTCCCGGACGGACGATCGTATAAAAACCGTATTCTTCCTGCGCCATCTTCAACCACCGTTTCAGATCGGAAAAATCGAAATGAGTCGTATCGTCCAGGCTAAGCGGCATAGTCCTTTCATGCCAGTTCCAAGGAACATAAGTCTCGACCGTATTAAATCCGGCCTCCTTGATCTGGCGGAAACGATCTTTCCACAATTCCTCCGGACAACGGAAATAATGAAAGGCCGCACTATAAACAAACACATCTTTTCCTTCGATCGTCATACACGAACCGTCATAGCGGACGCGTTCAGGATGCACAAACTTCTTCTGCGCAAAAGATAACTGGCTAATAAAAACCATTAAAGCAAACAATAAGCTTTTCAAGATATACTCCATATTCATCTATTAAGATTTATAACATTTCCACAGTAAAGCGATACGTCAGCGAACCTTCGTTCCACATGCTGAAATTCGTACCCCAAAGATTGTTGCTCAGGTTAAAATGAACACCGCCACGCTTATCCGGATACCGGGTCGAATAGTTGAGACCTCTCGCTTCCCCCACATTGACCAGGAAAGCGGCCTCGCTCCAGATACGGACCGTTCCGCCGGAAGTGATCAGATCGACATAGCGGTCTATGCCGTGCTGCTGCCGGTTCCCTTTCTCCACCACATCGAGCAAGTCGACCGCCGCCCCCGTTTTCTCGGCAACGAGCGAGACGATATCGTCCGTATTGAACGAGAGCCAATAGGCTTCGGGGAGGCGGACGGCCGGTTTATTGAATACGGTCAGTTCTATTTCCGCTCTTTTCCCGTTCTTGTAATCCAAGCAGTTCACGATCATTTTCTCTGGATACACACGTTCATCCACACCTTCCTGCCGGGGAAAAGACAGTTCATAGAGCGTGCGTGTCCCTTTCTTCTCCTTCTGCACTTCCCGTTTTACGACTTGCGCCGGCAACGAGACGCTGACAGCCTTCGAACGGTCCAATCCAGTTTTACCCAGATCATCCAGCGCCCAACCATAACGGGCACGCAGATAATTATCCAGAAAACGATCATAGTCATGGCTGTCATACATCTGGTAAAACAGACCTTCCACTTTTAATTTATCATTTTTCAGCAAAGAGAGTTTCCAAGGTTCGGGCTGCACATCAACTTTCTTTTTCGAGAAAGCCGGCAAAACGGGAGAATCGATTTCCTTCATCTTAGCCAATGCCTCCTCTTGCAAAGATCCGGGCAAGCAATCGATCGCTTCATAAATATACCAGTCGATCTCCTTCCAGGACCTTTCGACTTTCCGGAACGGTTCGGTCGGACGGGCGGCAAGAAACAGATCCATGTCATATTTGTCCCAATTCCGGAGATGAGTCTTGATATCCATCCCTTGCGTATGTTCGGCAATCAGTCCGAGTTCCACGGCGAAGTTCAAAGACTCGTCACTTCCACGTTCCAGTTTTTTCTCCTTCAGCCATTTCGAATAAAGGGAAGAGAGCGCCCTGAATTTCGCCATCCGTACGGGAGCACTTCCATATCCATAGATCCAAGTATCCCCAATCTCGGAAGTCACGACAGGCAGCGACGCCTTCATGTCCAATAGCTCCTGTGCAATTTCATTAAAGGAAGCAGCTACCAGCTGCGCATGGGGATAACGTTTATGCAGATTGGCGTAAATCTCTTTTACCTTTTCATACGAATGCGGTCCGTGATTATCACCGGTAAAGTTGACCGATATAGCCGTCTTCCCTCCCGGCAACACATTGTCGGAACCATAATCCTGCTGGTAAACCAATATCAGTTCGTTCCCCTCCGGGTCCCTCCACCGGCAAAACTCAGGAACAGCCGGTATAGGAGATGCCGGATTCACTCCGATATGAAGGAAACGGATACCGGCGCGGTTCATCGGGGCAATGATGCTGCGGGTATGCCCCGGAACATCGGTCATCTTGGCGGCTATCGTCTTTTTGCCGTATTTCCTGTCCAGCTTATGTGCAAGCAACAAATTGGTTTCCAGCAAATCCAGATTCATCGACTCGGTTTCCACCGTATAGGGAACACCGTTCCAGACAATGTCTCCCTGCCGGATCGCTTTTTCCAAGCGTTCCACGTCGCGGTCAGAAGCCGTTTGAAGATATTTCCAAATCAGCCAGGAACCGGTTGTCCAGACATATCGTTCACCGGAACGGTCCGCCCTCAACTTTTCCGCCACATCCAGTGCTTTCGGAATAAACTCGTCGACATAGCGTTTTTCTACAACCGAGCTCAGATCGGTGAACCCGACATCGAGGTGTGTCTTAAATACGACATAGACTTTCGAGACCTCTTCGTTCGCTTGTGCTTGCCCGGCACTTATCGCCAGGCAGCAGCACAATAGAATTAATAACAATTTAATAAGAGAAGTTTTCATGGTATTTGATTTCAACTATCGCTACTTATTGTAAATAATACAAGATCAAGGCGACAAAAATAGCAGATTCAGCCAGATATCACCTTATCTTTTATTACTATTTATTTGGACAATCTTTCGACCTCCGCCAAAATAAAGGCAGATTAGCCCGCTTGCTTCCGGGTCAATCCCGCTCAAGTTTTCACATCGTTGACCCTGGCATACCTCTGCACATAATCACCTTGGCAGATGATCAAACTGTCCGACGTCAACTTTTCGATTGTCCAAGTATCAGAGAAAGAGGCTGTACCCATGCCCCTTCTCGACATGGTAAATGTTTCCCGACGTCTCAGGGCACGGACACTCTTAGCTGATTTAAAATTTGCATATCTTGTAAAGATAAGGCAAAAAAACAGATACAACAAGCCTTTATCCCATTATTCTTTGTATCTTTAGTGCCATGTTTGTTATTGCCCGACAGCTGTGAAACGCTTGTAAGACATATGACGAACAAGCGTCTCACAACTGTCGCACAAGCGTCCGGCAATTGAGAGACGAAATAGGGCATGGCAGCCAGCTGCCAACGAGTGCAATATTTAATCTTAAATATAATACGGATATGTGTGCAAGATACAGATTAGTCCGGAATCCGGACCCGACAGGAGAGCATAAAAAACAGGCTTTGCATCCTCGTGTCGTACCTTACGGGACGCTACGCATCAGTGATTTGATGTACCAGGTGGAATCACGTAGCGGCCTTTCGGCAGGAGATGTCAAAGGGGTTTTGCAAACGCTTGCCGACGTGATGGCCGACAAATTGGAGGAAGGATACATCGTCGAGTTAGAAGGAATCGGCTTTTTCAGCATCTCGCTTTCCTCCCGCCCGGTCATGGACAAGAGCGAGATCCGAAGCGAATCGATCCACTTCCGCAGCGTCAACTTCCGTTGCGGGAAATACCTGAAAAAGAAACTGAAAACGATGCATCTCGAACGTATGCCGGAAACCAAATCGACTCTTCCGCCTTTTGAAGAACGGCTTCGCCGCCTGACAAACTATCTGAATACGCATCATTACATCACATGCGGCGACTACCGTGAACTGACCGGCTGCTCCAAATACCGCGCCTTGCAGGACCTGAACCAACTGATAGATGAAGGAAAATTGACGAAAAACGGGTATAGGAGTACGAGGGTTTATTCATTTCCTTCATCCGTAGGCAAGTAAGGGACAATTGGATAGGCTTACGGATGAAGGAATGCTGATTTAATTCGGCAATTTCATATAGAAACTGCTAATTTAATTCGGCAATTTTCGTATATTTGCCCATACGAACTATTCAACCGGACAGGACATGGAACAACTTATAGAACTTTTCAGAAGATTGCTCAGACTCACCGATACGTCATACGTCAGATACCTGCACGACCAGATCGACTGGTCCTCCCGTATGTTGGGCATAGTCGGTCCCAGAGGTGTCGGCAAAACGACTATGCTGTTACAGCACATCAAGCTATACCACGACATAAAAGACACACTTTTTGTCAATGCCGACGATCTGTATTTCACGGAACATCGTCTGTTTGACTTAGCATCGGACTTCTACAAGAACGGAGGGAAGCACTTATTTATCGATGAAGTACACAAATATCCGAACTGGTCAAAAGAATTGAAAATGATTTATGACTATTATCCCGATTTCCATGTGGTTTTTACCGGCTCTTCCATTTTGGATATCCATAAAGGAAATGCGGATTTGAGTCGCCGTGTACTCAGTTATTTCCTGTCCGGACTCTCTTTCCGCGAATATCTTATACTGGCAAAAGCGATCCGGTTACCGGCCTATTCCCTATCGGAGATATTGGAACACAAGGTAGAACTGCCGGGCACGGAACGTCCGTTGGTGCTGTTCAAGGAATATCTGAAAAATGGATATTATCCTTTCTTCAACGATCCGGGTTATGACACACGCTTGCGCAACGTGATCACCCTTACCGTCGAAAACGACATTCCGGCTTATGCCAAACTGAACGTCGCTTCCACAAAGAAAATCAAACAACTGCTCTACGTCATAGCACAAAGCGTACCTTTCAAACCCAACTTTTCCAAAATCGGACAGATGATAGACCTGCATCGTAACCAGGTGGCGGATTTCCTCTTTTATTTAGAAAAGGCAGGCATCGTTTCGCAACTCAGAGGAACAACAGAAGGCATCCGGCAATTAGGAAAAGTAGAAAAGACCTACTTAGAAAACACCAACTTAGCTTATGCACTCTCCGACAGCACACCGGAGATCGGAAATATCCGGGAAACATTTTTCCTTTCGCAAATGAAAGTAAACAACGAGGTCTTTGCTTCCGACAAATCAGATTTCACAATCGGCCCTTATACCTTCGAAGTAGGCGGTCCTAACAAGCAACAGAAACAAATACAAGGGATCAACAATGCCTACATTGTGAAAGATGACATCGAATACGGCCACAAGAACATAATTCCTCTTTGGCATTTCGGGTTTAATTATTAAGGAGGATGCTCCATTTCCTTCATCCGTAGGCAAGTAAGGGACAATTGGATAGGCTTACGGATGAAGGAATGAAGGATTATTTTTGGGAAAGTTTTGTGGGGTGAGTCGTAGAAAAAGTAAACCATTCCAGATTCATCAGGTCCTCTTCCTCTGTTCCAGCTGGTTCTGCTGCTTTAAAGACCAAAACCAACGCATGTTTACCGGTAACCGGTTTGATATCGGTTTCATGGATAGCATAAGCTACCTCACCATTCATTGCCTCCAGGTCACAGACTCCGAGCAACTCGCCCTCCGGACTATCCAACCGGATTTCAATCTTCGCTTTCTTGTTCTTATCCCAAGTCTTACAAATAAAACGATCCACATCCGTACCGGTAAAATCGTAATATTTCCAATAGGCATGATCGCCATCACGGATAGACGACAAATACTCTACCGGAACATCATTGTCCGGCCTGCGTACGGCAACCGCCACATGACCGGACAACAAGCAAGCCCTGGCCGCATCCATCCGGTAGGACGGAGAGATCGGACCGCCAATGCCTTGTGTTGTCATTTCCACTTCCGGTATCGTGCCATCCGGATTAAAAATGATGGGTTCCAAGCAGGCTTTCCGCATGGTTCCAGTCTCTGTCGCATGGGTAGGACGATGATAAGCGATATACCATTGTCCATTGATTTCGATGATACAGCCGTGATTGTTCACCAAGTTACGGTCGCTTCCCCAATTGTCAATAATCACTCCCCTATAAGTATAAGGTCCCAGAGGAGAAGTGGCTGTCGCATAGTCCAATGTAGCACAATTAGACTCACCGTGCCGAGAATGGCTACCATAGATCAAATAATAGATACCATTCCTTTTTCGAACAGAGCTTCCTTCGTTGAAGAAATGCGTTTTATAAGTCAATAAACTATCATGGACAGCCCCTTCGATAGAAAGCATATCCTTGCTTAACTTTGCACCTCTGACATGCCATTGCCCCCAAAACAGATAAGTCTGCCCGTCATCATCGACAAAAATCGAAGGATCTATGCCTGAAATTCCCTTAATCGCTTTTCCCTCTTTGAACGGGCCATAAGGAGAAGAAGCAACAGCTACCCCTTCGTTTTCACCATCAGCTGCCAAACAATAATAAAGGTAATATTTCCCATTATGATAAATGCAATCCGGAGCATAAAGGATCTTGTCCGTATAATCCGTCTGCTTTCCCGGTCCTTTCGTAGCAAAAGAAAATTGTTCCACATGCCAGTCTACCAAATCTGAAGAAGAGAGCACGTTATAGGAGTTTGAACACCAACTGTTACCAGGTTCGTCACGCGAACCATAAACATAGATCCGTCCATCAGGCATCTGTCTGACCTCCGGATCAGCAATGAACACACCCGGAGGAGCAATTGGATTGAGTGCCCGATGGGTAGTAACAAGACTCTTGTTTTCCTTTTTATCGGACAAGTCACCTCTCTCACCGGGTTGACATCCGGCTAATAAGCCTGCAATAAGCAAATTACAAGTTTTTAAATAAAAATTCATAAACATCTTTTTTTATCATTTTCACTCACATCGTTATATCCACCACCGCTTTTTCCAGGTCTTTCGATTCGATTGTCAGACGGATCGGTTTGTGTCCGCCACGTTTCGCCTTGACGATGGCCAAGAATAAACCGTTAAAGGCCGGGCGGGTAGGTTCTGAAAAGGTGATCAGGCAAGTCGGGTCACCATTGTCCGTTGCCACAATCTCCCCGTCGCCCGTCAAACTACAAGAAATAACAGGCTCGGCTGTCGGCACGGCACGCCCTTCCCTATCGACCAGCGATACCGTCACAAAAACAAGGTCTTCTCCATCCGCTTTGATTCTCTTCTTGTCAGCCACGGCCTTCAATGCAACGGCTTGTCCCGTAGTCCGGACAAATGTTTCCGCCCATTTACGGCCTTGCTTATAGGCGATTGCTTTCAGTTCACCGGGTTCATACACCACACTATCCCAACGAAAACGATATTCATACGGTTTCCTTTCCTTCTTCCCCAACGATTTTCCATTCAAAAACAGCTCGACAACATCGCCTGAACTATAAACAAACACCGGAGTAACCTCCCCAATCCTATCTGGGAAATTCCAGTGCGGAAGGATATGTACCATCGGCGTATCGGGCATCCAACGGGATTTATATAAGTAGTAGCGGTCTTTCGGGAAACCGGCCAAATCGACAATACCAAAGTAGCTGCTACGCGATGTCGGGCGGTTACGTTCTATCCGAACCAACTCTTCACGCTGTTTCTGCAACTCTTCTTCCGTCATGGCGGCTGAATGGTTGAGCAAAACGCTGGCATCGCTATTGAAAGGAGTGGGCTCACCCAAATAGTCAAAACCCGTCCAAACAAATTCTCCGCAAATACCCGGATATTTATCCAAAGCGGCAAATTCCCAATCGGGTAATCCGCCCCATCCGGGTTCCGTCAAATCATACGAATCTACATGGAACTTACGTGGAAAGTATTCCCCTCTCGAACTCATCGTCGAACTGGATTCACTCGAATAGCCCGAAAGATGTTCGTGTCCTTTCTTATTCAGGAACTCACCATAAAAATCAGGTCCGCCATACACGCCTGCCGCGTAATTCATGCCATGTACATCCACCTGCAACTCCGTCCCGTTCATCGCCGACTTGCTGGGATAAGAGGCGCCGAACGTCGCCGGACGAGTCGTATCGAAACGGTGTACCACCTCTGTCAGATGTCGGGCAACGCCTGTTTCCGGTTTATACTGCTCGTACACCTCGTTACCGGTACTCCACATAATGACCGACGGGTGATTTCGGTCGCGGCAAACCAACATCTCTATATCTTTCTCGTGCCACTTCTCAAACAGCGTACTATAATCATTCTCTTGCTTCCCGACCGTCCAACAATCAAACAGTTCATCCATCACAAGAAACCCCATCTTGTCAGCCAACTCCAACAACTCCGGAGCAGGAGGATTGTGGGAAGTACGCAACGCATTACAACCAAAGCTTTTTAAGATCCGCAACTGGCGTTCCAGCGCAACCCTGTTCACCGCCACCCCCAATGCACCTAAATCATGGTGATTGCAAGTGCCATTGATGGGTACCCGTTTCCCATTCAGCAAAAAGCCATTATCGTGTGTAAATTGAATGGTACGAAAACCGAAAGGAGTCTCATAAACATCCGCCAACTTGTTTTTGTCATATACGGAAACACAAGCCATATACCGATTTGTGTGTTCCAAATCCCATATTTTCGGAGATTCTACACGCAAAGAGACCGAATCCACAACCGTCGATGCAGCATTCAACGCAATCGGACGTTTGCTCGTCGAAGCTACCCTCTTCCCGATCACGTCATGGGCATCCAATTCATAAATATCAACCGTATAGTGTCCGGCAACCGCCTGTTGCCTATTATTGTCAATTTCTACACGAACAGAAGCCATCGCATAATCGTCCGTAATTTCGGGAGTTGTCACAAAAACACCCCAATGTGCCACATGGACCGGCTCGGTTTTTACCAGCCGGACATGCCGATAGATACCGGCTCCCGGATACCAACGCGCTCCGAACTTTTCCGTATTCAGGCGAACCGCCACCACATTATCCTCTCCAAAACGGACATACGGTGTCAAATCCACCCGGAAAGAGCTATAGCCAAAAGGACGCCCACCGACTTTTTGCCCGTTCAACCACACTTCAGCATTCGCCATCGCTCCGTCGAAATCCAGATAAAACCGTTTCTTTTTATCCTTGACCGACACCGTAAAATGCTTCCGATACCAACCGATCCCCTTCCAAGGCAATTTCCCGGTAAACCCTTCCAGATCAATCCGGAAAGGGCCTTCGATGGCCCAGTCATGCGGAACATCCAACTTCCGCCACCCTGTATCGTCTGTTCCATACGCTTCCAGCGAATCCGGTTCAGGCAAACGTGCCCCGTCTGCCTGCAAGCCGAATCGTGCAAAACGCCAATCCCGGTCAAAGTTCGAAACTTCCCGTTGCCCCCAAGCCGATAATCCGAGCAAGTCCAAACAGGCGATTGCAAAAAAAATGATCTGTTTCATATTCCTCTTTTCTCTATGTTTAATTGCCAAACCAAGAAGAGCCATATTAAACCCTACTTACGAGTAATAATATGGCTCTCCATCACTGATCCTACATCAGTCCGTCACTGATCCTACATCAAGAAAATGGTTAACGCAACCACCACTTATCTTCCTGCTGCTTAATGTTTTCATTTTGGTCGATAGACTCTTGAGGAATAGGCCAGAAATAACGGCCTTCGCCTTCTGCCCAAATACGTTGTTCAAAAATAAGCGGATTATCGTGTTTCTGAGTTTCCTCGTTCCAACGTTTCCATCCATAGGCAGGTCCATTGAGTACTTTAGGCGCAATACCCCAACGTATGATATCGTAGTAACGCAATCCTTCGAAAGCCGTTTCGACACGACGTTCATGGCGCACTTTGGCAATCATATCGCTTTGGCTGGTCACGGCCGGATACTCGGGCATTTCAGCACGATTACGAATATCGTTAATAAGGTTCAAGGCTTCACCTAAATTTTCATTTAACTCGATCAGTGCTTCAGCTCTCATCAACAACACATCGGCATAACGGAAAATCGTTATGTTCTTATGTCCCAACCAACGATCAGGTTCCTCCCCTTCCAAATCCGTCCACTTGGTCAACAAGAAACCGGTACTTACAGGTTCTTTACCAATATAGTCACGGCTATCAGGGTCTTCTACACCATAGTGTGAATCCACTTTACCACCTTTAATCCATTCCCATCCCGGGTGAATAATCGTTGATTTCAAACGGGGATCACGGAACTCATATTCGCCATAGCTCAACATTCCGGCTTGATCCAGAGCTGCACGTTCGGCAACGTGAGGACAATTCAACGCTTCACATTGATCGTAAGGGTGACCTTCGACACATTCGTATTCATCAACGATATCTTGCAAAGGAAGCAAACCCTTCCATCCGCAATATACGGATGAAGGATACGAAAGGTTGTTATTCAAGTTATGAGTCTTCAAAGAAGGGAAATATTGACGTTCGAAAATCACCTCATTGTTATTCCCATCTGCCTGAGGCCGGAACAATTCTTCGTAGCTATGCTTTTTAGGATCACCATCGTAGGCACGATATAATCCATAACGCCCACCATCGATAATCGCTTGAGTAGCTGTCAACACTCTTTTATAAAGATCTTCTGTTGATTCTTTACTATTCTTCAAAAAACCAATGTATTTCGATTTGGCCGCTTCGTGTAAAGAGATGCGAGCAATCATGGCATTCACCACATCCTCGGTAACACGACCTGATTCGAAATTAGGCGCTTTCTTGATGTCCACCAAACATTCTTCCAATTCACTGATTACAAAATCATACACATCAGCACGAGGAGTACGGGTCAGCGCACGCGATTCTTCCACGGTCAACACTTTGTCCACCAAAGGGACATCGCCAAAGAAAAAAAGCATATCATAGTAGTTCAACGCACGAATGAAACGAACCTCGGCACGCATATGAGCATATTCATCCGGCTTCAGATACTCTTTAGAAAGCTCCAACCCTTGAATCACATAGTTCATCTTAGCAATGGCTTCGTACTTCCATTCGTCTTTCAGGCCACGAGAGGTCGGGCGCAAATCGCCATTGGCAAAATGTTCTAACCCCCACCATGTCGAATTATCGGTCCAAGCGTCACGGAAAGCAATGATGTTGTCGCCATCGCCTTGGTAAACGTAATCGTAGCATCCGTCTACCATCATTTTAGTTTGCTGCTCGTTCTTCCACCAGGCATCTTCTGTAATTTTATCCAACGGAGGAGTAGTCAGGAAGTCTTCACATCCTGTCAAGGCAACCGTACAAAGTGTTGCCATCATAATATGTTTTAAAGTATTCATTACACTATCTTTTTTTTCAATTAAAACTGTAGATTCAAACCGAATGAGTAAGTTCTTGACAATGGATACGTAAACGCATCGAGTGTTTCAGGATCGTATCCGGGAGTAAAATTACTGATGGTAAACAGGTTGTTTGCCGAAAAGTACAGGCGGATATTGGAGAATCCTGTGTTCTTCAACAGATCGCTCGAGAAATTATAACCAACCTGCAAGTTCTTCATACGCAAATAACCGGCGTTGATCATCCAATAATCGGATGTCATGTGATTGAATCCCAAAGAGCTTGTCGCTTCCAACAAACGTGGATATTTAGCGTCGCGATTGTCTTCCGTCCAATAGTCTAACTGATGTTCGAAAGCCGGACCTTTACCCTGATCCGACAAAGGACGGATGCTCGGACCATTCAATATATAGTTACGTTTACCAACTCCTTGCAAAAATACACTAAAGTCGAATCCTTTCCATGCACCATTCAGGGTGATACCGAACAAATAATGAGGATCGCGGTCACCCAGAACCACCCGGTCGTCTGCATCGATCACACCATCATTATTCTGGTCTTTGTACTTCACATCACCCGGCTTAGCGTAACGACGACTGTATACGGCAGAGTTTTTAACTTCTTCTTCTGTTTGGAACAAACCTAAAGCTTGATAACCATAGTAAGAATTCATGGCTATACCTTCAGCCGTATAACCATCCTTCCAAGGACTGGTTCCACCCAAGTCTTTTACTTCATTCTTATTATTAGACAAGTTGGCTTGTACACCATATCTGAAGTCACCAATATTATCGTTCCAGCTCAATTCCAATTCCCAACCCTTGTTTTGCACTTCACCAATATTGACATTGGGTTTACCAAAACCATATTCCAAAGGAACAGGAAGACCGATCAAGATGTCTTTGGTGTTTTTGATATAATAGTCGAACGTTACCCCAAAGCGGTTATCCAACATACGAGCATCAAAACCGAAGTCAAGCATAGAAGTTTTTTCCCAACCCAATTCAGTGTTTCCCAATCCACTCAAATAAGCCGACAAAATATATTGATTACCCAAAGCAGCATTTCCAAAATCTATAGTAGTGTAGCTCGGATAGAGGCCGATACCAGTAGTTGCACCTGTCAATCCCCAAGAAGCGCGAATCTTCAAATCATTCAGGAAATCTTGTGTCTTTTCCATGAAACTTTCGCTGCTGATACGCCATGCAGCCGAAACGGAAGGGAAGGTTGACCAACGATGGCCACTCGCCAAACGAGAAGATCCATCCGAACGCATCTTCAACGAAAGCAGGTACTTGCTGGCATAGTCATAGTTCACGCTACCGATGAAAGAAGCAATGGCCCAATGGGTAGCCGTACCATAGTTTGACCAGTTTTCTTTCGAACCGGCATTGAGGACATGCAGGATATCGGTCGGGAATCCGTCACGATAAGCCCCCATGTTATCCCACTTTTCATTTTCCTGCTGATAACCGGCCAAGACATCCAAATTGTGTTCGCCGAATTTTTTCTGGTAAGTAAGCAATGCCTGCAAGTTATAGTATTGGTTAAAGGAACGTCCTTCGTCTAATGCGTTTTGCCCCATATACGTTATCTCTTGCGTGTCAAAGTTGGTGTAACCTACCTGACGATGGAAAGTCGTTGTTTTTCCAAACTTATAGTTCACGTTGGCAATACCCTGGAATTTCAAACCATCCCAAATATCATAGGTCAACTTAAAAGTACCCGAAGCATCGTGGGTGTCATTCAAATCATGGCCTTTTTGATGCAAATCGGCCATAGGATTGACTACGGATTTGGGGTTCAAGGCATAGCTTCCATCGGTATAGTAAGCGATATCGGTGGGGTTCATTTTGTACACATCGATAATGATGCCATCTATACCACTGACTTCATCCCTTTGTCTTAAGATATAACGCAGATCAAATGCTAAATTCAACTTTTTTGTAAGCTGAGCATCAATATTCGAACGGACATTGTACACCTTATGTTGCGATTCGGGCAACGCACCTGTCTGATAGTCCATGCCGGCACTCAAGAAGTACTTCACATTCTCAGCACCACCGTTAGCCGAGATAGAGTGGCGAGTCGTGATACTGTTTTCGAACATCAAATCCACCCAGTCCGTATTACCATAGTGGTTCCGATCTGACCCATCGGCATATTTACGTATTTGTTCTTCACTATAATATTGGTTTTTACCGGCTTCCGGCTTCAAATTATACATAGCTTCATTACGCATACGGGCATATTGTGCCGAGCTGACCATCTTAGGCATATCGGTCGGAGTGTTCACCCCCACGTAACCATTGTAGCGGAAAACAGGCTTACCTGCTTTACCTCGCTTGGTCGTAACCAAAATCACACCGTTGGCAGCACGCGAACCGTAGATAGCAGCCGAAGCGGCATCTTTCAAAACAGATACGCTCTCGATATCTTCCACGTTCAAGTAGTTGAAGTCCTCTGCATCAGTAGGAATACCATCGACCAACAACAATGGTGAACCACCCGAATTTAGAGATGTAGCACCACGCAATTGCATACTGGAGGCTTCCCCCGGACGACCGGATTGAACGATTGACAGACCCGGAACTTGGCCTTGCAAAGCATCTGCCATCGAACTGACAGGACGGTTTTCCAGCACTTCAGCCTTCACAGAAGTGACCGCATTAGTCAGGTTGCCTTTCTTGACAGTACCATACCCTACGACTACCACTTCATCCAACGCCTGCATATCCTCGCGCAATGTAATATTGATCACACTCTCCTTGCCGATTTTCACCACTTGTTCATTAAAACCGATAAAAGAAATTTGCAAACTGCTTCCCGGCGTAACAGTCAACATGTATTTACCGTTTGCATCCGTCACCGTTCCGTTGGTTGTGCCTTTCTCAACAACGTTCGCACCAATGACAGGATCACCGAACTCATCTTTAATGATACCGCTTACCGTTTTCTTATCCTGTTGGACACCGGAAACAGAAGCTGATTCTGTGGACAGGATAATCTTCTTATCCACCACCGAATACCTTACATTCGTCCCGGCAAAAATATTATCCAGCACTTTGAATATATCGCTTTCCTTTGCAGATACTGACACCTTGCGATTTAAGTCAACATGTCGATTGTTGAAAAAGAAAGAAAATTCCGTTTGGTTTTCAATCTTATCAAGTACCGTTTCAACTGTCTGGTTTTGAGCATTCAGGCTGACAGTCGCTTTTTGGGCATAACTACCAGCTGCGTGGCTTATGGCCATCGAACCGACTAACAATAATGTAGATAGTTTCATAACTCTCGGGATTTTACTCAAGGGATTCCAGCATCTATTTTTATCCCTAAGTAATTGGACATTACAATGTTTTTGCATAATTTTGTAGTGATCTAATTAATAAAAAATGATTTATTACTGCTTGTCGCCAAACAAGCGTTTTAAAGTCAACTCATTTCATCCGGGAGAATACGCCAAATTTTTCCGGATGTTTTTCTTTAAGGCGGAAAATCTGTGTGCTTCATCATACATTTTGTGTGTTTAATAGTGTTTATCAATAAATTTCAATTTTAGTTTTTTCATGCTGTGCATCCTGCGTATCCAAATAACGCCATCTGATATTGGATGATATTTTGAAGATCTCCAATATACGCTCCAACCGTTGATGACTGAAAGATCCGGTAAACGCTTCATTCCGAAGGCGGTCATTGGATAAGACGAAAGCTACATTAAACCGCTTTTCCAGCATCCGCAAAGCTTCGGGCAAAAGGGTCGCTTGGAAAACAATCTTTCCGTCTTTCCAGGCTATTTCTGACTCACCATTCGTTTTTATCAGTTGTACACGGGAAGAAGAAGAGTCATAGGTCAGTTTCTGCCCTGGCTTCATCTGTACAGCCATGCCCCGCCCGTTCTTCATATAATCGAAACGGACCTTTCCTTCGATCAGGGTAGTAGAGACAAAAGCGTCTTTTTCAAATGCCTCGACATTGAATGAAGTGCCCAACACTTCTATTTTCGTTTCATGAGGAGTAGAAATGATAAAGCCATGTTCCGGGTCTTTCCGCACTTCGAAAAAAGCCTCTCCCTGCAAAGTTACTTTTCTTTTGTCCTTATCGAAGAAAGACGGATAAGACAGTCTCGATTCCGAATTGAGATGGACGACGGAACCATCCGGCAATTGCACCGTAGTCGTCATGCCCGGATTTGTTTTTACTTCGATCATCCGGGCGATTTCGACCGGACGGGGTTTTAAGTTTTGATAAACGAAAATAGTTAAAAGAGGAATAAACAGAATGGCTGCAACGCGTTGCAGCCAAGTAACCCTGGTTACTTTAGGACGAACACTGTTTTTGCTCATCTTTTGACAAACAGAAGACAACGCTTTCTCCGTATCCACTTTCGATAATACCTGCATCGTATCCGTTGTCAGATAAAGAGTATGAATTTGCTTGGCAATCCGATAATTCTCATCCGATTGCCTTATCCATTCCTCAACCTGTCGACACTCTTCGACTGTCGCTTCGCCGGAACAATAGCGGGGAAGAAGGTCTTCTATTCGATCTGTATTCGGTGTTTCCATGTCCGTCTTTATCCTTGTTTATCTATTAGACAAGAGAAGTCGAACGGATTCCTAAACGAAAATGCAATTTTTTTCAAAAATAAATTTGGAACAGTTGTCCTGCCGGAAATATAGCCAAAAGCATTATCTTTGTAAACATATTATGAAAGGAGAAAAACTACAAACCACAGAGGAGCGCTTTTTACTTTCAGCCATGCAACATGGAGATCTAAAAGCCTATGGTGTCTTGTTCAGGAGATACTATCCGATACTCTGTGCTTATGCGACAAAGTTTGTGGATTTAAAAGATTCCGAAGAGATCGTGCAGGATGTGATGCTGTGGCTATGGGAAAACCGGGAAACGCAGACTTTCGAGACATCCCTAAGCCAATATCTGTTCAAGACTGTTTACCATCGCGCCATCAACCAGATTGTCCGCCATCAATCCCAACTAAGAGCCGACACCCTTTTCTACGAAAACATGCAGGAGATGCTACAGGACACCGATTTCTACCAACTCGAAGAGCTGCAAAGAAGGATCAGGGAAGCGGTAGACGCTTTGCCTCCAGCTTACCGGGAGGCTTTTGTCATGCACCGCTTCGATAATAAAAGCTATAAAGAAATAGCCGAAGTCCTGCAAGTATCCCCCAAAACAGTGGATTACCGGATCCAACAGGCATTGAAACAATTACGGATAACGTTGAAAGATTATTTGCCGTTGATCCTGCTATTGTTACCCAGAAATATGCTATCATAAAACCCTTATTTAAAAGAATATGACTAAAAAAAAAGAAGGTTTTAAAGGAGAACGTTTTATTTATTTGCCGGAAGAATTACTATTGGAATACAAGAAAGATCCCCTTATCGGAAATCTTTATGTTCGCAAGATCGGATTTTTCCCAAAAGTAAAATCTCATTATGTCGAGAAGGAAGAAGGAACCGACTATGCCATGCTGATCCATTGCATAGAAGGAAAAGGGTGGTATCATATCTATGGTAAGACATATCCTATACAGAAAAATCAGTATATCATCGTACCTCCCCACGTCCCTTATTCATTTGAGGCAGACAGCCATGATCCCTGGACAATCTATTGGGTCCATTTCTGCGGTAAACTAACCGAATCTTTCCTTTCCCCCAACCCTGCCCCACAAGAAATCTTGGCAGACGAACATGTACGGCAACTTGTCCGCATCCGTCTGTTTGAAGAAATATACAGCAGTTTTGCCAGAGGTTATATAAAAGAATATCTGGCTTATTCATCCATGTGTTTATATACGTTTCTCTCAACTTTCATTTTTCAGGAGCAGTTTCGCCATATCGATCTCCCGACACACAAAGAGAATCCATTCTCGACGCGGGTTATCTATTACTTACAAGAACATGTGGAAACAAATCTGACCTTAAAGGATTTAGCGGAATATTTCAACTATTCGGAATCCCATTTTTCCACCTTGTTCCAGAAAGAAACAGGAACTTCCCCCATCCATTACTTTACACGCCTGAAAATACAGAAAGCCTGCCAGTATATCGAACTTACGGATATGAAACTGAACGAAATCGCGATGCGGCTCGGATTCGAAGAGCAAGCCTATTTTTCCCGTGTCTTTACCAAAGTCATGGGAATATCACCTTCCGCTTACCGAAAAAAAGAAACAGATAAATAAAAAGAAAGCCGGAAAAGGGATATCCCCCTCCGGCTTACCGAGTTGAAATAATCCTATTAAAGATTAAGAATCGAAAAATGCAACACACATCCACTATTCCCGATCAGATCGATAGTAATCTCATTGCGGTTATCCAATTTGATCTTCTTGATATCAACGACATCCTTTTTCTGCTCGGAAGCCTGATAATAGAGTGTGGCGGTATAGCCCTTCTTGTTTTTCAGAAAATCAAGAGGTAAGGAGATTTGCTTCTTGTCTCCGGCATTCAACATGCTCACATACCAATCGGAACCCGAACGGCGGGCAACCACAGCGTATTTGCCCATCTCGCCCTCCAGAAAGCGGGTTTCGTCCCATACGGTCGGAATAGAATTATAAAAACGGGTGGCGGCATCTGTTTTTATCACAGATTCGACAGAGCCTGCACCACCGGCCCGTCTCGGTGATTTTTCGGGACGGTCATACCAATAGACAAATTGCCAAGGACTGTAAATAGCGACCAATTTAGCCAATTGGCCAGCACGTCCCCCCATCTTTTCGGTAACCCGTTCGGCGAAATAGCAGTTGGTGTTGTCCCCGGCACCGGCAATCATGCGGTTATAAAGCGTGTAGATGGATTGTTGCAAGGAAGGGGATTCCTCATCACCCCGGATGCCCTCTTGTGTCAGTAGGTTCGGATACGTACGTGAATAGCCTGTCGGACGATACTCGTCATGGATATCAACCATCAATTCATATTTGGCTGCTTTGCGCACTGCCTGATGCAACCACGCCGTAGCATACTGGTCACCTACATTCACAAAACCATATTTTACACCTTTGATCCCCCATTTCTTATACAAAGGCAGGATTTCATCCAGTTGCTGATGCAGTGCTTTTTTATTCACATAGACCAGTATGCCAACTCCTTTTGAATTGGCATATTCTATTACCTTAGGCAGGTCGAGCGGACCTTTCGAACGGGCCGGATCGACTGTAACGGTGGTCGCATCCGATTTTACGTCTTCTTCCGCCCCATACCAACCGGCATCAAACAACACATAAGCGATATTATTTTCTGCTGCAAAATCAATACAAGCCATACTGCCAGCCGTTGTCAACGTGACTTCACGAATCACCTGTCCGGGCTTGATCCAGTTAGTATTCGCAATCTGATTCGGTTCGTTCAAATTTAAGACAAAGTAATTATTTTCGACCAACTTTCCCGGATGACCGGCAACCATCACATAACGCCAGGGAGATCGATAGCCGGCCAGATCCAGATTGACCTTTCCCGACAAAACAGATTGTACCCCGAACCCAGTCTCACTCTTTTCCAACTTCATGCGGGAATAATTGACAAGAGCAGCTTCCCCGATTGCAACAAACCGGTTATCATCGACCCGGATCACCTGAGGACGATCGGCAGCCCCTTTCAATCCACTCAAATTCGTTTCGGAATAAGCACCTTGTGCCATACCGGTCACCCAAGTCTTACAGTCTTCCTGAAAAAGAAATTGCGTCTTCTCATCGGTGACCGTACGATTCCAGAAATCCAGTTTATCGAATGCATAACGAAACGCCAGTCCTTCATCGTAAAGACGGACACTCAACACCATCTCTTTCCGGTTCTCATCCGATTGAAGCGTTAGCTCAACCTCATTATACCGGTCTGACACGACAGAGCACTCCCCATAGACCGGTTGCCAAGTCTGGTCGACCGATTTCCGTTTCTGATCAATGACACGCCAGTCGCCTTTCAGAATATTTTCATCGAGGAAGAGCTGCAACGTTTTTGCCGTCACCACCTTTTCACCCTTATCAAATAAATCTATTTCTACATTCTTCCCCCCGACTTTGATATCGGCATTCATTTTTTCGGAAGGGCTGACAAGCGGAATTGTAGCTTGCTCACAAACACGCATAGACGGAGTTTTCTTAATAACAAGGCACGCACCACCACCGGGAGCCAGCTTCAATGTCAGTTTATCATTGTTTGTCAGTTGTCGGGTCGTAGTCTTCAAGCTTTCGCGATTTGTCAGATAGTGGGCATCATCACCGTCTTCAATGATCTCCACATCATACTTCCCTTTTTCCAGGAAAGAAAGAGGCAATTCAATCGTTCTACCGGATTCATTCGTGGCCGCACCGACCAGATACGCTTCATCCGTTTCCCTCATCATAACGATATACTCCCCGATCTCACCGGCCAGGGTACGGCTCTCTTTCCACGGCATCTTCTGGGCAGACAGGAAGTTCAGCAAAGCCGGATACTTCCGGTAATATTCAGGAATATCCGGTAAAATAGTCACACCTGAAAAAGTTATTAACGTACGGGCGGCCTCCGAAACCAATGTAGAAGGAACCGGCTGGCTCTCATCCACACGTGTCGTATGTCCCTGGCGCAGGTCGAACATCCCGTTGTTCATATCGACCGGGCCGGCAACCATATTGACGAAAACGGTCGTCACAAATGTTTTAGGTTCGAACACATGATGTCCGTCTAATTGGGCATGGCAATATTCGCGTGTCACGGCATTCGGCCATGTACGCATTTGTCCATAAGGATGAACCGGACCGTCATGGAAATCGACTAACAGATGGTTTTGTGCACAAAGCTCGGTAATCTTCTTCGTCCACTGGTTTTTTTCTTCCTGTGTTCCGTTCATAAAACCGTATTTAACTCCGGCTGCTCCCCAATCGCCATACTGTTTCAAGGTCTTTTCTATCGGATATTTCCGGCCTCCGACATCATTCAGATAAAGCCAAATTCCGACACCTTTTTCTTTTCCATACTTCAACAGCCGTTGTACATCCTGCGCTTTTTCCCCTTTAATCGGATCGGAATCCGATTCGAATTCCGGCCCGTACCAATTGGCATCCAACACCAGATATTTAAAGCCCTGTTCAGCAGCAAAATCGATCATCCGTACCCAAGAAAGATAAGACATTCCATATGTGAACCCATCCCACACAGCCCCGTTGATACGCCAGTCCCAGACAGCCAATCCCGGTTTCACCCACGAAAAGTCATAGCGAGGGTCGGGGTCCGGATTCAGCAACTCCAACAAATGGGAATCGGTCAACGCGCCGGGCGTCGTCCCATACAAAACGACACGCCAAGCTGAAGTATATCCCGGTGACAAACCGGCCGGCTTAGAAGCGACCGAAAAGAGCGATTCGCCCCCTTTGGATTGTAAGACAAGAGGTGCTCCTGTTTCCAGACAAGCTTCATGGATCGCCATATAATGTTTATCGCCCGCCTTCACTGTCATGACCGGTAGACGGGTTCCATCTGTTTCCGTCAACTTTTCAGGTCCTAAATTGTGGTTCTCTCCATTATAGAACCATGCCGTATAATCTCCGGCAAAGTTATAAGCCGTCAGTTCGGACTGCACATTTACGCACTTTCCTTCACCTTCCGGTATTTTATAACAGAATGCAAAGCCGTCATTATACCCCCGGACCACCAACTGCATCCGCTCGGGTTGCCCGGCCGGATTCAGCAAATCGATCACCAATTCATTGAAATGGTCTTCGACCACAGCCCGCTTTCCCCAAAGCGGTTTCCATTCATCCCTGACTTTCCGATCAGAGACTTTCTCTATTTTCCAACCGGAAGAAGGAACCGTCTCTTGCGATTCCAGCTTGAATCCCAACGGGGATTCTTTAATCAAAACTTCTCTATTGGCTGTAAAAGTGTATGTCAGCAAACCGTCGTTATGCCGCTGAATAGCCATCACCAACTTTTTATCAGGAGAGAAAACCGGATAAAGCTTGGGAAGATATTGAGCCCAAACGCTGTTCCCCCCCAGCCATACGAACAGTAGCAAAACAAATGTTACAAATCTTGTATTCATAATATGTTTTTGTAGGTATTAATATTAGATTCTTCCATTCTACTTTCATGGTCCTCGAACTGTAGATCATCATCTATCGGGCAAATATAAGAACAAAAAGAAGGTTTCCATCACAGAGACCTTCTTTTTCTTAAACAAATGTGTCTAACCTAAATATGTTATAGTGTTATGGGTGTGCCGTTATAGAAGTCCAGGATTTTGGTGCGGAAGATGAAGTCATACTTGGCTTGAGCCTGTTCGGACAGGCTTTGGGCATACTTCGTCTTGGCTTCGCTGTATTCGAAGACTGTGCTCTTGCCGGCGGCATAACGGTCTTCGGCATAAGAGAAAGCTTCTTTGCTGGCGAGGACCGATTTGTCGGATGCGGTGTATTTATCCTGGGCGGCGGTCGCATTATAATAGGCTTGCTGGATTTCCTTATACAACACTTTCTTCGTATTCTCCATCATCAACTCCCGGTTCCGGATGCCGATACGGGCGGAACGGACATTGTTGCGGACCTGGAAACGGTTGAACAGCGGGATGCTCAAGCTGAACCCGATCGTTTTACGCCCGTTATTCTTCAGCTGATCACTGAAAGCGAGGTTCGTATAGTCGCCATCGCCGGAATAATGGTAGTAACCGTTGCTGTAGCTGGCGCCGAAATTCAGTTTCGGATAGTAGCCGGCCTGAGCCACTTTCAGCATCTTCTTCTGGCTTTCCAAGAGATATTCCTGTTCCTTGATCTGCGGTTTGAAAGCAACGGCATGATCATAGACATTGTCAGGCGGGAGGATGCTGCTCATATATTGTTCGACGGCATCTTCAACCTCAGGGACTACGATGTCGAAGTTTTCACCGTCGCGCTCCAGTTCGAGGCTTTGCGTCAGGTCGAGCAATGCCAGTTTCACATTGTTGCGCGCTTCGGTCAACGACACTTCGTCCTTGGCCAGCTGCGCTTTCATATCGTATAGCTGGGAAAGGGGGACTTTCCCGTTCTTTACCAACGCTTCGGTCTTCACGACCTGCTCGTTGCTCAGTGCGACCTGCAACTCGGCTATCTTCTGGACTTCCTTATTATACAGGACCTGCACATAGAAGGAAGCGACCTGTATAGACAAGTCTTCCTTCGCCTTGTTCAACGTCTCGACAGCCGCTTTCAGATCCAGCTTGCGGGCGGCGATATCGTTCGGGATGCGCAAACCGTCGAACACCGGCATGCTCAAAGAAACGGAGGCCGAGGTATTGGCCGAGTTCTGATCCACAATCACACCCGATTTGGAGGGAGAACGGCCGAAGTCGAAGTTCTGCCCGACATTGGCATTCAGATCGGGCAACCAACTGAACTTGCTGGTGTTCAATTCCACTTTCCGGCTTTCCTGGTCCTGTTCTTTCTGCTTCAGATCGATGTTGTGCTCGATCGCGTAACGGATGCATTCTTCCAAAGACCATTGTTTGGCGGATTCCTGCCCCCAGGCAAAAGTGCCGGAAAGGAACAAAGTCGTAGCTATTATTAATTGGCTTCTCATCATTTTATCGTTTACAATTATTTCTTATTCGGATCGGCAATCGCCCCGCGTATCTTTTCGTTTTCGGCAAGACCTTCCTTTATCTCGATCTTGATGCCATCGGACAAACCGACCTTAACGGCCCGCTTTTCAAACTGTTGTTCTGGCTTTTCCGCTTTTACCACCTGCACGAAAGTAGAGTCGCCGCTAAACTCGACGCAACTTTCGGGTACGGCCAAGACATTCTCCGCACGCTTCAGCACGATCTCGGCATTGGCACTGTAGCCGGCACGGATAAAAGCATCGCCGGGCATATGCACGGCAGCCTTCACTTCAAACAGCACGGCCCCGTTTTCTTCCACTCCCTTAGGAGCCACATATTCCAGTTCGGCATCGAACGTGCGGCTTTCCATTGCGCCGACCGTCAGTTTGATCGGCATCCCTTCGTGGATGCGGCCGACTTCCGTCTCGTCTACTTTCCCCTTAAAGATCATATTGTTCATATCGGCAACGGTCGCAATCGTCGTACCGTCATTGAACGTGTTCGACTGGATCACCGAGTTGCCGACCTTGATAGGCACATCCAAGATCATGCCGGTGATGGTGGAACGGACCTGTGTCGTACTGGAAGCGGCAGACCGTTTGGAGATCCCCTCGCGGATGATCTCAAGAGCGTCCTGGGCGTTCTCGGCCTCTTCCTGCGCCTTCTTATAGTTGGCAAGAGAAGTCTCGTAATCTTCTTTGGAGATAACGCCCTGCTTATGCAACTCTTCATCCCGCTTGAAGGTAGCGCTGATCTGTTCGAGGCTGATCTTCGCCACCCGCACACGCGATTCGGCGCTGTTCAACTGGACCATTTCAGGGATCACCTTGATACGGGCAATAATCTCCCCTTCTTTCACCATCTGTCCGGCTTCTTTCATCAGTTCGGAGATAATACCCGACATCTGCGGTTTGATAAGGACTTCATCACGAGGTTCGACCTTTCCGGTCGCCACGGTCTTCGTCTCAATCGTGTCACGTGCAGGAGTAACCAACTCATAGACGGTAATGACGGGTTGCGCTTTCTTCCACAAGAAATAGAAAGTGCCGACAACAGCAGCTCCCACTAATACCAAAAAGATGATCCGCAGGGCTTTTTTTACGATACGATTCTTCATAACTATATTCTTTTTTAATTGACAATGGAAATATTTATGATTTCAGATTTATGATTTATGATTTGTATCAACGTATAAATCATAAATTATAAATCATAAATCCAATTTACTCTTCCCTAATAGCATCAATAGCCTTGATCTGCATAGCACGCCAGGCAGGGATCAACCCGGCGAGGAGGCCGCTGAACAGTAGGATTACGGTAGACGCCACCGCTGTTCCGATATGGATTTCGGGATTGGAGAAATAGGTCTCGTTAGACGCCTCTCCGCCGCCGCTTGCCATCGCATTGTTCACCACATCGAGCAGGAACACACCGACGCTAAGCCCGATCAGCCCGGCAAGGGATGTCAGCAGCAAGCTCTCGCTCATGATCTGCGATATAATATCGAAAGGCTTCGCTCCGATCGCACGGCGCACCCCGATCTCGCGCGTCCGCTCCCGGACCGTCACCATCATAATATTGCTCACCCCGATGATACCGGCCAGCAACGTGCCGATACCGACCAGCCAGACCAGAATATTAATGCCGGTAAACAGCATATCGAATGTTTCAAACTGCTTGGCTATCGTAAAACTGCTGATGGCATGTTCGTCTGTCGGGGAAATCTCGTTCTGCGAACGCAGGACCGTCTTTATGTCTTCCACCATCTTATCACAGGAGTAACCGCCATCGGCCGTCGCACACAGGAACCAGAATTTATCTCCCTGGTTGGAAGCCTGCTGGAGCGTCTTGAACGGGATCATCACGCTCTCCTCCGTACGCCCGCCGATCTGGACACGGGGCTTCGGCTTGATCACACCCACTACCTGGTAATAGATGCCGTTCACCCGTATGTACTGCCCGATAGGATCTTCATCCGGGGTGAAAAGGACTTCTCGCACGATATTACCGATCAGGCATACCTTACGCTTCTCGATCATGTCGATTTCGTTCAACAGACGTCCTGCCAAGATATGCTGCGTTTCGATATTGAAGTATTCGGAATAGACGCCACGCACGTTGTATGTCCCCGCCTTCTGGCCTCTCACCACATTGTTCTGTCCGCCCCATTGCATAATCATCGGCGAAAGATAGCGCACCCCTTTCACACGCTGATGGATCGTCTCCAAGTCGCGGTTGCGCATCTGCCAGTAACGTCCTTTCTTATACCCTTTGTAAGGTTCGCCGGTCCGTTCGGAAAAGAAGAATGCAGAGTTCGTCGAAAAACCGTCGACGTTCTTCAACACGCCGTTCTTCAAACCGTTGCCGGAGCCCAACAGGATCACGAGCATCAGGATGCCCCAGAACACTCCGAAGCCGGTCAGCAGGCTACGGGTTTTATTACGGGTGATCGTCACCCATATTTCCACCCAGCGATCTATATCAAACATTTTACTTTGATTTATGATTTATAATTTATGATTTATGATTCCCGATCCATGATTTAACTTTATTCCGCTTGACGCCATAAATCATAAATCTAAAATCATAAATCTTTTCATTCATTACGCATAGCTTCAATCGCCGTGATCTTGACCGCCTTGCGGGCAGGGAAATAGCCGGCCAGCACGCCTGCCCCGATGATCAGGGCCGTAGCAGACAACGCCACATTGAGGTTCACCGTCGGGTTCAGGAAGATGCTCATGTCATCCCGTGAAAGATCCTTTCCGGCATTCATCATCTCCATGACCGAATTGATCCCTTCCGTCAACCCGATTCCTAAGATCATGCCCAAATAACCGAATACCGCCGTGATCAGGATGGACTCGACAATAATCAGTTTCAGGATGGAAAACGGAGTCGCCCCTATCGCCTTCCGGATGCCGAACTCCCTCGTCCGTTCCCGTACCGTTATCAGCATGATGTTGCTCACGCCTACAATGCCGGCGGTCAGTGTCCCGATACCGATCACCCAGATAAAGAGAGCGATGCCGTTCAACATCCCGTTCAGCATCATGAAGTTTTCGAGCGTGCTCCACATTCCGATCGCCCGGCGGTCTTCGGGGTCGAACTTATGCCGTGCTCCCATCTGCTCGCGGAAACGTTTCTCGAAAGCGTCAAATTCTTCTTGTGTGGAAACGCCTTTCACCGTAAAGACGATCTCATCCAACCCGTAGCCGGCATTATACAAGGTCTGCGCCGTGCTGAAAGGGATATAGGCCGGCGCGTTGTTGTCGTTGTTTTCCGTCTTATAGACGCCAATCACCTGGTAGGCGACACTTCCGGCATTCACATATTTGCCCAGCGGGTCTGCGCCTTTGAAAAGCACTTCTTTCATACGGGGGCTCAGGACGATCACTTTCCTTTTTTCCTTTACATCTATATCATTGATAAAGCGGCCGTTCCCAGCCGTCATTTCAATATTGTCGATCACCGCCTTCGACGGATGCACGCCGTTTAAGGAATAGGCGTTATATTCGTCTCCGTAGGAAAGCGTATCGCTCCGGCTGATACTCGCCGTGATCAAGTCTACTTCAGGGTTTTCACGCGGGATGGCGACCAGGTCTTCATCCTTGTATTCGATCCTGCGGTTCATCTGCATGCCCTTGTACGGCTTGCTCGTGTAGCGCGGCCATGTCTCCACCCGGTTCAAGCTGAAATTGCTGAAGTTCGACATGATCCCGTTCTTCAACCCGTTGCCTGCCCCCAAGAGGACAATCAACATGAAGATCCCCCATGCCACGGAGAAGCCGGTCAGGAAGGTACGGAGTTTATTCTTCTGGATCGTACTCCATATTTCTCGGAAATTATCAAAGTCAAACATGTCCCAACCCTTTTTCTATTGTTTCTATCAAACCGTCTTTGACACGTACGATCCGGTCAGTCGCATCGGCCACCGATTGTTCGTGCGTCACGATCACCATCGTCAACCCTTCGAGGTTCACTCTCCGGAGCAGCTCCATCACCTCGACCGTCGTCTTGCTGTCCAACGCTCCGGTCGGCTCGTCCGCCAGGATCACCTGAGGTTTGGCAATCAGGGCGCGTGCAATGGCGACACGCTGTTTCTGTCCGCCGGACATTTCGTTCGGCATATGTTCCGCCCAGTCCTTCAGACCGACCATATCCAGATATTCCAACGCCATAGCATTCCTCTTCTTGCGGCTTACCCCCTGGTAGTACAGGGGCAACGCTACATTTTCCATCGCATTTTTGAATGAAATCAGATTGAAGGACTGGAAGATGAAACCGATCATCCGGTTGCGTAATTCGGCCGCTCGGGTTTCGCTCAGATTGCGGATCAACTGTCCGTTCAAGGTATAGGTTCCCGTATCGTATGTATCCAGTATCCCCAAGATATTCAGCAAGGTGGATTTTCCCGATCCCGACGCGCCCATAATAGACACCATCTCTCCCTTCTCTATATCCAAGTCTATACCTTTCAATACATGCAGCGGCGCACCGTTGAAATACGTTTTGTTAATTCCTTCCAGATGAATCATCATATTTGTTGTTGCTTTTTCTATTAGACGAACATTTTGCAAAATTGTTACACAAATAGGAAAATATTTTGTTATTAACTGCCACAAATATATATCTTACCAAGATACCTTGTATCACAAGGTACTAATATTTAACCTATGTTAACCGCATAAAGATTCATATTCCTTCGCAAAAGGTTATATTTACATCAGCATCTAACTTCCGATGCTTCAGAATCCGTCCTACATTTTACTGCATCCATTTTGTTTTCGACGTCGTCGTGTATATTCTCGACGATGTCGAATATATATACGGCAACGTCGAGAATATACACGACGACGTCGAAAACAAATTACACTTACATCAAATAGGAAATACATCCACATCAAATTAAAAATACATTCCTATGCTCTTCTTGTTAATTGCCGATATTACCCTACCTTTGTGCCTTATAAGAAAAAACAACATTACATCAATTTAATATGGTAACAATAGGAACACCGAAATCGGCTACCGCAACAAAGATTTTGCTTTGCGGTTCCGGTGAATTAGGCAAAGAGTTTGTAATCGAATTACAGCGTTATGGAGTGGAAGTGATCGCATTGGACAAATATGCAGACGCCCCGGCCATGCAGGTCGCTCACCGTTCATATGTAGTATCGATGTTGGACGGAGATGCTTTGCGTGAGATTGTAGAAAAAGAAAAACCTGATTATATCGTTCCCGAAGTGGAAGCTATCGCGACACAGACGTTGATGGAACTGGAAAAAGAAGGATTCCACGTGATCCCGACTGCCCGTGCCACCTGGTTGACCATGAACCGCGAGGGTATCCGCCGCCTGGCAGCCGAGGAATTAGGCTTGCCGACCTCTCCTTACCGCTTTGCCGCGACGGAAGAAGAGTTTATCGAGGCTGTCAAAGTGATCGGAATGCCCTGTGTCGTCAAGCCGATCATGAGTTCGAGCGGACACGGACAGAGCGTGATCCGCAAAGAGGAAGACATCGACCGCTCCTGGCATTACGCGCAGGAAGGCGGACGTGCCGGCGCCGGAAAGGTGATCGTGGAGGGCTTTGTCGATTTCGATTACGAAATCACCCAGCTGACGGTTCGCCATATCGGGGGTACTTCATTCCTGGAACCGGTCGGGCACATACAGGTCGACGGCGACTATCGCGAGTCCTGGCAGCCACAGGCGATGAGCCCTGTTGCCAAAGAAAAGGCACGCGAGATCGCAGGCAAGATCACAGAGGCGCTTGGTGGCCGCGGTATTTTCGGGGTAGAATTGTTTGTGAAGGGCGAAGAGGTTATTTTCAGCGAAGTCTCTCCCCGTCCGCATGACACGGGAATGGTCACGATGATCACGCAAGACCTTTCGCAATTCGCCTTGCATGCCCGTGCCGTATTGGGCTTGCCGATCCCGAACATTGCTTTCCACGGTGCAGGCGCTTCGCGTGCCGTTGTGGTCGAAGGGGACAGCAACCAGCTTTCGTTAGGCAACTTAGATAAGGTACTGGAACAACCGGACACACAAATGCGTTTCTTTGGCAAGCCGGAGGTTCACGGACATCGCCGTATGGCTGTGCTGCTGGCCCGCGGACTGGATGTGGCCGATGCACGCCGGAAGACCGGAGTGATGATGGAAAGGTTGGAGATAAAGTTGTAATATTCAAAAAAGCCGCTTGTCTTAATCATGGACAAACGGCTTTCTTTTGATTTCTCAGATTCTACAATGTCGCAATCGTTTCAGCGTTCAGGCCCGTAACTGAGGTAATGGTAGCAAAGTCTATTCCTTGCTTTTTCATCTTGGCTGCCACCAAATATATGCCTTTCTCCATACCTTTTTCCATTCCTTTCTCCATACCTTTTTGCATTCCTTTCTCCAATCCTTTTTGCATTCCCTTTTGCATACCTTCCTTTATACCCTTTTCCATACCTTCTTTTAAACCCTTTTCAACACCTTCCATATATCCTTTCTCAATAGCATAATCCAATACACCCTGATTATCTCGATATATTTTGAGGCTTTCCTCGTATTCCATGCGTTCTTTCTTGTTCATGTTGACTATCTTTGCCAACCTTTCCAATTTTTCAAACAGCTGTTTCTGACCTTTGAACGGTAATGTTTCCAACTTTTCCATATACTTTAGTGTATAAAGCCAATAATCTAAACTCGTTTTACATTCAGCCTCTTCCTTATTGAAGAAGGGCATCTCCAAATAGATCTGGCGCATCGTGTCGCTCATCTGTTTTCCGGTTTCACGATCCGCCAATACAATATCGGTACGCACTTTATCCGTCTTCCCGGATTTAAAATTCAAAAGAAAAATACCATACACCGGATAAAGTTCAAACTTCCAATCATTTCCACGCCGGTCCTGATCGCTGATAATACGACAAAGATAATATAAACCTCGTTCATAAAAATAAGTTTGAGGAGCATTTTGTACTTCGACGATGAAAATACGACCCTCATTGTCCTTGCATTTCAGGTCAAAAACCGCCGCACGGCTATCCGTACTTTCCGCCGGCATTTCCACATTCAAAAAAGATAATTCCGTGATTACCCGTTCACCTTCGAACAGGCCGTTCAACAGGTCGATAAGAAGTTCCTTACTGTCTTCTTGTCCGAAAAGATGCTTAAAGCCTCTATCTACAAAAGGATTGATAAATGTTGCCATAGTTATATGGTTTTAGGTTGTTGTCATTCAATAAGCGAATGATGCCTCAAAAATCGGATTTTTATTTTGAAAAAACAAATATTCTTACCAATTTTACCTTTGCACAACAAGAATGCAACTTTCCGTGTTTTGTTTATAAAAAGAAAGGAAAAATAGGAATGAGACTTACTTATATCTATCATAGCGGTTTTGCTATCGAGGCAGACGGATTTGCCATTTTGATCGATTATTACAAAGACACAGGGAAATCACCGGAAAAGGGCTTTGTACATGAGGAATTGTTGAATCGCGCGGGTACATTATATATATTAGCATCCCATTTCCATCCCGATCATTTCAACCCGGAAGTATTGAGATGGAAAAATTATAAGAAAGATATCGTTTACATATTTTCGAAAGATATCCTTAAACGGGGACGAGCCGGAAAAGAAGATGCGATCTATCTCAAAAAAGAAGATACCTATGAGGATCACAACCTGCGGATCGAGGCATTCGGATCGACAGACTCCGGTATATCCTTCCTGATTGATGCCGGAGGGAAACGGCTTTTCCATGCCGGCGACCTGAATAACTGGCATTGGAAAGACGAATCGACTCCCGAAGAAGTAGCGGAAGCGGAAAAGAATTATCTGAAAGAGTTAGATGACCTGGTGAAAGTGGCCGACAAGCTGGATGTCGCCATGTTTCCGGTCGATCCGCGCATCGGGACCGACTTCATGCGCGGTGCACAACAGTTTGTAGATCGCATCAAAACCAATATCTTTGTCCCGATGCATTTCTGGGAACGTCCGGCGGAAGTAGTTGCTTTCGGGCCTTATGCAGAATCGCACGGTTGCCGGTACGTGCTGATTTCCGTTCCGGGGGAAGGGACAGACATTTGAGGATTGAAAATTAAGAATTGAAAATTGAAAAATAGAGAGAGTATGGAGATAAAGAGTAGATTTGATCATTTTAATATTAATGTCCTGGATCTGGACAGAAGTATTGCGTTTTATGGAAAAGCGCTTGGTTTGAAAGAACATCACCGCAAGGAAGCGGCAGACGGTTCCTTTATTTTGGTCTACCTGACGGACAATGAGACAGGCTTTCTATTGGAACTGACCTGGCTTCGCGACCGGAAAGAAGCGTACGAATTGGGAGACAATGAAAGCCATCTCTGTTTCCGTGTAGCCGGTAATTATGACGAGATACGCGAATACCACCGTGAACTCGGATATATCTGTTTCGAAAATAACGAGATGGGATTGTATTTCATCAACGACCCGGACGATTACTGGATTGAAATTTTACCTGCTAAATAACATATAAGGTAACATATTCACGCCTATTTCGGTTTTTTTTGAATAAAATCATTGCGCCTTACCAGATTCCTCTTATATTTGCTTTCCAGAAAAAGCATTATTAATCTAAAATATAAAATCATGGAGAAGCCTTATGTAGTAGGTATCGATATAGGTGGTACCAATACTGTTTTTGGCGTAGTAGATGCAAGAGGAACAATCTTGTACAGTAGTTCAATTAAAACCGGAAAGTATACTGACATCGACGATTATGTCAGCGAACTTGCTAATGGCTTGAAATTAGTGATCGACCAGGCTGGTGGCGTGGACAAAATAAAAGGTATTGGCGTAGGAGCTCCGAACGGTAACTTCTTTAACGGTTGTATTGAATTTGCACCGAACCTTCCCTGGAAAGGTAAAATTCCTTTGGCCCAATTGATCAGCGAAAAATTGGGTGGTGTGCCAGTAGCATTGACAAACGATGCGAATGCGGCTGCTATCGGTGAAATGACGTATGGCGCTGCCCGCGGTATGAAAGACTTTATCGTGATCACACTGGGAACCGGTGTCGGTAGCGGTATCGTAATCGGTGGTAACTTAGTTTACGGACATGACGGATTTGCAGGCGAGTTGGGTCACGTGATCATGCGCCGTAACAACGGACGTCCTTGCGGTTGCGGTCGTCAGGGTTGTCTGGAAGCGTATGCTTCGGCTACAGGTGTTGCCCGTACCGCACGCGAGTTTCTGGAAATCCGTAAGGATGACAGCCTGCTTCGCGAATTGGATCCGGACGAAATCACATCAAAAGATGTGTATGACGCAGCGATGAAGAACGACAAGTTGGCTTTGGAGATCTTCGAGTTCACAGGTAATATCTTAGGTGAAGCATTCGCTGATTTCGTTGCTTTCTCAAGTCCTGAAGCGATCATCCTGTTCGGCGGTCTGACCAAATCCGGCGATCTGATCATGAACCCGATCAAACGTTCAATGGAAAAGAACATGCTGAAAGTGTTCGAAGGCAAGACTAAATTATTATTCTCTCAATTGAAAGAAAGCGATGCTGCCGTATTAGGCGCAAGCGCACTGGGTTGGGAAGTAAAATAAATTTCAGTTGAAAGTTGAAAGTTAAAAGTTGAAAGTTGCGACAAGCCATATTTTCAACTCTCCACTTTCAACTTTCAACTTTTAACTCTTATGCATCCTTTACATCAATTTGAATATTGCCCAAAATGCGGAGCCAGGGCATTTGTGGAACGCAACGAGAAAGCCAAACACTGTACGGCCTGCGGGTTCGTCTATTATTTCAATCCTTCCTCGGCCGTTGCCTGCTTTATCCGTAACCCCAAAGGAGAATTGCTGCTGGTACGCCGGGCCAAAGAACCTGCCAAAGGGACGCTCGATCTGCCGGGTGGCTTTGTCGATATGCATGAATCGGCAGAAGAAGCAGCCCACCGGGAAGTGAAGGAAGAAACAGGCCTCGACATCACCGGTTGCCGCTACCTTTTTTCCATACCCAACCTCTATCCCTATTGCGGCTTCGAAGTGCATACGGTCGATATGTTTTTCGAATGCCTCACCGATTCCTTCGACGGAGCAAAGGCTGAAGACGATGCTGCCGAGATCATTATCCTGCCCGCCAACCGGTTGAATCCGGACGATTTCGGATTGCAATCTATCAAAAAAGCAGTAGACCGCTATATAAAGTAATATATTTCTTATATTTGCAACTTAGAACCAACATATACCGTTATATTTATATATATCTGTATTATAAAAGCTAAGGAGTGATGAAAAGAATACTTATTCCACTGTGCATAGTGGTGGGGAGTCATGTTGCATACGGGCAACGGTCGTACCAGTTTGATGCACCGGATCGCCTATTTGTAGAAGGAAAAGAGTTGTTTAGTTTAAAAAATTATGCTGGTTGCATCGACAAGTTGGAAGCCTACAAGCAGCATTCCAGCGATGCCGACCTGATCCAGGAGGCAGACTATATGCTGGTCTATGCCGCTTATGAACAGGGGCGTCCCAATGCAGACGAGTTGCTAAAGGACTACCTAGAAGAATACCCGGCTTCCCGCCATAGTGACGAAGTCGACTACATGATCGGTTCCGTGCATTTCGAACGCGGAGAATATGAAAAAGCAATCTTCTGGTTCAACGAGGCCGATATCGACGTGTTGAGCCCCGAACAACAGGAGGCTTATTCTTTCCGCCTGGCTTATTCGCTGTTGCAGACAGGCGAGATGGAAAAGGCTCGCGGCTACTTCGCCCGGATCGAACAGATCGGGGACAAATACAAGGAGGCTTCGACCTATTATGTCGCCTACATCGACTACGCGATGGGGAATTACAACAATGCCCTGATCGAGTTCTCGCGTCTGAAAGAGAGCCCCAAATACCGGGAGCAGTCACAATACTACATCGCACAGATTTATTTTATCCAGAGCAAATACGAAAAGGTGGTGAAAGAAGGTGAAGAACTTCTCTCCCTCTACCCCGATAGCAAAAACAACAGCGAGATGTACCGGATTGTCGGTGATTCATATTACCACTTAGGCGACCAGGGAAAAGCGATCCAAATGTTGAGCAAGTATGTTTCTTCCACGGAAAACCCGCTCCGCAGCGATTTATACATTTTAGGTATATGCTACTTCAATAAAGGAAATTACAGCAGTGCAGTCAACGCCTTGAGCCGGACCGTACGCCAGAACGACGAGCTGACACAGAACGCTTATCTCTATCTCGGACAGTCTTACCTGAAGTTAGGCGACAAAAATAATGCCCGCATGGCATTCGAGGCAGCCGCCACCTCTTCATTCGACAAACAGATAAAAGAGGTAGCCATGTATAACTACGCATTGCTGATCCACGAAACGGCCTTTACGGGATTCGGCGAATCGGTGACGATCTTCGAAGACTTCCTGAACGATTTCCCGAATTCGCAATATGCGGACAAGGTGAACGACTACTTAGTCGAGGTCTACCTGACCACCAAAAACTACGAAGCCGCCCTGAAATCGATCAACAAGATCAAACATCCGAGCACCAAGATACTGGAAGCCAAACAAGACATTCTCTTCCAACTCGGCACACAGGCTTTTGCCAATGTCAAACTGGACGAAGCCGTCAGTTTGTTCAGCCAGGCAATCCAGCTCGGTTCCTACAATATGGAAGCCCGCAACGACGCTTATTTCTGGCGCGGCGAATCCTACTACCGCATGGGCGAATACGAAAATGCGATATCGGACTATCGCACATACCTGAACAATACGCGCCAGCGCAATACCGACATGTACGCTCTGGCTTATTATAACTTAGGTTACAGCTACTTCAAACTGAGGGATTACAGCGCGGCCCTGAACCGCTTCCGCCAGTATGTCGACCTGGAGAGCAACCAGCAGGCGGCATCCCTGGCAGACGCTTACAACCGTATCGGCGACTGCCTGTATCAGAACCGCCAGTTCAGCTTAGCCGAAGAAAACTATTCACGTGCAGCCCAGTTGTCTCCTTCCGCAGGCGATTACTCGATCTACCAGAAGGGATTTCTGCTGGGGTTGCAGAAAGACTATAGAGGCAAGATCAGCGCAATGGACCGCCTGATCAGCGAATATCCGGAATCACAATACGTAGACGACGCGCTGTTCGAGAAAGGACGCTCCTATGTATTGCTGGAAAACAGCTCTTCCGCCGCACAGGCATTTGAAAAGCTGATCCGCGAATTTCCGCAGAGCAGCTTAGCACGTAAGGCTGGCATCCAGCTCGGTTTGCTCTACTACAATGACAACCAGCCGGAAAAGGCGCTCGCCGCCTACAAGCAGGTGATCAGCAATTATCCGGGTAGCGAAGAGGCAAAAGTCGCTTTGCAGGATTTGAAATCCGTTTATATCGACCTCAACGATATCAATGCTTATGCCAACTATGTAAACTCCATAGGCGGCAATATCCGTCTGGAAGTGGGCGAACAAGATTCGTTGACCTATATCGCCGCCGAAAAGCTCTTCATGCGCGGTGATAACGACGGCGCGCGCCGAAGCTTAGTCAACTACCTGCAAACATTCCCCGAAGGAGCGTTCAGTTCGAATGCAAACTTTTACTTGGGAAGCATCGCTTTCGCCAAGAAAGAATTCGACGAGGCGATCCAGCGTTTCAAATCGGTTATTGCAAGCAATGACACCAAGTTCCTCGAAGAATCGGTTGCCCGCACGGCTGAAATCGAATATCTCAACAAAGATTACCCGGCAGCCTTGGAAAGCTTCAAACGCTTGCAGATAGTAGCCGAAAACCCGGAGAACAAACAGGCCGCCCGCTTAGGTATCATGCGCTGCGCTTTGCAGACCGGACAGCAGAAAGACGCACTCCTGGCGGCAGACGAGTTGCTGAAAGAGCCGAAACTCTCGCCCGAACTGGAAGCCGAAGCCCGTTATGTACGTGCGAAAGCCTATATCGACCAGAAACAGGCGAACAAGGCGCTTGCCGACCTGAAAGAACTGAGCAAAGACACCCGCACGGTACACGGTGCGGAAGCCAAATATCTATTGGCCCAACTGTATTACGACACCAACGACGACAAGAATGCCGAAAAGGTGTTGATGAACTTCATCGAAAACGGTACGCCTCACCAATACTGGCTGGCTCGCGGATTTATCCTGCTTGCCGACGTTTATATCCGCCAGGGTGACGATTTCCAGGCTCGTCAATACCTTACCAGCCTGCAGAACAATTATAAAGGGGATGACGATATCGCCGGTATGATAGAAAATAGATTGGGTAAACTTAAGAACTAAGAAGAAGTGATGAAGACAATATATAACATCAAAGCATTGTGTGTGATGGCCCTGTTAGGCAGCGTCGCAACCGTTAGCGCACAGGAAGACAAAACGAAAGAAAAAGACCTGAACCGGGAAATGACGCTCGAACGCGAATATGACCCGACTGTACAAGATGCCAGCAAGGTGAACACCCTACCGGTCATTAAAGAGCCGGTTGTCAAGAAGATGCCGATCGACTACGCAACTTTCACCGTCCCGACTGATCCGGAAAAGGAAATCAGCCTCCTGCCCTCAGGCAATATCATGACGGATATCCAGTATAATAAACGTCGTGGCTATTTCAACTTCGGCGGCGGCACGTACCTGAACCTGAACGGCGACTTGGGCTATCATATCCTGAGCACGGACAAGGATAAGCTGAATATCTGGTTCTCCCATCGCTCGACGAACGGGAAGGTGAAATATATCGATACGGACTTCGACAAGGTGAAGGCCAAATTGAACGACAACTTAGGCGGCCTCAACTTCAAACATACGTTTGAGAAGCTGTCGCTGGATATGGGGATCAAATACGGATACTCCGCATTCAATTACTATGGGCTGCCGGTTCCCAGTCCCGAATCGTCGGTTACATTAGTACCGGACGATTTCGACCGTGAAACCAATCAGGTAAACCAGGCTATCCAGGCAAAGATCGGAGTCGAATCGAAAGAAGACGCTCCTGTCGGCTATCTGTTAGATCTCGGATATACCAACTTCTCCCATAAATATGCGTTAAGCAAGGAACAGGACGGACCTACGGAACATACTTTCGATGTCAAGTTCGACCTGAACGCCCGTTTCGGCGGTGAGCAGCGCATCGGATTAGGGGGTAACGTAGAGTACTTCAATTACAACCTGCCGACAATGGGCGGACAGGAATATTTAGAATTTGAGAACCATGCCGAAGCAACCCTTTCGCCTTATTATAAGGTGTCGGGAGACAACTGGAATCTGAAACTTGGCGCAAACATCATGTTCGTGACCGGTGACAACAGCAAGTTTATGGCTTCTCCGAATATTACGGCCGATGTTGAAGTTGCCGATAAAACACAGCTTTACTTAGTTGCCGGCGGTAAGCTCTACTCTAACAGCATGTACGATATTTCCCAGGTCAACCGCTATATCAACCCGGCGATGGAACTGCTTCCTTCCCGTAACTATCTCGACGGAACGGTCGGTATCAGAAGCGGTATCGCTCCCGGTTTCTGGTTTGATGTATTCGGCGGTTATAAGATCACGAACGACGAGGTTTTCTTCGTTCCGACTCTTCTTGCTCCAAGTGCGCAAGGCGATATTTTTGCCAATACTAGCAGAGCTTTGCAAGCAAATGCAAAACATGCGTTCGGCGGTGTCAATCTGAAATACAGCTACCAGCAATTATTCGACATCAACCTGAAAGGAGTTTACAACAATTGGAACGTCGATGACCTCGGAGCTGCTTACGGCAAACCCGAAATGGAATTGACAGCCGGTGTTACCGTCCGCCCGATCAGCCAGGTAACAGCTTCTTTGGATTATTATTTAGCTACCGGACGTAAGGCTTTCTTAGGATTACCTGAGGGAGAAAAGATGAAAAACATCAACGAACTCAACCTGACCGGTTCCTACACCCTGAACGACACCTTCGGGCTGTATCTGAAACTGAACAACGTCCTGTTCCAGAAATACGAACTCTATTACGGCTATCCGATGCAGAGTTTCAGCGCGATGGTCGGTGTGAACATCAATTTCTGACAATATTTTCCTCCACGACAGCCTGCCGCCACTCCGCGACAGGCTGTTCTCGTTTATAGAGAGGCTGTCGAGCTGCTCGACACCCTCCTTTCCACAAAAAACACCCCGGCGAACTGCTCGACAGCAACCTTTCAGCAGAAAACATCGTATCTTTGTCCCCGAATTAAACAAACGGACATGCAAGGGACAAAAAATCTGACGGAAGGGCCTATTAAAAAACAGCTATTCAATCTGGCGCTTCCCATCATGGGAACCTCTTTTATCCAAATGGCGTATAGCATTACCGATATGGCCTGGGTGGGACGCTTAGGCAGCGAAGCGGTAGCCGCCATCGGGGCAGTCGGTATTCTGACATGGATGACGACTTCGATCTCTTACCTGAATAAGGTAGGCTCGGAAGTCAGCGTAGCGCAAAGTATAGGAGCGCGTGAGGAAGAGGAAGCCCGCGCTTTTGCCTCCCATAACCTGACGATCGCACTCATTATCTCCATCTGCTGGGGATTCCTGCTATTCGTCCTGGCAAATCCGGTGATCGGTTTTTTCAAGTTGGAAAATGATATTTCGGCACAGGCGGTGTCCTACCTGCGGATCATTGCGACCGGTTTCCCGTTCATACTCCTGTCGGCCGCCAGCACGGGTATCTATAATGCTGCGGGATTAAGCAAAATCCCGTTCTATGTCAGCGGCAGCGGATTGATTATGAATATGGTGCTCGATCCGCTATTTATATTCGGGTTCGGGATGGGTACGAACGGTGCTGCCTGTGCAACCTGGCTATCGGAAGCGACCGTATTTGCCATTTTCATCTATTATCTGAAAAAGAAGAACAAACTGTTTGGAGGATTTCCTTTCTTTGTCCGGTTAAAAAACCGCTACAGCAAACGTATTTTCCAGTTAGGGCTTCCCGTTGCATTGTTAAACAGCTTGTTTGCCGTTATCAACCTGATGATGGCGCGCACGGCATCCACCTATGGCGGACATATCGGACTGATGACGATGACAGCCGGAGGACAGATAGAAGCGATTGCCTGGAATACCTCGCAAGGATTCAGTACGGCACTTAGTACGTTTGTAGCACAGAATTTTGCCGCCCGTAAGAAAGAACGTGTCTTGGGCGCCTACCATACAACCCTGAAGATGACGGCTCTGTTCGGTATCTTCTGTACCCTGCTTTTCGTATTCTTCGGCAGTGAAGTGTTCTCGCTGATCATACCCGAAAAGGCAGCTTATGAGGCGGGAGGCGTTTTCCTTCGTATCGACGGCTACTCGATGTTGCTCATGATGCTTGAAATAACGATGCAAGGATTGTTCTACGGGACAGGGCGTACGATCCCTCCCGCCATCATCAGCATCACGTTCAACAGCCTGCGTATCCCGCTGGCGATCGCACTGACGGCTATGGGGCTGGGCATTACCGGCGTCTGGTGGGCGATCAGTATCTCCAGTATGTTGAAAGGAATCGTTGCATTCATCTGGTTCCGTATTTTACAGAAGAAGATATTGTGATACAAACAAACTATTCCTTATTTTTGCCGGATAATAACAAATACATAGTAAAACATTATCATAATGAACAATTCATTAAAGCCGGAAACCCTCTGCGTGCAGGGAGGCTGGCAACCGAAAAAGGGAGAACCGCGCGTCCTGCCTATCTATCAGAGTACGACATTCAAGTATGACACCAGCGAACAGATGGCCAAACTCTTCGACCTCGAAGAAAGCGGATACTTCTACACCCGCCTGCAAAACCCGACAAACGATGCTGTTGCCGCCAAGATCGCCGCTTTGGAAGGTGGCGTAGGCGCTATGCTGACCTCCTCCGGGCAGGCTGCCAACTTCTATGCCGTGTTCAACATCTGCCAGGCCGGCGACCATATGGTTTGCTCGTCCACGATCTACGGCGGAACGTTCAACTTGTTTGGCGTGACAATGAAAAAATTGGGTATCGAAGTGACATTCGTCGATCCGGATGCTTCGGAAGAAGAAATCTCGGCCGCTTTCCGTCCGAACACAAAAGCTTTGTTCGGCGAAACCTTGTCCAATCCGGGTATGAGCGTACTCGATATCGAGAAGTTTGCCCGTATCGCCCACAGTCATGGCGTGCCTCTGATCGTGGATAACACGTTCGCAACACCGATCAACTGCCGCCCGTTCGAATGGGGAGCCGATATCGTGACCCATTCAACAACCAAATATATGGACGGTCATGCGACAAGCGTAGGTGGTGCGGTTGTAGACAGTGGCAATTTCGACTGGGACGCACATGCCGACAAGTTCCCCGGGCTGACAACTCCGGACGAATCCTACCACGGCCTGACCTACACTAAGGCTTTCGGAAAGATGGCTTATATGACGAAGGCTACGGCACAGCTGATGCGCGACTTAGGCTCTATCCAGGCTCCGATGAATGCCTTCCTGTTGAACTTAGGGCTCGAAACCTTGCACCTGCGTATGCCGCAACATTGCAAGAACGCCCAGCAGATTGCCGAGTGGCTCGAAGCAAACGAACAGGTTGCCTGGGTGAACTTCCCCGGTCTGAAGAGCAACAAGTATTACGAGCTGGCTCAGAAATATATGCCGAACGGTACTTGTGGCGTAATCGCCTTCGGCCTGAAAGGTTCCCGTGAAGACGCAATCCGTTTTATGGATAACCTGAAGATGATCTGCATCGTGACCCACGTAGCTGACGCCCGCACCTGTGTCCTCCACCCTGCCAGCCATACGCACCGCCAGCTGACAGACGAACAGCTGATCGAAGCAGGCGTAGCTCCCGACCTGATCCGCCTCTCCGTCGGCATCGAAAATGCAAACGACATCATCGCGGATATCGAGCAGGCGTTGAAATAGTATATAACCATTAAATGAAGATTTATCTGTTACTTTTGGCTTGATCCAAAAGTAACCAAAAGATCAAGGCTTAACCGGCTGAGCTACTCCGGGCAAAGACTACGCTGTCGCCTGCGAAACTCGCTGCGCTCAGACAGCGCAGGCTCCGGACGCTTCGTCTTTACCCTCCGCTTTACGCCCACCCGCTTAGGCCTTTCTTAGAAAGCTGCGCTTTCTCTTGGGATGGCCGATACCGTCTCTTGCATAGGTGTCGGTATCGGCCATCCTCAAAGAGCCGTCAGGCTCTATTTCCGGCCTAAGCTGGTGAGCGTTAAGCGCAACGACCGCAGTGAGTGCCCGGAGCGTCTGCTGTTTGAGCGAAGCGAGTTTCAGACGCGACAGCGAACGAAGGGAACGGAGTAGCGAAGCAGGTTCGGCCTTGATCTTTTGGTTACTTTGGGATCAAGCCAAAAGTAACATAATTCATCCCCATCAAATCGATAACGTCTTCCCCAACCGGTATATCCACCGGGTAGATAAACGATGCCACAGGGAAGGAGGTGTTTCCTCCATCAACAAGTCCGGTCGGAATTCACGTAAGATCAGCCAATCCGCCTGTTTCACCCAATGAGAAAAAGCGGGATTCGGCCGATGAGTTCGCGATAGTTCCAACAAAGCATCCAGATCAAACCGGTCTGCAACAACCCCTGCGCCTGCCTGAACCGCGTCGAAAGCATTACAGGACTGTTCGATATGGGTCGGTACCATCAAAACGGGCTTCCCCAGATACATGGCCTCGCAAACAGACTCGAAGCCGGCAGTCGTAGCATACGCTTTCGCCCCTGCCATATAGCGGACAAACAGCATATCATTTAATTGATGAAAAGAAAGATGGGCATCCACTCTTACTTCCGGCCGAACGTCTTTTTTATCCCAGAAGATATGAAGATCGACTGCTGGATGAGCCTTATGCCAAGAACGTATTTCCTCACTGAAGCCGCTATTTAAAATATATCCATGCAGATAATCACCCTTCTCAGGTGTCATATCCAAAACCTCTTTACGCAAAAGAGGAGGGACCACGACAATCCCTTCCGCCGGTACCTCGCGCATCTTGCGAAAAGACAAAGCCAGCTTTTTAGCGGCTCCTATAGCCGTGATACGGGTGAAAAACTTCAGAGAAGCAAGTGATAATTTATTTTGTTTCGGAAAATCAAAGTCCGGATGCAGAAATAAATACTGGTGCGCAATACAAACCATCAGGGCTTTCGGACGGCAAAACAGATAAGTCAGCCCGGTCAGCAGTTCGTAGAAGTTCACAACGACATCCGCTCCCATCTCCTTTATCATCCGGTTGATATACCGGATACTAGAAAAATATTTATGCAATCTAAACAGGTTATAAGCCACACTCCTTACCAAATTGACCTGCTTATTCTTGGCCGAAGGAAGGAAGTTCGGGCTCTCGAACGGATAAACAGGAACACCGATCTTCTCGCTAAAAAAAACGGGAAGCCTGCGTGCCGGACTTTTTCCGACCAGAACCCCCACGATCTCATGTCCTTCATCCGCCAATTTCTGGCGAAGAGAAAGCGCCTGGGTCAGGTGACCACGTCCTTCACCTTGTATGACAAACAGTATTTTCATATTACTTCGGCATAATACAGACCGGAAGAGACCTTTTCATTACGGTCATAATCTTCCTTACTATATGAAACAATATTCCATTCGCCTTGTTCATTTTCAACGAGTGCCGTAAGGCTTTCCACCCAGTCGCCGGAATTCAGGTAATGGATATTCCCGTACCGTACGTTAGCTGCCTGATGGATATGTCCGCAGATAATACCGTCCAATTTCTTTGCTTCGGCCAGCTTGACAAGTTCTTTTTCAAAATCAAAGATATAGGGAACAGCGCTTTTCACCTTATGTTTGACATGCTGGGAAAGGGAGAAGTAAGGCTTTCCTACTTTTTCCCTCCGCTGGTTGTATATACGGTTCAGCCACAACAGAAAAGTATAGCCCATATCTCCCAACATCGCCAGCCAACGCATATTCGTCGTAACCGTATCGAAGATATCTCCATGCGTCACTAAGTAGCGTTTCCCGTGCGTATTCAGAATATAATCCTTTACGATAGACAAGTTGGAAAAGGTAAACGGGACCAGGTTGTCCAGAAAATCGTCATGATTGCCACGTATATAGATAATCTCCGTCCCCTGCTTCTCCATCATCTTCATCAGGACTTTGAAGAAGTCGGTCTGTTGCTGCTTCCAACGGCGCCCGGATTTCTGAAGTTGCCAGCCGTCGATTATATCGCCATTCAGTATCAGGCGGTCGCAGTTAACATGTTTAAGGAAATTCGTCACTTCTTCGGTCCGGGAATGCTCGGAGCCTAAGTGAATGTCCGACAGGACAAGGGTTGGATAGTACTTTCTTAGTTTCATGTTGTTTCTATTAACACAATACAAAAAAACGTACTTCATATTACGCCGCTACAACAGCCGTATGAAAAAACAATGAAGGCCACTCCTTCACAGGGGCAGCCTTCATCCAATTTATAGAAAATCCAAATCAATCTTCTGCCTGAGTTGCCTCGTAAGCTTTCAACAGCTTATCCTGGACATCCGACGGAACCAGTTCATAGCTGGAGAACTTCATAGTAAATGAAGCACGTCCACCAGTGATGGAACTCAAAGATGTCGAATACGAAGACATCTCTTTCAAAGGCACTTTAGCTAACAGCTTTTCGTAGCCTTTTTCACTATTCATACCCATAATGATGGCACGACGTCCTTGCAGGTCGCTCATCACGTCGCCCAGATAATCAGCCGGAACCGATACTTCTACATCATAAACAGGTTCCAGGATCTTAGGACCGGCTTCTTTAAAGGCGGTACTGAAAGCATTACGGCCAGCCAGCATGAAAGAAATTTCATTACTGTCCACCGGGTGCATCTTTCCGTCATAGACGATGATGCGCACGTCACGGGCATACGAACCAGTCAACGGTCCCTGCTCCATACGGGCCATAATACCTTTCAGGATAGCCGGAAGGAAACGGGCATCGATGGCTCCACCAACGATACTGTTAATAAATACCAGCTTTCCACCCCAGTCCAAATCTATAGTCTGCGTATCACGTACGCTGATTTTATATTCTTGTCCGCCAAAACGATATGTATCCGGTGCCGGCATACCTTCGTAATACGGTTCGACAATCAGATGAACTTCACCGAACTGGCCTGCGCCACCCGACTGTTTCTTATGGCGGTAGTCCGCACGGGAAGCTTTCGTGATGGTTTCACGATACGGGATCTTCGGTTCGTAGAACTCGATCGGCAATTTATCATTGTTCTCAATTCTCCATTTCAACGTACGAAGATGGAATTCTCCCTGGCCGGAAACGATTGTCTGTTTCAATTCCTTCGACTGTTCGATCATCCACGTCGGGTCTTCTTCGCGCATACGCATCAGGATTTCCATCATCTTTTCGGCATCTGCTTCATTAACCGGTTTCACGGCACGGCGATACTTTGGATCCGGATATTTGATAAAGTCGAAACGATAATCACATCCCTTACCATTCAAGGTATTACCACGGCGTACATCTTTCAGTTTAACCGTAGCACCGATATCGCCGGCAACCATTTCAGTCACGGAATTACGGGTTTGTCCGGCAACCGAGAACAACTGTGCGATACGCTCTTTCGAACCGCGATCGGCATTCAACAAGTCGTCACCTTCTTTTACTTTACCTGATATCACTTTAAAGTAGGAAACCTGGCCGATATGCGGTTCTACAGTTGTTTTAAAGAAGAACAGGCTGGTCGGTCCGTTCGGGTCGGGAGTCACTTCCACACCTTCGGTAGTAACCGGGCGTGGCATCTTATCCGTACAAGGAACCACATTTCCTAAGAATTCAAGCGTACGGCGAACGCACATATCACGGCCTGCGCATACACAAAATACCGGAAACATCCCCCGGATAACCAGACCGGCACGAATACCTGCACGCATATCGTCTTCACTCAATGTACCTTCTTCAAAGAATTTTTCCATCAGCATATCGTCATGTTCGGCAGCCGATTCAACCAATGCCTTGTGAAGTTCCATTGCCTTATCCATTTCTTCCGCCGGAATTTCCAATACTTCGGGGACACCGCCTTCGGGCTTCCAGCGATACATTTTCATCTTCAACACATCGACAACCGCATTAAAAGACGAACCTGTAGAAACCGGGTACTGGATAGGAACAACCTTAGCTCCCCACTGATCCCGCAACTGGGCGATTGTCCCGTCATAATCAGCCTTATCATTATCCAGTTGGTTCACAACAAAGATAACCGGCTTATGAAATTGTTCTGTATACCGGAACTGGTTGATCGTACCGACTTCCACACCATACTGGGCATTCAGTACCATCAGCGCAGTGTCTGTCACGTTCAAAGCGGAAACTGCGCCGCCGATGAAATCGTCTGAACCCGGACAATCGATGAAATTCAACTTTCTGTCCTGCCATTCTACACTGAAAACGGTCGAGAATACCGAGTAGCCATACTCTTTCTCAACCGGGAAATAATCGCTCACAGTGTTTCCGGATTCCACACTTCCACGACGTTTTATAACTCCACCCTCGTAAAGCATCGCTTCAGCGAGAGTGGTTTTCCCAGAGCCCGAACTTCCCAAGATAGAGATGTTCTTGATTTCGTTTGTTTGGTATACTTTCATGATATCAAGGTATTAATTTGTGTTTAACAATAAAGATTGACCGTAAACCCTTTTTATTCACGGGACCGCAAATTAGAGATTGTAAAGGAGAAAAACAATTTCAAACCCGGTGTTTGAGAACTATGTTATTTAACAGATCAAAGATAAAGGGCGGAAAGAAAGATAGATAGAGATAAAAATGTTGCTATCTTTGTATTACTAAAAAGCAGAACAGAGTGGCAGGTTTATATATCCACATCCCTTTTTGCACCAAACGGTGCCTGTATTGCGACTTCTTTTCCAATACGGATATGAAGTTCAAAGAACCGTATGTCAATGCGGTTATCCGGGAGATGGAATTACGCCAAGGATATATAGAAGGAGAACCCTTTGAAACCATTTATTTTGGAGGCGGTACCCCTTCTCAACTTCAACAGGCTGACTTCGAGCGGATATTCGAGGCTACAGACCGCCTGTTCGATACAAGCGCATGTAAAGAAATCACGCTGGAGGCCAATCCCGACGATATGACTCCGGAATATGTAGCTTCCCTCCGCAACCTACCCTTCAACCGGGTCAGTATGGGCGTGCAGAGTTTCAAGGAAAAGGACCTCCGTTTCCTGAACCGCCGCCATAACCGCGAACAAGCCTTGCGTGCAGTCGGGCTTTGCAAAGAGAACGGCATCCAAAACATCAGCATCGACCTGATATACGGATTACCCGGACAAACCTTGGATGAATGGCAAGAGAACCTGGATGAAGCGATCCGCCTGGAGATTCCCCATATCTCGGCCTACCATCTAATATATGAAGAAGGGACAGCCTTATATAAGCTGATGGAAGCCGGAAAAGTGACACCCGTCGAAGAAGATCTGAGTGTCGCCCTTTTCTCCACCTTAATAAATAAGTTGACCGGAGCCGGCTATCTCCATTATGAGATTTCCAATTTCGCCCGTCCCGGCTCCTTTTCCCGGCACAACAGTTCCTATTGGACCGGCAAGAAATATATAGGCATCGGACCTTCCGCCCATTCTTATAACGGAGAAAGCCGCCAATGGAACATCTCTTCCCTTCCACTCTATCTACAAGGGATCAAGGCCGGCATTCCCGATACGGAAATAGAAGAATTGAACCCCAACACAAAATACAACGACTTTATCATCACCGGTCTACGCACCATGTGGGGAATCCGGTTGGCCGATATCCGGGAGCGGTTCGGCAAGGAAAAGCAGGCCTATTTCGAACGGCAAGCAGCCACCTATTTACGTCAGGGATTACTTATCCGCGAAAACGACACCTTAACCCTCTCGAAGGAAGGTATTTTCATCTCCGACGGCATAATGAGCGACCTTTTATGGGTATAAAGGTATGTTGCAGACATTTGACAAAGCCATTAAATTACACCAAACAGCCTGTTTTTATAACGAACCGAGGGGTTAGCCGTACATTTTCTGCACATTTTTACTATTTTTGAGAATAAAATTAACCAACATATTAAACTATTATCTATATTTGCCCCAACAAAAGACAGTAAGTAGTGCCATATCTATACATAATATCGGGATGCAACGGGGCAGGAAAGACGACAGCTTCCTTCACAATTCTTCCAGAGATGTTGAAGTGTAAAGAGTTCGTTAATTCCGACGAGATTGCCAAGGGGCTTTCCCCTTTTAATTCTGATAGTATCGCGGTAGCCGTTGAAGCCAGTCGTATTATGTATAAACGCATTAAAGAACTAATCGCTTCGGGCGAAACGTTTGCAATGGAAACTACACTGGCTACCCGTTCAGGCGCAAACCTGATCCGGGAAGCACAAAGGGAAGGATATTATGTGACATTGCTATATTTCTGGTTGAACACACCGGACTTGGCAGTGGAGCGAGTTAAAATGAGAGTGGCCGCCGGAGGACATAACATTCCGGAAAGTACTATCCGCCGTCGTTACGAGGCAGGTATACACAATCTTTTTGAACTATATATCCCCATTTGTGATTATTGGATGATTGCAGACAACTCTATGTCGCCGATGGAAGTAATCGCCAAAGGCTTCAGGAGTGACAAAAAAGAGATATATAATTCGGATATTTATACAAAACTTGAGCATCATGAGTGAACAAGAAGTCAGAGAATTTGAAGAGAATATAGTTAAAGGTGCCAATATCGCTTTCCAGCGATTAGTAAACCAGAAAAAGAAAGAAGACGGTGAATTAGTCTTCTCGCGCAACGGATACATCTTCCGCGTAAAAGCTGCTGATTTAGAAAAAGGAATGTTTTAACTATCATATTGGATATACGAAAGAGGCTGGTGAATCAGATTCGCCAGCCTTTTTTATATCCGGACGTTTCTTCTTACAAATTATATGATTACTTTTGAATCTGCCCAAAAAGAAGAATTATAAATATGGAAAATATAAAAGTAACAGGTGCTTACGAGAATAACCTCAAACATATCTCACTGGAAATCCCCAAGAAACAGATTACGATCTTTACAGGAGTTTCCGGCTCCGGCAAATCATCCTTAGTATTGGACACCATTGCCGCCAGCTCACGGCGGGAACTGAACGAGACTTTTCCCAGCTTCGTCCAGCAATATCTGCCGAAATACGGACGTCCGCATGTGGACAGGATCGAACACCTCCCCGTAGCAATCGTGATCGACCAAAAGAAACCGGCGCCCAATGCCCGCTCGACCGTGGGGACTTACACGGATATCTATTCCCTGCTCCGGTTGCTGTTTTCCCGCATCGGCAAACCTTTTGTCGGGTATTCCGACACGTTCTCCTTCAATCATCCGCAAGGAAGATGCCCCCGTTGCGACGGATTGGGGGAAGTGCGCGAACTGGATGTCCACAAACTCGTCGACTTCAACAAATCGCTGAATGATGAAGACACGATCCATTACGTCGCCTTCCATCGCGGCGGATGGCGATGGATCCGGTATGCTTGCAGCGGCCTGTTCGACTTAGACAAAAAAATCAAGGACTATACGCCGGAAGAATTGGAGCTATTTCTTTATTCACCCCAAATCCGGCTCAAGAACCCGCCGGCCGACTGGCCCCGGACCGCCAAATACGAAGGTCTGGTCACCCGTATGTACCGCAGCATCATCAATTCGGAAGAAGGCAAACTGCATCAGAAATTACTGGAACCGATGGTAACGATGGGTGTATGTCCGGATTGCGGTGGCTCGCGTCTGAACCGTACTGTTCTTTCCTGCCGGATCGGTGGGAGAAACATTGCCGAGGTTACCAGTCTCGCCATTCCCGATATCCTCGACTGGCTACAGAAAATCGACGATCCTTTGGCAAACGACCTGAAGCAGGCTATCGGGAGCCGTCTGTCCGCCCTCGAAGAGATCGGATTGGGCTACCTGACACTCGACCGCAATATGGGAACACTTTCCGGAGGCGAGGCACAACGTTGCAAGATTGCCAAATATATAAACTCCGCCCTGTCCGATATGCTGTATGTACTCGATGAGCCCAGTGTCGGACTGCACAGCCACGACATCCGCCTGCTCAAAGCATCCGTACGGAAGTTGCGCGACCACGGCAACACAGTTCTTTTAGTAGAACATCACAAGGAAATGATTCAGATCGCGGACCATATCGTCGATATGGGTCCCGGTTCCGGCATGGACGGCGGCAATATCCTATATGAAGGTAGCTATGAGGGCTTATTGGAAAGCGGCACACAAACCGGATCGATGATCGCAGAGAAATCGCCACTGAAAACAGAAGTCCGTAGGCCGTCCGGTTGGTTTACACTCGAACATGCGGGAGAACATAATCTGAAGGATCTGACAATCCGCTTTCCACTCGGCCTCTTTACCGTGATTGCAGGAGTTGCCGGTTCGGGAAAAAGCTCCTTGATGGAGTGTTTCCGCCAAGCCTGCGAAGAAGATGTGATTTACATCAGCCAGAGAAATATCGGCATCAGCCTGCGCTCTACCCCCGCGACCTATATCGGAGTAGCGGATGATATACGCAAACTCTTTGCCCGGAAAAGCAAAGCCGGATTGAGCATGTTTACCTTCAACGGAAAAGGCGGTTGTCCGGTATGCGGTGGAAAAGGCGTCATCGTGTCGGACATGGCTTTTATGGATTCGATCGAAACCGTCTGTGAAGCCTGTGGCGGATTACGCTATTCGCAAGAAGCACTGCAATACACTGTCGACGGATTGAATATCGCAGAAGTAATGAACCTGACCGTACGGAAAGCCTCGCTCCGTTTCGCCGGGACAGAAATAGAAAAGAAATTACAGCCCCTGATGAAAGTCGGCCTGGGCTACCTGCACCTCAACCAGGCGCTTTCGACTCTTTCCGGAGGAGAGCTACAGCGTGTCAAACTCGCCTCCTATCTGGATAACAAGGGTAAAATCTTTATCTTGGACGAGCCGACCGACGGGCTCCATGTCAAAGATATACATCAAATCATCCATCTTTTCGATTCAATGGTAGACCAAGGTAATTCCGTCTTCCTGATAGAACATAATCTGGATGTTCTGAAAGCAGCCGACTATGTGATCGAACTGGGGCCCGGTGGCGGACAAATGGGTGGCGAACTGCTTTTTTCCGGTACCCCGACAGAAATGCTTGCATGTCAACAATCCGTCACTGCGGAATATTTAAAGAAAGAATTGCCTCACCCGATATTCTCTGCGGCAGATGAAGTCTAAAGTATTGTTTAAACATGAAACAAGTAGCCAGTATACATCCAAAAGCAAAAGGAATCGTGCCGATATGCATTTATGAGGAGGTTATTTCATCAACATCAGGTATTTTTTTTAATAAAACAAGCAGGAAAAGAGCGGAAAACAAGCAGAAATGTTCAGAAACACCCCCATCTTCCGGCTTTCTACACCCGGATGTAGCCACTCTCTACATCCGGATGTTCAGGACGGCTCCACCCGGATGTACAGATTTATCTCATACTATTGTATTGTAATTAAGACGCTTACCATATAATAAAAGATTATATGTATCCCCAAAACATAGATAGGGTGTGATAGATATGTGACACAAGTGTGATACATGAATCCGGTATCTATCACACCCTACACATCGTGTTTATCAAAGCATACAAAGCAAAGTGTGATAGAGTGATAGAGAATTCCGCAAAAACCACATGAATATTCGTCAGTATTCTTTTACCCTATCCCCTTTATTCCGTCCTGCTGATCGTCAATATCTCGGAGAACGAGATCGGCCATTCGATGGCATTCATTAAGGTTTCGAAAGCGATCCTCAAATTGAGGGAAACGTGTGCGTGAGCGGAATAAAGATCGCAGACAGTCAAGGCGAGCAGCATCTTCTTATTATAGTGCATACCCTTCAAAGTAACCAGGCTGGACAATACCGAGACGGAGCGTGCCCGTTCAAAGTCAGAATCGGTAATATCCGTTTTATCTCTCAACGATTGATAATGGCGACAGCTCTTTATATCGGCACTTGTACCCATAGCTTCCACAATATCCAATAACACGCAACAGATTGCAATTTTCTCCGATTCTCCTGAGCTCATACTCAAATTATGGTGCCGCCCTGCTCCCCTACGTTTGGCATCTATATAATTAAAAAGCGTGGGAACTGTTAATTTACTATTTGAAACTGAGGTATCGCCAAACACCCATCGGACAAATAATAAACAACAGCCCACGCTCTATTCTATATACACGAGTATATATAACAAGCGTGAGCGTCCAGTTGTCTATTATCTTTGTCCGACTTGAAAGTTGGCGATTTTCAGTTCCAAAGATAATATCTTAAACGCTTAACGTTATCCTCAGTAAAACAGCCGAAAAGTCAAAGCATCGGCGATTCTACGTCAAATGCAAAGATAAATAAAAACGGCAAACTATATTGTTTACAAAGAAATATTAACAGATATAAATCATAGATTCTTGCTAATAAAAGGGGCGGCCTTTTACAGCCGCCCCTTTCCAATCATTCCGATTGTCAGAAAGTTTCCCCAAAAATATAATGTCTTTTACTTTTCAACCGTAAATTTATAAATACATTCGCTGAAATACTTTTCACCGGGACGTAACACGACGCTCGGGAAGTTCGGCTGGTTGGGAGTATCAGGATAGTGCTGTGTTTCCAGGCACAACGCGCCGCGATGCGGATAGATCACTCCCAATTTTCCTTTATCGCCATCCTTTGCCATTGCATTTCCGGCATAGAACTGGATGCCCGGTTCGTTGGTATATACTTCAAGGCCGATACCGCTCTTTGCAGAAACGGCCTTTGCAGCCAGGACATTGATGTCGCAATTATTATTCAGCACCCAGTTATGGTCGTAGCCTTTGCCCCTTACCAACTGGTCGAACGGTTCGTCGATGTGCGCACCGATGGCAACAGGTTGACGCAAATCCATCGGAGTTCCTTCAACAGGATCGAGCGTACCGGTCGGAATCAATGTTTCATCCACCGGGACGTAAGTATCGGCCGCAATCATCAGCGAATGATCCAGAATCTGGGAACCCGGAACGCCGGAAAGGTTGAAGTAACTATGGTTTGTCAGGTTTACGACAGTCGGTTTGTCTGTTGTAGCCTCATATTTGATATCGACAGCATTATCGTTTGTCAGCGTGTACGTCACCTTCAGGTTCAGGTTTCCCGGAAAACCGGCTTCACCGTCTTTGGAGAGATAAGTCAACTCCACACTCTGGTCATTCACCTGCTTGGCATCCCAAACAACCGTATGATAGCCATCCGGACCACCGTGCAAGCAATGCCCGTTGTTATTCTGCGGCAACTGATATTCAACACCGTCCAACGAGAATTTACCGTTCGCGATACGGTTACCATACCGACCGATCAATCCGCCATAATTATTGTTGGGATTGTCCACATACTGTTGGATGTTATCATACCCCAGAACGACATCCGTCATTTTGCCATCCTTGTCAGGAACCATAACCGACACCAGTCGTCCGCCCCAATTCGTCACACATGCTTCCGCACCATTCTGGTTCTTCAACACATATAATGCAGTCGGTTTTCCCTGTACTTCCGATACGAAATTAGATTTCATCAGTCCGGAAAGAGTGGCCTCCTCTTTTTTCTCAGTACATGACAACAAAACACACATTGCCATGACAGCCATACATAGTCTCTTCATTTTTGATACCTATAAATTAAATGTTTGTTAGATATGCAGCAAATATACGCTATTATTGTCAAAAACAAACGATGCTGTAGAATAATGTTGTTTAATACAAATCACTTTCGTACATTTGTCTGTCATAATAGAGAAAAATGAAACAGTATTTAGAATTACTCGATCGTGTCCTCCGTGAAGGAGTTAAGAAAGAAGATCGGACAGGAACCGGTACATACAGTGTTTTCGGACATCAGATGCGCTTCAATCTTGAAGACGGTTTTCCTCTGCTCACAACAAAGAAACTGCATTTGAAATCCATTATTTATGAACTGCTTTGGTTCCTTCAAGGTGATACAAATGCAAAATACCTGCAGGAACATGGAGTGAGAATCTGGAACGAATGGGCCGATCCGGATGGGAACTTAGGACATATCTACGGTTTCCAATGGCGTTCATGGCCGGACTACAAAGGCGGAAGCATCGACCAGATCAGTGAAGCGGTAAAGACAATCAAGCATAATCCGGATTCACGCCGTATCATCGTCAGCGCCTGGAATGTGGGAGATCTGGATAATATGAATCTGCCTCCCTGCCACGCTTTCTTCCAGTTTTATGTAGCCGATGGCCGCCTGAGCCTGCAAATGTACCAGCGCAGTGCCGATATATTCTTAGGCGTACCCTTTAACATTGCCTCATACGCCCTGTTATTACAGATGATGGCACAGGTAACCGGACTGAAAGCCGGAGATTTTGTCCATACGCTTGGCGATGCACATATTTATACGAACCATCTTGAACAGGTGAAGTTGCAACTGACACGTGATCCGCGGCCGCTCCCCCGGATGGAAATCAATCCGGAAGTGAAAGACATATTCAGTTTCCGATATGAGGATTTCAATCTGACGGGATATGATCCCCATCCTCACATCAAGGGTGAAGTAGCGGTATAAGAGATTGAAGAAAAGATAAAAACAGCAAGTTCTATTAAATTCGATAAGTTTATGAGTACTATTTCAATTGTAGCAGCTATTTCCGACAACAATGCAATCGGAAAGGATCTCGGACTGCTTTGGCACATGCCGGCAGATATGAAGCGTTTTAAAGATCTGACAACAGGTCACGCCGTAATAATGGGACGTAAAACTTTCGAGTCTTTACCTAAAGGCGGATTGCCCAACCGTAAAAATGTCGTACTGACCACCATGCCGGAAGCGGGCTTCATCAACTGCTTTGCCTGCGAATCCATGCACGACGCATTAGACATATGCGAAAAAGAAGAAGATATCTATATCATCGGAGGTTCCTTAGTTTACAGACAAGGGCTGGGAATCGCCGACAAGATGTACCTGACTCGCATACACGGAGAGTTTCCCGATGCAGACGCGTTTTTCCCCGTTGTCAACTGGGATCTGTGGGAAGAGGTGGAACGCCAGGAATTCCCGGCAGACGAGAAAAATCCATATCCCTACACATTCCTGACTTACGTCCGTAAAAAATAAAATTACTCCTAATTAACGGTAATTTTACAACTTTTTGCTCTTTCTTTGTATCTATACTTGAAAGGATGTTTGTTTAACAAGTAAATCCATATAGATATGAAGATAAGAGCAATTATTGTTTCAGCCCTGATCGTATGCGGAATAGTATCTACTATATTTTACGTGAAAGCGGATCGGGCCTCCGTCAACGAAAAGGCTATAACAGAAGCCATTCAAACGAAAAATACTCCGTTGCTGATCCAGTCGCTTATCACCCGGATGAAAAACCAACTGGAAAAAGATACCGACACATTCCCGGAACTGATCAAGGAAGTGGAAACGTATGCCAAAACATGTCCCGATCCGGCATCGGTGGCAGTCCTCCATTCCATGATTGCGGAAATGTACAACAACTTTTATATGCAAAACCGCTGGAGCGTCAACCAACGGACCCAGCTTGCAGGCTATGTGCCCGAAGATATCCGCGAATGGACTTCCAACCTTTTCCGCGACAAGATCAAACAAGAGCTGACGCTATCCCTCCAACCGGCACAGTTGCTGCAACAAACACCGGTCAGCCAGTATAACCTGATCCTGAAGAAAGGAAAAGACACGCCTCAACTCCGCCCTACCCTGTATGATTTCCTGGCTTTCCGGGCGATCGACCTGCAGCCGTCGGATAAATGGTATGAAGATTTGATCGCTTTCCGCCGTACACAACCGGAGAAGAAAGCCTTATTGTTGGACGAACTGGATTACTGGCAATACAAATACGACATCCAGTCGGTAAATGCCACCGACTACAGAAACGCGCTGGACAGTTTGTATAAGGTGTACGATAAAAAAACCTTTGCCGCCGAAATACGCATTGCCGAAATGAATCTTCTCCAACGGGAACGTTACCAAGGCGACAAGGCTCACCAAGACTCCATCCAGGCACTCATTTATACGCTTTGCAAAGAAAGTATTGCGCAATATCCGGACTACGACCGTGTAAACGTTTTCAAGAACCAATTGAACGAAATGGAAACGCCGGTCCTGAATATCCAGTCCGATAATAACGTTTATCCCGGCAAGGATCTGACGCTGCAACTCAAATATGTCAACACGCCTCAACTAACCGTACGCATCTACAAAAGCCTCCGTCAGCCAGAAGATGTCTGGCGGAATCTGTATAAGAACAGTAAAAGTATGCGGGGAGAACTGGTAAAAGAAGTCACATTCGACATGCATCTCCCCAACTCCTACACCGAGGCCGATTCCATCCTTACCATCCCGATGGATAAGTTAGGATTGTACGAATACGTGATCACGGTTCCCGGCAAGCAACTAACAGTTTCCAACCGTTTCAGCGTCAGCCGCCTGGCGGCCCTTACCCGCAGCCAGGCAAACAATTCGGAAGTACTTGTCACCGACCTGGAAAGCGGCAAACCGATCGAAGGCGCAACCGTAATCTATTACAAAACCAACAGGATGAACGGAACCGTCCAACGTCAGGGAGAAGTGAAAACAGACCGGTTAGGTATTGCCGTCCTCCCTGCCAAAAAGAATATCACGCAAATACGTCCGGTGTTCCGTGAAGACACCTCCTCCATTTTCACGAATATATATCCTTACGGTTCTTTCCGTTCGGGACAGGATAAAGAAGAAGTCGACCTGTCGCTCTTCACCGACCGGGGAATCTACCGGCCGGGGCAAAACGTATTCTTCAAAGGCATCGCCTACGTAAAAGATACGGACAACCCGCATGTCGTAGCCGGACGAACCTACACCGTCGCCTTGCGGGATGCCAACTACAAGGAAGTAGCCAGCAAAACATTCAAGACCGATAAATTCGGTTCCTTCAACGGCGAATTTACCATTCCGGCACAGACATTGGGCGGAAGCTTCACTCTTGTATCGGAGAGGGCCCGCACAAACATCCGGGTAGAAGAATACAAACGCCCGACATTTAAAGTCAGCTTCCTGCCACTCAAGGAAGAAGTATCTTTCGGCAACCCGGTGAAGCTGACAGGCGAAGCACAGACATTCTCCGGTATCGACCTTCAGACAGGCGAGGTGAACTGGACGATTACGCGCCGTCCGTTCTGGGCACGCCTCTACATGCCGAACCCGTTCGACTTCACATACAAGCAGGTTGCAAGCGGAACAGCAAAAGTAGACAGCAAAGGCAACTTCACGATCTCTTTCGTACCCGAACGGCCGGAAACAACAGGTCTGCGCCCCGCCTTCCAGAGCTACGAGGTAACGGCAACCCTGACCGACAGCAAAGGGGAGACGCAAGAGGCAAGCTATACTTTCTCGGTTGGCGATACGGGCATCCTGTTGGATATCCAAATGCCCGGACAGGAAATGGAGAGCGATTCCGCCAAAGCAGTGATAACGGCTTATACGCTAAACAGACAAAAAGCATCCGCGGAAGGAAGTTATACCATTTATTCCTTACTGGATGAAAAGCCGGAAAAGGACCTATTCGGTGTAGACCGGTATAAGATCGATAAACAGATGGCTACAGGCAACTTCATTACAGGAGATGAAATATCGCCTGTCGTATTCCGTGAACTTCCCGCCGGGCGCTATCGCTTGGAAGTAAAATCGACCGACTCCAACGGGAAAGAGGTTTCCGCCAATCAGGACTTCATCCTCTACAGCCGCCGGGACAAACGCCCGCCCGTATTTATGCATACCTGGCTGATCAAGGAACATACGAGTTGCGTGCCGGGAGAAGAGGCCGCGTTTATATTCGGGACCTCCGACAAAGACACGCATATATTATATGAAATTTATACAGCATCCAACAAATGCATGGAACGTAAATACATCCGGTTGAGCGATGAAAACCGGACATTCCGCATCCCGTTTAAAGAAACGGACGGCGAAGGTTTCACCGTATCTTTCACGTTTGTCAAGGACGGCAAGATGTATGTCACCGAAGTACCGGTTTACCGCCGCCAGCCGGACCGGAAACTGAACATCCAGGCAAAGACGTTCCGCGACCACCTGCTGCCGGGAAGCAAGGAGAACTGGAAATTCCGTATTACGGATGCCGATTCCGCAACCGTCTCCGCAGAGGTTCTGGCGAGCATGTACGATGCTTCATTGGATAAGTTATTGCCTTTTAGCTGGTCTTTCTCTCCCCGGAGATCTGTTTACCTGTCAGCTCCGCGCTTCTCGGAAGGGGCTGCATTCAATAGCAGCAGCCGGTACGAGACAGGAGACCGGAAAGGATTGAACGTCCCGCAATACCAATACGACCGCCTCAACTGGCAGGACGTGTTGTCATTAGGATACCGTTACGGACGTAACAACCGCACCTTTGCAACCGGAGCCGTCATGAAATCGGCTGCCGCCCCAGCAGTGGCCGAAGCCATCAGCATCACAAACGACAGTGCACCGCTGGAAGAATCTGCAGTAAGGGCGGACCAGGGTGTTGCAGATATCATAGCAGAAGAAGAGGTGGAAGAAAACGGAAAATCTTTCGTTCCGAACAACCCGATCGAACTCCGCGAAAACTTTGCCGAAACCGCATTCTTCTATCCGGCATTAGTGACCAACGAAGCAGGCGATGTTGCATTCAGCTTCACAATGCCCGAAAGCAACACGACCTGGAAACTGCAACTGTTAGCCCAGACGGAAGACCTGAAATACGGCTATCTGTCCCGCGAAATCATCACCAGCAAACCGCTGATGGTAACCCCTAACCTTCCGCGCTTCCTGCGCCAGGGCGACGAAGTGACCATCACGACACAAATCAGCAACCAGTCGTCCGCCACCATCGACGGACGCGCCAGCCTGGAACTGTTCGATCCGGACAACGACCAGCCGGTGATCTGCCTGACCAAATCGCAGAAGCCATTTACACTGCCGGCCGACAGCACCACGACCGTAAGTTGGTCGTTCAAGGTGCCGGCAGCAGCGGGCGGCGTCATCGGTTGCCGTATCGTGGCCGATTCGGATAAAGGGAGTGACGGCGAACAGCATCTGATCCCGGTTCTATCGAACGAGATATTGGTGACGGAAAGTACCCCGTTCTACCTGTTCGACAAGAGCGAAGAAGTGATCCGCCTGAAAGACAACAAAGGCATCCGGCCGTTCCGCACGACACTGGAGCTGACGGCCAACCCGGTCTGGTATGCCGTACAGGCGCTACCGACCCTCACCCAGCCGGAAAACGACAACGTCATTTCCTGGTTCGCCTCTTATTACAGCAATACGCTGGCAAGTTACATTGCCACCGCCCACCCGCGCATCCAGCAGGTCATCAGCCAGTGGAAAGCACAGGGCGGAAATGCCTCTACGCTCTATTCCAACTTAGAAAAGAATGCAGAACTCAAAAACATCCTTTTGCAAGAAACTCCCTGGGTGTTGGAAGCGGACAATGAAACGGAACAAAAACAGCGTTTGTCCCTCCTTTTCGACATGAACCGGGCAGCCGGACAACGGGAAATAGCCCTCCGCCATCTTCTCGACCTGCAAACGCCGGATGGAGGCTGGAGCTGGTTCAAAGGCATGTATCCGAGCCAGGAGATCACGCTTTATATATTGAAAGGGATGAGCCAGCTGACAGAACTGAATGCAGTCGAATATAACCAGCAGGAAAAAGAGATGCAGATAAAAGCGCTCAAATTTGTAGACAAACAAATCCAGTCCGATTATGAAGCGCTCCAGAAGATCAAGAACTGGCAGAAAAACGAAATTTCCCCATTGGAAATCGAATACCTGTTTGTCCGCAGCAATTACCGCGACATCCCCGAATTGGGTTCGGCCCGTGAAGCGATCCGCTACTACACGAACCTGGCAGAAACGCAGTGGAACAAACAATCCATCCACGGGAAAGGCGAAATTGCCTGGCTCATGTGGCGGAACGGGAAGAAAGAAGTGGCCGGAAAGATCATTGCCTGGCTTCGTAAAACAGCTTCCACCTCATCAGACAAAGGCATGTACTGGGCGAACAACCGGAGAGGGGAAAACTCCTTTGTCTCCCCGGTCGAAACCCATTGCCTGTTGATGGCTCTCTTCAACGAAACGTCGCCAAACAAGCAAGACACCGACCGCCTGAAACAATGGTTGCTCAGCCAGAAGCAGACACAGAACTGGGAGTCCGTCCCAGCTACGGTCAACGCGATTTATGCTTTACTCCTGACAGGTAGCGACTGGTTAGACACAAACAACACCTGTACCGCCGTGTGGGGTAAGCAAACGTACAGCACGACAAACGGCGAATTGGCCACCGGCTACCTGAAAGTAACCGTATCGGATGAAAAAACAATTGCATCCGAAGGTAATTCCATCTCCATCCAAAAGGAAGGTTCCGCACCTGCGTGGGGAGCTGTCTACGAACAGTATTTCCAGAACATCAACGATGTGAAAAAACAGAAAGGGGTCCTGAACGTAGAAAAAAAACTGTTTGTCGAAACGAATAACGGAACGGAACAACAACTTCGTCCGGTCACCCCGGATAAGCCGCTTCGTATCGGCGACAAAGTGATTGTCCGCCTCGTTGTCCGCACCGACCGTGAAATGGATTACGTCTTCCTGAAAGACCTTCGTGCCGGTTGCTTTGAACCAGCGAACCAACTTTCCGGTTCTGTCTACAGAGACGGGGTTTGGTATTACCAGTCACCGACGGATGTTTCGGAGAATTTCTTCTTCGACCGCCTGCCGCAGGGGACTTTTGTCCTGGAATATGCCGTATACGTCAACCGTCCGGGTGAATATGCAGGTGGGATCAGCACGATCCAATGTCTCTATGCGCCCGAATTCGTATCGCATACGGAAGGGAACACCGTCCGGGTGGAGTTCTAAACTCCCGGCAGAAGCCGATACACGTGCAGCTGCGCCCGCTGAATGCCAGCGAAGCCAGCTGCATGTGAATCTGCTCCCGCTGGCACTCAGCGAAACCGGCTGCACATGAATCTGCCTCCGCTGAGAGCCAGCGAAGCCAGCTGCACGCAAATCCGGCGTCACCGGTTCCCAGGGAAAGCAGAATTTCATTTTTTTAAAGAGACTAATTCCATCGTAAACATTATCTTTGCATTCTAAACAATAGCTAAATAAAAAGAGAAGATGAAACAGATTATTTTTATTTTTATGGCAATCCTGCTGGCAACAGGGATGGCTTCGGCTCAGAACAAGGCCGTAATCTCGGCAGATGAAACCTCTCATGATTTCGGAACGATCAAGGAAGCGAACGGAAACGTGTCGCACACTTTTAAAATAAAAAATATCGGCGAAGCGCCGTTAGTCCTGACACGTGTCATCGCCTCTTGCGGCTGCACGACACCGGAATGGACCAAAGAACCCATCGCTCCGGGTAAGACAGGCGACATCAAAATCACGTACAACCCGAAAGATCGTCCCGGTCCTTTTGTCAAGACTATTTCAGTGTACAGCAATGGCAAAACCGGTAGTTTTATCCTGACAATCCGGGGAGAGGTAGAATAATAACAGGAAAACTGAATAATCTAAGAATGTTGAACAGAAGCAAACTGGTCTTTATTCTTGCCGGTATACTGTTTGCAATAAGCAGTATATCGGCACAAAATAACGCCCAAATCAGTGCAGACGAGCTGATCTATAACTTCGGTACGATAGGGGAATCCGATGGATTGGCAAGTCACATATTTACGATCAAAAACACAGGTAACGGTCCGCTTGTCATCACGCGGATCACGGCTTCTTGTGGTTGTACACAACCCGAATGGACCAAAGCCCCCATCGCTCCGGGAAAGACCGGAGAAGTCAAAGTTACTTATAACCCGAAAGGGCGTCCCGGCCCTTTTTACAAGACAATCGCCATCTACAGCAACGGCAAGAAAGGCAGCTTCTCGTTAGGCATCAAAGGAAACGTGACCCCTAAAGAGGCTCAACCCATACTAATTTATCCTTACAGCATCGGCGATCTGAAACTGCAAACCAAGAACATCCTTTACAGCACGATCCGCCCGGAAGAGACGCTGGGAGAAAAGATCGGCATTATCAATGAAGGAAAGACATCCCTGAACATTCATTTAGGAAAAACGCCTCACTATCTGAACGTCGTAGCCAATCCGGCTAAACTGGCTCCGGGAGAGACTGGTGAAATATCCATCCTCATGAATGCGAAAGAGGCAAAACGGAAAGGACGCGTGACTGCCGAAATCCCGTTGACCGTCGAAAGTATCGGCCAAAAGAAAGGGAAGGAAAGCTACCTGCACGTTGCCGCCAATATCATAGACGATTTCAGTAAACTGACTGCATCGGAAAAAGCGAAAGCTCCGGTAGCACAACTGTCCGGCACATTGCTCGACTTCGGCAAACTGCCCAATAAAGGCAGCTTTATCCCGTTGGTAGGCGGCCGGGTGAGCGGCACGATCGAAATTACCAACTCCGGCAAATCACCGCTTATCGTCTACAGCGCCACCTGCGATGACGAACGCGTAGCCGTTTCCGGCGGTAAAAGAGAAATCAAACCGGGTACGACAGCCACTTTCAAAGTGACGGTCCGCCCGAAAGAGATAAAAACAAAACTGGAAGCCCTCATCAATTTCGTATGCAACGACCCGAACGGTCCGGTACGGCTTGTGAAGGTAACCGCAGAAAAATAATTAATCAGTTGAAAGGTGAAAGTTGAAAATTGAAAGTTTAATAATCTTTCTCTCCCAACTTTCAACTCTCAACTCTCAACTTTCAATTAAATATGCAACATCCCGAGAACGACGATCTGTACAGAGGATTAAAGGTGAATAAGGGAGTAGCCGATGTACCGACCGTAAATCCTTATCTGAAAAAAAGGATTCAACGCAAAGAATATACGCCCTCCGAATTTGTTGAAGGTATCCTGAAGGGGAACATTACGATCCTCAGCCAGGCAGTGACGCTGGTGGAAAGTTCCAAATACGAACACCAGCAAGTAGCGCAAGAGATTATCGAAAAATGCCTACCGCACGCAGGAAAGTCTGTCCGCATCGGTATCACCGGAGTGCCGGGAGCCGGTAAAAGTACGTCTATCGACGCGTTCGGTATGCACTTGATAGGCGAAGGACGTAAACTGGCAGTGTTGGCAATCGACCCGAGCAGCGAACGCTCGAAAGGCAGTATCCTCGGCGACAAAACCCGTATGGAGGCTTTGTCACGCGAAAAAAATGCTTTCATCCGCCCTTCACCTTCGGCAGGATCCCTGGGTGGCGTCGCCCGCAAAACACGCGAGACGATCGTCCTTTGCGAAGCAGCCGGATTCGACACGGTATTTGTTGAAACGGTCGGTGTCGGACAAAGCGAAACGGCCGTCCACTCGATGGTCGACTTCTTCCTGCTGATCCAACTCGCCGGTACCGGAGACGAATTGCAAGGTATCAAACGCGGTATTATGGAGATGGCAGACGGCATCATCATCAATAAAGCGGATGGCGACAACCTCGAAAAGGCCAAATTAGCGGCAGCCCAGTTCCGCAACGCCCTGCACCTGTTCCCCGCGCCCGAATCCGGTTGGTTCCCGAAAGTATTGACTTATTCAGGTTACTACAATCTGGGGATTAAAGAAATCTGGGACATGGTCGGAGAATATATGGAATTTACCAAAAAGAACGGCTACTTCAACTACAAGCGCAACGAACAGGCCAAGTACTGGATGTACGAAAGCATCAACGACACGCTCCGCGAAACGTTCTACCACAACCCGGCTGTGGAAAACATGCTGAGCTTCACGGAGCAGCAGGTATTGAATAACGAGATCAGCTCGTTCGTCGCTGCCAAACGGATGATGGACCTGTTTTTGGAGAATCTGTCTGCTAAGAAATAAATAGAAATACACAATACCGGTCTTATCCGGTCACAAAGCTGTGTCAAAACAGTCCCGTTCCCGCACTTGACACGGGATCGCATAAGAACTGTTTTGACACACATTCTTTATTAATCTAAATTATCATGGAAAAGAAAAAACTTATACTGCTATTACTAAGTTGTGCGGCAATCACGGAGGCTCATGCAGCCTATCAAGGTCGCGTGTATATAGATTCCAATCAAAACGGGATTTATGACAAAGGAGAGAAAGTTTTAAAAGACGTCCGGGTGTCCGACGGATTAAACGTAGTTAAAACAAATACCGAAGGTGTTTACACACTCCCCGGACACGAACGGGAACGGTTTATCTTCATCACTACTCCTTCCGGCTACAGGACAGACAACCGGTATTACCAACGGATCGAAGGGACGGAACAAGCATACGATTTCGGGCTGCAACCCTGGAAAGGACGCATCAAGCCGGATGGCAATCACAAGTTCATCCATATTTCCGATACTGAAATATTCAATACGGAAAACCAGGAAGACTGGGCGAATAACATCCGGGATTACGCGGCCAATCAGGATATCGCATTTATCATCCACACCGGCGACATCTGTTATGAAAACGGATTGAAGAGCCATATCCATCTGATGAATACGTCCAATATGGACTGCCCGATGTTCTACTGTGTCGGCAACCATGACCTGGTAAAAGGAAAATACGGGGAAGAAGTATTTGAAAATGTCTACGGGCCGGTTTATTATTCTTTCGATTTCGGAAACGTCCATTATGTCGTAACCCCGATGGCAGGAGGCGATTACCAGCCCGGCTATACAAAAGAAGACCTATACCGTTGGTTAAAGAACGACCTGGCGCAGGTTCCGGCAGAAAAGCCGGTCGTCGTTTTCAATCATGACTTGCTGACTTACGGCAATGACTTTGTTTTCGGCATCAACGAGAATGAGAAGGTCAACCTGAACGAACATAACCTGAAAGCCTGGTTGTACGGCCATTGGCACAATCATTTCGTACGCAGGCAAGGAGAAGTCTTAACCATATCGACAGCGACACTCGATAAAGGGGGAATCGACCACTCGACTTCTGCCTTCCGCGTGATAAACGTAGACCGGAAAGGGGATATCCGAACAACCCTCCGCTATACATATATAAATAAGTCCATTGAAATTGCCTCGATCGCAAATGATGCAAGTGCAATGACGGCGGACGGAAAGGTTCCGGTATCGGTCAACACATACAATGCGGTTGCTCCCGCCGTACGTGTCACTTACAGTTGTACCATGGACGGCAAGACTGTCTTGCCGGAAACGCAGCTTACTCAAAATACAGACTGGAACTGGTCCGGAATGGCCAAGCTCCCGGCAGACTGTAAAGGCAAACGTGTTTTCATCACAGCAAAAGCGTTGTTCAACAATGGAGAAATAGCAGTCAGCCGTTCCTCTTTCTTGTCCCAGCCGGAAGAGATTGGCGGAACTCCGCAACTGGCTTGGATCCGTAATGTAAATGCCAACCTGTACTTTTCTTCTCCGGTCGTTGCCGGCGGCAAAGTATATGCCGCTTCTGTCGATGAAGATTTGAAGGGAGAAGGCGCAGTCTTCGCTCTGGATGCAAAGACAGGTGAATTACAATGGAAGTATCCGGTTCGCAACTCCATCAAGAATACGATTGCCGTAGACGAAGGAACCGTCTTCGCGCAGGATGCGGAAGGTTATTTATACGCTATCGATGCACAGACCGGCAGACTTAAATGGGACAAAAAGATGAATGTTGCCGGTCTTCCCGTCCTGGTTGACGGATTGACAGCCGCTAATGGTATTGTCTATGCCGGAAGCGGAAAAGCATTCGGGGCGTACAACGGGAAAACAGGCGAAGCTATCTGGTTGAACAAAGGCTGGCCGCAAGGAGAAGCCACGACATCTACCCCTCTGCTTGCAAACGATGTTATCGTTTCAGGCGCTAACTGGCGGGGCTTCTACGGCAACGATGCAAAAACGGGAGAACTGCTCTGGAAACTCGATAAAGACGGGATCACAGACAGAGGTGCAACGCCGGCTTGTGTCGGCAACCTGCTTTACGTCGCTTCCCGCCAGTCTTTATTCATCATCGACAGCCGTCGGGGAAAGGTGATTGTCCGCAAAGAATTGCCATTCAATGTTCAGGTTAATTCCACTCCATTAGTCACGGACAACCTGATTATTCTCGGAACGCAAACAGACGGTCTGGTAGCACTCGACCGTGAAACATTTGAAGTCAAATGGAAAGCTCAAACTTCACCGGCACTGGTTTATACCGCTCCTTACTCCCGCCATCCCGTCGCTACTATCGAAACAAGCCCTCTGCTTGTCGGAGGTACGGTTTACTTCGGCGCATCCGACGGCATTATCTATGGAGTCGATCCCCAAAACGGAAAAACGACCTGGAAGCACAAAACAGGAGCTCCGCTATTCTCTACATTCACAACAGACGGCAATATGATTTTCGCTACCGACTTCGGAGGGAATGTCTATGCTTTCAGATGCAACAAATAAATAGAGTTGGATTCTATATATAAAAAGCCCCGCGAATGAAATATTCGCGGGGCTTTTTATATGCTTGTTAATGACAAATCAAATAGAAGAAATACGAAGCGTATTCAACAGATCGCGATTGATCGGTTTGTCATTCTTGATTGCTTTGGAGAAAGGAACGTAAACAATTTCATCGTTTTGGATACCCATCATCACGTTACGCTGGTCATCCAGCAATGCATCGACGGCAGCCACTCCCATACGAGTAGCCAGAATACGGTCCTGTGCCGTCGGCGAACCACCACGTTGCAAGTGTCCCAGGATAGAAACCCGTACGTCGAACTGCGGATATTCGCGTTCTACACGTTCGGCAACTCCCATAGCGCCACCGGTCACTTCGCTTTCCGCCACCAGCACGATACTACTGTTCTTGGATTTGCGGAAACCGTTTTCGATCATTTCCGCCAACTGGTCCTTCTCAAGAGAGATTTCCGGGATGATAGCTGCTTCGGCGCCCGATGCAATCGCACCGTTCAAGGCAAGGAAACCCGCGTCACGTCCCATCACTTCGATAAAGAACAAACGGTCATGTGAGGTTGCCGTGTCACGGATTTTATCGACACACTCCATGATTGTGTTCAATGCCGTGTCATAGCCGATCGTAATATCCGTGCCATACAAGTCATTATCGATCGTACCGGGCAAGCCGACAATCGGATAATTAAACTCTTGGGCAAAGATACGGGCACCTGTCAGTGTTCCGTCACCTCCAATGGCAACCAAGGCATCGATACCATGCTCCATCAGTTTGTCGTAGGCCTGCTTACGGCCTTCCGGTGTCTTAAACTCTGCACAACGGGCCGTCTTCAGGATAGTACCGCCACGCTGAATAATATTACTTACGTTCTGAGTCTTGAAATCTTCAATTTCGTCGGTTATCAAACCTTTGTATCCACGATAGATACCCTTAACGGACATTCCGTTGTAAATAGCGGAACGTGTCACTGCACGAATGGCAGCGTTCATTCCGGGAGCATCACCTCCGGACGTTAAAATGCCAATACACTTAACTGCAGACATAGCGTCTTATATTTTATATGTTCGCGGCAAAAGTAATAATTATTTGCCAAAAAGCTGTCTATTTTCCAAAACTTCATCAAATCTTAACCCGAAAAGTCAGCGGTTGGCATTCAACTCACGGATACGCACAGCCACTTCCTCCATCAACCATTTCGGAGTGGATGTAGCTCCACACACACCGACACTGTTCACACCCTCCGGCAGCGGTTCGGTAATTTCCTTCGCCTCCGAGATGAAGACCATGTTCGGGTTTGCCTTCCGGCATTCTTCCAGCAGCATCTTACCATTGGAACTTTTCTTTCCGGCAACAAAATACACCCAATCATGCCTGGAAGCAAACGTCTTGATGTTCGGCAACCGGTTGGCGACCTGGCGGCAGATCGTATCGAAATATTCGAATTGAACTCCGTCCGCAATACGCCGTCGGATTTCAGCCACTACTTCGCGGAACCCGTCCAACGACTTGGTCGTCTGTGAGAACAGGCAGATGTTCCGGTTAAAATCAAGACGGTCGAGGTCCTCCACCTTCTCGATAACGACAGCAGTGCCTTCCGTTTGCCCGACTAAACCGTTCACCTCGGCATGCCCTTTCTTTCCGTAGATCACAACCTGCGTACGGCTATCGCGCGTAGCCACATAACATTTATGGATCTTACGCTGCAATTGGAGCACCACCGGACAGGTCGCATCTACGATCGTGATGTTGTTCTGCCGGGCAATCTCGTAGGTCGACGGCGGCTCTCCATGTGCCCGAAGCAAGACCTTTTCGCCTTTCAGGCGGGTAAACTCGTCGTGCTCGATCGTCCGCAGTCCCGACTCCTCGAGCCGTTCCACTTCCAGGCTGTTGTGCACGATGTCCCCGAGACAATACAACCTGTCCGTATTTTTCAGTTCACGTTCGGCACTTTCGATAGCTGTCACCACACCAAAACAAAAACCGGAACCTTTATCTATCTCGACTTCTATCATGGCTACTCCGCTGTGATTACCTTCTTATACTGTTCCAAAAGCCAAGCCTTCTGCCCGGCAACCGTCATATACGAGTTATCCAGTTCCAATGCATCGTCTGCTTTGCGGAGAGGGCTCTCGGCACGCGTCATGTCGATATGGTCGCGTGTCTTCACATTTTCAAGGACTTCCTCAAAAGAAGCCGCCTCCCCTTTGGCTTTCAGTTCGTCCAAACGCCGCTGAGCACGCACTTCCGGACTGGCTGTCACGTAAATCTTGAGTTCCGCATCCGGGAAAACGACCGTGCCGATATCCCGGCCGTCCATCACGATCCCTTTCGCTTTTCCCATCTCCTGCTGCTTGGCAACCATCGCACGGCGTACAAACCCCAGGGCCGCGATCAGGCTTACCCGGTTGGCGACTTCCATCCCGCGGATCTCCTTCTCCACTTTCACACCGTTCAGATAGGTGTCGGGGCGCCCGGTTTCCGGATTAAAACGGAAAGATATATCGATATCGCCCATAGCGTCCTGCAATTTGTTTTCATCGATTACCCCGTCCATAAAGAATCCATGCTGCAGACTGTACAACGTAACCGCCCGGTACATGGCTCCGGTGTCGATATAGGTATATCCCAGTTCCTTTGCCAAATCTTTTGCCATCGTGCTCTTCCCCGTGGAAGAGACACCGTCTATCGCTATAATTATTTTTTTCATCGCTACATATATATATTAATGTATAGGGAATGCAAAGATAAAACTTTTACCGTTACCCAATAAGAACATCCCGGCAATCCGGTATGTTTTCCTGTCGTTTCCTGCCGAGGGAACTGCCGTTTCCTGCCTGGGGAACTCGCGTTCCCTGCACGGGAAACTTTTGTTTCCTTGGTGAGGAAACTCCAATAGGTTGCTTTATAAGCAATTACAGAAAGGAGAAAAAAGAGAGGAAAAACGCATCAAAAATCGCTAATCGTAGTGGAGATGCTCAGCATCATGGAGAGGGCCGAAGGATGGTATTTGGCAACGGAAAAGCCCACGTCGAACATCCTAATCCGCACACCGGCACCACCGGAGAAACCGGCGAAGGCATTCCCGCCCTGCAATTTCATATCCAATGCCGTTTTAGGATTATATCCGATACCGAGCCAGAAGTTGTCGGAAGGAACATAGTCGACACCGATCACCAAGTGTTTCACAAAAGATTTGAAAAAATTATCCCCTGTATATTCTTTATCGTTATCGTCTATGTAATCGATCTTCCATTTCGTCAGATACTGCGCGGTGAGCGACAAGCGAATCGGTGCATGCGCCATCTGCTTGGTGATTCCCAGCTGGATATCCCAGGGCATTTTCTGGCGCTCGTCTTCATAAGCCTTTAGTTGCGCACCGATATTCTTGAAAGCAAAGCCGAAAGAGAATCCTTTTTCAGAATCATAATAGCTCAAGCCGGCATCGACAGCCAACCCGATCGACGTATAATCCCCGATGCCCGAATACAAAAACTTCAACGAAGCCCCGCCACGCCAGCGCTCGGAAAGGTCATACGAAAAGAAACCGTTCAAACTGATATCCTTTGCCGTAAAATCGCCCGTCGGAAGACCTTCCTCCGACATTCCCCGTATCTTTCCCTGGCTGAAAAACGAAGCTCCCACACCCCAGGCGCCTTTTTCCTTATACGCCTTGGTAAAAAGGGCGCTGCCGACATTAATATCCGATATGTAATTCAGATAATTCAGATTGACCATTTTATCCATCTCGGCTCCCAACAAAGCCGGGTTATGAAAAATCAGGGAAGGGTCCCGTTCGATCAAAGACATCGTATTGCCTCCCATCGCATTGGCCCTTGCCGAAGAAGGATAACGGAGAAAGGTATATCCGGTGTCGCCGGTTTGTGCGACTACAGACTCCAACAAAAAGGAAAAGAAGAGTATAAATAGAATATTTCTCATATTTCTCTGGTAAAATGCATACAAAGATAAATAAATACGGGTATATACGTCCCAATTACAGAAACGGGAAAAAGCCGAAAAAGGTATATGAGAGCTATTATTTTTATTCCCAGTCAAAAAAAAAGTAAAAATAGCGTATATTTAATACGAATTATTCGGATTTAAAAAATAACTCCGTATATTTGTCGCAAAAGAAAAACACATCTTTAAACATTAAGAGATATGGAAGTTAAGAAATCACCAAAAGCGGACCTGGAAAGAGGTAAGACGATGGGTATCCTGATGGGTATGATCGTCGGACTTGCAGTACTGTTCGTTGGCTTCGAATGGAGCGACCGTGAGATCACAATCGTCCAAGATCAGGGCGTTGCTGATATCATCGCGGAAGAAGAAGTTGAAATCACGAGACCGGAGGATACTCCTCCCCCTCCTCCGCCACCCCCTGCACCTGCAGCTGCAGAAGTATTAAACGTTGTAGAAGATGACGTCAAGTTGGACGATGTCGAGATCATTTCTTCGGAAGACGATGCATCATCGGCACAGGTTGAAGCCTATACGCCTCCAGCAGTAGTTGAAGAAGAAGAAGAATCTTCACAGCAGATCTTTACGGTTGTAGAAACAATGCCCGAATTCCCGGGTGGACAGGGTGCTTTGTTGCAATACCTGGCAAAATCTATCAAATATCCGGTTATTGCCCAGGAAAACGGTATTCAGGGTCGCGTATCCTGCTCGTTTGTGGTCAACAAAGACGGTTCTATTGTAGATGCAGAAGTTATCCGCGGAGTAGACCCTTCATTGGATAAAGAAGCTCTCCGTGTGATCAACAGCATGCCGAAATGGTCACCGGGTAAACAGAGAGGTAAACCCGTACGTGTTAAATACACAGTGCCTGTTACTTTCAGACTGCAATAATAACATGTAAATATGACAAAAAAGGCTGCTTCAATCGCAGCCTTTTTTATTTAAACAAAAAATCTATGTTCGCTTTTAATGATATCCTTCAGAAGATAGAGCAGGAAATAGCTCAACTTCAATTCACCTATCCTCCCAAGAGTTTATACGATCCCATCGAATACATCCTTTCACTGGGTGGGAAAAGAATCCGTCCGGCACTCGTACTCATGGCGTGCAACCTATATAAGGAAAATGTAGATGCAGCAATCAAACCGGCATTAGGGCTCGAAGTATTCCACAACTTCACTCTTTTGCACGACGACCTGATGGACGAAGCCGATAAAAGAAGAAACAAACCGACCGTACATAAAGTATGGAATGCCAACACAGCCATCCTTTCAGGCGATGCCATGCTGATCGCGGCCTATCAACTGATCGGCGAAACGGAATCTGAATCATTAAAAGATATATTGAATCTGTTCACCATTACGGCGCTCGAGATATGCGGCGGACAGCAGTACGACATGGAATTCGAATCGAGGACGGATGTGACGGAAGCGGAATACATAGAAATGATCCGGTTAAAAACAGCTGTATTGCTTGCCTGCGCCCTGAAAATGGGGGCCATTATGGGAAATGCTCCCGAAGCAGACGCAGAAGCGTTGTATCAGTTCGGCATCAATATCGGACTGGCTTTTCAGTTGCAGGACGACCTGTTGGATGTCTACGGCGACACGGCCACGTTCGGCAAAAATATAGGAGGAGATATACTCTGTAACAAAAAGACATGTATGCTGATCAATGCTTTCCATCGTGCTTCGGATACGCAGAAAGCCGAACTGAACAGCTGGATCGGCAAAAAGACATTCGATCCGGCCGAGAAGATCGCCGCCGTAACAGCTATTTACGACCAGCTGCGGCTAAAAGAGTTGTCTGAAGAAAAAATACATACATATTATAATCAGGCGATGAAGTGCCTTGCCTCGTTAAGCGTCGCTCCACAAAGGCTGAACATCCTGAAAGAGGTCAGCGCCCGTTTAATGAACCGCCAGTCTTAATATGAAACTGATCGACACACACAATCATCTATATTTAGAAGATTTTGACCCGGAGCAGGACCAATTAGTCACTGCCGCCAAGGAGTCAGGCATAGACACATTGCTCCTTCCGAATGTCGACACGACCACCATCGGGCGGATGCACGATTTATGCGATCGTTATCCTGATTTCGCCTATCCGATGATGGGTTTGCATCCGACCAGTGTGGACGGGCACTATGTTGAAAACTTAAAAGAGACAGAGTCGTGGCTCGGCAAACGAACTTACTGCGGAATAGGAGAAATAGGCATAGACTTATACTGGGACAAAACATATCTGAAAGAGCAAAAAGAGGTATTCGAAGAGCAGCTCAGATGGAGCCTCGATCTCAATTTGCCAGTTGCCATCCACACCCGTGAAGCATATCCGGAAGTTTTCGAATCTTTATATAAAGTGGGAGCCGATGCCCTCACTGGAGTCTTTCACAGTTTTACCGGCAATGAAACCGAGTTGGAAGAAATAAATAAACTAAAAAATTTCAGAATCGGAATAAATGGGGTTATTACATTTAAGAACTCCCGCCTATCGGAAATAATCCGTCAAACAGACATCAATAAAATAGTATTGGAAACAGATGCTCCTTACCTTGCTCCTGTCCCTTACCGGGGGAAAAGGAACGAGCCGGCCTACATCTGGAAAACGGCTGAAAAAGTAGCCCAGACCTATGGACTGACGCTTGAAGAAACCGTTGAAACAACAAGAAAAAATGCTCTAAAACTATTTAAAATCGAGAATAAACCGATATAGTGAGATATTTTAACGCGTATTCAAAATTTATCTGTCAGATATTGTGCATATGTCAGGCAAAAACTATAGATTTGTGCACTGAAACGTTTGGATATGCGATTTTTTTCGTATTTTGCACCCGTTTTAGAAAAGCGGTGACTTGTTTTTGGAGAGATGCTCGAGTGGTTGAAGAGGCACGCCTGGAAAGCGTGTAAACTCCTAAAGGGTTTCGCGGGTTCGAATCCCGCTCTCTCCGCTTTAAGATACCATGATGATTATTAATAACAAAAAAATAAAAACAAATAAGAGAATTATTAATCTTAAAAATTAAACACACAATGAAAAAGTATTTTGCAAAAACATTCATGAGTTTATGTGCTCTTGGAATCTCTTCTGTAGCATTCGCACAAGAAGCTGCCACAGCCGCAGTTGAAGGTGGTATGTACCAGGCATTGAAGACTAAGTTTATCGAAGGTGGTGCCAACTTCATGAGTTTGGTTGCTATCGCATTGATTTTCGGTTTGGCTTTCTGCTTGGAAAGAATTATTTATCTGAACTTGGCTGAAACTAATTCCAGCAAATTGCTGAAAGGTATCGAAGATGCATTGGATAAAGGTGATGTAGAAGGTGCAAAAGCCATCGCTCGTGACACAAGAGGTCCTATCGCTTCTATCGCTTATCAGGGTTTGATGAGAATCGACCAGGGTATCGATGTAGTTGAAAAATCTATCGTTTCTTATGGTGGTGTTCAGGGCGGTCTTTTGGAAAAGAACATGTCTTGGATCACATTGTTTATCGCAATGGCTCCGTCATTAGGATTCTTGGGTACTGTAGTAGGTATGATCATGGCGTTCGATAAAATCGAACAGGTTGGTGATATCAGCCCGACGGTTGTAGCTGGTGGTATGAAAGTGGCTTTGATCACAACTGTAGGTGGTTTGATCGTTGCTTTGATCCTTCAGATATTCTATAACTATTTGTTGAGCAAATTGGAAGCTATCCTGAACCAGATGGAAGATGCTTCTATCACTTTGCTGGACTTAGTTATCAAATACAACCTCAAATTCAAAAAATAACAAACAACTATGGCAGTTACTAAAATAAGAAAAATGTCCAGTTGGACACTGCTGATAGTATCGCTTATCAGTATTGTCGTACTGGGTATGTTCTTCGGCGGAGGAATTACGAATCCGGGAGAAGAAATGATAGAATATGTATACACAGGCCTGTTGCTCAACTGGACCTCTGCATTATTCTTTATTACGATCATAAGCATGGTGCTGTTTGCAATCTGGCAGTTTGTCACATTGCTGACATCTAATCCAAAATCAGCTATTACCTCATTGATTGTTGTTGTAGCTTTTGTTGCCGTATTGTTCATCACTTATTCAATAGGCGATGCCACTCCGCTACAAGGATTGAATGCAGATTCTCAAGAATTTAACACAGCCGGCTGGTTGAAAATTACAGATATGTGGATTTGGACAACAGTAGTTCTGTTGGTTCTGATCGTCGCTTGTGTTATTTGGGGTTCCGTTAAAAGAATGATCAATAAATAATAGTAATAACGAATTCGATTAAACAAGAAAGAAATGGGTAAGAAAAGAAAGACACCGGGTATCAATGGATCTTCCTCAGCCGATATTGCTTTCATGTTGCTTATCTTCTTCCTTATTACTACATCCATGGATACAGATAAAGGTTTGGCAAGACGCTTGCCGCCTCCTGTGCCTAAAGATCAAAAGAAGGATGAACAGGTCGATGTAAATAAGAGAAACTTGCTAGTTGTATTGATCAACAGTAGTAATCAGATTCTCTGCGGCGACCAGTTTGTTGACATCAAGCAATTGAAAGACAAGGTTAAAGATTTTATTGATAATCCGTACAACGACGCTAATAAGCCCGAAAAAGTAGAAGAGGACGTTCCTTTCTTCGGAAAAGTAATGACTGCTAAAAAACACGTAATTTCTTTACAGAATGACCGTGGTACTGAATATCAGGCTTATATCAGTGTTCAGAACGAATTGGCAAAAGCATATAATGAACTGCGTGATGATGTTTCCAAAAAGAAATTCGGAAAAGCATTCGCAGATCTGGAAGAAGATCAACAAAAGGCTGTGCAGCAGATTTATCCGCAAAAGATTTCTGAAGCAGAACCTAAAAATTATGGAGATAAGAAGTAATGGGAAAGTTTAGTAAAGCGGGCGGACGTGAAATGCCCGAATTGAATACGTCATCATTACCTGACTTGGTGTTCGCTTTCTTGTTCTTCATCATGATGGTAACATCTATGCGTGAAGTAACATTGATGGTGCAATTCCGCGCTCCACAGGCTACTGAACTTCAGAAGCTGGAAAAGAAATCGTTGGTTACATTCATCTATGTAGGAAAGCCGACTCAGGAATATCAGGCGAAGATGGGTTCTGAAGCCCGCTTGCAGTTGAACGACAAGTTTGCTGAAGTAGCTGAAATTCAGGACTACATTGCTCAGGAAAAATCCAGTATGAAAGAAGAAGACCAGCCGTTTATGACTGTATCTATCAAGGCCGATCAGGAAACAAAGATGGGTCTGATCACAGACGTAAAGCAGGCGCTTCGTGAAGCATACGCATTGAAGATTAGTTATTCTGCCCGTCAGGCAGCTGAGTAATCTCAGGATATACAAAACAAAAAAGGCGGGGTTTTTATCCCGCCTTTTTTATTGCCCTTTTGTTTCCGATTAGAAGTCTTTCACTCCATAGACATTCTTGTGCAAACAATTCTTCACCTGCTCGAAAGAATGCTCCAGATCTATATTTCCATACGTCATAAGCCGCATCTCAAGCCATTCTCCACCATTCCGGTATGGAGGCTGGTGATAGACATGATTATCCAGCTTAAAGCCCAGACGCTCATAAAAACCGATTCTACGTTTACTCATCTCATCAACAGGCATTTCTACCTCCAAAACGACCGGAGTCCCGCAGAAAGCCAGAAATTGCTTCATAGCCTCAGCCCCGATTCCACCATTACGGGCAGACGGATCGATCGCAAAATGCTCCGCATAGGTATAACCATCGAAAAGCCAACCGGTAATGAAACCCACATAGCGGTTCTCCCTTGACAATGCATACACAATAAATTTCGGTTCATCCTTTACCAAACCGCGAACAAGAGAGAAGTCACGACGTTCTACTTCCGGAAAAGATTCCGTATATGTTTTCTCTATCAAGTCCAATACCGGATCTAAAAAATCTTTTACAGGCCGGCATACTACTACTACTGATTGTAAACTCATAAAACTACAAAATTGATGATTATTATTACAAAAGGAACTTACAAACTAAAATATTCCACTAAAAAATAGAGGTTAATCATTAGATATTATTTATATTTGTATTAAGAATGTAAGACACTGATAATACAGATATACAAATATACATAAATTATGGCACACCATCAACTGGATGAACTCGACGAGAAGATATTAAAACTAATCATAGGCAATGCCCGTATGCCTTTCCTCGAAGTTGCACGGGAATGTAATGTATCAGGTGCTGCAATACACCAACGCATACAAAAACTCACTAATCTGGGTGTAATCAAAGGGTCTGAATTCATCGTCGACAATACGAAAGTGGGCTATGAGACTTGTGCATATATGGGCTTATTCCTCAAATCTCCCGGACAATTCCCATCTGTTACGGAAGCACTGAAAGAAATCCCGGAAGTAGTTGAATGTCATTACACAACAGGGCAATACGACTTATTTATAAAGATATATGCAAAGAATAATCAGCATTTATTAAGCATTATCCATAATAAATTGCAGCCGTTGGGCCTTGCCCGAACCGAATCGCTGATCTCCTTCAAGGAAGCATTCAAACGGCAGATTCCAATCGATCTCGAAGATGAAGATTAAATAAAAAAACTCCGCATAGAACATTCAGAACTATGCGGAGTTTTTATTTTTTCAGTTCCATACGGAATTAGAAATCTGCATTCTTCGGTGTACGCGGGAAAGGAATCACGTCGCGAATATTTGTCATACCTGTCACAAACAGCAACAAACGTTCAAAACCCAAACCAAAACCGGAATGAGGCACTGTACCGAAACGACGAGTATCCAGATACCACCACATATCCTTCATCGGAATACCCATTTCATTGATACGGTTCATCAACTTATCATAATCCGCTTCACGTTCGGAACCGCCGATGATTTCACCGATTTTCGGGAACAATACATCCATGGCACGAACCGTTTTACCGTCTTCATTCTGCTTCATATAGAAAGCTTTGATCTCTTTCGGATAGTCTGTCAGGATTACCGGACGTTTGAAATGGTCCTCAACCAGGAATCGTTCATGCTCAGAAGCCAAATCGACACCCCAATATACAGGGAATTCAAATGTATGTCCTTTTGCAACCGCTTCTTCCAGAATCTTGATTCCTTCCGTATAAGGCAAGCGAACGAAATCTTCTTTCAGCACTCCCTGCAAACGTTCGATCAAACCTTTATCGAACATATCGTTCAGGAATTTGATATCATCCATACAGTTGTCCAAAGCCCATTGTACACAGTACTTAATGAACTCTTCCGCCAGCTGCATATTATCCAGAATATCATTGAATGCCACTTCCGGCTCGATCATCCAAAACTCGGCCAAATGACGCGGCGTATTGGAATTTTCTGCACGAAAAGTCGGACCGAACGTATAAATCTGCCCTAAAGCCGTTGCAGCCAATTCACCTTCCAATTGTCCGGAAACAGTCAGGCTCGCCTGCTTGCCAAAGAAATCGTTATCATAAATGATAGACCCGTTTTCATCCTTCTTCAGATCGTACAGGTTCATGGTTGTCACCTGGAACATCTGGCCAGCACCTTCACAGTCAGAAGCCGTGATCAGCGGCGTGTGAAAATAGAAGAACCCTCTGTCATGGAAAAATTTATGAATGGCATAAGCCATGTTATGACGGATACGGAACACTGCACCGAATGTATTCGTACGCGGACGGAGATGAGCGATCTCACGCAAAAATTCCATCGAATGGCCTTTCTTCTGCAAAGGATAAGTATTCGGATCGGCAGAACCGTAAATTTCTATTTCAGTAGCCTGGATCTCCACATTCTGTCCTTTACCCTGTGACTGCACCAACGTACCGTTTACACTGATACTGGCACCTGTTGTTATCGGCTTCAGATATTCTTCGCCCAACTTATCCACGTCTACAACGATCTGAACATTATTTATTGTAGAACCGTCATTCAGGGCTATGAAACTAACCTGTTTACTACCACGGCGGGTACGCACCCAACCTTTCACATTAACGGTCGTACCGAAAGCATCGCTTTTCAGCACATCTACAATCTTTGTTCTTTTAATTGCTTCCATGTTTATATTTTTATTCTTAGGTAATCAAAACAAGTTAGCCGGCTTTTCCACCGGCTAAACTCCATATTATTCAAAAGCACCCATGCGGAGCGCGTTCACCTCACGTTCGTTCAGATAACGCCACTTTCCACGTCCCAGGTTCTTTTTAGTCAGACCGGCAAAATATACACGGTCCAGTTTAACCACATGATAGCCCAGCGATTCGAAAATACGACGGACGATACGGTTGCGTCCTGAGTGGATCTCGATACCGACCTGGCTCTTATCATCTTCGCTTGCATAACTGATAGCATCAGCATGGATTTCTCCGTCTTCAAGCTCCAGCCCGTTAGCGATCTTTTCCATATCTTCAATAGAAACGTTCTTGTCCAACCACACATGGTAAATCTTCTTCTTCTTGAATGACGGATGCGTCAGCTTAGAAGCCAGATCACCATCGTTAGTCAGAAGCAGTACGCCTGTCGTATTACGGTCCAGACGACCCACCGGATAGATACGTTCCTGGCAAGCGTTCTTTACTAAATCCATAACCGTCAGACGTTCCTGAGGATCATCAGAGGTTGTCACACAGTTTTTCGGCTTATTCAGAACGATATACACTTTACTTTCGATCTGAACCGGTTGATCTTTGAACAACACCTTGTCCTGGCGGGTAATCTTCGTTCCCAATTCGGTTACAACCTGATCATTTACCTGAACAACGCCTGCCTGGATAAATTCATCTGCCTCGCGACGTGAACAAACACCTGCATTAGACAAGAACTTATTCAAACGGATCGGCTCATTCGGATCAGCCAACACTTCCTTATACTTCAACTGCTTCTGGAAGTTATACTTGGCATTCGGATTGTAATCACCGGTACGGCGATTATTGTTCGGACGTCTGCCGTTGTTGTAGCCTCCACGTCCTCCACCACTATTCCCATAACGGTTGTTGTTACCGAATGAAGGTCTGCCTCCACCACGATTATCGCGGTTGTCGTAAGGCGAGCTTACACGGGTATCACCAACACGCGGCCTTCTTTTCTTTACACCATCACCCGAAACGCCATCACTGGACGGAGTGGCTGAATAAGCCTTTCCTCTGTCTTCATAGTTCGGACGAGACGGACGATTGTACGGGCGGTCGTTTCCATAAGAACGATCATTGCCGTAAGAGGGACGATCGCTGCTACCGTAAGAAGGACGATCGTTGTTGCCATAAGAGCGATTACTGCCATAAGAAGGCCTGCTGTTATAGCCACCTTCACGATTAGAGTTACCATAGCTACGGTTTCCACCATTATCGCGGTTATACGGTTTATTGTAACCGCCATCACGGTTATCATACGTACGTGGGCGACTCGGTCTGTCACCATAAGAAGAGCGGTTGTCCCCATAAGAATTATAACCTCCGCGGTCATCCCGGTTAGGACGGTTATATGGTCTCCGTTCATAGTTGTTTCCTTCAGGTCTGTTATAACCTTGATTGTAAGGTCTTCTTTCAGAATCCTGGTCTGTGTTTTCCCGTCTGATACTTGGTATCACCTTTCTTGGACGCGGTTGAGATTCATCTCTTTCTTCTGTGCTCATTTGATGTAAATTAAATGATAATTAACTACTTGGTAACCTCACGGCTACCCATTGTTTCTCACTAAATACCTGTATAATTATGCGGCGTTATCGCCTTTAATTCAGCTTTAACAGCATCACTCACCTGCAGCGTTTCGATGAAATTACTGATCGATGCGGCTGTGATGCCTTCATTCGTACGGGTTAAGGCTTTCAATGCTTCATAAGGTTTCGGATATCCTTCACGACGAAGAACAGTCTGAATTCCTTCGGCCACTACAGCCCAGCAATTATCCAAATCCCGGTACAATGCTTTTTCGTTTAATAACAACTTACCCAGCCCTTTTGTTAAACTTTTGAATGCGATTTCGATATGAGCCATCGGCACGCCAACATTACGAAGGACTGTAGAGTCTGTCAGGTCACGCTGCAAACGTGAAATCGGCAACTTAGTCGCCAGATGCGTCAGGATAGCATTTGCCATTCCCAAATTACCCTCTGCGTTTTCAAAATCGATCGGATTCACCTTGTGCGGCATGGCAGAAGAACCCACCTCACCAGCTTTGATCTTCTGTTTAAAATATTCCATAGAAACATACTGCCAGAAATCACGGCACAGATCGATCAAAATCGTATCGATGCGTTTCATCCCGTCGAAAACAGCAGCCACATTATCATAATTGGAAATCTGTGTAGTCCATTCCTCACGGCTCAGTCCCAGCACTTCATTCACAAACTTATTTCCAAACGCCTTCCAATCATATTCAGGATAAGCCACATGATGTGCATTGAAGTTACCGGTTGCTCCGCCGAACTTTGCAGAAACAGGAGTCGCTTTCAACAGCTTCACCTGCTGTTCCAAACGGTAGACAAACACCATCACTTCTTTGCCCAAACGGGTAGGAGAAGCCGGCTGTCCATGTGTTTTGGCCAACATAGGAACATCCTTCCAGTCTTCAGCATATTTCTTCAACATATCGATTACCTCCTGCAGACCGGGGAAATACACTTCATTCAGTGCATCCTTGATAGACAATGGAACAGATGTATTGTTTATATCCTGGGAAGTCAATCCGAAATGGATAAATTCCTTGTACTTCTGCAAAGACAACAAATCGAATTTTTCTTTGATAAAATATTCAACTGCCTTTACATCATGATTTGTCACACTCTCGATCTCTTTAATACGGGTAGCGTCCTCAACCGAAAACTCGCGGTAAATTTTCCGCAAAGCTTCTTTATTCTCCACAGTCGCTAACGCACGAAGCTGCGGTAAAAATTCAGACAGAGTAATAAAATACTCGATCTCTACCTGCACTCTATATTTAATGAGCGCATACTCTGAAAAGTAAGCCGCCAGGTTCTCGGCTTTATTTCTGTATCGCCCGTCTACAGGCGAAATTGCTGTCAGTGTCGAAAATATCATATACATTATTAATATGGAGTTGCAAAGTTACTATAAATCTTAATACATATAGGAAGAGATGAAGTTTTTTTCTACTTTTTCTCAAAAATATTTGGAGGTAATAAAAAAAGCCGTATCTTTGCAGCGCTTTAGAGAGATAGAGCGTATTAAACTTAATGAATTAATGAAAGGGCGTTTAGCTCAGCTGGTTCAGAGCATCTGCCTTACAAGCAGAGGGTCGGCGGTTCGAATCCGTCAACGCCCACCTTTCATAACGAATTGATTTCACTTTGGGCGTTTAGCTCAGCTGGTTCAGAGCATCTGCCTTACAAGCAGAGGGTCGGCGGTTCGAATCCGTCAACGCCCACTCATTACCAAAATGATTTCACATTCGGGCGTTTAGCTCAGCTGGTTCAGAGCATCTGCCTTACAAGCAGAGGGTCGGCGGTTCGAATCCGTCAACGCCCACCTCTTTTTAAGAGCAATCATGATTACATGGTTGCTTTTTTTATTTTCCCAACCAACACAAAAGCACCTTATTCTCCCACTATTTTTAAGAGAAGGCTAACACAACAAAAAGGCAGGAATAATAAATCCCGCCTTTTTTGTTTCCTTCCGGATGCATATATAGTTTCGCTAGTACAAAACCTCACCGTTTCTTTTTCGATAATGCAGAAGATATGATATGGTCGATAGAAAATTTACCCGGTCCCGTTATATACATCAATATAAATACCACCAGATAAATAAAGGCCAATTCTTTTATAGCAAAGGGATCATTCGCATGTATCACAAAGAAGGCCATCCCCATCGTAAAGATCATTGGGATCAGAGCCAGGCGATAGAACGCCCCGAAGATAAACCCCACGGAACAAAACACCTCTCCGAAAATAGCCAGTCCCAACGACAACGTACTCCCTACACCCAGCGGGTCCGGGAAAGATCCAGACATAGCACTAAAATTCATCCATTTCTGAACACCATGTGAAAGCAGCAATACACCAAAGAGAATACGTAATGCTAACAAAAAAAGGGAAAACGCATTTCCTTCCGGCTTGGAAGGAAAAAGAAATTTATAAACTACTGCCATAAACCTTGTTCTTAATTAATTATTTATTTATAAAACATGAACAAAAAAGAAAAGTTTACGCGTAAGCCAATAAAAAAAAGGACTTCCAGCACTTGGAAGTCCTTCTGTGATCCGGGTGGGATTCAAACCCACGACCTTCAGAACCGGAATCTGACGCTCTATTCAGCTAAGCTACCGAACCAAAGACAGCGCAAAAGTATATATAATCTTGCAGGAAAACAAATGAACGGGCAAAAAAAGATTACATTTGATATTTTGCAAGCTACCTATCGACAATCACTTCCATTTTGCAAATAAAAAAAGGCGCACAATTGCTATTTTGCCATTAATTTGTATCTTTGCCACGCATTATTTACAAACATAAAGCACAACAAGTATATGAGCTACTTAATTAAACCAGCAGGATATAAGGCTTTATTGAACTTATCGCAGACCGAGATGGGTATCAAAAAGATCAAAGACTTTTTCCAGCAAAACCTGTCTTCCGAATTACGGCTACGGCGCGTCACCGCCCCATTGTTCGTTTTAAAAGGGATGGGTATTAATGATGACCTGAACGGTACAGAACGCGCTGTCACGTTTCCGATCAAGGACCTGGATGATTCCAAGGCAGAAATCGTCCACTCGCTTGCCAAGTGGAAACGCCTTACTCTCGCCGATTATCAAATCGAAAAAGGTTACGGTATCTATACCGACATGAACGCCATCCGGTCCGACGAAGAATTGGGGAACCTCCATTCTTTATATGTCGACCAGTGGGACTGGGAGCGCGTCATGGGAGCCGAAGAACGGAATGTGGAATTTCTGAAAGAGATCGTGCGTCGCATCTATGCCGCTATGGTCCGCACCGAATATTTAGTCTATGAGATGTTCCCGGAAATCCGTCCGACGCTTCCGCAGCAAATCCATTTCATACATTCCGAAGATTTGTTACAGAAATATCCGGCTTTCACGCCGAAAGAACGGGAAGATGCGATCACAAAAGAATACGGAGCCGTATTCATCATCGGTATCGGTTGCAAGTTAAGTAACGGAGAGAAACACGACGGGCGTGCCCCGGACTACGACGACTGGTCGACAGTTGCCGAAAACGGACAAGTCGGGTTAAACGGCGACCTGCTCGTCTGGGATGAAGTCCTGAACCGCTCGATGGAACTGTCATCTATGGGTATCCGCGTGAATAAAGATGCGCTACTTCGCCAACTGGAGATTTGCAATGCAGAAGAAAAGAAAGAACTATACTTCCATAAACGCCTGCTGAACGGCGAACTACCCCTGAGCATCGGCGGAGGTATCGGACAGAGCCGCCTATGTATGTTCTACCTGCGTAAAGCCCATATCGGGGAAATCCAGGCAAGTATATGGCCGGAAGAAATGCGCCGCGAAGCACGCGCTGCCGGTATGTACCTTATTTAAATGAAAATTAAAAATTGAAAATTGAAAATTAAGGATGGATTATTGATAATTATTTCTGATATTCGCGTGACAAAGATAATTTTCAATTTCTAATTTTCAATTTTCAATTACCGATATGGACGTCAAGATAGAACAAAGCTGGAAAGAGAGACTAAGTTCAGAGTTTGAAAAAGACTATTTCAACCGGTTGATCACATTTGTTAAAGAAGAATACCGCCAAAGAACCATTTATCCTCCCGGTCGCTGCATATTCAGTGCGTTCGAACATTGCCCGTTCGACAAAGTCAAAGTGGTCATCCTCGGACAAGACCCCTATCACGAACCCGGGCAGGCACACGGACTTTGTTTCTCCGTCCAGGACGGGACTCCTTTTCCCCCGTCGCTCGTCAACATCTTCAAAGAAATCGAAAGCGATTTAGGCAAACCTGTTCCGCAGACCGGAAACCTGCTCCGATGGGCAGACCAAGGCGTCTTGCTTCTCAACGCAACCCTGACCGTTCGTGCACACCAAGCCGGCTCACACCAGAATAAAGGCTGGGAAGAATTTACCGATGCCGTAATCCACCGTCTGGCAGAAGAGCGGAGCCATATCGTTTATATCCTGTGGGGTTCCTATGCGCAGCGGAAAGGTGCTTTCATCGATGCCTCCCACAACCTGGTCCTGAAATCGGCCCACCCGTCTCCCCTATCCGCTTACCGCGGGTTCTTCGGGAACAAGCATTTCAGCAAAGCAAACGATTATCTGATCGCAACCGGACAGACTCCTATCGAATGGTGATATTTTATTAATCCCATTTCTGTCCGTCACGATAGTTGCTGCTCTGGCGCCATTTCAGGTCTTTCAGCAGAGACGAACTTACAGCGATATTAAAGGTATAGGACTTATACGGGCCCACCGGAACAAAGCTGGCTGTCATTTGCCAACAATGCAGGTCACGGGTTATATTACAAGTCATATAAGAGATCTTATGCGTGTCAAAGTCATAGGTGGCGTTGAAGTTAAAACGCCAGTTCTTCGTCGGCTGGATATTGCCGTTAAAGCTCAACGCATGCGTCAACTTGTACTTATACTCGAGTTTGTTCGGATCAAAGTCTCCATAACGCAATTGCATGCTATAGCTGAACGAAAGGCTCCAGGGCACTTTATTGATCATATAACCATACGAATCATATTCGCCCGTCTCTTTCTTTGCGCCACGCAAACGGCCACCCTCGGTTTTACCCTGTTCACCGTCTTCCCCCGAAGAGATTTGTTCGAATTCAGGATCGTTAGATGCATTCGGATCAGTCGGAGGATTATCGGAATCGCCGTTGCTATCCTTCTTACCGAACAATTTGCCGAACGTATCGTTATTAAAGGTATAAGAGAAACTCGTTCCGGTCTGGCGCAAACGTCCGATCCCCTTACCGGCCTGCCAACGCGGGATATCCAGGCGGCGGACTGTCCCGGTCGATTTATCATAACCATAGGTGTACGTATCGAACGTCCCGTTCAGGTTCAAGGTATAGCTCTTTGAAAACTTAAGGCGCAAGCCTACGCTCAAGTCACTCCATTTGAATGAATCGGCCGCCATATTATAGCTCATGCCCAGCGACAACTTATCGATCAGGCTGATCTTACGCTCACCCGTCGAATCGCGATCCGACTTGATCTTCATTTCAAGGTTGTTATCCAGCTGGAAGCTAAGGCTCCCCGACTTCCCGTTGGGAGCATAACCAAACATTCCACTCTCGAACGGAGTATAAGAGACATGTTGCTCTTGTCCAAACTGGTCTTCATACATAAGGTCTTTCCAAAAACCATATTTGGAGGCTCCGAAATCAGGCGTATAGCTCAAGGTTACCGAAGGCTCGAAGCGGTGACGGATCATCTTAACCTTATCCCCCAAAAACGGCAGCGGTTTGTAGAAACCATATAAGGTAGTAGAAGCCGAAACCGAAGTGCTGTAATCGAATACGCGGTAGAAACCGTAGGTCGTATCACGCGCAACCACCTGTTTCTTCTGCATATCGTATGCTTTCTCCACCTTATTGGTGTACCAACGTTCGGTATAGTTGAACGACGGGGAGATATTCAGATATTTGAACAAGGAGAAAGTCGCACTCACCGGAATCTGATGCTGCATGGCATTCCGCCAGTCCTTCACTAAGCTCGACTTGAACAATTTGTCTTCTTTCGTATCGATACTGTTACGCAGGTAACCGTTGTAACTCATGGAAATCTTTTCATACCACCGTTCTTTGCCGACCGCATTCTTGCGTTTGAACGGAAAGATACGGCTCATTGTAATCGTAATATCGGGCAAAGTCAACGAGATCGTGGAGTCTTTCGAGCGCTGGTTCACGTTCATAGTAGCCGACAGGCTGAACGGATTGTTCGGGAAACGCTGTGTAAGACTGATACTGGACCCTTTGGTATTCTGGTTTGCATCTGCAAATCCCTGCGAGCCCGGATAGAAACTGTTCAGGTTGTTACGGTCGTAGCTGCTGGTCGCAAAGTTCACACTTGCTGAGAAAGTCCGGTACGGGTTGGCTTTCGGGTCCTGCGAATGTGTCCAGTTCAGTTTGAAGTCCTTCGACAGGCTATAGTCGGGAAGCCCTTTGTCGCCCAAGCGGGTAACCAGATAGGAAGCATTGAAGCTACCCGAATATTTATACCGCTTGCGGTAGGAAGAGCGTGCAGACAATCCCCAAGAACCTTTCGTATAGATTTCACCGGTCAGCGCCAGATCCATATAATCGCTTAAAGCAAAATAATACCCCCCATCGCGGAGGTAAAAGCCACGCGAGCTTTCATCCCCGAAAGTCGGCATGATAATACCCGAAGAATAAGAGCTTGAGAATGGGAAGAAACAGAAAGGCAGGCCGATCGGATAAAGCGGAACATCTTCAAACACCATATAGACAGGCCCCGTCACGATATTCTTCTTCGGCCGGACTTTCGCCTTCGTCATCTGGATATAGAAGTGGGGATGATCATGTTCGTCGCAAGTCGTATAACGTCCGCCGACCATATTCAGGACATCGTTATCCATCTTTTTGGTACGTCCGGCCGTCACATATCCTTCGCCCTGTTGCGTGATCACATCCGTGATGTATCCCTTCTTCGTACCGAAATTATAACGCATAGTCTTTGATTCATATTGCTGGTCACCGTCTTTAAAGAGCGGATAGCCGAATTCTTCACCGATCGAGTCGAGACCGAACGTGGCATAGACGAGGCTACTATCCATATTCATCTCGATTTTATCGGACTGGAGTTCGATCTGCTGGTACTTCACGTTACTTTCCCCGAACAGATATGCCCAGTTCGCCCCCGTCATGATAATGGAGTCTTTCGCCTGGTAAGAGACCGGAGCGTCCAGACCCGCCTGCTTTTTGGGAACGCTGTCCAAGGCAAGCACACTATCCTGTCCGGCGGGTACGATCGTATCGCCCACGACAGCCATCACAGTGTCGGTCGGGGCAATAAGTTCCTGCGCCTCAGTCATCATGTTTCCGGTGAGGAAAAGCAACAAAATAATCAGGCATTTGTATTTCAAAAACATTCCGTCGTTATTTGCAGTGTGTTACAGCGGGCAAATGTATAACAATTTAGTGAGCCAATCCCTTTTTATTCCCCTAAAAAGAGTTTACACCAGTTATCAAACCGTTCGACCGTTTCGCTTCCATACTTGGAGAGGCCTTGTTTTACCTTTACGACAGACTTTTCTTTGTCCAGCTTCGTTTTGCTGTAAAACTTATCGGCGAAACAAATCAGTTGTTCTTCCAACGTTTCCGGCATAAAATCGCGGTGCGGAAGAGGCAGGTCACGCTCTTCGATCATGGCCAGCGTGATGCCCGTTCCGGTATGCCGTTCGCACACACGGGCATGGCGTGGATAGCCCTCCGTCCGCATCAGTCCGGCCCCCAGGTAACCATGGCAAATATACTCCGCATCCCCATGACAATCTATATCGGGAGCATTACAACGGAAAATACCGATATCGTGCAGCATGGCTGCTTCCTCTATAAAGGTAAGGTCGAGATTCATCTCCGGATGCATCCGGGCTATAGCCAAAGCTTTATCCGCCACACTTCTACTATGAACAACCAAAATCCGGCGCACCTCCGAATCTGCCGGGTAATATTTGGCAATAATATCTAAAGGGTTCATAACATTCAATCACTTTATTGGGAGACAAAGATACGTAATAAACAAAAAGAATCGTTACTTTTGCAGAAACAAATAGTAAGGAATGAGTCTATGAGAACAGTTATCAGGTGTGCCTTCTGGCTGTTAAGCCTGTTCTTAATATCCGAAATTCAGGCTGTCACTCCACAGAAAGAACCTCTAAAGCTGGGAGCCGAACGTATGGATGTCGTTACCCGCCTGTTGAAAGACAAACAGGTCGGATTAGTGGTGAACCAAACCTCCATCCTCGAAAAGCAGCAGAAACATTTGCTTGACGCCCTGTTGGAAGAGGGTGTCAACGTAAAGAAAGTGTTTGCCCCCGAACACGGTTTCCGCGGGACGGCCGATGCCGGCGCGGAGGTCAAAGACAGCCGTGACGTGAAAACAGGCGTCCCCATCATCTCTTTATATGGCAAAAACAAGAAACCGACGGCTGAACAACTGGCCGGCTTGGACGTGGTCGTATTCGACATCCAGGATGTCGGAGCCCGTTTTTATACCTACATCAGCACCATGCACTACGTGATGGAAGCCTGTGCTGAAAACGAAGTCGAGTTTATCGTCCTGGACCGCCCCAACCCGAACGACTTCGTCGACGGCCCAGTCCGCCAGAAAGGATTCGAATCGTTTGTCGGCGTGGACCCGTTGCCCATACTGCACGGGCTGACGATAGGCGAACTGGCTTGGATGATTAATAAGGAAGGTTGGCTGAAAAGCACGCCCGACACCTGTAGACTGCATATCGTCAAGATGGAAAACTGGCGTCACGGCGATCCGTACTGGTTGCCGGTAAAGCCCTCCCCCAACCTGCCGAACGACCAGTCGATCCGCCTGTATCCGTCGCTCTGTTTCTTTGAAGGTACGAATATCAGCGTAGGACGCGGTACCTATTACCCGTTTCAGATACTGGGCGCTCCAGATCCGCGATACGGAGATTTCACATTTACGCCAACTTCGCTGCCCGGATTCGATACGAAACCGTTGCACCAGGATAAAGAATGTTACGGCCTGGACCTTCGGGAATATCCTTTTGCGGGAGGACTGACACTGAAGTTCTTCCTCGATTTCTATAATAAAGCCGGCAATGACCAGGCCTTTTTCTTCACCCGCCCGCAATGGTTCGACCTGCTTGCCGGAACAAAAGAACTGCGCTTCCAGATTGTCCGCGGCTTAAACGAGGACGAAATACGCGCAAGTTGGCAACCGGCATTAAACGAATATAAGAAAATCAGAAAGAAATATTTGTTATATCCCGATTATCGTTAACTTTGAACGTTTTTTACAAAACAATACGGGTACAATTGATAAGTGTTTCTTCTTTGAAAATACATATATACATAGCGATACTAATATTAGCCCTTTGTTTTCCGCATGAAGCAAAGGGTTTCTCCGATAAAAAAGAAAAGGATTTGTTTCATATCCTTGTCATACAGTCTTACAATCAAAGTCTGAGTACCTACTCCAAGTTCGACGAGTTGTTGCACGGGAAACTCGAGGAAAAACAGATACACTCTTCCATCCACACATTCTACCTGGACTGCGAGCGTTATAATGCCACAGACGAAGAAGCCCGGATGTATTCCTTCCTCGACACTTTAAGTTTCAAACCGGACATCATCATTTCCAATGACGACCAGGCCACCTACACTTTAATGGCCTGCAATCATCCGCTCGGCAAGACGATCCCGGTTGTCTTTTCGGGTGTCAACTTCCCCAACTGGGAACTATTGGAACAGCATCCCAACTTCACCGGCTACTGGGACAAGCCCGAATACCTGAAAAACATACAACTGATCGAAAAGCTATACGGAAGATCGAAAATCCTGATCTTTAAAACGAAAGAGTTCATCGGCAGAAAAGCGTTCGAAGCCTTGATGGAGAATATCCAAGGTCATGGAATAGCCGTTTACGAAGGTCTGTATCAAACAAGACCCCAAACGACTTCCACAGAAATCCAGCCGGGCAAAGAAGGCGCATCCGCTCTATATACGACCGCAACCGCAAGCCTGACCGCCCGCCAGCTTCTTTGGGTGTTCGAAGACAAGCCCTACACCGCTTGTATGCAAATCATCCTCGACTTCAATGTCCTGACTGTCGGACGCCTGGCCAATGTACCGAACTTCACGGTCATTAACAACGGTTTTAACGACAACAAGGGGATCACCGGAGGCTATTTCACAACCCTGCAAATACAGGCTGAGTGTGTTGCCAAAACAGCTGCCCGCATCCTGAAAGGCGCTTCTCCAACTGACATTCCTATCGTAGAAAGTCCCAAAACATTTGCTTTCGACTGGAAAGAGATGCAACGTTTCAACATACGGCTGGACGATCTGCCACAAGGAAGCGTCATCTATAACATGCCATTGGAAGTCCGTTACCGAAACTATATTATTGCAGGTGGAATCCTGCTCGCCATAGCGGTCGTCTATATCATCCTCCACCTCATTTACATGTATCGCCGCGAAAGCGAACGGAAAAAGCAGGTACAGCTCCGGTTGGTCGAAGAAAAAGAGCGGGCCGAAGAAGCCAATAAGATGAAATCGGCATTCCTCGCCAATATGAGTCATGAAATACGTACGCCCTTAAATGCGATAGTCGGCTTCACCAACCTGCTGCAAGACGAACAAGATCTGAGCAATGAAGAAAAGGATCTTTTCCGCGATACGATCAATAAGAACAGCAACCTGTTACTCAAGCTAATCAACGACATTCTGGAACTCTCGCGCATCGAGTCGGGACGTATGTCATTTACATTCGACGATTGCTCCCTGAACGAGTTGCTGGAGGAGATTTACCAGACGCATCATCTGCTTATGCCTTCCAATATCCGCTTTCTGAAAGAGTTCCAGGAGACGGAACTGGTTATCCATGTAGACCGTTTCCGCTTTACACAGGTGATAACGAACTTCATCAACAATGCCGTCAAATTCACTTCAAAAGGCCATATCCTGTTAGGGTATATCTACAAAAAGGAAGAAAAAGAAGTTCATATTTTCGTCGAAGACACCGGAAAAGGGATGTCGGAAGAAAATCAAAAAAAAGTATTCGAACGCTTCTTCAAAGCAGACGAATTTGCACAGGGAACCGGCTTGGGCCTGGCGATCTGCCAGACCATCGCCGAACGCCTGAACGGACGGATCACCCTCTCGTCCCAGGAAGGCAAAGGCAGCCGCTTCACTCTGATCATCCCCTGCAGGCCGAAATAAAAAAGGCGGACCGTGTGCCGGAACCGCCTTTTAAAACATTTCTACAATGAATATCACTTCTTTTCCAATACCATCAGTTTAGTATTGTCTATGCCATACAGAGCGATCTTATCGACTGGCTTCGTATCTCCTTCCGCTTCAAAGCGAACGACTTTGTCCAAAGCCTCCAACAGTTCGCGCTCACCACTCATATCCGGGCAAGCCATACGCGTCGTCGCGACCTGCGGGAACTTAATGATATGCTTGTGAGAATCGCTATATTCGATCTGCCCCATCATCCGGTTACAACCAGCCTTCCCGGAAAGAGAATGACGAGCCACGTCAAACTCGATCACCTGGTTCGTTTCGGCAGGATTCAACGTCTTTCCGTTCAGCTCGATAATGTTCCAGCTACCGTCCAGATCGGAGAAAGTCGCCTCCACGCCCTTTTTCGCCTTACAGGAAGCAAAGATACCGATGCTCAAAACAGCCAGGCAAAGATATATGTACTTCTTCATTTCCGTCCGATTAGTTTTTTGACAAAACCAACAATACGTTACCGTTGGCATCGACCAGCAGCATTTCATTCTCAGACTGGCCGGCTTTTACGCCTTTCACGTCTCCCATAGCTTTCAGGATCGCATCTTCGGTTTCCATATCCGGGCAAGCCATCATAGTGGTAGCGGCAGGATTGATCGTGATGGAAGAAACATCCTGGTCATCCAGCACGACAGTCGAATTAAAGATGTTACATCCCGCATTACCGTGGACTTTATTATCTTTCATATCAAACTCCATATTGGGCAAACCTTCTTTCAGTAACTTTTCACCTTTCACTTCCACAATATTCCATTTACCTTCCAACTTCTTTGCATCTGTTTTGGCTTCAGAGCAAGAAAACAACATCCCGACAAAAGCAGGAACCATCAAAAGTGTCAAAATAGCTTTTTTCATCTTTTTCTTTTCATTTATAATTATCACTCGTAAGGATAAGACGTCGAATCCTTGCAAAAAGTTCCCGAAGGAGTTATTATTTAATATATCTTAACGCATAGTGTTCCTGATAAAACAAGTATAATCCATACTGTCAAGAATGAAGCTGCCTCTGCTTATTAAAACACAGGTATTTTGATTGCAAAGCATATATGTTTTGAAATCGAATCACCGGTGTTTTGAAAAGGAATGCCTGGCCCTTCCCCAAAAAGCAGGCATTCGTTGCCGAAAAGATGCCTACCTTTTTTCCATCCCCCTATAGGCTTTTCCCCAACACCCTTAAGGGTATTTTTTTTAGCCTTTAGGCTATATTTTATGGGACAAACCCCAATCCGCCCTCCTATATCACAAAACCGAAAACCGGGTTCACAGGTTGTAAAAGACCTAATGATCAATATTTTGAAGTGAAGGCAGTGAAGTTTGATTACATGATTGAATAAAAAATATGGAAGAGGAGACTATCAATCACGATCTATTTTAGCAGACATTCACAGATTTCACAGTAATATTCTGATTTTTAACACCTCACAGCAAGGTGAACCCAAATTGAATAAAACAACCGGAGAAGGTCATTTAGAGGATAAGCATCGATAGATTTACAAACCGCTGATTTCTTCCACCGACAGACCGGTGCATTGCGCTATCGTTTCGATATTTACTCCCTGTTTCTTAAAATTGGCAGCAATAAGGCGCTGTTCTTCCGCTTTGCCTTCCATTTTACCTTCCGCTTTACCTTTCTCCATCCCGTCTTCAAAACTGGTATCGAGGGCGGCAGAAAGATCGCGTTCGACGGAAAGACTCAATTCGTATTCTAAGCGCTGGTCGGGAGTCATGCGCTCTACCTCCACGATGCTTTTCAGCTTCCGGAATATCTGATTGTTCAGTTCTTTGGGTAATCGTTCCATGATCTCGATGTTGTTTAAGACATATAACCACTTCTTATAAAGCGTATCGCACTCATGCAAAGGTAATACAAATTTCGGCATTTCAAGATAGATTTCATTAAGCGTTTCACTAAACGGAACCTTCAACTCACGATCCATGCGGACGATGTCCCAGCGGTATTTGTCTGGCAATGACGGTTCCATGATGTAATTCAGGACACAAATGACGTACACTTTATTGATCTGGTAGTTCCAACATTTACGAACCGCCTCGTCGGGTTCCTTCTCCAACTTTTCCTTTACGATCATCGTCTGTTGCTGGATAGCAAACGAAGCGTAGTATAACACTCTGTCGGAGAAATACTTCTGACGGCTTTTCTGCATCTCGACAATAAACACTTCGCCTTTTTCATTCTCACAAAAGATATCGAAGACAGCCCGTCGCTGGTCTTGTTTCAGGCCGAGCATCTCGACGTTCCGAAACGTGATGTCGACTATCACTTCTTGCTGGATAACTTCATTGAGAAAACTGATAATAAGATCTTTACTTAATTCACTCCCGAAAATCAACTTCCACCCGTAGTCCGAAAAAGGATTGACAAATTTACTCATAGCTAAAATGTTTTAGTTATGCCCAATAGCAGGCATGCGGTAAATGTAGGCATTATTATTTACATCGAATACCTATTGAGGGATTTATTTCAAGATCTGCAGGATATGAACTATAAATGATGGATCAAATCAGCCAATATCCTAACCACCAACAAAGGATTTAGCCAATTAAGAAGCCTTATGGATTAATTTTGTATATTTGTTGCAACGTAAAAATAGTATAATATGGACGCAAAAGATTTATTGAACAACAGCTGTATACATCATGGACGCAACCTCGTTCGTCTTATGAACAGAAAAGGACTCAAAGTGGAAGATCTGGAGAAAGCACTCCAATTATCACAAACACAGATACAGGAACTAATGGAGATGAAAAAGATCGATGACGAGATGTTGGATAAACTGGCAAAGGCTTTGGATGTTTCGGTTGAGACGATTAAAGAAATGAGAGAGGATGAGGCTTCGGTCAATATTGAAAATAACACATTCAATATTGAAAATGAGAATAACACCAACAGCCCTGTTTATAATAATATAGTTGGCAATCAGGAACAGACGAACAACCACAAATACGACAACGTTTCTTTCACCCAAATCATCGAAGCCTACAGGCTGATGCTTAAACAGGAACGGGAAGAAGTGAGCAAACTTCAAAAGCGTGTCGATGAATTGGAAAAGCAAAAGAACCGGAAGCCTGAGAATGAATAAGAGTATCGTCCTATATTTGTTACTGGCAGGATTGCTGACCTGCTTTTCCTGTACACATACGAAACAACAACCCGAAGAAGAAGGCGTCGACAGCGAATGGCTCGACAGCCTGCAGCACGTATACCAGTACGGCGTTTGTATCGATTCGCTGAACGTGACGGAATATAAGATGAAAAACGGCGATAACCCCGCCTCTATCTTTTCCAGTCTCGGTTTCTCCGCCATGAAAGCGGACAGCATCACGAAGGCTTCGATCAATGTCCTGGACCCGACCAAGCTCCGCGCGGGCATGAACTACTATACGTTTACGACCCAGGACAGCGTGGCTGATATCCGATATATCGCTTTTGCCAAGTCGCTCGTCGACTACGCCGTCATCGACCTGACAGGCGATTCGATCCTGGCTTACGAATTTAACAAGCCCATCACCATCAAACGCCATTATACGGAAGGCACGATCAATTCCTCTCTCTGGAACGTGATCAAGGCGAACGGGGCGGACCCGTTGCTGGCTATCAAGATTTCGGATGTGTATGCCTGGCAGATCGACTTCTTCGACGTGAAAGAAGGAGATTCGTTCCGGGTGCTGTACGACGTCGCCTATATTGACGACACGACCGCCCTCAATATCACATCCATCGAAGGGGCCGTATTCACGCATCAGGGAAAAGACTTTACCGCCATACCGTTTACACAGGATAGCGTTTTCGAATATTTCGACCTCGAAGGGAACAGCCTCCGGAAAGCATTCCTAAAAGCGCCGCTGGATTTCTTCCGCATCACTTCGCGCTTTACAAACGCCCGCTTCCATCCGATCCTAAAGCGCTACCGGGCGCACCACGGAGTGGACTACGCGGCTCCCGTCGGGACGGAGGTCAAGAGTATCGGAGCCGGAACTGTCATCGCCAAAGGATATATGGGCGGTGGCGGCCATACGTTGAAAGTGAAACACAACTCCGTATACACAACTTCCTACATGCACCTGAGCAAATATGCCAAAGGCATACAAGTCGGCAGCCACGTACAACAAGGACAGGTGATCGGCTACGTCGGTTCGACCGGCCTCTCGACAGGGCCTCACCTCGATTTCCGGGTATATAAGAACGGACAGCCGATCAACCCGCTACAGATGGAAGCTCCGCCTTCGTTGCCGGTCAAACCGGAACTACGCGACAGTTTCGCGATCGTGAAACGGACGGTATTGGCGGAATTGGACAGCATGAGAGTTAATAACAATTTATAATAATGACACTATGAAGTTTTTGGGAAATATCATCTGGCTTATCTGCGGCGGATTGATCACGGCCGTGGAATATCTGATATCCAGCTTGCTGCTGATGGTTACGATAATCGGTATCCCTTTCGGGTTGCAGACCTTGAAGTTAGGGATGCTGGCCCTCTGGCCTTTCGGCAGCCGGGTGACGGACAACGGCAATTCAGGCGGTTGCCTGTGCCTGATCATGAACGTGATCTGGATATTCATCGGCGGCTTTTGGATCTGCCTGACGCATTTATTCTTCGGGTTGCTGTTGTGCATCACGATTATCGGCATTCCCTTCGGCAGGCAGCATTTCAAAATGGCTGCGCTGGCTCTTACGCCGTTCGGAAAAAATATCGTTTAGAAGAAAAGAATCAGTCTATCACCGGATAGCTCTGCCGTGCCTCTTGGCGCGTGCAGGCGTTGAAATGCCACCATTCGTACAGGATGGAACGGAATCCTGCTTTTCGCATCAGCCGTCGTAACAGACGGCGGTTTCCGTATTCGGTGCGGGTAATCCGGCCGTTCTCCAGCAATGCCTCTTCATTATTGGTATGCGCTTCTTCGCCAAAATAATCGAAAGGAGTGCCCATAGGAAGAGGCATGCCTTTTTCGTCGAGGATCGTCAGATCGACTGCCAAGCCGTAGTTATGCAGGCCTCCCCCGTTTGCCGGATTGCTGACATAGTTAGTTTTATCCGTTCCACGGACAAGCGCCCACATCTTCTTTTGTACCGACATGGGACGGGCGGCATCATAGATTACAAACCGCCATCCGGGATGTTCCTCTTTCAACAGTCGATGGGCGGCAAGCAGTTTGCGGGCCGCATCGGGATGCAGCCAGGCACGCGTGATCCCGGAATAAACAGCCTTCCCAAGAAAATTCTCCGCCGTCGCATACACCAAATCCACCCGCAACGTCGTATCCATAGCAGAAACATCCACCAAGTCCCGTTCTGCCATATATCCATCCAAATCCTGCCCCTGACAGAATACGGAGATAAGAAAAAAGAGTATGACGTAAAGATATTTCATAATTGACAGATATGAACTACCTCATATTCTTATATTTTCAATCAATCGAAATCTGTTCCACCTCTACGGGATGGCTCAGGAAGACAGAGGCGGCATCGGAGAATTTGGTGGCGGACTCGGTGGTCAGGAAACGGCAATTACCCTGTTTTGTCAAACGGCCATCCATTTCGGGATGGCGACGCAGGTAATCGATCAGGCTTGCGGCCACGTATTCCCCTTGCGAGAATAAAGTAATTCCGGCAGGCAGGAATGCCTTGATCTTTTCAACCAGCAACGGATAATGCGTGCACCCCAAGACAAGCGTATCGATCTCCGGATCGGCAGCCAGGATATGCTCCAGATGCTTCCGTACGAAATAGTCCGCTCCCGGCGAAGCAAACTCATTATTCTCGACCAGCGGGACCCACATCGGACAGGCTTCACCCGTAACCGTTATATGCGGGAACATCTTCTCTATTTCCATCGCATAAGAGCCGGAAGTGATAGTTCCGGTCGTCCCCAGAATGCCGACATGCTTGCTCCTGCTGATCTGATCCATCAACTCCACCGTAGGCCGGATTACGCCCAACACCCGGCGGTCCGGATCCCACTGTGGCAAGTCCCGCTGCTGGATCGTACGCAAAGCTTTTGCCGACGCCGTATTGCAAGCCAGGATAACAAGCTGGCACCCTTCATTGAAAAGCGTCTCCACAGCCTGCCTTGTAAAACGGTAGACGACTTCGAACGAGCGTGTGCCATAAGGCGAACGGGCGTTATCGCCTAAATAAATATAATCATACCCCGGCATGGCTTCCCGTATCTTATCAAAGATGGTAAGCCCTCCGTAACCGGAGTCGAAGATACCAATCGGGCCTGGTGCAGATGAAAACATGGGAGAAGTTATTTATTTTGAACTTTGAAAGATATATAGACAACGAAGGATGCCTTTCCGAGAGAGGCATCCTTCACTATTTTATGATTGCTAATGCTATTAGTTAATACCTAACTTAGCTTTTACGAACTGAGTTGCGTCAACAGCAGCGTTACCTTGATAAAGAACAATCTGCGGATCCAGAATATAAACATATCCTTTTTCATCACCGACTGCCTTGATTGCATTTTTCAGTTTGTCCTGGATCGGAGTAAACAACTCACCCTGCTTCTTCTGGAAATCCTGCTGGGAGATCTGGATGAAGTTCTGTGTACGCTGTTCCATATCCTGCAATTCCTGCATTCTTCTCATTTTGATATTTTCTGTCAATGAATCCTGCTGAGCGACAAAATCAGAATACTTTTTATTGTATTCGTCCTGCATTACCTGCATTTCGTTCTTGTATTTGGCTTCCATGTCAGCCATCTGTTTCTGCATAGTTGCAAATTCCGGCATAGCCTGGATTACTTCCTGCGTGTTTACAATCGCAATTTTAGATTCTTGAGCAAAAACACCCAAGGGGAGCATCATCAACAAAAAAATAATCAGTTTCTTCATTTTCCTATAAAATATTACTTGTTATTAATCATATTCTTAACTTGCTTCATTAAAGCGCACAAATGTAAGCATTTATTTTGAATATCCTAACTTTATCAGGACTTCATTGCTTATATCGATCTTAGGAGAAGCAAAAATGATATTCATCGACGAAGCCCGGTCCATGACCATCTGATAACCTTTGTCTTCAGAGATTTCCTTCACGGCATTGTAAATTTCATCCTGTATCGGTTTCATCAGGCTTTCACGTTTCTTAAACAGCTCGCCTTCGGGACCGAAATACTTACGCTTCAGATCCTGTGCTTCCTGTTCTTTCTGAACGATCGCTTCTTCACGTTTCGATTTCATCTCGGCAGACAGGAATACAAGATCACTCTGGTAAGTTTTGTACATATTCTGTGCTTCCTGCTGGATAGCATCCACTTCATTCTGCCATTTCTTGGAGACCTGGCTCAACTGCTCATTCGTCATCTCATAAGCCGGAATATTTTTCAATATATATTCCATATCTATTAAAGCAAACTTTTGTGCGTGCCCTGCAAACGAGCAGAGGAACAACAGACAGCTTAAGGCAATAATCTTTTTCATACACATGTCATTTATAGTTTTACCTTCTGACCGCAAAGATAAGAGATTTGAAAGTTGAAAACTGAAAATTGAAACTTAATAAGATACAATTAACAATTTAACAGACTTGGGATAACTTCGTAAGGAAAGCCCGAACGCAAAAAAGGCAACCGGAAACGAATCCGATTGCCCTTTCTATCTAATTTTCAACTTTCACTTCTCAATTTCCTAAAATTCCTGTCCGATAATGAAGTGGAAGTTGCTGCCACCTCTTTGCGAACTTCCGTCAGGACGATCGAAACCGTAAGCCCAGTCGATACCCATCAGACCGATCATCGGGAGGAAGATACGGACACCGGCACCGGCAGAACGCTTCAACTGGAACGGGTTGAAGTCTTTCAAATCTCTCCAGGCATTACCCGCTTCCACGAATACCAGACCATAGATCGTTGAAGACGGTTCGAGCAAGAACGGATAGCGCAACTCCATCGACAAGCGAGAGTAGGCATAACCATACGAATTGTAACCACCGTTACCGGCTATACTACCGTTTTCGTAACCTCTCAAACCGATCGTTTCAGTTGCATAAGTACTGGAATATCCACTCATACCGTCACCACCCATATAGAAAGTTTCGAACGGCGATTTCTTATACTTGTTGTAAGAGCCCAGGAAGCCGTATTCGACACGTGACATCAACACCGGTGTACGTTTCACAGTCAGCGGAGCCAACGGCGAGAAGATCTTCGCTTTGAATTTCCACTTATGATATTCGATCATGCGGAACTTCGATTCATCCTGGTCGCTCATATTCTTATAATCCTTTCCGTCCCACAATGACCAAGGCGGAGTAGCGGCAACCGAGAACATGAACTGTGAACCTCTACGTGTGTACAGCGGGTTGTCGATAGAGTTACGTTGCAGGTTCAATTCCAAGTTGATGTTATGGCAATTACCATTATTTACCAGGAAGTAATCCCAGTCTTTCATCATATATAACTGGTAGTTCAAAGTCGCCATAAACTGGAAGTAGTCATCCGGCCAGTTCAAACGCTTACCGTAACCGGCTGAAAGTCCGAACATCATGATCGACTTGTCTGGGTCGTATGCCAACTCATAGTTGTTATAACCGCCATAACCATAATTGCCATAACCGTAACCGTAACCGTAGCCATAACCACCATAACCGCCATAGCCACCATAATACGGATATCCACCGTAACCATAGCTGTTATTGCTCAGATAATTGCTACTGATATCCGTCTGTTTGGAGAAGTAGGCGCTTACGGACAATGTATTCGGGCGTTTGCCGCCGAACCACGGATCCATAAATGAAATACTGTATGCCTGGTAATAACGTCCGTTTGTCTGGCCGCTCAATGTCAACGTCTGTCCTTCACCCTGCGGGATAATACCTTTATAGGTGCTTGGGTTCAGCAAGTTCTTCATGGAGAAGTTTGTAAACTTCAAACTCAACTTACCGATCACACCTGTCTGTCCCCAACCGGCCGAGAACTCGATCTGGTCGTTAGCCTTTGACACGAGGTTGTACTGGATATCCACCGTTCCGTTATCCGGATCGGGCAGCGGTTGCGGAACTAAGTTTTCCGGGTCGAAATGTCCCATCTGGGCGATTTCACGGGTAGAACGCATCAGGTCTTCACGGCTGAAAAGCATACCCGGCTTCGTACGAAGTTCACGACGAACGATATCTTCATACAAACGGTCGTTACCGTTAATGATCACCCGGTTGATAGTTGCCTGGGGACCTTCCTGGATACGGACTTCCAAAGAGATGGAGTCGTTGTCGACATCCACTTCCACGGGATCGGCGCCGAAGAAGATGTAACCGTTGTTGTAATACAGGTTGGAAACGGCATCATCGTCCGTCGTCAACCGTTCGTTCAGTTTCTTCTGGTTGTAAACGTCGCCCGGCTTCATACCTAAAATATACAACAGCTGTTCGGTCGGATATTTCGTATTACCGACAAAGTTGATATCTTTCAGGTAATATTTGTCGCCTTCTTCGACTTTCAGGAAGATATCCACCCGTTTATCGTTATAGTTCACAACACTGTCTTCAAGAAGGACTGCATCACGATATCCTTTTTCATTATATTTCTCGATAATGTGTTTCTTATCGTTTTCGTATTCTTCAGTCGTAAATTTCTTTGTACTGAATGCTTCCAGGATACTGCTCTTCCAGTCATTCTGCAAGTTGAACTTTTCGTTCGTCTTCTTCATCGCCTTTTTCAACTCGCGATCAGACAACGCACTGTTCCCTTCGAAATGGATCTTGTGGATTTTGGTCTTTTCGTTCTTGTTGATATTGATGTCGACGATCACTTCGCCTTCATGTGCGAGATCGTCCTTCTGAAGGATTTCGACATCCACATTCTTAAAGCCTTTGCCATCGAAGAACTTCTTGATCAACGTGGTTGCACGATCGATCAGGTTAGGGGTCACCTGATATCCTTTGCGCAAACCCAGGCGGGCTTCCAGATCCTCACGTTCCCCTTTCTTGATACCATGATAGTTGACTTCCGAAATACGCGGACGCTGCTTGAGTTGGATTTCCAACCAAACCTGATCCCCCTCGATCTTAGTTGCCAGAATCTTTACATCCGAGAATAGTCCATGTTTCCAGAAACGCTTTACAGCATCTGTAATCGCTCCGCCCGGCTCGGGTATAGTGATCTCATCCCCTACCGACAAACCGGAAAAGCCTATTAACACGAAATCATCATAATTTTTAATCCCCGTCACCTTGATATCCGCAATTTTATACCTTTTGGGAGGTGACGAATAGGAAATGACCGGCACTTCTGCCGGCTCTTCAACCTTGGTAGTGTCAGTTTCCTGAGCAAAAGCCCCGAAGGCAAATCCCAGGAACATGAAAAACAGCACTATTCTTTTGTACATATAACAGCTATTGTTTATAAGATTAATTGCTCACTTGTCTTACCAAAGCGCCGTTCACGCTGCTGGTAATACAATATAGCTCCATACAACTCTTCTTCTCTAAAATCCGGCCAATACACATCGGTAAAGAAGAATTCGGCATACGACAACTGCCAAAGCAGGAAGTTGCTGACGCGTTGTTCTCCTCCGGTACGGATCAACAAATCCGGATCGGGAATACCTTTGGTTGTCAGGTGATCCGAGACGACAGCCTCGGTTATATCGTTGGGGTTTATTTTCTTCTCCACCGCCTCCCCGGCCAGGCGTTTCACAGCTTCGGTAATCTCCCAACGGGCCGAATAGCTCAAAGCCAATACGAGCGTAGTGCCGGTATTGGCCGAAGTCTGTGCGATACAATCCAGCAAGGTGGCATGTGCATCCGCCGGCAAGCGGTCGAGATTGCCGATAGCCATCAGACGGACGTTATTCTTCATCAGGTCGGGAGTCTCACGATGGATGGCTGCAACCAGCAAACTCATCAACGCCTGCACCTCCGCCTCCGGACGATTCCAGTTTTCGGTCGAAAACGTGTACATCGTCAGATATTTCAAACCCACGGTTGTAGCAGCTTCCACGACCTTACGAACCGAAACAACGCCCTCCTGGTGTCCGTAGCTCCGGTCTTTCCCCTTCGCTTTGGCCCAGCGTCCGTTGCCGTCCATAATAATCGCCACATGCTGCGGCAATCGATTCTTATCTATTTGTTCAATCAGCGACATAGTGTTTTCATCTATAACTACTGTATATTATCTATATTCCTCGCGTTGTTGCAGGTTCTGCACCGCGGACCGAAATCCCAGGTTACTGTAAACAACAAAAAAGAATACCAATCTTTATTCTTCAAAAAACTACCTTTCATGTGGTAGGGATCATCCAAAAACGCATTGTTGTCGTCCGTCACGTCCAAGCCGTCGCCAAAGAGTTTGCGGAACGAAAACTCGCATCCCAGGTTAATCCGGTTCTTCACCTTATATTTCACACCCACACCGAGCGGGATATTCGGACCGGCAAAAGTCTTCCCGCTGCCTGGCGCTACCGTCACACCCAATCCCATAAAAATATAGGGAGTGAAACGTTTTGCGTTTGAATATGCAAACTTATCACTGTACGGAAAGAAGTTGAACTCCATCTGTCCGCCCAGTTCGATCAGGCTCCGGCTGAAGGAACCTTGTGCATGATCCGGAAAAACATTCTCTTGCCCTTCCGTCGTGCCTGAAACCTGCCCCCACATCAGATTGGTCTTTAACGCCCACCTGAAATTGGGATTATAGCGGAAAACAGCTCCGAACGCGGGATTCAGCCCTTTAAAAAAAGCGTTCTTGTTGACATCGCCCATATAAAAGGCTCCGCCTGCCATTCCTCCGATCTCGTATTTATATTCTTGTGCGTGAAGACCGGCAATACTACCGGCCAAAAGGACTAATATGAGTATACGCTGAAAGAAAGTTGAAGTCATAATCGTTTTTTATTATAATCTATACCTTCTTTTCTAACGCTGAATCGCTCATAAAATTATATGGTCCTCCACGAACTTTCTTTATGCTTAAAAACCCAGGCGGTTAATACGGCCGCGCCAGATTTGATTCAATACATTCGAACTATTGGTTTCTTTTCCGCCGAAAAGATACATATAATTGTCCTTATCCACATGGATAGAAGAGAACCCTCTTGCTTTGAAATCCTGCGGCATCATGACTAACGAGTCGGAGACGTTCCAGGTTATGCCGCCGTCTCTGGACAGGTAAACGTCGGAAGAAGCCTTGCCTGTCTCGCCGATTCCGCTCAACATGAAGAGCTTCTCGTCATATTCCGCCACGGCTACGCCTTCCTGCTTATCGAAAGGAGCCGCTTCGTCATCCGTCAGCTTCGTCCAAGCTTTGCCATCATCCGTCACCCAAGCCGTATTCGTCAGTTTATTGTCCTTATCTCTTCCGGCAACCACCAACAGGCGGGCGCGGAACATTAAATTATAGGAAAGGCTGCCGAAACCGGTCAAAGGAAAACCTTCGTTCAGAAGAGTACCTTCATTCCATTCCATCTCTTTATTCATATATCCGTAAAGCAGCGTGCCGTCCTTATCGATGACTGCGCTAAGGGCCGACGGCTGTTTGCCGGCTGCCGTAAAGTCATCGTCCACATCGATCGCACCTAAAAGGGCCTTGATCACCGGAGTATTCCCAACAAGCGTCCAGTTCTGGCCATCGGTGGAGCGGTAGAGAGCGCCTTTCGTCGTCACGGCGTAGAACGCATCGCCGTAAGCCGTAATCTGGGACAGACGGACTTCTCCGGCGGGAAGACCTGCGACCGTCAGTTTCGTCCAGTTTTTGCCGTCCGAAACAGCCGAGCGGTACAACTGATAGCCTTCGCTTGCATTCGCAGGCTGCGTATACATATAATAAGACTCGTCATTTCCTTCACCGAAAACAACGACTTTTTCTTCCTTGACTGCACCGTCCGTAATGCCCTCTTTATAAATGCCCCAGACCATCGAGTCGGGAACAACCTGGTGGATATTGACTTGTGCGAGGTATGCCTTCGTGGTCTGTAGATCCCACAAGGTATTTATGAACTTCACCGGCTTAGAGAAATCCAACGAATCCTCCAGATTCCAGGAAATCGTATCGCCGACCGCTTCCTGTATAACCTGGCAGCTATACACTGTCGAAGCCAGCTTAACCGTACAAATCACCTTTTCGTCCAGCTTCGTTCCATAAGGCATGGAATCTATATTGAAGATACGCCCGGTTGTCTGATCGATCGTAAACACGACATTCTTCAATTCCGGGATAGAATCGTTCGACAAAGAAAAAGATAGAATCTGACAATCTCTACTCAGCTCATATTCATTATCGTCCGAACCAAGGCAAGAAGACAACAAAAGAGCACAACATCCGGCTATAAACAGTACTATTCTATTTTTCATCAAAAAATAAGTTTGTTGCATATAAAGGCACAAAAGTAGAAACATTTTTTGCTTTATACCTCATATAGGACAATATTTATAATATTTTAGTGTCGTTACGAATTATAAAGTTCATTTCAAACCTTTCGTTTCCAGGTTTCCAAGAGATGCCCATGCCTCAGCTCCGTACCGGTCAGCACACCGGGAACAGCGGGAGCTTTTACGCCTGAACCGAGAACCGCCGGAGCCGTTTCAACCCAGGCCTCGTCCCATAAGCCGGCGTCGAGGAAGCTACCCAACAGCGCAGCGCCTCCTTCCACCATCAATGAATCAAGTTTCTGTTCATATAAATATTGTAAAACCTGCGGCAAGACCTCCTGCCCAAAATCAATTCGCACATATTCCACATTCGGACGGCTTCCGGCCTCACACGCCGTAAAAACGAGCGTACGCACCGCACCGTCCAACAAATGCGCATCTGCCGGCAGCTTCAGCGTCTGGTCAAGAACCACCCGGACGGGAGATTTCCCGGCCCAATGCCTCACCGTCAGCGAAGGATTATCCAGCAAAGCCGTACGGGTCCCCACCATAATGGCAGCCACTTCGGAACGGAGCCGGTGAACCCTGCGGAGCGTCTCTGCTGAAGACAGGAGAACCGGCGGCACAGACGCAGCCTCGCGGTGTGCATCCATAAACCCGTCCGCACTCTGCGCCCATTTCAGATAAATATAAGGACGTTTCAGGATTTGGAATGTCATAAAAGCAGGATTCAAGGCGCGGGCTTCCTTTTCCAACACACCTGTCACAACCTCGACACCTGCCTCGCGCAACATGCGTACTCCCCGTCCCGACACTTCCGGAAACGGGTCCAACGTACCGACCACGACACGCGGAATGCCTTTCTTTATGATCAACTCGGCACAGGGAGGCGTCTTTCCATAATGGGAACAAGGTTCAAGACTCACATAAATCGTAGAATCCCGCAAAAGCGTTTCATCCCCGACGGAGCCCACCGCATTCACCTCGGCATGCGCCTCGCCGCACTTGCGATGAAACCCCTCTCCTATAATCTTCCCGTTATGCACAATCACCGCACCGACCATCGGGTTCGGAGCCGTATTTCCTTCTCCTCCCCGCGCAAGCTCGATGCAACGGGCCATAAACTTCTCTTCGACAACCATCATTGTAAACTATTTTTACATCCCAACAAACAATGATTCGCCCCGCATCCATTCCTGAATTACTTCCCAGGTAATTGCCTGCCGACAATTGTCGGCAGGCCTGCTGACAATTGTCGACAAACCTGCCGACGGTTGTCGACAAGCCTGCCGACAATTGTCGACAAGCAAATTATTCGCTACTAAGGTACGGAGAAATCCGCTATATTTTTTATTCCCTTCATCATATTTTCAAAAATCGGCCTATATAAGCGAAGAATTCCGTACTTTTGCAGAAAAAGAATATCTCATGACTGAAACCATCACATACATTAAAGATTCTTTAAGGGATCTATATCCACCTTCCGAGGTCAGCAGCCTGGTTCGCTTGATCATGGAACGAGTTTGTAATATTCAACCGCATCATTTTTTATTTTGCAAAGACAAAGAACTGCCCGAAAGCGAAAAGAAGCGGATCCATGAAATAGTCGAACGCCTGAAACAAATGGAACCTATTCAATATATATTAGGTACGGCCGACTTTTACAGTCTCCAGTTCGAAGTGAATCCGTCTGTCCTGATCCCGCGTCCGGAAACAGAAGAGTTGGCCGAACAGGTCATTCTCGACAATGCCGATAAAAAGATTAAGATATTGGATATCGGGACCGGTAGCGGTTGCATTGCCGTTACGCTCCGGAAACATCTGAAAAAAGCAAGCGTGATTGCAATGGACATCTCAGCGGAAGCGCTCGAAACGGCTCGCAGGAATGCCAAGCGCAATAATGCAACGGTCACTTTTATCCAAACGGATATCCTGGACCCGGAGAAAGCGGAAATGGACATACCGTTCATCTTAGATGTTATCGTCAGCAACCCGCCCTATATCAAGGAAGAAGAAAAAAAGGATATGGAAAGGAACGTGCTGGACTACGAGCCGCACCTGGCTCTTTTCGTCCCCGACAACGACCCGTTGCTGTATTATTGGCATATCGCCCATTTCGGTAAGAAAAAGCTGAGAAGAAACGGCCGCCTCTATTTGGAAATCAACGCGGCATGCGGCAGTATGGTTGTCGAGATGCTGGAGGAAGAAGGCTATAAGAATATCGAATTGATACAAGACCTGTCGGGCAGGAACCGGATCATAAAAGCACGCAAATGAAACAGATCAGCGAGTCTGAAATGCTCCACCGGGCAGCGGCCTATTGCTCGGCCAGCGAACGTTGCATCCAGGACGTAGAGAAGAAAATCAAAGCGGCGGGATTAACCGGGGAAGAAAGCGACCGGATTGTCGCACGCCTGCTGGAAGAACGTTTCATAGACGAAAGCCGCTTCGCCCGCTATTTCGTTAACGACAAACTGCGTTTCAACAAATGGGGACGAATCAAGATCAATTACGAAATGCAACGGAAGGGAATCCCGTCCGATATCCGCTCGGAAGCATTGGCGGGTATCGACGAACAGGAATATCAGTCTATCCTCCTTTCCCTTTTGAAAAGCAAAAAAAAATCTACCCGTGGCAAAGACGACCGGGATGTTTACACCAAACTGCTCCGGTTCGCCGCCGGCCGCGGGTTCGAAACGAAGGATGCCGGCCGTTGCCTGAAACAGTTTTTCAACAGTTCCAGCAATGAAGAATATGACAACGATGACTATTGATCGAATAGCTTCATTTCAATGGTCATCGTTGTCATTACATAAACTACTTGTTCCTTCTATACAAACACCAACCAACCGATATCTGAAATACACTATTCCTCATAGAATCGAAACCGCTTGTTTTCATATTTGACAATAAACCGATGTTATAATTGGCAGCCAAGTCTAATCCGAACTGAAAGCTATATCCCAGACCAAACGTTGCAGACAGCATACAGTTGCGAGGTTCGGCAGGAGCACCTCCATCAAACAGCATCGTATTGCGATCCAGACAAATATCCAATTGAGGTCCAGCAAAAACATTTAAACCTTTGCAGGCCGGTATATAATATTTACCTTTTAAAGGAATCAACAGGTAATGATCTTTCTGGCGATACCCATCGAAGTCTGCTCCCTGCATCGAATACAAAACATCAGTTTCCAATGCCCAACAATCTTTTTTCCATTCCCCAAACAGCCCTACATTTCCGAAACATCCCCAATCATCATTGTAATTGGTTATTTTGGCCACATTCAAACCTCCACGCAGACCAACAGACAGTTCTTGAGCCGAGGCGGTTAGAAAGAAAAAAGATAATACAAAATACACTACTATTTGTTTCATGACATCATTTTATTCCATTTAACATTTTCCTGTTTTTAGTATAATTGAAAGGTTCTTTCTTTCCTTCACCTTTATCATAATAACCAGTAAAGCAACTATACCAACCATCAGCATTACCATATTGCCCCCAATTACATCTCAGATATTGACTTATCGTTCCTCCAATATCTACTTTTATCCTCCAAATATCATATCCATCATCTTTTTCATATAAATCATAATTCGTGACAATCACAGTTTTTGTTCCTTCCACCAACCATGCATGCCCTCCACTACTATCACCTCCTCTAATTAAAACAGGCCCACAAGTATTTAACGCCTTTTGCAAATCGAGATAATCATAATCACATTCATTTCCTACACTATATCCATTATTCTTTAAAAACGTCGCAGCCTTCCCCAAACTGGAATTAGTTCCAGAGACTTTCGGATCCCCTATCTTCATACTATAAAATAAATCATACATAAGTGATTGCAATTTTTTATTATTCAAATAGATCATTGTTTTTTGTTTGAACATTTTCCATGAACACTTTTTGGACCATTAATACTGCCTCTTTCTCAGGAATAACAGTACTACCATTCGATTCAATCCTTAATGCTAAAGCCTCGTCCAAAGACAAATTCAGTTCCAGCATTTTCACATTACACCCTACTTCCTCTTTTGTATTTTCCGAACAAGAAATAAAAACAGAAAGCATCAATCCCAAGTAAATTAAATTGCTACTAAATAAAGTTTTATTCACAATCATATTATTTATGAAGTTAATCATTCATTCCGCTATAAAGATATCAAAAAATCAAGACTTGATCACAAAAAACATAATAAAAAAGTACATTGGTTAAAGTTTAACATTATAGCTCGACAACCAATTATTTCTTATCTTTACAAAAACAATTAATAGTTATGACGATTTTGAATGACCTCCTGAACCTTTTCTATCCCCGCCTCTGCCTGCTTTGCCAGGCGCCTTTGATGGAAGGGGAAGAGCATATTTGTTTGCGTTGCTCGAACCATTTGCCCTATACGCATTTTACAGATATGGAGACTAATCCGGTCTGCCGGCTTTTTCAGGAAAAAGTCTCTTTTGTTGCCGCTACCGCTTTGCTCCACTTCAGGAAAGGAGGAAGCGGACAGAAGTTGATCCATTCCTTGAAATATCATGGAAATAAAAAGCTCGGATACGAACTGGGACGCATGGCGGCAACCGCCTATCGGGAGACCGGACTGTTCGACACCGTCGATCTCCTTTTGCCGGTTCCGCTCCATCCGAAGCGAATGAGGCAAAGAGGTTATAACCAGTCGGAATGGATCGCACGAGGCATCCGATCCGTCACAGGAATCGCGATCGACACCTCGTCCCTGTCCCGCGTAAAAAAGACAGAAAGCCAAACCCGCAAGCAGATATTCGAACGCTCGGAAAACGTAGAGAACATCTTTCGTTTGGAGAATGCCGGCGCATTGAAAAACAAACACGTTTTATTGCTGGACGATGTCATTACGACCGGCTCCACCATAAGCGCCTGTGCAGAGGCGATGAAAGCCATATCCGGCATCCGGATCAGTATATTAGGCATAGCCGTCGCCTAAACCGGCACAAACTCACCCTAAACCTGTTATACAATATATATGGCTTATTTTTTTGAATAACTACAAGGTTATCTCATTCCCTTTGTCTACCTTTGCGGACTGATATAAACATATTTATTAGGTTGTATGAAAACACTGGAAAGATTAGTAGCAGAGAGATTATTAAAGATTAAGGCGGTCAAATTGCAGCCAGCCAATCCTTTCACATGGGCATCCGGTTGGAAATCACCAATCTACAACGACAACAGAAAGACACTTTCCTATCCGGAAATCAGAAGTTTCATTAAGTTGGAACTGGCTCGCACAATCAGCGAAAAGTACGAAAATGCCGATGCTATTGCCGGTGTTGCAACCGGAGCAATTGCTCAGGGTGCATTAGTTGCCGACCTACTGGGTCTGCCGTTTGTGTACATCCGTTCAACTCCTAAAGATCACGGATTGGAAAACCTGATCGAAGGCGAACTGAAGCCGGGCTCAAAAGTCGTGATCGTAGAAGATTTGGTTTCTACAGGCGGCAGCAGCTTGAAAGCAGTACAGGCTGTCCGTAATTTCGGTTGCGACGTGGCCGGTATGGTTGCCATCTTCACGTATGGTTTCCCTGTTGCAGTAGAGGCTTTCAAAGAGGCAAAAGTAACACTGACGACTTTGAGCAACTACGATGCTGTCCTGGAAGAAGCATTGCGTACAGATTACATTGACGAATCCGAAATCGCAGTCCTTCAGGAATGGCGCAAAGATCCGGCAAACTGGAATCCCGAAGCAAAGTAAGTAGAAATGACTGAATTTGTTAGTGAAGTGAAAACGATCCCCTTTAACGAGGATCGTATTTTTAATATGCTGTCCGACCTATCCAACCTGGAAAAGGTGCAGGACCGCATACCTGAGGATAAAATTAAAGATTTCGAGTTCGACAAAGACTCTTGCAGTTTTTCCGTCGCACCGGTAGGTAAGATAACCTTCCAGATCGTGGAACGTGAACCGAACAAAACAATCAAATTCACGACTACGAACTCCCCTGTTCCCCTGTTCCTCTGGATCCAGCTGAAACAGGTGGAAGAGAACGACACACGGATGAAAATAACCGTCCGCGCCGAACTGAATCCGTTTATCAAACCAATGGTATCAAAACCGTTGCAGGATGCGATCGATAGAATATCGACCATACTGGCATCCCTGCCTTATTAATTGTATTTTTGATGGCTCAGAAACTTTGGGAAAAGAATGTTCAGGTAGACCAGGAAGTGGATACCTTTACGGTAGGTAAAGACCGTGAGATGGATCTCTATCTCGCCAAGTACGACGTGCTTGGCTCGATGGCTCATATCACCATGCTGGAAAGCATCGGGCTGCTTACCAAAGAGGAACTGACGGTTCTGCTTGCCGAACTGAAAAATATCTATGTCGTTGCCGACAGCGGCCAGTTTGTAATTGAAGAAGGTGTGGAAGACGTCCACTCGCAGGTGGAACTGATGCTGACACGCCGCTTGGGTGATACGGGGAAAAAGATACACAGCGGCCGTTCACGTAACGACCAGGTGCTGCTGGACCTGAAACTGTTCACCCGCGCACAGATCCAGGAAATCGTAGAGCTCGTATCCGGCCTGTTCGAGGTGTTGATCTCGCAGAGCAACCGGTATAAGGACGTGCTGCTTCCCGGATATACGCATTTACAGATTGCCATGCCGTCATCTTTCGGACTTTGGTTCGGCGCTTATGCCGAAAGCCTGGCCGACGATTTACAGATGATGCAGGCTGCTTATAAGGTTTGCAACCGCAACCCGTTGGGTTCTGCGGCCGGATATGGTTCTTCTTTCCCGCTGAGACGCCAGATGACAACGGATCTGCTCGGCTTCGACTCGCTCGACTACAATGTCGTGTATGCCCAGATGGGACGCGGCAAGATGGAACGTACCGTGGCTTTTGCCATGGCGGGAATTGCGGCAACCCTTTCCAAACTGGCTTTCGATGCATGTATGTTCAACAGCCAGAACTTCGGTTTCATCAAGTTGCCGGACCAGTTCACGACAGGCTCCAGTATCATGCCGCATAAAAAGAATCCGGACGTATTCGAGTTGACGCGTGCCAAATGCAACAAGTTGCAAGGATTGCCCCAGCAGATCACGTTGATCTGCAACAACCTTCCGTCGGGCTATTTCCGCGACTTGCAGATTATAAAGGAAGTATTCCTTCCCTCTTTCGACGAGTTGAAGGATTGCCTTCGCATGGTTACGCACATGATGCGTGAAGTAAAAGTGAACGAGCATATTCTGGACGATGACAAATATGCACTCCTTTTCAGTGTGGAAGAGGTAAACCGTCTCGTGCTGGAAGGCGTGCCTTTCCGCGACGCCTACAAACAGGTTGGATTGAACATCGAAGCGGGTAAATTCGTCCCTGTTAAGGAAGTCAATCATACGCATGAAGGAAGCATCGGTAATTTATGCAATGATCAGATTTCTGCCTTAATGCAAAATATTGTGGATGGTTTCGCGTTTAATAGAGTAAATGAGGCTGAACAACAGCTATTATCTTAATAAACGATGAAACGATTTTTATATTGCTTACTTATATTATTGGTATGTTCGTGTTCCAAATTTGAGGAATCGGATATTCCTTATGCACCGGTATATTTGGAAATAGACCTGCGCTATCAGGACAAAGATTTAGTAGGCATATACAATCACAAATCCATTACCAAAGCTCGTACCGCCGGAGAAAAGACCGGATATTCGGGTGTATTGGTCGTTTGCGGGATCGATTCGTATGGCAATACGACATACTTTGCTTTCGACCTTTGTTGCCCTCATGAAGCAAAAAGAAACATCATTATCGAACCTAACGATGCAGGTACGGCAACTTGCCCCGAATGCGGCACAGAATACGACATAGCTGCTTATGGCGGTACAGGAGCTCCGGTAAAAGGGGTTTCCAAATATCCTTTAAGAAGGTATGCTGTCTCCTCCAATTCGTCCAGCAGACAGGAATGGGTCGTGATAAATTAAAAAATACAAGATAAAACGTAACTTTTTTATCCAAATATTTGCAGAAACAAAAATTTCATCTACCTTTGCACTCGCAAACGAAAACAATGCAACAACGCGGAAGTAGCTCAGTTGGTAGAGCATAACCTTGCCAAGGTTAGGGTCGCGGGTTCGAGTCCCGTCTTCCGCTCATCTCTTAAGAGAAAGGGATGCTCGAATGGTGGAATCGGTAGACACGAAGGACTTAAAATCCTTTGGCCATTGCGGCTGTGCGGGTTCAAGTCCCGCTTCGAGTACCTGTTGAGACGCACGGCCGTGCGTCTGTACACAAAATATTGCGGAAGTAGCTCAGTTGGTAGAGCATAACCTTGCCAAGGTTAGGGTCGCGGGTTCGAGTCCCGTCTTCCGCTCGCTTCCAGAAGGCCTCGTTATTCTTAGGAATAGCGGGGCTTTTTACTTTCAATAGTATATTTACTAAAAAAGGGCAAGGATACTATATCCATGCCCTCTTTATTATCATATTAAAACTCTAAATTATCCCCGTAACGCCTCATCCATTGCAGCAGCAGCCTTACGACCGTCACCCATTGCCAGGATTACGGTTGCGCCACCACGAACGATATCGCCACCCGCATATACATCAGGCAAGGCAGAGCGCATATTCTCTTCATTCACCACTATTGTTCCCTTCTTGCTTACTTCCAATCCCTGGAAAGCACGCGGGATAAGCGGATTGGGAGAAACGCCGACGCTGACAATCACTTCGTCCACATCAATTGTTTCGATCGCTCCTTCGACAGGTATAGGACGACGACGTCCGGAAGCATCCGGTTCACCCAGCTCCATCTTCTGCAAGCGCATCTGTTTGACACGGCCCCGTTCATCACCAAGATATTCGACCGGATTATGCAAGGTCATAAACTCCACACCTTCCTCTTTGGCATGCTTCACCTCCTCCAGTCGGGCAGGCATTTCTTCCTCGCTACGACGGTAAACGATCATAGCTCGTTCAGCTCCCAGACGACGTGCGGTACGAACAGAGTCCATAGCCGTATTACCACCACCGATTACAGCCACTTTCTTACCCTGCAAGACAGGCGTATCGCTATCCGGATTGGCAGCATCCATCAGATTGACACGTGTCAGATATTCGTTGGACGACATCACCCCGATCAGGTTCTCACCCGGAATGTTCATAAAGTTAGGAAGTCCGGCACCACTGGCTGCAAAGATTCCTTTGAAACCATCCGCATGCAAGTCATCATAGCTGATCGTCTTACCGACAATACAGTTTGTCAGGAACTTCACACCCATCTTGCGCAGTCCTTCAATTTCGACATCCACAATCTTATTCGGCAGGCGGAATTCAGGAATACCGTATTTCAACACACCACCGATCTCGTGCAAAGCTTCGAATACCGTCACGTCATAGCCGCGCTTTGCCATATCGCCGGCAAACGAAAGACCGGCGGGACCGGAACCGACAACGGCAATCTTAATACCGTTCTTCTCCGCTACTTCCGGAACGGAAATGTTTCCGCTCTCCCGTTCATAATCGGCGGCAAAACGTTCCAAGTAACCGATAGCAACAGCCGGTTTACCCATCTTCAGATGAATACACTTGCTTTCGCACTGCTTTTCCTGCGGACATACACGACCGCAAACAGCGGGCAACGCGCTTGTTTCCTTCAGCACTTTAGCCGCTTCCAGAAACTCGCCCCGCTCGATGTTCTTCACAAACGTCGGGATATTGATACTTACCGGACATCCCTGCATACAAGTCGGATTCGGACAGTCCAAACAACGCTGGGCTTCCTGCATGGCCTGCTCTTTCGTCAATCCGAGGTTCACCTCTTCGAGACGGGTATGGCTACGGTATTCCGCATCCAGTTCATTCATTTCCACACGGGGAATATCCGTGCGCTCTTTATTCTTTTTACTTTTACGCAGTGCTTCTCTCCACGGTTCGGCACGACGGGCAGCGATCAATTCTTCTGTTGTCATTTGTTTACTGTGGTTTTATTATTTCTTTTCAATATCTTTATAAGCACTAAGGCGCATCAGCATCTCGTCGAAGTCAACCTGGTGGGCATCAAATTCCGGTCCATCCACACAAACGAACTTTGTCTTTCCTCCGACTGTAATCCGACAAGCGCCGCACATACCAGTTCCGTCCACCATAATCGTGTTCAGAGAGGCGACTGTCGGGATCTCGTATTTCTTCGTCAAGGCAGAGACGAATTTCATCATGATAGCCGGACCGATCGTCACACACAGATCCACCTTTTCCCGGTTGATCACACTCTCCACGCCATTCGTCACCAAACCTTTCGTACCGTAAGAACCGTCGTCTGTCATCACGATTACCTCATCGGAGTTGGCACGCATCTGCTCTTCTAAGATCACCAGGTCTTTTGTACGGGCAGCCAGCACCACGATCACACGGTTGCCTGCCTTATGGAAAGCCTCTACGATAGGTAATAAAGGAGCCACACCGACACCACCTCCGGCACACACGACCGTACCGACTTTCTCGATATGGGTGGCTTGCCCCAGCGGGCCGACCAGGTCGGTGATATAATCGCCGGCATTCAGTTCGCATATCTTCTTTGACGAACCGCCTACCGCTTGGATCACGAGTGTGATAGTTCCTTTCGTGGTATCAGCTCCGGCGATGGTCAGAGGAATACGTTCCCCCTTCTCACCTACCTTCACGATAACAAAGTGGCCTGCCTTACGGGAGCGGGCAATCAGAGGTGCTTCCACTTCCAGTTTCACTACGTTGGCAGAGAAATGTTCTTTACTTACAATTTTATTCATTATAATCGCTACTATTGATAGTTAGTCTTGTTGATTTGGTTGCAAAAATACATCAAAAAACTGGATAGCATAGTATTTTGCCAAACAAAAAGGAGTTATTCAAACAAACCTTCGTCGCGAACCAACATCAAAATAGCCGAATGAGGAACAATCAGAAACTTCTCTTCATTAAAATTGATCTCGTAGGCCGCATTCTGCAGAAATACAGCCAGATCGCCCTCATGCGCCTGTAAAGGGAGATAATGAACCTCGCCTTCTTTCTTCTTTTCCCACACTTCATGTTCCTCACTCTGGGAAGGGAGTGGAAAACCGGGACCGACCTTGATGATATAGCCGCTCTGGATCTTTTCCTGCTGGACGGTAGGCGGCAGGTACAATCCGGATTTTGTCTGACTCTGCGGGTTCTTCGGCTTGATAAGCACCTTGTCGCCTACCATCAGGAACTTATCGATGTCTTTCTGATCTATTGCTAATTGCATAACTTTTATGTTTATGATATTTTAGAGAACAAAGATATAAAATACGTTGCATAAAAAAAGCTGCTTCCCTTTCCGAAAGCAGCTTTTCCTGAACAAAAGAATCTACACATCAGATGGCACGTCCCTTAAATACATTAGACTGATCCGACGGATACAGATAACCGGTAAACGAAATACGGTTGCTGTTGAAGTTCGGACTCACAGTTGCCGTACACTTATTCGTACCTTTCACCATGCGGATTGTCACATTGGCGGAGACTGCAACACCTTGTACCATCATACTGAATGTAACATTTCCTTTTTTGTCTGTTTTCATTTCTATATTCGAAGCGCTTCCATCAACCGTAATACCTCCGATTCCGTTCGGTCCGGCAGCGGCAACATTAAAAGCCAGCTGGATAGTAGCCCGGTCGCCATCCATAGAAACGAAATTCGTACTCGGAGTCACATAAACGAATTGTCCACGCTTAAACTCGACACGTTCGGCTTCCAATACGAAATCTTTATTTTTCAGTGCTTGTACACCTTGTTCGAACAAGGCCATCTGTTCGGCTGCTTCGGCAGCTTTCTTTGCTTCTTTCTCTGCTTTTTTGGCGGCCTTTTCGGCAGCTTTATCCTGCTGGGCCATCATTGTTCCTGCGCTAAAAAGCAGGACAGCCAGTAATAATAATACTCTTTTCATACTTCTCATTCTTTTAGTTGAAACCTAAATAATCTACTTTCATATAGTAGACAAACAACATACTGAAAAGTTCAATGTAAATTCTTACTTTTCATGTTTTTAACATGATGCCATAAGAAGAGCCAGGCAGTTGTAGCGGCCAGAAAATCCGAAAACGGCGCGGCATACCAGACGCCATCCAATCCCCAAAAACGGGAAAACAACAACATCGCCGGTATAAGGAACAGCACCTGGCGGCTTAAACTCAAAAACATTGCCTTCCAGGCAATCCCGATGCTCTGGAAGAACTGGCTGATCGAGATCTGCGAACCGACGACTACAAACACCAGCAAACTGATCCGTAAACCATTCGCCGTGACATCCAGCAGAGCCGGGTCATTCGTAAAAGCACGGGCGATCAGTTTCGGAAATGCCACACTACAAAAGCAACCGATCCCCATAATAATGGTAGCGGTAATAATGACCAGACGCAAAGTTTCCTGGACACGCTGATATTTCTTTGCTCCGAAGTTAAAACCGACAATCGGCTGCATCCCTTGCGCAATCCCGATAATCAGCATCACCAAAAGCATCCCGACGCTGGTAATGATACCGTTTGCCCCTAATGCCAAATCTCCCCCGTGTTGTTTTAGCGCATAATTCTGGATCACCACCACCAGGCTTCCTGCCAGCTGCATTGCAAAAGGAGAAACCCCGATCGTCAGGATATTCCATACCACATGCTTCTCCAACTTGAATATGCCCTTATGGAAGCGGACAACGCTGTCTTTCTGGAGAAAATGGTTCATCACAAAAAGGGTACAGAGCAGCATCGAGATGATCGTCGCTATCGCCGCTCCCTTAATTCCCATATCCAGCCAGAAAATGAAAATCGGATCGAGTATCACATTGGTTATCGCCCCGATCAACATGGTGTACATCGCCTTCTTCGGATAACCGGAAGCACGCATGACCGCATTGAAACCAAAGCTGAGTGAAGTCAGGATCGTCCCCGGAACGACAATATCCAGGTAGTCTTTTGCGTACGGAATCGTCTGTTCGCTTCCTCCGAAAGCAAGCAACAAGTCCTTCATCCAGATCATACAGGGAACTACCGTCACTAGCGTTATAATAAATGTCAAGGTCAATGCATTCCCTAATACTTTCTCCGCCATGTCATTCGCTCTGCGTCCCAGATGAATGGAAACACGCGTCGCAGCACCGGCTCCGACGAGCATGCCGAACGCCTGAAGAAACAACAGAATTGGGAATGTCAGCGTAAGCCCCGCCATCGCCAGCGGGCCAACTCCCTGACCGATAAAGATACGGTCGACAATGTTATAAAGAGCATTCACCATTGTACCGATCACTGCCGGTATCGCATAATGTAACAATAATCGGCCGATCTTCTCATGTTCCAGCCGCCATGTTATTTCGTTCGCCATATTTATATTTTTAATCTAAATTATACCTTTTGTTCCATACCCATGAAACTATGTTTTCATCGGCATGGAACTATAGTTTCACAAGCATGGAACTATGTTTTCATGCTAACGAGAGACACGAGCTCCGCCACTGTCCTGAGTTCTTTTTCCCCACCTTCGGGAAAAGCCACGATCAGTTGATGAGGACTTTTGCAAGTGACATTCAACTGTCCCCTTTTTACGGGCGAAGGACGGTAGCCATTACGGATCAGAGCATTTCCCACCCAATAGGAAGTCAGGAAGTCACCTTCCACACCTATCGGCAATGTGGGGGCTTCCGTATTCAGCTTTCCGGTCGCCGGATCGAAAACGATTCCTTCCTTGCCGAAAAAGGATTCAAAAGCCCCGCTCATAATCAGGTCTTCGGGAGTTCCGCAAGCCATCGGGCGCCCTTTCTCCTGCAACCAGAGGCAATCGCCCATTTGGATAGCCAAATCCAGGTCGTGGGTAGAAAGCAGAATCGCTTTCTGTTGTTCGACGGCCAGACGATGCAACAGAACCATTGTCTCGATACGGCTGGTTACATCCAGGAAGGCAGTCGGTTCGTCCAGCAAGATTATCGGGCATTGCTGGGCAAGCGCTTTGGCTATCATCGCTTTCTGCCGTTCCCCGTCGCTCAGTTCCGAAACATAGTTATGGGCTTTATGGGATATTCCGGCAGCTTCGAGCGATTGTTCTATGATCTCACGATCCGGCTTCTTCAATTGCCCGAAAAAGCCGGTATAAGGATGTCTTCCGAGCGAAACCAGTTCATATACGGTAATTCCACCCGCATTCGTTTTTTCCGTCAGTACAACACCGACGGTCAGGGAAAAGTTTGCCTGAGAGTAATCGGAAAGCGGTTTCCCCATCAAGCGTATTTCCCCTCCGAGCGGAGGCTGGAAACCGCAAAGCGTACGGAGCAATGTCGATTTGCCGGCTCCGTTCAAGCCTAACAAACAGGTGACTTCACCGGGGACGAGTTGCAGGTTCAGATCGTCGTGGACCACTTTCCGTTTACCGCCTTTCAGCAGGTAGCCGATAGCGAGTCCTTTTGTTTCTATTGCAGATATTCTTGTCATAAGTCGATCAGTCAAAGTATTGGATATTCTTCCGGTTCACAATCACATAAATAATAACAGGCGCGCCAAGCATCGGGGTCACGGCATTCAACGGCAAAATGTTATGAGTACCCGGTAACACCATCAACAAATTACAAAGCAACGCAATGCAAGAGCCGGTCAACAACGTGACGGGAACCAGCATCTTATGATTGGATGATCCTAACATCAAACGGGCGATATGCGGAACCGCCAGACCGATAAAGGAAATCGGACCGCAAAAAGCAGTCGTTGTCGCAGTAAGCAGGCCCGTACACAACAGGATCAGAATGCGCGTCCGCTTAATCTTTATCCCCAGATTGGCGGCATACATTTCTCCCAAAAGCAACGCATTCAGAGGTTTGATCAAGAGTATCGCCAATAGCAACCCTATGCATGTAAAACCTGCAAAATAAGGCAACTGCTGTAAAGATACCCCGGAGAAGTTTCCCAATCCCCACATCACAAATGCATGCACCTTATCGGTCGAAGCATAATAATTCAGAACCGAAATCAATGAAGATGCCAGATAGCCGATCATAATACCGATGATCAGCAACATGACATTATTTTTGACCTTCGCCGAGAAGTAAATAATCAATCCTAAAATACAGGCCGCCCCACTAAATGCAGCCAGAATCACCGCCAGGTAGCCACTGACAGGCAAATCGGTTACCATACTCAGCGAACCACCGAAATAGAGCATAATCGCGGCAACTCCCAGGTTAGCCCCGTCACTAATACCCAGGATAGATGGACCGGCAAGCGGGTTCCTGAACAATGTCTGTAGCAACAATCCGCTAACGGCCAATGAAGCACCAGCCAACAATGCCGTCACCGCCTGGGGGAAACGGCTCTGCAACACAATGTTCTGCCATGCAAGCCGCTCCGTCCCTTCTCCCGACAATATATTCACCACACTCTCAACCGGAATAGAAACGGCACCATAGACCAGACCACCGGCAAACAGCATCAACAGGAGAACCAACAAAAGCGGATAAAAAATAAAGGCTTGCTTTTTCATGCCTGCAAAGATAATGCTTTTTTAGTTGTCCCATCCAATACTTTTGGCTACCTTGCACGGGACGTCACCCGATCATACACAAATAGAGCAAAAGCCGCTCCTACGCCAATTGCCAACAAGACCAGCCAGATTTGTGAAGGGTGATAGGTGTCCCACAGGTAATTCGTCAATTCCCGAGGGCTCATACCGGACTGACTGGCAACCTCATCGAAATAAGCATTATTCGATAGCCCTTCCGGAATCCGGAATCCTTTCTCTGCCACATACTTCTGAACAATCATCACCTTATCCGACATCTGCTGGTAGACTGATCCGGAGATAATACCGGCTAAAACATTTCCCAAAAAGACAGGAATAAAGGAATATCCCATATACAGAGCTTTCTTGTCAGCCGGAGCAATCCGTCCGATATATTCTGTAATTTTGGGCGATCCCGCCATCTCTCCCAAAGAGAAAACCAGAATGGCGACCATCGTAAACAACACATTCTGGAAAGCAAGCGTCAACGACATGCCAATCGCACAAACCAAAAAACCGGACATCATGGAGCGCAATGGCTTCATCTTCATCACGACACTCGAAACCATGACCTGAAGCAGAATAATGTAAAGCGCATCTATATTCGTCACAAACTCCGAGTCCATGACACCGGGAGCGGGACTATAGTTATGGCTGATAAATGGGAAATGAGCCTGAAAGAAATCATATAAGACACTCGTATCTACCCATTGCGAGATAAACACCGGCAAGGTAAAAAACAACTGGTTATACATCGTCCAGAAACCAGCCACAATCAGAAGGAAAACGATAAACTTCACATCTTTCAGGATACTTCCCATATTCCGGAATATACTGGCAAACGTTTCAAACAGGCTTTCCGTACTCTTTTCATTCTCCACACGCCCCGGTTCCTTATAGAACAGCAGCAAAATAAAATTCAACGAAACAATCCCGGCCGACACATAAAAAATCAAAGACGAAGTCCCCTTAAAAAGCAAAGTGACAAGAGGCCCGAAGAAAGCCCCGATATTCACCATCATATAAAAAATGCCGAAACCGATAGAAGCCGTTGCATTCGTTGTTGTCTTGGCTATCGTAGCCGATATGATCGGTTTAAACAACGCCGCTCCTACTGCCAGATACAAAAACATAAGAAAAACACCCGTAAAAGTAGAGAACTGAGGTAATAACAGAAAAGCCGATACATAGATCATAAAAGCCAGCAACAACACCTTCTTGTATCCGTATCGGTCAGCGATCGCCCCGGTCAAGACCGGAAGGAAGTAAAGAATCCCTGTCCCGACTCCCATCAACCAACCTTTCTGCTCCTGGGTAAACTCCAAACCACCGGCATCGGACGAACCGGTCAGATAGTTCGCAAACAGCATAAAAAATCCATACCAGGCCCATCGTTCGAATAGTTCTATCACATTGGCCACCCAAAAAGTTCGGGGAAACTTTCCAAAAACACTCATAATTGTATTTGTTTATATCATATTGTCATCAAAGCATCGGTAAAGATAAAACATTTTTACAAAATTGAGTAAACAATTATACGAATACCTTTTAAATATAGATACCAGGCAGAACATTTAAGACAACATCCTTTAACTATCAGAAAAATTTCTTTATCTTAGCCCCTCAAACAAATAGCTGCTAATGTCATATACTATGAGAAGAATCATCATATCACTCATAATGCTTTTAGGATTCTGTTCCGGCATATATCCAATCTATTTCAAACATATAGGCATGCAGGAAGGCCTGTCACAACTATCCGTCATGGCAATCTACCAGGATAATTTAGGTAGGATGTGGTTCGGAACGGAAGAAGGCATCAGCATATACGACGGGGTCCAGACCACGGTCTACAAACCGTCGGAATATCACCGTCAGAGCACCAACCCGATAGGCAACCAGACGCATTTCATCGCCGGCGATAAAGACGGGAATGTTTTCTTCGACTCCGACTATTCCTTGATCCGTTACGACATGCGGGCACAAGAATTCAGATGCCTGCGGGAATCAAACGTATATAGCGTAGCCTCTATCAAAGGAACGATATGGGTCGGAATAGCCGACTCCGTATTCACCTGGAATCCGGATAAGAACGAACTCGATTTCGTTACGAAGCTGGAAAACCGGCACCAACATGCGACTTGTTTCAGGCAAGATTCCAACGGCCGGTACTGGATCGGCACCACAGAAGGGTTATTCAGGATGAATGACGACAAATCCCTCACCTGTATGATCATGGGTGAAGACATTTACGGCCTGTATGAAGACTCCAGATACAACCTCTGGATATCCATCCGCATGAACGGCATGTACAAAAAAGACGTACGCGGCAATTTCACACGTTACCGCTATGACCCGTCCAATCCCAACAACATATCGAGCAACCAGGTACGGGATTTTGTGGAAGATAATTTCGGAAATATCTGGATCGGAACCTTTACGGGATTGAACAAATACAATCCGATCAGCAACCAGTTCGAGGTTTACGCCCGGAACCCGTTGCCCGGAAGTATGGCTCACTCATCCGTATTCCCCGTTTACAAAGACCGGCAGGGCACGATCTGGCTGGGCACCTATTATGGTGGCGTCAATTATTTCAATCCGGAGACAGACCTTTTCACGGTTTATGCAGCCAACAATGTCCGAAACGATTGCCTGAACTACCCTTTCGTCGGTAAAATGGTGGAAGATAAAGACAATAACATCTGGATCTGTACCGAAGGCGGCGGACTGAACTTCTTCGACCGGAAAAAGAAAAAGTTCACCTACTTTATGGCCGATGAAAACCGTAATTCCATCGCCCACAACAACCTGAAAGCAATAGCCTACAGCCCGGAGCATAACAAACTCTATATCGGGACCCATACCGGAGGACTTTCAATCTTCGACATCAAAAGCAAGAGGTTTAATAACCCCTACTTCGAAGATCCGTCTTACGCCGTCATTGCAGGCGACCGTATCAACCAGATGAGAATCTACAAAAACGAATTGATCTGCACCGGTCCGAAAGGGATCTTCAAAATGAACCTGGACACCGAAAAAGTATCTCCGCTGTTCAAGAGTGGCAAATATTACGGGAACACTTGCTTTCTGATCGACTCCAAAGGATATATGTGGCTGGCTTATGGCAAAGGTGTCTGGAAGATCAACCCCGAAAACGAAGAAGACCAAGTACAATTCCGTTCAGGCGAAAACGGCTTGGGGACATTTCCCATCTCCCAAATAATCGAAGACAAAGAGGGACGGATTTTCCTCGGGACCCGGGGCTCCGGACTGTTCTATTACGACGAGGAAGATAAACGGTTCATCGGGTATACGACCGAAAACAGCTTTATCGCCAGCGACTATTGCTATGAACTGACATTGTCGACGCTGAACCAATTAGTGATAACCGGCGATAAAGGCATTACCTTCTTCGATCCGGACCAAAACCTGTTCAAGGTTGTGGAACTGGGAACCGCACTTCCCCTGACAGGTATAAACATCGGTTGCGGCATCTTAGTCTGCAAAAACGGGGAAATATTTGTCGGAGGCAGTAATGGCATGGCGACTTTCTTCGAGCAACAATTGTTCAACTCCGCCAAAGATTACCAACTGTATTTTTCCGACCTGTTTATCAACAATGAACTGGTTTTTCCGGGCGACCACAACAAGGTGCTCACCGCCGCCCTGCCCTTCACCCAGGAGATAGAACTGGCCTATAACCAGAACAACCTGATCTTCACTTTTACATCCAACAACTATGTCAACACGCTGAAAAAGGCGTCTTATGAATATATGCTGGAAGGTTTCGACAAAAAATGGATTCCCAGTAAGGACAACAACATATTCTATACGAACCTGAACCCCGGAAAATATACGCTTATCGTCCGGGAAATACAATACGACCCGAATCTGGAACAACCCCGCACCATCAAGATGGATATCCATATACATTCCCCCTGGTATGCTTCCAAATTGGCTTATTTCATCTATCTGGTATTGATCATAAGCATACTCTACAGTATTTACCGTTTCAAGAAGTCACAATACATGTTGCAAACTTCCTTAGAGATGGAACGGAAAGAAAAAGAGTCGATCGAAGAGCTGAACCAGGCAAAGCTACAGTTCTTCTCCAATATCTCGCATGAATTCAGGACACCGTTGACGCTGATTATTTCCCAGATAGAACTTCTGTTGCAAAGCAGTTCATTGTCTCCTTCCGTGTACAACAAACTACTGAAAGTGTATAAGAACACCTATCACATGCGGAACCTGATCAGTGAGTTGCTGGATTTCCGTAAATTAGAACAAGGACACATGAAACTGAAAGTGTACGAACAAGACATCGTCCCGTTCCTAAAAGAGATTTACCTGTCTTTCTACGAATATGCATCCAGCCGTTCCATCACTTATAACTTCACGGCTCCAAAAGGCCCTGTTATATGCAACTTCGATCCGAAACAAATGCAAAAGGTATTCTATAACCTGCTTTCCAATGCCTTCAAATATACCAAATCGAATGCAACCGTTGAAATGATATTAGAGAACAAAGAGGATGAAGTTATTATTAAAGTAATCGATAACGGTATCGGTATCAGCAAAGAGGATATAGATAAGATATTCGACCGCTTCTATCAGGCGGAAAACGGCATTTCGAATATCACCAAGACCCCCAGCACGGGTATCGGGCTTTCATTGACCAAAAATATTATCGAGTTGCACCACGGGACGATACTGGTGGAAAGTACGCCGGGCTACGGTAGTATTTTCATTGTCCGTCTCCAGAAAGGCTCTGCTCATTTCACCGAAGAGGAACGGACAGAAGGTCGGCAGGAAAAGCTACCTGAAAACCTGATTCCCGACACGGTCGCCTTCACAGACCACATGGAAGAATTTTCCGATACCGAACAAAAGGAGGTGTTGATCAAAGGAGACGATTCACCCCGCACGATCCTGCTGGTCGAAGACAATGAAGAACTGCTTCAGATCCTAGCCTCCCTGTTCTCGCCGATCTACCGCGTCTTGTTGGCACGAGACGGTAAGGAAGGGTTGGAAAAGGCACGCGAGGAACGGCCGGATATTATCGTGAGCGACGTCATGATGCCGGAAATGTCCGGTACAGAGATGTGCTTGAAGATCAAAAATGATTTTGATGTATGCCACATCCCGGTCGTCCTGCTTACAGCACTCACTTCCGCCGAGCAAAACATCGAAGGGTTGCAGCGGGGCGCCGACGACTATATCAATAAGCCGTTCAATGCCAAGGTACTGTTGGCACGCTGCAATAACCTGGTCCGCAACCGTATTATCCTGCAAAAGAAATTCAGCCAGCAGAAGGATTTCGACGCACAATCGCTGGCAAGCAACCCGATCGACCAGAAATTCCTCGATACGGTCAACTCGATCATTGAAAAGAACTTAGATAATATCGACTTCGACATGAATATGATGGCACGTGAACTGGGACTCAGCCGCAGCTCGTTGTATGCCAAATTCAAGGCGCTAACCGGCATGACGCCCAACGACTTTGTCCTCAGCTGCAAGCTGAAGCGAGCCGCAGCTATGTTGACCGGTAACCCCGATTTACAGATTGCCGATATCTCCGACCGGTTAGGCTTCGGCTCTCCGCGTTATTTCACCCGCTGTTTCAAAGCCCAGTTTGAAATTACCCCGGCAGAATACAGGAAAAAGTCCGAGAAAGAAAAGGAGGGAGAGAAAAAAGAAGAAAAAGGGGAAGCATAAGGCTACGAAACGTCTGTTTCCATCATAAAAGCCTCGTTGCGCATGCGCAAAAGGACATTTTATTAAGGTAATGACCAGTTGCGCACGCGCGAAAAGGTATTTTAATCTCAAAACGACGAATTGCGCATGCGCGACAGGTCTTATTCTAAGAAAAACAACGTATCGTACACGCTACGGGACATTTTGTCATTTAAACACTTGAGTCATCGGGCGACCGATCCAAACCTGCGGTTGTTTCAACCCGAAGATATAAGCGATTGTCGAAGCACAGTCGAACTGCATCATGCTTTCTTCAAATTCATATCCTTTCTTGATCCCCTTACCGGAAATAATAAAGGCTGTTTCCATCTCTTCCATTGTCTTGCCGCCGTGTCCTTTTTTGATGCCGCCATGATCGGCTGTCACGATAAAGATCGTCTCATCCAGCATACCTGCATCCTTAACCGCCTGGATGATCTGGCCGACATAACCGTCAAGTTCTTTCAACTTTTCATAATAGGCAGGCGTGTCATGTCCTTCCGCATGGCCGACATGGTCCGGTTCGTCAAAAACGATATTCACCAAGGCAGGACGTGCACTCTTGATATAATCGACCGCACATTTGGTAGTGGCAGGATTCTGTGGCTTTTCCGTGATATTTTTATCATAGCTCAAAGCCAACGTATCGACAACATAACGGATTCCCGCCCATTCGCAAATACAGCCGATTTCGGCTTTCGGATCGGATTCACGGAGCAAACTGAATACGGTCGGGAAAATGCCATTCTTATTCACCACTCGCGAGGGCAATTCCGGGGTTTGCGATCCCCATTCCGTATACCCGTGAAGTTCCGGTCCCGCTCCCATATACATAGAAGCCCAGTTCACGGCACTGGAAGATGGAAGGACCGAACGTTTTTTCAACGTATAAGATCCTTCGGCCATCAGCCTCTTCACATTCGGCATATCGGCCTTGTCCACACTATAAGCGCCCCAGCCGTCCAGCCCGATCAAAACTACATGTTTGGCTTTCCATTTGGCAGCCATCGAAGCATCGGCAAACAACATCAGAAATGCCAATGCAAAAATCAATTTTCCTATTTTCATACTATTCTAATTAACGATGCAAAGATAGTTTACAGGTGTGATATTTAGTCATCTTCGGACAGTTCAAATCTCGATTAAATATCTTTTTCAATATCCCGTTTACGTTTTAATGCTTCCAGGTAATAGTAATCGGCATAGTTCAGCGGAACGTCTATTTCGGAATTGTGGGGAATGCTGCCTACGGAATGCATCAACAGGAAGTTTCCGTTCGTCCCCAAAGCTGCGCGATAAGCCGGAGAAGAAAGTGAGACCATGATACTGTCGGCATACGTTTTATAGCCAGCTGCATCCGGCACATCCATTGTACTAATCTCGTAAAGGGCGGAAGCGATACAGGAAGCCGTCGAAACGTCACGCGGTTCGTTCGGGATGTTCGGGGCGGACATATCCCAGTAAGGGATCAGGTCTTCAGGCATATTCTTCAGGTTCTTCATCATATTGAAAGTCTTCAGGGCCTGGTCCAGATATTTACGATCTTTGGTTTCACGATAGCATACTGTATAGCCATAGATAGCCCATGCCTGCCCGCGGCTCCAAATAGACTCGTCGGCATATCCCTGTGCCGTCTGGCGATGGCGCACCTGACCATCTTTGACACTATAGTCGATCACATGATAGCAACTTCCATCCGGACGGAAATGCTCCTGCATCGTACGGTCGGCATGAGACACGGCAATTTTATAGAAAGAAGAATCACCAGACAAACGCGTTGCTTCGAACATCAGTTCAAGGTTCATCATATTGTCGATGATAACCGGACACTCCCAACCCCGTTCGGACTGCCAGCCGCGTTCCACATCCCACGACTGGATAATACCGGCTGCCGGACGGAAACGGGTAGACAATGACTGGGCCGCCTGTACCATCACATCCTTATAAGAAGGCGTTCCGGACAACCGCAAACCATTCCCGAAACTGCAATTTATAATAAATCCGATATCATGATGCCAGGTCAGGTTCTTGGCTTCCTCTATGGCATCCGTATATTTGGCGGCCAACGGCATCAACGTACTGTCACCCGTCAATTCATATAAATACCAGACTGATCCGGGGAAAAAGCCGCTCCGCCAATCCGCATAACTGCAATAGTAGACGGAACTGTCCGTCTTCAGCGTTACAGGGTTCAGGCATTTCCCACTCGCTTCAATCACACCGATCTCATTTCCTAATTGTGCACGGGCAAAATCGATATTCTCGTCGATAAAACTTTTTTCCTCTGTTTTAGGGGCACCTGCACAAGATAGCAGAAATGCCGAAAAAGCAAATGCAATCAAATTTTTCATCATGATTCAATTTTCCATTTAAAATCCAAACAAAGTTGGATAATTCATTAATAATTAACTTTTGTATCTTATCTTTGTATCAGGATGTTAAGAGGAAGTAGGCTCTGCAGAGGAGCAACCTACCAGCAATAAACATCCTGACGGTACGCAGTAATGCTACTTGGGGAGGCGGTCACACGCCTCTCTTTTTGTATTACTGATATCGTCTGATATGGCTAAGAAAACCTGAGCCAAAATCCTATGGTAAAACAAACTTTCCACAGCGGACATCAACCAAGTGAGCCGCAAGTTCCTTTATCAGTCAAACCATGTAATGAGAGTTACAAACTATTTTGAGCGGACTTCAATGCCGCAATAATCATGTAGTATTTCTCTCAAAAGAAAGTTGTTTTACCTTATAGGATTCCATATCATTTGACAACACATGGCACATATTCCTTTTCATGTTTGAGTACATAATATACTCTGTTTACCAGCCGGCGGGCAATCTTTACAATAGCCTTTTGCGGATTCATACGTTTTCTGTATTCCGTGTAAGCCTGTGTCATGGCCGGGTCTTTTCGGATGGCTATCCAGGCGGCTTCCACCAACAGACATCGGAGCATGAAGTGACGACGGGGCGTAATGTCACCCACATTATCGTTATCACCACTGGAGTGACACATGGGAACCAATCCAATGAAAGAGGCTAAATGCTCCGCATTGCTGAAACGGACTATGTCGTCAATCTCGACCATCAGGGTGGCGGCGGTTGTAACGCCTATACCCGGAACGGATCTCAACAGACGTATAGGTTTGTCGAATGGTGCCTTCCGGGATATTTCACGGATGGCACGTGTTTCCTGCAAGAGCATCTTCCTCAAACGGATGAACTGTTCAAGATGAAGTCCCAGTGTTTTCTTGCCATATTCAGTTGAGAGTTCAAGCGAGTGCAGCCAAGAAAGAAAACGTTTCGACCAGCAGCCTATGGAACAACGGGGAAACTCTTCAGGAATCTCCACGCCATGAAAACGGAGCAATGACTTGATACGGTTCTTGGCACGTGTGCTGTCCTTTACGATCAGGTTTCTCTGTCTTATCAAAGAGCGCATTTCCAGGATGTCAGCCCCCGGAACATATATCCCTTCCAACGACCCGGAACGTAGCTCACGAGCGAGCTTGTTACAATCCACCGCATCGGTCTTACGTAACTTCTCCTTACTCATGGTCGGAACATCGGCAGGATTGACCACTATGTTGTTGATACCTAAATCCGTTAACTTCTCGTGTATCCAGAAGCCACAGAAACCAGCTTCATAAACCGAGAAGTAATTGGCTCCCGGATAATTGCTCACTAAATATTTGTGCAACACTTCCGGCTCCGGATCTTGTCTGAATCTCCTCAGTACGGAATGCTCTGATAAGATCGCTACAGACCAACTCTTCAAGTGGACATCAATTCCTACATAAATATTTTGCCCAATAAAATCTAATGTGTTACTTTGTACACGTTTCATAAGCTATATCGTTATTAGTTAATATTGTTTTCCTTATATGCAAAGTTAACTATAATGGTATAGCTTTTTTAGGGCTATCGTATGTTATCCGTCACTTCCGATTTTAAACATAGGAACTATTATTTTATTGTTGTTATTGTATAAGTATAAGAGCCGGAAAGGGTTTGTTTCTTGACGTTCAACGATACCCGGTAGATCTGCTCGCCCCAGACATTTGACAGCCGGGGATCGTCCAAGCGGACCGTTTCGACAACCGGTGTAAAGACGCTCTTATTGTAGGTCATCCGGGCTTTCTCACCGTTCACCTCAACCGTGACTACTCCCGGAACCGAAACATCCACTTTCCCCCAGGTGAGGAAATTGACCTGATTCGGTTTATCCGCCTTGTTCAAAGAAAACGAATCTTCTATTTTCAGAGAATTCTTTCCCAATTGGTATGAACGAACCCATTTTTTCACATTCGCCTCAGCCGGATAAGCAGTCGCAATATTTGCAGAGAAATACATACGCTTCGGATCGAACTTCACATCCGAAGCTTTGTATTTCGCGCCGAACTGCTGAGGCGTACCATTGATCATCGGCAGGTTATGATAGTTGCTCTGCATCGTCCAGATAGAATAGCGTTCGGAGCTGAATGTCTGGCGGGTATATGTACCGACCCCGGCATCAATAAAGACAGGCGTTGTATTTAAGTAAAGGGAGAAGGTTCCTGCATCGTTGTGGTTGTGGCTTTCATTATTATATCCGCCTTTCGTTGCCACGAAAAAGCCATTCTTGTTTGTCATATAGCAAAACTCAGTTTCCGGATACCAGGAATAAGGAGATGTCTGGTAACCGCTCGTCCTTGCCTTCAGTTCGTCACGCGAAAGCAAAGATTGGAACAAGCGGAATGCATCGCCCGAAGGTGCCTCGTTTTGGGCTGAAAGCTTCCTGAGATAGGCAGCATAATCCATCATAAGCGAACTTCCCGTCGCTTTTCCATACCGAAAGATCAAGTCGGAATCGCCTCCGCCTTTTGCCGATGCATCGGCAAAATTGACCACCCAGCCGTTACCCACATACGAGCGAGCGATATATTCGCCCATGTTCTTGACAATAGGCTGATCGAAAAGGGAGACTTGTCCTCCGGTTCCGTCAGAAAGCATTTGCAGGTAATCGTACATCTTGCCGGCAGCATGCCCCCAATAAGAAGGGCCTTCCTCGCATCCGCCGTCCGAATGCGTATAGTTGATGAAATGATCCACAGAGGTCATCGTCCGGTAAACCGCCTTGGCCAGTTTGTCGCGGTCGTTTTCGAGCAGGAAGAAACATTGCAGCACATTGAAGTTACACCACGGGTTCCAGTTGTTGACTAATCCGCCAGGTTTCAGATGGAAAGCCATCCACCAGAAATGATCTTCATTCATATATGTATCAAGGATGCGCACCTGCAATTCATGCCGGAGCCGTTTCGCGACCAAAGGATTCACCTGATCTAAAGAGGGCTTCAGAAAATAATAAATCCAAGACAACTGCGAACCAAGGTTCCCGGCGCCCAAATCGATCACATGCTCTTCGTAGCTTGGGAAACATCCTCTGACTTTCTGCAACCCCAAATGAGCCGAGGCTGCCCAACTTGTCATCTCACAAAAGACGAAAACGCCATTGACAATCTGGTCGACAAAACGCCCTTTACCTTCCGCCATCTCTGCCATGAACAGACTTGCGAGCGCGGTATCGTTCTGACCGAACAGTTTTTGCATGATCGACCGGTTGCCACTACGTCCGAACTCTAAATAGTCCGTAGCCTTTACGACTTTCCATTCATAATCCAGAAAACTTTCTCCTTTCCGGATATACTCATCTTTATATTCGCCAAGAAACTTATCCCAACCGGCCCGGTCGGAATAATCAGGATAGGGCACCCACTTTTGCCCCATTACCAATGCGGATTTTACTTTTTCAAAATCAGCTTCCTTCTGTAGCAAGTTGCGTTTTTCATACGCGTGCAAGTGTGCGACTGTCCAAAGCAACAGGCACACGATTGTAATGAATCGTTGTGTTCTCATAGGTATTATTTTTCAATATCACAAAAATAGAGTTCCCCTTAATGAGAAAGAGACATATTCATCCAATTCATGTGCACAGATTGTCCAAAAGCAAAGATTTAAGAAGTTTCCTGCCACATAATAATTCTCATTTCCCTAAATTGACACCTTGTATTTTTCTATACGTACTTTTTTCAAAAGAGTATTTTTATCGTAGTTCTTCAAGAACTATGGTACTTCGTCATCCTTTACGATCCAATATAGGCAAAAGGCGAGGGCGGATATCTATATAGTTTTTGCTGGATTCTCTATCACTCTATCACACCTTGCTTTATAAACATTGATAAACATAACGTACAAGGTGTGACAGATACCGGATTCATCTATCACACCTGTGTCACACATCTATCACACCCTATCTATGTTTTGGTGATATATATAGTCTTTTCTTGTACAATAGGCGCCTTAATTACAACATATTAGTATGAAATAATTCTGGACATCCGGGTGTAGCCGTCCCGAACATCCGGATGTAGAGAGCGGCAAGATCCGGGTGTAGAAAGCCGGAAGATGGGCGTGTTTTTGAACATTTCTGCTTATTTTCCTCTCTTTTCCTGCTTGCTTTCTGCAATAAAACACCTTATGTTGACAAAATAATCTTCGCGCAAATACGTATCGGTTTCAATGTCAAATGGTGATACAGGTGTGACAGAGGTGTGATACATAAATTCTAAACAAACATATTGCTTATTAAGCCTAATTTATATGTTATATAAAATATGCAAACCACAACACATTAATATATAAAGACTTAACGTATTGCTAAAAACTCACTGCTGGAAGATTAGTGCATATCAAATGGATAAAATTATACATCCATGCATATTATTAACATCTAAATTTGCAGCGTTTTGGTCATAGTTCTTGAAGAACTTAGATCAGTAACACACTTTTGTGAAAAACACATTTGAAAAACACAAAGTGCCTATTTAGAGAAATGAGAATTATTATCAATTTATTAATCAATCTGGTGTTATTATGACAAAAGATTTTAAACGCTTTTATGTATCGAGAGCGATGTTCCTGGGAGCTTCCATGTTCCTGGCATCAATCGGGATGGCCTCAGCTAATCCTTCTACCGATACGTTTGGTTCAAACGAACCGAATCCCGTTGTAGCTTCTCCTCAACAGGCAAAACACAGTATCAAAGGTGTAGTCGAAGATGCACTTGGTCCTATCGCTGGAGCTAATGTTGTAGAAAAAGGAACTACCAACGGTACAATTACCGACATGGATGGTAATTTTTCTTTGGAAGTATCTCCTAATTCTATTCTTGTTGTTTCTTATATCGGATATAAGGACCAGGAAATCCCCGTAAAAAACCAGACTTCGTTCAAGATTGCATTGGCTGAAGATTCACAGGCTTTGGAAGAAGTTGTAGTTGTAGGTTACGGCACACAGAAAAAAGTTAACTTATCCGGATCTGTTTCGACCATTAATGTTGCAGAATTGACAGAAAGCCGTCCTATCACCAACGTTTCTCATGCATTAGCAGGTCTTGCTGCCGGTGTAAACGTACAAGGTACGGCCAATCAGCCGGGTAACGACAATGCCTCTATCAAAGTGCGTGGCCAGGGTACACTGAATGACTCTGCTCCGTTAGTTATCATTGATGGTGTCGAAGCTGGCATTAACACTGTCAACCCACAGGATATCGAATCAATGACCGTATTGAAAGATGCCGCCTCTTCGGCAATCTACGGTTCTCGTGCTGCCAACGGTGTCATTTTGATCACGACAAAGCAAGGTAAAGCCGGTTCTATCAAATTAGACTATAACGGTTACGTATCATTTACCTCCCCGGAAATTCCAAGTTCCATGGATCCGGTATCAGATTATGCCACCTATATGGAATTGATCAACGAAGGATACGAAAACTCGGGATTAAAGAAACAATTCTCACAAGAAGTTATCGATGAATGGCGTGCCGATGGTGGAAGAGATCCGCTCAGATATCCGAATACCAACTGGTTAGATGAAACATTCAAAAATTCGACATCCCACAATCATGTGATCTCGATGAGCGGCGGTAGCGACAAGATCCGCTTCTATTCATCATTCGGTTATCAGAAAAATCCGGGTGTCATGGAAAACACGGCATTCGAGAAGTATAACGGACGTGTCAACATCTCCGCCGATGTGAAACCTTGGTTAAACTTAGGAGCTCAGGTGAGTGGCTATGTATCCAATATGGATCCGGCTGCCAAATATACGGCTAATGATCAGAAAGACACAAATGTCGATGATGTATTCACATATGCTTCAGCAACAACTCCCGGTATGGTGTTCCGTGCACCGGACGGACGATACGGAGCCATGAATAACAGCGAAGATGATGCACAGGCTGCTGTCAATAACCCATTGCGCCGTTTGAATGCTACTGCCGGTAACATCCGTAAAACCAATATGCGTTCCCGTTTCGTCGGTACTTTGAAACCGTTTGAAGGATTTTCGATAACAGCCTCTTACTCGTATGAGTTTGTAGACGAAGAGCGGAGCAAAAAACCGGTATTCATTGACGCTTGGAACTTCCGCGACGAAGTGATCACCTCTTCTACACGCGGTAAAACGAGTATCATGAACTATGACGGCAAAGTAGAACGTTTCTTCGGCGATGTTGTGGCACGCTATGAAAAACGTTTCTTAGATAGTCGCTTAGGCATGAACGCTATGGTCGGAGCCAGCCAGGAAATGTATCGCAGCAAGAATTTCTCCGCCACAAAATATGATATGATCGACTTAAGCCTGAACGTGATCAATGCCGCTATCGGCGATGCGTCCGCTTCCGGTTCAAGCACAGAATGGGCGATGCGTTCTTTCTTCGGTCGTGTCAATATGGACTGGGATAACAAATATTTGTTGGAAGTGAATCTTCGTGCAGACCAGTCATCCCGTTTCCTTTCCAATAACCGTACAGGGTATTTCCCCTCTGCTTCCGTCGCTTGGCGTATGGACCAAGAAGCATTCATGGAAGACTGGGTAGAAAAAGGATTGAGCAATTTAAAACTGCGTCTTTCTTACGGTTCTTTAGGTAATAACTCCGTCGGCAACTATGATGCCCTCGCGACTTATGCCAACAAACCAAGTAGCGGAAGCGCTTTCAACTACTCATTGAACAATGCCTTAGTTTTGGGACTTGCACAAGCTAAATTGGCAAACCCGAACCTGACTTGGGAATCCACCTACATGACTAATATCGGTGTAGACTTCGGATTAGTTAACAACAAACTTACCGGTACAATCGATTATTTCAACAAGAAAACTAAAGACATCTTGATCAACCTGCCTGCTCCCGATGTACACGGTACGGCTTCCATTCCTAAGCAGAACAGTGCAACCGTTACGAACCAAGGTATCGAAATGACACTTGGATGGCAAGATAAGATCGGCGACTTCTCTTACGGTGTGAACGGCAACTTTACATTTGTAAAGAATATGGTCAACAAATTCAAGGGGAAAGAGAAAGGTGGCCAGTCTATCGACGGCGCCAACTTGATCTGGGAAGGACACTCGATCAACTCTCAATATTTGTTGCGCGCAGATCGTATCATCCAGACAGATGAAGATTTGGCTTTGGTACAAAAAATGATCGACAACGCACCAATAGACGAAAAAACAGGTAAAAAAGTCAATCCGTTTGCAGCATTCGGTACACCTCAAAAAGGTGATTTACTGTACAAAGACATCAATGGAGACGGGATTATCGATATGGATGACCGCGAAATTGTCAGCGATGGTCCAAACCCGAAATTCCAATTCGGTTTGAACCTGAATGCAGCCTATAAAGGTTTCGACTTTTCCGTCCTGTTCCAAGGACAAGCAGGTGTAAAGACGTATTGGCAGCACGATTTAGCCAACACTTCATCCGTTCGTTTCGGATACCAGCTGAACAAAGAAGTGGCAGAAGGCCGCTGGACTGAAGGCCGTACGGATGCTACCTATCCGCGTTTGCTTCAGTCCCAGAATGAGATCAACAAGCAGAGAAGCGACTTCTATCTGTCAAACAAAGCCTATTTGAAGATTCGTAACATCCAGTTGGGTTATACCCTTCCAAAGACTGTTACAGATAAGATGCAATTGGAAAGACTCCGTTTCTACGGTAGTTTGGAGAATTTCTTCACCTTCACGTCATACAGAGGTCTTGATCCGGAAATCAGCGGTTTAGGTTATCCGGCCATGAAATCGGCTGTATTAGGTATTAATGTCACCTTTTAATTGAATAAAACATCATGAACAAATATAAATTATTTTTCACTTGCGCTGCTTCGCTTTTATTCATGAGCAGTTGCTATGACCTGGATCGTTATCCGGAAGACCAAATGAGTGCCGGAACCTTCTTCCAGACACAAGACCATGCCGATCAGGCAATGATGGGCGTTTACAGCCAGATGACGCATGACGACGTATTTGGCCGCCAATTCGGTTTCGACTGTTTGGGTGGTGTAGGAGCCGGATATGACGCTCCTTCCTATCCGAATATCGGGCGTGGAACCTATACTACGACAGAAGGAGCTGTCGGCAATAAGTTCAAACAATTGTATGAAGGTGTCGCACGTGCAAACATCGTTTTGCAGAATGTAGACAAATGCGATATGTCAGATGAGTTGAAGAGCCGTTACAAATCGGAAGCTCGTTTCATGCGCGGCCTCTATTATTTCACCTTGCTCGATTTCTGGGGTGGTGTTCCTATCTATGACGAAAAGACAATCGTAGCGGAAGATTTCTCCAACATGATGAACCCGAGAAGCTCAGCCGACGAAGTGCGTACGTTTATCATCCAGGATCTGGATGACGCCATAGCTAACCTTCCGGCAAAATGGGACGACACGAATAAAGGTCGTGCCACATCCGGCGCCGCAATGGCATTGAAAGGGAAAGTGCTTCTTTTCAACAAGCAATATAAGGAAGCCGCCACATGCTTTGAAAGTGTAGTTAACAGCGGCGAATATGCCTTATATTCCGACTATGCCGATCTGTTCAAACCGGGTGGTGACGATAGTTCCGAAATGATTTTTGCGATCCAGAACATCGGTGGTATTGGGACAGACTTCGGTATGCCGACAACCTTCTATATGGGAAGCCGTGCTTCTTTCGGAAGTTGCTGGAACAATGTAATGGTCGCCACTGATTTCGTAGACTCTTATGAATGGACCGATGGCCGTCCGTTCGATTGGAACGAAGTAATTCCAGAATTCAACGAAAGTGACGATGTGAAGAAAGCTACATTCTATGCGACACTGAACAAAGGGTTGGACAAAGTAGAAACCTATCCGGCCGCCAAAGACAAATTGTTGGATATGTACAGTAAACGCGACCCACGTATGATGGCTTCTATCATCCTGCCGTACACTACTTATAAAGGCTGGTACGCCAACGCTCCGATGGATACCGAATACATAATTACTGCAAAATCCGGACAGGCAAACGAAAAGAACGGTTTCATCCGTGTCAACGGAAACTACGAAATGTATTTATGGCGCAAGTTCGTTGCCGAATACGATATGAACGGAGCCATCAACAATCGTGCCGATACGCCGATAAACTTCCCGTTGATCCGCTATGCAGACGTTCTGTTGATGTTGGCAGAATGCTATAATCAGACAGATCAGCAGAGCAAGGCAGTAGATCTGATTAACCAGGTTCGTGCACGTGTAGGTATGCCAGGACTCAACAGTGGTCCGGACTATTTGAAGGCGACAACCAAAGACGAAGTATTCAATCGTATCAGACATGAACGTGCAGTCGAATTGGCAGGTGAAGGTCATAGCTTCAGTGACATGAAACGTTGGAAACTGCTCGAATCTCTGGATGGAAAAGTAAAAGGTTTCACCGGACAGTTCTATTATAATCGTGTCGTTCAGGAACGCGACTACCTGTGGCCGATTCCAAATAGTGAAACGGAAAAGAATCCGAGTCTGAAAGAAAATCAGAACCCTGGATGGTAATCATCTACCATTAGACGAATACAAATAAGAGGGCAGGCAGTAATGTCTGCCCTTTTTAGTTATATTTGTACTTCATTATCTATATACTTCAATCGGTAAAAGGAACTACGTATGAAAAAAGCATTCTATATCATTTTACTATTATCCTGTCTCGGTACAGTTTCTGCCCAGGACAACCTTTTAGAACATAGCATCTCTAAAGAGAAACTATTTTCAGTATTAGCGGCAGATGAACATTGGATCTCATATCCTTCTTATCAGGACCGGGAAAAGTGGCAACATATAGCCACACCGGAAATCAGGCAAACTATCATATCCGAAGGCGAGAAAGCACTTTCTCATATTTGGAAACCGGATTTGGCAACAGATTATCTGGCTTATAAACGCACCGGAGAAATCCTAACCGGCCGTGAAAATCACATGGCGTTAATATCTCTCACTTTAGCCGAGTTAGTAGAGGGGAAAGGGCGTTTTATGGATGCCATCATCAACGGAGCATGGTTTCTATGTGAAACTTCCTGGGTACATTCGGCACACGCCTATTTTCAAAAAGACCAGTCAGGCCTGCCCGATCCGGACGAACCGACTGTCGAACTCGTCGTAGCCGATATCGGTGCGCAAATGGCCTGGACATATCACTTTTTTAAAGAAGAATTCGATAAAATCAGTCCGCTAATTGCCAAAAGAATAAAAAAAACAGTCATAGAACGATTGATCGACCCTTATTTTTCCCGTACCGATTATTGGTGGATGGGGCTGCATGGAGAAAAAAACGTAAATAACTGGAACATCTGGATTAACTATAATGTATTGCAAGCCGTCATGCTATTGGATGACGACCAACACCAAAAGACCGAACACGTATATCGGTTGATGCGTTCGGCCGATCGCTACATCGACGTGCAACATGAGGACGGAGCTTGCGAAGAAGGTCCGACCTATTGGGGACATGCCGGAGCTAATTTGGTTAAATTCTTGGACCTACTGTATCGTATTACCGATGGGAACATCAATATTTTCAACCGGGAAAAGATACAAAATATTGGAAAGTACATCTATCGTGTCCATATTTACGACCGCTATTTTGTGAACTTTTCCGATGCGGGAGCGGTTTGCAATATCAATTCCGGAGCGGTTTACCACTATGGCAAATGTATCGGTGATCCTGTTATGACCGGTTTTGCCTCTGATTTTGCCAGAATAAGCAACTGGGCAACCACACTTCACCGGGGAAGTATCTTCGCAAGGGTCCTGGACGATGTCATCCTGTCAAAAGAGATTCTGGAGGGAGAAGGTTGCGACATCGACTTCCTTTCTTATTATTTCAAAGATTCCGAACTTTGTGTTGCCCGGGATAGGAAAAAATTAAATGACGGATTCTTTTTTGCCGCACACGGAAGCCATAACAATGTACCGCACAATCATAATGATGTCGGGAGTTGTATGCTTTATTATAACGGTTTGCCGGTTCTAATCGATGTCGGTGTCGGGCGTTATACCCGTAAGACATTCAGTTCCGAACGCTATTCAATCTGGACCATGCAATCGTGCTATCATAACCTGCCGACCATAAACGGGTATGACCAGCAAAACGGGGAAAAATTCAAAGCGGCTGATGTACATTTCAGAGATACCAAGCAAAGCGCCTATTTCACTGCCGACATTGCGAATGCCTATGCAACAGAAGCTAATATCAAATCCTGGATCAGAACGTATCAGCTAAAACGCAAAAAGGAATTTATTATTTCCGACAGTTGGTCGTTAAATAAGACAACAGGAGAAACAGTTGTGAACTTCATGACAGCCTGTGAAATAGAAGAGAAAGACGGCTCGCTGTTCCTGAAAAGAGACGATGTGAGAATACAAATCATGTACGACAAAAAACTATTGTCTCCAACAATAGAGACGATTAAAATCGATGACAGTTCACTATTATCTTCCTGGACAAACGGAGTTCTTTACAGAATCCGTTTTTCTATAATCAATCTGCAACAAAAAGGTAATTGCAAAATATCATTACGTCCTATAAATCAATAAATATATGTATAAACAAATCAATCATTCCAATCAGGATGCGGTATATCTTTTAGGGGGGATTCTTCTTTTTTCCTTACAAGGATGCAAAGAGCAACCTGTCACCACCCAAGATTTATCGAACGCCCCTAACGTCATCTACATCTTCCCCGACCAGATGCGTAACCATGCGATGGGGTTCTGGAGGGAGACGGGATTCAGGGAGGCGGTGAACTTTGAGGGGGATCCGGTGCATACGCCTAATTTGAACCGATTTGCGAGAGAATCCGTTGTGCTGACTTCGGCTATGAGCAACTGCCCGCTGAGCAGTCCGCACCGGGGAATACTGTTGACGGGGATGTATCCGGAACATAGCGGCGTGCCACTGAACTGCAATGCCAACCGCCCGGTCAGCACGTTGCGTGAAGATGCGACCTGTATCAGCGACGTGTTCAGCCAGGCCGGCTATAATTGCGCTTATATCGGCAAATTGCATGTCGACTGCCCGACTCCCAATGACCCGCAACGTCCCGGAAAATTTGTAGAAGATCGCGTTCCGGCCTGGGATGCATATACGCCAGCGGAACGCCGGCACGGTTTCGACTACTGGTATTCGTATGGGACCTACGATGTACACAAGCATCCGCATTATTGGGACACCGAAGGCGTAAAGCACCAGATCAACGAGTGGTCGCCCGAACATGAAGCGGATAAAGCAATCTCCTACCTGCGGAATGAAGATAATGTGCGGGACCCTAAGAAGCCGTTCTTTATGATGGTCAGTTTCAATCCGCCCCATAGTCCCTATGCTTCGCTGGAAGATTGCATGGAAGAAGATTATAACTTGTACAAAGACCTTCCGTTAGACAGCCTGCTGATTCGTCCGAATGCGGACCGGGAAATGAAAAAAGCACCTTCCGTACGTTATTATTTTGCTTCGGTTACAGGCGTTGACCGGGCTTTCGGACGAATATTGGACGAGCTTAAGAAGCAGGGATTGGACAAAAATACAATCGTTATATTTTCTTCCGATCATGGAGAAACCATGTGCAGCCAGAAGACGGACGATCCTAAGAACTCGCCCTATGCCGAAAGTATGAACGTCCCGTTTATGGTCCGTTTTCCGGGAAAAGTGCCCCCCCGGATTGACAACGAACTTCTGTTGTCTTCTCCCGATATCATGCCGACTATCCTCGGACTCTGCAACTTAGGGAAACAGATCCCGGCGGAGGTGGAAGGGCGGAATTACGCAGGACGTTTCACAGGAAAAGATTCCTCCGTCCCTTTGCGTGAAGGGGCTTTGTACATCAAAAATGTAGACGGAGACAAAGATACCGACGGAAAAGTCATTTCTTATTTTCCGGTAGCAAGAGGAATCAAGACACATCGATATACGATGTCGCTCACAATCGACCGGAAGACAAAAGGACTTAAGGAAGTCCTTTTATTCGATGATCAGAAAGACCCGTACCAGATGCAGAACCTGCCCTGGCAGGAGAACAAAGAAATCGTGTCCGATTTATGCAAGCAAATGGTCCCGTTGCTGGAAGAGGCGGACGATCCGTGGTACAAGGAACAAATACTAAAAGAACTGATTCCTTATGGAAACTAAGAAAAAGGAGGTGATTTTGACACACCTCCTTAAAAATACTAACCATTATTATTTCACCGTCCAGGCCACCTTATCGCTTACATTGTTCTTCTTTTGGGTCGAACGAGCCTCTATCGTGTTCTCCCCCTCCTGCAAAGCGACACCTTTCCATTCAAATGTCGCATAGTCGTCCGGCTTTTGCTTGCCGATGCTCTTTCCGTTCACAAACAATTCGACTTCGGGCTGATTGGAGAAGATCATGATATCCGTTATAGCTAATGAGCGGTCGCGATGGCGGCGGTTCGTGATGTAAACGAACGGTTCGTCTTCATTCCAGTTCGCTTTATAGAAATAGAATGCATCTTTCTTTACCTTACGGTCGAAAGTCACCAAACCTTTGTCGTTGATCCCGGGACGATCGCCTTCCACGCGATGAGCAGCACCGAAATCAAACAGGTTCCAAATGAAAGAGCCCCAGACAAACGGACGTTCGGCCAATGCTTTCCAGTTTCCGATATGATAATAAGTCTGATAATTTTCGGGATGCCACCAACCGGAAGCAATCCCCCGTTTTACCGAATCCTGCTGATGGTAGATGCTTGCTCCGGCTCCATATTCACTGATGGCGATTTTATATTCCGGATGCGCCTTATGATTAGCATCCAACCATTTCCCCATATCGGACGGAGAACCGCCATACCAACCGAAATACTGGTTCCAGGCAATCACATCGGTTACCTTGCTGATATCATCATCATACGAAAGGAAGCTGGCAGATGTAGTGAGGCGTGTCGGATCTTCCTTGTGTGCCAGATCGTTCAACTCCTCGATATATCCGGTCGGGTTGTCGCCAATGGTTTTCAATTCATTAAACAATCCCCAAAAACAGATGGACGGATGATTATAATGCTGGCGAATCAGTTCTTTCAACTGCTCTTTCCCGTTCTCGCGGAAAGAAGCCTGGTTGATGTAGCCCCTATCCTGATATCCGCCCGGTCCGATCTGCGGGATTTCAGCCCAGGTAACAATACCGTACTTATCCATCAAGTCATAAAAATAAGTAGCTTGCGGATAATGGGCCAGACGAACGGCATTTGTTCCCATCTCGACCATAATAGCGGCATCTTCATCGTGATGCATCTTGTAAAGTGCATTTCCTCTTTCGGCCCGGTCCTGGTGTCGGCATACTCCTTTCAGTTTCAGATGCTCGCCATTCAGGAAGAAACCTTCCTCCGCATCCACATGATAATAACGCAGGCCCAACGGCTGTACGATCCGATCGATTATTTTGCCCTCGGAGAAAAGGGATATCTCGGCCTTATAGATGAACGGATCTTTGCGGCCATTCCATAAATGAGGGTTCCGGATGGTCAAATCCATTCCGGTCGTTGCCCAATCATTAGCATCCACAGTCACCTTTATATCCTGCTGTTGTACGAGCTTATCGCCATCCCAGATCTTGACATCCACCTTTACAGGCTGAGCCGTCGCGCTTCCGTTAGAGACGAGCACTTTTGCCCTTACATCGGCTTGCTCTTTCGTTACTTTATTCTGGATCAGATAGACACCGGGAGAAGCATAATCGGTCAGCGAGATATTGACCGGATCCGTGATAATCAGATTTACGTCCCGGTAGATACCTCCATAGAAGTTAAAATCGCCGACCAACGGCATGACATCCTGCTGCAAGGCGTTGTTGACCTTCACCAATATCCGGTTGTCGGCATCATATTTCACTTTATCCGTAATCTCGAATACAAAGGCGCCATATCCCCCACGGTGTTCGCCGATATGGACATCATTGATGAAAACATTCGCGATTGTATTGGCTCCTTCAAAACGCAGAAAGAGGCGTTTGCCTTTCCATTCGGGTTTTACAAACAGCGTTTTGGTATAATTACCCATCCCGCGATAGTAATCCTGTTTACCGGAAAGGGCATCGCCACTGTTCCAGGTATGGGGCAGGTTCACCCGTTCCTCACTTTTAAACTGTACCTGATGGGAAAAACGGAACATCCAGTTCTCGTTCAACAGAATTTCCTTACGTGCAGCAAAGATCGATGTGCTGATAAAAAGGAGTACCAGACTCAAGATTGTGTGTTTCATGTTTACAAAATTCTTAATTTACGGTTCAAAAGTAGGTGATTGGCGGCAGAGATACAGGCACAATTTGTCTAATTGGACGGATAGATTTGTCCGAGAGCGCCATTTTAAATAAAAAAACCAGCGAAGATGCCTCCGCTGGTTTTCAGTAACCGATATATTTCTAATAGGACAAGATTACATCGTTTGTTCTCCACCGCCTGAATTGTTTTCTCCACCACCTTTGGAATCATCGTTGCTGATACCACGGCGAACCTTCTTGATCTGGCCTTTCATCGTACCGAAACGGTAAGATACGCTCAAACGGAATTCGCGGGCATGGCGCCAAGTGGTAGATACGTCGTGGAAACCTTCACCTTTCGTAGTCGTCTCCATCTTCATCGTTTTCCAGAATGGGTTTTGTGCTCCAAGCGAAATAGACAGCTTCTTCTTCAGGAAATCCTTACTGATATTCAAACCTGCAAAGTAGAAAGGAGACATCTTGCTCTGCAACTGAATCCAGGGGCTGAAATAACCGCCATGCAGATTAATGCGGAAATCTTTCGGCAACGTGAACTGTGAACCGGCGAACACACGTCCACTCCAGCCTTTGTTGCTCATGCCCAAATCGGAGGCCTTCATATCCGTATAATCCGCACCACCATTCATATAAATACGGAACCAAGTTGTCGGAGACCAGTTTCCATACAGGAAAATACCGACCTGTTGCTTTTTACCGATATTATCGTATGTATTCCACAAAGCTCCATTATATTGGGAACGGGGATCGGTCAATGGGAAATCGGCCGTCGTCGTATAACGTTCGATCGCATTATTGACAAACGTATAACTTAAACTGGCATTAATACTGAACTTCTGAGTGAACTTACTGAAGTTCAAGTTCACATTATTACTCTTTTCCGAATCCAGATTCGGATTACCCTGCGAGATATTCTGCGGGTTCACGTCATTGATATATGGATTCAAGAACCAAATACCCGGACGCTGAATACGCATATTATATCCTAACCGGATTTGGGAAGACATATCCATCTGATAAGTAAGCGTCGCATTCGGAACCACATCGAAATAGTCTGTACTGAAATTCAAATTCGGCTTACGGGCAAAAGACGCTTTCAAGCTTGTTCCTTCAGCACGCACACCTGCTTTGATACCGAACTTATTCAATCGTATCAGATATCCTAAATAAGCAGAATAAATATGTTGCGTATGTTTAAACTGACTGTTGTCTCTCGAGCGATCTTCCCAGATCTTGGTAGAATCGTTATAAATCTGTTCCAGCGTATTACTCTTATTTTGCCTGTTGATATATTTTACACCAACTTCCAATGTTTGTTTCTCGAACAAAGGCGTTGTATAATCGACCTGCCCGGTGTGTTCTACGGTAGAAGCATCATTGATATTCCATTTCGGATATTCTCCAGACAAATAGTAATAACCTTCTTTCACATCGACCTCCGTATGTCCTTCATTGTCATTCGGAGACTGGCTAAAGCGGTAAGACAACGTCAGCAATTCATCTTTCTTGCTGGTCGAATGCTGGAAATCGACATTAACATCCGTAGAACCGAACGTGCCCTGCGAAACAGAGTTACGGTTATACCTGTAGACAGGATCGAAAGAACGCAAACGGTTTTCCAGCCCTCCCAACGGGTTCAAAACAGCATCCAATTCGGAATAGCTCTTGTTCTTTCCTCTGAAAAGGTTCACCCCGACACTCAACAAATTCAGCGTGTCGATCTCGTAGCTACCTTCCAAATACCCGTATTGGAACGGGCCTTTATTCTTACTACGTCCTTTTTCCTCCAACTGGGTGGGATTGCCATCTGCCAACATATCGGCATCCGTAAAACGTTCACTATATGAATCGTTCCATGGCGAATTACGATTGTTATATCCATAATTGGCAGTAAGCCCCAACTTACCTGCTTTCAGCGAAACATACGCGCCGCCACCAAAGCTCCCCAACGTACTGGCATTGGCACGAACCGTACCCGTATATCCCTGCAGTGCATTCTTGGTTGTAATGATATTGATAATACCGCCAACCCCTTCCGCATCATATTTAGATCCCGGATCGGTAATGACCTCGATGTTCTTGATCGAACTTGCCGGCATACTTTTCAGCACATCGGAAGCATTGTCACCGCTCAGCAGGTTTGAGGGCTTGCCATTCATGTAAATTTTGTAATTGGAAGATCCTTTCAACTGGATTTTATCTTCGCCATCCACTGTGACCATCGGAACTTTACGGAACATTTCCAATGCATTGCTGGTTTTAGCTTCCGGGTCGTCTTCCAGGCTGTAAGTCAATTTATCGACCTCAACCTTGACCAATGGCTTTTGGGCTGTTACGGTAACTTCTTTCAGTTGCTGCGTATCGTCATTCATAAACAGCTTACCGAAATTCACGACTTTCTTGTTTTCCGACAATGTAAATGCTTTTTTGGCGGGGATTTTCCCTAACGATTCCATCGTCATGATATACTTACCCGGTTTGTTCATCGTTGCCGAAAACTTACCATCATCATCACAAGCCAACAATTTCACAGGATTCTGTGGCGCGGAAGCCAAAGCTATCCTCAATGTGGCATAAGGTACTGACTCGTTAGATAACGAGTCGACTACTTGTCCTTTAATCGTAAAGGCGGTAGCTGATCCACTTCCGGTTTGCGCAAACACTGACGCAGACACGAATAGTATCAGCATTAAGTAGAGTAGTTTTTCTTTCATTAAATTTGAGAATTTAGATATTATCGATTATACATTCACATAAAACAGTTGCAAATGTAACTTTATCTACGAAGCATTCGTATATTTACGATTTAAAGAATTGTAAAAGTTGTATTTTGGTGTTCGATTTATACAGATTTCACTTATTTTTGTAGAAACCATTCGTAAAAAGAACAAGTTTATGAGAAGATTATCATTCATTTTTACAGCATTATTGCTAATTGTCACTATGCATGCACAAGATCTGAAAACAGTCAAATTAAACTCTCCTGATAAAAGCAGGGGTAGTTCCGTCATGAAAGCGCTATCCGATCGCCACTCCGACCGGGAATATGCGGATAAAGAACTCAGTCTACAGGATCTGTCGGATTTGTTGTGGGCTGCAAACGGCATCAACCGCCCGGATGGGAAACGCACTGCCCCCTCCGCTCTGAACAAGCAAGACATCGATATTTATGTCATCATGAAAGAAGGTGCTTATCTGTATGATGCCAAAGCAAACAGCCTTCAGCCAATAGCTAAAGGAGATCATCGCGCCGCCGTTGCCGGGAGTCAGGACTTTGTGAAATCGGCGCCGGTCAGCCTCGTGCTCGTTTCCGATCTTTCACGCTTCGGAAACATTGCTGACCATACCAAACTGATGGCCGCAGTCGATGCCGGTATCGTTTGCCAAAACATCAATATTTTCTGTGCTGCCACCGGTCTGGCAACTGTTCCCCGTGCCACTATGGATCAAGCTGCTTTAAAGCGAATTTTGAAATTAACAGATAACCAGTTACCGATCATGAATAATCCGGTAGGATATCCCCTAAAGTAGATATACACATCAAGCATATTTGCCTGTAATACAATATAACAATTACAATAAAAGCCATAGTCCTAAGAGAACTATGGCCTTCAAAATTATAAATTTATTTCTGAATTGTTGAAATATGTTGTAAAGAATTAGTTTTATTGCGTTTTTCAGCTACTTTAGGCTTAAAAATCACACTTGACATAAAGAAAGAGTCAGTAAACAAAAATTATCTCTAAAAACACAATATCCTGAATCATAAAGATATAGTTTTTCTCTTCCCTATGCTGATGAAAAAATATGGCCATAGTTCTCTTAGGACTAAATCCCATTCGAACAGCACATCATGGATGAGAAAACGGACATAAAAAGATTCAACAATATATTCGTTACCCATCGGGAACGATACATTCGATTCGCCTATTCTTATACATACAACCAAGAAGCTGCAGAAGATCTGGTAACGGAAAGCCTGATGTACTATTGGGAAAACCGTAAACGGTTACAGGATGTCAAAGACATACCTTTATATATATTAGTCACCCTAAAAAACAAATGCCTGGATTATCTTCAACGTGAACGCACATGGAATAATATCGCAGAAAACTTACTCTCCAACAAAGAGTGGGAATTGCAAATGCGCATTTCCAGTTTGAAAGCATGCGAGCCGGAGACACTGTTCAGTAATGAAGTACAGGAACTTATCAACCGGGCTTTGGCCAAATTGCCGGAAAAGTCCAGCCACATTTTTATCATGAGCCGATACGAGGGGAAAAATTATCAAACAATTGCCGAGGAAACCAACCTCTCGGTAAAAAGTGTCGAGTTCCATATCAGCAAAGCACTGAACATATTGCGTAAAGAATTAAAAGACTATCTCCCCTGCCTGTTATTCGTATTGGATTTCTTTTATCAATAGGCAGGTAAACAATCATGATTCATAGTATCTGCCAAGAAGTGAACCTGTCTTTTTGATATGTTAAATCATACAGGAACCTCTCCTAAAAGGCGAATATTCATATCTATTTATTACTCAGCATTTTATATTATCACAAGTTTCTTAAAAAATATTACCCGCAAGGGTAATTTGAAATAGATGGGGTAGAAAAACGAATTTCATGCACTACTGTTTCGATTTGGACCAACGGGTATTTTAGTGAATCGTACAATAAGTAAGAGATGACAATAAGATTCGTATTGAGGAAATAATGAACCTTTTGGGCAATGTGCCAATAGACCAATGGAAGAAAATGTGAACCTATTAAATGATTCACATCTGGCAATATTTGAATTCTTCTTTTTCCATTAAGACGGGAAATATATCACGACTCAATTTGTTGCATATATAGGTCATTTACCTTCAATTTGGTCTTTTTCAGACGTTTTTTCTGACACGCATATTCCTGTATTTATGTTTTTCAGCCTAAAGCCCACTTGTTTTTGTGCCCTTTCCGGAAAATCATCTAAATGATTTTTCAAATGATCTCAATGATTTTCCAAAATCATTAGGATGTTTCAGGCAAATCATCGGGATGAATTTGGGAAATGATCTAAATGATTTTGTCGGGCGGACTGAAACAAAGGGAAAAAAGGTTGTAAAAAGGCTCAAAAAAGGCCTTTGAAAACTATTTTAACACCTCACAGGCCCTATAAGGAAGACCTTCGGCGATTGACGTTTTAACAGAAATCCGCCCTTTCTACCGACACGCCCATTTATTCTTCTGCACCACTCCGGCTTTCCGACGACAAAAAAATAACTTTCCAGTGCTCCTGCGAACAAAATGGCAATTACAAACCCCGTTTCCTTGTCCTCTATGCATCCGTTTAGACGAATGAACACATACAGACGAATCAGAGGATAGCTAATTTAGCATTTTGTAAAAACCATGTTAGCCCATGTAATCCGTACCTAAAAAAATTCATTTTCCCTTTAGGGTATTTTCCTTCCCGTTCGCCCTTAATATAGAAACGGAAAAAATGGAACAGAAACTACTACATAAAATGTTTAGCGGAGAGGCAACGGACAAAGAATTGACTCAGATCCGCCAATGGGTGAATACCGATAATGCAAACAAAAAGGCTTTCTACCATGAACGCGCTTTGTTTGACGCACTCCAATTAAATGCTTTTCAAAAGGGGAACCATATTCGCAAACCTTCCGTATCACTCTGGAAATGGGTGGGTAGCGTTGCTGCTGCCGTTATCACCCTGTTCCTATTATATAATATTCCTGTATTCATGAAAAAGGATGTTCAGCAAGAAATAGCCCTTAACACCATTAAAGTACCTGCCGGACAACGGGTTGAGGTGACATTGGCAGACGGGACCCACATCTGGTTGAATGCCCGGTCGGAGTTTTCCTATCCGGTTTCATTTAATGGAGACAAGCGGGAAGTTTATCTGAAAGGAGAAGCCTTTTTCGAAGTAGCCAAAAATAAAGACAGAAAATTCATTGTCAACACCGGACGTTGCGAAGTTGAAGTTTTAGGGACACAATTTAATGTAGAAGCCTATGACGAAAATGAATTTTCTACAGCCCTTATACGAGGAAGCGTAAAAGTCACCGACAAATCGCAACCAAACGAGTCAGTTGTGTTAGAACCCAATAATGCCGTCAGCCTCTACAACGGGAAATTGACGGTCACTCCCATCACCGACTTCAATCCATACAGTTGGAAAGAGGGACTTATCACATTTAAGGATATCAATTTCAAGGATTTGATGAAGAAGCTCGAGAAAAATTTCGGTATCCGGATAATTGTCGACAATCATACGCTCGATAATTACGCATGCAGTGGAAAGTTCCGTACCTCCGACGGGATTGAACAGGTGCTGAGGGCTTTACAACAAGACGCCCACTTCACCTTCGAGCGAGAGAGCGGAACTGAAATTCGTATTCAATAAACAATTAAATATATAGCCTATGAAGAGGAGATAATTAGAATGAAGGACAAACTATGTCCAATGTAAAAATGAAGTTTCAATCTAATATCATTTATTTAACTATCACAAAGATGAAGAAAAGAAAAATTTGTGTATCTCGTGTTTTAAAGATGACATCTCTGTTCTTCCTTTCTTGTGCCATGTTCGCACAAGCAGAAACGGAAAGTTCACAGAGCATACGCATCACACTCAACAAAAACAATGTCCGGCTGGAAAATATCTTAAACGACATTGAAAGCCAGACCAATTTACTGTTCATTTACAATAAGAACGTAAATGTTAACCGAAAAGTCTCAGTAAATGCCGAAAATACTTCTTTGCAGGAAGTATTGCAAAACCTGTTCGACAACAATGTATCCTTCAAAATCGAAGGTTCTTACATCGTTCTCTCACCGGCAGGAGCAACAGGCAGCCCACAACAAGCGAAACACACAGTTAAAGGTGTGGTAGAAGATGCATTAGGCCCTATCGCCGGTGCCAATGTTGTAGAGAAAGGCACTACCAACGGTACGATTACCGATATGGATGGTAATTTCACATTAAATGTAGCCCCGAACGCCGTACTGGTTATTTCGTATATCGGCTACAAAGACCAGGAAATGCCGGTAAACAACAAGACAAACATCCAAGTCAAATTGGCCGAGGACTCACAAGCATTGGATGAAGTAGTCGTTGTCGGTTACGGTGTCCAGAAACGTGCATCCGTAACAGGATCGGTCGCTTCACTTCAAGCCAAGGATATCGCCACTGTCAAAACTCCGAATGTCAGTAATGCGTTAGCAGGTAAATTACCCGGTTTACGTGCCGTACAAAGAAGCGGTGCTCCGGGTGACGACGATGCAAGCATCGATATTCGTGGTTATGGTGATGCCTTAGTCATTGTCGATGGCGTAGAACGTGATTTCAAGCAAATCGATGCCAACGATATCGAATCGATCAGTATCTTGAAAGATGCTTCCGCCGCCGTTTACGGTTTTAAAGGCGCAAATGGTGTCATCCTTGTTACAACCAAAAAGGGGGAAGTTGGGAAACCTAAGATCAATTATAACGGATATGTCGGAATACAGAACATTACCCGTTATCCGGAATATTACAACGGATACGAGTATGCGACTTTGTACAACGAAGCCCAGCAGAATATCGGAGTTACAGCCCCCTATTCAGCTGAAGATCTGGAACGCTTCAAACAAGGAATCGGGACGACAGACTGGTATGATGAAGTCATTCGCAAAACAGCTCCTGCCACTTATCACAATCTAAGCGTATCGGGAGGTGCAGAAAAAGTAAAATACTTCTTTTCACTTGGTTTGACAGATCAGGAAGGTATCTACAAATCCAAAGCGTTCAACTATAAAAAATATAATGTACGTTCCAATATCAGTGCAGAAATCGTCAAAGGCTTTACCGTAGACTTACAGTTAAGCGGTCGTCTGGATACTCGAATGAAACCATACGAAGCAGAGCCGTTAAGCCGTAGCATCCAGATGGCAAAACCCGTATTCCCGATTTACGCTAACAACAATCCGGATTATTGGTCCAATCCGGGTGATAAAGGGAACCCTGTACATCTGTCCGATATCGACAATGTCGGCTACGACAGAAGAGATCGCCGTGAATTTAACGGATCAATCGGTCTGAACTGGGAAGTGCCCTGGGTGAAAGGTTTATCCGCAAAAGCGTTGTTCTCTTACGACTACAACAACAAATACAGCAGAAAATGGTATAAAGAATATTATGAATATACCTACGACGCGGTCAATGATGTTTATAATGCTTCCGGCAGCCACACCATTTCAGAGTTGACAACTCAGAATGACAACTATTTCAGACCGAACGGACAAATCTCGCTGAATTATAAGAATACATTCGGCAAGCATGATATCGGAGCGTTGGTGTTGTGGGAATTCTACAACGACCGTACCGACATCCTGAAAGCATACCGCCAGTTTACAGTCGGAGCACTCGATCAGATAGACGCAGGTGACAAGACAAACATAAACAACGGCGGAACAGCTCGTGTTTCCGCTCATGCCGGTTTGGTCGGACGTCTCAATTATGCCTACGACAACAAATATCTGGCAGAGCTTAGCTTCCGTTATGACGGTTCCTACAAGTTTGCCCCGGACAATCGTTGGGGATTCTTCCCTGCCGTATCTTTGGGTTGGCGTGTCTCTGAAGAAGCATTCTTCAAAGAAGCATTACCGATGGTCGACAACTTCAAGATCAGAGGCTCCTTCGGAAAAGTGGGAGATGAAGGGGTAACCGGTTATAGCGATGATGACGAAAAGAATGGCAAATACAGAGCTTATCAGTATTTAATGGGATATCGGTATCCCTCAGGAAACTATGTTTTAGGAACAGGCGGTCTGACGAACGGAGCAAAGGACAGAGGTATGCCGAACTTGGCTCTGACTTGGTATGAATCTAAAACAACCAATGTCGGATTCGAAGCATCCGTATTATCCGGTTTAATCAATGTCGAATTCGATTATTTCGTTCGTAAAAGAAGTGGTCTGCTGACAAAGCGCCAACTTACATTACCGACGACATTCGGCCAGGAACTTCCGGTAGAAAACCTGAACTCCGACAGAAACCAGGGATTTGAAATCGTTCTCGGACACCGTCATAAAATCGGAGATTTCACCTACGATGTAAAAGGGAACTTCTCTACTACCCGTATCTACAATGAGCATGTTGAACGTGCAGCTTCAGCCAATATGTATGATGACTGGAGAAACAACAGCAATGATCGTTATAAAGATATCCAGTGGGGTAAAGTCTGCATCGGACAGTTCCAAAGCTACGAAGAAATCCTCAATTCACCGATCCAGGATAACAACGGTAACAAATCATTGATGCCGGGCGACTTGAAATTCCAGGATTGGAACAATGATGGTATCATCGACGGAAAGGACGACCAGCCGATCGGACATGGAAATACACCGCGCCTGTATTATGGATTGAACCTTTACGGAGAATACAAAGGTTTCGATTTGACTCTCTTCTTCCAAGGGGCTGCCGGTCATGAAGTATTCACGACTGGAGACTTTATGGCTCCATTCATCCAGCAAGGTCTTGGTAATGGTATCACACTAAACTTGGATCGCTGGCATCGTGAAGATCCTTCAGATATGAGTAGCGAATGGATTCCCGGATATATGCCGGCACTCCGTCCGACTGGTTTCTCTGCCAATGCAGGTACAAATACTTGGACAAGACAAAAGGCTAACTATTTACGCCTGAAAACCATCGAATTAGGATACACATTCCCAAAGAAATGGATGCAAAGAGCCGGAATCGAAAACCTGCGTATTTATGTAAACAGTTTCAATACTGCAACAATAACAAGCCGCGAAGGCATCATGAAATACATGGACCCGGAGAACAAAGACGGTATGTTCCGCTATTATCCGCAAATGAAAACATTCAACTTCGGTGTTAATCTAACATTCTAAAATAAGAAACGATGAAGACAACAATTATAAAAAATATCGGATGTGGATTACTTTTGTTAGGTACGACAGCATGTGCCGACTACCTTGAAAAAGAATCTTTCGACATCATCACTCCCGAACAAGTTTGGAAAGATCCTAAACTGATCAATGGTGTCATGGTCAACCTATACAATGACCTGAATGTTGAAGATTTCAACTATTGGTATCGTGACTCATGGCGCCTGCAAAACGCCTCTTCCATGTCTGACGAAGCACAAGGTTCTTTCCAGAAAGATCCTCTATTTGACAATGGAAATGCGACATACACGTATGAAGATCATCTATTTGAACAAAAATTTGCAGACCGCTATAAAAACATCCGTAACTGCAACGACTTTATCAGCCAGTTACAGGAAGCGACAGCCTTGTCGGACTCTGAAAAGAAATTACTGTTGGCCGAATCCCGTTTTATTCGTGCCATGCACTATTTCACATTGGTAAAACGCTATGGCGGTATACCTTTGATTGATGCTCCGCAACAATATGACCCCAATAATCTGGAAACCTTGATGGTTCCTCGTAATAAAGAAGTCGAAATTTATGATTTCATCGTGAAAGAATGCCAGGAAGCCGCTCAGGATCTTCCCGAGACAAGAGATGCCGGAGCCAAATACCGGGCAAGTAAATATGTAGCCTTATCCTTATGTTCACGGGCAGCCTTGTATGCCGGTTCCATTGCTCGCTATGGGACAGTTCAAAAAGAGGGACTCGTAGGTATCCCGTCATCCGAAGCAGACCGCTTTTTCCAAACGGCATACGATGCATCCAAAACGATCATCGCTTCCGGCAAATATGCCTTGTACAACAAAAAGCCCGATAATAAAGCACAGAACTTTTGCGACATGTTCCTGAAAGGTAACGGTGATAACGGAGAATATATCTTCCAGAAACAATATAACGTTGCAGGAGGCAAAGGCCACGACTGGGACAAACGTAACGCACCGTTCTCTTATCGTGCCGGTGGTTGGGGATGCGGTATCGCACCTACCCTTGAAATGGTTGAATCATACGAATATATAGACGGTTCAGAAGGCACTCTGAAGTTGGAAGAAAATGGCAAACAGCTTCGGTTCGACGATCCTTACGAAGTATTCGCAAACAAAGATCCGCGCTTGTTCGCTTCCGTTTATCTACCCGGTTCCCCTTGCCAGAGCACAAAGGTCGAATGGAAAAGAGGTATCATCGTTTCCGACAACGAAAGATATCAGGCGACCAGCCAGCCGGATGGTGGTAATACGGTTGAAATCAACGGAGTCACCTATAGCACATCAGGCAAAGATGGTGGAGCCGATGCCGGAGATGCCTCCAAAACAGGTTTCTATCAGAAGAAATTCTGGGACGAAACATTGACCGATATGAATATGGGTAAGTCAGAAACTCCATGGCCGGTTTTCCGTTTAGGAGAAATTTATCTAAATTTGGCGGAAGCTGCAATGGAGTTGAACAAATCATCTGAAGCATTGGATGCAGTCAACAAGATTCGTGAACGTGCCGGAATCGCCTTATTGTCAAACATCAATATGGAAAAGATCCGTCACGAACGTAGAGTGGAATTGGCATTCGAAGGTCATCGCTTCTGGGATATGAAACGTTGGAGAATTGCTCACTTGGATGTAGCACAAGGCGGTTTGAATGGATTCAGAGGAACGGCATTGTATCCTTGGTATGATATTCGTGATGGTAAATATGTATTCGAAAGAGGAGCCAACACTCCGAAACAGAAACGTATTTTCTTGGAAAAGAACTATTATACAAAGATCAACCAGACAGATATGAATTCAAATCCGAATCTCATTCAGAACCCGGGTTATACCAATTAATCATCTAATTTAGAAATTTGATATGAAAAAGATAAGTTTATTACTGATGGCCGTTTGCTCGTTATGCTTCACAAGCTGTTTGAGCGATCTGGATAATTATGAATCTCCCAACGGAGGTATCAAAGGACAAATTCTGGATGCAGAAACGAATGAACCGATTCCACTGCCTGTTCAGGGATCCACAGGTGTTATTATCAATATGTTCGAACAAAACACAGATGCAACACAATCGGTCGATTTTTATGCAAAGATGGATGGTTCATACGAAAATGCAAAGTTGTTCAACTGTGATTATAAAATTGTTGTAAACGGTCCGTTTGTTTCTCCTTGCGAAGAATTTGTAACCATAAAAGGACAGACAACATTGGATCTGAAAGCAACTCCTTATGCAAGAATCAACGCTTCAGCACAAGTTACAGGTAAAAAAATCACGATTACATACAAGGTGAACCCAACAAGTAGCAATTTCAATGTATCCGAAGTGTACGGTTACTGGAATTTTGCTCCGGGCGTCGATAATGGAAATGCCAACCAAGCAGGAAAGCAAATCGTTAAGGAGCAGGAAGGGACGATCGTTTTCGATCTGGAAAACGATAAAACCTACAAGGACAATCTGTACAAAATACAAGCAAATGGCAACAAAATATATGTACGTGTCGGTGCTAAAACAGAAGGCGCAGTCAACTACAGTTCCATTATCGAAGTAATTATAAAATAATACAAAGCGAAAAAAGCACAGATATCATAACCTATGAATATCTGTGCTTTTTCTTATTTTTGAAGCATGAAAAAAAGTATCATATTCATCAGTATGCTTGTTTTACCCTTGTTCGGACATGGGCAAAACATATTACCGGATTGGGCATTAGGAGGATTCGTCAGACCGGCTAATGTAAATCCGATTATCACGCCGAATCCTAATAACCATTTCGACTGCCCAATGCAAGGAAAATCTATGGGGTGGGAAGAAAGCGATGTCTTTAATCCGGCAGCCACCATCAAAGATGGCAAAATCTGTGTTTTATATCGTGCCGAAGACAATTCGGCAATCGGTATAGGTAAACGGACTTCTCGAATCGGGCTTGCCGAATCAAAAGATGGTATAAACATGAAACGTCGGAAAACCCCCGTGATGTATCCGGATAACGATAATGCTAAAGAGTTTGAGTGGACCGGCGGTTGTGAAGACCCTCGTGTCACAATGACAGAAGACGGCTTGTATGTCATGGCTTATACGGGATGGAATCGGAAGGTAGCTCGTTTATGCATTGCGACTTCACGCGATTTGATCACTTGGGAAAAGCACGGTCCGGCTTTCGCTAAAGCCTACGATGGCCGGTTCAAAGACATGTTTTGCAAATCAGGTTCGATGGTAACAACAATCAAAGATGGCAAACAGGTGCTGGCCAAGATTGGAGGCAAATATTTTATGTATTGGGGAGAGCATGCTGTTTATGCGGCAACTTCCGATGACTTGGTAAACTGGACCCCGATATTGGATGAAAATAACGAACTGGCAACCGTCATCAAACCCCGCCCACAATATTTTGACAGTGCTTTAACGGAATGTGGCCCCCCCGCAGTCTTGACCGACAAAGGAATCGTTTTGCTTTATAACGGTAAAAACCAAACAAACGATAGCAAACGGGACAAGCGTTTCACAGGTGGGGCTTATTGTGCCGGACAACTTCTGACCGACTCGAAAGAGCCAATGAAAGTATTGGGGCGATTGGATGTCCCTTTCTTCCGTCCAATGGATGCTTTTGAAAAAAGCGGACAGTATGTAGACGGAACCGTCTTCATCGAAGGGCTTGTATTCTTTAAAAACAAATGGTATCTCTATTACGGATGTGCCGATTCACAAGTGGGTGTGGCAATTTACGATCCGACCCAAAAGACTGTTGGTGATCCGATTCCCTATTAAAAAAGCAGATGATGAAACATATTATTTTTGGATTGTGCTTACTCCTGTCTTCAGGATTAACACAAGCTCAGACACCCAATTATTACCGGAACCCGGATAAAATATATCTGGATTCGAAAGAAGGACATAACGGAAGTTTCACCTGGCAGATGCATAAGGCCGACGAGACGAAAGATCCGGCTGAAAAAATCTCGCAACCAGGCTATCAGACCGGACAATGGATGCCGGCAATCGTTCCGGGAACAGTCCTGAACTCCCTCGTCCACAACAAGGTATATCCGGAACCTTATTATGGCATGAATAACAAGTTAGACCGGAATATCATCCCGGATCTTGCCAAAACAGGACGCGAGTTCTACACCTATTGGTTCCGTACGGAATTTGACGTACCGGAAAACTATAAAGACAAAATCGTCTGGCTTCAGGTAGACGGTATCAATTACCGCGCCGAAATATGGGTAAACGGCTATCTGCTTGGCAATATGTCCGGTATGTTCAAACCGGAATATATCAATATCACTGATTTCGCCCGCATCGGCCAGAAGAACGCTCTGGCAATCAAGATTCATCCGGTCGATATGCCGGGGACCATCAAGCCGAAACAGTGGGGAGCCGCCGGTGAGTTTCACAATGGCGGAGACGGTAACATCGGACTGAACACAACCATGCTGATGAGTGTCGGTTGGGATTTCACCTTCAACGACGGTATCCGCGACCGTAATACCGGTATCTGGAAAAACATCAGCCTCTATGCTACGGACAAAGCGGTCATCCGCCATCCGTTCATCAAATCCGAACTCTCCAAACCAAGCTACGATTTGGCAAAAGAGACGGTCAGTGTAGAGGTGACAAACCCGACACAGCGTGGCGTAAAATGTACGGTCAAAGGAGAAATCGTCGGTGAGAACATCACATTCAGCAAAGAGTTGAGCCTGTTCAGGGGAGAAACGCGGGAGGTTTGCTTCACTCCGGAAGAATTTCCGCAACTGACAATCAAGAACCCGCGTCTGTGGTGGCCGGTCTTCAAAGGGAAACCGGAGCTGTACGAACTGAAACTGACCGTAAGCGTAGACGGTAAAGTGTCCGATGAGACGAAAACCCGTTTCGGTATCCGGGAAATTACATCCGACCAGAATACACCGGACAAATCCCGCCAATTCTATGTGAACGGCAAGAAGCTCTTCATCCGGGGAACCAACTGGATTCCGGAAGGAATGCTCCGTACCTCCGACGAACGTACTTATGCAGAATTGCGTTATACAAAACAATCCGGTATCAACCTGGTCCGTATGTGGGGAGGTGGAATTGCCGAATCAGACTATTTCTTCCAGCTCTGCGACGAAATGGGACTCCTTGTCTGGCAAGAATTCTGGATGACCGGCGACACCAAACATCCGCAGGATAAAGATTTATATCTGAGTAATGTCGAAGCAACCGTAAAACGCCTGCGCAACCATCCTTCACTGGCCTATTATGTATCTTCCAACGAGAGCACGGAAATGCCGGGAGCAAAAGACCTGATCATGAAACTGGATGGGACACGCGGCTACCAGATGCAGTCGGAATGTGACGGCGTACACGACGGCAGCCCCTACAAACAGGTGAACCCGATGCAGCACTACGAGAATACGGCCTCCGAACGCGGTAGCCGTGTCGATGGCTTCAACCCGGAATATGGTTCGCCCACTATCCCGACAGTCGAAACGCTCCGCGAAGTAATGGACGAAAAAGATCTCTGGCCGATCAATAAAGAGGTATGGGATTATCATGATGGCGGAGGATTCCATCTCATGTCAACCATGTACACAGACCTTACCAACCATTATGGTCCTTCCTCCTCCATCGAAGAGTTTGCCACCAAAGGTCAGGCAGTCGGTGCCATGAACTCCAAATCGATCTGGGAAGTCTGGAACTATAACAAATTCGGTTATGGCGACCGCTATGCATCAGGCTTATTGTTCTGGTATCATAACTGTCCTGTAAGTCAGGTTTGCGCCCGTATGTGGGATTATTCTTTGGAACCGACCGCCTCTTTATATCATACCCAGAACGCATTGGAACCGCTTCATGCCCAGTTTGATTATCTGAAAAATACGGTTTCCGTTTATAATGACTACTATCAGGCATTCAACGGCTATAAGGTAGCTGCCGAAGTCTACGATCTGAACAGCAAGAAGGTGTGGAGCAAAAGCCAGAAGATCGATATCCCGGAAGACGGTGTCGTAAACGATGTCTTCACAATCGACTTTCCTCAGAACATCACGCAAGTTCATTTTATAAAACTACGTCTGTTCGATACGAAAGGGAAAGAAGTCGCCAATACATTCTACTGGCGCTCTAACGATAAATATGAAGGTCGCAAGACCCTGACAGGCCCGACCTCATCCGGCTTCGAAGATCTGTCGAAACTGAAACAGGTACAATTGAAGACTCGCTACAAAGCTTATCAAGAAGGCGACCGCCATTTCATTAAAGCAGAAATAAGGAACCCGTCTTCAACCGTAGCATTCTTCACCCAGCTTCAATTGCTCGATCAGGACAAAAAGCCGGTGCGCCCCAGCTTCTACACAGACAACTTCTTCTCGCTCTTACCGGGAGAAAGTAAAACCGTCATCATAGAAACGGCCACAAGCGATATGCCATCCGAACCGACATTCGTTGTGAAAGGCTGGAATATCAAACCAAACAATTTCAAATTGTAATATCATAACGGTAAATGAAGTATAAGATAGGTTTCCTTGTTGATATCGGCAAGGGAACCTATCTTTGTATTATATAATGACACTTCAAGCTTGCCGACACCTGCCTGACTGCCCAAGACCATTTCAAGGCTTTGTTGGACAAATTCCGGATTAAATACGAGAATAACTAAAATTGTTTCCGTACTTTTGCCGAAAATTTACAACTATGCCGACATTTTTTGTTGTCCTCATTAGTATTTATCTTGCAGGAAACATTTATATATTCAGGAGAGGGGCACAGGCTTTGGTAGCTCAGCCTTTCGGGGTTAAAGTTTTATTAGCTGTACTGTTTTGGTGCGGAGCATTAGCATTCATCGGTAGCTTCCTGGCTCGAGATACAAAATTACCAGTCGTTTTGGCCCATACGGCCCACGAAATAGGAACCGGCTGGTTGGTCTTTACGCTTTATATGGTATTGTTTCTGATCGTATTCGACTTATTCCGACTTTTCAACTTTCCGTTCAAATATGGGTTTTATATGTCCTTATTTCTAACACTCAGCCTGTTAAGTTATGGATATTATAATTATCAACACCCGAAAACAGAAGTTATCAACATAGTTATCAACAAGCAGGCGGTTCATAACGAACAACCGTTGAAAGTTGTTTCCGTCAGCGATATCCATTTAGGATACGGGACAGACAAGGAAGAACTCAAACAATATGTCGGGATGATCAACGCACAAAAGCCGGACCTGATCCTGATAGGTGGCGACCTGATCGACAACAGCGTAGTTCCCCTTTATGAAGAGAAGATGATGGAGGAATTAGCGGAATTGAAAGCCCCTTTAGGTATTTACATGGTACCGGGGAATCATGAATACATCAGTGGCATACGGAAAAGCATACAATTTATTAATGAGACACCGATCCACCTGTTGCGGGATGAAGTCGTAACGCTGCCTAACGGTATACAAATAGTCGGACGGGATGACCGCAGCAACAAATCCCGGCTATCCTTGCAGGAGCTGACGAAAAACATTGACCCGGCAAAACCTGTTATTCTTCTGGATCATCAACCGTACAATCTGTCGGATACGGAACATGCAGGCATCGACCTTCAGTTCAGCGGGCATACGCATCGCGGACAGGTATGGCCGCTCAGCCTTATTACCGACCATATATTCGAACAAAGCTACGGTTACCGCAAGTGGGGGGACAGCCATGTTTATGTTTCCTCCGGCCTTTCGCTCTGGGGGCCTCCTTTCAGGATCGGCACCGACAGCGAACTTGTCGTATTCAACATTACTTATAAATAGCTTAAAATGAGGGTTTTCATTCAATCGATAGTTGCACAGATATTACTGAATCCTTATATCTTCTGGAGAGGGTATCAGGCAATTCCTCCCAAAAAGAGCTGGCGGATTCCCTATATCTTGTTTTTTATCCTTGAATTATCTCTCTTCTTCTTCGGCTTTACATTCCGCAATGTGCTGCCGGATCCTGTCATGATTGCCATCCAGTATATTTGCAACACCTGGTATATCGCTTCTCTTTACATCACCCTCTCCCTGCTCCTGTTAGAAGTGCTACGTCTGGGCAACCGCTTTTTCCATTGGTTCCCCGGTTGGGTTACGGCACATTGGAGGCAGACAAAACTGACTTTATTCTTCCTGATCATAGTTTTTGTGACCGGCTTGATGTTTCATGCTTATCATGTCGTTGCCTACCCGGTGGTCAAAGATGTATATGTCACCCTTCCCAAAGGGAGCAGCGACCGGGATAGCATGACGATTGTCATGATGAGCGATCTCCATATCGGGGAAGTGATCGGCAAGGAACTGGTACAACGATACGTGAAGATGAGCAACGAACAGCATCCCGACATGGTCGTATTGGTAGGCGATATCATGGATTATGAATCCCGCTTTGCTGAAAAAGCCCGTATAGAAGAGGATCTGAAACAGCTGAAAGCCCCGTTAGGTGTATATGTGGTGTATGGCAACCATGAGTATCGTGCCAACCGCATAGCCAAATACCGCTGGCTGAAGAAAACAGGGGCAACGCTTCTGATCGATTCCGTTGCCCGGCCGGATTCATCCTTCTACCTGATCGGACGGGACGACTATATCAACAAGAAAAGAAAACCGTTGCATGCGCTTATGGCAGGTATCGACACAACCAAGCCGGTCATCGTATTGGATCATCAACCCTGGTCGTTTGCCGAAATGGCGATGAACGGAGTAGACCTCGGACTCCACGGGCACACCCATAACGGGCAACTATGGCCCTACCCCCTCGCAATGAAACTGATCTACGAATGTCCGTACGGCTACCATAAGAAAGGACCGACCCAGTTCTATGTATCTTCCGGCATCGGGATAGCCGGACCTCCCTACCGGGTCGGGACTGTTTCGGAGATGGTAGTGCTGCATATCAAGTTTGTCAACTAAATATCACGTTTTTTTATTTTTATCATTAGTCAATAACTTGCGTGACAAGTTCAAAAACAAACAGACTCAAGGGTTAGTTTAGTCCCCTACGAAGTCTGTTATTATGACAAATTACTTATACAAAGAATATGCCGGGATTATACTGGTAAGCCATTTCTCCTCCTCCTTTACCGGATACAGGCTTTTTGTTGGTTACCGGTTGTTCTTCGGTTTTCTCGGGAGCGCTAAGCGTTTGCTTGTAAATCTCCGGATCACCCAACACTTCCAGCGCCTTATCCAAAACGTCATCTTCCTTCAGGCTGTTTACCAGCTCGCCTTTCTGGAAATAATAACGCTTCATGATCTCGGAAGTCAACAGCTTCTTGATTTGATCCTTGTTACGATCGAAATCCCGTTCCAGATCCGGAGTCAGTTTAGCTTCCAAAGACTTGAAGATAGTGGAATCGTTATCCATATAGCCTTCAAACTTAGCTACCTCTTTCAGATTCTTCAACAGCTTTTCACTCTGCCGGTCATAGGTGAAGTTCTTTTCTTTGGCATATTGCTTGAAAGCTTCAAAGTCTTCGTCCGTCACCTCGAAATCTTCAGGCGAAGCGATTTTCTTATGCTTCTGTGACCAGTTGGCGACAAAATCCGTCAGGATAAAATCCGTCATCAAATAGAACATCATGGTCGGCGTTTCCGGTTCTTCTATTTTGAAGTCAGGGGTAATACCGCCTCCATCCCGCACGGGACGCCCTTTGGATGTATAAAAGACAGATGTCAGGCTATCCGGAATAGCCCCGACACTTCCATCGGCTTTCCGGTGCGAATAGTCCATCTGCTGGATACAACGTCCGCTGGGAATGTAATACTTGCTCATCGTCACTTTCACACTCCCGTTATACGGAAGTTCACGGGTAGACTGCACGAGCCCCTTTCCGAAAGAACGCTGTCCGACCAACACGGCACGGTCCATATCCTGCAAAGAACCCGAAACGATCTCGGCAGCAGAAGCAGAAGCTCCGTTAATAAGGACAGCCATCGGGATCACCGTATCGAGCGGTTCGTTAGGCGTGCGGTAGGTACGGTCCCACTGGCTGATCTTTCCTTTTGTCGAAACCACCTCTTTTCCCTTCGGGACGAACATGCCGACAATTTGCGTGGCACTTTCCAGCAGACCGCCGCCATTGTTACGCAAATCCAGAATCAACGATTTAATGTGATGGTTCTTTTTCAGATCCTCGAACGCATTTTTCACTTCCTGCGCACTCTTATCCGTAAAACCCTTCAAATAAATATAACCTACACCGTCACCACGCACACCATAGTAAGTAACCTGGTTTTCCAGAATCTGTTTACGCACCAGTTCCACTTCACGCGGTTTCTTGTCATACGGACTCTGTATCTTCAATACCATTTTCGTATTGGGGACACCTTTCAGCAAGGCGCTTACCTCATCCGAAGATTTGTCGGTCACATCCACCGTGTCGATCGCCAGGATGCGGTCGCCCGCTTTCAATCCGGCCAAAGCAGCCGGCATCCCTTCAAACGGCTCGATAATATAGACACCGCCCTCTTTCCGTTCACGGATATAAGAACCGATACCGCCATATTCACCGGTCGTCATGAATTTGAGCTTATCCATTTCCTGCTCAGGGTAGTATTCGGTATAAGGGTCCAGCCCTCCTAACATGGCATCGATCCCCCGGCGTACCGTTTTCTCGACGTCGACCGAATCCACGTAAAACATTTCCACCTCTTTTACCAGAGCGTTAAAGATATCCAGGTTTTTACTAACCTCGAAACGGTTGTCTTTCTGTGCCTGTCCGGGGGTCACGCCACCCAACAGGAGCAGCAAACTAAAAAGAGCTATTATTTTCTCTCGTTGTTTATACATAGAATATTTAGTTAATTAACGACGTAAATGTATATAATAAACGCTTGTCAGGCCAATATACCATTTACTTTTAACTTTATTTGTTCCCATTTATCATCCGGTATCTGTGCCCCGATCACATCGATTATGTAGCCTGCCAGAAGCGAACCGATACGGGCCGACTGTTCCAATGTCGCACCGACCGACTGCCCGTACAGGAATCCGGCAGCAAAATGGTCGCCGGCCCCCGTCGTATCAACCGGTTTGCCCCCTTCAGCCGGAACAGCGATGACCTGTCCTTTGCTTCCCACCAAGGCACCCTCTTTTCCTAAAGTAACTAAAGAAATCTCCACCTGTTCCGACAGGACTTTGACAGCTTCGTGCGCTTTCAGCCCGGTGAAGGCTTCCGCCTCGCTTTCGTTAGAGAAAAGAATATCGACATATTTAGGGATAATATCGTCCAGCAGCCCCCGGAAAGCATTCACGATATTGAAGTTGGAAAGGTCGAGGGCGACCTTCAATCCCAACTTCTTTGCTTTCTGCATAGTGGTGCGTACAAGCTCTTCGTTCACCAACAGATAGCCTTCGATATAGATACATTGGTAAGAAGAAAGCATATCTTCCGTAATTTCATCCGGTATGATCGTCGGGGCCGGTCCGAGGAACGTCCCCATCGTGCGCTCGCCATCCGGTGAAATCAAAACCGTACAGCTACCGGAAATACCATCTGTCTTGGCAAAATAGGGAGAGACATTCGCTTTTTTCAAGGCTTCTTCATAATATTCACCTACGGAATCAGAACCGATCTTACCTATAAATCCGGCATTTGCTCCTAAAGTTGCCATCGCACGCATAGTATTGCATACCGAACCGCCCGGTGCCTGGCTACGTTCGAGGCTTTCCTGCGACTTACGGATTTTAATCATCTGTTCCTGGTTAATCATATCCATTGCGCCTTTCTGTATGCCTACTTCCGCCAACACATCATCGTTTTCAAGCCTCAGCAGAACGTCTACCAAAGCGTTTCCTAATCCAATCGTATTCATTTTTTCTATTTTTTTTCGCAAAGATATTGCATATTTCAAAAAGAACCTCTACTTTTGCAGTGCAATTTCAGAAAGGGGTACGATAAGTACTAAACTGAAAAAAATTATTCTTCCTTAGCTCAGTTGGTTAGAGCATCTGACTGTTAATCAGAGGGTCCTTGGTTCAAGTCCAAGAGGAAGAGCAAAAGACATCGGGAAAGACTGAAAAAGACATATTTTCTTCCTTAGCTCAGTTGGTTAGAGCATCTGACTGTTAATCAGAGGGTCCTTGGTTCAAGTCCAAGAGGAAGAGCAGGAAAGACATCGGGAAAGACTGAAAAAGACATATTTTCTTCCTTAGCTCAGTTGGTTAGAGCATCTGACTGTTAATCAGAGGGTCCTTGGTTCAAGTCCAAGAGGAAGAGCGAAAAAAGAGATACTTCACAAGAGTGTCTCTTTTTTTATACCCGGCAAGATTAATCATATTTAACTCCGATACATTCGTATCTTCCAGATATTCTCTTACATTTGTGTAGTTTACCACAAAGCAGAAAATATATGAAAACACTACTACGTGCATTATGTTTAGTATTGAGTTTGTCTCTGGTTTCATTTTTTTACGGATGTTCCAATGACGAAATGGAAAGGACACAAGAAATAGAAGCTGAAGCACTGCCTCCTTACATCAAATCGTTTCTTTCCAATGTCTTCCCCGGTTTAACATTAGAGAAAGCCGAGAAGATCAACATTATAGATTCGACCTCCATGTATCCATACAAAGTATATCTTCCGTATGAAATAACGGTGGAATTTAATGAAGAAGGAATATGGCAACAAGTTAACGCCACTGAACAAACCCCACAAGAACAGCTCAGGCCTCTTTTAAGAGACATACTGTCCTACATCCAAACAAATCACCAGAATGAAGTGATCACCAAGGTCTTTCAGAAAGATCAGGGGACAGGTGTTGTATTGGGAAATAACAAGAAACTGGTATTTCAGTCTTTTGAGAGTCAATTCTTAGGATATGAACTTAATAAAGACGAATATACTTCACTTCCTTCACAAATCCGGAACTTCATATCAACACATTTTCCTGATGTGGACTACAAGGAGGTATTATATAAAGAAAAAGAAGATGAAAAAGACAAGGGGGATTACACCTATCTGATATATCTGGAAAATAATATGGATTTAAGATTCAATCATAATCTGGATTGGACCTTGATTGAAGGAAACGACCAACTGCTGCCGGCTTCGCTTATTGAATCGTTGCCCGAAAAAGTAAAAGAAATGCTACAAGAATATTCTGACGTCGCCGTAACAAGGATGGCTTTTTTCTCTCCCGAATATCATATAAGGATAAGTAGCAGCACTACTGTGATTATTAATCTGAATGCAAAACCGGTCGTTATCCCGTACGAAACCATCAACAAATTCGTCAAAACCTATTTCGGAGAATTGCACCATATAGCAATCAGCCATCCTCTTCATGAAGACAGGATTATTTTCAACATTTCAATTCCCAACGGATTCGATTTCACAACAGATGAGGCAGGACAATGGTTCAAAATGAACGGACATGGCTATCCTGTACCGGAATCGTTAATAGCTACATTACCTTCGGGCATCCATGAATATGTAAGCGCACAATATGACGCTAAAATCACAAGGATAGAAATATCGGATCATTATCTGATCGAATTGACGGATGGTACAGGTCTGCTATTTGATAGACAAGGTATATTTATCAATAAAGAAAAGATAGAACCCAGTGCTTATGACAAGGCCTATTCATATATACGCTATCGATACCCGGAAGATCTCAATGCACATTTCTCTTCTTGGAATGGCAAAGACGGATTTACTTTTAATTTGGGAGATGGAACCGTCGTCAAATTTGATTTGGAAGGCAATTTGATCGAATAAATGAACAGCCGTCGACATCAAAAACAGCTATAGAGACCTGCAAGATACCCTATTCATAAAGAGCTATGTATAAACACTATACCTCAGAGAGGCCCAAAAAGGGCTAAAAAGGCACTCGATAGTTTTTTCAGAAAATGAATCATAATTGATGATTTTCTTGTTACTTTTGGCTTGATCCAAAAGTAACCAAAAGATCAAGGCTTAACCGGCTGGGCTACTCCGGACAAAGACTACGCTTTACGCCCATCCGCTTAGGCCTTTCTTAGAAAGCTGCGCTTTCTCTTGGGATGGCCGATGCCGCCACCTAATATAACAGGCGGCATCGGCCATCCTCAAAGAGCCGTCAGGCTCTATCTCCGGCCTAAGCTGGTGAGCGTTAAGCGCAGTGACCGGAGTGAGCGCCCGGAGCGTCTGCTGTTTGAGCGAAGCGAGTTTCAGACGCGACAGCGAACGAAGGGAACGGAGTAGCTCGCCAGGTTAAGCCTTGAACTTTTGGTTACTTTTCTTTCAAGAGAAAAGTAACAGATAAAATAAGCATCGGATAAACCAATGCATAACCCTGCAATGCCAATCAGAACAAAACGACATAGAGACGAAGAACATTCCGAACAAACAACTATTTATCAATAGATTATCAAAATTATTTCTTTCTGCACATCCAAAATGTAGAGAGTGCCTTTTCAGCCTCTTTTGTCCTTTTCTATATTCCGACACTTCAAAAACACGTTTCAAAGCTCAAAAAGCTATAGCTTTTCCGTTTGCAAGTTATACCCTTTTCGATAAAAAGCTATAGCCTTTTGCCTGACAGGTTATAGCTTTTTTTACGCGTAATTATATTACCTTTGCAACATGGGAAAGAATAAATTAGCAAAGTTTGACGACATGGAGGGTTATCCTCATGTGTTCCAATATCCGTTTGCAACCCTTCAGGAGAAAGGATTCGAATTGAAGGGGCACTGGCACGAACGGTTCTTTAAGAACGACAATCCGATCGTGCTTGAATTGGGTTGCGGAAAAGGAGAATATACGGTAGGTTTGGGAAAGCTGTTCCCGGACAAGAACTTTATAGGCGTCGATATCAAGGGAGCGCGTATGTGGACAGGCGCGAAAGAATCGCTCGAGGCAGGCATGACCAACGTGGCGTTCCTCAGGACCAGCATCGAACTGATCGCCCACTTCTTCGCTGCCGGAGAGGTAGCCGAGATCTGGCTCACCTTCCCCGACCCGCAGATGAAGAAGGTGAACAAACGCCTTACCTCCACCCGATTTATGAAGATGTACCGCGAGATACTGGCAGGAGACGGTATCGTGCATCTGAAGACGGACAGTAACTTCATGTACACCTACACCTCGGAGATGGCGAAGGCGAACCGTTATCCCGTACTGTTCAGCAACGACGACCTGTATCATTCCGACCTCGCGGACGACATTCTTTCTATCAAGACCTATTATGAACAGCAATGGTTAGACCGCGGCCTGAACATCAAATACATCAAGTTTGTTTGTGAAGAGCGGGAAGAACTGGTCGAACCGGAAGTGGAAATCGAATACGACCCGTACCGCAGTTTCAACCGCAGCAAACGGAGTGCATTGGCCTCCGGCAAATGACAAGGTAATTAACAATTAACAATACATTATGGCAATATATCCTAAACTGATCATGGACGCCCTGGCAAAGGTGCGTTACCCGGGAACAGGGAAAGACCTTGTTACGATGGGCATGGTAGAAGACAACATCCGGATCGACGGTAACAAAGTGAGCTTCTCGCTTCTTTTCGAAAAACCGAACGATCCGTTTATCAAATCGGTGGTGAAAGCGGCCGAGACAGCCATCCTTACTTATGTAGGCGAGGATGTGGAAATCAAAGGTAACATCACGGTAGACGCCAAGCAGGCAGCCCGTCCCGAACCGGACAAGCTGCTGCCGGAGGTAAAGAATATCATCGCCGTATCTTCCGGTAAGGGGGGTGTGGGCAAGAGTACCGTTGCCGCCAACTTGGCGGTGGCGCTGGCTCTGCAAGGCTATAAGGTCGGTTTGCTCGATGCCGATATCTTCGGGCCTTCGCAGCCTAAGATGTTCAATGTGGAAGAAGCCCGTCCCTATATGGTGGAGGTAGGTAACCGCGAACTGATAGAACCGGCTGCCAACTACGGAGTTAAACTGTTGTCCATCGGTTTCTTTGTCAATAAGGAAGATGCCGTTCTCTGGCGTGGTGCGATGGCAAGCAATGCCCTGAAGCAGTTGATCGGAGATGCCAACTGGGGAGACTTGGATTACTTCCTGATCGACCTGCCACCGGGAACAAGCGATATCCACCTGACAATGGTACAGACTTTGGCTATCACAGGTGCCATCGTTGTCAGCACGCCGCAGGAAGTTGCATTGGCAGACGCCCGCAAAGGTATCAGTATGTTTATGGGCGAGAAGATCAACGTGCCCGTATTGGGATTAGTCGAGAATATGTCCTGGTTCACGCCTGCCGAACTGCCGGAAAACAAATACTATCTGTTCGGCAAAGAAGGGGGCAAACGCCTGGCGGAAGAGCTGAATATCCCGCTACTGGGACAGATCCCTATCGTACAAAGCATCTGTGAAGGCGGAGACAGCGGGAAACCGGTTGCCCTCAATCCGGACAGCATCACCGGACAGGCTTTCCAGAAGTTAGCAGAGAATGTAGTGAAGCAGATCGACTACCGCAACGAACATTTGGATCCGACAAAACGGGTGGTCATTACTAAGAAATAGAAAGTTTCAGCCCAAATAAGAAGTGTGTCAAAACCGCCCTATTCCCGTGCTTGACGCGAGGACAAGGGAATTTTGACACACCTTCGAACTATTTTCCTTACCCCGAATACCGCCTCAGGAAAGCGACCGTCCGGTGGATTTCGGGATACATGATGATGTCTTCGTCTATGAAGGGAACCTCTTTGCGATAGGCTTTCAAAAATTTCTCCAGGACAGGTGAAGTACGCGCCGGACGGCGGAACTCGAGACCTTGTGCCGCATTCATCAGCTCGATCGCCAGGATATGATCGAGGTTGTCCATAATCTTAAAGAGCTTTGTCGCCGCATTGGCTCCCATACTCACATGATCTTCCTGCCCGTTGCTGGACACGATCGAATCGCTGCTGGCGGCATAACAGTACATCTTGTTCTGGCTCACCATGCTTGCTGCCGCATATTGCGGGATCATAAATCCGGAGTTCAGTCCGGGATTGGCAACCAGGAATTCAGGCAAGCCCCGAAGCCCCATGATCAGCTGCGCCACACGCCGCTCGGAAATATTCCCCAACTCAGCCAAAGCAATTGCGAGAAAATCATAGGAGATCGCCAACGGCTGACCGTGGAAATTACCGCCCGAGATGATCTTGTCCTCGTCGGGAAAGATCGTCGGGTTGTCCGTCACGGAATTGATCTCGGTAAGTAACACACCGGAGACATACCGGATCGCATCTTTCGTCGCCCCATGTACCTGCGGGATGCAGCGGAACGAATACGGGTCCTGCACATGCTCCTTCTTCCGGCCGATCAGTTCGCTGCCCTCCAGAATACGGCGGAAAGCATCCCCCGTCTCGATCTGTCCTTGATGCGGGCGCATCTGCTGGATACAATCCATAAAGGGATCGATCCGCCCGTCGAAGGCTTCGAGAGACAGAGCGGCAATCAGGTCCGCCCGCTTCGACACGGCAAAAGCGCGCATTAGGGCAAAGACTCCGTTAGCACTCATAAACTGCGTGCCGTTCAGCAACGCCAGCCCCTCCTTGCTCATCAGCCGTACCGGCTTCCAGGCAAACTCGTCCAGGACGCTGATAGCCTCCCTCTTCTTCCCTTTATAATACACATCTCCCACACCGATAAGCGGAAGGAAAAGATTCGCCAGCGGAGCCAGGTCGCCCGAAGCCCCGAGCGAACCCCGGTCATAGACGATCGGGAGCACGTCATTATTAAAGAAATCCAGGATACGCTGCACCGTTATCACCTGCACGCCGCTATGCCCCAGTGACAGAGCATGTGCTTTCAGGAGCATCATCAGGCGGACAATCACCGGACTCACCTCATCCCCCACGCTACAGGCATGGCTCTTCACTAAGTTTTCCTGCAAGGTGCTGAGTTCGTCCGGCGAGATATTCTTATTACACAAAGAGCCAAAGCCTGTCGTGATGCCGTAAAGCGGTTCACTCTGCGTCTCGATCTTCCGGTCCAGATAATCGCGGCAACGCTGGATGCGTTCCTTCACTTCCGGGGTCAGTTCCAGCTTCATGTTCCCAGTCAGTATCTCTTCGATACGTTCGAACGTCAACGGTTCCGCCCCCACATAATGTACATTTCCCATAACTTTCAACTTTCAATTTCCAACTTTCAATTGCTCCTGCGTCCAATCCAGTAACTTCTTTTCGATCCGGACGGCTTCCGATTCGAGGAAATCCGCTTTCTCCGCCATCCGTCTGACAAAAGCCTCATCCTTGATGGATGTAAGATTGATGCGGACATTCAGTAAAGCCCCCAGCACACAGGTACGAGCCGTCATCATCGCCACACAGGCATCGGTCACGGCATTCCGGTTACCTTTATGCGCCACATATATGATAGTCTCCATCACCGATGCGATCTCTTCGGCCACTTCCATCGGGACCATCGCCGCCTGTTTCGTCGCGTCCTGGATCACCCGGCTGCGTTCGGCCTTCTCCTCCTCCGTTTCCTTCGGGAGTTTGAAGGCGGCAAAAACGCGGTCGTATGCTTCGCTGTCGCAGTCTATATCGCGGATCAGGCGTTCACGGATAATAGCCGCTTCCGTCGCGATTGTCTTCATCTGGCCTTCCACTTCGGCATATTTTTTCTTCCCGATCGTCAGGTTTGCCACCATCTCGGTAAGCGCTGTCGCAATAGCCCCGTTCAGAGCCGAAATACTTCCACCGCCAGGAACAGGTGCGTTACCTGCCGTTTCGGCAAGAAATCCTTTGATTGTCAAATCTGCAAGCATAGTGTCTATTATTTAAGATTAAACATTTTATTCAGTTTCATTGTAAACAAATGATTTACGGATGTGAAGCCTGGATGGCAGGGCTCTGCCCTGCCCATAACCAGGGCAAGGCGGACGTTATTTTCATTGGGCGGAGTAGAACCCCGCCCCTACGAGCCGTCTTATCAATTCGCAACGGTGAATCATCATTTACTCATACTATTTAATTTTTTATCCTGTCAAATAATATAAAGTACCCCATCTTTAATAACAGTATCTACTATATTCATTCCTACATGATAAGGAAGGAACTTATACGAAGGGAACTTCAACAAGATCAGGTCCGCTTTCTTTCCGACATCGATACTGCCGGTCTTCTTTTCCCGTCCCAAGGCCGCCGCTCCGTTGATCGTCAGTGCAGTCAGAGCTTCTTCGGGAGTCAGCTTCATCTGGATACAGGCCAGGGCGAACAACAACGGGATCGAACAGGAGAAGCAACTGCCCGGATTCAAGTCGGAAGCCAGCGCCACGGCACAACCGGCATCTATCATCCGGCGTCCCGGAGCATAAGGTTCATCCAGCGAGAAAGCGGTAAGCGGAAGCAAAGTCGCGATCGTCCCCGAACGTGCCAGCCGCTTAATGCCGGTGTCGGACACGTGCAACAGATGGTCGGCACTCACGGCTTTCAGGCGGGCAGCCAGTTCGGCGCCCCCGAAAGGCACGATCTCGTCGGCATGAAGTTTCAGCTTGAAACGCTGGCTGCGGGCTGCTTTCAACAAACGTTCGCTTTGTTCGATCGAGAAAACGCCTTGTTCGCAAAAGACATCACAAAAGGTTACGGAGTGTTCCGCACGGACATGGGGTAACACTTCCTCTATTAGATAGTCGACATATGCATCCGTACGCCCGGCAAATTCGGGAGGAACGGCATGCGCCCCCAAGAAAGTGGAGACCACATCCAACGGGTGTTCGTCATTCAGTTCTTTCATTACGCGGAGCTGGATCAGTTCGGTTGCGAGGTCAAGGCCGTAGCCACTCTTTCCTTCGACAGTGGTTACACCCATGTCCATCATTGTGTCGAGACGGTCGTATGCATCCCCGAACAGGTCGTCATAACTGGTGCTGCGGGTTGCATTCATCGTATTGACGATACCGCCGCCCCTTTCCATGATCGACATATAACTGTCTCCCTTCATCCGCCAGGAAAACTCTTCTTCCCGGTAACCACCGAAAACGAAGTGCGTATGACTATCCACAAACCCAGGAAGAAGTGCGCGCCCGGAAGCGTTTACCTCCAGATAGTCTGCGGCATCCACTTGCCGGAGGACTTCCTCGGTCGGTCCCACATGCGTAATAATACCATTCGAAACAGCAACCGCTCCGTCTTCGATCACCCCGACATCAGACATAGCCTTACCTTTCTTCGCCTCAAAGCCGGAGCAGGTCACCACCTGCGCAGCATTCCGTATCAATATCTTTTCTTCTTCCATAGTCTATTCCATTATTCTGGCTTCCAACACCTGATCCATTGAAAAGTCTTCCAGTCCCAAATAATAAGAAGCCGTGTCGATCAACGCCTCCATCGGGAGCAGCCCGATGATCTCGCTCCCGACAACCGGAACACCGTAACGGCGGGCTTCGATGCGTACCAACTCGAAAGCCCGGTAGAGGGCTGTGCGGGTATAATCCGTCATATTGATCGAAACCTGCACGATGCCACGCTCTTTCAGTTCCACTCCCATCGCCTTGCAGTAGCGGAGTCCGCCACCTATGAAGCGGATCTTCTTGGCGATGCTGCTCGCGATTTCCAGGTTTGCCGTACCAAGGTTGACGTTATATGCCACCAATGGCATACGTGCACCGATCGCCACTGTTCCCGCCGACGGGTGCCGTTCGGCAGGCCCGAAGTCCGGTTTCCATTCCGGCAGCTTGATCTTTTCTTCCATACCTTCAAACTCTCCTTTACGGATAGCAGCCAGGTTCTCCCGGTGCGGGGCCGAAGCCGACTTCTCATACAGGAAGACCGGCACTCGATAGAGAGCCGCCACCTTCTCGCCCACTTCCCGGGAGAGTGCGATCGCCTCATCCATCGTACACCCTTTGATCGGGATAAACGGAACGACATCTACCGCTCCCATCCGGGGATGCTGCCCGGAGTGCTTCGTGAGGTCTATCAGTTCCACCGCCTGCCCGATGGCTTCGAGCAGTGCGTCTTTCAAGGCTTCCGGTTCGCCGACTACCGTCACGACCAAGCGGTTGTGATCTTCGTCATTACTGTAATCCAACAGCTTTACACCGGCTTTGGCACGAAATTTATCTACTATCTTTTCTATTTTCGCTAAATCTCTTCCCTCGCTGAAATTGGGGACACATTCCATTATTTTACTCCAGGCACTCATACTTTGTGATTTAAAGAGGTACGTATACTATTTTGAATCAAATCTTCTTTCGGAATAAAAGGCAGCGTGATATGATACCAGTCGCCATAGCTTTCGTTAAAGGCAGCACTCGTAGACATGGCGTTGGGATTCCGGGCCCAGGAACGGCGTGCCACTCCTCCCATCACATCCCAAAGCATGGCGGAACGAAGGATTTCGTCCACCCGTTCGCTTCCGTCCAGCACCATCCCGAAACCACCGTTCACCGCTTTACCGATACCGACGCCACCCCCATTGTGAAGGGCAACAAGGCTCATGCCCCGTGCCGCATTCCCGGCAAAACATTGGACGGCCATATCGGCCATGACGTTGCTTCCGTCATAGATATTGGAGGTTTCCCGGAAAGGCGAATCCGTCCCGCTTACATCATGATGGTCCCGGCCGAGCATGATCGGGCCGACTTCACCGTCGCGCACCATACGGTTGAAGCGGAGTGCGATATTCAGCCGCCCTTCCGCATCCTGGTAGAGGATGCGTGCCTGTGTGCCGACCACGAGCCGGTTCTTCCCGGCATCACGAATCCAGTTGTAGTTATCCATGTCCTGTCCGCGCCGGCTGGGATCGATACAATCCATAGCGGCACGGTCGGTCTTCACCAGATCTTCCTCTTTCCCGCTCAGGCATACCCAGCGGAAAGGCCCGTAGCCGTAATCGAACAGCTCCGGCCCCATGATATCTTCGACATAAGAGGGCCAGATAAAACCGTCTTTCTCATCGATCCCGTTCCGGGAGATTTCCTTCACGCCGGCATCATAGATAGCTTTCATAAACGAGTTCCCGTAATCGAAAAAGTAAGTGCCGCGAGCCACCAATTTCCTGATTACTTCGAAATGGCGATGCAGGGAGCGATCGACCAACGAGCGGAAACGGTCTATATCGTGGGAAAGGAGTTCCGTGCGTTCGGCAAAGGAGATGCCGGCAGGGCAGTAACCTCCTTCATAAACGGCATGGCAGGAAGTTTGGTCGCTCAGCAGCTCGATCCGGATCGCCTGCGAATCGGCAAACTCCAACAAGTCGACTATATTGCCGTGATAGGCAATCGAAACCGGTTTCTTTGCCTGCATAGCTTCCTTTGCCATGCGGAAGGCTTCTGCTTTATCTTCGGTCACATATTGCACCCAGCCCTGCGAATAGCGAGTTTCGATGCGGGAGCTGTCCACTTCGGCAATAATGCTGGCGGCGCCGGCTATAACGGCCGCTTTCGGTTGCGCCCCGCTCATACCCCCGAGTCCGGAGGAAACAAAGAGATGTCCGCGCAAGTCCTGATCCTGCGGAATGCCTAATTTCTTGCGGCCTGCATTTAATAAGGTGTTGAATGTGCCGTGCACGATTCCTTGCGGACCGATGTACATCCAGCCGCCTGCGGTCATCTGTCCATAGTTGGCAACACCCATCTGGGCAGCGACATGCCAGTCTTTCTGGTTATCGAACATACCGACCATCATGGAATTGGTGATAATCACGCGGGGAGCGTCCGGCCTGGAACGGAACAGCCCTAACGGATGCCCGGACTCGATCACGAGCGTCTGCTCGTTTGTCAGTATTTCGAGATACTGCTTGATCAGCCGGTATTGCATCCAGTTCTGGCAAACCTGTCCGGTCTCGCCATACGTAACCAGCTCATAGGGATAAAGGGCTATATCGAAACAAAGGTTGTTATCGATCATTACCTGAAATGCTTTCCCCTCCAGACATCGGCCTTTATACTGGTCGACAGGCTTGGCTTTCAGGTCACCCTCCGGCCGGTAACGGTATCCGTAGATACGGCCACGGGTCAGCAACTCTTCCATAAACTCGGAAGCCAGCACCTCGTGCAACTCTTCGGGAACGTAGCGAAGGGCATTCTTCAAAGCAGTCTCTGTTTGTGCAGGCGTAAGCGAATAGCCGCGATCAGGGGCGCGGCGAATACCGGGAACAAAAGATGGATAAACCGGCAATTGGTTACTCAGGCGTACTTCCATAACATGACATTTTAAGGTGTTTGCTTACAATCTGTAAGTAAATAGCAGAAGTAAGAGGCCTACAAGATAAGCATTCTCTTTCATCTTGCCAACCGGCACGGTTATGTTTAGAAGCACAAAAAGGGCCATTCCATACAAGGAACAGCCCTTTTTTATCGGATTAAAATGTATTCTTATTTACCTGCTTCAGCAGCTGCTTTCTTATTGATCTTTTTCTTCTGCAATTCGTAAGCGATAGGAGTTGCCACGAACAGAGTAGAATATGTACCGATAATGATACCTAACAAGATAGCGAACGTGAAGCTACGGATCGTTGCACCACCCAGGATGAAGATACACAATACAACAACCAAAGTAGTTAATGATGTATTAAATGTACGAGACAAAGTCGAGTTCAATGCATCGTTGATCACCTGGTAACGGTCGCGCTTCGGATACAGGCCGATTGTCTCACGGATACGGTCGAATACAACAACGGTATCGTTGATAGAGTAACCGATGATCGTCAGGATAGCCGCAATAAACGTCTGGTCGACTTCCATAGAGAAAGGCAATACCTTCCAGAGCAATGTGTAGAATGAAATAATACACAAAGTTGTAACAGCTACGGAAGCGAATGCACCGATAGAGAATGAAATGTCACGGAAACGGAGCAAAATGTAAGCCGCCATACAGAACATTGCGAAGATTACAGCTAAGAATGCTGCATTCTTGATATCGTCAGCCATACTCGGTCCCACTTTCTGCGAACTCTGGATATACTGTCCTGTGAACTGATCCAGTGTCGTGCCTGCCGGAAGCAAGCTCTTGACGCCTTCAAACAATTTATTTTCGATTTCCTGGTCGATAGCCGGATCGTTGTCGTCAATCTTATAGTTGGTAGAGACACGAACCTGGTCGGGAGTACCGATCTGGATAACGCTTACCGAACCGTCCAACTGGGCATCCAACATATTACGAACTTCGTCAGTCTTCACATCCTGGTCGAAACGGATCACATAGTTGCGTCCACCCGTGAAGTCGATACCGTTGTTCAAACCGATAGTAGACATGGATATCGCACCTAAAACAATGATACCGGCCGGGATCAGATAGCCTACCTTACGGGCGGCAAGGAAGTTGATCTTCGGATTCGTCAACAGGTCTTTTGTAATAGAAGTCGTAAAGGTTACGTTCTTCAGTTTATCTTTTGCCAACAGCGCTTCGTAAACGATACGAGTCAGGAAGACTGCCGTCAGGAAGGATGCGAACAAACCGATAATCATCGTCGTGGCAAAACCACGGATAGGACCTGTACCGAAATAGAACAATACAACACCTGTGATAATAGAAGTCAAGTTCGAGTCGAAAATAGCAGAGAATGCATTTCCGTAACCATCGGCGATAGCTTTGCTTAATGACTTGCCTGCACGGAGTTCTTCTTTCGTACGTTCGTAGATCAACACGTTAGCATCGACAGCCATACCCAGTGTCAACACCATACCGGCAATACCCGGCAATGTAAGAACAGCCTGGAAGGAGGCAAGGATACCCATCGTGAAGAAGATGTTCAACACCAGAGCGCCGTCGGCGATCAAGCCCGGAATAACTCCGTAGAATGCACACATATAGAACATCAACAATACCAATGCCAACGCAAATGAGATAACACCGGAGTTGATAGCTTCCTGACCCAGAGACGGACCGACAACGTCTTCCTGTACGATACTTACCGAAGCAGCCATCTTACCGGACTTCAATACGTTTGCTAAGTCCTTCGCTTCTTCCGGAGTAAAGTGACCTGTAATTTGAGAACGTCCACCTGTGATTTCCACCTGTACGTTCGGAGCCGAATAAACCATATCGTCCAGAACGATAGCAACCGCTTTACCGATATTTTCTTTTGTCAGGCGGGCCCATGCTTTAGCACCTTCTGCGTTCATGGTCATGCTGACCTGCTGTTCCGAACGACCGGCCTGCTGAACGAAGTCGGCGTTAGCATCCGTTACAACGTCACCACCCAAAGCAGGCGTTCCGTCGCGGTTCGTCATCTTGATTGCATACAAGTAGAAATATTGTTCTTTTTCATCGATAGCCTTTACACCCCATTTCAAAGAAAGGTTACGCGGCAAGATATCTTTTACCTGCTTCATGTTCAGGTATTCGTTGATCTTGGCAATGTCTTTCTTATCGGCAATACCGACAACAGGACCGGAAGCCAACTGTCCGTTATACTGGTTGATTTGCAGGATAGCGAACAACGGATGTTGCTTTGCAAATTCTTCCATGCTCTTGGCAGCCTGTGCTTCAGGTTTGTCTTCACCGATCTTAGCCAACAAAGAATCAGCATCGTTTGTTGTTTCGGCAGCGGCATTGTCGGCAACCACTTCTCCTGTTGCTTCGGTAGCGGTCGTTTCCGTACCTTCGGCAGCAGTATCGTCCGATTTCAGGATTGTAGCCAGCATATTATCGGCTGCAACCAACTGCTGGTAGATTTCCGGCAAGTTGTATGTTTCCCAAAATTCGAGGTTGGCACTACCCTGTAACAATTTACGCACACGTTCCGGTTCTTTCACACCCGGAAGTTCAACCAGGATACGACCTGCTGTTTCCAGACGCTGGATGTTCGGAGATACCACACCGAAACGGTCGATACGGGTACGCAACACGTTAAATGAATTATCGATAGCGCTCTTCAGTTCTTCCTTCAACACAGCAATTACCTGTGCGTCCGTACTCTGCGGAGTGATTTTGTCTTTCAATTCGAAAGTACTGAAAATAGCGGATAAACGGGCGCCATTATCTAACTTCTTATACTCTTCTGCAAATAGATCAATAAAATCCTTCTGACTTGTAGCCTGGTGTGCATAGGCCAAATCCAATGCTTTGTTGAAGTTCTCATCCTGGTTGTTATTTGAAAGCGAGCGGATTACATCTGCCACATTCAATTCCAGAACGACGTTCATACCGCCCTTCAAGTCAAGTCCTAAACTGATTTCCATTTCACGGCACTGCTTGAGCGTATAGCCCAGCCATACCTTCTGAGTAGATAACGAGTCCAAATAAGAACTCTCTTTTACCGGATCTCCACCTGCATACTCAGCGGCTTTACTGTTGTAATGTCTTGTCACGAATGAGAATGACAGATAAAACATACAGACAAGCGTAAGTAACACCGCAAAGACCTTTACAAATCCTTTGTTTTGCATTTGAATCTTATGTTTATGTTATTATTCGTTTTTTCACAGGGTGCAAATATAGGCTTTTTTTCTTTGTCCAACAGTAATTAGATTAATTTATTTGTCACACTCTTAGTTTATTTCAGCCACAATTATATATCTTTGCCCGTAAAAAACATAAGTAAAGAATAACCATGAAGCAACTTTTATTATTAACACTATTTATCCCGACCCTGCTCTGGGCTCAGGACGATTCCAAGTATTTAGCCGGTGCTGTTCCTATTGAGAACGGCAAAGTAGTATTTGCAAAAGAGATAGACGCTCCTTCTTTTTCAAAAGATGAAGTATATGACCGGATGCTGGATTGGGCGGACGGATTCTTCAGCGAAGACGGCAACCGCGTTGTCTATTCGGACAAGGCAAAAGGCGACATCGCCGCTGTAGGACAAACCAACTTAGTGTTCCAGAGCACGGCCCTTTCTTTGGACCGTACGGAAATGAACTATCGCGTCACGATGGAATGCGAGAACCGGAAATGTGTTATGAAAGTGGCCGGTATCCGTTATGAATATAATGTATCTTACCAGCGTGAGCCGGAAAAATACACTGCTGAAGAATGGATTACCGATAAATATTGTTTGAACAAGGACAAGACCAAACTGAACCGCGGCAATGGCAAGTTCCGCAGAATGACGGTCGATTTCGTTGACGAGATGTTCGCCTCCGCCTCTGTCGCTTTAGGTGCACAGGTAGCCGCCAACGTAGTTCCGGCAACTCCGGTCACTCCGGCCCGGGCTGTGACACCTGCCCAGACCACCCGACCGGCAACTCCGGTTCCGGCAAAAGAAGGATATGTGGCTTTTGCCGCCGACAAGGTTCCGTCTACATTATTACAAATGTTGCCCGAAAGCGATATGCAGGTTGCATCTGCCGGTAAACCGGAAACCAAAGAGACATCTGCCGAATGGAAAGGCACAGGTAATATGTTCGGCAAATCGATCGCCTCGATCGCTATCAGCAAAGACAGCCCTGTTTATAAAGAAATAGGAGACAACGACACCTACAGCCTGTCTTTCTTTAAGAAAGGCGAAAGCGGAGATGCCTGGTTGATCATCGACTGCCGCAAACAGGGCGAAACGGCAGAAGGCCAGCAGATAACCGTTATCGGTGAAATTATCAATGTATGGATGAAATAATCCGGATGATGAGAAAGCTGGTTTTCCTTCTATTAATCATGCTCCCTGTGCTGGCAATGGCACAGGGGCATAAAGGCGAAGTCGACGAGTGTGCTCCGATGAAAGACGGGAAAGTATGCTATCGCGACACGGTCCATGTGAATGACATGAGCCAGGATCAGATATTCGAAGTAATCAGCCAATGGGCGAAGAAAAACTATGCGAAAGATGTATTCCTGTCGAATGTCAACTCCAAGAAGTCAAAAGGTACTATCAACGTTTCATCCAAAGTTGAGATGCTGTTGAATGATACGGACAAAACGATCATCAAATACAAGATGAAGATTACCTGCCACGACAATAGTTACTCGGCGGAAGTAAGCAATATCGTCTACCAATACGATCCGGAAAACAATAAGAAATTTAAAACGTATTCGGCTGAAAGCGTGATTTCAAATAATGGCAAGAGTAATACGGTCGCTTTGATCAAAGACCCGAAGTTGTTCTGCAATGCCACGTTCTTCTTTGTCGAGAACCTGTTTGCCAATATCCTGGATGCAGTGAACGAAGCGGAGCTTTAGCATGAAAAGCTAATTCCATAGGCATGGAACAAAAGTTTCACAAGCATGAAACTATATTTTCACGGGCATGAAACTAAAGTTCCCCTATAGAGAAACTATGTTTTCTTTACAGGGGATGTCTTTTCCTGATTTAGCTAGACACTTTTTTTGTTTATAAACGTAATCAATAGACAGATCTTAGAAAGTAGTACTGATAGAGTAGTCACATCTTAAATCTTCATACTGATAATATAGACAAATATCCTCTGCCTTTAGCCGTATTAAGTAGTCACATGCTGGATTTGCAGAGCCCGTGCTTGCTTGTTCGGCAAGACAAATTGCCCCTCGCATGGGGCAGTTTGTCTTCGTCAGATGCGCTGGCATGTGCCCTCGCCCGGACTTGTTGTTCGGCTTTGCAAAGATATTGTATCCATCTGTTTTTCTCTACTTTTTATCGAAGCTTTTTTCTTTTGCCAGATCTTTATCTGTACTCCCTCTTCCTTATGCACTACGCCGGGAGTTTTATAACCGACACTCATGTGCGGTCGGCGGTAGTTGTAGAAGTGGATGTAGCGCCCAATCACACTTGTGGCATGTTCGAGGCTATCGAATACCCCTTGTTTATAGAGGCGTTCCACTTTGATTATCCCATTGACACGTTCCGCCACGGCATTATCCGTGGGCTTGTAATCCTCTGTCATGCTGATGGCAATGCCATAGTGTTGAAGCCGCTCCACGTAGGCATCGCAACAATACTGTACTCCACGGTCTGAATGGTGTATCAGACCTTCCAGATTCTCACTTCCTGTCATCTCCACGGCCTGGTCTATGGCCTGCTGCAATGCTTCAAGCGTAGCGGATGCACGTAGAGTGTTTGCTAGGCGCCATCCCACTATTTTATGAGAATAAGCATCCGTAACCAGATGCAGGTAACAGACATCTCCACCGGCAAGCGGTATATATGTAATATCGCTAACCCACAGTTGATTGGGCGAAGTTGGAACAAAGCCTTTTATCAAGTTTTTCCACTTATGGTAGCGGTGGTTGGAATTGGTTGTGCTCCTGCCTTTGCGGGGAGGAAGCATCAGACGGTGCCGGCGAAGCAGCGTATAGAAGCTGTCGCGACCGGGCATGAACTTCTCTCCGAAGAGGGCGATGAGCATGATCCACAGCTTGTAACCACCAATACCGGGATCCTCACTACGTATCTCACGTACGGTATCCAGCATGAGACGCTCATTCTTTACCTGGACCTCAATGTCTGCCTTGGACTGGTAATAGGCTTGACGACAATGGCCAAACAGACGGCAGGCGGGTGCAACTTTTATTTTGCCCTGCCCGACCAGTTCCGTTACTATTTGGCCCCAGATTTTTTTCTGATGGGAATGTTAAAATACTCTTCTGCACGCGTAATCATTAAATCACGGGCTTCGGTTTCCAACTGCGAGAAGGCAAGCGCCTTCTCTAACTCCTTAACGCGCTTCTTGAGTTGCGCATTTTCATCCTGGTAATCTTCTTTGCTTCGATTGCTCATATCCGTAGGGGCTTGACAAGGAGCTAAAGATACCTCTTTTACCTCTGATTCATACTTCGCCAACCATTTATTTAACAAAGTTATACCACTAATACCATGTTGTTTGCAAAAACGAGTTTTGCTCATACCTGATAGATAATAAGATTGAAGAAGATGCAATTTCTCTTCTTCGCTGTAATGCTGATGTTTTTCCCGCATAGTTATTACACATTTTATTGTTTTTGAATGTGTCTACCTATATCAGTATAAGACAGGAACTTTTTATATATTATAATGTAGGAGCAGGATCATCCTTGCCTTTCTCGTCCGGCTTGATCATGTTCTTAACCGTTTCGCCGATCGGCAGCTTATCCAGTACGCCGAGACTTGGGGCAACAGTCTTTACCAACTGGTTCAGGAAGTTCCCGGTAGCGCCGTTTCCACCATCGAATACGGTAATATTGCCGAGATTGATATGCTCGAAAGCCTTTACCTGTTCACCTGCGATCTCTTTCCACTGGTCGACCATCTTGTATTGGATCGCAATCGCCGGATTCGACTCGGCCGCTTCGACCATCGCCCGGAATCCATCGGCTTCGGCCAGCAATGATTTCTTCTTACCGTCGGCTTCGGCTTCCAGCTTCATGCGGATGGCAGAGGCTTCGGCCTCGGCCTGTGCCAGCAATGCTTTCGCACGTGCTTCCGCCTCGCGGATCGTCTTTTCAGCAACGGCATCGGCCTGGAGGATGGCTTCCTGCTTAGCGACTTCGGCTGGAACAATCTTTTGGGCTTTCAAAGCCGATTCGACCTTTTTGGCTTTTGCCTCTTCCACTTCCTTCTGGGCTATTTCGCGAGCAGCCTGGACAGCGGCTTCCGAACGGGCGGCGGCTTCACCGGCTTTCTTATCGGCATCCGCCTGCGTCACGGCAAGTTCGGAGTTGGAAAGTGCGATGTCTTTACCGGCTTCGTTTCGTCCGATAGCCGCTTTCTTCTCTGCATCGGCTTTTTTGATTTCCATATCAGAGTTCAGTTCGGCAATACGGCTTTCCTTTTCCGTATTGGCTTTCTCTATATTGATATTTTTCTCGGCTTCAGCTTTTGCGACTTGCGATTCTTTTTCGGCATTGGCTATGGCAACCTGGGAAATACGGTCCTTGTCGGCATTGGCTACCGAGATTTCCTGCTGCTTCTTGGTTTCGGCAATCGCGATATCCTGGTCTTTACGAGTTTCGGCCACCTTTGTTTCACGTTCCTTTATCTGGTTAGCTATTTTGATCGCACCTAACTTTTCCTGTTCTTCGATATTGGCCTGCGCCTCATTCAAGGCCTTGCTTTCAGCTTCCTTACCGAGGTTGACGATATAGTTGGCGGCATCGCGAATATCACTGATATTGATATTCATCAGATAAAGACCGAACTTACGGAGTTCCGTATCGATATTTTCACGCACCTTGGACAGGAATTTATCACGGTCGGAGTTCAATTCCTCAATCGTCATATCGGCAATCACCAGACGCATCTGTCCATAGACGACATCCGTAATCAGGTTTTGTTTGTCTTCAGACTGTAACCCGAGCAAACGTTCGGCTGCATTCTGCATCACTTCGGGATCGGTACTGATGGCTACCGTAATCGTCGTCGGCACATCCACGCGGATATTCTGGGCAGACAAAGCGCCGGTCAGTTTGCAATCGATCTGCAAAGGTTTCATCGATAAAAATTCATATCCCTGGATGATCGGCCATACGAATGCAGCACCACCATGATAAAGCTTGGCAGACTTTTCCCCGGAAGTCTTACCATAAACAACCAACACCTCATCACTCTTACATTTCCGGTAGCGCGAAAGGATGCCGATAAACGAAATGATGACCACTACAACCAGTATAGCGATCATGATTAACATCTCCTGTGTCATAATTTTAATAGATTTGTTATTTACTGAATATACATAATTCCCGATTCGACTCTGACAATCGTCGTCTTGTCTCCCGTCTGATACTTCCGCCCTTCAAGCGAGCGGACATCCATCTCACGCAAGGCTCCGTTGACGGCAATCTGCACGATATAGCGATTCCCGTCGTGAGCATAGATCGTGCACTCCCGTCCTAACAAGGCCTCCGGCTTCTCCGGTTTATTCTCTTTCTGCAATTGCCAGGCTTTCTTATACAGGAACCAGAGCACAAACACAAAGACAAGTCCAACCAGAATACCGACTACATAAGACGAGATATCCGTCCCCTGTGTGATATACATATACCAGCCCATACCGATACAGAAATGCGTCAGTCCCTTAAAAGAAATGACACTGCCGATATCGGCATCCATATCGACATCCGTATCGATTTCACCAAAAAAGATGGAAACAATGAACTGAATCAGAAAGATAGCCGTTGCAACGATGGCTACTGTAAGGAAGATTGTGCTTGTCATGATCGCCTTAATTTAATTAGGTGGGTAAGATATGAAAAAAATCAAGAATGGGCAATTATCACGGATTAATTGTTTATTTCTATAAAAAGAAGAGGCTGTGCAAAAACTCACTCTCCTATTATTTCCGGCCTAACCCGGAATCTCATCCTGGACTGATTATCAATGCCTCACACATCCATCACACCCTATCTATGCTTTGGGGATATATATAGTCTTTTCTTGTGTACTAAGTAATAAAATACAGCGAATTAGTATGATATAATTCTAAACATCCGGATGTAGCCGTCCTGGACATCCGGAGGTACAGAGTGGCAAGATCCGGGTGTAGAAAGCCGGAAGATGGGCGTGTTTTTGAACATTTCTGCTTGTTTTCCGCTCTTTTGCAGCTTGCTTTCTGCAATAAAACACCTTATGTTGACAAAATAATCCTCGCGCAAATACGTATCGGCATGTTTCCTTTCGTTTTTGAAACAATACCGGCTACCCGTTTCAATGTCAAATGGTGATACAGGTGTGACAGAGGTGTGATACATGAATCCGGCATCTATCACACCTTGTATGTTATGTTTATCAACGTTTGTAAGGCAAAGTGTGATAGAGTGATAGAGAATTCCGGAAAACAATGGAAGGAGATCAATCGTTTTTAGTGAAATTTTAACAAATAAGACAGGCTCGTAGGGGTGGGGTTCTACTCCACCCAGAGGATAACAGGATAATATTTAATGTGTTGTGGGCAGAGCAGAGCCCTGCCCCTACGGAATGACAATCATTTTGTATAACTCTGTCATCCATGTTTCATGCCGGTAAATCAGCATTTAATAGGTTCATTATTTCCTCAAAACGAACCTTATTGTCATTCCTGGCTTATTGTAATCTATGTTCCCAACCAAATAAACGGAAAGATTTTAAAACAAATTAAGAATATTGCAAAAATCTAAGCCGTTTGGTCGAAAGTTTGGTTCCTGACCAATGCACAGATTCGATGTATCAGTTTGTTTCTAATATTGTTTATAACTAAATTATGATGCTTCCCCTCTTCTCTTTTGCGCCTGTAATATTCTCTTAATATTGGATCATGTATGGCAGCGGTTCGTGCCGCTTGGGTGAGTAGCGTGTTTAGTTTTTTATTGGCAAATCCACTTGTCTTGGCATTGCTTTTGACACTGGAGCCGGAGGTTCGTTGGAACGGTACCACTCCCGCATAGCAGGCCAGCTTGCGCGGATCGTCAAAACAGGTGAAGTTTTCGGTATAAACGATCAAAGCAAGGGCGTTGACAAAAGCCACGCCTTTGATGGATGTAATACGCTCATAATTGTTTTTGATCTCCTCTTCACTGTTGATCAGATCCATTATTTCCTTTTCCACATCTTTTATTTCACGGTTCAAGTTATCCACTTGTGTCAGGCTATGTTGATATATGTAATCTGTTGCGTGATTCCCTTTTAGGACCGAATGGAGTTCTTTGGCATGTACCAATGCTTCATTTTTCATTTTCACCAATAAATCACGGAATGTGAAAAATGAGTGCAGCGCCCGGATGGTTTCCGTATTGGGGGTATAGACCTTGGCCATATCCTCGAAACGGCAAGCGTATTGTGCGATCAGCAATGAATCCAATTTATCGTTTTTCCCGCGTTGCATGCCGCTGCTGTGTTTGATCCTGTAAGGATGTTCCAGCCACAGTGTATAACCCTCGTGCGCGAGAGTGTTACTCAAACAAACGCTGTAAAGTCCCGTGTTCTCACCGCAAAAGAGCATCTGATCTTTGCCTGTCTGCGGATAGCTATCACAAAGCCATGCCAACAGACTCTCATGTCCGGCAACATCATTACTGAACTCACGGTGGACACCTGAAGATATGTTTTCTTTCTCTATCACACTTACATCTACTTTTTTCTTGGAGAAATCAATCCCGATAAATAATTTATTCATACCTTTATATTGTTTTTGGATTAACCGAAAGCAGGAATGGGCTACTACTCTAAATGATATCCTATTATATATCAATAATCTATTTAGTCTTTGCCTGCTTGACTAACGGAAGTCTGTTACAATAACTAGTCTTTAAAGACTATCGTTTTCCATTAGTGTACTTCCGTTAGTCGGTTAATTTAGTTTCTTCATACAACAAAGATATAAATTAACCTCAGCTTCTTGCTTTACGCAAACTTAGAGTACAGTTTTCCGAAATACCCGTTGGTCCAAATCGAAACAGTAGCACATAAAATTCGGTTTTCTACCCCATCTATTTCAGATTACCCTTGCGGGTAATATTTTTTAAGAGTGCGCGCCACGACCACCGTGCGGCTCCGGTAGAACCGGTGCAGGTGCTCCATGATCTTCTTTCTCGCTATTGGCGTCCAAGGCATTCGTCGCTTCGTCTAAGAAGATAAACTCCGAGTACTATTTGAAGTAATATTTAACAATTATAGGATTCATTTCTTCCCTTGCATCTAATAATTCATGGTATTTTTTCCGGTTGTTTTCATCTAACATGTCTTCGGTAATATAATTTTCCAATTCACCATGTTCATACCATGTCAACACATATTCGTTTGTTATTTTTCGAGGAATAAAACCTACCGATTCTGTAAAATGTTTAATATATTTACATTCGTCAATGGATTTGTCGTGTATCAAATAAGCTCTCGCTCTATCACGTAGGTATATATAAGCTATTACATACCGATTATTTTGACCCTGAATATCTATTTTATAAGGAAGAGTAGTAATGCTATTTGGATCATTGGGCAAATTTAAATTTTTCGCATCATAATTATACTTCCCAAAATCCCATGTATAAGCACTTCTTAAGGAATCCATCCCCACTTCATAAGTTTGATTATCTAAAAGGCGATAAAAATAATACTTCCCATTATATTCATAAAATGGAGGAACTGTAGGAACTTGAGCATAATTATTTAAAAACTCATCCTCTACATACTCCTTATGAATGATTTTATTTTCCTTTGCGTCATAATAATTGATTTTATACGCATCTAAACTATTAAACAACAATATAAAACAAACATACAAATTATCGCTAAGAGGTATTATGTTCCAATAAAATCCGGAAGCCTCTTCATTCCTCGGAATTGTTCTTACATGTTTGCCGGTCAAGTCATAACTGTAAATACAGCCCATGTCTGTAATGTCAATGTTTCCGGTAAAAGGATTAAGGAAAATGCTTGTTAAATTAGGGGTGTACTCACCGGGGCCCTGTCCCCGCTTGTCTATGAGAGATATGAATTTTCCGTCTTGGTCAAAAATCTGGACAACGGCCCGTTTCCTGTCGAAAATATAATACCTATTTTGAAAGGGGACAAGATCCTCACAATACCCTATCAATATATCATCGTTTGTCTCCAATGGTATCAATTCTATATGACTGAAATAATCAAAAAGCGAGACTTTTTGATTATTATCAAGATTCACTATAATACGGTCGTCTTGTATAGGGTAACATACAAATGAATCCGAATCTGCAGCCCCAGATATAGCCCCCTCTACTTTATATGCTTGTTTGGGTTTGTTACAAGAGCAGCAGATGACAAATACAAAAAACAAATAATTAATTTTCATGGTATTAGAGCCTGTCTAAATTTTGCAGTTTGAAATAAAAAGAGTGTTTCTTCTTGTCAATTATCCATTTTCAATTGCAAATAACACCACATCGGATAATGGTCGGAATAATGCACCTTGTCGACCGTACAGTTGATCGGTTTCATGTTGGCAGAATGTAGGATATTGTCAATCCGGAACCAGAAAAAGTTTTCATTATAGGTGATCCCGACACCACGTCCCGAAGCGGCATAAGCATCTTTGAGCGGTCCTTGAATCGTACGGTGAGCATAAGATATAGGCGTATCGTTGAAGTCGCCACAGACCAATATATAATCCGTATCGATCTTTTTTATTTCATCCGCAACTGCTCTCGCTTGGCGTGCCCGTATGCGAAATGCAGGTCCTAACTTCTGTTCGATGGAACTTCGCAGGCCGTCGAGCGTTTCAGAATTCAGATTCTTGAGAAACGCGGAATAATGGCTCCGGTCCTCCATTGTCAGCTTGAAAGACTCCAGATGGTTGTTGATCAAAGTCAGTTTCTTTCCGTTTATATCCAGTTCATGGATAGAGGAACCGTTAAAGGAACTCTCATATTTGATCTTACGGGATTTGGAGATCGGATATTTAGAGAATACAGCTATGTTGAATTTGAGCGTACCGGAAGTTCCGACCGGGATAACAGAGCGATATCGATACATTTTCAAAGCATCGGCTATCTTCTGATTCGTTAAAAAACTCTTGGAAGTACCAACCGCATATTCCTGCAAGCATACGATATCGGCATCCGAATTTGCAATATAACGTATGATCGGATTCGGAGAGTCTTCCGTATGGCCTTTATACCCGAATCCCATAACATTATAGGTCAAGACTTTCAGCACGTTCTCTTTCGGTATCTCGCTCACTCTGTTGTGGAAAGGGAAATAACGGGTTACAGGTCCCCTGCAGATCAGGAACGAACACAGGCCGATCAACACGAACCGCCATTCCCAAAGGAACAGCCAATAAATAATAAAACAGAGGTTCAAAATGCAAAACACAGGAAATCCCAACCCAAGATAAGAGAATAACACGCTCCTATCCGGTGAAATCCGGTCAGAGAAGGCAGAAGCAATGAATAGCAGGATGACTATCACATTGGCAGTACCGACTACAGACTTAAACAGAATCCTGATCGCTTTAAACCGCTCGCTCATTTTTTGCTGGCATCAAATAGTTTTTTCTTTTCTTCTGCCGAAAGGCTTTCGTAACCGGAACGTTTTAATTTGTCTAATATTGCATCCAGATCGACTGTTTCCTGATGTTTACGGGCGTTATAATCATAATCGGTCTCCGGGCGTTTATAGGTTACACGCATCTTAGGTTTCCGTTTTCCCAGATTCACCACCCAATCGAGCAGGCGGTTCATCGGAGCCGTCAAATCTTTGCCTTCCTTAATCCGGGCTGCAAACCAGATACCGAACAACGCTCCACCGATATGGGCGATATGACCGCCGGCATTTGTCGATGTAATAGCCAACAAATCGATAACAAAAGTAAACAGTGCCAGGTAAATCAGTTTGATCCTTCCGATCAGGAACAAGCCGATCTCCAGATCTTTCCGGTAAAAAGAAACCGCAAACACAATCGCCATAACCGAAGCCGATGCTCCCATCAGATAACTATAGGCGGCAACACTGCGGAAATATGGGAATATATTATATGCTACCAGGAACAAGATAGCCCCCGCAATACCCCCTAACAGATACAAACCGCCCAACTGCCGTTCACTGAAGAAAGTCAGGAACAAACCACCGAACCAGTATAACCACAGCATATTAAACAAGATATGCAGGAAGTCGAAATGCGTGAACATATAAGTGATGATCGTCCACGGACGGTACAGAAGCAATTCGGGAGACGAAGGCATCTGCAGATACTGTAAAAACGGAAAACCGCTCAGATTGAACAGCATCAGGATCACACCTGTCAACCGTATGAGAACAAACAACCCGACATTGATATAGATCAGTTTCGCCAGGATGTTACCGGAATTAAAAGTCCGTTTGAGATTAATAAAAATATCGCCCATTGCCTATATCTTTCTTTTTCCAATACCGAACTAAGAAATAACCGAAAACCATACCACCCAAGTGTGCAAAATGCGCCACTGAGTCGCCGCCATTATTGGCGACACCCATAAACAATTCGGCCAACCCGTAAAAGATCACAAAATATTTAGCTTTGATAGGAATCGGGATGAACATCAGATACAGCGGAACATTCGGGAACAACATGGCAAACGCCAGCAAAATACCGAATACGGAACCTGAAGCACCGACCGTAATCAAATAGTTCAACGAGGGATCGCCTGCAACCAATTGTGCTAAAGTAATCCCGTTCGCACTTGCGAAAGAATGGACGGAGTACAACCAAACCAGCTCCTGCGTGAGACCGGCACCGATACCCGTCACCATATAAAAAATCAGGAAACGCTTCGGCCCCCAGACATTCTCCAGTACACGCCCAAACATATACACACCGAACATATTGAAAAATACGTGCGCAAACGAATGCGTATCATGCATGAACATATAAGTCACAAACTGGAAAGGATAAAAATCCTTCACACCCGGAAAGTGCAATCCGAATAACTGGACTAAATCAATCCCTACTTTAGGTAAAACAAGGCTCGCTACCCAAAACAACAGGTTGATAATGATAAGGTTTTTCGTAACCATCGGGATGCTGCTCAGAAATCCCGAACTATTTTGATTCATCATATATTTATCAATTTAAGGACAAAGGTATATATATTTTGGTAGTTTTCTGACAAAACAGCACTAAAACATAGTAAATCAATAAAAAAAACTCTTTTTTTCTTTGCGATATATTAAAATAGAATTACATTTGACACCAACTTTTTAGGCTATCACAAAAATTGTTTAATATATTAATTATCAAACCATCATGAACAAAACAGAATTTATCAATGCTATATCGGAAAAATCCGGTTTAAGCAAAGTTGATGCAAAAAAGGCTGTTGAGGCTTTTGTTGAAACAGTATCCAGTGAATTAAAAGAAGGCGGCAAAGTTGCCCTTTTAGGTTTTGGTTCTTTCTCTGTAGCTGAAAAATCTGCACGTAAAGGCGTTAACCCGAAGACTAAACAACCAATCGAAATTCCGGCACGTAAATCAGTTAAATTTAAAGCGGGTGCTGAATTGACAGAAATCATTAAGTAAATTAGTCTTACATTCTCATAGTAAAAAGGCATTCCTTTCCGGAGTGCCTTTTTTATTGCATACCGCCCACTTTATCAAATCATAGTTATGTCTTTCCTTACTCATACCGATCCTATGGTTTTTACAAAATAAACCTGTACCTTTGCAGACAAAATAAATCCGAACATATACTAAACGAATATGGTTATCGAACAACAGATTACCGGTGCGATTATAGCCGGCATAAAAGAACTATATGGCGCCGATGTGGCCGCCAGCCAGGTACAACTGCAAAAGACAAAGAAAGAGTTCAAAGGACATTTGACTCTGGTAGTTTTTCCATTCCTCCGCATGTCGAAGAAATCGCCGGAACAGACAGCCCAGGAGATTGGCGAGTACCTGCTTCAGCATGAACCGGCCGTAGCCGGATTCAATGTGATCAAAGGATTCCTCAACCTGACCATCGCCTGTGCCTGCTGGATCGATTTATTAAACGGAATTAACAGCCAGCCGGCATACGGGATCATCCCCGTGACGGAGCAGTCTCCGCTGGTCATGATCGAATATTCCTCCCCTAACACAAACAAACCGCTTCACTTGGGACACGTGCGCAACAACCTGTTAGGCTACAGTTTATCCGAGATCATGAAAGCGAACGGTAATAAGGTGGTAAAGACGAACATCGTGAACGACCGTGGTATTCATATCTGCAAGTCCATGCTCGCCTGGCAAAAATGGGGCAACGGCGTGACTCCCGAGACGGCCGGAAAGAAAGGCGACCACCTGATCGGTGACTTCTACGTCCTTTTCAGCAACAAACTAAAAGAAGAGACTGCTGCCCTCGAAGCAAAAGGCATGACGAAAGAAGAGGCGGAAGCCGCTTCTCCTCTGATGGCCGAAGCACGCGAAATGCTCCGCAAATGGGAAGCTGGCGACAAAGAAGTACGTGCTCTCTGGGAAATGATGAACAACTGGGTATACGCCGGATTCGACGAGACATACAAAAAGATGGGCGTAGACTTCGATAAGATCTATTACGAATCACAAACCTATCTGGAAGGTAAGGGCAAAGTGATGGAAGGCCTTGACAAAGGCATCTTCTACCGCCGTGAAGACGGTTCCGTATGGGCGGACCTGACAAAAGACGGCCTGGATGAAAAACTCCTGCTCCGTGCCGATGGTACTTCCGTCTACATGACACAGGATATCGGCACAGCCAAGTTGCGTTTCGACGACTACCCCATCAATAAGATGATCTACGTAGTTGGAAACGAACAAAACTACCATTTCCAGGTATTATCCATCCTGTTGGATAAATTAGGTTTTGAATTCGGCAAAGGCCTTGTACATTTCTCTTACGGAATGGTCGAACTGCCCGAAGGAAAGATGAAAAGCCGCGAAGGCACGGTTGTAGATGCCGACGACCTGATGGAAGAGATGGTAGGCACAGCCCGCGAAATCTCACAGGAGTTGGGCAAAGTGGATGAAATGACACCGGAAGAAGCCGAAAACATCGCCCGCATGGTCGGCCTCGGTTCCTTGAAATACTTCATTCTGAAGGTAGACCCGCGCAAGAACATGACCTTCAATCCGAAGGAATCGATTGACTTCAACGGTAATACCGGCCCGTTCATCCAATACACATACGCCCGTATCCGTTCCGTGTTGCGTAAAGCAGCCGAACAGGGTATCGTATTGCCGGAACAATTGCCGACAACGACTACTATCTCTGAAAAAGAAGAAAACCTGATCCAGATGATAGCAGACTATGCTTCTATCGTTCGCGAAGCAGGAAAGGAATACAGTCCCGCTCTCATCGCCAACTATACTTACGACCTGGTAAAAGAATACAACCAGTTCTATCACGATTTTTCCATTCTCCGCGAAGAAAACGAGGAACTGAAGAAATTCCGCCTCGTCCTCTCCGCCAACGTAGCCAAAATTGTAAAATCGGCTATGTCGCTACTGGGGATAGAGGTTCCGGAGAGAATGTAATAATCATGAACATAGATCAACAGACATACGATGCTCTCCTGCGGTTTCAGCGTAATGAAATCACGGAGAGCATTGTTTATACAAAGCTGGCGGTAATCGAGAAAGATCCGGACAACCGAGACGTGTTATTGCGTATTTCTGCCGATGAAAAAGGGCATTACGGCATCCTGAAGAAATATACCGGCCAGGATGTTACTCCTTACAAATGGAGGATACTGAAATATTACCTTCTCGCCCGCATATTAGGGATTACGTTTGCCATCAAGCTGATGGAAGGTAATGAAGAGGGAGCAAAAAATGGTTATGCCGCCTATAAAAACTATCCCGATCTTATGCAAATTGCTAAAGATGAAGATGAGCACGAAGAGAAACTCATTGCGCTGATCAACGAAGAACGGTTGGAATATATGGGATCGGTCGTCTTGGGTCTAAATGACGCTCTGGTAGAATTTACCGGGGCTTTGGCAGGCTTCACGCTAGCATTGAGCGACTCCAAACTGATTGCCCTTACAGGAAGTATCACCGGGATTGCCGCCGCCCTCTCGATGGCCTCGTCCGAATATCTATCCACAAAATCGGAAGGAGAAGCAGGTAAGCACCCGATAAAAGCGTCCCTCTACACAGGGATCGCCTATATCTTCACAGTCATTGCGCTGGTGGCTCCTTTCATTTTTATCAATAATGTATTGGTGGCATTAGGCATTATGCTGCTTTCCGCACTACTGATCATCGCCTTATTCAATTACTACTATTCCGTAGCCAGAAGCGAAAGTTTCCGTAAACGGTTTACCGAGATGGCAGTCCTTAGTTTCAGTGTCGCCGCACTAAGCTTCCTGATCGGATATGCGTTAAAAGAATTTACAGGCATAGATGTATAAAAAAAGATCCGGCACTTTCCACTATGGGAAAATGCCGGATATTCTTTTTCCAGGGTTTTGCACTATTTTTTCTTACGTGTCGTTTTCTTTCCTGTCGCCGCCTTTTCAGGAGCATCTGCAATAATTTTCTTACAATCTTCCAGCGTCATGGCAGTCGGATCGGTAACTGTCTTCGGAATACGATAGTTCGCTTTCTGATAAGAAATATAGGGACCAAAGCGACCTTTCAGGATTTCCATCTCCGGATCCTCTTCGAATTTTTTGATAAAACGCTGTTCGTCTTTCTCTCTTTTCCCATCAATCAAGGCGATCGCCTCCTCAGCCGTGATCGTCAGCGGGTTCAAGTCTTTCGGGATAGAAACGAATTTACCGTCATGGCGGATAAACGGTCCGAAACGACCTACCGCAGCCACCATCACCTTACCTTCATATTCACCGACCGTACGGGGAAGGTCAAAGAGTTTCAAAGCCTCTTCCAATTTAATCGTATCGATAGACTGGCCTTTCATCAGAGAAGCGAACTGTGGCTTCGGAGCCTCTTTATCGTCGGCATGGGCAACCCCGATCTGAACAACAGGACCGTAACGGCCGATCTTTACAAACACAGGATTACCGCTCTTCGGATCGATACCGAGTTGACGCTCCCCTACTTTGTGCTCGGTCTTAACGGCAGCCGTTGCCTCCACGATGGGATGAAAAATCTTATAAAATTTATCGATAGCCTCCGTCCAGATTAATTCACCTTCCGCCACCGAGTCGAATTCCTTTTCAACGCTGGCCGTAAAGTTATAATCCAACACATCCGGAAAATACTCCATCAGGAAGTCGTTCACCACCGTACCGATATCCGTCGGCATCAATTTATTACGGTCGGCCCCGACAATCTCAGTCTTCTCCGTCTCTTTGATCTTTCCTTTGGAGAGCGATACAACCGTATACGTACGTTCAGTACCTTCCTTATCACCTTTCACCACGTATTCGCGGTTCTGGATCGTCTGGATAGTCGGTGCATAGGTAGACGGACGTCCGATACCCAGCTCTTCCAGGCGACGGACCAGGCTGGCTTCCGTATAGCGCGGCGGACGCTGCGTAAAGCGTTCTGTTGCCACAATATCTTTCAACGACAGGACCTCATGAAGCTTTACCGGAGGAAGCAAGCCGTTTTCCTGTTCTTTCTCCACGTCATCGTCATTGCTTTCCATATAAACCTGAAGGAAACCTTCAAAACTGATCACTTCGCCGACAGCGACAAAACGCTCTGTCTGTCCGCTGATACCGACCGAGATCGTCGTACGTTCCAATTCGGCATCCGCCATCTGGCAAGCGATCGTACGTTTACGGATCAGTTCGTACAACTTCTTTTCCTGCGGAGAATTTCCGGCCTCCACATTACTGATATAGGTGGGACGGATCGCTTCGTGCGCTTCCTGCGCCCCTTTGCTCTTGGTATGATACTGACGGAACTTATAATATTTCTCACCGTATGTCTCGAAAATAGCCTCTTTTGCCGTACCTAATGCCAGATCACTCAGGTTCACGGAGTCAGTACGCATATAGGTGATCAACCCGGATTCATATAAACGCTGTGCGATCATCATCGTCTGTGAAACGGAATATCCCAACTTACGAGCCGCTTCCTGCTGCAAAGTGGAGGTTGTAAAAGGGGGGGCAGGCGATTTCTTCACCGGTTTCTTCGTGATATCGTCGATCGTAAACGCAGCATTCTTACAGGATTCGAGGAACGCTTCCACCTCTTTCTTATCCTTCAGACGGCGATTCAGCTCGGCTTTCAGCACCGTCGTTCCGTCGGGCAGGATGAAGTTGGCAATCACACGGAAAGCCGCCTCGCTGACAAAGTCGTTGATCTCCCGCTCCCGTTCCACGATCAGGCGAACAGCCACAGACTGCACACGACCGGCCGACAAAGCCGGTTTGACCTTACGCCACAAGATCGGCGATAGTTCGAAACCCACGATACGGTCCAACACACGGCGTGCCTGCTGGGCGTTCACCAGGTTAATATTGATGTCGCGCGGTGTTTCAATAGCATGCAGAATCGCATTCTTAGTAATTTCATGAAAGACGATACGTTTAGTATTTTCCGGTTTCAGACCCAGTACTTCATACAGGTGCCAGGATATTGCTTCTCCCTCACGGTCCTCATCGGACGCGAGCCATACCTGTTCGGCAGACTTGGCTTCAGCTTTTAGTTCGCTGACTAACTTCTTCTTATCAGTCGGTACCACATACTGCGGAGTGTAGTCGTGTTCAATATCAATACTAAACTCTTTCGTCTTCAGATCGCGGATGTGACCGTAGCTTGACATAACCTTATAATCTTTTCCGAGGAACTTTTCAATGGTTTTTGCCTTAGCGGGTGACTCCACTATTACCAGATTCTTTTGCATAATAACGTCTTATCTATTTGAAATCGGGTGCAAACTTACACAAAATCTATGATTTATAGTTTATGATTTATGATTTATGATTTAAATTTGCACTTTATCTGCCCAAATCGGCATCGATAATTCATAAATTATAAATCATAAATATCGAAATGGAAACTATTAAACAACTCATTACCGAGGGTAAAACAGATGAAGCTATCCGTTTGTTGGACGAATACATAGAAAAAAACGCCTCTTCCGATGAAGCGTATTACTTACGCGGCAATGCCTACCGCAAAAAAGGAGATATCCGGCAGGCCTTGAACAACTATCTTACGGCGATGGATTTGAATCCCGACAGCCCTGCACATATCGCTCACAATCAGTTGATTTCAATCATGAATTTCTACAATAAAGATATGTTCAACCATTAAAAAGGCTGCATCTATCGCAGACACAGCCTTCCAATGTTAAATCAAAACTATTATGAATAAAAAAAATCACTTCAATAAAGAACAAGGACAAAGATTATCTTTCTCGATGTCTTTAAAATAGTTGTATGTACCGACTTTAAGATCTGCACAAGCAGCTTCGTCGGCAACAATTATACCCTTCGGATGCATCTGCAGAGCCGTGATGGTCCACATCTGGTTTACTGCACCTTCGACAGCCTGTTGCAAAGCGCGGGCTTTGTTGTGGCCATTTACCATGATCAGCACCTCTTTTGCATCCAGTACCGTAGCGACACCAACCGTAACGGAAGTCTTCGGAACTTTGTTAACATCGTTGTCGAAGAAACGGGAGTTAGCGATAATCGTGTCGGTAGTCAAAGACTTGACACGGGTACGGGAAGACAAAGAAGAACCCGGTTCGTTGAAAGCGATATGCCCGTCAGGACCGATTCCCCCCAAGAACAGGTCTACACCACCGACAGCTTTCATCTTCGCTTCGTAAGCAGCACATTCGGCTTCCAGATCTTCTGCGTTTCCATTCAGGATATTCACATTCTCCGGCTTGATGTCGATATGGCTGAAGAAGTTATTCCACATGAAAGAATGATAGCTTTCAGGATGATCTTTCGGCAGGCCTACATATTCATCCATATTGAAAGTTATGATATTCTGGAAAGAGATCACGCCCTGTTTGTTCAGTTCGATCAGGTTCTTGTACATGCCCAAAGGAGATGAGCCGGTAGGCAAGCCCAATACAAATGGTTTTTCTGCCGTAGGATTCGCTTTCTTAATCTTAGCAGCTACATAGTTAGCAGCCCACTTTGAAAGCTGCTCGTAATTAGGTTCAATAATTAGTCTCATAACGCTTTTTTTTAATTTAGTTCTTTCGTTCCTAAAAGTAGTATCTTTATTCTTTCCGACCAAGAATTTTCCATTCTCAATTCTTAAATTTCAATTTCCGGGCCATTTCTTCTCCCAAAGCCCAGCATTCTTCGTATTTGTCTGCTTTCAGAGCTTGTTTCTGCTCGACCGGAGCACCCACAACGTCCCATTTCATCTTCTCGCCGAATGCTGCCAAGTTTTTCACCGCAGCTCCTGCCCAAGTGAAAGAACCGAAATATCCGTAGAGGCGATGCTTCACTTCACGTGTTTCTATTTTATCGAGGATCGATTCGATTTCGGGGAACAAACGGTTACTATAAGTCGGACTGCCAATAATCAATCCCTTATACTTGAAAACATCTTTCAAGACATAGGATGCAGGACTTTTGCTAACATTGTGCATGACAACATTCTTCACTCCGTTTTCGGCCAAAGATGCAGCAATAGCTTCCGCCATCTGCTCTGTGTTGCCATACATACTGCCATATACGATTACCACACCTTCTTCACCTTCATAACGGCTCATGCGGTCGTAAATATCGATTGCTTTCGCTGCATATTCGCGCCACACCGGACCGTGGGTCGAACAGATTGTCCGGATATCCAGAGCCGACAACTTCTGCAAAGCGCGCTGTACAGGATTTCCATATTTACCGACAATATTGGAATAGTAACGGATCATTTCCTCCCAATAATGCTCCACATTCATTTCAGAGTCGATCACACCGCCGTCCAGTGTCCCGTAGGTTCCGAAAGCATCGGCAGAGAACAGAATCTTATCAGTCGAATCGTAAGTGACCATTACTTCCGGCCAGTGTACCATCGGAGCCATATAAAAAGAGAGCTGGTGACGGCCCACACTCAACGTGTCCCCTTCTTTTACTTCATACAATCCGGTTGAAATACCGTGATATCCGTTCAGCATGCCGAAAGTCTGCTTATTTCCGATAATCTGGACATCCGGATATTGCTGGCGCAACAAACGGATACTACCCGCATGATCCGGTTCCATATGGTTTACGATCAGGAAATCCAAAGGACGCCCCTCAAGAGCATCTGCAATCTTTTTCAAGAAAATATCGGAATAACACACATCTACCGTATCGACCAGGACCGTTTTCTCATCCACGATCAGATAGGAATTATAAGATACTCCGTAAGGCAAAGGCCACATATTCTCAAAAAGAGCTTTTTGCCGGTCATTTACACCTACATAGTAAACTTTATCTGCTATTTCTTTTAATTTGTACATCTTGGTAATTAAAAATTGAAAGTTGAAAATTAAGATTTAGGGGACATATTCCCTTTCTTCAACGCACGCCATACGAAGTAGACACCCGCTAAAACAAACGGAATGCTGAGCCATTGCCCCATATTCAACATCATATCGGCCTCGAACTCTTCCTGGTTATTTTTCAAAAATTCAATGAAGAAGCGCGATCCGAATACGCAAATCATAAACACACCGAAGATAAGCCCCTCCTTCTTCCAAGCATCTTTTTTGAAGTAAAGCCACATGCAAATAACGAAAGTCACTAAATAGCTGGCGGCTTCATAGAGCTGTGTAGGATGGCTGGGAACGGAAAAGATGGGAGCCGCCCCTCTTTTCCAAGCGTGCAGATTCTCTATAAAACGGAATCCCCAGGGTAAATCTGTCGGATGCCCGTATATTTCATGATTCATCAGATTTCCTAAACGGATCATGGCAGCCACAAGCCCTGTAGGAACCACCAGTTTGTCGAATGTCCAAAGCATACTCCTGTGGCTAACCCGTTTAGAATAAAAATATACAGCTATGATTATACCCAACGTACCACCGTGACTGGCAAGTCCCCCTTCCCAAACTTTTAAAATTTCGATCGGGTGGGCCAGATAATAATCCGGCGCATAAAACAGGCAATGTCCCAAACGGGCACCGATCACCGTTCCCAGCATCGTATAAATCAGCAGGGAGTCGATCCATGCCGGATTGAGTTTTTCTCTTTTCCACATCTTCTCCACGATCTTGTAACCGATCAGGAAACCGATGGCAAACGCCAGTCCATACCAGCGTATCTCACGCGAACCAATGGAAAAGATGGCGGGATCTGCCGTCCAGGTAATAAAATCAAGCATATTAAACGAGTTTACGAATTAAGTCTTCTCTTTCGCCGTAAAGCATATCGATCACCGGCAATTCGATCATCGTGTAGGCACCGGGCTGCTGTTTGAAACTTGCACGGGCAACACAAACCAAAATTTGAGCCGTCAGAGCCGGATTGTTGATCTTCATGTCGAATTCGATCAACTGGTTCTGCGTTTTACCGGAAACACCTTTACGAACAAGGTTCACGCCATGTCCCATATCTTTCAGGTCATCCACACAGTCAACCTGGATCACATGCGTTTCGTCGTGAACAAAATAGTCGTCAGCCTTAATAGCAGCGGCAACTTTATCGAAATCATATCCTTCTTTCACTTCGATATAAACCATACGGCGATGAACACCTGTTCCCATCGGGATCGTCATAGACAGGGCGGCCTTTACACCTTCGATGGCTTTCACCGCAACGGTATGTCCCATGCTCATGCCCGGTCCGAAGTTTGTATACGTAATCCCTTTCGGAACGATCGCCTGCAACAAAGCGCGAACAATAGAGTCGCTCCCCGGATCCCATCCGGCAGAGATTACAGCCACCGTATTATGAGCCTTAGCAACAGCATCGAGCGAATGGCGCAACTCAACAATACCTCCGTGAATATCGAAACTATCCACCGTATTGATGCCTAAAGAAAGTATTTCTTTGGCGTAAGTCTCTACGCTACGGGTCGGAGTTGCCAGAACAGCAACATCTACTTTATCTAACTTCGTGATATTATCAGTGACAGCATATCCTTTCAATTCGTCCGGAATATCATTCGGATTACGACGTACAACACCCGCTACCTCAAAATCGGGAGCAGCTTCCAAAGCCTCCAATACATACTTTCCAATATTGCCATATCCAACAATGGCAGCTCTAATCTTTTTCATACTTTAGTTTTTACTTTTTCTTCAGCCACAAAAGTAGTTATAATTAGGGGATTGACAAAAGAGGGGGATGTTGTTTTTGTTTAAAATGAAAAGGGATCGTTTGGCGACAACAGAAAATATCTCACGACAATCATTACCGCCATCCGTCATATTTTTATTATCTTGCCCCCGGAAACAAAAAGGCAGATGATGAAAAACAGACTCATATACATCGAAGATGATCTGATTTTAGGAGCTGTGATAACACAAGCTTTGGCTAAAAACGGATTTGAAGTTGACTTTAGAACAACTTTAAACGAGCTTCCGGAAACATTGTTCTCTACATTACCCGATTTATTGATATTGGAAATTGAAGTAAATAGTCAAAATTCCCTCGATATTCTCCCGGCCATCCGCACGCAACACCCGCATCTCCCGATCATTATCGCTTCCTCTCATACGGATGGTAACGCAATCATTCGCAGTTATAAAGCCGGAGCCAGCCATTACATCAAAAAACCGTACGACATAATGGAGTTGTTATTTCATATTCAAAAAATATTACAACAGCCGGCAAAACCAACAGCAAGCGTATGGACAATCGGCAATTATCGAGTAAACACAGAAAAACACCTTCTGATTTATCCTAATAAAAAAATCCAAAGTCTCTGTCCTAAAGAATTTCTGGTATTACAGCGATTATTTTTTAACAAGGGGCAAGTCGTTACACGCAAACTTTTGCTTGAAGAGATATGGGAAAATGATTCAAGCGACGAAAGCCTGAATAACATTATCGCACATCTCCGGAAATATTTCCGTCAGGATGAGCGCATTCGTATCAAGACCTATCCTTGTATCGGATATCTGCTCGACTTTTATTAATTGGTTTCTAAAGAGAATAGCCAATCCCCCAGGCACACCATTTCGATAAATATAGTTGATCTTTATAACAGTTTAAAACGAACCCGCAATAGGATCTCCCCGGGCCGCAGATCATATTCGGTATAATAACGTCCTGTTTCGTTGAAAACAGTCGATACATAACGACGTGTATTAAACAAATTCGTATAATCTAACCGAAATTCCACCTTTTTAAGCATATAAGATATATTCATATCGGCAAACCACATATTACGACTACCAGAATGAATTGCGTCATTATAAAAGTGTTCGCATGATATTCCAGCTATCAACTTTTTTATTGGCAACCAACTGAATAAGAGTCGTTGGGAAAGTAACCATACCGGATTAATATTCAATTTACTTTCCTGAAATAAACTTTTATTCCAGCTTCCCTGTATCTTATAATCCAGAATAAAATGCTGATTTATCTTTGTATGAAACTTACCGCCTACAGATACTCTATGAGATTTATAACCAGATATCTCACCTTGCAAAATCTGTAAAGAACGATTGTAATGGTAATCGGCATTCAATGAAAAAGAAGAATTTATCGCTCCCAAATCCTTTCCGACCACCAGATTGGAAGACAATGACTGTGAATTATTGGGGATATGCAAAGTTGACTTTTGTGCCAAAATTCCTTCATACAGATACTCACTTAACAAACGGACACGTGTATGTATATAGAAAGTAGTCAGTGAAGCAAACAAAGAGGAAAAAGGACTTTTATACCCCAATATCCACCAGAGGGTATGTATTTTATAACGATCCCGCTCCCCATCATTCCTCATGAGATTCCGGTATGAAGTCATGACATTTCCGGTATACGCATTTCCAATACCCGAAATATCCTGAGTAAACGAATAATTCAAAGAAGAAGACAGATAGGCCGAAACCAGCTGTTCTAATACCAAAAACGGATCTACAAACAGGTAATGCGATGTATTCCTCTTCCTCCCTATTGTTTTATCGTGCTCACGCACCAACAGATAGCGGACCGGACAGAAAAGATGAACATTAATGTTATCTCTCAACGCAAAACTATGTGAAACATTCAATTTCCATTCATAATGTTCCCGCTTCAGATTATTTGAAAGCGAGTCGCCTCCGACCATCTCCATGCCGTTACCCTTCAAAAATAGATTGCTTTGAAAATGTTGTATATGGGCATTGAAATCCAAAGAATAATTCTGTGTTACCTTTCCTTTCCGTCCGTACGTAAACGTATTAGCCGTTGTAAAATCCTTCATCATTGCATTTTGCCTCATCCCATCCATTGCCAATGAAGCCGAAGGGAATAGATTTTCATACAAAACAGGCAAAACATCCAATGTTTGAGACATATCTTTATAACCGGCAAACGAGGTTATCTTCAACATATTCCTTTCATTCGTCTTTACCCACTCGAACTGATTACTAATCCCATATACCGGATTATCCAAATGTTGGCGTATAGAGTCGCCTGTAAAAACGCGTCCATTTTCCTTATCCCAGTGTCCCTCTGCCCTGATACGGTTTTTTAAATAAAAATTATCCGTATTGGCCTTTAACTCTATTTCTGCATCCATTCTGTTCTGATACATATTGGAAAAATTACTTTCCTGTATCGTCAAGCTACTGTCACCGGGCAAATAATAATCGGTCACCACATTACTTTCCCGCTTCGGTTCATCATAGGCATAATGAATATTCGTGCTTAAAGTATAATGTTTCTTCAATGCATGCAGATGATTAACCGTTCCGATATGTGCATCATTAAACAGATACCGTTGCTGGCTGACTGCAGGTAGACGGGGTTTCAAAACACTGAGCCAATCCAGATCCTGCACCTCCGGTTCCGGATTATACAAGCTATTCAATTCACCGGTAATATCCCGTCCAGAATTATCTCCTTTATAAACGCTCAAATCCTGCATCTTTTTGGAGAAATACATCCCGAGCAGCTCATTACTAAGTAATAACGGAGAAGCTCCCACCCCTAACTGTGCTGTAGCCATTAAGATACCTTTTGAGGATTTCTTCAATTTCAGGTTTATAGCGGCCTCTGAAGACGATTCATAATCTTTTAATGCCCTCACTGGTTGATGACGCTGAAGGACCTGAACCGTTGCCACATCATCCGGGTTCAAATTGTTTGTAGCTATCCCATACCGATCCTTCAACATGTCCATATCTTCTATATAAAAACGATTTATCGGGTTATTCTGATAAAGAATCATTCCATTTTCCAGAACTTGTATCCCTGGCATTTTCTGAAGTACATCCTTTAATGTGCGGTCTGTTTCATCCGTAAATCGTTCGACATTATAATTCAAAGTGTCACCAGATTCATTAATCTTAGGAGCCACAACAATCACTTCCTTAATCGAAATCATCTCATTCCCAACCATAAAGTCAACAATCTGGCTTTTATTCGCTATATTTTTTGCAACTTTCTTCAAATTAAAACCGGTGACTGCAAGAGTAATACTATCTTGTTTGCCTTTATATACAATCTGATATTCCCCTTTTTCATCCGTTTGCGTATAAGCCAGAATCCTATTACTTTTTAGCATTGATAAACAAACAGTTGCAGCCTCAACAGGCATTTTAGTTTTCTGTTCCGTAATAAAACCCTTAATTACGGTTTGAGAAAATAATGGCTGTGAGATTAAAAGTATATATAGAAATATATAATATTTCATTCACAATAATTATTTACGATTCTGACAATGTTCTTCATATATAAATAATAATATAGCAAAATCTCTCAGCATATTAATACTAAGGCGATACAGTATCTTCCCATTCTTTAACTGATAGGATAAAATCCTATGAAAACCTATATCATCAGCTTTCTTACAAATCTCCAACATAGAAATAACATCTTTCATTAATATAATTTTTTCTCTCACAAGACAAAACGAATATGTTTACCATAATAAGCAGCAATCATTTATAAGCTGGTAAGAGTGCTATACATTACGTAAGATTATTCCCATAGAACTAATCTCACCACTCAAAATTAATCAATAATTCGCAATAACTGATAGAATATCTCCGTCTGATAATAACAAAGGCAAGTCTTTAAAATTATAAACAGAAGGAAACTTCTTATTGTTAATAAAGATCGATGGCACAAAATCGACTCTATTTTCTCTTATCCATTTAAAATGTTTTTCAAATAAATTAGAAGAAATAGCATCATCAATAGTAACATTATATATATTTAATTTTTCATTCATACACCACATTTTAAGCAAATAAAAAGCTCTACATTTATCCTTCATATATTCAGCAATAATTGCTTTAAACACCGTACACTTATCCAAATTATAATTCATACAATAGAAGCGAATATTCCACTTTATATTAAAATTTTTATTTTCTATTATATTTATCAATAACTCTACCAAACTCTTACAATGTTTACATGATTCACTTATAACAGTTGTAAGCACACAATTAGAATTCAAATTTCCAAAACAAATGTCATCTACAGAAAAATTCATTAAATAATTATTTTGCAATCGATATACAATTTCAAATATTTGAGAATTACGTTTAAATCTCATTGATTTTATCTTGATATCCAAATTAAGCATGCGTTCTTCAAAGATAGAACGAACCAACATCACAAAAGCAAATACATTTATATAAATAAAACAAAGCAATAATAAAGTTTTATATGACACAAAAAACGCTCTTGTTAACATAAGATTATAGGAAATAAATAATCCCCACATCATTGATATAGCCACTAAACAAAAAGGACACCATTTATGAATAACAAACTTTTGGTAAATCAAAGAATATAGAGTATAAGGTAATGAACATATTGCTATTATATATAAACTATTCAAATAAGATTCTTTATCTACAATTATTGGCAAAATAAAAAGCATCAAAGTAGTTGCAAGAAAATAACTCAATCCAATTTCTCCTAACGATATTTTCCCAAACAACATCGATGATTTAGAAGACAGAACTGCATTACAATCTATATTTTTACCCATTTTACAAATATTCTCAGTAAATCTATCTTCAAGATGTAACTCATGTCGGTTTATAAACCAAGTTACTGCAACTCCAATTATACTAATTATCAATGGTAGCAGACAAATTAAAAAGCCTAATAAACAGCATAACATAGCATACATCAATACAATCAACAATACACAAACTACAATAATATTATTTTTCACTTTATCAAGATTAAATATATTATTTCTTTTATAGTTCGTATTACTTTCTATTTCTAAAGATATTTTAGACCATTTACTCAAGAACTCTTTTTTAGCTATTGTTACTTTCTTATTCAAATTAAAATCATAATAATAAATTTGATTATTTGTAGCAAAATCTAATATCACAAAATTTCCACCATTTATAGTATTTAAATGCAAAAGACTATTTCCCTGCTTTAATAAATCTTCATATTCCAGTTTATATACAAAATGTGGAATATCTAACAATGTCAAAGTATCAGAAATTGACGCTAAAGAAGGAAAATCAGGATGAGAACATAATAACTCATATATGAAATTTTTCTTAACCTTATAACCTCTAATTCTTATTAAATTAACAATTGGTAAAACAACCGAGTCTATATCTTTCATGATTTTATCAGATTTTCATATCGTAATCAAAAAGGATGTGTAAAAGTATATGTCACAATAAACTTGATCTTTCAACTAACACTAAGTATTTGTGATCAATAATATATACAAACATGTTCAATTTCAGAACAACAAGATAGCAACTTTTAACACATCCTCTTTTTAAGATCAAAGCAAACCATGCATCACGTTTAGCAATTAATTATCTCTCACAATTTCTAGAGCAATCTAATTTAAAACCACAATGCCCTTTCTCAGAGCCAACATTTGCACCATTACAAGCTTCGCAACTAAGATTATTATTGTTTGCTATTATAAATAGCTGATTACAATAATCACCACCCTTAATTGCCTTCATTTCTTCTCTTGAAAGTTCTCTTTTCATAACATTAATAATTTTACAATACATCAACTTTACACACTAGTTAATCTCTAATTCTTCAAATAGCCTCCTATCTATATCAAAGTTAGTAGAAAGAACACCATCCGAATCCAAATAATTACGAATATACTTTTTCTTAAATTCTAAAGTTCTTATCCGTTTGCGATCAATATCAAAATACTGATCTTTCAATATGTTTATAGGAAAATCATTCAAAGCCTGCAAACCTATTGTCTGAAAAGCAAATGCTCCGTTATCAACTTCAACCTTTAAGATTAAGCCTGGAAGCCCATACAATTTCCAAGGACCATCCTGTATCGGAATTTCCGGAGTAAACCAAGCAATATATTGCCTACCTCGAAAAGTCGTTTCCGCTTTTTGACAAACATAGCCTAAAATAGCCATTGTATCTTCATTCAAATTCCACGATTGGGGGCAGACTTCATCTATACATTTGTAAGCCGCATTCATATCTCCATCAACAATCATGACATACTGTTTCTGTTTATTCTTATATACCTTAGATGTTTCTCCCTTATTAGACAATTCCCGATAAACCCCATTTCCCTGTTTTCGCAAATCTTCTATCTCATTTACCCTCATTCCTTGCCTGATAAGTTTAGTCTTATATCTGATTTTTTCACCTTCGGAAGCATAGACAGAATCCCGCATAAATCTATTTTGATCATAATAAACAGAATATTTAAGACCGACATCCAGAGTAAAAGTGTCAATTACTTGCTCCTTTACTCCCTCATTCAAACAGTAGTGAGTAAACTCATACCAGCAACGCAAAGTCGCTTTATCCAAAACCTGTTTCTTCAATTTTCCTTCTATACGATCTGATGTACTTTTTGATATCACAAATTGCGGATACATATCGGTACAAATAGTAAGGAAAAAGACAATTGCCAATAAAGATTTTATTTGCCTGTGAAATATAGAATATCCTTTAATGGATGCTATTTTAGAAATCCTTAAACTTATCATCTTATTGAATATTATTTTTTACATAAAAATCGTACTAAAAAGTAAACCTCTACATAACAAAAACATCATATTTATATCTAAGACACATTATAAATATAACTTCTCCATTAATGTAACCGGAAAGGACAATGGTATTTTTATCATAATAATAGTTTTGGCAAGTCATAATTATGATTTTTCAAAACTACAACTATAAAACAGAGGATAAGCATTCGTCAACACAAGATCAGTTCTCTTAGCACCCAACAACTCAGTTTATTTCCGTTAAGATAAGATGTAAAAACAAAAGCCCTTCATCACATCGGGTATTTTCACGTTCAACAGCTCCCGATTGAACGTAATATAAATAAAGAGGTGTGGAAACTGTCGATATACTCATTGGGGCTCTGGAAAACCCAAAGAATGATGATTTATCGGCATTGCCAACCATCCGGAGTCGCACATATCCAAAAAACAATTTGACAATATGATAAATTGTCAGATTTACTATCCTCAGATTCGTCCGTATGCGTCCATTTCCCGGAATGGTTGCAAATAGGAGAAGGAAACAGGGTTTGCAATTGTCATTTTGTTCGCAAGACCATTGGAAAGTTTTTTTCCTGTCGCCGGAAAACCGGAATAGTGCAGAAGAATAAATCGGAGTATCGGTCGGAAGAGCATATTTCTGTCAAAACGTCAATCACAAAAAGGCTTCCCTGTAAGGCTTGTGAGGTGTTAAAATAGTATTCAAAGGCCTTTCGGGAGCCTTTTTATAACCTCTTTTTCTTTGTTTCAGCCAGTCCGGTAAAATCATCTAAATGATTTTCCGGATTCATACTGATAGTTTGCATGAAACATCCAAATGATTTTGGAAAATCATTTGGATCATTTGAAAAACCATTTAGATGATTTAAAGAAAAGGGTGCAAAAACAAGTGGGCTTTAGACTGAAAAGCATAAAAACAGGAATATACATGTTAGCAAAAACGTTCAAAACAAAACGATTTGACAGCAAATAGCACATATTTACAACAAATCAAGTAGCAAGATGCTTTTCCCCTTGAGGGAAAAAACAATGGTTCAAATATCCTCAATTATAAACCTGAAATGATGATTTATCCGTTACTTTTGGCTTGATCCAAAAGTAACCAAAAGATCAAGGCTTAACCGTCCGGTCTACTCCGGGTAAAGGTTCCGCTGTCGCCTGCGAAACTCGCTTCGCTCAAACAGCGCAGGCTCCGGACGCTACACCTTTTCCCTCCGCTTGACGACCGTCCGCTTAGGCCTTTCTTAGAAAGCTGCGCTTTCTCTTAGGATTGCCGACACCGACAGATCTTTTGCGGCCCCGTGCGGGGCACGGGGACAAGCCTGTTCCCGCACTTGATGCGGGATCGCAGGAAAACTGCCGGTATCGGCAATCCCCAAAGAGCTGTCAGGCTCTATCTCCGGCCTAAGCTGGTGAGCGTTAAGCGCAGTGACCGCAGTGAGCATCCGGAGCGTCTGCTGTTTAAGCGAAGCGAGTTTCAGACGCGACAGCGAACGAAGGGAACGAAGTAGCGAGACAGCTTAAACCTTGAACTTTTGGTTACTTTTCTTTCAAGAGAAAAGTAACAGGTAATTCATCATTTACCGGAGATACCAATAATTTATATTTATATGACAATTCACATTTTTTTATCTTTCAAAACAAGCATCAAAAGCATGCGCCGACGGCTGGAAATCCACCTGTTTGACAAAAGCGCAGGATTCGCGTGCTCCATGTTCGCGATCCATACCGCTATCTTCCCACTCTACCGAGAGAGGACCTTGATAGCCTGCATCGTTCAGAGCACGGATGATTTCTTCAAATTGGATCTTACCACGCCCCAGGCTACGGAAATTCCAAAAACGACGGGCATCTCCGAAAGTGGAATGACCGCCAAACACGCCGATCTGTTTCGGGCTATCGCTCCAATACACATCTTTCATGTGTACATGGAAAATGCGATCCGGGAATTGATTGATAAAGTCTACATAATCTACTCCCTGATATCCCAAATGGCTCGGATCGTAGTTAAAGCCGAAAGCCGGATGATAACCGATAGCTTCAAGAGCTTTACGGGTGGAATAAGTATCGAATGCGATCTCGGTCGGATGCACTTCGAGGGCGAAACGGATACCTAACTTTTGATATTCGTCTAAAATCGGGATAAAACGCCGGGCAAAATCAGCATACCCTTCATTAACCATCTCATCGGTAACAGGAGGAAAAGAATAGAGCCATTGCCATATCGAACTTCCCGTAAAGCCGGCTACAGTATCGATTCCCAACATTTTAGCGGCATGGGCTGCCTGGATCATATTTTCGGCTGCCCGTTGATGTACCCCTTCGGGATCACCATCTCCCCAGATATAATCAGGCAATACGGATTTATGCCGCTGATCGATATTATCACATATAGCCTGGCCAATCAGATGATTCGAAATACAAAACAATTTCAAATCGTACTTATCGAGCGTAGCTTTGATATTCCGATAATACTCAGGATCTGTCCGCCGGACATCCAAATGAGAAGGTAAACCTAATTCAACACCATCAAAACCAAATGATTTTGCTTTCTCACAAACAATTTCCAGTGGTAAGTCTCCCCACTGCATCGTACATAATGTTACAGGACGTGCCATGTTTTTCGTTCTTTTTTAAGGTTAATACATTGTGTCTATTCGACAAATATAAAATATATTTTTAAATTTATCCACTAATATTTTTTATTTCTGAATATTTATCTTTCCTTTGCAGCATTACAGAAACTAAAAAGCTTAGCTATGAGAAAGAAAGTGTTTTATGCACTTGCCTGTGTGCTTTATCTGACAGGCTGTAGTAATAATCCTTCACTTGAAGAAGTTATTAATCCGCAAACAGAGATTTACCCTATTCAATTCAGTGTTCAGATGGAAAAAGAAATCATATCTTTTCCTACTACCCGCAGTATGCCTGACTGCACGATTCCGGAACCAGCGGTTTCGAAAGCCGGAGAGAATGATGTGGAACTGAACGAGCTATGCTCCACCATCGAGTATGTGGTATTTAAGGATGAAGGGACTCCCGCTTTTATCAAACACAAGCAGTTCACATACAATCCTACTGATTTAGATGCGGATTTCAGCTGCATATACGACAGTTTGCCGCAAGGCAATTATAACTTCTACTTTTTGGCCCACAATTCTAAAACCGCAACATTGTCCGGCTCGACTTTCGCTTTCGATAGTATTTCAGATACATTCTATGAAATGCTTTCTCTGAACATTAGCGTTGCTGAAGTAGTCAACAAAGACATATCCCTGCAACGCATCGTCAGCCGCATCGAATTTATGGCAACCGATTCAGTCTCTGACTTACTGAAACAGTTCAATATGGAGATCGACGGCATAGCCAATCAACTGGATATCACCACCGGGCTGGGAATTAAAACCCCGGACAAGCAACTATTTTCATATACATTCAAGGATGATGAAATCGGAGAAGTAAACAAAATACATTCTTTCTACACCTTCATCCCTGCCACCGACAATAAAATAGCCGCCCATCTTTCAGCCATCGCCCAAAACGGCGAACTGATCCGTGAACGGCAAATCAATAATATCACCCCGGAAAAGAATAAAATCGTCCGCTACAAAGGCCGCCTCTACAGCCGCTCCGAATCCGACGACACATTTCAGGTCAGCATTTACAATAATGGGAAATGGGAGGTGACGACGGATGTCGATTTGCCTGATTACGAGTAAAGAGAGTTCGTACTTTCTATTATATCGTTTTAATTCATATCTTTGCCATTGAATAGTAAAAGCATGGAATTATGATTAAAAAGAATATACTCGGCTTATTATTTCTGCTGTCCGCACTCTGCTTGTTCAACAGTTGCGAGGATTATCCGTATTATGATGATTACGGTTGGGAGACCGATGCTTTATGCAACAATACTTGGGTTGATTTTTACACCAATAGTAACGGGTATAAATGCGAACAACGACTTGACTTCTATAACGACCACACGGGAAAGGATTTTACAATCATATACTATCCCAATGGCATGACCGACGAACTGAAAACAAGTTTTTACTGGGACTGGGAAGACGATTATTTCGATTCTTTCTATGTCGAATATGTAAACGGGACTGATTATTACGAAGACGTCCGGATAAGCAACGGATATTTAAAATGTGTCCTCAATGGAGACCGGGTCACATTTGAACCATTTTACTGGTAACAAGAAAGGCAATCGCAATGATTGCCTTTTTTGTAGCTCCGAGGGGAATCGAACCCCTATCTAAAGTTTAGGAAACTTCTATTCTATCCGTTGAACTACAGAGCCGTTTTTTCGTAATAAGTGCGGCAAAAGTATAACCTTTTCTGCAAACTGGCAAGTATTTAACGGGGCAATATGCTAATCGAACAAACTTTGCATGACAGATAAGGACTTTATTTCGGGAAAATCAGGCAAATGCAAACGATAATATTCAAGAATACGATTTATAACATCCACGCGATCCTGGCGGGAAAAAGAATATAACGACATGTTCTCAAAACTGATCTTCAACAACCGGGCAAAGACCACACTCTCCTGTGGATTCAGATAATGACGGTGCATCGGTATGCGATCGACAAACACGCCGTTCAACATATCGAAGCAGGAACCTGCCACATACGAATCGACATTCGGATATATCCCCATATAATGCAAAAGCCGCAGCAGGAAGACCAGATGAAAATTAGCGACTCCTTTATCCGAAAGTTCCAACAACTGTATCGACTCGGACAAATATTCGAAAAGACGCGGGTCCGGTTCCGTCTCCTTCACCACGCGGAAAAGGACTTCGGAAAGGAAAAGAGCAAGTACGTTCTTTACCGGATTACAGAACACTTCGGTCAACGGATAGCAGAGTTTCGTTTCACGGATACGGTGCAAATCCCGTTTATTCAGATGCTCCACCTCCATCTCCACTACCGAAAGAGGCATGAACAGAGCTTTCGAGACAGACGATCTCTTCCCTCGAGCATGGGCAACCAGATAAGAAGCACGTCCGAAAGCCTCCGTATACATATATATAATAGAGTACTTATCATTATATGGAATGGAATGCAGGACAATCCCGCGCGTTTTACATAACATACGGCTGAAATTTGGGAAACAAAGTTACAACATTTTCCGTTTCCGTTTTGTTTTATGATATAACAAACTACTAAATTATAAAGGACATACAAACATGCAAGAACTCACGCTTACCACCCCATCGTTGCTATTTTCGGCAGTATCTCTTATCCTGTTGGCTTATACGAACCGCTTCATCTCGTATGCGAGTCTCGTACGTACATTAAAAGAGAAGCATCAACAGACACACGATCCGAAAGACGTTGCCCAGATAGCCAACCTCCGAAAACGGTTATACCTGACACGCACCATGCAAATATTAGGACTGCTCAGCCTGCTCTTTTGCGTGGTCTCGATGTTTTTCATCTACATCTCGTGGCAAATCATAGCCGCCTGGATATTTGGAATAGGGCTACTCCTGCTGGCAGCATCGCTATGTGTATGTATCTGGGAAATAAATATTTCCGTCAACGCATTAGAGATACATCTACAGGATATGAGTTCCAAATAGATGTTAAATGCGACAGACATCCAATATTTTTCTTTCAAATATTTTGTCAGTTTAAAGAGAACATCTATCTTTGCACTCGCAATCGGGAAATCAACAATCCCAGATAGCTGAAAGCAAGAGCTTTGACATGATGGCCCGTTCGTCTATCGGTTAGGACGCAAGATTTTCATTCTTGAAAGGGGGGTTCGATTCCCCCACGGGCTACAATAAACAGGATTAAAGAATAAATAAAGAGAATAGCTAAGAAATGGCAAATCACAAGTCATCAATTAAGAGAATCAGACAGACCAACGCAAAACGTCTGCATAACAGATATTATGCTAAGACTGCAAGAAATGCAATGAGAGTTTTGCGCGCTACTGAAGACAAGAACGAAGCTCAGGATCTGTTCCCGAAGGTGTGCTCTATGTTGGACAAGCTTGCTAAGAAGCACATTATTCACAAGAATAAGGCTGGCAACTTGAAATCCAAATTAGCAAAGCACGTTAACGCACTTGCAAAATAAGGTATTATACTTTATATAGTATAAAGCCGGACTGGTTAGCCCGGCTTTTTTAAACCCGCCGGCCCGTTCGTCTATCGGTTAGGACGCAAGATTTTCATTCTTGAAAGGGGGGTTCGATTCCCCCACGGGCTACCTTTTTAAAAGAGACAAAGTTTGACTTTGTCTCTTTTTTTGTTATACCTCTTCTTTTGACTATTTTCACACTATCTATGCCATCTAAGTTAATTATTTTCACTATATTTGTTAGCTTTTTTAGACAGACAGATAATTACAGATTTTAAACGATAAAGACTCATGAGTGAAGAAATTAAGAATACTTCCACAGAGTACTCTGCGGATAGTATTCAGGTACTTGAAGGGTTAGAGGCAGTGCGAAAGAGACCGTCCATGTATATTGGCGATACCAGCGAAAAAGGTCTCCACCATTTAGTATACGAAGTTGTTGACAACTCTATTGACGAAGCACTGGCCGGATTTTGTACCCAAGTTGACGTAGTGATAAACGAAGATAACTCCATCTCTGTTACGGACGATGGACGTGGTATTCCGGTAGATATTCATGAGAAAGAAGGTGTGTCAGCACTGGAAGTCGTATTGACTGTGCTCCATGCGGGAGGTAAGTTCGACAAAGGCTCTTACAAGGTTTCAGGAGGTCTGCACGGCGTGGGTGTATCCTGCGTAAACGCACTTTCCACTTACCTGAGAGCAGAAGTCCGTCGTGACGGAAAAATCCATATGCAGGAATTCTCCTGCGGTAAGCCGCTTCATTCCATCGAGGTGATCGGCGAAACAGACGTGACCGGTACAACTGTCCTGTTCAAGCCGGACGCAAGCATTTTCTCCGTAACCGAGTATAAGTATGAGATCTTGGCCACACGCTTGCGTGAGTTGGCATTCCTGAATGCCGGTATCACACTTAGCCTGACTGATAAACGTGTCGTGAAGGAAGACGGGAACTACAAATCCGAGATCTTCCGTTCCGAAGAAGGTTTAAAAGAATTTGTCCGCTACATCGACCGTTCCAAAGAGCAGCTGATCCCGGATGTGATCCATATCGTAACTGAAAAGCAAGGCATTCCGGTTGAAGTAGCCATGACCTACAATACTTCATTCAACGAAAGCGTATTTTCGTATGTAAACGATATCAACACGATAGAAGGTGGTACGCACCTGGCCGGTTTCCGCCGCGGTCTGACCCGTACGTTGAAAAAATATGCAGACGACTCGAAGTTGCTGGAAAAAGCAAAGGTTGAAATCTCCGGTGATGACTTCCGCGAAGGACTGACAGCGGTTATCTCCATCAAGGTAGCGGAACCGCAGTTCGAAGGACAGACCAAGACGAAGTTAGGAAACAACGAAGTTACCGGTGCCGTTGACATGGCAATCGGCGAAGCATTAGGCTATTACTTGGAAGAACACCCGAAGGAAGCCAAGATAATCGTCGACAAGGTGATCCTGGCAGCCCAGGCACGCCAGGCAGCCCGCAAAGCCCGCGAACTGGTACAGCGCAAATCGCCGATGACAGGCGGCGGCCTTCCCGGCAAACTGGCCGACTGTTCTTCTAAAGATGCCGAGCTTTGCGAGTTGTTCCTCGTCGAAGGGGACTCTGCAGGTGGTACAGCCAAGCAGGGACGTGACCGTAACTTCCAGGCAATCCTGCCGCTTCGCGGTAAGATCCTGAACGTTGAGAAGGCGATGGACCATAAGATATTCGAAAGCGAAGAAATCCAGAATATTTTCCGCGCAATGGGTGTGACCATCGGCACGGAAGAAGATCCGAAAGAGTTGAACCTAAGCAAGCTGCGCTATCATAAGGTAATAATCATGACCGATGCCGATGTGGACGGAAGCCACATTGCCACTCTGATTCTGACCTTCTTCTTCCGCCGTATGCGTGCGTTGATCGAAAACGGATATGTCTATCTGGCCACCCCACCCCTCTACCTGTGTAAAAAAGGTAAAGTGGAAGAATATTGCTGGACAGAACAGCAGCGCCAGGCATTCATCGACAAATTCGGCGGTGGTAACGAAAACCAGATTCACACACAGCGATACAAAGGTTTGGGAGAAATGAACGACCACCAGTTATGGGATACGACCATGAACCCGGATAACCGTACGCTGAAACAGATCACGATCGACAGTGCAGCCGAAGCAGACCAGGTATTCTCCATGTTGATGGGTGAAGATGTCGGTCCGCGCCGTGAGTTTATCGAAGAAAATGCTACATACGCAAACATCGATGCGTAAAGATTTATGATTTATAATTTATGATTTATTACCGGTACATAAATCATAAATTATAAATCATAATCCAAAAATCATAAATCAGAAATAATAAATACATGAAGCTCCGTCGTCCGAATTTAGAGGCCCTCTACAGGGAAGTTGATAATTATATTCCGAAAAAAGAAAGTCTTCAACCTCCCCGCATAGGAATATCCGCCAATCGGAAAGACGGACTTTCCTGTATAGCTGAAACATACGTGCAGGCGGTACTGAAAGCCGGCGGCGCTCCGATCCTGGTTCCCGCCATTACGGATATCGAGGCACTGACAGCGATCGTGAACGGATTGGACGGACTGGTCATGAGCGGAGGTGGCGACATCAACCCGCTTTATATGCAGGAAGAACCGATCCCCGCCTTGCAGGATGTGGACACTTACCGGGATGAATACGATCTGATACTGCTCCGTCTGGCTACCAACCGTCAACTACCTGTTATGGGGATATGCCGCGGACATCAGATACTCAATGTCGCATTCGGTGGGGGCGTATACCAGGATATCCATACCCAACACGGACAGAAGTTACTGAAACACAGTCAGACACTGCCCCGCGAACAGGCTTCCCATTCCGTCACGCTGAACGAAATCCCCTCTAAGCTCCGCACCATCCTGGACGGAGAAAAAGAACTTTTGGTCAACTCCTTCCATCACCAGGCAATCAAAGAGCCGGCCCCCGAATTTATCGCTACGGCGACAGCCCGCGACGGGATCAACGAAGCGATGGAGCATCCGGAAAAAGAAATATTCAGCGTCCAATGGCATCCCGAAGCAATGGCTGCCAACGACGACGAACAGATGTTGAAACTTTTCAGGCATCATGTCGAATCGTCCCGCCTGTTCAAAGCGGCCAAACACATCCATCACCGCAACGTGACGCTCGACTCCCATACCGACACCCCGATGATCTTCCCCGGTGAATTCAACATCGGGCTGAAAGAGGGCGGCAAGGTCAACCTTCCTTTTATGGAAGAGGGGCTGATCGACGCAACAATCATGGTCGCCTATATCCCGCAGGGACCGAGAGACGAAGTTTCATTGCAGAAAGCGACGGACTTCGCCATGAACCGACTACAGGAAATTCACCGGCAAATGGAACTGAACCGTACCCGTATGTGCATCGCCTACACACCGCAGGAGGTCCACGTACTGAAAGCAGCCGGAAAGAAAGCAATCATGCTGGGCGTGGAAAACGGATATGCAATCGGCAAAGACATCGAGAATATCACCCGCTTCCGGAAAATGGGAGTCTCCTATATCACCCTCTGCCACAACGGAAGCAACGATATATGCGACTCGGCAAGGGGAGACGCGGAATGGAACGGTCTCAGCCCTTTCGGAAAAGAAGTCGTGCGCAAAATGAATGAATCCGGCGTGCTGGTCGATATCTCGCATGCTGCGGAAAGTACGTTCTACGACGCACTCGAAACAAGCGTTTACCCGATCATCGCCTCCCACTCTTCCGCCCGCTCGCTTTGCAACCATCCGCGCAACCTGACGGACGAACAACTGAAAGCACTGGCCGAACAGGGAGGCGTCGCACAGATATGCCTCTACAAAGGATTCATCAACGAAGATGCCGAAAAAGCGTCTCTAAGCGATGCGATCCGCCACATCGACCATATCGTGGACCTGATCGGGATCAACCACGTCGGGATCGGTTCCGACTTCGACGGTGACGGCGAACTGATCGGCTGCCGGGCAAGCAACGAGCTGATAAACATCACTATGCGTCTTCTGAAAGAAGGATATACAGAAAATGATATTGCTAAAATATGGGGAGGCAACCTGTTGCGCGTGATGAACAAAGCGCAATCCGCCCCCGATAATTCCTTATAAACGACAAGATATGACTAAACTGATTTTATTATTATTCTCTATGGCCCTGTTTTCATGCGGTCAGAAAGGAGCCGGCGAAACAGCGGCTCCCGTCCCGGAAGTGAAGAAAGCATCGGCAACAGCCGCCCCATCGTTCGATGCGGACAGTGCCTATGCTTATGTCGAAAAGCAAGTGGCATTCGGTTACCGCGTCCCGAACACGCCGGGCCACAAGGCTTGCGGCGATTACCTGGCATCCGAGCTAAAACGCTTCGGAGCACAAGTCTACGAACAGGAGGCTACACTCAAGGCATACGACGGGACTCCGTTGGAAGCGCGCAACATCATCGGCTCCTTCAATCCCGACAAAGATAAACGTATCTTGCTTTTTGCCCATTGGGACACGCGTCCTTATTCGGACCATGATCCCGACCCGGCCAATCACAAGAAACCATTGGATGGCGCCGATGACGGTGCAAGCGGCGTAGGCGCCCTGTTGGAGATCGCCCGGCAGATGGGAATGAAGGCACCTGAAGTAGGGGTAGACATCATCTTCTTTGATGCTGAAGACTACGGGACACCCGAATTTGCGAAAGACAGATACAACGACACGAGCGACACTTGGTGCCTCGGCAGCCGTTTCTGGGGAAAGAACCCGCACAAACCGGGCTACAAGGCCGAGTTCGGTATCCTGCTCGACATGGTCGGAGCCAAAGATGCCGTGTTCTACAAGGAATACATCTCCATGAAATATGCCGCCCGCTATGTGGACGAAGTATGGGAAGCGGCCCGCAACTTAGGATATGGCAAATATTTTATCAATGCAAACGGCGGAGGCGTGACAGACGACCATGAAGCGGTCATCGAAGAAACCGGCATTCCCTGCCTGGACATCATCAACTACGATCCGAACTCGGAAAATGGGTTCCGCGAGCATTGGCATACACAGAACGACAACATGAGCAATATAGACAAAAACGTACTGAAAGCCGTTGGCCAGACAGTACTCGAAGTTGTATATAACAGATAAAAGATAAAAAAGCAATGACAATTAATGAACTTCAGGACAACGTCATCGAAGAGTTTGCAGACTTCGACGACTGGATGGACAAGTATGCGTTACTGATAGACCTGGGTAACTCGCTTCCCCCTTTGGAGGAAAAGTATAAAACAGAAAGCAACCTGATCGAAGGTTGCCAGAGCCGTGTCTGGTTGCAAGCGGATTATGTGGATGGCAAGATCCTTTTCAAAGGCGAGAGCGATGCTGTGATCGTCAAAGGGATCGTCTCTTTGCTGATCAGCATCCTGTCCGGCCATACCCCGCAGGAAATACTGGATGCCGACCTTTATTTCATTGAAAAGATCGGCCTGAAAGAACACCTCAGCCCCACCCGCTCGAACGGCCTCGTGGCTATGGTCAAGCAGATGCGTATGTATGCACTGGCGTTCCGGACAAAGGAACAGGGATGATGTTCAAAGCATATAGGTTTCAAAAAGGATGCCTACAGCTCTCTGGAAAGGTAGGCATCCTTCTCGGAAAAGGTTAGCACCTGTCGGGAGACAGCCTATAACCTTTTTGCCAATAGGATATAGGCTATATCGTATAGGTCGGGAGCCCATAATTACCGGATTCCCCCCCATTATCTAAAAAAACAAACGGGGTTCACCCTCCCGTAAAACGATAAATTTCAAGAGTTTGTGGTGAAGACTGGAAAAACGGAACTGCCCAGAACTATTTTTACCCGGAAAAACGGACTGGATTCACAGCATTCACTGTAAAACAATGATTTAATAGGGCTTACAGTAGTGTGAACCCAATATAAAAAAACAACAGAGTAGGTTAAACCCGTGCTTATCCCCTCCAATCTGTGCCTTCTGCGTCTCTTGATAACCCCAAATATAGCGATTCACCGAATGGACACCGTACAGTCATTAATAACATTTAACCTCAATAACCTCTAAGGTTTACTAATTTGCAGTAGTTTTGCGAAAAAACAGTAATAAGCTGTCTGTTAAAATAATAACACCATGAACAAAGTGAACACATTCTTAGCGATCTCCCTGTTTGCAATGACAAGCTGCGGAGAGGGGAACAAACAACCTGCAGAAGTTATCACCGTAGACGTAAGCACCAATTATCCGGAGAAAGAATTAATCCTCCAAGATATAATGGATGTGGAATATGTCCCTTTGGAAACTACCGACGAATTTATTACCAAGGGCGTAGTAAAAGCCATCGGAAAAGACCTCCTGTTTGTCACCAACCAGAGTAGCGACGGGGATATTTTCATCTTTGACAGGAAAACCGGCAAAGGATTACGGAAGATAAACCGTATGGGACAGGGCGCTGAAGAATACTCTTATGTCTCCGCCATCGCCCTGGACGAAGAGAACCAGGAAATATTTGTCTCAGACTTTGGAATCCGGAAAATATTGGTATATGACTTGTCCGGAAACTTCAAAAGAAGTTTCAAGAACGCCGATACCTCCTACTATAACGATCTATTCAATTATGACCGGGATCATTTGATCACGTACAAGAGCTATCCGACACCGAAAGAAAACGAACAAGCCTGTCATATACTGATTTCCAAGCAAGACGGTAGCATCGCCCGTGAAATCCGAATCCCTTTTAAAGAGATGGAAACGCCTATTGTAACGAAAGATGAATACGTAATATCTCCGGAATTTCACCAAACATACCCGATGCATACGGACTGGTTGCTTGTCAATACTTCATCCGATACCCTGTACTGTTATCTGCCGGACGGCAACATAAGCCCCCTTATCGCCAGAGCCCCTTCCATACATACGATGGAAGCTCAAATATTCCTTTTCCCTACCGTCATGACCGACCGCTATTATTTTATGCGGGCCATGAAGAAAGAAGTGAGCTTTAAAACGTTCAGAGGATTCCCTACCACCGACCTGGCATACGATAAGCTGGAAAAGACGCTGTTCCAATATACTTTGTGCAACGCCGATTATTCGAACAAGCAAAAAGTATCATTAGGACTAAATTTCAACGGTATTGTCAATCAAGAGATAGCAACCTGCCAGTCTTTAGAAGCAGCAGGCCTGATCGAAGCCAACGAGAAAGGACTACTGAAAGGCAGACTGAAAGAAATCGCGGCCGGCTTAAATGAAGAATCGAACGCCGTAATCATGTTGGTAAAATACAAGAAACAGTAACTCCCGACACCCAATCTTTCGTCCATTAACAACGTTTAACCAGATAAGCGTCCTCATTCTACTTAAATTAAATAGATTTGCGTGTAAATAGTAGATTATTATTCAATAAAATAAAAACAATCTTCCTATCTAAAGTTTTATTAAACATCTTAAATCGACAAACATGAAAAGCGTAAATTCTATTTTAATCATGCTCCTGCTCGTTGTAGCAGGATGCGGAGAGAGCAAACCACCGACAGATGATCTTATCACCGTAGACGTCACAGCCAATTACCCCAAAAAGGAACTGATTCTACAAGACTTTATGGATGTCGAATACATTCCGTTGGAAACGAGTAGCGAATTTATTACAATGGGATGGTTACATGCCGTCGGTAAGAAAGTCATAGTAGTCAGGAACAGAAATCGGAATACCGACGGAGACATCTTTATCTTTGACAGAAGCGGTAAAGCCGTGAATAAGATCAACCGTTTAGGTCAAGGTAACGAGGAATATCAATTTCTTTTGGGGATTACTTTAGATGAAGATAACAATGAAATCTTCGTCAACGACCATTGGAGAAAAAAGATAATGGTGTATGACCTGTCCGGCAATTTCAAACGGAGCTTCGACCATAAGCAAGGCTGGTATGGCATGGATATATATAACTTCGACCGGGACAATCTCATTTGCCGCATTAACGGTACCGATGACAATGACAATTCGAATGCATTTGTGGTTGTGTCCAAACAGGATGGAAGTATAACTAAGGGAATTTCTATTCCTTATAAAAAGAAAATATCGTCGTTGGTCTTTTCGGCAGACAGCAGCTACGTAATGCCAATCCGCAACCGGACATTGGTTCCACACCGTGGTGATAGTTGGATGCTCATGTACGATCCGGCCGATACGATATATAAACTCCGGACAGATTACAGTTTGGCTCCTCTTATTGCCCGTACCCCTCCCATCGGTTTGATGAATCCCCGGATATTCCTGTATCCGGCAGTAGTAACAGACCGTTTTTATTTCATGCAAACCGTAAAGGCCGAATGGGATTGGGTTGCCAACACCGGACATAAACGGACCGACCTGATGTATGACAAACAAGAAAATGCCATATTCGAATATGTAGTAAAAAATGCCGATTACCCCAACGAACAGCCTGTCAGCATGATGGTATCGGAAATCACATTCGGAAATGACGAAATCGCACTTGTGCAGAAATTAGAAGCATACGAACTTATAGAAGCCTACCAAAAAGGCCATCTGAAAGGCAGACTGAAAGAAATCGCGGCCGGATTGGAAGAAGACTCTAATCCGGTGCTGATGTTGATAAAATATAAAAAGTAAATTCTACCCTGTTCAGAACTTCAATTCCAACTGTTCCGGCAGCAAGGTAAATGTCTTGCGGTGATACGGGGTTATCCCACATTCCCGGATGGCTTCACGATGGGCTTTTGTGGGATAGCCCTTGTTCTCCTTCCAATGGTAAGCCGGATATTCCAGGTCGAGGTGGTCCATATAGTCGTCACGATAAGTCTTCGCCAGGATGGAAGCGGCGGCGATGCTTAAATATTTACCGTCTCCTTTTATAACCGTCGTATGCTTGATATCGGGATAGGGTGTAAAGCGGTTTCCGTCGATCAGCAGATGTTCAGGTTTGATCTTCAACCTGTCGATTGCCCGGTGCATGGCCAGGAAAGAGGCTTTCAATATATTGATCTTGTCGATCTCTTCTGCCGTGACGATACCGATAGCCCAGGCAATTGCCTCACGCTCGATAATCGGACGGAGCGCATATCGTTTCTTTTCACTCAACTGCTTACTGTCGTTCAGATCTTCATTATGAAAATCAGGGGGAAGGATAACTGCGGCGGCATAAACCGAACCCGCCAGACATCCACGACCGGCCTCATCACAGCCGGCTTCTATACGATTTGCTTCTAAGTAGGGTAGTAACATTATTATTCAACTTCTTTTATCAAATCCAGCAAATGACCGGGATCTTGTCTGCAGTCCCACAACAAATGGATAAATATATAATTTTCTTCAACCGTATAAAGTATTTTATTATGCTTAATAACAAGGTAACGGTAGACCAAAAGTTCTTTCCTCCAAAAGCGGCTCGACAGTCCCCATATTAGGAAATAATTTCAATAGGAAAACCTTTTTCTCAATCTCATTTTTGACACGAAAAGCAATCCGTTTACCAAAAGCCACTTTTAAATAACAAACCAAGTCAGCCACTTGCTGCTTGAAAAGTATGCTTGACCGAATTTCCATCAACAAAAAGATTGAAAGAAATCACGCATTTCCTGTTCGGAAACGTAAATTCCGTTTTCCTTATCCCGATTTGTTTCTTTCAACATTTCCTTCACTTCCTCCAATGTGAAGCAATTTGGACGTTTCAGTTCCGATTTTTCAATCTTAATCAACTTACGGGCAAGGCTTTCCATATAGGATATCGCCTCCTTGCTATTGCAAGCCTGCAAAATATCCAACGCCCAGTTTTTACGTTCTTGTAATTCCAATGCAGTCATAAGACATCTGAATTTTGATACAGTACAAAAGTAACATTCTTCCGGCACATAAGCTAATGAACCCCAGTCTTTCTTTTCATCATCCAGGGACGAAGGATGAAATAAGAAAAGAGTGTGGCAAGTATGACACCGCAGATATTTGCGAGGAAATCGAACCAGTCGCCCCCGCGGTAGGTCGTACAGTATTCCTGCAAAAGTTCGATTGCCCCGCTCATCAGAATCGGGCACAGGACAGCTCCGATCCAGGCATGCCACAACACATCGTCGTATTTGCGGTGATTGCGCAGGAACTCGATCCACAGCATACCCGACAGACCGGCGTACATACAGATATGGGCGACCTTGTCTATCCCCACGATCTTACTTACCTCCAACGAAGGCGGTTTAAAGAAAGAGAGATAGATCACCACTGCGATAATCGTCAGCGAAACCGGATATTTCTTCAGGTAATACAACATCACAATTGCTATTTCAGATATGATCAGAACATCTTCCGCACCCGTTCGATACCGGCGGCAAAAGTATCTATTTCTTCTTTTGTATTATAGAACGAGAAGGAGGCGCGAACCGTCCCCTCGATTCCCAAATCCTGCATCAGCGGCTGGGCGCAATGATGCCCGGTACGGACTGCAATACCCAGGCGGTCCAACAGCATTCCCATATCATAATGATGGATATTGCCCACCAGGAAAGAAAGCACCGCCCCTTTATGAGCCGCCTGCCCGAAAATACGCATACCGTCGATTGCATTCAGTTTATCGGTTGCGTAACGTAGCAGTTCGTCTTCATAGGCCGCAATATTGCCCATTCCTAAACGGCCTACATAGCGCAGGGCTTCTGCCAAAGCCGTACTTCCGATATAATCAGGCGTCCCGGCCTCGAACTTGAATGGCAGTTCGTTGAAAGTCGTCTTCTCAAAGGAAACGGAAGCGATCATCTCCCCTCCTCCCTGATACGGAGGCAACCTGTCCAGCCACTCCTCCTTGCCATACAGGACACCGATACCGGTAGGACCATACACCTTATGGCCGGAGAAAACATAAAACTCGGCATCCAGATCCTGCACATCCACTTTCAGATGGGGAACGGCCTGCGCTCCGTCGATCAATACCGGAACTTCGTGATTATGGGCTTCCTCGACAATCTCCTTTACCGGATTGATCGTACCGAGCACATTGGAGACATGCGTAACCGAGACAAGTTTCGTCCGTTCGGAGAAAAGGCTGCGGAACGTGTCCATGCACAATTCGCCCTTTTCATTCATCGGAATCACTTTCAGCGTGATCCCTTTACGGGCCGCCTGTATCTGCCAGGGAACGATATTGGAATGGTGTTCCATCACCGAAACGATCACCTCGTCGCCGGCCGACATACATTCGTCGGTAAAACTGGAAGCAATCAGGTTGATCGCCTCTGTCGTCCCGCGTGTAAAAATAATCTCGTTGGAAGAACGGGCGTTCAGGAATTGCTGCACGGTCTTGCGTGCGTCTTCATGCGCTTCCGTCGCCGCCTGGCTCAAGAAATGGACACCACGGTGAATATTGGCATTCACATTATAGTAACCGCTCTCGATCTTTTCCACCACACAGCGCGGTTTCTGGGTTGTCGCTCCGTTGTCGAAGTAAATAAGCGGCTTATCGTATATCTTATGATCCAGAATCGGGAAATCCTTCCGGATAGACTGTACATCTAACATAACTGTAACTATTTAACTTAATAACAAGCGCCAAAGATACGATGTTTAAATGATTTATTCATAATCAAAAAGATTACCTTTATAGAATGCCTGTGAAATAACATCTCTCCACCAATATTTTCGTCTGAAAACAATTTATCTTCAGAATAATATTTATCTTCGCATTGGTTATTGATACTAAATGTAATAGCGATGAAAACAAGAAACGAATACATAGATATGCTCAAGGCATGCGGTAACGTGCTGCGTACGCGTTTTGGTGTTAGCTCACTGCGTTTATTTGGTTCCGTAGCACGAAATGAACAAACTGAAAATAGTGATATCGATGTTTGTGTAGAAATGAAACCTAATTTATTTCAGCGTATCCAATTAAAACAATATCTGGAAGAGCAATTAGGTTGCCAGGTAGATGTTATACGCATTCATAAGAATATGAATGAATTGCTAAAAAGTCAAATAGAAGAAGATGGAATATATATCTTTTCATAAGAAGAAGGTAGCTGTTGGCATCTTAAGACAAATTGAAGACGCCATTCAACGATTACAGGAAAGGACTGCATGCATTCATTGTGTGGATGATTTTTTATTGAGTCCGAACGGAATGGAAAAGTTAGATGCCACATGATGTTACTCATCGCTATTGGAGAAAGCTTGAAAAGCTTTGATAAAGTAACAGAAAAGAAAATTTTATCCACCTACCCTTCCATTCCATGGAGTGATATTATGGGGGTCCGGGATGTTATAGCCCATCACTATTTCAACATAGATGCAGAAGAAATATTCAGCATCATAGATCAGGAATTAGATCCTCTACTAAAAGCGATTCGCGATCTTATTACGACTTTGTCCGAATAGCCTCCCCTCTTTATTTCTTCTTCTGATAGAAACGAACCCAGTCGATCTCCATCTCAACAGGCAAGTCGGAAGGATTGACTTCTCCTACCCAACTTCCGCCTAACTGCATATCGAGCAGCAAATAGAACTCTTTGTCTGTGAACGGGAACTGCCCTTCCTTGTCCGTTTCGATGCGGGGATAAGCAAAAGTGCGGGTATTGTTGATAAAGAAGACGAGACTGTCCCGGTACATTTCCACACTATATACATTATAATCATCGCGGTCGATCGCACCGGTCCCTCCCTGCTGCGGATTGTCTTTGATCCCCAAGACATGGGTATAGGCAGAATGAACGGTCTGATACGCGATCGTATCATTATTCAAGCGTTCCATAATATCGATTTCCCCTCCATCCGGCCAGCCTTCATTTTCAGGCAACAGCCAAAAAGCAGGCCACGCTCCGGTCGCACCGTACAGCTTGGCTCGGATATCCAGGCGCCCGTCGGAGAAACCGACCTTACCCTTCGTATAAACGCCTCCCGTGATAAACGGAGCCGTATCGGCCGGCAAGCTATAATTGACTAATCCACGCAAAACCAAATTGCCGTCGCGCATGGCATAGCAGGAATCGAAGTCCGACATATAATTATTCCAGTCTGACCTTCCACGCGGTATCTTACTCCACGAAGCCTCATCGAAATGATCCGTCTGGTCGAAATTATCCTCCCATACCAATTTCCATCCCTCCTGTTGTGGCCGGCAACCTGCCATGATCGACAGAACAACCGACATTCCTAATGCGAATAATCCCTGCTTCATTCTTAATCTGTTTTCGATTTTTTGCAAAAGTAATTCTTTTCAACACAAAGGTACAGAGATTCCTGTTCATTTTAAACACCAAACTCCGTACCTCCGTATTTTAGAACTACTCTTTTTCGCCAAACTCCGACTGCTGCCGTTCCACCTCTTTCAGCTTCAAGGTGTTCAGTTCCTTGCGCAGACGTTCCACTTCCCGCTCGGCATCCGTTTTGGAGGCGGTGTTCTGTCCGGCGGAGACGCTGGCAAGCGGGATGCGGGCGGCATCCGCAGCATCATAAACCAACGGGAAAGCAGACGGTTTCGATTCGAGTTCCAGCTCACCGCTTATCGGCATTTGCGAACCTTCGAACAAGACGCTCGCCGTGACCCGTATCTTACCCGGTTTCAAGGTAGACTGAACTAAGACAGGTGCAGTCCCCCACTTTACGGGAGCCGGATTTGCCAATACGCCGGGTCCACCCAACAAACGGCCTTCGCCTTCAATGGAGAAGCGGATGTTGTAATTATTCAGCCGTTTGATATTTCCGTTCTTATCCGCAACGGCAGCCACTACCGTCACGAAATCGGAACCATCGGCTTTCAGGTCCGTACCCTCGTTGTCCACCCACAACAGAATCTTTTCGGGGCGGCGGGCAGGTACGACTTTATGCGTAGCCACGACCTTGCCGTCGATCAGACCTTCGGCAAGCAGATAGACATCGTCTTGTTTTTGAGCTCTCGAAAGCGCCTTGTCGACCATAAAATCATAGACATCCGGGAAGGTGATAACCGGCGAAGGCATTCCCGGGCGGTTCTTGTCTTTCTTATACGTATAGGTCTTTCCCCCTTTATTAAACGTGAGGCGGACCTCGTCGCAATTGGAATAGACCGTCACATCCTTACCGGAGAAGGGTGTCATTTCATGCGCGATATACACCATCGGCCCGCTGCCGGCAAGTTGTGCGTCCTTCACTGCCGGACGTTGTGCCATAAACATATAATACGAATATTTCGGCTGGCGGAAAACGTCCATTAAACCTCCGTAGAACGGATCGGGATGGTAGCCGCGCTGGTGGTCGAATGAATGCCAGAGGCAACCGCCGACATGTTGCGGAGACTGTTTATAAAGGATATCGTAGTTAGTCACCGGATAAGAAGGGCTTGCATAATGCCGGGCCTGTACGCGCATCGGTTCTTCACCCCAGTTACGGGCTACACGGCTCGGCGAATTGTGCGAACTCCAGTCATCCACATTGTCGCCCCACTCACGGGTGAAATAGGTCTTCGTCGGATCGATCTCTTTCGAAGCATCCTGCATATTGGAGGGATGGGCAAAATAGACCGGGAAATTCTCATGTCCGCGTGCTTCGCTGTCACTCCCGCTGTAACAGTAGGGATAGGGGTACTCGGCATCCACGATATCACGGGTGTTCTTGGCAAAATCCGCCGGATACCAGGTCTCGTTCAGGATCGGTTCCCACAGCCAGACAGAGGGATGATTGCGGTCGCGGCGCACGACATTGCGGATATCGCTATACACGCGCTGCGCAAATTCGGGCGCATCATTCCAGAACTGCCAGCCGGGCGTATTGACGATCACGAACAAGCCCAACTCGTCGCAGGCATCCATAAAGGCCGGGTCCTGCGGACAGTGGGCGTTACGGATAATCTCCATCCCGGCCTCCTTCAGCTTCTTGGCATCCCGCCAATGGATGCTGTTAGCGACCGCGTTTCCGACGACAGCAAAATCCTGGTGGCGGTTCGCACCGATCAGCGGCTTTTCATACGGTTTGCCGTTCAGGTAAAAGCCGTCTTTTCCCTTAAACTCAATGCTGCGGATTCCGACGCGGCGACGATAACCGTCGATCACATTTCCGTCTTTATCGAGCACCCGCACCAGCAGGTTGTACAAAGTCGGCGTCGAAGGCGTCCAGAGCATCGGCTGCTCGACCGTCATCCGGTCGGAAACGGTAGTAGTCTTCCCCGCCTTCACCTGGATCTTGTCACTCAGGCGGGCGACTTCCATGCCGTCCGGCTGTAACAACGTATATTCCACCTGGCCGGAAAAAGACTTCTTCGCTGCATTGCGTACCTGTATTTTTAACTGTACCTCCGCCAGCGCATCCGAGATCTTCCCGAAAGCGACAAACAAGCCGCCTCCTGCCACCTCGTTTTCATAATTGGGATCGGTGATGAACACCTGGTTATGGGCGATCAGCCAGCAGTCCCGGTAAATACCGCCGAAATAGGTATAATCCAGCACATCCTGCGCCTTTCCGGGAGGGTAGGAAGGATCGTCGCTGTTATCGGCCCAGACGGCAATCACATTGTCGGCGTTCCAGTCCAACGCATCCGTCACATCGACGATAACAGGCAGGTAGCCACCGAAATGCTCCGTCAACAGTTTGCCGTTCACGAACACCTTGCTTTTCCCCATTATGGCCTCGAAATGCAGGAAAAGTTTCTTCCCTTTCAGTGCGACATCGGGCGTAAAGTGCTTGCGATACCAGACTTCGCCCTGGTAATTGATGCAACCGCTCGCCTCGGTCGGCAGATACTCGATGCCGTTCGGCAAAGAGACGACCGTCCAGTCTTTATCATTAAACTCTTTCGTTTCCGCACCATCGGCAGCGCCTTTATAAAAGCGCCAAGCCGGGTTCATCGAAAACACTTCACGCCCGCTATTGTCCAGCCGGAAGAATCCTGCTGTCGAAAACTCAGGCTGATGGGCCGCCCACAAAGAGAGGCTAAGCCATATAAACACGAAACTGAATATAATTTTCTTCATAACATGAATATTTATAATTTCTCATTAAACGGATCATCCGTTTTCGTCGTAGTACTTCAATGAGGCCAAAATATTTTTTTGGTCATTCTGTACGACTATTTCATCCACGCGCGTACTTTCTTCACCATCGGAATCTCGTAATAATACCACCAGTCACTATTGTTCGTTTTCGATGCCAAATGATTATGATGGTTCAGGTCGGAGATGAAGCCTTCGGGCTGCTCCATGAAACGGGTTTCGGAATAGACCGATTCCAGGTCAGAGCGCATGACTTCGAAATAATCGCATACCTCTGCGACCTTCTCCAAAGCCGCTTTCCGGGCTGCATCGTCCTTTGCCGTGTCATAAGCGTTCAACGTCAGGATCAGGCGTACCGGATAGTTTTGCAGGTTATTCGTTTGCTCGTAGACCTGCAACGCATAGCGGTTGCGCAACGCCTCTGCCTCCGCCGTCCGGATTCCTTCGGCAATCTTCTCATAGCGGCCGGCTTCGATCTTTGCCTGCGCAATTTTATCTTTATACAGTTCGCTCCATGCACCCGGATTCGCCTTGTCGGGCAACCCGATCAGGGTAAAGCCGGACGTGCCCCAAGCCGGATTGCGGTGACCGGAAGTCACCAATGCGCTATCGAAGAAAAAGATCGCCTTTTCCAGTTCGTCGAGAAATTCCATCCGGTTATCCTCCGGGCGGAAACCGTATTCGCGCTGTGCATGTACTTTCTTAAAAGTCGCGATATCCCGTGCCGACGGATTCCAGCCGAACTCCCCTTGCGCAATGAGACCTCGCCAAACCGTTTCCATGTGCGGCGAGCCATCGTCCCAGGCTGTCGCCAATATTCCCTCCAGATGATTGTCGGAAACCAACTGGCTGAATCCTTTCACATATTCCGAACGGGTATTCCGACGCGGCAAGAAAGGCGAGTCGCCGGCAGAAGCAGCCGTCGCTCCCATCACCTTCAGTCCCTTATCATGATACCATTTCAAAAGGCGGCGATGGGCAGGCGTCGTCGCATCTTCATATTTCCAGCGCATATACACGCATTCTTTCGGGAAAAGATCGATCGCCTTATCCAGCTTATCGGTATTCCAGACTTTCGCCACTTCCTCTTCGGTTTTATCGCTTAACGCCAGTTCCCAGATCCCGGCATATTTCAACGGCATATCATCCCAGAAGATCGGAATGCGCCCATGTTCGACTGCGAACCGACAGACTTTCTTCAACCAGATCATCTGCAATTCGAAAGCCGTCTTGCCGGTCGCCTTGCAACGTTCGTCGATACCGATTGCCGTGATCTCATCGCCTCCGACATGCAGGTATTTGCCGTACGGCATCGCTTCGATCGCATCTAAGTAGAGGTCGAACTGCACCTCGTAGGTACGCGGATCGGACGGACAGAACTCCCAGTCGCTCGCCGGATTCTCGCGCAATTCCCAGTGATGCTTCAGGATAAAACCGGCATGGCCGAGTCCCTGCACAAGCGGGCTGATCTCCACATTCCGTTCCTTCGCATACCGGCAGAGCGCCTGCATCTCCTGCTTGCTGATCGCATTCGGAGCACCTATTTCCGGACGGCGGGTGAAACGGAGCTTGTCTTCCAGTTCCCAGATAACCGCATTCACCTTATAGCGCGCCAACCGATCGACCATCCGATAGTAATAGTCCATCCGATCCAGATGATGCTTCGTGTCGAGATGAACAGCGCGGTAGGCAATGGCCGGATAATCGGTGATCTTCATCTGCGGGATCTCCCGCCCGAAATCGCGGCTGTCTTCCAACAACTGTTCCAACGTCTGGCAACCGTAAAAGAGTCCGGCTTCCGTACGGGCCGTCACCGTCACCCCTTTATTATTCACTTCCAGGACATATCCTTCAGGCGAATCGGGCACGTGCTGTCCGGACAGTTGCAGGAACAATCCTTTTCCCGCACGTCCGGCACGGGGAAGGACATCCGTCAACGCTCCCAATACGGGAACAGGTGTGCCGGGTGCGGCCGAGACAAACTTCAAATCCGAATATAGAATTCCTTTCCCCGGAAGCACCTCGACCGATTGGGGTTGGGGCAACAGCCGGAACGCCTTATCCAAGCTACGGGCATGGAGACTGCTTGCCGCAAGCAACAGACTGATCACAAATAGCTGTATTTTCATGATATACATATTTTTTCCAAAGATACATTTACAAGGGAACAAGACCTAACGAATCGATAAGAAAAGGGCCGGCCATGATACGTTAGACACCATTACAGCCGACCCATAAAGATAATACCTATTAAAAAATACCTCTAATTACCAACCTTCGTTCGGTGTACACAACGGATTTGCCGAGATTTCCTTCGCCGGTATCGGATAATAGTAATAACGGTTCGTATCGCCGACTTTTCCGGTATTCAGCTGTTTGTAACGGTTCTCATTACAAGTCTGCATACGGGTTTCCAACAACCCCCACCGGCGCAAGTCGTAGAAACGTTCTCCTTCGACAAAGAACTCCACGGCACGCTGATGTTCGAGATCTTCGAAAATTCCGTCATAGGTCTGCGGGCCACTATACGGATTCAGGTTCGCACGTTCGCGGATCTGATTCAGGTAACCGATCGCTTTCGCCAGATCCTGTTTGCCGGTACTGCGCAGGTACGATTCAGAAAGCAAAAGAAGGACGTCGGCATAACGGATTGCACGCTCGTTGATGACTGACATAGGAGGATCGGCTTCCGATTCAGCCGTATTCCAGTTTTGATATTTCAAAATCCAATACGTATTCCATTTTTCTTCATTAAAGATTTGGCGGAAAGGCTTCAGATAATACATGCAACCGTCATAATCCCATGCTACAGACGAGCGGGCACGATAATCATAATTGCCATCCTTATCCTTTTCTTTCAGGAAGATATTCATCATCTGCTGGGTAGGATTGGCCTCGTACCAGCCACTGGCCTCAGGAGCTGCATATTCTTTCGGACGAGTGTTCGTCTGAGTAGAGTTGATATTTTCACCGTCTCCCCAGATATCGGTACCGCCGACCGGTTCCATCAGTAATTCGAAAATGCTTTCGACGTTGTTCTCATGCGTATCGTCAAAGTTCCATGAGAAATCTTCGACCAGGCGATAAGTATAAGGAGACTGCGTCAGAGGTTCCAACACATCGATCGCCTTATCGAAATCTTCTTCATACACATATATCTTGCCTAAGACAGCATAAGCAGCACCTTTGGTAGGTTTGCCGATAACATCATTCGTCACCGGCAGCAAAGAAGCAGCCGTAATCAGGTCCTGTTCGGCCTGCGCCCAGATCTCGGCCTGTGAAGATTTTTCCAACGGGAAAGTAGACGGAGACTGTGAAGCAGTCAGGCGCAAAGGCGCGTCCTTAAACTCCTTACCCAACTGGAACAGATAAAATCCACGTATAAACAGACATTCGCCTTTCACTTTATTGATAAATTCTTCGGAAAAATCTCCTTGTTTTTCTTCCAGCTTCTGCATGATCGAGTTCGTCCGGTACAAAGCATTATAGAACTGGTAGAACATTCCCTGCGACAGTGTGTTGCCATTCGTATTGGTGAAATAGCAGGCTTGGAAAACTTCAGTGATATCATTCCTGAACTCCACTTCGTCGGCACGCGCAATACGCATCATGACTCCGCGAGTTCCATAATATCCGCCGTTCAGCGCATTCTTCAAAGGAGTATAGCAAGAGGTCAAAGCTAACTCGAAATCAGCTTCGTTCTTCCAGAAAGTATCTTCCGTCGCCTTGTTCGGATTTATTTGTTCCAATTGGGCGTCACATGATGTGCACAAGCCGACAACAGCCATTGCACAAAATATAAAATATAGATATATTCGTTTCATATAATTGCTTTATTTAAAATGTTACGTTCAAACCCAACATAAATGTACGGTTGGAGGGATATATAAATTCGTCGAAACCACGGGAATATACATTTGAAGAGTTTACGTCCGGCGTATAACCCGAATAAGAAGTAATCGTAAAGAGGTTTTCTGCATTGACATACACGCGGGCTTTCTGAACAAAGCCGTGGAACCAGGCTACAGGCAACGTATAACCTACTTGCAGGTTTCTCAGACGGAAATAAGAGCCGTTTTCCAGGTAACGATCGGATTCGGAACGGGCGTTCCGGTTCGGGTCGGTCCAGATCAGACGGGGCTGGGACGCGTTATGATTTTCCGGTGTCCAATAGTCTAAAGTGCTCGCCAGATAATTCGTGCCACGCGTGACATCCGTCAATTCCAACCGGGTCGCATTATAAATTTTATTACCGGCAACTCCCTGGAACCCGATGGAGAAGTCCACATTCTTATAAGTAATGTTACCATTGATCGAATAGGTAAATTTCGGGAACGGACTACCGCTATACACACGGTCATCGTCATTGATCGTACCATCGTTGTTCGTATCTTTGAAACGGATATCGCCCGGTTCAGCACTCGGCTGAATCAAGACACCGTCCTTCTGGTAAGCCTGTACTTCCTCCGTGCTGTTGAAATAACCGTCGGTCGGGATCAGCCAGAAACCACCGATAGGATAACCGGCTAATGTTCTACTTGTGTACGTTCCGTTATGAATCGTACCGCTTTCAATCGGTTGCATCCCTTCTCCCAAGGCAATCACTTCGTTCTTATTATAAGTTCCTAAGAAACTTACGCCATAAGACAAATCTTTATTCAGCGATTCATTCCATCCGATATTAAATTCAAAACCCTGGTTCCGGATCTTACCGGCATTCTGGATCGGATCATTCGCACCACCGGACGATATAGGAATCGGGACATTCAACAAAATGTCTTTCGTATTCTTCACATACCAGTCGGCAGTCAACGTCAAACGATTGCGCAAAGCCATGAAGTCGATACCGACATTCGTCATTGCAGTTTCCTCCCATTTGATATCCGGGTTGGCAAACGTTTTCGGGAAAGCACCCTGTATCAATCCGCTCTTTCCATCCGGGTAGTTAATACCAGTTGTCACGACTGATACATATTGGTAATTGTCTATTTCCTGATTACCCAGCACACCATAACCACCTCTCAGTTTCAACTGGTCCAGCCAAGACACGCTATTCTTCACAAAATCTTCCTCCGCGATATTCCATCCGGCAGAGAACGACGGGAAATTACCATACCGATTGTTAGATCCGAACTTGGAAGAACCGTCACGACGGATAGTAGCCGTCAACAGATAGCGGTTCTTGTAAGAATAGAACGCACGGCCTAAGATTGAAGTCAACACGCTACGGTTTGAATTGCCGCTTACAGCCAATCCTTGGGCGGCAGCATCTATCTCCTTGATTCCGGTAGGCATGCCTTGTCCTGATCCCTGCATATAACGATACCGGGAATCCTGGTAAGTATAACCGGCAAGAACCGATATTTTGTGATCACCGAAAGTACGATCGAAAGTCAACAAGTTTTCAACCAGCACGTTGCGAGTCCGGGTCTGCTGTTCCGTCACCTGCGTGATATCGTTTTTATTCAATCCGTAATCATACAAGCCCAGATAGCTGTTGTAACGGTAGAACTGGAAATCGGGAGTCAAATTCAATTTATATTTCAAACCCTTCATAAACTCAACGGAAACATAAGCATTGGCATAAATTTTCACGTTTTCGCTATAACGGTTCATCAGATTATCATCCACCATGCCTAACGGGTTATAGAGGTTTACGACGTCGCCATACAGAGCGCCATAACCGCCTGTCTGGTTCGCGTCATATTGTTCAAGTGTCGGAATCGCTTGTATCGTATGGCCGACATATCCTCCGCGAACTTCCGAAAGCAGCGGTTTATCCTGGTTATAAGTCAGGACGATATTCGTTCCTGCCGAGAAAATACCTTTCTTGAAGTCCTGCTTGCTCTGCAACGTGTAACGCTGGTAATTCGTTCCCTTCATCACACCGTCCTGGTTCGTATAGCCCACACTATTATAATAGGTAGAATATTTTCCACCGCCTTTCACCGACAAGTTATAATTCTGCATCAAGGCCGGGCTGAACATCAGGCTCTGCCAATCATTGTCCGGCTTGGAAGCCAAATCCGTCGCCATTTCGAGCGGGTTCATTCCTGCCGCTTTTCTGGAAACAGTCGTCACTTCCGCCCATCCGGCAGCATCCAACAAATCCAAATATTTGGATGGCGAGCTGACTCCGACATTGGCCGAAAGGTCGATGATCGGTTTCCCCTCGGTATTGCTACCCTCTTTCGTCGTCACGATGATGACACCGTTGGCAGCACGTGAACCGTAGATAGCGGACGAAGAAGCATCTTTCAACACGTCGATACTGGCGATATCGTTCGGGTTGATATGATCGATTCCACTCATATACATACCGTCCACGATATACAAAGGAGACGAGTTGTTCAACGTTCCGATACCACGGACCATGACACGGGTACTACCGCCCGGCGCACCTCCCTGCGAAACGATATCCACACCGGCAATCTTACCTTGCAAGGCCTGCCCGATAGTCGTGTTGCTCTGCGTATTCAAATCGTCCGTGCTGACATTGGCTACGGAACCGGTCAAGTCCGCCTTTTTCTGCGTACCATACCCGATCACGACAACTTCGTCCAGCGTTTTCGTATCTTCCAATAATACGACATTGATTGTTTTCTGGTTACCGACAACGATCTCTTTTGACAAGTAACCAATATAAGAAATATTCAAAACCGATTTAGGATCAGCCTCGATAGAGAAGTTACCATCTATATCGGTAACCGTACCATTTGTAGTGCCTTTCACCACCACATTCGCCCCAATGATCGCTTCGCCGTTATTATCGACGATCCGGCCTGTCACTGTTTGTGTTTGTTGTTTAACGGCAGCGATCGCATCCCGGCTCTTAGAGGATAGGATAATGTGAGTTCCTTCCATTTCATATTCGATCCCCTCATTTTTAAACAGGTTATCCAATACCTCGGAAACAGGCTTCGTTTTTGCTTTCACCGAAACCTTCCGGTTAACATTTACCTGGTTATTATAGATAAACAAGTAATCTGTCTGACTTTCAATCTCATTCAGAATCTTTTCCAACTGAGTATTGTTCTTGTTAATACTAACCCGGGCGTTCTGTGAATGCGAATTTTCAGCATACGAACAGAATACACAGGCTCCCAATAGGAATGTGGATATTCGCATAGTTCTCAAGATTTTTTTACCTGACGGGGTTTTCGGATAATATCCTCCCGACAAAAAGTTTTTTTTCATACCTTTGTAACTGATTTGAAGTTGATACAATGAATTTTAAAAAAATTGTGTTGATTGGAATGCCGGTAAATGCCCCCCAGCGCTTGCCGGCATTTTTCTGTTATTGACTGTTTGTTTTCATGTCTCTTACTATTTATAAGGTTAATACTAATTATTGTGTTTTTTATTTCTGATCTTTTATCACTTGTGTTTATCTGATATAAATAATTTGATTTTCATCGTCCCGTTCATATTTGAAGCGAATATCCCTCTGCAAGACCCTCAACGCGTAGTCGATACCGTCCGCCTGCCTGAACTTTCCCGTGAAATAATATTTCAATACATTTTTATTCTCAACAACTATGCTGACTCCGAAATATTTCTCCAGATCATTCATAATCGAAAGGAATGATTCGTTCCGGAAACAAATCAACCCTTCTTTCCAGCGATAGGGGTTGTAATCGTCGACCGGAATGACTTTCAGTCTGCCGTCCTTTTGCAGGCAAGCCTTACTGTCCGGCTTCAACGTCAATGTATCTCCCAGACCTATACGGGAGGCTACCCGCACGCTTCCTTCCATCAGCGTAACCTCGAAATCGTCTTTATCGGAATAGCCTTCCACGTTGAACTTTGTTCCCAGCACTTCCATATTGCATTTGCCCGTCTCCACGACAAAAGGTCTTTTCTTATCCTTGGCAACATCGAAATAGGCTTCTCCGTCTACCGTTACCTGACGTATTGAGTTGTCGAACACAGCCGGATAAACGATCTTCGTCCGGGCATTCAGCCAGACATTCGTCCCGTCCGACAGCGTTATGTTCACCCGTTGTCCGGTAGGGACGTAAATGGACTGCATCGGCACGTCTCTGTTCTTATCCGAAACAAATTGATATAAGAAGCTAAGTCCCAATGTGACAGCGACAACTGCTGCAACCTTGATTAACTCAGTTCCGAGAGAACTTAAGTTCCAGGACCTGTTCCGCTTCTTTTCTTCAATCGTTTTTTCATCGCCAAGAAGCAACATCGAATCGAATATCTTTCTCTCTTTCAGGAATTCGCGTCTGTTTTCCGGGGAATGTTCCATCCATTGCCGGATCCGAACTTCTTCTTCATAAGAAGCCGTTCCTTCAAAGAATTTATATAGCATTTCCCTATCCATTTTCATCTTTTTTACTTACGCTTACATAATACTAACAGTTCACAAGACGGCATCCCTAGTTGAAAAAAGAAAAAAAATTTCATTTTAATACATTTTTCTTTCAACACTGGTACTGTAGTTCTCTCGGAACTACAGTAACTTTTAATTACACAATTATGAAACAGTTCTATTTTCATGTTCAGTATGTTGATACTCAAAGAATTGAGCATTTTCGTTCTATTCAATTTGCCGCCCGTGATATGATTCAAGCCCATACCGCTGGTAGAAAATTGGTAACTCTTTTGGCTATTGATCTCGAGATAGTTGATATAACTGCTTATTATTTGGAATCTTTAAAACTTAGTTAATTATGGCTATTGGTGCTGCAATAATTGGTGGTCTTGGCGCTCTTGGTAGTTCTTTAATTGGAATGTCCTCACAGCGTAAGGCTAACATTCAAAATATGGAGCTTGCCAAATATCAAAACAATTGGCAGACGGCTGAGAATGAGCGTGCTTACGCTCGCAATTTGGAGATGTGGAACATGCAGAATGCGTATAACGCACCTACTGCGCAAATGTCCCGTCTTCGGCAGGCTGGCCTTAATCCCAATCTTGTTTATGGTAATGGTGTTACTGGCAATAGCGCTGGTTCAGCTCCGCAGTATGAACCTGCGAAAATTCAGCGTGCTCACATGGAGCCCTACCGTGGCTGGAATCTTGGTCTTTCGGATGCTGCTTCTATGTACATGGCAGCTCGGCAGAATAAAGCACAGGTTGAAAATATGGAGGCTCAAAATAAGCTCATTCGTGAACAGGCACGTACCGAAGGTATTCGACAGGGCAATATTGCAATGTCTACTGCTCGTTCTGGTTTTGACCTTAATTTGGCTCGTCAGCTTCGTGATGTTTCGATCGATCGTGCTATAGCAGAGAAAAATCTCGCAGAGGCTCGCAATGCTGGTTCTTGGACTGATGCGAATCGTAAGGTTTTGCAATATGAGCTCGATCGTGCTTTGTTTGATAATAAGGTTAGGCTTTCACAGGCTGAATATTCTTCCGTTATGGAGGGTCTTCGCAAGCTTAAACAGGATAATGATATTAATGCATTTAGGTATCATCTTGAACGTGTTATTGGTAATGGAAAAACAGCTATTGAAGTGGCTCGTGAATTTGCTGCTCGTTTGGCTGCTTCTCTTTCTGATGACCGTTTGGATAAAATGTTTAACCCCAAATAAATTATTTTATGAGACGTAGAAGAAGCAGAGGCCGTAGACGTGGATTTCTCGGCCGTAGTCGTAGACGCAGGATTCGTAGTTATCGTGTAAGTAGAGGAGGTATTCGCTTATGAAACCTGTTTGGAAAATCCTGCTCGTAGTTCTTGAAACGGTCATAGATGCTGTTAAGACTATTTTTGGTAAGGATGATACTCCGGCTTTAAATGGCTAAGTGTCTTCATCCTATGTATCTCGCCAGTGTTGAATCTAAAGTGCCTTGTGGTTGGTGTGTAAACTGTCGGCAGAATAAACGCCAATCTTGGGTATATAGATTACAGGCGGAAGCTAAAGAGTATCCGTTCTCCTTGTTTGTCACTTTAACTTATGATGATGAACATTTACCTATAGAACGAATTGGTAGTGACCTATTTCAGTGTAATGTAGCCGTGGTATCTAAGCGTGATGTACAATTATTTATGAAACGGCTTCGAAAGAAATATGAGGATTATAAAATGAGGTATTTTGTTACCTCTGAATATGGCGCCAAAGGCGGCCGACCTCACTATCATATGATACTTTTTGGCTTTCCCTTCACTGGCAAGAAAGCTGGTGATTTACTCGCCGAATGTTGGCAAAACGGTTTTGTACAGGCCCACCCGCTTACGGTAAAAGAGATTGCTTATGTCTGTAAGTATATGTATGAAAAATCTATGGTTCCGTCTGTTTTAAAGGATGAGAAAAAGTACAAGCCGTTTATGCTGTGTTCTCGGAATCCTGGTATCGGTTTTGGTTTTATGAAGGCCGATATTATTGATTTCTACCGTAAACATCCTCGTGATTATGTTCGTGCTTGGTCAGGCTATAAATTGGCTATGCCACGTTATTATGCCGACAAACTTTATGATGATGATATGAAGGCTTTTCTTAAGGAGATGCGTGAGGAATTTTTCCGCAACAAAATGTATGACGAATGGGTTCATTTTTGTTGCTCTCCCGGTACAAAGGATGGTGTTCTCACTGATCTCATGAAGCTCGAGCAAACAGAGGAATATGAGAATAGAATGAATGAACGTTTAAGATGTAAAATGTAAAATGGCAAATATTTTTAACTCGATCAGAATGAAGCGTCCTAAAAGAAACGCTTTTGATCTTTCATATGAATCTAAGGTTACAATGAACATGGGTGAACTTGTTCCTATCATGTGTAACCCTGTTGTTCCTGGTGATAAATTTCGTGTGAATACTGAAATGCTGGTGCGTTTGGCTCCGCTTGTTGCTCCTATGATGCATCGTGTAAATGTGTTTACACATTATTTCTTTGTCCCTAATCGTCTCCTTTGGGACGAATGGGAAACATTTATTACTCAAGGTATTGATGGTGAACAAAAACCTGTTTTCCCGAAAATTCAATTAAATGATAGTATTCCTATCATGGACCTTGCTGACTTTGGAGACTCATCTCTTTGGGACTATCTCGGTTTGCCGTCTCTTCAGTCTGTTGGTACTTCTAATTCTAAGAATCCTCCTGCAAATGGTGTGAAGGCTCCTAATGGTTTTGCAGTTTCTGCACTTCCTTTTCGTGCTTATCAGCTTATTTATAACGAGTATTATCGTGATCAAAATTTAACTGACCCTGTTGATTTTCTTTTATCTTCTGGAAATATTACAGATGGTAATGAGATCACTCGGTTGTTAACTCTCCGTCGGCGAGCTTGGGAAAAGGATTATTTTACATCCGCTCTTCCTTGGTTACAACGTGGCCCCGAAGTTACTGTTCCTATTCAAGGTTCTGGACAGAGTGTTGATGTTATTTATCAAAATGATAGTAATGGTGAATTACGTCAGAATTGGATAGATGCTTATGGTCGTAATTGGGACCAAGGAGATTTTTATAATGCTCGAGTTGTCACTAAGGACTATGATGGTGGTAAAGATGGTTATTTAGTTGGTGCTGCTAATTCCGGTGGTTCGAATAATCGTGCTCCCGAATTTGACCCTAATGGAACCCTTAAGGTCAATATTGATGAACTCGGTGTCAATATCAATGACCTTCGTACTTCGAATGCTCTTCAACGTTGGTTTGAACGTAATGCTCGTGGTGGTTCTCGTTATATTGAGCAAATCCTCTCCCACTTTGGCGTTCGCTCCTCTGATGCTCGTTTGCAGCGTCCGCAGTTCCTCGGTGGTGGCCGCATGCCTGTTTCTGTTTCCGAAGTACTTCAAACTTCTTCTACTGATGAGACTTCACCGCAGGCAAATATGGCCGGACACGGTATTTCTGCTGGTGCGCATAATGGTTTTAAGCATTATTTTGAAGAACACGGATATATCATTGGTATTATGTCCATCACTCCGCGTACAGGTTATCAGCAAGGTGTTCCTCGTGATTTTACAAAGTTCGACAATATGGATTTCTATTTCCCCGAATTTGCTCATTTGTCAGAGCAGGAAATAAAAAACCAAGAACTTTTTCTTTCCTCCGAGGAATCTTATAATCAGGGTACTTTTGGTTATACTCCGCGCTATGCTGAATATAAATACAAGGCCTCTGAGGCTCACGGTGATTTTCGTGGTAATCTTGCATTTTGGCATTTAAATCGAATTTTCCAGTCTCAACCGAATTTAAATACTACTTTTGTCGAGTGTAACCCGAGTAATCGTGTTTTTGCAACGTCGAATACTAATGACGATAAATTTTGGGTACAGATTTATCAAGATGTCAAAGCTCTTCGTTTGATGCCTAAATATGGTACTCCAATGTTATGATGTTATGTTTATGTTTTGGTACTTTGTTTTGTTTTTTTTGATTTTTGGATGCTTATGTTTGTTACCGCTTATAATTATAGCAATGTTCCTTCGGAAGTGGTTCAAGAAAAAGTAAGTAATGACTTGCTTGTTGAGCCTTCTGAAAGTTTTACAGTTCGTGAGCTTGTTTACAGGTTAGCAATGGGAATGCCTGTTTCATCTGGTCTTCGTTCTGGTGAGTACCCTGATAGAGATCAGGATTTTGACGATGTTTTGCCGACCGATAATCCCGATTTTGATTTCGCGGATTATGCAACCCTCTCACGTGAGATTTCAGAGCGTGAAAACGCCCGGAATGAAGCTAAAGAGAAAGCTTACAGAGAAAAGCTCGCTAAAGAGAAGGCTACCGTTGATGAGAATAACGAGACGGTGAGCACTTCGTAAATTTTTCTCTTATTTGAACATTTGATTTAGAACTGTCTGTAGACCTCACTTCGTTGTTTCGGAGTGAGGCTACTTTGTTTAACCCTAAAGGAAGTGAGGCGAAGTTTGGGTAGAAATGAGGTAGCGTAGCGTCCCGAATGTATACCCAAACTTCGCCGAGCGACCGCCTTCGGCTCACGTAGTGAGACGTGATGAGACTGTCGAAAAAAGTTAAGACAGTCTTAATAAAGTATAAATATAGATAGCGTGAAAACGCTTCGTGTACGTATAAAACACGCCTGTGCGCGCGTAATAGGTAACTTGATTAATTATGCGCGCACTGACACCAACACAATTTTTAACAATTGTGTTTTAGTGGCTGTTGTGTATGTCGATTTTAGTTTGGAGCTTTGTATAGTTCTCTCGGAACTACGTTAAATTCAAGGAAAGCAAACGCCCCTTCCAATAACAGTTAAGGCCGGAACAACTATACGGAAAAGAAAAACGGATAAGCCTCATTTTGTTTTCATTTTCTTTCTATCCATTCCTTGTCCGACAGCTATCTGCTAACCATTCGATATCCAACCCATTACAGTTTCCCTGCCGAGGAAACGACAGTTCCCTGCCGAGGAAACGACAGTTCCCTGCCGAGGAAACGACAGTTCCCTGCCGAGGAAACGACAGTTCCCTGCCGAGGAAACGACAGTTCCCCGCCGAGGAAACGACAGTTCCCTGCCGGGGAAACGGTAAAACGATCGGGAGACTTCTTTTTCTTCCTTAGAAATAAACAATATAATTCTTCTTATGCAGCCTCTTGTTAAAAAACACGATTCCCATCGAATACAGGTCGATTGTCACCGTCACTTCGGGATGTCCGCATACTTCCTGCCAGAACTCACGCATCTTGCGGCTGGCTTTGATGCCTTCGAAGACAAAGACCGTATCACCGTGTACATGCTTCAGACATTCTTCAAACAGCCAGCTGTTGTTTTGCTGTTCATACAAGGTATTGAAAAAGACGAAATCAAGCTGCTCCATATCTTTCAAGGCTGCCGGGAGTAAATCCTTATACCCTCCGACACGCAGGTCGACCGGATTGCGGGCTGCCTTATCGAAAGCGATACGGGCGATGGAGGCAAACTCCGGCACGTTTTCCAGGGCGATACATTTCAGATTGGATGCGTATGAAGTCAGATACAAAGTGGACAAGCCCATAGAAGGGCCCAACTGAAGGATATGTTTCGATTTGAAATAGTTGGTAAGGCGGAAAAGCAGGGCACCGTGTTTGGGACGTATCGCCTCCCGTTCGACAATCTGGCCGATCGTGCGCCTACGCATCTTTCCCCTTTGCTGGCGGTCGGGATAGGTGATCCCGCCATTTTGGAAAAGCAACTGTTTGCGGATCAGTTCGATGTCATAGAAACTATAGTATTGGCAACGCTCCTCGATCACCTTCGTGATTAGGTTGAAAACAAAAGGGGAATGCACCCCGAAGCCTTTGCGGTAACGGATGCCCCGGTATAGAAGTACGCCTTTTCTTAGTGTATTAGCTTTGGGGATGATCTGCATAAATTATTAATTATAGGTTTCCTCGGGGGTAAATGATGATTTATGGGTGTGATGGAATGACATCGTTGTCGAAATGATTGTCGTTCTGTAGGGGGCAGGTTCTAAACCTGCCCGATATCGACAAATATACATGTTGTAATTGGGCGGGTTTAGAACCCGCCCCTACAGCGACACCTTAAATATACCGATAAATCATCATTTACCTGCGATAATAAGGCAAAGTTAATACTTTCTACCTGAATTCAGCGCACAATAGGAGCCTCTTTAGTAGCTTTATCGTATACGGATTTGATTGTCACAGGTTTCCCTCCCTGCCGTTTACTCTCGTTAGCGGCTTCCATAAAGGTGTAGATCTCCAGGGTTTCCACTTTGTCGACAGGCGAAACGCGGGTTTTGAAGAAAGTCAGGATCGTTTCCAGCAGCTTCCCATAGCCCTCGTAACCGCCTGCGGGAAACATCTTCTTCTCGCAGAAAGCGGTTCCCCCGTAAGGGCGGGCGCCTTCACGCAAGCCTCTGAATGTGCCGATACGCCCGTCTTTCCAGACGCCGACAGCCACATCGGTTCCTTCGGTCGACACGCAGGAGACGGATTCGCAGCCCGTTCCCATCAGCGTATAAAGCGTTTCCACGCCATGAATACCGTACCAGTAGAAGCCGGCGTGCGAAGGTTCTTCCGTGCAGGGAGAATAGCAGTCGGCACCGACAACTTTGCCTTCCTTTCCTGCTCTCAGTTCCTGGTTTCTGGGCGAGTAGCGCAGGGCGGACGAGGAGAAGATCGGGACGTTCCGTTCTTCGGCAAAGCGATAGATGGCGATGGCATCCGGCAAGGTGGCGGCAACGGGCTTGTCGAGGAACAGGGGTTTACCGCTTTTGATGACTTCCACGGCTTGTTCGAGATGAAGCGTCCCGTCGTTTGTCTCCAACAGGACGCAATCGACCGTTTTCAGCAGTTCGGCTATCGAGGAGGTGATCTTCACGCCATTCTTTTTAGCTCCTTCCGTGTATTCGGGGATGCGTTTCATACTCGATTCGATAGTCCTGGAGCCGTAAGGATAGGCAGCCACGACCTTGAAGCCTGCGTATTGCGGTTCCGGGTTTGCCGCATTCAGAAGACGGATAAAGGCCTCTGAATGGGAGGTGTCGAGCCCGACCACGCCTATGCGGATTACTTCCTGTGCCTGAAGAGCGAACCAGGCGAAAAGCTGGACTAATAAGAGTAATGCAATTCTATGTTTCATGTCTTTTAATTATTAAAAGGTTATTCATTTATTCACCTGCCCGGTCCTCCGGAAGAAGAGACGCACTGCCGGCATCTAAATAAAGCCGGGCATTCTCTTTACGGCGGAGGATAGTCGAAGGATTCCGCTCGCTGACCGCGGCATAGAGCGTGTTATAGACGGCCTCGGCTTTCGAGCGGGCGGGGACGATGCAGAAGGTGTAAGGGGCGGATATCAAGACCGGGATCGTGAGCGTGAAAGCACGTTCGGGGACTTCCGCAAGGGTGGAAAAACACCCGTCGTTCACCTGTTGACGGCGGCATCGCGGATCGAGTTCCACGACCTTCATCGGTACGGGATCGGCAAAGTCCGCGACATGCGGATCGTTAAAGGCGATATGACCGTTTTCTCCGATTCCCATGCAGACGATATCGACTCCTTTACCGGCCAGCAGGCGGGAATAGCCGGCTATGGCGGCAGCGGGGTCGGTGGCGTCGTTCGGGATGTAATACACGTTCCGGAAAGACACTCTGTCGAACAGGCGCTCTTTCAGAAAGTTACCGAAACCTTGCGGGGCGTCCGGGGAAAGCCCGATGTATTCGTCCATGTGGAAAGCGTTCACGCGTCCCCAAGGTATGGAAGGATCGGCGGTCAGGGCGGCTAAGAATTCGTTTTGCGAAGGAGCGGCAGCGAAGATCATGCCGATCTCCGCTTTCCTCTCCAACAACTCCCGTATCGCCGCCGAAACATCGGCGGCAGCTTGCCTCCCCATCGCCTGCCTGTCCGGGAAAATATAGATGGATAGATTGTCTATTTTCATTTTAATTTAATCAGCTGTTTGATGATTGGATGAAAAGTGATTTACCGGTATGGTTTGCCAGTTATGTTTTGCCTCTTTCCATGCCGTCTGCTGAAGCTGACGGCAAAAGAGAACCGACAGATCTTTCATCCGTATTATTAAACCTATTTGTTGCGACTCCAATGTGTGATCCGGTAACCTGATACTGCATACCAGATCAGGTACAGGAAACAAGGGATCAGTACCCAGTAGCCTTGTTGCAGGGAAGTCATGTCCGCCATTTTGCCGTAGACGAGCGGCAGGATTGCATTTCCACACAACGCCATCACCAGCAGAGAAGAACCGATCTTCGTGAACCGTCCCAGATCGCGGATCGCATGCGGCCATATACCCGCGTATATCAACGAATTAGGGAAGCCCAATGAGGCTAAGAACCAGATGGACAGATTCGCGTCATGCCCCAGGAAAGAGACATTCACGTCGGCAAAGACCACACCAAAGGAAAGCGCCAGCCCCAACACCGTACAGAAGATCAACGCATTCTTTTGGGAAACCACTTTAGGGATCAGCAGGATGCCCAACATATAGCCTAAAATAGTAGCTCCCAACGTATAGGACGGAAAGAACTTGGCATCCAACAACCCGACTCCCATCGAGCCGGCATAGCTGATGATCGTATCGATCGCGATCACCTGCGTACCGACATGCAGGAACAGCGCCAGCACGCCCAACACTAAATAGGGGAACTGGAAAACGGATGTCTTATCCGAATTGGCAGCCGCCACCTTCTCATCCTCATCTTCGGGATTGATATCCGGCAATACGGAACGGTAGATAAACACGCCGATCGCCACCAACAAAAGCGCCAACACGCTATAAGGCAGGATCACGCCCCGGATCAACTCGTCTAAGGCCGCTTCCTTATCCGCCCCGGACAACAGCCCGTCCTCGACCGCCCGCAAGATGTCTTGGCTCTTTCCCAATACGACAGCCGCAAAGATCAGGGGCGAGACGATGCCGGCAAACTTGTTGCAGACGCCCATAATACTGATCCTTCGCGCCGCGCTTTCGATCGGCCCGATAATCGTGATATACGGGTTTGCCGAAGCCTGCAGGACAGAAAGCCCCGTCCCCATCGTAAACAGGCCGGTCAGGAAAACCCCATAGGCGCGGTTCAACGCGGCCGGCACGAACAACAAGGCGCCGACAGCCAGACAGAAGAAACCGTACATCATTCCTTTCTTATAGCCCGTCCGCTTCAGCAGGTAGGCTACAGGAACCGACATCACCAGATAGGCGATGTAGAAGGAGAAAGTGACGAAATAGGACTGATAGTTCGTCAACTCACAGGATATCCGGAAATAAGGGATCAGGATCGAGTTCACCCACGACACGAAGCCGATGATGAAAAACACGACTCCGATAATGGCAATCCCGATCGCCACCTGCCGCTTATCGGCTGTATGGTCAGCAGTCGCCATCATAACTTCATCTCCCAACCTTTTTCATATGTACGGGCCCAATACTTACCGGCAGCCTCCTTATTCCGGATATGGCCGTCGGACGGATCGACCAGCAGGCGTTCGGACGAGCGTTGGGCGATATTTCCCAATTGCACCAGCAACGTGCTCTTATGGCCGGACAGGATATCGGCATGAAGCGGCGTTCCTTTCGTGATGCCGTCGAAGAAGTTCTGGATATGAAGGGCATCTAATTGCTGGGCGGGGTTCATCTTGTTACGCGGGTCGATCTGTATCTTGCTTGTCACGTGTTTGATCACCTGGTTCTTATGATCCAGTATCTTATATTCGTTGCCGCCGCCAATCAGCAGGTTCGCTTTCTCGCCATAGAACAAAAGGCCGACCACTTCACCCTCGATGCGGAACGGATTGCAACAATGGCCTTCCCACATCATCGACTTTTTGCCGCCGAAATCCAGATTGATCACTTGCGTATCGGGCGCTTCCCAGTCGTCCTTGTAATAGTAACGGCCGCCGGTAGAGGTCACAGCCGTAGGAAAGTCGAGATCCATCCCCCAACGCAGCAGATCGACCATGTGCGTCCCGTTGTTCAAAGCCTCGCCGGTTCCCCAACGCCAGAACCAATGCCAGTTGTAGTGGAGGAAGTTATCTTTGTATGCAGTGCGCGGAGCCGGTCCCTGCCACAGTTCCCAATCGAGCCATTCGGGCACGCCTGTTTCCTTGCCGGTCCCGATGGAAGGACGGTTATTCGTGTACCAGGATTTGCCGAAATAGACATTTCCGATTGTCCCGGCTTTGATCTCATTGATAGCCTCTACGATATTCGGCCACGAACGGCGCTGGTTACCCATCTGGACCACCCGTTTATACCGTTTGGCAGCCTCGACCAGCATCTCGCCTTCCGCCGGAGTGTGGCTACAGGGTTTTTCCAGATATACATGCTTTCCCGCCTTCATCGCCAGCAAGGCGGCAGGCGCATGCCAATGGTCGGGCATAGCGATCACGACGGCATCGACATCCTTATGCTCGAAGGTCTTGCGAAGGTCTTTGTCTCCGGCAGGCTTCTGTCCCGTGATTTCATCTACGGCCGCAATACATTTGGACAAGGCGCGCGAATCGACGTCGCAGATGCGCGTAACCTGGCAATTCGGCTGCTTGGCAAAGTTCTGCGCCAACGCTTTTCCACGCGAATTGACACCTATCACGGCTGCGTTTATCCGCTCGTTCGCCCCGACTATATTGGCATAACTCCGGGCACTGAAACCGGGTAAAATTCCTCCAAACGAAGCGATCGCCGTACCGGCTGCCGCTCTCTTCAAAAAACTACGTCTCGTTATCATAATTGATTATTTTTAGGTTTTTCATTCCTTGATTTCTATGTAACCCGTGCCTAAACGATCCGATCGAATATGGCAACTGTCTTTCCGCCGATCAACGTCCGGGCAACGCGGATGTGGTCGTCGAAGAGGATGATATCGGCATCTTTTCCGACTTGCAGGCTGCCTTTCCGGTCGTTCACACCTAAGATACGGGCCGGTGTGGCCGTCATCATCCTGACGGCTTCCGCAAGCGGGACTCCGGCTGTTTCAACCATCGTCCTCACCAGACGGTCTGCGGTTGCCACACTTCCCGCGAAAGCTGTGCGATCCGGCAACTTGGCTACTCCGTCTTCCACCACGACTGTCTGCCCTTCTTTCAGGCTGCCTAATTTATAGGTTCCTTCCGGCATACCGGCTGCACGCATCGAATCGGTAATCAGGGCGATCCGGTCCGCACCCTTGAATTTATAGATCAGTTGTAAGAGACTTTTAGGCAGATGAATGCCGTCTGCAATAATCTCGACATCCATCCCGTCGATTAGGAACGCCGCTTCGACTGCGCCGGCATAGCGGTAAGCGTTCCGGCGGGTAACGCCTTGCATGCCCGAATAAAGATGAGTCATCAGGGAATATCCGGATTCGAAAGCCTCCGTTACCTCCTCGCAAACGGCATCCGTATGCCCGACCGAGGGCAGGATATAGCGGCTTTTCAACAGCCGCCCCAGTTCGAGGGCGCCCGGCAACTCAGGCGCAATGCTCCAACGGACGATATCTCCGGATGCTTCCAATATTTTCATATAATGTTCGGGAACGGGTTGTTTCAGATTGGCCGGATCTTGCGCTCCCCGCTGGCTGTAGGCGAAATAAGGGCCTTCCAGATGGATGCCTAAAAAATGTGCGCCTTTCGTATTCCGGGCTTTAGCTTCCGTGTAGACATCGAACATATGGAACAGTTCTTCATCCGGGCAAGTAAGTGTAGTCGGCAACAAAGCCGTCGTCCCGTAGCGGGCATGTGTCTCTGCCACGGTGAGATAAGCCTCGACAGTGCCGTCCATAAAGTCGGCTCCACCAGCTCCATGCGTATGCAAGTCTATAAAACCGGGGGAAATATAAAGGGAATGGGCGTCGATCACTTCGCCGGAAAGCGGGCCGGCCGGTTCGCCTTTCTCCACGGCCGCAATTTTGCCGTCTTCTATTACGACATACCCGGTTTCTCCTATTCCGCCGGGCAGAATCAAACGTCCGTTTATCAGTGTTGTCCCCATGGCAATCGTATATTAGATTATCTATGCACAAATTAAGCACATTATTTTTCGCAATTAGGGTATAATCACGAAACAAAATCCTCAAAACACGAATACTTTACCGGATGGCAAACCGTTTTCGGTACTGCAATGGCGTCATGCCTTTCATTTTAACGAAAATGCGAGAGATGTTTTTGTAGTCGGTGAATCCGGCATTGGCCGCCGCTTCGACTAAAGGAAGGTGGGTTGCGATCAGCAGAGAGGCGAACTTATCGATGCGCTGCTGCTGAATGTACTGGTAGACGGACATACCGGTCTCGCCCTTGAATTTCTTTTCCAGCACACGGCGGGAATAGGGAATGATCCGGATCAGGTCGTCCACAGAAAGCGGATTGCGATAGTTCTCATCGATATAGTCCAGCACTTGGCCGATATATTTATCGGACACGGCAAAGCGCTCCGTCGAACCGCGGGCAACGATCCGTACCGGCTTGATGATAACGTCGACAGGAGCCGTGATTTTCTTCTCGATAAACTGGTGAAGCAACTTGCCGACTTCATACCCTCCGTTCTCGACATCCAGCTCGATCGAGGAGAGGGACGGGTCCGAGATATTGCACAACAGATTGTCATTGTCCACACCCAGGACGGCGATATCTCCGGGAATATCGATGTTGTACATTTTACAAACCTCTGTAATCTGCAAGGCATAATAATCGTCACAGGCAAAAAGGGCAACCGGTTTAGGCAGGTCGAGCAACCAACGGCTGACACGTTCGGCATCGAAGTTCCACTGTCCACCGGACATCTGTCCATCATCATCCAAGACATAAACGGGATAACCATGATCCGCCACCGTGTCCCGGAACCCTTCGCCCCGTTCCCGCATCCAGACCGTATCCAGAAAACCATAATAGGCAAAAGCCTTATATCCTTTGCGAATGAAAAAACTGGCTGCCATCACACCTGTGCCATAATAATCGCCGGTCAGGTTGGAGAGGCCGTGATAGCGCTCTTTGTAGTTCTGGACAATAATCGGGATATCGAGCCGGTTCAGAATATCCAGATCCACATCGGTCAACTGGGCAATAATCGCATCGGCTCCCCATTCCTCGGCCCAACGTACCACTCCTTCATCACCATGCAGTTCACGATAATAGAGCGGCATCCGGTAAAAGGCCCAGGGACCCGCCTCACGGGCATACCGGACCACACCTTCCAGCAGGCTACGTCCGTAGCCGCTGGAGAAATCCGTCAGCAACAGAATCTTAATCATGAAACATATCCATAATTTTTCCACTAAGCTGCAAAAGGGAGATTTCGCATATCTTGGTGGCATACTCGGCGATGGACTGCCGTTCTTCCGCTTCTAACAGGCTGTTCTGGGCTTCACGCAGTTCGATACCGGACAGGTCGCCCAGCTTGTAACGGTCGATCGCAATCCGGTAGTTCTCCTGTGCGGCAACTAAATTCTCTTTTTCCAGGCTCCACAAATCCAGGTTGTTCCGATAGGCCATCCAGAAATTGCTCATATCGGCCCGCAGCCCCAATTCCAGTTCCCGTGTACGCAGTTCCTGGTTCTGGATCTGGATCCGGGCATTCCGCTGCTCGCGTTTGCGGTTGAAACCGTCGAACACGTTGATGCCGACCGTCACACCGTAGTTCAACCCGAGACGGCGTTGGAGGTCGGTCGCTCCCACCTCGTACCAGTTCGCCGTATAACCATATCCTGCATTCAGCTTGACGTATGGATAGTTACGGCTCTTTATCTTTTTATAGTCTAACTCAGATATCACCTGGTTCTTCTTGGCGATCAGCAGGGATGAATTGGTCGAAAGCGTACTTTTCCAGAGTTCCACTTCGTCTAAGAACGGATTGGGGGTAATGAGGGAATCTTTGATCTGTACCTGCTCCTCCACATCTTCCAAAGCCATCAACCGGTTCAGACGGATCCGGGAAGTATGCACCTGCTCCAACTGGTTCAGGACATTGGAACTGTCGGCATTGAAATCGACCTGTGCCTGCTGGAGATCGAGGCGGGACATCGAACCGATATAATACCGTTCTTCCACGATACGCAAGCGTTCACGCGAAAGATCGAGCGTGGAATGGAGGTTGCGGAGGCGGATCTTCTGGCGGATCAGATTATAGTATTCGCTCGAAAGATCGGCAACGAAGTCCTCGATCGTCATGCGGGTGTTCAGTTCGCCTAAGTTCTGCAACTCTTTCAGTTTGTCGTAAGTGGCCTGTATGCCCAACCCGTCGAAAACGGTCCAGTTCACATTCAGGCCGACATCCGCCGTCTCGTTACTGACGCCGTTCGTCTTTTCGGTCGTGCCATCGGAGAGTTTATTGCTGTTGTTATTAAGCGTACCGCTAAGACCTCCGCTCAGGTCAACGGTCGGCAAATAGCCGGCATTGCCGGGAGTCGCATTGTTCGCGCTGACCTGCTGTTCGTTGCGAATGATGCGGATCGAGTAATTACGTTCCAATCCGGTCCGGATACAGTCGTCGAGGCTGAACACCCGTTGCGCCCTGGCCGGAACAACTGCAAATGCTATACATATTAATAAAAAGAGTCGCTTCATATTTCAAACTTTTATAGTCTTTCCCGTCTTAGCCCTTAGACGACACTCGTCTTAACCCTAAGACGACACCCGTCTTAAATAATTTTCAATTCTCAATTTTCAATTTCTTCTGCCTGTCGGTAGAAATAAAGCTGTACATTGCCGGGACGATAAACAACGTCAGGAAAGTAGAAACCATCATACCTCCCACAACAGCGATACCCATCGCAATACGTCCCTGTGCCCCTTCGCCCGATGCATATACCAGCGGGACCAACCCGAGGATCGTCGAAATACTCGTCATCAGGATCGGACGCAGACGTTGGACGGATGCCGAACGGATCGCCTCTGCCATACTTGAACCCGCCTCCTGCCGCTGGTTGGCAAACTCCACGATCAAGATACCGTTCTTCGCCACCAGACCGATCAGCATAATGATACCGATCTGGCTGAATATATTCATCGTCACACCCGAATAACTCATAAAGATCAACGCCCCCGCAATCGCCAGCGGAACGGTGAACATCACCACCAGCGGATCCTTGAAACTCTCGAACTGCGCCGCCAAGACCAGATAAATCATGAACAAAGCCAGAATCATGGCAAACATCAGGCTGGACGAACTCTCGCGAAACTCCTTCGACTCGCCGGAGAGTGCCGTACGGAAACTGTTGTCCAACGTCTCTGCCGCGATACGGTCCATTTCGTCTAAGCCGTCCCCGATCGTATATCCTTTGTTCAGGCCGCTGGACACGGTTGCCGCCACAAAACGGTTATAACGATATAACTGAGGCGGCGCCACGTCCTCTTTCAGTGAGACGAGGTTATCCAACTGGATCATCTCGCCCGTATTGCTGCGCACATAAATGGACCTCAGATCCAACGGCGTGTTACGCTGCTGGCGGTTGATCTCGCCCAATATCTGGTATTGTTTCCCATTCATATAGAAATAGCCCATGCGCTGGCCGCTCAATGCATATTGCAAGGTTTGCGCAATCGTACGGGTACTGACACCCAAAGACGAGGCCTTGTCGCGGTTGATCTCGATACGGGCCTCCGGTTTCGTAAACTTAAGATTCACATCCGCCATCTGGAACACCGGGCTTTCGCTTACCTTCTGCATGAAGGCAGGCAAATGCTCCTGCAGCTTCTCTAAGCTGGTCGCCTGCAAAACATACTGCACCGGCATACCGCCACGGCGGCCGCCGAAAGTGGACTGCTGTTGTACGAAAGCGCGTGCCTCCGTCTTGCCGCGCACATGGGCCGAAAGGACATCGGCTATCTCCATCTGCGAACGTTCACGTTCTTTGATATCGGGGAGCAGGACGGTGATATATCCCATGCTACTGTTCGCACGCACCGTCAGCGATTGGCGCTCCGGGGCGAGCGTATCGGCCATCGCAGCCACCTGATCCGTAAAGTCGCGTATATATTCGAAGGTCGCCCCTTCCTGTGCCGAGATGCGGATAGATATGGAAGAACGGTCTTCCAACGGAGAAAGTTCGGAACGGATCGTCCGCCAGAAATAACCGATAGAGCCGAAAAGGATCGCCACAATCGGCAACGCCCACCACTTGCGGTTCAGGAATGCATTCAGCGCCTTCGTATAGACATTGTTCATCCCGTCGAAGAAAGGTTCTGTCTTGGTATAGAGCCAACCTTTATTTTCACGTTTTTTCAACAACTTGGTCGCCAGCATCGGCGTGAAGGTCAATGCGACAAAAGAAGAGATCGTCACCGAACCGGCAATCACGATACTGAACTCCTTGAACAGACGTCCCGTCATCCCCTCCATAAACACAATCGGGAGGAAGACGGACACCAGCGTCACCGTTGTCGAGACGACGGCAAAGAAGATCTCCTTCGATCCTTCTATACCCGCCTCTTTCGGTTCCATCCCCTGCTCGATACGCACATAGATATTCTCCGCCATCACAATGGCATCATCCACCACTAAGCCGACCGAGAGTACCACGGCCAACATCGTCAGCACGTTAATGGAGAATCCGGAAATATACATCACGAAAAACGCCCCCACCAGCGAAACCGGAATAACCACCACAGGCACCAGCGTCACGCGCCAGTCGCGCAGGAAAAGGAAGATGATCAGTACCACCAGCAGAAAAGCGACATAGATCGTCTCTTCCACTTCGCTGATAGAAGCACGGATAAAGCGGGTGTTGTCATAGACCATTTCGACCGTCACATCTTCGGGCAGGTCTTTCTTCAGTTGCTCGATACGTTTGTATGCCTCATCGGCAATCTCGATCTGGTTGGCTCCGGGCTGCGGGATGATCACGTCGATCACCATCGGTTCGCCGTTCTTGCGCATCACGCTTCGCAAATCCTCCGGGCTTACTTCCGCCCTGCCGACATCCTGAAAACGGATGATATTATCACCTTCCTGTTTAATGATCAGGTCGTTAAACTCTTTAGCCGTATGCATCAGCCCTAACGTACGGATGGACAGGTCGATCGTATTTCCCTCGATGCTGCCGGAAGGAAGCTCCACGTTTTCAGCATCCACCGCATTTTTCACATCCAACGGAGTGACGCCATAGCCTGCCATCTTGATCGGGTCCAGCCACAAGCGCATGGAATAACGCTTCTCTCCCCATATATCGACGCTACTCACGTTCGGAATGGTCTGGAGCCGTTCCTTCACCGTCAGTTCGGCGATTTCGCTTAATTCCATCAACGACCGTTTGCTACTCCGGATACCGATCTGCATAATCGGCGTTGCATCCGCATCCGCTTTCGACACGGTAGGAGGGTCGCAATCCCGCGGAAGGTAACGCTGGGCGCGCGAAACTTTGTCACGCACATCGTTTGCCGCCGTTTCCAAGTCGACTGACAATTCAAATTCCACCGTGATGCGGCAACTGCCCTGGCTGCTGACACTACTTAGCGAGCGGATGCCGGGAATACCGTTGATATTCTGTTCCAACGGCTCCGTAATCTGGTTCATGATCACCTCCGCATTAGCCCCCGGGTAGGAGACATTGACCGAGATAATCGGGTTATCCACACTCGGGAACTCACGCACCCCCAGGAACTTATAGCCGATCATTCCGAACAACAGGAGGATAATCATCATCACTGTCGAAAGAACGGGTCTCTTTATGCTTATTTCAGAAATATTCGCCATATCGCTCCTTACTTCAGATTATCAATCGCAACTTTCATACCCGTGCGGAGCTGCATCACACCGGAGGTGATCACCGTATCGCCCACACTCAGCCCTTTCAGCACCTGGACCTGGCTTTCCGTACGAAGTCCCAGAATAATCTCGGCAGGTTCCGCCACACCTCCCTTATACAAATAAACGATGTTTTTCCCCATTTCAGGGATCAGCGCCTCGCTGGGGATAGCCAATGCATCCTCTATCTCGCGGCGGGTAATTTCGACAGAGGTATAACGTCCCGGCACGATCGACTCATCCCGGTTCGGATAGGTCGCACGTACTTTCAGCGAACGGGTCGCCTCGTCGATTTTACTCTCTACGGCATAAACGGTCGCTTTATAGTCCTGCATCATGCCGACGGACGAGTTCATCCTGAACACGATCGGTGTGCCGTCCTTGATATCCGCCGAGTAGCGTTCGGGAACGGAAAACTCGATTTTCAGAGGAGAAATTTTTGTCAGTTTGGTGATAACGGTCGAGGGAGAGGCATAGGCGCCTTCGCTGACATTTCGAAGACCGATGATCCCGTCGAACGGCGCCCGTAGCTCGGTCTGGGCGATATTGGCCTTTACCAGCTCGATGTCCGCCATCAGTTTTTCATATTCGGTCGCCACCTGTTCATAGGCTTCCTGGCTGACAGCGTCCTTTTCCAGAAGCGTATGCTGGCGATATACGCGGTCTTTGGCCAGCGGCACCTGCGCCTCCAACTTTTTCAGTTCGGCCTGTAACGGTTTATCGTTGATTTTAGCAAGCAGGTCACCGGCTTTCACATGCGTTCCTTCCGTGAAATAGATAGCCACGATCTTGCCCGACGACTCGAACGACAGATCCACCTCTTCATCGGGAATCGTACTGCCGGTTACAATGGTTTTATCGGTCAAAGACTGATATTTCAACACTTCCGCATTAATATTCAAAACTTGTTTCCGAACCTGGTTTCCGGCAGGCGGAACCACTTCGGCTGCATCCTTGGATGCTTTCATCCGGCTTTTAATCTGCGGATAAGCGATCATCCCGACAATCATCAAAACAATTACGGCAGTCACGCTCCACTTCACTTTCTTTGTCATATTTTCCAGGTATTCTACTTAAAAACACGTATTGACACGTAAATATACATAAAGTACGTGCAAATATAGACGAACCGGTAACAAAAAGGTTTAATAAAAAACAAACTTTTATTTTCTTCCGACAGAAAAAAGACAGCAAGGACCTTCACAGGCACTTGCTGTCAAACACAAATTATGTTGAAAATCGTTTAGTCTTCCGTGATAACGGAGAACTCAGCAATTCCAACACGTTTTACGTTATCCACTATTCGTGTCGCCTTAAAAACTAATTTTTGGCCTTTGACAGGCGCAAAACGTATTTCTTGTTCAATCGGGTTATGCTTGATGTTCGAGAACTCACCGGAGGCCACGACCTTTCCGTCCACTAACAGTTGGAAGTTCGAAATATGTCCCTGTGAATCACGTCCCTGGTTGGGTGTATAAACAAAACCGCTGATCGTATGGGGAGCAGCCAGCTCCACAACTATTTCGTTCTTACCAACGGGCAGGTAATAGGTAGAATAGCCATTTCCGTCAAACATGAGATCCGCCTGTTCGTCGGAAGGGCTAAGCACCTTATAATCGGCAGCAGGCAAATCGAAGTTACGGATGGCAACAGGGCCGGATTTGCCGGACTGGGCATCGTAAGTAACCGCCTTGACCGTTCCTTTATGGTCCAATGTAAAAGGAGCATCATATTTTGCGGACTGTGCCGTCGGCTCCGATCCATCTACCGTATAATAGATGTCGGCTCCCTCGCTTTCCACTCCGATGCGCACTTCGTTCTTTGCATTTCGCACAATGCGCGGCTGTTCCAGCAAAGGAGGAGCCAGAAATGCTTCCACATTATTAATGCACAATGGTCCTTTCGCCTCCGTGAAATGGATGCGCAAAGCATCTGCCGGAGTCGTTTTGAAACGGACGAGACGTTTGTAACCCACTGTCGAAAGCGTATCGGCTGTTTCGACCGGCATCCATTTGCCATCTTTTTCCACTTCTATGGTAAAGGCGCATACACGCTGTCCGAGCGGGATATATTCCTGTATCATGACCCGGTTCAGCGAAGTTCCTGCCGGTAGCGGGAAAGTCAGGGAGCCGTCCGTTACCTCATCGGAAGTCGCCCAATAAGAATCCCAGTTGCCGTCCGTCACGTTTGCGGGCTTATAAGCACCGCCGCGGGTTTCGTTTGCCTTCGGCTTGATGCCGGCCAAAAGGTTCTCTTTCAACTCTGTCTGCATCGTATGATACCAGTCGACGGCGCGGGCGGAATCGACCGGATGGATCTGTCCGCTGAGGGCTACCGGGAAGTTCAGCAGGAAGTTGGCATTATGCCCTACGCTGCGGTAATAAAGGTCCACCAGGTTCGGAACGGTACGTACCTGATGATCCTCACGATGGTGGTAAAACCATCCCGGACGGATCGACACGTCACATTCTCCCGGCAACCACCGGTCGCCGTCTTTCATGCCCCATTGATTCTGTGTATAATGGGTTTCCTTATCCAGAGAATAGGGCGACCAGTTCGTTTCGCCAGCCCAACCGGACTCATTGCCGATCCAACGGATATCGGGAACCGTCCCGCCGAAGATCATCGCTCCCGGATGTTTCGCCTTGATCATCTCACGGGCCGTCTCATAACCGTAATACGTTTTCGGATCGATCGAACGTGTTTCATTCGCTCCGCCGTACCAACCGTTTCCACCATTCGCTCCGTCAAACCAAAACTCGAACAGCGGGCCGTAATTGGAAGTCAACTCGTTGATCTGTTCGTGGTAGGTCTTTTGGTAGCCTTCCCGCCCATATTCGGAATTATGGCGATCCCAGGGAGAAAGGTAAAGCCCGAATTTCAAGCCGTGCTTCTTGCAGGCATCGGACAGTTCGCGAACCATATCGCCTTTTCCACCTTTATAAGGGGAATTGGAGATATTATAATCGACCGTCTTCGTCGGCCATAAACAAAAACCGTCATGGTGCTTAGCAGTCAGGATCACGCCTTTCAAACCAGCCGCCTTGATAATCCGCACCCATTGTTCACAATCCAAGTCTGTCGGGTTAAACGTTTCGGCGGGTGTATTTCCATATCCCCATTCCAAATCATTAAACGTATTCAACCCGAAATGCACAAATGCATAGTTTTCCATTTTCTGCCACTCGATCTGTTCCGGCGTCGGAACCGGCAAAACAGGTGCAGGCGGTTCCACTTCCTTACAGGAAAGGAACAACCCGGCAAACATACCGGCAATTAAAAGATTCTTTGTGTTCATGTTACTGTATATTACTATATGTTAGTTTTCAAATCATGTTTCACATCCACATATCTTATTGAGATACATCCTCTTGTTGTGAACCCTGGTTTATTTATTCCATGCTTGTCCGTCCTCAAGCGGACAGGCAGTTATCCGGTAATGGCCCGGCATCCGTTTTCAGCGGCTGCCGGGCCGTTTCTTTTGATTCAGGTCCGAACCGCTCCCGGCAAACTTCACTTTCCGAAGATTCCCTTCCTTTACTTGTGAAGCCAACTTATAAGTATCCGTTTTCACTTTGCCCTTGATAAATTCCGGGATATTATACGATTTGGTCAGGAAAGTATAATAGTCCGTCGATTTTTGGGGCAAGACGAACGGTTTGGAGAGAACGCCTCCTTCACCGACGTGGGCGATGAAAGGACGTGTGTACAGGCCGTCCAGACGACGGCTGCTGAATACCACCCATTTGCTGTTGGACGACCAGGAATGATAGCTGTCCGTATCGGGACTGTTCGCATCGTCCGCCGGAACCTGCTCACCTGTACGCAGGTCGAACATACACAGGTCCGCATCTTTATGCCAGATCGGGAACGTACCGTAAGAGGTCGTTGTACAGAGCAGGTACTTCCCGTCCGGCGAAACACGCGGGAACAGGATGCTCCGCTGCTCCATTTCCGCCTGAAAGATCGTGTCGACAACAGAACCGAATGTCCGGCTTTCCGGATCGAAAGATATACGACAAAGGCTATAGCGAAGGTCACGCAATTCGCCCGGAACCTTCAATGCCGGGGCGGAACAAAAGTAAAGTTGTTTTCCATCCGGTGAAAAGGTGGGAAATGTTTCAAAACGCTTTTTCGAGAACAATGCTTGCGTCGTGACGATTTCCTGTTTTTCTACATCGTAGACGACGACATCCGATACCTTGTCATATACTTCTGTACGATGTACCGGATGCGTATCCTGAGTTGTATTATTGATGGAAAAAGCAACAAACTTTCCCGAAGGATGCCAGGAAGGATAGACCAATGCCGATATCGTCCGATCGGTTTTCGTATCGAGCGTTTCTATCCGATCGCCATCCACCAACACGGTACAACCATGTTTTGCACGGACATGAAACAGCATTTTATCCGGATCCTGCATACAAAACGAATGACAGTTCATGCAGTTATTATCCGTCAGGCGGTTTTCCAGAATCGGCTCCTGATCGAAAGAAGCCAGTTCCCGCTGATAGATTCCCATCTCGTTCCACAGCTGGTAACCGGGATCGATCAGGCGGTAAGCAATATACGGATCGACCGGATCTTCCGAAACCCGGATATGGAACGGAAGAAAGGCATTCCATTTCCCCTTTTCTTCCGTCAGGACAGAAACTTCCACCTGTTTGCCCTTTGCCGCAACCAACAACTTTTTCCAGTCCGCTTCAGGAATAGAAAATGCTCCGTCGGAGGCATAAACGGCAAATGTATATCCTTCGGCCGTGAATACCGCACACGCTTTTCCATCCGTCCGCACACTGAAATTCAACGGAGCGATCGATTCCGGCACAGTCACACCGGCATAATCCGGATAGATAACCGGCAGTTTCTCTATCTGCCCGGAGACGGCAGGCGGCTGGTTGGAAGAACATCCTCCCAACAGCAACAGGAATATGTAGAAAAACAATTGTTTCATTTGTCTATCGTATTAAACATATAATAGTACCAATACGTCTTGCCATACTCGGACGCCAAAGCCACCGCCGGGTTCTGTCCCGAACGGGAAATATCCTGTACCTTCTGCATAAAAGCAAGCGCCTTGTTCCTCACTTTGATGCTCACACCGTGCTCCAGCCAGAAATGCGGATCATTGGGGCTGCAAATCACAATCGCCTCCTGCTGGCACTCCGTCATATCACGCCAGGCGGGGGTGCGGTACAAGCTCTCCTGCAAGACTCTATATGTCTCAATGTCTTTATTCAAGAGCAAAAACGAAGTCAGATACTGTAATCCCACCTTGTTTTCCGGACAAGACGGAACCAGATGAATCAGAGTGCTGACCGGGTCTGTATATACTTCGGGAATAAGCGTTTCCGCTTTCCAGCAACGGCGTCTCACGCCCAATTCCTTATCTTCTTCTATAGCCTGGTCATTATAGAGAAAACGGCGATGAGCAGCGGCCCAGTCCTTATAATACCAAGTGTTTTCCAATAACCGTATATATTTTTCCGCGGCCGGATAAGCCCCCGTAATAAGATTGGTTTCCACCAACCTTTTCAACATCCGGGGATTTCCGGAAGGATGCGAACTGACGAATGCCTCAAAAGCGAACTTCTGCGCCGTACTGATGATTCCCATGCAATAATAGAGGTCACTATGCAGCTCCGCTGTAAATACCGACTGGTCCCAGCGTAACATCAACGTCTCGATTCCGCGTTGCGGATAATCCAACAACCTTTCCGAAAGTATCCCTTTGTGGGCAAGCGCTAAGTTCAAACCGCACATACGGCGCTTGGACAGAGTGGTTTGATTAAACGACGTTATCACCTTATCCCATTCTCCATTGCGAATATAATAGTCCTGTTCGAGATGGTCGATCGTATCTAATCGTCCCCAATGCATAATTCCCTCATAAGCTACGAACCCCATCACCACCCACTGAATCCCGATCCAAATACATTTTTTCTTTAAAGATGTGGGTTCTTTCCATTTTCTTAAATACGCGCCCAATACCATCATAACCGGCAAGGCATACCAGGAATAATAGATCCGGGAAGTGTGTAACATCGGATCATAATAGGCATCCGGTAAAAAAGCGAACTTCAAATTCCTGCTAAATCCTAAATAAGTCCCGATAACAGCAGACAAAACAGCAACAAGCGGATAGACCAAACTTGTATATTTTTTATTTCCATTGGTAAGAAAATCAAACAACAAAGCGGAAAGAGCAAATAAATGAACAACAGGTCCGCCAATGCAATATAATACAGGGATTAAGCAAATTCCGTATATCAACCGAATCTTGGGCTTCAGATTCGTGTACAACCATAAGAAGAACAATAAAAAAAGATAAGCGACCGTTCCCTGTTCTTGATAATCGTAATCCAATTGCATAATAAACAAGGAAAGCCAAGGAAGCAGGCCGACGAAAGGAAGATCGTAACGCAATGCTATTTTCTTTAAAAAGAGGAAAGAAAAAAAAGCAATTCCTGTCAGAATAAGTGCAGCGATAACAGGCCCTATACCTATTACGACATAAAACTGAGAAAGAAATTCTGAAATATAAAGAGCGACACCACCGGCCTGCCCTAACGTAGTAGTTGCGTATTGGTTTGTAAACTGAAACATTTGCAATTGCTCCTTAAAGGGGAACAAATAGCAAAAGGCATAATAAAAGACTGTCACTTGCAAAAGGAACAAGAGGAATCCGGATATTAAGCTCTTATATTTCATATAGATACATAATGAAAAAGACAGGAAGACTATGCCAAAATGACTTTTGACACAGTCCTCACCTGTCAATTATTTATCATTTCCAACCTGGGTTCTGTTCCAGATTCGGATTCAATGTCAATTCGTCTGTCGGTAATGGGCTTAACCAACGCTTATCGTCGGCAGACCATTTGCGACCTGCATCATTCAAGTTCTTGCTCGGATACTGGTACAAATAAGTTTTACCTTGATATTCAATAACCGGACGACCACCTTCACCTCCAAATGTGATATTACCTGGTTTATATTGTTCACGGACAGCGTCGGTAACTCGAACACCGAACATGGTTTTTGGATTTTCTAAAGCAGTCATACCGTTCCAACGTTTCAAATCGTCTAAACGGAAGCCTTCTGCAACCAGTTCAATACGACGTTCACGACGGATTTCATAAATCAGGGGAGATACAGAATAACCATAATTGATGGCAGCAGGGTCAGCAACCGGATTGGTTGTCAAATGAGGCATATCTACACGATCACGCAACAGATTAATGGTCTGATCCAACACAGCTTGAGTACATTGTCCTAATTCTGCATTTGCTTCTGCATTGATCAGCAAAACTTCTGCATAACGATATACAAACCAGTCATAAGAAGTCTGGTTTGCTTCCCATTGTGCCTGTAACGGAGAACGGTATTTTACACACGGATAACCTGTTACGGCGCTTGTAGCACTACAATCCGGATAAGGATTCGTCTGACGTTCTCCATTAATAATCGTGTAAGGCTTGTGCTGGTTGTCTACTATCTGATACATACGCGGATCGCGATTTTCAAATTCATTATCCAGCGTTTCATCACCTTTATACTGATCACTGATCGATATAGGTTTTCCATCTTTACAAAGAAATGATTCGACAAAATCTTTAGACAAACCGGTTCCGCTGCTTCCAGCCTGACGGCCTGTTTCATGCATTAAAACACCTGTTTCATAAATACGTGCCAAAATGCATTCTTTGTTCTTTGTCAAATCTTCCTGAACAAACTGATTTGAATAATACAAAGGATAATTCTCAAACGGATCTTGACCGCAACCGGCATCCGAACCTTTGACAATTTCATAATTTCCCGTTGCGATAACGTCATTTGTCAGACTAACTGCTTTTTTCAATAGTTCTTCTGAAGAAGGAGTACCGCTTTCATTATGGTATTTTTTGTATGTGCCGAAATACAAACATACACGTGCTAATTGAGTACGAGCTGCATCTTTAGTCAAACGGCCACTTTCCTGCTGTCCATAATCAGGTAACCACTGAATCGCAAATTCCAGATCTTCTATAACCTTGCCCAATACGAAATCACGGGAATCCCGACCTTTATAAAGTTCTTCCGTATCAGAAGTCTGCAAGTCCTTTTCATACCAAGGGACATCTCCGAATTTCTTTATCTTGCCGAAATAGTCCAATGCACGGAAGAAACGAACTTCGGCTACATACAGATTGATTTCGCTTTCAAGACCTTCCACACGCTTATAGCGTTGAAGGAAGAAGTTACACGCACGGATATTATTCCATTTCCAATCTGCGTTATCAGCCGTTGTCGGAATCACAATTTCATTAAATAGCGTTGAACTATAATTGGTTGTCACACAATTGTCGCTTGTGTTGTCCTTGTCTACGCCTGGTTTATCCAAATTATCATATAAACCGTTTGCATAATATTTCAGATCGCTAACCTTGGTCCAATACGATTCGTCAGTAAAAGAATCGATTGGCTTTTTATCAGTCACATCGCAGGAGTTCATCAATCCTACAGCTGCAACCATTCCAAAAATATATTTCAGTTTCATATATGTTCCTTGTTTTTTATTAGAATGTTAAATTAAGTCCGATAGAATACTTCTTCTGAATCGGATAAGACATATTATTCAAAGTCTCAGGATCGAATGAATCGATAAGAGGAGTGAATGTTAACAAGTTTTCGCCCAATACATATACTCTCAGACGGCTGATGCCAACTTTAGAAAGATGCTTTTGTGGAATTGTATAACCGATGGTCAGATTCTTCAAACGCAAATAAGCGGCATTTTGTAAATAACGATCTGTGTTTTGTCTATTACCACCGTTTACCCAAGTCGGACGCGGGAAATATGCACCTGTATTTTCAGGTGTCCAATAATCCAAAGCTTCTTTCAAAGGAGTATCCCATTCTGAAGTGATTCCCCAGAAAGCATTACCGCCGCACATGTAATCACGTTTTCCAATTCCTTGCCAGAACATTTCAAAGTCAAAGCCTTTATATTCGAAACCGGCAGTAAAACCGTAACTGTAGCGAGGAGTATCATTACCGATGATTTTTTCATCTCCCATATTGCTTAATGTTTTACCCTTCGTGATTTTTCCATCATTATTACGGTCGACGTAGCTTACATCACCTGCTGCCCATGTTCCGCCATATAATTCGGATTTATCTAATTTCTGTGCATCAGCATCTGTTTGGTACAAACCATTGGATTCATAACCATAAATTGTTCCAATCTTATAGCCTTCGTAATACATATTTTTATTATCTTTATCTCGAAGAGTTCCTGTCGGATTAGCAAATCGGGTAATTTCTGATTGATAGTCAGACAAAACACCTTTCACCCAATAGCCAAATCCACTTTCCAAACGATCATTCCATCCAAGGGACAATTCCCATCCTGTCGTTTTCAAATCAGCAGCATTTTCAACTGGAACACTGGCCCCTAATACAGCAGGCAATGCCTGTCCAGCTGTTAACATATCTTTTGTATCACGACGATACCAGTCAAAACCGGCACTCAAGCGCTGGTTCAAGAAAATAGCATCGAAACCGAAGTCCATCTGATTAACTGTTTCCCAAGTAAATGCAGCACTAACCAAGCCGGCCGGTGTAACGGCGACTGGACGAGCACCTCCTAAAATCATGCCATAGCTGGTTTTTGTTCCATAAGATGCCAAATAAGGGAAGTTTCCTAAATCACCTGTAACTTGATTACCCAACGAGCCATAAGAAGCACGAATCTTCATGTCATCCCACCATGTTCTTAATGGTTCCCAGAATGATTCCCCGGAAATACGCCAAGCAGCAGATACTGAAGGGAAGAATGCATAACGATCATCTTTCGGGAATTTGGAAGAACCGTCATAACGTCCGTTAAATTCAATCAGATAACGTTGTTCGTAGTTATAATTCAACCGGAAGAAGAAACCGTTTATAGACCAGTGAGTTTCTTCATATCCAACGTTCTTTTCACCTGTAGCTAAGTTCATTGCCGGATTAGAATCGTCAATCAATCCTTTACGACCAGCCCAAAAATATTTATTATGCTTATATTCCTGGTTGTAACCAGCCATCACCTTGAAATTATGAGAGCTATTGAAAGTTTTTGTATATTCGGCAAAAGCATTGAAAGCCGTATAATAATCCTCGTTATTTGTCATTACTACACTGCTTGGGTTTGTCCAGGGATAAACACCCTCTGTTCCAGCGACAGCCTTATACTCCGTAAAACTCTGCACATGTTGTTTAGAGCCTTTATTATACATATTGAATGTATAGTCTGCATTTATAATCAGCCCTTCCAATGGAGTAATGCGGATAGCACCTGTCATCCATAAGTCATTTTGCTTATAGTCGTTATTACCACCCTGTGCTTGTAAAGCGATCGGGTTCGTATAACTACCCATACCGGCATAATAACGTTGGCCGTTATCCACATATTGCTTGCCTCCAAGCGTTGTAATGCCTAACGTCGGATCGTTGATTGCAGCAGCTCCGGCTGTATTATATAAAAGTCCGGTGTGGCCATGATAGACAGGCATTAACGGGCTCAAGTCATTTTTCATCATACCGCTATAAGCCTCAATACCAGACCATGCCGTAGAGTTCATTGCTGTTGTACCGCCGGAAGGATGGGACTCTTTCGTATAAGTATGCATAACTTTAGCAGAAACATTCAACCACTTTGTAACATCAGTTGAAACATTCATGTTTACGTTAAACTTATGGTAACTATCATCTGCCTCTTTTAACAAACCTCCAACATCATTATAACCAACAGAAGCATAATAAGTCGTTTTTTCACTACCCCCGTTAACATTGACATTATACATTTGAGAGAAGCTTGCTTTTTTATACAATTCGCGGAACCAGTCTGTATTACCGCAATACTGCCACTTGTTCGGATCAGACGATTCATTATAAAATTCAGGATAAGCATATTCACCATTGGCATATGCTTCCGCATATTTATAAACATCTTCATTATAATAATGACCGTTACCACCACCATTCTGGTAGGCCAAATCCTTCATCGTCAGGAATTCCATTGAATTTGCATTCTGAATTCGCTTAGAAGGACTTTGCCAATAACCATTGGCAGTCAAAGAAACCTGAGGTTTACGTTCCTTCTTTCCTTGTTTAGTTGTTATCAAAATGACACCATAGGCAGCACGTGCACCATAGATAGCAGCAGATGCGGCATCTTTCAAGACAGAGATAGAAGCAATATCATCCGGATTAACCAAGTTTGCATCCATCTGTACGTTATCGACCAACACCAACGGGCTACCACCATTGATAGATGTTGTACCACGAACGTTGAAATCAGATCCTTTACCCGGAGCGCCGGATTTGATGGTTACGTTCAAGTTAGGAACGACACCCTGCAAACCTTGTCCGATATTGGCGATAGGACGGTTTTCCAAAACATCACCTGCCACCTGTGCAACCGCACCGGTCAGGTTAGCTTTCTTTTGTGTGCCATAACCTACGACCACAACTTCTTCAAGAGCTTGTGAATCTTCCTTCAAATTGATTTTCAAAGATGATTGTCCAGTATACTTGATCTCCTGCGTAACATATCCGATAAAAGAAATCTGGATAATATCTCCTTTGTTTACACCATCTAAAGTAAAGTTACCGTCCATATCGGTAACGTTACCATTAGTCGTTCCTTTTACTACCACAGATGCACCGGCTACAGGGCCCAAAGCATCTTCTACAACACCGGACACTTTCCCGTTTTGTTGGAAAATGTTCGTTTCTTGCTTAAACGGTGCAGTTTCAGCAAAAGCACCTACGGGGACAGCTAAGGCTCCCGAAAGCAAAATCAAACTTACTAATTTAGTTTTCTTCAACATAGAGTATATATTTAAAAGAATAATACATACTACGAAAATGGCTTTCATCTTTTGAGTGTCTCGTTAGATCAGGCTCATTAGATTTGGCATATTTTTATAGCGTTTTTCTGTGTTTTTATATTTAGTTCTATCAGAACTAATGCATTTGCTAAGAAACATATACAATTGATGTGATTTTTTTACAATTAACACGGTTTACAAATAAATACCAAATGATTATTTAAGGTAGGATTAATCAAAATCATTGATATTACGAGGCATTAGTTAGAAATATATAAATCCAAATTGTTAAAATCGAACCTCGCACTAACTTTTTTAATAATAATACACACAATGAAATGAAATTTTCATATCTTTGGCCCAGAAATGAGATAATTGAAAACCATAGTTCTGATAGAACTCACACTAATTCCACAATGCCTACTCTTAAAATATAATCTTATTTTTATAATATTACCCATTTATCTGAATATTTTGCAGTTATGTATTTTCCCATTCGCACAGGACGTACTTCTAAATCGGCTAAGAAGAAGATATAGGAACGATGAGTAATGAAACACAATGCCTCTGTTAAATTTTCCAACATAACCGGAAAGAAAAAAACTTTACTTGGGATGTATCTGAAATGAGTCGGAATGAAATTGGAATTTTGCCTCTATCAATTCCTTAACCGACAGCTGTCGGCTAACTGTTCCACAACTGTCAGCCAGCTGTTCGACATTTGTCGGCTGGCTGGCTGACAGTTGTCGGATAAGAAATAAATACTATACGAATTGAAAACAGATACCGATTATACGGAATTATCATCCGGATAATAAAAAATAAGTCCGGGACAACGATACCGGAACGTTCGTTATTCTGATAAAAGTCTTATATTTGTGTCCATACAGCAAATTTATGCGGGAAGACGAAAGTAAAATAAAATGGGACTTATTCTTAGCCGGTGATAATGAAGCTTATTGCTGGATATACAAGGTCTACATACAAATGCTATTCCGTTACGGCCATCGTTTCACCTCCGATACGGAACTTATAAAAGATTGCATACAGGACGTTTTTACCGGATTATACAAAAACAGGAAACAACTGGTCACCCCCAAAAACATAAAAGTGTACCTGCTCATCTCTTTGAAGAATAACCTGCTCAACGCCCTTTACAGGAAAGACCGCTTTACGCCTTATAATAATGAAACAGTCTCCTTCACGCTCGGACTGACCGTTGAAGAACAGTATGTAAACGACGAACAACAAACCAACCAACAGAAAAAGGTACAGGAAATCCTGAATGTACTGACCCCGCGCCAAAAGGAAATCATCTATTACCGTTTTATCCAGGAACTTAGTTTCGATGAAATCTGTATCATGATGGACATGAATTACCAGTCCGCACAAAACCTGATTCAACGCTCTCTGAAGAAGATACGCGACTTATACGGACCGGCAGAAGTATTCCTCCTGCTCCTATCCATTTCCGCCCAATAAGAAAAATAAAAAAATTCCACTACCGGTGAGTATAAAGAAGAAATGACTTTGTCCTTTATATAAAATGTTTACCGGAGAATGGATAAAAACTATATAACATATACCACAGAGCAACTGCTGAATGATGACTTCTTCATACAGTCGGAATTACACCCGACAGAAGAAAGCCGGACTTTCTGGAGTAATCTTCAGGAAAAAAATGCTGCTTTGTCCACAGAAATCGAAAATGCCCGCCTCTTCCTATATGCCATTAATATAGAACAAAATTGTTCATCCTTGTCTGACAAGGATGAACATGCGTTATGGCAACGCATCGAATTAAAAAATAGAGAGGTGGAGAAAAAGGCGAAGCGCAAGCAATTTATCCGCTTTGGCATCAGTACGGCAGCCTCCCTCCTTCTGCTATTGGCAATCGGCTGGTATGCGACCCAACGCCCGGAGGAAACCGAAACCGACTATCTGGCGATCATTCAAGCGAATCCGGCACCGGATAGCACAAACGAAAAAGTGCAATTGGTCCTTTCCAACAACGAGAAGCTGACCATCGACGGAACGGAAACCCAACTCGAATATAAAAAGGAAGGAAAGGTTAACGTAAACTCGGAACAAGTGGACCTCAGCCCGAAAGACAACCCGGAGCAGGTGCAGGAATTTAACCAACTGATCGTACCTGTCGGCCGGCGATCGTCCATCACATTTGCCGACGGAACCCGTATCTGGGTAAACTCCGGCTCGAAAGTCGTGTATCCGGTCAAGTTTACAAAAGAGAAAAGAGAGATATTCGTCGAAGGAGAAATATACCTGCACGTCAGCCAGGACGAACAAAAACCTTTCATCGTCAAAACACATCAGATGGATATAAAAGTGCTGGGGACGCAATTCAACGTCACGGCCTATGAAAACGAAGCGGATACGCGGGTGGTCTTAGTCAGCGGAAAGGTCGAAGTAAACCTCAACAAACACAAAAACGTCCTGACTCCAAACCAGATGTTCTCCTACGACAGCAAAATGCATAAAGGAAAAATAACGACAGTCGATACCGACGACTATGTGGCCTGGAAAGACGGATATTACCAGTTCCGTCAACAGCCGCTCAAAGAGATCGTGAAAAAACTATCCCGTTATTACGGAGTCCGCATCTATTGCGAAGGACCGGCCGACAAGCTGACTTGCAGCGGTAAGCTGGATCTGAAAGAGAGCCTGGACGAAGTGATGAAGGCTCTGAAAGAAGCGGCCCCGATTCAAATAGAAAACAAATATGAGAGTGTAGAAATAAAAGTCAAACATTAAAAACAGTACAGTATGGATCCTTAAATCACAACGACACAGGAGGAGAACGTATATCCTTCTCCCCTATTAAGATGAGAAGTATTAAATCTTTACCAACTTAAATCACTATAAGCAATATGAAAAATAACACAAGGTTTAGCATTTGCCTGCTTTTTTTATGGATGAGTATGAGTTTCTGCCTGGCGGCGGAGACATACTCGCAGGAAACATTCTTCACCATCGAATCGAACAGTCTCACGGTGAAAGAAGTATTTAATAAAATCGAGAAAGAGAGCGAATACATCTTTTTCTATCTGGATAACTCGGTCGACCTGAACCGCAAAGTATCCGTCAAAGCACAGAAAGAACAGGTAAGCAAGATTCTTGATCAAATATTTGAAGGAACCGACACACATTATTACATCTCCGACCGGCAGATCATCATCTCGAAGGATGAAAAAGCCGCTCCGGTCAGTTTACAACAAAAAGGGCAGACCATCACCGGTATTGTCAAAGATGCGACAGGCGAACCGGTCATCGGAGCTAATATCGTAGAGAAGGGAACGACCAACGGTACGATTACCGACATGAACGGTCATTTCACCCTCACCGTTAATCCGAAGGCAGTGTTGCAGATTTCCTATATCGGCTTCAACACACAGGAAATGCCGGTAGGGAACAAATCATCGTTGACTATCAAACTAACGGAAGACACAAAAGCATTGGATGAAGTGGTCGTCGTAGGTTATGGAGTGATGCGCAAAAGCGACCTGACGGGTTCCGTCGGATCTGTAAAGTCGGACGTAATCCAGAAACAGGCGATCTCATCTTTCGACCAGGGCTTGCAAGGCAAAGTGGCCGGTGTGCAGGTTATGGCGACCTCCGGTTCTCCGGGCGGCGTTGTCGATATCCGTATTCGTGGCGGCAACTCGCTGACTTCGGGTAACCAGCCTCTGTATGTAATCGACGGTTATCCTGTTACGGCAGGCGGTTCGGCCGGTGGTTCCGGTGCCGGACAAAACCCGCTGGCGACTTTGAACCCTGGCGACATCGAAAGCATGGAAATCCTGAAAGATGCTTCCGCCACTTCTATCTACGGTTCACGTGGAGCCAATGGTGTAATCCTGATCACGACCAAGAGAGGTAAACAGGGAAAGACAACAGTCACTTATGACGGGTATGTCGGTTTCCAGCATGTAGCAAAGAAACTGGATATGATGAACGCAACCGAATGGGCTGAAATGGCAAACGAAGGAGCCACGACAGACGGTCGTCCCATCTACTATCCGAGCGCATCGCCCAACCCGCTGTATCCGTCTGTCGACCAGTTGGGAGAAGGGACAAACTATCAGGACCTGATTTTCCGTTCCGCCCCGATACACAGTCATAATGTTTCGGTAAACGGGGGAAGCGAAAACACGAAATTCTCGGTTGTTGCCAGCTATTTCGCACAAGACGGTGTTGTGAAGAACCAGGATTTCAACCGTGTTTCTTTGCGTAACAACATCGACACAAAAATATCCAAAGTCGTCGACCTGTCGACCAGCTTCACGATCAGCCGTGTATTTTCCAATATCGGACGCGAAAACGGTGATGGCGGTGGTAACACTTCCGTTATCAATGCCGCACTTGTATTGCCGCCGACCGTTCCGGTACGGGATCCCGAAACAGGCGACTTTATCCGCATGAACTACCTGTCCGGCTCTTCTGCCGTTCCCAACCCGGTTCCGTATGTGGAATATCTTCAGGATAAAGGGACGATCGACCGTATATTGGCTTCTGCCGACCTGACGTTCCACATCATCGACGGACTGACGCTGAAAGTCAGCGGTGGTGCCGATATGTCAAGTGCTTTGCGCGAAGTGTACGAACCGAAAGAAACGAACACCGGCTACAATGCAAACGGTATCGCACAGCAGCAAAACCGCCGCAGCAGTTCTTACTCAAATGAAAACATCCTGACGTATATCAAAAAGTTCGGTGCACATTCGCTGAACGTAATGGTCGGTTCTTCCCTGTTGTATGAAGAAAACAAGACCAGTTCCATGACGGCCCGCGATTTCATCAGCGACGTATACGGATATAACAATCTGGATGCCGGTGCACAATGGGACAAACCGAATACGGGAAGAAGCAAAAGCACGCTATTATCCGGTTTCGGACGTATCAACTATGTCCTGATGGACAAATATCTTTTCACCGTAACGGGACGTGCCGACGGTAGTTCCAAGTTCGGGACGAACAACAAATGGGCGTTCTTCCCGTCATTCGCTGCCGCCTGGCGTATCAACCAGGAAAAGTTCATGAAAGATCTGGACTGGATCAGCAACCTGAAAATCAGAGGCAGCTGGGGTGTAACCGGTAACCAGAATATCTCCAGCTATTCCTCACAGGAAAAGATGAATACGTATGTCTATCCGATCGGGGGCGTGACCAGTGTAGGTATCGGTGCAGGCAATATGCCGAACCCGGACCTGAAATGGGAAACGACGGCTATCACCGACATAGGTGTTGACTTCGGCGTACTCAACAACCGCATCAACTTCACGGCCGACTATTATTACAAAAAGACAACCGACCTGCTGTGGAACATCTCCGTCCCGCTGACAACCGGTTTCGGCACGGTATTGAAAAACATCGGTAGCTTGCAGAATAAAGGCCTTGAATTGAGCGTGTCTGCCGATGTGCTGACCGGACAGTTCAAATGGAACACTATGGTCAACTGGTCAACCAACAAAAACAAGGTGCTGGAAATTCCGGGATATATCCCGACTCAGCAAGGTACGATCTCCGGCCACCTGAAGGTGAACGGTAGCTGGCTCGAACCCGGATTACCTGTCGGTGTATGGAACTTATTGAAGACGGACGGTGTGATGCGTACGGACAAAGAATGGCAAGACGCTCCGCGCGTAGCAGACTCCAACTTCGACAAAGTAGGGGATATGCGTTTCGTGGATAAGAATGGAGACGGCAAGATCAGTTTCGGAGAAGACCGTCAGATCGTCGGTGACCCGAACCCGGATTTCATCTTCGGTTGGACCAACAATTTCTCTTATAAGAATTTCGACCTGTCTATCTATATTAACGGTTCTGTCGGCAACGATATATATAATGTATTACGGGCCGAGACGAATATCGTCAGCACTTGGGGTAACCAACGCAAAGAAGTGATGAACCGCTGGACGGCCAACAACCCGAACGGCAAGTACCCGCGTGCCCACGTATTGGTAAACCAGAACTTGCTGCAGTCCGACTTCCTCATCGAAGACGGTTCTTTCCTGCGTGTACAAAACGTGACATTTGGCTATACTTTCCCGAAAGTTTCATTCCTCAGGTCACTACGTGTTTATGCCACCGCACAGAACCTGCTGACGATCACGGGCTATTCAGGTTTCAATCCGGAAGTGAACAGCCAGGGACAAAGCAATCTCCAGATGGGTGTGGACTATAACGCCTACCCGACTGCCCGCTCTTTCATTCTTGGTGTAAACATTGGTTTTTAATCATCTAAAACGAACAGAATATGAAACTATATAAATATATAATCGGATTAGCATTACTGGTGTCCTCTTCCTCCTGTGATTTTTTGGATGAAGAAGCGTACGAGTTTATCACACCCGACAACTTCTACAAAACGGAAGCTGATGCAAATGCTGCGCTGACAGCTGTATACAATACATTCAACGACGATAAGGGTTTCAGACGTTATATCTGGATGGGAGCCGATTTTCCGGGCGAAGCGGCTTATGCCAATGCCAGTGCTCCCTCGCGTGTGGAAATGGACAACCTGACCTGGACGCCGACAACGGACTTTTGCAAAAATATCTGGCAGATCTCTTATTCCACCATTCGCCGGGCAAATAACCTGTTGCTGAACATCGATAAGATCTCATTCAAATCGGAAGATACGAAAAAACAGGTTATCGGACAGGCTAAGTTCCTGCGCGCGCTCTATTACTTTACCCTGATGCGTTTTTATGATCATGTTGTAGTGATTCGTGAGACAGACAACCTGAACGAAGAAACTCCCTCTAACCAGGGCACGGACGATGCCGCCTGGACTTTGATCGAAGAAGATTTACAGTATGCGGAATCCGTTCTGCCGGTAAAATGGGGAGACTCTGATGCCGGACGCGCTACCAAAGGTGCTGCAATGGCCATACTGTCCAAAGTTTACCTGACACAGGCTGGCTGGCCCTGGAACAAAGCCGGTTTCTGGGAAAAGGCTGCTTCCAAAGCAACCGAAATTATCAACAATGAAGGGGCTTTCGGTTACGGACTGGAAGATAACTTCAGACGTATTTTCGATGTGACCAACGAACACGGCAAAGAATATATCTTTGATGTAGAATATCAGACCAATATCAATGGCCAGGATATTCCGGCTTTGTCGGGCATGCGCGGTTACAACATCAAGAAAACGGACGGTTGGTCTTCTTTCATTTCCACCCCTGAATTCTATAAGACTTATGAAGTGGGTGACAAGCGCTTGTCTACCACATTTGTAACGGAATTTACGGACATGAAGAACGGGAAACACTATGTTTACGATCCGGACAATGTAACGGAGCCGTCTTTCCCGCTTTGCCATTTTGCAAAATATCTGGACCCGAACGACAATCAGTCCACAAAAGCAGGCGACTATGGTTGCAACTGGAAGATTGTCCGTTATGCCGATGTCCTGATGATGCAGTCGGAAGCCTATTGCGAGATGAATCGTGTCGGAGATGCATTGACGGGTATCAATCGGGTACGGGCAAGAGCCGGACTCGATCCGATTCCTTCGTCCATCTCACAAGCAGACTTGCGGAAAGCGATCATACAGGAACGTATTTGGGAGTTTGCAGCAGAAGGTCACTCCTTATTCGACATGAAACGGCAACATTGCATGGCAGAACGCTTGGGCAGAGCAGTAGATGATAAATATTATTCATTACCTTTGCCTCAGGACGAAACGGATAAAAATCCGAATCTGAAACAGCATCCGCTGTGGTAGTTCGATAAATGATGATTTATCGGTATATTTAAGGTGTCGCTGTAGGGGCGGGTTCTAAACCCGCCCGATTGCAACATGTATATTTGTCGATATCGGGCAGGTTTAGAACCTGCCCCTACAGAACGACAATCATTTCGACAACGATGTCATTCCATCACACCCATAAATCATCATTTATCATCCTTATTTATCAGAAAACCTCTTAATTCCTATCTATATGATGAAATATTTTTATTCTTTTTTATTTTTAATAGGTAGCCTGTTTGCAAGCGGGCAGACCACTGATGTAAAATACCTGTCCGGACAAGGTTCGGACGATGCGGTCGAATGGGACTTCTTCTGTACCGGTGGCAGGAAGAGCGGGGAATGGAATAAGATCAAGGTTCCCTCCTGCTGGGAAATGGAAGGATACGGAACTTTCAATTACGGGCATGACAAGCCGAAAGCCGATGAATCAGGATTGTACAAAACGACATTCGAAGTACCGGCGGCATGGAAAGGGAAACGTATCTTTATCGTTTTCGAAGGTTCTATGACTGATACGGAGATTAAGGTAAACGGAAAACAGGCAGGTCATCCCCATCAGGGAGCTTTCTACCGGTTCAAACGGGAAATAACCCAATTAGTCCATACGAACAAAGAGAACCTGTTGGAAGTCAAAGTGAATAAAATGTCGTCAAACACCAGTATCAACGAGGCGGAACGGCAATGTGACTTTTGGGTGTTCGGAGGCATCTTCCGTCCGGTTTACCTCGAAGCTGTTCCTAATAACTTCATCGAATATACAGCGATCGATGCCCGGCAACAGGGTGAACTGAACGCAGATATCTTTATCGACAAGAAACTTTCCGGCATAAAAGCGGAAATAGAGATCAAAGATGTCCAGAACCAGACGATGGGGAAAATCACATCTGCTCCCATAAACGAAAAAACAGGAAAAATATCCCTATCTGGCAAAATCGACAATATCAAACCCTGGTCAGCCGAAGACCCACAATTGTACACCGCCATAATCACCCTTCGCCAGAAAGACAAGGTACTGCATACCATAACCGACCGGATCGGGTTCCGTACAGTCGAAATGAAGCCGAAAGACGGTGTCTATGTCAACGGGGTGAAAATACGCTTCAAAGGGGTGAACCGCCACTCCCACTGGCCCACTACGGGACGAACGACAAACAAACAGCTTAGCATCAATGACGTCAAGCTGATGAAAGAAATGAATATGAATGCAGTCCGTATGTCACACTACCCGCCCGACAAACATTTTCTGGAAGTTTGCGACTCATTGGGAATGTATGTGATCGACGAACTGTGCGCCTGGCAATATCCTCCTTATGATACGGAGGTCGGAACCATATTGGTAGGTGAAATGCTGAAGCGGGACCTCAACCGTCCGTCTATCATTTTCTGGGCAAACGGAAATGAGGGAGGTTTCAATTTCGACCTCGACCCGTTATTCCCGCAATATGATCCGCAAAAACGGGCCGTCCTGCATCCCTGGGCGTTATCGGGAAATATCAATACGGTACATTACATCAAATATAATTCCGGCATCGGCAATATGTTCCACGGAAGGGATATCTTTATGCCGACAGAAATCCTGCACGGATTATACGACGGAGGTCACGGGGCCGGGCTCGACGACTACTGGAACCTGATGCTCTCCAATCCGCTCTCCGCCGGAATGTTCCTTTGGGACTTTACGGACCAAGCTGTTGTTCGCGAAGATAAAAACGGATTTTACGATACCGACAAGGATCATGGAGCCGACGGTATCGTGGGACCTTATCGTGAAAAGGAAGGCAGTTTCTTTACAATCAAAGAAATATGGTCGCCTATCCATCTGCCGGAACGCTATCTCACACCGGGATGGGACGGTCGTTTCGAAATAGAAAACAGATATGCGTTCACAAATGCAAACGCCTGTGGTTACACATACCGGCTGGCTAAAATCAATTCGCTTTCGGAAAAGGCCATACAATCTGTTTCCGGCAAGATCGAGGCTCCGGATATCCGTCCCGGAGAAAGGGGCTACTTACAGCTTGAACTTCCCTCGGGCTGGCAGGACTACGACTTCTTATATGTCACAGTAAAAGACCGCGACAATCAGGAATTATTCACCTGGAGCTACGAGATCGGCACACCCGACCGTCTTGCCAATCGTCTGTTGTCACAGGATGGTATCACACCGGTTGTAAAAGACAATAGCGATCACTGGAGTTTTTCCGCCGCCGGTACGGAGGCCTTGTTCGACAAGCAAAACGGCCTGCTCCGGTCGGTCATTTCCGGTGGTAAAGCAATACCTTTGAACAACGGGCCGGTACTGATATCCGACCAGGATCTCATCTGCAAATCGGTCGAATATAAAAAGGATGGAGAAAAGCCGCAATTGATTGCCACCTATACAACCAAGAACGGAAAATACACGGTCTATACATTCACCTGGACCATGCTTCCTACCGGTATCGTTGAACTGGATTACAATTACCGCCCCCAGGATATGGTCAAGATGGCGGGTATCACATTCGACTTCCCTGAAAAGGAGATCGCCGGAGCAACCTTGCTCGCCAACGGGCCATACCGTGTATATAACAACCGGATGAAAGGCGGTTCACTGGATATCTGGGAAAAGAAGTATAACAACACCATCACCGGTGAAAGCTGGGATTATCCGGAATTCAAAGGGTACTATTCTTTGTTCTACGGGATGAAGCTCGATTGCCCTACTCCTTTCGAAGTTTACAGCGGTAAAGAAGATGTTACCTTGCATCTCTTTACCCCTGCCGTACAAAAACAATACGATCCGAAACGCAACCATACGATTGTCGACTATCCGGAAGGAAATATATCTTTCATGAATGCAATTCCGGCAGTCGGGACGAAATTCGGAAAAGCGGAAGATTTCGGTCCCCAATCGCAGCCGCACCGTGCCAGAGGAAACGGACCGGAAAATAATGTCAGTGGAAAATTGTATTTCCGCTTCTGACAGAAGCGAATACAATTAAAAGAGATTAACAGTTATATTCGGAGCGCCCCGGAATAGCTGTTAATTTTTTTTGTTTAATAACAACTTTATCTATATTTGTAAAATCTTAAATGAAATCAGAGAACGTAAATGAATTGTGTTTTATAAATATAAACTTAAATCAATCATCCAATGGGACCATGAAGTCAAAGAATCTTTGTATGTAGAGAATAACTACGGCAATTCTCAATATCCATATAGTTAACTTATTGAGTAGTAACTTAAAATACCACGTGAACATGAAAAATAACAAATTGGCAAAAATTTGCCTGCTTTCTCTTTTGCCCAGCATCAGTGTTCTGGCAAGTGAGAACTACATCACGGCCCCTGCAACGAGCCTACGGGGAAAATCAGACTCGGCAGCTCCTACACGTTTGCAACAAAACGGAAAAACCATCACAGGAGTCGTACAAGACGCACTCGGTCCTATAGCCGGCGCCAACATTATCGTAAAAGGGACGACAAACGGGAATATTACGGACATGGACGGTAAATTCACGCTTGAGAATGTGCCCGCAAACGCTATCCTCGTTGTTTCCTACATCGGGTTTACTCCACAGGAAATACAAGTAGGAAATCAGAGCACTTTTAACATCATTCTTCAGGAAGATTCGGAAGCACTGGACGAAGTTGTAGTAGTCGGCTACGGTGTCATGAAGAAAAAAGACTTGACAGGAGCCGTTTCACAATTGGGCAGCAGTTCGATGAAAGACCTCAAAGTGTCGCATCCGACAGAAGCGATGGCCGGAAAACTGGCCGGTGTACAGGTACAACAGGTCGGAGGGCAACCGGGGCAAGCGGCCACAATCCGTGTGCGCGGGTCCGGTTCCATCACGGCATCCAGCGCCCCGTTGTATGTTGTCGACGGATATCCGCTGGGAGAACAAAACCTGAATGCGATCAACCCGAACGATATCGAATCTATCGAAGTATTAAAAGATGCTTCGGCAGCCGCTATCTACGGTTCGCGTGCAGCCAACGGTGTCGTATTGGTCACAACCAAGTCGGGAAAGACCGGCAAGGTCAGTGTAAGCTTGGATATCTATGCAGGTTTCCAGAACGTAACAAAGAAGATGGACCTGATGAACGCACAGGAATTTGTCGAATTCAGCCGGGAAGCTTTCAATAACAACTATATAAACAAGGTTCCGGGAGCATCTGCCAGCGATCCGCTGAGTATGCGTCCGTCCGGAAACCGCTATCGCTATCCGGCTATCTACGACGATGCTACCTATATTGCCTCTTTAGGTGCCGGAACAGACTGGCAGGATGAAATCTTCCGCACTTCGCCCGTTCAGAACTACCAGTTGACAGTAACAGGCGGTGACGAAAAGACCAAATATATGTTCTCTGCCGGCTATTTCAACCAGCAGGGGGTCGTTATCAACAGTGATTACGAACGGTTCTCGGCAAGAGCCAAAATCGACAGCGAACTGAACAGTTGGCTGAAGATGGGCGTTAATCTGGCTCCAACCTATATGAACGCGAACAAGACAACCCAAGGCCATTGGGCAAGTGACGGTGTCATCAACGCTGCTTTGGCGACATCCCCCGTAGTACCTGTATACAATGAAGACGGTACATGGGCTTCACAGTCCATGTACGCCGTCGCCAGCGACGGGTTGACCGGTGTACCGAATGCTGTGGCATGTACGAATATCCACAATTACGACACGGACCTCCGCCTGTTCAGCAACGGTTACATCGAACTCTCCTTGTTGAAAAACCTGAAGTTGAAATCCACGATCGGTGCCGACATCCGCGAATACAGAAGCGAATACTTCCGTCCGGCAAACATCCCTAACAACGGTAATGTAGCTCCTCTTCCTTCAACGGAAAGAAAAGCGACAGAAAAGTCCACCGAGGTAATCAACTGGCTGAACGAAAATACCGTTACCTATTTCGGATCATGGGACAAACACGAACTCGACGCTGTCGCCGGTGTCACTGCACAGAAAAACATCTACCGCTACACCGAGGCTACAGGTTCCGATTTCCCGAATGATAAAATCCAGACACTCAACAATGCAACCGTAAAAAGCAGCAAGTCGGAACGCAAGACCTGGACATTGCTTTCTTATCTGGCACGTGTCAACTATCGTTATAACAACAAATACTACCTGACCGCATCCATCCGTGCAGACGGTTCTTCCCGCTTCGGCAAAAACAACCGCTATGGTTACTTCCCTTCCGGATCAGTAGCATGGCGCCTGTCTCAGGAAGACTTCCTGAAAGATGTAAAATGGTTGTCGGACATGAAGATCCGTGCAAGCTACGGTATCACAGGTAACAATAATATCGGTGATTATGCGTCGATCGGTATCATGGAAAATGCTAACTATGTATTGGGAACGGGTACGGGTAATATCGTAAACGGTGCAGCCCAAAAGAGCTTCTCCAACGCTGACCTGACCTGGGAAAAGACACGCCAAACCGACCTCGGTTTCGAAATCTCCGTTTTGGACAGCCGTCTGTCTTTGTCTCTGGACCTGTACTATCGTAAGACTACCGATCTGTTGATGAACGTCGACATCCCGACAATCACTGGATTTGATAAAGCCATGCAAAATATCGGAAAAATGCGTAACAAAGGTCTTGAAATCACTATTAGCGGTACTCCGTTCAGAGGAAAAGACTTTACTTGGGATGCAACCGGGAATATCTCCGTCAACCGCAATAAAGTACTGGCTTTAGGACCGACAGGCGACCCGATCTTCAGCGACGGCGGTGCCGGGACGACCCATATCACGATGGTAGGCGAACCGATCGGTGCTTTCTACGGATATAAGATGCTGGGAATCTTCAAAACGAAAGAAGAACTGGATTCATATCCTCACCTGGCCGACACGCAGGTGGGTGACGTTATGTTCGAAGATGTCAACGGAGATCAGAAAATCGATGCCGACGACCGTACGATCATCGGTAACAATATGCCGGACTTCACCTGGGGGATGACACACTCTTTCACCTACAAGAACTTCGATGCCAGCATCTCCCTGCAAGGGGTTGTCGGAAATGAAGTGCTACACTTGGGAAGACGTTTCTACACACAGGGCGAAGGCAACCAGAACCAGCTGAAAGAGATGATGGGACGGTGGCAGTCAGAATCAAATCCGGGCAGCGGATGGATTCCGAGAGCCAACTCACAGCCGACCGGACAGAACAATGCCATCTCCTCACGCTGGGTGGAAGACGCTTCTTTCCTCCGTGTAAACAACCTGACAGTCGGTTATACGCTGCCCGAAGCATTCACAAAGAAATGCAGCATCCAACGTGCACGCGTATATGTTTCCACACAGAACCTGCTGACAATCACAAGTTATAGCGGCTACAACCCGGAAACAAGTTTCAAGGAAGACAACGTAACAGCTCCCGGTACCGACTACGGTATGTACCCGCTGTATCGCACCTGTACTTTCGGTATTAACGTAACCTTTTAAATAGCAGACGAATTATGAAACTAAAATATAATCTGATCGCAATTGCTCTCCTGGGATTCAGCTTCTCATCCTGCAGCGACTTCCTGGAACAAAATCCACAAACGGATTTAAGTGAAAACGATTTCTACAAGACGGCCGACGACATTCTCTCGGCAGTAAACGGAGCCTACTCTTCCCTACAGGAGAATGACATATATGGTAACTGGTATGTTTTCGGAGAAATACCCTCCGATAATACCCGCAACCAGCTCTCCGGTTCGGTAACGACCCAGAACGAGTTCGACCAGTTCTACATCGACACGCAGAACAGTATGATCGCCAATTTCTGGAAAGCGGCCTACAAAGTCATCAACCGTACCAATACGGTCTTGGGACGCATCGACGGCATCGATATCAACGCCGATCTGGCAAACCGCTATAAACTGGAATGCAAGTTTATCCGCGCCCTGATGTATTTCAACCTGGTCCGCGTCTACGGCGATGTACCTCTGGTACTGAAAGAAATAAGCATCTCGGAATCTTACGACATCCTGCGCGAACCGAAAGAAAATGTTTACAACCAGATCATCGCCGACCTGAAAGAGGCACAAGGTCTTCCTGTATCCTATCCGACAGCCGAAGACGGACGTGCCACCCAGGGAGCAGCCAAAGCATTACTGGCAGATGTCTATATGACTTTGCACAAATATGCAGAAGCGGAAACGATCCTGGCCGAAATTATTAACAGTGGACGGTACAGTTTGTTGGAAAATACGCCGGGAAGCCTGAACATCGACGGTTACAAAAACGTGTTCAGCCCGGTTAACCACAATAGCAAGGAAGGTATCTTCGAAATCCAGTTCCTGAAAGGTGGCTATGGCGAAGGCTCCAACTATGCCAATAACTTTGCGCCTGAAAACTCAGGAACAAATGTAGTGGCAGTCGGCGGTACAGGTGGTAATAATATCCCGGAAATGGACATTTACAATGCTTATGAAGAAGGCGACCTCCGCCGCGACTTCTCCATGTCCTTAGGATATTACGATAACCGTAAGAACAACGAATGGGTGGAATCCCGCTATGTTTGCAAGTACATGGACGTTCCATACCAGAACAATGATGCCAGCAACAACTATCCGGTGATCCGCTATGCCGACGTGATCCTGATGTATGCCGAAGCCCTGAACCAGAACGGAAAGACGGCAGAAGCCTGCAAGTATCTGAATATGACGCGTCGCCGTGGTTTCGGTTACCAGACGACAGAGACCAGCCCGGTCGACCTGCAGACAACCGACAAGGCCCAGTTCTCCCTGATGGTGGAACAGGAACGCCGCGTGGAACTGGCATTCGAAAACCATCGCTGGTTTGACCTGATCCGCACCGGACGCGCAGTCGAAGTGATGAGAAGTAAAGGATTCTCTCTGAACGAGACAAACCTGATCTGCCCGATTCCGCAAAAGCAGATCGATGTCAATCCGAAGCTGACGCAGAACGACTACAGGATCGAGTCCCGGAATTGACAGACCAAACAACACATACTGACAGATGCTCAAAACGACATCTTGATGTCACCCGCTATGACATCAAGATGTCCCCACTGCCGACATCGAGATGTCCCTGCCCCTGACATCCCGATGTCGTTTTGAGGCTTCCAAGCCCTCCTTTTTTGTATATTTGCACCATCTATAATTCTAATGACATGAAGACCTGGACAATTTTATTAAGTACGTTGTGTTTATTCTCATGTAACCAACAGGAAAGCAAATTCGAGAAGTATGTCAACCCACTGATCGGTACGGATATCCGCATCGTACAGGGGAAAGATAAGAATTCGACGGAAGAGCGTGGACAGATCATGCCGGCTGTCGGAGTCCCGCACGGTATGACCAATTGGGTGGCGCAGACACAGGCGACCGAACAGAAATGCCATCCCCCCTATTATTATTTCCAGGACGCTATCCAGGGATTCCGCGCCAGTCACTGGATGAACGGTTCCTGCACACAAGACTACGGAAGCGTCACGATCATGCCGCTCAGCAATAAGCTCGAAACAGACCCGGCCAAACGCGCCTCCTCTTTCGACCATGCACGGGAAACAGCGACTCCCTCCTATTATTCAGTCGATCTGAACGACTATGGCATCCATGCCGAACTGACCGGACTCTCCCGCGCCGGTATCATGCAATTCAGCTTCGGGCAGGATGGCGACCACTATATCGTGATCGAGCCTAACAGCGACGAAGGTGTCGCCTTTGTCGAAGTCGATCCGGAGAAGAAAGAAATTACCGGTTACAACCCCGTACACCGCATCTACCAGGGATACGGCAAGGAAGCCGGATTCAGCGGACATTTCGTGATCCGGCTGAATGAAGAAATTGCCGACTATGGCGTTTGGGACAACACGACCGTCACAGCCGGCCGGAAATCGGCCCAGGGACAAAAGCACTCCGTCGGAGCGTGGGTTAAGCTGGCCTCCCAAAAACCGGGTAAGACATTAATCAAGGTAGCCACTTCCTTTACAAGCATCGACAATGCCCGCAAAAACCTGGCCGCCGAAATCCCAGGATGGGACTTCAATGAGGTGCGCCAGGCTTCATCCGACATCTGGAATCAAGCGTTGGGCCAGATCGCAGTCAAGGGGAACAACGAGGAAGAAAAGATCAAATTCTATTCCGCCCTTTACAACGCGCACTTCCTGCCCCGCACATTCAGCGATGTGGACGGTTCCTATCCGAAATTCGATGGCGGCGGACAGGTTATGAAGATGGACCACGGAACCTATTATTGCGACTTCTCGCAATGGGACACCTACCGTGCTGTCCACCCGCTCTTCTCCATCCTCAATCCTTCCCGCAACGGGGATATGGCGCATTCGCTCGTATTGAAAGGACAGCAGGGCGGCTGGTTGCCCATCTTCCCGTCCTGGAACAGCTACACGGCTGCCATGATCGGTGACCATTGCATCGCCATGATCGGAGACGCCATCGTCAAAGACGCTCCGGGCTTCGACTATGAAGAAGCTTACACGCTGATGCGCAAAAATGCTTTCGAAGCTAATCCGGACTCCAACAGCTACCGGGACGGGAAAGGCCGCCGGGCAATGGAATCTTACCTGAAATACAACTACGTCCCGTTAGAGGATCAAGTAATGGAAGCATTCCACCGCCGTGAACAAGTCTCCCGCACACTGGAATATGCCTATGATGATTTTGTCCTTGCACAGGTTGCCAAGAAGTTAGGCAAGACAGACGATTATAAAACGCTCATCAAGCGGGCGGAAAACTACCGGAACGTAATCGACCCCGAAACCGGCTACGCCCGTGGACGCCATGCCGACGGAACCTGGATCGAACCCTTCGATCCGTTTGCCTCCACTTCGTTTATCTGTGAAGGGACTCCTTACCATTACACCTGGTACGCTCCCCAGGACATAGCCGGGCTAATCCGGCATATGGGCGGAAAAGAGCGCTTCATCAACCGCCTGGATACCTTCTTCGAAGGAGACTATTACTGGCATGGCAACGAACCGGGACACCACATCGCCTATCTTTTCGCTTATGCCGGCGAACCCTGGAAGACACAAAAATGGGTGCATGACATCATCAACCGCGAGTATTTCACGACCCCCGACGGACTTTCCGGCAACGACGATGCCGGCCAGATGTCTTCCTGGCTGGTTTTCAGTATGGTTGGCTTCTATCCGGTCTGCCCGGGCATGCCCTACTATGTGATCGGTAGCCCGTCATTCGAAGAAAGTGTTATCACACTTGAAAACGGCAAGAAATTCACGATCGAAGCCAAAGGAGCATCGGAAAAAAATATCTACATCCAGTCGGCCACCCTCAACGGCCAGCCGTACGACAAGAGCTACATCCTCCACAAAGACATCATGAACGGGGGTATCCTCTCGTTCATCATGGGAGATACCCCTAACAAAGAATGGGCCTCAGCTACCGGATCGCTTCCACCTTCACTCGGTTTATAAAGAACGACACATGAAAAGAATCATTCACATACTCCTGCTCTGTCTTGCCGTCCTGTCGGCAAAGGCAGGGCAGGATGCACCCGTCAGATTAGGAATCATCGGGCTGACCCACTCGCATGTGGGAGGTGTTTTAAACGATAAAAACAAACCTTATGTCATAGCCGGCATTGTCGAACCTGACAAACAATTGGCGGAACGTATGTCCAAGCGATTCGGTTTCAGCATGGAAATCGTATATTCCACCATGCAGGAACTTTACGACCAACAGCATCCTGAGGCTGTTGCCTGCTTCAACGCAACCTATTATCATCAGGATGTCGTCCGGTTCTTCGCACCCAAAAAGGTTCACATCATGGTCGAGAAACCGTTGGCTACGAATAGTAGACAAGCCAAAGAGATGGCGGAACTTGCCATCCGGCACGGAATACACCTGCTGACCAACTATGAAACGACTTGGTATGGTTCTCATGAGGCAGCCGCACAACTCATACGGAAAGGGGAAATCGGAGAAATACGCAAAGCGATCTTCCGCGACGGACATACCGGCCCAGTAGAACGGAAGACGCATCCCGAAATGATCCCCTGGATCAAAGACCCTGTCTTAAACGGTGGTGGTGCCGTGATGGATTTCGGCTGTTACGGAGCCAATTTGATGACTTGGCTGATGGACAACCGGAAACCTCTCTCCGTAGTATCGGCTTTCCAGACCATCAAACCGGATCAATATGAAGAAGTGGAAGACCAGGCCACCGTTATCCTGACCTATCCGGAAGCCCAATGCATCCTCGAAGCCTCTTGGAACTGGCCGGTCAATATGAAGACCTCCGAGATATACGGAAAAAGCGGCTATATTCAGATTCCGGACAAAGAAACGCTACTGATCCGTACAGGCGAAAAGTCCCCCGTACAACAAATCAATCCGGTAAGCCGTACCGCCCCCTATAATAACCCGTTCTCCTATTTTTGCGCCGTGGTTAGAGGGAGTGCAGAAGAAGATCCCCTGTCATCCCTGCAGAATAATCTGATTGTAATGGAAATTCTTGATGCAGCAAAAGAATCGGCAAAAACGGGAAAGGTAATCTATCTGAAATAAGTATCGCATTTCCTTTAAATTTTACTATATTTACGCGCTAATCGATAGGAGGTAATGGAATATTCAGCAGATTTAAAGGCTTTCAATCAATTATTCTCAGATTATCAAGGACGGTTCATCCGCTTTGCTAATATGTATGTAAGGGATATGGCCGTAGCTGAAGATTTCACCATAGAAGCCTTGATGCAATACTGGGAAAACCGGAATGTGCTGAAGGCTGATTCCAATGTCCCCGCCTATATACTCACAATCATCAAGAACAAATGCATCAATTACCTGCAACATATACAAGTCCGGGAAGACGTCAGCGAACACCTGAAGAACCATGCCGAATGGGAACTGAACACCCGCATCTCCACCCTCGAAGCCTGCAACCCGGAAGAACTGTTTACGGCGGAGGCGCAAGAGATCGTCAATAAAACCTTGGCAACCCTGCCCGAACAGACCCGCCGTATATTTATCATGAGCCGCTACGAAAACAAACCCTACAAAGAAATAGCTGAAACACTCGGTATGACTACCAAAGGCGTGGAATACCATATCGCGCAGGCCCTGAAAAGGCTTCACACCAATCTGAAAGACTATATTCCTCTTCTGCTATTTTATTTGTATTAGTCGCTCGTTTCCGGCGTTATCAGGCTATCACCTCGATATGGTTGCCGTCCGGATCTAAAAAAGCCCCCTCGTAAAAACCATCCCCCGTTGTTCTCGGTTCACCGATGATGGTATACCCGTCACGGCGCAACTGTTCGATCATGCCATCCACATTCTCTTTCGTCCCAACAGAAAATGCGAAATGTGCAAGACCGATATATCCCCCGTTTTTCTCTTCCGTTATATCCGTCCGCTGCATAATTTCCAGAGAGGCGCCTCCTTCAAAAGTCACAAAATACGAAGCAAAGCCTTTTTTCGGGTTGACATACTTCTCGTTGCTTTTCCCTCCGAAATACTTCACATAGAAATCTTTCGAACGTTCGAGTTCATTAGTCCAGATAGCAATATGAGTTAACTGCATAATTAAATAAATAGTTGATTAGACGCAAAGATACAAAAAAGCCCGGATAGAGAAACTCTTCATCCGGGCCTTTATAACCAGAATATTATTCCTATTTGCAAATCCGGCAACCGGCGCATCTCGCCAGTTCTCCGCGGAAACGTTTTTCCACTAATTTGTGCAGACGGTCTTTCAAGGCATCCAGACGCACATAGTCAATCACATCCGAGGTGAAAGCTACACTCAGCAACATACGCGCCTCATCGCGGGGAATGCCGCGGCTCTGCATATAGAACAAGGCGTTTTCGTCCAACTGCCCGGTGGTCATACCATGCGAACATTTCACATCGTCGGCATAGATTTCCAACTGGGGCTTGCTGTACATGCGGGCTTCACGGGTCGCGCAAAGATTGCGGTTCGTCTGATAGGCCGCTGTCTTCTGTGCATCTTCCTTTACTAAGATACGGCCGCTGAACGCACCGACCGCATGGTCATCCAAGACATTCTTGAACAGCTCGTTGCTGGTGCAATGAGGTACGGCATGCGTAATATGGCTGTAGGTATCTAACTGCTGTTCCTTGTCCAGGATCGACATACCGCACAAAGTCGCTTCAGCCTGTTCGCCGTTCAGCTCGATATAATAGTTATTGCGGGTAAGGCCGTTATTCAGTGTAATGCCGTTCACCAATACGTTACTGCCCGCTTCCTGCTTCACATGGACGGAGGCAAAACGGGTAGTCGACACGCTGCTCTCTTCGAGGTCGTAATAATCGAAGATGGCGCCTTCGCCCGCGAAGATCTCGACAACCTGTGTCGCTAAGAACTTGACATCGTCGATACTATGGTCGCACACCAGCAACTTGGCTTCCGAACGGGCCTCCATAATCACCAGGATACGACGGTTCGCCATCGTGTCCACATCACTACGGAAAATATTCACCAACTGGATCGGACGCTCCACAACGACACCTTCCGGCACGTAGACCACAAAGCCGTCCTGAGCCAGCATCGTGTTCAGGGCAATGATCCCATCCTTACCGGTCGGAGCCGCTTTGCCGTAATAACGGGAGGCCACTTCGGGATATTTCTCCATGAAGGTCCGCATCCCACCGGCATAGACACCTTCGGGAAGATGGGCTTTCGGCAACATCTTGTCGTAGAAAGTATCGTTCACAACAAAATAAAGCGAAGTACTCAGGTTGGGAACGTCGCAACGGAACACGTCGTACGGATTGACCGGGATATCGAGACGATTGATATTCACCCCGTAGTCCGGAGCAAAAGCCTGCGCCACATCGGTATACTTATAATCTTCACTCTTCACCGGCGGGAATCCCAACCGCTCCAAATCGGCCAAAGCCTGTGTACGGGGTGCATTCTGCACGTCCGAGGCATGGCGGCGGATCAGGTCCTCATAGCGGGTGAAAAGATCAATATATTGTTGTTCAGCCTTCATGTCACTCATCTCCCATCTCTTTCTTGATCCAGTCGTAGCCTTTTTCTTCGAGTTCGAGGGCCAGTTCGGGACCGGCGGTTTTGACGATACGTCCTTTGTAGAGGACATGGACCACGTCGGGCTTGATATAATCCAGCAAACGCTGGTAGTGCGTGATAACGATAGCCGCATTCTCCGGTGTACGGAGTTGGTTCACACCATTTGCCACGATACGGAGGGCATCGATATCCAGGCCGCTGTCCGTTTCGTCGAGGATCGCCAGCTTCGGTTCGAGCATCGCCATCTGGAAGATTTCGTTCCGCTTCTTCTCACCGCCCGAAAAACCCTCGTTCACGCTGCGGCTCGCCAACTTATTGTCTAATTCGACAATCGCACGCTTCTCGCGCATCAGCTTCAGGAAGTCGGTAGCCGAAACGGGTTCCAGCCCTTTGTACTTACGATGTTCATTCAGAGCGGCACGCATGAAGTTCACCATGCTGACACCCGGAATCTCAACCGGATACTGGAAACTCAGGAAAATACCTTCGCGGCTACGATCTTCCGGCTCGAGATCCAGCAGGTTCTTCCCGTTGAAGATCACCTCCCCTTCCGTTACTTCGAATGCCGGATTACCGACCAGTACACTGCTCAAGGTACTTTTACCGGAACCGTTCGGTCCCATGATAGCGTGCACCTCACCCGCCTTGACAGAAAGGTTGATCCCTTTCAATATCTCTTTGCCATTGACATTGGCATGTAAATTCTTTATCTCTAACATAACTTTATAATTTATGATTTATGCGATTTATGATTTATGATTTATGATTTATCATCAACGCATAAATCATAAATCATAAATCATAAATCATCCTACGCTTCCCTCTAAAGAAATGGTCAGCAGCTTCTGTGCCTCAACCGCAAACTCCATAGGGAGCTTGTTCATCACCTCGCGTGCATATCCGTTCACAATCAGGCCGACAGCTTCTTCCACCGAGATGCCGCGCTGCTGGCAGTAGAACAATTGCTCTTCGCTGATCTTGCTTGTTGTCGCTTCATGTTCCACTACCGCCGTTTCGTTCTGGATATCGGCATAGGGGAAAGTATGGGCTCCGCAAGTCGAGCTGAGCAGCAGGCTGTCGCACTGGCTATGGTTACGGGCGCCTTCGGCACGGGGAGAAACCTTCACCAAGCCGCGATAGCTGTTCTGGCTATGTCCGGCAGAGATACCTTTGGAGACGATCGTGCTACGGGTATTCCGTCCGAGGTGGATCATCTTCGTACCGGTATCGGCCTGCTGGTAATTGTTGGTGACGGCCACCGAATAGAACTCGCCAACCGAATTATCGCCGGCCAGGATGCAACTCGGATATTTCCAGGTGATGGCGGAACCGGTCTCCACCTGCGTCCAGGAGATCTTGCTCCCTTCGCCTTTGCACAGTCCGCGTTTGGTCACGAAGTTGTAGATACCTCCCTTTCCTTCCTTATCGCCCGGATACCAGTTCTGGACGGTTGAATATTTTACTTCGGCACGTTCGTGCGCCACGATTTCGACGATAGCGGCGTGAAGCTGGTTCTCGTCGCGCATCGGTGCAGTGCAACCTTCGAGGTAGCTGACGTAAGCTTCATCGTCTGCCACGATCAACGTACGTTCGAACTGTCCGGTATTGGCCGCATTGATACGGAAATAGGTGGAGAGCTCCATCGGGCAACGCACGCCTTTCGGGATATAGACAAACGAACCGTCCGAGAATACCGCCGAGTTCAAAGCCGCAAAGAAGTTATCGCGATAGCTGACCACGCTTCCCAGATATTTCTGTACCAAGTCGGGATGATGCTGGACGGCTTCGCTGAAAGAGCTGAAGATAATACCTTTCTCGGCCAGCGTTTCCTTAAATGTCGTTTTTACGGAGACACTATCCATCACGGCATCGACTGCCATCCCGCTGAGTTGTGCACGTTCGTGCAGGGGAATCCCCAGTTTGTCGAACGTCTTCATCAGCTCCGGATCCACCTCGTCAAGGCTCTTCGGGCCTTCCTTCTTCTTCGGGGCGGCGTAGTAGATGATATCCTGATAGTCGATCGGCGGGATATTCAGGTGAGGCCAAGCAGGCATCTCCAGCGTCTGCCAGTGGCGGAAGGCTTTCAAGCGGAACTCAAGCAGCCATTCCGGTTCGTTCTTCTTGGCAGAAATAATGCGGACGGTCTCTTCATCTAATCCGCGATGAATCACCTCCGTATCAATATCGGTAACGAATCCGTATTTATAGTCACCGGTCGTTACCTCGTTTAGTATGTCGTTTGAATCTTCCATTATACATTATATATATTGTTCTAATTATGAAACTCATTCCTGCTTAAAAAACAAATTTTGGAAGTAAATAGTTGGGATTATCTCTTTGACTGAATTATAAAAACGGGATTCGACCTTTGCCTCACGCGGGATCAGGACCGATCCCCGGTCTATCATCTCCATACTGTTCAGCAGGAGGCTGACAAATGCCATCATAAAACAAAGCCCGACCACACCTCCGGCCAAATGGTTCAACACACTCAACGGCGTCGCTCCCACCACACGCGTCAGAATCTCTCCCGCCAGCAAGATGACACCCACGATCAGCAGGAATCCTGCCACGTAGCTGAGCACCGTCACCCCTTGCTCGGGAAACCAGCCCAATGCCAGTATATATCCGCGCAGCCAGAGTGCCGCTTTCGTGCAAAAGAAAATCCCGACCAAGAGGGCTATAAGCGAAACAACCTGTTTGATGACTCCATCAAACAGGCCTTTCACAAATCCTATTCCTGCCAGACATAGCAATGTAATGTCCAACCAGTTCATGTCTACAACGTCTTCTTGATTTCCGTTTCTTCGTATGCCTCGATGATATCACCTACCTGGATATCATTGTAGTTCACCAAATTCAAACCACAATCCAATCCGGCAACCACTTCTTTCACATCGTCCTTGAAACGTTTCAAAGATTCCAGCTCACCGGAATGAACCACGATACCGTCACGGATCACGCGCACTTTGTTCGAACGTTTGATCTTACCTTCACGAACCATACATCCGGCAATCGTACCCACTTTCGTAATCTTGAATACCTGCAGTACTTCCACGTTGGCCGTGATCTCTTCCTTGATTTCCGGTGAAAGCATACCTTCCATAGCACTCTTCACTTCTTCAATCGCATCGTAGATGATCGAATACAGACGGATTTCGACTCCTTCTTTCTCTGCCAGACGACGTGCAGGCAATGCCGGACGCACCTGGAACCCGATGATGATCGCATCGGAAGCGGCAGCCAGTACGACATCCGATTCGGAGATCTGGCCGACAGCCTTGTGGATCACGTTCACCTGGATTTCCTCCGTAGACAGACGGATCAGAGAGTCTGACAACGCTTCTACCGAACCGTCCACGTCACCCTTCACGATCACGTTCAGTTCCTGGAAGTTGCCGACTGCGATACGGCGGCCGATATCATCCAATGTAAGCATCTTCTGCGTACGCAAGCCCAACTCACGCTGCAGCTGTTCACGACGATTGGCGATTTCGCGGGCTTCCTGATCTGTCTCCAGTACGTTAAACGTATCGCCGGCCTGCGGAGCACCGTTCAGACCGAGGATCAGCGCCGGTTCGGAAGGACCAGCCTTTTCGATACGCTGGTTACGTTCGTTGAACATCGCTTTTACACGACCGAAATGAGTTCCGGCCAATACGATATCGCCGACCTTCAGCGTTCCGTTTTCAACCAGCACGGTAGAAACATATCCACGTCCTTTGTCGAGCGAAGACTCGATGATGGAACCAACAGCACGTCTCTTCGGGTTAGCCTTCAGGTCGAGCAAGTCTGCTTCGAGCAATACTTTTTCCAACAGGTCCTCTACCCCCATGCCCTTCTTGGCTGAGATTTCCTGGCTCTGGTATTTACCGCCCCAGTCTTCAACCAAATAATTCATGTTAGCCAGTTCTTCCTTAATCTTGTCGGGGTTGGCATGCGGCTTATCGATCTTGTTGATGGCAAATACGATAGGTACGCCGGCAGCCGAAGCATGGTTAATCGCTTCGACAGTCTGCGGCATGACATTATCGTCGGCAGCCACAATGATAATCGCGATATCCGTCACCTTGGCACCACGGGCACGCATAGCGGTAAAGGCCTCGTGACCCGGCGTATCTAAGAACGTGATACGGCGTCCGCTCTGCAACTTCACGTTGTAAGCACCGATGTGCTGCGTGATACCGCCCGCCTCACCGGCAATTACGTTTGCATTACGGATATTATCCAGCAAAGAAGTTTTACCGTGGTCAACGTGCCCCATCACCGTTACGATAGGCGGACGTGCTACCCAGTCTTCTTCGTTGTCATCTTCCTCGTCGGCCTTGATGGCTTCCACCACTTCGGCACTTACATATTCAGTCTTGAAGCCGAATTCTTCGGCTACTATATTAATTGTTTCCGCATCTAAGCGCTGGTTGATGGAAACCATGATACCGATACTCATACAAGTCGCGATAACCTTGGTAACCGGAACATCCATCATGTTGGCGAGGTCGTTGGCGGTAACGAATTCCGTCAGCTTCAATACCTTGCTTTCCATTTCTTCCTGCTCCATCAGTTCGTGTTCACGCTTCTGGAAGGCATCACGTTTGTCACGACGGTACTTGGCGCCTTTATTGTTCTTATTCCCCTTGTTGGTCAGGCGTGCCAAGGTTTCTTTTACCTGCTTCTGTACATCTTCCTCGCTGATCTCCGCCTTCACCGGCTTACGCAGGCGCGGCTTGCGATCGTCGTTCGGACGTGACGGGCGTGCGTTGGTTCCCGGCGTATTGTTTACGTCTACGCGGTCTTTCTTGATACGGTTGCGTTTCTTCTTTGCATCCGCAGCACCGCCTTCTCCCGGTTTGACGGGAGCACCGGGTCTTGCTGCCGCATCTTTCGGTCCTTTGTTGAAAGGTCCGTTACCCGACTGTTGCCCCGACTTGTTACCGGCGAACTTCTCGCGCTTGTCTTCGCGCTCTTTCTTCCGTTCTTCCTTGGTCTTTTTCTTCGGACGGGTAGACTGATTCAACGCGTTCAGGTCTATCTTCCCTGTTACCTTGATTTTCGACTCGAACTTCGGAGTATTCAACCGGAATAATTCTTCATCAGAACCGTTGCCGGCAGGTGCCGCGGGTTCTTCGGATTTCGCGGTCGTTGACTCTACATTTGCAGCTTTCGGCTCCTGTACAGGCTCCGGTTTAATCACTTCTGCTGGTTCCTTTTCCACTACTATAACTTTTTCTTCTTTTATCTCCTCAGGCTGCTGTTTTACTTCCGGGGCTTTCACCTCCGGCATTTTCACCTCCGGCGCTTTTACTTCAGGGGCTTTTGCTTCGGGAGCTTTTGCTTCGGAAGCTTTCACCTCTTGAACCGGGGTTTCAGCAGTTTTTGCTGCAGGCGCCTCGACAGGCTTCTCTACATTCTTTTCCACAGGAGCGGAAACAGGCTGATGCTGTACCTCCTGTGCTTTTTTATGCGGTCTGTCCAGATCGATCCGGCCCTTCGTCACAATTTTGGGCTTGAATTCTTCCGGTATCACAGTCTTTATTTCCGAACTCTTTTCTTCTTTCACAGAAGAAGCCTCCCTGTGAGGACGTTCGGGTACAGCCCGTTCACGCTCACGTCCGCCGTTCGGTAAATCTTTTCCAAACTCTTTTACGAGCAAAGCATACTGTTCATCACCGATTCGCGTGTTGGGATTGTTATCCTCAACCTCGAACCCTTTCTTGCGTAGAAACTCAACAACTGTGTTGATCCCTACATTTAATTTCCTTTGTACTTGTATTAATTTTATGGGCATATCAAACTTTGTCGTAATACTTATTCCTGGGTTTCATCCTGTTCTTCTTCAAATTCGGCAGATAAGATAGCAAGTACCTCGTCAACTGTCTGTTCTTCGAGGTCGGCACGTTCTATAATCTCTTCACGGTTCATAGCCAATACGCTCTTCGCCGTGTAGCACCCGATATTTTTCAGTGCTTCGATTACCCAGCTGTCGATTTCATCCGAGAATTCATCCAAATAGATGTCCTCTTCATCTGCACCTTCCACATCGCGGAAGACGTCGATAGCATACTCGGTCAGCATACAGGCGAGCTTGATATTCAAACCACCCTTACCGATAGCCAATGAAACTTCTTCAGGACGAAGATAAACCTCTGCCTTACGTTCTTCTTCGTTCACTCGTATAGAGGAAATTTTTGCCGGGCTTAATGCACGCTGGATAAACAGCGATACATTGGATGTATAATTAATAACATCGATATTCTCGTTTCTCAGCTCGCGAACGATACCGTGAATACGTGAACCTTTCATTCCGACGCAGGCGCCAACCGGGTCGATGCGGTCATCGTACGACTCAACGGCCACTTTTGCTCTCTCTCCCGGAATACGGGCAATCGCCTTGATGGTGATCAGGCCATCGTTGATTTCCGGCACTTCAAGTTCGAACAAACGCTGCAGGAATAATTTGTCCGTACGGGAAAGGATGATCTTCGGATTGTTGTTGTAGTTATCCACCCGCTGTACGATAGCACGTACGGTTTCACCTTTGCGGTAAAAGTCTGTCGGGATCTGTTCTGTTTTCGGGAGCAGCAACTCATTCCCCTCATCGTCCAACAACAGGATCTCTTTCTTCCATACCTGATAAACATCGGCTGCGATGATGTTGCCGATTTTATCCTTATATTTAGCAAACAAGCTGTCTTTCTGTAATTCAAGTATCTTTGAAGCCAGCGTCTGGCGCAGGTTCAGGATGGCGCGACGTCCGAAATCGGCAAAATGCACTTCGTCGGTCACCTCTTCGCCCACTTCACAGTCGGCATCGATCTTGCGGGCCTCAGTCAGTGTCAGCTGAAGATTCTCATCTTCCAGTTCTTCATCGGCGACAACCGTACGGTTTCTCCAGATTTCGAAGTCACCTTTTTCCGGATTGATAATTACGTCGTAATTTTCATCCGTACCGAACATTTTAGCGATCACGTTGCGGAATGAGTCTTCCAACACGCTGATCATCGTATCTTTATCTATATTTTTCAACTCCTTGAACTCAGCAAGTGTGTCAATCATACTGATTGTTTCCTCTTTCTTGGCCATAATCTTTTTACTTGAATCTTATTAGGTATTTTGTATATTTTATTTCATCGAATGTATATGACTGGTCTTCCTGGACAGTCATTTTACGCTTGGCTCCTTCGGGTTTCACTTGTTTTTCAACAGTGACTACCACTCCGTTTTCGTCGGCCGACTTCAATACGCCGGTCAGCTTCGTGCCGTTTTTAAGCAGCATTTCCACTTCATTGCCTATATTTTTCACATACTGGCGAAGCACTTTAAACGGAGATGTTATGCCTGCGGAGCCGACTTCCAGCTCGAAGTCTTCCACATCCCGGTCCAGGTGACCTTCCACATAGCGGCTCAATTCCGCGCAGTCGTCGATACAAACACCCTCATCATTATCTATTTCTATGATAATCAGGTTACCTGGTTTAATCACTACGTCTACTAAATAATTGTCGGAAGAAGCTAATTTTTCTTCTACCAACTGACTTATCACGTCCTTTTCAATCATATACATACAGTTAAGAACAAAAGAAGGGGACTGCCCGCCCCCTCCTCATCTTCGCTTAATCGCCCGCAAATATACAAATAATCAGTGAGTTTTCAAATAAATATATATTTTTTCTGCATATTCTGGAGTTTATCGTGTATATATTATGCCTATATCCCCGGTAACGGATTATTATCAAAATGACACCCCTATCCCATCTAATTCAAATTAATAGGGCATCTTTTGAAAATTACCCGCAAGGGTAATATTTTTTAACATTCTATTTGATAGCAAATATCCTCTTGGGCTATCGAAATGATAATACGAAAGGAAGAAAATATCGAAAAAAGGTCTTCTTTTGGTGTAGCCATCCTAAAGTATTTGATCATTACCCGTTTTTTTCGTTCCTTTGCCTACGAATATAAGGGGTGCTTGCCGGAATGACGCCCAGAAACAGGAAGGCAGGCTGAGATCATACCCATTGAACCTGGACGGGTAATGCCGGCGAAGGGAAAAAGTGTATCTTCAGTAAAAACAGCCCACCTCTGCTATTCCTTCTAAAATTCAGGTTATCAAAAAGAAAAAGGATGAAAAGAGTTTTTATCATTGCCTCATCATTATTAGTGACATTGTCGGCGCAAGGCAAGACAACCATGCCTGCCGATTCACTGAGAATCACAAAAGACATCTCATTGGACGAAGTAGTCGTCACCGCAACCAAAGTAGCCAAAGGGACACCGGTTGCCTACAGCGAACTAACAAAAGACGAACTGAGCCGCCGGAACGACGGGCAGGGAATCCCCTTCCTGATCCTCCAATCGCCATCCGTGATCATGACATCGGATGCGGGAACAGGCATCGGCTATTCCGGCTTCCGCATCCGGGGGACGGATGCCAACCGTATCAACATCACCGTCAACGGCGTACCGGTCAACGACTCCGAGTCGCACACGGTCTTTTGGGTGAATATGCCGGACTTCGCTTCTTCGGTCGATAATATCCAGATACAGCGTGGAGCCGGGACCTCGACCAACGGGGCAGCCGCTTTCGGGGCCACCGTCGCCATGCAGACGCAGAAATCGGAATTGAAACCTTATGCCGAATATTCAGTCTCGGCCGGCTCATACGGGACAGTCAAAAACATGGTCAAGCTCGGAACCGGGCTGCTACAGGACCATTTCGTCTTCGATGCCCGTTATTCCAATATCCAAAGCGACGGATACATCGACCGGGCCGATGCCAACATGCACTCCTACTTTGCCTCGGCGGCTTACTACGGAGATAACACGCTGATCCGCTTCCAGACATTCGGCAGCATCGAAAAGACCTACCAGGCATGGACCGGCGTCCCCTCCTATATGCTGGACTCGAACCGCACCTACAATCCTTGCGGGGAATATGAGGAAGACGGGATCACCCGATATTACAAGAACCAGACGGACAACTACCAGCAGCAGAACTACCATCTTACTGCCAGCCAACGCCTTAGCGACCTTTGGAATATGAACCTGACGCTCCATTACACACATGGGGCCGGCTACTACGAAGATTATAAAAGCGGAGCCAAATTCAAAAGCTACAAACTGGCTCCTTATATCGACAGCGAGGGAGACACCATTGCCAAGACAGACCTCGTCCGCCGCAAGTGGCTGGAAAACGATTTCTACGGAGCCATCTACAGCGCCAACTACCGGGGAGAGCGTTTGCAATTCTCCGCCGGAGCCGCCATCAACCGCTACGATGGCGACCACTTCGGACGCGTCATGTGGGCGAAGCAGTCGAACAGCCTTCCCGAACCGGACTACGAATATTACCGTAACACGGGCGACAAGCTGGACTATAATATGTACGCCAAGGCCAACTACCAGTTCCACCCCTATCTGAACGGCTATTTGGACATGCAGTACCGGGGCATCCACTACACCATCGAAGGTAGCGACGACAAAGCCGGCGACCACGTGGATGTCGACAAGCACTGGAACTTCTTCAACCCCAAAGCGGGCATTAATTTCCAGAAAGGCGGCCACAACGCTTTCGTCTCCTTCTCGGTAGCCAACCGCGAGCCGAACCGCGACAACTTCACCGAAGCCGGCCAAGACGAACGCCCGCAACATGAGACACTCTACGATTATGAAGCCGGCTACGGTTTCGGCAACTCGCGCTTCCACATCGGCGCCAACCTTTACTTCATGGATTACAGCAACCAGCTGATCCTGACCGGGAAAATCAGCGAAATCGGCGAAGCCCTCACTTCCAATATCAAAGACAGCTACCGGATGGGAATAGAACTCACGGGAGGCGTGGAAATCGCCCGTTGGTTAGACTGGAGCGCAAACCTGACACTAAGCCGGAACAAGATCAAGAACTTCACCGAAAGCATCGAGGTCTACGATGCCGGCTGGAACTACCTGCGCGAGGATCGCAACAACTTAGGAACGACCAATATCGCCTTTTCGCCGGACATCATCGCCAACAGTATGTTCAACTTCAGCTGGAAACAATTCAGTGCGAGCTTCAATTCCCAGTTTGTCGGCCGCCAGTATATCGACAACACCTCTTGCAAAGAGCGTTCCATCGATCCCTATTTCGTCAGCAATCTGCGTGTCGGATATGTTTTCAAACCGAAGTTCATGAAAGAAATAGCCCTCGATGTCACAGTAAACAACCTGTTCAACGAACAATATGAAACGAATGCCTGGGTCTACTCGGCAATCGTCGGCGGCGAACGCTATAAAGAAGACGGCTATTTCACCCAAGCAGGCACAAACGCGATGGCGCGAGTCACATTCAGGTTTTAAAGCAAATTATCATATGCAACTATTGGAATATTTCGGAGTATTGACCGGGCTGCTTTATCTGTTTTTGGAGATCAGGCAGCACCGGGCCATGTGGGTGGTAGGTTTCCTCACCTCCCTTGTCTATGTCTTTGTCTTTTTCTTTTCAAAGATATATGCGGATATGGGATTGAATATATATTATGTAGCGATCAGCATATACGGTTTCTGGCAATGGACACGCAAGAGCGGGACCGGAACGTCCGGAACCGGTGAAGCCGCCGCCTCCCAAGAAGCAATCCTCTACCGCAATATGACGCCCCGCCTTTTTGCCGGGATCAGCTTCGCCATCCTCGCCCTGTTTGCGTTGCTCTATTACGTTTTGCATCATTTCACCGATTCGCCGATACCGGTCGGCGATGCTTTTACCACCGCCGTCGGGATCGTCGCCACCTGGATGCTGGCCCGCCGGATCATCGAACACTGGATATTCTGGATCATCGTCAACTGCGTGTCCGTCTATCTTTATTACCTGCGTGGGCTCTATCCCACAATGTTTCTCTATATTTGCTACGCCGTACTGGCGGCAATCGGATTATACACTTGGAAAAAGAAAGGAATAAGAAAAAATGATAGCACCTTATAATTGCGTAGTCGTGGCAAACGGCAGTTTTCCTCAAACAGCTTTGCCGCTTCGTCTCCTTCACGAAGCCTCTGTCGTCATCGCCTGTGACGGGGCCGTCGAGGCATTAGACAAAGCAGGCATCCCCCCGGCAGCCATTGTCGGCGACTTAGACAGCATCCCGCCCCGTTTCCGCGAACGCTATGCCGACCGCATCCATATCGTAGAGGACCAGGAAATAAACGACCTGACGAAATCCGTCCGTTTCGCCCACCGGTCCGGACAGCAGGAAGTCCTGATCTTAGGGGCTACCGGGCTGCGCGAAGACCATACGTTGGGCAATATCTCCCTGCTGATGGACTATGCCCCACTGTTCCACCGGATAGAGATGCTTTCGGATTATGGCATTTTCACCCCCATCAGCCAGACAACGACGTTGGAAAGCGAGCCCGGAACCCAAGTGTCCCTTTTCTCCCTTGCCCCTTCCGCCACGATTTCCACTACCGGACTGCGCTGGCCCATCCGCAACCGACGGCTGACAGCCTGGTGGCAAGGCACATTAAACGAAGCGACAGGTAATAACTTCACCATCACCCTCTCACCGGAGGCCCGCGTCATAGTCTACCGTACTTTCTAAATAAAAAGTCCCGAAGGGGATCTTACAATCAGCCTTCGGGACAAAATACACCCTCAATTTTACAACTTAATATTTATTCAAGCCTCACGGCTGTTTAATAAAAATGCAATTCTACGCCTGTCACGCAGGCAACTTATTCAATTGAGAAGCCTTCCACTCGGGAAAACCATCAATGTTGTCATAAATGTGGAACTGTAACTTGTCATCCGCCACCTTTTTCAACTCCGTTTTAGGAGCCAGTGGCAAACACATGTCATCCACTGCAAACAATGCTTTTAACAAAACCACATCATATCCTTCACGGATCACTTCTTTCTGCAGTACTACCGGCACATTCAACCTGGCCAGATAATAAGCAGATCGTTCATACGCGCACCATGAATTGCCTTCAAGATATAAGTAGACACCATTCTGGTTGTCTATCTCATTGATCAAGACTTTCTCGACATCAGCTATGCGTTCCATAATTTTTTTAATTTTAAATCCTCAATCTTTTATATGCAAACTCTATACTGCAAAGATATGGGCTATTCCTGCAATCGTTGTACTGCAAAAGTCTCAATCATACTACTCAAAGCTATCAAAAAGCTGATTATCGGCCTCTTTCTTTCGCAACTCGTCCAAATTGGCCGCAGCCCCCTTCACACCGGCAGCTTTTGCCTGTTCCAACAGCTTTCCTGCCTCGTCCAGATTCCCTTCCAACAGGTTCAGGACACCCCGTGCATGGATGGCTTCGGGGCTATTGCCAGCCTTAGCCAGATAAGTCCGGGCGGCATCCAGATCGTTCTTCGACAATGCGATATTGGCGGCGTTCAGGTTAGCGACAGGATCATCGCCATACATACGGACCGCAATCTCAAACACTTCATTATATTCTTTGCTTCCGATCTCGTAGCTGTTGGCCACCGCAAACATTTCGCTCAAACTCAACTGCTGCGGACGTGTCTTGATAATCTCGCGGCCTTCTTCGACCGTAAAGAAACGCACCTGGTAAGCGACACGGTAGTCGGAACGACGCAACGAAGGATAGATATTCTTCAATACATACCGGTAAGGAGCGCCACCATCCAAAGCTGCCAGCTTGGCATCCTTCTTATCCGGGTCGTCATTGCTGTTGATGATAGCCAGCACAGCCTCACGTGAAGGGACACTCCGGTCGGCCTCCACTTTCGCTTTCAGGCCTTCCCAATCTTCTGAACCGTTTTCCAACGTGAAAAGCTCCGGCTTGAAGTCATGTTTCTTCCGTATATATTCGGAAAGCGCTTTCACACGATTGCCGGCCAGGACCGTATTGGACTTATAGCTGCCTTCGGGCGATGCAAAACCTTTCAGGATAATACCTTCCAGCGTGATGTTCTTATCGTTTACAACCGTACTGATCGTATTGTCGATCTTTGCCAGTTCCACCGCATTATTACGGAAATCCGGAAGGATCGCATATTTACCCACCTGGAAGTCCAGATAAGCCGTTCCTACCTCGGCACGATGTTTGACCGTTTCGGCCTCCGGAGAAATATAAGCCAGAGTAGGCTGCACTTCATACCGCTTGTCCGGACGAGTCACAACCTTGTCGGCGATCAGCAGCGGTGCGCCCTGTGCTTCCTTGCCGCATCCGCACATATTCGGGACCAGCACGAAGCGCGCATCCTTCATCCACGCTTCAAAAGGGACAGTCATTTTATAGTTGATCACACTATTGCCCTTTCCGGCCTGCACCACGAGAAAACGGGGTTCATCCTGCAAATTGTTCAACGCGATCTCGCGGTCATAGACTTTCTGGCTGATCCGTCCGTTCAACAAGATGGAAGGCAGCCCTTCTTTCTGCGAAGCCGATTCCAGGACCGGTGTCAGGGAGAGATTCTCACGCGATTTGATCTGGCTGCCGTCGACCGTGATCACGGCGTCGATAACCAGTTCATTTCCTTTTTGTCTCAGTTCGTTACTAACCACTTTTACCGGGGCCTGAGCCAGGATAGCCGGCGAAACGACAGCCAGCAAAGCTGCTGCCATCATATATATTTTCATTGTCTTCTTCATAGCTCCGATTATTTAATAAAGTAAATAATAGAAAGAGCAGCCTTCGTCACCCCGAAATAGTCTTTCGTCTCGCTCTTCTGGACCGTGCCGCATGATGCGCACGGATATTTATCATAGTCCAGATGCGCCCATCCGATACCGATCACTGCCTCCATGCTCCACCGGTTGCTGAGCAGCCATTGGTAGCCATAGGACAAGCCGGCTCCGTAGAGGTTGCCCTGATAACGATAATTCTCCATATTTTTACTCAGGAACTTGATCCCGCCGACATTATAATCGGCATAATGGGCATGCACTCCGAGAAAATGGCCGTTAAACTTCTCACATAGCCAATAACGTGCCTCCGGCTGAACCATCCAATGTTTCCAACGCATATCGTCGCCAAACTTCCACCCGTTGTAGTTACCAGACAAGTCCAGTGTCCACTTCTTGCTCAATCCCATCTCAACCCCTAAGTTGATCGTTGCAGTCGCGTCGTACAGTAAGTTTGACTTTACCGCAAACTTCTGCCCATAGACGTTCGTCATTCCGGCCAGAAGCAAAAAGAGGAAAAGTACTTTTTTCATACACTTCATTTTTAATTATCTTTTGTTTTTCTATCGCATATTAAACAACAAAGGAGATAAAACTGTTTATTCCGATACAAAAATAGAATAAGTCTTTACTACGCGCGATAGGTGCACGTTTCAAGTTTCACGGGCAAAGCTACCAAGAACGAACCGTGTGATATAAATACCGACGAAAAAGGGACAGGACGATAGAAATACCGATTAACACACGGAAATATTATCATATCGATGACTTCATCATACAAGCTTCACCATAAAAAGAATCAAGAAGACAAAAAGCACCCCAAAACTATAAGCAGGATTAAAAACTTTTCCGTATATTCGCAAAAGTTTAAAGTATGATTAAAACGAAAGAGAGGTTTTTATGAGGATTATTAGCAGTCGTGAATTTAATGACAATCAAAAATTGTACTTTGACTTGGCGGATCAAAATGAACAAATTATTGTTCAAAGAGGAAAAGACAAGGCTTATATGCTTATCCCCATTACCGAGTCAGACAGGTTGTCGACAAGCCCTGCCCTGATAAATAAGATCAAAGATGCCGAAAGAGCCATCCGCGAAGGAAAGACGACAAAAATCAATGATATTGACAATATATGGGAAAGTATTACTTCTCCGATTCCCTCTCGAAACGCGCCCATCTGAGTTTTTTGTTGACTACTTCCGAAGCACGGACGTGCATGCCCTTTACGAAAATGGATTCGGCTCGGCAGGTTTCATAAAGCAACGAAATACGGCAGCCTTGCCGGGTGAACCAGACCTCCCCTTTTACACTCCAATCCGGTCTTTATAAGAGTGGTTTACAAAGAAAGAGGCTTCAGCCCAAGGATACACCTAAGACTGAAGCCTCAAAAAATTCTTATCTTGAAGTTACTTGCTTTTCACATCCTTTACACAACGAACATTAAATTTAGTGTTATCTTTATTTGGATACAAACCGATAATATTTTTTCCAGTATTATCATTTAGTTGCTGATAAAACACAGAGCCAAATTGAGCTCTCTCCTTCAATTTCAAAGAAGATCTTGTACGAGACAAAGTTATATCCTTTGTTGCTATGTATGAAACAATCAGCATAAGCTCTCTTTGGTTAGGCATACGCCAAGTACCTTTATCATCATTCGATTCCGAATAATCTTTGCACGGGCTTTTACCTTCATAAACCTCCTTTTGGGTAATTTCACCTGATGTCAATTCTTTTGCGACCTTGAAATATTTATAAGGACGATTAGCCTGATTAAGTTCATCCGTAACAGCAAGCTCTCCTGTATAAAAATCGGTACGAATAGCCTTACTATTCATTTTTGTCAAATCAAAAATCCGCGTATTCGGATCATAAGATATATAATCAAGAGGCTCCTTTGCTTTTTCAGGAGTATCTTTATAATACCCCCCTAAATTACGGACACAACGGTAATCTAAAGGATTATTATCATTATTATTTCCTGTAGCAGCCCCTTCTTCCGCCCAAAACATAACATTATTACTATTCTGGAAATGGTACTTATCACGACCACTCTCTCCAACAATCTTTGTAGGATCACCATTAAACAGGTAAACCTCCGAAGATGAGAATCCATTACGCCCGGTCCACATACCGACCATCTGATTGATTGAAGGCAGATACCATCTAACTTCATCATCAGAAATAAATCCATCTCCATTCAAATCCCGATTCCGTTGTAAACAAGCATACGCTACTTTATTATACGTACTCGTAAGAGTGTTAGTCGAAGATTGAACATAAGTGCTCCAACTATTCCCTGTATACTTCATATAGTCGTACATATTCCAACGGCCATTGGTCAAACTGGCATTTCGAGAATTTATATTCCCTTTATTCAACATCTCACCTTCACGAACAGTTTCCACTCCCCAAGCGGTTGCAGCATTATCCAGATCGTAGAATGTTTTAATAGACTTCTGACTAATCAAGAAATTAGATGTTGTCAAACTGCTTTCCTGATCTTGACTGTATCTCGTATCGCAAAGAATATGCATTTCGCGATTCGGGACATTCACAAACTCCTTCCAGTCTGATGCATGATCTTCATAATAAAACTCATCTATAAATACGGTAAATGCAGCCTTACCTTCAGCATCATAAATCGAAGTTGCACTGGGTTCCTCATTCTTGTGAGCTTGCAACAATTTGATTAAGTCTTTAATATTTATTCGCTTGCCGACATAATCAGTACCAGAGTAATTTCCTGAAGTATTCTTATATTTACTATTTACAAAAGAAGCAAAATTAGTCTCTCCTTTTTTATACTTCCATCCATTATTAGAAGCTGGAACAGCTGGAGTCCATTCACGTTTTTTATAACCATACTTATACTCCCTACTACGCTTACGCCAAGCATAATCACTATTATCTTCATCAAAAGTATCAGTATTTGAACCTGTATAGCATTGAATGTCTTCACGCCACTTCAAAGTCACTTGTTCTGAATATGTATAATATCCACGAGTTCCTTCCGTCCTATCCTCTACCTTTTCATTCTGCACAAACCACACCCACTCATAATCAGTAGCATTATCTCCTATTCCATTCGGATCATACGGAGTCTTAACACGGAAAGAGGCATCATCAGAAACTAATTCTTTTGAAAAAGTTATAGACTTGGTCACATAATGGGCATCGACATAAATATATTCTTTCGATTTTACCACATCCCCTTCTGCACCCGGCTGTCCTTCAGTCGGCTCTTCCTGATCTGAAGTTTCAACCTCCACTTCAATAGCTGTAACGCCCGTTACACGTACATTATATGTATAATCACAAGCTCTTCTACTTCTAAAATTACTTGCATCATCGCTTTCATACCCTAAGTGGATCGTATATTTTACTTCTGCACTCTTTTCAACATCAGTACTTGTAGCATTTTGGTGGAAAGAGCCTGTCATTTCAACATAAGTGGCATATTTTGCAGCATATATATAATCTCCATTCTCCACAATGGTATTACCACTTGCATCCTGCCCTTTATTTTCTTTCTCTTGTTTTTCCCTTAATTGGTACGGAACAACATTTTTATCTCGTGCATCCTTATTGATGTCACCTTGTACATTCTTTCTATTTTCCAACATATAAAAGGTAAAACTCCCCCCCTTTGTCACATCACCATCAATAGCTTTCTCAAAATTAGATAATGGAGAAGTGAAATAATCGTCGGCTGCGTCATAACCAACAGCATCATGATCGGTCCCTCCTTCTACATAGTTTTTTTCTATGACATTAGAAGCAATTGGGACATTAACTACCCTCCATTCTTTTGGAGTAAAAGATATTCCATCCGCAGTAGTTACGACAAATGTAATCTTAGAATCCAAATGTTTTAGTCTGATCTTACCTGAAGATAGAGTCTTATTATTATCTTCGGGGCTAATCGTGACCGTACCATCTACATTATTCCCTGTCTCAAACATACCACTCATTACCAAATTAGATTGTCCGCGCTCAACTGTTTGAGTATTCATGATAGCTGTCAATGCTAAAAACTGATCTAATGATTCGACAGCTTCAAGATTAGCAATTGGCATCAAAGGGTTACCTTTCCCATTCGCAACAGCATAAATACGTTTAATCCCTGAAGTTATAGAAAGTGAAACCGTGCCTGCAGTAGATCCGCCATCAGCCGTTTTGTTGGAAGTTGTTGTATAGGCCTCCGTCATTGTCTCTTTTACCCAAGTATCATTCACTTGTTTAAACACAAAAACCAGCATATTATACACACGATACTCTTCCGTTACATCTATTTCGCTTTTTGTCGCAACCTTATCAGCATCCTGCGTTGCGAAAGAGAGAGAAACCGTCGTCGGTATTCCATCTATCACATCTTTGTCCTTTTTCACTATATCATCGTCCACACAAGCATTCCATGCAAAAAGACAAAATAAAAATCCTATAATATTTATATATCGTTTCATATCCAATGTTTTTATGTATTATTCAAAATCAGGAATTGTTACTGACACCGATTCAAGAGATTTCACTTCCCACTCTATTGTACAATTAAGTTCTACATCTATCGACATATTGCCTGTAACCTCATAATAATGACCATGTACAATACCATTTGTCGAACACTTGTCTTTTTCGTATGCCGGCAATAAAGAGAGCTTATACGTCTTCTTTTCAGAACGGCCGCCATAACTTAAATTTACCGGTACTTCTATAGTAACAGGAGTATTTTTTTCATACGTATAAAAAGACATCTTATTATCAGAGACTGGAACACTTGTCTTGTTTTTCAAATTGGCATCGCCAAATGTATAATTATTAATATCGTATTTGGGCAAAAAGACTTGTGATCGGACGTTAATATCTTTTATCGTATTATTTTCTATTTGTGCATTCCAACCATTTTCAACTGTTACTTTATATGTAACATCTACCCGCGCTGCAACTTGAGTAAGTGGAACTACTATTTCAGACTTAGCTGTAGTTGCTATCTGTGCTGTAACCTCGCCAAACTTAATCAGATTCGATGCAACAAAAGAATTTGCATCGTCATAAGCGACTGATTGGTTTTTGAATTTAGCATAAGTATCTAATTTTTTTAATTCTGTTTCACTCAAAGTAGAATTAGCCACCACCAATATTTTAACATTGCCGGACCTTGTCTCAATATCCGCAACTTTGTAAGCTTCTTTTTGTTCATAGGTAGCATTAGAAGTTCCATTAAATGTGGAATATTTAAATCCAACCATCCTACTATCTCCATCTCCTGCAAATACAGCAACAGCACAAGTCTGGATTTTAATTTCCTCCGCCGTTGCATGTTCATATCCGGTTGGAGCAGCTTTCGTTTCAACTCCTCCGGAAACAAGTGTGATATCAAAAGAGGTATCAGGTTTTCCTATCACATCCGGTCCGTCAATCGCCGATTCCTCTGAACAAGAAACCAGCATCAGACTCATTGCAGATATTAATCCAAATATATTCTTTAGTTTCATAATATAAAAATTTACCCGTTTATACCCTAATTATTTAATCTCACTCATATCTACAGACACCTCATCATGCTCCCAATCCTGAGTATAGCAAATAACATCGGTATCAACGACATGAGTATTAACCGTCATGTTTACATTTACACGATAAAGATAGCCAGAATTTACATAATTATTACTTCCTTCCCCTTCAAATGTTGTATTATCATTTGATTTATTAATGACGTAAGTTTTTGTAACAGTTTCTGCTTGCATACTGCCAACTTCATCAATACGGAAAGTCAATGTCATTTTTACAGGAGAGGATGCATTCGTATTTGCATAAGAATAGATAGAGCTACCTATTGAATTTTCACCTTCCGCTAAAGATCTATTCATTTCAAATGTTTTAGAATCTTTTAGAAGTGCAGATTCATTGAATACATGACTTTTTTTGTTTATATTATCAAAAGACACAGAAGTCAGAGTTACCGTTTTTTTCTTTTGAATACCAGTTGCATATCTGATATTAAATTCAGACAATTGTATTTTTGCGGCTAATTGAGAAACCTTAATGGTTACCGACAATGTGTTTTCTTCGGTCTGAGCTGTAGAAGAAGAGCCGAAGCCTGCAGGGAATTCAATTAATTTTTCTCCTTGTTTGACTAAACACTCTGTACCATTAGGATCAATTACAACTTCTTTATTCAAATCACTACGGGTCGCTGCACCTAAATAAGCAGCAGGATCAGCTACATTAACTATTGCAATAACACTCAAACCGCTTTTTACTTTAGTCAAAAATGTTACGCCATTCACTTTCCCAGTTTCAGCAATATCATTTGATGTTCTTACCGAAAGAACATCATTGCCTTGCATTAATGCCAATACGCAATTGTTCAACTTCAATTCTTTATCGCCCGTAGCATTTACCGTTGCTTTAGTAAGTAAAGCATTTGCATCCAAATTAAAGCTTAATATAGCTTCCCTATTAGTATCTTGATTCTGGATTTCTTTTCCTGCATCATTTAGGATATCATCTTCCATCGAGCAAGCGGCTGCTACAAATAAAAAGCACAATACGGATAATATATTCTTTAGTTTCATAACCCTAATATTTTTTCGTTTAACTTACGTCAGCAAAAGTAGGGGGAATATAAAGAGGGGGCGATAGGCGAAACTTTCAAGATTAATAGGTAAAAATACCAGAGGAAAGATTGAGAGGCGTACCCTTTAAATGCGATAGAAATAACGACAAAACAGGAGGTTCTGATAGAAAAGAGGACTAAACGGGGATATTTTCGAGTTTTAATAGAATTACCGTTATTTATGAAAGGTTTGGCTATGAGAACGGCGTATAAGGAATAAATAGAATTGTGCCAAAAGCATCATACTCACATCGATAAGGCTTTTGACACAACTATATCTATAAATTACAAGGCAACGATCGCTTCGGCATCCAGACCGGTGCAAGCAATGATAGAAGCAAGATCAATCCCACGTTCTCTCATGTTGCGGGCTATTTGGTATATTGCTTCTTCACGACCTTCCTGGCGACCTTCTTCGCGACCTTCTTCGCGACCTTCCTGACGGCCTTTTTCATGGCCTTCCTGGCGGCCTTCTCTGAGGGCGTAGTCCCAGACGTTTTTGTTGTCGCGGTAAACTTTGAGGCACTCTTCATATTCATCTCGCTCTTTTTTGTTGAGGTTGACGATTTTAGCTAATTTTTCAAGCCGCTCAAAGAGGGCTTTCTGGCCTTTGAAAGGCAGAGTTTCTAACTTTTCCATATATTTCAACGTATAAAGCCAATAATCCAATCCGTTTTCACATTCCGCCTCTTCTTTGTCGAAGAAGGGCATTTCCAAAAAGATTTGCCGCATCAGGCCACTTGCCTGGCAGCCGGTTTCGCGGTCGGCCAGCACAATGTCTGTACGCACCTTATCCGTATTGCCGGATTTGAAATTCAAAAAGAAGATGCCGTAAACCGGACAAAGGGAGAAATCCCATTCATCCCCTTTCCGGTCTTGAGCGCAGACCGTACGACAAAGATAATAAAAACCGCGTTCATAGAAGTGATCTTGACGAGCATTTTGTACTTCGACTATAAAAAAGTTGCCTTCTTGGTCACGGCATTTCAAGTCAAACACTGCCGCCCGGCTATCCGGACATTCTGCCGGCATTTCCACATTCAGGTAAGAAAGGTCAGAGATGATATGCTCACCTTCAAAAAGATCATTCAAGAGGTCTATCAGCAAAATCTTGCTTTCTTCCTTACCAAAAAGGATTTTAAAACCTCTGTCAACAAAGGGATTGATAAATATTGCCATAGTTATATGGTTTTAGTGGTTGTCATTCAATAAACGAATGGTACAACAAATATAAACATTGTTTAAATAAAAAGCAAGTGGGCAGCACTGAAAATATTTTAAACATCGGCCCGGTGAAAGTACAATTATTCACTGTGCCGGCTGCAATCCCGGCTCAAGTCCGGGATGACAGGATTTAGAGCTTGATCGCATTCTGGGGAATGATATACTTTACTTCACCTATCAAATATTTTACAGGATGGAAAGAATATCCAATCGCTCCATCACGACACGTAGAGGAAATGATCAGCTGATCTATTCCTTCATAATATTTGATTGCATTCTTATATCTTTCAACAATATCGTCCTTATTATCTGCTAATAATGGATTTATCTCCAAAATACGCTGTAGATCAGCCTCTATGTCGGCTCCACATTTAAAATAAGCCACGAATTTACGCAATTTGTATTCCGGCTCCACAGACAGTTCAACTTCAGGATTTCTATATTTTTTCCTGTTGGGATCTATTTCAAAGACGATAAGGGGAAAACCGGAAAGTTGCAATTTCTGTTCGCCATACAACTTTTTTACAAGAATGCCATTACCGGTATGTATTCCATTCTGTGCCATCGACTCGCCGTCAACAACAAAAATGTCATAATCCGAAATATTCTGCTTCTCTCCGTTATAAACAAAAATCTTCTCGTCAAGATTATTTATTGTCGCAGTCAAACTCGGCAATTTGGATATCTCGCCAGCTTTAACAATCTTGCACTTTGTTCCTTCCTGTGGTTTCGTATTTACCAAGAACAGGACCAACACTCCTATCAGGAATAAAAAAACAATAACAAGTACAATCATACTATAACTCCGGTTTAATTAAGTTAATCACATCTTTATCTGCTATAATCAAACTAACCCATTTAAGTGCCGATACTAAAAGGAAAGTACCAATAAAGCAAATGACTTTTACCGTAGGATCAGTAAAATACATAGCAAAAACAATTCCAATCAGCGAAAAGGCTAAAAGGATAATCATATAGATAAACCCCATTCTCATCTTATTAGGGCCTGGACTGATGGTCGCCAAAGTGTAAGTCGTATCCAATAAATATCCTACAATGATCATTGTCATCGGGACGACAAAATTAACAATGCCGCTCTGACAATCAGACGTGCTGATCAAACAGGACGTATCACCTTCCAATACTAAACGCGGAAAAGCGGCAAATAACATAACTGCACACCATCCAAGCAAGTAGAGTAAACGCTGTCCATTCCTTTTAAGCCATGCCGATAACTTATTGAATTTTCCTTTGTACATACTACCAATTACATAACAAGTCTGTTTTCTCTTTTGTTTAATAAGAAAAGAGGCTAACAAAAATACGAAAAATAATTTAAATACAATCTTTTTGAGAGATAATACACATCTTTAACAGAGAAATACATAGGTAAAACAAAAAAAGCAGGCAATCCATAGAATGGATTGCCTGCTTTTTAAAATTTGTAAATGTCGATTAGTTGGCATCATCTTCGTTCTGCTCAACCACGTTCCACGGAGCAACATCGATTGTTGCGGCGACGTGGGCGTTCAATTGATAATCATCTTCATTACCCGAACCTTCACCGGTGATTGTCACAGTCAATTTGTAAATATAATTCGCAACAACGCGATAATCAACTACAGTACTCGGATCATGATCGATCTTCACACGGAAATGTCTCTTTTCTGCTGTAGAAGCCGAAGTCGCTTTATAGTCGCCGGCAATCAGTAACAAAGTATAACCCGTTGCATCTTTTTCATTCGGAGTACCAAGAGAGGCGGAGCCTAACGTAAATTTAAACGTATCGTTTCCTTCATTCGGATATATATAAGAGACAAATTGATCAAGAGCATCCGTTTCCGTACCAAAATTATATGTACCGGTATTGAAAGCCTGCGAAGAAGTATAACTCTTCACCAACGAAGGTACAGCTTCGTCATAAGGATCCGCGGAATAAGGAGCGATAACCGTATCCTTGGAGACAAAATTCTCACTCTGATACCCTTTTGCCCAAACACTGGTAGTTGCAGTAGTACCGACAGGAGTCACATCCGTATGTACATTAGCCAAAGCCAAATGTGTCAATTTGAATGTTGCATTCGAACTGATAGCAGACAGATCCACTTCAATCTTCTCAACCTGGACACGTGCAACCAAACGCTCTACAACGACATCTGCATTGTCGGAAGGAGCCGTAACCGAAGCTTCATGGGCAGTCTTATCAACAGGATCTGCAGATTTTACTGTACTGTTATTCTGAATCCAGTTCTCCACATACAAACCATCTGAATTAACTAACGGCTTTACACCTGTGAAAGTGATTTTTTTAGCCATCGGCAGATATTTATAAGTGCTGGATTGCTCGTCATTAGTAAAGTCCTCTACCGATTTTGCAGCTACAGCAGATTCAAAAGTAGACAAAGTCGTAGCTGTTATATCATCGCAATTGGCCAGAAAATAGGCAGTGAACTGATCAGTAGAAGCCTCATCCAATGTATTTCCCGGACTAACTTTTACCACAATATGGTCAACCTGGGAAACAGTTACTCCATTTTTAGCATTTACGGTTTTCTTATTTGCCAATGTAGCAGTACCATCCTGGCCTCTGAATACATAGACATCCAGTTTGTTTATAAAATCTTCCTTTACCGAACCATCCTCTGTTTCCGCCTTTGTTTGCAGTTCATCGCTTGTTACTACAAATGCCAAGGAAGCATCTACATCGGCTTTCGGACCGTTATTCGAATCGTCGTCTTTTGAGCAGCTCGCCATCGTTGCGATAGCCAGGCCTGCGAATAATAAGTTTCTTAGTTTCATAATTTCTTTTGTTTTTCTTTGTTCGATTTTCTATTTACCCTATATGCTTTAGATTTCCACTTCCTGGTTCACAGGTCCCCAGCCAACAACTTCGACTTGTACATCCAGTTCGCCTGTAGTAGGTACCGGAGGCGTAGGGGGCGTGGGAGGTACAGGCTCGTCTTCTTCGATGCCTTCGAAGCTGTTCGGGCCGAAGGAGATGTTCAGGCGGTAGATGTAGTTGCGCTTCACATATTTGTGAGCTTCGCCTTTCAACACGACTCCGTTTTCATTGATGGTAGCGGCAAACTCTTTTGTTTCGGCCTGGTAGCCGGTAGAAGCCAAAAGGGTAGCGTTGATCACAATCTGCGTCGGGTTGGCGCTGTCGGTGTTTTCCATCACATACTGGCGGAAAGGAGTTCCGGAAACCGGAAGGTTCTGTCCCAGATTGGAAGCGGCGCTGTTGCCCAGATGACCGTCTGCCATCACTGCACCCCAATAAACGGTACTGGCAAAGCGGGATGCTGTTTTCTGGTTGGCAATATAGATGCTGTTGATACGGACGGTACGGCCATTCAGCCTTGCATTCGTTGCAAAATTGGTTGTCGCGCCGACCAGTTCGATGCGGGCTGCCAAGCGGGTCAACTCCAAGGGAGAGGAAATGCCGTTTATATTGTCTTGCGTCGCATATCCGATGTAATTATCTCCATCTACCAAGCTGGCATTAGCAGCAATCACATAAGCGCTCATGGCGAGGTTGCTTTGCGACTGGTCCGAGAGTTGCGCTAGGCGATCCTGAAAATCGCTATAGGAAGCCACTCCGCTGAAAGCATTCTCCGGAACATTGGCAAGGACAGCAATCAGGGCGTTGGTAGCCTTTGTCGGAACGTTGAGCACGCTTGCCTCGCCACCGGTAGAGGTCACACTAGCCCAATAGGGATCGACCAGAATCTGCGAGCCGTCTGCCGTGAACGACAGGACTGCCACATTATTTATATTTGTCTCGCCGGGGAGAGCATTGTCGTCACCGTCCGCTTTTGTAGCTCCCGGAGCAGATGCCTTTAGCGAAATATTCACTTTTGCATCTTTCATATCACTCACTTCCACAGGCTGGCTGTCTTTCGAGCAACTCGCCAGGGTGACCAGAGACAAACCGACTGCTATTATATTTTTCAGTTTCATATCTTAACTTCTTTAGAGATTAAAATTCAATGTCATCCTCCACTACGCCCCACGGAGTGATACGCATGCGGGCCGAGATACTGCCGTCTTCGCCGAAAAGGATCTGTACGTCCATACGACCGCCTTCAGGTATTTCGAAAGGATTACCTTTGTCATCCACATATACAGTTCTATTGACAGCCCCGTCATTGCTGACGATCTTTATACCCAAGTTTTCGCCGGAAAACGAATTTTGTTTTCCTCCAAAACTTGCGTTATCAATAATTCCCTTTGTCAGCCATTCCTGCGTAGCATCATATTCGCCTTCGGGATTATAGGTGACGCTGTCGCCACTGAGGACACCGGCATTATTGTATGTGTCCAGCGTCTGGTCGATATAGAAATCGAAGTCCGAGGCGCTCTTCAAGCCATAGGCTTTCAATGCGTTCGACAGGCCGATTGTCTTGATCGTATAAGTTCCAGTCTTGAGGCGAACCACCACTTCACCATCGCCACCGACGATACCGCTACCCAGTGATGTCACTTCTTTCGTCCCGAAATAGAGGCTGTCGGGAGATTGGGCATATCCTTCGGCGCTCTTCAGTTGCAGTTGCAGGTCGTCCATATTTTTCGGCTGGGTGATTTGTTGGTTTCCCCCTCCGAGGTTTCCCCAGGCAACGATATGCAACTTCGTATGGTCCGGATATTTATCCAGTTTGATTTCTTCTTTTGCCAAGATGAAATCTGCATCCAGTTCGCGCGCTTCCAGGAGGTTCTTGTTTTCATCGAAGATATACAAGGTCGCGTCGGTGACCAACCCCAACCGTGTGATGTCGAGTATCTCTCCATTATTAAGCCCTTCGACTTTCAGCGTCAACTTGCTACATTCTGCCAGATCGTCCTTGATGCAGCCGGTCATCAACACGGCCAAAGCTGCAAGTGCAAGGAATAATGTTTTCTGTGTAAATAATTTGTATTCCATATTCAAATCTTTTTTCACTATTGTTTACCCTATATTGATTAATCTACGCCTTCGTTGATCTCTACAACGTTCCACGGCATCACCTTGACAATCGCGGCTGCATGTGCATAAACATCCCAACCGTAAGGAGTAGAAGAACCCGTGCTGGCAATTGTCAGGGCAATATTATATTTCACGTTGCGCTTGATAAATTCATGCTTGGCAACCCCCGTAGGCGTTTCCGCTCCAAATTCCTTGTTATTTACCGGAACAGCATAATAGCCATGTTCCGTTACCTGAGCGCCATTATCAAACTTGCGGGTATAACGTCCACAGACCACCAGAATAGTCTGTTCACCCAACGGAACGAGATTTTCCTTGTTGCGGCTCATATTTTCGTAGACAAGGAATGATTTGCCAAGGCCGTTAACATCTTCAATTGTAGTATTTGTTGTTGTAAGAGTCTGTGTTTTGTCCCATTTCTTCTCTTCCACTGCTTTAACAACATTATAAAGCAACAAGTCTTTCTGCTCTCCGCTGACCTTGCTCAACGTATCATTGTAGGCATCCGTATTGAAAGCACCGAACCACCACTGATTAGTACCGTCCATATCTGTTTCGACAGCTGCCCAATTATTATTATCGGTCTTACTTCCCAAATATTTATTTGAAGCGATTTTTGAAGCGGATTTCACGTTTGATACAAAGATTGAATCCAACTCGAAACTTACCGGTTTGCTGCCGTCGGGCAATACATACCCAGATCCATCATCATTTTTCGTTTTCAATGTCAGGCTGACCAGGTTGATCTTTGCGACATTGCGCACCAGAACCACAGGATCAGAAGAAAGGGAAGCCTGAGGCGTATGCGAAGAGAAATCGCTGGAAGCCCCCATAATATTATGTTTTCCTGGAACAATCGTAATATCATATACTTGGCTGCTCATGGTATAACCATTATTACCTTCTTGTTCCAAGGAAGCAGTATTCTCTATGATATCCGACAATGTAGGAGAATTTGATACACTTATCTTCGGATAATTAGCTAAAACCAACAGAGAAGCCGAACCGGACTGGACCGGCAGGTCTTCCAGTTTAGCGGAAGTAGCAGGGTTTGTAAGTACCGTATCTTTGGAGGTCTGATACGTTGCATTATCACCTGTCCCTGAAAATACAAACATCTGCAATCTGTGAATCATTGCATCATTCGAAGTGTCATACGAAGCATTCGCTTTTGTTTCTTTCTCCCCCGTTCCTGCCGTCAGCGACAAGGTTGCATCAGGAGTAAAGACATGCACTTCAGGAATGTCATCATCCGACGAACAGGCAAAGGCTGCTCCTACCACTATACTTAATAGAAAATAACTCCTAAATTTCATAATATATATATTTTTTGTTTCTACTTTATCCCTCACTAATTATATGCAACAAAGGTATTAATCTTTGATTATGGCATGAATAGGTGCTACTCTCTTTATTAATAGATAAATCTATCACACAAGCGTTTTGATAGATTTGCATAGGTTTGTGCAACAGATACCGCAAAGATACAAATATTTAAACCAAGAGCCTTTTTATTTGACATTGAAAATCAATATATATTAAAAAAATACTCCCCTACTGTTTATCGGAAACAAAAAATCCCCGGCGTTTGCCGAGGATTCTTGTTTTATGGGAGGTGGGATTAGATTTCCACAGACTGGTCAACTGTTCCAAACGGAGCTACTACACATTCAACATCCAAGAATGTATAATCATCCAATTTCGGACCAAACGGAGTTTCATAACCAGGACCATTAACTGTCAAAGAAATGCGATATTCCAAGTTTCTCAAAACACCAGCAATATCACGACTAACCAAGGTTCCTGCTGGTTTTGCAGTACTTCCCAAACCATCTGTACCAATACCTACCGTATAATAAGAATAATCAACATTTGTTGCGTTCGTATTTCCATCAGGATAGAACTTTCCGACAACAACCAATAAAGTAGTATCACCACCTTGAACAGCCGGATTTTCATATACATAGAAAGAATCCACTTTGGAAACTGAAGAAGTTTTAGTAGCAGTAAAGTTGCTCACTGCTTCTCCTAAAGAAGTAACCGCAGTTACGTCATAATTATTAGTAGCTGTTTCAAAGTATTTTTTCACTGCTGCTTTACCATTCATTAAAGTAGCCCATTTCTGATACAAACCACCAGATACACCGTTCAAATAATTAGCTACGTCATCTACCTTTACAGCAGTTGCGCCCCATCCCTGACCAGATGTACTGTTATTGGCAGCTAAATTAGAGTATTTACGTGCATGCAGAATATATACACTGTCGATCTTCAAAGAAGCATTCGGATATTTAGCTTCGCTTCCTGTTTTCATCTTCACTTCAGACAACATAACTTTTGCAACATTACGATACAAATAAATAGGAGATGTTGCTACTGCTGTCGTAGACTCTGCACTTACCGTTGCATCAATAGCACCCGTCGGTTTGGTTGTATATCCCAGACAGTTTTCTTCACCTGCCTTTACATACAATGTATAAACTGCACTATTCATCGATAAACCATTAACCTCTGCAGTAGAGTAAGTTAATCTTTGAGCGCAAAGATTTTCCAATGTAGAAGTTCCAGCAGTTAACGTTGCAGTTGCATTTGCATTTGCCAAAACAATAACTTTCTTCATACCTGCTGTTACAGGAATCTTTTCAACCTTCTTAGCTGCTGTCGCAGTCTGGCTCGTTTCATAAACAAAAGAAGAACCACCATCTAAACTTCTGAATACATAAGCAGTTAAAGTATTAATAGTAGAATCAGTCACTGCTGTTCCAAAAGGATTCGATTTAGTATCTACGCTACCAAAAACCTGTAAAGACAGAGTAGCATCACCTTCAGCTTCCGGTTCAGTACCTGGAGTTGGGATAACATCGTCCTTTGAGCAAGAAGCGAACGCACATGCAATCATAGTTGCATACATAAAATTTCTTAGTTTCATATTCTTTAAAAAATTAAAAAGTTAATAAATTCGTTTATCTAATGATTATTATTTCTCTTACCCTATAGCTTACTGAGTTGTTCGGAACGACTGTTGTGTTTTGTGTTGTCCTACTCCTTCCCATCGGCTAATTACCTTTACTTTACTTATACCATTTGTAATATCACCTTTATCTATGTTCATCGTCTTAGGTTGTTGTCTTTCGACATTGCAAAGATGGATGAAAAAGTAAAGATGTGTTAGCGGCATACCTCTCAAATTTAAGCGGTATCCCTCTAAACCTCATTTTTGACTTATTTGCATATAATTTTGATAGTATTTTGGGAAAGAATATGATTTTTTCCCCTCAATTTTTTACCCTTTGCTACCCGTCCCCCTAAGTATGTGTTTTTTCGTTTACCCTTCAAATCATCCCTCAATCATGCCCGTAACGGATAACAAATCAATGGTATAAAATAATTTGATAGAAATGCATGGGGAGGTTGATAATTTTAACGTCAAAAGTTAAAAAATACAGCAGTCCTGACATTTGTTCACCCCCTGTCCAACTCTTCTCTTGTGACTTCGATCAGATTGCGAAGAATACTCTGCAACTCTTCTAAACGAGCCTTTACATCTTCCGGAGACAAATGAGGTATCTGCCTGGATGTCTTTTTACCCCATGAACGGGCTTTAGAAAGCACACAATGTGCATTCATGTCCAGATAAAATGGCTCTAATGTCTTAAAAAGAACCTGTATCTGAAGAAGATATACTAAGAAATAATTCAAGTATTTTTCATTTTGGCTATCATTAGATGATGAAAAGCTATCACAGTCAAAAGTATGTATATAAACAGAATTCTTTTCCAATAGAAGACGAAAAAGAATGATCCAATGTTCTTTCTGTTCGGGTGTAAAATAGTGACGGCTAAGTTCTTTCAAAGTTGTCGCACAGTTGATCACGGCTGATATCTCATTAAAGATATGCATCTTCTGATAGTTGTTATTCAATTTTTTCAAGAATAACTCTTCTTCGCCTTTCAAATCATCCATTATTTTCAGCTCTATATTAGCCGCATGTGTTGAAAAGTTGAATTTAAGCTGCTCTGTTTCATTATATATTGCTTTAATTTCTTCTTTAGCATTCGCGTAGTCTACTTTATATTGATTTTCAAATTGCTTCTGTTGTTCCCGGTGATCAAAACGGACCATATAGGTTATCAACAGAGGCAACACAACTCCCATAAAAGAGAGTGCGCCAAGCCAGAGCGTCAACCATGTATTAAGCGAACTTAGCTGGTTATTAGTTTCTTGTCTGAGGTCAGACAGGGTATAGTCCAGGCGTCTGTTGTACTCACTATCGATCTTAACGACCCAGTCACCAACTTCTTTTGCGAAACGGCGGACACTATCTGCAGCATATTCCGTCTGTAAATCCTGCATCATAACCGCGAGGTTTGTGCTTCTTAACCCACTCGAATCTTTTAAAGCCTGAGCATACTTCATGCTTTTGGTCGCCATGCTATCCAGCCTGGTATACGTGCAACATCCCAACAAAATCAAAATGCCAGCTTCAACCAGCAACAAGTTGAATATAGCTCTTTTATATCCAATCTTTTTCCCTTTTTCTTTTAGCCAACACATAGTCAATCACCCTCCTCGTCAAACAATTTTAAATACAAATTACTAAATCCATATCCTTCCGGGTCTATACAATTTTGCTTCTCGCTTTTGTTTTCCATGACCCGCTTGTAATCCAGAAGCCTTCCGAAAATAACATTGCTCTTCTGATTTTCTTTTTCAAAGGCAGTCTCGATGGCATCAAACACCAGTTCGTCGTGCGTAAAACAGATCAACTGCATCTTCATCTTGCTGTTTCCCCATATACGGCGGAACAGCACGTTCAGCTCTTTGACAAATGAGGTGATAAGCTCGCGGTTATAATAGTCGCTTGCATAAAACACATCATCAAGGATAATAGGAAAATTAATCCGGTAACGCTTCATGACTGCCAGTGCGACCGAGAGTTTCAACATCATGCAAAAAAGCTTGTATCGAAAGGTGTTATAATATTTACGAGGGGTCAGCACCGGTTCTTTCCGGCTACCGCTTTTATCATCTGCACACTCGTCGTAGCGGATCTGCACGCTGATCTTCCCTCCTTCCGTATAGAGCAAATCGATGTCTTCCTTATCGATAGGAGAATAGACAAAGTGGCTCATCACGCGCTTAACAGTTTGGCGAATAATGGAAAAGACATCACGGGTAGTTGCGTCGAGGGCTTTTTCGAGTTGGCTTCGATAAGCCTCCAAAGCATCATGGAGCGCCACTACATTTTCTAAGTTCGACTTGGCAGCTTCTTCAATTTCGACCCGGAGCTTTTCATGTTGAATAATAAGGCTTGAAAGCTCTTCGAACCTTTCAGGAGAATAGTTTTTCACCTTTTCGGCAGCAAGGCTGTCAAGCTTCGAAAGTATTTCTTTGATAAATTGGGAACAACCAACCAGATATTCATCCAAATAACGATTATTCATGTACTTATCCAGGTCGGTAAAGGCCTGCAACAAAGCGGCTGGGCTCAACTTATCGTCTTTGGTCATCTCGTTCCAGAGGTTATCCAAACTACGCTTATACATTTTCAACATTTCCAAATAGGTATCGACGGGCACTAAAGTGACTTGACTCAAGCGCTCCAACAGCCTAGAAACTCTCTCCCTGACTTCTCGCAAATCTTCAACATATTCGTCCATACAAGCAGTAACCAGCCGTTGTTCTTCTTCGTTTTCCGTCATCAGAGGCAGTTCGTCCACACGTTTTTTATTAACTCTCAGCCTCATTTCCTTATCAAGCCATTCTTTTGCATCACGCTTGAAATTGGCTATTTTTATATTGCTCTTGGCGTTCACTTTCCGTAATTGAGCAAGGCAGTTCTTTTCCTCCGCAATCTGCCTGTCTAATTCTTCCAGATTGTCTCTCTGGGTTTTCAAATCCACGCCATGACTCATATTAATCAGTCCGGCCAGTTCTTTTTGCCAGTCCGCTAAAGTTTTTTTCAAATCAATCAATTCACCAAATCCGAGATTTTCAGCAAAAAAGTCATGAAAAGCAGCTTCCTGCTCATGCCCACCTTCCGCCTTCCTCTGTCCGATCGAAATAATATCCCACTCCGAACAAAAGAAAGGATTGACATTCAGATCGCCAATAGATTTCTTAAAATCGGCGAATGAAGTAAAAACACCTTCACGAGTAAATATCCTAATTTCGTGGGAAGAGGCATCGGCTTCTGCATCCGAGTGGGTGGCAAACTCTTCGACCTCATAATTTCGCAGGCGCGCTTCACTGATAATGCCTTCGAAGATATACTCGAAAGAAGCAAAGAGGGAGCTTTTCCCTACGCCGTTCTTACCCAAAAGAATCAGGCTTTCCGGGTCGTCCTTATCCTGACTGCTCAATTTGAGCCCAAAAGGGATATCGAGCTTGGGAAACTTACGAAAGTTATTGATCGTCATGCAGTTGATTCGAAAGTCGCGCACTTTGTCAGCCGTTTCTTTATACTGCTCATCGTTCTGCTTTTCTTGATCAGCCTGGTCCAATTTAACTCGCAACTCCTCGTGTATCTCCCACTTGAATGCTGGAGCAAAATGCTGGCGCCACAAATCCAAAGGCAGATCTTTCAGTAATCCGCCTTTATAAAAATACTCGAGGAGCATATGTGACAAACGGGATTGGAGTTTTTTGTCTATTTCGTATAGGATTCTAAGGTTATCTGCGTTCATACCTGTAGTTGATTAATTACCAATAATCCAATATAGTTAATATATTATCTTTCACAACATTATTATCTTGTTCCACGAAAAATTCCCGGTTTTTCATATATTCGAGCCATTTTGAAAGTTCGTAACTTCCTTCGATCGGAGAAATAGAAGCTATAAGCACATCGATCTCGTTTGTTATAAAATCGGGATTTTTCAATACAAACTTATAAATAACCAAAAAAGCCAATGCATGGTAAACATTGATCCGAGTATTTACCGACGAAAAATAGGAGTCATTTATCACTCCATCAATAATCTTATCTATCTTTTCGAACAATTTTTGCGTCAGAACTTTTATGTCCGCATCTGCATTATTTTTCAAATGAATATCAAGATCACGCTTAATTTTTTTTAAATCGTCGATCGAAGGAAATCGCTCACGCAATACATTGATACCATTCAAAAGCATAAAATGTTTCACCCCCAGCGTGCTTTCTAACGATTCGTTCTTGAGCGCTTCCATAAATATTTCTTCCTTCCAAAGATGAAGTTCGTCAACAAACCGTGTATAATCTTGCTTTATCAACCAATTATAGATTTCGCGTATGCCCTCAATGCCAGCATGCCAACCTATAAAATGAGCCACTTTAACATATTTGCATATTTTTTCTATGGTTTCACCATCAAGTATGCACCCCCCTTCCAAATATTCCGTATATTCCGTATGGTTGAGCCGCCAAAAACCATCACTTTCTTTAGTCAGGAAATTATAATCAGCCACATACTCTAATAAATCTCGGGATTGATTTTCATCGCAAGTTTCATTTAAGAAAACAGTTCGATAGAATCCAGCCCGCTCATCATATACCACCCGAAACTCAATGCCTGCCAATTGGCTGAAAACCTCTTCGCCAACCAGATTGGCGGCAATCAGATTGAAACAGGCAAGAATCAACTCTTGGGGCAACACGACCGATTTATATTCTTTTGCCAATTCCGACAACATGATCCAGACAACTCTGTGCAACTGATCCTTATATTTGTCTTCATTCTCTCCGGCACGGAAAAGGCGCAACCACGAAGTTTCGGTGTATCCTTCCACTCGTACATACTTTGGGACAATACTTCCCATGTCAATTCTTTCATCCATACCACGGTGCAAATCGTACCGAACCGATGAACCACCGAAATAGAGTTCTGCTTTTTGCTGCATCGAAGTATAAGACTCGCCGAATGAAAGCCGATCGAATGAACTTACGTCGTCTTTGCGGGTCGCCAACTCCAGAAAGCGATGCTGGTTGCTGTAATTACAGGAAAGGAACTCCGACACGCTGGCACATTTCACAAATTCCATGCGATTATGATACAGGAAATTATCACTGTATCTTTCCGGCAAGACCTCATGTTTTGATAACGGGTCGATACGAACGACAGGGAAATGTATCTTAGTGCCTTCCACATAAAGCTTCTGCAACTCACCAACCATCTCTCCAGCAAGTTTTTCACCGATCAGAAGCGATAAATCATTTCTATCCAGCAAGCAACTAACACCTTTCAGGCAGGAGGCTTCGAAAGCGTTATCCATCTCGTTTTTCATATCCAGCAAAAGCGCAAATGACAACAAGTAGTTTGCCCAAATCAACAGACTGCATGAACGATGGTAAAGATAGTCTTTCACTTGTTCATTCCAACGAATTTCCAACGTACGTTCATCCTCCGACTGATGCAACACATACTTTGCATATTCTGGGCGGTAGACCCTTCGGCCAGGTAAAGGCCAAAAGGCGGCATTCCACACACGTGCCCACAAGGGAGCTAACGGAGTGCCACGAAATAAGGGGGAATCTTCGACAAGCATATCGTCGGTTAATATATGAGGAGCAAAAGACGCTATACAAAGCTTATCATCCTTTACAAAAAAACGCAGTTTCCTAAACTCCGGCTTCACGCGATATTTGTTATCAGGAATCAGGATGTTCAACAATAAAGTCCAATTTTCTTCCTGTATTCCCGTACCTCCTTGCAGGTGTTTCAATGAATAAGGATTATCGAAAGAAGCCTTTTTCTCTAAAGGAAGCCTAATCTCTAAAATTGATTTTAACCTTTTAAGAAAATCGGGCATCTTTTCCTTTATATTCACTTCTGAAAAATGAACATATAAAAGCGGAAATTCTACATCATAGGGCTTTCCCAAATGCTGAAATTCAGAAATAAGTGAATTTATATAATAAGGTATCTCATTTTTTTCCACTATTTGCGGCTCATAACCACCCAGACATTCCACTATAGGGAAAAAACGTTTTGCTTCTACCGAAAGAATCGCCGGCCTACCAACAACCCGGCTTGGTGGCATATCCCCGCCTCGCAACGCAATAGTCGTTAAGACACAACTGTATATCCGTTCAAATGTACTGCCAAAATATATCGCATCATCTGCAATAGCAATTGATTTGATAGAAGGAATGTCTAAAAAGGGGATAGCATGTTCAGATACATATCCCTCTTCCGAATATTCGGGATTCCATTTTTTAGCCCTGCAGAATTCAACCATCCTAGGCCCTTTTCTGGCAATAACAAGCTTTAGGCCGACAGTAGAAAAAAAATCTACATACCAACTCTTCAGAATCTCCATAAAAGAGCTCTTACTATTAATCTGCGTTTGAAAATCTGCCACTGCTTAACATTAAATTACACGAAAAAGGCTACTACAGCCTAAATGTGCGAAAAATACGATTTAATTCAATAAACAATCCCTTATAATTATTAATTATACTAAACAGGATAGGATATTCCATATTGCGACGGCGTAACTCCGTATTGCTCGGTAAAACGTTTACGGAATGTGGCTGTATCATTAAATCCTACCATTTCAGCGACTTCCTGTACGGAATATTGCTGGCTGGCAAGCAGTTCGGCGGCTTTTTTCAGTCGGATGTTACGTGTCAGTTCGAGGATGCTCAGATCGGAATATTGTTTGATCTTCCGGTACAAGGTCGGCAGACTCATATTCAATGAGTCTGCGAGCACTTTTGCTTCAAAAGTGGAGTCGTCGAGGTGTTTTTCAATATTTTTGATGACAGCATCCATGAACGGGTTGGAGGGCAGCGTGTTTTCTTCATTGCTCGAGGCAGTAGAAGAATTCGAGAAGTAGCGTTTCATATCGTCTCTCTTCTTCATCAGGCTGTTGATCTTGCTTCTGAGGATTTCCACATCGAAAGGTTTCGTGATATAATCGTCTGCCCCCGCTTCGATCCCGGTAATCACATCTTCGCTTTCCACTTTGGCCGTCAGCATCACGACCGGTGTTTGTGCCATTTTGGGATCGCTCTTAATTTCGCGGCAGGTTTCATATCCGTCTTTCACCGGCATCATGACGTCGCAAAGGATCAGGTCCGGCTCTTCTTTCAAAGCGACGTTTACCCCGTCCTGGCCGTTGCGGGCTTCCAATATCTCGTATTCCTTATTAAATACATGCTTCAGGAACCAGCGGATCTGGTCGCTGTCATCGATTACGAGGAGCTTCTTTCCGGTTTCCTTCTTTTGCGGGATCACCTGGATCAATTCGGCGATCTCTTCTTTCTGGCGGGCATTCAGTTTGACCAAGTCGGCTTCGGGTTCCACAAACTCGACACGGCGGTCCAGCAGATGTTGTTTGCCCAGCGGGATCATGATCGTGTAGGATGTTCCGTTTTTATCAGATTCACTGCGGTAAATACCACCTATCGCGTCTGCCATGTCGATGATCTGCTTCAGGCCACGGCGTGCACTTTCGTCTTCGTCCAAGCCTTCATCGGTCACGACCACTGCACTGTAGGCTTTGCCGTTTTCGCTCACGACGGATATGTCGAGCGACACTTTACCATAAGCAAACGTATTTTTGAAGGCATTCGACAACAACATACGCAAAGCGAACTCCATCTTACGTCGGTCCATCCAAACCCAAAGGACGGGTGTCTGCGTGTTGATACGGAAATCGACATTGTTCATGGCCACCCAATCGACAAAGATATCACAGATCTGGCGGGAAATCTCGACCATATCGTAACGGGCTATACGCAAATAGTTGGCGACGTCGTTCGAACGGCGCGTGCCGATCAACTGGTCTGCCAAGTCCTGCATGGCAAGTGTGTTACGATAGGCGGAAAGCAGCTGGGTGGACATATCCTTCTCCGGATCGTCGTTCTGCACCACTAAGGCAAGCGAACCCAACACTAAGGAAAGCGGGGTACGCATTTCGTGGATCGTCTCGATAAAGAAATTGTCGTGGATGCTCTCGGCGTCTTTCAGGCGGTTTTCCGCTTCGGCAAGTTTGTCGGCAGCTTCGCGCTGGATCGTATCGTTTTCCTTAATCTTGGCTACAATGAGTTGCTCCAGCTCTTTCTTATTATTATTTAATGTAGAAATCACCAATTGAAGTTCGTTGTTCTTCCGGACCAAATCGTTGTTTGTTTTTGCCAAATCGTCATTTTGGGTACGCAAAGCCTGGGTCCTTTCTTCCAATTGCCCTATTTCGCCTTCCAATGACTTGTTCCGGGAATCAATTTCTTCATTCCGGGCTTTCATCTCTTTATTCAGATTTTCAAGTGCGGCGTTTTCTTTAATGATCTGGTCGGAACGGTCATTCATATTGGAATGCAGTTTTCTCACATAAAGAAACAAGGGGACAAAGAATAGTAGTAAAGCAATGACTACAATCAGTGTCTCACTTCCGAATAGTTGTTCGTTTTCATTGGCAGCTAAAATTAATGAAGTACTGACAAAAAGACCAGCCAATACTCCACTCACCCTCCTGAACAGAGATTTCTTCTTCATATTTATATGCATTTATTAAAAATCCTTCTATATCTTGCAAGCTCATCGTCTGCATTACACTACAAAGATGGTAAAAATATTTGTCTTACGATACATTTAACACTAATTATTTTTCAAAAATATCATGATAATCATCATATTTTACACTTCCTCAATCATTCTATGCCCGGAACAGGGCCCATATTTCATAATAACCAGTATTATAGCCTTCCTTTTTTGCAAGCCGCGATACGAACACCTATGCTTTGATATGTTTAACATCTTTTACGCACCGATTATTGCAGAACTGCAAAAGCTATTTTATCTTTGTACAAGAATAAAGGACAGAGATTTCGACAAGTGCTTATCAATCCTAAATGAGGTATTATAAAATACTGCTTGTTTCATCGAAAACAAGCGTTATCATCAATAATATATAGTACTAAGGACTTTCCAAACTAAGCCTATAGAAATGATTTGTCCGAAAACAGAACTATTTCATTTGATTTATTTTACCCTCAATTTTTTATATGCATAGGCGTACATCCGGATTGTTCCGCGTGTGCGCCACTTTTTTTTTGTCAACGACGATTCGCGCGTACATTATATAATATATACACACATATCGCCACATCGATCCGGAACAGCCAACACCCTTCACAGAAAGAAGACACTTTCGCTACTTATGTTTGACACTTTTGCCACTCATATTTGATACTTTTGCCACCATTATTGCCTACCTTGATTTTATTCAGACACAGATTACATCGTTTTTCCCATTTATCCTTTCCATGAAATCCGTGTAATCCATGTAATCCGTGCTTAAATGACATTTTTACAACCACAAAACGACATTATTAACCTCCTATTTGATATTATCTCCGATTATTTTGATCGGTTTAACATATTTTACACGTAAAACTATTGCGAGTATCGAAAAGCCATGATATATTTGCAATATCAAAAAGGAACAAAGGTTTCGATGAGGGTCTTAACCGGAAAAAAGTTTCTTTGAGAGTATAGGGTATTAATTAGCATATAAAATTAGGGTCATGAAAAAGGGTAAAATTTTCACAAATTGTTTGTTTTCTATCTGGACTTTGTCAGTAGTTCTTTCGTTCGCAAGCTGCTCAGCCGATAGCGATTCCAATTCAATCATAGACGAAAGAGTTCCTCTGGAAACGGAAGTTCCTTTCTCTGTAATCCTAAAAGCATATTCTGAAAACACAGACATCACTGCTAAAGGTGATGTAAAAAGCACTACACTGTATATTTTCGACGAAAATAATGATTTCTACAAACAAATCACGGTGGACAGAGATTACCTTTTGCAGGTAAAGCCTGTTGAAATAAGCTGTCCGGGATCTGAAAAGATCACTGTTGTGGCTTGGGCAGGCCTTTCAAGTGAAAACGAAGAAATCAGCAATATGAATCAGGCAAACATCATCTCCGATCTGCAGGTAAGCCTGAAACAAAACAATGGTGTTGCAAATAATCTTCCGGGCGACCTGTTTTACGGACAAATCGTTCTGCACCGCTCTTCCACTAAAGCCATTGCACAGGAATTAAAAATCGAACGCAAAGTTTCCGCCATGTCGATCTTGGCAAAAGGAGCTTTAAAGGTTTTCGATTCCAAAGAAGGCAATTATTATTATAAAATCAAAAGAACTAAAAGTTCATTCAACTGCAATGGAGAATTGACAGGCAGTGATATCGAATATATTATTCCGGCTTCTTTGCAAGACAATGGAAACCTGACTACAGGCACATTCTCTATTTTACCGGCAGATAATATGACTATTGAGCTTTATAGAGACGACGTTTTGGTACTTTCTTCCGAAAATGTCAAAAATTCAGAAAACGTGGCTGCAAACGAAGGAGAACAAACGAATATCGTTTTTGACCTTTCACGCAACAATATCAATATTAACGTTTCAGACTGGGGTACTGTTATTCAGTACGTTACAGTCGGATAATTCGACCCTCAATTTTTTATATGCAATAGGCGCACATTCGGATTGTTCCGAGTGTGCGCCGTTTTTTTGTAAATATACGATTCTCCGTGATAGGAATACCCATCTATTTGATACTATCACAATCCACAAAATATATTAAGATCAACAATGCAGATACACGATCAAGGCTTATGATACGAATACACACCTTAATAAAACAAATACCCATCATCATAAAAACAAACACATCCAGCACAAGCCGTTTGAGACTTTTAGCAACGACATTCAATACATTTACCCCTCACTGACCCGCTCAGGATGCTATTCTATTTTCTTTCAGGCATGGATCACACAGTTTTTCCTCATTTATCCTTAGCATAAAAACTGTGTAATCCACACCTAAGTGATATTTTCACAACCACATAATGAGACTATTGCCCACCTATTTGACATTTTCCCCGATTATCTTGATCGGTTTAACATATTTTACACATAAAACTATTGCGAGTGTCGAAAAGCCATGATATATTTGCAATATCAAAAAGGAACAAAGGTTTCGATGAGGGTCTTAACCGGAAAAAAGTTTCTTTGAGAGTATAGGGTATTAATTAGCATATAAAAATTAGGGTCATGAAAAAGGGTAAAATTTTCACAAATTGTTTGTTTTCTATCTGGACTTTGTCAGTAGTTCTTTCGTTCGCAAGCTGCTCAGCCGATAGCGATTCCAATTCAATCATAGACGAAAGAGTTCCTCTGGAAACGGAAGTTCCTTTCTCTGTAATCCTAAAAGCATATTCTGAAAACACAGACATCACTGCTAAAGGCGATGTAAAAAGCACTACACTGTATGTTTTCGACGAAAATAATGATTTCTACAAACAAATCACGGTGGACAGAGATTACCTTTTGCAGGTAAAGCCTGTTGAAATAAGCTGTCCGGGATCTGAAAAGATCACTGTTGTGGCTTGGGCAGGCCTTTCAAGTGAAAACGAAGAAATCAGCAATATGAATCAGGCAAACATCATCTCCGATCTGCAGGTAAGCCTGAAACAAAACAATGGCGTTGCAAATAATCTCCCGGGCGACCTGTTTTACGGACAAATCGTTCTGCACCGCTCTTCCACTAAAGCCATTGCACAGGAATTAAAAATCGAACGCAAAGTTTCCGCCATGTCGATCTTGGCAAAAGGAGCTTTAAAAGTTTTCGATTCCAAAGAAGGCAATTATTATTATAAAATCAAAAGAACTAAAAGTTCATTCAACTGCAATGGAGAATTGACAGGCAGCGATATCGAATATATTATTCCGGCTTCTTTGCAAGACAATGGAAACCTGACTACAGGCACATTCTCTATTTTACCGGCAGATAATATGACTATTGAGCTTTATAGAGACGACGTTTTGGTACTTTCTTCCGAAAATGTCAAAAATTCAGAAAACGTGGCTGCAAACGAAGGAGAACAAACGAATATCGTTTTTGACCTTTCACGCAACAATATCAATATTAACGTTTCAGACTGGGGTACTGTTATTCAGTATGTTACAGTCGGATAATTCGACCCTCAATTTTTTATATGCAATAGGCGCACATTCGGATTGTTCCGAGTGTGCGCCGTTTTTTTATAAATATGCGATTCTCCGTGATAGGAATACCCTTTAGCATGATAGGAATACAATCGTTAATAAGTATTATTGCTAACTATCAACACTTTACAAGCACAAAGAATGACACGAATACAACACCCTATGACAATTTCACCATGCATAAAAACGCAATTGATGATGTAACTTTGTAGCAAGAAATAACACAATACAATTTGTGAAATTTTACCCTATACTCTGTTTGCACGAATCCCTTAATTCTGCAAGCAAACCTAATTAATATAACCGTGAGGTTACATAATTATTATAAAAGTCCAGACTTTCTGTTTCTTTTATAGAAAACAGATGATCTGGACTTTTTCCATCTCCCTCTCACCCACTGGAATCACATTCACTACTTGGCAAATATGCGCCATTTACTGTCAATAAGATTTTTTTTGAATGTTTTTACTGACATGCATATTTCTGTTTTTAGGGTTTTCAGTTTAATGGATGCTTGTTTTTACACCTTTCCCTTCAAATCATCTAAATGATTTTTCAAATGATCTGAATGTTTTTGAAAAACCATTGGGATGTTTCAGGCAAACTATCCGGATGAATCCGAAAAATCATTTAGATGATTTTGCAGGACGAACTAAAAAAAAGAAAAAGACATTGCAAAAAAGCTTTCCAAAAGTACTCAAAAGTCATTTTAACACCTCACAAGTCCGACAGGAGACATCTTTTTCTATTGACGCTTTGACAAAAATCTCCCCTTTCAACCGACACTTTTATTCACACATCCACACTATTTCGGCAACATAAAAATTACTTTCCGGTGATTTTGCAAACAAAATGACAATCACAAAGCCCATTTCCTTGTCTTATTTGCAACCATCCAGATATATGGGCCTATCCAAGCGAATCTAAGGATAGCAAATTTGGCATTTTGACAAATTGTTTATTTGGATAATCCCCTCCTCAGGTTTTCAGAATGAACTAAGATAAGATTTTTTCATTCCCTCAGAATTTCGGTATGCGCCCGAATTCGCTCTTTCTAAAAAAACAAACATAAAAAAAGGCACTCCTTTAAAGAGTACCTTAATCGGTAGCGAGACCCGGGATTGAACCGGGGACCTCATGATTATGAATCATGCGCTCTAACCAGCTGAGCTATCTCGCCATCATGTTGTCATCATTTCTTTGATTGACGCTGCAAAAGTAGAGCTTATTTTTATATTGTGCAACACTTTCATGAAAAAAATTTCAATTATTTCGAATGTCTCATATTAAGATCTTAATACATAGATTCTTTTTTTATAGACAGATTTGGCAAATACCAATTCTTTTACTACCTTGCTGCGCAATAAACACAATGAAAGATGAAAAAAGAGAAATTTCATATCGAATACATTTTCGATAAAGTTTCAAGACGAAGCTTATGGAATCACCTCACTACTCCTCCAGGGCTGTCTGCCTGGTTCGCCGATGATGTTATTATTAATGGTAACATATATGTTTTTAAATGGAACAAAGCCGAACAGGAAGCAGAAGTACTGTCTATGAAACCGGAAATAAGTATCCGTTACCGTTGGACGGATGAAGAGGATGAAAATGCCTATTTCGAATTCCAGATCCACAGCCATGAATTAACGGGATCGACTTCTTTGCAAATAACGGATTTTGCCGAACAGGATGAAAAAAGGGATTCTATCGATTTATGGGACACCCAAGTAGAAGAACTGAAGCGTACACTCGGTATTTAGGTTGTTTTAGTGATTTCTGTTAGCTACAGAATCGTTTTTTCACTACTTTTGCGCCGTCAACCGGATAAGTAATGTTGAAAATAAAACGATTATATACATTTATGCTGCAGACTTTCCTGCCGTTGTTCTTGATGACCTTCGGCATCTGTCTGTTTATTGTGCTCATGCAGTTCCTGTGGAGGTACATTGACGACATGGTCGGGAAAGGTCTGGGGATTCCTGTTTTGGCGGAAATGTTTATGTATGCCGCCCTTTTTCTCGTGCCGATGGCACTTCCACTGGCTATTTTGCTTGCCTCGCTTATGACTTTCGGGAATCTCGGCGAACGATTGGAATTGTTGGCTATGAAATCGGCGGGCGTCTCGCTTGTCCACATCATGCGCCCGCTAATCATCACGATCAGTATTATAAGTATAGGGGCTTTCTTTTTCCAGAACTATGCCATGCCTGTCGTACAGGTCAAACTTTACACGTTACTTTGGTCCATGCGCCAGAAATCACCGGAACTGGATATTCCGGAAGGAGTTTTCTATAGCGAGATCACCGGATTTAATGTATATGTAAAGCATAAGGATAATAAGACGGGGCTCCTCCGCGACATGATGATCTATGATTATTCAGAAGGATTCAACAAAGTAAGCGTGATGGTCGCGGATTCGGGACGCCTGAAAACTTCGGCAGACAAAATGTTCTTAGTCCTTTCCTTATTTAACGGGGAATCGTTCAGAAGCTTAGACAAACAATCGAGTACCACAGGGACTAAAAGTTCCGTTCCCTACCAGAGGGAGACATTTAAAAGCCGGGATATCCTGATCGAATTTGATGCGAATTTCTCACGGACGGACGAATCGTTCATGCAAAACCAGTTTATGGGAAAAAACATGCATGATTTGCAAATCTTCGTGGACTCCGTTTCCGTGCGTTTGGACAGCATACAAAGCGTAAATGCCAAGAACGTCTACGAAACTTCATACAAAAAGACGCTTAAGAAACCGCAAGACGTAAAGCAAAGCGGTTCAAAGGACGATCCTGACAGTGAAAAAGGAGAAACAAAGGCAACAGCCGTGAGCAAGACGGATGAACCGGTAATCGTCATGAACTTCGACAGCCTTTACCAGGCAGAAAATCCCGGAAAGAAAGCGACTATCCTGACACGCGCGAAATCGAGCATCGAGAATACAAAAGCCGATTATTTCTTTAAAGCAGCTACTATCGGAGACGAGGCCTACAGGGTGCGCCGCCATTTGACGGAGTGGCATAAAAAGTTCACCCTGTCTTTCGCCTGCATGGTCTTTTTCTTTATCGGTGCACCATTAGGCGCCATTATCCGTAAAGGTGGCTTGGGAATGCCGGTCGTTATTTCGGTCGTACTATTTATTTTCTATTATATCATAGACAACATCGGCTTCAAGATGGCCCGCGACGGCGTATGGGAAGCATGGCAAGGAATGTGGTTGAGTTCCGCTGTTTTGGCTCCGCTGGGTATCTTCCTGACTTATAAAGCAGTTAACGATTCTGTTATCCTGAATGCCGACACCTATCTGAATGCATTGAAGAATCTGTTCGGGAAACGCTCAGGCAGAAAAGTGGAACTGAAAGAGGTGATCATGTTTAACCCGGATTACGGGCAGATCATCCCCCGCCTGAAACAACTGGTAGAAGAAAGCAATGCATATCTGGCCGGACATAAACGATGGACAAACTATTTCCGTTTCTGGAAACAGGGTGGCCGTGACCATACGGCCGAACAATTGGCGGTAGAAATGGACGGTATCATCGAAGAGTTATCGAATTCAGACCAGAATTTAGTTCTGAACAAGTTGATGGACTATCCGGTCATTAGCGGTTACAACCAGATAAATGCGAAAATAAACGGAAAATCAGGATTGGCAATCGGTCTCTTTTTCCCGATCGGGCTGCCGGTATATCTGCTTGCCACGTACCAGCGCAAACTTCTGCGGCATGATATTAAGATGGTACAAAAGACAAGCAATGAACTGATTGATATAATTGAAAAATTACCCGTATCTTTGTGAAATAAGAAATATAAGTAAAAAAAATATATGAGCGAAATCAAATTAAACACCATTGAAGAAGCTATTGAAGACTTCCGCGAAGGAAAATTCTTAATCGTAGTCGATGATGAAGATCGCGAAAACGAAGGTGATTTTATTATTGCAGCCGAAAAGATAACTCCCGAAAAAGTAAACTTCATGTTGAAAAACGGCCGTGGCGTATTGTGCGCCCCGATTACGGAAGAGCGTTGCCAGGAATTGGAATTGGATATGCAGGTAGCAAACAACACTTCTTTGTTGGGAACTCCTTTTACAATAACGGTAGACAAATTAGGAGGCGGCTGCACGACAGGCGTTTCGATGTTCGACCGTGCAGAAACCATTCTGGCGCTGGCCGATCCGAAAACAAAGCCGTCCGACCTGGGCCGTCCGGGACATATCAACCCGCTTCGTGCCCGTTCGCGTGGTGTGTTGCGCCGTGCCGGACATACCGAAGCAGCTGTAGATCTGGCACGCCTTGCCGGTTTATACCCTGCCGGCGCATTGATCGAAATTATCAATGAAGACGGGACAATGGCCCGCCTGCCCCAACTGATCGAGGTTGCCAAGAAATTCGATATCAAAATCATCTGTATCAAAGACTTGATTTCATATCGCCTGAAAACAGAATCGATCGTAGAAAACGGTGTCGAAGTAGACCTGCCGACCGAGTATGGGCACTTCCGCCTGATCCCTTTCCGACAGAAGAGCAACGGACTGGAACATATCGCCCTGATAAAAGGCAAGTTCGAGCCGGACGAACCGATCTTGGTACGCGTACATTCTTCTTGTGCGACCGGCGACATCTTCGGTTCCATGCGCTGCGAATGTGGCGAACAGTTGCACAAAGCGATGCAACGCATTGAAAAAGAAGGGAAGGGCGTAATCGTTTACTTGAACCAGGAAGGACGCGGCATCGGGCTGATGGAAAAGATGAAAGCCTATAAACTTCAGGAAGACGGTTTGGACACTGTCGATGCGAACCTGCATCTCGGACATCAGGCTGACGAACGCGACTACGGTGTCGGTGCCCAGATCCTGCGCCACCTGGGAGTCACCAAGATGCGCCTGATGACTAACAATCCCGTTAAGCGTGTCGGATTGGAAGCATACGGGCTGACAGTCGTAGAAAATGTTCCCATCGAAGTGGCCCCGAATCCCTACAACGAATTCTATATGAAGACGAAAAAGGAACGTATGGGACACGTCTTACACAATATCAAATAATTCATAATTACATAATAACACTATCATGACACAAGTATCAGCACGTTTAGCAAGTTTGTCGCCATCCGCAACATTGGCGATGTCCCAGAAGAGCGGTGAATTGAAAGCTCAGGGAGTTGATGTTATCAACTTAAGCGTCGGAGAGCCCGACTTCAATACTCCCGAGCATATTAAGGAAGCTGCCAAAAAAGCTATCGACGAAAACTATTCTCGTTATTCTCCCGTTGCTGGTTATCCGGCCCTGCGTAACGCCATCGTTGCCAAACTGAAAAACGAAAACGGATTGGAATACACAGCCAACCAGATTTCCTGTGCAAATGGTGCCAAGCAATCCGTTTGTAATACAATCATGGTATTGGTAAATCCGGGCGACGAAGTGATTATCCCGGCTCCGTTCTGGGTTAGCTATCCGGAAATGGTAAAGTTAGCCGAAGGTAAACCTGTTATAGTTGCAGCTGGTATCGAACAGGATTTCAAAATCACTCCGGCACAGTTAGAAGCAGCTATCACTCCGAAAACAAAAGCTTTGATTCTCTGCTCTCCGTCCAACCCGACCGGTTCGGTTTACAGCGCTGAAGAATTGGCTGGTCTGGCTGAAGTCCTGAAAAAACATCCGGAAATCATCATAATTGCAGACGAGATCTACGAACATATCAACTATATCGGCAAACATAACAGCATCGCACAGGTGGACGGGATGAAAGACCGTACCGTCATTGTCAACGGTGTATCCAAAGCATATGCCATGACCGGATGGCGTATCGGTTTCATTGCCGGACCGGAATGGATCGTTAAGGCAGTGAACAAATTACAAGGACAATATACTTCAGGCCCGTGCTCTGTATCCCAGAAAGCGGCAGAAGCAGCTTACACGGGCTCACAAGCACCGGTAGAAGAAATGCGCCAGGCATTCGAACGCCGCCGCAACCTGATCGTCAAGTTGGCGAAGGAGGTTCCGGGATTCGAAGTAAATCAACCGGAAGGAGCTTTCTACCTGTTCCCTAAATGCAGCTATTACTATGGTAAGACCGACGGCACACGTACGATCGGGAATGCTGACGACCTGGCCATGTACCTGTTGGAAGTCGCCCATGTAGCTTGTGTCGGCGGTACATCGTTCGGTGCTCCCGAATGCATCCGCATGAGTTACGCTACCAGCGATGAAAACATCGTGGAAGCGATCAAACGTATCAAAGAGGCTTTGGCTGCTTTAAAATAAGAAGATCAAAATCCCCTTGTTCCCGCGTCAAGCGCGGGAACAGGATAGTTTCGACACACCCTCGCCTAAAAATAAGAAGGGATATTCAGTAAATCCTATAAAATTAGCCAACTAATTCATACTAAAAGTATTGCGAATTAGTTGGCTTTTTTGTATCTTTAGGTATTCCCCCGTAAAATACGGTTTGACGGCCAAAACGGGGGAAATATCCACACTAAGATATGGCGAAGATACAAAATATTTCAGAAATTCACCCTACTTTAGGGTTTACAGAATTCGATATTCTGGAAAAATATCGTAAGAGTTTTCATGCGAGTGAACTTGGCAGTCTTCATTCCGTGTTTCCGTTCGAGAGCATAGCCAAAGAGATAGGCCTTTCACAATCCCGCTTGGGTCGCAGGAACAGTTTCAGTCCTTCCTCGAAGATAGCCCTTATGGTACTGAAGGCTTACACCGGATTCTCTGACAGGTTATTGGTAGAACATCTTAACGGAAACATACACTATCAGTTGTTCTGTGGTATCATGATAGACCCGTCCTGCCCTATAACGAACTACAAGATAATCAGTGCTGTCCGTAATGAGATAGCATCCCGTCTTGACATCGACTCCCTTCAGAAAATCCTTGCCTCACACTGGAAGCCTTATCTTGAGAACCTTCACGTATGCATGACCGATGCCACATGCTATGAAAGTCATATGCGTTTCCCTACGGACATGAAGCTCCTTTGGGAAAGCATCGAATGGCTCTACCGGCATATCCGCATACATTGTGGGCAACTCGGCATAAGGCGTCCCCGTAACAAATATGCGGATGTTGCGGTATCCTATCTATCCTATTGCAAGAAAAGAAAGAGGAAGGCTTCAAGGACAAGGATGCTGAGGCGTCGCATGATCAGACTCCTGGAAAAACTCATCATACAACGGGATGACATTCACAGAGAATACGGCTCTTCACTCACATATACACAGGATTATCAGAAGCGGCTTTCCATCATCAGAAAGGTCCTTGTACAGGAAAAGGAACTCTTTGAAGGCAGGAAGGTCAGTGACCGTATTGTCAGTATTGACCGTCATTACGTACGCCCTATCGTAAGGGGCAAGGAGGTAAAATCTGTAGAGTTCGGCGCAAAGGTTAATAACATACAGATAGACGGGATCTCGTTCATCGAGCACGTCTCTTTCAAGGCATTCAATGAGGGCATACGCTTGAAGGATTGTATCCGTATGCATCAGAAGTTGATGAATGTAAGGGTCAGGTGTGTGGCCGCCGATTCCATATACGCCAATAATGCCAACAGGAAGTTCTGTACAAAATATGGGATATCAACCTCCTTTGTACGCAAGGGAAGGGTCGCGAAGGATGAGCGGGTGAGGAAGGTTCTCAGGAGTGAACTCTCAAGGGAAAGAGCCACCAGGCTTGAAGGCAGTTTCGGTACGCAAAAACAGCATTACTCGCTATCGAAAGTCAAAGCACGGAACAGGAAAACAGAAATCCTGTGGATTTTCTTTGGAATACATACGGCAAACGCCATATTGATGATTGATAAAATCAAAAACAGACAGAAGAGAGCTGCATAGCATAAGTATAAAGAATCTATTAGAAGAAGTCCCAGGCTTCTTCCGGAACATCGTGCCCGAAAGGAGAAGATTTTAGGTCAGAGAGAAAAAATTGATAATAAAAATGGCATATGAGATGATATGAACAAAGCATCTTCATATGCCATTTTATGTTTTTAAAGACATTTACTGAATGTCCCTAAGAAAGGAGATGTTTTTTGAAAACACCTCCTTTTTTATTTCATACTGCCGCAGCAGAATTATTCGGCACGCAAAGTGAAGCGTTTGAATGCAAGGATCTGCAATTCAGGATCAGCTTCCTTCATTGTTTCTCTTACCGTCTTCTTGCCATCCATGATATCTTCCTGGTTCAGCAAGCAAACTTCCTTCAAGAACTTGCCAAGACGTCCCTTAGCGATGTTCTCGATCATCTGCTGAGGCAGGTTTGCTGCTTTTTCTGCAGAAACAGTAGCGATAATTTCTTTTGCCTTGGCAACATCTTCAGCCGTGATCCAACCTTTAGCCATATTGCTTTCCATATGATCTTCGCTGTCAACGTGCGTCGGGTTGATGCCGGCTTTCTTCAGAGCAGCTTCAACAGCTTTCTGAACCTGTTCAGCCTTTGTCTTTTCGATTGCCACCTGGATTTCCTGTTCTTTTACAGCTTCAGGAACACCGGCTTCATCGATAGCGATCGGGTTCATGGCAGCGATCTGCATAGCGATGTTGTGGGCAGCCTCTTCAGATTCCTTGTTGAATGCAGCGATCGTACACAACTGGTTCTTTCCCATATGGTTGTAAACAGTGGTATAAGCACCTTCTACAACGTTATAGCCGTCCAGTTCCATCTTTTCGCCAGTGATACCACTACGGTCGGTAACAGCATCCTGCACAGTGCCTTTACCCATCGGCAAAGCTTTCACTTCGTCCAGAGTCTTGCACTTGTTAGCCACAGCAGCATCTAAGATGGCCTGAGCCAACGCGACGAAATCTTCATTCTTAGCCACGAAGTCGGTTTCGCACTTCAAAGCGATGATAGCAGCGAATTCTCCGTCTTTCTTTGCCAAAACGCAACCTTCGGCAGCGTCGCGGTCAGAACGCTTAGCAGCGATAGCCTGTCCTTTTTTACGGATAATTTCCATTGCCTTTTCGATATCACCGTCGGATTCGGTCAAAGCCTTCTTGCAGTCCATCATACCAGCTCCGCTCATTTTGCGTAGCTTGGTAATATCAGCCATAGTTACAGCCATAATCTTATTTCCTTATTTATTTAATGTTTACTTTATTAATTGACAATGGACAATTGACAATTGACAATTCAAGTCAAAAGCCAATTGCCCATCGTTTCATTTTATGTTTCTCTTAATTTTCAATTGTCAATTTTCAATTGTCAATTGAATTACTCTTCGTCCTTAGCGAATTTGTCAGCAACGTTAGCGTTCAGTGCTTCGTCGTCTTCCTTCTTAGTACGTTCTTTCTTTACAGCAGCTTTAGCTTTGCGATCTCTTTTAGGAGCTTCGCCTTCGCCAGCAGCTTCCGTATCGATCTTTTCAGCTTTACGTTCCTGCAGGCCTTCGTTCATGGCTTCGCAGATAGCGCCTAAGATAACTTCTACAGATTTTGTAGCGTCGTCGTTAGCCGGAATCACGTAGTCGATGTTGTTCGGATCGGAGTTAGTATCAACCATTCCGAATACAGGAATACCCAGACGGTTCGCTTCACGAACTGCGATATGTTCTTTCATTACGTCAACAACGAACAAAGCTGACGGAAGACGAGTCAGGTCTACGATAGAACCCAAAGTCTTTTCCAACTTAGCACGCTGACGAGTGATCTGAAGTTTTTCTCTCTTGGAAAGATTATCAAATGTACCATCTTTTGTCATCTTATCGATAGTAGCCATCTTTTTGATAGCTTTACGGATAGTCGGGAAGTTGGTCAACATACCACCCGGCCAGCGTTCGATAACGTAAGGCATACCTACAGAAGAAGCCTTATCAGCGACAACTTGTTTAGCTTGTTTTTTAGTAGCAACGAAAAGCACTTTCTTGCCCTGTTTTGCCAGGTTCTTCATTACTTCTGCTGCTTCGTCTACTTTAGCAACTGTTTTATATAAGTCAATGATATGAATACCATTGCGCTCCATGAAAATATAAGGAGCCATTGCGGGGTTCCACTTTCTTTTTAAGTGTCCGAAGTGTACGCCAGCTTCTAATAACTGATCAAAATTAACTCTTGACATTGTTTTTTTCTTAAAATCGTTTACTTTCTTTTGTTTAACTCAATCATCAGGTAGTCCTCCCGTATGTCAGCATATAAAAAGAATCCTGATAATTTAGATACTAAACGCTTTGCTATACTTGTAAGGGACTCACAAATAAGATTAACGTTTACTGAACTGGAATCTCTTACGAGCTTTAGGACGTCCCGGTTTCTTACGTTCAACAGCACGCGGGTCACGAGTAACGAAACCTTCTGCGCGAAGAGCGGGTTTGTCTTCCGGATTGATCTTAACCAGTGCGCGGGCGATAGCCAGGCGAGCAGCTTCAGACTGTCCTTTGAAACCACCTCCATCGAGGTTGATCTTGATATCATATTGTTCTGCAACGTTCAGCTTTGCGAGCGGCTGCTTAACAATGAACTGAAGGATTGTAGAAGGAAAGTAATTAGCCAGATCACGTTTGTTGATAGTAATCTTTCCTGTACCTTCGCTTACGAATACGCGAGCAACTGCTGCTTTACGTCTTCCTATTGCATTTACTACTTCCATTGTGATTATTTATATGAGTTTATATCGATTAATTTAGGCTGCTGAGCTTCGTGTTTGTGCTCTGTTCCTGCATATACATACAGATTGTTCAACAGTTTAGCACCCAGACGATTCTTCGGAAGCATACCTTTTACTACTTTACGGAACAGACGGTCGTCACCTTTAGCCTGTAAGTCAGCCGGTGTATAAGCGATCTGTCCACCGGGATATCCGGTATATCTCAAATAAATACGATCGTTCCATTTATTACCTGTCAGAACGATTTTGTCTGCATTGATGATAATTACGTTATCACCACAATCAACGTGCGGAGTAAAATTGGGTTTGTACTTACCACGCAAAAGCTTTGCTACTTTTGCGCAAAGGCGTCCCAAAGTCTGTCCTTCGGCGTCAACAATGACCCACTCTTTGTTTACAGTTGCTTTGTTTGCAGAAATGGTCTTAAAACTTAAAGTATCCACTTGCTTAAAAAATTAATAAATTAATAACTCTAAAAAACAAGAATCCAATTCCCGCGTGCGCTGTCACTACGGACACTTGACGCAACAACGTGCTAAGAATTAAACTCTTAGTACAATTTTGATAATATTCGGCTTGCAAAGGTACGGTTTTTCTGCAAAACTCAAAACTTTTCATGAAAAGAATTTGCACAAGTAGGTCAATTACAGGAAAAAAAGGTCCGGCACCCCTCAAGCTACCGGACCTTAACATTATATCTTCACCAAACGATTATTCCAACTACAATTCCGCAATCGTCCCGGCATCCAGACCGGTACACTCCATAATGGCAGCGACCTCCATGCCTTTTCGTTTCATATTGAGGGCCACTTGGCGGACTCCCTTTTCCATTCCCTTTTCCATTCCCTTTTCCATCCCTTTTTTTAGTCCCTTTTTCAATCCATCTTCCAGACCCTTTTTCAACCCGTCCTTCAATCCTTTATCCACACCTTCTTGATAGCCTTTCTCTATTGCATAATCCCACGTGTTCTGATTATCACGATAGACTTTCAGACATTCTTCATACTCCATACGTTCTTTTTTGTTGAGATTAACAATCTTTGCCAACCTTTCAAGTCTCTCGAACAAAGCTTTTTGACCTTTGAATGGTATTGTTTTTAACTGTTCCATATATTTCAATGTATAAAGCCAATAATCCAAACCCGTTTTACACTCCTCCTCTTTCTTATCGAAAAAGGGCATCTCAATAAACACTTCGCGCAGCAGGTTGCTGGCTTGGCAACCTGTTTCACGATTCGCGAGCACAATATCCGTACGCACCTTATCGTTTTTGCCCGACTTGAAGTTCAGGAAAAAGATGCCATAGACCGGACATAAAGAGAAGTTCCACTGTTCACCTTTCCTGTCCTGATCACAGATCATACGACAAAGATAATATAATCCTCGTTCATAAAAATAAGTTTGCAGTGAATTCTGGACCTCAACGATAAAAAAAGCTCCATCTTTATCCTTACATTTCAGATCGAACACAGCATTACGTCCATCGGTACAATCAGCAGGAGCTTCCACATTCATAAAAGATAGTTCAACGATCGCACGTTCACCCTCCAAAAGATCATTCAAAAGATCGATCAAAAGAGCCTTACTGTCCTCTCTTCCGAAAAGGAGTTTGAAACCACGATCCACAAAGGGATTAATAAATATAGCCATAGTTATATGGTTTTAGTTGTTGATTATAAAGAGAAAGAAGATTCATTCCCTCTTTCCTTACCGGCAAAGGTAACATTTATTTAGAAATGACCAAATAGATATCAACTTTTATACTTTTAGATTTACACAAGCAGGATATTTATGTCCGAACCGCCTTATGCCATATTTATTAATCACGGGTTCACACTCCGATAAACAGCTATAAAGCAGCGTTTAGATGTGAACCCTGTGAACGTTGTCCCAACGCCGGTCAAAAACGTTACCCGCATTCACAAGGTTCACTTTTAGACATTGACTATCAGGGATGTTGCGGACGTGTGAACCCGGAATTAATTTTCCTGGATATATAGAGAGAAGTGATAAATCCGATGTTTATCGGTTTCGGAAAGGATGCTTGTCCGGTCGGAAAACGATACGCATCCCCAAAAAGCCAGTCCCTATCCGATAAAAAACAGCCTATAGGCTATGCATCAAAAGGCTATAGCTTTTACCCCAAAAGATGCCGACCTTTCGAGAAAGAAGTACATACCTTTCGGCACATTTTTTCAAGTGCGTTGCGACAATATTATACACTACCTTCCATATATCACAAAGGGCACGAAGAAAATCTCCGCGCCCTAAGTTACCTATATCCCGTTAAGGATTCGGTGTATGTAAGTTAAATGAAAAAATATAGGCTATCTTGTTGATCTGACACAGCGGACAAAACTTCCATGCAGATAAGAATCAATACCTGTATGACCTTTACTCGGATCCCAGTCCACATACGACTCTTCAACATTCGGGTCTAAAAGATCATAGGAAAAATTCACACGCGATAAACGATCACTATCACTAAACTTAGTAGCGCCCCAATAATATGCACCATACGTATGTTCTTCTATATTTCCGGATGTCCAATTTAAAAACTCATAATACTTCAAATATCCCATCCTTGAATAGCGACCATTATTATTTTTACTACTATCATCTGGCCCTCTATGGCCAACACCTATTTCATCAATCAGATTGTTATCTCCACCTGCAGGTACTGTTTTTATCCCTTTCCCATAAGTAAAAAAGATACTTGAACCATTTCCATTTACAAGCAAAGAACCTTTTGCCGGATTACAATGGTTGCCTGTTCCTACTACAATTTCATGACCCGAACTACCCATTCTATACCCATAAGGTAAGTTATCCTCATTACCATCCGACGGATAATCATCATCATAAACATAACCGGTATAAGCGGTGGAGCTCTGGAACAAATTATAGAAATTTTCACCGGAGGCCAATCTATATCCCTCCGGACAAGGACCTTGCTGTGCCACTCCACGTGACGAAACCCAATTTTCAACACCCTGTCTTGGACCAGATCCTGGTATAGCTTCGAAAGAACGATTCCGGCCATCCGAACAAGGCAAGCTACTGTTCGGATTTACTTCATACCCCGGTTCATACGGTGACATCGCGATGTCACATGCGCCTTTAAACAGCCAACCGGTCTCTGTCGGATAAGAGGTATAAGCTTGTTGACCGTTTGATTGTTCGCCCAAACAATTGAACATAGACCAAACGGAACCTCCCATCGTAGTCGGCTGATATCCCTGACGAACATAAATACGGTGTTCACACTGTTCATTATGATATTTAACAAGTATCACGCCATAACGTGCCTTATCCGCATTATTTAAATCTTGTGCAAAAGACAAGTTCTTATTACTAACTCTATCATCACTATTATTATTTTCAGATTTAGGTTGATAGGTAAATGTTACAGGTCCGTCTCCACGTATGACACTTCCTTGCTGATCTGCGCGACCTTCATCATTACGAATTTCAAACCAGCACCCACTGCTTCCTGAATATGATTCAATCGTGGCACTCCACGGACCTACTGAAGACAATAAATCATAATTTTTAGTTTTTGCGCTATATTCTTTAACCTTAATAACAGAAGGATTGGTGTTTTTTGCATTCTTAAAAATAGCAATCGGATCGACCAAACGAGGAACCTGGGTTACCTTTGCGGTGTACCGAGTTCCACTTTTCATTGTAAATGTAACGGTACAAGTCCTCCTTCCATTATCATAATCGTTAATATTATTCTTTAAAGCTGACACATAATATCTACCCTCTGTATCAGAGACTTTTTCTAAATCCTCCCCCTTAAAAATAGTGTTCTTATCATCAACTACATTAGTTGTTATCTCGTAAGATACAATATCACCAATATCCCCTACGATAGGAATATATGTTTTTGAACCGGCTACATATCCGACATAAGCATCAGATACAGTAATCACCCCCATAAAGTCTTTAGTCACACGCCAAGAAGCTTCATCAGTACCTCCATTGCCGGCAAGATTCAATGTCAACTTATAATAGCAATTTCGTTCTACATCAAAATTATTATATGAATTCTCCCCCAGGAAAAAACGATAAATAATCTTATCGTTATCAGTTTTACTTTCTCCTCCACTATACTTCGCTATCAATTCGATATAAGAACAGGTTCTATCTTTTCCCGATATTTCACGGTCTTTTGTTGCTTCGGTAATTGTAGGAGGAGTTTTATATGATTCATCGTCTTTATGTACCCCTGTATTATTCCCATTACCCTGCATATTTTCATACAGAAATAAAGGAATGGCCTGATCATGTCCCTCCTTCAAAAAGTCAGAGCTATTTCCTGCCTCTATTATTGTACCCTCTTCCACACATTCAACAGAATTTGAACCGATCTTATTAGGAGCAGTTACATATCCTTGATTCGGAATGTGTTTCAGTTGCAATGATAATGGGGTAATCACAACCCCACTGTTCAAATTACCGGTATTGACCTGTACAGTCAACATCGAATAAATACGAACCAACCGAGCACTAACCTGTGAGTTTCCATTTCCGACATTAAAACTTTGTCCTTCTGCAAACATGACCAATTGAGGATCTAAACCATTCAAACCGACAGAATACTTTTTGACAGATTCCTCCGTATCAAGTACATTTCTAACGTCACCGGCATTTGCCAATAAATAAACTTTCTTATCACCCGGCTCAATCGGAATCGTATAAGTATGAGATACGTCATTGCCATCCGTACTTTCTTCGCTTAAATCCGACAATCCTTCATTATCACCATTCGTAGAATAATATTTAGACTCTTCCTGTATTAAGTTGCCACTATTATCATAAATCAAGACTGACAAATCATTGACACGCTCCGTATCCTCTTTCGTAGCTTTCGTCATCGGTGTTGACACACGGCTTGGAGTCGTACTGATCGTGATCTGCAGGTGTTTTCCGTCACCAGAAGCTTCTCTTTTCTCCAATTCTTCTTCGGAACAAGAAATAAGTCCCAAACCGAGAAAGAAGCATATTGTTAATATCGAATATATTGATTTCATATTATTATTGCTTAAAAAATTCATATTACTAATCAGTCTATTACTTTCCATAATTAACCTCAACATCCTTTTCGCTCCAAGCTGCCTTAACAACCGTAACTTGCAAATCGTTCTGCTCTACACGAACATTCAATTTGTAACGATAACCATGTTGCAACGTGACCGGGTTTCCCGACCCGTCTGTTAAATCTTTCCAGTTCAACACGTAAGTAGTTTCGCCACCTGCTTTGGTTGAAGCGGCTTTTGTCGTAGTGACATCCTCGATGATATCATCGTACCAAGTAATAGCATAGCTATTGATATTATCCGCCGTAAGTTCTGGTGCACCGCTCCATCCGTTGTTGCCACGCGTTTGCATCAAAATGCCATATACATATTTCGCACTAACCGCCGTTTCGGTTGAAGAACCGGGGGTAGATAAACTTGTATTTCCGGTAATCGTTAATTTCAACGGCACTTCATCCGGATATTCATACGTATAAAAAGAGGTATTTACAGCGATATTACCATCCAAGTAAGGAGAGCTTGCCAGATTATTGCGCTCTGCACCCGACATCAGAATATTAGTCTTACCATTTATTCCCTCTATTGCGATATTTGTCGGGGTAAAACCACCCTCAGAACCTCCACTTGTTTCCGTTTCATAAGTCACGACTTTCTTACGGACGATTAGGAGGCGGTTTTGGTAGTAGCAGGTGCGTTCCATTTTTTCATATCCCAACCTATCAACTGTTTTTTTATAGTCAGAAATCAAGGCATCATAATATGCTCCAAAAGTTAAGACTTCATCCCAATTTGAATAATACTCCCTTGTAGCAATCAGATTAAATGATTCTGTCTTATCCAAATATACACCTTTTTTCAATTCAAGATCCCCACTCCAAATCACACTTTCCTCAATCCTACCTTTAATCAAATTCAGAATCGCATCCCCCGGTAACGTTGAGCAATATTCATAACCTTCGATTTCTTCACGGTTTGTCCCCGCAGCAGCCTTTGTTTCAACTCCAATCGTTCCAAAGTCGATTCGTGCGGAAAGCTGAGTCAGCGGAACGGTAAGGGTAATTGTCGTACCTTTTACCAAAGCCGCCGCATCGCTTTTTCCTGCTTTGGCCAGTTTATCAGCCTCAAAAGACTGAGTATCAATGGCTGTCTTTGTCGCATCCACATAGTCCGAATAGTTATCATAACCGGAAAGCGTTGTATATAATGAACTCGCATTAGCGATAACCATAGCATATACTTTCTTATCAGCACTTAGGTTACGTAAGTAAACATCATTGAAATCAACTTTATATCCTGGTTTGCTATCAATCGTTACAGCTGTCACATCAGAAGAAGCGGTAGCAGCAATCGTTTTATCCGCTATTTTAATATTCGTTTTCGCATCAAAGATTGCCACATAGAAATCATTGATCTTTATCTCATCCGCCGTTGCAATCGCATAGCCATCATCCGTCGCCGGACTGTCAATCGCTTTTGTCGAAACATCCCCCACCGAAAGGACTACAGAAAGGGCTACATCCCCTTGTTCCTGCTCTCCAATCAATTCTTCGGATGTGCAGGAGAACAACCCCAACACAGCCAAACTTATTCCACTTACTAATTTTACTATTCTCATAATATTTTGTATTTTACCCGTTAACATTAATTATTTGAAGGTTTAAGGACGATGTCATAAGAACCGCCTTCTTTCCAGTCCTGCGTATAACATTGCACGGCAACGTTGGCTACATTATTCGTGATCTCAACGTTTATGCGATATAGATAACCGGCTTTGACTGTTTCAGAATAACCGTTTCCTGATGTATCAGGTGTTTTAACCGAGAAAGAAATCGTTTGATCTTTGCCGTCTCCATTTACATACGGAATCGTGATCATCGTTGCATCTGCCGTATTCTGATAAGTGTAAAAACGATATCCCATAGGGTTGGATTGTTCTTTTTCCTCTGCAGACATCTTGTTATATCCCGTTAAATAAGATGTGTAGCTTCTGACTTTGGAATTGGCCTCACCTGCATTCAACATAGTGTTGACAATCTGCCCTCCCTGTTTTGGAGTACCTAACTGGATATCCTTTACTACTGCTCTCGTTGCGGATGCACTATTAGCCGTTTCGCTATCAAAGGAATAGTTTCCTTTTGAATCTTTAATCTTAAACGATGCGATCTCGATAGCAGCCGCCCGAAGTGCCAACGTAATATCAGCGTTTCCACATTTTACTTCACCGCCATTACAGTTAAACTGTGTTGTCTTGTCAGAAGACTGATAACCATTGGGATGGGTTGCATCATACGGATGGATTTCTCCTTCTCCGACCTTGATAAAATCAGATAGAGAGTTGCCCTCGTCGTTTGCATTTTTCCCTATAACAGAACTCTTTAAAGTGCTCAAAGATGTTGCTTTTGAGAATATGTTAGTTTCAAAATAAGATCCGTTATCATTTTTCATCCCGACAACATAGACTTTCAATATCGGTTGATTATTCTTCGGCACCTTAACGAGGATATGCTTCGTTAAAGTATATTTTCCATCGGAAAACTCCATGTCTGCACTTGTATAATGTCTACTACCAATAATAGCATTATCATCTGCCACAAAGACAAAACAATGGTTGACAGCCATTTCGTTATTTTTAACATCATTATCAGTACCATCAGTCGGCCCGCTTACAGAAGAAGATTTGGTAACTAATTCAGTTTTCGATGAAATATTAAATTGAAGGGCAGCATAGACTTCTTCTCCATCTACCGGATTCATTCCATTATCATTCTGAGCGATATCGTCTTCCATCGAACAAGAAAACATGGCTACAAGGAACCCTATACCTAATGCGATGTTTTTCAGTTTCATATTGTTTATCTTTTTATTGTTTTTATCTTACTTCCAATTCTTCCTATAATTGACATAGTTCTAATAGAACTTAGAGTAAGAAAAGCTGAAAAACAAACAGTTACGGAGAGTTTTAGATAAGCATATAGAAAAGCGAAACTGGCTTAAGTACTGATTTACAAAACAAAAAAACGACATAGTCCTATTAGAACTATGTCGTTTTTATCACTGTTTTAACTTTACATTGCAAAAATATACCAGATAAATAAGAGAGATAATAGGCACAACTTTCATCTTTAAGGGGTAAATGTGGCAATCAATCAAATTGAGAGAGATACCCCTTGAAACGATAGATTTACTGTAATAGAAGAAAGAATAGGGTTCATAGCGTTTCTAAGGTTCATAGGGCTTATAGCACGACTATCAAAATGTCACTACCATCCCATCAAAATAGGATTACTACCCCATGTATTTGGAATTAGTAGTAAGGGTAATATTTTTTAACATTTCTATTTGACATATAACGCCCTCTTTTCTCTGTCTAAATGACAAAGAAGGATCATCTCGTTTTCGGTATGCCGGAGTAATAAATATTTACCGGAACATGTATCCCAACGACAACGTCACATTGTTCTGATAAAGGGAAGATTCGCCTTCGCGCTCTATGGCACGGCGATCCAGCGTACCGCAAAGGGCACCGATGGAAAAGAAGTAGCGGCTGTAATCCACGCGCAAGCCGACATTGACACCCAAGTCAAATGTTTTCAAGTCGGCTTCTTTGTTTTGGCCGAAATGGATGTCGACGTTCTGGTTTTCGGTTTTCATCTTTCCAAAGAGAGAAAAGTCGAGAGCCGGACCGGCGTAAACGCCCAATTGTACATCGTTTATAATAAAGGTATAGGCTAAGTTCACCGGAACCTGGATAGAATAGTAACTGCATTTATTGAAAGAATTCTTTGCACCTTCCACCTGCGGATTGGAATAAAAAGAACCTCCCTGGTTCGTAAACGCCAGTTCGGGACGCAAGGATAAACCTTTATATAAATGTATATCGGCAAGACCGGCTAAACTAAAACCAAAACGGGCGCCGGCGTTATAGGTACCTTCGACTTTTTGCACCAGAGAAGAATAAGCACCACCTGCACGTACACCGAAAGTAACCTGGCTGACTGCCGGCATAATCATCAACATTGCCAAAAAGGCGATAAATATAATTTTTCTCATATTGCTAACCTCTGCTTTATCAAAAGCAAAGATAGAATTTTTCAGCCGGATTATAACAGCCGATAGAATAAATTTATAAAATAACCCGTATCTTTATAGGCCGAAATAAAAAGATTAAGAATTGATATGGAACCGTTTATACATCTGCACGTACATACCCAGTATTCCCTGCTGGACGGACAAGCATCGATCGACGCTTTGATTGACAAAGCGCAAAAGGATGGTATGCCGGCAATTGCCGTTACCGACCACGGTGTGATGTTCGGGATAAAAGAATTCTTCAACAAGGTATCCAAGAAAAACGGCAAGCCGTTAGGAGCCATCAAGGATTATGAGAAAGAACTGAAGGAACTGAAAAGTAAAACGGAACTGACTGCGGAAGAGCAGGCCCGTGCCGGAGAGATACCCGCTAAGATCGAAGAAGAAAGGAAAAAGATATTCAAACCGATCTTCGGTTGCGAGTGCTATTGCGCCCGCAACGGACGGCTTAGCAAACTCGCTTCGCAGAACGACCGGAGCGGATGGCATTTGATCGTGCTGGCTAAGAATCTGAACGGATACAAGAACCTGATCAAGATGGTTTCCCTCTCCTGGACAGAAGGGTTTTACGGACGTCCGCGTATCGACAAGGAACTTCTGGAAAAATATCACGAAGACCTGATCGTATGCTCCGCCTGTATCGGTGGGGAAATTCCGCAGCATATCCTGAACGGACGGATGGACAAGGCGGAAGAATCCATCCTTTGGTTCAAAAACCTGTTCGGAGAAGATTACTATCTGGAAATACAACGGCACGAGACACATGATCCGAACGCCGCACAGGATGTTTACCCCCACCAGGTAACGGCCAACAAGGCGATTCTGGAACTGGCGCGTAAACACAACATCAAGGTTATCGCAACCAACGACGTCCACTTTGTCAACGCGGAAGATGCCGAAGCGCACGACCGCCTGATCTGCCTCAGCACGGGAAAGGACCTGGACGATCCGAACCGTATGCGCTACACCAAACAGGAATGGATGAAGACGACTGCTGAGATGAATACCATCTTTTCTGACATTCCTGAAGCCCTTAGCAACACGCTGGAAATAGCCGACAAGGTGGAATTCTATTCCATCGACCACGGCCCTATCATGCCTACCTTCGCCATCCCGGAAGATTTCGGAACGGAAGAAGGATATCGCCAGAAATTCACCGAACAGGATTTGTTCGACGAATTCACCCGCGATGAAAATGGAAACGTTGTCTTAAGCGAAGAAGCGGCCCGCGACAAAATAAAGAAATTGGGGGGCTACGAAAAGCTATACCGTATCAAGCTGGAAGCAGACTATCTGAAAAAGATCACATACGACGGTGCAAAGGTCTGTTACGGAGATGACCTGAACGACGAGGTCAAGGAACGGTTGAACTTCGAGTTGCATATCATGAAGACGATGGGTTTTCCGGGCTACTTCCTGATCGTGCAGGACTTTATCCGTGCCGCCCGTGAAGAACTGGGCGTTTCGGTCGGCCCCGGCCGTGGTTCGGCTGCCGGTTCGGCTGTTGCCTACTGTTTGGGGATTACCAAGATCGACCCGATCAAGTATGACTTGCTGTTCGAGCGTTTCCTGAATCCGGACCGTATCTCCCTCCCCGATATCGATACCGACTTCGATGATGACGGCCGGGGGGAAGTGCTTCGCTGGGTAACGGAGAAATATGGAGCCGAACGTGTGGCGCATATCATCACCTATGGTACGATGGCTACCAAATCGGCTATCAAGGATGTCGCACGCGTACAGAAACTCCCGCTTTCCGAATCGAACCGCTTGGCTAAACTCGTCCCGGACAAGATTCCGGATATGAAGAAGTTCAAGCTGAAAGATGCGATCAATTATGTGCCGGAGCTGAAAGAGGCGGCTACCGGGAACGATCCTCTGGCGCGTGACACCCTGAAATATGCCCAAATGCTGGAAGGCAACGTACGCAACACGGGGGTACATGCCTGCGGCGTCATCATCGGGCGTTACGATATATCGGATGTCGTACCTGTCAGCACGGCAAAAGACAAAGATACCGGCGAAGAGATGCTCGTCACCCAATACGAAGGTTCGGTTATCGAAGAGACCGGTTTGATCAAGATGGACTTCCTGGGACTGAAAACATTGTCCATTATCAAGGAAGCTATCGAAAACATCCGGTTGACGACGGGCCATGAACTGGATATCGACCATATCAGCCTGGAAGATCCGGCAACCTACAAACTGTATTGCGACGGAAAGACAACAGGGACATTCCAGTTTGAATCCGCCGGTATGCAAAAGTATCTGAAAGAACTGCAACCATCCAAATTCGAGGATTTGATTGCGATGAACGCCCTGTATCGTCCGGGACCAATGGATTATATCCCTTCTTTCATCGCCCGTAAACAGGGAAAAGAGGAAATCAAATATGATATTCCTGTCATGGAACGGTATCTGAAAGACACGTATGGCATTACCGTCTACCAAGAACAGGTCATGCTCCTGTCCCGTTTGCTGGCGAACTTCACCCGTGGCGAGAGCGACGCCCTTCGTAAAGCAATGGGTAAAAAGCTGATTGAGAAGATGAACCACCTGAAATCCAAGTTCATGGCAGGTGGGAAAGCGAATGGCTACAAAGAAGAGACCTTAAATAAGATATGGGCCGACTGGGAGAAATTCGCTTCATACGCTTTCAATAAGAGCCATGCGACCTGCTACTCATGGGTGGCCTACCAGACGGCTTTTCTGAAAGCGAACTATCCGTCTGAATATATGGCTGCCGTCTTGAGCCGGAGTTTGTCTAACATTGTGGATATCACAAAGTTTATGGACGAATGTAAAGCGATGGGTATTCAGGTTCTGGGACCGGATGTGAACGAATCGATCCTGAAATTCAGCGTAGATAAAGATAAAAACATCCGCTTCGGCCTGGGGGCAGTCAAAGGTGTCGGTGAAGCCGCCGTACAAAATATTATCGACGAACGGAAGAAGAACGGTCCGTACAAAGATATCTTTGATTTTGTAGAACGCGTCAACCTGACAGCCTGCAACAAGAAAAACATCGAATCGTTGGCATTAGCCGGCGCCTTCGATAATTTCGGCATTCAACGGGAACAGTTCTTCACCGAAACCGGGAAAGGGGAAATATTCCTCGAAACGCTGGTTCGCTATGGCAATAAGTTCCAGACAGACAAGAGTACAGCAACGAACTCTCTGTTCGGAGGAGATGCTTTTGTCCCCATCGCCAAGCCGGAGATTCCCAAATGTGAACGCTGGAGCGACCTTGAACGCCTGAATAAGGAAAAAGAACTGGTCGGCATCTATCTTTCCGCCCATCCATTGGATGAATACCGTATTATACTGACTTATGTATGCAATACCGGCATGGCGGAAATAAACGACAAGGAAAACTTAGTAGGGAAAGACCTGTTATTCGGAGGTATCGTTACGGATTTCCGCGAAGGGATGACCAAGAAAGGGAACCCATACGGCATTATCAAAATAGAAGATTTCACCGGTAGCGGAGAAATAGCATTGTTCGGTAAAGATTTTGTCGATTACAGCAAATTTGGCAAACGCGGTATGTATTTGTTAATCAAGGCACGTGTGGAAGACCGCTACAATTCCGGCCGTTTGAGCCTATCTATCGGATCCATACAGTTGCTGCAGGAAGAGAAAGACCGCCTGATCGAAAAGATCAGTATCACGGTCCCGATCCATGACCTGGACGAACCGACCGTGAATGAACTGTCGACCTTGATTAAAAACAATCCGGGCCAAAGTCTGTTATATTTTAAGGTGGTTGACGGCGAGCACAATATCATGCAGAATTTTTTCTCGCAAAACATACGGCTCAATGTCACACGCAACTTAGTCGAATTCTTGCAAATGAACGAGAATATGGATTTTAAAATTAACGGGTAGTATTTGTACGGTATAAAAGAATTTGTACTTTTGCAACAAAATTCGAATATATAATTCATAATTAAAGATATGGCACTACAAATTACAGATGCAAATTTTGAAGAGTTGGTAAACTCTGGTAAGCCTATGGTTCTCGACTTCTGGGCTGAATGGTGTGGTCCTTGCCGCATGGTCGGCCCGATCATTGACGAACTGGCTACCGAATATGAAGGCCGTGTAACAATCGGTAAAATGGATGTAGACAACAACAACGACGTGGTTGCACAGTTTGGTATCCGCAACATCCCGACCGTTCTTTTCTTCAAAGACGGCAAGGTTGTGGACAAACAGGTAGGTGCTGCTCCTAAAACTACATTCGTATCTAAAATCGAAGCTCTTTTATAATTTAATAGCACGAAGCATTTCGCGCTTTCCAGGGGGGCCGGGTATTCTTTCGACAGAATATCCGGCTTCTTTCATCATGCGCCTGACGACACCTTTCGCACAATAGGTCGTCAGAAGCCCGCCTTCGGTCGTATGGGCATACAACCGGTTGAAGATTTCCTGGTTCCACATCTCCGGCTGCTTATCAGGAGCAAACGCATCGAAATAGATCAGGTCGATCTGTTCCGGCAAACCGCACGTATTACTGTCTCCTTGTATTTTATGCAGTTCAAAAAACTCCGTGACCCGGACTGAAGTATTCCATTCCGCCCCGTGCAAGGCACGGAAAACATCTTTTCGTCCGCCACAAATGATTTCTCCGTAATTCAGGCTCTCGATTACATCGATATCCAAAGGATAGAGCTCAACCGAATAGTAATGTATTTTTTGTTGATGCGCTTCAGCATCCAATAAAGTCAGAAAGGCATTGAGCCCGGTGCCAAAACCTATTTCCAGGATTGTGATCTCCTCCCGTTCCAGACGGTGCAACCCGGCTTCAATAAAGACATGGCGCGATTCCTGTACGGCACCGTTCACAGAATGATAGTGCTCGTCCATTTCGGGGATAAAAAGCGTATGGCTTCCATCTGCCGTCAGTTGTAATTCCCGTTTGATATGATTCGTTGCGTTCTGCATATATTTTTATAATATGCCTGCAAAGGTAAGTTTTTACTCCCGGTTTTTATATATCTTTGTGATCATAACAAGAATCAAGGATGACCAAGAAATTCATTTTTCTTTTACTCTTGCTGTTTACGGGTTTACAGATTATTCAAGCCCAACAAACATACTCCATAAAAGGTATTTTAAAAGATGCTGCCAATGGTGAACCAGTAAGTTTTGCCAATGTAGTTATCTGGAATACGACAAAAGGAACTGTCACTGATTCGATCGGCCAATTCGAGATTACCGGGGTTGCTCCCGGAAGCTATCGCCTGCAAGCCTCCTTCATTGGCTATAAACCAACAGTCACGGCTGAATTCAGAATTTCCAACAAAGATATGTTTTTCCCTATTGAGCTGGAAGAAAGCAGTGAAAGCCTCCAGGAGGTAAGTGTCGTTGCCTCCCCATTCCGCAAAACAGCTGAAAGCCCGCTCGGACTACGTGTAATCGGCTTCAAAGAGATCGAGAAAAGTGCCGGAGGCAACCGGGACATATCACGAGTCGTACAATCTTTTCCAGGTGTAGCATCAACGGCTGCCTTCCGAAACGACTTGATGGTCAGAGGTGGAGGGCCGTCTGAAAACCGTTTCTTTCTCGATGGCGTAGAAATACCCAATATTAACCACTTCTCCACGCAAGGTGCTTCGGGCGGACCTGTCGGGATCATTAATCCGGACTTCATACGCGAAGTCAATTTCTATTCAGCCGCCTATCCCGCCGCACGTGGAAATGCTCTCAGCTCGGTTCTCGACTTCAAGCTACAGGATGGCAACAAAGAAAAGTTTTCACTTCGAGGAGTAATAGGAGCTTCGGATATCGGTTTTTCAGCCAATGGCCCAGCCGGGAACAAGACGACTTACCAGGTATCCGTTCGCCGTTCATACTTGCAATTTCTGTTTGATATGATCGGACTGCCCTTCCTACCGACCTTTACAGATGCGCAATTCAAGGTGAAACATACATTCAACCGGAAAAACGAACTGACGATTTTAGGATTGGGAGCTATCGACGATATGAAGCTCAATACGGGAATGGAAGATATGAGTGAAAAGAACCAGTACATTCTGGCCTATCTCCCGGTTGTCAAGCAAAAAACATATACGCTGGGAGCGGTTTATAAACACTACTCCGGCAAAAACATTTATTCGCTGATTGTCAGCCGGAGTCAATTAAATAACCGGAATACCAAATACAAAGATAATGACGAAAGTTCGGAAGAGAACCTGACACTCAATTATCGCTCGGACGAGACCGAAAATAAGCTGCGCAGTGAAAATATATTCCGCTTCCCCCTTTTCCGGCTGAATGTCGGTGGGAATCTCGAATATGCGACCTATACCAACCGCACATACCAGAAGCAGTTCACCACAAGCCCCAAAGTAATCAACTATCACACCGATCTCGGGCTTTTGAAATGGGGGCTTTATGCCACAGCCATATATGAAAGCGACAACGAGCGTTTTACCGCGTCTTTAGGTGTACGGGCAGACGCCAACGATTATTCATCGGAGATGAACAACCTCCTGGACCAGCTCTCCCCTCGCCTCTCCCTTTCCTACCGTCTGTTTGGAGCGGTCTATCTGAACGGGAACATCGGCAGGTATTACGAATTGCCTCCTTATACAGTTCTCGGATTCAAAGACAACCAAGGCAATTATCTGAATAAAGCCAACCGCTTGACTTATATCCGAAGCGACCAGGCAGGACTCGGGCTGGAATATCGCCCTTCCTCTTATCTGAAATTCTCCGCTGAAGGCTTTTACAAGAAATACGACCAGTACCCGATGTCATTGATAGATAGCATTCCACTTGCCTCCAAGGGCACGGATTACGGGGTTTTAGGAAACGAAGCGGTCAACTCGACCGCTACCGGAAGAGCATACGGCCTCGAACTTACCGGACGATGGTATAACTACAAAGGGCTGACTTTTATCGCCTCTTACACTTACGTCCGCAGCGAGTTCAAGGATGGGCGCGGAAGCGGGAAATACATCCCGTCAGCCTGGGACAACCGCCATCTTTTTACATTCAGCGGAACCTATGCATTACCTAAAAACTGGGATATCGGAGCCAAATTAAGGGTAGTAGGCGGCGCGCCTTATACTCCATATGACGTTGAAAAAAGCAGCTTAGTCGAAGCTTGGGACGCCAGCGGCAGCCTTTATTACGATTACAGCCGTTTCAACAGTGAACGGCTAAAGCCTTTCACACAACTGGATATCCGGATAGACAAGACCTTCTATCTGAAAAAGTTCATGTTGGGAGCTTATATTGACTTGCAAAATATCCTGAATTCCAAATATAAAGAACAAGATGTGTATATCAAAACAGGTAAAATCTTAAATCCTGAAGCTCCCCTCGATCAACAACGCTATGAATTAAAGTCAGTGGAACGTCGTACCGGCACCCTATTACCCAGTATAGGGATCATGATCGAATTTTAGAAAAGTATTGATTTATGCAAGGTTATATCAAATAATTCCTATTTTTGCATGCGGGATTCAAAATGGGATTAATTTTGGAGCTTTAGAATAATAATATTTATTTAATGAACAAATCATCTGTTTACAACGCAAAGCACAGGTGGCTATTTTTTTTCATAATCATATGCCTGCTCTTCACATGCCAAGTTCATGCTGATGAAAATAATCCTATACTGATAATAAGTTCTTACAATCCCGACACACGCAATACGACACAAAATATTTCCGAGTTCATGGAAGAGTACAAGAAGCATGGAGGGAACTCGCCTGTAGTAATCGAGAACATGAACTGCAAGAGTCTTCCCGAAGCTCCCCTCTGGAAAAGAAGAATGAGGAAGCTACTGAACAAATACCAGGGAGAAAACCGCCCCAACCTGATTGTGATACTCGGACAGGAAGGATGGGCTTCTTACCTTTCTCAAGATGACAGCATAGTCCGGGATATCCCGATACTTTGCGGAATGGTCAGTCGAAATGCCGTTTTATTACCTGACAGCAATATAAATATTGCGGAATGGAATCCGGAAAGCGTAAACGTTGAAGATCTGAAAAACAAAGAAAGGAACCTGGCCGGATTTGTCTACAATTATGATATCAAAGCCAATATAGAATTGGTCCGCAAACTGTATCCGAGCACCCGGCATTTTGCCCTGATTACGGACAACAGCTATGGAGGTATTTCTCTTCAGGCTCTGGTAAAAAAGGAAATCGGAAAAATTGACGGGATAGACTTCATCCCCCTGGACGGACGAAAGAACGACATCTATAGCATCATCGAAGAGATCAAGCAATTGCCTCCACAAACTGTCATTCTTCTGGGTACCTGGCGTGTCGACGTCAATGACGGATATTATGTCGGCAACGCGACCTACACAATGATGCTGGCCAATCCCAAAGTCCCGGCATTCTCCCTGACTTCTATCGGATTAGGCCATTGGGCGATCGGAGGATGTATTCCTAAATACCGCTCGATAGGAAAAGATCTGGCTCTCCAAGCCATTCACCTGTTGAAAGAACACCCGGATGAGCTTGACACGGAAACGATTCCCAACGTATATACATTCGATGCCAAGAAGCTGAAAGAACGAGGTATCGTGACAAAAGAACTGCCACCACATTCGGTATTAATCAATACAGAAGTGGGATTATTCGTCCAATATAAATTTGAAATCCTGTTGCTGGTAGCAATCGTGTTGTTACTGTTCCTTATCATGGTGCTTTATTTCTACTTGCGAACCAGCAAGCTGAAAAATAAATTACTGGTCCTGATCGACAAACAGAAGGAAGACGAAATCGAGCTGAGAAAAGCCAAAGACAAAGCAGAGGAATCCGACCGGTTGAAATCAGCTTTCCTGGCCAACATGAGCCATGAAATCCGTACGCCGTTGAACGCGATTGTAGGTTTCTCCAATCTGCTGACCATAGCAGAAAACGAAGAGGAACGGGATGAATATATCAACATCATCAGTAGTAACAACGAATTACTCCTGCAACTGATCAACGATATCCTGGATGTAGCCAAGATCGAGGCCGGCACACTGGAATTTATCGACTCTGAAATAGATCTCAATGTCCTATTATCCGATATCGAACAGTCTTCCCGCCTGAAAGCGCCGGAAGGGGTACAGGTCTCCTTTGTCGAAAAAATGCCTCACTGCATCATCACATCGGACAAGAACAGGCTGGCGCAAGTCATTACAAACTTCATCAACAACGCCATAAAGTTCACGAAAGAAGGAAGTATCCGGTTCGGTTACCGGCATAAAGACAATAAACTGATATTCTACGTCAGTGACACCGGTTGTGGTATCGAACCGGAAAAGAAAGATCTCGTGTTCAACCGTTTCGTAAAGCTGAACAGTTTCGCACAAGGTACAGGCCTGGGACTTGCCATTTGCCAGATGATCGTCAAGAAGCTGGGCGGCGAGATCGGTGTGGAATCCGAACTGGGGACAGGTTCGACTTTCTGGTTTACTTTACCGGATACAGTCATTCATGACTTAAAAGTCCAGCCGGTAAAACCAATGACGGATAAAGAGGTCACAATCGACAATACGAACCCGCAAAAAGCGACATTACTGATTGCTGAAGATAACGAAAGCAACTACATACTGATTCGTGCAGTCCTGAAAGATTATAACCTATTGCATGCCCATGACGGGGACGAAGCAGTCCGGCTTTATCGCGAGCACCATCCGGACCTTATCCTAATGGATATTAAAATGCCGAATATGGACGGATATGAAGCGACTGCCGAGATCAGAAAAGAGGATCCCGATATCCCCATTATTGCCGTAACAGCTTTTGCTTTTGCAGAGGATGAACAACGGGTAAAACAAAGCGGCTTCAACGGTTATGCAGCAAAGCCGATCAAACCGGCGGAGTTGAAAAATATCATCACCCGGCATCTACACTAAGCCTCCACGGAACCATCCCTACAGCACGCGAGTCTGGGGAAATCGCAAAGTGAAAGTGGTACCCTTCTCTTCTTCCGAAATTACGGAAATGCTGCCGCCATGCCGGTTCATGATCTGGCGGCAAACGCTCAGGCCGATCCCCGAACCTCCCTGCTTAGTCGTAAAAAACGGGACAAATACTTTATCCATAGCTTCCGGCACAATACCATATCCGTTGTCGGAGACCGTAATAACCGGAACCCCTTCATGCCTGAACGCATTCACCCGTACTTCCGGATAAGGACGCTCCTGGCAGGCCTCGGCTGCATTTTTCAACAGGTTTATCAACACCTGTTCAATCATGGCCCGGTCCGCATAAATACGCAAATCCGTCGGACGGACAGAAAAAGAAAACGAGACAGCACCGGCAGGATACAACCCCCTTAAATCGTTAAAAAGAGAGAAGACCGGAAACAACTGCAGTGTAGGAGCCGGAATACGGGTTAGTTTCCGGTAATTCTCGACAAAGTCCAGCAACCCTTTGCTGCGGCGGTGTATCGTTTGCATGGCTTGCAGCATAATGCCGTAATCCCGTTCGTTCAGACCATTGGAGGTCGCCCGTTCAGTCACAGTCTCCGATAGAGAAATGATCGGAGCGATAGAATTCATGATCTCATGCGTCAGTACACGGATCAGTTTTTGCCAGGCATCAGTCTCCGCCTCCGCCACCACTACATTATATAAACGGGTACGAAATGCAGAAAGCGCTTCATTCATGGCACGTGTCAAGTCTGCTTCCGGTCCTTCCGCCGAAGGGACAGGAAAAGACAGGTTCATATCGCCGTAGTGGATATTAGCAATGAGATGCTCCATCCTCTGAAGCATTTTCCGCTGGTCCAGATAGAGTGAAAAAGCAATTCCCAGCAAGATTATAAAACACATGACAGATGTAAAATACAGACCCTTCAAAAGCAGAAAAGCGATCGAAAGGGATAGTACGACCAGTAATCCGATCTTCAGGAAAAGGACATATCGTCTCATAGGCCCAACTTATCCAATTTCCGGTACAGGGCAAAACGGGTAATTCCCAGCAATTCGGCAGCACGGGTAATATTTCCGTCCGCCCGGCGAAGGGCACGTTCGATCGCTTCCTTCTCGAGGATGCTTAGGTTCAGTTCATCCGGTTCTCCTTTCTTTTGGGCAGGCGCAGGATGCAGCATAAAGTTTTCCGGTTTCAACATGGAGCTGTCGGAAAGAATAACGGCACGCTCGATTGCATGTTGCAGTTCGCGGACGTTACCCGGCCATGCATAACTTTGCAACTTCGTTTTCGCATCCCGGGTAAGACCTCCTATTTTCTTCTTATACTTGCGGGCATACCGGTTCAGGAAATGGTCGGCCAACAACAAGATATCATTTCCCCGCTCACGGAGCGGAGGGATATGGAGTTCGATCGTATTGATCCGGTACAACAAATCCTGCCGGAAAGTTCCTTCCTGGACCATCGCGTGGATATTCATATTCGTAGCTGAAACCAACCGGACATCGATCGGGACGGAACGGGTAGCTCCCAAACGAAGAATCTGTCTTTTCTCAATAGCCGTCAACAACTTCGCCTGCATCGGCAGGCTCAAATTACCGATCTCATCCAGAAACAAGGTTCCCCCGGAAGCTACCTCCATACGTCCGGGTTTATCGCGACGGGCATCCGTGAAAGCACCTTTCTCATATCCGAACAGTTCGCTTTCAAATAGTTGTTCCGGAATACTCCCCAGATCGATACTGACAAAAACCTGGCCGCTACGGGGCGAATGATGATAGAGTGCACGTGCTATCAAATCCTTTCCAGTCCCGTTCTCTCCTAAAATCAAGATATTGGCATCCGTATCTTTCAGTTTGGCAATCGTTCCGAAAAGTTCCTGCATGGCATCGCTTTCACCGATAATATCGAAACCGGTATCTTCCGTACTTTCCAATACTTCAACCCGTTGTTTCAACGTATGGACTTCCGTACGGCTTTCACGCAGTTTCAAGGCTGCCGAGAGCGTTGCGAGCAGTTTCTCTTTTTCCCAAGGTTTCGGAATAAAATCGGTAGCTCCCGCTTTTATGGCACGTACGGCCTTCTCCGTATCTGCATAAGCCGTAATAAAAAGGACTACGGCATCAGGATCGGCGGCCTTTATTTTTTCGAGCCAGAAGAACCCTTCCTGTCCACTGATCGCATCCCGCCGGAAATTCATATCCAACAAAATAACATCAGGTACGAATGTCGACATAAAATGTTCGATCCGTTCCGGTTGTGTCGTTACCTTCACCTGTTCCACATAAGGCTCAAGCAACAGATTCAACGCGAAGAGGACATCTTCGTTATCATCGATAATCAATATTTTCCCGTTCTTCATATTCCTGCTATTATTCTATTTCCTGTAAAAATCATCCTTGACGTGGCAAAGATATGTATTATATATATGGAATGTATGTGCGATATTGCACATAATTTGTGCGGAATAACACATTTTTTTCATACATTTACAGGCAAATACAACATAAACCATTTTTAAATATTACTACGATGAGAACATCCCTGCTATTGATTTCCGCCATTATAGGTATGGCAATCCTTACAGGTTGCCAACCTGCGGTTAAGTCAGACAATACCTGCAATGGTACATGTACCTGCCCGGCAGTAACAACCGAAGAGGCTCCGATCGCGTTGTTGACAGACACTCCTGCAATCACCGCTCCTCCTGCTGAACTCAAACTCGATCCCTTCTATAAAAAATATATGAATGTGAACGGCATTCATGTCGCCAGTTCATGGCGTGTACCCGACTCCTGCTTTTACGCTGCTTATATCAGCATTAAGGCCTTGACTGACGTGCTTCCGCGCGAAGTCATGAAATCGTTAACCGACCGGCATACCCGTATCGGTATCATGGCACGTTACGAAGGGACGACAGACATTCCCGAACATGCTTTCCTGGCAAAAGACACTACGCTTAACTGGGATGTACGTGCCCGTGGCCTGGGTGGCGATTCGGAACACCCGTTCTCGACTTGTGCCGAAGAGAATATCCTCGCCTACCAGATTGATAAATATCATGCGGAAGATATCCTGATACACGAGTTCGCCCATACCATACACGGGGCCGGTATTCTCCCGATCCATCCTGAGTTCAACGACGAATTGCAGGCTTCTTTGGATGCAGCCGTAGCGAAAGGACGCTGGAAAAATGTCTATGCCGCAACAAATGTCTGGGAATATTGGGCGGAAGGAGTCCAGGACTGGTTTAACGTGAACGCCGAGGTCAATACGGATGACGGCGACGGCAAACATAATAAAATCAACAGCCGTGAAGAACTGAAAGCATATGATCCGGGGCTCTATGCCATTCTTGCCCGATACTTTTCGGAAGTAAAAGAACAGGTCAGCCGACATAAAAAGATCGATTCATACCACTGGACAGAAATCTACCCTCATCATTAAACAACACTTCAGCTACTTCCTGTCACATTCAAATGGAAGTTTAAAGCTAAAGGAAGATCCTTTCCCTTCTTCCGAAGTAACCCATATCGAACCTCCCATTCCTGTTACCAACCCTTTACAAATAGCCAATCCCAAACCGACTCCCTGTTCGAACTCGTCCAATTGTACAAAACGGTCGAAGATCAATCCTAATTTGTCATGCGGAATACCCCGTCCCGTATCCGTGACATAAAATTGTACGCTAACAGGATAGAGCGACTTATATCCAAAATGGATTTCTCCCTTCGTCGTGCATCGCGCCGCATTCAAAATCAGTTTGACCAGTATTTGCAGGATTTTCCGTTTGTCGGAATGAATAACGACTTCCGGCACAGCATCGACAATCAACTTTACGCCTTCTGGCACACGAGATACAGCCATCTCATACACGGCATTTAAAATCGGGGTCAGATAAATGTTCTCAAAGTCCCACACGACCATATTCGCGTCAATCCTCGACATTTCCAACAAGTCATTGACAAGTTCCAGAAGAGCGCAATTATTACCTTTAATAATATCTATATACATTTTCCGGGCTACCGGATCTGCTTCATCTTCCAGCATATCTGAAAAACCGACAATGGCGTTCAGAGGTGTTCTGATCTCGTGCGACATATTATCCAAGAATGTCGATTTGAGCATTTCCAATGCCTCCGCTCCCTGATGTTCTTCATGCTCGTGCTCGTTTCTTTCGATCACACTACCCAAAATCACATGTGGAACACCTTCTTCATCCAAATCAGCCCCCTTCCCCGTAACTTCATACATTTTATAAGTTCCATCTTGACCTTTCAAATGGAATATCACATTATATCCGGGCAACTTTTCATCATGTATCTTGTTGAACAAATAAAAAAAATCCAAGCTGTCGTCCGGCTTGCGTACTGAAGACAAGGCGCGGCAAATAAATCGATTTTTATCCAATAACGTATTTGTTTTACCATAAAATTGGAAACAACGATTACAATGCTTTTTATCACACGCTTGAAAACGGTCAAAGCTAAATGAATAGGCAGCCAATTTCCCATCTTCCAATGCCATCCGCATCAACATTCGGCTCTCGGCCAACTGCCCCATTAACAATCTATTTTCGCGATCTACTTCTGATTTTCCCTGTTCCAGTAGCCAGAGCGAATAACCAATCGAATCATCACAATCAGAATGAATCATCTCTACTTTAAAAGGGACAGGCTCGTCACAAACGACCGTTTCACCTTCTCTCAACAGATCCTGTTGATGGGCGTTCAAAACTACATTATCAAAAAGGTTGTCTATCACAAAATCATGTTTGTCCGAAAGGGAGAAGGCTGTAATCATCGCACGGTTCAGATCAATCAGTTTTCCCTCTTTATCATACATAGCCCCAGCTAACGCGCATGAATAAAATGTGGCGGACAAAAGGTCATTCATAGAATCAGTATTTTTCATATTCTTATGATTTTATGGCGTAGGTCAATTATTATCTGTTATTTATAGAATCCAAAGATAAGAATTATTTTGATAATCAAGACGAAATAAAAATATTATCTATAATAGGTATTCCTATACAGATATTAGAGACATACGAGGCTCGGCATATAGTGCAAATCCGCACAAAATATGTGCGGATTTGCACTATAAAGATTCGGCACTTTCTCTCATTAACACTTAAAGCCAACGATTTACGACTATGGCATATATTTTGCTTTGTATTAATCATGAAACAGATATTATTCATATTTATATGTATGCTGTCCTCCTCTCAGCTTTTGGGACAGAAAACACTTACGCTGACATTGGACGAAGCGATCGAAATGGCACGCCAGCATTCTCCTGAAGCCATTGCCGCCCGCCATGCTTTTAGGGCTTCTTACTGGAACTGGCGTTCGTTCCGGGCAAAACAGTTACCGAGCCTGACGCTTACATCCGATCCGAGCCTAAATCGTTCCATCCAGTCGGTTACATTGGAAGACGGTAGCGACAAATTCGTACACCGGAACCAACTCTCGGTCGATGCCGGACTCGAAATCCAACAAAACATCGCCCTTACAGGCGGTAAGGTTTTATTGAAAACCGGACTGGAAAGGCTGGATATGTTCACCGACAATGTCTCGTCTTATAAGAGTACCCCGGTCGTCGTAGGATATGAACAAGATTTATTCGGTTTCAACGACCTTAAATGGGAACGCCGCATCGAACCGATCAAATATGAAGAAGCCAAAAAGAACTATATCGAAACACTCGAACTGGTAGCAGCCTATACGACCAACCGCTTTTTCAACTTGGCAACGGCACAGACCTCGCTGGAAATCGCAAACTATAATTTCGCATACGCCGACACGCTCTACCGGTATGCACAGGGACGCTACAATATCGGGACAATCACCGAAAACGAAATGCTCCAACTGGAACTCAACAAACTGACCGAACAGACAAACCGCCTCAACGCACAAATCGAGGTGGACGATTATATCCAGTCGCTCCGTAGCTATTTAGGTATTTCTGAAAATATCACATTAGCGGTGATCCCCGACGACAGCATTCCTCACTTCACAGTCGATGTAAACGAAGCCATGCAGCTTGCATTCCAGAACAATCCGGATATCAGCGCCTTCGAACGCCGCCGGCTGCAAAGTGAAAGTACCGTTGCCGAAGCAAAAGCCAACCGGGGTTTTAAAGCTGCTCTCTATGCACAGTTCGGCTTGACGCAGAGCAACGAAAAGCTGAAAGAATCCTACCGCGATCCGATGGACCAGCAATTGGTGACATTGGGCATACGCATACCGATACTGGACTGGGGCGTAGGAAAAGGCCGGGTGAAAGTAGCCAAAAGCAACCGCGACAAGGTCTACACCGAACTGGAACAGGAACGGATGGACTTCGAACTGAATGTCGCCAAGATCGTCAAACAGTTCAACATACAGGCCGGTAAAGTCGCCATAGCCTACAAGACAGACCAAACGGCCCAGCGCCGTAACGATGTGGCGCGCAGGCTTTACCTGTTGGGTAAATCGACTATCCTCGACCTCAACGCTGCCATAGCCGAAAAAGACAACTCCCGCCGTGCCTACATCGCGGCTTTATATAATTATTGGAACCTCTATTATGGTCTCCGCAGCCTGACCGGTTACGATTTCGAAAAGATGATTCCGATCACGGAAGATTACGAACTCCTTCTAAAATAATTCATCAATCAACAATCACAAATGGATAAACCAATTGCAAAGAAACCCGTTTATTACCGTTACCGCTGGCATATCGCCGGAGGAATCGCATTCATCGCTCTTCTCGTCTATGTCGGGGTCGCTGCCTCCGGCGGCAGGAAACTCCGCACCGAAGCAGAAAATCTGATCATCGGCGAAGCGACTAATGATAAGTTTCTGGAATATGTAGACGTCGAAGGGGTCGTGCAACCGATTCTCACCATCCAGATCAACGCCCGTGAAGCCGGTAGCGTTGACCGGATCATCGCAGAAGAAGGAACCATGATGGAAAAGGGAGATACAATCCTGACACTCAACAACCCCGACCTTATCCGTACCATTGAGGACCAGCAGGATGAATGGGAAAAGCAACTGATCTCTTATAAAGAGAAAGAGATCGAGATGGAACAGAAAAGCATCGACCTGCAACAACAGACTTTGCAGACAACTTACGAACTGAACCGTCTCAAAAAAAGCTATGCACTCGACGAAGAGGAATTTAATATGGGAGTCAAAAGCAAGGCACAGCTCGAAGTGGCGCGGGACGAATTCGACTACAAAACCCGGAGCACCGCCTTGCAACTGGAAGGCCTGCGCCATGACAGTGCAGCTACGATCCTGCGCCGGGAATTGATGAAAAACGATCTCGAACGCGAACGTAAAAAGTTCGAACGCGCCCAGGAACGCATGGAGGACCTGGTTGTCCGCGCGCCCCTCTCCGGCCAGCTCAGTTTTGTCAAAGTAACCCCCGGACAACAGGTACAGAGCACCGAAGCGATCGCCGAGATCAAAGTCCTCGACCAGTTCAAGATCCATACTTCCCTCAGCGAATACTACATCGACCGGATCACCACCGGCCTGCCCGCCACCGTCAGCTGGCAAAGCAAGAAGTTCCCGCTCCGGATCACCAAAGTCGTACCGGAAGTCAAAGACCGTAACTTCGACGTCGACCTGGTCTTTACGGAGACAAGCCCGGAAAACGTACGCATCGGCAAAAGTTTCCGTGTCCAGATCGAACTCGGACAGCCGGAAGAGGCTCTCGTCATCCCGCGTGGCGACTTCTTCCAGACCACCGGCGGCCAATGGATATACAAGCTGAACGAATCCGGCACAAAAGCCCGGAAAACCCCGATCAGCATCGGCCGCCAAAACCCGCAACAATACGAAATAACCGGCGGCCTCCAACCGGGCGACAAGGTAATTGTCACAGGATATAGTACCTTTGGGGATGCGGAAGAGTTGATTTTAAAATAAAAGAAGGATAAGCCTGATATAGCTGCATAAATATGAAAATAATACTATTAGCTTTACGATCGCTGACACGTTTCAGACTCTACAGTGCCATCAACATCATGGGGTTGGCACTGAGTCTGGCGTGTGTCATAATCATCAGCAGGTATGTCTATAGTGAATTGACAACGGATCACTTCGCGTCCAACCATGAACGGTTGTACTTAAGCGTCAGACATTGGAATAATAACGAAAAAGCCCCTCTCTTTTTTACTACACAGAATGTCATGATGAGAAAGGATTACAAAAACCCTCTGGATATTCCTGAAATAGAAAAACATACTTCATTCGTTTCTCTTAAAAACGTAACGGTCGAAGCCGGAAATAAAGGATTCAGTGCAGATGTACTGGCGGTCGATTCGGTTTTCTTGCAAATACTGAACTTCCCGGTCTTGAAAGGCGATGTGGCAAAGCTGTTAAAGGAACCCAAAGGCGCAGTCCTCACCGATTCTTTCGCAAAAAAACTGTTTAAAGACCAGGATCCCATCGGAAAAATCATAAACTATAACGGGCAACTACTGACCGTACAGGGAATTACGGGGAAAGCCGGGACTAAAAGTTCTCTTTCTTTCGACCTCATGATTTCGCGTGAGTTACAATGGAGATGGCCCCCTGTGAATTATTACAGCATAGCTTTGACTGTTCCGCACGCTGATATAGACGACATAAATAAGAAACTGAAATCCATGTACGATCCACAAAACACACGCAGTTTCCTGTTCCAGCTTTTTCCTTTGGATAAATTATATATGGAAACCTACATCCAGAAGGGAGAAAAGACATTTTTGCAAGGAAATGCCAGCAGCGTTCATATCCTGTCCGTCACAGCCTTACTGCTTTTACTTATCGGGGTATTCAATTTTGTCCACCTCAACTCTGTTGTCATCCTTAAAAGAAGAAAAGAGTTCAGCATGAAAAAAGTGTTCGGAGCCCGACCATTCCAACTTTTCATCCAGCTGTTTATAGAAAACCTCTTTATGACGGCACTTGCCCTGTTCCTGGCTTGGGTTATTATCGAAATGACTTATGGCATACAAAGCCATATACTGGAAATCAAAGCCATAGTTTCCGAACGTTATAATATCGGGATATCTATTCTATTATTGTTATTCTTACCTGTAATCACAGCTTTACATACATTCGTGCGTTTCAGCCGGAAGCCGGTCACAAGTTCCCTGCAAAACATTGACCGGAGCAAAGGTAAGCCGGAGATAAAAACCATATTTCTTACTTTGCAATATGGACTGACACTCTCTTTGATCGTTTGCTCTCTATTTTTTATCAAGCAATTGAATTATATGCTGGATACAGACCCCGGGTACCGGACTAAAGACATCATAAAGGTTTGGTTCCAACGCCCAACCTCTTCGATGTCATACACCGTCGAGGAAATAAAACATCAAGAGGATGCCAATAAATACATTCTGGAGACGCTGCAATCTTCTCCGGTCTTCGAAACTTCCTGTTTCGGTATAAGCCCATATGAATTTCCGTTGAATCCTATTAATAAAAAGAAAGTAAGAATTCCGGGAGGTCAATGGGAAGAAGTTATCCATATAACTGTCAGCCCTGACTTCCTTAAGCTATACGACATTCCGATTTCCGGAAAAGATCTTCCTGTTGCAGAAAACGAGGTCCTGCTAAACGAAACAGCCAAAAGGCTTTTCTCTAAAAACGGAAAACTGCCTGAGGAACTGGAAGATGAAAGAAGTGCAAAAGGGACATCACTGCTTGTCAAAGGATTTACCGGTGACTTTCAAACAGTACATCTTTCGCAAAATAACGAACCGGTCATTCTATCCATACACAACGAGTCTCCTTTTTCACAAAATAAGCTGATGGCTGCAATCTCACCGGGCCATCGCCAAGAGGCCATTCGTTTTTTGAAAAAATTACATGGCGAAGTGGGGCAAGGTGATTTTGAATATACTTTTGTTGCAGATGAAATCGAAGAACTATACAATAAAGATAAGCTGGCAGCTATCATCTATACGGTTTTTGCCTTAATAGCAATCCTGATCTCCTCATTAGGTTTGTTCGGCCTATCCCTGTTTGACGTACAGCAACGCTACCGGGAGATAGCTATCCGCAAAGTCAATGGGGCAACAACTTCCATTATCATGCAAATGCTACTACGGAAATATTATAAGCTTCTTGCAATCGCATTTATTGTGGCGACTCCTGTCACCTGGCTTGCCATTCACAAATATCTGGAAAATTTCGCCCACAAAGCATCGATCTCCTGGTGGTTGTTTGCAGCCGCTTTGTTGCTCACTGGCACAATCTCTTTGCTGACTTTAGTTTGGCAAATACGCAAGGCAGCCCGGACTAATCCGGCGGAAGCTATCAAATCGGAATAAAAACAAACAATCATATATGAAAATAATACTATTAGCCTTACGATCGCTGACACGTTTCAGACTCTACAGTACCATCAACATCATGGGGTTGGCACTGAGTCTGGCGTGTGTCGTTACCTTGTCCCGATATCTCTATCAGGAAACTACAGTAGATCATTTCCACGAGCATCTGGATCGTCTCTATTTTACGACAATTCAATACCGGAATTCTCCAATGATACGCTTTTCCGGGAGTTTCAATATGAATCACGAACCCGACTACAGAGAACCGTTAGAAGATATTGCGGTAGAACGAAGCACCACATTCATCCCCATGCAGGAGTCTGATATCTATTATGAAAATAAGAAGTTCACAACAAATCTATTCGCTGCAGACACCAACTTTCTGCAAATGTTAGATTTCCCGATCCTCATTGGAAATCGAAATACACTACTTTTAAAACCGGAAAGTGCGGTAATTACACGGGAATTCTCAAAAAAGCTGTTTGGGAATGAGAATCCGATCGGTAAAACTCTTTCTTTCACATTCGGGCAACCGGTAACAATCGAAGGTATAATTGGAAATCCAACAGGCAAAAGTTCCTTGCACTTCGACATCCTGATCTCCAAGTCTATGCAAAAGAAATGGTCGAGAATGCCTCAAAGCATTGCCCTGCTTTATCCGGGAAGTGACCTGAAACAAGTAAACAAACGGTTGGATTATTATATGTATATGAAAGCAGGAGAACGATACCAACGATATCAGTTCTTTCCCATGAAGAATGTTTATTTCAACCATACTATTCATGACTTTAATTTGTTTCATAAAGGAAATAAGACAAATGTCCGGATATTGACAGTCGTAACTTTTTTAATCCTGATTATCGGGCTTTTTAATTTCACCAACATCTATACTGTACTTATACAAAAACGAGCCCGGGAATTTGGTATGAAAAAAGTATTCGGAGCAAAACGCGTGCATCTGCTCGGACAAATCTACATCGAAAATATATTTATTATCGCTTGTGCCTTGTTTATCGGATGGGTATTTGTAGAGTTAACACAAGATTATCTGAGCAACCGCTGGGACATCTCTCAATCAAACGACTGGCATTTGAATCTTATGCTTGCGTTCATATTATTGATTCTTTTACCCATGTTTACCTCTTCTTATCCTTTTTTCAAATATCAATATGCTACACCGATTCATACTTTGCAGTCCATAAACAGAGGAGGAAATTCAGTCGCTTCAAGAAATATATTCCTGGTTATCCAATACGGTATATCGCTCTCTCTCATCATTGTGTCGTTATTTTTCATTAAACAATTACATTTCATGTTGAACTACGATAATGGGTATCGTACGAAAGACATCATCAAAGTCCAATTTCTCCGTAACGATTATGCATTAGATGATACAAATGAACAGGCAAAGGCCAAAAGAAAGAAACAAAGGCAACTCGACAATATCATCACGACAAAGATGAATGAATCTCCTCTGTTTACAGATTGGGCTTACGGAAAAAGCCCTTACGAATATAGAGAGCCACACACACAATTCGAATTCCAGGGAAAAAAACAAATGGTTGTTTATAATAACATAGACGAAAGGTACATGAAGATATATGATCTTCAAATGGTAGAAGGACGTAGCTGGAACGATTCGATCGATCATTTCGGCACATACGACTTGATTATCAACGAAACCGCAAAAAAGATATTTGGCATCACCGATATTGCGACAGCCAAGTTACAACCTGAAAGTAGATTATGGTGGAGTTCCGACATGCCGGATATGGATAAAAACCCCGCTTACAACATCGTGGGCATAGTCAAAGATTTTCAAATAGGACATTTGTCTCAAGCAACACTTCCACTCGTTTTTGCCTATGACATAGGATACCGTTATGAACGTTTGACGGCTCACATTGTTCCGGGCAAACGTCAAGAAGCAATTCGTTTTCTACAAAAGTTACATGAAGAAACTGTTGGAGGAGAATTCATCTATTCTTTTGTAGAAGATGAGATAAAAGCAATTTACAAAGAAGACCAAAAGCTGACTAATATCTATACGGTTTTTGCACTAATAGCAATCCTGATCTCCTCATTAGGTTTGTTCGGCCTATCCCTGTTTGACGTGCAACAACGCTACCGGGAGATAGCTATCCGCAAAGTCAACGGGGCAACAACTTCCATTATCATGCAAATGTTACTACGGAAATATTATAAGCTTCTTGCAATCGCATTTATTGTGGCGACTCCTGTCACCTGGCTTGCCATCCACAAATATCTGGAAAGTTTCGCCCACAAAGCATCGATCTCCTGGTGGTTATTTGCAGCCGCTTTGTTGCTCACTGGCACAATCTCTTTGCTGACTTTAGTTTGGCAAATACGCAAGGCAGCCCGAACTAATCCGGCGGAAGCTATCAAATCGGAATAAAAACAAACAATCATGATACTACAACACTACATCAAAATTGCATTTCGCAATCTGGCAAAATATAAAGTACAATCCGCTATCAGTATCGTCGGATTGGCGATCGGACTGATCTGTTTTACGTACGGATGGAACTGGTACCGGTATGAGACGACCTATGACGGGTTTTATCCGCAATCAAAAAACATCTACAGAGTCTATGGAATTGACAAACAAACGGGAAAAAAAGCAGAGGAATTACCACTTATCCTGGCACGCAAACTGAAAAAAGATTTCCCGGAAGTAATAGAGACAACGCAGATTTATTCAAAATTCGGTTCTACTTTCAATTATGGGGAAATAAGCCTGGAGGATCCGGAAGAAGAGTTCATTGACGAACAGTATTTCAATTTCTTTCCACGTCCCGTAATTTGCGGTAAAAAGAATGATATTCTAAAAACACTCGATGAGATAGCCGTTACCCGGTCTTTTGCCGTGAAATATTTCAAAACACCGGAGAATGCATTAGGTAAAACTCTCAAAAACGGATACCGTAAAAGCATTACGATCGTCTCCGTCCTGGAAGATTCGCCCAACAACTCCATGATGCAAGCCGATGTTTATGAACTGGATAAATTCGACCGTGACCGGGAAAATCGGATCACAGACGAAAAGCAATGGGCTCTGCTAAACACTAAAATCTATCTATTATTAGAACCTAACATTAATATAAAGGTATTTGAGAAGAAGATCAATTCTTATATAGTTGAACATGAATATAATAAATCAATCCTGTTAAAGTTAGTTCCCCTAACGGATGTCCGCCATACATTCGGTAGTGAATTGACTTTTAATCTTTCTTATATCCGGACATTCACGATAACCGGGCTCTTATTATTGCTCTGCGTCTTCTTCAATTTCACCAACCTGTTGTTGAACCGCGTCTATTTGCGAAACAGGGAAATGAAATTAAGAAATGCGATCGGCGCCGATAAAAAAAATCTGGTTATCCAATTGCTACTTGAATTGACATTGCTCGTCGGGATCAGCTTTTTACTGGCCTCTTGCCTGTTGGAATTAACGGCTGGCGGTTTCTCACACCTCTTCGAAACGACATTACAGCGGAAACTACTATTTAGTCATCTATGTATCATAGCTGGTATTAGCTGGTTTATACTCACAATTATCTGCCTACCGCTATTCTTGCATTTTGTCCGTGCTTCTTCTCTATTAATATCCGGTGGAATCTCTCCCACCCGGAAAAGCGGTTTCCGCAAAGTCAGCATGGCGCTACAACTGGGTATTTGCATTTTCTTCCTGATGAGCACATTCATCATGTTCAGGCAAATATCTTTCATGCAACATAAAGACTTGGGATTCCAAAAAGAGGGTCTGATCCAGATGAAAATGACATTCAGAGACCGGGAAGGAATTAGCCGCGAGATTTCTTCACTGGCCGTTCTGAAAGGATTCACACAAGCCGGGATATTCAATATCACCCATGAGCCTTATACACAAAACGAGGTCGAATGGGAAGGCAAGCCTTTGGATTTCAATCCAAACTTCCAAGTTCTACAAGTAGGCGGCAACTTCCCGGAAGTTTTCAACATACCGATACTGAAAGGCCGTTTCATCGATGAAGGAGATTTGGCAAACGATGAAGGTTGGCGAGCCTCTTGGACAAAAGCCGTCATCAATGAAGAGGCAGCTCGCCTCATGGGCATCGATAACCCGATCGGCAAGAAGATCAGCATTTGGAATTATACGACCATGCGAGACGGAAGCAGAGGACGTGCCGAAATGGAGATCGTCGGGATCATCCAAAACTTCCAAGCAGCCAGTTTACGCAACCCGATACTGCCGCAAGTGATCGTGATCGATGAAAGCAAATGGGACAGCTACTTCTATTATGCGAAAACAGAACCGGGAAAAGAGGCTGCAGCGATCAAAGCAATCCGAAATATATTCAAAAAGCACTCCAAGCAAGGCGACCCTGCCACCTGCGAAGTACAGACCATGAACCAGATACTCGATCAGCTCAACACTTCCGAGAATGCCAGCCTGCAACTCTTTACTTTGCTGGCACTGTTCTGTACGCTTATCTCCATCTTCGGACTTTATTCCATTTCGTCCAGTAATATGGGACAACGGAAGAAAGAGATTGCCGTACGGAAAGTGATGGGCGCCTCTGCCGGAACGATTGTCAAGATGTTTTTCCGGGAATACCTTGTAATTGTATTGATTGCCAACCTGCTGGCATTGCCGCTGGCATGGCTGTTCATGCAAAATTGGTTGCAGCAATATGCCTACCGGAGCAGTATTTCTGCCTGGATGTATATCCTAATCATATTTGTCACCGTCATCCTGATTATCGGAACCGTCCTTTATCAAACGATACGGGCTGCCCGGACAAATCCGGCAGATGTGATCAAGTCGGAATAAATATCAGAACATCATGATACTCCATTATATAAAAATAGCCTGTCGGATCATAGCCCGATATAAGTTACAGAATACTATTTCAGTCGTCGGATTATCTGTCGGCCTACTCTGTTTCAGCCTTTGCCTGTATTGTAGCCGCTTTATGCAAAGCATCGATTCTTGTTTTTCGAACCATAAACGGATTGCAGAAATCCAGTTCTATATAGACAACAGGCTTTTTTCAGGGACAACGGCCTCTTTTGCCCATGTACTGAAATCCATGCAATATCCGGAAATAAAAGAGATTTGCCGCACGGCATTCTCAAGAGAGCGTTCGTTTAACGTCTGGCTAAAAGAGGAAAAAAATCTTCCTTATACATTTCAGACAATAGAGGTCGATACTTCCTATGCCTGCATATTTACCCCGACTATCCTTTTCGGCAGTTGGCAACAGGCAGTGACATCCGCAAACTCGATCGTCATTACGGAAACAACCGCACGTAAAGTTTTTAAGAATGCCGCGGAAGCGATCGGCAAACAATTGGAGTTAAATAAACGCCTTCTCACATCTCCCGAATCAACCCCCGAAACGGGAGGTATTTATTATACTATCCGGGCTGTCATAAAAGACCTGCCGACAAACACCAGTATGCATCTGATGGAAAACATAGATTTGCTGACACTCAACGACAGCGAAGGCTTATTCATGTTCGAAGGAAATAATGCGATGACCGGTTGCCACACATACGCCCTTCTGAAAACAGGCAAACGGCCGATCGATTTAGACCGGCACTTGACCAGGGAAAAACAAACATATCCCCTCTTCGATGCAGAAGCTGACATCAGAAGCACACAAATCGGGAATGACAAGTACGTACGGCAAATAGCTAATATACTGTCATTGATAACCGGTATCACCGGGATATTGATCTTACTGACCGGATTACTGAACTTTTTCTATTTCCTGATCGGTCAGTTTATGAACCGGACGCATGAGTACAGTATACGTAAAGTCAATGGCTGCAATGGCATCCAATTATTCACCCAACTTTTTATACAGTCGGCATTGCTGGTCTTCTTAACAGCCATTCTAACAGGATGCCTATTGGAACAGATCGCCTCCGGGTTACAAATCGATCTGTTCAAAATACATCTTACATTCGACACGAAACTATTATTGCTGCATACCGGAGAATATATCCTGCTGATTCTTCTTGCCTGTATATTCGTATGCCTTCTGATCGTCTTACGCATCCGGAGAATATCGATCCAAAAAAGCATCAGGGGTGGAGAGTTGCGCCACGGAAAACATTCCAGACGCAACATAATGCTGGGAATACAATTTTTTATCTGTTGGTTATTTGTTTCATTGACATTCGCACTCTACATGCAAACAGAGACAACCACAAAAGCAATTTTCAACACACTCAGTTTGCAGGAGAAAGAGTCTATTCTCAGCTTTACACTCGATTATCCGTTTATGAAAGCAGAAGAAAAACTGGCTATCGTTAACCGTATCCGTCAGCAGGCAGGGGTAAAAGATGTACTGTTAACCAGCCAGTCTTATACGGAAGACAATTCCCAGACAGGTTTCTATACCGACAAAGCCAATACGGGCAAAGCAATAGAAGTGCAAGTGCAATGGATACCCGCCAATTTTTTCTCATTCATGCAAATCCCGCTGCAATCCGGACACACGTTAAACAATCCGGGTGAAATGCTCGCAGATGAAGTGTTCATACAAAAACATCAAGGGATCAGTATCGGCATGACATTATACAATTACAACGATGCTTATCAACTGTGCGGTATCTCCTCTTCATTCTATTCCGATATTTATAGTCAAAACATCGGAACCGTTTTCCTACCGGATAAATTGGAGAAAAAGATCGGGCACTGTTACATCAAAGCATATCCGGGACAAGAAAAGCAGATTCGAAAACATATTTATACGGTACTCCGGGAAACTTTACCGTCTAATATCCAACCCTACATCCGGACATTCAGAGATGATATAAGCGAAAAGCAGGCATTGGAAACCAAGATGAAAAGTATTATCCTTTTCTTCACGATCGTTTGTCTGATCATCACATTATTAGGGGTATACTCCGCCATTACACTCGACACCGAACATAGGCAAAAAGAGGTGGCTATACGAAAAATAAACGGGGCGACTTCTACAGCCATTATACGGCTGTTTGCCATGTTCTACATCAAACTGCTACTATTTTCGGCGTTGTTGGCGATTCCCGTCATCCTGCTTATCCTGCATTTCTGGAAACAAATGTACATTGTCTTCTTCAAACAGGGATTTATATATTGGGGTAGTATTTCATTTACGATCCTGCTACTGACAACCTGTACAGTCATATTCCGGATCAAAAAAGCAGCCGGCCGAAACCCGGCAGAAGCGATTAAAACCGAATAATAAAAACAAATTAAATCATAGAGCCATGTTACATCATCACATCAAAATAGCTTTCCGCAATCTCCTGAAATACAAATTGCAATCTTTCATTTGTATTGCCGGACTCGCGATCGGATTTACCTGTTTTGCCTTGTCGTCGCTTTGGATACGGTATGAACTGACGTATGATACGTTCAGGAAGGATGCAGACCGGATTTATTATGTACGGGTGGAATCGGAAACCAACGACCAGGGACTATCGAGCGTTACTCCTTACCCGCTGGCCCGGTATTTGAAAGAAACATTCCCGGAGATAGGGGAAAGTTGCAATACCAGAGCCTGGAAAAACGAGTTCCTTTACAACGGAAAGAAATATGATTCTTTCGAATTGTCAATCGATTCAGCCGCCGAACATATGTTTGAAATCGAACTGATCTCCGGCAACCGGGATTTTATGATTCCGGGAAGCAACAAAATCGCGATCACGGACAGGCTTGCCAAAGAAGTCTTCGACACTAAAAATCCAATGGGCGAGAAGCTGAAGATTTGGTCTGACGAAATGGAGATATGCGCCATTGCCAAAAGCCAGGACCAACACTCGAACTTCCCGTTCGGGATGCTGAGACCGGCCCGGCAATTAGAAGATTGGAACATTTCCTCCTGGCAAACTTTCATAAAGGTTCGCCCGGGTACAGATATAGAAGCCTTTAAAAAGAAACTTTACGAACACAAAGTAAAAAAAGACAGAGATTCGCTGACTCATCTCGTCCTGACATCGGTCACCTCCATGCGATATGACCGTCCCTCAGAGGAACCGACCATCAAGTTCGAGCATATCCTGCTTTTCGCCCTCGCCGGCGGACTGGTGATCCTGTGTGCACTGTTCAACTATCTGACCTTGTTTGCCAACCGCATACGGATTCGGAGCAAAGAGATCGGACTCCGGAAAGTGTGCGGATCGTCCGACGGCAACCTGTTTGCCCTTTTCGCATCCGAATACCTGTTGACACTTTTCATCGCTCTTTTAGTCGGGATAGCCCTGATCGAAATTATATTGCCGACATTCAAGGATCTGTCGAATGTAAAGACAGATTCGTGCAACCTCTATCTGGAAACATTTGTCTATTTCGGCATCATCACCTTGCTGGCTTTCCTGTTCTCTTTGTTCCCTATCTACTATTTCAGGAAGCGGTCGTTGCAGAAAGCCCTTAAAGGTTCATCCGACGGAAAAGGGAAGAATATCTTCCCGAAAGTCAGCCTTACCTTACAACTGATTATCAGCATCGGGTTCATATTCTGTTCATCGGTACTGGTCAAGCAAATTTATCATTTGCATACGACCGATCTCGGATTAGACAGGAAAGACCGGGGCGATGTCAGTATATTCCCGAAAACAGACGGTTTGAAAGAAGAGGTCGCCAAACTATCTTCTATCGCAGAAGTATATCCGGACAGAAACGATCCGCTATTTCCAAGTCACTCCCGCTCCTACAGCTACTTTACCGAGTGGGAAGGCAAGCCGGCCTCCGTGGAAGGTCTCACGATCCAGATGATACCATGCAACAATCGTTACTTTGAATTTTATGGCCTGCAATTGCTAAAAGGCAAGTTTCCGGAAGGAGATACCGAACGGCATATACTCCTGAACGAAGCAGCGGTAAAAGAGTTGAAGATCGATAATCCGGTCGGCAAAACGCTTAGGGCCAAAAATCAGAAAGGATTTATCATCGACGGTATTTTCAAAGACTTCTACATAGCCCCGCCCACCGTTCCGGTAAAGCCGGTGATGCTCGACTTCAGCCCGGCAAAGAAAAATATACAGAACGATTACTCGACGGATGTCATATTCCGGCATCAGCCGGGAAGCCGCGAACTGTGCAGACGGCAGGTCGAACAGTTGGCAAAGAAGATGCAACCGGACGCAGTCGACATACACGTCGCTTTTATGGAAGAGGAATACGAAATGTTTCTGAAATCGGAAAAGGCATTGCTCAAGATGCTGGACTTCGTAACCCTTGTCTGTATCCTGATCTCGTTGTTCGGCGTATTCTCCCAGGTAACTCTGGACTGCGAACAGAGAAGGAAAGAGATCGCCGTCCGCAAAGTGAACGGAGCAACGGCATCGGATATCATGAGCCTGTTTTTTGCCACCAATCTGCGCCTGTTATGTATTGCTTCGGTCATCGCATTTCCGGTCAGCTATCTGATCATGAAATCATGGATCGAGAACTATGTGTTACAGGCTACGATCAGCTGGTGGCTTTACCCGGTCATCTGGGCTGTCCTGGTCCTGCTACTAACTTTTTGCACCGGCTGGCGCATCCATAAGGCTGCCAACCAGAACCCGGCGGAGGTGATCAAGTCGGAGTAAAAAGGGCTTTGCATCCGTTAGTCTACGGACCGGCATTCATGGATAGTTTCATGCCGATGGAACTTTTGTTTCATGCCGATGGAACTTTTGTTTCATGCCGATGGAACTTTTGTTTCATGCCGATGGAACTTTTGTTTCATGCAGGGGAAACTTTTGCCGGCCGGTAGTCTTGTGTCTTTTCCTGATTTAGCTAGACACTTTTTTTGTTTATAAACGTAATCAATAGACAGATCTTAGAAAGTAGTACTGATAGAGTAGTCACATCTTAAATCTTCATACTGATAATATAGACAAATATCCTCTGCCTTTAGCCGTATTAAGTAGTCACATGCTGGATTTGCAGAGCCCGTGCTTGCTTGTTCGGCAAGACAAATTGCCCCTCGCATGGGGCAGTTTGTCTTCGTCAGATGCGCTGGCATGTGCCCTCGCCCGGACTTGTTGTTCGGCTTTGCAAAGATATTGTATCCATCTGTTTTTCTCTACTTTTTATCGAAGCTTTTTTCTTTTGCCAGATCTTTATCTGTACTCCCTCTTCCTTATGCACTACGCCGGGAGTTTTATAACCGACACTCATGTGCGGTCGGCGGTAGTTGTAGAAGTGGATGTAGCGCCCAATCACACTTGTGGCATGTTCGAGGCTATCGAATACCCCTTGTTTATAGAGGCGTTCCACTTTGATTATCCCATTGACACGTTCCGCCACGGCATTATCCGTGGGCTTGTAATCCTCTGTCATGCTGATAGCAATGCCATAGTGTTGAAGCCGCTCCACGTAGGCATCGCAACAATACTGTACTCCACGGTCTGAATGGTGTATCAGACCTTCCAGATTCTCACTTCCTGTCATCTCCACGGCCTGGTCTATGGCCTGCTGCAATGCTTCAAGCGTAGCGGATGCACGTAGAGTGTTTGCTAGGCGCCATCCCACTATTTTATGAGAATAAGCATCCGTAACCAGATGCAGGTAACAGACATCTCCACCGGCAAGCGGTATATATGTAATATCGCTAACCCACAGTTGATTGGGCGAAGTTGGAACAAAGCCTTTTATCAAGTTTTTCCACTTATGGTAGCGGTGGTTGGAATTGGTTGTGCTCCTGCCTTTGCGGGGAGGAAGCATCAGACGGTGCCGGCGAAGCAGCGTATAGAAGCTGTCGCGACCGGGCATGAACTTCTCTCCGAAGAGGGCGATGAGCATGATCCACAGCTTGTAACCACCAATACCGGGATCCTCACTACGTATCTCACGTACGGTATCCAGCATGAGACGCTCATTCTTTACCTGGACCTCAATGTCTGCCTTGGACTGGTAATAGGCTTGACGACAATGGCCAAACAGACGGCAGGCGGGTGCAACTTTTATTTTGCCCTGCCCGACCAGTTCCGTTACTATTTGGCCCCAGATTTTTTTCTGATGGGAATGTTAAAATACTCTTCTGCACGCGTAATCATTAAATCACGGGCTTCGGTTTCCAACTGCGAGAAGGCAAGCGCCTTCTCTAACTCCTTAACGCGCTTCTTGAGTTGCGCATTTTCATCCTGGTAATCTTCTTTGCTTCGATTGCTCATATCCGTAGGGGCTTGACAAGGAGCTAAAGATACCTCTTTTACCTCTGATTCATACTTCGCCAACCATTTATTTAACAAAGTTATACCACTAATACCATGTTGTTTGCAAAAACGAGTTTTGCTCATACCTGATAGATAATAAGATTGAAGAAGATGCAATTTCTCTTCTTCGCTGTAATGCTGATGTTTTTCCCGCATAGTTATTACACATTTTATTGTTTTTGAATGTGTCTACCTATATCAGTATAAGACATTGTGTTCATCGGCTGCTTTCTATAGGCCGAAAGCGAGCAGCCGAAAGCCGGTATTTATAATACACAAAGATAACACAGGTTTGTCCCAAAAGAAAGTGAAAAAGCAAAAAAATAAAGAAAAAGTGGTAGATAAAGGCATATAGTGGTAGATGCTTTTTCACCTGCCACCACAGATGTAAGAGTTGTTAAACAAGGTATTCAAAGAACAGTGGCAGTTATTGCTGTTGTTTTTACTAATTGAAATATGAAGTAACTGATGGTCTATATTCAATTCGGATTGGGAGTTTGTTCGCATCGTGCGGAAAGGAACGCCTTTTGTGCGAATACACACGTTTTCCGCATTCAAGGGGCAGAGGTAACAAACATTCTAATAACCGGTTACGGCATTGGCACAACTTTTGCGTCTTCATTTATTGCGATCAGCATCTTATGGACTTTTATCGGCTGTATGCAGAAAGGAGATAAACCGAAAGGCTGCTGATGCCGGTGCGGAGATTTTAAACTATATATTTGAACAAAATATCATAACAAACAATGCTAACACACTATATCAAAGTTTCTTTCCGGGAACTGCTTAAATACCGGACCCAATCGGTCGTCAGCATCATCGGTCTGGCTGTCGGATTTACTGCCTTCATCTTAGGCGGCTACTGGCTATGGTGGGAAACACATTTCGATAGTTTCCACCCGGAGGCAGACCGGCTTTATTGTCTGACGACGGAAGGGCTTGTCAAACGTGCCAACGGGACGCAAGCCGATCTGGACCAGTTGCATATTAACGACCGGGAAGAATTGTTTAAATTGCTCCCCGAAATTGAAACTTCCTGTTCATTTAACCATCTCAGCTTTACCCTGAAACAGGATAATGAGACAATCACTCTGCACGGGATGGAAAGCGGACAGTCTTTCTTCGAGCTTTTCCGGACTGATTTTATCGAAGGAACACATAAAGGGATCGCTCCCGACGGCAGTTCCGTCATACTAACGGAGCGGACAGCCCGCCAACTGTTCGGGACAACGAGCTGCATCGGCAAGGAGGTGGCATTGGACGATAACCTGCGTCCTTCGGTAGCTGGTGTCATACGGGATTATCCGGACAATACTGATTTGCTGTTCGACTTCCTGCTGATCAGGACACCCGAACCCAATCATGTCAAACGCATGACGACCTACGTGCGACTCCAAAAAAGTACAAACGTAGCTAAAGTACGAAACAAACTGGCGCATTATAAAAGTCATGCCGAAGACAAATGGGATCGGGAACAGGTAAAAGATTGGAAAATAAACTTGTTGACGGCCTCCGAAGTGCATCTACGATGCCATCCCGAACTGACGGACCGCATCCGTAACATCCATATCCTGGCATTAGCCGGGGCAATGGCTTTCCTGAGTGCTCTTATCAACCTGCTTGTCCTTTTTATCGGGCAACAGCAACGGAAACAACAGAAAAACCGGACGTATCTTTGTGTAGGAGCCTCAACCGGAAGCATGATCCTAAAAGGTTTTACCGAGTTGATCTTGCCCTTGATCATCGCTTTTATGGCCGCTTTCTGCCTGATCGAAAGCCTCTATCCCTATTATGAAAGCTACACGACATGGAACAGGTACGGCATCTATGAAAACATCAGCCGTCATCTTTCACGTACTTCGCTTTTCGGCAATACGCTGTCGCTCGCCGGAATCAGCATTCTGGCTTTCCTTCTTATCTGTTATTATCCGATACGGAATCTTTTGGAACACAAGATACAAAGACCGGTCCTCTTTAAACAAAGCCTGATCGTTGTCCAGATATTTATCGGTTCGTTGTTCTTTATTACCTCTTTGGGATTGTTCCGGCAGTTGCATTTTATCCTTTCGAAAGACAAAGGGATCGATTACGAACGGGTCATACAGGTCAATTTAGGCTACAGCACCGCCCACCAGACAGATCTGAGCGTCCTGAAACCGGAAATGGCCAACCATCCGTATGTAGAGGGAGTCACCTTTACCTGCGAAAACGCGCCGGTCTTTACGGAACAGGGAGATTGGTACGGTTCTTTCTACTCTCACTTTTGTTTCGACGCGAATGAATCCGACCCAAATAGCAACAACGCGGTAGTGGTTACCGACAAAGACTTCTTTTCGTTCTTCAACCTGCAACTGAAAGCTGGCAGCTGGCCGACGGAGGCAAACCCATACAGCTATCTCGTAAATGAAACTTGCCTGCAATCATTAGGATACACAGACCTGCTTGAACGGCCTATATACAAAAGAGGGCAGGCGAGCCAAGCCAATGTTTGCGGTGTCATAAAAGATTATCTCTATGCCCCGATGCAATATCCTATATTACCGCTGTTCTTTACCACGTATGACAATCCGAGGGTAAAAGACTTCGTGCGTCCTTACCTTCTTTATGTCCGCTATGCAAAAGGGCATAAAAAAGAAGTGCTGGAACATCTTCGTGAGATAACATCGCATATTCAGAATGACAATGTCAACCGGAGCAAAATGTTCACGGAGCTATCCGATCTGGTCGACCTTTTCAACCGGCCGGAGAAAGTGATCTTTACCATCTTTAGCATCCTTTCTCTGGTTTGTATACTGATCTCCACTTTCGGCATCTACTCATTAGTGAGCCTCGCCACCGAACAACGCCGGAAAGAGATTGCGATCCGCAAAGTAAACGGAGCTACGTTTTATCACATCCTTCAACTGTTCTTCCGGGAGTATTTCCTGTTAGTGGCATTAGGCAACGCTTTTGCCCTTCCGGTCGGCTACTTGGTAACAAAACGCTGGTTCGAAACGTATGCCAATCATACCACGTTGCCGGTATGGTTGTTCCTTCTGGTCTTTCTGATCACCAGCGGAATCGTGTTGCTCTCTATTTTCCGCCAAGTTAAAAGGGCGGCCGCTACCAACCCGGCGGAAATTATTAAAACCGAATAATAACAAAAGACATCACATCATGTTCAGACACTACTTAAAAATGGCCGTCCGGCAGATTCTTAAAAACAAGACGCAATATTTGCTTTCCATTATCGGAATCGCAATCGGACTCCTTTGCTTCAGCATGACCTCTTATTACATAAGAAGATTCAATAACCAGTTTACGGCTTGGGCAAACAGTGACCGAATGGCGAATGTATATGTCAAATCGACTCAAAACAACTATGAGAATCCTTATATTCCAGGCAAAGTTGTGCAGGAGTTGATGGGGAATCCGATAGCCGGAATCGGACGGGTTGCTTATTCATACGGATACGGGCGTGCTAATATCACCCTGTCCAAAGACGGTCAGGAAGAAGTTTCGTTCCAATGCAGTTTCCAGAATATCACAAAAGACTTTCCGGTCATATTCGGCGTTCAGACGTTGGAAGGACAGGTACCGGCGTTAGAACCGGGAGAAGTCTGGATCAGCAAATCAGCGGCGGAAAAGATATTCGGTCAAGAGAATCCTATCGGAAAAACGCTCTATTTCAGCCGGGCGGACAGCGATACGTCTGCCATCCGATATTCCACGATCAGCGCCGTTATCAGGGACCTGCCGGACGGGGCGCGTGAAAAGAGCGACCTCTATTTCCCGGAGACAGCAAGCATCCAGCCGAAACGTGAATACCGCGATCTGGTGATCCTGCTGGATAAAAATGTCTCGAGCAAGGAAATAAACCAGCGGCTACGCCAGCAAATACCGGCTTTCGGTGAAAAAAACGATTGCTATCTGGCTGTACGCACTTTTAAGGAAGAGATGTACAAGCCGGACAATATCAGTGCGACATTCTTCATCCCGCTGATCGGCTCTCTGATATTGATTGCTGCAATGATAAACTTCCTGAAGTTCTGTATCCAGTCGTTCTATAACCGGACGCGCGAACTCAGTCTGAGAAAGTGTTTAGGCTCGGACTCAAAAGGGTTGTTCGGTTTGCTCTTCAGTGAAATTGCGGTCCTTTTTATTTTGTCGGCATTGACGAGCCTTGCTCTGATCGAATGGATTATACCTGTCTATTACCAATATATGGCTTCGAAAGAATTGATCAATGAAAACCTGTTTATCCACACGCCAACCTTGATCCGCCAGGAAATGGAATACCTCGGTTTCCTGTTCATTCTCTGTGCCTCGATTGCTGCATTAGCCGTTTTCCGCATCAGGCACATAACATTGACGGAAGGTGTGAAAGGTATGAAACGAAAGAAACATAGTGTAAGAAACTTCATGCTGGGAGTCCAGTTGTTTATCTGTTTTCTTTTTATTGCAGGAGCGATCGGATTAGGAAACATATATCAGCTCGCGGAAGAAAAAAGGAATAACACTTTGACGGAAGAAGAATGCGATCGTATCTGGAAGATGGAACTTTGGGAACCGCAGGTACAGGGGCATGAAGAGGAAATCGTCTCCCGTATCCGTACGCTTGCAGGGGTGGAAGATGTCCTGCTGGAAACTACCGGCAAATATCTGGATTATAAGAACAAACATGGAGAAGTGCTACATGGGCTGCAATACCTTACCGGCAAGAATTATCCGTCTTTTATGAAACTGCCGATAGAGGGAAGGATGCCAGAGGCTTCTAACGAGATACTGGTTTCGCGTTCTCTTATCTGGGAATTGGAGAAAGACGGGGAAAAGAACCCGACATCCGTGCAATTAGGCGATCAGACTTTCCAGATCACCGGCATATACGGGCAGCTCCCGTTCGAACCGGTATATAACAGGGAACAGACAGCAAAAGCAAATCAATATCTGCGTTTCTCTTTCATCACCGTTCCCGAAAAAGCAAATTACAGAACAGTCTACGTCAAATGTGTAGCCGGACAGGAACAGAACATACGAAAAGAAATACTCAAAATCGTACATAGCCGGCTGCCGGCATCCATTCCCTTCCTGTTGACCACCAAGCAGGAAGAGCGATTCCGGTCCAACGGGGAGTCGAAATTGATAAGCGACCTGTTCACCCTCCTGTCCGCCATCAGTGTAATCATCACGGTTTTGGGTATCTATTCCGCCATTACGCTCGACACAGTCAGCCGGCAAAAGGAAGTTGCGATACGCAAAATTAACGGGGCCGGGCCAAAGGTTATCGCTCTCTTATTCGGAAAGCTGTATATTCGTTTACTGGTTATTTCAGCCATCCCTTCGTTGGCAATTGTCTATATCCTCCTGTGGATATTGACGAAAGAAAAGATAACGATTGCCCCTGCATGGCTGAACAATCCACTGATGTGGTTAGGAATTATTCTTCTAACCGCCACAATCGTATTCGTAACCGTCGCCTACCGGATCTGGCTGATTTCACGGTTAAACCCGGCGGAAGTAATCAAATCAGAATAAAACCAATATGATGTTTGCACACTATTTCAAAATAGCATTCCGTCACCTGCTTGCCCAAAAAGGGCAAACACTGATCTGTGCTATCGGCCTTTCAATGGGAATCTTAGTATTCTCGGTCTGCACCTATATAGTCACGCTCATTTCAGAAGTGAATCATCAGTTTCCCGAATACAAACAGATGGCAGAGTTAATTCCCTATAACGACAGGGGAGGGAAATGGTATGCCTATCCTTATTCGGAAGTAAAAAAGCTGAAAGAGGCACGATTACCTGAAATCAGAAAAATCGTATTTGGCAGCCGCGAAGGGAACAAGGTGTGTTCCTTCCAAACAGGCCAGCAGAAGGAGACCGTTTTTGAATTGGCTTATACTAAAATCAATGACGGCGTGCCCGATTATTACTCCATGCAACTCGTCTCCGGCACGATCAAAGAGGCCTTCCATTCCCCTTTCTCATTGCTTATTTCTGAACCTATGGCTAAAAAAGTATATGGGAACAGTCATGAGGCGGTAGGAAAGACGGTCAAAGTGGAAAATGTGTTTTATACAATCCGGGGGGTTATCAAAGAGCTATCGTTGCCCAATCAGTTGACCGGGACAAAGAGAGCCGAATTATTCCAATGTTGCACGGAAGACGAACTATTAGAGCTAAACGCCCGCGTGGCACTTTTGCTCACACCGGATGCCGACATAAAAAAACTGAACCGCAAAATAGCAGAATTGGGAATTTGCTTCAACTATAGCCATATCGACCCCCGTTTCGGGCTGGGCGATGAACCGTATCATTTTAAAGTTGAACGTATCAATGAAGAGATGAGAGGGGCAAAAGGATTTGCAGACAGGATATTATTACAGAGTTTAGGTTTCCTGATCCTGTTAAGCGGTTTGATAAACTTCTTCAACCTGAGTATCGGTTCTTTCTATAACCGCACAAGGGAATTAAGTATGCGAAAAAGTATTGGTGCCGGTAACCGGCATTTGTTCTTCCAACTATTTATAGAACAAGCACTCACTATATTATTGGCAACAATCCTTGCTTTCTGCCTGAGTGAAACATTCCTGCCGTGGGGCATCCAATTGTTGGATTCGGTCACGGAAACCGGAATCTATCTGGATATACAGGCTTTTTGGCTGGAAACGGCCGTCATCTTCCTGGAATTATTAATCGTAAGCGCCTTTATCGTCGGTATCACAATCTGGCGCATCCATAAGATCCCGACAATGAAAGGGATGAGAGGTGGTAATGCGACAGGCAACAAACATCGGGTACGCAACGTGATGTTGGCTATTGAGTTCCTTATCTGCCTGTTGTTTTTAGGTGGTTCCGAAATGCTCTACCTGCAGAACAGCAAAATGGATGCCAGCATCTATTCCACCTGTCCGAAGGAAGAACAGGAACGAACATTTATAGTCCCGCTCACAGCCGGGCAGTTAAAAGGCATTGAAAAAGAAGTAATTCGAAAGCTCACGGAAAACTCACTGGTCACGGAATATCTGCTGACAGAGAATACGACCTTATGCAATTCCGAAACAGTCAGTCATATAACGGTAGAAGATATTGAATACCTTATCCTGATTCTCAAAGTTTCACACAATTTCCCGGAATTTATGCACATTCCCGTTCTACAAGGAAAAAGCCCCGATGGAGAAAAGCAAGTCATAGTCACAAAAGCTTTAGCCGACGCGATGGAAAAAGAGAAGATGGGAAACAGGTTATCTCTTGACAGCACAGATTATACCGTCTGCGGAATAATGGATAATATCTCCCAATTATTCAAATACGAAGAAGGCTATTATGCTGTTATGCCTGTAGAAAATCCGCGATATTGTTACCTTCGTTGTTTACCGGGCAACGAACAAAAACTGATCCTGCATATTGACCAAGTTATGCGGCAGTGGATTCCGAGTACACTTCCGGTTCAGGTTAAAACGTTTTATGAAGACCTGAATAACACGATGCTGGTACTTAGGATTATGCAATACATACTGATCGTTTGTGCCTTAATGTGCATCTTTATTACGATATTAGGGATTTATGCGGCTATCACGTTGGATACTGAAAAGCGACAAAAAGAAGTGGCCATCCGCAAAGTAAACGGAGCCACGTTCGGAAATATCGTGCTATTATTCGGTAAGTTATACATACGCATTTTCTGTATTGCCGCATTGTTCGGTGTCCCGGTTTTATGGAGTCTCGCGACCTCCATACAGGAGGATTTCCGGGAAAAATATAATTTCAACAATCCTCTGTTCTGGCTCCTTCTTTTGACTGTAACAGCCGGCATCATTGCTATCACAATCGGGTATCGCCTCTACAGAATTGCCCGTATCAATCCGGTAGATACGATTAAAACGGAATAAAGATCAATCATTTAGGATTGCAATTCAAATCAATGTTTACCTTTAGCCTGTTAAACTATAAAAACGAAACTATGAACTATCATCGAATCCTTCACCAAGCTTCGGGTATTCTCCCGTAATCTTTCTTCTTTTGCACAAGAAAATGATTCCGACAAACAAAAGAGCCTTTTAGAAAGAAGTAGCGAACTCTTGAACGATCTACTTGATACAGACGGAGATTTTACGGAAAACGAATCGACCGTCGAACTGAATCTTGCCATCCTCAAGATGAAGAGAACAATAAAAAAGAAAACCAAAAACTAATTAAGCTAATACATTCCAAAAACAATTAACATTTTAAATCGATAAGACAAATTACACTAATTATAGCTTATAAGAACAGTAACTTATCTACTTTCGCATCAAATTTATGGATTTTAATGCACAAACAGCTACTTATAGTGATGTTGATTTGTCTGAGAGGTGCCGATTATATATCGGCACAGCAATGGACAAAAAAGGATTCAATCTGGCTTCAGAACGTTCTATCCGGTAAAGAAAAGCTGGAACTGAATCCAGAGACGATGAAAGCGATTCAATCAGGTTCTTTTATCAACCTGGATGAACCGGCTTCTAATATGAAGATGTCGCCAACTACCCCGTTACCCATTCTTAAAGATTTTACCGAATACATACGTACGGATTCGACACACCGCAAGAAAGCCATGAAAGACCTCCCGCCGGGCGTCTTTTGGCTATACGCTCCTCCTCCCGGAAAAATCCTACCGGTCTACAAAAATATGCTCGAAGCGTGGAAAAGCGATCCTATGAATCGTTCTCATAATACAGGCTTTGCCACTTTCGACTTCGCAGAAATGACCAGCAGAAAGAGTTATATACACAAACGTAATGCCAAAAGAGAGGGGACGTGGAAGAATTACAACAATCTGCCAACTCCCGACATCATCAAGAAAAAGAAGAAATTAGCAGAAGATCATCCGGAGATAGCCGGACAAGATACACTTTTGTTACACAAAGACTCGTTGCTGTCGAAGGACACGACACACGTAATATCCCCCGCTATGATGAACTAAATAACCTATAAGATAACTTTTTTTCAAAAAAGTCGTATTATTTTGCAACAATTTAGTGTTATATAACGTCTTATAGTTATACAAGAAACATTAATCGGAAACAGATTATGACAAAAATACAACTATTAGCTACGCTGTTGGCACTTTTCATCATTGCCATGCTGGGAGCATGCAGCAACGAAGACTATTCGGAACCGGATGTATTCAAGGTAACGCCTGACCTCCGTGCCCGCATCAATACAGGGGTAAAAATGGCCTCCCGTAAAGAGAAGGGGCTGTTCAATGAGAAATTCAACTCCTTCCTAAATAAGTGCGATGAAATGGGACCGGAAAACACCCCTTACCAATATATGGAAACGGAAGAGTATGCCGACTTGAAAAACCAAGTCCTGTCATCCTCTCCCGCTGCCTGTTATCTGCTAATGGACCGCTATCTGAAGCGTAACCCGCCGTTCTTCTCTTTCATTCTGAACGATCTGATCGAAACAGCCTATCCCAATACGGCGGACGAAATTGCCAATCGGATGAAATCATCGACCACCGTACAGGAGACAATGGAACTATTTCCCCAGGTTTGCCTGGAGATCTGGCTGGATGAGATAGAGAAATAGTTAATTTATTCAAAAAAAACAGCTTTTCTATTGCATGTAAAATATCTTTTGCATTAATTTGTCTGACAAATAAGATTAATCATAATTATCGTCTAATATTATTGCAATGGATACATTAAAAGTACATAATCAAACAATCACCCTTGTGGACCAGGTTGAAGACAAACTTCTCAACTATTTAAAAGAAAAAGATATTCGTACAGGAGATTCTATTCCAAATGAATTAGAATTAGCAGCTGCACTTGGTGTAGCCCGTAGCGTTCTTCGAGAAGCATTAAGTCGGCTAAAAATGATGGGAATGATAGAAACTCGTACTCGCCGGGGAATGATCCTAACAGAACCGACTATTCTTGGAGGCATGAAACGAGTCGTCGATCCACGTATCTTAGGAGAAGAGGCACTTTTTGATATTTTAGGATTCAGAATTGCTTTGGAGATAGGGATATGTAGTGATATTTTCAGAAATATTACCCCAGAAGACATTTTAGAACTTGAAGAAATAGTAAAAATGGGAATTGTTTTTGAAAACAATGAATATGCTCCAGTCAGTGAGTTTACGTTTCATGCTAAATTATATGAAATTACCGGAAATAAAACTATTTCCGAATTTCAAGGGATTATTCATCCTGTAATGATCTTTGTGAAAAATAAATTCAAAGATCTATTAGAACCTATTAATATAGAAATGAAAGAACAAGGTCAGATAATCACTCACGCAGATCTTCTTAAATTTCTCAAAAACAGAGATGAATCAGGGTATCGAAAAGCTATTGAACAACATTTTGAAGTGTACAAAAGATTTTTGAATAGCAGAAAATGAATAACCAACTTGTTAATAATATGTCTAATACAATCAAAATAGAAATAATTCTTCTGATTTGTTTCTTGAATCTATTTCAAGGCAAAGCTTTAAAAGGAAGTATGTCTTCAACTAATTCCAGATTGGAAAAAATCGAATGGGATAATTCTTTAACATTACCTGATCTAAATGGAAAACCAAATATCGGAGTTGCGGGTGCTTTTTCAGGTTTTATAGGTAATAACCTGATAATTGCAGGAGGAGCGAACTTCCCAGACACTACACCTTGGAATGGAGGGCATAAGACTTATTGGAATACTATATATTATATAAATACAACCAAACCAAACTCTAAATGGATAATATCATCAGAAGGTATGCCAAAGCCTTTGGCATACGGCAATTCTATAGAATTGCCTACAGGAATATTATGCATTGGAGGTTGCGACTCCGCCCAATGTTACAATGATGTTTTTCAAATTCAACTAATTGATGGACAAATAAAAATTGATACAGACTGGCCAGTCCTACCTGTACCCTTAGCAAATGCAACCGCCTCTTTACTAAATGAAAAAATATATGTAGCCGGAGGTCAAAAAAGCACAAAAGACCCAGAAGCGACCAACCATTTTTTTGTTCTGGATCTCAACAATCGCAATAAAGGTTGGAAAGAATTACCATCATGGCCTGGAGAACCTCGAGGATATGCGGTTAGTGTATCCCAAAGTGACGGTTTTGATAAATGCTTTTATCTTTTTAGTGGACGTAATTACAAAGCCAACGGATACATAAAAACGCTTACGGATGGCTATGTCTTCAATCCTCGTTTAAATTCATGGAAAAAAATAGAACAAAACTTTCCAGTTATGGCAGGCAATGCATTGGCCTCTGGAGCAAACCATATTCTTTTTTTGGGCGGTGTACCTCAATTAATTTCAGGTTCTGATAACCATCCTGGTTTTGATAATACAATTCGCCTTTTCCACACTATCACTCAAAGTTTGATAAAAAAAGAGATTGTTCCTTATCCGATCTCTGTTACAACGAATATTGCCAGAAAAGATGATACATTCTATATCGGAAGTGGTGAAATTAAACCTGGTATTCGCACATCTCATATTCTGAAAGGTAAAATTATTCCATTCGAAAAGAAATTGGGGTTAGCTAATATAATTGTTATCATTTTATATTTTGCGTCTCTTGCCTGGATTGGCTACTATTTTTCTAAGAAGCAAAAAAATACAGATGATTATTTTAAAGGAGGAGGACGACTCCCTTGGTGGGCTGTCGGATTAAGTATTTTTGGAACAAGTTTAAGCGCTATCACATTCATGTCCATACCTGCAAAAGCTTATTCTTCCGATTGGAGCTATATGCTTGTAAACGCAGGCATCATAATGGTTGTTCCTTTAATATTGTACCTGTTTATTCCTTTCTATCGAAAATTGAATGTTACAACTGCATTCGAATATTTGGAACAACGGTTCAGCCCTTTAATTCGCGTACTTTGTAGTTTAGCTTTCATCCTGTTTCAGATTGGCCGTATGGGAATCGTCTTATTCTTACCCGCCATAGCCTTGAATGTCGTTACAGGCTTTGACATATTTCTTTGTATAGGACTAATGGGAGCATTAAGTCTTATCTACACTATGATGGGAGGTATTGAAGCAGTAGTGTGGACTGACGCTTTACAAGTTGTTGTCTTATTAGGTGGTGCTATTTTGGTTATTATTATGGCAGCATTCAATATTCCAGATGGGATCTCTGGTATTATCCAAGAAGCTGCAACTGACAATAAATTCGACCTAGGAAGTTTAAATTTTGACCTGAAACAATCGACTTTATGGACTGTACTAATTGCAACTTTTTTCACCAATTTAACAACTTATGGTACAGATCAGACAATGGTACAACGCTATATGACTACCGAAACAGAGAAACAAGCTCGGAAAAGTGTATTGACAAATGCAGTTCTTACTATTCCTGCGACACTTCTTTTCTTTTTCGTAGGTACAGTATTGTATGTTTACTACAAAAATAATCCGACAGATTTAAGTTTGACAATCACAGACGGTGATGCTATTCTCCCATGGTATATTTATTCTCAACTACCGGAAGGTATCACAGGGCTTTTGATTTCAGGGATATTTGCAGCAGCCATGTCAACTCTCAGTAGCAGCATGAATTCAGCCGCAACAGCCTACATTGTCGATATTCATAGTAAAATAGTAAAAAGAGAAAGGGGAGACAGCTTACACACAGCTAAAATAGCGACCCTTTTCTTAGGAATTTCAGGAATTGCATTTGCTTATATGATGGCTACATGGGAAATAAAATCATTATGGGACGAATTTAATAAAATATTAGGTATCATATTAGGCAGTCTAGGAGGACTTTTCCTATTAGGAATGATTACACGAAAAGCTAATACATCAGGAGCTTTATGTGGCATTATCGGCAGCATATTTATACAGTTGATCGTCATTCAACAACAGTCCGTACATCTTTTACTATACACAACTACAGGATTTGCCTCTTGCTTCATTATTGGGTATACAGCAAGTTGGCTTATTCCCTGTAAGACAAAAGATATAGATCATCTAACAATTTACAAGATATTCTCAAAAAAATAGAAACATGAAAAATTATCAACGTTTAAAAGGATTGATTGCGGCATCTTTCACTCCTATGGATGCCAAAGGAGAGATTAATCTTTCCGTAATCGATAAGTATGCAGATCTGATGGCTAAATCTGATATGACAGGAGTGTTCGTATGCGGAACGACCGGAGAGTCTCAATCTCTAACAACAGATGAGCGAAAAAGCATTCTGGAGCAATGGGTTAAGTCTTCGAATGGCCGTTTTAAGGTTATAGCTCATGTAGGAAGCAATTCACAGGTAGAAGCGATAGAATTAGCCCACCATGCAGCAGAAACAGGTGCTAATGCCATTGCAGCAATGGCACCTTGTTTCTTCAAACCGGAAACAGTCAAAGACCTGATTGACTTCTTTGCTCCGATAGCCCATAGTGCAGAAGAACTACCATTCTATTATTATAATATGCCATCTATGACTGGTGTATCTTTATCAGTTGCCACCTTCCTGACAGAGGGCAAAAAAGTAATGCCTAATCTTGTGGGAACAAAATTCACACATAATAACCTAATGGAAATGGGTGAATGTTTAGCATTAAATGACGGTGAATTTGAAGTGCTTCACGGGTATGATGAAATTCTAATCTCAGGATTAGTATTTGGAGCGATAGCAGGTGTTGGAAGTACCTACAACTATCTCCCCGAAGTTTACCACGGCATTTTGAAAGCAGTTGAAAAAGGAGATTTCCATAATGCAAGGAAATTACAGATGAAATCAATAGAAATAGTAAAAATAATCATTAAATACGGAGGAGGTGTACGAGGAGGAAAAGCAATTATGAATTTGATCGGAATAGATTGTGGTCCATGCAGACTGCCCATTCCTGCTGTAAGCAAGGAAGAATATGATATGCTGAAAAACGATTTACTAAAAATCGGTTTTTTATCTAAATAAAAAAGACACGGGGAATAAAACTTTGACCGGTGATTATTCCCTCGTGTCAATCTTAAAATAGCACTATTTTAAAACCAGTACAAAGATGAATAAATTAAATCATTTATGTTTACTGTTAGTCCTCTTATTATTCCCTTTTATCTCAATTTCTGCTCAAGAAATGAATATTTCGGGCGTTGTTATAGACAACGATGGACTAACTATGCCAGGAGTTTCTGTTTCTGTCAAAGGAACAACAACAGGTTCTATTACCGATATTGACGGTAAATACAGCCTCAATGTACAAAAAGGGGCTACTCTTCTTTTCTCTTTTATCGGATACTCTACAAAAGAAGTAAAGGTAGAAAAGGATAATATTATAAATATCACACTTAACGCCTCTACTATAGGCTTGGATGAAGTTGTAGTAGTCGGTTACGGAACACAATCAAGAAGAACAATCACTTCTGCCATTACAAAAGTAAGTGGCGATGCATTGAAAAATGTTCCGGTAAATACTATTGGTGAAGGCTTGAAAGGTAAAATTGCCGGAGCACGCCTATATTCCAATAACAATACCCCGGGAGCCGATGCTACGATCCGTATCCGTGGTGGTTCTTCTATCAATAAAAGTAACGACCCTCTGATCTTGGTAGATGGTGTCGAACGGGCATTCTCGGGTATTAATCCAAATGACATTGAATCTATCGAAGTTTTAAAAGATGCAGCATCCACTGCAATCTATGGTTCAAGAGCTTCTAATGGTGTAATTCTTATCACTACAAAAAAAGGATCAGCCAATCAAGCCCCCCGAATAACATTCGAGGCCAACTTGGCACTACAACAAGCAGAAACATTGTATGATTTTATGAATGCCGAAGATTATATCAATACTGTCCGTCCTGCTGTTGCCTTAGGTCCAAAATCTCACTATAACTTTATGGATGGCTATTCAGCAAGTTCCGGGAATACAGAATCCTCAATCTATTCAACTCGTTACCTAAAAGATGGGGAAAATGTACCAGCAGGATATAGATATATGCCGGATCCATTAGATCCAACTAAAACATTGATCTTCCAAGATAACAACTTTCAAGACGAAATCTACAAAAACGCACTATGGCAAAACTATTACGTAGGAATTGATGGAGGAAGTGAATCAGTCAGATACAGTGCCAGTGCAGGATATACAGATGACGGAGGAGTCGCTTTAGCAACAGGTTATTCCCGTTTAAGCATGCGAAACAATTTGGATGTAAAAATCAATAGTAAATTATCCTTTGCGATGGGTTTTGATTATTCAAAAACCAATTCTTCCGAATATCCCAATCAGATGAATGTAATATCAAGAGGTTTAGCAACTCCACCGACTCAAAAGAAATACAATGAAGATGGAACACCTACAAAAGGCTATAATGCAACCTCTCCTAACCCATTGTGGTATCAATATTACAACGACCAAAGCAAAGAGGAAAAACGAATGTCTGCATTTGGGAAGCTGACATATCGTATTATTGACGGCCTGAGAGCAGACGTACAAATGTCCACTTACAATCATCACTGGAGGAGTGACAGTTTCGAAAAAGCCAATGAATTTAGTGGCTTACGCACTACTACAGCTAAATTCGGAGAATTAAACAGAAACAAATTGGAAGCCTATGGAACATACAATAAAACAATCAAAGATCATTCCTTCTCTGTAATGGCTGGTTATTCCTATCAGAAAGATAAAAATCAATCAATGGAAGCAACCGTTACAGGTGCCAGTTCAGATAAAGTTCCGACATTAACAGCAGGACCCAATAAAAAAGACGCAAAAAGCGATTTCACAGAAGATGTCACAATTGGTTATTTCGGCCGATTATCCTATGATTTTCAAAAGAAATATTTGTTTTCTGCAACATTTAGAGAAGACGCTTCTTCCCGTTTTGCGACAGGAAATCAATGGGGCTTTTTCCCTGGTGCTTCTGTGGGTTGGGTTATGTCTGACGAATCCTTCATGCAAAACATAAAAACCATTGATAACTTGAAATGGCGCATAAGTTATGGACAAACAGGTAACAATGCAATCGGGCTATATGACGCTTATGGCAAATATTCAACAGATGCCAAATACGATGGAGTTGCAGGAATTGTCCCGTCTACTATGCCTAATTTAGGATTAACATGGGAGGTTTCTACACAGTTAGATGCAGGCTTCGATTTGTCAATGTTTAATAATCGTTTAAACATCAGTGCAGACTATTTCGACAAAAGAACTGACAACCTATTATTTAGCAAAGAATTACCCAATACTTCCGGTTTTGCCAATGTTCAAACTAACATCGGTAAAGTCAAATTCTATGGTTTCGATGTCGAAATCAGTTCCACAAACATCGAAACAAAAGATTTTATATGGACATCCAAATTCACATGGAGCTACGTAAAAAATAAAGTTTTAAAACTCCCTGATAATGGACGAGACAAAAACCGTATAGGAGGTATTACCTTGGCAGATGGAACAGCCTTTGGGGGAACAGCAGAAGGAGAACCGTTGTATCGTTATTATGGCTATGTAGTTGACCATATTATTGAAACACAAGAACAGGCAGACAATGCAATGTATGATAATTCTGCAAAAGGTTATCGGCCTTCTGATGGGAAAAACATAGCCGGACGTAAAGAAATCGGTGATTACGAATGGAAAAACCGTGAAGGCAGCCAAACAAAAGATGGGAAAGATTATATTGACAGTCAGGATCAATTCTTGCTTGGTTATACAGTTCCACATTCAACCGGAGGTTTGAACAACAATTTCACTTATAAAAATTTCACTTTGAATATCTTTTTAGATTGGGCTTTAGGCCACTCCATCAACAATAATTCAGAAATGCGTTATTTCATGAATACATTTGCAAACAATTATACGCTAATTGATGAAGTAAAACAATGTTGGAAACAGCCGGGCGATAATACAAAATACGCACGTTTTACTGCCAATGATCCGGATGATGGAAATGCTAATTTTAGCCGTACATCGAATGTGTTCAACTACAAAGGCGATTACCTCTGCATCCGTGAAATAAGTCTGCAATACAATGTACCGACAAATAAGCTGACAAAACTGGGTATTCAAAATTTGGCTATTACATTAGCAGGAAACAATCTGCACTACTTTACAGCTGTAAAGGGTGTCTCTCCTGAAGTGGGTGCTTCTACGACCTATAATAAGGATTATTACAATTATCCTCCTATTCGCAAATATTCCGTAGGAGTAAAAGTTACTTTCTAATCAAATGATTTCTTAAGTTATAAAAACATTTATATCATGAAAATCAAAACAATATTATCAATATTATTGGCTGGAACTCTACTTGCTTCATGCCATGGTGATCTGAATATCATCCAGAAAAGTGAAGTATCAGCCAACTCCATGTGGCAAGATGAAGGAGATGCTACTTCTGCCATGTATGGCATGTTCAATAAATTCAGAGCGACATTCAGTACTGGTTACATTTACTGGGGAGAATACAGGACCGGTCTTTGGGCAGACGGTTTAGCCGGACAAACAGCACGTGACCAAGTATATCAAAATCAGATACCAACTAACCATGGTTATGCAAATTGGGCTGATTTATATACGACAATCAACAATGCTAATTTGATTTTAAAATACACACCGGATATTGCGTTCAATAGCGAAGATGCTAAAAACAAGATTTTAGCAAACGCGTATTATGTAAGAGCATTTTGTTACTACTGGATTGGACGTATCTGGGGAGATGCTCCCATATTACTGGACGGATTTGAATCGGATCAGCAAGAAGGGCTTTTTCCGACTCGTCAACCAGCCGAAGATGTTTTCAAACAGGTAGGAAAAGACATCAACAATGCTTTAACCTTGATGCCTACATCTGTAACAGACAGAAATTTGGCATCATCAGGAGCCATTAATATGCTGAAAGCAGACTACTATTTATGGATGTATAAAGTACGGAATGCAGGAGAGTCAGCACTCGACAATGCAAACACTGCTGTCCAAGCTGTTTTGAACAACTCAAATTACTCACTTGAAGAAGATTTCGGCAATATTTTTTACAACGAATTAGGTAATGAGATTATATTTGCGTGGAGTTACATTCAAGATGAATATACAGGTGGATATCCAGGAGATTATCTGGTTCCTTCTCAATATGTTTCTGTCGAAGCAATAGAAAATCCGGTGAAAGTAGGTAGCCATCAGCAATGGTGCTTCTATACAGAAGATTACAAAGCTTTACTTTCAGAAAATAAAGAAGATCAAAGAACAATTGTAAGTTTCGAAACATATTTCGATGAACCGAAAAATGCAACATTTCAATGGATCAATAAATTTGCCGGAACATGGACAAACGGAACACGTATCTTTGATTCAGATATAATCGTATACCGTTATGCAGATGCCATCCTGTTTGATACAGAAATCAAATTAGCAAAAAATGATATTACCGGTGCGATTGCTTCACTTAACAAAATAGCGGAACGGGCTTACGGTAAAAAGGACTTCTATCCTTCCTCCATGGCTGCTAATGATTTGAATGAAGCCATTGTAACAGAGAGGATGAAAGAGTTTGCTGCCGAAGGTAAACTATGGTGGGATTTCATCCGTTTAGGAGTTGTCTTCAAAAAGGCTCCTTATCTGGTTGGTCGTGAAAACGAGCTAAATATTTTGTTATGGCCCGTAGCTCAGACATCAATCAATAAGAACCCGAATATCACACAGACTCCGGGATATGATAAATAATTGATATTTATGCATCCGTTAACACATACAACTCTTGTCGGCAACTGGGCAACTCTTTTGCTGGCAACAAATAAAAACGGAGAAATAGATTATAATCGCATGGGAGATGAAATAGATATCTTAATAGCATCATCTCCCTGCGGAATCTATTCGAATGGGACAGCGGGAGAGTTTTATACTCAGGACGAAGAAGAGTTTATAAAAATAAGTGAATTACTGGCAGAGAAATGTTCCGCTGCCAGTATTCCCTTTCAAATTGGTGTCAGTCACATGAGCCCACAAATATCTCTGTGTCGGCTACAAGCTGTCAAGTCTCTAAATCCGGGAGCAGTCCAAGTGATCTTACCTGATTGGTTTCCGGTCACATTGGAAGAGTCTGTTATTTTTTTGCAAAGAATGGAAGAAGTTGCAGACGGAATTCCTATCGTCCTTTACAATCCGCCACATGCAAAAAAGATACTTTCTCCTCATGATTGGATGTATCTAAAACAACACATACCATCTTTGATCGGTGTCAAAGTTTTTGACGGAAACCGGAATGCCGAATGGTATAAACAAATCAGAGAAAAGGTACAAGGATTATCCGTTTTCATTCCAGGCCATAATCTGGCAAGCGGTATATTCTCCGGAGCTCATGGAGCGTATTCCAATATAGCTTGCCTAAACCCTTTTGCTGCTCAAAAATGGTATGAACAAATAATAACGAATAAGGATATGGCACTCGAATTGGAGAAACGTATTCATCTGTTTATGGACAAATTGATAACCCCTTTCATCGTAAAAGATCATTTTCCAAATCATGCTTGTGATCGTTTTATGGCATTAGTAGGAAAATGGGCTGATATAGGCAGTCATTTGAGATGGCCTTATCGTTCGATACCGGAAGAATTTGTTATTAAAGTAAGAAAAGAAGGCAGCCGTATCATTCCAGAATTTTTCAATCAATAATCTCAAATCAGTTAACAAATCATGAAGAATATAATAGTAACATGCTTTTTCGTTTTGATGCAATTGGGGATTTTAGTCCAAGCACAAACAAATACAACAACAGACATTTACCAAAAAGGGCAGGATGGATATGCTTGCTTCCGTATTCCAGCTATCGTCCAAAGCAAAGCGGGAACCCTGCTTGCCTTTGCTGAAGCCCGAAAAAAGAGTTGTTCTGACACCGGCAATATAGATTTAGTAGTGAAACGTTCCGAAGACGGAGGTAAAACTTGGAGTCGCACAATTACGATATGGGACGATGGTGATAACGTATGTGGCAATCCGTCTCCTATAGTAGATCAAGAAACAGGTCGTATCATCTTAATCAGTTGTTGGAATTTAGGAGAGGACCATGAGAAACAAATCATCGATAAAACAAGTAAAGACAGCCGGAGAGTATATGTTCTTTATTCCGATAACGATGGCAAAAGCTGGTCTGCCCCCAAAGAAATCACATCATCTGTCAAACGCCCTGATTGGACTTGGTACGCAACAGGTCCCTGTCATGGAATCCAATTACAAGGTAAAAAGAATAAAGGACGGTTAGTGGTTGCCTCCAACCATATGGTGGCAGAAACAAAGACTTATCATTCCCAACTTATTTATTCCGATGATAAAGGTGAGACTTGGAAACTTGGAGGAATCGTCAGCGAACATGGAGGAAATGAAAGTAGTGTTGTAGAATTAAAAAATGGAGACTTAATGCTAAACATGCGCAATTATAACCGGAAAGAAAGTAAAACCCGTTCGTATGCAATTAGTAAAGACGGTGGAGAAACGGTCTCCCAAATGTCATATCTTCCTGAACTGGTTGAGCCTATTTGTCAAGGGAGCACACTAAATTATATGAAAAGGGGAAAGATCAGCAATAACATTTTATTCTCCAATCCCGCTTCCGCAGACAAAAGAGAGAAGATGACAATCAAACTGAGTGAAAATAATGGTAAAACCTGGCCCTATGCCTATCAAGTCTATTCAGGTCCAAGCGCTTATTCAGACCTGACCAATCTGGGAAATGGGAATATCGGACTGTTATATGAATATGGTATAAACAATCCGTATGAAAAAATCGGTTTTACAATAATACCATTCGAACAACTAAAAAAATAAAACAAATGAGATCTTTTCTTTTACTTTTCCTGTCTTTATTCACTTCAGTAATCTGGGCACAAAATATAGAGCAATCCAAACTCTGGCCAGATAAACCGAATGCAAATGAGGCAGAAATATATATATACCAGCCGAAAAAAAGTGATAAGGCCGTACCAGCCGTACTAATCTGTCCAGGAGGAGGTTATTCGGGATTGGCAATGGATCGTGAAGGGCATGATATGGCTAAATGGTATGCATCCAATGGATTTGTTGCAGTTGTTTTAAAATATAGAATGCCGAAAGGCATACACTCTGTTCCATTGGAAGATGCAGAAAAAGCAATATCGGTTATCCGAGAGAACGCTGATAAATGGAACCTGGATAAAAATAAAGTCGGAATAGTCGGTTCTTCTGCAGGCGGCCATCTGGCAGCCTCATTATGTACGATAGCTAAAGATGCCAATCGTCCCAATTTTGCAATCCTATATTATCCGGTAATTAGCTTTGACAGCAAAATGGCACATAAAGGTTCTATGAAAAATCTATTAGGAAAGGATATTGATAATAAAGAACTGGTCGATCATTATTCTCTGGATAAACAGGTTGATGACAAAACTCCAAAGACACTACTTCTACTAAGCAATGATGACCGTGTTGTTCCTCCAATGAACTCTATTTTGTATTATATGGCTTTGAATGAGCACCACATTCCAGCTTCGCTTTATATGTTTCCTAACGGAGGGCACGGATGGGGTATCAGATATGATTTCGGTTATTATCAAGAAGTAAAAGATCTCATACTAAAATGGCTGAGACGTATGCAAATTATCGATTAACTAAAAGAAAGACGCATGAAACAGAAGACTACTCTGACAGCCATTTGGGTATTATTACCTTTTTGCATACAAGCAAAAAATGATGTCAAAAATGTACTTTTCATAGCTATAGACGACTTGCGTCCGACATTGGGATGTTATGGCGATCCATACGCCGTAACTCCCAATATCGATGCATTTGCGACTAAAGGTCTCCTCTTTGAAAACACATACTGCCAGCAATCTGTCAGCGGTCCTTCACGGGCATCCCTGCTAACAGGATTGCGCCCGGATGAAATCGGAGTTACCGATCTAAACACACATTTCAGAGAAAAATGTCCGTATATTACTACTCTGCCACAACTTTTCAAGAATAATGGATATGAAACTATCGGTATAGGTAAAATCTATCATGGCAGTTCCAAGACGCAGGACACAGTTTCCTGGTCCCAAGTTCCCATATACAATTTATCTATTAAAAAGGAAGAATATACATTGGCACAGAACCGACAAGGAAATAAAGCGACAGCAATTGAAGTTGCCGATCAACCGGACACTTCTTTTCTGGATGGTAAAGTTACCTCAGAAGCTCTGAAGACATTGGATAAATTATCCGAATCCAAGCAGCCTTTCTTTTTGGCAGTCGGATATATCAAGCCCCACCTACCATTCAGTATGCCGAAAAAATACTGGAATATTTACCAAAATAAATCCTTCATTCGAAAAGAGGCAGAAAAGAAACGGCCTGTACATGCTCCTGTTATATCCTTCCACAATTGGGAGGAGTTGAGAGGATATACCGACATACCTAAACACGGAAATCTCTCAACAGAAAAGCAGGAAGAACTTTGTAAAGCTTATTACGCATGCGTCAGTTTTATCGACTCACAAGTTGGAAAATTATTTGGCAAACTCAAAGAACTCGGATTGGAGAAAAATACAATCATTGTCATTTGGGGTGACAACGGTTTCCATCTCGGAGAGCAGCACCTATGGGGAAAATCAACAAATTTTGAATTAGATTGTAAAGTCCCTCTACTTATATACAGTCCAGAATATAAAGATCATCCGAAACGAATAAACGACATTGTAGAGTTGATTGACATCTATCCGACATTGACCGACCTATGTGGACTAAAGCCTGCACATACTTTATCCGGGCAGTCTCTTCGTTTTCTGATAGAAAACAAAGCAAACTGGAAGAATCGTGCTTTCAGCCAATTTCCAAGGCCTTATAAAGCAGTAATTTCCTATAAGAACCAGACACACATGGGATACACAGTCCGGACTAAAAACTGGCGTTACATTCTGTGGTACGACAATGCGTCAAACCATATTACAGACCGGGAACTTTATTGCATGAGCGGTAATAAAGCAGAAAAAGAAAATCTAAGCGGAAAAAGAGAATATGTTGACATTGAAAATGAACTACAACAAATGATTGAAGATTATAAAAACACTCATAATAAATAAGATTCCATGAATAGAGCATTATTATTTACAATCTTTTCAAGCCTGTCATTATCCTGTACGAACTATACAGATAACATATCCATGACAGCAGAGCATCCGGTACTTCCCATTCTTACCATGAAGGAAGCCAACCCTATCTTTAAAATTGAACTGATAAGACATCAAACAGGCGATAATTATTCATTACAAAAATTAGAAGTGGATCTTCATGGCACAACAGATATCGATGATATTGAAAGTATTGGTCTTTATCATACTAATTCCAAAGGGATGATCGATATCAATAAGCCGATTCTCCACGCTGCGTCCGCATCTGAAAAAGTTATTTTCAATACAGATATTTCAATTGACACGGATACTTTCCCTCTTTGGGTATCTTTTAAGTTAAAAGACAAAATAGATCTCAGCCATCGCTTTAAAGCAGGCTGTACCAAGATAGAGACAAATGAAGGAGAGATAAAAGTGCCCGTAGCTGTTTCGCCTGAGCTTCGTGCAGGCGTGGCTGTACGCCAGCACAAACAAGACGGCGTTCACACGTCCCGTATACCAGGGTTAGCAACATCTACAAAAGGAACATTATTAGCGATTTATGATGCCCGCTACGAAAGTCCACGAGATTTACAAGGAAATATAGATATTTGTCTGAATCGCAGCACAGACGGAGGACAAACCTGGCAGCCTATGCAAATAATCCTGGACATGAAAGATTGGGGTGGATTACCTGAAAAATACAATGGAGTTAGCGATGCCAACATCCTGGTTGATGAAAAAACAGGTGATATTTATGTAGCCGGTCTTTGGATGCATGGAGTATTAGATGGAAAAACAGGGAAATGGATGTCCGGGATGACAAAAGATAGTACCCGTTGGATGCACCAATGGCGTGAAAAAGGTTCCCAACCCGGGTTTGGCGTAAAAGAAACCTGCCAATTCCTTATTACCAAAAGTACTGACGATGGCCAAACCTGGAACGCTCCTATAAATATAACGAAACAAACCAAGCGAAAAGAATGGTGGTTGTATGCCCCAGCTCCTGGACACGGTATTACACTAAAAGACGGAACCCTTGTTTTTCCGACACAAGGACGAGATAAAGACGGGCACACATTCTCTAACATAACCTGGAGTAAAGATGGAGGTAAAACCTGGACTGCCAGTAACCCGGCTTTCAAAAACGTAACAGAATGTATGGCTGTACAACTATCTGACGGTAGTATAATGCTGAATATGCGCGATAATCGTAACCGAGGAAATAAAGAGGTGAACGGACGACGTGTTTGTGTCACTTCAAATCTGGGGAAGACTTGGACTGAGCACAATACTTCACGAAAAGCATTAATCGAACCGACTTGTATGGGCAGCATACATAAACACACTTATCACCAGGCCGACAAGGTAAAATCGATTCTGCTTTTTGTTAATCCGGAATCATATTCAGAGCGTAATCACATTACATTGAAGGTTAGCTATGACAATGGAAACACCTGGCCGGAAAATAAGAAAATCTTATTAGATGAATACAACGGACGCGGCTATTCCTGCATCACATCTGTAGATGAAAACACAATCGGTATTTTATATGAAAGTAGTCAAGCCGATATGGTATTTCAGCAAATCAAATTAGAAGAATTACTACCTTAAACAGGAAATATCCTGTATCCGAAGTTCAAAACCTTTCAGATACAGGATATTTTTACTATTTAATACTCCCTTATTCCCATGCCGGCGGCTCCTGCCCCAGCAAGTTCTTTACGAAAAAGTCGTGCATCTTGTGCATTTCGAACGGGCCGCCGAGGCTGTGTGTCTTGCCCGGCAGGTAAAGCTGTTCGAAGTTCTTGTTCGCTTTCATCAGGGCGCTGACTACCTGTAGAGTTGAGGCCGGATCGACATTGTCATCCAGTTCGCCGTTGATCAGAAGCAACTTGCCTTTCAGACGGTAAGCATTGTCGACATTGGAGGAGGCGCTATAAGACTCGTCGATCGGGTAGCCCATCCACTGTTCGTTCCACCAGATTTTATCCATCCGGTTGTCATGGCAGCCGCAAAGGGCGACCGCAACCTTATAAAAGTCGTTATGGAACAGCAGAGCCGCCATTGCATTCTGTCCGCCGGCCGACCAGCCATAAATGCCGACACGATTCAGGTCCATATAATTATACTTCGCACCAGCCGCCTTCATCCAGGCGATACGATCCGGGAAACCGGCATCTTTCAGGTTCTTCCAGCATATATCGTGGAAAGCTTTCGAGCGGTTGGACGTCCCCATCCCGTCGATCGAAACGACGATAAAGCCGAGTTCCACCAACTTTGAGATCAAATGATTAGCCGGTTTAAAATCCTTATCCACGTGCGAATCATGCGGACCGGCGTAGATCATCTCTACTACCGGATAAGATTTGGACGCATCGAAGTGCATCGGGCGGTAAATGTTCCCCCAGATATCCGTCCGCCCGTCCCGTCCTTTCGCACAGAACACTTCCGGCATCTGCCAGCCTTCCTCCTGCAGCACACTCACATCACACTTCTGTAATCCGGCAACCAAAGACGCATCCGATGTCCGCTTCAACTGACTGACAGCCGGCAGATCGGGACGGGAATATACATCGGTAAAATAAGAACGATCGGCAGAGAAGGTCACGCGGTGGTTTCCGTTCTCAGGAGTCATATCGGTAAAGCCCGTTCCGTCCAGGTTAATCCGGCAGTAATGCAGGTTATAAGGATCTTCGCCTTTATTGAAGCCCGAAGCGGTGAAGTAGACAACCCGGTTCGCTTCATCCACATAATCGACCTGGCGAACCACCCATTCGCCCTTTGTGACCTGTTGCTTCACCTGTCCGTTCATGCCGTCTATCAGGTAAAGATGGCGCCATCCGTCCCGTTCGGAAATCCAGAGCAACTCTTTCCCGTCGGCGAGGTCATACCTATAGTTGTTATAATAATAGATAAAAGTCTTTGTCTGTTCATCTACCAGATGACGGATAGAACCGTCGGCCGCATTCACTTCGCCAATCACATAACGCTGATGGCCACGCTGGTTGAACTCGAACGTGAACGCACGGCTGTCTTTCCGCCAGCCCGTCAGATTCAGATAATACTGGTTTTCGTAAGGAGCGACATCAAGCGCCACCTGCTTACGTGCCTCCACATCGAAAAGGACAGGCAAGTAAACCGGCAACACGTCGCCCGGCTTCGCATAATCGCGCCATTGCAAGATCGGTTGCTTCTGGCTGGACGGGCTGGATTCGATCAGCGGAATACGGCGTTCCTGCACGTCGCGCACTTTCACCGCCGCCAACTTCCGGGAGTCGGGCGACCAGATGATCGACCAGGCGTCATAACGCAGGTTGTTCGTGCCGTCCATCGTCAGGGCAACCTCTTCTTTCGGCTTATCCTTCTCTTTCTCATCCCGGACAGGCGAGATATAGAGGTTGTTGTCTTTCACATACGCTTCCCATTTCTTATCAGGCGAGACGACAGGAGCCGGAGCTTCTTCGCGACGGCGCCAGCGGTCCGGTTTCTTTTCCTCTTCTTTCAGCAAGGATTCGGCCAGCTCCTTCTGTTTTTTAGAGAAGAATGCCGCCAACCCCTTCTTGTCTGCGGCACGTTGCTTCTTTCCGTTCTCCGCATTGACAAGATAAAAGAAATCTCCCTCTTTCTCATGATTCTTATACCAGAAATAGTGAGAACTGTCTATCCATTCGGGATGAATAGCGGGAGAATAAACCCGGTCGGAACATTTCAGGATCGTGTCGGCGCGCTCATAATCGGCACGCGTCACCTGGGCTGCGGTGCTTCCTGCACCGAACGCCATCGCCAACAGGCACAGGCAAGAGATAAACAAAGTCGTTTGTTTCATAATAAACAATGATTTAATTTTCAATTCTCAATTCTTAATTCTCCAACCACCAGTCGATCATCTTCCGCGCCAAGCTCAGTTTGCGCGGTATCTCCGGCAGGTTGTCTTTCGAGAAGAACGAGCCGGAGCTCAACTCCTCATCCTGCAATTTGATCTCCCCGCTGACATAATCGGCAATAAAACCGATCATCAGGTTGCTCGGATAAGGCCAGGGCTGATTGCCGAAGTAAGTGATGTTACGGATCGTCAAGCCGGTTTCCTCCCGCACTTCACGTTCTACACATTGCTCCAACGTCTCACCCGTTTCCAGGAAACCGGCGACAAGCCCATGAAACGTCCCCCGGAAGTTACGTGCATGCACCAACAGGATTTCCTCGCCTTTCCGTATCAAGACAAGAATGGCGGGCGACACTGCCGGAAACATCTCGTTCCCGCATTCCGGACATTTCTTCATAATCGGCCCTTTCTGCTCCGTCGGCGTTCCGCACACAGGGCAAAACCGGCTGTGCTGATCCCAATAAATAATCTCGTACGCCTTCCCCGCCTGGTCGTAAAAGCAGCGGTCGATATGATCGTAAGAGGCCCGGAGTCCCATTGGCCGGTAAACGTCCGTCTCCACCAGCGGCTCGGCGGTCGCAACAACCATTGCCATCGTCCCGTCCTGCATTTCGACCATCTGTTGCAGAGACACACGGCCGTGCGTCTCTACAGGCGATTTATCCATAAAAGGGATAACATAGCCATCGGCTTTCTTTTGCAGTAAAAGCTGGTCATTGTAGAAAACATACCAATATAGAGGAGCGTTATTTGTCATTTTCATACGTCTGATTCATTATATCGAGGACAAACATACGAAAAAAAAAACACCTAACTACCACTATCTTTTCCTATCGCAAAAGAAAACATATCGCATAGGTAATACATCTTCGCCGAATGCCTTATTATTCTATAATCAGTGGTTGCGATTTTATAATCAGTGCCGTTGATTATAAAATCGCAACCACTGATTATGTAATCGCTGCCACTGATTATAAAATTATATGGCATCTAAGTAAGCATCCGCCCCGGTACATCATCCTTATCCAAATCAGTAGGATCCTGGGCTATAACTTCGCTTGTAAAGACTATATGTATAAAAGCAGCAAGGGTTGCCGCCTGAACCAAGCGACAACCCATCCTACCAATTTTCATAATTAAAGTTTCAAACGTGTACGTGTTTATTTGTGCCCAAAACGTGAAAGAATTCGTCTTTACATATAAACCGCCACCAGTCACCCCTTGATGTTCCCATCGGACAACGTTGCAAAGGAACGCATTTATAACCAGCCATCCTATATTTTAGACGATTATTACTTGCCGTTTTACATGTTTGAGAGCATAAGAAGCAGGGCCTTGGCCTGGTCATGGGAGGGATTACGCTTCTTTCCAGTTGAAAGGCAGCAGGCTCGAGTAGTCGTTAGCCACTGCCAGGCGTTCGTCTTTCACCCTGATGAGCGCGTCCTGCATCCATTTTTCGGGATTGACATTGTTCTCTTTGCAGCAACCGATCAGTGTGAAAAAAATGGCGGCGGCATGGGCGGCTTCGTGGGAACCTGAAAAAAGGGTATTCTTACGGTTCAGGGTTAGGGGACGGATGCTTCTTTCCACTGCGTTGGAGTCGATATGGAAGTCGGCATTAGTCACGTATAGCGATAATTGCTCCATACGGGCATAAGTGTATTGCATGGCTTTGTCCATCGGACTGCCACTTTTCACCTGCCCTATGTTACTCTTGATCCATGCCTCTATTTCCTGCAATACCGGATAAGCCTCCGCCTGGCGGTAAGCCGTTTTCGCATTTCCTTCAAGCTCTTTTTCCCTGATTTCGGATTCGGTTTTGTAAAGTTTTCCGATCAGGGAAAGTATTTCCCCCGCCCGGGGAGGATCGCTGTTCTCGGCTTCTTTGAACTTCCGGCGGGCATGTGCCCAGCAGCACAGATGCAGGTAACCGGGCAGGTCGTCAAAGATGTCGTATACCTGATAACCGTCGCTTTGGACTGCTTTCCCACCCTCCAGCAACAGCCCGATGCAACTTGCCCCCCTTCCCTTATGATACTCGAAAAAAGGGCTCTTCACCTCCGGGCAGTAGAAATTCCACATGTAGCCCTGGTGTAAGCTCCCCTTACGGTCACTTCCCTGGACTTTGTAAGGAGTTTCGTCGGCTATGACATAGCGTGAGGAACGGACTTTTTCACGTAATTCGTTGTAGATTGGTTCCAGTTCCTGGGCTGTGGACAGGCACCAGTCGCTTACCGTCGAGGCCGGCAGGTGAAGGCCGATGCGCGAGAAGATATCTATTTGACGGTACAGAGGCAGGTGGTCGCCATATTTGCCCACTGCGATATGGGATAACACGCTGGCGCCTGCCTTGGCGTGGGCTATGGCTTGGACCGGCAGGGGCGCTATCAGGATACGTCCATCCGGGGTTTTGTATTTGTTGCGGATGATTTGACGGACATACACATTCTTTTCTATCTCCAGTTTTTCCGTGATTTCCTGTCCTATATGGCGACAAGACGACAAGTCCCCTGCCGGGTCCAGAATCTCCTGCCGCCGAGGAATATCCAGGGGGAAAGGCTTACGGATATTTCCTTTATGTTTCTTCTTTTTGAACCCGTCGCGATCATGCAAGTAGTTTTTCTCTTCCTTTTCTACTTCCCCACGTGCTTCTTCACGCACGGTTTCCACCGGAGCCGAGTCTACCGGCGTTTCCCAGCAGATATTCAACTGGGAGGGATCCCGGGGAAGTCTTTTTTCGCTTTTGGGACTCCAAAGGCGGCGTTTGAGGTCGTAAATCTCCCACACATACTGTTGGTTCAGGTCCAATAAGCGCTGACGTTCGAGTAGCCATTGCATCCGCTCCTCCTCTAACGCCTTGCGTCGGGCAAGCAGCGCCTGGTAATCGGCCAGCGGGACCTTGACTTCGGGGACTTTATTTGCCGTCTTTGTTTTCATCTCTTTCACGTAATAAAGATACGAATAATATTTGATATTATGGCACTGATTTATAAATATATTACTTGCTTTTACGCCTTTTTTTCGGACAATCGAGCAACCGGACGAGAGAGGTACGGTTTACCTGTTCGTAAGATTGTTTTTCAAATTGCCGGGGAAGGTCATAAGTCCCTTCCGAAAGATGGTAAAGGTAAACCCGTTCCTGGTTAGGGGACAGGTAATATACTTTAAGCTGCTTGTGTCCGCCGTTGATGAAGACATAGATTTCCCCCTCTTTCGGATAATGTCCCAAACGGCTGTTCACGATGCCGCTAAGGCACGGGATGCCGGCATGGAAATTCTTCAGGGGAAACAAATAGACACGGTCCGTTGAGGGAAGGCCATAATGCCGGTCTTCTTTACTTTTGACAAGATCGGATACGTTATAAATGCCCAAGCTCTCCGGAGAAAAGCGGTAATGGTGAATCCTGAAGCGGACCGCACCGCCCGATTGGTAACGCAGGTACTCGAAGGTTATTTCATTCAGTTCACCCGGTTCTGACAACATTGATAACAATTGGGCGTTTTCAAAGATTTCTTTTTCACGATTTTTCATCTGAGTCCTTTTTTTTGTTTTTTCGGAACAAAGATAAAGAGCACATATAATTAGAGGAGGATGTACTGGGGCGGATGCTTACGCATCTAACAATCTTTTCCAGTAAGGGATAAAAAGATTTTCTTATGCAGGCCGGAAGAATAATCGTGCGTTTCCGAACTCCATCCGTGCGGACAAGCACAGTTACAGATTCACGGATAAACGATAATCATCTACATATAAGAAACTTATGATTATGGCACGGCTTTTGTCCAATTACTCATAAACAAAACAATTGAATGATATGATTAAAACAGTTGCATTAGAAAAGATCTTCCGTACGGAAGAGGTGGAGACGTTGGCTCTAAACAAAGTAAGCATAGATGTTAAAGAAGGAGAGTTCGTTGCCATTATGGGGCCTTCCGGATGCGGCAAATCTACGTTGCTGAACATCTTAGGATTGCTGGACAACCCGACTACCGGAGAATATTACCTGAACGGGATCGAAGTTTCTCAATATACGGAAGCCCAGCGTACGAAGTTGCGTAAAGGGATCATCGGTTTCGTCTTCCAGAGTTTCAACCTGATCGACGAGTTGAACGTGTACGAGAATATAGAACTTCCTTTGCTTTACATGGGCGTTTCAGCTGCCGAGCGGAAGAAGAAAGTGCAAGAAGCGATGGAGCGCATGGCGATCGTGCACCGCGAAAAACATTTCCCGCAGCAGTTGTCCGGCGGTCAGCAACAACGCGTCGCCATCGCTCGCGCCGTGGTAGCCAACCCCAAACTGATCCTCGCCGATGAACCTACCGGTAACCTGGACAGTAAAAACGGACAGGAAGTGATGAACCTGCTTAACGAACTGAACAAAGAAGGGACGACGATCGTCATGGTAACGCACAGCCAGCACGATGCCGGATTCGCTTCACGCATCATCAACCTGTTCGACGGACAGGTGGTGACGGAAACCCTGATCTAAGCCGTAAATGTTATAAAAGGGAAAGAAGAAGCCGTAGCGTATTAAGATATGTTACGGCTTACGAGATTATCGTATTTTACTCGATTCCAAATCAAATAAACTTGTATATTGCCGGCACTAATCATAAATCGAATTGCTTATGAAGACACTTGCATGGTTGTTTGGAATCTTTTTCTGCGTTTCTTCCGCCTACGGACAGAAGACCGTTACGATCGAAGGGGATATACGGAATATGCCGGATACCGTTCGATTCTCCTGCGCAGCATGCACTTCCTACATTTATCTATATTACACCGGAAAGCTCCGTTCTGAAAGTCGGACAAGGGTATAAATTCTTATCGGAAGAGATCCGTACATATATAAAAGACAAATAAACTAATTCAAATTCAATATGAAACAGACGCTACTTATATGTTTATTACTTCTGGGCTGCACAGGATTGCAGGCACAGGAGCGCGTAGTCGAACAACCGGCTTTTGACGCTTGGAACTCGACAACGATGGAAATAGATAAAATCGTACTGAGCGACACCGCTACGGTCTTTTATATCGACGCTTACTACCGCCCGAAATATTGGATTCAGGTCGCAAAGGAAACCACCTTGCGGGCCGACGGCAAAACCTATCCGATCAAGGCGGGCGACGGCATCACCCTGAGCGAAAAGTTCTGGATGCCTGAATCGGGAGAAGCCTCTTTCCGCTTGATCTTCCCTCCGTTGCCGAAAGGGACGAAAACCGTTGACTTTTCCGAGGGAGACGTAGAAGGCGCCTACAAGATATGGAACATCCGGTTGGACGGCTCACCTGCCTACTCTTCCTTGGCAGGGAAAAAGAACCCGGCAGAAATTCCGGTACTGGAAAAGCCGGAATTCAAAAACGGCACGGCTGTACTGAAAGGACATATCGCCGACTATAAGCCGGACATGAACCTGAAAGGACGCGCCTGGAATTTCAACTTGTTGAACGGAGGCACGGATGAATATAACATTACGGTACAACCGGATGGAAACTTCACGCTGGAAGTTCCGCTGTATTATCCTACCAGCCTGAACATTGCCAGCAGCTTCATAAACGGCCTGATATATCTGAAACCGGGAGAAACGACTTTCGTAGAAATCAATATGCCGGAGATTTGCCGTTCACAGTCCAAAAAGCAGAAAGACAAACCGTCATTGGGCGAGAAATATTATTTCACCGGAGCATCGGCGGCCCTCAACAACGAATCCTGCAATTCCTCCCTTCGTTTTGTTTCCGTCTCCCCCAAGTCGCAGAAAGACTATATGCAGATGTTTTCCGATATCAGCACGATGAATGCAGATCAGTTCAAGGCTTACTGGATGGATCGTTACCAGAAGGAGAAAGCCGTATTGGACAGCCATACGGAATTAAGCGACGCTTACCGCACGCTCCTGCAAAACAGCCTGAAAAAAGACTTGGCCGAACAATTGCTCAGCATCAGCGGAATGATGGAGTACGCTTATCGTACTATCAATCAGATTCCGCGCGACTCGTTGATACCTAAAGACAAAAAGGTAATACCGGCTATGGAATACTATGACTTTATCCCGGAACTGGTAAGCAACGATCCGTACCTGCTGTATGACGGCTCTTTTACCTATCTGATCTCTTACTTGCAATATACGAACTTCACCGGAGCAGAAAGGGTAGCCGGAAAGGAAGCCCCCGATAACACCGCCGATCTTATCAAGGTCATGGGAACGGACAAAGGGATTCTTTTCGACCTTCTTACCGCACAGCGCCTGGCCAAACCGATAAAAGAATTCCGTCCGCTAAGCGACGAAGAGATTGCGCAGGCCGGGAAAATATCTCCGGTCATCCAGGACGCACTCACCCTGATGAACAACAAAGTCAAGCAACTTATCGAAGAAAACAAAAAGAAATCCGGCTACACCGTCAACCGCGTGAACATTGCCGACATCCCGGCCGAGGAGTTGTTCAATGCCATCACCACGCCTTACCGGGGCAAAGTCGTGTTTGTCGACTTCTGGGCGACCTGGTGCGGCCCGTGCAAGGCAGCAATGAGAGAGTCCGAACCGGTCAAGAAAGACTTCGCAGGAAAGGATATCGTATTCCTCTACCTGGCGGGCGAGAACTCCCCGAAAGGGACCTGGGAGCAGATGATTCCGGACATCAAAGGCGAGCATTACCGGATGACGGATGCGCAATGGACCTATATCTGCAACAAGTTCGGCGTGCAGGGCGTTCCTTCTTATATGATCATCGCCAGAGACGGCACACCGACCCATTTCCAGGTTGGCTTCATGGGAGCGGACAAAATGAAAGAGATGCTCACGAAGGAATTGGATAAATAAAACGGTTACTATGTATAAAACGTTGCTTGCTCTATTGTTTTCAGGGATCAGCCTGTTGTTACATGCGGATGATTCCTATGTCATACAGGCCCGGATACGGGATGTGAAAGACGGGACTGTATTCTTCCTGAAACAATTCAGCACGCAGCGGATTATAAATTCGATGCGCCTCGAAGGAGGCAAGTTGCAAATGAAAGGCGAGCTGGTAGACACTCCCCAACATCTTTGGCTTTGTACGACCGTCAAAGATGAGTTCTATTATTGCGACCTGCTGGTAGACACGGGGAAGATCGTGATCGAAGGAAGCATCCACGATTTCCCCAACGGCCTGCACTTCGAAGGGGCTCAAACCCAAATGCAATATGCCGCTTATCTGAACCGGACGCAGGAAGTACATCATAAGCTCGACAGCCTGAACCAATTGTCCATGCAATTGCATAGGCTCAGTACCGGAAGCGATGCATACAACAAACACGTCGTAGACGGAGGTTACAAGCTCAGGGAGGAAATCGAGATAGAACAACTTTCCCGCCGGCTGGACTCCATCCGGTCTGTCTTTATTCAAAACCACATGAACCAGTATGCCGGCCAATTCCTGTTGACGCGCGTCATGAAAAATATTCCGCCCGATTCGCTCAAGGCACTTTACCGCCTCATCCCGGTCGAGATGAAGAAAACCAGGTTCACCCGTTTGATCAGTAACCAGATCAACCCGTATGCCGACAGTTACATCCGGGAGGCGGACGACTTGTTGCGCCTGACAAGCCGCAAATCCGAAGAGATGGACAGCTACGCGGAAGAGGCTTACAAGCTGTATGCCAAAGCAGTCCGGCTCGATTCCACCCGGACAGACGGATATATGGCTTTGGCGACTATGGCCGAGCGGTTGCTTCCGGTTAAAGGGATCGAGGCCTATGATATTTCAATCCGCTACCTCCGGAAATTTATGGAAAGCGATATCCGTCCGAACGAGTATGAAGCTGCAGGGAAAAAGATGGAAGATCTTCAATTCCGAAAATGGCTAAAGCAGAATGAGAGCCCGGAAATGGTAACGGTCAAAGGAGGGACTTTCGAGATGGGATCTACTTATAAGGAAGATAATAACCCGCCTCATCAGGTAAAGGTAGACAGCTTCCGGATCAGCCGGTATGAGATAACGAATTACCAGTTCGCCCGCTTTCTGGCTACGCTGGATAACGAAAAGATAAAAAACAGTCCTCCCATGTATTATCCCTGTAACTGGGGAATCCTGAACGGGGAACCAGTACCGGGTTATGAGGCTCATCCGGCGATCTACATTACCTGGTACGGCGCACAGGAATATTGCAAATGGGCCGGAGGCCGCTTACCGACCGAAGAGGAATGGGAGTTCGCCGCACGGGGCGGCAACTACGGAAACCGCGACCATCTCTATAGCGGCGGCATGGAACTGGACAGCCTGGGTTGGTATGCCGGAAACTCCGGCGGCAAACCGCATCGGGTAGGGACACTAAAACCCAACGAATTGGGTTTGCACGATATGAGCGGAAACGTATGGGAATGGTGCAGCAACACCCAAATAAGAGACGGCAAAGAATATGTCGCCGTCCGTGGCGGAACCTGGTTCAACGAACGTGCCATCTGCCGTCCGACCTGCCGCTATTATATCTTCCCCAACAGCAAACATTTCAACAATGGTTTCAGGCTGGTAAAAGATATTGCCAAACGATAAAAAGATTTGTTTCCTTATTTGATCTTTTCATCATACATTTGTACAAACAAAATATGTATCATGAAATATTCCAAGCAATTCGTGTCTCTGATCTGCCTGCTCACTAATTTGGCAGTTCAAGCCCAGGAAAAGAGAGCGATGACATTCGAAGAGATGGTCGGATGGGAACGCATATCCGAACAACGTATTTCCGATGACGGGAAATGGGTATTCTGCAAGATGGAACCCTGGCGGGGAGATGCCACAATCCAATTATACAACGGCAAAGGAGAAGAGAAAGGTATTTTCAAACCCGCTTCGAAAGCGCAGTTCAGCGCTTCATCCGAATATCTGTTGGTGACAAAAGTCCCTCCTTTGGAAAAGGTGGAAGCCGAGAAACTGAAGAAAACAGACAAGGATAAAATGCCGATGAACAGCCTCGTCATCTCCCGGCTTACAGGCGGAGAAGAGACGGTAGATTCACTCAAGACATACAAACTTTCTGAAACGGCTGATTGGCTGGCTTATCAGCGCGGAAATAAAAAAGACTCCACCCTTTATATCCGTTCGCTCGACGGGATGCAAAAAGATTCGTTCCCGGCAGTAAGCGATTTCGGATTCGCTAAAAAGGGAAATGTCCTATACGTCGTCTCCGACTCTGTCTTATACACCTACATTCCAGAGAAAGGGAACAACCGGATATCCGGCGAAAAAGGAGTATTCAAAAAGATTGCATTCAACGAAACCGGCAACAAGCTCGCCTATCTGTTCTGCGCAAACAAAGACTCCGCGGCAACCCAAAGCAGCCTGTATCTGGCAGAGGACAATGCCCCCGGCAAACGGATCGCGGAACGGGGAGACAAAGCATTCCCCGCGTCGTGGATAATCAGCGAAAACGGAACCCTTTATTTCTCCGAAAACGCAAACCGCCTGTTCTTCGGCACAGCCCCGGAACCCCGACAGAGAGACACGACCGTACTGGCCGAGAACCGGCCGGACGTACAAGTGTGGAGCTGGGACGAAAAAGTGCAATATACGCAGCAGTCCTTTAACAAGGCATCCGACTTGAAGCGGTCTTATACGGCGGTCTACAACATCGGTTCCGGACGTCTTATCCAACTGGCGACTGAAGAACTCCCCGCGCTACAAACCGCCGATGAAGGGAATGCCCCGCTGGCACTTCTCTCCACATCAAAACCATACGGCACACAAAGTATGTGGACAGCCAAAAACTTTTATGACATTTATACGGTCGACCTGGAAACCGGGGAACGCCGGCAGATAAAAGAAAAGAGTCCCGCTCACATGCGTTTCTCCCCGAAAGGGAAATACACATACTGGTATCAGGAGCAAGACAGTTCCTGGTACACCCGCTCCATGACCGACGGGAAAGAATACCGCCTGACCACACCGGAGACATTCATTGCCTGGGACGAAGACAACGATGTTCCGGACTATCCTTCCCCTTACGGAATTGCGGGGTGGACGGACGACGACCAGGCCATCCTGATCCGGGATCGCTACGACATCTGGAAATTTAGCCCGACGGCTTCCTCCTCCCCGACCAACCTGACCGTAAACGGCCGGAAAGAGAAGATCACCTACTCGCTGATTCAACTGGACCGGGAAAAAAGGTCGTATAACCTGGATGCTCCCCAATACCTCAACGGCTTCAACGAAGTCACCAAAGGTTCCGGATATTATACCGCCCGCCTGAACAAACCGGTTGCCCCCAAAGCATTGCTGGCCGGTAACTTCAAGCTGGCCGCCCTGTCGAAAGCGAAAGACGCGGATGCCGTAATCTATACGCAGGAGACTTATGAGCAATATCCGGACACCCGGCTGTCCAACCTCAGTTTCCAGAAATCCATCCGGCTGACGGACGGCATCCGCCAGCAAGACCCGATCATCTGGGGAACAGCCGAGCTCACTTCCTGGATCTCCTTAGACGGCCGCCCCCTGGAAGGTGTCATCTACAAACCGGCTGATTTCGATCCGAATAAGAAATATCCGGTAATCGTGAATTTCTACGAACGCAATGCCCATACACTGTACAGCTACCATATGCCCAGCCCGGGACGTTCCACAATCGACTACCCGTTCTACCTGAGCCACGGTTTTATCATCTTCAACCCCGATGTCCGTTTTACAGACGGCTATCCGGGTGAGAGTTCCTACAATTGCGTGATGCCGGGGATCACCTCCCTGATTGCAAAAGGGTATGTCGACGAAAAAGCAATCGGCGCGCAAGGCCATAGCTGGGGAGGTTACCAGGTTGCCTACCTGGCCACCCGCACCAACCTCTTTGCCGCAATCGAATCGGGTGCTCCGGTAGTCAATATGCTGAGCGCCTACGGCGGAATACGCTGGGGTTCGGGGCTAAACCGTTCCATGCAATATGAACACGGGCAAAGCCGCATCGGGGGGAACATTTGGGAAATGCCGCTGCAATACATCGAGAACTCTCCCCTTTTCAATATGAACAAGGTGACCACCCCGATCCTGATCATGCACAACGATGCAGACGGACACGTGCCCTGGTATCAGGGAATCGAATATTTTATCGCCCTCAAACGCCTCCAAAAACCGGCTTGGCTGCTCAACTACACCGGCGAGCCTCACTGGCCGGTGCGTTTGGCAAACCGCATCGATTTCCAGAAACGTATGTTCCAGTTCTTCCACCACTACCTGCAAAACGCTCCCATGCCTAAATGGATGAGCGAAGGTGTACCGGCGGTAGACCGGGATTTCGAGTTGGGATATTAAAACTCCATCTTAAACGTTGTCCGGACATTCGGGATGGATGAGACGGACAGTTTACCGCCATGCAGTTGCATGATACGTTGGGAGATAGGCAGGCCGATACCGCTACCACCGGATTTGGTGGAATAGAAAGGCGTAAAGATAGCAGACAACCGTTCGGAAGGAATGCCCGGGCCGTTGTCTGTTATCGTTATAAGGAGACGGCCGGATGCTCCGATGCATGCATCTACCTTGACGATTCCATCCTGTTGCCCCTCCACCGCCTGCAATGCGTTCCGGATCAGATTGATCAATGCAAGTGTAACCAGATTGGCATCACCATACATTTGAAGTTCCTTACCAGTCGATCTATCGGCCTTACCAGCGGAGTAAACGATCCGTCCGCTCCCCGGTTCTGCCTGTAACAGCCGTTCCAACTTAGTAAATAACGCCTGTATCGTAACCGTCTTATATTCCGGCTCCGGCAAATGGGTCAGGCGATGATACGAATCGAGAAAAGCCGTCAGGTTCTTTGCCTGGCTGTTGATAACTTCAAGCTCTTCGCGTTGCTGCGATACGGAAGTATGATCCAGATGTTTTAACAGGTCCGCCGAAAGAGATGCAACCGGGGCGATAGAGTTACGAATCTCATGCGTCATCACCCGGAGAATACTTTCATAATAGAGGCTTTTTTCCTCAACCTCAATATGTTTATCGGCTAATTGCCGGAGGATATGATTCATATCGGTATATAAAGAACTCAAAAAGGGATCGGCCGGATCGACCGGGAAATGCTGTGTCGTATCCTCATTCCGCATTGCTTCGAAGAAGACGGACAACTTAGAATTAAGATGGGTTGCCAACCGGATTATAAACAGAGTTATCAACAGGATAAATATCAGGCATACAAAAGACAAGGTATATGACAGCTGCGTTATTAACAACCAGGAGCCAACCAGGGATAAAAGCACAATCAATACTACGCTCCCTACAATCTTAGCATATAACCTGCGACTGTACATGAGGCAAAGATACATTAATTACCACAAACCCACAAAAAGACACACTGAATACATATCCGTTTGAAAAAGGATGCTTGCCGCCCGAGAAAGGGACCGTTATCCGTTTGGAAAAAGGTGGTAACCTTTCCTCCGGAAAGCAGGCACCTTTTGCTCCGGAAGTCGGTACCTTTTCCCGAACGGCCTATAGGCTATAAAATATAGCTATAAGGGTATATTTTATAGCTCCCGTCCCATAAGAAACTACCCTATAAGGTGTTTTTAATGCGCCATCACACACTTGCAACACATTAAATAACTGCGAGTTGTTGTGAACCTAGCGATTTTCATCGATATTGCCAGTACTTCCGTGTTTACCGCCTTGCCTCCTCCATTTTTCTCTATTTATTTACTTCTTCTTCTTTCCATTTGTTTTTAAGACAAAGGCAGGTACTCTTTTATTTTTGGAAAAAAGGGGACTGCGGAGACGCTTACCTGCATGATACGATCAAGGGTTCACAGGGTTCACACCAAACCACTGTCCTTAAATTGTTTACAACGATGTGAACCCTTTATATAGTCACATCTTTACGGTTATTGGAACGTGGAAAGATGATTGCAGGTATCTTTCCTCAATATTCCAGCGCGGTTGCCATGAAAGGATACGGATTGTACGTTTATTTACGAATAAATAGTAATAAACTTGTTTTTAACAAATTAAATTGCTTTATTTGTATCAGACTATCTAATGCAAATAAAGTACAAACAATTAATCCGGAGATTATGAACAAGACAACAAGACTTTTAGGAGGTTTGCTGATTGCCGCAATAGCAACATCCTGCGGAACGGGAGGCAAAAACCAACCCGCACAAACCACCGATCCGTTGGCCAATAGCCCGGTAGTCGGTCAATATGTACAAGTGGGGGATGATCAGGTTATGTCGTGCGACCAGAAATTCCTGGGCGATACCGTACGCATCCCGCTCAGCCACTTTGCCGAAGAAATGGAGATTGTCAAGCTGGACAGCCGGGATGAGGCATTGGTCGGACAAACCGCTATAACAGTCTCCGATAATTATCTTCTGGCACACAGCGGCTACCCACCTACGGCATTCAAACTCTTCGACAGAAAAGGAAATTATATTGCCGAAATAGGAGGAATCGGTCAAGGGCCGAATGAATATACATCTGTCTACGACGCCCAGATCGACGAACTGAACCAACGTATCTACCTTATGCCCTGGCAAAGCGACAAACTGTTGGTTTTCGATATGCAGGGGAAGGTTTTGGAACCGATCCCGCTCGGTTATCGTTGTCCGAAAGCAAGATTTTATGTCGATCCGGTCAAAGGTACAATTACCGTAGCAACGCTTCCCTGGTCGAAGACACCGGCAATCGTATGGATACAAGATAGGACAGGGAAACATCTGCAGGAAATAGAACCGGGACATCTGAAAGTTGAACACGATACCTTCAATCAGGAAATTATGTACAGCCCTACTCTTCCTGACGTATTCAATCTTTGTCTGTTTTCCATGTTCCCGCCGCAAGTGGACACCCTGTATCAGTATGATACGGAAAGAAACCGTCTGAAACCGGTCTTTACATTCAATCATACGATAACCGACCCGGTTCCCTGGCACGGCTACTTCGAATGGCCGGATCATTTTGTAGGAGAATTTTCAGAACCTCCCGTCGAGCGAAAGACTGAAGAATCATGGACCTTCACACAAGGGGAAACCTTCTCGTATATCATTGACAAAAAGAGCGGCAAAGGGGCCTACCTCAAACTGTATAACGATTATCTCGGGAATCAGGACATACAGTTTCCCGATGGTATTTTCAATAAAGGATATTTCGTCCGCAGCATCGAACCGGGCAACCTCCTGACCGACATCGAGAACGCGCTGAAGAAGCAGGACATTACCGATGCCATGCGTAAGAAACTCACAGACCTGCAAGGCACGATCGACGAAGATGACAACAACTACGTCATGATCGCCAAGCTCAAAAAATAATCTTCCATGAACAAACAACTACTTCTCATCCTGTTGCCGGCACTCCTGTCGGCAACAGGATGTAAACAGCAAAAGGAATCCGAAGCGGGAGAACCGGCAGAACAGACAGCAGTTCATCAGCCGCTTCCGCCGAAATACACGGCCCGGTACGATCAGTCGGTTCCACCTGCACGTATCGATATAGAGAAAGCAGTTGCCGACTCCGTCCCTGTCAACCTGAGTAAGGTTGCCTCTTCCATCGAGTATTTTATGGTCGGAGACGACAAATACCCGATTACAGATGTAGTTGCCGCTAACGAAGGTTTTATTGCACTGAATCAGCCTAAGCTATATCTGTATCGTAAAGGAATGAAGCGGAAACGGGTGGGGTTGAAGACAACGTACGGGAACTGGATAAATGTATCCGGCACAAAAATCTGTTTTGATAAGGCCACCACGCGCCTGTATGCACATCTGAAACGGATCAATCCCGAAACCGGCTACGGAGAAAAATATATTGTGGAACTTCCTCCGTTGGACACTGTTTTGGCAAGAGTTTATTATCTGTATCCGGATTCGTTGCCCAACCGGTTTTTCCTTCCTCAAAAAGCATCCTTCGTCAGATATCTGTCACCGGATCGATATGTTACCAAAAAGGAAAACGAGAACGGACATCCCGAAGGCATTATAACATTCAATCTGAACAGTGATACAATCTGTACATTTACCGGAGGCATAGATCCTACCACTAAGGTAGGTGCTTACTTGTATCAGCCTCCCTTCTTCGACAAAATATACCGCCATGGCGAGCAGATCACATTCCGTCTGTCTTTCTGCGATACCATCTACCGGCTCGTGGACGATCAGACTTATGCCCCGGCATTCGTTACCGATTTCGGGAAGATGCGTCTGACTGCAATCGAAAACATCCAGGGGAAAGATCTGAAGAACAAGGCATGGATGAGCGCACTCGAAGAGAATGCCAAGGCCCTCTTTATCCAGATATATAAGGAAGGGAAAAGCACAAAAAGCGGCTGGCTGGATGCAGACCGCGAGCCGGACAGGCCATCGGAAGAACGGCAAATCGTTTATTTGAAATCATCCAAACAGACTTTTGCACTACCGTTTAAAAGCCGGGGGCTTACAAACGACCTGGACGGTGGCCTCCCCTTCTGGCCGGACGGGCAGACAGATGGTTACCTCTATATGATCCGCCCCGCCAAAGAGTTGAAAGCTAATATTAAACTGACTGGATCGCCCAGGCAGAAAGAATTGAAAGCGTTTCTGGACGGCGTAGACGAGAAACAGAATGTGATGATCGTTGTCAAATAAAAAAGCAATTGTAGAAATATGAATAAACTTCTTGCCCTGATAATCGGTGTATGCTGTTCAGCCTGGACAGGTTGCAGCAGCATAAGCACCAAAACACTGGATGAATGCCCCGTTGTGACTCAAACAGAAACTCTTGCCGGGCATCCGTTAACGGTATGCGACCAGAAACTGTTAAACGATACTCTGCAAATACCTCTCAGCCTGTTTGCAGAAGATTTGGATATCATCCGTTTCGATAACCGGGATGAAGCGCTGATGGGCGAACAAATGGTTATCGTTTCAGAAAATTACCTGCTGGTATGGAATCAGGAACATCCGGTCAGACTATTCGACCGGAAAGGGAAATTCCTGACAAACATCGGAGCGAACGGACAAGGCCCGGGTGAATATCAATCCCTTTACGATGCGCAGATCGACGAAGCCAACAACCGGATCTATATGCTCCCCTGGACAGTCGGCCAACTACTGGTTTACGACTTGCAGGGGAATGTGTTGCCGTCTATTCCGCTTTGCCTGAATATCCCGAAAGGCAAACTATGGATCAACGCAAAGGATTCCCTGATAGCCGTATTCGCCCTGCCCTTCCCCAATATACCGGCAGTAGCCTGGACACAGGATTTCAAAGGGGAACGGAAGAGCTTTATTGAAGCGGGATCGCTCACGGCCTACGATTTTAACTCGGAAGTATATTGCGGTTACAACATAGACGGCGTGTTCGATTGTATGCTCAACTATTACCTGCCGGCACGAAAAGACACGCTTTATCATTATGATTTTCATAATAACCTGTTGATGCCTCATTTCACAATGACTTTTACGACCACCAATCCGGTCCCGAACCATACATTTTATGAACTGCCGCATCATTTCCTGGGTACTACAGCCGAAAGCATACAAATATCCAAAAACATCTTCGGTTCCACCAATCACAAACATTTCATCATCGATAAAGCAACCGGAAAAGGCGCTTATATGCACCTGATCAACGACTTCCTGGGAAACGAAGAGTTGCCGCTCAGTAGCTTTGACGGCAATTTTCCTCCCTACCCCAATTTCCGCAACGGTTACTATATCCTGAACCAGGACCCGGGAAACCTCCGCGACAGACTTGAAAAGAGCATGAAAACAGGCAAACTTTCCCCCGAACAGAAAGAGAAAGTAACCCGACTTCTCAACTCCATCAACGAGAACGACAACAACATTCTCTTTTTAGCTAAGTTAAGGAAATAATTCATTACATTTACCACAAATACAGTTTTAAGATGAAAAAACAGTTCCATACTTTAAGTATTCTCTCCGCACTCATGATGATAACGGGATGTAAGCAAGCGGAAGAAGCGAAACAACACATTCCGACCGCCCCGCAGACGGAAGCCCGGATAGACCGTTCCGAGCCGGTGAAGATCGTGGATGTAGAACAAGCCTCGCAGAAGCCCGAACCGTTGAAGTTGAGCCAGATCGCATCCAAGATCGAATACTATACCGTTGGAGACGCCCGGTTCACCGTCACCCAGGCGATCGAGCTGCCGGACAGCAATGCTTTTATCACGTTCAACAATCCGCGCATCTACTACCGCAAACAAGGTATTCCGAGTAAGCGGTACGGCTTCAAAGCATTGGCCTATAAATGGAACAACGAGATGAACGGACAGAATATGTTCTATGACAAGAAGACAACCCGTATGTATGTAGCCCTCAGCGGAAAGACACAGGAAACACGGAGAACCGGGACGGACAGCATCCCCTTCATCGGCGTTTTGCCGCCATTGGACACGATGCTGACAATCAAAAGTTACTTCTTCCCCGAAAGCCCCATCGAGAAATACCAGCTCGGCCGGCGTGGCGATAGGCTGCTCGGCTTCTCCTCCACCGGCTACACTTTGTGCAGCTACAGAGAAACGGCGGGAGAACCGGACGGAATCACGACATTCAACCTCCAAGGCGATACACTCTGCAAGTTCCGGTTGAAAGAAGGGGAATTGGCCCCGCGCACGATGACGGACAGCATTCCATTCTTCCAAACGTTCTACTGGAACACCGGGCAAGACAAAATGACATTCATGATGCCCTATTGCGACACCGTCTACCAGTTGCATGATCCGCAAACCGTCGCCCCGCTCTATGCCATCCGTTACGGGGAGCAAGGACTTAACCTGAAAGAGATGAAAGATGCTAAAATCCCGAAAGGCAAAATGTGGCTGAAAACCTTTTACGAGAATCCCAAAGGGCTGTTCATGGGCCTTTACCAGAAAGGGGGACGGATCATCGCAAACTGGATCGGTTGGGAATATGACTACAAACCGAGCTTGACCCACCAGGCTGTCTACCTGAAAGAAGAAGGACGCACGGTCATGCTGCCGGCCGACAAGAACAGGGGCTTCATCAACGACCTGGACGACGGGATGCCTTTCTGGCCGGACGGACAAACAGACGATTGCCTGTATATGCTCCGTACCGTCACGGAAATGCGCGTACTGGTGAAACGAACCGGCTCGCCCAAGCAAAAGAAACTGCTCGAACTATTAGACAACCCGAAGGTGTTGGAACGGGATTATGTGATGATTGTCGTACGATAGGGACAAGCCCCCGGTTACAAACCGTATTTCCGCATCTTGTTATATAATGTCTGCCGGCTGATATCCAACTGTTGGGCACAGAGCGTCAGATTGCCGTTCTTCTCGCGCAGCACTTCACTGATAAACTGCTTCTCCATCTCCTCCAAGGTCACCGGGTGGGATGTGGAAGCCGTTTTTTCTATATGGGAATCGTCCGCCCCAAGCGAAGGCGAGTCTGTTAGCAGGACGGCCCGCTCGATCAAAGCCATCTCTGCCCGCTCTTTCCGCCTCCGCCGGAAAGCCTCTTTCAAAGTCGCCACCAGCTTCTCGTTATCCCAAGGTTTTACAACAAAATCCGCCGCTCCCCTTTTCAAAGCGGAGATGGCCAGTTCGATATCACCAAAGGCAGTGATCAAGACGACTTGAGGCGGATCGGGACGGTCGGCGATGCGCTCCAACCAGAACAGACCTTCGCTTCCATCATGTCTCCCGGTACCGAAATTCATATCCAGCAAGACAACGTCAACATCTTCTTCACGCAACAAAGCTGGCAAAAGCGTCGGGACAGACACTCCCACTACCGTTTTGAACTCGCGTGCCAGAATCATCTTCAACGTTTTCAGCACCGCTTCGTTGTCATCCACAAGGATTATTTTCCCGTCCTGCATTGTCTCATTTCTTTTAGTAATACATAAAAATAAAATGGTGTAAATGATGATTTATGTACCATGTTATTACCCACTATCTATCGGCAACAAAAATAGGATTTAATACCTGTCTTTCCGAAAAAAGAATAACTTATTTTTCCGGCGTTACATTCGTGACGATATGACAATATGACAATAACCTGAAATCAGAAAAGAAACGTATAAAAGGCTTTATATTTGCAAAAGGACGCTTGGCCCTTTACCTTTGCGATGCGAAAAAGAAACACAGCCCCTTTCCTGAACTGTCCAACAATTAGACAATTTATATGCTCTCCGGAGAAAAAGAAGATTATCTTTTGACGCGTTCGGGAAAAGAGGATAGTTTTGATTCGTATAAAAAAATAAAGTCATGAAAGCTGTAGCACTCAAACTCGTCCTCCGTAGTTGGTGGCGAAACAAAACATTCTCCGTTATTTCGATTGTCAGCCTGGCGATCGGGATTGCCTGCACGAACCTGTTGGCGGCTTTCGTCATCTATGAATTCAACATTGAAGCGGGCAATCCGGATAAGGACCGGATCGTCTATATGGCACAAGATTCGCCGATGAAGTCGGGAGAAACTGTTTCGTATGTGGCCGGTGACATTCCGGTCCAGTTGAAAGAGAAATATACGGAAGTGGAAGATTACCTGCGTTTCAATGCGATCGGTTGCAGCTCCGTCACAATAGGAAACAAACAATACGAACCGATTACGATTGCAACTACCGATACGGCATTTCCCCGTTTTTTCAGGTATAAAGTGCTATACGGCGATCTGCACGACGCACTTTCCGCCCCGGACAAAGCTGCATTAAGCGAATCATGCGCCCGGAAACTGTTCGGAGATGTAAATCCGGTGGGAAAGATCGTTCAAATAGATCTTACGGATGGAGGTATGCGATACAATGACGAAACAACGGAACCTTCCCGCTCTTTCCAAATCGCCGCCGTATTGAAAGAATATCCGCAATCCTACCTCACGTTCGATATGCTTACCGGCAACGGACAGGATTTCTACGGCGGGATCACTTTGCTGAAAGTCTCCGCTTCGTTCGACAAAAAGGAATTTGCCAAGAAGATAAAAGCGGATGGAGTCCCTACTCTCCAACAAGAGAAAGGAAGCTATCATTTCTACACCTTGCAGGACTCCTATTTCCAACGCTATACGCAAGAGACCATCCCTTACATCACCCGTTCCCAACGTCCGCTGTTACTCGTCGGGATGATCTCGGCGCTACTGATTCTGCTGATCGCTTGCTTCAACTATATCAACCTCAGCTTTTCCCGGATTCTTAAACAGATACGGATCGTACACACCCAGAAATTGATGGGAGCGACACATGCTGAGATCAATTACCAACTGTTTTTAGATACATTCCTTACGGTCGGCATCGCATTCCTGCTCTCGCTGATGATCGCCCATGACCTGATCCCGCTATTCAACCGGATCATGTCCGGACGGATCACCACCGGCTTCTTCCTAAACAGGCAGGTCTTGCCTTTCATCTGCGGACTAATCCTGATCCTCTCCGTCATTCCCGCCTGGTACATGAGCCGCAAAGTCTCTGCCCTGACGGATAGCAACTACCGCCTGTTCTTTACCGGAAACAAGAAGCGGAAGATTGTCACCGCACTCTCCATCGCACAATACGTCATATCCATCGGGCTGATTATCGGCACGCTGACCATACACGCGCAACTCGGGCTGATCCGAAAGAAAGGAGAATGTTATCGCAACCTGATCGAGATCGGGAACTGGAGAAGCAGGAATCCGGACGTCAGCACATTTGCGACTGAGCTGAAGAACAAGCCCGAAATAGTTTCCGTCACACGCGCCGGAGGCTCTATCCTCAATGCCTGGCTCCGGCAGATCATTATTGAAAACAAGGATGGATCGGAGACCTATTACTCCATGATCCAGTATATGGGAGAAGAAAACCTCCTGCAAACATTGGGCCTGCAAATCCTCCGGGGTGTAACTCCGCAGGAAGCGATACGGAAATATGACCGCCCGGTCTACATCAACCAGCGGTATGCCGACATACTGGTTCCTGCCGGCGAAGATCCGATCGGGCATCCGGTCAACCAGTACGACAAGTCTTTCAACGACGGTCCGGCCGGCAATCCGGAACAGGCGTGTACGATCTGCGGGATCGTAAGCGACCTCTACATCAATTCGATTGAAGAAGAGGCGATGCCTTCCCTGGTTTATCTCAACAATTCAAGTGCCGGGAATTTCCAAATGCTTTACATCAAGCTAAACGAAAAATTGAAAACGGAAGGAATGGAAGCGATACGGACCGTATGGGAAAAGGTAAATCCCAGCGAATATTTCACCTACGAAGATGTATATGCCGTATTCATGCAACGTAACCGCAAAACGACCGATATGGCGAACTTGCTGTTGATGTATTCCGTCATCAGTATCTTCCTGACTTGCTTCGGCCTGTTCGGAATGGCTTTGTACGCGACCGAGCAACGGACAAAAGAGATCGGCATCCGGAAAGTGAACGGAGCCAGTACCCGGAGCATCATGTTCCTCCTGATCCGGCAGTTCATCAAATGGATAGCGGTAGCATTCGTGATCGCAGTGCCTCTAACCTGGTTACTACTGAACCGTTGGCTGGAAAGCTTCGCCAACCGGGTGAGTGTTTCGCCGCTCTATTTCCTGCTGGGCGGAATTATCGTCCTGGCTATCACGTTGCTGACGGTAGGCTGGCATACTTACCGGGCCGCCTCGGGCAACCCGGTAAAAAGTCTCAGGAGTGAATAAAAGAGAAATTATCCGTTCACTTTCTTATAGTCGGCCAGGAAAGTAGCCAAGCCGCTATCGGTAAGCGGGTGTTTCAATAAGCCTTTGATAGCGGAGAGCGGGCAGGTTGCCACATCGGCGCCTGCCTCCACGCATTGCATGATATGTTGCGTGGAACGGATGGAGGCCGCCAGGACCTGCGTGTCATAATCATAATAATCATACATTTCGACGATCTTGCGCACCAGTTCGATTCCGTCACTGGCTATGTCGTCCAAACGGCCTACAAAGGGAGACACATAGGTCGCACCGGCTTTGGCCGCCAACAACGCCTGCCCGGGAGAAAAAACGAGCGTACAGTTCGTACGGATGCCTTTGCCGGAGAAGTGCTTGATTGCCTTAATACCGGTTTCGATACAAGGGACTTTCACCACGATATGCGGATTCAGGGCGGCCAACTCTTCACCTTCCCTGATCATGCCTTCGTAGTCCGTGGCAATCACTTCGGCACTCACGTCACCATCTACCATTTCGCAGATCTCGATGTAATGTTTACGCTGGTTTTCTACTCCCTTGATCCCCTCTTTTGCCATCAGGGAAGGATTGGTGGTAACGCCGTCGAGCACACCTAATTCGTTTGCTTCCCGGATCTGATCCAGGTTAGCCGTGTCAATAAAGAATTTCATCGCCTGTTTTTATTTAAGTAACTATAAGATATAACAAGCGGAACCGCATTATAGTTTATGCCGCTTCATTGATTTTCAGAACTCGAAACGTATACCGGCTCCTATGCCTACCAAGGTCGTGTTCTCGGTGCGATAGCTCACCGGCTGGTTGTTATCGAAATAATAAGAATAACGCGGTTCCAGGTACAAGCTCCAATCCCTATAGAAACGGTAAGAAACGCCGATAGACAGGTTCAACGACCATTGCAGACCGTCTATACCGGAACGATAGGTGGCCGATTTATGCTCCTTCAGGTTATACGCGTCCAGGCGATAAAGGGAATGCAACCCTTTCTCCATCATAAAGCCTCCGGAAAGATACACGTTCCAGTTCGGATTGTCACACAACTTAATCACTAAGTTGACCGGGACACCCAAATAATGGAGGGCGAGTGTCGCTTTATAGCTGGCAGATACGTTTTCCTGCATTTTCGAATATAAGTATGTATAGACCAGCCCGCTTTCAAGAGCGACACGGTTGTTCAGGTTCTTGCGGACCGTAAAGCCGAAAGATAGCGGAGGCGCACAATCTATGTCGGCAAAGGATTCCGGCTTCTTATCCATGTCCAAAACCGGCTCTTTGTCAATAGGAGGATGAGGCCAACCGGGTTCCGCCGGATCATTATTCATGCTATCGTTAGAAGCGTCATCCATTCCGTCCAGAAAATGAAAAGAAAGATGTCCTCCTGTCCCCATATTCGCTCCGACTTGCCATTTGCCGCCTTTCGCTTTTGGCCGGTCCGTCCTTGCGACCAGGTTCCCGGCACGACGTTTTTCCGGTTCCGGTCCCCGATGTCGTACGCCCGGAATTTTTACCTCCGGTTGTGCGGTTTCCGCCTTAGCAGGAAGCCCGACTTCCCCTTCTTCTCCAATAGCATCTTCCCAAGCAATCGTATCGACAAGAACGGGAACGACTGCATTCTTTTGTACTACACGGGCAACTACCCGTTCCCGCGCTTGATGCGGGATCGCAAAGGGACCTCCTTTATCCGGTCGTTGCTTTTCAATATCCATTTTCTTAGGATTCGTCCGTTCAGCAATCTGTTCGTTCTTCTGCGTTCCCGCGTCAAGCGCGGGAACGAGTTCGGGTTCGTACAAGCGGATCACGAACAACAACGCAAGAATAGCTACGGCGGCAGTTATCCAGCCACCGATCCGCCAGACGGAAAGACGCGGACGGCCGGTCACCTTCGCCTCGATCTGTTCCCAGCACTCCGTATCAACGGGCAGCCGGTGATCTTCCAGTTTCTGCTTTAACTTTAAACTGAACAGGTCTAAATGCTCATTATGTTCTGTTTCTGCTGACATTGTCCTGCGCTATTAAAGATTGAACCATTTCCTGCAATGCTTTCCTTGCCCGCGCAAACTGGGAGCGGGAAGTGATCTCCTGGATATGAAGCATAGCCGCTATTTCCTTATGCGTATATCCTTCGATGGCATACAGGTTGAAGACGGTCCGGTAACCGTTGGGCAACCGGGAGATGCATTCCAGCAAATCGCCGGCCGACAAGCGGTCCAGCACGGAAGCATCCACATCTTCAACCTGTTCTCCATATTCATCAATCGGGGCACTCAACCGGAGAGCATCGTATTTACGGAGATATTCGAGTGCCGTCGTCACAAATACCCTTCGTATCCAGGCGCCAAACGGACCTGTCGCCGAATAGGTATGTATCTTGGTGAATACTTTGATAAATCCATCCTGAAGCAAGTCACGGGCCGTCTCCCTGTCACGGACGTAACGGGCGCATACGCTCATCATGGCAGGTGCGTACAGCTCGTATAATTCCTTACGAGCCGATGCTTCGCCACGCTTACATCCGTCGATTAACAGTTGTTCGTCCATAAATACTTGCTACTCTCTGATTATATGATGAAACAGGTTTCCGGATAGTTGCACCTATCTTCATTATTTATATACAAATATCTAAATTTATTTTTATCTTCGCAGAAATTAAATGAGTTGTTGTATGAAGCGGGGAATAAATTTAATCATATTGTTATTGTGCACATTATGTCTGCAAGCACAATCCGATCTGACTTGGATCAGGACCAGAGAGGGGAAAATGGTAGCAGTACCTAAACGGGCGGTTTTCGACCTGAACCTACCCAAGTTCGCATACAAAAGCTTTACGCCATCAGAGAGACAACTGATCGAAGCCAAGCTGCGTGAATTCATTCCCGACCTGCCGGTCCAATCGGCCTATGAGCAGGAGCGTCCGATGGATATGATTATTTCATCTGCCGCTTACCAGCCTTTCTTCAATCCGTACACACCGATGTTAAGGCGCGTTTCGCCGATGGCACTGGATTTCCATGAGATCTCGGTCGTCCCTGTCGGCGAACAAGTGGACTTTATCACAAGCGGACAACAATACACATGGCCGGGCGTAGGCGGTCTTACCCGGATCAATACGGAACTGCTATGGACACACGACCGGTTCTCCCTGTCGGGAGGCGCTTTCGCCGGACGCTATTTCACACCGTTCAACCCCTCGCCCCAATTCATGGGCGGCTTCAACGCGATGGCCAGCTATGACTTGACCGACTGGATGACGGTCAGAGGCTGGGGACAATATACGTTTTACGATCATAACGAGAAAAAGAACCCGCACATGCTGATGAACCCGTTCTACAATCATACAAACGTAGGCGGCGCATTCGAATTCAAGGTGAACGACAGCGGTTTCAAGGTCGGCGTAGGAGTCAACTACGAATACAATCCGATCCGTGGAAAGATGGAACGCCAGTTCATGTTTTACCCGGCAGGTAAGATCGGAACGTTCCGGATCGGAAACTGAACAGAAAGAAAAATTAAACAAAAACACATAATCACATGAGAAGATCCAATCCTACACAAATGGACAGATACAGAAACATCTTTCTTTTCATCCTTATATCCGTCATCGGCTTTTCCTGCAAAGAAGCGCAAGAACCGGACTGTAAGATAAATATTCTCTGGAATAATGAAAAACAGACCATAGACGGCTTCGGTGTTGCACAGGCCGGATGGTCGGATAAACTTTACGCGCATTTCAAACGGGAAGAAGTGCTGCAAAAAATGTTCGGAAACGAAGGACTCCGCCTCAGCATCCTGCGGGGTGAAGTTTTCCCCCATTACTGGGAAAACCCGCAAGACAAAGATTTCGACCTCGATGCAGATATCGACCTTCCCCTGACGGACAGTTTCTTCACCGGAGAATCGGATGACCTGAAACGTCGCGGACAATTGTGGATCGCCCGTTATGTAAAAGAGAAATGCAAAACCGACAAACTGTTCTTCTCCGTCTGGAGCGCGCCGGCTTACATGAAAAGCAACGGCAAAGTGTCGCAAGGCGAACTGAATCCGGCTTATAACCAGGCTTATGCCGATTACCTTGCCGCATTCTACCAGGCATACAAATCCGTCGGATTGGAACCTTATGCTATTTCACCATCCAATGAACCCGGTTATGCAGCTCCCTGGAACTCTTCTTTATGGACGCCTGAGAAGATGGGCGAGTTCATTATGGAATATCTGGGGCCGACTTTCCGGAAAGAAGAAATACCGGCACGTATCGTATTCGGTGAAAACCCGTTCTGGTCAGCCGTCAGCCAACAAGCGGCTTTCGTTTCTTCCCGGCATTTCACCGATGCAATCATCAGCCAGTATCCGGGCATAACCCAATACCCGGTAATTGCTGCCGGACACGGATACACGTTGCCCGACTCCTACCCGGCCCCCAAAGACAGCCTAAGTACACCTATCGAACCGTTTGGCGAAGCTGAAAAGACGGATATCCCGGTCTGGCTAACGGAAATAAGCAATACGGAAGCCTTAGATACCACCATCCGGGACGGTATCGAATGGGCAATCACATTCCATAAGTATCTGTCCATAGCCAATGCAAGCGCCTGCATCTGGTGGGCTGGTGCACTCCCCGCCGGGAACAATGAGGGATTGATCGTGCTGGATCCCGACCGGCAGAATTACCTGACGACAAAACGTTTCTATACATTCGGCAACTTCTCCCGTTATATTCCGGTCGGAAGCAAGCGCATCGGTACCGAAATCAGTAGTGCCGCCACGGACAGTTTATTCTTCTCCGCCTATAAAAACGGGAAAGACTTCACCGTTGTGGCAATCAACCCGACAGCCACCGGCAAACGTGCCAGCCTGCAGATAGACGGACAGGTTTTATCGGGGAAATTAAACTGTTTCCTTACCGACGAAAAGAACAACTGGAGCAGCTCGGAAACAAAAGGAAACCAAATCGAGATCCCGGCTAACAGCGTAGTGACGGTTACCGGAACGATCAAATAGAAGAAACTGAAAAACTAAACATCAAGAATAAAACAACATAACCATGAAACGTCTTCACTTACTCTATATCTTCCTGTTCACGCTATTAGTGCCCGTAACAAGCTATGGACAACCGGCTGGAAAAGAGAAACTGCGGGTTGTCTCCTACAATATTTGGAATGGTTTCGAGAACGATACTTCCCGCCGGACAAACTTTATCAACTGGGTAAAAGGACAGCAACCGGACATTCTGGCCATGACCGAACTGGTGGGTTTTACGGAAAAGGATCTGGGTAAACTGGCCTCCGAATACGGTCATAAGTATTATGCCATCGTGAAAGAAGAGGGATATCCTGTCGGCATAAGCTCCGACGAACCGATCACAGTCGTCAGGAAACAGGTGGAAGGTTTCTGGCACGGTATGCTGCATGTCCAAACTCACGGGCTGGATATCATCGTCACCCACCTCAGTCCCCACGACTGGAAATTTCGTTTGAAAGAAGCGCAGATGTTGACAAAATACATACAGGACAACCAGCTGGACGGTTGTATGATCATGGGAGACTTCAACTCTTATTCGCCTTTTGATGCCGATTGGGTAGAAACGCACGGCCAACTGATCGAGAACATGCGGAAGTGGGATGCCGAACAGGAAACATACCGGAATATGCGTGACGGACGGTTCGATTATTCCGTCCTGTCCCAGTTCCTTTCGGCCGGGCTCACCGACATATGCCGTATGTATGTTCCCGCCGATAAACGAACGACATTCCCGTCCGCTTTCCTCTACGGATGGCAACATGGCGACACCCGCCTGCACGGGATAGGCGAACGGTTGGATTATATACTGGTTTCTCCGTCCTTAGTTTCCCGGTGTGTCGATGCCCATATTCATAACGGGATAGAGGCGGAAGGGATTTCAGATCATTATCCGGTCAGCGTGGACCTTCAAAAGAAATGATATCCCTTTCATCCCACTCATAAATACATTCCGTTGCGCTACCCAGTACTCCCGTTCCCCCTTCCACGTTGGAAGGGAGACGGATCGGTTCTGCAAAACCGGCTGACGCAAGATCGCCGGTAAAGGAGCCGGACTTAAGTTCCTGCAACGTCTTCAAATAATCAAAATAGTCCTTGGAAATAGCCTGCAGATAAAAACGGAACTTTCTGGGATAAAGAATCGACTGGTCTTCCTTGCTCTGATAAATAGTATAACCATACCATCCGAGAGGAAGCTGCATGCTATAAGTCCGTCCATCTATCAGCTCATCGGAAAAAGCCCCCCAATAGTTGTTTTGGGAACCTCCGGTACCAAAAATATAATCGAAAGCTGTTACCACGTTTTTAAACAACGGTTCTTCGGAAAAGTGGATGTAGGTATAATTCCAATAAACAGTATCACCCTGATTTACGTCGAAACCGTTAACTCCACCTTCATATCCATATCCTGCCCCATTCTCATATCCATATCCATATTTGCCACGCCAGAATTCTTTTCCATAGATCAGGTAATAGTTCGCCTCTGCCGGCTCATCCTTGACCGTCAAATCCAACGTGTAATTTACACTATATTGACGAACAGAATCATCATCTACAACCAATGATTTCTGAGCCAGCAACCGACAACTGGCAACCGGCATAGGCAGCGGAAGTTCGGAAACAGCAGCAATGTCAGGATAGCCGGGAGCGGAAGCCGTGATACGGATACGGTCACCGGCCGAAGGAGAATAGGCCGCTTCATAAGAACCGGATTGAGCCTCTTTGGCTGGAGCGACAAATGTCAACTGTTCAAGGAAAACATCGTTCACATATAATCTCACGTCTGCATCCGGGATCGTCAGGTTAGGTTTTCCATCCGTATGGAACCAGGTACGGGAAAGGTTTGCACGTACCGGTTCACCCGCTTTCGCCACCCCGTTAAGCACCAATTTCGGAGCGGGCTTGAAAGAATCGAGTTCAACGATTTGTTCACAACTTTGAAAAAACACTGCCAAGAAAAGCAGGAACGGGAATATCTTGTTTGTCTTCATCTTCTTTTAAAATTTATAAGTGTAAGTGATAGACGGGACTATCGGTAAGAAACTATATTGCTTAAACACAGGATACGATTTCTTTTCGGCAGAATCATACTCTTCCGTCTTTTCGATCATAAAAGGGTTCATCCGGCAATAGGCATTGTAAACGCTGACATTCCAGATACCCATACGTCCCTTTTTCTTCGGACGATAGATATTGATTCCCAGGTCAAGACGATGATAGGCCGGAAGCTGGTAATTATTGCGATCGCCGTAAAGGTCGAACTCCTCTTGACTGGAACTGCCATATGGATCCTTAGACGGAGGATTCAAGCCCTCGTAATTTTCTGTCGAGAGCGTGGTATAGTTGCCGGATGTATAGGTCCAGGCAGCCGAAAGTTCCACACGTTTCGAGAGTTTATGCATGACGACAATATTCAACTTATGGCGGTTGTCGTAGCGGGAAGGGAACCGGCGTCCCCCGTTCAGTTCGTCAAACTGGCGGTCCGACCAGGCAAGGGAATATCCGATCCAGCCGGTCGTACGTCCTGTAGACTTCCTCACCATCCATTCCAAACCGTAAGAACGTCCTTTTCCGGCAACCAACTTCCGGTCCCATGTGATCGATGAGGGGACCAAGCTGTGTCCATCCTTATATTCGAGCAGGTTACGGCTATCCTTATAATATCCTTCCATCGAGAAGTCCAGATCCTTCCAGTTGTAGTAGGCACCCAACGAATACTGGTCGCTGATCAGCGGCTTCAGGTTGCGGGTGACAGGCATCCACGAATCGGTCGGCAAATTAAGAAAACTGTTGCTGATAAGGTGCACATATTGATTCATCCTCGAATAGGAAGCCTTCAAACTAAGGTTTTTGCCGAGCAGCCAGCGCAGAGATACGCGCGGCTCGACACCGGTATAGGTTTTCCGGTCGATGTTGAAAAGGCTCAAACGGACTCCGGCGTTCAGACGGAGCGCAGGCGTCAATGTCCAGTCGTCTTCTGCAAATGCCGACAACTCGTATGCCAGCAATTTCTCGTTGCTGAACACTTTGCCGACCTGCATGGAATCCGGTTTATTACTCTCCTCTGTCAGGAAACGGCTGTATTCGGGACGGAAATCATGCCGCACATAATCGCCTCCGAAACGGATATGATGGCTCGACACCGGCTGATAGTCAAACGACGTACGGACACCGAAATCATTGATCCCGGAAGCGCTGACCGTTTCGTCAAAACTCAGGGAATAGGCTTCGTTATTATAATCCCACGACTTCTCTTCTTCCCGGTAGGATATTTTCGCATTATAACGGGTATAGAAACCGGCAATCTTACCGAACAGGCGGTTATTGAACGCATACGTCCAGCCAGCGGAAGCGACAAGATTCCCCCAGCGCATGGAAACCCGTGTTTTATCCAGATAGCCACTGATAGAGCCATCCCTCTTCGGATTGTCTTCACTTGTAACCTTCAGCACATCGTTCCCGTTATAGATACTGACAAAGAGACGGCTCCGGTCGTTGACGCGGTGGTCTATACGGGCATTCAAATCATGAAAGGCATAACGGAAATTAATATCGGAACTCTTATCTTTTTTCACGGCATTGAAGATTGCCAATGTGGGAGCGGTAATCGCATCGAGCCAAGTACGGCGTAGAGCGATCGAAAAGGAGGTACGATCTTTGACAATCGGACCTTCCAGGCTCAGGTTCCCCGCAATCAGCCCGACCGACGCACTACCGTGGTATTCTTTCATATTTCCTTCCTTCGTCTGCACATCGACAACCGACGAAAGGCGGCCGCCGTAACGGGCAGGAAAACCTGCCTTATAGAAATCCATACTTTTGATCGCTTCGCCGTTAAAAGCGGAAAATATTCCTCCCAGGTGGTTAAGCTGATAAACCGGATTGCCGTCTATCAAGAACAGGTTCTCGTCGACATTCCCCCCGCGCACGTACAGGCCGGAGACACCTTCGGTTCCCATCGAGACGCCCGGCGTCAGCTGTAATGTCCGAATAATATCCGCTTCACCCATCAAGGTCGGAGTGGCGCGGATCGTCGCCTGGTTTACCTCCAAGGCGCCCATCTGCACATTGTGGACGGGCGAACGCAACGAACGTTCATTGCCAGTCACCACCACTTCGCCGATCGAAGCATTTGTCTGTAAAAACAAGGTAAGCATCGTATCGCGTTCTAATGCGGGAAAATCGAGTTTCCGGTTTTCATAACCGATATAGGATACCGAAATCCGTACCGGATCATCGGAGGCAGGTATCGTAAGGCTAAAAAAGCCAAAAGCATTCGTAGCAATCCCCAGCCGGCTGCCGATATCATACACAGAAGCCCCGACCAGGGATTCTGCGGAAGTTTTATCCCGCACAAAACCGCTGATCGTGACCTGCCTGGGTTTGCGTTTCAGAACGACAATGTTTCCTGTCCTCTTGTACACGATCGGATAGCTGGCAAAAAGTTGTGTCAGGCAATCGTCAAGTGCTGCATCTTCCACCTTGAAACTCGTCTTCGGAAACTCTTTCAACAAAGATGATTCATACGAAAAAGTCACTCCGGCCTGCTTCCCGATCTCTGTCAGAATCTCTTTCAAAGAAACGTTCAGCATGTTCAATGTAACCGTTCGAACCTCATCTCCACCGTTTACCTCTGCCAACATCTTCTCTGACATCAAAAAACAACTCAAACACACAAATGCACAGGTAAACCATCCTCTCAACATTAACTTCTTCATCTTATCTTTATTGACTTTTCATCCATAAGACAGGGAAAACGGAAAAACCCCTATCCGATCCGGTAAAAAAAGAAATAAAAGCAAATTGTCAGATGAAATGCGAGTATTCCAAATGCTGGTTTGTCAATGCACTTTGTAGGGTTTAGCTCCTAAAAAGACAAAATGCATTTCACATTTTCCCATAAACGATCTTTACACTAGGGCAACCGCACCAAATCCAGCAGTAACAATTTTTTATTTCCATGGAGAGAAAAAACCGTTTTTATCCCGAATAATTCTTTCTTAAGTGCCTGCTAATTCTGTAATCGGTGTCAGTGACTTTATAATCAGTGGTTGTGATTATATAATTGCTGGCACTGATTTTATAATCACTGGCACTGATTATAGAATTGATAGGCATTCCGATGTTTTTTATGCCTATGTAGATAAGTTTTCTTGTAGCGGGGATAGATTATTCCTTATATTATGTAGTCCATAAGATCGTATTGCTTAAAAATTTTGGTGCGGTCGCCCTGTCACGGATAGCCTTAAGGGTATATTTTATGGCCTTAGGGCTATATTTTACAGCTCCCGTCCCATAGATACACATCCCGGGAAGACCTTTTATATAAATTGCATTCCCCCTTCACTTCGTTGCAACTTGCTGAATATATGCCGGTTGCATATGAGCATTTAACGGGTAAACCCTAAAAAACAAAAAACGGATATGAAGGTTCTTTTACTGAATCGGGACCTTTTTTAGGTCCGCCAAAGAACGCAGGTCATCCTGTAGATACCAATTTTCAGATAATATCCTGATGCGGTTACCATGGATTCCAGTAGGGCTCCTTGTCTCCGAAAGGCATTGTGAAACGGCGATGGGCCAGTTGGCAACCGGCTACGATTCCAAAGCCGCCTTCTACATTCGTATAGGTGGCGGTAGGCTCCACCAGGCCGTCTAAGTAAGCATCGCCCAACGAGATTGAAAAATTGCGGATTACGACCAGATACCGGTAATATTCTTCCGAAATAGCCACCAGACGGACATCATAGTGTACCGTTGTCGTGACCGAATCACCCTTAAAGGAATTATCGACAGGCCAGAAAGAGGAGCGGACCGTATAGTCTTCGCCATCGAACATATCATCCGTAAACGTGCCCCTGCAGGTCGCCCCGTCCAACTGTTCGATAACCGGATTCGTCGCCGTCGAGCGAAATACCGGATCTTCATAAACCACACTCAACCAATCCGTATAATCAGGTTCCGACCGGTACATCGAACTACAGGTTATCACGCTGTCTCCTTTCTGAAACTCCGTCAGCTTCTCGATAATCAGGCGATAATAATTGCGTTTGTCCGGTTTGTCCCGGAAGCGGATATACAACCGTATGGAAGGATATTCGTATCCGCCATAGCCAAAACGGGTAAAACGGGCCGTATCGACAGACAACACCTCCACCGGATCCGGAATAACCGTTTCCCCTCCTACCGGATCGAAACCTCCGGCCCCAGCTTCCAGCCGTAAGCGATCGCCGGCCTTCACCCGGCAACCGGGCAAAACATATTGCCCGGTAATACGGCTATCGGAAACGGGCTGCATACGTCCTTGCAAACGGCCGTTTATAAATACGTGTATGTTGCCGTCCGCAACCCCGTCGTCCGTGACCGTGTCCAGGACAAACCAGCTTTTGGACAAGAAGGCCGTCACATCCGTATCCGGCGAGACGGAAGCATTCAACACTAAGCGCGGAGGCACGGGCGGCAGAACCAGCACCACGTCGCGGGTACAGGAGGCAAACAAAAGCAGGCACAAGGCAAACAGTATCTTTTTCATCGCCATCAGAATTTATATGTATAAGAGACGGAAGGGACGAAAAGGAACAACAAGGTCTGTTCCAGCACGACCTCCCGGCCTTTTTCCGTTTGAGAATAAACAGGACGGACCGAGAAAGGATTCGCCTTAAAATAGGCATTGCAAAGGCTCAGGTTCCAGATTCCCATACGTCCGTTCTTTTTATACCGGTAGAAATTAACGCCCAGATCGAGCCGGTGATAAGCAGGTAGCTGGTAATTATTGCGCGAACTTGCGTTCTGCCCATCTCCCCACCAAAGTTCCTCCTGGTAACCGCGCTCCGTCAACTCCGGTAACGGACGGTATTGTATGTCCTGAATCGTCAGGTGATTGCCGGATTTATACATCCACGCAGCCGTCAGTTCCACCTTTTTAGAGAGTTTGTAGGAAGCGACGATATCGATCTTATGCCGGTTGTCGTATTTGGAAGGGAAACGGCGCCCTTTATTGACCGTCCCGTCCGGGAACCAGCGGTCCGACCAGGAGAGCGTATACCCGATCCAACCGTTAAACCGCCCCGTCTTTTTCTGTACCATCAATTCCAGGCCGTAGGAACGTCCCTTACCTACTCCAACCCGGTCTTCCCAACCCGAAAAAGAAGACAAAACCGGACCGTTATCCTTATATTCCACCAGATTATTCATCCGTTTATAATAGCCTTCAGCCGAGAAGTCCAACCCTTTATAATGCCAGAACAGACCACCCGTCGCCTGGTGCGCATGCATCGGGCGGATACTCCCGGTTACCGGCACCCAAATATCCGTCGGCTGACTGATATAACTGTTGGACAATAAATGGATATATTGGTTCATCTTCGTATAAGACACTTTTGCCGACAAGTTCCGCCCCAGCAGGTAGCGGGCGGAAAAACGGGGTTGGAACGACTGGTAAGTCTCTCCCTGCACATGGAAAAGGGTAAAGCGCAACCCGGCATTCACCCGCAGCCGGTCGGTCAGCGACATTTCGTCTTCCGCATACAGGGAAACCTCATGGCCATGAATCAGGGAATGCGAGAAGATCGTATTATTCATTTGCGAAACAACCGAATCCTTATACCAGGAACTCATGTTACTCTGTTCAGGACGAAAAAGATGAAACAGGTAATCGCTCCCCATCCGGATCCGGTGGTCGATATTCAGGCGATAGTCGAAAGAGGCTCTCAGGTTCACATCTTCCATAGCCGAACGGTAATGTCCTTCCTGGAAATAAACCTGTCCGCTCTTATCCGGCGAAGAGACAAATGCATTCTGCTTCTGGATAATATGTGAACGGTAACGGGTATATCCGCCTGTAAAAGAGGCAAACAGCTTCTGATTGATCAGGTAGTTCCAGCCAGCGGACCCGATCAGGTTCCCCCAACGCCAACGGAAATCCCGGTCTTCGCCATGCACGTCTTTCGAGGCCTCGCCGTTCCGGTAACTGTCGCTTCCCATATAAAAACTCAGGTACCCGCGGCTACGGTCCGTAAAAGAATAATCCACCTTGGCATTCATATCGTAGAAATGATATCCGCCTTTCACTTCCGTATCTGCCCTTTTGCTCACAGCCGTCATGATGGGCCAGGTAATCAGTTCCATCCAGGTACGCCGCACCGACACATTGAACGAAGAACGGTCCTTGATGATCGGCCCTTCCAGATTGGCACGCGCCGCCAACAATCCGATCGAGATGTTCCCGTGATATTCCTTCCGGTTCCCCTCGTTCGTACGCACATCTATAACGGAAGAAAGTCTCCCGCCATATTCCGCCGGAAAACTTCCTTTATAAAAAGTGGCATTCTTTACAGCATCCGGATTGAAAGCCGAGAAAAAGCCCAACACATGATCCGTATGATAAACCGGGTTGCCATCGAGTAAAAACAGGTTATCGTCGCCATCGCCTCCCCGTACAAACAAGCCGCTCATGCCTTCCGTACCACCGGCGACTCCCGGTAACCGTTGCAAGGTCTTGACTACATCTGTTTCACCTAACAGGGCCGGCAACGATTTCACCCGGCTTGCCGGGACATCCGACACGCCCACCCGGCTGTTCAAAACATCCGATCGGGGCGAGATACCTTTTATTACGACTTCCCCCAGCACACCGGCAGGCGACAAGGGCAGGTCGATCATCGTATCGCGGGTCAACTCGAACGTAACGGAACAAGGCTCGTAGCCGACATAAGAGGAAGACAGCTCCACCTTCCCCGGAGGCAGCGTAATGCTGTAAAAGCCGTAATTATTGGAAACCGACCCTTTCCCGGAAGAACGCTCCACCACGGTTGCTGCAATCAAACTCTCGTAGGAAGCAGAATCCCGCACAAAACCGCTAATGGTATATTGCCGGGGCTTACGTTTCAATATCACATAACTTCCCGTAATCCGGTAAACAAGAGATAAAGGTTCGAACAGCCGTTTCAGGCAATAGGAAAGGGACTCGTCGTGCGCCGTCAACGAAACATGGCGGTATTCTTTCAACATCGACGACTCATAGGAAAAAAACAGGCCGGTCTGCCTTTCTATCTCCAGTAGAATATCCTGTAGCGGCACCCGCCTCATATCTAATGTGACAGTAGGAGTCGGATCCGCCAACAGGGACAGAGGTTCTTTCGCCCTGATCAGCGGGCAACACATACAAATCCCGATGACAAATAGGTAAACACGATACATATGTTCTTTTTTTACTTATCCTTCCGGGGAGCCAGTCGGATATCTAACGTCTGATTGATAACCAGCAAGACTTCGTCAAGAGGCAGATCGTTGAATGTGGCGGTCAGCCTGGAATCCGGCGAATCCACCTTGTTGGTGATCTCCACCCGGTAATACTCGTTCAGGTCCCTGATCACCTTTTCCAAAGGCGTATCGTTGAACCTCAGTTGCTTCGTTTTCCAGGAAAGATTATTCGGATTTTCTTCCGCCAAGATATCTATCTCTTTCTTTTCATTCGAATAAGAGGCCGACATTCCCGCCGTCAAGATAACAGGTTCAGCTTCTTTCCCGGCAGCGAAACGGACTTTTCCCGTCACGACATCGACTTCCGTCATACCCGGTTGTTCGCTTACCTGGAAACTGGTTCCTAAAACCGTTACCTCCGTCATGGCCGTATGAACGGAGAAGGGGCGTGCCTCATTCCTCTTCACCTGGAAAAACGCTTTTCCAGTCATCTCCACAACACGCCTTTCCTTTCCATATTCTTTCAAATCATACCGGAGCGACGAATTCCCGGCCATCGAGACCAGCGTACTATCCGGCAGATAAACATCTTTCAACTGTCCCGATGCGGTAACGACAGATACCCATTCGGGGTTATTCCGCTCCTTCATATAAAAAGTACCGAATCCAATAAGCAAGAGCATGACAGAAGCTGCCGCCATCCAATAACGGCGGAAAAAGACCTGACGACGGATTCCCTGCCGGGCGGCAAACCGTTCCCAGGCCTTATCCTCATCCAGGCTTCCCTCTTTGTAGCGCCGGGCTACAAAACGAAGGCGTTTTTCAAATCTATCATCTTGCTCGTTGTTCATCATTTATCCAGTTACGAATACCCGCAAGGGGCATCTCTACGATTATTTACCTAATTTGAATTTATACCCGACAGACAAACTGAAGGTATGATATTTCAGGCTGGCGGAATCCCATTTGTACTCTTTGCCCAAAGAGGCGTCGTATCCGACGTTTATGACCCATTGTCTCACTTCCAATCCAACCTGGAAAGAAACGCCCCAGTCTAAAGGATTGTCATGAGTCCAACCTTCACTCCTAAAACCTTGCCCAGCCCATCCGCTTCCATATAGATAGCCATCGTTACCACCTACATAAGTATAGTTGTTTGAACCATAGCTATAACCATAGCCAAAACTCTTACCGCCGGTCGAAATATATTCGCTATATTCAGCCAGGCCTTTATCTCCCAACGAATAAGCGATATAGGGACCGGCAGCCAGATTCAGCCGCACATCATCTGCCAACCTGATGGAAAAATTCGCCATCAAAGGGACTTGCAAGAAATGCCGGTTCGTTTTGTACCACATCTCTCCGAATGTGTTGTCATTCTGTCCCGAAACCGAATAATAGCCTCCATATGACATCGAATGAAACGAATATCCACGTTGCGTATAATACAGTCCTGATTTCAAAGAAAAGACATCCGGTTTAACCGCATATTCCACGCCCACTCCGACTTTCCAACGCGTATTGTATCGCTGCTCGGCCGGATGGGCGCCTCCTCCTCTTTTAATGGCTGTCATTCCCATCTCAGGGGTTAGCGACCAACGTTTTTGGGCCCAAAGCGAACTCACACTCATCATCAACATCACAAATAACACGAATTTCTTCATTTCTCTTTTTGCATTAGTGATACATAAACATTTTAACCTTTCTATCACTAAGACAAGAAATCATGAAAAACCCCTATCCTTATCAAGAAAAAAAGAAACAATAAATCCGTACGGCAGTTTCCCGCAAAGTCTTTAGCGCTTTCCCGATCTGGTTTTCAACTGTTTTAATGGAAATATGCAACTCCTCCGCAATCTCCTGATATTTCAATCCGTCCCGTTTGGAAAGCAAAAATATCCTCTTCCGTTCGGCAGGCAATTCGTCGATAGCCGCCCAAAGGCGCGCATCCCGTTCCGATTGATATATCTGCTCCTCTTCCGACAGGTCCTCCATATCGGCAATACATTCTGTCGCCTGTAATGTATCGGAAGATTGGGCAATAAGCGTAAGCGAACGATTCCGTACCGCCTGGTAGAGATAGGATTTAAAGTTAGCAATTACCACATTATGGCTGTTTCTATCCCAAACGTCGGCAAAAGCCTGCTGCACGACATCCTCGGCATCTTCCATTTTTTCTGTAAAACGGAGTGCAAACAGACACAGGGGCTTATAAAGCTCCTTGAAAATACGTTCAAACTCTCCCGCAGATATTGCCGCCATACATTTGTTACTTGTCTCTATTCACCGCAAAGTAAAGTAGTTTTCCATTTAACATTCCGATTTTCAGGTTATTTATTATGATTTTAATAAATTATATCGTATTATGAGAAGGTACAGTTTTTTTATACTAAAAGAGATAAAAAAGAACTGTGTCAAAACGGCCCTGTTCCTGCGCCTGAGGCAGGGACAAGGCTGTTTTGACACAGCCCCCGGTTATAATTTTATAAATGCTTATCCTCTGAATCCGATAATCTCGCGTACTTCACGCAACGTTTTTGCTGCGCTCTCGCTTGCTTTCTCGGCACCCATACGGGCGACTTTCGCCAGATATTCCTCGTTAGAACGAATATCTAAAATACGTTCACGAATCGGAGCACAGAAATTATTGATATCTTCAGCCAATTGCTTTTTCAAATCTCCGTAACGGATTTCACAATTGTTATATTTCTCATTGAAGAAATCAAAAGTATCTTTTGCCGATACGATTTCCATCATCGTAAACAAATTGGCAATCGGTTCGGGCTTCACGCTGTTCGGCTCCGTAGGACCTGCATCCGTCACTGCTTTCATCACCTTTTTCTTAATTGTCTTTTCATCATCGATCAAGTAGATGGCATTCCCTTCGCTCTTACCCATCTTTCCGGACCCGTCCAGACCGGGCACTTTGATCGCTTTGTTGGAATAATAAAAAGAGGCGGGTTCCGGGAAACATTCGACTCCATAGGTCGAATTGAAACGGCGGGCAAAACGGCGGGCCATTTCCATATTCTGTTCCTGGTCTTTCCCTACCGGCACCTTCACTGCCTTATGGATAATGATATCGGCTGCCATCAGAGTCGGATAGGTCAACAAACCGGCGCTTACGCTATGTTTGTTCCCCTCGTTGAAGATTTCCTTTTCCACATCGCCTTCCGTGGTGTTGACACGGTCAATGTGCAATTGTTGGCGTGCCTTGTCCTTGAAAGAAGTAGTACGCATCAACTCGCCGATTCCGGCATTCATGTTCAGATACAGATACAGTTCGGGGATTTCGCGCACATCGCTCTGCAGATAGATGGTCGCTTTTTCCGGATCGATGCCGCAAGCCAGATATTCAGCCAGGATCGTCTTTACACTGTTACGGATATTATCAGGATGCGGATGTGTAGTCAACGAGTGCCAGTCTGCAATAAAGAAAAAGCAATTATACTCATTTTGCATTTGCAAAAATCCTTTTACTGCTCCGAAGTAATTCCCCAGATGCAAATTACCCGTTGGGCGAATGCCACTTACTACTGTTTCCATATTCTTTCTTAATTATTAATATCAAATGGCGGCAAAGATACTAATTATTTTGACAGATTCCGAATCTTTATGCCTCCGGCTGATCCAATTTAGTACCGCAATATTTACAATATTCCGCCCCCTCTTCATGTCCGGCCTGATGGCAATGCGGACACTCCAGCCTGCTCCTTTTACGCTGTTCACCAACCATTGTGGCCGACACAATCCCCGTCGGAACAGCGATAATCGTATAACCGATCAACATCACGATAGCCGAGAGAAAACGTCCGACAGGTGTCACCGGCGTTATATCTCCGTAGCCGACAGTCGTCATCGTCACAATCGCCCAATAGATGCTGTTCGGTATATTATTGAACTGCGTACCGGGTTGGTTTCCTTCTATCATATACATTATCGTACCGATCGAAGTCACCAGAATCAAGACAAAAAAGAAAAACACGAATATCTTCGGTGAGCTGATCCTTAGCGACTTCAATAACAGATTCCCCTCTTTCAGAAAATTGAACAGCTTAAAGACGCGGAAAACGCGGATCAACCGGAATGCACGGATCACAAGCAGATAACGCGTACCGGCAAAGAAAAAACTCAGATAAACCGGTAATGTCGACAGCAGGTCCACAATCCCGAAAAAGCTGAAAATATACTTTTTCGGTTTTGGCGAACAATAGATACGAACCAGATACTCAAAAGTAAAAAAGGCCGTAAATACATACTCCAATATCCGCAATCCCAACGTATAGTGATATGAAAAAGACCGTATACTCTCCAATACCACCACTACTACGCTTGCGATAATAAATCCGATCAGGCAGGTATCGAACAGTTTTCCCATCGGGGTATCTGATTCGAATATAATAACATACAGCTTCTTCTTCAATTTTTCATCATGAAGAAAAGCATCCACACGCTCCCATATTCCCGAAAAAAGCTTCATAATCCGAATCTTTACTTTACTAAAAACAGTTGAAGTTTATTATTGTTACAAATATAACAAACTCAAATTATTTATAGTACATTTGTGATAACCTGTTGGAGATATTTAAGTCTACACAATATGACCATGAAAATAAAAATACTTATTCTATTTATCACCGTTTGTTGTTGTGCAAAGGGCAGTACGCTTCCTATCCAATCGGACGAAGAAAACAATACGGTGACGCGAATAGATATGTCCGGGTATAAAACAATCAATTTTGACGACCTGGTGAAAAACATCTCCTGTACTCGACTGGAATCCAACTTGTTTGATTATGGCGCAACCATGATTCCGTATAAAGACCGCCTCTACATAATAATGGGTAGGACAATTGCCGGAAATAAAGTAGTGATCTTCGATAAATCCGGTCAACTCGTTAAAGAACTGACTTTTGCCGATGCGCTTCTCGTTATCTCGATGACCATCGTACCGGATGCAGAAGAATTATGGGTCGTCAGCCGTTTCAAAATAATCAATAAATTCAAACTGGACGGGACACCCATTAAAAGGGTATCGTTACCTTTTCCCTGCGCCAACCTCATACCGGTCGGACAGCAAAACTTTCTCGTTTACTCAGGAGGCACATGCAACAGCCGGGGAAGCATTGAAGGTCACTTTTTTGCACTAACGGATTTCAAATCTATAAATAAGCTGTTCCTGCCGAAATGGGGAAAAGAAGAATGGCCATCTGCCCCGCAAAATATGTATGCACAAGATGAGAAGGCGAATAATTTATTCATTTTTCCTAATAACATAGATACGATCTATTCTTATAATCAGCAAAAAGGTGCAGTCGAACCTTTCTTTTTTCTCGATTTCCACGGAGATTTCCTAACAAAAGACAAACATCCGTACGGTCCTGAAGAAGATCAGGAAATGTCGGAAATCATCACAAAACGAAAGTACATTTATTCCCATTATAGTTTCAATCAGGCTTCCGGCAAATTATTCTTTAAATTAGCAGGCAAACGGGAAGATTTCTGTTCGATCAACTTGGTGGATAACGCTCTATATTCCTTCAACCGTTTGTTTGACAACTTCATGCCCATCTCTTATAATCCGTTTATCGGTTCCGACGGTAAGAATTTATATGTGCTCGCCCAGGAAAAGGAGCTTGCCGAACATTACCAGAATATAAAATGCACCTATCCGGCCATCCAAAAGTTATTACCGGCATTATCTCCCGACGGAAGCAACTGGATATTACTAACTATCGAAATAAAAGAATAAAAATTATGAATAGAACCGTCTTTTTATTCGTCACTTTATTATGTCTGTGCTTTTCCTGTACGGGAAAAAAGCAAGAGGAAAAAGTTTTATTGGAAAATTTTTCCACCCCAAAGGAGATGCATCCCGGATGGTCCGATTTATTTACGGATAAAAGTGAGATTACACCTCTGGAAACCACTTCCGAGTGTCTGGTCGGGCAAATAGACAAAATAAAAAAATTCAAAGGCCACTATTATATTTCTTCATCCGGCGGACAATCGATCCTGCACTTTAATGAAAAGGGAAAATTTGTTTCCGTACTGTCTAAACAAGGGCAAGGGCCTGAAGAATATCAGCGTATCGAGGATTTCGATATCTGTGAAACAGAGGGAACTACTGAAATCTGGATTTCAGATAATATAAGCCTGAAAGTGTATGATGCGGCTGATTTATCGTTTAAATTCAAAATACCCTATTCCTATGTTATCCACAAATTCAAAAGACTGGACAACTCGCATATCCTGTTGGTAACGGGACAAAATGAAAACACACTCACTTTGACCGATAAAGAAGGAAAGATCCTTTCCGACTATCTGAAAAAAGAAATTCCTTTCATTATGTTCCGCCCAGTACAGTTCATAGCATGTGGTTCAGACTACCTGTTCCAGTTAGGGATATCCAACACGTATGTAGCATTCAATCCCGAAACGGAAACATTCAAGGAGGGGATATTTACCCAAGATCAATCATATCTTTCAAAAGAACAACTACTCGAGTCTTTCAAGATCAACGGAATGGATTTCATCCGGAAAGCCAACCAAGGTTCATACATTAATAACCTCGTTTCACTGCGCGATATTATCTGGGTACAGACGCACAATAGCGGACAAAACTTCCTGACCAAGATCCACAAAGGGCAGACTGTATCGACCGAATTTACTTATGGCTCCGTGCTCTCCACTATATCGGTGGCCGACAGTGACAATAGCGTCTTGCTATATGCTAATCCCGAACAACTATCCGAGTACGGGAACGATCTTCTTGACAAGTTCGGCAATAAGATAAATTGCCATGCAGAAGATAATCCCTGTATAATAGAGTTCTTTTAATTATACATCTTCAGAAAAAGCGCCATCAGCAAATAAGCACAACGATAATTTCGTAATCAAATAATATCATTATATTTGTATCATGACAACACACTAAAAACAGAAAAAGTCATGAACAAATTGTTATACCTCTTATTGATTATCGCCAGTTGGAGTTGCAGCCAGAATCCTGAAACGGAAAAACATCAGAATAAACGCGACCAGGTCATCGACGTGCGGGACAGAGTGAAAGAATTTTCAACACAGGACGTGCTGATAGGCCGGATATCGAGAAGCTATCTGATTGATGATTATTTAATTGTCACCGACTATAATGCACCGGACAAACTTATTCATTTGTTTGACAAAAACACATTCGAACATCTCGCCAGCAGCACGTATCAAGGACAAGGTCCCGGAGAAATTACAATTATAGGCCATGTTGAATTCGACGAGGCGAATCGCCGTTTCTTTGTGTCGGATCACGGCAAACTGAAAATATTCGCTTACGACCTGGATAGTGTTTTAACGAATCCCGACTATCAGCCAAGTGTAAAAACAGATATGAAAAAGAAACAGTTTCCGGACAGATACCTATATCTGAATGACACGCTTTGTATCGCCCAGATCATAGAACCGATAGGAAATAACAACTACAAGCCATCCGTAGCCAAATGGAACATGTCCACTGGAGAGATAATTCCTATGCCTTATGAATTTCCAGGGCTAAAAAAAGTCCGTTTCATATATGCCGCTTCTGCCGAACACAAGCTATATGTACAATGCTACACGCAATATGACCTGATGACGATCTGCGATTTCAACGGAAAGTTAAAATGCAACATCTATGGCCCCAAATGGGACAGCGAAATAACCCAAACACAACACTACACGCTCGGAGTCGCATTTTGCGGAGATAAAATCCTGGCCCTTTATTCCGGTGGCGACCACCGTACAGACGCCTATTATCCCACAAAATTCTTAGTCTTCGATTTAAACGGTAATTACCTTAAAACCCTGGAAACAGGATATATGATAACCGACTTCTGTTATGACAAAGATAACAACCGGCTTATCATAAATTTTAATGACGAAATACAGTTTGCTTATTTGAATTTAGAAGGTATAATTTAGGCTATATCAGTCCGACAAGCTTGGCTATGCAAAGAAACATTACTATCTTTGTTGTATTATGAACTGGATGCACAGTTTAAATAAATAAAACAAGATAGGTATGAGCAATAAAATTTATCCGATAGGCATACAGAACTTCGAAAAACTTCGAACCGGCGGTTATTTCTATATCGATAAAACCGAACTTATCTACCGGATTATCAAAACCGGCAGCTACTATTTCCTGAGCCGTCCCCGCCGCTTCGGGAAAAGCCTGCTCATATCCACGATCGAAGCCTATTTCCAAGGCAAGAAAGAACTGTTCGAAGGGCTTGCCATGGAAAAGCTGGAAAAAGACTGGATCGAGCATCCGATCCTGCATTTAGACCTGAATGCTAAAAAATTTGATACAGAAGACGACCTACTCCGTCTGATAGACCGCCAGTTTCTCATCTATGAACAAGAATACGGTTCTGTCCAATCAGACGAAACAATAGACGACCGTTTTGTCACACTTATCCGCAAAGCCTATGAAAAGACAGGTCGTAAAGTGGTGATCCTGATAGACGAATATGATAAACCTTTACTGCAAACCATAGAGAATACGACTTTACAAAAAGAGTATCGTGAAACCTTAAAAGCATTCTATGGAGTAATGAAATCGATGGACGGCTATATCCAGTTCGCCATGCTGACAGGAGTGACAAAATTCGGAAAAATCAGCGTATTCAGCGACCTGAACAACTTAGACGACATTTCCATGCGTGAACCCTATGTCAATATCTGTGGTATTTCCGAACAAGAGATACACGACAACCTGGAAGAAGAACTTCATGAGTTGGCAGATATACAGGCCATGACATATGAGGAAACCTGCGCTAAACTCAAAGAGCATTACGACGGTTATCATTTCGTAGAAAATACCATTGGCATATATAACCCGTTCAGCCTGCTCAACACATTTAAATATAATAAGTTCAGCAACTATTGGTTCGAAACAGGCACACCGACTTATTTGGTTGAACTGTTGAAACGAAGCCATTACGATCTGGAACGCATGGCAAACGAAGAAACCAGCTCGGATGTACTGAACAGCATTTATGCAGACTCGTCGAGCCCTATCCCGGTAATCTATCAAAGCGGGTATCTGACCATTAAAAGTTATGATGAAGAATTCGGCATTTACCAGTTAGGTTTCCCAAATCGTGAAGTAGAAGAAGGCTTTGTACGGTACCTGATGCCTTTCTATACGAGTATAAACAAAGTAGAATCTCCCTTCGAAATACAGAAATTCGTCAGTGAAATCCGTAAAGGCCAACCCGATGCGTTCCTCCGACGCCTGCAAAGTTTCTTTGCAGACACCCCATACGAACTGGTCCGCCAATTGGAATTGCATTACCAGAATGTCCTCTTCATCGTTTTCAAACTGGTCGGCTTTTATACGCAAGTCGAATACCACACAAGCAGGGGACGTGTCGATTTGGTATTGAAAACGAATGACTACATCTATGTGATGGAATTCAAATTGGAAGGTACTGCCCAGGAAGCGCTTAAGCAAATTAACGAAAAGCAGTATGCACTTCCATTCGCTTCCGACCCAAGAAAATTATTCAAGATCGGAATAAATTTCAGTAACCGGTTGCGGAATATTGAAGAGTGGATTATTGAAGAATGAATAAAAAAAGAACACTATGAGCAATAAAATTTATCCGATAGGCATACAGAACTTCGAAAAACTTCGAACCGGCGGTTATTTCTATATCGATAAAACCGAACTTATCTACCGGATTATCAAAACCGGCAGCTACTATTTCCTGAGCCGTCCCCGCCGCTTCGGGAAAAGCCTGCTCATATCCACGATCGAAGCCTATTTCCAAGGCAAGAAAGAACTGTTCGAAGGGCTTGCCATGGAAAAACTGGAAAAAGACTGGATCGAGCATCCGATCTTGCACATGGACCTGAATATCGAGAAATACGATTGCCAGGAAAGTCTCGATAATATGCTTGAAAAAACATTGGCCGGTTGGGAAAGCCTGTATGGAGCCAATCCATCCGAACGTTCTTTTTCCCTCCGTTTCGCTGGAGTCATCGAACGAGCCTACAAACAGACAGGCCAACGCGTCGTAGTCCTTGTGGACGAATACGACAAGCCGATGTTACAGGCTATCGGCAATGAAGAGCTCCAACAATCATTCCGTAACACCCTGAAACCTTTCTACGGAGTTTTGAAAACGATGGACGGCAATATCAAATTCGGTATGCTAACCGGCGTAACCAAATTCGGAAAAGTAAGCGTATTCAGCGACTTGAACAATTTAGACGATATTTCCATGCGCGAGCCATACGTCAATCTTTGCGGGGTTTCCGAACAGGAGATGCACGACAATCTGGAAGAAGAACTCCATGAATTAGCAGAACTCCAAAACATGACATACGAGGATGTTTGTATCAAACTCAAAGAGTATTACGACGGTTATCATTTCGTAGAAAATACCATCGGCATATATAACCCGTTCAGCCTGCTCAACACATTTAAATATAATAAGTTCAGCAACTATTGGTTCGAAACAGGCACACCGACTTATCTGGTTGAACTGTTGAAGCGAAGCCATTACGATCTGGAACGCATGGCAAACGAAGAGACCAGTTCGGATGTACTGAACAGCATTTATGCAGACTCGTCGAACCCTATCCCGGTAATCTATCAAAGCGGGTATCTGACCATTAAAAGTTATGATGAAAGATTCGGTATTTACCAGTTAGGATTCCCTAATCGCGAAGTAGAAGAAGGGTTTGTACGATACCTGATGCCTTTCTATACGAATGTCAATAAGGTTGAGTCTCCTTTTGAGATCCAAAAATTTGTTCGTGAAATAGAATCAGGCCAACCCGATGCGTTCCTCCGCCGCCTGCAAAGTTTCTTTGCAGACACCCCATACGAACTGGCCCGCCAATTGGAATTGCATTACCAGAATGTCCTCTTCATCGTTTTCAAACTGGTCGGTTTTTATGCGCAAGTCGAATACCACACAAGCAGGGGACGTGTCGATTTGGTATTGAAAACAAATGACTACATCTATGTGATGGAATTCAAATTGGAAGGTACTGCCCAGGAAGCGCTTAAGCAAATTAACGAAAAGCAGTATGCACTTCCATTCGCTTCCGACCCAAGAAAACTATTCAAGATCGGAATAAATTTCAGTAACCGGTTGCGGAATATTGAAGAGTGGATTATTGAAGAATGATACAATAACCCCCTTTTTGTCATTTTTCTATTTCACTTAAAATATTGCTTCACTTTGATCTGACATTTTGTGAAATTAAACTGTTTCACGGTGACAGCAAATGCGATGTGGTCGGCAGCTCATCCACATTACGGCTCTGTTTTGTCATCCTGAACAGCAAAACAACGACAATATGAGAAACCTTAACTTCCGGAGAATCGAATATTCGTAGACAAAGTTGATCCGCGCCCGTTAACTCCAAAAGCTTTTTCCCGCTTTTTCTCCGTGAGCTGCGCAGAACTTTTCCGAGACGACCGTCTTCGTTGCCGTGAGTTGCCGAGTCCATAGATAGTGACGACCGTCTTCATGGCGATGAAGTCCATTGTCATGGCGATAAAGACGGTCGTCGCGGAGAAAAAGCGGCAAATCAATGAAAAAAGCACAGTTTTACCTATTGAAGAGGAATACTTGCCTTTTACACTTCCAAATGCAAAAAAACATTTTATTTACAATAAGGTATAGAAGCCGCCTCCTTATTGCCATTCCATTCCTTATTGTATAGATTATCAAAACACCCATTGGTCCAAATAGAAACTCTACCGCATCTATTTTAATTTTCTACCCTATATTTTTCAAATTACCCGCAAGGGTAATATTTTTTAAGAAACACAGGATCTAATAAAGAGCTGAAATACAGACGAATGTCAAATACAACTATTTAGCAGGGGGATATTGTATGGTTTAACATATTTAAAGAACATCAGATTCACATTCTGTCAGCCCTATGTTGCTCTCCCGGACAGTTCCAATATTCAGGCGATAAGATAAACCGGAAGCATTTTCGATAGACAACTCCGGAAAATTTATCAAATCTTCTCGCAGGCGCTTTATGGTTTGCGTCATAGATTTCCTTATCGCTCGATTGAACTTCTTATTTTCTTCTGTCGATTCATCTTCGCTCAAAGGCCGCCCTAACACATCATTACAAAAAACAGGGTAACTGACAGTATGATCCGGTGCTTCTAAAAAGCAGATAAAAGCGAGTAAACGGTTTTTTGTCAAGTAAACTTCATGATCCCGATCTTTTAATCCTCCCGTTTTCCTATTGAAAAAAACACCCGGCGCTATCTCTATCCACTCCGAAGCATCCGAAGAGAGTGCTGCCGGTATTGGTGTAACAGGAGTAACAACAACATTATTATACTCCACCTTTTTGCGCCGTTGCCATATATACATTATAATAACAAGAATGCACCACAACAAAATCAGCCCCCAAATCAGAGGCATCCGGCTAAATAAATAGGAATGGGAAAACAGGACATACGCTTGTAGTTTTATTTGCCTTTGATCATTTTCTACGCCAAAGACAATGGGTTCTAAAGCGATCCCTACCTGAGATAACGGTTTATTCGAACAACTGACAAGGCTGTCACCCTGTGAAAAAGAAACAGATGTTTGAGCGATTATGCCTTCACTTTTTAATTGTTCTTGAAAAAGACTGTCGAGGGTAAAGGCACGATTGGGATTTTTCAATGCAATGAACAATTGAAAACTCCATTCTCTTTTATCGATCAAAGCAAGACTATCCGCCTGCTCACTTTTTTTATAAACAACTTTTCCCTTTTCGGTTTCGATAACAGTAGAATCAGAAGAAATGCCGGTATCAGATCTTGGGAAAGAGATAAACTCCGGTTGCATCAATTCCTTTTCCTTATCGACTGCATGACTAAAAAGATAAGTTGCTTTAAGAATCTGCTCATTTTTAATTTGAGAAAAGTAACAGCAAGATAAAAACACAACCAATATCATTAAAATCAATATCCCTCCAAAGACTATAATCAATCTGCGTTTTTCCATTTTCATCTCATTTGTGAGACAAAAGTAACAAAACGAACAAGCAGAATCAACACTTTGGCAACATTTCACTGGAAACACCAAAGTGTTTCCACATTTAGTTGAAAATCTTAAACCATAAGATTACTTTTACACCAAAAAAAGAACATGAAAAAGAAAACACTATTAAAATTGATTTTTACAGCAAGTTGTTTTGTGGCTGTGTGCAGTCTGTCTTACAATAATGAAACAAGCACATTGGGTTGCCTGGCATCTCAGAATATTGAAGCATTGGCCCAAGGCGAAAATGATGAAGGAGCCTATTGCTTTGGTTGCGGTTCGGTTGATTGCCGAGGCTACAAAGTAGAAGTCAAAATATCAGGTTTAAGTTTAGAATAATTTTGAAACGTTTTGCATACATATTATTAATAGGTATCAGTGCGATAATCTCCTGTACCGATTCCCCCGGTACTTACTACCCCCGATATTCGACTTTTCCCAATGAAAAGGCAATAAGTGCGCGGGTTATCGAACTGGATACTGTTTTTTTCCGCTACCCATTCCGGGTAGCGGTCAAAGACAGTATGGCTATTGTAATGGATTTGCACAACGCCGATTACTATTTTCATGCCTTTACCTACCCTAATTGGAAACATATCGTTTCTTTTGGCAAACGGGGGGAAGGACCGGAAGAAATGCTTTCTGCTGAAACATTCCAGTTTGATTCGCCCGATGCAATCTATGCTCTCGACGCAAATAAAATGCAAATATCGCGTTGGGCTGTCTCTGCTGAAAATCGTTTGGCAACAAGACAAGAAGTGATACAATTAGATAAAAGTTTAGTACGTTCGTTAGACTTTTATGCTACAGATTCCTGTTTCCTCATCCCCGACTATTTAGGCGAGCACCGTTATTGGCAAGTCGACTACAGTGGTAAACCTATCAAAAGCATAGGTAAAATCCCATCTGAAAAAGATTTTGCACAAGAAAACCATCCGGCACTGGCCCAGGCATGGCGTAGCTTTATTGATTATAACCCGCACAATGGCATATTGGCTATGGTCACCCAATTAGGGGAATCCATTGAAATCTATAACACCCAAGAAAATACCCATACCGTATTATACGGTCCGAACGGCGAGCCCCAATTTAAGAGTGTAAAAGGTGAGGGCTTCCCGACCGGAATAATGGGATTCAGTGATATTGTCATTACGGACAAACATATCTACAGCGTATTCCAAGGAGTCCGGTTTAAAGACAAATTAGCCTCTTACCAACGAGGTGAAAAGCCGGAAGACGGAGGCCGTTACATTTATGTATTCGACCTGAAAGGAAATCCCATACAAAAATACACATTAGACAAACCCATATACGGAATCGATGTAAACGAAAAAACAAAGACGATCATCGCCACATGTGTAGAAAGTGATGAACCGATCATGGAATTTAAAATATAACGATTAAATGAAAAAACAACTCTACATATTACTACTTCTTTTTTTGTTAACCGCTTGTAAAGAGAATAACAAAGAAAAGTTCGCCCTGTTGGTTCAGGAATGGCAAGGGAAAGAGATCGTGTTTCCACAGAATATGGCGTTCACCCGTTTCGTCACCGAGCCGGTGGACTATCGGATACCCGATGCGGAATATAAAGTGCTGATTTATGTTGATTCAACCGGTTGCACCAGCTGCAAACTGCAATTGCCGAAATGGAAAGAGTTGATCGCTCATGTCGATTCGGCAACAAATGGTAATATCCCGTTCATCTTTGTCTTCCAGTCGAAAGACGACCGTGAGTTGCAGTACATCCTAAAACGCGACAACTTTGCCCGTCCGGTCTGTATCGACCGGGACAGCAGGTTGGACAAGTTGAACAAGTTTCCGCAGGATATTACCTTTCAGACTTTCTTGCTTGACAAGGACAACAAGGTGAAAATAATCGGCAACCCGGTACATAACTTGGCAGTTAGGGATTTGTATCTGAAACAGATAACCGGCATGCAATATCAAGAAGCATTGCCCAAGACAACACTCGAAGCGGACAAAGCGGAATATGACTTAGGAACGGTTAAAGAGGGAACAACCCAAAAGCAGACGGTCACCGTCCGAAATACCGGAACAAGCGCCTTCAAGTTGAAAGGTTTTACCACCTCTTGCGATTGCACCGAAGCAACCTGCGACTGGAAAGAACTGCAACCGGGAGAGAGCGGAATAGTCACGGTCAGCTACGAAGCGGAACAGCCGGGAGATTTTTACCGAACGGTGGAGATATATGGAAATATTCCGAACAACTCACTGATGATGAGTTTTATCGGGACAGTCGAATAAAACAATATAATTGGGAAAAGAAAGGAGTTCCTGCCTACAGATTCACAAACTTCAGCAGAAACTCCCGGACTTTTCCTCATTCAATAACAGATAAAGAAGGAGGTGAGCACAAAAGTAGTAAATTTAGGAACAACAACAAAAGGGTTAGAAATCACCCATTCCGGGAAATGATACCGGACAAAAGATTCAAAACTAATTATAAGTCTATAAATCCCTAAAAATAATACGAAAATGGGAAAGAAATTTTTTGGCGTAATCGCTTTTGTTGCGATCGCCGCAGCAGCAGGCTGGAACTACCAGCAGAATAAACAAGAAGTTGAACTTTCTGACTTGGCATTGGCTAATGTGGAAGCGTTAGCTGCTGGTGAAGGAGAAGGCATCCTAGATTGTCCCAATGGTTGCTTAACTGATAGCGGTATTTGTTTCTGTTATGGTTACCATCCATATAAAGAAGCAAGTTGGTAATTTATACAAATTACAAAATAGTTAAAGGGGAGGAAAACTAACCTCCCTCTTTTCTACATAAATTAAACATCTAATATAAAATGAAATATTTTTTTCTTCTATTCAACCTCCTGTGGATATTACTCACATTAAGCTGTGAGCAACATTCGGAATCTATCAAATACTACAATGCGCAAAGCAAGATCCAAAATATTAAAGAGAACATACGGGAAATTCCAATTGAAGATGTTGCCATATCCAACTTCGGGACACCTTTTATTCTGAACAATTACATAATAATCAGTGATTACAAATCGTTTGACAAGTTGATTCATGTCTTTGACAAAAACACATTTGCTTACTTGGCCAGTGTAGGAGATCGTGGGCAAGGACCGTCAGAAATAGCCAATATGGGAAGTATTATTCCTGATGAAGCGAATAACTCATTTTATGTTTTCGATCATGGCCACCAATTGTTATATGATTATCCTATAGACAGCATACTTTCTAATCCAGTCTATCAGCCTCAGAAAAAAACAGACATAAACGCTTTGGAATTTCCTTTTATGATGCAATATGTCAATGATACACTTTCCTATGCACTATATATGCATGTTCTAAATCCAGGAGATTATATTCCTATGGTCGGAAAATGGAATATGCAAACTCAAAAGACGAAATTTATGGAATATACCGGACATCCCCAAATAACTAAAAAACGTGTAAGTTTTGCAGCTTCCCCAGAAAATAATCTTTATGCAGAAGTATATTGGTATCACGATTTGATAACCCTATGCACATTAGAAGGGAAACTTAAATATACATTATATGGGGCGAAATGGGATAAGCAAAAATCCAACCAAAATGGTTACTACTCCCATGTTACCTTTTGTAAAGACAAGTTAATCGCAGACTATTTAGGAGATACCAGATTCAAAAAGGGATCAAACAAAAGTAACAGCACAACCAAGTTAATTGTCTTCAACTTGACAGGAGAGTATTTGACCACTTTAGAAACAGGCTACTCAATCCAGTCTTTTTGCTATGATAAAGAAAACAATCGACTTATCATTGCCTTTGACGATGAGATTCAATTTGGATATTTAGATCTTGACACGATTATATAATCACAAGAAATATCTTCCTTTCCATTTTTAGAAAAAGAAAGAATATAGATTAAACGGAACAATATATGTCAGTAAGATTCTTTTTACACCTGCTATTATTACTCTCTGCCTGTACCCCCGTTGAAGACAAATCATTAATTCATGCCTTCAAATTTGCGGATAAAAACAGGCAGGAGTTAAAACGTATATTGGAACAGTATCAAGAAGACTCCCCAAAATTTGCAGCATCTCATTTCATCATCCGAAATATGTTAGGGAAACAGTCGGTGGACACAAACTCCATCAAAGCCTCTCAACCCTATTTTGATGCGTGGGCTGCCTACTTTGAAAAGTACGGTCGATATAAAAACGGAGCCCACTATGTTATTTGCGATAGTATCAATCGGTTGCATCCAAATAAAAGAGTGCATACTCGATATATAGCAGATCTTCAACACATATCCGCTGATTTTCTAATCCGCCACATCGACTATTGCTTCCATATATGGCAACAATATCCGTGGTGTAAAGACATTGACTTTGACACATTTTGTAAATACATTCTTCCATATACGACAAGCAACTGTTATTGGGAATATGCTTCTGATTTTTTTCTTCAAAAATATGCAGAACTGCGAGACACTGTTCAACAAAAATCATACAAAGAAATCGGAGCTATCCTGTCGAAAGATGTTGACAGGACCTTTGCTCAAAATTGGGTGCTTTTTACTCGAAAATATCCGGGATTGCTTCCCACCACCTTTGAAAACCTTGCAAAAGCACAGATCGGGACCTGCCTGGAAGCAAATATCTATAAAATCGCTGCATTACGGGCAAACGGTATTCCAGCAGCTTTAAATACTTTTCCCAACTGGGGCAATGCCAATTCTCCCCATTTTTGGACGGAAATAATCGGAGATGAACACATTGAGAAATTGTACGATAATGCCCAACGACCATACATTTCAGATAGTGATATACTGGTCGACAATATATTCTGGAAAAACACCTACAGCCCGACAGTAAAAGATACACTCCCCCATGTTTCCATACAATACTGTAGAACGATTCCAAAGGTGTACAGGATTAATTATGAGATACAACAAAACTGTTTGGCACTCAGAGCGAAAGAGGAAATTCCCGATTTTTTCAGGAACCCGGGGATAGAGGACATTACGGATAAATACATCGTGTGCAAAGACATCGAGGTTCCCCTATGGGACAACAAACACAAAAAAGAATATGTCTATTTATGCTGTTATGACGATAATAATTGGATTCCGGTATGTTGGAGCATCCCAAGAAAAAAACAGGCCTTATTTACTAAAGTCGGTGTGAATGTGCTTTACCTGCCGGCTTACTACGAGAACGGGGCAATCATTCCGGCAGGAAATGCTTTTATTCTCAAAGAGAATGGAGAATTAAAATGTTTTTCTGAAGAAGCAGACAAAAAGGAAATATCTGCAACATTCTACTCGAAAACTCCATACCGCCTACATACAGCGTTGCAAGCCGCAGGAACAATCGGAACCCGTTTTTCCGTTTGCAATAATAAGGATTTATCTGACAGTCTAAACGTATATACGATTGAGAAACTGCCTTTTTATGAAGACAGTTTCAAAATTCCGACAAACAAGAAATATCGCTATTTAGTTTGCAATTTTCAAAATACGCCAACCTTCCAAGATTCTTATTCCATTGCAGAAATAAAGATTTTCGGAAAAGACCGGCAACAGTTGAAAGGGAAGCTGACAGGAACAAAAGGAATAAGTGACAATAAACTCGAAAACGTAATAGATGGAGACAGAGTCTCATTTTATCAAAATGATAAATCAAAGAAACACCAATATATCGTTTTCGACTTCGGTAAACCTTGTAAAATCGAAAAAGTCGAGTTTTACCCAAGAAGCGACGACAACAGAATCGTTACGGGAGAATTATATGAATTATTCTATTGGGACAAAAAATGGATTTCATTAGGTCAGCAATATAGCAAAGATAACAAATTAACATTCCATAATATACCCCAAAATGCCCTATTCCGCATTCATAACCATACGCGGGGAAAAGAACATAGGCCATTTACTTATGAGGAGGGTAAACAGATGTGGTGGTAACTGATAGAACAGGGCAATGAAGTATATGAATAACATACTAAATTGGGGTGTGAATTTGGCCCTGACTATTTTCACATTCATTACTTTATGGTTCTTTTGCCAAGTCTTCCTCCTCGCCTCCTTCCGCATCCCGAGCGACTCGATGGAGCCGGAACTGACGGAAGGGGACTTTGTGGCGGTCTGGAAACCGACGCTTGGCGCACGGTTGTTCGACCTCAACGCGACGCTGCGGCTGGAACAGACCGCGATACACCGCGTACCGGGATTTCGGAGAGTAAGGCGGGGCGATGTGCTGGTCTTTAACTTCCCGCACCCGAACGGCTGGGACAAGATCGAGATGCACATCCTGAAATATTACATCAAACGCTGTATCGGTTTGCCGGGCGACACGCTTTCCATCCGGAACGGAAGGTTCCGGATAAACGGCGTGAGTGAACCGCTCGGAAACCTCGACTCGCAGGATCGGATCGGGCAGACGCCACCGGAAGGGTTCGCCGATGGTATTTACAAGGCATTCCCGTTCGACTCCGCTGTCGGCTGGAACATCCGGAATTTCGGGCCGCTTTATATTCCTAAAGCCGGCGATCGGATCAAAATGGACCGTACCAACTATGCTTTATATCGCAAGTTGATCGCATGGGAGCAAAAAACAGAAATAGAATACAGGGATTCAACGGCCTATCTGAACGGTAAACCGATGCAGGAATATCATTTTCAAAAAAACTATTATTTCATGGCAGGCGACAAAGGTATGAACTCGCAGGATTCCCGTTATTGGGGCTTATTGCCGGAAGAATATATCGTCGGCAAGGCGACGTTTATCTGGAAATCGGTCGATCCATACACCGGCAAGTTCCGATGGGACCGGTTCCTCAAAAAGATCGAATAAAAAACAGATGGGTATGAAAATAAAATACACTGGCATGGAACTCAAACTGCATAGGCATGGAATCCGAATTGCACTGGCATCCGTTTTCGGGGCGATGCTGATCGCCACGCCGCTTGTCGGCGACAGCGCGTTGGCGAACGGCATCGTGATGGGAAAAGTGTTCTGGTTCCAACTGTCGATGGCGTTGATGGCGATCGGGACAGCCGCAACGGCATGGTTCGGCGAGAGGAAGGGCATTTCGCTTGCGCTGCCGGATGGACTGTTGCTTTTGTTTGCCGGGATCACGCTTGCAACATACGACTGGCTACTCGATCCCGAACCCGCGAAATTGCTTTTCGCCGGGCAATTGGTTGTATTATGGTTCCTGTTGCGCTATTGGCTGGCAGAAGCTCCTTTCTTGAAATTCTTTTTCCTGTTTGTACTGATGCTCACCGCCCTGATCGAAGCCGTCTGGGGAATGCTGCAACTACATGGTTATAGTTATTCCAACCATTCGCTTTTCCGGCTGACGGGCTCTTTCTTTAATCCGGGGCCCTACTCCGGATATCTGGCGGTTATACTGCCGGTTTGCCTGTGGGCTGCCTTGAAGTTTCAAAAGGGGATGCACTATTTTGCTTGGATATGTGTCGGAGCTATCCTGCTTGTTTTGCCTGCCGGGATGAGCCGGTCGGCCTGGATGGCGGCGGTCGTGGCTTGCGGATGGGTGTACTGGGCGGAACGGATCGGATGGAGAAAAACGAAAGCTGTATATATAAGGTATAAGAATGCTACAATTCCTTTTATTGTGATTGTGGCGATATTGGCGGGATGCGCTATTGCCGGGGGATACGGGATGAAGCGGGATTCGGCGGACGGGCGATTGCTGATGTGGAAAGTGACAGGGAAAGCGATAGCCGGACATCCGGTTACGGGAACGGGGTTAGGAGGTTTTCCGGAGGCTTACGCGGAAGCGCAGGCGGAGTATTTCAAGTCCGGAAAGGCGACCGAGAAAGAGAAACGGGTAGCCGGATGCCCCGAATATGCCTTCAACGAATACCTGCAGGTCGGGCTGGAACAGGGGATCGGAGGTTTGATCGTGTTCGTGGCATGGTTGGGGAGCATAGTGTATTATGGGATCCGGAACAGGCAACATGGAGCGGCCGGTGGCGTGTTGGCGTTAGCGGTGTTCGCAGTATCGTCCTATCCGTTGCAGTTGCCGTCGTTTTGGGTGGCACTGGTGTTTTTGGGGGCGATCAGCGTGACGAAAGGCGGCACGCTGACACGATCATCCGCCTTGTCTGTTTCATCCGTGTGTCCTATTACTATAATCAGCCTGTTGTCGCTTGCCTCCGTCTGCCTGTTCATCTTGCAGAAAGGGCAATATGAGGCGTATAAACGGTGGGGGCGGATACAGATGATCTACAACAACAAGGCGTATGAATCGGTTGCGGAAGATTATCACGGCTTGCATGACAAGTTGAAGCATAAACCGGAATTTTTGTTTGAAGAGGCGCAATGCCTCAGCAAGACGGGACAATACACGGAGGCGATACGGGCGTTGGAACGGGCGAAGCGGCTAAGCGGAGATCCGATGATCCGGTACATGATCGCTAAGAACCGGCAGGCGCTCGGTGACTACCGGGAAGCGGAAAGGGAACTGCTTCATGCCATCGAAATACTGCCGGAAAGATTGTATCCTTACTATCTGTTAGCCAAGCTATACGCAGAGCCGGCATTCTACCAGGCGGATAAATTCCGGGTTGCCACCGAAGCTGTACTGGCTAAAGAACCGAAGGTCGAAAGCCCCGCAATTCGGGAAATGAGAGGAGAAATAAAAAAGATATTAGAAAAAAAGTAATTACGAAAGGCTCGTAACTAAAATATGTTTGTATATTTGCGAAATGACAACTTTGATAAAACGATAAGATATGAAATACTACAAATTGTTTGCGATACTGATTCTGGCCGGGATGATGGCTTGCTCCGGTGAAAAGAAAGAAAAAGGAACCGAAGAAAGCGTAGAAACCGTTCTGCCGGATGAAACAAACGAAGTGACGGTGATGAAGCTGAATATTACTGATTTCAACCACGAACTGATCAGCAACGGCAAACTGTCTGCCCGGAACTTTGTCGACCTGAAATTCGAATCGGCAGAACCGATCGCCAAGATCTATGTGAAGAACGGCGATCGCGTGACGAAAGGGCAAAAGCTCGCTGAGCTCTCCACCTTCCGCCTTGCCAACAAGACGGCACAGGCTAAAGATGCACTCGAACGCGCCAAACTGGAACTGCAGGACGTACTGATCGGACAGGGCTACAAACTGGAAGACTCCACGAAAGTACCGCCCGCAACCATGCAGTTAGTCCGGGTAAAAAGCGGATACGACCAAGCTTTGATCTCCTATCAACTCGCCGAATATGAACAGCGCAATGCAGTCCTGACCGCCCCTTTCGACGGCATTGTAGCAAACCTGTTCGCCAAACAATTCAACACCGCTTCGACCTCGGATGTTTTCTGCTCCATTATCGATACACGCACGTTGGAAGCCGCTTTCACGGTTTTGGAAAGCGAACTGCCGCTTATTAAGACGGGCGACCGCGTAGAGGTAGCTCCCTTCGCCTTGTCGGACGTCATGGCTGACGGACGTATTTCCGAGATAAACCCGTTAGTGGACAAAGACGGTATGGTGCAGGTGAAAGCGGCCGTAAGCGATAAAGGCAAGTTGTTCGAAGGTATGAATGTACGCGTGAGCATCCACCGTTCGCTGGGCAAGCAGTTGGTCGTTCCGAAAAGCGCTGTCGTACTCCGCTCCGGCAAACAGGTCGTATTCACATTAACGGAAGATAAAGCATACTGGAACTATGTACATACAGGTTTGGAAAATGCTGACAGCTACACGATAATTGACGGACTGAAAGAAGGAGATACCGTGATCACAAGCGGCAACATCAACCTGGCTCACGAAGCGCCGGTCAAGGTAATTGAAAATTGACAATGGACAATTGACAATTCATAAATCATAAATCACAAATCATAATTTATAAATCATAGTTCTAATACATGATAAAGTTTTTACTACAACGCCCTATCGCGGTATTGATGGCTTTCACGGCTTGCTTTATCGTGGGATTGGTTACCTACTTCACCATTCCTGTGTCGTTGTTGCCGGATATTGCAATCCCGGAGATCACCGTACAGGTGTCCGGCCAGAACACTTCGGCACGCGAACTGGAAAACACGGTAGTAAAAACCATCCGCCAGCAGTTGATGCAAGTTGCCAGCCTGCGTGATATCCATAGTGAGACACGCGACGGAGCTGCCATCATACGCCTTAACTTCGATTTCGGGACGAATACGGACCTGGCTTTCATCGAAGTCAATGAAAAGATAGACGCGGCCATGAACTACCTGCCGCGTGAAGTAGAACGCCCGCGGGTAATCAAGGCCAGTGCCACCGACATTCCGGTGTTCTGCCTGAACCTGACTTTAAAAGGTGAAAGTGGAAAGGTGAAAGGTGAAAGTGAAACGGCTACACAAAGCAACTCTCAACTTTCAACTTTCAACTCTCAACTGGAAAACGAAAACGCATTCCTCGACCTTTGCCAGTTTGCCGAAACGGTGATCAAACGCCGGATCGAACAGCTGCCCGAAGTGGCGATGGTGGATGTGACGGGAGTGCTGAAACGGCAGTTGCAGATCGTCCCGGACATGAAGCTGCTGAAAATGTCGGAGATCACGCTCGACGACCTCGAAGCGGCGCTGACATCCAACAATATCGAACCGGGCAGCATGACCGTACGCGACGGTTACTACGAGTATAACATCAAGTTCTCGACGTTGCTGCGCACACCCGAAGATGTCGAGAATATTTATATCCGAAAAAACAACCATATCTTCCAACTGAAAGACCTGGCACGCATCTCTGTCGTACCGGAGAAAGAGACCGGGGCTTCCCTTTCCAACGGTAAACGGGCCGTAACATTGGCTGTAATCAAGCAGGCGGATGAAAATATGGACAACATGAAGGAAGCGTTGCAGGAGGTTACCGATTATTTCGCATCCGTCTATCCGGACATCGATTTCAGCATCAGCCGTAACCAGACGGAACTATTGGATTATACCATCTCGAACCTGAAGCAGAACCTGTCGCTGGGATTCCTTTTCATCTGTATCGTGGCCATCCTTTTCTTAGGGGATATCAAGAGCCCGGCAGTAATCGGATTGAGTATGGTGGTGAGTTTGGTCATCAGCTTCCTGTTCTTCTATCTCTGTAAGATGTCACTGAATATCATCTCTATCTCCGGTATGATCTTAGCTTTGGGTATGATGATCGACAGTTCGATCATCGTAACGGAAAACATCACCCAGTACAGGGCGCGCGGGGATTCGCTGGAAGAAGCTTGCAACAAAGGGACGACCGAGGTAATCACCCCGATGCTGAGTTCCACCTTCACGACGATTGCCGTATTCGTCCCGTTGGTGTTCATGAGCGGAATTGCAGGAGCGATCTTCTTCGACCAGGCATTTGCCGTTACCGTGGGGCTGATGGTTTCCTATTTCACGGGGATCATGTTGCTGCCGGTACTTTACAAACTGGTATACAGCATTCCGGACATCAAACACAAGGGATTCAATATGCGGATCAACAATCTGGTGAAAGAACATACACTGGACCGCTTCTACGATGCAGGGGTCGATTTCATATTCCGCCACAAAACAGCTTCATTGGTTTGCGTAGCCATCACGCTCCCGCTTTGCGCTTTCCTGTTCTACGAAATACCGAAGAGCCGTATGCCGGAGATCGACCAGAATGAACTGATCGCCCATGTCGAATGGAACGAAAACATCCACATCGACGAAAACCGGACTCGCACTAACCGATTGTTTTCTTCAATCGACGATCAGGTGAAAGAACACACGGCCTACATCGGCCAGCAGCAATTCCTGTTGAACCGTGACCGCGAAATGTCGGTTTCTGAAAGCGAACTGTATTTCAAGACGGAGAAACCGGCCGGAATCGCACCTTTGCAAAAATCGGTCGAAGAATGGATCCGGCTACATTATCCGATGGCTGTAATCTCCTTCTCCCCTCCCGAAACAGTATTTGAAAAACTGTTTGTGACGGGCGAAGCCGATATCGTCGCCGAACTGTACACCCGTAATAAATCCGAAGCACCGGAAGCCTCCGTCCTGCGCAAGACAGAACAGCAGATAGGAACCCGGACGGGCCATACACCTGTCGGCATTGCTTTTGACAACCAGTTGAACATCACGATAGACCGACAGAAACTCTTGCTTTACAATGTCGACTACAACGAAGTGTACCGGTTGCTGAAGACGGCATTCAAAGAAAATGAAGTAGCGACTCTCCGCTCCTACCAGCAATATCTGCCGATCACACTGGCTGGGGATGAACAAACGGTAAACGAGGTGTTGCAGAAAACATTGGTGAATACAGTCGCCGACGCGGAGGGAAATGTACGATATATCCCGTTGCAATCGCTGGTGCGTGTCACCCCGGGTGAAGACCTGAAAACGATCACGGCGGGAAAGAACGGAGAATATATTCCGTTCAGTTTCTACGATGTAGACAATGCGGAGCAGTTGATGGAAGGTGTTAAAAAAGAGGTCAAGGCCGATTGGGACATCGACTTTTCGGGTAGCTTCTTCTCCAACCGGCAGATGCTGGACGAACTGGTCGTGATCCTGTTTATTTCGATCCTGCTGATGTATTTCATCCTGGCAGCCCAGTTCGAAAGTTTCCTGCAACCGCTGATCGTGTTGCTTGAAATACCCATCGACGTGGCAGCCTCCCTGCTGGTGCTATGGATATGCGGACATACCATGAACCTGATGAGTGCCATCGGTATTGTCGTAACCTGCGGTATCATCATCAACGACTCCATCCTGAAGTTAGATGCCATCAACGAGCTTCGGAAAGAGGGAGTCCCGCTTATGGAAGCCATACACGAGGCCGGACGGCGACGCCTGCGTCCTATCATCATGACGTCGTTAACGACCATATTCGGAATGGTTCCGCTACTTTTCACATTCGATATGGGTAGCGAACTGCAAAAACCGCTCTCCATCGCCATGATCTCGGCGATGCTGATCGGTACGGCAGTCAGCCTTTTCGTCATACCGCTGATATATTGGTTTATTTATCGCAAACATGACGTTGGGAAATTGAAAATTGAAAGTTGAAATTTGAAAATTGGAAGCTATGGACAGGAAATTCATTTATAGATATATCATCACGTTGTTGATGCTTGCATGCGTGTTCGGGGGGAAGGCACAACTCACGCTGACGCTGGACCGGACCATCACGCTGGCGGCGGACAGTTCGCTGGACGCTTTCCGGTACAAAAACATGTATCTGGCCGGATACTGGGAATACCGGACCTACAAGGCCGGCCGCCTGCCGAGTCTTACCCTGAATCTGACACCGGCGCAATATCAGCGCTATTTCACCCAACGATACGACTCGGAAGCCGATATCGATGTTTATAGAAAGCAACAACGGTTTTATGCGGGTGGCCAACTGGAAATAGAACAGAATTTCGACCTTTTGGGCGGTACGTTCTATTTGGATACGGATCTGGACTATATGCGTTATTTCGGTGACGAGACCTATAACCAATTCTCATCCGTCCCCATCCGTCTCGGCTATCAGCAAGATCTGTTAGGTTATAACGCTTTCAAGTGGGAACGGAAAATAGAACCGTTGAAATATGAGAAAGTAAAGAAAGAACTGCTTTATAATGTGGAGCAGATGAGCGAGCAAGCTACTACCTATTTCTTCGCCCTGGCAATGGCACAGGTAGAATATGACCTGGCAAAAGATAACGTCTCGACTACCGACACCCTGTACCGTACGGGACAGGAACGCCACAAGATCGCTTCTATCAGCCAGGCAGACCTGCTGACTTTGAAATTAGATGCCGTGAACGCCCGCAATACATTAAAGAATGCGGAAATCGCCCTGAAACGTGCTATGTTCAGCCTGGCATCCTACCTGAACTTCGACAAGAATACGGAAATCCGCTTGCGTCTTCCGAGCCGCCCGCGCAACATGGAAATTTCAGTCGACAAGGCGCTCGAACTGGCGCGTGAAAACAATCCGACTTTCCTCGACCTGAAACAGCAAGTGCTGGAAGCTCAACAACAGGTAGACAAAACAAAGAAAGAAGCCATGTTTAATGCCAAGATCAACGCCAGTGTCGGCTTCAACCAGGTGTCCAAGAACATACAGGATGCCTACAAAAATCTGCAACAGCAGGAAATCGTCTCTTTGTCCGTTTCGATCCCATTGGTGGACTGGGGCGTGCGAAAAGGGAAACATAATATTGCCAAGAACAACTTGCTTGTCACGGAGACATCCGCCAAACAAAAAGAGTTGACGGTCGAAGAAGACGTGATTATGACGGTCGGCGACTTCAATATCCAGCAGGCCCTGATCGGGAGTGCCGAAGAAGCGGTAGACCTGGCAGAGACTGCCTACAGCGAAACCAAGCAGCGCTTCATGATCGGAAAGGCGGATATCAACAGCCTCACCCTTTCGCTGAACCGCCAGCAGGAGGCGCAACGAAATTATATTCTGGCTTTGCAAAATTACTGGTTGAGTTATTATAAGATTCGTAAACTGACGTTGCATGATTTCGAGACAGGGGTTTCCCTTTCGAACGAGTTCGATTATAAGAACGGGTTGTAACGGTGGTCGTTGCTGCCCGGCAACGGGCATCGCTGCGCCTCGGCAACGGAGGTCGCTGTGCTCCGTCAGCGACTGTCGTTGTGCTTCGGCTGCAAAGGTCGCTGCCGCCCGTCAGCGACAGTCGCTGCAACTTCAGGCTATCGAAACAGATTATAAAAAGAATGAATAATGAGTGCATCTCCTAAAATATCCTCTTTCACGATCATCGTCACCTTCCTTTGCGTGGCGCTGGCAGGGATTGCCTTTATACCGCTGCTGCCGATCAAACTGTCGCCATCGCGCACGTTGCCGCAGCTGACCATCAGCTATAACATGCCGGGCAACTCGGCGCGCGTGATAGAGATGGAGGTAACCTCGCGCCTCGAAGCGATGCTGGCACGTATCAAGGGGATCAAGGAGATCAATTCCACTTCCGGTAACGGATGGGGATATGTCACGCTCGAACTGGACAAACATACCAATATCGACGCCGCCCGTTTCGAAGCGTCCACCATCATCCGCCAGACATGGCCCAGCCTGCCGGACGGCCTCAGCTATCCGGTTCTGGAAATGAGCCGGCCGGACGATAAGGAAGCACGGCCGTTCATGAGCTACACACTCAATGCGGCGGCTACTCCCATATTCATACAACGTTTTGCCGAAGACCAGATTAAACCTCGCCTAAGCGGAATCCCCGGCATCTACCGGATCGATGTCAGCGGAGCCACTCCGATGGAATGGCGACTGGAATATGACAGCCGGCAATTAGTGACGCTGGGTATCAGCATCCCGGATATACAGAAAGCCATCAGCCAGTATTATCAAAAAGAATTCCTGGGGACCGGGAATGTGGAAACCCAATTGGCGACTTCACACAAAAGCGGACAAAGCAGCCAATGGATACGCCTCGCTCTGGTTCCTGAAAATGAAAAAGACGGGTTCAACCCGTCACTCATCACCGTCCTGAACAAAGACGGCAAGCTGATCCGCTTAGACCAACTGCTGAAAGTGACGCGCCAGGAAGAGGCGCCACAGAGCTATTACCGCATCAACGGGCTGAACTCCATCTATCTGTCGATCCGTGCCGAAGAGACAGCGAACCAGTTGGAGCTTGCCAAACAGGTAAAAGCCGAAATGGAACATATCCGGTCCTTACTTCCGCCCGGTTATGAAATACACACCAGCTATGACGCGACTGAATTTATCCAGGACGAGTTGAACAAGATTTATATTCGCACAGGACTTACCGTCCTGATCCTGCTGATTTTTGTCTTGCTGATCACACGGGAACTCAAATATCTGTTGCTGATCGTCATCAGCCTCTCGATCAACCTCTGTATCGCGGTGATTCTTTACTATCTGCTGGGGTTGGAAATGCAGCTTTATTCGCTGGCAGGGGTCACGATCTCGCTCAGCCTCGTGATCGACAACACGATCGTCATGACGGAACATATCCGCAACCGGCATAACCGGAAGGCGATCTTGTCCATACTGACAGCAACCTTGACAACAATGGGCGCGCTGGTCATCATCTTCTTCTTAGATGAAAAGATACGCCTCAACCTGCAGGATTTCGCAGCTGTCGTCATCATCAATTTAGGGGTTTCCCTGATGATCGCACTATTCCTGGTTCCTGCCCTGATCGATAAGATGAACCTGGAATGGAAGAAAAACGGGAAAAAGAAAGCACCCGCAAAAGAGACGCAGAATACATGGAGAAGCCGGATCAGGAAAGGGACAAACCGCTTTCTCAAACGCTTCCCGGTCTATTATAACCGATACTATCAAGGACAGATCAATTTCCTTTGCGGATGGAAGAAACTGACGTGTTTCATTTTGCTACTGGCATTCGGCATCCCGGTTTTCCTGTTGCCGGAGAAAATCGAATACGACACGAAAGACAAGAAAAAGGTCTACACGGCAACCGACTCCCTGCTGATCGAGAAATATAATAAATTCGCCTCCAACGAAACATATAAGGAAAAGATCAAACCGATTGTGGACAAGGCGTTAGGCGGAACCTTACGTTTATTTGTTCAGAAAGTATATGAAGGCAGTTACTTCACCCGCAACGAAGAAACCGTTCTGTCTGTCAGCGCATCGCTCCCGAACGGAACAACCTTGTCTCAAATGAACAACCTGATGGGCCGGATGGAAGCCTATCTCAGCACCTTTAAAGAAATCCGTCAGTTCCAAACTAACGTCTTCAGTGCGCGCCAGGCCGGCATCCGTATCTATTTCACGAAAGAGAGCGAGCGGAGCGGTTTCCCGTATACCCTGAAAAGCAAAATCATCAGCAAAGCGCTCGAATTAGGGGGCGGTAGCTGGCAGGTCTATGGCTTGCAAGATCAGGGATTCAGCAACGATGTACGCGAAGGTGCCGGTTCTTTCCGCATCGAAATGTACGGTTATAACTACGACGAACTGTATGAGTGGGCCGAACAGCTGAAAGCAAAACTACTCACCCACCGCCGCATCAAGGAGGTGCTGATCAACTCGGAATTTTCATGGTGGAAAGACGATTACCAGGAGTTCTACTTCAACCTCAACAAAGCCCGGCTGGCGCAGGAGGACATACGCCCGATCGAGTTGTTCGCCTCCATCAATCCGGTTTTCGGAAAAGATATTTATACCGGCACGATTGTCGTGAACGAGGAGACGGAGAAGCTGAAACTCTCTTCCCGCCAATCACAGGAATATGATGTATGGAGCATGCAGTATGTCCCCCAGACGATCGACGGCAAACCTTACAAACTGGCCGAACTCGCCAGCGTCGAAAAAGGACAGATGCCGCAGAAGGTTGCCAAAGTGAACCAGCAATACCGCCTCTGCCTGCAATACGAGTATATCGGTGCGTCCAACCAGGGAAACAAGATACAGGAACGTGACCTGAAAGAAATCAATGCCATACTGCCGATGGGCTATACAGCCAAATCGAATAGCGCTTACTGGTATTGGGATAAAAAAGACAACAAGCAATACCTTTTGCTATTGCTGATCATTGTCATTATCTTCTTTACCACCAGCATCCTGTTCAACTCACTGAAACAGCCGTTGGCCGTTATCTTCGTGATACCGATCTCTTATATCGGTGTATTCCTTACTTTCTACTGGTTCAAACTCAATTTCGACCAGGGAGGGTTCGCCTCCTTCGTCCTGCTGTGCGGTATAACTGTCAATGCAAGTATCTATATCCTGAACGAATATAACCAAATCCGGCTACGCAAACCCTTGATGTCGCCCTACAAAGCGTATCTGAAAGCCTGGAATGCGAAAATCACACCCATTTTCTTAACTGTCGTTTCCACTATCCTGGGCTTTATCCCGTTCATGTTAGGTCCGGATAAAGAAGCATTTTGGTTCCCGCTGGCTGCCGGGACCATCGGTGGACTTGTCATGTCTATTTTAGGAATCTTCCTCTACCTTCCTCTTTTTACTTTGAAAAAACAGCAGAAGCCTTAACCTATTTACCTGTCATTTATACATTGTCAACAAAATGTCACCTCTAACATCCACTCTTCAATAAAGCAAAATATACTTTTGCGACCTCTTAAGGCCTGTTGAAATCTTTCCTTCCTAAAAGGAAAACACACAGGCTTCTCTTTCTGTTTAAATAGGGTATACTTGCTTCGGTCCATTCCTTTGCCATACGTTTGGTAATGCCTGACAGATAAGCTGTGAGAAGGTCTCTGCCTCTCTACCCACAGATCGCAGAGTTTTTTTTCACATTTTAATATAACAGATTATGAACAATTTTATTAGTTATCTGAGATTACTTCTGCTCGCAACGAGCGGAATGTTACTATTGTGTATAATTTTCGCCATGAATCCGGAATTAGCCGACGGTACTTTATCCGGAAGAGTTTGTTGGTTTCATTTCACATCTGTCTTGTTAGCCGGTGGAGTCCTGCTCATGGAATTTACTACACAGAAAAGCCGTTTTATTTTTTCATTACCAGATGTCCTATTGTTGCTCCTATTCGGTATTGTATTAGTTTCTTACAACAAAGAAGAAAACCTTCAACCGGAACGTTTCCTTTTCATAGCCCAACTGGCCGCCCTCTGGTTTATGCTTAGAGGAGCTTTACAAGCACACCAGGAATTACGGCCGTTTTTCATTACGATCATCATATTCACCGGGATCGTTCCAGCCATTTGGGGGATCGGCAATTCGATAAACCCAGCCCCTTCCACCCATCCGATCTTCAAATTACTGGAGATATCGTTGAAGCCGGAACCCTTTTACGGTTATATCGCAATCATTTTTCCGGTCTGCCTGAACACTTTACTCCGCTTTAAGGATTGTGACAAGACAGCAGTGTGGGAATCTCGTACATTCTTGTTTTATTTCTCTGCTTTTGGAGCGACTTTGATTATTACCGCCTTGTTCTTCAACACGAATGAGCCCGTATGGATCGCCGCCATTCTTTCCGGCATCTGGGTTTGCTGGATGAGAATGATCGGGTGGAAGCAGACGAAAGAGGCCATACAACGGCATAACAAACTTTTTGCCATTTCTTCAATAATCCTGTTTGTAATCGTCACGGCAATTATTCTGGCCGGAAACATCCGAAAAGCCCAGGCTGGGGACCGCCGGCTTTTGATCTGGAATATTACAACCCATGCAATTATGGGACATCCGATAACCGGTACGGGTATAGGCGGCTTTCCAACAACATACGCCAAAGAGCAATCTGCCTACTTCAAGACCGATATCGCATCTACGAAAGAAAAGCGAACCGCAATCTGTCCTCTATATGCCTATAATGAATATCTGCAGATCGGACTTGAGTTAGGAATAGCAGGCTTGCTGCTCTTTATCTTCTGGCTGGCCTTTTCCCTCTATTACGGGATCAAGCACAGACAGATAGGAGCCTCCGGCGGAATTCTGGCACTCGGGATCTTCGCCCTCTATTCTTATCCGCTTCAACTTCCGACTTATTGGGTCCTGCTCTTATTCCTGACGGTTATATGTGTAACCAATCCGAAGCACGACAAACAAAGGGAACAGAGAAGCATTCCGTATATCAGCGCCATCGCTGCCGTTCTCACTTGCATTCTTTTCTATGGACAAAAAGATTCCTATTATACATATAAGGAATGGAAGGCACTCCAGGATTTATATCATAATCAGGCCTATGAACAAGCTGCCAACCGGTATGCCGGCCTATTCATCCAGTTATACCACCGGACAGATTTTCTATATGAGGGAGCGGAATGTTTCTGCAAAACCGGACAGCACGACATAGCCATCATGTGGTTGGACAGGGCTTTAAAACTAAGTGCAGACCCTGAGCTATATTATGCAATTGCAGAAAATAAAGAAGCGATCAAACAATATCGGGAAGCGGAAAGTTATCTGCTGGAAGTCAGCCGAATCCTGCCCGAAAAAGGATATACCTATTTCCTGCTTGCCAAATTATATGCAGATCCCTCTTTTTCCCATCCGGACAAGTTTCAGAAGGCTGCTAAAAAGTTTCTTACCTTCCAGCCAAGTACGCAGAATAAAATAACGAAAGAGATGAAAAAGGAGATGCTCCAAATTATAAAGAGCCGGAATCATAACAAGTAGCAAATAGTCAGCAAAGTATACCGATATGCCCATCCACCCGTTTTATTCCGGCACGGCATATCGGTACATTATTATGTTACTCCATAACCGGAACCAACCTCACTTTCAATATTTCTTTCCGGCCCGCTTTCACATCGGCATCAAAAACAATCCGGACAGAACCGGGATTCGGAGCATCATAGCTATGCAACGGGACATTATCGATCACCGAGAAAGTTGCAGCGGAAGGACTATCGATAATCAAATGCAACTTCTTACCCTCTTTCGTCAGCTCCATGGTATGGGAATCTATCTGCCTGGGCGTGGCGGATGTCACCATCGTCCACCGGACAGAAGCCGGCTTACCGGCAGCCTGCACACGGTCCGTCACCTGCAAATATTGTTCTTTGACAAGCACGACTTCACGAGTCGCCTTTTTCAGATCACCGCCGAACAGAGTTGTCATATCCAGGTTAGCCCCTAACTTGGTATCCTTCGTATACGTCTCGAGGATTGGCACCTCGCCTTTTACCTGATGTTTCGCGCCATTCACCGTCAAAGTATTATGAACGAAATTATTATAACGGAACACATCCCAACGCTGCCCGTCCTGGTCGCCGTTCCACAGGCGCACGTTTTCCTTCTCGAGCGAATAATACTCCTGCATGCCCAGGTCCTGTGCCCAACGAACCCCCAAAGCCTCGAACACGAAAGAACCTGCATCCATATGGGCATGGTTGGCAGAAGCCGTCCCCCCTTTGATACCTACATAGAAACCTTTTCCCTCATCCCATCCTGTACGAACCAAGGCTACCGGCACTTTGCCATGGCCGGTCCAGATTTTGGCGGCCGGCGGCGTCACCTTCTTCATATCGAAACGTGTCCCGTAGATCAGGATGAGAGGCAAAAACCGTTCTTCCTCGGCAGTGAACTGCGTATCTCCGCGTGTAAGGAATATCTTCTCGTTCCACAACAAAGAGGGATCGTCCAATTTGGAAGCGAACCAAAACATTGCGGGGAAAGACTGCGTTGTCTCGCGCGCATCGCTGAAGTTAAAAGCGAGGCCGGTCGTCCCTGCCATATACTGCATGAAACGGGCAGAGGGCATAAAGCCTTCCGTTTCGCACAAGCCGCCGTCCGAACCGAACGCCGACTCCAAAGCTGCGATCAGCATGGCATTAAAACTCGTCCCATACCCCCAGTAGTTATACCCTTCGGGATAGTTGCCATCAGGCGCATACACCTTCATTGACAAAGGTACGGACGACATGGCCCGCTCGATAACCGCGGCCGCCTCTTCACCATCCGACTCGAGAATGGCAAGGGCGCCATATACCAGTCCGGTATTACAAACCTGGTTCCAGTTATTTCCCGCTTTCAGGAACCAGTTATACTTTTCATCGTTCGACGGGGCGAACCCTTTCAACCGGATCGACTCGCGCACCAACGCCTTAGTCTCCGGCGCCAACCCGTCATACAACCAGTCATAACCGATCGCTACCGCCATCGTCATCTCGCCGACATCCAGAAAATGAGACGGGTTCCAGTCTCCGAACGAGCATACTGACACCATTTCCTGCTCGGCACGCAGGCGGTATTTATCTTCTCCGGTCATCCGGTAGACGAACGAGAGGTCGAATATACGCTTCAGTGCCTCACGTGAGACAGCCAGCAGACGGCGTCCTTCTTTCTTGTACGTCAGCGTCGGGCAGATCAGCAACCGGTCAGCCTCTCCGACAATCTGGTTATAGACGCGTTGCATTTCAAGATTATCTTTCAGGCTTTCCCGTATCTTCAACTCTTCCCCCTGCTTCATCAACAGGCGGGGATGATCGGTCACCCGGTTATAATCAAACGCTTGGGCTGCCAGATGTGTTCCGGCACACAAAAGGAGGCACGTAAAAATGAGAAAAAACACCTTATTCATATCTTTCAGAATTAATGAATTAACGCAGTAAAGATAGAAAATCGGAACAACCGCGCCAAAAAATTACTCCTCACTTTCGTCCCTGCATTGCGACCCCATGAAAGATATCTTCCCAGACTTCGTCAATGCGTGCCCCAAAACCCGCCTTGGTCAAGTATCATTCCGTCATCTTTATTGGGGCAAGACAGTACATTTTGAAACGTTAAAGAATATTACCAGCAATAGTAATTCCAAAAACATGCGATAGTAATCCGATTTTGACGGGATGGTAGTGACATTTTGATAAAAACAAGAAGCTTTAAACAAATCGTAATTTTTCTGTTGCAATACTTGTAAAAACTCGGCATTATTTTATATATTGTGCACACATTATAAAACTTCTAAATTTAAAAAACATGAACGTGAAAAACCTATCTTTACTACTCGTAATGGGGTTGCTATTTGCATGCACCAATGAGATTCCGAACAACAAGCCGCAAGGAGATGATGTTAATGCAAAAATTAACCAACTAAAAAAGAATTCCTCCTTTGTATCTGAAGAATTAGCTATATCAGTAGCCGGAAAATTTCAACACGGCAAATCGACTCGTTCTAATGGAGCAGAGATTCAAGATATTCATGTAATATCGGATGAAAGCAACCATCCACTCATGTATGTGATAAATTACACGAATCAAAAGTTCGTAATTATCAGTGCTACGAAAAATTACTATCCCATATTAGCTTATTCAGATGAGAACAATTTGGATGTTGAGGCTGAATCGTTCAAAAATAATGAATGGCTGATAGAAACCCAACACATTATCAAACACAGTTCTGATTTGGACAAAAACACCATTTCACAAATAAATTTCCAGTGGAATGATTATGAAGAAAAACAAAAAAATACTGATGCCACATTGGTAACCCAAGGTAGTGTAGAAGAAAATCAAGTATTAGCAGCTCGCATTAGCGAGTTAAGAGATCAATACCCTGATTTTTATTTTCGTCCTTTATCGAGATGTTCTTCCTATGATTTCGCTTATGCAGGCGGAGACATATATGACAACTTATGTTCCTTAGCAAATCAATATGGTTCACCTATAGAATATACTATATTGGGCATTAAAAATATCGACAAAAACCAGAAAGTCGGCCCTCTGTTAAAGACAAATTGGCATCAAAAAGCTCCATACAACGAGTTGTGTCCTAATAAGTATCCTGCTGGATGTGTTGCTATTGCTATGGCTCAAATTATGAAATTCCACCAATACCCAACACGTTATAATTGGAATAACATTCCGAACATAGATGCAACATATGATACTCAAAAATTAATTTATGACATAGGTTTGGCTGTTGATATGGATTATGGATCGGACGGTTCTGGATCAAATATAAATATGGCAAAAAAAGCATTTGACGGAACTTTTCAATATAACACACGATTAGCAGATTTTAAGGATGAAGAAGTAAAGGGAGAAATTTTAAACAACAATCGCCCCGTTTACATGAAAGGAAGCGACAATTTTTTATTTTTCCCTAAAGATGGTCATGCATGGGTTTGCGATGGCTGCCAAGTCACAGGTAGTGAAACTATCTACTTTTTGGAATATCGATCCGGTACTCCTGGTAATTACCGATATAGTTGCCCTGGAGGTCCATCAGTAGACTACCCAGGAAGAACCGGTACAGAAGGACATTCTTATCACATGAATTGGGGATGGAAAAATGGCGATGGAAACGGTTGGTTCGCATACAATAACGTAAAAGTAAATGGATATAATTTTGATCATAATAGAAAAAATCTTTTCGTCAATCCACGATAATTCGACATCATTCAAATTAGACACAGTATGAGAACATTCATTATTACCTTAATCTGTCTCTTTTCTGTTTTAACGACACAAGCGCAATTAAAAGAAAAGGGATTTTTCATAGAGGCAAGTGCCGGATACGGACAATACAAATGGAACGCTTCAACCGATCGGTTTGCAATGATAGCACCATCCATCGGATATAAATTCAATCCTAAATGGACTGTCGGTATTAAAATGCAAATTGAAACTGCATCACCGAATTTTTTATATCTGACCGGATATGCTCAATACCATTATTGGTGTAAGAGACGACTTAGTTTATTTGGAGAACTTCAAACAACTTATGCTTCTTCGACTAATTTAACACCATCAAACGAACACGGAGAAGTCGGACTTACTTTAGGAGGCACTTTCGCTTTGACCAACCGATTAGGATTGATCCTTCACTACGGGTACATCGGCTATAGCGGAGACCATTACGGAAGAGATCAGGGAGCCTGCTGGAACGAAGGCGATTTCATTGTAGACGTTGATTGGCGCCGACTGTTGTTAGGAGTACAATTCATATTCTGATTGAGCTATTGCACATTTAAAGATTTATCTTTATCTTTGCCGAAATTTTGAAGATAGAGTTTCATGACACAGAGAGCACATAAGGATAATCCAGCGTACTTTTCCGGTTATATGTCGGACAATGAGGCTCATTTCTTTATTTTAAAGGATTTTCATTTGGTTATATAGGATGCGTTAGTTATTTTTACTAACGCATTTTTTTTGTGCCTTATGAGCAACAGACGTAAATAACATACTATAAAATCAATAATTAAACAACCCAAATTACTATGTCGAAAAGTGGTATCAAAAAGGTAATTGTTCTGGGCTCGGGTGCCCTGAAGATCGGACAGGCCGGAGAATTTGACTATTCCGGTTCACAAGCATTGAAAGCGCTGAAAGAAGAAGGAATCAGCACCGTATTGCTCAATCCGAACATTGCAACCATTCAAACATCAGAAGGGGTAGCCGACAAGGTGTATTTCCTGCCGATCACTCCTTACTTTGTTGAAGAAGTAATCAAAAAAGAACAACCGGACGGTATCCTGCTGGCTTTCGGCGGACAAACTGCCCTGAACTGCGGAACCGAGCTGTATACCAGCGGGACACTGGCCAAATACGGTGTAAAGGTACTGGGAACTTCGGTCGAAGCAATCATGTACACGGAAGACCGCGACCTGTTTGTAAAGAAACTTAACGAGATAGAAGTAAAAACTCCGGCCAGCCACGCTGTAGAAAACCTGGAAGATGCCGTAAAAGCTGCTTACGAAATCGGTTTCCCGGTCATGATCCGTTCGGCATACGCATTGGGCGGTATGGGTAGCGGTATCTGCAAGGACGAAGCCGAACTGCGTACGCTGGCAGAAAGCGCTTTCGCTTATTCCCCGCAGGTATTGGTAGAAGAATCGCTGAAAGGCTGGAAGGAAATCGAATTTGAAGTAATCCGCGATAAGAACGACCACTGCTTCACGGTCGTAAGCATGGAAAATGTGGACCCGCTGGGTGTACATACCGGCGAAAGTATCGTTGTCGCTCCTACCTGCTCGTTGACAGAGAAGGAACTGGACCTGTTGAAAGAACTTTCGACCAAAACGATCCGTCACTTGGGCATCGTAGGCGAATGTAACATCCAGTATGCGTTCAACTCCGAGACTTGCGACTATCGTGTGATCGAAGTAAACGCCCGCCTGAGCCGTTCTTCCGCACTCGCATCCAAAGCGAGCGGTTATCCGCTGGCATTCGTGGCTGCCAAATTGGCTTTAGGTTACAGCCTCGACGAAATCGGCGAGATGGGAACTCCCAATTCCGCTTATAAAGCACCGGAAGTAGATTACATGATCGTGAAGATCCCGCGTTGGGACTTGACCAAGTTCGTCGGTGTAAGCCGTCTGATCGGTTCGAGCATGAAGTCTGTCGGCGAGATCATGTCGATCGGTAAGAGCTTCGAGGAAATTATGCAGAAAGGTCTGCGTATGATCGGACAGGGCATGCACGGTTTCGTCGGCAATAACGACGTGGAATTCGACAATCTGGACGATGCGTTGGCCAACCCGACCGACCTGCGTATCTTCGCCGTAGCCAAAGCGCTGGAAGAAGGTTATACGGTAGACCGCATCCATGAACTGTCCAAGATCACCCCGTGGTTCCTGGAAAAACTGAAAAACATCGTAGACTATACGAAAGTATTGTCTGCCTACAATAAGATCGAAGACCTGCCGGAAGATGTGCTGAAAGAAGCAAAACGCCTGGGATTCTCGGACTTCCAGATCGCCCGCTACGTAGAAGAGCCGGAAGGCAATATGGAAAAGGAAAACATCCGCGTCCGCAACCTGCGTAAGAAGATGGGTATCCTGCCGAGCGTAAAACGTATCAACACGATCGCATCGGAACATCCCGAACTAACGAACTACCTGTATATGACATACGATGGCAGCCAACACGATATTTCTTACTATCCGAACGACAAGAGTGTCGTGATCTTAGGTTCGGGAGCTTACCGCATCGGTTCGTCCGTAGAGTTCGACTGGTGTTCGGTAAATGCCGCACAGACAGCCCGCAAGTTAGGCTACAAATCCATCATGATCAACTACAACCCGGAAACGGTTTCCACTGATTATGACATGTGCGACCGCCTGTACTTCGACGAACTTTCGTTCGAACGTGTACTCGACGTAATGGACCTGGAACTTCCGAAAGGTGTAATCGTATCCGTAGGCGGCCAGATCCCGAACAACCTCGCCATGAAGCTGCACCGTCAAAATGTGCCTATCTTAGGAACTTCGCCGTTATCGATCGACCGTGCTGAGAACCGCCATAAATTCTCTGCAATGCTGGACACACTGGGTATCGACCAGCCGCGTTGGGCCGAGCTGACCAGCATGGAAGAGATCGACGACTTTATCGCAAAGGTTGGTTTCCCGATCCTGATCCGTCCGTCTTACGTACTGTCCGGTGCTGCTATGAACGTATGTCATAGCAAGGAACAGATGATCGAATTCCTGAACTTAGCAGCCAAGGTTTCCAAAGAATATCCGGTAGTCGTTTCCGAATTCCTGCAGGGAGCGAAAGAAATCGAGTTCGACGCAGTAGCCATGAACGGCGAAGTGGTTGAATATGCCATCTCCGAACATATCGAGTTTGCCGGTGTCCACTCCGGTGACGCAACTTTGGTATTCCCGGCACAAAAGATATATTTCGAGACAGCCCGCCGCATCAAGAAGGTCAGCAAGATGATCGCCAAAGAGCTGAACATCAGCGGCCCGTTCAATATCCAGTTCCTGGCTAAGAACAACGATGTGAAGGTAATCGAATGTAACCTGCGTGCATCCCGTAGCTTCCCGTTCGTATCGAAAGTGCTGAAACGCAACTTTATCGAGACCGCTACCCGTATCATGCTCGACGCTCCTTACACCAAACCGGACAAGAGCGCATTCGATATCGACTGGATCGGAGTCAAGGCGTCACAGTTCTCATTCGCCCGCCTGCACAAGGCCGACCCTGTACTGGGTGTGGATATGAGTTCGACAGGCGAAGTAGGTTGTATCGGCGACGACTTCGACGAAGCATTGCTTTCTGCCATGATGGCCGTCGGAAACAGAATACCGCAGAAGAACGTACTGGTTTCTTCCGGTGCAGCCAAGAGCAAAGCCGAACTGTTGGAACCGTGCCATATGCTGGCAGCAAAAGGTTACCAGATCTACGGTACTGCCGGAACAGCTAAGTTCCTTAATGAAAACGGCATACCCGCAATAACAGTCTGCTGGCCGGATGAACAGGGCGACCTGAACATCATGGATCTGTTCAGCCAGCACGTGTTCGAACTGGTTGTCAACATCCCGAAGGACCACAGTAAGCGCGAACTGACCAATGGCTACAAGATCCGTCGTGCCGCGATCGATCACAACATCCCATTGATCACCAACGCCCGCCTGGCAAGTGCTTTCATCGGCGCCTTCTGCAATATGGATGAAAAAGACATCCAGATTAAGAGCTGGCAGGAATATAAATAATTAAGAATTTAATTATATTTGCAGCACAATTCAGGGAGGTGTGTCGAAACTGTCCTGTTCCCGCGCTTGACGCGGGATCGCATTAAAACCGACCCTACAAAAATCTGATTGATAAGGTCTGTCCTTTTGCGGCCCCGCGCCAAGCGCGGGGACAAGAAGATTTTGAGACACCTCCCTATTATTCAATAGACCCATGTATAGACTACTGATCACCCTCATTTCCTTCCTGTTCACGGCACATGCCGTGTGCGCGTCAGTAGCTATCCCCTATGTATTTGTTAAGAACTATACGGTCGACGATTATAAGGCGAGTTGCCAGAACTGGGGCTTTTCGCTGACACCGGACGGTATGTTGTATGTCGCCAATAACTCCGGCCTGCTTGCATTCGACGGCAATACCTGGAAACTGTATTCGCTGCCGGGACAGGAAGAGGTGACCGGCGTAACGAACTATAACGACACGATCTACACCCGCAACGAAACGATGCTGGGAAGCTGGACACGCAACAAGGACGGAATCCTCCACTACCATCCTTTGAACACGGTTCCACCCGAAATCCGTTTCACTCCACCACCCCTTGAGATACCTTTTACTTTACCGAAAGAAATACAGGATGCACATCCGAGTGCCTTTGCTACCAACGGCACCCTCTTTTTCATCGGCACCCTGACACAAGGATTATACATCACGGCCTCCGACGGTACTATCCTACAACATCTGTCTCTGCAGAACCAGCTACAAGACAACATCGTACGCTTTATCTGCGTACAGGACACCCGACAAATCTGGGTAGCACTCGATAACGGATTATCACAAATTTCTTTCGATCCCCCGATCACCTTATTGGGGAAAAGAAGCGCGATCGGCAAACTGGCGAATGCCGGGCTGGATGGCGAAGAACTGTATATCCAGACCAACCTCGGCTATTTCAAGCGCTCACTGAGCGCCGCAAGCCCTTTCGTCCCCGTAACGGAAGCCGAAGCGCAACCCTATCTCAGGGTCGACAATGTACCCGTACCGACCGTCAAGCAATTATTCCGGGACACGGAAGCATTGGGTATATTCGCCCAAGCCGAACTTATCTATCCGGCCGGTGACGACCTGTACTGGCTCTCCGTCGGCAACGAAGCCGGGCTGTTTCATGTGGCGGACGGTATCGGGACATTGAAATGCCGCCTGCTCTTCGACAACTACAATATGAATCTCGTGACAAGAGGCAAACGGATCATCCCTTTAAACGATTCCTTAGTCTTGGTCTCCGCCATGCAAGGGGCCTTATTGATCAATATCCGGGAACTGATCGGAAACAGCCTCGGCAATACTTCCCTGAAGGTTTCGGGACTCGAATATATCGATGCTTCCGGCATACATCATCTGCCGATCAATACGCAACGCATCTCTCTCCCGCACGATTTCCAGGAATTCAATGCCTGGGTAGGCACCACGATATTCACCTCCAACCATCAGATCAGCTACAAGATCGAAGGAGTATCATCGGATTGGTCCGCCTGGCAGCACGACGGGAAAATCACTTTCATGCAATTACCGGAAGGAAAGTATGAATTAAAAGTCCGCAAGTACGTTATCAAAGGTCCCTATCCCGAACTCACATTGTCCATCGAAGTCCGCCCTCCCTGGTACAACACGGTATGGGCATGGCTGGTCTACATTGCAATCGTCTGGTTCCTTGTGCAGAGCGTACTCCGCTACAACCTGAAAAACCTGCATAAGGAAGAGCAGGAAAGAGCCGAAGCCGAGCGGCAGGCCGAACAGCAACAAATGCAGGTAATCAAAAACCGGATGCTCGAAGCAGAGTTGCAGAACAAAAACAACGAACTGACACTACAGACTACGGTCCTTGTCAAGCGCAACCAGGCCGTCCAGAGCCTGTTGGAGGAACTGGAAAAACAAAAAGACACGTTGGGTGAACGGTATCCGAACAAACTATACACCCGCATGAAGACCTTAATGGAAGAAACTTTGAACAACCAGGCGGACTGGGTGCTGTTCGAAAGCTATTTCAACAGCACACACCAGAATTTCATGGACCGCCTCAGACAGCAATACAGCGATCTTACGACAGGTGACCTTCGCATCTGCTGCCTGCTCCGCATGAATCTCTCCACAAAGGAAATCGCCTCCCTCATGAACGTATCCGTACGGGCGGTAGAGCTGCGCCGGTACCGCCTGAGAAAGCGTTTGGAGCTGGAAGGAGATACGAATCTGGTCGATTTCCTAATGAGCTTCTAAAAATATTTTCTCAGAAAAGCATACTCCATATCAAATTGTATATTAAACAATTACACATAGAAGAAAAGGAGATGAGAAAGTAATGTAGTAGTATTTCTTTCCTCTCAAAACACTTGCGCAAGCCATGTAGTAGTCCTTTCTTTGTACACCCTTCCGGATTATCCTTTCTTTGTAACCAAAATCTAATTTTTTAGACATGATGAAACACGAACTGGAAGATCAATTGAAGGCGTTTGAGAAGAAAGGTATCGATCGCCGCCACTTTTTCAAACTAATGGCAATGGCCGGTTTACTGACCGCTGCAAGTACACAAAAGGCAAAAGCATTTTCAAGCAATGCCAAAGGTAAAATTGTAATTATCGGTGGAGGTGCTGCCGGTATTAGTATGGCTGCCCGTTTAAAGAGTTGGCTGGATAAGCCGGATATCACGTTGATCGATCCCAGTGACCGTCAGTTTTATCAACCGGGCTTCACCCTGATCGCGTCGGGTGTGTACCAGCCGGATGACGTCTGGAGAAAGCAGGAAGACTGCATGCCCAGCGATATCAAATGGATTAAAGATTCTGTTGCTGCCGTCGATCCCGTATGGAATCAGGTAACGACTCAAAATAACGGTAAGATCGCTTACGACTTCCTGGTCCTGACCCCCGGAATCCAGATCAACTGGGAAAAGGTGGAAGGTATCACGCATGATACGTTAGGACAAGGAAATGCCAACAGTATTTATGACTATGAAGGTGCACAGAAGACCTGGAAAGCCTTGCAGGAATTCTCCAAGACAGGCGGACGCGGAATCTTCACCGACACCTACACGAAGCATAAATGTGGCGGCGCACCGAAAAAGATCTGTCTGTTGACAGAACATTACAACCGTAAGCAGGGAACACGTGACAAGGTAGATCTGAATTACTATACAGCTTCCAAGGAATTGTATGATATTCCCTACTTCACTCCCCGCCTGTTGGAAATCTATAAGGAACGCAATGTGCCTATCAACCTGAACGTACGGGTCAAAGGAGTGGATACATCCGCCAAACAGGTACATTTCGAGAAGATCGAAACAGTGGGCGACCAGAAAGTCTACACGCCGTTTGTAGAAGATTATGATTTCCTGCATTTCACACCGCCGATGTCGGCTCCCGACTTCGTGAAAGAAGCCGGACTGGGATGGACGGAAGGCAAGCTGGCTGCCGATGCATGGGTAATGGTAGACAAAGAAACGCTGGTGCACAAGACCTATCCGAATATCGTTTCCTTAGGTGACGTTGCCGGAATCCCGACCAGTAAGACATCCGCCGCCATCCGCAAGCAGGTGCCTATCGCTGCCAAAAACCTGATTTCGCTGATGGAAGGCAAAGAGCCGGCAGAGAAATATGACGGATATGCCGCCTGCCCGATTGTAACGGACTATGGACACGTTCTTTTGTGCGAGTTCAATTACAAGAAAGAGGCAGAAAACTCATTCCCGTTCACGATGATGGACACATCAAAGGAACTCTGGGCTGCATGGCTGTTGAAGGTTTATTTCCTGAAACCCATGTATTTCTACGGAATGTTGAACGGCTGGGCATGATAACCTAAACAACTCCCTATAATAAAAATGCCAAACTGAAAATCCCCCCGGCTCGCTTGTAAGAGTACGGGGGGATTTTTTATTCCCGAATCCCTCGAATGACGTTTCCGTCTTGCTTCGATATCAGGGTATGGTAAAACACCTTATCTATTGATCTTTTATGACAAATTAAATCTGTCCCAGAGCAACCGTACCAACAACGAAGCCCCGGAGATGTCGAACACCTCCGGGGCTTGTTTTGTGTCTGCCTTCGTCCTTCGCAGGGGAAAGGCAACATTCAATATACTTTAGTATTATTAATATTAAATCCGGCCGCCTGTTCGCCTGTCGCAGGGTAATTGCCGTTTCCACGGCACGCGGCCAAACATTTTAGAATTATTTGATTATAAATTCAATCTTATTTTATGATAGCCTTTACAGCTTCTTCACCTTCAACAGCTACTACGACCACACCCTGAGGAGCAGCGATTACAGCGTTGTCGGAAGTCAGAATTGTGTTGGCAACCGGCTGGCCTAAGATGTTGCTGATAACAACTTTCTTGCCTGCAGCGCCGGTGATTTCTACCTGGCCTTCAGATGCGATCACTTTCACACCTTTAGCTGCGATAGTTTCGTTATCTGTAGCGGTTTCGTCTTCAGCTGAAACGTCAAGAACGTTTACGACAACTGCATCTTCTTTCGGACCCATTGCCAATACACCGTTAATGTTGTGAACGTAGTTCTTACCATTGTTGTTCTGGCATACGATGTTGTATTCGCCTTCAGCGTCTTTGCTTGCAAATTCGAAGCTGAACTGGAAGTTCTTAACACCTGCTTTAACAGCGTTCTTCAAGCCGTCAACTGATTTACCATCAGCGATAGATACTGTATCGATCTTGGCAGCAGCATCCAAAGCCGGAACTAACAAGGTATCCTGAGCCATGATAGAAGCTGTGCGGAACATAACGCGGTTTGCACCTGTACCATAGATGTACGGAAGTTCTTTGTTTGCATCCTTTGCATCAGCAGAGTCTACAGAGTTCCACATATACAGTCTGCTTGCAGCAGTTTCTTCAGTAGCCTTAACACCCTTCGTGATGTAGTAAGTGTAAGGAGCAGCATTGTCATAATGAGCGGTATCCAACCAGAAGATAAAGTCTAAGTTGCTATAAGCATCAGCTTTCAAGTCACCTTCGCGAACTGCGATACCCTGGTTCTTAGCATTAACAGCAGCATAGTCGCCATTGATAGCCTGGATGCGTACGTGTTTCGGCAGAGATTTGTAAGAGCCAGGAGCTGACTGCGGTTTAACGATGAACATGTCGTTACGAGCGTCCAAACCTTCACCGGAGATGGTCTTGTATTGAGTGCTGACAACTAACTTTTTGTCGTTAACATCATCAAACAATACGAAAGTAGAATCCGTATCTACAGCGATCATAGAGAACTGAACCGGAGTACCGTTCTTTGTTGCATATTTACCGTTAGAGAATACATAGCGGTCACTTGCATCTTTGATGATAAATGCGCTGTCGGCATCCATGATTGTATAAGTCACTTTCTTCAAAGCATCTTCTACGCCGTATTTGCTTTCAGTAGAAGGAACTAAAGTGTACAGCACTTCGTCTTCCGGAGCAGCTACTTTCAGCGTAGAGTCTTTTGTCATTACAATGCTCTGTCCTTCCAATACGTCAGCAGCAGAAGTGATCGTGAACTTGTTGTTCTTGGCATCGTTAGCTGTGATATATTTGAAGCCGATATAAGCGTTGTCTGCATCTACGTCTTCGGCTGCTACCAACTGGATTGTATCGCTACCGATAGCGAAGATGTTTTTGTCTTTGTCGACAACGTTAGTTACACCAAACCATTTATCCACAGTCTTTGCATCTGTAGCACCTGCACGATTAAGAATCGTATAGTTACCCTTAGCCACGCCTGCTGCTTTTTCTACAACGAATTGTGCATACGGATTGAATGCCTGAGCTTTTCCTACATATTTAGCAGGATTTACCGGACTCAAATCAAAGTATTTGCCATAATATTCGTTAGCAACACCTGCACTCTTTTCTTTCTCTGCGTTAATAACATAATACAGACCTTCTGCTATTTCAGCGTCACCACCAATACCCGGTTTTGTTGCATATGGTTGAATCAGGGCGATCAGGTTTGAAGGATCGTTTGCAGTTGCGATTGTTACAACCTTTGTATCAGAGAGTTTGCGAACAACTATTTGTTTGTCTGTTTGTGCAGAAATATTCAAAGCAGTCAAACCATCTTCAAAGTTCGCTTCGTCTTTGTATTTATCGGTAGTGACAACAGCAGGAGTTCCATCAGCAGTTGTAGCAGTAACCACTTTTAAACCTTTGATTGCTGCGATCAAAGCATTTGCATTCGCTTTTTCTGTAGCCAAAGCTTTTTTATCAGCATCGCTTGCACTGGAAGCATCTTTAGCTTCTTTGATCTGCTTTTCTGCAGCTTCAATCAGTTCTGCACCAGTTGTTGTTTTGCTTGCATCGTATGCAAATGCATCACTAAAAGTAGCTTTAGCAAAAGTAACATCAGCTGCCGGTTTGCCAGAGGCAGCACCTTCATAGAATGATTTAATAGCTGTTACCAAAGAGGTGACCTTTGTTAAAGTAGCATATGTAGGCGTTGCTAATTTATCCAAAGTCGTTGTTACCAGAATAGAAGCAGGCTGATACAAAGAAGTCAACACTATAGAGTCGTTGGCGATATAGTATTCAGCCTTGAATGCAGCCGCAAACGGATGGTGCTTGCCATTGTGAGCTGTGCGAGCATTGATTTTTGCAGTTGTACCATCTGCCGCTATTTTTGTAGGATCAAATGACAACGTGTCAACAGTTAATGCATTTAATGTATTTGCCGGAGCATTATAGAAACTGTGATCAACTACCAGATATTTTTTCTTATCTTTAGTTGCAGCTAATGCATTATCATAGCCTTCTACTTTTTCGCCGTTTGTCAAATACAAAACATCTGCTGGAGAAGTAGCTCCTGCAAATCCCTCTGTTGCAATCTCATAGCTTTCAGCTGTCCACTTGTTTGCAGTCAATACATTCTTCTGACCAGTCGAAACATTTTCACCATTGAAATACAGTTTGCCGTCTTTTACCAAAGCAGCAAAATCATCGGCTGTCATTTCTATTTTAGCATCTGCTGCAACTTCTCCATAAGTAATTTTTGTGGATGGAACTGTACTTTTACCTTTTTCGACAGCAATCATATTAACGCCATCAATCCAGAAAGTTGTATCCTTTGTACCTACAGCATATAAACCATTAGTCTGATCCCATCCCCAAGTAGTATTACCTGCTTCAATCTTCAAATTGTCTTTACCTGTAGCAGCTTTATTCGATTTCAGTTCGATAGAAAGCAACTGGCCTGTACCTTTATTTGTAAATTGATAAGCATAAGTCGTTCCTGTAACAGTCGTTGTAGGAACAGCTTTAATTGTCCAAAGAGCAGAAGACAAATTTGCTCCAGTCAACGCTCCTGAAACAACTTTCAGAGAGCCATCTTTGTCAACTGTAAGATAGTCGCTTCCTGCCTTTAAATACGCATTGACCCCTTCCTTAACGGTTCCACCATCTACCGTTGAAGGCAAATAGCTGTCGGCAGCCGCATTGAAAGACAGTCCACCGGCCACCAGAGCGGCAGCCAAAAGAGTAGAAAATCTCTTGTTCATAATCATTAAAAATTAATTGTTAATAAAATAGTGTTTAAAAATCCAACAACTAATTTCACGAAGGAGAGAACAACTCCCCGCGAGTGATTATGAACGGGCATAAAAAAACGCGGGTCTATTGTCTACTATTTAATTGAAGGCTCTGGTAAGCCCGTGTTGCAATAATAGAACAATAGCCCGCGCCTTATACGATATAAAACAATCTTCCCATAAAAATGGTAGATGAACTTATACGTAACCAGCGCAAGCATTTACTGTCCATTATTCCGCAACACTTAAAAATTTACCAGATTTTCAATTAGGAATAATCTTCGTAAAATGCTTACAATATGTAATTGATCCCGCGCTCCGTGAGCCGCTGCCCACTACGGAATCGTTGCAAAGGTAAATAGGTTTTCCGAATCAACAAGGAAAAATGCCCACAATTTTCCAAAATAGATGGGTTACAGGACAAAACAATACCGTTTATACAACATACTCCAACGTTTTGGGGATAAAAAACCTCCAACAATTATTTTTCTAAATCAGGGTTCACGTTTTTGCAAGACGTTCTTAATCATCATGTTGTTGTGAACCCCGTGAATGCTGCATGAAAATGGACAGGATCGATAGGCAGGATTGGCAAACCGAAGGCCAGCTTCACAGTCCTCACAACAAACTAATAACTATTAGTATCTTACCAACTGTGAACCCTGTTTTTAGTATTTATAATACAGGGGTTTGGATTGGTTTTTGTCCTATAAATAGCCTTTAGGCTGTTTAGAAAAAGGCTATAGGGAAGCAAGGAAAAGGCTATAGGGGAGCGGGGAAAAGGTAGGCGTCTTTTCGGAAACGGATGCCTACCTTTTTGGGTAAAGACAGGCATCTGTTTTTCAAAACACCAATGATCCGATCTTAAAATCAGGGCAACTAATCCTGCATCTTCCGATAATAACGGGGTGTGTAACCGGGTAGCAATTCCGGATGGAATACCCAGATCAGGTCCTTCAGCAGGTAATCGGGATGCAAAGGGAATTCCTCATAATAAGGAACAAGCCCCGTGTTACAGGAATAAATCCGACGGTTCTTAAAGGCATCGAAGTTTTCGTACGGCGTATATTCGGCACGCAGGTCGCCGTAGGTCATATCTTTGGACTGGTTATATTTAATCAGCCACATATCGGCATGGATGGCCCGGTCGAGCACCGTTTCGAAAGCCAATGGCGTACTTCCGGCTCCGGGGAGATCTTTAAAGACATAATCGGCTCCGGCATCGGCGTACATATTCGCGATATAGCTTTCTCCCGCCGGCATAAACCAGGATGCGCCGAACTTCTTCTCGGAAATAACGGTGGGGCGGAACGTATCGGCCGTTATCAGCCGTTTCAGGTCGAGATAGTTTTTTTCCGTATTCCTGAAAATAGAATCGGCCAATGCTTCCTTGCCGAACAACATCCCGTAGAAACGAATCCATTCGGTACGTCCCAAAGGCGACGATTCCATATAATCGGCTCCTTCGAGGATAGGTATTCCCAGTTTCTCGACAGGTCCGTAGCCGCTATTCTGGAAAGGGGAAACGATCACAAGCTCGGCGCCTTTGTCGATCATCAGCTCCACATTCGGCGCGGTCGCCTCTCCCATGTCGGCAATCCGTCCGGCTTTCAACCCCTCCTGAATGGAAGGCGTGTCCATATAGCGAGGTTCGCAAACGCCTATGATCCGTTCGGTTTCTCCCAACTGTTCGATTATAGCTGCATGCACGGATGTATAAACCACGATATTCTGCGCCGGAACCTGCACGACCGTTCCTTTCGGAAGGTTTCCGGGAACAGGCCGGTCACGGTCTATCAAAAGATAACGTTGCAACAAGCGGGTGCTATCCCACGGGTCACGCACTTCAACAGCCGTATAATCATCGAAGCGATGCACGGTAAAACCTTGGGCATAGCGGATGGTGTCGGAGGAGAGGGATTCTTCGGAATGGGAACTCTGCCTCACATTACAACTTAACGTGAGGCAGAGCAATAAAAGGAAAGAAGCAAGCAACCTCATTTTTATCGTTTTACGTATACAGCCTTAACAGGGTTCAAACCAACCTCAAACTGGAATACCTTTTTACCGCTCGCATCAAATGCATACACATCGCCATTTGTCTTATAATCGGAAGCAGTAATATAAATATAGCCTGTTTTCGGATCCGCACCGATTTTATACGGCTTAGCAATAGAGGTTCCATCCGTGATAAAGTTATCTGAAATAACCTTCTCATTTATTGCATCATAAGAAATAAACGAGATAACCTGGTTCCAGTTTGCATCATACTGTGAATAGATCATATAAAGCTTATCGCCGGTGGAAGCCATTTCCGTTGCATTTGTTTCCGTAATGATTGTAACTTCATCCGTCTTGCTATCGATACGTTGGAATGTATTGGGTATCGCACCGTAATCACCCGTAGATACCAAATAGACATCACCCTGGCTGTCTGTCACCAAGTTTGTAGGATTTATAACCACTTCAATCTTCTTCGTCTCCTGGAAAGAAGCCAGGTCGACAACCGAAACAGTCTTATCATACCCGAGCGGCGTACTATAATCCAGACCTCCTGAGTTTGCCACATATAATTTATTATTGGCAACTACCAATTGTTCGGGGTTACGGCCGACTTTTACTTTTTGTTCGATTTCCAAAGAAGCCGTATCCAAACGGGCTACATAACCATCATACAAGGACACATACACTTTCCCTTCGTTAGCTGTAAAGAAACGGGGTAATAAGGCATCGCCATCCGATTTGATCTGTTTGATCGATTTACCGCTCAAGTCTGTCACTTCGATGATATTGGAACCATAAACGGCTATATACATTTTAGAACCATATACAATCATATCATTAGCCGTGTCTCCCAAGCCTCTTTCGTTCACGTTCATGAACGTATCAACAGTCATTGTCAACGTATTCAGATTGAAACAAGAAAGACCTGCATTGTTGCTACCTATCTTTCCACTATTCAGAAAATAGATACCGCCATTATCTGTAGGTTCCGGTTCCGGCCCGGGGCTTTCCGGCGTGAGATCCCGGATTTTCACACTTGCCAATGCATCTGATTCTCCCTGCGCATTACAGGCAACCACTATAATATAGGTATCGGCAGTTATACTGGTTTCAATTGCATAGCTGTTTGTTCCGACTTCAACTTCACCCAATTTCGTATCTCTGCCCTTTCCATCGGCAGACAGATAAATAACATATTTCGTGATATTTGATACATCTCCCGGGGCAGTCCATTTCAATGTACCTTTAATCGCTCCTTCGACCTGATCCGTATCTGTAAAAGTGACCCCAGTCACAACTTCTGTCGGAACAGTAGGCTGATTTTCATCATCATCCTTACATCCGGTAAAGACAAAAGACATCAGTGCACATAGGACTGAAACTAAAAGAATGCTTTTCTTTTTCATACCATTTCTATTTTATCTTATTAATATGTAATACTTAAACTAAGTCTCCACGAACGCCCCGGCATCGGATAATACTGAATAATATCATACGTTTTGTCTGCCAGGTTCAGGATATCCCCCTGAACCCTGAACGCACACTTCTTCAATGCAAAACTCTTGTTTACAGAAAGGCTGTGTTCGAGATACGAGTCAATTCGATTTGTCTCAATATTCTGGGGAAGGGCATAACGGTCACCTGCCGCCACAAGCGTATAAGTCACATTCACCCAAGGATTCTCCAACGATACCGAAACAGATCCCGAATGCCGCGGGGTATAAGGTATCTGGTCCTTATAGTTTTTGTCTTCCGGGTCAGTAACGTCGATTGCATCCTGGTAACTATAAGCGGACGAAAGCAAGAGGGACATATCCTTATATATATATAAAGGTATATTGGCACTTAGGTTTACATCTATCCCCTTGATTTCGACTTCCCCCATATTCATCATTTTCCAGATGTACATATTCGGAATAGCGACAATCTTATCACTCACCTTATTGTAATACCCGTCAACAGAAACGCTCAACAAGCGTATAAAAGGGCCGATCTCGTCATTCCATGTAAGTCCAATGTTATATTGAGTTGCTTTTTCGGGTTTCAAATTGACATTCCCCATACGCAAGTAATAGAGATCCGTAAAAGTCGGGACACGGAATATATCTTTGTAAGAAGCCCGGATACGGAAAGACTGTTCCGCGAACGGACGCCAGGAGAGACTTACTGCCGGAGAAAGCCTTTTCTTATCAGCCGGCCTGTCTCCATTCTCCACCTTGTCTGTTATAAAAGTGCCCAGCAAACTGGCCGTTGCTGTCAATACCGGACTTTTATATTGTGCGGCAAATGCGGTAAGCGAAGTCCAACGTTTGGGAGCCGGAGCCTTTACAAAATTATTGTCCAACGTATTTCGCGCGATATCCGTATTCAACGAAAAAGAAATAGAAGAAAAGGGCGTATACAAAATTCCGGCCGATCCGTAATACTCGTTCTGAGTATTCAAATCTTCCTGTTTGCCTCCTGAATATTTATTACTGATATCCCGATACTTGCTGAACGAATAATTGTATTTGGCATTTGCCTGGAACTTCAGGCGGTCAGTCCACTCATTCTCATAATGAAGCTGCGTAAAAAAGTTATTATCCCACACCCGTTCACGGGCATTACTGTTATAAAGGATTACCGAGCCGGGAAGTCCCCGTTCCGAATCGTAATAATACACCTTGCCGTTCAGTTTTCCAGCCCGTCCGAAATTACCATACACATTTCCTTCCAGACGAAGAGATTGCACATCGCTGTTCTTACGTATTTCTTCTGTAACTTCCTTACCATTTACCAATGTAAAAGGATAATCCCCTTTTGCACTCAACCAATCTGCATGCAGAGAAGCGGACCAACGATTTCCCATCCTCTGCTCATAACGGACCACCGGATTGAACAAGCCGAATGATCCACCTTTCAGTTTCACATAAGCATTATAGGATTTATCCTTAAATAGGGGAGCCGCAGTCTTTATACTCAACGCCCCCGCCGACGCATACATCCGTGCCGTCTGAAAAATATCATCCGCCTGGCCGATCGACAAGGAGATCATATCGACATTATCTAAGGAGAAGCGGCTGATATCCACCTGGCCGCTCTGCGCGTCCGTCACCGTCACCCCGTCATAGCTGACAGCCGTATGCTTGGCGCCGAGGCTGCGGACGGAAACCGTTTTCAAGCCTCCTATACCCCCGTAATCCTGCACGGTCACACCGGAAAAGCGCTTCACGGCTTCCGACAAATCCTGCACACCGAGCCGTTCGATCCCGGCCTTGTCCATCACCTGGAGCGGCGTGCTCTCGCGGGTTGTGGAAGGGCGTACCTTTCCCAGCACCTCGACACCCGAAAGCTGGTGATAGGTCGTCGTGTCTACCTGCGCATACAAAGCGACAAGCGGAAACAGCCAGGCACATAACAAGCCCGACAATCGTTTTATTAATAAATTCTGCATACCTTTTCGATTCATCAGTCCCTTTACCCGAGGAACCGGATACCGAATAATGGCAGGTTTTCTGGCTTGTTCTCCCCTTTTCGATTGATAATTGATAACGGACAATTACCAACTAACGGCAGCCTTCCCAACGAATCGGTCGGAAGTCGAGAGTTAAAAGTTGAGAGTTATTCGCATTTAAACTTTCAACTTTCCACTTTCAGCTTTCCCCTTTCCCGTCAGTGGCAACAAGATTTGCCGGGGTTTCAGAACTTACAGCTACGGGTACAGCTCCGGACTTTCACCGGATTCCCTTTTACTAACCGTCAGCGGAAGCAAATACGGTTACACCATAATCCGAATGCAAAGGTATGGAAAAAAATCCGATCTGCGTGCAACCTCGTCTCCAATCATCATAAAAAAATAGGTTTCCCTTCAGAAAAAGCCACACACTCTCCCAATAAAAAACACAAACTATGCCATTTATTCTGTAATCAGTGGCACTGATTATATAATCGGTGGTTGGGATTATATAATCGCTGGCACTGATTTTATAATCACCGCCACTGATTATAGAATAAATGCCTTCTCGTTTAACAATACAAAACATACTACCCGTTTTTTGTCGGCAAAACGTCACTTCCCGCTTAGGAACTTCTTTCTCTACAATTTACAAAATAAGCGATTCCTGTCATTTTGGTTTATTTCAGAACACAATTGGTTTATTTCAGAAGAGGTTGAAATTAGTTGAATATCTAACTAAGTACAAAAAGAATCAAAAAGTAATATTTCCGGTTTTCGGAAATTCATAATTCGTAATATTGCAGCCGAAGATTTGAATAGGATTAAGGAAAAAAGAGATTGTATGGGAGAAATAAAAGGTTATATCTCACAGGTTATCGGTCCGGTCGTGGACATTCATTTCGATAATGACAAGGAAGAAAAGATAACGCTTCCCCGTATTCACGACGCAATGGAGATAACCCGCCCCAATGGAAAAATTCTGATTGTGGAAGTCCAGCAGCATATTGGGGAAAACACGGTCCGCACCGTAGCAATGGATACGACAGACGGGCTGAAGAGGGGAATGGAAGCCGTTTCATATGGTTCGCCCATCACAATGCCGGTCGGCGACCAGGTAAAAGGGCGTTTGATGAACGTAACGGGGCATCCCATCGACGGGATGACCGAACTCGACAGGAAAGGGGCTCTTCCGATCCACCGCGAACCGCCTAAGTTCGAAGATCTGACCACCAGCCGCGAAGTCTTGTACACCGGCATTAAGGTGATCGACCTGCTCGAACCTTATTCCAAAGGAGGCAAGATCGGTCTGTTCGGGGGAGCCGGCGTAGGCAAGACGGTCCTTATCATGGAGCTGATCAACAACATCGCAAAGAAGAACAACGGATTTTCCGTTTTTGCCGGTGTGGGCGAACGTACACGTGAAGGAAACGACCTGCTGCGCGAGATGATCCAATCCGGAGTCATCCGCTACGGCGACGAATTCAAGAAAAGCATGGAGGCAGGTCATTGGGATTTGTCGAAGATCGATTACGACGAACTGGCCAAGTCGCAGGCTACATTAGTGTTCGGACAGATGAACGAACCGCCGGGAGCCCGCTCTTCCGTAGCCCTTTCGGGACTGACGATCGCCGAGTCCTTCCGTGACCTGGCAGCAGAAGGGGAAACGAAGGACATCCTTTTCTTTATCGATAACATCTTCAGGTTCACGCAGGCCGGCTCGGAAGTTTCCGCCCTGTTGGGACGTATGCCGTCCGCCGTCGGTTATCAGCCGACACTGGCAACCGAAATGGGAGCCATGCAGGAACGCATCACTTCCACCAAGAAAGGTTCCATCACTTCCGTCCAGGCTGTTTATGTGCCCGCAGACGACTTGACGGACCCGGCTCCGGCAACGACCTTTACGCATCTGGATGCCACGACGGTATTGAGCCGCAAGATCACCGAGCTCGGTATCTATCCGGCCGTCGACCCGCTGGAATCCACCTCGCGCATCCTGGACCCGTTGATTGTCGGCAAAGAGCATTATGAAACGGCACAGCGTGTGAAACAGATCCTTCAACGCAACAAGGAATTGCAGGACATCATCTCGATCCTCGGTATGGAAGAGCTTTCCGACGAAGACCGTCTGACCGTCAACCGCGCCCGCCGTGTACAGCGTTTCCTTTCACAGCCGTTCTCCGTAGCGGAACAGTTCACCGGCGTGCCGGGCGTCATGGTCCCCATCGAAGAGACAATCCGCGGATTCAAGATGATCATGGACGGAGAAACCGACAACATCCCCGAACAGGCCTTCCTGAACGTAGGCACGATCGAGGACGTGATGGAAAAAGCAAAACGATTGGCAGAACAAGCAAACTAAACGGATATGAAACTGGAAATTGTATCACCGGACGGCATTCTTTTCGAAGGCGAAACAGAACATGTTTCGTTTCCGGGAGCAGCCGGTTCATTTGATATCCTCCCCCATCATGCCCCCTTGATAGCGGCCCTCCGCCAGGGAACCATCCGATATGAAAAGGATGGTAAAACAGGTGAACAGGCTATCAAGAGCGGATTCGTAGAGGTAAAAGGAGATTATATATCCGTTTGTATCGAATAAATAAAAAGTATATGACATGACTGGATGGTTAAGTATGAAGCTGATGGGGTTGATAACCCTAATCAATGTAGCCATTGGTGTGATATTGGGAGTATTGTTATACACAATCTGGCCGGAACATTATTTCAGATGGTATCCTTCCATCCCGATCTTTTATTGGGTGATGGGGTTAGTTATGACTTTCATACTCGACCGGGTAAAAAAGAACAACGGCGATATGACCATAACGGCTTTTATGTTAGTGCGGTTCTGCAAATTCACGCTTGCGATTATTTTTCTGTGGCTGTATGCCGCATTGGTCAGAGAAAACCTGAAGATGTTCGGCTTCACGCTGATGCTTTTCTATTTTATTTATCTGGGATTGGAAACATATACGGTTTATCTGTTTGAAAGGAAAAGAATGAAAAGGGAGAAAGAGGAAAATGATGAACAATATCAAAAATAACAGGTCGATATGGCCAGTGTTGCTGATGTGGCTCTGCTTTTTGGTCCCGGCCCATGCAGATACCATAGAAAAAGGCGTCGATGTTCAGGAGATTGTCTTTTCGCATATCCAGGATGCTTACACCTGGCACATTACCGAATGGAACGGGAAAGAAATAGCAATCCCGTTGCCGGTACTGGTCAAGAGTGAAGAGCGGGGATGGGATCTGTTCCTCTCCCACCATCTGCATCACGGGCAGGTGCATCACGACTACTATCTCGCCTCCGAAGGCGAACATGCCGGAAAGGTGGTGGAAAAGAACAGTCGCGGAGAAGAGGTTCGCCCCATCGATTTGTCGCTGACGAAGAATGTATGCGGCTTGTTTCTGAGTTGCGGCATCCTGTTGTTCGTGGTTCTCCGGACAGCCCGCTGGTATAAGAAACATCCCAACCAGGTTCCGGGCGGATTCACAGGGGTGATGGAAACAATCATATCTTATGTCCAGGACAGCGTGATCAGGGAATCGATCGGGAAAGAAGGATACAGGCCGTTTTCCTCTTATCTGTTGACCGCCTTCTTTTTCATCCTGATCAACAACCTGATCGGAATCATACCGGTCTTTCCGGGAGGTGCCAATATCACCGGAAACATCGCTATCACGGCGGTACTGGCCGGGTGTACGTTTATAGCCGTTAATCTGTTTGCGACAAAGGAATACTGGAAAGAGATATTCTGGCCGAAAGCGCCGATCTATCTGAAACTGCCGTTGCCGATCATGCCCTTCGTCGAGTTTTTCGGAGTGTTCACCAAACCGTTTGCCCTGATGATCCGTTTGTTTGCCAATATCATGGCAGGCCATTCGATCATTCTGGCGCTAACTTGTTTGATTTTCATCACGGCCTCGATGGGGTTCGCCGTCAATGCAGGAATGACGGTCGTTTCAGTGCTGTTCTGCGCATTCATGAATTGCTTAGAACTGTTCGTAGCGTGCCTGCAAGCCTATATTTTCACTTTGCTATCTGCCAATTACATCGGGATGGCAAGAATAAAAGAATAACAATCTGCCGTCAGGGCGGAGAAAAACAATATTAAAATTATCTGGTTACAAATTTAAAGTTAAACACTATGTTATCGACTATTTTATTACAAGCTGCCGCCGGAATGGGCATGGCAAAATTAGGTGCAACAATTGGAGCCGGATTCGCTGCCATCGGTGCAGGTCTGGGTATCGGGCTGATCGGAAAAGGTGCGGTCGAATCGATCGGCCGCCAACCGTCCGCCGCAGGGGAAATCCGTACTTCCATGTTGATCATGGGCGCCTTGATCGAAGGTGTGGCGTTGTTTGCGATTGTGGTATGTTTCTTGGCTTTGTTCCAATAAAAAGTACAGGCCATGTCATTATTAACACCGGATTCGGGGCTTCTGTTCTGGATGATCGTTTCATTCGGGATTGTCTTTATCGTCCTTTCCAAATATGGATTCCCTGTCATCATCAAGGCAGTGGAGCAGCGGAAAGCCTATATCGACAACTCTCTTGAAACGGCACGCCAGGCCAACGAACAGCTCGCCAATATCCAGGCCGAAGGAGCCAGGATACTTGCCGAAGCAAAGGAAAAGCAAAATGCCATCCTGAAAGAAGCCTTTGCCGAAAAGGAACAAATCATCGACGAAGCTCACCGGAAAGCTGCCGCCGAAACCCGTTTGCAGGTGGAAGAGGCTGCCCGCCGTATCCGCGAGGAGAAGGAAAAGGCAATCCGTGAAGTCCGTTCGGAGATTGCCGACCTCTCGATCGCCATAGCAGAGAAGGTGATGAAAGAAAAGATCAGCCGCGACAAGGAACAACAACAAATCATCGACCGGCTGTTGGATGAGGTATCGTTTTGTAAATCGTAACGTATGGATATAGGAACAATCTCTTCCCGGTATGCAAAAGCCCTTTTCTCCCTCGCAAAGGAGAAAGGACAGGAGAGCCGGGTATATGATGACATGAAGATGCTAACAGATAGCTTCTCGCTCGAGCCGGAGCTGCGGGTGGCCCTCGGCAATCCGATCATCCCGGCAAAGGAGAAGCTCAAGTTGTTGACGGCGGCAGGCGGCATAGAGGTTTCGGACCTGTATGAACGTTTCATCCGCCTGGTACTTCAGCATAAACGGGAAAACTTCCTGCTCTTCATGGCGCACATCTATATCCACCTGTACCGGAAAGACAAGTGCATCACCCGTGTACAATTCAGTACCGCCGTTCCGGTCGACGAGGAGGTGAAAGAACATCTCCAGAACAAGCTGAAGGAAGAGACAGGCAGCACTATTGAGTTTTCCGGCATCGTACAACCGGAACTGATCGGCGGTTTCCGCCTGCGCATCGGGAACTACCGGATAGATGCCAGCTATGCGACACAGCTACGGGACCTCCGTAGCCGGTTACTCGAAAACAAATAAAAAAGAAAGAAGTATGACAGATCAGATAAAAGTGAGTGAAGTTTCCGCCATCCTGCGCCAGCAGCTGGAAGGGATCAGTACCGGCATCCGGACGGAAGAAGTGGGTACGGTGCTCCAGGTGAGCGATGGCGTAGCCCGCATTTACGGTCTCGACAATGCCGAGGCTAACGAACTCCTGCAGTTCGACAATGGGATGGAAGCGATCGTGATGAACCTGGAAGAGGATAATGTAGGAGCCGTCCTGCTGGGACCGACAGACCGGGTGAAAGAGGGTGACACCGTCAAACGCACAGGACGTATCGCCTCCATCGATGTCAGTGAGGGCATGGTCGGGCGTGTGATCGACCCGCTCGGTAATCCGATCGACGGGAAAGGGGAAATCGCAGGAGAAACCTGTGAGATGCCGCTCGAACGCAAGGCGCCGGGTGTTATCTTCCGCCAGCCGGTCAACGAACCGTTGCAGACCGGTATCAAGGCCGTCGATGCTATGATCCCGATCGGACGCGGACAGCGCGAACTGATCATCGGAGACCGCCAGACCGGAAAGACCTCCATCGCCATCGACACGATCATCAACCAGCGCAGCAGCTACGAAGCCGGTAATCCGGTCTACTGCATCTATGTGGCAATCGGACAAAAAGGTTCTACCGTAGCCGCCCTTGTCAACACGTTGCAGGAAAAAGGCGCGATGGACTACACGATCGTTGTCAGTGCAACCGCATCCGACCCGGCGGCCATGCAATATTTCGCGCCTTTTGCGGGCGCTGCCATCGGCGAATATTTCCGGGATAGCGGACGCCATGCTTTGGTTGTCTACGACGACCTTTCGAAACAGGCGGTCGCCTACCGCGAGGTTTCCCTGATCCTGCGCCGTCCTTCCGGACGCGAGGCTTATCCGGGAGATATCTTCTACCTGCATTCCCGCCTGCTCGAACGGGCTGCCAAGATCATCAACCAGCCGGAAGTGGCCCGGCAGATGAACGATCTTCCGGAAAGCATGAAAGGCAAGGTGAAAGGCGGCGGTTCCCTGACAGCACTGCCGATCATCGAGACACAGGCGGGCGACGTGTCGGCCTATATCCCGACGAACGTCATCTCCATCACCGACGGACAGATCTTCCTCGAAACCGACCTCTTCAACCAGGGGAACCGCCCGGCTATCAATGTCGGTATCTCGGTATCCCGTGTAGGTGGCAACGCCCAGCTGAAAGCTATGAAGAAAGTGGCCGGAACGTTGAAGATCGACCAGGCGCAGTTCCGTGAACTGGAATCATTCTCCAAATTCGGCGGCGAGATGGATGCCGTAACAGCATTCACAATCGACAAGGGACAAAAGAACACGCAACTACTGATACAGCCCCAATACAGCCCGATGCCTGTCGAAGACCAGATCGCCATCCTCTACTGCGGTACACAGGGGCTGCTGAAAGAAATCCCGCTGGATAAAGTGCACGACTTCGAAAAGGAATTCCTGCGCGAACTGCACACATCACACCAGCACGATATACTGGACATCCTGAAAACCGGAACCATTGATGACAATATCCGGAAGGAACTGGAAGAAACGGCAAAAACAGTATCGAAATTATGGCATCATTGAAAGAAATAAAAGTCAGGATCGCGTCTATCCGAAACACGCAGAAGATCACCGCAGCCATGAAAATGGTTTCTTCGGCTAAGCTTCATCACACCCAGACGCTGACCGAGCATACACTTCTCTATGCAAACAAGCTGTCCGCCATCTTAAACGGTCTTTTAGGAGCGGAATGTGACCTGGAATCACCTTACACCGAAAAGCGTGAGGTGAAACAGGTCGCTATCGCTGTTTTCTCGTCCGGCAGCGGATTATGTGGCACGTTCAATGCCAATGTATGGAAAGAACTCTCCGCCCGCCTGCATGAATTGGAAGCACAGCACATCGCCGTCCGCCTCTACCCCGTCGGGAAAAAGATCGCCGACGAATTGCACAAAGCGGGTTATGCGACCGAAGACGATTTCCTGCATTTAGGAGAGAAACCGTCATACGAAGGGGCTGCCAGCCTCGCCGACAAGCTGATGGGACTGTTTTCTTCGGGTAAGGCCGACCGGGTGGAACTGCTTTACCATCATTTCAAAAATATGGCGACACAGGTATTGACCCATAAAGTCTACCTGCCGGTCACCCTGCCGCAAGCCCCGGTTGAAAACACCGCCCCTGCAATCGATTACATCCTGGAACCGTCACCGGAAAGCCTGCAGGCATTGCTTTTCCCGAAGCTGCTCAACCTGACGGTCTACACGACGTTGCTCGACACGACGACCTCCGAGCATGCCGCCCGCATGATGGCGATGCAAACGGCCAACGACAACGCCAACGACCTGATCCAGGAACTCACCCTCCAATACAATAAAACCCGCCAGCAGGCCATCACCAACGAGCTGTTGGATATTATGGGAGGGCAGTAAAACCAACTTACTATCGGCATAAAAACACGAAACTCCGGTGAATCACTTCGACGGAGCTTCTTTATTTAATTACTATTGAACAATATTCTAAAAACAAATAACAATATTATTTATGATTTGATAATACCAAACCGATTGAAATGCAAAATCAGATAATAAAAAGAATAGCGTATATCACTTTCCGAAGTCATTTTTCCGCATTAACACTTCCTTAAGAAGTTTCCTACATTATATACAGGAAATTAAAAACATATACGCTTTTGGAAAACCAAAAACATCATCAAGGTCAAGAAGTTTTCCATTTTATCAAAATTCATATCTGATTACCAAATAATTGACATATTTTAACCACGCAAAAGTTTTCCAAAAAGTTTACCGTATTGTTATACTATATACCTTTGCAGACATAAAAGCATATAAACCTCAATATTAGATTTATCATGATTCAGACAGTTATCAAACGCGACGGACGTATTGTCGGGTTCAACGAAGAGAAGATAGCGACGGCTATCCGCAAAGCGATGTTGCACACTGAAAACGGGGAAGACCGGGAACTGGTCCGCCAGATCACCGATCACATTTCTTTCAAAGGCGACACGCAGATGACTGTCGAAGCCATCCAGGATGCCGTCGAACTGGAACTGATGAACAGCAGCCGCAAGGATGTAGCACAAAAATACATTGCTTACCGCAACCAACGCAGCATCGCCCGCAAAGCCAAGACGCGCGATATGTTCTTAGAGATCATCAACATCAAGTCCAACGACATCACCCGCGAGAATGCCAATATGAACGCCGACACGCCGGCCGGCATGATGATGAAGTTCTCCAGTGAAACGACCAAGCCGTTCGTCGACGACTACCTGTTGAGTGAAGAGGTTAAGGATGCGGTTGAAAACAACTACCTGCACATTCATGATAAAGATTATTATCCGACCAAGAGCCTCACGTGCGTACAACATCCGTTGGATCGCATCCTGAAATACGGTTTTTCCGCCGGACACGGCGAATCACGCCCGGCAAAGCGCATCGAAACAGCCAGTATCTTAGGTTGTATCTCACTCGAAACAGCCCAAAACGAAATGCATGGCGGCCAGGCAATCCCGGCATTCGATTTCTATCTGGCTCCCTACGTGCGTAACAGTTTTATCGAGGAAATCAAGAACCTGGAAGAACTGAACGGGCAGGATTATTCGCATCTCTACCAACGGGAACTGGACGACTACGTAAATCGTCCGCTCGAAGGATTGAGCGGCGATGAACGTATCATCCAACACGCCGTCAACAAGACTGTCAGCCGCGTGCATCAGTCAATGGAAGCCTTTATCCACAATATGAACACCATCCATTCCCGTGGCGGCAACCAGGTGGTTTTCAGCTCCATCAATTACGGAACGGACACTTCGGCCGAAGGGCGTTGCATCATCCGCGAGATACTGAAAAGTACATACCGCGGGGTCGGCAACGGCGAGACAGCCATCTTCCCGATCCAGATATGGAAAAAGAAACGCGGGGTGAGCTATCTGCCGGAAGACCGCAACTACGATCTCTACCAGCTTGCTTGTAAAGTAACGGCCCGCCGTTTCTTCCCGAACTTCCTCAACCTGGACGCTACATTCAACCAGAGCGAAGACTGGCGTGCCGACGATCCGCAACGGTATATCCATGAGGTAGCGACTATGGGATGCCGCACGCGTGTATTCGAGAATCGTTTCGGCCCGAAAACATCTATCGGCCGCGGCAATCTCTCTTTCTCGACAATCAATATCGTACGCCTCGCCATCGAATGCATGTACATCGATAATAAAGAAGAACGGATAGCCAAGTTCTTTGCCAAGCTCGACCGTATGCTGGATATAACCGCCCGCCAACTGCACGAGCGCATGGAATTCCAGAAAACAGCTTATGCAAAGCAGTTCCCGTTGCTGATGTCGTCCCTCTGGCTGGGCAGCGAAAAGTTGAAACCGAACGACACGATCGCTTCCGTTATTAACCAGGGAACATTAGGTATCGGCTTTATCGGCCTGGCGGAATGCTTGGTCGCCCTTACCGGCAAGCACCACGGGGAAGACGCAGCCTCGCAGGAATTAGGATTGAAAATCGTCAGCTACATACGCAGCCGGGCCAATCAGTTCTCGGAAGAATACCAGCATAATTATAGCGTACTGGCAACGCCGGCCGAAGGTTTGTCCGGTAAGTTTACCCGCCGTGACCGCAAGAAATTCGGCTCGTTGCCCGGCATCACGGACCGCGACTACTATACGAACTCCAATCATGTCCCGGTCTACTACAAATGCAGCGCCCGCCACAAGGCGGAGGTGGAAGCTCCCTATCATGAGATGACACGCGGCGGCCATATCTTCTATGTCGAAATGGATGGAGATGCCACCCATAACCCCGAAGTGATCATGCAGGTTGTCGATATGATGGACCGTTACAACATCGGCTATGGCTCTGTCAACCACAACCGTAACCGCTGCCTGGACTGCGGCTATGAAAATGCGGAAACCCATCTCGAGAAATGCCCGAAATGCGGTAGTACTCATCTTGACAAACTACAACGCATCACCGGTTACTTAGTCGGCACGACAGACCGCTGGAACAATGCGAAACTGGCGGAACTGAACGACAGAGTTGTTCATAGTGAAAAATGAAATTCACAACGTGCTTTCCATCATTGATATCATAGAAGATACGACAGTCGACGGTCCGGGATTCCGGACCGCGATCTATGCGGCAGGTTGTCCGAACGCCTGTCCGGGCTGTCATAATCCCGAATCGTGGGATATTAAAAAAGGGAAACAAGTCCCGACGGAAGATATCCTGGAAAAGGTTCTGGCAGACGATTTTGCCAATGTGACCTTCAGCGGCGGCGACCCCATGTTCCAGCCAGAAGGTTTCACCAAGCTGGCACAGGCGATCAAAGAAAGAAGCCGGAAAAACATCTGGTGTTATACCGGCTATACTTTCGAGCGCCTCCTGAACAATCCGAAGCAGGCAGAACTGCTCAAATATATCGACGTCCTGGTAGACGGTAAATTCAAACAAGCCTTACGCGACGAAAGCCTCCTCTTCCGCGGAAGCAGCAACCAACGCCTGATCGACGTCAAAGCTTCCCTAAAAGCCAATAAGACAATCTGCCTGGAACTGAATTATGATTTATAAGCTATAAAAAATCATCATTCATAAATTCTTCACCATTCAATAAACTTGCCACGCTGCCGGCGTTTTTCAAGTTCTTCTTCAAGATAACGCTGGCGATCTTTGGCGATGTAGCGTCGGGCGAAGATATTCGGGACAGCAACCCCTAAAGAGATACACAGGATAATCAAAGCCGAATTGATCCCGTTGGCAAACGCATTGGTCACCTCCCCAATCACCCCATGCAGGTTGATAAAGGCGAACAACGAACGATACATCAGTACCCCCGGAATCATCGGGATGACAGACGGTATCGTCAGCACGTGATTCGGCACATCGAACCAATGAACCGCCTTTACCGCAATCAGACTCACGACAAAACTTCCCATAAACGAACCGATCACCGGACCATACCCCATTTCGAAATTTACGAAGTTACGGGTACACACCGCAATGACGCCCCCTAAGGCCACCACCCACAACAGACGCCGCTGGATATTAAAGATCATCGAAAAACCGACAGCCGAAATAGCAGCAGCAATAGCATAAATATAATACGGATCATGCGGCACCATACTCAATTCGCTGAACTTGTGGTCGATCTCGATATCGTTCATCACCAGCACCCGCATGGCAAAAGCAATCCCGAACGTCATCGCCCCGACCATCATCACCGTATTGGCAGCCCGCGTAATCCCGACAAGCAGATGATTATCGATCATATCATCCACAAAATTGATCAACGGCACACCGGGCACGATAAACAGGGCACAAGCCAGTAGCGGCTGGTAAGGCGTGGACGACAACCCCGAAAAAGAAGAAGCATACGCCAGGCAGGTCGCCACAAACGCTGCAATCGCAATACTCATATACACATTTATTCCGAACTCGATGCAACGCGCCCGGACGCGGAAGCCGGCAAACGCACAAATAGATGCAAACAAAAACGCGATCCAGTCACAGCCGAACAACTTACAAAAACCGCCACAGGCAAACCCGGCACCGACCGCCACAATATAAGGCACATAATTACGAGGTTTACACGCAATCCTTTCAAGCTCTTCCTCATAACGGTCCAACGAATAGTCTTGTTCGATAGCCTTCCACGACAAATGGCTGACCTCCGTAATAGTCGTCATGTTGATGCCATGCTTCTCACACTTCTGGAATTTGGAAAAGGAATGCGTCTCGTCGCTCACATTCACCATAATCATCGTCCACCTGATATCCAAGTGGAGCTTTTCTTCCGGAATTCCCATAAAAGCAGCCACGCGTTTCATATTCCGTTCGATGCGGTTCGTATCCGCCGCACTCTCCATCAACAATTTCCCCGTACGGAGTAATAAGTCCAGTTTTCTCCGTAATAACAAGACCTCCCGGTCTGTCAAAATCTCTTTTTCCATCTTTTTGTTTTTTCTCTATTAAATGCGGGTACAAAAGTAAGAAGGCCTACCTTCCCAAGCAAGCCTTCCGTTAATCAATTCTATTGATTCTGCCGAATGATTCTTTTGTTCACCATGTTAGTTATTTATAATATCCAAATCGACAGATAAATATATTTTTTAGTGGATAATGAAGTTCTAAAAACATATATGCAAATATTTACCCAACAATCCATTTACTACCAGGAATAAGCGAAATAATCTTGGTTGCAACAAAGCAGCAAATGAATGTGCATACCGCAATACAAGGTATGGCGGCAACTGTAGGCAATGGCACGACAGACTTGAACACCGTAACCCACAAGCCGAGCCAAAAGATATGCATCAGATACATACCATAGCTGAGTTTCGATATTTCCATTATGAGCCGTGGAGTTTCCGAAAGCTTTATACAGCTGAACATCAAGAATGTGCCCGCCGTGAGAAGCACACAGTTGATCGTGCAGAACGCCCATCCTATTTCCAATACGGGCGTGGGAAGGATCTCTCCGGGTATGGCCTGTACATAGAATGAGTAGATGGTCAAAGCAGCCCCGACAATCATCAAGGCGGTTCCGATGATGAAACGTCTGGAACGGTTCCAGGTCAGGTGGACATGTATGTAATGTGCCAGCACGAGATAACCTAAGTAACCGGAAAAGTACCACAACATATGGTATTCGTTCCAGAAACATTGCCCCCAGACTTCCCCGAACCAGCGGTTTAAGTATGGCATACAGGTTGTTAACAGGAACAACCCGATAAAGAAACGTTCTTCTTTGGGCGTAGCCTTGCTCAACCAGGGCGAAATGATAGGTATGAAGAGGTAGATGCCGATTAAGGGGTACATGAACCACAAGTGTCCGGCTAATGTCGGGAAGTTAAGGAAGATACGCGACAGATCTTTGAGGGATGTCTCTCCGTCGATCTGTCCCCACAACATCGGCAGGGTGCTGTAGAGTATCATAAATATGAAAAACGGCGGCAGGATGCGGATGCAACGCCGGCGGTAGAATTGCCACATGGTCTGTCCTTCTTTCATCGGCGCAAGGAGAAAAGCGGAGACAATTATAAACAAAGGCACAGCCATACGCGAAAAGCCGTCGTACATAGACACCCACAACCGGTCCGACTCATTGGCCAGAAAGGCTTGCGGTCCCACCATGTCAGTCGAACCGGGAGCACCGTAAAAATTTTCACTGGCGTGCACGACTATCACAAGGAAGCAGGCGAACACGCGTACATAATCCAAAAAAACGATACGTTTCATTTGTTTGCTTAATTACTAATATTAATAAGATGATTTAATTCTTCAGGCGAAACATGTATTCATGGTGGAAAAACTTCGTGATTTTCCGGATACAGTTTAATTGGAGGGCAAAGATAGGGAAAAAGCCGGGAATCCCCTCAAACAGGTATAGACGACTAGGGCAACCGCACCAAATCCAGCAGTAACAATTTTTTATTTCTATGGAGAGAAAAAACCGTTTTTGTCCCGAATAATTCTTTCTTAAGTGCCTGCCGATTCTGTAATCGGTGTCAGTGATTTTATAATCAGTGGTTGTGATTATATAATTGCTGGCACTGATTTTATAATCACTGGCACTGATTACAGAATTGATAGGCACTCCGATGTTTTTTATGCCTATGTAGATAAGTTTTCTTGTAGCAGGGATAGATTATTCCTTATATTATGTAGTCCATAAGATCGTATTGCTTAAAAATGAATTTGGTGCGGTCGCCCTGGTTTTTTAGCAGCCCCATTTGTGAGGACAGACTTTTTTCTTACCTTTGCCACAGTTTTGGTTTCACGACTCCCAATCGCTACGGGAACGTGATGAAAAGGGAATCAGGTGCAAATCCTGAACAGACCCGCTGCTGTAAGTTCCTCTCCAAATCTTTGAATACGCTATAAGCCACTGTCCGTTACCGGATGGGAAGGCATTCAAAGACGGAACAAGTCAGAAGACCTGCCAAGAACGAACATAGTTTTAATGCTTTCGGGAAATAAAGCAGCAAAACATCGAGTCAGGTCAATCTTTATCTCTCTACATAAAGAAATCGTTTCTCCTTGTGTGCATTCCCTTAAGCAAGTCATGAACGCTATATCAAGGATTAAAATGAAAGTCTTTGTACATGTACTTCTTTTGTTTGTCTGCCTGTCTCAGTCGGGCCTGACGGCACAAAACAAAATTACGATCTCCGGGAGAGTCACCGACCGACAAGGCGCTCCCCTGTCATTAGTAACGATCGCTGTCGAAAATACAACATCCGGTACTTATACGGATGACAACGGGCGTTATTCCCTGAAAGTATCTCCCGGCAAACATACGTTTGTCGTCTCCTCCTTAGGATACCGGACAATTAAAACTTCACTCGACCTCCACCGCGACAAAACCCTCGATTTCAAACTGGAAGAAAGTTCTGTAAACCTGAACTCCGTGGAAGTGTATGGGAAGACACAATCGCAAAAGGCAAGGGAGGGTGCGCTTTCGGTCAATGCGCTCGATGTGAAACCTGTCATTAATTCGCTTCATAACCTGAATGAACTAGTCAATCGCACGGCTGGTGTCAAAGTACGTGAAGAGGGGGGCATAGGTTCTGATTTCGACCTCTCGATCAACGGACTGTCCGGTAATTCCGTGCGCTACTTCATCGACGGTGTGCCGTTGGATAGCAAAGGGAGCAGCGTAACGCTCGCAAACCTGCCCGTTAACCTGATCGACCGGGTGGAAATCTATAAAGGCGTAGTACCGGCCTCGTTGGGTACGGATGCGTTGGGTGGCGTAGTCAACATCATTACCCAGGCGGAAAAGAAGAACTTCATGGATGCTTCTTACAGCGTCGGTTCTTTCCATACCCATCGCGCCGACCTGAACGCTCAGTTTGTCGAACGGCATACCGGATTGATCATTCGCCCTGCCGCCGGCATCAACTATTCCAAGAACGACTACCGGATGAAAGACGTACAGATGCGTAATGAAGCAGGTGATCAATTTATCTATGGCAATCCAAAACGTTTCCATGATGGCTATTTCTCGCTGTTGGCACAGATAGAAGCCGGAATTACAGGCAAGCGATGGGCTGACGAACTGTTTGTCTCCGCCTCTTACTCCAAAACAGACAAAGAGTTGCAGACCGGTTCCGTACAGACTAAAGTCTATGGCATGGCTGAGCGCAATTCGGATGCCTGGAACCTGTCGGCACGTTACAGCAAATATAATTTCATAACCGAAGGCATGACACTGAAAGCGACTCTTTCACATACATGGGACCATTCTATCACAATCGATACGGCCTACCGGAAATATTATTGGGATGGAGGCTACATCGTGAGCCAGCGCAACGAAATCAGGGGCAATGAACCCTCCATACGCCACTACAAACGCCCCCTGACTATCGCGCGTGCCAATCTGGATTACCGGCTGAACGGTCACCACGGCTTCAACTTGAACTACCACATGAGCCGGACCGGGAACGACCGCTATGATGACCTGGACCAGAGCTTCGAACCCTCGAACGATGCTGTGACCAAACATATTATCGGGCTGACCTACAGCCAGTCGTTTCTGGACGGAAAGATGCAGAATGTATTCTTTGCCAAAGATTATGTGAACCACCCGGATATCCGGCAGACGGACCAGTCCGCCGTGACGGGATCGGACAAAGTGCAGGGTTCCGCCACCAAAAATTATTTAGGCTACGGGGTCGGGCTGCGTTACATCTTCTTCGACCCTCTTGCGGTAAAAGTATCTTTTGAACACAGTGTACGTCTGCCCATCGCCCGTGAACTGTTAGGCAACGGGACCACCGTCTATGCCAATGTCGCACTGGAACCGGAGAAAAGCAACAATGTCAACCTCGCCCTGTTCGGGACCTGGCATCCTGCCGGCCGGCATACGGTCTATTATGAGGCAAACGGGTTCCTGCGTTACGTGGATAATTATATACAGACCTCAGTTATCGAAAAAGAAGGCATGATGCAGTATGTCAACGATCCCGCCGTCCATATCAAAGGAGTAGAGGGGGAAGTCCGCTACGACTGGGACGGCCGGTTGCAGTTCATGGCCAATGTCAGCTACCAGGATGCCCGTGACCAGCAAAAATACAAAGAAGACGGCAAACCTTCGGCTACATACGACAACCACGTACCGAACCGCCCCTGGCTGTTCGGCAGCGCGGAGGCGAGCTATACGTTCCGCAACCTCCTGCAACAGGACAATAAGCTGCGTCTGGGCTGTACCTTCCAGTGGGTGCACTGGTATTTCCTGACCTGGGAGGCTTATGGCAACCGCGATACCAAAGCCCGTATTCCCTCGCAACATATCTGCAATGCCAATGTCACCTATTCATGGAAGCATGACCGTTATAACATCGCATTGGAATGCTCGAATTTCCTCGATGAAACAGCTTATGACAACTATAAGCTCCAAAAACCCGGCCGTGCTTTCTTTGCAAAGTTCAGAGTCTTTATCTATTAACATTCATATTTAAAAACAAAAAAAATGAAGAAGTTCAAATTCACATTGCTTGTCTTCATGACAGCCCTGATCTCACTTGGTTTCACGGCTTGTTCCGATGACGATGATTTAAAAGACGTGCCGGTAACCGGTGATGAAAGCAAATATCATTTCGACCTGTTCCTAACCGTAGGCAAACATGGCGGCATGAGCAGCAAGAACACGACAGTGGTCAACAGTGTCGATAAACTGACGGCCGATATGGGGACCATCACTATTAAAGGCGAAGGGACCGAATTGGGAGACTATTCGATGGAAAGCATCTCGAGAGGGAAATATTACTACCAGATCCCTTCAAGCAACGACCGTTTCGTGAAATATCAGATTAAGGATAACAAGGTAACCGAAACGGGAGCATGTCCGTTCAAGACGAACACCTATAAGGTACGTTCCTATACACATTCCTGGATCAACGACAACACGCTCGTCATCATGTCTGCCAACGGTGACGCAAGCCAGATCATCTGGAGCAAACTGAACACAGACGACATGTCGATCCTCGAAGAAGGTACCTTGAAGATCCCACTGCCAAAATCAGAGATTGAAGGGGAAGAGACGAAGAAGTTCACGACATCAGGCATCCTTACCTATAATGAAAAGGCAGAAAAACTATACTACTTCTATTACGGTAAAAACGGCGAGTCCGGTAGGGCTGGTAAGACAACCACCGCCTTCTATACGGCAGTCCTCGATCCTTCCACCTTGGCGGTAGAAAGCAACACCCGCAACTCGCTTGCCGGAGAAATGGCAGGAAGCGCCTACGGGGAACTTATGCAAGACTGCGTGATGTATGACGAGAACGGTAACCTCTACCTCGCCGCGCTCACCGACACCGGAGAGATGGAAGAAGGCCACTTGTTGCGCATCAACAAGGGTGAAACCGACTTCGACGCCACCTACGAAGGGTATCCTGACACAGACGGGAAACTGCTTACCCTCCAATATCTGGGCAACGGAAAAGCTCTTGCTTATGCCCGCAACGATGCTGCCGGCACGGCGATCGACAGCTATAGCCATTATTACTCCATCATCGACCTCGCCACAAGCAAAAGGACACGCTTGAGCTACGGCGGCAAAGAACTTGCTTACAGTGGAGGCCGTTTCTCACAGCGTTCTGTAGTCTTCGACGAAAAAGCCTATTTCGGAGTGAACACTGAAGCGGATGCCAATGCCATCATCTACATCTACGACACAAAAACCGGAGCTGTTGAAAAGGGAGCAGAAGTGGCCGGCGAATTCTACTTCGACATGATCCGCGTGGTAGAGAACGATTGATCCGATTCATGTCGGGCTTGATCCGGTATTGCATCCTGCACGGACGATAAATCGGGTCAAGTCCCACTTCTCATCTGTAAGTGTTATAAAAAGATATAGAAGATGATTTTAATATATTACGGAGAAGGGGGTTCTTGTATAATATTGTTTCGTTAACAACAAAACACATACTTTGTAAATAGTTACAAATTCAGGTTCTTTGTCGGAAAAAGAGAGGGAGGCGCCATGAGGTGCGCAGTTTTTCACCACGAAGACGGTCGTCATCGCCATGAGAAGCCAAGGTCACAGACCATGAAGACGGTCGCCATCGCAACGAAGACGGTCGTCGCCACGATGAGGACGGTCGTCATGCCGGTAAAGAGGCAAATCTCTTTTGGTATATTCAGATCTGCGGCAACATTCGTTTGCTACAGGCGATTCTCCGGGAGTTTAGTTTTTCCACAACGTCAGGATTTCTTGCTTTTCGATAACAAAAAGGCTCCGTATTCCTATTTCCTGCCGATCGCGTTTTACTGGTTGCGGTTAATCCCGATCTGAAAAGAGAAAAACGTCAGACATGAATCGTCCGGAATTTCATTCCAAATAGAATAACGCCCCAATAAGGGTTATTGTCTATTTTAGCAACCAGCCGAACAAACGCACGGGCAGGAATAAGCCTCCGGACGGCAACTTTAACAAAGTGCCAGAAACGCCCAGCCATTTACAGCAAGCGGAGGATCGTGTCGTGTATCACCCCGTTGCTTGCCACCACCTGCTCGGCTGAAGGCCAAGTGTCGCCACCGGCAAAATCGGTCAGTTTGCCGCCCGCCTGCATCAGGATCAGACCGCCTGCCGCCACATCCCACGGGCCGAGATATCCCTCTATCCGGGCATCGAACCGGCCACAGGCAACGTAGCAGAGCTCGGCCGCAGCAGATCCCAACAACCGTGTTCCTCCGGCAAAACCATACAACCGGTCTACCAGCTTTTGAGCGACCGGACGGTAGTGGTCGGAATCATACGGGAAACCGAGTGCGACAAAAGCCTTGTCTAAGACGGCGACATCCGTTACACGGATTTCTTTGCCGTCCAGATAAGCCTTGCTTCCTTTCCAGGCATAAAAACATTCATTGCGGCAGACTTCATACACGACGCCTAATAGCAATTCTTCCTTATTCCGCAGGGCGATGCTGACACAGTAAGGGGCCATATCGTGGATATAGTTGGAAGTCCCGTCGAGCGGATCGATCACCCAGCAGTAGTCCTCGTCTGTCAGGCTGCCCGAACCTTCTTCGGCAATAAACCCGGCTCCGGGAAGCAACGCCGAAAGTTGTTCGACTAAGCGCCGTTCGGATTCTTTATCCACATACGAGACATAATTGTGTGCACTCTTTTCCTCTACCCGCTCCCGGTCGAACTTTTGCCGTTCGTCGCGGAGGAAAGCACCGGCTTTACAGGCTATTTGCCGTACTTCCGTACAAAGATATTCCAGGTCCGATATTCCAATCATCGTTTCATCTTTTTATGTTATGCCTTAATATAACGGCTCCTAACAGTTATTATTACCGTTTTATCGATATTACTTCTTTATTTTCATTTTATTCCCTATTTTTGTTAACGGAATGTCAAACAAAACAGACCCTTTAACCGTTATGCATATAACGAAAACACACAATAAGGACAAATGAGACGTTGGATGAAGCGAATAGGAATCGTATGCCTGATGCCGGTCGGATTGGTCATCTTGATTTCCATTCTTTTATATATACCTCCCTTCCAGAATTTCGCTGTGCGGTTAGCCACCAGATATGCCAGTGAAGCTACCGGTATGAATATCGGGATCGGGCAGATACGTCTTTCTTTCCCGCTCAACCTGACGGTACGGGAGGTGAGAGTCATAACGCCCCCCGACACGTTGTTGCTGCTCGAAAGTTTCCAGGTCAACATCCGCCCCCTGCCATTGCTGAAAAAGGAAGTGTTGGTGGATGCGATCGACCTCAGGGGGGTGAAAGCCAACACAGGCAACCTGATCGAGGGGATTGAGATCAAAGGGACCTTGGGGAAATTCTATGCCAAAGCAGACCGTATAGACCTCGGAAAAGAGGTTGCCCGGCTGAACAAGATCGATCTTTCGGACACGGCTATCACTCTCTTGCTGAACGATACGACAACAAATAAGGATACGACATCGACGGCTGTCCATTGGAAACTGCAGCTGGACGAGATCAACCTGGACCGGGTGGCCTTTGCCATGCAGATGCCGGACGATTCGCTACGTCTTTCGACCTATATAGATAAAGCGGGACTGACTGACGGGCTGGTCGACCTCGGAACGGCGCGCTACAGTGCATCGCGGTTTCTTTTGTCCGGTTCTTCCTTAGGCTACGACGGCAGCTACAGTGATCCGGTGCCGGGCTTCGATCCGGCGCATATAACCTTGAATGATGTGAACATCCGGATTGATTCGCTCCTGTACGGGGGCAGGGATATCCGTGCACAAATCAAAGAGTTTTCGGCCAACGACCGTTCCGGGCTAACGCTGAGTTCACTGACCGGAGACATTAGCAGTGACAGCACGACAATACAAGTACCGGGGCTTCTGCTGAAAACGCCTTACTCGGAGATCCGCCTGCTTGCAACCATTCCCTGGAGCTCGTTCGACAATACGCCAAGCGGTACGCTCCGCACCCTGCTGACCGCCTCGGTTGGGAAAGAGGATGTATTCATATTTGCCGGCCCGCTCCCTAATGAGTTTAAGCAAGCCTATCCCCAAAAAGAAATCAGCCTGACGGCCGGAGTAGAAGGAAACCTCGCGGCTTTGCGGCTGCGCCAGCTGAAAGGTACGTTACCCGGTGCTTTCGACCTGAATATAACGGGAGAGATGAAAGCCGTCACAGACAGCATCCGCCGTTCGGGTAAATTCCAGTTGGACGCACAGACCGGGAACCTCGATTTTATCCTCAGTATGCTGCCGGAATCCGAACGTTCACGCTATAACCTTCCGGCAATAACGCTGAAAGGGGAAGCGACTTTGCAGAACCAAGAGTACCGCGCCGGCCTTTTGCTCACACAAGGTAAAGGCAAGGTCGGGCTGACCGCCCGCTATAACCCCGCACAGGAGTCTTATCTGGCCGACCTGGAGGTCGACAGCCTGAGACCGACGGACTTCCTGCCCAAAGACTCCCTTTACCACCTGACAGCCTCGATACGTGCCGAGGGAAAAGGGTATGATCCGTTCCGCGCTTCCACCTGGGCTAAATTAGATGGGAAGATTACGAATATCAAATATGGGACATACGCCGTATCCGACGTAAAACTGGATGGATCACTGGAAAAGAACCTGTTGAAGTTCGACCTGATCAGCCATTATCCGCTTGCGAAGATGGATATGTCGCTGAATGCGACCCTGCACAAGAAGAAAGTAAATGCGATGCTGATCGCCGACGTACAAAACCTGGACCTGTACGGCATGCACCTGATGACCGACTCGCTGGCTACCTCCTTCCAGTTGTTCGCAGAGGCGGAAACGGATATGGGGAAGAACAACCAGGTGGATATAACCCTCGGTAACTGGGAACTGATAAACCCGACCGGCAAGTTCCACCCGAAGACATTGACTTTACACGCCCATAGCGACCAAGACACCACCCGCGTCTCCTTCCACGCCGGGGACCTCGGAATCGTCCTGACCGGTAATGCGGACATCGAGACGATGGCCGATAAGTTCACGAAAATAAACGAAGGCCTCACCCAGCAATTAGAGCGCGATTCGATGATCAACATTCCCGCTTTCCGCCCGCTTCTGCCGGACATGGACCTGAAGATCACGGCCGGCAAGGACAATCCGATCTACAATATCCTGCAACAGTACTATATTACTTTTGACGACCTGCATATCGAAGCCAGCACTTCGCCGGAAAAGGGCTTTTTCCTCGACGCCGACCTCTTCAACCTGATGCAGGACACGACACGGATCGACACGATCTGCTTCATTGTCCGCCAGGATTCGCTCGGCTTGTTGTACGATACGAAAGTCATCAAGACCAAATACAGGAAACAACAACCTTTCACGGCCAGTTTGTTAGGGAAGGTCCGTAATACCTTTGCCGATGCCTGCCTGACCTATACCGACGGACAGGGGAAGACCGGCATCTTGTTAGGGGCCCGTCTCGATAAGGAACGGGAAGGCCTGCGCCTGCATCTCTTCCCGGAAAATCCGGTATTGGCTTTCCGCACGTTCAAACTGAATGCCGATAATTACATCCTGTACCGCAACATAAAAAATATTGCCGCCGATGTCCGGCTGACAGGCGATAACAATGCTTCGCTCTGGATCCATTCGCTCGCAGGAGGAGAAGGGACGGAAGAAATTCATGCCGAATTGAGCCAGATAGACCTGGATGCGATCACAAAAGGGTTCCCGGAACTGCCAGCCATGCGGGGGATGCTTAGCGCCGACTTGCAATATGCTCCTTCGGACAGCAGCTTCATGGTGGTGGCGGACGCCCATATCGACAGCCTCTTCTATGAAGGGGGACGGGTGGGCGAACTGATGTTCAACACCGTCTACCTGCCGCTTAGCGACAACGAGCACCAGGTCGATATGCATCTTTTCCGCGACCGTAACGAGGTGGCGGCTATCAATGCCTACTACAAAATGGGGAAAACGGATTACTTAGACGGGAATATGAATATCACCGCTCTGCCGTTGGAGATGGTAAACCCGTTCATACCGGACAACATGGCCAAACTGACGGGAGCCTTGCAAGGGGAGCTGGCGATAACCGGGACCACCTCGGCCCCTGCCGTCAACGGGTACGTGCGGATGGACAGCTCGGCGGTATTTGTCACGGCGGTCGGTTCTTCCTTCCGCTTCGACAAGCAGGATATCAAGGTCAAGGATAACCTGGTCAGTTTCGATAAATACAACATCTATGCTTCGGGGACTAACCCGTTTGTTATCGACGGGACGATCGACATCCACAATCCTTCCCGGATGATGGCGAACCTGAAGCTGACGGCTCACGACATGCAACTGCTGAACGTGAAGCGTAATAAGGAAAGCATGGTGTACGGCAAGTTGCTCGTCAACCTCAACTCGACGGTGAAAGGGCCGCTCGATGCCTTGGTCATGCGAGGGGATTTGCAACTGTTAGGCGGGACAAATGTCACTTACGTGATGCAGGAATCCGCTCTTACGGCACAGGACCGCCTGGCGGACCTTGTGACCTTTACCGACTTCTCCGACACGTTGCTGAACCGCCGTCACCGTCCCGAAGCGCCCCTGCCTATCGGCGGCCTGGATATGCTGATGACCATCCGGATCGACCAGGCCGTACGCCTGAACGCCGATATCACCCCCGACCAATCGAGCCGCGTGGAACTGGAAGGCGGCGGCGACTTGTCGTTCCAATACACGACACAAGGAGAAATGATCCTGAACGGGCGGTATACGCTTTCGGGCGGTATGGTAAAATATGCCATGCCGATCATTCCGCTCAAGGAGTTTACGATACAGGACGGAAGTTACGTCCAATGGAGCGGCGACCCGATGGACCCGATGCTGAACCTGACGGCAACCGAGCGGATGCGGGCATCCGTCACACAGGACGACGGCAGCTCACGGTTAGTCACCTTCAACGTCGGTGTGGCTATCAAACAGACGTTGGAGAACTTGCAACTGCAATTTATCCTCTCTGCGCCGGAAGATCCCTCCATGCAACAGGAGCTGGAGAAGATGGGCGAAGGGCAACGGTCTCAGATCGCCGTCACGATGCTTGTCACGGGAATGTACCTCAACATGAGTGATGTCGGCGGAGGCGGAAAGAAACCGAGCCTCGATATGGGCGCCGCCCTGAACAGCTTCCTGCAAAGCGAGATCAACAACATCGCGGGTAGCGCCTTGAAGTCCGTGGATATCACCTTAGGCATGGAGCAGTACGACCAAAACGGCACGGGATCGGGCGGGGAACGGACAGACTTTTCCTTCCGCTTTGCCAAACGGTTCTACAACGACCGGATCAGCATCATACTGGGCGGACGCGTTTCGACCGGGCAGGATGCAGGCACCGGGCAATCGCAACAGTTCATCGACAACGTCTCGATCGAATACCGCCTCGACGGCAGCGGAACCCGTTACATCAAACTCTTCCACGACAAAAACTACGAGAGCCTGTTAGAAGGCGAGATCACGGAGACCGGCGCAGGTATCGTCCTGCGCAAAAAGATGCTCCACCTCCGTGAACTCTTCATCTTCAAAAAGAATAAACCCAAGCCGGTAACGGACGACAAACAAACTGAAGAGAAGAAATGAAACACATCAAGTATATTGCATATATTTCGTTATTCCTCCTTGCCTCCTGCTCCACTACGAAGAATCTGCCGGAGGGGGAAGTTTTATATACGGGGATCAAGAAGATTGAAGTGACGAATGAAGACAAGAGCAAGGAGGGAGAAGAGGCTCTGACGGAAGTGGAAGCCGCCCTCGCCTATCCGCCCAACAACGCCCTGCTCGGCAGTTCGTCCATTCGCATTCCTTTCCCGTTCGGGCTATGGGTATATAATGCGTTCGTACACAAAAGGGGGAAGCTCAACAAATGGATCTTCAATAAACTGGCGGCCAAGCCCGTCTTCATCAACACGGTCAATCCGGAAGTCCGGACAAAGGTCGCCTATAACCTCCTCCGCGAATACGGCTACTTCAACGGAGCCACCTCTTTTGAAGTGGAACCGGACCCCAAGAACCCTAAAAAGGCAAAGATCAGCTACAAAGTGGAAATGAACAATGCCTACACATACGACAGCATCGCCTATGTCCGCCTGCGTCACCGGATCGATACCCTGATACAACGGCACATCGGCGACCGCCTGCTGCATGACGGCGATAACTTCAACGTCGTACAGCTCGAAGCCGAACGGCAGCGCATCTCCTCCCTGCTCCGCAACAACGGATATTACTATTTCCGTCCCGAATTTATCAGCTACCAGGCCGATACGGTCATGAATCCCGGAAAGGTGGCGCTCCGCATCTCCACAAAGCCGGGCCTGCCCCGCACCGTGCTGCGCCCCTGGAAAATCGGCGATATATCGGTCTACCTGAACGGCTACAACAACGAGCCGCCGACTGACTCCATCCGGTATAAAGAGATGAACATCTTTTACGAAGGGAAACTGCGCGTCCGTCCACGTGTCTTGTACGACCGGCTGAAATTCCGCTCCGGCGACTTCTATTCACAGCAACAACAGGAAAAGACGCAAACGAACTTCTCCCGCCTGGGCATCTTCCGCTATTCGGAAATGCAATATACGCCCAAAGATACCGCCCGCCGCTGCGATACGCTGAACCTGCAGATCAACACAGTCTACGACCTTCCGCTGGACGGAGAGCTGGAACTGAACGTGACCACCAAGAGCAACGACCAGACTGGTCCGGGCGCCATCTTCAGCGTCACCAAACGGAACGTCTTCGGCGGAGGAGAGACATTTGGCGTCAGCATGCGCGGTTCCTACGAATGGCAGACCGGCAAACGTGTGTCAGGAAGCAGTTCGAGGATCAACAGCTGGGAGTTCGGCGTCAGCGGTACGCTTACTTTCCCGCAAGTGCTATTCCCCAGCCTGATGAAGAAAGACTTGAAGTACCCGTCCAGCACCTCTTTCCGTATTTATGCGGATCAGCTGAACCGTGCCAAGTTCTTCAAGATGCTGGCATTCGGCGGAAGCGCCTCGTACGAGTTCCAACCGTCGGCAACCAGCCACCATTCGGTGACGCCGTTCAAGCTGACCTATTCGCTGTTGCAGCATACGACACATGAATTCGACTCCATCGTAGACGTCAACAAAGCGTTAGGGCGAAGCCTCGAGAACCAGTTCATCCCGGCTATGGGCTATACCTATACGTATGACGATGCATCCATCACCACCAAAAAGAATCATCTCTGGTGGCAATCGTCCGTCACGCAAGCCGGCCTTATCCTCGATGCCGCCTATGCCATCGCAGGTAAAGACTTTAACAAACGGGACAAGAAGCTATTGGGAAACCGTTTCGCCCAGTTTGCCAAATTGACCAGCGAAATACGGTACAACTATTATCTCGGGAAGAAACAGCACCTGGTAGGCCGCCTGATGGGCGGGATCGCCTACAGCTACGGCAACTCGATCACGACACCTTACAGCGAACAGTTCTACATCGGCGGCGCCAACAGTATCCGCGCCTTCACGATCCGGAGCATCGGGCCGGGCAGCTATCGCCCCACCGACTCCAAATACGGCTACTTAGACCAAACCGGCGACATCAAGTTCGAAGCCAATCTGGAATACCGTTTCCCGATCTTAGGCGACCTGCATGGCGCGACCTTCCTCGATGCCGGTAACGTCTGGCTACTGCGCTACGACAAAAGCCGTCCCGGCGGGCAGTTGAAATGGGGGCGTTTCTTGAAAGACCTTGCTTTGGGCACAGGCGTCGGGTTGCGCTACGACCTGACTTTCCTCATTATCCGCTTAGATTGGGGAATCGGGTTGCATGTTCCGTACGACACGGGAAAGAAAGGCTATTACAATATCCCGGACTTTAAAGACGGAATGGGCGTCCACCTGGCAATCGGCTATCCGTTCTAAAGAAACGTTTCCAAATATGCACTCCGCTTCAGGAGCGGCTCTTGGAGTTCCAAAAAGTTTCAGCCTTGGAACTTTCTTTTCCAATAGAGTCCCCTTACAGGCGGGCCGTTATATAATCGATGATATCGAGGCAGAGATTGGTTGTCTGGTCGTTCACATCCAGATCCGGATTCAGTTCCACCAGGTCCATCGACTTGATCAGGTTGGTGGAGAGTATATGTTCGACGAAGTCCTTGAACTCGTCCGGCATCAGCCCTTCGCACACACGTGTACCCGTGCCGGGAGCAAAGCGGGGATCGATGCTGTCCACATCTATACTGAAATGGACGTTGCGTATCTTCCGCTCCTTCAACTTCCGCTTGATATCTTCGGCAACAAAGCCGATGCCTTTGAGGTGGATCGTGTCCATCGTGTAGACACTTAGCTGCTCACGCTCGATCAACGCCTGCTCCCCTTCATCTAAGCTGCGGGTCCCGACTAAAAAGACATTCTGCGGGTTCACCTTATTGCCGGGGGCATAGATATTGACTAATTCCTCGCTGCCCATCCCCATCAAGGCGCTAAGCGGCATTCCGTGGATATTGCCGCTGGGGGAAGTCTCGCTCGTATTGATGTCGCCATGCGCATCCAGCCAGATGATACCGAAATCGTCGAAACTCTTCCCCACCCCGGACGCACTACCCAGGCCCAACGAATGATCGCCGCCGATCACCAGCGGGAAAGCACCGCCGCGCAAGATGTCGTAGACCAACTCGGCGAGGTTGTTATTGACTTCGACAATCGCGTCTAAATATTTCAGGCTCTGTCCGCGGACAAACTTATCCGCTTCCGAAACCGGAGGGACATACAGGTTACCCAGATCGAAAGCCCGATGGCCGTTTTTACGGATCAGCTTCATCAGCCCCCGTTCACGCAGGTGGTTCGGGGCGCGCTCCACACCTTCGCGGTCGCACCCTAAGTTGAGGGGGACTCCTATCACATTTATCTTCATAGGCAATCAAAATTGAGCGAATGTATCTTTAATAATACCGACAGCCTCCATCATCTGGTCCCGGTCGATGACCAACGGCGGAGTGAAACGGATGATATGGTCGTGCGTAGGCTTGGCGATCAGCCCGTTCTCTTTCAGGGCGAGGCAGATGTCCCAGGCGACTTTTCCATCCTTCGGTTCAGTCACGACAGCGTTCAGCAATCCTTTTCCGCGCACTTGCCGGATCATCGGGTTGTCGATCTTCTCCATCTCGCCTCGGAACAAAGCCCCCATCTCGAAAGCGTTCTCCGAAAGATGCTCGTCGCGCACCACCTCGAGGGCAGCTATCGCCACACGGGCAGCCAGCGGATTGCCGCCATAGGTCGATCCGTGTTCGCCCGGAGCGATCGTCAACATGATCTCGTCATCCGCAAAGACCACCGAAACAGGCGTAACGCCGCCAGACAAAGCCTTTCCTAAAATCAGAATGTCAGGATGGACATCCTCGTAATCGCAGGCAAGCAGTTTGCCGGTACGCCCGATACCCGTCTGGATCTCGTCGGCGATAAAGAGGACGTTATGTTGCCGGCAAAGGTCATAGCATTTACGCAGATACCCTTCATCGGGGACGACCACGCCGGCCTCCCCCTGTATCGGTTCCAACAGGAAACTGACCACATCCGGGTCTTTCAACGCTTCTTCCAGTTCGGCTACATTATTATATTGCACTTTGATAAAACCGGGCGTATAAGGTCCGAAGTCCGCATACGAACCGGGGTCCGTACTCATGGAAATGATCGTGATCGTCCGCCCGTGGAAGTTCTCGCTGCAAACGACGATCTTCGCCCGTTCGGGGGCGACCCCCTTCACCCGATACCCCCAGCGGCGCGCCAGCTTCAGAGCCGTTTCGACAGCCTCGGCGCCGGTGTTCATCGGCAGCAGCTTATCATATCCGAAGAACTTGCAGGCAAACTCCATGTACTCTCCCAGCACATCGGCATGGAAAGCACGCGACACCAGCGTCAACTGCTGTGCCTGGTCGGTAAGAGCCTTAATGATCTTCGGATGGCAATGTCCCTGGCTCAGGGCGGAATAGCCGGACAGGAAGTCAAAATATCGTTTTCCTTCCACGTCCCAAACATAAACTCCTTCTCCCTTCTGGAGAACGACAGGCAGGGGATGATAGTTGTGTGCACCATACTTCCCCTCACGGGTGATGTAATCTTCCGGTCTCATCTTCATTCAGATTTAAAATTAGCAGACTGTAAGCGTTTCTTACGTCCTTGTCCCAAAGATAAGGAATAAGGATAACATTATGTCATACAAAAGAGTATGTTAAGAAACATACGTCAGCATCATTCCTTTCAGCATGATTTAGTTCCATTGCCTTTTTTTGCTTCAACTTACTTGTCTTTTATCCCTAAACTAAGGGAATATGTTGTCCAAACGGTATTGTTTTGTCCTGTAACTCATCTATTTTGGAAAATTGTGGGCATTTTTCCTTGTTGATTCGGAAAACCTATTTACCTTTGCAACGATTCCGTAGTGGGCAGCGGCCCACGGAACGCGGGATCAATTACATATTGTAAGCATTTTACGAAGATTATTCTACCATGTAAAATCGGCAAAATTTTAAGTGTAACGGAATAATGGACAGTAAATGCTTGCGCTGGTTACGTATAAGTTCATCTACCATTTTTATGGGAAGATTGTTTTATATCGTATAAGGCGCGGGCTTTTGTTCTATTATTGTTACACGGGTGTTTGCCGATACCTACAGGGTGATAATAGACAACAGGCCCGCGTTTTTTTATGCCCGTTCATAAGCATTCGCGGGGGAGTTGTTCTCTCCTTCGTAAAATTAGTTGTTGGATTTTTAAACACTATTTTATTAACAATTAATTTTTAATGATTATGAACAAGAGATTTTCTACTCTTTTGGCTGCCGCTCTGGTGGCCGGTGGATTCTCCTTCAATGTGATGGCTGCTGCTGGTCCGGGAGCTGTCAAGGATGGGGAGTTTACGTTTTTGGAAGTTGGTTCCGGTGTTATGACCATTGACGCAGATGGAACTTTGAAGGAAGGGACAACGCCGATCGCTACGTCATCAATGGATGTAATTAACGCTGCTTTGTGGAAAGTGACTGTTATCCCTGGTGCGGATATAACAGGTGTACCGACTTACAAGTTTCAAAACAAGAAAACAGGCCAGATGTTGTCAGTGAAGTTGCAGAATGATACTAAAGACGCTGATTCAGATGGCATTGTTGTATCCTCTGCTGCTGCAAAGATCGGTGCCGGTAATTCAACTTGGGCTTGGGATGCAACAAAAGGTTTGTATGCCGTTGTGGGTGACTCTACTTTTTACTTTACTACAGGTTTGAAGTTGGCCGCTGCTCATAAAACAGCAACAGGTCAGGTTACATATCTGCCAGTTGGTTATACAGCACTTAATATTGAACATACTTTGACAGCCGACGAGTTCAACACTCTGACAAAGGGTAAATTGTATTTCAATGGTGGCAAGGATGTTTCTACTGGAAATACAAATATTTTGACTGCTAATACTTGGACAGCGGAAACAAAGATTGGTTCAACGACTAGTAATTATCTGAACTTAAAGAATGCTTCCGGAAAATATTTGGTTGTTGATACGGCTCTTTATTCTGGTACCACTTCTACGGCCGACCCGGCATTTGTGTTGAATGTGGATACTGTATATAAGAAGTCGACACTTCCTGCCGGTGTAAATGAAAATGATCCTGCTTTCCAAAGAGTAAAGGAGTTCTATGAGTTTAAAGCAGACTATGTAGTGGCAAAAGACTCTCTTGTCTTGTCGATAGCTAAAGTACCGACTTATAATGCTACTAAACAGAACGGTTCTAATTGGAAGGATGCAGCTACTACTTATGATGGTCAAGTGATCCTGCGTAATTTGGCTAATGCGACAGTATTGACTGTAGAGAAGACAGCTGAGTTAGCTAATAAAGCTTATGTTGTTGAACCTCTTATTCAGCCGACCCCCGGAAATATCGGTGGTACAGCCAAGATCGCTCCGAACAAGGTGTATTATGTGGCTAATATGAACGAATATAATGATGCTGGTACTGCAAAGAACCCGGGTTATGGTAGGTTCTTTGACTACAATTTCCCGAATCAAGCTAAGTATTTGGCAGAAGGTCAGGACTTCAACGTATTCTCACAGTTTGTAGTATATGCAACTCCTGGTACTGATAATGGCAATTACACTGTTAAGACACGTTATAATGGTATAACTACTTGGGAAGGTGTTGCTGATTCTTTGGCGAATGGCAATATCGTATTTGGTGACGACACTCTTAAATTTGTTGATGCAAACATCGAATACAAGGGTGCAGCTCAGTATATCGGATATCATGCAAATGACCATGCATTGGCTAATAAACAATTTAAGATTCAGTCTGCATCTCCGTTGCTGAATGATGATATGTTCTTGCACATGAAAAAAGATAGCACAATGACATTGAAGGCAGGAGAAGTCCTCTATACAATGAAACGTGTAAATACACTCAAATTTGAAGAAACAGCTATAAAAGATGCTGTGGATCCTTTGGCTTGGGATGTTTATACGATCGAGACTGATAAGGGTGAATACTTGATCATGGATAAAGATGGTCGCTATATTTTAACTGCTGATCCTGAAATATATAATTATACGGTTCAGTATAATTATGAGACTAGCAAAGTCACAACTAAGAGTTTTATTGCAACAGGTTTCGCATTCATTCCTACAGAAGCGGCTGACAAATATGTTATCATGCCTACATTCCCGAGAGTGAAAGTCGCAGCTGACCAGAGTAAGAAATTGAATGAAATCGCAGTTTCTTGCGAATATTCATCTGTACCGGGTCAGACGGCAGATAATGCAACTGTAACCTCTACAAACACTGTTCCCGATGCGATGAAGAATAGCATGATTACGGTGAATACAAACACGGGCGATTTGGAAAGGTTTACTTTGGGTACTGCTAAATACGATCTCTTCTACGTTGCCGAAGAAGAAGATCCGCAGAGCTTGTTCTCAATGCCGAAACATATCCAGTTGGAAACAACAAACAACCAGTTCGTCACAGTAAATGCCAAGAACGAAGCATTGGTTGTAGCTGAAAATGCACTGAAATCAGCTAATTATACAAGTGAAGACTTTACATTCTGGTTAGATACTGCTGCTTACGAACGCAACGGTGAGGTATTGGTCGCTCCTTATTACTATGTGACAAAAGGTGTTTCTGCCGATGAAGAAGCCGGTGTTGAAGCTCACAGACTGTATATGTACAATGCTACCGATTCTGCAGAGAACGCAACAGTAGACAAAGAACAGTACAAGGCTTACGGTGCAACCCGCGTAATCTTCCGCGAAGCACTTCGTTACGGTGCCGATTCTTTGATCGTTGCCGGTGATACGCTGACATTGGATGGCAAAAAAACAGCCACAATCGCTGAACCGAAGAAAGGCGTGGCAGACTTCCGTTTCAATTTCTTGCAGGCTAAAGACGAAGCTGCCGGTGTTTACAACATCAAGAGCGGCAACGATTACCTGCGTAACCTGAACGGTGTGTTGGTTGTCAGCACATTGGAAGAAGGTGTGATGGTAACCGTGAATGCAGCCGAAGCTCCTACAGCCAACGGAGGCGTAGAAGTATCTGAAGTAATGGTTATCGCAGGCGAAGGTCAGGTAACAGTAGCCGGCGCTGCAGGCAAGAAGGTTGTTATCAGCAACATCTTAGGCCAGCCGGTTGCCAACACGGTTCTGACTTCCGACAACGCTGTAATCGCTGCTCCTCAGGGTGTGGTCGTAGTAGCTGTTGAAGGCGAAGAAGCTGTAAAGGCTATCATAAAATAAGATTGAATTTATAATCAAATAATTCTAAAATGTTTGGCCACGCGCCGTGGAAACGGCAATTACCCTGCGACAGGCGAACAGGCGGCCGGATTTAATATTAATAATACTAAAGTATATTGAATGTTGCCTTTCCCCTGCGAAGGACGAAGGCAGACACAAAACAAGCCCCGGAGGTGTTCGACATCTCCGGGGCTTCGTTGTAAGGAAAATGTGAACCTATTAAATATGCCAAAATATGAAACTTCGATGTGCTTGACGGTTTTCTGACCGTCATGCTGGGCGAAGAAGACATCAACATCCAAAACGACGCGATCTACACCTCCAAATTGGAAGGGAGAATAGAGGGCTCGCCGAAGGTGAAGCGAAAGGGAAGGCGGAAGGCCTTGCCGAAGGAATGGGCCAAGTCGCTTCCCGAAAAGACAGGCATCGGTTGCCGAATAGATGCCTACCTTTTTCCTGCTACCCTATAGGCTTTCCCCGGACAGGCTATAGGCTGTATTTTTTAGCTTATACCCTATATTTTATAGGACAGGAATCAATCCGATCCCCCTATATGACAAAACTAAAAACAGGGTTCACAGCAGGTAAAAGGCTAATGGCCAGAAATTTGTTGTGAAGGCAGTGAAAGCAATGAAATCGGTTTACATTTACGATCAGCCAATCCTATCGATCAATCACGCTTTTTTATCTTGCATTCACAGGGTTCACTGTAACATGCTAATCTATAAAGCCCCCAAACAGTGTGAACTCTGATTAAACAAAAGCGGGCTGTCTAAACTTGTTGGACAGCCCGCTGTACATCTGGCGTATGATACTATATTTAATCTTGAGAATTAAAAGGGTTTGATAAAATTATTACTTTACTACTCTATGTTATTTATTAGTCTTTAATGCTACCGGCTTGAATAAAAAGACAAAAAGGATCAATAATACGAATGAAAACACAGTCGAAATCGCAAAGACGACAGGCCAGTCACATCTATCCCCGTCACGGAAAAGGCTGATCAGCCATCCGTTCCAAAGCGTCCCGATCAGGAAGCCGATGCCCCATACCAGGAAGAAAAGCAGGCCTTGCGCCTGGGCTTTCATATCCTTGGGTGCCACATTATCCGTATAAACCTGGCCGCCGACAAAGAAGAGGCCGAAGATCAACCCATGTACGATAATCCCGATATAATAGAACCATTGCAGACCGGTTTCCGCCCCGATATAGAACGACGCATACCTGACCACGAGGGCGATCATACCGAAGATCAGGGTATTCTTAATCCCGGACTTGATCAGGATCGAAGTGGTAATGACTAAGAAAAACATTTCGGCCAACTGTCCGAGGTTCAGTGTCACCGTTATATTCTGTACATGCTCGTCGGCAAGAATCATCGAACCATATACGTGATACAGGTTGAACGGGATGATAGCTAAAAATGTCAGGATCATAAAAGCGCGGTAATTCTTATCCTTCATCAAGGAGAAAGCGCTGAACCCGGTTATATCCATCACCGAGATGCCGGCACTCTTATCGACCGAAGGCGGTGTGTGAGGCAACCGCAGGTTCAGGAGCGCAGCCACGAAACAGACGGCGGCGCCGCAATACATCGGCAGGTTCGTATCGTCGAAAGCAGGCAAATGCATCACATGAAGGGCGATCACGCTGAAGATACCCGAAGCTACCCATCCCACCGATCCGAACATACGGATACGCGGGAACTGCTCCGACGGCGTGTGGCTCATGGCGATCGTACTCGTCAGGCTCTGTGTCGGCATGTGGCAAAGCATCGCCAGCACGACACAGGTCATAAGCGGGGCGAATGTAATTTGCTGGGCTGCTAAGAGCAGAAAGACACCTGTTAATATATTCAGTACTGCCAGGATTTTCTCGGCCGCAAAATAGCGGTCGGCAATCGCACCGATAAAAGAGGATGCCATCGCACCGATAGCCATCGCACTCAACACCAGCGACACCTGGTACACTTCCAATTTAAGCGTGTGGGAAAGATAAGCGGCTAAAGGGACCCACCAGACTGCACTCAGCATATACTGCATAAACATCATTGTGCAGAGTTGAACTTTCGTTCCGATTCCTTGTTTTGTAGTAAGCGTGTTCATATAATAAATTAGAATAAAAGGTTTCTATCACCTGTGTTTTACATGATGCAAATGTATCGATTCCCTCACGGCCGGTTTGTTTGACCTTGTTGCAATCTTTCCTGTATTCTTCTCATTCTCTGCCGTTATCAGCCTTATTGAGATGATTTATGAAATCCGTGATACGATAAATGGAAATCCATACTGCTTTTTTCAGTATCTTTCGCCCATAATAGCAAAGTCATATATGAAACATTTGAAGTTAATCTTATCCATCCTATTCATATTTTGTCTCACCCGGACATATGCAGACGACAGCAACTACCTTTTCCGCCATTACCAGGTCGAAAACGGACTCAGCGACAACATGGCCACCTGCTGCGTGCAGGACAAGAAAGGATATGTCTGGATCGGTACGCGCGACGGTCTGAACCGTTTCGACGGATATGCATTCAAAGTATTCCGCAACGACCCCGACGAAAACGAAACATTGGGCAGCAACTGGATCACCTGCCTGGGCTGCGACATGAACGGCGACTTATGGGTAGGGACGCTTTCGGGATTATACCAATATAACGATAAAAAGGAATCGTTCCGGCACATCCCTTTTACCGCAGACAAAGGGATCGACATTTTCCAGTTCGACAAAGACAATAAACTATGGATACTGATGGACGGCAACCTGATCCGGTTCAATACCGAAGACAACCAGTTCCGCATCTTCGCCCCTGAAAACAACCAAAGCTACACCACTTTTTGCATTACCTGCGAGGGGAGCATCTGGATCGGAAGTTCGGACGGACTGATCTCATTGCTGAATCCGGAAGACGGGACGACAGAGTCTTATAATGTATTCGCCCATTCTTCCCTGAACACCCCGCGAAAGCTCTCGATGCTGTACCCCTCTCCTACGACCGACCGTATTTACATCGCTTTCGAACATGACGACGTTAAGATATTCGATCCGACAACACGCGATTACCAGGATCTGAACATTCAAAAGATCAACCGGCTCACCATCCTGATCAACAGCTTCCTGGAAAAAGATGAAGACGAACTGTGGATCGGAACGGACTCCGGCTTGTTCATCTATAAGACCAGCACCGGCGAGTGTACCCGCATCCGGCAGGATCCGTTGGACCCGTATGCCTTGTCTAGCCATTTCATTTCGGCTTTCTGCCGCGACCGGGAGAACGGCATCTGGATTTGTTTCCACCAGAACGGGCTCAACTATTATTCCCCTTTCCGTCCTTTCCATGTACATTATCCCTGGGACGGGCAGTATTCGATGAAAGGGGAAGTGATCCGCGACATTTGTACAGATGTATACGGCAATATATGGGTCGGTACGGAAGATGCCGGCGTCAACTGCCTGGAAAAGAAAACGGGGACATTCACAAACTACCAGCCGGTTCCGGGAGGGAACGGGCTGTCGCACACCAATATCCGGGGCCTGGCGGCATCGGGCGACCGCCTCTGGATCGGGCACGTCATCCACGGTATAGACCTGATGGATATCAAGACGAGGAAGATAATCAGGCATTACAACCTGTTGAAAGACTCGCTGACGGTAAAGAACAGCACCGTGCACTGCATCAAAGTATTGCAGGAGGGGCAAGTCTACGTCGGGACCGACGACGGCATCTATAAATATGACTTCCTGAACGACCGCTTCCTGTATGCCCCGCAGTTTCCACCGTTCGCGGTGAACTGCATCTATGAAGACCGCTTAGGAAGAATCTGGACCGGCATGTTCAACCGCAGCTTCTATTATAATCCGATCAGTAATAGCGGCATGTACCTGCCGTACGACAAGTTGAACACCCAACGCCACAATTTCGTCAACGACGCTTGCGAAGACAAAGACGGCAATATGTGGTTCGCCACCGTGGAAGGAGTTATCAAGTATGACTTCCAGACAGGCGAATCCCTGCACTACACCGTCAAGAACGGTATGCCGAGCAACGTTGCCTTCCGCATCCTGCCCGACGAAAACGAAAATATGTGGATCAGCACGGCTAACGGACTGGTCAGCCTCGAAACCGGGACGGGCAAGATCACGACCTACACGGAATCGCACGGGCTTATCACCCGCCAGTTCAACGACAACTCGGCCTTTAAAGACAATGAGGGGACTTTCTACTTCGGTTCGGTCAAGGGCTTTATCCATTTCAGGCCATCCGAAGTGATCCCGACAGCCGAGAAGATGGACGTCCACCTGGGTAGCCTCGAAATCCAGAACGAAGCCGGGGAGAAACGCATCATCAACTGTTCCGCCGAGTCGGAAGTGAAGAAGATCACGCTGACTTACAAGCAGTCCACATTCAGCATCAACTTCTCCGCCCTCAACTTTATTGCCCCCAAATCCGTCCAGTATGCATACAGGATGGGGAATATGGATAAGGAATGGATTCCGATCGGCGAACGTAACACGGTCTATTTCACCGAACTGCATCCGGGCGATTACACCTTCGAGGTGCGGGCGGCCAACCTGTCGAACACCTGGAGCGACACCCCGACACAACTAAACATCACCGTTTTGCCGCCCTGGTGGGCATCCGACATGGCGTATGCCTCTTATATCGTCGTCATTCTCACCATCATCGCCGGCTCTTTCTGGTCCTGGCGCCAAAAGACCAAGCGGGCAATGGCTTACAATATGCAACTGTTCGAAGACCAAAAAGAGAAGGAACTGTATCAGGCCAAGATCGATTTCTTTATCAACATCGCCCACGAGATCCGGACGCCGCTCACACTGATCAAGAACCCGCTCGAACGCCTCCTGAAATCCGACAAAATCGGGGAGAAAGAGAATAAGTCGCTTACGTTGATGGATAAAAACGTGTCCCGCCTCCTGTCGTTAGTCAACCAGTTGCTGGACTTCCGTAAAACGGAGATAGAAGGCTATCGCCTCAGCTTCGTCCGGACAGAGATCGTCTCGCTCCTGAACGAGACGGCCAAACGGTTCCAGGAATCGGCGACGGCAAACAACCTGTTGCTGAACCTCGATTTGTCTTTGCCGGAGTTGTATGTCTTTGTAGATAAAGAAGCAATCACCAAGATATTCAGCAATCTGTTCACGAACGCAATCAAATATGCATCGAGCAGCATCATCGTGCGGCTGCAACTGACTCCCGATTACGAAACTTTCACGATCGACTTTATCAACGACGGTACTCCCATTCCTGCGGAATTGAGGGAAAAGATATTCGAACCCTTCTATCGGCTGGAAGGAGATGCAGTAGGCAAACCGGGGACGGGACTCGGCTTGCCTCTGGCACGTTCGCTGGCTGAAATGCACCACGGGAGCTTACAGTTAGGCACCTTCGCCGACAGCCCGTCCATGACGATGTTCCGCCTGACCTTGCCAGTCAAGCTGCCCGAATCCATCAAACAAACAGAAGAGGAAGCGACGGCACAGGCCGTACCGCAGAAAACGGAGTTCATCCACGACGAATCGCGCCCGACAATCCTCATCGTCGAAGACAACAAGGAAATGGCTATCTTTATCGCCGACGAAGTCAACCTGTTATATAATGTAGAGATAGCCGGAAACGGCGCCGAAGCGATCGCGCTGTTAAAGGAGCGCAGCTTCCAGCTAATCATCAGTGACGTGATGATGCCCGTCATGGATGGCTTCGCCCTTTTGAAAGAAGTGAAAACAGACCTCGAATTCAGCCATATTCCGGTCATCCTGCTAACAGCCAAAAACACCATGCAGTCCCGTCTGGAGGGATTGGAGCTGGGCGCCGACGCTTACTTAGACAAACCTTTCTCCACCAACCTGCTGATGGCACAGATCTCCAACCTGATCTCCAACCGCGACAACATACGCAAATTCTATTTCAAATCGCCGATTGCCAACATGAAGTCGATGGCTTATACCAAAGCAGACGAAAGTTTTCTGGAAAAGCTGAATGAGATCATCAACGAGCATATCAGCAATCCGGCCTTAGATGTAAACATGATTGCAGACCTGATGCACCTGAGCCGCCCGACCTTGTACCGGAAGATCCGTGCCATCTCCGATCTGACACCTAACGAGCTGATCAAGATAAGCCGGCTGAAAAAAGCTGCCGAGTTGTTGATACAGGGGAATATGAAGATATATGAGATTTCGGAAGCGACAGGTTTCAGCTCCCAGTCCTATTTCTGGTCTGCCTTCATCAAGCAGTTCGGCATGAGCCCTTCGAATTATGCGAAAGAGAATAAATAATCTGACAAAATCCAAGCGCAGATTACATAGGATTTCACGGATTCATTTATTTTCTTTCCGTGTAAATCCCATGTTGTCTACGCTTGAAAAGGTGTTTTGACGCACTCAATAAACAAAAGGTATTTTTATGGTCATATTATTTTTTTATCCTATTTGTCCCAATATGGCAACTTGTACGGATTACGATATGCATAGTGGTACAAGCGGTGGGCATAAGCCTCTTTGTCATTACCAAAACTAAGCGTTGCGGGATTCCATTTTACAGGCCGTCCCAATTCATTTGCGATATTATTGATACAGCACATAATGTTAGTACTGCAACCCACCTCCACCGGAGCGATCGGGTCAAGCCTTGAACGGATAGCATCAATAAAGTTCTGCATATGTGAAGGGCTTGTCTCAAATTCACCGGCTTTGACATCCTTCTCTACCTTTTTTAGAAGAGCCGGATCCGAACATTCGATATAGCCGCGTTCGACCTGTACCCAGCCTTTCGTTCCGAAGAACTTGATGCCTTTGTTATCCGGTTTGTCTTCGCGATAAGCTTGTTCGGTCACTACAATACCGTTGGCATATTTCATTGTGCAATATTTCGTTCCGTTGTAGCCTGCCGGGATGTATTCGACCGGACCGGAACCATCCATACCCAATGCAGCCTGCGTGATGTCGTAATGATGCGCACCCCAGTCGCCCGTAAACCCGTTTCCGGTTTCCTGATAATAACGCCATACAGCCCAAGGGCCTGTTTCTTCCATTTTGGGATTGTCAATAGGAGGGCACATATCCGGATGATAATGTATTTTCGGATCAGTCAATGGCCCCATCCAACGGTTGAAATTGAGATTAGCAGGAACAGGCATTTCCGGCAAATCGAACGGTTTGGGAGGTTCGCCGATGCGTACATACACTTTTTCGATATGCCCGATAGCCCCTGAACGAACCAACGCGATTGCCTTCTGGAATTCTTCGCTGGAACGCTGTTGGCTTCCAACTTGCAAAATACGATTGTTTTCACGCACGGCTCTTTTTAAGGCAAGACTCTCGGAGATCGTATAGGTCAACGGCTTTTGCAAATAGATATCTTTAGAGGCCTGACAGGCATGAATAGCTGCCAGGGCGTGCCAATGATCCGGAGTTGCGATTGACACTACATCAATATCTTTCCGATCCAACAAATCCTCATAAAATTCATAAGTATCGCAGCGGGGATTCCAGCCCGCTTTTTTTTGCCATTCGGTGACCCGTTTTACAAAGCGATCCCTTTTTAAAGAGTCCACATCAGAACCGGCTACGACTTGTACGCCCGGACATGTTGACGCCGCATAGAAATCGCTCATGCCTTGTCTCCCTAAACCAATGAATCCCATAACAATACGCTCACTTGGCGCATACTTCTTTCCGTTGACAGACCAACTGGGAAGAATGGTGAAACTTGCCAGCCCCAAAGCCGACAAGCTAAGAAACTCTCGTCTATTCAATTTGTTCATGATAATTAAATATAAGGTCCAATAACCTATTTTACTTCGTTCTTAATTTGCCAGTAAAATTAAATAGATAAAAATGAAAAAACAACTCGGGAAATAGAAGGGAGGCATAAAATAGCAAGACGGGAAACACCCATAAACGATCTATGTAACAATACCGAAACGATTTCGTTTATGTTATTTATACAATAAGTCAGGAAGGATTATCGGCTGACTACTTAATTAAGGTAATATTACTTCAACGAAGCAAATTGATTTTCTTTAAGAAAAAGACAATTAGTGAGGCCCACACTTCCTTGCCCATCCACATAAAACAAGAAACAGCATCATGCTGTATAACATAATAATAAAAGAAACTTTTTTGAATCAGATTCCTATCCCAACATACAAAAACAGCATATGAAAAAGGAGGGGTAAACTTTTTTTCATATGCTGTTTTACTTATCGGTTACTTACCGTATCTCTCTAATAATAGTCTTTTACTCCTGAACGGCTAAGAAATTCTTCAACGGATTCGTATACATTTCCAGAATCTTCGTGCGCAAGAATGCTTCATCTTTATTCGGCAATACGATCTTGTCTAACTGACCTTGCAGATAATCTTCAAACTGTTTTTTATCTTTCAAGCCGTAATGTTCGCTGAAACAATGCGTACCCGTCAACATGTCGTAGGCCACATAGTTGCAGGGATAAAAGCGGTAATGCTTGTAAATCTGCTTGTCGATAATGGAAGCGATAGCGGCGATCAACTCGTTCTTCTCCATATTCGGGTCCAACTGTGCCAACTGGTCGTTAATCGGGGAAGTCAGGGTGAAATGAACGCGTCCTTTGTTATTCAGGATACCGGTTTCCATGCTCAACAGGTCGTCACGCTGGCTCTTTACGAAGTCCGGATCGTCGCGCTTCTGCTGGAATTCCTTTGCTTTCAAGAAATCGCAAGGGTCGAACTCATAAGAGATTGCAACCGGGAAAATATTCAGTTCCATCAGGTTCGACAAAATATCCTTGTCGCCGCTCATGTTCAACATTTTCAATATGCTGCCCTGGGTACGGTCGTCCGAATCTTTGGCACGGCCTTCACGCTGTGCGATCCAGATGGATTCTTTCGTCTCCGTGATCGTATGGCGGATATAAGCGGAGAGGACTTTGCTTACTTCCAGCATCTGCCGTACCGGAATGTTACGCTTCACGATGAAACTATTGTTCAGGCGTACCAGCGTTTCGATCCACGGACGGATCAGCAGGTTGTTACCGATAGCCACCTGTGTCATTCCATACCCGACATCATACAGCATGACATTCAGGAAAGAAGCATCCAGTACGATGTCGCGGTGATTAGAAATAAAGGTACAAGGCTTTTTATCTTTCGGCAAACGGCTACGGCCGGAAATCGTCAACGAGAAAGTGGTCTTGTTTGCCACCATCATGACCGCTTCATACGCCAACTTCGTCTTGAAATCCTCCTTTGTCTTAAAGGAACGCATGGTTTCTGAAAACTCTTTCCAATCCACATCCGGCTTTATATACCGAAAGGCCCGCTCAAAATCTTCGTTGGCAACCAGCGATTCGATCGCATCTTTTACCTCGTCGTTATTCAGCGGACGAATATCATCAAAATCATTAATAGGAACTTCCATATCTTTTAGTTAAACTCGTTTTCTATAATATCTGTCATTACATCTTTTATATCCAGACCGGCAGCCCTTACCTGCTGCGGGATAAAGCTGGTTGCCGTCATACCGGGAGTCGTATTGATTTCGAGCAGCTTCGGCTCGCCGTCCGCCGGAATAATATAATCCACACGGATCAATCCTTTCGCCCCCAATATGTCATAAATCCTTGATGTCTCGCGTTGTACCTTTTCTGTTAGTTCAGCAGAAATACGGGCGGGCGTAATTTCCTGTACCTGTCCGTTATACTTGGCGTCAAAATCAAAGAACTCGTTATCCGTAACGACTTCGGTAAGCGGGAATACCACTTCTTTGCCGGCGGTCTTATAACAACCGCATGTCACCTCGGTCCCTTCGATGAAACTTTCAATGACCACTTCCCTGCCTTCTCCGAAAGCTTTGGCAATCGCCGGCTGGATAGCCGAGACTTCTTTCACTTTCGTAATCCCGAAGCTGCTGCCTCCGTCGTTCGGCTTCACAAAGACCGGAAGTCCCAAACGGCTGACCACTTCTTCGTCCGTTACAGTCTGTCCTTTAAATAAATGTATGGAATGAGCGATATTCACACCAAATCCTTTCAAATAATGATTGCAGGCAAACTTGTTGAACGTAAGTGCACTGACAAACATACCACAAGAAGAATACGGCATTCCGATCATATCGAAATATCCTTGCAAACGTCCGTCTTCTCCCGGAGTGCCGTGGATTGTGATGTAGGCAAAATCAAAATGCTTGACCTCGCCGTTCTCACGAAAACTAAAATCATTCTTGTCTATTGGTGTGTGTTCCCCGCCGGGAAGTATAACCGCCCATTCGTCTCTTTTTACGATGGCAATATATACATTATATTTGTCTTTATCAAGAAAAGAGAAGATTCCTTCTGCACTTTTTAATGAAATAACGATTTCGGAGGAATCGCCTCCGGCTACAATAGCAATGTTTCTTTTCATCATCTATAGTTCTTTAGTATTTGCATATACGCGCCATTTATCGATCAACGCAGTCATGTCGGCAGGTATTTCGGAATCAAAAAACATTTCCTCGCCTGTAGTCGGATGAACGAAGCCCAGCGTCTTGGCATGAAGCGCCTGCCGCGGGCAAATGGCGAAACAGTTATCGACAAACTGTTTATATTTAGAAGAGGTTGTTCCTTTCAGGATCTCGTTTCCACCATAGCGCGCATCATTGAACAACGTATGCCCGATATATTTCATGTGGACACGTATCTGATGCGTACGTCCGGTTTCGAGGCGGCATTTCACCAGCGTAACGTAGCCCAGGCGTTCCTGCACCGAATAATGCGTTACGGCAGTCTTGCCCTGGTCGCCTTCCGGGAAAACCGTCATCTGCATACGGTCACGCGGGTTACGGCCGATATTGCCTTCGACCCGTCCTTCGTCATCGCGAACGATGCCCCATACGAGTGCCCGGTATTCGCGCTTGGTCGTTTTGTGGAAAAATTGCAAACTGAGGTTTGCCTTTGCATCCGGCTTTTTGGCTACAACCAGCAGTCCGGATGTATCTTTATCGATACGATGAACGAGTCCCAGGGCGGGATCGTTAGGATCGTACGTAGGATCATCTTTCAAATACCAGGCAAGGGCATTCACCAGCGTGCCGGTATAGTTTCCGTGTCCGGGATGCACGACCAATCCAGCAGGTTTATCGACCACCAGCAGGTCCTCATCTTCATACACGATTTTTATAGGAATATTTTCAGGGAGAATCTCAAAAGTCCGCGGAGGCCGTGTCATCATGATCGTCACGACATCCTCCGGTTTCACCCGGTAATTACTTTTCACCGGCTTGCCGTTCGCCATGATGCAACCGGCATCGGCAGCCGACTGTATCCGGTTACGAGTAGCGCCGAACATGCGGTCAACTAAGAATTTATCCACACGCAACAAGGACTGTCCGCGATCGGCAACGAAGCGGAAGTGTTCATACAGTTGAGGAGTCTTATCTTCGCCCTCTTCCGGTTGCAACAGGTCGTCTACCTGTTCATCATCCATTTCGTCTAAAAACTCATCCATAGTTAAAACCAGTTTTCTTCTTCACTATCCAACGATTCGACCGGCACACTGTCATCCGGAAGTCCGAGCGAGTCTGCCGGCATCTCTGCTTCGCCACTGCTGACCTTTAATATCAAAGGGGCGGTAAGCGGGACGTGTTCGCCTTTCTGTAAGGCGCGCCCGTGCAACTCGACACCGAGAGCCAAGTCTTTAAAATCACCGGGGACATATTCGATCTCGATTTTTTCAAAACCGCGGGCACGGAGGATGGCGTAGGCTTGCCGGAACGAGAGGTCTTCCACTTCCGGTATCGTCGCCATCTGCGAAGTGAGCGCATTTACCGTGACGAACACGATACGCCCTTCCTTCACTTTGGAACCGGCCATCGGGACCAGTTCGACAATCGCCCCGGGCTTCACGTCTTTCGAAAAGACGGAGTCGATCACGTTATAGCGTAAATTACTATTCTTGAAAAATTCAGCGGCTTCCTCCAATCCCAATCCTTTGACATCCGGCACCACAACAGCCTCGTTATGCCGGGTGTACGAGTCGAGCCACTTCAGTGTTCCGAACACCAGAGCGCATGCTACGACTACAGCCAGCAACAAATTTAAGACGTACGGATTTTTTATTCCTTTCACCAAAAAGTCTTTCATTTCTATCTTGTATTTGTAGGCGGATCAAAAGTAGAAAACAAAGCCGTTAAAACAAAGAAAGTAAAGGCTTTTTAGTAAAAACCTCTACTTTCTTTATGAAAAATCTTCAAACGGAAAGAATTATCCGTTGTATTCGTCAGAAACTGTTAACTTAGCTCTTCCTTTAGCACGACGAGAAGCTAATACTCTGCGGCCATTAGCTGTAGCCATTCTTGAACGGAAGCCATGCTTGTTCTTTCTTTTCCGGTTGGAAGGTTGAAATGTTCTTTTCATCTTTCTGTTATATTATATTTATTATTATCTTATTCTCATACCAATTTGGGCTGCAAAGATAGAGGCTTTTTTTTAATAAACAAAGAGTTGCAAGAAAAACTTTATTTATATCAAGGCTCTTTCTGCCACAAATACAACATTCAATCAGCATCTCCCTTCTCCACCATCTTTTTTATTTCTCCTCTCATTTCCCGGATTGCGGTGCTTTCGACCTTCGGTTCTTTGGCCAGTACAGCTTCGGCGGCAACCCGGAATTTATCCGCCTGGTAGAATGCAGGCTCTGCGTATAGCTTGGCTAACAGATAATAAGGATACAATCTTTCCGGCAGTATTTCGATGGCATGAAGCAGTTCCCTTTCCGCTTCCCGGTAGTCACCGAGCGCCTGCCGGTTCTTAGCGATCATGTACCGGATCATCGGATCTCCGCTTAACCGCTTCGCCCGTTCCAATAGTTGTATCGCCTCTGTATATTGTCCGGTCTTGTTCAGGCATTGTGCCTCTTCAAACAGAAACTCCGGCTTATGTTTCAGTTTGCCGTACAAGTCTTTATAATCTTCTATAACCGATTCATAGGCCTTGTTATTATAAAACATCTGCATCCGTCCCCACCGTTTATAAACCTTATATTGCCCCTTCTGCACTTGGAAAAACAGGATTCCTGCCAATGCCATAATCGTAATTTCCCCTTTAGCCAGTAGTGCCCGGTAGTATCTTCTCCCTTCTCGAGAGGGGGCAGTGTGTGTGTCATTACCCGTTACGCATATCGCTCCCAAAAACACCAGCACCACCCAAAACGACGGCAATTGCAACGGATAGGACGACACCGCAAACACCGCCAGTGCAAACACGCCTCCAACCGCCCCATTCTGCCTGTTCCGGATTCCGTAATATCCCATACTCCCCAGCCACAACACAAACACGATCAATCCCCCGATCCCTTGTTCAAGTCCGATCTGCAGATATTCATTGAACGCATATTCCGGACATCCCGCCACCTGTTTCTCCTGGTCGGTTGCAGTCCTTGTTGTGAAATACTCGCCTTGCGCCTCTATGTATGCCGCCGGAAAACTGCCTAACCCGGTTCCTGCAAGCGGCTGTCCGGCAATTGCTTTCCCCGTCACTTTCCACATCAGCAGCCGCCCGTCCGCCGAATCCCGTTTCAGTCCGTATAACCCCATTACCGTGCATCCTGCCAATATGGTGACAATCACAAAAAACGGGATTGCCGCGTTCTTATACCTTATATATACAGCTTTCGTTTTTCTCCATCCGATCCGTTCCGCCCAGTACACCCATCCGCAAGCCACGATCGCCGCCACCCAGGCCGACCGGCTCATCCCGGCAGGTAAGACAACCAAGATGGCCCCTACGCATACCCAGCCGAAATAGCGCATTCCCTTTTGAAACCGCAACGCTGTCCACAGGCAAACCGGCAGCACGACCGCCAGATACCCGGAATAGGGACCCGGATTAAAGAAAGAACCCGTCAGCCGGAAAAGCGAATGATGGGAATAGGCATGGCCATGCAATTGCTGCATTCCCCAAATGGCTTCGGCCAGTCCGGTGAGCATCAGTATGAACAGAAAAAAAAACTTCAGGCAAGGAGCTTCCGTAAGAAAATAGCGCAACAGGAACCATAAGACGATCAACTGCCCTCCGAAAAGCAGTTTTTCGGGTTCGGGACCGAGCTGCCAGTCATACGTTACGAGTGTGATCCCGGCAAAGAGGAGCAACAACCCGTCCGGCAGTGAGAATGAAACGCTTTTCTTCCCGCCGAACCCTATTGTTACGATCGTACCGATTGCCATCAGGACCATCGAGAGATGGAACCAGAACACTTTCCCCATCACGATGCCGTTCGCCAACGCGCTGTCGCCGACAAGTGGCGTGGCGATCAGCATCGCCACGAAAACGGATGCCAGTGCAATTCGGATTCCATGCCTATGCAGTTTGAGTTCCATGCCAGTGTATTTTATTTTCATACCCATCTGTTTTTTATTCGATCTTTTTGAGGAACCGGTCCCATCGGAACTTGCCGGTGTATGGATCGACCGATTTCCAGATAAACGTCGCCTTGCCGACGATATATTCTTCCGGCAATAAGCCCCAATAACGGGAATCCTGCGAGTTCATACCTTTGTCGCCTGCCATGAAATAATAGTTTTTTTGAAAATGATATTCCTGCATCGGTTTACCGTTCAGATAGGCCGTTGAATCCCTATATTCTATTTCTGTTTTTTGCTCCCATGCGATCAACTTGCGATATAAAGCATAGTTGGTACGGTCCATTTTGATCCGATCGCCGGCTTTAGGAATATAAAGCGGCCCGAAATTCCGGATGTTCCAGCCGACAGCGGAGTCGAACGGGAATGCCTTGTAAATACCATCGGCGAACCCTTCCGGTGGCGTCTGCCCGATCCGATCCTGCGAGTCGAGGTTTCCGAGCGGTTCACTCACGCCGTTTATCCGGAACCTTCCGTTCCGGATGGAAAGCGTGTCGCCCGGCAAACCGATACAGCGTTTGATGTAATATTTCAGGATGTGCATCTCGACCTTGTCCCATCCGTTCGGGTGCGGGAAGTTGAAGACCAGCACATCGCCCCGCCTAACTTTCCGCCATCCGGGTACGCGGTGTATCTCGGTCTGTTCCAGCCGCAGTGTCGCGTTGAGGTCGAACAACCGTGCGCCGAGCGTCGGTTTCCAGACCGCCACAAAGTCCCCTTCCGTCAGTTCCGGCTCCATCGAGTCGCTCGGGATGCGGAAGGAGGCGAGGAGGAAGACTTGGGCGAAGAGCCAACAGGTTGCCAAAGCAGCCAAGGCGAGGAACAGATCTAATAATATGTCAATCCAGCGTTTCATCCGACTCAAAAATCTTTGCTTCTCTTAAACTCTCCATCGACCGCCAATCCGGTTTCCTGCCAAACCCCGTTTTTATCTTCGTAGGTATGAAGCAGGAGTGCATTGGCCGGGATATTGTCGTAATATTGGGTACTGTCAGTCACTTCCTTGCTTTTCAACGGGACAAACGCTCCGCGTTCCGTATCCCAAAAAGCGAGGGGAAAGACTTGCCAACCCGCCTTTTGACGGCAAACCGCAAAAGTTGTCTGCGATAAGTCCGGTTTGAACAGGCGGATTCCCCCTTTGTCATCCGTCAGAAAGGGTTCGCTGATATATCGCAATTCGTCTCTCCCGGCAGCCTCCGCCACAATCAGGAAATTCCGGCCCGCGACGTGGTCAAAACGCGCGATGTCCTCTTCGCGCGTCCCGATGGCAATCGGTTGCCAATCATCGTTGTTATATGTACACAGATATACCCATCCCTTTTTCTCTATGCTTTTTGTACCAATGGGGACACGAAGCGTGTATGTGGGTAATTTTTGTTCCTGCGTCACATCTGTGAATAGCGGATTTTTGAGTTGTGTGACATACCCATCGTCCGGTTGTGGCAAAACAGAAAGGTTAGCGTCAAAATGCCGGCGATACACTTTTGCCGGTTGCAGGTAATAGGCCGCTGCTAATTTGTCCGCATAGCTGTACATGGCCGTATCGCCCGGATTGAATTGATGGAAACAACCCTTATACGGGACCGCGCACCAATTGTGGATAAAGGCCATACGTGTCCATGTCGTTTGATAAACAGCGACAGGTATCCCGACGGCACGCATGACAAAAGTAATGTAATCGCATAACGCTTCGCAGGTTCCGATACCCAATTGTTCTGTCCCCTCAATTGTATTTGATAAAGGGCAACCAGTCTCTTGATACTTGATTTTTTTACAAAGCTGTTCATGAACGATTTGAGCCGCCTCCAACGGATTTTGAGCCTGAGCCGAGTCCAACAATAGCATATATCGGGACATAAACATCTCCCGCAGGTTAGAAATAGCTTCCGTCTGGGCGCGGTAAGGAAGGATGAAACGGCAAAAGTCCTCAAACGAAACATCTTTCGCCCAAGGTTTTTGCCAAACTTGAAAAGCCAAGTCTATATTCCTGATCAGGAAATCGCCATGTAGGGTTTTGATATCATACACGATCTCTTTCCTGATCGTATATCCTTTTTCCAGCAAAGAATCACAATGCCTTTTTACTGCTTGGTTATCCGTGAAATTCCGAATATCTGGCACATACCGTTCACCTTCGGGCGATACGAAATGTTCCATCCGTGAAAAATGGAATGGCATGTTCCGGATCAAAAATCGGGTTGCTTCCAGCTTTAAGCTGTCGTTTTTGTAATATTTGAGCACTTTTTCCAATTCTTCCCGATTTTCCCCGCTCATGGACAAGGCTTGTTCCAGACTGATACCTTTTGTTTTTTGTATAGTACAAGAGGTCAGAAGACTTAATATCATGAATAAGAAACATGTTTTCATGGACGGTATAAATTGTTTATTAACGTTCGACCAGGACGACCACGGGGTTATTCCCGTTTTCGGGTATTTCATAATCGATCAGATATTTCCCGTCTGTCGATATGAAATGAGGGACAAAAGTACTTCCTTCCTTGAATTCGTACGAATTGTCCGGATAGATGACCTTTTGATAAAAAGCTTGTCTGGCATTTTTGTCATAGCTGTAAGTGTACGGATCAGTTACATCATGGTGCGCCAGATAAATGATACCGTCTTTCTCTCCAGTGGCGGTAAGCGCAATTTTGCCGTTGAAGAAGTCCCATTTTTTCATCAGTTGTTCAGCCGTGTAAGCGAACATGGCTTTTTTGGTTGCCTTAAATTTCCCTAACTCGACCACGGCATAAGGAATCAAATTCAAGTTTTCATCAACCTGATAGATCGTGTCGTTGAATACTTCTTTGAAGGCAGGGACAAGGCCGTCAAACGCTTTCATTTCAGAAGGTATGCTATATACGACCATTGGCGATGCAGGTTCGAGTTTTTCCGTAACCGGGATCGTTTTAAAGGCTGTAGTGTCCCGGAAGAAGACAAACCGTACTTTCTTTTGGCCGGTAAAATTATCGACATGACCTAAGAATAGGTCTGTATTGGGAACTATGAAGAAATTCATTGTATGCCGTATTTTGGGCTGAAACTTTTTTCCTAAATATTCCCCTTGCCAGTTGTAAAGTGTGAAATCGTAATTCCCGTCTACGACAAACAGCGTGTCATTTCGCAAAACAACACCAAACATCCCTTTATATTCACCTTCCTTATTTCCTTTTTCCCCGATGTTATACTGATATTTCCCATCTTTATCAAATAAAGATAATCTGTCCGAATGAATCACTAATAGTTTTTCATCGTCCAATATAATCTTTTGGATGGATTTGACTTGGACGGAGTCGTTGGTTTCCAACTGCACGTATCGAAGATTTGTCGCCCATTCATTTAAATCTATTTCCTGTGCTTTATTTTTGACTAAGGGACGAAAATCTATCCGATAAAAATCCTCATGATCGGAAGATTGCATTTGTCGGTTGCTGCAAGATGTAAAAAGCAGGCAAAAGAAAAGAATCCATGTTTTCATAAACTTGTCATTTCAATATGTTGCTAATATCAAATCGTATGATCGCCACTTCAGGCTCTTCGGTTGCGGCATAAATTGTTTTTTCATCTTCGGAAATGGTAAACCGGGCTAAACTTCTTTCCGAACGTAAGTTTTTCAGTAAATTGCCTTGGTGATCAAACACCAGCATATTTCTGGGTTTTATGTTTTTCCGATTGTCCCGGTTATACTTTTGCCCGAAATAACTACAGAAAATATAATTCTTTGTCATTTTCACATCTGCAAAACCTAATTTCAAAAGAGTCAAGTCTAATTGATCCTTCTTATAGATTGGTTGTTCTGCACAAGCATCCCATAATATTTTGCAAGTGCCATCTGCTTGTTGCTCATAGCAGGCGATGTAACCAAATGATGCCATTGTAGACACGAACTTATTTCCATACGAACTGACTGAACCTCCATAAGTAACTAATGCTTCACTTTGATGGTCTTTATCCGGAATATTCCCCATGTTACCGATTGTGTTCAACTCTTTATCCAGTACAATTATAGGCTGGGGCATACCAACGACGACCGAACCTACAAAATAATCCTGATTAAGTACCTTACCGAATAAGATATTTTTCTCATTACCTTTCAAGTTTATTGTTTTCGCTTCCGGTAATTCTTCTGCATTTAAGATTTCATGCCATGAATATGTCCTCAGGTACATTTTTGCTTCATCATAAACATATACTTCTTTACCATTTTTTCCCCAATAGACAGGTTGTACAAATTCTTTAGGTCCGCCACCGAATAGACCAATTTGTTTAATCTCTTTGCCATTATTAGCATCAACTATTCGCATAAAGTAGTCACCTTTAGTGGCAAAGAGTAATAATTTATCATTTATGATATCTATTGACCAGGGATAATTCATAAAGAGTTCATTGGGATAGTCGATCCCGCTGACGGGCGTCTCTTCAGGTAGTGTGAAAATGCGATACTGTTTTTCACTACAAGAGGTTAAAAGAAAGCATAAAATAATGATGAATAGACTTTTCATAATCATGTTGTTTTAGGAAAAGGGCTGCCCTGTTAAATTTAAGTAGCACCTATAGTTTATAAATTATAAACCGCAAGCAGGATACATATTATAATATGTATGTCCATTTGACAAGCAAGTCATTGTAGTGAAGTCGTCACAACGATGATTTGCGCTCTCGCCTCTAGCAAGAGCCTCGACGTTTTCCAACGCCAAGTCAGAGAGTTCAACTTCCTGTTTATTTTGCTGATAATTCCAGCCTGCTGCGGCGGCGATCGCGGCAAAAGCGATTACGTCCAAAATTTTCTTTCCCATGTTGATCTTATTTTTAGGGATATATACTCTATTGTTTCTTTTGAACCTTTCGCCCGGTATCATTTCCCAAGGCTGGTGATTCCAACCTCTTTTTGTTGTTTTCTGCAAATTTACTACTTTTGCCGTTACCTCCTTCTTTATTTGTTATTGAATGAGGAAAAATCCGGGAGTTTCTGCTATGCTTGTGAGGCGGTGGGCAGGGACTCTTTTCTTTTTCCTGTTAATTGCTTTATTTGACTGTCCCGATAAAACCTACCATCAATGAGTAGTTCGGAATATTCTCATAAATTTTTACTGTTGGTAGAACTCTCCCGGCTGCAGTTCTTTCCAACCACAGCGTTATATCGAAGTCGAACAACCGTGTGTTGAGTGCAGGTACCAGACCGCCACAAAGTCCTCTTCGGCCAGTTTCGGTTCCATCAAGTCACTGTTTTATTTTGTATAAAAGTAATATAGGATTATCGTCTTTTCTTGCCGCTAAAATGAGATCCATAAGGATTTTATTATTTTGGCAACTATCCTTGTTATCATGATAATAATCAATTATAGTATTAGGATCAATATCAACTACAATATAATTTTTATATTTTGTCATTATATATCCCTTTTTAAAAAGATCAATAGCGGTATTCGATGGTTCACTTTTTGTTAATCGATAAGTACTTTTTGTCGTATTGTCATATATTATGGGAAGTGATCCGTTAGGGAATACTCCGAATGCACAAATATTTTCAATAAAGACAAATTCACCATTGAAAAATGTATGTGTATTTGCAAAATCAATATAGTCACTGTTTTTTATTGATTCTGTTATTTTAGGTTTCTTGTCTCCAAGAATTGCATATAACGCTTTAATTTTATTGGGGAAAATTTGATATATTGTGTCTGATAAATTAGGATTATAGTAAATGTTTTTCCCATCTTTTTTAAGGTGATCCGCATGTGTAACAAAATTAAACCAAGTATCAATATTAGTAGGAAAATTCGAATACTTTATTTGATTATTAGAATTTGATACCACAAGTGTATTTTGAATATTACTCTTATAGCCTTCATAAACTCCGGAAGTATTGGCATAAACAAGATATTCTTCCATATATTCCATATTCTCACCTCTATAAGTAAGTTTTTCAGATCTGATATGTTTTGCATTTTTGTCATAAAATAACAACTCATTCTTCATCGCATCAACAATAACTATTTCGTTCCCATCTTTGGATAATGTAACGTGTGTTAAATCAGAATATTCTCCAGGCCCTTGCCCAACTCGACCTATTTGTGTTCTAAATTGTCCATTAAGATCAAATATAAAAGCGGACTTAGAGATAATCTTATCCGCAACAATAATAAAATCATCTAAAAACAATAGATTCGTTATAATGCCAATACAAACATCATCACTCGTTTCCAAATGAATATATGAATCATATTCCAGTACTTCTTCTATGTTTTTTTCTTTAGCTTTATTTATATCAATACATACAATGTCTTTGACTTCTATATTGTCAGAAACACTCTTATCACTACAAGAGATCAAATTAATGATCAAGATAAATGTTAATATAAAATCTACATTTTTTTTCATATCCTTTCATTATCAAGCAGACGTGCCAAAATTCATTTCATGGTTGCCCAATTCTCCTCATTCGAATTATTCTAAGATGGCAGAATAATGAATTTTGACACATCTCTATTTTTACATATGCTTAACAAGCACTACCTGGTCCTAAACAAATATTCTTGTTTAAAACGGAATTATATGTGTAAGCTCTATGATGCTCTCCATTACCTCCTTCAGCTTGTTGTGCCAGCGCCTCGACATTTTCCAACGCCAAGTCCGAGAGTTCCACTTCCTGTTTGTTCTGCTGATAATTCCAGCCTGCTGCTGCGGCGATCACGCCAAAAGCGATTACGCCAAAAATTTTCTTTCCCATTTTCGTATTATATTGATGGTTTTTTAAATTCGTTTGTTTCAGTTCTTTGTCCGGTATCATTTCCCGGGACAGGTGATTTCTAACCCTTTTGTGTTTTTCTACAAATTTACTACTTTTGCCGTTACCTCCTTCTTTATTAGTTATTGAATGAGGGAAAGTTCGGGAGTTTCTGCTATGCTTGCAAGGCGGTAGGCAGAGACTCCTTTCTTTTTCCCGTTAATTGCTTTATTTGACTGTCCCAATAAAACTCACCATCAGCGAGTTATTGGGAATATTCCCATATATCTCTACCGTTCGATAAAAATCTCCCGGCTGTTCCGCTTCGTAGCTGACCGTGATCGTCCCGCTCTCTCCCGGTTGCAGTTCTTTCCAGTCGCAGGTTGCTTCGGTGCAATCGCAAGAGGTGGTGAAGCCTTTTAACTTGAAGACATTTGTTCCGGTATTTCGGACGGTGACCGTTTGTTTCTTGGTTGTTCCCTCTTTGACCGTTCCTAAGTCATATTCCGCTTTGTCCGTTTCAAGGGTTGTCTTGGGCAATTCTTCTTGATATTGTATGCCGGTTATCTGTTTCAGATACAAATCCCTGACTGCCAAGTTATGTACCGGGTTGCCGACTACTTTCACCTTGTTGTCCTTGTCAAGCAAGAAGGTCTGGAAGGTGATATCTTGTGGAAATTGGTTTAACTCGTCGAACCGATTGTTCCGGTCGATGCAGATCGGGCGGTCGAAATTGTCGCGTTTCAGGATATACCGCAACTCACGGTCGTCTTTCGACTGGAAGACGAAGATGAACGGGATGTTGCTGTTTGTTGCCGAATCGATGTATGCGATCAATTCTTTCCATTTCTGCAATTGCAGTTTGCAGCTGGTACACCCGACCGAATCGACGTAAACCAATACTTTATATTCCGCATCGGGTATCCGATAGTCCACCGGCTCGGTGACGAAACGGGTGAACGCCATATCCTGTGGAAAGACGATCTCTTTCCCTTGCCATTCCTGAACTAAACGGGCAAATTGCTCTTTCTTCCCTTCCTTACAGGAACTGAACAGAACTAAAGCAACCCATATTATCCACTTATAATTCATGTTTTTTTTACAAATTCAATGTAACAATCGGTTTATCCGTATCTGTTGTCGTGCACGTGACGATCCCGTCTTTTTCATTGACGGACAGCCCGAACACCGAACGGTTCAGAAGGAAACTCCGGACCGGATTGCCCTGCAAGTCGAAAACATACAGGTATCGACCGCCTTCAAGTCCTTTCTCGCCGGTTTCGTATTGCCGGTATTTTTCCTTGAAAGCAATGCCGTCGAACGTGACATATATATGCTTATCCGTGACTTGCACATCGTTATACCCCTTGATGCCTTTCGGAAACGCCTCGTTGCCTTGCGAAGAGAAAACCGGTTCTCCGCCGGGACCGTAGAGAACAGTATGAAACCCGGTTTTCAGATTATGGATTTCAAGCACTTCGCCCAGTTGGGTCGCGATAGCCAGCGTCCCTCCTTGCGGATCATAATCCATGAAACTACGCCAGGCTTGCGCCAACGCCATCGGGTTCTTCCGTTTTTCCTCATCTTCGGTCGGCACCGTTCCCATGCTGCGGATAATCCGTCCGTCTATCCCGATTTCATGGAAACGATGTTCACCTGTGTAATCGTCAACCAGAAAACCATTGGCAGTCTTACAGAAATCAAGAGTGCGTAGCAACCGTTTGTCTAAAGAAACGGTTTCGACACGTGAGACTTGTCGGTTCGCCACATCGACTGACCAGCGCGTGATTTGCATCCGATTTGCATCCAACACCCAGACCGAGTCCGACGCACACAACCGCACTCGGTCTGCCGATAGCAACTCTTCCGGTCCTTCCCCACGTTTCCCGAAAGGCGCAACAGGTTGCCAGTCAGGATAGGTAAAAGCATACAGATAATGACTATCATTGTGCAAATCCAACAAGACGGCCAACCCGTTTCCGATCTCCACCCGGTAAGGATAGCGTAAGTAAACAGAATCCAAGGCGGTCTCACCGACTGTCACCTCGTCCGTTTCCGGAAAAGTTCCATAACGCGAATAACCGGAAGGGTTGGGAGGGAAGCAGGAGGACACAACTAATAAAATTCCTATATAAAATATGTATAATAGGATGTTTTTCATCGAAATCCTTCAAAACGTTTCTTCACCTTTATTCCTTTGCAATCAATATCACCTTCTCCAAAGCAGTAAAGATTTGTGTTCTCACCTTGTGCCAATGCCTCAATATTGTCCAAAGCCAAATCTGTCAAGTTTTCTTTTTTAATTTGGGAACAAAAATACGTTCCCGTAAGGCAGATGATGCCGGTTAAAAATTTTAATCATGTTCGTTTCATTGTTTTATCTGAAATAGAAGTTTATATTTGTAGACCCTTTTCAAGATCATAGCTTCTTGGAAGTAACCTTGCAAAGGTATGGTTATTTAAGAAAAACAGGCTGTTTTTGGGTTGAACAAAGATTGAAAAGTCATAAACAGCAGACAATCAATCATCAAGCAGGGCAAACGTCAACCTTTTTTCAACTTATATCAATAATAAAACATGAATAATTCCAGCAAAAACTCAGCAAATAGCTTAGACAAACGTTTCTCTTTTCTATTATGTGCATACATACTATCATCTTTGTTTATCGTTTTTGTCGGCCATCTGTTTATATCCGAACGCAAAAAAGCGAACCTGAAAGAAGCCGGAATCGCCTTTTTCAAAGCGATCGAAAAAGAGAAAAAACAGTATATAACAACTTTTGTTTTCCAATATGATTCCCGACTTTCACCCAATACCATTTCAGGAGAGGAAAAGAGAAACTGGTACGAACAAATATGTTTGATAAGCGATGATCCGAATCGTCACCATTTGGACAGTATTTTTCAAGCGGAATTGGACAACCGGAAAATCCGAGGTTCCGTAGCCATACAATGTGCAGTCGGAGACAAAGTGACGATCAGCCGACCGGAGGCTTTTTACAGAAAAGCGACAGCATTGGATGCCGTTTCTTATCGGAAAGATTTGGATGCCGGACAGAAAATCACCTTGCAACCTTATGTACATTTGCCTTATCGATGGTTGGCTGGCTGTTGGCCCGTTTATATGCTTGTCGCAGTCTGGTTGTCCGGAACAACATTGTTCATCTATATATTACGGAAAAAACATAGACAACCTCACCTTGCTGCAAGTATCGACGCCGAACAGATCGTAGAAAAAATGCATGAACCGCAAATCAAGATTCAATGGATGCTCTTGCCGGGAAATATTGCTTTTGATGAAGAGCACGGCATCTTGAAACAGGACGACAAGGAAGTTTCGTTATCCGGCGATAGCCTGCTTTATTTCCGGCATTTCATTCAGAAAGAAAATTACATGCTGACCTACCACGATATACTCGTGCATGTATATGATGTTAAGACGGATGAAATTTCAAAGAACGACAGAAGCCGGATCTCGCATGGGATAGAACGGTTACAAAAGCAATTAGAAGGTTTTGAAAACTTCAAGATTATACTTGTCAGGGGTAAGGGCTACCGGATAGAAGTCAGCTCCGACAACAGCCAAAGGTCTCTTCCCTAAAATCAAAATGTCACCACCACCTCATGAAAATAGGATTAGTACCCCATATATTTGGAATTACACTTAAGGGTAATATTTTTTAACACAACAAAATGAACTGCTTTATCATAAAAAAGTGGCAAATTGTCAAATTATCAAATTTGCCCTCTCCTGATTCGTCTGTATGTGTCCTTTTGCCGGAACGATGGCGAATAAGGCCGGGAAAACAAGTTGGTTATTGTCATTTTGTCTGCAGGATCATCGGAACGGTTCTTTTCTGTCACCGGAAAACGAAAAGATACAGAAGAAACGGATGAGTGTGTCAGCAGGGAGAAAGGATTTCTGTCAAAACATCAATTCCATACAGACTGTTTTATAGAGTCTTTGAGGTGTTAAAATTGCTTTCAAAGGCCTTTCGGGAGACTTTTCACGGCAATTTTTCCCTTTACTTTCATTCGCCTACCAAAATCATCTAAATGATTTTCCAGATTCATCAGGATGGTTTGCCTAAAACATCCTAATAGTTTTGGAAAAACATTCAGATCATTTGATAAATCATTTAGATGATTTGGAGAAAAGGAAGAAAAAAAGCCGGATACAAGAGTTTTTTAGGCTAAAAAGAGTAAAAATGGGCATTTACCTGTCAGGTAAAATGCCCAAAACGAATCATATTGACAGCAAAAATGCATATAAAAAAAACAAGCCGCCTTACTTTCTTAGAAGATTCCCCCCTTATACATATCATCGAAGTTCGTATGCTGTCCTTCCAACTTTTGGGCTTCATCGCCTTCGGGGTTCAGTTCGATGGACTTTTTCAGGTCTTCGAAGGCGCCTTCCTTGTCCCCTTTCAGGTTTTTGGCACGGCCGCGTTCGGCGTATGCTTTGCCGAAATCCGGCTTCAGGTCGATCGCTTCGTCAAAGAAAGTGATGGCTTCGTCCAGACGTTCCTGTGTGATCAGGAGCTGGCCGACGAGCAACATCGCTTCGTCATTGAAGGGATTCAGTTCCAGCACATTCTGGTAATCGGCGGCCGCAGCGTCGATATTTCCCATCGCTTCGTGGATACGGCCGCGCAGCAAGTAGGATGTTTCTTCTTCCGGAGCGAGCGTGATGGCTTTTTCCACATCGGGAAGCGCTTCGGTTGCCTGCTGCATCGAGAGCAATATCCGGGCACGCATCAGATAGGCATCTGTGAAATCCTCCTTCAGGGCAATCGCTTTCGTCAGGTCGGCAATAGCGCCCAACGGGTCGGAAAGCGTCTGTTTCGCCTTTCCCATCAGGAACCAGGCAAGGTGATTCGACTCTTCCAATTCGAGGATATGCCGGCAATCGGCGATCACATCCGCATCTTTGTCCAGCATGAAAAGCACGTTCACCCTTGCCAAAAGCGTATTGATATGGTCCGGCTCAAGCTCCACCATGCGGTTCAGCACCTCGAGCGCGTCCTCTGCCTTATTCGCCGTCGTATAGGCAGCGACCAGATACGTCATCGTCTCGAAATCCTCCTGCAACTTCAACGCTCCGGTAAAACATTTGATGGCATATGCCACCTGCCCCATCTTCTGGGCACGGACACCGTCGTATTTCAAAATATCAAAATTTTTCTGATCGTTCTTGCTTTTTTCTTCTTCGGGCGTTACAGCCTTAGAGGAAGAGAATAGTGATGTAAAGAAGTTTCCCATGATTTAATTACAAATTGTTTTCAGGGAGGCAAAGATAAGAAAAGTCGTAATCCTTTTCATATTTTTTATGAAGAATCTATAAGTGAATTTCAGACATTTTTCTAATTTTGTACCAGAATTTTTAACTTGGGAAGGATTGTGCCAGCCACACCAACCGCACGCTTTCCCGTCAATAAATGAGTATGGAAAACATAGAAACTGGACTTTTGTTAATGATCGTAGGAATGACCACTGTTTTTGCTATCCTGCTGATCGTTATCAATCTTGGGAAGGGCCTGATCGTACTGGTCAACAAATATGCGCCCGAAGAGATCGTTGTAAAAAAACAGGTGGCGCCGCAAAGGCAAACGGCAACATCAGCACCGGCTGCCGGGATTACGAACCAGACAACCGCCGCTATCGTATCGGCAGTAAGCGTTATGACGGGCGGAAAAGGGAAAGTCGTAAAGATCGAGAAATTATAATCGCACTTATACATATTATTATATCATGAAAAGAGAAATCAAATTTAGCTTGGTCTTCCGTGACATGTGGCAATCTGCCGGAAAATATGTTCCCACCGTAGACCAGCTAACACGGGTAGCACCAGCCATTATCGAGATGGGATGCTTCGCCCGCGTAGAGACCAATGGCGGAGGATTCGAACAAGTAAACTTATTATTCGGTGAAAACCCAAACAGAGCCGTACGCGAATGGACGAAACCGTTCCATGAAGCCGGCATACAAACCCACATGCTGGACCGTGCACTGAACGGCCTGCGTATGAGCCCCGTACCTGACGATGTTCGCCAGTTGTTCTATCAGGTAAAGAAAGCACAGGGAACGGATATCGCCCGTACTTTCTGCGGACTGAACGACGTACGCAACATCGCCCCTTCCATCAAATATGCGAAGGCGGCAGGGATGATCTCGCAATGTTCGTTGTGTATCACCCACTCGCCGATCCATACGGTGGACTATTACACTAAGATGGCGATGGAACTGATCGAACTGGGAGCAGATGAAATCTGCATCAAGGACATGGCCGGCATCGGCCGTCCGCATTCCTTAGGGCAAATCGTCGCCAACATCAAAGCCAAACATCCGGAAATCCCGGTCCAGTACCATAGCCATGCCGGCCCCGGATTCAATGTGGCTTCGATCCTCGAAGTATGTAACGCCGGTTGCGACTACATCGACGTAGGTATGGAGCCGCTTTCATGGGGTACAGGCCATGCAGACCTGCTGACCGTGCAGGCGATGTTGAAAGATGCCGGCTACAAAGTACCGGAGATCAACATGGAGGCTTATATGAAAGTCCGCAGCTTGATCCAGGAGTTCATGGATGACTTCCTCGGCTTGTATATCAGCCCGAAGAACCGCCTGATGAACTCGTTGCTGATCGGTCCGGGGCTGCCGGGCGGTATGATGGGAAGCCTGATGTCCGACCTCGAAAAGAACTTAGAGACTATCAACAAGAGCAATATCAAGAACAACAAGCCGCTCATGAGCCAGGACCAGTTGTTGATCAAACTGTTCGATGAAGTGGCCTATGTATGGCCGCGTGTCGGTTATCCTCCATTGGTTACTCCGTTCAGCCAGTATGTCAAGAACCTGGCGCTTATGAACGTGATGCAGATGGAAAAAGGGAAAGCCCGTTGGAGCATGATCGCCGACGATATCTGGGATATGATCTTAGGCAAAGCCGGACGCCTGCCGGGTCCGTTGGCTCCCGAAATCATCGAGAAAGCAAAAGCCGAAGGACGCGAATTTTTCGAAGGAAACCCACAGGACAACTATCCTGACGCACTCGACAAGTATCGCAAACTGATGAACGAAAAGCAATGGGAAACAGGCGAAGACGATGAAGAATTGTTTGAATACGCCATGCACCCGGCACAATACGAAGCCTATCGTTCAGGAAAAGCCAAAGTGGAATTCAAAGCCGATGTCGCCAAGAGAAAAGCCGAAAAACAAACGATTGCCCAGCCTGCCGTTTCTGCTCCGGCAACTCCGGCGAGTGTAACAATGGCCATGCCGACAACACCGCAGGTAATGACTGTCGACGTGAACGGACAAGCCTACAAAGTAACCGTTGCATTCGGTGATACAGCAAACACTGCCGCCCCGGCCGAAACGTCGGCTGCCCCTGCTGCAACACCCGCACCTGCGACCGCTCCGGCCGGAACCGGCAAAGAAGTGCTCTCGCCGCTGGAAGGTAAATTCTTCTTAGTGAAAGGAGCTTCCGACACGCCTGTAAAAGTGGGAGATGTCGTAAAGGAAGGCGACGTGCTTTGCTATGTGGAAGCCATGAAGACCTATAATGCCGTACGTGCGGAATTCGGCGGGACAATCACGGCTATCTGCCCGGCTGCCGGTGACGCTGTTTCTGAAGATGACGTATTAATGACGATACAGTAATGAACGAGATATTTCAAAATCTATATGAGATGACTGCGTTCAGCAACATCATTGCTGAACCGCAGTTCCTGATCATGTATGCCATAGCATTCATACTGCTTTATTTAGGTATAAAAAAGCAGTATGAACCGTTATTGCTCGTACCCATCGCATTCGGCGTGTTGCTTGCCAACTTCCCCGGAGGCGATATGGGTGTGATACAGGCCGACGAGAATGGTCTGATCAACGTGCACGGGGTGATGAAGAACATTTGGGAAATGCCGCTCCATGACATTGCGCATGAGTTGGGACTGATGAACTTCATCTACTACATGCTGATCAAGACAGGTTTCCTTCCTCCTATCATCTTTATGGGTGTGGGAGCATTGACGGATTTCGGGCCGATGTTGCGCAACCTGCGTTTGTCCATATTCGGAGCGGCCGCCCAGTTAGGTATTTTCACCGTGCTGCTGGTAGCCATCCTGATGGGATTCACACCGAAGGAAGCAGCCTCTTTAGGTATTATCGGAGGTGCTGACGGACCGACTGCCATCTTTACGACAATCAAACTGGCTCCGCACCTGTTAGGTCCGATCGCCATTGCCGCCTATTCTTATATGGCGCTGGTTCCGGTTATCATCCCATTGGTAGTCAAACTGTTTTGCTCAAAGAAAGAGCTGCGTATCAATATGAAGGAGCAGGAGAAGAAATACCCGTCCACGACGGAGATCAAGAACCTGCGCGTATTGAAGATCATCTTCCCGATCGTGGTGACTACGATTGTAGCCTTGTTCGTTCCGAGTGCGGTCCCCTTGATCGGTATGTTGATGTTCGGTAACTTAGTAAAGGAGATCGGGACCAATACGTTCCGCCTGTTCGACGCTGCTTCCAACAGCATTATGAATGCGGCGACCATCTTCTTAGGATTGTCGGTCGGTGCGACCATGACGGCAGAAGCATTCCTGAACTTCACGACCATCGGTATCGTTGTCGGGGGCTTCCTTGCGTTTGCCCTTTCCATCACGGGCGGTATCTTCTTCGTTAAGCTGTTCAACCTCTTTACGAAGAAAAAGATCAATCCGCTGATCGGGGCGACCGGACTGAGCGCCGTGCCGATGGCATCCCGCGTTGCGAATGAAATCGCATTGAAATACGACCCCAAGAACCATGTACTTCAATATTGCATGGCCAGTAACATATCCGGCGTTATCGGTTCTGCCGTAGCCGCCGGTGTATTGATCTCGTTCTTAGGATAATTTCAACACGGATCATATTTTAGGCACGGATTTCACGGATTTTGGTCTTATCTGTGCCTAATTTAACATCTACCTGCAAATTATTTGCTCTCAAATGCTGTAATCCAAAAATATTTACTTTAATTTGTGACTTGATATAGGATACATTTATCCTTTTCTTAAATGCGATTGAATATGAAGGACACTCACGAAGCTAATTTGCCAACTGAAGAAATCGGCAAATTGGAAGAAACTAAAGCTCCGGAAACAACACCGGAAAACACGGCGGATGAAGTTGTAACAAACGAAACACCGGATGCCGGAGTTGCAGCAGAAGAAACATCTGAAGCAGAAGTCAAGAATGACGAAACTGCGGCAGGTGAAGAGATTGTTGCGGCTGCGGGGAAATTGTCGAAAGAAGAAATTCTAGAGAAACTGACCGGTTTGGTTGGAGCGGCAGCAGACGCGACACGCAACGAGGTGGAAGCACTCAAACAGGCTTATTACAAAATCCACCGGAGCGAAGTGGACGATTTGAAGAAAGCATTCTTGGAAGAGGGTGGCGAAGAGAAGGATTTTGTGGTTCCCGAGGATGAAACCGAAAACAAGATCAAGGAACTGCTCACCGTTTACAAAGAAAAACGGGCAGCTATCCTTGCTGAAGAAGAACGGGTTAAAGCTGCCAACTATGCCTTGAAACTCCAACTGATCGACCAGCTGAAAGTGCTGACCGAAAGCCAGGAAGATTTCAACAAACTATATAACGACTTTAAGGACATCCAGCAGAGGTGGAAAGAGGTGAAAGCCGTTCCGCAGGAACATGTCAACGAATTGTGGAAGAACTATCAGATATACAGCGAGAAGTTCTACGATATCATCAAGATAAACAACCAGTTCCGCGATTACGATTTCAAGAAGAACTTAGAAATGAAAACGGCTCTTTGCGAAACAGTTGAAAAACTGCAAACGGAACCGGATGTAGTATCGGCCTTCCACCAGCTTCAGAAGTTGCACCAGCAATGGCGTGAAATCGGTCCGGTGGCGAAAGAACTGCGCGAAGACCTGTGGACACGCTTCAAAACCGCTTCCACGATTATCAACAAACGCCATCAGGAACATTTCGAAGGGCTGAAAGCAAAAGAACAGGAAAACTTAGAAGCCAAGACAGCCATCTGCGAACAGATAGAGAACATCGATTTCAGTGCTTTGAAGTCATTCAAAGACTGGGAAGAAAAGAATAAGGAAGTCATTGCCCTGCAGGACAAATGGAAAACGATCGGCTTCGCCCCGAAGAAATCGAATGTGAAGATATTCGAACGTTTCCGCGCTGCCTGCGACGTTTACTTCAACCGCAAAAGCGAATTCTACAAGAACATCAAGGACGAGATGGAAAAGAATCTCGAACTGAAAAAAGCCTTGTGTGAAAAAGCGGAGGCATTGAAAGACAGCACTGAATGGAAGAGCACGACTGAAAAGATGATCGCTTTGCAAAAAGAATGGAAGACGATCGGCTCGGTAGCCCGCAAACATTCCGATGCAGTCTGGAAACGTTTCATCTCGGCCTGCGACTATTTCTTCGAACAAAAGAATAAAAATGTATCTTCTCAAAAGAGCGTGGAACAAACCAACCTGGCCGCTAAAAAGGCCTTGGTTGAAAAGATCAACGCCATTGACGAAACCGACCACGACGAAGCACTCGCCACCCTGAAAGGATGTATGGCAGAATGGAACACGATCGGCCATGTACCTTTCAAAGAGAAAGATAAGATTTATAAGGAATATCACGAAGCAGTCGACAAACAGTTCGACCGTCTCAAAGTCGACCAGAACGACCGTAAGATGCAAACCTACCGAAGCAACCTCAGCGACATGAGCGGCGGCGAACGGGGAAAAGGAAAACTCTACGGCGAACGGGAAAAACTGATGCGTATGTACGAACGGATGAAGAACGAACTTCAAACCTACGAAAACAACATCGGGTTCCTGAGCATCTCCTCCAAAGGTGGCGGCGGCTTGCTTAAAGAGATGGAACGCAAGATCGATAAACTGAAAGACGAAATGGCACTCATCATTAAAAAGATTGACGCCATCGACGAAAATCTCGAATAGCCCCAAAACGGTATTTACCGTACGCAGATAACGCACATACGCAGACAAGCGCAGATATTTATTAACGATCAATAAAATAAGTCTGCGCTTATCTGCGTATTCTGCGTTATCTGCGTACGTTTTATCTGATTGTTAGACACAGCTTTGACTTTTACATAGCATATGAAACCTAAAATACATTTCTTTAATCCAGGACACGAAACAGCCATACTACAAGGCTCTGAAAATTACACTCCGCCTGCAAACGTACAAAGGATGATCAGGGAGTTATCCTATCTTCCTGTCTGGTATGCGGACCCGGAGGATTTTGTCTTTACGGAAGAGGTTACTTCACCGCGTTTCTTCTCCTTACAGCCTAAAGAGTTCAGGCCGTTCGCCAAGCTCATCTCCCGCAAGGAGATTGAGAAACAGCGGGATAGCCTGCCCGAAATGCAAGCTGCCCCCTGGGGACTTTCCCCGCATAGCCATTCTCTTTTTGAGAAGCTCCGGAAAAGCGGTAACCTGAATCTCACGATCCCGGAATGGAAAGAGGAATATACCCGGTTGACAGGCCGCCAGACAGCAGCCGAATGTCTGGATAAAATACGTGAACTTCTGCCCGATATGGAGGTGCCGGTATCGCCGAAATTCTGCAAAAAAGTGAGGGAAGTGGAAAAATACCTGATCCTCCAGAATGCTCCCTTCGTGTTGAAGACTCCCTATTCATCCTCCGGCAGAGGCTTGCTCTGGTTGCCGGAACGCAAACTGACAGCGAAAGACCGCGTCTGGATCGAGGGTGCACTGAATAAGCAGGGATGTGTCAGCATAGAATGTGCACTGAATAAATACCAGGATTTCGCCATGGAATTTTATTCGGACGGGAACGGAAACATACGCTATGAGGGACTTTCCGTATTCGGAGCTGAAAAGAAAGGCGCTTATTCCGGGAATGTATTGGGCGACCAGACGTATCTGGAAAGTTTCTTTGTTGAAAACTTCGGAGACAAATTCCAGCAATTGAAAGAAGCCGTCGGAGAGGCAATCCGGCAAATATATGGTAACATTTATACCGGTTACTTAGGCGTCGATATGTTGGTCTATCGTAGAAAAACAGATAACGGATTCGCCATACACCCTTGTATTGAAGTAAATATGCGCTATACAATGGGCATGGTTGCCTTGCGCATCAGCCAAAAATACCTGGCGCCTACGGCGCGGGGAGATATGAGCATTACATACGAAAGCAAACCGGGAGAAGCATACGAACGCCACTGTTTCATGAAAAAGGCATATCCGCTTGAAATGAAGGACGGGAAAATAAAAGAGGGGTATATTTCTCTCTGCCCAGTCACAAAAGAGACTAAATACAGGGCCTACATATTGGTTTTCTGATATATATTACGGAGCATTTAAATAGATTATGACCTTGATATAAGACGCTTTTATAAGAAAAACAGGCGGAAAATGTGCGAAAAGTAAGCAGAAACACTTGTCTACATCCCCATTTCCACACATTTTACACCCCCATGTAGCCGGTTCCAAGATCCGGATGTTGCAATCATGAACACCCGGATGTACACGGATCTATATGCTTAGTCCGCTGAAAACAAGTAATATACTTTTCAAAAAAAGAGAGTATCTTTAATAAGGCAGTGATAGAGATGTGATAGATGTGTGATAGATAAAAAAGCCATCTATCACACCTTTCATGCTATGATTATCAATGATCACAGGAGAAAGTGTGATAGAGTGACAGATATTTTGAAAAAACATTTTAATAGAAGAAAATGTGAACCTTTCAAATAATAGAAGCCTAACGAGTTAATACAGAAATTTCTTTTTCATAACCTGGATATTCAGATAGTAATGTATTCCGGTTTGCCAGTTCAAAATCTTTATATTCGAATCCCGGAGCGACGGCACAACTGACCAGTGCAAAGCCTTGCGCCTCTTTCAACCGGGCGGCAAACCAAACGCCTGGCTCTATAGTGATCTGTAAAGCCCCGCTTTCCTGATCAGACAATTCACGGCAAACCAGTTTTCCTCCCTCGAAAGAATAGATCAACAGAGGCTCACCTTTATGAAAGAACCAGCTTTCGGGCGATTTTATCCGGTGGAAAGCGGAGAACTCATCCTTTTCCAACAGATAATAAATCGTCGTCAACACCCGCTTCCCTGCCGGAATCCCATCTACCGGTTGCCAGGAGTCCGGACGATATTCTTCCTTGCAATAGCCCCCTTCAGGATGGGGGGTCATCCCGAGCCTTTTAATCCAATAGCTTGCTTGCTTTTCTTGTATTTCTTCCATCTGCTAATATTCTTTTAAAGACAAATATATCCTATTTTCTTTGACAGGCTAAATAAAGTGGAATCTTAGGATGAAGTACGAACTGGAATATGCGAACAGTTTTAAGAAAGACCTTAAAACTTGTAAAAAAGAGGGTACAACTTAGCCTTATTACAAGAGGTAATCGACTTATTGCAAGAAGCCGGAACCCTCCCCGAACGCTATCGTCCACATAAACTTAGCGGAACCTTTGAAGGACTATGGGAATGCCATATCAAAGGCAACTGGCTCTTGATATGGCAGGCAACAAAACGACACTAAACTAAACTCAACTTGATTATGACCGACACCGGCACTCATGCCGACCTGTTCTGATCTTCGATGTCGTTACCGGTTATGTTTGATCAGGTTCATGAATTCTTCGCGTGTTTTGGCTTGCTGGAAGAATCCGGTGAAGTCGGAAGTTGTGGTCAGGGAGTTCTGCTTCTCAACGCCACGCATCTGCATACACATATGTTGCGCCTCGATTACGACCATCACACCTAACGGGTCGAGAGTATCCTGAATACAATCTTTGATCTGCATGGTCAGGCGTTCCTGGATCTGAAGACGGCGGGCGAAGATATCCACGACACGGGGAATTTTGCTCAACCCTGTAATATATTTTTTAGGGATATAGGCGACATGGGCCTTTCCGAAGAAAGGCAACATATGATGCTCACAAAGAGAAAAGAAATCGATATCCTTTACAATCACCATCTGCTTATAGTCTTCTTCCTTGAACATGGCACCGCGAAGCACGGCAGCCGGGTCTTCATGATACCCTTTTGTCAGGAACTGCATAGCTTTGGCAACCCGTTCGGGCGTTTTCAACAGACCTTCGCGGTCTACATCTTCACCAAGCAGATTGATGATACTTTTATAATGGCCGGCCAGTTCTTCACGGGCCAGCAAAGTCTTCTCGTTTAGTTCTTCGTTCATTTCAATTCAATGGGATTTTTACTTCTTCCCTTACGATGTACATTTCTTTCTTATAGGCCGGAAATGCATCCATCAGAAGACGTTGCATATGATAAGCCTCTTCATGTGAACGGAAATCACCGATACGCACGCGCCAGAACGGAGCATTGTACGTCACATAAGTCGGGACATCAGGGAAAAGTTCCTTAATTTCTTTCTCTTTCCGAAAAGCTTCGTCTTTGGATTTACGCTGGTTATTGCCGGAAAACACTTGTGTACGATAGCCTTGTATCTTCAAAAAGGCCGTACTATCAGTCTTCTCTACCCCCTCGCCATGCAAGCGTTTACCGAGCATATTACGAAGAGCATCCGGTTGGCGCACCACAACAGTCCCCTTTCCGGGAACTCTCTCCTGCAAGGCGTCGATGATGTCTTCCGCCTGTCCATCGACACCCGTCTGGGCAGACAAGGCAGATGCACCAAGCAGCATACATAAAGATAGGATACAAGATAGTCGTTTCATATTGAATGTCGGATATGATATCGTAATCGTAGGGGCGGGTTCCAAACCCGCCCTGTTTATATCATTTGCCACGTAAACGGACAGGTTTGGAACCTGCCCCTACGAAAGACAATTATTTATCAAATGCTTCGATAATCGGCATAAATTTATCAACAGCCAAAGAAGCACCACCGATCAGACCACCGTCAACGTTCGGTTTAGCAAACAATTCCTTAGCGTTACCGGCATTGCAGCTTCCGCCATAAAGGATCGTACAGTTGTCAGCAATTTCCTGGCCATATTTAGCAGCCAAAGTAGCGCGGATATGAGCGTGAATTTCTTCAGCCTGGTCGGATGTAGCAGTTTTACCTGTACCGATAGCCCAAACCGGTTCGTAAGCCAGAACGATCTTAGCGAAATCTTCAGCAGACAGATCGAACAAAGAGCCCTTGATCTGAGCATCTACAACTTCAAAATGCTTGCCGGCTTCTCTTTCTTCCAGAACTTCACCGATACAGAAGATCGGGGTCAGCCCATTAGCTAAAGCCAATTCAACTTTTGTTTTTAAGATTTCCGGAGTTTCGTGATAATAAGCACGTCTTTCAGAGTGGCCCAGGATCACATATTTTGCACCTGTAGAAGCAACCATAGCAGCAGAAACTTCGCCCGTGTAAGCACCTTTTTCTTTGTCTGCGCAGTTTTCAGCAGCAACACCGATCTTGTTCGTGTCGATAGCAGCAGCAACGCTTGCCAAGTGAGTGAACGGAGTGCCGATGATCACATCACAGTTAGGAGTTTTACCTTTAAGAGCTTCGTCCAAGCCTTTTGCCAAAGCAAGACCTTCAGGAAGGGTAGTGTTCATCTTCCAGTTTCCAGCAACAATATTCTTTCTCATGACTTAATTAATTAAATATGTAATACAAATAGTTATTTCTTTTCTTTCCGTTTGCGCCTGAAACGCAGCAGGTCATACGCCCAAACGAGCAGCAAAGGTACGGTAAAAGTCAATAGGTTGGTTGCGAGGGCCCCATCTTCTTTACTTTTTATATGGCTCTCGTCCAAGCAACGATCCACAACCTCCTTCACATCCTCCTCTACCGGAATGTCGTTATAATGCCATTTGCCCAATATCGTACCGCCTTTCAGCAACACAAGCCCTGGGTTGGAACGGATAATCGTCTTAAGCAGCACCTCGTCTGCCATCCGGAAAGGATATTCGGCTCCGGTATTGTCGCTCCAGGCATCGATCGCCTCCGGCGAAGAACCCGTGACGCAATAGAACGGGATATTATGTTCGAGCGCATAATCATACACACCGTTGATCTCATCCATCTGTTCGTCGTCCGCATCTTCCAGCTTCGGAGCCACGAGCAACAGCACCGGACCGGGGTTACCGATGATTTCTTCCGTCACGTCATCGCCTTCCCCATTATAAATATTGAAAGCGGCGACAGGGGGTTGATACCCTTTCTTGACCAGTTCGGTCTTCGACTCGACAAACGTCCAGCTACTGTCGTTTGCCGGGTAGTCTTCAAGCGAAAACTCTTTCTTCACTCCGTCCTTTTCATACACGAAAGTATACTTGTATTCGTCCTGCGGCGCACCCTCGGGCATCTCCATCAATTGCGGGATATTCGCACCGACTTTATAAGGACGGAAATCGATCACTGGCAAATGATTGTAATTATAATAAGCAAAACCGACTCCGAACAGATACGCATACAGGGCGACAAACCAGTACACCCGATACGTAAAACACTGGAACAAGCGTTGATTATAAATAAATGTAACAATAGCGGCAAGTGAGAGGACAATATTTTTGAAGAACGTTTCCCAATTGGTGATCACCAGCGCATCCCCGAAGCAACCGCAATCCGATACGGGATCGAAAAGAGCCAGATACAAAGTTAGCGGTGTCATAAACACCATAAATACGAGGACAAGGAAAGAGACATACCGCCGGTACACTCCCAACAGCATACAGACACCGAGCGCAAACTCGATCGCCGAAAGATTAAAGGATAACAATACCGTAAAAGGCTGCAGCATATCCAGTCCGAAGGAAGCCAGGTATTCACCTATCTTGATCGCCCCTCCCACCGGATCGACCGCCTTGACAAAACCGGAGAAGATAAACACAACCCCGATCAGCAAACGGCACAATTCGACTAATATCTTTAAAGCGACATCTTTATTCTTCACTTAACTTTCAACTTTTATCTTTCAATTTTCAACTGTTTCTTCACCATACTCCAACTTGATCAGGCCAAATAGAGCATAGTTGATCATATCCATATAGTTGGCGTCGATGCCTTCGGACACAATCGTCTTGCCTCCGTGGCTCTCGATCTGCTTCGTACGATAGAGTTTCATCAGGATCAGATCCGTATAGGAACTGATACGCATGCCACGCCACGCCTCATCATAATCATGATTCTTGGCGTACATAAGTTCTTTGGTTTCCGTGATGTATTTATCGTACAAGGCCAGCGCCTCTTCATTGCTTATATCAGTCGTGTCGGCAAATCCTTTTGCCAATTGTATCAGGCCGATAACCCCGTAATTCACAATTGCGACAAACTCGGGACGAATACCTTCATCCACCATGCTCACGCCTTTTATCTCGAGGCTGCGAATCCGGTTTGCCTTAATAAATATCTGGTCGGTCAGCGACTGCGGACGCATGATCCGCCACGAGGGACCATAATCTTTCAACTTCTTTTCAAACAGTTCCCGGCACTGGGATATTACTTTTTCGAATTGTTCCTTCGTATCAGCCATACTTTCTTACCATTTACATCCGTACAAAGATACGGATAAATCCATACCTGACCAAAAGAGAGGTCACTTTAGCCGGAAATAAAAAGAGCCGCCCGTACACGACAGACAGCTCTTTATTATCGTATTTACTAAATCTTTATTAAGAACAACGAAGCGAACGGCCCAATTTCAGAATCGTAGTTTTTGTAATGCCATTCAACTCACAAAGCTTTGTGACAGTCGTACCGTATTTAGTCGCGATAGCACCTAACGTATCACCGGATTTCACGCGATGGTAAACCGGAGTACCTTCCTGCTGTCCAACCGCTTTCTGAGATTGACTGATAGAAGCGACGGCGGCGGCATCGGCAGCCACAGTTGTCTTCACCTGTTTCGTTACGGCTGAAGAAACAACCGGTTTTGATTTTCTATCCTTTGCGGATGTAACCGCACCGGCACTACAACGGATAGACTGTCCGATTCGCAAAACAGACGTACCTTTCAATCCGTTCAGGCGGCACAATTCATTCACGCTGGTTCCATATATCCGGGCAATCTTGCCTAACGTATCGCCCGACTTCACACGGTGATAAACCATCCGATCGGAAGAAGAAGTATAGATATTGCTTCTGCGCCCGTTGATCTTTACATTATGGAACACATACGTATCTTGATGGGGAACACCATTTTCAAAGTCTATAATTTCAGCCGGATTAATAGCCTGTCCCAGGAAACGGGTTTCAAAATGAAGATGCGAACCGGTAGAACGTCCCGTATTACCTCCCAAAGCGATCGGATCGCCGGCATGAACAATATCGTTAGGTAGCACAAGAGCCTTAGACAAATGTCCATATACGGTTTCGAGGCCGTTCGGATGGCGGATCACCAGATAATTGCCATATCCACGGCGTTCGAAGTTCTTGATACGCACTTTTCCGTCAAATGCTGCACGAATCGTATCGCCGATCAGAACTTTCAAGTCGATTCCACGGTGCATACGGCGGCGACGCGGGCCGTATTTGGAAGTAATTCTCGCTATAGAATCGATAGCTATCGGATAAACAAAAGAAGAACAATCGATCGCAAATGAATCCGGGAAATTGACCTTTGCTGTTCCACGGAACGGATCGACCCACTGGTTTTCCCAATTAGAACCGTATAATTCATCGGCGGGGAACATCAAATCCTCCCTTGCTTCCATCGCTTTTTCGTTGAGTACAGCAAGCTCTTTCAACTCCATATTCTTCCGGATCCCCACACGGTCTGCCATTAATTCGGAAACACGCTTATCCATCTTCTTGATGTGAACAATCTGTTTCGGAACGTCTTTGTTTTTTTGTGCATTTGCCTCGAAGGCTGATACCAAAATAGTGGTACAACAAATAAATAGTAATGCCTGTATCTTCATTATTTTTATCACTTTCGATAGTAATCCACGATGAAAAATCATGAAATAGGATGGTTCATTTCACCGTCATTTCGTCAAAGTTCGTGATTTTGAGCAACCCGGCAAAATACAATACAGAAAAATTTCCGCAATGAAAATAAAGAAAAGCAAAACAAGGCACGAGAATCATTGATTTACATACAATTAAAGGATTATATGTTTCACAACATATCAGCTGATCATTCCCCAATTAACCTTCTTGGCAAAGAGTGTCTTCAGGCGTTCGTTCAATATACGGTTAGGTTCGGATAACAAATCGGGATCTTCGTTCAAAACTTCCTGTGCCATATCGCGCGCATACTGAAGGATTTGTCCATCGGCTGCCAGGTTTGCAATTTTAAGATCTACGCCCTCTCCACTCTGGCGCGTTCCATCCAGATCGCCATGACCGCGCAGACGCAAATCGGCCTCGGCAATCTCAAAGCCATTGTTGCTGCTTACCATTATTTCGAGTCGTTTGCGAGTCTCGTTACTCAGTTTATAGGAAGAGACAAGGACACAATAAGACTGTTCGGCTCCACGACCCACCCGGCCCCGGAGCTGATGCAATTGGGAAAGGCCGAAACGTTCGGCGCTTTCGATGACCATCACAGACGCGTTCGGCACGTTCACCCCTACTTCGATCACGGTTGTCGCCATCAATATCTGGGCCTCTCCGGAAATAAACTTCTGCATTTCCGCATCTTTATCGGCCGCTTTCATCTTTCCGTGAACCATGCACACCTTATATTCAGGAAAGATTTCTTTGAATGTTTCGAAGCCTTCTTCCAGGTTCTTATAATCCAGCTTCTCACTGCCTTCAATCAATGGATAAACGACATAGACCTGCCGTCCCTGCTCGATTTCCTTGCGAAGGAAATCGTAAAGTTGCGCTTTCTTATTGTCATAGCGGTGTACCGTCTGGATCGGTTTACGACCGGGCGGCAGCTCATCGATCACAGAGACATCCAGATCACCGTACAAAGTCATGGCAAGCGTACGGGGAATAGGCGTTGCCGTCATCACCAGGACATGAGGGACGACCGCATTTTTCGTCCACAGGCGGGAACGCTGTTCTACCCCGAAGCGGTGTTGTTCATCTATCACCGCCAGCCCAAGAGAAGAAAAAACGACCGTCTCCTCGATCAAGGCATGCGTCCCGATCACGATCCGGATCTCACCGTTCGCGATAGCCGGCAATATTTTGTTCCGTTCCTTCTTTTTCGTCGAGCCGGTAAGCAAGGCCACTTTTATATCCATATCTTTCAGGAAACTCATAACCGTCGCATAGTGCTGAGTCGCCAGGATCTCGGTCGGCGCCATCATACAAGCCTGGCAATGGTTATCGACCGCCAACAGCATGGAGAGCAGAGCCACCAAGGTCTTCCCGCTTCCCACATCGCCCTGCAGAAGACGGTTCATCTGCCGCCCGCTTCCCATATCGGCACGGATCTCGCGGACAACACGTTTCTGGGCATTCGTCAGTTCGAAAGGCAGATACTCTTTATAAAATGTATTGAAATAATCTCCGACGGAAGGAAAGACAATCCCTTTCAGCTTCAACTTACGCAGATTGGAAGTCCGGAGAATATTAAGCTGGATAAAAAACAGTTCGTCAAACTTCAGACGCAACTGTGCTTTCCGCAATTTATCCACCGATTCGGGAAAGTGCACATTCCGTATCGCTTCCGGAAACGACATCATGCGGATACGGTTCAAGACACCCGGAGGAAGTGTTTCCGGCAGCGTCCAGTTCAGGCCGCTCAACAAAGTGTACTGCAAATTCTGTATCGCCCGCGAATTGAGGAACGACTTCTTCATCTTCTCGGATGTATTATAGAACGGCGTCAAGCCGTTGGCCACCTTATCCGCCTGGTCGACGGGATCTATATCCGGATGGGGGATGTTATAGATATGCCCGAACTCTGTCGGTTTACCGAACACGATATAATCGACGCCGGTTTTTATTTTGTCCATAACATAGTTAATCCCCTTGAACCAGACCAGGTCGATCGTACCCGTCCCGTCCGTAAATTTCCCGATCAACCGCCTTGTACGCCCCTCGCCTACCGTATCGAAAAACAAGATGCGCCCTTTCAACTGTATATAAGGCATATCACCGGTCACCTCCGCAACCTTATAGAAACGGCTACGGTCAATGTATTTGTACGGAAAGTAGAACAGCAAGTCTTCATACGAAGAAATGCCGGCTTCCTTCTGCAATATTTCCGCCTTTTTCGGGCCGACGCCCGGCAGATACATGATGGAACGTTTGTCGAGATCGAGCATATTCTATTCAACTATTTATTTTACGAGTAACGCTTTTGCCACCAATAAATCGAACGGAGTCGTGATCTTTATATTTTCCCGGTTTCCCGGAACGGTCTTGACCATATGTCCAAAAGCCTCCACGACAGATGCATCGTCGGTAAAAAACCCCGAGTAAGGTTGTTCATACGCTTTCAGAATCAAACCGTAATCGAACACCTGCGGGGTTTGCACCGCTTGATAACGCGAACGGTCGACCGGACGGCTGGACTCACCGGTAGACTCGCGGAGAGAATCGACCACAGGCACGACCGGAATCGCGGCCCCTGACGCTCCGGCTTCGGCAAAGCACCGGCTGATGACTTCGGGAGCCACAAAGGGACGAACCCCGTCATGCACGGCAACCAGCACCTTTTCATTCTTTTCGGATGCTTTTCCAATCTCATCCGAAAGGAATTGCAATCCGTTGCGAACGGAATGAAAACGCGTTTCGCCTCCGTTCGCGATCCGGTGCGGAACCTTACAACCGATCTCCCGGCAAAGCATCTTCCAATAGGATTGATGGTCTTCCGGCAGTACCAGAACCAAACCGGCAGACGCATCCCAACGGTGAAAAGCCTCCAACGTATGCATCAGGACCGGCTTTCCCTCTATCGGAATAAACTGCTTCGGCAAGTCGCCCCCCATGCGCAGCCCACGACCTCCGGCAACTATCAGAACGTATTTCTTCATTACTCCAGTTCCTCCAAAACCTTCTTGACCTCTTCGTCCGCCTTATAAAGTTTCTCTTTGCACAATTTAATCAGCCGGGTCGCTTCCTTTACCTTTTCAGAAAGGATATCGACGTCCAGATCACCGTTCTCTATATCGGCGACGATCTTACGCAGTTTCTCTACTGCTTCATTGTATGTTTCTGTTGTTTCAGGCATATCGTATCGTTTTTAATGTTCAATATTTTGTTACTCCGTCAGTAGACGGGCGTCTATGGTTGGAGTAAATTTCCATTCTGCTTTCCATTTACCACCGAGCGAACTTCGCCGTCCGCAAAACGGGTCACCAGTTCGTCTCCGGCAGTCAATCCGGCAGCCTGTTTGATGATCTTGCCATCCTTTAAAGTCAGGCTGTAGCCCCGCTTCAAGACATAGTCGGGAGAAGCCATCTTGATGAACTGTTCCGTCAGCTGGACAAAGCGGTTTCGTTCCGCCAAACAAGTCTCCGTACGATTTGCCAAACGCACTTGCATCGTCTCCAACTTCGATGCCTGTTGCTTTAGGAATGCATGGGCATTCGCCGGTAATTGCATGCCTATCCGTTGAAGCAAAGAACGGCTGCGCTCGATCCGGTTTACCGCCAGGACCGGAAGGCGGCTGCCCAACAGTTGCAGGAGATTCTTTTGCATAGAGAGAATATCGGTTGCCAGCCTGGAAACGTCCTGTTGCAACTCTTCCACTTCTCCGGCAGCCTTGTCCATCTGCCCGATCAGGAACTCGGCCACAGCCGTCGGCGTTTTCATCCGCGTATGGGCAACCATATCCAGAATCGTATCATCCCGTTCATGCCCGATACCGGTTATGATGGGAAGCGGGAATTGCGCACAATTTGCCGCCAGCAAATAGGAATCGAAACTATTCAAGTCCGAAGTCGCACCGCCGCCCCGGATAATCACGACCACATCGAAGTGATCGGCATAGCGGTACACCCGGTCCAGTGCTGCAATCACCGACTCTTCCGTCCGTTCGCCCTGCATAAGAGCGGGAAACAGTTTCGTGTAGAAAGGATAGCCGGCCTTGTTGTTCGCCAACTGGTTCAGGAAGTCCCCGTACCCGGCGGCCGTAGGCGAAGTGATAACAGCGATCCGCTTGGGCAATGTCGGAAACGGCAACTCCTTATTCAACGTGAAAACACCTTCTTCCTGCAATTGCCGGATGATCTCCATCCGTTTCCGGATCATGTCTCCCAACGTATAGGCAGGATCGATGTCCAGCACGGTCAGGCTATAACCGTACAATTCGTGAAACTCGATCGACACTTTCACCAGCACTTTCAGGCCGGAGGCAAACATCTGACCGGTTTCCATCTCAAAATAAGGCTTCAGCATCCGGAAGGTCTTTGCCCAGATGGAACCGCGCGCTTTTGCCACTAACTGGCCGGTTACCGCATTCTTTTCGATAAACTCCAGATAACAGTGCCCAGATGCCGCATTCGTACGCACGTCGCTCATCTCGGCACGCACCCAACACGTCTCCGGGAAGGTGTTCAAGACAGCCCCTTTCACCCGGTTATTCAACTCCAGCAAAGAGAGCTCCTGCCGTTCCTGATTCTGCTTATTTTGACCGTATCCCATTTTTCCTTTCCTTTTTATATGCTTTATAGAAATCGGGAATACCATATCCCTGCTCCGTATCCGGATGTTTATACCGGTCACACGAACGATGCAGCAAGTCGATCATCTCCTTATGATTCAACCAAGGCAACGATTGCCAGAGACAAACTCCCATCCCGGCGAGGATAGGCGTCGCAAAAGAGGTCCCGTTTGCATACCGCACACTGCCGCCCGGCCCTATCACGCAACTGCCCGTTCCCAAGGCAACGGCATCCGGTTTCACCCGCCCGTCCGCGGTAAAGCCCACGGAACTGAAGCCGCTTTTTTTCTTGTCTTCATCTATCGCGCCGACCGTAAATACCCCGGCAGCATCCGAAGGGAACGTGATCTTTTTCCACTCGCCGCTCCCCTCATTCCCGGCACTGCAAAACACCAGTATTCCTTTAGCGGCAGCCAGACCGGCCGCCCGGCTGATCATGGCAGTCTTTCCATCCAAAGCCGCTTGGTCGTATGACAGTTCGTCCGCATCAAAAACAAAATATCCGAGTGACGAAGAGATCACGTCCACCCCGGCACTGTCCGCATATTCGACCGCGGCAGTCCAATAGTCTTCCTCGACCGGATATTCGGAATCACTATCTTCACTCTTGAGCAGCAGGTAAGAAGCTTTCGGAGCAGTCCCGACCATCACTCCCGGGATATCGGCAGCGAGGCAAGAAAGGACTTTCGTCCCGTGGTCGTCTCCGACAAATACGCTTTCACCGGGGAAAACGACATTATGCGTGCCTAACAACTGCAAGGAATCAAAAGCCGACATCCGGTCCGCATTCATAAAACCGGCATCGATGACAGCCACCCGCATTCCTTCGCCCCTGAAACCGGCTTCGTGCAGTTTGATCCCGTTCAGCATCTTGATCTGCTTATGAGCATAACCATATTCATTATGCAGAGGTTCATCCTCCGGCACAAAACGGTCTTCTCCCTTTTCCCCGGCCGGAACCCGCAGGTTGCCTTTCCAGATCCACTTGACAGAATCGACGATAGCCAGTTGCTGCAACTGTTCGGCCACGGCGCTGTCGGGACTTTCCACCACGACGGTCGCAAACCATTTGCTTTGCACGACCGGTGTCGCGCCCGTTTCCGACAGCATGTCGATATACGACCGGGATATGGGAAAATCGGCATCCGTGACGGCGATACCATTTTTAGCTCTCCGCTCGATCGCCTGTTCGGAGAGATAAGCCTCCGGTTCTTCCACCCGGTAGCCGTCGTCCCCCTTATCTTTCAGATAGACACGAAAACGATAATTCTCCCCTGCCCACAACCAGGCAGGAAGACAACACAATAATAGGATTGATAAAAACTTCAACATTCTATCTTTTTCTGCAAAAATATAAATTGTAGAGCATATAAAAAAGCCCGGCTACTCATTCGAGGCCGGGCCCATACTATCTATTTTTTCTTAATCGAAAATATCGCAAATCGGAATTTCACGTTTCACACTCTGACGCAAAGAGATAAGCGTTTCCGTAGCCGTCACACCCGGAATCTCCTGGATCTGCGTGTTCAGCAATTCCATCAGGTGTTCATTGTCACGCGCATATAACTTGATCAGCATAGTATACGGTCCCGTCGTAAAATGGCATTCCACCACTTCCGGAATCTTCTCGAATTCAGGAACCACATCTTTATACATCGAGCCGCGTTCCAGTTTTACACCGATATACGTACAAGTGTTATAACCTAAAATCTTCGGATTAATATGATAGCCCGACCCAACGATCACATTCATATCAATCATGCGTTGTACCCGTTGATGAATGGCAGCGCGCGAAACACCACATTCTTCGGCTACATCCTTGAAAGGAATCCTGGCATTTTTTGAAATAATGTTCAATATCTGCCGGTCCAGTTTGTCTATCTTCTCCATTGCTTGCTTACTTTACTTTCCTTTTTAGATTTAATGTATCAAAAGTATATAATTAATTTCAATACTATATCATTGTGAAAGAAAAAAGTATGAAATAAATAATAAAAGCGGGCGAAAAATGCTATTTAACATATTCCGCCCGCCCAATATCGTATAAAACGATAGTTTGTCTCTTATTTATCTTTTACGATATCCAGCAATTCGATTTCGAATTTCAATGTGCTGTTCGGTTTGATATCCTGTCCTGCGCCACGTTCGCCGTAAGCCAGTTCTGAAGGAACCCAGACGATATATTTAGAACCTACCGGCATCAGCTGCAGGATTTCCGTCCAACCTTTGATCACGCCGCCAACCGGGAATTCAGCCGGTTCGCCGCCACGGTCCATCGTACTGTCGAATTTAGTTCCGTCCAGCAAAGTTCCTGTATAATGCACTTTTACTTTATCGTCGGCAGTCGGCTTAGCACCTGTACCTTCCGTAACCACCTGATACTGCAAACCGCTTTCGGTTGTCAGAACGCCTTTCTTCGTTTTGTTTTCAGCCAGGAACTTTTCGCCTTCTTCTTTGGTCTTCTTTGCATCTCTTGCAGAAGCTTCCATGAAGTAAGTCTGAACATAAGCCTGAGCAGCCTGCGGAGTCATCTTCATAGCAGAAGAATCGCCCTTGATAGCCTGGATAAAGCCGGCGATCAGATCATCAACGTTAGCAGGATCGCCCGGCAGAGTCTTTAAATTGTCTTTATAACCTGCACCTGTGCTGATACCGATGGCATAGCTCACGCTATCTGCGGCAGTCTTCAAAGATGCACTTTTATGTGAATCACCACATGATGTAATACCCATAGCTACAATCGCTGTAGCAACCAATACACTAATCTTTTTCATTTTTCTCTATTATGTTATTTTACTATGTCCAATAATTCAACGTCGAAAACCAATGCGCTGTTCGGTTCGATCGCATCGCCCGCACCATGCTCGCCGTAGGCCAGATTGGAAGGGATGAAAAGACGCCATTTAGAACCTACCGGCATCAACTGCAACGCTTCCACCCATCCCGGGATCACCTGCGACACACCGAATACGGCAGGTTCGCCACGCTCTACAGAGCTGTCGAATACGGTTCCGTTGATCAATGTTCCGTGATAATGGCATTTCACCTTGTCGGAAGCAGTCGGCTTGACACCTTCGCCTTGCTTCAATACCTGATACTGCAAACCGCTGGGTAACGTAACGACTCCGGCTTTTCCCTTATTGATATTCAGAAATTCCTCTCCGGCTTTTTTATTAAGCTCCAGTCTTTCTTTCTGAAGATTCATGAAGTAATCGTTGATAACCTGTTTTGCTTCATCGTAACCGATTTCCGGCTGTGCTCCGCTCAGCACGTCATTCAATCCTTTTACAAAATCCTCAACCTGAAGATTATTAATGCCCGAGTTCTGGAAATTATTTCCGATACTTAAGCCAAGTGCGTAACTAATCTTATCCATTCTTTTTCTTTTCAACTAATTATGAACCACAAAAGTAATGCTTTTAACTACACAAACTGCAAACAGCAACACTTTTTTATTACATTTGCATCACTTATGGAAGAACGAACGATATGGGCATTGCCGAAAACGTCTATGTAGAAGCAATGTAAGAACAGAAGCAAATGAACAATTGTTCAGCTACAACATCAGAGAATTCAAATTCCCGCAACAGGAGATTGCCTGCCGACTCACCCGACATTTATTGGGATTGCCTCTTCAGATTGTCAAAAGAACAGAAAAGAGGCAAATCCGTCTTTTTCAAATGTTAAATCAGACAATAACTCCCCTAAAAAGGGGATATTCACATTTCGCTATCATCCAGCGTTTTATATTATCGCGAGTTTCTTAAAAAATATTACCCGCAAGGGTAATTCGAAATAGATGGGGTATAAAACCTAATTTTATGCACTACTGTTTCGATTCAGACTAACGGGTATTTGAAAAAAGCAAACAATAAGCCTGGGTCGACAATAAGCCCCGTGATGGGGGAATAATAAGCTAATGGAGTCTGTCCCCTATGGATATCGGGTAGACCTGCATGCCACCCGATCCGAGGCAAAGCCACCCTTCTTTTCCAATAGGCTTCATGCAAAAATGGCTCTTCCATCCTGTTCGTTAGGGCAAGACTTAGTAACAATATATAGAATAAATAGTATCTTTGCAAAGAAAATGATATTTATTCTATTAGACCATGAAGCAATTGACATTATTGATTATTCTTTGTAATTACCTGCTGTGGGGGATGTCTTGTAATCCTACGACAGCATCCTCCTCTGCCGATCGCGACCTCTCCATCGCCGATTCCATGTTTACCAACATCCTGAACAAGTATAACGTCGAGAAGTACGGCTTGTTGCAAGAAACGTATCCGGCCAATCCCGACAACCAGGTCACCTATCTGGCGGAAGGAGCCGAACAGAAACGCAATCAGGAGGTATCGTTCCTCTGGCCCTACTCCGGAATGCTTTCGGGAGGGATTGCACTGTACAGGACGACGGAAGACGAGAAATATCTGAAAGTGCTCGAAGGACGGATCCTGCCGGGACTGGAACAGTACTGGGATGATAAGCGCGAACCGTTCTGCTACCAGAGCTACCCGATGTTCAACGGGGAGAGCGACCGCTTCTATGACGATAACGACTGGCTGGCGATCGATTTCTGCGACCTGTACGCATTGACGAAGAACGTGAAATACTTAGAGAAGGCACAGGCACTATACAATTATATATATAGCGGATGGGACGACGTGCTGGGCGGCGGTATCTATTGGTGCGAGCAAAAGAAGACATCCAAGAACACCTGCTCCAACGCACCTGCCACCGTCCTCTGCATGAAGCTGTATAACCTGACGCAAGACAACGCCTACCTCGAACAGGCCAAGAAGACATACAACTGGACCAAAAACAACCTTCGCGACCCGGAAGACTTCGTTTACTGGGATAATGTCCGCTTAGACGGAAGCGTAGACAAGGCCAAATATACTTACAACAGCGGGCAGATGATACAGGCAGGCGTCCTGCTCTACCAACAATCGGGCGACGAAGCCTATCTGAAAGACGCACAGGAAACCGCCCGAGGCGCCTACCAACGCTTCACCGAAGTACGCAAAGGCGCAGACGGAACGGAAACCCGTTTCTACACCGCCAGCCCCTGGTTCAACGTGATCCTGCTACGCGGCCTGACGGCCCTTTACGAAGTGGACCACAACCCCGAATATATCCGGACGATGGCGGACAACGCCCGTTATGCGTGGGATCATACCCGCGACGTGAACGGATTCCTCGACAACGACTGGACCGGCATCAAGACCCAAGAGCATAAATGGCTGCTGGACAACGCCTGCATGGTCGAACTTTTCTCCGAAATCAATAACATCAAATAAATAGCAAACAAAGATGACAACACGCAGAAACTTTCTGAAAACAGGCGGCCTCTCGCTCGCCGGCCTGATGGTGGGTCAGAACTCGTTCGCCCGTATGGCTGAAAATAGCGCCAACACATTAACGGGAACCGCCTCCGCCATGCAATACGTTTGTAAACGTCCGGCACCAGGCAAACGGCAGTTCACATCCGAGGCCGTGGAAAAAGCGATCGCCACCACAAAAGCCAAGTTGAAAGATCCGAAACTCGCCTGGATGTTCGAAAACTGTTTCCCCAACACGCTGGACACGACTTGCGAACACAAGATGGTGAAAGGCAAACCCGACACCTTCGTCCTGACCGGCGATATCCACGCCATGTGGCTCCGCGACTCGTCTGCACAGGTATTCCCGCACATCCAGTTCGCCAACGACGATCCGAAGGTGAAGACCATGCTCGCCGGCGTCATCAACCGCCAGACCTGGTGCATCAACATCGACCCGTATGCCAACGGATTCAACGAAGGACCGACCGGCAGCGAATGGGAAAGCGATTTTACGGACATGAAAAAGGAACTGCACGAGCGCAAATGGGAAATCGACTCGCTCTGCTACCCGATCCGCCTCGCCTACCATTTCTGGAAAAAGACGGGCGACACCTCTCCTTTCGATGCCGATTGGGACAAAGCGATGAAGACCGTTTACAAGACCTTTATCGAACAACAGCGTAAAGACGACCTCGGCCCGTACAAGTTCAGGCGCAAGACAGACCGTCAGGGCGACACCTTGCTGAACGACGGTTGGGGCAGCCCGGTCAATCCGGTCGGCCTGATCGTTTCATCGTTCCGTCCGTCGGATGATGCGACACTGTTCGGATTCCTGATCCCGTCGAACCTGTTCGCCATCACGTCACTCCGCCAGTTGGCCGAGATGATGCGCGAGATCAAGAACGATAACGATTTTGCCCGCCGTTGCGATTCATTGGCAGACGAGGTAGCGGCTGCTGTCGAGAAATACGGAATCATCAACCACCCCGAATATGGCAAAGTATATGCATTCGAAGTAGACGGTTTCTACAATCATGTATTTATGGATGACGCCAATGTTCCGAGCTTGCTCGCGCTGCCGTACCTGGGATGCGTGGAGATAGACGATCCCATCTACCGGAATACCCGCAAGATGGTGCTCAGCGATGCAAACCCCTACTTCTTCCAGGGTAAAGCCGGCGAAGGTATAGGCGGCCCGCATATCGGTTTCGGATATATCTGGCCGATGAGTATCATTATGCGTTGCAACACGACCCACGATGATGAGGAAATCCGCAAATGCGTCAAGATGCTTCGCGACACGGATGCCGATACAGGGTTTATGCACGAATCGTTCTACAAGGATGATCCAGCCAAGTTCACCCGTTCCTGGTTTGCCTGGGTTAATACATTGTTCGGAGAAATGATCTACCGCCTGGTGAATGAAGGGAAGGTGGATATTCTGAATAATTTAGGATAACAAGGGAATAGGAACTCCCCCGATTGGCAACAGGCCATAGGGCAACAACAAAAAAACGGTCGGCATCCTTTTACCGGAAGATGCCGACCGTTTTCACTAAAGGGTACATGCTGAAAGAAAAAAGTACGGGGGCGATCCTTTTTGCAGGCAAAGTTGGGAGGCCGGAATGATTTTTCTTTTCTATATTTGTAAAGTATATAGAACAACTGCCTTATGAAAAAGAAATTAGTCGTACTGACCGGTGCCGGGATGAGCGCCGAGAGTGGTATTTCGACCTTCCGTGACTCGGACGGCCTGTGGGAGAAATACCGGGTGGAAGATGTGGCAACCCCGGAAGGCTTTGCCGCCGATCCGGAACTGGTGCTCAACTTTTACAACCAGCGACGCCGGGAATTGCTGAACACGAAGCCCAACGCCGGACATACCGGGCTTGCAGAGCTGGAAAAAGAGTTCGACGTGCATATCATCACCCAGAATATAGACAACCTGCATGAACGCGCAGGGAGCAGCCATGTGGTGCACCTGCACGGCGAACTGATGAAAGCCTGCTCGGTGTGCGACCTGAATACGACTTATGACATTTCGCCGGAGAATCCCGACCTGCACATCGGGGATAAAGATCCCCACGGCGTGCAACTCCGCCCGTTCATCGTATGGTTCGGTGAGGCGGTCCCGATGATAGAACCGGCGATCCGCTTAGTGGAAGACTGCGACATCTTTGTGGTGATCGGAACTTCGCTCAACGTCTATCCGGCAGCCGGGCTGCTGAACTACGTGCGCCGCGGCCAGCCGATCTACCTCATCGACCCGAAAGAGGTGAAAGCCTATCGCAACGATATCCATTTCATACGCAAAGGAGCATCGGAAGGGGTGAAAGAGTTAAGTAAACACATAAGAAATAAGTATTATTGAGAATGGAGCATAATCCGACGAAGATTCCTTCGCCCTTACTTTCCCTGGTTCCCATACTTGTTTTGGTAACCCTACTGTTTGTAACGATACGCACGTTCGGTAGCGACTCCCTTAGTGGCGGCAGCCAGATCGTGCTGCTTACCGCCACAGCCGTCTGCTGCCTGATCGCCATGACCTACAGCAAAGTGCGCTGGAAGGTGTTGGAGCTGGCTATGATCAACAATATCACCGGTGTTGCGACGGCCTTGATCATCCTGTTGATCATCGGGGCGTTGTCGGGCAGCTGGATGATAAGCGGTGTCGTCCCCACCCTGATTTACTACGGGATGCAGATCATCCATCCCAGCTTTTTCCTGGCATCGACCTGTATCATCTGTGCCGTCGTCTCAGTCATGACGGGAAGTTCATGGACTACGATCGCCACGATCGGGATCGCCCTCTTAGGCATCGGGCAGGCACAAGGTTTCTCCGACGGCTGGATCGCAGGGGCGATCATTTCGGGCGCTTACTTCGGGGATAAGATCTCGCCGCTCTCCGACACGACGATCCTTGCCGCGTCGGTAACAGACACGCCGTTGTTCAAACACATCCGGTATATGATGATCACAACGATTCCATCCCTGTTGATCACGCTCGCCATCTTCACGATAGCCGGGCTTTCGCACGAGGCGACGGCTACGGACCAGATCGAGCAATATTCGGTTGCCCTAAACAACACGTTCCATATCACGCCCTGGTTGCTGATCGTGCCGGTCGTCACCGGTATCTTGATCGCGAAAAGGGTCCCGTCGATCATCACCCTTTTCATCTCGGCGGCGCTGGCGGGCCTGTTCGCGCTGATCTTCCAGCCGCACTTGTTGCAGGAGATTTCCGGGTTGCCGGTAGCGGATATACAATCCAATTTCAAGGGGCTGTTGATGACGTTCTACGGCAGTACGGGAGTTGAAACGGGCAATACGGAACTGAACAACTTAGTCGCCACGCGCGGTATGTCGGGGATGATGAACACGATCTGGCTGATCCTTTGCGCCATGTGCTTCGGCGGAGCGATGGCGGCAAGCGGTATGCTGGGAAGCATCACATCCGTATTCCTGCGCTTCATGAAACGGACGGTGGGGCTGGTTGCCTCGACGGTCGCATCGGGGCTGTTCCTCAACATCTGTACGGCCGACCAGTATATCTCGATCATCCTGACCGGGAATATGTTCAAAGATATTTATGAGAAGAAAGGATATGAAAGCCGTCTGCTGAGCCGCACGGTAGAGGACTCGGTAACGGTCACATCCGTACTGATCCCGTGGAACACCTGCGGTATGACGCAGGCGACGATCCTGGGCGTTGCCACTTTCACCTATCTTCCTTACTGCTTTTTTAACCTAATCAGCCCGTTGATGAGCATCACGATTGCCGCCATCGGGTTCAAAATAAAACGGAAAAATGAAAAGACTGAAAGTATCGTTGCTGGCTAAGGTAGTGATAGCCATCGCAGCCGGTGTTGTGTTCGGGCAGTTCCTGCCCGGTGGGATCGCCCGTATCTTTGTTACGTTTAACTCGCTGTTCGGCAATTTCCTGTCGTTCTCAATCCCGCTTATCATCCTGGGGTTGGTGACGCCGGCCATCGGAGAATTGGGCAAAGGAGCCGGCAGGCTGCTGGCGCTGACGGCGCTGATCGCTTACGGCTCGACCATCTTCTCCGGTTTCTTCACCTATTTTAGTAGCTCAGCGATCTTCCCGCATATCCTCCCGGTCAATGCCGAGTTGACGGCGATGGAGAATCCCGAAGATTTCATGTTGCAGCCCTATTTCACCGTTGCGATGCCTGCGGTGATGGAGGTGATGACAGCCCTGTTGCTTTCCTTCACCATCGGGCTGGGCCTTTCATATATCAACGGAGGCGCGTTGCGTGAAATGTTTTCCGACTTCCAGAAGATCATTATCAAGCTGATCGAGGCGGTTATCATCCCTTTGCTGCCGATCCACATCTTCGGTATCTTCCTGAACATGACGGTGAGCGGGCAGGTGATGAGCGTGATCACGATGTTCCTGAAAGTGATAATCGTGATCTTCGTGCTGCACGTGCTGTTGTTGCTTATCCAGTTTACGATCGCCGGGAGCGTGAGCGGGAAAAACCCGTTGCGGTTGCTAAAGAATATGCTTCCGGCCTATGCAACCGCGCTGGGGACGCAGTCCTCAGCCGCCACGATCCCAGTGACACTGGCACAGGCAGTCAAGAACGGCGTGCGTGAGAATATTGCCATCTTCGTCGTCCCCCTCTGCGCCACCATCCACCTGGCGGGCAGTACGATGAAGATCACCGCTTGCGCGATGGCGATCATGTATATGTCGGGCGAACCGGTTACCTTCAGCGCCCTTGCCGGCTTTATCATGATGCTGGGCGTCACGATGGTTGCCGCCCCGGGTGTGCCGGGCGGGGCTATCATGGCTGCGCTTGGCTTGCTACAAAGTATGTTAGGGTTCAACGAGACCTTGCAGGCGTTGATGATCGCCCTCTATATCGCAATGGACAGCTTCGGGACCGCCTGCAACGTGACGGGCGACGGTGCGATCGCGATCGTTGTGGACAGGATCGCCGGCAAAGGCTATCCGATACAAAGTTCTAAAGCCCGGGCTTAACAGAAAGAATCCGTTTCATTACATCGACAAATACGGCTGCCATCCGTTGCTGGATATACTGATCTTTTCCACGTCTCGGATGCCATCCGTATTTGACGCCATCCGTTATTTGTGAATCTTGGGCATAAATCAGGCTGATTTGTTCGCCGGTAACCGGATGCAGCTCCGCTTTAGAAAAACCGATATTCTTATCAAACTCTACCAAGGGTAATCCCCATTTAGCTGCCAATTTACGAATCGAACTGTTCAACAAAGTTCGCGCGTCATGCCAGTGTGTACAAAGCACTATAATCACAGGTTTACCCATTTTATTCCCGTAATATTTGGATTTTTCGTCGAACTGGAGATTATAACATTCCGTAATATAGCGTTTGATAACATAATCATAGGCAGCTGCATAGTTAGAACGGTCGAAAGGAGTCGGGTAGTCTGTATACTTCGCTTTTAGCATTGAGCCTTCGAACACGTCTTTGTCATGTACGTGCATAATAACAAGCGCATCTATATTTTCCAATTCCTCCGGTGAGTAGAGCGTCCCGTCCATCATTCGATTTGCCGTGTTTGCAATCGCTTCCCCGCCTATCGCTCTATTCATGCAAACGGCATCCAGTTTTTCACACCCCAATTCAAACCAACCATTTTCAGGAGAAGCAAAAGAGGCTCCCGTTAATAAAACTGTATATTTACAGGAAGTCGCTTTTTCCTGGCAGAAAAGAGGGCTAAAGCCCATAATGGCCAACAATACAAAAATTAGTTTTCTCATAAAAACACATTATACAAATATATGATCATACAAATGTACAGATTATAATCAAAGATCACACAGCCTTCCGACTCCTTTTTCCCGCATCATAGCCACTGCGATATGAGCACAAGCATAAGCATCGGCCATCGCATGGTGGTGATGAGTCAGGTCATACCCGCAATAGGCGGCGACGGTCTGTAGCTGGTGGTTGACAAGGAAAGGATAGATACGCCTCGACAGGCGGCAGGTGCAATAGAACTGATATTTGGGATAGGCGAGGTCGTAGGCTTCGTGGGCGGCCCGCAGGCAGCCTTCGTCGAAGGGGCTGTTATGGGCGACAAGCGGGATATCCCGCAATTTGCCGGCGATTCCGGCCCAGGCTTCCTCAAAGTCCGGCGAATCGATCGTGTCCTGCATGGTTATGCCGTGAACGGCAGTCGTAAACCGGGTATAAAAGTTCGGGTACGGACGAACCAAGGTGTAAATGGAGTCGACGACCCGGTTGTCTTCAATAATAGCGATCCCGATGCTACAAATGCTGCTCCGTTTTCCATTAGCAGTCTCAAAGTCTATTGCTGCAAAGCGCTCCATGGTTAGGAATTAAAGATTGAAAATTAATTGATCAGGTAAAAGATGATTTATTTTAGTTACGGATTACACGGATTAACACGGTTTTTTCTAAAAATCAATATATTATCCGTGTAATCCGTGTAATCTGTGCCTAAATATTATGCTGATAAATCATCATTCAAAATTATTTAGAGAAATCCCTCGGCGCCGGAATCCCCGGAAGCGGCTTGCGGCTCTGGAGTTCTTTCATGACTTCCTGGATGGCGCGGTCGAGTTGCTGGTCTTCACCGTTCCATTCCTTAACGGGATCGTTGTCGATCAGGATGTCGGGATCGACACCATGATTCTCGATGATCCAACTGCCGGTCTTCGGATCGTAGCTTGTGAAGAAAGGCACGCGGATGTCCGTCCCGTCCATATAAGGCAGCGGGCCGCTGATGCCGACAATGCCGCCCCACGTACGCGTCCCGATCAACTTGCCCAATCCCAAGGCACGGAATCCCCACGGGAAAAGATCCCCGTCCGAAGCCGAATATTTATTGATCAGACAGACCTTCGGGCCTACCTGCACGGCATCGGGCACGGTTCCGACGCGGGAGGAACCGCGGCGCATCGTCAGACGGTAGGGTTCGCGGGCGAGGCGTTCGAGGATCATCGGCGAAACATTACCTCCGCCATTCGCGCGGTCGTCGATAATCAACCCTTCTTTGTCGAGTTGCGGATAGAAATAGCGGGAAAACTCGTTCAGTCCTTCCGGCCCCATGTCGGGGATATAGATGTAACCGATCTTGCCGTTCGAAGCTTTATCGACTTTCTTGATATTATCCTGCACCCAGTTGTAATGGTAGAGCGAGTATTCTTCTGCAAGCGGACTGATCACGATCTTGCGCGCACCAGCCAGTTGCGGTTTGCTGTTCAGCGAAATTTCGGTCGGGACATCCGCCTTGCCGACCAGCAGCGAATACATATCTTTCACACTGTTTGTCGGCACGCCGTCGATCGCCACGATAAACTCGCCTGCCTTTGCCTCGATGCCCGGCTCCGTCAACGGAGAGCGCAACGATTTGCTCCAGGATGCACCCGGCAAGATTTTTTCGAGGCGGAAGAAGCCGCTTTTGTCACGAGAGATTTCAGCGCCTAACAGACCGGTCTTAATCCGGTTGGGGCGTTCAACCTCACCCGGGTTCACATACGCATGGCCACAGTTCAGTTCGCCGATCATCTCGCCGATGATGTAGTTCAAGTCTAAGCGAGTCTTGGCATACGGGACGAGCACCTCGTATTTTGCTTTGATCGCATTCCAATCCGTCCCGTGCATATTCTCCAGGTAGAAGCCGTCACGGAAAGCGCGCCACGCCTCATCAAAGATTTGCGCCCATTCCTGCGGATAGTCGACCGTGATCTTCATATTCGACAGGTTCACCGGATCGCTCAGGTCGGCTTTGCCCGAAGGGATATCCGTCACATAAATATCCTGACCCTTGAAGAAGAAGGCCTTCTTGCTGCCTGCCTCAACGCCCATCTGGGCGCCGTCGGCCACCACTTCTTCTTTCTGTTCTTTGAGGTCGAACACTTTTGTACCGCCGAGCCCTAAATAATAGACCTTATTTCCATCCGAATAGAAGTTGCCGTAATAAGAAGGGCTTACCGGTAGCTTGACGATGCGTTCCGTCAGCCCGTCGAAGTCGATCTTGACGGCCGAAACTGCAGACGCATCTTTCTTTGCCTCGTCTTTCTTCGCCGTGTCGTTTTTCTTTGCCTCATCTTTGGCTACGGCGACTACCGCATCCTTTTCTAAGAAAGGCGAAGGCGTATCGCTGGATAGCAGCAGCAGGTAAATTCCGTACATATTATCATACACATGGTTCCATTCCAGTGCCCCGTACGTCGGGTTGAAATCGCGGGCGGATGCGAAAATCAGATATTTGCCGTCCGTACTGAATGCCGGGGAAGAGGAGTTATACCATTTGTCCGTCACCGCATATTCTTTCTTATCGGCAAGGTTATAGACATAAACGATGCTAACATCATTGTCTCCCGTGCGGGTATACGTCAGCCATTTGTTATCCGGAGAGAAGGTCACGCCGCGGGGTTCGCCCATCGGATCCTGCAACAAGGTTGTCACCTGTTTCGTAGCTACATCCAGCAGGTTCACGCGGTTCTTGCGGTCTGTATAAACAATCGTCTTGGAATCCGGGCTCCATTCAAAACCGCGGATATACGTGTCGTTATTTTTCGTCAGTTGCACGGGTTCGCCGCCGGTGGCATCCTGCATATAGAGTTCCGTTTCTCCGGTGGCATCCGAGATATAGACAATGGATGTGCCGTCGGGCGACCATTGTGCATCGCGGTCATGTGCTCCCGGCGAGCGGGTGATATTCTTTGTCACTCCTTTCCCTACCGGCAGGTTGAACACTTCGCCGCGGGCCGTCACCACTAAGCGTTCGCCGTCGGGCGAGAGGCTGGCTTCGGTGATATAACCGGCTCCGTCCTTGATTTCGCTGCGAGCGTAGATGTTATCGGACGTCAGGGTGATATTCACCTTTTCCGGCTTCTTGGTTCCGGCATCCATCTTGTAGATATAACCGCCGTTCTCGAAAACGATCGTATTGCCGTTTGCGCTTGGGAACTTCACATCGTATTCGGTGAAGTCGGTGACCTTGTCCGTCTGTTTGGTCTTCGTGTTATAAACGAAGATGTTCATCGTCCGGTCGCGGTCGGAAAGGAAGAAGATTTCGTCGCCGATCCACATCGGGATAATGTCCTGTGCGGGGTTGTCGGTAATATTCTCGACCGTTTTCTTGTCGGGATTATAGATCCAGACATCATCCGCCATCCCTCCTTTGTAGTATTTCCAGGTACGGAACTCACGCATGACGCGGTTATAAGCCAGTTGTTTGCCATCGGGAGAATAACTGCAGAACCCGCCTTCGGGAAGCGGGATAACTTCGGACAGTCCTCCCTCCTTATCCACCGTGAACAGCTTCCCGCTGAAGCCGTCGCTGATGCGGTTGCGGTACACGATGCGGCTGCCGTCGGGTGTCCAGTTCATCACGATGTTGTTCGGTCCCATGCGGTCGCCCAGGTCATCCCGGCTGTTCGTGGCCGTATAGGTCACACGCAACGGTTCCCCGCCCGACACCGGCATAGTATACACTTCCGTATTACCATCATATTGCCCGGTGAATGCAATCGTTTTGCCGTCCGGCGAAAAACGGGGAAACATTTCGTATCCCACATGCGAAGTCAGGCGCTTGGCTTCGCCACCCGTAGCCGGAACCTTGTAGAGGTCTCCCGCATACGAGAATACAATCTCATTACCGTTCGTTGCCGGGAAACGCAACAGACGCGCTTCATCCGCCGCCATCAACAGTGAAGGCGCGCCGGCAAGAACCAATAAAGAAAAGATAAGTTTCTTTTTCATACCTATTATCGTTTAGTATACCGACAAAGGTAAAAAAAGTAAAGCTCAAAGTATATTCCTGCGCAGATATTCCTTTATCTTCCACCATAATAATTGCCGTTTAGCGACAAAAAGGGACCAGCCGGGCAACAATTTTCCCGTGCGTTTATAAAATTCGGGATCGCAAACCGATATACACTGCTGATCCATGCTCGATGCGGAAAACAAACAGAAGCGCCCGTTCTTCAACAGAATGCCCAAAGCGTCCTTCAACAGGACGAAAGCGGCTATATCAGCAAAACTAATAATACCGACTGACGAAAAAGAGAACGAAGATTCTTTAAACTCGACATGATGCAGAACGACATAGGGACGCAATTGCCAAAAAAGTTCAGTAATGTTGACAGGATCAAGTTTTTCCAAAAAAGATAGCAACCATTGCTCCTGAAGATTTGAGATAGATAAAGGTAATTCCATATTTGCTTAAATTCGACCTGAAATAATCCGTATATCCAACAATTCCCAAATTGGATGGTTATTATAAAGAAACGTGGGAATTAACAACATACACTCGATTAAGGACCTCGAATAACCTATAACTAGTTGTATGCGATAATTACCCACGTTTTTTTATCTTGGATACACGAGTGCATAGGCACCCGTCCTGTATGACAAGAAAAAACGCGAACAAAATCCACATACTATCCACTAGTTATTCTGAAAATTTCGAGGTTTCAATCAAGAGATAATATATAAACTTTCGTGTTCATCACTAAAGTTGCACCAGCGATAACGCTTTATCTGGCTTATTGTACACGGCAAAGATAAACAGAAGATTCAAAATACGGATATTCCTTCCCCGTTTTTTCAAGGTTTCTTGGAAAAAACAAAAAAAGCCGGCTACGACCGGAATATCATCATTCCATCGCAGCCGGCCACTTTCGGCTAATACCTATTTACTATATTTGACCTCCGGATATAGAGATTAATAGTAACCTTCATTCTGTTCTTCGCTGATTTCACCGACAGGATTCAGGCGGTCGATGTGTTTCTGCGGGATCGGACGAAGTTTGTGATACGGTTTGATATAGATCGCATCCGGGTTATATTTTTTCACCCAGTCGTACAACAGTTCGCAACGCACCAGGTCTTCCCAGCGGTTGGTTTCTCCCAGCAATTCGCGTCCGCGTTCGTTCAGGATAAATTCGATAAAATCACCTTGCAGGTCGGCAGGAGTAACTTTCAGTGCGTCATACGTGCTTCCGGTATCATTCGTACCTCCTTCGAAGAGCCAGATCTGTTGGTCTTTCTGTTCACCTTCGGACCAGGCGGCACGTTTGCGGATCACATTGATATATTCGGCAGCCTTGTCGAAATCCCCTTTACGGCCGGCAGCTTCCGCAGCCAACAGATACGTTTCGCCCAAACGCATACGAACCCATTCGCGAGAACCCTTCTCTTCGGAAACGGAAGGACGGTTCGGGTCGAGGTATTTCACCAGTGACGGGAAATAACGGATCGAGTGTGTTTCGCGGGGGAAATAAGAATAGGTAAAGTTGGCACGGAACTTACGCATATCATTGCTGTTAGATTCGTATCCGGTCTTTTCCATCGTATAATAGATAGCCGTATCGCCATACTGGAATTTCAGTTGGCCGGCAACCTGTCCTTTTGAAGGATCCGGGTTGAAGTAAACAGAACCGTCATAAGACAGGGATTCCCAAACAGGTAAGGTTTTCACATTATTGGCATAATATACCCACTTGAAACTCTTGTAGAAACGAGAATCATGCAGACGGTCGTACAGATCATCCATAGTCTTTTTAGTAGCCACATGACGGCGGAACGGACGGCCATTCTCAATGTCACGCAACATACCGGGCTGGTCTTCATACCAAGATAACCAATAAAGATGCTGTTTGTTGCCGTCCCCATTGAACATAGGCTCTGTCGTAAACTGAACGGCAAACACGGTCTCGGAATTCCCCTGATTCTTGATATCCCACAGAGAGGAGAAGTTTTCTTGCAGAGAGTAAGCCCCACTGTTGATCACTTGCTCTGCATAATAAAGCGTACTGTCCATATCCGTCGCTTTCTGACCACGCGCATCCTTGACCGCACTGCCACGAGTCAAATAAACCTTCGCTAACAGATGGGCAGCAGAATAACGTGTGGCACGTCCCAAAACCGAAGCCTTCTCCGGTAAATTTTCGGCGGCATTACGCAAATCACTGATGATGACATTATAAATATCTGCAACCGGAGCACGCTTAAAGTCCGTCCGAATCTCGAAACTGCCTTCCGTTACCAAAGGAATACGTCCGAACTGTTGCACCAAATCAAAATATAAATAAGCACGGATAAATTGCATTTCGGCATAACTTTGTGTTTTCACACTTTCCAACAAGTCTTGGGAATCCAGAATCTTCTGCATCGCGATATTGGCATCACTAATCCCTTTATAATGATTTTCCCACATCTCATACAGAATACCGTCGTCCGGATTCAGCTGTGTCGCATATTTATTATACGATTCACGGTTACTACCATCTTCACCTTCCGTAAACAAGTCAGTTCCTAATTCGGTCAGAACATTGAAGCGTTCACCGCCGACTCCCCAGCGGAGGAAACCGTAAGCTGCCGTAATGGCGGCATTTACCCCGGCTTCCGTTTCATAATAATCGTACGACATCACCGGAGCATCGTCTTCGCTTAACCAGCTGCTGCAACCTGATGTAGAAAGCGTCAGGCCTGCCAGCATATAGTAATATATAGATTTCATTTTCATTCCTTATTTATTAAGATTAAAATTACAAAGTCAAGTTTATACCAAAAATCCAAGAGCTGATACTCGGAGTACCGAAACCACTACCGTTTGTTTCAGGATTACCTGCCGCATTGACTTTGGACGCTTCCGGGTCGATACCTGTATAGTTGGTAAAGATGAACGGATTCTGTGCCGTGAAGTAAACACGCAGTTTCTCAACCATGAACTTCTGAGTCAAGCTCTTCGGCAACGTATATCCCATCGTCATTGTCTTCACACGGAGGAAATCCGCCTTTTCATAATAAGTGGACGTGATGTAGATCGGACGCTCTTCGTCGATACTCGGGCGAGGATAAGCGTTCGTCGGGTTGTTTGGTGTCCAGTAGTCCACTTTCACACCACCATTACGTCCGCAATGTTCCACCGCATAAATATCGTTATACAGCATAGCGCCAAAGCTCGCATATAAGAAGACCGACAAGTCGAACCCTTTATAGTTGAAGGTATTCACCATACTGGCAATCAGTTTCGGACGCGGGTTACCCAGAATCTGCTTATCAGCATCCGTAATCTTATAGTCACCGTTCACATCCTCAATCTTGATATCACCTGGAGCAAAGTCCGTACCGTTGGCGGCAAATTTCGCCATCTCGGCAAGATCTGACTCCGTGTTCTGCCAGATACCCACCTTGTGGTAGTCATAGTGAACATTCACCGGCTGACCGATAAACCATTTGCTACCGATATCGTCGTTCTTGCCATTATACAGTTCAACGATTTCCTCCTTGTTGGAAGACAGCATCAAATCAGTTGTCCACTGGAAGTCTTTCGTATTGATGTTCATAGAGTTGATAGAAACTTCTATACCTTTATTACGCGTCTTACCCACATTCGAAAGCACATCGGGAAAACCGGAAACAACCGGCAACTGGCGTTTCAGCAACAGATCATGTGTGTTCTGCATATACAAGTCGATCGTACCGTTGATACGTCCTCTCAACACACCAAAATCGATACCCAAGTTCCACTGATCCGTCGTTTCCCACGTCAACAGACTGTTTGCCATCGCATTCGGAGCATATCCGATCGTCGGAATTCCACCATTATCAAACGGATAACGGATCAGCGACAATGTACCTTTCGTCTGGTAAGGATCTACGGCCGAGTTACCGGTCTTACCGAAGCCAAGTCTAAACTTCAGGTTATCCAACCAGCCGGAAGTATTCGACATGAACGATTCTTCATTGACACGCCATGCCAATGCGGCGGAAGGGAAAAGCACCCACTTGTGTCCGTCGGCCAAACGGGAAGAACCGTCGTAACGGGCGGAAACCGTCAACAGGTAACGTCCTAAATAGTTATAATTGATACGTCCCATGAAGGAAGCCATATTCCACTTAACCATCGAGCTACCGATCGTATTGGTCACCAATCCCGATCCCAGGTCATAATATTTCAGGTTATCGGCAGGCAGGTTCTCCATTGCGACATTCACATTTTCTCTTTTATCTTCCTGGATGGACTGCAACAAGGTTACACCCAACGTATGCTTGTCGTTAAACGTCTTATCGTAGAAAAGCATGTTTTCCAGTGTAAACATTGTGTACTTGTCCACCGCGTTCTTGGCATAGGAAGTACCCATACCCCGGTTGCTGGTCTTAGCAGACCTGAACTCGTAGTCCTGTACGGTACGGGCATCGATACCCAGGTTGGAACGGAACTTCAAACCGTCAACAGGCAGTTTGATATCCAGTGAATAGCTGCCTAAGTAGCGCGTCGTCTTCAACGGACGGTCCACGGCTCCCGGAACAAGGTCCATCATCGTATTGTAAACATTATAAGAACCCGGTAACGGAATAATCTCGCCGTTATCATCCCACAACTGGGCCAACGGGCTTAAACGCCAACCACCGGCAAGCCCGGCTCCGCGTTGCTGGACGGCACGCGAATATTGCGTCTGCGCCCCGATCTTCACATATTTGTTGATCTCGTGGTTCAGGTTCAGACGGATCGAATAGCGTTCATAATCTTCATCTTTGAAAATACCGTTATTCTTATTGTAAGTAGCGGAGGCAAGGAAATTCGTCCGTTCGCCACCGCCGCGGATACTCAGTTGGTGGTCGGTCACCATACCGGTGCGAGTCACATGATCCATATACCGGGTAGTACGTACGCGGGACGGATTATAAACGCCATCTTCGCCCCAACCCATCATGACCGATTCCATGATCGACGGGTCGCGTGTGAATCCCGGACAGACCATATCCTGATCCCTGGAAGCCACATCCGAGTTATAGCGGATCGAACTATTGCTCGTATTACGATAAGACTCGCGCGTATATTCGGCATATTCCGGTCCGTCCCAGAAATCGAGCTGGTTCAGGATTGTCTGTGCTCCGACATATCCGTTATAGTCGATCTGCGTCTTACCTGATTTACCTTGCTTGGTCGTAATCAGGATAACACCGTTCGCACCACGGGCACCGTAGATAGCAGTTGCCGACGCGTCCTTCAACACTTCCATGGATTCGATATCCGACGGGCTGATTTCGCCGATACCACCGGTAACGGGGACCCCGTCGATCACATACAACGGATCGTTGCTGGCGGTGATCGAACGTTTACCACGGATCATCACACTCGGGGTAGAACCCGGCGACCAGTTGGCATTGGAAACGACAACACCCGGAATACGTCCCTGCAATGCTTCCGATGCGGTGGAAGTCGGAACGGCCGAAATCTTGGCGGCGTTTACAGAAGCGACAGCCCCGGTCAAGTCTCTTTTCTTCACCGTACCATAACCTACGACGACCACTTCATCCAGGCCCAGTGCATCCTCTTTCATCAGGATGTCAAACGTATTCTTGCCGTCGACCTTGACCTCCATCGGTAAAAAACCGATATAGGATATTTCCAACAATTCCCCCGGAGCTGCCTCCAAAGAGAAGTTACCATCCATGTCCGAGATGGTCCCGTTGGTCGTCCCCTTGACAACGATATTCGCTCCGGCTACCGGAAATCCCGTTTCGTCCGTAATCACACCGGATATTTTCTTGGCTTTTTGCTGTTTGACAGGAGCCTCGGCCTTGACGATCACAATCGTCTTGTTGCTCACCTTGTAAGAAAGGCCATGCTTTTCCAATACCTGGGACAGGATATCCTTTAGCGGACGGTTGGAAGCGGAAACGACTACATCCGGATTTTCACTTAGAATGATGTCCCGGTAAACGACTGAAAAAGACGTTTGGGCTTCCAGATTCTTAAAAAACTCTTTCAATGTGACATTCTGCAAATTCATTGACATTGTTTGCGAGATGTCCTGTGCGTACATAGTTGTACACAAAAGCAGGAGTGCTGCACTCCGAAATACTTTCTTCATGACTATGATAAATAGACTTAAGTTAGAATTAAACAATTGATTTTTAAAAACACTTTTTCTTTGATCTCACCTGTTCATTTCATAAGCTTTATTGAATTTTTAATTGATTAGACTTATTAATCGTTACATTGTTTCCTGTGATCTCATAAGTAAACCCATACTGGAATTTCAGAGCTTCCATGACGTACGGGAGTTGTTCATCCTTGAATGAACCGGAAATCGGATCGTTCGCGATCTCCGGGCATAGCAGGTCGATATGCACTCCATACCATCTTTCGATCTTCTGGAATACCGAACCCAGCTTTTCCGATTCGAACACCAGATGATTTTGCGTCCAAGCTGTCTCTTTTACATTATCTGTATCGTGAAAACTGATTTTCCCATTATTTTTCGAATAGATCGCTTTCTGCGAAGGCTTCAATATAAAACTTTCCGAAGGCGACCCGGAGTCGTAAAGACGGACGGAGCCTTCTATCAAAGAAGTCTCCACAAAGTCATTCTCCTCATACGAGTAGACATTGAAGCTGGTTCCCAGCACTTCGATATTCAAATTGCCGACCTGCACGACAAACGGATGCTTCCTGTCTTTGGAAACCTGGAAATAGCCTTCGCCCTTCAAACAGGCGACGCGCTTTCCATCGACAAAAGCATAAGACAAGGAACTTTCCGAATTCAACTTGACAGAGCTCTTATCCGGCAATGTCAACTGCACTTTATCACCGGCCGGGACTTCCGCCAGGAAAGAAGTGTTCCCATTCTGCAATTCATGCAAAAGAGAAAGGTTCCACGCCGTAACGGATAAGACGGCAACCACGGCAACGGCCGCCACGATACGGGACCAGCGAATAATGGTTTTAGGAGAATTTATCTGCAACCGGAGCCTCCGGTGAATCTCCCGCTTACGGCCGGCTTCCATAGGCGGGAAATCGGAATTTCCATTCCAAAACGCTTCCATCCTTTCAGACAGTTCCTGATCCGAAAGATGATTCAAGGACTCCTTGAAGTCCCCGAAATCTTCATGATTGGTCTTTCCGCTTAAGAATTGAGAATATAATTTATTAAATAAACCGGTCATAATTTGTCGATTGTTTATAGTTACACGAACAAGTACTAAAAAAGTACCAGGCGTTATTATATGTTCTAAAGCATATTCCCGCTCCTTTCCCTTATGACGTGCCCGAAGTTCCATCTAATGAAACCAAAAGTTTCATGCCTTGGAACCTTTAGTTTCATTTAAAGGAACTCTTAGTTCCATTGAGAGAAACTCTTAGTTCCAAGCCATGAAATTATCTGGAACTCCGGGAGCGGCTTGGGAAAAGGGATGCAGGCTTTTTTGGTCTTCCTATATGAAAAGGGCAAAAAGATAATTATATTTCCGGAGCTCCTCACGCAGAATCTTTAATGCGGCGGACAAATGATTCTTTACCGTTTGCTCGGACAAATCCGAAAGGGCGGCTATTTCGGCGTTGCTCATTCCTTCCTCTCGGCTCATTTCAAAGATGTTCCGCTGTGCGGGAGTCAGTTTTTGTTTGGCGATTGCCAACTTGTCGATAAAATCATCATAATATATTTTCTCTACGGAAGTATTATCCAATAGGTTCTCGTCTTCGCAAAAGCGAATGTAATCTTCAAAATCAGGGCGGTTGATCTGTTGGCGGAAAACGTCGATCACCTGGTTCTTGGCAATCGTGAACAACATGGATTTGAAAGAGCCCTCGACAGATAGGGTGGCACGCATGTTCCACAGCTTGAGAAACGTCTCCTGCACGATATCTTCCGCCTGGACAACAGACTTCGTATGCAACAAGGCGAAACCGTACAAAGAATCCGCGTACATATTATATAATGCATCGAACGCTTCATAAGAGCCACGTTTAAGTCTTTCTATGATATTGCTATGTATCGATAATTCACGCATAATTACCTCAGTCACCCCTAACTTTTAGTTCGTAAAGATAGAAATAAACTACTGAACGACTACTATCAAACTTATTTATCTCTTTTTTTATAATAATACCGTATCTTTATGCCCATCAAAAAAGCGAAGCATGAAATCATTATTTATCCTGACTTCAGCACTACTATTTACGACAAACGTGCTGGCCGAAAATGATCCGCTATGGATGCGCTATCCGGCAATTTCTCCAAACGGTGAAACAATTGCCTTTACTTACAAAGGCGATATCTACACTGTTCCGGCAAATGGTGGCAAAGCCACCCAGTTAACAACCCATCCGGCTCACGATACACGCCCGGTCTGGTCGCCTGACGGCAGCCAGATTGTGTTCGCTTCCGACCGGAACGGAAATTTCGACATCTTCGTGATGGACAAGGAAGGGGGCAGCCCGAAGCAGTTGACCACCCATTCCGCAAACGAATATCCGGAAACGTTCAGCGATGCGAAACACATCCTCTACTCTGCCTCCATCCAACAGGATGCCAAAGACAGCCAGTTCCCGTCAAGCCAATTCCCGCAGATTTATCAAATCGGTCTGGACGGCGGACGGCCGGAGTTGTATTCATCCCTCGCCATGCAGAGCCTGGCGCTCAATAAGCAAGGCGACAAGCTCCTTTACCAGGATATGAAAGGATATGAAGATCCCTGGCGCAAACATCACCAGTCGTCCATCACACGCGACATTTGGTTGTGCAACCTCGGGCAGGACCGCACCTTTAAAAAGATCACTTCTTTCAAAGGAGAAGACCGTAACCCGGTATGGACGCCAGACGGTTCTTCCTTCTACTACTTGAGCGAAGAGAAAGGGAGTTTCAACATATTCAAAAACGACCTGACCGGCAAGAACAGCCGGCAGATAACCAACCATACCACGCACCCGGTCCGTTTCCTGACTTCAGACAATAACGGCAACCTCTGTTACGGATATGACGGCGAGATCTATACGGTCAAAGAGGGTGCACAGCCTAAGAAAGTGGATATCCGGATCATTTCGGACAAGGTGGAAAACGACCTGATCCACCAACTCAAGACAAACGGTGCTACCGATATCGCCGTTTCCCCCAGCGGAAAGGAAGTCGCCTTTATCGTACGCGGCGATGTGTATGTGACTTCGGTCGATTATGAAACGACCAAGCAGATCACCAACACACCGCAGCAGGAACGCGACCTCGACTTCAGCCCTGATGGCCGCTCATTAGTTTACTCTGCCGAGCGGGACGGAATCTGGGGCGTTTATCAGAGCAGCCTCGTACGCAAGGACGACAAATATTTCACCTATGCACAGGAACTGAAAGAAGAACCGCTGGTGGTAACCTCACAGGTCTCTTTCCAGCCGATGTACTCGCCTGACGGAAAGGAAGTCGCTTTCTTAGAAAACCGTACGACCTTGCGCGTGATCAACCTGAAGAGCAAACAGGTCCGCACCGTCCTGGATGGTAAATACAACTATTCGTATGCGGATGGTGACCAGTATTACCAATGGTCGCCCGACAGCAAATGGTTCCTCGCCAAATACATCGCGATCGGCGGCTGGAACAATACGGATATCGTACTGGTAAAAGCGGACGGCAGCGGCGAAATGACCAACCTGACCGAAAGCGGCTATTCCGACAACAACGCCAAATGGGTACTGGATGGAAAGGCGATGATCTGGTCGTCCGACCGTGCCGGTTACCGCAGCCACGGAAGCTGGGGAGCGGAAGATGATATTTACATCATGTTCTTCGACGGCGAAGCCTATGATAAATTCCGCCTCACCAAAGAAGAACAAGCCCTGCTGGACGATGGCAAAGAGGACAAAGACAAAGATAAGGACGAAGAAGACAAGGACAGCAAGAAAGATAAAGACAAAGACGGCGGCAAGAAGAAGGACGAGAAGGCAGACAAGCCTGTCGAACCGCTTAAATTCGACCTGGCAAATCGCAAAGGCCGCATCATGCGCCTGACCGTCAACTCTTCATTCTTAGGAGATGCCGTCCTGACTCCAAAGGGCGACAAGCTATACTATTGCGCCACGTTCGAAGACGGTTACGACCTGTGGGAACACAATTTCAAGGAGAACACCACCAAGCTGCTGATCAAAGGCGTAGGCGGCGGGACCATGTTCCCCGACAAGAAAGGCGAAAACATCTTCCTCGTTTCGAGAGGCCAGCTGAAGAAGATCGAGATCAAGGACAGCAAAACGAAACCGATCGCTTTCAAAGCCGAATTTGCCTATCGCCCGGCAAAGGAACGCGAATATATCTTCCACCACACCTGGCGCCAGGTATTGGACAAGTTCTATGATCCGGCAATACACGGCATCGATTGGGCTGGATACGAAAAGGCATACGAAAAGTTCCTCCCGCATATCAACAACAACTACGATTTTGCCGAAATGCTTTCCGAAATGTTGGGCGAACTGAACGGTTCACATACCGGCGCACGTTACCGCTCCGCCTCTTCCGCACCGGCAACAGCCAGCCTCGGCGCTTTCTATGACAACAGTTATACGGGCGACGGGTTGAAGATCGAAGAGATCATTGCCAAAGGCCCGTTAACAAAAGCCGGAACCAAGATCAAACCGGGCTGCATCATCGAAAAGATAGACGGCACAGGCATCAAGCGCGGCGAAGATTATTATCCGTTATTAAGCGGCAAAGCCGGCAAGAAAGTGCTGCTGTCCGTTTATAACCCGGCTACTAAGGAACATTTTGAAGAACAGGTTAAACCGATCACATACGGCGCTCAGTCGGATCTGCTTTACAAGCGTTGGGTGGAACAGAAGCGCCTGATGGTCGATAAGTTGTCGAACGGAAAGATCGGATATGTGCATGTAGAGGGAATGAACAGCGAAAGTTTCCGCGAGACCTATTCCGAACTGTTGGGCCGTTGCCGCGAGAAGGAGGCTGTGATTGTCGATACGCGCCATAATGGTGGCGGTTGGCTGCACGAAGACCTGGCAATCCTGCTGAGCGGCGAACTGTATGCCAAATTCACCCCGCGCGGGCAATTCATCGGCAACGATCCGTTCAACAGATGGATCAAACCGTCTTGCGTACTGATGTGCGAAGACAATTATTCGAACGCCCACGGTTTTCCCTGGACATACAAGACGTTGAAAATCGGTAAACTGATCGGTGCTCCCGTACCAGGCACGATGACAGCCGTATGGTGGGAATCCCAGATCGACCCGTCGATCGTCTTCGGCATTCCGCAGGTCGGCATGCAGGATATGCAGGGCCGCTACCTCGAAAACCAGCAACTCGAACCCGACATCGAAGTCTATAACTCCCCCGAATCCCAGCTGAAAGGCGAAGACCACCAGCTTGAAGAGGCGGTGAAGGAGATGTTGAAAGAGGTTGGTAATAAATAATTAAAAGGAAGAGGCTGTTATGAGGACAGCTTCTTCTTTTTGCAAAACTTTAGCCGGACAGATTGTTATATACACAAGAGACACGTATCTTTGTAATATTCAGAATCCTAAAAATCATTTGATTATGAGCAAGATTTATCCCATTGGAATCCAGGATTTCGAAAAAAATCCGTAAGGATGGATATTTCTACATTGATAAAACTGCTTTAATTTATCAATTAGTTAAAGCCGGCAGCTATTTCTTCCTGAGCCGTCCGCGCCGTTTTGGAAAAAGCCTGCTCATTTAAACTCGACGGCACAGCCGAAGACGCTCTCCGCCAAATCAATGAAAAAAATTATGCCCTGCCTTTCGTATCCGATCCCCGCAAGCTGTTCAGGATAGGTGTCAACTTTAGCAAGGAAACGCGGAATATCGAGAGGTGGGTAGTGGAATAAATAGTAGATATGAGGATATGTCTCAAAAAGTAATTTCCAATGTGGAGATAAATCACTTTTTGAGACATTCCTAAATTCATATTATGACTATTCTTTATAAATTATTTCACACACGTTAATACATATCAATATCTTCTCCTTCTGACTCTTCTGATATACGAACCCAAACTAATGTATCATCTTTTAGGCCACTTGGCCTAACCTCGGACACTATATTAAGCCGAGAAAAATCATTAGAAAAATGATATGAAGTAAAACCATTTGTTTTTGCAGCCCAGTATTTTCCATATTCTTCTGAAAATATATCATAGTTTCCCCATGACTTACATAATTCCTCATAAATATGTATACCTTTACTATTTGTTTTTTTCAAAACCATTTCATTTACTTTTACCAAATTAAATCCATTTGACCTTAGATAAATATTACCTGACTTATCAGATTGATAACACATCTTACGTCCATTAATAAAAGTAACATACATGGTACGACCATCACCTTTACTCTTTATACCATTATCATCAACAAAATAATCCAACTTATAAAAATAAGTTTGTCCAAAACATTGACATGCAGCTATTAGCATCAAAGTCATAATAAATAATACCTTTTTCATACCTCAATTTTTTAATAGTTTTTTTTCTTTTCAATATGTATTGTGTAAGGACTGGGCTGCTGTATTTCCCATGCCGATTGGGAAAGAGTAACCCCTTGCCGTGATGCATAATCACGCCAGTCCTTCATTTGCCGTTGAAGATTAATGATAGAAGTTGCGACTCCCATTGCAGCTGATTGTGAATCAGAAGAGCTTGAAAGATATCGTTCATAAGTATTAAAATAACCTCTTAACTTTTCTTCCATTGAATTATAATGAGACTGTAACATGCTAACATTTGGTTTTTCTTTTTCTACTCCTTCTAAATTTAATGTATTGATTGGTGTAGGTATAATATCGATATTCTTAGTAGATGTTGATTTTTTAATTAATGAGCATGTCATTATTCCATTTGGTGGAGTTGATCGCTCATAAATATAGATACGATCAATATCATCTAAAACAATATTAATCCTACTCTTATCTGTTGAAACACGATATTTTACCATTCCCCAGAATGATTCCCCATAATAGGTTGTAAATTTTGCATTCGTATTAAAGAGAGTCAAGTTTCCATTATTTACAGTATAACCTTCACGATCTGAATCATAGCAACCTTTTTTTGTAAAAGTTATAAACTGCCCTGAATCTTCATCTCCATTTGATACTTTTCCATTATGCTCCTTTATTCCAATCTGTTTATAATAATAGGTTTGAGCATTTACATTATAACAAATCAGAAGAAACAAGAAATATCCAAATACTAATTTATTCATGATAAATTCAATAAATATATTCATTTTTACAACTCACCAGGCCTTTCTTCTTCCCCGCCTGACGGAGGAGTGGAGTTGCCGCCACCGGTTTTGCCGCCTTTGCCCTTGCCTAAATGGTTAGAGATGACGACACGGTAGAAGTCGATACGGGCATTTAGCTCACGGAAAAGATCGGCATATATCTTTGTCTTGTTGACAAGTGCCTGAGCATTAAGCAGCTCTCGCAAATCTTCATAAGCAGACTTCAAAAGAGGACGGGTATCGACTGTTTTCCCTGCTGCCAAGCGAGTTGCTTGTTCATCGGTACGGTCATTTGACAATGAGATACATAAATTATTTAGTGTATCTAAATCATCTACCCGTTTGGTCAGGCCAAGTTTTTCAATGTGAGGTTTGTTTGCATCAGATCGTAGTTCTTGTATCAGGTTGATTGTATAACCAGAAAGATCAGTAAAACGTTTGTTTTGTCCTTTCTGAAAACTTCTTGCAATCGGTTCCAAGATTCTTGCTGATTCACTGTTTACAGAATCGAGGTCATCAAGATTCATCAATATACGATTGATAATGCCTGAGAAGCGCTTCTTACGAAGATTTCCGGCATTTTGTAATAGAATGGTGTAGCGACTACCTTTTACTTTTACGATACTGTCGTCATAAATGATAAGAGATGATTTAAATTCTGAAAAAACAGTTTCTACTTTTAACTCGGTAGGATCAAATTTAGTGACTAAAGCTTCTACATCTTTACTAAAAAGTAAAAATTCATTGTTTACTAATCGATCACTATTAAAAAACTGGATGTACATTGACATAGTAATTAGATTTATATTTGAATTAATAATTTAAAAATCTAACAAAACGGACACTCGGGAGACGAAAAATGTATTTTGTTCCAACAAAATGGATTTTTTGTCGGCAAAAAATGGATTTTGACGTAACATAATGGATTTTTCGTCGAAGAAAAATATATTTTGACTGAACAAAACGGACACTTTGTCGACAGAAAATACATTTTGATCTGTCGGAATACTTTTTTATGCATTCAAACAAAAATTTTACAATAACCCGGCATTCTTGAAAGAGAAGAAAATCTTTCAATTTTAGCGGAAAATGAAATTTTGAGCCTATTTGTGCCATTTTTTTCAGAATCTTTTATTTTGTGTAATGTGTGAAAGCCGCTTTTGAAGCGGCTTTGTAAAAAACAACTTTGAAAAAATGACTAATGAAAACGTACGTTTTTTTTAGTCATTACAAATGTAGGTAAAAATTTATACTTGGAAAATTTATTGCTCTCATATTTTTCTAAGGTTCAATATTTTATCCTTTAAAGTGAAAGGTAGGAGGCCTTTTTTTAATGCCAAATTTTGTGTCAAAAAATGACTAAAAAAAACGTACGTTTTCTTTAGTCATTTATTTTTGACCATATAACCCCCAAAAATCAACGTTTATCCTTTTTCCCACATCCTGCAAATAGTGTCAAAATGAACAAAAGAACGACACAAAGAACGGAACGGTAAAATCTACAATAATCCCATGAAAAATTGATACGAAGACAAGGTCTTTTCCCGAATAGCGGGTGATGATTGGTAAAGTCGTATCCATTGTCGTGGCACCGCCGGCACAGATAGGCGACAAACGACCGAAATATTTGACAAAAAGGGGTGCTCCGAGAAGAGCCATAATCTCGCGCATGATATTTGCCATCAAAGCGATCGTTCCTAATTCGGTGGCGAGTTGGACCCCTAAAGACGGCTCCTTCAACTGGGTGATCAGGATAGACGAAAGCGAATAATAGGCAAAGCCGCTCCCTACTGCTAAGCAATCAAAAACACTCCATTTAGTAAGCAACAGACTGACTAAGGCCGAAAAGACCAGCGTCCCGCTAATCGTGGCCAAAGGGACTAAAAGCAGTTTCGGACGGATGCTGCGGAGTATCTCCTTTAGTTTCTTATCGCTGCCGATGCTTAGCCCGACCTGGAACATCAGCAGGTAAAGGACATATACCGTAATGTCGTTTTCAACCACGACATCGGGTAACCAGCCGCTCCATCCCAAGAGGCAGCCGAGCACAAAAAATCCGACGACGATCAGGCTTCCTTTCATCTGCGGCTCCTTTCTTTAAAAAACAGGTTATAGACTCCCCAGGCCGCAAGCACACTTCCAGCCGTAGCTGCCAGGGCGAGCAGGAAAGCCTGGCCGCCCAGCGTGGCGAGGTTATCGACAATCTCTTTGTTTGTCCCGACGGAGATTCCCAGGAGGAAAAGGAGCAAAAAGATCGTGTAAGAAATAGGTTTGCCGATCTTCTGCAAAAGTTCGATTTTGCGTAAAAGATAGCCTGCGGCAATGCCCGCAAACATTATACCGATGACAGTGAACATATATAAAGAAAGATTATTGGGCTTTGACGGCTTTGACAGCTTTATGGAATGTGATAGGGATCATCATGCCTTCGGCATCAGCATTCCCGACCAGTTTATTCTTGTCTTTCTGTTTGAAAGTGAGCGAGACATAGGTCCCGTCCACATAAAAATTGCATTTATAGGTATCGGTCTCCTTCTTGATTTCCTTGACGGTCATTTCCGTACCGCTGATCGTGAAAACGGCTGACAGGTTATCACCGGTTTTCTTAATCTGGCAAGTTCCTTCCTGGTAGCCGTAAGGGGCATCAGGGGCGGAGAAGTTCCACAGTCCGATAACCGCACCGGAATGAGATTCCTGCGCATAGAGCGATAAGCACATCATCATACAAAGAAGCGTTGCAAATACTTTTCCAATATTCGTTTTCATAATAAAAATAGGATTAAATTAGACTTAGCGCTTCAAAGATAAGCATTATCAACTACAAATGAAGTGGTCAGGATAAGAATAAATAGAATAATGCACAAAAGGACGAGGACGGCCATGGCGGAGGAAGGTCGCAGTTCCGGCGGACTTTTTTTTGAAGAAAAGCGGGATATATGCGTATATTGTTCTTTTTCATTATATTTGTATTCGTAAAAGCAACAAATCATTCGTTCAGGAGATAAAAACACAGATAATATAACATGAAGAAAACAATCCTATTCCTTCAGGCTGCGGTGCTCGGGCTTCTGGCAGCTTGCAGCCAGCCATCGGGCGAGGAACAACTACGCGATGAGATCCAGTACGTGAACCCATTTATCGGAACAGGGTTCCACGGGCATACTTTTCCCGGGGCTACCCGTCCGTTTGCTCTTGTACAGGTCAGCCCCGATACGCACATCATGGGCTGGGATGCCAGTAGCGGCTATCATTATGATGATGACCGGATATATGCTTTCAGCCATACCCACCTGTCGGGCACGGGAATCGGCGATCTGGGAGATGTGGCGATCCTGCCTTTCTCGGGTGGCGATTCGATCAAGCCGGTAGCGACCTTCAAGAAAGAGACGGAGAAAGCGACGCCGGGCTATTATACGGTGCGCCTCGATAATTTCGGTATTAATGTAGAACTAACCAGCACGGATCGCGTCGGTTTCCATAAATATACGTACGATAATCCGAAAGACCGCCGTGTCCTTCTCGATCTCGGCCATGTGCTGCAACCGAACTGGGGGCACAAGCTGGTGGGGAATGAATATCTTTTTGTAAACGATTCGACGGTCGAAGGGACTGTCAAAACGCAGGGGTGGGCACATTTCCATTCTGTCTCTTACCGGATCACTTTCTCGGAACCGATCGAGACGCTTTACCAGTATATCGACGGAAATTTGCGGAAGGACTCACTGTTCTTGCGTCTCAACACAACGGGCGACCTGAAATTCCATTATAAATTTGCGGAGAGCGACAAACCGCTGTATGTAAAAGTGGCGATCTCGCCTGTCGACACGGATGGTGCGGACAGGAATATGCTGGCCGAACTGCCGGGATGGGATTTCGAGGCGACACGTGCCGAATCCGCCCGTATCTGGAACGAAGCTTTAAACAGCATCCAGATCGAAAGCACGGACCCGAAGGTGATGGTGAATTTCTACACGGCTCTCTACCATACGATGATCGCGCCTTATGCTTATCAGGATGTGGACGGGCGTTACTTAGGGATGGACAAGAAGGTACACCGGGCGGAACCGGGTTATGTGAACTATTCCGTCTTCTCGCTCTGGGACACTTTCCGCGCCTTGCATCCGCTGATGACGATCATCCAGCCTGAACGGGCTGCCGATTGGGGTAAAGTGCTCGTGCAGGGATATAAAGAGGGGGGAATCCTTCCAAAATGGCCGCTGGCTTCAAGCTATACGGGCTGCATGGTTGGTTATCCGGCTGTTTCCGTACTGGCGGACCTGGTGACTAAAGACCTGGCGGAAGGTGACCTGAATGTTTGGGCCGAAGCGGGTGCCCGTTCTTCTGTCTACAGGGACGATCTGGCTGAGAAATTCAAGGGGACGCGTGAACTGGATTTGATTACCCTCCATCCTTATTATAAGGAAAAGTATGGTTTTGTTCCGGCCGACTCGGTTCCCGAATCTGTCTCCTGGGGGTTGGAGATGGCCTATTATGACTGGTGTATCTCCCAGATCGCCGCAAAAGCTGGCAATACGGAATTGGCCAAGGAGTATGCCGCAAAGGCGGAATATTACAAGCGTTATTTAGATCCGGATACCAAGATGATGCGTGGGGTAATGGGTGACGGTTCTTTCCGCACACCGTTCAATCCTCGTTATTCTTCCCACATGAAGAGCGATTATACCGAAGGGAATGCCTTCCAGTGGAGTTTCTTTGCCCCACATGATATGGATAACTTCATCGAGACGATCGGTGGCAAGAAGGAACTGGAAACGCGTCTGGACACATTATTCACCACCTCCTCCCATGTTGACGGCGAAGAAGCCTCCGGCGATATCACCGGACTGATCGGGCAATATGCACACGGTAACGAACCGAGCCACCACATGGCTTATCTCTATAACTGGACGGATGCACCTTGGAAAGGGCAGGAACGCCTGGACCAGATCATGCAGAACTTCTACACCAACGAACCGGACGGTATCATCGGGAATGAGGATTGCGGACAGATGTCTGCCTGGTATGTGATGAGTGCATTAGGCTTCTATCAGGTCGCTCCGGGCATCCCAGTCTACACATTAGGCCGTCCGATGGTCGACAAAGCGCTCATTCATGTAAAAGGCGGTATATTCGAAATCCTGGTAAAGAACAACAGCGCCGCCAACAAATATGTCAAAGAAGTCAAACTGAACGGCAAAATCCTCGACACTCCGTTCATCAGCCATAACGACATCGTAAAAGGCGGCAAGCTGGAATTTGTCATGAGCAATACCCATAATTAAAGTGTGATACATAAAAAGGCAAAGCGATTTCTCCCGTAACAGGAAAATCCGCTTTGCCTTTTTATCCGTCAAATAAACAAATATCCTACAGAATAAATATATTTGTTCCCGGGTTCCATAATAATAAAGCTATGTTAATAACAACAACAAACAACCTCGAAGGAAAAGAAATTACCCAGTACTTCGGAATCGTCTCCGGCGAAACAATCATCGGAGCCAACATCTTCAAAGATTTCTTTGCCAGCATTCGTGATATCGTTGGCGGACGCGCCAGCTCATACGAAGGCGTCCTACGCGAAGCCAAAGAAAGCGCCCTGGCAGAAATGAGCCAACAAGCCGCCCAAATGGGAGCAAATGCGGTAATTGCCGTCGACCTCGATTACGAGACCGTAGGCGAAACCGGTAGCATGCTGATGGTAACTGCCGCAGGGACAGCCATACGCTACCAGGATAAATAATAAACTTCCAAATCAAAAGACTTACGCCTTTGCCGGAAAAGCCGCCCATGTTTCCCTGAAACTATCGGCGGTTTTTTCATGCCCGCTCCTTATCGCATCCGCACATTCCGCATGTTTCGCACTATACACTCCTTCGCTGGTGAATTCAACAGATAACAACCTATATTCCTTACATTTACTCTGTTTCAAAATTTTCCAGAAGCCGCAAGATGAATGCGGAAAGCATAGCTTCTTAAACAGCCCAAAAGAAAAGCATAAACAAAGGGGATAAAGACTAATAAACGGACTATGCACTTACCTGAAAAGTCTATATATACTCAACGGTAGAATCTATATGCACGCACCGGCAAAGTCTATTTCCTATAGATATCAACCTTTTTATACTCGATTGCTTTCCGCATCCCATTCAGCGGAATGGCTGGAAAACAGAAAAGGACAAACAATTATATATTAACTGCTTAACCCTGTTTTTTACCAGCAAAGGAGTGTATAGTGCGGAACATGCGGAACGTGCGGAAACTATCGGTGGTTCTTCTGTTCCACCGACCTTCTTAAACGAAGAAAGCCGACCCAAAACTGGATCGGCTTTCTTGCTCTAAAACGGCGGCTATCTACTCTCCCACTTTTACGCAGTACCATCGACGTGGTTGGGCTTAACTTCTCTGTTCGGAATGGGAAGAGGTGGATCCCCAACGCTATAACCACCTTAATATCTTTTTTCTTATATATTAAGACTTTTGACTGGACAACCCCAAGGATTTGTCTTGTAACTCTTATGTTCTTTTCAAGCATACCGCCTATATAGCAACCCTTACATGATTTGAAAGTCCCGGGCTATTAGTACTACTCGGCTTCGACATTACTGCCCTTACACCTGTAGCCTATCTACGTCGTAGTCTACAACGACCCTTGAGGGATATCTCATCTTGAGGCTGGCTTCGTACTTAGATGCTTTCAGCACTTATCCAATCCAGACTTAGATACCCGGCGGTGCTCCTGGCGGAACAACCGGTAAACCAGTGGTCTGTCCAACACGGTCCTCTCGTACTAGTGTCAGAGCCCCTCAAATATCCTACGCCCACGATAGATAGAGACCGAACTGTCTCACGACGTTCTGAACCCAGCTCGCGTGCCACTTTAATGGGCGAACAGCCCAACCCTTGGGACCTTCTCCAGCCCCAGGATGTGACGAGCCGACATCGAGGTGCCAAACCGCTCCGTCGATATGAGCTCTTGGGAGCGATCAGCCTGTTATCCCCGGAGTACCTTTTATCCTTTGAGCGATGGCCCTTCCATGCGGAACCACCGGATCACTATGCTCTAGTTTCCTACCTGATCGACTTGTGAGTCTCCCAGTCAAGCACCCTTATGCCATTACACTCTACGACCGGTTACCAATCGGTCTGAGGGTACCTTTAGAAGCCTCCGTTACTCTTTTGGAGGCGACCACCCCAGTCAAACTACCCACCATACAGTGTCCTCTTTTCCAAGAGTTAGAACTCAAACAATCAAAGGGCCGTATTTCAACGTCGACTCCACAAATACTGGCGTACCTGATTCATTGTCTCCGGCCTATCCTACACATCAATTGCCCAAATTCAATGTAAAGCTATAGTAAAGGTTCACGGGGTCTTTTCGTCCCATCGCGGGTAATCGGCATCTTCACCGATACTACAATTTCACCGAGCTCACGGTTGAGACAGTGTCCAGATCATTACACCATTCGTGCAGGTCGGAACTTACCCGACAAGGAATTTCGCTACCTTAGGACCGTTATAGTTACGGCCGCCGTTTACTGGGGCTTCAATTCAAACCTTCTCTTGCGATAAGCTCTCCTCTTAACCTTCCAGCACCGGGCAGGTGTCAGGCTGTATACTTCATATTTCTATTTCGCACAGCCATGTGTTTTTGTTAAACAGTTGCCTGGACCTATTCTCTGCGCCCAGCCTTACAGCTGGGACCCTTTATCCCGAAGTTACAGGGTCAATTTGCCTAGTTCCTTAACCGTGAATCACTCGAGCGCCTCAGTATTTTCAACCCAACTACGTGTGTCCGTTTACGGTACGGGTACTTTATGAATATGCTTAGCGGATTTTCTAGGGAGCCTGATTACATCCATATTGCCTTGTACAAGTACTCGGCATACTGTCAGGTTCAACTCTCGGGGCGGATTTGCCTACCCCGATCGACGCCTACACCCTTCAACCATCTATTCCGTCAGATGGCAGGACTGTCACTTCTCCGTCTCCACATCGCTCCATAAAGTAGTATGGGAATATTAAACCATTCTTCCATCGGAATCGCCGTTCGGCTTATCCTTAGGTCCCGACTTACCCTGATCCGATTAACGTTGATCAGGAAACCTTAGTCTTTCGGCGAGGGAGTTTCTCACTCCCTTTATCGTTACTTATACCTACATTTGCTTTTCCATGCGCTCCAGCAACGGTTATCCCTTACCTTCGACGCACATGGAATGCTCCCCTACCATGTATTACTACATCCATAGCTTCGGTAAACAGTTTATGCCCGAGTATTATCCACGCCAGACTCCTCGACTAGTGAGCTGTTACGCACTCTTTAAATGAATGGCTGCTTCCAAGCCAACATCCTAGCTGTCTCTGCAGTCTGACTTCGTTAGTTCAACTTAACTGTTATTTGGGGACCTTAGCTGATGGTCTGGATTCTTCTCCTCTCGGACGCGGACCTTAGCACCCGCGCCCTCACTCCTTATCAATATATAGCACGCATTCGGAGTTTATCTGGACTTGATAGGCGGTGAAGCCCTCGCATCCAATCAGTCGCTCTACCTCATACTATACTTAATAAAGGCTGCACCTAAATGCATTTCGGGGAGTACGAGCTATCTCCAAGTTTGATTAGCCTTTCACCCCTACCCTCAGTTCATTGGAACACTTTTCAACGTATACCCATTCGGACCTCCAGTTAGTGTTACCTAACCTTCATCCTGACCAAGGGTAGATCACTTGGTTTCGCGTCTACTCCCTCCGACTATGGCGCCCTGTTCAGACTCGCTTTCGCTTCGGCTCCGGACCTGAAGTCCTTAACCTTGCCGGAGAAAGTAACTCGTAGGTTCATTATGCAAAAGGCACGCCGTCACATCTTACGATGCTCCGACCGCTTGTAGGCAGACGGTTTCAGGGACTATTTCACTCCTCTGTTCGAGGTGCTTTTCACCTTTCCTTCACAGTACTGGTTCGCTATCGGTCTCTCGGGAGTATTTAGCCTTACGGGATGGGCCCCGTAGATTCACACAGAATTTCTCGTGCTCCGCGCTACTCAGGATACCACTAAGCTTCGTCAAGGAGTCGTATACCGGGCTATCACCGTCTATGGCCATCTTTTCCAAGATGTTCTACTTCCTTAATTTCTTGCCACGCCGTGGTCCTACAACCCCGACAATGCCTAAACATTGACGGTTTGGGCTATTCCGCGTTCGCTCGCCACTACTTGCGGAATCACTTTTGTTTTCTTCTCCTATGGGTACTTAGATGTTTCAGTTCCCCACGTTCGCTTTCCTTACGGAATGGCTGGCCTTCAACCAGCCGGGTTGCCCCATTCGGAAATCCCGGGATCAATGGTTATTTGCACCTACCCCAGGCTTATCGCAGCTTATCACGTCCTTCATCGCCTCCGAGAGCCAAGGCATCCACCGTCTGCCCTTACTTACTTTCTTTATCACTGACACTTGACGGATTCGCAATTTTGCAATTGCTTATCCATCGCGCGTCGGATTGATATATCTTCAGTTTGCTCTTATTTATTCGTTACTTAACTTTTTTGAAGTTGTCCAATACGTCAAAGATCTTTTGTTTAATGAATAATTAATAATTAACAATTAAAAACCACTCATCTTATGTGGAGAATAACGGATTCGAACCGTTGACCCTCTGCGTGCAAGGCAGATGCTCTAGCCAGCTGAGCTAATCCCCCGTTTGTCATTTTGGTAGTCCCAGGCAGAGTTGAACTGCCGACCTCTACATTATCAGTGTAGCGCTCTAACCAACTGAGCTATAGGACTGTCAACTGTTGTGTTGCCTGAGAGTTTCTCATCTCAGCTTCATCTTTCTCTTTACTGGTTGTCCAGTTTTAAGATCATATATGAATACATATTCAACCGTAGTACACGAGAACTACATACCTGTCGTTCTCCTACTTTAACCAGATTCAGGCTCCAGAAAGGAGGTGTTCCAGCCGCACCTTCCGGTACGGCTACCTTGTTACGACTTAGCCCCAGTCACCAGTTTTACCCTAGGCCGATCCTTGCGGTTACGGACTTCAGGTACCCCCGGCTCCCATGGCTTGACGGGCGGTGTGTACAAGGCCCGGGAACGTATTCACCGCGCCATGGCTGATGCGCGATTACTAGCGAATCCAGCTTCACGGAGTCGAGTTGCAGACTCCGATCCGAACTGAGACATGGTTTGGAGATTAGCATCACATCGCTGTGTAGCTGCCCTTTGTCCATGCCATTGTAACACGTGTGTCGCCCCGGATGTAAGGGCCGTGCTGATTTGACGTCATCCCCACCTTCCTCACAGCTTACGCTGGCAGTCTCACCAGAGTCCTCAGCTTTACCTGTTAGTAACTAGTGATAAGGGTTGCGCTCGTTATGGCACTTAAGCCGACACCTCACGGCACGAGCTGACGACAACCATGCAGCACCTCGTAATCAGCTATTGCTAGAAGGCCTCTTTCAAGGCCGGTCCGACTACGTTCAAACCCGGGTAAGGTTCCTCGCGTATCATCGAATTAAACCACATGTTCCTCCGCTTGTGCGGGCCCCCGTCAATTCCTTTGAGTTTCACCGTTGCCGGCGTACTCCCCAGGTGGATTACTTAACGCTTTCGCTGTAGAGCTTACTGTCTATCGCAAACTCCTAGTAATCATCGTTTACTGCGTGGACTACCAGGGTATCTAATCCTGTTTGATCCCCACGCTTTCGTGCTTCAGTGTCAGTTATGGTTTAGTAAGCTGCCTTCGCAATCGGAGTTCTGCGTGATATCTATGCATTTCACCGCTACACCACGCATTCCGCCTACCTCAAACACACTCAAGTCTTCCAGTTTCAACGGCAATTTTATGGTTGAGCCACAAACTTTCACCGCTGACTTAAAAAACAACCTACGCACCCTTTAAACCCAATAAATCCGGATAACGCTCGCATCCTCCGTATTACCGCGGCTGCTGGCACGGAGTTAGCCGATGCTTATTCATACGGTACATACAAAACACCACCCGTGGCGCACTTTATTCCCGTATAAAAGAAGTTTACAATCCATAGAACCTTCTTCCTTCACGCGACTTGGCTGGTTCAGACTCACGTCCATTGACCAATATTCCTCACTGCTGCCTCCCGTAGGAGTTTGGACCGTGTCTCAGTTCCAATGTGGGGGACCTTCCTCTCAGAACCCCTATCCATCGTCGGTTTGGTGGGCCGTTACCCCGCCAACTGCCTAATGGAACGCATGCCTATCTATCAGCGATGAATCTTTAACAAATAGTCCCATGCGGGACCCCTGTTTTATGGGGCATTAATCCGACTTTCGCCGGGCTATTCCCCTCTGATAGGTAAGTTGCATACGCGTTACTCACCCGTGCGCCGGTCGCCGGCAATGTATTGCTACACTCCGCTGCCCCTCGACTTGCATGTGTTAAGCCTGTCGCTAGCGTTCATCCTGAGCCAGGATCAAACTCTTCGTTGTTAAATTGTTTATATCTTCGCTCAGAATCTCGTTAATTTATCGTAGTTCCTTGACGGTATGTTTAGTATTTCTACTACGTCTCTTGTACTACTTGTTGATATGTAAATCTTTCAAAGAACTTATGCTATCTTTCGATTGCGGCTGCAAAGGTAAGGACTTTTTTTTAACTGCCAAATTTTTTCGAAGAAAAATTTCGGAAAGTTTTTTCAAGCCACCGGGAGGCCGGACATCTCGCTTAGCTTTGCTAACCTCATCCACCTTTCCGGGATACCTTCTATCATCATGTTGACTGCTGCCGTTCTCTCTCGAATGCGGGTGCAAAAGTAGAACTTCTGATTCTACTATCCAAATTTTTTACGGAGTTTTTTTCATGTTTTTTCCACAACTGATATTGGTTATTAAAGGTACGCACACACGAGGATTTTGATCTCTTTTTTATTACAACCAGGAGAAAAGATAACGAAACAAGACAGAAGCGAGCTTTATCGAAAAGGAAAAAATCTGCGAAAAAGAGGAAAAAAAACATTGGCTTACGACGAATAGGTCATAAACCAATGGGTTACTTTTTCACTATAGGTCTTTGAAATCGGAATATCGGGCACATTTTCAATCCCCAACTCCAGATAAACCCCATCTTTCTCACGGCGGATGACTTTTACCTGGTCGAAATTGACCATATAGGAACGATGGCAACGCAACACATTCGTATCCGCCAGATCCTCTTCCAACGTTTTCAAGGAATTGCGCAACATGAACTTAGTCAGTGCGCCCTTATTCAAATACCAAATGCAGACATAATTATCAGCAGATTCCATATATAAAAGGTTGCTACGTTTGACAGACAAACGCAACTCGTGCTTTTCATCATAAAACGAGAATACGTTTTGCCGCCCGGCAACCTCCGCCTGACTTTCTTTCAACAAAAGCAATTGCCGCTCCTTCTCCTTATAAGAAAAATAGAGATGCAAAACCGAATAGGGCAGCAAAAGAACAAGACTGGTATTTATAGCCGATTCCTTGAAAGCGCTCAGGTACTCCCGTTCCGGATTAAGGACAAGTGTATATATCGTATAGAAAAGAGACATGAAAAAGATCTCGAGTACGATCCAAGCCGCATAAGCGCTAATGGTAATCGTATGCTTCTTTCCCCAATAATACATGATGATACGGCTGATAACCACAACCAGCACACCTGTCAAAATGATCAGGCTCGAAAAGATGAAAAACTTAAATTCCGAAACAGCATACCAGCTGGAAGAGCTGAAAGGCTTATAGATGTTGATAAAAACCAACGCAAAGAGGGCTGTCATCAGAATGAGACGAACAATATTCGACTTTTCATAAATATATTCCGGTATCCTATAACCTCGCATTCCCATACTTTTTACCTCTGTTTTGGAAACAAATGTACATATATTTCGCTACACATTCACCCCGCATATAAATATTTCACCCCTCCATCCGGCTTTCTACCCCCAACCCAAGTAGCCGGAACCATTTATTTTGAAGGATTGTTTTTCTGTTGTTAGTTTGCAGGAAACAATTCAAAACACATATGGATATTTCGATTCGTACACAACAGCTCAACAGTCTTTTTTCGTATGATAAAAAAGCTGATTTGACAGACAGCCATCTGGAGATCGTACCTTTTCGCTTTACCCAGAGAATCGGAGCCAGCGAGATCAACGAATTTCAGAAGGGACTTGCCGGCACCGAATTCTGTCCGGTAACCGACAATCATATTCAAGAAAACAAGAGTTTCACCTATACCGTCTTCACCCCTTCCGGCAAAGAAAAACGCGACAAAGCCATCATCCTGCTGCACGGCCTGAACGAACGCACCTGGGAGAAATATCTGACCTGGGCGGAATATCTGACCAAGAATACGGGGAAACCGGTAATCCTTTTTCCCATCGCTTTCCACATGAACCGTACCCCCAGTCGCTGGTGTAACCCAAGAGAGACATTATCGTGGGCGAATGTCCGGAAAAGCGAGATCAACAACCTCAGCAACTCCACCTTTGCCAATGTAACGCTGAGCAGCCGGCTTTCCAAAAATCCGTTACGCTTTTACGCGTCCGGCAGAGAGTCCGTCTATAATCTGTGGCAACTGGTCCAGGAAATAAAAGAGGGCAAACATCCGCTTTTCAAAGAAGATACCTCCATCAACCTGTTCGCTTACTCCATCGGAGCCCTCTTGTCGCAAGTGCTTTTGCTCGCAAACCCGGAAAAGATGTTCAACGATACGCGTCTGTTCATGTTTTGCGGCGGTTCGATCTTTAGCGAAATGGACGGGAATGCACGGGATATCATGGATAAGGAAGCTTTCGAAAGCATACAGAAGTACTATCGCCATGATTTCCTGGAGCAACGTTTACTGCCGACAACCTTCAAAAACGATTTTATGGAACAGGCATTCAAAGCCATGATCCGCGAAGACGTCATGCAGGATTACCGCGAGACGTTCTTCCAAAAGGCTTGTAACCGGATACGGGCGATTTCGCTTAAAAAAGACAAGGTCATGCCGACCCTGGGAATAAAGAAGGCTTTCGGCAATATATCCAATAAGATTCTGGAAGAGATGGACTTCCCTTTTTCATATTCCCATCAGGTTCCCTTTCCTTTCCGGAGCAAAGCAGATCAAATGCTGGTCAACCAGTCATTCCTGAACGTATTCGGAAAAGCAGCCGCTTTCCTATAATGAAGAAGGAGAATGCACCCCTGTAGATGCATCCTCCTTCTTTCGTATAAACTATATACTCTCTATTTCAATTATTCAAGAACGATCACTTTATATTTCGGAACCAATACCTTCATGATAACCCAACCGATCAAATAAGCGACAGAACATACACAGAAGATAATAAAATAACCGGCAGGCTTACCCGTGAAGCCCATAAACGTCATCTGGGTAACATCTGCATAAACAAACAGGTTTCCGGCTGCTTTCTGCAAGATCATAGAACCGACACCGCCAGCCATACCACCGATACCCGTAACGGTTGCAATAGCCGATTTCGGGAACATATCACCGACAGTCGAGAAAATATTGGCCGACCATGACTGGTGGGCAGCACCACCGATACCGATCATAATAACCGGGAACCACGGGGAAATCGTACCTAACGGCTGTGCCAACAATACCAGCAACGGGAAAAATGCAAAAATCAACATCGCTTTCATACGTGCGGCATAGGGGTTCAAACCAGTCCGGTTAATAAAGATCGTCGGCAATTTACCTCCGTAAATAGATAACATCGTAATGGCATACAAAGTAAAGATCAACCCCATGCCCAACGGATCTGAAGTCTTGATCCCAAACTGCGTATTCAGGTAAGAAGGAGTCCAGAAAAGGAAGAACCACCAAACTCCGTCTGTCATAAATTTACCGACAATGAACGCCCAGGTCTGTTTGAAAGTGAAACATTGCAGGAAACCGATCTTCTTCTCATGTTCTTCTTCGACGATGACAATATCTTTCTCGTTTTTATCCTGTTCGATATACTCCAACTCGGCTTTGTTCACATGTTTGCTCCTGTCCGGAGTCGTGTACATGAATACCCACAGCCCCATCCAAATAAAACCAAGCGCACCGATCACGATGAAGGCCATCTCCCAACCCCAGGCTTTTGCCAGCAAAGGGATCGATATAGGAGCGATCAAAGCACCGATAGAAGCCCCGGCATTGAAGATGGAAGTTGCATAAGCACGGTCTTTCTTCGGGAAGTATTCAGCCGTAACCTTAATGGCTGCAGGGAAGTTACCGGCTTCACCCAATGCCAGAATACAGCGGGCGGCCAGGAAGAAATACATACTCACGGTAGCCAATACAACAACAACATCTCCTGTTGCTGCTATCAATTCCGCTGCACTGTTCATACCGACATAATGTTCGGTTGCGATACCGCAACCGGCATGAAGACAGGCTCCGAACGACCAAACACCGATAGCCCAAAGATATCCTTTTTTCGTACCCATCCAGTCGATAAAACGGCCGGCAAACAGCATACAGATTGCATATACAATTGAGAAAACTGATGTTATCGTACCGTAATGGGATTCGTTCCAATGGAACTCCGGTTTGATAAATTCATCCCAGGTCAAAGAAAGAACCTGGCGATCGAGGTAATTTACTGTTGTTGCGAAAAATAACATCGCGCAGATTGTCCATCTGTAATTTGTCATTTTCTCACTTGCTTTTTGAAATGTGTTCATGATATTAATATTCGTTTTTCATAATACGGGGACAAATATAAAGCATTTTTTTGGTTATATACAAGTTTGTGTGTGCGAATACACAAAGTATTTCATTTCTTTCACATCCTGAGCCGGATTAGTAGGGGTTTGATTTGCATAGAATAAGCATTTTATGTACGTTTGCCTCTCCAATGTAAACATTATTAATACCATTATTATTATGAAAAAGATTATTTATCTGGCACTTCTGTCCCTGATAACCGGTCTGGCCGTCCAGGCCCAGGAAAAAACAGGCGAATGGAACGGATGCGACCGCTACGATTTCACATTCAAGGATCGGCAGGCAATCATCGTCACTCCTAAAAAAGCAGCAAAAGGAAAACCGTGGATCTGGCGTCCGGCCTTCTTCGATGCTTTCCCGAGTGTGGACAAAGCGTTACTGGAAAAAGGATTCCATGTTGTTTACTATGACGTAACCCATCTGTATGGAAGTCAGAGGGCGGTTTCGCTCGGTACGGAGTTCTATAAGAATATGACAAGCCATTACGGACTCTCCGAAAAAGTCACGCTGGAAGGATTCAGCCGCGGCGGTTTGTTTGCATTCAACTGGGCTGCCCAAAACACAGACAAAGTAGCTTGTATATATGTAGACGCTCCCGTTTGTGACGTATTCAGCTGGCCGGGAAGAAAAAATGCGACTTTATGGAACGACCTGTTGAAGGAATGGAACCTGACAGATGCCGAGATGGAACATTTCAAAGGGAACCCGGTTGACAACCTGGCCCCGATTGCCGCCGCAGGCATACCGATTATCAGCGTATGCGGCGATAGCGACCAGACCGTCCCCTACAAAGAGAACATGGATGTCGTACGTTCGCGTTATCTCGCGGCAGGAGGTCCGGTGGAAGTGATCCTTAAGAAAGGATGCGACCATCATCCGCACAGCCTCGACAATCCGGAACCGGTAGTAGACTTTATCCTTCGCCAGCAACCGGAATATGAAAAGTATTTACATTATACTATACGCGGCAACCTGCAAAACTCATTCCGCAAATTCGAGAAAGAACGCCGGGCGCGAGTCGCCTTCCTGGGAGGTTCCATTACGGAAATGAACGGATGGCGCAATATGATAGAGCAACAACTACAGCAACGCTTTCCTTATACGCAGTTCGAATGGGTGGAAGCAGGCATCGGTTCGACGGGAACGACTCCGGGTTCCTTCCGGTTGCAACATGACATCCTTTCGAAAGGGAAAGTCGACCTTCTTTTTGTCGAAGCAGCCGTAAACGACGACACCAACGGGTTCAACGCCCTCGAACAGGTACGCGGCATGGAGGGTGAAGTGCGCCATGCTTTGGAGAGCAACCCTGAAATGGATATCGTCATGTTGCATTTCATCTACGACCCGTTTATCCCGATGATCGCCCGCCGCCAGATGCCGGATGTTATCCTGAATCACGAACGGGTAGCGAATCATTATCTTATCCCTTCAATCAATCTTTGCCAGGAGATCGGCGAACGGATGCAAGACGGCGAATTTACTTGGGATGAGTTCGGCGGCACTCATCCGAAACCTTTCGGTCATAAATTCTATGCTGCCGCTATCGGCCATCTTTTCGACGAAATGTGGAAAGGGGTTTCACCGGAAGGTGCAATCACTGCACACGAAATACCGGCTAAACCGCTGGATGCCTACAGCTATTATAACGGCGATTTCATCGACCTGCAAAAGGCACGCTTAAACAAAGGCTGGAAATTAGTTGACAACTGGCATCCCGACAACAAGGCCGGCAAACGGAATGGTTTTGTGAATGTCCCGATGCTGGAGGCTACACATCCGGGCGACCGGCTAACATTGGATTTCCGGGGCAAGGCAATCGGTATCTTCTGCGTCAGCGGACCTTCTGCCGGGATTCTGGAATATAGCGTCGACGGCGCCCCGTTCAAAGAACTGGATACTTTCACGCAGTGGAGCCACAATCTCTACATTCCCTGGGTCTACATGTTGGAAACGGAATTGAAGGATACAGACCATAAGCTGGTTCTCCGCATATCGAAAAAGAAAAACACCGAATCACAGGGGACGGAATGCCAGATACGGAATTTTGTGGTGAACAGATAAATGTTTCTTCCAAAATGTCTATCACTCTATCACACTTTCTCATGTAATCTTTGATAATCATAACATGTGAAGTGTGATAGATGGCGTTTTTATCTATCACACCTCTATCACCGCCTTATTAAAAAGGCTTACTTGTTTTATAAAGTATATTACTTATTTTCAACAAAATAAGCATATAAATACGTATACATCCGGATGTTCATGATTGTTACATCCGGATGTTGGAACCGGCTACATGGGGGTGTAAAATATGTAGGGATGGGGATGTAGACAAGTATTTTTGCTTACTTTTAGTACTTTTTTCCGCTTGTTTTATAAGAAAAACTGCTTATATCAATGGAAATAATATATTTCGGGATAAGACAGTGTGATAGATGCGTGATAGAAGTGTGATAGATAAAAATGCCATCTATCACACCTTCCATATTATGATTATCAAAGCATATAAAAGAGAGTGTGATAGAGTGATAGACATTTTAGAAAAGACATTTAATATTGCCCTGCAGGATTATTGTTTGCTAAAGGAGAAACACAGACTTATTTCTCTTTCAACAGCATTTCCAAAAGTGCGTTTTTCTCTTTCTCTATGGTGAGCATCCGTTCGTAGAGAGAGGCTTGTTCCTTGCTTAGGACCATTAGTTGATCGACTGGGTGATTCACTATATTATCCCGCTGATTTTCCACTACTCCGACATTGCTACTTCCCGACTGGAACGTATTATTCTCGATCACGATTGAAGTCGGATTCTCTTCCAGTTTCTGGATAATCTCAGGAGCAACGTGCAGGATATTCGCAACCTTGAACAGCGTATCTTCGTCGAGCACCTTCTTCTGCTCCAGACGTGACACAGCTTGCTGGTTCATTCCCATCAGATCACCAAAGGTTGTCTGCTTCATGCCGACTAACTGGCGTAACTTCCTGACATTAGCTCCCTGGTGTACATTTCTTGTTTTGATATTTTCGGTTTCCATATTATTCTGTTCTATTTACAATGTGTGAAACAAATATAAGAACTTTTATCTCATTCTGAATCCATTCTGAGAAAATAACAAAACAACAATATAAAAAAGCCAAAAGAAAGAGGCGGTAAAAAACTCACATACCGGTGTTTTTTACAGGCTCCGGGCATATACACTCCATTAGCTATTCTGCCTTTCTTTGCAAAAAATATACCATGAAAGAAATCCATACATTAACGTACATCCTCCTGCTTTTCGCATTGATACCGGCAAGCAACGCTTACTGGCAAAAGAAAGAAAAACCCTGCTACGTAACCTATCAAGTATCGACACATGACCAGCACCCACACAAACTATTGATTTCCTACCAAACGGAAAATTCGTTAGAGTCTTTTTTCTGCTACGAAAATAAATGGGAAAAAGAGGTGTATTTGTCGTCAAAAGAAAAGGCTTCGATCTTTGTCCAAGACATTTTCGCACCGGAAAGCAGCTTCATCTACCTCGAAAACAAAAAGGATTCTTCCTCCCGCGAATGGGACATCGCCCCGATCTCCGTCCGCATTCTCGGCAAGAACCAAACCAAACTGGCTCCGGGGTACAAATTTCCCCGGTTACAACTATAAGTCTTTTCCCAACATCAGATCCGTTATTAAGGCTGCTACTTTCCGGGGATCAATTCCAGATCTAAACTTGACAATAAATTGATTACCACTCTTGCCGGGAATCCAACGGTTACTTCCATCTGCTTCAAGCTGGCAATGTCCGGCATTGTCCATATCAAAATAATGAGCCGCCTGATCTGTCAACAAAAAAGCCGTAACCTGGTCCCAACTGGCTCGCCCATCAAAATTATTATACAGTTCATAGGCTCTATACATAGGTCCTCCGGAGGTTAACATTGCACGCAGGGCAGAATCTCCTGTAAGAATCTGCTGGCCGATCTCCCACCCGCAAAAGACGACCTCTTTCGTCCAATTTGCCAAACAATAAACAGTTGAAGCCGGGTCCGGTCGTGAGAAGTTCGCTTCTTTTCCTTCCGGGAACAACCCGCCCATACAATACCATTTCTTTACCTTAGCCTCAACCAATTGCTTACCGTTTAGCGGAGAATATCGATCGGCAGGCGATTGTAATAATTTCTGCAAACTGCTTAAATGTCCTATTGTCAGGATAATCACGGAATGATCAGGACTTCCGGCCAATAATTTCCGATAGGTATTAGTGGCCGTCTCCGCCTCATTCCAAGAAGCAAGGTCATGCGGGAACTCTTCTGAAATCTGCCGGGTATAGCGGGAATGATTTTTCAGCATGGACTGCCCTTCCAGGAAACCTAACGGCAATTTCCTCATTCCATAATAAGCATTGAAAGCACTCACACAAGTCGCTGCAAAAGGATCATCACTGGTTACTATAGTCCCTAACAGGTTTATCTTATGTTGCTTATGCAGGGTATAAAGCATAGCCAACGTCCCGGCATCATCTACATCCGAATCTATATCGGTGTCCACAATCACCCTTTGCTGAGCCAAAACGAACAATGGCAGCAAAAAGATTACAAGAACTGAAATTAATCGTTTTTTCATATCATCCTCTATTATTTATTCCTTCATCTTTCCCACAACAAACACCCCCGACACTTTCGGTATCGAGAGCTTGATGTTTGTTACATAACCGCCATCCGGTTGTTTGGCGGATTCGGAATTCCGGACTGGCACGATTTTGCCGATGTGCGGGTTCCAGAATTCAAGATTATCGAATTTGCCACGCAGAGAGACGGTCGTGTGAACCGTACTTCCGGTCGTATTGGTGATGTAATAAAAGTCACGGCCTTCCTTCTGTTTATGAATATAGTTCAGGTAGCCGATCTGAGCAGGCGGTATAGTCGATTCATCGAAAGCAATATCTGCACGAAGTTCCCAGCGCGTAAACAAATCGGCAAGGATTTCGGGAGTCGGATTATGCAGAAAAGCCAAGCAACCTTTGTTTACATTCGAATCGAACTTGTCCGGATAGTTTTCCTGACGCGGGTCTATGCCGAACATTTCGGTAACGAGACGAACCACTTCCTCATCTCTTCCAAACTCAGCGGCGCGCTTCGGAAGAGAAGAAGTGGCAACCACCTTTCCCCCATTATCATAATACTGCTTGATCGCTTTCATCGTTTCGGCCGAAATCACATCGCCGCCCGGCATTAAAAGCACTTTGTAATGCTGGATATTCGTTTCATTATTCAAAACCAGTTCACTGCCTGCAGCCGTAATCTTGCCGTTCCACAAATCTTCCGGATGGATAAATGTGAAATCACGACGGAGTTTATTGGTCAGCAGGTCACTCAGTACATGATGATTGACGTGCTCCGGTAACCAGTTTGCCACCGGAAGGCCGGAATCGGCATCCCGGTTAATATACGTCTCTGCCTGAATTGCTGTGATCGGCCATAGCAAAGCAATGTCCGAAACTCGACGCCCTCCTTGAAGGATCAGGCAGGAACGGCCCACACAGGCACTATAATTCGGTAACGCATCCCGTAACAATGGATTTTCAGGAGCAATCAGCGGCGGGATGCGAATCTTATCCGCATCCGTCGTATACCACATTCCATGAGGCACGACAAAACTGACACCCCGCACCATCGCTTCAAGAGCTACACGGTATAAAGTCAGTGAATCCATATCCGCAGGAAAAGCACCGCACAACTCGGCTCCCACAACCGGTTTATCTCCCCGGTCAGCAGCCGAACTGATCTGTTTAAAACCATTCAGGCCGCGGCCATAAAAAAAGATAGCATCCAACAACGGTATCTGCACATGCCGGTAATACTTCAGGATATCCCCGTTCGCCACCACCGAATTAGGGCTGTAGTTTTCAGGCGGATGCCCCATACTGCTCAAATGCCGTTTGCCCGACCATTCCGAAACCTGTTTCACATATCCTTCCGCCATCAGCTCGGAACGGATATCGAAGAAGGCGACACGCGTCGCACCTGTCTCCGGTCCGATGTCGTAGAACAAAGCCGGATAATACAACGCCGGATTCTTTCCGTATTTCTCTTTAAAAATATCGGTAATGGCAGGCGTCCATGCATTCTCTTGATGGACAAAGCCCACATCATCAAAGAAAGTCTTCGTAATCACACTACCGAAATAGCGATTGAAACGCTTATCATATTCGCCATAGGTCATTTCCAACAATCGGGAGACTGCTTCGGGCTGCATATAATCCACCAGGTTCCCATGATAAGAATCCATGCTGACGCCACAGTTGAAAAACATCACGCGCCATTCTCCGGCAGGAGCTTTCCAGGTCAAAGTGTTCCCACTCATATAAGGTCCCAGGTCCAGCACTTCGCGTGTCTGTTCATTCAAAGCAGAGACGGCAGCCAGGACGGAGGCCGTATCTTTACGTTGACGGCTGACCGGCTGGTTTCCTTTCACCCTGAATTCTTCTTTCGACAAGTATTTACGGACATACTGCGGGTATTCCTTACGCAACCGTCCGCCTGCCGAACCGCTTGGAAAATCGATATCATCGTAGAGGATAACCTGTGTCCCCTGTTTCCCGGAAATATCAAGAATATCGGCATAGCGTTCGAAATATTCGTCACTCAAATAAGCAGGTTCGGTCCCCGGACAAGGTTTACCTGTTCCCCACTGCGTACCGGGGCTGACAGGCAAAACTGTCACCCCTCCGAAACCAGAAAGGCTTTTCGCGTCTCCCAGTTCTTTCTCGATACCCGCACGGGTCATGTACCCGTTAATATGCCAAAACGGCATCGGACGAAATTCTTCCGGTGGATTCTCAAAGTCTGTCCTCAATCCATCCTGCTTAGAGGAACAGGATGAAAAACCAAGAACAAGTATTACAGCAGCCCATAGTTTATTCATATCGTAGCAGATTAATAAAAGATCATGTATTCGGTTGTATATCATCCCAATCGGCACCGCCATTCGCACCGATAATCCAGTTAAAGGCATAATGCCGTTCCATTACAACACCCCCGTTTAGCGAAGCCGGAGCGTCTTTTTCGTGAATTTGCGCTTCCACACAAGCCCAATCATACCGCAATGTAATATCGGCAGCATCCAATATTTCGGACTGCGAACGGGGAAAACCTTTCGAAAGCAGTTCACCTATGCCTTTATGTTGCCAAAAAATAGCAGCCAGAACAGGGACATCGATAATCTTGGACGGATAAGGCAGATCATCCACAACGCCTGCCGCCCAAAGCAGGACACCTGCACATTCATAGCGCCATCCGAACTGAATGCACTCCTGCTCTTCCGGATCGGGGTTATCGATATAAGCGGCTTCGTCTGGTGTCAGGTAAGATTCTACCCCGTACAACTGCTCCATCTTATTAAAATAAAAAAGAGCTTCTTCCCGGCCTGAACCTTCGGACAGCATGACTTCCGAATAGACGGCAACGGCAAACAAGGCGGCGGCGCGTTGCACCATCTCCTTCCGGCTTCTTAAATGGACTTCGCTTTCCAATGCTTCGCTACGCAAATATTCCATATACGGAATGTGTTTATCTTCAAGCAACGCGATCGAACGCAAACGTCTTTCTACATCGGCCTGAGCTTCTTCCGGGCGGTTCCCATCCAGTAAATCGGCATTCCCTACCGGGATAAATCCGGTCAGCTGGCTTTCACCTTTAGTAGAGAAGAGGAGTTTCCCTTCGCCGGTAAAGATCTGCATACTCGGATAAAGCAGAAAGCCTTTCACGTCTCCGGCAATCTCGAACAGACGATTCAGGATGTAGTTCGTCCGGTCTTCATTGTCGTTCAGGTCGAAAGTGATGCCCGTCACACAGTTGAACACACGTATCTGGCGCAAAACATTTTCTTTCAGTTCAGTCAGCGGTGTCTCGACCTGCGAAAAATAATTGGCCATACCGGACGTATGGGAAGCAATAAAATCCGGCTTACTCCGCCGGTGTTTGATCGAGAAGAGGACATGCGTTCCATCCGGCAAAGTCAAGTCGACCGTTTCATCTTCACAAACAAGCTCTTCGGTCATCTCCTTAAAACGTTCCTGAATCGCTTTTACGATGCGGTTAGGATCTCCGATGACCGTATACAAAGTGACATTCGCTTTTTCCATTCTCTTACTTTTTTATATCCGAGCCACCGGATGGTTATAGCATTCCACAAAAATAGCAAAATATAAATATCCACAAAGAAAATAGACAGGATGATGCAACCCTTTTTACTCCCCATTCATCATCTTATTAGAAACAAACACTAAATATTATTATGAACAAGTTATTTTCGACTCTTTCATCCGCCATCCTGTTGATGGCCGGATTATGTCTATCCTCCTGCAGTGATAATGACGACTTCAGGTTGACAGGTATAGACGGACGCCCCAGTGCTCTTTTTTCAAACGGGCAGGTTACCGCTTCTTTCATTTACTCCGGCAACCTGTTTGCCCGGATTCAATATCCGGACGGACGTGCGGCTCATTTCAATTATGAGAATGGAGAATTATCCGGCATATTCTACACGCCTCCCAAAGATGTTGCCGACGGACATGCCTGGGTTGATTTTTCCAAGACCGGAGACAAGACCTACAAAGTCAGCAGAGGTGGCGAACCGGCAGGAGATTTCAGTTACAGGGAAGAGATTGAACTCGACACGAATGAATTGCCGTTCAAAGTAACCTTTGCGGGTATTTACCAACAAACAGTTGATGGAGAAAAGTTGATAACGGAAGACGGCCGGTATGCTCTCCTGACCTTCGATCCAGCCACCCGGCAACTGCTCAAACAGGAAGTGTTCGACAACGAATCAAACTTGCTGGTAAAATATACCTACGAATATGATAACGCTTCCGGCAATATCAGCCATCTGGAATTCCCCATGTATTTTTTAGGCTGGTGGTACTATCGAAATGCCAACTCAAATGACTTTGAGAATATCCAGTTCCTGAACCGGCGGAATAATATAACCAAGATAACATCCGAAAACAGAGAAGGAAATATCTCGACCGTCACCTATACCTATAAATATAACGAAAACAATTTCCCCATTTCCGTATCCTGTGACAAATGGGAAGGTGAAGAAGTAGGAGTCCGGTATTGAAAAGCGACCGATAATTACCCAAAAACGGATATTTTAAACACCCATACTTGCCTATTCGAACGTACCTTTATATGTTTTATCAGATAAGTATCCTTCCTCAGATTGCTTACGCCTTCAACTGCAATTGAGCTGTTGGCACACGGTTCCATATCTTGCAAATGATTTCTGAGATAGATTAGTGCTTTACCAGCGTTAATAATTGGGAAAACTTATAATTTCGACAATTCGTCAATCAGCGCTGGTCGACGAGGAGTTCTCGATTTCTGTTCAGTCGCAATCTGTTCAGCCTCAGACTTTCCTCCATACTTTATGAGATTACGGAGTAGTCCGACACCTTCACGATAAGAATCCCGGTTAGCCGCACATTGAAAGAAGCTTCTGACCGCCGATGCATATAGATTGATTATTTCATCCTTGAAAAGTTTTCTAACTTCTTTGGGGGCGGTGTCAATATCGTATGTGGATGGATTCTTCCGAAGGTAAGACATATATTCGTTCCACATCTTCTCTTGGGTATAGATATATAGCAAACGTCCGACGTCTCTTTTATTCTGAGCCTCACTAATCAATGTTTCGGAATACTTTCCCCATCCGTCAGTTGGAATAAGCCGTTTCATCGCAGCATACATGGTTGCCATAGAATATTCTTTTTCTCCCCATCTTCCACCACCGAAAAAGAAATATCTTGCCAACTGGAGAGTATTTTCTATATCCCCAATCGCGCGATAGACTTGATATTCCCATTTGTACCAGTCGCTGACAATTCCCGCATATTCTGCATCATGGTTAACTCCATCCTTGGCAAGTCGAAGCACTTCATCAAAGTCGGATTTGGCTTAAACAGTGTTCCCGCACCAAGTGTAAGAAACCGGTCTTGGAACCGGCTGTCGTTGGCACATTCCTTGCGTATGAAGTCCGTAAGTTGCTTCTTGTCTAATTTAGACAGGAGTAATTCCACATCATCTATTTTCTTTTTTGTCATGGTTCATACAATTTAAATGTTCATATTCAAATTCTTCCATTCTTTCGCCACCTCTGTCAGACGGTATCTTTGTTTGGGATGCTTGGGATGGTCTGGATACAAGAGCTCTATAGCACCATCTACCAATGCAGGGACAAAATAATTCTCTTTAAACGTGGGGCGGTGTTTTAATCCGATCTTAGCCATAATCTCATTCATTGTCATATAGCTGTCATTCATAGCATTTATCATTATCTGAACTTGGTCGGTACTTGGTCGATACTTGGTCGGTACTTGGTCGGTACTTGGTCAGTGGTTCAGCGACAATTCCATTGTTTTGGGCAACATTTCTTCCAAAACTATCTTTTGGAGAGTCCTCAATTGGCTTGTAGAACGGGCGTTTGAAGGTGACGGTTATAAAGCCGCCATTGTCGCACCACGTCGGTTCCTCGATGTTTTGCACTCGGCAGGCATCAATGATGCGTCTTGCACCGCTGCCCCAGTTCTCCAAGTATGTCATGCGAAACAAAGCTTCCGCAACATTAAGGTTATGTGGGAACGATTCGTGAGGCTCCTTGATATTCTCCGGAGTGATCTGACGTGGGAAATGGCCGGGACTTGCTATCTCTATGCGGTCATCATAAATGGCAAGACTGATCGTGAGATTATGCAGTTCCCACCAACGATGACAAAGAGCGTTGATAAGGGCTTCTCTCAACGCATGATAAGGCACTTCGAGTTGCTCTTCCCGCTGAAGGCTCTTGTTTGTTATGCGCCCACTGAGCGAAAGATGTTTGAAACAAAAATCTATACCGGCCTGCAAGAGCTCAAAAAAATTGCCTTCGGCACGTTGGTTATCGCGGAACATATTCTTGTCAGTCCCCACAAAACGCGCCATTCTCAACCTGAAGTTGGGATACTCATCAATATTCTTTGAGAAAAGAAGCACAGCCCCATTCGTTGGAATACCATTCTTCAACAATTTCCATTTCGCAAGAATATCCCGCGTAGGTTCAACCAAAGCATCATACGGAATCCTACCACCATCAATACCTAAACGGATACAATTACGGATAAGTCCTTCATTCAAGTCGGCAAGAGTCACCCCGTCAGCCACCATGCCTTCCCATGCGTATATTTTTGGCTCATGAATCCGAATCCGCTCGTCGTATAGATTTTGCGGCATAACCTTAGTAGTGCTCTCAACCTTGTAGTAAGGGCAACCATGAAAAGTATGCGGACGCTCACCCCAAACCCAGCCGTCAAAGTGCATGGCTATGACCTTATGCCTTGGATATTCCGGTACATCGACATATTCAACATGTACATCAACGGCAGGCTCCAGACCGGCTAAAGCCTGCGCAATCTCTTGCTGCGTCTTGTCAGTCACCTCTTGGCCGACTATCTTCAGCGACTTGGGAGCTACCCCGAAAATCAGCCAGCAACTTCTGTGTTCAGAAACGCGCACGCCGTGTGCATACCGTCCTTCAACTCGCCGGTCGTCTTCTTCAGTTCCAGAGTCCTCGACTCATCTGCTGCCACCAATGCTCTTATATCGTCAATAGTCATAATATTTTAATCTTATAAAGTCAACAACCAAAACAAAATTACAAATTATTACGAAAGTTTTCCAACCATCCCACTCGTGGAAATTAATTTAGTAAACAATTCAGACAAAACAAAACCTCCAACCATCTATGTGTTAGATAATTGGAGGTTTATATGAGTGGTCCCACTTGGGCTTGAACCAAGGACTCCCTGATTATGAGTCAGGTGCTCTAACCAACTGAGCTATAGGACCTGTTCAGAGCATGGCTCTGAAATCGGGTGCAATATTACGATTTATAATCGAAATATGCAAGTGTTAATGTAGAAAACTTACTTTTCTGCAGATTCCTCAGCGCCGAATTCCATCAGGTAAGCCTTGATGAAATCATCGATTTTACCATCCATCACACCGTTGACATCGGAGGTCTGGAAGTTGGTACGATGGTCTTTTACACGGCGGTCGTCGAACACGTAGCTACGAATCTGGGAACCCCATTCAATCTTCTTCTTGCCGGCTTCTACCTTCGCCTGCTCTTCCATGCGATGTTGTAATTCCTTATCGTACAAGATCGAGCGTAATTGGCGCATTGCATTCTCGCGGTTCTTGGGCTGGTCGCGGGTTTCCGTATTCTCGATCAGGATTTCTTCTTCTTCGCCCGTATAAGGATCTTTAAACTGATAGCGCAAACGTACACCGGATTCCACCTTGTTTACGTTCTGTCCACCGGCTCCTCCCGAACGGAACGTATCCCAAGAGATGGCAGCCTGGTCGATCTTCACCTCGATCGTATCGTCGACCAACGGGGTCACAAATACAGAAGCAAATGAAGTCATTCGTTTGCCCTGTGCATTATAAGGAGATACACGAACCAGACGATGCACGCCGTTCTCACCCTTCAAATACCCGTAAGCATAGTCGCCTTCGATATTGAGAGTCGCCGTTTTAATACCGGCCTCATCCCCTTCCTGATAGTTGGCTACGGAAATTTTATATCCGTTCGACTCCGCCCAGCGCGTATACATACGGAGCAGCATGGAAGCCCAGTCCTGGCTTTCCGTTCCACCGGCACCGGAGTTGATCTTCAGCACACAACTCATCTGGTCGGCTTCCTGGCGCAACATATTACGGAATTCCAGGCTTTCCACCAATTGAATTGCTTTGCTATAAGCATCATCAACTTCTTCTTCGCTGACAATCTCTTCTTTTACATAATCATAAGCCAACTGCAATTCTTCCGCTGCGGCATGAACCTCGTTGTAAAGCTCGATCCACTTTTTCAGTTCTTTTACTTTCTTCATCTGGACTTCCGCCCGTTTGGCATCTTCCCAGAAACCGGGATCATGAGTGCGTAACTCTTCTTCTTCTAACTGGATGGTCTTGCCATCTATGTCAAAGATACCCCCTCAGCGCCTGCTCGCGCTCCAACACATTGTGTAGTTGGTCTGATGTGATCATAATATTCTTTTTTTAATTTGTCCGGCAAAGATACTCAATTTTCCTGACTATCAAAATGTCACTACTACCCCATCTAAATCGGATTACTACCCCATATATTCGGAATTAGTAGCAAGGGTAATATTTTTTAACATTTCTATTTGTACATAAGACACCTCTTTTTTCTACCGAAATGACAAAAGCCCGACAGGAAGTTTATTTCCCATCGGGCTTTTGTTTATCGACACGCTTCTCAAAGACCGTCAAGAAGGGTTTGAAGCTTCTTCGTACATATTTTCGATTGAATCCGCGTATTTTTTCAAAATAACTGAACGGCGGAGCTTGAGTGTATCCGTCAGTTCACACCCCATTACAAAAGGTTCGGGCAATAAGATGAAACGCTTGATCTTCTCATAAGAAGCCAGATTCTTCTGGTTTTCCTCAATATGTGCCTCGATCAGACGAAGGATTTCCTTATTCCTGACAAGTTCTTCCCGGCTACCGACATCCAGCCCTTTTTCTTCCGCATACTTTTCCAGCAACGGATAAGCGGGAACGATCAGCGCACTGACAAACTTACGCTGGTCACCGATAACAGCAATCTGTTCGATATACTGGTCGCCACTCATAACCATTTCAATTGCCTGCGGAGCGATGTATTTGCCATTCGATGTTTTATATAAGTCTTTGATGCGCTCGGTAAAGAACAATGTGTTTCCTTCCATACGCCCGGCATCTCCGGTGCGGAAGTAGCCGTCTTCTGTAAACGCCTTCTCATTTTCCGCCGGTTTATTATAATAACCGGACATTACAGTCTTTCCTTTTACCAGAATTTCACTATTCGCCGGATCGATCTTGACCTGTACATCCGGCATCACTTCCCCGATCGAACCGAACTGGAATCCGACTTCCGGATAGAAACAAACCGTTGCCGTCGTCTCGCTCAAACCGTAACCATAGACAATCGGGATATTGACAGACTGCAAAAATTCATTAACCGTATCCGAAAGAGGTGCACCGGCCACCGGGAAAAAGCGTCCGCGCTCGATTCCCAGCACCCGCTTAAGCAGATTGAAAACGGTCCTGTTATACATTTCGAATTTCAATTTCAATCCACAGGGAGCCGGAATGCCTTTGTTCTTATATTCCAGATTATACTTGCGTCCGGTTTCAATCGCGTTCAGAAATATCTTCTTCATAGCAGGAGACGACGAGTTGATCTTTTCATGTACACCGGCATAAACTTTCTCCCAGAAACGAGGGACGTTGCACATCAATGTCGGGTGTACCTCCGGTAATGTCTTCTGAATCATTTTCGGATCTTGGTTGATTGCAATTACCACCCCTTTATGCAAGCAATAATAGCACCAAGCTTTTTCAAAAATATGAGTCAGCGGCAAGAAACACATGGAAAGATCCTTATCCGTAACCATCGGAAGGCGGATATCATGGATACGCATGGCTTCCAGATAATTGGAATGATGAAGCATCACCCCTTTCGACTCGCCGGTCGTACCGGAAGTATATATTATGGTAGCCAGATCCTCCGGCACAGCTTCATTCATACGGATCTTTACCGTTGTTTCAGCATGCGCATTATCACCTAACCGCAGGAAGTCGTCAAAATAAATCGAAGTCTTGTCTTCCGGATTCAACTTGACGGCCGGATCGAACACAACCAGGCGCTTCAGGTATTGGGAATCTTTCTGCACCTTGAATGCATTATTATACTGCAACTGTTCACCGACAAACAATGTATGTATATGAGCATCATTAATTATATACTCGATCTGTCCCGGAGAATTTGTAGCATACATCGGAATAGAGACTACGCGATTGGCGTATGCTCCGAAATCCGTATAAAAACATTGTGGCATATTCTGTGAATAAACCCCGATATTCTCCTGTACTCCTATCCCGAATTCGGCCATTGCCTTAGCCGTAAGCATAACTTTTTCAGAGAATTCCCTCCAAGATATTTTCAACCATTTCCCGGTGGCATTATCACGATGTTTCAATGCAGTACGGGAACCATATTTTTCTGCCTGTCGATGAATTAACTCGGCATAATGGTAGTAAATCATAATTCTTTGTTTTGAATTGATGTTGCAAAAGTACTGTTTTCTATTCTATTTGTCATGATATTAGCCTCTTTTTTACACAAAAGTGTCAGATTTGTGCAATATTAATGTTAAATTAGGATAAACATAGTAGTATGTATTGCATAGTACATAGGCAATACATATATTTGTGACGTAAAACAAAATACAATGAATGCAGAGAACGTAAAATCACAAATGAGAAAGGGGACATTGGAATATTGTATTCTATTGCTCCTCAAAAAAGAGCCGGCGTATACCTCTGACATTATCCAGAAGTTACAGGAAGCTAAATTGATTGTAGTGGAAGGTACCCTATATCCTCTGTTGACGCGATTAAAGAACAGCGAATTGTTAAGTTACCAGTGGATAGAATCTACTCAAGGACCGCCTCGCAAGTATTACCAACTCACACCGAAGGGAGAAGAATTCCTGGGGGAGCTGGAAACATCCTGGCAGGAACTGAACGATACAATAAACCACATCAGAAACAATTAAAATCAGAAAACAATGAAGAAGACACTGACAGTTAATTTGGGAGGAACGGTTTTCCACATTGACGAAGATGCATATCAACTGCTCGATAAATATCTGGCAAACCTCCGCATCCACTTCCGCAAAGAAGAGGGCTCGGAAGAGATTATGAACGATTTTGAAATGCGTATCTCCGAACTGTTCAACGAACGGGTCCGGCTGGGACATGAAGTGATCACGATCGAGCATGTCGAAGAAGTGATCAAACGCATGGGCAAGCCGGAAGAATTGTTCGAAGGCGAAGATGAAAAAGAATATAAGGAGGAAGCCAAGACGCATGCTTTCCAGGAAGAAGTGATTACCGGAGGCCGGAAAAAGCTGATGCGCGATCCGGACAACCGGGTATTGGGAGGTGTAGCCGGCGGTATCGCGGCTTATATGGGATGGGATGTCACAGCCGTACGTCTTGCCATGATCATCCTGCTTTTCATCCCTTATGCACCGATCATTATCCTATACCTTATATTATGGCTGGTAATGCCATTGGCACGGACCGCAGCCGACAAGTTAATGATGCGCGGGCAAAGCGTTACCCTCGAGAACATAGGCAAAACGGTTACGGATGGTTTCGAGAAGGTCAGCAATAATGTAAACGATTATATGAGTTCCGACAAGCCAAGAAGCTTTCTGCAAAAACTGGCGGACTTGTTTGTCAGCGTGGTAGGCTTCATCCTTAAATTCTTGGCCATACTGATCGGGATCATCCTGCTGCCGCCATTATTGCTCGTAGCCTTTATATTGGTAGTTGTCACCTTTGCACTTATTGCCGGAGGAACAGGCTTCCTTTACCAGGTGTCGCCATTCGGGGCCGATCTGATAGCGGGAGCACCGATTCCATTAGCTATCATGGGATGCATCGGTTTCATTCTGCTAATCGGCATTCCGATCTTTGCCTTGGTATATGCCATCTGTATGCAGCTATTCAAAGCAAAGCCATTGCCCAACACGGCAAAATGGACACTGCTGATCTTATGGTTAGTATCCGTAGTGCTGTGCATCATCTACTTCTATCAAACCGGAATAAACGGATGGAGCACATTGCCCTGGTATAATTTCTTCAACATATAAGCTATAAAACATAATCATGAAAAAATCTTATTCATTTATATTTGTATTCACATTGATGGCAGGGCTTTTATGCTCCTGCCATATCAACAAGGTTTCCGGTGACGGCAATGTCGTAAGCAAGGAAATCCCGATAGAGGATTACGATGAGATACAAATCGAGGGAGAAAACATCGACCTCAAATATATGCAATCGGGCGATGTCCCTTATTTGAAAGTTGAAACAGATCAGAATATCATGGATATGCTGGAAATCAGTTCCGACAGTAAAGAATTGGTTGTTCGCCCCCAAAACAGGCATATCGGGATCAGACCTACCCGCTTTGTTGTGATAACCAACTCGACCGCTCTGAAAGAGTTTGCAATAGCAGGTGGAGGCCATTGCGACTTAGGCAAAGGCCTCACAGGCGAGAAACTTGAAATTAAATTTGCAGGAGGAGGAGTTATAAAAGCCGATTCAATCGCCATCACCCGTTTAGATTGCGAAATTGCAGGCAGCGGAACGGTCTATCTAAGCGGTAAAACAGAAAATATGAATATAAAAAGTGCCGGTAGCTGCAAGATCAAAGCGTTCGATCTGGAAACCGAGAAACTTAATTGCAAAGCCGCCGGTAGTACCAATATTGAGATCACGGCAAGCAAATCAATATCCACCAAAATAGCCGGAAGCGGAACCATCCGGTACAAAGGGAATCCGGATATAAAGGAAAAGAGCATTGTCGGAAGCGGTTCCATAACCAAAGTCGATTAAGAATACGAAATAGAATTGTGTAAACATTGTGTGTTAAAAAAGAAGGCCGTCCTTTCACAAGGAGGGCCTTTCTTCTAAGGTTAACAAATTTATGAGTAAAAACCACTAATGAATCTTTACAAAAAAACCGCTTCCTTCCTCACAATATTGTCATACAGAGGAAGAAGCGGTTACAAATATACATAAAGTTTTTTATTCAAAAAGACTTTGCCCTATTTATTTAAAGGCATTTCTTATCTGAGCAGCGGTGTCTGCGAGCACGTCGTGCGTAACCTCCATTTTCTTTCCGCCAAAATACATATCCGACTCTTTTTGGATCGGAATTAAATGAATATGCGCATGAGGAACTTCCAGTCCCATTACAGCCAGACCAACCCGTTTGCAAGGAATAACAGCCTCCTGTGCGCGAGCCACCCGTTTGGCAAATGCCATCATACGTCCGAGCATAGGATCATCTATGTCGAAAATATAATCAATCTCCTTCTTCGGAATCACCAGCGTGTGGCCGGTAGCCACCGGATTGATATCCAGGAATGCAAAGAATTCGTCGTCTTCCGCTACTTTATGGCAAGGGATCTCGCCCGCCACAATTCTACTGAATATAGATGCCATAATGTTATATTATTAAATCGATATATCCATAATTTCAAAACTCATCATACCGGACGGCACTTTGATATTCACGACATCTCCAACCTTTTTGCCCATCAGTCCCTGTGCAATCGGAGTGCTGACCGCAATCTTACCTTCCTTCAGGTTTGCTTCCGAGTCTGATACTAAAGTATACGTCATGACTGCATTATTCTTGGTGTTTTTGATCTTCACTTTGTTCAGAATCTGAACCTCGTCTGTTTGAACACGCGTTTCGTCAATCAGGCGGGCATTGGAGATCAAACCCTTCAACTGGGCAAGCTTAGCTTCCATAATACCTTGTGCTTCCTTTGCCGCGTCATACTCAGCATTTTCAGACAAATCTCCTTTGTCACGGGCTTCTGCAATCTGGGCAGATATTTCCGGACGTTTTACGGTTTCCAGATAATTGATTTCAGCCAAAATCTTATCATAACCCTCTTTCGTCATATAGCTCACTGCCATACTAAATCCTCCTATTTGTTTAAAATGTTATTATTGATTACTGCATAATAAAAAAAGAATCCCGACCAACTACTTGGCCGGAACTCCTTTTTTCTGTATTTTCAGACTTTGCAAAGATAAATGATCTTTTTAAGATCTACAACCTCTCCGAAGTGCTTTGCAACATGTTAGGATTTATGATTTATGAATTATACATCGATGAAATCATAAATCAAAGTACTGCTTTTACATCTGATTCCAGTTTTTTCACGTCTTCGACACGCTTGACCAGGTTTCCTTTACGGTCCAGGATGAAAAGAGCGGGCAGTTGTTTTACATTGTACAAACCTGCCACCTGTGAGTAAACAGTCTGCGGATCGCGGACAGTAATCCACGGCAGATTAGATGCCCCGTTTCTCCAGAAATGGAAATCGCTATCCAACGACACCTGGTAAATCTCGAGACCCTGATCATGGTATTTCGTATACAACTCGCCCAATGCCATATTCAAAGCCGGCGACCATTCCGTCTGATAGGCCGTAAAGTTGATCAAAACGACCTTCCCGGGAGCAGCTTCAGACAGTTTCACCACTTCGCCCCGAACATCGGGCAACTCGATATCGAGGAACGATATTTCCTTTGTTTCCACACTGCTATAATCGATCGGACGTTGGGCGCGCAACACTTTCATCGATTGCAATGTCAGATTATACAAATGCTTCGAACGCGGGCTTTCCGGATAATAATGATCGTAGCTGGTTGCAACCGCTCCATACGCTTTGACATCATTCCTGTCGTACAAATCGAAGAACAACAGGCCGTCGATCTGCTGGAACAACGCGAAATAAGCAGCCGTGGACATCGGTGCCGAATAGATGTATTTCCGTGCGGCTTCCTTGTAGGCATCGGCTGCAGCCAAGACCTTCGAACGGTAGGTCGTATCTGAAATCATTTTATCCTCATACTCCTTACGCAAACGGCTGATAGCCTGGTGCGCATCCAGTTGAGCCAATGTAATTGCTTTTATCGCCTTTGAGTTTTCAGACCCTTCGACCGAATAGGAAGTTGCGAAAGTTCCGGCGTCGGCTACGAAAGAGATAGTCTCGGTCGAATCGACAGCGAAATTGATCAACTGATTATTCAGACGCAAACGATAAAAATCCGGATACTCAGGACGTTTCTCCGTAAATTTGAACTTCCCTCCGGGAGCCAACTTGATGGAGTCGAGTGTCACAACATTCGAAATTCCGACATTTTCTAAATACATAAATTGACCGTCAGCTCCTGCCACTACACCCTTTACCGTAAAATCCGAGGAGTTGTTACAAGCTGAGAATAAGAACATACACAGTCCTAAAACAGTTAATAGCCGTGTGGATATTTGTTTCATCATATCTTTACTTCTTGTTTTAATCCGCTGCAAATATACATTAATTTACAATTGTGGCACTATTATTCGCTAAATCTTCCCGCTATTTTTATAAAAAAGAGCATTTCTCATGTTTTTTATTTTCATTTTCACACGTTTACAGATAAACTTTCATTACATTTGCACCAATTTTTACAGATAGAAAAATAAGAAAAAGATTATGCTTAATCCAATTAACAAGACGATCGAATTGGCTGATGGAAGAACCATCACCATCGAAACCGGGAAATTGGCAAAACAGGCGGACGGTTCTGTTACCGTACGTATGGGCAACACCGTGTTGCTGGCTACTGTTTGTGCCGCAAAAGATGCAAACCCGGGTGTTGACTTCATGCCGTTACAAGTAGAGTACAAAGAAAAATTCTCGGCATTTGGCCGTTTTCCGGGAGGTTTTACAAAAAGAGAAGGTAAAGCATCCGACTACGAAATCCTGACTTCACGTTTGGTTGACCGTGCCCTCCGTCCTCTCTTTCCGGACAATTACCACGCTGAAGTATATGTAAATGTTATTTTATTCTCCGCAGACGGTGAAGATATGCCGGATGCGCTGGCCGGACTGGCTGCCTCTGCCGCATTGGCCGTATCGGATATTCCTTTCAACGGACCGATCTCCGAATGCCGTGTTGCACGTATCGATGGCAAGTATGTAGTCAACCCCACGTTCTCTGAATTGGAAAAAGCAGATATTGATATTATGGTGGGTGCTACGCTTGACAACATCATGATGGTGGAAGGCGAAATGGACGAAGTACAGGAATCCGAAATGCTGGAAGCAATCAAAGTTGCCCACGAAGCAATTAAGGTACAGTGCCAGGCACAGCTTGAACTGTCCGAAGCTTGCGGCAAGATGGTTAAACGCGAATATTGCCACGAAGTAAACGACGACGAACTGCGCAAGGATGTACATGAAAAATGTTTTGCTAAAGCTTATGCTGTCGCCACATCAGGCACAGACAAACATCAGCGCGCGGAAGCATTCGAAGCAGTCGTTGAAGAATATAAAGCCCAGTTCTCCGAAGAAGAACTGACCGACGAAAAGGTTGAAATGATCAACCGTTACTACCACGATGTGGAAAAAGAAGCCATGCGCCGTGCTATCCTGGATGAAGGGAAGCGCCTGGACGGTCGTAAGACAACCGAGATCCGCCCGATCTGGATCGAAACGGACTGCCTGCCCGGTCCTCACGGTTCCGCTATCTTTACCCGTGGTGAAACACAGTCTCTTTCAACCGTCACATTAGGTACGAAGTCCGACGAAAAGATGATCGACGACGTACTGAACCACGGCAAAGAACGTTTCCTGTTACACTATAACTTCCCTCCGTTCTCTACGGGCGAAGCAAAAGCTTCCCGCGGTGTAGGCCGTCGTGAAGTCGGTCACGGAAATTTGGCTCACCGTGCATTAAAGCGAATGATCCCGGCAGACTATCCTTACGTGGTACGCGTAATCTCCGATATCCTCGAATCCAACGGCTCTTCTTCGATGGCAACCGTATGTGCCGGTACGCTGGCATTGAGAGATGCAGGTGTTCCGATGAAGAAACCGGTATCCGGTATCGCAATGGGTCTGATCTCCGAAAACAAAGGTCAGAACTATGCTATCCTGTCCGATATCTTGGGTGATGAAGACCACCTGGGCGATATGGACTTCAAGGTAACAGGGACAAAAGACGGTATCACTGCCACCCAGATGGATATCAAGGTTGACGGTCTGTCATACGAAATTCTTGAAAACGCATTGGCACAGGCGAAAGAAGGCCGCATGTACATCTTAGGCAAGATCACGGAAGCTCAGCCGGAAGTTCGTTCGGATCTGAAACCTCACGCTCCGAGAATCGAAACAATGACCATCGGTAAAGAATTTATCGGTGCGGTAATCGGCCCGGGCGGAAAGATTATCCAGGGTATTCAGGAAAAGACCGGTGCCGTCATCACTATTGAAGAAGAAGACGGTGTTGGTAAAATCGAAATCTCAGGGACCAATAAAGCAACGATCGACGCTGCTATCCGCGCTATCAAAGGCATCGTAGCTGTTCCCGAAATCGGCGAAATTTACGAAGGTAAGATCTCTTCTATCATGCCTTACGGCGCATTCGTTGAATTTATGCCAGGCAAAGACGGTTTGCTGCACATTTCCGAAATCGACTGGAAACGTCTGGAAACAGTAGAACAGGCTGGCTTGAAAGAGGGCGATACTATCAGCGTCAAGCTGGTAGACATCGATGCCAAGACGGGTAAATTCAAATTGTCTCGCAAGGTTCTGATGCCGAAACCGGAAGGTTACGAAGAACGTCCGCCGAGACCCGAACGTGGTGACCGTGGAGATCGTGGTCCCCGTCAGGATCGTGGTGACCGTGGACCCCGTCAGGACCGTGGAGACCGCGAAGACCGCGGACCTCGTCGTGATCGCTATTAAGAATCAGTAAAACACATACGTGTATAATTCCAAGTAGCTCCCGTTCCATATTTTTGGGGACGGGAGCTATTTTTTTTCGGACGGGAGGCATAAAAAGGGGTGGACGTGGTGGACGTTCTTTTACGTTTTCAAGACTTTATACACAATGGTAATGGTTTTACCCCACCTAATACCAATGACCATTACATATAAAGTTTATAAAAGTGCATTTTAACGTCCACCACGTCCACCACATTCATTTGTAACACAATGGTAACAAATCCATTAACTGTCCCCTATATCTCCATCCACGATCCCTTCACCTGTCCAAAAGTTCGCTCAACTACGAAAAAAAGAGGCTTTTTCCATCGTATTTTCAGCTCAAATCCCTCCTTTTTCTACCATTTTCGACATCATTCACATCCATTTCGGGTCACTAATGACCATCGTTGAGACCTATTTTGGCTATTATTCCGCTACTTGACAGAATATTTAATATGCTTATATGAATGAAATGGAAAAACGAAGCCCCAGAGATGTCGATCACCTCCGGGGCTTGTCTTGTGAATAGCTTTCGCCCTTCACAGGGATACAGCTACTTGAACTTTTAAATTCAATATACTTTAGTATTATTAATATTAAATCCGGCCGCCTGTTCGCCTGTCGCAGGGTAATTGCCGTTTCCACGGCACGCGGCCAAACATTTTAGAATTATTTGATTATAAATTCAATCTTATTTTATGATAGCCTTTACAGCTTCTTCACCTTCAACAGCTACTACGACCACACCCTGAGGAGCAGCGATTACAGCGTTGTCGGAAGTCAGAACCGTGTTGGCAACCGGCTGGCCTAAGATGTTGCTGATAACAACCTTCTTGCCTGCAGCGCCGGTGATTTCTACCTGGCCTTCAGATGCGATCACTTTCACACCTTTAGCTGCGATAGTTTCGTTATCTGTAGCGGTTTCGTCTTCAGCTGAAACGTCAAGAACGTTTACGACAACTGCATCTTCTTTCGGACCCATTGCCAATACACCGTTGATGTTGTGAACGTAGTTCTTACCATTGTTGTTCTGGCATACGATGTTGTATTCGCCTTCAGCGTCTTTGCTTGCAAATTCGAAGCTGAACTGGAAGTTCTTAACACCTGCTTTAACAGCGTTCTTCAAGCCGTCAACTGATTTACCATCAGCGATAGATACTGTATCGATCTTGGCAGTAGCATCCAAAGCCGGAACTAACAAGGTATCCTGAGCCATGATAGAAGCTGTGCGGAACATAACGCGGCTTGCACCTGTACCATAGATGTACGGAAGTTCTTTGTTTGCATCCTTTGCATCAGCAGAGTCTACAGAGTTCCACATATACAGTCTGCTTGCAGCAACTTCTTCAGTAGCCTTAACACCCTTCGTGATGTAGTAAGTGTAAGGAGCAGCATTGTCATAATGAGCGGTATCCAACCAGAAGATAAAGTCTAAGTTGCTATAAGCATCAGCTTTCAAGTCACCTTCGCGAACTGCGATACCCTGGTTCTTTGCGTTAACAGCAGCATAGTCACCATTGATAGCCTGGATGCGTACGTGCTTCGGCAGAGATTTGTAAGAGGCAGGAGCTGACTGCGGTTTAACGATGAACATATCGTTACGAGCTGTCAGAGGTTCGCCGGAGATGGTCTTGTATTGAGTGCTGACAACCAACTTCTGAGCAGGAGTTGCTGTTGCATCATACAATACGAAAGTAGAATCCGTATCTACAGCGATCATAGAGAACTGAACCGGAGTACCGTTCTTTGTTGCATATTTGCCGTTAGAGAATACATAACCTCTTTTTGCATCATAGATGATAAATGCGCTGTCAGCGTCCATGATTGTGTAAGTCACTTTCTTCAAAGCATCTTCTACACCGTATTTGCCTTCAGCAGAAGGAACTAAAGTGTACAGCACTTCGTCTTCCGGAGCAGCTACTTTCAGCGTAGAGTCTTTTGTCATTACAATGCTCTGTCCTTCCAATACGTCAGCAGCAGAAGTGATCGTGAACTTGTTGTTCTTGGCATCGTTAGCTGTGATATATTTGAAGCCGATATAAGCATTGTCTGTATCTACGTCTTCGGCTGCTACCAACTGGATTGTATCGCCTTCGATTACGAAGATGTTATTGTCTTTGTCGGCAACGTTAGTAACACCCTGCCAGCCTTCAGTTTCATCACCACGGTTTGTAATAGTATAGTTGCCTTTGTCTACACCGGCAGCCTTAGCAACGACATACTGTGCAAACGGGTTGAATGCCTGAGCTTTTGCTACATATCCTGCAGCATTAACCGGGCTTTCATCAAAGTACAAGCCATAATATTTGTTAGCAACACCGGCACTTGCTTCTTTTTCTGCATCAATTACATAATACAGACCTTCAGCGATTGTTGCGTCACCACCGATTGTAGCGTCTTTGTCGGATGTTTTGATAGTTGCAACCAAGTTGCCATTGGCAGGAGTAGCAGGATCTGCACCGATCGTCAGAACTTTCGTGTTAGAAAGTTTACGGATTACTACTTGCTTAGAAGCAGCAGCAGCAACAGTCATAGCGTTCAAGCCATCAGTATAGTTTGCACCATTTTTATAGCTGGTAGTAGTCACAACAGCCAGATCAGAAGCACTTGTAGCTTCTTCTACAATTTCCAAACCATTCAGAGCATTAATAAAGTTGGTAAATGCAGCCAATGCTTTTTCTTCAGCAGCCTTCACTGTAGCATCTGTTGATTTTTCAAAACCTTTAATTGCTGTCTTTGCATTGTCAATCAATGTTTGTCCGGAAACGCCCGATGCATTATAAGTTCCGTTTACATTAAAAATTTCTTTGGTCGCAAACTTATCTCCCTCATCAGCATAAGCACTACTATTATTATTATTATAGTCACGGAAAGTCGTATACGCACCTACATAAACGAAATAAACTTTGTCCCAAACTGAATTCAAGGTGCTATTTGCTGTTGTATTAGCAGCTTTAGCTGTAGCTGCCAAATCATAGAATTTTTGAATTGTAGCATCAACAGCAATAGAACCTTGTGTAAATTGTGGAGCAATCACCATTGAATCATTCGGAATGTAATAAGTCACCTTGAAGGCAGCGGTTGCCGAATGATGCTTAGCAGCCAAACGAGTATCGAAAGCTGCAGGAGAAGTTGCATCCGGTTCAACGGCGATCGTGTCAACAATTAACTTATTGAAATCTTCCGATGGGTCATAGAAACTATAATCGACCAGCAGATATTCTTTCTGAGTTGTTTCAGCAGTTGCCGGAGCAATTACCCGTTTGTGTTCTTTTCCGTTTGTAAGATACAGAACATCATTACCACTACCGAATGCAGAACCATCAGCGGCAATTTTTGCATCAACGGCCTTCCATTTATTATCTGTCAACACATTCTTTTCTGTTGAAGAAACGTTTTCGTCAGTGAAGAACAAACGACCGCCTTCTTTCTCGACCAAAACGTTGAAGTCTGAAGCTTTCAGAGTAACGGGTGATGTTGAGACTGCAACCTGAGTCAAAGCGGTAGTCGAAGTAAGAGCACTGGTAGGAGCAGTATTACCCGGCTTTACAGCCAACTGAATACCATTAGCAGTAAAACCTAACTGGAAGACAGAGTCTTTGCCTGCCCCGAAGTTTTTCACGCAATAAAGACCTGCAGTTCCATCCCAAGCCCAATCAGTCTGGCCTTGCTTTTCGTTAGCCTTGATGTTCTCACGTTTTGTACCATCAACAGACTGCAACTTGATGGAAAGCATCTGGCCGGACAAACGGTTTACAAAAGAATAGGTGTATTGGACACCAGCAGATGTGGTATGAGCTGTTTTCTTTACCTGCCACAATGTACCAAGCAATTTATCGACATTGCCAGACCAAGTCGTAGTGCTTTGCAGGCCAAACTCGCTCTTGTCATTGACAGACAGAACATCGCTTGAAGCTCCCAAATGAATAAAAGAACCGTCCTTAACGTCATCTGCACCGTAAGCAGTAGCATTCGCATTAAAGGACAGTCCACCGGCCACCAGAGCGGCAGCCAAAAGAGTAGAAAATCTCTTGTTCATAATCATTAAAAATTAATTGTTAATAAAATAGTGTTTAAAAATCCAACAACTAATTTCACGAAGGGGAGAACAACTCCCCGCGAGTGATTATGAACGGGCATAAAAAAACGCGGGCCAATTGTCTATTATTAACTCAAAGGCTCTGGTAAGCCCGCTAAACAATAATAGAACAACAGCCCGCGCTTATACGATATAACAAACGCCGATCTAAAACGGCAAACATTATACGTGTAAGCGCAAGCATTTATTGTCCATTATTCCGTTTAGCTAAAAATTTACCAGATTTTTGAGTTGGAATAATCTTCGTAAAATGCTTACAATATGTAATTGATCCCGCACTCCGTGAGCCGCTGCCCACTACGGAATCGTTGCAAAGGTAAATAGGTTTTCCGAATCAACAAGAAAAAATGTCCACAATTTTCCAAAATATATGGATTACAGGACAAAACAATGCCGTTTATATAACATATCCCTTAGGTTTTGGGGATGAAAAAGATAATTTACTTTTTCCTGCTCCATTCGGACCAGCTATAACTGCAAATTCAGGACGTACGCTCATAGTCTCCTTTATTTTAAAAGATAAGCATATCGTCCTTGCCCTTTATCCGCCACCCTTGAAATCACTTTATAGCTTCTATCTTTACGATTGAAATCAACTAAATCTTCACTTCCGTCTGGATTGGCTAAATAAAAACTACATAATATAAGGAATAATCTATCCCCGCTACAAGAAAACTTATCTATATAGGCATAAAAAAATATCGGAATGCCTATCAATTCTATAATCAGTGCCAGTGATTATAAAATCAGTGCCAGCAATTATATAATCACAACCACTGATTATAAAGTCACTGACACCGATTACAGAATTAGCAGGCACTTAAGAAAGAATTATTCGGGACAAAAACGGTTTTTTCTCTCCATAGAAATAAAAAATTGTTACTGCTGGATTTGGTGCGATTGCCCTAATAAAAAAGAGGAAATGTCGTTACCGACACTCCCTCTCTTTATTATATGAATGTAAAGTACGTCTTACTTACCGCAAGTGCAACGCGGTTTGATCTGTTTGAAGAAATCGTTGCCCTTGTTGTCTACCAGGATGAATGCAGGGAAGTCTTCCACTTCGATCTTCCAGATAGCTTCCATTCCCAATTCGGGATATTCCACACATTCGATACTCTTGATGTTGTTCTGTGCCAGGATAGCAGCCGGACCACCGATACTTCCCAAGTAGAAACCGCCGTATTTCTGGCAAGCATCCGTCACCTGCTGGCTCCGGTTACCTTTCGCCAGCATAACCATACTACCGCCGTGGCTCTGGAAGAGGCCGACATACGAGTCCATACGGCCGGCAGTCGTCGGGCCCATGGAACCGCAAGCCATACCGGCAGGAGTCTTGGCCGGACCGGCATAATAGATAGGATGATCCTTGATATACTGGGGCAGATCTTCACCGCGGTCCAAACGTTCTTTCAGCTTGGCGTGGGCGATGTCACGGCCAACGATGATCGTGCCGTTCAGGGACAAGCGGGTTGAAACCGGATATTTATCCAGTTCTTTCAAGATCTCTTCCATCGGCTGGTTCAGGTTGATCTTGACAGCATCGCCTTCGCCTGCCTCGCGCAGTTCAGCCGGGATGAGTTCGCCCGGATGGCTATCCAGCTTCTCGATCCAGATACCGTCTTTGTTGATCTTACATTTCACGTTACGGTCAGCCGAGCAGCTAACACCCAGACCTACCGGGCAGGAAGCACCGTGGCGCGGCAGGCGGATGATGCGGATATCGTGTGCCAGATACTTACCGCCGAACTGTGCCCCCAAACCGATGTTGTGAACTTCGGCCAGCACCTCTTTTTCCAGTTCCACGTCCCGGAAAGCGCGGCCATATTCGTTACCGGTCGTAGGCAATTCGTCATAATAATGCGTAGAAGCCAGCTTCACCGTCAGCAGGTTCTTCTCGGCAGAAGTACCGCCGATAACCACAGCGATGTGGTAAGGAGGACAGGCAGCCGTACCCAATGTCTTGATCTTTTCGATGATGAACGGAACCAAAGTGCCGGGGTTCAGGATCGCCTTCGTTTCCTGATACAGGTAAGTCTTGTTAGCCGAACCACCGCCCTTTGTTACGCACAGGAACTTATATTCCATACCTTCCGTAGCTTCGATGTCAATCTGGGCGGGCAAGTTGCACTTAGTGTTCACTTCATCGTACATATTCAGGGGAGCGTTCTGCGAATAGCGCAGGTTCTCTTCCGTATAGGTTTTATAAACACCCAACGAAAGCGCTTCTTCGTCGCAGTAGCCGGTCCACACCTGCTGTCCCTTTTCGCCGTGGATGATAGCCGTACCGGTATCCTGGCAGAAAGGAAGTACACCCTTAGCAGCAACTTCTGCGTTACGCAGGAAAGTCAACGCTACATATTTGTCGTTATCACTTGCTTCCGGATCGCTCAGGATCTTAGCCACCTGTTCGTTGTGCGAACGGCGAAGCATAAAGGATACATCACGGAAAGCGGCATTAGCCATTGCCGTAAGACCTTCTTTCGCAACTTTCAGAACCGGAGTTCCTTCGAACTCGGAAACCGAAACATAATCTTTTGTAAGCAGATAATACTCTGTCGTATCCGGGCCCAATGGGAACGGAGCCTGATACTTGAAAGGAGTTGTTGCCATAGCGTTTGTATTTTAATTTATAATAATGGTTTTAGAATCATATCCTTGAACGGACTGGCAAACTTAATTAAAAATGATGAGATTCAAATCTGAAATAGGGAGATTATTTCCTTAAAATCGTATATTTGCCGTTACTATGGCAAAGCATCTTATCATATATTTCGGATTATGCCTTTTTCTTAGTGTTTCCGTTAAGGCACAAATCAGTCACGGAGGACGGCCGTTACCTCTCACGGCTACCAAAAGCCTGGCAGAGGAAATGTTTATCACAATGCCGCCGTTCGACCTGGCAGAGCAACTCCGGATCGACTCGCTCGAGGCGACCGACCTGCGCAGCGGTTTCCGTTTTGCCTATAAGTTCATGACGGATTATACGCCGGAAAACTCCGGAATCCGTTTCACGCTGCCCGACGGCACAAAGGTATGGCGGCTCGGAATACGCTCCGAAGGTGCACTCTCCATTAATATAATGTTCAGCGAATACCATCTGCCCGAAGGGGCACGCGTATTCCTATATAATAGCGATCAATCGGAAGTATTGGGATCATTCAACCACCTGAACAATTCGGAACGCGGTATCTTGCCCGTCGCCCCGGTACAGGGAAATGAGCTGATCGTCGAATACCAGGAACCGGCGGAGGTTGCTTTTCCCGGCAAACTCGCGATCGGCGAGGTAAACCACGGCTACCGGAACCTCAGAATCTCGGAACCGCAACCCGACTTCACGGCTTTCAAATGCATGCCGGCCGTAGCTTGCTACCAGGACTCGACAAACCGCTACGACGCGGTCGAGCGCAGTGTTGTCCTCATGATCATCAACGGGACGACGGGTTGTACAGGAACGCTTGTCAACAACACGGCAAACGACGGAAAGCCATATCTCCTTACGGCTTCGCATTGCCTGAACAACCAGTTCAGCATTAAAAACCCGGATTACGAAGAGGTGGCGGGCAATGTCGTCTGTTATTTCAATTACAACAGCCCCCAATGCAGTCCGGTTGAACCCGGGCGTACAGACCAGACGGTCGCCTCGGCACATTTCCGGGCAGTGAATGAATTGACGGATATGGCTTTGCTGGAATTGCAGGACACGCCGCCCGCCGATTACCGGGCTTATTATGCCGGCTGGAACGCGCAGGACGCGGGAACGGCCCCTTATGCGTGCATCCACCATCCGGGCGGCTCGCTGAAACGGCTTAATCTTGTCGAGGGGGATGTGGAACTTAAGACCTATAAAATATCGGTTACCGACTTCAATGAGAATTCGCACTGGAGAGTAGCCCGCTGGGCTACGGGCTGTACGGCCGGCGGTTCGTCCGGTTCTCCCCTCTTGGATGGCAACAACCGGGTTATCGGAGGTTTGACTGGCGGTGCTTCCAGCTGTGGCAATCCGGTCGAAGACTACTTCTTCTCCATACAAAAAAGCTGGTCTATGCCGGAAGATAGCAGCAAGCAGCTCAAATACTGGCTCGATCCTGTCGGAGTGGAGGCTCCTGTCTGCGCCGGAATGGACCCGAACGAAGGAGGGGGAACGGCAAACGAACGGATAGAAGCAGCGACGGATGTCAGCCTGTCTGCCGACACATACCGGCGGACGATCCACATACACTTTACAGTCCCGGTCAGCCGGACTTCGCTCACCCTAATATCGCTTACCGGAAAGCCTGTGCGCAGTTATTCCATCGCCGGGCAACAAGCGACCTTATCGATTGGTTCGATTCCTACCGGCGTGTACATCGTGAAGATTGTTTATAATAACAAACTTTATACTCAAAAAGCCCTGTTTTGATTAAATTTTGACAATAAGGGTCGGATAAAATCCGGAAAGATTCTCCGGATAAAAGAAGGAATGAAAGACATATTAACATAAGATATTCAGAGCAAAAAGCATAAATCTGCTTCATTTCGTATCTCTTTTGACATTAGACAGGAAAAAATGGAGACAAGATTCATTAATAAGTATTAATTAGAAAGTTTTTATCTCTTGTTTGCTCTTCATAACAAAAAAATGCTTTAGTTTTGCACTTTGATGGCTAAGGAATATTTGAAAGTGAATATATAAACATAGTAACATTTTAAACTTACATCAAATTATGAACAAAAAGTATTTAATGCCTTTCCTTGTATTGGCAGCAATTCTGACTTTTTCTTCTTGTTCAAACAAGTTGAAACCGTTAGCTGAAGAGTACATCAAAGCTGAACCGCAGCCGCTTGAGGCCATCGGAGGCAAAGTTCCTGTGACTATTAATGCCACATTCCCTGCAAAATGGTTCAACAAGAAAGCTGTTGTAACTGTAACTCCGGTTCTTCGTTATGCCGGTGGTGAAGCATGGGGAACATCTTACACTTACCAAGGTGAAAAAGTAAAGGGTAACAACCAGGTTATTCCGCAGAAAGCTGGTGCTAACGTAACCATGAAATCTGCTTTCACTTACAAACCGGAAATGAAGAAATCTGAATTGTATCTGACTTTCGACGCAAAGATCAAGAACAAGACAGTTAAATTGCCGGATGTAAAAATCGGCGAAGGTGTAATCGCAACATCTGAATTGGCTGACGCAGCTACTGCCAACGCAGCTATCGCAGCAGACAAATTCCAGCGTATCATCAAAGAAGCTCACGATGCTAACATCATGTTCCTTATCCAGCAGGCTAACCTGCGTGCTAAAGAGTTGAACTCCGACGCAATCAAAGAATGGAAAGAACTTGTTAAGAATGCTGACGAAGCTCCTAACCAGAACGTAGCAATCGAGATCTCTGCTTACGCTTCTCCTGATGGTGGTGTTAAACTGAACACTGGCCTGGCTGAACGCCGTGAAGGTAACACAAACAAATATCTGGCTAAAGAGTTGAAGAAAATGAAAGTCGACGCTCCGGTTGACGCTCGTTACACTGCTCAGGACTGGGAAGGCTTCAAAGAATTGGTACAGGCTTCCAACCTGCAGGACAAAGACCTCGTGCTGAGAGTGATCTCTATGTACCAGGATCCTGAAACAAGAGAAAAAGAAATCAAAAACATCTCGGCTGTTTACTCTGACCTGGCTGAAACAATCCTGCCGCAACTTCGTCGTTCCCGCTTGACTGCCAACATCGAAATCATCGGTAAGTCTGACGACGAAATCAGCGCATTGGCTAAGAGCAATCCTTCTGAACTGAACATCGAAGAAATTCTGTACGCAGCAACTCTGACTAACAACGATTCAGAAAAGATGGCTATCTATACAAAGGCTTCTGAACTGTATCCTAACTGCTACCGCACTTGGAACAACATCGGTATGATGGCATTCCGTGCCGGCGACTTGGCTAAGGCAGAACAGATGTTCAACAAATCAAACTCTGTAAAAGCTAATCCTGAAGCTAACATGAACTTAGGTTTGATCGCTTTGACAAAGGGTGATCAGGCTAAGGCTCAGCAGTTGTTCGGTAGCGCAGCAGGCGTTGCTGAATTAGGCGAAGCTCTGGGTGTTCTGTACCTGGAACAAGGCGAATGGGCTAAGGCTGCCAACTCTTTCGGTTCAGTTAAGTCTAACAACGCTGCTCTGGCTCAGATCCTGACTAAGGACTACAGCAAGGCTTCTCAGACTTTGAACGCAGTTGCTAAACCCGACGCTACAACTTCTTACCTGAAAGCTGTCGTTGCTGCCCGCACGAACGATGCTAACGCAGTTATCAGCAACCTGAAAGCTGCTATTGCTGCTGACAAGGCTATGGCTAAAGAAGCTGCTATCGACCTGGAATTTGCTAAATATGCAACTAACAGCGAATTCGCTGCTTTGGTTAAATAATAACAAACTTATTCCATATATCCGAAAAGCCGTCTCTGTAAAAAGAGGCGGCTTTTTTTGTTTTATCCGTAACTATACGTATCTTTCGTAAGAATTCAAAAAGTAATTGCCATGAGAAAACTAATTTATACTTTAATCATCTGTCTGATGGCCATAACATCCGACTTATCAGCCCAGGAAGGTAAGTCCGAGTATCTTTTCAACGAATTTCAGAAAAGTCTCATCTACTATAAGGACGGGAGGGTGTTCAGTGTAAAGGTAAACTACAGCCTGGCAAGAAATGCTTTTATGTTCATCGATGAAAACGACTCTAAGTTTGCGTAAAGCAAGAAGCTGAGGTTAATTTATATCTTTGTTGTATGAAGAAACTAAATTAACCGACTAACGGAAGTACACTAATGGAAAACGATAGTCTTTAAAGACTAGTTATTGTAACAGACTTCCGTTAGTCAAGCAGGCAAAGACTAAATAGATTATTGATATATAATAGGATATCATTTAGAGTAGTAGCCCATTCCTGCTTTCGGTTAATCCAAAAACAATATAAAGGTATGAATAAATTATTTATCGGGATTGATTTCTCCAAGAAAAAAGTAGATGTAAGTGTGATAGAGAAAGAAAACATATCTTCAGGTGTCCACCGTGAGTTCAGTAATGATGTTGCCGGACATGAGAGTCTGTTGGCATGGCTTTGTGATAGCTATCCGCAGACAGGCAAAGATCAGATGCTCTTTTGCGGTGAGAACACGGGACTTTACAGCGTTTGTTTGAGTAACACTCTCGCGCACGAGGGTTATACACTGTGGCTGGAACATCCTTACAGGATCAAACACAGCAGCGGCATGCAACGCGGGAAAAACGATAAATTGGATTCATTGCTGATCGCACAATACGCTTGCCGTTTCGAGGATATGGCCAAGGTCTATACCCCCAATACGGAAACCATCCGGGCGCTGCACTCATTTTTCACATTCCGTGATTTATTGGTGAAAATGAAAAATGAAGCATTGGTACATGCCAAAGAACTCCATTCGGTCCTAAAAGGGAATCACGCAACAGATTACATATATCAACATAGCCTGACACAAGTGGATAACTTGAACCGTGAAATAAAAGATGTGGAAAAGGAAATAATGGATCTGATCAACAGTGAAGAGGAGATCAAAAACAATTATGAGCGTATTACATCCATCAAAGGCGTGGCTTTTGTCAACGCCCTTGCTTTGATCGTTTATACCGAAAACTTCACCTGTTTTGACGATCCGCGCAAGCTGGCCTGCTATGCGGGAGTGGTACCGTTCCAACGAACCTCCGGCTCCAGTGTCAAAAGCAATGCCAAGACAAGTGGATTTGCCAATAAAAAACTAAACACGCTACTCACCCAAGCGGCACGAACCGCTGCCATACATGATCCAATATTAAGAGAATATTACAGGCGCAAAAGAGAAGAGGGGAAGCATCATAATTTAGTTATAAACAATATTAGAAACAAACTGATACATCGAATCTGTGCATTGGTCAGGAACCAAACTTTCGACCAAACGGCTTAGATTTTTGCAATATTCTTAATTTGTTTTAAAATCTTTCCGTTTATTTGGTTGGGAACATAGATTACAATAACAATGTCAAGCTTTTTGCAGAGCCGGATATGGTTCGGGTACTGAAGATCAATGACCGTATCTTCCAGTTAGATCCCAAAGGACTGGCACAGGAGCATCTGAACCAGGAGCCGCCTCTGGTCGTCACCTACAGGGGCAAATCACGCCCGCAAGGGAAGCAGGTCGGCTATGGCGGGCGTTCGGAAACAGCCTCTGTCGATAGCTACTCGAGCATCCAGTCAGGCGGACATTCCTATAACCTGGAAACAGAGAAGATCATTGTTGCCGATGTGGAAAAAAAATATACGATCAAGAAGAACAAGAAGCAAAAGCAGTTCCAAACTCCCAAGCAGTTTCTGAAACTATATCCGAAAGACCGGGAGGAAACAATAAGGACATATATTAAAAGTAATAAAATCAACTTTGACGAGCCTCAGCAAGTTCTCCAACTGGTCAAATATGCAGAGGCTTTGTAGCTTTCCGCTATTTAGCCAAATATCTAAATAAATCCGACAAAAAATACATTTGCATATTTGCGACTTTTCCTACTTTTGGGCATCCATGGTAATAAGAAAAACACGCACATGCAAAAACAAATGAAATCACTGATTGTCGCCTTCGCCTGCATAACCATGCCGGTTATGGCGCAAAAGACCGATCTGGTAAACCCGATCATCGGAACGAACGGGATGGGACATACGTTCCCAGGTGCTTGCGCTCCGTTCGGTATCGTACAGGTGAGTCCTGATACCGATACCATTCCTCATAACATCGACGGTGTCTATCAACCCCGGGCATATGAATACTGTGCCGGCTACCAGCATAAGGACAGTTCCATCGTCGGCTTCAGCCATACGCATTTCAGCGGGACGGGGCATTCCGACCTCGGCGATATCCTGCTGATGCCTTTCACCGGAGAATTGCAGATCAACCCCGGTACGGCCGATAATCCGGACAGCGGCTACCGTTCCCGGTTCAGCCATGACACCGAAATATCCCGGCCTGGATACTACGAAGTCCTTCTGTCGGACGACCAGATCAAGGTGCAACTGACGGCAACCGAACGGACTGGCATTCATAAATACACCTATCCGGCCGACCGGAAGAAACAACTGATACTCGACCTCAATCACGGTATCTACAATTACGACGGCAAGGTGCTGTGGGCAAACCTCCGGGTCGAAAACGACACCCTGATCACCGGCTACCGCATTACCAACGGATGGAGCCGCGTAAACTATACCTATTTTGCCATCTCCTTCTCCCAGCCGGTTACCCGCTACGGATATACGGACCGGGAAAAAGTCAACTATCCGGGTGGTTTCCGGCGTTTCAACACGGCTGAGAACTTCCCCGAAATCGGCGGGCGTAAGGTCGTTTCTTACTTCGAGTTCAAGGAAGGAAGTGCACCGCTTGAAATCAAAGTGGCTCTTTCGGCTGTCGGAACAGACGGAGCCGTAAAGAACCTGCAAGCGGAGGCTACGGACAAATCGTTTGACACGATCTGCAAGGAGACGAACGGGAAATGGGAAAACGCACTGTCCGTAATCGATGCGAAGGGCAGCAACGACCAGCTATCCATGCTTTATACTTCTTTGTACCATACGATGATCAACCCGTCCGTTTATATGGACGTGGATGGTAAATACCGGGGGATCGACCACAATATCCACCAGGCCGAAGGCTTTACGAACTATACCGTATTCTCTGTCTGGGACACGTACAGAGCTTTGCATCCGTTGTTTAACATCATCAAGCGGGATGTCAGCACGGACCTTGTCAAATCGATGCTCGCCCATTACAGCCAAAGCGTGCACCACCTGCTTCCGGTCTGGTCGCATATGGGGAACGAGAACTGGTGCATGATCGGTTATCATTCTGTTTCTGTCCTGGCAGATGCCATCACCAAAGGTCTTCCGATCGACAGACAGGAAGCGATCAGGGCGATGATCAGCAGTTCAAACGTGCCTTATTATGATCATACGGATGCGTACAAACAGTTGGGATATGTTCCCTTTGACGATTCTCCTACTTCCGCCTCCATCACATTGGAAAATGCGTATGAAGACTGGACGATCTATCACACAGCGCTTCTGATGGGTGACCGCCAGACAGCAGAGACTTACAGGAAACGGGCACTCTCTTATAAGAACGTGTTCAAACCCGGCCTGGGTTTCGCCTGTCCACGATACAAAGACGGTAGCTGGAAAGAGGATATCAACCTGCTGAGCACACACGGACAAGGGTTCATCGAAGGGAATGCCTGGAACTATTCTTTCTATGTTCCGCAAGCACCGTCCGACCTGATCCGCCTGATGGGTGGCAACCGCAGCTTCATCAACAAGCTGGACTCCTTGTTCACCATGCACCTGCCTGACGAATTCTTTGCCCAGACCGAAGATGTGACACGGGAAGGACTGCTCGGCACTTACGTACACGGCAACGAACCGAGTCACCACATTCCCTATTTATATAACTGGACAACCGAACCGTGGAAGGCGCAATACTGGATTCGCGAGATCATGAACCGTATGTACCGCAACAACATCGACGGCTTGTGCGGAAATGACGATTGCGGCCAGATGTCCGCCTGGTATATCTTCTCGGCAATGGGTTTCTATCCGGTATGTCCCGGAACCGACCAGTATGTGATCGGTACTCCTTACCTTCCCTATATGAAGGTAAACCTGGAAAATGGAAATACATTCGTGATCAAAGCTGATAAAGTCAACGACAAGAACCGTTACATCAAATCCGTCACCCTAAACGGGAAGCCTTACAAAAAGGCTTACATCACCCATCAGGACATCATGAACGGAGGCGAACTCGTCTTCCAAATGACTTCGAGCCCCAATAAGAAAAGGCAGTTCACAGCAGAGGAAAAGCCTTATTCGTTAGTCGAATAAAAACATAGCAACACATCATGAAATCACTTATAATTAACTATCTCTCAATTCTTTTATGTGCACAGGCCTTCTTTGCCTGTGCACCCGATGTGAAAAAAGTCCCCGAACGGACATTCCGGATCATCCATAATAACGACGGTTCCGACCTGTTGGGAAACCGCTGGTTCAAGTATCGTCCACTTACGCTTGCCGACCTGGACTCCAGTGTCGATATGGTGGCGAACTCACAGGTCACGACCTATATGATGTGCTCCGGCAGCGATTTCTTCTATGTCCGTTCCAAATATGGCCATGTGATGGGAGACGACCTGAACGGGACGCTGGATTGCGGCTGTGATACAGCTCAGTATAACTCTTTCCGAAAATACTATCGGAACCACCTGAACCTGGAAAAAGAAGGAACGGACCTGGTCGCTTATACCTTGAAAAGGGCAAAGGAGAAAGGGATGGAGGCATTTATCACCTACCGGATGAACGACCTTCATTTCAATGATACAACCACCCATTGTCCAATCTGGTACACCGATTTCTGGATTCAACATCCGGAATACTGGCTGAACGACACGACACAAGGTTATAACAGCGGCGGAGCTTTTGACTTTGCCATAAAGAAAGTGCGCGACCGCAAGTTGGCGATTATTTCCGAGCAATTAGAAAATTACGCCGACATAATCGACGGATACGATCTCGACTTCATGCGCTTTATCGTTTACTTCAAGTCAGGCACAGGGCCGCAGAACGCACCCCTTATGACACAATTGGTGAAAGATATCCGCCAAAAGGTGGATGAAGTTTCGGCCAAACAAGGCAGAAAGATCCTGCTCTCCGCACGTGTAGCACCAACAATCGAACAAAACATGATGAAAGGTCTGGATATACGTGAATGGCTGCGCCTCGGACTGCTGGACTTTATCAGTACGGGGGTCCATTGGAGGGGAGATCCTGCCATGCCGGTAGCCAAGTTCCGGGAAGAAATGGGGAAAGATCTCGACATTCCGTTCTACAGTTCGATCGACGACGGAGGCTACCGCCCACGGGAATTCTGGTCACACGGCATGCACAGGGGCATGTGTTCCCATATCCTCTCTCAGGGAGCAGACGGGATCTACCTGTTCAATTACTATTTCGGCGCCTTCAACTCCGAGCATGACGGGAAACTATACTTGGAAGACGGCGGCCAGGTTTGCCGGATTATGATGCCGGAACTGCTACAAGAGTTAGGTTCGCTGGAAACTTTAAAAGGCAGGAATAAGATATATGCGCTGTCTGACGGGGTTGTCCAATATAATATAAAGCCGGACTCTCCACTCCCGCTAAAAATAGGCAAGGACGAGCGGAAAGAGGTCGATCTCTATATCGGCGATTCGGTAGAAGAAGGATATCCGGAAGAAGCAATCCTATTCATCCGCACTAATCATCCGATGGCCTGCCGGCTGACGGTAAACGGGGAAGCGGTTGAGAAAGAAATGCCAGCCTATACTCACCTATACGACAGGGAGCGCGGGCTGGAAAGAGAAGAAAAAGAATATGCCTTTATCCTACCCGACAAAGCCCTCAAACAGGGATATAACCGCATCGGTTTCCAGTCCGAAGATGAAAAGACATTCACTGTCAAACGGGTGGAAATAGCCCTTAAATACGGAGATGTGGAAACGCACGGGTATTTCTAAAACCGCCTTCATCACGAAAATGATCTATGAAAGGTAGGAAAGGTTCAAAATCTTTTCTACCTTTGTCTTTGTATAACTAAACATTTAATTATGAGAAAAAAACAGAACGTAAATTTTCATCTGCTTCCGATCGTGAAGGAAGAAAGTGTAAACATCCCGAAAGAGGTTGCAAGGTATTTATTGGATATATCCAAGTTGATTATCGGGGGAGCCGTTATTACGGCGGCACTGGATATTTTCCCCAACAAGGTAAGTTTGATATATACCTCCGGTGTTGTAGCAATGCTAATTGCTATTGCTGCTTTTATAACATTATCAATAACGAATAAAAAAGAAATACAATGAGTGCAGGGCTTATATTTTACTGTATTTTAGGTGGATTAGCATTAGTCTACCTGATCTTTATTCTGACTCCCGCCGGGAAACGTTGGATAAGATCTTGGGATAAATAAACGTAAGTTTTTCATTTGGAAAACGTACATCTTTTCGGAAAAAGATGTACGTTTTTTTATAGGTATCCGCACATTCCGCATGTTCCGCTCTATACACTTTTTCTATGGAGAAAATCACTATATAACAGGCCATTAAGGCGATTTTATCTCTTTCCATCCTGCGGAAAACAAAAAATATGAAAATAGAGATCCGTTATCCCTATGGAAGGGGAATCAAAATAACTTTTGCAATGTTTCCCCCGATAGAGCGGAGTAGTATCGTAAACCGCATGTTAAAAAAGTTCCATCTACATTTTTTAGATATAAGCCATTATTATACAACCATATAAATACAAATTTCACCAGCAAAAAGGTGTATAGAGCGGAACATGCGGAAACGCGTTCTACTTTTTGATCTTCGTAGACTTGTAAGCATGTATTTTTTCCTTCTTTCCGGCAGACGGTTCAACCGCTTTGATCTTTGTAAATACACCGTTGTGCACATCGTCCAGAACGATAGCCGGACGATAGTCTTTCTTCAAAGCAGTCAACTTCACATTTTTAAAAGTAACACCATCGGCATGACGGACGTAGAAGCCCCAAGCCGGTAACTCCTTATGCTGAGAAAACTCAGGGTACGCCTTCGGCATTTCCGGCACCTTGTCCAGTTCGTCCAGCCCAACTTTAGCATACAACGGGTTACCGCCGCCCGGATAAACGATCTCGACGTTCTCTATGGAGACATTCGTAATCTTGTTGTCTTGCAAGCCGACAATGCCGGAAGGCGAGACATTGCGGGGATTATCTTCCGTCGGTCCTTCGTATTCATATCCTGCGTCCGGTTTCGTTGCCGGGACTTCGGCATAAACATTCGAGATATGCACGTTGTCCATCCGGCTACGACGACCTTCACGGCGTTCTCCCACCACCAAATAGATCGGATTTCCGGTATTGATGGAACGGAGGCTATCCACTATCACATTTTCAACCTGTCCGCCATCAACCGCCTGGATCGTTATGGCCGAACGGAACGTATCGAATACAGTATTATTGATAATCTTTATATTCTTGAAGCCACCCGTCGAAGCCGTACCGAACTTAATACCGCTTGCACTTGAACAGGCCGTATTGTTGCGTACCTCGATATTCTGGCAGACAGCATCGGCGCTATGGGATTTCAGGCAGATCGCATCGTCAGTCGCATCCACATAACAATTTTGGATCAATGCACCGTTACAATCGACAATGTCCATCCCGTCGTTATTCCAGTAAGCACGGCTATGCACCGTGATACCGTCGATCAACAGATTTTCGCACTGGTCATAGGTCTGTGTCCAAAACGCCGGATTCATCATCGTCACACCTTTTACTTCCACATTCTTGCACTCGCGGAAATAGACCAGCTTCGGACGGTTGGCAACACGTCCCAACTGCAACTTATCCTTGATCACCCCGGAATACACCTGGTTGATGAAATTATTGGCAAGCTCACGTCCGCGACCGTCGATCACCCCTTTTCCGGTAATACCGAGATTATCCTGCTTGTTCGCCAGGATCAGACCATACCAGGCATTCAGTTCCATATCATAATCATAAGGGTTGGTGGAACCGACCAGCACGGCTCCTTCTCCCAAATGGATCGTCACATTCGACTTCAGATGAATACTGCCGGTCAGATAACGTCCGACAGTAAACACCAAGCGTCCGCCTCCATTCTCGGAAATAAAATCGATCGCCTTCTGTATGGAGCGGGTATTCATAGTCGTTCCATCCGACTTGATCCCGAACATAGTCATCTGGTAATCTTTCGCCCACATCGGAATCACCATTCCCGCCAGCAAGCACAGGATCATTATTTTTCTAATCATATTCATAGCTCTTCAAATTCCTAATTTCTTAATTTTTAATTCTCAACTTTTAATTCTATAAACGGTGACCGGTCCGACCAATCCCGCCGGCTGCACAACATCCTGCCTCCGGGTCCACGCCTGAGCAATCTTATTATCCTTCAGCGTCTTCAAATAGTTTCCCATAACAGTTACGACATGTACCTCAACCGTATTCTCCCCCTGTTTCAATCGGGTTGCGACCGGATGGATACGACGGCCATACCATTTGACACCGCAACTCTGCCCGTTCACGAATACTTCCGATACACCATGCACCAAACCGAGGTTAAGCACCATTCCGGCTGACGAAGAGACATTGACTTTCTTTCTATAGACAATTGTCCCGCAGAAGTTCACATAGTCCGTGTCCTTCAAATCCTTCAGCTTATCGAAATGAGCATTCTGTACCGTATTCTCACGACTATGGCGAAACTCTACATCCCAGTCGGACGACAGATCTTCCAGATCCGCGCCGGAAACCGGAAGCGGCTTATAATCATTCCCTCTCTTTTGCTTATCGAACACGACCAAAAGAGAATCGGCCGGACCGAAGTCGAACAGGAAGCTGTTATTGGCATCCAGCGTCAAGCGGTAACGTTCGCCCGTTTCCAGATCCCACACCCAACCCTGACGGCCTTTCACAATCTCGTTGCTGAAGGAGATACGGGTCTGATGCGAATTATAGCGGTGTGCATAACTGAAGAAAAACATCTCTTCCTTATTATCGCCCTGATAGCGGTTCTGCATCAGGTAAGGATCAGGCTTTTCGATGGTTATATACGGTGTCAGCCCATAGTCTTTCTGTACACCCTGATACCAACCGACAAAATCTTTCTCCGGTTTATGGAGCAGGACGAAACGTCCGTCCATCCGCTTCATCTTCTCCACCCATTCCTGCACTTCCTTATCGTGCTTGTCATGATCTTTCAAGCCGACTGATTTATGCGGATAAGCCTCGATACAGAAGATACGTCCGCCTGAGGCCACAAAGTCGTACAACTTGCTAGCGGTAGCCGGTTCCATACTCTCCACTTCGATCAGGAAAAGCGTTTTATATTTGCGGGGACCGTAGCACAAGTATCCGTCTTTCATCTCGGCATCCCGGATGATCGATTCGGAAACATAGTCGCAACCGCTACCGTTCTTATTGATCGCCTCCCATACCAAGGTCTTATATTTCACATTGGTAGTGGCGGGGAACGGTTCGTTCTGCATTCCAAGCGTGCTCCACATATCGGCAATCGGATTCAGAATCGCGATATCCGCGTACATAGTTCCGTGTTGCAGGGCGGAAGCCATACGTCCTTTATAGGCGGTATAATATTTGAAATACGGCCACCAGTTGTTATTCTCGTTATAGTAGGCCCCATAGCGGATCCATCCGGGGAACGAAGCTTCTTTCGGAGAATAGTTGAAACCGTGGAAGATGGAATGTGTCACTCCGGAGATAGCGGTCTGGTCGCCTCCGATCTTCAACAACTCCAATGTCATATTGAACACGGTATAGGTGTTGGTCATCTCCTCGCAACTCACCAGACGTTTCCCACGCAAGTGGGCGGCAGAAGACACATACTTATTGACCATCGTATAAGCACGGCCCCGGCGGTAGTCCTCTTCCGACATCTCCTCGCCTAAGCGATGCCGCAGCCAGGTCATTGTCCAGGACTCGCATTCGGGAATATCATAATCCAGACTGCTTTCAAGCGGGAAGAAACCACGTCCGTAGGCTTGTGCACGCGATTTCACCTTCAGCCCCTTGCACCAGTCCAGGTAAGTCTGTGTAAAACGTTCACGCAGCAGTTCGGCTTTCGTATATTCGAAGTCGTAGCGCACACGCTGGATCGTATCGTCTAATTCGGGTGTGAACTGCACCTTCGGCTCGTAGGTCAGCACATTCCCCATGCTCCCCATCTTAAAGAGAATAAAAGGCAGATACGGCTGCACGTCATATCCCCGACGTTTCTTAAATTCTTCCGCCATATCGTACGACCAGTTCGAACCTTCCAGTTCCATGCTGTCGGTAAACAGGGAACGGATATTGCCGGACAACGGGCCTAAGCGGTTCTGAATCTTGTCCGACATATTATTCAGATATTTCTGTACAGCCGGCTTATTGAAGTGGTTCAACACAGGCCCCGTAGCACCGGGAGCGCCATTGATCACTTCGAGAAAGCCGCGTATCTTGACAAGGGCAAACAGGACATATTTGCCATCAGGTACTTTGAACTTGAACGTCCCGTCCACCTCCTGCTTCATCAGGTCGATGGCCTGGTCGAGGCTGCCGAACGGTTCGGGAACTAATTGCAGGGAAACCAGCTCCATCTTCTTTCCGAGGAAAGGAGAACTGATAGCAGGATCGGCCGCACAGAACAGGCCGTCGCGAGAGACTTCATAATCGATCGGACCGCTCAGTTTCTCGGAGTAGTTCACTACGACATCCGCCCTCTCGTCTCCCGTCAGGAACTCCGCCCCGAACGGCCAGCCGGAGCCGACGATCAGGTCGCAGGTCATATCGAGCGACTTCGCCTCGTCGAAAGTCACCTGCAACATATCGATCCATTCGTCGCTCAACCAGAGCAATGACTTCTTACCCAGATCGTCCGTGTCATTTCCGGGAAATTTGACCGGATTGATCTCCACCCCGCCGATACCGGCCTCCTTCAATACGTGCAGTTCGCGTTTCAACTCGTCAGCTTCCACCTTATCCCCGTTCCACCACCAACGGACAAACGGACGGTAAACGGGTTGCGGATCGCGGAATAACTTATATAGCTCACCGGAACACAAGGCCGTACCCTTGCCCCCGTCAGTTGCATCTATTGCACCCCATAGCGGCATACGGCTACCGACAGCACAACCGGCTGTCCATAAAACACTCTGTTTGATAAATGATCTCCTCTGCATAATTTTTCCTCCTCTTATTGATCGCTTGAGACAGCTTTGCCGTCCGGTGTTATACAATTAGTAAATATCAGATTGCGGGATGTCCCGGCAGTCTCCAACGGGTTCCCCGTCATATTGAAGTAGCAGTCCGTCATCTTCACTCCGTCACACCCGGAGATCAAGATCGCTTTCCGATCCGATGAACCAGCGTTCACAACGACCTTATCGACCGTCACATGGCGGCAATTCTTATATACTTCGACGATGTTGGCGGCATCCTGCAGGGTGACCTGCTCGATTTTCACATCTTCGCAGCCATCCATACAGATCAGAGCCGGTGCATAACCGGAGACATCTCCTTTGATATGGCCTTTCTGCAACTGCTCTTCCACGCTTGCCCGTACGGCGGCGCTACGGCCTTCGATAATGCCTTTTCCACCGATACCGATATTCTTCTGATTGCCGGCGTAAATGACCGCGTTGCATCCACCTACTCCCTTAAAATCATAGATGGATGGAACTGCTACCAGCACGGCACCCTCTTCGATACAGATCGTCACATTCGACTTCAACTCGATCGAACCGGTCAGATAACGGCCTACATAAAAAATAAGCCGGCCGCCTCCCTGCTCGCTGATATAATCGACTGCCCGCTGGATGGAACGGGTATTGAGCGTTACCCCGTCCGATTTGATGCCGAACATCGCAACCTGGTAATCCTTCGCCGAAAGACTCGCCACGAAGGCCAGAAGGCCTATCACACTTGCAAATAATTTATTTCTATACATATCCCTATTCTTTATATTTTAATCTTCTGACTTTTTATTTATGCTCCGCGAACATCGGTTACTACTTTACTATTTTCGACTTATAGGGGAATATTTGTTCTTTACCCTCGCTTTCCGGCTCTATGAACCGGACATTCTTAAGTGTAACCCCCTCCGCATCATCCGTTACAATTGCAGGACGGTAATCTTTTTTTAAAGCCTTGAAAGTCACATTATCGAAAGTGATTCCCTCGGCATGGCGGATATAGAACCCCCAGGCCGGCAATTCCTTAAACTGCGAGAACTCCGGATAAGAGGTTGCCATTTCAGGAATGCTGTCCAGCTCGGCCGGAGTCAGTCCCCGGTAAGCATAGTAAGGATTACCGCCTCCGGGAGAGACGATCTCGATGTTCTGAAGCGTTACGTTCTGAATCTTATAGCCCGGCAACCCGACAATGCTGGCGGGCGAGATATTGCGCGGAAGGTCTTCGATCGGCCCTTCGTAATTATATCCGGCATCCGGTTTATCCATCGGGATCTCGGCATAGACATTCTTGATCGTAATATTTTTCATGACCGGTTTCTTTCCGGCACTCCAGCGGTCACCGATACGGAGGTAAATGACATTTCCGGTATGGATGGAGCGCACGCCGTCCACTTCAATGTTCTCGATCAGGGCGCCGTCGACCGCGGCAAATGTGATGGCCGAACGATACGTATCGTATATCTTGATATTCTTCACCTTGAAATTACGAAAACCGCCACGCGACACGGTCCCGAACTTCAACCCGCTGGCACTCGAACGGCCTACGCAGTTCTCGACCACCACATTCTGGCACATGCTGTTGGCATCATGCGATTTGAAACAAAGGGCATCATCCGCCGCATCGAGAAAAGAGTTTTTCAACACGACGCCGTCACAGTCCACAACATCGATCCCGTCGTTGTTCCAGTAGGATTTGCTATCGACGTGTATGCCGTCTACATACAGGTTCTTGCATTGGTCGTAGGTCTGGTTCCAACTTGCCGGGTCCCGCAGGGTGATATCCTTGATCGTCACATTCTCGCATTCGCGGAAATAGATGTTCTGCGGACGGTTCGTCTCATTCGGACGACCCAGTTTCAGAGGGTCTTCGTAGATACCCCGCTGGATGTAGTCCACCATATTGTTGGCGGTTTGAAAGCCGCGCCCGTTAATCGTTCCCTTTCCTGTTATACCGATGTTCTGTTGTTTGACTGCGAATATCATGGACATCCAACGAATATACGAATCTTTCTCGTAATCCCAGGGATTGGTCGATCCGAGTAAAGTCGCCCCTTCTTCGAGGTGGAGCGTCACATTCGATTTCAGGTAAATAGACCCCGTCAGGTAATTGCCGGCAGTAAAGACCAGCCGTCCCCCACCCTGTTCGTTCACAAAATCGATCCCTTTCTGAATGGAATTCGTATTCAAGGTCTTGCCATCCGCTCTCACACCGAAGTCCGTGGCATAGTAATCTTTAGCCGGCAAGTGCAACGCGCACATCAAGCCGAGGCAAAGAATAAAGAATTTGTATCTGTTCATCATAATACGGTATTTACATAAATAAGATTAATGCATCTTCCCATGTGTCTTTCACAAAGGACAAAAATATTTACGTTCGCAGAGATTTTATCTATGCTTTTGATATTTATAATTAAAAATTTGATACATCTTTGCAAAGTGCTATTATTAACAGGACGAGATATGAAACAATTATTATTTTCTTTATTAGCCTTCTTCCTCTACACCGGATGCACCGAAAACAGAGTCGCATCAAAACAGGAAAATACCTATCCGGATATCTTTCCGGATTACAAAGGAATAAGTATTCCTGTCAATATTGCACCTTTAAACTTTACAGTCAAGAATTCTTCTCACATAAAAGCTGTTTTTTTCAATAAAAACCAACCCTTATTTAGCATTGAAGGGAAAAACAAAATTGATATACCCTTAAAGAAATGGCAGCATATAATATCTCATAATATTGGAAAACAAATAGATATATCCATATCTATTTGGAACAATTCTTATCCGGAAGGTGTACAATACAAATCTTTTCCTATTTATATTACCACAGACTCTATCGATCCATATATTGCCTACCGACTGATCGAGCCTGGTTACGAATCATGGCATGAAATGGATATACGACAAAGAGCCTTAAATTGTTTCAAAGAAGAAATTATCATTTCCAGTAATATGACTGAAAAAGGATGTGTCAATTGTCATTCATTCTGTAATTATTCACCTACCGATTTCATGTTTCATGCACGGACTACTCCGGGAGGGACAATCATCATTAAAAATAACCAGCCCGTCAAAGTGCAATTATCGCAACTCGGATCGTCCAAAGAAGGAACTTATCCCCATTGGCATCCATCCGGCAAATACATTATTTTTTCAACCAATACCACACGTCAGTCTTTTTATAGCCGAAATCCGAACCTTATAGAGGTCTACGATCTGGAATCAGACCTGATACTATATGATCCGGTCCGTAACACAGTCACAACAGATCCTCGTTTCAACGGTCCGGAATCTTTCGAAACATTTCCTGCATGGGCTCCTGACGGGAAACGCCTATATTATTGTACGGCTCCTGCCAAACAATTACCCAAAAGGTTGAGAGAGGTCAGGTACTCCATTTGCAGTGTCTCCTTTGATCCAGATAGCGGTTCTTTCGGAGAAACGATAGACACGATCTATACAGCACACAATAAAAGCGCTTCATTTCCCCGCATCTCACCAGACAATCAATATCTGCTTTTCACCGAATCGGATTATGCAACTTTCCCTATTTGGCATAAGAAAGCAGATCTGAAAATGATATCTTTACAAGATTCTGCTTCCGTAAATACCGATATACTGAACAGCCCGGACGTGGAAAGCTATCACTCCTGGTCTTCAAACGGAAAATGGATCATATTCAGCAGCCGGCGTTTAGACGGACTTTATACCCGTTTCTTTATCGCCCACCTAAATGAAAACGGAAAGTTCAGTAAACCGTTCCTGCTCCCGCAGAAAGATCCTGACGAAAACAACCTCCGGATGAAGTCATTCAACATCCCGGAATTTATCAAGGATAAAATCACAATCACCAGATCCCGGCTGGATCATACCGTAACCGATTAAAACATACATAAAAATGAAAAAAGAAAACATCATACTTCTGATCCTGTCAAGTATTTATGCACTCATTATCGAATATATGTTCTATCCCGAATATATTCGTTATCAAGAAGCAGGTGGATTATTCCTGACGACAAACGACTACCTGACAGGTTATCTACTTGCTCCAGCAGGCTGGAACAGTCTGCTAACTAATTTTTTGTCCCAGTTCTACCACCCATTCTCACTGGGACTTTTCGTGGAAACAAGTTTACTTCTGATTACTGCAGCTATTACCCTACTCTACTTGCGGCAATGGAAAGCCACACAGCATAGATGGGTAATCATCATTCCGGTTATTATGTTCTGTATCTATCAATATGCCTGGAACTTATCTACACTATTACAATACAATCTGTTCCTTCTGACACTCGCTTTTTACCTTTTCCTCCGAAACAAAGTCATACGGCATATCAGCGCTTTGATCGCTGTTCCTTTCTTGTATCTTCTTTTACCAGAAAACAGCTTACTCTTGTTATATCTGTATGGAGTTGTTTTCGAACGTATTTTCTTCAAACAAAAAGACTTTCCTGTATTACCGGCTATAAGCCTGGTACTCGTTGCCGCATGGCCTCTATTATGGCAAAATTTTATTTATTACACCCCGACCAATCAGTTGTACACATTCATCAACCCGGAATATGGAATGCGATATGTTTACGTATATTATGCCTTGTTCCTGATTCCGCTCTGCTCCGTCTTCCTCTCCGACCGGAAAGGAAACCGCTATGTTTCCTTCGCATTCCCTCTTCTGTTAATCGCATTCAGCTGTTACAGCATTTACTCCTCCCCTAATCGGGAAAGGGAGAAACGCCTGGCTATACAACGGCATGCGGAAGAACAACAATGGGACCAGGTACTGCAAACAATCCATACCTGTAACATTAGCGAAGCCTATTATCATCCTTACCTGATGCTTGCCCTTAGTGAGGAAGGCATCCTGCCGGAACAACTCTTCCACTATCCGGTACAATCGGCAGACCGCATCTATTTTCCGGCAAACGAATTGGACGGAGCTAATTTCAACAGCCTTTTCGCCTATGCCCTCGGACTGAAACACGAAGCTCTCCATCAACTTGCACAAGCAAATGCCATGTCCCCGCAAGGCCTTTCTTTCTCCCGACTCAGAAGGATGATCGACTGGCAAACAGAATTCGGGAATCTTTCCCTGGCCCAGAAATATATGGACATCTTACAAACCTCCACCTGCCATAATCAATGGATAAAAGAACGGAGCAAACGGTTCTCCACCTCTCTAACAACATTCAAAGAAGCCTACAAGGAAGATTTCATTATCGACGCATCTTCTCCTCTTATTCTTCTGACACAAGCAGTAAAAGCCGATACCACCAACCGCAAAGCGCTCGACTATCTGTTATGTGGCGTCCTTTTGGGCAAAGACCTGAAAGGATTCTATAATTTATTCCGACAATACTTTCCACACAGTGAAACGATACCGGTTCATTATCAAGAAGCCCTATTAGTGGTTGACCTCATGTTCCCTCATTTGGAGGCCACCCGCAACTACCCGGTTAGCCCAACCTGCAGGCAGGCTTTCGAAGATTTCGGCGTACTGATGTCGCAGCGTCCGAATACGGATCATATACTCCGCCAAAAATACGGAAACACCTATTGGTATTATGGATTTATCCGTACCGCCTAAATCCGATACAAAGTAAAAGCCCGGAAGCTTTTCTGCCTCCGGGCCTTTATTAGTTTGATAGTTCAGATTAATACCCTTCATTCTGCGGGAAATTCGCACCCGAGTTCGCTTCGATTACCTGTAATGGTATTGGATATTGCCATTGATAATTCTGAATATTAGGACCTGCACCCTTCAGTTCGTTTGTTGCGGCCGGGAAACGATATCCATATTTACGTGTACGCTCTACTAAAATCGGATTTTCCTTAGTTGACAAACGGGACAATGTTACCGCACGATGCTCTTCACCATACAGTTCACGGGCACGTTCATCCAAAATATAGTCTAACGTCACATCAGCAGCCGTACACAACGGAGCTTTGGCGCGGGCACGAACAACATTGATAGCTTCTGCCGCACTTGCCTTATCACCTTTATTCAAATATGCCTCTGCCAACAACAGATAAGTCTCAGCCAGACGAATTACATACCAATCCGGATCATATCGGCGATAGTCACCATCTACATGTTTATCCGTACCGAACTTCCAAATACGCGGGAAAAGAGTGACCGTATCATTAGCCGTTACTTTATAAAGATCGGCATCCGGATCACCGGCAGCTTTTTTAGATTCATATAAAGCCTTCGCTTCGTCAATAGCCTGCCTCCATGGCTTGCCGCCCGACTGATACAGATTACGCTGAATCATCTCTTCAGAGCCACGAACATCACTACCACAGCCATTCCACAGATCACCCAAGAACCATTCAGTCGGGTGGCAAGTTCCACCACCACCGTACCCTGTCGAGTCGGTTGCTACATTCGACTTATTCTTATTCGCGTCATAGTCTGCCTTACTATTTGTAAAGGTTACAGCCCCCCAACCGAATATCTGAATAATTTCACCATTCGACAAAGTTCTTTTCTTGTCCACGTTATAGAAATTGGAAACAAAAGCCTGTTCGATATGGCATTTTGCAGGAGCAGAACCCCAGCTTACGACACCACCGCCACCGGTATTGCTGATTCGTCCTTCATAATCATATTGAGCGACCCAGATTGCTTCCTTATTTCCTTCCTGATAATTAAAATTCCCCATACGGAACAAGTCCCAATAAGAACTATGAGGATTGCCATAGCGGTCTGTAGCCTCACCCGCACGGGTTCCGAAACGTTCCGTCATCAGATGATAATCACCATCTGTTCCATCGATCACACGTTTTGCAGCTGCAATTGCTTTATCATAATCACCGATACAAATAGCTACTTCAGCCAGCATATGGTCTGCAGCCGCTTTCACGATACGGCCGTTTTTCGTTGTTGTCAACGGTAAATTCTGAGCTGCCCATTCGAAATCTTCAGCACATTGTTTCCACACATCGATACGAGGAGAGCGTTCATAATCCACTTTCGCTGAACGCGCAGGTTCCAACATAATCGGAGTGTCACCATACATTCCAGCCAGGCATCGATGAGCCCATGCACGGAAGAAGATCGCTTCCGCCCGAACCTCATTCTTCTGAGTGTCACTATCCCATTTGATATCACGATTATCGATAGCGTCGATAATTACATTTGATTGTTGGACAATCTTGCATAAATTATCATACCAATGACGTGAATAGCCCGGTTCGCCAGGAGTAAACGTCTTCCAGTTACTTGTAATATAATTCTGGTCTGTTGCAGCAAAAGTATCCAAACCCATACCAGTCATAAAGTAGTTATGATTGCCCCATACGCCAAAAAACAAGTACTGAATACGACCATGTAAATAACCGATCGCCATGTCTAACTCTGCAGGTGTATTATAAGATGTCGAAGAAGTATATTCGTATGATTTTTCTTCCAGGAAATCATTGTCACAGCTAACTAATCCACACATGGACAAAGAGCCAACAACCGTTCCTAATAATATATTTTTGATTTTCATATCCGTTCAGTTTTAGAATGTTATATTAGCACCAATTGTAATTGTCCGATAAGCAGGCTTACTTCCATAACGAGCACTACCAGGACCTGCAGCAATCGTACCGCCTGTTTCAGGATCCAGACCAGACCAGCCAGTAATAGTGAACAAGTCCGTACCACTCAGATAAAGACGCAAATTCTGAATATTAGCTTTTTTTACCCACGGCTGGTCAAATGTATAAGAGAGACTTAAATCTTTCAGTTTCAAATACTGGCGTTGAGACCAGAAATAATAGGAATAAGTGTTTACATACCCCAGGCGCGGATGGTCGTTTGTCGGATTATTCTCACTCCATGGAGCTACTTTCAACTGAGCGCCTGATGTCGTTGCCGTATTATGGTAATTACCAAACGGGTCACTACCGATAAAATGAGAACTATTACCAGCATCCCAACGGAAGTTGAAATACAGAGAGAAGTTCTTCCAACTTAACGTATTGCTCAAATTGATCGTGAACAGCGGATCCATATCACCAATGCAATGACGGTCATCCGTACTGATCTTACCATCACCGTTATAATCCAGGAATTTGATATCACCAGGTACAGCATTCGGTTGAATCTTATTACCGTTCACATCTATATAGTTGTCAATCTCAGCCTGAGACTGGAAAATGCCTAACTTTTTCAGGTCCCATGCAGCGTTAATCGACTCACCTATTACTAATGCACGAGCAACTTCATAACCATTTGTTGTCGCATTACCGGTATCGTTAGCTTCTTCTCCATTAGCATCTTTACCGAAAAGGTGAACAATCTTATTTTTGTTACGATAGAAAGTCAATCCACTTTCCCAACGGAAATTATCTTTACCGTCGCCATTTATATTGATTGTATTCAAAGCCAGTTCGACCCCACGATTCATCACTTCACCCGCATTAAACTTTGCTTCCGAAAAACCGGTCATATAAGGCAATGAACGGTTAAGTAACATATCATTTGTCTTTGATTTATAAACATCGATAGAACCGGAAATACGTCCGTCCAAGAATCCGAAATCAAGACCGAAGTTACCAGTTTTAGTTGTCGCCCAGGTCAATTCCTCATTTGCCAACGAATTCTGATAGATATACAATGAAGATGCATCATACCAAGTATAACCGGAAGCGACTGTTGCCAATGTAGCATAGGCTTCGATACTCTGATTACCGGTCAAACCATAGGATCCTCTCAACTTCAAAAAACTCAATCCCGGAATTACATTCTGCATAAAATCTTCCTGGGACAATGTCCAAGCAGCAGACACACCTGGGAAGTTAGCCCATTTACTACCTTTTGCAAATCCAGAAAAACCATCACGACGGAAGTTTGCCGTCAGATAATACTTGTTTGCATAGTTATAATTGACACGAGCCATATAACCGACATTCTGCCATTCCTTCAATGTCTTGTTAATCTGTTGAGTCGTTGCCAAGTTCTGTCCGTACGGGCCTAATACAGTCGGTAATTTGAAACCGCTATAAGCAGTTTTCAACTGATTCTGATGAGTTGCGTCACGCGTATAACCGAGCATCGCATCCAAATGGTTCTTTCCGAAATCTTTCGTATAAGTAAACACATTATCCATTGTCCACGCATACGTCTGGTTAATCTCCGATTTACCATTTGCCTCCACCGTATATTTATACGGATCAGCCAGTTCCTCTACTTTTCTCGTATCTAAAAAATATTGAGGGTTTACAAACATATCGACATTATTCGTATTCTTTACCGCATTCATGGTAAACTTATAGCTCAGGCCTTTTACAAACGGGAAATCGATCTGTACAAATCCTGTTCCATTCAGATTATCATACTTCTTCTCGCGATCTGTCCACAAATAAGAAGTAGTTTCGGAAGAACTCCAGAACGGACTGGCAACATTACCATTTGCATATCTTTCATACCAATCAGTATAGCCATCATAACGTACATACTTATGACTATAGGGAGACAGCCATGTTGCAGACTGAATATTTGCAATCTGGCCGGGATTAGAGGCATTATAATAAGATGCACGCATACCTACTGTCAACCAATCAGTAACTTTTGCATCCATTTTTGCCATGAAAGTCAACTTTTTATAGTCATCACCAATAATCAAGCCATCCTGTTTCATATAACCGGCTGACAGATAGTAATTCACTCTATCCGAAGCATTACCGGAAATACTTAGGTTATAATTCTGGATCTGTGCATTCTGAGATACCTCATCAATCCAATCAACCCATCCTCCTGCATTATAAACTTCCAGTTCTTCCGCATTCAGCAACTGTGCAGCATCCAGACCTACGCTCGGATCAATTGAACCCTCAGCAATCATCGCTTCACGGCGACGATTCAAAAATTCGCTTTGATCCGTTACCATCTGCGGTTTTCTTGTCCAACTCTGAATACCATAATAAGCATCCAGATTAACTGTCGGTTTGGAAGAACGACCACGTTTGGTTGTAATAATAATTACACCATTTGCAGAACGTGAACCGTAGATAGCAGCAGAACTGGCATCTTTCAGGACATCGATAGACTCAACATCTGTCATGGCAATTTCATTGATACTACCATTAAAGATGGAACCATCGACAACCAACAACGGTTTGTTCAAACTTGCCTCCGAAGGACCTGTAATAATAGAATTCATACCACGAATCGTCATTGAAGCCGTATTATCACCACCGGCATCTGTCGTCGGAGAATAATTAAAGCCCGGAATCTTACTTGACAAAGCCACCAAAGCATTTACATTTGCCAACTGTGTCAAAGGAGAATCTTCCAATTTAACACTGGAAATAGACCCTGCCAAATCTTTTTTACGGGATGTACCATACCCAACAACAACAACCTCATCCAATGCCATATTGTCTTCCTGCAATTTCACAGTCAGACTCTTGGCATTCCCCACCTTTATTTCTTGTGTCTGGAAACCGACATAAGAAAATACCAATACGGCATTACTGCCGCCCGGAACATCAGGAATTGTAAACTTTCCATCGCCATCGGTCAATGTACCGACAGTCGTTCCTTTTACCATCACATTTACGCCTGGAAGCTCCATACCTCCTGCATCAACCACCTTTCCTGAAATAGAAATCTGGGCAAATGCTTGCAATCCTACGCATAGGAAACATAGCAATAATAGAATTCGATTTCTCATAATCTCCAAACTTTATTAGGTTAAACGATATTTATTTTCACAAATATCCGCCTTTGTTGTCTTTAAAATCATGAAAAAATGATATTTTTCCCTCGGTTTTTGACAGATGTAATAAATTTAATATCTTTGTAAACAGAGATAAATGTAATCTTCACTCAGAAAAACATTTTATCCGGAAATACCCAAAAAGAAAAACTAAATGGATTTCGATCGCAGCAAACATAACGTCATAAAGTACTTACCGACAAATAATGATGAAAATATCTGGGGAATGTCAATCAGCGGTATAGGCTTTCAGTCTATCGATCCGAAAGACAACTATCCCCTTAAAGGCCATCCAATCGGATACACGTTCAACCCCGACCGGGGTCGGATTATCGATGAGTTCGCACTGGTTTATATCATAAGAGGGGAAGGGACTTTCTCTTCTATCAATTGTTCGGAAAAGAAAATATCAAAAGGAGACGCTTTCTTCATATTCCCAGGACAATGGCATAGCTATCAACCTGTCGCCAATGTAGGATGGGATGAATATTATGTGACCTTCCAAGGTGATTATTTCGTAAAATTACTAAACGAAATTATTAACCGCGCAAATCCCATCTTTCATATCGGCATAAATGACCAGATTGTCAAGCATTTCGGGGAAATGCTTGACTGTGCCAGGGCACAGAAGTCTGGGTTCCAGGCTGTTTTGGCGGGAATTACGATGCATACGATCGGCTTGATCTATTCGATTAGCAAGAATCAGGATTACGGACCGGTCTCCATGCAGAAGATACAGGAGGCATGCGTACTGATGCGGGAAAACATTTACGACAAGTTTACGCCCGAGGACATTGCGAAATCCATAAACATGAGCTATTCCAATTTCAGAAAGTCATTCAAACAATACACCGGAATCGCCCCTCATCAATATATGCTACAACTGAAGCTCAGCAAGATCAAGGATCTGCTAAGCAGTACGGAAATGTCGATCCAGGACATCGCAATGAAGCTCAACTTCGAATCGGCCGACTATTTTTCTTACTTTTTCAGAAGCAAGACGGGCATAAACCCGCTCTCTTACCGGAAAGAAATCGAAAAGCAGCGGGAGAAAGCCAAAAAGAATTCGCATTAAAGGGTTCCCTCGATCAGAAACCCCGGCCGAACTTATGCCAAAGTTGTCCTTCCATTTCTTCCCAGCAACGCAAGGTCGAATAGATAAAATCGAAGGAATAGCGGGTAAGATAGGCTCGGGCTTCTTCCTTTTTGCCTTCCCGGATAAGAGCCGATACTTTGTTTTCGACCAAAGGCATCTCGTCTGCCGCCTTCTGCTCGAAGGAGAGGACGGCAGGCTCGATCAGTTTGCGGCCATGTCCCCAACTCACCTGCGCCAGACGGTTCGTACGGCGGTAAGTCCAAAGGGCGGCATCCGGACGATAACGCTTATGTCCACAAACCTTAAAACTTTCGGGGACGTCTGTCATCCCGGCAAACAACGGCACACGGGGACTCTCGCCCGGATTATCCTCCGACCACCAGCAAACGCCTCCCACCTCGTCCGGCAACCAGTCACGGCACTGGATCACAAATGAATAAGCACACCAGACTACCGATATCGTCCGCTGTTTCCCGATCTTCTTTTCACCGCGCTGTGCATTTAGGAAATCAAACATATCGTTCGTCATCCAGTTTTGGGCCAGCGGGCTTTTATATGTCGTATCGCGCTCGGTTCCATCTTTATCCTTGATCTTCTTCGTAACCATCATATCTTTTGTCATATCCCATTCCGTACCCTCGTACGTTTCACGCAGCAGACGGTTCATATCCGCCAAAGAGACTTGCCGGTCGGGCTTGACAGACAAAGGAAGTTCCTCCATATCCATCGACAGGTCCAAAGAGGGAGCAAGCGTTTTCAAAACAAAAAAGTCGCGGATGGTAAAAGGCTTCTTCCCTGTTTCGTGGATAACTTTCCAAAACTTAAAAGGTTCTTTCCCGTCCCAATATCCCAACTTGCGGGCTTTTTCTTTAAGCCCTTCGCTATACATATAATTATCCTTGTCCTTGAAATCGACATCGGAGATGCGAGGCGTGTTGGCCGAAACCGTCACATGGTCGTCCGGTATGCACCGGGCGACCCACAAAGCTCCCGGCTCTTCCGGCCCAGCACCCGTAATTTCGAAAAACCAAAGTTCTTTTTTATCGGCGACCGTCAGGCATTCCCCGCCGTCACGATAGCCGTATTGCTCCGCCAAGCGCCCCATCAACAAGACCGCTTCACGTGCCGTACTGCAACGTTGCAAGGCGATTCCCTGCAAATCCTCGATATGGAACAGTCCTTTCGGATTGCGCAGCTCTTTACGTCCGACAATCGTCGTTTCTCCCATCGCCAGTTGTTTCTCGTTCATACAAGGATAACCGGTATTCAGGTAAGCGTATGTATGAGGCGCCTGCGGGATAGAGCCTTTCAGCTTTACGCCCAAACGATCGTTTTTACTTTCCGTGTGACGTAGATCCCAGTAGATATCGAGCATTGCCGTATCCGGCCAGTTTTGAGCAGGCACAACCTCCATCCAGGTGCGCGAGGTCCCGTCGCAGGTCTGCGAGGTCATAACCGAACCGTCGGTCGTCGCCAGTTTGCCGGCAGCAATACTTGTACAACTTTCATCCGGATTTGTTAATTCGACTACACGGTCCTGAGCATAGAGAGAGGTCGCGACACAACAAAGGCATACAATCGCCTTATATACTTTTTTCTTCATCATCGATTTGTAAAGCTTATCATTTCGGGTGGCAAATATAAGACTTTCCTTCCACATAAGAGACATTACTCATGCCTTCGAAATTCATGAGAAAAACATACGAAAAGTTCGTTTCTCCCGCAGGCAAGGAGTTTGCATGCAATATTTACCTATTTTTGTTAGGGTATTTATTTTCCAGACGATCTATAATATATAGAAAAAGTATTCACCTTAAAAAAGGAGGCTATTATGAGACATTTGTTTTTCTTCTTAGCGGTATTCCTGATCGGCTTACCAAGAGGATCTTTTGCACAGGAAAAACATAAAAGATTCTTTTTCAAAAACTTCCAGGACACCTATGTCTATTACAAGGATGGACGCACCTTTTGTGTTCCGGCCAATTACGATCTGGTAAAAGGTTCATTTGTCTTTATCGACAAAGAAGATGAGAACCAGTTGAAACTGTTTGGCGAACAGGAACAGATAGGCAGCGTAAAGGTTGGCGAGCGCACCTTTCTGGCTTCCCGCTTCGGCCCGACAGAAATCCTGCAAACGGAACCGGAGTTCAAAATCCATTATCAGCCTCGCTTGCTGGATGATGGTAAAGCTGTTGGTTACGGTATCAAATCGAATACGTCGGCTACCCGCACTTACTCGCACCTGAATACGCCGGGGTCATCCGTACACCAACTCGACAAAGAAGACGATTGGGTCGGAGAGATTATAAAAGTCTATCTGATCAAAAAGAACGGGAAAGAAAAGAAGTTCTCAAATGAGAAACAATTCCTGAAAATTTACGGAAAGCATAAGAAAGAGCTCCAGACTTATATTAAGCAGAAAAGCATCGATTTCAATGCCGCCATGCAGGTGTTCGAGCTTTATAAATATGCAGAGTCTTTACCATAAGGGCTATACATTAATATATAAAGAAAAAGCCGGAAGTGGATGCCACTTCCGGCTTTTCGATTTATCGTTGTTTCGAAACAATCCCTTATCTTCCCTGACGCTTACGTTCGAGTTCGTCGAGAATGATCTTACGCATACGCATACTGTTCGGGGTGATTTCCACATATTCATCGCCTTTGATATATTCCAAAGCATCTTCCAGGCTGAACACCGTGGGAGGAGCCAAAGATACTTTGTCGTCCGAACCGGAAGCACGCATATTCGTCAGCTTCTTCGATTTCGTTACATTTACAACCAGGTCATTGTCTTTCGTGTGTTCACCAACTACCTGGCCGGCGTATACTTCTTCCTGGGGAGCGATAAAGAAACGTCCGCGGGATTGCAGGTTGTTCAAGGCATACGCATAGGCTGTACCGGTTTCCATCGCGATGATAGAACCATTCGTACGGCGTTCGATATCTCCCTTCCACGGTTGATATTCGAGGAAACGGTGCGCCATGATCGCTTCACCGGCTGATGCAGTCAGGACAGCATTGTTCAGGCCGATAATACCGCGGGAAGGAATCGTGAACTCCAAATGCATACGGTCGTTCTTGCTTTCCATCATCGTCATTTCACCCTTACGTTTGGTTACCATATCGATGATACGGCTGGAACATTCTTCCGGCAGATTGACTGTCAGCTGTTCAACAGGTTCGCATTTCTCGCCGTTGATTTCCTTGATAATAACCTGCGGCTGGCCGACCTGCAATTCGTAGCCTTCACGACGCATGGTTTCGATCAGGACAGACAAGTGAAGCACACCACGTCCGTACACCAACCACGAATCGGCAGAATCTGTCGGAACCACACGCAAGGCGAGGTTCTTGTCTAATTCCTTCATCAAACGGTCGTAGATATGGCGGGATGTCACGAACTTGCCATCTTTCCCGAAGAACGGGGAGTTGTTGATCGTAAAGAGCATGGACATCGTCGGTTCGTCGATAGCGATCGTCGGCAGCGGTTCCGGATCGTTTGCATCGGCAATCGTCTCACCGATTTCGAAACCTTCCACACCGATAATTGCACAGATATCGCCAGACTGGACAGCGTCTACTTTCGTACGCCCCAGCCCTTCGAACACGTCGATTTCCTTGATCTTCGATTTCACCATCGAGCCGTCACGCTTGCAAAGCATGATGTCCTGTCCTTCGCGCAGTTCGCCACGATGTACACGGCCCACAGCGATACGGCCTACATATTTGGAATAGTCCAGGGAGGTAATCAACATCTGTGAAGAACCTTCCAATACCTTAGGTTCCGGGATATACTGGATGATGGCATCCAGCAAAGCGGTAATATCTTCCTTCGGCTCTTTCCAGTCTTCCGACATCCAGCCCTGCTTGGCAGAACCGTAGATAGTCGGGAAGTCGAGCTGTTCTTCCGTCGCATCGAGACTGAACATCAGGTCGAACACCATTTCCTGCACCTCTTCCGGGCGACAGTTCGGTTTGTCAACCTTATTAATAACCACAATCGGTTTCAGTCCCAACTGGATAGCCTTCTGAAGCACGAAACGGGTCTGCGGCATCGGACCTTCGAAAGCATCGACCAGCAACAGACAACCATCGGCCATGTTCAATACACGCTCCACTTCACCTCCGAAGTCGGCGTGTCCCGGAGTATCGATAATGTTGACTTTATAACCTTTATAATTAATAGAGACATTTTTGGCAAGGATCGTAATCCCTCGTTCGCGTTCCAGGTCGTTATTGTCCAGGAACTGATCCGGCTCTGCCTGTCCTTCACGGAAGAGCTTACCGGCTAATAACATCTTATCCACGAGCGTTGTTTTACCGTGGTCTACGTGCGCGATAATCGCGATGTTTCTAATCTTTTGCATTGAAAACTAATTTATTGGCCGCAAAATTACAATAAATTTGCGAGAAGTATATGACATTGACGCTTCAAAATAAAAAAGATACATAAAAAAATTTGCCAATCAAAAATGAATACCTACCTTTGTCCCCGCTTAGATAACATAGTATTAATTTATTAAAGTACACAAGAATCATGTTTTTAGATTCAGCAAAGAAAAAAGAGATTTTCGAAAAGTATGGTAAATCTGCCACAAACACAGGTTCGGCAGAAAGCCAGATCGCACTGTTCACAGTTCGTATCGCACATTTGACAGAACACTTGAAGGTTAATCACAAAGACCATAGCTCTGAAAGAGCTCTGAAGATGTTGGTAGGTAAACGTCGTCGTTTACTGGATTACCTGATCAAGATAGATATCGAAAGATATCGTGCTATCATCAAAGAGCTTGGCATCAGAAAGTAAGAAACAATTTCTTCGCAAGAAGTTACAAAAAGGATGGTCTCTACGGGGATCATCCTTTTTTCTTTTACCAAATGCCTTTGTTTAATGAAAAATTAATGTAATTTTGCGCCGTTCTGTTACAAATTAAAAGATTCAATAAACAATAAACATATAATACTCATGGGAAACAACAAAATCATAGGAGCTAAAATCAAAAGCATCCGTGAATCCAAACAACTTTCTACTGAGGAAGTAGCCGAACGCTCAGGTCTGGGCATCGAACAAATAGAACGTATCGAGGGCAATATAGACTTCCCGTCTCTCGCCCCGCTAATCAAGATAGCCCGCGTGTTAGGCGTACGACTGGGCACATTCTTAGACGACCAGTCCGAACTGGGTCCCGTTATCTGCCGCAAGAAAGACAGTAACGATATGAACAGCATCGGTTTCAGCAACAACGACAGCAAGGCGCGCAAGCACATGGAATACCATTCGCTGTCGCAAGACAAGTCCGGCCGCCATATGGAACCGTTCCTGATCGATGTCGCCCCTACTGAAGACGGGGTGGATTTCGTGCTCTCCACGCACGAAGGGGAAGAATTCATCTATGTGCTGGAAGGCATCCTCGAAATCAACTACGGCAAAAACACCTACATCTTGGAAGAAGGCGACAGCATCTACTATGATTCCATCGTCGCCCATCATGTACATGCCGCAGCCGACAATACGGCGAAAATTCTCGGAGTCATCTACACCCCTTATTAATCTGCCGCCTCTATGGAAATACAATTACAAGACAGGACACTCGGCCAGTGGATGGAACATTGGGCCGAAACGACACCTGACAAAGAATATCTGGTATACTCCGACCGCGATCTGCGCTTCACCTGGAAAGAGTTCAACGAACGTGTGGACCGGATGGCGAAAGGCATGCTTTCGATCGGTATCAAACATGGCACGCATGTCGGTATCTGGGCAACCAACGTTCCGGACTGGCTCACATTCCTGTATGCCACCGCAAAGATCGGGGCTGTGGCCGTTACCGTCAATACGAACTATAAGCAGAGCGAACTGGAATTTCTGGTGGAGAACGCAGATATCCATACGATGTGCATCACCGACGGGGTGTTTGATGGCAGTTATGTTGACATGATGTACACCATGCTGCCCGAACTGAAGGAATCGCAACGCGGCTACCTGAAAAGCAAACGTTTCCCGATGCTGAAGAATGTGGTTTATATCGGTCAGGAGAAATACAGAGGGATGTACAACACTCCCGAATTGTTGCTTTTAGGTGAAAACGTAAGCGACGAGACGCTGGTGGAAGCAAAAAAACTGGTGACTCCACAGGATGTCGTGAATATGCAATATACTTCCGGCACGACCGGTTTCCCGAAAGGGGTCATGCTGACGCACTATAACATTGCCAACAACGGCCTGCTGACAGGCGAGCACATGAAGTTCACGGCAGACGACAAACTATGCTGCTGCGTCCCCTTGTTCCACTGCTTCGGCGTCGTACTGGCGTCCATGAACGTCCTGACACACGGATGTACACAGGTTATGGTCGAGAAATTCGATCCGTTAGTCGTACTCGCCTCCATCCATAAGGAACGGTGTACGGCGCTCTATGGCGTGCCGACCATGTTCATCGCCGAGCTCAACCACCCGATGTTCAACATGTTCGACCTGACGTCCCTCCGTACCGGTATCATGGCAGGTTCCCTTTGCCCTGTGGAACTGATGAAACAGGTGGAAGAAAAAATGTTCATGCGTGTAACCAGCGTATACGGTTTGACGGAAGCATCACCCGGCATGACGCATTCGCGCATCGACGATCCGGCAGAAGTCCGTTACAACACGGTGGGCCGTGACTTCGAGTTTACCGAAGTCCGCGTGATCGATCCGGAAACGGGCGAAGAATGTCCGGTAGGCGTACAAGGTGAAATGTGTAACCGGGGTTACAACACCATGAAAGGCTACTACAACAATCCGGCTGCAACGGCCGAAGTCATCGACAAAGACGGCTTCCTGCATAGTGGCGACCTGGGTGTGAAAGACGAAAACGGCAACTACCGCATTACCGGCCGTATCAAAGATATGATTATCCGGGGTGGAGAGAACATCTATCCCCGTGAGCTGGAGGAATTCCTCTACCATCTGGAAGGCGTGAAAGATGTACAGGTTGCAGCCGTTCCATCCAAGAAATACGGTGAGGAAGTAGGCGCCTTTATCATCTTGCACGAAGGCGTCAGCATGACGGAAGATATCGTCAAGGACTTCTGCCGCGGAAAGATCGCCCGGCACAAGATCCCGAAGTATATATTCTTTGTCGACACCTTCCCTATGACCGGTAGCGGAAAGATACAGAAGTTCAAACTGAAAGACTTAGGGTTAAAACTGTTGGCAGAACAAGGAATCACACCGGTCTAAACAGCCGGTCCTATCCTAATAGGTATAAAGGCAGTGTCGGAAGCTTTTTGCTCCGGTACTGCCTTTCGCTTTTTCTTTTTTCAAAAATGGCTACCACTACCACCACTCCGCCTACAAAAAGACAAATATAAATTGTTCTATAATTTTTATACAAGCTGTAATGATGAGAGACGCTGGCTAATATCTTTCAGAGCCATATCGAGCGTTTCCAACTCCTTATCTGTAAATCGACAAACTTTCCCGTGTATTTTATTCCCGTTTAAACGCTGGTAGAACCAAGAAGAAGATTTATTGAAATAGTCCTTTGACAATTTAGAAACAGATAAATAAGGCAACACCGGTCCCAATCGTTCCCGGATCGTCAATTGCTCTTTGATTTCGGCTACTTCCTGATGAACATTGTCAAAGTCATTTTGTACACCAACAGCAAGCAGCTCCACTTCCTGGTCAGTCATACTATCCATCAATTCTGTTATCTGCCGATCGATAGAGAAACGATCTACTTCGGCACTCTGTTTCCACAGTTCCTTCAATTCAAAAAAACGATTCACTTTGTCCATCTTACCACAATTTTTAGTTTATACGAAAAAGGTAACTCCCCCTCTGGCCATGAGAGGGAGCACCTTTCTGGTTAATAATACTTTCCAAGTTCTTTTAACTCTCGCTCCAATCGTCGGATTTCTTTATCAACCACCGCTTTCATGAATTTGCTTCTCGAAGTCAGTTCATGATACTTGCGGAGATAGAATAACAGATCTTTTTCAACCTCTTCTATCCGAGCTTTTAGCCCATCGTCACTATGTATAGAACGTTTGTCTTAACGACATTACAAAGATAACAAAAATATTATCAGCAACACAAAGGACTTTGATAATATTTTTCTTATCACATTTAATCATAAAAAAACGCCCGAAATATAACCTGCATAGGCATAAAAAATTATCCAAATGCCTATAAATTCTATAATCGGTGACAGTGATTATATAATCAGCGCCACCGATTATATAATCACCACCACTGATTTTATAATCACTGCCACTGATTACAGAATTTGCAGGCATTTGAGAAAAAATAATTCAGGATGAAAAAAGTTTTTTCACCCCATAGTAAAGAAATTGTTGCTGCAGAAATAGGTCAGTTGCCCTAATACAACTCTGTTTTTAATAAACAACAAGAAAATTATTACTACCTTTGCCCCATAATCATTTAGTATCAATTTATGTCACAATTATTTCCAACTAATCTGCCTTATAAAGTAGCAGATATGAGTTTGGCTGAATTCGGTCGTAAAGAAATCGAAATCGCCGAACACGAAATGCCGGGATTGATGGCGCTTCGCAAAAAGTACGCCGATCAGAAACCTCTGAAAGGGGCTCGTATCACCGGCTCACTGCACATGACGATTCAGACCGCAGTGTTAATCGAAACATTAGTTGCATTGGGAGCAGATGTCCGCTGGGCAAGCTGTAACATCTTCTCTACACAGGACCACGCTGCCGCAGCCATTGCTGCCGATGGTGTTCCCGTTTTCGCCTGGAAGGGTGAAACACTGGAAGAATACTGGTGGTGTACCGACATGGCGCTCCGTTTCCCCGACGGCAAAGGTCCGCACATGATTGTGGATGACGGTGGAGACGCATCCCTGCTGGTTCACATGGGCTACCGTGCAGAGAACGATGCTGAAACGATCAACGGTAAAGGTGGCAATCACGAAGAACAAGTCATCCTGGATACCTTGAACCGTATCCTGGCTGAAGACAATACCCGTTGGCACCGCACGATCGCCGAAATGAAAGGTGTTTCCGAAGAAACAACCACCGGCGTACACCGTCTGTACCAGATGATGGAAAAAGGCGAGCTGCTGGTTCCGGCCATCAATGTCAACGACTCCGTTACAAAGTCGAAATTCGACAACCTGTACGGTTGCCGCGAATCACTGGCCGACGGCATCAAGCGCGCTACCGACGTGATGATCGCCGGTAAGGTGGTTGTCGTTGCCGGATATGGTGACGTTGGCAAAGGCTGTGCCCACTCCATGCGTTCTTACGGAGCCCGTGTCCTGATCACGGAGATCGACCCGATCTGCGCCCTGCAAGCCGCTATGGAAGGTTTTGAAGTGACAACAATGGAAGAAGCCGTCAAGGAAGGTAACGTCTTCGTTACGACCACCGGTAACTGCGACATCATCACCATCGAACATATGGCCCAGATGAAAGACCAGGCCATCGTTTGCAACATCGGCCATTTCGACAACGAAATCCAAGTCGACAAATTGGTGAACTACCCGAACATCAAGCACACCAACATCAAACCGCAGGTTGACAAATATACGTTCCCGACAGGCAACTCCATCTTCCTTCTGGCAGAAGGCCGCTTAGTTAACTTGGGTTGCGCGACCGGCCATCCCTCTTTCGTAATGAGCAACTCCTTCACAAACCAGGTATTAGCCCAGATGGATTTGTGGACAATGCCTTACGAAGTAGGTGTCTACCGCCTGCCGAAACGCTTAGACGAAGAAGTTGCCCGCCTCCACCTGGAGCGCATCGGCGTCAAACTGTCCAAGCTGACACAGAAGCAAGCGGATTACATCGGCGTACCGGTCGAAGGGCCGTATAAGGCTGAACATTACAGATATTAATATACCTGAGGATGTGTTCAAAAGCATAGTGACTTTTGGCGCATCCTCATTTTTATTTTGTAGATATGCAAAAAAGACACGCTGACAGACAACTCTATTTCAACGAACAAAGTATTACGACACAAAAATATGTAATACCTTTCATTGAAAAGCATAAACCGATAACAGCTGATTCACACATCCTTGAAATCGGTTGTGGAGAAGGAGGGAACATAAAACCCTTTCTGGATCTCGGTTGCCAAGTAACAGGCATAGACATCAACGGAGGCCAGATTGCGATCGCAAAAGAAATCTACAGCACACACCCAAACAACAAAAACCTGACATTGATCTGCGAGGATATCTACAAAGTGACCGAACTGCACAACAAGTTCGACATTATCATCATCCGGGATGTGATAGAACACATCCCGAACCAAGAATTATTCTTGCCTTTTATAAAGAGGTTCTTAAATCTCCACGGCGTTATTTTCGTGGCTTTCCCTCCCTGGCAGAATCCGTTCGGAGGCCACCAGCAGGTTTGCGGCAATAAGTTCTTAAGCCATTTGCCTTGGTTTCACTTGCTGCCCCGCCCCGTGTATAAAAAAGTTTTGGAATGGGGGAACGTCAATCCCGGAGGACTTTTGGAAATCAAAGATACCGGCATTTCATTGGAACGTTTTCTCTCGATCGTCCACAAAGAGAAGTACCGGATAGAAGAAGAGGTCCTCTATTTCATCAATCCGAATTACGAAACAAAATTCAATCTCCACCCTCGAAGACTATGGAGATTCTTGAATATCCCGTATATCCGTAATTTCTATACTACCTGCGGATATTACATTTTAACTGACTGATTCAAATCGGAAGCGCTATGCATCAACCACCATAAACTATGGCTTGGGTGTTCTAAAATCACCCCCTTTCGGGAAAGTCGCTGGTTTCCGAAAGGGGACAGCTTATCGCTATCCGATCCACTTTCACTCCTAATGCTTCATCTTGACGCTCTCACAATCCATAAGCTGGAAAGATGAAATCAAAGCCTCCAGATAAAAGGCTAAAGTGAAATCTCACCCGGACAATAAAACAAAAGAGTATCTCTTTTTCTACAAACATAGATAACAATCGCGAATTTTTATCTATGTTTGCAGAAAAGGAAGAGAAGTATGAAAGTCGATTATCAATTGATGTTAAGCCAAATCAAGCAAAACGTGCATGAAGTCGATCCGACCGTGCAAGTTTGGCTGTACGGTTCCCGCGCCAAAGGGAACGCGAGGGAAGATTCGGACTGGGACATATTGGTTCTTTCTTCCAAAGACAAACTATCGGTTGAAGAAGAAGGCCGGGTACTTAACCGACAAAATAGCAAGCAGAAAACCAAAAAGGATTATCTTTGTGTAAATAATTATCTATCATATGGCATACTTATTCAAAATCAAGCTAAAAGGAATCACCAAACCACCGATATGGAGAAAGGTTTCCGTTCCTGAGAATTTTACATTCCTGCAATTTCATGAAGTGATACAAATCGTCTTCGGCTGGTACAATTACCATCTGTTTGAATTCAGGGAAAAAGAATACCAGGGTAATTTCCGTATTACAATTCCTTCCGAAGATGATTTCGATTTTGAGACTAAGACATACGATGCCTCAAAAACAAAACTATCGGGATTCTTTTCAGGAAACATGAAAAAACTTCTGTACATCTATGACTTCGGTGACGACTGGGTACACGAGATAACACTGGAATCCGTATCCGAAGAAAAATCCAACAAGGCTTATTGTATTTCCGGTAAAGGAACCTGTCCGCCGGAAGATTGTGGGGGTATATATGGTTACAAGCATTTGAAACAGGTATTCCAAGAAATGCCTGAAAGCGAAGAAGCACAAGAATTCAGAGAGTGGCTGGGGCTGGGGCTGGATGATGACGAGGATTGGAACCCCAATCTTTTCGATGCAGAAGAGAAAAAAGATATAAATGAAGATTTGCAAAACATTTGAATATGGCAACACCCCATTTGTCCCTTATCATCCCTGTCTACAACCGCCCAAACGAGGTAGAGGAGTTGTTGGACAGCCTTACGCGGCAGAGTGAAACAAACTTCGAAGTCGTCATCGTCGAAGACGGTTCGAAGGAGACCTGCCAGCATGTGGTCGAGGCTTTCAAGGATAGGTTGGATGTTTCCTATTTTTATATTCCGAACGGCGGTCCGGGTAATGCCCGCAACTACGGGGCGAAGCAGAGCAAAGGCGATTATCTGATCGTACTCGATTCGGATTGCATCCTGCCTCCCGGCTACATCAAATCGGTAAATAAAGAACTTCAGGAAACCGGTGCTGACGCTTTCGGAGGGCCTGACAGGGCTTCTGACAGTTTTACGGATGTTCAGAAGGCCATCAACTATTCCATGACTTCCTTCTTTACGACAGGCGGAATCCGTGGCGGCAAAAAGAAAATGGATAAGTTCTACCCCCGCAGCTTCAACATGGGGATCCGGAAAAGCACATACGAAGCGTTAGGCGGCTTCTCCCCCATGCGTTTCGGGGAAGATATCGATTTCAGTATCCGTCTGTTCAAGAACGGCTACAAAGTATGCCTGTTTCCCTCAGCTTGGGTCTATCACAAACGACGTACGGACTGGCGCAAGTTCTTCCGCCAGGTTTATAACTCCGGCATCGCCCGTATCAATCTGTATAAAAAATATCCGGACTCGCTTAAATTAGTGCATCTATTGCCGGCGGTCTTTACTTTAGGAGTATTCTTTTTCCTGATCGGAAGCCTCTTCTGCGTTTGGAGCTTACTACCGCTCGGACTTTTCAGCTTGCTGATCTTTGTGGATTCTTCGATTCAGAATAAAAGTATTAAAATCGGCTTCCTGTCGATTATCGCCTCCTTTATTCAGTTGTTAGGATATGGATGCGGATTCTTGGATGCCGTTTGGAACAGGCTGGTGCTAAAGAAAGAGGAGTTTTCGGCATTCCAAAAGACGTTCTACAAATAAAAAAATCTATACGTCCCCACTTTGTTTTATATACAGAATAAAAATATTCCAATTTTATCTTGTATACAAAACAAAAATACGCTAATTTTGTTTTATAGACAAAACACACAAGGATATGAACAAAGAGCTTATTAAAAACATAATAGTTGAATATCAAGAATTTGTATTCAACAAAACGTTTATGGAACGTCCTTTTGTATTAGAGGAGCATGCGAATTATGTATTTGTAGGGTTACGGCGTTCGGGCAAATCCCATTTGATGTATCAACAAATCCACCGGCTCATTAAAAATGGCCATACCATCGATGAGATCCTATACATAAATTTCGAAGACGATCGTCTTACCGGTCTGCTATTAGAAGACTTGGATACAATCAAACTTTCCTACGAAGAGCTTTATCCTTCTCGCCCCATATTCTTTTTGGATGAAATTCAAATCATCCCCCAATGGGAAAAATTTGTCCGGCGGTTGGCCGATATCGGCTATCAAATATATGTGACAGGCAGTAATGCCCAAATGCTGAGTAGTGAAATTGCCACAACATTAGGAGGACGTTTCTTGATTCAAGAAGTTTATCCCTATTCATTTGCAGAATATTTACAAGCCCAAAATATCCTTTTGGAAACGAACTGGATCTACAAGACAGCCATTCGTTCTGAGATCATTCGGCAATTCAATAACTATTTTTACGACGGAGCACTTCCGGAACTTTTACTTTTCAAAGACAAACGCTCGTGGTTGAGCAATTTGTACCAAAAAATATTTTTCGGAGATTTGATTGCCCGCTATACGGTACGAAATGTCAATGCCATGCGTCTGCTCATAAAAAAACTGGCCGAAAGCGTCAAACAGCCATCCTCCTATACGCGCCTTACACATATCATATCAACAACCGGAACTAAAGTCGGAACCCAAACCATTATCGACTACCTCAACTATGCAGAAGAATGCTGGCTTACATTCAGCATCAGCAACTATGCAACAAAATTCGTTGAAAAAGAATCGAACAAGAAATATTATTTCATCGATAACGGGTTGCTCAACCTTTTCTTGTTCGACCCGGAAACTTCTTTATTGGAAAACATGGTCGCCATCCAACTTCGGAAAAAATATAAAAAACAAGTCTATTTCTACAACCAAAACGTAGAAATAGACTTTTATATCCCGGAGGAAGCCTTAGGCATCCAAGTTTCTTATAGCCTGCACGACCCGGAAACAGAGAAAAGAGAATTAAATGCATTCCTCAAAATCTCCGGTCTCTTGAATTTGGATCGAATAATCATCATCACCAAAGATGAAAAAAGATCCATCCCGATAGCAGAAAATAAAAGTATTGAGGTAATACCTATCTGGGAATGGTTATTGGCCATTCCCTAAAATTTCACTCTTTACTCTTTTTCCAATATCCCCATCCCGACCAACCGATCGCAGCGATCAGTAATAACAGGATCAGGAACGAGCTGTAGGTTGAGACATAAGCAACCGTTACATAACCGGAAGGCCGGAACTCGAATACAATCGTATGTTCGCCTGCCGGCACACGCATACCACGCAAAATCCAGTCCGCACGGAAATGAGGCACTTCCTTGCCGTCGATCGTTGCCTTCCAACCCGGCTGGTAATAGACTTCGGAGAAGACTGCCAATTGTTCTTTATCCGCTTTACTCTTATAAGTCAGACGATTCGGACGGTATTCTTCCAACACGATCGTAGCAGTTGAATCTTTCTGCGGAACAAATCCTTCCAGATCCTTCTGGAAACGCTTGTCCACAACTGCCGTTTCCAGCGGATCGATCGTATTCAAGGCTTCTATCTCGGCATCCGCATTCTCCACCATATCCAGCTTATCCACAAACCAGGCATTCCCGAATGCATACGGATTTTTCAACGGCTGCTGTTCCGGGTTATAGATGATATAGCGGGTATTCAACATATTCAAGGAAGGACAAGCAGCCAGCGCGGACATCACATCCCCAGCCGTCTGTGCCTTCTGCAAAGCGCCGATAATTCCACGTAACTCACCGTCCAGCCGATGGTCGATCAACTCCTGGTAACGGCGCAACTTGACGGCATGATATCCCCCGATAGAATGATGATAGTAGGAAGTATTCGTTTCCTGCCACGGGTTATTGATGTTCAACACACGGAAAGTCGAACCCGTGTCCTGCAGGATTGCTTTATCGGCTACCGTTTCCTTATACATCTCCGCCGGTTGTTGCTTAACAAAATTGCTGTCATCCAGATAACGGCGGTCCACCGTCCAAAGATCAATCAAAATAAGGGCTGCCACACCTGCGCTCACGAAAGTCGCCGCAGTCTTCTTGTTCTTCGCTTTCCAGAACCAGACAAGCAGCCCGGCCCCCAGCAGGATGAAAACCAAAGAACGCAACGCATCGGCCGAAGCCAGCGAAGCACGGTCCATCAACAAGGCCGTGTAATACCACTCCGGAACCTGGTTCTGGAACTGTGCATCATAGGCAGACCGGAAATCCAACAGCAAGGAAGGCATCAGCCAAAGGACCACACAAAGGCCTCCGGTCAGCCCCAAAGCCCAAAGAAATCCTTTTTTCAAACGAGCCTCCTCCACTTTTTCAGCTAAAATCTCCCGCAATCCCCAAATGCCGACAATCGGAAATACCAATCCCGGTATCACCAACGCCATCTCGACCGTACGGAACTTATTGTACAAAGGCAGATAATGGAACATCAAGTCGTTGAAAGAATCGAAATTACGTCCCAACGCAAGGAATGTCAGGAACACCGATCCTGCCAACAGCCACCATTTCATCGGGTTCCGGATCACGAACATTCCCAGGACGAACAAGAAACAAACCAAAGCCCCGAAATAGACCGGCCCGGAAGTGAATATCTTATCTCCCCAATAGGTATAGGTTTGTACTTCTTTCCCCACCTGAGCCCCGTTTTTCTTCAACTCCTTGTATAACTCGGACGAACTGTCCAACGTGCCTCCCGAACCACCACCATATACGTTCGGTACGAGAACGGTCATCAACTCCTTCCAGCCGTAACTCCATTGAAAAGCATAATCCTTATCCAAACCGGTGGAAGCCTTCTCCACTTTTCCCGAAGCATCCGGTTTCGGCGTCAGCTCCGAAGCCCCACGGATGGAGTGCTGCCCCAAGTCCCAATTGGAATACATCCCCTGCGCATTAGGCAATACGGCCAATACGACACAGGCCGCCATAATCAGGGAAGTCTTCAACCATTCGCCATACGCTTTCTCCCGGATCTTTTTGATCGCATACCCTAAATAGATCAGCACGCAAAGCAGTACCAGATAATAGGTGATCTGGATATGCCCGTTCGCCAGCGACAAGGCTACCCCCAACAGAAACAAGACGGCTCCCCACAGATAGGATCGCCTGAAAAGCAAAGCCATACCGGCCAACGTCACCGGCATATAACCGATCACATAGGCTTTCACGATATGCCCCGCCTCGATAATAATGATATTATAGGATGCGAATGCAAAAGCGAACGCCCCGGCGATCGCGAGCCACCAGTTCACTCCCATGACACACATCAGCAGGTAAAAACATACCAACCCGACAAATACCATAGCCGCATCGCCATACCCCACCTTTTTCAACCAGCCATCCACAATCGAATAAGAGGGCATATTCGGTGCGGCCTGGCCATATCCTGCCACATACGGCATCCCACCGAACATCGCATCCGACCAGACACTGAACTCACCCGGCTGTGCCGTCTTGGCGTATTGATCCATTTGGCTATGTCCCATTCCGGCCGCCTTGATATTATCGCCTTGCATGATTACTTTCCCATCAAACACCGCCGGTGAAAAATAAACCATCACCAGCCCCAAAAACAAGATCAGGGCAACAACATGTTTCCCCCATTGCTTTAGCAAATCCTTCATATATGTCTCATTAAAATTCATACTATCAAACCCGCCCCTTCAGCCATTTAGCCGTATAAAAACGGACAGCGAACCACCCGTGGAGCAAAACCGTAACAAAAGTACCATAATATTTGCACATAATCGCATACTTCTCTCGCAAGGATGCTTTTCTTTGCGTCGTACTCGTCCCGCCGTCCAAGGTGAGATAACGTTTACTGTGCATTTACTGTGCATTTACTGTGCATTTACTGTGCATTTACTGTGCATTTACTGCAACACCATTTCATAATATTGTACCGGGTCATTCTTCCTTCCATACCGTCTCACCAAACCATATTCAATCAGTCGATTTAGCCTCAGCAAAACCGTACGTCTCGCTTTGCCCGTATACGCTTCCAACTCCAAACGAGTCACCTTTGCCTTACTACCCATATAGGTCAAAATAGCCCTCTCCAAATCATCAAGAGAGTTCCATATGTCCGTACTTACATTTGCTTCTGCACGCGCGGATTGGCGCATAGTACGCATCACAATATTATTCTTCAACACAAGTTTTACAGACTGCTCAGGTTCTGTGTATATGGGTTCATCCAGAAAAAGTTCTTTCATGTCCGAATAAATACGCTTTACTCCCTCATTTAACTCACGAACCCATCCAAAATCGGTCAACACACGAGCTATTCGAGGATTCCTTGAATAACGTGTAACTTGTATATTGCTGACAGTTACGATATTGGGCAATCTGCCAGGACTCAATATTTCCAATCGATCATCATACATCGTCACCTTTATGTAGCTTCCGCTCATACCATATTCCCGATGCGTAACAGCATTGACAATTCCCTCAAGCCACGCAAACTCCGGATATTCAGGAACTATTTGAAATTTACCGGTTCGTTGATCCAACGCCGTAAACTCCCTCAGTTGCGAACCTATAAATCTTTTGGCTTCATCTATAATCTTAACAATTGAACATTCAATATTGACATCCCTAATGATATTTATATTTGTCCCCACTTGGGCGGAATTGCCTTCATAACGGACAAAACGAACTCTGCAATTAGGATAAAACTGTTGGACATTTTGAGCAAACAAAAGGACAGCAGCATTCGTCAAATATTCTCTTCCTCCCAGCTTTTTAAGAAAACCACGGGCACGCAACACTTGCTCCGTCGACAGATGAGAGGCTTTAATATACCGCTTGTATTCCATGATACTATCGTTATCCAAATCAGACAACGACGCATCCATATTACATTCATCCTCATAATGGCGGGTACTTTTACTATACTCAAGATTCCGCAAATCCACGCCTTTCAGTTCTTTCGTCTTATCACCGATCCTCAGATAAGTCGAATCGTTTACCGTTCGTATGATCTGATCGATACTGGCATGAATATGTAAAAATAAAATCCTGTCTTGCTCTCCCTTATTATTAATGACATCCAAAAATTCATCATCATAAACCGGCATCGGCTTACAACAATCTTTAGGAGCATTCAAAAAATTATTGATTTTTTCTATGCCACAACTATTTATACCTTCTATTGTTTTGGTTTTATCGCTGATACCTATAGCAATAGTTCCACCTTCCGCATTCGCAAATGCAGAGATCAAATCTGCAATATCAGCCACTTTTATTTTTGCAGACTTCCTGTCAAAATGTTTATTTTCATCTTGAGAAGTCAAATAGTCCAAGGTCAGTATTGGATTTATTTCGGATCGTATCATACCGATAAATTAAAATTCATACTATCAAACCCGCCCCTTCAGCCATTTAGCCGTATAAAAACGGACAGCGAACCACCCGTGGAGCAAAACCGTAACAAAAGTACCATAATATTTGCACATAATCGCATACCTCTCTCGCAAGGATGCTTTTCTTTGCGTCGTACTCGTCCCGCCGTCCAAGAAGTCGGACAGGGTGAGATGCGTATTGTAATACGAACGGGCCTGCTTCATGCAACGGATACACCAGTCGAAATCGGCCGAATAGCGATACTGCAAATCATATAACGGAGCAACCGCACGTTTTGGTATGAACGACTGGTGGCAAACCAGCATTCCCATCCTGAAACTCTTCCACGAAAGCTTCCGCGGAGCCTTGAGACGGCGCAATCCCAACGACCGCCTTTCCTCATCGACAATATTCGTCTCTCCATAGATGATATCCGGCAAAGTCTTCCTCTTCTGCAGCTTGGAAACGACCGACTGGACCGTATCGGACGAACAGAGAGAATCACCGGCATTGATAAACCAGACATAATCTCCCGTCGCCTTTTGAAGCCCCTTGTTCATGGCATCGTATATCCCCTTGTCCGGCTCGCTCACCCAATAAGCAAGGCCCGATTCATACCGCTTGATAATATCCGCCGTCCCGTCCGTCGAACCGCCGTCTATCACGATATATTCGATATTCGGATAGGACTGGCTCAGCACGTTCAACAACGTCTGCTCCACCAGACGCACGGCATTATAGGTAATCGTTATGATTGAAAATGTAGGTTGTAACTGCATATAATTATAATTGTTTACACCACCACATTCCTCCCCAGCCGCACTGTCACGCGGGAGAGGCGGGATTTTTGTTTTGCGAGCAAAGATAACAAAGATATTCGGTCTTCACATGAAAGACAGCGAGATAAATCGTTTTAAGCATTACTACATCTATACCCGTAAAGGTATAATTATATTTATCCAATCCAATTTTATACCCTTTTGGGTACAATAATCAATTAATTCATTATATTTGTACCCAAAAGGGTATAAAATGGATAATCAGACAATAGCTGAATATGTAAAATATATGCGTAAGGAAACAGGGCTTACACAAGTAGATCTATCCGAAAAAGCAGGCGTAGGCTTACGTTTCGTACGCGAATTGGAACAAGGCAAGAAATCACTCCGGCTGGACAAAGTCAACCAAGTACTAAACCTGTTCGGAAGCGAAGTGGGCGTCGTTTCAATAGACCGGGATAAGTTATGAAGAAAGCAGAAATACATATCGGCGACCAATTGGCCGGCCTTCTAATTGAAGACGAAAACGGCTTCACATTCACCTATACTCCGGAATATATCTCCCAAGATCATCCGCAACCGGTCAGCCTGACACTTCCCATCACTCCCGAACCCTATACCGACACAATACTATTCCCATTCTTCGACGGACTAATCCCCGAAGGCTGGCTACTCGACATAGCCGAACAAAATTGGAAAATAAACGCCAGAGACAGGATGTCCCTTCTTCTGGCATGTTGCAAAGATTGTATCGGAAACATAAGTGTAATCGCTCAAAACGAGGAGGAGAAAGAATGAAAAGATGTTTATACTGCTATAAAGAATTGAATGACGAATCATCGGACTATCACCCCCGATGTTCCACGAAGATATACGGTTCCCCCATTCCCCCGATTCTTCCCTATGGAAAGAAAGATCTGATCAGGCTGGCAGAAAAGGTTATAAGAAGCCGAACTACGCTTACCGGAGTACAGCCCAAACTGTCTTTAGACATCGAAAAGGCAGAAAAATCATCCAAAAGATTCACCATTGTCGGTTTATGGGGACGTTATATCCTAAAGCCCCAGAGCCAACATTACGAGCAATTGCCGGAGTTGGAGGACTTGACTATGCATTTGGCGGAAATTGCCAAAATCAAAGTAGTCCCTCATTCCCTAATCCGCTTCCAGGACGGTGACCTGTGCTACATCACCAAACGCATCGACAGGGGAACAAAAGGCGAAAAATTTGCAATGGAAGACATGTGCCAATTAACAGGAAGATTGACGGAATACAAGTATAAAGGCTCGTATGAACAAATAGCCAAACACATCCTCAAATATTCATCCACCCCAAAATTAGACGTGGTCAATTTTTGGGAACAAGTCCTTTTTTCGTGGATAACAGGTAATTCGGACATGCATTTAAAGAACTTTTCCTTATATAGCAACAAGCCGGACATATATGTCCTGACACCAGCTTACGACCTGTTAGCCACTAAACTGGTCATCCCGGAGGATTCCGAAGAACTGGCTTTGACACTTGGCGGGAAGAAAAAGAAAATAAAAAAGACCGATTTCGTGACCGCCATGCAATCGACCGGACTAGAAGAGAAAATAATAAAAAATATCTTGGACAAATTCAGAAAAGCATCATCCGGATGGATGGACTTTATCGATCTCTCTTTTGTGAGGGAAGAAACAAAAGAGAGATATAAGAATCTGATCGATAGCCAGCTAAGCAAGCTCGCACAATAAAGTCACCATCCCAGCCGACTACACCACCACATTCCTCCCCAGCCGCACTGTCACGCGGGAGAGGCGGGATTTTTGTTTTGCGAGCAAAGATAACAAAGATATTCGGTCTTCACATGAAAGACAGCAAGATAAATCGCTCACGGTCTTCGCGATCTGGCGAAGCAGGCGGTGTTCGTAGGTTTCCAGCAAGGCCAGATGAAGGGAAGCGGTGATCTGACGGCGAAAAGAGACGAGGCCCGATCCATGCAGCAGGCTGTCCGGGTCCTCCCCGTAAGGAAGCTGCATCCGGCTCACTTCGAATACACAGGCCGGCTCCAGCAACGACCCGCAGGCTTTCGCCCGCTCCATCTCATGCAGCCGTTACATCAGCGAAGTCAACGGCGACAACCGCGAAGCCTACCGCATCTTGCTGGTGAAGCTCTGCCGACAAATCGAGAAGAATTCATAAATTATAAATCATGAAACTCCTTGAAACAGTACTCAACTTCCTCCTCACGCTCGCGCAAGTCATCTTTCCCCGCAAGCGAAAACCGTCTCCCAACGACCGTCCTTGTCCTTCTCCCCTGCCTCGTCCTCCTCTCCCTCTGGAAGGGGGAAACGGAAGTGACCTTAGCCTGCATCGGCGGGATTCTCTCCCTCCTGAAGGGCAACCGGCCGACTGGTTAGGAATATCCGGCTACACGCTAATCGTCTGCAGCAGGGTAGGAAGCATTTGCAAGTGGCTGCTGGGATGAAAAGTGAACACAAGGTGAACAAAGAGAAGAGCCGTGCTCCCGCACGGCTCTTCTTCATTTATCCACAGGAATATCCTCTATTCTTTCCATCTTTCGATCTTCGTAAGCATTCAGCAAACCGCGTATTATAGGCCAATATAGTTCTTCATACCTTTGTGCGCAAATTATAAAACGTGAAAGATATGAAGAACTTAACTTTAGATGAATTCAAAAAGATTCATGAGGATTGGAAATCTACTGGCCTTTCCATTCGCGACTATTGTGGTAATACAGGTTTTGAAGAAAGTAAATTCTACTATTGGCGTAAAAAGCTTACAGAGTCATTGTTACCGCAAAGCAATGGATTCGTACCGGTACAGATGAACCGTCAAAATGGAAAAATCACTATGGGCACCACCATCATTCCAGAAGTGAAGATGGAGAACAATGCCGCTTGTGAAATAGTATACCAAAATGGTGTGACCCTTCGAGTGAATAGCGACATGCCGCTTGAGATGCTCCGCTCCTTAATCCTTTTATGCCAGTAGTCTATGTTTAATCTAAATGACTCAAACCGATTCTTCCTATACCCATATCCCACGGATATGCGCAAAAGTTTCTATTCACTAAGTGGTATCGTAACCAATCACATGGGTATGGACGTTCAGGATGGAGATGCTTACATCTTCATCAATAAATCATTAACCGGTTTAAAGATCCTTCATGCTGAATATGGGGGCTTGGTTATCTATAATATGAAACTTGAGAGAGGAGCCTTTAAACTTCCCGAAATAGACTCGGATGATACAGCTACCTCAAGAAATATAAAGTGGTCTGACTTGATGATGATTGTGCAAGGAATATCAACTTCAGATGTTAAGCGATGCAGCCGTTGGAACCCTAAGAAATAGTAGTGTTTATTGTGACTTTTTGGCATCACAAAGCATGTGAAAATGCCTGATTTTCGTATCTTTACACCATAAATAAAGAACTAAAAGATGTCAGAAAACCCGAATCAACAAACCCTCATTGACCAGCTGCTTCGCGACCGCGATGCAGAATATCGTCGTGCTACTAAAGCAGAACAACAACTGAAGGAATTGAGCGATGCAAAGAAAATGAAGGCTACGTACGAGGCTAAGCTGGCAGAAAAAGAGGAAGCTCTCCAGAAACGAGATAAAACGATTGAAGATAAAGACAATCTTATCGCCCAACTGGAACAGAAACTTCTCTATCTGGAACGGAAGATGTGGGGAGCCATGTCGGAAAAACGACGAATCCCCGATGATCCGAATCAACTCAAACTTGACTTTGAACAACTTGAGATGACGCCTGAAGAGGAGGAAACCGCTCGAAAGGCCATTGAAGAGATTACCGACTACAAAAAAGTAACAGTCAAAGAGCACGAAAAGCGAGTCCCTGTTCGGCAGAAGTTACCTGAAAGCCTTCCTCGTGTAGAAGAACATATCTATCCTGATGGTTACAAAGGGCATGAAGATGAATGGGTACTGTTTGATGATACTGAGACATCTGAACACTTGGAGTTTAATCCTGCTGAATTATATGTTCGAGTGACTATCCGCCACAAAGGTATGCGCAAAGACACGAAGGAGATACTGACCGCTCCTGTACAGAATGAACCCATTGCCAAAAGTTACGCAAGCGCATCGCTACTTACAGACCTAATGGTTGGAAAATATGTAGATCATCTTCCTTTCTACAGGCAAGTCCAAATGTATAAGCGATTAGGGGTTAGCATACCTCCATCAACCATCGAATCCTGGTTCCATGATGTAGCAGATTTAATGCGGCCTGCTTATTATCGATTAAGAGAACTCGTTTTAGCCACAGATTACGTTCAGTCTGATGAAACTACAGTTCCGGTTATTAATAATGAGAAGCATCAAACGGTAAAAGGATACTTATGGTTGGTTCGGAGTGTAGTAAACAATTTGATTTTCTTCTCCTATAACGAAGGATCAAGAGGCCAAAAAGTGGTTATCCAACTCTTTAAAGATTATCAAGGAGCCATACAAACAGATGGTTACGCTGGATATAACATCTTGGAAAAGTTTAAAGGTATCACCACCCTGTGCTGTTGGGCGCATGCCAGACGCTATTTTGACAGAGCATTAACCCATGATAAGGCTAGAGCAGAACATGCGTTAGCCCAAATCGGCATGCTCTATGATGTAGAACGAATGGCTGACGATCAAAATATGGATACCATCCAACGCATGGAGTTACGCAAACGACTCGCTTATCCCATTATACGTGCTTTTGAAAAATGGTGTATATGTGAACAGAACAATGTGCTTTCCAAGAGCCCTATAGGAAAAGCCATCGGCTACTTCTTGAATTACTCACGTCAGCTGGTGCGTTATACCATGGATGGTCGATATCTGCCCGATAATAATCTCATCGAAAATAGTGTACGCCCGGTAGCTTTGGGCCGCAAGAACTATCTCTTCTGCGGCAATCATGAAGCAGCTGAAGATGCTGCTGTGATTTACTCTCTGATGGGATGCTGCAAAGCGGTAGGCGTAGACTTCAAAGAGTGGATGAACTACTTCCTTAACCACGTTCATGAGTATGATAATGATTACTCAAAGGACTTGGCCGAGTTGCTTCCTCACTCGCTCAAAGAGCGTGCAATCATTTAAGAATCTCCTAAAAAGTAAGAGATGTCTCTTAAAAACTGGAACTTTTTCAGAGAAAAGTCGGAATTCTTAAGAGACATCTCAATATCTTTAAAGACCGTCGTGAGACGGGGTTTACCGAATGCTTACGATATTTCCCCCGTTTTGGCTGTCAAACCGTATTTTAGGGGGAATACCTAAAGATACAAAAAAGCCAACTAATTCGCAATACTTTTAGTATGAATTAGTTGGCTAATTTTATAGGATTTACTGAATATCCCTAATTACTTTCTACAAATTCAAGTAAAATAAAAAATCTGGATATACTTCCGCAATTTGTATCATAGTCATATTCTGTTTCCTGCGAATTTACATATAGTTTTCCAATTAAAAAAACATTAGTTACATCCTGCAGTCTTATTCTCTTTCAGCAACTTTTCGTATAAAGTCATATACTGTCCAGCAACCACTTCCTCCGTATAATTCTCCTGTACTTTCTTCACACAAGCATCCGAAAGAGTCAGCCGATCTTCATGCTCCAAAACCCATTGGATACCGTTAGCAAGGTCGCTGGCATCCTTATAACTGGCTACATAGCCGTTTATTTTATGATCAATAATATCAGTCTGTCCACTATTGTTAAAACTGACAGCAGGACAACCACATGCCATTGCTTCTATAATCGTCTGACCAAACGTTTCATAAAAAGAAGGGACAACTGTAACATCCGCAGCCGAATACAACTCTGCAATTTGATTATTATCACTTAACAGGCCCAAAGACAAATAAGGGACAGTCAAGTGATCAAAAAAAGGTTTATCGTTTTTAATCGCTCCAAATAATACTAACAAAATATCATTTCGAGCACATGATAAAATATTTAAAGCATCTTTTAGGAACTCAAAACCTTTAATCGGGTCATCAAGTCGAGCAGCTCCCATTAATACAATTTTCTTATCCAATGGGAAAGAAAATTTTTTACGTATTTCTATTTGTTCTTTTTTAAAGAAAACAGAAACATCAATCGCATTAGGTATAACTACAACTTCCAAATCCTTGGTTAAAGAACTTTTCTTTGCTTGTTCAGCTAACCAAGAACTCACAGCGACCAATTGAATGTCGGATGCTTTAAGAAAGCCTTTCTTCTTCCAAACATAATATGACAAATCATGCAGGTTATTTGATTTTAGGAAGGGGCACTTTCCACATTCATGATAAAAACGTTCACACCCCCAAGCATGATGACAAATACCTGTACAAGGCCACATATCATGCATAGTCCACACGATAGGCTTGTTCAGTTTCACCAATTCTTCTATATCCTTTAATGAAAGAAAGCCCTGATTAATCCAATGAAGATGAATAATATCAGCATCTTTTACCGAAGGATGCCCGGACAGATCTGTTCCGGTATTGGCGATGGAAACCGCAAACAGATTCTTACGATTTAAATGGTTACATAAAAAAATAATCAACCGCTCCCAATAAAATCGGAAACGGTTCAACCAGGTATCATCGCGGACAAGCTTCTCAACCAATATCCCGACACGTTCTAATGCTTTACCTAAACGCCCGGCAGCTACGGCTGCGCCGCCGGTACGTTCGGATGTGTTTAAGATGACAATTTTCATTCTCTTATTCAACAATAGTCCTTCCTTTTATTTGTTCTAACTGTTCTATAAACATCACACTCTTCTAAATTTATGTCTAAAACAACCACACCTTCCTACTTAGCAAGATAAGGTCTACAAGCCTCTCCATTCACGATTGGAACCTTTTAAATAAGCGTCATAATCAACACCATTAACAAGCCTTGTACGAGTTTCATCATAACAGTCATTCACTACGCTTTTCGTACTGTCATAATAAAATGTATGAATCCCTGTCAAATCCAAAATCGTATGAATTATATCATCTGTCATATAAGGCCTGTCTAAGGATTTTACTATCCTGGAAGATAATCCAGGATAGCGATTCTTTAAAGAATCGGAAACATAAACCAACATCGGGATCTCCAACATATACCGTGTCACTTTATCCGGATATCTTCCTGCAAAATTTCTAAAATCATAAACCTCTTCCCCATGATCCGAAACATATATAATCAAAGACTCCTCTTCCTGAAAAAAACGAATGATAGAAGAAACAATATAATCATTGTATAATACGGAGTTGTCATATTCAGCAATACATTGCTTTTGTTCTTCTGTTTTGCCTTTTATTTCATTTTTTGCAGAAAAAACAGAGTATTCAGAAGGATATCGTTTCTTATAAGTAAAATGGGATCCCCAAAGATGCACTACTACGAAACGCATATTATCAGATGGATTGATAGAATCTTTCAATATCGGCAACAGCTGCTCATCATACAATCCATCTTTCAGTTCTTCAGCGACCTCCTTGTCCCTATACACAACCACATCGCAAATATCATCACTCAAAAGAGGCGTTGTTTGATTGGAAATCCAATAAGTCCTATAACCAGCCGCTTTCATTATATCCGGCAAAAGCCCTTTCTGATACCATAACCCGCTTGAAGACGGATCATTCCCAGCAAAAGAGAACATATTATTGATCGATATGAATGTTGAAGGTGAAGAACTGATGACATCCTCATATTTGAAAATATTTCCTCTCAATAAATCCAAAGCTGGAGTAGTCTTCAAAGGATAACCATATAGGCTCATGTGGTCTCTGTTCAACGATTCCCCTATGACAAAGACTACATTCTTTATTTTGTCACCCTCCTTAGTAAGCCGGACTACATGAGATTTCCTATATTCATTTATGGTTTTCTGCTCCCGAATTCCATCTACAACCCCCTTACCTGAAACCAAAAGGCGATGAATCGGCGTGATGGTCTTGTAGAACGTAAAAGGAGAAAACATACGATAGCAGAATAAAAATATCCCTCCCATTACAGATAAAGACAAAAAAAGATTCAAATATGGAATTTTAAGCAATAGTTTCTGAATTGGCCTTTTCTTCATTAAAACGTATATATATCCTCCACTCAATATCAACACCAATAACAAAACCAGTAGAACCTCACTCCCCCAAAACGATTCTATAAAATTGGCAGCTTCTTGCTGATCAGTTCTATAAACAAGATTGAGTAACGGAACACTATAAGTCGACTTGAAATCCAAAACTAAAAACAATTCACTCACTGTGACTAAATAAAAAAATATCAACACCACATTCCGTACAAACTTCTCTAAACGGAATAAATTAAAAAAAACAACAATCACCAACGACAACAAAAAAGAGTTTAAGCAAATTTGTAACATCTTAAATATTAGAGATACTCCACTTACAGTGTATAATACATAGCAACAACTTGGAAGTATGTTCAAGAAGAACAGAATGAAAATTATGTAAAAATTGGCTATAAAAAATTTTCGAATACGTCGCATACACATGGCTTTATACTAAATTTCAACTAATTGCTACATAATACAGCAATATTTTTTATATGTTTTTCAAAAGAAAAGTAGATACGAAATGAATATATTCGTCATATCAGAATTTTTGAATTCAACAATTTGTTTTTTGTTCAATTGCCCCAAGCTGTCTAACAAAAGACTTCATAAATGAATCGAAAGTAAAAGGAATTTCATTAATAAATCTATTTTCTCAAAACATTCTTCCACAAATAACGAATTTTTTCATTACTCTTTAAACGCAGATAGATATCTTGCTTTATCTTTTGCAAATAAACACAGAAATAATCCCAAGAATAATTTAAATACAAAATCTGTCGATACAGTTTTATAGCACTTCCTCCAAAACGATACTTATATTCACAGTTTCCCCATAAAAAATGAAACGTGTCCATTTTTGAATCTATTTCAGAATTTATTGTTTCTAACAAACATAATTGTCCTATATTATATTTATTATAAGCATTATCATGTGCAAGAATTTGTAGATAAAAATCCTGTCCTACCTCATAACCAAGAGTACCTGCAACCGGTTTATCATCCAAATACATCATACATATTTTACCATAATATCGAATATATTTTTTTATATGCTTTTCATAATCATCATCAATTCCTGAAATTTGTCCTTTACTCTGAATTCGCTCACGATTAAATTGAACGATCTGGTGAACTAAACAATCTGAACATTCTTCTTTATGATAAAAAATAAATTGGATATCAGAGAACTCTTTTTTTACTTTTGTTTTATAATATTTAAGATGTTTTTTGGTCTGCTTTCCAAAAGAATTAAAATATAAATCTTTTGTTGTAGGTAATCTTAAAATAATATCTTCTATATTTGCAAAAATGATATTCGGCATTGCAATTTGCAATGCCGAATACTGAGTGCTCAGTATTATCTTTTTTACTATATGTTTTTTCGTAATATACTCAATAATAGTTTTTCCTTCATTATCAGAAAATGATGAAAATGCATTCAGTATTTCACAAATACGATCCTGTATTTTATAAATAATAACATCCAAACAACAAGAATCATTCCAAACTTCTATACCATAAAAATCATATCCTACGACAGTATGATAAACTTGAATATAAGGAATTGTATACAAAAAATTGTGATATAATCGAACCAATTTTTCATTACAAACTTCTGTGAAAACATCTATTTCTTTTATCGTATAGTTCTGATACTCCATATTTATGTTACAATTATCTATTCAAAAAATAGGATCTATACATTTTTCTAAAACGGCTTACAGTTCTTATCTTCAAACTAGGACGAGAAGCTATAAAAAAATGTTCATATATAGCTCTAACTTCTAAATTTTCCTCAACTAAGAGATCTACAACAGGAATTTCAGTCTCAGATAATTCAACATCTAACCATTTATCAGAGGAATCTTCACCTTCATCAAAAGAACTTGTATATAATAAAGCCAACGGCTAAACGTACTTTTGCCGCAGCCATTAATCCCCGATAACACCGTAATACCATTAATATCCACACTGGCACATCGGATAGCTTGATAATTTTCTATAGTGAAATGATAGGTATGCATATTTTTCCGTTTTTTTAATGGCATTCTAACTTATGATATGCAAATATAGTCAAACCAAATAGATAACGCACATCCGCATCTAAAATCTGTTCAGACAAAATTGTACTTCCATGTTGAATCTTCACTACAAATAATAAAAACTGCTCTTCAGAAAGTATACCCAATTCGTCTATCTTCATTCTAATATCAACTTACGTAAAAAATCACACGAGATGAAGATTGAAAGAATTCCGGAAACGAGAACAGAAATGAACCATGCCAAAATAGTTACTCCACGTCTAATGAGGAATTTCTTCTTAGCCCATTTGACATCCGGCATATTATCATCAACAAGATTCTCCAATTCACAATACAAATTATATCCTTCTTGATACTTCGCCAAAGCATCTTCCGTATTAATAGCCTCTGCACGTTTAGCATCTCGGATCATTCCAACAGTCAATCTATTCAATTCCCTGAAACGCGGATAAAACAATCCATTATTTATAACTGTCAAATCTACATTCCGAGTTTGCTTTTCAAAGCGAGTGATAGAGTCATGCAAGGACACATTCAAATATTTAAAACAATCCAATGTCAATCTCTTCACATGACGCTTAGCCTTCATTATTTCCTCAAATATCTCACTATCAGATATATTTTCTCTATAGCATCGGGCTATATGATCGTTCAACGCTCTTATTTCGTTGAACAATGGTTGTGGAGAAGTCTCTTCTCTTGCTTCCAGCTCTGCTATCAATGGTTTTATGACTTGGTTGTACTCCATATATAAAGGAGATACCAAACCATGCAATATTTCTATATCCATTTAGATTTTCGCCAATTTCTTATCTATCGTTTCCCGACTTACCAAACGTTGCAAAAACATATAAACAGAACCTCTATTTACTAAAGAGGCTCCTTTTCGATAAGACAGACTTAGTTTTTTCCCTATTTTTTTTTCAATATGAGAATCCACTTCTTCTGCATCCATCGAAAGTATTTGATCAAAAGACAAACCTGTAGATTTTGCTATAGAAGCCCGCGTTTTCTGATTCAATTTAAACATACCATTATTTTTATTGTACAAATAAAAGAAATTACTATCATATTTGCAAATCATAATTGCCTATGCATTAAAGTTGTGCCGTTTTTTGGCCGAAACGTAACGAACATATTCGTCACGCCAAGATTCCTTAAATTCGGTGATTTGGTTTTCTTTCATTGCAATATTTGAAGCAGCTCTTTCATGTCTAAGCAAGTATACCCAATTCGTCTGTCTTCATGAAAATTATCAACATATCCGACTACAGAAAAATACAAATGTAATCTATCTCCATCAATATAAGCAGAAGGACGATATGTTTTGATATGCGCTACTATCGGCTTCTCATAAATAGAAAAATTTTGATAATCTTCCGACACAGCCAAATACGTTTCCATCGGTGAACGAAATGTTTTTTGCTTATGATCCCGCCCACAGAAAAGCATATACAACTTCTGCCGGTATTCAAACAAACAACAATGCCAGGGTTCTATCCGTACTTCATCTTTATTCAGAAAAGAACCAGTTGCGACCTCCTTAAAAACTGATCGCTTCAAATTATCCCCTTCCAAAATATGAATACCTGTACAATGCCCCCTTTTAGAGATACCGGCATCCCCATTTAGACAATAAAGACGAAGTTTGTCATTATAACGAATGATAGAAGGAGATAATAATTCTTGCTTCGGATCTGTTGTCTCAAAAAATAAACGTGGAGTACTCCAGAATTGTCCATCTGTCGAATACTGAACTTTCAATTTCTTTGAAAGAGTTTTATCATCATACTCCCTAATAATAGAATATAGCACATTATCCTCAAAAAACAGTTCAATATCCGAATTGAAGCAATCTCCTCCTGGCCATTCCAAAATAGGATTATTTTTTATCGGAATAAATTGTATAGGAACACTATTATTTTGAACATCAGCATAATAAATACACGGATTTTCATATTTCACCTGCGCTTTAGGATAAGGCGTTGTCCCCAACCAATGGGTAGCCCCGTTCCATCCTTGTTTCAAATAAATGATCGAAGGATGAGTCTGGCTTTGCTGAGGATATAATTCAGGGACAGGGATGTCACACCAAGAAAAAGATCGATTCCCCAATATAATAGAATCTTTATATCGTAAATAGATAAAACGATCTAATATATATTGTAATAATTTTCTCAACATTTAGTAGCTTTAATTCCAATCGTTATTTGATAATCCGGATCCTTCTTATCCAGCAAAGACGTATCAGGTAAATCATCTACCGCTAAACCTTGCAAAAAGGCAGTAGCTGCCAACGCATTTCCAAAAGTAACAATTTCCACGTTTCCTTCATCGAAAACAGATTCCATCAACTTCCTTATAGATAAATCCGTAAAACGCCAATAATCTCCCCAACGATCCATATCGTATCGAGAAATTTGAGATATCAACCGTGCACAACAGCGTTCCACCTTGTTTCAATACTTTATAACTGCCTTCTACAGCTTTTGGTAGATCAAAAATAAAGTTCAAAGTCTGTGTACAAATAAAGCAATCTATTCTTTCTCTCGGTAGGGTTTCCGGCTTCGTCAGGTCACCTACGATTGTTGCTTTCTTATTCGAATCATCATAATGAAGAACCTCATACAATGATATATCATGTCCAAATTGTTTACTGTACGTACTTTCAGCAATCTCAAGAACTGAACCTGTTATGAGATTCTGATTTTGTTTCAAAAAAGAATCGATATAATAACGATCTATTGGACATCCACGATCAAAACCAAATTTACGGCTTATAGGTTCAGTCCTTAAGGGGGCTTAAAACTTACTGGTCTACGAAAAAACGACTTATGTGTCTACGTAATTTTCCCATTTCTATTTCATATTCATATTTAACCTAATCAAAAATCACGAAATATATATCGAACTAATCTTTTGTAAGAGAAAAAATGTTTAAAAACATCTTTTGTATTTATTAAATGATTATTCAAAACATAAGCAGGATGTTTTAATGGGAAAGACATGGAACTTGATGGAATATATAATGCATGATTCAATTTCACAGTATGGGTGGCATTCACATCTCCCAATCCTATATTAGTAACTAAATTAACAGAAGGATATATTGACAATTGGTGTTGCAATCTAAGAGAAAAATAATAAAACACTGCCCAAGGATTCAACCCATGCCGGTTAGATAATGAATCTGAAATAAATGAAGAAAAATAAATTTCCTCCCACTTATTACAAAATAACCTAGAACGTTTTTCTTTAGACTCATTCCAAAATGGGAAGTCGATATCAACTTTTTCCCAGACACGACGCCAAGTAGCCCATCCCCAAACATGTGTAATCGAACAAAAATCATAGCTTATTCCACCATTGATAATCCCCGGCAAAAAACAATTTCCCCCAATATGCCCAATCCTCTCATCATCTTTGTATTTAATCAACAAATCCTCGCAAAAAGGGAAAAAAGATAAATCGGGCAGGCAATCATCTTCCAAAATGATACCATATTCCTCATTTTCAAAGAACCAAGTAATCGCTTCCGAAACAGCCCGCTTACAACCCAAGTTTTGATCTCGGAATAAAGTTTTCAATTCACAAGGCCAATCTATCTGATTAATAATCGCACGTGTCTGCAAACAAGCCTCTTGCTCTCCTGCCTTATGCTCCCTTGCCCCATCAGCGGCTACATACAAACGCTTAGGCTTGATTTCACGGATACGATTAAAAACAATTGACGCGTTATCTTGACGGTTAAAGATTAAAAATAGAATGGGAACAGAGTACATATTTTATATTTTATTTTTTATATTTTTTTTGACAAATAACGAAAATAATCATTACACGAGATCTGAAAATATTTTATGCCGTAATCTGACACAAAGAAATGTCAACTTAATATAAGAAACAATAGATGATTGAGAATGGTAATACGCCAACTTGATAGCATCTTTTGTATAAGAAGCATCATTAGGAAATTCCTTAAGCAAACGATAAATTTCCCCAAAACGTTCCTTCATTATAGGTCGAAGTTCTCTAAATAAAGAAAATGTTCGAAAAATAGAACCAACTATATTATAAGCACTTTTCCGATAATTATTAGGAGGTGTATAAGTCACAGCGTTTATATGCCTTCTATGATTTACCAATATTTTATCACAAAAATGTATTTTACCATAAGAAGCTGCTAACATTGACAATAACCTATCATAAGTCATATTATAGTTTTCAATCTTCATTTTATCTAAGATTTCCAAAAATTTTCTTTTAAATAGAATAGTATGTCCTGGAATACCTCCCACATAAATAAAGCGTTCCAATGCATAATTTGGAATTCTTGAATCAAAATGTATAAAAACATCTTTTTCTGTAGCAAAAGGGCGAGAGAAGCAAAAAGACAATAAATTATCACCTATGCTATTCACTTGATTTTCTATTTTATCTAATTCCCATATATCATCCTGATCCGATATAGCAATATAGTCACCTGAAACTTTTTTCATTGCAGAGAAAAAGTTTCGATTTACTCCCAAATTTTCGTCATTCTGATACACATAAATATATGGATAACGCTCAGAATATTTTTGCAGAATACTATATGTGTCATCGGTTGAGCAATCGTCTTGAATAATCAATTCATAAATAGGGTAGGTTTGATTTACAATTGATTCCATTTGCTCTTTTAAAAATTTTTCACCATTATAGGTACACATTACTATGGAAACTTTTTGCTCTTTCATATTATTTCTTCTCCTTAATTTCTGTGAATATCACAATCGCTATTGAACTTTAAATACAAAACAACGCAATTTTTTTTTAAATTTGGATGGCAACAAAGTTCCTATTTGTTGTTTCTTTTTCATTGTCACTTTCTTTTTTACCAAAGAAACAAAAAAATAAAGTGGAAATAAAAAAATGTTTTTCAACGTTCTATCTATGGGCTTATAATATTTAAATGGAGTCTTCTTAAGATATTTCCACCACTCCTTTTTCTTAGTATGCATTGACAAAAACAACCACGGTTTTACAGGACCTATGTAATGAATTATACGAGGTTTTTTCTTTACTTCCTCATATTCATTCTCTGAAAACATTTGCAAAACAATATCTTTTTCTATCCAATAATTAAAATTATAAACAGGAGATACAAATTTCACACTATCCCAAAATACACCATTTAAAACATCCTGATCATTAGCTCGAATAATATCTAAATTGTTTTTCAAATAGGATAAGCAAGTCTCAACTGCTCCACTTTCTCGCATTTTTTTTAAATTCAAATATATCACCCCTGCATTAAAATAGTCTTTATCCATTGGTATACCTAATGGCAATAAATAAGATTTATCATAAACACCTATACTATCCTTCACGGCAGCTAAACTATAAGATCCCAAATCCAACTGCAATAATTCCTTTATAGAACCAGAAACAACAATATCAGAATCCAAATAAAGAACTTTATCTACATCTAAAGGCATCAACTGAGGTAAAAAGAGACGTAAATAAGTAGTTTTAGTATGCCTACAATCAGGGACGTCATTCAAAATAGCTTCAGAAACAGGCAGAAAACGACACCTATGACCATTTTCCTCTATATATTCCAACAAAAAAGTGCGATCTTTTTCAAACAGCTTATCTATCAAATACAATATATTAACAAAGAACTTGCAATCCCTATTGTTATCAAACAGAGACTTTAATAAAACTGTTGCAGGAACGACATAATTAGAATCGGCAGCCAAAGCTATCTCATAATATATCATATTGTTTTTTCCTTATGTAATACAATTAAAAATCAGCAATAACCAATAATGTTTCAAAATAGATCTCAGAGAATAAAGACTTTAAGCCAAATAAAGTCTTTATTTTTCTTTTAGCTAAAAGAAAAATAAAGACTTTAAGCCAAATAAAGTCTTTATTTTTCTTTTAGCTAAAAGAAAAAAGGGCAATCTACATCTATTTACATAATAAATTTGTGGATTTTTATATCCAGCAATTTTCAACACTTTCAAAATTGTATATGGAGTAAACCAATAACGATGATCTGTATTAATATGTTCTATTCCTTTTTTCATATAATTCATTGCAGAAACATTCAATATATTTGGCACAGTAACTACAATTTTATTAATTTTTCCTTCATAATCCATTCGAATTCCTTTAATAAAAGACACCGGATTGTCAATGTGCTCCAATATTTCACCCAACAAGATAAAATCCCATACACCCGATTTACTTTTCAGAATATCTGTTGCACTTATATCAGCACAAATAACATTAGGATAGTTATAATTACTCTTTACATAATCGACTGCTTCCAAATTTATATCCACACCATAACACTCAGAACAAACACGATCTAATAATCCATGTAACCATTGCCCCTTTTTTATTTTTTCTGCAATCAATGGAATATGGTCTGTAAAACCTAAATGGATAACACGCTTTCCTTTTAAAATCTCCAACAATTTTTCAATCCTCGTTTTTTCCTCATACAAAGATTTTTTCAATTTAATGTCAAGACTTGACGAAAATTTCGTTCCATCTAAATATTCACTAATGTTATCCAAAGAAATTAAATTCATATTACTCATATTTATTACACTTTTTTGCAACCACAACATAACCTAACGGAGTTGAAGGGGATGTCCCTTTTCTTATTCGCTTACCTAATTTTGTTTTACCCAAAAACAAAATTAAAGATTGTACAATCTTTGCAAACCAAAAACCAACTACAGGAATTCTAGCAAATATCTTCGCAGTCAAATCCCCCCAACAATCAAGCACACCACCTATTGTCTTAATCTCTACGACCTTATAACCAGCATTTTTCAGCAATGACTTTAATGCATATTCTGTATACCGAAAATAATCATAAGGTATTTCATGCAACCAATAATAAAAGGGAACCCCTAAAATTAACACTCCATTTGGTCGTGTCACCCTATACAACTCACCAATAAGTATTCCTGGTTTTTCAATATGTTCTAACACGTCTGATAAAATAATCGTATCAAAAGTGTTTTCTGGTACATTCAATTTATTATTAAGATCACACTCAATATCTAAAAAATCATTTTTATGCAATGTATTTGCCCAATCAATACAAGTTTGACTTTTCGTTAGCCCCTTATACATTTCAAATAAAGGGACATTACCACAACCCAAATCTGCTAAATCTCCAAAAGCATACTTATGGATTGCATCAAAATAAGCATCAACAACTAAATCAGCAACAAGATATGATCCCACATACAAATACTTAGAATCATGATTTGCACAAAAACGACCATTTTTTTTTATATATTTTGTAGGTCGCCATTCATTTTCATTTTTCATACACTACTTTATTAATATACTCCAAATCAATTCCTGACAAGTGAGCTGCTAGCCAAGAATAAGAACTATTACATGAACCATATATTTTCTTCATAGAAGCCAACGCATATAATTCCACAACAGCGTCAACTATTCCTTGCTGAGTATCTCTTCTAACCACATCAAACATTGTAACAACTCGTTCCCCAAATATCTCTTTTAACTTTCTTTTTTCATCCAGATCATCAGAAGCAATATAAAATCTAATTGAAGGCTCTTTCATTATTTCTTCCTTCATTTTAGAAATAAATAAAGAAATAGGACTATTATCTATTGAGGAAACATGATCTGTTCTTCGTATATGAATACCAATCATGTTTTCATCTAATTTTAGTTTTTTCTTCCTACTTTCTATAAGATTATGAATATACAAATTCGGTTTTAATATTTGATTTACTTTCTTTAAAGGATAGAAATAATGATACTGAACTAAATATATCGTTTTGTAATAGTGAACAACTTTTTTTAAATCATCTACCGAAAATTTATCCACACGAATATCCTTTTCGTATATTCTTTTTCCAAAATAAAATCGCTGAAACAAATAGGGCAACCAAAGATTTCTTTTACGCGGACGATCAAAAATATAATCTTTCCACCGTGCATCTATTATCTCAACATCTTGAAAATGTTGAGATAATTCCATTATGGAATTAAAACTTGTACCCATTCCCCAATCCTTAAACCAAATAACTCGAAGCCTTACATTGTGATCCTGACAAAATGAAATAGCCGATGTGATAGCAAAAAAACGATTTGCCAAACCACCTATAGGAATAAAAGTAATCGTTGATTTCATTTTCTTTTCAATAAAATATCAATAGACTCTCTAAATATAACCGAATTACTCAAATACATACAAATACAATATAAAATAGCCGCTACAACTATTTTACCGACAAAAAGCAAATAAATATTCCCTATCGGAGACGTCACAAAATAAGTACAGACCAAGACCACACATGTAATAACACAAAAAGGAAATACATCTTTCAAAACATTCAGAATTGAAATCTTCATGCACTTATTCACAAGATAATGCCAAGCAGATAACCATAACACATTGACAATGACAAATGCTAAAACCATATAGTAAATGCCAAATGACAACATACAAACTATAACTGTCAATTGAAGCACTCCCAATGTAATCGTATTGTACAAATACAAATCTGATTTTCCATGACTTAACAGCACATGGCTATACAAATTAGCAATAGGCGTCACAGCTCCCCAGACACACAACAACTGCATGATAGGAACACAAGGCAACCATTTATCAGAAACCCCTATAACAATCAATTCAGGAGCGACAAAAGCCAATCCCAACATTGAAGGAAAAGAAACAAATGACACAAAACGCAACATCTTACGAAAAACCTTTTGTTGCCGTTCCACATCCGAAGCCACTTCCGTCAGCACAGGAAGAGAGACACCTCCTATCATGTTCCAAATAAAGGAATATCCCATATTCATCCATTTATTCCCTTGAGTATAATAGCCGACTTGCTCCGGTCTGTAAAAGCGTCCAAGCAAAACAGAAAACACATTTGCATTGATCTGAGTAAATATATTTGTAAAAAAGACTTTCACCCCGAACGTGTACATTTCTTTCAATGGAGTAACCTTAAATGTCAAATTAGGATGCCACGGAACATAATACCAACGCAGAGTCGCACCTACCAAACTATTCGTCACAGTCTGTACCACAATACCCCAATAAGCGAATCCCTTAAACGCCAATATAACACCAACTACTCCCGATGCTATCATCGCACAAATATCTATTTTTGCACGTTCTTTAAACATCATCTTTTTTAACATCAATGCATTAGGAGCTACCGTTGTAGAACCTATCAAAAACCAAAGAAACAAAACACGTGACAATGATTCTAATTCTGGACGATCAAAGAAGATAGCGATAAGAGGAGCTGAAAAAAATAGAATAACATAACACATCAATCCAACAGAAAGACTAAACCAAAAGACCGAATTATAATCATCATGTCGGATTTCTTTACGATTTATTAAAGCCAAACCAAATCCACTATCAAACAAAACAGTTGCTATTCCCATAAAAATGCCCAGCATTCCTACTAATCCATAATCTACTGGGGACAACAAACGAGCCAAAAAAACACCAAAGACGACATTCAAAATTTGTTGAATACCGCCATTAAGTCCTCCCCAAAAGAGTCCTTTAGCAGTCTTTTGTTTCAATGTCTGTTCTGTCATATTCTATGTTATTGGGCTTCAACTAAAGACACCATTCTTATCTGATCTACTTAAAAACTATTCATTTTAGCATAAATATCTCCAAAACCTGTCTTTATAAAAGTTTCCTTCTGTATATAATCTATCACTGTATCATAATCAATCCATTCATTTAAAGCAAATTTCATTGACTCCCCTACTGAATAATTATAAACATATTTATCAGATAAATGATGCAAGCGATTTATACAATCTGACAAAACATTAGACATTTCAGGAACTGTATATTCCAAACTAATCATTTGAACAGGTGTCGATAAACCTTTCAAAACTTCAAATTCAAACCCCTCTACATCTACCTTTACAAACGCGGGTACACCATATTTTCTAATTAAAGCATCCATCGTTGTAATCCGCATAGTTGTAGGTTTCCACCTTGAAGTCTTAAACCGTCCATCTTTCGTTTTCTCAATCTGCTCCGTTGAAAAGGTTGATAAAACAGATTGATTACTAACATAAAAATCACGTATTTCTTCTTGTGCACCTAAACCTGTATGCTCTATAACAATCTTATTACCAAATAAACTTCTCAATCTTTTTACACAAAACTTTTGAGGTTCCACAGCTATCACCTTAGCACCAACCCTTAACATAGGTGCAACCCTGTTTCCCACATTAGCACCTACGTCAAAATACAAATCACCATCTTTAACAAATTGTGAATAAAAATTCATTCTCATTTCCAATTCAGCAAGTTCTTGTTTTTTCTGTTCTTTCGTTTTCAAAAACTCACCGATCAAATACCTAATTTTTTCTGGTACTATTTTCCAATAAAATTCTTTAATCATAATTTATTTTAATTATTTATATTCAAATAACACCAACCTTCAAGTTCATACCTGCATCCCCTCTGGCTTGCGAACCATAAAGAATGATCTCTGCCTCAGGTGCTATCCGGTGAATCAAATCACTGACTTTATGTATTAAATTTGATCTTTGCATTATCCTTCATTCTTCCGATTTTCCTTTCTCCAATCTCAACCCGCTTTTCGCATTCAGCGGAGAGATCACCGAATGTCCCAAGTCGCTTTCCAGCTGGCGACGAGCAGCTTCGGCTGCTTTCCCGCCTTGTTGGGCGATTTGGGCGTGTTCTTCAGTTTCCATTCGTCCGTCAGGTCTTTACGGATTTCGATGCTTTTCAAACGTTGGTTGATCCAATGATCGGAATAACCTAACGCTTTATACTCCCTCATTGCCCGGTCGATCGTCAGTTCCAGATCCTGCATCTCGTCCAAACGTTCTTTGGCGACTTGTGCCATCCAGAGTTTGAACGGCTCGGCTTTAGGGGATGGGATGGATTGGATCAGGCGGAACAACTGTTCCGTTGTGGCGACATCGGTTTTATAATATTTACCGTCTGCTGATGGTAATTTCAGTTGGTGACAATTTGTCACCAACTCACTTCCCTCCGCTTTTAGCCTCTGTTTGAGTTTGTTCCAATACTTCCGTCCATCTACACTGTCCGTCAGTACACTCACTACATCAACAACAGAGAAATACCATTCCTCCGTCTCGTCATCCCAAAGGGTACGTACTTTCTTTTCTTCAAAGATTTTGATTGCTTCTTTCTTTGTCATGGTTTTAGTTTTTAAGACTATCGGACGTATTCATTAATGATCCAAGCTCCCTTTTCCCAATGTCAATAGTACCTCCATCGAATGAATAAACTCTGTTGTTTTAGGAATAAAAGGAGTAACCTCGTCCTCTGTCGCATCATAAAGATCATCATAATCGCCGGATTGTCTCAATTCATATAATCGTGAGAGTAAACTATCATAAGACTTTTGTATACGATAATTGATAATGGCTATTTTTTCCTCCATCGTCAACATAACTCAATTCCCTCCTGCTCTACGTTTTTATACAAGATAGAGAATTTTCGCTTCAACCAATCTTTTGTGGTATAGAGCATGGGATGTATTTGAGCATTGATATTCCATCCCAACTCAAACAAAGGATAAGAATAGTTATCATGATCTGAATTGTCCAGCTTTTCTTTATTCAAAAGAATCAAAATATCCCAATCAGAATCTTCACGAGCATCTCCACGAGCTTGCGAGCCAAACAAAATCACTCGCGTACCAGAGGGCATAATCTGTTTGGCTGTTGTCTTGATAGCTTGTAATATTTCGTTTTTATCCATCCTATATATATTATTTTAGGCTGAGGCATTGCCCCGTTCTTAAAATAAAAAGGGGTAAACAATAACAGATTCCCTTCTTCAAACATTCCCTTTTATCCTTAATTCGTTTGCTGTCTCTCGGATCTCCAAACTTCTTTTATAGTCTTCTGCTGCACATTCCGGCAAGATCTGGGAAAAATCAATGCGAAAATCCGAATTATTACATTCATGATTTCTAAAAGCCTCCAACAAACCATGCTTTTCCGCCTCTTGATACCAAAGTGTTCCTGGTTTATGGGTTTCTGCGACCAATTGTTTTGCTGTCATAGCACCATATTTGTGCAATATGTCATCCATCATGTCGATTTCACAATCCATAAATTCATCATCGCTAAAATCACAGATAGGCAAGATGAATGTTCCTCCTTCACACACCACGGTTTTCACAAAATCCTTCAATAGGAACGGACCATCGGACAAATCAATGAATACGTCCTTTGCGACAGGCCCGGCTTGCCACACTTCGTAAGGCATACTCAAGAATGGCTCGGATTATCCATTATCTTCCTACGCAATGATAAACAAACCCATTCTCCTCCAACTCCTTCACATCGTAAATATTACGTCCATCCAAGATCAGAGGGGTCGCCATCAGTTTTTTGACGGCTGACCAGGAAGGCATACGGAACTCTTTCCATTCCGTGACGAGCAGGAGGGCATCGGCATCCACTACCGCATCATAGATGTCTTTGGCATAGTGGACGGCATCTCCCAAGCGACGGCGGGTTTCTTCCATCGAGACAGGATCGTAGACATACACATCGCAACCGGAAGCCAATAATTTATCGATCAGGATCAAAGAGGGAGCTTCTCGCATATCGTCCGTTTCCGGCTTGAAGGCCAAGCCCCACATAGCAATGCGCTTGCCTTTCAGATCACCTTTGAAATAATCGTCCAACTTACGGAACAAGATGGATTTCTGCTCTTCGTTGACCTCTTCGACCGCTTCTAAGATACGCATGCGGTAACCGTTCGACTTGGCCGTTCTAATCAACGCTTTGACATCTTTTGGAAAGCAGGAACCGCCGTAGCCGATACCCGCATACAGGAAACGGTTGCCGATACGGGCATCCGAACCGATCCCCTTACGCACCATATTCACATCAGCCCCGACGATCTCGCACAAGTTGGCGACGTCGTTCATGAAGCTGATGCGGGTGGCCAACATCGCATTGGCGGCATATTTCGTCATCTCTGCAGATGGCACATCCATGAAAATCACACGGAAGTTATTCAGCAGGAACGGACGGTACAAACGGGTCATCAGCTCCTTTGCACGCTCCGATTCGACGCCTACAACCACACGGTCCGGACTCATAAAGTCCTTGATCGCCGCACCTTCCTTCAGAAATTCCGGATTCGAAGCGACATCGAACTCGATCTGCAAGCCCCGTTTATCCAACTCTTCCTGAATCGCCTCACGGACCTTGCGGGCCGTACCTACCGGAACGGTGCTCTTCGTCACGACAAGGAGATATTTCGTCATGTTGCGACCGACAGTACGAGCAACTTCGAGCACATACTTCAGGTCGGCGCTGCCATCTTCGTCGGGAGGAGTACCAACAGCACTGAAGAGGACTTCGACCTCGTTCAGGCATTCTGTCAAATCGGTTGTGAATTGGAGACGGCCGGCTTGCTGGTTACGGTGAACCATCTCTTCAAGGCCGGGCTCGTAGATAGGAATGATACCCTGTTTCAGGTTTGCGATCTTTTCGGCATTTACGTCGACGCAGAAAACTTCGGTTCCCATTTCTGCGAAACAAGTACCGGTGACAAGTCCCACATAACCTGTCCCGACTATAGCTATTTTCATGATTTTATAATCAAATAAATGTTAGATATCAGTGCCTTCAAGCAGGGTTTCGGGCACACAAAGGTTCGTCACTCCCATACAGGAAATAACGAAAACGCCACAAAGATAAGAAATTGGAATCATTATACACCGTAAAACCGGGTTATTTGTACAAAAGCATCGATACTGAGATTAAAAAGCACAATCCCCCTTATCCAGCCGACAAAACATCACGATCCGTTTCAAATCCGATGCAAGTGTAATTTGTTTTCGACGTTGTCGAAAATATACTCCACATTGTCGAGAATATACACGACATTGTCGAAAACATATTCGACATGGCCGAAAACAAATTACACTTGCATCGAACACTAAACAGATGCCGAAGATTTCATGCAATCAAGCAGAGAAAACATTTTCTTCCTGCCAACCGGCACTAAAAATGAATTAATTGTGTAAATTTGCCGTTCAAACTAAATGACCGATGAGCGTAGTAATTAAAGAAGTTACCAGTAAGAAGGAACTCAAAAAGTTCGTAAAGTTCAATATCGAATTATATAAAGGCAACCCGTATCACGTGCCCGGCCTGATCGAAGAAGAGATGGTGACGTTGGATAAAAAGAAGAATCCGGCGTTCGAAGTGTGTGATGCCATCTACTTTCTGGCTTACAAAGACGGGAAGGTTGCGGGACGTATCGCGGGGATGATCAACCGCCGTAGTAATGAGACGTGGAACCAGAAGCATGCGCGCTTCGGGTTTGTCGACTTTATCGACGATGTTGAAGTAGTGGATGCTTTGTTCGGGGCCGTAGAGAAATGGGCGAAAGAGCAAGGCATGGACGCGCTGCACGGACCGATGGGTTTTACCGATATGGACCACGAAGGGATGCTGATCGAAGGGTTCGACCAGATCGGGACGATGGCGACCATCTATAATTATCCTTACTATCCGAAGCAAATGGAACGTATGGGATATGAGAAAGACCAGGACTGGCATGAGTTCAAGATCTACATACCGGACGGAGTGCCGGAGAAGCATTTGCGTATCGGCGAGATCGTAAAAAAGAAATACGGGCTGAAGGTAATGAAGTTCAAGAATGCCAAATCGATTATGCCGTATGCGCAGAAGGTGTTCCAGACATTGAACGAGTCGTACGCGCCTTTATACGGATTCGCACGTCTTACCCAAAAGCAGATCGACTACTATATTAATATGTACATACCGATGCTCCGCTACGACCTGGTGACGCTTATCGTTCGGGAAGAAGACGACGAAGTAGTCGGCTTCGGCATCTCACTGCCTAATCTGTCTCATGCGTTGCAGAAAGCAAAAGGGCATCTTTTCCCATTCGGCTGGATTCACCTGCTGAAGGCTTTGAAAAGCAAACCTAAAGTGATCGACCTTTATCTGACGGGCGTCTTGCCGGAATATCAGAGCAAAGGCGTGAACGCACTGCTGTTCAACGACCTGATCCCGGTTTACAAAAGTGTCGGAGCCGTTTACGCAGAAAGCAATCCGGAACTGGAAACAAACAACGCCGTACAGGCCCAGTGGGATTACTTCAAACGCGAACATCACAAAACAAGAAGAGCATATATTAAAAAATGGACGAACTAAATTCAACAATGCAACAGCCGACAGCGTACAACGATGACGATATCAAGACGCTTGACTGGATGGAACATATCCGTCGCCGCCCCGGTATGTATATCGGGAAGTTAGGCGACGGTAGTTATGCCGATGACGGTATTTATGTATTGCTGAAAGAGGTGCTGGATAACTCCATCGACGAATATATGATGGGGTATGGTAAAACGATAGAAGTGACCGTTGAAGAAGGCACCGTCTCCGTACGCGACTACGGCCGTGGCATTCCGCTGGGCAAGGTAGTCGACGTTTCCAGTAAGATGAATACCGGAGCGAAGTACGACAGCAAGGCTTTCAAAAAGTCGGTCGGCTTGAACGGTGTCGGTATCAAGGCTGTGAATGCACTGAGCAGCTATTTCCTGATCACCAGTTACCGGGATGGCGAATGCAAGCGGGTGGAATACAGCAAAGCGATCATCACGGAAGAAGCTCCGGTAAGCCCGACGGAGGAGCAGAACGGGACTCTTATTTATTTCATTCCCGACAAAGAGATCTTCAATGATTACTTGTATAAAGACGAGTTTATCGAAAGCCTCCTGAAGAATTATGTATTCCTGAACTCCGGGCTGACGATTATCTTCAATGGCAAAAAATATCATTCGCGCAACGGGCTTGTCGACTTGCTGAATGAGAATATGACTACCGAGCCTTTATATCCTATCATCCATCTGAAAGATGAGGACATCGAGGTAGTAATTACCCATAGCAATCAATACGGGGAAGAATATTACTCGTTCGTGAACGGGCAGTACACGACGCAGGGAGGTACGCACCTTTCTGCCTTCCGCGAAGCGTTGGGACGCGTCATAAAAGAATATTATAATAAGAACTTCGAATATTCGGACATTCGCGCCGGTGTGGTGGCGGCCATCAGTATCAAGGTGGAAGAGCCGGTATTCGAAAGCCAGACAAAGACCAAGTTAGGTTCGAAAGACATGGGGCCGGACGGTCCTTCGGTTGGCAAGTTTATCGGGGACTTCATCAAGAAGGAATTAGACAACTACCTGCACAAGAATGCGGAGACATCGGATGCCCTGCTGCGTAAGATACAGGAATCGGAAAAAGAACGCAAGGCGATCGCCGGCGTAACAAAGCTGGCCCGCGAACGTGCGAAGAAAGCAAACCTGCACAACCGTAAGTTGCGCGACTGCCGCATTCACCTGAACGATACGAAAGGCGACAATCTGGAAGACAGTTGCATCTTTATCACCGAGGGAGATTCGGCAAGCGGTTCTATCACGAAAAGCCGCGATCCGAACCTGCAAGCGGTGTTCAGTCTTCGTGGTAAACCGTTGAACAGTTTCGGGCTGACCAAGAAGATCGTGTACGAGAACGAAGAGTTCAACCTGCTACAGGCCGCCTTGAACATAGAAGACGGACTGGAAGGTTTACGCTACAACAAAGTGATTATTGCAACCGATGCCGATGTGGACGGTATGCATATCCGCCTGTTGCTGATCACCTTCTTCCTTCAGTTCTTCCCGGACCTGATCAAGCGGAACCATGTCTATATCCTGCAAACGCCGCTGTTCCGCGTGCGCAATAAGCAGAAGACCTGGTATTGCTACAGCGAAGAGGAACGCGTGAACGCAATCGCCGCCGCCGGAAAGAATGCCGAGATCACCCGGTTCAAAGGTTTGGGAGAGATTTCGCCGGACGAGTTCAAGCATTTTATCGGAAAGGATATCCGCTTAGACCCGGTGACCATGAAGAAAGAAGACCTTGTCAAAGATATGCTGGAGTTCTATATGGGCAAGAATACCATGGAACGACAGAACTTTATTATAGAAAACTTAGTTGTAGAAGAAGATGTCGTCAATTGAAAATAAGCGTATCGCCCTTTTCCCCGGAACGTTCGACCCTTTCACGATCGGACACGAATCGCTGGTAAGCCGCGGGCTCGAGCTGGTGGATGAGATCATTATCTCGATCGGTATCAACGACACGAAACGGACTTATTTCTCATTGGAGAGACGGTTGGAGGCAATCCGGGATCTCTACAAGGAAGAACCGCGCGTACGGGTCATGTCGTACGATTCGCTGACGGTCGATTTCGCCCGGCAAATGAATGCAGGCTTTATCCTGCGCGGCATCCGTACGGTGAACGATTTCGAATATGAGAAGAGCATAGCCGATGTGAACCGCAAGTTGAGCGGGATCGAGACATTTATTCTTTTTACGGAACCGGAACATACGCATATCAGTTCCAGCATTGTGCGGGAGCTGCTGCGTTACGGCAAAGATATTTCCCAGTTTGTGCCGAAAGGGACAAACCTTTACTAAAAAATAGAACAATGAAACGAATTTTCCTTCCACTCCTTATATTGAGTGTGTTTGCCGCTTCGATGTCGGCACAGCGCGGCAACAATGTAGATGCCCGCAAGCTCCAGTTGGCTTTGTATGCCATCACAAATTTATATGTGGACTCAACAAGCGAAACAAAGCTGGTTGAGGACGCCATCGTCGGCATGCTGGAAAAGCTGGACCCCCACTCTACCTATACGGACCCGGAAGAGACGAAAGAGATGACGGAACCGTTGCAGGGTAACTTCGACGGGATCGGCATCCAGTTCAATATGCTGACGGATACATTATATGTGATCCAGGTAATTCCCGGCGGACCGTCGGAAAAGGTCGGCTTGATGGCCGGCGACCGTATTATCATGGTAGACGACACGCTGATTGCCGGCGTCAAGATGAAGAATACGGATGTGATGAAACGCCTGCGCGGCCCGAAGAACACGGAAGTGCGGGTAAAGGTCCTGCGCGGCGGAGTGCCCGACCTGATCGAGTTCAAGATCACACGCGGAAAGATTCCTGTATACAGCTTAGACGCCGCTTATATGGCGGATAAGACTACCGGATATATCAAATTGAACCGTTTCGCCGCTTCGTCGGCTGACGAATTCCGCGAAGCCTTGGAGAAACTGAAGAAACAGGGCATGAAGAACCTGATCCTCGACTTGCAGGGAAATGGCGGAGGATATCTGAATATAGCGATCGACCTGGCCGACGAGTTCTTAGGCAAGGACAAGTTGATCGTTTACACAGAAGGGAACAAGCAGCCGCGCGAGGAAGCCAAGTCTTCGGCTCGTGGGGGTTTTGAAGAGGGACGTTTGGTCGTACTGGTAGATGAGACATCCGCATCCGCCAGTGAAATCCTTTCCGGCGCGGTGCAGGATTGGGACCGTGGCGTTGTCGTAGGCCGCCGTACGTTCGGAAAAGGACTGGTGCAGAAACCGATCCCGATGCCCGACGGCTCGATGATCCGCCTGACGGTTGCCCGCTATTATACGCCTACAGGCCGTTCCATCCAGAAACCGTATATAAACGGCAACCAGGAGCAATATAACCATGACCTGATCGACCGCTACAACCGGGGCGAACTGATGAGCGCGGACAGCATTCATTTCCCCGACTCGATGAAGTACAATACGTTAGAGACAAAACGTATCGTATATGGCGGAGGTGGTATCATGCCGGATGTCTTTATCCCGGTCGACACATCCCGCTATACGGATTATCACCGTAGCGTCGTAGCCGCCGGCTTGGTAAACCGCATCGCCATGAATTACTTAGACCGCCATCGTGCCGAGCTGAACAAGAAATATCCGAAGTTCGCCCAATACAAGCAGAACTTCAATGTGACAGACGACATGATGCAGGAGCTGATCTCATTGGCAAAAGACGACAAGATCGAATTCAACGAAGAACAATACAATCGTTCCAAACCGCTCATCAAGCTCCAGATCAAGGCGCTGATCGCCCGTGACCTGTATGACATGGCCGAATACTTCCAGGTTATCAACGACGACAACGAAAGCTTCCAGGAAGCGTTGCGCCTCATCAACGACGACCGACGATACGAAAAAGAACTGGGACGGTAAACCTATTATCGATAATACTTCCTATATTTGTATTAATCAACGAAAAGAAAGGAACACAAAAGATGGACACAACGATGAAAACGATAGAACTTACTTTGCCGGATTCGGAATTGTCTTTCATTAAGACAATAGCAAAGAAATTCGGATGGACTCTGACAACCAAACACACAAAAACTCAGAAAAGTCTTGATGAAGGCATTGCCGATATCAAAGCCGGGCGTGTTCGCGAAGTTTCTACGGATGAATTAAAACAAATGATGGGATTATGAGTTCATACACGATCCTAATCACTAAACGATTTGAAAAGGACTTGGAAATATGTAAGAAGAGGGGACTAAAACTTAGCCTCCTCTATACTGTAATAGAGCAACTCAAATTGAACGGGACATTATCAAAACAATATCGTGCCCACAAACTAAGTGGTAATTATGCTAACTATTGGGAATGCCATATTAAAGGCGATTGGTTATTAATATGGGAGCAAAACGATGATGAACTCATTTTGATATTAACTTCAACCGGAACACATTCAGATTTATTCTAAAGGATTATGTACTGGACACTTTTTCTGACATTCGTTAAAATAGGAACTTTCACTATCGGGGGTGGGTATGCAATGCTGCCCCTGATACAGCGGGAGGTGGTAGATAAAGGATGGCTTTCGAAAGAAGATTTTATCGACCTCTTCTCCGTGGCCCAGTCCTTGCCCGGCATCTTCGCCGTGAACATCTCTATTTTTGTCGGATATAAGTTGAAGAAAGTGCCGGGAGGTATTGTTTGCGCTTTGGGAAGCATCCTTCCCTCTTTTATTATTATATTGGCGATCGCCTTGTTTTTCACCCATATCCAAGACAACGTATGGGTAGAGAAAGCATTCAAAGGATTGCGTCCGGCGGTCGTTGCCCTGATTGCCGTGCCCTGCCTGACGACGGCACGGTCGATCAAGATGAGTTACAAAGAGTTGATTATCCCTATCGCTGCCGCATTGCTGATCTGGCAGGGAGGATTATCGCCTGTATGGGTGATCGTCGCAGCTATTATAGGAGGACTTATTTACGGACTGAAAATAAAGAAAGACTGATATGATCTGGTTGCAATTATTCTACGTATATCTAAAAATCGGGATATTCGGTTTCGGCGGCGGCTATGCAATGCTCTCCTTGATACAGGCGGACGTGGTGGACCGCTACGGCTGGATATCGTCGCAGGAGTTTACGGATATCGTCGCCATCTCCCAGATGACACCCGGCCCGATCGGGATCAACAGCGCTACCTACATCGGATATACGGCTATCCACAACGCCGGTTATTCGCCCGCCATGTCCATATTAGGCTCCTGCCTGACGACCTTTGCCGTCTGCCTTCCTTCTTTCCTGCTGGTACTGGCTATCTCATACGCCTTTGCCAAATTCAGGAACAACAAATATGTAGCAGCCGCGTTCTACGGGCTTCGTCCGGCTACGGTCGGCCTGATTGCAGCGGCGGCCCTGCTGTTGATGAACAGCGAGAACTTCATCGACTATAAAAGCTTCCTGATCTTCGGAAGTGCATTCATCCTCACCTGGAAGTTCAAGATCAATCCGATATTGATGATTATTCTGGCAGGTATCGCCGGAATTGCCCTCTACTGGTAATTCCTTTCATCGATAGAAATTCCCCTTTTGTCGAGGAAACACTCCTCTTTTTCTAATCCGGTTGTGCAGGTTTTCATCACGTTGTAGTTTTGCTTTCGTAAAAAGGTAAAAAGATTGTCAGGTTACAAAACGAAAGCATCATGAAACAGATTTCTTCCATACTCCTCTCCTGCCTGCTCCTCCTGCCCGCCGGGATGAAAGCGGAGGAAGACGCACCCAAGCAATGGACGCTTCGCGATTGCATCGATTATGCGTTGGAGCATAACATCACTATCCAGCGGAACCGCATCAGTGTCGAAAGTGCGCAAGAAGACGTAAAGACAGCCAAGGCGGACTTCCTGCCCTCCCTGAGCGGGAACATCAGCCAGCGCGTTGTCAACCGCCCGAACAGCGCAAGCGGAACCATCATCAGCGGCGATAACATCACGACAAGCGAAAGCAAGACTTCGTACAACGGCAGCTATGGCATCGACGCCAACTGGACCGTCTATAACGGCAGCAAACGGGTAAACACCGTCAAGCAGCAAAAGCTGAACAACCGCATCGCCGAACTGAGCGTGGACGAAAGCGAAAACTCCATCGAGGAAAATATCACCCAGTTGTACGTGCAAATCCTCTACTCCGCCGAAGCCGTCAAGGTGAACCGGTCGACACTGGAAGTGAGCCAGAAGCAATACGAACGGGGACAGGAACTGTTCAACGTCGGTAGCATCGCCTCGAGCGACCTCGCCCAACTGGAGGCACAGGTCAGCAGCGACAACTACCAGTTGGTAACCTCCGAAGCCACCCTGCAGGATTACAAATTGCAATTGAAACAACTCCTCGAACTGGACGGAGACTTCGAAATGAACCTCGAAATGCCCCAGCTGGGCGACAGCAACGTGTTGATCCCGCTCCCGGCAAAGGACGACGTCTACAACACCGCCCTCAGCCTCCGTCCCGAAATAGAAGCCGGAAAGCTGAACGTGGAGACCTCCGACCTGAGTATCAAGATGGCTCGCGCAGGCTACCTCCCGACCCTAAGCCTCAGCGCAGGTATCGGTAGCACGAATGCCAACGGTAGCGACTTCAGCTTCAGCGAACAGGTCAAGCAAAACTGGAACAACTCGCTGGGATTGACCCTCAGCATCCCCATCTTCGACAAACGGCAGACGAAAAGCTCCATCAACAAGGCCAAACTGCAAAAGCAGACCAGCCAATTAGACCTGCTGGATAACCAGAAGACACTCTATAAGACCATCGAAAACCTCTGGCTGGCCGCCAACAGCGCACAACAGCAATACGTGGCAGCCGCCCGGAAGTTGAAGAGTACGGAAACCAGCTACTCCCTCGTCAGCGAACAGTTCAACGTCGGCATGAAGAACACGGTGGAGTTGCTCACAGAGAAAAACAACCTCCTGAGTGCACAACAAGAGACGCTCCAGGCCAAATACACGGCCATCCTGAACGCTGGCTTGTTGCGCTTCTACCAGGGAGAAGAGATCAATTTGTTCTGAATCACGCATTAGGGGTGAAACACTAATGAATATATTCACTCTCTTTTTGTTTCGGTCCCTGCTTCGAGTCACTCCGGCAGGGACCCCACAAAAGGGACCGGTATCAAAAAAGAAATAAAAACAGATAAAGATATGAACAAGAAGAAACTTATCATCGGTATAGTAGGCGTACTGGTTGTGGCAGGCGGCATCTGGCTCTTCACAGGCAAAACGTCGAAAGGCGGTATCCGGCTCGAAACCGCCAAAGTGGGCCGTAGTTCCATCTCGAACACGGTAACGGCAACCGGTACGGTCGAACCGGTAACGGAAGTCGAAGTCGGCACGCAGGTGTCCGGCATCATCGACAAGTTGTATGCAGACTACAACGACGTGGTCAAAGCCGGACAGTTGATCGCCGAAATGGACAAGGTCAACCTGAAAGCCGAACTCGCCTCCGCCCAGGCACAGCTGGCAAGCAGCAAAAGCGAATACGAGTACCAGCAGAAGAACTACGCCCGTAACAAGATCCTCTTCGAAAAGAAGCTGATCAGCGACTCGGACTATGAAACTTCCACCTACAACTACGAGAAGGCAAAAGCCGCCTACGAACAGAACCAGGCGGCAATGGTCAAAGTGAACCGCAACCTCGAATATGCGACCATCACCAGCCCGATCGACGGTGTCGTCATCAACCGCGCCGTTGAAGAGGGACAGACAGTGGCCGCCGGCTTCGAGACCCCGACCTTGTTCACGATCGCAGCCGACCTGACCAAGATGCAGGTGATCGCCGACGTGGATGAAGCCGATATAGGCAACGTGGAGAACGGGCAACGCGTCTCCTTCACCGTCGACGCCTATCCGAACGACGTATTCGAAGGGACAGTCACCCAGATCCGCCTCGGCGACAGCGAAAGCAGTAGTTCCGCCAGCACCTCGACCTCGACGGTCGTTACCTACGAGGTGGTGATATCTGCCGAGAATCCCGACCTGAAACTGAAGCCGCGCCTGACCGCCAACGTGACGATCTTCACCCTGGAACGTGACAACGTGCTGACAGTCCCGACCAAATCGCTCCGCTTCGTGCCGGACGCTGAGATACTCGCCCAACTGGGCTACATCGTCACCGAAGCCGGGACGGAAGCCCCTGCCGGAAAACGCCTCGTATGGATCAGGAACGGACAGGAATTGAAGCCGAAAGCCGTCACCGTCGGTTCCACCAGCGGAAACATGATCGAGATCACCGACGGCCTTTCCGAAGGTGAAGAGCTGGCAGTCGACCTCGAAGCCTCCTCCGTAACCCCGACCGCCGAGTCCGGAACGGAAAGAAGCCCGTTCATGCCAGGCCCTCCGGGAAGTAATAAGAACAAAAAGAACGCCAAGTAGGGGCAGGTTCCAAACCTGCCCTCCCAAACAAGGAGTACAACAATATGAAAGAGATAATCAAATTAGATAACATCAAACGTGACTTCAAGGTCGGAGACGAAACGGTCCATGCCCTGCGTGGCGTCTCCTTCACGATCTACGAAGGCGAGTTTGTCACCATCATGGGGACATCCGGTTCCGGAAAGAGCACCTTGCTGAACACGTTGGGTTGCCTCGACACGCCGACGAGCGGGGAGTATTACCTCGACGGCACATCGGTCCGCACGATGGGGAAGAACTCCCGTGCCACCCTGCGCAACCGCAAGATCGGATTCGTCTTTCAGAGTTACAACCTGCTCCCCAAGACCACTGCAGTGGAGAACGTGGAACTTCCCCTGATGTACAATCCGAACTATAGCGCCTCCGCCCGCCACCAAAAAGCAGTCGAATCGCTGGTAGCCGTCGGACTGGGCGACCGCCTGATGCACAAGAGCAACCAGATGTCCGGCGGACAAATGCAACGCGTCGCCATCGCCCGGGCATTAGTGAACGATCCAGCCGTAATCCTCGCCGACGAAGCGACTGGAAACCTCGACACCCGCACCTCGTTCGAGATACTGGTACTGTTCCAGAAGCTCCATGCCGAAGGACGTACCATCATATTCGTGACCCACAACCCGGAGATCGCCCAGTACAGCAGCCGCAACATCACGCTGCGTGACGGGCATGTCACCTCCGACACGGTCAACGAGAATATCCTGAACGCAGCGGATGCTTTGGCACGATTGCCGAAGAACGATGATTGATCATTTAATCGATATTAAATGAATATAAGGTTATGCACCTTGCCGCCCTTCCGTGGGTGCCCCTTTATGCGAATACCGGAATCATCCGATACAAGCGGAAGGAGGCGAAGGTGTTTAAAAAGTAACATATAAACAACAAAAACAATGAACGGTACAAACCTAATAAAAATAGCTGTCCGGGCGCTCGCCAACAACAAGATGCGCGGTTTCCTGACGATGCTCGGCATCATCATCGGCGTAGCCTCCGTGATCACGATGCTCGCCATCGGGCAAGGCTCGAAGCGAAGCATACAGGCACAGATCAGCGAGATGGGTTCCAACATGATCATGATACATCCGGGCGCCGACGTGCGTGGCGGTGTCCGTCAGGATGCCTCCGCTATGGAGACCCTGAAGCTGCTCGATTATGAAAATATAGTAGACGAGACACGCTACGTCTCCGCCGTCTCGCCCTCGGTCAACAGCAGCGGGCAGGCGATCTACGGCGCCAACAACGCCCCGACCACCGTCTACGGCATCAGTCCCGACTATCTCGAGATACGCCGTTATAAAGTAGACGACGGCGAGATGTTCTCCGAGCAGGACATCCAGACGGCCGCCAAAGTCTGCATCGTCGGCAAAACCGTCGTCGACAACCTTTTCCCGAACGGGGAAAACCCGATAGGCAAAGTGATACGATTCAAGAGTCTGCCGTTCCGCATCGTAGGCGTGCTGGAAAGCAAAGGATACAACAGCATGGGAATGGACCAGGACGACCTAATCTTAGCTCCATACACAACTATTCAGAAAAAGGTCCTGGCCATCACCCATCTGCAAGGCATAACCTGTTCGGCCCTCAAGGAGGAATACACCGACCAGGCCATCGACGAGATTACCGAAATACTCCGCCGCAACCATAAGTTGAAGGAAAGTGACGATGATGATTTTACCATCCGTAGCCAGCAGGAGTTGAGCACGATGTTGACAAGCACTACGGATATGATGACCGTGCTGTTGGCGGCTGTGGCGGGTATTTCGCTTCTCGTAGGCGGCATAGGAATTATGAACATCATGTACGTCAGCGTCACCGAGCGTACACGTGAGATCGGCCTCCGCATGAGCATCGGGGCTAAAGGCATCGACATCCTGGCACAATTCCTGATCGAGTCCATCCTGATCAGTGTGACAGGCGGTTTGATAGGTGTAGTCTTTGGAGTGGGCGCGGCCCTTGTCGTGAACGGGGTCGCCCACTTTCCGATCTTCATCCAACCCTGGAGCGTTGTCCTGTCGTTCGCCGTATGTACCGTCACCGGCGTATTCTTCGGATGGTATCCGGCCAAGAAGGCGGCACAACTCGACCCGATAGAGGCTATACGCTACGAGTAGCAGGCGGTAAGCGTCTCCTGCACGCATTGCTTACCGGCATCCGATGGAGATACAATGCTTCATTTATATCCATCGCTTCTCTTACTATAGAATAAACAGTATCTTTGCAGAAATGGAAACAACAGAGACAATGCACACATTACCGGCCGCCCCCTTCAAAGGCATGGGGAAACTGATCCATATCGCAGCCTGGGCGATCCTCTTCGGGCTGCCGTTCTTCTTCACCGGACGCGAGTCGCAGACGGTGACAGTTCTGAGCTACGTTCGCTCCGTGATCGTCCCGCTGTCGTTCATGTTTGTATTCTATGTCAACTATTTCGCCCTGATCGATCATTTCCTGTTCTCGAAGCATCCCTGGAAATACATCCTTTGCAATGTCGTGTTGATCGCCGTTGCGATGGAAGCCGTCCACCTGATGTTCGAACTGCTCCCGCATCCCGAATGGAAGCATCCGAAGCCGGAAAAGGAATGGCAGGAGACCGTCGGCTTCTTTATGGTGAACGCCATGCTGTATATGCTGGTGGCAGGGCTGAGCGTCGCCATCAAGATGACCGGAAGCTGGTACGAGATGGAATCGTCGCGCCGGGAGTTGGAAAAAAGCCGCGCCGAAGCGGAATTGCAGAACCTGAAGAGCCAGTTGAACCCGCATTTCCTCTTCAACACGCTGAATAACATCTACAGCCTGATCGCTTTCAGCCCGGAGAGGGCACAGGAGGCCGTGCACGACCTGAGCCGTCTGCTGCGCTACGTGCTTTATGACAGCAGCCAGCCGATGGTCCCGTTGGAAAAGGAGCTCGACTTCATCCGCAACTATGTGGAGCTGATGCGCATCCGCCTGCCGGAACATGTGAAGCTGACGACCGACATATCGGCTGCTACGCCCGATACCCAGGTGGCGCCCCTGCTCTTCATCTCCCTCATCGAGAATGCTTTCAAGCATGGGGTGAGCCATAACAAACCCTCTTTCATCGACCTGAAGATCCACCAGGAGGGGATGCGGATCGTCTGCTCCATCCGCAACAGCCATTTTCCGAAAGACATCGGACAGGACAAGAGCGGCTCCGGCATCGGGCTGCAGAACCTCAGCCGGCGGTTGAAATTGCTCTACCCCGCACATCATATTTTCACGTACGGGCAGGAAGGGGATGAATATGTTTGCCTGTTAGAGTTGCAGACATAAGGATTTGTTGTATTTTTGTCTGATACATTAATACAACCTGTTATGACGTTAACGTGTGCGATCATTGATGATGAACCACTGGCCATCAGCCTGCTGGAAAGTTATGTGGGCAAGACCTCGTTCCTCCGCCTCACGGCGAAGTTCAACAGCGCCCTCGAGGCATTGCCCGTGTTGAGCGCCCAACCGGTGGACCTGCTCTTCCTCGATATACAGATGCCGGAGTTGAGCGGCATGGAATTTTCGCGAATATTAGAGGCGGATACCCGTATCATCTTTACGACGGCTTTCGAACAGTATGCGCTCGACAGCTACAAGGTGAACGCGCTCGACTATCTCCTGAAACCGATCGCTTACCCGGATTTCCTAAAGGCGGCCAACAAGGCGTTGCAATGGCATGAACACATGCAAGCGACGACGACGACGACGGAGATCGAATCGATCTTCATCAAGACCGAATATAAGTTAGTGCAGGTCGAACTGCGCAAGATTCTCTACATCGAAGGGCTGAAAGATTATGTCAAGATATTTATCGAGGACGAACCGCACCCCATCCTTTCGCTGATGAGCATGAAGTCGCTGGAGGAGATGCTGCCGGCGAGCCGCTTTATCCGCGTGCACCGTTCCTTCATCGTACAACCTGAAAAGATCAAGGTGATCGAACGCAACCGGATCGTGTTCGGAAAAGAATACATCCCGATCTCCGACAATTACAAACAGAAATTTATCGAGTTCCTCACTCAGCGGTCGCTATTGACGTGAGAGGTGAGAGTTGAAAGGTGAAAGTTATGAATACAAACGCGAAGCCAAACTTTCACCTTTCACCTTTCAACTGCTTTAGAACAGTTGCAGCAACAACTGTTCTAAAAGCCTTGTCATTTGACTCATCGGGCAGGAGTAGTTATTGGAGAAAACGGCTACCGCATACGTCTTTCCGTCTTTCGTAATATAGCCGGCATAGCTTCTGACGCCCGTAATGCCTCCGCTTTTCAGGCGGGCTTTCCCTTGCAACTTCGAAGCTTTCAGGAAATTGCGCACAGACCCTTCCACCCCGGCCTGCGGCAGAGAGGCGATGAAGGCATCCGAAACGGCAGACTCCGTTGCCATATAGACAAGCAGCTCTCCCATAAAGCCGGCCGACACCTTATCCGCCGGAGCCAACCCGCTACCGTCGTTCATCCGGAGCGGGAATACATTCAGCCCTTTCTTCTCCCAATATTCTTTCACCACCCGCACACCGCGGCCGAACGAAGAGACCACCTCGTTCCTACGCGGTTTGTATTGCAGCCCGACCGTTTTGAGCAGGGCGTCCGCATAGAGGTTATGGCTGACATGGTTGCACACGCTTGCGATCTCCCTGAGGGTGGGCGAATAGGTCGTGACAATCTCCTGCCTTTCCCCTTTCTTCCACCGGTTCTCTTCCGCCTCGATACGGTAGCAGGAAGGAGCGCCATCCACCCGGATTCCTTTCTGCTGAAGCAGAGTCGTCAGAAAGCGTGCCAAATACAAGGCGGGATCGGGAATATCCCCTTTCAGCACATACGCCTCGCGGTTTGCCGGCAGGACTCCGTACAGATACCGCACGTCATCGAGCGGAGCGCCGATAATATAGGCGCTGTCCGAAGAGACCGGGGCAGCTTTCAGGTAGTTCTTAAACCGGATAAAGGGGATATCCGGCTCCGTCCCCTTCAGGGCCGGCCGTGTCCCGGCAGCCCCCGTTTGCAACGATAACTTATACATGTTGTCGAAGACGGAAAGACCGTAACTTCCGGGAGCATAGTAGTTCCCCATATCTTCGCGGAGCCATTTGATGGACGCCCCTTCGGTGTCGAAGATGCTTTCGTCGGATATGACAGAACCTGTTATATGCCTGATGCCGGCCTTCTGCAAGGCAGCTATCCAGGTGACCAGGAACTTGTTCTGCTCCGGCGCAAAATGCGAAGAGCCTAAGGAGGGATCGCCGCTACCTTTAATATAGAGGTTCCCCTGCAACGTCCCGTCTTTCAATGTCCCGTCATATTCCAGCGTGGTCGGATAACGGTAATCTTCTCCCAATATCTCGAGGGCTGTCGCCGTGGCAACCGTTTTCAATACCGAAGCGGGTGACTGCAACCGGTCCGTATCGTAACTGTAGACCGTTTTGCCCTCCTGCACATCTCTCACTATCAGGGAAAAAGAAGCTCCCCGCATATAAGGGGACTGCAATAACCGTTTAACGGGGACGGGAGTCTGCGCATCGGCGACCCAATGGATGCAAATCAGCAGACAAAGCGGTAATATTTTGTTTCGTATCATCCTTTCTATTCGACTTTATTCTATCTTTGCCACAAAGGCGAAGATAACGGCACCTCGGCATAAAAAATGAACTTGTTCATGTTATTCTGCTCTCGGTTTGCATTATCTTTGCCCACAAAGATAAGAATTTAATATGAACCCATTATTTGATAAACCATTCACATTCGACAGGGTGGCACGTATTCTGTTCGGCTTGGCTGTTATCAGCGGCATCATCTATCTGATCGCTGTCCTGCGCAATGCTTTGTTGCCTTTCCTGATTGCCTGGCTGCTGGCTTATATGATGCAACCCTTCGTCAAGTTTTTTCAGTATAAGATGAAGTTGAAAAGCCGCCTGTTAGCGATCCTGGCAGTTCTTGTTTCGACTCTCCTGGTGTTATCACTGGCCGGTGTCGTCATCGTCCCCTCCGTTACCCAGGAGGTAAACAAGACTTTGGAGCTGATGCAGGAGCATAACAGGGGCTACGGACATATCCCGATGATCCCCCAATCGTGGGCGGAATACCTGGAAAAGAATATCGACCCGGACCAACTGGCACAACTCTTGAGCAAAGAAAATATAGAGAAGGCGGTTAAACAGATCGCGCCTAAATTGTGGGTCGTACTGACCAATACCTTCTCTATCCTCTTCAGCATCACGATCGTGTTTGTGATCTTTCTCTATTTTATCTTCATCCTGCTGGACTACGAACGGATTGCAAACGGTTGGATCCACCTGATCCCCGAACGTTACCGCCCCTTTGTTCAAGGGCTGGCAGATGATGTGGAATACAGCATGAACCGGTATTTCCGCGGGCAGTCGCTGATTGCTCTTTGCGTCGGTGTCCTGTTAGCCATCGGGTTTAAAATTGTCGGTTTCCCGCTGGCTGTTATCCTGGGGCTATTCATCGGTGTCCTCAATCTCATTCCTTATATGCAAGCGATCGGCATTATTCCGATGATTCTGCTGAGTCTCCTTAAATCTGCAGAGACGGGAGAAAACTTCTGGATAGTCTTCGGATTGGGTATTCTTGTCCTTGGCGTCGTACAATGTATACAAGACCTATATCTCACCCCCCGTATTATGGGGAAAGCTATGGGCCTGAATCCTGCCATCATCCTTCTTTCTTTATCAATATGGGGCACTTTATTAGGCTTTATCGGTTTAATCATCGCTCTTCCCTTAACGACCCTCTTTCTCTCTTATTATAAACGTTTTATACTCATGGAAGAAGATCAATCTCTCGTAGAGAAGCACGAGTTATCAAAGTCTCAAAAGAAAAAAATAGCCTCCCAAGAGTAAAAAAAGTCGCATCAACTATTGCATATATAAAAAAAAGCCTTACCTTTGCACCCGCATTACAGAAGTAACGCACCGGATGATTCGCTAGCTCAGCAGGTAGAGCACATCCCTTTTAAGGATGGGGTCCTGGGTTCGAACCCCAGGCGGATCACTGAAAACAAAAGAAAAATCAAGCAAATCCCTGATAATCAAGCATTATCGGGGATTTCTTTTTTCTAGCAGGTGGCAGAAAATAGCCGTTTCAAGCATATTATCGGTGGATAAATCGTGGGACTAAAATTAAACAGAAAAAAGTCCCACGAATTTGCACCTTTATCGCTGATTCATAGTATTTTGCGTAGCACTACTTTGGAAGAGAATACATAGTTTTGTAACTCTAAAAACGATGTAAAAATGGCTAGAAAATCATTTTCTGTTTTGTTCTTCATCAAGAAAGGCAAATTATTAAAGAATGGAGAAGCACCCGTGTGCATGAGAATCACCGTAAACGGCTGTATGGTAGATATTTCTATCAAAAGAAGCTGCCCCGTAAACCTATGGAATCAGGCAAAAGAAAATTCAAAAGGTAAAGACCGCATGTCGGTGGAACTGAACCACTACTTAGAAATCACACGTTCACGCATACACCAAATTTATAGGGAACTGGAAACTTCCGACAAGGTTATCAATGTCGATCTGGTGAGAAAGTTGTTTTATGGTGTGGATGATGATAACAAAACCTTATTGCAGGTATTCAGGGAGCATAACGAACAAAGCCGTAAGTTGATAGGCAAAGATTTCGTTAGTAAGACCGTCCAACGGTATGAAACCACTACCCGATATTTGGAAGAATTCATTAAGAAGGAATACCAATTATCAGATATTGCCTTGAATAACTTAGAAGCGAATTTCATTTCTAAGTTTGATGCTTTCTTGAAGATTGAAAAGGGTTGTGCGCAGAACTCCGCTATCACCCGATTAAAGAATTTGAAGAAGATTATCCGCATCGCCTTAGAAAACGACTGGATTAAGAAAGATCCATTCGCTTACTATCGCTTTAAATTGGAAGAAACCGATCCTGAATTCCTGACGATGGATGAAATCAAAATCATTCTCGTCAAAGAGTTTACTATTAAGCGAGTAGAGCAAGTACGGGATATTTTTGTCTTTTGCATTTTTACAGGTTTGGCTTTCAGCGATGTGAAAAATTTATCTCCTGAACATTTAGTACGAGATAACAAAGGGGAGCTTTGGATAAGGAAGAACCGCCAAAAGACAAAAATCATGTGTAATATTCCTGTGCTACCTGTGGCAGCTTCTATTCTTGAAAAGTATAAGGATGTGGCAGAATGTACCGGAAAACTCCTGCCTGTATTGTGTAATCAACGCATGAATAGCTATTGTGCGCCCGTAAAGGTTGCGTAATGAATGTCTCTTTAGCAAGAGACTAGACTAGATTCTAAGTCTACTCCCAACCGACTTATCCGGCGGGGAAACCCAATGGGGAGTATCGCATGTCGGTTGCAGCATGGCCGCCCTAATTGCCAAGAGCGAGTGCATCGCTGGGGAGAAAGACAGACACGAGGATGAAACCTATACTGGTTGAACGATAGTTCAGTGAGGCATGTTGGACTTGTGACGAAAGGCAGTTGTATTGTCACACCGTGGCTCTCTCATTTGTCAGGTAGCCTTTGAGAGCATAGAACATAGCTACGGCACAACCGCAATAAGCGGAGAAAAGAACGAAAGTCGCATCCGACAGTCTGTCGCGCTAATAGTCATTACGAAACTAAACGGGGATTTCCTAAATCGGGATGCCTATGGAAACAAGGGCTATGTATAAAGATACTGAATACCCGATATGGAAACGGAGCTTCCGTAGTAGTCCGAGCAAGGTAACGCCTTGCACATGGCGAAGGGAAGCAGTTGTCAACTTAATACAAACTAAGGAAAACGTGTGAGACGTATGAGAGATCCACAGCAAGTATTAAACGCTTTATGCGAACATAGCAAAGATTCGGATTACCGATACGAAAGACTCTACCGGATTCTGTTTAATGAGCAGATGTTCTTCATTGCCTATCAGCGTAAATATGCCAATCAAGGTAATATGACGCCCGGCAGCGATGGTAGAACCATCGACCGAATGAGCATTGACCGTATACAGAAAATAGTGGCAAGTCTGAGGGATGAATCTTATAAGCCCCACCCGACACGTCGAGTGTATATTCCTAAAAAGAATGGGAAGAATCGCCCGCTGGGCATTCCATCTTTTGAGGATAAACTTGTGCAAGAGGTAGTGCATATGATTCTGGAAGCCATTTACGAGGGACACTTTGAAGATACCTCGCATGGATTCCGCCCCAATAGAAGTTGCCACACGGCATTAAGAGACATAAAGGTGACATTCAAAGGAACACGATGGTTTATCGAAGGTGACATCAAAGGCTTCTTTGACAATATTGATCATAACATTATGATTGATATCCTCAGAGAGCGCATCTCCGATGAACGGTTCCTGCGATTAATCCGCAAATTCTTAAATGCAGGCTATATGGAGAAATGGACATACAACAACACCTACTCTGGAACACCACAAGGTGGTATCATTAGCCCTATTTTGGCTAACATCTACCTTGACAAGTTCGACAAGTATATAAAGGAGTATGCCGATAACTTCAATAGAGGCAGAGGACGTAGACTAACCCAAGAGTATCAGCGTAACCGGAATCAAAGGAATGTATTACGATGGAAACTAGAAGCAGAAACGGATGAAAACCGCAAGGTTGAACTGAAATCAAAAATTGCCGAAATGCGCAAGAAGATGCTGGATATTCCAGCAACAAGGGACATAGACGATGCGTTCAGAAGATTGAAGTATGTGAGGTATGCCGATGACTTTCTTATAGGAGTGATTGGCAGCAAAGAGGAATGCGAGAAAATCAAGGCTGATATTACGACGTTCATGAGTGATAAACTCAAATTGGAGATGTCGCAGGAAAAGACCTTGATTACGAACGCACAGGAACCTGCAAAATTCCTTGGGTACGAAATCAATGCACGCCGTTCTATGGACCACACACGCACACGGAGTGGACTACAACGACGCCCGTGGCTGGGAACAATTGTGTTGAAAGTCTCTTACGAAACTGTACTTAAGCGTCTTCAATACTATGATGCTGTGCTTATCACACAAGTAAACAGAAAAGAGACACTTAAGCCTTCGTCTCGTAAGTATATGGTAAATAGACAAGACGCAGATATCCTGGCGCAATACAATCTTGAATTGCGGGGATTCTACAACTACTATTCCATTGCGGACAATATCGGCTATTGGGGGTGGAAGTTCAATTACTTCATGAAGTATAGTATGCTCAAAACTCTCGGTCGCAAGCACAAAAGAACCGTCGGACAAATACTTGAAAAGTACAAAGACGGAACGGATGTGATTATCCCTTATAAGGATAGCAAAGGCAATGCGAAACAAAGAGTATGGTATAACGGCGGATTCAGATGCAAACGCTTCACCGACATCTATGAGGATAACCATTACGACAACATACCGAACACCATGTATCTTCCTGCCCCCACACTTGTGGAAAGGCTCAAAGAGAGAAAGTGTGAATTATGCGGTGCAATAGGAGACCTTGTGATGCATCACATACGCAACATCAATCAGCTTAAAGCTGACACCAAGTGGAATGTTGTGATGATTAAACGCCATCGTAAAACTCTCGCAGTCTGTCATGATTGCGATGCATTAATCCATAAAAGCTATGATAAGTAAAGTGATGTTGACAATGGAGAGCCGTATACATGGAGACATGTACGTACGGTTCGGGGGCAGGTTAGCGGAAACTTACCACCGAAAGGTGGAAAAGCGCTGCGGGCCTAGCCTACTGAAAGAAATTGCTGATGTGTGCGGAATTCAGAAAAATTTGAGCACACATACAGCCCGCCACAGCTATGCCACAAGCATTTGCCTAGCAAATGGTGTAAGCATGGAGAACGTAGCTAAGATGTTAGGTCATGCCGATACCAGCGTAACAAAACACTATGCACGGGTACTGGATCAGAATATTTTAAAGGATATGCAGAAGGTTAATAGTTGTCTGTCAGAACTAACTATATAGAAATTATGAAGTATATACTAGTGTTGTAATGTCCTCTTTATTACACTAGTATATATCATTGAGTATTTTTCAACAAATTTAAAAAGAGATTTTTTTTATCTTTAAGTTTCAAATCATCAATACAGTTATGATCGTTTTTAATTAGATTTTGAATAGTCAAGTTTTCTAATAGATCATAATATATTATCAGTTCTTTAGCTTTATCAAATAAAAAGCTATTATAAAACAGCAATAATAATTCGTCTATTGACATTTGTGCTTGAATAAACTGGGCATACTGCTTAAATTGATTATGAATGTTCTCCTTTTCTGCTTCTGATGCTTTACCTTTCCAAATTCCAAGTTTTTCATCTTCACTCATTTTGATAAATTTTAAAATCCGATATAAGTGTCTGAAATAATATCCAATATTCTCATAATTATTAAAGAAAAAAGCATAACCTAAAGCTATTTTTTTCTCGATAGACATGCTTTGATACTCACTATGTAGTTTTTGCGAGATTTTGTATTTATCATTTATATAAGATATTCTAAAAGGTTTTCTTGCATTTCTAATGAGTATATCTTGTTCTTTTTCTATTTCGCTAGGAATATTACATCCTCTTATTATTTTCACCTCCAAATCCATTTCAGCTTCATATGCTTCTTCGATATTATAATCTTTATAATATTCTTTAGAATCCAACGAGTAGAAAATAAGCTGCAATTGTTCTTTTGCTAGTTTAAAAAATTCCAGCCCTCTACTTTCAACATCAATAGGCTTATTCTTTACTGTAGCCCATTCTTTGTTCCCTTTCATAATCTTAATATCATTATTATGCTGAGGATATTCTTCATACACAAAGAGTCCTAATTTCGTAAATTTACCAGACACTCTTTCAAGTATATCTCTTTGAGTTTGCAGCAAATTAAAAAATGTAGACTTAAACTGTTCATCTATTGATATTTCTTTCTGTTTTTTATTAAACTCTATTTGTTCCCATAGTGTGTAAAAAAGTAATAAAACGCTAAGGAGTCCTATTATTGGAGCTGTAGTTCCTCCAATAGTATCACCAATTTGACCAGTTTGCATAAAATCAATATTACTCCACTTTTGAGTAAATAAAAGGGGAGCAGATAAAGCAAACAGAATGCCTATAATTATTAGAAACCATATATACCTTTTCATAATTCAATTGTTTGATGTACAAATATAATCCTTTTCCACAAAGAACATTCAATGATTTCAAACAATATTGATTCAAAATATAATTTATCTCTAAATCTAATATGAAGCATTGACAAAGGTAAGTTCTGCATTTAGCCTGTTCAAGTCCAAGCCTTCGGTTTAGATAAAAATCTTCCTCTCATTGCATTTCGAGCGTATTTTTATCTAAAGACTTGCACAGACTAAATACTTCACTGGAAAAGTCAATGATTCAAATTAAATTCCGAAAAACAATATTTTCGGGGCTGGCATGAGGAAGGCGTCTTTCACTTGAATCTAGTTTAAACAAGTTTTTCATACAGTTTGAACCAATCCAGCCCATAGTTGCCAAAGCCTAAATCTACGGTATCAATGTATTCAAAACCGCATTTCTCATAGAGGGAGATTGCTGGAAGATTATTTTCATACACATCTAAACGAATAGATTTTATGCCTGATTGTTGAGCCAATTCAAACGAATAGTCCATCAAAGCACGACCAATACCCATTTTCAAGAATGAGGGATGCACCACAAAAGTGCGTATCACAAAAATATGGTTGTAATCAGCATCTATTTTCCACCTTACACTATTATAGGCTTCATCGGGATGATGGTCTAAGATAATAGAGCCAGCTATCTTTCCGTCATACCTGACAACAAAAAGAGTATTATTTTCTATGCCAACAACCGCATCTTCACGAATAGGATAAATGCCTTTTATCCATCCAGGATAATTGGTGGTTGCTGATAGATAATCATTCAGATCATCATATAACTTTTCTAATTCGTCAATGTCGGCAGTCGTACCGGATTCTATTACAAACTTCATAATTTCAACTGTTTGGGATGCAAAGGTATAATTTCCACTATAATAAAAGAGGTTTCCTTTTAAGATAGTGGAAATCATACTCTTTCAGATAGTTATTCTTTCCAGCTTTCAAAGTAGTGCTTTTGGAGCAGCTTATCAATATCACTTTGGCGATAGATGATTTTACCTTTTATCTGGATAAAGGGGATTAGCCCTGTATCTCTCCACTCTTGCAGGGTTCGCAGACTAACATTCAGTTTTTGGGAAACTTCATGGTTGGAAAGAAAGCATTCCCCATTCAGGTGGGGCTTATAGTGCTTGACGATTGATTCAATACCATTTAGCATTGAATCGAGCGAAGAAATAAATTCTTTGACTTGTGGGGTATCTTTATTTATTAGTTCCATGATTGAAAGATTGATTTATTGAAATATTGATTTCAAGATTGCTAGATAGCCGGTCAGTTGCGCAGATAGTCACCCAGCGATGAAATGCTAAGTACATCTTTTCCCGGATCATAATCTATATAGAGCCGTTTGGATGCAGTGGTAATAAAATACTGGCTACCATCTTGCTGTATCTCATAAGTAGCGGGTGAAGCCTGTTTAGTGGTTTCCGATACATAGATAATAGAGAGAAGATAATCTTTGTCGTTCCGATAGATGATAACCGTAGGATTCAGATTAATGCTTTCCCATGTGCCAACAATGGAGAACAGGTTGAAAGACGGATAATCTTCTTTAGTTCTTTTCATAAGGCATGATTTGTTTGGGTGATTGATTTTGTGTTTCACTGTCCGCAATAATTCTTTCAATATCGGAAGACTTATAATAAATCTTGCTCCCAATTTGGGAATAAGCCAGTCGCCCACTACTTCGGTAATATTGCAGCGTTCGTTTACTAAAGCCTAACAACAGGCATACTTCCTGACTATCCAGCCAGTTTTCTACTTTTTGGGTATGAGTGCTGCATAAACTTTCTATCCGTTTGGCAAACTCTGTGAACCGTTCGCAGACATACGAGAATGTTCTTTTTTCGATGGTTACTACTTCCATACATTCAATTTTTAATGGTTTATAAAACGTGTTGATTCTATTTCACCAGCAAATGAAAGAAGAATCAAGAGCCGTTTTCCAAACTGTCTGGAAGTGGTAGGATAAAGCTACTAATGTCTAACTACCTAAATATATATATAAGAATCTGGGGTAGTTAAAATAGCAAACTCACTATCAGAATCACTTAATAAAACAGATAAAAGGACGCAGAAAACTAGTTATGAACTTACATCATAGTCTATAGCCTGTTTTTATTTGCTTCATTATTGTAATGCGGAGATTAAGCATTATATTTACCGCAATATGTTCAGCAGACACATAGGTGTGAAATGAGAGAAAGTGAAATTCTATATCCGTCACTATCGCTTTCCCAATATATTAAATATTATTGGGTGCTAAAGACCGATGAAATAGAACCGGTAAGGATTCAAACTATTCCATCTGGCTGTGTACATCTTGTTTTTCATCGAGGTGATAATTTGAATATCCAATCAAAGGGCTTACAGCCAAAGAATTTTATTCGAGGGCAATTTTCTGTTTATGGGAGTTTAGCTTCTAAGGGTAATATTGATATGATTGCTATTATATTTCATCCCTTGGGCTTAACCCCTTTTATACAATGCCCTATGAGTGACTTATATAACCGTTACATAGACATTGAAGATTTAGAGGATATAGAATTAAACCATCTTAAAAATGCCATTTCCAATGAAAGAAACGTTCAGACTTGTATTGAGTTTATCGAACTTTTTCTCATGAAGCGGCTGATTGATATAGATTACAATCACAAAAGGGTACAGAATTCTATCAGCCAAATAATCAATCAACCGCAAATAGAGGTGAATACTCTTGCTGAAAGTGCTTGTTTAGGATATAGGCAGTTTAAAAGAATATTTACCAACCATGTAGGGATGAGCCCTAAAGAATATTACAGAGTAGTCCGTTTTCAGCGAGTTCTGTATCTATTACAGAATAATCCGGAAATAGAGATTGCAGATCTGACTTATTCCTGTGGCTTTTATGATCCCTCGCACTTGGTAAAGGACTTTAAGGAGTTTTCAGGTTGTTCGCCAACTCAATATTTATCTTCCCATTCTCCTTATTCTACATTCTTCTCCGAAGACTGTAGGCTTAATGTTATCACATCCAATCGTTTTGCATAGCTTCGATTTGTATAAAGTCAGTTTTTTACAAGTGAACGATAGGCAAAAGCCTTATTTTTGCAGAAGAATTTAAAACTGAAACATGATGCAAAGAACTAATTTTAGCTATATAACCGATGGAATTGCAAAGGTTATTGAAACGGAAGAGAGGTTGTTAAACGACTTGTCTGAAGAAGTGATAACACAAAGAAGAAACAGGCAGAATCGTACCATCAAGCAGATACTCGGTCATTTGATTGATTCGGCATCTAACAATCACCAACGAATGGTGCGCCTGCAATACAGCAAAGACCTGCTTTTTTTCCCTGATTATCGTCAGGATAATGACCTGTGGATAGCTCTGCAAGATTATCAAAATGCAGATTGGGCTAACTTAATCCAATTATGGAAGTTTTATAATTTACATATCATTCACGTTATTACATCCGTAGATGTAACGAAATTAGATAATTACTGGTGTGATTTTGAAGGAACTAAGGTTACACTAAAAGAAATGATAGAGGGTTATTTAGATCATTTACACCTGCATATGAAAGAAATTCATGAACTAGCTGAAAGCACTATTCAATAAACTATGCAGTTATTTGCGATAAGTATAACATATTGGAGTATAATTCATAGAATATTTTATCGAACTCGTGAAAAAGAGTTGCCCATCAAATTTGTTTTCAGAAAAACATTAAAATATATCGCTATTTAAATAGAAATCGCTATTTTAGCACACTGAACCAATACACTCTATATGTAGATACGCGGATATTCTATCCATACAAACTTTTAGTTGTAGCAGAAAACCTTTCTGTTACTTGTTTGCGTATCATTTCCTAACATTTTAGCAATATTATTTTTAGCCCGAAAAAGGTGCGTAAATTTCTATGTTTGTAACGGATAGTTGTATTTCTTATCCTATTATGGGATTTTTATAATAACAAATATTCAAAATACAAATGAGAATCATCAACAAAAAACCAGTTCTATTTGAAAAGTCCAATCATAATATTTGGACTGATCCTTATATTCAGCAGCAAATATTAAAAAAACATCTCGACTTTCAGTCTGACGAAGCTAGTCGAAGACAAGAATCTATTTTAAAGATAGTGAATTTTGTTCTTAAACATTCAAAACCTAAAAGTCATTTACTTGATTTGGGATGTGGACCGGGATTATATACATCACTTTTTGCAGATGCAAATTATATTGTAACAGGTATTGACTTTAATAAGTCTTCAATAGAGTATGCTAAAAGAAAACGGAATGGAATAAAATACATTCTGAATGACTACATTAATGATTACCCCAATGGCAAGTACGATACTATAACAATGATCTATTGTGATATGGGAACTCATTCCGATAGTGACCGTGATCGATTACTGGATAATATATATTACTCTCTTACTAATGGCGGAACTTTTATTTTTGATGTTTTCTCGGAAAGGATAATTAGTGACAGACGGGAAAATAAAAATTGGGAATATGCACCTTACGGTGGTTTCTGGGATGAAAATGAATATCTGCTTTTGAGCCAAACATTCCATTATCCTAAGAACAAAGTATTTGCATATCAACATAACTTGGTACTCGAAGGAACAATCAAACATTTTATTATTTGGGAAAGATATTATTCAGAGAAAGAAATAACAGACCTATTAGAAAAGGTTGGATTTCGCAAAATAACAATTTATAGAGATTTACTCGGTAAGAACAATTTCACATCAAGCAGTGAAATTTTCATAGTTGCAGAAAAGTGAAATGTATGATTATATGTAACCTAGCCATTTAAAGTATAAGTGAAACGTTTCTTAGAAACAAAGTTATTCAAACTACTCTCTTGCTCTGTTAATGGCAATGAGATTGACCGTATAGAATTATCAATGGCTTATGATGATTTTGTACGGCAACTCCTTTTGTTTTGTCAGGAAGAACAGAATATTATATTATTATGCTTTGCTATAAATTACACAGTAACAGAGGTAAAAGAATTGAATATGCGTCTAGAGGTTGAGGATGATAAATCTTCGCTTGAAATCCGGTTGTTAATAATTAAGGTATTAAGTATATTGGATTCTACTTTTAAGGTGATACAATTCCGCTTGGATAACCCTGATTTATTTCCGATAAACACAGAAAATAGTTTTGATCCTGATGTGTATTTAGCTAATGATGTTGATATGATTGACATAATGGAATTGATATGCGGTTTATTTTATTCACACTCCGTAAAAAACAAGATTGGAAATCCTGTGAATTTTTCAGAGTTGGCACGAGTATTTAAGAAAGGAATGAACTTTAAATTTGCAGACATATACAAGAAAAGGGATGATGTTTTTAAGCGTAAAGCCACAAAACTGACAGAGTTTCTAAATGAATTAATAATCGCTATCAAGATAGAAAGTAAAAATAGAGGGTATTTGTAAATCAGTATCTTATCAATAATTTATAGGGGAATAGATGATCTACTCCCCTAATTTATTTGCACCCGTTTGCTGAACTTTGCTTTATCAATCGATTGGAAATCTTAATGTTTAACTTAAAAATGAAGCAAAATGTATATTGACAATGAAGACTTTGAAAAATGGATGGCAAAGTTATCCAAGAAACTGACTGAAATAGGGCAAGACCTAAAATCTCTTATAAACACCGATAAGGTACTGGATGACAATGAAAAGATACTTGACAATCAGGATTTAGCCTTTCTATTGAAAGTATCTTTCCGAACGCTTCAACGTTACAGAGTAAGCGGACAACTACCCTACTTTACCATCGGAAAGAAGACCTACTATCGAGCGAATGATATTCGGGCTTTTGTTCGTGAACGTGCCGACTCTCAAACCTACAAACAGTTTGAAAAAGCTAATCAATTAGAGAATCAGCCGTGAAAGCAAAAGGTAGCAGAGGAAAGAAGCCTATGTTTGGACTATTCCTCTATGTTATCCCCCCAATTTAGCAGAAACAGCTACGCCTTCCGGCTTCGCTCATTTCGCTAAATTGAGCAAGAGGGAACTGGACAAGTCCTGTTCTTCCCTCTTGCTCTGCGAGGCAAAGCCTTCGGCTTTAGCGTGTTACAAGAACACGCCGTAATGACACCTGTAATAAGCATTTTCTTTGTAATGCTTATTATCAGGAATTTATCTATTCATATTTCTATAAAAAAGTAATTACCATGCCAAACAGCAGTCGAAAAACGATATTCACTACCATTTCCATAGACAAGGAAACAGCAGCTTTGGTAGAGAAGGGATATATAGACAAGGCACATATCAACCCATCCGAAACCCCTGAATCTGTAAAATCGGAACTGGCGAAAATAAATAAGAGGCAGGACGATATAATCCGCTTCATTCGTCATTACGAGGAAGAACAACTGAATCCCATGATACGGGCTACAAATTCTATTGCTTTACGCTTCAATACTATCGGCAAAACTTTAGAAACCTTTATTCTCTCACAACTGGAAGCCAGCCAAGAAAGACAAACATCCGTACTTAAAAAACTAAGTGAACAATTCGGCAAACATGCCGATGTGATAAACAACCAATCCAAACAGATCAATGCACTCTACCAGATACATCAACGGGATTATAAAAAGTTACTTCTCCTGATACAACTCTATTCGGAACTATCCGCTTGTGGTGTGATGGACAGCAAACGGAAAGAGCACTTGAAAACTGAAATCAGCAACCTGATAAACACATAGAGTTATGTACATAGACTTTGCCCCACCATCAAAGGGGACATATAATAATACTGGGAGCAGCCGACAATTAGCTAATTATTTAGAGCATGAAGATTTGGAACGGATGAAAAAGGGAATCTACACCGAAGGCTTTTTCAATCTAACAGATGATAATATCTATAAGTCAAAGGTGATAAAGGATATAGATACAAATATCGGGCAACTTCTGAAAACGGATGCTAAATTTTATGCTATCCATGTCAGCCCATCGAAAAAGGAACTTCAAGCGATGGGTAATACAGAACAGGAACAAGCCGAAGCAATGAAACGCTATATTCGTGAAGTGTTTACTCTCGAATATGCTAAAAACTTTAATAAAGAGCTGTCCTCTTCGGATATAAAGTTTTACGGGAAGATTCATTTTGGCCGTAGCCGTTCAGATAACAAACTGAATATGCACTGTCATTTGATAGTGAGCCGGAAAGACCAAGCCAATAAAAAGAAACTTTCACCGTTAACTAACCACAAAAATACCACGAACGGAGTAATCAAAGGTGGCTTTGAGCGAGTAAACCTATTCCGACGAGTTGAACAAGGATTTGATAAACTGTTTGGTTACAATCGAGAACTAACAGAATCATTCGATTATCACAACACAATGAAGAATGACTCTATATCCAAGCAGTTCACACAACAAAAAGAGATTCAATCCACTGAAAGAGAAACAGAAGTTAGCCAAGGTCGCAATATAGACAACTTGCTTTCTATAAATCTTGAAAACAACGAAGCAGGAAAGCCGAATGTTAATGCAGACACCGATATTATCGTCAATCAAGAAAATAAAACATATATCAATCCGTCTTTCTATCAGAGAAATAATCTAACGTCAAATTCATTCATTTCATTTATCCCATTAGAAACAACCTTCTTAAGCAATGCCAAAGAAGAAATATCAAAACTAAAGAAATCTAAGAAAAAAAGGCGTAGGTTGTAACTTCTTCTTTATGTGGGTACACTAATACAGTATAGGAAATTTAATAATTTCTTTATTCATACTCTCTACAAGGAGAATATTCAAAACTTCATCTACAACATGAAATCAAACGATTGATATTTTTGCATAGTCGGGATAATTTAATAAATTTGCATTTTATGTCAATCATGATGAAAACAAAAACAATAAATAGATTAAAAGTTGTACTTGTAGAAAGGCAAGTAACAAATAAATGGCTTTCTGAGAAAATGAACCTCAGTACTACTACCATATCACGATGGTGTACTAACAAAACACAACCTTCTTTAGAGAATTTAGTAGAGGTTGCGGGGATTCTAAAAGTTGATGTGAAAGATTTGATTATTTCAACAAAATGAAAAAGTCCAGAAATAGAAAGCTTAAAGCAATTGATTTTTTTTGCTCAGCTGGTGGAGTAACTTGTGGATTTAAACAAGCTGGAATAAATATTTTAGGGGGAATTGATATAGATCCTAATTGTCAAGTTACATATGAAAAAAATAATAAAGCAAAATATTTATGTGCAGATGTTTCAAATCTTGAGATAAAATCGCTGACGAAAATATTCAATATTAAAAGAAATCAGTCCAACTTAATCTTTGTAGGCTGTAGCCCTTGCCAGTATTATTCAAACATGAATACAGACAAGACAAAATCTAGTGAAACCAGATTACTATTGGATGATTTTAAACTATTTGTAGAATACTACAAACCAGGTTATATCTTCATAGAAAATGTACCCGGACTAAAAAGAAACGCAGAAAGCCCATTGGGTAAATTTAAACAATTTCTCATAGATAATAATTACGTTTTTGATGATGGAGTTGTAAATGCTAAATACTTTGGCGTACCTCAAAACAGAAGAAGATATATTCTAATAGCAACTCGTATCAAACAAAATATTCATCTTCCTAAAGAAGATAAAAAAAACATCAAGACAGTGAGAGATGCTATTGGAAATTTAGCAAAATACTATCCAATCCCTTTTGGGCATAGAGATAAAACTTCATTTATCCACACGTCCGCAAACCTGGCTGAGATAAATAGAAAAAGATTAGAACAAGTACCAGTCGATGGTGGAAGTCGTGCTGCCTGGTCAGAAGAATTACAATTAGATTGCTATAAAAAACATGAAGGGCATACTGACATTTATGGCAGAATGCATTGGGACAAACCTTCTCCAACTATAACAACTCGATTCTGTAGTATTTCTAATGGAAGATACGGGCATCCAGAACAATTAAGAGCTATATCTTTGAGAGAAGGTGCTACTTTACAGAGTTTCCCAGAAACATATACTTTTCATTCAGAAAGCCAAGGTGTAATAGCTAAGATGATAGGAAATGCAGTTCCACCTCTTTTAGCTAAAGCAATTGGCGAAACAATAAATGCGTCTTATAATGGCTAAATTTAAAACAAGTGCAAGAACATTAGACCTTTTAGGAAGACAGCAAATAGCTGGGATTCCTACTGCAATTAATGAACTTTTTAAAAATGCGCATGATGCATATGCAGATTATGCAGAAATTGACTATTTCCGGAGCAATAGAATATTTATTCTTCGCGATAATGGTTTAGGCATGACTAAAGAAGATTTTGAAACACGTTGGCTGACGTTGGGTACTGATAGCAAATTAGTTAATTCTTCAATGACTCCACCACCGCATGATAGCAATAAACCCAAACGTGAAATAACAGGAGAGAAAGGAATAGGAAGATTAGCTATTGCATCTATTGGGCGTCAGGTTCTCGTTTTATCAAGAGCAAAATGTGGAGATAGATTAAGTAAGACTCTTGTTGCATTCATTAACTGGGGAGTATTTGAATTACCGGGATTAAATCTTGATGATATTATTATACCTTTAAAAGAAATTGAAGGAGGAGAATTACCTAATCAACGTTTAATTCAGGAACTTAAAAATGAATTAATCTTTTCTATTGAAAAGTTGATTAAAGATAATCGCATAGATAAAGAGAAAGGATTTTCATTAAAACAAGAAATAGAAGGATTTAATGCAATTCCTGAAACAATAGAAAAAACTTTACCAAATCCATTTCTAAGTTTACTAAATAATGGTTATGGAACACATTTCTATATTTCTCCTGTTGATGAAATGTTAGATAATGATATAGATGGAGAACCGAATAGCACTGATGCAACCAAAATTGAAAAGATGTTAGTCGGCTTCACCAACACAATGACCCCCAATCACCCAAAGCCTCTAATCGATTTAGCTTTTAGAGATTATAAAAGCGATGATGGAACCTATAAAGACATTATAAATAAAGACTATTTTTTCACTCCTGAAGATTTCCTCACAGCAGATCACCACATAGAAGGAAAATTTGATGAATTTGGACAATTTGAAGGGTCAATAACTATATATAGAGAAAAGGAATTTCAAAATCACATCATAAATTGGAATGGAAATCATTTTAGAAAAGCTACTTGTGGTCCTTTTAGTATAGATTTTGCTTATGTGCAAGGAGCTCAAAGACAATCTATAATAAATCAAGAAGATTATGATCGAATTACTGCTAAATGTGATAAATATGGAGGTATTTACATATATAAAGATAACATTCGAATATTACCATACGGAGATTCAGACTATGACTTTATTGATATAGAAAAAAATAGAACAAAGAGTGCATCATTTTATTTCTTTTCTTACCGTAGAATGTTTGGAGCCATAAATATAAGTAAAAAAGAGAATTCAGAATTAAAAGAAAAAGCAGGGAGAGAAGGGTTTATTGAGAATAAAGCTTATCGCCAAATGAGAGAGATTTTAAAGAATTTCTTTGTGCAATTGGCAGCTGATTTTTTCAGAGAGTCGGGAGGCCCTAAAAGTATATTTTGGCAAGAAAAAAGAGAAGAGCAACTTAAAGTTTACAAAGCTCTTGATAAAAGAGAAAAACAGGCGAAAATTAAGAAAGAACTATTCCAAAAAAGGCTTAACACTTTTTTTCAGACTTTATCTGCTGGAACAATAAAGCTAAATGTACAAAACATCTTAAAAGAAGCAGAGGCTGAGTTTAGTAGTATTGTATATATTAAGGATATAGAAAAGGCAAGCCAAAAGTTATTAGATATTGAAACTGCAACTAGAAATAATTTGGACGAATATAAAAAAACAATAAAAATATCTCAACCAAGAGGTTTTTCATTGTCTAAACGTTCGATGGAGGATTACAACTATTATATAATAGAATTCGAAAAAGTTAATAAAGATATCTTCATTCACGCTTTACAACAATTAGACAATATTATTGAGCAATATTCTTCAAGGCTACATATAGAAATAAGTAAAAGAAAAAGGCTAGAGCTTGCTGTGGATCAAGTTTCTGCTGATGCTAAAAAAATAGCGTCAAAAAAAGGAAATGAAGCTAATGATGCAGCTAACAGTGTAAAACAAAGAGTCAAAGAGTTAGCCAATCAATTAATGATTGGACTTGAGGATAAAATCCGAATAATAAAAGATGAATTCAAGCAACTTCAAATTAACAATTCTGAAGATTTTGATCTTGTTATAGAGAGAAAAAGAATGGAGGATGAAATACTTGCAGAAAAAGAAAAAGCTACAAACATTTTAGATATTGTTTTAAAACAATTAGATAGCATCTACTGGGAGGAAGATAAACAAGGAAACATTGTCACCAATGATGATATAACACAAGCCCTTCAAGAGAAAGTGCTTGACTTAGAGGATAAAATAACAAGTGATGTTGAGCTAAGTCAATTAGGATTGGCTATTGGAATTATCCATCATGAATTTAGTAGTACTGTTCATTCTATAAGAAATAGCATAAAAGATCTAAAAGCATGGGCTGATGTTAATGAAAAAATGGAAGGAGTATATATTAACATAAGAACTAATTTTGAACATTTAGATAGCTATCTTAATATGTTTACTCCACTGAATAGAAGGTTACAAAGAATCAAAGAAGATATACCTGCAAATGACATAAGAATTTATATTGCAGATTTATTTTATCCAAGATTTGAAAGACATTGTATCAGCCTAAAACAGACAAAAGGTTTCTCTAAAAGATCTATATATGGTTTTAGATCAACTTTCTACCCTGTATTTGTGAACATAATAGATAATGCTATTCATTGGGTTAAGCAGATTGATGTTGATGAAGAGAAATTCATAAAACTGCATGCAGATGATACAGGCTTCTATATTTCAAATAATGGCCCAGAAATACCAATTACTGATTATGACCGAATATTCTCTTATGGATTTACCCGAAAACCCAAAGGCCGAGGTATGGGATTACACATATCCAGAGAAGCATTAAAAGGCTCAGGATATAGACTATTTGTAACAACTCCGCTAGAAGGATGTAATGTAACCTTTAAAATTGAAAAGACTGATGATACAGAAAAATAATAGTTATTATAATGAGTCATTAAACGTTGCAAAAGAGTTTATTCAATCTATAACTATGGTTGATGACAAGGCTATTTTTTCTAATGGTGCTCCTGTTAATACTGGCTTTTTTGATGCAGGAAAAATGGCAAAAAGTTTTGCAAGTCTGGGAGTAATGTGTTCTATTTTCAAATTCACAGAAGAAGCAGATATAAGCCGAATAGCTTCAATATCTCAGAAAAGTGATATCACAGTTCTTGATTGGAGAATGCTTTTATCTAATGGAAATGACACTGAAGAAGATGATGATTTAGAAGAAGACACTAAAGACTCTAAAGGTTTTTACACATTAGAAATATTAAAAAACGTAATAGCATGTAAGTACAATAAGTTTAAGTTATTCATTATATATACTGAAGAGATTGATTTTAATAGAATAATTGATGAGATAGAAAAAAATCTACAGTCGATAGGATTAGAGGTAATAAAAGAAAGAAAATCTTTCTCTATAATGTGCAATAGTAATAAAATTACAATTTTCGGTAAAGAATCCCTTAAAAGCGCAGTCAAACACACCCAGGAAATAGGAGTACGTTCTTTTACTTATGATGAGCTTCCAGATGCAATATATGATGAGTTTGTAAACTTTACCCATGGAGTTGTTTCAAATATTCTACTTAAATCAATAACAGCAATTAGGGCAAATACTTTTTTTCTATTAAATACTTTTAAAAGAGAGATTGATGCAGCATTTATTGCCCACAAAGGACTACTGCCAAATCCAGACGATGCACATGATCATATCATGGAATTAATTGGTTCTGAGATCAAATCAATAGTAGGAAGCGCTCTAAAAGAGACAATTACCAATTCACAAATAGAAAGCTTTATAGAATCTCTTGATGCTAAAGAGTTAGTATTTGATACAATTAGAGAAGGTTTAAATAATACAGCTAATATCCCTGAAAATTTTACTATAGATGAATTTAAAGATTTGCTCAATTGTGGAATAATTACCAAGTTTAATTATGAAAATGAACCTGTAAAGTCTAAAATTGAACTTTCCAAAAAAGTCATTAAGTTATTACCTCAGATTATTATAAAAGGATACAATCCACAATTAAGCAGTTCCAATGTCCTAAGTCAGGCAAAGAAAAGTAATATTTTATTTGCAAAATTGACAACATTAAAGAATAGATATCTGAATTCAAATAAACCAATTCTAACACTAGGATTAATATTAAAGGGTACCACTATTTCTGGAAAAGATGAATACTGGATATGTATTCAGCCTAAATGTGATAGTGTGAGATTAGTTGAAAGTGAGAATATGTATCAGGGACGTTCGTTTATGTTTCTTAGTCTAACAAAAACATCAAGTAATGGAGATATTATGTTAGAATCAAATCTTGGTTTTAGGATTGAGTATAGTGTTATAAAATCAAGACAGTTTATGTTTAGACCAACAAAAAAGGGAATGGTTGTTGTTAAAGGGAATAGTTCTAAGGAGTGGTTTTTTCTCGATTCTTTTGGGCGTCGATTTGAATATGTAGCAGAATTAAAAAATGATTTTGCACAAGGAATAGCAAATATTTTTGCATCTCAAATGTCTCGGGTTGCGACAAATCATTCAGAATGGTTAAGACTTAATGTTTCTAAATAAAATACTGATAATTTATATACTTTATTTGTGGATATATATTCAAAAAACAAAAGATCTAATATCATGTCGAGAATTTCCGGAAATAATACTAAGCCGGAAATTCTCGTACGTAAATATTTATTCTCTCACGGATTTAGATACAGAAAAAACAAAAAAGAATTACCAGGAAAACCTGATATTGTATTATCTAAATACCATGTAATCATATTTATAAATGGTTGTTTTTGGCATGGGCATACGTGTAGAGCAGGAAGACTACCAGAAACCAATCATGCGTTCTGGGAAAATAAAATACACAAAAACATCTTGCGTGACAAAAAAAATATCCAAGAATTAGAAACAAGAGGATGGAAGGTTATCGTAATATGGGAGTGTGAATTAAAAAATACAACATTGCAAAATAATAGATTAACTTTGCTTATCTCTGAAATTAAATCAAATTTAGCTTGATGACTGCTACAGATAAAATTCATAAATATAACAAAACTGAAGAGTCTATTTTTACGTTATTATCTCTGACCACGCAAATAACTCAATCATACGATTCTATTTTTGATAATGAAGATATTCTTAACTCTGACTTTGAAAACTTTAAAGGTAATTATCATGAATTAATCGATGATACAATATACGACGCCTTAGCCTCACAAATAATATTGAAAACTATATCATATTTAGATGAATGGAATAATTATTTTGGTGTACAAACTGAACTTAAAGATAAAGATAGGATTCTTTATGTTAAAAAGATAGCAAAACCTGCATATTCTCTTTTAAAAGAATGGAAAGATTTGAATGATTATAGAAATCACGCTTTAGCTCATAATCATAGAGATAGAGAAAAACAAAATATTTATTTAAATAACAAGAAATATGACATACCTGGTTCTAATGGAGAATTAATGTTACTTTGTTACTGCGTAAATAAGATATCTCAGGTCGTGGCGGCATTCTTTCTAGATGAAGTAATAGCTATTATATCTATTATAAGTGATATAATGGTAAAGAATAAAATTGAGAAATCTGAAAGTATCACTTTTAAATCAAAATATATTGAAAAGATTAGAAATATGGATGATACTATTGCTGATGAATTAATGCGAAAATCAGTCTATGAATCTTTTATTTATGGAATAATAAATAAGAAAACATAGTATAGCTTTCTCAATATTTTAAAGAATATCAATTTTTTCTTTTAATAATAGATAAAAATACTATCTTTTTTTGTGGTAACTCTACAAATAATTATCTTTGTCCAGATATTCTCCATGAGCAAACTACCGCAAAAGCACGTAACAAATTAGTGGGATAAATCATGGGATATGCTTGAAGCTAAAAATATAAAGTTTTAAATATCAGCGTGGTAACTCTACAAGGAGAATCCCAGGCGGATCACTGAAAACAAAAGAAAAATCAAGTAAATCCCTGATAATCAAGCATTATCTGGGATTTCTTTTTTCTCCCAAATAGCAAAAAGGGGTACTCGATTAACGGCAAACAGACCCAATTCAATACCAAGTTAGAAGTCCTTGAAGCTAACTGGAAATCCGGCAGAGCCATAGGTGAATCAATGGAATTACTTTCAAAGGAATATTTCTTTCTTGTGCAAGAACACGCAACATTCCATTTACATAATAATCCGTATATGGGCAACGATTGGAATAATAAACCACTATTCCCTGTTTGTCAGGGCATTCTCCACTTTTGACGCAATCATTAAAATTTGGGACCGCACTATTCTCATGAAAACTCATCACCAACAATGAAAATCCATTTGGAAGTTTTTCTATTTCCTTAAAGCCATGTTGCAATAACCATTTCGTATCACTCATGAAATGGTTCTTTTTTGTACCTACAACAGTAACCAATCCATTTTTCTGTTGCTTTTTTGCATCTCCAATCACAGATTGAAGCAAATTATATCCATGCCCTTGACCTTTATACTGCCCTGAAACCCAAAAACAATTAACCATTAAATAATTGGGAGCAGTAACCGGAAGCCACGCATATTCAGCAGGAACATATTCTATAAAAACCTTGGCTCGTACATCAAGCCGTCTGAAAACATAGCCATTAGCAAATTCCTTCGTTAGCCATTCTTTTTTTAACTCATAGCCTGCCAAGCATTATTTGTCAGAGAATGCGCAGCAGATATGCTCTTTGTCTATATTCTCTTCTGTTAGAGTTATGTATTTAGATAAATTATTTTCCATGATTTCGTCTATTTTATCGGTATGTAGATTTTTGTGATATTCTCTTTTTTATTTTCTTTTAAATAATTGATATATTCCTCAAAAGAAATGGAAATATTCTCTGGAAAAAAACATCCCTCCTGTCTATTCTCACGTTCCCCATGTCTCCCGGTCTAAGTTCCGGTAGTTGATTGCTTCCGCCAAATGACGCGCTTCGATATCCGGGGAGGCTTCCAGATCGGCAATCGTACGGGAGACTTTCAGGATGCGGTCGTAGGCACGGGCAGAAAGATTGAGACGCTGCATGGCGACCTTCAGCAAAGACAGGCCGGCAGCATCGGGCACTGCGTATTCATGAAGCAGCTTGGAGGTCATCTGAGCATTGCTATAAATGCCGTCATGCCCGGCAAAGCGTTTTTCCTGGATGGCACGGGCTTTCATCACACGCTCGCGTATCGCTTCGCTACATTCGGAAGGACGTTGTTCCGATATCTTCTCAAAAGGAACCGGTACGACTTCCACCTGTATGTCGATCCGGTCCAGCAGAGGACCGGAAACGCGATTCATATATTTCTGAACGGCGCCCGGAGAGCAGAGGCAAGGGCGGTCGGGATGATTATAATATCCGCAAGGACAAGGATTCATGGAAGCAACCAGCATAAAGTTGGCCGGATAATCGACCGAGAAGCGGGCACGCGAAACCGTTATCGTCCGGTCTTCCAAAGGTTGGCGCATGACTTCGAGCACGCTCCGGTTAAATTCAGGCAATTCATCCAGGAACAAGATTCCGTTATGTGCCAGACTGATCTCTCCCGGCTGCGGGAAAGCGCCTCCCCCGACCATTGCCACATTCGAAATCGTGTGATGTGGCGAACGGAAAGGGCGTTGCGTCATCAAGGAAGTGTTCAGGCCGATCTTGCCGGCAACCGAATGTATTTTGGTTGTTTCCAGCGACTCTTGCAAGGTAAAAGGCGGCAAGATGGAAGGAAGACGTTTGGCAAGCATCGACTTACCGCTCCCCGGCGGACCGATCAGAATCAGGTTGTGGCTGCCGGCGGCGGCAACTTCCAACGCACGCTTCACATTCTCCTGCCCGCGCACATCCGAGAAATCCGCTTCAAACTGAAGCTGCCGAGCATAAAACTCTTCGCGGGTATTGACAACCGTCGGTTCCAAACTCCGTTTTCCCGCAATAAACTCAATCACTTCTTTAATAGTCGAAACGCCATAAACCTCCAGATTGTTGACAACTGCAGCCTCGCGCGCATTCTGTTCGGGAACGATAAAGCCTTTGAATCCTTCTTCACGCGCCTTGATTGCGATCGGGAGTATTCCCTTTACCGGCTTCAAGCTACCGTCTAACGAAAGCTCTCCCATCATCATGTACTGATCCAACCGGGAGGCTTCCAACTCTCCGGCGGCCGCCAGAATACCGATTGCAAGCGGGAGATCATACGACGAACCTTCCTTCCGGATATCGGCAGGCGCCATATTGATCACAATACGGTTACGGGGAAACTTGTAGCCACTTACCTGAAGAGCTGAGATAATGCGCTCATGACTTTCACGGACAGCCACATCCGGCAGTCCTACTAAAAAGAATTGAATACCTTTTGTGCAATTCACTTCGATCGTAACGACCGTTGCCGATATACCCTGCACGGCGGCAGCATAAGATTTGACCAACATAGTTAAAGATTTATGATTTATAATTTATGATTTATGAGGCCGGATTATTATGATTTACGAACAGTGACATTAGATAAATCATAAATCTGAAATCATAAATCAATCAGTTTTTCCAACGTCTGCTTTATCTCGATCCCATTATCCGTTTTCAGGATAATCTTCCCATCTTCATCGATCAGGAAACAACGGGGCAAAGCACTTACATTATATAGATCGACCAGCATAGCCGCCTGTCCGGCAGAATCGGTTACCAAATTCCAGTCGATGCTATCTTTTGCTATCACCTTCCGTACTTCGGCCTGATCGTCATCTAAGCTGATCAGCAACATCTCCACCTTTTCTTTCGGATATTTCATTGCCACTTCATCCAGATACAAGTCTTCCGTCTGGCACATATCACACCAGGGAGCCGTAAAAGCAAGCAGTAAATATTTCTTGGGAAAAGAATCCAGGCTGACAGGAGTTCCGTATATGTTCTTCACATTAAAACCAGGCGCTTCAGCACCCAAAGCCGTCCTTTTTGCCCGGGCACTATATTCCTGTAGTTTCCGCACCAGATAGAAATCATTCAGCTTCGGACTCAACACGGCAAGCAGTTCATCCATTTGCCGGGTATCGTCAGGATGGTTAAAATAATGTTGTATCAATATGACGGAAGCCTCTTCATCCGGATATTTCTTAATAGCGGCAGCAGCCTCTTCGCTCAACAGGTGGTTCACATTTGCCAAACGTGAGGCAACATCCGTATCCTCTATTGAGCTGTTAACATTTTCCTTATTCTTATTCTTCTTATTCAGTTGGTGGATCAGATCGGCCTGTTCCTTCAACAAAGGAGCCATTTCTTTTTTTATCGCGGAAAGACGATCGTTGATCCGCCCTCCTTTGACACGCAACATGGCAGGATAATTAGCATCTCCGGTAATCGTCACCTTCTCTCCTTTTTCCAGATAAGCCGTAACCCAATGCATCTTATCGGCAAAGAAAATCGTCACTTCCCTGAAATCCCCTTGTTTCCGTTCGATCAAGAATTCACCCGGCTTCCCGCAAGTCACCGTATCTACAACTTTTATATCTTCATTTTCGAAAACGGCATATAAGGTCTGATCCTCCAGATTGGTAAGTTTGCCCTCTATCCGGTAAGCAATATCTCCGCCACACGATGACAAAGACACGATAATCCCTACGACCAGTAATAAATGTCTAATCATGTTATACCTCATATCCCACATTAACAGATAATTTGGGGTAAAGATAAGAATAGATTTTAAAACATCCTAACAATTATGCTAAAATTAATGTATATATATAAAAAAAGCGCAGAACCGAAGTCCTGCGCTTTTATAGTCGTTATGTATTTGATTACAACTTCGGACCAGCAGCAACCAATTTCTTACCAGCTTCGTTACCTGTGAACTTAGCGAAGTTCTTGATGAAACGGCCAGCCAGATCTTTTGCTTTTTCATCCCACTGTGCAGGATCAGCATATGTATCGCGCGGATCTAAGATCTTCGGATCGACACCCGGCAATTCTGTCGGTACAACGAAATCGAAGTACGGGATAACTTTTGTCGGAGCTTTGTCGATAGAACCGTCTAAGATAGCATCGATGATACCTCTTGTATCTTTGATAGAGATACGTTTGCCAGTACCGTTCCAACCCGTGTTAACCAAATAAGCCTTAGCACCGGTCATTTCCATCTTCTTAACCAATTCTTCGCCGTATTTTGTCGGGTGCAGTGACAAGAAAGCAGCACCGAAGCAAGCAGAGAATGTCGGAGTCGGTTCAGTGATACCACGTTCCGTACCAGCCAATTTAGCTGTAAAACCAGACAAGAAGTAGTACTGAGTCTGTTCAGCGTTCAGGATAGATACCGGAGGCAATACGCCGAATGCATCAGCAGACAGGAAGATAACCTGTTTTGCGTGCGGGCCTTTAGAAATCGGCTTAACGATGTTTTCGATATGATAGATCGGGTAAGAAACACGTGTGTTTTCTGTTACGCTCTTATCAGCGAAGTCGATTGTACCGTCAGCAGCAACTGTAACGTTTTCAAGAAGAGCGTCACGTTTGATAGCGTTGTAGATATCCGGTTCACTTTCTTTGTCCAGGTTGATAACCTTAGCGTAGCAACCACCTTCGTAGTTGAACACACCTTCGTTGTCCCATCCGTGTTCGTCGTCACCGATCAACAGACGTTTCGGGTCAGTAGACAAAGTAGTCTTACCTGTACCAGACAAACCGAAGAAGATAGCAGAGCTTGTACCTTCCTTATCCGTGTTAGCGGAACAGTGCATAGAAGCGATACCACGCAACGGGTTCAGATAGTTCATGATAGAGAAGATACCCTTCTTCATTTCACCACCGTACCAAGTGTTCAGGATCACCTGTTCTTTAGTTTTCAGGTTGAAAACAGTAGCTGTTTCAGAGTTCAAGCCTAATTCCTTGAAGTTTTCAACTTTAGCCTTAGCAGCGTTGAAAGAAACGAAATCAGGTTCTCCGTAGTTAGCCAGTTCTTCAGCTGTCGGGCGGATGAACATGTTAGTTACGAAATGTGCCTGCCATGCTACTTCCATGATGAAACGAACTTTCAGACGAGTTGCTTCGTTAGCGCCGCAGAAAGTATCGACAACGAACAAACGTTTGCCAGACAATTCTTTTACAGCTTTAGCTTTCAGATCAGCCCAAGCTTCTTCAGAACAAGGCTTGTTATCGTTTTTATATTCTTCAGAAGTCCACCATACTGAATCTTCGCTGGCTTCGTTCTTTACGAAAAATTTATCTTTAGGAGAACGACCTGTGTAAACACCAGTCATCACGTTTACAGCACCCAGTTCAGTCACCTGACCTTTTTCAAAGCCTTCCAAACCCGGTTTTGTTTCTTCTGCGAACAGAACATCGTAAGACGGATTGTGAATGATTTCCTTCACATCTTTAATTCCGTACTTGCTTAAATCTAATGTAGCCATCTTGAAATTAATTTAATTGATTGACTTTATATAACTTTTTCTCTCTACTCGATGTTAAAACACAAGGCAACTCATCTTTGTTTTTACTTGCTGCTCCCTCGCCTTGTTAATCGCGGTACAAAAGTAATACAAATTTTCATAGTACATACTGAATTAAGGAAATTTTTCAGTAATAATTATACTTTTCTATGCCGTTAACATCAAACCCTACCATTTTGTAACATAGAGTTTACAAATCAGCTACTTTTATCCAAAGATAGCATCATGTTTCCCGGCATTTAAGTCATCCTGGATGCGGTAAAGAACGACAAGCAGAGGGGATAAATTATGTTTAACGATATCGGTTATAATCTCCGGGTCAACAGACAAATGTTCATGAGAAATAATATTTCGCATGGCAAAAATCTTGCGCCAGGGAATTCCCGGATAATAGACCAGCAACTTCTCCTTTGTTTCAGTATCTATTTGTTTCAATGTCTCACCGATAGTCTGTATTCTCATGCAAGTTGCATCAAATAAATCGACACCCTCCGGAGTACGAAGCAAATCATCGCAGTTTGCAACATCGGAAGTTCGTTTCAATGCCAATTCAAATCTTTGTATAACAAAAAGAAGCTTATCTGTTATTTGATCCTTAAAGATAAATTGCATCCTGTTCTATTTTACGCCGAAACAAAGCACGCATTGTTTCATGCAAGGTTATTAAATCGACTTTTTGCCTGAAAACTTGTTCTAAATCATCTTTTATATCCATCAATGTGTAATAACTTGTTTTTCTCAACTTAATAAACACATCGATGTCACTCTTCTCATTCTGTTCACCACGAGCCACGCTACCGAAAAGACCCAATGTTTCGATTCCGTATTTTTCGGCGGAACGGGCTTTGTAATCTCTCAGGATTCCTATGATTTCGGCTGTTGTCTTCATTGCTATACCCTTTTGTTTCACAAAGATAGAAATATAAATAAGAAAAGCTGTAAACCCTTGCATCTTTTTTCAAGGTTTACAGCTTTTCTTATCACAGATCGGCTTACCGCCTTACTTTACTTCCCAGATTTCTCCGCTCATCAGGTAATCCTGTAATTTGCGGGTCGGATTCTTTGCCTGGACTTCTTCGATTTGCTGATGGACAGCTTCATCGTATACAGGGGCATCCACATCGCGGATCACGCCGAGTGCGATCGGCATATCTTCGCTCATCATGGCAAGCATCATGTGCAGGGTGTTATCCTTTTCATGTGCGTCATGTACCAGGACATCATCCAACGTATAACCATCCTGCCCGATTGTTACGGCTTTCAGTTTCAGACCATCCAGAACGATACCCTTTTCGTTGTCCTTGCCGAACAGCATCTTTTCGCCGTGGCGCAGGAAGATCGTACGGTCGGCACGGAATTCCTTATCGACAATCTTCTTATGGATACCGTCGTTGAAGATCACGCAGTTCACCAGCACTTCGGTTACGGAAGCCCCTTTATGGCGGGCAGAAGCAGCCAACACTTCGGTCGTATTCTTCAGATCCACATCGATCACGCGGGCAAAGAAGTTGCCACGGGCGCCCAAAGCCAGTTCAGCCGGGATAAACGGATCTTCGACCGTTCCATAAGGTGAACTCTTGGAGACGAAACCACGGTCGGAAGTCGGCGAATACTGTCCCTTCGTCAGACCGTATATTTTGTTGTTGAACAATACGATATTCAAGTCCACATTGCGGCGGACAGCATGGATAAAGTGGTTACCGCCGATAGCCAGACAGTCGCCGTCGCCGGTAATCAACCAGACGCTCAGGTCCGGACGAGCCGTCTTCACGCCGGTAGCAATAGCGGCTCCACGTCCGTGGATCGTATGGAAACCGTATGTGTTCATATAATAAGGTAAACGGGAAGAACACCCGATACCCGAGATAACAGCCATATTATGAGGAGCCACTCCTACTTCGGCCATTGCTTTGTGCAAGCAGTTCAACACGGCATGGTCTCCACAACCCGGACACCAGCGTACATACTGATCGCTCTTATAATCTTTCGGTTGAAATTTTACTTCTTCAGTTGCCATCTTTTAAGCCTCCAATATTTTCGTGAATTCCTCAACTAATCTCGCTACAACAAAAGGTTGTCCCTTTACGCGGTTGAAACGGTACGGATTGAATCCGGCCACTTTACCACGCAGGTAGTTGGCAAACTGTCCGTTGTTCTGTTCGGCAACGACCACCTTCTTGTATTTACCCAGCACTTCAGCCGTGTTCTTAGGCAGCGGGCTGATGAACTTGAAATGAGCCAGCGCGACTTTCTTTCCCTGTTCCTGCATCGTTTCCATTGCTTCGTAGAGATGTCCGTATGTTCCGCCCCATCCGACAATCAGCAGGTCGGCATCGGGATCTCCGATCACTTCCAGTTCGGGGATATAATCGGCAATCTTGTCGATCTTGGCCTGACGGGTGGTAACCATCTTCTGGTGGTTGACCGGGTCGGTCGAGATAGCGCTTGTCTCATAATCCTTTTCGAGACCACCCAGACGATGGGCAAAGCCTTCTGTTCCCGGAATAGCCCAGTAACGAACCAAGCTTTCCTTGTCGCGACGATACGCTTTCCATACTTTTTCACTCGCATCGTAGTTGGAGACATAATTCGGTTTGATTTCCGGATATTCAGCCAGGTTCGGCAGCTTCCATGCGGAAGAACCGTTGGCGATGAAGGCGTCCGTCAGCAGGATAACCGGAGTCATATGTTCGAGTGCCAATTTCCCTGCCCAATAAGCGGCATCGAAACAGTCTGTCGGAGTCGAAGCGGCAATCACGACAGCCGGGCTTTCACCGTTACGTCCGTAAAGCGCCTGCATCAAGTCGGTTTGCTCGCTCTTGGTCGGCATACCCGTAGAAGGACCGCCACGCTGCACGTCGATAACGACCAACGGCAGTTCGGCAATCACGGCCAAACCGATCGCTTCGCTCTTCAACGCCAGACCGGGACCGGATGTGGAAGTCGCAGCTAAGCAACCGGCAAAGCTGGCACCGATAGAAGTACAGATCCCGGCAATTTCATCTTCCGCCTGAACGGTGATAACGCCGAGTTCCTTATGTTTCGACAGTTCATGCAAAATATCGGTAGCCGGAGTAATCGGGTAGCTTCCGAGGAACAACCGCAAGCCGGCCTTCTCGGCGGCGGCGATCAACCCGTAGGAAGTAGCCTTGTTCCCGTTCACGTCAGTATAAAAACCAGGTGCAGCCTTCTTACTTTCGATACGATAAGTGGAGACTGAAGCATGGATATTGTGCCCGTAGTTGTAACCGTCCGTCAGCGCCTTGATATTGGCCTGTGCGATGGCCGGTTTCTTGGCGAACTTATTCTGCAACATGTGCATCGCTTCTTCCAGCGGACGTTCGAACAGCCAGCAAACCAACCCCAGTGCGAACATATTCTTACAACGGAGTGCAGATTTGTTGTCTAAGCCGAATTCAGCCAGGCCGTCTTTCACCATTGTCGAGATAGGAGCCGCCACGACCTGTACGCCGCCGAGTCCTAATTCCTGGAACGGGTCGCTTGTCGTAAACTGCGCCTTATCCAGATCACTCTTCTGGAACGAATCCGTATCGATGAGAACGATTGCATTGGGTTTGAGGTTTTTCACATTCACTTTCAGCGCAGCGGGGTTCATTGCGACCAATACATCCGCCTTATCACCTGGAGTAAAGATTTTACGGGACCCCAGATGCACCTGGAAACCTGATACGCCACTAAGTGTTCCCTGAGGAGCACGCACTTCTGCCGGATAATCGGGGAATGTAGAGATTTCATTCCCGAAAACAGCCGACAGATTGGAAAAGATTGTTCCGGTCAGCTGCATACCGTCACCGGAGTCTCCCGAAAAACGGATGACAACCTTTTCCAGAGTTGTTACTTTTGTCTGTTCTGCCATAATATACTTATATTAGCTTAATCGCTTATTGATATTTAAGATCGTCGCAAAGTAAAGAATAAACTTTGCGAGTTCAAAACTTTTAAGGGTTAAAACGCAGAGAGGTATAGATCGATGTTATTCGACGATAAACCGAATCTATTGGAAACGTAGTTATTAACGGGCTTTCCGCAATACATATAGACTCCGTTCCTGAACCCCGGATCGCTCTTGATCATCCCCTGCACGGCACCTGCATCGCCCAACTGGAAAAGCATCGGGACGAAGATATTGCTCAGCGCCATCGAAGTGGTACGCGCCACACGGTTGCTGATGTTCTGCGTGCAATAGTGCAACACGCCATACTGCTCGAAAACAGCCGGATCGGAAGGACAGAGGCAACAGGTCGTCTCGAAACAGCCTCCCTGGTTGATCCGGAGGTCTATGACCAACGCGCCGCGCTTCATGAGGCGGATCATGTCTTCGGCGATAATATACCGGCGGCGCGTATTGATGTAGCGCATCGCCCCGATCACCACATCGGCGCTGCGGAAAGCATTCTGCAAGACATTCGGATGGAAGGTGGAAGTAAACAAACCCTGCCCCAACACCTGCTGGATCGTCCGGAGCTTGTTTATATCGTCGTCGAAAACTTTCACGGAAGCGCCCAGCGCCATAGCGGCCCGGGTGGCGACAGTCCCGGCATTGCCGGCTCCGATGACCACGACCTCGGTCGGCGAAACGCCCGGTATGCCTCCCAGCAAGATCCCTTTTCCGCCCTGCGTATTGCTAAGCAGTTCGGAAGCTATCGTGATGGAAGCGGTCCCTTCGATCTCGGAGATCACGTTCAAGACCGGACAGCGTTGCATATCGTCCGCCAGCAGCTCATAAGCTATGGCTGTAATCCGTTTAGCCATCATCAACTCGAAGGCTTCATGTGAGAAGGTATTGAACTGGACGGTCGAAAACAGGGTGGTGCGCGGTTTCATCATCATCACCTCGGCAGTCAGCGGCGGCAGTATCTTCAGGATAATGTCCGCCTGGTAGACTTCGGCAGGCGTCGCCACGATCTCGGCTCCCGCTTCCGAATAACGGTTATCAGAGTAATTGATTCCCAGGCCCGCCCCGGCTTCCACCAGGACACGATGCCCGCGGCCGATCAGCATATCGACCGCTTCGGGGGTCAGAGCCAGACGTCGTTCTCCTTCCACCCGTTCACAAGGAATACCTATCAGTAAGCGATTACTCGCCTTACTGATTTCTTTCAATAGCTCCTGCGGGATATAAGCTCCCAGCCCTTGTCTGTCCATAACTTAATAGTTGAAAGTTGAGAGTTGAAAGTTGAAAGTTAAGGTTGTGCCAGTTTTCACTTTCAACCCTCAACTTTCAACTTTCAATTCTATAATCGTGTTGCCAATGCTTTCGATATAGCCTGTACATCCTGATCGGTCATCATCTCTTCCGCATCGAACACAATCGCCGCCTTCGAATAGAAAGGTTCCCTTTTCTCCAGGCTTTCGGCGATAAAGGCTTTCAATTCGTCGCCCGAACGTCCTTTCAACACCGGGCGGGTGGATTTGCAGAGTTCCAGGCGCTTCGCCAGCTCCTCCACCGAAACCTTCAGGTAAACGGTTTGTCCGGCTCCGTTCATAAACTCCATGTTATCGAAAAAACAGGGAGCCCCGCCTCCGGTCGACACCAGGACATCTTCAAAAGTCGCGACTTCGCGGAGCATCCTCCGCTCGATATCCCGGAATGCTTCTTCCCCTCTCTCGGCAAAAAGCTGCCCGACGGTCTTATGATAACGGCCTTCAATATAATGGTCCAGATCAATAAACGAGAGCCCCAACTGCCGGGACAACACCTTTCCCACAGTGGTTTTTCCGGCTCCCATATATCCAATCAGAAATACACGCTTCATATCTATATGATTGTTTCCTGCAAATGTATACTTTTTCCGCTAAGAACTTCTGTTTTGTGCCGGATAATTTTTTATCTTTGACCCCATACTTCTTCGATTCCCCGCCCAACAATTTGCCTGTCGACAATTGTCAGCAGGCCTGCCGATAATTGTCGACAAGTTTGCTGACAACTGTGGGCAGGTTTGCCGACAATTGTCGACAGGCGATTATCCGCCGGGAAAACCGGACTTATCCGGTGGTGTAAGAGGCATTTTCCGCGGGATAAAATCTATTTCCAGCCGGGGGAGAGCGGAGAAGGCTGAAAGGAACTTACAAACAGAAAGCAATGGCAAAGAAATATTATGTAGTGTGGAAAGGCATCACTCCGGGCGTATATGACAACTGGGGCGAATGTAAGGCGCAGGTGGACGGACAGGAAGGAGCGAAATATAAGTCGTTCGAGACTGAAGAAGAGGCAACAAAAGCTTTCGAGAAGGGATACGAGCATTATCTGAAAACCGCATCTTCAGCCAAAGCGGCTGCCGGCTTAGCTCCGAAAGCTCCGGTCGGGAAGCCGATCTGGGAAAGCCTCTGTGTAGACGCCGCTTGTAGCGGGAATCCGGGAGATATGGAATACCGGGGCGTTTATCCGCCGACCATGCAGGAGATCTTCCGGATCGGGCCGTTAAAAAAAGGGACAAACAACATCGGCGAATTCCTGGCTTTGGTGCACGGGCTTGCCCTGTTGAAACAGAAAGGAAGCGACCTACCGATCTACTCGGACAGCCGGAACGCCATCGGTTGGGTAAAAAAGAAGAAATGCAAGACGCTTCTGGAACGCGTACCGGAGAACGAACCGGTCTTCGACATGATCGAACGGGCGGAAAAGTGGCTCAACACCAACACCTATACCACGCCCATCCTGAAATGGGAAACATCGGAATGGGGAGAGATTCCGGCGGACTTCGGACGGAAATAATTTGTCTAAGTTGACATTTGTGTCACTTGTATTAGGGGGCGTTGCGCCTTTATATACAAGTATATCAAACGAGGTAAATTGGGTGACTATACTATCAGGAGTATTCTCAACATATATATTTGCCTTTTTTGCCAACAGAATTTTAAAACAGTAATATATGGACGCTTTAGGGATTATTTTTTTATTCACAAGTGCTATAGATGCAGGATTGGTCATATGGTCTTATACTCCTTCCGGAAAGAAATGGCTAAAAAATCTATAATATAGATTTGAAGGAAAACTATGGCTCAAGAGATTCGCTGGGTACAGCTGTTTATGAAATATAAAAAAGCATTAACACGTTTACAAAAGGTGCAGGTCTCCGACCTAGCATCATTATCAGAATTAGAAAAAGAGGGACTTATACAACGTTTCGAATATACATATGAATTATCTTGGAAAACATTACAAGATTTCCTTCGTTATAAAGGTTATATAGACTTTGCCGGACCCAACGCCACGTTATCGCTGGCATTACAGGATGGTTACATCACGGATGCCGACGACGGGTGGCGCAAAATGAAGAAATCACGGGAACTTATGCCTTATATTTACGATAAAGAACAAGTAGATCTAATCGACATTGCCGGAATTTTTGCAGACCTACTCAAACAGTTATGTATCCGGTTGGAAAAAGAACTGGCTCTCCAAGAGCATATCGACCAGGCAGGAAAGTTGTTCTACCCTTTATAGCCGATCGTCCACCCAAGCCGGATCGAGACAACCTTTCACATCATATACGACGCTGTGCTCCTTTGTCAGCGCCGGAATGTCTAATGACAGGAAACAGGTATGGGCGACCGCCAGCACGACAACGTCGAACTTCTTGTCCGGCAGTTCGGAGAGGACTTCCAAACCGTATTCGCGCCGTACATCTTCCGGCCGCGCCCAGGGATCATAGACCGTCACGCCGATCCCGTAATCACCGAGGTAGCGGACGACATCGCCGACTTTGGAGTTGCGCACATCGGGACAGTTTTCCTTGAAGGTAAAACCTAAAACTAATGCTTCCGCATTCCGCACCGGCACATCTTTCTTGATCATGCACTTCACAACGCGACCGGCAATATATTCGCCCATCGTGTCGTTGATACGGCGTCCGTACAGGATCAGTCCCGGATGGAAACCGTAATCCTGTGCCTTACGAATCAGGTAATAGGGATCGACTCCAATGCAATGTCCGCCGACCAGTCCGGGCTTGAAGGGCAGAAAGTTCCATTTCGTCCCGGCAGCCGCCAGCACTTCGTTCGTATCGATACCGATCAGATGGAAAATCTTCGACAGTTCGTTCATAAAAGCGATGTTGATATCGCGCTGGGAGTTCTCGATCACTTTGGCCGCCTCCGCCACTTTGATACTGGAAACCGGGAAAGTCCCGGCCTGGATGACCGAGCGGTACAGGGCGTCCACCTTAGCAGCCGCATCGGGCGTGGAGCCGGATGTCACTTTCATAATCTTCTCCACCGTATGCTCCTTGTCCCCCGGATTAATGCGCTCCGGCGAATATCCGGCAAAGAAATCGCGGTTAAAGACAAGACCGGACGTTCTCTCCAAGATGGGAACGCATTCATCCTCCGTTATGCCAGGACAGACAGTCGATTCATAGATCACGATATCGCCCCGGCCCAAAACCTTTCCCACTGTCTCGCTGGCCGAATACAAAGGGGTCAGATCGGGACTGTGATGCAAGTCGACCGGCGTAGGGACCGCCACAATATAATAGTTGCACCCGCGGAGCTGTTCCGCATCGGACGTACAGAACAACCCCGTCTCGCCTACTTCCGGCAACCGCGGCAGCAACACGGACTTCAACAATTCGCCCGACACCTCCTGCGTCGCATCACGCCCTTCCATCAAGGCGGCCACCCGCTCCCGCTTCACATCATACCCGACCACCGGATAACGCGTCGCAAACAACCGCGCCAACGGCAAACCGACATATCCGAGGCCGATAATGGCAAGTTTTATATTTTCCATCCTATTCTCTTCGTTTTATTCACTATAGTGTTTCCGTATCTTATCAATCAAACCCTGACTGGCGGAACTGAACTTACGGGCGAAAAGCTTTTCCGAACGGAACAGTTCTTCATAATCCGCATCCTGCCACACATAAGGGCTTCCCCGTTTCCAGTCTATTTCACGCATACAGCTCGTTTCCGCATCTTTCTTTGAATAGACATTGTGCCGGAAAGGTGAATTCCATAGAATCGTTTGTAGAAATATCTCATCCGGACAAAGCGTGTACCGGAAACGTTTCAGTACAAAAGGTTTCTTTGCTATCAGATATTCAACAAAAGCATGCGTGACACTCGACCATTGCGGCCCTTTCCTGAACTCCAATTCATGAGGCCTGCGATAGCGGGAAATCTTCTGCAAACTTAATACGATATTCCGAGTGAAAGAAGAAGCCGAGTGAAAAAAAACATTTCCGCCCTTAATACGTTCCGTAAACAGATAATATCGCGATACCTTACGGTCCAGATCCCGACGATGGGCATTGTCCTGCCAGAAACCGACAAATTCGTGTCCTTCATTTTCCTGAAAGAAAGCATGAATATAATCTTGGCTTTGTATCGGTAAATCAACACCCGACAGAAGATGATAATAAGCATACGGACCATTCTGGAAAGCAGCTTGGAATAACAGATATTCCACTTTCACCAGACTGATGTCTCCCCAGCACACCTTTATCGGATTCTGCAAAATGTAGAACCCGGCTTTCTTCATGCTGAAGAGGCTTATCCGGCAAAAGAGCTCGCGCGCGCGCTTATCCACATGCAGATACACGTCATTCCGCTCATCATCCAGCATGGACAACAGCGCTTCCAACACGTACGGCTCGCCATGAGCAATAACCAAATAAGCATGTTTCATTTTATCGGTTCTTATTTAGCACTGCAAACAAATCCGGTATAGTAGAATCCGTCCGGATATACCCATCCCGTTTCAGCAGGTCAAACGAAGCGGTTCCCACCACCTTATCATATTCGGCCTCCAACAAACCTTCTTTATGCAACTGATAAAAATAGCGCCAATGGCGACCGCCATGCTTCCTGGGGTTCTGCTCCAATTGTCTGCCTCCGTTTATCATTTTCTCTAAAAACGGTTGCTTCCCCCGAATATTATAATGATACACACGGATTTTACTTGCTTCCTTCCGTTTTGGGAACATCGCGACCTTATGGTTTCCCATCGAAATCTGCAGATAACCGGCGGCGCGGTGAATCACCTTATTATTCTGCCGCCCGAAAAGAGAATATTGAGACAATTGATATCGTCCGGGATCAGTTACCGGTTCGACTGTCTGGTTCCATAACCAAAAAGGTTTACCGTCTTCCGGATAGACACACTTGACTTCGCAAGTCAGTACATTGGCGGTTGTAGCCATTAGCTCGGATTTCAGATTTCCGGACGGCGTATACCACAATTCATCGGCATCGGCATTAATCACCCAATCGGCCTTGTAATCCCTCTTCGCTTTCCATACCATACGATCGACCCACTTCTTTTGCTCATAGTTTGTCGCTTTCTCGTCTATGACTTCAAGTACCCAACCTTTTTCCTGGTATTTACGGATAATCTCCGGTGTACGGTCTGTCGAATTATTATCGGTTATGATAAACCCGTCGACTCCCATTGCCTTATGGAACAAAAGGTTTTCTTCCAGCATGTCTTCCTCGTTCTTAACCAGCAACGTCATGATCAACCGTGGAGCCGGACACGGCCTGAATGCCTTATAACCTTCTATAACGGCTATGGAGAACTTTTTTAATGTAAATAGGTAATTCATTACTTTTATGTCTAAGTGATACTTTATAATCAAGTATGAAGAGCAGATGTTTATTGCAAATCCGGATTATAGCTTATGATTTGCTTCAAACATTCTTCCGCATCGAATCCTCTCGCTTTCGCGTATTCATCGGCAAGGACGGCAAACATTTCCTTTGTACCCGGCAAACGCTCGAAGTTTTTACAACCCGTCTCCATATCGATCTCCATGAAACGAATCCGGTTTAAATCGATAATCTCGACTTTTACGCCTTTTTCCGTTTCTTTAAACAGTATATTTCCACGGGAATAATCTTTGTGCAGATAACCATGTTCATGCATGGCAGCTGTCGTGCGGGCAATCGCACGAAGGATCTGTTCCTGATTCGGGAAATTGGTTTTCACCAGATCATAATAAGTATGCGGACACTCGGATCTCAGGCTGACATAGTAACTTCGGGTAAAAAACAAACCGTCTCTTTCGGTATAATAAGCTACAGGACGGGGAGAGCCGATCCCGGACTTCAACAGCATATCTGCATATTCGAAAGAACGCTCCGCTTTTGAAGAACGGAACAGGCCATATACGATCTGGTTCACCAAATTAGGCTTTCTAAAAGACTTAACCACCAAATCAAGGCCTTTATAATTAAATTCACGCAATTCATTACGTCCCTTATAAATCACTTTCCCATCTCCATTCTTAAAATGAATGGGAAGCGCTTTTACAAAGTCGCCGAGGTCTTTATACGCTTCGTTTACAAATACAACACGGGGATGGAATATACGATATATTTTATTAACCAGCTTCGACCACGTCCTTTTGTAGCATAAAGGCCCTCCCAACTCACGCTCGAAGAATTCCGGATATGAACGGTTCAGATAGTCGATCACTTTCTTTTTTTGCAGCCGGTCGGTGACACGTTTCGAACCACCCCGTACACGGTAATACATGGACAAACGCGGCAAGGTAACGACCTTTCCTCCATCTTTCAAGACTGCGATCCAAAAAGCCCAGTCTTCACGTGCCGTAATTTCCCTGGCATATCCTCCCGCCCGCTCCCAGTCACGTTTGTAATAAAGCGAGCAGATCGGTATCATATTCTTACGGGCCAGCAAATTTAACGAGAAAGGAGGCAGGTTCCAGTTTCCTGTACGTTCGCCGAAAAACTCTGCTTTAGGACAGACCACCACTACTTCAGCATCCGCCATAATCGCTTTTACTGCATCGCCAATGAAGTTAGGACACATCTTATCATCTGCGTCAAAAGGAAGAATCAACTCCCCTTCCGCCAGCGCTATCGCATGATTACGGGCAGCACAAGCTCCGGCGTTCGGTTGAGTATGGACTTTTACCCGGGGATCTTTACGGGCATACTCTTTTGCGATCTCCAACGAAGCATCTTTCGAGCCGTCATCCATGACGACCACTTCAAAGGATGGATAGTCCGAGGCCAACACCGAGTCGAGCGTTTCACCCAGATACTGCTCCATGTTATACACGGGGACGATTACCGAAACCAACGGCGAATGTTCCATAAAGCCAATCAGATTTTATCGAGCCCTTTTGTAAACTTCAACCAGTAGTACTTCAGGGGATTCGTATATTTAAGTTGTTTCCACGGACGGCTGCCGTGCGGGCGATGCCATACGGTCAACGTTGTAAACAGGTAGTTTGTGAATCCTTTTTCCAGAGAACGATGCGAGATGGTCACATCGTGCCAGTTCTTTTCAGGGTCCAGTTGGTGGAAATCGAAAGCTTTCAGGAAAGAGACAGTCAGCAGGGAGCAACAGAAGCTCAAATGCTTTTTCTCCGGAAAGACTTTGCCCTCCTTGCCTTTGGCATATAAATACGGATAGTTGATATTCTCCTGTTCGTCGACCGTTACAGCGGCGGCGATACCACAATCCGAACGTATCAAAGCCCCATCGAACAGCGATTGCAACGTATGCTTCTTCACGATCACATCCGACTCGACGATCAAAAGCCCTGCATCGGCGTCAATCGCTTTTTGCTGTGCAGCCTGAAGAATCAGCAGGTAGTTGGGGGAAGGATGATCGGTCAGATCCGACAGGTTGATCAGTTCGAACCCCATTTTGCCGGAGGCTTCACTGAGACGCGCCGTATTTTCGTCCGTACTGAAATCATTATAAACATAATAATGATATGGAACCGTAAATTCGGACGCCATGATCGATTCGATCGTCTGTAAAGTCAACTCTATCGAATCTTTCACCGGAGTAATGATATGTAATTGTTTCATTTTTCCTTCTTTTTTAATTTCACTCTCTGAATTTATATCTACAGCCGACTATTGTTCTTCTAATGCGGCCTGCACGCGTGACACGATCTTTTCCGCCGGCAGCTGCGTCAAGCAGGCCCAATCTCCCCTGGAACATTCTTTCTGTCCGAACTGCGAACAGGGGCGGCAGGGCAGCGGTAATCCGATCACATCCTCCGGACGCTGCCGATAGCCATAGAAACCGGTATAAATATGTGTCGCTCCCCATACGGACAATACGCGAGTACCGACCAACGAAGCAAAATGCATATTCGCCGAATCCATGCTAAGCAACAAGTCCAACTGACTAATTAACGCCAATTCATTATCAAGCGTATATTTACCCACCACATTCTTTACATGCGGATAGCGATAGGCCCAATCCTCCAATACCGCTTCTTCATATCCTTTCGCTCCGAACAGGAACAAAGTCAGGCCTTCCCTTTTGGAAAGAGTAGCCACGACCTGCTCCATCTCATCAATCGGATATACCTTGCCCTGATAACGGGCAAAGGGAGCGACACCCAACCATTTCCCGGTCTTGACTCCGGCAATAGCTTCCATTTTCGACAAATCTGCCGGCCGCGACTCATATAAAGAAGTGAATGATTCGGTATAGGCCAACCCTGCCCCACGGAACACGTCGGCATACCGCTCGATAACGGTCGGCAGCGGTTTCAGCTTCTTGTTTTCCTTGCGCATAAGCGGAGGATATTTTTTTCGGATTTTATCCAGGACGTAGACCGGCTTTCCTTTCAACCGGAAAGCAGCACAAATAATCCAAGTCCGGATCACATCTTGCAGATCCAGGACAATGTCGTAATCGAACTTCACCAAAGCAGACGTAAACCGCAAGAGGCCGATCAGCGTTTTCTCCGCCCCTTTGGTACTGATGCCGATCACCTCCAGATTGGAAGGGCGGTTCATGAATACCGGCATCATAAAGGCTTGCGTAAGCACCGTAAACGAATCTTGCGGATTAGCTTTGGCTGCGGAATAGATGACCGGAAGAGTCATCGCCACGTCGGCAATCGCAGCGAGTCGTATCACTAATATCTTTGCCATTTATTTCTTATCGTACATTTTCATTTGTTTATAGACCGCCATCTGTTTATGTCCGGCCTTGATATCCGCCAGCAGTTGATCCAATGCAATGGATAGGTTCCTTTTCTGTTCCAAAAGGATTTGTAGCTTCTTCTCACATTTAGCTTTATGTTCGGGAGTCACATCCGAGGCCGCTACCTCCTGCCGCATATGATAGATTTTCAGAATCAGGATAGAAAGGCGGTCTATCGCCCAAGCCGGACTTTCCGTGTTAAAGGTGGCATCCGGCTGAATCTTCACGTTTTTATATTGATCGAGGAAGAAACTGTCAATCAACTCCACCAGGTCTGTACGATCCAAATTCGACTTATCAATACGACGGACGATTGCCAAAGCTTCAGCGGGTTCGATAGCAGCACTTCTGACAAGATCCTCCATATGCCACTGCACCGCATCAATCCAGTTTTTCAGATAGAGATAAAACTCGATACTCTTCACCTCATAAGGATTATGTACCGTAGCATCTATATGGTTAGTGATATGATATGCATTCGTAGCCTGCTCAAAAACCCGGCAACACTTCTCGCTGAAACTCATACAGTTCAATTTACTTAGTAAATACAGACGTACAAAGATAGCAAGTTTTTTTATCCTTTCAGCATATAGACTTTTTTCTTTGACAAGTTCGAGCGCGCCTCCGCCAACCGTCGCAGCGCGGCAAACGGCGTTACCGGTTTCGGACTGGGGCTGAACTATGTGATGAACGTCAGCCGCTCGCACGGCGGCTATACATTAGACCCTGCCCAGGCGACACTGCGCCATACCTCCGGCAGCACCCAACTGCTCACTCCACGCGAAACGGGCATTCTGGAACTTCTGTTCCGCAAGCCGGGCGAAGTAGTCCGCCGCGAAGTAATCTTAGACAAGTTTTGGAATACGGAAGAAGATTATTTTGCTTCCCGTAGCTTATATGTATTCGTGACCAAACTACGCAAACTGATTTCAAAAGACGAGACGGTCTGTATCAAGACGGTAAAAGGGATCGGACTGATGCTCACGACGGTTTGACGGCAGTTCCCATTTAACATTTTTTCTATGGTATACTCATATCAGAGGGGATATGACAGGTATCTTCCTCCCGGATATGACAAGTGCTATCCCCCCTGATATGAAGGGTGATATCCGGGAAGATATGACACCCCATATTCGAGAGGATAGCACTATTGCCTCTTTCTGATATTATTCTACGTTATACCCGGTAATCAAAACCTTTCCTTCATTACCTCTGGTATCTTCATCCTTCCAGTTCATGCGGATTTCCTTCTTTTCACCCGGGAGCAAAGAGAAGTAGTTGTCGGAATAGAATACCGGCAGAATCTGTTGGCCGTCTTTGTCGCCGACTACATTGAGGCGGATCATCAAGGCCGGAGCGGAAGTCTTGTTCTCGATAACGGACACGGCGCTCCAGGTTCCATCTGCATTCTTATCCACTGTAGTGGCAGATTCCAAAGCGACTTTCGGCAATTGCTGCAAATCCTGGTAGTTGTTCTCTTCCAAGCTGCGGTGGTAGAAGTTGTCGGAGATGACGTTGCCATCTTCGGTCAGCGTCATTTTGATGAAATGAACCTTCGACAAGTTCTCCGGGAATTCCAGCTTGATACACTTCTCGGTCGTATCTTCGTTGCTGTCGACAACCGTTTCCTTTTCCCAGGCTACGGATGCATCCATATTCAAGACCTGGACTTTTGCAGTCAGACCTTTATGCGTACCGGCGCTGTAATTGACCACTTCCACCTCGTCCGTTGCGGGATTCCACTGGATATGCAACGGCTCGGAAGCCTTCTTGATAGCAAAATAGGCGGCAGTCGGTTCGAAATAGTAATCATACGTCTGCCATACCATAGAAGGCCAGCAGGAATGACTCATCCACATCAGCAGACCTTTGCGGTTCTGGCTTCTGGATTCGAACAGGCTGCGGTGTCCGTCGTAGTTCACCCACTGGGCCAGGTCGGCAAACTCTTTCGCACTCTGCGGTTCGCCATATCCTTTCGCGATGATCTCGTTGAAAGAAGTGCAACCCTGTGCCCCTTCGCGAGTATAGTCGTGCATGCCCCATTCGTTATCCTGCGGCCAGATTCCTTCCGGCGAGAAGGTGCGGAGCATACTTTCGTAGGTCATCACGTTCGGCATGCCCCGTTCGCTATGGAACTTGTCGTTACCGGTTTTCAGCGTAAAATATTCCTTTGCCGGGAGCATCCGGTACGGGCCATGCCCGCTCACCACTTCATCAGCCGAGCTGGAGATATAATGAATGTCCGGATGATCTTCCTTGATGATACGGCGCAACGCCTTGTCGATCTGTTCAGGCGGGAAACCTTCGTTACGACCGCAATAAAGTCCGATAGACGCATGGCTGCGAATCCGTTTTACATAATCTTCCGCATTGGCGATAAACATTTCCGGATAATACGGATCAGGTCCGTCGGCCGGGTTAGCCAGCCAGAAGTCCTGCCAGATCATGATACCGTGGCGGTCGCAAGCCTCATACAGCTCCTTGTCGCCGATCATGCCGACCCAGTTACGCATCATCGTGAAGTTCATATCCGCATGCAAAGCCACAGCAATGTCATATTCGCGGGCGCGATAGTTCAGGTTCGACTCACCGAAGCCCCAGTTACCGCCACGTCCGATAAAGCGGCGACCGTTGACGAAGAGACTCAGGATATCATTGTCCTCGTTGAACGTCATCTGGCGGATACCGACTTTAAAGTCTTTCGCATCCGAAACCTTGTCATCCACTTTGAAGGTGAAGTTCGCATCATACAGGTTCGGCTCGCCGTAGCCTTTCGGCCACCACAGGCGCGGGTTCTCCATCTTCAGCTGCGGGAAATCCTTGGCATCGAAGACGACAGCCTTTTCTTCTCCCGCCGCCAGTTCGACCGGCTGCTGGAATGTGATATCTCCAACCTTTCCTTCCAAAATACCTTGTACGGCATTCGCGTCGTGGTTCTTCACGATCACTTCGGCCGTCAGCGTAGCGGAAGTCGTGTCAGGCAACGGCAGGACAGACGTAACAAGCGGATCGGCAACCGTCACCTTTCCGGTAGAGGTCAGGAAGACATCGTTCCAGATACCGATATTACGTCCGCGGACAGTAGGAATCCAGTCCCAACCGATCGTAGCATGGAACGTCGGGTTGTCAGCCCCTAAGATTCCACCGTTAAAGTCCGTGCTCTGTTTGTTCTTTTCCTTGATCGCACCGATATGGGCATTCTTGATAATCTCTACCGCCACGACATTTTTGCCCGGAACGACAAGATCCGTCACATCGAACTTACCTCGCATAAAGGCGCCGTCGATACGTCCCACCGGTTTGCCATTCACAAACACGTTCGCTTTCCAGTTAATACCGTCGAAGTTCAGGAACAGGCGATCCTGCTTGAAACCTTCGGGCACCTCGAACTCGTCGCGATACCAGAAATCGGAATTAAAGAAAGACTCGGATACCTGCAACTGGTTGTCCGCATAGTTCGGATCGGCGATTGCCCCGATATTCTTGTAACTGCTCAGGACTGTTCCCGGCACAGTGGCCACGATCCAGTTCTCCGGCTTGTAACCCGGAGTCGAGATTTCCTCGCCCGAAGCCGTCACTTCCGACGCACGCTGTAACTTCCAGTTCCCGCCTGAGAGATTGATTTCCCCTTTTGCAGCGGCAGGAAGAGCAGCAGGCTGAGCCACCAAGCCGCCTTTGCCCATTACTTCCACCTCGCTTAAGATGTAACGGCTGCCGTTCGCCGGCTCTTGCATCAGGACACGCACATAGCGGGCATTCTGCTTGCCGTTCAGAGCTATTTCATCTTTCAGCCCGTCGCCACCCGGCAACTCGGCTACGTCTTTCCACAGCTTGGCATCATCCGACACCTGTATCTTACCTTTAACAGCTTTGTTGATCCAGTTCAACACCACCTTGTCGAACTCGGAAGTGCTGCCGAGGTCGACGTACAACCATTCTTCACCTGTCGTGCCGCTCATCCAGGCACTGTTGAAGAACTGCGACGGCTTCATTTCCACCAGCCCGTCCTTATCCATGAAGTTAGCTTCCGTAAACACCCAATCGTGTGCGCCCGCCATCTTCAGCAGCACGCGGTAATCGGAATAAGCCGCTTCGGTATCGAAAGTAATCGTTTCGTTTAGTTTACGCACCGGCATGGTTGTTTCGCCCGTCTGTTTGTTCGGGTCGGTCACCACCACCCGCCCGGATACAGCCTGACCGGGTAAGCCGCTACCGCTCAGTTTGCCGATTTCCGTCCAGTTCTTTCCGTCATTGGAACCTTGGCAGATGATCTCGTAGCCGCCTTTCGATACTTTATCGTCATACACGACTGTTCCTACCAGTGACAATTTGCCGGCCGCTTTGCGATAGTTTGCCAGCGTAAACCGGAAATAGGTATCTCCTCCGGGAAACGTATTCCGGGAATATGGACCTTCGTCGATCATCCATTCGCGTTCGCGTCTCGGGACATCTCCCTCCGGCGTAGACAAGTTCAGATACTGCGGTTGCTCGTCCGTCACGATACCGTCCGTTGCCAACTGCGCCACTAAGTTATAGTCATGGCTGGAAGAGGCAAAAGCCGAACGCAACAGGGCAATGTTCCGGTAAGTGGAAGGATCCGGAACCAATGAAGGAGAGAAATCCTCTTTCGGGTCGCCCGGATACTGTCCGATGCCGCGCGTGTAATAGTCCGACCGTTCGAACGATTCGGCCGTAGGGCTTGTTCCGCCGCATCCCCAAAGAAGCAGCGATGCCATCGCCGCCCCGCAAAGGGTAAGGGCATTCTTTTTCTGTTTATTCAAAGTCATCATTTATGAAAGTTTGCTTTATTTTGTGCTTTTTGACTACCTAACTCCTTACTTGAAAGAAGTTTGCACAAACTTACGGAAAAAAGCCGGAATATACGAATAAATCCGAAAGAATAACCGACCTATTTCAGTAACTTCCTGCTCCCGTTATCTTCCAACACACGCATTTGCTGAATGGCAATCCGGTTGAGTTTTATGAGCCGCTCTCCCTGTGCAATGCCTTGGTCAATAAATACTGCATTGAGGTTTTCCATATTCGAAAGACAAATCAGCTCGTTGATTGTCGCATAGTCGCGGATATTCCCCTTCAGTTCCGGATTCTGTTCCCGCCACATCTTTGCAGTCATTCCGAACATAGCCACATTCAAGACATCGGCTTCATTGGCATAAATGATGCTTGCCTGTTTAGCGGTTACTTCCGCAGGTATCAGATTTTGTTTGATTGCATCGGTGTGGATGCGGTAATTGATTTTCGACAGTTCACGCTTGGCAGTCCAGCCGAGTTGCGCTTGCTCTTCTGTCTTTAGTCGCTGATACTCCTTCACAAGAAGCAATTGGAAACGAGGACTAATCCACATTCCAAAATGATATGCTATATCACGATGCGCATAAGTACCGCCATATCTGCCGACCTTTGAGACAATGCCTATAGCTCCAGTCCGTTCTATCCAGGTTTTAGCAGAAAGGACAAAGTTATTGCTACCAGCCATATTTTTAATTGTACCGAATTCGGTACAATTAAAATGGGGATTATATAACATTTCCCACTCACCTATATATTCTAATGTACTTTTCAAACTAAGCCATCGAAAAATAATATGTTCCTGCATTTGGCTACGCGCCATGTCTGTAAGCGAGATGTAGTCGTTATCATTATATGCAACAACAGTAATCTCCGTATCCTGAACCGTAATTTTTGCCATGTCTTATTGGTTTAATAGCTACAAAATTATTTTAAAAACAGGAGAACACAACATTTTTCACCAACCTTTTTCCGTTATTCTCTCCTTAAAGAAAAAGGGAGGAATACCCCTCCCAAAACATTTCAGTAATAACTTTACTCGTCCCGGAAGTTTGCCGTCCACTACATTTGCAGCAAACAAACACTCTAAAACGATTATGGTTATGAAAAGAATCCTATTATCCACAGTTCTTTTACTGGCATGCGGGGCTGCACAGGCCCAATTCAATATCTGCCCGCGTGAATTTATAGCCTCGGTACGGTACAAGTTCTGAATACTTTATCGTATCTTTGTAACTGTCACACAAACAATTCAAGGCAGATGGGACGAAAAGCAGACAGCCATGCAGGCGGAATAAAGGACGGCATTTTCAACCTTACCGATATCTCCGCCTATTTCCTCCATAAAAGCCGGGCAGGAGAAAGCAGCCTGCTGTCCGACCAGACTTGTTCGGACCTGGGGATGGAAGAACTGTTTACTTTCGCGGACAGGACCGTTTCGAGAGTCGGACAACAATACCTGTACCACACCTTAAGGACGATTTCCCAGACGGCAGGCGAAATCGAGCAAAACGAAGAGATCATCGGACACCTGCAAACGGACAGTAACCTGCGGAACCGGCTGGCAAAAGATTTATCCCGCATGCAGGACACGGAAGCCTACAGCATCGTGCGGCTATTGTCGGACGAGTAACCGGCTGTTTTCCAAAACCGGAAGATCGAAACAGTTTACCGGTTCGTCGGGTTGGCAGATTGCCTGTTATCCGTCTGTTTTCTGCGGGAACATCTGCCTTATTATTGTCTGCCGGGAAAACCCGGAGAGGGGCACAGGTTAGTCAGCGAAAGCATGTATCATCCCTTGATAGAAGATTGCGTAGCCAACTCCATCGACATACAGGATAAATCGGTTTTGCTGAACGGTTCGAACATGTCCGGCAAAACGACCTTTATCCGCATCATCGGCATCAATGTCCTGGCCGCACAAACGTTGCATACGGCATTCGCCCGTACTTTCTTCCTGTTCGACGAGATATTCAAAGGCACGAACACAACCGAACGGATTGCCGCTGCCAAAGCTGTCCTGTCGTACTTGAATACCCGCGACAACATCATCGTCGCCTCCACCCACGACACGGAACTGACAACCTTGCTCGATAAGGAATATGATCTTTACCATTTCAGCGAAGTGATCGAGGGCGAAACCTTTTCTTTCGATTACAAACTCAAAAGCGGTCCCCTCTACCAGCGCAACGCCATCCGCCTGCTGGAAATAAACGGCTTCCCGTCGGCTGTCATCCGGGATGCTTACCGGACGATAGAAGGAATGACTAAGCAATAACAAATACACCATAATATATATGCAACATATTGCATATATCATTTGTTTATTTCTGTTTTATAACTATCTTTGTCTTACAATATGCAATATATTACACAATGAGTATCGGTGAACAAATAAAAAAAAGACGAGCAGTACTGAATATTACTCAACAAAACCTGGCAGATTTTTCAGGAATCAGCCTGAGAACAATCATCGCGTTGGAAGATGATTCCGGAAATCCCTCTTTATCCACGCTCTCCAAAATAGCAGATGTATTAGGATTGGAAGTTCAACTGGCCCTGAAAACAGATAGTTAATAATGAGAAAGGCAGAAGTACTCGTAAACAACCGGCTTGCCGGTATTCTGGAAGAAAAATCCGAAGGAGGTTATCAATTCAGTTATACAAAGGAGTATATGGAAGACATCTCCGCACCGGCCGTATCCCTGACATTGCCTAAAAATCAGGAAATATACCAATCTGAATATTTATTTCCATTTTTCACCAATATGCTGGCAGAAGGGAGTAATAAAGAGGTTCAATGCAGGTTGCATAAAATAAACAAAAACGACTTATTCGGTTTACTTCTGGCAACAGCAGGTACAGATACGATCGGTAATATATTAATAAAAAGAATTGCAGAATGAAAAATATCCAAGTATGCCCATCTACACTGAAAACAGGCTTTCAAACCTATTGCCCCTCTGCAATAAAAAACCTGTTTTCAGGAGTGAAAGTCAGCCATCTGACAGACTTCACCATTTCGGATGAAGATACAATAAAAAAACTGAACGATAATGTAGGAAAACTTTCTCTATCCGGTGTCCAGGAAAAATATTCAGCCATCATAAGAGAGAAAAAAGTTATTCTGACACCTCAAGGAATGCAAGGAACTTACATCATAAAACCGGCACCGACAGATCGCCGTATCCGGAACAGGAAGCAACTTCCTGCAAACGAAAACCTGACCATGCAAATAGCCCGGCAGGTATATAAAATCAACACCGCTGAAAACGGGATGCTTTTTTTTAGTGACGGAGAACCGGCTTATCTGACTAAACGATTCGATGTATTACCGGACGGACAGAAACTGGCACAGGAAGACTTTGCCTCATTAACCGGTAAAAATGAAGCGACTCATGGAACTAATTACAAATATACTGGGACGTACGAAGATATTGCCTGCAAAATAAAGCAATACGTAAAAGCCTGGCAGATTGAAACCGCCCGTTTCTATACACTTATCATATTTAATTATCTCTTCGCCAACGACGATGCTCATTTGAAAAACTTCTCATTACGACAAACTATCGATGGTGATTATATACTAACACCGGCATACGATCTGGTGAATACCTCTCTTCATATCGATGAGGGGGATTTCGCTTTACAAGATGGTTTATCGAAACGGATCGAAAAGTCGGATATCTATGAGAAAAAGGGACATCCATGTCAAACCGATTTTATTCGTTTTGGGCTGCAAATAGGACTTTCACACAACATTATAGCAAAAATAATCAAACCCTTCCTCAACGAACAAGCCAAAGTCTATGAGCTCATTACAAATTCTTTTTTAGATGAAAAGCTAAAACGTATGTACCGGAAAAGTTATACGGAAAGACTTGACAGATTCAGGAGAGCCAGCTCTTAGCCCCGACAGTTTTCCACCAACATTAACCCGACTCCTCTCACAGTCCGGATTTCAACAGAAGGATCGTCTGAAAAAAGTTTGCGCAACTTCTACATTCATTTATTACATTCACTTAAAATAGCAAGAACCACCGACCGCATTGTTGTATGTTAGTATTTTAGATTTTCAATGGTTTAATATAACCGTTTGAAAAATAAACATTTAACCGAGTATTTGAGAAACAGTGGTAACGAGTTGGCAACTGTACTATTTTCAGCGTTTTGCGGTGCTATACTGTCAAATAACTCTTCTGTTGCAAATATAGTATTTTTTTCAATCCTAATGAATATAGAACAAAATTTCTTTCTATTTGATTTTCTGTTTTGATGAAAGGTGTTTTGCCATTACATATTATACCTCACATCGTGCTAAATCAGTCTGTATCACTATATAACAAGTGCTTTCTCTCTTTAATATGTTCTTTGATTATTGAAATAGTTTTTTCAATGGAACAATCTGTGGTATTTATAACAAACGGCTCATAATCACCGATATTAACAAACTGTTTCCACATTGTTTCCACTAACTCGATATTGGTATCTTTACTTAATTTAGTCCGTTCAATGGCTCGTCTTATCGTTTCCTCTTTGTCCGCTCTCAATATGATGTAGTGAATTTCATACCCCTCTTGTACAGCTTCTTTCCAAGGGGTTAAGAACCAAGGGCCTACAATGCCATCTACAATTACATCATATCCACTACGGGCATAACGTTTGGCAGCCTCTAAAAAAGCTTCGATAACAACAACATTCTGTTCATGAGATTCGAGTAAATGGGGCAGTATCGCACCTTTACTCAAATAATGGTAAAAATCATCTGTATGCATATGTACAGACTTCGCAAAATCAGATTCTTTTGCGATAATTGTTGCTACTGTAGTTTTACCGGTTCCCGGAGAACCTGTAATTATAATAATTCTACCGTTGTACATATCAATATTCTGTTTTTAAATTTTTTCTTTCGCACTGCATATTTCAGTTACAGTACACTAATTGGTAAACTCTTGATTGGTTCACCTCAAGGATGATAACAATCGCCTATATATTGAAAACTGAATTTCTCATAAATACAAAAGTACAAAAAATCCGTGATATGTCTTTCAAGTATCATTATACCTCTGCTCTTTCTTGGTTTCAACATTCCGATAGCTCCTCAGAACTCGTTCATCCTCTTCCTGAATGTATGGTTCTCTTTTTTTAGCTCGTGAAGCAATAATTGAATTGTACGGCTTCTGCTGTTGGTTTGGGAGAGTCCAGAGAGGTGCAACCTTTTTGGCTTATAGGGGAATTTTCAACGGTACGGAGTATTGTGGCTCGGAAAATTCCCTAATAAGCTACGGTATTTTCCGTGCAAATACCTGTACGTGGTGTCTGTGATATGCTCGTTTTCAAGTGTAGTCATTGTAGCTGCTGTATAGACCAACGGGATGCACCTCCCTATGATTGGGGAGAGGGTGGCAAGGGGTTTCGGGCAGACCGAAACATAAACTTGCTACCTTCCAAAACAAAAGAAACCTATTTTGAGCAACTCAAATTACTCAGACAAGGAATAGGCGTTAGAAAGACGGAATTAAGACAAAAATCCATTCGAAACGAAAGAGCGATGTAGCATAGCCATCCAACCTTGAAACCGTCAAGTCCGTATGCCTGCTTTGCAAATGGGAATAATTGCATTTCTTCTGCTATGAGGAATTATCCTCCTACGCTTTCCCAGCGGACTGATGATGGATGAAAAATCCGATGATTTGATGATTAGTATACTCAATCTACTGTTATTTAATCATTTACATCCTCATCGAGTTCTCATCAAACTACTTGCGAAAAGAGAAACTTATCATTTGCTAAGTCGGTTTGCTTTGCCTGCCCTGCTTTCTCTTCTTTTCATCGGTAAAATACTTCTGATAAGTATTTGATGAGAGTATAAGTATCTATATTTCAATATGATTATATTCTTATTCATCAATTCATCAAAAATAAAGGTATATTTTTCCGAAAAGCATTGCTCTTGGTTCGCTTCATGCGCACCGTACTAACAGCTCCATCCACCTCTGAATGGCAGTGTTAGCAGGTATGTTTTTTCTTTTCGCCGGTACATAATCTTATCCAATAGCATCTTACGGACTTTTGAAGCCCCGAGCGATTCGATACGGAATGCAAGGGCAACAACCATATCAAGGCTGTAAACATCCAAACCGCAACCGTTCGACAAATACAGGTAGCGTTTGGTTTCGTATTCTTTCAGAATTCCGCTCTTGTAAACTGCCTTTATTCCTGCACGGATGGTCGGAGCGATAACCCCGAACAGTTCTACAAGTTCTGATTCCGACATCCATATGTTGGCGGTATCGGTCGGCAGGGCGATATTGCCCTGCCCGTCCATCGTGATGATGCTTCTTTCTTTTTTCATCGGTACTCGGTTTTTATAGGTTATCAAATGGCACTGCAAATGTTTTTCTCCATATCCACCAGCTTGTGCGACAGGGTTTCCATATCCTGACTAATCTTCTGATTCGTTATTTGTAGGCTCGGCAAACAACGCCTTTCCGCTTTACAGCGGTAGGTTTTCGTTTACCTGCCCCCGAACCGTACTTACACGTCTCCATGTATACGGCTCTCCATCTGTAACATCATTTTTACTTATCACAGCTCTGGATTTTTGCGTTACACTCCGCGCATACGACCAAAGTCTTTCTGTGCATATGGAGCATTTTGCGTTCCCAGTCATTTTTACCTTTTAACTCTTTGAGAGTGCGGACATGATGCATTACCACTTCTCCGTGCTTGCCACATAGTTCGCACGTTTTTGTTGTAAGCCTTTCTATCAAACTCAACGATGGCGTTTTGAACATATACGGCAGATTGTCACTTGGGGCTGTTTCACAATCCGTTTTACGGGCGTAACCCTCATTGTAGAATACCCTGTACTTGGTTTCTCCTCCCTTGTTTACAAAAGGCACGACAAAGAGATTGTCCTTGCGGTATGTTTCAATGACTTTTCTCACTGACATATTCAGCTTTTGAGCAAGAGTTTTGTACATGGAGAACTTCATAATACAGCCGAAAGAGCGTCCCAAAGCCGATGCATTGTTTGCTATTGAGTAATAGTTATAGAACCCTCGTATTTCGGTATTAAACTGAGATACAATCTCGTGCGCTTCATTGTCAATCATATAAGTCCTGCCTTTTGACACCCATGTTTCCTTGCCGTGTTTGGTGACAACTTTCATGGCTTCGAGGCTGAGCAGTTTATTCTTGATTACTTCTCTTGAAACGTGCAATATCACATTCCCGTTGAAGTATCTGCGCACTGTTCCGTTACTGTTTCTCTTTGTGGCATAGTCTTTACGGACATATATTTCGTAACCCAAAAATTTTGCGCTGTCTTGTGCATTTGTAATCAAAGTTTTTTCCTGTGACATCTCCAGCCTTAACTTTTCCTGCATAAACCTAGTGATGTCAGCTTTGATTGTCTCACATTCATTTTTCGTTCCGATAACCCCGATTAGAAAATCATCGGCGTAGCGCACATATCTCAGTCTGCGAAAATTTCTATCCATATCGTTGCCACTTGGCATTGTTAGTATCCGCTTCTGCTTTTCGTGCAGTTCTTCTACCATTTTTGTTCTTTCGTTTGCATCCTTCACTTCGTTTATCCTACGCTTTAGGTAGTGTACTCTGTTGTTGAGTTTGCAAATGTCCTTGTTACGACTTCTGATTGTCCCTTTATTGAATTTGTTGGCATATTCTTCCATGTATTTATCGAACTTGTCAAGGTATATATTTGCCAAAATAGGACTTATAATACCACCTTGCGGTGTCCCTGAATAAGTCTTGTTGAATTGCCACTCTTCCATGTACCCTGCATTGAGGAATTTCCGTATCAGACGAAGAAATCTGTCATCTGCTATTCTACCTTTCATTATTTCTATCAGCACATCATGGTCTATGTTGTCAAAGAAGCCTTTTATATCTCCCTCAATGAACCATTTTGCACCGTTGAAATTGTTTTGTAGACTTTTCAGTGCTGTGTGACAGCTTCGGTTTGGTCTGAAACCGTGCGATGTCCACTCAAAGTGTCCCTCATATATGGCTTCAAGCACCATTCTTACTACCTCTTGAACCAATTTGTCTTCAAAAGACAGTATTCCTAACGGACGCATTTTCCCATTCTTTTTCGGAATGTAAATTCTCTTTGCAGGATTGGGGCTATAAGTCTCATCCTTTATACTCTTTATGAGTTTGTTTATCCTATCGATGCTCATTTCATCCTCTGTTTTGCCATCTGTGCCGGGTGTCATGTTTCCCGGCTTTGCATACATACGTTGGTAGGCGACAAAGAACATCTGTTCATTGAATAGAATACGGTAGAGCCTTTCGTATTTATACTCAGGCTCGTTGCTGTGTCCAGCTAAAATGTTTAATACTTGCTCTGGATTTCTCATACGTCTCTCACGTTTTCCGTTGTTTGTATTAAAATTACAGACTACTTCCCTTCGCCATGTACAAGGCTTTCCCTTGCTCGGACTACTACGGAAGTTCCGTTACCATATCGGATATTCAAAAGCTTTCTTTATAGCTGTTTATTCCAGCGTTCCGACTTAGGTAATCCCCAGTTAGTTCTCTTAATAACTATTAGCACGTCATACTGTCGGATGCGACTTTCGTTCTTGTCCGCTTATTGCGGCTGTGTCATAGTCGGTTCTTTATGCTCTGCACTAACGCACAAAATAGGCAGAGTACTATGAAACAACGTATGTATAATAGTCTTCCGTTGTTGCAAGATTTGGTACCACAGAACTATCGTTCAACCAATCAAGGCTTCATCCTTATGTATGTCTTTTCGTCTTGCCCCTCAGTCGCTACTTGACTATTAGTAGACTTAGGGCTTTAATCAGTATGCTACACTCCCCACCAGGTTTCCCCTTTGGATAAACTGATTGACGATAGGATTATATCGAACCCAATCCTAACTTCTTGCTAAAGAAGTATTTATTAAGCGACCATTCTGGGCGCACTGGCGTATATCTGCGTGGTCTTTATGTTGGTATGCCCTAACAGACGGCTAACGGTTTCAATAGGTACACCATGCGATAAAAGCACAGTCGTGGCATTCGTATGTCTTGCAACGTGTGTGCTGAGCCGTGTCTTGAAACCGCATTGCTTACCGATTTCTTTCAGTATCTTGTTGCAACTGCCGTTGCTCGGTACTGAGAACACTCGGTTGTCCCTCGTCAGCCCCTTGTACTTCCCGATGATTCGCAGGGGAACGTCCAACAGGCGGATATTGGATTCCGTATTCGTCTTCTTTCTTCGGGTGATTATCCACAGGTTACCGTCAAAGAATGTTTGCAGGTTATCGGTGGTTAGGTTCTTCACATCGGAATATGACAAACCCGTGAACACCGAAAACAGAAACAAGTCCCTTACAAGCTCGTGCGTCTTGTTCTTTATAGGAGCGTCCATGAGCGTCTGTATCTCCTGTTGAGTAAGATACCCCCTGTCCACGCTTTCGGAAGAGTTGATATACCCGGCAAAGGGATTGAATGGCAGACGTCCGTCATTCCTCGCTATGGAAATGATGTGCTTCAACACAATCATGTAGCCCCATACGGTATTGGTGCGGCACTTCTTCACGGTTCGCAGAAAATACTCGAAGTCGTTGATGAACGTGAGGTTCAACTCTTTTAGGGGAATATCCTCACGCTTATAGGTATGAGGCAGGAACTCCCGTATATGCTTGCATACGGTCTGATAACGGTTAAATGTCCCTTTGGCTCTGCTGTGTCCGACTTTCTTCGCAAACTCGGCATTGTGCTGCTCAAAGAGTTTCAGTAAGGTTTCCTGCTTGACACCGATGCCGAGATAACCGTCTTTCAATTTGGCAGCGGTTACATATCCGTCCGTCTGCATCAGTTCTTGGTATCGGCGGTTCACCTCTACCCGAATCTTGTCAACCGCATGGTTGATTCTCTGCGCTTCGGCACTCTTGCCCGAAGCGCGGTTGTTCTTCACGTCCCATAAATGGGGCGGAACGTCCATCTTGCAGCTGAACTGTTTAATCTCTCCGTCCACCGTAAGGCGACACATCAGTGGCAGGTTGCCGTTGGGCTTTGCACTGCCTTTTTTCACGTAAAATAAGACCTTGAATGTACTTCGCATAACTCACATTTTTTGGTTACAAAATTAGTTTACCGTGAGTTACCGACAGCTACGCAAAATTACGCAAATCGCAGAAAAACAGATGCTTATTCTGAGAATCCACACACTACGGCAGTAATGATGTGGTAACTGAACTCTTGCGTTGTGTGGCTTTTAGATGTCTGTAAACGACCTTTTTCACATCAAAAGCAAAAGCGTAACGACCACTCTTTCAGTTGAATCGCTACGCTTTTCTCAAATTTACTTTTTGGCTATATGTTTATTTTATGAAATGCAAATTTGTAGCGAAACAGGCTATTTACCGTCAATTTGATTTATTTTAAACGCTCTTTCTTACAAGCAAATTCTTATTTTCAGTCTTTTCAGCCTAAAGTTTCCTTGTTTTTGTACTTTTTCCTCCAAATCATCTAAATGATTTTTCAAATGGTCTGAATGTTTTTACAAAACCATTAGGATGTTTCGGACAAACCATACGGATGAATCCGGAAAATCATTTAGATGATTTGGCCGGACGGATGGAAACAAAGAAAAAAAGTATCGTAAAAAACCATCCTGAAGCCATTTGAAAACAATTTTAACACCTCGCAAGCTCCATCGAACGGGCCATTTAGGATTGACGCTTTGACAGGAATCCATCTTTCCTGCCGACACGCTCATTCATTTCTTCTGCACCATCCCGGTTTCCCAATGACAGAAAAGAAACTTTCCGATGATCCCGCAAACAAAACGGCAATAGCAACCCTCGTTTCCCGCTCCTATCCGCAACCATTCCGGAAGATGAACACGTACGGACGAATCTGGGATGGGCTGATCTGACAGTTTGACAAATTGACAAGATCTTTTTTCAATACTACTGGTGCGATAAAATCGCACCACTACTATTTTTTTTGCTTTAGGTGCTATCAATCCATCTGAATTAAGTAAAGCGTCTGAAATAATTCTATTTTATAAAACATACACCTTGGAAAATTTTATAATTCAAAATTAATTCGTATTTTTGCATCAAACAAAAGAGAGATGAGAATTGTATCACATAAAAAATTGAAAGAGTTCTACGAAACGAAAGGTTATGAAGATTCACGCATTGCCTTAGAACGTTGGTATGACATAGCGGAAAAAGCTGAATGGAAGAACCTATCAGACATTAAAGTGGATTTTCTTTCTGCTGATTATGTAGGCAATCAACACTACGTTTTCAATATCAGAGGCAACAATTACCGTTTGGTTGTAGTTGTTAAGTTTACGATAGGATATATATTTATCCGTTGGGTAGGTACTCATAAAGAATATGATAAAATAGATTGTTCAACCATTTAAGATACAGGATATGAATAAAGTTAGCAAAGAACAATATGAATTTGCATTGGCAAGAGTAGAGGAACTTTTGCCATTGGTTGATGATAATACCCCTGCAAACGATAAGAATGCGGTGGAACTCACAGTTATGTCTGACATTGTGATAGCTTATGAAAAGGAACATTTCCCAATAGAAAAACCAACTGTTGCAGAATTGATAGAGTTATCTCTTGAAGAAAAAGGAATGAGTCAAAAACAACTTGCCGGTGAGATTGGAATAAGTCCTTCACGCGTGAATGATTATATTTCTGGTCGTTCGGAGCCTACTCTCAAAATTGCGAGGTTGCTATGTAGGGTGCTGAATATTCCTCCAGCTGCGATGTTGGGTTTCTGATAAGATAATATATTTGTTTGGGCGTGGCTTCGGTCACGCTTTTTTTATGCCATTTTACGACAACAATCGTTTTATTTATTGTCGTGTATCGCCAAAATAATGAAAGACAAAGTATTGGAATGGGTCGAAGACAAATTAACTCCAAGAGATGTTGTTTAACAGTAAAACATTAATCACAAAAATACACAAACATGAGTAAATCATTAAATAACAGCATAATGAGTAAGTTGCCATCAAACAAGTCATTCATGATTGACAAATTGACAAGATCTTTTTTCGTTAACCTAACATTAACCTACCGATAACATACCCCGCTTTATGCTCTTCATACCTTTGTCGAAAACAACGATGTATAAACCATAAAACAAATAAGATCATGTTATTACCGAACGAATGGATAGAGAACAGCATCGAGACGTACATCTATCAGCACACGACAAAATCGCAAGTTATCTACTGGGTCGTATTGGCAGCTATCACAGCGACAATCATTGCTTTGCCTTTCGTTTATGTGGATATTTCCGTACAAGGCGGAGGAGTGGTACGACCGGTAACCGAGAAGACCGAAATCAAGGCGGCTATCACCGAATATGTAGACTCCGTATTCGTGCGGGAAGGGCAGCAGTATAAAAGCCGTCAAAGCGAACTGGCCTCCTTGCAGGAAAGCCAGCTAAGCACCTGGCAAACCGACCTGAACACCTACCGGAACCAGTATAGCGAAATGAGTACCAGCCTCCGGCAGGAAGAAAAGGAGAAAGACCTCTATATCGTACGCAGCCCGGTAGACGGGACGATCGACCAGTTTTCCGGCATCTACCGGGGCAGCAATATCCAGGCCGGGCAGTCGCTTGCCGTCGTCAGTCCGGATTCGACCCTGTGCGTGGAAGTATATGTGACGCCTCGCAATATCGGGTTTCTCTATCCCGGCATGCCGGTCAATATGCAAGTGGAATCGTTCAACTACAACGAATGGGGGACGATCCCCGGCAAAGTAAAAGACATCTCGTCCGATTTCCTGACCGACAGTGAGGGAAACTCTTTCTACAAAGTCAAATGCAGCCTGGAACGGGATTACCTGACGCTCCGTAAAAGCGGCAAGAAAGGCATTCTGAAAAAAGGGATGACTGTCAGCACGCATTTCATGATCACGGAACGCTCCTTGTTCGACCTGCTGTACCAAAAGATAGACGACTGGGCAAACCCCGTACAATATAATTCCAATACGATGATTGCAAAAAATTAAACACACAAGAATAAGATGAAAAAAGGAATCAAGATCAAACAACACGACATTACCGATTGCGGCGCCGCCTGTCTGGCGTCCGTATGTGCTTATTACGGCCTTCAATTTCCGGTAGCCCGCATCCGGCAATATGCATTTACCGACCAGAAGGGAACCAATATTTTAGGATTAGTAGAAGCTGCAAACAAGTTGGGGCTGTCTGCCAAAGGTGTTCGCGCCCAGTTCGAAGCCTTGCAAATCGTGCCCAAGCCGACAATCGCCCATATTGTCATCAAAGAGGTACTGCAACATTTTGTCGTCATCTACAAGGTGACGGACACACATATCACCTATATGGATCCGGGAGACGGACGGATGCACAAAAAGACGAATGAGGAGTTCCAGGCAGAATGGACGGGTGTGTTGGTCCTGATGGAGCCGGAAGAGACCTTCCGCCAGGGAAATCAAAAGGTCAGCATGGCACGCAAGTTCCTGTCGCTACTGATTCCACATAAAAGCGTCATGTTTCAGGCACTGTTCGGCGCGTTTGTCTACAGTATCTTAGGACTATCGACTTCCGTCTACGTCGGCAAAATAACCGACTACGTCTTGGTGGACAAAAACCTGAACCTGTTGAACCTGATGGGAATCATCATGTTATTGATCCTGCTGCTACGGACGTTTATTGGGGCAATGAAAAGCATTCTGGCATTAAAGACCGGGCAACGCATAGATGCGGCCCTAATCTTAGGTTACTACAAGCACCTGCTCACGCTGCCCCAACAATTTTTCGATACGATGCGTGTCGGCGAAATCATTTCGCGTGTGAACGATGCCGTGAAAATCCGCAATTTCATTAATAACGTGTCGCTGGACTTGGTGGTGAACATGATGATCCTCGTCTTTTCCGTCTGCCTGATGTTCGTCTATTCCTGGAAACTGGCGTTGATCACATTGGTATCGGCTCCCTCGAACCGGACATGATCGGCGACATCACGTTCGAAAACGTTTCCTTCCGGTATGGTTCGCGCAAGCAAGTTTTCGAATCGTTGAATCTGACCATCGAAAAAGGAAAGACGACAGCCATCATCGGCGCCAGCGGTTCCGGCAAGACTACACTGATTTCGTTGTTGCAACATATCTATCCGATACAGTCCGGGCAAATACGGATCGGCAATTACGACATCGCCCAAGTCGACAACCGGAGCCTGCGCAGCCGTATCGGTACCGTACCGCAGCAGATCGAATTGTTTGCCGGAACAATCGTTGAAAACATCGCCGTCGGCGACCTGCATCCGGATATGAAACGGATCGTCGATCTAATAAGCCGGCTGGGGTTACAATCTTTTATAGAACGTTTGCCTAAAGGGTATATGACGTATATAGGGGAACACGGCACTTCTCTTTCAGGCGGAGAACGCCAACGCATCGCCATTGCCCGTGCCCTGTACAAAAAGCCGGATATCCTGATTTTCGACGAGGCAACCTCTTCGCTCGACTCCATTTCCGAAAAGTTTGTCAAGCAAGCATTGGACGAATTGGCACGTGAAGGCAAAACGGTCATTGTCATTGCCCACCGCCTCAGTACGATAAAAGCAGCCGACCGGATTGTCGTCCTCGACCACGGACAAGTAACGGAAACCGGTACGCATCGCGAACTATGCAGTTCCGGCGGCATCTACAACCAGCTCTGGAACGAACAGTTCGACATGCTGACATAAAGGGCATGATGTCGTTTCGTAGGGGCAAGGCAGACGTTATTTCCATTGGGCGGAGTAGAACCCCGCCCCTACGAGACGCCATTGTTTTATTACTTATTGTACGATTCGATAAAATAGCCGTTGGTCCAAATCGAAATACATGGGCATGAAAATCGATTTTCATACCCGTGAAAATAAAAATTCATGCAAGGGTAATATTTTTTAATAAACAGTCATTTGCTCAAACAACTAATATTCAACAAAATACAAAAACATGACATTTCAATAGGGTTATTGTATGTTTTAACATTTTTAAAAAATAACAGATTCGCATTTTGCCACTTTCGGATGACAGGGCCGTTAACCTAACGATAACATACCGATAACCTGACTTTTTTTACCATCCCTCTACTTTTGCGACAAACAAAGCAATCAAACATATATATGAAACGAACAATCATCCTTTCTTTACTTTCATTGTTTGCCGCTACTATCTCGGCACAAGAAATATGGACCTTGCAGCAATGTATCGACTATGCCCTGGACCACAATATCAGCATAAAAATGGGACAACCATACGAACAGCTACTCCAATCAGGAAGACAAAATCATTTATTCGCAATTGGACAATCACGTGCTCAGCGTATGCAACTATACCTGGAACGAAAAAGACGAGAGCTGGAACCTCGTCAGCCGGATGGCAGCATACGATCCGACTCATGATCTTTTATATACGGATAACCGGATGGAATGAAAGCGGCTCACAACGAAGGTGTCCTCTTTTGATTAAGAAGTGTTGGCATGGGAAAAACTACAAACAGAAAGTCATATAGGCAGGCAGATATACCACTCCCTCCCTTACGCTCAAGTTTTTGGGATGAATCACATAGCTTTCCCCTATACGCTGATGAAAGCTCTCATTAAACCGGACAAGCGAACGGATGGTATATTTGTCGTTTGACTTTACCTCTATCGGAAAAATTTTATATTTTAGCTTGCTGTGGTTTGAAAGTATAAAATCTATCTCCACATCGTTACGGTGCTTCTCTTCATTGTAGCGGGTATAGAAATAAAGCTTGTGACCGGCAGCCACAAGCATCTGCGCGATTACATTCTCATAGAACATGCCCTCGTTCACAGACAGTTTTCCTAACAGGATTTCCCGGTAAAGCTCCCCGTCTGAGATTTCATTCTCATCAAACGTATGGCTGACAAGCAGTCCGGTATCGCCCATATAGCATTTCACGTATGTCCTGTCTTCATTCAGCGAGAGTCCCACATTAGGGTCGGAACAATTGAAACACTCATTGGTGATCATCGAATCAGAGAGCCAGAAAAAGGTATCGTGATACTTAGGAAAGCTGGCTCCCTTCTCTATCCGGCTCATCACCACCCGCCTTTCCGAGCGCGATAAAAAAGCCGGGATCTGGTCAAAGATGCTCAGCACGCTTGACCTGTAACCGGACTTAATCTTCATTATATCATTCCGGTACAGTGTCAGTATATCTCTTTTTTCCATGTCAGCCATCTCAAAGCTCCGGTTGTTCTCCAAATAGGCCGACAAGCTTTTCGGCATGCCGCCCACAATCATGTATTGACGGAACAGCAGCATGGCCTTGGCATGAAGCCCTTGTTCCAAAGGTTCCTTTTTATCGAAGCATTGACGGATATACGCTATCAACGGTTCTTCTCCCATGGCCCAGGCAAACTCCTCAAAATCCATAGGATACATAAGCAGTACCCTCTCTTCCGATGGAATGGTTATATCCTTTACATTTTCCTTTATGGAAATAAGCGAACCTGTTTCTATATAGTCAAACCGCCCGTCCGCTACCAGATACTTGACCGCTTGCCGGGCTTTCGGGAATTGTTGTATCTCATCAAATATAATAATGGACTCTTTCGGGTAAAGTCTCACTCCGTACTCCGAAGACAGGATCAGAAAAAAGGTATCAAGGTCGTTCATGTAATTGTTGAAGGCCGAGACAACCGAATCGCTTACCTTGTTGAAGTCAATCAAAAGATAGCTACGGTACTCATTCTTTGCGAACTCTTCCACAAGCGTAGACTTGCCTATCCGTCGGGCGCCTTCTATCAGAAGTGCCTTGGTGCCTGCCGTCTGTTGTTTCCATGCAAGCAATTTGTTGTACACTTTACGTTTAAATATCATATCGCTCAATATTTATCTGTCTGCAAACTTAACCATATTTTCTGCAATACGCAAGTTTGACACACCGTAATCAACCTGCAATGCGCATATTTGCAAGACAGGATTTTATCTGCAATACGCTTTTTTACCCTCCGACATTAATCCCTATTCTTTTGCGCCCTCTATTCTTTATAAATATGATTTACTTCATTCAAAGCATATCACTTACTTGTCCTTTATCCCTAAACTAAGGGAATATGTTGCCCAAACGGTATTGTTTTGTCCTGTAACTCATCTATTTTGGAAAATTGTGGGCATTTTTCCTTGTTGATTCGGAAAACCTATTTACCTTTGCAACGATTCCGTAGTGGGCAGCGGCTCACGGAGCGCGGGATCAATTACATATTGTAAGCATTTTACGAAGATTATTCTAAGTTTTAAAATCGGCAAAATTTTAAGTTCAACAGAATAATGGGCAGTAAATGCTTGCGCTGGTTACGTATAAGTTCATCTGCCATTTTTATGGAAATGGGTGTATTATATCGTATAAGGCGCGGGCTATTGTTCTATTATTGTTGGACGGGTGTTTGCCGATACCTAAAACTTGATAATAGACAATTGGCCCGCGTTTTTTTATGCCCGTTCATAATCATTCGCGGGGAGTTGTTCTCTCCTTCGTGAAATTAGTTGTTGGATTTTTAAACACTATTTTATTAACAATTAATTTTTAATGATTATGAACAAGAGATTTTCTACTCTTTTGGCTGCCGCTCTGGTGGCCGGTGGACTGTCTACAAATGTGATGGCGACAAATATTGCCACTGCAGATTTGAAAGACGGTCAGTTCATCCATTTGTCAACGGCAACTGGTGGAACCACTTACCTGGCAATGGATGATAAAGGTGCTTTTTCAACAGTAAACGCTTCAGACTGGTCCGGCAAGATTAACAGCTTGTTGGGTTCTCTTTGGCAGGTAAAGTTGATTCCTCATACGACTCAAGCAGGAACAATTTATACTTATTCATTTACAAACCGCTTGTCAGGACAGATGCTGTCTGTTAATTTGCAATCAAATATTGTTGGTGGCGGTAGAGCAGCAATTGCTGATCCTGCTGTGGCAGCAAACGAAATTGCAGCAAACGAAAAAGGTGGTAACACAGAATGGGCTTATGAAGTAGGAAAAGGATTTTATGCTGTTAAAGGCGACTCAATCTTTACTATTGGAACAAGTTCTTCTACCGGTCGTTTAACGTTTGCGGCTGCTAAACTAACAACTGCTCCTTCCAATACAACAATGTATTTAGGTGATGTCTCAACAACAGGTGTTACTCTGACAGCCGATGACTTCAACGCTTTGGTCGAGAAAGAAGGCGGTCGTTTGTTCTTCACTGACGAAAACGTTTCTTCTACTGAAAAGAATGTGTTGACGGCTAATAAGTGGGAAGCGGTTGATGCCGTTGTTGATAATACTACTGGCGCTTATGATGCAGCAGGTAGTGGTAAATCTTCTGTCCTGTATCTGACAAACGGTAAAGAATACAAAAACCGTATGAACGATGCAATGACTGCTGCTGATAAAACGCAGAAAGAATATCTGTTGGTTGATTATAGCTTCTATGATCCAAGCAAAGAGTTTAATGTATTGAAAGTTGATACAATTGCTGTAGAACCTGCTTCTGCCGCAGTAGCAAATTTCGATAATCGTACAGTTATCGCAAAACATCATCCGGCAACAGCCGCATTTACGGTGAAATATTTCATTCCGAATGATTCTATGGTGATTGCCCCGGCGTTTGTCCAGACTTCTATTCCTGTGGCAACAACTTTGGATGCCCAATATGCATTAATCACTGGTGCACCAAGTGAAACTGGTGTTTCTGAAATTACTACAGCAGTAGCTCTTGTAAAGACTGCGATAGGTAATTTTGCTGCAGATGGCGCAGGTGCTGCTGGGGATAAATTTGCAGAAAGCAAGTTTGATGAAAATGGTGATTATAATTCAGCCTCCGGTACAAAGACAGGTAAAGATTTTACTGATGGTGTTACTGCAAAAGTCAAAGCTCTTTCTGATGCTGTAGCAAAGAAAGATGACGTTAAAAAATATGTAGCAGCCGTAAATGCATATTTGACTAAATTGAATGGTCTGGAAATTGCAGGTCTTAATAATGGCTCTGCTTCTTCTCTGTCCACTTCCGCTATCAAAGATGGTGCAAACTACGCAGATGGTTTGACTAAACTTACTGCTGCCGCTGTTTCTCCTGCTAAGCAAGTAGTAATCCGTAAACTTTCTAACACGAAAGTTTTGACAATTGGTCAGATCACTTCTGCTACAGAAACTCACGGTAACTTGATCGCCACTATCAAAACATCCGACAAAGACGCTACTATCGGTGGTGACGCAACAATCGCTGAAGGTTTGTATTATGTAATTGATGCAGAAAAAGAAGAAAGTGCCGGTGTTGCTAACAAATATTATGGCTTATACTTTGATGAAAGCCCGGTTAATCCTGCTAATTATGTAAGCAAAGCTCAGGCATTCAATCCGTTTGCACAGTATGTCGTTGCTAAGGCTGCCGGTGTAGACAAAGGCAACTATACTATTACAAACCGTGGTGATAAAACTGAAGGCTGGCAGGGTGTAACTAACGTTGTCGACAAAGACAATAACATCTTCGTAATCGGTGGTGACACAATCCAGTTGGTAGCAGCCGAAGACGTAGATGCAGACAACGCTTATATCGGCTTCAAATATATCACAGCTAACGATGCCAAGAACAACAAGTTCACGATCACTTCTGCTGCTGACGTATTGGAAGGACAGAGCATTGTAATGACAAAAGACTCTACGCTGAAAGTAGCTGCTCCGGAAGACGAAGTGCTGTACACTTTAGTTCCTTCTACTGAAGGCAAATACGGTGTAGAAGATGCTTTGAAGAAAGTGACTTACACAATCATGGATGCCGACAGCGCATTTATCATCTATGATGCAAAAAGAGGTTATGTATTCTCTAACGGCAAATATGCAACAAAGAACGGTACTCCGGTTCAGTTCTCTATGATCGCTGTAGATACGGATTCTACTTTCGTATTGTATGATGCAACAGCAACTCCTGCTCAGAAGTTGGTTGTCAGCACTCAATACAAGACCATCTCCGGCGAACCTCTGACAGCTCGTAACGATATGTTCATCGTTAAACCGCAGTCAGCTCCTGCCTCTTACAAATCTCTGCCGAAGCACGTACGCATCCAGGCTATCAATGGCGACTATGCTGCTGTTAACGCTAAGAACCAGGGTATCGCAGTTCGCGAAGGTGACTTGAAAGCTGATGCTTATAGCAACTTAGACTTTATCTTCTGGTTGGATACCGCTCATTATGACAATGCTGCTCCTTACACTTACTACATCACGAAGGGTGTTAAGGCTACTGAAGAAGTTGCTGCAAGCAGACTGTATATGTGGAACTCTGTAGACTCTGCTGATGCAAAGGATGCAAACAAAGAACTTCCGTACATCTATGGTACAGGTGCAAACCGCGTTATGTTCCGCACAGCTTCTATCATGGCTCAGGATACCTTGTTAGTTCCGGCTTTGGATGCTGCTGCTAAGATCGATACAGTATCTATCGCTGATGGTAAATCAGTTGACGGCTTGAAGAACGCTGTTAAAGCAGGTGTTAAGAACTTCCAGTTCAGCTTCGAATTTGCAAGCAAAGACGCTGAAGGCGAATACAACATCGTATGCCAGAACAACAATGGTAAGAACTACGTTCACAACATCAACGGTGTATTGGCAATGGGTCCGAAAGAAGATGCAGTTGTCGTAAACGTTCTTGACGTTTCAGCTGAAGACGAAACCGCTACAGATAACGAAACTATCGCAGCTAAAGGTGTGAAAGTGATCGCATCTGAAGGCCAGGTAGAAATCACCGGTGCTGCAGGCAAGAAGGTTGTTATCAGCAACATCTTAGGCCAGCCGGTTGCCAACACGGTTCTGACTTCCGACAACGCTGTAATCGCTGCTCCTCAGGGTGTGGTCGTAGTAGCTGTTGAAGGTGAAGAAGCTGTAAAGGCTATCATAAAATAAGATTGAATTTATAATCAAATAATTCTAAAATGTTTGGCCGCGTGCCGTGGAAACGGCAATTACCCTGTGACAGGCGAACAGGCGGCCGGATTTAATATTAATAATACTAAAGTATATTGAATGTTGCCTTTCCCCTGCGAAGGACGAAGGCAGACACAAAACAAGCCCCGGAGATGTTCGACATCTTCGGGGCTTCGTTGTGAGGAAGATGTGAACTCTATTTTGATGCAGTTGCCCTGCAAAATAACAAAGACAACCTCCATTGTCAAAAATTATCACTATCTTCGTTCACAACTCATACTGTTAGCATGAAGAGCAGAAATAAAGTTTCAAACAAGTATAAGCTATGGATAATAAATACATCATACCCGAATTGCCTTCAGTACATGATTTGGAAACAAAGACAGTGCTAAAACAGTTGAATCTGTCCATAGTGCACAATAAACGCAAAACGGGTACATGATAAACTTGTCATGTACCCAAAAAGCCGAAAACGGGTACATGATAAACTTGTCATGTACCCAAAAAGCCGAAAACGGGTACATGATAAACTTATCATATATCTGCAAAACATAAAAAGGAGGTATCGATATGGCAAATCCCAGATTACCCAATATAACAGAGGCGGAACAGGGGCTCCTGTATGAGAAATTGAATATTTATAACCAAGGGAAAGCCTCGTATAAGGAGGCGGGGTGCTATCTTGTGGTTTTACCGAGGGAAGGGCATCCGAACTACAGCCTGTGGTTCTATACGCCTCTGCTCGACAAGCGATGCATCCTGTTTATCGAAGACTTGAAAGCGGACATTATCCAGTCGCTGCGCATCGTCACTTCCGAATTGTGGTATGCCAACCGCCAGATCTTAGTCACGGACTACAACGAGAAAAGGATGTCGACACACGGGGACGATCTGATCGCTTTCGGCAAATACCGCGGACATTTCCTGTATGAAATCTTGCGGATAGATCCGGGCTACGTGAACTGGATCGCGCATAAATATACGCCGACGATCCCCAAACAGGAACGTTTTGTCAAAATGGCACAAGCCTACAACTGCGTCTACTTAGACAAGATGCTTAAAAAGAAATACCAGCCACGCCCCACCAGCCGTTTCTTAGGTAAAAAGGGGGATAAACTGACCGATCTCACCCTGAAAATAACCAAAGTACGGGTGGAAGACGACCCGTACAGGACCCATGTCATCGGGACGACTCCGGTCTTCTTCGTCCGCCAGCGCCTGACCGCCATAGATGCGAGCGGCAACCTGGTCAACTTGACCTTTGCCTCCGGCAATCCCAGTCATGTCTCCGGGCAGCTGCCCTCCCTGGAACATGCCTACCGGCCGGGTGAAGTGCTGCATATTTCTTCGGCACGTATCGCTGCGACGTTTGAGAATTACGGCATACAGTACACGCGACTGAATTATGTCAAGATTGGAAAATAATCCCTACCTTTGTCTCCTCGAAAAAGGACAGCAAGATGAAAATAGTCGCCGACAATACCGTTCCTTACCTGAAAGGAATCGCAGAACCGATTGCAGAGGTAAAATATCTCACTTCCAAAGAGTTTACACCGGAAAACGTACAGGATGCAGACGCACTGATCGTGCGGAGCATAGACAAATGCACGCGCGAGCTGCTGGAAGGAAGCCGGGTGAAGTTGATTATCAGCGCCACGATAGGCTTCGACCATATCGACACCCGGTATTGCGGCGAGGCAGGTATCACCTGGAAGAACTCGCCGGGATGCAATGCCGTTTCGGTTGCCCAATATGTACTTGCCGGGTTGATCACGATTGCGCTCCGCAAGGGAGAAGCACTACAGGGGAAGACAATCGGGATCGTCGGAGTCGGCCATGTCGGGAAAGAGGTGGAGAAGTTATGCACGGCCTACGGGATAAACGTGCTTCGCAATGACCCGCCGCGTGCGGAAGCGGAAGGAGAAGAAGGTTTCGTCTCGCTGGACACGATCGCCGAACAAGCCGACATTGTCACTTTTCACACGCCGCTAACGAAGGAAGGCCGATTTGCCACCCGCCACCTGGCTGGAGAGGACTTCTTCTGCAAACTCCAACGGACCCCCTGGTTCATCAACGCATCCCGGGGAGCTGTCCATGACACGGACGCTCTATTGCGTGCCCGGAGAGAAGGCAAGATCGGCGAACTGATCTTAGACTGCTGGGAAAACGAACCGGACATAAACCGTGAATTACTGGGACTGGCCACGATAGCGACTCCGCATATCGCCGGATTTTCGGCAGACGGAAAAGCCAACGGGACGCGTATGTGCCTGAAAAACATCGAAAGATTCTTCCGGGTGAAGATCGACAAGATCGATGAAGTGGTTCCGCCGGCACCCGTAAACCCGATTATCGACCTGGACCGGTTCGATGGGAAACGGATTGAACAGGCGATCCTGACCAGCTTTAATCCGCTTGCCGTGGACCGGGCGCTGCGGGAGAACCCCGACAAGTTCGAATGGTTCCGGGCAAACTACCATCATCCGCGGGAATACCAGGCATACACGATCGTCCATGCAACTCCGGAAGAAGCCGGACTGCTCCAAAAATTAGGATTCGGGATTCAACAATAACACAAACAAAACGGAACAATGGCAAAAGACAAACTCGTTTCACCCAGCTTCTGCTATATCTTGGCAGCCAACTTTTTGCTGTTCTTTGCATTCTATCTGATATTGCCGGTCCTGCCGTTTTACCTGCAGGACCGGTTCGATGCGGATAAATCGATGATCGGTTTTATCCTGTCGTGCTATACCATAGCCGCCCTCTGCATCCGTCCGTTCTCCGGGTATCTGCTGGACACATTCGCCAGACGGCCGTTGTATCTCTTAGCCTATTCCGTTTTCATGGTCATCTTTGCCGGATATATGATCGCCAGCCTGCTGAGCATCTTTATCGTGCTCCGTATCCTGCACGGCTTCGCCTTCGGCATGGTGACGGTGTCGGGCAATACGATCGTGATCGACATCCTGCCCTCCTCCCGACGCGGCGAGGGGATCGGTTATTATGGGCTGGCAAACAATACGGCCATGAGTTTCGGGCCGATGACCGGATTGTTCATGCACACTAACTTCTCCTACGAAACGATTTTCGCCTGCTCGCTCCTCTCCTGCTTCCTCGGCTTCCTCATGGCCTATCTGGTGAAAACGCCTCAGAAGCAACCGGTAAAGAAGGAACCGATCTCGCTGGACCGTTTCTTTTTGGTGAAAGGGACCTGGGCGGGCATCTCTTTGCTGCTGCTCTCCATCCCCTACGGCATGACGACCACATACGTGGCCATGTATGCCGATGAGATCGGGATTTCCGTCAATTCAGGACTCTATTTCACCTTTATGGCGATCGGACTTGCTGTCTCGCGCATGTTCTCCGGGCGGCAGGTCGACAAAGGAAGGATTACGCTCGTTATCTCGTTGGGAATGTACCTTGCCGCCGCCAGCTTCTTCGGACTGGCAGCACTGGAAAGGCTGATGCGGTGGAACCCGGTCTTTACGTCCTATTTATATATCGGGATCGCCCTCTCGCAAGGGATTGCGTTCGGAACCATGTTCCCGGCTTTCAACACCCTGTTCGTGAACCTGGCTCCCAACAGCCAGCGGGGAACGGCGACCTCCACCTATCTGACCAGTTGGGATGTGGGGATCGGTATCGGGCTGATGATAGGCGGTAGTATTGCGCAGGCTTTCGGCGGGTTCAACCATGCTTACCTGTTCGGGGCGTGCCTGACTATTCTTTCGACGCTGTTCTTTTTATTGAAAGCAGGTCCTCATTTCAACCGGAATAAACTGAGATAGATGTTCGCTCTTTATTCCCGGCCAAAGCTCTCTATATAATCGCATAAATTGGCAATGCCTCCTTCCTTACGGATTTGTTCGCCCAACGCGGCGGCATTTTCCTTATAGAGGGGGTTGGACACCAGGTCGCCGATCTTCCGGTCGAGTTCCTGTTCCGTCACCTTGGATATCTTCACCCTTTCCGGCCCCAGGCCCGACTGGCTGACACGATAGGCCCAATAGGGCTGGTCGATGATAAGCGGCGTTATCAATTGAGGCTTACCCGCACGCGCCGCACTATGGGTTGTTCCGCTCCCGCCGTGATGGATGACAGCGTCGCAATGGGGGAAAATAAGGAAATGGGGAATCGGGTGTTGCATCAGATACAGATGTTCGTCCGCCTGCATGGAAGCTCCCGTTTTTGCCCAGCCCGAACCGACCACGAGCCGGTAGTCACGCCGTTTACAAACTTTCAGCAGCATTTCGCAGAACCGGTTCCGATCCTCCGTACTGCAACTGCCCAACGTGAAGAACAGGACAGGCGTACCGGCACTTTTTATAAAAGAGATGAGTTCCTGATACGCATGCTCATCATATTCGAACGTATCGTTAAAACAATACCCGCCGATCTTCCAGCGGAATTTACGGTCCCATTCGGGGTCCGTCTGCCCCAGGTACTGGCTATACATCATATAATTGTATGCCGACTGTGACGCGTCGTTCCCGAAATTTTTTATCGGGGGAAGTCCATATTGCAGCCGGTTCCGGTTGACCGTCTTTTTGGCTGTAAAATTAGACATCCGGTTCATCAGGAACCACAAGAAGCGGGGCTGGATGATCGGGTTCGGTTTTGGGAAAGGCAGTACGGCAGGCGGTATCTTGTTTCCGGGCAAAAAAGGAGCGTAAGCGGTCCGGATAACCGGCTTATGGCAATACCCGGCAACGCTGGTAGCGGCAAACTCGGTATTGGTGGCCACCAGGATGTCATGCTCCTGCAACAAAGGGATCAATTGGTCGAACTGTGCCCCGATCGTGTCGCGGGTCCATTGCAGGACCTTGCCAACGCTTTTCGACTCCTTCGCCACATCCGCCATCAGTCCGCTTATATCGTCAAACTTCTGCAAGACATAATTCAGCCGATAGCTTTTGGCAGTTTCCTCAAAAATACGGGGCAAGTTAACCGTCACCTCATGCCCACGGTCCACCAACTCGCGGGCAACACCCAGATAAGGAAGCACATCACCTTGCGATCCCCTTGTAACCAGTAGTATTTTCATTGCGTTGCTCTTTTTTGGTCCTTGCCTTCCGTTTGAATAGCCAACGGATCCAAAAGGCAAGGAAGCCCAATAACATACTCATCAACATAATGAGACAAAGAACGGGTTTATCTCTCTGTCAATCAATATCCATCTTTACGATTCATCATTCAAATTTTAATATTTTTAAATGTCGCGTCTTAGCTGTTGCGGTATTCCAGCGGCGACATTCCCACATAGCGGCGAAAATACTTGTCGAAGAAAGCCACATTACTGTAGCCCAGTCCGATAGAGATTTCCTTTATCGGAAGATTCGTGGATTTCAGTTGCGCCTTGGCGTCCATTATCACCACATTGGCAATGATATCGAGCGCCGTCATCCCGGTCGTCTTTTTGATCACGTAGCAAAAATGAGGCAAGGTGATCCGCAACTTTCCGGCATAGAAAGAGGCGCTACGCTCTTTCGTATAATATTGCCAGACAAGCTGCACGAACTCGCGGGCAATTTCCTTGTCACGACTCAGGACCGGTTCTTTCCAGGTATTGAACTTCCTGTACATATTGATCACTCCCTGGATCAGCAGGTCGAGAATCGGTTTCAGGCTGTCGGTAAAGAGGATAGAGTCCGGATCGTTGTCGGCCCGCACCAGCAGGGAGAAAAAGTCTTTGTAGATAGCCGCCGCATTATCGGGCAAAGGCACTACCGGATTCTCGATGATCGTAACGATCAGATTGGAGATCGTGCGGATAAAGTTGATACTTTCGAGGAAACGGGAAGAAAAGGCGACGAAGCAGACCTCCGCATCGTCCGATACCTCATGAATCTGGATAAAAGTATTGGGAAGCAAGGTTATAAAATCGTTTGCCTGTGCCGTATGTTCATCCAGGTTTATCGTCACACGGATCGTCCCCCGCGTGCAAAAGGCAAACACGCCCGCTTTTATCTTACAGGGGAAAAGCCCGTACATATTCAGGATATCGCCCGTAATACCATCGCCTACAATAAAATCCTTCGGGATATCGAATTTAGGCAAGTCAACGTCTATCTTCATAAAACATCGTTTTGTTGTTTCAAAAGTAGCAAAATATGCTTATCCAACCTAACAATCTTAAAAATAGAATATTTATTCCCAAACATGGAGATTGTTTGATTCAAACTTAAGCCTGTTCTTTGTATCATCATATAATATGACTAAAAGCAAAATATATGAACAGAAAATCAGTATGCAGTTTCCTTTACGCCATGATGCTGGCTATCCTCTTGATATCCTGTAATGACGATGATGATCATGACGCTCTTGCCCCGTCGGAATTGAACGGGACCTACTCCAACAAGCTAAGTGCGCCAGCCAACGAAGATTCCCTTATTTTGAGCTACAACGGGAATACATGTATCGGAAAAGATGTGGAATTCAAGACGGATGACGGGAAAACCGCCGATATTATTCTTAAATATGTACTACCGCACGATAAAGAAACGGCAATAACCGCGATTCCTCTGACAGCGGGAACCGGCAGCTATTCCTTCAGCGGCAACGCGACTGCTTCGACCGGCACGGTGTTCCGTTACCAGGGTAGCATACAGGCCGGAAGACTGGTACTGGAACTGTCGGACATCACGATTCCGGAGAACCGGCTGGCGACGAACAGGACCTGGTTTGTCGCCCACGGAAATGCCTCTTATTATGATGTAGACAACGGCAGTATGCAGACGATGATCGGAATGCTGTATAACTTAGTAGGCGGCAAGCTGGTCAGCAACCTGATCAGTTCGGTGTTGGACGACCTGAGCTTCCAGGCGGACGGCAACATTATCGCCCGCTATGCTCCCCTGCCAGATTCGGTCCGGATAGGAAATCTGATAGGCAGCTATGTCAAACATTCCACGAACGACTGGATCGCTTCGCCTCCCAACCTGGCGGCTTATTACGTGGAAGACAATACATCTTTATATGTAATCCCGCAGATCGACATGATCATCCGCCAGGTGATGATAAACAAACAGACAAAAGCCGGCTCCGGGGATAGCTCAATGGAAGATGCGCTCCTTGCAGCCTACAGGAAGATCAATACCTGGTCTACAACCGGTATCAAAATGACGATCCGCGAGAGCGAGGAACCGGCAAAAGGCGATCTTATCCTGATCCTCGACAAATCGGAAATACAAGAACTCTTCGCCCTGCTGGATATCGTGAAAGTCTTTATCCCGGAAGAGACGCTGAACACACCTGTCATGGATCTGCTCGGCGACCTGATCCCGCCCCAGTTCGCAGGTATCGCGGGCATACTTCTGAAAGGAAAAACGCTCGGCGCGATCTTAGACCAGCTGAGCCAGGAGCTGAACACTATTCCTATCGAGATCGGCATCTATTTATATAAGGACAAACCTGTCAACTAAAAGCAATTCGCATGAGAAAGCTATATATCCTGATTTTTACCCTGCTGCTCTTCACGGGAGCTACTTTCGGACAAACGGTGAAAGGACACGTCTATGACGCAGAAACCCATGAACCGCTGCCGGGTGTCAACATCACCTACAAGAAAATAAACGGAGACACGAACGGAACCATATCGGATGCCGACGGAGCCTACGAAATCTCCCTGCCGGACGGCGGGATCGACCTCCTGTTCAGTTACATCGGGTACGAGAACGAACAACTCCCGCTGATACTCCGCAAAGGGGACATCAAAACAAAAGATGTCTATATGCACATCAAAGCCAACCTGCTGGGCGACGTGGTGGTCAGTGCCGGACGCTTCGAGCAGAAACTAAGCGATGTCACCGTTTCGATGGACCTGTTGAAAGCGGGCGATATCGCCAAACAGGCCCCTACCGACCTGAGTTCGACACTGAACACGATGCCGGGCGTGGATATCAACGACAAACAACCCTCCATCCGCGGCGGAAACGGATGGACGTACGGTGTCGGTTCGCGCAGCCTCGTGCTGGTGGACGGCATGAGCGCTTTGAGTTCGGGCAACGGGGTGATCAACTGGAACATCGTCCCGCTCGAAAACATCGAGCAGGTAGAGGTGATGAAAGGCGCTTCGTCCGTGCTTTACGGTTCGTCGGCCCTGAACGGGGTGATCAACATCCGCACGAAACGGCCGGGACTCACGCCGACCACAAGCGCCCGCGCATACGTCGGGATCTACGACCATCCGGCCCATGACGAATACGAAGGGGCGGATATCTCGCACGCACGGCGGATCGGGAACTTCGACGTGTCGGGAGGGCTCAACCTGTTTTCCGATGACGGGTACCGCCAGCAGGGATACAACCGGCGCCTGCGGTTCGGAGGCAATATGACGTACCACCACACGATGAAAGAGGGAAAGCTCCTGAACTACGGGTTCAACTTCAACTACCTGGCCGACAAATATGCCGATTTCTTCATCTGGCGTTCGCCGGTAGAAATCTACCAACCGTCATCCATCGCCAATATGGGGCGCAAGGGGAACACCTTCTATATCGACCCGTTCTTCAACTTTACCAATCCGAACAACAACACCTCGCATAAGATCAAAACCCGTTTCTATTACCGGGGTGACAACATCATCGACGGAAGTTCCAGCCGCAAGTCGCTCGACGACATCTTAGGTAATATGGGAAGCGATGCCGCCACGGTCAACGCTTATATCGACAACATCAAGAACGGAGACTACAGCCCGTTTTTCCCGCTGATCCAGCCGATACTGCAAGGCGACCTGAACGGGATCGTAGACGGGGCCGTCAACATTCTGAACGGGGTATTCCCGACCGCCACGACTGCCGATTACTGCGACCTGATCTCCTGGGTGATGAACAACAACAAGGAGAATGTACCCAAAGGAACGGACAAGAACTACACCTACTATGTAGACTACCAGTTCAATAAGAAATGGGACAGCGGAAGCCAGATCACCGCCGGGGCTACCTACGAACACATGAAAAGCGCTTCGGAAACGACCGGAACGCACGACAGCGACAATGCCGCCCTGTTCGTCCAGTACGACCAGCGTTTCTTCAACCGCCTGAGCGTCTCGGCCGGTATGCGTGCCGAATACTACCGGGTGGACAACTACTTGCGGGAGGCGGACACCAAACTGTTCGGGACCCGGATTCCGGTAAAACCGATCTTCCGTGCCGGACTAAACTACCAGCTTGCCGACTACAGCTTTATCCGTGCCAGCTTCGGGCAGGGCTACCGCTATCCTTCGCTGACCGAGAAATATGCCCGCAAGGACATCGGCGGTGTCGGCGTCTACCCGAACAGCGAAGTGCAGGCAGAGAAAGGCGTGAACGCCGAACTGGGTTTCAAACAGGGATATAAGTTCGGCAATCTGATGGGATTCTTCGATGCGGCGGGATTCTACACCCAGTACACCGACATGATCGAATTCCGCTTCGGTATCTTCAACAATACGACATTCCAGTACATAAACGGTACGCGTGACCTTCTGAGCATGATCACCCAAGGCCAGATGCCGGGATTCGGCGCCCAGTTCTATAACGTGTCGAAAGCGCGTATCTACGGGGCGGAAATCAGTACGAACGGCGTTTACACGTTCAACCCGAACGCCACACTAAGCTACAACTTAGGGTATGTATTCATCGAGCCGGAAGATGCCGGCTACAAGAAAAAGAACGAGGAAGAAGCGGCCTACGACGACCCGATGCGCATGAAAGAGAAGTCCAACACATCCAAATACCTGAAGTACCGCCAGAAGCACACCGTGAAAGCCGTCCTCGACTTCCAGTGGAAACGGCTGACGCTGGGAACCAATATCGTCTGGAAAAGCAAGACGCTGGCCGTCGATTACCTGATGGTGGACGAGCGGGCAAAAGAGCAGCCGGAAATCATGGATTATGTGCGCGACATCCTCTTCGGCAACGTGAACGGGCAAACACTCCATTCCTATTGGGCGAAGAACAACACGCCCTATTGCGTGGTCGACTTGCGTGCAGGCGTGAAGATCACGAAGGAGCTGTCTTTCCAGTTCATGGTGAACAACTTGTTCAACAAGGAATACAGTACACGCCCGATGCTCGTCTCGGCACCCCGCACCTACGTCATGCAGCTGAGCGCGAATTTCTGATACGATCAGATACGGGCAGTAAGCAAATCTTCTATGACTTTAGGATAATGGGCGTATTCGAGTGCGTGCACTTTCATGGCGACCTCTTCGGGTGTATCGGTCGGAAGGACGGGGCATTTTGCCTGGAAGATCGTCGTCCCCTCGTCGTAATGCTCGTCTATATAATGGATGGTAATGCCGGTCTCCTTTTCACCGGCGGCAACGACCGCCTCATGCACATGCATCCCGTACATGCCTTTGCCGCCGTATTTGGGCAGAAGGGCGGGATGGATATTGATGATTTTACCCGGATAGGCATTTAGCAGTGTATCGGAGATTTTATTCATGAAGCCGGCAAGGACGATCAGGTCCGTATCGTACTCGGCAAGTTTCGCCAGGATAGGCCCCCCGTCTGCAAAATCTTCCCTCGAAAAGACAAAAGAAGGAACTCCCAACTTGTTTACGCGGGCATGCACGCCTACATTCCGGTTGTTAGACAAAACAACCGCCACTTTAATATTTTCACTTTTAGAGAAATATCGGGCGATATTCTCCGCGTTCGTACCCGATCCGGAGGCAAAAATTGCTACGTTTTTCATGTTTTCCCCTGTTTTTGTGCACAAGAAAAGAAAAAATGTGCAGTTTTCCGCATTTTTAGCTCATTAAATTTGTTTTGTAACATAAAAAATTCTTTTCTTTGCACTGCAAATTTAAAAAGTATATTCGTATTTATTAATCTAAATTGAAAAAGTTATGTCTGAAGTTGCTGAAAGAGTAAAAGCTATCATCGTTGACAAATTAAGTGTTGAAGAAACAGAAGTTACAAACGAAGCAAGCTTTACTAACGATTTAGGGGCAGACTCTCTTGACACTGTAGAACTGATTATGGAATTCGAAAAAGAATTCGGTATTTCTATTCCTGATGATCAAGCAGAAAAGATTACAACTGTAGGCGACGCCATTGCTTACATCGAAGCTAACGCGAAGTAATCAATCCTTTTAATTAAAGGTATGGAATTAAAAAGAGTTGTGGTAACAGGTCTTGGAGCTATTACTCCTCTTGGTAATACTCTTCCGGAAACATGGGAAGGTATTATCAATGGGAAGAGTGGAGCCGGGCCTATTACTCAGTTTGATGCATCCAAATTCAAGACACAATTTGCATGCGAAGTAAAAGGCTTCGACCCGTTGACAGTAATGGATCGCAAGGAAGCCCGCAAGTGTGACCGTTATAGTTTATTCGCAATAAATGCCGCAAAACAAGCGATTGACGACGCAGCTATGGACTTGGACAAGGAAGACAAGAACCGTATCGGCGTTATCTTTGCCTCTGGTATCGGTGGCATCAAGACTTTCGACGAAGAAGTATTGGGATATGCAAAGATCAAAGACACGATCGGCCCGAAGTTCAATCCGTTCTTCATCCCGAAGATGATTTCCGATATCGCAGCCGGACATATCTCCATGCTTTACGGATTCCACGGTCCCAACTTTGCGACAGTATCAGCTTGTGCATCTTCTACCAACGCGATCAGTGACGCGTTCAACTATATTCGTCTGGGAAAAGCAAACGTGATCATAACCGGTGGTGCCGAAGCAGCTATTTCGGAATCAGGTGTTGGCGGGTTCAACTCGATGAACGCACTGTCGACCCGCAACGATTCGCCCGAAACCGCTTCCCGCCCGTTCAGCGCAAGCCGTGACGGATTCGTGATGGGAGAAGGCGGAGCCTGTCTGGTCCTGGAAGAAATGGAACACGCTTTGGCTCGCGGAGCTAAAATATATTGCGAGATTGCCGGAACCGGTATGTCTGCCGATGCTTACCACCTGACCGCTTCCCATCCGGACGGATTAGGAGCCAAGTTGGTTATGCGTAACGCACTGGAAGATGCCGAAATGACTCCGGAAGACATCGATTACATCAATGTTCACGGAACCTCTACCCCGGTAGGAGATATCTCGGAAGTAAAAGCGATCAAGGAAGTTTTCGGAGATCACGCTTACAACCTGAATATCAGTTCGACGAAATCAATGATCGGACACCTGTTGGGTGCAGCCGGAGCAATCGAAGCAATCCTCTGCATCAAGGCTATAAACGACGGTATCATCCCTCCGACAATCAATCATGCGGATGGCGACGATGATCCTGAAATAGATTATAAACTGAATTTCACATTCAATAAAGCTCAAAAAAGAGAAGTACGGGCAGCGCTCTCCAACACCTTCGGGTTCGGTGGCCACAATGCTTGTGCTATTGTTAAAAAATTTGTGAAGTAACGTGTTTACAAAACTATACAAAAGAATAAGGCTCCTCAAGAACATGGGTAAGGAGCCTTATTCTTCTTTATATAAGATACTCGGTTTTTATCCCGATAACATCCACGTTTATGAACAAGCCTTCCTCCACAAATCCTCTTCCGTAGAAAGCGGTGACGGCAGATGGCTGAACAACGAACGGTTGGAGTTCTTGGGCGATGCCATATTGGATGCTGTCGTAGCCGATATCGTTTACAAACACTTCCAAAACAAGCGGGAAGGTTTTCTGACCAACACCCGCTCCAAAATCGTACAGCGCGAGACGATGAACCGCGTTGCCGTCGAACTGGGACTCGACAAGATGGTCATATACTCCGCCAAATTAAGTTCCCACAACAACCATATGTATGGAAACGCCCTCGAAGCATTGATCGGTGCGATCTACTTGGACCAGGGCTACGAGGTTTGCTATAACTTCATCCAGAATGTGCTCATCAAGAAATATGTAAACTTGGAAACGATCGCCCGCAAAGAGGTCAACTTCAAGTCGAGTCTGATCGAATGGAGCCAGAAGAACAAGCTCGAAATATCGTTCGACCTGATCGAATCTTTTACCGATAACGACGGAAACCCGGTATTCCAGACAGGTGTGACACTTTCCGACACGCAGATCGGCGTAGGCATCGGTTATTCGAAGAAGGAATCCCAGCAAAGCGCCGCCAAGATGGCGATCAAAAAACTGCGGACCGACAAAACATTCCAGCAATTCATCTCAGAACTCAAGAAGAAGAAAACCGGCGAAAACACAGCCGATAACGAGTTCGAGGATCTCCCCGAAGAAGCCGTAGAAAGCAATAGCCAGGAAACGGCAGAGCCGGAAATCGCAGGCACGGAAAAAAGAAAAGCGGAAACAAGCATGAAAGCCATCCCCGCCGAAACCTAATTTTCAATTTCCCATTTTCAATTTTTAATTTCCAAACGATATTCCCATACGTTTTCCCTGGACAATCAGATCATGTTCGGGAGTTACCAGTTTTAGCTTACCGGCCACTTCCGAGAGGGGTACCGACTCGACATCATTACCTTTCATGCAGACCATACGCCCGAATTGTCCGTTTGCGATCAGCTCCGTTGCATGTCCGCCCAAGCGGGTAGCCAGGTTGCGGTCGAAGGGGGAAGGATTGCCTCCACGCTGGATATATCCCAAGACGGTATCGCGGGTTTCGATCCCAGTCGCCCTCTCGATGGCACTTGTCACATAAACAGAGGGACGCTCCTTGTCCGGCGTTCCGATCCCTTCGGCTACCACGACGATGGAATAAGGTTTGCCCCGGCGGGCTCGGTCCAGGATCACTTCATTGATCCGATCCATGTTAAAGCCCAGTTCGGGCAGCAAGATCACATCGGCGCCTCCGGCCATCCCGGCATAGAGCGCGATCCAGCCGGCGTGGTGTCCCATCACCTCTACCACCATCACCCGTTTGTGCGAGCTGGCGGTCGAATGCAGGCGGTCGATCGCTTCGGTGGCAATGTTGACGGCCGTATCGAAACCGAACGTTATGTCCGTTCCCCAAATATCATTATCGATTGTCTTCGGTACGCCGATCACATTCAAACCCATCGCCGAGAGCATGCCAGCAGTTTTCTGCGTCCCGTTGCCGCCGATGCAGACGAGGCAGTCCAGGCCGAGTTCTTCATAATTCTGCCTGATGAGCTGCGGTTTCTCGCTTTCACCGGAGGCTAAGAGTTTACGGAAAGGTTTCTCGCGTGAAGTCCCCAGGATCGTACCGCCCAGGTTCAGGATGCCGGAGAGGCTGCGTTCGTCGAAAGTCTGGACGTCTTTATTCAGCAGACCGACAAAGCCGCTGTGTATGCCGATGACTTCCATGCCATAGTGCATAATGGCCGTTTTACCGACACCGCGTATCGTGGCGTTTATTCCAGGACAATCGCCGCCGGAGGAAAGGATACCTATTTTCATTGTCTTTTGGGATTAAGTACTTGTTGCACAAAGATAAGAAAATTATCGTATCTTTACCGGAAACTTATTACTCGTATGTGTTTTATTCATCTAATTCTATAATATCATGAAAAAGTATCATTTTCCCGGAGTTTTGACTCTTATCGTGTTAATGGCAATCGCCTGTTGTTCGGCTATCACCGCCCAGAAGCCGGATTCCAAGTTTGGAGGCGTACAGATCGGGGCCATCTCCTACAGTTTCCGGAGCATGCCGGACCAATCGTTGGAAGCGACCCTCGATTACTATGTCCAATCGGGCGTCAGCTCTGCCGAACTGATGGGCTACACGGTTGAAAACTACCTGGGGATTCCCCAGACCAAAGACAAAGAGGCTTTGAAGAAATGGCGTCTCTCCGTGCCGATGAGCAAATACAAGGAAGTGCGCAAGATGTTCGCCAAGAAAGGCGTCGGCATCCATATCCTGAAATTGGGCAGCCCGGACTGGTCGGACGAAGAAATCGACTACGCGTTCAAGGCCTGCAAAGCCATCGGCGCCAAAGGTATCACGATGGAAATCTCCGAAAAGGCAGCCAAGCGCATGGCTCCGTTTGCAGAGAAGCATAACCTGTATGTGATCTTCCACAACCACGGACAGCCCCGCGATCCGAAATTCAGTTTCGACGATATCCTCGCATACGGCCCGAAACTGATGCTGAACCTTGACGCCGGACACTATTTCGGTGCAAGCGGCTTGCATCCGAACGGTATCATCGAACGCCTGCACAACCGCATCGTCAGCATACATATTAAAGATAAAACGGCTAAAACCGCTTCCGATCCCGACAAGAACCGTTCTTTCGGCGAAGGCGACACCCCGGTTTACGAGGTCCTGCAACTGATTCGGAAGAACAAATGGCCGATCTACTGCGACATCGAACTGGAATATGAGATCCCACAAGGCTCCGATGCCGTCAAGGAAGTCAGGAAATGCATGGAATACTGCAAAAAAGGACTTGAGAACTGATCTATTTAGCCCGCAAACGAAAAAGAAGTCGTGCGAAAGAAGTATAAATGATGATTTATACTTCTTTCGTCAATAGGAAATTTTAGTGTAGTGATTCTGATTATCTATAATCTATTGTCCATTGTCAATTGTTTACTACATTTGCAAGCAATTCAAACAATAGGAGCATGGATATTCTGACAAATACAATATCACTACTCTTCCGCCCCCGGCAAAAAGAGATCGCAAGGTTTGCGCAGGATGCAGACGCCATTCAGCACAAGCAGTTGAAGTCCCTTTTATCTGCCGCCCGGAGCACCGAGTGGGGCCTGAAATACGACTACAAGAGTATTCAGGGATATGCAGACTTTTGTGAGCGGATTCCCTTGCAGACTTACGACGATCTGAAGCCATACGTCACCCGTATGATAAACGGAGAAAGGAATATCCTCTGGCCTTCGGTCGTGCGGTGGTACGCAAAAAGCAGCGGCACCACAAACGACAAAAGCAAATTCCTTCCCGTCACGCCCGAAATCCTGAAAGGGTGTCATTACAAAGGCGGTTTCGACACCGTTTCCGTCTATCTCCGGAATAATCCCGAAAGCCATTTCTTCGCCAGCAAAGGGTTGATACTTGGCGGAAGCCACAGCCCTTCCCCTTTGAATCACAACGCGCACTGCGGGGACCTCTCGGCCGTCCTGTTGCAGAACCTGAACCCGCTGGTCAACCTGATCCGCGTCCCCAGCAAGAAGATCATCCTGATGGATGAATGGGAAAGCAAGATCAAGGCGATCGTCGAAAGCACCTGGCGGGCCGATGTGAACAGCCTCTCAGGCGTTCCCTCGTGGATGCTGGTGCTAATCAAGGCCGTCTTGCAAAGGGCAGGAAGCGAATGCCTGACAGATGTCTGGCCCAACTTGGAGGTCTTCTTCCACGGCGGGATCAGTTTCGAGCCGTACCGGGACCAATACAAGGCGCTGATTCCTTCGGACCAGATGCATTACATGGAGACTTACAACGCTTCGGAAGGCTTTTTCGGCCTACAGGACGATCCGGCGGAACACAGCCTGTTGATGATGATCGACTACGGCGTCTTCTACGAATTTATCCCGATTAACGAAGTGGGCAGCGAGCACCCGACCGTCCTTCCGTTAGAAGCGGTGGAGGTGGGGAAAAACTATGCGATGGTGATCACGACCTCCGGCGGGTTGTGGCGCTACCAGATCGGCGACACGGTCCGTTTCACCTCCCTTTATCCACACAAGTTCGTGATCTCGGGGCGCACGAAGAACTTTATCAATGCCTTCGGCGAAGAGCTGATGGTCGACAATGCCGACAAGGCGATCAGTAGCGTCTGCCGCCAGACAGGCGCCAAGGTGAAGGAATACACCGCCGCTCCCCTCTTTATGCTGGATAAGGCGAAAGGCCGCCATCAATGGATGATCGAATTTGAAAAAATGCCGCCATCATTAGATGATTTCGCCTCCTTGCTGGACAAGACTCTGCAGCAACTTAACTCCGACTACGAGGCCAAACGCTATAAGGAAATTTCTCTCCAACCGCTGGAAATCCGGGTTGCCCGCGAAGGGACCTTCTACGAATGGCTCCGCCGAAAAGGAAAATTAGGCGGACAGCACAAAATCCCCCGCCTCAGCAATGACCGGACGATGATCGAGGAGCTGATGGCTATCTAAAACCGCCACGAAAGATAGAGTCCGCCGCCATCGGGACTGAGCGTCGGGGCGACGACTAAGCGGTCGCTTCCCTTCATATTGATTTTGCGGGCGATCGCATTGCGGATCGGTAAATAGGTCAGGTAGGCGAGCTCGACGGAGAGGATGCCGAAACCGGCTCCCGCCACCACATCGGCCACCCAATGCCGGTTATTGTACAAGCGCGAACAGGCAACGAAGGTTGCCAACGCGTAGCCGGAATAGGCCAACACCGGACTGCTGTCCTTAAATTCCTTCCAGGCGACGTGCGCCCCTAAGAAAGCATTGGCGGTATGCCCGGAAGGGAACGAGTGGGGACCACCGTCGGGACGTATTTCGCCTACTGTATACTTGACCGTCCGCGTCATGGCGGCATTGAAGCCTTCGGCAATGGCGACCAGGCAAAGCTGGTCCACCCAGTTATGTTTCTCCTTCCCCATCAGGTCGCAGACAAAAACCCAACCTAACATGCCCCATTCCATATAATCGTCGACCCGTATCTTCTTGACGGAATCCTTGCGGGAAAAGAGGTGGAAATCGTTCATTCCGTCGATGGCAGTGCCAATCGCCCCGACCGTTATCAGGGAAGCGGGAAGGATCAGGCTTTTCGGTTTGAATTTATACTCGACGACGGGTATGCGGGATATACTGTCCTGTGCCCCCGCATCAGATACGAGTACGGAAGCTACGCCTTTCTCTATTGTAAACTGGAATAATACCAGCAGGATGCAAATAAAAGATTTCACTAAACACCTTATTGATTTTCGCCCCCAAAGGAACAAAAATCTTCTTACATCACAACTATCGATTTGCTATTTTGGCGTTAAAACTTTTAGTAGCTTATTGATCGTATCGCCTGCAAAAGCGCTTTCATATCGCCAGAAAAAGAACTGCCAGTATCGGCAATCCCCAAAGAGCCGCCAGGCTCTACTTCCGGCCTAAGCTGGTGAGCGTTAAGCGCAGTGACCGGAGTGAGCGCCCGGAGCGTCTGCTGTCTGAGCGAAGCGAGTTTCAGACGCGACAGCGAACGAAGGGAACGGAGTAGCGAAGCAGGTTCGGCCTTGATCTTTTGGTTACTTTTGGATCAAGCCAAAAGTAACAACAGACTATTCTTTTTGGAACTTCCGGCTCACCTTCAGCAAATTCGCCGTAAAAGAAACCACATTCTGCGCTTCCTGCACCATATTCAGATAGACCATGCTCACCTTCGTGCTGCCGCTCTGTCCCTGTATACGTTTCAGTTCTTCTTTCTTCAGAAGTGTCAGTTTGGCAAACAAATCCGTCGACTCATTTATCAGATCATCCATCCGATGATAGTCGTTGCTTTTGATCATAGCCGAGCAGCGGTTCAAGAAAGAGACGATGTTGCCGGTCATCTTTCCGAAGTCCTCCTTCTGCACCTCGCTCAACGGGCTGAAATGGTTATCGACATGCTCCTTGCCCGGTTCCGTCAGACGGCGGATGCTGAACACGATCTCGCTGGCAAAGTCATTTCCCTGATAATAGTACAGCCCCTTATCGATCGCAATATCATGTTCCAGTTGTGTTACTCCTAACGTGCCGACGCGTTTGACCTGTTTCAGGTAACTCTTCTCCTCCTCGATCGCACTCATCACCTTGCGGAGTTCGCGCAGGTTCTCGTCCATAAAGCCATGAACGGAGCGGTTGAAAGCATCGGAAGCAAAGTTCAGGACGTTGCACAGTTCGTCGCGGCTATGTTCGCGGAACAGGGAAAGAGCTTCGCGCTTATCGGTTGTCTCGCGCAGCTTGGAAATCGTGGAGTCGACCTCTTCCTGCATAGCTTCCTTCTTTATCTTTTTCCGATAAGTAAGATGGCTGCGGATCAGCATATAAACGGCAAGCCCGACCATCGCCGCCATAGCCGCAACCCCTCCGACATGGATCAACAGCGCCACAACGAAACAGATCGTAAAAGCAGCGCCGGCCGTAATGAACCAACCGCCGATCACGGAAAGCACACCCGTTATACGGTAGACGGCACTCTCGCGTCCCCAGGCACGGTCGGCAAGCGAACTACCCATCGCCACCATGAAAGCCACATAAGTAGTGGACAAAGGCAACTTCAAAGAAGTACCCACGGCAATAAGCAAACCTGAAAGCACCACATTGACAGAAGCACGTACCAGGTCGAAGCTCGCTTTATTCTCAAGAATAATCTCATTATTGTTAAAACGGCTGTCGATCCAATCTTTCACCCGCGGGGGCACGACACTCAAGATCGTAGTCGAAATATTATTGGAAGTGCGTACCAGCGTCCTTGCCACAGGCGAAGTCCCGAAGTTCTCGTTCCCTTCCGACTGTCGGGAAAGGTCGAGGGAAGTCTTTACCACATTGTGCGCCTTCTTTGAAGTGGTAAGCGCGATCACCATCACAAGCCCCGATCCCACTAAGAAATACCAGGGTGTCTTGGCCGGTTCGAGCAACGATTCCATCAGGAACGTATCGGTAGTTGTCGTTCCGCCCTGCGCCATCAAATCCATATAAGACGAATATCCGGCCAGCGGGACACCGATGAAGTTCACCAGGTCATTACCGGCAAAAGCCAGCGCCAACGCAAACGTACCCATCAGAATCACGACCTTGAAAACATTCACTTTCAACCAATATAGCACCTGCATCAGGATCGTGAAGAAGATAAACGCTCCCCACACCACCTTATCCGTATTCCCATAGATCAAATCCTTCAGGCCGCCTTCCATAAAAAAACTTCCTTTCAGGCCTTTGATCAGCATGAAATAAAGGATAGACGTGGCAGCCAGGCCAGCAAACAACCCGATGAAATAGCGCGCATGCTTCTTATAATTAAAGGTAAAGATCAAACGCGAAATATATTGTACCACCGCCCCGAAGAAAAAAGCTATCGCTACGGAAAGGAAGATACCGAGTATCACCGTAAAGGCCTTGTCGGTATTCAGCAGGTCGCCCAACTGAAGCATCCCGTTGGAATTGGCAATCTTGATCAATGAAATCGCAACCGTACCGCCCAGCAATTCGAAAACCAACGAAACGGTAGTCGAAGTGGGCATACCCAGAGAGTTAAAAATATCCAGCAACACCACATCGGTGAGCATGACGGCCAGCAAAATGCACATAATCTCCGAAAAGAAGAAATGTTGCGGCTGGTAAATCCCGTGCCTGGCAATGTCCATCATACCGTTGGAAAGCGAGGCACCGACAAAGATGCCGATTGCGGCAATCACCATAATTACTTTAAAAGATGCAGCCTTCGACCCGATTGCCGAATTCAAAAAATTCACCGCATCGTTACTGACCCCGACCGACAGGTCGAATACCGCCAGTACAAAGAGGAAAATGATCAGAAAGAGATAGAATGTCTCCATAATTGCTTGTTATGTATTTGGTTGCAAAGGTCTGAAACAAATATTACGCAAAAATGACATAGATGTTACAAACATATTACAAGGCTTATTATCCGCTTATAAGAACAGCCGAAGAAAAAATAATGTTACCGGACTAAGGGTTTTTCCCTATATTCGCGACTTTTATTATAAGAACATTGTTAATCTTGCTCACACTTGGGAGAGAATCGGGACGATATCATACATTGGGTTTGCGAAATGGCTCTGTCGGATTCACAAGCTGCTCTTAAATCGCTTTATATGACCTATTTCGGGCCGCTAATGCGATTTACGGGTATGTACGTCTCGTCGCCGGCAGAAGCCGAAGAAATTGTTTCCGATACCTTCTTAGCTATCTGGAACAACCGCAAGCAACTTCCCGGCATCTCCAATTTCGATTCATATATATATACGGTGGCCCGCCACAAAGCGATCAGCTATTACCGCAAACAGCACATGCAGCAGGTATCGCTGGACGAAATATCTATCGACCTTTTCACCTCGACCGAGACAACTCCCGAAGAAGACCTGATCAGCCGCGAAGGGATCAGACGCCTGAACCTCGCGATCGACTCGCTACCTGCCAAGTGTAAGATGGCTTTCAAACTCGTCCGCGAAGACAAGCTCAAATATAAAGAAGTGGCTGCCATCCTCGACATCTCCGTCAAAACACTGGAAGCACACTTAGCAAATGCCGTCCGCAAACTGCGGGAAACACTTGCCGACGACACACAACTGTAAACTCCTGACAAGAGGGGACTGAATGTTTCAACGGTGGAACTTCCAGTTTCATGCAGTGAAACTCGGAGTTTCATTGCTTGGAACTTGGAGTTTCACTGCATGAAACTTTTTGGAACTCCTGCAACTTTTTTTCAGTCCGACTAAGGGTATTTCTCCTTCCCTGCGACTATACATATAGAAACACACAGAATGGAAAATAGAATAAACCATATAATCGCACGTGTCCTGAGCGGGGAAAGTTCTTCGGATGACATCCTTTCGTTAAGCGAATGGCTGAACGAAAACGAAAAGAACCGGGATGAATTCCGGCGGCTAAAGAATTACTGGGATGCGGATGTCGCTTTCAAACATTCCGTCGCCCCTGCTTTCTCGGCCGACAAACTGCTCCGGCAGATCGATCTCCAGGACAAATGCGCCAGAGAGAGACAGTTATGGAACAGATTTACTCCTCTGATTGCGGCAGTCACCCTGCTGTTTATCTTCTCGACTGCGTTCTTCCTCTATCATACAAACAACCATGTTGCAGAATATTACACCTTGCTGACAGACGAACATAAGTCTAACTTTACGATGGAAGACGGAACTGTCATCACCTTAAACAAGAACAGCCGTCTCAGCTATTCCGATACATACGGAAAAAACAGCCGCAACGTCAAATTGGAAGGTGAAGCCTATTTCGAAGTGGCAAAAGATTCAGGCAAGCCCTTCCAGGTAGAGATGAACGGCGCCTCTATCGTTGTTTTAGGCACGCATTTCAATGTAAAAGCGGATGCAAAAGCCGATGATATCACGGCAACACTTGTGGAAGGTTCCATCCGTTTCAAGGGTGCGAAACAGAATATCGTGATGACTCCGAACCAACAGCTGACTTTTAGCCGGTCGACAAATAAGGTTGATATCAAGCATGTCGATACGGATCCTTTCACTTCTTGGAAAGACGGCCTGTTGAAATATAAATCGATCCCGTTCATCGAGCTTATCGAAGAGCTTCAAGCGACCTATAAAGTGGAAATCCGGATCGACAGCGGGGAATTGATGAAACCGGCCGTAACCGTTTCCGGAACCTTCAGCGAGGAACAGAGCATCGAGCAGATCCTGAAAGTAATTTCCCGCAGCCTGCCTATCCGGTGGCACAACAGTGACGGAGTTTATTATATCCAATATGCAACACTTAAAAGATAATGCCTATGAAGTAGCACCAGCGTTAACCTAAAAAACCGGTCATACCCGAAAGTACAACCGGTTTAAAGTCTTTAAATTTAATGTTCCGCTCCGTCCGCTCCGCGACCAAACATTGTGGATGAAGCGAATTATCAATCTTTAAATCAGTACAAAAATATGGAAAATGTTTCGTATTACAAGCCTTTCTTACCCAAAGGCTTAAAAAAACTTGTTACAATTATGAGAATCACGGTTATCTTACTATTCGTGGCTCTGTTCCAGGCAGTAGCTGTGGAATCGTCTTATTCCCAATCTGCTACTGTATCAGTCAAAGCAGAGCAAATGTCCCTCACCGACCTGTTCTCCCAGATAGAGAAACAGAGTGAATTCCTTTTCTTTTATGTGGATGAGGAGGTGAAAAACGTCAAAGTCAGCGTCCAGGCAACAAACAAACAAATCAACGAAGTCCTATCGCAAGCGTTAGCTAATACGGATCTGACCTACACGATCCATGATCGTAACATCAACATTACCCGGAAAGCATATGCCGCCCAGCAAAAGCAGACCAAACGTATCACCGGGAAAGTGACCGACGCAGACGGCGAACCTATTATCGGAGCAAACGTTGTCGAAAAAGGAACCACCAACGGTATTATCACCGACGCGGAAGGTAATTTCGATCTAAACGTTACGCCCGCTTCCATCCTGCAAATTTCTTACATCGGGTACATGACACAGGAAATTCCGATCGGAAGTAAAAATATGTTCAGCATCAAACTTGCTGAAGACTTACAAGGGCTTGACGAGGTGGTAGTCGTAGGTTACGGTACACAAAAAAAAGCAAACCTGACAGGTTCCGTTACATCCGTATCTATGAAAGATATGACCAAACGTCAGGTTGGTCAAACCTCAATGGCCCTACAGGGCCTCATTCCGGGTGTTGCCATCACGCAACGCAGCGGACAGCCGGGTGCCGACGGAGGAAATATCAGCATTCGCGGTAAAACGACTTTGAACAATAACGACGCCCTGATCCTGGTAGACGGAGTCGAGATGGGCATTAATGATATCGATCCGTCGCTAATCGAATCTATCTCCGTATTGAAAGATGCGGCCTCTTCTGCCATCTACGGTTCACGTGCCGCCAACGGCGTTATCCTGATCACTACGAAACGGGCTGAAGCAGATAAATTTACCGTTTCATACAACGGTTATGTCGGTTGGCAAAGTGCTATCGACCTTCCCAACAAAGTCGGGGCCATAGACCATATGTTGATGACAAATACGGCCTATACCAATATCGGTAAATCACCTCTTTATTCAGATACTTACATCGACGAATATCGCCAGGGTATGTTGACTGACCCGGACCGCTATCCCGATACGGATTGGTATGACGAATGTTTGACTAACAGCGGTTTGATGCAAAATCACTTCGTCACATTGAGCGGCGGTTCAAAACGAATCCGTACAAATGCCAGCTTCGGCTATATGGACCAGCAAGGTATCATCGAAAACTCCAATTACAAACGTTATACCTTCCGCATGAATACGGATATGGATATTTCTTCTACCTTATCCGCCCGTATTGATGCACATTTGAATATGATCGACCAGAAAGAACCGTCCAGAACGGATGCTTTCCACTGGATGAGCCGTATTCCCGCCATCCAGGCCGGCGTCCTCAGCACAGGACAGTGGGGTGAAGGTTGGAACGGTGACAATCCGATCGCTTTCACGAACGACGGAGGTTTGAAGAAACAACGTAAACCGACCGCTGTTGTTAATGTTGCATTGAACTACCAACCGTTTGAGTGGTTGACTTTCCAGGGTAACTATGCAGCCAATTACTGGGAAAACCATACATCTGATTTCAGAAAAGTGGTTCAGACTTACAAATACGACGGCTCCCCTTATTACCGTTCTCCACAAAAGAGTACGCTGAACGATCAGACATCGAGAAACCTGAGAAACCTGTTGACTGCCTCCGCTACATTCGACAAACGGTTTAATGATCACGGCATAAAAGCAATGGTAGGTTACCAACAGGAAGACCACCGCTATGACATGCATAAAGGCTATCGTGAGAACTATGCATTCCCTGATTACCCGGTATTGGATGCCGGTGGAGAAGAAAATCAGAAAGCATACGGCAATTCCTACGAATGGTCTTTGCGCTCTGTTTTCGGACGTATCAACTATGACTATCAAGGTAAATATCTGTTCGAAGCCAATATGCGTTATGATGGTTCTTCTCGTTTTGCAGAAGGGAACAAATGGGGTATTTTCCCTTCAGTATCTGCCGGATGGCGTATATCGGAAGAAGCCTTTTGGGAACCGATCAAAAACGTTGTCGACAACCTTAAATTCAGAGCTTCATGGGGACAACTGGGTAACCAGAACGTAATGAATGCCGACAATTCAGCCATCGATCCCTATCCATTCTCCTCAAATGTGAACCTGGACACGAAATATGTATTCGACAAAACAATATCATCCGGTGCCGCAATCACGAATATGGCAAACAGAAAAATCACGTGGGAAACTACGACTTCTACCGACATCGGTATCGATGCAACACTGTTCGGTAAGCTGAATATCACCGCCGATTATTTCTATAAGGTGACCGACGACATTTTGATGAAACTGAACGTGCCTCTTATCATCGGTATGAACGCACCGTCTCAAAATGCAGGTAAGATGGAAAATAGAGGTTGGGAAGTTTCACTTAGTTATGCCGACCAGGTAGGTGACTTCAACTATCGCGCATCTTTCAACATTTCTGATGTACGCAACAAGATTCTGGATATGAAAGGCGTAAACCAAACAGGTTTGACAGTTAACCGCGAAGGGCACGAGATGTACTCCATTTATGGTCTGGAAGCTATCGGTTATATCCAACCGGAAGATTACGATGCAGAAGGGAACTATTTAGGGGCTACCCAGTATGGTAACTTCGGTCCCGGCGATATCAAATACAAAGATCAGAATGGTGACGGTGTTATCAATACTTCCGACTACAAGATCATCGGTGGAACAATTCCACGTTATACCTTCGGCTTGTCACTCTACGGAGATTACAAAGGATTTGACCTGAGTATGTTATTGCAGGGAGTCGGAAAAGCCGACGGCTATATCAACGGACAAGGCATCCAGACTTTCATCGAAGGCGGTACGGTTCAGGAACAGCATAAAGATTACTGGACTCCAGAGAACAGAAACGCTAAGTTCCCACGTTTGGCATTCAACGAAACAAACAATATGCAGAACTCCTCCTTTTGGATGAAGAATGCAGCTTATGTTCGTTTGAAAAACATACAATTGGGTTATACACTTCCTAAGAATGTCATAAGAAAAACTCCAATCTCTTATTTGCGTTTCTATGTAAGTGGTGACAACCTGTTGACAATAGACAGTTTTTGGGATGGATTCGATGTTGAAGCTCCTATCGGTAATGGCGGTTATTATCCGCAATTAAAGACGATCAGCTTCGGTGTAGATCTTAAGTTCTAATGTTCAACCTTTAAATTAATTCTGAAAATGAAAAAAGTAATATTATATGTAACTGCCGTATGTTCTGCCCTATGTATGAATTCGTGTAGTGACTATCTGGATAAAAATCCGCTAAACTCTCCTTCGGACCAGACTTTTCTGGCGACCGAGACAGAAATGCAAATGGCTCTGGCTTCTTGCTATTCGACATTATGGACAGATTGGGAAAGCATGACGTTCTTTCTGTCGCTTGATGAGGCATCTGATATTGGATATGACCGCAATACCAACGCTATGCAAGCTATTGCACAAGGAGCTGCGGATGCCAATAGCAGCCTTGCCAAAGATTATTGGAAAGCATTTTATTCCGGTATCTCAAAATGCAATTACCTGATACAAAATATGGAAAGAGGAGAAGCGAATGTGGCTACCGCAACCTATGCGCAGATCAAGGCAGAAGCCCGTTTTCTGCGTGCCCTCTATTATTCCTATTTAATAGAACTATATGGAGACGTTCCGCTTATTACGGAAGTATTGACACTTGAAACAGGGCAGCAGCCACGGAATCCGAAAAGCGACGTTGTAGATTTTATTCTGAAAGAATATACAGAAGCCGCCGCTGATCTTCCCTCTACCAACAATCCGACCTCCGGGCGTGCAACTAAAGGTGCTGCCTTGGCTTTAAAAGCGAGAACAGCTCTATACAACGAGCGCTGGCAGGATGCAATTTCCGCATCACAGGCAGTTATGGCAATGGAAGGGACGGAGTATGCCATCGAAGACGAATATCCAAAGCTTTTCAGATATGAAGGCCAAACATCGAAAGAAGTTATCTTCTCCGTTCAATATTTGTTAGGAACGAAAGTCCACTCCTTGTATCGTCTTTTCGGTTCACGTAATGCATTGGCGCATACGAATAAGAAACCGGCTTACCAGTTGGCTGATTCCTGGGAATGTACAGATGGGAAACAGATAGACGAATCTCCTTTGTTTGATCCGAAACATCCGTATAAGAACAGAGATCCCCGCCTGGAATATACTTTAGCTGTTCCCGGTTCTGAATTTTTAGGATTCCAGTTCGAGACTCACGGCGATAGTGTAAAATGTTGGAATTACATGACAAATAAACGTGTGGACAACCTGGAAGCTACTCATGCTTATGCGACATTTACCGGTATTTGCTGGCGCAAATATGCCAACATAGAAGATAAAGACGCGTTGAATGACTGCGATATGAATACGATTCTGATCCGTTATCCGGAAGTCTTGCTGACGTATGCCGAAGCAAAGATAAAAGCGGGAGAAATCGATGCATCCGTTTTGGAAGCCATCAATAAAGTTCGCCAGCGTCCGTCTGTCAAGATGCCGCCGATTACGACCACCGATCCGAATGAACTGTTCTATGCAGTTGCCCGCGAACGCAAATATGAGTTTTCAGGTGAGGGCTTGCGCCTGTTCGATATTCGCCGTTGGAAAATTGCCGAGACAGTAATGAACCTGCCTCTTTTAGGAAGGATGAAGAAGTCTTATCCGGATAAGGCACCGCGTATTGATGAATGGGGCACGGCGTTTTATGAAGGTATTCCTATTGCTGAGAGCGGTGAGTCGGCAGACTTCAAGATGCGTGTCGTAGATATCCGTAAATTCGACAAGAACAGAGACTATTTATGGCCGATTCCATATATCGAAAGACAAACGAACCCGAATCTGACTCAGAATCCGAATTACGAATAAATTCGTCTCTCTATACTTATTACCCGGATGTGACATCATTTTTAATAAAAGCATATCACATCCGGGGTAATTTCCCGATCCCGGGATCACTTATTCTTTTTTGAACTTATCAATAAAATAATCACATGAAATATCAAATACTCTTTCTTATTTTTTGTGTTTCCCTATTCTCTTGCCAATCCGGAAAAGAGGACAGCCAGACTTCTGTCAAAGAAGTGGACATCTGTATTTACGGGGGAACATCTGCAGGCGTTGTAGCTGCTTACTCTGCAAAAAAAATGGGTAAATCCGTGCTGCTGGTAGAACCCGGTAAATATCTGGGAGGCATGACGACCGGTGGTCTCGGTATGACGGATATCGGGAACAAATATGCGGTTACAGGGCTGGCCCGGCTTTTCTACCGCCGCATAGGAGAGCATTACAATAAATTCGAACAATGGACTTTTCCGCCGAGTGTTGCGACTGCAACTATGGATCGCTTTGTGAAAGATGCGGATTTGGATGTCCTGTATTACCGTCGTATAACAAATGCCCGGATGCAAAATAAAAGGATAGAAAGCATCACATTGGAAGACTCCCGGCAACCGGACGGGAAACCTTTGATACGGGTTAAAGCCAAACAGTTCATCGATTGTTCGTATGAAGGAGATCTGATGGCAAAAGCCGGCGTTTCCTATTTTGTAGGACGTGAAGGAAACGAAGAACAGGATGAAACACTTAATGGAGTTCAGATGTCTTTCTGGCATCAATTCCCGGACGGAGTCGATCCGTACCTGAAAGAGGGAGATCCTGCCAGCGGCTTATGTTGGGGAATCCAACCCAATACATTGCAGGAAAGGGGAAGCGGTGATAAACTCGTACAAGCATACAATTTCCGCCTCTGCCTCACTGACAATAAAGAAAATCAGCGGCCATTTGAAAAGCCGCTGAACTATGATCCCGCCAAATATGAACTCTTGGCACGCGCCATTCGTAAAATGGATTTGCATATAGACAATTATCTCCTATTCAACTGGGGAATGATGCCGGACAATAAATATGACGTGAATAACCGCGGTCCCTTATCGACCGATATGATCGGTATGAACTACGAATACCCCGATGGCGACTATGCAACCCGGGAAAGGATCTGGCAGGAACATGTCGATTACACAAAAGGACTGCTTTACTTCCTTACACACGATGAAAGAGTTCCAGCGGAACTACGCCACCAGGTTTCCAGGTTCGGATGGGCGAAAGATGAGTTTGTCGATAATGATAACTTCCCCACTCAGCTATATGTACGTGAAGCCCGCCGCCTGAACGGCGAATATATCATGACACAAAAAAATTGCCAGGGAGAAGAAACGGTAGGAGATGCAATCGGAATGGCAGCCTATGGGATGGACTCCCACAATTGCCAGCGTATTGTTACGAACGGAATGGTAAAAAATGAAGGAGATGTCGAATACCACGGCTTTCCCCCCTACCCGATTTCGTATAAAAGCATCACGCCCAAGCGCGAAGAATGTACCAACCTATTGGTTCCCGTATGTGTCTCTGCCACCCATATCGCTTTCGGATCGATCCGGATGGAGCCGGTATTTATGGTGCTCGGACAATCGGCAGCCGTAGCATCGGCGTTGGCAATCGAGGACAATACCGATGTCCAAAAAATAGATGTAACCAAGCTACGGAGAATCCTCAAAGAGAATCCTTACTTAGACGGTTCGACTCCCGAAATATTGGTCGACGACAGCGATATCGACAAAATAGAAAGAGCCGGACACTGGCAAAAGAACTTTGGAGCCCATTACAAAAACAGCTACTTAAAGTCGGCAAATAACAAAAACGATTGCTCTTTCACCTTCATGCCAGTGATCAAAAAAGGAGGCGCATACGAAGTATTCTTCTACTGCACAGCTCTTCCCGACCAGGAAATGCCCGAAGTCATGGCCTTCGACATTACAGGCAAAGAGGGCGTCAAGCAAGTCGAGATATCTCCCCGATCACACAAAGGCTCCTGGGTAAGCTTAGGCACATACGCTTTTGAAAAAGGTTGTTGGAACTCTTCCGTCAGGATTGACGGAGGCCGTTCGAAGGGAGCTTTATTTGCCGATGCCATTATATTAGTTCCTGCAAAATAAAATTCTTATCTTTATGGCTCCCATAAAGACCAGTATAAAAAGGAAATACCATGATTACACGACGTAATTTTTTAAAAGTAACAGCGGCCGGGGGGGCATTAGCCTCTTTAGGCAATGTAACGGAGGCGAGAGCCACGATACAGATGGCCGTTCCCGATGAAGCCTTCTGCCATGAAGGACCGCGTAAGATACCGGTGATTAGCGAAGTAGACCTTGTAGTCGCCGGCGGAAGTTCGCGCGCCATTGCCGCAGCCGTCGCGGCAGCGAAAACAGGCAGCCGGGTATACTTAGTAGGCTATATGCCTTATTTGGGTGAAGATATATGCGGTTCGCACCTATATGAACGGAATGAAACCGAAAAACTTCAGACCGCTCTTGCCCGCAAACTCTTTCCGGGGAAAAGTTTTCCGGCTCCGCTTCATATAAAGAAAACTTTGGAAGACGAATTGATCGACAATGACGTTCAGTTCCTTTACAGCAGTTATGTAACGAACGTGCTGACAGACCCGTCCGGTAAACTTGCGGGAGTTGTGATCGCGAACCGTTCGGGCAGGCAGGCTATCCGTTGCAAAACAATCATAGATGCGACACACAATGCCTCCGTTGCCGGACTATCGGGGGCGGAACGCAAACCTTTCACCCCCGGTATGCAAGAATACAGCTATACCGTTGTAGGAAATACCAAAAAAGAAGCACCTGAAATCGTCCTGGCCGAAGAATTGTCCCAGCCCATCAAAGTTGGAGATAAAAGCTATCCGGTCACCCGCTATACGTTCCGTTTGCCGATTAAGGACGACACGTATGCTTCGTTGGCGGAGGCCGAACAGATCATCCGCAGCCAGACATGGGATATCGAGCAGGTCGATAGCTCGGATCTGCTCTGGTACATTCCGAAACAGACGATTATAAGCGAGAAGGCATATAACGGAGACCCGATTTCCCTGCGAAAGCTACCGATGCAGGCATTCAAATCAAAAAATATCGCAAACCTGTGGGTACTCGGTCCCTGCGCCGATATATCGAGGGAACTGGCGGCAAAAGTGATGCGGCCTGTCCCGGCCATGTTCATAGGAGAGATGATGGGCGAAATAATTGCCCGGCAGATAAAAGATATACCCGTACCGGCCCAGGCCACCGTCCGCCAGCCCAAAGTGAATGCTTCGAACTATGGGCAAACAGGCGAACTGCTCTCCCCGCTCCGCCCCTCCCTGCAAAAAGGATTCGTCGACTCTCCGGCAGGTGCGCTCCCGGTCCTGGGCAGCTACGATGTGGTTGTGATGGGAGGCGGTACGGCCGGTGCTTCAGCCGGAATATCCGCAGCGAAACAGGGAGCCGACACATTGGTATTGGAATATCTTCACGGACTTGGCGGATTGAGCACATTGGGGATGATCGGAGTCTATTGGGACGGGTTCCGGGGCGGATATACCGCCCATATTGACAAAAGCGTCTTGGCCATGGCCCCCAAAGACCATCCGAGGCAGCCAAAAGGGGAAGGACGTTTCCCCGCCGACTGGAAAATGGAATGGCACCGCAAGGAACTGCTACAGGCAGGAGGCAAACTCTGGTTCGGCGTGATAGGATGCGGGGCGTTGACAGAAGGCAACCGGGTAAAGGGCGTTGTCGTCGCCACTCCCTTCGGTAGAGGCGTCATATTATCGAAAGTCTTGATAGACAGCACAGGAAGTGCAGACATAGCGATTGCCGCCGGCGCATCATTCGACTATACAGGCAAAAAAACAATAGCCGTGCAAGGAGCCGGAACCGGCAAATGGGCCCCGGGAGACTATTACAACAACAACGACTGGCTCTTCGTCGACGATACGGACATCCTCGATATCTCGCGCGCCTTCATCCAGGCCAAGACAAAACTGCAAGGGCAGTACGACTTGGTCAAAATGCCCCAGACACGCGAGCGCCGCCGGGTGATCGGCGATTATATCATTTCGGTATATGACGTAATCAACCACCGGCGTTATCCTGACACTATTTCTTACCACAAAAGCTCGTTCGACACACACGGGATGATTATCGACCCGCTCTTCATCCTGAACCCGCCGGAAAAACGGCATATGATCTACGACGCGGACGTTCCGCTGCGCAGTCTTCTGCCAAAAGGCCTGGAAGGAATCCTGACAACCGGTCTCGGGGCAAGTGCACATCGGGATGCCATGCCGGTGATCCGTATGCAGCCCTGCCTGCAAAACCAAGGGTATGCAGTCGGCTATCTTTCCGCCCAATGCGTCAAAGAAAATAAATCTCCGCGCAAGATAGACATCAAAAAGGTGCAGCGCCACTTAGTCGAGATCGGAAATCTTCCTGAACGGGTCCTGACGGATAAGGAGTTTAAAGGGTTCAGTAATTCCCAGATGAAGAAAGCCATCGCCAGTGTGACGGATAATTATAAAGGGCTCGAAATATTGCTGACCGACCCCGAACGTTGCATACAGCTTGCCGGCAAACAGATCGCCGCAGCCACTATGCCGGAAGAGAGGGTGATCCTCGCCAGCATCCTCTGTATCTTAGGACAAGGGAAACACGCCCCGGTACTGGCTGAAGCTATCCGCCAATATAAGGACTGGGACGAGGGCTGGCACTATACCGGAATGGGACAATTCGGTATGTGCCTCAGCCGCTTGGATGCCCTTATCACCGCATTGGGAAACGCCCGCGACACATCCGCCCTTCCCGCCGTACTGGAGAAGGCGGAGAAGCTGGAGCCGGAAGACTATTTTTCCCATTTCCGTGCCGTCGCGATGGCAACGGAGGCTATAGGCAGCCGGGAGGCAGTCTCCCGACTGGCAGCCATGCTCACAACACCGGGAGTACGGGGACATTCGATCCTTTCCTACGCCGAAGCGCGCAGCAAAGCCGTTCCCGACCTCAATGACACGTCCACCCGCAACCTCGCATTGAAAGAATTACACCTGGCAAGGGCCCTTTACCTCTGCGGGGACCAGGACGGTATCGGGGAAGATGTGCTTCGCCGATATGCCGACGGCCTGCAAGGCCACTATGCACGTTATGCAAAAGAAATATTAAACAGTAAATAATACTTTATGAGAAAGAAAACACTTATACTCTCCCTCCTCTTGGCCTGTGCCGGCGCTTTCGGCCAGACGTCTTACGACCTGGTGATCGTCGGCGGAAATCCCGGAGGGATCATGGTAGCCATCTCGGCCGCACGTATGGGGAAAAAATCAGTGATACTCGAGCGCACCCGCTATGTCGGCGGACTGCCCGCGAATGGGCTTGGGGCGACCGACATCGCTACACGCGCCGCAACAACCGGATTGTTCCGCGAGTTTGTCGATGGAGTGAAACAATACTATATCGACACATACGGAGCAAACTCCGAACAGGTAAAAGTATGCAGCGACGGCTACCACTTCGAACCTTCTGTCGGAGCACGAATCTTCAAAAAGATGCTCGACGAGCAGAAAGATAAAATTACAGTCCTCACCATGCGCCAGTTCGATGCCGAAGACGAAAACATAGTCATGCGCGACAACCGCATCGAAAAGATCCGCATCCTGAACCGGGAAACCGGGGAGACGGAAGAATATACCGGTTCCATATTCCTCGACGCCACCTATGAAGGCGACCTCGGAGCGACCGCCGGAGTCCCCTTCCGCGTAGGCCGCGAAGGGAAAGACGAATTTAACGAGCCGGGAGCCGGTCGTGTCTACAAATATTGGGGCGGACCGGAGGGGGACGGCAGCACGTTCAAGGAAGACAATGCCGTGCAGTCCTACAATTACCGCCTCTGCCTGACCAATAATCCGAAAAACCGCGTGCCCTTTGCAAAGCCCGCCCGTTATAACCGCGAAGACTATGCCACCATCGTGGAGGATGTCTGGACCGGACGCAATACGGATGCCGCCATGCAACACGTCACATCCGAAATGATGGAAGAGAACCGGAAGCATATCAAGGCCGGCAATCCTTCCAAGCTTCCGGGTGACAAATGGGGGATCGCCAAGATCACCAACATCGTTCATGTCCCGAACATGAAGACGGACGCCAATAACCAGCACGGCGTGTTCGTCTCCACCGACCTGCCGGAAGAGAACTGGCCTTGGCCCACCTCTTCGTGGGAATGGCGCGATAAATTCGCCCGACGTCTGCGCGAATATACCGAAGGCCTCTTCTGGTTCGCCCAAAACGACCCCGAACTGCCTGCCCACTTCCGCAAAGCAGCAAAAGAATGGGGCCTTTCGAAAGACGAATATACGGACAACGGCCATTTTCCACGTCAGGTCTACGTTCGCGAAGGCCGGCGTTTCGAAGGCGCATACTTCTTCACCGCCAACGATGCCCTCCCGGTAACGATCGGCAGCCGCCCGCCTATCCACGAGAGCAGTATAACGGCCAGCCATTATGCACTGGACTCGCACGCCGTACGGAAAAGAGAAAAGGGAAGGGTACATTTGGACGGCTTCCTGAGTTATCCGTCGGCCGTCTATACAGTGCCCTACGGCGTGATGGTTCCGAAAGAAGTGGACAACCTCCTGCTGCCCGTCCCCGTGTCGGGTTCGCATATCGGATTCTCCACCCTGCGCATGGAGCCTTGCTGGATGGCGATGGGACAGGCGGCCGGCATCGCTTCAGCCCTTTCGATCGACAGCAAGGTGAAGGTGCAGAACATCGACCTCTCCCGCCTGCAGGACAAGCTGATCGACCAGAAAGCGACGCTTATCTATTTCAAAGATGTGGACAACACAAGCCCTCGCTTCCGTATGGTGCAATATTTAGGGCTGCGCGGCTACCTCCCCGAATGGAATGCCCGTTTGCTGGAACCGGTGGATGCGGCGACTCTCGCCGCCTGGAAAAAATTAAGCGGAGAAAGCCTGCCGGGCGTTGAAGCCGGGAAAACGACAAGGCTGGCGGCGTTGGAAATGATCTATCGGAAAATAAAATAAAACAGGCTCGACACCGTAAATTGACAAAATAATCGTTTTTTACATTTTCCGGCGGCCGGAAAGTGATAAATTTCTTTTTTTATTACTTTCCGGCCGCCGGAATATAATATATTTCTCTTTTTTTCTACTTTCCGGCCGCCGGAAAATGATATATTTCTTTTTTTTCTACTTTCCGGCGGCCGGAAAATAACATATTTCTTTTTTTCCTACTTTCCGGCGGCCGGAAAATGACATATTTCTTTTTTTTTCACTTTCCGGCCGCCGGAAAATGATATATTTCTTTTTTTTCCACTTTCCGGCGGCCGGAAAATAACATATTTCTTTTTTTCCTACTTTCCGGCGGCCGGAAAATGACATATTTCTTTTTTTTCTACTTTCCGGCGGCCGGAAAATAATAAATTTCTTTTTTTAGACATAGACGGCCGCCGTCTAACAACAAAAATCATTTTTTATTGCCGGACGGCGGCCGTCTTCTATCCTTATCAAAAATATAAACCCGGAATCTATGGCTTACAGTAGTTCAAAACCTCCAAATTACGGATCGAGCTTCTGAAATCCCCTGCTTTTTCCAATGGGAATACCAATGTGCGGACGTACCGCATCGAATCTTTCCCTCCATTGAAGTAACGTTTCTGGATATCCAAGTCTTCTTTCAGTTTGCCGTCGATGTATAGCCGCGTGGATTTCTCGTCACCGGTAATCGTTACCGAGGCAGTCTCCTCGGGATAAAACCGGTAGTTGAAGGTATTCAGGTAGCCATCCCGGATAAATCCCAACTTACCGGAAGCCGGATCGGACAGGTAAAAGACAGCATCCGGCGAACGGAACAACTCGGTTCCCTTTTCTTCATCAGCCGCTTTGATATCGAATGAGACGGTATAGTGGTAGCCGATCTCTTTCAATCCCGTCTCCATTCCCGGTTTCAAGGTTTCAAGGTTGTAGACTGCACGAGGCTTCGTGCCGATACGTCCGGCTACGTTCACGCCCGGGGCTTCGCTGACCGACATCCGGGCGCTGTTGAATTCTTCATACGGGACGGAGCAATCCTTCCCTGTCCACATCTTGACGGCCAATGTTTGCATGGCGGGGAAAACGCGGTAATGGATATCCTTCGTGCTGATGCCGTTACCTGCATGATCGTTCCAAACGGCAAACATACCGCCTTTGATCTGTTTGTGTTTTTCAGGGAATACCTCTTTTCCGATGTGGGCGGGTGTCCATTCCTTATAAAGCATTTCCGTATTCAGGTAATCGTAATAATAGCCTGCTGCGGGAACGATATACAAGTAGCCGTCGGGGATGCTGATCAGGTCATATCCCTGTTTGATCATCTCTTTGGGATCGGCGTAACCGTTATACCAGGCGCTCATCAGTACGTTTTCAGACTTGACAGGTGTCTCGCCCTTCGCGTGCGTCAAGGCTCCCCAGACACAGGCTTGCTTGCCGAAACTTTCCACGAAACGGATGTAGTGGTCGGTGAAAGCACGGAATTTTTCTACCACATCCTGCTTCTTATTGGAATATTCGTCCGTGCCGATATGGACACGCTTGCCGGCGAAGACCGGATTACGTCCTTCTAAGTACTCACGGAAAAGGGCGTCTACAAATTCGTAGGTTTCGGGCTTGAACAGGTCGAGGTGATCCATGCCATACTCTTCGCTGCCGATCTCCGGCTTATATTGCGTAAGTGCAAGGGAGTGGGCGGGGACATCTATCTCGGGGATGATCTCCACACCCAAGCTGTCGGCAAGTTGCTGGAGGGCGATAAATTCCTTTTTCGTATAATAGCCGTCGCGGGCGGTCAGTCCGGGGAAGGTTTCGCATTCGAGGCGGAAAGCCGAATAGGTTTTGTTCCAGTCGTGACTATAATATTGCTTGAAGGCATTATCGTTCAGGTGGATTTGGAAGGTGTTCATCTTGTAGTATGCCATCATCTTCACATAATCGCGCAACATACTCATCGGGATGAACTTGCGGCCGCAATCCATCATAAAGCCACGGATCGCATAGTCGGGATAATCGCGTGCCGTCCCTTTCGGAAGGGCCTGGTCGCCCTGCTGTTCGGTCAGTTGGAGCAACGTACGGGTAGCCCAGTACAGCCCCTTGCTTTTAGGAGCGGTCAGGGTGACGCGGTCGGTGATCTTCATCGTATAACCTTCATCCCCGAGCCGCCTGTCTGCCGAAAGCGACAAAACGAAGTCGCCTGCAGCCGCACGGCCTTGCACGACCTTCATCCGGCGGCCGAACATTAGCGCGTAGTCTTCGGCAAACTGATTGGCGACGCGGGCTACGGCCGGGTCTTTTCCGGTATACACGATTCGGGACGTTGCCGTAGGCGTAAACATTCCCTGACTGCCTCTCCATTCCTGTAATTCAGGGATGACGAACGGTTTCTTGTTGTTCGCGGCGTCTGCCTTCGCAGGCAATAACAATAGAGCTGCCGATAGCAGCCAATAGAGTTGTATCTTCATAGATATTTGAATTAAAATGTGACAAAGATATATAAAAAAACGGGCGTTTCTGATTGATTTATTACTTTTGCACCTAAAATCATTTTAATGAGTTACAATTGGAACACACGGACGGAACTTTTGTTAGGCGCCGACTCTATCGAACGGTTGGCACATAGTCATGTGCTGGTGGTAGGATTGGGTGGCGTGGGGGCTTATGCAGCCGAACAGATATGCCGGGCTGGAATCGGCCATATGACGATCGTCGACGCCGATACGGTAAACGAAAGCAATATCAACCGCCAGCTGCCTGCCTTGCATTCCACGTTGGGGATGCCGAAAGCCGAAGTCGTAGCCCGTCGCCTGTTAGATATCAATCCCCGGATGAAACTAAGCGTCCTCAACGAATTCTTGCGCGATGAACGGACGGAGGAGGTGCTCTCCGCGACCCGGTATGATTTCGTTATCGATGCGATCGACTCGCTCAGCCCCAAAGTATTCCTTTTGTATCACGCCTGTAAGAAGGGAATCCCTGTCGTCTCTTCAATGGGCGCCGGGGCCAAGATGGACCCGGCTTTAGTCAGGATTGCGGATATATCGAAGACCTGCAACTGTGGTCTGGCGAAAGCGGTACGCAAAAGGTTACGCGGGCTGGGTATAAATAAAGGGATTCCGGTTGTCTTCTCCACAGAGATCGCCAATCCGGATGCCATCATAGAGGTAGAGGGCGAGCAATGCAAACGAACGACGACCGGAACGGTTTCCTATATGCCGGCGATCTTTGGATGCTACTTGGCCTCTTATGTTATTAACCGGTTGAAAGCTGAAAATTGAAAAGGGAAAGTGATTCTTGTCCTTTTCAACTTTCAACTTTCAACTTTCAACTCTCAACTGATATGATACAAACAGAAGGAATAACAAAGAGCTTCGGCTCCCTACAGGTCTTGAAAGGAATCGACCTGACGATAGGCGAAGGCGAGATCGTAGCGATTGTCGGTCCGAGCGGAGCGGGGAAAACGACCCTGCTGCAGATCATCGGGACGCTCGATGCTCCGGACAGTGGCAAACTATATATAAACGGGACTGAAACTGTCCGTCTTTCGGAAGAAAAGCTGGCGGCTTTCCGTAACCGGAACATCGGCTTCGTCTTCCAGTTCCATCAGCTTCTCCCTGAGTTTACCGCCTTGGAGAACGTGATGATCCCGGCCCTGATCGCCCGTGAAAAGCCGGCCGCGGCGGAGAAAAGAGCGAAGGATATCCTCGACTTCATGAATCTCTCCGACCGGATGTCCCACAAGCCTAACGAACTTTCGGGCGGCGAGAAGCAACGCGTAGCGGTTGCCCGTGCGCTGATCAACAAACCGTCCGTTATCCTTGCGGACGAGCCGTCGGGTAGCTTGGACACCAAAAATAAGGAAGAATTGCACAAGCTCTTTTTCGACCTGCGCGATCAGATGCACCAGACATTCGTGATCGTCACACATGACGAGCAGTTGGCAACCGATACGGACCGCGTGATCCATATCAAGGATGGAGTTGTTCAACTCTAATTGACAATTAATTAAACTATTCTCTTCATGACAGACAACAGAGTCACATTCGGTAGCAAGCTCGGGGTTATCCTGGCTACCGTAGGATGCGCCGTGGGACTGGGAAGTATCTGGCGTTTCCCCTATATGTTAGGAACGAACGGCGGTGCCGCATTCCTGCTTATTTATATTCTTTTCATGATATTCTTAGGTATTCCGGTGATGGTAACCGAATTCTTCATCGGCCGGTACTCCCGCAGCAATACGGTCGGTTCGTTCAAGAAGATGGCTCCCGGGACAAAGTGGTGCTGGATCGGATACAACGGTATCCTGGCTGCCTTCCTGATCCTGGGTTTCTATGCGGTCGTTTCGGGCTGGACACTCGAATATGTCTGGCAGACGGTGAACGGCAGCCTTTACAGTACGCCGGGGGTGGATTTTACTGCCGACTTCGACGACTTCTCTTCCAATGCGCTACGGCCGATCTTCTGGACTGCCGTGTTTATCGGGCTGACGCATTTCGTGATCGCTTCGGGTGTGGAGAAAGGGATCGAGCGGGCTTCCAAGATCATGATGCCGCTCCTGTTCCTGATCCTGGTCGTGATGTGCATACGTTCCGTCACGTTGCCGAATGCAGAAGCGGGTTTATTATACCTGTTCAAGCCGGATTTCAGTAAACTGACTTCATCCGTCGTACTGAGTGCCGTCGGGCAGGCTTTCTTTTCGCTGAGCCTCGGCATGGGGTGCCTGATCACCTACTCTTCCTATTTCGGTAAAGACACCAATATGCTGGCTACGGCCTGGCAAGTGACGATCATCAATACTTTTGTAGCAATCTTGGCAGGGATCATGATCTTTCCGGCTGTCTTCAGCTTCGGGATCGCCCCGTCCGCCGGCGCCCAATTAGTATTCATTACGTTGCCGAACGTGTTCGAGCAGTTGCCGTTCAGCAGCATGTGGTCGCTCATCTTCTACATCTTGCTGGCGATGGCGGCGCTGACTTCCACCATTTCCCTGCATGAAGTAGTTACGGCTTATATCCATGAGGAGTTCCATATGACGCGGAAGAAAGCGGCCTGGTTTGTATCTGCCGGCGTTTTATTCTTAGGGGTTCTCAGTTCCCTCTCGTTCGGGTTGCTGAAAGAATTCACAATAGGCGGCCTGATCTTTTTTGATGCGTTGGATTACCTTACGGCCAAGATTATGTTGCCGCTGGGGGGAATGTTGACCTGCATCTTCGTCGGGATACGTGTCGACAAGAAGATCCTGAAAGCCGAGCTGACCAACGAGGGAACGATCAAGTTCCGCCTCTTCTCCGTTTATGTCTTCTTCATGAAATACGTCTCCCCGATCGCCATCGGCATCGTATTCCTGAACGAACTCGGCCTCCTCAACCAATTGAAGAAACTATTCTAAAATAAACCTGTAAGTTCCTTGCATATCGGCAGGGAACTTATACCTTTGTGAAACAATATTCATTTAATAATAATTGCCTTATGGAAATCAAAACCATTAAAAAAAAGAGAGCGGTATCTTCCAGGAAAATAACAGGAAATCCATTTCCGACATGGAAAGAAATGCTGCAGATAAGAGAAGAAAGAACTTCCCGCTACGGATTCGACCCTGCCACCGAAAGCGGAACGCTTTCCACCGAACAGCTAACGAATATGATTCGTGAAGCCGAACAGGGACCTTTCTATACACTTGAAGACGGCAAACGAATGATGCAACAATGGAGGGAACAAAGGCTAAACCGGTAATCGCCTCTTTGCTTTTTTATTCATCAGTCGACCAAATCTTTATATATGGAAAAGAAAACTTCGGTGAAAGATCAGCAATCCAATACGAGAACCTTATATTTGAAAAAGTACGGCAATTAGCGACAGACTACTTGCTACATGCGGAATATCCTTATCTTCCGACAAAAGATAAACGATATAGAAGGATTGTCCTTCCGGCCCACCTCATCGTCTACCGTATAACGGCTAAACAAATCGAAGTATTAGACATTATACACCAGGCGCAGAGCATCTCCCAAACAAAACGATTACGAAATATCAAACCATAAACAGATGCGACTATGAACTGGCGCGACCTTCTCTATTTCTCCAAAGGCGAGCGGAGGGCACTGACTTTGCTCCTTTGCCTCATCGTCATTTCCTGGATTTTATTGCTTTGGACGGACACGAAACGGATGCCTGTCGATTCGCAGACGGATGCCTACCGGATGGAAAACCGACCGGCATCGGGCGAAAGACGGATAATCACCGGGAAAGATACATCCGGAAGGGAAACAAATATCATCCGAAAGGAATCCGGATCCCATCCGAATGGAACTAAAAACACCCTTAAAGGTAAAAATTCCGCCCGTGCGGGTAGCACCTCCTACCCTACAGGGAAGAAATGGAAAGCATATACCCCTTACCCCCGGACGGAAAAGTACACGGCTGGAACCCTCGTCGAACTCAACACCGCCGACACCATGATCCTGAAAAAAGTCCCCGGCATCGGCAGCACCTTCGCCCGACGGATCGTGAAATACAGGGAACTCTTAGGCGGCTTCTACGATGTCAGCCAATTGGCGGAAGTGTACGGGATCGACGAAGAACGCTATCAGACCCTCGCCCCCTGGTTCATCGCCGACACGCTCCACATACGCCGGTTAGAAGTCAACACCTCGTCTGCCGCCGACCTCCGCAAACATCCTTACATAGACTACCGCCAGGCGAAAGCGATCGAACAGCTCCGGAAACAAAAAAGCAGGCTCTCCGGGTGGGAGAACCTGCAACTGATAGAAGAATTTACAAATACGGACAAGAAACGGCTCATACCGTACCTGTCATTTAAGTAAACTTTAAAACGCAACTTGTGTCATCACGGGGAAATGATCCGACGGGAAACGACCGTACTGCATATCGTTGAGAACAGCATACTTCTTCACCTTCGTCCCCTTTGTCACCCAGATATAATCGATGCGGTTCTTCATCTCGGAATCCGTCTTGAAGCTGTTGTAAGTGCCTTCCGTACCGTAGCGCGGCTGTTCGCTCAGGTCGTAAGAGTCCAGCAACAGGCCATCGGAAGCCAACGTCACCACCGGTTCGTCGGTCGGGACGGCATTGAAGTCTCCCGTCGCAAAGACCGTCGCATCCGTCCCGGCAATCTGCCTGATCCGGGCAATCAGCAGCTTGGAGGATTCCCGGCGTGCCACCCGGCCCTGATGGTCGTAATGGGAATTGAAGAAATAGAACACGTTGCCGCTCTCTCTGTCGCGAAACTTTCCCCAGGAACAGATCCGGTTGCAACAGGTGGCATCCCAGCCTTTGCCCGGAACATCGGGTGTCTCGGAGAACCAAAAGTTCCCCTTGTCCAACAGATCGAAACGGCCGGTCTTATAGAAGATGGCGGAGTGTTCGCCCGCATCCTCCCCGTCATCGCGTCCGGCGCCGATATAGGCATAACCGTCCAGTTCGGCAATTCCGTCCAGCATGTGCTTAAACCCCTCCTGCGTCCCGAAGATATCGAAATCATGGAAGCGGATCAGCCCTTTCACCATCTCCTTGCGGTTCGGCCAGGCATTCACGCCATCCTTCTCCGTGTCCATACGGAGGTTAAAGGTCGCCACATTCAGTTCACTCTCCCCGACAGCAACCTGCCGGGATTCTTTCATGGCCCATGACTGGAGTAAAACTGCCAGCAGGAGGACCGAAACAAATACACTTGTCGTCTTTATCATATCCTTATCATTTATCGATTACACATTTACCAACCCGGATTTTGTTTCAGATTAGTTGTCCCGTCAGGTAATCTCGCATTATTGATAGCCGATTGCGGAATCGGATAGTAATACTGGCGGCCATCGCTATACCAGATACGCGGATCATCGTCTGACCAGGTCAGGTTACCCGAAGTCGCCCCGGTCAATCCCTGCTGCGTGCCCACTCCTACCGAAACTGGCGTACAAGAAGCAGGCAGCCCGGTCGGTTTCTCTCCCTTATAGAAGATCACGTCCGGCGTACCGTCCTTGTCAAGGTCCATCTGGACATTCAAGGCGGGGACATAGATGCCGGTCCAACGCATCGTCATCAGCTCGCCACGTTTCCAACGTTTCAGGTCAGTGAAACGGAAACCCTCCAAAGCCAGTTCGATGGAACGCTCACGGCGCACTTCGAGGATGACCGGGTCGGAAATATTCGGGAAATAGTTCTGCTGGAAATATACATCAATCCGGGTCGGTTTGGCAGAAAGGCCGCCGGTGATACCGGCACGTGCACGCAGCACACCGACCGTATTCGCCCAGTCCGCATCCGTCAATGTACCCAACTCAGCTTTTGCCTCGGCATAGTTCAGCAGGACTTCGGCATAACGGAACAACGGGATCGCATTCGTATTCAAAGCGCCGGCATCGTATTTCGAATCATCCAACGTGTACTTGATCGGTTGGTAACCCGTATAAGAATAGCCGTTGAAGTTAGGAGCGGCAGGCGCCCCGTCGCGTTCATATCCCGGTATGCGGATCGTCTGGGCAAGGCGTGCGTCACGGTTCTGGCATTCGTCGTAGAACTCCATCGTCTCGTAGCCGGCACGGTCCGTAAACGGTGTCCCGTCCGTATTCAGGAATGTATTGACGAATGTACGGATCATACTGAAACGCGCCCCGTACGTACCCGAAGTCCACCACCAGTTAGCCTCGCCCAACACGGCCAGCCCGGCATCGGCGCAGCTCGCCAACATCACTTCTCCGGTAACCGGCTTGTCACTGATGAACAGTGAGCGGAAAGAAGCATCCGTACCCTCACCCGTATAAATGGAGTACCCGCTTTCCTTCATTACTGCTTCGGCTGCACGGACAGCCTCCTGATACCATTCGTCGGCCGAACCGGTCAATCCCAACTCCGTATGATACTTGCGGAAAGAAGCCTCGAAAAGACAAACACGGGATTTCAATGCATAAGCCACCCATTTCGTCACCAACGAACCGGTCTCGTCCTTCGTCCGCGAGATATTCTCACAAGCGAAGTCCAGGTCTTCCAACACATGATCCATCACCGTCGTACGGGAATCGCGGGCGGCATACAGCTGCTCATCATCGACTCCCAGCGTACGGTCTATCCAAGGCACATCGCCGAAACGCACCACCATCTTATAGTAGAAAAAGGCGCGGAAGAAGCGGGCCAGGCCGATATAGTTGTTACGGACCGTCTCATCGACAGCCTCATTCGTACAGTTCTCAATGAAGTAATTGATGTTGCGCAGATTGCTCCACGACCATCCGTCGCTCAACTCGGCCGAGTAAGCCCCTTCGCGGATAAAGTTGTCGAAGCTGGTCACCGCCCCATAGTCGCACATGGCATCCTGCTTGAATCCATCTCCGACAGAAGGGAGCAAGTCATAGAAAGAATAAGAATATGTTTCCAACCCTTTCTCAGTCCGGAAGATCGTGTCCTTGTCCACAGAGGCCTGTGGCAGCTCGTCCATCGAACAAGAAGAAAGGAATAAACAGGCAGTTACAAAAGAATATATAATTCGTTTCATGTCGTTGATAGTTCTTTAATTAAAATGTTACTGATAAACCTAAACTCACACTCTTCATCTGCGGATAGCTGTTTCCATCGCCGCTGCCACGATTTCCGTTTAAACCAGAAGACATATCAGCACTCGTCAGGTCGGGATCGGAACCGTAGATGTTCGTCACATCGAGGTCGCGCGTATGCTTATAGAGCGGAGACCAACACCAAAGGTTTTCGGCGGAGATGTAAACCCGTACGTTCTGCAATTTGGCTTTCGAGATGACCTGTTGCGGCAGGGTGTAGCCGAATTGCAGGTTCTTCAGGCGGATATAAGCGACATTCTGCAAGTAACGGGTTTGTGGCGTAGACTTCAGCGAAGCATTGTAGCCGGCATAACGGGGCAGGTAAGCATCCGTATTGTCTTCCGTCCAGTAATTACCCTGGTGCCAAGTCGGCATATTGTTGTACGGGCGGTTGTACTGTCCCCAGAAGATACATTCCGAACTCGGATACCAGTCCTGTTTCCCTACCCCCTGGAAGAAGGCGGAGAGGAAGAAGTTGTTCCAGTCGCCGGAAAGGTTGACGCTGTACGAATAGCGGGGCAGTGAATTTCCGATCACCTTCTTGTCGCCGTGGTCGTCCAGCGTGTTATTGCCGTAGTCGATCACTTTATCGCCATTCAGGTCCTTGATCTTCACGTCTCCCGGATAGGTGATGCGTTTGGAGGAGGACTGGATCAGCGTCTGGTCGGCATGGCCGTCGATATCGGCCTGGTCCTTGAACAGCCCTTCGGTCACATATCCCCAGATTTCACCGACACGCTTACCGGCATAGTAGTCGTCTAAGTTGCCCGTCTGGTTGTTATAGCGGTCGATGGTCGAAATATAGTCGGACAACGTACCGCGGATCTCGTAGTTGAACGGTTTCTCCGCCAATGTGAACCGGTCGCGCCAGGTCAGCGTGATTTCCCATCCTTTGGTCGTCATATCGGCATAGTTGCCTTTGGGAGAAGAAGCACCGAACACGTCGGGAAGTGTCTTGCCGACCGTATACATATCTGTCGTTTTACGGATATAATAGTCACCGTTCAAAGACAAACGGTTGTTCAACATTCCTACATCCAATCCGACATCGGTTGTCGTTGCCGTTTCCCACGTCAATCCGTCGGGCATGACTCCCGGAGCACTGGTGTATTTGTTCTTCAAGCCGTTTAACACACGGCCGGAAGTGCTGATCCCCAACAATTCCAAATAACTATAAGGCGACACATTTCCATTTCCCAACGAACCGTAAGAAGCACGGACCTTCATATTGGATACAAGATTCGGATTGACCTTCCAAAAAGCTTCTTCCGACACGCGCCATCCACCGGATACAGAAGGGAAGAACGCCCATTGCTGGTCGGTCGGGAATTTGGAAGAACCATCATAACGCCCGTTCACTTCCAATAGATAGCGATCCTTGAACGCATAGTTCAGACGGAAAAAGCCACCTGCCACGCGCCATTTGCTATAACCTCCCGATGTAGTGATTGCATCTCCCAATGCCAGGTTGATGTTTTCCGAATCATCGAGCAGCAAACCGTTACGTTGCACATATGTACTCTTATAAGTAGACTGTTCATAGTTGTAACCGACCATTCCTTTGAAATAGTGCGCATCCGCAAAAGTCTCTTCATAGTCTGCATAAAGGTTCGTTGCCAAATATTCAGTCCGCATATTGCTTTCCTTCAAATCATTGTATTTGGTACTAAGCTCGCGTTTCTCTCCCTCATACGTACTGTAAGGAACCGGTACGCGGCGTTGCGTTTGCCCCTCGTCCGTGTTGCGAAAGGTGAAGTCGCCCCGTACGTGCAGTTTGTTCTCTAAGAAGGAAGCAGTAAAGCCGGTCGTATTCTTCAAGATCTTGTTATTGGTGTCGATGCCGTTCTTGCCATAGATAAAGTCACCGACCGAATAGGCGGCCGAGAAGGTCAGGCTGCCGTCGGGATTGAAGATAGGCGAGGTCGGGTGGCCCTCATCGGAGATGTTACGCCAGATGGAACCGCCTTCGCCGACGTTGATCGGGTTATGGTAATCCATGTTGGAGAAGTCCATGTTGTTCTCGATCTTCAGCCAGTCGAACACCTGCACGGAACCTTTCGCACGCAGGTTCATCATCTTATAATCGTCGGTATTATAGCGGAACAAACCGTCGTAGCCGTAGAAACGCCCGGAAACGTAGTAGTTCAGCTTCCCGTTGTTACCGGTCACCGACAGGTTATGATCCTGCGCGAAAGTCGTTTTCTTGTACAGGGCATCGTAGTAGTCCTCGTTGCCGTAGTAGACATATTTGCCGGTAGCATCCGTCTCCACTTCACCTGTAATACCTTGCTCCTTGCGGGTTTTGAAGTCTTCCAGCCAGCCGAGGGAGAAGTCCTGCGTCTTGTTTATGTTCTTAGGGTCGGCGGAATAGTTGTTCCATGCATGGTAGGCTTCATAGAAGTGGCTGGCATATTCATATCCGTCGGTCACAAAGTCGGGGACCGTGACGGGTTTCTGCATGGAGAAGTTACCGGAATACGTGATAGAAGTCTTGTCCTTTGTCGGCTCTTTCGTGGTGATCAGGACGACACCGAACGTACCGCGCGCGCCGTAGATGGCAGCCGAGGCGGCATCTTTCAGGACAGACACGCTGGCGATATCGTTCGGGTTCAACATCGAGGGATCGCCTTCCACACCGTCGATCAGGACCAGCGCATCCCCTCCCTGCCCGATCGAAGTCGTACCGCGGACATTATAACTTGCCGAGCGAGTCGGCTTGCCGTCGGTCAACTGGATGTTCAGGTTCGGGATCGAACCTTGCAGGGCCTGGGTCACGTTGGGGACGGAACGGTTGTCAAACACTTCGCTGGTCACCTGTTCGACGGCGCCGGTCAGGTTCACTTTCTTCTGCGTGCCGTAGCCGACAACGACCACCTCGTCCAACGCCTGCGCATCTTCCATCAAAACAACTTTCAGCTCTTTCTCTCCTTTCAGTGTGATTTCTTTCGGAATATATCCGATAAAAGAGATTGTTAACACAGCGTTAGGGGCTACTTCCAGCGAGAACTTCCCGTCGATATCAGTCACCGTCCCGTTAGTCGTTCCCTTTTCCACAATATTGGCGCCGATAACGGGTTCCCCGTATCCGTCCACAATCGTACCTGTCAGATGATGCGTCCCCTGCCGGGCTACGCTCACGATTCCGCCCGGATTGGCGGAATAAATTACAGGGATTCCCTGTAATGCACCTGCGATACATAGTAAACCCGCAAACCGGGTCACTCTACTCTTAATCTCCATGTTCGTCCTTTTTGTGTTAAAACAAATATATTTTTACCTATTAAAACCGTTGCAAAGGAACAACCGGAGTATTAAGCCGCTGTTTACAACCTGTTACAATCCTATTACAAATTCGCGGACCGAAACAGCATATTGCCGGGGCAGGCTATAAAAGCGAAAGGGCATCCTCCCGGACGCCCTTCCTCATTCAATACTAAAACTCTCTATATATGAATTAGTATACACTTACCTTAGTAACATTCGTATTGCCGGCATTGGTTAATTTCACAATGTAAATGCCTTTTGTTACCGGTATTTGCGTATTGCCACTGATACGGGCATTGTAAACGATCTTACCGATCATGTTTACAACAGTCACCTGCAGCGGCTGCAGCGGGTTCACATAAATATTTCCCTTTCTTCCAAACACTTCGGTATTAGCAAGGGCTTCTTCAAGACCGGTTGCGAAGTCGACGGTTACTTCACAAGTTGCGGTCACGTCACCGATCTTAGCGGTGATAGTTGTCGTACCGACTTTAAGACCTTTGACAGTAGCCTTGTTTCCATCGGCTGTCACACTGGCTACAGTAGGATCGCTGCTGCTCCATGTCACTGTTTTACCGGAAGGAGAAACTGTTGCTTTCAGAACGAATTCTTCGAGACGCGGAAGAACTTTCGTTGTTGCGTCCAAAGAGATCGTAACGGTTTCGTCAACGTCGCCACCGCCATCAGGAGGAGTCACAGGGTCTGACTTAGTCACTGCTCCATTGTTTACAATGATAACACAGTTTTCGTTATCTGTAGCTTTCACCGAGAATGGATTAGAACCTGTAACTGTTACATATTGATTAATGCCTGCATTTGCTTTAACAGTTTCACCTGATTCACGAATTACATAGGTAATATTATTCTTCAAATTAATGGCATCCGTCGCCTTTTCCGGCAAAGTTGCCTCCAACGTGGATTTAGAAATATTACCTTTAGCCGTATTGCCATCCTTAGCTAAAACGTAGTTACTATTATTACCCTTCAATGCTAACTCGATAACTTTATCCAAGCCCACATTGGCATCGTTAGTAAATGTTGCTGTAACTATCGGTGCAGCTTCTTCCGTCAATAATCCTGTCGCAGAATAATCTGTCAAATCGATTGTCTTGGTTCCATCATAATATTTACTTACCTGGCTGGTTACAGTCAGTGTACGCGGAGAGATTTTACCACTCAACGATATAGTTTCCAATTTATAGTTATCTGCATTATTACCCTTCAAAATAATATCCTTTGACGGAAGAATGTCCCTATTACCTGCATCTTTACTTGCATAGTTGAACGATACACCTTCCAAATCAAGAGAAGCGCCTTCGGCTGCATCCAACTGCAGTGCGATATTGGCAGTTGTCGTACCGTCATACTCTTTATTCTGACCGGCTGCAGTCACCTTCAATGTAGCAGGAACCACATCAATAGTCTTAGAAGCAACGGCATCACCCACTTTAATCAGGATAGCACCTGTTCCTACACCTGTTCCCTTAATATAGTACTTATCATCATCCTTCTTATACACAGTAATTACAGAAGGAGTTATTGATTCCACCGTATAGGTTCCAGCTACAGTTATGTTCAAGACCTTTTCTTCACTGTAGCCAAGTTGGCCATCAGCCGCCTTTGTCATCGGAGCTTTGCGGGAATATAAAGAAGCAGAAGCAACATCAGCCAAGTTGATTGTTACTTCAGGTGCTGTCTGCTCCTTATTGATAATATTACCGGTTACGGTTCCATCAGGATATACCAATTTTGCAAATACTTTTCCGTTTTCTGTAGCATCAGCAATCTCCGGCGTTCCAAGATTTTCCCAACCGCCATTATCGACAACCATACCTGCAGCACCAGCATTTCCTTCCGTATTATAAGTTACAAGAGTCGGAACTCCCTTTATAATGTTAACATCACCTCCGATCGGTTGAACACCTGCATAATCATAATTACGGAATGCAACACCAGCCATATCTATTGTGTATTTGCCTGATTTCTCTATCACACGGATTGTTCCGGTGTATAAGCCCGGCGTACCAATAGGTTCATCACCTAACAAGCCTTCAACATTCAGTTTATAAGACAATGAAGTTGTTTTGTAGCTGCGCTGTACGTCAGATGCAGAAATAGCTGTAATCTTAGCTTTTGATATTTTGGCTGTCGGATTAGCCGGTTGAGCCAAGACATAGTTACCAGCTGTATTATTATTCAAAGAACATTTGCCTTTAAGTATTATAGTCTTTGCACTCTCACTGGCATTTTTATCAGTAAAGGCTCCCGTTACATTTGTAGCAGAAAGAGTGATCGATGACGCATCTTTTTCCAAAATACCTTCTGCCGTAAAAGTAACTTTAGCATCAAGTTTACCATCATAAAGCTTATTCTCTGCAACAGCTTTGACTGTTACCAATTTAGGTTCAACCTTAATTGTTTGTTTAGCAATAGCTGTTACATATTCAGCTTTAGTAGCCGTTATCGTTACAGTAGCCTCTCCTGCTTTTACAGCTTCAACTTCTGTCGAATCAGAATTAAACTTTATAGCTTCACCTGTAATGGTATAAGCAAGCTTGGCATCAGCTTCCGTACTTACAGCAGCTATACCGGCTGTACTTCCGTAAGTCATACGGACAGGAACAGATGTGAAGTTTACATTTTGTAGTTTTGCACCCAAATCTACTTCTCCGGAAGTTACTGGTTCAGAAACAAGACTTTCGTTTGCCGCCACTTTAAGTTCTACCGTATACTTTGTAGCAGTAAGTGCTATATCTTCTGCTTTAAAGGTACCGTCCTTTGCAACATCAACAGTTGTTCCCGTTGTTTCCGTCCCAGATCCGTTTGTTTTCGGTGTAATAGTAGCCTTTAACTGATCTGTCGGTGTACCGCCATTGGACAAGATACGGCCAACAACAGAGATAGAAGCCTGATCGCCTACTCCATTCACTGTTACAGCCGTGATTTCAGCTTTCGGTGCAACAGCATTCACTTGAAGTGAATCCGCTTTATAAAAGATTTCGTAATTATTAGAAGTATAGCCATAAGGCATTACAGGATACTTACCAGCTAAAGATGCATCGGTTGCCGGGCAATCAAATTGAAGTGTACCACCTAAAACACTTGCATCTTCGCTATTTACAAAGTTTGTTTTATCAGCCAAATCTGCTGTAAAAGTTTTGGTACTAACCTTACCAAATTCAATTGCATCCGGAGTAGCAGTCTTATAAGTCAGTTTCACTTTCTTAATCGTATCCATCACACCGGTTATATCTGCCAGCTCGTAATAGTCACCATAACTATCTTTCAAAGTAGCTGTCACTGTCACCGGCTGTACGCCTGCGTTAGCAGAAAGAGCCTCACCTTTAGTCGGAGCAGTTATAACATTTTCAGAAGTATGATCTCCGACAAGGCCGTTTACTTGCATATCGGTTGTAACCAAATTAACCTCTTGGCTACCATTATAAGGTCTTGTCGTAGCCGTGATACCTGTGATCGTCAATGTCTTTTTCAGAACATCCAAAGACTGTGTAACAGCAGTATCACCTACAGACAATGTAAGAATTGCCTTACCCGGCTTCAATATCTGCAAAGAGTCATTTTCTATCTTTGCAACAGCCTTGTTATCAACAGTAATATTTACTTTGTTAGCTTTATAGTAAGCACTGTCCACATTTGTCAGCAACGGCAGATTTGCCTGCCCGTAGATAACAGATGAAGGAACAGAAGTAATGGCAAAATTCAAACCGCTAGTAGCACCGTTGATCCAAACAGAAGCTCCATCTTGCTTCGTTTTGAACCATCCGTTACCAACAACATAATTTGCAGGTGCATCTGCAACATCCGACAAGATAGCAATCGGTTCATCAAAGCTACAGCCTGCTCCAATTGTAAAGACCGGATCACTTATAACATCTTGCCCTTTATCCACATTCACACCATACCAATCATTGCCGGAAGTACGGAAGTTAGTTGCAGTGACTGTTGAACCGTTTACAATCAGACCGGCTGCTTTGTTGTTTCTTGAAATTACGTTATCCAATGTCACTCCGGTCGATGTATAGACATTAATGCCACTACCTGAACCTCCTTCTGGAGATTTTAAACCATCGATCACCAGATTCTTCAAAGTGGCCTTGTTTACTTGAATGCTTACAAGATGTTTACTGCTACCGTCCGAACCAGACCAATCATCAGCAGCAATAAGAATCGTGGAATCTTTATCGGTAATCGTTCCTTGCAAGGTGATAGCCTCTTTGATCGTCAACTGTTTGCTTAACTTATACTCTCCAACAGGAAGCAGGATCGTTTCACCTGCAATCGCATGATCGATCTTGCTTTGCAAATCTTGTTCACCATAACAAATAAGTCCGGAAGCAGGATCATAAGTTTTTCCGTTTATAGTCAACTTATCATACGCTTTCTCTGCTTTATCACGATATGAATAAACAAGACTCTCACCGGTTTTTCCGTTCAATTGTGAATTAGTGATTTCAATCGTATTGTCTGCCAATGCAGATTTATCATCGGAACCATGCCAGCCTAAACTAATAATAGCGGCATGCAAAATATTTTCACCCAGTTTATGATAATTTTCACCATAAAGAGACGAAAGATTACTCCCCTTAACAGTAACCTTATTTCCATAAGAACGGATATCCAATGCAGACAAAGCACTTACGCCCGCTTCATTGGTTCCTTTATTATCATCAGTCGCCTCCAAAGTAGAACCGTCAATGGAGAGCACCACACCATTATATTTTTCTTGTAATACAACGACTCCATATTCTTCATTTGAAATAGTAGCCGATTTCAGTGTTGCATTCTTTATATCTATAGATGTTCCTGTACTTGCCATTGTGCCATCACCAGTCGTTAAGCCACCGGCACTTGTCATTATTGCAGCCCAACCTTTAATCGTACCGCCATCTACCGATACTGTCTGTCTTTGATTACGAACACTTACACCATAATAGCGAGCTGTTATATCCGTATTTTTCAATGTCAACTTAGCTCCGGCACCCATTAAACGCACACCATTATCAGCATTATCAATCACACAATCGGTTATTGTAATATCTGGACTTTCACTACCCTTATCTGTGCCTACTCCAATTGCATGTGCAGCAGTCGAAGTCGCCGACAAATGCAAATTATTAAAATTTACTTTTGCACCATCTGTTGCTGTCACTTGGACTGTTCCGATAAGAGTAGTCTTGTCTTTGCCAGCTCCCTCTATCGTAAGGGATTTGTCTAAAACAAATTTTTGAGGAAAAGTAAAAGTACCTTCTGGAAAAACAACTTTATCGCCATCCGAAATTGAAACTTTTGTTAGTAATGTTGTCACATCTGTAGCAGCGTTCCGGAAAGAACCGTCTGCCTTATATACAGTAATACAAGGTTTACCTCCCTCCGACTGGAATTTTACATTTTCAATTCCCTTTATTGTTAATGCAGTCTCCGATTCTAATACAAATATAGTCGGTGTATATACATCATTATTGGATTGAATTAGACAAGTATCTCCACTCACAGGAAGGAATGTCCAAGTTCCTTTAGTCTTTTTACGAACATCAGCCACAGCCATATAAGTATTGACGCTCGATTGAATATTTTTATGCGTAGCCGTAATACGACACTTCGAGTCCATTACCAAATCCATTTGCTGGCAATTATCCAATACAATAGTCCCAAAACCATCGGTAGGTCCATTGTTATAACAACGTCCGTTCAATCGGGTATCACTTATTTTCACTGTATGAGGAAAAGCAGCTTTGGCTAGATCGCCACGCAAGAACAAAGCAGACCACGCAGTAATATCACTTCCTTCAATATTAATTACAACCGGTACAGCCGGAGTTTCCTGATTATTAGTAAACACGGCATAATAGTTTACATCGACTACCGAGTTTTTTATATTATATGTAACCGGTTTTGTTACAGAAGTCGCTCCTGGCCAGGAACCAATACCTATCACATACGGATAACCAGATGCCCCAGATGGTCCGTCAATTTTGCTATTCTCCATATTGAGTGTATGTCCAGCTCCATCCCTAAAACATAATCCTCTCTGATAACCTTTTGACATATACATACGGGAAGTTATGAAATTAACCGTATTATTATCAACCTCAAGTTGAGAAACAATACCAAAACAAGCCGTAGAACCACCATCGCCTGTACCAGCCTCTTCAATATCAAGTTTAGTATCTTTAAAAGAAACTGTTGTATTGGAAGACTTGATATCAACAAGCCCTCTTCCTGTTGCCGTCTTTGCTGCGATTTGCAAGGAAGCAAAAGATACATTTCCTTCTGTGGAAAGTATAATATCAAACGGAGATTTTATGATAACCTTATTAGAATCAGTACCAATAATACTAACTCCAGACTTTGTTATAGAAAAAGAAGCACCGGATAGAACTTCATATTCTCCATCCGATAGATTAATCACAATACTATCCGATTCAGTATTCGCATTTGCAGCAGTTAAAACAGCATCTAAGGAAGTCATAATGAAAGGATCTTGATCTGTTCCGGTTCCACCATCAATATTACCTACCCCATAGTAGGAAATTTTTTGCGCTTGCATCCACCCTACACTCGTTATCGTCATAAAAACCGATAACAACATAAGTAATCTTCTCTTCATAATTTTATAATTAAAGTATTAATAATAAGTTCATTAAAATAACATTTTTCATTTTTACTTTAACCGCTTTATTAACTTACCCTATACAAATATTTACATCTAAAAAGTAGTTAACAGGTGTGATTTTATGTACTTTGGCGACCGAAAACGATCGTTTTTTTTAGTCATTTTTAGGCTGGATGCGGGTTTGAAGAGGTTTTTCTCAAAAAATAATTGCAGGTCTTGAAATTTAAAGAGTTTTTATTTAAATAAAATTTGGTGGAATAGAAAAAAATACCGTCATTTGGATGACTAAAAAAAACGATCGTTTTTTTTAGTCATTTTTTTTGGTAGATTTTTGATCTACGAATAAGATATGATTATTCAAATATAGTAGTATTTTATCAAAAACACTTACATTTTTCCGGAAAAACCTGCCGAGAGTTTTCCAAATGTATTTTTACAAAACGGCGTTTTTGAGAAAAAGTTTCCGCACATTCCGCACGTTCCGCACTATACACTTTTCTGCTGGAGGGTTTATCTGTTTTTCAGCTTGTTACGCATATATTTTCCTTTCGTGATCCGCACGATCAGGCTCTTTTTGCACCAGCGTGTGAGGGCCGATTCGACCGTCTTTTTTCCATTCCGAAAACATGGCTCTTTTCTATGGCTTAGCAAGTGTTAAAATTTTCACCCAGGTGGGATGCTGGTCAAGAAAAAGGGCGATGTTCGTAAACCGCATCCGGGAAGCATCGAGGCATCTCTTTTGTTTTTTACAACCGTTTGTTTTCCAGTATTATATCTACATTTTCCTCCAGCTGAGGAGTGTATAGTGCGGAACATGCGGAATGTGCGGATGAGGCCTCCTTTTCCGGGGTGCCAGTCCAATGCCAGGAGGAAGACAATTTAATTGAAAATGGGAAATGGAGAATTGAATGTTGTTTTTCTTTCGTACCTTAGTCCCCCGGAGACAAGTGCTCCTTACAATTTTCAATTTTCCACTTTCAATTTCCAATTAACGAAATGGTTTATCTGAAGCAAATCAAACTAATCAATCCGGACGAGGTGTCGGGGCCGGTAGAAGATCTGAAATATCCGTACAAGGCGGCAGCCGTGCGATATATGGACGAACTGGTATTCACGAAGCCCGTCACTTTCTTAGTGGGAGAAAACGGGATCGGCAAATCGACCTTGCTGGAGGCCGTCATGTATAAATACGAGAGACGTGACGAAGACAGACAAGGCATGCTGAACGACGGCGACGAGAGCCACAAGGTGCTCACCAATGTCCTGCCCGGCCAGATCCGCTTAGTGGAGGTGCGCAAGCCGGACGACCATTTCTTTTTCCGTGCCGAATCCTTCTTCGACCATGCCCGCGAAATCGATGCGCAATCGATGCGCGACATCCTCAAATACGGGCGCGACTATTCTATGGGGCGCTACGGGGGACGGCGCTTGCTGGAACAGTCGCACGGCGAAAGTTTCCTCAGCACGTTCCTCAACTACGGGGAACGGAACATGCTCTACATCCTCGACGAGCCGGAGGCAGCCCTCTCTCCTCAACGACAGTTGTCGCTGCTCGTACGGATCAAAGAGTTGGTGGATCAGGGATGCCAACTCATCATCTCCACCCATTCGCCGATACTGATGGCTTATCCGGGAGCCGACATCTACAACATAGACGAAGACGGAGCCCGCCTGACCTCTTTCGAGGAGACGGAACATTACCAGCTGACGAAATATTTCCTGACACACACGCAGCAGATGCTCCGAGAACTGGGGATCGCCTAAGCCGGGCGGCATGGAGAGATTTACGGCAGAACGACAGGGACAGGAGGGATGCCAACAGGTTCTTCTTTGTTGCAACGGTGCTCTGAATCATAGTATTAAAATATTTAATAAGAAATAGAACCTAAAACAAACTTCTCCAGATACTCGCTGGGTTGCATGCCGAATTCTTTCTTGAAACAGACACTGAAGTACTTCGGATCGTTAAAGCCGACCGCATAAGCCAGTTCGGAGACGCGGATATGCCTTTTCTCTTCCATGATCCGGCAGGCTGCTTTCAGGCGGATATTGCGGATAAAGGCGGAAGAGTTGAGCCCGGTAAGCGATTTCAGCTTGCGGTAGAGGGTGGATTTGCTTGTACCCATTTCATCGAGAAACATTTGCTGGTCGAAGTCGGGGTCCGAGAGATGGCGGTTGACACAGTCGATCGCCTGCTGCAGGAAGTTCTCGTCGATACTCGTATAGTTGAGCTCGTTTGTCTCGAACACAAGCTGTTTCTTAAAGTCGCCCGACACACGTTCCTTCTGTTTCAACAAATTATTGATACGGGCGTGGAGCACACTCAGGTTGAACGGCTTCGTAATAAAGCCGTCAGCACCGGCATCATACGCTTCCGCCCGGTCTTCCTCCCGGTTCTTTGCCGTCAGCAGAATGATAGGGATATGGCTGGTTTCAAGGCTGCCTTTCATCTGTTTGCAGAACTCGATCCCGTCCATTTCGGGCATCATGATGTCGGAAACGATCAGGTCGATATCCTCCTGGCCGATGATCTCCATCCCCTCTTTTCCGGTGGTAGCGGTAAAGAGCTTATAGTTTGGGCTCAACAGGCGGACCATCAGGTGCAGCAGGTCTTCATTGTCCTCGATCAGCAGCAGGGACCGGAAGTTGCCGTCCGGTTTCGCCGGTTCGGCTTCCGGCGCTTCCAATGCCGGAAGGGTTTCTGCCGGATCGGTCTGAACCTGTATGCTTTCATCGACCTCTTCCGGGAGATAACAATCGCGGTGGATAGGGACTGTGACAGTAAAGACGGTACCTTCTTCCTCCTTGCTGGACACCGTTATATTTCCTTTGTGAAGCAGCACCAGGTCTTTGGTGAGCGAGAGTCCGATACCCGTCCCGATTGTCTTGAACTTGCGGTAATCGCCTTCGTAGAAGCGTTTAAACAGGTTCTTCACAGCCTCCGGCGAAAGTCCCTTTCCATTATCTTTTATAACGATCTCCGCTTTTCCCGGATCAACGGCCGACAGCTCCACCCGAACCATGCCACCCGGCTCATTGTACTTGGCGGCATTGGACAGCAGATTATACAAAATCTTGTCCACTTTGTCCGTATCGAACCAGGCCGGCAACTGTTCGGGCCGGCAGGTCAGGGAGAAGTTTATCTCCTTCTTCTTGATCAGCGGGCGGAAACTTTCCACACTGTTGCGGACAAACGCAGCCAGGTCGCCATGCGAAACCTTCAATTTCAAATTGCCGGTCTCCGCCTTCCTGAATTCCAGTATCTGCTGGAGCAGGCGGATCAGGCGGTTGATATTGTTGGTCATGACCTGATAGTGTTCCCCGTTATTCGGGCTGATGATCTTCAGTTCGTCCACCGAGGCCGACAGGATGGTGAGCGGAGTCAACAACTCATGCGTAATGTTTGTAAAGAATTGCAGCTTGGAATGGTTCACTTCCTCCGCCTTCGCCTGTTCAAGGCTTCTGAGGTGCAAGGCGTTCTGCATCTCGATCCGGTAATGCACAATCCGGTAAGCGATGTATGCCAACAGGCACAACAAGAGGGCATAACCGGCATACGCCCAGCCCGACTTCCAGGGCGGTGGCAGAATCACGACCGACAGATGCCTGACAGCCTGATTCCAGGTGCCGTTCGAATTGGTCGACCTGAGTTGAAAATCGTAAGTACCCGGTTTCAGGTTATTATAATAAGCAAAATGCTGGGAAGCATCGGCATATTGCCAACCGGCATCGAACCCCTCCAGCTTATAGGCATATTTGATCTGCCGGGGATTGGAGAAACTTAGGGCTGCAAACTCGATACTGAAGTTATTCTTACGATAGTCCAGCCGGATGCAGTCGGTAAAATCAGGCGCCAGCCGGGAAATCTTTTCCTTCTCCCCCGCATCGAGCAAAGACCAGGGGTGATTGAATATTTTGATATCCGTAATCCGAACCGGCGGGAATGTCTCTTCATCTGTCATCCGGTCGGGGAAAAAGCTGTTATAGCCCCGGTAGCCTCCGAAAAACATCTCGCCGTTGGCATCGGTAAAAGCCGTGTTGCGGTAAAAGACATTATCCTGCAGGCCGTCGGAAACGGTGTACAGGCGGTAGGTTACGTCCGAAAGATTGTCCGGGATGCGGACTTTCATCAGACCGACGTTCGTACCCATCCAAAGATTCCCCTGGCGGTCCTCTTGGATGCTGAATATAGCGTCGCCGGGCAAATTGGCAAGTTTGTGCACCGGGATGAATTGATCCCGCTCCGGGTCATAGAGGTTAAGCCCCCCTCCTTCCGTCCCCGCCCAAAGGCGTTTGCGGCTGTCGATAAAAAGAGAAAGGACGGAAATACTGTTCAACTTATCTTCATCGAGGGAATAACGTTCGAACGACATTCCGGCCGGTTGCGACAGGTTGCCCGTAATCCTGATCACCCCGCCGTTATTCGTGCCGGTCCAGATCTGTCCCTGCGAATCCTGTACAATAGCCTGATAAGCATAAGCATTGACAGAGGTGCCATCCAACTTTAAGGAATCGAACCGGACCCCTTCGCCGTTTGCCATAAGGACGCATATTCCGTTACGGGTACCGAACCAGGTGTTCCGTTCCCGGTCTTCACAAATCGAATAGATGCACTGGTTGGACAGCCAAGGGGCGGAGTCGTAGTTAAACAACTGCGCCTGTTCGCCGGCAGGCAACGACCGGTCGTAAGAAACGGCTCCCCAGTCATACGTCCCCAGCCAAATCTTATCCGAGGAAGGAGATTGGACGATCGTATTGATCGTAGGCAAACGGCCCAGCTTCTTAAACTCGGGCAAGTCCAGGTTATGGGTATAGCTCCCGGCCGCACGGTCATGGACAAAGAACCCCCAGCTTCCCAGGCCGATCCAAAGCAGCCCCTCCCTGTCCACCATAAGACTGCGGACGGCGGAGTTTGTAAGCAACGGATTGTCGATCGACTCCAGCCGGTCCAGCTTAAACTCGGGTTTGCGTGTGATAACCGTGTTCACCCCTCCTCCTAACAATCCGAGCCACATCATCCCTTCGCGGTCCCGGAACACCGAATTGACATCATTATAATATACGGACTTTTCCGAATCGTCCGGACAGTAATTCCTGAACAAGCCGTTCTTTTCATCATAAAGCACGCTCAACCCGCCACGGGTTCCCACCCAGAGGGTCCCCGTATTCAGGTCTTCCTCCATATCGTAGACGATATCGTAGCCCAGGCTGTTCGGATCGTTATCGTCATGCCTGAACTGTTTCCAGGCCAGACGATCCGGCTCATAGGGATTCTCAAGCAGGAACAGGCCATATCCCCACGAAGCGATCCAGATACGCCGCTTGCTATCCTCGAATATATCGAAAGCGGAGTTCAACTCGTTCAGTGGCGGATAGGCATATACCTTGTCCTCCTGCTGGTCGTACCGGAAGAAGCCGTCGGACCAGGTCCCGATCCACAGGTTCCGCCTGGAATCTTCCACCAAAGCCTTGATAGAGCCTTTTACGATATCGGGTTTGAAGGCGATGCAGGAATCCTGGCCGGGAAGATATTCGAACACACCCGCTTCCGTACCGATAAGCACGCGGTCGGAGGAGGTGATCAACAAACGGTCCACAATGCTGCGCTGCAATCCCGGACAGGTGATTTTCCGTATCTGCCCGGTCGTCTTATCCAGCACGTTCACCCCGTCGTAGGTGGCAATCCACAAGTTATGGCGGTTGTCATCCGTGATGCAGTTGATCGTATTGTTGCTCAGTAAGCCGGGCGTATGCAAGTTCGATTTGAAAGTCTTGATCTGATACCCGTTATAGAGGCACAACCCGCTATTGGTTGCAATCCAGATATACCCGTCCTTGTCCTGGTATACCTGGCGCACTTCGTCTGTCGGAAGCCCGTTCTCTACCGATATATGCCCGAAATGCAATGCAGGAAGAGAGGTATCCGAAGCATACGAACGGGGAATGGCAAAGGATAACAAAATCGTCATCCATAGACGTATCGACGTAATATCAGACATAGTGTTTTTGTTGTGTTTCGGGCAAAAATAAAGAAAGTTTTCTATTTAATTGTGCTTCCATACACTTATTTCCGACAATGCCGGGAGATTATCCCTCCCAGGCATTCACGATTTCCGCCACATAAACGTTATGCGGATTTCCTGCCATTGCACTGTACCACTTCTCGTATAGGGCCGGATCGACAAAATGATCCTTATCCATTTTAGCCACATAAAGGGTTTTGCATTCAAGCGTCAGGCGCGATTCCTCGAAGCAAGGATTACCCGACTCGGTGAAGCAGGGAGTCAAACCCGTTGCAGCCACCTTATCGATATCGCGGCCCGACTCCGAACCGCAAATCTTATGGGCGGCCTTATGTGCTTCTCCCAGGAAGGAAAGGGTGAAAGCGCCCTTAGCATCGACAAACTCGCGGGTATAACGTTCCGGACGGATAAAAACGAACACGACCGGCTTGTTCCACAGGAAACCTGCGCCTCCCCAGCTTGCCGTCATCATATTGAACTTTTCCTTGTCGCCTGCGCTTACCAGCATCCACTCTTTTCCGATAATCTCTATAAAATTGTCTTTGATAAGACCCGGTTCTATTGCCTTCATAATTTCATACTTTATATTAATAACCTCTCAAAGATACAGAAATATTTATTTGTGTGTGCAAAATTTAATATGCTTGTCCATACAGAATATTTTCTTTAGGTTTGCATTCTGATATACACGTAATAATCAAGACAATAAACAGCCTAAATGGAAATACTAAACAACTGGATCAGCGGGATCAACGATATCTTATGGTCGTATGTTTTAATTATCATGCTATTGGGATGCGCCGTCTGGTTCACCCTCAAAACCCGTTTCGTCCAATTCCGTATGTTCCGGGAGATGATACGCGTACTCAGCGACTCCGCCAACAAAGCCCATGAGGGCGAAAAACATATCTCATCCTTCCAGGCGTTCGCCGTGTCGCTCGCCAGCCGTGTCGGGACAGGAAACCTTGCCGGGGTAGCAACGGCCATTGCCGTAGGAGGCCCGGGGGCGGTGTTCTGGATGTGGGTTATCGCCCTGCTGGGCTCGGCCAGCGCCTTTGTCGAGTCTACGCTTGCACAGCTTTATAAACGGAAAGGGAAGGATTCTTTCATCGGAGGACCGGCCTACTATATGCGGTACGGATTGGGGCTGAACTGGATGGGTGCTTTGTTTGCCTTCCTGATTTCCGTCACTTTCGGATTCGCGTTCAATTCGGTACAGAGCAACACGATCTGCGCAGCCATGCAGGGCTCGTTCGATCTCGATCCGAGGATCGTAGGTACGATACTGACGGTGTTGACGCTTGCCGTTATCTTCGGGGGAATACAACGCATAGCCAAGGTCAGCAGCGTGATCGTCCCCATTATGGCATTGGGATATGTGGCGCTTGCATTGGGAATCGTGCTGTTCAATATTACGGAACTGCCGGCAGTGATCCAGCTGATCGTAGGCAGCGCATTCGGATGGGAACAAGCGTTAGGCGGTACGGTTGGCGCAGCTTTGATGCAAGGGATCAAACGCGGACTGTTCAGCAACGAAGCCGGTATGGGTTCGGCTCCGAACGTGGCAGCCACGGCATCCGTCACGCATCCTGTCAAACAGGGGTTGATCCAGACCCTGGGCGTGTTCACCGATACCTTGCTGATCTGCACCTGTACGGCTTTCATCATCCTGTTCAGCGGGGCTCCGTTGGACGGTTCGGTAAACGGGGTGCAACTGACACAGCATGCCCTGACGCTCGAAGTGGGAAAAGCCGGAGGGATATTCGTAGCCGTAGCGATCTTCCTGTTCGCTTTCAGCAGCATTATCGGGAACTACTATTACGGGGAGGCGAACATCCGGTTTATCACGCCAAAGAAAAGCGTGCTTTATATCTACCGTTTGTTGGTCGGCGGCATGGTGATGTTCGGGGCGTTAGCGAGCCTGGATCTCGCTTGGAGCCTGGCGGATATCACAATGGCTTTCATGACGATCTGCAACCTGATCGCGATCTCGTTGCTGAGCAGACAGGCATTCCTGCTGCTGCACGACTATGTTGCCCAGAAACGCAGCGGGATCAAGAGTCCGGTGTTCGATAAAAACAAAATACCGGAATTAAAAGACAAGGCGGAATGCTGGTAAGCGTCAGTTATTGATAGATCAGGCTGAACAATCGTTCCGGCGCGAAGACCTCGTTGGCAACCTCTTGTATCTCTTCGGCAGTCAGGCTTTCCACCTTGGCAAAGACTTCCGGCAAGGTGTCGTAGCGGTTATAATGGAGGTAGCTCTTGCCCAACCCCAGGAACAGCCCTTCCCGGTTATCACCTGAGACACCCAACTGTCCGATCACCTGCTTCTTGGCCGCCGCCAACTGGGTTGCGGTCAGTTTCACATCGCGCAGCTTCGCCAGTTCCTGATGAACGAGCTTGACCGCTTTCTCCTTATTCTTCGGATCGGTCCCGAAATAGACGCTTGCCAGTCCCGTATCAGTATAAGAGGTCACGTTCGATTCGACATTATAGACAAGCCCGTGCTTCTCCCGGAGAGACACATTCAAACGGTTGTTCATACCCGGACCGCCCAGGAGGTTATTGAGCAGGAACAACGGCAGGCGCTTCTCGTCGTGCATGCTGTATGCCCGTCCTCCGATCAGCACATGCGCCTGGTGGGTGTCTTTGTGTATCTGGCGGCTGACGGGAAGTATCTCGCCGGGTGCCACCCGGTTACGTGCCGCCATCGGGAAAGCGACATCAGACAGGGCGCTTTCCGCCATCTGCACGATCTTCTTGAAGGGAATCCGCCCCATCGAGAAGAAGACCATGTTTTCGGGGGCATAGAACCGCTTCATAAACGACTTGCCGGACTCGCTGCCGAAACCGAGCAACGACTGTTCATCCCCCAGGATGTTATGTCCCAGCGCATGGCCGTCGAACAATAAATTCTCAAACTCATCGAAGATAAGTTCCGAAGGGCTGTCTTCATACGAGTTGATTTCGTCCAGGATCACATCCACCTCTTTCTCGATCTCTTGCTCCGGAAACTGCGAATGGAACACTAAGTCGGTCAGCAGTTCGAAAGCCCGCCGGAAATGTTCTTCCATAAAAATGGAATAGACGAAGGTTTCCTCCTTCGTGGTATAGGCGTTCAGCTCTCCTCCCACATTCTCCATCCGGTTCAGGATATGCCAGGACTTGCGTTTTTCCGTTCCTTTGAATATCATGTGTTCGACAAAGTGAGCCAAGCCGAATTCGTCCGCTTCCTCATCCCGTGTCCCGGCATTCACGGCAAACCCGCAATACGACACCTGGGAAACAGAAGGGAGATGTACGATACGCAAACCATTCGGCAAAATATGTGAGAAGTAATCTTTTTCCATTATCCATTCATTAGAGGACACAAAAGTACAATAAATATTTGTTTACATACTTCTTTTAACAACCTTACAGGGCGACCGCACCAAATCCAGCAGTAACAATTCTTTATTTCCATGGAGAGAAAAAACCGTTTTTGTCCCGAATAATTCTTTCTTAAGTGCCTGTTAATTCTGTAATCGGTGTCAGTGATTTTATAATCAGTGGTTGTGATTATATAATTGCTGGCACTGATTTTATAATCACTGGCACTGATTACAGAATTGATAGGCACTCCGATGTTTTTTATGCCTATGTAGATAAGTTTTCTTGTAGCAGGGATAGATTATTACTTATATTATGTAGCCCATAAGATCGTATCGCTTAAAAATGAATTTGGTGCGGTCGCCCTAACTACCTTAGTCCGTCTTGATATCACAGTTTGTGACATCAAGACGGGGTGGAACCCGAAAGCTATAAAAATATAAGTCTTTCCTTATGTAGGTATCATTAAAATAGATACTTTTGTACTTTGTTAAATTCATAACACGATAATAGAATCATTTTAAAAGCTATGATAAACGAAGCAATCTCGTCTATTCTGCAACAGGAAGCTGAAGCAGTACGCAATATTCCGATAACCGACGGCTATGAAGAGGCTGTGACACTCATTGTAAAACACGTGCACGAACTCGGAGGCAACCTGATCACCAGCGGTATGGGGAAAGCAGGGCAGATCGCCATGAACATCGCGACCACGTTCTGTTCGACCGGCACGCCCGCCTACTTCCTGCATCCCAGCGAAGCGCAACATGGCGACCTCGGCATCATCCGGGGAAACGATATCATGTTGCTCATCTCCAACTCCGGAAAGACGCGCGAACTGCTCGAACTGGTGGAGTTGACACGCGGCCTCGTGCCGGAGATGCAATTTATCGTTATCACCAGTAACCCCGACAGCCCATTGGCAGCCGAAGCGACGATCTGCCTGCCGACCGGCGCGCCGAAAGAAGTATGCCCCTTAGGCCTCACCCCCACCACCTCGACCACGGTCATGACGGTGATAGGCGATCTGCTGGTAGTAGGCACCATGAAACGAATCAACTTCGGCTATCCCGACTATGCCAAACGGCATCACGGCGGTTACTTAGGTTCTAAAAGCCGCGAACAGTGTAAAACCGGAAACAAATAAACAGCATGAGGAAGGTAATCGGCATCGGAGAAACCATTCTCGATATCATCTTCAAGAACAACCGCCCCCATACGGCAGTGCCCGGCGGATCGACCTTCAACGGCCTCATCTCGTTAGGACGCCTCGGAGTGCCCGTCTCCTTCATCAGCGAAGTAGGAAACGACCGTGTCGGCGACATCATCCGCGACTTCATGGTGGAGAACAATCTCTCCACCCGCTACGTCGACCGTTTCCCGGACGGCAAAAGCCCGATCTCGCTCGCGTTCTTAGATGACGACAGCAATGCCAACTACACCTTCTACAAAGACTATCCGAAGCAACGCCTCGACGTGCCCCTGCCGGAGATCAACGAAGACGACATCTTCATCTACGGCTCCTACTATTCGCTGAACCCCGCGCTCAGAGGACGGATGGTGGAGTTCCTCGACTATGCACGCGAACGCAAGGCGATCCTCTACTACGATCCGAACTTCCGCAAGGCGCATGCCCACGAAGCGATACGCCTCGCCCCGACGTTACTCGAAAACTTCGAATATGCCGATATCATACGCGGCTCGGACGAGGACTTCCTCAACATCTTCGGGGAGGCGGACAGCGACAAAGTCTACACCGACCGGATCCGTTTCTACTGCGACCGTTTTATCACCACGCACGGAGCCGGAGGCGTGAACCTCTACCACGGCGATCGGCGCTGGCACTTCGATTCGCCCGCCATCCACCCGGTCAGCACGATCGGGGCCGGCGACAACTTCAACGCGGGCATCCTCTACGGTTTGTTAAAATATAATGTCCGCCATCGCGACCTCGCCACCCTCCCCCAGGAGACGTGGACCAACATCATCCGGTGCGGGATCGACTTGGCGACCGAGGTTTGCCGCAGTTACGACAATTACATTTCTAAAGAATTTGCAACTTCATACATATCCCAGTCTTAAATATCATTAACCCGGGAGATAAAGGGGTATAAAGACACATGTTTTTCATTATCTTTGTAAAGCATGAGTAGTAGAAGTATGATATTGAATAGGATTCTTTTTTTGTTCACCAGTGTGACCTTATTGACAGGATGCAGCTCCGGAAGGGCACCTGAAATTCGCGCTATATGCTTGCGTGACGACATCGGCAACTATATTATCAAATGGGAAACCGACCCGCACACCGACGGAACGATGAAACTATATGTTTCCGACACCCCCAACTCCTTCGATATGTCGCAACCCTGCAGTTATGCCAGCATCAACGACGGGAGAGTGACCTACATCACGAACGACAATATCACCCGCAAATACTTTCTCCTGTCGTTCAACGACAAATACTTCCGTACCGTCGGCGCCCGCTCGGTCCAGATGGACAGCGTGCAGAACCTGCGTGACATAGGAGGCTATTTCAGCGAACACGGAGACCGTGTGACCAGCTGGGGCAAGATCTTCCGCTCCGGCGAACTCCATTCGCTGAGCCGCAACGACACGATCCGGTTAGACAACCTGAAGATCAAAACAGTCATCGACCTGCGCGGTGAAGACGAGGTTGCCGTCGCCCCGGATAAATATACGGGAGTAAACTTCATCTCGATCCCGATCCCCGTAAGAGACAAAGACCTGATAGCCCGGCGGCTGGAAGAAGGGCGCATTCGCAAAGGCGACGGGCTCGTGTATATGCAGGATACATACCTCCGCTACGTGACGGAAGACAGCGAGCAGTTCAGCAAAGCCCTGAAAGTCTTCCTCGACAAAGACAACTACCCGATCTTAGTGAATTGCTCGTTGGGCAAAGACCGCGCAGGTTTCCTGACAGCCATGCTGCTGACAGCCCTCGACGTGCCCGAAGAAACGATCATGAAAGATTATATGGCTTCAAACAACTATATAGACCTGCGCCACCTTGCCTCAATGGCAAGCAATCTCAATACGGATGCCCAGGAAACCATCACCGTGCTGCTCAACGCAAACGAAAGCTGGTTGGACCTGGCTTTCCATAAAATAAAAAAAGAGTACGGTTCGACTGACAAATATCTGTCAAAAGGGCTGCATCTTACGGAAAAAGAGCGCGATACACTAAAAGATATTATTCTATACTGATAGGTATCCGAATTATTTGCGTACCTTTGCCCCCACTCTGAATTATTATATATACATATATATCACATTTTGAAAACATTTGAAGAATTAGGAGTTGCCGCACCAATACTGAAGGCAATTCAAGAAATGGGCTACGAATCGCCCATGCCGGTACAGGAGGAAGTGATTCCTTTCTTACTGGGAGACGACAACGACGTAATTGCATTAGCGCAGACAGGTACAGGGAAAACAGCCGCTTTCGGGCTTCCCATCCTGCAAAAAATCGATGTGACTACATATCAGCCCCAAGCACTTGTACTTTGTCCCACTCGTGAGCTCTGCCTGCAGATCGCCGACGACCTGAACGACTATTCCAAGTATATCGACAACCTGAAAGTGCTGCCGGTTTACGGCGGTTCCAGCATCGAGAGCCAGATCAAGACGCTGAAACGCGGTGTACACGTGGTCGTAGCCACTCCGGGACGTCTCTTAGACCTAATGAACCGCAAGACGGTAGACCTCAGCTTAGTGAAGAACGTCATCATGGACGAGGCGGACGAGATGCTCAACATGGGCTTCACCGACAGCATCAATGCGATCCTCGCCGAAGTACCGGAGAACCGCAACATGCTGCTCTTCTCGGCCACCATGCCGAAAGAGATCGCCAACATCACGAAGAAGTACATGAAAAATCCGAAGGAGATCGTGATCGGCAACAAGAACGAAGGGAACAAGAATATCCGCGATATCTATTATATGGTACAGGCACGCGACAAATACCTCGCGTTAAAACGTATCGCCGACTTCTACCCGAACATCTACGGCATCGTCTTCTGCCGCACCCGTAAGGAGACACAGGAGATCGCCGACAAACTGATACAGGACGGCTACAACGCCGACTCGCTGCACGGCGAACTGAGCCAGGCACAGCGCGACTACGTGATGCAGAAATTCCGCGTCAAGAACATCCAGCTTCTGGTCGCTACCGATGTGGCTGCCCGCGGCTTAGACGTGGACGACCTGACACACGTGATCAACTACGGCCTGCCCGATGAAGTGGAATCCTACACGCACCGCCGCGGCCGTACCGGTCGTGCCGGAAAGACGGGTATTTCCATCTCCATCTGCCACGTGAAAGAAAAAGGCAAGATCCGCGAGATCGAACGCATCATCAACAAGAAATTCGAGAAAGGCGAAATGCCTACCGGCCACGCAATTTGCGAAAAGCAGCTTTTCAACCTCGTCGACCAGATCGAGAAGGTAAAGGTGGACGAAGAGGAAATCGCTTCCCTGATGCCCCAGATCTACCGCAAGCTGGAATGGTTAGACAAGGAGGACATCATCAAGCGTGTCGTTTCGCTCGAATTCAACCGTATGATCGACTACTACAAGGATGCCGACGAGATCCAGCAGGTAGACGAACGTTCCTCACGCCTCGACCGGGGCGAGAGAGGCGAACGCCGTGCCCACGGAGCCGAAGAGGGTTACTCCCGCTTCTTCCTCAACTTCGGTAAGGCCGACGGCCTCTACCCGAACCAGCTAATCGAATTAGTCAACAAATGTGTGCCGGGCAAGGTGCGCATCGGCAAGATCGACCTGCGCGAAAACTTCTCTTTCTTCGAAGTGGAAGAGGGTGAAGCCAAGCGAGTGATGGACAGCATGAACGGCTTCGAAGTGGACGGACGCCGCATCTCCGTCGAGCCTGCACAGGGCAAGAAGGAAGAGGGCGGACGCGGTGGCAAGCGCAGCTATGGCGGCCACAAAGGTAGACGCGACAATGGAAAAGAAGGCGGATACCGCAGCAGCGACCGTTCGGACCGTACCTATAAAAAAAGCGAACGCGACAGTGAACGCCCCTGGAAACGGACAGCCGCCGCACGCGACGCACGCAAGAAAAGACGTTTCTGACTCCCTGCACACTAACAGAAGCAGGAGACAGCAGCATACATCAGCAACCCCCAGCCGGCAACGACGGGGAGTTGCTGTTTTTGTTTCCACCTCCCTTCTCACACCGTTATATCATACGCTTCTGTATATATACAACCGACGTGAGCATTTTATTGCTATCATCCCGGGACAAAAATGCAATTTGGGGAAATAATATTATTTGATACAGATTGTGATTAGGTTCATATCTGATCCTCTTATTTGAAAATCGGGACAAAGACCGACAATTGAAGATCTCTTGTTTCTGTATTGCCGACTACATAATTCCTATAAATCCGTTTGAATCCATTTTTGTAAGACAAATCGACCTGAAACCAGTTGAAATCATAACCGACTTTCACGACAAGAGGAATATCAAATTTATTATCCTCCAAATTGGCTTTAGCTTTCGTACTAAAATAAACTGTCGGTTCCACTCCAATTCCGGCCTTTAGCCCTTTCCATAGTTTATAACCGGCGGCAACATTCAAAGATAATCCATTAAATAATTTTGTTTTATCGTAAACTGCGCCCCCCGGTTGCTGTTCGCCATAATCAATGTTAGGATCAGACCCTTGTTCTTGGAAAGCGATATTCACTCTCCTCGCTTGATACAATAGGGCAGCATCAATTAAAAAATGATTTTTAAATTCATACTGGAATTGATATCCAACATTACAACTAAAACGATGGTCCCATTTCAAATCTTTTTCTCCTGATAATAACAGAGAATTGATTTTCGATTTATGCATCCAGCTATCACCCACACCAACTACAATACCTGATTTTAGCTGTGATTGTGATAACATAGGAAACAATAATAAACATGCAAGTAAAATAAATGTCTTTTTCATGTCACTCTCTTTTTATGGTTGTTCCAAATGTAATCAAATTATTAACGCCGCACATTTATTTAGCCAATTTTACATATTGTCACCTACAATTACAACCGCATCAAAAACCTTATTTCATGCGCTACTGTTTCGATCCGGACCAACGGGTATGTTACTTTTGGCTTGATCCAAAAGTAACCAAAAGATCAAGGCTTAACCGTCCGGTCTACTCCGGCCAAAGGTTCCGCTGTCGCCTGCGAAACTCGCTTCGCTCAAACAGCGCAGGCTCCGGACGCTACACCTTTACCCTCCGCTTAACGACCGTCCGCTTAGGCCTTTCTTAAAAAGCTGCGCTTTCTCTTGGGATGGCCGATACCGACAGTTCTTTTGCGTCCCCGTGCTCCGCACGGGGACAAGCCTGTTCCCGCACTTGAAGCTGTCGACAGAACAACAAAGCCGGCAGTAGTACCATCCTCAACAGAGCCGTCAGGCTCTATCTCCGGCCTAAGCTGATGAGCGTTAAGCGCAGTGACCGCAGTGAGCGTCCGGAGCGTCTGCTGTTTGAGCGAAGCGAGTTTCAGACGCGACAGCGAACGAAGGGAACGGAGTAGCGAAACAGGTTCGGCCTTGATCTTTTGGTTACTTTTGGATCAAGCCAAAAGTAACAGATACTAAAATCTCACCGGCAGTATTTGCATATTAGCATAATTTGTTTACCTTTGCACACGCAATGCGCCTGTGGTGTAATTGGTAGCCACGCCAGACTTAGGATCTGGTGTCGAGAGACGTGTAGGTTCGAGTCCTATCAGGCGCACACAAAGTAGAGACACACAGCCGTGTGTCTCTACTTTTTTATTTGCCGGAATGTTTCTATTTTTGTATCATTGTCAAAAATAAAGAGTAAAATGAAATATACTGGTATATATATCCTGTTGACGGCGCTGTTGCTACTTACCGCATGTGCCGGAAAGCTAACGGAAGGAAAGGTGGTGACGGTGACAATAGAGCCGCAACGCTTCTTCGCCGAGAAGATTGCAGGAGATAAGTTAACTATCCATTGTGTAGTTCCCTCCGGGCAAAGTCCCGAAACCTACGACCCGACCCCGAAGCAAATGGTGCAGATCGGACAGAGCGAAGCGTATCTGCAGATCGGTTATATCGGCTTCGAGCAGGTGTGGATGCAGAAGATTCGCGAGAACAATCCTGATCTGAAGATATTCGATGTCTCGAAAGGTATGCAGTTTGTAAAAGAGACGGAAGAAGAAGGGCACGCACATGAAGCGGACGACGGACACCATCACCATCATGCTGGCGGCATCGACCCGCATATCTGGAGTTCCATCGAAGGGGCCAAGGTGATTGCCTGGAATACGCTGAACGCTTTTATCGAGTTGGATAAGGAAAATACAGAGTATTACTGGAAGAATTATAACGATTTGCTTGCGGAGATCGATAAGACGGAGGTGGAGATCAAGCGCCTGCTCGATCCGCTGGCCGACCGTACTTTTATCATCTATCATCCTGCTTTGACCTATTTTGCCGATGAATTCAACCTCGTCCAACTCTGCATCGAGATGGATGGAAAAGAACCTTCACCTGCACAGTTGAAGCAATTGGTGATGACGGCAAAAGAGCACCATACGAAAGTTGTTTTTATCCAGCAGGAGTTCGACCAGAAAAATGCCGAACTGATTGCAAAGGAAACAGGTTGCCGCCTCGTGAAGATCAACCCGCTGGATTATCATTGGAATACGGAACTGATTCATATAGCGAAAGCATTGGCTGATGGAAAAACTGATTGACATGGAACATGTAACCGCTGCCTACGGCAATAAGACCGTATTGCGGGATATTTCTCTTACGGTTTGGAAAGATGATTTCCTGGGGATTATCGGACCGAACGGAGGAGGAAAGACGACCTTGTTGAAGGTGATACTCGGCTTATTGCCGCCTGTTTCGGGAACTATCCGTTTCTACGATGATGGACATCCGGTTTCTTCTCTCCAAATCGGGTATCTTCCTCAGTTGAACAATATAGATAAGAAATTCCCGATCTCCGTGCGCGAGGTGGTCGCTTCGGGGCTGGCTGCGGAAAAGCGGCTTTTCCGTTCTTACAGTGCAAACCAGAAACAGCGTGTGGAAGAGGTGCTTGGAAAGATGGGACTGGAAGGCTTGTCGGACCGGGCGATCGGCGAGTTGTCCGGCGGACAGTTGCAGCGGGTGCTGTTGGGGCGCTCCATCGTTTCCCGCCCGCAGGTGCTGATCTTAGATGAGCCGAACTCGTATGTGGACAAGCGTTTCGAATCTCATTTCTATAAGCTTCTGGATGAAATCAATAAGGAGAGTGCGATCATTCTGGTTTCGCACGATATCGGAACTGTATTGGCGATGGTGAAAAACATCGCTTGTGTAAACGAAACATTACATTACCATCCCGGAGCGGATGTGTCCGAAGAGTGGCTGGGCGAGAAATATGCCTGCCCGATAGAACTGATCGGACATGGCGATTTGCCGCACCGGGTTCTGAAAAAACACGGACATGAGTAACCTTTGTTTTATAAGCCTGCCGGAGATAGGATATATCATCGGTATCGCCGTTATTATTTTCGGTATTACCGCTGTAAGGCAGAACCCTTTCATCAGCCGCGGACAGAAGATTCTTTGGATACTGACGATTATCGTATTGAACTGGATCGGTCTGTTGCTGTATTATTATACCTATTATATAAAGAATAAGAGTTGATATGAAGATATTGATTACCGGCGCCAGCGGTTTTATTGGCGGTTTTTTAGTGGGAGAAGCGCTTAACCGGGGATATGAAACCTGGGCGGGTGTCCGTTCGACAAGCAGCCGTGCTAATTTGCAGGATGAACGGATTCATTTTATCGATCTGAAATACTCCGACCGTGAGGTGTTGACCGCCCAGTTGGCGGATTTTGTTCGTGAGCATGGTCCCTGGGACTATGTGATCCACAACGCCGGACTGACGAAAGCACTTGATAAAAGAGACTTCTACCGCATCAATGCCCGCAATACGGCGAATCTGATTGAAGCGCTTGCCGCAGCGGGTTGCAGACCGGAGAAGTTCCTCCTGATGAGTAGCTTGAGCAGCTACGGACGTGGCGACGAGAAGACGTTTCGCCCTATCTCCTTGGATGATCCTCAATTGCCCGATACAGCTTATGGGAAGAGCAAGCTGGAGGCGGAGAATTATTTGCGCCATCAGTCTTATTTCCCGTACGTGATCCTGCGGCCGACAGGCGTGTACGGTCCGGGTGAGAAGGATTACTTTATGGAGATAAAAAGCATAAAGTCCGGTTTTGATTTTGCCGTCGGTTTCACGCCCCAGCGCATTACTTTTATATATGTAAAGGACCTGGCTTCCGTTGCTTTCCTCGCATTGGAGAATGAGGCGGTCCGGAACCGTCATTATTTTGTGGCGGACGGCGATGTCCATACGGATGAATCGTTTGCCCGGATGATACAGGAGATCTTACGGAAGAAGCATGTCCTGCATGCCCGTATTCCAATGGGGCTGGTGCATGTCGCCTGCCAGGGATCCGAATGGATTGGCAAGTTGTTGAAGAAAAGCATGACATTGAATACGGATAAATATATAATCCTGAAACAGCGTAACTGGATTTGTGATGTTACACCGCTTCAGGATGAATTGGGCTTTGTCCCGGCTTACCCGTTGCGCCGTGGCCTGGAAGAAAGCATTGAATGGTATCGGAAAGAGGGTTGGCTGTAGATCGGTCTGCTTTCCTTCATTTTCATTTTACTTCTTCAACGGTTCCTTTTCCGATGACTTTCTGTTGTACGGCTGTCGGGCCTTTATAACGGATATTTCCTTTGCCGACAACTGTAGCTTTCAGGTTGTTGGTCGGGTGGATCTGGGCAGAGCCTTTCCCTGTGATTTTACAGTTTACCTCGGGAACAGCTACTCCGAAGGCCATGATCTCACCGTCGGTAGTGATGCTGTAGTCCGCCTCTTCGGCACTTCCTGCTTTCAGGTTGATCGTGCCGGAGCCGTTGATGCTGCATTCCAGCTTGTCAGTCTGTAACTCGTTCACAACCATATTCGCGCTTCCCGATACATTCAGATCGAGTTTCCCGATTTCTATTTTCTTTTTCAACTGAACCAAGCAGTTGGAGTTTGCCTTGATTTTCAGCTCGTCTCCGGTGAGTTTGCTGTTGACCATAAAATTGGCGTTTCCGGCAGCTTTTACTTCTTTCAACCATTTGGAGTTGGTCTTGACGATGAATTTGGTGAAGTGGTCCACCTTGGCGCCTTTGAAGTTGACCGTCAGCTCGCGATCCTGAATGTCGATATTCACATAAGGATGCAGGTTCTCGTCGACCGTCACTTCAAGATAAGAAGCGGCATCCGACTGTTCGTAGTTGAAATCGATCACACCGTCTATCTTGATGGCATTATAATCGCCTACGGCTATTTTCTTGGTCGAGAGTTTTCCATTTCCTTTCACATGGTCTACTGCCTGGGCAGAGAAAAACATTCCTGCGAGGAAAGCGATCATTAATAATCCTTTTGTTTTCATGTCTGTCTTCTTTATATTGTACTTATGGACACGTTTGCCGCGCCTTGGTTACAAATGTAGGAAATTTATTTCACTCTTGTTATTAATTTTTCTTGATCGAACCTCCACCTACAACGTTTTTGCTGAGTTCCGGATCTCCTTCATATCGTATATGACCGCCACCGGCAATACTGGCATCCAATTGTTCGGCTGCATATACCTCAATGTCTCCACCACCGGCAACACTGCATTCCACTTTCCAGAAGACGCATCCGAAAGCGCTGATATCTCCGCCACCTGCCACGCTCAGGTCGCCTCTTTCTGCTTCTCCTTTGAGCAGGACGGAACCGCTACCTGCCACGCTGCAATCCAGGTTGTCTACTTTCAACCGGGTCGCATTGATGTCTCCCGATCCGGCCACGCTAAAATCTATTTTGCGTGCTTCCAGCCGTTTATCGAAGTTTATTGTACTACTTCCGGCGATGTCGACATTTAACCTGTCGACTTTAAGAGGGGTTTTGGCAACAAATTCGCCGCCACCGACTGCGCTTATATCTTTCAGTTCACGGGAGTTGGTCTTTATTTCGCATACGGTCGGTTTGAGATTGAGCCCATAAGAGTTTCCCTTAAAATATTTTCTTTCGTCTTTAGGTTGTATGATCAATGTCTTACCTTTTATTTTTATGTCGAGGTGAGACAGTATATTCTCATCTGTCGTGATCTTCAAATAGGGGGAAGCGTTGGATTGTTCATATTCGATGTTTACATTTCCCACATACGAGATTTCATCATAATCGGATATGGAGATTTCTTTTGTAATAATATTCCCGTCTCCTTCTATTGTATTCTGCTGGGCAAATCCGCTTGTTGCCAGCAGTAAGATACACGCCATAAAGAAAAATGTTCTTGTTTTCATGTCTTATTCTATTTTTGTTCGTTTTCTTTTATAGACGAGTTTGGAGATGTTACAGTTGCATATTTTCTTTACTTTTTAAGAATTAAATTTTCTTATATGCTTTACAACACTAATTAGCATTTTAACTATTGACAAATTGGGAAAAGCCCGTATCTTTGCATCGTGGTTTTTTCATAATAGTATTAGATTTAAGGTTAACAAAGTTGGTTAGGGGTTGTCGTGAGACAGCCTTTAATTTTTTATAGGGGTTTCTGCGGATGCAGGAGCCTTTTCTTTTTTCCAGACAACCGAAGTTTTTTCTTTTGGCACATGAATTTTCAATAATTCTGGAAAGTTTTTCTTATCGCCTTAGAATAAGGGCGTTGGGCGGATTAACCGATTTTGAGGTAATAATTTAGCAACCGTTATATTTGCAGCACTCTGCTTTAGTTTGCTTGTTTCAAGTCCTTTTGTCCTCGTTTGGCACAAAAGTAATACTTTATTTTTGATAGGACTACTGATTACCCAATAAAATTATGTACCTTTGAAATCATCTTAAGAAAATGTTGCAATGAATAGGATAAGAGAGGTCTTGATTGAGAAAGGCATTAGCCAAACTGAATTGGCTAAACGGCTTGGCAAAGGTTTCAATATGGTTAACCTATATGCCACGAATAGAGTGCAACCGCCAATAGCTGTATTATACAAGATAGCGGAGATATTGAATGTGGATGTGCGAACACTTCTTATACCCAACGAAATAAAAAAATAAACTATATGGCAAATACGAATCTAAAAGAAGCTAAGGCAGCAAAGAACGATGAGTTCTATACACAGTTTCATGACATTGAGATTGAAATGAACGCTTACCTTGAATACGACCCCGATGTGTTCCGGGGCAAGACGGTGCTGTTGCCTTGCGATGACCCCGAATGGAGTAACTTCACCCGATACTTTGCGGCTAAGTTTGATGAGTTGGGATTGAAAAAACTTATTTCTACCAGCTATGCGCCGGATAGCAAGAAGTACAAAACGCCTTATCAACCTTCATTATTCGAACAAGACGCTCCCCAATTCGACCCTGCCAAAGCGCAAGTGAAAGGGAAGATATTCATTCTTGACCATGACCACAGCGGGGATGGCCGCATTAATATTGACGACCTTGAATGGGAATACATGGAAGGTGATGGAGATTTCCGTAGCAAAGAAGTTACCGATTTGCGTAATGAGGCGGACTTCATTATAACCAATCCGCCTTTTTCCTTGTTCCGTGATTTCTTGGCATGGATAATGGAGGGTGGAAAGATGTTTGCTGTAATAGGCAACATGAATGCTATTACATATAAAGAAGTGTTCCCACTAATTAAAGACAATAAAATATGGCTTGGCGCAACAGGAAACGGAAATGATATGGTATTTGGTATTCCCGAAGGGGCTAAGATTGATGAAAAAGACAGAGCAAAAGCGGCACGATTGGGATACGTAGGCAATTACACTCGATTAGGCAATTCTTGTTGGTTTACAAGTATAGAACATGGTCGTCGTCATGAGCCTATTCCACTAATGACGATGGCTGATAATTTACGCTTCTCTAAGCATAAGGAATTAAAAGGCAAAACTGCTTACGACCACTACGATAATTATGATGCCATCGAAGTCCCTTTTACAGATGTAATACCCTCAGATTATAAAGGAGTAATGGGAGTTCCTATTTCTTTTTTGATTAAGTATTGTCCGGAGCAATTGAAATCTTAGGGATAGATAGATATATCGAAAACAATCCCAATCGTGGAAAAAGATTCACTATTGATAACCGTGAAATATATGCAAGAGTTCTCATTAGATTTATATTACGTGACTGATAAAGATACGTTTATATACTCTATTTGAATAAACAAGGGGTTGTGCAATATGACTATCTGGTTTCCATAAACCATTTGAAAAGCCTTTGCCTTCACTTTCAGTAGCCCCTAAGATTTCAAATTCCTATATCGAATAAATAATCTTTTAAACACTTCAACTCCATGAATATAAGCACTTTTGCCATATATTTTATTAGGGTCTTGGTCGACACCACGATTACAACCTAAGATTTCACTTAAAACTAAGAATTAAAAACATAATATCATGACCCAGCATAATGCCATCAAGCTTTTCGAAGCAAAGAAAGTCCGAACCATTTGGGACGATAAAGATGAAAAATGGTACTTCTCGATAGTAGATGTGGTGGCAGTCTTAACCGACAGTCCTAATCCACGTAAGTATTGGAGTGTTTTGAAAACACGCCTTAAAAAGGAAGGAAGTGAGTTGACTACAAATTGTAGTCAACTGAAAATGAAATCGGCTGACGGGAAAATGTATTTAACCGATGTAGCCGACACTCAGCAACTTCTCCGCCTTATTCAATCCATTCCTTCGCCCAAAGCGGAACCTTTTAAGCAATGGATGGCACAAGTAGCTGCGGAACGTCTTGACCAAATGCAAGACCCCGAACTATCCATTAATCAAGCATTGATGGACTATAAACGATTGGGTTATTCAGACAATTGGATTAACCAACGGCTCAAATCTATAGAGATACGTAAAGACCTTACGGATGAATGGAAACGTCACGGGCTGCAAGAAGGAGTACAGTTTGCTACGCTGACCGATATAATCTATCAGACTTGGAGCGACATGACCGCCAAGGAATATAAGCAGTTCAAAGGCTTGAAGAAAGAGAACCTGCGCGACAATATGACCAACAAGGAGTTGGTGCTGAATATGTTGGCAGAACTTTCCACCAAGGAAATATCGGAAAGCAAGAATCCCGAAACTTTTAAAGAGCATAGGGATGTGGCGGAAGCGGGTGGGGAAATTGCCCGTAATGCCCGTATGGAATTGGAAGCAAAAACAGGCAAGGCGGTTATCAGTCCGCTGAATGCCAAGACGGGAATCGCTCTTAATCCACCACAAGAGAGTGAAGAGAATAAACAGTAACCGTAAAATACCTATTATATATGATACCAATATTACATACAGAATGGACGGTTGCAGATGTCTGCAAAGGTTTTACCTATAATGAACTTGAGGGCAAAGGTTTATTCGGATTGGACGGACGGCTCACTATCCAGCCCGAGTATCAGCGCCATTACATCTATAATGACGGGAAACGGGACGTGGCTGTAATAGAATCTTTGTTGAAAAAATACCCCATCGGGCTGATATACTTCAACCGTACAAGCGATGGACGGTTTGAAGTCCTTGACGGGCAGCAGCGCATCACCTCTTTCGGACGGTTTGTTACAGGTAAGTTTGCCATTGAATATGCCGGACGCAATGAGTACTTCAGCGGACTGCCGGAGGAAGAAAAACAAAGGATTCTGCAAACAAAATTGCTCGTATATGAATGCGAAGGTGAAGAACGCGAAATAAAAGAATGGTTCAAGACTATCAACATTACAGGCGTTCCGCTTAATGAACAAGAAAAACTCAATGCCATCTATTCGGGTGAGTTCGTGAATGCAGCCAAACGTGTGTTCAGCAATTCCCAAAATGCAGAAGTTCAGAAATGGAGCCACTATATAAAGGGAGATGTTAAAAGACAAGATTACCTTGCCAAAGCATTGGAATGGGTCTGTAATGGCAAACAAATGAGCATAGATGCTTATATGAGCCTGCATCGCCATGACTGCTCTATCGGAGAACTTGAAAACTATTTCCGTTCTGTAATAGACTGGGTTACTACTACATTCACCATGGTAGTTCGAGACATGTGCGGACTAGAATGGGGACGGCTGTATGAAACGTATCACACCACGCCCTACAGTATCGACCACGTGACGAGTCGGGTAAAAGCCTTGCAAGCTGACGAGAGCGTGAGGTGCTCCCGCAATATCTACGAGTATGTATTGGGTGGGGAAATAGATAAAAAATTGCTCGACATCCGCATCTTTGAAGAATCGACTAAAAGAACCGCTTACAAACGACAGACAGAACAGGCTGAAAAAAAGGGTATTTCCAACTGTCCGCTCTGTGCATTGGGAGACAATGCCAACAGAACCCGTATCTACAAGTTGTCGGAAATGGATGCCGACCACGTGACGGCATGGAGCAAAGGAGGGGCAACCAACATAGAAAACTGCGAAATGCTTTGCAAAACCCATAACCGTTCGAAAGGGAATAGATAAAAGTGTATTATATTGAGAGAGTTACATCAATAAACTCTCTCAATATATGAACAAGAAAAAAACATTTCAAGAAGTTACCAAAATTTGGTGTGATGCGAAACGCCCGATAGTGAAACATTCCACCCTATGCGCTTATCTGCTTACGTTACAAACCCATCTATTGCCACAATTCGGTGCGATGGAAACAATAACAGAATGTGATGTTCAGCAATTTGTGATAAACAAATGTGCTGAAGGATTGGCAAAGAAAACGGTCAGAGACATGGTGGCAGTGCTCAAATCCGTTGTCAAGTACGGGAACAAGCACGGGATTTTTCCTTTTGAAGAATGGGATATCGAATATCCTACCGATACGGAAAACAAGTTATTGCCAACCTTATCCTTGAATCATCAACGGATATTGATGCATCATTTGATAGAACAGCCTACTCCGCAAAATATCGGTGTTCTGTTAGCTCTTTGTACGGGAATGAGAATTGGTGAAGTATGTGCATTAAAATGGGAAGATGTGGACTTCGCACAGAAAACAATTACCGTGAGGCATACGGTTGGCAGAATATACAACTGCGAATCGAAAACGACTGAGAGGATTCACTCTTCTCCAAAAACAAAGAGCTCCTGCCGTGAGATACCTATCTCTAAACAACTTTTTCAGTCTTTGAAAGTTGTCAGAAAACAGTCCCAAGCTACATATGTTGTTGGAACTTCTACACAATCTAAAGAACCACGCTCTTACCGTGATTATTTTAGCAGATTGCTAAAACGGTTGAATATTCCTCATTTGGTCTTTCACGGGCTTAGGCACACATTTGCGACCCGATGCATTGAAAGTCAATGTGATTATAAAACAGTCAGTGTCATACTTGGTCACTCGAATGTGGCAACTACGCTCAATCTGTATGTTCATCCTAATCTTAGTCAAAAGAAACGATGTATTGACCGTATGAGTAACTTTTTGGGGATTACATGAGGTTAAGAGATTATGCACATAGAGGACAGAAATATGTCATTCTGTCCTCTTGGCACGTTGCATTAGTTACAGTTTGAATCCTCTTGTTAAGGCTTGATATGCAAAATATTGCAGAACGGTGCAAACAAAATTTTAACTGTTAAAAATGCTCTTTTGCAGGGTAACGAGTTGGAAACCGTTCTGCTTCCATAATCCGCTTTTTCCTGCGTTTTTCGCTTACTACCTCTTGGCATCCTTTGTCCTTCACCTTATTCACAACTTTTCCGGTGACAACAAGCGACTTTTTCATTGCGTTTCCAGAGATTTTCAATAAATCCCGTATACGACTTTCCAAAGAATTTTATCCATGCACCTTAAAAATTTCCATAAAAGATTTTGCGGAATAATTTGTTCTTGTATCTTTGTACTATTATTATAGTACAATATTCATATAGCATAATATAAAATTATATGATCAAGTTTTTATTAGATTACTCCAGCGGTATGCCGATATACCGTCAGATCATCGATCAGATCAGGTTTGGCATAGCATCCGGACAACTTAAGCTGGGTGAACAGCTTCCTACGGTCAGAGCTCTTGCCGTAGAATTGAAAGTCAATCTAAACACGGTTTCCAAAGCATATAAAGAATTGGAGATCAAGAATATTTTGGAGACTCAACAAGGGACCGGAACGTTTATCAGCAAAACAGACCATGTTGTACCGGACAAAGAGCGGGAAGACAAGTTAAAAGAAATTTGTACGCAATTTTCTTCGGTTGTACTAAGTTACGGCTTCAGCCTGGACGAGGTCATTCAAGAATTAAGGAATATCGAAACTTTTAAAAAACAATGAATATGACAACAAATGTAATTAACAAGGGCTGGTTTAATCCCATTTCCCTTTCCGTATTGCTGATACTGGTTATCGCATCAGCAGCTTTGTATGTTTCGCAAATTGTAAACATACCGGTGTTGATCCTCTTACTCCTTCTTTCCGGATTGGTAGCTTCTGCGATCCGTATTGCCGATCAGTGGGAACGGGCGGTAGTCCTGCGCATGGGGAAATACTGCGGCTTGAAAGGCCCCGGGCCCTTTATGATTATCCCGGTTATCGACAGTGTGTCGACCTATATCGACCAGCGTGTGCGGGTAAGCGCTTTTAAGGCCGAACAGACTCTGACTAAAGATACGGTTCCGGTAAATGTGGATGCGGTTGTGTACTGGACCGTCTGGGACGTGGAAAAAGCGGCTTTGGAAGTACAGGAGTACCAAAAGGCTATCGAACATATTACGCAGACCGGTTTAAGAGATACCATCGGTAAGCACGAACTGTCGGACCTCTTGCAGGAACGCGACAAGATCGCTGAAGATTTGCAACAGGTCTTGGACAGAAATACGAATCCGTGGGGCATCACATGTCAGACTGTCGGTATCAAAGATATCGCCATTCCGCAAGATCTGGCCGAGGCAATGAGCAAAGAGGCTCAGGCCGAACGTGAAAGAAGGGCCCGTGTCATCTTGGGAACGGCAGAAACGGAAATCGCAGAAAAGTTCGAACAAGCCAGTAAGAAATATACCGACAATCCTGTGGCATTACATCTTAGAGGGATGAATATGTTGTTCGAAGGCCTAAAAGAGAAAGGATCGATGGTAATCGTACCGAGTTCGGCACTCGACACCATGAACTTAGGGGCTATGGGAGGCTTGGTTTCATTGGCTAAGAACAACGAAGCACCGGTAAATAAATAAGTATTACCTACACATCTATCTGAAATGCACTTGAATGCCTGGCAAGCATTCACAAAACTATTGCCCCTATTGTTCAAGGGGATGCAAGTGTAATCTGTTTTCGGCGTCGTCGTGTATATACTCGACGACGTCATGTATATTTTCGACGATGCCGAATATATTCTTGACGATGTCGAAAACAGATTACACTTGCATCTAAAGATGAATTCATCCCTTAGAAATAAAGGCATCATCAGGATCACATCACACCTTGGCCAAAGCCTGTTCCAAATCATCAATGATATCATCGATATATTCGGTTCCGATACTCAGGCGGACCGTGGAAGGCGTGATATGCTGCCCGGCCAACTCCTCCGGAGTCATTTGGGAATGGGTAGTCGTATACGGGTGGATCACAAGGCTCTTCACATCGGCCACATTGGCAAGCAACGAGAATATTTCCAGCGAATCGATAAACTTCCAGGCCGCTTCCTGCCCGCCTTCGATCTCGAAAGTAAAAATACTTCCGGCGCCTTTCGGGAAATATTTCTTATAAAGCGCATGATCAGGATGAGACGGAAGGGACGGATGGTTCACTTTGGTTACTTTCGGGTGTTTGGACAAATACTCGACGACTTTCAGAGCATTGGCAACATGGCGTTCCACACGGAGGGACAATGTTTCCAGCCCTTGCAGCAGGATAAAAGCATTGAAAGGCGAGATCGTGGCCCCTGTATCACGAAGAATGACAGCCCGGATGCGAGTGACGAAAGCTGCCGGACCCGCCACGTCGGCAAAGACCGCCCCATGATAACTTGGGTCCGGTTTGCCCAACGTCGGAAACTTTGCGGCATTTGCTTTCCAGTCGAAGTTGCCACTGTCCACAATCACTCCTCCCAAGCTCGATCCATGTCCGCCGATAAATTTGGTGGCGGAATGGACGACAATATCAGCCCCGTGCTCGATCGGACGGATCAGGTACGGCGTACCGAACGTATTATCCACGATCAACGGGATATGATGGCGGTGGGCCACCTCTGCAACGGCATCGATATGGGTGACATCAGAATTGGGATTGCCGAACGTTTCGACATACACCGCTTTTGTATTTTCCCGGATGGCAGCCTCCAACGCCTTCAGGTCGTTTACATTTACAATCGTATGAGTAATGCCCTGGGCCGCCAGCGTATGTGTAATCAGATTGAAAGAACCGCCATAGAGATTGTCGGCAGCCACAATATGGTCGCCTACTCCAAGTATATTTTGCAAGGCATACGTGACGGCCGCCGCACCGGAAGCCACCGCCAAACCCGCCACTCCCCCTTCAAGAGCCGCAACACGTGCTTCGAAAACTCCCTGTGTCGAATTGGTCAGGCGGCCATAAATATTCCCGGCATCGCGAAGGCCGAAACGGTCTGCCGCATGCTGTGAATCATGAAATACATAAGATGTTGTCTGATAAATAGGAACGGCACGTGCATCTGTTGCGGGATCGGCCTGCTCCTGCCCTACATGAACCTGTAATGTCTCGAAATGCAATTTCTTTGTTGCCATAGTCGTATTATTTTAAATTATTCTTCTTGCTTATTTTCCAGCAAAACTACGTCAGACAGATATATCAAACAAGATATTCGTAAAATACAGAAAATAATGCTATTTTTACAGCCGTCAACAGAACATACAAACTGTATCAAGATCGAAAAAAGGATTCCGATAGAATTTTATTCTTATGAACACACTTGAGAAATTAGACAAAGTAGACTTGCAGATCCTCCGTACCCTGCAAACGAATGCCCGGCTCACCACAAAAGAGCTCGCCGCAAGTGTCAACCTCTCGTCGACACCCGTATTCGAACGCCTGAAACGCCTCGAAAACGGAGGATATATAAAGAAGTACATTGCCGTGCTGGACGCCGAAAAGCTAAACCAAGGCTTCGTGGTCTTTTGCAGCGTCAAGTTGAGAAGACTGAACAAAGAGATTGCGGCGGAGTTCACAAGGATCATACAGGAGATTCCGCAAGTCACGGAATGCTACAACATATCGGGGAGTTACGACTACCTGCTGAAGATCCATGCGCCGGATATGAAGTATTACCAAGAGTTTATCCTGAACGTGTTAGGCACGATCGACAGCCTCGGCTCGCTCGAAAGCACTTTTGTGATGGACGAGGTGAAGCATGAATACGGAATACATATTTAATACGCCACCCCGCCCATAGATCGCATTTATTTCTTCAAGGCATAGATCCGCTGGATAATGTCCACAACCTTCATACCTTCCAGTACGTTGGTCGTGATACACTCCGAACTTGCACCGGAAAGGACACGGACCACATTACGGATCACGAAATTATGGTTCTGGGCGGAACCTTTATAAGGACCGTAGTCATTTCCCGGATTCGTCGGCGCCAGTTCCGGCATCTCATACTCTTTGATATGGCAGTATTCGACTTCGTTCATATACTGTCCGCCGATTTTCACGCTGCCGTTCTCCGCAACGATCAGCATACTGCTTTCCATGTTCTTGTTCCAGACGGAAGTGGAATAGCTCAAGCTCCCCATTCCCCCGTTCACGAAGTTGAAATTCACAAAACCCGAATCTTCAAAAGCCGTGAGCCCGGCATGGTTGAAATCGGCAAAGCGAGCCTGGATATTGCAGATATCTCCGAAAAGCCAGTACATAATGTCGATGAAATGGGAGAACTGGGTGAAAAGCGTCCCTCCGTCCAAAGCGGCATCGCCGTGCCAGCCTCCGGGTTTATAATAGCGCTCGTCACGGTTCCAATAACAATTCAACTGAACCATATAGATCTTGCCTAACTTGCCGGACTCCACCATCTCCTTGATCCAGACGGAAGGAGGAGAATAGCGGTTTTGCATGACGCAGAACACCTGCTTACGGTATTTGAGCGAAGCATAGACCACCTTCTCGGCATCGGCAAGCGTCAGTGCCATCGGCTTCTCGATCACGACGTTGCAACCGGATTCGATGGCCTGGATAGCCATCGCCGCATGCAGGCCGTTGGGGACGCAGATATTCACGACATCTATAAGGAGGCCGCTCTGCAATAATTCCGTAAGGGAAGAGAAGAACGGGACGTCGTATGCTTCAATGCCCAGTTCTTCACGGGGACGAATATCACAAAGGGCCGCCAGTTCGGCTCCCGGATCGCGTGTCACCATCTCGGCATGACGTTTGCCGATATGGCCACAACCGATTACTGCGAATTTTATCTTTTTATCCATAATTGTATATTATAAGAGGGCGAGTTTGGAACTCGCCCCTACGAGGGTTTCTGTTATATATTGCTGTTGTCCGGGGGACATTTCCGTATGAATGGGCAGGGAAAGGACGGATTCGCACAAACGGGTGGCGACGTCCAAATTGCCGGATATACGGGAGATGTGCCGGTAGGCTTCCTGACAATGCACCGGCAGGGGATAATAGATCATCGAAGGGATTCCCTGTTCTTTCAACAGATGCTGCAGGGCGTTCCGCCGGCCGTCTTTTACCTGAATCGTATATTGGTGATATACATGAGTCGAGAATGTCGATTTCGCAGGGATAACCAAAGAATCGCAGGAAGACAAGGCTTCATCGTACTGACGGGCAATCTGCCTGCGGGCTTCCGTGAACTCCTCCAGATGCTTCAACTTCACATCCAGCACGGCAGCTTGCAACGTATCCAGACGGGAGTTGCATCCGATCCGCCTATGATGGTATTTGCATTCCTGGCCATGATTGGCAATCATGCGGATACGGGCAGCCAACGCCTCGTCGGCCGTCATCAACGCACCTCCGTCGCCATAGCAGGCCAACGGCTTGGACGGGAAAAAGGAAGTCGTCCCGATATGTCCGATCGTCCCGACCTTCTGCCTCCTCCCATCCGAAAAAAGATAATCGGCACCGATGGATTGGGCATTATCTTCCACGACATACAGATGACAGGCATCTGCCAAAGCCATGATCGGCTCCATATCGCAGGCTTGTCCGAACAGGTGGACGGCCACAACCGCCTTTGTCCGCTCCGAAACAGCCGCTTCTATTTTCCGGGGATCGATATTGAAGGTCCGGGGATCGACATCCACCAACACGGGCGTCAGCCCCAACAAAGCGACAACCTCGGCTGCCGCTATATAAGTAAATGCCGGTAGGATCACCTCATCGCCGGGCTGAAGCTCCAATGCCATCAGAGCGATCTGCAAAGCATCCGTCCCGTTACCGCAAGGGATCACATAAGGAACCTGAAGATAGTCGGCCAGATGCCCGGCAAAGGTTTTCACCTGCGGGCCATTGATAAAGGCACAACTGCCGATCACCGTCTGCATGGCTGCATCGATCTCCTCTTTGAACCGGAGATATTGGCCATGCAAGTCGACCATCTGTATCTGTTCTTCAAACATTATGTTATCTGTTTCCCGATTTATATTTTTTATTCAACTTATTAACGAGAGAGCGGGCTGTTTATTACATCGGACAAAAAAGGTGTTTGACACCAAACAGGCCTGCGTAGCCTCGGAAAATAATTTTCCGGCACTAAACAGGCCTGCTTGATGTCGGAAAAAGTTTTTCCGCCCTATTTCACTTCGCTGCCCGGCTTCACCTCTTTTTCAGGCGTGATGACAGCCAGCTTGCCGTCGAAGTTTTCTGCAGAAAGGATCATTCCTTCGGAAACGATGCCTTTCAGCTTGCGCGGGGCCAGATTGGCGATAAAGCAAACCTGCTTGCCCACAAGGTCTTCCGGCTTGTAGTGCTGGGCGATGCCGGAAACGATCGTACGTTTTTCCAGGCCGTCGTCGATACGGAACTGCAACAGTTTGTCCGCCTTAGGTACTTTCGTACATTCCAGCACGGTCCCGACACGGATATCCAACTTCATGAAGTCATCGAAAGCGATATTCTCACGGATGGGTTTCGCCTTGTAGTTCGCTTCTTCGTTTGCTTTCTTCGTGTCCAACAGCTTTTGCACCTGCGCTTTGATCACGCTGTCTTCGATCTTCTCGAACAGCAGTTCCGATTTGCCTAACTGGTGGCCGGCTTCCAACAGATCGGTCGATCCCAGACGGTTCCAGCCTAAGGGTTCCACATTCAGCATCTTGTTCAGTTTCTCCATGCTGAACGGCAGGAACGGTTCGAAAGCGATCGCTAAGTTTGCCGTGATCTGCAAAGCGATATTCATGATCGTGGCGACACGTGCCATATCGGTCTTTGCCAGCTTCCAGGGTTCCATATCTGCCAGATATTTGTTTCCGATACGTGCCAGGTTCATCGCTTCTTTCTGTGCGTCACGGAAATGGTAGGTATCCAGCAGACGTTCCACGTCGGCCTTTACATTCGCGAAGTCGGTCAATGTCTGGCGGTCATAATCGGTCAGCTCGCCGGCTGCCGGCACTTTGCCTTCGAAATACTTTTCGGTCAGCACCAAAGCACGGTTGACGAAGTTGCCTAAGATGGCTACCAACTCGTTGTTATTGCGTGCCTGGAAATCTTTCCAGGTGAAATCGTTGTCTTTTGTTTCCGGAGCATTGGCCGTCAAAACATAACGCAACACATCCTGCTTGCCCGGCATATCCACCAGATATTCGTTCAACCAGACAGCCCAGTTACGGGAAGTGGAGATCTTGTCGCCTTCCAGGTTCAGGAACTCATTGGCCGGCACATTTTCCGGCAGGTTATAAGAACCTTCGGCTTTCAGCATGGCCGGGAAGACGATACAGTGGAACACGATATTATCCTTACCGATGAAATGCACCATCTTGGTTTCCGGATCTTTCCACCAGGTTTCCCAACTTTCGGGCAGCAATTCTTTTGTATTGGAGATATATCCGATAGGCGCATCGAACCAGACATACAGCACCTTTCCTTCCGCACCTTCCACCGGCACGGGAATACCCCAGTCGAGGTCGCGACTTACGGCGCGAGGTTGCAATCCCATATCCAGCCAGCTCTTGCACTGTCCATACACGTTCGATTTCCATTCCTTATGTCCTTCTAAGATCCACTGACGCAGGAACGGCTCCCATTTGTCCAAAGGCAAATACCAGTGTTTGGTCTCTTTCATCACCGGCTGGCTGCCGCTGATAGCAGACTTCGGGTCGATCAGGTCCGTCGGGCTTAAAGACGTACCGCAGGCTTCGCACTGGTCGCCATAGGCTTTTTCATTGCCGCAATGCGGACAAGTCCCGGTTATATAGCGGTCGGCAAGGAACTGTTTCGCTTCTTCGTCGTAATACTGTTCGCTTGTTTTCTCGATAAACTCGCCTTTATCATATAAGGTACGGAAGAAATCCGATGCCATCTGATGGTGAGTAGCCGAAGTCGTACGGGAATAGATGTCGAAAGTAATGCCGAATTCCTCAAAAGACTTCTTGATAATACCATGATAACGGTCCACCACATCCTGCGGCGTGATCCCTTCTTTCTTCGCTCTCAGCGTGATAGGCACCCCATGTTCATCCGATCCACCAATCATCAAAACCTCTTCCCCCTTCAGGCGAAGATAGCGTGCATAAATATCAGCAGGCACATACACCCCGGCCAAATGCCCGATATGCACCGGCCCGTTCGCATACGGCAACGCCGTAGTTATCAGCGTTCTCTTAAACTGTTTTTCCATACCTTGTGTTCTCTTTTTGAGGGGCAAAGGTAAGAAAATAATTTTAGATATTACCGGATGAAGACCTTTACAGCATCTTGCTCCCCAACTTTTACAATATATGTTCCAACAGGCATTTGGTAAGTAGAATGCCCCCCGGAAAGAGTCTCGCTTTTCACCAATAATCCGTTCAAGTTCCAAACAGATAAACGAGCCGATCTTTCTGTCTCGATATGCAACGTATGATTAATAGCATAGACTCGAATTCCTCCTATTTGAACATTTTCATTATCCAAAGGAATATCCGCTCTTCCATACTGAGCACTTAAAACACAATCTCCTGTCAAGGTGTACTTATACGGATTCATTGTATTCCCATCGCTCCATTTCAAAAACATATCTCCATTCGCCGGTTCAGCTGTCAAAGTAATGACAGTACCATGTTTCAATGATCCTGTTTTATCCGCCCGTATCGTACCGCCTGAAGTTTGCTTCAAGGCAAAATTATAGTTATTGAGCTCTACCCCCGATACTTCAACTTTCACATCTGTCGTCACCTTTTCTAAATTATAGAATAAAGTTTTTGTCTCCGAAGAGGCTTTCAACGACAAATCAGGCTCCAATACTATCCCGTTAGCTACTACTTTTACATTGCTATTACTATATTGTGGAAGGATAACCAATTTCAACTTCACATTTTCTCCCAAAGGGATAGCCTCCGAATTGATATTGACCGCTCCAAGTCCGGCTCCAACCAACTCCGGTAATTCAACTTTTACTGCAACTTCATCCGTAGCAGAGACAAATAACGGCAGCAACTGCTCCGCATCCCTTGCTGCGATAATACGAGGATTATCAGCTTTGCCATCATTCCACATTGAGAATTTCTTTCCCGCAGGTGCCGTTGCACGAATTGTAATCATCGAGACTGGGGTCAGACCTCCTTCTTTTATATCTTTGCCAGTTTCCATATTTATACCGGAAACATTCTGTGGCAAAGTAATATCCATTTCATTCAACCGAATACCATCAACGGCAATCACCATATTCTTGGATATATTGTAAAGACTGTAAACATCTTTATAAATAGTCAGCTTCTTCCCATCTGCAAACACTTCCGGAACAGAGTTCTTATAGTCACTTTCCATACTGATATAAAACTTAAATGTCCCTCCCTTTTTTACTTCAGTAGAATAACCCGATAACGGTTTAACCTTTGCGCCGGTCAAAGTTGGTAATACGACCAGATAACCCGGATCCGACTGTGTAAATCGCGCCTGGATAATAGTGTCTTTTTCTACAGTCACGATATAGGGATTATCCGTGACTCCATTTGTCCAAGAAACGAACTTTCCACCTTCATTTGGTTCGGCTGTTATCGAAACCCGGTCACCATGATTCACGATCAGTGGTGCACTACTTTTATCTTCTCCAGTAAAATAAATCAATCCATCGACCGATTGCTTTAACGTCACCATGTGTGTAATTCCAGTGATACCACTTACTTTTACGACCACATTTGCCATTAAATCGGACAACGTATAAATATTACGGGCATTAGGCAGAAGTTCTTTTCCGTCCACTTCCACTTTTAAAGACTCCAATGATTCAAAATAGTTTTTATCTACCTCCAGTTTGAATTCAAAAGAACCGCCACTGGCAATAGCCTCAACAACCTCTCCCCCTTCAGGATTAACGGCTTTTATTCCTTTAGGCAAATTGAAAGTTATAGTTACTTTTCCTTTGCCAAAAGTGATATTGCGTACGGTTACCCCATCTTTGCAACCCTCTTTTTTTGCATAGGCAGTCACACACACCGTCTTACCGGCAGAAAGACTACTAACCTGGAACGGTTGAGAGTAAACTTTTGGAGTCGAACCGTCTATGCTATAGTATAAAGTAGCAGTATTGTCCATATTTGTCAGAGAAACCTCCACACTTTCCCCCACAGGAATAAAATCTGTAGAGTATGGCGTTGTCAATATTTTAGGAGCAGATATGGAAGGACGGGAATCCGCAAACTCGGCAGATATGGTCAAACCATTATCTGCAGGGACCTCTACTGTCTGAGGAGACGAAGTATACTCTTTCCCGTTGATCACCAGTTTCACTAATTTGTAAATAGAGGAATCCGGAATAGCAGTAACTGTCAGCCGGGTCTTAGCACCGACTTTCTCACCAGACTTTACCTCTGTCGATCCATCCTTCACTATGATCCGGCCATTCTCCGGTCGATCAAATACGACTAAATTTCCTGCCATCCATTTTGCATAATAGGTTTTGTTACCCATAGATCCCTTTACCAACTTTTCAACCTTATTGGTCAACGCCGGTTCGGAAAACCAACCAACAAAAGTAAAACCTGAACGGGTGGGATACGGAAGAACAATGTCTTCCGTATTCACAGTATATTTCTTTATCACATTATCCGGCAAAGTCCCATGATAAGGTTCATACACTATATCATATTCTGCCAATACCCACTTGGCATACAATTCCATGTCTTTTTCCGTCCCCTTTTTAATCACAGTAATCAGATTATCGGGTGATTCCTTTTCATACCAACCCTGCACTTCATACCCATCAACAATATCCCATTTGGGCAATACTACCTCATCTTCTTTAGTGAAAGAGAGATTTTTATCTTCCAAATCCGGATGTTCTGTCGAATTCCAATAGCATTTGGCATAATATGTGACCATCCATTTAGCATAGAAAAGCTTATCGCCAATATCTCCTTTCTCTATGATTTCTATTGGCTTACCTGATAATTCAGGATTATCATACCAACCTTTGAAAGTGCTATTTACATTCGCATTTTTAGGGATAGGCAATTTATAAGGGGTTTTTTCTATTGTATACGTTTTTTCCGGCTCACTTTGAAATTCACCGCCATTCAACGTATATCCTAATGTATAAGGAATCGCTTCCCATTTAGCATATAAGGACAATTCGACAACAGCATTTTTACCATCTTGCGGGCAAGGAACACTCGTTACAGGCTCACCTGTACATTCAGGATTATCATACCAACCTTTGAAAGCATACCCTCTTCTTTCCCAAATAGCAGGGATCTTCACTTCTTTGGAGGTAGCCTTTGTATAATTTTGTTTGGCAGGAGCAGTTTCTGTATTTGTAACGTAAGACAGTATATACTTATATTCCGACCAATGAGCTGTTAAAGATATATTTCCTGTAAATGTAAAAGGCAAGGTGACAGGGGTAGTTCCATTAAACCATCCTGTAAACATATAACCATCGCGGACGGGAGTTGGCAATGACTCCGGATAATCTTCAACTGTATAAGTACTATCTGCCATAGTCCCTGCTCCATCCGTATCAAATCGAATCGTATAAGGTAAAGCCTCCCATTTTGCTTTGAAAGTTAATGTCTGATCGTCTTTCCCATCTATATTTACATACGGGAATGTAGAAGGAGTAATAGGAGTATTTTCATTAATATCACTCCCTGAATTATTAAACCAATGAAGGAATTTGTAATGTTCACGTTCAACTGTTGGCAGGGTTCTTGCTTCACCGTCATTCAAGATTGAATAAGTTGTGGTATAGTTCGTTGATGTTATATCACCTTTGTTTGAATCGTATTTAATGGCATAGTTGATTGGAGAAACTACAACGGAACCACTAATTTCTTTATTTGCTGGATCTATAACAAAACCATTTTGCCTAGCCAAACACCCTTTAATAAAATCATCAAAAGTAGATAATTTTGAATAAAAAGCATATCCTTTACCATTTGAACCAGCTCCTGTCCCTGTAAAAATTCCACTTACCACTTGTATATTCCCACCAGTATATTCTATTGCTGTACCACTGCGCGTTATGCCTTCGGTATATCCACTAATATCACAATTAATAAAAGTCACTTTCCCACCATTTACCTGAAAAGCAGTAACATAGCCAGCCCATCCATTTGTATATTTAGCAATAATAGTACCATTTTTAACAACAACGTTAGAACCGGTACTTTTAAATAGGTCTAAACTTGAACCAGTTTGAAACATGCCTATGGACTTTTCACATTTCAATATGTTATTTCCTAAGTCCAAAACCACATCTTTACTAATATCAACAGTACCACTTAAGCTAAAATCAGTTGTTACTAAAATATTGCCGCCATTATTTAGAGCAGCCTTTAATTGTTCTTCATTAGCAACTTTTGTTTGAGCTTTAGCTGATAATGGAACAACACACATACTTAAGAATAAAAGCTTACATAAAACTCTAAATTGTAAACAGATAATATTATTTAATCTTTTCATACTTTCTATCTGACTAACTATTCAAACACCAACTCAAACTCATCCAACAATAAAACACTGCTTGTACTACCCGTAAAATAATCGCCATATTTACTTGCTGCACCAACTATTAGTATATAAGTAGGTTTCGTTGTCAAATCACGGTATTTCAATGGGATTGTAAATTGAGCATAATCATTTATTGATTGGTCTGTTTTCAATTCACCAAAAGCGATCATATCCGGATTATTCCAACTTAAGTCGACAAAAGTTTGGGTGGTTGTATTCACTTGAAAAGGAGCATTCCATGTAAACAATGCGACATAAATATGACAAGAATCACGCTGTCCTTTTAAATAGTCATAAGGAGATTTCGTTACATCAATAATCCCCGAAGTATATTTATAGTATCCCTTTAAAGCAGAAGGACGAGATGTATAGGGACGGCCAAAATTCAAAATTGCTCCTAATCCTTCTACTTTACCAAAAGTTCCCGAATAAATACTTCCGGCTGCAAAAACAGAAGTCACCTTCGTACTTGCTAAACGGGCTGCTTTATTTTTCCGGGTATCTTTTTCTTCCGGGGAAGTCGGGTTTTTGTCAGCAAAAGAGTTAGCCCCCTCATTACCTGAATCCCAAAAATAATTTTCGTCAGTCAGATCCTTATTTGCAAACCAACTGTCATTTTTTCCACCTTTAAACCAATCGTCAAACGACAGATTAGGAACAGTTTGAATTGCTTCTGTCGTGAATGTTACTATTTCATTTGTCGTACCGTCCACAGTCAACTCATATTCGTATGTTTCACCGGAGCGCAAATGTGTAAACAGAACGGTAAATTCGCCCTCTTCATTCACCTCGATCTCACTTGAAAGAACGTTTTCCCATTCATCGGCCTCTTCTTCTTTCTGCAAGCGATACCGGACTGAAATATTCCCTGTTTTAGTCGTTCCTTGTAAATAAGCTCTTTTTGCCCAAGGTGAAATAGTTGTTGTTTGAACATCCCCGTTAGGATATTTCACACTAACCGTCCAACGTTCGGTCTCTCCAAAAGCCGATACTAAAAAGACACGAGGACGCGTAAAGTCTGTTACATCCTGATAAGCAGGAGTAGTTTCCGCTATAGAACTACCCAACTGTAACTCTTGTATTTCTATATTACGAAAGGAAGGTTGCTCTTTCTCGTCCACATAAATAATCACATTTTTTGTAACTTCATCAACTAATGCCTGACCAACTTGATTCTTTACTTTTATCTTACGTACAATCTCGTGAGACACATTCACTTTCCATTCATAATCCTGATATAAACGAAGTAAAAACGAGACTGGCTGTTTAAAATTCATACGTGTATTGGCAGTAACCGGCAAACTGTCTACAGAAACAAAACCAGTATCCGGGAAATGTACAAAATCAAGACATGCTTGTTCATCCGGTATCACTTTAGCCTGATCCGTTACAACCAATTTTTCCACCTTCAAATCACTCAAGTCTAAAGTATCGGCAACCTTAACGGTTACTACAGCATTATCGCCAAACTTTACCGATTGCATCCCCTCGATAGCGATTTCTTTTATCTCGGCCTCGATCGTAGGTAACGGATAATCATTCTTGATACATCCTGTAAAAATCAAAAAGACAAATAAACAGAAATATATAACTATGCTCCCTTTCATATCATATCAAAGATAAAAAACAATCCCCAGATCAATAGATAACAAGTTGATTTTAAAATTAGCAGAACTGGAAGTACGTGAACCTTTATAAACCTGATCACGGGTCTGATCATACCAATTAAAATTAAGACCAGCTACGTTGATCGAGGCCTCAACCGCAGTAAAGTCATTAACAAAACAGGTAATACCTGGTGCCACGCCAATATTTAAATTGTGCTTCAACTGATGCAATCCACTTAAATCTACCCCAGTACCGGTCGAACCTTTGCTCTGCGAATAACCATAACTCACCCGTGCCTCATTGAACAAGCCGAAACGTTTACTATCCCCCAAGTTCAGATAAGTTCGTAAAAAGACAGCTGCCGTATATGTGTTCGCTTCACTGTTATAGTCTTGTATCTCAAAGCTCAAGTCATCTCCCAATGACAAACTGATATTATCCAGCTTCGTAAATGAACGAGAATAAGCAAAACGTCCTCCAATACTGATATTATCACGAATGAAATAGCTGACCAACGGGGTTACCTTGAAGGTATACCCTTCGTCATTGATCTCTTTTAATACAGACATAAACTCAAAATTATCATCCACATGCTCTGAATATGAAAAGGTTGCTCCAACCATCCACTGACCTTTTGGTATAAAGGTTTTCATCACAATCCCACGATCGTATTTGGTTTCTTTTGCCATTCCCATCACAGGGATAATACAGGCAAAGAGAAAGATTAATATTCTTTTCATTTATCTTTTATTCGTTTCTAAAACAGTTTGGATCATAATCATATGATAATTCAAATTCATCCAACTTCAAATTGCTATCTGTACTTCCTTTAAAATAATCTCCATATTTAGAAGATGAACAAACAATTGCAATATAGAAATTCCCTGTATATTCCGGTTGAAAATATTTTAGTGTCAATTCAAATTTTTTATAGACATTATTTGTTGTAACACTTTGTTCTGCAGGCAAAGCTGCATAGGCAATCACATTTTCCTTAAACCAAGTAGAGCTCATATCAAAGAAAGAATTTGTATTATCTGTCCGGATTGTAAACCGATTTTTCACTAAAGCTATATATACCGAACAAGTATCCGTTCCAGCCACATTTATGGAGATTCCGCCAGGTGTCGTGATTGTACCGCCATAATTGATAGTTCCAGGAGCATACTTATACCAACCTTTCAACTTACTCGGACGAGACACAAAAGAGCGACCAAAGGTAATTTCGCCCGTCATAACATCTAACTTAAAATCTCCTGTAAACAGATTTCCCGCAGCAAACTTACCGGCAGCGCTTGTTGATTGTAAATTGGCAGCTCGTTTGGAATCATTAGTGGCATCAACAACCTCAGAGGTTGGTGACAAAAGTGAACTCGTAAAAGTGTTATTTCCGGATTTCCAAAAAGGACTTACCGATGCTTTCGGAGTATTACCATCCCACTCATCAAATCTACCACCCGGCAATTCAAGCGCTTCTTCTGTTTGGAAAGAAAGTAAATCTCCCTCGCTATCTGCTCCGGCTACTGCCATATATTCATAATCCGTACCCGGCGTTAACGAGTTGACCAGTGCAGAAAATGTTCCGTCTGCATTCACCTGAGCCTCTATTGTCTTAAAATCCGAATCGCCTTGTTTTCTGAATTTGAAAGCCTGTCCGGAAGTTTCCTGTGTTTCTCCAGACAAGAAAGCAAATGTAGAGAACGCGTTCGCCTTATTTGTTACGACAGCCACATCCGGCCGAATTTCAAAAGTAAACGCAACCTCTGTTTCCTGATGTAATGAATCCATTGCATAAACTATAAACGAATGTACTTTCTTTGCCTTCTCATTCGCTATATGCTGTAAGAATTTTGCAACCAACTGGTCAAAACTCAGTATGATATTTTTAGCATCCAGATCATCCGGCAATAGTGGAAATCCCAGCTCTTCCAAATGCATCTTCGTTATTTCATCCAAACGAGCCAGATCAAATTCATTTAAGCCATTAGCCTGCTTAAACAAGTCAGACTCAGCTTTCACCATCAACGTTTCTATCCCAACTTGCGAAGTTATCGACAATGATAACGGTGACAACTCCTCACCTACTTTAATTGAGAATTGGTTATCTTTAAACGAATCGGAGAGCTTAATAACCGGAACCTTCTTATCTTCCATATCATCTTCATCGATCACGATTTCACATTCTACGACTTGGGTCTCATCATTGACCTCGACCGTAAAGTCACTGCCACCTTCCTTATCATCCGAAGGATCTGCCATATTGAACATGATCGTGTAATGGTAACGCGGCTTTATGTCCGAAAACACGCGTTTTATTGCATATGTTTTTCCCTCATTATTCGTCAAAGCTAAACTGACAGTCAACTTCTCAGGCACAAAAAAACCTGAACGATACTCATCATATGTATAGAGCAAGGAACCGCTACTATTGCTGACAGTCGCTTCACAGTTCGTGAATCTCGCCTTTACTTTATCCGTATAACCAATCGTCACTTTCGTATTGGCAATCTTACAAGTAACCGTTGCACTCGTAATCTCGCCCGCCTTCACATCCACAGTTTCTTCCCCTGCATAAAAAGGCTTTTCCCATCCGGGCTCCTCCGTTTGATTGGAAGCAACCGCCACCTTATAAGTTCCGACAGGCAATATCAGTTTCTCATTTCTAACTTCCTTTACATAGTCTTCATACGACTTCACCGTATCGCCATCCGCATTTATAATACAAACCTTGAGCAATTCATCCACTACTTCTCCCTTCGTCAGCAGTTGTTCATTTTTATCCACACCCAAGCATAAAGTACCGACCGGAGCCAGACTATTCCGGTCGTTATTACAGGAAGTAAACAAGCCCGCCAAAAGAAACAAGCTATAAATAATATATTCTTTCATTTTCATTGCTTCATATTTAAAGTTATTACACCCCCGCCTTGAACACCTTTAGCATCTGTCATTGTTACATCAAATGTATTGATACCGTCAACCAATAGTTCCATAAAAGGAGATATGTCAAATGTCTGCATTGAGGTACTACCTTTTTTAGGCAATTCCATACCCGCCAATATTCCGGCTACTATAGGATCTAAATCAAACAAATCCACATCCATCATATCTCCCCCTATATTAACTTTGACAATCAACGATTCCAAACCTCCCGGAGCCTTTAATTGGATCACAACTTTTGATGCTGGAGTCACATTCTGAGTCGCTTTTATGTCAAATGCCTTTCCATCCAGAGTAGCAGTTACGGTCGGAGTATTATCCGACGGGTCAGGATCATCAGATCCATTATCACCACCATCGATAAAATCAGATGGAATCTCAATAACATAGTCTTTTTCAATCAATGAAATATCGACTTTAATAACAGGAGCTTTGACTACTTCATCCGGTCTGTCGCCATCGTCCGGATCGTCCGGTTCATCATTACCTTCGTCCTCGGAGTCATCTCCGTCACTACCACCACCATCATCAGGCACATCATTGACGATATCCAAATCAACCAGAATATTATTGTGTTCCTGCACCTCTTCCTGCTTAGATAAATCAATGTTGTATACCTTATCCTTTTTCCCTTCGCGAGTAGTCGTATAAATTGTAAACTGTAATGAACCTGTGTTCTTCAGATAAGCAGCTCGTTCTTCATCCTTAAATGTAGTCAATGCACCGCTTCCATTATCGACTACAATTGAATAATCATCTTCAAAACTGCTGTTGAACTCTTCAGAGCATCGGAATACTATCTTTTTGTTACTCAATACGCAATTGGTAATTACTTTAGCAACTTCCTGTGGGGTTATCTTACATTCATTAGTACCTGAATAAAAAGGAGAGTCAAAGCCAGCATTCACATCATTGCCTAATGTTGCCCTGACCGAATAGTTTCCGACAGGGAGTAACAAACCGCCTTCTTTTTTTAAATCAGCATAGCTTTCATAATATTTATATACTTGTCCGATACTATCCAGTATCTCTACCGTAAAATCATTCACATCGATAACCACTACATCCGATCCGGAAATAGATCCTTTTGAGTCAGGTATATCCGCTTCTTTATGAGGCTGAAGTTGTAAATCTAACAATCCGGCCTTTTCAATGGGAAGTTGATCATCTATATCCTTATCTACCTGCCCAAACAAATCTTTCTTCATCTCACAAGAAGAAAGCATACATAACAAAGTTGCAAAAGCTACAAATAATATATTATTGAGAACTTTCATTTCTTCTTATTTATTAAAGTTTATGGGAAGACATTTTCACTTCACTCCTACCCGCATCCAGAGTAATAATATAATATTCTCCTATCTGCGGAGTCTCTTCCCCGTTTTTAAAATACCAAGTACGCTCCGGATATGTCTGCCCATTCATCTTCACCACAACTTTTACAATCAATCGTGAACAACCTTCAATAAAATATCCAGGCTTCATACTCTTTTTATCAAAACTCCAAGTCGCCTGTTCGTTAGAAACCGTTACCTTATAATCATAATTCGCCGGTTCTTCAGACAGCAATTCTTCAAAACGCTTAGATAAGCGAAGTTCTACCCCTACACTCTTAAAAATACATAAAACAGAGGTATTCGAAACAACACTCTCTTCAATCTCAAAATCAGAAGAACCTTCAAAATAGGGTTTTTCAGAAACTTTATCAGTAGGAATAAAAGAGGATGCTTTTACCGTATATTTTCCAACAGGCAATACAACGGGCGTTCCAGAATCAATCAAAGCGGTGAAAGACTCAAACTTTTTCACAACATTTCCTCCTTCACTAATAGAAATCGGAAATGTCTCAGCCTGCAGATCAAAAGCGATTTCTCCTGCTTTTGTGTATATAACAGGGATGTCCACTTCCTTTTCTGTTTCCGGTAACCTCAAATTAAATCCACCAGTACCTTCAGGGAAACTTGAATTACCTCCATCAATATCGCTACATCCCGTAATCACAGAGGCTGCAACTCCAAATAATATCGCACAAATTATTGATTTCATTCTTTTCTCTTTTTAATCATATTCCTGTTACATAAAATCAGGGATTTCAGGCCAAAAAGTTTCTTTTTCCAATTTATCATCTAAAAGAATATCTACCCCTATGCCGTTCGATGTACCATCCGTCTTAAATATCAATCGTACATTCTGGCGTCGTTCCAATACGATTGTTGCTGGTACCGGATACTCTTTCGTCTCATTCCCTCCTACCTTTTTCAAGCGAATAGAAACATTCAATTCTGTTCCATCTTTATCTACCTGCAAATAAGCAGGACGTTGTTCTTCTTTTACTATTTCCAGTTTTTCACTTGTAAAAGAAGTTTTCAATAATGTAGCATACTCTTCATATGCTTTTTTGAAGTCATCGGTGTAATCCACCGTCACCCGTGCATTCCCAAGCATACAAGTAACATCGATAGGTGTACTCATGTCGGCTTTCACCGTGAAGTCGGTACTTCCTTCAAAATAGGGATTTTCAAATGCGGAAGGGAGGTTGTCGCCTTTGGAGGCGATGAGGGTATAAGCGCCCTCTTTCAGCTCTATCTCAGAAGGCATCTCATCGAAACGATCATACGACTGAACCGTATCGGGCTCTTGCACGATGCGGATCTTGTAATCTGCTGTAGTCAGAAACTTCTCGAATTCGTCCGAAGTAGCTGCTTTAGTCGAATTGTTGATACCTTTCTTTAAAGAAGTAGTGTCTGCTGATAATGACAAACGCAATTTTCCGGTTCCGCCGGCGTTTACACGATCGGAATCACAAGAAGAGACACAGACAAGTACTCCTAAAACACATACCAATAAAACTATAGTCTTCCCAAGACCATGTTCAATTATACATTTTTTCATCTATATAATAATATAGTTACTTTTTAGCCTTAATTCAAATGACTATCAGAAATTCACAAAACAACTGAAGTAATACCCTTTCTCTACCTATTAAAATCGGTGCAAAATAACGATAACCCAAGAAAACCCACAAGGTCTATTTATACGATTATGTGTTCTTTTTATTAGAAGTTGTTATAAAACATCTTTCATAACATCTTTAAATAAACCGGATTTCAGTATAATAATCGCCTCTCGTGTCCTATTTTTTATAAAAAGCACATAAGAGCAAAGACAAAATTATTATCTTTGCCCATACTCTAATGTATTCTGAACATGGAAAACGACATCCCCAAAATAGACCTCCCCGAGGATTGGATTATCGGCAATCTTTCGCATAATGATATTGGTTTGTTAAGCTTGTATGCCAACTATCCTTGCAGATTGAAGGCGGAGATATTCGTGCTTTGTATGCAAGGGGAGGTGGAGGCTTCCATAAATCTGACACGCTACCAGGTGAAGCCGGGAAGTTTTATTACGATCCTGCCGGGCACGATTTTCCAGATTCATAAAGTGGAGGGGGATTTGCAGATCTACTTCATGGGGTTTTCATCCGAGTTCACCAACCATGCCAATATAGGCAAGTCGGCTATGGATATGCTGTATGTGGTAAAAGACTGCCCGATTATCGAGCTTAAAGAACAACCGGCCCAATTGCTGAAAGACTATTTTTCGCTACTTGTCAAGACGTATGGATTCTGTGGTTCCAAGTTGAACAAAGATATCCTTAATCACCTGCTTTCAGGGGTGCTTCTCGGAGTGGGGGCCATGTACAAAGACAAGACATTGAACAAAACGAATATTTCCAAAGCGGAGCAAATAAGCAAGAACTTCGGTCAGCTGGTTATGAAAAACTATACCACGCAACGTTCCGTTGCGTGGTATGCCAAGAAACTCGGCATAACTCCGGCGCATCTCAGCACGATCGTCAAGCAAACGACCGACAAGACTTGTGTCGAGATCATCACATCTATGGTGATCATGGATGCAAAGGCACAGTTGAAATCGACCGATCTTTCCATCCACGACATCGCCTATTCGCTGAATTTCACGAATATGTCTTTCTTTGGCAAATATTTCAAGCGGCATGTGGGGATGGGGCCGTTGGAATACCGGAACAGCTAAAAACGAAAGTGCCTGCCTGAGTATTTCTGCTTCACCTACCCTGTACAAGCCGTTATGCAACAGGCCGCGACAAATAAAAACACCCGTCCGGATTGCCTTCATCCCGGCATCAGCCCTTCATCAAACGCCCAGTAGCGGTCAACGCGGCCAAGTCCTTGCGTGCACCGTAGTCCGACAGCCCGGTGTTTGCAGGAACAAGGGCTACCATTTATAAAAATACGGGCCGGCAATTGCAAAACGCCGGGAGACCTACCCGGCGTGATTTGACAGAAATGAGCCAAATCTACCCTCTTCCCTCGCTTGACGGCTATAGCGTCAGGCGTAGGAACAAGGTAGTTTGACATCCTCTTTGAATACTTATAAAATACGTTTATACAGCTTCTTTTCCTGTGGTTGGATCGAAGTTAAATCTCCGATCTTAACCGGTTGTCCAGATGCTATACTGTTACGGGCAGCAATTCCTACCAGGCAAGCCAAAGCACCGTCGCGGGTGTTTGCACACTGCTGGAACGGATCGTCGATATTGGGCAGAAATATCTGATCTTTTAATAATGCATCTCCGCCGCCATGTCCGGATGTCCCGAACGGAATCTGGATATATTGCCGCTTATTGAAATTCTTGAATAAAACGATTTCGTCATAATTGGCATCCGATGTCGGTCTGGATTCCTGTATCCAAGCTTCCATGCGTCCTTTTGTACCGTTGAATGCAATCCGGTAACCTTCGTATGGCGAATAGGTGGTCAACGAATAAGCGACTTGCACGCCATTTTTGTACTTGATTGTCGCTGCCATCTTATCGAAGATGTTTACATCCTTTTTGAACACACAACCGTCGCGTAAATAGCCATCATATTTTTCATTGGCCACATACAATTCCATGTAGTTCTTGTTCTTAGTAATGTCGAAGAAGAACTTGCATTTGTCGGTATGTGGGCAGGTACGGCAATTTTCTGCCCGTATGGTTCCGTTCTTTCCGTAATGGTTGAGGGCTCCAAGTGCATAAACGCTTTCGGGATCACTGTCGATCCACCAGTTTAAGAGGTCGAAATGATGGCTGGCTTTGTGCACCCATAACGAACCGCTGCATTCAACAAGTCTGTGCCAGCGGCGGAAATAGTCGGCTCCGTGTGAAGTATCTAAGTACCAATGGAAATCAACGGAAGTGATATCACCGATCTCTCCGGCGCGAAGCAGTTCCCATATTTTTGCCCGGTGAGGAGAATAACGGTAGTTGAAGGTAACCCGGCATGTCTTCCCCGTCCGCTTTTCGGCATCCAGAATCGCCTGGATTTTCTTTTCATCGGTCGTCATCGGCTTTTCTGTGATAATGTCGGCTCCCAACTCCATTCCCCGGATAATGAATTGGTGGTGTGTGCTGTCCATTGTCGTGACAATCAATACATCCGGTTTTGTCTCGTTCATCATTTTCTCAAAATCGGTATATGTCGGACAGGAAGTGCCGATGATGCGTTTGCCAGTTTCAACACGTCCTTCGTTTTTATCACAAAGGCCTACGAATTCAAGATAATCAGGATAACTTTTCAGAATGTCCCTTCCCCACATAGATGTCCCTCGACCCCCTGTCCCGACGAGTGCGATCCGAAGCTTTTTATCTGTCGGTGTTGCAATACCGGCAGCTTCTGCTTTTATGTCAGATAAGGGATTGAGCAAGGCCGTTCCGGCAATCGCTCCTGTTGTTGCAAGAAAATGTCTTCTTGACATTTGGTTTGTTGTGTTATGCATAGTAAATGATATTAAATGGTTTAGAATTATTTATCATATTCTGGTAATTGATGGAATTCGTCTTTATTTGTGACGACATCCACTTCGTTCTGAGGAATCGGACGGGTGACATGATAGGCTTTCATCTTATCTTTGACATCCGGATTATATTTCAAGGCGCGTTCCAGCAGTTTGCCGGTCCGTTTCAATGTGTACCACCGGAAACCTTCCATACTCAGTTCACGCATATACTCATCAAGGATAAAATCAAGCGTAATCATATCGGGTGTGACTTTCAGCGCCACTTCGTGCCCTTCGGTCAATGCCCTTTTCCGCAATTCCGTAATGACTTTAGCAGCTTCCTCTTTTTGTCCCATATACATGTATAGCTCTGCTTGAGACAAATATACTTCACCTAAACGAAACCAGATGAAATCTTTATGACCTTTTTCATCTTTTGCAAATTCACGGGATGAATCCAATAACTTTAGATTCGTATGGTAACAAGAGCGTCCGTTCATTGTTGGCTCCCCTGTTTGTAGGTTGTACATATGGTTCAATCCTTCAACAAACAGTTCATGCCCTAATGGATGAGTCTCCCCTCTCTGTCGTCCGGCTGCTACTTCTTCGTCTGTCACAGAGCGGAAGTGGCGGATTAGGACCGTGTCGGAGTAAACAGGCTTCTGATTCCAATCTGTCGGGATCCAGCACCAGTATTCTTGTAATGAGCCATAAAGACGCTTATCGTATTCGTTGAAATTTTGAATCATAAATAAGGATGGCATAGTCCAGCGATATTCTCGCCCATAATATAGGGAATGGCTCCATAAGGTTGTGATTGCTTTGTTGTCGACAGCAGATTTGTTGTACCAACCGACACCGTAGCGGTGAAGTCCGTTTTCACCTCCGCCATTATAGGTTTTGTCAGTCGAATATTGTACAGACCAGATAATTTCGTCATTAACCTGGTTGTCAACATCGAATATCTGCGTGTAATCATCCAGTAACCTATAATTATAGTCGGATCGCAACGATTTTGTCAAAGCAAGAGCGTCTGTGTAGCAACGTTCTTTTGTGTATCCGGCAGCAGAAATCACATCGTCCGGATAACCGGCCAGCGACATTAAAACTTTCATCAGGATGAATTTGCGTATGCCTTCGTTCATGCGCCCCCATTGGCTGTTTTGCGGCAGCTTCAATCCCGTAGCTGCAATATCGAGGTCTTCCAGCATTTGCTTGTAGAAGGTTGCAACACCGGGTTGATATCCAATTGTTTTGACACCGGCGGTACTTTCTGTCGTGAAATGTGCTCCATCTCCATAGGTTTCCGTGATGATCCAGAAATAAAAAGCGCGTAGTGCATGTGCTTCTGCACGAAGTTCAGCCCGTCTGCTTTCATCTTTGATCTCTGCTGTTTCAATGATCTCGGTTGCCAGGTTCGCAACATTGAGAGAGTTATACAATTGTTTCCAGAAATCTCGGTTCCAGCCATTGTTTATCATCTGGGTATCGAAATATTCTCCGAAATAGCGCCAGTCATTTCCATTTACGGCAACTAATTGCTCGTCTGCCCCCATCGAGCCGAACAGGTAAAGTCTTTCGAGGAAATCGCGGTGCGTGTTATATAAACTCAGAACCAACCGTTCACAACCTTCTTCCGTTTCCGAATAGTTGGTGGTGATATTTCCTTTTGGGTCTTCGGAAAGAAAATCGGAACAGGAACATAGGCTGCCTGCATATAGTGCGATTATAAAGGTCCAATATTTTAATTTCATAATTTATTACAGTTTAAAAGTCAATATTTATTCCCATTGTATAAGTTGTCGGAATATTATAGTCAAAATCGGGAGCTTCCGGGCTTACGTCATTTTTACATGCTTTATAGATATATCCGAGATTCCGGACTTGTGCATAAAGCCGTGCCCGTAAAATCTTCCAGTTTTTCGGCATTATTTTGCTGAAATCATACCCCAACGTTATATCCTGAATTTTGATATAATCCCCCTTCATGTAGCCACCTGTACCGGCGAATGGATCATATCCGCTTAGTTTATCTGCACGGGTATATTCGTTTGTCGGATTGTCGGGTGTCCAGTATTTGAAGTTGGACGGCATCCATCGCAGTCCGTCACGTGTGATTAAGCTGGCATAGGTATTAGGATGGATCAGGCTTCCGAAATTCATGTTCAGATTGATGGATGCATCAAAAGCACCGAAACGGAATGAGTTCAGTAAAGATGCGATGATTTTTGGATCTTTCTGTCCTAATATTACTTTGTCCAGCTCTCCGATCGAACCGTCATTATTCTGATCTTTAACTTTGATGTCTCCAGGGATAGCACCATATTTCTCTGCTTCCTTTTCTTCGCCTAACTGCCATACTCCTATCATCTCATAGTTGTAATGTACTTGCAGAGGTTTGCCTATAAACCATGAATTGTTGCGAATGTCGCCACCTCCCAGCAATTCCGTGATTTTATTCCAATTGCGGGCAAAAGTTACAGTTGTTTCCCAAGAGAATGATTTAGTCTTCAACGTATTTGCTTGGATATTTAGTTCGATACCTTTATTTTCGGTTTTACCGATATTCTGCCAAACCTTGGAGAAGCCGGTGAAAAATGGCAACGTACGTTCCATTAGCAAATCACTTGTTTTGGTGATATAACCCTCAATGTAACCGGATATACGATTGTTCCACAAGCCAAAATCCACTCCGAAGTTTGTCGTACGCGAAATTTCCCATCCTAAATCTTTATTTGGAATCATAGAAGGCCGATAAGCGAAAAATTTGTTTCCGGCATCCTCTCCAAACAGGTAATCATATTTGCTTAATCCGGCAATCGTCTGGTAAGGATCGATGGCAGAGTTTCCTACGGCTCCATAGGAGGCTCTTAATTTCAGAGAATTAAGCCATTCTCTTTTTCCGAAGAACTCTTCTTCCGAGATACGCCAGGCAACACCTCCCGATGGGAAAAAGGCCCATTGGTTTCCTGCCGCTAACCGGGAAGAGCCATCGGTACGGATAGCGATGTTGGCATAGTACTTGCCTTGATAATCCCAACGTGCGCGTGCCAGGAAAGATGCCAAAGTCCAATGTTGGTATGAACTTCCGATTTGCAGGTTTTCGGCGGCAGTTCCCAAATTGTGGAATGATGTCGAAGCCACCGGCTGGTTTTCACCACTCATGTCTCCTGTCTCTTTCGTATATCCGGTTGCCTCAAAGACTCCGTCCAGAACAAGATGATGCTTACCGAAGTTCTTATCGTAGGAAATGATATCATTGAAAGTATATTCTACTTCATCCTGATATTTTTTCCCAGCAAGAGGGACCGTACCTTTCCGTTCGTACGAATTTTCTCCGAAGAAATAACCGTTTTTACGATCGATAATGTTATAAGAGATATTGGCTCTGTTATTCAGATATTTTGAAAAACGAATATTGATATAACCGGTCAGGTATGCCGCGTTTTTAATAAATTCATTCGTATAATTGTCTTTACCATAATTGGCTAATACGTTATAGCCGGAAGTATTTTGAGGAGCCGGATAATAGTTCAGGCTCCCATCCTCGTTATAAGGTTTTGCGAGTGGAGTCATGTATTGCAGCTTTTCCTCGAATTTTGTCATACCCTGGCTATTATTCCGTTGTAAGCGGGCGGATAATCCGACCGATACGTATTTGTTGATCTCATGGTCGAGATTCAACGTGATATTATATTTGTCTCTGAAATTTATTTTGGAATAACCCTCATCTTTGGTATAGTTTAATCCAAGATGTAACTTGGTTGTTTTATTTCCGGCACTGAGACCAATATAATGACTTTGTGTCTGACCGTTTCGATACAACAAATCGATCCAGTCTGTAAAATCGCGGCTTTTGATGACTGCTAATTCGGCCGGTTCGAATACATCTTCGTCTGTAAACGGCTGGTCCCATCCGTTTCTGTATCTATAACCGTCACGTCGGAACTGAATATATTCGTCTCCGCTTTGCATTTTCACTAAATTAGGAACGCTGATACCTATATAGCCGCTATAAGAGATACGGGTTTGCTGTTCTTTCGCTTTCTTCGTCGTAATCAAAATTACACCGTTTGCACCTCTCGAACCGTATATGGCTGTGCTGGCCGCATCTTTTAATACTTCTATCGACTCTATATCATTGGTATTAACAGCTTCCATACGTCCGGGGACTCCGTCTACGATAACCAGCGGATCATTACTCGCATTCAGTGAACGATTGCCACGGATACGGATAGAACCGGATTCGTCAACTTTAGAGGAAGATGTGATGTTCATACCGGCAACTTTTCCTTGTAGGATATCAGTAATATCGGTCGAGGCAATCGCCGAAATTTTATCTCCTTTTACACTGGAGACAGCACCTGTCAAATCGGATTTTTTCATTGTCCCGTATCCGATTACAACGATTTCATCTAAGTTTTCGGAGTCTTCGGCCAAGGTGATGTTAAATATATTTTTTTTGCCGACTTTGATCTCTTGTGACAAATATCCGATATAGGATACCGTAAGGATAGAGTTCTCCGGAACCTCTAATGTAAATCGACCTTCGTGGTCGGAAATATTACCGATGGTAGAACCTTTGACGACGACATTTGCTCCTATAATAGGCTCTCCATGCTCATCTTTAATAACGCCGGATATTTTTTTGTTTTGTTGAGGTAACCCGGTTCCTACCGATATGTTTAACGCCTCTTTTTTTACAATAATGATATGATTCCCTTTTAGTTCAAAACCAAGACCTTGTCCTTTCAGTAGGGTTGATAAGACGGATTTGACCGTCTCATTTTCTACATCGATAGAAACTTTACGGTCGATGTCGACATCTTTTACATCAAACCAGAAAGAATAGTTTGTCTGAGCTTTGATTTCGGTGAAAACCTCGTTGATCGTCGTGTTATTTACTGTAATGGTAACCCGGGCTTCCTGTGAATATCCTGTAGCTGAGACAGAAAATATTCCAATCAAAAGTAACAGAATTGATATTTTCATGATATTCAAGGTCTTATTCTTGCGTATAAGTGGGTATAATTTCCCTGTATCCTGATATTTTTTATACATTTGTATCGGATTTAAAGTTAGTAATCAGAAATTTAAATCTATTCTCGGGATCGGAGAGTGTTGCAGCATTCTCCGGTTCTGTTTTTTTGTTGTACTACTTCATAGGCAAATGATTATTTAAGATTAAACACAAATATGAATTAATAGACGTCTATAATATTCCCTTTTATCGTATAGGTGAACTTTTCATTAGATGACATGACTTTAAATATCTGTTCGATTGTTTCGTTATTGACAAAGTCGCCAATGAAACAACGTTCTTTTATGGATTTTTTGTGGATGTTTATTTTTACGTTGAAGGTTCTTTCCAATATTTTTGTGATTTGTTCGAAACTTTCCCCGTTGAATATAAATTTGTTGTCAATCCATCCAATACTATTTTGGGAACACCCGGTATTATGGCAAATGCCGGCTTCCTTTGTCTGAATATTGAAGCGGGCAATATCTTTAGGGACTAATTTCATCATTTCCCCATTGTCTGTTTCCATTTCGACAGAGCCTCTTAACAAAGCGACTTTTATCTCGTCGTTATCTTTATAGGCCCTTACATTAAAGCAGGTACCCAGTACTTTCACTTTTACTTCTCCTGCGTCGACAATAAAAGGACAGTCTTCATCTTTTGCCACTTCCAAGTAGGCTTCACCTGATAATTTGAGCAGGCGGTTCTTCTTTCCAAAATCGGAGTCATATTGGATTTTTGAACCTGCATTCAGCCAAACTTTCGTCCCGTCTTGTAATGTCAGTTTTGTTTTTGAACCATTGGGAACTGTAATTTCTGACAATCGGATAATATTCTGATCTGAAGAATGAATGTAATATTGATAGGTCAGATAATTGAGGACAATGAATGAGATCAGGATGGCTGCATATGACAACACTTTCTTTAAGGTGAACGATTTCCGTGTGTTTATCGTGCTCTCTGTCCGGACACGTTGTAGAAAGAGCGAAAAAGCACGGTCTGAATCGTATTGTTCTCCTTCGCGGACAACCTCCATTGAATCCCAGAGTTGTTCCATATTTCTGAAATATCGGCTGTTCTCATCAGAAGCATCAAGCCATTCCTGCAGGCACAAGTCGGAGTCTTCCGATATCGTACCTGTCAGCCGGTCGATTATGAGATTTAACCAATGCTCTTTATTTTGATTCTGTGTGTCCATCTTTTCTGCTTATATAATAAAGACAAGCCGGAAAAGATTTAGGGTAAATGAAAAATGGATTTATTTTCCGAAAGGGAAAAAAATAAGTAGAAACAAGGGTAAATAGTCTTTTAGTTCTTCCCGCAAATGGGACAGGGCGGACTTGATGTGATATTTGACTACATTAACGGAAACGTTGACCTCTTGAGCGATTTCCTCGTATTTGAGGTTTTCGAAACGGCTCAGGCAGAATATGCGCCGGGTAAGTGCCGGTAAATTGTTTATGCAATTATTTATTTTGATGTCAAGTTCTTTTTCTATCAGGCTGGATAGCGGATAGCCGTGTTGTTCCTCATAATGGATTTGTTCTTTTTCCAGCAGATCTCCGATATGGGAACGGATATCTTCTCTTTTATTCAGTTGGGCGAGATAATTCAGGCATCGGTTGCGGACCGCTTTAATCAGATAATTACGCAACGAAAGATTAATGTCTATTTCCTTCCGGTTTTTCCACAGGGCAAAAATGACATCGCTTACGATCATCTCTGCGGTGAAAGTATCATTTACATATTCTTTCGCGATGATACAAAGTATTTTGTATTGCCGCTCGTATATGTATTTGTATGCTTCTTCGTGGCCCGCTTTCAGGCCTTCGATGATTTCATATTCGGTATTCATTTCATATTTTTTATATGGATCGTTATTTCGGTTGGAGTGAGAATGAAAGTTTTTGTAGACAGCCCAAAAAAACAGTGGGCTGTTGCCTATACTTTGTCAGGTATCGCCAGAAACCTCTACCACATAGACAAGCAAACCCACTGATATAGCGATTGCTTGTGCTTCGTGGTGGTCAAAACTGGCGATTTCGACAAAGTGAAGCACTTTTAATTTTTCTCGAATAGTTCCTCCGAACATTGCAAATATATGGAATTTTAGTGCATTAACAAAGATGAATGAATATCTTTGGAGAGGCTATTAAGGCCTTTTTTATCGGGAGTATTCCGCTATTCACCGGGATTTTGCCGCTACTGGCCGCTTTTCTATTGTGTAAGCGGTTGTGTGGCGGTAGTTTTGTAACAAATTAAAAATGTACGAATATGAGAACAAATCAACAAGGGGATTTCGTTGGAGGTGGTTATCCCAGCCACAGTAAACTGAATACGGTTGTAACGGCTGCTGTGTTTATCATAGTAGGTCTGTTGTTTCTTGGACGGAATTTTGGGATAATAGGCCCTGGTCTATTCGATATCCTGGTTTCCTGGCAGATGCTGCTGATTGTGGTCGGCGTTGTGAATTTGATTAAGCAGCATTTCCTTGGTGGAATGATTACGATTGCGATAGGTGTTTATTTCTTATTACCTGAAATAACCGGAATAACAGGTGAGTGGGTCAGGATGTCTTGGCCGGTACTGCTTATTTTGGTGGGAATCATGATTCTTTTTAAGCCGAAACGTCATCGTTCTAATAATCATTGGGATGGAGGAAGGCCGGAATATGCGAAGGAGGTATATAGTTCTGAAGACGGTTTTGTCGTATCGGACAATACTTTTGGCTCGGTTCAGCAAATAGTCTTAGATCCGGTGTTCAGAGGGGCACGGATTAAAAACACGTTTGGCGGAACTGTCCTGGATTTACGGCGGAGCAAGCTGGAAGCTCCGCAAACATTTATAGATATCGACTGTACTTTCGGGGGAGTCGAGATTTATTTGCCGTCGGACTGGAACTTGCAGACGCAGATCGATGCATTTATCGGCGGATGTGACGATAAACGATATAATACGTCTGTGGAGATAGACAAGGAACATACTTTGATCGTGAGGGGAAAAGTTTCTTTCGGAGGTATCGAGTTTAAAAGTTGATTTATGCAGACACATCCGTTTATAGAATCGGTCATAAATCGCATAGTGGGAATTACCCTGACGATTATCGCCTGGATGATTTATTCATGGCTCCTGTTCTGCTATGGAGGAGAGGGGATGTGGATGGCCTGCTTAGATGGTCTGGTCTCTGTAGGATTATTGGCTGTCGCCGGTTTTCTGTACGGGTATGTTGACGGGACCATCCATGCTTTGCAAATACAAATTGCATTGGCGGTATTGGTTCAGGCGATCAGTCTGGCTGGAGCCTTTGGGCTACAGGTCTTTTTGGAACAGGGAAGCGCCGATGGTTTTATGGATAGTGTCCCCCTTCGCCTGGTCTTTGGTATATTATGCTGGATTATCCTGCTGCAATGGTATCGGATGAGCCGTACAGATGAACCGGATTTTGAGGAGATACCCGGAATCGAGACAAATGAAGTACAGGAAGAAGCTGTTCCTGTAGAAGAAACTTTTCTGGATCGTGTATCGGTAAAAGACGGTTCCCGCATTCATATCATCCACCTGGAAGAATTGCTATATCTTCAGGCCGGAGGCGATTATGTAACGCTTTTTACTCCGGGTGGCCAGTATGTGAAGGAGCAGACGATGAAATATTTTGAAACACATCTTCCGCCTGCCCTGTTTGTTCGGATTCACCGCTCCTGCATTGTCAATGCCGAACAGATCTTACGGGTCGAATTGTTCGGGAAAGAGAATTACCAGGTTCGTCTGAAAAACGGAGTTTGTTTGCGGGCGAGTAATGCTGGTTATAAGCTCCTGAAAGAGCGTCTTTCTCTTTAAAAAGGAAAGGTTGAAGTGTTAATTTTAGCAGAATTTGATTCCATTGTATAAAGTTTTGCCCTTTGTAACACTTTTTACCGCAAAGTTCTTCCGGGCTTAACATATATTGTCTGTAAAAGGCTTGACAAACGGGCTTGACGCATGTATCTTTGCATTGTGGTTTTTTCATAATAGTATTAGATTTAAGGTTAACAAAGTTGGTTAGGGGTTGTCGTGAGACAGCCTTTAATTGTTTATAGGGGTTTCCTTCCCTTTTTCCTTCCAAACTATTGTAATTTTTCGTTTGTTTAAAAAGAACTTGTATCTTTATCTTCAAATAACAGGAATGTGATGGAATTACGGACAGCGAATGTGACGCGTTATATCATGCCTCTGCGGGAAGGCGGATCGTTGCCGGCATTGGCGGAAGCTGATGACGAGTTTAAATATGTCGTGAAGTTTCGCGGGGCAGGCCACGGGACGAAAGCGTTGATAGCTGAACTGATAGGCGGGGAAATCGCGCGTGCGCTCGGTTTCCGGGTTCCCGAACTGGTCTTTCTGAATCTGGACGAAGCGTTCGGGCGGACGGAGGGAGACGAAGAGATCCAGGATCTCTTGCAAGGTAGCCGCGGTTTGAACCTCGGCTTGCATTTCCTCTCGGGAGCGCTTACTTTTGATCCGGTAGTGACAAAGGTCGGAGCGGAATTAGCATCCCGGATTATTTGGCTGGATGCATTTCTGACCAATGTGGACCGTACATTCCGTAACACCAATATGCTGATGTGGCATAAGGAATTGTGGCTGATCGATCATGGTGCCTCGCTCTATTTCCATTATTCGTGGGTGAACTGGCAGAAACATGCCGTAAGCCCTTTCGTGCAGATCAAAGATCATGTGCTGTTGCCCGAGGCTTCGCGGTTGGAGGAGGCGGATGCCGATATGAAACGTTTGCTGACGGAAGAGAAATTACGGGAGATCGTGGCCCTGGTTCCCGACGATTGGTTGCACTGGAACGAAAGCCCCGGCACGCCGCAAGAGATAAGAGAGATTTATATCCGGTTCTTATGTGAGAGACTGGCACATTCCGAAACATTTATAAAAGAAGCTCAGGATGCAAGGAAAGCACTTATATGAATATGCCGTTATACGTCTGGTCCCCAGAGTAGAACGGGAGGAGTTCTTCAATGTGGGAATTATTCTGTTTTCGAAGAGGGCGAAATATATCAAGGCGCTTTATAAAGTAGACGAGGACAAGCTGAATCTGTTTTCTACCGAGTTGGACCGGGAATCGTTATTTGCCAACCTGCATGTTTTCGATAAAATTTGTTCCGGTGCAAAAGAAGGCGGCCCTATCGCTACGCTCGATATCCCGGAACGGTTCCGCTGGCTGACGGCCGTGCGGAGTGCATCTATCCAGACTTCACGTCCGCATCCGGGCTTTTCCGACGATCTGGACCAGACGTTGGAAACGCTGTTCAGGGAACTGGTTCTGTAGCGATTGTTTCAACCGCTTTCTCAAGAAGGTCGTTCCTTCCCTGCAGTTGGTTGGCAGGGAAATTGAAAACACTGAAAACAAGTACGGGGGAGTGTTAAATTTAGCAGTTTTTGCACGTATTCTGTATAGTTTTAAAGTGTCTAACACTTTTTGGCAAAAGGCTTGTCAAAACTTAACATATATTGGCTGTAAAAGGCTTGACAAACGGGCTTGGCGGGCATATCTTTGCAATGTGGTTTTTTCATAATAGTATTAGATTTAAGGTTAACAAAGTTGGTTAGGGGTTGTCGGGATGACAATCCTTAATTTTTTTATATACCTGCCTCTTCTTGTGTGTTTCTTGTTTCCGGTCATATTTTCATGTTTTTGTAGTATTTTTTGTAGCGTAATGCTGGTAAAAAAGTTTTACTTTTAGGCCGTGTAATTGAAAAGGAATCTATGTAAATACGAATATCATGAAAATGTTATCTTTTATCCTTGTGTTTCTTTTAGGAGTCTTTATGCCTGCCGCGAGTCTTTCGGCTTCGGACAAAAAGCAAAATCCTCATTACATTCCGGTAAAAAATAGCCGGGACCTGCATGCCTATTTCCGGTATGCTCCCGACCGTCCGGTCGTTATCAGCGGGCATCGTGGTGGGATGCTGGACGGCTATCCGGAAAACTGCATCGAATCTTTCGAGAAGACATTATCTTATATGGAATCGTTTTTCGAGATAGATCCGCGCTTGACAAAAGACGGGGTGATCGTCCTGATGCACGACGAAACCATCGACCGGACTACTACCGGAAAAGGAAAAGTTTCCGATTATACCTATGCGGAGCTGCAACAATTCAACCTAATAGACCGGAACGGCAATGTAACTGCCTTCAAGATTCCGACCTTGAAAGAATGCCTCGAATGGAGCAAGGGCAAAACAATCTTGAATCTGGATATTAAGGATGTACCGCTGGAGGTAATGGCTGATTTTATCGAAAAGGAAAAGCCTGTCAATGTCATGTATACGGTTCATAATGCCGGGCAAGCCCGTTATTATCTCGACCGGGAACCGGATGCGATGTTTTCCTGTTGGTGTAAGAACCGGGAAGAATTCGATAAATATGAAAAAGCCGGTGTTCCTTGGGGGCAGGTGATGGCATATGTCGGTCCGAAAATGAAACCCGAGCAGCAATCGTTGTATGACGCCCTGCACCGGAATGGAGTTATGTGTATGATCTCAGTTGCTCCGACTCACGACAGAGCCAAAACGGAAGCGGAGAGAATTTCAGGCTATCAAGTAGAGATTGCGACGCATCCCGATGTGATCGAAACGGACTATCCGTACCTGTTTCAAGGGTTGGTTTTAACAAAATAGTGCGGTTTAAAAGACTCTTTAGGGCTGATTAAAATCTTTTTGCTATTAACACCTATCCAATTAACAAGTATTAGCGGCAAAATGCTTGACAAATGCTCTTAACGAGTGTATCTTTGCACTGTGGTTTTTTCATAATAGTATTAGATTTAAGGTTAACAAAGTTGGTTAGGGGTTGTCGTGAGACAGCCTTTAATTTTTTATATAGGTTCCCTCCCTCTTTTTATATAAAATGGCTTACCCCGTTATTTATAAAGAACATGATCTATGTTAATTATCGGATGCACTCCCTTGTTCGATACGTTTAAATGAGAAAATAATGAGTCAATCGGACAATGTGCCAATATACCGATGGAAGAAGGTAGACCCGTCTCCTTAAAATGTTAAATCGAACAATAACTTCCTTGAAAAAAGAGACACCCATATCTTTCTGTTATCCAATGCGTTGTATTATTTCGAGTTTCTTAAAAAATATTACCCGCAGGGGTAATTTGAAATAAATGGGGTAGAAAACCAAATTATATGCGTTACTGTTTCGATTTAGACCAGCGGGAATTTCAGGAAACCGTACAATAAGCCGGGGATAACAATAAGGTTCACATATGCCAATATTTGATCTGGCAGGTGAGCCTATAAATAGCCCGGTCAGGACAGTTTGTAGATGTTTCCCGGCAAGGCTTTTATCTTCCCGTTTATTTCCAGTTCGAACAATAATGTAGAAAGTTGATGAACCGGCATGTTCAGTGCCAGGGCAAGCTCGTTGATATGGATCTCCTTTTTCGTTCGCATGATTGCTAAAACCGGATTTTGTTCTGTGGCGGGCACTTCCGCATCGGAGAAGAACAGTTCCGTTTGCACGGGAGCTGCCGTGGCTTGTATATCCCAGCAAAGTGCGAAGAGCAGATCATCGGCAGATGTGATCAGACCGGCCTTGTTTTGCCGGATCAGGTTGTTGCAACCTTTGGAATGGCTGTCACCGACGCGTCCCGGAAAGCTGTAGACGTCCCGTCCGTAGGAGAATGCAATATCGGCGGTTACCAGAGAACCTCCTTTCTCAGCCGATTCGATCACAATGGTTGCGTCGGACATTCCGGCGACGATCCGGTTCCGGCGGATGAAATTAGGACGGTCCGGCTCTGTTCCGCTGGGGAAGTCAGTCAACAACCCGCCCGATTCCAGCATCTCGACAGCCGTACTCCGGTGGCTGGAAGGGTAGATGCGATCCAAGCCGTGCGCCAGTACTGCAACTGTCGGGAGCTGGTTGTGCAGAGCGCTCCGGTGGGCACAGATATCGATGCCGTACGCCAGCCCGCTGACGATCAGCAGGTCCGGGACAGCCTTTGCCAGGTCTTTTATCAGGGATTCGGTCAGCCCGCGTCCGTATTCGGTCGCATTACGTGTGCCTACGATACTGATGATGCGGGTTGCATCGAGGTTTGTATCTCCTTTGAAATAGAAAAGTACGGGAGCGTCCGGGCATTCCCGGAGGCGTGCCGGGTAACTCGTATCGGTCAGGAAATAGCAGGTAATGTGATTTTTCTCGATAAAGGCCAACTCTTTTTCTGCCCGTAGCAGGATTTCCGGGCGTTTGATTTCGGCAGCAATATTGCTGCCGATACCTGGGATCTTTTCTAATAACTGTCGCTTTTCAGCGAACACGGCCTCTGCATCTCCCAAAGTTTGCAGGAGATGGCGCGCCAGGATATCTCCCACGCCGTTTATCATAGTAAGGCCGATTTGGTAAATCTGTTTGTCTGTCATGTATGTTCTATTCTTTTTAGCATTTCATCGAAATATTCGCCTCGTGTCAACTTTCCGTTTTCGACAATAACCGATTCGACGATTCCTTTTGTCGCCAGTGCGTTGTCGGAAGCCCTGTAGATATCCTGCTCGAATACGAGCTTGACACCTTTCTTGTGTACGTTGAGGCAAGAGATGTAGCTGTCACCGCTCCTGAGAGAGGTTTTATATTGGATTTCTACCCGCGACACGAACCCGTCCACTCCTTTTGCGTGCATATGCCCGAAGTTCTCGCCGAGCGATTCCAGAAACTCATGACGGGTATGTTCCATATAATGCTGGTAGTTAGAGTTGTTGACTACTCCTTGCAGGTCGCATTCGTAGTCGCGGACCTTGTCTGTCAATTTAAAGATATACTCTTTCATCATTCAAATACTTTTTCGAGTTGAACTTTTTCCATTTTATACAGCCGGTCGGATGGACGGACTTTCTCGTTTACCTTGAAGGAGAAACGTTCGCCTTTGACAGTCTCGTCCACTGGCTTCAGATCTACGCGGATTTCTTCTATCGTCTGCATAACGGCACCCGTAGTCGGCCCGGTAATCAGGATTTCATCACCCACTTTCAAGCTGCCGGATTCCATTTCGAATTCGGCCACGCCGATCTTGTCGAAATATTTGATTCCTTTGGCTACATATACTTTCTTCTTAGTTGCACCGGAGCCGTATTTGCTGCTCCATTCGCCCAGCCGTTGTCCCAGGTAGTAACCGTCCCAGAATCCCCGGTTGAACACGCTGCCGAGGCGTTCGTTCCAAGCGGCAACCTTCTCTTCATCGAACGTACCGTTGCAGTAGGCACGTACAGCTTCTTTATAGCATTCGGTCACCAGTCGGACGTATTCGGGGCCGCGGGCGCGTCCTTCGATCTTGAATACCCGTACGCCTGCATCCATCATTTTATTCATGAAATGAATCGTTTTCAGGTCTTTAGGCGACATGATATACTGGTTCTCGATATCCAGTTCGATGTTGCTGTCCTTGTCTTTTACCGAATAAGCGCGACGGCAAATCTGCATGCAGGCTCCCCGGTTGGCGGAAGCGTTCATCTCGTGCAGGCTCAGGTAACATTTGCCTGAAACGGCCATGCAGAGGGCGCCGTGGGCGAACATTTCGATACGGATCAGTTCCCCCTTCGGACCTTTGATCTGTTCGTCGATGATCTGACGGTAGATTTCGTGTACCTGTTTCAAGTTCAGTTCGCGGGCCAGAACGACGACATCGGCAAAGCGGGCATAGAATTTCAGCGCTTCTGCATTAGAGATGTTGAGCTGTGTGGAGAGATGCACTTCCTGCCCGATACTGTTGGCATAGTTCATGGCTGCTACGTCGGCCGCAATAATGGCAGACACCTCCGCCTCTTTTGCCGCGTCGATAATCTCACGCATCAGAGGCAGGTCTTCCCCGTAAATAACCGTGTTGACGGTCAGGTAGCTTTTAATACCGTGCTCCCGGCAGATCGTTACGATCTTGCGCAGGTCGTCTGTTGTAAAGTTGTTGGAAGAGCGGGAACGCATATTCAGCCCTTCAATGCCGAAGTAGATAGAGTCGGCTCCTCCCTGGATAGCCGCCATCAGTGATTCGTACGAACCGACAGGCGCCATTATTTCAAAATCTTTCTCGTTCACAGGTTCTTATACATTTACTGGTTTGGCCACAAAGGTAGGAATAATATCCGAGAAGAATTGCATGGGCATCCGTTTCCGGTTCCATAGGCATGAAACTTTAGCTCCACTTGCATGGAGCAGTTGTTCCACCCGCATGGAATTTCAGGAGGATGCCTGTGCCTGTACATATGGATTTCAGTATAAATGATAAATCGTAACGAGTGGATTCGAGCCTTCCGTTATCTGTTGCAAAACTGGGTGTTTCTCCAGACCGGGACTTTTCTCTTTGAGATATTCGATTTCTACGGCGGTGTTGAATTGTACCATTTGCTTTTTACCGGGATAAGACAGGTAAGGCCAGATGGGCAGGCCGCTGTCTTTTGCATTGCGGATGCCTATCCCTGCCAAAGTCCAATTGTTTTTGAATAATTCCTGTGCATTCAACGGAGAGGTTTCACGCGCCAGTTCGCCGGTTTCCTTATTAAAACTGTATAGATAGAACCTGGATTGGTCGGAACCTTCGAAGCATTTAACGAAGTAATGCCGGGGTGTCTCGAAGAAGCTGAAGACGTTATATTTCCCATCTACCGTCTCATTACCGGTTTTGGAAGAGCGCATTTCTTTTTCTTCCTCGGCAGAATATCCCGTGTTGATAAGGAAAGCCGGAACGATATTCCGAGCATTTACATTCCAAACCGTGTCTATCCCGTCCGAATAGCAAAGTATGCCGTCTGTGCTGCCGCTGTAGATCCAACCTTTCAGGCTTGTCTCTTCCAACGGCATAAGATCCATATTCCCGATCGTATGCCGGAATGCGATCGTATCGTCTGTGGCCCAGTTAAACACTCCGAGACTGAACATCCCCGGTGTATTCATGGGAACGTACATCCGTCCTAATTCAGCCATCGTATTCGGTCCGACTGAAAATTGGTAAGAGTAAGGGCGGGGATTCTCTATTTTTTTGATAAATTCTCCATCAAAGGAGTAGAAAGAAGTGGAGAAGTATTCGCTGACACAGAAGAGGCGGTTCTCTTCATCTACCGTTAGCGAGATGATCTGTCCGGTTTCTCCCGGTCCGTTTCCTGTTTTAGCGATACAGCGCAGGAACTTCCCTTTCCGGTCGAACTGCAGGACACCGTCCTGACGGGTGGAGTAGACGAAGATGTATTCGTCGGAAACACATAAATCCAAGACATCTGCGATCAGTGATTCATCTGTCAGCTCCAACGGGACATATTCGATGGATTCTATTTCGTCTGCAATCCCTACTTGACCGGAAGTGAAACTTGTTGCTGTCAGATCGATCTGGGGTAATTTGCCGGCGGATTGATCTGATCCGCATCCGGTAAAAGTGATAATGGCTGTCATAAGCCCGAACAACATCTTTTTCATACGCTTTTTTCTGGCAAAAATAGAGGAAACGGTTTGCTTTGCGGTTTCACATCAGTTCACATTTGCTTAAAAATCACGGATCAAGGAGTCGCATAGCTCAGGCGTACCCTTTTCACCCGTTATTTTCCGATACAGGCGTACGCGACGCATCGAAATTGCCTGGTTGGTGCAACAGAGAAGCATGGCGGCAGTCGAAGGGGGAATTTCCATCTTGATCAGGCAGCACATGCGCCATTCCTGTTCGCTAAGCTTCGGTACTTCTTTTTTCAGCCGTTCGCGAAACTCCGGATAGGTCCGGTTGAGCGCTTGTAATAGTTCTTCCCAGTCTTTGGGAGCTGGTTTCCATTCTTCCTTTTTGTGGAAACGCAGGTAAATTTCCGAAGAATGGAAGTCTGCCTCGGACAGAGAAACGGCGGTCTTCTTCTGTCGGTAGCGGGAATAACCCCAGATTCCTGAACTACAAGATACAAGTAGAGTGAGCCAGACGTATATCTGACCTTTCTGTGTTTTTTGGGTGTTGGACAAACGTCTTTCCCATTCTTTCTGCTCCGAGGCTCGGAGGAGTCGGGTGATTTGATTTTGTTCTTTTTCCTGTCGCAGTTCAGATAAGTAATGGAGGTAGCTTTTGTGGTAGAAATCCGCTTGCAAACTATCTCCACGATTTTGGGCGATACGTGACAGGGCGACATATAGATGCGGATGGGAAGAAGGGACTTCACTTAAATTCTTTTCGGCTTCATCCAATTTCCCCACTGTAATTTGCAAATCTGCCAGAGCTAAATATATTTCCGCTTTCTCTTCCCGTGGAACCGTTTGTCCCGACTCTGCTTTTAATAAAGTTTCAGCCTCTTTATAACTTCCATTCTGCTGCAGGATCTTTGCCTGTTTGATCCGGCAACCGGCCATTACATAATAATAAAAGGCGCTGTCTGCCTGCCCGGACAGGGAATAGATATCACCTATTTCCCGGTAAAGCACCAGTCGTAGTGAGTCACCGGCAGGGTTCCGGATATAGTTTAATGCTATATTCTCGTTTTCCAATGCTTTCTGCTTCAATGATTGTTTCCGGTAGATTTTTCCTGTTTCCAGATAGGCAATGGAAAGGGCAACGCTGTCCTTTTCTTTTTCCGCCTGCTCGATCGCCTGTCTATAGGTCTCTAATGCCGGGAGAAACTGCAACCTTTCTCTGTAAAAAGCAGCCTGCCGAAGAAGTTCACCGGTGGTCGCAATCCCGTTCTGTCCGGAAGAAGAACAGGCCGTGAAAAGGCAAATGAGAAAGAGTATCCCTATTTTATGTATCATCTGAATCCTTCTTTTGGAGGGGTAAAGATAGTAACATTCCTCAATAGGCAATCTTTATTTATGGAAAAGGTTATTCCTCCCCGTTTACTCTCCCAAAATGGGTTTTGCAAACGGAGAGGGTGATAAATATGTACGCTATATCTCTGATTTTTAGTCGCCGAATTGCAATATTTCGTACTGGACAGGATAATCGATCTTTTTCTTCAGTTCTTGCTTGACGGTTTCCACCAGGTCTTTAGGAGCTCTTTTGTTGATCTTGATGCTTACTTTCATAATATTATCCCTGTAAATCTTGTCTATGCGTTGTCCGAGGTTAGGTCCCGGTTTGGCATGGCGATCATATAAAACGAACTGTTGGTCCGGTTGCCCGTCCCGATAACTGAAAGTAACCTGTCCCGCAGGAGGTGGTGGCGGAGGAGGTGGAGCAGCAGCATCTCCGATCTTGAAAACATTCGTGTTGATTTCACCAGTCAACCCTTTTTTCTCCAATAGGCTTTTGAGTTTCTCCATCTCTTGCCTAGAAATCTTGGAATTCTCAGGTTGAAGGATCAGAGGAGTAGACTTGGATATCTGATCCAGTCGCGGATCATTCTGATTCGCACTGAATTTACTTATGCTAAGCGCTACGACAATCTTTTTATTCTGAATCAGATAAACCACATCATCATATCTGCGGGAAGGTTTGGCAACTTCATCCATGACAGTATTCGGCACAGCCATGTCGATCTTGCATTTAATCCCCTTTTCTTCCAAAACACCTTTTACCTTTTCTAAATAAGAAGCCGGTATATCATTGAAAGCCGGATTGACAGTTACTTCTAAGGCGTTCTTGAATTGCCCCTCCGCTACTCGCATTCTGATCCTGTCCAAGTTTTTGCATACTATACTGTTCAGATCCTCCGAATCCGATTCTTTGTAGGTGAGGAAAACTGCATGATCCTGTTGCATAGTTTCCTTATTTACCATACTTTTGTTAACCGGTAGATGAAGGTTGCCGGCCATTTTTGCTGCCGGTGGCGGACTTGCCTCCGGGTGGGCGAACGCACTTAAGGCCGCGAGGCCTACCGGGACCAGGAGCGCAAGCTTCAACCGGGCCCAATTGTTCGATTTCTTTTTTAACATCATAGTAATACGTTTTTTAATTTTACTGTGGTTGAAGCTGTTGGCAAGAGTGTAGAGGCTGGAGCCGACAGCTTTTTTCACGAGTAATAGTTGATATTTTGTTGCATCGATGCCTTGGCTGAGTACACCTTTATCCGCCTGGTATTCGTGTATATCCCGCAATTCCCTTTTTAATAGCCATACGGCGGGATTAAACCATTGCAGCAGAAGAGTCGTTTCCATATAGATCAGATCGACTGAATGGTTATAGCGGAGGTGCATTTTTTCGTGTATTAATATTTCCTCCGGATGATTCCGGTAATCGTCTTCCGAAAGAAAGATATAACGCCCCCAACTGAAGGGAGACAGGGAGCCGGAAATCAAGATCAACGTGTACTTTCCCTGTCTTAGTTTTCGGCCTCTCTCTGCCAGTTGATACATTTTTCTGAATGACAGAATCGTTGTACACAAACATATACAGCAGCCCGTAAAATAAATAACCCCGATTATCTCTGTCCAGGGAACGGATGTATTTTTCTGCTCTGTTACGGCCGTAATCATTTTTTCCTTTTCCGGATCCGGAACTATTTTAACCTCTTCTTCCTGGAAAATCATCTCTAATTGGCTGACCGGCCGACTAAGTGGGAGAAACCGGACTGTTTTGATCCGGCAGATCGGCAAGAGCATGCAAATCACAATTCCAACCAGTAATATCCAGCGGTTGAACCTGAAAAACGTGTCGTTGCTGAACAACGCCTTGAAACAGACATAGAATACAGTCAGGCAAATACCGGATTTTAATATGTATAGAAGAAAGGCTTCCATAAGCGTTGGCTTTTATTTGTTCTTGATTTGCCGGATCAGTTCCTGAAGTTCGTCGATCGTAAGCGCTTCTTCTTCGATCAGCGTCGAAACGACGCGGGTATACGAATTGTCATAATATTTGCCGATCACCTGTTTCAGGGAATTACGCCGGTAGTCGTCTTCCGATACCAGCGCGTAGTATTGGTGCGTATTGCCATACACCTTATATCCGATATATCCTTTTTCTTCCAGTGAGCGGACAATTGTGGACAAAGTGTTGTAATGCGGCTTGGGTTCTTCTTGCAAGTCGAGTAGTTTGCGTACAAAAAGAGGACCTTTTGCCCAGAAGTAACTCAATATTTCTTCTTCTTTTGATGTTAATCTGATCATAATCCGTTTCTTATTAGAGGAATGCACAAATATAACTATATTATTTAGTAATACAACTATAATATATAGTTATTTTACTATATTTCTTAGTAGATCTCCTTTCACCCCTATTTTTAGCAGGAAATCAGTACCTTTGTACCCGTTATTGACGATAAATATGAAAATAGGTACAATAGATTTAGGTGAACACCCCGTCTTCCTGGCTCCTATGGAAGATGTTACAGATATATCTTTCCGGTTGATGTGTAAACGTTTTGGTGCGGATATGGTTTATACCGAGTTTGTTTCGGCAGACGCCCTGATACGTAGCATAAATAAAACACAACAAAAACTGAACGTAGCGGATGAAGAACGTCCTGTCGCCATCCAAATATATGGCCGTGATGTCCCGACAATGGTCGAAGCCGCACAGATTTGCGAGGCCGCTCATCCGGACATCCTCGATATCAATTTCGGTTGCCCGGTGAAACGGGTGGCGGGCAAAGGTGCAGGTGCCGGTATGTTGCGCAATATCCCGCTAATGCTGGATATCACCCGCGAAGTCGTTAAAGCGGTGAAGATTCCTGTAACCGTGAAAACTCGTCTGGGTTGGGATGCCGATAACCGGATTATTGTGGATCTGGCCGAGCAATTGCAGGATTGCGGTATTGCCGCTCTTTCTATCCACGGGCGTACCCGTGCGCAGATGTATACGGGAGAAGCGGACTGGACGTTGATCGGCGAGGTAAAAAAGAATCCCCGTATGCATATTCCTATAATCGGTAATGGCGATGTCATTTCCGCCGAGGTTTGCAAACAACGTTTCGAACAGTATGGAGTGGATGCCGTCATGATCGGCCGTGGCAGTATTGGCCGTCCGTGGATTTTCCGTGAAGTAAAGCATTATTTAAATACAGGCGAATTATTGCCTGCCGAATCTTTCTCCTGGTATCTGGATATCTTGAAAAAGCAGGTGGAACAAAGTGTGGAACGTCTGGATGAACGCCGGGGAATTCTCCATATCCGCAGGCATTTAGCTGCAACTCCGTTGTTTAAAGGAATTCCCGATTTCAAACAAACACGTGTTGCGATGTTGCGTGCAGAGACTGTGGAAGAACTGTTCGATATCCTGAATTCCATCCCAGAGAAATTCCAGTTAGGAAGCGGATTTCAAGGCGATTCAGAGGTGTCAGAATCAATAGATTATTGATATAATAATAGTGTGAATCCGCACACAGTGTCAAATTTAAAACAAAAAGTAGCAAATTTGCAATAAAATGTAACCATAAACTCTTGCATATTCAATAAATATACTTTATATTTGCAGTGAGTTTTTTTCATAGTATTTTAGATCTAAGGTTAACAAAGTCTTTGCAGAGGGGGAATCGAGAGACTGTTTCGCTGGAAAGCAACAAAAAAGCCGCATCCATTTTATTATAGGGAGTGCGGCTTTTTTGTGGATTATCGTCATTGTTTCTCTTTTTATTTCATTCAGTAGGAATCTGAGCCGAATCGCTCTTAGCCAACAGCAATTCGATTGCGGCATCAATGATCGTATCCCGTCCTTTCATGATATCATCGCCTGTAATAGACACCTTGATATCCGGGTCGATTCCGAATTCCGTATGCTGTTTGTTCACATCCAACACCGGACAAGCCGAGAAACGGACGCTCCATCCGTTCGGCAATTCCGAACTGAAAGGCAGGCCGCTACCACCTCCCGTGCGATCGCCCATGATCGTGACTTGCGGCAGCAGGCGCATCACATTGACAAAATCGTTTGTAGCGCTGTAAGAGTGGCGGTTTGTCAACACGATAACCGGACGGCTCCAACGAATACGGTCCGATGGGGAAAGATAGACCGGACTGGGCTCGGTAAAGTCGTTATGCCCGTTTCCCTTCTTATATTGCGTATAGCCCGTCAGCATCTTCTCCTCGAGGAAACGTGAAGCGATACGGTCGGAAAAAGTCATGGAACCGCCTCCATTATCACGCACATCGAATATCAGCCCTTTGCATTCCTTGAAATGCAAGAACATATAATCCAGATTGTTTTCACCTACGCCACTCGAGAAACTGCCGTAATAGACATATCCGATCTTATCGTCCGCCAAACGTTTGTATTTCATCCCCCCGGCAATCTTGTAGTCCGTACCGAGATAATTGTCCTGTATTTCAGTATAGAAATTGGCCGGATAATCTTCGTACCAGGCCCAGTAACGGGACATATCGAAAGAGGAGATCAGGTTGGTATGGCCGTCTTTTACCTCGGCAAGCATTTTACCGAGAATATCAAACAATTCATACTGGCTCATCGTGTCCCCCACAAGCAGGCTATACCGGTCGTGCACGTCGTCCCAGTCCACATCCTTGAAGGTAAAGAAACAGTAGTTCTCGTCCATGATACGCCAAAGCGCCTCGAAGTTATCGCGGGGAGACGAATTATATTCTGTCGCTTTCTCGCAACTGGAGAACAGGACGCAAAAGAAAAGGAGATAATATTTCATTACCGCCCTCTGAAAAGCACGGCAAAATAAATCAGATATCATATTCTTTAATTTTCAATTTCTAATTTTCAATTTCCATAGTAGGCGCTTCTGTATCGGTGAGCATCCTTCTTTAAACGCTTGCCGCCGAAAGAGACAAATTCTTTCACAAGCCCGACCATAAAGGAGTTGGAGAGGATATGCGTCTTGATGCTGTTCACATCCGTCCGGTACATACTATTCAGATAGCCGACGCGGACCGTAAAGTTCGACACCGGAATATCGAGCGTGAAATAGTTCCGCATCGCAAACTTATTATGGAACGAACTGAACCGCACGATCCCATCCGCACTGCCTTGCGTCAGGAAATAATAGGGTTCGCCCTTATGCACCGAGAAGAGCACGCCGGCAAAGGGTATCTCCGCCTGATAACGGAGCGTGAGCGGAAAATCCTGGATCTTGAAATTATAGATCGCCATAGCCGACAAGTTCAGGTCGAAGTCCGCCTTACCGGAAACCGGGTTGTTGCTGTTACGCGTGTTATAGATAAAACCGCCCGAGAGACGTGCAGAAGCACCGGTCAAGACCTTCAATCCGGGCAGCAGTTGCGGGAAGCGGTAATGATAGCCAAGGCTGTAGTCTACGAAACCGGCATATTCGTTTGCCGTCTCCGCCCCGTTGCGGGTCGAACCGAACTCCACGTTAATCAGTTGCTGCCGTGATATTTTATAGTCCGCCAGCCGCACAACCTTCATCCGTTCATTGAGAATCCGCGCCACCCAGCCCGTATAATTAATGTCCGTACTGGGCGAGAGATAGGTGTCCCGCAAATTATAACCACCGATCCCGACCATCGTGCTCTCGTTGGTCGAGCGGGGCACTTCGTCCTCAACAGACTGAGCCATCAGCGGCAAAGCCAGACAAAGGAACAGAAACATCAGACTGGTTGTCTTATTCATACGCACTATTCATCAAAAAGTTTCATTTGCCCGGTAATCTCATCGATAATATCCGAATTGCTCTTATCCCGATCCGGATCGAGATCCGCCTCTTCATCATCGCTACCACCTTCTTGCCGTGGCTGTGCTACGGAAGGAAAGCGAACTGGGTCAAGCTCGTTGATCGTTTGTATCTCAAAAGTCGAGATACGTTTGCCTTTTGCTTTGAACCCTTTCACTGCGATAAACTCTTCCGCATCCAACACCAACGGTTCACGGAAGGCATCATGCCCGCCAAACACCGCTTCTATCCGTGGATATACTTCATCAGTAAGCAACATCAGGCGGCTCTTCGGATTCTCGCCGAGGAAATTTTGTTTGCGGCTTCCGGCTTCCAGTTGGAAACGTTTCAGATAATAATATTTCTGGTCGGCATCGTAAAGAGCGGCCGTCCAAATCTTATTCGCATCGAACTTCTCGATATTCAAGATATTTGGTTCATAATGATTGCTCAGATCGAAGTTGGTCGTATAGAAATCGCCATTCTGAAGGATCACTAAGATCTGATCTTCACTCTGGAACTCACCTAACTCCTCTCCGCGCCCATCGTAATTCAGGCGCAGCACATCGCGGTCGAACCAGACCATACGGCCTCCCAATGTCGAACTTCCTTTCTGCTTCAGGCTGATCTTATGTATTTCCGCCTTTGTCAGGATATTTCCCATAGAACCGCGCCCTTTAATCGCAATCTCGCTGAAATCTTTCTCAAAGACAAGCAATTTCTGACGGGGCTTCGGTTTCAGGATCACCTTCACCGTCTCGGCCTCGCCATTGGCATTGGCGCTGAAATAGAGGATGCGCGAGCCTTCCGTTCCTTTGGTTATATCATATTCCCGATCGCGCGTGACGCCTGTTACAGCGAAACGTTTGATATAATTATATCCTATTTTTCCGTCCCGGTAGATCACATTATAGATCGTGCGGTTATCGTTCCGCTTGAAGACATTCAGGTAGAGGATATCCTTCCCGACAAACATCTTTTCGCTTACCTTCACGACTTTGTACGTGCCGTTGCGGTAGAAAAGAATAATATCGTCGATATCGGAACAGTTGCAGACATACTCGTCTTTCTTCAAGCCGGTCCCGATGAACCCTTCAATGCGGTTGATATACAGCTTCTCGTTCGCCTCGACAACCTTAGTCGCCTCGATCGTGTCGAAGTTGCGCACTTCGGTCATGCGCGGATAGTTCTTGCCGTATTTCTCTTTCAGCATCATGAACCAGTCGATCGTGTAATCCACGATATGCGCCAGATGGTCGTCGATCTTCGCAATATCTTCCTTATACTGGGCTATGATCGCATTACATTTATCCGTATTGAACTTAAGGATGCGTCCCATCTTGATCTCCATCAGTTTCAGGATGTCTTCGCGGGTCACTTCGCGGATGAAGTGCGGTTTGAAAGGGTCGAGGCGTTTGTCGATGTGGGCGATCGCCTCATCCATATCTTTCGCCTCTTCAAATTCTTTGTCTTTATAAATGCGTTCTTCAATGAAGATCTTTTCCAGGGAGGCAAAGAAGAGCGACTCTTCCAGTTCCTGTTTCTGTATTTCCAGTTCGGTACGGAGCAGGTGCAGCGTGTCGTCTGTCGAATGTTTCAGCACATCGCTTACCGTCAGGAAGTGCGGCTTATTGTCCATAATGACGCAGCAGTTCGGCGAAATGCTGATCTCGCAATCCGTGAAGGCATACAACGCGTCGATCGTCTTATCGGAAGAGACACCCGGAGCCAAGTGCACGAGGATCTCCACGTTACGGGCCGTATTATCGTCGACTTTCTTGATCTTGATCTTTCCCTTATCATTTGCTTTCAGAATCGATTCGATCAAAGTGGAGGTTGTCTTCCCGTATGGAATCTCGCTGATGACAAGCGTCTTGTTGTCTAATTTCGTAATCTTGGCACGCACCTTTACGGAACCGCCGCGTTCGCCGTCGTTATATTTCAACACATCGATATAACCTCCGGTCTGGAAATCGGGATACAGGGTAAACTCTTCCCCCTGCAGATAAGCGACGGAAGCATCCGCAAGTTCGTTGAAGTTATGCGGTAATATTTTGGAAGAAAGCCCCACAGCGATGCCTTCCACACCCTGCGCCAGCAGCAAAGGGAATTTAACGGGAAGCGTCACCGGCTCCTTGTTTCGCCCGTCGTAGGACAGTTGCCAAAGAGTCGTTTTCGGATTAAAGACCGTTTCAAGTGCAAACTTGGAGAGGCGCGCCTCGATATAACGGGGAGCCGCCGCACCGTCACCAGTGAGGATATTACCCCAGTTTCCCTGGCAGTCGATCAACAGGTCTTTCTGTCCGAGCTGCACCAGCGCGTCACCGATAGAGGCATCGCCATGCGGGTGAAACTGCATGGTATGTCCGACAATATTCGCCACCTTGTTGTATCGCCCGTCGTCCAACCGCTTCATGGAGTGCAGGATTCGACGCTGTACGGGTTTCAACCCGTCGTTGATATGCGGAACGGCACGCTCCAAAATCACATAGGAGGCATAATCGAGGAACCAATCCTGATACATGCCCGACAAATGATAAGACACCCGGCTTTCCGATTTCCCCGGTATCTTATATTCCGAATGTGTCTCCTGGCTTGCTTCCGTTTCGACAGTCTCATCCCTGTTTTCATCAGCAACCGGCTGTCCTTCCGTATCTTTTATTTCTTCGCTTTCGTCCTGTTCAATAATATCTTCTGGTCTCATATATCTCTATCCAAATCTTTTGCATCATCCTGGAGCTTTATGGCAATGCCCATAAGCCATAATAGGCTGTAAATATACGAAATATTGCCGAAATAATAAAAAGAACGGGGCAAGGACCGCAAAAATTCATTATTTGGAAGTATTCATCACGCCAGCATCCGTGAAACGGCAGGTACGGACCAACTTGTACTTGCGGCGCGAACCGTTTTTGTCCCGAATAATTCTTTCTTAAGTGCCTGCCAATTCTGTAATCGGTGTCAGTGATTTTATAATCAGTGGTTGTGATTATATAATTGCTGGCACTGATTTTATAATCACTGGCACTGATTACAGAATTGATAGGCACTCCGATGTTTTTTATGCCTATGTAGATAAGTTTTCTTGTAGCAGGGATGGATTATTCCTTATATTATGTAGTCCATAAGATCGTATCGCTTAAAAATGAATTTGGTGCAGTCGCCCTAATAAGATGCTGAAAATGCTACAGGTTACAGAAAAAATCATTTACTTTGCAACCTTAATAATGTGCCAATGCGCAAAAAAATTGGCACATTGGCACATTAATTAATTGGCAAATTATTATTATGGCACAAGAAGATGTATTTAAGAAATTAGTTTCGCACTGTAAAGAATACGGGTTTGTATTCCCCTCTTCAGAGATTTATGATGGTTTAGGCGCAGTGTACGATTATGGGCAGTATGGCGTAGAGCTGAAAAATAACATAAAGAAATACTGGTGGGACAGCATGACGCTGTTGCACGAAAACGTAGTCGGCATCGACTCTGCTATCTTTATGCACCCTACTATCTGGAAAGCATCCGGCCACGTAGACGCGTTCAATGACCCCCTGATCGATAACAAAGATTCCAAGAAACGGTATCGTGCCGATGTGCTGATCGAAGACCACCTGGCTAAGATCGAGGAAAAGATGAACAAGGAAGTGGCCAAGGCTGCCAAGAAGTTCGGCGATGCTTTCGACGAAGCCCAGTTCCGTGCAACGAACGGACGTGTCCTCGAATACCAGGCTAAATGGGATGAGATCCACGAACGCTATTCAAAAGATATGAACGACTCCAACTTCGAGGACCTGCGTCAGTTGATCCTGGATTGCGAAATCGTCTGCCCGATCTCCGGAACCCGCAACTGGACCGATGTCCGTCAGTTCAACCTGATGTTCTCGACCGAAATGGGTTCTACTTCAGACGGGGCTATGAAAGTCTACTTGCGTCCGGAAACGGCACAGGGTATTTTCGTCAACTTCCTGAACGTACAGAAGACCGGCCGTATGAAAATACCTTTCGGTATCGCCCAGATCGGTAAAGCTTTTCGTAACGAGATCGTTGCCCGCCAGTTCATCTTCCGTATGCGCGAGTTCGAACAGATGGAAATGCAGTTCTTCGTTCGTCCGGGCGAAGAAATGGAATGGTTCAAGAAGTGGAAGGCTACCCGCTTGAAATGGCATCAGGCTATGGGATTGGGTAACGAAAAATATCGCTATCACGATCACGAAAAGCTGGCCCACTATGCCAATGCCGCTACCGATATCGAATATGATATGCCGTTCGGATTCAAGGAAGTGGAAGGTATCCACAGCCGTACGAACTTCGACCTGAGCCAGCATGAAAAGTTCTCAGGCAAGAAAGTCCAGTATTTTGATCCTGAACTGAACCAGAGCTATACTCCGTACGTGATCGAAACCTCCATCGGTGTCGACCGCGTATTCCTGAATGTGATGGCCGGTTCTTACTGCGAAGAGACATTGGAAAACGGCGAAACACGTGTCGTGTTGAAGTTGCCCGCAGCGTTGGCTCCAATCAAGCTCGCTGTATTGCCGTTGGTGAAGAAAGACGGTCTACCTGAAAAGGCCGAGGAGATCATGAAGATGTTGCGCTTCGATTTCCGTTGCCAGTATGATGAAAAAGATTCGATCGGCAAGCGCTATCGTCGCCAGGATGCCATCGGAACCCCGTACTGTATTACAGTTGACCACGATACTTTGAAGGATAATTGTGTCACGATCCGTTTCCGCGATACGATGGAACAGGAACGTGTAAGCATCGACAAGCTGCATGACATTATCTCCGAAAAGGTAAGCATGAAGAATTTATTAAAAAAGATAATGGAGTAAACGCATGAAGAAATACCTGCATATCGCGTTGATGTTGTTATGTGTCCTCGTTGTCTCTTCCTGTAAGGATGACAACGATGATACCGAAGCTGTTGAAAAAGAGGCTTATAGATTGGAACAGGACATTGCCTTCCAGGCAAAAGTGAATGATACCGGTTTTGAAAAATGGGTTTCAGAGGCCGGTGACGGTTACGTCTTTGCCAAACTGATTAAAAAGGGGGATGGCAAGAAAGCCTATTTCAATAGTCTTGTATCTGTATATTATAAGGGTTCTTTGACGGACGGTACTATTTTCGATCAGCGACTTTTTGATGACGGAGTACCATTCCCTTGTGCAGTGAGCCCTTACTATGCTAAGACGGTTAAGGATCCGGTAACGGAGGTAAAAACCACGTATGGTTCCGTCATTTCAGGTTGGACAGTCGCTCTGCAACACATGGTTGAAGGGGATAAATATGAAGTCTGGATTCCTCAGGAATTAGCCTATGGTGCAAGTGGTAGCGGTTCTATCCCGGGTTATTCGACTTTGATATTCGAAATCGAACTGGTATCGGTGGATGAGCAGGCAACTACGACAAGTTAACTGTAAAAGTTGTTGATTTATAAAAAAGATAAAAGGCGGTGCGTCAAAACTATCTTGTTCCCGCGCTTGACGCGGGAACAAGATAGTTTTGACGCACCGCCTTTTTTGTGTTTTTATTTCTTCTGTTTCAATATCCTCTGTGCGCAGTCCGAAAGCACTACGATCGCCCCGGCAATGATCGCCGTGTCTTTTATCACTAATCTGCCTGCCCCGGTCAGTAGTGGGAATCCATGTTCTCCGCTTCCCAAATCCGGAACCCATACTTCAGGTGTCGTGACCAGGAAAGAGAGTGTTCCGATCGTCATGATAATGGCAAGTCCCGCACCTACCAGACCGATCTTCGGAGAGAAAATACCTAAGAATGTCAAAATACCGATAGCCATAATCAAAATACCTAATCCATGCGAGAAACCGTACGTATTGTTTTCCACATGCCACTGGTGCTTTGCCTCGTTGAATTCTCCCTCTTTCAACTTATACTCTTTATATTCGGGAGCACTTTTCGTGTAGAAGAAACTCATGAAGGGGCTGTTTGCCACAAACGGAACGATACCTTCTGCTTCATAATTATAGAACTTTAATCCTCCGATCCATACGAAGATAATCAGGATCGCTACGCGGATCAGGTTGATACCCAGCTTTTGAGTGGAAGCTGCAATGTTCAGGAATGTGTAGAATAGGTTACTTAATTTAGTCATCATGTCTCTGCTATTTTTATATGTTAGTTTTTATAATGCAAAGATCGGCCTATTATGGCTTATGGTAAATGGCAATTCTGCCGGATAACTTAACAATTTTCCCCGATCTGACTCTATTCCAGGAAAGGAAACCCCTATAAACAATTAAAGGCTGTCTCACGACAACCCCTAACCAAACTTTGTTAACCTTAAATCTAATACTATTATGAAAAAACCACGATGCAAAGATACGGGTTTATCCGAACTTGTCAAGAGCCGAGATGCTAAATAGTGTTATCCGACTTGCAATAAAAATTAATTGCAGATGAATAGGCCTTTTATTGAAAATAAAATTATCTTTGTCTGGAATTATTAAAGAAAAACGTAGAAGCGTTTCGTATTATTCTTTGTTAGGAATCTGGTAAATTCATTGTACAAGAAGAATAATAGGCAAAAACGCTCGCGCTCCCATAGGGCGTGGGCTATTGCTTATTTGTTGTACAAGCTTACCAGAGCTCCTAACCGGATGAGACAATAGCTCCACGCTTTTTTAAACCACAATTTATAAAAAGGAGATTATAGTATGGAAGCGAAAATTGACATTGAAAAAGTAAGAAAAGGAGATCATGTTGCTTTTAAAGCTTTCTTTGAATGTTTCTATCCTAAATTGATGGCGCTCGCTTGTCGTTTTGTAGATGAGCAGGTCGCCAAAGATCTGGTGCAAGAAGTTTTCACTTCCTATTGGGAACAGAAAAAGGTCATACAACCTGACAATATCCAATCTTTTCTTTTTAAATGGCTGCAAAATAGCTGCCTGAACCATATCAAGCACCAGATGATTGTCGACGAGTACGAATCACGTGTCCGCATCGCTGAGGCGCGTATTGCTTTCTTGGGCGATGCCAGCGACTCCAATGATGTTCTGAAGTCTGTCATCAACCAGGATTTGCGCGAAATAATAGAACTCTCCGTCAATAAACTACCTCCCAAATGTGCACAGGCTTTCCGGCTGGCTTACTTCCACGATATCAGCCATAAAGAGATAGCCGAAATTATGGGTATTTCTCCACGCACGGTTGAAACTCACATCCGGCAAGCGATTGCTTTTCTCCGGGAAGATTTGAAAGATCTTTTTATGCTTATTTTTATGCTTTGTAACATAAATTGAATTTTTCCTTATTTTTGACTACGTAGTTTGTCCCCCTCCAATTGTCTTCTTTATGTAAGCACAATAAAAGAAAATGGACGAACAACTCCTCATACGATTCCTCACGCATACCTGTACTCCGGAAGACATCCGCTTAGTCGACCAATGGATCGCATCTGCCAAATCCAACGCAGACTGGCTCTTCGAAATGGAACGCATCTGGAGCCTGAAAGACGAACTGCGCTTTTCGGATAAGAGGGAGATTGGGGAGGCTTATACTCAGTTTATTCTTCTTTCCCGCAAGAAGAATAAAAATGGCGATCGCCATTTATACATTTATCCGATATTAAAATATGCCGCAGCTGTCCTTATCATCGGATTATTAGGATTGAATCTATATAAAATGGCCCGGCCGGAGGCTATGGTCGAGAACATGGTTGAAGTCCCGAAAGGGCAAAGAGCATCCATAACGCTTTCCGATGGTTCAAAAGTCTGGCTGAATTCTCAGAGTAAGCTGACATATCCTGCACTATTCTCCGACAAAGAAAGATATGTCCGGCTTGAAGGAGAGGCTTTTTTCGAAGTGGCCCATAAAGAATATCCTTTTGTCGTGCATTCGCCTTTGCTGGCCATAAAGGTCTTGGGAACGAAATTTAATGTAAAAGCATACTCTGATGAAAAATCGGTCGTCACATTGGCAGAAGGAAAAGTCGAAGTGGAAACGAACGACCGCAAAAACAAATTGACTCTTAAACCAAACGAACAGATTTCATATTCGGAAAGTTCCGGCATAACATTGGAGAAAAGCATCAATACGAATACGGTTAAATCCTGGATGCGTGGAGAAGGAGCTTACGTCCAACAAAGACTTGACGGCATAATCCGTGATTTGGAACGGAAATTTGATGTAAAAATCATTCTAACGGATCATTCTTTGGGTGCAGAAGTATTCACCTGCCGCTTTAAGGATACGGCTACGATTGAACAGGTCTTGCATTTGCTGAAAGAAACCCGAAGATTGGATTATTCGTTCGAAGGAGAACAGATACGAATATTCAAACCATTAAAATAAAAGCCTATGGGAAAGGATTCATAAAAAGACGAAGGCTGAAGATACGGTAATATCTTCAGCCGGGATTAAGCGAGTAACGCTTTAGAGATGACCTAAATTTATTACTAACTAATCATTTACAAATGTATGCATTATATTATGAAAAATACGCCATGCGGTGTAAATAAATCGTCATGGCTTCGAAAAAGTCTAAATATTATGAGATGTGCTATATTATTCATACTATTGGGAACCTTAGAGTCTTTTGCTAATCTAAGCTATTCACAATCGGTAAAGCTATCTTTGAGTATGGAAAACGCAACAGTGCGTGAGGTTCTTTCTTCGATAGAACAAAACAGTGGCTTTTATTTTACCTATAATTTAGAACAAGTAAAAGTGACTCGCAAAGTTACTGTTAACTTTAAAGATAAAACAATTCCTGAAGTGCTGGATGAACTATTTGCGAAGGAAAATATCCATTATGTGATAAACGATAAGCATATTGCTTTATATAAAGGGAACGAAAGGCCAATAGTTCTACAAGCTAAGAAAAATATAAAAGGAGTCGTAACAGATAAAAACGGAGAACCGATCCCAGGGGCTAATATCATTGAGAAAGGAAACCCTACGAATGGGACTATTACCGATGTTAATGGGAATTATACTTTGTCAGTCTCAGGAAATTCAGTGTTGGTAGCTTCGTATATAGGATATAATAGAATAGAGATTCAGGTTAAAGACCGCTCCGTTGTTGATATTATATTATCGGAGGATACACAAGCACTGGAAGAGGTAGTTGTTGTCGGCTACAGTACCCAGAAGAAAGTAAACTTGACAGGTTCAGTCTCTACTGTTAATTTTGAGGAAATGTCATCGAGACCGGTTACCGATGCTTCCCAGGCTCTTAGTGGTGCTTCTCCAGGTCTTCAGATCATGCAAAGTTCAGGTCAGCCTAATGCGGAGAGCTTTTCTTATAATATTCGCGGTGTCGGGACATTAAATTCATCCAGCCCTCTCATTCTTGTAGACGGAATGGAACAGAGTATCAGCATGGTAAATCCTTCCGACATTGCTAATGTCTCTATCCTAAAAGATGCGGCTTCTTGCGCCATATATGGAAATCGTGGTGCCAACGGAGTTATCCTTATTACGACCAAAAACGGTACGGAAGGAAAAATTAGTGTGACGTATGATGGAACAGTATCATATAATGAACCTTTCAAAATTGTTCATACTATTTCGGATTATGTCCAGTATATGAAGTTGATGAACGAATCATCCAATAATTTGGGAAACTCCGATATGTTCTCTCAAAGTTCAATCGATCTTTGGGAGGCTGCTAAGGCTGATCCTAACGGTATTTCCGCTTCAGGCTATCCGAATTATGTTGCTTACCCGAATACAGACTGGTGGGATGAGATTTATACGAAACAATGGATGCAGAAACATACGATTTCCCTCAATGGCAAGGAGAAAAAAACCGGTTATTCCATGAGTTTCTCTTATATCGATAATCCGGGTATCATGAAGAATACGGGATATAATCGCTATATGGGGCGTGTGAACTTATATTCCGATATTACCGACTGGTTGCGGGTCGGAACTCGTACATCAGGAAATGTCACTGACCAAGAAGTCAGTGTTACCAGCTACAATGGGAGTAATCATATTAATTCGATGAACACGGCGAAAATGGTTCCTTGTATATATCCGTATTATGATGGAAAATATGGTGCACCGGAAGGACCGGAAGAGGATCCGCAGTCGCATAACGGACTTTGGGATAATGTATTAAACGGGTTTGACAAATATTCACAGCTTTATACGGAGTGGTATGCTCAAGTCAAGTTTCTGAAATATTTTACATATAACTTTGATTTCTACTATCAGGATCTTCGTCGTGAGAGAAAAGTCTCGGATGCTTCCGTTGGAAAGTTCAGTTTTTCTAAGGGAGCTTATTCAACAGGAGCCGATGACCCGTCAACTCTTTATACTCGTATGTATTATACAAGGACAAATCGCACGAAGTTAAATCATTTACTTAATTATAACCAATCTTTTGGCGTTCACGATGTGTCGGCAATGATTGGCTATGAAGAAGAAACGTATGGTTACAGGGAGACGAACGTGAGTAAGCTGGGTCTGACAGATGCTGCTGTAAATGATCTTGATGCAGCTACAACGCCTTACTCGACGGCTGGCTATGGGACTGAATATGCCGCCCGCTCGGTATTCGGCCGTGCGAATTATGCTTATAAGAGCAAATATTTGTTTGAGTTTAATTTGCGCTATGATGGATCTTCAAGATTTTCCCCAGATTACCGTTGGGGGGCTTTCCCGTCTTTCTCTGCTGGTTGGCGTATGAATGAAGAGTCGTGGCTTAAATCTGTACAGTGGCTGACAAACTTGAAGCTTCGTGCTTCTTGGGGCAAATTGGGTAATAATGCGATCGGCAATTATGATTGGCAGTCTGTCTATTCGGCTGCAAATTATTCTACAGGCCAGGCACTAACAAGTGGTATTGCTGTTACTTCCATTGCCAATGCTGCTCTTACTTGGGAAGAAACAGCCGTTACCAATGTCGGTCTTGATTTCGGGTTCTTTGATAATAAATTGAACGGTAATATCGACGTTTATAATAAGTTGACAACCGGGATTCTATATACTCCTGATATGTATATGGTAATGGGAAATGCGACAGCTCCGAAAGCGAATATTGCAGAAGTTACAAACAGAGGTGTCGAACTGGAACTTGGATGGAGAGATAATATAGGTAAGGATTTCAGTTATAGCATCAAAGGGCAGTTCTCTTTTAATAAGAATTTCGTCAGCAAATATAAGGGAGAGTTGAAAAAAGGATGGAATGCTGATCATACGGAATATTCTACTAATATAGGGGATGTTTCTACCGGTAGTACGACAAGGGTCATCGAAGGGCGTCAGATTAATGAGTTTTATCTTCCTAATGTTTATAAAGGTAACGGGTCGTATTTCAATGGGGACGGTTCTGTTAATATAAACGGAGGTCCTAAAGATGGTATGATCCGTACGGAAAATGATATGCAATGGCTTCAGGCTATGCAAGCAGCCGGTTATACATTCCAACCTTATAATAATGTTGGCAAAAATGCACTTTGGTATGGCGAGTATATTTATGCAGATGCCAATGGTGATGGGATATATGGTAATTCGTATGATTCGGAATTCCAAGGGACCTCAACGACTCCTAAATATAATTTCGGTCTCCAGGCCAGTGCAAACTGGAAAGATTTTGATCTTTCTATGACTTGGGGGGGATCTGCCGGATTTAGTATTTATTACTATAGTAATGCAAGGAATTCAAGTGAAACTATTTATGGTTATGCAATTCCGGATGCGGTAGCGGATGACCATTATTTCTATGACCCTGAAAATCCATCGGATCCGAGGACCAATCTGTCTTCAAAACAACCTCGTTTGGTTAATGTGTCGGGGGCTCAGAGCTCGGCAAGTTCTTCGCTTCATTTAGAGAAAGGGAACTTCATAAAACTTAGAAACTTGACTTTAGGGTACACAATGCCTAAAAATATTTCTAAGAAGTTCTATGTGGAGAGACTTCGTGTCTATGCTTCCGGAGAGAATCTATTTGCTATTACCGGCTTCTCTGGTATGGATCCTGAAATGCGTGTTAGCATGGGATATTCTACTATGCGTCAGTATGCATTCGGTATTAATTTAACATTCTAATTATTTTGGAAACAGCTAATATATTGAAAATATGAAAAATTTATTCAGAAAAATAGCTATCATCGGGACTTTATCGGGTATGTTATTCGGTTTAGCAGGATGTGCCGGCGACCTTCTCGATACATCTCCAAGTTATAGTTTTTCAAGTTCAAATGTGTGGACCAGTCCTATCCTTGCCCGTGCAGCTGTGATGGGGGTTTATAATGAATTGTATGAGAAATTCTCTAAAAATTACGATAGTCCTTCTATTGGTATTCCTTTTGATGCCTGGTCATCTGTAATGGATATCGATATGAACTGGAAAAATAATTGTTTTGTGATTTCCGGTTCTTGCACGCCTTCGAATGGAAATGTAGGTAATCATTATAAGTATTATTATACGATTGTCTATAGGGCTAATGATGTTATCAACAACATTGACAATGTCCCTGAAATGGAAGACAGTGAGAAAGCACGATTGAAAGCCGAATGTAAATTTTTGCGTGCTTGGGCATATTATCATTTGAATGTCCTGTGGAGAGGTGTTCCTATCTATACGGAAAATGTGGAAAGCTCGGAAGCAACGAAAGCACGTTCGTCGGAAGCTGAGGTATGGGATCAAGTTCTTTCAGACCTTACGGATTGCATCAATGAGCCGAGTCTCCCCGGTAAATATGCTCAAGGTAATAGTAGTTATGGTCGTATAACAAAAGGTGCAGCTTATGCTTTCAGAGGTTATACTTATCAGTTTATGGGGGATTACGCCAAAGCTCTTGTAGACTTTGAATCAATTGAAGGGCTTGGATATGCACTTTACAGTCCGAGTAATGGTGCAAAAGGAAATAGAGATTTCTTTCAGCTCTTCAAACCGGCAAACGAGCAGTGCGATGAGATGATTTTTTCAATACAATGTGTTGAAACAAGTGGCATGGGGAACCCGAGAGGAATCAATTATGGGAATCGTTGTACGGGTGGTTCCGCTTGGAACAACTATCTCCCGAATCCTGCTTTTGTGGAGATGTATGAGTGTGCGGACGGATCGGAATTCGATTGGGAGAAATATTGCCCGGGATGGTATTCTATGACTCCTCAGGCAAGGGTTGCTTTCTTCCTACGGGACGGACTTCAATCCGGTAAGGGTGAATGGGGGACAACTGAAGCGACTTCAAATTATCAGGCTCTTTATAATAATATGGCTTCTTATGGTGCCGATATGAGCAAATATTTGGATCAAGGAAATGAGGAAAGAATACGCCAGGCATACGAAGATCGTGATCCTCGTTTAATGCAATCGATTATAACTCCTTACTCGACTTATGACGGAAATCAGGCAGGCGTCGGGAATCATACCTGGACACTCCGTTGGCCGTATATTCTGGATGCAGGAGAACCTTATGATATTCGTACAGACACAAATTCCAAATTTTATTATCTTTGGAGGAAATATGTAACAGAGAATGATGAATGTACGACTCGTTGGGTGTATTCCGAAGATATTATCCTTTGCCGTTATGCTGAAATTCTTCTTAGACGGGCTGAGTGTTTGAACGAACTTGGTAGAACGAGTGAGGCTGTTTCTCTTGTAAACAGGGTGAGACAACGTGCCGGGCATGTTCTTCTTAATGACCAGGCTCATCCTGCTACTATTGTGAGTGGACAAGAGGATATGCGCCAACGCATTCGTAAAGAGTTTTATGTAGAACTTGGAGGTGAAGACTCTATGTTTTTTAATGAACTTCGTTGGGGTACCTGGTACGACAGAAAGTTTAAAGATCATTCTTCCGGGCAGATAGGAGAACTTAACACGAATGGTTTGATGCAGATCTGGGGTGAGACTACCTATAAGCATCTTAGTGTTGGCGAACAAATAAAGATTTGGCCGATCCCGGCAAAGGAAAGAGAGATGAATTCAAATCTTACGCAGAATCCGGGCTGGCAGGATTAATCTCTAAAATGTGAATAATGAAAATAAGGGGTATAAAATGAAAGGTTTTATACCTCTTATCTTAAACCATATTATATTTACATCATATATAAAGATCTATATCATGAAACGAAGAGCATTTCTAACAACCAGTGCAACATCGCTTGCAGGTTTAGTATTTGGGAGCCGATTGTCCTATTTATCTGAATCTAACTTGGGAAAAAAATATTCAATCGTATTATTAGGCGATACACACTTTGATACGGAACCGGCCAGTGTGTATCATGCAGACTATAATGAACCGGTAGAATGGTTGAACAGAGTACAACGTGCTGAGTTTGCCCGTAATGGAGAAATGTGGCGAGAGCGTTGTCCTTTATTACTTAAACGGGCTGCCCAACTGATTGGTACTGATACCAAAATGGTATTTCAATTGGGCGATTTGATTCAAGGAGATTGTGGTAATCCGGAGATCCACAAAAAAATGTTGGAAGACGTAATGAACCGCTTTAAGTCAGAACTTCATGGTTTACCCTTTGTGACTGTGACGGGTAATCATGATATCCGTGGAACGAATGCAAAAGAGGCTTATCATGCTTATATGCCGAAACGGATGTCTGAGGAATTAGGAAAATCCATTATTCATACGAACTTTTTTTTCACGATCGGTAGTGATGCTTATATTGTACTGGATTTTAATGACCCGGATGATACACTTATTGATCAGATGCTAAAAGAGTGTGAAGGAGCCCGGCATACATTCGTATTGACTCACGGTCCGATTTTACCCTATGACGGAGGAAGTTGTCGATGGTTCTTCCACGGGGGTAAGTCGGCTGAGGAGACTGCTGCACGTAGACATTTTCGTAAAGTATTTGCCCAACGGAATGCCTTGTGTATCTGTGGACACATTCATACGACTGAATTGGCGGATTGGTATGGGGATGGTGGCCGTATTACACAAATGACGGTTAATAGCGTTTGGTCTAAACCTGAGTTAGGGACTTATTCTTGTACGTCGGACCAGCCACAGGATTACGGTAATATTCATGAAATGGCTAAATCCACGAAGAAAGAGGATGGATCCAAATATGAGGACGACATTGAGCTGTTGAATGAATATAAATCGGGTTTGAAAACCTATATTCGTTCGACTTCGGCAGGCTCTTATAAAATGAATGTTTCTGACCGGCATGTAACGATCGATTTCTACGCTGGTAATTCAAAGGAGATTAGTAAACATTTCGAGTTGAGGTGATCAACCGTACTCATCCAGATTCACTTTATTGAATGCGACGTGAAAGTAGGGTGATATTTCCCTTTCCCTGTTACAATCAGTAAAATTTCACGAGCGAAAATTAAATAATTATTTAAATGAGAAAGAGTGTATTTTTATTATCATTGTTTGTTTTTCCATTGTATATGTTGTTACAAGCACAGGAAAAAGCGGTGCCTTTTTGGGGTAAGCAGGAAGTATATCTGATCAATCAAACTGAAAAAACTTTTCATCTGGTAGATGCTCTTTTAAAAGACGCCCCTCCTTCCTCTGGTAATCCGGCATTAGCTCGTCAAGCAGCATTACAATTACTGGATGGTGTATTTCATGATACGCGTTTGGATGGTTGCGGAACGATCTCCCAATTCATGGAATCTCGCCTGGAAGGCATTTTGGAAGATATGCAGAAACCATTTGAAGAAGGAATGAAAGTGTATAAACTCTATAATGATGGATTTATCGTAAAGACAAAAAGTGTCACTGTCGCTTTTGACTTGTACCGTGGAGGGGCTATGAAAGAATCTCCTTCTTTGATTTCTGATAAAACGATGCAAGCTATTGTAGCACAATGCGACATTATGTTCCTTTCTCATAATCACCCGGATCATATAGATCCGGGTGTCGTAAAAATGTTTACAGATATGGGAAAACAAGTGGTTGCTCCGAACAATAGTTTGGTAGGAAATGAATTGGTAACTCACATTCGTTCGGAGCAAATCATCGATAGGGAATTTAAAACAAAGAGGGGTAAGTTGGATGTAAAAATATTGCCGGGGCATCAAAGTGAACTGATTAACAATATCCATGTGGTGACGACTCCTGAAGGTTTTACCTTTGCACAGACGGGTGATCAATATAGCGAAAATGACTTGGAATGGTTGCTTGATGTAAAAACAAAAATCCCAGCATTGGATATTTTGTTGATCAACTGTTGGGCAAACCGTTTATCTGATACGGTTGAAGGGTTCAATCCTAAACTCGTGATTACAGGACATGAAAATGAATTGGGACATACGATTGATCATCGTGAATCTTATTGGGCCTCATTTGTTAAATTAAATAGCGTTAGAAAGCCCAGTTGCTTAATGACGTGGGGAGAAGTTTATTGGTATAAGTGATAGCCTGGTTTCCAAATAAAAATCGGACGGAGTTCCGAACAGGCGGAAAAATAAAATATTGTCCAATCGCCACGAAGAAAGATTTTATTATCATGAGGTTCATCAGTACTTGATAATATCTTTGGTCGTGGCGATGAGGCGTTGTCAGCTCAAGGTGATAAAATCACTTGTCTGCCAGAAATAGTTTTTTATATGAGAAATGACAATAACCTCCTTTTTGCTCTTTTTCTATTTCACCCGAAATCCCAGTTCATTTTCACCTTACGTTTTGTTAGGGTTCCGGTACTTTGGATTGACAGCAGACGTTATGAAATCGGCAGTTTCTCCGGATGTCGTCCTGTTTTGTTATCCGAAACGAGAAAACAGCGACAATGTGATAAACCTCAACTTCCGGAGAATCGAATATTTGCGTGCAAGGCTGGGGTGCGGAGCATTTATGAAAAAAGTTTTTTCAGCCTTTCTGCCGTGAGGTGCGCAGAACTTTCCCATGACGACCGTCTTCGTTGCCGTGAGGTGCCGAATTCATAGACAATGACGACCGTCTTCATGGCGATGAAGTCCCTTGTCATGGCGATGACGACCGTCTTCGTGGGGATAAACCGGCAAACTGATAGAAAATAACCCGTTTTATCGTTCGAAAAACGAAGTCTGAATTATTATGTCATAACGTTAAATAAGCCTTTAATTACAATAAGGATGGATAAGAGGTTAGTTGACTAATGTCGCAATATGCCAATTGAGAGAGATTTCTTCCGCTAAATATAGGTGAACCTTTCTCCTTCAATCGTTAAAAAGCCTCTTCTAAATAAAAATATAACTCTCCCGTAAGTAATTTTCCCGGATAAATCGTCTATACTTGTAGAAACGTTTCTTTGTTAGCTTGCATTATGGATAGACCGAAGGAGGATGATCGAGAGTTGATTCAGTTCAAGGAGTTATATAAATCAAATGCTCCGATGCTGATTTTCTATGCTGGAAAGTATGTAAATGCTATTACTGCAGAAGATTTGGTGCAGGATGTGTTTCTTAAAGTCTGGCAAAAGAAGACTTTTTTGTTCTTGAAAGAAGGAATTAAGACCTATTTGTATCGTTCCGTTCAGCATGCCTGTCTGGATTACCTGAAGCATCAGGAGGTAAAAGGCGATTATATCAATACTGTCACTACCAAATTAAAAATAGAAGAGATATACTACAATGACGATCCGCAATCCCTGTTTGCGGAAGACGAGCGTCTGGAGCTTATCTATAAAGAGATGGATAAGTTACCGGAGAAATGCCGTGAAATCTTTACCATGTCCTATCTCGAAGAACGAAAAACTTCGGAAATAGCTGTGCTGCTTAATATTTCCACTCGTACGGTGGAGGCACAACTTTATAAGGCATTGAAGATTTTACGGGGTATTTTGCTTAGCTGTTTGATTTTTCTTTCAAATTTTTGAGAATTGCGTAAGTAGATCTGAAGAGATAATCGTGTATAATATAAATGAACATCGGAATGTCTGAAAAATATAACATAGAAGAATTAATAATCCGTTTCCTGCAACAGGATATAAATGAAGAAGAACTTCGTTATCTGGAGTCCTGGCTGGAAGAAGATGCGGAGCATAAATCTTATTTCTTTGGGCTGAAAAGCATATCAGATTCCAGTCGACGTTCCTTTTTTACAAAGGAAGAGGTGAATGAGGCAAGTTGGCAACGAATGTATGCGCGTTTAGATAAAGGAAATGAGGAGATTTCTTCCTATAATAAATCGCGAACACATAATTTGTGGCTTTCATTCATTAAATATGCCGCTATTGTGATTATAGCTGTAGGGTTAGGTTGGGGAATTAGTGAGTTTCAAGAGAATGGCTATTTATCCAATACGAAAGAAAAGGAAATAGTGTATAATGAAATACATATCCAAAAAGGAGGGCGTGCTAATACATTGATTCTTTCAGATGGAACTAAAGTTATACTAAATGCAGCGACAACATTTAAATACCCGACAAGTTTTAATGAAAAAAACAGAAAGGTTTATTTAGATGGTGAAGCTTATTTTGAAGTAGCTAAAGATGCAAAAAAGCCATTTGTCGTTAAATTGAAAAAGCAGGATATAACAGTGTTAGGTACAACATTTAATGTACAAGCATATGAGAATGAGTCTTATAGTATTGTGACTCTTTTGAGTGGCCGGGTTATGCTGGATGCATTCAATGAGTTCGGAGAATCTACCAGCCGGATGTTCCTGAAGCCTAATCAACGTGCTCTATCTGACAATAATAGTGGGTCAGTTTCATTGTGTGAAGTAAATGCCTCATTTTCAAACGCTTGGATAAACGGCGAATATAAATTCAAAGATGAACCGTTGTTGTCTATTTGTAAACGTTTGGAAAATTATTATAATGTGCAAATACATTTGAATGATTCATGTCTGGAACAAATCCGGTATACTGGAACATTTTCTTTAGACCAAGATATTATGGATGTATTTCGTATCATTGATTATGAGAAGCAGTTTACTTTTAAACGAGCGAAAAGAGATATTTTTATAACAAATAAATGAATTGTTGAACCTTTAAAACAGGATTGCCTATGTACAAAGTTCTAATCTTTTAAAGCAGAATCGGAAAATGGTTGCGACATTTCCCGATTCAAAAATAATTTTTATTAGTTAACCGTTCTCATCCGTTCTTGTCTGGAAAACTGTGCGAATGAGACAATTTAATAACAAAAACATCCAAATGTATGAAAAAAGAACGAGATGACAGTGCTTTGCTGTCACTAAAAATTACACGTATTATGAAAATCACGGCAATATTTATTTTGGCGGGTATTCTTCAAGTGTCTGCAGTAACTTATGCTCAAGGGCATCGTATTTCTGTAGATGTGAAAAATGGAACGTTTTATGAAGTGGTGTCTCAAATAGAAAAACAATCGGAATTTATGTTTTTCTATAAAAGTGAAGAGATCGATAATAATCAACGAATCAATTTAAACGTTAAGAATAAGTTGGTTTCGGAAATCTTGAATGAGATTACAAAAAATAATAATTTGGTTTATAAGATTACAGGTAAACATATTATCATAACGAAGGTTGTTTCTGAAAATCAAGTATCCAAAAAAATTATAGGTTGTATTAAAGATGATAATGGGGAACCAATTGTCGGAGCAAATGTTGTGGAAAAGGGTACAACGAATGGGGCTATTACAGATATCAATGGAAACTTTTCTATAGAGGTTGCAGCTGGAGCTGTTTTACAGGTTTCTTATATAGGATATAACACACAAGATGTTAAAATAACAGATAAAACTTCTTACAATGTTGTATTGAAAGAGGATGCTGAAACATTAGATGAAATAGTTGTTGTCGGATATGGAACAATGCGAAAAAGAGACTTAACGGGTGCTGTATCGCAATTGAAAGGAGATGAAATTGCAGACTTACCGTTGAGAAGTGCTTCAGATGCCTTACAGGGAAAAGCTGCAGGTGTGACTATTACATCTACATCGGGGACTCCGGGTGCTATGGGGACTGTTCGTATTCGTGGGGTTGGAACTATTAATAATAATGACCCTCTTTATGTTGTTGACGGGCTGCCGCAGACAGACATTGGCTGGTTAAATCCAAGAGATATAGAAAGCATGGAGGTCCTAAAAGATGCTTCTGCACAAGCCATCTATGGAGCTCGAGCTGCAAATGGAGTAATACTGATTACTACTAAGAAAGGTACGACTGGTACCTCTTATAAATCAACAATTGATTTTGACATGATGATCGGCGTTCAGAGCGCAGCTAAAACATATAATATGCTAGATGCAGAAGGATTTATAAAATATAAAAATATGGCTTATGAAGCATCCAACAAACCTTTATTAGATGACTTTGCTACTCCTGAAAAAATAGAGGCGATACTTTCTTTTTTAGATAAAAATGGAGGTCGTGTAGGTACGAATTGGTGGGATGAGGTAAAGAATTCTAATGCAATTTCTCAAAATTATAATTTGTCCTTGTCTGGCGGACTTGATAAGTTACGCTATCGTTCGAGTTTTAGCTATATGAAGCAGGATGGTATTATAAAATCAACAGACTATGAAAGGTTATCAGGGAGGTTGAATTTGGATTCGGAGGTTTATAAGTGGTTAAGTGTCTCTTTGAATACTAATATTATATACGAAACTCGACGTACAACGGATGAAAATAATGCTTATACCAGTACTGTTTTCTCTGCTTTGACATCAGATCCGATTACTCCTGCATTTAGAAATAATTTGGTAGATATTCCGGATTTTCTTTATAATAGAATTATGGATGGGTATGAACCGACTAATCCTTTTTCTCAATATACCGGTATCTTGTATTCTAATAAACCCAATCCATTGGCCCAAACAGATAGGAAAGGCCAAAACCGATGGAAGGGATTACAGTTGAAAAATAATCTGAGCGCAGATATAAAGTTGTTTCCTTTTTTGTCGTTTAAGTCCAGTTTGGGTTTGGATATTTCACGGACATCGGATGAAAGTTTCTTACCGAAATATTATTTAAATGGAACGGATCAGGTTACAAATGCGAAAGTAGGACGTGGTGTAGGGCAAAGGGATTATTGGGTTTTTGAAAATTATCTTTCGTATAATGATAAGTTTGGAGATCATGCAGTGTCTGCGATGGTAGGAACTTCTGCCGAAAAAGAACGTTATGAAACGGTTAATGCATCGAAGGAAGGACTCGTAAATAATGATGCTAATCAGCAAATAATAAATGCTGCGACTAAAAATCCTGCAGCATCGGGCTCGGTTTCTTATCATACGATGAATTCTTATTTTGGACGTGTTTTTTATTCTTATGCTGATAAATATATGATTACAGCTAATATACGCTGGGATGGGTCTTCTAATTTTGCTGATAAGCATCGGTGGGGAGTATTTCCTTCCGTATCTGGAGGTTGGAATTTCCGGGAGGAATCTTTTATAAAGGATGTTGTAGGTGACTGGTTCTCTCAAGGTAAATTTAGAGCAGCTTGGGGAGAAATTGGTAATCAAAATATAAGTTCTGGTGCTTATTTGACAAGATATGGAAATAGCACATATTATTTATTAGGAAATTCTATGGTTCCGTGGTTGAGTGGTGGACGAACAAATGTAGGAAATCCTGATTTGAGATGGGAGACAACCCGTCAATTGGATTTTGGTCTTGATTTGGCATTCTTTAATAGCGCATTGAAGTTTAATATTGATTATTTTGATAGAAAGACTTCTGATATGCTGGTCCAAGTGCCTATGCCTGCTTCGATAGGATTACCTAATACACCGTGGAGTAATGCCGGTAGTGTAAGAAATAGAGGTTTTGAATTTGTGGTTGACTATCATGGACAAATAGGGAATGATTTTTCTTATAATGTTGCGGGTAATGTATCTACTTATAAGAATAAGGTTCTCAGTTTAGGTGGTGGAACAAATATCCCAGGGAAAACACATTTGGGTAATCAAGTAAATACGATGATTGAACCAGGAAAGCCGATTGGTTATTTCTATGGATATAAAATGGATGGAGTATTTCAAACACAAGAAGAAATAAACAATTATAGAGGAGGTCCGGATAATACAATAATCATGCCGACTGCTGAACCTGGAGATTTGAAATTTGTCGATTTAAATGGAGATGGAAAACTTGGAGAAGAGGACCGTACAATGATTGGGAATCCTCATCCTGATTTTACATTTGGCTTGACACTAAGTGGAGAATATAAGGGTTTTGATTTGTCAATGTTCTTCCAAGGCTCGGTAGGCAATGATATTTTGAATATATTAAAATATGACATATATTCCGGAACAGGTTGGTATAATGCTCCGAAAGATATTTTTGATAAATTCTGGACTGGTCCAGGGAGTACGAATGAGAATTTTGCAATAAGTGCCAATAGCCGTGATAATTTAACAATGTCTGAATGGTACATTGAAAATGGTTCATATGTTCGTTTGAAGAATGTAACTTTAGGTTATACATTTCCTAAGCAGTGGGTTCAAAAATTGACGATTCAAAATTTGAGATTATTTGTTGCCGCTCAAAATTTATTTACAATTACTGGTTATTCGGGGTTGGATCCGGAATTGGGTAATTCAAATCCTGCTTTTATGGGTATTGATATGGGGTGGTATCCCCAAGCAAGATCTTTTATGGTTGGACTAAGTTTAAAATTATAAAATGAATGTCATATGAAAGTCTTAAGATATTTTTCAAGTATAAGTTTAGTTATTTGTAGCCTTTTGTCAGTGACCGGATGTTCTGATGACTTTTTAGATAGGCCTCCTCTTGGTTCCCTGGATAATACAACTTGGATTAATACAGAGGACGCTGGCTCCAAAATGTTGTCAATGTGTTATACTCCGATGTTATCTAATGCAGAATATCAGATGTTTAAATTTGAATTCTTTGACTGTATTACAGATGATATGCATAAAGGTGGATCGGATGCTGCAGATAAAATTAGAATTACAGAAATAGCGAGAGGTAATCCTCTACCATCTGCATTATTGTTAGAAAGGGTATGGAATCATAGACTACAAGTTGCAATATCGAGATGTAATGTTCTGTTGCAAAATATTACATTGGAAACTCCTCTTATTCAAGCTGGAGGAGCCTATGTTACAAAAGAAGAAAAGGCTCGTTGGATTGCAGAAGCTCATTTTTTGAGAGCTTTTTATTATTTTGATTTAATGATGATTTTTGCAAATGTACCCATAATAGAAGAGCCTTTAAATGTAATTGATAAAACAACTATTACAAAAGCGCCTATGCAAGAGGTCTATAATTTTATTATGAAAGATTTAGAGACTGCTTTAGCTGAGGAAAATTTACCAAGTGTCAAAGAGTTATCTACAGATGAATTTGGCAGAGTAACTCGTGAGGCTGTGTATTCATTTAGGGCAAGGGTCGCATTGTTTAATAAGGATTATGCGTTGGCAAAGTCAGACTGTAAGAAGGTTATAGATTCCGGAGCATATGAATTAGTTCCAAATTACGAAGATCTGTTTAATAGTGTGGAAAGAGGTTATATGTCTAAAGAGTGTATTTTTATGACTTATAACAGTTATAATCCTCCTTATTGTAATGGAAATCCTGCTTTGATTTATTTTGTTGGGCGTGGTGTTACTGGCGGATGGGGAGGTGAGGTCCCTACCTATGATTTGGTGAATGAATATGAGGTAAAGGATCCACGTAAAGTCCATACGATTTTGTCTCATGGAGATATTTTCCCTAAGAAAGATGGAAACGAGGAAGTACATGATTATACAGGCTATGATAATTTCACAAAATTGCAAAGCCGTAAGCATTATGTAGATCATTTTAGAAGACCTGATGCGGGACTGAAACAAACAGATTGGTCATATTATCATATAAGGTATGCAGATGTTTTATTGATGTATGCAGAGTCACTGATTGAATTAGGTGAAGATTTACAAGAAGCGGTTGATGTAATTAATAAAGTTAGAGAAAGAGCTTTTTTGACAACATCTCCTACGGATAGTTATGCAACTTACAGATCATTTAATATAGCAGAGCCCATAACAAAAGAAGAGTTTGAAAAAAATTATAAGGTTAAGATCAGCGATGACTTAAGAAAAGTTGTTCGACATGAGCGTAGAGTAGAATTGGCAGCAGAGGGTTTACGATATTATGACCTTATGCGTTGGGGTATTTTTGTGGATAAAATCAGGGATTTTTATAAGACTCCTGAAGGAATTGCCACAGAAAAAGGTTCGAATATTTCAGAAAAAACATGGCCGTATCCAATACCTCAAGCTGAAATAGACAAAGTTGGAGGGGCACTTGTTCAAAATGATAATTATAAATAGTTATATGTTATGGTAACACGGCGTAATTTTATAAAAAGAGCTGTAGTAGGATCTGCCGCATTATCTTTTGGTGGTGTTTTAGAAGGCTTTAGTGCAAAAAGCTATAATAATATTGTTGGGGCGAATGAACGTATTAAAGTTGGTGCTATAGGGGTTAACTCAAGAGGACGAGCTTTAGCTTGTAATTTTGCTAAACAAAAAAATTGTGAGATAATAAGTGTATGTGATGTTGATTCTCGTGCTTTGCAGAAATGTAAAGAGGCTGTTCTTAAGATAAAGGAAAATAAAATTGAGGAATACAGGGATTTGCGCATTATGTTAGAAAATAAGAATATTGACGCAGTCCTTATAGCGACACCTGATCATTGGCATGCACCTGCAGCGTTATTGGCAGCTAAGGCTGGAAAGCATGTATATTTGGAAAAACCTTGTAGCCATTCTCCTGAAGAAGGAGAAATATTGATTAAGGGAGCCCAAAAGTATAATCGTGTAATGCAAATGGGGAACCAGCGTCGTTCTTGGCCGAATGTGGTAGAAGCAATAGAGGAATTAAAGAATGGCATTATTGGAAATGTTTATTTCGGTAAAAGCTGGTATACGAACAATAGGCCTTCGATTGGCATAGGGAAAGAAGTTCCTGTACCTGAATGGTTGGATTGGGATCTATGGCAAGGACCGGCACCACGTGTTGCTTATAAGGATAATATCCATCCTTATAACTGGCATTGGTTCTGGAGATGGGGAACTGGGGAAGCTTTGAATAATGGAACTCATATGGTTGACATACTTCGATGGGGTATGGGATTGGAATATCCTACGATGGTGACTTCTGTAGGTGGAAGATATCGACACAAAGATGATTGGGAAACTCCTGATACCCAAGTTATAAGTTATGAATTTGGTAATGGAAAGATGATGACTTGGGAAGGGAGAAGTTGCAATAGCCAGAATATTGAAGGAAGTTCTGTCGGTGCCATGTTTTATGGAGATAATGGAAGTTTACTAATTACAGGTTCTAACGCGTATACGGTTTATGATTTGAAAAATAAAATAGTAAAGGACGTTCAAAGTAATATTGCGATTGATCCCCGTAATTTGATGAATCCTGCAGAACAGTTGGATGCATTACATATCCAGAACTTTTTTGATGCAATTAGGAAATCGGGACCGTTACATTCTGATATCGCTTCTGGACATAAAAGTACGTTGTTGGTTCAATTGGGAAATATTGCTCAGCGTGTCGGGCATTCTTTAAACATAGATAATCAGAATGGGCGTATTATGTATGATAATGAGGCCATGAAATACTGGTCTAGATCATATGAACCTGGATGGGATATGAAACTTTAATGATAACATAAATAGAAGAGAATAGTTATGCCTTTAAAAAATGCAACAGAACTTCATTCTAAACGTACTATGTATATGGCAATAGCGATTGTCGGGATGATGTTCTTTATATTCGGTTTCGTTTCATGGGTTAATGCTATTCTAATTCCCTATTTCCGAATAGCTTGTGAATTGACCAATTTTCAATCTTATCTGGTTACATTTGCATTCTATATTGCATATCTTGTAATGTCGATACCCGCTTCATTTATTTTGAAGCGGGCCGGCTTCAAGAAAGGAATTATGTATGGCTTTTTTTGTATGGCAATAGGTGCATTATTATTTGTTCCTGCAGCATTGAGTAGAGCGTATTGGATCTTTTTGGTCGGTTTATTTTCAATTGGAACAGGCTTGACCATATTGCAAGCTGCTGCAAATCCTTATATTACGATTGTGGGGCCTATAGAAAGTGCAGCTAAACGAATTAGTATAATGGGGGTTTGTAATAAGTTTGCAGGAATTATTGCTCCTTTGATATTTGCGGCTATTATATTGAAGTCAAATGATAGTATAGTGTTTGAACAATTAAATGCAGGGCTTTTTAGTGAGGAGGAAAAAAATATTGTTTTAGGTAATCTGATTCGAAGAGTAATATGGCCATATTCTATTCTGGGTATCTTTTTATTTATTATTGGTATTTTTATTCGTTATTCAGTATTACCTGAAATTAATCAAGAAGAAGAAAATAAAGAAGTTGATACGGATAAGAGGAATTTACATACATCTATCTTACAATTTCCATATTTAATAATGGGAGCTGTTGCTATGTTTCTCCATGTAGGGACACAGGTGATAGCAATAGATACCATTATAGGTTATGCAAATTCAATGAATATGGACCTATTAGAAGCTAAGGTTTTTCCGTCTTATACATTAACAGCAACTATTTGCGGATATTTTTTAGGTATTTTGCTGATTCCCAGAACTCTATCTCAGAGACGGGCCTTTCAGATATGCTGTATATTAGGTTTGATTTTTTCATTGGGAGTTGTTTTTTCTAGCATTGACTTAACTTTATTTGGTCATGAGGCGAATCTTTCTATTTGGTTTCTTGTACTCTTGGGGTTACCGAATTCTCTAATATATGCTGGTATATGGCCTTTATCCATTCGAGGGCTGGGGCGATTTACAAAAATAGGCTCTTCTTTATTGGTAATGGGTTTATGCGGAAATGCAATATTACCTTTGATATATGGACATTTTGCTGACTTATTTTCTGTTAAGCATGCCTATTGGGTATTGGTACCATGTTATTTATATTTAATATTTTTTGCTGTATATGGCTATAGAATAGAGTCTTGGTCTTTAAGAAAAAAATAATATAACATTCTAATTAAACTATAGATAAGATAATGGAATATATAAAAGATAAATTATTAATTAAGATTTTTGACAATCGTTCAGAAATGGGTGTCAATGCCGCTAAAGATGTCGCCGAATGCATTCGATCTTTATTGGATAATAAGGATTGTGTTAATATGATCTTTGCAGCTGCTCCTTCTCAGAATGATTTTTTAGAAGTGCTTCTAAAAGAAGCGGGAATAGATTGGACGCGAGTCAATGCTTTTCATATGGACGAATATATCGGTTTGGAAATGGGAGCGATACAAAGTTTCGGAACTTTTTTGAAAGAACGTATTTTTGATAAGGTCCCTTTCAAATCGGTTAACTATATCAATGGACAAGCTATTAATACATCAGACGAATGCTTGCGTTATGCAGCATTATTAGACCAATATCCTGTCGATATTGTTTGTTTGGGTATTGGTGAAAATGGACACATTGCATTTAATGATCCTCATGTAGCCCATTTTGATGATCGTGAAAAAGTCAAAATTGTCTCATTGGATGACAAATGTAGGATGCAGCAAGTTCATGACGGTTGTTTTTCGACATTGGAAAGAGTACCTGTGAGCGCATTCACTTTAACGATTCCCGCGTTAATGGCAGCTAAATATATGTTTTGTATTGTCCCTTCTAAAACAAAGAATGTTGCTGTTTTTAAAACAATTAACGGGCCAATATCGGAATCCTGTCCGGCAAGTATTCTACGAACAAAAGAAAATACAGTTTTGTATTTGGATGCGGATAGTTCTGTGTTATTGAATAAAAGTGTAAAATAAAAAATGTAATAATATGAAAGCGAAGAATTTAGTAATGATATGTCTAATATGCATTGTTCCATTTGCAATGCAGGCGCGAGAAGTTATAAAAGTTGGCATTATAGGTTTAGATACATCTCATTCTCCCGCATTTATCGGATTGCTTAATAGTGAAGATCCTAAGCCAGAACATCAAGGCTTCAGAGTTGTAGCTGCTTATCCATACGGCTCAAAAACCATAGAAAATAGCTTTAAACGTATTCCGGAATATACAGAGAAGGCTAAAAAGAATGGAGTAGAAATTGTTTCTTCTATTGCAGAATTATTGAAAAAGGTAGACTGTGTCATGTTGGAGACTAATGATGGCACCTTACATTTAGAACAGGCTATTGAAGTATTGAAAAGCAAAAAACCGATGTTTATAGATAAACCTATAGCTGCTGATCTGGTCGATGCAATAGCAATATTTAAATTGGCAGATCAATATAATGTTCCGATTTTCTCTTCTTCGGCTTTGCGTTTTGTGCCTAAAAATGTGGAGTTAAGAAATGGAAAGTATGGTAAAATATTAGGTGCGGATTGTTATTCCCCTGCCCCGAGCGAACCTTCACATCCTGATTTCTCTTGGTATGGTATTCATGGTATAGAGATTTTATATACTATTATGGGAACTGGTTGTAAAGAAGTTGTCCGTATGTCTTCGGAAGGGACAGATGTTGTGAATGGACTTTGGGCAGATGGACGAATCGGTACTTTTAGAGGGAATAGAACGGGTAAACACATTTATGGTGGTACTGCCATCTGTGATACTGGGGCAGTAATTGCCGGTGGATATGAAGGTTATGCTTGTTTATTGACTGAAATTTTGAAATTCTTTAAAACGAAGATCGTTCCTGTGAATAAGGCTGAAACTCTTGAACTTTTTACATTCATGGCTGCATCTAATGAAAGTAAAAGATTAGGTGGTAAACCTGTTTCAATGAAGTTGACATTTGAAAAAGCAGAGAAGCAAGCACTAAAAAAATTGAGTAAACTGAAATAGGAGGATATTGTCTATGTTATCTAAAATAATGTCAACAAGACGTGGTTTCTTATCTGGGGTGGCAAGTTTTGGTTTAAGTAGTACTTTTGGTACAAGCGTATTATTGAGTTCTTGTGCAGATAAGGAGAAACAAACTCCTTTGCATCCGATAAATAAATTGTATATACCGGAACTTCCAGATAAAGCAATAGATGGGAGACCGTTAAAAGCTGCTTTAGTAGGATGTGGAGGAAGAGGCATCGGAGCCGCATTTAATTTTTTAGATGCGGGCAATGACGTATCGGTTGTTGCATTGGCTGATTTGTTTCCTGATAAATTAGAGGCAGGGCGTCAACGATTAAAGCAAGGAAAAAATATTGATATTCCGGATGAGATGTGTTTTATTGGATTTGATGCATATAAAAGAGTATGTGAACTACCGATTGATCTCGTTTTAATTGTCTCTCCTAACTGTTTTCACTCGGAGCAAATGAAATATGCAGTTGAGCATGGAAAACATGTTTTTGTAGAAAAGCCGGCAGCCATTGATCCCGTTGGTTATCGTTCTTTTTTTGCTGCGGCAAAAAAAGCTGTGAATGTTGGTTTAAATATTTTGCCTGGTACTCAGTATCGCTTTGATAGGAGATTTGTTTCATCTTATCGAAAAGTACAGGAGGGATTGATTGGAAATATAGTTTCCGGATATGTCTATTATCATACTGGACGTGATCAGTATATTGTTCGGCGGCCGGAATGGACGGATATGGAATATATGATTAGGGGACATTTCAATTGGAATTGGGTAAATGGAGATCAGATCAGTAATATGTTGATACACTGGATTGATGTATTCAATTGGTTCTCGCATCTTAAACCTCTGAATGTGATAGGATATGGCTCTCGAATTCGTAAAAATATAGGAAATGTGTATGATAATTTCAGTATGCATTTCGAATACGAAAGAGGTGTAACTTTAGAAGGGATGGTTCGTAGGATAGATGGATGCGATAATGGGGCCAGTGCGATTATCCACGGTGAAAAAGGATCCTGGCATAGTAGTGATTTTTCTATCCGTGATCGGAACGGAAATATTATCTGGCAGTATGATGAAGAAGCGGCAAAAAATGAATTTAAAGTTCATGATATGTATACTCTTGAGCATATTGTATTAATCAATCATATACGTAAAGGTGAAGTTTTAAAGGTTGCAGAATCAATCGCTATGTCAGCATTGACCGCAGTGATGGCACGTGAGTCTGCTTATACGGGAAAAGTTTGTAGTTGGGATCAGATGATTGCTTCAGATTTGAACGTCCTCCCCAAAAATATGGCATTGGTTAATGTTGATTCGAAACAGTTTGAGATTCCTCTGGCGGGAGTCTCTTTTTATGATGTAAGAAAAGATTAATTAATTTAGAAAACTTTCGTTTTCTAAATTATATGAACAAAGAGAAAATAGAATATGATTGGATATAATTATTGAATTTTACAGACAACTTTTTTAATGAAAATGGTTTGTTTTTTTTGAGTATTATTTCTTTTTCCCCCACTCTATAGGTAAACTTACTTTTTTTCTTTACTTTAGCACCTGTTTTTAATAACTCAGTTACTGATTAAGAATTAATACCTTATGAAACACATTCTTTTACTTCTCTTATCGCTCTTTGCACCCGTGGTTTGGGGGCAGCAGGTGGAACAGTTCAAGCTCTGGCCGGATAAGCCGGAAGCGGGCGAGGCGGAAATTTTTGTTTATCATCCGGCGAAGAGCGGAAAAGCGGCGCCGGCGGTGCTGATTTGTCCCGGTGGCGGATATAGAGGCCTGGCGATCAACCATGAAGGGCATGATATGGCGAAATGGTACGCTTCGAACGGGTTTGTTGCAGTTGTTTTGAAATACAGGATGCCGGAAGGCGTGCATACGGTTCCGCTGAGTGATGCGGAAAAAGCGATGTCCGTTATCCGGGGCAATGCAGCCAAATGGAATCTCGATACGAATAAAGTCGGAGTGATCGGCTCGTCGGCAGGCGGACATCTGGCAGCTTCGCTCAGTACGCTTGCGGCAGATGCCAACCGGCCGGACTTTGCGATCCTCTATTATCCGGTGATCAGCTTCGATAATATGACTACACATGGCGGTTCCAAAAAGAATCTTTTAGGGAAAGATATCGACAATCAGAAGTTGATCGACCGCTATTCCTTACAGAAGCAAGTGGACGAGAAGACGCCGAAAACTTTGCTTCTGCTCAGCGATGACGATAAGTCGGTACCGCCGTTGAACTCTATCCTTTATTATACGGCACTGAATGAACACCATATCCCGGCTTCCCTCTATATGTTCCCGAATGGCGGACACGGTTGGGGATTCCGATATGACTTCACCTACTATCAGGAAGTGAAAGACCTGATACAGAAATGGCTTACCCATATACAAATCACCGATTAATCTACCTGATATCATGAAACCGATTACATTATTACTGGCCGCAGGCTCCCTGTTGCTGAGCGCACAAGGACTTTCCGCACAGACGGATAACTCCGGGAAAAAGGAATATTGGAATGCGAACACCCTATTGATCCCTTACCGGCTGCCACCTGCTCCCGCCGGATATAAGCCGACCTATATAGACCTGGACGGAGACGGTGACCCGGATATCCTGCGTACGGTGACCGCCAACGGCATTCCGGTACAATGGATCGACGACGACGATGATATGCAGTACGGTGACCTGGAAGGCGATACCGATAACGACTGCCTGATGATAGATCGTAATAAAGACGGCATCTATGGCGGTTACGGCGACCTTATCATCGATTGGGTGGGCGAAGATGCCGACGGTAACCCGGCCATGCAGGTTGTGGTCGATAATATCCCCGAAACAAACCGGATGAAGACCGGCAACGGGCATTATATGTGGGTGGTAGATACCGACAAAGACGACGTGTTCAACTATATCGACTGGAATACGTTCACCCTCCGCTGCTGGATACACAACGGCTTGTCCGACTTCTACGAAGATTATAACGGGAAGAGCACTTTCATGAAGATACACAGCACGACAGAGCGCGTGAACGATGTCCGAATGAACTGGGAGAACCCATTCCTGTTCTACGATCCCGATCATGACGGGCTGACAGAAATGGCGATTCGTTTCTGCGACTCTCCGAAGATCGTGAAAGAGAACGGGCAGGCGAACTCTGTCCTTTCCGGTAATATCGACTGGGTTTCCGTTTCGATGGACACGGATAACGACAATGCGCCGGGTAACGAGTTCGACTTCGATATGACCATCCACTTTACAGGTCCCGGGTTCAACTACGAGAACCAGAAACATATCAACAAGAACCTGCGCGGACTCCCCGAAGCCGATACGTTCTTCCTCGATGCCCGTTGGCGTAAACTGCCGGAACTGTTGTACCCGGATCACGATGCTGCCTGGGATCTGACCTTCAAGGAAGGTAAATGGGATAAAGTATGGTTTACGTATGATGAAGACGACGATTGCAACCGCTGGGAACGCGTGGAACTGTATCAGCCGCTCGATCCTTTCAAAGTAGGAAAGAATCAAGGGGGTATCGATAATAACGGACAGGCCGATCCGGCAGGCGACCGGGGCGAATGGGATCAGGATAATTCCGGCCACGGGCAGTTGTATGTCAGCCCGATAGACGGCAAGATCCACCTTTACGGAGCCGAATGGGGCTGTTGGCGTGTCGACCAGAACGCCCGTTACTATCAAGGAATGGGCGGAATCTATGACGGCTACGGCCCGAAGCGCATCGAGACCGAACCGACCGTATTCCCGACCGTCAAATATACCGATACGGACAATAACGGCTTCTTCGACCTGATGGAGTTCGACCTCGATGGCGACAAGGTGTTCGAACAGCGTCTTTCCATGAAGGAACTGGGGCTGGACGACCGTTGCCAGGTGATCAATACCGCTTCCATGAAGTATGAAGATTTTGTCAACCTCGAGTCCGAAGTCTCCGACACCATGTGGAAGAATGCAGTGAAAGCGGTCGAAGTGGCAAAAGCCAAGAATCTGAATACCAAATGGTACGCACTGATGTTGCAGCCTAAATCCACCCGCGAACGCTATCATTATGGCTTCTGGTTGCAGTTCTATCTGTACAACGACCTGAAAGATTTGGCCAAGCGGACGAACGACAAGGCGTTGGCAAGCGTGATCGATAAAGCCTATTTGCAAAGCAAATGGGAGCTGATTAAATAATTTATTAACGTAAGAACAAGAATAGTATGAAAAACATTTCGAGAAGAACTGCCATCAAAACAGTATTGGCAGGAAGCGCAGCGATGGCTGTGTCAGGTATGGAAGCAGCAGCTCCCGCAAAGAAGAAGAAAGTGGAGAAACCCGAACCGCTGAAAGGCAATATCCGCCATTCCGTAAGCAAATGGTGTTTCGGCAGCTATCCGTTGGACGAATTTTGTGAGATTTGTAAAAACATCGGAATCGAATCGATCGAACTGCTCGATCCGAAAGACTGGCCTGTCGTGCAGAAACACGGTTTGACGGTAGCAATGGCACAGGGTGCAGGCTTAGGCATCGACCGGGGTTTTAACGATCCGAAGCTGCATGACGAACTGGTTGCCAGTTATGAACAAGTTATTCCGATGGTGGCCGAAGCCGGACTGACGAACCTGATTTGTTTCGCCGGCCGCCGGAACGGCGTGACCGATTTACAGGGTTGGGAAAACTGCGAGAAAGGGTTGAAACGCCTGATGCCGATAGCCGAAAAGTATAATGTCGTCCTGACGATGGAGCTTCTGAACAGTATCGGGCATAAGGATTACCTGTGCGACCATACAGTCTGGGGCGCGGAACTCTGCCGCCGTATCGGTTCGCCGAACTTCAAGTTGCTGTATGACATCTACCACATGCAGATCATGGAAGGAAACGTGATTGACCATATCCAGAAATATCACCAATATTTCTCCCATATCCATACCGGAGGCGTTCCCGGCCGTGCAGAGATCGACGAAACGCAGGAACTCTATTATCCGGCCATCATGAAAGCGATTGTGGAAACCGGCTATAAAGGTTTTGTCGGACAGGAATTTGTTCCGAAGCAGGAAGACAAGATCGCATCGCTTGAAAAATGTATCCGCATCTGCGATGTATAAACAAGTAAATATGAAACGAATTGCCATCTATCCTCTGTTGCTGCTCTTTGCATTGTGCGGATGTAAAGGAAAGACGGAGACTACACAAGTAGAGAATGTTTTTAAGCCCGGTGAAATCTGGCCGGACAATAACGGCGTGCACATCAATGCCCACGGCGGCGGCCTACTGCAACAGGACGATACCTACTATTGGTTCGGTGAGCACAAGACGGAAGGCGAAGGAGGAAATGTCGCCCAGGTCGGTGTCCATTGCTATTCTTCCCAAGACTTGTATAACTGGAAAGACGAGGGAATCGCTTTGTCTGTTTCGGACGATGAATCCAGCCCGATTGTAAAGGGCTGCATCCTGGAGCGTCCGAAGGTGATCTTCAACAAGAAGACAGGCAAGTACGTGATGTGGTTTCATCTCGAACCGAAAGGCGCCGGCTATACGGGAGCCAAGAGCGGCGTCGCTGTCAGTGACAAGGTTGCGGGACCGTATAAGCTGCTTTCCGCCAATCGTCCGAACGCCGGTTTCTGGCCGAAAAACGTCTTGGATATCCACAAAGGTAAAGTTCCTGAGGAATCGAAGAAAGGTTTTGGCGGCGGCGGTCTGCCCGGTCATCCCGATACGCTGAATCTGTTAGGACGCGATTTCGAGAGCGGACAGATGGCGCGCGATATGAACCTGTTTGTCGACGACGACGGAAAAGCCTATCATATCTATGCTTCGGAAGATAACAGCACGCTGCATATTTCCGAACTGACGGACGACTATACGGCTTGTTCCGGCAATTACGCCCGCTTCTTCGTCGGCCGCTTCATGGAAGCGCCTGCCATGTTCAAAAAAGACGGCAAATATTATCTGATCATGTCCGGTTGCACCGGCTGGGCTCCGAATCCGGGCCGTTCGGCTGTCGCTTCCTCTATCTGGGGGCCGTGGGAAGAGCTGGCCAACCCTTTTGTGGGGGCCGATTCGAAAACCTCTTTCCACTCGCAGAGCACCTACGTGCTGCCTGTTCCCGGGAAGCCCGGCCAGTTCATCTACCTGGGTGACCGCTGGACACCCAAAAACGCGATAGACGGCCGCTATATCTGGTTGCCTATCCGCTTCGAAGGCGAGCAGCCGGTCATCGAATGGAAAGATAGTTGGAGTTATTAAGAAATAAAGGAGAATTGGTAATTAAGTAATCGGTATTTAATTATCAATTCTCCATTGTCAATTGTTCATTCATTTGTACTTTTGCAGCCGCATAAAACAAACAAAGAATGAAACCAACATTATCAATGAACTCTAACCATATAATGGTCAGAGAACTAAAGGACTACCTGATGATCGCCTTAGGTATGATCTTTTACGGAATCGGATGGACTGTTTTCCTGTTGCCAAACGATTTACCTTCCGGGGCGGTTCCGGGTATTGCCTCCATTGTCTATTGGGGAACGGGATTGCCTGTACAATACACTTATTTCGCCATTAACGCTTTTCTTTTAATGCTTTCATTGAAGATCTTAGGCTGGAAGTTCAGCATGAAGACGGTGTATGCCGTCATTGTCCTGACGATTTTCCTTTCTGTGATACAACGGTTGACTTCCGGGCTTCACCTGTTGCATGATCAGCCGTTTATGGCTTGTATCCTGGGTGCTATCTTTTGTGGAAGCGGTATCGGTTTTGCCTTTACTGCGAACGGAAGTACGGGAGGAACGGATATTATTGCAGCGATTGTCAACAAATACCGGGATGTCAGCCTGGGGCGTATGATTATGTTCTGTGATATGATCATTATTGCATCCAGCTATTTTGTACTGCACGATTTGGAGAAGGTGGTTTATGGTTACGTGACCTTGTTTGTTACCGGATATATGATTGACCAGGTGATCAACAGCTCCCGCCAGTCCGTCCAATTCTTTATCATTTCCGGCAAATACGAAGAGATCGGCAGGGAGATCAATGCCTTGCACCGGGGCGTGACCGTAATCGACGGAACCGGGCTTTATACAGGGAAGCAGGTAAAGATGATGTTTGTTTTGGCAAAGAAGAGCCAGTCTAATACGATTTTCCAAATCATCAATGATATCGATCCGAAAGCCTTCGTCTCGCAGAGCGCCGTTATCGGTGTATATGGGGAAGGGTTCGATCATTTCAAAGTGAAGAAGAAATCAAATTGACATTTTATTAGCATAAACACAAATATTTAGCATAAACACAAATATTAAACTCTGCTCCCAATCCATAATTGGATCGTAATTTTCGTGTGCGTGTATATATAAGCATGGAGTTCTATATGCACTGGCATATATTTGAAACTGCACTGGCATGGAATTAAAGATACATAGGCATGGAAAAGGGGGCGGATGGTTGCCGGAGGAATGGTTTATGCGGAAATAGACTGCACCCGATTATTTCATTGATTTTGATATTATTTTTTGTTTTATCGTGATAATTAGTTATTTTTGAAAATTGTTAGCTTTAGAGCTAAATAAGAGATCAGGATATTTTTAACTATCAGTTTGCCATGTTCCCAACAAATACAAAAGAGAGTGTATGTGTTTGTACTGATGCCTTGCTTTTTTGCGAGAAATGGATTTAAATACTATAATTCGATTATAAAACAGCAATAAATGAAAGGAGTGAATCTGTTGTTGTCTCTTTGATTTTTTTATTTAGTTATTAACCTGCAAATATGATAAAACTATGGCAGATATAAGTTTTAAATTATTGATAAAGATTTCTTTGTTATTTTGTTTGACCTTCTGTATGGCTTGCGACAGCGATTCGGAAACTCCGCAAGAAAAGATTCCGATTGAAACAGAACTGCAATGGCAATTGAGTGCAATCATTGAAAATGGAGAAAAACTGGCAACTCCCGGAAATTGTATGTCCGCATATTTGATTTTTGAGGAAGGTGATAAGTTCGATGGCCGCGTCGGAGTAAATCAATTGAAAGGAACATTCAAAGCCGATCCTTCATCAGGTACGGTTTCTATGGAATATTCCTTAACTCAGGTAGCGAGCTTGGAACCTAATGTAATGGAATTCGAGAAAATGTATATGAAATTCTTCGATAAAATCACTTCATATACTTATACAAAGTCAGATAATAATCTGAAATTGTACTATGGGGATAATAGCTATTTGGAATATCAATCAAAAGAAGTCGAGAAAATAAGGGAACAACCGGCAAATGCAATTAAAACAAATCTCAATTGGAAATTGGTGAAATTCGAGGAAACCGGAGGTGAGATTACAATACCAAAGGAATTGGTAGAAGCTGCCAAAGCATATGTAATTCAGTTTAAAGATGACGGTTCATTTGATGGTTACACAAGTGCAAATGAGATAAAAGGTTCGTATACATCCAACATGGCAACAGGGAAAATCGAACTTAAACTTGAACAGCAGACCCAAGTTGCAGACATACTCTATGGGGATTTTGAAAAAATATATCTTGACAATCTTTTTAAAAGAGTATATTCTTACTCGCAATCCGATGATGGTTTGTATCTGTATTTTAACAAAAATAGTTATTTGAAATATCAAGCTAAATAAAAAACATCAGTGAAGGTTCTTATTATATACTTTCATAAACGCCCAAAAGAGACATTTGCGGTCTTTGCCTAAACTATGGATCATACCGGACAAAAGATCGGTTCGAAAAAGATATCAGTTAGTCGTTAAAAGAATAGAACCTTGATAATCATTCAGATCTTAATAACAAATGATTATTATTCCAAAATTATATCTATCTTTGTAAAGTCATTGAGCTACCAGCTTGCAGCGGCAAGTTGTCAATGACTCGTTTTTTTGAATAAAGCATTTTTAAAGGCATTATTCCGGATATAGCAAATTCCCCAAATTGCATTTTGTCCCGGGATGATAGCAACAAAATGCTCACGTCAGTTGTATATATACAGAAATGTATAACATAACGGCGTGAGTTGTTGCTTATTATCTGGACAAATGGCATGGGGATGCCTGCTATATCGGATAATTTGCAGCAGTCTCACGCTTTTTTTGTGTCCTGCCGCAGCCTTTAAAGCATAATGAATTCATAATTTTTTATATTAGTGAAAAAAACAGGTCGTATCGCAACGCATGTACGACCGTACGTTTTTCTATATACAACTGTCCGTTCGTGAGAATCTGACAGTTGTTTTTAAACAGCTTGTTTTGTTTTATGATGATAAAGGCCTCGAAAACCTACTGGCGAAAGGTTGCTCTGCATCGATCGGCTTTTTATAGCCGGAATGCAGGCAACCTTTTATTTGATATTATGCACCCCGCAATTCTTCTGGCCCCGCCATATCACGGCTCCATCACCACCTCGATCCGGTTGCCCTGTCCTAACAACTTTTTGGCAAATGCTTGGATCTTGGCAGGCGTGATGCCTTTAATCGTTTCTTCGTATGCCGTCTCGCCGTTGAACCCGCGGAAGTAATAATTGTCCAGGGTTGTCAGCCAGTAAACGTTTTCCTGCAGGTTCTCTGCATGGCGTTTCAGGATATTGTCGCGGCTCTTCTTGAAGTCTTCTTCGCGCGGGCCGGTCCGGATGATGTTATCGAGCTCTGTCCGGACGATGGTGTTCATCTTTTCCCATTTAGCCGGGTCCGTATCGAAATAGGCTTGCAGGAAGGTCTGTCCTTCCGGGAAGAAAGAAATCTGTGCCGAAGTCTGCACCCCGTATGTTCCGCCCTCGTCCTCGCGTACTTTTTCCATGTAGACCAGATCGAGAATCTGTTTCAGCATTGTGGCAGTCAGGATGTTTTCGAGGTTATAGTCCATTTTGCCGGACCAGAAGTTGACAACCGATGCTTTTGGCGTTTCCAGTGCACGTTTGAAGATATTCGTGTATTCGCCCTTGCGGATAGCCGGCACTTCTGCCGGATTGCCTTTCTCGACGCGTCCTTTGGCAGGCAGTGTCGCCAGATATTGTTCAACAAGAGGACGGATGCTGTCCGCGTCGATATTCCCGACGAACGTAAAGACAAAGCCGGAAGCGTCGGCAAACCGTTCCTTATACATCTCCATGATGCGCGGGTAGCTGATTCGCTTGAAGTCACCGGCCGTGATGCGGGCGGCACGCGGGTTATTGTCGTAAATCGCCTTTGTCAGTGTGTCGCTGAATGCTACCATCGGGTTCAGTTCCAGGTTCTTCAACTGTGCGATCATGCGGTTCTCGAATGATGTATAGGCCTCTTCGTCCATGCGTGGAGCGGTGAAATAGAGATAGGTCAGTTCGAACAACGTTTTCAGGTCGGTAGGAGCGGCATAGCCGTTTACATTCTCCGTATTCAGGCCGAGGGAAGGAGAGCATGACACTTTCTTTCCGGCCAACACTTTGTTCAGGTCGGTTGCCGGGAAATTGCCGACTCCGCCAAGCGTGATGACATCGTTGAACACTTTGAGGTTGTCGATGTCTTTCGCGCCGAACAGAGTGCTTCCGCCGGGACTGGTTGCCGTCATCAGGATTTCGTCTTTCTTGAAGTCGGTATGTTTCAACACGACCTTGATGCCGTTGTCGAGAGTCAGGACCGTCGCGCCGAACAGCGGGTCTGTCTTCATCTCCTTGATTTTTCCGGGAGCGGGCAGCCGGGGGATCAGCGGTTCGTCGGAAACCTTCTCTTCATAAGGTTCGACCGGCAGTTGCTGTGCTTCGATGAAGTCCTCCAGCAACTGTGCCTCGGTCGGGTATTTCATGTCTGCCTTGTCAGGACCGGTCAGGCCGATTACGATGTTCTTGTCGCCGATGAGGCTACGGGCGTATTGGTTGACCTGTTCGACCGGTATTTGCGGGGCGATCTGGCTGATCAACTGATATTCCGTTTCGATACCGGGGATATAGCCGCCGTCAGTAAAGTGACGGACATATTCATTTGTATAAGAGCGGTTCTTCTGTTTGTCGCGGTCGTTGAAGAGCGACTCGTATTGTTTCAGCACGTTGATACGGGCACGGTCGTATTCGGAAGCCGTGAAACCGTAGCGTTTCACCCGTTCCGTTTCCGTCACGAGCGCATCGAGCGCCTTGTCTATCTCGCCTTCCTTTACCAGGGCGGCAACCGTGAAAGCGCCTTTTGTCTTGGCTATCATGAAGTCGCCGTCCGAAGCCTGTGCGGCGACAAAGGGAGGGTTCGCCTTTTGCATCATCTCGGCAAAGCGTTCGTTCATCATCGTCTCGACCACGTTCTCCATATAATCCTTCATCAGGCCCGCAGCAGTGGCATAGAGTTCTTTCGGCATCTTGTCGTGCTTATAAAATATGGAAAGGATAATGTTAGAGGCCTCCTTGTCCGTGGCGATGGAGACAAGCGGCTTGTCATTGTCCGCCACTTCCGTATATTCCCGTTTGGCGGGATTTGCCGGAGCCGGGATATCGGCAAAGATGCGCTTTACGGCCGCTTCTACCTGGTCTACATCTATATCGCCTACAATAATAATGCCTTGCAGGTCGGGGCGATACCATTTCTTATAATACGCCCGAAGCTCGTCCGGCTTGAAGTTATCGATCACGTCGATTGTGCCGATCGGCATCCGGTGTGCATATTTATTGTCCGGAAACATCTTCGGAAGCTGCTGTTCCCAGATACGCGCCTGTGCGTCTTGCCGCGTGCGCCATTCTTCGCGGATCACGCCCCGTTCCTTTTCGATAGCCGTGTCGGCCAGCGTGATGAAGCCCGACCAGTCGTGCAGGATCAGCAGGCAAGAGTCGACAACGCTCTCGCGGGTGACCGGAGCGTTCATAATCATATAGACCGTTTCGTCGAAACTGGTATAAGCGTTGAAGTTCTCACCTCCGCGCATCCCGATGCTCTCGGTGAATTCGTCCATGCCGTGTCCAGGGAAATGCTTGGTCCCGTCGAACGCCATGTGCTCGAGGAAATGGGCCAGTCCGCGTTGGTTCTCATCTTCCAGGATCGATCCGACGTTCTGGGCGATAAAGAAATCCGCACGGTCTTTCGGCTGTGCGTTGTGGCGGATATAGTAGGTTAGCCCGTTGCTTAGCTGCCCGTATCTTACTTTCGGGTCTATGGGCAGCGGTTGCATTTCCGGTTGTTGCGCTGCCAGCCGGAGGGCGGCAAATATCCAAAGGAGGCATCCGATGGATAGAATCTGTTTGATCTTCATATCACTTTTGTTTTCTTTTTTGATAGAACAAATGTATATAGTTTTTGTTACAAAATGACACTACTACCCCATGTAAAAAGGATTAATAGGGCATATATTTGGAATTACACTTGCGGGTAATATATTTTAACACTTCTATTTGATAGCAAAAGACCAGGCTTGCTATCAGAATGGCAAACGTGCCATTCTTACTTTTTGCTTGTAAAAATCCTTGATAAAGTTTTTGTGTAAGAAAAAAATATCTACTTTTGTGAAGTTGTTATGTGCACGCAAACATTAATAATTTATCTAATATATTTACCATGAAATCTGAAGATATTTCACGTCGCTCGTTCCTGAAACGGGCAGCCGCTCTTTCTGCTGCGGCAGCAATTCCTTCTTTCTGGATTCCGTCCAAGGCTAATGCCATACCGGGCGTTCCTTTTGTCAGTGCTAACGAAAAGGTAAGAATCGCTTTTATCGGTATCGGTAACCGCGGTGGCGAGATTGCTCAGGAACTGTATAAAACCGGTTTGTGCGAAGTCGTTGCACTTTGTGATGTGGACATGGGTGCGCCCCATACTCAGAAACTTATTTCCATGTTTCCGAAAGTTCCGCGTTTCCAGGATTTCCGCAAGATGTTTGACCAGATGGCCGACAAGATCGATGCTGTGACAGTCGGTGTGCCCGATCATGCGCATTTCCCGATCACAATCGAGGCAATGGCACATGGAAAACACGTATATGTAGAGAAACCGATGGCCCGCACTTTCCAGGAAATCGAAGTGATGATGCGCGCCGAAAAGAAATTCGGTGTCGTTACACAGATGGGTAACCAGGGACATTCCGAGGCCAACTACTTCCAGTTCAAAGCCTGGAAAGAAGCCGGACTGATCAAGGACGTTACGGCTATCACGGCCCACATGAACTCTCCGCGCCGCTGGCATAACTGGAACCCGAATATCAAACACATGCCGATGGGCGAACCGGTTCCCGAAACATTGGATTGGGACACTTGGTTGGGCGTCCGTCCGTTCCACGAATACAATCACGATTACCATTTGGGACAGTGGCGTTGCTGGTACGATTTCGGTATGGGCGCACTGGGCGACTGGGGAGCGCATATTCTCGATACGGCCCACCAGTTCTTGGATATGGGATTGCCTACCGAGATCAACCCGTTGTATCTGAAAGACCATAATCCGTACTTCTTCCCGATGTCTTCACGCATTCTGTTCCGTTTCCCGGAAAGAGGCGATATGCCGTCGATCGATGTTACCTGGTATGACGGCCTGGATAATATTCCTCCTGTTCCCGAAAACTTCGGTTCTTCAGACGTAGACCCGAATATCCCGACGGTTGCCGGTGGCAAATTGCAGTTGTCCAAACTGAACCCGGGTAAGGAAATATATACGAAGACGTTGACCTTCAAGGGTGGATCGCACGGTAGCACATTGTCTGTAATTCCGGATAAGATTGCCAAGGAAATGAATCCGAAGTTGCCGGAATACCAGAAGAGCCCGTCCAACCACTACGCGAACTTCCTGCTGGCTTGCCAGGGTAAGGAAAAGACACGTTCTCCGTTCTCTATCGCAGGACCGTTGAGCCAGGTCTTCTGTCTCGGTGTGCTGGCACAGCGCATGAACCGCAAGATCGTGTTCGACCGCGACCTCAAACAGATCGTGAACGATCCGGTTATGAACCAGATGCTGGTTGGCGAAATGCCGCGTAAAGGCTGGGAACAGTATTACAATGTTTAACGTAGGGGCTGGATTTGACGACGTAGGGGAAGGTCTGCTCGCCCCCCGCTCCCATAAAGATAGTTTCTAAGATCGTTATTCATAACGGTTGTTTGTTTGAGAAGGCAAGCTTGTCGGGTAAGCTTGCCTTTCTTTTTTGATTATCTTTGCGCCTGTAATACGCAGGGAACATGAATATATTTGAAGGATATGTGGGCATTCGCTTGTGGGACGGGCAGTTGGTGGATGATGTGATCTTCTCCTTGCTGTCGGTTCTGTTTGTTGTCTTTTCTTTTGTGTTCCGGGCGAATTTCCGATTGTTTGTGAAGTTACTGAAAGATGCTTTCTTAGTGAAGGAAAGACAGAACCTGTTTGACGATGTGATAGGAAAGAGTGCTTTCTTTTTCCGTAATTTTATGACGTTCCAGGCTCTATTCCTTTCGAGCATTGCCTTGATTGCGATCGGCAGGATATACGGATTCGTGAATTATGTGGAGTGGCAGGCGGTATTGTCGGCCATCGGAACTGTCTTCCTTGTATTGTTTTTGTTCTATCAGTTTAAACAATGCTGCTATTATCTTTTGGGCAGCGTGTTTGCCGACCCTGATAAATACAAGTTATGGAAGACAAACTACAATGCTGTTATGGGGATCTGGGGCGTCTCGTTGTATGTCCCGGTGTTGTGGTTGGTGTTTGTCGGCACGTATGTAACTATACCGATAGCAATGTTTTGTATTCTTTATATTTTGTGTCGTTTTGTAATAATTTATAAGACAATACGGATATTTCACAAGAAAAGCACTGGTTTATTATATATAAGTTTGTACCTTTGCACCCAAGAAATTTTACCTCTGGTATTTTTGTACGAAGGTATGGTTTATTTGTATAACTTTATCGAGACAAGTACTCTATGGCATTGAACATCAAAAAGTTGCTGGTATCACAACCGAAGCCTGCATCCGAGAAGTCCCCGTATTTCGACATTGCAGAGAAGTATGGAGTTGAGATTGACTTCCGGCCATTCATTAAAGTAGAACCTCTTTCTTCTAAGGAGTTCAGACAGCAGAAAATTTCTGTTTTGGATCATACGGCCGTTATTTTTACAGCCCGTACGGCGATCGACCATTTCTTTCACCTGTGTGAAGAACTGCGCGTGGCCATTCCCGAGACGATGAAGTATTTCTGTATGACTGAAGCCATCGCTGTATATTTGCAAAAATATATCGTGTATAGAAAGCGTAAGATCTTTTTTGGACAGTCCGGAAAGTTGGATGATCTGATTACTGTTATCGGCAAGCATGCAAAAGAAAAATATCTTGTGCCCGTTTCGGATGTGCATAAAGATGATTTGTTAACTATGTTACAAGCAAAGAAGATCTCTTTCACGAAAGCTGTTATGTACCGCACCGTAAGTAATGAATTCTCTAAAGACGAGAAGTTCGACTATGACATGTTGGTATTTTTCAGCCCTTCGGGAATTTCCTCTCTGCTGAAGAACTTCCCGGATTTCAAACAAGAAGATATAAAGATCGGATGTTTCGGCCCGACAACAGCCAAAGCGGTGAAAGATGCCGGTTTGCGTCTGGATGTGGAAGCGCCGACTCCCGAAGCTCCGTCTATGACGGCTGCCCTCGAATTGTATCTGAAAAAAGAGATGGGTAGTAACAAAAAGAATGGTAAATAGAAGGTACACCCTTTCAAAAGAAGAGCGCCTGTCGTGGAAACGTTACATTGACCTGCTGTTTGCAGAAGGGCAATCGTTTGTGGCGTTTCCACTGCGGGTCGTTTATTTGCCGGTGGAGGAGGAGAACTTGGCTCCCGTTTCCATTATGGTAAGTGTTCCTAAAAAGAAATTCAGACGCGCCGTAAAACGGAACCTGATCAAACGCCAGGTCCGCGAGGCCTACCGGGTGCGCAAATATGACCTGATCGATCCGCTGACGGAAAAGAACAAGCGCATGCTGGTCGCTTTCCTCTATCTCGACAAGGAGATCCATCCTTTTTCCGATATGGAGAAAGCCATGACAAAAGCATTGAACGTACTCCGCAACAAAGCATGATAAAGCGTTTTTTTACTTCCTTACTATTGTTGCCGGTCTATTTCTATAAATATTGCATCTCTCCCATGACCCCGGCATCGTGCAGGTACACGCCTACTTGTTCCGAATATGCTGTGCAAGCTCTCAAAAAACATGGTCCTATAAAAGGGTTGTATTTAGCTGTCAAACGTATTCTCCGCTGTCATCCTTGGGGAGGGAGTGGGTATGATCCTGTTCCGTAAAATATGGTTTATTACGATATACATACCCACCATTTGCCCGTCCATCCGGAAGACATAGCCATAGTTAACTGTCTTGCTTCCCCGTCAAACGCGGGAACGGGACTGTTCCATTCTGTCGGCATTCATCCCTGGTATATACATAATGAAGAAGAACAACTTGCCGAACTTAAACGGCAGGCAATGCTTCCGGGCGTGGTTGCAATCGGCGAGACCGGTCTCGATAAACTGGCGGAAGCATCGTTAGAACGTCAGCAGGAAATCTTCAAAGCGTCGGCAGCTTTTGCCGAAAACCTCGGCATCTTTTTAATCATACACTGCGTGAAAGCCTGGGACGAACTGATCGCGCTGAAAAAGGAACTTAAACCCCGTATGCCCTGGGTGATCCACGGCTTTCGTGGCAATGCTGCATTGGCCAAACAACTGATCCGGCAAGGTTTTTACCTTTCTTTTGGCGAGCATTTCAATTCCGAAGCTTTGCGCGAAGCATGGCCTGATTATTTATTTGCCGAAACCGACGATCGGAAAATCGACATCCGTACTGTCTATCAAAACCTTTCAACCTCCCTGAATCTCCCATTGGAATCCTTTGCCGCACAGGTTGTCACGAATGTTCAAAGCACTCTCCATTTGCCTTAAATCACTGTTATACCCTAATTTTCAATTTTCAATTCTCCATTTTCAATTATAAAGTCGTACCTTTGCCGCCATTCAATTAATACTATAATCTAAAACGATGAATTTTGTTGAAGAATTAACATGGAGGGGCATGATCGCTGATATGATGCCCGGAACAGAAGAACAGTTACAAAAAGAGATGACTTCTGCTTATGTAGGTATTGACCCGACGGCTGACTCGTTACATATCGGTCACCTGGTATCGGTTATGATGCTGAAACATCTCCAACGTGCAGGACACCGTCCTATTGCTCTGGTCGGCGGAGCTACCGGCATGATCGGAGACCCTTCAATGAAGTCGGCAGAACGTAACCTGCTCGATGAAGCGACGCTTCGTCATAACCAGGATAGCATCAAGAAGCAGTTGTCCAAGTTTCTGGACTTCGATTCGGACGCGCCTAATGCTGCTAAGTTGGTAAACAATTACGATTGGATGAAGGATTATTCTTTCCTGAATTTTATCCGTGATATCGGCAAGCATATCACCGTTAACTATATGATGGCTAAAGAATCCGTTAAAAAACGCCTGAGCCGCGAATCATCCGTCGGCATGTCGTTTACGGAATTCTCTTACCAGCTGCTCCAGGGATACGATTATATGTATCTGTATGAGCACGAAGGTTGCCGCCTGCAGATGGGAGGAACCGACCAATGGGGTAACATCACGACCGGTACGGAACTGATCCGCCGCAAGTTGGGTGGTGAGGCTTTCGCTTTGACCTGCCCGCTGATTACGAAGGCCGACGGAGGTAAGTTCGGCAAGACCGAGTCCGGTAACGTCTGGTTGGATCGCCGTTATACATCTCCCTACAAATTCTACCAGTTCTGGCTGAACGTGAGCGATGACGATGCTGCCAAATATATCAAGATCTTTACCGATCTGCCCAAGGATGAAATCGAGGCCTTGATAAAGGAACAGGAAGAAGCGCCGCATCTCCGTCCGTTGCAGAAACGCCTGGCAAAGGAAGTGACGGTTATGGTTCATTCACAGGAAGATTACGATGCAGCTGTCGAGGCTTCTAACATTCTGTTCGGTAACTCTACGTCAGAAGCTTTGAAGCATCTCGACGAGCAGACCTTGTTGGACGTGTTCAACGGTGTTCCCCAGTTCGAAGTTTCCCGCGAGGATCTGAGCGCCGGTGTCAAGGCTATCGACCTGTTCACTGAAAAAGCCGCTATTTTCCCGTCAAAAGGCGAAATGCGCAAGCTGGTTCAGAGCGGCGGTGTCAGTGTAAATAAGGAAAAACTGGCGGATCAGGACATGGTTATCGACTGTTCTTCCCTACTGGATGAGAAATATTTGCTGGTTCAGAGAGGTAAGAAGAACTACTATTTGCTGATCGCAAAATAAGAATTTCGTACAAAAATGCTTGCATGGTAAGATTTTATTCTTACCTTTGCATCGCTTTAGATAAAGCGCCGGATTGTCTCATGGTGTAATGGTAGCACTACAGTTTTTGGTTCTGTCTGTCGAGGTTCGAATCCCCGTGAGACAACTCACAGAACGAAAGGGTCGGAATGAAAGTTCCGACCCTTTTTTGTTTTTGTATTGGATAATCTTCTTTCTTGTATCATTTCTGCATGATTAATTCCCAAATTTGTAAATAGTAGACGGCGGTATATCCATATATTTGTATGTTGGATATCGTGAAAACTTAATGATATGAAGTATTTTTGTCTGTTACTCTCTTTCCTTTTGGGATTTGTGATTTCTGTTTCGGGACAGGAAAGAATATCTGTCTGCAATCTCCGCGCCCCCTCCCTTCTTACTCAGAAATGGGATGCCAACTGGATTTCCTGTCCGGAAGTTTCCCTTTATGATTATGGCGTTTATCATTTCCGCAAGCATTTCAAGCTGGATAGAAAACCGGATTCGTTCGTGATCAACGTTTCGGCGGATAACCGCTACCGGCTTTTTGTAAACGGTACGCCTGTCTGCTACGGTCCGGCACGCGGGGACTTGAACCATTGGTATTTCGAGACCGTGGATATCGCTTCCTTACTGAAAGCCGGCGATAATACGCTCGCCGCCATTGTCTGGAATGCCGGTCCTTATACGCCCGGAGCGCAGATGACCTTGAAAACCGGACTGATCGTACAAGGGAATACAGTCCTGGAAGCCATCGTGAATAGCGGGCCGGACTGGAAAGTCTATCGGAATCCCGCCTACGCGCCGTCTACGGAGAACCGCCAGGATGTCGGGTGTGCCGATATCGTAAAAGCCTCTTTATATCCGTGGGGATGGGAAACGGAGGAATATGACGACAGCTCATGGAAAAACGCCGTGCAGTTGGGACGCGGACAGCCTTACGGAGCCGGGACAGGCTATGACTGGGTGCTGTGCCGGCGCGATATCCCTTTGATGGAAGACACGTTGCTCCGGATGAAAACGATCCGGCGTTCGGAAGGAATGACCGCATCGTCCGCTTTCTTGGAAGGAAATGCCCCGCTGGTCGTTCCGGCAAACCGGAAAGTAACTCTGCTGATCGACCAGTCTTATCTGACAAATGCTTATCCCGAACTGAAAGTGTCGGGAGGGAAAGGCAGCGAGATCAGGATGCGTTACGGTGAAGCGCTCTACAAGAATGGACAGAAAGGCAACCGGAACGAGATAGAAGGGCGCGAAATAGGAGGCTTCACGGATAAGTTCTATCCGGACGGCGGAAGCAACCGGCTGTTCCGTCCGCTATGGTTCCGGACGTACCGGTATCTGCAAGTGGAGATCGAGACGAAGGAAGAGCCGCTTACTTTGTCGGACCTCTACGGGATGTACACTGCCTATCCGTTTAAAGAGAACGGCAGTTTCAGCAGCAATCTCCCTGATTTGCAAAAAATATGGGAAGCAGGCTGGCGTACAGCCCGGCTGTGTGCCAATGAAACCTATTACGACTGTCCGTATTACGAACAGCTCCAATATGTGGGAGATACGCGTATCCAGGCATTGATTTCCCTCTATGTGGACGGTGACGACCGGCTGATGCGCAAGGCGATCAAGATGTTCGACTATTCCCGATCGTACGAAGGGATTACGACCAGCCGCTACCCGAGCCGGGTTCCGCAATATATCCCGCCTTTCTCCTTATATTGGATCAATATGGTGCACGATTACTGGATGTACAGGGATGATCCTGCATTTGTAAAAGCCTGTATGCCGGGTGTAAAGAGTGTCTTGGAGTGGTTTGCGGACAAGATCGATCCGGAGACCGGCATCTTAGGACCAATCCCTCACTGGAACTTTATCGACTGGCCGAAACAGTGGCCCTGGGACAACAACCAGCCTTTGGGCGGGACACATAAGGCGGCTATCCACGGAGGCTCTTCTATCCTCTCCCTTCAATTGGCCTATACATTGAAAGATGCCGTCGAGTTGTTGAGAGAGTTTGGAGAAACGGATCTGGCGACCCGCTATGAAGAAGTCTATCGTTCGTTATGCCGGAATACCTGGGATAAATGCTGGAACGAAGGGAAACAGTTGCTTGCGGATGATCTGGAAGGAACGAGCTACAGCCAACATGCCAATATCATGGGAATCCTCTCGGATGCCGTCCCGCGTGAGAAGCAGCAAGCGTTGTTCGATAAACTGAATACGGAACCTTCTCTGATACAGGCTACTTTCTACTATCGCTTTTACCTGTTCCGCGCCTTGAAAAAGGTCGGATTGGCCGATCGGTATACGGAGATGCTCAAACCCTGGCAGGATATGCTGGCAATGGGCTTGACCACCTTTGCCGAGAATCCCGAACCGACCCGCTCGGACTGCCATGCCTGGAGTGCAAGCCCTGTCTATGACTTCCTGGCAACGGTCTGCGGCGTGGAGCCGGCAGAACCGGGATTCCGTTCGGTTCGCATCGCCCCTCATTTAGGATCCTTAAACCAGATAGAAGGCAAGGTCCCCCACCCGGCAGGCCTTATCGAAGTCAGTCTGAAAAAGAACGGCAAAGGCCTTTCCGGGCATATCGTCTTACCGGCTTCGCTGGGCGGAACGTTTGTCTGGGGCGGACAGCAGTTGAATCTTGTTGGCGGCAGGAATGAGATCGCCCATCTTTTCCCATTGGCAAATTAGCATATCTGTAAATAGCGGACCTACAATTGACAATTTGTTAAAGTTGCCACTCGTAGGTCCGCTTATATCCGTATGTTTGTCCGTATGGTTACAAATAGGGGAAGGAGAAAGAGTTTAAGATTGACGTTTTGTTCGTCTTATTCCCAATAATTTCTTTTTTTGTTCCCGAAAGGGCGAGGTTGTGCGGTTCAATTGGTGGAGGGTGTCGTGCAGAAGGATGAAAATGCAGTCAAAACGTCAACCGTAAAATGATCTTTCCAATAGGGCTTTTAGCTGTTAAAATTACTTTTTGTGGGCCATTTGCAGTCTCTTCACGACTATTTTATGTCTTGTTCCGTAACCCTCCCAAAAATCATCTAAATGATTTTCTATTTTTATACTGATCGTTTGTCTCAATTGTCTAAATAGTTTTCCAAAACCATTCGGATCATTTTAAAAATCATTTAGATGATTTTGGGAAGACCGTACGGAATCATGGCGGTTTAAGGCTGAAATGAGGAAAATAGGTTAAGTGTGTGTTAGGGAAATGGCTTGAAATGAATTAAAATGGTAGGAAAAAGCTTTTTCAGTAACAATTTGAAGGATAATTATAATGTGAGAAAAGGAAAAAATGTATATTTGAAGGTGAATGATGGAACCTTTTTGATTTTAAAATACTACCTGTATGAAAAAAATGGAAAAAACACAGATAATGGCATTTTTATTTTGGATAGCCATAGGCTTGTCTGCTTGCCATTCTTCTTCTGATCCAACCCTTTATGAGGCAGAAAAGGTGATGAAGTCGTATCCGGACAGTGCATTGGTCCTTCTGGAAGCTATCCGGAATCCGGAGAAGATGCCTGCTGGCGACTATGCTACCTGGTGCTTGCTGGTAACGCAGGCACGGGATAAAAATTATGTGGAGCATACATCGGATTCGCTGATCGGGGTGGCGGTACGCTATTTTGAGAAGCGAAAAGATCCGCATCGGAAGGCGCAGGTTTATTATTGCCAGGGGCGGGTGTTGTCGGATCTTGATTTGGAAGGAGAGGCTTTGGAAGCTTATCTGAAAGCGAAAGAACAAGCAGTTCAAACGATCGATTATGATTTGCGTGCCCGTATAAATAACCATTTGGGCGGTTTGTATTGGAAGAATATGAACTATCGGGAAAGTCTTGTCTCTTATAAAGAAGCGCATCAGGCATATGCTTGTATTTCAGATACAGCAGGGATGGTCAATACGTTGTGCAATGTCGGAAAATGTTTGCAGGGGATGGATAGGCTCGACAGTGCTTCTTTCTATTATGGGAAAGCATTGAAGTTGGCTGACGAGGGAGATATTCAAGCGCAAAAAGGGACGGTTCTTACCTCTTTGGGGAATATTAATATGGATCGAGGAAGATATACTACGGCATTGGAATATTATAGGGGAGCTTTACAAAATGCTGATAATCCGAAATTTCTGGATATCGAGTATTATAATTTGGGAGACATCTACCATGCTTTGGGGCAAACCGATTCCGCTTTGTTTTATCTTGGAAAGATATCGGGGAGTGAAGACTTGTTTACCCGATGTAGTGCCAATCGTTTGTTATATCAATTGGCAAAAGAAAGCGGGGTACCTGATTCCGCCTTTGCGTATAATGAAACCTATTTGCAGTTAAGGGATTCCATTGAACACCTTTATCGTCCTCACGAATTGGAACGAATGAAAGCCCTTTATAATAAGGAGCGGATGCAGAACCGGCATGACAGGCAGATGCAGGAGGCAGAGATCCGACAGTTGGTCTGGGTCGTCCTGTTTTTGGCGAGTTTGGTTGTTGGAACGTTTATCTATTCCTACTTCAACAAAAAGTTGTCTTTGCTGAAACTTCGTAATCAGGAGGCAATGAAAATGTTGAATGAAAACAGGAGGCAATTATCGGTTAAAGACAAAGAACTGAGCGAGAATAATGCAAGATTAGAAATAGTTCAGCAATCGCTTTGTCAAATCCGGAAGGAAAAAGACCGTTTAGTGAAGGAGAGAGATGAACAAGTCCGTATATTGGAAGAAGATAACTGGAAGCAACAAGCTGAATATGAACAACAGTTGGAGGAGATAGAAACCCGAAGTAAGAGAATTGTTGAAGAAAAAGAAAAAATACTGCATGAAAAAGAGGTTCTGGTCCATCAAAAGGATTTGTTGCTTGGTCAACAGGATTCTCGGTTGAGTTCGATGTCGAAAGATGAAAAGCTATATAAAGAGCAAATAGGCATTCTTACGAGCGAGCAACAGCAAACAAAGCAGGAAATGAAAACACTGCGTACGGAGATCGATACATTACGTTTGGGAAGCGAAACACAATTACAGCAGGAATTGGAAAGCAAGAAAGACTATAGTTCCCTATGTAAAATGTATGAAGCGTGGCAGAAGGAGTTGATCAGCCAAAATAGTTGTTTATCCTGTATACGAGACCGGTTAGTATTGGACATTTGGAAAGAGCGGGACTGGGAAGTCTTTATGGAAAATTTCAACCAAGTATATCCAGGCTTTCTCACACATCTGACCGGTAGTTTTAATTTGACCGACCGTGAAATCCGGATTGTCTGCCTGACTAAATTGGGATTGAAGACCACAAAAGTTTCTACTGTTTTCAATTTAGGAGAAGATATGATCCGGCGGATAAAGTCGGATATCCGGAAACGGTGTTTTCCGACCTCTACAGCTCATTCTTTAGATCAAATCATCAAAAGATGGTATTAGTGATTCCTGTTTTGAAAAGAAAAAACAGAAATTGATTGTTTGACGTATAATTGGACATTTTGATTTTCAAGTAATAGGTGTATGAATAAAAAATACGCATATTCCTGTTTTTTTAGTAGATGGGATCTTAACTTTACAATAAAAATTTATGCTTTATGAAAAAGAACAATTTCTTCCTTTTGGTTATTGTATGGGTCTTGACGTTCGTCTTTCCCGTAATGTTGTCTGCAAAAGTGACGGACACACGTGATATTGAATTGCGGGCAAAAACAGGAAACAAAGAAATACGAAGTTTGTTGCCTGTTCGTGCATGGTTAGATAATCGTGTAGTCTATGTGTCTTTTTTTGAATTGCCGACAGAAGTAACAGTGTCTATATCGGATGCAGAAGGGAACCTTATTGAAGTATGCCAGTATCAATCTCCTGAAATGATCTCAATTCCCATAGTGAAAGGTACGGGGACATTCAAGATAGAGATTGAATGTGATTCGAGTATTTTTATCGGAGAATTTAAATCAATATGAGGTCATAAAATTCGATCGATTTGGGCTAATTTGTTCAAAGATAGATTTATTAACTAATGATGATATTGTGGAAAAACTGATTTTTGAAAGAACATTTTTGAGGTATTCCGATAAAAATAATATCTGGAAAGTGGAATATGATGACATTATTTCCATTGAATGTGATAAGCCTTATATTAGATTCTTGTTGAAAGGATCAAAAAGAATTATTACAAAAAAGAGCTTACTTGATGTGCAAAAAAATCTGAATGAAAAACAGTTTGTACGAATCAATAGGAAAACAATTGTCAATATGGAAAATGTTCAATCAGTTTTTAAAAGTAAAGATATATATAGTCTTTTGATGCAAAATGGCTTAGAGTATGTGGTGAGTTTTAGGACGGTAAGTTTTGTTCGGAAATGTTTTTTCCTGTTGAACTCTTCTGAAAAGAAAGATGAGAAAGGAGAGGATGAAAACATTTAGTTTTGAGCAAAGAGTGGTTCATCACCTGATCCTACAAAGTCCGTTCATCAATGATTTGGGACTGTTTCATGGGAAGATGGGAATCGCTCTGTTCTTTTTCGAATACGGACGGTATGCTGATTGTGATGTGTATACGGATATAGCTGAAGAACTTTTGGATGATATTTGGGCACTTATCCATACAGAGCTGTCTTTCCGTTTTGCTTCCGGATTGAGCGGAATCGGCTGGGGAATCGAATACTTGTTGCAAAACCGCTTTATAAGTGGTGATGGTAATGAGATCTGCGAAGAAATAGACCGGATCATTATGCAGATGGATTTGTGTCGTTTGGATGACCTGTGTTTAGATACGGGATTGGAAGGACTATTCTATTATGTTTCGGCCAGAATGCAGGGAGCGGCATCTCAAAAGAACCCATTGCCATTTGATAGGCAATATCGGGAAGATTTACAACATGTAAATTCTTTTTTTGATATGGATGATCTGGATGCATTTTATAATCGGTATCCGGTGTCTGTTTCTCCTTTTTTGAATTCGGCTCTTTTGACAGAAGAAACTTATGTTTCGGCATCTTTAGGGCTGAAAGATGGGCTTGCAGGTTTTTTGTTGAAACAGCAAATGCAAAGATCATGAAACATTTGTATATAACAAACGAGCATGAAACTTCTTCCGGTAATGGGATAGGCACTTATATCCGGCAGTTGATTACTTGTTTGTCCGGTACGGATATTGCGATCGGAATATTGGTTTTTAATTCCGGACAGGATGTTTTCGATATAGAAGAAGTAGGTGGAATCCGTTATTTCCACTTTCCTCCGTTTTTCGATAAGTCGATTCAAAATCATTCCCGAGTCATCGATAAATTCCTCCGGTTGTATATACCGGATTCACCGGATAATATTTTTTTGATTAATTATAGTCCGTGTTCTATACTAATGAAGACGATCCGTGAATCACATCCATTGTCTAAGCAAATTTATGTGATCCATGATATGGCTTGGACGCTACATTTATTTGGGGATGTAGATCGGTATATTCGAATTTTAAAGCAAAAGAATCGGAAATATGTGGTTGAGCGGTATGCATATCTGTTGGAAGCTTATCGGGAGGAGGTTGAAATGTGCCGATACGCGGATCGGGTTGTCTGTTTGTCTGAAGATACGTATCGTTTGTTGGAAACGTGTTATTCGGAGGAGCAGGATAAATTACGGCTGATTCCAAATGCTTTGTTTGAACGAACAGTTTTGTGGTCAGAGAAGCAGAAGAAGGCTTTTCGGAAAAAGATGATGTTGCCGGATGATGAAAAGATATTGCTTTATGTCGGTCGTATGACGGAACAAAAAGGCTTTATGGCTTGTATCAATGCTTTCAAAGAAATTGTGAAAGTTTATCCGATGTCTCGTTTGGCTGTGGTTGGCACTACCGGTAATTGGGATTTTGTCCGGAAAATTTGTTACCCGGTATTGGCTAAGGTCCACTTTACCGGTGCACTTTCTTCGGAAGAGGTGGATAAATGGTACCAGATTTCCGATATAGGGCTTTTACCCTCTTATACGGAACAGTGTAGTTATGTAGGGTTGGAGATGATCGCTCATCGGTTGCCGGTTGTTGCATCGGATGGGTTTGGAGTGCGCTGCATGTTTCAGAAGCAGGAATATGTACGGGTAGCCCATATTGGTGATATAAATCAAGCCGATGGTTTTAAGGATGAATTGGTTATGGCAACACTATCATTGTTGCGCTCCCTTGATGAAAGAGGAAAGACTAATATAGATGTTACATACCCAAACGAAAACTATTTGACGGATAAGGGAAGGCGCTTATACCTGATGTTATTTGAGGATTGTTAATACGTTCAGGATATAAAATGGGTACGTTCGGGATATTTGCAGGTGATTTTTTTGTTGTATAAAATACGAATAGTTAAATTTATGACAACGATAAAATTTCAGGAACAGTTTCTAAATCATTATTGTTGACATTTAATATTTAAGCGTATGAAGTCAATTAGTCGATTAAAAATTACTCAATTGAGCAAGGCTGAGTTGGGTAAGAGAGAGTTAAACCGTTTGGTGGGTGGTGATGGGTGTTGTATTTGTGGTTGTCGAGGATCTTCTTCTACTAATAGTAATGGAGGTTCAAACAGAGGAGGTGGTGCAAGTGGTTTATTTTCTCCAGGTGGAGGAGTAAACTTTGGAGGAACTAATTCATAGATATAAATCTTAATGTTAGTGATATATAGCTGTATGAGTATCTATACAGCTATATTTTTTATAATGACGATTATGAAAAAGCAATTTATCGCAATATTATTTATAAGTCTTGTTGTTTCATGCGGTAGCCATGATAGTAAAAATAAAACTGAATCTTTAGTTGAAGAAGACAGTATAGTTCGTATCGGTATACCAGACGTGTTAAAGGAAGAAAAAGTGGAACTTTATCTTAGTGACGAAGCGGATAAAATTGATATTGTTCCTTTAGAGACAACAGGACAGTCCTTGTTAAGTACTATAGTGGATGTATTTATAACAGATGAGGATATATTTATATGGGACTTTAAAAATGGGATATTTAGATTTTCTCGTGATGGCACTTTTCTTAATAAAATCGGAAAACGTGGACAAGGTCCTGGTGAATATCTATATGTGAACCAACTGATCGTAGACTATGATAAGGTATTGATATCTGAAACAGGAAAAGAAAGTTCTGCAACAAGAAGAATTCATGTTTATGATTTTCAAGGACATTTTTTGCAAACAATCCTAACTCCTAAATTATTTGTTGGCACATTGGGGACACTCTTATTCTTTAATGATGAAAGATTTGCAGTAGATCCTATTGCTGTATTTGATGATTTTCGTAAAAATTATTGGACCGTAGCTTTGTTGGATAGTTCCTTTAATATCAAAAAAGAATTTTATAATCCATCTTTCAGTGGGCGAGAAAAAGATATTTGGGAGAATCGTTCTTTGTCTTATGGATGGAAGAGTTTTTGGGAAGAGTATGGTCCTTTCATTAGTACATATAAAAATGATATGCACGTTTGTTTTTATCAAGAAGATACAGTCTATTTGTATGATAAGATAAAAAAAGAACTTAAGCCTAAATATATTTTGAATATGGGGGATAAGCCGACTTTTGAAACTTCGCATCAATTTATTAAAGATCTGTCATTCTTTAAGTATCTTTGTTTGTATAATATATATGAAACTCAGGAGTCTTTTTATTTTGTTTGTACACGAGGTGACAAACTTTACAATATTCGTTATTCCAAAAAGGGTGGGGAGACTTTCATTTCAGAAAAACAAGCTATTTTGCGAGAAAAATCATTACCAGGTTCACCCGGATTTATTCTTCGGTCTTATGATTTCCGTCGCTTAACTTTGAAGAACGATTTATGTGGTGGTGATTTTTATGTTCGATTTACACCTTCTGATAAATATTGGGTTTCAGTGGTTGAGCCATCAAAAATAGAAGATCTTATGGAAGAAATAAAAAATGGGAGAGTTAAGAATGAAGAATTGAAGAAGGAATTTATCAAGAAACTGGATATGATGAAAGAAGAGGATAATCCAATACTATTGGTTGTGACTTTAAAATGAATATCATGAAAAATAAAGTAATAAAATTAAATAATAAGCATTCTTATGTCTATTCTAATAGACATAAAATATTTATGCTCTACAAAAATGGACGAAAGGATGATTTTTTTGTTGAAGATTGGATAACTTTTAAGACCGATTATTCGTCTGAGGCAATAAAAATGAATCTGGCAAACCTGCGTCAACTTTTGATAGAAGTGACAGATGCATGTAACTTGAAATGTAAATATTGCGGATATGGTGATTTGTATGCTAATTATGACAAAAGAAACGCACTGTTGGGACAATTGAGTGAGGATGAACAAATAGTGGTGATCGCAACATTAAAATGATTATATGTGTATGATATCAATAAGATGAATTTGAATTTTTCTGATACGTTCGGGATATCAAATGGGAACGTTCGGGACATTTACTGTTAATTTATTTGTTGCATAAAATATAGATAGTTAACTTTACGAAAACGATAAAAGATTGTAGTCATGAAAAACATCGGAAAGTTAAAACTTACCCAATTGAGCAAGGCTGAATTGGGTAAAAGAGAGTTAAACAAGTTGATTGGTGGTGAACATTGTTGCATTTGTGGATGCCACTCAGATAGATCTTCAACATTGGATGTTGTGAATGCAAATAATAGAGGAGGAGCAAGTGGTTGGTATTCTCCTGGAGGTGGGGTAGGTACTGGATCTTATTCATGAAATATTTTATACTTAAATAGTGAAGCATATGAAAGCAATTAGTCGATTAAAAATTACTCAATTGAGCAAGGCTGAGTTGGGTAAGAGAGAGCTAAACCGTTTGGTCGGTGGTGAGAACTGCTGTATTTGTGGGTGCTTAGGATCATCAAGTTCATTCTCAAATTCTGGTGCCAATTATAACGGAGGTAAAAGTGGTTTGATTACGCCTCCAGGAATAGGTGGAGGTACTGGTTCCTATGGCTAAATTCAATAAAAAACAGCCAATAGATTATCTGTTGGCTGTTTTTTATTGAGTGTGTTGTAATGTCTAAATTAATATATTTATGAAAGTTTTTTTATTCTTTGTGATATTTGTCTTTTTTATTTTTTCGTGTCGAAGTGCAGATCGAAGTACTGATACTATTTTAGACTTGTCTGAAAATGTGGAAAAATATATTGATGTTGCTGGTTCGTTAAAAAATATTCAAAATGAATGTGAGCGATTTCTATTAAGTGAATTCGCAAAATCTGTAGATATTGTTCCTTTGGAATTTTCAGAACATTCAATGATTTCTTCTATTGAAGATGTGCAAATCTCTGATGAATATATTTTTATTCAGGATGTAAAATCAAGAAAAATATTCAGGTTTGATAGAAAAGGACATTTTATCAATTCGATAGGGAAAATTGGGCAAGGGCCAGGAGAATATGTTCATCTGTTTTATATGGATATTCTCCCTGAGAAAGAAGAAGTATATTTATATACAAATATGGGGATGATGATTCATGGTTTTGATGGACACTTTATTGAACATATAAATAAAACATTACCCTCCGATTTATTTAACACATTAGAACCTCGTTTTTTTATATATAATAATCATGTGTTCTTGAATGATCGTATTCCTGTTCAAGCCAAAAAAGATTTATGGTCGTTAGCGTTACTTGATAATAAATTTGGAATCGATAAAAAATTTTATAATCCATCGTATATTGGTTTAGAAAAAGAAATTATAAGTCATGGAACAAAATATGATAAACGTGAAAATTATTGGACAGAAGGGGAGTTATTGACTGATTTACATGATGATTATTTTGCTTTAAGCTATTGGGGGGTAGATACAATCTATAAATATATCGATTCTTCTTCTAAATTTGTACCTATATATAATTTATATATGGGGGAAAGACCTTCATTTAGGATTTCCCATGAATGGATTAAGTCAGATGAGTTTTTTGGGTATTTTTGGTTGTATGATTTTTGTGATACAAAAGACTATTTGTATTTATCTGTATGTGTAGATAGAAATAAATATAATCTTAGATATAATAAACAAAATGGAAGTATTTCATTTGTGAAAAATATCGCTCAATTTCGTGAAGCAAATTTGGCTGGTTTTCTATATCGGAGAATTAATAATCGACAGCTTGAATTTGTTAATGATTTTTTCTCAAACACAAAGTTTGTAGTACAATATAAATCTCATGGATATTATATATGTGAGGTTCCTATTGATATTTTTAACGATGAAGCTACTAAATATGGTGTTGATTCTAACAATTTACAAGAAGATGGGAATCCAGTCCTATTAATTGCAACTTTAAAATAAATATCATGAAAAAGCAAGTAATAAAATCGAATAATGAACATTTTTATGTCTATTCTAATAGTTATAAGATGTTTATGCTTTACAAAAATGGACGAAAGGATGATTTTTTTGTTGAGGATGAGATAACTTTTAAGACAGATTACTCTTCTGAGGCAATAAAAATGAATTTAGCTAACCTTCGTCAACTTTTAATAGAAGTGACAGATGCATGTAACTTGAAATGTAAATATTGCGGATATGGTGATTTGTATGCTAATTATGACAAAAGAGAAGCAAAGCTGCAACAATTTGCTAATGTGAAATTATTGATCGATCATCTTAGTGATTTATGGAGGTCGGAGTATAATACTTCCTATAATAAAAATATTACTGTAGGATTTTATGGAGGTGAGCCTTTGATGAATATGCGTTTGATAAAAGAGACTATTGCATATTTAGAATCTTTGCAGGATATAAACGTTAGCTTCTCTTACAATATGACAACAAATGGTGTCTTATTGGACAGATATATGGATTTCTTGGTAGAAAAGAATTTCAAACTCTTGTTTAGTTTGGATGGCAATGAGTATAACTCCGGTTATCGGGTAGATAAACAGGGAAAGGGCTCTTTTTCTAAAGTATTTCCCAATATAAAACTTATGCAATCGACTTATCCGGACTTTTTCGATAAGAATGTCAATTTTAATGCCGTATTACATGATCGGAACTCAGTGGAAGATGTGTTTGCTTTTATTAAGCAGGAATTCGGTAAAACGCCTCGGGTAGCGGAATTGAATACAAATGGATTGAGTGAAAAAGGAAAAGAGGAACTTAAACGTATGTTCAATAGCCGATATGATAGTTTTGATAAAGCGTCAGATGCTTTTAAGTCACAGGAAGAGAATCGGATGGAAGATTCTTCATCTACTTTTTTTCATACGTTTGTCCGGGATTTTACAGGGAACTATTATAACTCTTATATTGATTTATTTGATTCGGAGGATAGTACAACCTATATCCCTACCGGAACTTGTCGTCCGTTTGAGCGTAAAATATTCCTTACCGTAAATGGAAAAATTCTCCCTTGTGAAAAGATGGGGCAGAATCATGTTCTGGGGACTTTGAAAGATGGAATCCTTGATTTGGACTATGAAAAGGTTGGAGCTTATTATCACGATTTGTATGAGAAAGTGATAAAAAATTGCAAGACTTGTTTCTTGCAAAAGGCTTGCGGGCAGTGCATGTTTTTGCTGGAAGAGAGAGACGGAAAGCTGGTTTGTCCGGGTTATATGGGAAAAAACAAGTCGGTTGAATATTTTGTCCGTTATCTTTCTTATGCAGAAGAACATCCTGATTTGTATGAGTCTGTAATGAGTACTATTGCTGTTGATTAAAAATATAGAGAACATGGAAAACACAAAAAAATATTGGTTTTATCTGGAACCTTATACTTTTATTTTTGGAGAAGAAGGTCGATTTGTGATTTATAATACATTGAATTCTGCTTATTTGCATGTTCCTGATACTCCATTAGTGTCTGAGGTGTTGACTTCGTTGGAAAAAGCCAGTAATGGATATTGCCAGGTTTTAAAGGAGGAGCAAGCTTTGGACCCTGTCTTTCATAATTTTGCCTTACAAGTGAGAAAAAGCTTTTCCGGTGATCTTGTAGAGGTGGAATCAGAGACTTCTAAACCTTTTTTATTCAAACCTATGTTGTTTTTGAATACCAATATACGGAAAGCCCAGGAAGAAGATCTTACTTTTCTTGGCGAAAGGATTTTAGAAAATCTGAATGAAGTATCTTTATTCCTTCCAGGATCGTGTAGCGGTTGTTGTTCCGGTTGCCATGACTATTTTAAGCAGACGCTCCATTGTGCTTGTTTTGAAAAAAGAGATTTGTCTGTTGCTGATTATTTGTCTCTTTTGTTGGATTTGAATACGAGTGGTGTCAATAAAGTCAATATATTAGGGGGAGATTTATCGCAAAGTGATTGCTTTCATGATATATATCCTACACTTTCCGGCTGTAAATTCAAAAAGTCATATCATTTGTATTGGAAGCATTTAACTGAAACGTGTAAAGATTGGCTGGCAGAAGAAAATTCGGAATTGGTTGTTGCTGTCCATCCCGGTTTTGATAAAAAAGCGGTGGAATACCAAATGAATATGTTTGCCTCTTATCCTGTTGTTTGGCAATTTATTGTTTCTTCGGATGTGGACGTTCAGGAAGTCGATACATTGGATCTGCCTTCTTTTGTCCAAATAGAGATGAAACCCTTTTATACGGGTGAAAATATTTCATTTTTCAAAGAAAATGTATTCTGTTCATTAGATGATATCCTTGCCGAACCAGTTAGCCGTAAGGCTATTTTCAGACGACAGACCTTGAATGAAAATTTCTTTGGAAAATTGACGATCGTCTCTTCCGGCGAAGTATATGCAAATGTGAATTGTAGGCCTATAGGTGTTTATCCGCAGGATTCTTTGAAGAAACTCGTTTTTGAAGAACTGGTGCATTCGACTGCCTGGTTTCGTTTACGGGACAAACAGCCGTGTAGCGGGTGTGCGAATAAATATCTGTGTCCTTCTATCTCTAACTATGAATTGGTAACGGGAAAGGATAACTTCTGTTTGGTGAAAGAATAAAATTATTAAATTGTTAATCTGAATCTATGAATGTATTGGTTTCCGTTATTATGCCTGTTTATAACATGGCTGAATTTGTGGGTGAAGCAATTGATAGTATATTACAACAAACATTTTCCGATTTTGAGTTTATTATTATAGACGATGCTTCGGATGATGGTACGGATCTTGTAATACGGTCTTATATCGATAAAAGGATTGTGTTTGTTCGTAATGATTTCAATATCGGAAATTATGCTTCTCGTAACAAAGGAATGCGACAAGCGCGAGGGAAATATATAGCTGTCATGGATGCTGATGATATAGCCATGCCGGAACGGTTGGAAAGGCAAATAGATTATCTGGAAAAACATTCAGATATATTGGCAGTTGGCACGGATTGTTTATTTTTATCGAATGATAAACTAAAGAATGTTGTTAATTCTTATCAAGATATTTTGATTGCTCTATTAGAAAATAATAGTTTTGTACACCCTTCCCTTACAATTCGAACAGATATATTACGTCAGCTGAACGGCTATGATGAACAATATTATTATTCGGCAGATTATGATTTGGCTTGTCGGTTGACCTTGCTTGGAAAAGTTGAGAATCTTGCTATCCCTTTAATGCAATATCGATGGCATTCATCCCAAATATCCCTTTCAAATAAAGTGAGGCAAAAGTCGTATGCGGATGAAATTCGTCGCAAGTATCAGTTGTCATTCATTAATCGTTATAAGAGTATAAATCAGTCAAAAGTAGAAGAAGCTGATATTTATTATCCGGATATGGGCCGTTTGATATGTCTCTATACGTATGCTGCTGGTATTGGTGATTCAATATTAGAACAACAGGCAGATATATTATTGGATAAAATATTCGAAGATGTTTCGGTGGAAATGCCAGTATGTTTGGAAAATGGATTGTTAGGAGTTGGATGCGGATTGATTTACTTGATGCGTAACCATTTTGTGGAAGGAGAAGAAGATGACGTTTTGTCGGAAATCGATGCTTGCCTTTTTGGTGCATTGATTTATATGGAAGATGAAACGGAGGTTGATTGGTATGGCTGGCTTCGTTATTTCCGTCTTCGTATTTTGTATGATCGTCCGGCAGATTGGAAAGTTTATGGAATGACACTCCGACAACATGGTGTATATATGCTGGATTGCTTAATGCGAGGATTGCAAAAAGGCATGGATTGGGACAAACGGATTATCAGTGAAGTGGAGTTATTTCACCAAATGAAACTTTGTCCGACAAAAACAGCCCAAATCTTATCTCTTTTGACTTCGATCGATAACGACCGGCTTTCTTTTGTCATACCGATACGGGTGGATTCGGCAGAGAGGGAAAGAAACTTGGATGTGGTGGTGGAGATGTTGAGTGAAATGGAAGGGGTGGATGTCTCTATTTTGGAAGGTGACGAGCAACCTCTTTATCGGTTGAAGAAAGCATATAAAAATGTGAGGTATCGTTTTGTTGAAGATCGCGATCCCGTATTTCATCGTACGAAATATTTGAATAGGCTTTTAAGAGACGCGCAAGGGGCTGTTGTTGGAATATGGGATACGGATGTGGCAATTACCTACGAACAAATATCGGATGCCGTAAAAGCGATAAGGACAGGGTGGGCTGTGATGAGCTTTCCGTATGACGGGCGTTTTTATACGCTTTCTCCTGAAGATAGCGATCAGTTTGTTCGAGATCGTTCTTTTGAGAGGTTAGATGAACTGGTGAAAACTTCCCATTTAGCTCATGGCCCTCATTCTGTAGGAGGAGCGTTTTTAGTCAATCGAAAGTTATACTTGCAATCGGGTGGCGAGAATGAACACTTTTATGGTTGGGGGCCGGAGGATGCGGAGCGGGCCAAGCGGATGGAAATATTGGGATTGCCTGTTTATCGGGCAAGTGGGCCGTTATTCCATTTATATCATCCCCGCAAAGAAAATTCCTGGTATGGAAGTGCGGATATTGAGTTGAAAAACCGGCAGGAGTTTTTGACTGTGTGTAGTATGACACGTGATGAATTACTACAATATGTGCGATCATGGCATTGGATATTGCATGAATAAAAAAGAATAGAAAGACCATGATAAAGTCATTCCCCCATTACTCCCAACTCGAATCCACCGACTGTGGCCCTTCGTGCCTCCGCATGATCGCGAAGTACTACGGTCGTAGCTATTCCATCCAGTACCTCCGCGAACAAGCATTCATCACACGTGAAGGCGTGTCGATGTTGGGAATCAGCGATGCCGCCGAACGGATCGGGTTCCGGACGATGGGAGTGAAAGTGACGTTAGAACAACTCAGGGCAGAAGTGCCTTTACCTTGTGTTTTACACTGGAACCAGAATCATTTTGTCGTACTATATAAGGTAAAGAACGGAAAATATTATATTGCTGATCCTGCTACCAAAAAACTGGTTTATGCCGAATCTGAACTATCACGTTGCTGGTGCAGCACCGTTGTAGAAGGAAAAGATACAGGAGCCGCCTTGCTCTTCGAGCCGGGCCCGGACTTTTACGATCGCGAGGAGGAGGATACACGGACAGGAAAAGGCTTGTCTTTCTTCTTCCGTTATCTGACACCTTACCGGCGTGAACTGTTCCAGCTGGTATTGGGAATGCTGACGGCCAGCATCCTGCAACTGATCCTGCCGTTTTTGACGCAGAGTATGGTGGATACGGGTATCAGGGACAGTAATTTGAACTTTATTACCTTAATATTGATAGCGCAGTTGGTGATCTTCGTGGCTAAACTTTCTGTGGATTTTATCCGTAGTTGGATTCTACTGCATGTCAACACCCGGATCAATATCGCGTTGATTTCCGACTTTCTTGCCAAGCTGATGAGGTTGCCACTTCATTTCTTCGATACGAAAATGGTGGGCGACATCATGCAGCGCATCGGCGATCATAACCGTATCGAGACGTTTATGACAGGTTCGTCCATCTCGACGCTTTTTTCGTTTGTTAATTTTATCGTGTTTAGTTTTGTATTGGCCTATTATGACCTGACGATATTGGGCCTGTTCTTAGTCGGCAACGGGTTGTATGTGGCATGGATACTTGCCTTTATGAAGTACCGGCGCGAATTGGACATCAAGCGATTCGCTCAGGCTGCGGGCGAACAGAGCAACCTTTTCCAGTTGGTGACCGGTATGCAGGAGATCAAGTTGAACAACTGCGAGACGGAGAAGCGGTGGGAATGGGAACGCATCCAGGTGAAACTGTTCAAGATAAGCATCAAAGGTCTGGCCTTGGAACAATATCAACAGCTCGGATCGGTGTTTTTTAACCAAACCACCAATATCCTGATCTCCTTTTTGGCCGCCCGGGCTGTTGTTTCGGGAGAAATGACGTTAGGTATGATGATGTCGTTGACCTATATCGTGGGGCAACTGACGGCTCCGATCGAGCAGTTCATCGGCTTTGCGCGTGCGTTCCAGGATGCGAAGATCAGCCTGGAACGGCTTGGCGAGATCCATCAGAAGGAGGATGAGGAACAGACGCTTGCTTTGAAAACGAACAGGATCCCGGAAGACCGGACGCTACGGATCGGGGATGTGTGCTTCAGCTATGACGGGGCTGACCGGGACTATGTGCTGGAACATGTGAGCCTCGCGATCCCGGAACATAAAGTGACAGCTATCGTGGGGGCGAGCGGCAGCGGGAAGACGACGCTTGTCAAGTTGCTGCTTGGTTTCTATGAGCCTAACAAAGGGGAAATCCGGGTGGGGAACGTCTTGCTGAAGGATTTGAACCCGCATGTGTGGCGTGCGCATACGGGTTGCGTGATGCAGGACGGTTTCATTTTCTCGGACACGATCGCGCGTAACATTGCGGTGGGGGCGGAATCGATCGATAAGGATCGTTTGCTGCATGCCGTTACGGTGGCGAATATTCGGGAATTTATCGACTCGTTGCCGTTGGGCTACAACACGAAGATCGGTATGGAAGGAAACGGCGTGAGCCAGGGACAGCGGCAGCGCATCCTGATCGCCCGTGCGGTGTACAAGAATCCGGAGTTTATCTTCTTGGACGAAGCGACGAATGCCTTGGATGCCAATAACGAGAAAGAGATCATGGAGCACCTGCACCAGTTTTACCGGGGCCGTACGGTGATCGTGGTGGCGCACCGGTTGAGTACGGTACGGGATGCAGACAACATCGTCGTCTTAGATAAAGGCCGCGTAGCCGAAGAGGGAACGCATGAGGAACTGACGGCACGACGCGGGATATATTACAAATTAGTGAAGAACCAATTGGAATTAGGCAATTGAAAGAAGGTAAAGACATAGAGCTGCGCAGTGAAGCGGTGCAGGAAGTGATGGGGCATGTGCCGGCCTGGATCGTGAGGTGGGGGATCACGGTGTTGGCTCTTGTGGTGCTTGCGCTTGTCGTGGGGAGCTTTTTCTTCCGTTATCCGGATGTGATCGAGGCGGAGATGAGGTTGACAAGCCGGAACCCGGTGACGGAGGTCGTGGCGCGCACTTCGGGGAAGGTGAGTAGCCTGTATGTTGTCGACGGGCAGGAGGTGAAAGAGGGTTTGCCGCTGGCGGTGGTGGAGAACACGGCGGTGACGGAAGATGTGCTGCGGTTGAAGAAGCTGTTGGTGCGTTATGCCGGGGAACCGGAGCGGCTGAGTTATTATTTGTTGCAGGACGTATGGCAGTTGGGGGATATCCAGCCGGCTTATACGGTTTTGGCGTCGAAAGATCCGGCGTCACGGGATTACCGGGCTGCGTTGGGGCAGTTGTTGGCGGCGGTGCGGCGTTGGGAGATGGATTATTGCATAGAGGCTTCGGCTTCGGGACGGGTGCAGTTGCTCCGGCAAGGATATCCGAACCTGTATGTGCAGGGTGGCGACCTGTTTGCGCGGATCGTACCGGAGGAACCCGGCGAATGGATCGGCCTGGCGTCGATGCCGGTCGCGAGTTCGGGAAAGGTACGGAAGGGGCAGCGTGTGATCGTGCGGTTCAGTAATTTTCCGGACCAGGAGTTCGGGATTGTGGAGGGTCGTGTGTTGTCTGTCTCGATGGTTCCGCTGGAAGACAATTACAGGGTGGAGATTGTTTTCCCCGGCGGACTGACCACCAATTACGGAATCTGTCTTCCTGTAGCCCAGGAAATGAAAGCCACGGCTGGAATCGTAACAGAAGATATTCGTTTGATAGAGCGATTCTTCCAGCCACTGAAAAAGATCTTGCGGGAAGGTATGTAAGTGGCTTTCCGGGCGTGAGGGATCAATTGGGAGAGTTAAATCTGTTTTTGAAAGTGTTTAATTTGTGGATGCAACCGTATAAAAATCATAAATCTTCGTATACGGAAATTTCTTTTTCTCTTTTGCTGGCTTTTGATATGGATTTGTCTGTCAAATATTTGGCTGACAAAATCCGGTATGCACGGATGGATTCGTTCGATTTTGCGGACCTGATGGAAAAAAGCAGTGAGGTGGAATAGTTGAAAGGTGAAAGTTGAAAGGTGAAAGTTGAAATACCGCTTGTCGCACCTTTCACCTTTCAACTTTCACCTTTCACCTGCCTTGTCTCACTGCTTTTTTAACGGTTTGCGGGTACTCTATCTTTGCAGTGTGATCAAAAACAAATTATTAATCATTTAAAAATTAAAGATTATGGCTTTGAAATTTAGAAAAGTGCAGAGAAAGGTAATGGTTGGTGAAGAGAAAGACCAAGTGAAAACGTATGCAGTGGCAAAATCTTCGGGTTATTGCGATATGGAAAAGTTATGTGAACTGATTTCTAACCGTTCGGCTATGTCGAGTGCGGATGTGAAGGCGGTTCTCGATTCGATGAACTGGGCAATGGGGCTGGAACTTCGTTCGGGTAATATCGTACAGGTCGGTGAATTTGGAAATTTCCGTATGTCGGTTCGCTCGAAAGGGGCGGCAACGGAAGATGAATTTAATGCTGCTAATATTACAAAGGCACGTATTGTGTTTACTCCCGGCTTGAGCCTTCGTCGCTCAAACAGCCAGGTGAGATTTGAAGAAGACGATGTGAAAATTGTGGCTGGTGAAGGAGCTGGTGGCGGAGAGGAAGAAAGACCGGGCGAACTTTAAAAAGATTACGACAGTAAAGGGGGTGGATTGACACCTCCTTTCTGTTTTTACAGGAGAGCGCAACAAATATATCCGGCAAGAGCAGTCTGAAAAAGATAAAAACTCGTATGTTTGTAGAGATAAAAAACAAAAGCGTAAAATGAAGACATTAGTACATACCGACAAAGAACTGATCGAGGCGATCATTCGGAAATGTGATATTTGCTATGTGGGATTGGCCGATACGGACGGAACTCCTTATGTATTACCGATGAACTTTGGCTATCGGGATGGTGTTATATACCTGCATTCGGCACAGGAGGGACGGAGCATCTCCATTCTGGAACGGAACCCGCGTGTCTGCATTACGTTCAGTACGGACCATGATCTCGTTTTCCAGCATCCGGAGGTCGCTTGCAGTTACCGGATGCGTTCCAAGAGTGTGATCTGTTGGGGGAAAGTCAGCTTTGAAGAAGATTTCGACAAGAAGACGGAAGCCCTGGATATCATTATGAAACAGTATTCGGATAAGGAATTCCGCTATTCCGACCCGGCAGTCAAGAATGTCAAAATATGGATTGTCGAAATGGACGAGGTGACCTGTAAGGAATTCGGGGCTCCGCATAATAAGTTGAAAGTTGAAAGTTGAAAGTTGTCGGGTGATTTGCCTTTTTGGATAAAGCGTTGTATGATGGGCAAATAATTGTCCATTGTCAATTGTTCATTTTCAATTTATTCTTACTTTTGTTGCCAAATACGATATTGCTGAATAATGGGATTGCAAAAGCATAGCAAGGTCTTGAATGATACAGTTGAGATGCTCTCGGACGAGGGGTCTTACCAGCAACTGTTTCATGTCTACCGCGATGAAGAGGCGCTACCCTCGGGTGAAGTGCTGAAAGAAATCATAGATTTGTGCCGGGCCATCCTTTTCCCCGGCTATTACGGGAATGCACGGATCAGCAAGCAGACCATCCGTTTCCATACCGGCGTAAATGTCGGAATGTTGCATACGTTGCTTTCCAAGCAGATTTATGCAGGGCTTTGTTTTGCCGATACTACCTGTGTCGCTTGCCCCGAAGAGAAGATATTTACCGAGGCGGAGAAACTGTCGGAAGCCTTTATCCGGACGCTTCCCGAAATGCGCAGCCTGTTGGCGACGGATGCCGAAGCCGCTTTTAACGGCGATCCTGCTGCGCAGAACATCAACGAAGTCATATTCTGCTATCCCGGTTTCCGGGCTGTCTGCAACTATCGTATTGCGCACCAGCTATACCGGTTGGGCGTCCCCTTCATCCCCCGCATGATTACTGAAATGGCCCACTCGGAGACGGGTATCGATATTCATCCGGGGGCGGAGATCGGGCATTATTTCTCGGTCGACCACGGGACGGGAACCGTTATCGGTGAAACCAGCGTGATTGGAAACCATGTCCGCATCTTCCAGGGAGTCAGTCTGGCAGGGGAGAAACTGCCACCCGACGAAAACGGGAATGCGATACGCGGTGTGCCGCGCCATCCGGTATTGGGCGACCATGTGACGGTCTATTCCAATGCGACGTTGTTGGGGCGGATCCATATCGGCGAAGGTGCTACGATCTGCGGTAACGTTTGGATCACCGAAGATGTTCCGGCAGGAGCCACCGTCAGCCAGCTGACGATTGACAAATGCCAGTTGACGGTTAGCGGAGTAGCTGAACAAAAGACAATTAATAATTAAAATAGAATTACTAATAAACGATGAGGAATCATTGTTAACTTTCACTTAAAATGAGCGAGACATTTGAAATGGTGGCCAAGACCCTTTACGGGTTGGAAGAAATACTGGCCGGCGAATTATTATCTTTAGGTGCCAACGACATACAGATTGGCCGCCGGATGGTTTCCTTTACCGGAGATAAGGAAGTGCTTTACAAAGCCAACTTCTGTTGCCGTACGGCATTGCGTATCCTGAAACCTATCTATCACTTTAAAGCCAAAGATGCCGATGCTGTGTATAAAGAGGTGAAAAAGGTGAAATGGGAAAACTACATGTCCTTAGACAAGACGTTTGCTATCGACTCTGTAATCTACTCTGAAGATTTCAACCACTCTAAGTTTGTTGCTTATCGTACGAAAGATGCGATCGTGGACTATTTCATGGAGAAGGACCAGAAACGCCCCTCTGTCCGTGTGAACAATCCGGATCTGTATATCAATATTCATATTTCACATAACGACTGTACGCTCTCTATCGACAGTTCGGGCGAGAGCCTGCATAAGCGCGGTTACCGTGTGGATCAGACGGAGGCCCCGCTGAACGAGGTGCTGGCTGCCGGTATGATCCTGAAAACGGGTTGGAAAGGCGAATCGAATTTTATCGACCCGATGTGCGGATCCGGTACGCTCTTGATCGAAGCAGCTATGATCGCTTTGAATATTGCGCCGGGCGTGCATCGTAAGGAGTTCGCTTTCGAGAAATGGATCGACTTCGACCAGGAACTGTTCGACCGTATCTATAACGACGAGAGCCAGGAACGTGAATTTAACTTCAAGTGTTATGGCGCGGACATCAATCCGGCGGCGATCGAGATTGCCGAAAAGAATATCCGCAGTGCCGGCCTGATGAAATATATCGACCTGAAAGTGCAGCCGTTCCAGCAATGCGTGGAGGCGCCGCAGCCGGGTATCATGGTGACGAATCCGCCTTATGGCGAACGTATTTCCAGCCGTGACCTGTTAGGGCTGTATAATATGATCGGCGAACGCATCAAACATGTGTTTACAGGCTATAAGGTTTGGATTCTGAGCTATAAGGATGAATGTTTCGATAAGATCGGCCTGAAACCGAGCGAAAAGATGAAGCTGATGAACGGCTCGCTGGAATGCGAATACCGTTGCTTCGATATATTTGAAGGAAAGAACAAGGATTATAAAAAAGCGTTGAACGAAGAGGGCGAAACGCGCTCATCACGTCCCGATGTTTCCGGTAAACCGTCTTTCGAGCGCCGTCCGGACCGTCCGTCCGACCGTCCGTCGCGTCCGAACTTCCGGACTGACCGTATGGACCGTCCCGACCGCCGTTTTGCCGCTGCCCATGCGGAAGACGATAGCGAACGCGCTCCGTTTGCCCCGGGCAAACGCTACTTTGGCGAAGACCGTGCAGACGGCCGTCCCGCCCGTAAGGATTTCGGCGGCAAACGCCCGGTTGTCAAAAAGCATTTCAAGGATGACGAAGATTTCGGGGGGAAGAAGAAGTTCGGTGACAAGAAATTCGGAGACAAAAAGTTCGGCGATAAGAAGTTCGGCGACCGTCCGGATAAAAAGCCATTCAAAAGGAGAGGTAAAGATGACTTTGAAGCTTAATCTTTTAGGTATATTCTGTGCCCTGGCACTTCTAAATCCGTTGTCGACAATGGGACAAGACAAACAGTTCACGTTGCATGACCTGATCCCCGGTGGAAAGACGCATAGCCACTTCGTGCCCCGCAACCTGAAACAGTTGCAGTGGTGCGGAGACACATATCTGTATGCCAAGGGCGACAGCATGATGAGTGGCGAATCGACGAAGCCGGAGAAAGTAGCCTTTACCCGCCGGCAGTTGAACGAAGCTCTTGCGGCAGCCGGCGCACAGACGGTCGGCAGTATGCCTTTCTTCTCAGTCCCCTATAAAGACCAGCCGGTGCTTGCCTTTAATGCCAAGCGCCACCGTTTCCATTATAACTTTGCGGAGAACAGGATCGTAAACACGTATGACCTGAACGGCTCCTGGGAAAACTTCGACTTTTGTCCGGCCAACGGCTATTTAGCTTTTACGGAAGGCAATAACCTGCAAATTCTTTCGCCGGATAATGCTGTCGGTATCGTGACAGACGAAACGGCCGGCGGCATCGTTTGCGGGAAATCCGTCCACCAGAACGAGTTCGGTATCCATAAGGGGACTTTTTGGTCGCCGAACGGTTCGGCGCTGGCTTTCTACCGGATGGATGAGAGTATGGTGACGGATTATCCGTTTGTCGATATTACCACCCGTACGGCGAAAGCCGAACCTCACAAATACCCGATGGCCGGGATGAAGAGCCACGAGGTGACGGTCGGTGTCTACAACTTGGCAACCGGCAAAACGGTCTGGTTGAAGACGGGATTGCCGAAGGAGAAGTATCTGACAAATATTGGCTGGAGCCCGGATGAAAAGAGCCTTTATATTGCCGAACTGAACCGGGATCAGAACGAGATGCACCTGGTACGCTATTCTGCCCTGACGGGCGAGAAAGAGGCGGACCTGTTCACCGAAACGGACGAACATTATGTCGAGCCGCAGCATCCGGTCCTTTTCCTTCCGAACCAACCGGATCTGTTTATCTGGCAAAGCCGGCGCGATGGCTATAATCATTTGTATCTGTATAATACGAAAGGCGAATTGTTGAAGCAGTTGACGCAAGGCGAGTGGGAAGTCCTGAACATCCTCGGCTTCGATGCCAAGGGGAAAGCGTTGTTCTTCTCTTCCACAAAGCCGTCGATGCTCAGTTCATCCGGCTATGGTGATGCCTTGTATGTCGGAACGTCGCGTTTAGACCTGAAAAAGGGAACCTCTTACGAACTGACTTCGGGCGGTTTGCAGGGCGTGCACAATACGAAGCTCAGTGCCTCCGGCAAATATCTGATCGACAGTTATTCCGCGCCGGATGTCCCGCGTGTGGTTTCGGTTATCGACGGGCAGAAGAAGGAAACCTTGCGGACTTTGCTGACGGCAAAAGATCCGTACGAAGGATATGCGATGCCGGAAATCGTTACCGGGACGATCAAGGCGGCGGATGGCGTCACCTCTTTGAATTATCGCCTGGTGAAGCCTGTCGGCCTGGATGAGACGAAGAAATATCCGACGATTGTCTATGTCTACGGCGGTCCGCATGCCCAGTTGGTGACCGGCGGATGGAAGAACGGCGCAGGCGGTTGGGATATCTATATGGCGCAACGCGGATATGTGATCTTCACGCTCGACAGTCGGGGATCGGCGAACCGGGGACAGGCTTTCGAGAGTGTTATCCACCGTAACTTAGGCGTGAACGAGATGGCGGACCAGGTAAAAGGTGTCGAGTTCCTGAAATCCCTTCCGTATGTCGATGCCGACCGCATCGGCGTGCACGGGTGGAGCTACGGCGGTTTTATGACAACTAACCTGATGTGTTCTTATCCGGAGATCTTCAAGGTGGGAGTCGCCGGCGGTCCGGTGATCGACTGGAGTAACTACGAGATCATGTATGGCGAACGCTACATGGACCGTCCGCAGGACAATCCGGAAGGCTATAAGCATGCGAACCTCAAGCTGAAAGCGGGTAACTTGAAAGGACACCTGCTACTGATCCACGGAGATATCGATCCGGTCGTTGTCTGGCAGCACAGCCTGGGCTTCCTGAAAGCCTGTGTGGATGCGGATACATATCCCGATTACTTCGTTTATCCCCGCCATCTGCATAATGTGATGGGCAAAGACCGCCCGCATCTGCATGAGAAGATAACGCGCTACTTCGACGACTACCTTAAATAATGGACGATTGACAATTAAGAGAAAAAAGAAAAATAATAGTAATAATAATTTAAAAGAAGATGATTGGGAAAGGGCAGTGACAAGCAATTGTCAATTGTCAATTGTCAATTGTCAATTATAAAAAATGAATATTCTTTTATTAGGCTCAGGCGGCCGCGAACATGCAATAGCCTGGAAGATTGCTCAAAGCCCGAAAACGGAACAGTTATTCATTGCTCCCGGTAATGCAGGAACCGCATTGGTGGGTACGAATGTAAATATCAAGGCGGACGATTTCCCTGCTATCAAGGAGTTTGCGCTGCAAAACAATATCGGCATGGTAGTGGTAGGCCCGGAAGATCCGCTGGTGAAAGGGGTGTATGACTATTTTAGGAACGATGCGGCCTTAGCCGGTATTCCGGTAATCGGTCCTTCGAAAGAGGGAGCGCAGCTGGAGGGCAGCAAGGATTTTGCGAAGGCGTTCATGATGCGTCACAACATCCCGACCGCCCGTTACAAGAGCATCTCTGCCGGGAATCTGGAAGAGGGATATGCTTTCTTGGAAGAACTGCAAGCCCCTTATGTGCTGAAAGCAGACGGCCTGGCTGCCGGCAAAGGGGTGCTGATCCTCGACACGCTCGAAGAAGCGAAGAAGGAACTGGGCGATATGCTGGGCGGTATGTTCGGCGACGCCAGCAAGACGGTCGTGATCGAAGAGTTTCTGGACGGCATCGAATGTTCCGTGTTCGTGATAACGGATGGCGAGCACTATAAGGTGCTTCCGGTTGCAAAAGACTATAAGCGTATCGGTGAAGGCAATACAGGCTTGAATACAGGCGGTATGGGTGCTGTGTCTCCGGTTCCTTTTGCCGACGAGGTGTTTATGCGGAAGATGGACGAACGCATTATCCGCCCGACCATCGAAGGGCTGAAAGCAGAGGGCATCGACTATAAGGGCTTTGTCTTCCTCGGCCTGATCAACGTGAAGAACGAGCCGATGGTGATCGAATATAACTGCCGCATGGGCGATCCGGAAACGGAAGTGGTCATGTTGCGAATCCAGAGCGACTTGGTTGAACTGCTGGAAGGCGTAGCCGAAGGCAATTTGGATAGCCGCACCTTGGTGCAGGACCCGCGTGCAGCCGTAACGGTCATGCTGGTGAGCGGCGGTTATCCCGAAGCGTATGAGAAAGGAAAGGTGATCAACGGCCTGGATAAAGTCTCTGCCGCGAACATCGTCTTCCACGCCGGGACAAAAGCGGCCGGCGGACAGATCCTGACTAATGGCGGCCGCGTCATCGCTGTCAGTTCTTACGGAGCCAACAAGGAAGAGGCCCTTGCCCAATCCTTCGCCGGCGCCAAGCTGATCGACTTTGACAAGAAATATTTCCGTAGCGATATCGGATTTGATTTATAAATGATTGTTGTAATGATAATTTGCCGGTAAGGGCTTACCGGCGAATCATCATTCACCTATCCTCAATTAAAGAATGCGAGTAGCCTATAATAAATACACCCGTCGGTTCGACTTTTCTGCGCCTCCGACATTCGTGCCGGTCCTGTTGGCGTGCATTGTCTGCTGGGTCGTCAGTTATTTGTATTCCGTAGGCTATCCGGTCTATGGCGAGGTGTCGGCTACTCCTCTCTGGAACGCGATTTGCCAGGCGTTGCCCGGTAAGGAATTTACGTATGTCATCGGGATGGCGCTGATGTTCGGGGGCGCTTTCCTTTTACACCGTGCGAACTATGTGCTGGTGCTGATACGGGAGAAGACGATGTTACCCTTCCTCTTCTATGTCCTGTTCATCAGTACGAATCCTGATTTCTTCCCTCTGAAATCGACTTCGGTCGGCGTTTTCTGCCTGATCCTGGCGATCTACCAGCTGTTTGCGACCTATCATGACCCCGAGGCGAGGGAAAAAGCCTACAGCGCCGCCCTGCTGATCGGCATCGGCAGCCTGCTCTGGATCCACCTGTTCTGGTTCCTGCCCTTGTTCTGGCTGGGGATGTACAACTTCCGTTCGTTGACGCCCCGTACTTTTATCGCTTCGCTGTTGGGGGTGGCGACAGTCTATTGGTTCCTGTTAGGATGGTGTGTGTGGCAACGGGATTTCACCCCGTTCAGCATTCCTTTCTCGACACTCTTTAAGGTGCGCTTTCTGGCGACGGACGGGATCGTATTGCTGGATTGGATCAGTATTATGGCGATTGCCTTGTTGACGGTTGTCGCATCCCTGAATATCGTCATGCACGATACGGAGGATTCGCTTCGTTCGCGCCAGTTCCTCTCGTTCCTGATCGCGATGTCCGTGTGGGCGTTCAGCCTTTATTTCCTCTATGAACAGGTGTCGGAAGAGTTTTTGGAAACAGCTTGCGTGCCTGCCTCTATCCTGATCGCCCATTTCTTTACGGTGACGCGGGGCAGGATTGTGTTTTGGTCGTTTTTTGCAACCGTGGCGATCCTGATTGCTACTTTATTCATTCGTTTATGGAATTTCTTATAGAATACGGATATATCGGCGTGTTTATCGCCTCATTCTTAGCTGCGACGGTTTTGCCGTTCAGCAGCGAGGTTGTCCTGACAGGCGTGCTTCTGGCAGGGGCGGCCTACTGGCCCTGTATGATTGCGGCTACGCTGGGTAATTTCTTAGGCGGTATGAGTTGTTACTGGCTCGGTATGCTGGGCAAGGTCGAATGGATCGAGAAATACCTGAAATTAGATGCCGTCAAATTGCAGAAAGTCCAAGACTGGATAAGAGGGAAAGGTTCCTGGATGGGCTTTTTCGTTTTCCTCCCCGGCATAGGCGATTTTATCGCCGTGGCGCTCGGTTTCCTCCGTGCCAATATCTGGATCGTAGCGATCTCGATGTTTCTCGGGAAGGCGATCCGATATTGGGTTTGGATGGAATTTGTCTACAAGGTGCAGGGGATGTTCTGATTAATCTACTTTGATATAAACCTTCGTATACACCTCGTTGTGGCGGGCATAGATGGCGTAGTTACCCCGTGTATCGCTCCACGATACCCACATACTTGCTTTCAGTACACCGCCTTCGGTCGATATCTGGAAGATTTCATCCAGGCTGCTGTCATAGCGGAACTCCGTGCCTTCGGGAAATTCATGGACGATTTCATCTGAGGAACCGCTCTGCACTGTCCCGATCGTGCTGTCGTAGGCCGGTAGCCCTTCGTCTTCCGGTTCGATCAGGGCAAAGCGGACGACAGCGCCTATCCTTTGCTCCTCCTTCATAATCTCAGAATCGACATAGAACTGGTAGTAGTCGCCGGCCAGCGCCAGTGCGAATTTCCCCGACGGGAACTGCATCACGGCCTCTGCCTTGAAAGCCTGGTAGAGATGTCCCGGCATTACGGCCGCCTGGTAAACCAATCCGCTGCCGATCTGGGGCGGGACAACCTTTCCCAACCCTTTCGACAAACCGATTTCGGCGATCAGGCATTCGTTCGTCTGGAAATTGTTTGCCGCATTGATGTAGATGTCCGAATTACCCAGCCGGGTCGTGCCGTTCTCCACATCGAGCATATTCAGGGTGGTTGCATTGTCGATTTCCGGCATCGAGTCATCATCCGAACAAGAGAAAGCCGCCAGCAGGAAGGCCGCCAACAGGAACTGAAATAGAAGATTCTTTTTCATTTTACTTTTTTATAATTTACAAGTTAGACAATAGGTGAAACACACACAAAGATATTTATATTTTCCGGAAAAGCTATTCTTTCCCTTTATATTTAGCCCGCCAATGGGACGCTGGTAGCCGACGCGCTCGATAGGCGTAGCCCCCAGCATCCGGGCGTAAAAGTGTGTATTCTATATTCATTTTGCTTGTATTTAAAGGAGGAAAATAAGATTCCAGCCTCCGGATTCGTTTGTCCGAAGATAAAAAAACGAATCTGCTACTCCGCCAGCCATTTGTTGATCTGCGTCAGAATCTTTTCCTTCATCTCTTCGGGCATATTGCCGATACGGGCGCGATGGCTACCGCCGGGCTGGATGTAGACCTGTTCGTTTTTCTTGCCTTTGAAGGCGGGGACGCGGGTGGCGCTCCACGGGTCTACCTCGCCGTAGATAAAGATCATCTTCGGATCGTTGTCGCGGAGGAAGTCGTAGACTTTGTGATAGAGTTCGGGGCGGTATTCCACCTTGCCGACCAGTTCACGCGGCAACATGATGCGGTTGAGGTAGCCTTTGCTGCTGTCGATCGTCAGGTAATCGCGGAACGGCTTCGTGTCGTAGCCGTAATAGCCTAATTCGCGGGCAGCCTGCACGAAGAAAGAGATGTTCGGCTGGTCTTCGGCAAAATAGTCGGGGCCGCTGATATCGACTAAGTGGTAAAACAGGGTCTTTGCATCGGACGTGAGCGGCGGGATCACGCTGGTCGGCGTGCCCCATTGCCAGAGGGCGAAGGGATATTCCAGCACGCAATAATCAAGCACTTCGGGCATCGGAATGCGAAATTCCAGCTTCTTGTCCCGGCAGAATTTTTCGAGCATCGGGACGATTTCATCCTTGCGTTTCAGTATTTCCGTCTGGAAGGCTTCGATCTTCCGGCGGTCCTTCTTCGTGCCGACCTTGCGGAGGAACGGTTCGTGGCGCCCGTCTTCCACGCCGCGGTTCAGGGGGGCGACGTAAGGGACGGAGAAGTCTACGTCGTCCGGGAAATAGGCGCGGTACAGGCAAGTGGTCTGGCCGCCTTTGCTGATGCCGGTGCTGACCCATTTGCCGCTATAGAGCTGCTTGAATGTCCGGTTGACATTGTGCAGGTCGTAAGCCGAGTTTTCAGCCGTCAGATACTCCCAGTTGCAGGGCTCCGGGGTCGATTCGAGGAAGTAGCGGTATTCCACGAACACCATATTGGCGTCGAGCAGCTTCGACAGTTCTTCCTGGTAACGCGGGTTCAGGGCATACGCCGCCCCGTAGCCTTCGGTCACCAATATCGTCGGACGGTCGAAACCGGCATGGGCGACGATCACACGCTGGGTGAACGTCCCGGCCGCCGGGTTACGATGGTCGACGGGCTGGGTGATGCGCACGAGATATTTCTCGGCATAATGGTCCGATTCCAGCTTCTCGATGCCGCTGATACCTTTCAGTTCTTCTAACTTCTTTTGTAACTCCTGGGCGTTGCCGGAGAAGGCGACTGCCAGCATAAACAGGAATGCAAGCAAACGCAGGGATAAGGTTGTCAATGTCCTTCTCATGGTATTAATCTTTTAAGTTATGTATGTTCCGTATCAATCCTTCGTATTTGGCTCTTTTGACTGCCGATTTGGCAAATATACGATTATATTCTTCACGGGAAAAGACCTTTAGATCCTCTTTTCGAAAAGAAAGTAAGGCCGGTGTCGGCCGGAAGGCCTCTACTTCGGTCGGGCAGGCAAAGCGGTTCCAGGGGCAGACCTCCTGGCAGGTGTCGCAACCGTAGAGGCGGTTTTCGAGGCGGGCGGCGAGGTGGGCGGGGATTTCGCCACGGTTTTCTATGGTGAGGTAGGATAAGCATTTGCGGGCGTTCAGCCGGCGGGGGCCTTCCAGCGCTCCTGTCGGGCAGGCGTCTAAGCAACGGGTGCAATTGCCGCAACGGTTCTTCTGCGGTGTGTCGTAATGGTCCGCTTCGAGGGTGGTGACGATTTCTCCTAAGAAGAAGAAAGAGCCTTTTCCGGGAATAATCAGGTTCGTGTTTTTCCCGATCCAGCCCAGTCCGGCTTTCCAGGCCCAATAGCGTTCGAGGATGGGGGCGGAGTCGGTGAAGAAGCGGGCGGCTTTTACGTCTGCCTGTCCCGTTCCCGCGCTTGACGCGGGATCGCAAAAGAACTGCCCGTTGCGATCCATACCTTTCCCGCCCGTTTCCTTGCGATCCCGCGCGGGGCGCGGGAACAGGGCGGTCCATAGCTCGCTCAACATCTCTTTGACGACGAAATGGTAATCCTTCCCGTAGGCGTAGTAGGCGATGTGGGGCGCTTCAGGCGGAAGTTTCTGCTCCGGGTAATAATTCAACGCCACGGATATGATCGTCTTGGCCCCTTCCACTAAACCGGCGGGATTGAGCCGGATTTCCCGGTGGTTCTCCATATACGCCATCCCTGCATGGTTTCCTTCCTTCAACCACCTGTCAAAAAATAAGGCTTCGCTGTCTGCGGTCGCCACTTGTGCGATCCCGCAGGCATCGAAGCCAGTTTCTTTTGCTTTCTCTTTTATATGTTTGGAGGAGAGGAGCATTTACTCAAAGACTTTAAACTCATACCCTTCCCCCAGCAACCATTCTATCGCCCGGGGCATCGCTTCGCGCATATTGCCTTCGGCTTTCAGCGAGTCGTGGAAGACGATAACGGAGCCGTTGCGGGTATAGTTCTTCACCACGTTGAAGACGCCGTTCGGTGTCATGTGCGGGCTGTAATCGCGCGTCACCACGTCCCACATGATGATCCGGTAATGCCTCCTGAGCCATACCACCTGCGGAAAACGCATGTGACCGTGGGGCGGGCGGAAGAGGTCGCTTTTGATATAGTCGGCGGCCTTTTCCACATTAGCTAAATAGTTCTTGGTCCAGAAGCGGATGCCCTGGATATGGTTGAACGTATGGTTACCCACACGATGTCCCCGGTCCAGTACCATCCGGTAGATGTCCGGATGCTTGCGGACGTTGTCCCCGACACAGAAGAAGGTGGCTTTTACGCCATATTTGTCTAATATATCCAATACCCAAGGGGTAACCTCGGGGACCGGGCCATCGTCGAAGGTGAGATATACACACTTCTTCTTTGCCGGAATCCGCCAGATTACCCCTGGAAACAGGACCCTGTAAAACCAGGGCGGTTGTTCTATAAACATATCTATTCCCTACCCACCGATTCGTAAGCCATACGGTAGTTGTCAAACTCTTCCTGGTATTTCTTATTGAATTCGGGGTTGTAATGCTTGTTAATTAACAATATCTGATTCATGATCTGCATATCCTGCAACAATTCAGATTCTACAGATGCCAACTGCATCGGGTTCAAGCGGAAGTACCAGTTGATGTTACGCATCATGTTCTCGGCAATGCCTGCAAATACTTCTTCTGCCTTCTCTTTCTGGCCCAGCACATAGTATAACTCACCGGTCGACAGAGCCGTGTAGTCGAGCGGAACGTTTTCCGGCGGCAGCACCTGCATACATTTATCCAGTACTTCCAATGCCTTGTCGTTCTTGCCTTCTCTTACCAATGCCTCTGCCAGCTTGTTGAACAGCATCATGCGGTAGCTTTTGCACATGCGCATTACATTCTCGTCGATGTAAACGCCCGGTTTATCGACGCCGCCCCATTTGAATTTGTTCATCACGTTGTCATACATCTTGTCGGTGTTGACTGCCTTGTTGGCATTTTTCGGAACGACCTGGTAAGCAAGACCGGTCTGTTCGAAGTAGCCGTCTAAGTTGACGAACTGATCCGGGCTAACCGTGATCGCGTAGTACATCGGACGTTCGAAGTTGTTGGTCTGCAACATGTCGAGGATCGTCAGTTCCTGTTTACCCAACGCATTCTTTCCGGCGAGGTTGATCATCATCTGGTCTACCATACCGTCTGTCTTGCCGCCTAAGATCTTGGCTCCGGCGACAGAGTCGACCTTGTAGTACAGTTTGTCGGCCGGAATATAATCCAGTTCCTGGTTGATACCCGGAATCTTCTTGAACTTCGGATCGTCGCTGCGGACAAAGTTCAGCGCTGTGTTCAAGTCGATCGAATCTTTTGTCAGCGGGAATACATAGGCCGCATCGCGGGTTCCTTGTATATACTGGTCGCGTGTCCAGGTGATAGGCAGCGGAGCGGACTCGTAAGCCTGTTTCTTCATCTGGTCGATGTACCAGTCGGTCTGCAGGTAGCTGGTGTTACATACGCGGACATCGGTGCGGACGCCTTCTACCTCCTGGGCATACCACAAAGGGAATGTGTCGTTATCGCCGTTGGTGAAGATGATCGCATTCGGCTCGCAGGATTCCAGATAGTTGGAACCGAAATCGCGGCAGACATAGCGTCCCGAGCGGTCGTGGTCGTCCCAGTTCTGTCCGGCCATCTGGATAGGTATGAGCAGGCAGAGCACGGTGGCCACCGATCCGGCGATAACCGGGTTCAATTTGCCGTATCGCTCCAATCCTTTTGCCAGTGCCGCGACACCGAACCCGATCCAGATACAGAACGCATAGAACGATCCGGCATACGCATAGTCTCGTTCACGCGGCTGGTACGGCGTCTGGTTCAGGTACAACACGATCGCCAGACCGGTCATGAAGAACAGGAAGAAGGTCACCCAGAAACTCTGGATCCCTTTCTGTCCCGAATAAGCCTGGAACAGCAGACCTAAGATCCCTAACAACAACGGCAACATATAATAGACATTGTGCCCTTTATTATTCACGATATCGAACGGCATATCTTCCTGCGGGCCCACCAGCACTTCGTCAATAAACGGAATACCGGTAATCCAGTTGCCGTTTATCACCTCGCCATTTCCCTGGATGTCGTTCTGACGGCCGGAGAAGTTCCACATGAAATAGCGCCAGTACATAAACTTCAACTGGTAGGAGAAGAAGAACTTCAGGTTTTCCGCGAATGTCGGTTTCATTACGCTCTTCATCTCTCCGCAATAGTTATATTTCACCGGTTGCCCTTTTACCTGCGCCCAATCCTTGTAGGCTTGTACATGGCGCGGGTCGGAACTGTACATACGCGGGAACAGCATGTTCAGTTCGTCGACATATTTATATTCCTGGTCGGTGCGGGACACATAATAACGGTCTTTCTCGTTTTTGTCTTTCTTGATCACACGGCTCCAGGTCGGTTCGCCTTCTGTCGTAACAGGTACGCAACTTCCTCCCTGGTTTTCGCGCTGTACTTCCGATACGTAGGTCTGCCCGTAAAGGAGCGGAGTCTTGCCATATTGTTCACGTGCCAGATAGGTACGCAGCGTAAAGATATCGCTCGGCGCGTTCTGGTTCATCGGTGTGTCGGCCGTTGCACGGATCAGCGTCAGTGCATACGAAGAATAGCCCACAACGACAACCATCAGGCAGACTAAGACCGTATTCAGTGTCTTGATATTCACCTTTTGGCTCTTGAACAGGTACAGGCTCAAAGCTGCAGTCAGAATGACCGCCAACACGTAACCGCTGCCGATAAACGGAATACCGATCAATACGATCGACAGGATGAATGCAATTTTCATACGTGTCGGATGGATCTCGTCGCGCATGGTTTCCCAAATAGACCAGATCAATACGCCAGCCACAATGATCACATAAGCAAATACTCCGGAATTGTAAGGCATACCTAATATGTTGACAAACAACAGTTCGAAATAACCGCAAACCTCGACCAATCCCTGTACGACACCATACATCATCAACGCAATAATAGCGAAAGAAACGAGCAGGGCAACCAACGTACCCTTCATTGTAGGATTCGGGAATTTCTTATAGTAATATACCAGCACGATAGCCGGGATACACAGCAAGTTCAGTAAGTGGACACCGATACTCAACCCCATCAGGTAAGCGATCAGCACGATCCAGCGGTCTGCATGTGGCTTGTCGGCAACAGCTTCCCACTTCAGGATCAGCCAGAAAACGACGGCTGTAAAGAGCGATGAATAGGCATAAACTTCCCCTTCCACGGCACTGAACCAGAATGTATCACTGAATGTATAAGCCAACGCTCCCACCAGGCCGCTACCCATAATGGTAATCATCTGGCCTAAAGAGGCCTCTTCTCCGTCTTTCACCATAATCTTGCGGGCAAGATGGGTGATACTCCAGAAAAGGAACAGGATCGTCAGTCCGCTAAACAGGGCAGACATCGTATTCACCATCTTTGCCACTGTGGCAGGGTCGGATGCAAGTTGTGTAAACAGGTTGGCCGTCAACATAAAGAACGGTGCTCCGGGCGGATGCCCTACTTCCAGCTTGTAAGCCGAAGAAATGAACTCACCGCAGTCCCAGAAGCTGGCAGTGGGTTCCATAGTCATCAAATAAACGGTCGAAGCGATCGCAAAAACAATCCAGCCCAACGCGTTGTTGATCAGTTTATACTTTCCCATACTTTGTATAAAGTGTAATAATTAATTGTCTAAATCTATTATCCTCTTGACGGACAATCGGCCGCAAAGGTAAGCATTTACGTTTAATACCAACGTCCTGATACGCTATAAATTGTGTGGAAGAGATTAGAAATATATTAAAAGAACCGGCTGAATGACAGTCTAAAATCTGAAGATTTGCTGACATTCGGATGACGACAAACTGACATCTGTGGTTACACGGGCATGCGTTCCAAATTTCATGGGCATGCAATTACTGCTGCATGAGCATCTATTTGCAGACTCATGCTGTGGCTTTTCCGGACGATCCGGAGACAAACAGGTAAGCGTTACTGGCGAGAGTCGGGGAAAAGCCCTTTCCCGCTTCAAAAAGACGAAACGGAAAGAAAGGCTTTTTCTGCCGACGTGGGGAAAAGGATGGGGTATTGTTTGTCGTACGTCGTTTGGAAGTTCGGGTTGCTTCAAAACAAATACCCTATCCCTATCGTAATATTATGCTCTCTTCCCATAACACTATGCCGATACAAATTGACCTCATATCCTAAATTGCAAACGATGTTATGAGCCTGAATAGCGACTTGCGATGCGATCCCCATATCGAACCGGTCATAAGCATATAAGTCAAAAGTGCTCCAACTCTCTTGATGGATTGAGCTTGTATTGTTGGGAACTGAATAAACCGTTTCCGAGAATTTGTTTTTTCCGCCTACACCAATTGCAAAATAAGGTCCGGCAGCTATTGAAACTGCATAATTTTCGTTTAGTTTCCATTTGTATTGGGCTAAGAGCGGAATTTGTAAATAATCTCTTTTCGTGTCGAAGTCTTTGATACTGAATTGATTTATTCCTCCGTTATAATCAATTCCGTTTACACCGGGTGTGAATGGATATTCTTGGTAGGTTCCATCAGGTTTTTGTAAACGTAATGCTCCGGTTGTATAAGCTTCTTTCTTTTGGTAAAAATATAAACCGGAAGCAACAGCCCATCCTTGTTCGCCTTGGAAGTTATAGTTCAACCGCATTCCGATGCGAGGTGAGACCGTCGCATCCATAGTTTTCTTTTTCAATATGGAAACACCGGCTTCAGGCATCACCTGTAATTGGGCATTGGCCTTTATACCTGTACTTACGGCAAGGATAAGGATTAATACGAGGCTTTGCTGAATAAACGACTCTTTTTTTCTCATATTATAAACTATTTATTTGTTGTATTCATCGATACGACAGGAAAAATTGAAAAACCCCCATCCTGCCGCTTGGTTATTTTGCTTATTTGATAGAAAACGGGATGTACACCGATAGCATCAAATCAGACAAATGCCCCCGACGCCCGAGTGCCGGACCGTCGTTGAAGTGTTTCAGTGTGTTCAGGAAACCATATTGATAAGAGAGTCCCAATTCGCAATGTTTACTCAACCGGTAACCGGCTTTAGCCATTACGGAGAGGTCGAATACGGCTTGAGGCTGTACATATAATGTAGGAGCTGCCCCTAAGCCGAAATGGAATTTGTCGGTAAGGCGATAGTTCCAACTGGCGGTGATGGAAATCGGCATGATGAAATCGGTAAAACTTTTTCCGTCTTCACTTGTACCATAATTCCCATCACCGTCTCCTTCAAAGAAAAGAGAATACTGATACGTGCTCATGCCTTGGAATCCGATCGTTGCATCCAAGTCAAAAAAAGATTTGCATTCGGGCTGGAAACGGACACGGTAGCCGATCATACCATTGCCTTTCAAATCATGGTTATAACCAAGATCAGATGTGTTCCAATCTGATTTGTGGCTGTCCTGCATCGGAAAGCCGATACCGCCACCGATCAACAGACCGTGTTCGGTCTGAGCGAAAGCGGTGGTTGAAATGAATAAAAATAATAATAATAATTTTTTCATGGCTATTCGTTTATTTTGAATTTAACTTTCTTTTTTGCAAAGCAAGGAAGCGAAATTGCCAGAACCAATATCAGACTCCCCAATTTTCTAATTGCGTTCATTCCATTTTTGTTTTAAAAATCTTTGGCAAAAGTAGTAGTGGACTTTGAGAGCGCCAAAAACGGTCAAAAAGTATATGGACAAGCCTGGATTTATATGGACAAATAGCCTTAAAGCTTTATGTTTCAATAGAAATGCAATATAAAATGTAAGAGTTAAATTACGATATTCTCCAATGTCTTTTGAATGATAAATTCGCAAATTCCTGTTTTTGTATTGGCTAGTTTCAACGCTTGGCGAGTTCTAAGCCTGCGTTTATTGGCAGAATCCGGATTGATCCCTAAAAGCATAGCTTCTGATTTTATGCTGATATTCAAGAAACTAAGGTAGCAGGTTTCTATCTCGGCTTTTTTCAAAGTTTCTATATCTTGTACGGCTGCTTGCCAGTTCGGACAAGCGGAGTCAATCAGCTCTTTTAAGTTCTCCCAATCTTGTTCTGAAAGCGTTTGTCCATATTTTTTCTTGTTGTTCGTACGCTCTATCAGCTCTTGGAAAAGTAAGGAATGCTGTAGTTTCTCACATTTCAGAATAAGGATTTCCTTTTTGGCTTGAACCATTTTTTCGCGAATTTGCATATCCTCTTCTTTACTTGTACTGATGTCGATTATCCCTTTTTGCTTGATTTCATTTTCCAATTTAGCTAACAGTTGCTCTTTTTCGTCTAATAGTTGCTGCTGTTTATTGATTTTATCCAGTCTTTGCTGGTTCTTATACAGATAGAACAAAACGCTGGTTAAGCTGACGAAAAGGATAAGCCCGCTTAATAAGTAGATGATAGAATATAGTTTTTGGTTTTGTCTGATAACGACCAATGAATCATGTCGCTTTTCTGCATCGATGATATCGACTTGCATTTTTACATCATACAGAGAATCTTTTGCTTCGCAATATTGTTCCAAATATTGTAATGCTTCTAATGGGTTATTATCTTCTTCTTCGATCATATAATTGGTATATAAACGATCCGAATAAAAATATGGATTTCGACTTGTCGAACCTGTTTTTTCTAAGTAAAAGCGTGCTGAATCCAATAGGCCGTTATTTAAAAACATATGACTTAATGCCATATAGGTAGAAGCTTTATTTATCGTGTCATAAGCCAAACTTCTGAAGAAATAGGACTTCGCCTTGTCTATTTGATCCAAGTGCTTATAAATATTCCCTAATCCGTTTGCAATCGAAGCTATTCCGACTGAATCATTCATTTCTGTAACGATCGAATCGGCGTTCAGCATTAGGTCAAGTGCGAGGGAAACAGAATCCTCGAATACCCAGGTTATGCTGATATCCCGCAAGGCAAACGCATAACTCCGCGTATTATTTGCTTTTTTGAAAAAGGCGGCAGCCTCTTCATACTTTCGCCGTTCTTCGGAACGTTGCCCGGTGTAAGTGTACAAGTCTGCCATATAACTGCAGATATATCCGGCTACATTATATAAATGTTTCTCCTTTGCCAAATCCAACGCTTCCGAATAAGCATTTGTTGCCGGGATGAAAAGTTTGTCTTCCATATACGAGCGTCCCAAGTACAGGCCGATCCAAGCCTCTTGCTCTGCTGTTCCGTGACTTTTGTACCAGTCTAAAGCGCGGTTGAGCTGTTCGGTGTAGAGCATGTCTTTAAATAGCTTATCTGCCGCCCGGCTATAGAGCATACACCAACGGGCGAACTGCCGTTCGTTCAGTTTGTCCGGCAGTGCTATTCCTTCCAATATCGCGTATGCACTGTCCGGATGAACCGGCAGTAACGTTTCCGCCCGATCCATCTGTTCCGAAGCGACCTGATTTTCCCTGCAAGAGAAAAAGGCGATGGATAAAAGAACAAATACAACTATGTTTTTCATACGAACGGAGATTGTTATCTTACAAAGATAAGCAAAATAATGGGATTTGTAAAAAGAAACGACAATATCCCCCGGAAAGTCGGAAATACAACATAAAAAATTGAACAGTAGCAATTTATTGAAAATGCCTGTTTGTTAAAAAATATTACCCTTGCGGGTAATTTGATTTAGATGGGGTAGAAAATCGAATTAGACGCGGTAGTAGTTTCGATTTGAACCAATAGCTTTTTTAGAAAAATGACAATAAGGGGCAAGTGCGTATGGATGAAAATGAAAGAAAATTCCGGGTGATCTTTTGCCGGATCAGTAAAAGCCTTCTATCTTTGTAAGATTGAAGGAAAAGATATGTCTGAAGGCCGCCAGCTAATAGTAACGATTAATAATCATCCCGTTTTCGGTCCGCTGCTGATCCCGTATTTGGCGAAAGAAGTTTCGCCGGGTGTGCTCGAGGCGGAGGAGAAAGCGACATTTGTAGAAGAAAACCGGGTGTCTACGGCCGAGAAAAAGATTATTTCCCTGGCCCAGAGTTATTCCGAAAAGAATTTGATGAAAGTGTATTCGAAGGAACGGACCGTTAACGCGTTCCTGTCGAAGCTGTCCGATCCTGCCCGGAGAGAGCCGGTGCGGAACTATATCGACCGGAAGCAACGAGAGATTGTCGAGCTGATCCAGGCTTCATCCATCCCTTTGTATATCAGGGAAACAGCTACTAAGTTCCTATATGAACATCACCGGATTTTTATTCCCGTCACTTTGGCCGAGGCCTCGTTCAGATTTGAACTGACGGAACAAGTCTTCCGCTATGCAGTGAACTGTGAATTGGAAGGACGTTTGGTCCCACTGCAAAGGAAGAAACCGGTGCTTGTTTTGTGTGCACGGCCCGCCACATTGGTGTTGGGACGCGATTTGCTTGTATTCAAGCGGATCGAGATGCCGAGGCTGAACCCTTTTCTGGAAAAGACATTTGTAGAAGTACCCGCCTCCCAGGCGCGCCGCTATCTGGAAAAGATCGTCTTGCCGATGATGGTCCGTTATCCGGCCAGCGCTTCTGGCTTTGATATGATAGTGGAATACCGGCCGTGCGTGGCGGAACTGTCCGTTACGCCCTCCGTGTTGGACCGTCCGGTTTTGCAGTTGCGTTTTTATTATGGCGATGCCTGTTTTTCCCCCGGGCAGGCAATGCAGCGTTGCTACCCGCGTTTGGAGGAAGAGGAGGGAAAACCGGTAGTCCGCTATTTCAAACGGAATCAGCGGAAGGAGCAGGAATGTCTGGATTTTTTGCACGGCTATGGCTTTACGCAAGTGGGAGATATGCAATTTTCGCTTGCCGGCTGTGTATCGGAATATGCACTGGTCGAATGGCTTCTTAAGCATAAAGAAAAGTTGGAAGTTCATTTTACTTTGAATGTCGATGGCGGTTCCGGTACGACTTATTTTGTGGGAGATATTCTTTTGGAACAAGATATAGCGGATACGCCGGACTGGTTTGAAATCCGCATAACCGTCCGTATCGGGGAGTATGTATTCCCGTTTATCCTTTTCCGGAAGCATATCCTGGAAGGCGATCGTTTGTTCAAATTGCCTGACGGGAAGGTGGCTTTGCTGCCGGAAGAATGGTTTGAAAAATATAGCGACCTTTTTAGCTTTAGCAGCGAACTGGAAGGAAAGTTGCGTGTGCGTAAGATGTATGTGGGGTTGGTCGACGGGTTGAAAGACAACAATGTTCCGGCCGCTTCGAAAGAGTATGTGGAAAAAGAAGAGATTCCTGTTCCTCCCCGGATACATGCAACCCTCCGCCCTTATCAACAGGAAGGCTTTACATGGATGGCGCATTTGGCCGCCAACGGTTTCGGGGGTTGCCTGGCGGACGATATGGGATTGGGAAAGACTTTGCAGACCATTACATTATTACAATATTTATATGATCCTTCTGCCCCCGAAACAGTGCGGCCACAGAAGCCGGTGCCTTTGTCGTCTTATACGGCCGATAAGTTCGGACAATTTTCTCTTTTTGGCGGAGAAGAAGAGGGAGCGGATTCCGATTTTGTCGTCTTATCTTCCGAAACGGCTTCTCCTGTGCGGGCAACGGTACAGCAGGAAAAGGTGCAAGCCTCTCTTATTGTCGTCCCCGCCTCCCTGCTCCCTAATTGGAAAAGGGAGATACAACGGTTCAGTACTTTGCGGGTATATGAATATGCAGGGGATCAGCGAAGCCGTGAACCGTGGAAGAAATTTGACCGCTATCCGGTTGTATTGACGACCTACGGGCTACTGCGCCGGGACATTGAATTACTGGAAAACTATACCTTCAAATATGTGATCCTGGATGAAAGCCAGAACATCAAAAATCCCGACTCAGTCTCTTATCATGCCGCCATGCGTCTTAAGAGCGACAACCGGTTGGTATTGACCGGAACTCCGATCGAGAATTCGCTGAAAGACTTGTGGGCACAGTTCAACTTCATTAATCCCGGCTTACTGGGATCACTGGCGGATTTCAGGAACCGTTTCATCAATCCGGTTGTAAAGGAAGGCAACGAGCGTGCCCGTCAGCGGTTGCAGCACTTGATCCGTCCGTTTTTCCTTCGCCGCACCAAAGAGCAGGTCGCACCCGAATTACCTCCGCTAATGGAAGAGGTGGTCTATTGCGGAATGTCGGAAGACCAGCAGGATGTTTATACGAAGGAGAAAAACACGTTGCGTAATTCTTTACTTGAAGAATGGCATAAAAACAAAATCATCGCCCTGAACGGCATCACCCGTCTCCGCCAGCTTGCCAATCATCCCGGTATGATTTTCCCGGAATATACGGGAAGCTCCGGGAAGATGGAACAGGTGCTGGAAGCGTATGAAACTCTGCTTAGCGAGGGACATAAGGTCTTGATATTTTCGTCATTTGTCACCCATCTGAAACTGCTTGCCGCCGAGTTTGAGGCGCGCGGCTGGGAATATGCGTTGCTGACCGGAAGTACGACGGACCGTGAAGGCGAGATTGCCCGTTTCTCCCGGAATAAAGAGGTCTCGGCCTTTTTTATCTCCCTGAAAGCCGGAGGCGTAGGACTTAATCTGACTGAAGCCGATTATGTCTTTATCCTCGACCCGTGGTGGAATCCGGCGGCCGAAATGCAAGCGGAGAGCCGCGCGCATCGTATCGGACAACAAAAACAGGTATTTGTTTTCCGCTTCATCACCTCCGGCACGATCGAAGAGAAAATCCGCCAGTTGCAGGAACGGAAAAGCGATTTGTCAGACCGCTTTATCACAGAAAACGACCCGCTGCAACAATTGACTGACGAGGAGTGGAGGGAACTTATTTGAGAAAAGCGATAAAGACAGTATTTTGCTTGCCTGAATATGATATCATGCAAATATCGTTATCTTTGTGTTGAGGAACGAGAAAACTATTTTATCAGTTTGTGTAAAAAGATATGAAAAAGCTACTTCTGTTGTTGTGTTTTGTATTCATACACCAGATGGCCTATCCGGTTTATTTTAAACATCTTGGCATGAGTGACGGTTTGTCGCAGGTCTCCGTTATGTCCATTTATCAAGACCGGTTGGGACGCATGTGGTTCGGTACGCGCGAAGGCGTCAGCATCTATGACGGGGAACGGATGCGGGTGTATAAAGGCTGGGAGAACCTGGACCCGGAAAGTTCTATAAATGTTTTACTCGGACATGAATGCGACCATCTCACCGGAAACAGGCAAGGGGATATTTTCTTCAGAACCTGCGATTCTTTGGTGAGATATGATATCCGGAAAGAGAAGTTTTGTGTCGTCGGCGGCTGTAAGGCGAAAACGGTTACTTCGGCAAATGGTGATATATGGACAGGGTATGACGATATGGTCTGCCGGTATGATGAAAAAGGAGATAGTCTGCAACTTTATGCGAAGACAAACACCCCCGGCATTTCTTGCCTGCTGATTTCGGAGAAGAAGATTTGGATCGGAACTTACGAAGGTTTGTATGTGATTGAGGAGGATAAAAAAATTCGTTGTCTGATTGAAGGACCGGAATTTTACCGTTTATTTGAAAGTTCTACGGGCGAAATATGGGCCGGTTGTCGTACCGGTGGCTTATACAGGATCATGCAGGATGGGAGGATCACTTGGTATTCGGAGACCAAACCCGCACCTTTCCATATAGAAAACAGCCAAATCCGGAGCTTTGCCGAAGACCGGTTTGGAAATATCTGGTTCGGCACTTTTATGGGACTGCACAAATATAATCCCTATACGGATCAGTTTACAGTATATCAGCAGGATCATTTGCCGGGTAGCCTGTCACATTCTTCTGTTTTCTCCATTTATATAGATGCACAGGAAACCATATGGGTCGGTACCTATTATGGAGGTGTGAACTATTTTAATGCGGAAAGGGAAATATTCGCCCATTATACGGATAACCCTTTGAGAAAGGAATGTCTGAATTATTCGTTCGTCGGGAATCTGGCGGAAGATAAAGAGGGTAACATCTGGATTTGTACCGAAGGGGGTGGATTGAACTTTATGGATCGCAAGACACGCACCTTTAAATACTTCACTGCCGGTCATCCTAATTCGGTATTGCAGAATAACCTAAAATGCATTGCGTACGACGAGAAGCGGAACCGTTTGTATATCGGCACGCATCACGGAGGGCTTACCCGCTACGATATAAGGACCGGTATTTTTCATAACTACCTGGATGATTACAGGGAAGGAGACATAAAGCCGGATGGTATCATCTTCCATACGATGATTCATAACGATAAGCTGTATGTAAGCGCGATGAACGGGACTTTTGTTATGGATCTCGATACGGACCGGTTCCAATGGCTATGCAGAAATGCCCAGAGCTTTACGATCGATAAGGAAGAAAATTTATGGATTTTGATCGGGACTTCTCTATACAAGATAGAACTCTCCCATCCGCACAATCAGAAACAGTATGCTTTACCCCGCTATGGAATCCAGTTCGAACCTAAACGGATCATGACTACCCGCGACGGGGATATCTATTTTGTGGTTTTGGGAGGCGGCCTGTATCGGTATGACAAACAGACCGATTCTTTCATCCATTATTCGCAGGAAAGCGGACATCTATTGAGCAATTATTGTTACAATGTTGCAGAGACCAATTCGGAAGAGCTGCTGGTGACCAGTGATAAAGGAGTTACCTTCCTGAATCCTTTCAGCGGAAATACCCGGTTTGCGACGCTGGGGGCGAACTTGCCGATCACATCCATTGCGGATGGCTGCGGGATTCTGGTGTGTCGGAATAATGAACTTTTTGTCGGAGGGAATGACGGACTGACCTCTTTTTACCGGGAAGACCTCGATAAGACGGAAAAGAATTACTCCTTATATTTTTCAGAGTTGTATATTCATAATAAAAGAATCTATCCGGGAGCCGTTTCGGGGAATATACTGAAAGAAGCCTTTCCTTTCAGCAAATCCATTCATTTGAACTACAAGCAAAACAATCTGATTATAAACTTTGCCACAACCAATTATATCGATATCCAAAAGAATAATGAATATCAATACCGGTTAGTCGGTTTTGACGATGATTGGGTTTCCACTTCTTCTTCCAGTATCTATTATACGAACCTGGATCCCGGCAAATATACATTACTGGTTCGTGAAAAGAATCTGTCCCGGCACTTGATGAACCATCGTGAAATATATCTGGATATCCAGATTGCCCAACCCTGGTATAAAACGGGTTGGGCGTGGGCGCTGTATATCCTGACTACTATTACAATCACTTATTTGACTGTAAGGATTTTGAATGCCAGGCGTAAATTGGCGTTGTCCCTCGAAAAGGAACGGGAAGAGAAAAGGCGAAACGAAGAACTGAACCAGGCGAAACTACGTTTCTTTACCAACATCAGCCATGAGTTCCGGACGCCTCTGACGCTTATTATTAGTCAGATAGAAATGCTTTTTCAGAGTTCTTCCCTTCCTCCGACCCTGTATAACCGGATTATTAAGATCAGTAAGAATGCAAACCGGATGCGGAACATGATTTCCGAACTATTGGAGTTCCGGAAGTTAGAACAAAACTATGTCTCGTTGCATGTTTGCGAACAGAACCTGATTCCCTTTCTGAAAGATATTTATCTTTCGTATTGTGAGTTGGCGACTCAACAATCCATTACATTTAATTTTCAGAATGCAGAGGAGAACATCTCGTTATGGTTTGATTCCAATCAGTTGCAGAAAGTGTTTTACAATCTTTTGTCAAACGCATTTAAATACACGAAGCCGGGAGGTACGGTAGAATTGTATGTATCTTCGGATGAAAATGAAGTCCGTATAAAAGTAATCGATACGGGCATCGGGCTTTCGGCAGATGACGTATCGCATATCTTCGACCGCTTTTATCAGGCCGAAAACGGGAAACAGGTAGCGGGAGCCAATCCCGGTACAGGGCTCGGACTGGCTTTAAGCAAGAATATCATTCATCTTCATCATGGGGATATTGCGGTGCAGAGCCAGGTCGGCTATGGAACGATATTTACAGTTACGTTGTTAAGGGGAAAGGTTCATTTTGAAGATGATAAGAATGCGATTCTTCTGGAAAGCCCGGACGAACCGATGATTAAGGGAGAATCCTTGCCGGATTCCATTTCCCCCGAAGAATACGAAGAAATGGATAAGGCCTTTCCCGGTTTAAAGGCTGGTTCTTATAAAGTTCTGATTGTCGAGGACAATGAAGAGTTGTTACAGATATTAAATACACTTTTTGCCCCTTTCTATCAGGTTATATTAGCCGGGAATGGGGAAGAAGGATTGCGGAAGGCGAATGAGGAAAAGCCGGATCTGGTTGTCAGCGACGTTATGATGCCCTTGATGAGTGGTATGGAGATGTGTATGAAAATCAAGAATAATATCGATTTGTGTCATATTCCGGTCGTTTTGCTGACGGCTCTCGATTCTGTCGAATATAATATAGAAGGACTCCAACAGGGGGCGGATGATTATATCAGTAAGCCTTTCCATGCAAAAGTATTGTTGATGCGCTGTAATAATTTGATCCGGAACCGTTTGTTGTTGAAGTCCCGGTTGACTAAACAGGTTGACTTTGATGTGCAGTTACTGGCTACAACTTCATTGGACCAGCAGCTTTTGAACCGGATAGTGGAGATCGTCGATCAGCGGATGGGAGAACCGGACTTTGATGTCAATGCTCTTGCACGCGAGTTGAATATGGGGCGTAGTTCGTTCTTTACAAAAGTCAAGAACCTGACCGGAATGACTCCCAGTGAATTTATACAAAACCAACGCATCAACCGTGCGGCCACCCTGTTGCAGGAACGACCTGATTTACTGGTGAATGAAATATCGGACCGGTTAGGGTTTGCCTCGACTGTATATTTCAGCCGATGCTTTAAAGCGAAGTTCGGAGTATCACCCGCTCAATTCAGGAAAAAAGAGCAGTAAAAACCGCATAGAACCGCTAATCGTTTATATTCAAATAGTTAAAACTTCTATTTGGACTGTGTGTATATAAGAAACGGACGCTCTGTATAGGTCCGTTTTTTTATGCCCGGCTACATTTGCCTCCAGAGTTTATCAAAATTTATTAATCTAAATCTACCTATTCATGATGAATGATTTAAACATTCCTTTCTTTAGGAAAACAATGTTTGCAGGAATGGCCACACTATTCTTGTCGACAGGAGTTACCCAAGCCAATCCGGTCAGTACCGGTGAGGAAGTGACGGAAAAGCACGCTGTAGTATCATCCCAGCAAACGAAAGTAACGATTATGGGAACGGTGAAAGATGCGCTCGGTCCGGTAGTCGGTGCCAACGTGGTGGAAAAAGGGACCACGAACGGAACAGTTACGGATATGGAAGGACGTTTTTCTTTGCAAGTATCTTCGAATGCCGTGCTGGTCGTTTCCTATATCGGTTATATTGACCAGGCGATTCCGGTGAACGGAAAAACCTCTTTCACGGTTCTGCTGAAAGAAGATTCACAGGCTTTGGATGAAGTGGTGGTTGTGGGATATGGTACGCAAAAAAAGGTGAATATGACCGGTGCGGTCGCTTCTGTCGATATGAGCAAGATGGTCGACAGCCGTCCGATCACTTCCCTATCCGCCGGACTTGCCGGTATGGCCCCCGGCGTTTCTGTCACAGCCGGTAATGGCGGACGTCCCGGTAACGACGGGGCAACGATCCGTGTGCGCGGGCAGGGAACGTTAAATGATTCCAATCCGTTAGTAATCATCGACGGGGTAGAAGCCAGCATGAATAATATCAACCCGCAAGACGTAGAAAGCATTTCGGTATTGAAGGATGCTGCTTCATCTGCCATTTATGGCTCTCGTGCGGCAAATGGTGTCATTCTGATCACTACCCGCAGGGGAAAATCAGGTGAAGCGAAAATATCTTATAATGGTTATGTCACTATGCAAAAAGTGGCCAATCGTATCGACTTGGTCTCCAATTATGCCGATTATATGGAATTGTATAACGAAGGGCAGCTCAATAGCGACCTTCCCGCCATCTTCAGCCAAGGGAAAATCGACGAGTGGCGGGCTGCCGGTAACAGCGATCCTGTCAAATATCCGAACTCTGACTGGCAGGACGCTCTATTCCAGACAGGATGGATGCAAAATCATACGATCAATATCAATGGAGGATCTGACAAGATTCACTATTATATATCCGGTAATTACATGAACAATCCCGGTATTATGGAAAATTCCGGGTATGAACGTTATAGTGCCCGTGTCAATTTGGACGCGGAAGTCAAAGATTGGTTTACTATTGGTGTCAATGCTTACGGTACGCGTGGAAAAGAGGAGTTGGGGTTATTGAAAACCGAATCGAATAATAATTTTTATACCTATATGCAAGCTACAACTCCCGGTATTTGTTATCAGGCACCGGATGGCCGGTATGGAGGTGTGAACAATCCGGAAGACGACCCGCAGAGTAGCTCCAACAATGTTTTGAAGATGTTGAACGATGTCAAAGGGAATCGAACGACCAATAATATCGTTTCTCGTTTCTATGCCCAGTTGAGGCCGTTGAAAGGATTGACGATCGAAGGTTCATGGACGTATGCTTTTTCCGACCAGTTCTTGTATCAGCAACCGGTTTTCCATGATCTGTGGAATTTGTATGACAACACGTTACAGATTGCCGGAACCGGAGTTTCAAAGGTTATCAACCGTAACAATAAGACCGTCCGCAACAATATGGATGGGTTAGTCAGATACGAAACAGACATCGACCGGTTGAATATTCAGGCAACGGTCGGTGCCAGTCAAGAGGCTTACCGAAATAATTGGTTTGAAGCTTCCAAGGAGAAGCTGACCTCCTCGGAATTGACGGAGTTGAATGCCGCTACCGCCAATGCTACGGCAACAGGTACCTACTCCAATTGGTCTATGCGTTCATTTTTCGGTCGGATCAATTTGAACTGGGACGAAAAATACTTGTTGGAAGCCAATCTTCGTGCCGATGCCTCTTCGCGTTTTGCTGAAAAATATCGTTGGGGCTATTTCCCCTCTTTTTCATTGGGCTGGCGTATGGAGCAAGAGGCTTTCATGAAAGATATCTCATGGCTTAACCAGTTGAAAATCCGCGCCTCGTATGGATCATTGGGAAACAATGCTGTGGGTAACTATGACTATCAGTTGTATTATCAGGCCTCTAATTATGTCTTGAATAATGCCTTGCAGGTCGGTATGGCGCAACGTGCTCTTTCGAATGCGGCATTGACTTGGGAAACTTCCTATGTTACTAACTTTGGTGTAGACTTCGCTCTGTTCTCTAAATTGAGCGGAACTGTCGATGCTTTCGTCAAAAAGACCAAAGGGATTCTGATCGAACTACCAGCTCCATTGGTGCATGGTAATGCTACGGTTCCTAAATCCAATGCGGCTGAAGTCCGTAACCGGGGTGTCGAGTTGAGCTTGAATTGGAACGACAAGGTCGGTTCTGTTAATTATTTTGTCGGGGGTAATTTCTCATATGTCAAAAATAAAGTGACGAAGTTCAAAGGTGACGAAATGTCTCTGAACGGCACCAACATGATTTTAGAAGGAGAACCGATCAATGTCCAATATGTGCTTTCGGTTGATCGAATCGTCCAGACGGAAGAAGATATGGCGATAGTAGATGCTATGGAAGCTAACAATCCGGATGCTTTCAAGCAATACAAGAAGCCGGAATATGGAGATTTCCTATATAAAGACGTTAATGGGGATGGATGCATCACTGATGACGATAAGATTAAAGTCGGCAATGGTACCAACCCGACATTCACTTTCGGATTCAATTTCGGCGCTAACTGGAAAGGCTGGGATTTCAGTTGTATCTTGCAAGGTGCTACCGGATTGAAAACCTATTGGAACGGATTGGATGGCGCCAGCTATTGGCCTCAAGTACGCCGGGGTAACCAGATCAACAAGACTATTGCAGACGGACGTTGGTATCCGGGGCGTACGGATGCCACTTATCCGCGTCTCTTAAACTATACCGACGGACGGAACCGGGTGGCAAGCGACTTTTGGGTACAGGACAAGTCTTACCTGAGGGTGAAAAATGTCCAGTTGGGATATACTGTTCCGAAACATCTCTCGCAAAAACTCCTGATCGATAACTTCCGTTTATATGTCAGCATCGACAATGCTTTGACCTTTACGGGATATAAGGGATTGGACCCTGAGGTGTCGGGCACGAAATATCCGACTATGCGATTAACAACATTTGGTTTAAACCTTACATTTTAAATAGTTGAAGACATGAAAAAGATCATAATCTATTTGGCAACAATGCTTTTAGCTGCCATGACGTTCACCGGTTGCTATGATTTGGAGACCTATCCGGGAGACAAAGTCAACGAAGGAACATTTTATAAGACCAGCGATCATGCTCATCAAGGTTTGATGGGAATCTATGGTATGTTGCGCCTGAACGAGGCATATGGTTATCAGTTTTGCTTTGACCATTTGGGAGATATCGCTTACGGGTATAATTATTATATGATGTTCCTGTCTACCTATACCGACCGAGATGGAACGATACAGGCCCATTGGCAGACCTTTTATGACGGTATACATCGTGTCAACACCTTTATACGTTCAGTAAAGGGAATGGGCGGTATCATTACTGACGAACAGATCAATGAGTATGTGGCGGAAGCCAAGTTCCTTCGTGCGTTGTTCTACTTTTCCTTGACAGATCTTTTTGGCGGGGTACCCTATTATGACGAATCGACTAACGTCAACGAGGAGTTTATGAACCTGAAGAAGCCGAGAAGCAGCCTCGAAGAGGTGCGTGCCCATATTTTGGAAGATTTGAACGAAGCAATCAAATACCTCCCTGTCGAACACGCCGCCAGCGAATATGGCCGTGCAACTAAAGGCGCCGCCTACGCCCTTCGTGGTAAAGTGCACCTTTACGACAAGGAGTGGCAATCTGCCATCAACGATTTTGAGGAAATCGTCTATAACAAGTCTGATAACTATGGCTATGCCCTCGATGACGATTACGCCCGTGTTTTCAAACTCTATAACGGGGCCAAAAGTCCGGAAACGGTCTTCTCGATCCAGAACAAGAGTGGTGTCGGCACCGAGTATGGTATGCAGATACAGGCCCTGATGGGGTGCCGTGGCGCTTACGGGAGCTGCTGGAACAATACAGTTCCTTCTACACAATTGGTGGATATGTATGAGTTCAAGGATGGACGTCCATTCAACTGGGATGAGATTTTCCCCGGTTATAACGCGATGACACCCGAACAGCGCAAGGAGCTCCTCAGTGTCGAGATGGATGGGTCTGGAGCTGTCGTAGGGCTTCGTGAGGCGGATACCACCAAGATACTGGGTGCCTATACCTGCCGCGACCCGCGTTTGATGGCCTCCGTGATCGTTCCTTATTCCCACTATATGGGAAACATTGGTCGAACGACTAACGTGGATTTGATCTTTGCTTTGGACCATAACCTGTCGGGGAATGCCAATGGTGGAACGATCCAGAACAATGCCGGTTGGGTCTCTTATCTCTATCGGAAGTTCGTGGCCGAAGGAGATCAGGGCGGTGCGATCAGCAACCGTTTGCATACACCGTTCGCTTTTCCATTGATCCGCTTTGCTGACGTTCTCTTGATGCTTTCCGAGGCCTACAATGAAGCAGGACAGTTAGACAAGGCTGTGACCGAATTCAACAAGGTTCGTGCCCGTGTCGGTATGCCGGGCTTGAACTCCGGTCCTGAGTGGATGGTTGTCAGCAATAAAGAACAGATGGCCGAACGGATACGCAAGGAACGTGCCGTTGAGTTTGCCGGGGAAGGACTTCGTTTCAGCGACTTGCGCCGTTGGGGATATGAGATTGCCCGCAAAGCGCTCGACAATGTCGATGCTGTCAATATCTATGGCGAACCGATCTATACCCATCTGTTTACCGAACGTGATATGCTTTGGCCTATACCCGGTGTGGAAAGGGAACGGAATGAGGCGTTGACACAGAATCCGGGTTGGTAACCTCTATCCATTAAGCAGTTGTGTTAAGTTTGATATAGTAGCATGGAGACACAGAGTCGCGGAGCTCTGATTTGCATAAATGAAAGCTTTATGGACACTGTGTCTCTTTTATTGACTTTGGATATTGAAAAATCCTTTAACTTATGTGTTTATGAGATCGATCAATTTATTAGGTTTATTTTTCCTGTTGTTCTCCTTTACATTGACGGGGCAGAATCTCCCTGTCAGGCAACCCCGGAAAGAGTTGCGCCAGCATCCCAGGTTGCTTTTCAGCAAGCAGGAGGAACAGCGGGTTCGTGATTTATTCGGAACAGAGCCCTTACTGGATAGCTTACGCGCCAGCTTGATGAAGGAGGCGGAACGTTTGTTGCCGGTTCCTCCCCAGGAAGATCCTCGAAGGAAAATAAAAAACACGAAAGACATACTGCCTGTCAGCCGTGAACAGGTTTACCGGATGGTCAACCTGGCGCTGGCCTACCGATTGAGCGGTGACAGACGTTTTGCGGAGAAGGCGGAAAAAGAACTGGTCCACGTTTGCAATTACCCGGACTGGGACCCTGTCCACTATCTGGATGTGGCGGAAATGACAACGGCCGTAGCCATCGGTTATGACTGGTTGTACGATGTGCTGGCCCCTTCGACCCGGCAGTTGGTTGTCCATTCGATTAAAACGAAAGCATTGGACCTTGTTGTTGAGGAATATAAAAACGGGAATGCTGATTCCTGGGCGAAACGTGAAACGAACTGGAACGTGGTATGCAATACCGGAATGGTATTGGGTGCTTTGGCTATTGAAGAACATTATCCGGAACTGGCGAAGCACATTATCGGCGAAGCAGTCCGGTACATTCCGAACTGCCTGAAGCATTTTGCCCCGGACGGCGTTTGCTATGAGGGACCTGCTTATTGGGGATATACGAACATGTATCTGTCTCTTTTGCTGAAAGCGCTGAATGATAATTTGGGTGAAGACTTCGGGCTCTCGAAAATGGAGGGTGTGGATAAAAGCGTCTTGTATTATATGCACAGCACAAGCCCTTCCGGCAAGATATTCAATTTTGCCAATTCCGGCAGTACGGCTCCTGCGGCAGAACCTATTTACTTTTATTTCAGCCGGGCTTTCAACCAGCCGGAAGTCGCGGCTTTTTACCGGAAGGTCTTGTCAAAGACCGTACAAGGGGGGAATTATTTCAGATTCTATTTCCTGTCCATTCCCTGGTACGATACAGCCTCTTCTACTGCGGATGCCTTGCCGAAACTGAAGGTCTACGAAGGTATCAATGATATTGTCGTGTTCAACGGAAACCGGAATATTCCTAACAGCCTCTATCTGATCGCCAAGACCGGAGATCCGGATATGGCGCACCAGCAACTGGATATCGGAACCTTTATTGTCGAGACGAACGGTATAAGGTGGACGGACGATCTGGGGACCGATAACTATAGCCTGCCCGGATTCTGGGATTACAAGCCGGACGGACAGCGCTGGACGTATTTCAGAAATTCGAACTTCAGCCACAATACACTGTCGATCGACCATAAATTGCAAAATTCGGCCGGGACAGGCGAGATCGATCGGCAGGACGACAAGGCCACCCAACCTTTTGTCACAATGGATATGAGCACGGCTTATGCCGGACAGAGCCGTTTTGTTTACCGGACATTCCGTATGCTCGACGATACCCGCATACTGGTTACGGACAGTGTAGGGTTGCAGAACCCGTCCCAATCGGTACAATGGTCCGTGATAACTTCGGCAGACGTCGAATGCAAAGGAAACACTGCCGTTCTCAGGAAAGACGGTAAATCTTTTTCCGTGAAGATTGCTTCGCCTGCCCATGCATCTTTTACGACAAAGGCGGCAAAAAGGGGGACGGAAGCGGAGAAGCCGATAGAGGGATATACAATCCTGTCGGCATCGGTATCGGGTGAGCCTGTACAGGTGATCAAAGTTCTCCTGTCGGGAGAATAGAGAAGTAATTACATTAAAATAAATAATATAGATATGGTAAAAGTGAAGCATTTAATGGGCATGGCACTCAGTGTTGCGTTGATTTCCTGCGGAGGGAAAGGAAACGGGTTTGTTGAAGAGAACGTAGAGTTTGCCCATAAACAGATAGGAAAAGAAATCGAGCTGATCGAGGCGAGCGGCAAGTTTATGAACCCGACTACGCTGAATCCGGACGGTTCCGTTTATTATTGCAATCTGGCGGACTGGCGCAGTGGTTTCTTCCCCGGTTCGGTCTGGTATTTGTATGAGTTGACAGGAGATAAGAGCTTGTTGCCCCTTGCCCGGAAATACACCGAAGCGGTGAAAGATGCCAAAAACATCAAATGGAACCATGATGTCGGCTTTATGATCTATTGCAGCTTTGGGAACGGCCTGCGTCTGACGGGCGATCCGGAATACAAGGAGGTGATTGTCGAAGCCGCCCGTTCCCTGTCTACCCGTTTCCGTCCGGTGGCAGGGATTATCCAGTCGTGGGACGTGGACAGAGGATGGATTTCGGAACGGGGCTGGGAGTGCCCGGTGATCATCGATAATATGATGAACCTGGAACTGTTGTTTGCCGCTACACGGTTGTCCGGCGACTCTGCTTTCTATAAGGTTGCCGTTTCGCACGTCGACCGCACGATGAAGGAACAGTATCGTCCGGATGGCAGTTGCTATCATGTGGTGGATTACAGCATGAAAGACGGTTCCGTACGCAACCGCCATACGGCACAGGGATATGCGCACGAATCGGCGTGGAGCCGTGGACAGGCTTGGGGGATTTACGGTCTGACACTGTGTTACCGGGAGACCGGAGACCGGAAGTATCTCGACCTGGCTTTAAAAGCGGTCCGTTTTATGTTCAATCATAAAAATACGCCCGAAGACCTTGTGTTCTATTGGGATATGGATGCGCCGGATATCCCTGACGATTACCGGGATGCTTCGGCAGCCGCTTGTATCGCCTCTGCTCTGTATGAGATCAGTACGATGGATGTACCTGAACCGCAAACGTATAAGGCATATGCCGACCGGATCATGAAAAGCCTGGCTTCTCCGGCTTATCGGGCTAAATTGGGGACGAACGGAAACTTCTTGTTGATGCATTGCGTCGGAAGTATTCCGCATAATGGAGAAATAGATGTCCCGTTGAATTATGCCGACTATTATTTCCTGGAGGCTTTGAAGCGGAAACGGGATATCGAGCAAAAGCCCTCCTAACCCATATGAAAGTTTCATGCAGTGAAACTTTCAGTTCCATTAAGTGAAACTCCGAGTTCCATCAAGTGAAACTTTCAGTTCCATGCCGATGAAACTTTTAGAACTTGCAAGGCTTTTCATAAAAAGATCCCGACCCTCCGGACTGTCTGTCAGGATGGATCGGGATCGATCATGTATGGTAAATATTATCAGAGCGCTTCTTTAATGATCTCGCCTACGGTCGGATGCGGGAAGACGATGGCTTTCAGTTCGTCCGCCTTCATACCTTTTTCGATGGCGATACCGGCGATGACGATCAGCTCGGAAGCTGGATTCCCCAAGAGGTGGGCGCCGATAATCGTTTCGTCTTCAGCCAAAATCAGCTTGCAAACGCCGTTGCCCTGCTCGTTTTCGGCAACAAAGCGGCCGGAGAATGCCATCGGTATCTTCTTGACGGAATAGGGTGTGCCTTCGGCTTGCAACTCTTCTTCGGTCTTTCCGACGCCTGCGATTTCGGGGTTGGTATAGACAACACCCGGAATGGCTTTATAGCTCATGCTGCGGTTCTTGCCTAAAATGTGATCGACAGCCACTTCGGCTTCGCTGACAGCCGTATGGGCCAGCAGGGAGAAAGCGGTGATATCGCCACAGGCATACACATTCGGGATGGAAGTTTGCATAAATTCGTTGACCTTGATCCCGTTGCGGAAAGGTTCGGGAGCCAGTGTTTCCAGACCGAAGCCTTTGGTTACGGGACGACGCCCTACGCTCAGCAGGACTTTTTCACCCTGGATGACGAAAGTCTCGCCGTCTTTCTCGACCGTCACATCGCCACCGTTTACGGCAGTCACCTTATGCCCCAGGTAGAACTTGATGCCCCGCTTGGCATATTCGGCCTGCAACAGCTCAGACAATTCCCTGTCCATCGGACCGAGGATCTTATCCAGCATCTCGACCACATGTACTTCCGTCCCCATACTGTTGAAGAAGGAAGCGAACTCCATGCCGATCACACCGCCTCCGATAATCACCAGCGAAGCCGGAAGCTCTTTGGATAGCAACGCTTCACGGCTTGTCCAATATTCCGTCTCCGACAATCCGGGGATGGGAGGAATAACGGTTTCAGAACCGGTGCAGATGAGCAGATTGGCTGCTTCATATACGGTTTCGCCACAGGCGATAGAGATCGTCCCGTCGGCTGCACGGCCTTTGATTTCGGCTTCGCCGCTTACCACTTCCACACCGTTCTCCTTCATCTTCATACGGATGCCGGCCGTCAGTTTCTTTACTACTTTATTTTTACGGGCGATAATCTTCGGGAAATCGAAAGCGGGGTTCTCTGCGCTCACCGCATATTTGGAGGCGTGTTTGATCGTATCATACACTTTCGCAGAGTAAAGCAATGTTTTTGTCGGCACGCATCCTTCGTTCAGACAAACACCGCCCAGCGCGTTCTTTTCAAAAAGCACGGTGGACAAACCACCCGCAGCCGCCTTCTCGGCAGCCGTATAACCGGCAGGACCACCCCCGATTATGGCAACATCGTATTTCATGTTCTCAGATTTAATTAAGTTTTATATTGGGATTAATTTCTAATAATTTATCGATAAAAGCTTGTCCTTCTTTCGGATAAAAGCAACGAGATCTCTCCTTGCCGTTCTCCATCCAGGTATAGAAGATGCGATAACCACCCTTTCTGAGCCGTTCTATATGGGAGATAAAGGATATTTGGATGATGCCATTCAGGTTGCCGGTATCTGCAATATAGTATGGAGTACAAACAATAAATAAAGGAGTAAGCATACTCAGACTGCAAAGGAATGCTTTCAGCCAATCTCCATACCAAATACCCAAAAACTGACATGCGCCCCATAATACAACTGTACACACAATCAGCCAGTACACCTTGGGATTCCTAAGATCTCTCTTAAACTTAGCTTTCATACTCGATTAGATTTACATTACCACACGAGTCAAATCATCGGGTCCTTTATCTGGATACCGGGATTATGCTTCTTCAGCAGCTTGACGAAGTCCTGTTTATTGACCGGTGAAACCAATAACCACTGCGTGTTTCCTTTGTAAATGATCAGACGGTCCAACGACAAGGCGTAGCTCGAAACAGGCATTACCGTTACTTCAACGGCGCTGATCTCCGAAATAGGAATCTTTTTCTCCGGGAAAATACTGCAATGGGCTATCAGATAGCCATCCGCCGTTATTTTATACCAGGTCGACAGCAGCATATGAATGCACTCCAATGTAAACAACAGTAGTACGATCATCGTTACGGGAGATTTGCCCCCCACAAATGCAAAAACAGTACTTGCAACCATCACTAAGAGCACCAAATGGTACCACCAACCGACTTTTGATTTAAAGACTCTGTCCATATCCTGAATTTTGCCGAAAGATAGTCATTTTATTTCTTTTGGCGATTCAGGAAAAAGAAAATGCGCTGCAACTTCTCAGTAACAGCGCATCCACTTAAACCGGTCAAACAATTCCAAAAAGGAATATATCATTCATTACTTTACAACTTCGAGGACAGTATAGTATTGCAACTGATTGTTGTTGTTATACTGTTCGTTCTTTACGACACCCACGTTCGGAGCGTACCATTCATATCCGTAGCCCTCGATCGTTTCTTTTGGGGAGCGGGATTTGATTTTATATTTTACTTTCGTGCAGTCGAACGTTCCGGCGGGAGTCGTCACCTGTTCGGTTGTCACATATTCGCGGTCGTAGATAGACACGTTCTTGCGATCCTTCCGGTTCTTCTTCGAGTAGATCTGGATATAGGCATCGTCAAAATACATATCGTCTGCGTTACCGGAAGGCGCGTTCGACACGCTCGGATAGTTGATAACGGCATCGGTAGCAGCCAGGTCAGACTGAATGGTAGACACAAAAGACGGGTTCGACAAAGCCTCTTTCATCTCCATAAAGAACTCTCCATTCTGGCAGAATGCTTCCAGGTCACCCTTGTCGTAGACTGTTCCTGCATCATTCACAAACACATAATCGGCTTCCACTTCCAAGCCCGACGGAATGTTCTTCACTTCGTCGACCGTGTAGGTCATCACACTTTGCAGGTTTCCTTTTGCATCGTAGCCTTTTTTTACGAGCTGCGTGCCTTTGGTCTGCGGGAAAAAGAACGTACAATCCTGAGCCATCGCACCGGCTGCAAACAGCAAGGCCAGGGCGCTCAATACAACTTTAGATTTCATATTTTAAAACGTTTAAGTGTTAATAATTAGCAGGATATCCAATGCCCCAATAGAACAGGGTTTCTTTCTGAGATGTTTACGGCGGGAAGTTTAAAATATCCAAAGAATCAGTAATGCGGACTATTTTGCACGAAAGCGGCCTGTATAAGGTACAACCAAATAAGTTAATTCCTAACTTTGTCAGCCACAAAGGATATAAACTATGGTACAACAATTCGATTTCTTAGTGATCGGTTCCGGTATCGCCGGCATGAGCCTCGCTTTAAAGGTAGCCGATAAAGGGAAAGTAGCCATCATCTGCAAGACAGAGCTGGAGGAAGCGAACACCTATTTCGCACAGGGAGGCATTGCTTCGGTAACAAACCTGCTGGTAGACAATTTCGACAAGCATATTGAAGATACTATGATTGCCGGCGACTGGATCAACGACCGGAAAGCCGTGGAAATGGTCGTACGTAACGCACCGGACCAGATCAAGGAACTCATAGGCTGGGGCGTGAACTTCGACAAAAAAGAGAACGGAGACTTCGACCTTCACCGCGAAGGAGGGCATTCCGAATTCCGCATCCTGCACCACAAAGACAATACTGGCGCCGAGATCCAACTAAGCCTTATCGAAGCGATCAAGAGACATCCCAACATCACGATATTCAACCATCACTTTGCGGTAGAGATCATCACGCAGCATCACTTAGGCATCATCGTCACCCGTTATACGCCGGGCATCAAATGCTATGGTGCTTATGTGCTGAACGAAGACACCGGCAAGGTAGACACGTTCCTGTCCAAAGTGACGGTTATGGCAACAGGCGGTTGCGAAGCCGTCTACCGCAACACGACCAATCCGCTGATCGCTACGGGCGACGGCATCGCCATGGTGTATCGTGCCAAGGGAGCTGTCAACAATATGGAGTTCATCCAGTTCCACCCGACCGCCCTGTTCCATCCGGGCGACCGTCCCTGCTTCCTGATCACAGAAGCTATGCGCGGGTATGGCGGGGTTCTGCGTACGCTGGACGGAAAAGAGTTTATGCAAAAATACGACAAACGTTTGTCCCTCGCCCCACGTGACATCGTGGCGCGTGCGATCGACAACGAGATGAAGCTCCGGGGTGAAGATCACGTCTACTTAGATGTTACGCATAAAGATCCGGAGGAGACGAAGAAGCATTTCCCCAATATCTATAAAAAATGCCTCAGCATCGGCATCGACATCACAAAAGATTATATCCCGGTGGCTCCGGCTGCCCATTATCTTTGTGGCGGTATCAGTGTCGACCTGAACGGGCAGTCCAGCATCCGCCGCCTATACGCGATCGGCGAATGTTCCAACACCGGCCTGCACGGTGGAAACCGTTTAGCCTCTAACTCGCTGATCGAAGCAGTCGTCTATGCGGATGCAGCAGCCAAACATATCCTGAGCGTCCTCGAACGCTACGACTTCAACACCGACATCCCCGAATGGAACGACGAGGGTACGATCTCCACCGAAGAACGCGTGCTGATCACCCAAAGCATGAAAGAGGTGAACCAGATCATGGAGGCTTATGTCGGTATCGTCCGCAGCAACACGCGTCTGACCCGTGCCTGGAACCGCCTGGATATCCTGTACGAAGAGACGGAAAGCCTCTTCAAGCGTTGCAAAGCCTCCAAAGAGCTGTGCGAACTGCGTAACATGATCAACGTCGGTTACCTGATCACCCGCCAGGCAATGGAACGCAAGGAAAGCCGCGGATTGCACTACACGATCGACTATCCGCCGGTAAAGAAAGATTAAAAATATCGAGGTTGTCTAAAAAGTAACTTTGTCATGGCGGACTTGATCCGCCACATCATCCTACACCGATTATCAATCTTCAGGGTGCGATCCCGGGACAAGCCCGGGATGACAAGATAGCGGCTTTTCAGACAATCTCTTTTTATCTTATACAAATTATGAAAAAGTATTCATTATTCTTCTTCTTTTTATTCCTGTCCGTTGCCTGTTCGACTGATAAGAAATACGGGGCCTGCCATTTGGAAAAGACAGACGAAACAATTTCTTTTCCGATCGATACGGATACAAAAAACAATTTCAACATTTATTCTATCTATAAAGATAAAGATGGAAAGGAGTATTTCACGTTCCAGAATCATGAAAACAATACGATTCACTTCTATGACCTGAAACAGCAAAAACCGGCATTCAGGATAACCCCTCCACAGGAAGGAAGTAACGGCGTCGGGAGAACATTCGGTTATTATATTCAGAATCTCGACAGTATTTATGTTTTCAGCCTTTATGAAAATACACTCTACGTAATAAACAAAGACTGTGAACTGCTCGACAAGCAATCCTTCCCGGAATTGGGACGGTCCAAATTCATGGCAACAGCTTTCCAAACGCCGATACGACTTGGAGGTACTTTATATACTTGTATAGAACCGAACCGCTGGATAGATCACGATCCCGTCTCTGCCGCACTTGATATGGATACGAAAGAAATAAAGAAACTGCCCTTCGATTATCCCGACTATCCCGGTTCGGAAGTAAAGCTGAAACGATACGGCATGGAAGCAAGTTTCAGCCGGTGTTATGACGGGGAGCATTTCGTCTACTCCTTCCATTACGACGAAAACATCTATGTGGCTACTCCCGAACACGATTCGATACGGAAAGTCCCGGTCAAAAGCAAGTACTTCGACCGCGTACAATTGCCGGACGAGTTGACTGCAAGCCCCGAAGACTTTTGTAGAAACGCCTGGTATAACAACCTGCTTTATGATCCCTACCGGGAAGTGTATTACCGGATCGCCTACCCGCCTTCGACCTTGGATAAAGGTATCCGCTCGATGGAACTCCTTCAATTCGGCCGCAAGAATTTCAGTATCATAATCCTTGACAAGAACTTTCGTATTCTCGGTGAAACGCTCTTTCCCGACAATACCTACAACCCCCAGATTATATTTGTCCGACCCGAAGGATTATACATCTCCGACAGCCACTATCTGAACCCACGGTTCAGTGACGATATCCTTAGTTTCCAGAAATATGAATTGGTAGAAGAATAATAAAACTATATTCAGAACAGGCCAGCTCGGAAAACAGCTCATCGAAACATCCACATAAATCGGGTGAAGGCAAAAAACATCTCTACCTTCACCCGATACATCTTGTTAAACAAAGCGTATGGACATATCTTGCACTTTACTTATTTTTACTTCCATGATAATCCTTGCGCGGATCACCGAAAAAGAACAAGATCGGGGCGTTCTTTCCGGCAGCTGCCACCTGATATCCGGTAAAGGCTTTGCCTGCCGCTTCCAATGCTTTTTCAATTGCTGCGTCGCTTGTCTGCTTATCACAGAGGAAATAGATCATCACAGGCTTTTCACCGGACGATGCGGACAAGGTTGCTTTCAGCTTGTCCGGCATTTCGGACATCTCTGCAAACTTGTAGTTATACAGTATCTGATCCTTGGCATTGATGAAGAAATCCACTTTCTGCGTATGTTTCTCCATAAACGCAAGCTTTTCCGAGCCAGAAAGCTGACCGCCTCCCGCTTGTTCAATATACCGGTCGATCTCCTTGTCGAAGAATTCACGGGTGTACGGTTGCCCGGCCGAAGAAATTGTCGTACCTTCGCTCTGTACTAAGTTTGTCAACTCCCGGTTTACATCCGGGCGGGCGAAAGCCAGCATGCTACATGCTGCCACCGGAACCAGAAGCACAAGCTTCAACCGGGCCCAACTGTTCGATTTCTCTTTTAACATCATAGTAATTCGTTTTTTAATTTTACTGTGATTGAAGCTGTTAGCAAAGGTGTAGGAGCTCGCGCTAACAGCTTTTTTCACTAATAATAATTGATATCTTGTTGCATCGATGCCACTTTTCAGTACGCCCGTATCGGCCTGGTATTCATGAATCTCCTGTAGTTCCCGTTTCAACAGCCAGGCGGCCGGATTAAACCAGTGCAGGAGCAAGACAACCTCCGTATAGATCAGATCCAACGAATGATGCTTGCGCCGGTGAACCTGCTCATGCGCCAATATTTCATTCGGGTAGTCACAATAATCTTTCAACGACAGAACGATATACGGCCCCCAGTTAAAAGGAGTGACCGGCCTGCCGACCAGCACCAGCGTATAACGCTCTTTCCGTATCTTCTCGCCGGCCCGGATCAGCCACAGCAAACTCACAAACGAACGGACCATCCGGCAGAGGACAATCGCCATTCCCGCAAGATACACGTAAACGATCCACGTTCCCCATGAACAGGAGACCTCCCGCACAGCCGGTACGACCTCAGTCTCAGCCTGTATAGCGGTATGTTGCCAAACCGCCTCCCCCATCCCCTCCGTTATCATCTCTTCCAACTGCAGCAACGGCATTTGCAACACACCGGACGATTCCGTCCGTATCTCGACAAGCGGCAGCAGCATGCAAACCAGCATCCCCGCCAGCACCACCATCCGGTTAAAGCGGAAAAACGTCTCGTTGCCCAGCAAAGCTTTATAACCCAGATAAAACAAAGTCAGGCAACAGGTTGACTTGATGATATAAAGGAGGAAGGCGGCCATATCATTTGTCTTTACGGTTCTTGATCTGCTGCAGCAATTCTTCCAGTTCCTCGACCGACAGCTCGTCACGGTCTATCAACGAAGAAACAACGCGAGTATAGGAATCGCCGAAATAGCGGCTTACCACGTTTTTCAGCGTCTTGTTACGGTATTCTTCTTCCGAGACCAATGCATAATACTGGTAGGTATTCCCATACGGGCGATATCCGATATAGCCTTTCTCTTCGAGCACGCGCACAATTGTGGAAAGCGTGTTGTAGTGAGGCTTAGGTTCCTCCTGCAATTCCAACAGTTCGCGAATGAACAAGGGGCCGTTCGTCCAGAAATAACTCAGTATGTCTTCTTCTTTAGGAGTCAGTTTCTTCATATTCCATGCTTGTTTACAGGTGAATGTCCAAAGATAACTACAAAGTGCGACAATACAACTATGATTAATAGTTAGACTACTATATTTAGCAATAATTCAACAAACAACCATTCAAACGCAAATATTTACTAAAGAAAACTGAACACTCTTCCTTTTCTTCTGCAAAGCGTATCTTTGTCATACAAGCAACTCACACAGGAATATAAACCGAAAAACACAAAAAAGATGGACAAACGAATCTTGTTGCCTCTGGCCGTTCTTCCCGCTTTCCAGGCAGGAAACGTACAGGCTGCCGACCAGCCTGCCAAACGGCCGAACATCATCCTCTTTATGGTTGACGATATGGGATGGGAAGATACTTCCCTGCCCTTCTGGACAGAAAAGACGCATTACAACGAAATGTACGAGACGCCTAATATGGAACGCCTCGCCCGCCAGGGAGTCATGTTCACGCAGGCGTATGCCAGCAGTATCAGTTCCCCGTCCCGTTGCAGCCTGATCACCGGGACGAATGCCGCCCGCCACCGCGTCACCAACTGGACGCTCCAGAAAGACAAGACGACCGACCGCAAAGACAGCCTGCTCGACATACCGGACTGGAACTATAACGGCGTCAGCCAGGTTCCGGGAACCGCAAATACCTTCGTCGGAACCTCTTTCGTCCAACTCCTGAAGAACAGCGGATACCATACGATCCACTGCGGGAAGGCCCATTTCGGCGCGATCGACACTCCGGGTGAAGACCCGCATCACTGGGGATTCGAAGTCAACATCGCCGGCCATGCCGCCGGTGGACTGGCAAGTTACTTAGGTGAAGAGAATTACGGCCATACAAAAGACGGCAAACCGACTTCACTGATGTCCATCCCCGGCCTCGAAAAGTATTGGGGCACGGAGACTTTCGCCACCGAAGCCCTGACGCTCGAAGCGATCAAGGCATTAGACAAGGCGAAGAAATACAACCAGCCGTTCTATCTCTATATGTCCCACTACGCCATCCATATCCCGCTGAATAAGGATATGCGTTTCTACGAGAAATACAAGAAGAAGGGAATGACAGACCATGAAGCTGCCTACGCCACCCTGATCGAAGGAATGGACAAGAGCCTGGGCGACCTGATGGACTGGTTAGAGAAGAACGGGGAGGCAGACAATACGATCATCCTCTTCATGAGTGACAACGGCGGCCTTGCCTCCGAATCGTCCTGGAGAGACGGCCCGTTGCATACGCAGAACTACCCGCTGCTGAGCGGCAAAGGTTCCCTTTGCGAAGGGGGCATCCGCGAACCGATGATCGTCAGTTGGCCGGGCGTAGCCAAACCCGATACCCGGTGCGACAACTATCTGCTGATAGAAGACTTCTACCCGACTATCCTGGAAATGGCCGGAGTGAAGAACTATGAGACGGTACAACCTATCGACGGCATCAGTTTCGTCCCTCTGCTCACCGGTACGGGCGATCCTTCCAAAGGACGTTCCCTCTTCTGGAATATGCCAAACAACTGGGGTAACGACGGTCCGGGCATCAACTTCAACTGTGCTGTCCGCAATGGCGACTGGAAACTGATTTACTATTACGGTACCGGCAAGAAAGAGTTGTTCAACATCTCCGACGATATCGGCGAAAAGAACGACCTTAGCGCCCGCCACCCCGAAATCGTCCGACGCCTCTCCCGGGAACTCGGCGACCACCTCCGCAAGGTAGATGCCCAACGCCCGTCTTTCAAGGCGACAGGGAAGGAATGCCCGTGGCCGGATGAGATATAATAATCATACTTAATATGGAAGGAGGTGTATCAAAATTCACGACCACGTCATCCCGGACTTGATCCGGGATCGCATCCTACACTGATAATCAATGTATAGTATGAGCTGGCTGATCAAGTCCACCATGACAAAACGGAGTTTTGACACGCCTCTTTTCCCTCCTTCTAATAGTTTCAAATAGAGGTTGTTCCTTAATTTTGAATTATTGGAGCAAGTTATCTTTTGTTCTTATTTGTTTGAACCTCTCCTGAAGTTCTTTCATCCTTTCCATTAGTTCATCGAAAGATAATGTTTCCCCATAAATAAAACTGTTTCTCATTTCATCATAATCGTTACTCCATTCTTTTCTCCTTTCTTCTGGCGGGCAGAAACAGATTGTTGAAGGATGATGTTTTTGGTAATCTATATATTTTGTGGCATAATACACGAATCGATGCTTCACTATCTCCTCGTAAAGCTGTGCGTTGGAAAGCGCAGCTTTGCCATAATCCGTATCCATTAATTTTTCCAAGTCATAAAGATGTCGGCTCATTCGCAAATGGCGAGGTTTTTCTTTTTGAAATTCCTCATTGAGGAGAAAAGCCTTTTCTAAGAAAGTACGTGAAGGCAGTACTGTTTTTATATTAGATTGGGTTTCATTGTCTTCGTCCGGATAATGATTGTAAATAAGCGAGGTAATTTCCTTCATTTCACAAGGTTCATCCATTGACAGACAGCTTATCTCTATTTTTACGCGAGGTGGTATATATGCTATTTTAGTGTCGATAACACTCGTGTAGTTTAAATGAATCTCGGTAGGATCCTTATCGCTGTCAATCGGTTTCTCGCCATCTTCTGTTTGTACAGTAGTAATGTTTTTAATGGTGTAACCGGCTATTCCCATCGCCTCCAGCTGTTCAGCCAATTCTTTGGATAAGATTTCATGCACATATCTGCGTGAGAGTTTTCGGAGTTTTTCTATTTGGCTTTTGTTGGTTTTATCTATATTGAAGAAACTATGATCTATGGCTAAATCAATGTCCTCGCTAAAACGGCTGATTAAATTCCAACCTTTGCTCAAAGAGGTTCCTCCCTTAAAGAGTAAGCTGCCGGCACATGATGTTTGGAACAATGCTTTTAAGGTTATGGTTACCCACCAATCTTTTTCAACAGCAACCAAGTTGATGCCTTCCTGATCGGAAGTAAGCTGCAAAAGTGCCTTCTTGTCTTCTTTTGTATTTTTATACCAAGTGCTCATGATATATTTATCTTTGTTTTTATAATTGGTAATAATAATTTCTTTATCCAAAGAGGAGCCAATTGTAAATCATGCAGGATAGTCTCTGGCTCCGAGTGTTCCTGTAACAAACTCCGAATAGCTTGCATATTTTGTTCTGTTACATTTTCTTTGCCTATGCTTTTGAGAGCCTGTACGAGTAGGGGCATAATTTCCCCCTTATAGGCAAAGTTCTTAGGTACACTTCTGCGAAATGTAATTTTTCTCTTTCCTATATTAATGGTTCTGGCCGATCCGTTCGTTATGTATACTGGATTCATTGGAATCTGGGTGGATAATCCCAAAATATTCATGGCCGTACTGCCTGTCGGTAATATTTGAGCTTTATCCCTCTCTGCTATTGCTTCAACAATCTTTTCCGTAGACGGATATATTATGCCAAATCTACTGTATTCGGGTTTAAAATATATTCCGTTCGAGAGCCTGATTACTTTTTCTAATTTCTCGGATTGGGATAGTATCTTTCCTACCATTTCATCGTTGTTTAAATCTGCAAAATCACTGATGAAAAATAATGAGCCCGGTTTACTTTGGGCAATCCGGCTCATTATCAGTTTTGTTATATTATTTCTTTCATTCTTCATGTTAACATAATTTAGGTCGGAAATATATGCAAAAATACGGAATCACGGATGATATAGCATCGAAAACTCATTCATTAACATAATTTAGGTCGGAAATATATGCAAAAATACGGAATACGCGTGAACAGAGGTAGAATTGCAACACATCAGGGAATAGGAAGAAATGAAAAAGGGCATCCTCGCGGACGCCCTTTTTCTTATCCAATACTAAAAGACTCTGTATAGAGGGGATTAGTATACACTTACCTTAGTAACATTCGTATTGCCGGCATTGGTTAATTTCACAATGTAAATGCCTTTTGTTACCGGTATTTGCGTATTGCCACTGATACGGGCATTGTAAACGATCTTACCGATCATGTTTACAACAGTCACCTGCAGCGGCTGCAGCGGGTTCACATAAATATTTCCCTTTCTTCCAAACACTTCGGTATTAGCAAGGGCTTCTTCAAGACCTGTGGCAGTGGTAACCGTCACTTCGCAAGTAGCCTTCTTATTCCCATCCGTGGTCGTTACGGTGATCGTTGCTTTACCTGCTTTGATGGCTTTCACCACACCGTCTGCATCTACCGTTGCAACAGTGACGTCACTGCTTGTCCAAGTCACGCTCTGATCGTCCGCATTCGACGGGTTGATAGTAGCTGTCAATGTATAAGTTCCGTTGACTTCAAGGGTCAAAGCGGTCTTATCAAGAGATACGCTTTCTACAGATACAGTTGTAGAGCCGCCGCCACCTTGAATCTTCTTCACTGTTGCAACAACATTTACTGTTGCATCACCGGAAACTTCATATGTTGCACCATTTGTAAAGGCTGCTCCACCAACAGTCAAAGTAGCCAGTTCATAACCGGAAGCAGGTTGTACAGAGATAACCAGCTTGTCACCACTGGCGATCGGATCACCGGAAGCCAATACAGTTTCGCCACGTTTAACAACAATCGTTCCATTTTCAGGCTGAACGAAGGAGATAACCTGAAGATCTGTCGTCTTAACTGTTACTGCTGATACTTCTACTTCTGAGAAATTATCCTTATCGGAAGGAACAAATGTCATCACTTTATCCGTTGCATCAGCACTGACCGCTTCATTGGTACTTTTCCAAACAAATGTACCATCCGTAGAAGCTGCTCCTCCTGTTACTTCCGCACTATGTAACATTGCACCTTTCACAACAGTTGCAATAGGTTTTGTTGTTACGGTCGGAGTTGCTTTTGTGATTTCAAATGCACCAGAAAGGACTGCACGGCAAGCCTTGTTGTTATCATCGGCAGCACGTGTCACCACTACATCATACGTACCTGCATTTACAGGGACAACTGTTATACCATCCTGCTGGAAGCTGTATGACCAACCGGTTTTAACATCACCCGATTTAATTGTCAGATTTCCACCTTTAGCTGTTCCGTCGTATACAGCAGAAGCATTTTCCGTAACAGAAGGACTTAATGTTGCTTTCTCAACAAATGTAGCAGCAAAAGTGATGTTTTCATTAGGTGTAACCGTAGCAGAAGCATCGGTCGTATTACTTATACCACTTGTCCATCCGCTAAACTTGTAACCTTCTGCCGGAGTTGCGATAGCAAGAAGTTCTGTATTCTTCAACGCATTGGCTCCTCCACCGCCATTATCTGCAATTTGCAAGTTACCATCCCAAACCGTGATTGTACCACCAACAGTCGGCTCAATAGACACCTTCATATCCATTAAACTACCCGGAGTACAATAGCCTACTGCATAGTTGCTGCTGGTCGGGGTAAAGATTGCAACATCAGAAGTAGACTTCAACGCCTTTGTCATCGGCTGGATTGCATCCGGTTTCTTACCTGATGACCATGCGCCGGCTACAGAAGCTACACCACCTGTTCCATCAGCTGCACTCGGACGAGCCGTAATCACGATCGGAGCCGGTGTGATCTTCAAAGTAGCTGTAGCATTCAACGCCTGGAAGTTTTCGTCTTCCGGACGGTTGATGTGTACGGTATATGTACCGGCATCAATCGGGGTAGAGACTGTCGTTCCGTTCTTTGTGTAAGAGACAGAAACGCTGTCCAGACCTGCAGGAGTCGTTTTCACTACGAATGCCTGGTTATAGCTATTATAAACGTAAGACTGTTTATCCGTATTGACAGTAACCTTTGCTTTTTCTTTTACAATAGCCTGGACGGTCGTGTTTTCAGTCAATGTGAATGTACTGTTGTTCGGAACTTCCTTCGCATTAACCATCAGGGCTACGGCTTTGTAACCGGCATTTACCTGATAGCCGACCTGAACCTGATCACCATAATTACCTGTTGTCTTATCAACAGTCAAGGTATAACCGGTTCCTGTTTTCTTTGTGATTGCATAAACTTCTTTTTCGAAAGAAGCTGAAACAGTCACATCGCTATTAACAGTCAGTTCGGTTCTTGCCTGAGTAGCATCCGTTAATTTGTAACCCTTATTCGGTGTACGTTCGATAATGATTGTCGTACCACTTTTAACAGAGCTTCCGGCAACGATTTCCTTACCTGCCTCTTTGTCGGTCAAGCGGATTGTACCACCTTCCGGAGTAGTAACGGTAACCTTCTTGGGTGTTTCAGGCTTAGCAACAAACGTTGCGGAAATAGTAGTGTTTGCATCTAAGAAGATTTGTCCCTTGCTCAAGGTAGAACCGGTTGCAACGATCGCTTCTGCATTATAACTTTCAGCGGCAGCTGCCGTAACTGTCAGGATAGTTCCGTACTCCAATGTAGCCGAAGAAGAAACAGTCTGATCAGTGCCACTCGCATCCTTATATTTTACTGTCAACGTATTGCTGTTTTCAGGAGCAGTTACAGTAACCGTAAATTTCTTCTTCGTAAATCCGGCTACGAAGCTCGTATCCTGCCCTACCGTATAAGAAGTTTCCTTATGATCTGTTTTCTCATTCCAACCGGTAAATTCATATCCTGTTTCCGGAGTGATCGTAAAGTTTAATTGAGTACCTCTTGCATAGCGGTCGGAAGTCGATTTGTTGGCAATCACCGCCTTTCCGTTTGCACTGACGCCAGTCGTTACGGTAAAGTAACGTTTTGCATTGATCACAATCGTATCTACAGCTACTTCCATTTCAGCCAAATTAGCAGGAGTAAAGACTACTGCACACTTGTTCTCACCTTCTTGCATGATCATGTTGGCATCTGCCCAAGAGAACGAACCTAATACTTCAGTTTCGCCAACCACAGCTTTGCCACCTTCCAGGAAGGACATAGACAAAGGTTGTCCGGCTTCGACAGAAGTCGGTGTAGGCAAGTTACCCTTAATAACAGGAACACCCTTTGCATTGATAGACATCGTTACGGTATCATTCAATGCCAGATAAGTTGCATCTGCATCACGAGTAAAGATTACATAGTAAGAGCCTACGTGCTTAATGGTATCGGCTTTCACTTCCACCGGATTTTTTGCAATAGTCTTATATGTAACTGTAACATCTTTTACATCTTCCGGCGTTACCGTATAAGTGACATTCTTTACCTCTCCATCATAGAAGAACGTACTCTTCGTCACATTAATCTGGATTTTTGTCTTTTGTGACCAGAAAGTTTGTTCGTTATCCTTACCGGAAAGTTTTTCTACAAACATATTCCAGCCTGTACCGGCTACCCATTCAGCAATCTTTTCGCTACCTTCTTTGCTTGGATCGGTATCAGCCCAGATTTGAGATGTTTCTTTTAATGTGCTGTTAGAGATAGTCAGTTTAGGTTCAGCAGTGACTCCACTACCTTTACCGACTTCGATACCACCCCAAGCGTTGTCAGAAGTAGTCAACTTATCGGCTGTCACAGTTGAACCGTTCACCAAAAGGCCACCTGCTTTGTTACCAGACAAAGTTACATTCGTCAGTTTCACACTGTCAGAACCGAACACATGCAAACCATAATTATCAGATTGAGTGATCTTGATATTTTCCAATGAGACATTTTTTGTACTCTTAATGGTAACCAGATTATCACCTGCTGTTGCCGATCCGGCTTGTGTTGCCTGTGTAATAGTAGTAATTGCATTATCCGTTCCTACTGTTCCTATCAAGGTGATTGGATTCGTAATTTCCAGATTAGAGGCAAGTGAGTAGTCAACTGCCTCCAAGTTAATCCGGTTCGCTTTAGCGGATAAAGCGGCAGCCAGTCTGGCCGAAGTAGATGCTACAACGTTTAAAGTACCATTATTTGTCAGGGTTGCTCCTGATTCTGTTGCATATTCCAATCCTCCATTCAAGTTCCAAGTTTTACCTTCCGCAATCGTAAAAGCCGTCTTGGCAGCATCCTTACCATTATTAAAAGAAGCGACCTTAACCGGAGCACCTTCTACGGTAACATTTGCATTTTCCAAGCCATCGCTTAAACCCAATGTCGGGGTCTTCGTACATTCATTAAAAGAGAATGAAATCGTACCGGGAGAAACAACTTCAGCACCGGAGGAAGCATAATCTTTTTTCCAGTTTACTGTTCCACCGATATAAGCAGTAACGTTTTCCGGGAATGTACATTTATTAAAGTTCAATGTAACATTCTTCACGTGCCCGCGATTAATACTGGCAATTTCGGTAGTATAATTTTTTTCCATACTTGTAAACGTACATCCGGTCAATGTCCCGATAACCTCATCCGAACCGCCGTTCGAGCCATTACCGAAAATACCGACCAAAGAAGTTGCAGAATCCGTAGTTCCGCTTATAGTAGCTGTTGCTTTTTTCACATAGCCACCCCAACCGTCTGCTCCACCAATAGATACATAGCAGAATGTACCACCTGTAATGGTAAGAGTACCCTCGTTGACCGTATTCGTGCATTTATCAAATGCCGGATACTTACCAGCCGTTGTCAGACCGCTTTCCATACCGCCACACATAACCCAAGCACCAGCATCCATCGTAACTTTACTGATTGTAATATTCACAGTATTAGACTTGGAATAATATAAACCACCACCCATTATATTGTGAGCTTCACCTCCGACAACATTAATAACAGTATTGCCTGTTACACCTGCGGGTTTGGCCGTTGCAGCAGCAGTGGAACCATTGCTCTCACCATATCCACCACCGAACAGATTCATTATTTTTCCACTCTTCATCGTAATCTTGGAAGATGAAACCGTTGCATTCTTGCTACCACCGAAAACAACCGGCTTCTTACTGGTTTCCACTTCCAAAACATCGTTCGTATTATCTACACTGATTTTAACCAGACCGTCCTTTGAACCTTTTTCAATAGTGATCGGCTGACCATTCGCATAAACAAATGTATATCCAGCATTCCAATTAGCAGGTTTACTTGGGAAGTTCTGATAGAATTCTACCGTCAATTTCGAGTTCGTCCAATAGCGCATTTCTTCAGTACTTGCACCCTGCACGCCAAGATAAGAATGCCAATCAGCCGGAGCAACCACTACTGATTCCGAATCCTTCAATTCAGACCAAATTTTGGATTGTTCGGCAAATGTGGAATTGGCGTCAAATGTAAAGGAGGGAGAATACGCTGGAGTTCCTTCGTCTATATTCACACCACCCCAGGTATTGCCTTCCGTTTTCAATCTCCGAGCATCCACAGTAGAATGAACCAACAGACCTGCTGTTGCATTATTTTTTAATACCACAATATCCAAAACAGTCTTCATCGGTGACTGGGCGTTGATACCGGCTGCTTTAGAACCTTCTATCTGGAGGTCGGTCAGAGTAACAATGTCATTAGCCGTCTCACCGGAGATTGTTATTAAATTAGCTTTTTCAGGCCAAGTAGCATCTGCCTTTGCTTTTAAAATCGTCGTAGGAACATATTCCGGACTGGTTGTAGGTACTCCATGAAGAGCAAGAGGCCTGTCGATTTTAAGTTGTCGGCTCAATTCATAAGTACCGGCCGCCAAAGAAATATCAGTAATTGTAGCAAAGCCTAAATTGATCGTAGAATCAAGTTGGGCGGCTGTTGTTATGCTTTCTGATGACTGATCTTTTGTCCAAACATACGCCAATGCACTATTGTTTGAAGTATGCAAGGTAGCCTGTTGCAAAGAACGGAACCATTTTTCGCCTGTCGGTATTACGACAGAAGCAATTATTTCAGCTACAGAACTTTCCGGATTCTGACTCCACTCCGAATAAGCATGTCTGTCGTAGTAAGCAATCTGAGGAACATCAGTCTCTCCTATCGTACCGCTAACCAACGTGAACTTCGGCATATTCTCTACTTGGCGAGACAATTTAACAGCAAATTTTCCATTACCATCAGTGGTAAAGCTCTTTGCTGTCAACTGAGATGAGTTCAGGTGCAAACCACCTTCGGCATTGCCATTCAAAGCAACGTTCTCGAATGTCAAATTATTCAGATTATAAAGATTGAAAGCTAAAATATTCGTATTCGTAACAGTCAGATTCTTGAATGTTACAGGAACACTACCGTAACCGTCAAAATAGAATACATAATTTTTAGTTGCATCAAAACTTCCCCCTACGGTATTCGTCGTATTTACACCGGTTATTTTATGGTTTCCTCCATCAATTGTTAAAGATGTAAATTTACCACCGGTGACGTTCAGATAGAACATACCTTGCCACACCGAATTTTTAGGCCCCATAAAATTAAGCCCCTCATCAGAAATGTTCAAATCTGCCCCCAAAACAATCGTAGCAGCCTGCGAACTTCCTGAGTTTAATTCTGTCAACACGTTTTGTAACCCCTTGGCAGTAGTCACCGTGTAATTACCATCACCAGTCTGGGTGTAACCATCACCAGTGTCTTGTGCCTGCATCCACCCTACACTCGTTATCGTCATAAAAAACGATAACAACATAAGTAATCTTCTCTTCATAATTTTATAATTAAAGTATTAATAATAAGTCCATTAAAATGACATTTTTCATTTTTACTTTAATCGCTTTATTAACTTACCCTATACAAATATTTACATCTAAAAGTAGTTAACAGGTGTGATTTTATGTACTTTGACGATCGAAAACGATCGTTTTTTTTAGTCATTTTTAGGCTGGTTGCGGGTTTGGAGAGATTTTTGAAAAAAAATAATTGCAGATCTTGAATTTTAAAGAGTTTTTATTTCAAAATAATTTGGTGGAATAGAAAAAAATACCGTCATTTGGATGACTAAAAAAAACGATCGTTTTTTTTAGTCATTTTTTTAGTAGATTTTTGATCTACCAATAGGACATAGTTGTTAAAATAGAGTAGTATTTTATCAAAAACACTTACATTTTTCCCCAAAAACCTGCCGGGAGTTTTCCAAATGTATTTTTACAAAACGACGTTTTCGGAGGAGAGTTTCCGCACATTCCGCACGTTCCGCACTATACACTTTTCCGCTGGAGGTTTTATCTGTTTTTCAGCTTGTTACGCATATATTTTCCTTTCGTGATCCGCACGATCAGGCCCTTTTTGCACCAGCGTGTGAGGGCCGATTCGACCGTTCTTTTTTCCATTCCGAGGAGATGACCCTTTTCTATGGCTTCGCAAGTGTTAAAATTCTCACCCAGTTCCGAAAATAACTGTTCGCTGATGATCGGGTTCGAAATCGGCTTGAGCACTTCGTCTTTTTTCAAGAGCGTGCTGAGCACGAGGGAATGGTTGAGACAGTGGAAAATGATCTGGATCGCGGTATAGAAATCTTCGTCGCTGATCTTTATATTCTTTTCGTTGAGACGTCGTTCGCCTTTGCGGAGGCCGGTAAAGATCATACAGATACGGAAGTGGATCATACCCAGGCGGAAGAGGATAGCCGTCTTGTCGCCCTCACCGAAGGCACGTAGGCGTTCCAGTTCGAGGGGGAAGACTTCGTTCATATAGGCACGCTGGCTTTCGGTGTAGCTCACCCAGGTGGGATGCTGGTCGAGGAAGAGGGCGATCTCCTGGAGCGAGTGGCCGAGGTCGTAGTAGTAGTTTCCGCGCCGAGGCGTATCGTCGGCATCGGTCAGCGGTTTCCATTGGCTCTGTCCGGAGATGTAGAAGCAGAGGAGGCGGCTGAAGAGGCCGTCTTCGGTAGAGTGGATCAGGCGTGTCACCTGTCCTTCGGTGCCGCTGAAGACGAGCGCCATGCGGGGGAAAGTGCTGGAATAGTATTTGTCCTGCTTCGTGTCCTTGCTGACCTGTTCGTGTTGGAAGATCTGGTTCAGGAGGTCGTGATACTGTCCGTGGTCCTGCTCCATCGAGTTGTTGAGCACGTCTATCTCGGTTTCACACATCAGAGAGGCATAGTGGCCGTTGTCGGCCAACTGTTCGATCATACGCGGACGGGAGATGTTGCCGGCCAGTTCGATTCCTTTTTGGCGTACACATTCCGGTTCGTCGGACAGTTCGCCTTTTGATTTTAATACTTTAAGCATGTCAAAATTGTATTGTTTCATTTTATTGTTATAAACTTTCACTTCTTTAGCCGATTCGCGTCGGATGCCTTCGGCGTAGACATGAAAGACTTTGTGTATCTTATTGATCATCCCCTTCCCTGAGGAGGCGGCACCCGCGACGCAGCAGTAAAGAGGCGGTTCGCAGAGGGCATTCTGGTAGGAGCCGCTCACGTTGGGCATGGCTGCCGAAAAGATGCCGAGGCTGCCGACGAGCGCGACCGAACGTTCGACCTCGGTCAGCCCTTCGGTGAACATTTCTTTGAAGAACGGAGGGAGATGTTCGTAAACCGCATCCGGGAAACATTGAGCCATCTCTTTCGCTTTTTCCAACCGTTTGTATTCCAATCCTATATCTGTATTTTCCTCCAGCGGAGGAGTGTATAGTGCGGAACATGCGGAATGTGCGGATGAGACCTCCTTTTCCGGGCTTCGGACAGATGCTCCGAAAGTGAATTCCTTGCGGTTGCATCCATGCTCGGCGCGCCCTTTGGCGTAGGCCGAAGCGATCACTTTCGACACCTCTTTGTCGCCGAAATCCGGCTGCACATAGCGGGCGATGCATTCCCGTACCACCGCCTGCTCGTCGAACCCGGCCCGGTTCAGCGTGAAAGCCAAGCTCACCAAGTTCGCATGCCGTTGTCCTTTCACCCAGGCTAAGGAAAGGTCGGCAACGTCGAGATAGCGGCGAAGGCAGTCGCCGCTATCAGTTGAAAGTTGAGAGTTGAAAGTTGAAAGTTTTTTGCCGCTTTTCCCACTTTCAACTTTCACCTTTCCACTTTCAACTGCATACGCGGTTGCCTGCGTATTCACATAGGCCTCAGGGTCATGGCACAGGAGCGCGGTGCGGGTGAAGTCGGTGCAGGTATGGTCGACCGGGTGGCCGAACTCGGTTTCAAAAAACTGATGGACGACGTCGCAGGCGACAGCATGGCTTTCGTGGCCTGTATCGACACGGACCATCAGGTGCAGGCCGTCTCCGCTTGCGCTGACATGGGCGAAGGCGACAAAAGGGTAGGCGCGGCAACGTTCGAGCAGCTCGGCCGGAGGGCAGGTGAGGTGGTCGAAATCGACTAACAGGCTGCTTAAGTAGTCGCCGGCCTCCTCCGTACGCCGTTCGCCGGGAAAGAGGCAGGAGACGGCAATGGCGGGGAGCTGCATTTTCAGCGCCTTCGCCTTCGCGGGATTGCCTTCGGCAATGGCACGCCGTATCTCGCCGGTGATGTGGCGCAAGGCGGGGCCTTTGACAAGTTCATACACTTCACTGAGCGACAGGGTCTTCCCCGTAGTCAGTTGGAACAGGTTCTCATAATAGCAGAAACGGGATTCCCCGCCTGCCGTGCTTTTCTGTTTTTCTTCTTGCATAATGCTTGAATTTTAAGGTTCACCTAAGTGTTCGATGATGCACATCGCCTGCTTGGGCGTGAATAGTTTCTTGCCGGGATGCCAGTCCAATGCCAGGAGCTTGTCCTTCAAGTCACCGCTCAGGCGTATCCAGCGGGACAGTTTGTCGGTGGCCGACTTGGGCGACGAGCCGGGAAAATAGCAGAGGGCGAGTTCGTAAACGGCCCATACTTTGGAATAATTTGCTTCGTTTTCCATGTTATTTAGCGTTTTATTTAACGCTGTAAATGTAGGCATAATTATTTGAATGACAATGATTTAATTGACTTATTATTATAGAAAATCGGTCGACCCCCACCCCCGGCTTTCCAATGAATGCAGGTTATCTTGCGTATGACCGCTTATAGCTTGTTTTAACTGTTTTCGACGCAAAAAGACGGAGAAGGGAACAGCAGGGCGGAGAAGGGCGTCAGACGGGAAGGGACGTGTCGTATCTTTGATATACAGACCGACGAAAAAACAGTTTTTAACCTTTAAATTTCAACGATTATGTCAATCAAGTACAAATTAGTTTTACGCAAGGACCTCTCCAAAGGTGCGGCAGAGGGCGACAAGAAGTATTATGCTTCGGTGAACAACAACGGGACGTTCAGCTTCGACGACCTGTGCGAATCGGTATCTGCTATCTCGACAGCCTCGCGCGGGGATGTGCTGGTGGTGATGGACGGGGCGCTCTCGGTGATGAAGAACGCGTTGTTGCGCGGGGAGATCGTGCAGTTCGGGGAGTTGGGCAATTTCCAGATCAACACCGGCAGCAAGGGAGTCGCGACGACCGAGGAGTTCAAAACGAACTTGATACGCAAGGCGCGGATCATCTTCCGTCCGGGTGCGTTGCTGAAAGACACCCTCGGCAAAGTGAACTACGAACGTATCGGGAAAGATGCGGCCTCTTCGGAAGGCGGCGGTTCGGGCGAAGAGGAGCGCCCGGGAGAACTGTAGGCTTATGACGGCGCAGCAGATTTCCTTCGTCAAGGCTTCCCTGCCGGCAGCGATAGCGGCAGGGGCGGCTTTCAACATGAATCCGTCCGTGATTTTAGCACAGGGTGCTTTCGAAAGCGGATGGGGCACGAGCGAGCTGGCGTTACGGGCGCGTAACTTCTTCGGACTGACGGCCTACGGGTGCAGCAACGCCTATTGGCACGGGCAGAAATATCCCGTCCGCACATCGCGCTACGAACTGGATTTCCGGCAGTATGGCAGCCGCGAAAACTCTTTCCTCGACTTCGCCCGCCTCATACGGGACAACTACCGCACGGCCTGGAGCAAGAGCGACAACCCTTCCGCCTACGCCCACGAGATCGCTTACAGCCGCTACATCAGCGAGGTGAACGGCGACAACCGCGAGACATACCGCCGCAGCTTGATAGAGATCGAAAAGACGGTACGGGCGATTGTGGCGATGGTGGGGTGAAAATGATGATTTATGGGTGTGATGGAATGACATCGTTGTCGAAATGATTGTCGTTCCGTAGGGGCAGGTTCTAAACCTGCCCGATATCGACAAATATACATGTTGCAATCGGGCGGGTTTAGAACCCGCCCCTACAGCGACACCTTAAATATACCGGTAAATCATCATTTACCGGTTTAAATATCCTTATTCAATAATCAACACACACAATGTCTTATGAAAAAGATCAAACGGATCCTTGAATTTATTATCGCGTTGCTTAACTTTTTGTTTCACTTTAAACCTATGCCGGATGAAGAAATTCCAACTGTTATTGCCCCTTTTCCGAAAAATAGTCTCCCGCCTGTTCCGCCACGGGATCGACCTCTATTTGAGGATATCCCTTAGGGTACGGTGCAGGGTGCGGTAAAGTCAGACAAACTTCTCCCTCTTCTGCAAGTTCAGGAGGCCGATCAGCATCCAAATGATGCTGGCGGCTAAGAGGAAGATGCGGCTTTTGATGATGATGCCTTCCCAGATGACCGGCAGGAAGTTGCGGGGAATGGAGAAGGGATTGAGAAGGATGTTCCAGAAGGAACGCTCGATCAGGGGCGTATTGCTGAAGATCAGCAGGGCAAGGCCGATGATAATCATCAGGACGGCAGTCCCGTTGCCGCTGCGGGTGATGGTGGAGAACATAAAGGCGAGGTTCCCGAAAAAGAGGATCGGAAACATCAGCTGCGCCGACATCTCGAGGGGATTGACGGGATAAAGCAAGAGCGTGGCTAACCAGGAGAAGACGATCAGGATCGCGAAGATCGCCACATAGATCATCAGCAGGCGGACGCCCCATACCTTATATTTATAGTTGGGGATGCCGAAAAGGATTTCTAAGATCCGGCTGTCCTCATCGTTCTGGATGCCGAACACGGCAGGATAGAACACCAGCAGGACGCAGGGGAACATCAGGAGATTATAGATCAGGCCTTCGTTGATCTCCGACCGGTTCCAGGCGCTCTGGAACATGAAATAGGCAAAGAAAAGGAATGCCGCCAAGAGGAACCAGATGAATTTCCCGGCAAAGATGATCTTCAGGTTATATTTAACCAGGCGGGGCAAGAGGGATATGAATTGTTTTAGGGTCATGATGATTTATGATTTGAGATTTATGATTTGAGATTTATGATTTATGCGTCGATGATAAATCATAAATCATAAATTCTTAAATTCCTTTCAACAAGCAAAGATAAGCATCCTCCAAGTTCGGTTCCACCTGTACCGCCCCGTCATGCGGGGAGGCGGTAGAGAGGTAACGGACGCGGATGCGGTCGTCTTTCTGGATATGGTTGACGATCCGGGACTTATCCAAAGCTTGTTCAAATTCTGTTTTATCTATGTCGAACAGCCAGACTTTTGCGGCTGCCATGCCGACCATATCGACCGGATCGCCGAAATACTTCAGGCTGCCTTTGTCGATCACGACCACCTGGCTGCACGAACTGGATATATCTTCGATGATATGAGTGGAGAAGATCACGATGCGGTCCTTGCTCAGCTCCACCAGCAGGTTGCGGAAGCGGATGCGTTCGCGCGGGTCCAGCCCGGCAGTCGGCTCGTCCACCACCAAGATACGAGGCAGGTGCAGCAGGATCAGGGCGATGCCGATACGCTGTTTCATCCCCCCGGAGAAGGAGCCTATCTTCTCGTCCTTGCGCTCGGACATGTGGACGGCTTGAAGGACATATTCCAACCGTTCACGACGCACAGCGGGGTCGACAAGGCCCTTCAGGATCGCCTGGTAGTCGAGAAATTCCCAGGACGACATATTCTCGTACGTCCCGAACTCCTGCGGCAGGAAACCGATCAGGCTCTGCAACTCCTCCCGGTAGACGCGCGTGTCGAGCCCGTTGATCCAGATACTGCCGTAGCTCTGTTCGAGGATGCCGCAGATGATACGCATCAGGGTGGACTTGCCCGCCCCGTTCGGTCCCAAGAGGCCGAACATACCCGTACGGATCTCAAACGACACGCCCCGGAGCGCCTTGAACGGCCGGCGGCGTTTCCCGATCAGCGGGATGCCTTTCACCATGCGGAACCACGAGCGGCGCAGCCCGGCGAAACGCCCCTTCACACGCTCGATATTGACCTCCTTCTCATACAGATAGCCGGAAGTCACATAGACGGCTATGCAGAACGCCCACAGCACTCCGACCGTCCCTACCAGGTTCGGGTTGTCTAACCTGCGGAACAGGCCGAAGAGGATCAGCGGAGGAAGTCCCCAGAAGATGATCCGGTTGGCATACTTCACCGTCCGGCTCCCTACAAACCGGACATACAGGTATTCACGTACCTTGCGCCACAGGTAGAGTGCAGCGGCATAGACCGCAAAGGAAAGAAGGAAGACCCACTGCCTGTTCCCGACAAAGAACCAGGTAAACCAGACGCCGAAGCCCAGCAGGGCGAACTGCCAGCCCAATTCCATAAAGAACCCCCGTTCCCGCGCTTTTTTCTCCAAACCCAACCGTCGGCGGATCAGCAGGCCGCTCCGCCACTGGCGGCTGACGCGTCCCGGCCAGTCGTATATCTTCACCAAGTTGCGGACGGATATATGGATGTCCGCCTCCGGATCGATCACCTTCGAACGGGCCCGACGGAGGCTTGCCTGCATGAAATAGGTCACACCCGGAATACCGGCCAGCAGCAGCACCCCATAGACCGACTGCCACAAGAGGCTGCCGCCGTAAAGCCAGATACAGCCGGCGCCCGCCACAAAGAGCAGCCCGTGCAGCACCCACACTTTCGAGGACAGCCCTCTGTACCATTGCAACGTGTTTTCCAATCCCATGCAAACGGTAGGGATCAGGATCAGTGTCAGCAATGCCGAGAAGGAAAGGCCGCCGATCACGGTGATGGCAAACGGCGCACCGATAGCCCCGGCATACTCCGAGTTACCCATCGCCATCGGAAACATGGCTACGATCGTCGTGATGGAGGTAATCAGGATCGGACGGATACGCGACAGCCCCGCCGTCATCAACGCCCTGTTGCGGCGATACCCGCGCCGGCGGAGAATGTTGGCATAGTCGATCAGGATAATGCCGTTGTTGACCACCACCCCCAAAAGGATCAGGAACCCGATCATCACGTTCGCATTGTTCAGCAGGCTATTGCCCGTCAGCAGCAACGCCAGCAGCGAACCGATCGCCGCCAGCGGGATGGAGAACAGCAGGACGAACGGCGTCGTCAGGGACTCGAACACCGAGGCCAGTATCATAAAGATCAGGATAAACGCCGCTAACAGCAGGAACTTGAAGTCGGCAAACATATCTTCCTCGTGAAACACCTCGACCGCCACGCCCGAAGGCAGGTTATAGCCCGACACCAACTGGTCGATATCCGACCGGTAGCCTTCGAGGAGGTCCTTCGACTCTTCGACGTCACGCGAAAAGGAGTAAAACAGTTCGATCTGCTTGTCCTGGTTCACGCGGGTGATGCGGGCACGTCCGCGGCCATAGTTGACGGAGGCGATATCCTCCAGCCTGTGCAGTCCGCCGGAAGCGCTCGGTATGCGCACTTCGCGCAGGTCGTCGACCGTCCTGTCGCGGTTCTTGTCCGCCTCCTCCTCTTCTTCCGTCCGGTTCGTCCGGTTGCGGATGATGATGTCGTAGGTATCTTCCCCCACCTTGAAAGAGCTCCCGGACGAAATCTCAGGATTGAGCGAGGTGAGGCCGGAGGCGATATTCTGGCGGGAGATGTCGTAGGAGGTCAGCAGGATCGGATCGAAGCCGAGGCGGATCTCCGGTTGCCGGCGGTTGTAGGAGACACGGGTATTGCGGATGAATTCCTGCTCGTCCAAGTAATAGCGAAAATCCTCCGCCACACGCTGCATGAGGTCGAAGTCGGAGCCTTTGATCACGATCCGTTCGCGGTTATCGCCAATACCCAAGAGGCGCATAAAGCCGCCCATGCCGGACGTGCCGCTTCCACCTCCGAAAGCTCCGCCCCGGCCTCCACCCCCTCCGGCTTCGGAGAGGGATATCTCGGCGCCGTTGACGGTGCGGAGGCGGCCTTGCACGTCGGACTTGATATCCGAGATGCTGCGTTTCCCGATCCGGCGGTAATCTTCTTTGAGGACAAGCGTCAGCTCGGCATCCGTCTCGCGGATGCGGCTGATCAGGTCTTGCTTCTCCGGAAACTCGGCGAGGCGTTCCTCGATGACGTGGACGACCTGGTCGGCATTTTCCAAGGTACTGCCGGTCGGCATCGTCACATAGATGCTGAAACGGTCGCTCTCCACCTCTTTCCGGTCTTGGATATTCAGGGAGATGGAGAGGATGAGGGAGAGGAAGAGCAGGATGACAGCCCCGAAGATCGTCACTCTCGGATTCCGCATACAGGTCTTCAGGAGCACGAGATAGATCTGCACCGGACGCTGCGTGACAGAGACTTTTTCGTAGAAGACAGTATCCTTGCCCCCCCGTTTGACGCGGGGTCGCAACGGCTCGAACCATTTACGGAAACCATTGAGACTGCCTGTCTTTTTGCTTCCTCGCGTCAAGCGCGGGGACAAGGTAGTCCTCCTCAACACCGTATAGGTGGCCATCGGGATGAAAAGGAGCGCGACGGCAAGGGAGATCAAGAGGGTCGAGATGATGGAGACGCCGATATGGTGGCCCATCAGCTTGATCAGGAAATTATCGGAGAAGACGAAGGGCAGGAAGACCGTGACCGTCGTCAGGGTGGCGGCGAGGATGGAGCGCCAGACTTCACGCGTGCCTTGCGTCACGGAGCGTTCGGGCGTGTGGCCGGCGGCGGAAAGGCGGTAGATGTTCTCCAGGACCACCACGCTATTGTCCAGCAGCATACCGATCGCCAGCGCCATGCCGACCAGCGTAAGGCTGTTGACCGTAATCCCCGCCCCGTAGAAGAAATTGAAAGCCGTATAGACGGAGATGGGGATGGACAGGGCGATAAAGAACACCAACCGGAAGTTCTTCAGGAAAAGCCAAAGGATGACGACGGCAAGCAATCCGCCGACGATCGCCAGGTGGATGATCTGGTCGATATTGTCCTCCATCGTCTGCGCCTGGTTGTTCTCGACCACGATCGAGAGGTCGAGCGGGGCAAGCTGTTCGTTCAGGCGGTCGACCACCTCGACCGTACGGTGGGAGAGACGGATCAGGTTGGCTTGCGAGTCGGCAAGCAGGGAGACGGAAACGGCATCCTTGCCGTTGACACGGCTGTAGCTCGTCTCCTCCTTCATATCGAAAAAGATGGTGGCGATGTCTTTCAGCAGGACGGGACCGGGGGCGACGACGATGTTTTCGAGGTCGGAGACTTCGGTATAAGGCGAGTTGACATGCACGAAGTATTTCCCGTCCGGTTCGCTGGCATAGCCGACGAAAGCCTTCTCCTCGGTGTTCTGCGTCAGGAGGCCGCCGATAGCGGAGGGAGTCAGGTCGAGGGCTTTGCAGGCATCGGGGTCGAGCTGCACCTCGATGGCTTTCTCACGGCCGCCGTAAACGTTGACCGAGGCGATCCCGTCGATGTTTTCCAGGTCGGGCCGTATCTCTTTCTCCACTAAGTTACGCACACGGTCCGTACCGCCCGACCCGCGCACCTGGAGCGACATGAAGCCGCCGGTAAGCATCGAGACGTCGATCTTCTGCACCTGCACCGTGAAGCCTTCGGGAAGCGTGGAGGCCGTTTCGTTGATCTTCTCCTGTAGCTTCAGGGCGGTGATCTTGAAATTCACATTCGGCTTGAAATCGATCTTGATGGAAGACTGGCGGCTGTCGATCTGGGACTCGATCTGCTCCACCCCGCCGATGGTCCCGATGGCTCCTTCGAGGGGGATCACGACCTCCGACTCCACATACGACGGGTCCATATCCTGTGCCGACGAGACTTGCACGAACAGCATCGGAAGCTCCGCATTGGGCAACAGCTCGACCGGCAACTGCTTGTACGACACGTAGCCCAAGCCCGTAAGAGCAATGAACAGCATACAGATCGCAATCTTCCTATGTAGTAAAAAATTCATCTTCCCCTTTTCATTTTTTCAAATACATAATATACACACGGGATGACCATCAGACTCATGACTGTCGAAGTCACCAACCCGCCGATCACCGCGATCGCCATAGGTGAACGGAGTGAGGCGCCTTCACCGAAACCGAACGTCATCGGCAGGAGGGCAAGGATCGTCGTGAGCGTCGTCATCAGGATCGGGCGGATACGTTGCTGGCCGGATTCCACGATAGCATCCGTCAGTTCCATTCCGGACTGTTTCAACTGGTTGATACGGTCGACTAAGATAATCGAGTTGTTCACCGCGATACCGACCAGCATCACGATACCGATCACTCCCATCATGTTGATCGTCGTCCCCGTCAGGAAGAACAGCAGGATCGCTCCTACCACCGCCAGCGGGATCGTCAGCAGGATCGTGAAGGGATGCAGCAGCGACTCGAACTGCGAGGCGAGCACCATATAGACCAGGACGACCGAGAGGGCGAGGGCGAACAGCAGGCTGTTCATGGACTCCTGGCGCTTCTCTTCTTCGCCGGTGACGGTAATCGAATAGTTGGCAGGCAAATCGATATCTTTCACGGCAAGGCGTATATCGTCCGCCACCTTGTCGAGCGAATAGCCTGCACCGAGGTTGGCCGTCACCTTGCTGATGCGGTTCTGTCCGCGGCGGAAAATCTCTTTCGGAGCCTGCGAATGGGTGATCGTGGCGATCTCCTGCAAACGGAACTCCTTCTCACCGCTACGTATGACCAGGCCGCCGAGGTCGTGCAAGGTGATATCGGGAACCTTGATCAGGATGTCCCGCATCTCCCCCCTGTACTCCATCTTCCCGGATTCGAGGCCGCCGAGCTGTTGTTTCAACTGTTCGATAACGGTCGAGACGCTGACATTATGGATGCCGGCTACCGTACGGTCGACGGAGATCGTTACCTCCGGAGCACCGTCTTCGACGGACGACCGGATGTTATAAATTCCGGGAATACCGGTTATCCGTTCCATTACTTCACCGGAGATAGCGCTGATCTCGTCTAATTCCTCCCCTTTCACCTCGACCACGATAGGGGCTCCTTCGCTGCCCAAAAGGGAGCTGAGGGAGTTCTCTTCCTGTTTCAAGGTGACCTCCAGGCCTTCGGTGTTTTCGGTGGCCCGGACGAACTGTGCCATCACCTCTTCGGGCGGAACCGGGCAGGAGGGCGAAAGGATCACTTTCATGACTGCCGTGTTCTCTCCTTCGAATATATCATTCTCCGAACCGCTGCCTGGCCCGACGTGGCTGTAGATCGTACACAGGGAATCTTGCGAAATGGTGTGCATCAGTTCCTCCAAATTCCCGACAGCCGAGGCGGTACGTTCCAGCGGAGTCCCCTCCGGCAACTTGATGACGGCAGAGAAGGCCTTGCTTTCGGCACGCGGCATAAACTCCGTACCGATAAAGGGAACGAGCAATCCGGCTAACACCATCAACATCAAGGCACATCCGATCACCACCCAACGGCGGTGTAACAGGGTATGCAACACAGGGCTGTAGCCAGCAATCCGGATGCCGGTTGTTTTTGTGGTTTTCGTGGTTTTCACCGTAGAGACGCACGGCCGTGCGTCTCTACCACCGTCGCCAACACCGTCACCAACACCGTCGCCCCCATCCCGGCGCCCGGTAATCCGGTCGTACAGCATCGGGATCACCAATATCGCCACAAACAGCGACGATACCAGCGAGAATGTCACCGTCCAGGCCTGGTCCTTAAACAATTCACCGGAGGCGCCATGCAGGTAGACGATCGGCAGGAAAACGACGATCGTCGTCAGCGTCGAGGCAATGACCGCACCGGCCACTTCGGATGTTCCCGTAATGGCGGCCTCACGTATCGTCAGGCCTTTCTCCTGGTTACGGAAGATGCTTTCGATCACCACGATGGCATTATCCACCAACATCCCGGCTCCGAGGGCCAGACCGCCGAGCGTCATGATATTCAGCGTAAGATGATTGAAGAACATCAGATTGAATGTAGCGATAATGGAAATCGGGATAGCCAGACTGACGATCAACGTCGTCCCTAAGCGGCGAAGGAAGACGAACAGGATCACCACCGCAAGGATAATCCCTAAGACGGCGCTGCTCTTCACCTCTCCGATCGCATTCTTGATAAAGGTCCCCTGGTTCGTGATCACCTGAAAACGGTAGCCGGGCAACGCCTGCTCGATAACCGCCAACTGGCGGATCACGCCATCGACCACCTTCACCGTATTGAAACGCATCTCCTTGTAGACGGACAGCCCGATGCTGCGCTCGCCATTGATGCGGACAATATTTTCCGGGCGGGCATTCTCGAAGCTGACGGTGGCGACCTCGCTCAGGAAGATCGGGGCTTTGTCCGTCGATGAAACAGACGCACCGGAAGCCCCCGAAGCAGCCGTTCCGCTTGCCTCGGCCGTAACCGGCTTGTAACCGACAATAAGGTTCTCAAAATCGCTCTCCGTTGCAAACAGGCTCGAACTCTTGACCAAGTATTGCAGACCCAGCTCGCTGACGCGACCGCCGGATATGCTTTGGTTGTTCGCCTCTATCTTAGAGGAAATATCATTGATCGTCAACTGAAAGGCATCCAGTTTGTAGGGGTCCGTACGGATCGTCAGGGTACTGACCTCGTCGCCCGACAGCGTGACGTCGGCAACACCTTCCAGGCGGATCAACTCGTTACGGATATAACTCTCCGCCACCTTCCGGAGCTCCGCCATATCGGTAATGCTGCGATGCGAAAGCCCGATCAGGACGACGGGGGACTGGTTCGGATCGTGCTGCGTGATCTTGAGCTCGGTGATGTCCTTGTTCTGGGCAAAAGGGTTCATGGCTTTCTGCAAGTCAAGAAACGCCTCGTCCATATCTTTCTTCCAGGCATACTCGACCGTGATGCGGGCGGAGCCGGCACGGATCACGGACGAAACCTGCGTGACGTCGCTCTGCCGGATCGCCATCGACTCCATGTTCTTGACAAACTGCTTCTCTATTTCTTCCGGCGGACGTTCACCCGCCTTCAGCTCGATAAAGAGGCGGGGGTTATTCAGGTCGGGCAACAGGTCGACTGCCAACTGATCATAGGAGATCTTGCCCAACAGCAGGATCGCCAGTACCAGCATACAGATCGTAACCGGATTGCTTACCGCAAATTTGATGATACTTTTCATTTCTGGACTTTTACCTTTGCATTCTCCTTCAATGTCTCGAAGCCTTTCACCACTAAGTTATCGTTCTCCTTCAAGCCTTCCAGCACCTGGATGTTCTTGTCGTCTTCCAGCCCGGTCTTGAGCTCGCGGAGCAGGGCGGTGTTCTTCTCGACGATATACACGTATTTGACACGGCGGTTGGACTGGATCACATCTTTCGGGATGATGATGGCGCTGTCCGCCTTGTTCACCACGATATCGGCTTTGACAAACATACCGGGACGAAGCTTCAACCCATCGTTCTGGATCAGTATCTTCCCTTTGAAGGTACGGGTTTCGGAACTGATGGCGGGCGACAGTTCGCTGATCACTCCCCGGATCGTGTCTTCGGGGAGCGTATAATGGGTAATATAGACCGGCTGATCCGCCTTCACATACCCGATAGCGCTTTCCGGCAGGTTGATATCCATATACATGCGGGCATAGTCCATGATGCCGACTACCGGTTTCCCCTGTTCGATGCGGACATCGGACGTATAGTGGGGTAGGTCCACGATCACACCGTCGAAAGGTGCTTTGATATTCATCTTCTCCAAATTGAGCTTACCGTTCTCGTAGTCGTAGCGGGCATTCGTCACTTTCACTTCCGTATTACGCATTTCGCTAAGCGTCACACCACCTTTCTCATAGAGGGCTTTCTGCTTCACTTGTTCCTGTTCGGCTATTTCGAGACTCAATTCTTTAGCATCGATAGCGATGCCGTTTTCGTATTCCCGGTCTTCCAGGCGGACGATCAGTTGTCCTTTGGATACGATATCACCCAGTTTAAAAGGCTTGCCTGTACGGGGATTGGTTTGCAGTTTATAGAGGCCGCTCATTTCGGAGTTGAGCGTCACCCCGTAGGTCGGCTGTGCCGTCCCGGTCGTATTGACTAATTTGCTGATAGAGCCTTTTTTCAACTCCACCACCGACACGGGCGTAGCAATATCGTTCTGCGTATTCTGCGGCTGGTTATTGCAACCGGTCGCCAACAGGACAAACAACATGAGAGAAGTCATTGTATATTTCATATCGTACTACTTTTTCGTTACTAAATCTTCCATCGGGACAATAGGCACATCGTGCTCGAAGTCGTAGAGGGAAAGTATCTTGAGGTTCAACAATTCGATCTTATAATTGATAAGCGCCTGCGTATAGGCGATCTTTTTATTGGAAAGCTGGGTCTGGAACTGGTTCATGTCCATACCGGTGATATCCCCCTCCCGGTAACGGGTCAGGTTCAGGTCATAGGTACGCTGTGCATTTGCAACGTTCTGCTCGGCTATCTTGATCTGCGAAAGCAGATTTTCTAAGCTGCGCCAGGTCTGACGAATGTTCAGTTCGATGTTGACTTTGTCTTCATGGAACTCCAACTGGTTGATCTTCCGGGCTACTTCCTGCGCTTTGACACGGGCTTTCTTTTCCCCCCAATCAAAGATCGGGACACTGAAGCTGATGGCGACACGCGGGTTCTGTGTCGGGTTATTATAGATCTGCTCCAAGTGGCGGTTATCACCGATCAAGCCGAAGGAGAGGGCAATATCTCCCTTGAACTCGTTCAGAGCCTTTGTCTTGATCATGTCGAAAGCCAGTTCTTTGCTCTCGATCTCCCGCTGACGCAGTTCCAGGCGCGATTCGAGGCCGTGCCGGATCGCCTTTTCCAGATTCACTTCCACCGGCTTGATCTGCACTTCGGCAAAGACTATGATGTCTTCGTTCAGGTCCATCCCCAACGTCTGCTTCAACTGGTCTTTCGAGTTTTCAAGTGATACCTGCTGTTCTTCTAAGGAAGAGCGGGCGGAGGCGAGGTTCACTTCCGCCTGGAACAACTCATCGCGGGCAGCCAGGTCGGCTTCCACCTTATTCTTGATGATCTCATAGCTTTGCTGGGCATTGGTCAGTTCCTCCCGGGTAATGGCCAACTGGCTTTGTGCCATATAAACGGAATAGAACTGCTGGGTAATATCCTTTTCCGTACTGAGCCGTTGCAGGGCGTAGCTGATGTTGGCATTCTCATAATCGTATTCGATCTGTTGCAGTTCCATCTTACGCTTGTTATAGGTAAAAATGGGCTGCGAGAGTTGGAGGTAGAGGTCGTTGCTGAACGCCTTGTTGCTGGTCTTCGTCCCGTCGATATTGGAGTTGTTATCCTGCCAGCCGAAGCGGTTGATCAACGAGAGGACACCATCCGTCCACAAGATCGGCTGATCCACCTGGAACGTTCCGGTAGTACTGAACCGCTCGTTCGTGTACCACTGAGACAGGCGGTTGTCGAAACTGCGGCTCTTGCTGTAATCCACCGGATTGAGGTTCAACGAGAACTTCGACTTCAAGGAAGCCCGCTGCGCAACCAGGTTCTGCTGATAACGTTCCAGGTTCATGTGGGAACGGCGCAGGGAAGGACTGTGTTCTTCCGCTATGTCCATCGCCTTATCGATCGTCAGCGAGACTTGCCCGTACGACGGGACGGACAGTCCCAGGCAGACGGCGGCCATCAGCATTATTTTTTTCATGGATAGTAATTCTCTTCGTATCATGTATCTAATTCTATTCATATCGTTTTACTATTTTGACCGCATCGGCCGTCACGCTCCGGAGCTTGCACTCGTTCGTCAGGGTGATCCGGACCGTGTCGGGGCTGAAGTAGTAGGCGCCTATAGGCTCCCAACCTTCATTCGCTCTTTTCAGGTCTATATAAGCGTCTTCGTTTTCCTCATCATACTCCACCTTAAAGTGATATTCCCCGCCGGCCTGCTTATTATATTTCAGTTCATTGTCTTTGGAAACATAGTAGTAAACATCGTATTGCCCGGCAGAAGGGACCGGAATTTTCCAAGTCGCCGTCTGGCTGCCGTTGCCGCTCTTGATCACATAGGCGGACCGGATATAGCGGCCGTAGTAGGCCGCATTCGTCGTGGCCGTCCACTGCAACGGGGCACGCCAGGGAGAGACACCGGCATACTTGAATGAGGTATCTTCCACCTTGTCGAGCCACTTGGGCAAAAGCCCGACGACAGCCGGCTCGGACAGGGAAAAAAGGGGATCTTCATTGTCTACGATCACCTCCCCTTCCGCTTCGGGAGAAAAGTCAGCAACGATGAAATCGCCTTCGGCATCGACCGCCCTCTCCCGTTCTTCCCGGATGTTGGTAATCGGCAGGTTCAGGATATTCGGCAGGTTACCGGCTATCAGCGTATTCACATCCACCTGGCGGGGCGCTTCCTCCCATACCGTCACAAGCAGCTTGGTCTGGTGGGCGGCAAGAGGCAGTTTACGGCTCGTACGCGGATCGATATCCGGGCCGTAGCCTCCAGCCTGTATATCGAGTTGGAGCATACCGTCGTGATCCGAATTATTGCTGACTAATTGTTTCAGCACAAAGCTCTCCTGTCCCTTGTTCGTGATCTTGGTCACTTCAGGCTGCCCGATCGTATAGAAAGGAAGAGGCGTCGGACGGTCCCACCCGGAAATACCCGCACGGATATCGGACCCGCTGATCATCCCTAACGTATCTAACAGCGTCTCGAAGCGCATATTACGAAATTCGTTCCGTTCCAGCAGGGCATACAGGGAATCCCGGAACAGGCTCACTCCCATCTTCACTTCGGCAGGAGCAAACAGGCAATACCCTTTCAGGCTGATCGTGTTATTCAGCAAGTCGCGGTGTTCCACATCGGACAAAAGCTCCTTAAACGAATGCTTCTCCATCAGCAGGTTCGCCTTCTCGTTATTGCTGATCCCGTTTATCTCACGTTCCCATCCGTTATTATCGGATTTCTTTTGCAGATACAGTTCGACCAGCCGGTTCGTAACAGGCCATTCGGAAGAATAGATATTATACCGGAAGTTATAGAGCTCGGGAAACAGGAAATACGGATTGCTCCGGGAGGATATATTGAACTTGCCCCGGCTGCCGGAAGAGTAGTTATAGTTGCCCTCCGTCTGCGAGAAAATCCACAGGAAGCTGTTCATCACCCGGATCTCCGCCTCCTCCTCGCTGATCTCACGCCCTCCCCGCTTCGACCACTTCAACTGGTTTTTCTTCTGCTTGACAAAGTCCATCTGATTGAACATACAGCCCAGTTCGGGGAAAAGGACCATTTCCGGCTGCACCACTTCCTGCGCCTGCGACCAGGAACGGACGTAGCTGTAGAACTGCGCCGGGACCTCCACCACTGAAAAGCGGTCGAAGGGGTAGCTCAACTTATACGTGCGTTCGAGATTCTCCCGCAGGTTGCGGATCAACCCGGGAATCGTATCGCGGATCGAATCGAACGCCGCCTCGTAATAATCGTGTCCTTTTATATGCCAGACGCTATAGAGCGTACTGTCGCTTTCCACGCTCTTCTGTTCGTACTTCCCGATAATCAGGGAGATGGACTGATAGGGATTGTTTGCCGACTGCGAAACGGAAACCAGTCCGGGAAGCGGCTTCACATCCAGCTCGAAGCGGCTGAAATAGGTCTGCTGCCAGTCGGGGCTCTTGTCGCTATATCCCGTTCCGGGACGCGGATACCAGTAGGTTTCGGGCGTAAACAGCACATAGTCGGGTGTCTGGAAACTATATTTCTTATCGAGCTTGAGCATCTCCTTGTCATACGGCTGCTGCAAGACCTCCGCCGGGATATCCAGATAGCAGAAATCATCCTTTATCCGCCCCTCGTAGCCGACCGAGAACGAGACGGTGTCCCCCTCCTCTATCTTCCTCCCGAAATCCACCACCAGAATCTGTTCTTCCCGTTTAAAATCCAGCGGCTTCTCCCCTTCCTTCACCTCCCCGACTTTCAACCCCGGGTTCAGGCAGAAGGTAAACACCTCCGATGCGGCAAGAGCCGTCCCCTTCATCCCGACAACAGAACGGATCGTTTCGGGCTTCTGCTCCACCGAAATATCGTACCGGTCGATCACCATCTTCGGCACATGGACATATTTATTGTTGATGCTTGTGTACAAAGCGCGCATCTCCCCCTCCCTGAGAATCGAACGCACATGCCGGTAACCCGCCGTCCCTGCCAGCAAGAACATGCAGAGCGAAAGGAACAGCCACGGATAATGGCTCCTTCTGGCATTCGGCAACCGCTTGAACAGGAAGATCGTAAAAAAGATGAAGCCCAGACCGGCAAAGAAATAGATCGCCCGGTGGTTCAAGATCAACTCCAGGCTACTGAACCCGACAATCGTCGATTTGAACAACGGCAGGTTATACACCATATAATCGAACAGGTAATAGAACTTATCCTGTATATAAAACAACGTCAGCCCGATATACCCTAACAGCAGGATAAAGGTAAGCGCCTGGTTCCTCAACACCAGCATCAGGAAGATGGAAAGGCCGATAATAAAGATCAGCGTCGGCAGGCTGATCAGAAAGAAATACACTGCATAGGCCTGCAAATCGACGGCTATGCCGGAAGCCATAAAGTTGAAAGCCAGCACAATCGCCAATATCAGCAGGTTCAGGAGCAAGAACACCCTGAGGTTCCCCCATATCTTCCCGATCACATACTCGGCATTGCTGAGCGGCCGGACATAAAAGACCTCGGATGTATCGAGCTTCTTGTCCCTTTTCAGAAATTCGGAAGAAAGGAAGACGGCGACCACCGCCTGCCCCGTGTTCAACAGCAACAAAATCAGATAAGGTATATTGGACGGGATTGCTTTCCCAAACCAAAAACCTCCGGAATCTTCCGCCAGCAACAGGCTAAAGCTCAAAATGCCTAAAATAAACGCGGCAAGCAGGGTGAAGATGCGGAAAAACCAGCTTCTCACCAATATCTTGCTTTCGTATTTGGCTACAGATCGTATGTTCGTGATAAATGACATAGGCAGGCGACCTCTTTTAATCGTTTTTCCAACGGTTCAACTTGCTTTCCATATAATAGACATAAGCGTGTTCCAGGTTCGGCGGATAGGATTCCGCGTCATATCCCTGCACCTCATCGGCCACAATCTGCACTTCCCAGCCCGTACCGGAGGGAATCGTCGAGATAACGGGGTACAGCTTATCCACCTCATGCAGTTCGTCGCCGGTCACCCGTATGCGCCACACTTTCCCCTCCGCCTGCCTCAACATATCTTGCGGGGAGCCGTAGAAGGAGACTTCCCCCTTATTCATAAGCGCCATACAGTTGCACGTACTCGATATATCCCCCACGATATGAGTGGAAAGGATAATTGTCACATCGTTTTCACTGACCTCCGACAGAAGGTTACGGAAACGGATCCGCTCTTCGGGATCGAGCCCCGTCGTCGGTTCGTCCACGATAATCACTTTCGGATGATGAATCAACGCCTGCGCAATCCCCAGCCGGCGCTTCATACCTCCCGACAACTTATTGGCATACCGATCGCGCACATCGAAAAGCCCTACGTTTTCCAACATTTCGTCCACCGCATTCTTCCGAAAAGACTTGCGGCTTATGCCGGAAAGACGCGCAGCGTAGTCCAAAAACTCGTACGTTTTATATTTGGCGAAAAAGCGGAAATCCTGTGGAAGATAACCCAATATGCCCCGTATCTCCTTGCGCTGCCGCATCAGGTCGTACCCGCAGATATTCACCTCGCCCGAAGTCGGCTCCATAAGGGCCACTAAAATCCGCATCAAAGTAGATTTACCCGCCCCGTTCGGCCCTAAAAGTCCGAACATACCGGTCGGTATTTCCAGACAGACGTCTTTCAACGCATGATTCCCGTTCGGATACACTTTATTGAGGTTTCTAATCGATATGCTCATCAACAGGTAAATTCTGATTCATATAAATAGTGAGGCTAAAGATAGGAGTTATAATATAAAAATAGGCACGGATTACACGGATTTCACAGTTTTAAATCAAATTAAACTGTGTAATCCGTGAAATCCGTGCCGGTAAATCTATAAAACTATCTGAATCTATCGATTAATAGTTCTGTTTCATCGGTTCGAAATAAGCCTGCGGATGTTCGCATGCCGGACATTTCTGCGGAGCTTTCTTCGATTCGATAACGAAACCGCAATTACGGCACTGCCACAGGATCGCTTCAGCCTTTTCAAACACCGTACCTGTTTCAATGTTAGACAACAGTTTGCGATACCGTTTTTCATGTTCAGCTTCCACCTTGGCGATCATACGGAAAGCGACAGCAATTGTTTTAAATCCTTCTTCATCAGCAATATCAGCAAAAGCAGGGTAAAGATCAGCCCATTCTTCATTTTCGCCGGCAGCAGCAGCAGCCAGGTTCTCAGCAGTTGTGCCGATCACGCCTGCGGGAAATGCAGCAGTGATTTCAACCATACCGCCTTCGAGGAATTTGAAGAAACGTTTAGCATGTTCCTTTTCCTGTTCAGCTGTTTCCATAAACACGCCAGCAATTTGTTCGTAACCTTCTTTTTTAGCTACACTTGCAAAGAATGTGTAACGACTTCTTGCCTGAGATTCGCCGGCAAATGATTTCAGCAGATTCTGCTCGGTACGAGTACCCTTAATACTTTTTTCCATAATGCTAATTTATGTATATATAAAATGAGTTTGTCTAATCGCCCTAAATAAATAACGCTCAAAGGTAGGAAAATGTTTAGAGGGATTGCAAATTATTGGGGTAAAAATATTTCTATAATACAATAGATTACATCTATCAGAACGTATAGTCTCGAAGTAAGAACCCTTTCGAAGAGACTGCGTTCACCCTAAACTGCCCCAAAGCCCCATTGCTTATATTACCCTTTGCAGAAGAGGGAGAAGGCATAAATGCCCCACCATCATATCGGATTTGTAATAGTAACTGCTCATAAAATAAATAACAAGATTCCGATATAGAATACATATAAACAAAATTAGAATCTCTTTCCGAAAATATAAAATTGATATTTTCTTCACTTCCTTTCACTGATTCTCCATCATTTAGATTAAAAGAAAAAACATCCGTTGGTAATCTCTTATCATCCAAAATAGCAATGGGCCATACACGCCACTCCGAGGCAAGAAGACCCTCTATTGGTTTTTTACGCTGATGAGATGAATAGGTAAACAAATAAAAATTTTCTACTTCTGGTATATTTTTAAAATTAATCAACGGACAAAACACTGATTCATCTTTTGTTTCTAACTTCAATTTTTCAACCCACAAAGAATCAATATGAGTCGTAAGATTGTTTTGCCAATTCATGTGCTTCCTGAAATGCCGATAAACATTCCTCATTAAGACCCCGATAAGCATAAATCATCCCCAAATTAGAATTTATCAAATATCCCAACCGGTAATCCTCCGTCTTCTTCACCTCATCTGCCGCACGCAAATAAAATTCCGTAGCCTTCTCTACTTCACCCAAATCTTCATTTACACGGCCCTCATAATTCAAAACCAAAGCGCTTCGATTCGGATGTTCCTGTTTCATAAAATAATTATAGGCCACATTGATTAGTGAATCGGATGTATGTTTCACGTAATTCTTATCCCGTGCCTGTACCAGCAACAAACTCCAGGTTGCATTTTGCAATTTATCGGATGGTGAAGGAGGATTCATATTTTCCAACAAGGATAATGCGCTGTCCGGATAATCATACATCAAAGATTCTGCACGGGATAATTCCGGCAAAAGTTCTATTGTTTGACGGTTGGTACAAGCCGACAGATAAACCAAAAACAACAATAGTAATATATTTAAGGCGTTTTTCATATATACAGTGTTACTGTAACAAATATAATGAATTTTTAAATAAACGCTTACTTTATACAGGGAAATCGCATCAAAAACCTCATTTCCAGGTAAAAGCAAATCTGTCTTTTTGATATATTAGATTACAATAAGTCCTCCCAAAAGGAGGATATTCGTATTTGTCTATTATCCAGACACTTGTATTATTACGAGTTTCTTAAAAAATATTACCCTTGCGGGTAATTTGAAATAATAGGGGTAGAAAACCAAATTATATGCGCTACTGTTTCGATTCAGACCAATGGGTATTTTAGTGAATCGTACAATAAGTAATAGATGACAATAATAAGCCAATTGGCACATTATCCGATTAGCTCATTATTGTTAAGAAACGAACTGTACTTTGATGCAGTTGCCCTGTCCCTTACATTTATATCTAATCCAGCTTGATAAATTATTTTTTACAATAACCCCTTCATTTTCTATTTCAACTGAAAAACAATTTGATTCCGGTTTGTCTTTTAGTCACCGAAATCCTCTTTCTTATGACATAGCAACGAAAGACCACTGCAACTTGTCATAAAAAAGTAGCATTCATTAGACTCTAATCTCTATATTCCTTACATTTCGGAAAACCTCAACTCCCGGAGAATCGAATATTCGGAAAGCAACAAGGGGCTGTATAGGAATATGCGAAGGAGACAGGGGGCATTTCCGGAAAATCAGGCGACTCATTTCCACGACGACCGTCTTCATCGCCATGACGACCGTCTTCGTTGCCGCGAGCTGCCGGGTTCACTACCAATGAACATTGACTTCACGGCGATGAAGACGGTCGTCGTGGAAATTTTCTGCGCACCTCACGGAAACCAGCCTCTTAAAACCGCTTTTTTGATTCGGAAACAACAGTCCGGAATACATTTACAAAAGGCTGTTCCGGCTACTTTTGATTGTTTTTTACAATAAGGGGGATCGATGAATTATGATAAGAAAAAACATATTTACTTTTTTTGTAACTTTGCAGCACTTTTAATCAATCAGGCAAAAAGATGAAGAACAAGTTTGATTTTCAGCCCAAGTTAATATCGGCGCTGAAAAACTACTCTAAAGAGAAATTTATGACCGACCTGATGGCCGGTATTATTGTCGGGATCGTGGCATTACCACTTGCTATCGCTTTCGGTATCGCTTCGGGGGTAAGCCCGGAAAAAGGATTGATCACGGCTATTATCGGAGGGTTTATCGTATCGTTGTTAGGAGGATGCAATGTGCAGATAGGCGGACCGACAGGTGCGTTTATCGTAATCGTTTACGGCATTATCCAGAATTTCGGAATTGAAGGACTGGCCATCGCTACCGTGGTCGCCGGTATCATACTGGTAATTATGGGAGCGTTGAAATTAGGGACAGTCATCAAGTTTATCCCCTACCCGATAGTAGTCGGTTTTACCAGCGGTATCGCCCTCACTATTTTCACCACACAGATGAAAGACCTTTTCGGGTTGACGATGGATAAAGTCCCTGCGGATTTCATATCCAAATGGATCGCCTATTTCGAACATTTCGATACGGTAAACCTATGGTCGTTGCTGATCGGGTTTGCCAGCATCGTGATTATAGCCGTCACACCGAAATTTTCTAAAAGGATACCGGGTTCGCTGATTGCCATTATTCTGATGACAGTTGTTGTCTATGTCATGCGCTATCATTTAGGGATCACGGGGATCGAAACGATCGGAGACCGTTTTACGATCAATGCTTCCCTACCCGGTCCGGAACCGATCAACTTCAATATGGAAACGATCAACCTCCTGCTTCCCGCAGCATTCACCATCGCGATGTTAGGAGCGATCGAATCGTTGCTGTCTGCTACGGTGGCCGATGGTGTGACGGGAGACAAGCATAATTCCAATACCGAACTGATTGCACAGGGGGCTGCCAATATCATCGTGCCTATTTTCGGCGGTATTCCCGTCACCGGTGCGATTGCCCGTACCATGACGAATATCAATAACGGCGGACGCACTCCGGTTGCCGGCGTCATCCATGCAATCGTGTTGCTGCTAATCTTGCTCTTTCTGGGTCCGTTGACCAAGCATATCCCGATGGCCTGCCTGGCAGGCGTATTGATTATCGTTTCTTATAATATGAGTGAATGGCGTACGTTCCGCTCGCTGATGAAGAATCCGAAAAGCGACGTGTCGGTGTTGCTGGTGACTTTCTTCCTAACGGTTATCTTCGACCTGACGATCGCGATCGAAGTCGGATTGCTTATCGCCATGTTCCTCTTTATGAAACGTGTGGCTGAAACGACTCACGTATCGGTAGTAAAAGATGAGATCGACCTTTCGGACGATGGTGAAATCCGTCATGACGAAGAGGTCCTTTCCCTGCCTAAAGGCGTGGAGGTATATGAAATCGACGGGCCGTTCTTCTTCGGGGTGGCCAGCAAGTTTGACGATATCATGCACAATATGGGCGACAAACCGAAGATTCGCATCATCCGTATGCGTAAGGTTCCTTTTATGGACTCGACAGGTTTGCATAACCTGGAAAACCTGTTCCGTATGTCGCAAGCCGAGCATATCCACATGATTCTTTCAGGGGTGAACGAACAGGTACGCCGCGTTCTTGTCAAATCGGGTTTCGACAAAAAGATCGGAACGGAAAATATTTGCAGCAATATAAACGAAGCGGTGGCAAAAGCGTATGAAGCAATAAAATAATCACAAATAAAAAAACAACCAGCTCCCGTTCCTCTTTTTCCGAACGGGAGCTATTTTTTTTTAAGATAGGAGACAAAAGGTAATTTTTGTACGATTTACATCACATAAACACTATATGAAGAAAACGATCTCCCGATTTATATTTATCCTTCTTTGCTTTAAGTACAAATTCCTTTGCGATCGTTTCCGCATCTTCAAAACTAAATCCATTTTCCGGCTGGCTCCAATACCAGAGCTGCGGTACATTTTTTTTGCTATTCGGTGATTCCATTATTTTATATATTTATCTAACTTTATCCATAAGACTACAGAATATGGAAAAACCCCTATCCGGATCAGAAATAAATATTACATTTGCCAATCATACAATCAATTCATAAACATATGAACAAAAAGATCCTACTTCCGTTAATCAGTTTATTCCTTTCATTAATAGGAATAACTTTTCCGGAATCTGTTTATGCACAAATCAGCGAAGGTGGAACGCCCGCATCCTTCAAATATCAAAACACGCTGAAAAGCGATCTGCCAACCGTACAGATCCCTGTCAATTTCAGTGTGGAAGATCTGAAAACAGTCGACAGATGGCAGGTTAGCCAGGGGGCGCCGCTGAAAGTGGGAACTCTTATCGATACGGACCTTACAATAGATAATTCCGGCAACTGGACGACTTTGCCGGATGGCAATAAAATATGGCAATTGCGGATACAGGCAAAAGATGCCATAGCCCTGATGTTAAGCTTCAAAGACTTTTATATCCCTGAAAATGGCAAACTGTTTGTTTATAATGCAGATAAAACCCAGGTAATAGGTGCTTTTACCTATCAGACCAATCCGCCGACAAAAGAATATGCAACGGAATTTCTGGCCGGTGACGACATTATTCTCGAATATGAAGCAGGCAACGATACTGGCGAACAACCCCGTATTTCGATAGATGCGATCGGATACGGATACAACCATCTGTACATTTCCCGTACGAAAGCCGATACCGGTCCCGGCGCTTCCGGATCTTGTATGGTAAATATAAATTGTGAAGAAGGAGATGCTTGGCAAACGGAAAAGAATGGCGTATGCCTGATGACCCTGATCATCGGACAGTATATTTACTACTGTTCGGGATCGTTGGTCAATAATACGGCAGAAGATCTAAAACCTTATATTCTTTCTGCTTATCATTGTATCGACCTGGACGAAGCTGTTACGCAAAGCGATCTGAATAAATATACCTTCTACTTCCATTTCGAACGTACAAGTTGTGAAAACACATCGGCCGCCGCTTCCTATAAAACGATAACTGGTTGCAAGAAGGTGGCCGGAATCCCGATTGACGGCGGATCGGACGGCTTACTGTTGCTATTGAACCAAAATATCCCGGAACATTACAATGTCTATTACAACGGTTGGGACAGAAGCAACACAGCTGCCAAATCAGGCGTAGGCATCCACCATCCGGCAGGAGACTATCAGAAAATATCGACTTTCAGCAAAGAAGCGACCTCCGGAACCTGGTATGGCGTAGACACCACAATCGGGGCGGCAAAAGCTCACTGGTACGTTATATTCGACCAAACTGCCAACGGACATGGCGTGACGGAGGGCGGTTCGTCCGGCTCTCCCCTGTTCAATCAAAACAAATTGATTGTCGGGACACTTAGCGGCGGTTCTTCTTCGTGTGAAAAACCAAACCTGTCCAATATCTACGGTAAATTGTACTACCATTGGGACCGATACAGCCAAGCCGACACAGCCCGCATGGACATTTATCTGGATCCGGACAAAACGGGCGCCACCCAATTGCCCGGCCGTTATGCCACAGCTCATAAAGCGGCTCCCACCGACCTGAGTCTTTCCTATAAGAACGGAGAAGTACAGTTAAGTTGGAAAGCTCCCGCCTCGGAATCGGAACAACCTGTCCAATATGCGATCTATAGAAACAACACATTATTGGATTATGTAACCGCCACTTCCTATGCAGATAATAATCCGGAAACAGGTACGCAACTCTACAGTGTATCAGCTCTCTATGCCGACGGCAAAGAATCCTCCGTTGTATCGGAATCTATTTATGTGTATGAATTAAAAGTACCTACAGATATAACTGCCACAGTCAACGACAATAATGTAAAAATAAATTGGAAAGAACCGGTCTATCAACAAATGATATATTGGGGAAGCGGTTCAGGCTATATGCGTATTGGTTTTGGCCAACCATTCTATTTTGGCCAGAAATGGGACAAAAACGATTTGGCTTCATTAAACCAAAACCTGATCGAATCCGTAATTTTCATTCCTGTCGAAGAAATCCCCTATTCGCTGTTGATTACTCAAGGCAACCGAAAATATACACAGGATCTGGATAATCTGTCCACCAACGAAACGAATGTAATAGAATTGAAAGAACCTTTTGTCATCGATGCCTCAAAGGAATTAATCATAGCTGTACACGCTGCAACAGATAAAAAAGATATTTATCCGGCAGTTCTCGATGAAGGGCCTGCCGTAAACGAAAAGGGAAATCTTGTTTCCTTCGATGGGGAAACTTGGGAATATCTATATGAACCTTCAGAAGTGGAAGATGAGAATTTCGATAATAATTTCTTATTAGCAGCAATTGTCAGTTCGGAACAGAAAGAAATTCCTGTTACCAAAGCAATATCGGATAGTAGAATCATATTAAGCAAATCATCGGCAAAATCTTTGTTCGCAAAAAGAACGGAATCGAATTCTTCACTCCGAAGTACTGAAGCTACGGCTTTCCCTGAAATAACGGGGTATAACATTTATCGTAACGAAATCAAGGTAGGTAACATATCCGACAAATCCATTACTGAATTTACGGATAAACAGGTTCCGGCAGCCCGTCTTATCTACCAGGTATCTGCTTTATACGGAGACAATGAAAGTAAAAAAAGCGAAGCAAGTGCGGAAATAAGTGTGGGCAACGAAAATATTCAGCTTTCGGAAGTAGCCATTGCTCCTACTTCATTCACCGACCAAATACAGCTAATCGGAAATGAAAAAGTAAATCTTTTAGAGATTATTTCAGCCGATGGCAAATCCGTTATCAAACAAAAGAATCCGGAAGCGATCATTTATACCGGTTCTCTTCCTGCCGGTATTTACATCTTCCGCCTCCATACAGATGGAGACATAAAGGTGATAAAGGGCCTAAAACAGTAAGAGGAGCTTTCGCACGGTGCGAAACGTTCAAAAACAGATTTTGAAGGATTCGCACCGTGCGAAAGCTATACCAACTATCTTTTTAAAAAAAATCAGGCTGAGACCGTTACATCAAACCCTTCTTGACGGGCACGGTCGGCAATCGCTTCCAGTTCTTCTTTCGTAACCTTTTTCAGGTTCTTTACAGGCGTTTCGCGGTCGATTGTATAGATCATGACCTGCTTAGGCTTAATTTGCTTCAGAGCCTCCAGCCAGCCGGAAATTTCGTTTTCGGTCGTATTTGTCACGCTTTTGCCATCCACCTCCCCTTTCAGGAACATGGTCTGGATAATGAGATTGCCATTAAAACGGCAAAGTTGTTCCAACAGCCGGTCGAAAGTAAAGGCCGGGGAATTCGGGGCATTCAACTGGCCGATACGACTGTCCGATATGGAATCGAGTTTCAATATATTATCTTCGATCTTATTCAGTGCCTTGAAAACATCCTCCTTATGAAGCATGGTCGAGTTTGAGAGCACGGCAATCTTGGCCTTCGGGAAAAAGCGGTTACGGGTTTCGATCGTATCGTCGATGATACCGGCAAATTCCGGGTGCATGGTAGGCTCGCCATTTCCTGCAAAAGTGATTACGTCGGGAGCGACACCCTCTGCCTGCATGGAAGACAATTTATGTATCAAAGCCTCCTTTACTTCCGCACGGGTCGGCAGTTTACTACGTGTACGGTGATTCTCATTCAGCCCGCATTCACAATAGATGCAGTTGAACGAACAAAGTTTCCCGTCTGTGGGAAGCAGGTTCATCCCCAAGGAAACACCTAACCGACGACTGTGAATCGGTCCGAATACTATTTTATCAAAAAGAATTGTAGACATACTGATTTATATTTAAGTGCAAAGCTACAAAAGTTATCAGAATTTCCAGCGCAACAGCGTATATACATCCGTTTTGGCATGCCCTTCGATCTCTTCCAGGTCGGTACCGATCACGTCACGGTCGGCATAATACGTATATCCGAATTTAGCGGAAAGCGAAAGTTGTTTCACAATATCCCACCGGAAAGAAAGAGCCAACCGGATTCCCTTCCCATAAAACGAAGGCATATTGAAAGCATACAAGATATTCTTTTCATAAGAGGATATCCGGGTTTGATAATTATCCGTATGAAAACCGGCCACATAAAAGTCTGTCTGAACAGGGATATCAACCGGTTTCCAACCTACGCTCTGGGCAATCATCCATCCCCGGTTCCTTTCGTCTGCTTCCGTATAACAAATGCCGTCTGCAGATGTTCGTAGCGAGACGGACGAAGAAACCGCATATAAGGCTTGCATACGTAAACGCTGTTGACGGTAAGGTTCTATATTTTCCTTTTGCTTGTGTTTATAACGGACGTATACGGACAAACTCCGGCTCGGCGTATAATCGAGTTGAAGCATATACTCCTTTCCCGTCGACGGGGCATCCACCCCGTATTTGAGCCAGGGAAAGCGGAATATATCTGCATAGGCGGATAATTTCCAATGACCGAAAGGCGTCCATTGCATCCCCATATACATCCCCTGTTCATTCGAGACAGTCGAATTTTGTGAAAAAGCATTCCCGAAAAAGGCTTGATAGCGTTTATCATAATAACGATATAATAACAACAAGGAAAAGTAAGAGGCAGGCGTCAACTGCAAGGCATTCAAGGAAGCAACCGCTCCATTCCGGCTCAAAGCCGTCTCTCCATAGAACTTGATCAACTTATTTTTCAACAGATAATCCACACTGATATTCAGATTCCGGCTACCGCGAAAATAGAAAAGGTTATAAGGTTTCGGATCCGGCTGTATCGAATAGTTCCCGAAGGAATAAGAGAGAGCGGTCAGACCGATACATAAATCGGGAGCCGCATATCGTATATTCCCGCCAAACGTCTGCATGGGAACTTTACGTATCTTCTCCCTGTCGCGCACCAAACGATGCAAACCGTCTGTTTTAAACGAAGTAACGATCGTACTGTCCACACTTGCATCCAACTTTCGATACGAATAGAACAAGCTGATATCTAACTTTTTCCAGTTGACGGTAGCAGCCGCTCCCCGGAAGAAGTCGTTTTCATTGGTTGAAAAATGACGGCGGAACCCGTTCGTCCTTCTTTCCGCTTGCGAGACAAGAGCGTTTCGGCTGGGAGAAAAATCATTGCTGATCACCAGGCCTTGCCCGAAAGATATTTTATAATCGCCTACGGCAAGACTTTTTAACCATTTATTCATATCTTTCAAAAAGAGGTGCGTCGAATAGTAGTCATATCCTTTATGATATTCATTCCAGAAAGGTTCTCCCGCATCTTTCTCTGCAACCAGACCGAACAGGATCCGTTCATCGAATGCATACGAATAGCGAAGGGAATGGTAAAACGGTTCTCCCAGATACTTCCGGTTCGGATATTGCTGTAGTACACTGTCAGGATATGAACAATAGCCTTTCTTTTGTTGAAAACATTTGTCATATCTGATTTGTAGATTATTAGAACCCTGTTTCAACAGGTTCTTGACAGTGATAGGACGTTTATCAACTATTATTTCACCGATATAGACAAACGGGATAAGCAAAGAAATCGTCTCAAAATCGAATGATTCTACATTTTTAAGTTCATAGAGGGTTAGCATTTTGCCATAACGGGAACGGTATTCCAGTAACTTCCGTATCTGCATATCGGATAAGAAAGGGAGATGTTTCAACTGTTCCTCCGTCACCGTATTGAGTTCGAAAGGATGTTCGGCAAGGTAAGAAAGATCGGTATAAAGTGCTTCGATACGCTCTTCATCTTCCGTTTCAGAGGCCATTTCTTCTATATATTCCATCCACTTATCAACAGAATATATTGTCTGGCTTCTAAGTTGATAACCGTTTATTAACAGGCATACCAACAGGTTTATAAACATTCGTTTCATAGTCAAGCATGATTAAAAAGAATAACTCAAACCCAGTCCGGTACTGGCTCCTAATACCGGATGGTAAACAGTCGCAACATCGATCGTAAATCCTGCCAAGCGATATCCGATACCCAAAGTGGGCAGGAGAGGAGTAGTCTGTACTCCCGCCCGTATACGGAAATTTCCAAACGGAACATACTCGATCCCTGCATTTCCTGTCCATATATGCTCTTTATTACTTTCGAATGTTCCTACTATCAACAGGCTGTTTATTACCTCCCATTGAAAACCTATTTGTACGGAATAGCCGGCAAAGCATTTTATTTCAGTAGCATACTTATGAATAGCTACAGAAGGAAAATCCATTATCAACATTCCGATCAACAGTTTGTCAACGGGAGCGAACAAGATTCCAATATCTGTGGAAAGCTGTTTCGATACTTCTTCATACAACTCTGTCTGTAGCATCTTATATTGGAAACCAATACCGATCTTCCACCGGTCATTCAACCGCTTCCCTACCGACAAACGAAATAGTGTTTCCCTATACTGGTCATATCCGAAAGAAGAGATATCAACACCTGCCGACAGCAACGAATTAGGATAGACAAAACCAACTCCCATCGTTCCCAACTCCTTTACGCCATAGCGATTAAAGTATTCGAAATGAAGAACTTTATCAGTATGCAAAGCCACCAATGCCGGATTGAATAAAACAGATTGCGTAACCCCGTTTCCTCCTATTCCCAAACTACGTATATCAGGGATACGAAGGTTATCAACAGCGTGAATGTTGATAGATACAAAAAACAACATGAATAAATTTATCGATTTCATAGCAAGGTTTTGTTTAAATCATCAACTTTCAGGATTATCTCTTTTTAAAACTTTCTTATCCTCATTTTCTATTCTCTTCTGAACTTTCCTCACATCTTCATCAGGAGACAACTGTTCAGGATGAATTCCTCTTTTCAGTAGCATATCCCGGACTGCCGAATTATTATCAACATGTTCTTTTTCAATGGGAGATTGTCCGTATAAATCTTTAGTTTGCACATTAATATTTGTCATTTCGGCAGCCAAATCTTTTGCTTTAATACTGACAGTCAGGAGAAAATCGGCGACCGGACGACCGGAAGGAACTCCCATTTTCCTTTTCAACATCTGTGTGTTCATATTGAACAGAGCCTGGTCGCCTTTTGAACGGATAACGGCAAAGCCTTTACTATCAATTCCCCGTTCATACAATATGCCGGACAGTTGTTTTTCTGTTTTACTCAGTTTTTCACGTGCTTTTACACGTTCATAATCCAAAAGGCGTTGTTCAATTATCTCAGCCTTACGCGTTTGCACGGCAAAATAAGTTTGGGCAAAAGCTATCTGAGGCTTTCTGCTGTCTCCATTTTGGGCGATTAAATAGCAGGCATAGCGCGTTAATAGGATGTCATCTATTTGTTTTTCAACACCATATCCTATAGAAACCATTTTCCCGACGTCGGGAAAATGGTTTTGTATTTCTTCTCCTGCATGCCTACATGCCTCCTTTGCTTTTACTACTACATTCTTAATAAAATTATCCCACTTTGCGTATCCCAGCAATGGCTGCAACTCCCTGGCGCTCCAGCATTCTATGCCTTCTACAATATTTGCAGCAGCTTCGAACTTATCTAATAAGTCCTTGATTTCTTCTTTTTTCATAATACAAGTTTTTTAAGTGATTATTATTTATGAACTATATATTCAGAATTAATTAAATAGAGGAAGATTACAAGATGTTTCATAGTCTGTTGATTTTAGTTGTTCGTATTGTCACAAAGATAATGATTTCTATATTATCTGCAACCTGTTAACAACTTATTTACAAGATATCTCTTTATTTTCAATAACAGATGCTATCATACCGTTTAGTCAAATTCTGTAAAACCGGCAGATGCTATTCGTAAATCAATTACTTTTGTGAGCGATGTTGAGAAAAGGCAAGTATAAAATATTGATAATATTCATGTTGTGTGCGATAGGGTCCCACGCACAAAAATTGAAGATCAATACCGTTCCCGAAGGATTGCAAAAGGCTTATCTGGACGGAAAGGACACAGTGCCTGTTGTTAACCTGCGGGAAGTATTTATTTATCCGCCGGTCAAGTTCAAAAACAAACGTGAACAGGTACGTTACACCAAGCTGGTGCGTGATGTGAAACGTACATTACCTTATGCCAAAATGGTTTATGAAACACTGATCGAAACCTATGAATATATAGAGACGCTCCCGGACGAAAAGTCCCGCCAGGCCCATTTGAAACGGATGGAAAAAGAACTTTTCCAGGAATATAAACCTCAGTTGAAAAAACTGACCTTCTCACAAGGCAAACTACTTATCAAGCTGATCGACAGAGAATGTAACCAATCGAGTTACAACCTGTTGAAAGCCTATTTAGGCAGTTTCCGGGCAGGCTTCTGGAATCTGTTTGCCGGTATGTTCGGCGCCAGCCTGAAAGCCGAATACGACCCCAAAGGAAAAGACGCTATGACGGAACGGGTGGTCGTACTTGTCGAAAACGGGTTAATCTGACAACTGCTTGAAAAAATCCCAGATGATAATGCCGGTAGTCACCGAAACATTCAATGAATGCTTCGTCCCGTACTGCGGTATTTCAATACACATATCACAGTTATCAACGACACATTGTTGAACACCTTTCACTTCGTTTCCCATGATAACGGCATACTTTTTATTCTTGTCCAACAGCAACTTGTCCAACATCGTGCTACCTTCTGCCTGCTCAACCGCACAGACAGTATATCCCTGTTGTTTCAGTTTATCAACAGCCTCCATCGTATCTTTGAAATACTCCCAGTCGACAGTCTCTTCCGCCCCCAGAGCCGTCTTGTGAATCTCGGCATGAGGCGGACAAGCCGTGATACCGCACAGGTAAATACTCTCCACCCTGAAAGCATCAGACGTACGAAACACGGATCCTACATTATTTAAGCTTCTTACATGATCGAGCACAACGACCAACGGAATTTTTTTACTATCTTTGAATGCTTCCGGAGTCAGGCGGTTCAACTCTGTTATCTTTAACTTGCGCATAGCTTCATTTCTTTGCCTGCAAAAGTAGTGAATTAATGTGGATATGCCGTTGAAAAGCTATTGATAAGTGGTGGACACAAAATGAAAAATAGTTCTTGCATTATTCGATTTGTTCGCTATACGTCCTCTTGTTTTTATTATGCAATAGAAGCAACGGATTATTTATTACGCCCTATCAACAGTGGTTATACACGCATCAACAGCCCTCAACCGCTATAAACTTTTACACACCGGTAGTTTTCAACCGGAAACTAATAAAGTCCGTAAAGCAAAGGAAACCAGTATATAAAACGATAAATCGGATGTTGGTATCTGCTTCATAAGTCGTTTACAGCGTTTGATAACGAACCGGGCAAGTATTGTAGCACAATTGTATTAACTGTTTCAACAGGATATTATATTCATCATATTTAGATTTAAAATAAAGAATAAATAAGATTATAATAATATGATTGTGGATAACTCAAGAAGGAGGGGAGAAAGAGATGGAGAAAACGGCCGGCAAGTCTCCGGGGAAAGACGTAAGTATTTTGGTGGAAACCTGCCGGGAGTTTTTGGAACTTGTCCGGCAGGATTTTTGCATTCCCTCCCGTCTGTTTATTTGTTTTATATATGTTTCTTATGGGAAAATCAATAATGTTTTTACCTTTGCATATTATCAACTTAACAATCATTCAATACAGTAAATATGTTGGCAAACCAATCGATCGGATATATGGACGCGCCCATTCCAAAGGGTTTGGACCTGAAGGAAGAGATAAACAGGATGCGTAAAGAAAAGAACGCCGTTATCCTTGCTCATTATTATCAAACAGGCGATATTCAAGATATAGCAGATTTTGTAGGAGACAGTTTGGCATTGGCTCAACAGGCAGCCAAGACGACAGCCGATATCATTGTTTTCTGCGGTGTTCATTTTATGGGAGAAACGGCAAAGGTGTTATGCCCGGACAAGAAAGTGCTGGTACCGGACCTGAATGCCGGTTGCTCGTTGGCGGATAGCTGTCCGGCTACCGATTTTGCAGAGTTTGTAAAGCAGCATCCCGGTCATGTGGTCATTTCGTATGTAAATACGACTGCTGCGGTAAAAGCTGTGACGGATGTGGTAGTGACTTCCACCAATGCCCGCCAGATCGTCGAAAGTTTCCCGGCAGATACGAAGATCATCTTCGGTCCGGACCGGAACTTAGGCAATTACATAAACGGCATTACCGGACGCAAGATGTTGCTTTGGGATGGCGCCTGCCATGTACACGAACAGTTTTCACTCGAAAAGATATTGGAACTGAAAAAACAGTACCCTGATGCGGAAGTAATCACCCATCCGGAGTGCAAACAGCCCGTTATACAGGTTTCGGACTTCGTAGGATCGACGGCAGCTCTTTTGAAGCACACTGTTAAGTCGGATAAGAAACAATTCATTGTAGCGACGGAAAGCGGCGTTATTCACGAAATGCGTAAGCAAAGCCCCGATAAGGAATTTATCCCGGCTCCCCCCAACGACAGTACGTGTGCCTGCAACGAATGTAATTTTATGCGTCTGAACACGATGGAGAAACTTTACAACTGTTTGAAATACGAACTCCCTGAAATCTTTGTCGACGAACAAGTACAGGAAAAAGCAATCCGCCCGATCAAGAAGATGCTGGAGATATCGGAGAGGTTGGGGTTGTAAGATGCTATAAAGTATATGCTATTTAATTCGATTGAATTTTTAGTTTTTCTTCCGATCGTATTTCTGTCTTATTGGTTTTTATTTAGTAGAAGTGTAAAGCTACAGAATTTATTTGTAGTAGGAGTAAGTTATTTATTCTATGGTTGGTGGGATGGGCGCTTTCTCTTATTAATAGCTTTCACTTCTTTTTTTAGTTGGTTGAGTGGGATCGCCATTAAAAAGATCAGAAATACGTTTGGAGAAGATCAGAAATTAATACGCTTGAAATGCCGTTGGGTTGCAGGTGGAAATATTATTCTGAATCTGTTGATCCTGGGATTTTTTAAATATTATAATTTCTTTGTTGAGAGCTTTGTTGACGCTTTTTCGTTTATAGGAATTACGTTGCATACTTCAACTCTTTACGTGGTTCTTCCTGTGGGTATAAGCTTTTATACATTTCAGGCATTAAGTTATACCATTGATGTATATAGGAAAAAGCTTGAACCTACGCGGGACGTTATTGCTTTTTTTGCATTTGTCAGTTTCTTTCCACAGTTGGTAGCTGGTCCTATCGAAAGGGCTACAAATTTACTGGTGCAATTTTATAAACCTCGTGCTTTTGTTCATAATGATGCGGTAGATGGAATCCGGCAGATGATGTGGGGATTCTTTAAGAAGATTGTAATTGCCGACAATTGTGCCCTTGTTGTGAGTGATGTATTTGGAAACTACAGTCATTATTCCGGAAGTACTTTAGTGATGGGAGCAGTATTGTTTTCTTTTCAGATATATGGGGATTTCTCAGGATACTCGGATATAGCCATCGGTACGGCAAAATTGTTCGGAATAAATTTGAAACAGAATTTCAGATACCCTTATTTTTCTTATAACATAATAGATTTTTGGCGTAGATGGCATATTTCATTGAATACCTGGTTCGTTGATTATGTATATATTCCTTTAGGAGGGAACAGATCCGGTACGTTCAAACAGATCCGGAATATTTTTATTGTATTTCTATTAAGCGGACTTTGGCATGGTGCAAACTGGACGTTTATAAGTTGGGGATTATATCATGGTATTTTATTTGTTTGTTTATTATTACTAAAGAGAAACAGACAGGAAGCATCTCATTTGTTTGGTACTGTGGTCTCTGTATTAATAACATTTGCTTTTGTAACTTTAGGATGGATACTGTTTCGTTCAGAAACAGTGTCGATGGCTTTTGCATATATTGCCGATATGTTTTCTGTATCTTTATTGAAAATACCCAAAGTCAGCGGTATCAATAATGTAGCAGCTTTGATATCTTTATTTTTCATCGTATTAATGTTATGTATGGAATGGGTGAATAGAAATAAACCTTTTGGGTTGGATTTATCCTCTGTACGAAGTCCGTGGATTAGATATTGTTTATATATGGTTATTCTCACATCAATTTATTTTTTTGGCAATAATTCATCTGATTTTATTTATTTTCAATTCTAAATGTATGAAACTGACCGGGAAAAATTTTAATAATTATCTGTATTTTACAGTCTTTATATTGAGTCTCATTTGTATATTAAATTTTCTGACTCCTTATTTATATCGGTCATTACCTAATGATTATATACGTACTCGTCTGATCATTGAAACACTTGCCGATAGTGTTCAAAGACCAAATGTCGTTATCTTTGGAAATAGCCGTGGAATGAGTGGTATAAACGGTTATCTGTTGGAAAAAGAGATAAAAGGAAATCCTACTGTTTATAGTTTTACATCAACGGGTCAGCAAGTCAGTGAAAGTGCTTTATATTATAGCTCTTTACCAGTTTCAGTCAGAACCGTCTTACAATGTGTGGATATAGATCAATTGTCTGAATCAATAGATATGAATATGCCTAACCGGGTGGCTCTGCATATGTATGGATACAAAATGGATGCATTGACAGAGAAGTTTCTCCCGTCTTTGAAAAGTAAATTGGATCTTCCGGTTCTTTACTATAATTACGAAGCCAGAAATTGTGTGTTTACCGGCTTATCTACTATTTTACGTAATCTTCTGGATGATGATATTATTCAAAATGCTACTGAAAAAGAACTTCGCTATCCAACTTCTAAGACTTCGGATAGAAATGATATAATCTATCAACGTGATGTTGATGAACAAAATATGAATAATAAATTCTTGGACTATGGAATCGTCCCTGAATGGGAACAACTTTTGAAAGATTCTTATTTATATTTTCAAAATAGGAATATTACATACTATTTGGTGATTATGCCTTATAATCCTGATATAAAATCTTCTACGCTACAAGAAAAACAGAAAGCCCTAGAGTTATTTAAGAATACATTTAAAAATATTCCAGTAATTGATTGCTTTAATTTGCTTGAAGCTTCTGATTTTTATGATGCTATTCATCCTAATAGAAAAGGTGCACAAAAGATAACAGAACAAATTATATTACAGTTACCGTGACTTTTTAGGTTTATACAAACAAGGTTTCTCTATATATTTCCATGATAACGTTCCTAAATAAGTACAAATGATAGTCGTTAATGCTAAAGTCAGTATCAGACTGTATTTATCTAATCCGAAATGGATGAAAGTTTGGATAACAGGAAAATGCAAAAGAAATATTCCATAGGAAAAATTTCCCATACGATTAAAAAAGTGTAGCCATTTAAAACTGTAAGCTACTGATATGATAATAGAAGCTAATGCTATCGGCTCAAATATCCTGAATACTAATATATCTCTGAATACAAATAAAAGAATACTTACTGGAAATATATATTTCATATATTTGCGAAACAAGGGAAAATATTGTAATATGATGATACCGGAACAGAAATACATCATTTGCCCGGGAAATTGTCTTTTCAGAAAATCATAGATGGCATTATGTGTCGTGTCATCCAGATAATTGCAAGTAGTAGAATATATAAAAGACAGTACATAAATGATTATCAGGCATACCAGTTTATTATACTTTTTCAGCAATCGGTAAATGATCGGAACTGTCATGTACAACATCAATTCCACTTTGATTGTCCAAAGGGAACCGTTCATGGCGTGCATCGGATTGTTCTCGAAAACACCCGGTAGGTCGGGACAAAGAAAGTTTAATGTCAAGAGATTGGTCAATAGATAAGTATAAGGTTTAGAAGATGTCAGGAAGTCATAATGTGATAGTGTAGTCAGGAAAAATCCTAATATCAGGCATAACAGGATCACTAACGAATAGGCCGGCATAATACGCTGTACACGTTTACGAAAGAAAACGTATGTATCCGGTGAACGCAAAAAACTGAACATGACCAGAAATCCGCTGATGATGAAAAAACCTTTTACACGAAATCCTCCACTTACAAACCAGAAAGGATCTGTATCTGTCAATGTACTGAAATGATTAAACATGACCGAATAGGCCAGAAAGAAGCGGATAAAGTCAAAATTGTTGGCTTCTTTTACATGTGCTACCAGATTAGAATCGAGTAATACTTTTTCAGTAGGATTCATTACCTTATTTTATAATAGCTATCTTTGTTACTACACTTTCTTTGGAATCTTCTGTAGCTGAAAGTACCAGATATATACCGGATGCCACACGTACCCCTTTTCTATTTTGGCAGTTCCAGGTTGCCTGTCCGCCTAAGGATTTCGTCTGGTAAATAAGATTACCGTTGAGATCCGTTATTTTTACTATAGAGTTGTCCATTAAACCTGTGATGGTTACTTTATCTCTATATTCAGGCCGTACGGGATTCGGATAAGCGTAAACATCCGAATAGTCACTTCTACCTTCTGTCGCTTCCCCTTTATAAGAGACTAAACCTTTATCCGTACCGATAAAGACTTCTCCTGTTTTTTCGTTTATATCGATTGAATAGATGACATCGGATAGGAGAGGACTGTTGGAAGTATTGAACTGATGTACTACTTCCTGGTTATCTTCATTTAGTACATAAACGCCGTTACCTTCGGTACCGATCCATTTCCGGTTTCCATTATCTACTTTGATGGTCGATACCATTACGTTATCAAGAAAATAATAGGGTGTTCCGTCCTCATTAATAAGTTTTACACGCGTACAACGTGTAGATTGATAGTTATCAGATGCTGCTATTTTAGGATTTGTAAAATAGACAGCGCCTTTATTACTACCAACCCATACATATCCGTTTTTATCTTCAGCCATGCAGGTATAGCTACTGGGGGAAAAGTCGTTACCGTCTGTATCAGTGAAATTAGCAAAATAGTGAGAAGTTGCTTCATCTAATGAATTATTATCGGCGATAACTGTAATGCGGACTTCACTGGTAGGTCGGGGTATATTTATCCATTTGTCATTGTTTGAAGTAATAAGTATATTGCTTATTGTATATTTATCTCTTAATGATTCAACAAATAAGCTATGCCATTTTCCATCTTTATCTAATATTTTAATAGCATTATTATTAACTTTTGAATTAGTCATCCAAAGGTTTCCGTTCATATCAAAAGCAAGCCCGTCCATAAAACAATAGTAAGTAGTATGATTTTCTGCATTTTCTATAGGACTGTTCTTTTCATCATATACTATGACTGGTTCACCGTTTTTATACTGTACGATGCCATCACCAAAAGAAGAGGTATAAATGATTTCATTACCTGCATCATCTGTATTAACAACGATACTGGTATAATCACGGGGCCATATTTTTAATTGACTTTGAACTTTGGAAGGTTCTATAACCGTCCATTTATCATAATCGTATATCATTACGGATCCTGCTTTGCCAAAACGGGTACCACCTATTATATTTTTACCGCCGGGTATCATATATACTTTATCGTTCTGGCAGACTATTCTAAATGGGCTGTTGGAATAAGGGCCGTCGAGTATGATAGCTTCATTTACTGCTTCGAACTGATTGGAGCCGGTTCTTTTGATGGAGCGTAGACCTTTGCTTCCTTCGGCTATCCAATATTTATCGGTTTGATACGTACTGATATCTTTTATGGACAGGTTATCGATCCGGTCGAAAGTTTTTGTATCTGTAAACAGATAAACTTGGGATGTAGCTATGCAGGCCAGTTTTTCACCGGTAACTTTAATATTGCTCATTGAGGTATTACTAACCAAAGGAACAGTTGTATTGTTTGATTCGTAATAGACTCCTTTATTTTTTACCAGATAGAATAGTTGATCTTTGAAAAATACAATTTTATCGATTGAATTTTCGGACGGGAATCCCGGGATTGTATAAGCCTTCCAGTTTGATTTGTCCAACAGGTTGTCATTCAAAGAAGCATATATGACGCCCGTGGAGTTATCTTCTTTTGTAGTCGCATATATATGATTATTTAAAATAGCAGAGGATGTTATATTCCGGGATAAATTATAGGTATCGGTTATTTCATTTTTATCCATATTGACGACTATTATGCCGGATTTGAGAGATAAATAAGCATATTCGTTATAGAGCATGACCGAATTGATATCCTTGTTCCTTAAAGATGTGGTGGTAGACAGGTAGGGCAGGTTTTTCACCGAACCGTCTTTCATGATATCCATATTATAATCGCTATAGATAATCAACAGAGATTTTGTTTGTTTATTATAGGATATGAATTGGATATCCGTTCCGTTCAATCCGTTTCCCTTATAATATTGTTTGATGCTGTTATCTTCTTTTCCGTATGTGTACAAAGCGCCTTCAGCAACAACAAATACTTGATCGGCTGACTCTTCTACGTTATTGGTGTTGTTGTAGGAAAGATATGTTTTCCATCCGAGTGTATTGTCGCTGGCTGCAAAAACAAAAGATGAAAACAGGGAAAATAAGATAATAGCCAATATATTTCTCATACTAATTATAATATTAGAATGTATAATCCGATAAAAAAGCGGTTAGTTTCTTTACTGCTTCGGCACGATGGCTGATCCGGTTCTTAATGTCATTTCCCATTTCTGCAAACGTCTGTGCATATGTATCAGGCATAAATATAGGATCATAGCCGAAACCGCTTCCGCCTTTTTTCTCTTTGATAATAGTACCGTTTACGACTCCTTCGAACAGATATTCTTTTCCTTCCAGGATCAGGGCGATAACTGTACGAAAGCGGGCTTTCCGGTTTTCTTTACCTTCCATTTCATGGAGAAGTTTGTTCATGTTCGCTTCCGAATCATGTCCCGGGCCGGCATAGCGGGCTGAATATACGCCGGGAGCATTGTGTAACGCTTCCACTTCGAGTCCGGTATCGTCTGCAAAACAATCATATCCGAAATGCTCTTTGATATAACGGGCCTTTTGCAAGGCATTTCCTTCCAATGTATCAGCCGTTTCAGGTATCTCTTCATGACAATTGATATCTGAAAGGCTTACTATTTCGGTATTTCCGGCTGTTATTTTCCGGACTTCATCCAGCTTGTGCTGGTTATTTGTTGCGAATACAAGTTTCATGTTAGTTGAATATGAATAAAAAAAGCACTTCTATACGATGTGTATATAACGTACGGAAGTGCTTTAAATTGTTTGAATGATTGTTTTATGTCTTTATCTGATCAAACCCTTCCCCATACACTCCTCTGACAATACTTTGCGAGATGAAGGCCTGGTGGTCTATTTGTTTGACTAGGCGGAAGATAGAAACCGATTCTGATTTTTTAGCCAGTAAGACGACGACTTTTACCGGTTTGCGGGAATATCCGCCTACACCGTCGAGGATGGTGCAACCGCGATCCAGGTCGTGGATGATCCGTTCGGCTATTTCGTCGTATTTCTGGGAAAAGATCAGGAACTGGACAGATTGCCGGTTTCCGTTCAGGACGACATCGATTATATAATTGCTTACAAACATTTCGACAAAACCGAAGACGATCTTTTCGACATCATGGAACAGGAAAAATGAAGAACCGATGATGATAAAGTCGCAGAACAGCAAAGCGCGTCCGATGGATATATTCTTGTATTTGTTTACAATAGCTCCGACGATATCCGTTCCTCCCGTACTGCCATTTGCCGAGAAAACAAGTCCGAGACCGGATCCACAAAGGAAGGCACCGATGATGATGGACATAAACGGCTGGTCGTGCAGGATTGGCTGACCCTTCAAAAGCCATTCGAAGAATGATAAGGAAGCCGACAAGGAGAATACTCCGAAGATCGTTTTTATCAGGAATTTGAATCCTAAAATTTTCAGTGCCGCTAACAGTAATACTATGTTTATGACAAAGTAAGACACTGAAACAGGGATTAATTCATTACTGGCAAAAAAGATTAAGGCACAAATACCACTGACTCCACCGGTGATGATTTCATTCGAAAGAATGAAAGCGTTGAAGCCGAAGCCGTACAAGAGAGTACCCAACAGGATCATCAGGTAATCTTGTACAGCAAAATAGATTTTGTTGTTTATAAGCTTCATATAAATAGATTTAGATTACGATGTTTACAATCTTTCCGGGAACAACGATAATCTTTTTCGGAGACTTGCCTTCCATCCACTTAGCGGAGCTTTCGTGGGCAAGAGCCGCTTTTTCTATCTCTTCGCGAGGCATATCGGCCGGAAGTTCCATACTGAAACGGGCTTTGCCGTTGAAGGAGATAGCGTAAGTAAGCGAGTTTTCTTTCAAGTATTCTTCGTTGCAGACAGGCCATTCGGCGTCACATACGGTAGTATCGTGACCACAGGTATGCCATAATTCTTCAGCAGTATGGGGAGCGAACGGAGCAAGCAGGACGATTAATTGTTCCAGGATAGCCCGCTTGTTACATTTCAGGCTGCTCAGTTCGTTCACGCAGATCATAAAGGCACTGATGGAAGTGTTGTACGAAAAATGTTCGATATCGTACGTCACTTTCTTGATCAGTTTGTGCAATGATTTCAGTTCGTCGGCTGTCGGTTCTGCATCCGTGATCTGTAAAGTGTCCGTATTGCCGAAGAACAGTCCCCAGAGCTTTTTCAGGAAACGGTGTACGCCGTCGATACCATTCGTGTCCCACGGTTTGGATTGTTCCAACGGGCCTAAGAACATCTCATACAGGCGAAGCGTATCGGCGCCATATTTCTCAACAATCATATCCGGGTTGACAACGTTGAACATCGATTTCGACATCTTTTCAACAGCCCATCCACAGATGTATTTGCCATCTTCCAATACGAATTCTGCATTGTTATATTCCAGACGCCAGTTTTTGAAGGCTTCGATATCCAGCAAATCGTTTGATACGATGTTTACGTCTACATGGATAGGAGTGACCTCGTACTGGTCTTTCAAGTTCAGGGATACGAATTTGTTCGTGCCATTGATACGATATACGAAGTTGGAACGTCCCTGGATCATACCCTGGTTGATCAGTTTCTTGAACGGTTCTTCTTCACAAACGATACCCAGGTCGAACAGGAATTTGTTCCAGAAGCGGCTGTATATCAGGTGACCGGTAGCATGTTCGGTACCGCCGATATACAGGTCTACGTTGCGCCAGTACTCGTCTACGTCTTTAGCTACCAGAGCCTGGTCGTTGTGCGGGTCCATGTAACGCAGGTAATAAGCGGATGAACCGGCGAATCCCGGCATCGTACAAAGTTCCAGCGGGAAGATTGTCTTGTTATCTATTTTGGAAACTTCCGTCACTTCCTGTTTTGCGGTGTCCCATGCCCATTTTACGGCGTGTCCTAAAGGAGGTTCGCCTGTTTCGGTCGGCAGGAATTTATCTACTTCCGGCAATTCTAACGGCAGTTTGTCTACCGGCAACATCTGAGGCATACCGTCTGCATCGTAATAGACCGGGAACGGTTCGCCCCAGTAACGCTGGCGGCTGAAGATAGCGTCGCGCAGGCGGTAGTTTACCTTTACGCGTCCTAATTTATGTTCTGCCACATATTTCTTGGTGGCGGCAATAGCTTCTTTTACGGTCAGGCCGTTTAACGACAGGTCGCAATAAGGTGTTACGTCCGGTTTCGGCGAGTTGCAGACGATTCCTTCTTTTGCATCGAAACTTTCTTCGCTTACGTCGCAACCTTCGATCAGCGGGATGATCGGCAAGTTGAAATGTTTGGCAAATGCGTAGTCACGGCTATCGTGTGCCGGAACAGCCATGATGGCACCGGTTCCGTAGCCGGCCAATACATAGTCGCTGATCCAGACGGGAACGGCATCGCCGGTAAACGGGTTGATGGCATAAGAACCGCTGAATACACCGGTAACGGAGCGGTCGGCGATGCGTTCACGTTCCGTACGTTTTTTGGTGCGGTCCAGATAAGCGTCGACTTCCTGTTTCTGCTGGGGAGTCGTTAGTTGTGCAACTAATTCGCTTTCGGGAGCCAAAACCATGAAAGTAACCCCGAACATAGTATCTGCACGGGTTGTAAAAATGGTAAATTCGAGGTCGCTATCTTTTACTTTGAACTGGATTTCGGCACCTTCGCTGCGGCCGATCCAGTTACGCTGTGTTTCTTTCAACGAATCTGTCCAGTCGATCGTGTCCAGTCCGTCCAACAGCCGTTGTGAATAAGCAGATACGCGCAGACACCACTGGCGCATGATCTTTTGTTCTACCGGATAGCCACCACGTTCGGAAACACCGTTTACCACTTCGTCATTGGCCAGTACGGTGCCTAGTGCGGCACACCAGTTTACCATTGTTTCACCCCGGTAAGCGATTCGGTAGTTCAGCAGGATTTCCTGTTTTTCTTTTTCACATTTGGCTTTCCATTCGTCGGCAGTGAAATGCAGTTCTTCGCTGCAAGCGACATTCAAGCCTTCTGTTCCGGACTGTTCGAAAGCGGCAACCAGTTCGCTGATAGGGCGTGCCTGTTTTTCATCGTTGCAATAGTAGCTGTTGAACATCTGGATAAATGCCCATTGCGTCCATTTATAATATTCAGGATCGCAGGTACGGATTTCGCGGCTCCAGTCGTAACTGAAACCGATTTTGTCCATCTGTTCCCGATAACGGGCGATGTTTTTCTTTGTCGTTACTTCGGGATGCTGCCCGGTCTGGATGGCATATTGTTCTGCCGGGAGTCCGTAGGCATCGTAACCCATCGGGTGTAAAACGTTGAAACCCTGCAGGCGTTTGTAACGGGAATAAATATCAGAAGCGATGTAACCGAGTGGATGGCCTACATGTAGTCCTGCTCCTGAAGGATAAGGGAACATGTCCAATACGTAATACTTTGGTTTGTCGGTATTCTTTTCGACTTTATAAACCTTATTGGCAATCCAGTATTCGTGCCACTTTTTCTCAATTTCTCTGAAATTGTACTCCATGATTGTTTATCGTTTATTTTATCGTTTTCTATTTAAAGCCACAAAGTTAGTGAATTTTGTAATACATAAAGGTTTGAAGCGGCAAATTGCAGGATTTAGTCTTTTACATACCCGATTTTACTTCTGGGTTTATTCTCCCTTTCCTTGTTCCGGTTGGCTAATTCGGCCAATGCCAAATATATATCATCAAAATGCTGCTCATAACTTTCATGGTCTTTGGAAAGACTTTCCATGTCCTCGCGAAGGTAACGGAGCTGTAATTTGAGTTCGGTCAGTTCTTTGGCTGTCTGGTTACTTTCAAGTATGTATTGCCTTATTTTTACGAAAGCCCGCATGATGTTACGATTTATTTCAATGGCGGTCGGTGAATTTAGAACACTGCTGAGCATAGCCACCCCTAATTCTGTAAAGGCGAACGGTGCATATTGTGTACCACCTTGTTTTGAGGTGCCAATTTGGCACCTCATATTGATTGTCAATGATTTAAATTCATCATTTGTTAATGTAAACATGAAATCATCACATCAAAACGTTCAATGTTACGTCTGACAGCTCGTTTCAAATATTTTGTTTCTACCTGATATAGTTCTGCCAAATCGAAATCCAGCATCACCTGTTGTCCTCTGATCTCATGAATCTTGTTTTGAATTACTTGTAGTTCCATAGCTAAGTATTTTTATTGTTTTGATTTATCAAAGGAAAGAATAATAGTCTAGGGCAACCGCACCAAATCCAGCAGTAACAATTTTTTATTTCCATGGAGAGAAAAACCCGTTTTTGTCCCGAATGATTCTTTCTTAAGTGCCTGCTAATTCTGTAATCGGTGTCAGTGATTTTATAATCAGTGGTTGTGATTATATAATTGCTGGCACTGATTGTAAGCATCCGCCCCAGTACATCCTCCTCTAATTATATGTGCTCTTTATCTTTGTTCCGAAAAAACAAAAAAAAGGACTCAGATGAAAAATCGTGAAAAAGAAATCTTTGAAAACGCCCAATTGTTATCAATGTTGTCAGAACCGGGTGAACTGAATGAAATAACCTTCGAGTACCTGCGTTACCAATCGGGCGGTGCGGTCCGCTTCAGGATTCACCATTACCGCTTTTCTCCGGAGAGCTTGGGCATTTATAACGTATCCGATCTTGTCAAAAGTAAAGAAGACCGGCATTATGGCCTTCCCTCAACGGACCGTGTCTATTTGTTTCCCCTGAAGAATTTCCATGCCGGCATCCCGTGCCTTAGCGGCATCGTGAACAGCCGTTTGGGACATTATCCGAAAGAGGGGGAAATCTATGTCTTCATCAACGGCGGACACAAGCAGCTTAAAGTATATTACCTGTCCCCTAACCAGGAACGGGTTTACCTTTACCATCTTTCGGAAGGGACTTATGACCTTCCCCGGCAATTTGAAAAACAATCTTACGAACAGGTAAACCGTACCTCTCTCGTCCGGTTGCTCGATTGTCCGAAAAAAAGGCGTAAAAGCAAGTAATATATTTATAAATCAGTGCCATAATATCAAATATTATTCGTATCTTTATTACGTGAAAGAGATGAAAACAAAGACGGCAAATAAAGTCCCCGAAGTCAAGGTCCCGCTGGCCGATTACCAAGCGCTGCTTGCCCGACGCAAGGCGTTAGAGGAGGAGCGGATGCAATGGCTACTCGAACGTCAGCGCTTATTGGACCTGAACCAACAGTATGTGTGGGAGATTTACGACCTCAAACGCCGCCTTTGGAGTCCCAAAAGCGAAAAAAGACTTCCCCGGGATCCCTCCCAGTTGAATATCTGCTGGGAAACGCCGGTAGACTCGGCTCCGGTGGAAACCGTGCGTGAAAAAGCACGTGGGGAAGTAGAAAAGGAAGAGAAAAACTACTTGCATGATCGCGACGGGTTCAAAAAGAAGAAACATAAAGGAAATATCCGTAAGCCTTTCCCCCTGGATATTCCTCGGCGGCAGGAGATTCTGGACCCGGCAGGGGACTTGTCGTCTTGTCGCCATATAGGACAGGAAATCACGGAAAAACTGGAGATAGAAAAGAATGTGTATGTCCGTCAAATCATCCGCAACAAATACAAAACCCCGGATGGACGTATCCTGATAGCGCCCCTGCCGGTCCAAGCCATAGCCCACGCCAAGGCAGGCGCCAGCGTGTTATCCCATATCGCAGTGGGCAAATATGGCGACCACCTGCCTCTGTACCGTCAAATAGATATCTTCTCGCGCATCGGCCTTCACCTGCCGGCCTCGACGGTAAGCGACTGGTGCCTGTCCACAGCCCAGGAACTGGAACCAATCTACAACGAATTACGTGAAAAAGTCCGTTCCTCACGCTATGTCATAGCCGACGAAACTCCTTACAAAGTCCAGGGAAGTGACCGTAAGGGGAGCTTACACCAGGGCTACATGTGGAATTTCTACTGCCCGGAGGTGAAGAGCCCTTTTTTCGAGTATCATAAGGGAAGGGGGGCAAGTTGCATCGGGCTGTTGCTGGAGGGTGGGAAAGCAGTCCAAAGCGACGGTTATCAGGTATACGACATCTTTGACGACCTGCCCGGTTACCTGCATCTGTGCTGCTGGGCACATGCCCGCCGGAAGTTCAAAGAAGCCGAGAACAGCGATCCTCCCCGGGCGGGGGAAATACTTTCCCTGATCGGAAAACTTTACAAAACCGAATCCGAAATCAGGGAAAAAGAGCTTGAAGGAAATGCGAAAACGGCTTACCGCCAGGCGGAGGCTTATCCGGTATTGCAGGAAATAGAGGCATGGATCAAGAGTAACATAGGGCAGGTGAAAAGTGGCAGTCCGATGGACAAAGCCATGCAATACACTTATGCCCGTATGGAGCAATTATCGCTATACGTGACTAATGCCGACTTCCATATCGACTCCAACGCAGTGGAAAGAAGCATCCGTCCCCTAACCCTGAACCGTAAGAATACCCTTTTTTCAGGTTCCCACGAAGCCGCCCATGCCGCCGCCATTTTTTTCACACTGATCGGTTGCTGCAAAGAGAACAATGTCAATCCCGAAAAATGGATGCAGGACGCGCTCATCAGGGTGAAAGACGAACGCCTGGCAGTGGCTAACGACTACTCGAGCCTGCTGCCTTTCAACTGGAAAGATGCGTAATCCCTCCCATGACCAGGCCAAGGCACTGCTTCTTATGCTCTCAAACATGTAAAACGGCAAGTAATAATCGTCTAAAATATAGGATGGCTGGTTATAAATGCGTTCCTTTGCAACGTTGTCCGATGGGAACATCAAGGGGTGACTGGTGGCGGTTTATATGTAAAGACGAATTCTTTCACGTTTTGGGCACAAATAAACACGTACACGTTTGAAACTTTAATTATGAAAATTGGTAGGATGGGTTGTCGCTTGGTTCAGGCGGCAACCCTTGCTGCTTTTATACATATAGTCTTTACAAGCGAAGTTATAGCCCAGGATCCTACTGATTTGAATAAGGATGATGTACCGGGGCGGATGCTTACCACTGATTTTATAATCACTGGCACTGATTATAGAATTGATAGGCACTCCGATGTTTTTTATGCCTATGTAGATAAGTTTTCTTGTAGCGGGGATAGATTATTCCTTATATTATGTAGCCCATAAGATCGTATCGCTTAAAAATGAATTCGGTGCGGTCGCCCTAATCAGATGGCTGAACTTGATAAGAATCCCAATATGAGTTTACGTAATATGGTGTTTTATCGGTAAGATTATTTAGATGAGTTCTATGTTATTTTATATGTGAGAGGTCAAAATTAGACCTCTCAAAGATCTGATTTTGACATCTTTTTCAATAAGTTTCCGATTATTTTTCCTTTTCCTCTTTCAACAGCGGCCAGTTCGGGTCCGGTCTGTGTTCACGGACCATGATATCTTTCAGTTCTGCAACTTTTTCGGGATATTGGGCCAATACGTTGTGGCGTTCCGATGGATCGGAAGCTAAGTTATACAGTTCGTAATAGGGCTTGTCACCGCGGATATTCATGTGAACCAGTTTCCACGGTCCTTTGCGTACAGCTTGGCGGCCGTTCATTTCCTGGAATTCGAAATACAGGAATTCATGTTCTTTTTGTCCCTTGCGATTTTGTAGTAACGGGAGCATACTTACGCCGTCCATCTCTTGCTGTTTGGCTTTCGGATGGATGATTTCTTCGAAGGTGGGCAATACATCCCAGAAGGAGCACATGAAGTCCGTTTCCGTACTCGGCTGAATATGTCCCGGCCAGGAGATGATCATCGGAACACGGATGCCGCCTTCATACAGATCGCGTTTATATCCGCGGTACAGACCGTTACTGTTGAAGAAATCGGGATCGGCGCCCCCTTCCATATGCGGACCGTTGTCGCTTGCAAAGATGATGATGGTGTTATCGTATAAGCCTTTGTCTTTTAGCTTCTGCACGATTTGTCCGACATAAACGTCCAGACGATAAACCATAGCGGCAAAGGTGGCATGCGGATGGAACTGCGTGCAGTAACCTCCCTTGCGGAAAGCCGGATTGCCCGGTTCTACTCCTTTGTAAGGCTTTTCCGGATACATGCCGCGGAATTTCTGTATGATACTGTCTTCCGGCACGATCAGTTCGGCGTGCGGGATGATGGTCGGATACCACATGAAGAACGGCTCGTCCGGATTCATATTGTCCAGGTATTCCAACGCCTTTCCATGAATAAGGTCTTGCGAGTAAGTACCTTTTCCGTATTGTACGCTCAGGTTGTTGTCTTCGAGCTCCACCCGTTTGTCGTTATCCCAAAGATGGTCGGGGTAATAGCTGTGTGCCAACAACTGGCAATTGTATCCGTAGAAAGTGTCGCAACCCTGATTTTTGGGATCGCCGGTCGAGCCGATGTAGCCCAGTCCCCATTTGCCGAAAGCGGATGTTTTGTAGCCTGCATCTTTCATTACTTCGAAGATTGTACGGGCATTGGCGGGAAGCGGGAACTGCCCTTCCGGATCGAGTTCGAGGTTACCGCGGACAGGCGTATGTCCGCTGTGCGTACCTGTCAGCAGGCAGGAGCGGGAAGGGGCGCTGACGGTTGTCCCCGAATAACACTGCGTAAAACGCATTCCGTTTTGTGCCAGACGGTCGATGTTGGGTGTCTCGAACTTTTCCTGTCCGTAACAACTCAGGTCACCATAACCCAAATCGTCCGCAAGGATAAAAACGACATTCGGTTTTTTGTCCTTATTCTTCTCCGCATGGATGAAAGGAGTTGCCAGCAGGAGGCCGGTAGAAATTAGAATTGCTTGTTTCATGATATATGTTTTTTGTTAGAATGCTTACAAAGTTATATTTTTTATGAAGAATAATTATCTTTGAGCATAAAATATAAGTGAATATCATGAAAAAGATAATCTGTTTACTCTCTGCCTGTCTGTATTTGTTAACGATGGCAGGCTGTTCGGGACCTACCGCCTCTTCTTATTATTTAGATGTTACGAATGGCGATGATAGCCGGAACGGCCTTTCCGAAGCGACTGCCTGGAAAAGCCTTTCCAAACTCCGGGGCGTGAAACTGAATCCGGGCGATAGAGTGCTTTTAAAAAGAGGAGACACTTTTCAGGGTGAACTCGAAATATCGGGACAAGGTACCGCCGACAACCGGATTTATATCGAAGCATATGGAGAAGGAAATAAGCCCTGTATCGCCGGCCATGATACATCCCTGTATGCCGTCCGCATTCTCAATTCGGATTATCTGACACTGCGAAATGTGGAGATAACCAATACCGGTAAGGAACGGAAACCGCACCGTACCGGGCTGAAGATCGAATGCCGGGACTATGGAGTTTCAAGAAACATCGTCATAGACGGTGTGGATATACGGGATGTGAACGGCTCGCTGGTCAAGGAAAAAGGAGGCGGTAGCGGCATCTTAGTCGTCAACGGCGGGAAAGAGGTCATATCCGTTTTCTACAGCCTGACGATAGAGAATTGCCGGATCCGGCGTTGTGCCCGTAACGCGATGATCTGGTCGGGATATAGCAGCCGGGAGAACTGGCATCCGAGCAAACATACGATAATCCGTAAAAACCTGATCGAGGAGGTCCCGGGCGACGGCATCGTTCCGATCGGTTGCGATAGCACGCTGATCGAGTATAACGTGATGCGCAATTGTCCGGATATCCTTCCCGATACGGAAGCCGCCGCCGGTATCTGGCCGTGGAGTTGCGACAATACGGTTATCCGGTTCAATGAGGTGAGCGGCCATAAGGCTCCCTGGGACGCGCAAGGATTCGATTCGGACTGGAATTGCCGGAACACGCTTATCCAGTATAACCATAGTCATGATAACGACGGCGGGATGGTGCTGATCTGCAACAACGGTGACTCCCCGGCTTCTTTCAATGCCGGGAATGTGGGGACCGTTGTGTCTTACAATATCAGTATTAATGACGGTCGCCGGACTCGTCCGACACGTGCCGGCATGTTTTCTCCGTTGATCCATGTGGCCGGCCCTGTAAAGAATACGACTATCAGCCGTAATATCATCTATGCGAGTAGGAAGGTGACAGAAGAGGCGGATCGCAGCATAATGACCTTCGATTCCTGGGGCGGCTATCCGGACAGCACGTTTGTGCATGAGAATATTTTTTATTCATCTGAAAAAAGTACGTTCAATTTTACAAAGTCTACCAACAATGTGATTGTCTACAACTATTACATAGGTATATTCGCGGAAATGCCGAAGGATAAATTTCCCCTATATATTGCCAAGGATTATGATATTCACGATATGTTGGAAATGGTCGAGATTGCCGGCACGTATGGCTGGTTTGTGAATGCAAGAGCTATTTATAAATTCTTTGAACAAAGCTGAAAAGTCGTACCTTTGTACGGTTGAACAGATAAAAAGATAAAGAACAGTGGCAAAGATAGTGGAAACTCCCCTGATGAAGCAGTATTTCGATATAAAGGCGAAACACCCTGATGCAATCCTGCTATTCCGGGTAGGCGACTTTTACGAGATGTATGGCGAAGACGCCGTAACCGGAGCGGAAATACTGGGTATCGTGCAGACGAAAAAGGCCAACGGCCCGGGGCAAACGGTCGAGATGGCCGGTTTCCCCCATCATGCATTAGACACCTACCTGCCTAAATTAGTGCGTGCCGGTAAGCGCGTAGCGATCTGCGACCAGCTGGAAGACCCCAAACTGACGAAAAAGTTAGTGAAACGCGGCATCACCGAACTGGTGACTCCGGGTGTCTCTATCAACGACAATATCCTCAACCATAAAGAAAACAACTTCCTTGCTGCCATCCATTTCGGCAAGGATGTCTGCGGAATCGCATTCCTCGATATCTCTACCGGCGAGTTCCTGACGGCCGAGGGGACTATCGACTATGTGGATAAACTGCTGAATAACTTTTCCCCGAAAGAAGTCCTGGTCGAGCGGGGCAGCCGTAAACGCTTTGAGGAGGCTTTCGGTCCCCGGTTCTTTATTTTCGAACTGGACGACTGGGTGTTTACTACGGAAGCAGCCAACGACCGCCTGTTGAAACATTTCGAGACGAAGAACCTGAAAGGTTTCGGTGTCCAACATCTGAAATTCGGGATCATCGCTTCGGGAGCCATCCTATATTATCTGGATCAGACGCAGCACACCCACATCTCGCATATCACCTCCCTTTCCCGTATCGAAGAAGACCGTTACGTGCGTCTCGACAAGTTTACGGTACGCAGCTTAGAGCTGGTCGGCACGATGAACGAAGAGGGGACGAGCCTGCTGGATGTGCTGGACAAGACCGTCTCGCCGATGGGGTCGCGTATGCTGCGCCGCTGGATCTTGTTCCCGTTGAAGGATGTGAAACCGATCCACGAACGTCAGGACGTAGTGGAATATTTCTTCCGCCATCCCGAAGTGAAAGAACTGTTGGAAGAGAAACTGGAACAGATCGGCGACCTGGAGCGTATCATCTCCAAAGTAGCAGTCGGCCGCGTCTCTCCCCGCGAAGTGGTGCAGTTGAAAGTAGCCCTCCACGCCATTGAGCCGATCAAGGAGGCCTGTATGGCAAGCGATGAACCGAGCCTTTGCCGTATCGGCGAGCAGCTGAACGCCTGCGCCTTGATCCGCGACCGGATAGAAAAGGAGATTAACAACGATCCTCCTTCCTTGCTGAACCGCGGCGGTGTGATTGCGACAGGCGTGAATGTTGAGCTCGACGACCTGCGTGCAATCGCTTATTCGGGCAAAGATTATCTTTTGAAGGTGCAGCAGCGGGAAATAGAACTGACGGGTATATCGAGCCTTAAGATTGGTTTCAATAATGTTTTCGGATATTATATAGAGGTTCGTAACACATACAAGGACAAAGTTCCTGCCGAGTGGATCCGGAAACAGACGTTGGTGAATGCCGAACGTTATATTACCGAGGAACTGAAAGAATACGAAGAAAAGATATTGGGGGCTGAAGAGAAGATCCTTTCGTTGGAAGCCCGCCTCTTTAACGAACTGGTCCTCTGTCTTTCCGAATATATCCCGCCCATCCAGGTGAATGCAAACCTGATCGGCCGCTTAGACTGCCTGCTCTCATTCGCCAAGGTGGCGGAAAGCAACCGCTATATCCGCCCGGATGTGAATGATTCGCAGGTGATCGATATTAAGGCGGGCCGCCATCCGGTGATTGAAAAACAGTTGCCCGTAGGTGAGCCTTATATTGCCAATGATGTCTATCTGGACGACGAGCGGCAGCAGATTATCATTATCACCGGTCCGAATATGGCCGGTAAGTCCGCTTTGCTCCGCCAAACGGCCCTGATCACGCTGATGGCGCAGGTCGGTTGCTTCGTCCCGGCCGAATGTGCCCATATCGGGATTGTCGACAAGATCTTTACCCGTGTAGGAGCTTCGGATAACATCTCGGTGGGCGAATCCACTTTCATGGTGGAGATGAACGAGGCTTCGGATATCCTCAACAACATGTCTTCCCGCAGCCTTGTCCTCTTCGACGAGTTGGGACGCGGGACAAGCACGTATGACGGCATCTCGATCGCCTGGGCGATTGTCGAATACATCCACGAACATCCCAATGCCCGTGCAAAGACACTGTTTGCCACGCACTACCATGAGCTGAACGAGATGGAGGCTTCTTTCAAGCGTATCAAGAACTACAATGTTTCGGTGAAGGAGGTGGGCAACAAAGTGATCTTCTTGCGCAAATTGGTTCCCGGAGGAAGTGAGCACAGTTTCGGTATCCATGTGGCCAAGATGGCCGGTATGCCGAAAAGCATCGTAAAGCGTTCCAATGAGATCCTGAAACAGCTGGAAACGGAAAACCGTCAGGAAGGGATCGCCACGGAAAAGCGTAAAGGTATCAAGAGCAAGCCAGTAAAAGGAATCGCAACATCGGCAGATGGCTATCAGCTTAGCTTCTTCCAACTCGACGATCCGGTTCTCAGCCAGGTACGGGACGAGATCAAGAACTTGGATGTAAACAACTTGACTCCGCTGGAAGCCCTGAATAAGTTGAGTGAGATACGAAGGATTATTACCGGGAAATAAACCGATTTCCAGTATTTATATTTATGGGTAGGCATCTCCCCACTATTGGAGAGTGGTGTCTCCCCTATGTTGGAGAGGGTGCCTCTCTGCTGTAGGGGATGACGTCTCCTCTACATTAGGGAGAGACTCTCTCTTTTCAGCAAATCCGGATAACAGGTATGTCCAACAGGAAAGCTATCTTCTTTAGTTTATCCGCAATATGTCCGATACCGATTGCACAGTGGTGTGAAGGACCCGCTTTGCTCCATCGGTCCATAAAAGCGCGTGCCCCGCAACTGAACCTGTAGCGGCTGTTGGTGTTTCCTATCTGCAGGGTGGGGCCGTCGGTCGATTCTCCTTCTGCGACAAGCAGAAACACGCCGTCGTTATTTTCGCATACGGAAAGGAACGTGACGGGTCCTTGCTTGACGCGCATCTGGATGGACAACCCTTTGCCCGGCTTGCCGTGATAGATGGGGAGCGGCACGAGGCTGACCTTCCCTTCGGCGATGGCGGAATGCGCCGGACCGTCATGCCCCCATAAAACGACATCGTCATTGAAGTCCATTGCATACGGTTCGGAGAAAGAACCTCCGGCATCCAAAAGGGAGAGGAGTTTCATGGCCTGTACGTTCTTTACCTCGCATTCGCCCGCAACCGGGATGCCGCGTCCTGTGAGCAATGTGTTGCCGGCTATCACCGAAGTCACGATGTTTTCATAATCGTTTCCTTTCCAACCTTCGTAGTAGTAAGCCATCGAACCGAGGTTGTGGGCGGCGACCAGTCTGTCGAGTGCGACGGAAGTACGGGCGGCGCGGTCCAGTTCGTATTCTTCACAATGCGGATCGACTTCAAATTTCGTGGAAAATTCCAGGCGTTTTGCCTTTAGTTCGTCTTCCGTTACGGCATCCCGGTATGCTTTGAGTTCACACATCTCGAGAAGTTCTATGTGGGTTCCGAAAGTCGTGGATTGGCGGGTGGTGTCGGTGTAAACGTCCAGCATCCCGCAGTAATAATGCCCGAGAATGCCCATCCGGTTGTTACGCATCCCCCGGACGGCTCTTGCCGCATCGATCCAGTTTTCGATTTCGTTCCATACGAATGGTTCGTCGAGATAGCCCGTAAGGATGTCGTATCGGATGCCGGCCCGGTTGAACACGCAGGCAAATTCCGGTGTGGAACAGGCCTGGCAATGGGCGAGCCATTCGCCGGTCATTTTGCCGCGGTCGCCTAATCCGTTGATATAATCGTAGTTTATGGCGGCTACGGGTTGTATGTTGAGCAGGACGACCGGCGTCTTGATGTACCGGGCAATCGGGAGTACGGTCGAGGAAAGGGCGTAGGTCGAGATAAAGATGAAGAGGATCTCAATGTCTTCGCTTTTCAGAACTTCTGCTGTCCGGGTTGCCTTTTCCGGGCTGTCGACCATGCCCCCGTCGATCACGGTTGCCTGCAGGCCGGACATCCGCTCTTTTATCATTCTCCGGTAGTCCGTCAACCGGGGGAGGAGCCCTTCGAATTGATCCCAGTATGTGTTCAACCCGACTCCGACCAGTCCGACTTTAACCTCTTTTTTTGCTGTATTCATGGTATTCTTTGTTATTTATTTTTCTTCACCTTGAAAGTGTAAATGCCGGAACCTATCGTTGCCACGACATACCGGTTCCCCTCTTGTTTGTAACTGATTCCGGGGACATCTTCCAACTGTATGCCGCTTTCGGTTATTTGCTTCGTGCCGGCAGAGGGGAGGTAGACGGAGGCCCGGCTGTTCGCCGGTACTTCTACCCGGATGGTAAACTCCTGGTCGCTGTCTTCCCAGCCGGAAACGATCTGTCCGTAGGGCGACTCGTAGGAAACTTGTGCGTTGCGGACATCGCCGACCGGTTCGGGCTTGATGACGATATGTTTGAACCCGAATGAATCCTCCTGCTGACGGAGGCCTCCCAGGCCGCTGAACAACCATTCCATCAGGTGGCCCAACATGAAGTGATTATTCGACACGAAGCCGTATGCTTGCCAGGATTCGGTGAGAGCGGTGGCCCCGTGCGCCAGTTGCCAGCCGTATCCCGGGGTGTCGTATTTGCAGTTCATATCGTATATGACGTCCGAGGCGCCGCCGGCTTCGAGGGCACGCAAGACATAGCGGTAGCCTACGTCGCCTGCCGTCAGGGCGTTGTTGCGCCCGCGGATATCGGCGATCAGGTTATCGAATACCTGCTGTTTGTTCTCCGGTGTCGTCAGTCCCATGTAGAGGGCGATGGCGTTTGCCGCCTGGCTGTTGCGGTCATAGGTGCGGGTGGACGGATTCCAGAAGGTCCGGTTGAAGGCTTCTTTGATCCGGGCGGCCAGTTCCCGGTATTTGCGCGCATCGTCGGGTTTGCTTAAGAGGTTCGCCATTTTCTCCATCAGGGTGACGTCGTAATAGTAGATGGCCGTTGCCGTTACGCCGTTGGAGGTGAGCTGCGATTCCCCCGGGCTTTTCGGGCCTATGTCGAACCAGTCTCCCAGGCCATAGGCGATGATGTGGTTATCGGCTTTCGAGGTGAGGTACTCGATGTAGCGCTGCATATCCGGGTAATAGGTTTCGATCGGGCGTGTGTCGCCATACCATTGGTAAATGTACCAGGGACTGATGACGAAGGTGCTTCCCCATTCCGGCGTATCCTTGAATCCGCCTTCAAATTCGACCAGTTCGGGAGCGATGGTCGGTATCATGCCGTTGGCCGCTTGCGTGGAGCGCATATCGTTGAATGTCTTTTCGTACAGGCGGGCCAGGTTGTAGCGGTACTGTACGGAGTATTGCATCAGATGCGCTTCTTCCAGCCAACCTAACTTCTCGCGGTGCGGGCAGTCGGTCAGCACGCTTGCCATATTGCTGCGGATCGCCCAGTCGATCAGTTCGTATGTCTGGTTGAACAGCGGTTTGGAGCAATGGAAACTTCCGGCGTTTTCGGCCGAGTTGCAGGTATGCAGACCGGTGATTTCCGTTATTTCCGGCAGTCCGTCGGGGTTGGGCTGCCCGGCAGGGACGGCGCCTTCGACCTGTACGTAGCGGAAGCCGTAGTAGGTGAACTGCGGTTGCCAGCTTTCCATCCCTTTTCCCTTCGGGGTGTAGCCGAACCAGAAAGGTGAGCCGGACGCGCTTTGGTTTACGGTACTGTCCGGATTCAACAGTTCGGCCGGGTAGAGCTTGATCGGACGCGTGTCTTTTGCCTGTAGGGAAAGCCGCACGATGCCGGAGAAGTTTTGTCCTAAATCGTATACCCATTGCCCTTGCCCGGTCTTGAAAAGGCGGACGGTGGGGATGCGGTCGCGTACGGTCAGCGGTGCGGAGCGTTGGGAGAGAAGCCGGGTTTTCCAGCCTGTGTCGAGAGCCTTGCTCCAGGTTCGGTCGTCGAAGCCGGGTTGCATCCATCCGGTTTGTTCTTTCGTGGCGTCATAGTCTTCACCGCCGTAGATGCTGCTGTAGGTAACGGGGCTTTCGGTTGTTTTCCAGTCCGTGCCGCTTACGATGTCCTGCGTACTGCCGTCAGCATATTCGATTTGTATTTTCATCAAGAGGCGCGGGGCGCCGTATGAGGCAAGCAGTTTGAAATAACGTTCCCGGGGGATATTGAAGAAGCCGTTCCCCAGCATGACGCCGATTGCGTTCCCGCCCTGCTTCAGCTGCCCGGATAGATCGAACGTGACATATAGCGCACATTTATCGTATTTTGTCCATCCCGGATCAAGGAAGTTGTTGCCTACCTTTTCCCCATTCAGGAACATATCGAAATGCCCGAGTCCGGAGACATAGGCCATCGCCCGTTTAACCGGTTTCCGTACCGTAAATTCTTTTCGGAATTGGGGCAGACGGTACATACCGATCTTTTTACCTTTGAGCTCCCGGTCCACGTTGGCCAGTCCATGCAGTCCTGTCGTGACAATCTCGTCTTTCCTGTCTCTCTCCAGTGCGATCCATTTGGCATTGCTCCAGTCTCTTTCCGAAAGAAGCCCCATGCCGAAAGTGTGGGCAAGGCTCCAGCGGGAAGGGTTGCCCTCCTTATCCCAAATCCTGACTTTCCAGTAATAGGTCTGTCCGGCTTTCAGTTCTTTTCCTTTGAAAGGGACAAGGACCGAAGCGGAAGAAAGCGTTTTTCCGCTGTCCCAGATGTTCCCGTCGCCGGCCTGTAGCTTTTCCGGGGAGTCGGCCACCAATATCTGCCAGGCCGATTGTTCGAAGTTACGTTGTTGTGCCTGGATCTGCCAGCTGAAACGGGGTTGTCCTGTCTCGATTCCTAACGGGTTCTCTTCCTGTTCGCATCGGAGGTTGTAAACGGAATGCAGGTCAGCCGCCTGTATGAGGAAAGGAAAGAGCATACATAAGATGCAAATGTTTAATAGTCTGTTTTTCATGCTGCCGTCGTTTTTCAAAAAAGGTGCCCGGCTTTTCCGGAAAAGCTGCCGTCGGTTTCCGGAAAAGCCCGCACCCTTTTTGTGTGTATGTTTAATGTATTAATTCAAAGTCTTCCATCAACCCGTAATCCATCATCTGGTATTCTTTTCCGGGTATCGGTTTGTCTACGTTCTTCCAGTGCCAGGGAGATGCCAGGCCGGGAGCCGGATTCCGGTAATGCGGGCCTAACAGGTTCTTGAGGCTGCCGATCACACGCACGTCGATCGTGTTGCCGCCCTCTTTCAGGTAAGGCGTTACATCCAACTGCCACGGGTCGAAAGCGATTATACCGGCCTTCTGCCCGTTGACGTATACTTCTGCCACCGTGCCGTTCCATTTGTTCAGTTTGACGGCATACCGGCCTGTAAGGTCGTCGAGGGTATACGTTTTGCTGTAGCTCATATTCCACGAGTAGAACGGTTGCTTCTGGTCTTTCCAGCTACCCAGTGTGAACGATTCCTGCGGTGCGCCGATACTCCATCCTTCCTGTTCGGGTACGACCGAGAAGTTTCCGGTGATGTAGACCGGTTCTATCTCCGCGAAAATACGCATCGGGCTGATGCTGAGTTCTACCGTGTTGCTACCTTTTTTCACCTGTCCGCCTATCGGATAAACGCCGAAAGAACGGTCCAGCCACCACTCTCCCGGAAGGGCTTCCACTATATGGCCGTTAATTTTGACGGTAAATAGTTCGGGGCGTTCGGAGACTAATTTGATACCCGAATAGTCGAAAGCGTCGTTTACCGTGAAATGATAGGAGGCCGTGAAGCCGCCATCCTTAAAGTTGTCGCGATCGAGGATATTCCGTTTGTATTGTACGGAGGTGTTCCAGGGGTTGCCGTTGGCGAACCCGTGCGCTTTGAAGGCGATATCGGCGGCGCGGGAGAAATGTTGTTTCTTGTGTGTCTCCCCTTTTACCGTGACGTCGCAAAAGTCGATTGTCAGAGCATTGTCGCGCAAGCGGCTGACGGTGGTCCGGCTTGTTGCCGTAACCGCGTTGCTCCCTGCTTTCCGGGGACGTTCCGGATAGTTTTCCGGGCGCTTGGCAGAACAGTAAAGCAAAAGGCTTCCTGCCGGTTCGATCCGGAAAGAGGTGCTTAGCTTGTTTCCTTCTTTTGAAGACGGATACGTATAGATTTCCCCGTTCAGGGCATCCATTTCCAGCATGCCTTTTCCCGGCATCGAAAGGGAGCCGGCTACAGCTTCATCCATAGAGGAGTTGACGAGGAAAACCAATTCCCCGTCTGCAAACCGGCGACGGTGGTGATACAAGTTGCCGCCGTTGAAAGTGATCCCGAAGTCATCCGAAGAGAAATACCGGGCGATTATGTCTTTGGACAGTTCCGGGAGCGAAGTGACGGTTGTACTCGCCAGCAGTTCGGCCAGCTCGTCATTGACGGCTCCGTCTATCCGGGTGGGAGCGGAGAAGGTGATAATCCGGCCGCCCTGCTCTGCAAACTGCCGCAGGAGGTTGAAGGTCGGCTTGTTCAATGTTTCCATCATAGGGGGCAGAACGATGGTCGAGTAGGAGGCGCTGCCTACGACGAAACGCCCGTTCTCAACCTTTCCGAGGTCTTTGATGATATTTTCGGAGCCGAGATCATATTCCACTTGGTTCTTTTCCAAAGCAGTCACAAAGGCCTGGAAGCCGGTCCCTATCTCCATGAGCTTCGGGGAACTTCCTGCGTGGACGTAATAACTCCATAAGGTCGAAGTGGGCTCCAGCACCAGGATGTCGTTCTTTTGGACTCCTTTACTCATGACGAATGAGAGGCGTCCGTAATAGTCGTTCAGTACGCGGTAGTCGGACCACCAGGGGGAATGATAGGTGAATACCGGCGGGTAGTCGTATTTGCGTGCTCCCGTCAGTGTCATGTGGGCCAGATGTTGGTTCATGAAGTTGACTCCGAGCACATACTCCCAGTCGCCTAACCGCTTGAAGTCTTTGAAAGTTTCGTCCCAACCGCCGCCGCCGTAAGTTTCGCTGAGGGTGCGGCTGCGGCCTGTCTGGTTGGCGGCACTGCGTAATTCTTTTACTGCGCGGATATTGCCGAACTGTGCTTGCGGGCTGATTTCGTCGAATTGGTTGAACAGCATGTCGATGGCCGGCACCTGATGCCAGGCGTACATCGCCATATTGTCCGGCCCGTCGTTCATCTGCGGCCAACCGTGTTCCCAATAGTGTCCGGTCCATTTCAGATTGTTCGCTTCGCAATAGCTGTGCCAGGGTTTGGACCAGCGGTCGACGAACATTTGCAACAGGGTTTCCATATAGTTGTGGCGTACCTGTTTCCAGTTGCCTGTCTCTTCGTTCAGGAGGGGAAGGAGTGGCTTAAGGTCATATCCCCACTGTTCCCGGAATACATCGAACAGGTCGGGTGTCCAGCGTAAACCTCCTGGGCTGCTGATGTTGGGCTCATCTGTGAAGATGCCGAAAACGGATTTGCCGAATTCGTCCTTGATTGTTTTTTCATACCCTTTCATCGTGATGTCGATGAATTTTTCTGTCACGCCGGGTACGAGCAGGTCGACGTATGAATAGCCGCCGTACCAGTCCGATTTGCCCAAATATGTCTTTTTATAGAGGTAATATTCTCCTTTTGCTTTTTTATATTGGCTCAGGTTATTCGTGATATCCGCCCATTGATCCCCTTCCTTTTTGAGGATGATGAAGTATTCGTCTGTCTTGTCAGGCAGAAGGTCTGTTTTTGTCAACGTAAGCCCTTGTCCCTGGTTGTAGGATTCGGGCATTTCTTCCGGTACGTGGCCTCCGGCGAATCCGCTGGGATAGGAGTTCTCATCGTAGATCCAGATGTCCAATCCCATCTCTTTCCCTTTATCGACGGCATAGCGGTAGAGGGAGTACCATTCGTCCGACATATATTCCGTGATCATGCCCGGGCGGGGATGGATAAACGCTCCTCCGCACCCGGCATCTTTAAAGTCTTTCAGCATCCGGTCTATTTCGGCCTCTGTCACTTTGCCGTTCCAGACCATAAAAGGAGCCGTGCGGTACTCGGATGAAGGGTTGGAGAACCGGGCTTCCAGAGTGGAAAAGCTGTCCGCCGTTTCCGCTTTGTTGCCACTGCAACCGGCCGTGCCGAGAGTTATGATACCTCCCGCTACGGCATACATAAAGTTTCTGATAATGTGTCGTGTGTTCATGGTGCTAATAGTAAAAAGACCTCTACTACAAAAGTAAAGGTCTTTTTGTTAATATGAGTATTAATAACCGGGATTTTGTTTGAGCTGGTCATTTAATTGCAGCTCGTTGTAAGGAATCGGGTAAAGCAAGTATTCCGGTTTGATCTGATAGGTACGCTCCGGAAGTTCCGTATCGACCGTTTTGATATATTTCCCGTAGGCGGTCATGACTTCAATCGCTTTTCCTGTTCTCAACAAATCATACCAGCGATGGTTCTCGAATGCAAGTTCGTGACGTCGCTCATTGGCAACCACTTCGGCATTGATTGTCGTTGCGGCAGGTAGACCTGCACGTGCACGTACCTGATTGACGTAGGGGGCTGCATCTCCTGCACGTCCTTGTTCCACCAGACATTCGGCTAACAATAACAAGCAGTCCGCATACCGGTAAACAGGCCAGTTATCGTCTGTATTTTCTATCTTGGAGTGTGCGTGGCGGTATTTGTTGATAAACGGATAACTTACCGGGTAATCCTTGATCTTGGGATCACCGATCTTTAGGACATCGGCTACGACTAAAGCGTTTGCTGCGTCCAGCGCACCGACCGCAACTGCGATAGACGGGTCGACGCGGAGATCTCCCGGTTCGTAAGAGGCGATCATTTCCGGTGTCGGGACATTCCAGCCTCCTGTCAGCAGCGTGCTGCAATCGGGAACGCCTGTAATAATTTCCGCATTCGTTGTCTTGGGAATAAAGTAGTACAACCAGTCACTTTGTTGCCCTTGATCTCCCATCTGATATTGAATTTCGAAGATCGATTCTTTTCCGTTCTTTTTGGATGTGTCGTATATATCGGCATAATCGGGAAGTAATTCATATCCCATATTCATGATATCTTTCAACTGCGCTTCCGCTGTCGGGTAATCCCGGTCCGGCTTTGTCATTAATACATAGGCGTAAAGCATTTTGGCCGCTCCTTTGGTTGCCGCACCGTTTTGCGGGAATTTAACTGCCGGAAGTTTCTCGATTGCGTCTTTCACATCGTCGACGATGGCCGTATATACATCGTTTACGGACGAGCGGGGTAAGAATGCGTTATCAGCTCCCGTGACTTCCTCCAGGTGCAAAGGAATGTCTCCGTAGCATTGCACTAATTGGAAATACAGGAAGGCACGGATGAATTTAGCCTCTCCGATCGTCTGATTTTTGAAATCATCGGGAAAACTCGTCCCTTCTATGCGGTTCAGAATGGTGTTGGCTCTTGAAATGCCTGTATAGCATGCATAATACATTTCATTTGTCCACTGATTCTGGTCGTCCACAACAAAATCCGCAATGTTTTCGCGATACAGGATATGTAGCCCGCGGTCCGCTTTATAGCGGGTGTAATGCGTATTGTCGGAACGCATTTCTCCCATCAGATATCCTTGCCTTGCCGATACTCCCCGTAAAGCGGAATAGGCCCCGTTCACTGCTTGGGTGAATTGCTCCTGGGTTTTGAAGAATGTCGCATCATTCGGATAATATTGAGGCGTCAGATTCAGGAAATCTTCCGAACAAGAAGCCAAGGTCAATAATGCAACAACTAAACTAAATATCTTTTTCATGATCTTTCGTTTTAAATTTATAATTTGTATTCCTGTCAGAATGAGATGTTACATCCGATACTGAATGTTCTTGGAACCGGGTAAGTCGTACGGTCTACTCCTAAACCGTTCCATCCCATATCTTCATTCATGGCTATCTCCGGATTCATTCCCGGGTATTTAGTGAATGTAGCTAATTGCTGGGCTGTTACATATACCCGGAGTTTGGAGAGGTACTGGCTCGGTTTGATCGGAACCGTGTAGCCCAGGGTGATGTTCTTTATAGTCAGATAGGAAGCATCATATACCCAACTGCTATTGTTGAACCGGAATAATTCTGTAGTACCGGCTTTTGTCCTCGGAACCTGTCCGCCGCCCGGATTCTCCGGAGAGCGCCAACGGTTGGCGACTTTCTTCAATACATTGAAACAACCGTCGATATTCAACGTATGCTCGTAGTTCGAATTTATGATGTCGCCGCCAACCTGTCCGCTGATCAGGATGCTCAGGTCGAAGTTCTTCCAGGAAAATTCATTTGTCATACCATAAATAAAATCCGGGTTGGGATCACCGATTTTTACACGGTCGTTGTTGTCGATTATACCGTCCGGAACGCCGTTAGGACCGCTGACGTCTTTCATACGGACGGTACCGATTTCGGATGAGGCATGCTTCGGTTGTGAATTAAACTCTTCTTCAGTCATATATACACCGTCAAATACATATCCCATGAATATACCGATCGGTTCCCCTACTGCCAGGCGGTTGAAATCTTCCTGATTGGAATATCCGCCTTTCGGGGTGTTGTTTGTTCCCATTTTGGTTATTTCATTCCGGTTGAAGGCTATATTCAAATTGGTTGTCCATTTGAAATCACCGACAAGATTGCGGGATTGCAAAGTGATTTCATGTCCCCATGCTTTGTAATCACCGATATTGGAATAAATGTTGGAAAAGCCGGAAGCCCTTGGAATGTCGACTTGATACAAAAGCCCGTCGACTTTCTTATTATAATAGTCGTACATCAAGTAGATACGGTCGTTCAGGAAACCGATATCGACACCTAAGTCCAACTGCTTTGTTTCTTCCCAGGTAAGTGCATTGTTTCCTAAATTTCCCAATCCTTTTCCCGGGGCTAAAGAGCCACCCAGGACATAGTTGTAAGTGCTAACCCCTGCAATATACCGGTAATTACCAATATTGTAGTTACCCGTTAATCCGTAGCTGGCTCTTATTTTCAGGTAATTCATAACGTCGGTTACCGGTTCCATGAAAGCTTCGTCAGATGCAATCCATCCGGCCGATACGGAAGGAAAGTTCGCATATTTATTGCCTGTCCCGAAACGTGAGCATCCATCCCGGCGGAATGTCGCCTGCAGTAAGTAGCGGTCTTTGAAGCTGTAGTTAGCACGTGCAATGACGGAGGCCAATGTCCATTGTTCGACGTTGTTATCACCGTTTTTTGTGGCACCGGCACCCATCCAGGCAATATCATCACTCGGAAAGTCCGTTGCTGTCAGCTGGTTATATTCGTTGGAATATTTCTGTGCACTGTAACCCACCAAGGCATCGATGCTGTGATCTCCGAATTTATGGCTATACATCAACATATTTTCGATTGTCCAGCTATAGTGGAAGTTGGTGTTGTATTGTCCGCTTGCTTTCTGTGGGGGAGCGGTGAACATGGCTCCGCCGGCTGTCGAAGGTGTAAAATCCCTGTAGTTCTTTGCTCCTAAGTCTAAACCTGCCTGGAATTTATATTTGATACCGTTCCATATATCCAGTTCTGCAAAAGCATTGCTTAATAAAGCCAAATCCTGTGTTTTACTTGTTTTCTCATGTAAAACACGTATCCAGTTAGGCTGGGGGAACATACCCGGAGAGTTTAGGGAAAGAATCGGTTCCCCGTTCTCATCGTAAGGATTTACAGTAGGATCGGCCAAGAACGCAGCGCTTAATATCTGCCAGCCCCCGTCTGTATTTTGATTGTTTTTGATTTGTAAGGTCGGGGCGATGTTCAATCCTAATTTTAATCTGTCGTTTACCTGATAATCGTTGTTTGCGCGTAAAGAGTAACGTTCAAAATTGGAGTTGTACATAACACCATCCTGACGGAAGTAACCCAATACAATGGCTGTGTTGAATTTGTCTTTGTTGGCTGTCACACTGACGCTATAGTTTTGTGTGGCAGCATCACGCGTAAGCAGGTCGTACCAGTTAGTACCCGCACCGTATTGGGATGGATTTTGATATTGCTCCGGAACGCCGCCGGTGTAACCTTCATATCTGGCTGCATCTTCGTAATATTCTTTTTTGTATTGGGCAAATTCTTCTCCATTCATAACGTCCGGTGTCTTTAATCCTTTTAGTGTCTGGACACCGAATGAAGCATTCACATCTACTTGGGTTTTGCCTTGTTTACCTCTCTTCGTTGTGATCAGTACGACACCGTTGGCGGCACGTGATCCGTACAGGGAAGTTGCTGCGGCATCTTTCAAGATGGAAAAAGTCTCGATTTCATCCGGGTTGATACTGCTTAAGTCCATATTGACAGGGATTCCGTCAACTACGAACAAAGGTGAACTGCCACCATTGATAGAAGCAGCACCACGGATACGGAATCCCATACCTTTACCCGGTTGTCCTGTCGACTGGTTGATTTGTACACCTGCTATCTGTCCCTGAAGTTTTTGGGCAAATTGTCCTACAGGGAAGCTCTCTAATTCGGCAGCATCTATTTTTGATACCGATCCTGTCAAATCTCTCTTTTTCTGTGTACCGTAACTGACGACGACGAGTTCGTCCAGCTGGTTTACTGTTTCTTTCAGAACGACATTTACTGTTTTCTGGTTGGAGACAGGAACCGTTTTCGTTTCATATCCGATGAAACTGATCGTGAGTATTTGATTGGGGTTAACATCTATGGAAAAATTACCGTCCATATCCGTGATGGTACCGATGGTAGTACCTTTGACGGAAATGTTTGCACCTGGTATAGGTTCTCCTTTTGCGTCTACAACCCGTCCGGTAAGTTTACCGTTCGTTTGTTCTATACCACTGATGGAGTCTGTGTTTGCATAAGCATTTGAAATCACATATCCGGGGCTTAAAAATACTGATAATAGTACAGCTTTAGGCAATAGATTGCTGTATATCGATTTGATCATAATATTAAAATTTAATTTAACAGTTGAAATACTCTAATTTTCTCTACTAAAACTTTTTAGGTGTGTTTTTTACTTCTCTTCATAGGCAAATGATTTAAAATTAAAATTGAATTCGTTCTGGTAGAACTATGAACTATTCTGTATGGACAGATATAAAAAAGGTGGCTTGATTGTCGATTTGGGCTTATTGGTAGAGACTGTTAGAGTCTTTTGGAAGAGAAAAAAGAGTATATCTTTTTTGGAAGAATATCAATATGGTTAATTTTAATATCATTTTTGAAAACATCCGGTAATATTATATGTCTACTTTTGTCACGGTAGCAAACAATAGACAAGAATAGCCTTAGTTCTACCAGAACTAAGGTATTCCAAAAGCATACTTATCGTTTCGGGAAACTATACTTTTCCTTTTTTAGTTGTAACTGATCGTTACCTGTTTCTTATCGTTTTGGGAAAGGCTTTTTGCCACATCCTGTATATCCTGCAACGTGAACTTTCCTGTTATTTTGATGACCACATAGTCCGAATCCGTGTCGGCCAGCATAATCATTTCGTTGATCAGATCACCATTCTGGACTATGTAAAAAGAGGCGCGCGTATCGTTATCTTTCACACGCATCAGTTCTTCATGCGATTTGCTGATGAGGCTGCCGAATTCTTTCCGCATCTGGTCACGAACTTCCCGTTTGTCGGAAGTTACGATTTGGAGGTTGTTTATTTTCCCTTTCAGGTTCATCAAGTTAAGGCCGCCGCTTTCTACGTTAGGGATCATGTCGAACATTTTTTTGGAGATGAAGACGGATGTTACGTTATCCATATCGGCATACTTTTCGAACAGTTTGTCCTGAGCGAAGCACAGGCTGGTGCAGCAAAGGAAAAGAATCAGGAATATATTCTTGGATTTCATAAGATTAATCGTTTAAATGTTTGTTTAAAATGTTGTTTACTTTATCTATTTCCTGCTCTGCGTCATTCACCTGGCTAATACCTTTGTTGAGGTTCTGTGACAGCAGGAGCAGAGCCTTTTCGGCGGCGACGGCGGCTTCTTCCGGATTGGTGTAAGTGTCGCGGGGCCGGTCCGGAGTGTGAGACGATACGTCGTACTGGAAAAAGGCGATGCACAGCAGGATGGCTGCTACTGCTCCGCTTAACCAGTATAAGGAGCGTCTACGAGTCCATGAACGAGTTTTCTTTTCTTCCGCGGAAGCCCAGGCATCGATCTGCTGTTCCAGCCTGCGGGAAAGTCCTTCGGGTAAAGCCTGCTCCTCCTGGAGGGCTTTATTGATCAGTTCGTCTATCTTTTTATCGTCCATATTCGTCAAGTATAATATTTTTCAAATTGTTCCCTGATTATTTTTCGTGCCCGGGAAAGCAGCACCCGTATGTTGACGGCACTCAGGCCGGTGATCTGTTCTATCTCATCCATCGAGCAGTCTTCAATTCCTCTTAGCCGGAGGACTTGCCGTTGGTTTTCCGGCAGGCGGCTGACGAGGTGGCGGACTTGCTGTACTTTGTCTTTCATTTCCAGTTTTTCGTCCGGAGAAGAATCTGGCGAGAAGGCGACAACTTCGGTGACTTCTTCGTTATGCCTGCCCACACGGGGAGAACGAAGGAAATCGATACAAAGATTTTTGACCAGCGTCACACAGAAGGCTTCCGGATTCTGAACATCGGTCAGTTCCTCCCGCCGGCTCCATAGCTTATAGTAGGCATCTTGCAGGATATCTTCGGCATCGGATTTGTTTTCGACCAATGCGTAAGCGATCCGGAAGAGCTTGGGATGCAGAGGAAGGAACAGCCTTTTAAAGCTCTCAACATCCATCTTTGTGGTCGTTTATTACTTTTTCGATATCAGAGGGTTTGATTTTCCCTTTGATACGGATCAGGGCATCGTCACCTCCGTCGGTTGTCAGGATTACCAGTTCGCGGATGACATCTTTGTCGATGCGTACCATTACTTTCGTGCGGCTGCCCTCTTCGTTTGAATTGACCATTGTTTCGTAATTCGGGTCTTTCAGTTTCTTGATGGCGGTGCGTAGATTGTCTTTGACGGTACTGCCGCATTCCTCGAAAGAAAGGACTTCGATGCTGTTCACACCCATCGTTTCGGTAAACAGGCTGCTTATTTTCATAAGGAACGGGCCGACCGTTACGCGGGTTACGTTTTCCTGTTTGGCAAAGTCGTTGAATAGTTTGTCCATGCTCTGGCTATATCCTGCCTGGCAGAATAGCATGAGGATCAGAATTGCGATGTATTTTTTCATCTTTCTTGTGTATTAATCGTTACTTGATTCCGTTAATTCCGGCTCTTTCAATGCGCGCTATTGAAGAGCGTTCATTGAGTAGACGGGAACGGAAAAGAAGTTGTTACAAAGAAAGGGAAAAAAATTATTTTTTTTCTTTGTTCTCTGCTATTTCAACGAAGTAAACGCTGGAACAGATGAGCAATATGGCTATCAGTTGCGACCAGCTGAAACGGTCCTGCCCCAACGTAAGCGATACGATAGTGGCGACAATCAGGATCAGGTAGCCATAGAGGGCGACCAAAGTCGTACTCAGGTATTTCAGGCCGATGGGGATTAGCAGATAGCTGATGACGGTAGGGAAGATCAGGACGAACATAAGGATAAGGAAAGGCGTCCAGTGTAAAGGCAATTCCAGCACCTTGGCATCGAAACCGGTTATTGCCGACACGATAAGGGCCGAAAAAGCCGCTCCTGTAAACGTATATCGCAACATGGTCATCACCCCGACCTTACTCAATATCCGGTTGCTGATAATCAGGTAGGCGGCATATGCGAACGAACTCATCAGGCAGAGTATATTTCCGGTAAAAGCGTCGGCAGCCAGGTCGTCGCTCTTTTGTGTCAGGATGCAAAGTAGGGCGCCTCCCAGTCCGATCAATATTCCGACAACCTTCATCTTTGTTATTTTCTCTTTGAAAAAGATTACGGCAAGAATGAATACCCAGATCGGTTCGAGGCTGGTGAAGATGGAACTGGAAACCGGAGTCGTTTTGCTCAGCCCGATCAAGTAGAAGAACATGAAGCCATAGATACCCAGCGCCCCTAACAGGAAAAGAGATATCTTCTCCTTCCGTGTGGAGGTTTCCGGTTTTGTAAACATCCCGATAATCCAGAAAGCCACTGCCGCGAAAGTGCATCGTAGCGTAACACCCGAAAGCGGCGTCATCCAGAGCGGCAGCAAATATTTCAGTGCATTCATGTTCAGACCGCTGAAGGTCTTGGATATTACCATACTGACATTTGCTTCTGTAACTTTATTCTTCATGCTTGATACGGTTTGATATTATGCGGATTTGAAACTGTCGTTGAATAAGAATGAATCCCGTTTGATATAGGCCCAGGCGGCCGCTATCAGCGCGATCACCATATTGAAGATGAAAGCGAATTGCTGGGTTTCGATATGGAAAAGGTCTTTAAAGACATTGATGATAAACGGGCAAAGCAGGATTGCTAAGTAATTCATCGCCATCACAAAAGCCAATGCCAGCGTCACTTTGGACGGGATCGCCGTGCGTGTCGTCTTATCGTAGGCGATAGGCTGTATGACGCCATATCCGAATCCGGTAAAGATGCATCCCAATCCGATCAGCCACTCTGTCCGTGAGATCAGGATAAGTGCCATCCCGAAAGCAATGGAAAGCATACAAACGAACTTGGTCTTTTTCCCGAAATAGGAAACGACCTGGTTAAGCACGAAGCCCGGTGCCATGATAGCCAGGAAAAAGAGCGAGATCATGATGCCCGAATTACCGCTGGTAAAATGGTATTCTTTCATCAGGAACGGCAGGTTGAAGCTGATAATGATCACCAGATAAGTAGCCAGCCCGTAGAACGCCATAATCTGCATCAGGTGTCGTATCTGTATGCCTGATTTACCGAAACTGCTGTCGGTAGCCCCATCCGTTTTTCCGGCTTCCGCCTGTGGAGCCGCCGGTTTTGCAGTAGTATGCGTACTCGTGTCGGGATAGGGCGAAATATTCTTTTTCAGATAGAACGAGAGAACGATCGAGATCAGTGGAAACAGATAGACGACGAACGGCAGATGCCAGTTTACCTCTGCCAGGTAACCGGTCAGAATCGTAGCCAGCACCAAAGTGACATTCGTGATCGCGGAACTAAGCCCGAACTGCTTTGTCCGGTACGCCCCTGTGAAAAAGCGGGAGATCAAGCCCGTGGAAAGCGGTACGATCAACCCCGAACCGATCCCTAAAAGCGCACTGACGGCTATCAGTTGCCACATCTTCGTCGAAAGCAAATACAAAATACCGCTCAGCGAGAAGATCACCAGGCCGACTTGCAGCAGGAGGATATTATTGATTTTTTCCGTCAACTTGCCCGACAGGATGATAAAAGGAATGATCAGCAGGGAAGGGAGAGACGAAAGCATCTGTATGTCCAGCTCCGTGGAATGGGGGAAGATCGCAGAAAGTTTCCCCAGGATGGGGGAGACGGCCAGGCCGGGCAGTGCATTCAGTGCCGAGATCGACCATATACCTATTAATGTAATAAGGGGGATCGTCCCCTTTCCGGTCTGTATTCGCATAATCGTTTTATTTTATTGTATTGAAACAATCCCGAAAAGCGAATGTTCACTTTAGAACTTCATATACTTATATAAAATCCTTTTGCAGAGCCGTTTTAGGTTAAAATACGAGTAGATTTTGGCACTCTTATATAACATTATTTTAATAAACCCCAAATATCGTATGTTTAACCAAAAACGCAGAACAATTGCGGATAGTAGCTGTTTTTGCCATACAATCGACCGGAATAAGTCGATAACGCCATTAATAATTAAAAACAAAAAAGACATGGAAGATTCTAATTTCAGAAAAGGTGATGCCAAGACAGCAATCTTTGGCTCGGAAAAAATGTTACAAGCCTCTCCTGTAGACAAAATCCCAGATGGTCCTACCACCCCGGAAATCGCGTATCAAATGGTTAAAGACGAAACGTTTGCACAGACACAACCCCGTTTGAACCTGGCTACATTCGTAACTACCTACATGGACGACTATGCAACCAAACTTATGAACGAGGCAATCAACATCAACTACATCGATGAAACGGAATATCCGCGTATTGCCGTAATGAACGCCAAATGTATCAATATCGTAGCCAATTTGTGGAACTCCCCCGAACAGGCAAAATGGAAAGCCGGAGCTTTGGCTATCGGTTCTTCCGAAGCATGTATGTTAGGTGGTGTTGCAGCCTGGCTGCGCTGGCGTAAGAAAAGATTGGCCGCCGGTAAGCCTGTAGACAAACCGAACTTCGTTATCTCTACCGGATTCCAGGTTGTATGGGAAAAATTCGCCCAGCTTTGGCAGATCGAGATGCGCCAGGTTCCTCTGACGCTGGATAAGACTACGCTCGATCCCGAAGAAGCATTGAAGATGTGTGATGAAAATACGATCTGTATCGTGCCCATCCAAGGGGTTACATGGACAGGTCTGAATGATGATGTAGAAGCTCTGGACAAAGCTCTCGACGCCTACAATGCAAAGACTGGTTACGATATTCCTATTCATGTGGATGCTGCTTCCGGCGGCTTTATCCTCCCGTTCCTGAAACCGGAATTGAAGTGGGACTTCCGTTTGAAATGGGTTCTTTCCATCAGTACGTCCGGACATAAGTTCGGTCTGGTTTACCCGGGTCTGGGCTGGGTTGTCTGGAAAGACAAATCTTATTTGCCTGATTCCATGTCATTCAGTGTAAACTATCTGGGAGCTAACATCACACAGGTCGGTTTGAACTTCTCCCGTCCTGCCGCCCAGATCCTCGGACAATACTACCAGTTCATCCGTCTCGGTTTCGAAGGATATAAAGCAGTCCAGGAAAACAGCATGGCAGTCACCCAATACCTGCACGACCAGATCGGCAAGATGGCTCCGTTCGTAAACTACAGCAACGAAGTCGTGAACCCGTTGTTCATCTGGTATCTGAAACCGGATTATGCAAAGAAGGCAAAATGGACACTGTATGACTTGCAGGATAAACTGAAACAAAGCGGTTGGATGGTTCCGGCTTATACACTGCCTAACAATCTTGAAAATTATGTAGTGATGCGTATCGTTGCCCGTCAGGGACTCAGCCGGGATATGGCAGACCAATTGTTGAACGATATCAATGCAGCCATTGCAGAATTTGAAAAACTCGAATATCCGACTCCTACCCGTATTGCACAGGATAAGAATCTGGAAGTGAAAGGTTCTGTATTTACTCACACGGGTATGCCTCACAAGAAGTAATCCTGTTGACTATATATATTCAAGAGTGAGGGAGTTGCAGCCCTGTTGCGACGACCTCCTCTTTCACTATCAATTTTTAATATCAGTTGTTTATGATTAAAACAATTTCCGTTTCTCAAATAAAAGAGGCAGCCCAGGAAGCTTACCAGCAATTTAAGGATAATACGGGCGGCAAGAATGCCGACTATATCCCTTACTTAGCTAATATCGACAAGAACCTGTTCGGTATCAGTATTTGCCTGTTAGACGGCAGGACCATTACGCTGGGCGATTCTTCCTACCGTTTCGGGATCGAGTCTGTTTCGAAAGTGCACACGGCTATCCTGGCTCTTCGCCAGTACGGCGCCGAGAAGCTGCTCGAAATGATCGGTGCCGATGCGACCGGCTTGCCTTTCAACTCCATCATGGCGATCTTGCTTGAAAACGACCATCCTTCCACTCCGTTGGTTAACGCCGGAGCGATCACGGCTTGCAGCATGGTACAGCCGGTCGGTAATTCCGACAAGAAGTGGGAAGCCATCGTTTCGAACATCACCGACCTTTGCGGGAGTGCCCCGCAGTTGATCGACGAACTGTATAAGTCCGAGACGGCCACCAATTTCAACAACCGTTCCATCGCCTGGTTGCTGAAGAACTACAACCGTATCTACGACGATCCGGATATGTCGCTCGACCTGTACACCCGCCAGTGCTCATTGGGTATCACAGCCGAACAACTTTCCATCGCCGCAGCAACCGTTGCCAACGACGGCGTGAACCCGGTTACCAAGAAGCCTGTTTTCGACGCTTCCTTGTCTCCGAAAATCACTTCCTTAGTGGCTACAGTCGGTTTCTACGAACGTACGGGAGATTGGTTGTACACTTCCGGTATTCCTGCCAAGACAGGTGTAGGCGGCGGCGTCATGGGTATCATGCCCGGTCACTTCGGTATCTCTGCCTTTGCTCCTCCTTTGGACAGTTCCGGCAACTCTGTAAAAGCACAACTGGCAATAAAATACATAATGAATAAGCTGGGCCTCTCCATCTTTGGAAGTACCCGGTTTACAATCACCGATTAAAACGGTTTATTCTTTTAGTTGACGAGCCTCCACGCCCTTGTATTTAACAGGGAGACGGGGGGCTCGTTTTTTGTGGAAATAATTTTATCATTTTATTATCTTTATTCGGTAAAGTAGCGCATTCTGTAATGTTAAAAAATATTACCCGCAATAGTAATTTCAAAAACATGGGGTAGTAATCCGATTTGGATGGGGTAGTAGTGACATTTTGATAATCCTAAATTCGTATTCCTTTATCATGCCGGATGTGTTTCAGAAAAACAAGAGGGGATAAATGAAAGAGCCTTGGCGTAAAGGAGTAATTTTTCTAATAAAGCGAACCTTATGTAAACAAATTTGTTTTCCTTTGTAAAAAGGAAAAAATTATGGATAGCCGTATTGATATAATAAAAGGTATTAAGGAGATGAAACTATTGTAATATGAAAAAATGACAATAACCCCTTTTTCGCCCTTTTTCTATTTCATCTGAAATTCCGGTTCATTTTGATCTTACATTTTGTCCGCTTAGGCGGTTTTTGTTTGACAACACAAAGTATGTGGCAGGCAGCTTGTCCGGTTATCGCTTCTGTTTTGTCAGCCGGAGTAAGAAAAATAGGAAAATATGATAAAGCCCAACTCCCGGAGAATCGAATATTTGCAGACAAGGTCGGGGCGCGGATCATTTATGGAAAAAGTATTTTCACGTCTTTTCGGCGTGAGCTGCGCAGAATTTTGAAATGACGACCGTCTTCGTTGCCATGAACATTGACTTCGTATGTAACGACGACCGTCTTCGTGGCGATGAAGTCCCTTGTCATGGCGATGACGACCGTCTTCATGGTGATAAACCGGCAAATAAATGGAAAAAAGCTCGTTTTACCTTCAAAAAAGGGGTATCTGGATTTTTTCATCACCAGACCCATCAATTGTTAAATAATTTGTTTTTTACAATAAGTGAATAATAATGCCCCAGAATTTATTTGTTTGTCTGGGGAGAACCGGCCGGTTCACTCTCTGCCGCTTGTCCGGCAGGGGCGGCATGTGTCTCATTATAGTAATCTTCTTTTTTCTTGTTTGCCGACTGTACTAAGCTCGTGACATAGACCGTGAAGATCGGGAACATCATCATGCCGAGAGCAGCCAGCAGGACCGACAGGATGCGTCCTGTAGGAGTGATCGCGATGATGTTCGAACCGACGGTCGTCACGTCCATGAAAGCCCACCAGAGGGCGTCGCTGTAATCCTTGACTTCGGGGTTCACTTTCTGTTCGATCACGAAAAAGATCAGGCTGGAGAAATAGACCATTGCCAGCAACATCGTCAGGTAGGAGACGAAGAGGCCGGAAGCCCGGTTCGAAGTCAGCCAGCCGACGACGATCGCCAGTGCCCATCCGCTGCGTACGAGCGGGATGAAACGCAGGAAATAGGTCACCTCGGCCGAAAAAGTAAAGCCATAGTAATCTATTATATTAAGATAAGGAATCGAAACCAGCAGGAAGAGAAAATGGGTTTGCAAATAATGAATTTTATCTTTTGATAAGAAAAACTCCAATATGAAATCGGCAATGAAGAACATACAGATCCAGAACTGCGTTTTCAGATACGAGGTTTGCGAGATGAACGGTATATTATTGAACGTGTCGATCGAAATATCTACGATGAGGAACAACGATAGCAGTAATATCATCACATGAAGTACTCCGTAGATACCTCGCTTTTCATAAAAAAAGTCGTTGAATGCAGTTCTCATTATCTTTAAATATTTTATCCGATGAAACAACAAAATGACACCTTTTGTTTTTAACACTTGTCTGTTAATTAACCAAGTTTGACATTTTGTTGACAAACTAACACAAAAAGGAGTTGTTATACTGTCAATACAAGCGAAACTAAACGAAACAAAATTCACTTTTTAATAGTAAAATTCATGGCAAATATTGGAAAAGCAGTAAAACTTGGAGTATTTACTCTTGCGATTATGAATGTTACGGCAGTCGTCTCACTCCGCGGACTGCCGGCCGAGGCTGTGTATGGACTTAGTTCAGCCTTTTATTATCTTTTTGCAGCAATCGTGTTCTTAATTCCTACTTCGTTGGTGGCTGCCGAGTTGGCCGCCATGTTTCAGGATAAACAGGGCGGGGTGTTCCGATGGGTAGGAGAGGCCTATGGCAAGAAATGGGGCTTCTTAGCTATCTGGGTGCAATGGATCGAAAGTACGATCTGGTATCCGACCGTGTTGACTTTCGGTGCCGTTTCCATCGCGTTTATCGGGATGAACGATGCGCACGACATGACGCTGGCTTCGAACAAAATGTACACGCTGGTTGTGGTATTGATTATTTATTGGCTTGCAACTTTCATCTCTTTGAAAGGGTTGAGCTGGGTAGGTAAAGTGGCTAAAGTGGGCGGTATCGTCGGTACGATCATCCCGGCTGCCTTGCTGATTATCTTAGGTATTGTGTACCTGGCTTCCGGGGGGCATTCCAATATGGACTTCCATAGCAATTTCTTCCCCGACTTTACGAAGTTCGACAACTTAGTGCTTGCTTCCAGTATTTTCCTCTTTTATGCCGGTATGGAAATGGGCGGTATTCACGTGAAGGATGTGCAGAACCCTTCCGTCAACTATCCGAAGGCCGTGTTTATCGGTGCTTTGATTACTGTGTTGATCTTCGTGTTGGGAACATTCGCATTGGGTATTATTATCCCGCAGAAGGATATTAACCTGACACAGAGTTTGCTGGTTGGTTTCGACAACTATTTCAAATTTATCCATGCTTCCTGGTTGTCACCGGTTATCGCCGTTGCGTTGGCTTTCGGTGTGCTGGCAGGTGTATTGACATGGGTTGCCGGTCCGTCAAAAGGTATCTTTGCCGTAGGTAAAGCCGGTTATCTGCCTCCGTTCTTCCAGAAAACAAACAAGTTGGGCGTACAGAAAAATATCCTGTTGATCCAGGGTCTGGCCGTTACATTCCTGAGCTTGTTGTTCGTGGTCATGCCTTCCGTACAGAGCTTCTATCAGATTCTGTCACAGTTGACGGTTATCCTGTATCTGATTATGTATATGCTGATGTTCTCCGGTGCAATCGCACTGCGTTACCGGATGAAGAAAGCCGGTCGTCCGTTCCGTATCGGTAAGAATGGCAACGGTCTGATGTGGTTTATCGGCGGTCTTGGTTTCTGCGGTTCACTGCTCGCTTTCGTTCTGAGCTTTATTCCGCCCAGCCAGATTTCTACAGGTAACAATACCGTTTGGTTTGCCGTGCTGATTATCGGTGCTATCGTGGTGGTAGCCGCTCCGTTCATTATTTACGCTGCTAAAAAACCGTCTTGGATAGACCCGAACACAGAGTTCGAACCGTTCCATTGGGAAGTCGACAAACAGGCACAGGGAGCTGCTGCAACTACTACAAGCGCAACTTCTGCAACAACTGCCTCCGCCCCTAAAATGCCGGGTGGCAGCAGTACGACGACAGGCGCGTCTTCTTCCGGAACACCGGGTAAGGCGTAAATGTGTACACTGAAAATATATATTATTGGTAATAGAATGAAACAAGGGCAGTTCACAATGTGTGGACCGCCCTTGTCAATTTAAAGACTAATACCTGATGATGTTACCAACCTGTGTTCTGTATCAATTTATCGTTGAGGTCTATTTCGGACTGCGGGATAGGCCATAGATTATATTTTTCATCAATGGTTTTCGTTCCGCCGATCAGCTTGCCCATGATATCGGTTTCTTTCATGCCATTGGTTTTCTCTACCAATTCGCCCCACCTGCGGAGGTCAAAGAAACGGAGGCCTTCAAGTGCAAACTCAACGGCGCGCTCATGTTTGATACGCTCAAACACTTCGTCTTGCGAATTGGCAGCCAGCCAAGCCGGACCGCTGTTCAATCCCGGCATACCTACACGGCTACGCACTTAGTTGATGTAGATAACCGCATTGTTCTGGTCATTCGTTTGGTTGTAGCATTCAGCCAGCATCAACAAAACATCGGCATAACGGATGATCGGCCAGTTGACGGGCGAGTTGCCGCGATCTGCGATCTGGCTTCCCCAATCGTATTCCTGGACAAATTTGCGCCAGAGGTAGGCGTCGTGATTAAAGGCGTTACGTACATATCCGTTTCCTTCGTTGGAATGATATACGCCATCATTCGATAGCACCATTTCGCAATCTGCCGCTGCATTGTATACCCATCCTTTGTAAGTGGTGTAGGGGAGAATGACGGTTGCTGCCATACGCGGGTCGCGTTGTTCATACATGGCTTTCAGCTTGTCAACGGCAGGTGGATAGCTTACCACCTTTTGTCCGTTTTCATCGAATTGGCTTTGATAAAGATCCTCATCGCTGATGCCTTTAAAGAAATCATCCCGGTTGTAAGGCTTTCCATCGATACAGTCATACATGGCTACCAATTCCTGCGACGCAACATTCGCATTGATACAACCGCCGTAGGAGGCACGGTTTCCGAGGAATTGTACATGCAGCCCGTAAGGAGTGGAGCTACCGCCCATGTGTTCGACGGCAAAGATGATCTCGTTGCAATCGTCGGCTCCGTTTTCATAGCCCGACGGACGGAACAGGTCTGCATAGCTGCTGTGCAGCGTGTAGCCATATCCTCCGTTAACCACTTGCAGGAAGTCGGCTTTTGCTTTTTCATACTCTTTATTGTAGAGATAGACTTTTCCGCGCAGGGCATAGGCGGCCCCTTGCGATGCTTGTCCGACGGAACTGCGTGTCTTGGGCAGGTTTTCGATGGCAAACGTCAGGTCGTTCAATACAAATTCGCGTACCTCTTCGGCCGTATTGCGTGGATTCAGCATTTCCGAAGCATCTCCCGTAAAGGTCTCGTCGTAGATGGGCACTCCGCCGAAATAATTCAACAGGTTGCTGTAGAGCAATCCTCTTATAAAGCGGGACTCGGCTATATACTGGATCCGTATGCTTTCATCGAGGTTGCTTTTTCCCATATTGGCGATCATGTTGTTCGCCCGGGAGATTCCTTCGTATAGACCGGACCAAGTTTCGCTGAACCCTCCATAAGAGGCGTTAGCGATACCCATCGATATATTGTACTTGTCATAGGCCGGCCACCAACCGTTATAGCTCCAACCTAAATCGGTCGCAGACTCCAAGGCGTAGAAGCCGTTGTAGACGCTTGAGCCATTCAGTGCCTGATAGACTCCGACCATCGTTTCATACGCTTTTTGCGAATCGTTGAAATCGATTACTACAGAGTCGTGAGGCAATTGTTCCAAATCGTAGCAGCCCGTGAGGGAAGTCAGTAAGCTGCATACGCATATACCTGATAAAAATCGTTTTATGTTTTTCATAACTCTTAATCTTTAAAATTCAACATTGATACCTACTACTGCCTGGCGCATCGTCGGATAAACCAGGTTGTCTGTTTCAGGATCGATGCCTTTCCACCCTGTGATCGTGAAAAAGTTTTCCAACGAACCATAGACACGCAGTTTTTGAACAAAGATCTTTTGTGTCAGCAACTTCGGGAAAGTATACCCCAATTGGATATTACGAATTTTCCAGAAATCGCGGTTTTGCATCCAGGTGGTATTATTGTTGTCGGTAGCAATGATACCTTGTGAAGAAAGACGCGGATACTTGGCATTGGTAACCCCTTCTCTCCAAGCATTCTCGACAACGTATTTGGATAGCTGATGGTCCTTCGATACTGAAGTGGAGAAGTAGTTCTCATTGATGTAGCCCTGATAGCCGAATGCTCCATCCATACTGATCGACAGGTCGATGCCTTTATAGGCGACATACAGGTTCAATCCTAAGTAGTCTGTCGGATTGGTGTTGCCTGCTACGGTACGGTCTTCTGTGTCGATGACACCGTTATGATCGAGGTCTTTGAACAAGACATCCCCTTTGGTCGGTACGCGACCGAGGGCTTCGAATGCTTTCGGGTTGGCGGCTATCATGTCGTCGACGAGTTTCAGATCCGCATCGGATTGGATGATCCGGTCGGTTTCGTACATATACATGTCACCGATGGAACCGCCTTCTTTGATGTATTTGTAACCGTCTAATGAGTAGTCTTCACCCTGGAACTTATCAATCGTGTTTTTGATATGGGTGTAGTTCATGGTTATGCCGTAGGAGAAATCACCGATACGGTCGTTCCATCCCAATGTCAGTTCGATACCTTTGTTGCTGACTTCTGCTGCATTGGTCGTCGCTGCTTTTGCCGTTCCGTGGACACTCGGGATCGGGAGTTGGATCAAAATACCGTCCGTCTTTTTGTTGAAGTAGTCGAACGTACCGTTTAGGCGGTTATTGAGAACATTGAAATCAAGCCCTATGTCGGTTACGTTTGTCTTTTCCCAGGTCAGAAGCGGATTTGCCAGATTGGCTATTTTCCAACCGGTTTGCGCAAGGCCGTTTATGACATACGTGGCGTTGGAGTAAGTCGAACGGGAGGCATAATTACCTACAGAATTATTTCCCAGCGAACCGTAGGATGCACGGATCTTCAAATTATCCAACCAGTCGTATTCTTTCATGAACTCTTCTTCGCTGATTCGCCAAGCGACAGATCCTGAGGGGAACCAGCCATAGCGGTTGCCTTGCAGGAAGCGTGAAGAACCGTCGGAACGGAGATTGAACTCAGCCAGGTATTTGTTTTCCCAATCCAGGTTGATACGTCCGAAGTAAGAGCGCATAGCCCAGACCTGCTTGCTGCCGGAGGCAGAAAGTTCTCCGTTAGCCGCATCCATCACAGACAGGCTCGAGTCGATCAGGTCTTTTCGCTCGGTTGTCTCTTTTTCTTCCGTATAGCGTTCCTGGCTTGCACCGGCCATGATTCCGAAGCCCAATCTATCTTCTAAAAAGCGATGGCTGTAGTTGGCTACGATGTCCATGAAGTTACGTTCGTAACGGTTGTTCAGTTGCTTGATATAAGACTGTCCCTTGCCTTCTACCAAAATAGTATTGTTGGAAAAATTCCAGAAGTCATGGAATACCGGAATGACTTTCTGGTTATTGCCGGTAAATTCATAGACCATGCTCCCGGTTACACTCAAATCCTTGATTGGGTTTACGGTCAGGAAGAAGCGCCCTTTTCCGTTGCGGGTGATGTTGTCGCCACGTGTGGAGTGCAAGTTGGCCAGCATATTGTTGGCTGATTCCGAAACATCCGCTTGCGGATCCTGCATACCGCCATATTTCCCGTCATGTTTCAAAATCATGGCAGGAGATGTGGCATAAGCCCAACCGAATTCACCCGATCCCGGATCTGACTTGCCGTAATAACCGCTGAAATTCAACCCCATTTTCAACCAATCGGTAACATTGGCCGTGATGTTTGAGAGGGCATGGTAACGCTGATACCCGGCATTCTCCATAATACCCGGATTGTCATAGTAGCCCAATGATCCGTAAAACTGTATGGATTCGCTTCCTCCCTGCATCGAAACGGTATGGTTACTTCCGACACCTGTTTGGAAAGATTCGTCTAACCAGTTGGTATTCGGATATTTCAACGGATTCTGGCCTCCATCGGCACGCCATTCCTGGATGGATGTCACGGTATAGGGAGCGGCTACATTGGCATTGTCGTACCCCTCGTTTATGTACTCCATATAATCGGCGTAATTGCTGACCGGTTCCAAAATCCCTTTACGGGCACTTTGGAAAGAGACATAGCCGTTGTAAGAGAGTTTCATCTTGCCGGTATGCCCTGTTTTGGTAGTTACCAAGATAACGCCATTGGCAGCACGTGAACCGTAGATGGCTGAAGATGCGGCATCTTTCAAAATGGAGATATTATCCACATCGTTGATGTTGATGTTGCTTAACGAGCCTTCCACACCATCGATGATGACCAATGGGTCTGCATTGTTCAGGGTTCCGACGCCACGAATCTTGATGGTGGCATCGTCGCTGCCCGGACGGTTTTTGGCAGAGGTGACGTTTACACCGGCTGCCGCTCCTGCCAAAGCATTCGAGAGATTGGTGATCGGACGGCTTTCCGCCATGTCGGATATCTTGACAGAGGCAACCGAACCGGAGAGGTTGATTTTCTTTTGTGTACCATAACCTACGACTACCACTTCTTCCAATGCTTGTGTGTCTTCCCGCAGTTCGATGTCGATGGTAGCTGAGTTTCCTAATTTGATATGGCGTGTGGCATATCCGATGTAGGAAATGACCAATGTTTCTCCTTGTGATGCGGAGATGGAGAAATGTCCCGAGCCGTCCGTAATAGTCCCGTTGCTTGTGCCTTCGACGGATACGTTCACACCGATCAGCGGTTCACCGTATTCGTCGGTGACCGTTCCGGTGATTTTCCTGGTCGATTGCATGACGGCGGGGTTTTCTGTTTTATCCCCTTTCATCAGCATGATGCTGTTTCCTTGCATGGCATAGACAATATCGGTGTTATTGAATATGTTTTGCAGGATGTCTGCAACAGATTGATTGGTTGCATGCACAGAAACCTTACGAGTAAGGTCTACTTCGTTCTTATTAAAGATAAACAGGTAATCCGTCTGCTGTTCGATTTGATTGATCAGCGTCTGGATATTTATGTTTTCGCCGTTGATGGAAACTTTGGCAACTTGCGAGCTGGCTTCCGTAGCGAATAGCCCCGTTATGAAAATGAAGAGAGATGCAAAGGTTATTTTCATAATGCGCAATATATGTTTGTTAGTCATTTTTAATGGGATATAGAAATCCCTGTATAGATTATTTTTCATACATTTATAGCCTTGTATTAGTTAATACTTAAGATAATTAAAATCCTGTCTGGTATTGACTTAGCCGGAGTGTGTTGGTAGCGCGTTCCGGCTTTTTTATGTATTCTTTCCTTTCTCCATAGGCAGTATAGATTTAAGATGTTAATGACTCTTGTTTATTTTATTATGATTGTACTTTCCTTGTCGTCCTTTTTCTCGTATTTGAATTTTGTCCTGAGCTGCAAGGTTTTCAGGACATGTTCCACCCCGTCGCTGGTCCGGAATTTGCCGCTGTAACGCTGGTTGAGGATCCGGGTATTTTGGATGATGATGTTGACATCGAAATAGAGTTGCAGCTTCTTGAACAGGTCTCCGATCGTGTTGTCGTCAAAACAGATCAGCCCTTCTTTCCAGAGGAAATAATTGTACTGGGTGATCGGGGAGGTCTTAAGCTGCCCGTGGTCCGTGTAGGCCTTTTTATTCGGCTCTAACAGGAGATTATCCCGGTGGTTGGCCGATTCGATCTGTACGGAGCCTTTCAGCAATGAGGTTTCGAAGATGGGATTTCCCTTATAGGCATGGACATTGAATTCCGTTCCTAAAACCTTTATATCGTATTGTTCCGTCTTGACGATGAACGGTTTGTTTTTGTTGTGGGTCACATTGAAATAGCCTTCTCCATCCAGTGTGACACTCCGGTTGCCGCCTTCGAAATGGCTGGGGAAAGTCAAGGTTGTTTTAGCATTCAGCCAGACTTTTGTGCTATCCGACAGCGTCAGTTCGGCACGCTGTCCGGCAGGAACATAGATCGTTTGCATAACGGCTTCCTGTCGGACAGTCTCCGGTTCTGCTTTGTTATATGTCGACACAACTGAAAAAGCGATGGCAAATATGGCGGCGATTTTCAGCACTTCCCGGCCGATTGCCCATAACGTCCACCGTTTCCGCCCCTCAGAAAGACTTTCTGAGGCAAAATGAGCCGGCTCATTTTGCCAGATCGTTATGTTATAGAGTTTGCGTAAGGCGAGATATTCTTTCATATTCTCCTTATCGGAATCTACCCAACGGGTAACAGCCTCTTTTTCTTCGGGGCTTGCTTCGCCGATAATGTATTTATGTAGTATATCCTTATCCATAATTATTCTTCAGGGAGGTTGGTTTTTTCCACCTCTTATTAATAACACGATTCAGACGGGAACATCCCTAACCGGAAAATGAAGATTATTCGGCTAAAAGTAAAAAACATAAAACGGGCAGATAGTCTTTCAGGCTTAAACGCAGCGGTTTGAGCGCTTTCGTTATATGATATTCCACGCCTTTGACCGATACACCCAGCTGTTCGGCAATCTCTTTGTTCGACTTGTTCTGGAAACGGCTCATGATGAAGATATGGCGCGTCTGTTCGGGCAAGGTAGCCAGTGTGTCTGTGATAATCTTTTTTACTTCTTCGGAAAATATTTCTTCAGGGTTGCATGCCTGCAAGGTGGAGATACGGATTTCCAATTCGCGCTGGTTCAGGCTGCTCATCGAATGGATGGCTTCTGCTTTGATAGCCTCGTGTTTGAGATGATCGAGCGATTTGTTTTTGAGGATTGTAAGCAGCAAAGCGTCGGTATAGTCCGTTCCTTTCTCTTTCTCTTTCAAGCTTTCCCATAGCTTGATCAGTGCGTCGGATACGATGTCTTCGGCTACGGATTCATCATGTACAAACGATTTAGTGAACAAGAAGGCTTTCTTGTAGTATCGTGTGTATAAGGTGTTAAAGCTATGTATTTCCTTATAAGACATTTATTTATATTTGTATTCCGTACGCTTCTGGTAGCAAATATAGATAAAAATATGAGATTGGAACGAGAAGTAAGATGAAAAGCGACCCCGCCCTGGTTAAAATTCAATAGAGGTGTGTCGGCGATAAGTTGAGAAGGGATAAGATGGGCGGGGGCGCTTTCAAATGTCTTTTTGAGTCGTAAAGTTCGGCGTATTAGCCGGTGGCAAGCGGAGGGATAGTACTTGCCACGGCTGTTACACCTATAGAATTTCTTTCAGAAAAAGTAGCCCGAACCCCGTTCCCGGATGTTTTAGCGAACAGCGGTTCCCTGCTTTTCCCTTTCACCCACAGCGGTGTTTCTTCTTGTGATGAAGAGCTGCCTGTACTCTCTCCCATACATCCGTGCAGGCAGCTAATCAACATCACAACAAAACATCTCTGCCCGAAAATTCTATACATAACCAAACATAAAATAAAACTTACACTACAGAATCATACTCTCCATACTACCTCCGACAGGAAGCCATTCGCTGCTGCTTACATCGTCGAGCGTGATGCCTTTACCGTCGAAAAGGAGGTTGTATATATATCTTTTTCCTTTTTCCCATTTCGTATGGGCGGGAATTTCATATTTGAACGTCTCTTTGTTAATCGTGAAGAGCACTTCCACATCTCCGTCGTCTTTGATGCGTGAGGTCGGGATCACCATCAGTTGTTGCTGTCCGTCCGGTATCTCTTTCAGCATCCGCGGACTGTCCAGCTTCAGGCGGGTGGAGGCATTCGTTCCGGCACATCCGCCGATGTTTCCGGTTCTAATATTCATCTTCCCCCTGAAGCATAGAGCCGTGCCGCCTGCTTTGTTCCCGATCTGGATCGCGTGGAGCAGGAAGCAACCTTCCGTTTCCGGTGCCATACGCAACTGGAAGTTCAGAAGCGAAAGCGCATGGTTCATATTTAAAAGAGCGATTGGCGAAATCTTGTTGACCGCCCGTTGCCCGCTGGCCTGTGCCCCGTGCATGTAATCTTTCGTCAGGGAGGCATCCGGCGATATGCTGACCGGGATATTCTCCGGGTCGAAGTTTACTTGCGACTGGTACGGATAATAGGCATAAACGATGACCGGCTCTTCGTGCAAATAGATCTCGGGAGACTGTCGCCAGTTCAGCCTGTTGTTCATCAGATAGGCCTCGGCCCGTACGTTTTTGTAATCCGGATTACTATCATAGAGGTTGCCGGTGCTTTCTGAGACGACATGCAACCCGATAACCGATCCTCTTGTAAATTCTTGCATAAAATTAGGAGACTTTGTTGTCAGCACCTTTGTTATTATTTTTAAAGGTCGTTCTTTCATGCCTAAATTATCAATGAGTTCCGGATCGTAGTCGTTTGTACAACTGAAAATACTAACCGACATCATTATAAATAGTAGTAATTTATTCATTCTTTGTATTATTTTTGTGAAATGATTACAGGTGCAAAGATCAGTCAGTTTGGGGAGGTAGAGGGTGCATTCGGTATAAAACCACGATGAAATCGTATAAAACCGCAGGGTGCAAATTGTCTACAGGCATCAAATTGTCTACTGATGGTTCAAATCAACTATTTAATGCTCCAATTTGTTTACTTGATACGAGGGATCTATTATGTTGGACAAAATTCAGTTTTTATTGAGCTTACAGATTATAGGGTTCTGTGTTTTCGGCGGAACTACCCTGCTACTCCGTGCCGATGATAACCGGGCGAAAAAGATATTGGGGTGGGGAATGTATTTGTGGGCTTTCCTGGCAATCGTGAGGTTGTCCGTCAACCTCTATTTGCATGAGCCGAAAGAAGCTTTTCATCCGGATATTCTGATTATGGGTGCGTTGGTGACGGCTACGCTTGCCTGTTATGTGATTGAAGTATTGCGCCCCGGCTATCTTACCTGCAAACGTTTCTTTCTATTTATCAGTCCGGTTATTTTCGGTGGGCTGGCTTACCTGACGTATCGTCTGTCGGGGGGTGAAATACATACCTACTATTCGATGCGGGAAGTTTTCGAATACTTTAATATGGATGTCTTGCTCCGTATGACGGTCTTCGTGCTGACCTTGTTTTATATGGTACTGCCCGTCTATCTGATAGCACGGTACAGCAAAGATTTCAATGTTTTCCTGGCCGAGAATGTATCCGATCCCGAAGAATATGATTTGGAATGGTTAAAGAAAACCATGATAATTTTAATCGTCTTGTATGGCTTCTACCTTGTTTTATTGCTGACCAATACGCCTTTGATGTATGTGATCGACAAGACGGTCCTGCTGTTTGCCTGGTATTATTTCTTTTATAAGGCGCTGTTCCTGAAGGTGGTCGTACTGGAACATTCTTTTGAAAGCGGATGGGATCTGCCCTATCAGGAAGAGGAGGATGGCAATGATGATGACGAACACCGGATTCTCAGCAAACGCTATGCGGAGGAGGTGGATGCATGGTTTGAAAGAGAAAAACCGTATCTTCGCGATGATTTACGCCTGACGGACTTGCAACGGGTCTTCCCTATCAGCCGTTCTTACCTTTCCCAACTGTTTAACCGGGAGCTGGGACAATCGTTTTCCGATTATGTCAACCAGTTCCGGATCGAGGAAAGCAAACGCCTGATGGATGCCGAACCGAATGCCAGCATACAGGAGGTTGCCGAACGTTCCGGATTCCATTCGATCAGTACGTTCCGGCGGGCTTTCCAGAAATGCACGGGCACGATTCCGTCGGAGTATAAGAATAGCAAGTAAACACATAACGATCTTTATTCTGCCATGAACACTGTTCAAACTACCACTGCCAGGCCGCATATCGTCTGGCTGGATGTCCTTCGTCTTGTCGCAATCCTGATGGTGATTGCCATTCATTGCACCGACCCGTTCAACGCTTCGCCCGAGTCGCGTGCCGATCCGGAGTTTAATTTCTGGGGTTCCATCTACGGCTCCATGCTGCGTGCCAGTGTGCCGTTGTTTGTGATGATGACCGGATTTCTTTTGCTGCCTGTCAGGCAGGAGGCTTCCGTCTTTTATAAGAAACGCATTCCGCGTGTGCTATTCCCCTTCCTGATTTGGTCTGTCCTGTTCGATCTGGCGCCCTGGTTTATCCAGTGGGTGGGAGGAAGCCCGGAGTTGGTGACGGACTTTTTCCCCTGGGAACCTAACCCTTCGGCTTCGTTTACGGAAGCGTTGAAGACCATTGCCTTGATACCTGTAACCTTTACGGTTTATGCGACGCCGATGTGGTATATCTATGTGCTGATCGGGCTTTATCTGTATATGCCGGTCTTCTCCGCCTGGGTGGAAAAGGCATCGGACAAGGCGAAGCGTATGTTTCTGGCACTGTGGTTCGTTTCGTTGTTCATCCCTTATCTGACGGAGTTTGTCTCGCGTTATCAGTTCGGAACCTGCTCGTGGAATTCATTCGGGCTGTTTTACTATTTTGCCGGTTTCAACGGGTATTTGCTTTTGGGGCATTATCTGGGAAAAGGGACCGGCTGGTCGCTCGGCAAGACTTTTTCGGTGACGGTTCCGCTGTTTCTGGCAGGCTATTTTATTACATTGGCCGGCTTTCGCTATATGACATCCGATCCGAATGTGAGCGAAGAGGGGATGGAGTTGTTCTTTACTTATTGTTCGCCTAACGCGTTATTGATGACGGCAGCCGTTTTCCTATTGGTACAGAAGGTACGGATCGCTTCGCCTGTCATTTGCCGTGCCCTTGCCAATTTGACTAAATGCGGCTTCGGCTTGTATTGCGTGCATTATTTCTTTGTCGGCCCTTCCTATATGTTTGCGCAATGGATCGGGACGCCCATCCCGGCACTTGTCCCTGTCTCTACCGTCCTGACTTTTGTCTGCGCCTGGTCGTTTACCTATCTGGTAAGCAAGTTGCCGCATGCGAAGTATATTATCGGGTAAGGCGGTTGTTCTTGTACGGCTGTTTGTGCAAATGATGTTAAATAGGTGTCTGAAGTGAGCAACATATCTATATTAGCTCTACTTTTGTGTTGTAAAACATAATTCTGCGGTTAAGAAGCAGAGCCGTTTTGTACAAGTCGTTTTAAACAAAAAGAGAGAAGCTATGAAGAAGGTTTTTAGAAAATGCCTCAGATACCTTGAAATATTAGGTGAATATGGAATGCAGAAATATGGTGTGAAATAATAAGAGGTAAATGTGTGTCTGATAAGGAATGTCGATTTGACATTCCTTTTTTATTTCTTGAGGATAGCGCACATCAATACAATAGTAATTCTCTTAATGCCCAAAAACGCAGTTGTATTTCCATTAAGATAAGGTGGAAAAACTCTTGCCGGTAAACAGATATCTGTTTACGGGTGGAACTGTGGCGGGAAAGCATGCAAATCTTACCGTTGAAGAGGAAAAGCATCAGCACGCCGTTCCGGCAAACCGAAATACAGGCTACCTGGTCCGAATCGATCGATACGGATGTATCTTTGGAGGAAAGGGGCGGAAGGATAATGCCATGGTCCGTAAGTTCTATCCTGTGAATTGCCATGTAAGGGCGAAGTTCCCAGAAGAGATCGGCCGTATGGATAGGAGCCATATTCCTTTCCAAAAGAGCATTTATCTGCCGTTTGAGCTTTGTAATCATAAAAAGATCCTTCATTTTATCGGGCTTTTTCACATTCAACAGTTCCCGATTGAACGTATTATAAAAAAGAAGCGTGAGAACTGTTGATATACCAATCTGAGGCTCTGGACGGCCCTCGCAGTGATATACACAACAGCACCACGCCCTTTATTTGAAATACACAAACATGATTGCATCACATTTGTAATGTGTATACACAAATAGAAGGACGTTGACGTCGTGTCTATTCACTACGATGAAATGGTCCAGATTCCAGATTGAATAGTATCTTTAAACGCCTACGTTTTCAAAAACAAAAATACTGGCAACGCTTTGCCATCTATATACGAAACAAATATAGGAATATTTTAGAATAATTGTATGATCGGTTTATTTTAATCTTGAGCAACCATATCAAAATCTCATTTTGGAACCGGTCCCTTCGGTATGACTTGCTGTGAACCCCCGGAGGACGGCTGCATGAATGGGCGCGGAGACGCTTGTCTTCCAAAATTCATTTTGCTTCACAGAATTCACAGCAACTGGCATATATTCAGCAAGTTGCAGCGATGTGAAGGTGAATGCTATAAAAATAAAAGGCTTTAATAAAGATGTATAGATAGGCTGGGAGCCATAAAATATAGTCCTAAGGCTATAAAATATACCCTTAAGGCTATCCGTGAAAAGGTGCCGACCTTTTCCGGGAAAAGCATGCACCTTTTGCCGGAAAAGCATGCACCTTTTGCCGGTAAATCATCATTTATCAGGATACAGCCGGAGTTGCGTAACACCTTTCATTCGGACGAAGGGGAAGGAGAGGAGAGGCGGTAGCTGACAAATGCGATGCGTTTGCTATCCGGTGCCCAGGAATTGACATTGATCGTTCCCTGTCCGCCGAATAGTTTGACCAACGTTTTCGGTTCTCCTCCCGTGGCAGGCATCAGCCTAAGCTCTACGTTTTTATTGGGCAGGTGCTGCCCCGGCTCCAAATCTCCTTTGTGGTAGGTGATGTAAATGACCGATTTGCCGTCGGGCGAGATATGCGGGAACCAGGAGTTACGGCTTTCGTCGAAGGTCATCTGGGTTTGTTCGGAGCCGTCTTTTTTCATTCTCCATACCTGCATCAGGCCGGTGCGTACGGAATTGAACCAGATATATTCTCCGCAGGGCGAATATTCGGGGCCATCGTCCAGCCCTTCGGCTGTCGTCAGGCGGGTTTCTTCTCCTCCTTCAACTGGAATGACATAGATGTCATAATTGCCTTTCCGTTCGGCACAATAGGCGAGTTGCCGTCCGTCCGGGCTCCATCCGTGGAGGTAACTGGGAGCCATCGGGGTGATCAGGCGGGGTGTTCCTCCCTGCATCGGAAGCGTGTAGACACGTGATTTGCCGTCTTCTTTTGTCCCGTGGCTGATGGCGATCTGCTTGCCGTCGGCAGCTATGACATGGTCGTTGTTACATCGGGCGGCAAAACCGGTGTTTATCATTTTCGGTTCGCCGGTCGAATCGGGTGAGATTTTGTACAGTCTGCCTCCGCTGTTATACACGAGCCACTGGCCGTCGGGCGTCCAGTTGGGGGCTTCGACACGGTAAGGGAATTCTTTGACTACGGTGCGCTGGCCGTTTGTTACGTCCAGCACTTCCAGTATGCTGGTCACGCCGTTTTGTTGGGCGGATGCGAGCGACGTGAAAGCCGCTAAAAGAATCATACAACAGGTTTTCATGATGATTGAGAATTAATAGAACGCTGAAAGGTACTAAAATTAACCGGGCTGGTAATAACCGTAGGGGATTAATTCTTCTTTTTCCTTGATCTCTTTCAGGTAGCATTGGTCGAGAAGCAGGATGCGGTTTACGATTTTGTGTACTTCCCTGAAGTTATGGTCTGTCAGGATAATGCCTCTTGTCCGGGCGCTTTCGGCGATGTGCATCCGTATTTCTTCCGCTGCAACGGGGGAGAGGCCGTTGAACGGTTCGTCCAACAGAAGATAGGCTGCTTTGCTGTAGAGGATAAGTTTTATCTCCAAATAACGCAGTTCGCCTCCCGAAAGATGGGCGATCTTGTTGTTGCGGACTTTGAACAGGAACCGGTCGCCAAGGAATTGCTTATATTGCTCCTTTGGAATATAGAGTTCGACCGCTTGCGCGATGGTGAGATTGGGCGGGATAAAGTCGTGCTGGGGCAGATAAGCCACCATCCCCGTACGGTAGGCTGCTCCTTTGATCACTTTCCCGTTTATGCGGATAAAGCTCCTGTCGCCTTTCAACGTCCCGAAAATAATGTTCAGCAGAGTCGATTTCCCGCTTCCGTTATGTCCGAACAGGGCGATGATATCTCCCGGACGGCAACAGAGGTAGACGTCCGACAGGACAGTTTTCTCTTTAAACGCTTTTACGACGCTATCGACTTCCAGACAAGTGCACATAACCGGATGATTTGATTAAAGACCAGACATAATGATACGAAAATCACAAACGTGGCGACCAAAAGTTCTACCTTGCTGATGCCTTTGTTATAGAAAAAGAAGTATTTCTCCTTATATGATATTTCTTTATAAAGCAAATCCATCCCTAACCCGAACGTAGGAATGAACAGCAATGCGCTACCGACAAAATCTCTTGAATGGAGGATGGAAGCCACGAAAGCAAGTGCCACTCCGATGATGATGCTGGTCAGCAGCGTGGTGCGAAAGAAGGCGAGGTAGAGGCGGATGCGGGTCATAGGGGGAACATTATTACATCATGAGGTTTGCCGTATTTGTCGATAGTTGCAGTAATCATCGTCATCTTTGCATCTTTGGAATCCCAGTCCTTATATTTGTTATTGGTTCGAAAATAACTTTCCCAGTTTTCCAGATAGGCTGTGTAGTAAGGCATTTCCGGTTTTTCTTGCTTGGGGGTTTCTTTAATACTCGCTTTGTTATCTTGTTTGCTGGATTCTGTTTTCTCAGATGCCGGTTCCTTTTGCTTTATTGGCTGCATTTCTACTTGCTCAGAAGAAGTATTTAATGCAATGTCTCCTGCATCCGGTTGGCTGACCGGCAGATCGAGCGTGTCTTTTACCCGGTCGAGATGCAGGGTGGTGACAATGGGGCAGTCGTCTAAGGATCGCCCGCCGGCTGTTTTGTTTCCGGAACAGGCTCCAAATAAGAAGATAGCGATGAAGAACGGTGTGATGTAATGTGTTTTCATAAGCCGGCTGTTTGACTGTTTATATTATGAATAAGAACTCCGTAGCAAATATAAGGTATTATATAATATATTATTACTAATATTTCGTAAAAAGTGATGGTGAGGAGAAAAGAGAAGTATCTATAAAGCAACAGTACGCTGTCGATGGTAACCGACAGCGTACTGTGAAAGATATTATTTGTAAATATGATTTACCATTTATTATACAGCACCACCTCACGGGAGCCGCGTACACTCATGGTCGGGAACCAGATATCTTCTGCTGTCAGGCCGCATGCTTCAACGGCTTGCAGGCAATATTCCAGTCTGCCGAAATCAGCGTCTGCATTATTCGTTCCGAAGGTGAATTTGATTCCGCGTTCTTTTGCTTTGCGGATGATTTCCATGCTGGGGATCTTGTAACGTGCGTTGATTTCGAGTGCGATGTTGTATTTTTCCAATACATCCAGGACGCGGTCGATACGTTCGTCGGTCCAGTATTTGGCATATTCGGCATTCAGCTCTTCGGGCAGGAAGGTCGGATTGGCATAGATGTCGGCCGGCTCGTTGGTAAGGATCTTGACGGTCTGGTCCACCAGGTGATCCATGTATTGTTCTTTTGTGACACCGTCGTAGTGCACTTCTTCGGGGCGGTATATCCTTGACAGGCGGCCTTTATGGTCTACTATGGTCATGCCGTCGGTAAAGAGATAGTCGAATACGCCTAAAGCCTCCTGCGAGAAGGTGGCTGTCCATTTACGGCCTTCGCCTTGTACGCCGCGCAGGAAAGGCATGTCTTTTACTTCGTTGTAATATTCGTACACTTCCTTGTCGTCGGCAAGCATACGGCCTACGCCTCCTTCACCGGCATTGGGAGCTACGCCGTAGTTGATGCCATAGTTCATCGACATGGCGTGTGCCATCTCTTTCGTCAGGCCGCCTTTCAAATGTACGTGGTAGTCTATCACGGGGAAGTTTTGCTGTTGGAAACGGATCACGGCATCGTGTTGTTCGTCTATCTGCGGCATTGTGTCCGCTTCATTGACCGCGTCTTTTTTCAGGCGTGTCATGTTGAGGTTACGGAAGGTCACGTCGCCGTTTATGCCTTTTAGCGCGATAGAACCCCGGCCGAGAAGACGTCCGGCATATTCTTTCGTACGATAGGGCTGTCCGGGTTCGGTATAGCATACTACAACAGTATCGTTTATGGCAACCGATATGTTATGTCCGCGTACGGCAATTTCGAAGTCGAACCATTTCCCGTCTTGCGCCAGGGAACGGTAGAGGTTACGCACGGATGTGAGGCTGCCGCTTTTGCGTGTGCCGTCGATGGCTCCGTTCCGGAATGCCACCTCGTAGCCTGATTTCCCGTCGGTATGGAACAGCAAGGCCGCTTCCGCATCGTCACCGGTGAGGGCCTGTCCGGTGAGTATGAAGTTTTCATATTCTCCTTCGGCGAACCAAGTCGATCCGGCGGTTACGGTTATTTCATTACCGTCGGCAGTCCCCATTTCGGGGCTGCTGAAGCGGTTTAACGGTTCTGCCACGTTGTATCGTACGCAGCCGGTAAATCCTAAGATACTTATCAAGGCTGCTATGAATGCTGTGCTGGTTTTACTGATCATAATGTATTTTGTTTTATTAATTATACATTGAAGCGGAAATGCATGATATCGCCGTCCTGAACGATATATTCTTTTCCTTCGACGCTCATTTTTCCGGCTTCCTTCACGGCTGATTCCGATCCGTAGGAGATATAATCCTCGTATTTGATGACTTCGGCACGGATAAAACCTTTCTCGAAGTCGGTATGGATCACACCGGCACATTGAGGAGCTTTCCAGCCTTTATGGAAGGTCCAGGCGCGGCATTCGTCGGGACCGGCTGTCAGGAATGTTTGCAGGTTCAGGAGCTTGTAAGCGGATTTGATCAGGCGGGCAACGCCGGATTCTTCCAAACCGATCTCCTGCAAGAACATCTGGCGTTCTTCGTAGGTGTCGAACTCGGCTATTTCGCTTTCGATCTTGGCGGCAACGATCAGGATTTCGGCGTCCTCGTCTTTTACGGCTTCGCGGACTGCATCCACGTATTTATTTCCGTTGACAGCGCTGGCTTCGTCTACGTTGCAGACATACATCACCGGTTTGTCGGTCAACAGGAACAGATCGTGTGCGATCTTCTGTTCGTCTTTCGTGTCGAAAGAAACGGTGCGGGCACTTTTACCCTGTTCCAATGCTTCCTTGTATTTGCAAAGCACTTCGTAAGCGATTTTAGCCTGCTTGTCGCCGCCTGTCTGAGCCTGTTTCTGCACTTTGGCGATACGGCTGTCGATGGTTTCCAGGTCTTTGATCTGCAACTCGGTGTCGATGATTTCTTTGTCGCGCACCGGGTCGACACGGCCGTCCACATGCACGATATTGTCATCGTCGAAGCAACGCAATACATGCAGGATTGCATCTGTCTCGCGGATATTGGCGAGGAATTTGTTTCCCAGACCTTCCCCTTTGCTGGCGCCTTTTACGAGGCCGGCGATGTCTACGATTTCCACCGTAGTAGGGATAACACGTTGGGGATGTTCGATCTCTGCCAGCTTGTTCAGACGTTCGTCCGGTACGGTAATGACGCCGACATTTGGTTCGATCGTACAGAACGGGAAGTTAGCAGACTGTGCTTTTGCATTCGATAAGCAATTGAAAAGAGTAGACTTTCCTACGTTGGGAAGTCCTACGATGCCACATTGTAAAGCCATTCTATTTTGTTGTTATGATTGATTCAAACTTTGTTTTCAGTCTGCAAAGATAAGGATTCTTTTGTATTTATGTTGCCGGATAGCGGGCGAACCGAATATTTTGCTTATGTTTGTGTACCCTTTAATTAATTTATTATGAACAAAAAACTTAAAGCTCTTCTTTGTGTTTTGTCATGTTCTCTTATGACGACCTATGCACAACAAAAGCCGGAATGGATGAATCCGGAAGTGAATGCTGTCAACCGTGCTTCGATGCACGCGCATTATTTCGCCTATGAAACGGAAGATGCGGCCCTGCAGGGCGAGCGGCAAAAGTCCTCCAACTTTATGTCGATCGACGGAACTTGGAAATTCAACTGGGTGAGGAATGCCGATCAACGGCCGCTCGACTTCTATAAAGTTGATTTTAACGACAAGGGATGGGACCATTTCTCTGTCCCCGGCTTGTGGGAGATGAACGGCTATGGTGATCCGCTGTATATCGAAAGCGGGTATGCCTGGTGTTATCAGTTCGAGAGTGATCCGCCTTATGTGCCGGTCGAAAACAATCATGTCGGCTCATACCGTCGGGAGATCGAACTGCCTGCCGGCTGGAAGGGGAAAGAGGTTTTTGCTCATTTCGGTTCCGTCACGTCCAATATGTATCTGTGGGTAAATGGCAAATATGTCGGATATAGTGAAGACAGCAAGCTGGAAGCGGAGTTCAATCTGACTAAATACCTAAAACCGGGTAAGAACCTGATTGCTTTCCAGGTATTCCGCTGGTGTGACGGAACTTATCTGGAAGACCAGGATTTCGTACGTCTCTCCGGAGTAGCCCGCAACTGCTACCTCTATGCCCGTAATCCGAAATACATCGAAGATATACGGATCACGCCGGATCTGGATGAGCACTATAAAAACGGCACGGTCCGGGTGGATCTGAACCTGAAAGGAAGTGCCGTCGTGGACCTGAAATTGGCGGATGCCGAAGGTAATGTGATTGCCTCCGAAGAGTTGAAGGGCAGCGGTAAACTGAATGCCTCTTTTGCTATCAAAGATGCCCGGAAATGGTCTGCCGAGACACCCTATCTGTACACGTTGACCGCTACCCTGAAAGAAGGAAACCGGGTACTTGAAGTGATCCCGCAGAAGGTCGGCATCCGGAAAGTCGAATTGCGCAATAACCAGGTTTGGGTGAACGGTTCGCCGGTTTTGATCAAAGGTGTGAACCGCCATGAGATCGATCCGGACAGAGGCTATTGGGTGACACCCGAACGGATGCTTCAGGATATCCGGATTATGAAAGAAAATAATATCAATGCCGTTCGTACCTGCCACTATCCGGATGATAACCTGTGGTACGATTTATGCGACGAATACGGTCTGTATATGGTTGCCGAAGCCAATGTGGAATCGCATGGTATGGGGTACGGCGACAAGACGCTGGCCAAGAATCCGATATTCAAGAAAGCTCACTTGGAGAGAAACGAACGGAACGTGCAGCGCAACTTCAACCATCCGTCCATTATCTTCTGGTCATTGGGAAATGAAGCCGGTTTCGGTCCTAACTTTGAAGCCTGCTACCATTGGGTGAAAGCCGAAGATCCGTCACGTGCCGTACAATATGAACAGGCGGAAGAGAATGAGTTTACCGATATCTATTGCCCGATGTATATCCCGTTCGACAGTTGTCTGAAACACCTGCGCGGTAATTACGGCAAACCGCTTATCCAGTGCGAATATGCGCATGCAATGGGCAATTCGGAAGGTGGTTTCAAGGAGTACTGGGATCTGATCCGGAAGGAACCGGAATATCAGGGTGGTTTTATCTGGGATTTCGTCGACCAGTCTCCCCGTATGTTTACAAAAGAGGGCGTACAGTATTTCGGTTATGGAGGCGACTTCAATAAATACGATGCTTCGGGGCAGAACTTCCTCGATAACGGCCTGATCAATCCTGATCGCCGCCTGAATCCGCATATGGATGAGGTACGCCATATCTACCAGGATATCTGGGTAACGCCGAAGGATCTCGAAAAAGGTGAAATCTCCGTTTATAATGAATACTTCTTCCGTGATCTGGGCGCCTATTACTTAGAATGGCAGTTGCTTGCCGACGGTGTGCCGGTGCAAAACGGTATGGTTCCCAATTTGGATGTCAAGCCGCATGAGACGAAAACAATGCATCTGGATTACGATCTTTCGCGCATTTGTAAAGACAAGGAAGTCTTGTTGAATGTGGCTTTCCGTTTGAAACAGTCCGAAACGCTCCTGCCTTCCGGTTATCCGGTAGCCAAAAACCAGCTTTCGGTCCGTCCGTATAAAGCTCCGTCTATCGACAATGCGAACTTGGTGGAGAGCAATCGGCCTGTGGTCACACCGGTCATTTCGGATAATGATATCAACTATCTGATCGTGGAAGGGGATAACTACCGTGCCGAGTTTGCAAAGAAAGACGGATTCCTGACGCTGTACACGGTGAATGGCGTTCCGATGATGAAGGATGGCGGTAAGCTGACGCCAAACTTCTGGCGTGCCCCGACCGATAATGAGATGGGCGGCAATATGCAGAAACTATATGCCGTCTGGCGTAATCCGCAGATCAAACTGGATAAGATCACCCGGAAAACTGAGAACGGCCAGGCACTGGTCGAGGCGGCTTATACCATGCCCGAAGTCTCTGCCAAGCTCTATCTGACCTATCAGATCAATAATAAAGGAGCCATGAAAGTCACTCAGAAAATGGTTGCCGATGCCTCTGCCGACGTTCCGGATATGTTCCGTTTCGGTATGCGTTTGCAGATGCCGAAGTGCATGGATCAGATCTCTTATTATGGCCGTGGCCCGATCGAGAACTATCCTGACCGCAATAACTCCACCGATCTGGGAAGATACAAACAGACGGTTGCCGAACAATTCTACCCCTATATCCGTCCGCAGGAAACAGGTACGAAGAGCGATATCCGCTGGTGGAAACAGCAGACGGTAGCCGGTGACGGGCTTAAGTTCTTCTCCGCTAAACCGATTTTGATGTCTGCCATGAACTATACGGTGGAAGATCTGGACGACGGGCCGGAAAAAGGCCAACGCCATTCCGAACTTGTCCCGCAGGTAGACTATACCAACGTCCTGATCGACCTGAACCAGAAAGGTCTGGGTTGCATCACCAGTTGGGGCAAACGTGCTTTGCCGCTCGAACCATACCGCATTCATTATGGTAATTACGAGTTCTCGTTTATCATGCAACCGGTGTCCGGTGATTATGAATAATTTCCGATGGTCGTAATAATAAAGCCTCATCCTTTCTGCTCGAAGCAGGGGTAGGATGAGGCTCTTCATCTAACATTCAGAAAAATTTGAGTATTTTAGTAGTCCAGTATGGCTCTGACCTGCCGCTTTTCCTTTTTGGGACATATATCGAGGTTGCTGTTTGCCATGTTGAAAGTGACCCCCAGGTCTATCACGCTGTTGTCTTTGCACCAGTATTCTTCGTCATAGAGTAAAGTTCCCCGTTGTTTGGCAAGTATCATGTTAAATTCCCGCTGCTTAGTATGCAATAAGACTAAACTGAGCATATCCGGCATATGCCAGTTGCATAATGTCCCTTCGGAAACAGATTCGCAATAGATCAGGGCATCGAAATAGTCGAATGTCTGTTCTTGTATCTCCATCACCGAGCCTTTATAGGGGAGTATGTCTGTTTCGATATCCTGATTGCAAATGTCAACACCCGTTTGTATAACCAGGCCACCGGCATAAATATCGCCGACCGTAGGCGTACGGAAGGGGGGAAGATGAATCCCTTGTGCGATCTGGTAACCTTTTTCTGGATAGAAATATATGAAATGGCTTAGGGATGTCGTAAGGCGAATGGAACGGATGTGGCTGGCTTCATCCGGGATAGCGATTGAAACACCTCGATTTTGTATCTCTATGTCCGGTGTGACGAAGTGGTACTGGTGATCTTGTCCGGATGTAAATTCGAACGCCGCCTTTTGTACGGATGCCGGAAGATTGTCTGGAAATATGAAATACATAATTATCTAATTGTTCCATCTGTCCCCCAGGATGGAAAACACTCTAAGTTTGCGTAAAGCAAGAAGCTGAGGTTAATTTATATCTTTGTTGTATGAAGAAACTAAATTAACCGACTAACGGAAGTACACTAATGGAAAACGATAGTCTTTAAAGACTAGTTATTGTAACAGACTTCCGTTAGTCAAGCAGGCAAAGACTAAATAGATTATTGATATATAATAGGATATCATTTAGAGTAGTAGCCCATTCCTGCTTTCGGTTAATCCAAAAACAATATAAAGGTATGAATAAATTATTTATCGGGATTGATTTCTCCAAGAAAAAAGTAGATGTAAGTGTGATAGAGAAAGAAAACATATCTTCAGGTGTCCACCGTGAGTTCAGTAATGATGTTGCCGGACATGAGAGTCTGTTGGCATGGCTTTGTGATAGCTATCCGCAGACAGGCAAAGATCAGATGCTCTTTTGCGGTGAGAACACGGGACTTTACAGCGTTTGTTTGAGTAACACTCTCGCGCACGAGGGTTATACACTGTGGCTGGAACATCCTTACAGGATCAAACACAGCAGCGGCATGCAACGCGGGAAAAACGATAAATTGGATTCATTGCTGATCGCACAATACGCTTGCCGTTTCGAGGATATGGCCAAGGTCTATACCCCCAATACGGAAACCATCCGGGCGCTGCACTCATTTTTCACATTCCGTGATTTATTGGTGAAAATGAAAAATGAAGCATTGGTACATGCCAAAGAACTCCATTCGGTCCTAAAAGGGAATCACGCAACAGATTACATATATCAACATAGCCTGACACAAGTGGATAACTTGAACCGTGAAATAAAAGATGTGGAAAAGGAAATAATGGATCTGATCAACAGTGAAGAGGAGATCAAAAACAATTATGAGCGTATTACATCCATCAAAGGCGTGGCTTTTGTCAACGCCCTTGCTTTGATCGTTTATACCGAAAACTTCACCTGTTTTGACGATCCGCGCAAGCTGGCCTGCTATGCGGGAGTGGTACCGTTCCAACGAACCTCCGGCTCCAGTGTCAAAAGCAATGCCAAGACAAGTGGATTTGCCAATAAAAAACTAAACACGCTACTCACCCAAGCGGCACGAACCGCTGCCATACATGATCCAATATTAAGAGAATATTACAGGCGCAAAAGAGAAGAGGGGAAGCATCATAATTTAGTTATAAACAATATTAGAAACAAACTGATACATCGAATCTGTGCATTGGTCAGGAACCAAACTTTCGACCAAACGGCTTAGATTTTTGCAATATTCTTAATTTGTTTTAAAATCTTTCCGTTTATTTGGTTGGGAACATAGATTACAATAAAAGCGTGGGAACTGCCATCTATCCAAGCAAGAGGTATCGCCAAACACCTATCCAGCAGATAGACAACAGCCCACGCCTAATGTCTATATAGTATGTATATATACAAAAAACGTGAGGCAATTGTTGTCTACTGTCCTCGCTGGATGAAAAATTGGCGATTTTCTTACTTAAGGACAATATGATAACGCTTCTGTTTTACTATGTGATATTGCAACGCTTTGCAATAAAGTCCACTACAAAGATAGTGTATAAATGATATGATTTATAAGCTTTATACTTTTTTGTTAATGTGCTTCCAACCAGTTCGCCCCTTCACCGCAGTCAGCGATCAGGGGAACTTGCAGTTTGATTGCATTTTCCATTTCATCCAACACGATTTGTTTTACTTTTTCCAGTTCGTCTTTGTAGACGTTAAAGTTCAATTCATCGTGTACCTGAAGGATCATCTTGCTCTTCAGGCCTTCGGTTTCGAAGCGGTTGAAAATACGCACCATAGCAACCTTGATGATGTCGGCGGCGCTGCCTTGGATAGGCGCGTTGATCGCGTTTCGTTCGGCATATCCCCGCACGATGGCATTGTGGGAGTTGATATCCGGCAGGAAGCGTTTGCGCTTGTAGATGGTTTCTACATATCCTTTTTCTTTCGCAACCTCGATGCTCTCGTCCATGTAGGCACGAATGTCAGGATAGGTCTTGAAATAGCCTTCGATCAGCTCTTTCGACTCTGCACGGGGGATGTTCAGCCGCTCGGCCAATCCGAATACAGAGATTCCGTAGATGATACCGAAATTGGCCGTTTTTGCTTTCCGGCGCATATCGGAAGTGACTTCTTCGACCGGAATGCCGTATATCTTGGCGGCTGTGGCAGCGTGGATGTCGGCTCCGCTACGGAAGGCCTCTATCATGTGAGTGTCTTGGCTCAGGTGCGCCATGATGCGAAGTTCGATCTGGGAATAATCGGCAGAGAAGAAGATACAGTCTTCGTTATCGGCTGTAAACGCTTTCCGGATCTCGCGTCCCAACTCGTCGCGTACCGGAATGTTCTGCAGGTTCGGATTGGTGGAACTGAGACGGCCGGTCGAAGTGACTGCCTGGTTGTAGGAAGTATGGATCTTGCCGGTCTTCCGGTTGATCAGTTCGGGCAACGCATCGATGTAAGTGCTGAGTAGCTTTTTCAGTCCGCGATATTCGAGCAACTTTCCTATGACAGGATGTTTGGAACGCATTTTTTCCAAAATCTCTTCACTCGTGCTGTAGCTGCCAGTTTTCGTCTTTCTCGCTTTCTCTTCTATCTTGAGGTGGTCGAAAAGGACTTCGCCGACCTGCCGGGCCGAATTGATGTTGAACTTTATTCCCGCCAGTTCGTAAATCTCTTTTTCCAGTTCCTTCAGGGCGATCGTCAATTCCTTCGACGATTGTTTCAGGGCGACCGTATCTAATGTGACACCCGTATACTCCATTTCTGCCAATACATATACAAGAGGCATCTCGATATCGTAAAAAAGAGATTCGAGTCCTTCTTTCTCCAAAAGGGGAGCGAAATAGTTTTTCAGCTTGAGGGTGATGTCGGCGTCTTCGGCGGCATATTCGCAAACCTGGGGAATGGGGACGTCGCGCATGGTGAGCTGTTTTCTGCCTTTCGGACCGAGCAGTTCCTCGATGCGTACCGTTTTGTATTTAAGATATGTTTCGGCCAGGTAGTCCATGCCGTGACGCAATTCGGGATTCAGAAGGTAATGGGCGATCATCGTATCGAAGAGAGGGCCGGCTATCCGGATTCCATATTTACGGACGACGAGGATGTCGAATTTTATATTCTGTCCGATCTTGAGCGACTTCCGGTTTTGCAGGGCAGGGGAGAAGTGGGCAAGAACTTTGTCCGCCTCTTCACGTGCTGCCGGAACAGGGACGTACCACGCCTCGTTTTCCTTTACGGCGAACGACATTCCGACCAAGCCGGCGTTCAAAGCGTCCACACTGTCTGTTTCCGTGTCAAAAGCAAAAAAATCCTGTTCGTTCAAAAACCGTCCTAATTCGATCCTTTTCTCCTCTGTATCAACAAGATGATAAGTGTGAGGGGTGGACTTTAAGTCCGCGAGAGTCGAATATTTTGGACCAGCCGTAGGTTCGGTCGCAAATTCTTCAAAGAGCGAGCCTTGAATCGGGCCTGCCGGAGCCGTTTTTTTCTTTGTGCCGGTTTTTGCCGGGGAAGATACGTTTTTGAACTCTGTTTTGACTTTCTCGGGTTCTCCGACTATCTTGTTAATAAATGTTCTGAATTCTAATTCAGTGTAAATCTCGACGAGACGTTCTTCGTTCATCTTTTCCCGGATGCATTTGTCGGCATCGAACTCGATGGGGACGTCCGTCTTGATTGTTGCCAGGAATTTGGAGAAGCGGATCTGTTCCATATTCTCCGTGACCTTCTTTTGAAGTGAACCTTTCAGCTTGTCGGTATTCTCCAAAAGATTCTCGACTGTTCCGAATTCGGTTAATAGTTTCTGGGCTGTCTTTTCACCGACACCCGGACATCCGGGGATATTATCGGAGGTATCGCCCATCAGTCCCAGAAGATCGATCACCTGGTCGACAGAGGTCAGGCCGTATTTGTTAAGAACTTCGGGGACGCCCATAATCTCGTAGTCACCACCGAAACGGGGACGGTACATAAATATATGTTCGGAAACCAACTGGCCGTAGTCTTTGTCGGGCGTCATCATATAAACCTCGAAGCCCTCTTTCTCGGCTTTCTTGGCAACCGTGCCGATAACATCGTCGGCCTCAAAGCGCGGTACTTCCAGGATCGGGATCTTGTAGGCTTCAATGATTTCTTTGATGATTGGGATCGACTTGCGGATATCTTCCGGCGTCTCTTGCCGTTGCGCCTTGTATAGTTCGTAGGCTTCGTGGCGGAAAGTCGGGCCTTTCGGGTCGAAAGCTACCGCTATGTGAGTCGGATTTTCACGCTTCAGGACATCTTCCAGACTATTGATAAAACCAAAGATGGCCGAAGTGTTCATACCTTTGGAGTTGATACGCGGATTCTTGATAAAGGCGTAATAGGACCGATAAATCAATGCATAGGCATCTATGAGGAATAACTTCATCGCTTTTAACACGTTTTAGTGTGACAATTGTCGGTAAATGTACGAAAAAACTCGCTTACTCGATACTTTTTGTTACTTTTGCGCATCTTAGGATCGATTATGAAGGATAGAAGTAAAATAGAACAACCGGTTGCCGTAGAGTTTAAACGTTTTAATGATGAGTTTGCTGCTTCGCTGCGAAGCGAGACGAATCGTTTGCAATCGGCTATTGACCAGATACTGAATGCGAGCGGAAAGCATATCCGCCCCTTATTGGTACTTTTAGCTGCTAAAGTTTGCGGGCAGGTGACGGATCATACGATTAATTCGGCTGTTTTGCTGGAATTGCTTCATACTGCCACACTGATCCATGATGATGTGATCGACGAGACGAAACAACGTCGCGGCGTACCTTCCCTAAATGCCATATTCGATAACCGTATTTCGGTCCTGGTGGGCGATTATGTCCTTTCCACCGCATTGATCCGTTCGATCCAGACCGGTAATCTGCAAATCATAGGTATTGTTTCCAACCTCGGCCGGGACCTGTCGGAAGGGGAGATCAAGCAACTCGAAACGGCTGAAGAAAGCATAATCGACGAAGCCTGCTATATGCAGGTGATACGGAAGAAGACGGCGATGTTGCTTTCCGCTTGTGCCGAGATCGGCTCCATCTCTGCCGGAGCATCCGGTGAAATGGTGGAAAAATGTCGTGAGTTCGGCGAATATCTGGGTTACTGCTTCCAGATCAAAGACGATATATTCGACTACTTCAAAGAGGCGAATATCGGCAAACCGACCGGCAACGATATCCGCGAAGGAAAGATTACGCTCCCCTTGCTCCACGCTTTGCAGATAGGGAGAAAAGAAGAGGTAGACCGTTATTTGTATATTATCAATAAGAAAGACTTTTCGACGGAAAATATAGATTTGCTGATTGACTTTGCAAAAGCAAATGGCGGTATCGAATATGCCGAACAGCGGATGTTGGAGTATCATGACAAGGCAGTGGAAGTCCTTCGGACGCTACCGGAATCAGAGGCTCGCGAAGGGTTGTTGCTGCTTGCCGATTATATCATTGAACGTCAGAAATAATCTTCAATGTTAACACAACATTTATGTATCGTAAATTATTTTTATTGGTGTTTACTTGCCTTTACTGTTTTACCTGTATAAAAGGACAAGGTCTTGAATTGCGTGCCGGAATGAACCTCTCTTCTTATCTTCATACAGAGGGTGCGCGTCCGAAAGTGGGTGCGAATGTCGGCGTGATGGGCGACATCCGGTTGAGCCGTTATTTTCATCTTCAACCCGGTTTGATGTTGAATGGGCGTGGTGCTTCGACGCAGGAATATGTGGGGATGAAGGGAAAGATTACCGGATATTGGCTGGATATACCTGTTTATGCATCTTTCCGCATTCCTTGTTTGGAGAATACGGCCGTTCGTGTCGGTTTCGGTCCTTATTACGGAGTCGGTCTGTTTGGAAAAACATCTGTGACAAAAGGGGACGTTTCCGTTTCAATCAATACGTTTGGGGATGTCGATCATTCGATTGTTCCGGGAGGTGAGGTCGCTGTCCGCCAGGATTTTGGAGTCGGTATAGAGGCCGGTGTCGAGCATAAGCGATATTTGGTTGTCCTGAATTATATGCAGGGTTGTACCGATAACTTAGCAGGCGAGGGAAGTAAAAACTTCCTGTTATCGCTTTCTGTCGGCTATAAATTCAGGCTTTAAGCGAAGGCATTTCACTAATATGTTTTTTGCATTTCTACTGTCACTCTATCACACTTCCTGCCGTACCCTTTGTATATCATAGTTTGCGATGTGTGATAGATGTGTTTTTTATCTATCACACATGTGTCACCCTCTATCACACTTTTCTATTGTAGATGTGATCGCAACTGAAAGAATCTTCTCCGTTGAATGCGCATAGCACCTTGGAAAAACTTCCCGAAGATACAGGGAAAGATGAATGAGCTGCTTATATAAATACAGCGACATCCGGGTGCAGAGAACCTCTCCACCCGGATGTTTGTATAGGGTAGATCCGGGTGTAGCGGGAGGGAACATCCGGATCTACCAGGATTTCTGTCGTTATCTTTTGAAGAAAAGACTATGGGGTTGTGAGAAATTCCCCGTAGCTTTTCTTATTTTCCCAAACGGTGTTCGATGTCTTCCACCAAACTGCTGGCCCCGATGCGGAACAGGTCTTTGTTCAACCAGTCGTTACCCAAAACTTCTTTGACGATGGTATAGTAGCGGACAGCCTCTTCTGCCGTACGGACACCACCGGCAACTTTGATACCGACACGCTTTCCTGTGATGGAATGGTACTTTTTCAGAACCTGGCACATCGTATAAACGGCTTCCGGAGTTGCACCGGGATAGCCTTTTCCGGTTGATGTCTTGATGAAATCCGCACCCGAATAGACCGCGAGGATGGCCGCATTCCGGATGCTTTCGGGAGTCTGGAGCGCACCTGTTTCGAGGATGACTTTCAGCCGGGCTTCACGACAGCTTTCTTTGATCTCTTGAAGTTCTTCGGTAAGCTCGTCATAATTTTCTTCCAGGAAATAGCCTAAGTTCATGACAACGTCGATTTCATCGGCTCCCTGCATGACAGCCATCGCCGTTTCGGCAATCTTGATTTCCATAAAAGTCTGTGAGGAGGGGAAACCGCCTGCTACGGATGCGATCTTTACATCCTGTGCCGAGAGTGCTTCTTTTACCGTCTCCACGAATAGGGGATAGGTACAGATGGCGGCAACGTTGGGAACGTCGGGACGAGTCCCTTCGAAGTCGTTCACCTTGTCAACCAGTTTCCAGATACTCTCTTTCGTATCGATGCTGGTGAGGGAAGTCAGGTCGATGAAACCGTGTATTTGCTTCAAAACATCGGGCGTAAGGTTGTCGTTTCCGTACTTCCCGAGCAGTGTCTTTACCTGTTCGGTGACTTCTTCGGCTGTGCCGGCTGCTTCAAATTTGGCGAATGCCTGCTGATATTTGTTGGTGTGGAGATGCTCGGTATCTTCATCGTGGTGGTGATGTCCGCATCCACATTCATGATCGTGTTCGTGTACCATAATCTTATAGCTTTTTATTGTTTATATGTCGTTCTTTATCGCGGTCGGTTTTCTTCTGCAGGTTCTTTTCGAAGGCAGCAGTCAGATCGACTCCCGTCTGGTTGGCGAGGCAGAGCAAGACCCATAGAACATCTGCCATTTCATCGCCCAAATCACGGTGTTTGTCGCTTTCTTTGAAGGACTGTTCGCCGTAGGTGCGGGCCATGATGCGGGCCAGTTCGCCGACCTCTTCGGTCAGGATGGTCATATTCGTCAGTTCGTTGAAGTAGCGGACGCCATACGTCTTGATCCAGCTGTCCACCTGCTCCTGTGCCTGTTTAAGCGTAATTTCTGCCATGTCGTTTTATTCTTTATTCTGTGAATCGATCCAGATCGTAACGGGGCCGTCGTTTACCAGTTCCACTTTCATATCGGCGCCGAACGTGCCGGTCTGCACTTCCTTTCCGATTTGTAGGCCCATCTCGGCACAAAAAGCCTCGTACATCGGAACCGCTATGTCCGGTTTGGAAGCATGGATGTAGGAGGGGCGGTTCCCCTTCTTTGTGGAAGCGTGCAGGGTGAATTGGCTAACCACCATCACTTCCCCTTCCGTTTCGATCACAGAGCGGTTCATAACGCCGTTTTCATCGTCGAAAATACGGAGGTTGGCAATCTTCTTGCACAACCATTCGATGTCCTCCTGGGTGTCACGGTCTTCAATGCCGACCAGTACGAGCAGGCCTTTCCCGATTTCAGATTTTACTTGCCCGTCTATGGTCACGGAGGCATGTTGTACCCGTTGTATCAATGTTCTCATATCTTTAGTTTAAACCATTTAATAATGCTTTTGTTTTGGCTTCTCCGATTACTTCTTTCAGTTCGTCGAAGCTGGCTTCACGTATTCGCTTTACGCTCTTAAAACGACGTAAAAGTAATACTTTTGTCTTTTCACCGATCCCTTTTATCGCATCTAATTCTGATTTGGTCTGGCTCTTGCTCCGCTTGTCTTTGTGGAAAGCGATGGCGAAACGGTGCACCTCGTCCTGTATTTGCGTGAAGAATTTGAACATGAAGCTTTGCATCGGCATACCGATTGTCTCGGGAGGGAACCCGAAAAGGAGCTCCGATGTCCGGTGTTTACCGTCTTTTGCCAGTCCGGCAATCGGGATGTCCAGGTGAAGCTCGTCCTGGATCACTTCACGTACGACTTCCATCTGCCCCTTTCCACCGTCGGTAATGATCAGATCGGGCAGGGGAGATTCTTCTTCTATGGCGCGCTGGTAACGACGGCGTACGACCTCTTTCATGGAGGCATAGTCATCCGGGCCGACAACCGTTTTGATGTTATATTTCCGGTAATCTTTCTTCGATGGTTTCGCCATTTTGAAGACGACACACGCAGCCACCGCGTCGCTCCCTTGTATGTTCGAGTTGTCGAAACATTCGATATGAGCCGGTAATTTGGGTAGATGAAGCGTGTCCTGTATCTCTTTTAAAAGACGTGTACTGCGTTGTTCCGGATTCAGCTTTTCAGCCTGTTTCAGTTTGTCGACTTTATACTGCTTTACGTTCATCTCGGATAGTTCCACCAACTTCTTTTTATCCCCACGCTGGGGGACGGTAATCGAGACGTTTTCCAGTTCTATATCCAACGGAAAAGGAACGATGATTTCGCGTGCCGTACTCTTAAATCGATTTCGCATTTCGATAATGCCTAAGCTGAGCAGGTCTTCTTTCGATTCGTCCAAACGCTTTTTATATTCGAAAGTATAAGCCTGCACGATCGCACCATTGCCGATATGCATATAATTGATATAAGCCGAATGCTCGTTTTCGGCGAGCGAGAATACATCTATATTATGGAGCATCGGAGTAACCACCGTCGATTTTGAACGATAATTTTCGATGACTTCGTATTTTTCTTTGATCTTCTGTGCTTCTTCGAACCGCAATTCCCCGGCCAGCTTCTGCATCTCTTCATACAGATGTTTGCTTATTTGCGAAATATTTCCCCGGAGGATTTCTTTTATTTCGGAAATGTTTTGCTGGTATTCTTCCAGTGTCTGCAATCCTTCACAAGGGCCTTTACATCGCTTGATATGGTATTCGAGGCAGACTCGGTATCGGCCTTCCGCGATGGATTCGGGGGTAAGAGGGTATTTGCAGGTGCGCAACGGATACAGCTCTTTCAGCATTTGCAACATGACTTTTGCGGTGTAGATGGAAGGGTAGGGACCGTAATAGCGCGAACCGTCCCGTACGATGTTCCGGGTTTGGAATACGCGTGGGAAATACTCGTTTTTGACAACGATAGACGGATAGGTCTTGTCGTCTTTCAGCAGTACATTATACCGGGGACGATATTGCTTGATCAGGTTATTCTCTAAAAGAAGTGCATCCTCTTCCGTATCGACGACAAAATATTTGATGTCGCGTATCTGCTTCACTAAGACACGCGTCTTATTGCTGTCGTGCTCTTTGTTGAAATAGGAGGAAACGCGACGCTTTAAGTTCTTTGCTTTGCCTACATAGATGATCGTTCCCTTCTCGTCAAAGTACTGGTAGCAGCCTGGTGATTCCGGTATGACGGAAAGGATGCTTTTTATATGTTCCTCGGTTGCGCTCATTTTGTTTTATGAATGTTTCTGTCCTATATTCAGTCTTTTACGCCATTGTTGTTAAAGTAAATGTTTCACGTGGAACATTCCGCCTTTAGCGCCCCAGCATCACTAAGAGGATGTTTATATCGCTTGGCGAAATACCCGGAATACGGCTTGCCTGGGCGATTGTATCCGGGTCTATCCGTGTCAGCTTTTGGCGGGCTTCCGTCGATAAGGACTGGATCGAATTGTAGTCGAACTTACCTTTGATGTGGATATTCTCCAAGCGGTTTATCTTGTCGGCGATGATCTGCTCGCGGCGGATGTAACCGCTATATTTGATTAAGATTTCTGCCGCTTCGATAATTTCTTCTTTTCGCGAGGCAGGAACCTTGTCCAGCTCTGCCCGGAATGCGGGAACTAATCCTGCTATATTCTCCAACGTGATTTGAGGGCGCGGAACCAATTCGATCAGCTTGCAACCGTGCGCAAGCGGGGTAGTGCCCAATGCTTCCAGCCCGCTGTTTATATATTGCGGTTTGATGGAGTAGTTTTCTGCGAAAGAAATGATCGCGTCGCGGCTTGCTTTTTTCTCGCTCAGCAGATCATAGCGGTCTTGCTTTGCCAAACCGAGTTTATACGATTTTTCCGTCAGGCGCATATCGGCATCATCCTGGCGGAGCAGAATACGGTATTCGGCCCGCGAGGTAAACATACGGTAGGGTTCGTCCACGCCTTTCGTTACAAGATCGTCGATCAGCACACCGATGTAGGCTTCGTCGCGTCCCAACACGAACGGTTCCCCGCCGTGACAATTGATATGTGCATTAATCCCCGCCATCAGCCCTTGTCCGCCGGCTTCTTCATATCCGGTTGTCCCGTTGATCTGTCCTGCAAAGAATAGGTTGCGGATTTGTTTTGTTTCCAGATTATGATTCAACTGTGTCGGATCGAAGAAATCATATTCAATGGCATATCCCGGCCGATAGATTTGTATATCCCGGAATGCTGGAATCGCTTGCAGGGCACGCAGCTGGATGTCTAAAGGCAGGGAAGAGGAGAAGCCGTTCAGGTAGTATTCCTGCGTCGTCTCGCCTTCCGGCTCTAAGAAGAGCTGGTGTTGGGGTTTATCTGCAAAAGTTACGATTTTCGTTTCGATGCTCGGACAGTAACGCGGGCCGATACTCCGGATCTGTCCGTTATATAACGGGGAGTCAGGGAGGCCTTCGCGCAGGATTGCATGGCAGGCCTCGTTGGTGAAGGTCGTCCAGCAGCTTAGCTGTTTCAAAACGCGGTGCGAAGTGTCCATATATGAAAACTTATGGAAGTCGTTTTCCCCGGGCTGTTCCGCCATTTCATCGAAGTGTACGCTGCGTGCATCGATACGCACAGGCGTTCCCGTCTTCATCCGTTCGGATTTGATACCCAGCGAAACCAATTGTTCGGTCAGTCCGGTTGCTGCCGGTTCGGCTATACGCCCGCCCCTGATTTGTGTCCGCCCGATATGCATAAGCCCGTTCAGGAAAGTCCCGTTTGTCAGGACTACGCTTTTCGCATGGAACTCGACTCCCATATTCGTCTTTACGCCACATACGGTATTTCCGTCGAGCAATAGTTCGCGTACGGTATCCTGCCAGATATACAGGTTCGGAAGGTTTTCTAATATTTCCCGCCAGCATTCGATGAAACGGGCGCGGTCGCTTTGGGAGCGCGGGCTCCACATGGCCGGTCCCTTACTCTGGTTCAGCATACGGAACTGGATGGCTGTCCGGTCCGTCACAATTCCCATATAACCGCCTAATGCGTCGATTTCACGGACAATCTGGCCTTTGGCTATGCCTCCGACAGCCGGATTGCAACTCATTTGCGCAATCTTGTTCATGTCCATTGTAATGAGAAGAGTCTTCGAACCCATATTGGCGGCAGCCGCTGCGGCTTCACAGCCTGCATGACCGGCACCTACCACGATCACATCGTAATTGAAAGTCATTGTCCTAATTGTCTTTGTTTCTTTTGCAAAGATAGTCATACTCGGCCTTTTAGTTATCATCCCAAAGAATATTTTGCTTATGCTTTGTTTCGTTAAGGTTCTGCAAAAGGTATTGGCTGGCATGCAGCGTTCTAACAGCCATGAACATCTTACTTATTATAATTCTAAAAGAAATGTTATGAAAAAATATGTGCTTTTGTTGGGACTGCTGATACAAGCTGTGTCTGCCTTGGCCCAGGAGGCATCGACCGGAAAGTCGGTGTTTTCCGTTTATGCAGGGCCTTCCTGGTATTTGGGGAGAATGATCGGGATCACTAACAACTCCGGCTCCTATCGTAGTGATTTGCGGAATGGAGTCACCTGGGATGCCAGCTATTATTTTTTAGGGGATAAATATATCTTCAATTCGTTTAAGTTCGCTCCCGGACTTCTCTACCAGGGTGGGCAGTACAAAAATGCTTATGATGAAAGTTCCGACAAGATCCTGATGCACTATATTGCGCCTCAGATTGCCTTGTTCATGGTGAAGCAGAAATATAATCTGTCCTTATCGACCGGTTTGGGATATCAGCATTATAAAGATAAAAGCATCGTGTACGGTAAGCCACGGGATGTGTCTATGAACAAGCTGGCATATAATCTCTCGGCAGGGGGCGAGTATCTTCTCTCGTCGCTTGTGGGAATTTCTGCAAAAGTGAATTGGATCGTCACCTCCTCCGAGAGCTATTCGGTCAAATATCACGGTCGGAAATGGCAAGTCGAATCTCCTGAGTTGAATGGTGGCGGGGGCTGCTTCTCCCAATTATCGTTGTTGTTCGGTATAAATTTACATTTTTAATCAGATACGATTATGAGACATATATTATTTATCTGTTTGTTGTTGTTTTGTATGGCCTGTGAAGAGAATAAGTCGATCGATCCGACGATTATGCCCGAGGCGACCGAGACCGGGGCGAATACATTCGGTTGCCTGGTAGATGGCTGGGTGTATGCAAGCGGCCGGTGGGGCCTGCCCAATGCGGAATATATGGTGCTGGAAGACAGTACCGGCATGACGGTTTCGGCACAAGTCGATTTCGGCACGTATCTCCGTTTTACAATTGCCAATCCTAAACAAGGGAAGACGCTCCCTTATAAGGATGCCTCTTTTGATAATCAAAAGATAGAAGATGGAAAGGTCTATATATCCCGTATGTCTGACGGTGTGTTCAGTGGTACTTTCGAAGGAGGACGCGTTACGAAAGGCCGTTTCGACCTGAAATATAAAGAATGAATGACCTTCCGGCAGTTGAATTTATAATTGCCTTAAAACTTCCATCACATAATTCCGCCGTTGGCGGGAAATGCTAACCGACGCTCCATCTTTCATACGTATATATCCCCCGTCGCTTTTGATGAAACTTTTGATTTCATCCAGGTTGACCAAGTGGGATTGGTGGACGCGGAGGAAGTTGTAAGGCGTCAATAACTCATCAAACTCCTTGAGTGTTTTCGATACGATCAGCTTTTCCCCCGACTTCAGGTGGAAGGTCGTGTAGTTGCTTTCCGACTCGCAACGGATGATGGAACCGATCTCCACAAATTCTATTTTATCGGCGACCGACAGGGCTATTTTCTTTTGTTTGTCCAAAGCCTGTGTGTTCTGCAGGAGGTTTTGCATCCGTTTGTTTTCCTGTTTCCGGAGGACGACCTGGACTGCTTTGTCTACGGCATGCGTCAGTTCTTCCGGGTCGATCGGCTTCAACAAATAGTCGAGCGCACTGAAGCGGATGGCCTGGATCGCATAGTTGTCGTAAGCGGTCACGAAGATCACCTCGAAAGGAATCTCCGGAAGACTTCTCAGGAGGGAGAAACCGGTATCGTCACCCAGCCGGATATCCAAAAAAAGGATATCCGGTTTAGCTTCGGGCAGGACGGTACGGGCTTCGGTGACGGAGCTGCAAATGGCCGATATCCTGATTTGCGGGCAATAGCGCCCGATCATGCGGAGCAGGTTCTCCCGGTTCCCCTGCTCGTCATCTACAATTGCTGCGGTTATTTTTGTGTCCATATTTTGTCTTATAAAGGAATGGATAGCCGGACATGGCAACCGGAAACAGATTCTTTCTCCTGCCTGTTTTCGATCGTTATGTCGATTTCCGTGTTGTACAAATCCTTCAGTATTTCGAACTCGTTGCTGATGGCACGGATACCGAAACCTCCTTCCGCATTAGCTTTCATTCCGGGGCCGTCGTCGATGATGTCGATCACCAACAACTGGTTTTGCAAAGATAATCGAATTATGATTTCTCCCGTACCGCGCGGAGCGATTCCGTGTTTAACGGCGTTTTCGACGAAAGGTTGTATCAGCATCCCCGGAATCTCGATTGCATCCGGTTCGATATTTTTGTCTACTGTCAGCGAGTAGGAGAAGGGGAAACGGAGCTGTTCGAGCTTCAGGTAGAGCTGCAGCTGTTCGATCTCGTCGGAGAGGGGAACCAGCTTCTTTTCGGAAGTCGCCAGGACTTTCCGCAACAGGCGTGAGAAATCGATCAAATATTCGTTCGCCTCCTGATTGGCCGAGCGATTGATCAGGTTCTGGATCGAACTGAGCGCATTAAAAATGAAATGCGGGTTCATCTGTGAACGGATCGCGCGGAGCTCGAGTTCACGGATACGGCGGCGGTTCCGTTCCTTCTTTTGCTTCCCTTTCATCCGGAAATAGTAAACGATACCGATGATTGCCGCGACTAATAGCGTACCCAAGACTCCTTCTTTGAAGCCTTTTAGAAAGTCGTTGAAAGATTCGTCTTCCCGGTTCAGGTCGTTTTGAATGATTGCTAAGGCGGGTTTGGAATCAAACCTCCAACCCGTAAATTGCCGATAGAGGATGGTTCCGTCTTCACGCATCAGGATAGTCACTGCACCGAGTCCCTTACGCCTTAATTCCTCTATTTGCAGATCGGAAATCGCTTTAAAGGGCTTTACCCGTTCGGTATTGTTAGATTGGAATTTTGAATATAACTCGAGTTGAACGATGGAGACAAGCCCTTCCGATTCAAGACATTTTTTGAAATCAAGTGCATTTTGAAGGTTTGGCGCAGGAAGACCTTGTTCTCTTGATAAAAACAGCAGGATGTATTTCCGGTCGCTTCCTTTCACCAGATGCAAGCTATCGGCTATCATAAGGCCACTTTCCCTGATATTTTTTCCAGTTTCGAAGGGTAATAGTTTATCGTATGTTCTTTTTAGCAGATTTGTCAGACTGGTATCCGGACAGGAGCGGATAAAATCGTTATAATCTCCTTCTATTTCGGATAGCGTGTTGGTGTGCATCAACTGTTGTAGAGTTGATCCCGTTGCCATATATTTAGGAAAACCCGAAAAGAGTTGTTTATTTATGATGTATTCTTCCTGTGGGGATAGTTTTCCCTGCTTGTTCAAGCACAGGTTGTCGGATTTGAATTCTTGTTTTTTATAGTTTGAATATGTGTATAGGAAATAATAGTAAGTTGCGGCATCAGGCTTTTGCAAGCTGTATGCATGGTCGATAAGCGGATTGACCGATGCGAAATAAGGAGCTTGCCAGTCGAGTAAACCGCTGTTTTGCCAGGCTTCTTTGTCGGTGGCTCTTATATAGAACTGAAGGACAGACATCCCTTCAAAATATCTTTCCGAACGTTCGAATACCTTTCGCCAGTATGGATTCAAATTCTTGAAATCCTTCTCTAATGCAATTTGAAAAAGAGAATCCCGGGTTTGAAATGCTTTTTTAATTTGGTCCGGAGCAATGGGATCCAAACTACGCATCTCAGGGTCATTTATGTCTGCGAATCGCCGAAAACTGTATTGAATATTGTTTTGCTCGCTTCCCCGTCCCTGATAGCGTCTTTTATGTGTCGTGGCAAATAATTCTTTGTCTTGCGTAATGGAGTCCCCCGGAGTAAGCAGGAGCGTCACCCGTTCGCCCACTTTGTATTCTGTCGGGTAGGGGATGAATATCTTTTTATGGACGGTCGAATCTTTGGACAGATCAAAATCAACGTAACTACAGGTAAATTCCGTATTCGGAGGAAGTGCGAACGAAGCGTCGATGACCCGCGTGTTTTGTGCCAGCCGGGGCATTCCGTCTTTGTGCCAGCCGGTCAGGATATCCTGTGCCGCTGGTGTAAGCAGTTTATCCAGGGGTAACGAATCCCGGACAATTGTTTCCGGATAGGCAGATAGCCTTGCCTGTCTTACTCCGAAAGGAACATAGTTTTTCGAGTAAGAAAAGGTAGTTTCTTGCCTGTCTGAAGTATGTGCTTTCCGGCTGTCCCGATCGTATGTGACGCGCAGGATCCGTTTGCCGACCATCTCCTGATCGAACGTAAAATCCTGCTGATAGCGGCTGTCAAAATAGTAGAAACCGGGTTTCCCGGTATCGTTCCGACATTCGTACAGATTCTTGAGTGCATAATCGATGGTGAGGGTACGGGCATCTATGTCCGTTACGGTCGCCTTGAAGATGATTCTTCGGATATTTTCCGCCCGCCAGGGGACTTCTTCTTCGATGCCCGGAGCAACGTAGGGATAGTAGTGGACGGACTCGATTTCCATCCAGTCGCCCTCTTTCAGCGAGTCGGGGGTATAGGGAACGAACGTTTCAGCCGAACCGCTGTTTACCAGAAAAACGAGGAGCAATAGGAGTATTGTTTTCATACCTGTAAAAATAAGATGAATAATTTAATTACCCTTCAAATATATCCCATAAAGACCGCTTATTGTTGGCAAAATGAGCGAATGGCCGGTTTGGACGAGTATAGGGATAAAAACTTGTTGCATATTGTTGATTTTATTTCTAATTTTGTAGAAAGGATGGAATTATGAAAACTGTAGCAGAATACAAAGAAATACTATCCCAGTTCAAGAAAGAATTTGGTCCTCAATTCGGGATTAAAGAATTGGGAATATTCGGTTCTGTTGCTAGAAGAGAACAGACCGAGAATAGTGACCTCGATCTATTCGTCTTACTTGAAAAGGTCGAACCTTTTATCATTTTTGATCTGAAAGAGCTATTGGAATCTTTGTGCAAATGCAAGGTCGATCTGGTTCGATTGCGCGACTCTTTGCGCCCGGCATTAAAAAGAAATATTTTAAAAGATGGGATTTATGTCTGATAATGGGAAGATATCCTGAAATACCTTGGCGCAAGATTGTAGCTCTTCGAAATATTATATCGTATGAATATGCTAATATCGATGAAGAAATTATATTTGCTATTGTTAAACAAAGTTTGCCTCCCTTGAAATTAGCGGTATTGAAAATAATTAATGTGCTTCGATCCTGATGCAGGATTATATCTGGAACCTCCCTCTCTCAATAAAGATGTGTTTTATAGGCTCCTGTTTCTATGTTTTACCAACATAACCACCCGATTGTCATCCTCTCCCAATGTCGCAGCTACTTCTTTTAGTTTGCCTTTCAACTTCCCTTTTTCATAGTCCTTGCAAAGTTCAAAAGCATTTATAGTCGCCCATAATTCCCCTTTGGAATTGATAGGGGTCAGCATAGACATATAGAATTCTTTTTTATAAGAATAATCTCCATTGTATATGATATACCTGAAGAAATCCTTTTCCTGTGTATCGTACACAAAGTACGTTCTCGGAAAACCTTCTTCTTTGCTGAAATCATATACATTCTTTACACTTTCCATAAAATAATAGCGATCGGAAACCAACTTTAAAATCAAGAAAGATTCCGGATTCATGGTGTGGACAGGTGGTGTTCGTACAATAAACGGGCGCAAACTATAATCGGGCATTAACGTATAAATTGTATCTGACGAAGGTTCCAATAGAATCCAGCTACCTTTAAAAGGAGTTATTCTACTATAATTTCCTGGTCTGGCCGATCTAGTTCCTCCTTCATGTCTTAATAGTTGAATCAATAGTTTCTTCTCTTTAAATGGAGTTTTAATCTCTTTGGTTATACTCCCATCTTGCTTCGATACAAGCAAGAATGGTATCTCTTCATTTAATTCATCGTAACAAATCAGATTCTCTTTATCGTAATTGAATATATCCAAATAAAACCGGGTATCACCATCTTGCTTCTGCTTAATACTTCGCTTAAAATTTCCCTCCAAGTCATAAATTTTTATTTTTCTTGCCCAAAAATCGTTTATAAACATTTCATTGTTTTCTTCATCCAATATAACACTTCTACACGATATGTATTCTTCTCCCCCTTGTCCTTTACGATTTATCTTCCGGATGGCTTTCCCGCTCCGATCATACACAAAAATATCACCGTCATCTCTATAGTTTGTTACGATTATGTATTTTTCGCCTATAGCATCCACACACCCTTGGTTGATAAACTCTTCGTTTGTTTCCAGCGGAATATACTCCACATCCATAAAGTCTTGAAGGATCAATTCCTTTTTGGGAAAAGAATTTTTTGTGACATCTACTGTGATCAGGTCATTTGTCGATTGTTTGTTTCCTGCGCATCCTATCATTAGAAGGCAGAGCATGGGCAAAAGGACATTTATACTTTTCATATTTGATATTTATCTTTAGGTAATAACAGATGCTTATATTAAATAAATGGTAGAACAGCTGTTTTAATTGTCCTACAGGCTATTTTCTATGTTTTACCAACATAACCACCCGATTGTCATCTTCTCCCAATGTCGCAGCTACTTCTTTTAGTTTGCCTTTCAACTTCCCTTTTTCATAGTCCTTGCAAAGTTCAAAAGCATTTATAGTCGCCCATAATTCCCCTTTGAAATTGATAGGGGTCAGCATAGACATATAGAATTCTTTTTTATAAGAATAATCGCCATTGTATATGATATACCTGAAGAATTCCTTTTCCTGTGTATCGTACACAAAGTACGTTCTCGGAAAACCTTCTTCTTTGCTGAAATCATATACATTCTTTACACTTTCCATAAAATAATAGCGATCGGAAACCAACTTTAAAATCAAGAAAGATTCCGGATTCATGGTGTGGACAGGTGGTGTTCGTACAATAAATGGATGCAAACTGTAATCAGGCATTAATGTGTAGATCGTATCTGAAGAGGCTTCTAACAAAATCCAATTACCCTCAAAAGGAATTATACTATTATACAGACCAGGTCCTGCAGATGCTATTACTACTCCATCAGGTTGCCTTAATACTATATGAAATAATTTCTTCTCTTTAAATGGAATTTTAATTTCTTTCGTTATACTTCCATCTTGCTTTGAGACAAGCAAAAACGGTATTTCATAATTAAACTTATCATAGCAAATCAAGTTTTCCTTGTCATAATCAAACATATCCAAATAAGACGAATTTTTATCACTCTTTTGATTAAGGCTTCGTTTGAAATTTCCTTTCAAATCATAAACTCTTATTTTTTTTGCATAGTTATCGTTTACAAACAGTTCTTCATTTTCTTCATCCAATATAACACTTCTACACGAAATATATTCTTCTCCCCCTTGTCCTTTACGATTTATCTTCCGGATGGCTTTCCCGCTCCGATCGTACACAAAAATATCACCGTCATCTCTATAGTTTGTTACGATTATGTATTTTTCGCCTATAGCATCCACACACCCTTGGTTGATAAACTCTTCGTTTGTTTCCAGAGGAATATACTCCACATCCATGAAATCTTGAAGAATCAATTCTTTTTTGGGAAAAGAATTTTTGGTGACATCTACCGTGATCAAGTCATCTGCCGTTTGATTCCGTCTCTTACAACCTGTCGTTATTAACAGAATAAATAGAAAGAAAATAGTTGTGCTTTTCATACCCGATAATTTATTATTGTTGCCAATCCCTTGTTTGTCTGTTTCCAGGATTGAGTTGATAATAGAGTTATAAATTCAAATCTATGTGATAATACCGGGGTTTATCCGGCAAATGAGCAGATGGTCGTTCGGTATGAGTATTTGTGGTAGTGATAGCGAGTAATCGGTTTTGGGAGCATTTCTCCGGCAATCTCTGTTTTCACCGGAGCATGTACAAGCTTTTTCAGGCATACATATTATGCAACCCGTTCAGCAGCATTTTGCCCCCCAGCAAAAAAGAAATTCCTATAAATAGAGAGCCGGCAACGAGCAGTTGGAGTGCACTGGCTTCCGTCCCGAGTGGAAATTCCGAATATTCGGATAGCAATGCAAAAAACATGAATAATGAACCGAAAGTAAACAGCATCCCTAACAGGAAGCGGCTCCAGACATTTCTTTTTAGAAGCTGTATGATCAGTAAAGCGATAATTGCCACACAGAACAAGGTCGTGAACGTATTTCCTGAATGCCAGTTACCTCCATTAAACAGGATGTGGATATTGCTATGCGCTAATATTGCAAAAAGCATGATATACCAAACTTCCGGAAAGTTTCACCGGTGGAACTCGGAGTTTCATGCAGTAAAACTTTTATGGGCTTCGGGAACCCTTTTCTGTCGCCTTTCGGAAGATAGTGCGTCAAAAGTAATAAAGAATTCCGGTGTTGGTGATTGTGGAATAATCCGGGAAATCTAAATTTCCCGGCATTCCTCCGGCAATATCGCCAGTGCTTTGTTTTCGTTGGCCTCCATAATCTCGCGTTCTCCGGGCCCTTTGTCGTTGATGCCGCAGAGGTGGAGGATACCGTGGATGATGGTACGGTGGAGCTCCTCATTGTAGGAGGTGTTGAATGTTTCGGAGTTGCTCTTTACCGTGTCGAGGCTGATAAAAAGGTCGCCGGAGATCTTGTTGCCGCCGGTATAGTCGAACGTGATGATATCCGTATAATAATCATGCTGAAGGTACTGGCGGTTTACTTCCAGTATCTTTTCATCGGAGCAGAAGATATAACTGATATCACCGACTTTCTTCCCGTATGTAGCGGCAACCTCTTTTATCCAATTGCCGACCGCTCTCTTTTTGATTGCCGGAAGCTTGATGTCTTCCGCATAAAATGCTATTGCCATATTGCTATTCTTTTTGTGTTTTATCTTACCGAATGATATGTTAAAAAATATTACCCGCTATACTAATTCCAAATATATGCACTACTAATCCGATTTACATGGGATGGCAGTATCATTTTGATAGTAGGTGAAAGATGGATTCGCCATACATTTCCTGTCGTTTTTACTGTTTGTAAATTGCTATGTTAGATAGGACGAAGATACAAATTATTTTTAGGTGAAAAACAAATATGTCATAGCGACCGCCGCCACCGCCCCGGCCAGATCAGCCAACAGCGAGCAGGGGATCGTATAGTAGGTGTTGCGTATACCGACACTGCCGTAATAGAGGGCGACGACGTAGAAAGTCGTATCGCTCGATCCCTGCACGATGGAGCAGAGGCGGCCGATGAACGAGTCCGCTCCGTAGGTGTTCATCGCATCCAGCATCATGCCACGCGCCCCGCTGCCGCTAAGCGGTTTCATCAGCATGGTAGGAAAACCTTCCACAAACTGCGTGTCTAATCCTGCTGCCGCAACTCCCATACGGATGCCGTCGATCAGGAAATCCATCGCTCCGGAGGCACGGAAAACAGCAATGGCGACCAATACGGCGATGAGGTAGGGGATGATCGTCACGGCAGTCCGGAAACCCTCTTTCGCCCCTTCGATGAAGGTGTCGTAGACGTTGATTTTCTTTCGGATGCCGCTGATGATGAATCCGCATATGATGGAGAAAAGCAAAATGTTGGCAAACAGGGTAGAGTAGAGGGAGACCGACTGCTGGCTCATCATCCCGAAAAGCAATGCCAGACCACCGATGAACGCGATCAGGCCACCGAAGAAAAGCAGCAGGTTCCGTTGCAGGATGTTTATTTTTTGCTTGAAACAGACCGCCAGTATGGCGACTAAGGTGGAAGAGAAGGTTGCGAGCATGAGGGGCAGGAAAACATCCGCCGGGTTTGCCGCTCCCATCTGTGCCCGGTAGGTCATGATGGAAACCGGAATCAACGTCAGCCCCGAAGCGTTGATGCAAAGAAACATGATCATCGGATCGCTGGCGGAATCCTTCTGCGTGTTCAGTTCCTGCAACTCTTTCATGGCTTTCAGTCCCATCGGTGTGGCCGCATTGTCCAGACCTAAGAGGTTGGCCGAAATGCACATGAAGATGGAGCCCGTTGCCGGATGGTCTTTCGGTATTCCCGGAAAGAGCTTGCTGAACACGGGGGCCGTCAGCCGTGCAAAAGCCTGTATCACACCTCCTTTTTCCCCGATTTTCATGATGCCGAGCCAGAGGGCCAAGACTCCCGTCAGCCCGAGGGATATCTCGAACCCCGTCTTAGCCGAAGCAAAAGATGCGTTGATGATATGGGTAAAAACTTCCGTGTCTCCGCCGATGACTAATTTGCAGAGCGCCACCACGAAGGCAATCAGAAAGAAGGCAATCCAGATATAATTTAGAACCATAGTAGTTGTTGACAGGTAATAAGATACTCGTTATTAGATTACAAAAATAGGAAATAATCGGGTTCAGCAGAAAAAAGAAGGCGGGAAATGGGAGATTGTTTGTTTTGTTGGAAAAAGCTGGTTACTTTTGGAACATGAATCTATGTGTTTAATCAATTCAAATTTAGAACAAAATATGATGCATAAAATCTGGTTAACCTTCTTGCTCATCCTCGTTTCCGTGGCGGCTTTTGCTGCCGGTTATACCTATGAGCGTAATGTCCCGTATCGTGAAAATGCAGGAGATGAATACACCTCCAAGATGTGCCGCCTGGATATTGCTTACCAGCCGGGAGTACAAAATGCGCCTGTCGTTGTCTGGTTTCATGGCGGCGGATTGACCGGCGGTAGCCGTGAAGTACCTTCGCAGCTGCTGACGGATAACTTAGTAGTCGTAGGCGTCGAATACCGCTTGTCGCCGCATGTGAAAACAATGGAGATCGTGGACGATGCCGCTGCCGCCGTTGCCTGGGTGTTCGATAATATCGGAAAATACGGAGGCGACACCTCCTCTATTTATGTTGCCGGGCATTCCGCCGGCGGCTATCTGGTCGATATGGTCGGACTGGATAAGAAACAGTTGGCCCGTTACGGAAAAGATGCCGACAAACTCGCCGGGATCATCCCTTTCAGCGGCCAGGTAATCACCCATTTCGAAACCCGTAACCGGCAAGGCATTAAACCTTTGCAGCCGACAATCGATGAAACGGCGCCCTTATATTACGTCCGGAAAGATTGCGCCCCTATCCTGATCCTCTCCGGCGACCGTGAAAAAGAAATGTACGGTCGCTATGAAGAAGCCGCCTATTTCTACCGTCTCTTCAAACTGCTCGGCCATCCCGATGTGACCCTTTATGAGTTAGGTGGTTTCGATCATGGTAGCATGTGTGCCGCTGCTTTTCCCTTAGCTGTCCGGTTTATTCGCGACCATGAAAAGAAATGAACGCCGGTACCAGCCTATGTCTGGCTTCCTGACGATGTTTTAGAGGCATACATTCCCTGTGTTTCGCGTTTTTACATTGTTTTAGAGACATACATATCATGTGTTTCACGTTTTTACATTGTTTTGGATGCATACATACCCTATGCCTCGTGTTTTTACGTTGTTTTAGAGGTAAACATACCCTATGTTTTGCATTTTTACGTTGTTTTAGAGGTAAACATACCCTATGTTTTGCATTTTTACGATGTTTTAGAGGAAAACATACCTTGTTCCAGATTTTCAGGCATTGTTTTATTTTATATTTTTGCACGTAAAAAAGGAAAACTATGGCAAAGATATTAGTCACTTACGATATGTTCCGCGAAGGTTTTACTGAGCTGGAAAGCAAGTACGAAGTTACTTTTCCCGAAGGAAGAGATTTCACGTATGAAGAAGTTTTAGAGATGATACCGGAGTACGATGTGTTGTGTTCGATGTTCGATTTTCCGGTAAACAAGGAGTTGATCGACCGTGCCCCCAACCTGAAAATGGTGGCGAACTATGCCGTCGGTTACAACAATATCGATGTCGCTTACTGCCTCGAAAAAGGAATCACGGTCGCCAATACCCCCGACCCCGTAACAGCCCCTACCGCTAATCTCGCACTCGGGCTGATGCTTGATGTGGCACGGCGCATTACCGAATGCGACCGAAAGCTGCGCAAGGAAGGCCTCGGGATGAAGGTTGGCGTACTGGAGAATTTAGGTGTCAACGTAACCGGAAAAACGTTAGGTATTATCGGTATGGGACGTATCGGGAAAGCACTTGCCAAACGGGCGAATGCCTGCGGTATGGAAGTCCTCTATCACAACCGCCGCCAGCTGTATGTCGAAGAAGAGACAAAGCTGAATGTCACATACGTTTCCAAAGAAGAGCTCCTCTCCCAATCCGATTTCGTTTCCTTGAATGCCCCTTATACTCCTGAAACCTTTCATCTCATCGGTGAAGCCGAACTGAAGCAGATGAAGCCGACTGCCGTCCTGATCAACACCGGCCGCGGCCCGCTGGTCGATGAAAAGGCCCTGGTGCAGGCATTGAAAGACGGGACGATCCACGGAGCCGGCTTAGATGTATTCGAATTCGGTGATTACCCGTTGCCGGAACTGCTGGAAATGGAAAATGTCGTACTCACCCCCCATATCGGAACGCAGACACTGGAAACACGCATTATTATGGCGCGTACGGTTTGCAACAATGTAATCGGATTCTTAGAAGGCGACCGTCCTGTGTCACGGGTGTTGCGCCCATGACGGCGGAGTTTGTGCTGAGTGAACTGCAATCGGTCGGTTCACCCGAAAAAGCCGTCCACCTGAGCCGGTTTTTCAAGACCGGACCGGGACAATATGGCGAAGGCGACCGCTTTTTAGGCGTAGTCGTCCCGCTAACCCGCAGCATAGCCAAGGCAAACAAGGCGATGCCCCTCGATGAATTGCAGCGCCTCCTGGATAGCCCCTGGCATGAGGCCCGTCTCTGCGCTCTGTTAGTGTTGGTCTACCGTTTCCAGGATAAAAAGACTACGGCTGAAGAACGGGAAAAGATGTATCGTTTCTATTTGAAAAATACCCGCCGTTGCAATAATTGGGATTTGGTCGATCTCTCCTGCCGGGATATCGTCGGTGAATATTTAGTCGACCGGGACCGTTCCATTCTGTATGAGCTGGCAGAAAGCGATAACCTTTGGGAACAGCGGATCTCGATCGTCTGTACCTGGGCCTTTATCCGCCGTTCGGATTTTACCGATACGCTGGCGCTGGCCGAACGGTTGATGACGCATAAACATGACCTGATGCATAAAGCTGTCGGCTGGATGCTTCGCGAAGTGGGCAAAAGGGATCGGGATACCCTTACCGGCTTTCTGGAACGGTATGCGACACAACTTCCGCGTACGGCTCTCCGATATGCCATCGAGCATTATCCCGAAGACCGGCGGCAGTATTTCCTAAAGAAGAAATAACGGATGGACAAACAACTGAAAGCGCAATTGAAGGAATGGGCCGGAACCTATAATGTGAAATCTTTTATCCCCGATGATCCGGTTCAGTTCCCCCATCGGTTTACGGAGAAACGGGATATCGAAATATCCGGTTTCATCACTTCCTGGATCTCCTACGGGCGTCGCGAAGTGATCCTCCGGAAGGCGGACTGGTTGCACAGCCGGATGGGCGGAAGCCCTTACGAGTGGATTTCGTCCGGGCGGTACCGGGAACTGGCTTCGGACGTTCCGGCCGGCAAGCGCGATACGTTTTACCGCTTTTATACGCATTCGGACCTGCGTGCCCTTTGTGACCGGCTGAAAGAGATCTATGAGCAGTATGATTCACTGGAAGATGCACTGGCGGCAAGCCCCTACCCGAATCCGGTCCTCAAGCTACAGGACGTCTTTTCTGGCATAAACGGTATTCCGGTGATGAGTGGCACTTCTGCCTGTAAACGCTTGGCTATGTTCCTTCGCTGGATGATCCGGACCGATGGAATCGTCGATTTCGGGATTTGGAAGACTGCCTTTCATCCTCGTCAGCTGATTATCCCGCTGGATACGCATGTCCACCAGCTCTCGTTAGAACTGGGCTTGACAAGGCAACGGAGCGCCACCCTGAAAACGGCGCTCGAGATAACCGAGGCCCTGTCGCATATCTTCCCGGATGATCCTTGCCTGGGTGATTTTGCTTTGTTCGGGTATGATATAAATAAAGGAAAATTAACGGCCATTGTCGGGTGACGGACTGAACCTCGTTCAGTGACGGACCTGTCAACGTTATCTTTTTATACATATATATTAACGATTGGGTTGATAATAAATATTAATGGGAAAAGAAAGAAATAAGATCGCTTCTGTTTGTGTATATTGCGCTTCCAGCACACAAGCCGCCCCTGTTTTTTATGAGGCGGCAACCGAATTGGGGCGTTTGTTAGGTGAGCGGAACCTGCGGGTGGTAAACGGAGCCGGCAATACCGGCCTGATGTGCGCCGTGTCGGATGGCGCACTGGCTGTCGGTGGAACGGTTACGGGTGTAATCCCCCGTTTTATGGTGGAACAGGATTGGTGTCATAAGGGGCTTACCGATCTGGTCGAAGTCGATAGTATGCACGAACGCAAACAACGGATGGCTGACCTCTCGGATGCCGTGATTGCCCTTCCGGGCGGATGCGGAACTCTTGAAGAGCTGTTGGAAGTTATCACCTGGAAGCAGTTAGGCTTGTATTTCAACCCGATTGTTATTCTGAATATAAACGGTTACTTCGATCCCCTTTTGGAGATGTTCCAAAGAGCCGTCGACGAACATTTCATGCGCCCGCAGCATGCCGGGCTTTGGGCGGTCGCCTCAACTCCGGCCGAAGCGGTCGAACTGATTTATACGGAACCGGTTTGGGATGCGAATATCCGTAAATTCGCTTTGGTGTGAATCAGGGATAGAGCATAAGTTCGAAAGCACTGACTTCCGGCGTGCGGATGCCCGGTTTTAGCTCTCCGTTGATTAGGATTACCGTGTTTCCAAAGTTCGCAACGCCGGCTCCGGCACGTGCCGCTTCTTCGTAGTCTCCGAGGTTGGTCCAGCGTTTTGTGAAAGTATTGTATAGTAGCAGGGAGGTATTGAACTTATACCAGTCGGCAGGATGTAAGAGATAGTTCCGGGCCTCTTTTTGCAGCGAATCCCGCAACGAACTGTTGCCCGTGTTCGTTGCTTGTTCTATTAGTAACGGGCGGTTAAGAGCGTCACGGAAACGGTCGTAGTTCACGCCTCCTGCCAGTAAGATGGAGCTATCGCACGATGAGACGGCACAGCCTCCCGTAACGGTATGGAGAGAACCGTCTGCTAACAAAGGTAAAAAGCCTTCGTTTCTCCACTGCTTTGTCTTCGGATGATACGAAAGTATGTCTGTGCAGACAATAGCTTCCTGAAGGGAGGATGCAGGCTGGAAACCGCCTGCCAGATAAAGGCGTACGCCATCCCCGGATTGTTGGGCTGTCAGGACGGGCTGTACCCGGGCAGGCCCCGGAAAATCAGGAAGCCGCACCCATACCTTTTGAGGCGACGGTGTTAGCTGTAACGAAAAGAGCGAGTTTGAACAGTCCGGCTGCTTATTCCCGCCGGCGACATACAGATAACCGTCGGCATAGGTGGCTGAGAGGTTATCCATCGGCATGGGGAGTGGCGGCAGTTCGGAGATATGCAATTTCTGTTTTTCCCTGTCCCAATTTGCCAGAAAGACTTGTTTGGAGGCTCCTTCCCGGTTATTTCCCCCAATCCAAACAAGGCCTTCGGGTGTTGTGACCGACGCCCCGTAAGCAAGCGGCAGCGGCAGTTTGCCGATCTTTCTCCATCCGGCGGGAGATTGGGCGGTCATGCTGAGTGCATATATATCGCTGTAATATTGTTTTGTACCTCCTTCCGCCGCCGGTTTACCGGGGAAGTTACACCCTCCGGCAACCAATAACTCACCGTCACTGATACCCGTGAACGGAGCAGAGACCCCTAATGCCGGGCCCTTTTGGCTGCCGGGCAGGTCGGGCAGCCGGAACCAGCTGATCCGGGCGGCTTCCGAACGGAATGTCGAAGCCGGAAGTTCAGCCTCGTTTACTAAATTGGCACGGGTGAAAGGTTGCCATCCGTAACGGACGAACTTCGGATTGCGGATCCGGTCGCTCCATACTTTTATTGTCTTTTCGTCTATGATTTGTGCCTCTGCAGGGACAAACAGACCATCGTGCCCAGCAATCTCGAAAGTGCGCAGTTTGCCGCCGTCGGAGCTATGCATCCCTTTCCCGTAATCGAATGTGACGTAAGCAGCGCTGTCCTTGAATGTGACCGAGCGATAGAGCGGGCCGGAAGCAAGAACGTCGTGCCCGTACGTCTTGTTGAGCGCCCAGTGGGCAAGGCGTTCCCCTACTTCGCGTTTGTGGCGCGGGTGGACATCCAAGGAATCGCCGTGATCGCTGCTGACCGCCATGCCGCTGTTCGGAATCGATTGCAGCATCCTGCGTTGGCTGTCCCGGAACCAGGGCCAACTGGGACGGTCGATGCTGGATAGTTGTACGTAATAGAAAGGCAACTCTTCCGACCAGTTCTCCCGCCAGTTTTTTGTCAGAAGATGGAACAACTTCTCGTGCGCTTCCACATTGTGTGCATTCGATTCTCCCTGATACCAGATGATGCCCCGTATCGGGAATTTTTCAAGCGGGCGGATGCCGGACTCGTATAAATAGCAAGGCTCGTAGGGATGCCGTTGTTGTTTGTTCGCTGATTTCCGGATGTTGAGGGCGGCGCGTTCCCGTGCCCAATTCTGGATAAAATCATTCTGTTTCCAGTCGTAAAGAATATCCGGCAATTCGAATTCCAGCGTCTTGCGATCCACCCAGGCTTCCGCCGGTGATCCGCCTATGGCGTTCAGGATAAGCCCGATCGGAACCTGCAAGCTGTCTGACAACATCTGCCCGAACGCAAAGGCGACAGCCGAGAAACGATTTGCCGTCTCTTCGTTGCATTCCTTCCATTCGGTATTTCGGTAATATTGGAGCCTGTTGAGAGAATCCAATGTCGAGATGTCCCATTCCACCGCATTTGTCGCCCACCGGGGTTTCATATCGAAAAGACGGATTTGTGGCTTTCCGGCAGCAAATTCCAGAAAAGCTTTTCGCTGGCTGTCGGCGGCACTGCTTACTTGGAACGCCATGTTCGACTGGCCGGAGCAAAGCCATACTTCGCCGATCAGGACATTCGTATAATCCAGTTTTCCGGATGCGGCCGAGATGCTTAGCGTGTACGGCCCTTCTGCCTCCATCGGCGGCAGGATAACCGACCATTTCCCATTTGATCCCGTTATTGTTTCGCCCTTTTGACCGGCGATGCCAACCGTCACCTTCTCACCGGCATTGGCAATCCCGGCTATCCTGAGCGGTTTTTCTCGTTGGAGTACCATATTATCCGAATAGGTCACGGGCATTTGCAGGCCTCCGTAATCTCCGGTCAATGCCTGGCAGACAGTCCGTGCGATGATTCCGGCTCCTTCAGCTGTGGGATGCAAGGCGTCCGGCAAGAGGTCGGGACGGTCGTAGAGTCCTGCTTGCAGGTCGATCAGCCCGGTATTGGCGAGTGTTGCGATCTCTTCGATGTTTTGTTGTATCTGCCAGTACCAGTCGCGTGTGCCCGATTTGAAGCGCGGGTGCCGGTGGGAGATCGGCGTCAGGCGGCAGATCCAGATTTCACACTTCGGGTTTGCTTGCCGGAAAGCATCGATCAGTGCCAGATAATCCTTTGTGAAGTCATCCCGGTAATTCGGCCAGTCACGCGGGTCGGTGTCGTTCAGCCCGAGATGGATGACGACCCGGTCGGCGGCAAAGTCGAGGGCCGCCTTGCATTCTTCTTGTTCGTTGTAAGGACGGTGTCCTTTTCGCAATAGTGTCGCCCCGCTTTTTCCGAAGTTGACGACCTCATATCCGTCACCCAGCATCCGTTGGAGTTGGGCGGGATAACTGTTTTTTTCGCGGTCTTCGATTCCGTGGCCGTACGTTACACTGTTCCCTACACAGGCCACCTTGATCTTTTGCGCATCAATCGTGGCACTTAATACGATGAATAAACAAAGCAGAATCTTTTTCATTTGCTTATCGTTTCTTATCAGGTGAATAGACCAGGCCGTCCACAGCCTTTTCCCCGCTCCAGACAACTTTTTGCGGCCAGGGAAGCAAATGAGGGGTACCGGCTGCTTGCACAGCCAATGCCCCTGCATATAAACTTACTAATATGAACAGTATGCGTTTCATGTGGGACTACTTCACCAGGTCGGTCAGTTTGACAGCCTGGAAAGTCATATGAGCGACGCTCGATTCGTAGAAGATACCGACCGTTTCCTTGTCGATCATGGACAGGCAGGAATAGCCCCAGCCTTCGTCTTCATCCAATGTTACCTGGTTGGAGAGCGGCCAGGTCATGCCTCCGTCCGTACTTACCTTGATGGTGATATGGTTACGTCCCTTCGTCGTGTTCGGGTTGGAGAAGATCAGCAGGTCTTTTCCGGTGATGTTGTCTTTGGCATCCACGTGGATGAGGCTTGCCATACAGACCGGTTCTTGCAGGGCACTGCGGTTAGACGGATGTTCGTACCAGGTCTTGCCCAGGTCGCGGGTGGTGGCTACGGCACGGCTTCCGCCCCGGTTGTCACGCATGTTCAACATCAGGACGCCCGGTTCGACTTCGGCAACCTGCGCCTCGGTCGTGTTGGTGCGTGCCAGGTTATGCAGATGCCAGGTGGTTCCCCGGTCTTTGCTGTACATGATACCGGCGTTCGGTACGCGGGTGGAATCGATGAACTGGATCGGGAAAACCAGTGTCCCGTCTTTCATCGTGATCCCCCGGCCCGGTCCCTGCAACAGGAAGTACCAGGAAGGATCTTTCACTTGCGGAGTGATATTGATCGGCTGGCTCCAGGTCTTGCCGTCGTCTTCGCTTTTGACAAGCATCAACTGGGCGGTACTGTCGGCCGACATGCCCGGCATGGAATTCCACCAGGCACGCCCGTTCCCCATGCCGTGCGTCCAGGCGGCAACGATCCAGATCGTATTTGTCTTTTCGTCCACTAATATAGACGGGTCGCCCACGCCATTCTGTGAGTGAGGCAGGCCGCCCGTTTCGCCGAACGTCATCGCAACGCGCATCGGTTCCCAGGTCTGCCCTTTGTCAGTGCTGCGGCTTACCCCTATATCGACCATTTCCTGCAGGTCCACGCTGCTGTTATAGCGGATATCGTACACACCCAAGAGTGTTCCGTTATTGGTCGTTACCAGCCCCGGAATACGGAAAGCCGAAACCCCGTCGTCACCGGCATGGCGGACACCGATTCCCATACGGCGCACATCCGATTTGCCGTCCCACACGATTGTCGCCGGCATATTGTTGATCTCCGCCACCGGCATCTGAACGGTAAAGGTGGTCAACAGGGAAGCCTCCGGCTTCATCTCGATGCTGACCCAGTAATAGTTGACTCCTTCCACCATCGGCTGGTTACTGGTGAAGGTCACGACATTGGTGATATCCGTCACTTCGCTCTGTTTAACGGAGTAGGAGGGATTGGCTGCCTTTGTCTTGCCTTCCGCATGGCTGGAAATATAGGAAACCGGGCGGTAGTGCTTTCCCTGCCGGGAAGTCGCTTCCGTTCCGCTATAGAAAAAGCGTAAAGCCTTTATGTCGTTTAGGTTGATCCCCTCTTTGAATTGCAGGGACAGTTTGTTGAGTACATCCCCTTTGTGTGCCTGTATACGCATTTCCACTAAGATATTGTCCGTCCGGTCGATCAGTATCGGGATCTGTGGCTTTCTGACAAACAAGCTGTCGGCGGCAAAGGCAGTTTGCATGAAGAGAAGGAGGCTGAAGTAAAGAAAGATTTTTCTCATGATGTTTTTTGTTGATAGGTTGTTTATAAAATAGGATTTACTTATCGGTCATGTTGACCGTTTTCGGGCGTAAGAAGATGACTTCCACCACTAAGGCGACGAATACCAAGCCGGCCATCATCGCGAAATCATGTCCTAAGTTACCGGCATCCGTCGATTCGCCCAACAGTTTGGTGATGATCGCTCCGGCAAAGACCCCGGTCATATTCATGATGCCGTAGGCGGTTGCCCGGTAGCGTGGCGATACGAACTGGCAGAGGATCGGCATATTGTTGGCATCAAAGATACCGAAACCGATACCGAAACAAAGCCCGCCGCCGACAATCATGGCGAAACTGTTGCCGAACCCTAACAGCAGCAGTGCCGGAATGGTCAGGGCAAGCCCGATGGAACCGGTGTAAATGCGTCCCCGTACATTCCGCTGAATCCATTTGTCGGACAAGATACCGCCTGCAATCACCCCGATAAAGGAAGAGATCGCGATCGTGAAGGTAGACAAGGGTCCGGCCTCCGACATATCGATCGACAAATTCTCCGAGAACAAAGTCGGCAACCAGTTCTTAGTCGCCCAGCCCGGCAAGCTCGAAGTGGCGAAATAGAGCAGGATGATCCAGAATGAAATATTGACGAACAGCATTCCCATTCCCTTTATCGCCGCTTTCACCGGACTCTCTTTCGGTCCGGGTTCCGAATCCAGTTTGGCGACCGTATGGTCTTTTTTCTCTTTCAGGAAAAGGATCAGGACGAGACTGTAAGCAATCCCGATTATCCCGAACCAGTGGAAAGTCGTTTCCCAGCTGTATGCCCCCGCGATGGTGGCCCCGAAACCACCCAATGCCTGTCCGGTGTAGAGCCCGGTCATGTGGATTCCGACGGCTAATGACCGCGTTTTCTCCTGGTGGTAATCGGTGATCAGCGAAAGTCCGGCAGGGATGTACAAGGCCTCGCTGACTCCCATAATGGCACGGAGAGTATAGATCTGGTCGAAATCGGTCGAATATCCCATCATCAGCGTTACGAACGACCAGACGAAGAGACTGCCCACGATCAGCCATTTCCGGTTGATCCGGTCGGCGATCATGCCGGCAACCGGGCTCATCAGGCCGTATATCCATAAGAACACCGCCATCAGGCGCCCGAAGTTCGTGGCAGATTCCAGTTCGGTAATATCGATCATCATGGCAGACTTCATGGTCGAAAGCATCTGTCTGTCCATGTAGTTTAACAAAGCCACACCCCAAAGCAGGGCGACAACGATCCAAGGATAGTATTTCTTGTTGTTTATCATAGCCCTGAAAGAATTTCCTCACATAAAAGATTACATTTCAAAAGCATCCGGGGAATGTGGAACGGACCTTTGTACATATTCCCTTTTGCCGGTTGCGAGAGTGTCCCGTCGTAGTGGAAATAGCCGAACCATTCGCCGTACTCTTTATCCGGGAAACGGGCATACGTGTATTCGTTTATCAGTTTGTGCATTTCCAAGTATTTGGGATCGCTTGTGGCTTCGTAAGCATAGAGCGTGGCGATAATAGCCTCGCATTGCGGCCACCAGAACTTCATGTCGTGCCAGTATTCCTGCTGCGGACGGTTCTTGCAGTCCCTGAAATAGCTGATTCCGCCGTGTGTTTTGTCCCAGCCCCATTCCCAGGACCAGTCTAAGATTGTGAGTCCCATCTGCTTCAGCTGCGGGTCCCAGTTCCGGTGCTTGGCCTCTTCGAGGATGAACCAGGCCGTCTCGATGGAATGGCCCGGATTGATGGTGCGGCCCGGAATCGAATCGATAAATTCGCCGTCCGGTCCGACCGTTTCCAGCACGGCTTTAAACTCCGGCTTCATGAAGTCACGATGCAGTTCGGCTATCGACTCGTCGATTTGGCGTGTCAGCACAGGATCGTCTATCGCCTCCCGGATGCGGGCGGCGGTGTCGATCAGGATCATGCAAAAGGAATGTCCTTTTGCAACGAATCCTTCTCTGAATTTGGGCTCTAATGCCCCCGGTGTGTTTTTGTAATAGAGGATTTGGTTGAACAGCTTGACCGCCTTTTCCGCATAGCTCTTGTCGCCCGAAGCGATCGAATACTGAGCCATGGCGATTGCGGCAAACGTTTCAGAAAATACATATCGGCGTTTCCGTACGGGAGTTCCTGTTTTAGTTACCTCGTAAAACATACGGCCGTCCGTATCGAAACAATATGTCTCGATAAAGTCGATTCCGTTCTTGCAGGCTTCCAGCCATTCGGCCCGTTTTTCAAGGTTGTTATAAGCATAAGCGAGGATAAAGGCGAACCGTCCCTGGAACCAGACCGATTTGTTCGTGTCTAACAGCGAACCGTCCCGGTCCAGACAGGTAAAGTAGCCTCCGTTCTCATGATCGATACCGTATTTCAGCCAGAAAGGCAGAATGTCGGTCAGTAAATCGTTTTTGTATTTTTCGCCCCAATATCCGAGGTATTCGGACGGTTTTGTAATGTCGTTCATGGCGTTTATGTTTTTAGAACTTGTTGCATCTGTCGAAAAAATGAATGGCTTCCAGTTCCGCTTTCATGGCGGTCTCTTCCGCATCCGTCATATTCTGGAACGGCGTCCGGTTTTTACCCAGGTCGAGCCCGATCAGTTTCATGATCCGTTTTCCGCCCACGATATTACCGCGGTAATGGCAGATTACGTTGATGACTTCCTGTGAGAAGTTCTGGCGTTCGCGGGCCGTTTCGAGGTCTCCGGCAGCCCAGGCTTCGAGTATTCCGGTCAGCTCTTTACCGTTGTAATTGGTTGTCCCGCCGATGCCGCCTTGTGCGCCGCCCATTGCCAGGCACGGAAGGATCGTCTCGTCCTGGCCGTGAAGCATATCGAATTTGCCGTCTTTGTACAAGCGGCACTGGTTATATTCGTAAAGGCTTTCATACGTGTATTTGATGCCGGCGAAGTTCGGGATGCGCCCGTCCACCGCTTTCAGCAGTTCGACCATCGGCAGGAAAGCGCCGTTGAAAGCCGGGATATGATAGTAATAGAAAGGAAGTTCCGGCGCGCCGCTTGCGATTTCTTCGCAATATTTCACTAATTCTTCTATCCGGTTCACTTTCGGGAAAGGAGAGGCCATCGCCCCGATTCCCCAGGCTCCGATCTCTGCGGCATGTGCAGCCAGCTTATGGCTCGATTTTACACACGTGCTACCCACATGTACAATGACTTTGAATCCGGCAGGAGCCACTTCTACCCATCTTTCAGCCAGTTTCATGCGTTCCTCGTCGGTCAGCATATAGCCTTCTCCCGAAGATCCGTTGATAAACACTCCCTTTAAACCGTTTTTGACCAGAAGCCCGGCATACGCTTCTATCGGTTCGTAATTTACTTCCCCGTTTTCGTAGAACGGTGTGAAAGGTGCATCAATTAAGCCTTTAATCTTTTCCATTGTGTTTTTTATTAGTTTGATTCTATTATATTTTTTTTAATTCGTTTTCGATTTCTTCTATCGAAGGCAGAGAGCTTTCAAAATCTTTTGGAAAAAGGTTAATTCCTTTAAATTCAGATATACCAAGTGGTTGGTTATATCCTTCAAGAGAATATTGAGCAAATACGTTATCCTTATTTTTACATATTAACAGACCAATGGTAGGATTATCGGTGTCACTTTTGAGAATGTGGTTAGTAAAAGAGACATAAGCACTGAGCTGTCCCAGGTAGGATGGCTCAAATTCGGTTATCTTAACTTCTATTACCACGTAACAATGCAAACGGGTATTGTAAAAAAGCAAATCCATAAATTGCTCTTTTGTGTTAACCTGTAAACGATATTCACGTCCCATGTATGCAAATCCCGAACCTAATTCGATCAAAAATTTTGTAATATTGCCTATAAGGGCGTCTTTCAATTCTTTCTCCTTGAAGTTTGTCGTTAGCTGTAAAAAGTCGAAATTATATGGATCTTTAAGCAATTCTTTAGCTAATTCGCTTGTTTGCTGTGGTAGTGTACAATTGAAATTTGTTACAGCTTTCCCTTGTCTTTCATATAAATCTGAATTGATGAAGTTAAGTAGCATAGCTCTACTCCAACCCAGTTCGATTGTTTTATATACGAAAAATAACGCTTTTTGCGGGATTTCTCTAAACTTATCAATCAATAGTTTTTGATGTCCCCAGGGAATTTCAAATATACACGATAATTGCGCCTCAACTTGGGGCGTAATTCCAGTCAAAGGTTTGTAAAGGAGGTAAAAATTCTTCATGTATAGAAGATTTCTTGGAGACAAACCTTTGATTTCCGGTAATGCGTTTTGTAAATCTGCACTAAGATTTTGTAGAAGTTTGTTACCCCATTTACTTTCAGCATGCATTTCTACAATGTCACGACCGAGTGACCAATAGAACTGTAATAGTTCATTGTTCACTTTAACAGCAGCTTTTATCTGACTTTGCCTATATCGTTTGCTGAGTGTTTGTATCCATTCTGCGTAATTATCATTTTCTCTTATGAGTTTATTCATTGTAGCTCTGATGGTTTATTTTTTTGTAATGTATTTAATAATGTATCATGCCAAGCAGCTTGCTTCTCGACAGGAGGCATGCCCCGAACGCGCCTGCCCTTTCTCCTAATTTGGATATTTTGATTTCCGTGTCCTGGTTGACTAAATTGAGCGAATATTTGCGGATGGCGCTCTTGATCGGCAGACTGATATATTCGCCTGCCAATGAGAGGGTTCCGCCCAATATGACTAATTCGGGGTTGAAGATGTTCATCAGCCCGGCGATGCCTTTTCCCAAGTTCACACCCATCTTTTCGAGGATGTCGATACAAAGCACATCCTCTTTCCGTACCGCTTCGAGCAGGTCGCCGAGCGAGATTTCTTCTCCGCTGTCTAATTTCCCGGCGAGTATGGTGTTGCTGCCTTCCCGGTAACGTTCTATCAGGATGCGGTGGAAAGCCGATCCGGAAGCCTCTGTTTCGAGGCAACCTTTTTTGCCGCAGTGGCACAGCACTTCGTTTTCGAACATACAGAAGTGCCCGAACTCCCCGGAAAAGCCGGATTTCCCGTAATATAAATTGCCGTCGATGATAATTCCCAATCCCAATCCCCATGCCATATTGACGAACAGGATGTTCTTTTCCCCCTGCACGGCTCCTTTCATATACTCGCCGTAGGTCATGGCCCGGCTGTCGTTCTCAATAAAGACCTTTGCCTGCAACCGTTCTTCGAGAATCTGTGCAAGCGGCCTTTCTTCGAAGTAGAAAATGCTGTAACTATAGCCCGATGCCGGATTCACGCGGCCGGTGATATTGACTCCGACCGCTAATATCTTATCCCGTTCCACCGGCAATGAAACGATGAAATCGTCGATAATCTTGCAAAACTGCTCCAACGAGGCCGGCGAATTTTCAAGCCGGTACGGGATGTTTTCTTCGAGCTGTACTTTGTCGCCTTTGAAATCGATCGCTGCGATATTCAGTTTGTCTTTAAGTATATCGACTCCTACGAAGTAGCCGGATGCCGGATTGAGGCCATAAATATTCGGTTTGCGTCCTCCGCTGGTTTCCTGTTTCCCGAAGTCTAAGATATAACCGTCGTCCTGAAGTTCTGCAACCAGCTTGGTGACGGTCGGAATGCTTAGGTCCATTTCACGGCCCAAGTCGGCAATGGTCGCATCGCCATTGGCAATATAATAGTGGATGATCTTCTTTTTTAGAAGTTCACTGCGGTTGTTATTATCGGAAGACAGTAAAAATTTTGTATTCATGGCCGTTAGAATGTTATAATAATAATATAGCCCTACAAAAGTATATAAAATTTTTTCAAATATGGGACTATGAAAGTAAAATTTAGGGTGAATGTGCCAAAATATGCGATTCCACTCTCTACGTTCTCCATCGCATAGAAAGTGAAGCTCACAACTGCCAAAAGTGAATACTCCTAAACGGTTTCAAAGTACAATAACCCCTCCTAAAAGCGTTATATTGGAATTTCTGCTAATAACCAGAGCTTTGTCGAATATCGAGTTTCTTAAAAAATATTACCCGCAAGGGTAATTTGAAATATATGGGGTATAAAATCAATTTTCATGCGCTATTGTTTCGATTCGGACCAGCAAGTATTTTAGTGAATCGTACAATAAGTAATAGGTGACACTAAGCTTCGTTTTGAAGATGATGTGAACCTATTAAATCATCATCTAAAAGGTTCACATTTCTTCCATTGGCATATTGGCCAAAATCAGACCAGATAAAATGCGTGCCTGAATATGATCCCGATAATCAAATTGTCAAAATTATCAAAATGCCAGATTTGCTATCCTGAGATTGCCCTATTTACAACCTTTTGTCCAAATGATAGTAAATAGGGCAAGGAGACAGGGCTTTGCGATTGTCATTTTGTTTGCATGATCGTTGGAAAGTTGTTTTTTGTCGCCGGAAAACCGGAATGATGCGGAAGAGGAAATAGAAGTGTCGGGAAAAAAGGGAGATTCCTATTAAAACGTCAATCCCAAAAGGTCTTCCTGACAGAGGCTGTGAGGTGTTAAAATAGCTTTTAAAGACCTTTTGGTAGTCTTATACGCCCTCTTTTTTCTTTTGTTCTTCTTCGTCCGGCAAAATCATCTAAATGATTTCCAAGATTCATTTGGATAGTTTGTCTGAATTATCTAAATGATTTCCCCAAAGTATTCAGATCATTTAAAAAATCATTTAGATGATTTTGGAAAAGGACTCCAAAAACAAGTCTCCATTAAACTAACACACCTGAAAACAGAAATGTTGATGTCGGTAGAAATCTCAAAAACGAATTGAATTGACAGCTAAAAGCCTGTTTTTACGATAAACTGAGTAGTCGAAGGTGTTGTCCTGATTATAAAAATGCGTACCTTTCCCGCCTGAAAGCAATCGATCTAACAATATATCCGTATGAAAAACATATTCTTGCTTATCTTATTACCTGTCTGTCTCTTCTTCTCATGCGGAGGGAACCGGACTGCGTCGGAAATGATGGATCGGGCAGAAATACTTTTGGAAACAAATCCGGATAGTGCTTATACATTATTAAATAATATAGAAACCCCTGATAAATTGAACGAAAGGCAGTTTGCACGTTGGTGTATGCTGTATTGCCGGACGGCGGACAAATTGTTCGAAGATATGTTGTACACCGAACAACTCGACCGGGCTTTGTCTTGGTACAAAAATCATGGGACTGCGGAACAGCAGGCTTGGATGGGACTTTACTTAGGGCGTTCGTATGTGAAAGACAAACTCTTTATTCCGGCGACGAAAGCTTATTCGGATGCGTTGTCGTTGGCAAAAGAGAAACATTTATATAATGTAGCAGGGTATATTTGTAGCTATATGGCGGATCTTTACCAATATACGGGTCAGAGAAGTGAGGAGCGGAGGAAAGTCGAAGATGCAATCGGCTTTTTCAAACAGGCTGGTAATGAACGAAGTTATGCCTTTGCCTTGCGAGATGTGGCAAAGACATGGGCATTTGACGATTCCTTGTCGTTGGCGCTTCACTATATGCTAATGGCAGATTCAGTTATTACGAACCTCCGGGATTCGGCTGAAATTGGTGAAATAGCTAATGGTTTGGGGAATATTTATGATTTGATGGGGGATGTGGAGAAATCAAAAGCTTGTTTCTTCAAGTGTTTAAATTTGAATACGATGGATCAAGCTCCGACTTACCTGGCTTTGAGTGATCTCTATTATAATGAAAGCCACCTTGATTCTGCCCGTTATTATCTTGAGAAAGCTTCAACTCCGACATCGAATTCTTATACATTGATAGATTGTTTTTATTTAGGTTATCTTATAGAGAAAGAGGCTGGCGATACGGAAAGGGCACTTTGTCTTTTGGAGCAATACCAAGAAAAGAAGGATTCTTTGTACAATGAACAAATGCAGGTTGATATCGTTGATGCGGAGAAGCGGCATGATGTTGTCACTGTTGTTCAAGAGAATAGAGAATTGGTAGTTGAGAAACGATTTTTGTTAGCTTTTGCTATTATCATTTGTCTTTTGTTAGTTGTAGGCTATCAGATGAGAGATAAGAAAAGGCTTCTTGAGATAAATCAACGACAAAAGTTTTTAGAAGAAGAGAAAAGACGTCATAAGAAACTGAAAACTGAACTCGAAGACCGTCTTCAAGAGCTTACGGCAGAGATGGAAAGGAAAGCTGCAACACATGAGGATACAAGTGAATACAAGAAAGAGATCATTGCCTTGAGATTTGAAAAATTGAAACAGTCTTCTTTGTTTAAAGCAATAAAGGAGCAATGTCGGAAAGTAGAACCAAATATTGAACAAAAATTAAGCGAAGAAGATTGGAAAGACCTTATCCGGCTGATTAATTCTCTTTTTCCGAATACTTCTGCTTTTATGAAAGAAAATACGTTGGGACTGACAAAAACAGAAACCAAAGTCTGTTATCTCAGTTTTTTTAATCTGCGTTTAAGTGAAGAGGCCATTCTTTTAGGAGTCAGTTCAGACTCGGCTAATAAATTCCGGAGTCGTACCCGGCAGAAACTATGCCCAGACCAAAAGGGGGGTGATATAAACGAGTTCATCCTTCAAAAAGGATGGTAAAAGCCCGAATTTTGCATTAAAATATGGACAATTCTTATTGTATGGATTTGTAAGGTATTGATTAATAGTCTCTAAAAAGTGAATAAGTAGGTTTTTAGTTGTTCATATAAATTAATTGTGTAAGATATATATCGTTTATTATCAGATGATTCTAATTTCTATAGGATGGTTTTGTCCATATCGGAATAGATATTGTCCATATCCCGATTTGTCACATCTTATGGCTTCCTCTATGTTTGCACTCGATAATTTTAAAGTGAAAACAAAATTTAATGGGAAAAATAATTATTTCGCTACTTTTACTAATCTCTTCTTTGTCCATAAAAGGGATTGAATTACAGCCTTATTCCGGAATTATATATTCGCATAAATGGGGTTTGCAGACTGGTGCGGACATCAGTTTTCCTCTGAAAAATAATTTTTATTTTCAAACGGGTCTGATGCTTTATTCAAATCCGGAACCAACATATTCTTATGACGATTGGAGGATTGGCGTCAATTTGCCTATTTATATGCAATATCGGTTGCCAATAAATAACAAGTTGAGAATAAATATCAATGTCGGGCCTTATTTGGGAATTGCATCTGTCGGGCAAATAGGTGTTGCATGTAAAATGGGTATTGATATTTCAAGGGTTAATTTAGGTCTCAGCTATTATCAGAATTGTGTGACAGATAAATTTGCGGTATTAGGATTGTCTGTAGGATATAAATTTGTGCTCTGACATATATTGAAAAAGTATTCTCGCTGAATAGGGGTTTTTCTCATTTTTCCAGTCATATCAACGAAGTCAAACCAATAAAAAGAGAGTTGATATGAAAAAGAGAGTGATGTTTTTATTGTTGAGTTTAGTGTGTTTATCTGTTTCCGCACAAATTGGAAAAGTGAGAAGTGGGGTAATAGGTGGTGTTTCGATGGATTGGTATAAGGATGAGGCGATGTCTAAAGGCAACGTTGGGTTTAATATACCGGATATGAAACCTTCTTTTCATGTGGGATATCAGTTTCAATTCGAATTGAAACACCGTTTATCGGTGGACGCAGCCTTATTATATGGGCAGAAGCGGGGAGAAATTGCTTCGGTTGGCTATGAAGTAGCACCGGTTAAAGGCTACAAAAGTAAGTTCGCAAGAAACTACATTGCTTTGAACGGTGTTCTGAATTATAACCTGATAGGAGGACTGAAGGTCGGAACGGGTGTTGAGCCTACTCTCCATTTTAAGGATCATATTATGATTGGGAACACTATCAAATCAGCCTTTGACGTCCCGGTCGTTGTCAAAGCCGCTTATACTTTCAAATACTTCGATCTGGCCCTGACATACAAACATGGCACTTGCAATGTAATGAAAGGAGTCCCTTATATGAAATCGGGACGGACACGTGATCTGCAAGTTTCTATCTTTGTCCCGATATTCCGGTGATTCCTTCAATAAAAGATGGATTATATTCAATACACTGAAAGGCAGAAGAGATATGTGCAAAAGATATTGAATTGGAGCCCAGAATAGGGGTTTCGACATCGCCTTATAATGGTTGGGGGCTTAATTTGTCGGGAATGGTCTCTATCTTCATGTGATAGATTCTGGAAATGGGAATCGTCCAGTTTCTGGAACAAAGATTCAGTCATTTGCTAAAGGGGGTATCCTGGGAAAAGATAGTATGATTAATTTTGATGGTTTTCTCTCTAATAAGGATTTGACAAATTGGCCTATAAAATTTACTTATAACGAATCTTCAACCCAAGTCCTGGATCAATATTTGTTAGGAGAAGGTTATATGGGTGCAATGAAATTTGTAGGCGATAGCTCTTCCGTAAGTATGATTGTCCCATTTTCAGTGGGAAGTTCATATCAACAATCCGTTTTGATGCCAATTTACTTTGAGAGAGTTGATTTTACTTTTGGCTGAATTGTTTGAAAGAGACGCAAAAACAATAAGAAAGCACATCAACAATGTGTTTTCAGAGGAAGAATTGCTTAAAAAAAGGAACACGCATTTTTTGCGTGTTCCTTTTTCTGACAAACCGGTTCCATTCTATTCTCTTGATGTCATCATCTCAGTTGGCTATCGTGTGAAAAGCAAACGTGGCACTCAATTCCGTATTTGGGCAAACCGCATCTTAAAGGAATACCTTGTAAAAGGGTATGGCGTAAACAATCGTATAGCAACCCAAAAGTACGAGGAACTGTGCCAATTAGTACAGGTGCTATGCACTCGACACGCTCGACCGCTACGACTACCAACAGTTGCAAGTGGAGCAAACCACACAAGAAGAAAAGTTTCATGTCACTTACGACAATGCCATGAAAGCGATCAACCAACTGAAAGAGAAATTTGGTGAAAGCCGGTGGTTCGGTAACGAAAAGGACGATTCATTCAAAAGTTCCATCGGTCAGATTTATCAGACTTTTGGCGGAACAGACCTTTATCCTTCCGTAGAAGAAAAAGCGGCAATGCTGCTCTATCTCGTTACAAAGAACCATTCGTTCAGTGATGGTAACAAACGTATTGCCGCCACTCTGTTCCTTTGGTTCATGCAGAACAATGGTATCTTGTATAATGCCTCAGGTCGCAAACGTATCAGTGATGGTACACTCGTTGCTCTTACTCTTATGATAGCGGAAAGTAGGACGGAAGAGAAAGATGTGATGGTAAAAGTTGTTGTAAATCTTATTAATAAAAACAATAACGAATAGGGCAGTATAACAAAAACTAAATAAATATATGGCAAAGAAAAACATTCAATCAATAGAACCTAATATTGCTGATTTAGCTAATAATTGGCTGAAATCATACAAACAATGATTTGTTTGTAGAACACTCTTGGTACTTCCTCAATGCGTTGGTTCGTGCCAATTATCGCAATGTGCGAAAGAGTATTGAACCTGATATGAATTTTTTGATCCTGTTTTTCAGAAACTTAATGATGGGTGAACAGAATGAGTTAAAGAATTGATTTATGGTCGTTAATCCTCCGGTAGATTGGATTGAGGAACAAAACCCGACAAGTACCCGACAAACTCCTTTAGTTGTAATGCTCTACCCGAATAACCCCAAGCATCCAGGGCAAACGTATCGGCTGACAGTGAAAGGATTAGGCATTTACAATTTGCGATAAAAACAACCACAAGTTTAGAACCGGATAATTCTTATTATCTTTGCCTGTCAAAGTAATAAGAATATGGAAGATGAATTTGATATAAGGGATGCACGGGTTCCGGAGAGCGAGCGGGAGTATGAGAATGCGCTTCGTCCGCTTTCGTTTCATGACTTCAGCGGGCAGGCCAAGGTGGTCGAGAACCTGAAGATTTTCGTGATGGCGGCCCGGATGCGTAAGGAGGCGCTCGACCATGTGCTGCTGCACGGGCCTCCCGGATTGGGAAAGACTACATTATCCAATATTATAGCGAATGAATTGGGAGTCGGTTTTAAGGTGACTTCCGGACCGGTACTGGATAAGCCGGGCGATCTGGCGGGGGTATTGACTTCGCTGGAGAAGAATGATGTCCTTTTTATCGACGAGATCCATCGGTTGAGCCCGATTGTGGAGGAATACTTGTATTCGGCGATGGAAGATTACCGGATAGATATCATGATCGATAAAGGACCGAGTGCCCGTTCCATCCAGATCGATCTGGCTCCGTTTACGCTGGTGGGGGCGACGACTCGTAGCGGTTTGCTGACAAGTCCGCTCAGGGCGCGTTTCGGGATCAATATGCACCTCGAATATTACGAGATGGAGACGCTGACGAAGATCGTGCTTCGTAGTGCCGATATCCTGAATGTGAAGTGCGAGCTGAACGCGGCACGCGAGATCGCCTCCCGTAGCCGCGGTACGCCTCGTATTGCGAACGCATTGTTGCGCCGCGTGCGTGATTTTGCACAGGTGAAAGGTTCCGGCGAGATCGATAAGGCGATTGCTTGTTATGCGTTGGAGGCACTGAACATCGACCGTTATGGCCTGGATCAGATCGACAATAAGTTGCTGACGACTATCATCGACAAGTTTAACGGCGGACCGGTAGGATTGACGACTATCGCGACTGCGCTGGGAGAAGATCCCGGAACGCTGGAAGAAGTTTATGAGCCTTTCCTTATCAAAGAAGGCTTTATCAAACGTACGCCCCGCGGCCGTGAGGTGACGGAACTGGCTTATACCCATCTGGGGCGTAACAGGGGGAGCGAACAAGGTTTTTTATTTGACTAAAAAGTATGGCAGGAGGAATGAAGCGGCTCGCAGGAGAGACCGCAATTTATGGCGTCAGCAGCATTGTCGGGAAGTTCCTGAACTGGATGCTGGTGCCGATGTATACGCGTGTGCTGGCTACAGAGAGCGATTTCGGGATTGTGACGAATCTGTATGCCTGGACAGCCTTGTTGATGGTGATATTGACGTATGGGATGGAGACCGGCTTCTTCCGGTTTATGAACAAGAAGGAGATCAAGCTTCCGATGCGGGTATATGCGACGACATTGTTCAGCCTGGCGTTCACTTCCGTTCTGTTTATGGTGTTTGTGTTCAGTGCGTTGACGCCGGTCAGCAATTTCTTAGGATATGGTGCGCACCCAGAATATATCGGGATGATGGCGGGGATCGTGGCGGTGGATGCTTTTTGCTGCATTCCGTTTGCTTTTCTCAGGTATCAGGGGAAGGCGGTTCGCTTTGCGGTGATCAAGCTGCTGAATATATTCCTGAATATCATATTGGTGATATTCTTCCTGATCGCCTGCCCGTGGCTGTATGAGCATGCGCCGGGATTGATCAGCTGGTTTTATGTACCCGGCTATCAGGTGGAGTATATTTTTGTCAGCAATGTGGTTACTTCGGTGGTGACGTTCTTGCTTTTGGTGCCGGATATGGTACCCGGGTTGCGTGAGAAAGCCAGTTTTGTGTTGTTGAAACAGATGTTGAAATACTCGTTTCCGATCCTGATCTTAGGGATTGCCGGGATTTTCAACCAGACGGCGGATAAGATTCTGTTTCCTTTCCTGTTCGAAGATAAGGACTATGCGGCTACCCAGTTGGGTATTTATGGAGCCTGTTTCAAGGTGGCGGTGGTGATGGTGATGTTTATCCAGGCGTTCCGGTATGCTTACGAGCCTTTTATCTTTGCCAAGAATAAGGATGACGATAATACGAAGGCTTATTCGGAGGCAATGAAGTATTTCATTATCTTTTCGTTGATTATCTTCCTGGGCGTGATGTATTATCTGGATATTTTGAAATATTTTGTGGACGCCAAGTATTATCCCGGATTGCGTGTCGTGCCGATCGTGATGCTGGGGGAATTGTTCTTCGGAATCTATTTTAACCTGTCGTTCTGGTATAAGCTGATCGACCAGACGCAGTGGGGGGCCTACTTCTCGACGATCGGTTGCGTGGTGACAGTGCTGATGATCGTGTTGCTGGCTCCTGTTTATGGGTATATGGCTTGTGCGTGGGCCTCTTTTGCCAGCAACCTGTTGATGATGGTTCTCTCTTATGTGATCGGGCAGAAGAAGTTCCCGATCCGGTACGATATAAAGTCGGCGGTGCTTTACGGCATATTGGCGGTCGCTTTCTATTTGGCGGGTATGTTGCCCCGGATCGATTCGGAAATACTTCGCCTGGGTTACCGTACGGTTTTGCTCCTGGTCTTCCTGGCAATCGTCATAAAGCGGGATCTCCCGTTAAGCGAGCTGCCTTATATCGGGAAGCGGTTTGCATCTAAGAAGATTTGAGCGATCGATTTATATCGATACTCCCGTCGATATAAATCGATAGCTCAAATCCGGCAAGAACCGGAATAAAAATCTTTTTGTTATTTGTAGGGATTTACCGGCAACCGCAGCACGAACCGGGCTCCTCCGGTGTAGCCGGTGTCTAATTTGAGGGAACCGTTGAGACGCTGGGTGATGAGGCGGCAAAGGTAGAGGCCGAGACCCGAACCGGGGATGAAGTCGTCGTTTTTGGTGAAACGTTCGAAAATCCATTCGCTCTTATCAGCCGGGATTCCGCATCCCGTGTCGGTGATGCTGATACACATGGTCTTTCCGTCGTCTTCGGACTGGTAAGAAAGCGTGATGCTCCCCCGATCCGTGAACTTGTTCGCGTTGTTCAGCAGATGGGCGATGATAATGCTGAAATGATTCGAGTCCGAATAGATCAGGTCATTGTTCTTGTCGCCTTCGACCAGGTAATGGATATCCGGCTTCTGCTGTGACTTTTTCAACTGGTTCATCTCGTGGTTGCAAAGCAGGTCGATGTGGACCGGTTCCAACGGAAGGACTTCGTTGCTGCTATCCAACTGGGCGATAACCAATACATCGTTCATCATCGAAGTGATATTATTGCAGTTCGTATAGATGATCTTGCTGAATTCCTTTTTTTCCTCCGGGCTTATGCCGTCGCCGGTGATCAGTTCGGCAAAGCCGTTGATCGCATTTAGCGGCGTGCGTACTTCGTGGCACATATTCTTGATAAAGGCGTTCTTCATCCGTTCGCTTTCCTGCGCCTTTTCACTGGCGATGACTACCAGCCGGTTTGATTCCTGCAGCTCCTTGTACAGCGATTTGATCTTTCCTAAGCGGAAGAAGATGAAGATTCCGAAACAGATTGAAAGGATGAGCAACGCAAGGAATAGATATAACTGACTTCGGCTTTTTTGCAGGTCTACTTCCAACGCCTTTTTCTCAACCACCAGCTCGTCTACATGTTTTTTGATCTCCAGGTCTTCGACTTTGTTTTCCATGCTTCGCGTGCGTGCGGAATCCAAGAGCACGGTATATTCCTTGTAGGCTTCGTAGGCATCTTTGTATCTGTGCAGACTGTCGAGACAGTCGATTTTGTCTTTTAGCGTCAGGACGATGTTTTCGGTCAGGTCGAACTGGAAATCGCCGTGGCGGAAATAATAGATGACCGAATCGTTGTAATCTGCTGCTTTCTGGAAGTCCCGTATCGACTTATAATAGTTGAGCGAAGTGAAATAACGGTCATATTCGGCCGAGAATGCGGCATCTTCGGGATATTTCTTGTTCAAGCTGATGAAGTAGTTGAAATAGTAGGTTGACATGTCTCTTCCGACCGTTTCTGTTGCGGTTGCCAAAGTGGAGTAGGCGTTCAGCAGATGTCGTTTGCTTGTGTACGGGCGCTTCTTCATCTCTTTTGTGTCTGCATATTCTTTTTGCATGTTCAGGTAGCGGAGGGAGGCTTTCACCCGATCTTCGGGAGTCGCTTCCATAAGGCTCAGTATGTTGAGCGTATTCAGGCGGAACAGATACGAATAGCGGAGCGGAATATTGTCCGACAGCTTGATCAGGTTGTTCATGTAGTAACATACCTCTTTATAGATAGCATCCTGGTTTTTCGGATCGACCCGGTTGCTGTTTGCCATACCGAGAAGATAATAGTTCGATATTTTGTCGAGAACCGGCATATCTTTTTCCGTTTCGAGGCGGAGTTTGTATTTTTCAATCAGTTTCATCCGGTCTTCGCCTTTGGTGTAATAGACAACACGGACATCCATGATCGTTTTCATATATGTGACGAGGAAATCGCGTGCTTTCCCTTTCAGTTCCCTTTCGGCTTCGGCGATATATACCTTTGCGCTGTCCTTGGCATCGGTATTCACATAAAAGCGTAAGATTTCGGTCAGGGCCGCTTCCTTATAATAGTCTTCGTCTTCTTCAAGGGCGAGCCTATAGAGTTGTTTGGCATATTCCACCTGCTCTTCTTGTCGGGAAATATCCATCAGATTAGTTATGATTTCCAGTTTTTGTAAAGGAGATGAGGCAGATGACAAGGCCACCGACAGCGAATCCTTCACTGCTGTATTCGCCTCCATAGAGAGGGAAAAAGCGAGGAAGTATATCAAGAGAATGTAGTGTTTCATCTTGTTTACCGGGATTAATTGAGAGTGTTCGTTGTTGTTTCTGTATTGTACATTTGCAAAGTTAAGTGAAAATCAATAATTATCAAGATATATGCCTCGCTTATTTTATGTTCACAGCTCTTATTTTTTATTTCGAGATACTATTTCTATCTTTGTGCGGTTTAGGCGATGTGTTAAAACGGTAGTGAGAGAGTGTTGGCCATTGTAAAGATCGTTTAACGGGATGTCCGGATACAAACATTGATTTTAATAGGATGGAAAAAGGATTGTTGCACAAGCAGATTAGGGACTTCTTTGTCCGTAATTTCGATGTCCGCCAGGAAAAGGAAGATGAACTCGAAACGATCGAGTCTATCAAGAAAGGCATAGAGTTTAAGGGGACGAACCTCTGGGTTCTGATCTTTGCAACCTTCGTAGCTTCGCTGGGTTTGAATACGAACTCGACGGCGGTGATTATCGGTGCGATGTTGATCTCCCCGCTGATGGGTCCCATCATGGGGTTCGGCCTGGGATTGGGGATCTCCGATTTCGATCTGATCAAACGCTCCTTCCGCAATTTCGCAACGGCGACGGTATTCAGTGTCATCACTTCGACGCTTTTTTTCCTGATCTCTCCGATCAGCGAGGCGCAGAGCGAGTTGCTGGCCCGTACGCAGCCAACCGTCTATGACGTGCTGATCGCTTTCTTCGGCGGTCTGGCCGGGATTGTGGCCAGTTCGACCAAGAGCAAGGGGAATGTGATTCCCGGCGTGGCGATCGCTACGGCTTTGATGCCGCCGCTTTGTACGGCCGGATTCGGGCTGGCGAGCGGCAACCTGTATTATTTCTTCGGCGCTTTCTACCTCTATTTTATCAATACGGTGTTTATCAGCCTGGCTACCTATGTGGTGGTCCGCCTGCTCAAATATCCGAAGAAAGTCTTCCTGGACAAACAGCGCGAGAAGATCGTGACGCGTTATGTCGGGGTGATCGTCTTTTTTACCATCGTGCCGAGCCTTTTCCTGAGCTACAACCTGATCCGGGCCAGTTATTTCAACGACCGGGTACGGACGTTCGTTGCGGATGAGCTGAGTTTCCCGAACACGCAGATATTGAGTAAGACGGTGACCGACACCAGCGACAAGAAAGAGGTGAAAGTAGTCCTGATCGGCGAGACCGTGCCGGAAACGATGATTACGAACGCCCGTGCCAAGATGCCGAAATACGGTCTGAAGAACGTGGGGCTTATCGTGCAGCAGGGTTTCGGGAAGGAAGCCACCGATATCAACGAGTTGAAAAGCCTGCTGATGCAAGACCTATATAAGAATAGCGAAGAGGTCCTTCGGGCGCAGTCCGTCCAGATCGATTCGCTGAAACGCGACCTGAACAAATATCACAGTTATAATCATCTTACGTCCGAGTTGATGCCGGAAATGAAAGTTCTTTTCCCTTATATCAAGGAAGTCTCCTGTTCGCATACCTATCTGATGGATATGGATAGCATTAAACCCGATACCGTCCTGTTAGTCTACCTGAAAAGCAAAGAAAAGATACGCGAGCCGGAACAGGAAAAGATTAAGAAATGGCTGGCTGCGCGTGTAGAACAAAAGAAAATCAAATTAATTATTGAATAACGAACAAAGAATGAATTTTATGAAGAAGTTGTGGGCAGTGTTACTGCTTCTCGTTGCTTCAGGCCAAGTGTTTGCCGATGAGGGCATGTGGGTGCTGAAAGAGTTGAATAAACAAAACTTAGAGAGGATGAAGGAGTTGGGATTTACTCCGTCTTACGAACAGTTGTACAGTGAAACTGACCCGTGTGTAGCCAATGCCGTGGTGATCTTCGGAGGAGGATGTAGCGGTATCACCGTCTCTAATGAAGGGTTGGTCTTCACCAACCACCATTGTGGTTTCGGTTCGATCCAGCAGTTGAGCAGTGTGGAACACGATTACCTGAAAGACGGTTTCGTTTCGCAGAGTAAGGAAGAAGAGTTGCCGGTTCCGGGCCTGACAGTACGCTACTTGCGTGAGACGGTGGACGTGAGCGACCGTATCAATTCACAGATAGCTTCGATTAAGGAAGAGCACCTGCGTCTGGCCGCTGCCGACTCGATCGGGCAGGCAATGGCCGATTCCGTAGGGAATACGGAATTCCTGGCTGCCGACGTTGTGCCGTTCTACAATAATAACAAGTATTTTTTGATCGTTTACGATGTCTTCAACGATGTCCGCATGGTGTTCGCCCCGCCCAGCTCGGTCGGTAAGTTCGGCGGCGATACGGACAACTGGATGTGGCCGCGCCATACGGGCGACTTCTCCGTGTTCCGCGTATATGCCGGCGCTGACAACAAACCGGCTGCCTACAGCAAGGATAACAAGCCGTACCAGCCTAAATACGTGGCCGAAGTGTCGTTGCAAGGTTATGAGGACAAGGATTACGCGATGACGATCGGTTTCCCCGGCAGCACGGACCGTTACCTCTGCTCATGGGGTGTGCAGCAGCGTATCGAGGATAGCAACAAACCACGTATCGAAGTGCGTGGCATCAAGCAGGCGATCTGGAAAGACGCGATGTTGAAGAGCGACGAGGTGCGTATCAAATATGCCTCCAAATATGCCGGCAGCTCCAACTATTGGAAGAACTCGATCGGTATGAACAAGGGGCTTGCCAACCTGAAAGTGATCGAACGCAAACGCGAAGAGGAAGCCGCTTTTGCCGCCTGGGTGGCACAGGATGCGAAGCGTAAAGAGGTGTACGGCGACGTCCTGAACCTGTTGGAAAAAGGATATACTTCTTCCGGCGAATATAAAAAGATCTCCACTTACTTAGGCGAAGCGTTCCTGAGCGGCGCCGAGATCGTGAAGCTGGCCCGCATGATCCAGAGCGTGGACGTGAAGGGCTCTACCCCGGAAGAGATCGATATTTTCCTCGAAGACAATATCAAACCTTTCTTCAAGGATTATGACGCAAGCCTCGACCAGAAGGTGCTGGCTGCCATGATGAAGATCGTAAAGGAACGGGTTCCGGCAGAGAATCTCCCGGATATTTACAAGAAGGTGGACAAAAAGTATAAAGGCGATTATGCGAAGTATGCCGCCGATGTATTCAAGAAGACCTCTATCCTGTCTTACGACAATATCGCCTCCATGCTGAAGGACCAGAAGAAATATGCGAAACTGAAGAAGGACCCGGCAGCTGAACTGAGCCTGTCCGTCCTGATCTCCCTCTTCGAATTGCAGCAGCTTACGGGTGATTCTTATTACGATATCGCTAAGGGCGAACGCCTCTATTTCGCAGGCTTGAAAGAGATGTACCCGGAAAAGGCGCTTTCTTCGGACGCCAACTTTACGATGCGTGTGAGCTACGGCTCTATCGGCGGCTATCGTCCGTACGATGCTGCCTGGTATGATTATTATACGACCCAAAAGGGCATCTTTGAAAAGGAAAATCCGGAAAGCGACGAGTTCTGGGTTCAGCCTGAAATCCTCGACCTGATCCGCAGCAAGGACTTCGGCCAATATGCCAACAAGGACGGAGAGTTGCAGCTTTGTTTCCTTTCCAACAACGATATAACAGGCGGTAACTCCGGCAGCCCGGTATTCGACAAGAACGCCCGCCTGATCGGCCTCGCTTTCGATGGCAACTGGGAAGCGATGAGCGGCGACATCGCCTTCGAACCGGACTTGCAGCGCACGATCAGCGTCGACATACGCTATGTGCTGTATATGATCGACAAGTGGGGAAAATGCCCGCGGCTCATCGAAGAGTTGAAATTGGTGAAATAGGGAGGAAACGGATTCCTGTGACTGTAAATAGTAAATGCCGCCTCCGGCCTTCGACCGAAAAACTCGAAGGCCGGAGGTGGCATTTATCTTTTCAGTATCTCTTGTACTTTTTTATCTTTGCTGGCTTTGGTGTATTCATGATGTTTGTATTGTTCTTCTAATTCGTCTGTATACCTTTCCATTTCGTCCCAGCTCTTCATGAGGTCTTGTATAAGCTCTTCGTAGTTTTCATCTTTTATACTGTTTGCCGGATTGTTTTTATTCCCGTAAGGTAAAAGAAGATGTATTACGTCTAATTTCGTTACTTTTGCCTATAGAAAACAGAAAATATTGCATGCCATGAAAACATTCAACCAATTGATCATCGGTGCCGGCCTCCTGGCGGCAGCCTCTCCGGCGGCGGTAGCCGAAAAGCCGGTGGCGGACGGCGGACGCCCGAACATCCTCTTTATCCTTTCCGACGACCATACCTCGCAGGCGTGGGGGATATACGGCGGAATCCTGAGCGATTATGTGAAAAACGAGAATATCCGGCGCCTGGCAGCCGAAGGATGCGTGCTCGACAACTGCCTGTGCACGAACTCGATCTCCGCGCCCAGCCGTGCCGCGATCATGACAGGCGCCTACAGCCATCATAACGGAGTCTACACGCTCGAAGACGGGCTCGACCCGATGGCGGACAATATCGCCAAGCAGATGCAGCAAGGCGGCTACCAGACTGCGCTGATCGGCAAGTGGCATCTGAAGAAACAACCTTCCGGCTTCGATTACTTCTCTGTTTTCCACGACCAAGGGGAATACTGGGACCCGTTGTTCAAGACCGCCGAAGGGTGGGTGGACGACGACCAGGGAAAGAGCGGGAAGACGGAGAAAGGTTTCTCGACCGACCTGGTGACCGACAAGACGATCCAGTGGATCCGTTCGCGAGATAAGGACCAGCCCTTTATGATGTGTTGCCATTTCAAGGCGACACACGAACCCTGGGATTTCCCCGAACGGCTCGCGCATCTTTACGACGATGTCACCTTTCCCGAACCTGCCAGCATGATGGAGTTCGGACCCGGGAAGTCCGGGCGCACGTTCCCCGGGCAGCAACTCGAAAATATGGCGTGGCGCTGGGAGACGGCTTCCAAAGATCCGGATTCCTGGTGGTGCAAATACCCCGAACTGCCTTTCTCTATCCAGGGAATGGGGAAGGAGGAGGCCCGGCGTAAGACGTATCAGAAGATGATCAAGGATTACCTGCGTTGCGGGGCGGCCATCGACGACAATATCGGCCGCCTGCTGCATTTCCTCGATGAGGAAGGGCTGTCTGAGAATACGATCGTGGTGTATGTCTCCGACCAGGGTTATTTCCTCGGCGAGCACGGCTTCTTTGATAAGCGCATGATGTTCGAGGAACCGCTCCGGATGCCTTTTGTCATTCGCTACCCGAAGGAGATCCCTGCCGGGACGCGCAACGCCGACATCATCCTCAACACCGACTTTGCCGCCACGCTGGCCGACTATGCCGGGGTGGACGCCCCGTCGTGTAGCGAAGGCCGCAGCTTCCGCGACAACCTGAAAGGCGAGACTCCGCGCGACTGGCGGCAGTCCATGTACTACCGCTACTGGACGCATCACAAAATACGTCCGGCCCACATGGGAATCCGCAACCATCGCTATAAACTGATGTTCCTCTACGGCGACCCGCTGAATGCAACGGGATCGGATAAGGCCCCGGTCACTCCGTCCTGGGAGTTTTATGACCTGCTTGCCGACCCGCACGAAGATCATAACCTCTACAATTCCCCAGCTTATGCCGGAGAAATCGAGACGATGAAACGCGAACTTCTGAAGCTCCGCCGGGAGGTGGGAGACACCGATGCCGCTACGCCGCGGATGCAGGAAATACTGGACGAATATTACTGGTGATCCTTTGTCTTTTATCTTAATTTGTAATGATCATGAAAAAGAACATAATGAAACATCTCTGTAATTGCGCCGCTGTCGCGCTGCTCTCTCTTGCCGCCTGCATGGAAGTTCCCGGCGATCAGACCGGATCCGAATGGAAGGAAGCGGCTTCCGGGGTTTGGCAAATCTCTGTCGGTAAACCCGAAAAGTTGAATCTGCTGAGTGAACTCGACCTGCATCCGAAGTGGGATGCCATCAATGCGATGCCGAAAGCCGATCTGCCTGTCGACCTCGACGAGATCCGTTTCGAAGAGGTGGACGGCAAGACCTATATCCGTTTCCCGCTCGACAAGGGGGAGAAGATCTTCGGACTCGGCCTGAACTTTAAAACGGTCGAACAGCGCGGGCGGATTCTCGAACTGCATGTCGACCATTATGGCGGCAAAGATAACGGACGCACTCATGCGCCGGTTCCTTTCTTCGTCTCCAGCAAAGGCTACGGAGCTTTTATCAACTCAGCCCGTTATATCAAAGCGTATGTCGGAACAGGGGTACGCAAGGACACGAAGAATCCGCCGGAGGTGCAGGATCGTAATACCGATCCCGGTTGGAGCGCGCAGCCCTATTCCGATAACCTTGAATTTCTGGTTCCTGCCGAAGGCGTTGAGGTGGTGCTGTTCGCCGGACAGGATATGCAGGATGTCGTACGCCGTTTCAACCTCTTCAATGGAGGGGGAGTGTTGCCTCCGAAATGGGGGCTGGGTTTCTGGCATCGTGTTCCGACCCTTTTCACCGACCGGCAGGTGCAGGACGAGATAGCCGAGTTCCGGAAGCGGGGTTTCCCGCTTACCGTAATAGGTTTAGAGCCGGGTTGGATGAGCCGTGCCTATCCTTGTACCTACGAATGGGATGCCACCCGTTTTCCCGAACCCGGAAAGTTTGTGAACGACCTTTTGCAGAAACATATCCGCACGAACCTCTGGTTTAATCCGGGTGTCTCTCCGGAATGCGAAATAAGGGATGTTATCGAGCCTTACACGGCTTCCCATACGGAATGGAACGGCCTGGTTCCGGACTACCGGATGCCTGAGGCACGCCGGATCATGCTGGATCATTTCAAAAAGCACCAGTTGGATTTGGGTGTCAGCGGGTATAAGATGGATGAGAACGACGGCTACGACAACTGGCTGTGGCCCGATGTCGCAACTTTTCCTTCCGGTACGCCGGCGGAACAGATGCGGCAGATCTACGGCTCCCTGATGCAGCGCATGACGACGGATTTGTATCACGAGAAAAACCAGCGCACCTACGGGCTTGTGCGTGCCGGAAACGCCGGTACTTCTTCCTTCCCGTATGTGATCTATAACGATTACTATAATCACCGCGACTTTATCACGGCACTGATCAACAGTTCGTTTATCGGCGTGCTGTGGACGCCTGAAGTCCGTGCCTCCAAGACTTCCGAAGAATGGTTGCGCCGCATGCAGACCGTTTGTTTTTCTCCTGTCGCCATGCTGGATGCTTGGGCGGACGGGACGAAGCCGTGGTCTTTCCCTGATGTGGAGAAGCAGGTGAACGAAATCTCTCTGCTCCGTATGCGGCTGATACCGTATCTTTACACTGCATTTGCCGATTATGCTTTCGAGGGGACGCCTCCCATGCGTGCTATGAACCTCGAACCGGGCTACGCCGCTGATGAACAGATCGAGAAGGGCAAGCTCGACGGAACAGATAATCCGTATGCTATGGCGGTCAAACGCGAGGTAAAGGATCAGTTCATGGTCGGCGAAAATCTGCTGGTCGCTCCTCTCTTTGCCGGCGAAACCGAACGGAAAGTCATTCTCCCGCAAGGCAAATGGTATGATTTTTATACCGGGAAGTTGGCAGGTGAAGGCGAAGTCATTACCGTTTCTCCCGGCCTCGACCGCATTCCTGTTTATGTGAAGGACGGTGGGATTGTTCCGCTTTGTCCGCCTGTCACTGAACTGGACGGAACGAAACTTCCGCTCGAGATCCGCCATTACGGTTCCAAGCCCGGCACTTTCCGCCTGTACGACGATGACGGGGAAACTTATAATTACGAGAAAGGGGAATATACTTATCTTACTATTACAATCGATGTTTCTCCGGACGGCGGCAAACAAGGAAAGGTTTCTGTTCCGGACGGTCGTCAAGTCTGGTCGTATAACGGAGAATATACGTTCCGCTATATGACGGAGTAGTTATCCTTTCTTCATCTTCCTATACTCCCGCGGCGGCATCCCCATGATCTTGCTGAAGAGGCGGGAGAAATAGTAGGTGTCTTCGATACCGATCTTATAGCAGACCTGGTTCACCTTCATGTCCGTAAAGTCTAAGAGCTGGCAGGCCTGCTGTATCTTCAGCTGGTTGAAGTAGGTCAGCGGCGCATAGCCTGTCCGCTGGCTGAACAGGACGGAGAAGTGGGAGGAGGAATAGCCCGTGTGGGCGGCGATCTCCTGCAACGTCAGCTTCTTCTCGATGTTCTCTTTCATGAAATGGATGGCAGCCGTCACGATATCGTTCTTCTCCGTTTCGTGGCGGGCGGCATCCCGGTACTGTTGCAAGTAGCGCAAGGTGCCGAGGTAGTGGTAGAAGATGGAGCAGGCATAGAGCAAGTTCTCATGGCTGTAGCCCATTTCCAGTGTCCGGAGTATCTCTTCGAACATATCGATCCGGTTACTGATCCGGGAGTGTATCCCTGGTTTGATCTCTATCGGGCGTGTGCACTGTTTGGCGAAATGGGGAGCCAGCTTTCCTTTAAAATGGATCCAGTAGATCGTCCACGGGTTCTCGTCATTGGCTCCGTAGGCATGCGGTTTTCCGGCAGGGAGAATGAAATATTGGTTGGCGGTCACCTGGTATTCCTGTCCGTCTATGCGGAACCATCCCGACCCTTCCGTGCAATAGATAAAGACGAACTGGGCGATCGGCTCCTGACGTTCCCTGAAATGGTGCCACGCTTTCGGGTAATATCCGATGTCTGTGATGTGCAAAATGGAAGAAACAGGTTCTTCCTCCATCTCATGGATGATGGGTTGTGGCAGGACAAGCGCCCGTTCCCCGCTGAAACCGTCTTTTCTTTTAATCATGGATGACTGACTTAAGTGTGGTACAAACTTACTATTAAAATCGGAAGATTGTCCATCTCCTTCGACTTTTTATCTATTTATTTTCTACGGGAAAGGTGTTTACTTTGCATTGTATCTTAATTATTCAATATCAGCATTTATCGCAGAAAACTTAATTACTAATTATCATGAAGCAAACGACAGCCTATTTATTACTGATCTGCTTAGTTTCGGCAATGGGCGGATTGCTCTTCGGTTACGACTGGGTCGTGATCGGCGGAGCCAAGATATTTTATGAACCCTTTTTCAACCTGGAAAGTTCGGCGGCCCTTCGCGGTTGGGCGATGAGTAGCGCATTGATCGGCTGCCTGGCGGGAGCTTTGCTTTCGGGAGCCTGGAGCGACCGTTACGGGCGCAAGAAGATGCTGATTGCCGCCTCCTTCCTTTTTGTAGCTTCGGCTGTCGGGACCGGGGCGGTCGATAGTTTTTCCTGGTTTATTATCTATCGTATTATAGGCGGATTCGGAATCGGTATCGCTTCGAACGTCTCCCCGGTTTATATAGCGGAAGTTTCCCCGGCATCCGTCCGCGGGAAGTTTGTTTCGCTCAACCAGCTGACTATCGTGCTGGGTATCCTGATGGCGCAGTTGGCAAACTGGCAGATCGGCAATTACTTTTCTGCCGGGGGCGAGACGCTGAGTGCGGAGAGTATCGAATGGGCGTGGCGCTGGATGTTCTGGGCCGAGCTAATCCCGGCGGGGCTGTTCTTCATCCTCTCCTTTGTGATCCCCGAAAGTCCGCGCTGGTTAGCCACGGCCGGGCGTACAGCCGAGGCTGGTAAAATCCTGGTGCGCGTAGGCGGCGAGGAATACGCCGGACAGACGCTTTCCGAACTGGGGCAGTTGAACGGCGGTAAGAAAGAAAAAGCCAATTGGGGCGCGTTGCTGCAACCCGGCGTACGGAATGTGCTGGTGATCGGGATCGTGCTGGCCGTCTTCCAGCAGTGGTGCGGGATCAACGTGATCTTCAACTATGCGCAGGAAATCTTTTCGGCTGCCGGCTATGCCGTGTCCGATGTCCTGATGAATATCGTGGTGACGGGAATAACGAACGTGGTCTTTACATTTGTCGCTATCTATACGGTGGATAAATGGGGGCGGCGCACTCTGATGTTTGTCGGTTCGGCAGGGCTGGCGGTGATCTATACGATCCTCGGAACGTGCTATTTCTTAGGGATCAGTGGTTGGCCGATGTTATTGCTGGTCGTGTTGGCGATCGCCTGCTATGCCATGTCGTTGGCGCCGGTAGTCTGGGTCGTGCTTTCCGAAATATTCCCTGTTCGTATACGTGGTATGGCGATGGCGCTCTCCACCTTCTTCCTTTGGGTGGCCTGCTTCCTGCTGACCTATACCTTCCCGATCCTGAATGAGGCGGTCGGCGCTTCGGGTACGTTCTGGCTGTATGGCGGAATCTGCTTGGCGGGTTTCCTCTTTATACGGGTCAAGCTCCCCGAAACAAAAGGGAAGACACTGGAAGAGCTGGAAAAAGAATTAACGAAATAATATTAGAATATGGCAGAGAATGTAAAAGTATGGGAAGAAGATATCCTCCTTCCCACCTACGGTATCGGTAAACCGGAAAAGAACCCGATGTTCCTCGAAAAACGTGTGTACCAGGGAAGCAGCGGAGTGGTCTATCCCTATCCCGTGATCGAGAAGATAGAAGATACCTGTGAGGACAAGTCCTATCACGCCGTGTATCTGGAAAACGAATATATAAAGGTGATGATCCTGCCGGAATTGGGCGGACGGGTGCAGATGGCGTACGACAAGATCAAGCAGCGTCATTTCATCTACTACAACCATGTGATCAAGCCCGCCCTGGTCGGCCTGACCGGTCCCTGGATCTCCGGCGGTATCGAGTTTAACTGGCCGCAGCACCACCGTCCGAGCACGTTCCTCCCAGTAGACTATTCGATCGAGAAAAAGCCGGATGGCAGTGTGATTGTTTGGGTGAGCGAAAGGGAACGGATGTTCCACCAGAAAGGTATGGCCGGGTTCACGTTACGTCCGGGGCGTGCTGTTCTGGAAATACAGGGCAGGGTGTATAATCCGACTCCGGTCCCGCAGACCTTCCTCTGGTGGGCGAATCCGGCAGTTGCGGTGAACGGGCAGTACCAGTCGGTCTTCCCCGGTGATGTCAATGCCGTGTTCGATCATGGCAAACGGGATGTTTCGCGTTATCCGATCGCTACGGGAACATACTATAAGATGGATTATTCGGCGGGTGTCGATATCTCCCGGTATAAAAATATCCCGGTTCCCACTTCTTATATGGCGATCCGTTCGAAATACAATTTTGTCGGCGGTTACGAAAACGATACCCGTGCCGGTGTCCTGCACGTCGCCAACCACCATATCTCTCCGGGTAAGAAACAATGGACCTGGGGTAACGGCGATTTCGGGCAGGCTTGGGACCGTAACCTGACGGATGCGGACGGCCCCTATATCGAACTGATGACAGGCGTCTATACAGACAACCAACCCGATTTCACCTGGCTACAGCCGTATGAAGAAAAGACCTTCACCCAATACTTCATGCCCTATCGGGAACTGGGAGTCGTCAAGAACGCTTCTTCCGACCTGCTGATGAACATCGAACCGGAAGGCAATGCTGCCCGTCTGAAGATTTTCGCCACTTCGGCGCAGAAGGATTTGCATATCGTGGTGACGAAAGAAGGCGGGCAAGTCCTGGACATAACCCGCGATATCACGCCCGAAACGATCCTGGAAGAGCTGGTTCCGGTCGATACATTTACCGGCATCCGCGTCTCTATCCACAGCGCAAAGGGAAAACTTCTCTTATCCTGGGAACCCGAACCCAATGAGATAAAGGAAGTTCCCGAACCGGCAAAAGCAGCTCTCGACCCGAAGGACATCCGGACGACGGAACAGCTCTACCTGACCGGCCTGCATCTCGAACAGTACCGCCATGCGACCTATTCCGCCACCGATTATTATCAAGAGGCGCTGAGCCGTGATCCCGGCGATGTCCGCAACAACAATGCAATGGGGCTGTGGCTGATCCGTAAGGGGCAGTTTGCCAAAGCCGAACTCTATCTGCGACGGGCTGTCGGGACGCTGACGGAGAAGAACCCGAACCCCTATGACGGCGAACCTCTGTACAACCTCGGATTGGCTCTGAAATACCAGGGCAAGACGGACGAAGCCTACGACTTCTTCTATAAGGCTTGCTGGAACGCCGCCTGGCAGGATGCCGGATATTATTCGCTGGCCCAGTTGTCCGCTTCGAAAGGCAATTGGGAGGATGCCTTGTACGAGATCGACAAGTCCCTGCTCCGTAACTGGCATAACCTGCGCGGCCGCCATCTGAAAGCGGTCGTCCTGCGGCATCTCGGACGTACGGACGAGGCGCTTGCCCTGATCCGCGAATCCCTCGAGATCGACCGTTTCAACTTCGGCTGTAGCTTCGAAGAATATCTGTTGACAGGCGAGAAGTCCGTTTTGGATGACCTGGTTGTACGGATGCGCCGGGAAGGACATAATTACGAGGAGCTGGCGCTCGACTATGCCTCCGCCGGCTGTTGGGAAGAAGCCCTGAAGGTGGTCGAGGCCGCTTGCGACGTTGCCGTCTCGGAACGTACGCTGCTCTACTATTATAAGAGCTGGTTCCTGTTGTCCTTAGGCCGCTTGAAAGAAGCCGAAATGGCCATCTGTGTCGCCGAGCATCAGCCGGCCGACTGCTGTTTCCCGAATGCGCTGGAAGCGATCACGGCGTTGGAGGCGATCATCCGCTTTAAGGACGTCGCACCGAAAGCCCATTACTACCTGGGCAACCTCTGGTACGACAAACGCCAGTACACCGAGGCGATAGCCGAGTGGGAGAAGTCGGTCGAGCAGGACGATACCTTCCCGACAGTCCTCCGCAACCTGTCCCTGGCCTATTTCAATAAGTTAGGCAAGCAGGAGGAAGCGGTCGCATTACTTGAACGGGCGTTTAAGTTGGATATACGGGATGCCCGTATCCTGATGGAACTCGACCAGCTGTACAAGCGCCTGAACCGTCCGCATGCCGACCGCCTGGCCTCGCTGGATAAAATCAAAGAGACAGTCTTCTCCCGTGACGACCTCTATCTGGAGTATGTCACCCTGCTGAACCAACTGGGACGCTACGAAGAGGCGATCCGTATGATCGACGCCCGTCGTTTCCATCCCTGGGAAGGCGGAGAGGGGAAAGTCCCCGCTCAGTATCAGTTGGCACGTGTCGAGTTGGTGAAAGGTTACCTGAAATCCGGTGAGAATGAGAAGGCGTTGAGCCTGATCGAAGCATGTTTCACCTATCCCCATAATTTGGGCGAAGGGAAACTCTACGGAGCGCAGGAGAACGATTTCAATTATTACAAGGCTTGTGCCCTTCAGGCGTTGGGACGTGAGGCCGAAGCGCGCGAACTGTTCCTTGCCGCCAGCACCGGAAACAGCCAGCCGGCAGCAGCCATGTACTACAACGACCAGAAGCCGGACAAGATCTTCTACCAGGGCCTGGCACTCCGCAAGCTGGGACGCGAGGAAGAAGCCCGCGGGCGTTTCAACCGACTGATCGATTTCGGCGAGAAGCATTTGTTTGATACTTTCAAGATGGACTATTTCGCTGTCTCGCTTCCCGATCTTCAGATATGGGAGGACGACATGGACAAGAAGAACCGCATCCATTGCAACTACCTCATGGGGTTGGGGCATCTCGGACTCGGCAACCTCGACAAGGCGGAGCGCTATTTCGATATCGCCGCCGGTATGGACAATAACCACCAGGGAGTACAGATACACCGCCAAATGGTCGGCAACCTCGTATAACATGGCGGACAATCGGACAGATTTATTAATTACTTAAACAGGTAGGATTATGAAGCAGGTGAACATATTGTTATTTTGGGCCTCGATAAGCCTTGTATTATTTCTTTCCTGTAAAGGCGCTTCGTCAGAACTGTCCTTGGCAGGCGAGTGGCAATTCGCTCTGGACCCGGAGGATGCCGGGGTAGGGCAGCAGTGGCAGAACAAAGAGCTGGGCGACGTCGTCCGTCTGCCTGGTTCGTTGCAGGAACAGGGCAAAGGTGAAGATGTCAGCCTGGACACCCGCTGGACGGGGCAGGTTGTCGACAGTTCCTGGTATAGCGCACCCGAATATGCAGCATACCGGCAGCCGGGCAATATCAAAGTCCCCTTCTGGCTGAATCCGGACAAGCACTATGTCGGTGTTGCCTGGTATCAGAAGAAAGTGAACGTACCCGCCGGTTGGGAGGATCGTCCGGTTGTCCTCAGCCTCGAACGGACGCATTGGGCGACTACCCTCTACGTCGACGGTGAGAAAGCCGGCGAACAGAATTCGTTGCAGACGCCCCACCGCTATGTGCTGGAAGGGCTGACTGCCGGCGAACATACGATTACGCTGCGCGTGGACAATCGCCTCTATGTCGATGTCGGCATGAATGCGCACAGCGTCTCCGACCATACGCAGAGCAACTGGAACGGGATCATCGGCGATATCAAGCTCTCGGCAAAGCCGTCTCTCTATATTGGCTCCGTACAGATCTACCCGGATATCAAGACCCGGCAGGCCCGTGTGAAAGTCCGGTTCGAAGGAAGCGCCGGTCAAGCCTCCTCAACCGTCACGTTGCAAGCCGAAACGTTGGCTGGCAAGCCGGTCGGTGAACCTGTCCAGTCCACTTTCAACGGCACTTCCGGTCATGTGGAGGCCACCGTCGATCTCGGCGAAGATGCCGCCCTCTGGTCCGAACACACCCCGAACGTCTATAAGATGAAAGTCTCCCTGCAATCCCCCGGTGGCATCGACGAGGCAAGCTACAACTTCGGCCTCCGCGAGTTCAAGGCGAACGGCACGCGCTTCGAGGTCAACGGGCAGCCTGTCTTCCTCCGCGGTACGCTGGAATGCTGCATCTTTCCCCTGACCGGCTATCCCGCCATGCACAGCGACTATTGGGCGAAGATCTACCGCACCTGCAAGGCGTACGGCCTGAACCATGTCCGTTTCCATTCTTGGTGTCCCCCCGAAGCCGCTTTCCACGTGGCTGACAGTATGGGCGTTTACCTGCAGGTGGAATGCGGCGGCTGGGCGGAAGTAGGCAGCGGTAAGCCGCAAGACCAGTGGTTGAAGGAAGAGAGCGACCGCATCCTCGAAGAATACGGCAATCACCCATCTTTCTGCATGATGGTCTACGGCAATGAGCCGGGCGGAGCTGATCAGGTACGCTACCTCTCCGGCCTGGTCGACCATTGGAAGAGCAAAGACGGACGCCACGTCTATTCGAGTGCCGCCGGTTGGCCCTATGTCGAGAACGCCGACTACTGGAATACCCCCGACCCGCGCATTCAGGCTTGGGGCGCCGGCCTCAACAGCATCATCAACCGGGAGGCTCCCCGGACGGATTACGACTTTGCCGCGAAGCTCCGGCCGGATATGCCGACCGTCAGTCACGAGATCGGGCAGTGGTGCGTCTACCCTAACTTCGACGAGATAAAGAAATATACCGGCGTCCTGAAGGCGAAGAACCTCGAGATCTTCCGGGAGACACTGGCCGCCAAAGGCATGGCGGATATGGGCGCCAAATTTCTCTACGCCTCCGGCCGCCTGCAGACCCTCTGTTATAAGGCGGATATCGAAGCCGCTCTCCGTACCTCCGGCTTTGCCGGCTTCCAGTTGCTCGACCTCCATGACTTTCCCGGGCAGGGGACGGCGCTGGTTGGCGTGCTCGACCCCTTCTGGGACGATAAAGGATATGTGACGGGAGAGGAATACAGCACCTTTTGCAACAGCACCGTGCCGCTCGTCCGCTTCCCGAAGATGGTTTGGCTGAACGACGAAGTGCTGGAGGCTCCCCTCGAGATGGCCCATTTCGGCGAGAAGGCGATCACCCATGCTACGGTCAACTGGCGCATAACCGCCGCAGACAAGCAGGTGTTGGCCGAAGGCGCCTTCACCCGTGACCTGCCTCTCGGCAACTGCATCCCGGCCGGCAACATCCATTGCGACCTTTCCGGTATCAAAGAAGCCTCGCAGCTCACCGTCACCGCTTCGATCGAGGGTACGGATATACAGAACCGGTGGAATATCTGGGTCTATCCAGCTGTAAAGCAGGCGGTAAGCACTCTTCCGCATATCACGACACGCCTGGACCGGACGGCACAGGAGAAGTTGCAGAACGGCGAGTCCGTCCTCCTGCTCACCTACGGCACCGTCCCGCCCGATAAGGGAGGCGACATCGTCACCGGTTTCTCCAGTATCTTCTGGAACACGGCCTGGACCCGAGGGCAGGCACCGCATACCCTCGGCATCTGCTGTGATGCGGGACATCCGGCACTGGCGGCTTTCCCGAACGACGGGGTGAGCGACTACCAGTGGTGGGACCTGATGAGCCGTTGCGACGCAATGGTGATAGACGGCATGCCGGAAGACTTCCGCCCGATCGTCTATATCGTCGACGACTGGTTCACGAACCGCAAGCTCGGAATGCTCTACGAAGCCCGTGTCGGTAAAGGCAAACTGCTCGTGTGCGGTGCAGATCTGCAGAATGACCTCGCTACCCGCCCGGCAGCGGCACAGTTTCGCCAGAGCCTCCTCGAATATATGGCTTCGCTGGATTTCAACCCCTCGCAGGAACTGAAAGTGGAAGACATCGTACACGCTGATTTAAGATGATAATAGTACACACCAAATAAAGAAGATAAAGTACACATGAAAAGAATCTCTATGTTAATGATCGCCCTGTTCGCCTGCATGATCGTGCAGGCCGGACAGCCCGACCGCCTGGACCTCTCCGGCTTGTGGCGCTTCCAACTCGACCCGATGGGGTTCGGCAAGACACCCGGTTCGGAACTCTACCTCAGCAAGTTGACGGAAACCATCATGCTCCCCGGCTCGACCGACGAAGGGGGCAAGGGAGTGCAGAATGTCGTCGCCCATGTCGACCGCCTCAGCCGCAAGTTCGAATACTGCGGGCAGGCGTGGTACCAGCGCGAAGTCGTGATACCGGAAGCATGGCAAGGGAAAGAGGTTATCCTTTCGCTCGAACGTTGCCACTGGGAGACGGCTGTCTTTGTGGACGGCAAACCCGTCGCAACCGACGAACGCCTCTCCACCCCGAACCGTTTCAACCTCACCAAGCAGTTGACACCCGGTCTGCACACGCTGACGCTCTGTGTCGACAACCGCCTGAAATACCCGATGGACCAGTGGGCGCACGGCACGACCGAATACACGCAGACCAACTGGAACGGCGTTGTAGGCCGTATGGAGCTTATCGCCAAGCCGTCTTGCCACATCGCTAAGATGGACATCTATCCCGACACGGATGCGAAGAAGGTGAAAGTGCGCCTTGCCTTCCACACCGCCGGCAATCCGGCAAAGGGAGAGCTGGCGTTCAGCATCCGCAAGAAGGGTGGGAAAGAAGTATGCCGCGTTGCCGTCCCTGTCACCCTCACTGGTAAGGAGGACAAGATCGAACAGGAGCTTGTCTTAGGCAAGGAGATGAAACTCTGGGACGAGTTCTCGCCCGCCCTCTACGACCTGACCGCCACTCTCGCGACGGAAGCCGGCGAAGACACACGCTCGTCTGTCTTCGGTATGCGCCACGTGGAACAAGGCAAGCATCACATCCGTGTGAACGGCCGCAACGTCCACCTGCGCGGGGTCCTTGATTGCTGCGTCTTCCCGCTCACCGGCTATCCGGCTACGGATGTGGAAGAGTGGACACGCATCTTCAATACGGTTAAAGACTACGGGATGAACCACGTCCGCTTCCATTCCTGGTGTCCCCCGGAGGCCGCTTTCGATGCTGCCGACGAACTGGGGCTTTACCTCCAGGTCGAACTCCCGATGTGGATCAAGGATGTCGGGCAGTATCCCGCTCGCCGCGATTTCTTCGAGAAGGAGATGTATGCCATTTTAGATGAATACGGCAACCATCCCTCCTTCATCCTCTACTGCAACGGCAACGAGAACGAAGGCGACTTTGCTGTCCTCGAAGACCTCATCGGGAAGGGTCGGGCCTACGACCCGCGCCACCTCTATTCCGCTTCCACAGCCCGCACGCATGTGAAATCTGACCAGTTCTATGCCTCTCATGTCGCCGCCAACGCGGGTGATACGGACAGGAAGTGGATCACTGTCTACGAGGGCAAGCCCTCGACCGACTGGGATCGCAGCGAAGAGTCGGCTATCGACGTACCGGTCATTGCACACGAGACGGGACAGCGCTGCATGTACCCCGACTTCAAAGAGATAAAGAAATACACCGGCGTTCTCGAACCCCGTAACTTCAAAGTCTACCAGGACCGCCTCGCCCGCAACGGCATGCTGCACCAGGCGGAAGACTTCTTTCGGGCGACAGGCGCGCATACCGTCCTCCAGTATAAGGAGGTGAATGAAGCTCTCTTGCGCACCTCTACCTCCGGCGGTTTCCAGTTGCTCGGCCTTTCGGACTTCCCCGGACAGGGATGCGCATTTGTCGGTCTCCTCGATGCTTTCTGGGAAAGCAAAGGACTGGTGACGCCGGAGAAATACCGCGAGTCATGTGCCCCGGTCGTCCTCCTGGCACGCCTGCCGAAACGCACTTATACGAATGCGGAAATCTTTACCGCCAAGATGGGTATCTACCAGTATGGTCCCGAAGCGATCCGCAAAGGCCAGCTCGCCTGGCAGCTTGTTGGTGAGAACGGCGATGTGGTCGCAAGCGGCAAGATAAGTCACCGGGAGATCGCAATCAGCACGGTCGACTCGCTCGGCGCCGTCAGCATCCCGTTGAATAAGATCGCTGCCTCCGGCAAATACACGCTGAAGGCAAGCATCGCCGGAGGCATCCGCAACGAGTGGAACATCTGGGTCTACCCCGCCGCAGGGCAAGCTGCCTCAGCCGGATACAAATATGTCCGCCGTTGGACCGAGGCGAAAGAACTGTTACAGAAGGGAGAAAACGTCCTTTTAGTCCCCGACAGTTGTGCCGGCCGTAAGGCGCATTTCGCCAGCCACTTCTGGAACCCGATCATGTTCAACTGGAACCCGATGATTGTCGGAACGCGCATCGAGCATACGCACCCCGTCTTCCGCGACTTCCCGACTTCCTACTATGCCGACTGGCAGTGGTGGGACATCCTCAACTACGCGACAGCGGTGGACCTTACCGATATGCCCGCCCTGACCCCCGTCATCCAGAGCATCGACACCTACGAGGTGAACCGCAAGCTCGGCATCTCCTTCGAAGCGCGCGTCGGTGGCGGCAAGCTCTTCGTCCTTGCCGTCGACCCGTCGAAGAACATCGGGAACCGGCCGGCCATGCAACAACTGCTGACCTCGGTCCGTAACTACGTCGCCTCCGATCGCTTCGCCCCGGTCGCCACCTTGCAACCCTACGAACTGGACGCCCTGTTCGACTACGGCAAGATCGGCAATGCCACTACACAGTCCGGCGACGCAATCAAGCAACTATTAAATCAATAAACCCTATCTTTGCAGAAGATAGAATAACATTGATGATTTAATACGCATGAAAAAAGAATGTTTGATAACCTGCATAAGCGTATGCCTACTGGCTGCTTGTAGCGGAAACGAGAATGCGCACCTCGATGTCACACCCTCGGGCAGTGATTTGCAGTTTAAGAACTTGGCGAAGACGTGGGACGAAGGTGTCCCGCTCGGTAATGCCACTGTAGGGGCGCTTGTTTGGCAACGCGATTCGGCACTCCGCCTTTCGCTGGACCGGACAGACCTTTGGGACTTGCGCCCGTCGGACAGCATTGCTGGACCGGACAACCGTTTCGCCTGGGTGTGCGAACAGGTACGCAAAGGTGATTACCGGCCGGTGCAGGAGAAGTTCGATGATCCTTACAACGCCTTGCCCGCTCCCTCGAAGATACCGGGGGCGGCTCTGGAATTCCCTTTGAAGATGGGTAAGGTCGCGTCGGTGCATCTCTTCCTGAACAATGCCTTGTGTGAAGTTAACTGGGAGAACGGGGCGAAGATGAAGACCTTCGTGCACGCTACCGAGCCGGTTGGCTGGTTCGTGTTCGAGAACTTGCCCGACACCGTTTCGCCCGTCATCATAGCACCCCGCTACAACGATCCGGATGATCCTGCGGGTGATAACTCGCACGCCGGCCCCGCCCTGAAACGCCTCGGATATAAACAGGGGACGGTACAAAAGGAAGCCGGCACGACCACTTTCCACCAGGAAGGGTGGGGAGGCTTTTCATACGATGTGGTCGTCCGTTGGCAGCAGAAAGGCGGTATGCTCTGTGGCGTGTGGAGCCTGACCTCGTCCGCCTCGGAAGACCGCGCCGGACAGGAAACGGCGGATGCGATGAAGCGCGGCGTCGAGGCCGACTACCGTTCCCATCTGGACTTCTGGAAAGGCTATTGGGAACAATCGGCTGTCTGGCTGCCGGATAGCATCTTGCAGAAGCAGTATGACAATGAGATGTACAAGTTCGGTTCCGCTGCCCGCGAGGATTCGTACCCCATCTCCCTGCAAGCGGTCTGGACGGCCGATAACGGTATGTTGCCGCCCTGGAAAGGCGACTACCATCACGACCTCAACACGCAGTTGAGCTACTGGCCCGCCTACGCCGGCAACCACCTGAAGGAAGGGATGGGCTACCTGAACACCTTGTGGAGCCAGCGCGAGGTGTATAAGAAATACACCCGGCAGTATTTCGAGACGGACGGGATGAACGTGCCCGGAGTCTGTACGCTGACCGGCGAACCGATGGGTGGCTGGGTGCAGTATTCGATGTCGCCGACGGTCGGCGCGTGGCTGGCGCAGCACTTCTACCTGCACTGGAAATATTCGGCCGACCGTGTCTTCCTCGAAGAGCGTGCCTACCCGTTTGTGAAAGACGTGGCGACCTATCTGGAACAGATCTCCACCGTCGATGCCGACGGGGTGCGCAAGCTGCCGCTGAGTTCCAGCCCGGAGATCTTCGACAACTCGATCGACGCCTGGTTCAAGGATATGACGAACTATGACCTCTCCCTGATGCGCTTCGCTTTCAAAGCCGCCTCCGAGCTGGCTGCCGAACTGGGGCTGCCGGACGAGGCCGCCCGGTGGAAGGCCGATGGCGCGCAACTGCCTGCATTCAGCTTAGATGCGGACGGCGCCCTCGCATTTGCCAAAGGCTTCCCTTACAATCAGTCGCACCGTCATTTCTCCCATGCTATGTCTATCCACCCGCTCGGCCTCGTCGACTGGAGCCAGGGGAAGGAGTCGCAGGAGATCATCAAGGCGACGCTCAAGAAGTTGGAGGACTTCGGCCCCGATTACTGGTGCGGCTATTCCTACAGCTGGTTCGGGAATATGAAAGCCCGTGCCTTCGATGGCGAAGGGGCTGCCGATGCGCTCCGTACCTTCGCCGAATGCTTCTGCCTCTCCAATACGTTCCATGCCAACGGTGACCAGACGAAGAGCGGGAAGTCCCATTTCACCTACCGGCCGTTTACCTTAGAGGGCAATTTTGCCTTTGCCGCCGGCATCCAGGAGATGTTGCTCCAGAGCCATACGGGGGTGATACGGGTGTTCCCGGCTGTCCCGGCTACCTGGCAGGATGTCTCTTTCGACCACCTGCGTGCGATGGGCGCTTTTCTCGTCTCGGCTGAAAAGCAGGGCGGTGCGCTCCGGCTGGTCCGCATCTATCCCGAACAGGGCGGAACGCTCCGGCTGGCTATCCCCGACGGATGCAAGGTCGTTTCCGTATCGGGCCATAAAGGGGAGAAGCAGGAGAAGGACGGCGTCCTGACGCTCGAAACGACGAAAGGTGAGATGGTGACGGTGGAATTCTAAGTCCGGGTTTTAGCATACGGAAAAGGAGCAGTGTCGAAACAAAATTTAGCTTACTAATAGATATAATTTAGGCACGGATTACACGGAAAACACGGAAAGAAAATATATTTGTCCGTGTAAGTCCGTGAAATCCGTGCCTAAAAAGATCGTGATAAAGTTGTTTTGACACACCCCCTTTCTGTTTTGAGGGTATGCCGAAAGCATCTTTGTCATGGCGGACTTGATCTGCCAACTCATCCTATGCGGTTTATCAATGCTTAGTCTGCGGTTCCGGTCAAGTCCGGAATGACACAACGACTACTGCAGATTGTCTTTAGAACAAGTCTATCTCTGCAATGGCCGCTTCTTCCGTACCGGCTGCTATTTCCGCTGCCTCTATTTTTACGTAGCGGGCTTTCACCGCTTTCTTGAAGTGGTGAAAGCGCTTGGACGGGTCGTTGACGAGGTTGCCGAACTCGAAGCTCTCCGCTTCTTTCCAACTCTTGCCGTCGTCGCTGGTCCGGATGGTGCCTCCTACCGTTCCTTTGCCGCCCTCCTTTTTCGGAGTGTAGGCAAAGCCGCTGATCGTCTGTTCGCTGCCGAGGTCGATGGCAATGTAGTCCGAGGTCTTGCCCGCTGGTTTCCATCCTTTCTTGATCAGGCCGAACTGTTCCTGCAGGGTTGCTCCCTTTTCTCCGTTCAGGATGGCTACGGCTTTCAGTTCGCTGTTACCCATTTGGAAAGGTGCCTTATATTCGGTGGCTCCGGCCGATGGTTCCGTCCCGTCTGTCGTATAGTAGATCTTGAAGCCTGCGTTCAGGTTCTCGGCAATGTTCTCGCCGTGCGCTTTCCATCCGAATTCCTGTGCCATCGGCTCGATGGTAACCAGTCCGTCTATGCTTCTTTGTGCGCTCAACCGGGGCGGGCGTGCTTTGTAGTGATGGGCGGAGATGGTGCAGATCGCAGGTGTCAGGCGGGATTCGAGTATGCGGACCCGTATCTTGTCCGTCGTGACATCGGGGAAGCGCAGGATTCGTTTGTAGCCGATATTGGTGGCATGGGCGATCTCTTTCCAGCCTCCTTCGATCCAGGCGTCCACGGCGTGTTTTTCCACTCGTTCTCCGTTGGTGGCAATCGCTTCCTGGATGACGAGGCGGTTGAGGGTGACAGGTTGGGGAGTGGAGATGACGATTCCCGCCTCATCCTTATCGACCGTCACATAGGTGTCAGCATTTTGGTCGAGCAACTCTTTCGGGCCTTTTGCCTGACGGAACAGGTCGGTCCCGTAGGTCTCCCGGATTCGCTGGCCGGTTTCTTTCAATACGGCTACATCTGTTGGAGAGAATTTTCCGTCCCGGTTGGGTGGAATGTTTAACAGGAAGGTGGAGTTGCCTCCTACGGCGCGTTCATAGATGTCGAACACATCGTCGGTGCTTCGTACTTTCTGGTGCGTGTCGTCCCGGTAGAACCAGCCTTCACGGATGGAGGTATTGGTCTCGGCCTGCTGGTAATGCAGGTATTTGGCTTTATAGAGCTGTTCACGGCTTCCGAGGTCTTTGTCCGTCATATCGGCAAAGTTAGACATCGTGTCCGGATTCGCCTGGTAGGGAACTACGTTCCATTCGGTCGACCGTGTGCCGCCGGCTTCGTTGCCGCACCACCGGACATCTTCCCGTCCGAAGATGACGGCATCGGGAGCAAGTGCCTTGATCAGTTTCTTCCAGGCGGGGTAGTTATAGGTCTGTCCGCCTTTTCGCTTGGGGTGTGCCCCGTCGAACCATACTTCGTGGATCGGGCCGTATTCGGTCAGGATCTCGAAAAGTTGGTTGAGGAAGTATTCGTTGTAGTCGTCCACTACGAATTCGAAACGGATCTTGTTGGCAAAAGGCCGTCCGGGCACTTCTCGCGGGATGGTCCTCTTGGTGTACTTGCTGAGGTTGCCGTACAGCCCTTCCGGGTTTTCGATATGGTAGAGGTCTGCCGGCGACAGGTATACGCCTAACTTCAGCCCGTACTTGCGGCAGGAGGCCGACAGGTCTTTCAGGATGTCGCCTTTGCCGTTGCGGAAACCGGTGGACATGATGCCGTGTTTCGTGTAGCGGCTTTGCCATAGGACGAACCCGTCATGGTGCTTGACCGTCAGGATCACCATTTTCATGCCGGCCGCTTTCATGGCTTCGCACCACTGGTCCGTGTCGAGCTCTTTCAGGTCGAAGACTGTCGGGTCTTCCTTTCCGTTTCCCCATTCCAAGCGAGTGAAGCTGTTCGGCCCGAAGTGGATAAAGGCGATAAACTCGTTTTGCAAGGCTGCCAGCTGGTTCGGAGTCGGTACGACATGAGCGGCCTTTTCGATGATTGTCGCATGACTGTCGGTCGCCTCTACCGGGATCGTGTTCTGGAATTGCATTTGCTTGTTCTGGTTTTGGGCCTGTCCCTGTAAGGATAGCAAGGTCCCAAGCAGAAGGATAAAAGTGTGTTTCATGTTTATAAGCGATTAATTGGGAATATTGAAGTTGTTTGTTTCTACTATTTGCCCGTCCCGGAGGAAGGTTATCTGGTAATCGGCCTTATCCGTCCATTCTCCCTTTTTTGGGGTGATGGTAAGGTCTGCCTTTTCATACGGTTGCAGGGACTTGACGGTATGGCTGCCCATCAGCGCCCCGTTCTGTCTGATTTCGATTGTCATCTCTTCCGAGGCCGATAGCCCGAAGTTCCCGACTTCCACCCCGATTTCGTTCCGGCCTTCCCGGTAAACGGGACGCCGGCAGGACAATAGAGCGGGCTTGTAATCGGCATAAGGTAGGCTCGCATATCCGAACAACAGTCTTCCTTTCTTGTCCTTGCCGATCAGCTTCGGAGCAAATTCGTCCGGTGTGATACCGCTTCCCCGGCCGTCGAAGGTCAGGATAAGGTCTTTGCCGGATGTTTCGGTTTTGACCACTTTACATCCTCTGCCGAAGTTCACTTCGTTGTAGGAACCGAACCGTAAAGACGGCAGGTCGATGTCCTGAAGCGGTTCGAAGCCCTCTTCCGCCTCGACTTTGACCCGGATAGCCGGGGTGGATGCCGTCACCGGTTGCTCGTTCAGTACGGATAAAAGCAACCCCTTGTTCATCGGGATGCAGATGTTTTTCGAACTGTGGTTGTCGTTGCCGTGGTCGTCCCATTTGACGGTATCGATTACGGCGAAGTTCATCTGTACGACACGCCCTTGTTTGTCCTGAAAGACTTTGGGACGTTCGTACTTAAACCAGTGTTCGACATGCCCGTCCCGGTGGAAAGAGATTCCGGGCATATAGGCTTCCCCTTGTTCCGTCACCCAGTGGATGCCGTCTTTGGAACGTTGGTAGAAAGCGATCCGTCCCAACCAGTCGTTCACAATTAGGTGGTATTGCAGGGAATCCCGCCAGATGACCGGGTCCTCGAACTCTCCTTTGACAGGCGGGTAAACCCGTTTGTCCGTTATCTGTTCGTAAGGGGCGATGCCGTCCTTGCTGATCCAGATGCCTCCTCCGCGGCAGACCATCAGGTATGATCCGTCCTGTCTTTTGGCAAAGCTGAGGTTACTCAGCCCCTCGATGATCTTCCGGTCGCGGGGGTCGAACTTGAACTTACCGTATTGCCAGGGGCCGTCGACATGATCCGCTATGTAATACCCGTCGATAACATATACGACGATGCGTCCGTCGTTGAGGACGAAAGCCTCCGGGTTATGTCCTTTCCCTATCGTGTCCTGAATGGCGAAAGGTCCGTGCAGCCGGTCGCCGGTCGCGTGGTAAACGGTGGAATTAGGCCATTCCATGTGCCCTTTGGGAGCGCTTTCGGGCCATCCGCACACGAATAGGTGATATTTGCGGTCGGGTGTCTGTATGATATTACCTCCCCAGAATGAGATAGCGGGATGTTCGATGCCGTTGTCGATATAGCGGGGACGTACGCTGTCCGCTCCCCAGGTGTCTCCTGAGAGCATGCCTTCGGGCATTGCCTCGAAGCGGTCCATATAGCGTCCGCCTGTAATGAGATGTTCCCATTCAGCCGGACGTTCCCTTTCCGTGATCTGTGCGGTTAGTGACAGGGGAACCAGGCAGGCTGCTGCCAATAGTAATTTCAGTTTCTGTGTGTTCATATGTTTCTGTATATACTATATTTGCCTTGCAACGATTGTTGCAAGGCAAATATAGCAGTCTTTCTTTACATATTAATAAATGGATTCGGGTTTTTCCCGCGAACTCGATCGTCCGCCGGTCAAAAAACGGCCGATAGCATCAGGCGATGTATGCGGTGCAGGATTGAAAGCATCGGATTTCATATACTCCACGAGGCTGTGGAGCAACTGCCTCTTCTCCGGGTTTCCAGCTTGTTCGCGAAGCAGGTCCATGCTGCACACGACTAACTTTCCGTTCAGGCAGTTCGTCTCGAACAGGTTGGTCAGACGGCGGTTGTTGGCAAAGTTGTCCACACATTCGACGAGGGGAGTGACTTCGGCATGCAGGCTATCGATGCAGAGTGCCTTCGACTCTGTCGCGAGCCGCCACCACTGCCAGTCCGTATGTCCTTCTGTCGGGAAACGGGCGAATGCGGGGTGGGCCGGATCGAGCAGCAATCCCATTGTTCCGGCCTGTTTGGGAAAATGCACCGGGCTCCAGAAGACAGGAACGAACTTCCCTTCCAACCCTTTCAGCGACTCGTAAGGAGGGTTGAACAGAACCTTCTTCCCTTCTTGCAATGCTTTTTCGGCAACGGCGAAACGGTCGGTAACGATGATATCCCCTTTATCGACGGTGAGGTCTGCCGGATATACCCATATCTTCCACTCGTTAGTATAGTCCGTTCCTTTCAGCGTGGCCGACAAGGTCAATTCCTTAGCCTCCGTGATTCCGTCTAACGGGCAGCGGATGGAACCGGTCGTGCTGTTCTCCCCGACAGGCAGCGGGCGTGTCGCAAATTCTCCCTCTGCAACCGCTTTACCGTCCCGGTCGGCTAACTTCCAACCGACAACGGCATTGTCAATTTCTTTGTCACTATAGTTCACCACTTCGATACCGGCTTCGAACGTCTCGCCCGAAGTATATACCGCTTTGGAGAAACGGGCCAGCGGAGTTACCGGGGCGCAGGACTGGCGGAAGATAGCCGCCTCCGTCACCCCCTTGTTTTCCCAAAAGGCGTTCAGCAGGCCGACGAGAGCCGTTCCCTGTCCGGGGAAATCATGGAGGTCGAGCAGTTGGAAACCGCTGATCCCCGGCGTTTTCATCGCCCTTTCGATCTCTTCCTTATAGAGCAGGGCGGCCAGTTTGCCGGAGGCCATCAGGTAGTCGTCCGCCTTGTCAAGCAATCCTTTCTTCCGAAGGTCCTCTTTCACCCCTTTGAAGTTAAGCGGGTCCAGTACGCCCGTATATTTTCCGATCTCTTTCAGGTCGGGATAAACCGCATACTGGCCTATCTCGTGTGTGATCAGCGGGACTTCCATCCCTTCGACCGATGCGGAATAGTCTTTGTCGAAGCGGGGCGGCTCCGAGTTGAATACGCCTTGCCCGCGTACCCATCCTTTCCGGGTCCATTGGGTGATAAAGAAGTCGTCGTTCGTTTCCGGCCAGTCACCATGCCCTTTCTCGAAAGTGAAGGAGGTGGTGGTATAGAGATGGCGCGGGTCCTTTTCTTTGACATGGTTCAGGAGTGAGCCTAAGAACCCGAAGTCATATTGCAGTTCGTTCCCAAGGCTGAACAGGCAGAAAGAGGGGTGGTTGCCGTATTCTTCGAGGATGCGGTCTGCTTCGGCATATAAATAGGGAGCGCGTTTGTCATTACATAGGTTGGTTGACCAGAGCGGAAGTTCGACTTGCAGGTAAAAGCCCAGCGAGTCCGCCACCTCGAATGCAGCCTTCGGCGGACACCAGGAATGGAAGCGGAGATGGTTCAGCCCCCATTCGCGGGCGGTCGAGAATACCTTTTCCCATCCTTCGTGCTCCATAGGAGGATATCCGGTTAGCGGGAATATGCAGCATTCCAGCGTCCCCCTCAGAAATATCTTCCGGTCGTTCAACAGAAGCGCCGGTCCCTTCTTCTCCAGGTCCCGGAAACCGAATTTGACTTCCCGGGTATCTTTATAAGGATCTGTCTGGATAGATGCCCGGAGGGTGTAGAGTGTAGGGGTGAACTCGTTCCATACCTTGACCTCGTCTTTGATCGGGCAGACCAGTTCGATGCGGTTTTCTCCGGGCTGGAGCGTCACGTGTTGCTGTGCTTGTATAACAGGGTCGGTTGCCGTCCGGATGTCGGCTTTCAGGGAGCCGGATGTAGCCTTTCCCGTATTGTTTACGAGGCATTTTACCTTTACCTGCTTGTTTTTATAATCCGGATATGCCTGTAGGTCACGGATCGAGATGGCATCTTTAGCTGTCAGCGAGATTTCGCCGATGATCCCGTTCCACATAATCTGAGTTTCGTTGGTATAGGCATGTGCCATATCGCCCGCCGTAATATCGTATCGCTTCCGGTTGTCGACGCGGACCGTTATTTTGTGCTTGCCGGGAGTCATATATTCCGTCAGGTCGTACAGATGCGGGGCGATCAGGCTCTCCTGCATCCCGTCGACCGGCTTGCCGTCCACCCAGACGGAGGTTTGCCAGATCACCCGTTCCAGCTTGAGTTCGATCGTTTTTCCTTTCCAGCCGGAAGGGATGTCGACCTCTTTGCTGTACCAGGCCGGCCCGACATAGCTGTTCTTGCGGGTGAGGTGCAGGACCTGCGGTTTCTGTATGGAGGGTTCCAGTTGGTTCGGAATCCCTGCTCCGGCATCGTCGGTTGTACCGGGCAATTGAATGGAACCGAAGTCGGTACTGTCTAATGAAAAACTCCATTCTCCGGCCAGGGAAATCCGGGAAGGATTGTCTGTACATGATAATAAGCCTGCTAGGAGGCAAGTGAGCAGCATGTAAATGTTGATTCGTCGCATATATAATTGGTAGTTTGAATTTCCAATGCAAATAAAGGACTTTCTCTTGTAATAAAGAATAGACTAAATATGGATTATAATGGATAATATTTTGATAGCTACACGAACAACTATGTTTTGTCGGTGGAATTTTTATAAGCCCTTGCTATTTGCTTTATGGGTTACTTTTATGCCCAGCCCTGTATTTGCCGGGAGAGACTTTTTTTATTTTGGTAAAAACACGTGAAAAATAGAGGGGATCGGAGTAGCCGAGCAAAGATGCGATCTGGTTGATTTGCATATTAGTGGTAACCAGCAGGCTGCATGCTTTCTCTATTTTCATTAATGTAAAATAAGATAAAGGAGCGATACCGGTTTCTTTTATAAACTTACGGTAAAAGTAGGAAGTCGAGTAGTTTACATAGGACGATATGTCTTTTAATGTCAATGATTTATTTATGTTTTCATGCATATAATAGATAGCCCAGTTAATGATACATCCCTTATATTCGCTCTTGGAAGTGCCGGCTTGGCTTCTGTTGAATTGGTTCAGATAAAGAAGAGAGGATAAGAAGAAGTTCAGGCAGACATTGGCATAATTGATGTTGGCTGTTTCGAACCCATCCTTAAGAGTCGTGTACATCTCTTCAAAAAGATTCAGGCGTTCTTCAATTTTGGAATCCAGTGAAAGATTCAAACATGTCGGCTTATCAAATCCTGTTGCATAGAGGCTTGCCTTTTTTCCTTTAAAATGCAGCCAATAGATACTCCACGGGTCTGTATCGTCCGCCTCATACTGATGCTTGATATTTGGTGGGAGAATAATAAATTGATAAGGGCGCAATACATATTCTCTATCTTCGATCCGGATATGTCCGCAACCTTCCTTGCAATAGATAAACAAGTATTGGTCACATCCGTGAGGACGGTCGAAATAATGATGGGTTGCTCGTGTGAAATAACCCAAGGAATAGATATATAAGTCTCCCGTTAACGGATTTTGATCCATCGCCTCCAATAATGGTAACGGCAGATAAATAAACCTTTCTCCTTTGAAACCGAGTGCTAACTTCATGTACTTTCCAATATGTGAAATACAAATATAGTGAAAAGCAATGATAGTCCATGTTAATAACAAGTTTTATCCATTTCAGACCCCGGTTACATACTGTAAATTTGCAACAATGTCTGAGTAACAGACATTGTTGCAAATTTGAATAATATTATGAAGTACAATTATTTAATTATCTGGACAGTTCTCTTGTCATATTTTTTACCGGGGATTACGACACATGCACAAAAAATGTCTGCTTGCCGGGAGATACATGTAAGTTTCATGGGCTCTGATGTGAATAATGGAACACTCTCATCTCCATTGAAAACGATCCAGGCTGCTGCGGAGCTTGCTAAACCTGGTGATGTCATAACTGTACATGAAGGTGTTTATCGGGAACACGTGAATCCGCCACGTGGCGGAGAATCGCCGGAAAAAATGATCCGGTATCAGGCGGCTACCGGAGAAAGGGTTGAGATTAAAGGCTCGGAGATTATGAAAGGGTGGAGACATATTGACCGGAATACCTGGATGGTGAAGATACCGAATGTCTTTTTTGGCATCTTTAACCCATATGCTGATACGATTCATGGAGACTGGCTGGAACGTGGAAAATGGTGTCATACGGGAGAAGTCTATATTGAAAATGTCGCTCTTACAGAGTCTGAAACATTGGAAAATGTCGTTTTTACTGGTGCGGATCAGGCATTATGGTTTGCAAAGGCAGAAGAAGATACGACTTATATATGGGCCAATTTTATAGACTGTAATCCGAATGAACAAACGGTTGAGATCAATGTACGCCAGTCCGTCTTCTATCCGGAAAAACCGTATATGAATTATATCCATGTGAAAGGATTCATAATGAGTCATGCTGCGACCCCTTGGGCTCCTCCGACTGCCGAACAGATAGGCTTACTTGGCACGCATTGGAGCAAAGGCTGGATTATAGAAGATAATACGATCAGCCATTCCAAATGTGTAGGGGTCACCTTAGGCAAATATGGTGATGAGTGGGATAATAAATCAGAGTCGGCCGAAGCTTTCGTCAAAACAACGGAACGGGCTTTGGAAAATAACTGGAACCGGGAGTCGATAGGTAGCCATATCGTAAGGAATAATCGTATTTCCGATTGTGGTCAGGCTGGTATTGCCGGTAGCTTAGGTGCCATTTACAGTGTGATCGCTGATAATGTGATCTATGATATAGGCTTGAATCAACAATTCTGGGGGTATGAAATAGCCGGTCTGAAACTGCATGCTCCCATAGATGTGACCATCAACCATAATCATATTTATCGTACGGAGGGCGGTATATGGTTGGATTGGATGGCACAGGGTACGAGGATTACCAGAAACCTGTTGCACGATAATAAAGTGCAGGACTTTTCTTTGGAAGTCAATCATGGACCGGTCTTGGTGGATAATAATTTGTTTTTATCGGAAGAACTGGCTCAGGTAAAGCTTTCGCAGGGAATAGCATTTATTAATAATATAATAGCTTGGAAAATATGGCCGACAGGCAAGGAAGACAGTCGGGAAACCCCTTATTTGATCCCTCATGGAACGCAAATAGTCGGCCTTCATACTTGCCCGTGCGGAGATGCTACATATTATAACAATTTGTTTACACGTATAGACTTAACCCCATATGATGAATGTCTGCTACCGGTCAGGATGAAAGGAAACCTGTTTTTACAAGGAGCCGTTCCCGCCAAAATGGAAATCGATCCTCAAGTAGATTCGAACCATAATGTCGGTATCAGCATCGTCGAGGAAGCAGGTAGTTGGTATTTGCAGATGAATGTGTCGGAAGATTGGGCAAGGCAGAGAAGCAGAACACTTGTCTATCCCTCCGAACTTGGAAAAACAGCCATTTCCCATCAGTCTTTTGTTGGAGGATCGGAAACACCGAAAGTCTTGAATAGGGATTATCTGGGTAATAAAAGAAGCCGGAAAAACTCGTATCCGGGGGCTATCGAGTTTAAAAAAGGAGGTATGCAAAAGCTTAAAGTCTACTGATTGGCTGCCGTATCTGGGAGCAGTTCCGTTTTGTGTTAGTTTTCCTGTTTTTTGTTCCTGGCAGGTGTGTATTCAATTAGAATAGAGAGGAGAAAGATGTTGAGATTGTCCGTATTTTTGCATATCAGATAATGTAAATATAAAACGGAAACAAATATGCGTATGGTCAATCTATGTAAAAACAAGCTATTCAATACTGGACTTATGCTCTTTTTGTGCCTTGGCTTGCAGGCCCAGAACAAGGAGATGCAGCGGGTGGCGACAAACGACTGTGGAGTAACAAATACACAAGCTTTCCTGATCAAGGGAGACGACTATACGTTGCCGGATTTTTTCACAGGAAGCAAGGAGGCGAAAACCTGCAATTTCGGCGGGACGGTCATCTATGCGTTCGATCAGATGGATATACAGGCCGATTATAGGATGGAGGTCGTCTATCTCGCTGACAACCGGAGGGAACAGCGCATTGTGGCCGACGGCAACGAAGTGCAGGGCCCCGTCGTGCTTGAAAAAGGAAAGGAGCAACGCTATATGATCGACCTGCCGAAGAAGGCCTATGCTTACGGACAGTTGATCTTGGTCTTCGAAGCTCTGAAAGGAGATAATGCGATTGTCTCGGAACTGAACCTGTATTCATCCAATCCCACCCCGTTGAAACCTTTCGGGGAAGAACGCAGGAAGGAGTTGGTGCATACCCAGGCTTATACGGTGGACACCACTGTCTGTGCAGAAAAAGTCTTACCTATATATACGGTCAAGCCCCACCGGGTAGCAGGCGTATATAATCCGGTTCTCTCGTTAAACGGGACCTGGTTATTTAATGAAAAGCCCGCCGCCCGTTTTTACGAACAGAAACAGGACGGGCGGGACTGGAAACCGATCGTAGTCCCGGGGCAGTGGTCCATGCAAGGCTTTAAAGTCGATTCCGCCGGTTTCGGAGGCTATCAGACTACATTCACGCTGCCGGCGGATTGGCAGGGTAAACAAGTGAAGCTGCGTTTCGACGGTGTTTCCAGCGAGTCAGTCGTCTATTTGAATGGAAAGGAAGCCGGTTCACACATGGGAGGAATGACTGCCTTTGAACTCGATATTACGAAAGGGCTGAAAGCCGGTGAAAACCTGTTGGCCCTGCGGGTTCGTAGCGAGTCGTTGGCAGATATGTTGGGAAGCCTTACTCAATATGCCGCACATCAGTTGGGAGGGATCACCCGTAAAGTGACGCTCTTTGCCGTGCCGGATGTTCATCTGTCCGATCTCCGTATCGTGACGGATCTGGACGAATCCTATAAGGATGCGGATCTGAAAGTCTATGTGTCGGTCACAAATAACTCGGAAGACGTACGGAAAGATGTTTCGGTTCGCCTCTCCCTCTCTGGCTTGCCTGTTGTCCTGAGCCGGCATATTTCCGAAATAGCAGCCGGTTCGACCTGGAACGGTTGGCTGACCGGAAAAGTGGCTTCGCCCGATAAATGGGATAACGAACATCCGTCTTTATATACGATGAAAATCGAAGTCGGAACTTCGGATAAGGTGATCGAACAGGTGGAGAAACGATTCGGTTTCCGTGAGATCGAGATTGAGGGGAACCGTATGTTGGTGAACGGGAAGGCTGTCAAGCTGAGAGGCGTGTGTCGCCATGAAATGCACCCGTTGACCGGACGTGTGATGAATCCGGCCCTGGAACGGAAAGATGTCGAACTGTACCGGGATGCGAACTGCAATTTTATCCGTACCTCCCATTATCCCCCTTGCGAAGAGCTGTTGGAAGTCTGTGACGAACTGGGGATGTTCGTGGAAGTGGAGGCTCCGGTCTGCTGGATCGGCCATCATGCGAATGAAAACTGGAAGGTGCTGAACTACCGCAATCCTGAATATTACCCGTATGTATTGCAGGCGAATATGGAGATGATCCAGTTCTATCGGAATCATCCCTCCATTATCTTCTGGTCGATGGCGAACGAATCATATTGGAATAAGGAATTTGCACAGGTGGAAGTCTATATGGAAAAAGCCGATCCTACCCGTCCGTTCACGTTCCACGACCAGGCCTATGGCGGGTTCAACAACCAAGGCAGCACGGCTCCGATCGCGAACATCCATTATCCGGGTCCTGACGGATATAAGGTCGCTGCGAAGAGCGACCGCCCGATGACCTACGGCGAATATTGCCACCTGAATGTCTATAACCGGAGCGAACTGGTGACGGACCCCGGAATCCGGAGTGACTGGGCGTTGGCGCTGGCTCCTACATGGGATAATATGTATAAGACGCCGGGTGTGCTGGGTGGTTCCATCTGGTCAGGTATCGACGATATTTTCCAGATGCCCGATGGCGGTGCTGTGGGCTATGGCCCCTGGGGACCGATCGACGGTTGGCGCCGCCCGAAACCGGAGTATTGGGACATGAAAAAGATATACAGCCCGGTTTGTGTGGAGACAAAGAACTTGTCCCCGGCGCGTGAATTGGTCATCGACCTTGAAAACCGGTACACCTATACTAATCTGAACGAACTGCGGATCGATTGGTTATATGGAGAAGAAAAGGGAACTGCTTTCGTTGACCTCGAACCTGGTGAAAAGGGACGGTTGCACATTCGGCTTGCCCATCCCGAAAAGGCGAATGAGCTCTATCTGTCTTTTGTCGATCCCCGCGGCTTTACCGCCGATGAATACCTGATCCCTGTCGGCAGACAAATGCAGAACGAATTGCAGGCATTGCCGTCTGTTTCTACCCGCTTGAAAGAGAAGAAAGACCGCTATATCGTTACCGGAAAAGATTTCACCTGTGAAGTCAGCCGTTCTTCCGGGCAGATACTCTCGGTAAAGAAAGGGAAAAAGGAAATCCTGAACGGCGGTCCGTGGCTGATGGCCTTACCCTTGACCGGTGGCGGATGCTATCCGAATCACAATGCCAATACGCCAGTATTCAATGACCTCTGTTCCGGCTGGCAAGTCGAGAAAGTAGAGGCGGTCCAACAGGGTGATGACGTAGTGATAAAGGTGGCAGGCACTTATAAAGAGTTCTCCGGCTCTTATGACCTGAAAATAAATGCAGGTGGTGAATTGTCGGTAACGTATTCCTTCAATGCCCTGGAAGATGTGAACCCGAGGCAGTGGGGATTAGTGTTTGAAGCTCCTGCTTCTTTCGACAAGACCTTTTGGCGCCGGGATGGAATGTGGAGCGTCTATCCTTCCGACCATATCAGCCGTCCGGTAGGTGAAGCCAGCCTCTTTTATGAGGGACTCCCTGCGAATGTCGATCCGCGTACGGAGCCTGCATGGTCTTGGAGCATGGATTATAATGAATTGGGAAGTAATGATTTCCGCTCTACCCGTCGGAACATCTGGTATGCCGGCTTGAAGGACGGAAACAGCAATAAGATAACCGTTCCTTCCGATGGTAAACAGCATTGGCGCTCTTGGTTGGAAAAAGATAAGATCCGCTTTTTGGTTGCCGATTTTGTGACGGCGGGAAACGAGATGTTTCTAAGCAGCTATTATGCTCCCTACCGGAAGCCGCTGAAAAAAGGGGATCGGATCGGGGGAAGGATTGTGGTGAGAGTAGAGTAATTGTAAGATTGTCCATTCTTATCTTGTTGTTGTTTATTTTCAGGTTGACCGGTTCTTCCTTACTTTGCCTAATTTTAAGACACGAAATTAACTCTTTTACTGATGATGTTATGTGAGGTTGCTTTTGGGTAGTTAGAACTCTTTCGACTTATATATTGCTATAAAACGATAAATGCATTTATCCCTGTACCGAAGACTCAAGTCTTCGGTACGCATACCCTATTGCGTAATGATTGTTAGTAATTTAAATAAGAACATGTATGCTGAAAAGAACCCTGGCATCAATTGTGCAGGTTTTGAAATCAATCGGAGTAGTGAGACATTTTATGTATGCGGCGTAGTGCTGTATATCCTGTTAATTATTTAATTCCATTATTATGAACAAAACAAATGGTGTAAATTATTTTAAAATCCTGCTCGCCGGAGCGGGGCTATTATGTGTGGAAAGCACATCTGTTTCAGCTGAAACAGTTATTGAAAAGAATTCAGATATCATGAAAATATCCATGATAAACGATTCTAAGATATCAGGGGTGATAGTCGACCAGGAGGGGCTTCCTGTGATTGGCGCAAATGTTTCAGTGAAGGGGACGACAAACGGTACCATTACGGATATGGATGGAAAATTCGAATTGGATGTCCCGGCGGGAGCCAAATTGCTGATCTCTTATATCGGCTATATCAGCCAGGAGATTCCGGTCGGTAGTAAATCGGATTTCCGGATCGTATTGAAAGAAGATACCCAGAATCTGGAAGAAGTGGTAGTTGTCGGCTATGGCGTGCAGAAGAAGGTCAACATGACGGGATCTGTCGCAGCCATCAACTCCGAGTCGCTGGCAAACAGACCTGTGACGAATGCATCTACCGCTTTGCAGGGGATGCTTCCGGGTGTTACGGTCGTACAGAACAGCGGGCAGCCGGGTAAGGACAACTCTTCCATCCGCATCCGTGGCGTCGGCACGCTGAACAATGCGAATCCGATGTATGTTGTCGACGGCCTGATCGTTTCGACTATCAACGATATCGATCCCAACGACATCGAAAGCCTCTCCGTACTGAAAGATGCGGCATCGGCAGCCATCTACGGTTCACGTGCAGCCAACGGGGTTGTGCTGGTTACGACAAAGAAAGGTAGTAAAAAAGCCGCTACTTTGAAATATGACGGCTATGTGGGGTGGCAGTCTCCGACAGCGATGCCTGAGTATTTACCTTCTCATGAATATGCTGCATTATATAATAAGGCCTTGTATAACCAGGATCCGACAAAACCACCCGCTTATACCGCAGAAGAAATTGAAAAATTCAGAAACGGAAGTGATCCCGATAATTTCCCGAATACGGATTGGCAAAGTCTCTTCTATAAAGATAAAGGTTTCCAGCAAAGTCATAGAGCGGAAGTGAGTGGAGGTAGCGAAACTACTACTTATATGTTTTCTCTTGGCTATCTCGGTCAGGACGGTATAATCGACCAGACTGATTTTAAACGCTATAACTTAAGGGGAAACATTAATACCCAGATCAATAAATTTTCTGCCGGGGTTAATTTCTCTTATACTCATGGGATATCGAATGAGCCTACGACTCCTTATTATGATGATTTATATCAGATCATGAGACAGGTTAACCGTATAGCTCCGTTTGTCCCCTATAAATATTCAAATGGATATTACGGATATATAACGGATGGTAATCCTATTGCTTGGATGGATCTGGGAGGAAACAAAGCCGAGAAATACCACACGACCCGTGCCGTAGGGAATGTGGGGTATGAAATTATAAAAGGCTTGAAAATCCAGGAAGTAATGGGATATGAATATACGGGACGGTCGACAGAACGTTTTATCAAAGATATTCAGTATTATAACTGGAAAACAGGCGATCCTACCATGTATCAGGGACCAAATAGCCAGTACGATGACCGTGAGGATTATACAATGCTAAACTTGCAAACCTTGTTGACCTACAACAATACGTTTGGTAAACATACGGTGGGTGCATTAGCCGGTTTTTCTCAGGAATATAGCCGTCGTGACTGGACAATCGGTAAGCGCATTAATTTTCTGACAAATGACTTGTTGGAACTCAATGCCGGTTCACCGGACGGACAGACAGCTGAAGGTTCGGCCAACGAGTATGCTTTGCGCTCTTTCTTCGGACGTGTGACGTACGATTACGATAATAAATATCTGTTCGAAGCTAATATCCGTCGGGATGGAACTTCTCGTATCCGTAGCGAAAGCCGTTGGGGGACATTCCCTTCATTTTCTGCTGCCTGGCGTATTATCAACGAACCTTTTATGGAACCGGCCCGCGAGGTGTTATCCGACCTGAAAATCAGAGGTGGCTGGGGTAAACTTGGAAACCAGCAGCTGGGGACCGACAACAGAAAGTCGATTGAGTTTTACCCGTATCAATCTGTTCTTGCACAGAAGAACTATGCTTTCGGCGGTAAGGTAAGCCAAGGGATAGCCCCTGTCGACGGAGCAAACAGCGATTTGAAATGGGAGACATCCAAAACGACCAATATTGGTTTGGATGCGGGTTTCCTTGGAAATATGTTCACCCTTTCAGTTGATGCTTATTGGAAAAAGACTTATGATATCTTGATGAAGTTGCCGGTCAGTACCCTTTATGGGATGGAACCCCCTTATCAGAATGCGGGCGAGGTAACGAATAAGGGTATCGAATTCCAATTAGGTTATAAGTTGGCAAAGAAAGACTTTACTTTTAATGCAACAGCCAATATTGCTTACAATAAGAATGAAGTAACGAACTTGCGTAATAATGGAGCTAAAATATGGGATGGATTCAAGTTTAAACAAGAGGGACGGCCTATCAATTCTTATGGCGGCTATGAGGTGTTAGGAATATTTACTGATAAAGATGATTTGGAAAGCAGTGCTGTTATCAATAGAGACAAGGCCGGGTTGGGAGACTTGAAGTACAAGGATCAGAACGGCGATGGTAAGATAGATGGTGAAGACCGCGTATATTTAGGTAGTTGGGATCCGAGCTGGACATTCGGTTTGAATCTGAGCGCGACTTGGAAAGGTTTCGATGCTTCCATGTTCTTCCAGGGTGCTGCTGATGTTAAAGGCTTTTTGCAGAATGAGACGATCGGTAATCTGGAAGGGATGACCGGAAAGCCGACAACCTTGTTCCGGGATTCCTGGGATGCCGAGACGAATCCGAACGGAAAGTTTCCACGTCCTTTAACCGGAACTTCTGGTTTCACCCAGAACTCATCGAGTGCTAACCCGTCTGATTTCTGGATAATCAATTCTTCATATTTAAGAATGAAGAACTTCCAGATCGGTTATACATTGCCGAAGAGTGTATCCGACTTTATTCGTATTCCTCGTATCCGGGTATACTATAGTGGTCAGAACTTGTTGACATTCACAGGCTTTAATGATGGTTTCGATCCTGAAGCTCCTGCTGGTGCTCGTGCTTATTACCCGCAGGTAAAAGTAAATACGTTTGGTTTAAATGTAACCTTTTAAATAGATCAGTTATGAAGAAGTATAGTTTATATGCAATCCTGTTGCTTTTTATTACCTCTTGCAGCAGTGATTTTTTAGATAGGAATCCTCTGGACCAGCCTTCCAATGAAGCCTCTTGGAATACCGAAAAAGATGCTTTGGCTGCAACGACAGGATGTTATGAGGGATGGTTCAGTATGGATGAGGTAGTCTACTTTGATTGTGCATCCGATAATTCTTATAATCCATTCTCGTGGGAAAACTGGCAGGTACAGGCTACCGGTTATGCAACCCCGACTGACTATGGACAGAATTACATGAAGTATGATAAGATTGTCCGTTGTAACAATTTCCTTGCAAATATTGATCGTCCGACGATGGACGAGGAACTCCGTACCCGCTTGATTGCCGAGGTCCGTTTCTTAAGAGCTTGGCATTATTTCCTGAAAGTTACGCTGTATGGAGATGTTCCTTTGGTTAAGGAAGTGTTGGGTGTTAATGATTCGAACTTGCCCCGTACGCCTAAAGAAGAGGTGCAGAAATTCATCCTTGATGAGTTAACGGAGATTGCTCCGCTATTGCCGGAAAAGTATGCAAGCAGTGATGTCGGACGTGTAACAAAAGGCGCAGCCCTGACATTGAAAGCCCGCATGGAAATCTTTAAAAGCGATTATGCTGCCTGTGCTGCCACCTGCGAACAGATTATGAAACTCGGATATCAGCTATTCCCTGATTATAAGGGCTTGTTTAAAATTGCCAATGTCGGTAATTCGGAAGTAATCATGGATGTTCAGTATGTTGAAAATCTGGCAAAGAATGGAATACTCGGTGTGATGCCCCCGGCATCGGTAGGTGGATGGTCTTCTATCAACCCTACGCAGTCGTTGGCGGATGCTTATGAATGTATAGACGGGAAAACGATTGCAGAATCTTCTGTCTATGATAAGAAAGAGCCCTATCAGCACCGTGATCCCCGTCTGGCTGCAACCCTGATCTATCCGGGTTGCTTATATGAAGGGAACTACTTTAACCCGATCGACGTAAAAGACCCGACAGGCGATTATTATGCGCCTTACGGCCGTTCCAAAACGGGATATCATCCGCGTAAATACATCGACAACCTGGGGGATTATGACGATATGTGGAATACAGCCATGAATGCCATCGTGATGCGTTACGCCGAAGTATTGCTGATGTATGCTGAATCCAAAATAGAGCTGAACCAGATCGATGCTTCTGTCTATGAGGCATTGAACTCAATCCGTACACGTGCCGGAATGCCGGAAGTGGATAAGGCTGTTTATAACAATCAGGTGAAGATGCGCGAACTCGTTCGCCGCGAACGCCGTGTCGAAATGGCGCTTGAAGGACTTCGCTGGTTCGATATCTGCCGCTGGAAGATTGGTGAAGAGGTGATGCCGGGTAGAGTATACGGTGCCCTTCTGGGAACTGTAGACCCTGAAACCGGTGCTTTGAATCTGACGGATAATCGTATTGAAGTGGAAACGCGTCTCTTCGACCCGGCTAAACATTACCTGTGGCCGATCCCGCAAAGTGTGATCGATGCGACACCGGCTATTGAACAGAACCCTGGATACTAATTTTGTAAATAATAATAGTACCGGATCTTGACTCACCCTATAGCCTGTACTTTTGCAGGCTATAGGGTATAACCGGACAGGCTATGGGGTATAAGCAAATACCCTGTAGCCTGTCTGATTTGTAATTTTCGGCCCGTCGGGTTCATTTTATGCTCGGATCGTCCTGCTTGGTTTGATCGTTTTTAGTAGATTTGTTCTCTCAATAAGAACAATACGTTATGGGACAATCTGCAGAACAATCATTATGGGGAATGCTGGAGGGCATCACTGAGAATCTGAAGCACAAACGGCTGGCAGATGTGTTCCGTTTTGTCTCGTTTCTACCCTTCGAGACTTTCGGGCCGCACAAGCATCTGCGTATCGAGATCAATTACGTGAAGAAAGGAAACTGCATCCTGCATCTCGAGAACGAGAGCATCAGCTTCAAGGAGAACGAGATGATGGTGATCTGCTCCAACGTCGAACACACGTTTGAGGCCGGTTCCGAAGATACGACCCTGATGCAGTTAGAATTCCTGCCCGAAGTATTCTTCCGCTTTAATCCCCATGGACAGGAAGAAACGGATGACCTGACCCCTGTCACGATCTTTTCGGAAGAGAACCGGTTGATCAAGATTGTGAATAACGTCCGTATCATGCGTGCCGTGCAGCGCATTGTCAATGAGATGAACCAGAAGAGTAAATACTACCAGTATTTAGTCGTCATGTATTACGCCGAGCTGCTGATCTTGATCTACCGCTATCTCGATGAGGCCTACCTGCCGATTTGTGCCAACGATTCGCTGAAGAAGGCGATCTCCTATATCCGTTTGAATTACCAATCCGATATGACGATCAGCGATGTCGCCTCCCGGACAGGAGTAGGGGAGCGCTATCTGCGCAAGTTGTTCTCCCAATACCTGAACCTTTCCCCGTTGGACTACCTGAACCAGATCCGGATCAACAAAGCGATCGAGCTGCTCAGGAATACGGAGATGTCCGTTAAGGAGGTCTGCTTTGCCTGCGGTTTCCAGTCCCCCCAGTACTTCTCCCGGATATTCAAACAGCAAATGGGCATCTCCCCGCGCGAGGTAACGAAATAGGAGTGCCGTTTTCTCTACTTTTTCTCTTTATCTGTTCCTCGTAGCATAAGCAACCGGGTCCTTTCCAGCCGTGCCTTCCCCTCTCCGGGGTTTATCTTTGTAAGCAGAAAGATAAACGATAAAAAGGAATATACAATGAAAGAATGGAAAGATGATAAAGCCCTGTTTGCTTTGATAAAAGAAGAGCTTTACACCGCGGTGGTCGGTGATATTATGGACAAGATGGGATACACCCGGCAGTTTCTGCCCCCTCGTATCCGTCCGCTTCGCGACGATATGCTGGTGGCCGGGCGTGCGATGACGGTGCTCGAAGCCGATGTGCTCGATGCCGGCCGCGAGGCAGGGGTGAACCCCGTGTTGAAACGTTCCTTCGGCCTGATGCTCGAAGCGTTGGACGACCTGAAGGAAGACGAGGTGTATGTTTGTTCCGGATCTTCCCCTATCTATGCCTTATGGGGTGAGTTGATGAGCGCCCGTGCGATCCAGTGCAAGGCGGCCGGGACGGTTGTCAACGGATATTCCCGCGATACGAAGGGGATTCTGGCGCTCGACTTCCCCTGTTTCTCTTATGGGCCTTACGCCCAGGACCAGGCTCCTCGTGGAAAGGTTATCGACTACCGTGTGCCGATCGAGATGGAGGGCGTACGGATCAATGACGGGGATATCCTGGTCGGCGACATCGACGGCGTATGCGTCGTGCCCCGCGAGATCGAGGAAGAGGTCTTTACCCGTGCCTTAGAGAAAGCCCGTGGCGAGCGGATGGTCTTAAAGAAGATACAGGAAGGGATGAAGGCGCGCGACGCTTTCGATACATACGGAATCATGTAAGATAATATAATAAGGAAGGAAACAATACGATGAAGATTACAGATGTAAAAGTATGGCTTGTCCAGGGCATCAAATATAACTGGACATTATTGAAGATCTATACCGACGAAGGCTATACCGGCGTAGGCGAAGCCACCAACTGGCCTGGCAGCCCGATCGTTTTCGAAGCCGCCAAGCATGCCGGACAGCGCATCATCGGCCTCGACCCGATGAAGACCGATTTTATCTGGACGAAGCTCTACCGAGACCTGAACTGGATCGGCCCGTACGGAGCCAGCCTCTGTGCGATCAGTGGAATCGACATGGCGCTCCTCGACTTGAAAGCAAAGATGCTGGGCGTTCCCTGCTACGAACTGCTGGGCGGAGCCTATCGCAAGGATATCCTGCTCTATGCTAATTACTGGTTTACGGGCGGCGGACATAACGAGGCGGATTATGCCGCCCAGGCCCGCCGTGTCATGGACGCAGGATTCACCGGCCTGAAGTTCGACCCCTTCGCCCACACGAACTACTTTTATGGCGAAGACCTCGCCTCCAACCTGACCCTGACGGTCGAACAGCAGGACCTGGCGTTCAACGTCTCCAAAGCTGTGCGCGAAGCTGTCGGTCCCGAATGCGACATCATGATCGAGACACACGCCATGCTCAATTACCGCGTAGCCGTCAAGATGGCGGAACGCTTGGCGAAGCTCGATATCACCTGGTATGAGGAACCCGCCGGCCCGGAAAGTTCGCAGACGCTCCGTGCCATGCGCGAACGCATCCCGTCGGATGTCGCCATCTGCGTAGGCGAGCGCCATTACACCCGCTTCGGCATCCGCTCCCTGCTGGAAAAGCATGTGTGCGATGTGATCATGCCCGACATCACCCGTTGCGGCGGACCGTCCGAGATGAAGCGGATGGCTACGATGGCGGAAGCCTACAACGTCCTGATCGCCCCGCATAACCCGAACGGCCCTCTCTCGACACTCGCCTCTTCGCATGTTTGCGCCGCTATCCCGAACTTCTTCCGTCAGGAGTTCATGTTCAACGATGTCCCCTGGCGCGACACGGTGATTGACCACCCGATAGCCGAGATGGTCTACGACGGCCACCTGCACCTCTCCGGCCGTCCCGGCCTGGGCGTGGACTTAGTCGAGGAGGAGATGGAGAAATACCCCGGCATCACGACGGATGCTCCCGATAACTTTTATATCTGATCCCTATGAGCTTTGTACTCGATTATAAAGATAAGGTGGTCCTGGTCACTGGAGTTTCCTCCGGGATCGGGCTGGGCGTCGCTAAGGAGTTTGCCAAGGCTGGCGCCCATGTGGCAGGCTGTTCGCGTAAGTCTCCGGAAGATGCGAGCGTGCAGGCTTTCCGCGAGGCGGTAGAACAGGAGGGCGTACGCTCGTTCTACCGCCCCGCGGATGTGACGGATGCGGAGGAGCTGAAAGGCTTCGTCGAAGATACGGTTCGTACCTTCGGGCGTATAGACATGGTTGTCTCCAACGCCGGCATGAACGTGTTCGAGGGAGCCGAAGGCTGCACGGAGGAGCGTTGGCACTACAACCTCGATCTGAACTTGGCTTCCCACTGGCGTTTAGCCCGGCTCTGCAAGCCTTATTTAGAAAAGAGCGGCGAAGGTGTCCTGCTCCTGATGACCTCCAACCATGCTTTCAGCTCCATCCCCGGTTGCTTTCCCTATAACGTGACGAAGACGGCTATCACTGGCTTAGTGCGCAGCCTGGCGATCGAGTGGGGACCGGCTGTCCGTACGGTGGGGGTAGCTCCCGGATTTATCGATACGGCGGGCAACGACACTTGGTTCGACTCTTTTCCCGATCCCGAAGCGGAACGCCGGCGGACGATCGGTCTGCATCCGGTCAAACGGATCGGGACGGTTGAGGAAGTAGGGGCCTTATGTGTCTATCTCGCCTCCCCGTATGCCCGGTTTATCAGCGGGACGACGATCCTGATGGACGGGGGGCGTTCGGCGTTGATGCAGGATGAATAAAAAGCAGATACCATGAACACGATCGACTTAATAATCTTTATAGCCTACTGCCTCCTGATCCTCTGTGTCGGCCTCTTTGTCTCACGCGACAAGAAAGGCGGCGAGCGGGATGCCGGCGATTATTTCCTCGCCGGGCGCGGGCTTGCCTGGTGGGCGATAGGCGCTTCTATCATTGCCTCTAACATATCGGCCGAGCAGTTTGTCGGCATGTCCGGCTCCGGTTATGCTATCGGGCTGGCGATGGCGACCTACGAATGGATCGCCGCCCTCGGGCTGATTCTCGTGGCGAAGTTCTTTATCCCCATCTTTTTGGAGAAGAAGATCTTCACCATGCCCCAGTTCCTCGAAGAGCGTTTCGACAAACGCGTCAAGACGGTGATGGCGGTCTTCTGGCTGGCGGTCTTCATCTTTATCAACCTCACTTCCATCCTCTACCTCGGAGCGTTGACGATCGAGAAGGTGATGGGAATCCCGATGCTCTACGGCATAATCGGGCTGGCGGCCTTTGCCGGTATCTATTCGATCTACGGAGGATTGAAAGCGGTGGCGCTGACCGATGTGATCCAGGTCGTGTTCTTAGTGGGCGGCGGATTGGTCACAACCTATATCGCCCTCGACCTTCTGGGGGAAGGCAGCGGTGTGTACCAGGGTATGGTCAATCTCTATGGTGAGGCAACCGATAAGTTTCATCTGATCCTCGACAAGTCGCATCCGGGCTATAAGGACCTGCCGGGCATCTCGGTGATCCTCGGCGGCCTCTGGGTGGCAAACCTCTATTACTGGGGATGCAACCAGTATATCATCCAACGCGCGTTGGCCGCCAAATCGGTGCGGGAGGCACAGAACGGGATGCTCTTCGCCGGTTTCATCAAGCTGTTCATCCCGCTCTTGGTCGTGATTCCGGGGATTGCCGCCTTTGCGTTGGAGGCTCCGTTAGAGAAGTCGGACGAAGCCTACCCGTGGCTGCTCGGCAACCTGCTTCCGGTAGGGGTGAAGGGAGTGGCGTTTGCTGCCTTGACAGCCGCAATCGTCAGTTCGCTCGCTTCGATGATGAACAGCATCTCCACGATCTTTACGATGGATATCTACCGTTCCTATTTCCGGAAGGAGGCCGGGCAGAAGGAGCTGGTCCATATCGGGCGCTGGGCGAGCTTCGGATCGTTGCTGGTCGCCGTGCTGATCGCCCCGATGCTGTCGGGGCTGGACCAGGCTTTCCAGTATATCCAGGAGTTTACCGGCTTTATCAGCCCCGGCGCCTTGTCGGTGTTCCTGGCCGGCTTTTTCTATAAACGGGCGACGGCAAACGGAGCGCTGGCGGCGGCATTGGGTTCGTTCGTCTTCTCTTTCGGCTTGAAGTTCCTCTTGCCCGGCCTGCCCTGGATGGACCGGATGGGGATTGTGTTCCTGATGTGCTGCGCGCTCATTGCCGTGCTGGGAAAGAAGGACCAGCTCGTCAATGCCTATACGCGGCACGACCCGGCGTTGTTCCATACCGGACGGATGTTCAATGTAATGTCAGTAGTCATACTGGCGATATTAATAGGCTTTTACTACTTTTGGTGGTAAATTTATACACACGTAATAGTTATTAGATAATGGCGGTTTTGACACCCCCGAAATATAAGCACAACGAATGAAACAGATAAAGACAATCCTATTTGCTTTCGGTTGCAGCCTCCTGCTGTCAGGCACGAAAGCATTCGCACAGGTAGAAAGACTTCCCGATGAAGCATCCTATCCTGTCTTGCAGAAATTGGCCGGCGTCAAGTCGCCCGCCGTCCTGCTGAGTGGAACCTGGCAGTTCCGGTATTCCCCGAATAGCAAGTGGGACAAGATACAGGTCCCCGGCGAGCCTGCCATGCAGGGCTATGCCATCGAGCACGACAAGCCCTTCACCTACCGCAAGTCGTTCAACGTCCCTGCCGATTACGCCGGCAAACATACGATCCTGCGTTTCGACGGCGTCTACAGCCATGCCCGCCTGTTTGTGAACGGCACGTTCGTCCGCGAACATCATGGCGGTTTTACCCGCTGGGAGACGGATGTCACTCCCTTCGTTCGTCCCGGTAAGAAAAACGAGATACGCCTCGAAGTGACAGACCGCATAGACGACATCTCGTATGCCTCAGGCTATGCCCACCATCCGATCGGAGGAATCCTGCGCGATGTGACCTTGTTCGTCTTGCCCGAAACCTGCCTGTATGACTTCTACGCCGAGACACATTTAGATGCAGCCTACACGGATGCCGTCCTGAAGATCGGTTACAGCAGCCCGGTTGCCGGAGGTGCGGAAGTCGCCTTTACGCTGACCGATCCGTCCGGCAGACGCTATCCGTTGCCGCAATCCCGGTTCTCCCTGAAAGAAGGCGTGAACACGAATGAACTGCCCGTCCGGAACCCGTTGAAATGGGATGCCGAGCATCCGAACCTCTATACCCTGACCGTCAGTCTGAGCAAGGACGGGAAGGAGATCGGCCGTTTCGACCGCCGTATCGGTTTCCGTGATGTGAAGATCGAGAAAGACCGTATGTTAGTGAATGGCAAGCCGGTGAAGCTGCGCGGAGCCTGCCGCCATGATATCCACCCGACACTCGGCCGCACGACTACCGCCGAATTGGACAGCCTCGACGTGATCCTCTTCAAGCGTTCCAATATGAACTTCGTCCGCACTTCCCATTATCCTCCCACGGAACGTTTCTTAGCGTATTGCGACCGCTACGGGATCTATGTGGAGAGTGAGACGGCTGTCTGCTTCGTCGATACCTACCGCCAGAAGAATTACGCGCCGGGCAAGACTGAGGACAGTATCGAATTTACGCCTCGCTACCTGTCCCAATGCCGGGAGATGGTGAAGTCGTTCCGTTCCCATCCCTCCATCCTGTTCTGGTCGATCGGTAACGAAAGCGTCTATGGCACGAACTTCCAGCAGTCCTGGGATTGGGTGAAGGCTACCGACAAGACCCGCCCGGTTATATTCAGCTATCCCGGGTCGGTGGGCGAGAAGAAACCGATCTATGATATCTTGAGTATGCACTACCAGGATGTAAACGGCAACCTGAACCAATGGAACCGCTCTACCCGTGGTTTCCAAGGAGAGGGGATACCCGCCCTGTTCGACGAATGGGCGCACCCGGCCTGTTACACCTACGCTACTTTGCAGGAAGACCCGAATATCCGCGAGTTCTGGGGACACTCGATCGAGAAGATGTGGAGTGGCCTTTTCGATGCTCCCGGCGGTCTGGGCGGCGCGATCTGGGGTTATGTGGATGAAACCTTTATGTTACCCGAACCGAAGGTGGGGACTGCCTTCTGGAAAGAGTTCGCCCGTACCGCCAAGCCGGAGGATTACCAGGGCAAATGCGTCGGTTACGGAGAGTGGGGGATCGTCGATGTCTGGCGCCGGGAGAAACCGGAGTTCTGGGCTACCAAGAAAGCCTATTCGCCCGTCCGCCTGATGACGACCGAGGTAGCCTCTTTCTTGCCCGGACAACGTTTATTGCTCCCGGTGTACAATCGTTTCGACCATACCGACTTGAACGAGATCGAAGCGCGTTATATATATAAAGGAGAAGAGAAGAAGTTCTCCCTCCCTTCCCTCGCCCCTCACCAAAAGGGGCTCCTGACGATCCCCGCCGAAGCGTGGAAAGCAAACGAACCGCTGCTGATCAGCTTCTATACGGCTGCCGGCGAACTGATCGACCGGGAACAGGTGACGTTGGGCAACGAACCGGTGCGCCTCCTCGATGCCCGGTACGAGCAGTCTCTGGAAGTGGAAGAAACATCTGAGCTTATTTGCATAAAAGGCTCCGACTTCGAGATCCCCTTCTCCAAAGAAACTGGCCTGATCCGTAACGCTACCTCCAAAGGGCAGGTCGTTATCGAGAAAGGCCCGTTCCTCCATCTCGACATCAACTTGAACCATCTGACCGGAGCCGAGGTGCGTAAGAGTGCCCGGAAGTTCTCGACCTCCGATAGCGACTGGAAGAAGCAGAGCCTGACCTATACCCGTAAAGAAGGTGCGGTCGAAGTCGTACTCTCCGGCTTCTATCAGAATGTACAAACGGATATGTTGATCCAGATCTCCGCCGGTGGCGAAATGAATGTTAGCTACACGGTCGCAGGACAGCCGAACGGCTACCTCCGTGAGACGGGCTTGTCTTTCTACCTGCCCGAACGTTTAGATTATCTGCAATGGGAACGCAAAGGGATGTGGAGTTGTTACCCCGAAGGTGCTTTTGCCGGGAACACGGGCGAAACCTCCCTTTATAACCCGAAGCAAGTACAATATGGCGAGAACCCTGCTCAGCCTTGGTCGTCCGATACGCACAACTACTTCTATTGGGCGGATGCCGGTGCAAACTGTGACCGTCCGTTGACTCAAATGGCAAAGGGCATGAAAGAAAACATCTATTGCTATACTCTTTCCGCTACCGGAGAGAAAGAAGGGTTTACGGTCTTTTCACCGGATGCCTCGCTGGCTTGCCGTGCCTCCAAAAGAGGAGACGGACAGTTGATGCTCTACATCAACAACCGTTGGGATTATCCGGAGATCGCTTGGGGTAACTATTGTAAAACGTTGGAGGCAGTGCCTTGCTATGGTGAGATAAAGATACGGTTCTGATCGGTTCCGAAAGGAATATCATGGCACACAGATGACACAGATTGAACAGATGACCGCAGATCTCATATTGTTTTTAATAAAAGATCTGTGGTCATCCTTCTAATCTGCGTCATCTGTGTGCCATGACTTACTCCAATAGATTATTTGATCCCCAACTTAGCCTTGATTGCTTTCGGTATCGCATCCTTATGAACCATCACATAAATAGTTTTGGCGCGGACGAAGCTCTCGGACATGTTGAGGTAACCGCCGAATTTGTTGCGGTCGGTTCCCCATGAGTTCTTGGTGATGTAGTATTTCGTGCCGTCCTGATCCTTAGTGATGCCGGTCAGGTGCATCAGATGGTCGTCGGTAGTCACGAACGATTCGAAGCCAGCCTGGCGCACTTCCGGGGTTACGTTGATCTCCGGGTACGGGCGTTCGAACTTGAACACCTCTTCCAAGCGTTCCTTTTCACCTAATTTCTCGAAGCGGGCGCGGTCAGTATTCGACAGGTCTTCCACCTTCTTCACTTCCGGGTTGATGGCGACACCGTTTGTAAAGGAGAATCCCTTCTCGCTCACGTCACCGTCCCAACATACCGTATAGCCGTTTTTCAGGGCATAATCCACCGTCTCCATCATTTCGTCGAGCGGCAGGTTGTACATCAGGGAATGCTCCCAGTTGTCGGGCACTTCCACGTCAAACTTTACATAATACGGATGATGCGTGAAACTGGTCAGCTCGATATAATCGTCCATATCCAGCCCTAAGGATTCGGCGAACGTCTTTGGTGTATATTCTTTCCCCTTATACGTGAACTTCTCCGGCAACTTCCCTAAATAGGTGTCGAACAGGTTGTCGACCAACTTGTAATATTCCGGGCTGCGTGCTTTCGTCTTCACCGCCACATCCGCAAGAGCATGCAGATAGCGTACCATCTCGCTGTGGTTATGCCGTTCGGAGTCGTAATTGATACCCGTGTAAACCTCTTCGGGGACGATCCCCACCTGTCGGTACGCGTTCATAAAGGTATGCGAAAGGCTACCCTGTCCGATATTGCCGTCCCCGCGGCGCAGATAGTTGTCCTGCAACTGGTTCATGTATTTCTGGCGTACGATGAACATCTCTGAAAGGTCATATGTGCCCTTCCCCATACGGAGCAGTTCGGATTCCATAAACGAAGTCGTGGCAAAGCACCAGCAAGTCCCTGTTGCCGCCTGGTTCTTAACCGGGGTAGCGGGAACCGTTACCACCTCTGTAAACTGATACCCCTGGCCGAACGCTGAAGCAGAGAAGGCCAGCATGCAAGATAGAATAAGTGATTTCATAATGTCTATTATCTTTTAATTTTCAATTCTCAATACTCAAAATCCCCTCGCAAACATCTTCCAGAACTCGTCCGCCATCTCCTGCCAGCGCAGGATTGTCGCCCCCGTGAAGTCAGCCGTGTAGCCGGTCAGGAAAGCCCGTGCGGCCTCTTCCCCTTTGCTGCCCTGCAACTCTTTGTAACGGCTTTCGACGAAAGGCATTTCCGATAAGCCCTTCTCTTCGAAGTGGGCGACAGCACCGTTGATCTTGTCTTTGGTCAGTCCCCAGCGAACCGTAGCCAACTTGTTTGCCGTCCGGTATTTCCAGACGATGGCATCCTCGCGATGGCGGTGTTGCCCGCAGATACCGAAAGCAACCGGCAGGTCGGTCGTCCCTGAGAAGATCGGGATGCGCGGGCTCTGTCCCGGATTGTCGAACGACAGCCAGGCGACACCGCCCACGGCATCCGGCAGCCAGCTGCGAAGCTGTATCACGTGCGAGTAAGAACATTGTGGAACCGCCACCAAGCGATTACGTATAACCGTTCCTTCCTTCACGCCGTTCAGCATATTGACCATATCCGTCACCATCCACGGGTTAGCCGCCGGACTGGTGATCGTATCCGTTTCCTTCGTCTCCCGGTTCTTGACGGCCACTTTCAGGTTTTTCGTCATGTCCCATTCCGTTCCCTCGTAGGTCTGGCGCAACAATGCCATCACATCCGCTACGGCAACTGCTTTGTCCGGCTTCACGCTGATTGGCAGCTCTTCCGCATCGTACGACAGTTTGAGCGACGGAGCCAGTGCGTTCAAGATAAAATACTCACGGATGCTGAACGACTTCGGTTCGCCGAAATAGTTGCCCCCGCTATAGGCTTTCCAGAACCTGAACGGTTCCTTGCCGTTCCAGAAGCCCATCTTTTTGGCAACGGAGAATACATTTTCCGAAGCCATATAACGATCCTTGTCTTTCAGGTCGAGCGTAGAGATACGCGAGATATTGGCCGATACGCCCACATGATCGTCCGGGATGCGGACAGCCGCCCATACACCCCCGATCTTGTCCGGCCCTTCGCCGAACACCTCGAAATGCCATACCTCGTTGGGGTCGGCAATCGTCAGGCATTCGCCTGAATCCCCGTATCCGTATTCGGCAACCAACTGCCCGATCAGACGAATCGCCTCGCGTGCTGTCGTGCAACGCTGCAAGGCGATCTTTTCCAGTTCTTCGATCATGAACATACCTTTTTGGTTTTGTAATTCTTTGCGCCCGGAGATGGTCGTCTCGCCGATCCCCAACTGTTTCTCGTTGAGGCAGGGGTAGGAGGTGTTCAGGAACTGGTAGGTCGAGCGGGCTTCCGGTATCGTCCCCTTCAATTCCATATTTGTGCGGTCGGCAGGATATTCGGTGTGCATCCGTCCGTTATAGATGGCGACCGTCGTGTCGCGCTCGTAGCGGGCAGCCGGGACGATCTCCATCCATGTGCGGTAGTTCCCGTCACAGGTATGGCTGGTCATGACCGAGCCGTCGGCGGATGCTTTTTTACCGACCATGATGCTTGTACAACTTTCAGGAGTGTTGACCGGCCGGGAGTATTCGATTTCCTGCGCCAGGAGGTTACAACAGTAACAAGTGAAAGCGATCGTAAGGATAAAAAGTCTATTCATGAGTTTTGTTATTTTGTTCAGCGGTTAAAGATATAAATTTTATATATATTTGCCCAATAATATCATAATATCATGAGGAAACTAATTTATTTAAGCACATTACTACTTCTATTCGTGTTGCCATTGATGGCACAACAACCTTTGTTCCCGACGCCGGCAAAGGTACAGAACGCGAAAGGTTCGTTTATCGTTGGAAAGAATTTGCAAGTACAGGGCAATGGCGGGTATGCCGACAAACTGGCCGCCGGACTCCAAGCCGAGTTGAAAGAAGCCGGTATGCAATCGTCGCTTGCCAGCGGAACCATCCGCCTGGAACTGACGGACGACTGCAAGATGGTCGATGAAGCCTATACGCTTGTTGTCGAACCGAACAGCATCCTGCTGCAAGCCTCTTCTGAAGCCGGTCTGTTCTATGCGAAGGAAGCCCTTTTGCAACTCTCCCGTTTCGGTAAAGGCAACGTGCGGGCCTGCAAGATACAGGACCAGCCCCGCTACGGCTGGCGTGGTTTCATGCTCGACGAGAGCCGCCACTTCTTCGGAAAAGAAAAGGTTAAACAATACTTAGACATCATGGCGTCCCTTCGCTTGAACGTCTTCCATTGGCACCTGACCGACGAACCGGGCTGGCGTATCGAGATCAAGCGTTATCCGAAGCTGACCATCGAGGGGGCTGTCGGCAATTGGCACGATCCGAAAGCGCCTGCCACGTTCTACACCCAGGAGGAGATCAAGGAGATTGTCGCCTATGCAGCCGACCGCCAAATCATGGTCGTTCCTGAATTCGACATGCCGGGCCATGCTACCGCCGTCTGCCGTTCTTATCCCGAAATCTCCGGTGGAGGCGAGGGCAAATGGCAGCATTTCACGTTCCACCCCTGCAAGGAAGAGACGTTCGAGTTTATCAGCAACGTGCTCGATGAGATCGTCGCCCTGTTCCCGTCTCCCTATATCCATATCGGGGGCGACGAAGTGCACTATGGTAATCAAAGCTGGTTCACCGATCCCGAAATCCAACAGTTTATTAAAGATAAGAACTTAGGCAACGAAACGGGTCTGGAACAGTATTTTATCCGCCGTGCCGCCGATATCGTCGCTTCTAAAGGCAAGACGATGATCGGTTGGGACGAGATGATCGATGCCGGTGTCTCTCCCGACAAGGCCGTTATCATGTGGTGGCGCCACGACCGGAAACACCAGTTGGTGAAAGCGCTCGAAAACGGTTACCGGGTGATTATGACTCCGCGCCGTCCGTTGTATGCCGATTTCATCCAGTACGGCGGTCACAAGGTGGGCCGTGTATGGGGCGGTTATAATACGATCGAAGACATCTGCCGTTTCCCGGAACCTATCATCCATCTGACCCGCGATTATGAAGATCAGGTGATGGGCATGCAGTTCTCCCTCTGGACGGAACGTGTAGCCGATGCCAAGCGTCTGGACTATATGACTTTCCCTCGCTTAGTTGCTGTAGCCGAATCTGCCTGGACACCTGCCAAGTCAAAGGAATGCAGCCTCTTTATGCAGAAGCTCCCCTACTTCCTGCAATTCCTCGGTGAAAAAGGCATCTACTACTTCAACCCCTTCAACCCCGAATCGACACCCGAACCCGGTGCACCGGACAAGGATGATGTGTTGAAGAATGGATAAGATATATATAAACAGTGTATATTTGCATTCGACCTAACAGAAAGATAAGAAAGGAAAACTGATATGGATTCGGATGTCAAAAATAAAGTGGAATATATCATTGCTGTGACAAGTGAGTTTGCTGCGGCAAACTCACTTAATACATTGCAGCGATAGACCTTTCGGTGTCAAAGGTTGGTAAAGATTTCTTGCATAACTATGATATCGTTTTGGCTCTATTGCTAATGATTCGAAATGAAAAGAGACTGTAATTTAAACGATATCAGATTTTACATGACTTTTTTTAGCAAAGGTAGCCCAAAAGATAGAACCTCAAAGATGGGATTTGCCGAATGCTTATGACTTAATCAGTTTTATCATATATAAGTTCACTAATAGCACTATTATTTTGTTCAAAAATTAATCTGCCATGATAGTAATATTGACTTTTTATCCTTGAGCATTTTTCTTTAATTTGAGTTTTACTTAATAGAGAAATAAAGCAGCTAAATACTTTGGTGTATTTATCATATTCACCAAATTCTTCATTGATAGGTTCTGGATAGTAAATATTACTATTAACAGTATAAGATATACCAGTACTATGTACTTGAATATTGTAATAATAAGTATCTCCAGGAATGTTAGAAATATTCTTAAAAAGTGAATGAGAACTTATTTTTACCTCACTATTATTTATATTTATTTGCATTTGGCTCGCAGATAATAATCTTCCGTTAAAATAATTGTACTTTTCCCAAGTCCCTTCAAAATCCTTTAGCATATTATTTTTTGTGTCATTATTATATTTTTCTAACCGAGCTTCCATAATAATCAGCTCTTTTTTTATGGCGGCACTTTCTTCCGGTTTAAATTTTAAATAATAATTAAAATACTCCTTAGCTTTATTTATAGCGAATTCTCCTTTTGAGGATACTATTTTACTGTAAACGAGTCCTAAATTGTAATATATATCCGGGCAGGAAGCATTAGAAATCAATATTTGCTCGAATTCCTTTGCTGCAAGAAGATAGTCTTCATTAGAAGTAGCCTCTTCGACAAAAGTAACCGCTTTTAACCAATGTTTTTCTTCTGATACAGACAAGTTGCAATTTTGCGAAAAAACAAAATTGTACATACTTACGAATAATATCAAAAATACATATTTCATATAATTATAGTATTAAAATATCGATATAAAATTTCATCAATTATATGTTATACACTATTGATTATGTGTCAATTTAATATTTACACTATATAAATGTAATCTAATATATTCTTTCGAGAATATCATTTGTATGGACTTCCAAATAATCTTCATAAAACATTTTTCCATGACGGTAGTATTGGATTGTCACTGTAAGATTATGCAATTTTAACTGATTTGGATTCAATAGAGAAATATAATAATGTGTTATATATACTTGAAAATCATATTGGCCAATGTCTTCATCGTAATCTATCCCGTCATACTGTGTTGATTTATCAAATGATATACCATTATTTTGTATTTGAATATTGAAGGTGTTTTTTTCGTTATATATAATATTTAAATCACCATTTATATTACTTATTTGCAAATTAATATGACCCATATCTTTTCCGTTATAGGAAAATTTTTTCTCCCATACTCCCTCGATGTGTTTTAATGAATTTATCTTCAAATCATTGTGATATTTTTCTAATAGAGCTTCTATTGCAGTTAGTTCTTCTTCTATTGTGTCGGTTTCTTCGGATTTTAATTCTGTATATAAACCGAAATAGTCTTTGGCCTTATTAGCGAATTCTTCACCTTTTAATGGAATTAATTTAGTGCAAATAAGCCCTAAATTGTAATATACATCAGGACAAGAAGTATTTGAAACTAATATTTGTTCAAATTCTCGAACAGCAAGAAGGTAGTCTTCGTTAGAAGTCGCATTTTCAACAAAGGTGACTGCTTTTGTCCAATGTTTCTTTTCCGATACGGATAAATTACAATTTTGCGAAAAAGCCCAATTGCATGCACATGCAAATAATGCTATTAGAAAATGTTTCATTGCATAGTAGTTTTATAATGAAGACTATCAGAAATTATACAGTATGTAAATATTGGTTCGATTATGCCGGAACTATTATCTGAAAAGATAATATATAGGGAATTACCAAAGATTTGCAAATCTTTTGCACCTATTGAAGCTACTTTGAGTTGAGTATGCTTATAATCAAAATATCCAATAATTTTATTAGTTGCATAAAAGATAGAGCCTCTGATTCCTATTGCAAAAGATTGAATCGTATCAGGAGAGATAAATAGAGATTCTACTTTGTCTTTTGTTACTAAAATGATTTCTTTACCAGTAGCAATGTATATATCGTCATCTTCCACTTTGACATCTTTAATTGGATATTCTGAGATAAAAACAGGCAGGGCTTTTTTTTGTGTATAATCATATGTATACAAAACAGTGTCCTCTGCATGATAAAAATAAATAGTAGACATTAGATCCCCCTGAAGTTTAACATTCTTATTTTGTGTTTCAGTTAGGGGTAAGCAAATACCTGTCTCATCAATTCTGTAAATAGAATCTTTGTTTGAAAGAAGACACCCTCCCCTTTTTAGCCAATGAATATCTGATGGCTTATTAGAGATGGGTAAAGTGTATAGTTGTTGGCTACTATCACCAACAATCATACAGTATTCGCCGCAGATTATGGCTATTTTATTAATCGGCTTTAATTCTCTATAGTAATACGGATCAGTTATTTCATTGGAATTGACCAAAGTGACAAAAGAGGTTCCTTGAGGAAGAAAACAAGTAATATGCTTGTCTTTTACCCCGTGAGTACAGCCAACTGAAATGAAGACAGATAGTATGTATAAAATTTTTTTATCCATTTTATCTCTATTCTTTTGTTGGCATCCACTTCGTCATAGCCCTAAGGATTTAAAAAAGAGATTGGAGGTTTTCCTACTGGCATCTTCCCTGGTATATGTCATTTTAACATAGCCTGGAACATTCCTATCTACTAAATTGTCAACATCGTTTACTACTTGATACGTGATGATTTTTAGGGGTTTACTGTTCCCTTTATATATATCATTCACCGCATTATGCGCAATATAGTCTGTGATACTTGTAATGCTTTGTCCTAATGTGTTTTCAATATCAATAGCACTTTTAATTTTGTCTTTCAGATTTATTATTGTTTGTCCCATATGGAAATTTGAAATATACAATCTTATCTCTTTGGTAAGTTGATTAACTGGAAGTCTTTTTATATGATTAAAACTATTACTTTCAACTTCATCCCAAAAAGAGCCGTCTTCGTTTTTTATTTTCCACATTTGTTGGATATAATTACCTTTGTTTTTTGCATACTTGATTATTGTCGGAGGGGCTATATTTGATGATCTTACTACATCTAAGTAGTTTTCTTCTGATTTTATAATCCTGTCTTTTTTCTTCTCTATGTGATTTGGTGTTGGTTCTTGATTTGTTTTATAAGTTATTTTTCTGTCTGATTGAGCGAGCCCGATATTCAGCCCTTTCAGCTTTATTCCATTCTTCTTTTCTTCTTTGCTTATTCCCTTCAATGTCGTTGTTCTTTTGTTTATACCTTTCATTTCGAACTGAAGTTCTTTATTTTCTTTTGAAAATGTTTCTGCTTTATACTTTACATCACTATAACTTTCTACCCTTCTTCTTGAAGGAGACTTTGAAGGCGGATTACTATAAGGTATTACATTATAACTGTTGTAATCGTCTCTTTCTCTTTTCCTATCTCTTTTCTTTTCAGATTTTTCTTTTTCTTTTTTGTAAAACTCTTGAAGTTCCTTTGTGACGGATTCACACATTTCTTCAGCAGTTCCTTTCCTGAAAGTACCTGTTTTGTTATCGAAAATATCGTATTGTCGCGATTTGGGCATCCCTTTTCCCTCCATAATATATTTGTATGGTCCATCATTCATCAACCATTTCTTTGATTCCGTATGAGCATTTTGGGCATATGAAATCGTGGATGAAAACAAGAAAGCATATACAAACAGTAATATTATTTTCATGGCAAAATGGGATTAACATGAGTTCGACATAAATTGTTTTTTAGTGAGTATCTGAATATTGGTAGTACAAAGATTGTATGTTTAAAGTTATAATGCAATGAATTGGCGTGGAATATATAAACGTTATTTGTCAAAAAAATCAACAAGATATGAAGGAAAACTTTTTAGTGGGGACAGACCCTTTTAAATTATGATTTATCAACGTTGCAACCATTAGGTTCTGCATATATCAAATTGTCAAAATGCCAGATCTTCTCTCCTCAGATTTGTCTGTATGCGTCCATTTATCCAGATGATTGCATATAGGCCAAGGAAATAGGGTTTGCGATTATCAATTTGTTTGCAAGATTACCGAAAATATATTTTCTCTCTCTGGAAAATCAAAATAGTGCGAAAAAATAAATCGAAGTGTCGGAATATAAGGGCAATTTATGCCAAAACGTCAATCGTAAAAGATTACTCCTATGAGGCTTGCGAAGTGTTAAAATAGTTTTCAAAGACTTTTTGGAAGCTTTTTTACGGCTACCTTTTTCTTTGTTTCAGCTCGTTCGGCAAAATCATCTAAATGATTTTCTAAATTCATCCGTATGGTTTACCCAAAACAACCTGATGGTTTTCCAAAATCATTAAGATCATTAAAAAAATCATTTAGATGATTTCTGCAAACAGCTGCAAAAACAAGTGCCTTTAGGCTGAAAAGCCTAAAAATAGGAATGTGTGTGTCGTTAAAAACCTTCAAAATAAACCAAATTGACAGTAGATGGCATATATCTGTAACAAATCGGATTGTGAGATGTTTTCTTCTGATGGGAAAATAATGATTCAAATATTTCCCAAAACCTGAGGGAAGGAAACACAATTGTCCCTATAAATATCGGGTGAGTGAAACTTATTTTAATTACAAAGTTTCACTCTTGTAAGAGTATAGCATTATCAGGTAGGTCTATTTTCTTGAGTTCTTCTTTTTTGATTGGTACTGCAATATAAACAATCTGGTTTTCTGCATCTGTTGTTTTTTTAGTAAGAAGAGATTGGTATTCTGGAAATTCTCTTTCTAAATATACTTTTACTAAAAAGTTATATCCAAGTACTTTGGATATTCTGATGAGTCGTTCTATATCTATACTGCTTCGTTTGAACAAATCATACACCGTTGTTCTGTCACAGTAGATTTTTTCAGCAAATTCGGCTATACTCATTTTGCTTTCTTCTACTTTCTTTTTGATAATTGACCCTATGTGAATGTCGTTTTCCATGTCTCTTAGTTTTATTAGATAAAAGTAGAGAATACATATTGTTACAGTTTGGTGATATATTGGGATGTTTATACCTAAATTTCACCACCTATGTGCCTGTCCGATTGATGAAATCATGAAGTTTTACACATGTTTCATCTTTTTTACAAATATCATGGATTTTAAAATATGTAGCCGTGAATATCTGTTGGAAAAACAAACGAAATGTAGAGAATGATAAACAAGAAGGCTTTGGCTATGGTTGGATTCTGTCTCCGGTAATGATTTTCTTTTTTAGAGCGAAAACGACGATTTCGATCATGTTGTTAAAACCTAATTTGTTTTTGATCCGTTCTTTGTGGGATTCTACGGTATTCCGGTCAATGTGGAGTATTTGGCCGATCTCTTTGCTTGAATATCCTTTGGCCAGTAGTTCGATGACCTGGATTTCGCGTTCTGTCAGTTCATACGGCTTTCCGGCTACGAGGTTTCTCTCATTTCCGAAAGCTTGTAAAAGGGATTGGTATGCTATACTATCACCGAAGAAAACGCCGCAACCGGTATAGACTGAACGGATCGCCTGGAGCAACTCATCGGCTTTCGTATCTTTTGCCAGGTAAGCACGTACATGCGCGCGTAATGCTGTCATGATATATTCGATTTTCTTATAATGAGACAAAATGATGACGCGTATTTGCGGGTAGCGGTTGCCGACAAAGCGGGCAATGTCGAAACCATCCGTTTCAGTTTCCAGGCTTATGTCCAGCAACAGAATATCGGGTTGGACAGCCTTTAAGGCTTCCAGCGCCTCTTCTTTAGAGTGAGCTTCGCCTACAACCTGCATATCCGGATATGCGGAAAGGATTGATTTCAATCCGATCAGGTGTATTTCGGAATCGTCTACTAAAAGCAATTGGATCGTGTTCATGTTCCCGAATATTTTTGTAAAGTGAATGTGAATATGCTTCCTCTCCCGGGGCTGCTATTGACTTGTATTGTTTCACCCATTTTGGAGAGAAGTTCCTGTACGATAATAAGGCCAAGGCCGTTCCCTTGTTCCTGGCTGGTACCTTTTGTCTGCAATTTGTTTTCCGGACGGAAGAGATTGCTTTGATTTTCTTCGGAGATACCGATGCCGTGGTCTGTTACCATAACTACGATTTTGTTGTAATTCTGGAAAACTTCTGTTAGTGCCTTATACAAAAGACTTTAGGAGAATTACCCGATTTTGAGGTAATGAATTAGCAACTGTGCCATATGCTATGTTCTGCCTTGAATTGCATTCAAGTAACTCTTTATTATTGCAAAGGTATAAAAATTATTTGGCAAGCAATAAAAATAGGATATATTTTGTCTCTTGTCAAATAATTCTATTGATGTATTTTTATAACTTTCCATTTACCCTGTCCAGCATATATAACATCGGCAGTAACATAGTAGTCTTTCGTGATATTATACTCACAAAGAACAGAATGATGAACGTAGTAATCACCAATAAATGCAAAATCAGGAGAATCATCCCAAGAACCATTTTTATATTTTAATTCTAAGTGACCTTGAATTGTCTTTATTGCACTTGTGTTTATTTCTGCAGTTTCTTCTACATTAAGTACAATAGGCCTTTTTTCACCTTTCCTGTCTTTTGTTACACAATAGAATATTTTCAAGCATTGTCCTACTTCGGGACGAAGATCCGTATCATTAAAGAATACGATACCTCCAATTTTTCCTTGACCGAAAGTGTAATGGAATAATTTTTTTTGTATGTTTATATCGTCAACGACCACAATACCAGAATTAAAATTCGGTAAAGCAGTTTCTTTATTTACTTTTTCTACATTAGCAATAACTACTTTGTTTTCATTCTTTTTTATAATAGTATATTCTCTGAAACTGACAAAATCCCCTTTTGAAATAGTGCCCCATTTTTCTTTAAAAGCTTGAAATATTTGCTGGGAATCTTGCGTTACAATATGTAGAATTTTCTTCTCTTCATTCAAATATTCTACATATCCAAACTTTTGGGGAAGTCCCATCCATAGCCTTGTTTCACTCTTATGCATGCAAAGAGGTATATATTTAGCTTCTGTCACTTTTGTTTTATTCCAAGAGAAGCAACTTGTCTGAATTTGCTTTTCCTCTTTATCTACATGACACTTTACTCTAAAAACAGAACCAAATATCGCATTCGTCAAAAAAGGAAACCGCTTTACATTCACTTGAAATATAACGTCTACCCCATTTGTGAGAGTGCAATAAGTTTTTCCGTCTTTTTCCCATCTATCCACCAGCGTAACCTCTTTTGCTTCAATTTCTGAAAAAGCGTACTCTTCAGCAATGGTGGCATATCTATTATACAATAGCTTATTATTATTGGGCGGAATAACTGATATGTCGACTCGTTCAATATATTCTTGGTATTTCCGGGAAGTGTTTTCATGAAATTTCTTATATATATTCAATTCGCATAAGGCTTCAGATGTTAGCTCTTCCTTTATAAGCAGGTCGGCTAAAGTCAAATGAATAGAGCCGAGAAAATCTTCATTTCGTTCAACAAGTAAAGCCTTAGAAAGCAATGCTATCTTTAATTCATTACTATCTTGTATACAATCTGCCAATTCACTCCATACATAGTATTTTTCACTCATTTCAAGTAATAAAGATTTGTACACATTGATAGCAAGGTCATATTGCTGTTGCCATGTATATATTATTGCTCGTTGTCTTAATATCCATTCATCTTTTTTAGCACGTTCAATAAGAACATTATACAATGAATCTAACCAAGATACTAGTTCTGCATCTCTTGGGTGTGATTCTTTGAGATATTCATAACACTTCTTTGCTGCTTTAACAGCCAAAGGTTTATAAGTGTTACCATTATTATCTGTTTCTTCTTTCCAATCAGCATCCATGAGGTTTTCATACCTCCAATCTCTAAAAAAGTAAATAAATCTCCATGTTTCTTGACCATTCATGTGACGCTCTGCAATTTTCAACACTTCAGAATGCCAATGAGAAGCACCATAAACGGCGTTTCTTTTATTATAGACAGTAAAAGCTTCAAACATCTCACGCATTTTACCTTCTTTATGAAGATTCATAATTTCCCAAAACTGCGGTTCACGTAACAGGTCAAGTGTTTCTGTTTTTGGGAGATTTATCTTTTCACACAGCATCTCGACATCAATATCCTCGCCGCTATTTACAATTTGACGACATATACGAGAAATAAGCGAGGGAATTTCACTACCATTGTAATAGCCCTTGTTCAAATCTTCATAACGTAAATTTTCTGGTTCCCAGAGCATAAAGAAACGGTAAAAACTAAAATCAGAATGTTCTTTTGAGAAACTCAAAGCAAAGTTCAATATTTGAGAATGAAGCATTGAAGGACGTTCATTCCTAAGATACATATAGTCTTTTAGCAACGTTCTTATTTCCAACGATGTCAAATTTGAAATTTTAGCCTTGATATAACGATAAATTATCCAGCCTAACTCTTCATGCAAAGCTGAATCTACATCATTTGCAGAGTCAATATAATTCTTTACCTGAACATAAGCATTTGAAGGATCATTTTTTGATAGCTCGGATGCTTTTGAAATAGCATCAGCGTTAGGTTGCAATCGTTTATACAAATTAGTATAAGCTCTTTCTCCTGCGCCACTATCATCCACCATTGTAGGAAGTAATGAAGACATCTCTTTCAAGCAAATTTTAGCTTTATCTATGGCGTTTCTATTGCATAGTTGCTGACATATATCACGCAGAACCCAAAAGAGAGACATTTGTGCCCATGGGTTATTCCTATCTTCTTTCAGATCATCTATGGCCATCTTATATGCTTCTTTTAGATTACCACTTTTACGCAATAATGTTACTTCTTTTACAGACATTAGTATTCTTCTATTATGTTAATTTTTCTATGAGTTGTGACAGTTTAATATCAGCTTCTCCGATATCAGAAAGTGGAGCAGCATAGTTAATAAACCCTTTCCCATTAAAGAAAAAAGTTATAGCAGCATAATTACCAGAAGCTTTCATATAATATACGAGTTGGTAATGTTCTTCCACCACATTTGTTAATATGATACCACATTCATCACACAAAGAAATCATGCGACTATGTAGCATCTTTAATGACTCCAAAGATGGATGATAGTCTATTTTATATTTGATATTTTCATCATTCTGGAAGAAAAACAACAACTCAGTGTCATTGGCATCTGTTTCATATTTTGTAAACAGACCTGCTCCATTATATATTGCATCAATTCTTACTATACCGGTTGGTGTATTTACTTCATAAATATCTCTCCAAGGTTTACAGATAACGTTCTTTACTGAATATAGAGTTCCATTCATATTCTTTACAACAGACCAATATTTACATTTTACTGAAGGTAATATTGATGAAGGATGAAAAGGTGTATCCTCTATATTATCAAAAGATAAAGCATTAACAGCTGTTTTTGCAGTTTTATTGATAGGGGTTATTTTAAGAGATGTAATAGGTGTTACATCAGGAAGATTAATACACCATAACATCTTAGAAGCTCGAGTTATCGCTGTATATTTCCAACGAAGGCTATCCACATCAAGCCCTGTGCGTCTTGAAAAATCTACATAAACTGTATTCCATTCACCACCCTGTGATTTATGGCATGTAAAAGCATAACCGTACTTTACATGAAGAGCATTGTAGAAAGGGTCTCCCCACATTGCCTTAGTAAATTCTTCAGATTTAGGATTAGTCAATCCTTTCTCCGTACGCATACGCATTACCATATTGATATAAAGAGCCTTCATTTCGTCAATTGTCAGTGAAGGTCGCTTGTTTTGGAGTAATGTATCAATAATATAGCGTTTATAAATATTACCATCTTCTACTTGAAAACTTATTTCTCTGAAATCAAGCGTAATGATTTCTTTTACTTTTCTCCCATTTTTTTCAGTCCAAATAGGTGCAGACTGAGAGATAATATCATTTGATGTTTCTACTACAGTTATGATATCACCATTCAATAATTCACATTTATCATAATAGTAGCTATTGCATACTACCATCAATTTATCTCCTACCGCCACATGATTCGTTTCAGGAAATATTATATTACGAATAGCCGTATTATAATCAGCTGCTTGTTGATTTGAGAAACAAACTATAGCAGACGATTGTTCTGGATCTTCACAATATTTCTTAGCAACTTCCATTGCTCCAATATCCATTACTTCATGTTCCTTTTTCTTGAACACAAGGCGATTTCGTTCTTTTTTCCGAATCAACTCACGAAGTATTGTAGCATTAGCCAAAATACAACTATTCTTATCTTGACGAACAATGTCTGTGAGCTCATAAGAATATACATTCATTTCTAGTATATCAAAATAAGTTTCATCTAATGCAACAGAACAATCATCACCTACGGGAGGCAACTGCATAGGGTCACCAACAAAAATTACCTTTCCACCGAAGTTTAATCTTGCATAACTAAGTAAATCTTTTATTAATACTCCTGTACCAAATTGGAAAAGTTCATTCTTTGATTCACGAGAACTAATCATGGAGGCTTCGTCAATAATATAAATACACCTCTCGTGGTTATCTTTAAGTGGAAATATATATTTAAGTGTTCCTTCAGATTCTTCCACTATTAGATGAGAAAAATTATAGATTCCCCTATGAATAGTAGAAGCACCATAATTTGGTAATTTAGAACGTAATATTTTTGCAGCACGTCCGGTCGGAGCCATTAACTGAATATGTAAAGATTGAGTAGATAAATAATCTGCAATACTACGAATCAATGTCGTTTTACCTGTACCTGCATATCCTTTCAAAATAAATACTTGGCTATCTTTATCTGCAATGAACTTTTCAATCATTATCATTGCTTGCTTCTGTTGTGCAGTTAATATCATTTATATTCCATTTTATGTTATTCATATTTGTCACCATAAGGCTAAACTAAAAAGCGTGGAACTGTATGCCACACTCTTTACTTGAAGGTCGTAGGAAACCATAGATGCAGATGTAACAATAGCAGCCCACGCTATATGCGTGAGAACCACTATGCTATCCTTGCATCTAATTGAAAATTTCCTACGTTTTCAAGTACAAGATGAGCATAACGCTTCTTCTATTTTCATATGTCTTTGGACAGAGTTGTCTCAATCCATTTGCAAAAGTATAAAAAAGCCGTGATAATCCGCTCAATACAGGCAGATTATTACGGCCGTTCCTTTGATTTATAGTTTTATACCTCTATCTTGTTTCTGCTTAGGTATTCCCATGGCTTCCCTAAACTCATTCATCTTCTTTCTGAACCAGTTCACATGTGAAACCCCGTCTATCTTGAAATCGAATTTACCGCTTTCATCCTGTTTGATGGAGCAGACAGAATGTCGGGTATCAAAACTTCGGTTAAACTCGGAAGAATAGAGTTTACCTTTTATTCCGACCTCCTTGAACTCGCACAGTCTTCTGATTATTCCGTCATTGAAACCCAAACGTTCACGTAGGAAGTTTACCACAGGTATAAGCTTCTCCACATACGGAAAGTAGCGTCTGACAAAATCTGTAAACTCCGACAGCTTACGGTGCTGTTGCTCGTAAGCGTTTCTTATCTCCTGTATCTGTTCGGCTTGTTGCCGTTCCCGTTGTCGGGCTTCGTCTTCAAGTTCAAGGATGCGGTCTTGCAAGTCCTCGTTCCTACGTTCCAATGATTTCATTTTTCCACTTCCGAAAAGAGAACCCACACTGCTTGCAAGGGCGGTTGCCGTATCGGTGGCTGCGCTTTTGAACTTGTCGGTGCGGATTTCCGCTTTTACCTGTCTCAACTCCTCCTGCGCTTTGGTCTTCTTCTCCTGCAATAGTCTGGTTTCGGTTTCAAGGGTTTCATTCTTCTTTTTCAAGTCCCGATAATACTGCATGGTGGTAGTGTGCCGTGCTTCCGAGCCCCGTACCCCACGTTGCAATCCGTATTTCGTCATCACCCTTGCGTAATTGTCGTGGTAGGCAATCAAGGTCTGGCGGTTGAACAGGTCATCGGCACACAAACGGACGGAATTTGTTTTCTTGCGGTACTTGCGCTTGCCGTCCGTCTGTTCTTTCTTGGCTTTGCGCCTTTCACCTATTACGATGGGAACAACGGCTGCGTGGATGTGTGGAGTCTTCTCGTCCATGTGCAGATGGGCAGCAACCACATTGTCTTTGCCAAATGTGGCTTGAAGCCATTGGATGCTGTCGTTGCACCATTCATCAAGCTTTCCTTTTTCCTGTATGTTCATCATGTCCTCGTGCGTACCCGATAAAACCACCCGGACAACACGGACTTGGTCGTGTGTGATTTTCCGTCTGATGCCTGCCGTGTTCAGCCTGTGGGCAATCGCTTCATCCCTGCCGTGAACGCCATCGGGGTATTCGACAAGCACCCTGTTCAGATGTGTTCTTGTCGGGTCTGCGTTTTTAGGTATTATCTTTCTCTCTATATGGTCGGACTGCGTGGTGTCCGATGTCCCCTTTGCTTTCTTTATGTCCAATGAAAAATATCCCATATTATTTCTATTTTTGCGGTTATCGTTATGTTTCTTCTCTCTGCCTGTGGCATCGGTTCACAGGGTTTATTATGCAAATGAGTCCTTGCTGCACTCGGCATAATCCAAACGAGTTTGGCTTCTGCCCTCGTTTGCACAGGGTTTCCAAAGGGATTTCCCTTTGGCTCGATAGGGTGTTTTTAGCGTTACGGAGTAATGCGTGAAGAAAACGCCCTATTGAGCTATGGTATTTCTGTCTAAATACCTTGGGAGAGCGGACGTGCATATTACAGATGAAATCCCCCTTTCTTTTTCTGTGGCTGTATCATCCGCCTTGCGGATTGGACTTGCTTTTTCTCCTTTATCGGCTCTGCCGATTGGGACAAGGGCTTACCGCACAGGTAGTCGTTTAAGTCCTTATAATCACGATAGTACAGCGACTTATCAAGCAGCCGTTCCCCGAACTTCTCTTTCAGCTTCTTGCAGGTGTTCTGCCCTGCTGTGTCGTTGTCAAGGAAACAGCCGATTCGGGTGTAGGTCTCCAATATGCTTTCCGCTTTCGCAAGATTGGAAACGGAGTTCAGTATGACATAGTCCTGCGTGTCCAATCGCGGGTGTTGCGGATTGTTTTTTACTCGGATGGTAAGGAATGAAAGGTAATCCATGAACCCCTCGAACAGGTAACACATACATCGTTGTCCGCCCTGCTGTCGGATATGGGTGATGTCTTTCGGGGCGACACATCCCTTGAAGTATCTGTTGCGCACTTCATATCCTCCTGCCATGTTCGGAAAGCCGATGGCAAAATATGGTTTGTCGGCATTCATAAACCGAAGTTCCCTGCATTCTCTTTTGGCAAGTCCGATGTTTATTCCCCTTTCTTGCAGATAGGCTGTAAGAGCAGGAGAGGACAACTCACCAACCCTTAATCCCTGATAAGGCTGATTGTCGGAATGCTGTCTGCCAAAAGAAAACGATGCAGGGCGGATGTATGCTGTCCGCTCCTCTATGCGTTTCAGCAGATAGGCTACATCTTCCGAATGGTAGAGTTCCGCTGCCAATGCGAGGATGTTTCCGCCTTTGCCGATGCCGAAGTCATACCATTTTTCAAGCTCGGTGTTTACCTTGAACGATGCGTCCGTTTCTTCCCGTAGCGGTGATTTATACCACAGGTTCTTGCCTTGTTGCTTTACAGGCGTATAGCCCAGACTTTGCAGATAGTCTGCCAGCTTGATTTGCTTTACATCTTGGATTGTCATATTACATACGGTTTTGAAGTTGATGAAAATTTGTTGATTTGATGAATTGTCAATGTAATATGTTTATATACAGCCTCGTAACCTCTCAACATCTTCTCAACAAACCGCTCACCAAAAGAGAAATTAACAAACGGGTGTCGGTGGTCTCTCAACTTCTCTTTTGGCTTGTTGAGATTTTGTTGAGAATGTATATCGTTTATTGTCAGTGTATTTATACCCATATTCAACAATTCAACAGAAAAATGATAATATTACAAGGATTCAAGTTGCTCCCTTGTGACGGTGTAGAAGCGTCCCACTCTCCTTATCGGTTCATACCGACACTCCCGATTGCAGTTGAATTGGTAGGTAGTATAAGTCAGTCCGTTTGGCGCAGGGGTAAGTTTCCAACATTCCTGCAACACTTTTCGGACTTGGTGTTTCTCCACCTTTACCTGTGAGTGTACCAGCAAAAGAAGAATGTCGCTGTAACAGAAAGAGAATGTATCCGTGCCGACACTGTCCATGATGTCAAGGACAAGTTCGTGCATCTCTATCTCCAACCGGTTGCGGTTGCTGCGGATAATCTTCTGCAAGGCTTCTGTATGCAGCAATGTGGGGTTGAACCACATCCGGCTTTCCTTTTCGGTGGACAGTTTTCTGTGTTGCAGGAAATGGAGAAAGGCGGGTATCTCCGCTTTCAGCTTTTGCAGGAAGTCGGTGTCATCCGACTGCAAGCGGTCTATCTTGCGCACCCAATAGCGTGTTTCCCCCGCGTCTATGATTACAGGCAGATACTCGTTGTTGGAGCACAGCACGAATTTGGCGAAGAACGCAATCTCGTCACGGTCTTTGCCTTTGGCTTCCACCTTATAGGAAAGTGTGGTGCTGAGGTTCTTCAACCGCTCGCTGTCCTCCCTGCGGTTGAGCAGCACCTCATCCACCACGATAAGCAACTTGCCAGCCCAGTCGGAATTGAACTGGCTGCGGAAATCCTCGTTGGTGTTGAAAGTCGCATTGTTCTGAAAAAGGGCTTTCAGAAAGTTCAGGAAGGTGCTTTTGCCCGTGTTGCGTTCTTCCGACACCAACAGCAGGATAGGCAACTTCTGAATCGGTTGCAGGTAGAGCAGTTGCAGATAGTCCATCCCCAACTCGTACTGTTCCCCGAAGATGTGCCGTACCAAAGATTGGATATGCGATAAATCGCCCTCCTGCGGTCGGTGGTCTATCGGTTCGTAGAGGTTAAGGAACTTGCCGACCACGGAACGGTAGCCGATGTGTTCGGGTACTGTGCAGAAGCCGTCATACTTGGGAACGCAGCCGATGTAATCCTTGCCGTAATCCTGTCGCAGGGTCTCGTTGTTCCATGCGATGCGTTTCTTCACATACCCTCCGTTCAGTCTCGGTTGCTCCACAATCTTGTAGAGCGTTGTCCCGACACGGATAAATTCTTCCTTTGCCATGCCGCCATCCGATGGCGGTCTGTGGCTGTCCTGTTGTTCGATAGCTGACATAATCAAATGGTTTTAAGTTTGAAAATTACCAGCTGCAAAAATATAATCAATTATCGGATAGGCTGTTATGCAAAACACAGCAGAATGGTGACAAATAGCCCCCGAAACAAAAACTTTTAATGGCTTGGGGCAGGAAACGGATTGAACAAACGGAAAAACTCCCGAAAAGCGAATGTCGGATTACGCTTTTCGGGAGAAAAAACCAGAGCGTCTGTCGTGCTGTCGTACTGACTTAATGAATTACTGACTTACCGAGTGAATAATGTCAGGCATTCAGCTACGAGAAGTATTCGGATTTGGATATACTGTTGGTATTCAGCGAGAAGAAGATGCTTGTTTTCTCTTTTCGCAGGTACAGTCTTTCAAGAACGGCATTGCGTACCCTTTCGGCTCCGAATGTGCCGATATGGAAAGCGAGGGCAACTATCGCTTCAAGGTTGTAAACCTCCATACAGCAATTATCGGATACCCGTATGTTTCGCCTTGTCCCGTATTCCCTTAAAACTCCGTTCTTACAAAGAGCCTTTATCCCTGCACGGAATGTCGGGACGGTTACTCCGAGCAGGTCACAAAGTTCCCATTCGCTCATGGCGGTTGCGCTAATGTCGGTCGGCATGGTGATGTTGCCGTTACCGTCCGTTGTGATGATGCTTCGTTTCATGGCTATGCTTGGTTATGGGGTTACATTTCCGAACGATGCGTTCAGTTTGTTGCCGAACATCGTCAGGTCATTGTCAAGTTTCTGTGTGGTTATCTGTAGGCTCGGCAAACAACGCCTTTCCGCTTTACAGCGGTAGGTTTTCGTTTACCTGCCCCCGAACCGTACTTACACGTCTCCATGTATACGGCTCTCCATCTGTAACATCATTTTTACTTATCACAGCTCTGGATTTTTGCGTTACACTCCGCGCATACGACCAAAGTCTTTCTGTGCATATGGAGCATTTTGCGTTCCCAGTCATTTTTACCTTTTAACTCTTTGAGAGTGCGGACATGATGCATTACCACTTCTCCGTGCTTGCCACATAGTTCGCACGTTTTTGTTGTAAGCCTTTCTATCAAACTCAACGATGGCGTTTTGAACATATACGGCAGATTGTCACTTGGGGCTGTTTCACAATCCGTTTTACGGGCGTAACCCTCATTGTAGAATACCCTGTACTTGGTTTCTCCTCCCTTGTTTACAAAAGGCACGACAAAGAGATTGTCCTTGCGGTATGTTTCAATGACTTTTCTCACTGACATATTCAGCTTTTGAGCAAGAGTTTTGTACATGGAGAACTTCATAATACAGCCGAAAGAGCGTCCCAAAGCCGATGCATTGTTTGCTATTGAGTAATAGTTATAGAACCCTCGTATTTCGGTATTAAACTGAGATACAATCTCGTGCGCTTCATTGTCAATCATATAAGTCCTGCCTTTTGACACCCATGTTTCCTTGCCGTGTTTGGTGACAACTTTCATGGCTTCGAGGCTGAGCAGTTTATTCTTGATTACTTCTCTTGAAACGTGCAATATCACATTCCCGTTGAAGTATCTGCGCACTGTTCCGTTACTGTTTCTCTTTGTGGCATAGTCTTTACGGACATATATTTCGTAACCCAAAAATTTTGCGCTGTCTTGTGCATTTGTAATCAAAGTTTTTTCCTGTGACATCTCCAGCCTTAACTTTTCCTGCATAAACCTAGTGATGTCAGCTTTGATTGTCTCACATTCATTTTTCGTTCCGATAACCCCGATTAGAAAATCATCGGCGTAGCGCACATATCTCAGTCTGCGAAAATTTCTATCCATATCGTTGCCACTTGGCATTGTTAGTATCCGCTTCTGCTTTTCGTGCAGTTCTTCTACCATTTTTGTTCTTTCGTTTGCATCCTTCACTTCGTTTATCCTACGCTTTAGGTAGTGTACTCTGTTGTTGAGTTTGCAAATGTCCTTGTTACGACTTCTGATTGTCCCTTTATTGAATTTGTTGGCATATTCTTCCATGTATTTATCGAACTTGTCAAGGTATATATTTGCCAAAATAGGACTTATAATACCACCTTGCGGTGTCCCTGAATAAGTCTTGTTGAATTGCCACTCTTCCATGTACCCTGCATTGAGGAATTTCCGTATCAGACGAAGAAATCTGTCATCTGCTATTCTACCTTTCATTATTTCTATCAGCACATCATGGTCTATGTTGTCAAAGAAGCCTTTTATATCTCCCTCAATGAACCATTTTGCACCGTTGAAATTGTTTTGTAGACTTTTCAGTGCTGTGTGACAGCTTCGGTTTGGTCTGAAACCGTGCGATGTCCACTCAAAGTGTCCCTCATATATGGCTTCAAGCACCATTCTTACTACCTCTTGAACCAATTTGTCTTCAAAAGACAGTATTCCTAACGGACGCATTTTCCCATTCTTTTTCGGAATGTAAATTCTCTTTGCAGGATTGGGGCTATAAGTCTCATCCTTTATACTCTTTATGAGTTTGTTTATCCTATCGATGCTCATTTCATCCTCTGTTTTGCCATCTGTGCCGGGTGTCATGTTTCCCGGCTTTGCATACATACGTTGGTAGGCGACAAAGAACATCTGTTCATTGAATAGAATACGGTAGAGCCTTTCGTATTTATACTCAGGCTCGTTGCTGTGTCCAGCTAAAATGTTTAATACTTGCTCTGGATTTCTCATACGTCTCTCACGTTTTCCGTTGTTTGTATTAAAATTACAGACTACTTCCCTTCGCCATGTACAAGGCTTTCCCTTGCTCGGACTACTACGGAAGTTCCGTTACCATATCGGATATTCAAAAGCTTTCTTTATAGCTGTTTATTCCAGCGTTCCGACTTAGGTAATCCCCAGTTAGTTCTCTTAATAACTATTAGCACGTCATACTGTCGGATGCGACTTTCGTTCTTGTCCGCTTATTGCGGCTGTGTCATAGTCGGTTCTTTATGCTCTGCACTAACGCACAAAATAGGCAGAGTACTATGAAACAACGTATGTATAATAGTCTTCCGTTGTTGCAAGATTTGGTACCACAGAACTATCGTTCAACCAATCAAGGCTTCATCCTTATGTATGTCTTTTCGTCTTGCCCCTCAGTCGCTACTTGACTATTAGTAGACTTAGGGCTTTAATCAGTATGCTACACTCCCCACCAGGTTTCCCCTTTGGATAAACTGATTGACGATAGGATTATATCGAACCCAATCCTAACTTCTTGCTAAAGAAGTATTTATTAAGCGACCATTCTGGGCGCACTTGCATAGATTTGAGTCGTGACAATGTTCGTGTGTCCCAGAACACGGCTCACGCTTTCAATGGGCATCCCCTTGCTAAGAGCCAGTGTTCCAAACGTATGACGTGCGCAATGGTAGGAGATTTGCTTCTCTATTCCGCATTCCGCCATTACCTTTTTCAGTTGTTTGCACATCGTCCAATAGTTGATTTTCCCGAAAACCAGCTTGTCTTCCGACAGATACTTGTACCGTTCGATTATCTGCAAGGGAATATCAAGCAGCTTCACTTGGAACGGGACATTTGTCTTGTGCCGTTTCGACAATATCCATTTCTCACCGTTTACCTCCACTATTTCGTCCGTTGTGAGTTCTTTCATATCCACGAAAGACAAGGCGGTGAAGCAGGCGAAAATGAATAGGTCTCGCACCAATGCGAGGGTGGGGTTGTTAAACTCGTGCGCCATGATTCTTTTGATTTCGTCCTCTGTCAGATACTCCCGTTCCTTAACATTCGGGCTGATATGGAACTGCGCAAACGGATTTCTCGGTATCAGTCCGTTATAGTGCGCACGCATGACCACGCCTTTCAGCCACATGCAGTTCAGCCAGATGGTGGCGTTTTTCAGTCCCCGTTCAGCCGTAAGATAAGCCGCAAACTCCTTGATGAAGTCGGGTGTAAGTTCCAGCATGGACATATCCGTCCGCCTGTAGAACGACTTGATAAAGGCTGCGACATAATTTCTTGCCCTTACCATGACCTTGTATGTGCCGATGCTGCGGTCTTTGCCGACACGTTTCAGGAAGCTGGCGCAATCCTTGTCAAAAGCCTTTATCAGTGTCTCATACTCGCTTCCTACCCCTTGGTAGGCATTGCGCACCATTTCAGCCGTTACGTATGCCTCTCGGTCGGATATGCGCTGATAGTGCTTGATGATTTGCGCCTTGATGTTATCCAAAGCCTGATTGATGTTCCGTGCTTCGGCACTCTTGCCTTTGGCTCGGTTGCCTTTCGCATCCCAGAGGATTTTCGGGATGGTCTGCTTGCAACTGAACTGCGCCACAGTACCGTTGATTGTCACTCGTCCCATGATGGGGACAATACCGTCTTTCTCCTTGCTGCCGTTCACGTAGAACAGCACTTTGAATGTACTTCTTGCCATACTCGTTTTTTGTTTGCAAAGTTAAATATCAACGAGTTAGACCTTGATACGCAAATCGGTGACAAACGGTGCAATAGCATCTCTCATATGTTAAATCTTACTCTTTCACGGGTAATGATTTGCAAACCATTCTTCTTCTTAAATCCGCTTTTCTTTGCGTTTTCCGATTTTTCGGCTTGTCATCATTTGACACCGTAACGACTCTGATATTAAGTCATTTAACGTCATTTCTCCTGTTTTTCGAGGTTATTCCAGAGATTTGTTGTTATCTTGTTGGCTGTTTATCTCTATTTGGCTATCCGGATAAGAGTATTTGATGGCATTGCCGGTTAAATTGCGAAGGATCGTTTCGAGCATATTGGAATCCGTCAATACCCATATTCCGGGAGGAATCCGATTGATAAGCCGTATATTTTTCTTATTTGCAGTTAAAAGACAGGTCTGCATGACGGTATCTGTTACCTTCGATAATTCTGTTTTTTTATAGTTGGGAAGAAGAATTTCCTGTTGGGAAAGTTCCCACAACAACAGATTATCCAAAAGCATTTTTGTTTGTCCGGATGTTTCGTCTATAATACGGAGTATAGTACGCTTTTCCACATCCTGCATCTGGTCGAAACGCTGGTATAAGTTATGTGCAACAAGCTGTAAGGATTGTATCGGATTTTTCAGATCATGTGAAATGATACTGAAAAACTTGTTTTTACTGTCTATCGCTTCCGATAAGGCTTGTGTCCGTTTGGCTATAAGCTTTTCAAGACGTATTCCGTTTAAACGTAATTTCCTTTCCCGATACCGGATAAGCATATAAATGCTTGTTCCCAAAAAGGCAATCAGCAGACAGATGAACCAGAATTGTCGATACCAAGGTGTTGAGATATGGATAAAGCAAAAGGTTTGTCTGTTTTTCCATTCTCCAAACCGGTTGCAGACTTCTACTTCAAACGTATAGTCACCGGGAGGAATATTCGTGTACTTTGCGTTTAAAAAAGGAGGAATAGTCTGGATTGCATTTTTATCGAAACCGGAGAGCCGATAACGGTATTTCAGATGTGGTCCATCCACAAAATCAAGAGCACAGAAGTCAATGGAGAAAGAGTTCTCTTTATAACGGAGGTCGATTTTTCCTGCAGGAGCAATGTCGGTTTGGCATACTTTATCTTTTACTTTGAAGTTAGAGAACAGGATGGGCGATGGCATCACCTGCTCTGTGAAGTCAGACGGGTCGAACAAATTGAAACCATGCATTCCTCCGAACAGAAGGGAGCCGTTGCGTAACCGGCAACTTGCAGAAGTAAATTCGTCGTCCTGGAATCCGTGCTGTTTGCCGAACCTGCGGAATATCTCTCCGTCGGCGGTCAGGCAGAATAAGCCGTTGCCGGTTGCAACCCATAAGTACTGCCGGCTGTCTTCCTGTATACTTTTGATTATATAGTCGGAAAGTCCTTTAATCCTTGTGAAATTATCTTCCGGAGAGTTATACTGGCATAGCCCTTTTTCGGTTCCAACCCAGATATGTCCCCGACTATCTTCGAACAAACAATTGATCGTGTTGTTGGGAATACCTGTTGTATCCCAAGGGTGGAAAGGATAGTGTTTTATTTTATCGGTTCGGATATTCAGGACATTGATCCCTTTTTCTGTTGTGCCTAACCAAATGTTTCCTCTTTTATCTTCTATAATACAGCTCGCCAGACGCGAGGAAAGGCTACTGCTGTCAGGAACGCTCATGTCTGTAAATGCTTGGTTATTCATGTTGCAGATCGCCATCCCTGCACTTGTTGAAACCCAAAGATTCCCGTCGGGGCCGAAAAATGTATAGACTACAAGGCTGCTGGGTATGCTGTTCGGGTTCATTTCGTCGTGTGTGAAAACTGTCTTTTCTTTCGTCCCCAAATGGAGGCGGGCCAACCCTTCATTTGTACTGATCCATAGAAATCCGGGTTGTTCGCAATTGATATGATAAATATGATGGCCGGGCAAGCTGTTTTCCTGTGTGGAATTAAGCGGATAAAAGCCCGTTTGTTTCTTATTCCTCAGGCAAATTACGCCTGAAGAAGTCCCGATATACAGATTACCCGATGAATCACCGGATAATGCTGTGATTTTGGGAAAAGAATCGACTCTTGAAGAGAATGGAAGGATTTTATCGAATAATGGATTATAAATGAATAAACCGCTGTCCGTTCCCATCCATAACTCGTTTTTTCGATCCAAATGCATGACTTTGATATCGTGGGGAATTTTCCCTTTAAGGATGGCATATTTACCGTTTAATAAGTAGAGTTCATTGTTTTTACCCAAATAAATCGACTCCGTATTCTGGGATGGTGACATTGTGAACCGCACTTCTTTATCGAACTGAAGCAATATTTCTACCTGTTGGGTTTCAAGTGTGTGACGGGCGACGAAATTATGTCCGGTCAACCAAATATGCCTTTTTTTGTCATAAAGCATATTGATTTCACGGAAATGGGGAGGCAGATTGATCAGTTCGCCTTTGCAGTATTGAAAATAATGTTCATATATATCCCGGTTCGGATAGTTTGGAGGAAGTGTACCACCGATTTGGACAAAGTCCTGTTTCTTCAAGTCGTAATATCCGTAATACCGTGTTCCGGCTAAATAGAGGCGTTCTGCTTTGGAATCAAAACCGGAATTATAAATCCAGCAGTTTGCTCGTGGAAAGCTGTTCCTTGCATAATGTTTAGGTAGGAATTTTCCTTGCTGCCGGTCGAACAAATTTAAACCGAAACATTCCCATGTTACGCACCAGAAACGGGAATGGCTGTCTTCAAGAAAACCGGTATACCAATTGGCGCCGAAAGGATTTCCGATTAAAGGAGGATATAAATAATCCGGTTTTCTGCTCCAGAGCGCATATCTGTTAAAAGTCCGGTTGGCCTTGTCGTATATATTGAAGCCGATATGTGACCAGAGGCCGATGTAAATCTTACCGGTTTTGTCTTCGTATAAGGCTGAAATATTGTTTTCATTCAGATTGGCAAACTGAAGCGGTGTATTTTTGAAACTCCGGTAATTATCAAAAACGGATTCGTTATCAGAGGAGGGAGCCTGAATGACTCCATGCCGGAAATATTGTTTTAGCGTTTGTTTTTCCCGCTCAAATGTAGCAGGAGATAAATCCTTTGTCAACAAATTGTAGGTGAGGTTACCGAATTGTCCCTTTTCCAGGCTGAATGTGTCTACACCTTCACTTTCGGTTCCAACCCAGATCAAGCCATTATGATCTTGTAGTAAAGCGGTTATATGATCGGATACAGGGCTATTTGCATCCGGTATTTTCCGGTAATGGCGAATAGAGTTGTATTTATGGGCGTACATACTTACTCCTTTATCCGTACCGATCCAAATATTGCCATCTCTATCTTTATAAAGGCAGGAGACATTGTTGGACAATAGCGTATTATTGTCTTGAGGGTTATTTTGGAAATTATGATAAATCTGATTTTCAAAATCTATCCGTATCAATCCTCTTAAATCTCCTCCGATCCATATTTTGCCATCATCGTCACGCACAGCCGAGGTTGCCCCGACCGGAATTTGCAGAATAGTGTGAAAGAAACCACTGTCCGGATTATAACAACCTAATGCCCCTTCGTAATTTGAACAAAGCAGCTCTTTGCCGGCTGTTTCTACAAAGCATCCCGGATCAAAATAAACTTCATCCTTATTTTGTATCGGATGGCGAATAGCCTTCATCTCTTTTCCCGGTATCAGGGCGATGTGGGTGAGCCGTCCGCCTACCCAGATGTTGTGGTTGGAATCTTCGAAGATATGATGGTAGAAATAGTTGCCCTCGGTGGGTAAGGAGGTGTGCGAAACGTGGTTCCATTCTTGTGTTTTCAAATTCAGCCGGGAGAGAAACCCACCTGCGCTTTCAATCCATAGAAAACCTTCTTTATCGGCATATAATGCTTTGATGTGGTTGCTGCGCAGGCTGTTTTTTTGCTGTTTATCCGTGTAATACCGGGTGAAAGTCCGGGTTGTATAATCAAATTTGTTTAACCCGTCTTGTGTGCCGGCCCAGAGATTTCCGTCACTATCTATAGTCAGTGCGGTAATGGTATTGTCGGATATACTGTTGGATTGTTCAATGTTATTCCGGTAAATATTATAATGAAAACCGTCAAAGCAGGTGAGACCATTTTGAGTGGCAAACCATATTTTGCCGAACTTGTCTTGGGCAATGTCTAATATCTGGTTGCTGCATAATCCGTCCTGTGTGGTAAAATGTATAAAACGTGCAAAATGATCGTTTTGTGTTTGTAGATTACTATAGATAATACCATGGGCGATAGGGGAAATCATACACAATGAACTGAGACATACGAATATTATTGTTCGTAGGAAAAAGTAGCATTGGAATGATGCCTGTTTCTTCATGTATGATTAACTAAGTATTGAATAATAATCCAAATGTAATGAAATGTTATTCAATTGCAAATTATTTAATGTCCATTTTGTAGAAGTTAAAGTTTACGGAATAAAAAAAAGAGGCTACCACTTGGGTAACCTCTTTCTTGATATTGCTTGTTGATATTAGTCTTGTAACTTCGCAGCGATGAATTCGCGGTTCAGACGGGCGATGTTGCTGACGGAGATGTTTTTCGGGCATTCCATTTCGCAAGCGCGGGTGTTGGTACAGTTACCGAAGCCCAGTTCATCCATTTTGGCTACCATAGCTTTTGCACGGCGAGCAGCTTCAATTTTGCCTTGAGGCAACAGAGCCAGTTGGCTGACCTTTGCAGAGACGAACAGCATAGCTGAACCGTTCTTGCAAGCAGCAGCACAAGCACCGCAACCGATACAAGCAGCTGCATCCATAGCCAGGTCGGCATCCGCTTTAGGGATAGCGATTGCGTTGGCATCAGGAACACCGCCAGTGTTTACAGAAACGAAACCTCCTGCCTGGATAATCTTATCGTAAGCATAACGGTCCACCATCAAGTCGCGGATAACCGGGAAACCGGCAGAACGCCACGGTTCGATCGTGATCGTTTCACCGTCGTGGAAACGACGCATATAAAGCTGGCAGGTTGTTGCACCTGTAGCCGGTCCGTGCGGATGTCCGTTTACATAAAGTGAACACATACCGCAGATACCTTCGCGGCAGTCGTGGTCGAATACAACAGGATCTTTACCTTCGTTGATCAACTGTTCGTTCAGAATATCCAACATTTCCAGGAAAGAAGTACCTTGATTGATATTCTTCAACTGGTAAGTTTCGAACTGTCCTTTTTCTTTCGGACCTTTCTGACGCCAAACTTTAAGTGTGATATTTATATCTTTATCCATGATTCTAATTTTTGTAATTGATGATTATTACTTCTTGTAGTTACGAGTCTGAGGTACTACGAATTCATAATTCAGATTTTCCTTCAGCATAACAGGGTCCTTGTCTTCACCCTGATATTCCCAGCAAGATACGTACATGAATTTGTCATCGTGACGAAGGGCTTCCCCTTCTTCTGTCTGATGTTCCGTACGGAAGTGACCACCACAAGATTCAGCACGGTCTAATGCGTCGTGAGCCATCAATGTACCGATTTCGATGAAGTCGGCCAGGCGGAGAGCTTTTTCAAGTTCCACGTTCAGGTCGTCTGCATTACCCGGGATACGTACATTTGTCCAGAATTCTTTCTTCAGGTCTTTCAGCATGGCGATTGCTTCTTTCAGGCCTTCGGCGTCACGAGCCATACCGATGTGTTCCCACATGATGTGCCCTAATTTCTTATGGATAGAGTCGACTGATTCCTTACCCTTGATATTCATCAATTTCTGGATACGAGCCTTGATATCTTTTTCACATTCTGCAAATTCAGGCAGGTCGGTGCTGAAACGCGGAACCTGGATCTGATCGGACAGGTAGTTCTGGATTGTGTACGGCAATACGAAATAACCGTCAGCCAATCCCTGCATCAGAGCAGATGCACCCAAGCGGTTTGCACCGTGGTCGGAGAAGTTGGCTTCACCAATGGCGAACAGACCTGGGATAGAAGTCATCAATTCATAGTCTACCCAAAGACCACCCATCGAGTAGTGAAGAGCCGGATAGATCATCATTGGAGTTTCGTATGGATCGTCGTTTGTAATTTCTTCGTACATGTCGAACAAGTTACCATATTTCTGTTTTACCACTTCTTTACCCAGGCGGTTGATAGCGTCGGAGAAGTCCAGGAATACAGCCAAACCTGTGTTGTTAACACCGAAACCGGCATCGCAACGTTCTTTTGCAGCACGTGAAGCCACGTCACGCGGAACCAGGTTACCGAATGCCGGATAACGGCGTTCCAGATAGTAGTCGCGGTCTTCTTCAGGAATATCTTTACCTTTCTTAGTTCCAGCCTGCAATGCTTTTGCATCTTCCAGCTTTTTCGGTACCCAGATACGGCCGTCGTTACGCAGTGATTCCGACATCAAAGTCAGTTTAGACTGGTAATCGCCGTGTACAGGAACACAAGTCGGGTGGATCTGTACCATACAAGGGTTAGCAAAATAAGCACCTTTCTTGTAGCACTGCCATGCAGCAGAACCGTTGGAAGCCATAGCGTTTGTAGACAGGAAGAACGTATTTACATAGCCACCTGTAGCCACTACGACAGCGTGAGCCGAGAAACGTTCGATTTTACCTGTTACCAGGTTACGAGCGATAATACCACGTGCACGGCCGTCGATTTTAACCAGATCCAACATCTCGTGGCGGGTGTACATCTTAACCTTGTTCAAACCGATCATGCGGCTCAAAGCAGAGTAAGCACCCAGCAACAACTGCTGTCCGGTCTGGCCGCGGGCATAGAACGTACGGGATACCTGAGCGCCACCGAATGAACGGTTGTCCAGCAGACCGCCGTATTCGCGAGCGAACGGTACACCTTGTGCTACGCACTGGTCGATGATATTGTTGGAAACTTCTGCCAGACGATAAACGTTAGCTTCGCGGGCACGATAGTCACCACCTTTGATCGTATCGTAGAACAGACGGTAAACAGAGTCGCCATCATTCTGATAATTCTTTGCAGCATTGATACCACCCTGTGCAGCGATAGAGTGTGCACGACGGGGAGAGTCCTGAATACAGAAGTTCAGCACGTTGAATCCCATTTCAGCCAGAGAAGCCGCAGCAGAAGCTCCAGCCAGACCCGTACCAACTACAATTACGTCCAGACGACGTTTGTTCGCGGGGTTCACCAATTTCTGATGATCTTTATAATTTTTCCACTTCTCAGCCAACGGGCCCTGAGGGATTTTAGAATCTATTTGAGTCATAATGATTTATTTTCAATAATGTTACACCTTAAATTAATGGCCTGCACAAACAGCAGCACAATCGCCTCCTACACCGTTTACGTAGAAAACAATGGTAATGATAGCAAACAGTACACAGATGACAGTTGCTACAATCTTAGAGATGCAAATCCAACGGTTCATCCAGATCGTGTTATTCCATCCGATCGTCTGGATAGCGCTCCAGAAACCGTGAGTCAGGTGGAACCACAGGGCTGCATACCAAATCAGGTAAAGGACAGTAATCAAAATGTTACCCTGGAAATAGTAGTTGATAAATGCTGCGCCATCCTGTGGAGATACCGTAGCAGCACCCAATGCAACTTCGTGATGGCCCAACAATTCGGCGAACATCATCTTATACCAGAACTGGCTGAAGTGCAGTACCATGAACAGGAGAATGATAATCCCCAGTACCAGCATGTTCTGAGATGCCCATTCCACTCCTTTCGGGCGAGCGTTAATTGCATAACGGTCGTTTCCGCGAGCCTTACGGTTCTGAAGTGTCAGAATAAGAGCGTACACAAAGTGAATCACAATGCCTGCAGCCAGAACCAGAGTGGCAGCCACGGCATACCAGTTTGCTCCCAATAATGAACAAATCATGTTATAGGCTTCTCCAGAGAAAGCAGCCGCCACATTCATTGACAAGTGGAACAATAAGAACAAAACAAGAAAGATACCTGATATACTCATTATCAGCTTCTTCCCGATAGAAGAATTAAGTAACCACATAAGATAATAATTTAAGTTATTTAATTGTATTTAGAAATTTCTTCCAATCTATGGTTGTTATCGTGCAAAGGTATGCTAAATCCACATTACACGCAAACGATTAAAGAAATATTTCGCCAATGAGAATGCGGCTTTCCGGCAGGTTTTTTATTTGCGTTAAAAATAAAGGCTTATCGCGTAATTTAGTTGTTTTCCCAATTCTTTCGTTATATTTGTAAATTGATTAAGATAGGCAACTATTTGATTAGAATATGCAACTTGCACATAGGGTAAAATTGCGGTTGAAAATTACTTTAAGGAGTGATGAGTGTTATTGCTAAATATTTAATCTCCTTGTTGTTATTGTTCTATACGACAGCTATGGCTTGGGGGCAGGTAGACAGTGTGATGAAGAGCATCCATTCTTTGCCTTGCGATACCGTGCGCCTGGTCGAGTTATGGAAATGGAGTAAAAAGGCAATGGATAGCCCGGACGAACTTATCTATCTCGATACTTTGCTGAATGAAGCTACCCGCCAGGGTAATATCGATTATCAATCTTTTGTTTACCGGAATAAAGTCAGACATTATTTTAATCTGAACGAATTCGAAGGAGCCCGTCAGGCAACTGAAGCGGCTGTCCGTTTTTTGCGGGAGCATAAAAAATATTCATTGCTTTTCGATGTGAGAAGCATGCTTATTAATATGTATACAGACCGTGAAGAATATGAAATATCCCTCTGGAAAGGCCATGAAATGTATAAGGAAGCAGAAGCGTTGGATGATGACCGCGGAAAAGTTTCCGCCTGTTATGTTTTAGCGTATGCCTGCTATTTCTCCCAACGAAACAGGGAAGCGATCGATTGGTGCAGGCGGGGATTAGACCTTGCGCTTAAATATCCCGATGAATCAACGGAAGGAATAGAGTTTCTTTTTATGACGGCAGAGTCTTATTATAATCTGAAAATGATGGATTCCGTAAAACTGTATGTCGACTCGGCCTACCGGAAGTTATCCGTCTACGCCGAATCCCGTTCGAGATCCATCCCGGAGTATTACTCTTTTTACCAACTGTGGAAGTTTTGCCGTTATGCAACCGGCTATTTATGCCATCACGATCTTGAAAACGCTCGTGCCAGCCTGGAAGAGGCTGCCGCTTTGATGAAGGGGTATAAATATGATGTTTACAGGGATCTTTATTATTATACCTGGTCGGATTATTATCTGGCTGCCGGAAAATATGAAGAGGCGATGGATGCCCTTGAAAAAGGAAGGGAATATGAGTTCGAATGGTCGCCGGCCGAGAGCTCGGAGTATCCCAAAAAACGGGCTATGATTTATTATGCAAGGGGCGATTACCGGACTGCAACCGATGAGATACTGCGCAGCGCTTTTCTGGCTGATTCGATGAATAACGTGCGCTTTATCCAACAATCTAAACAACTCCGGTCGGTCTATGACATGAATCGCTTAGAAGCGGAAAGCGAGAGACGGATATTTATTATACATATCCAGATCGTTTTGGTATTGGCCTTGTGTGCAGTAGTCTTCTTGTTGTTCTATTACTTGTTCCGCTTTTACCGGATGAAGCAAGAACTGGCTGTCGCCGTAAAAAAAGCCTGCGAGGCCGATCGAAAAACGTCCGGTTTTCTGCATAACATGGGCCATGAAGTACAGGTGTTCCTGCAGGATATATCCGGTTTGTCGGATGCACTGATCGAGGAATCGGAAAACAGCAAGAAACAGGAATACGCAACTGAAATCTGTTCGCGCAACGAGCGGGCCCAGCGTGTCATATTCGATATTCTGGATGTTTCTAAAATCGAGTCCGACAGGATGCAGTTCCAGTATGAAAGGATCAGCCTGAACGGGTTGGTGGAAGAGGTTTGCAGCAGTCTCCTGCCCAATGTCCCTGATAAAGTGAAAATCCGTTTACTTCCTTGTGAAGACAGGCTGTTTACGACAGATCCGGTACGATTGAACCGGGTTTTGTATAATCTGCTTCATTATGCCGGGACACACGCTTGCGGAGGTTGCATCCGCATCAAATATGAAAGCCGTGAGAATGAAGTCTGTTTTACTATATCCGGTGATAACTGGATAATGGAGCAGGAGGAATATCAGTACTTGTTTGACCGTCTCGTGCAGACTTCCGGCAGGTTGGAAGATATGCAGCTTGAGATGCTGATCAGCCAGGGCCTGATTGTCAGGATGGGCGGGACTTTGACCGTCTTCCCGGATCGATCCGGAGGAACCCGCTTTGAATTCGTGTTGCCGGATCAACCTTTAAATTAACAAATAAGCAAAGTCAGGAATGAAGCGGTTACTATCATACATGTTAATATCCATACTGGTGTCGGTCTCTCCCGGTTTCGGCTTGCCGGCCTGCGGGGCGGAGGATGTCCTTATGGAGGATTTTGTGGATAGCCGGCTGGAGCCTCTTCGCAAAAGTGCGGATGAATTGAGGGATAAGCAGGATTATAAAGGTGCGTTCGATTTGTATCTCCGGTCGCTTGATTTGCAGGATTCTATTCAGCAGAACTCTTATTTTCAACAAATCAGCAAGTTCAAAGCTGAGAACGAAGCCCTTCAAATCAAGATGGAGAATGAGCAGCTTACCTTGAGGTCACATGAATTGTATCTGATGATTTTGGGACTTGCCTTGTTTTGCATCCTCTTGTTTGTCCTGTTACAAATAAACCGCCGGCTGAAGAAGCGACTTACTAAAGAGAAGGATAAAGCCGAACGTTCCGACCATTTGAAGTCTGCTTTCTTAGCCAATATGAATCATGAGATCCGTACGCCCCTTAATGCGATAGCCGGTTTCTCGCAACTGCTGGTGGAGGAGGAAGATCCGGAAGTCAGTAAGCAATATATTCATATTATCAAAGAAAACAACGAGTTGCTTCTCAGTTTGTTGAATGATGTGCTGGATATTTCCCGGATCGAATCGGAGACGATTACGTTTACCTACTCGAAGGTCAGTCTTCCCGATGTCATTAACGGATTATATGAAACAGCGAAGTTGCAAATCGGGCCTTCAGTGACTTTGCAGAAAGATTCGGCTCCTGATATTTCTATTTATACGGATCGTCATCGTCTGGTCCAGATTTTATCGAATTTGCTTTCTAATGCTATCAAACATACGACGGAGGGTGAAATACGGATCGGTTATGATTGGGAAGGAACGGAAAAAATTCGTTTTTTTGTGGCCGATACAGGCAAAGGCATTCCGAAAGAAATGCAGCAGAAGATATTTGCCCGTTTCGTGCAGGCTGTGGAAAGCCATTCCAAAGGAGTGGGACTCGGGCTCGCTTTATGCAAAGGTTTCGTAGACCGTCTGGGCGGCGAAATCGGATTGGAGTCGGTCGAAGGTGAAGGCTCCACGTTCTGGTTCACGTTGCCTTGCCGCATGCCGGATAACTGATTATTATTTAATTGTCATATTATGAAAACTGCTGTTTTTTCGATTGGTATTTTTTTGTTTTCTCTTTTCTTTGGCTCTTGCCAGCCTTCCAAAACTCCCGTCTCGGTTGTCGATACGGGGAAAGCTTTGGATTATAAGATGGGAGATAAGCTGTTGTTCTCTTACAATTATGCTACGGTTTATCCGGCTCCGGGCGTCGATTCGGTTTATAAACGCAGCGGTTTTATTCACCCCTTGAACACATTGGGAGGCGAAGTGATGACTAATTGTTCGCCTGCCGATCATTACCATCATTTCGGTTTGTGGTACGCCTGGACGAAAACCACGTTCGAAGGAAATGAGATCGACTTCTGGAATCTCAACAAAAAACAGGGGACGGTCCGTTTCCGTAATTTCGAGCGTGTCTCCGATAATGGTTTTGTTGCCACGTTGGACCATGTCGTTTACCCCGATTCTCCCGCAGAAAAGGTGGCGATGAACGAACGCCTGGAAATCAATATCGGGACGACATCCTTGCCCGGCTATTATATCGACTATCATACCACTCTCCGTCTTGCCAGTTCCAGTCCGGTTACAATGGAGGCCTATCGTTATGGCGGTATATGTATCCGTACGCGTGAGGACTGGAACGACCAGACCGCCGAGATGCTTACTTCGGAAGGCCTTTCACGCGATGATGCGGATGGTTCGAGAGCCCGTTGGTGCTACTATCAGGGTAAAGCGGGAAGCGGCAAAGCCTGTATTTTGATTGTCGCCGATCCTTCCAACCTGAACTATCCCGAACCTTTGCGCGTATGGGATAAAACTGTCAATAAGCCAGCCGGCGATGTCATGTGGAATTTCTCTCCGACCAAACAGCAGGCATTCACGTTAGAGCCTGGCAAAGAGCTGAGCCTGTCTTACCGGATTTACGTGCTGGACAAGAAAATAAATGCTACCACTGCCGAAGTTCTGTCCGACTTTGAACGTGATTGATGTTACTCTCAATGATATTATAAATAAATGTCTTGCAAACAAAATGATGAGCCGGAATAATTCATAACTTAAGACTCCCAACTGTTTTACCGTTTCCATAGCAGGAAACTGTCGTTCCCCCGGCAGGAAACTGCAATGGGTTGGATATCAATGATAATCCGAATGGGATATCGGGCATGATGATAGGGCATATATGTTTAGGATGGCATTGACTATTTTTTTGCTAAATAAATAATCCGAATCCTTGCACAACTCCCGGAATCTGACGAATATTGCACTCCTTTTTGCAACATCTGGAGCAGATGTGCGATTATATAATAAAACGATAAGTTATTGTAGTATGAAAAAGAGCATTATATACACAGGAACCGGTGACAAGGGGACGACTTCCTTAGTTGGTGGCGAGCGGGTGTCAAAAGCGCACCAGCGTATCGAGAGTTATGGCACGGTCGACGAACTGAACTCGTTTATCGGCTTGTTGATCACTTCGCTGGAAGAGAAAGCGGATCAGGATTTCCTGCTGTTCGTCCAGCATAAGCTGTTCACGATCGGTTCCTATCTGGCTACCGACCAGGAGAACACGGAACTGAAAATAGAGAGTAAGGTGATGCCGGAAACAATCACCCGTATCGAGCGGGAAATAGACCGCTTGGATAACGAATTGCCCAAGATGCGCAACTTCGTTTTGCCCGGAGGAAGCCGCTCGGCCTCTTTGGCGCATGTGTGCCGTACCGTTTGCAGGCGCGCCGAACGCCAGATCTACCGATTGGCCGAGACAATTCCTGTCGAAGAACCTGTTCTGGTTTTCATGAACAGATTGTCTGATTATCTGTTTGTTCTGGCTCGTAAGGAATGTATACGGAATAATGGCAAAGAAATTATCTGGGATTATACTTGCATCTAAAGAATATTGTTTTATTTTTGCGGAAAATTTGAGAACCTGACCGCCCTGAGGTGGTTATTAATACTTGACAGCTATGTATTGGACATTAGAGTTAGCTTCAAAATTAGAAGACGCACCCTGGCCTGCAACCAAGGATGAATTGATTGACTATGCACAACGTTCTGGCGCGCCACTCGAAGTGATTGAAAATTTGCAGGAAATGGAAGACGAAGGTGAGATTTATGAATGCATGGAAGATATCTGGCCCGACTATCCAAGTAAAGAAGACTTTTTCTTCAATGAAGAAGAATATTAATGTGCGATAAAAACGTACAGGCATGAAATAATAACGAGGTGGTAGGGCTATGTCCCGCCGCCTCGTTTGCTTTTTATACAATTTATTCGGATTTATTCCGTTTCTTGATATATGAACAAATATCTCCTGCTTATTATCCTTTTGCTAACCGGTCTCACGCGGGCGCGGGCGCAATACGACTCGCAGTTAAGCCAGTATTTTATGGCGTTGGGTTACTATAACCCGGCGTATGCGGGTGTTGCGGGAGACTTGAATATGTTGGCGTTATCCCGTTTGCAATATGTCGGGATCGACGGGGCGCCGACTTCCTTCTTCATTAATGCGGATATGCCGCTAAAGCTGGGAAAGACCAATCATGGTGTCGGGTTGGTAGTCTTTACCGAAGGAATCGGGCTTTTTGTTAATACACATGTCAATTTGCAATATGCTTATAAACAAAAACTGTTTGGTGGCACACTCAGTATCGGAATGCAGTTCGGAGTGGTAAACCAGTCGTTTGACGGAGAAAAGGTCTTTTACCCGACCAGCCAGTTCCATCAACAGGAAGACCAGGCGATTCCACAGACGCAGGCAAGCGGAATGGGCTTCGACATGAATGCCGGACTTTACTATCATCGCAAGAATCTTTATGCCGGTTTAGGCGTCACTCACTTAAACAAGACGGAGATCTCATTGGACGATTATTCTTCCATGTATCTTACCAGCACATATAATTTGATAGCCGGATACAATATTCAGTTTCGAAACCCGTTGTATGAATTACAGCCGTCTGTATTCCTGAAAACAGATATGCAGAGCTTTCAGGCGGACATAACCGCGCGGCTGTTTTATAATAAGATGTTTAACGGAGGTTTTTCCTGGCGTGTGAATGAGTCGCTGATCCTGTTGTTAGGAGCCAAGATCGGGAGTTTCCAGGTAGGATATGCGTATGATTTCCCTATCTCTACCATACCCATCTTGAAAGCCACGAGTGGAAGCCACGAGCTGATAGTGAGCTACAAGTTGAAGTTGAAGAAATCGAAGTCAGGAAAGAATAGACATAAAAGTGTACGTATATTATAGTATATGAAAAAAGTATTGTTAGTACTTGCGGCAGTAGCCCTGTTTACCTCATGTGGCAGAACCCTTTCCGGTGGCGGGGGCGAAGTGACGGGGGTACGATCGGTTGCGTTTAACGAACCCGCCCCGTACGGGATGGTTCTGATCAAAAGAGGCTCATTCGAGATGGGACCCGCTGATAAGGATTCCCTGTGGGGAATCAATCCGGAAACGAAAGGCGTCTCTTTCGATGCTTTCTGGATGGACGAGACAGAGGTGACAAATGCCAAATACCGTCAGTTCGTGTATTGGGTGCGCGACTCCATCATCCGTGAACGCCTGGCCGATCCGGCTTATGGCGGCAACGACCTGTTCAAGATCACCGAAGATAAATACGGCGAACCCGTCACTCCGCATTTGGACTGGAGCCGTCCGATCCCTTGGAAACGTGCCAATGAAGACGAGATCCGGGCGATCGAAAGCGTTTATACCGTTAATCCTGTGACCGGCGAGAAAACGCTCGACCCGAAGCAGATGGTCTATAAGTACGAATGGTACGACTATACGTCGGCCGCCCTTCGCAAGCACAACCTCGATCCGGCCGCCCGCGTGCGTAACACCGATATCCAGGTCGATCCGAACGAAGTGATTATGATCTCAAAAGATACGGCCTATGTCACCGAAGAAGGCGAGATCGTCAACGAAACCATCACACGCCAGCTCAGCGGGCCGTGGGATTTCCTGCATACCCGTATCGTGAATGTTTATCCGGACGAAAGTTGCTGGGTGAACGACTTCAACAATGCTTATAACGAACCGTATATGCGTATGTACTTCTCGCATCCGGGCTATGACGACTATCCTGTGGTGGGTGTCTCCTGGGAGCAGGCGACCGCTTTTTGCGTATGGCGCACCAACCTGTTCAAGGAATCCCTGAACTTCCCCAGCGGACAGGCCATCGAACCGTTCCGTCTGCCTACCGAGGGCGAATGGGAATATGCGGCCCGTACAGGCAAGAACGAAAACAAATATCCGTGGGCCGGCGATGAGCTGGTGAGCGGCAAAGGTTGCTTCTTAGGTAACTTCAAGCCGGGTAAAGGCAACTATACGGAAGACGGACACCTGATCACCTCACGCGTCGGCTCTTTCGCCCCCAACGAATTCGGCCTCTACGACATGGCGGGTAACGTGGCGGAATGGACCTCCACCTCTTATTCCGAATCCGGTCCGAGCCAGATGAGCGATATGAACCCCGACCTGCGCTACAATGCAGCTAAGGAAGATCCGTATGCCATGAAGAAGAAAGTCGTCCGCGGCGGTTCCTGGAAAGACGTGTCGCAGTTTATCCGTTCGGATATGCGTACTTTCGAATACCAGAACGAAACACGTTCATACATCGGTTTCCGTTGCGCCCGCACACAAGTCGGTTTCTCGAGAGCGAAAGGTAAAAAATAATATAATGTAGGGGCGTGGTTCGCCCGCCCCCTCTAAATAACGAATATACATCACATCATGGGAAAATATAGAAGATATAAAAACAGAGTCGAAATGTATCTCGCCAGCGAAAGGGGCAAGCGGGTGCTGAATTTCTGTTATAGCTGGGGTGCCTCCATCGTTATTCTCGGCGCCTTGTTTAAGTTGTTGCACGTGCCTTATGCTAACTGGGTCCTGGGTATAGCCATGACCGTAGAAGCATTGGTGTTCTTTATCTCTGCATTCGAAAAACCGTTTAACGAATATCACTGGGAAGAAGTGTTTCCGGTACTGAAATCGAAGAATCCGCTCGACCGTCCGGATTTCGTCAATACGCCGATGTCCAACTTAGTGAACTCGCCGGAGAATACGGCCGATGATGAGGCGGGGGCTACTCTGGGAGCAGGAGTGAACTTCAATCTGGGTGGCAAGCCGTCCTCCGGATTGGGCAACCTCGGTCTCGACGTGAGCGAGGAAGATACGAAGAACCTATCCGATAGCATCAAGAAGTTGAGCGGCGCAGCCGAACAGATATCCAAGATGGCGGAATTGACCGAAGCCACCCAGAAGTACCTGGAACAGCTTTCGGGCATGTCCGAAAACATGGAACGTTTCAGCCAGGTGACCAACTCTCTGACGAATGTCTCCGACACGTTGCTCACTTCCTATAAGAGCATCACGGATAACTCCGACGGCATCAACCAGAACTCCCGCGGCTATGTCCAGCAGATGGAAATGCTGAACCGCAACATCTCCGGACTGAACACCATCTACGAAATACAGTTGAAGAGCATCAGCTCGCAGATCGAATCGATCGAACATATCAACGGTGGTCTGAACCGCATCCGCGAAATGTATGATGGTTCTGTTGTCGACAGCTCCGTCTTCCGCAACGAAACGGAGAAGATGACACGTCAGCTGGCCGAACTGAACCAGGTCTACAGCCGTCTGTTGCAGGCCATGACGGTCAATATGGGCTATCAGCAACCCGCACAGCCGCAGCAGCCTGTTTACCAGCAACCGCAGCCGCAACAACAGCCGCAGAATTACCAGCAGCCGTATCAGCAACCCTACGGATACCAGCAGCAGGCTCCGTATACAAACAACCCAATGAAGTAATCGAATATGTCAGGAATAGCAAATAATCCCAATTCGCCCCGTCAGAAGATGATCAACCTGATGTATCTGGTGTTCATCGCCATGATGGCACTCAACGTGTCGTCGGAGGTACTTGACGGTTTCGAACTGGTGGAGAGCAGCTTGCGGACGTCTATCGATAATAGCTCCACCCGTAATGAGATCGTTACGGAAGAACTGGAGGCCTATTACCAGACGAATCCCGAGAAAGTACGCGAGTGGTACGAAAAGGGAAACAAGGTGAAGCATGCTTCCGACAGCCTGTATAACTATGTCCAGGACCTGAAGGTCCGTATTGTGCAGATTGCCGACGGCAAGAATGCCGATGTCAACAATATCGAACATAAGGACGACCTCGAATCTGCCTCTCGCGTGATGCTGTCTCCCGTTTCGGGCGAGGGCAAGAAGTTACGCCAGAGCATCGAAAAGTACCGGACGCTGATGGGCGAGATGGTGGAAGATGCCGCCAAGACGCGCGTCATTGAAGCCAGCCTTTCGACAACACCGCCCCATAAGGCCGGAATCAATACCCGCACCTGGGAGGAGGCTTTGTTCGAGAATATGCCGGTAGCGGCAGCCGTCACCCTGCTGACGAAGTTGCAAAGCGACATCCGTTATGCCGAAGGTGAAGTATTGTCGAACCTGCTGAGCAGCGTCGATATGCGCGACTACCGTGTGAACCAGATCACGGCGCAGGTGATCCCGGAGAGCCAGATCGTTATGCGCGGCAGCCAGTATAAGGCTAACATCGTTTTATCGGCTGTTGACTCGACGAAGCGCCCGACCGTTTATGTGAACGGCAAGGAATTGCCTTACGATGCAAACGGGATGTTTACGGCTGTAGCCGGTGCGCCGGGCACTTATCCGGTCAAAGGATATATCGAGATGCCGGGTAGCGACGGCAGCGTGATGCGCCGCGAGTTCGAAAGCGAATATTTCGTGACCGAACCGAGCGCCACGGTAGCGCCGGTGCTGATGAACGTGCTCTATGCCGGAATCGCGAACCCGATTCGTATTGCCGTGCCGGGTGTGCCGAGTGGCAACGTGACGGCGACTATGACAAACGGGACATTGGTCCGCAAAGGCGACCAGTGGGAAGCCCGTCCGGCTACGGTCGGAACGGATGCCATCGTTTCCGTCCATGCTAAAATGGCTGATGGCCGCAGTGTGGAGATGGCGAAAACGACTTTCCGCGTACGTGCCCTGCCCGATCCGATGCCCTTTATCGAGTATAAGGACCAGAACGGCAATCTGCGCAAGTTCCGCGGCGGCCAGTTCTCCAAGCGGAACCTGGTGGAAGCCGACGGCATCCAGGCGGCTATCGACGACGACCTGCTGAACGTGCCGTTCAAGGTGTTGAGTTTCGAGCTGACCTTCTACGATTCGATGGGTAATATCATCCCGGAAGTCACGCAAGGCAACCAGTTCTCACAGCGGCAGAAAGATTATATCCGTCGCCTGGCAAGAGGCAAACGCTTCTACATCACCCATGTGAAGGTGTTAGGCCCGGACAACAAGGAACGTATCATTCCGACCGTCGAAGTAATCGTCAATTAACGTAACGTAGGGGCGAGGTTTGCTCGCCCCGTAATGTATAAAGATATATGAAACGTTTATATTACATAGCAACCCTCGCCATCGCCCTGTTCGCCTCCGTCTCCATGCAGGCGCAGGAAGAGGCCGGTAACGCCCAGCAACAACAACAGAGACGCCGCGGCCCCGTATCGAGCCGTGGAGCCCGTGAAGAAGATAAGAAAGAGAGCGGCATGGCCGAACTGACCGTCCGTGCCCAGGATATGAACGAACGGATGACGCAGAATATCGGCAACGCCCGTTGGATGCGTGTCATCTACCGCCAGATCGACCTGACGAAGGAGCAGAACGCGCCTTTGTATTATCCTACCCAGCCGATGAACGGCCAGATGAATCTCTTCTCCATCATCTTCCAACTGGTGTGCGAAGGGAAACTGTCTGCTTATGAATATCTCGATGGCTATGAGGATTTCAGTAACGACCGCATTCTCGACCTGAAAGTGATGCTCGACCGCTGCCGCATTTTCTACGAGGAGACGCCGGGCAATGACAACGAGGCCGCCAGCTTTGTCGTGAACGAGAGCGATATACCTTCCGGCGATGTCCGTTCCTATTACGTGAAGGAAGCCTGGTACTTCGACCAGAACAACTCCGTGTTCGATGTCAAGACGCTGGCTATCTGCCCGATCCTTACGATCGTGGACGATATGGGACAGAACACCATGCCGATGTTCTGGATTCCTTACGAAAACTTGCGTCCCTATATCAATACCGCCTATATCATGACGTCCAACATCAACAACGCCATGACTTTCACGCTCGACGACTATTTCCGTCGCCGTATGTTCCAAGGCGATATCTTCAAGACGCAGAACCTGATGAACCAGCCTCTGCAAGCCTATTGCCCGACGCCCGACTCGATGAAACGAGAGCAGGAACGCATCGAAAACCAGTTGGTAACCTTCGAGAAGTCCCTCTACCTGCAACCCGACACCGCCCAGTTAGCCGCCGATACGAAAGGCAAGAAGTCTAAAAGCGCCACCGTCGCCTCCCGTGGCAAGAAGACGGAAGCTGTAAAAGAAGAAAAGCAGAAAGAAGTCAAGATCAAAGCCCCGAAAGCCCAGAAGAGCGCCCCGGTTCGCAGCGTTCGCCGTCGCCGGTAAGCGATATCCCCGGCCACCGGTACCGATTCAGGCGGTGGCTTTCGCAAGATCAGGTTGACCATCACCTCCAAAGGTAAAAGTAAAAGTGCTCTAAAATAGATCGCCCGTTGGCACCTCCTGCAAGAGAGGAAATTGCCAACGGGCGATCTGTTTTAGCAGTTATCCGTTACAACTTATGTATCACCTTCATCAATTGGTCCCCCAACCCGATCGTGTAGCCTTGCGAGACGAAGACTACGCGGTTGAAAGTATCGGCGATGATGAAGATCGGCAGGGTGTTGGCGTTCTGCAACTTCATGGCGGCGGCGATCTCTTTCTGGATTGTCTTGTCGGGGTCTATGCCGTAGGTAATGCTGGCCGGCAGTTCTCCGAACTCTTTCGGGTCGAAGTTCTGGTAGCTCTTCTCGTCCGGGAACAACAGGACCATGCCGCGGCCCCATTCTTCGAGGTCTTTCTTAACGGCGGCGATGTCACGCATGGCGTGGTTGGTCGGCTCCTGACGCGCTCCGAGGATGGCGACGATGTAGTAGCCGCGGCCTGTGGTGGCCAGCAGACTCGTCTCTTCGCCATTATCGGCCCGTTTGAACTTGTTTTCGGAGTTGAAGTTGCCGATTACCTGCACGTCGTCCTGGCTTTCACGCATCTCCAGTTTGATATTGCTTGTCTTACCCGGCTCGACGTTGAAGAACGAGATCTCGGCCAGTACGCTGCCGTTCGCCATGCGCGTCCCGGTTACCAACATATAATTGCCTTCGTCCATCGAAAGCGGCTTCTTCAGTAGGGCGCTCCAGGTGTCGCCGCCACCCATATCCACGTCGCCCGACTCGAAGTTGAGCGTCTGTAACTTACCATCCGGCAGAACTTTGGCGATTGTGAAGTGGCTGTAGTATTTCGGGTCCTGCAACGCCTTGATCGGCTGGTAGGAGGCGATGACCTTGCCTTGACGGGCAGTCGTCTGCTCGGCAGCCTCGAAGTCCACATCCACCCAGTTCAGGCCTTTTGCGTACTGTACCTTTCCGGCTACCGGCTCGATGCGCGCCGGGATACCCAGGCTGCGGCATACGGCAACGAAGAAGATGTTACGGGAGCCTCTGTCGGCTACACGCGATTTCCATACGCCCATTGGCATGACGGGGATGCGTTGCGGGTTCAGGCTGTCGGCAATGCTGATGTTCTGCTTCACCCAGTCGACAATCAGTTGCGGGTCGGCTTTAGCCTTCTTTGCCAGTGCGGGATCGACGTTGGCGGCGAAGAACTCCCTGTACGGCGTCAGGAACTCGTTGGCCACCCGCGGATTGAGGATATATTCGGTGAAGAGGGAACTTTGTACCGGTTGGGTATTGCCGAGGTGGTCTGTCAGTACGGAGGCCGGTGTGTCGCGCAAGTCCTTTGCGGAGATGACGTTCAGCAGATCCATTGCCATCGGGCGTTTGTCGGCGGGGGTGTCGCGGAGGAACTTTTCGATCTCGCGCCAGTTGCCCCGGCTGCCGATCATGAAATCGGCTGTTTTCAGCGGGTCGATGCCGAGCTCTTTGGCGAGTGCTTCCGCTTTCTCTTCGGTATAGAAGGTGGCGACGTATTTCCCGCGGATTACATCCTCTTCGTGCAGGCGTTTGGCGTTGGCTTCTTTCTGCTTGTCGGTCACTTCGGCGGCTATGGAGCCGTCGACCGGTGGGATGATATCGAGCGTGACCGTTTCGATGTCGCCCGGCTTCTTGTCGAGGATGATCGTCACGTCGTTATCCTTGCCGAACGAGACTTTGCTGTAGCCGAAACAGCCGTCTTTGGTTGCCCATACCAGCATATCGCCTTTACCGGCGGAGAGGAAGGTCTTGCCTTCGGCATCCGCTTTCTTATTGGCTACGGAGTAGAACTCGGCGTAGTTGTATATCTTAAACTCGACGTCGGCTCCGGCGGCCGGCCGGCCGTTCTCGTCCACGACGGTGATCGTCGCTTTGGCGGTCGGGGCGTAGTTGTCGATCACGTTGATCTCGGTGTAGCCGTCGGTTACGTCCATCACCTCTTCCGGTCCGTTGTATTTGCCGAACACTTTCGTATGCATCAGCATACCACGGTAAGCCGGTCCGTTGAACCATCCCAAGTTGAGGACCGGTTCCGGCTCGCAGGCACCGAGGAAGTACCACTTGCCGTTTACCCAGGCTTCCACCCAAGCGTGGTTATCGTCGGTATGTGCCCAGCGCGGCGTATAGACCTGGCGCGCCGGTATGCCGACCGAACGGAGGGCGGCTACCGTGAATGTCGACTCTTCGCCGCAACGGCCGTAGGCTGTCTTCACGGATGCGAGCGGCGAACTTGTCCGGGCGTCTGAAGGCGTGTAGATTACTTTCTCGTGGCACCAGTGGTTCACTTCCAGCACCGCGTCATAGAGGGACAGGCCTTTCACCCTGTCTTTCAGTTCTTCGTAAAAGACCATGCGGCTCTCGTCCAGGTTTTCGTTGTTGACACGTACGGGCAACACGAAGTGGCGGAAGATGTCTTCCGGTATGCTGTCGCCCCAAGGCATTTCGACCCGTGCACGGAACGAACTGCGGATGTTGTCGAGGTAGAGCTCTCCGTCATAGTCCGTGATATCCCCGATCGGCATATAGGCGTACAGGAATGTGAGCGCCTCTTTTTCATCGGGCGTCATCTGCTGGTTAAAGACGGAAAACAGGTCTCCGTTGGGCAGGGCGGCTTGCTTTGCCTGGAAATCCTTTTCGACTTCGGCACGGAACGCGTCGTCCGAAATGAAATGTTGTTGTCTGTTGCATGAAGTTCCCGCGAGGAGAACGAACAATAGCAGGAATAGATTTGTTTTAATCATAGCGTTAATTTTATCAGCACAAATATACGGAATATATTTATTAGTCAGTAGGTAACCCTGTCTTTTAAGTGTTAAGCTGTTGTGCTTATCGTTATTTTTTCTTTACTTTGAAGTGACAAATTAATAGTATAAACCGTTATAAGCCTATGTTCCACGAATTCGAACTCTTCCATAGTGCAGAAGGTATCCTGCTGATTGCTTCAGTGATCCTTTTCTTCAGTATTTTCGCCGGTAAGGCCGGTTATCGTTTCGGGCTGCCTGCCTTGTTGTTATTTTTAGGTGTCGGGATGCTGTTTGGTAGCGACGGGTTGGGAATACAGTTCAGCAATCCGGATATGGCTCAGTTCATCGGTATGCTGGCGTTGAGCATCATCCTGTTTTCGGGTGGTATGGACACGAAAGTGTCGGAAGTCAGGCCGATTGCAGCCCAGGGGGTGATCCTTGCGACTGTCGGCGTACTTGCCACAACCGCCATAACCGGTGGATTTATCTATTATCTTTCATTGATTGCGACGGGCTATGAGACACTGACTTTGCCGGAATCTATGTTGCTTGCCGCCGTCATGTCGTCTACGGATTCGGCTTCCGTCTTCTCGATCCTCAGGAGCAAAGGGGTTTACCTGAAGGAACGGCTGCGTCCGACATTGGAGTTGGAGAGCGGTAGCAACGACCCGATGGCTTATATGTTGACATTGTTGATTATCGCCTATATACAGGTCGGGGGCATGAACTTGCAGGAGGCCGTCTTTCAGTTAGTCATTCAGTTGGTTGTGGGGGCGGTAGCGGGTTATCTGCTGGGTAAGTTGGCGGTATATATAATTAATCATATCGATATTGCTAATGAATCGCTTTACCCGATCTTGCTGTTGACAACTGCATTCTTCACTTTTTCGGTGACTACCTTGTGTAAGGGGAACGGCTATCTGGCTGTCTATATTGCCGGGCTGGTGGTCGGGAATGCCAAGATCGTGCATAAGAAGAGCATGGGGACGTTTTTCGACGGTTTCGCCTGGTTGTGGCAGATTGTGATGTTCCTTACGCTGGGGCTGTTGGTCAATCCGCACGAGTTGCTTCCGGTGGCACCGATCGGCTTGACGGTAGGTATCTTTATGATCATAGTAGCCCGTCCGGTCAGCGTGTTCTTTTGCTTACTTCCCTTTAAGAACTTCTCTCTGAAAGGGAAGTTGTATATTTCTTGGGTAGGGTTGCGTGGGGCTGTCCCGATTATCTTTGCTACTTATCCGCTGATTGCAGGGATCGAGCATGCGACGATGATCTTCAATGTCGTGTTTTTTATCACGATCCTTTCTCTACTGATTCAGGGAACGACCGTGACGCAGGCGGCCAAATGGTTGGGCCTCGTGGATGAGCCGGAGCGGAGGGACGAGTTCGGAATAGAATTGCCGGAAGATATCAAGAGCGCCATGAGTGAAATAGATATTACTCCTGCCGTCCTTTTGCACGGCAACAAACTGATGGAACTGACTCTCCCGGATCACACTCTCGCCGTAATGGTAAAACGCGAAGGCCGTTATTTCATCCCGAAAGGCAACACGGAACTGAAAGAGAACGACAAACTCCTGATGATCTCCGATAACGACGAAGCCCTGTTGCAGGCATACGATTCGTTAGGGGTGAAGGATTATACGATGAAAAAGAACTGATGGAGCCTCGATCAGGGCTGTTCCGGTGCCACAATGGAATCACGCAACACCAACAGCCCTTCCGGTCCCATGTTGAATAGTAAATCCACAATACTCATATTCGGAAGGAAGCCGTGCTTGTCGCGGAAGACCTGGTAATAGGGTTTCGGGGAGAAGCACGGGTCTTCTCCTTCGTGCTTCGGGCGGATGGTTTCGCGGAAGTCGTTCGGGACTTCGGGCTGGTATTCTTCCGTATAGATAACATTCGGGTGCAGGTCGAGCAGGCGGCAGATCAATTGGCGCAGTTCCTCGTTGTAGTCGAATAGAAACTCATACTTCTTTTCGTAAAAGGGAGCGAAGTCTTCTTCGTAATACTCGAAGAACGGGCTCATATTGTAAGCCGAAACCAATGCGTTCCAGTGCAGGTGGCGCCAGTTCCCGTGATCGGAGATACGGATGTCTTTGGTCGGGCACTTCAATGTGTCCGGCTTTACGATCGGGACGGAGAGGGCTAACGGGCCGTTGGCGGCGGCGATGGTGCAACGGTTCCGGTAGGTTTGTTTCAGGTAGTTCTCGGCTGTTTCGAGTCTTACCTCCGGGTATTGGAATAGTTTGCAATACTGCTGGACCGGGCCCAGATATGTTGTAGAGAGATAAACAGGTTGCATCAGTTTACAGGTTTAAAGATTCGTTGTTTGTCACGGCTGAACCAGCAGAGCCAGGCATTCCCGATGATATGGTCGTGCGGGATAAAGCCCAGGTGGCGGGAGTCGACCGATTCGTTTACGTTGTCGGAGAGCATCCAGTAATAATCTTGTTCGAAGAAGAAAAACGTAGTTTCCCTTCCGTCTAAATATAGTTTTCCGTCACGGAAAACTGCCTTTTCTCCGGCCTCGGCTTGTATCGCTTCCTTGCAAGCGGTGAGGGCAGCATCATCCAGGCGGTATGCCCGGTCTTTGCGGGGAACGACCAGCTTGTACGGGGCGGCTTGATTCCGGATAAAATGAATGTTCATCTCTTCCGTCAGTTCTTCACGTAATTGGTATTCTTCGAAAGTCGTCAGGGAAAAGGAGAAACCGAATGTTTCGCTCTTCCAGTTCCGCACCGGTATATTCAGCTTTTGCAAGACTTTCAGGAAACCGGTGGCGCTTTTCTGGGTGATGAAACAGGTGTTGAGTGCGCGGGGAGAGTGGGGCAGCAGTTTCCCGTTCACCTCGTATCCGTCGCTGCTCACGAGGATCGTGTCTCCGGGCATACCGATGCAACGGCTCAGGAACAACGGGTTGTTCACCGTGTCTTTCAGTAACGGACTGGTAAACAGCACGACCTTGTTCCGTCCCGGATTTCCTTCAAGCGGTAATTTATTCACTAAGATATAATCACCTTGATGCAACGCTTCTTCCATCGCATTCGTCGATATCCGGTAAGATTCGATACAGAAACGGCGGACAGGTATAACAATGAGAAAGGCGATAACAATCGTTACCACCCAGCCCACGTAGGGGCGACCTATATGGTCGCCCGCCCCATTTATGTTATCATTAATCTTTTTCCCCATAGAGATTTGTTTAGTCAGGATGTACCCAGCGGAACATACGGTTCCAGCGGATACCGCCGTCGAACAGGCTGCGGTCCTTATCTAAGGACAACCAGATCATGATCGGCTTGCCTACGATATGGTCTTCCGGCACGAAGCCCCATGAACGGCTGTCGGCGCTATTGTGGCGATTGTCACCCATCATCCAGTAATAATCGTATTTGAACGTATAGGTCGTTTCCGGCTTGCCATTGATGTAGACTTTACCATCCTTTACTTCCAGCTTATTATGTTCATAGTTGACGATGCAACGTTTATAAAGGGCAATATTTCGTTCTGTCAACGGGATCGTGGCTCCTTTCTTCGGAATCCACAACGGTCCGTAATTGTCGCGACTCCATCCGGTCTGGTAATCTACCGGATAATAAGAATCGGCTCCTACGGGGTCCGGTTCGAGAATCACACGCTTCACGACCGGAAGCTTTTTAGCAATCTCCAATGTCTTTTGAGTCAGCGGAAAATGGTAAACTGGATTGTACTGGCCGTTGCCATTCGGCTGGATACCCAACATGGACATATATTTGGAATTATAGTTTCCGTCGATCAATACACGGTCGGCTTTGCTGACATCCAGCAAACGGAACTGCTCCTCGCTCAACATGGAACCGTCCGTCTCGACGAAGTAGTTAAGCTGCATTTTTTCCGGATTCTTGGCGGCAACACCATCGATGTAGACCTGGTTGTCACGAATCTCGATCGTGTCGCCCGGCATACCGATACACCGTTTGACATAATTCTCGCGTTTGTCGACAGGCCGATAGATCACATCACCGAAATCCGCTTTATTCAACAGGATAGCTTCCCGCCCGTATTGTTCTATCAAGTGATAATAATCCGGGTTCTGAACCTTCAGTGCGACCGTATCGCCTGCAGGAAAGTTGAACACGACAATATCATTCCGTTTCACATGGCCGAAACCTTTCACCCGTTTGTAGTCCCACTCCGGCCAGTCCAGGTAAGACTTACTGTTGAAGAACGGCAATGTGTTTTGTACCAGCGGGAAGGCGACGGGTGTATTCGGCACGCGCGGTCCGTAGCTGAGCTTGCTGACAAACAGATAGTCGCCCACCAACAACGATTTCTCTAAGGATGAACTGGGGATCTGGTAGTTCTGGAAAATAAAGATATTGATGAAATAGACGGCAACCAGTGCAAACAAGATATCATCCACCCATTCCAATATGTTGCGTACCTGCGGGTTCTTGGTGCGTTTCCAGGCTCCCCAGGGGATGTACCCGGTAAGGAAAATATCGATAAGCACGATCAACCCCAACAGTAACCAGGCATTCTGCATCCAGAGCGTGAAAAGCAGGTAGAGAACGGCTGCTATGCTGAATTTAATCCATTGTTTCTTGGAAAACTTCTTCATTTGTTTGTGTTATTAATTAGAATTTAAGCATATCGTCCATTCCGAGGAAACCTTTCTTTCCGGCGGTAAATTCGGCTGCAACAACGGCGCCCAAGGCAAATCCGGCACGGCTTTTCGCATCGTGCTTGATACTGATGGTGTCGACATCCGACTCGTATGTGATCTCGTGGATGCCCGGAACTTCTCCTTCGCGAATGGCATGGATAGGAATATCGGTCGTTTTCTCAGCCGTTTCCAAAGTCCAACGGTCTTTGCGGTCCACGTTTTCAAGGATCCCTTCCGCCAGTGTGATAGCGGTTCCGCTGGGAGCGTCCAGTTTATGGATATGATGGGTTTCCATCATTTTGACATCGTAGGCGGGGAAGTTATTCATAATCTTTGCCAGGTACTTGTTGAGGGCGAAGAATATGTTTACTCCGATGCTGAAGTTGGAGGCATAGAAGAAAGTTTTTCCCTCTTTTTCGCACATCTCTTTGATCCGGCCGATCTTGTCGAGCCAGCCTGTCGTACCGGAAACAACCGGAACGCCTGCCGCAAAACATTGCATATAATTGTTGAATGCTGTAGCCGGAGTCGTGAACTCGATCGCGACGTCAGCGCTTTTGAAATTGTCGGAGTGTATTTCTTCGGGGTTATTGATATCTACGATAGACACGATCTGGTGTCCTCTGCCAAGTGCTATCTGCTCGATAGTTTTTCCCATCTTTCCGTAACCGATAAGTGCAATCTTCATACTTATATATTTAACTTTCAATTTTCAACTGATAACGTGCTGCAAATATAAAGAATAATGCTTAGATTTGGGACATAAATCTTAACTCTGAAAAAAAGATGGAACGTTTATTACATTATGTTTGGAAATACAAACTTTACCCGGCCACTTCATTGGCAACCACAGACGGACGTCCTGTCCAGGTAATCGACCCCGGAATGCAGAATACGGATGCAGGTCCCGATTTCTTCAATGCGAAAATAAAAATAGACGGAACGCTATGGGCGGGAAGTGTAGAAATTCATGATAAAGCCTCCGACTGGCTGCTTCATCATCATGAGACGGATAAGGCGTATGACGGTGTGATCCTTCATATTACAGGCGTTAATGACTTCCAGCCGGTCCGGACGAACGGGGAACCGATCCCGCAAATGGTTCTGGTTGTTCCGGAGAATATTATTCGAAGCATAGACTGGTTGCTTTACCGCGAAGCGGCTCTTCCGTGCCTCGGACATATCGCCGGGATCGAACCGTTGCATATAGCCTGTTGGATGGAGGCTTTGTTGAGCGAACGGCTGGAACGGAAAACGCATGATATCTTCCTCCTTTTGGATGCGTATCAGGCAGACTGGAACGAAGTCTTTTATATTACTTTAACCCGCAATTTCGGCTTTGGCGTGAATAATGATGCTTTTGAAAGGCTGGCCAAGAGCCTGCCGCTCCGTTGTATCCAAAAGCAACGGAGCAGCCATTCGCAGATAGAGGCGATGCTTTTCGGCCAGGCGGGTATGCTGGCTGAGGTGAACGACGATCATTATTATCGCCTGTTGCAACGGGAGTACGACTTTCTCCGCCATAAGTTCGGCCTTTCGCCGATGGAAGATTTCGTATTTAAAAGCCTCCGTACGCGACCTGTCAATTTCCCATACCTGAAAGTAGCGCAGTTAGCCGCCCTTTGGGTACAACACGATACCCTCTTTTCTGCCATCCTCGAAGCCGGGAGCACCGGAGAGATTAAGAAGTATTTCCGGATCTCTCCTTCCGATTATTGGGAGACGCATTATCATTTCCGGTACGCATCTCCCCGGAAGGAAAAGACCATAGGCGAAAACGCCCTGAATATTCTGCTGATAAATACGGTTGTCCCGATGCTCTTCGCCTACGGTCTCCATAACAAGCAACCTGAATATTGTGAACGTGCCACCCGTCTTTTAGAAAGCATTCCTCCGGAAAAGAACACCATCGTCTCCACCTTCTGCAACGCCGGTATCGCCGTCCATCATGCTGGTGATAGCCAGGCATTGATCCAGCTAAAACGCGAATATTGCGAAAAGAAGAAATGTTTATATTGCAGGATCGGGTTCAGGATGTTGAAAACGACAATCGGACAAAAGACTGTTTAAATGCAAAGATTGATTAATGGCGGTATATCCTACTAATTTTCACCGGATTTTTCCCTATTTTTGCGCGTGTTTGTCAAATGTATTTGAAATAGATATAAATGGATACTAAATATATACGAAATTCATTCCGCTTGTTGTATGGGGTGCTGTTGTTGGTTGTCATTTATTCATGCGCCAATATCGGTAGTCCGAACGGAGGGCCTTACGATGAGATGCCTCCCAAGTTCGTAAGCAGTACGCCGGTTCCGAACCAGATTAATTATACAGGTAAAAAGATCGAGATCCTGTTCGACGAGCTGATCCAGATCGAGAAGCCTTCGGAGAATGTGATTATCACTCCGCCCCAGATGGAGCTGCCGATTATTCGTTCTGCCGGCAAGAAGGCGGTGATCGAGTTGAAAGATTCTTTGAAACCCAATACAACCTATACGATCGACTTCACCAATTCCATAGCGGACAATAACGAGAAGAACGTGTTCGAGAACTTCTCTTTCGCTTTCTCTACCGGAGACGTGATCGATACGCTCGAGGTGTCGGGAGTCTTGCTGAATGCAGAGAACCTCGAACCGATGCCCGGCATTACGATCGGTCTGCATAGCAACCTCGAAGATTCCGCATTTGTGAAGTTGCCGTTCGACCGCACTTCGCGTACGAACGACAAAGGACAGTTCACAATCCGTAATATCGCCCCCGGAACCTATCATATCTTTGCCCTGAACGATGTGAACCGCGACTATAAGTTCGACCAGCCGGGCGAAGAGATCGCTTTCTTAGATTCCCTTATCGTTCCCTCTTTTGAGCTGACTACCCGGCAAGATACAACCTGGAAAGACAGTCTGACGATCGATACGATCCGGACGGTCGGTTATACCCGTTTCTTCCCGGACAATATCGAACTCCGCTTGTTCAAGGAAAAGTTCGAACGCCAATATATGGTGAAACCCGAACGCCCGGACGAGAAATACTTTACACTGCGTTTCAACACGAAGCTGGACACCGTCCCGGTGCCTGTCCCCATCAACTTTACCCCGGAAGACAGCGCCTGGTATTTCGTGCAACAGACGGAAGGCGGTGCAGCCGTTAACTACTGGCTTGCCGATTCGACCGTCTGGAAGCAGGACACCCTGCAGGTTCAGGTCTCTTATCCGAAGAGCGACTCCCTGAATATCCTGCGTCCGCAGACCGACACGGTCCAGTTGGTATTGCGCCGCCGTCCGGCAGAAAAGAAAAAGAAGAAAAAGAAGGACGAACCCGATCCGATCGTATTCTTAGGAATGCAGGTAGACGCTCCCGGCTCGATGGATCTTTTCGATACGGTGTCCGTAACCTTCAACGAACCGGTATTGGATATCAATAAAGATATGTTTTTCCTCGACCAGAAGGTCGATACCGTTTGGCATACGGTCGATTTCGACTTCTTCCCCGATTCGACCAACAGCTTGAACTACTTTATCAGGCGTCCGTGGAAGTACGGGGAGGAATACCGCATCGAGGTGGATTCCGCCGCGATCCATAGCCTTTACGGGAAATGGAACGACTTCTTTACCGGCGAGTTCAAGATCAAGAAGGAAGACGAATACGGCCACCTCTATCTCAATATCGACGGCGTGGATACGACTGCTTTCGTCGAATTGTTGAGCACCGGAGATGTCCCTGTCCGCAAAGCGAAAGTGAAAGACGGCGGAGTGCTCTTCATGGACCTGAAGCCCGATAAGTATTATGCCCGCATCGTGATCGACACGAACGGCAACGGAGTGTGGGATACCGGTAATTATGCCGAAAAGCGGCAGCCCGAAGAAGTTTATTATTCTCCCAAGATGTATGAGATCATGCAGAACTGGCAGGTCGAAGAGACATGGAATGTCAACTCCACCCCGCTGGCTAAGCAGAAGCCTCTTGAGATAACGAAGAATAAGCCGAAGGAAGCAACCAAGAAGAAAAGAAACTACAAAGATGAAAGTCAACAATCATCGTCAAGGAATAATAGCAGCGGCAACATGGGAATGCCGTTCTAACACCGCCCGCCTGTGGCTGGCATTTTTGCTGTTGCTGTCGGCCGTATGTGCAAAGGCGCAGGAGATCCCGGTCCGGCACAGGTTCAGCCCCGGCGAGGAAGTGCAATATGAGTTGTACTTTAAATGGGGCCTTTTGATGCCCCGTGCGGGCCACGCCACCCTCTCTATCCGCGACGCGGAATACGAGGGCGGGCCATCCTGTCACTATCGGCTTATCTTCCGTACCTCCGGTATTATCGAGAAGGTCTATAAGATGCGCGATACGATCGATTGCCATTTCACCCCCGACATGTTGCTTCTCCGGAGCGAGAAGCGGGTGAACGAGAACGACTATTATCTGATAGACGACATCTGTTTCTCTTACGACCGTAAGAAGATACTCGCCCATTCCCACCGTTATACGCCCACCCGCACGAAGATCGACACGATGCTCGTGACGGAAGACCCTTATATGTTCGATATGCTGGGTGCGACGATGTACCTGCGTTCCCTGGATTGGAACAAGATGAAGAGCGGCGAGAGCTTCCCCTTCCAGGTGGCGATCGGGCGCGAACGCATCAACATCAGTTTCCGTTATACCGGACAGCAGATTGTGGAACGGAGCGAGACGTTGAAGTACAGGACCCGCCATTTCTATATCGACATCTACGACGACGCCTTTACCCAAAGCAAGGAAGCCGCCGAGATCTGGATCGGCGACGACGAGAACCATATCCCCATCAAGATACGCGCCAAGCTGAAAATCGGTGCGGCCGAAGTCTATTATAAGTCCTCCAAAGGCTTGCGCTATCCGCTTACCTCGCGGGTGGAGATCAGAAGACGGTAGTCTTTAATGCTTTACAGGTAAGGAAATAGTGAAGCAGGTTTCCCGGTAAGGCTGCGAAGCGACCGACAATTCGCCGTCATGCATCCGTATGATCTGCCGGGAAAGGCTCAACCCGATGCCGCTTCCCGTAGCCTTGGTGGTGAAGAAGGGAACGAAGATATCTTCCGTCAGATCGGAAGGAACGCCAGGGCCGTTGTCCGTTACCCGGATAAGCAATTGATTCTTCTCCGCATCGACTTCCATGCGAATCTGTCCGTTCGCCTGTCCTTCAAGTGCTTGCATGGCGTTCTTCAGCAGGTTGATCAAGACTTGTGACAATAGTTTTTCGTCTGCATAGACCACTATCTCGGGTTGGAAGAGGACGAGGGAGAAGCCGATGTGCTGCCGCTGCAAGTCCGGCTGGTGCAGGGTTTGCAGGTTTTGCAGCAGATGCGTGAGGGAGAACGTCATAGGCTCCGGCTGCTTCAGGTAAGCAAACTGCCGGTATGATTCGGTGAAATGTATCAGGGCCTGTCCTTGGCTTTTGATGGTGTCCAGTCCCCGTATCGTCTTGCGGATAGTGGCGTCGGTGATCTCCCCGCTGCTTCTCGGTGTGTCTTTCGTCCGGAAATAAGAAAGAAGCGTACCGGAGAGGGAGACGACCGGAGCGATGGAGTTCATGATCTCGTGTGTCAGGACATGCATCAACTTATCCCATGACTCATATTCCTTGCGATGCAGTTCGCGGTCGAACGCCTTGCGTTTGTTTTCGGTCATCAACGTGTGTATGCGGTTGAAGGCGGTATGCAGGCGGCGCTGTTCCCGGCTGCCGATGTTTTCGGGGAAGTAAAGCATCGACTCGTCGTCCTCGATGGCATCCAGGAAAAGCTGTATCCTCCGGTTCGATGCGTTGAGGAAATAGACGAGGAGGCTGATCAGCCACGCAGCTATCAAAAGAGCTACGATGCCCAGTATGACCGCCCGTCCCGTAACGATACCCGCCACACCCAACCCCGCCACCAGTACGATGGCGACCACTTGCAAGAGAATGCGTATGTATAGACGGACACTGAACATACCGGCGGGGGATCAGAGGTTGAAACGTTTCATCTTATTATATAAAGTCTGCCGGCTCACTCCCAACTGTTCCGCCGCAGCCGTCAGGTTCCCTTCGTTCTGGGTGATAGCCGCCAGGATCGCCTGCCGTTCCACCTCTTCCAGATTGGGCACTTCGCTAAAAGAGAGCGCCTTTCCCGGGCGGATAAAGAGGTCGGAGGCACGGATCACATTCTTCTCCGCCAGGATTACCGCCTTCTCGATCGTATGTTGCAATTCCCGGATGTTGCCGGGCCAGTCGTAGTTCGCGAGTTTTTCCACTGCCTGCGGGTGTAGGGTAAGCCCCGTCCGCCTGTAGAGGTCTGTATATTTTTTCAGGAAATAGTCAGCAAACAGTGCGATATCCTCCCGCCGGCTTCGCAGGGGCGGGATCTCGATCTGTATCGTGTTGATGCGGTAGAACAGGTCTTCACGGAAAAGCGACTGCGCCACCATCTCCGGCAGGTTGCGGTTCGTGGCGGCAATCAGACGTATGTCGACCGGGATCTTCCGGTTGCTCCCGAGGCGGGTGATCTCGCGGTTTTGCAGGGCTGCCAGCAGTTTGGCCTGCAATCCCAACGGCAGGTTCCCGATCTCGTCGAGAAACAGCGTGCTCCCGTGTGCCGCCTCGAACTTCCCCGGGCGGCTCTCGCGTGCATCCGTAAAAGCACCCCGTTCATGCCCGAACAACTCGCTTTCGAACAACGACTCGCTGACGGCTCCCATATCCACGCTGACCATCCCGTGCCGGCTGCGGAGCGAAAGGCGGTGTATCTCGCGGGCCAGCATCTCCTTGCCCGTACCGTTCTCTCCGGAGATCAGGACGTTGGCATCCGTCTTGGCAACCTTTGTCACCACTTTGATCAGTTTCATCATCACAGGAGAGTGCCCGATAATCATTGCCGGTTCGCTTGACCTCGGCACCGGGCGGGCAGGCTGCCGGGATTTCCGTTCGTGCAGGGCGGCGCGTATCTTCCCGACCAGGAGATCATTGTCCCAGGGTTTCAGCACGAAATCGGCGGCCCCGCTCTTCAACGCCTTTACAGCCAGTTCGACATCCCCGTAGGCCGTCAGCATGATAACAGGCAGTCCCGGTGCGATCTCCTGTATGCGGCGGAGCCAGAAAAGCCCTTCGTTGCCGGTATTGACGCCGGCGGAGAAATTCATATCCAGCAGCACGAGGTCGACCGGCCGGCTGTCCAGGACCGACAGGATGCTGTTCGGGTTCGAGGCAGTCTCCACTTCGTCGAACTCATCTTCCAAGAGTAGCTCGAGAGAGGTCAGTACGCTTTTGTTATCATCTACGATCAGGATAGTTCCGGCTTGCATAGGATCTTTTTCCGGTAAAGTTATCCGCTTCCCTAATACCTTGCAAGCGAGCGTCAAAATATTTGACACTTTTGGATTATTATTCTGCATGGATCTCTTCCTCCCTGCCGGACGGTCTTTGGTTGCATGCCGTCTTGTTTCCGTTTGTATGGGAATATTATCAGGTTTTGTCCTGATCTGGAATAAATTTTATACCTGACTTTTTCTTAATCGACAGCTGTCGATCAGCTGTTTGACAATTGTCGGATAGCTGTCCGACAACTGTCGAATAACTGGCTGACAGTTGTCGGTTAAGAAATTGAACGGAATCTATATGGTAATAGATACCTTCCTTTGTGTTTCTCTTCCTGCATATATTTGAGAATGGGACGGCAGGCGCGAAGAAACGGATCGGAAGGAAACAGGAGATAGACAGTGTCAAAAAGTTGGACGACCGGGCGTCAAAAAATTGGACGGTTAGCGGAAAGGCTTTTCCGGATGGTATTGGATGTTTGGCTGTTACGTTTCTGGCACGCCGTTTGCTCCCTTTCTGTCATGATGAATGCGCAAATAACGATTAAACGGAACTTATCTCTTTTCCTGTTCGCTTTCCTGATCCTACCGGGAAGCCTGCGGGCACAGTCCGGCTGGACGGTGGACGATTGTATGCGCTATGCCGTCGAGCAGAATTACCGGGTACGGAACAGCCGCCTGGATACGCGGATCGCCGGTGAAGACCTTACCGCCGCCTATGGCGATTTCCTGCCTTCGGTGAGTGCTACCGGTGCACTGGGTAAACGTCTGGGGCGTTCGGTGGACCCGAAGACGAATCTCTATACATCCTCTTCCTTTCTGGAAAGCACGATGGGGCTGAATGTATCGCTTCCGGTGTTCGACGGCTTTACACGCGTCAACCGTTTGCAGTTCCGCAAGCTGAACAGGCAGGTCAGCGGCCTAACGGAGAAGATCGAGGAGAACCGGGTCGCTTTCGAGGTGATGGATGCTTTCTTCCGTCTTTGCTTCGACGAGAAGATGTACCGACTTGCCGTCGAGCAGCGGAAGTTGAGCGAACGCTATCAGGAGCAGATGCTCGAATATGTGGATTTGGGTATGCGTTCCCCTTCCGATTTGCAGGAAGTGAAAGCGCGCCTGCAATCCGATATTTACCAGGAGACGGTGAGGGCGAACGGTTGCCGCCTCTCGTTGCTTGCCTTGAAGGAACTGTTGAATATGCGGGATGCCGATACGCTGACGATTCTTCAAGGTGAGGAGAGCGAGCTTCCTGCATGGACCGCCCTCGAATCCAACGATATCTATGCCGCCTCCGAAACTTCGCTGCCGGAATTCCGGGCTATGGAGTTGAGGGAAAAGGCTTCGCGCAAGTCGTTGGCGATGGCGTCCGGTGCTTTTTCGCCTTCCATCAGGGCGGAGTTCAGCCTCTATTCCGGCTATTACGACACGGAGAGGAATGAGTCGGGCGGGATTGTTCCGATCAAGGACCAGTTGAAGAATAATATGAATAAATATATCGGTGTGAGTGTCTCGCTGCCTTTGTTCAGCGGACTTTCCCGCCTGACCGGCGTCAGGAAGGAGCGTTTCCGCCTGCACCGCATACAGAACGAGAACGAGCAGCAACGCCTCAGTCTCTATAAGGAGATAGACGATGCCTGCCTATCCCTCCGGGCCGCCTTCGAGGAACATCGGCAGGCGCTCGAACAGCTTCGCACTTCCACCATTACGCTGAAAGAGAGTGAAGAGAAATGGGAAGAGGGGATGATCTCTGTCTTTGAACTGATGGAGAAGCGGAACCTCTACATCATGGCAAAGGCGGAGTTGAGCCGTACGCAGTTGCAGTACGAGTTGAAGAGGCGGCTGGTGGAGTTTTACCGGAGTGGGGAGTTTGTTACTTTTGGATCAAGCCAAAAGTAACAGATAGAAGTATAAATATAATAATGAATAATGATGAATAACAACATGGACATCCGCATCGAACGGAAGTCCCGATTTCAGAAGAAACACCTTTATGCCGTGGCAGGAGCCGCCGCCGTGCTGCTTTGCCTGCTCTGGCTTATCTTTCGTGACACCTCTTCTTCTATGAAAGTGGAGAAAGAGCGTATCACGATCGCCACCGTGCAGAAAGGAGAGTTCAACGACTATATCCGTGTCATCGGACAGGTATTGCCGGATCGTATCATCTACCTCGACGCCATCGAAGGCGGGCGTGTCGAAGAACGCCTGATTGAGGAAGGGGCACAGGTAAAGGCGGGCGACGTGATCCTCCGTCTCAGCAACCCGCTTCTGAATATCGGCATCCTGCAAAGCGAAGCCGACCTGGCCTATCAGGAGAACGAACTGCGCAACACCCGCCTCAGCATGGAGCAGGAGCATCTCAGGTTGAAGCAGGATCGCATCGTACTGAGCAAGGAACTGACGCAGAAGGAACGCCGTTTCCGGCAATACGACCGCCTGTATAAGAAGAACCTGCTGGCCCGCGAAGACTATTTGCAGGCAGAGGAAGACTATGAGGCCGCCCGCGGACAATTGGACGTCGTGGACGAGCGTATCAAGCAAGACGACCTGTTCCGCAGTAGCCAGCTACAGAGTTTGGATGAAAATATCCGGAACATGAAGAAGAGTCTTGCTTTGGTTCGGGAGCGACTGGAAAACTTAAAAGTAAAAGCCCCGGTCGACGGGCAGTTGGGAAACATAGAGGCACAGATCGGCCAGTCCATCGCCCAAGGCGAACGCATCGGCCAGGTGATCACGCCCGAACTGAAGGTGGAAGCCAAGATCGATGAGCATTATGTGGAGCGTGTCATGCCCGGTCTCCCTGCGAGCTTCGAACGGGAAGGAAAGAAATACGATATGGAGGTAACGAAGGTCTATCCCGAAGTACGGGAAGGACAGTTCCGCACCGACCTGCATTTTGTCTCCGGACGGCCGGAGAATATCCGTGCCGGACAAACCTACCACCTGAACCTGCAACTGGGTGATCCCGTGCAGGCGGTGATCATCCCACGTGGTAGCTTCTATCAGGCAAGCGGCGGCGAGTATATGTATGTGGTGGATGAAGAAGAGAAGACGGCTCGTCGCCGCTCTGTCCGTATCGGCCGTCAGAACCCACAGCATTACGAGGTTGTGGAAGGACTGCAACCGGGGGAGAAGGTGATTATTTCCGGATATGACTTGTTTGGTGAACATGAACGATTAATTTTACGCTGATGGAATATTGGTCTCAAGTAATTAAAAGTCAACGGGCACGAAAGTCTCTTTCCGCCCTGAATGTGTTCGGGCTATCCGTTTGTGTCGGTGCGGCGTTGCTGATTATGCTCTACGTACGGTTCGAATTGAGTTTCGATTCGTTCCACAACGGTGACCGTATCTACCGTGTGGAGAGCCGTCTTTATGAAGGGGCAACCTTGACGGACAATTGGGCGACGACTTCTTTCGGGCATGCTCCCGCCATGTATCGTGAGATTCCGGGGATAGAGCAGTATGTACGTGTGACGGCACAAGATCGCGGACAAGAGGTGACGTTCGGTGACCGGCAGTTTATCGAAGAACGGTATTGCTATACTGAACCGGCTTTTTTCGACCTTTTCGATTTTCCGATCCTCAAGGGGGAGAAAAGCGGACAGTTGGTTCGTCCGAATACGATGGTGATTACCGAAAGTGCTGCACGCCGTTATTTTGCCGGTGGTGATCCTATCGGCAAAGTGCTGACTTTCCGTACCTCTTCGTCCGAACAGCATTTCGAGGTGACGGGCGTGATTGCCGATATGCCTTATAATTCGCATTTGCATTATGACTTTCTGTTGTCCTATTCGACTATTCCGGAGGCAAGGCGCGATATTTGGTATATTCATGGTGTCTATACGTATGTCCGGCTCGAGCCGGGAAAGAAACCGGGCGATATTGAAGCGGCTTTCCATTCCATTTCCGGAAAATATAAGACGGTGGCATTGAAACATAAGGACTGGAGGGTCGAACTGGTTCGCCTGCGGGATATTCATCTGACTCCCCGTAAGTCTTATGAGAAAGAGGCGAAAGGGAGCCGTATGGCTGTACGTATCCTTTCGGTGATGGTGGTCGCTCTTTTGCTGATCGGCTGGGTGAACGCGCTGAATCTGACGGTTGCCCGTTATCTGGAACGTGGCAGGGAATTCGGTATTCGCAAGGCGTTCGGGGCTTCCCGCCGGCAGGTGATCCTGCAAGGATTGCTGGAAGCTGGGTTGTTGAACGTGTCGGCTTTGATCTTGGCTCTCGGATGGGTCGAGGTTCTGTTGCCTTTTGCCAGTCGTTGGGCGGGACTGGATTTTGCTGCCGGCATATTCCGTTCACCGGAATTCTGGGGTATGGCGGCAAGCGTGTTTGTAGGGGGAACTTTATTTACCGGATTGTATCCTTCATTCCTGTTGGTGCGCATCCGTCCAGCGGATATCATGCGAGGAAAATTACTGCATGGCCGTAAGGGGAACCGGATGCGGAAGGTGCTGATCGTAGCTCAGTTTCTTGCTTCTTTCGTTCTGGTTTCCGGCACGTTGGTGGTGATCGGACAGGTCCGTTATATGCAGCAGGAGACTGCTTCCGCTTCTTCGAATCGGGTACTGGTGGTGAAATATCCGGCTTTTACCGATGATATGTCCGTCAAGATGGAGAGTTTCAAGAAGGGGTTGGGACAGATACCTTATGTTGCCCGTGTCTCTATTTCCGGAGCTGTACCGGGTGTTGAGGTGGCGAACTACTTTACCAATCGTCCTTACGGCAGCGATCCTTCTGAAGTGAAGCTGATACAGATGTTTGCTGTCGATTATGATTATCTGGCGCTTTATTCGCCGGAGATGCTTTGTGGACGTGGTTTCTCGGAGGCGTACGGCAATGAACGGAACAAGGTTGTCTTGAACGAAGAGGCGGTGCGCCTGCTTGGTTATCCTTCTCCGGAAGAGGCTTTAGGAAAGCAGTTGGCGATGGAGGTACTGGAAGAGCCGCTCGAAGTTATCGGAGTGGTGAAAAATTATCATCAGCAGTCGCTTGCAGAACCATACAAGCCGATCCTTTTTTTTCTGAAAGAGCGGGTTCCGCTTATTGCTACTCCTTATATATCCGTCAAGATGGATGGCCCGGTCAATTCTGATCGGTTGGCAGAAGTGGAGCAAGTGTACCGGACTTATTTCCCGTCTGCCCTTTTTTCTTATTTCTATCTCGATGACTATCAGGATAGCTTGTATAAGTCGGATCGCAATTTCGGCTGGATTTTTGCCAGTGCGTCATTATTGGCAGTCTTTGTGGCCTGTTTGGGGTTATGGATCGTGACGCTTTTTTCTACACTGGCACGGGTGAAAGAGGTGGGGATACGGAAGGTTCTGGGAGCCGGTAAAATAAGTCTTTTTCTTGTTTTGACGCGTGAACTGCTGCTCCTTACGGCGCTGGCCACTGTATTGGGACTTCCTGTTTCCGTGGTTTTGATGAACGGATGGCTGGATAGTTATGCTTTTCATATCGTGTTGCCTTGGTGGGTGTACGGGGTGGCATTTGTGTTGTTGATGTGTATCGCTTTCCTGACAGTAGTCCGGCAGGTGTGGCGGGTGGTCCGCTTGAAGCCGATGCGTATTCTCAGGAACGAATGATTTAAATGAATATAATATGATTAAAACAGAGAATCTGTCTATGGTCTTCACCACCGAGGAGGTGCAGACGAAAGCATTGAACGAGGTAAACCTTGAGATCAAACAAGGAGAGTTTGTCGCCATCATGGGGCCTTCGGGTTGTGGCAAGTCGACCTTGCTGAATATCCTGGGAACGCTTGATTCGCCGACTTCCGGCAAATACTTCTTTAAAGGTAAGGAAGTGGACAAGATGGGAGAGAGCCAGTTGACGGCTTTTCGCAAAGGGAATATCGGTTTCGTATTCCAGAGTTTCAACCTGATAGACGAGCTGACGGTCTTCGAGAACGTGGAACTGCCGCTGGTCTATCTGGGCGGGCGGAAGTCCGAACGCAGGCGAAAGGTGATGGAGGTCCTCGACCGGATGAATATCGCTCATCGTGCCGGACATTTCCCGCAGCAGCTATCCGGCGGACAGCAGCAACGTGTCGCGATCGCCCGTGCCGTGGTGACGGATTGCCCGCTGATCCTTGCCGACGAACCGACGGGAAACCTGGATTCGAAGAACGGGGCGGAGGTGATGGAATTGCTCCGCGAATTGAACAGCCAGGGGACGACGATCGTCATGGTTACCCACTCGGAGCGGGACGCGAGCTTTGCGCACCGGATTATCCACCTTCTGGACGGGCGTATCGTTTCCTGAATATTTATCTTTGAAAATCTGTATCACCATGATATTATCAAACTATTGGAACAGTGCCTGGCGTAGCCTAACCAAGAAGAAAGGGTTCAGCGCCATCAATATAGCCGGTCTGGCGATCGGCATGGCGGCTGCCTTGCTGATCCTGACGTATGTGGCTTTCGAATACAGCTATGACGATATGCACAGCCGGCAGGACCGCATCTTCCGTGTCGAAGCCCGTTTCTACGAGAACGGGGAGCTGACGGACGATTGGGCAAGCTCGTCGGCCGGCTATGCTACGGCTATGAAGCGGAATATGAGTGCCGTCGAGGATTATACCCGCGTCGGAAGCCAGTATTTCCCGGAACAGGTCGTGAAGTACAACGAATTGCTATACCGTGAAACCGGCATTGGCTATGCGGAGGCCAACTTCTTCGATTTCTTTGACTTCAAACTGTTGAGAGGGAACAGGGAGAGCTGCCTGGACGGGCCGAACAAGGTGGTGATCACCGAACGTATCGCCCGCAAGTATTTCAAGGGGGAGAACCCGATCGGGAAAATCCTGATCTTCCGCAGCAATATCGGGGAGGAAGCCTGCGAAGTGACGGGTATCATGGAGGATATGCCGGTCAATACGCATATCCGCTATAACCTCCTGATCTCTTACAAGACACTTCCGAAGTGGATGGATGAGTATTGGTACCGCCACGAAGTCTATTCGTACGTCCTGCTGAAGTCGGCAAACCTGAAAACGCAGGTGGAAAACGATTTTCCGGCGATGGCCGAGAAGTATAAGACGGAAGAGGCGTTGAAGAATAAAACATGGGCGATCCAGTTGACGAATCTTCGCGATATCCACCTCAATCCGCAGAAAGCGTATGAACCGGAGGTGAAGGGAAACCGTTCTTCCATCTGGGTACTGATCTGTACGGCGCTTGCCATTCTTTGCATTGCCTGGATCAACTATATCAATATGACGGTAGCCCGTTCGATGGAGCGTGCCAAAGAGATCGGCATACGCCGTGCTTCGGGGGCGAGCCGCAGGCAGGTAATCATTCAGTTCCTTTTCGAGTCGCTGGTGACGAACAGCATTGCTTTTATCTTGGCTGCGGGGCTGATGGAGGCGTTGATGCCGTCTTTCAATAACCTGACGGGGCGGGACCTGAGTTTCTCCGTCTGGTTTACGACTTCGCTGGGGGGATATCTCTTGCTGATCTTTGCGATCGGTGTGTTTCTGTCCGGCTTCTATCCGGCAACGGTCTTGTCCGGTATCAAGCCGATCCGGATGTTGAAAGGGAAGTTTACCCACACGCGCGGGGCGACGGTCACCCGTAAGGTTCTGGTAGTGTTGCAATACACGGCTTCATTGGTGCTGCTTTGCGGGACGTTGATCGTGTATGCGCAGCTTCGATATATGCGGAATGCTTCTTTGGGGGTGCGGGTGGACCAAACGTTGGTGCTTAAGTTTCCGGCGCAATGCGAGGAGCTGGCGATGAAGTTGGAGGCGTTGAAGAAAGAGGTGGCGTTGCTGCCTTCTGTCAGGGCGGTGACGGTTTCCGGTGCAGTCCCCGGAACGGAAGTGGCGGATTTCCTCTCCATCGTCCGCGAAAGCGATGTGACGAAGCAGACGCGTTTGTTGGAGATGCTCAACTGCGACGAGTATTTCCTGGATGCTTACGATCTGAAGTTCGTTGCCGGCCGCGGTTTCTCCGAGGATTACGGGGGAGATGTTTATAAGATAGTTCTGAATGAATCGGCTGTGCGTACATTGGGATTCGAATCGGCTGATGCCGCTTTGGGGCAACGCCTGTCTGTCGAAACCGTCGACCGGCCGATGCAGATTATCGGAGTGGTGAAAGATTACCACCAGCAGTCGCTTAGCAAAGATTATACGCCGATCCTGTTTGCCCTGCATGAGAAGCTGAGTTGGATGAAGCAACGCTATATCTCCGTCGTAATGGAGAACGGTAACCCGCGTGATCTCGTGAAGCAGGTCGGAGGGGTATGGGAACGTTATTTCCCGGATTCCAGCTATGATTATTTCTTCCTCGACCAGTTCTTCGACCAGCAATACCGGCAGGATGAAGTGTTCGGATTGATTGTTGCGCTCTTTGCGATACTGGCGATCTTCATCTCTTGTATGGGATTGGGTGTCCTGGTCATGTTTTCTTGCTCGACGCGTATCCGGGAGATGGGAATCCGAAAGGTTCTGGGAGCCTCCAAGATGCAGCTTTTCTATGAGTTGGGTCGCGAGTTCTTCCTCCTGATCGCCATTGCTGTTGTTATTGCTCTTCCGCTTTCGGGGTGGATCATGGGAGACTGGCTGAACCATTATTCGTTCCGCACAGACTGGGAAGCTTGGTTTTTCCTCGTTCCGGTACTTTTATTGTGTGTGATCTCCTTGCTGACCATCGGCTGGCAAACCGCCAAAACCATCTTCAGCAAACCGGCCCGGTCGTTGCGTTACGAATAACTAAAAGTGTACGCTATTTGTTAATCTGACAGTAATAGCGTACATTTGCCATTGCATCAACATCAAAGAAAGGGCATTCATCCATTCGTTTAGTAGACCGATTTAGATAAGAATATCATTCTATCGGGGCAAAAGGCAATTCCGTGTCTTTTCTATAGCCTGTACCGTTGAAGGTGGCGATCAGGTCTCCGGTTTCGTTGGTGATGCGTACTTCACAGTTGGCGAGCCGTTTGTGGCTGAACGCTTCGCGTGCTTCGGCATACAGGAAGCCTTTGCTTTCGGCTTTGAAGAAGTTGATGCTGGAAGTTATGGAAAGTGTCAGGCGCGCGTGGCTGTTTGTGGCTGCGGCAAAGGCCAGGTCTGCTAACGTGAAGATGGCGCCACCCTGGCATACGCCACCGCCGTTGAGGTGTTCGGGTTTTATTTCCATACGTGCCTTTGCATACCCGTTACCGGTCTCCAACAATTCGACACCGGCCAATAAGGCGAACTTGTCGCCTTGAAGAAATTCGTTTATCGTCATAATTTAATGAATAATGAGCTAATTGGATAATGTACCAATGAAAAAAATGATGATTTATCAGTGTGTTGATAAATCATCATTTATGGCTCGAAACTGTCAAATATCGAAGCCTGTCCTATTTATTTACTTAATTTCCATTCGGCTCCGTCTTTCGTATCTTTGATTTCGAAGCCGATAGCTGTCAGTTCGTTACGGATCTTGTCCGATGTAGCCCAGTCTTTGTTGGCTTTTGCCTGCTGGCGGATGGTCAGTAACAGATCCATGGCCTTGCCGAACGCTTCATTGCTGTTGCCGTCGGCCGAAGCTGCTTCATCTTTTATTCCAAGGATATCGAAGATGAACGTATGGAATACATCCTGCAATTCTTTCAGGTCTTCGATGGAAATCGTAGCCTTGCCGTCCTTTACGGAGTTGATGGCACGGCTTGCATCAAACAAGTGGGCGATCACGATCGGCGAGTTCAGGTCGTCGTTCATCGCATCGTAGCATTTGCGGCGCAAATCTTTTACGTCTACCGTTGAGGCTTCGGATGCTTTCAATTTCATCAGGTGGTTATAAGCGTCCATCAGACGTTCCAACCCCTTTTCGGCAGCCTGCAAGGCTTCGTTGCTGAAATCCACCGTGCTGCGATAGTGTGCTTGGAGGATGAAGAAACGGATGGTCATAGGCGAATAGGCCTGGCTCAGCATTTTGTTGTCGCCGGTGAAGAACTCGTTCAGTGTGATGAAGTTGCCCAAAGACTTGCCCATCTTCTGTCCGTTGATGGTGATCATATTGTTGTGCATCCAGTAATGAACCATGTCTTCTCCCTGCGAAGCGACAGCTTGTGCAATCTCGCATTCGTGATGCGGAAAGATCAGGTCCATGCCACCGCCGTGGATATCGAAATGTTCGCCCAGATACTTTTTACCCATCGCCGTACATTCGCAATGCCAGCCGGGGAAACCGTCGCTCCATGGGGAGGGCCAACGCATGATATGTTCGGGTTGCGCACATTTCCAAAGGGCAAAGTCGATCGGATTATGCTTCTCGTCCTGCCCGTCCAACGCGCGGGTCGTGTTCAGCATATCGTCGATGTTACGTCCGGAAAGGACGCCGTAGTTATGATCCTTGTTGTATTTTTCCACGTCGAAATAAACGGAACCTTCGCTTTCGTATGCATAGCCGTTGTCCATGATCTTCTTGACCAACTCGATCTGCTCGATGATATGGCCGGAGGCGTGCGGTTCGATGCTGGGAGGCAAGACGTTGAGGGCTTCCATCTCGTGATGGTAGTGGTTCAGGTAATGTTGTACCACCTCCATCGGTTCCAACTGTTCGAGGCGGGCTCGTTTAGCGATTTTGTCTTCGCCGTCGTCAGCGTCGTGCTCCAAATGGCCGACATCCGTTATGTTACGTACATAACGGACTTTATATCCTAAGTGAGTCAGATATCGGAACAGCAGGTCGAAAGTGATCGCCGGGCGTGCATGCCCTAAATGGGCGTCGCTATAAACGGTCGGACCACAAACATACATACCCACATGCGGTTCGTGCAGCGGGATGAACTGTTCTTTTTTTCTTGTGAGTGTGTTGTAAATGCTTAATGGATGTTCCATATCTATTTGTATTTAAGAGGGGCAAATATAGGAATAATCTCTGCCTTCGCCAACCTGTTTAAAATGAATTTCATGTTTTTCCCTTCCGATCGCATTTCTCTTCTACGATGTCCCATACGAGCCGGCGATGTTTTTCCTGGTCTTCCGGTACGAGTTGTTTGGTCACGTCCTGCAATCTCATTCCCGGTTGGGGAACCGGGCTTTCAGCCATTCTTTAATCTCTCTTTGGTGCTTATTGTTTTACAAATAAATGGTATATTTGCCTGCATAATTGAAAATATAATCAACGAAAGATGTAAGCCATGAAATTAAACTCTGTTTTGACATTCTTATTTATCGTCCTGTTGACTGCCTGTAAAGGCGGTGCGTACGACTTGTCTGCGTATGGATTGAAACCCGATACCGGCGAAAACGCTTCTCCATTGATTGCGAAAGCCCTTCAGGAGATAGCTGCCGAATCGAGCTCCGACACGATCCGGATCCTGTTGCCTACAGGTCGCTATGATTTTTATCCGTCGGGCTCTACGGAACGCGAATATTTCATTTCCAATCACGACCAGGATAATCCGAAGCAGGTGGGACTGGCTTTCGAGAATATGAAGAACGTCGTGTTTGACGGGCAAGGCTCCGAGCTGGTTTTCCACGGGCGGATGCTTCCGGTTTCTTTGGTCAATTCTGAAAACTGTACGTTGAAGAACTTCAGCATCGACTTTGAGAACCCGCATATCAGCCAGGTGAAAGTGTTGGAGAACGACACGGTCGGCGGGATGATCACCTACGAAGTCGCTCCCTGGGTGGAATATGAGATACGCGACAGCAACTTTGTCGCCAAAGGGGAAGGTTGGGAGCATGTCCCTGCCTGGGGCATCGCTTTTGAAGGAGATACGAAACGATTAGTCTATACGACCAGTGATATCGGCGTGGGTAGCAAGCACGTTGCCGAGATTGCACCCCGTAAGATCCTCGCTCCCTGGAAGAATAAGAAACTGATACCGGGTACGGTGGTCGTTTTCCGTGGATACGGCCGTCCGACTCCGGGTATTTTCGTATATCATGATACGAATACGACGCTTGAAAACATACAGGTGCATTATGCCGAAGGAATGGGCCTGCTGGCACAGATGAGCGAGAATATCACGTTGGATAAATTCTCGGTCTGCCTGCGTGGCAAGGAGGATCCGCGTTATTTTACGACTCAGGCGGATGCGACTCATTTCTCCGGCTGCAAAGGGCTGATCCGTTCGGTCGGCGGTCTGTACGAAGGCATGATGGATGACGCCATCAATGTGCATGGGACCTACCTGAAAGTGCAAAAGCGGATAGACGACAAGACATTGGTAGGCGAATATATGCACGGCCAGTCATATGGTTTCGAGTGGGGCCGTCCGGGCGACGCGGTCCAGTTTATCGACTCCAAGACGATGGAGATTCTGGGAGAACAGAACACGGTGACGGCTATCGAAGCTGTCGACAAGCCTGACGATCACGGCGCAAAGCAGTTCCGCATTACCTTCGGGAATCCGATCGATCCCGCCATCAGTGAAGCCGGCACTTACGGTATAGAGAATTTAGAATGGACGCCGGAAGTTTATTTTGCCGGCAATATGATCCGCAATAACCGCGCCCGTGGCTCCCTGTTCAGCACCCCGAAGAAGACGGTGGTCGAGAAAAACGTTTTCGATCATACTTCCGGTACGGCAATCCTGCTGTGCGGCGACTGCAACGGATGGTTCGAGACGGGTGCCTGTCACGATGTCTTGATCCGGAACAACCGGTTTATTAACTCGCTGACGAATATGTTCCAGTTTACGAACGCCATTATTTCCATCTATCCGGAGATACCCGATTTGAAGGATCAGAAGAAATATTTCCATAGCGGGATCGTGATCGAGAACAATGAGTTCGAAACCTTCGACATGCCGATCCTGTATGCCAAATCGGTGGACGGCCTTGTTTTCCGTAATAATGTGATTAAGCAGAATCATGACTATCCTGCTTTCCACTGGAACAACCATCGTTTCTTCTTCCAGCGTGTTATCAATGAGGAGATCGAGGATAACCGTTTCGACGGAGGCTTTGACGAAGCGAAAGATATCCTGATGGACGACTAAGTATTTTTTTATTTTGTATTCACATCGGTTATAAGTTGTTGATAACCTTTTGTTTGATGTGAATCCGGTGAAAGCACGCGAAAATAAACAGATGCATTTCTGGGGGAATGAACTGCCTTCACAGCAAAGCACTGCTTTTTAGCAGGTTGCAAACGATGTGAAGGGTGAATGCTGTTTGAAAATACACTTGGCGGGTAAGCGTCTCCGCGATCCCCTCTTTTCCCCTTATAAAAGAGTCTCTACCTTTGTCTTAAAAAAATGGAAAGAAGAAGTATTCAAGAGTATGCAGAAGAGTATAAAAATCGTCTAAAAGCAGGCGAAGATTTAGACTTTGTAGCTTATTGTCGTAGCTATGGCTTGCGTGTGGATAGCGTTCGTCAATGGATGCGCCGCCATGGCATGGATCCCAAGGCCATTCAACTGGGAATAGTATTGGAACGCTACCATTGTAAGCAGTTGGAAGATCAGGCCGTCTGCCAGAGTGTAGCAGGAGAAATGATCCCGCTTCAATTCACAGGGCGTGAAAAAGTAAAAGAGACCCGCTTAGTGGATGCAGAGAAACTGCTTAAAGGGATTCATATCACATTCCCCGACGGGGGAATCATCCAGATAAAAGAATGCGTTGCCGAAACATTGTGCCATTTTATCCACCTCTATTACGGAAGAAAGGAGGACACATGTTCGCGCTGACCGAGTCGTTAAATTACTATTTATGTCCCCGCTATGTAAACATGTGTTCAGGGATCAATGCCTTGTCCGTGATTGTCCGGAACGATCTCAAGCGTAACCCCGTATCGGGTGAAGTATTCTTGTTCGTTAACAAATCCCGTACAATAATCAAGCTCCTGCACTGGGAAAAAGGCGGTTTTGTCCTTTATCAGAAACGTCTGGAAGAGGGGACGTTTGAAATACCTTGTTTTGACCCCGGCAGTGGCCGTTATCAGATGAGGTGGGAAAGTTTCTTTTTGATGATGGAGGGGGTGAGCCTGAAAAGCGCACGGTTCCGCAAACGCTTCAAGGGACCTGTCTAATGGCGTCCTTTATATCACATATATCTATGCCACAGTTATTTACAAGTAAAATAATTGTGGCATAATTATTTAATTCCATTCCCTTTTCATATCTTTGCGGCATGACAGGGAAACAGAGGACAAACATACTGCAGGATACCATTACTTTCCTCAGGGATCAACTTTTGGCTGCCGGCAGGCGGGAAGAAGAGTTACTTCGGCAAGTGGAGTCCCTGACATCCCGTGTGAGCGAACTTCAGGCAACCCTCCAGTCCTTAACCTCCTCTTTTCAGGAAAGCAAAGCAGACGCCAACAGGCTGAAAAACCAGAAACGCGCATTAGGCAAACTGCTGGAAAACAAGTCCGAAAAGATAAACCGCAAGCAAGAGGAAAAAGAGGAGGCAAAGAATATCCCGGAGGAACCGAAGTTCGATCCCAAAAGCCGCGGCAATAATGGGGTGAAACGTAAAGAGTATTTCAATGTGGAAACCCGTTTGCACGAGATCTATCCTTGCGATCCGGACTTCGACCCTCTTAAAGCCAGAATAATCAGTCACACTGATTCCATCCGTTACTCTTACCACCCGGGTTGGTTTGAGAAACATATCTATCGGCAGTACAACTGTGTGCAAGGCGATAACATATACAACGGCAAATCCCCCAAAGCTCCCCTGCAAAACTCTTCCTATGATGGCAGTTTCCTTAGCGGCATATTGCAATTGCGCTATATCTATTCCCTGCCGGTGGAAAGGATCGTCAAGTTGTTCAACGAGCAGGGCATAGCCCTTTGCAAACAAACGGCCCATGGGTTGATTGCGAAATCAGCCGGTTTGTTGGAGCGTATGTACGAAGTGCTGAAAAAGTCCATACTGGAAGATTCCTATCTGTCAATGGATGAGACTTATTACAAAGTGCTTGTCAATGAAAAGAATGAATCGGGCAAGAAAGTCCGTAAAGGATATCTCTGGGGCATGTATGCCAACCATACGGAATTAATCGCTTTTATTTATGAAAACGGCTCCCGCTCTAAAAGCATAGCCGAAAAGCTGCTTACTGATTATAAAGGGGCTTTACAGACAGACGGATATGCCGCTTACGCCGACTTTAGGAAAGAAGAATATCCTGACATCATCCCCCTGGCATGTTTCCAGCATTGTAAAAGGAAGTTCCTGGATATGAAGGAGGATAGGCAAGCGCAGGAAGTAGTCGATATTGTCAATGAATTATATCAGAATGAACATCTTATCCCGCCCGATTGGGAACCAAAACAGATACTGGCCTGGCGCAAAAAATACGCACCTCCTATCCTCGGACGCTTAAAGGCCAAATTGGAAAGTATACAATCCGATCCGCAAACTTTGCCCAAGTCGCTTATGGGGGAAGCGGTTCGCTATACCCTCAACCTGTATGATGTTTTATGCAATTATATAAAATCAGCGGACTACCAATTAGACAACAACCGCATTGAACGGATAAACCGTTACATCAGCCTGAGCCGCCGCAACTCACTTTTCGCCGGTAGCCATGCCGGGGCACAGAGAATGGCTCTTTTTTATTCTCTGGCTTGTTCGGCCAGACTTCACAATCTTAATACTTTTGATTATTTCACGGACTTGTTCAACAGGTTGGCCGATATACAGCCAACAGCACAGGATTCGGTCTTTAGAAATTTACTACCGGATAAATGGATCCCTTGTCATTGAATAACTAATATACAGGAGGGGATCGCGGAGACGCTTACCTTGGCGGCTGCATATTATATGGCTCCTGTCCCATAAATTATAGGCTAAAGGGGAAAATTTACAGCCTATAGGCTAACCGAAGAAAGGCTATAGGCTGTCTCCCAATAAGTGCTTATCTTTATTTCAAAAGATGCCTACCTTTTGGGGAGGGGATAGGCATCCCTTTTTCAATGCATGAGGTCTGTTAATCCACCCAATCCCCATTTTCTTTTATCAGCTGGACCAATCGTTCTACAGCTTCTTCTTCGGGGATGTTTTTCAGGACGCATTCTTTGCCTTTGTACAGGCTGATCCGGTTCTTTCCGGCGCCGACATAGCCGTAATCGGCATCCGCCATTTCGCCGGGTCCGTTCACGATACATCCCATAATGCCGATCTTCAGGCCTTTCAGATGCGAAGTGGCCTCCTTGATGCGGGCGATTGTCGTTTGCAGGTCATACAAGGTACGTCCGCAGCTCGGGCAGGAGATATACTCCGTCTTGCTGATGCGGGCACGGGTAGCCTGCAGGATGCCGAACATGCAACTGTCCGTCACCATCGCTTCGCAGCCTTCGTTGTGCAACATGATCCCGTCGCCGAAACCATCTAACAGCAAAGTCCCGAAATCGGTGGCCGATTTTAGTTGCAGTGCTTCGACATCCGTCTCCTGATAGTCACGATGCAGGACGACCGGCACATCGCAACCGGCAGCAAGCAACCGGTGTATGGCGGCACGTTCGGCAGCGATACCGTTTCGGTGGTGCGTGCTCAGGATTACGATCACAGACGGATCCTGTTTCAGAATCTCGATAGCGCGACCGGTCAGATCCCGGTAGGTGAGACGGATAAATTTCAAAGGGACGGAATAGTTTTTCAGTTCCTCTATTTCCGATGCGATAAAGAAAGGATAGGCATTCGGACGTTCTTTCCAGAAATGGGCGTCTACCAAAAGGCGGAAACTGTCCGGAAGGTTGTCCGGATCTTCTTTACCGATATATATATAGTCCGGCAGGGACGCATAATCAAACTCGAAGTCTCCGTTGCTGCGGTCGGAAATGACGACCGGCGGGAAGTTCCCCCCGATTCCTTCCGTCACCCGGCTCCGGCGGCGTTCGACAGCAACCGGATCATATCCCGGAGCGGGCGCGGCCTCTACCGGCTCGTGCCCTTCACGTTCGAGGATGTAATCGACCAGTTTGCGGGCAACGGGGATTTCGGCCTCCGGATCTTCGCTCAGGGAGACGCGGATCGTGTCGCCGATGCCATCGGACAGCAGGGCGCCGATGCCGACGGCACTCTTGATGCGGCCGTCTTCGCCGTCGCCGGCTTCCGTCACGCCGAGGTGCAAGGGGTAATGCATATCTTCGGCTTCCATCGTTCTGACCAGCAGGCGGACGGTTTTCACCATGACGACCGTGTTCGAGGCTTTGATGGAAATCACGACGTCGGGGAAGTTCTCTTCCCGGCAGATGCGCAGGAATTCCATGCAGGAGGCAACCATGCCTTCGGGAGTATCGCCGTACCGGCTCATGATACGGTCGGACAGCGAACCGTGGTTTACGCCAATGCGGATGGCGGTTCCGTGTGCTTTACAGATGTTAAGGAATGGTACGAAGCGGTCGCGTATTTTCTGCAACTCTGCGGCATATTCCTCGTCGGTATATTCCAGCAGGTCGAATGTCTTGACCTTATCCACATAGTTTCCGGGATTGATGCGTACCTTCTCCACCTCCTCGGCTGCGGCATCGGCCGCACGCGGGTTGAAATGGATGTCGGCGACTAACGGAGTCGTATATCCGGCTTCGTCGAGTTGCTTACGGATCACGCCCAAATTACGGGCTTCACGTTCTCCCTGGGCGGTAAAACGTACATATTCAGCGCCTGCCTCGATCATGCGGATCGCCTGGCGGACGGCAGCATCGGTGTCCATTGTGGAGACGTTTGCCATCGACTGAATGCGAATCGGGTTATCACCACCCAGCGGGGTATTCCCAATGTTGACAACAGACGATTTACGGCGACGGTAGTTAAAAATATCTTCCATCTTTTTCAGTTGAAAGTTGAAAGTTGAAAGTTGAAAGTTGAAAATCAACAAGGGCGGCATACTTTGCGTTTTTGTTAACTCTCAACTTTCAACTGTCAACTTTCAACTAATTCGTTTTGTATTTAAAAGAAACCTTAGCCAGCTCTTCGTTTGCTTTTACGATCTTCTTTTTAAGGTCTTCCTTATAGGCGGCGAGTTTGTCCTGGAGTTGTTCGTCTCCGACGGCAAGCATCTGGACGGCCAGGATACCGGCGTTCAGGGCGCCATTGATTCCGACCGTGGCAACCGGAATTCCCGGAGGCATCTGCACGATGGCCAGCAATGCGTCCATACCGTCGAGCGTCGAATTGATGGGCACACCGATCACGGGGACTGTCGTCATCGAGGCGATCACACCACACAGGTGGGCTGCCATACCGGCAGCCGCAATGATCACTTTGATGCCGCGTCCTTTGGCTCCCTTGGCGAAAGCCTCCACCTCGGCAGGCGTACGGTGGGCGGATAAGGCGTGCATTTCGAACGGGATCTCCATCTCGTCGAGCAGTTTGGCCGCTTTTTCCATTACGGGCAGATCCGAAGTACTGCCCATGATAATACTTACTACTGGTGTCATTTTGCAATCATTTGTTCGTATTCGGCAGCAGACATCAAATCATCCAGTTCGGAAGGATCTGACAGGGAGATTTTGATCAACCATCCGTTGCCATACACATCTTCGTTCACCAATTCAGGTTTGTCGTCCAGCTCGGCGTTAGCTTCGATCACTTCACCACTTACCGGCATGAACAGGTCTGAAACAGTCTTTACTGCTTCGATTGTACCGAAAACTTCTTCTTTGGCAACTACTTCACCTTCAGTCGTGATGTCTACGAAAACGATTTCACCCAGTTCGCCCTGAGCATAATCGGTAATACCAACGTAAGCTACATTGCCATCTACACGGATCCATTCATGATCTTTTGTGTACTTTAAATCTGCAGGAAAATTCATAATTTTAGTGTTTTTATTAGATGAATAAATAGATATAACTCAAGAATGAGGCTACAAAGGTACATATAAATCCGAGACAAAACCCGGCATATACCTGCATGGGAGTATGCCTTTTCAGAAAAATTCGCGAAGTGCCGACCAGCCCCGCGATTATGATCACGATGATAAAGGCCCAATAAGGGTTTATCAGGTGAATCCGTGCCACGCCCATAATGCCGCCCAACAGTCCGCCTATCCCGATCGCATGGGCGCTGATCTTCCAGAAGAAGTTGATCAACAACGCCAGGATCAACGCCACACAGGCTCCCAACAGCAAGGAGATGAACCAGAACGGCAACATCATCTTATACATATAGAAAGCGCAGACCATGATCGACGTGATGAAGATCAGGTACGGAACCACGCGCTCGTGACGGTCCGACAGTTCCATATCGACCGCCGCCCCGTTTTTCACCATCATAAAGATGAATGCTCCGGGGATAACCGCCGTAGACAGGAATGCTCCACCGGCGAGCAACAACTTCATCGTCGGCGGATAGATCGCCAGGTACGTGAAGGTGAGAGCCAGCACGACTCCATACGTCACCATCAACAACGGATGGAACATACCGGATATGATATTTGAAAATAATCTCATAACGCTTCAAATTTATATTTCTTTTCTGAGCCGTGCAACCGGAATGCCCAATTGTTCGCGGTATTTTGCTACCGTACGGCGGGCGATGATGTAGCCTTTCTCTTTCAGGATGGAGGCCAGTTCTTCGTCGGTAAGCGGTTTGCGCTTGTCTTCACCGTCGATATGCTCTTTCATTATCTTTTTTACCTCGCGGGTGGAAATTTCTTCGCCACTGTCGGTCTGCATCGATTCGGAGAAGAAATACTTGAGCGGATAGATGCCGAAGTTCGTCTGCACGTACTTGCTGTTGCTCACACGCGAGATCGTCGAGATGTCATATCCGGCCCGTTCCGCCACATCTTTGAGGATCATAGGCCGCAAGGTCGCTTCGTCGCCGGTGAGGAAGAAATTGCGTTGCAGGAGGATGATTGTCTCCATCGTGCGTTGCAAAGTCTCCTGACGCTGCTTGATGGCATCGATAAACCACTGGGCGGAGTCGAGTTTCTGCTTTACAAACTGGACGGCTTCTTTCATTTGGGCTGTCTGGTTTGCCTTATTGCCGGCATAATCCTGAAACATTTCCGCATACTCGCGGTTGATGCGCATATCAGGGATACCCCGGTTGTTCATGCTCAGGATCAGTTCGCCACCCACCGCTTCCACTACGAAATCGGGAATGATCTGGCTCAAAGCTGTCTCCATGGAACCGCCCCAGCTGCCGCAAGGTTTAGGATCGAGGGTCATTATTTCACGGATGGCTCTTTTCAGGGCGGATTCTTCGATATCCAACCCTCTCATGATCTTATCGTAATGCTTGCGGGTGAACTCTTCAAAAAAATCGGTCAGTATCCGGATTGCCAACTCCGTTTCGGGCGTCTTTTCCCGGCGGTCCAACTGGAGTAGCAGGCATTCCTGCAGGTTGCGGGCGCCGACTCCTGCCGGGTCAAAATCCTGTATGATCGTGAGAACTTCTTCTATTTCTTTTTCCGTCACATCCTGTCCCGCCTGGAACACCAGGTCGTCGGCTATGGCGGACAGGTCACGGCGCAAATAGCCGTCATCATCTATATTCCCGATGATATATTCGGCGATCTTCACCTGTTTTTCCGGCAGATCCCGCAACCCGAGCTGTTGGAGCAGGTATTCGTTCAGGGATTCGCTGACCGAGAAAGGCACATCTTCTTTCTTCTCCGTCCGCTCGCTCAGCTCACGAAGTTTATAATCGGGTATATCATCCTCACTCATATAGTCGCCGAGGGAAAGGTCGGCGTCTGTTTCGCTTCCTCCCTCCATATCGTTGGAGGCCAACTCATCGCCACCTTCGTCAGTACGGTCAAAGTCATCCGCAATTTCCTTTCCTTCTTCCAATGCGGGATTGTCTTCCAGCTCATGCTTCACACGTTCTTCCAGCTCTAAAGCCGGGAGTTCCAGAAGACGGATCAACTGAATCTGCTGCGGAGAGAGTTTTTGCTGTAACTTTTGTTGTAACTGTTGCTTCAACATAATCAAATTCAATAATGTCAGGGCAATCACCGGATTGTCCAATGTTAGAACATGCAAATATAACTTTTTACACGGAATGACCTCGACATTCAAAAGATAATAGTTCTAAAGGAGGATGAATTACTTCTATCAAAACGGCTTTACCGGAACGGTTGTGGCGTAAATGATTATTCTTCCTGAAAACTATTCAGAATCAAAACTATTTTTTATTTTTGCGATCGGATAAAGATTCTGATATGACTCTTAAAGCATCGCCATACGATCAGTTGACCCGGGAAGAATTGATACGATTACTGGAAGCCAGAGATAGCAGCCCTGCCAATTGCGAGGTTTGTACAACCTCCGAAACGCCGGCCATAAAGCGTATTATTTCCGAAGTTCTGGTGATCCTTTTCAACGAAGAAAACAAGCCGATCGAAAAAGCAATGAACGTATTGCTGGACTATTTCGATGCGGATTGGGGCTACGTTGCCATCTTCGAAGAAGACGGGTTGACGGCTAATTTTACATGCGAAGTGATGAACTCGTGGGTAAAAGTTCCGAAAGACGACAAGAGCAAACTGACATACGACACAATTCCGTGGATTATAGACACTGTCAAATCCGGACGCGACATCGTGCTGAGGGATCTTGCGGATCTGCCCGCCGAGGCGTCTACCGACAAGGCCCTGCTGACCCTTCAACAATTGAAATCCACGCTGATCATCCCACTTACTTTTCATAACAAAGTACAGGGATTCATCGGTTTCGACTCGATCCTGAAACATCGTTCCTGGACGGCGTCAGAAGTTGAAGATATGCATCTTATCGCCGGCATCTTTTCTATCATTATCGAACGTTGGCAAACCGATTATAATCTGGAAGAGTCGAGGAAACGCATCTCCAAGCTGAGCACCAAGTTCCAGCAGTTCTTCAACAACCTGCCGATCGGAGTGGAGCTATACGATGCGGAAGGTTGCCTGATCGATATAAACGATGCCGACACTAAGATCTTCGGCTCTTCCCGTGAACAACTGTTGGGTGTCAATCTGTTCCGGAATCCGGCTGTTCCCGAGAAAGTCCTTAATCAGATTAAGAAGAAGAAAGCATTCAGTTTCCCTCTCATATACGATTTCAATAGCATACGGGATTCCCGGTATTATCACTCCAACTTTTTGGATCAGACCAAATATTTGATGGTGAAAGGGATCGGATTGAACGACCGGGAGTTCGGGCATATCGGCTATCTGCTGATCATCTCCGACGAGACGGAAAAGCAGGTTAAAGAGGAGCAGACACAAAACAACCTGGCGATCCTTAAAGCCGTCCTCCTATCCGGCCATTCCCTTATCGCCGAATACGATATCGAAAAGAAAGAATTGTTTGTCAATCCGCTCTTGAACGAGACGCCGGAAGACAACAAGTTGTTCAACTACTTGAGGGATAATAAATACATGACAGTCGAAGGCGTACAGCAGATTATCCGTTCGGCCGACAACGTCAACCAGCTCTTCCAGGTGATAGAAGGAGAGTTGGATCATTGTAGCTTCGAGTGCCGTACCGCTATTGAAAACGAAACGATCTGGATCCGCGTCAATGCGCAGGCTTATAAGACGAAAGGTCGCAAGCGGCAGAATAAAATGATCTGTCACATTACCAATATCACCGAAGAAAAACGGTTGGAAGAGAAGCTGCATCATGCGGAATACGAAACCCGGCAGTCGGAACTGGAAATACAGAAGGTTCGCGAGGCTGACAAGCTGAAATCAGCCTTCCTCGCCAATATGAGCCACGAGATCCGGACACCGCTCAACGCCATAATCGGTTTCTCGAATATCCTTGCCGAGACAGACGATAAGGAAGAAAAAGAAGAGTTTGTCAAAATAATCAACAAGAACAGTGATCTGCTCCTCCGCCTGATAACCGACATCCTGGACTTTTCCAAAATAGAATCGGGCATCCTGGATTATTCGCTTGCCGACACCAGCCTGAAAGAAATATTCTACGAGCAGTATCAGGTGCATACACTGAAAATGTCCGAAAACGTATCCCTGATCTGTGATTTCGATACTTTGCCCGACATTATTATCCATACGGACCCGAAACGTGTCACGCAGGTAATCTCGAATTTGATCTCAAACGCAGCCAAGTTCACGGAGGAAGGAAGCATCAGGCTTTCCTACCGCATCGTTGAAGGATATGTCCTCATAGAAGTAATAGATACGGGTATCGGAATCTCGTTACAGCATCAATTGTCTATTTTCGAACGTTTCATGAAAGTCAATTCATTCAAGCAGGGCACCGGCTTAGGCTTGACAATCTGCAAAACCATCATCGAAGCCCTCGACGGGAAGATCGGCGTCGATTCCAGGTTGGGAGAAGGCGCACGGTTCTGGTTTACGCTCCCTTACAACGGATAGCCTCGCGCGTTTGCAACAGGACGGAGAGCAGGATCAATCCCAATCCGGCATAGAAAGCGAGGTTCAACTCTTTCGCCTCGCCGAAAAAGAGCATGGCAAGGATAATGCTGTAAACCGGTTCCAGGTTATAACTCAGATTCACGGTAAATGCAGATACCTGTTTCAATACTTGTATTTGTAACAGATACAAGCCGATCGTGCAAAACAGTGAAAGTAACAACAGGTATAGGAAATTGGTCATTCCCGGCAAGATTGTCTCCACCGGGAAGAAATGCAGGTAAAACGGCAGCAAGCAAGTCAACCCCAGAAAACCGCCGATCATCTCATAAAGCAACATCATGCTGGAAGCGTGCCGTACTCCTACCTTCTTGTTCGTGATGGTAAAAAGCGCCGCCAGTGCCGAAGAGATCACGCCAATGATTATCCCCGTCCGGTAACGTGTGTCAAACTGGAAGATCAAGACAATGCCACACACAGTCACCAAACTGAATAAAAGCTCTTTAGTCGATACCCGCCTCCTGATGATCAGCGGTTCCAACAAAGCCGTAAAGAAGCCGACCAGCGAAAAGCAAACCACTCCGATCGATACGTTCGCCGCCTTGATACTTCCGTAGAAAAACACCCAGTGAAGCCCTAACAACAGCCCGGTCCCTGCGATCTTCATCACTTCGCGAAAAGAAGTCCGCTTCAACCTTCCGCTCCCCCAAAGGATAAGGAAGAGCATTACGGCTGCAAAAAACATACGGTACCAAACGAGCAGGCCCTCATTCAACGTAATCAACTTCCCGAACAAGCCTGTGAAGCCTGCCAGAATAATAGAAATATGTAGTTTTATAAATGCCTCTTTCATCTCTTCGCCAATCTTGTTCGGTTTTGCAAAGGTACGTTTCTTTTTTATTCAATTCTCCCCCTTATCAACTCTATAGGGCGACCGCACCAAATTCATTTTTAAGCGATACGATCTTATGGGCTACATAATATAAGTAATAATCTATCCCTGCTACAAGAAAACTTATCTACATAGGCATAAAAAACATCGGAGTGCCTATCAATTCTGTAATCAGTGCCAGTGATTATAAAATCAGTGCCAGCAATTATATAATCACAACCACTGATTATAAAATCACTGACACCGATTACAGAATTAGCAGGCACTTAAGAAAGAATTATTCGGGACAAAAACGGTTTTTTCTCTCCATGGAAATAAAGAATTGTTACTGCTGGATTTGGTGCGGTCGCCCTGTCAACTCTATGTTCGGAAAAAGAAATAACAAATAATTTATAAGAAATTCATCAAATCACCCAACATCCGGCACTTTTTATGATTTTCATTCCGGCTAAATGTTCCCTTTCCCCTTTATCTTGTAGCGATGCGATGAAAATATTTTATAAAAAATCATTTTTCTTGTGAGTACTTTTTCTTTCCTGTTCGTTGTGCATATGTAAGAGCCAAGTTTACCATGTGTCGACTTTGTATCTACATCTAATAATTAAGAAAAATGGAAAACGGACATTCGGAATTAATCATCGGGTATTTGCAAGGACGGCTGCAAGGGCGGTCTTTGGACGATTTTTATGCTTGGGTGAATGAAAGTACAGACAATAAAAAACTGTTTTTCGAGACGAAAGCGCTTTATGAAGCCTGTACTCCTTCCCGTGATGTTTCTGAAATACACGATAGCTGGCTTCGCCTTCTCGATAAGAGAAAGTCCCGCCGGCGCAAAAGATATTCCTTAATAACTCGCATAAGTTCTTGGAGAACTGCGTCACTTTGATGCGTCAAATATAGGGTTAATATTTTGTATTAGATATACTTTTTTGAGAAAATTAATAAGGGTGGGGTGATTTTAACATATTGAAGAGAACTATCGGGTGATAGGTTGAAGGCCGTTTTGCAAACTTTTCCCGTATTCATAAAATAAGGGGTGCCTCCTTTAAAGGGGGCACCCCTTGTTTTTTCTCTCCATAAACTTTTACAGAAATACGCTTTCACCTATCACCTATCACCGTAATCATCTAATAATCAAACATGGCAATTTTAGGCATCCGTTTACGGCTTGCAACCCTATGGGTAACACTTCCTTACCCTATTGGTTACAGCCTGTAACCAATAGGGTTTCATCCTCCACATCGTTTAGCAAAAGATTCACAAACGGACCTACCCGCAAAACCTTCCATTTTCTACCATAGTTCTCCAAGAACTATGGTGAAAGGCATTTGTAATGATAGTGAAAAACACAATAATTATAATATATTAAAAATAATCATTATGTTAAAAATTGCAAGACCAGTCAGTCTAATGTTGATGTCTGCAGCATTACTTGCAACAGGAACAGCTTTAGCCTCCGATGCGGAGTCGGCTACTCCTAAAGTAGGTATTTCTCAGCAGCAAACAAGTTTGAAAGGGGTCGTAAACGATTCATTCGGCCCGGTTGTCGGTGCTTCGGTTGTCGTAAAAGGTACGACCAATGGTATGGTTACGGATATGGATGGTAACTTCCTCTTGGAAAATGTAAAGAACGGAGATATCATTCAGATCTCTTACATCGGGTATATCACCCAAGAAATCAAGTACACCGGACAAGCAACTATCACGGTGAACCTGAAGGAAGATACTCAGGCATTGGATGAAGTTGTGGTTATCGGATATGGTACGGTTAAGAAAAGTGATTTAACGGGTGCCGTTTCTCAAGTGAAGATGGACGATGAACCGATTGCTACAGTTGGGTCTGTCAGCCAAGTGTTAGCAGGTAAGGCTGCCGGTTTGCAAGCAAATACAGTCAGTGCGCAACCGGGTGGTGGAACTTCTTTTCGCATTCGTGGTGCCGCTTCTCCTTCTGCAGGTAATGACCCGTTGATTATTGTGGATGGATTCCCTGTAAGTGATCCGGGAAATATGGATGTCGGTAAGTATAATGATGGAACAAAAGACAACGTGTTGGCTTCCATCAACCCCAATGACATCGAATCTATCGAAGTGCTGAAGGATGCTTCTTCTACGGCGATCTATGGTGCCCGTGCCGGTAATGGTGTGATTATCGTAACGACCAAGAAGGGTAAATCCGGTAAACCGAATGTGAAGTATTCAGGTTCTGTATCTACACAAAAACTTGCATCCAACTATGAAGTGCTTGATGCTTCCGACTGGATGTCCGTGCGCAACAGCTATTATAAGGAAAAATGGATGCGTGAGAATAAAATCGGAGTTTACGGAGGGGTAGATCCTTCTACCGTCAGCCCGTTTGTCCCGAAATATTCAGATGCTGATATTGCCAATCCGGTGAACAATACCGACTGGATGGACGGTGTGACACGGAATGGATTTCAGACTCAACACAATGTTTCGATTTCCGGTGGTTCAGAATATACCAAATATTTGGTCTCAGGAAACTATTTCAAACAGAATGGTGTGTTGGAAAACAACGGATTGACTCGTTTTACCGGACGTGTCAACTTAGAGCAGAAGTTGAGCAAATATGTTAAGACGGGTATCAATTTGACGTTGTCAACCAATAACTACGACAACGTACCTTTGGGAAATGGACATGCTGAAAATGCCAGTATGTTGGTAGCTGCTTCCCAGTTTAACCCCCTGATTGCGGTTAAAGATGCAAACGGCGATTATTGCCTGAACCCTGAAGCGGCCTTTATGCCTAACCCCATATCCATGTTGGAGATTACCGACAAGACACGTAAAAAACGTATTTTAGGAACGGCTTTCTTGGAAATCGAACCGATTAAAGATTTGATATTGAAAGCAAATGTCGGTATCGACAACAATATGCAGAAAAGACGTACTTACCTGCCGACCACAACCCTGTATGGAGCCAAAGAAGGAGGAAAGGCGGATATTGGTGAGTTCGACAAGAACGACTATTTGCTTGAATTGACGGCTGCCTACCGGAAGGATATAGGCAAGCACTCCATCAACGGCGTTGTCGGTTATTCTTTCCAATCGTTCAATTACGAAAGTTTGTATGCCGGTAATAGCCAGTTTATCACTGATGGTTTCTTGTATAACAACTTAGGGGCTGGTGCTTATCCCAAACCCAGTGTCGGATCTTCTGCCTCTAAGACAGAGATGGCTTCATTCTTTGGCCGTATCGGCTATACATATGCCGGCAAGTATTTGCTGACGGCTACATTGCGTGCGGATGGTGCTTCAAACTTTGCCGACAATAACCGTTGGGGTTATTTCCCTTCTGTTGCTTTGGGATGGCGCTTTAGTGAAGAAGCCTTTATGCAGAATCTGCAAGATGTTATTTCGAACGGTAAGTTGCGTGTCAGTGTCGGACAAACCGGTAACTCGAACATCGGTAATAAGGCTATCAGCTATTATCAGGTGGGTAACAACAATATCTTTGGTGGAACCGAGCACAAAGGGGTTTATTTGAAACAAATGGGTAACCCTGATTTGAGTTGGGAAACAACCAGTGAAGTGAACGTCGGTTTGGACTTGGGATTCATCAATAACCGGATCAATGTAACAGCTGAGTATTTCTATAAAGTCGTTTCCGATTTGTTGGACTATCGTTCTTTGCTGTCTTATCAGGAAGTGGATAAAATTGCAGCGAATATTGGTGAGACACAGAGTACAGGTTTTGAGTTGACAATCAATACCCGCAACTTCCAGCAGAAAGACTTCACATGGAACACTGACTTCACCTTCTCATTGTATCGCGACAAATGGAAAGACCGTGGTCCTTATTGGAAACCTTCGGCTTATAGCTTCTACGATGCTCCTCTTCGTGGTTGGTATGGTTACTTGTCTGACGGTTTGGTACAGCCGGGTGAAGAAATCGCCCACATGAAAGGGGCTATTCCTGGACAAGTCAAGTTGAAAGATATCGATGGATATGCTTACAATGAAGATGGAACAATGAAGGTGGACAAGTACGGCATCCCGGTGAAATCGGGTAAGCCTGACGGTATTTTGAATGATGCCGATAAAGTGTTCTACGGATGTACGGATCCAGGTTTTATGCTTGGTTTGAACAATACGTTTACTTATAAGGACTTCGATCTTAGCTTCTACTTCTACGGACAGTTCAATATGTTGAATGCCGGTTCTTATAAGGATACTTGGTTGACTGGTGACGGCCAGATGAACATTGACCGTTTGGGAACGGGATACAATATGCCGGTGAGCGTAAAAGAAGTTTGGTCTAACGACAATCCGAACGGCACACGTCCGGGTTACTTCCAACCTCAAAGCTCTTGGGGTATCGGTGACTACTATGTAGATAAGACTTGGTTTATCCGTTGCCGTAATATCACGTTGGGATATACGTTGCCTAAGACTTTGGGCAAAGGCTTGTTCTCTAACTTGCGCGTTTATGCCGATATCAATAATCCGTTCGTGATCACTCCTTATGACGGTTTGGACCCGGAAACAGACAACTCAAATTATGCTTATCCCAATGTGAGAAGCTTTAGCTTCGGCGTTGATATTTCATTTTAACAGATAAAAATATGAAGACGAAAAATATATTGATGAGCGGTCTGCTTGCTTCCGCCATGTTTATGTCTTGTACTCAGTTGGAGTCAGAGATGTACGATACCATAAACCCGGGTATATTTCCGAAAAATCAAGCGGATGCAGAAGCATTGGTGACTGCGGCTGCCTATTCACCGTTTAAATCCAATTGGTATAGTGGCTTGTTTACTGTAGCATCCGGTGGTGTTCAAATCATGGGTGACATGGTGACTGATGTGGCTTATTGCCAATGGAATGACCCGTGTTGGCCTGATATGCTGAATGTGAATTTTACTGTAGCATCGCCCAATATCAGTGGCCCTTATGGTTATATGCGTGATATCAGTAAAATGACATTGACCGTAGACCGCATCAAAGATGTTCCTATGCCTGACGATGTGAAAGAAAGGCTTATCGGTGAAATCCATTGTGGTAAAGGCTGGTTGGGCTATCTTCTGTACGACTGGTTCGGCCCGATACAGATTGCTTCGCTTGAACAGTTGAACAATCCTTTGGTAGATGAAATTTTACCTCGCCTGAGCAAAGAGGATATGGTGAAGTTCATTGAAACGGAACTATTGGAAGCTATCAAGGTTTTGCCGAAAAACTACCCGGCAAGCGATCCTAATTACGGCCGTTTTACAGCAGGTTTGGCCTATACGGTTTTGATGAAGCTTTATATGCACGAAGGTGATTGGGTGAAAGCCGAACAATGTGCGCGTGAAATCATGAAATCGGATTATGGATATGCTTTGGTTCCGGAATACGCTGACATATTCACGTTGGAGAACGAACGGAATAGCGAGATTATTTTTGCTTGCCAGTCAGATCGTTCTGCCGGATCTATGGCTTTGTGGCAAGCACACGTGTTGCCCTCTGTCTATCCGACAAATAACCCGAATATTCAGAAGTGGAGCGGTTACCGTGTCCCGTGGTCTTTCTATAAGACTTTTGAAAAAGAAGATAAGCGTCTTGAAGTACTTGTCGGTGAGTTTACAGGAACAGACGGTGTAATTTATAATGAAGAGAATCCGGGTAGCGTTTTGTGGGGTGGTGCACTTCCTATCAAATACGGAGAGGATCCGGAGGCAACAGGAGAAGCCAGTTCGGTTGACTGGATTGTCTATCGTTATGCAGACGTTTTGACCTCTTTGGCTGAAATTATTGTCCGTAAAGACAACGCAGTGTCTCAAGAAGCATTATCTTTGCTGAACACAATCCGTGAACGTGCAGGCATCAAACCTTATGGAATGGGTGACATCAACGGTGTACAGGATTTTCTGGACAAGGTGTTGCTTAACCGTGGGCAAGAATTTTGGTTTGAAGGTTTGCGCCGTACTGACCTTATCCGTCATGGCAAGTTTGTCGAATTTGCCAAGAAGTATAAAGGCTCAGTTGCTGCAGATAAACATATGGAATTAATGCCACTGCCTCAGAGCGTGATTGACCAAGGTAAGGGGCAGGTTATTCAGAATCCTGGGTATTAATGCCAATTTAATATAGAATGAATAGTTTTAGTAAAATAATCATGTTAATAGGGGGGAGCTTATGCAGCTTCCCCCTGTTTGCTCAACAGATAGAGCATAAGATAAGCCCTTCGACAGGGGCAGTGGCGAAAATAAGTATTGCAGGTGATAAACAGGACATGAACTGGCTGTTGGAAACCAACGGCCGGCAATATCCGTGGATTGTCGATTCCCATAGTTGGGGATTGGGCTATTTTTCGGAAACGGTGAATGGCATCACCCATGCACGGACTTGGAAAACTCCGGTGGGTATTGCGGAAGATGGCACGGTCACTTATATGTCCGGCAATATCCGCATCGACGTGAAGCGAAAGTTGGAGAATGGTGAATTGAAAGAAGAATATATCTTTACCAACCGGGGAACACAGAACGCTTACCTTTCAGGTATAGGGATTTATACGCCTTTCAATGATAATTATCCGGATGCCATGACTTGTGTAAACTCGCGAACCGATGCCCATATTTGGGTAGGTGGCAACGGTGCATATGTAAATGCTATGCGTATGGGCGGAAAAGCTCCTCATTTGGGCTTGGTGCTGCAGGAAGGGACTATTGATGGGTATGAGGTGAATGAACGTAATTATGCGGCATTCTCCAACTTTCGCGGATTGTTTTCCTTGAATCCAAAGGATATGAGGCTGAAACCGGGCGAACAACAGAAAATTGCATGGGTAGTGTTTTCCCACGAGGGAGAAGAAGACTTCCGTAACAAGGTGCTTGCTCATGGTAATGTTTGGGTTGAAGCAGAGAAATATGTGATTGAGAAAGGGGAAACGGCAAAGGTGGTCCTTCACAGTAATAAGCCGTTGGCCAAGTTGTATGCACAAAAGAACGGGGTGACTGTCCCTGTCAAACAAGAAAATGGCCAGTGGATTATTGAAAGCAAGATGGAGCAACCGGGGGATGTCCGTTTTGACTTTTATTATGATGGAGGGAAAAACACGCACGCCCAATGTTTGGTTATCAGTGGGGAGAAAGAACTGGTAGATAGACGTGTGAATTTTATTATCGACCATCAGCAAATGAATGATAAGTCTGATCCTCGCTATGGGGCTTATATGGTTTATGACAACGAAACAGACGAACTTTTCCTTAATGACCGCCCTACGGTCAGTTTCCATGACCGGGATGAAGGGGCTGAGCGTTTGGGCATGGGAGTTTTGCTTTTGAAACAATATAGGTTGACCCGTGACAAAAAAATAAAGGAATCGATTCTGAGGTATTATAAATTCATCCGGGAAGTTCTTCAAGATAAAGACTACACGACATGGTCAACAGTAGATCATAAAGGCCGGAACAGGGGATATAATTATCCGTGGGTCGCTAATCTTTACTTTGAAATGTATAAAGCATTCGGAGACAAGCAATATTTGACAGACGGATATGAAACCATGCAAGCCATGTTCCGCCATTTCGGATATGGCTTCTACGCCATTGACATACCCATTTCCATTGGACTTCAGACGTTGAAAGGAGCAGGTATGAAGAAAGAGTATGAAGATTTGAAAGAAGACTATTTGAAAATTGGAGATACTTATATCAAGAATAGTCTGAACTATCCAAAACATGAGGTGAATTTTGAACAAAGTATTGTTGCCCCCTCTATCATGGTTCTTACCCAACTATATTTGGAAACCGGAATGCAGAAATATTTGGATGAGGCAAAGAAGCAGATGCCGGTTTTGGAGGCATTCGGTGGCAGACAACCCAGTTTTCATCTGAATGAGGTGGGAATACGCCATTGGGATGGCTATTGGTTTGGCAAATATGAGACTTGGGGTGATACGTTCCCGCATTACTGGAGTACGTTGACTGCTGCTGCATATCACTACTATTCATTGTGTACAGGCGACAAATCTTATCAAAAAAGAGCCGAGAATATTGTAAGAAACAATCTTTGTTTATTCTTTGAGGATGGTAAAGCTTCTTGTGCTTATATGTATCCCAATAAAGTGAATGGAGTCAGAACCGGTTTTTACGATCCTTTCGCGAATGACCAAGATTGGGCTTTGGTTTATTATCTGCTTGTAAATGGGAAAAAATAATATGAGATTCTTCCATATCTTCGGCATGCTGCTCATTGCGTTTGCCGTAAATGCGGCTTCCCCTATCGAAGGGTTGCTGGAACGTATCGACAAAGGTGCGTCGCGTAAATTTGTGATTGAACAGGTGAAATCTCCTGTCGATTTCTTTGAGCTCGACCAGAAAGGTGACAAGGTCATGATTCGAGGCAATAATTATGTGAGTATCGCGACCGGGCTGAACTGGTATCTGAAATATCATGCCGGAATTCATCTTTCCTGGAACGGCATGCAAGCCGAATTGCCGGAAGTCTTGCCGGCAGTGAAGCTGAAGGAACGCCATGAGACGGATATGAAATACCGCTATGACTTCAACTATTGTACCTTCTCTTATACGATGGCTTTTTGGGATTGGGCGCGTTGGGAAAAGGAGATTGACTGGATGGCATTGCATGGCATCAATCTACCATTGGCAATGGTCGGGACAGACGGTGTCTGGTATAATGTGTTGAGCAAGTTAGGCTACACAAAGACGGAAATCAACGAGTTCATCGCTGGTCCCGGCTTTCAGGCTTGGTGGTTGATGAATAACTTGGAAGGTTGGGGCGGCCCGAATCCGGATAGCTGGTATAAACAGCAAATTGCTTTGCAGAAAAAGATCGTGAAGCGAATGCGTGAATACGGTATCGAACCGGTATTCCCCGGTTACTCCGGCATGGTTCCCCATAACGCAAAAGAAAAGTTGGGCTTGAATGTCTCTGATCCGGGGTTATGGAACGGATACCGCCGTCCGGCTTTTTTACAGCCGACAGATCCGCGTTTCGAAGAGATCGCTTCTCTCTATTATAAGGAGATGAACAAATTGTATGGCAAAGCGAACTATTATAGCATGGACCCGTTCCACGAAGGCGGAAGTATTGCCGGAGTGGATCTGGATGCTGCCGGAAAGGCCATCATGCAGGCGATGAAGAAGAATAACCCGAAAGCCGTTTGGGTGGCTCAGGCATGGCAGGCGAACCCACGCCCGAAGATGATCGGGAATTTGGAGGCAGGAGACTTGATCGCGTTGGATCTGTTTGCGGAAAGCCGTCCGCAGTGGGGAGATCCTGCATCTACTTGGTATCGGAAGAACGGATTTGGACAGCATGACTGGATTTACTGTATGTTGCTGAACTATGGTGGAAACATCGGGCTGCATGGGAAGATGAAGCATGTGATTGATGAGTTCTATAAGGCGAAGGAAAGTCCTTTCAGCAAAACATTGAAAGGAGTCGGCATGACAATGGAGGGAAGTGAAAATAATCCGGTTATGTTCGAACTATTGACAGAGCTGCCTTGGCGTTCGCAACGTTTCGACAAGGATCAGTGGTTGAAGGCATATACGGTAGCCCGTTACGGAAAGAGCAACCCCGTTGTGCAGGATGCCTGGATACTGTTGAGCAACTCCATCTATAACTGCCCGGACGCAAATACGCAACAGGGAACCCATGAGTCAGTATTCTGTGCCCGTCCTACCGAACATCCGTATCAGGTTTCGAGTTGGTCGGAGATGAAAGACTATTATGATCCGAACGATGTGATCCGTGCTGCCACCATGATGGTATCTGTCTCCGATCAGTTTAGGGGAAACAATAATTTCGAGTATGACCTGGTCGATATCGTCCGCCAGGCAATCGCCGAGAAAGGGCGTCTTACGGAGAAGGTGGTTGAGGCCGCTTTTGTTGCCGGCGATAAAAAGCTGTATAAAGACGCTTCAGATCGTTTTCTGCGTTTGATCGTGTTGCAGGATGAACTGCTGGCAACACGTCCTGAGTTTAAGGTCGGAACCTGGATCGCCTGCGCTCGCAGTCTCGGAAATACCCCTGAAGAAAGGGATCTGTACGAATGGAACGCCCGTGTGCAGATTACGACTTGGGGCAACCGGTTGGCGGCCGACGAAGGAGGCTTGCGCGATTATGCCCATCGTGAATGGAACGGCATTCTGAAAGATTTCTATTATATGCGCTGGAAAACCTGGTTCGATTATCAGATTCGGCTTTTGGATGGTGAAAAAACAGCGGCGATCGACTTTTATGCAATCGAGGAGCCTTGGACCAAGCAGACAAATCCTTATTCAAATGAACCGGAAGGTGATTGTATTCCGACAGTACAACGTATATTTGCGGAAATATTCGGGAAATAACATAACAACATAGAATATATCATGACACATAAAACAATCTGTCTTCTTTTACTGGCTCTTCTGGCATTGCCTGGTTTTGCCGGGAGTAAGTACGAATCGAAAATAGCCTCTCTCGAAGGAGAAAAATGGTGGGGCGGAGCGGTCGGTTTGGGATCGAAGATGCCTTTTGAAGGGGATCTGCGTCTGTTCGACCTTTCGGCCGAGAACCTGAACAACCAGAATGTGCCGCTTCTGCTTTCTTCGGAAGGACGGTATATCTGGAGCAACAAGCCGTTCGCTTTTAAGGTAGAGAATGGTGAGTTGCGCCTTTATTCCGATTATGAGAAGATGGAGCCTATCCTGGCGGGCCGTACGCTGAAAGACGCTTATCTGGCCGCTTCCGCCAAGCATTTCCCGCCGTCGGGGCAGTTGCCCGACCCGCTGTTCTTCTCCATGCCGCAGTATAACACCTGGATTGAGTTGATGTACAACCAGAACCAGGCGGATATATTGAAGTATGCCGATAACGTGTTGGAGAACAACTTTCCGGTCGGTGTCTTCATGGTGGATGACAACTGGCAGAAATACTATGGGAACTTTGACTTTAAACCCGAACGTTTTCCCGATCCGAAAGGGATGATCGACCGCCTGCACCGGCAAGGGTTCAAGATCATGTTCTGGATCTGCCCGTTTGTCAGCCCCGACAGTCCGGAGTTTCGCGAATTGCAACAGAAAGGTTACCTGATCAAGAAGAAGGGGACGGATGCTGCGGCTATCATCCCCTGGTGGAACGGCTACAGTGCCTGTTATGACCTGAGCAATCCCGCCGCTGCCGAACATCTGAAACAACAGTTGCGCGGCATGCAGGAGAAATACGGGGCGGACGGATTTAAGTTCGATGCCGGTGATATCGGCCATTATGATGATCCCGGCTTGGAGTTTTACGATAAGTCGGCTACCTCGGTCGATATGTGTGAATATTGGGCAAAGATCGGGTTGGATTTCCCGTTCAACGAATACCGTGCCGGTTGGAAGATGGGGGGCGAGGCCCTGGTTCAACGCCTGGGCGATAAGGATTATTCGTGGAATGCGGTCGGTTTGCTTATCCCCGACATGATTGCTGCCGGGTTACTGGGCTATGCCTATGCCTGTCCCGATATGATCGGTGGCGGACAATTCGGTTCTTTTCTGGGTGTAGACCAGACGAAGCTCGACCAGGAGTTGATTGTCCGTTCCTGCCAGGTGCATGCCTTGATGCCGATGATGCAGTTTTCCGTAGCTCCCTGGCGTATCCTCGATGAAAAGCATCTGGCGATCTGTCGCGATTATGCCCGTCTGCATGAAAAGATGGGCGCTTATATCCTGGAACAGGCGCATCATGCTGCCGAAACCGGTGAACCGATCATCCGGCATATGGAATACGCTTTTCCGCACCAGGGATTCGTCGATTGCAAGGATCAGTTCATGTTGGGCGACAAATATCTGGTTGCCCCGGTACTGACAAAAGAGCATACCCGCAAAGTGATGCTGCCCAAAGGCGTATGGCTGGACGATACGGGCAAAAAGTTCAAGGGACCGAAAACGATCGAAGTGACGGCTCCTCTGGAGCGCCTGCCTTGGTTCGAAAAAATAAAGTAATCTATGTTCCCAACCAAATAAACGGAAAGATTTTAAAACAAATTAAGAATATTGCAAAAATCTAAGCCGTTTGGTCGAAAGTTTGGTTCCTGACCAATGCACAGATTCGATGTATCAGTTTGTTTCTAATATTGTTTATAACTAAATTATGATGCTTCCCCTCTTCTCTTTTGCGCCTGTAATATTCTCTTAATATTGGATCATGTATGGCAGCGGTTCGTGCCGCTTGGGTGAGTAGCGTGTTTAGTTTTTTATTGGCAAATCCACTTGTCTTGGCATTGCTTTTGACACTGGAGCCGGAGGTTCGTTGGAACGGTACCACTCCCGCATAGCAGGCCAGCTTGCGCGGATCGTCAAAACAGGTGAAGTTTTCGGTATAAACGATCAAAGCAAGGGCGTTGACAAAAGCCACGCCTTTGATGGATGTAATACGCTCATAATTGTTTTTGATCTCCTCTTCACTGTTGATCAGATCCATTATTTCCTTTTCCACATCTTTTATTTCACGGTTCAAGTTATCCACTTGTGTCAGGCTATGTTGATATATGTAATCTGTTGCGTGATTCCCTTTTAGGACCGAATGGAGTTCTTTGGCATGTACCAATGCTTCATTTTTCATTTTCACCAATAAATCACGGAATGTGAAAAATGAGTGCAGCGCCCGGATGGTTTCCGTATTGGGGGTATAGACCTTGGCCATATCCTCGAAACGGCAAGCGTATTGTGCGATCAGCAATGAATCCAATTTATCGTTTTTCCCGCGTTGCATGCCGCTGCTGTGTTTGATCCTGTAAGGATGTTCCAGCCACAGTGTATAACCCTCGTGCGCGAGAGTGTTACTCAAACAAACGCTGTAAAGTCCCGTGTTCTCACCGCAAAAGAGCATCTGATCTTTGCCTGTCTGCGGATAGCTATCACAAAGCCATGCCAACAGACTCTCATGTCCGGCAACATCATTACTGAACTCACGGTGGACACCTGAAGATATGTTTTCTTTCTCTATCACACTTACATCTACTTTTTTCTTGGAGAAATCAATCCCGATAAATAATTTATTCATACCTTTATATTGTTTTTGGATTAACCGAAAGCAGGAATGGGCTACTACTCTAAATGATATCCTATTATATATCAATAATCTATTTAGTCTTTGCCTGCTTGACTAACGGAAGTCTGTTACAATAACTAGTCTTTAAAGACTATCGTTTTCCATTAGTGTACTTCCGTTAGTCGGTTAATTTAGTTTCTTCATACAACAAAGATATAAATTAACCTCAGCTTCTTGCTTTACGCAAACTTAGAATAGTCTATAGCCTGTTCCCATACGGACTATAGGACAGGAAGAAAAAGGTTATAGGGAAATACTGAATATCCTATAACCTTTTTTGTTGAAAATTTGTACTATCTTTATCGGCGAAAAGAGACATTATGGAAACAGCCTCGGAGATAAAAGCTTTTAACAAGTTGTTTGCCGATTATCACGGTTTGTTCGTGCGTTTCGCCAATACGTACATACAAGATGAGACGGCAGCGGAAGATATTGCTGTCGAGGGAATTATGTATTATTGGGAGAACCGCCGCTCACTGACTTCCGACTCGAATATCCCGGCCTATATCCTGGAAGCGATCAAACATAAATGCCTGAATTACCTCCGGCATCTTCGCGTTCGCGAAGATGTGGAGCAACGCATCCGGGAACACCAGGAGCGGGTGAACGACCTGCGTATCTCTACCCTTGAAGCCTGCGACCCGCAGGAAATTTTTAGTTCGGAGGCCCAGCAGTTGGTCGACGAGGCGTTGGCGATGATGTCTGGGAAGACCCGGCAGATATTTATCATGAGTCGCTATGAGAATAAGACGTATCCGGAAATTGCCGCCCATCTTTCGTTATCCGTTAAGAGCGTAGAGTTTCATATTTCCAAGGCTTTGAAGATATTGAGGGTGAAGTTGCAGGATTATATGGCGATGATCTTGTTCCTGTAAGCAGGAAGAGGATAGAAAAAACGTCAATAGCCTTTAGGGGGTATCCTGCCTTCAGGTGCTTATTATATAAGTAGAACTTGAAAACACATAATATTCTAAGATATGGATAGAAATAAATCTAATACGTTGTTTGCACGTCTTATGTTTGCAACCGTTCTATTGCTTGCCTGCTTGCAGGCGAAAGCTCAGTATAAATTTAACGAGATATTGTATGGAGCCGCTTATTACAGCGAATATACGCCGGAGGACCGCTTAGACGAAGATATCCGCCTGATGAAAGAGTGCGGCTTGAATGTCGTCCGTGTCGGCGAGTCGTCGTGGGGATTGTTCGAGCCTCGAGAAGGTGTTTTCGACTTCGGGTGGATGGACCGCATCATCGGCAAGTTTCAGGCTGCCGGTATTAAGGTGATATTGGGCACGCCCACCTATTCCATTCCCGCCTGGATGGCTGAACGTCATCCGGAAGTGCTCGCCGAAACCGTTAACGGTGGCAAACGGTATTACGGCATCCGCCAGAACATGGATATCTACAATCCGACCTACCGTTTCTATTGCGAGCGGATCATCCGTAAGATGATGGAGCGTTATGCAAACAATCCGGCGGTTATCGGCTATCAGGTGGACAACGAATGCGAAGCGCGGGGTATCAATAATCATGACTACTTTGTCGGTTTCCGCAACTACATGAAAGATAAGTTCCACAACAATCTCGACAGCCTGAACCGCCTGTGGGGACTGAACTATTGGGGCATGAATATCCGTACCTGGGAGGAACTTTACACACGCGACGGGGTGACCAGCCCGGCCTATAAGAACGAATGGGAGCGTTGGGGGCGCAAGGTGGTAGCCGATTTCCTGAACTGGCAGGTTGCCATCGTGAACGAATACCGCAGGCAGGACCAGTTTGTGACGCATTGTTTCATGCCGGCTTTCCAGAACATAGACCAGGTGGAGAGTTTTAAGAATATGCAATACCCCGCCGTCAATATCTATCACGGCGTGCAGGACGGGCAGAACGGTAGGAATATTGCCTGGGGAGGCGATTTCATGCGTACGGTCGCCAAAGGAAATTATCTCATCACGGAGACGAATGCACAGGGGACGGGATGGGACAGCCGTTCGCAATATCCTCCCTACGACGGACAGCTCCGCCAGAATGTGTACGGGCATCTCGCTTCCGGTTCCAATATGGTGGAATACTGGCATTGGAGTACTTTGCATTATGGTCAGGAGACATACTGGCGGGGTGTTCTGGGGCATGACCAGCAGCCTAACCGCGTCTACAACGAATTTAAGCAAACGGCCTCCGAACTGAAGCGTATCGGTTCCAAGCTGGTGAATTTGAAAAAAGAAAACAAAGTTGCGATCCTGTATAGTCACGATTCTTACTTTGGCCTGCATTTCATGCCTTACCAGCGCGGCGGCAAGGAAGAATACCCGATCGACCTTATTTATAAAAGCCTCTATGAGCAGAATATTGAAACGGATATTATCCCGTGTGACAAAGAGTGGGATTTCAGTTCCTATAAGATGTTGGTAATTCCCCCTTTGTATATCGCCTCTGACGAATTGCTTCGTAAGATCGACGCTTTTGTGAAGAATGGGGGAGAGGTCGTGATGCTGTATAAAAGCGGATATTGCGACGAGAACTCGACCGTGCGGCCGATGTTGACTCCCGGTCCGCTTTGTGAAGCTGCCGGCCTGCATTACCAGGAATACTCTGTGATCGACCGGTTGCCTCTTCGAGACGATCCTTTCGGGTTGGGGAAAGGGAATGAGATTTCTTCCTGGTTGGAGTTTTTAGTCACCGACAAAGCTACGCCGCTGGCTTATGCCGAGCATCCGTTCTTCGGAAAGTGGCCGTGCATCACCGAGAATAGTTATGGAAAGGGCCATTTGATCTACGTAGGGACCTGTCCGTCCGTGGAGCTGATGAAAAAGTTGGTGGCACGCGCCGCCGGACGGTTGGAGCTTGCAGGAGGCGCATTGAAATACGAGTTTCCCGTGGTTGTCCGCTCCGGTATCAACGATCGTGGGGCAAAGGTGCATTATCTTTTTAACTATAGTGCGGAGGCTCGGGATATCACAAACCGCCTGGGCGAAGCGACCGATCTGCTGACCGGCCGCCCCGTACCTGGGAACGGGACGATCGCTTTGGCTCCCTGGGGCGTTGCGATCCTCGAACAGAAATAATTCTTTAAACCGATATATGAATAAATAACATGAGAAAACAGATTTATTGCTTTTTATCCCTTTTATGGATCAGCTGCCTTTCCGTTTCGGCAGCCGATCGCTGGGTTATTAATCCTGCCGGTGGCATTACTTGGCAGATAGACGAGCGTGTCCCGCATGAGGACCATATCGAAATGAGCGGGTTGAAAGTCTCGACCGTCTTGCGTTACGGAGTGGATGCAAACGGTGCCTTTATGCTGAACAGAAGTATGATATGGCCGATGCTCCGCACGATCCCGAACAATACGCATGCCAGTCTGATGCGCCGTTTTGCATGGGACGTGACCGATATGGTCGAGGTGAACGGGCAGTCTTTGCAGAACGAAAAAGTGAAAGACGTTACGTTGAACGGAACGATGGTCGTACAGAGCGAATATGCGCTTCCCCGCAAAGGGAAACTCTGCCTGACGCGTGTTCTGTTCCCTTCCGTTTCGAATCCGGCTTTTTGTGAAAAGTATGTTTTGCGGAATGCCGGTGAATCCGTGGTGTCGGTGGAAATTCCTTCTTCCCGTTCGGTCGTAGAGACCGATGCGGCAAAAGGGGTGGACGGCAGCTATAAGTTGGTTTCGACCATCAACGGACAGACGGCCCGCCAGTTGCAACCGGGCGAGGAGTTGACGTTCAGCGCAACCTTTGCCGGATATAAAAAGAATGAAAGCGAGCTTTCGTTCGATATCGACCGGGAGTTACAGGCCCGGCAGGATTTGATTGCCGGATTCTGGGATAACCTGATCTTGGACACACCCGATCCTGTCATCAACACCATGTTCGCTTTTGCAAAAATCCGTGGAGCGGAAAGTATTTACGATACGAAAGGCGGGTTGATGCATGGCCCCGGCGGTGAATCCTATTACGCCGCTATCTGGGCGAACGACCAGGCGGAATATATCAATCCTTTCTTCCCTTACTTGGGATATGAAGTCGGAAACCGTTCCGCATTGTGCTCGTATGAACATTTTGCCCGTTTCATGAATCCCGAATATAAGCCGATCCCCAGCTCGATCATAGCGGAGGGTATCGATATCTGGGCGGGGGCCGGTGACCGTGGCGATGCGGCGATGGTTGCTTATGGTGCTTCCCGTTATGCTTTGTCCAAGGGTGATAAGGCGGAAGCCGAAAAGTTGTGGCCATTGATCGAATGGTGCTTGGAGTATTGTCGGCGCAATCTGAACGAGAGTGGTGTTGTGGCCTCCGATGCGGATGAGTTGGAAGGCCGTTTCCCCGCCGGAAAAGCAAACCTTTGTACTTCTTCCTTATATTATGATGCCTTGATCTCAGCCGGTTATTTAGGGAAAGATTTAGGTAAGCCGGTAGCTGCCTATGCTCGCCAGGCTACAGCCCTGAAGAAAAACATCGACCGTTATTTCGGCGGGACCGTCGAAGGATTTGATACCTATAAATATTATGAAGGAAACGATGTCCTGCGTTCCTGGATCTGTATTCCGCTCACGGTCGGGATACAGGACCGGAAAGATGCTACCATCCAGGCGTTGTTCTCTCCGCGCTTGTGGACGGAAAACGGTCTGCTGACACAGGCCGGAAGCGAAACGTTTTGGGACCGTTCCACCTTGTATGCATTGCGTGGCGTGTATGCTTGCGGTGAAACGGAGAAGGCTACCGATTATCTAAAATTCTACTCTTCCCAGCGCCTGTTAGGAGAACATGTTCCCTATGCGATCGAGGCATGGCCGGAAGGCAACCAGCGCCATCTGTCTGCCGAAAGCGGATTGTATTGCCGTATCATCACGGAAGGTATGTTCGGTATTCGTCCGACCGGCTTGAACTCGTTTGTCTTTACTCCCCGCCTGCCGCAGGAGTGGGATCACATAAACCTGCGTAAGATTTGCGCATTCGATACCGTTTTCGATATCGAGGTGAAGCGTCTCGGCGATAAATTACAAGTCGCCGTTATCGCCGGCGGAAAAACAATCAGTAACCGGAAAATAAAAGAAGGCGAAAATATTCGGATAAAATTTTAGGGGGTTGCTTTCGAGAGGTGCTTATATAATATATGGACAGAAAAGTATTACATCGATTTTTTGCTGGAACAGCCTCTTTTGAAGAGGAAGAGGCTGTTTGCGATTGGGTGGATGCTTCTGATAAGAACCGGGAAGAGCTGATAAGGGAGCGGAAATATTTTGATGTGCTGTTGTTGCATAAGGCGAAGAATAGCAGCACGACACGTTCCGGCCGTCGTTTCAGCCTGCCTTTTATTATCGGGGAATCCTTGAAGATTGCTGCTGCAATTTCCGTATTGATAGTGTCTGCCCTGTACATATATAATAACGTGGCAAAACCGGTTCCTGTGTTGGCGATGAATAAGATTGTCGTTCCTCCGGGCCAGCGGGCGAACCTCACCCTGTCCGACGGGACGAATGTCTGGTTGAACGCTTGTAGTGAAATGACTTATCCGGCCTCTTTTAGCGAGGAAACCCGCCGTGTGTCGTTGAAAGGCGAAGCTTATTTCGATGTTTCCAAAGATGCGAAACATCCTTTTGTCGTGCAAACGAAGAAATGCGATATAAAAGTTTTGGGGACGGAATTTAATGTCCGGGTGAATGAGTCGGAGTCGGATTGTGAATTTTCAGCCGCCCTGTTGGAAGGTTCCATCGAACTGACAAATAAGATGAAGCCTGGTCCTTCCATCCGGCTCTCCCCGATGCAGAAAGCGGAATGGACAGGTGGCAGAATGGTGGTCGATTCGATCCGTAACCTCGATAATTACCGCTGGAAAGAGGGGCTGATCTGCTTTGAAGACATCCGCTTTGCCGATTTGATGAAACGCTTTGAGAAGACGTATGATATCCGTATCGTTATCCAAAACAAAAGGCTTCATGACTATAAATGTAGTGGCAAGTGCCGTGTTTCGGATGGTGTGGATTTCATTTTGCAAGTGTTGCAACGCAGTACTCGCTTTACCTTTTCCCGTAGCGACGATAATACGATTATTTATATAAAGTAAATGTGTAACCTTAAATTAAAAACGAGAAATGCCTATGGGATGAAATAGAATACAGAACACAATATAAAAAGGCGATGGATGTGCGAGATCCACCGCCTTATAACTAACACATGTCTAACACAAGTATTAATCTTTAAATATCACAAAGTTATGAATAAAATACCTTTGTCGGGGTTTTGTCTCTTATTAAAATCACGGCATAAACATTTATTTAGGATTATGAGAATAACCTATATGTTATTATTTGCTGCCGTTCTCTGCTTACATGCAGAGAATGCGATATCGCAAAAGATCACCCTGCAGGGTGATAATCTTTCAGTGAAAGATTATTTGAATACTATTGAAAAGCAGACGGATTATCTTTTTATCTATGATGCCGGCGTCAATGTGAATAAAAAGATATCTGTTAATATGGTCGGTAAATCCATCCGAGAAGTACTGGATAATCTTTCTACCCAGTTGGGCTTGAATTATTCCCAGAAAGGTTCCTATATTGTCTTGTCGAGCCATAAAGTAAAAGAAACATCCATTCCGGTTGTAGCCCAACAGAAGAAAACAATTACGGGTGTTGTCACGGATGATCTGGGTGAACCGATTATCGGTGCCAATGTGATTGAAAAAGGGACTACAAACGGTATTATCACCGATATAAATGGCAAGTTCACGCTGGATATCGCTCTGGGAGCTGTCATCCAGTTTTCTTATATCGGTTATAATACACAAGAAGTAAAGGTAGGTAATCAGTCGACACTGGCAATCCAGTTGGTTGAAGACACTCAGGCGTTGAGCGAAGTTGTTGTTGTCGGTTACGGTATTCAGCGTAAAGTGACGACTACAGGTGCCGTTACAAAGCTGGAAGGCGATGAAATCAATAAAATGACGGTGGTAAATGCCACAAAAGCATTACAGGGGTTGAGCCCCGGTATCACGGTAGTCGACCGTGGCGGTGCTCCGGGTAGTGACGATCCTGAAATCTACTTGCGTGGTGTCGGTACGACCGGCAATGCCAAACCGCTGGTATTGGTGGACGGTATCGAAATGTCTTTGAGCCAGATCCCTTCTTCCGAGATCGAGAATATCTCCGTTTTAAAAGATGCCGCATCTGCTTCTATCTACGGTTCACGTGCTGCCCACGGTGTAATTCTGGTGACAACCAAACGGGGTAAGGAAGGTAAAGTGAAATTATCGTACGACGGTACTATCGGTTTCCAGGACCGGGCGGTTAAGGCCGAGCAGGTTTCCGCACGCGAATATATGACGATGGTTAATGAAGCGTTGGTCAACTCCGGTGGTTCGAACAAGTATTCGGAAGATGATATCCTGGCAACTGAAAGAGGCGATGATCCGTATAACCATTCTTATCTGAACTGGGGAGATGAGGTATATAAACCTACTTATATCACACAACATACATTAAACCTGACAGGTGGTAGCGAAGTCGGACGCTATTTGGTTTCGTTTGACTATCTGGACCAACCGGGTCTGGTCAAAAACACGGAATACCAGCGTTATAGCTATCGTGTAAATACGGATTTGAACATTGGCAAGATGCTGAAAGTCAGCAGTGATGTGACATATCGCCACATTGACCGCTTGTGGCCGGAAGCATTAGGCAGTGTGCAGTATGATGTATGGAGCATGCAACCTACGTCTCCGGTCAGATATGAGAACGGTGATTACCGATTGGACAAGCAGAACAGAAATGCCATCTCTCTTATGGATATGGATGTCGTAGGAGAAGACCGCTATAATAAGGATGTGGTTTACGGACAGGTGAAAGCCGATTTCGAACCGATCAAGGATTTGGTATTTACCGGTATGGCCTCTTTGAACGGTTCCTGGGACAGAAGAAAGATCCATTATAAGAACCATAAATACTACAACGAGGTCGGTGAACTGATTACACAACGCAATAATCCGAACAGTGTAAAAGATTCACGTAACGATAGCTACCAGATGACACTTCGTTTCCTGGCTAATTATAAGAAACGTTTCGGAGACGATCATGATCTGGCGCTGCTCTACGGTATGGAACAAATCTCTTACCGCAATTACTATTCGATGGCCCAGCGTAAGGATCTGATTTCGGATGCTCTGCCAGACATCTCTTTAGGTTCGGCCGGTAGCCAGTTTGCAGAAGGCTATCCGACAAAGTGGGGTATCAATTCATTCTTCGGGCGCGTAAACTACGGTTTTAAGGATAAGTATCTGTTTGAAGCGAATATCCGTACCGACGGTTCTTCCCGTTTTGCCAAAGGCCATAAGTGGGGTGTCTTCCCGTCTTTCTCTGCCGCATGGCGTATTTCGGAAGAAGGATTTATGAAGAACCTGGGATTTGTGGATAATCTGAAACTGAGAGCATCCTGGGGACAGACCGGTAATGAACGTATCGATGCCTTCATGTATCTGCCTCAATATAACACCTCGAATGTAGTCATGAACGGAAGCTTGGTTTCTGCGGTTTACCAAAAGAAGATGGCGAATCCGGATGTGACATGGGAAACGGTGGAACAGACCAATATCGGCTTGGATTTTGGTTTCCTGAATAACTCGATTTATGGTGAATTGGACTGGTACTCAAAAGATACGAAAGATATCTTGTTGGCTTTGGGCATTCCTCATTTTATTGGTTTGGATGCTCCCGAACAAAATGCCGGAGTGGTTCGTAACTCAGGTATTGAAGCGATGGTCGGTTTCCGTAAAACATTCGGAGAGTTTACATTCAACACCTCTTTCAACCTGGCATATAACAAGAACGAATGGATCGACCGCGGTGGTGACGACAAGAATATCAGCGGTTATAATATCCAGACGATCGGTTCGCCTTTGAACGCTTTCTACATCTACCAGGCAGACGGTTTGATCGCAAACGAACAGGAATTGGAAGAATACCGTGCCAAATATAAATCGGACCCGCGTGGTATGTCTGATCTTCATGCCGGCGATGTGAAATTGGTCGATACGAATAACGATGGAACAATCGACCCGGACGACCGTCAGATTTTTGCCTCCAATATTCCTAAGTTCACATATGGATGGAATATCAGCGGCGAATATAAAGGTTTTGATCTGAGCTTGTTGTTCCAGGGATCAAGCGGAGCGAACCGAATGATGTACGGGGAATGGATCGAAGGACCGAGCTATGAAGCCTTCACCGGTGTACATTTCCGCGACAGATGGACGGAAGAGAACCAGAATGGAAATGCCGAAATGCCCCGTTTGGAGGCGGCTAACAACCGTAATGCATCTACCTATAACTCGTTCTTCCTGAAAAAGACAAACTATCTTCGTCTGAAGAACGCCCAGTTGGGTTATACCTTCTCGAAGGGTATCACGGACAAGCTGAGAATCACGAAGCTGAGATTGTATGTTTCTGGCTCGAACCTGCTTACATTCAGTAGCTTGTATCAAGGTCTGGACCCGGAAGGAAAGAGCGATAGAATTAATGACTTCCCTCCGTTGAAAATCGTGAACTTCGGTGTAAACATTATCTTTTAATCTAAACTAATAAATAGAGCATTATGAAAATATATAAGAAATCGTTGCTGTATGGGGCATTCGCTCTGACTCTTTGTATGGCAGGCGGTTGTAACAGTAATATTGATCTGGAGCCGGAAGGTATTATTACGGCGGACGGTTATTTCAAATCGGCAGAAGATTATGAGAAGGCGTTGACCGCCTTGTATGAGAGATTGAATGTCGAAAGTTATGATTTATGGATGGATGGCGTGACGGATAATGGTTTGGTTACGCATAGTTGGAATAGGGGATATGACTTGGGACGAGGCATCGGAAGTACGGCCTCTTCTTTCCCGGCCGACAAATGGGATAAAGGATATATTTCCGTCCAGCGTGCGAATAACGTAATCAACAATATCGATAAATACCAGTGGCCGGGCGGGGAAAGTGATGCTAACCGGAACCAGGTTTTGGGTGAAGCTCGTACATTGCGTGCCTATTTTTATCTGGATTTGGTTTCTATCTTCGGACATATCATGTTTTATACCGAGAATCCGGCTACAGTAGCGGAAAGTGAAAACGTCAAGCAAGTACAGGACCCGAAAGAAGTGTTCGATTTTATCCTGGATGACCTGGACAAGGCAATTGCCGGGTTACCGGACAAGCCAAGCAATAAATCGAAGATCGGAAAACCGGCTGCCCGCTTGCTTCGTGCCCGTGCTGCTGCCTATGCGGCCGGTTATCTGAATGATAAATCTTATTTCCAGATTACGTTGGATGAAACGGCCCAACTGGTTGCTTCCGCTCCGCAACTGGCCGATTTTGACAAGTTGTTTGTAACCGGTTGTGAAGATCTCGATGAAGTGATTCTGGTAAGACGCTATTCATTGGATGCGACGAATAGTTGGGGAAACTGGTATAACCAATCTATCGGCGGTTATTGCGTAACGACTCCGGTCAAGGCTTTAGCCGATGCTTTTGAATATGTGGGCGAGAGAAATGAAAACATGCCGTATCTGAATAAAGATCCCCGTTTTTACCAGACTATCTACGCTCCGGGTATGGAAATGCGCGGCAAGTATTTTAATACGATTCCGAACAATGTGATTGAAAAGGATGGCAAAACTTATTTTGATCCCAACAAGGATTACGGGGCTTTGCAAGACATGGAAGTCAGCGTAGGTGATGTTTTGGCAGAAGGTGGCGGTGGAGAATGGAACAAGACGCCTACCGGCCTGTCTTGGAAAAAATATTGCCAGGAAGGAGAAACATGGACAACTTACAACTCGTTTATAATTTTCCGCTATGCGGAAGCCTATCTGTTGAGGGCGGAAGCGTTGGTGGAAACCGGAGGAAGTACGGACGAAGCCAAGTCTCTGATTAAAGTGATTCGTGACCGTGCCGGCAATACGAACGATATCGACAAAATGGTTGCCGAACAGTATAACGGCAGCCTCCGGGATCTGATCCGCAACGAAAGACGTGTGGAACTAGCACAGGAAGGGCTTCGTTTTGCTGATATCCGTCGCTGGAACATTTTGTTGGATGTGATGAACAAGCCGATCGAAGGTATCGAATATCGCGACTTTTCGAGCGGGACACCTAAACATACCGTTTTGATTCCAGCGGAGAGAGATGCCTATACGGCAAGAGATTTCTGGTGGCCGATTCCGCAAGCAGAGATCGACTTGAACCCAGGTCGTATCACCCAGAACGAAGGTTGGAAATAATAACCGGTTCTGAATTATAGGGAGAAAGCGCGTCAGGACTATCCGAGGATATTCTGATGCGCTTTTTTTTGTAATAACATAATGATCGTATAGAAATGAAATTATCATATTTATCTCTTATCCTTGTTTTAAGTTGTGCTTGCGGCCAGCCCGGGCAGGAGAAGTATCCTGATATAGCGGATGCAGCACGTACCTCATTTTGTGTGGCATCCGATGATACGACCCTGGTGAAGATCTTCGATTGGGCCGTAAGTAATTCGAATCGGTATGTCGGGGAGGATTCCGATCCGGTCGGACCTTGGTATGAAGCGGCTTTGCCGAATCGCCAGGCTTTCTGCATGCGGGATGTCTCTCATCAATGTATAGGCGAGGAGCTGAACGGGCATGGCAGGCAAAATGCGAATATGATGGGTAAGTTTGTCGAGAATATTTCCGAGTCGAAGGACTATTGCACCTATTGGGAGATAGACAGGAATAACCTGCCGGCTCCGGCTGATTATGTCTCGGATCAGGATTTCTGGTATAACCTGAATGCGAACTTCGATGTGATGAACGCTTGTTACCGTTTGTACCTCTGGACAGGCAATGAAGTCTACATCAATGATCCCCGTTTTGAAGAGTTCTTCCGTTTATCAGCCAATGAATATATCGACAGATGGCAGTTGCAGGCGGATAAGATCATGGAACGTCCGGGAGTGATGCACGAAGACGATACACGTGTCGATCCGAAGTTCAAATCCTTCCGTGGGCTCCCTTCTTATGAGGAATCGGTTCGGGGATTGACGGTAACCGGCGATTTGATCGCTACGATCTACCGGGGATTGAAATCGTATGCACAGATTCAACGGCTGGGAGGAAATGAAGAGGCCGCCCGCCACTATGAGTCGAAGGCGGAAGAGTATGCACGCCTATATAATGCCGGTTGGTGGAATGAAGAGACTCAAAACTATTATGCCTATAAGTTGGAGAATGAAAACCTGAAAGAAGGCGGATGCAATGTTTTTCCTCTTTGGTTCGGTATCGTAGACAAGCCGGAACGTATCAATCGTTTATTGACGATCCTGGCGGAGAAGGAGACAAACGTGGAAAGCATGTCTTACTATCCGAAGATCTTTTATAAATACGGCAGGCAGGATATGGGCTATCCTTATCTAAAGGAGCTTTATGCGAATGAACGCCGGGATTATCCCGAAGTAGCCAGCGGTGTGATTGAGGGAATTGTGTGTGGACTTGCCGGTGTAGATGCCGATGTCACGGCAAACCGTATTACCACCCTTCCGCGCTTTACGGATGCTACCCGTTGGGTTTCGATAGAAAATATTCCTGTATTCTCAGGAAAAATATCTATCTTGCATCAATCTGCCGGAAGTAGCACCTTCGTGAACAAGTCCGGAAAAGAATTGATTTGGAGAGCTATGTTTCCGGGTAATATCGCCATGATTAGCGGGATGGATGCCAAGCATACGAACGATGAACTGGGTAATCCGTTCAGTTATCTCGATATTGTTTGTAAACCGGGTGAAATGAAAACAGCTGAAGCATATAAATAGAAACTTGAAAAAGATGAAAAATTCGATTAAACTTGTTGCCTTGTTGTTAACCGCCGGATTGTATTCCGCTTGTACCCAACAACTGCCTCCCGATACCCGGAGCCGCATTTCCCTCAAGGGCAATTGGGGATTGCAACTGGATACTGCCGGTACGGGGATTGCTCCTGATTGGCCCGCAAAGTCCTGTACGGATTCTCTTTTCCTGCCCGGCACTACCGACAGGGGGAAAAAGGGAACTTACAATACGGATATGACACTGACGACAGGCCTTTCCAGGGAATATGTGTTTGAAGGAAAAGCGCTGTACACGAAGCAGGTCCGTATACCGGAAGAATGGGACGGAACATCCGTCCGCTTAGTGATGGAACGCACGAAGCCCACGACGATCTGGATCGACGGAAAAGAGGTCGGGGCAAATAACGATATCTCTACGGCCCAACAATATGACCTGTCTTCCTCTCTGTCTCCCGGCCTCCATTCCCTTGCTATTTTGGTCGATAACGGAAAAGATGCCGTGCCGGAAAAGGTCTACGGCTCTTCACATGCCTATTCCGCTTCCACGCAAACGAACTGGAACGGGATCATCGGCGATTTCTATCTGGAAAGCGCACCTCTTTGCGGGATCGATGACATCCAGCTTTATCCGGATGTCGCGAAAAAAGCCGTGACAGCCAGAGTAACCCTTCGTAACCCGGGGGGTGGGGCGGGAAAGGGTATATTGTCCTTTTATGCCGAAGCCTGGAATACGGATAAACAGCATAAAACACCGGTACAGACAATTGAAGTGGACTGGACGAAACCGGAACAGGAGTTCGAACTTGCGCTGGGGGATAAGGCTTTGCTTTGGAGCGAATTTACACCGGCTCTATACCGGCTCTCTGTCTCACTAAAAACAGATCGATTCGTCGATACGGAGCAGGCAACTTTCGGTTTGCGTGATTTCAAGACAAAAGGACGTCAGTTCACCATGAATGGCAAGACTACGTTCCTGCGCGGAAAACATGACGCCTGTGTCTTCCCTCTGATTGCCCATACCGCAATGGATGTGGAGACTTGGCGGCACTATTTCCAGGTAGCGAAACAGTACGGTATCAACCATTATCGTTTCCACTCCTGGTGTCCTCCCGAAGCCTGTTTTGAGGCTGCCGACATCGAAGGCATTTACCTGCAACCGGAACTTCCTGTTTGGGGGAATATCGATATCGACGATACCGAATTATGCGATTATTTGTTGAAAGAAGGGCGGAACCTGCATCAGGCGTATAGCAATCATGCCTCTTTCGTCATGTTCGGATTAGGAAACGAGATGTCCGGCGAAGAAGGACTTGCCATGCTGATCCAGACCTTCAAAAAGGAGGATAACCGCCATATCTATGCTTCCGGTTCGAATAATTATTTAGGCTTTAAAGGAAAGCAGGCGGATGAAGATTATTTCACGACTTGCCGTGTCGGGCGTGAGGACGACAAGCAGTTCAACACCCATGCCCGTGCCTCTTTCTCATTTGCCGACGCTTATGACGGCGGGTATCTGAACCATACGTATCCGAATTCGGAGATGGATTTCTCCTCTGCCAATGCTTTGTGCGATGTTCCGATTATCAGCCACGAGACGGGGCAGTTCCAGATATATCCGAATTATGAAGAGATAAAGAAATATGCGGGCGTACTGAAGCCCCGCAATTTCGAAATCTTCAAGAAACGCTTGGAAGAGGCCGGTATGATCGACCAGGCGCATGACTTTATGATGGCTTCCGGCAAATGGTCGGCCCTGTTGTACCGGGCGGATATCGAGATGAACCTGCGTACACCGGAATGGGGCGGTTTCCAACTGCTCGATTTGCAGGATTATCCAGGACAAGGCTCGGCTTATGTCGGAATCTTGGATGCTTTTATGGAGAGTAAAGGGTTGATCACGCCGGAAGAATGGCGGCGTTTCTGTTCGGAAGTGGTTCCTTTGTTCTGCACGGAGAAGTTTTGTTGGACGAATGATGAGGCGCTCACCGGAGAGGTAGAGATAGCCAATTATTCCGAAAGCGATTTGAATGGCAAACAACTGTCCTGGACATTGACCGACAGCAAACAACAGGTCTTAGATAAGGGTGTTTTACCTTTGCAGGTCAAACAAGGAGAGCTCGCAAAGGCAGGCACTTTGAAACCGGCAATCGCTTCTGTCCGGAAGGCTGAAAAAGTCACGCTCGCCTTGTCGATAGACGGCACTCCTTACCGGAATGATTATTCCCTTTGGATTTATCCGGCTGATAAAGAGGTTAAACCATCTGAAGAGATTTGTGTGACGGATGATCTGGATGCCCATCTGAAATACCTGACAGAGGGCGGCAAAGTCCTTTGGTTCCCTTCGAAAGACAAATACAAGGAGCAGACGGTAGGCGGACTTTTCCAGACGGATTATTGGAATTACCGTATGTTCCGGACTATCTGCGAGAACCTGGACCGCCCGGTTTCTCCCGGTACATTGGGGATCCTGACTGATCCCGGCCACCCCGCATTGGCCGATTTCCCGACCGAATTCCATACCAACTGGCAATGGTTCCCGATCATCAAGCAGAGCTACCCTATGATCTTAGACCGTCTGCCCGACGATTACCGGCCGATCGTGCAGGTAATCGACAATGTCGAACGCAACCATAAGTTGGGCTTGTTGTTCGAATTCAAGGTAGGGAACGGCAAACTCTTGGTTTGCATGTCCGACCTGAAAGCCGTACAGGACAAACCGGAAGCCCGGCAGTTCTACCGTAGCCTTTTGGAATATATGGAATCCCCTGCTTTCGCACCGTCTTACTCTTTATCCGCTAAGGATTTGCAAGACCTGTTTACGGCAAAGGTGAAAGCGGGCGAGATGAAGAAGTTATTCAATATTTCGTCTTATAAGTAGTCGCGTTTTTAAATTGAGAATTAAAAGGAGCTGTGTCGAAACAAAATTTATCCGTGTAAATCGGTGAAATCCGTACCTAAAAGATCGTGATAAAGGTGTTTTGACACACCTCCATGGAAATTGATATTGTCATATTGTAATATTGTCACGTCACGCGCATGATGGCGCTAAAAACTGATTCCGATCGACATCCCCGTTGTGTATGCCATCCCCGATCCGTTTCGCAGAGGGGATGCCAGTGTGCCCGTCCCCAGCTTGAGTGAACGGGCTTTGTTCTTGTTCTTGATCGAAAAGGCGAAGAGGGGGACGCTTGCGGCGGTTACGGCGACGCCTGTAAATCCCAATATTTTAAAGCGATTCCGTGGAACCGGTTGTTCCCAGTTGTCTATGACATTGCCCATAAAACCAACGATCATCATAGCACTCCCAACGCCAAATGTCGTCCATCCCCATGCTTGGCATTTTTTATGAGTCTTCCATTCCGGCGTCAGCTTGTAAGAAAATGGAATCGGGCACACTATATTGCCGGAAGACGTTGTAGCCCTACTTTCAAGGGTGTGAAGCGAAGCTATAGTATATACGGGCTTTTCTTGCCCGTATATACAGATTGAAAATATCAAGAATCCGAGGATTATGTTTATTCTCTGTTTCATATCACATTGTCACGTTACGCATTTATGGCGCTAAAAACTGATTCCGACCGACATCCCCGGCGTGTATGCCATCCCTGCCCTCCCCAAGGGGGCTGCCAGCGTTTTGCATCCCAAACTGATAGAGCGTGCCTTTTTCTTGTTCTTGGCCGAAAGGACAAAAAAGGGAATGCTGGAGCTTGTTATGGCAGCACCGGTGATTCCTAATGGTAGAAAACGGTATTGGATGGCAGGGCCGTCCATGTTGTCAATTGCATATCCTAAAAAACCACTGATTAGCATAAGACTTCCAACACCCAACGTCGTCCATCCATACGCTCGGTATTTTTTGTGAGTCTTCCATTCCGGCGTCAGCTTGTAAGAAAATGGAACCGGGCGATCCATATTGCCGGAAGACGTTATCGCCTCACTCTCAAGGGCGTGAAGCGATATAGTATATACGGGCTTTTCTTGCCCGTATATACAGATTGAAAATAGCAAGAATCCGAGGATTATGTTTATTTTCTGTTTCATGTCACATAACAATGTTAGCCATGATTTAAGTTTTTAGGCAATACAAATATATGTTTTATTTGTGTATGCCGGTTAGTAAAATAGTTATTTATAGAGCCTGTTACTTAGTATGAGGTGGCGGACCAAGTCTGCCATGACAGAATTATCTAATTTATCGCCAATATGAGTATTTCTTGTCAATTGGGATTATTTCAGGCGTTTTTTACTGACACGCATATTCCTGTTTTTATCCCTTTCAGCCTAAAGTCCGCTTGTATTTGCACTCTTCCCGGAAAATCATCTAAATGATTTTTAAAATGATCTCAATGATTTTCCAAAATCATTTGGATATTTTCCGCAAATTATCGAGATGAATTTGAGAAATGATCTCAATGATTTAGTCGGGCGGACTGAAACAAAGGGGAAAAAGACTGTAAAAAGGCTTTCAAAAGGCCTTTAAAAGCTATTTTAACACCTCGCAGCCTTTGCTATGAAGATCTTTTGCGATTGACTTTTTAGCAGGAATCCGCCCTTTTTACCGACACGCCTATTTATTCTTCCGCACCATTCCGGTTTTCCGGCGACAAAAAACAACTTTCCGTCAGCCTTGTTAACAAAATGACAATCGCAAACTTCCTTTCCTTGCCCTATTTATAACCATTTGCCCCAATGGAGGTATACGGACGATTCTTTGGATAGCAAGTCTGGCATTTTGACAATTTTGACATTTTGATTATTGGGATCATATTCAGGCACGTTTTGGTGCGGTCGTCCTTTGTGGCAAGCTTGCTCCAGAGTTGCGTCCCCCAAAAAAAAGCCACTGTCTCTTTTAGGGATTCTGTAAAATCAAACTCAACGCTTTCAGGTCGTCGGCCCCGATCAAGTCCACTTGTTCTTTGATAAAGAACTTCTTGAACAGCGGTGTGTCCGGTGCGCCCCACCAGCGGAACAGTTTGCCTTCCGCATGGGTTTGCCGGATATATCCGCGCATCTTTTCAAGCTTTTCGGCGGGTATCTCTCCCTGGCCTTTCCAGCCGATGTATTTGGAATAATTATCGCTGATGACAGGCATTTGGGCGGCCGGAATGCCTTCCCCTAAATCTTCTATCGTGCCGTCTAAGAAGATAAAACGGTTGGTCTCGGCAGCAATAGTCTTGCGGGGGCTTCTTCCCGACAGATAGAACAACACGGCGCTTTCTTGCAGCTTCCCGTCTTTCTCATGGCAGAAAAGAGATTCGTAGGGTTCCAGTTTCTTTTTCAGGACGGGGTACATCGCTTCGCCGTCTGTCTTGCAATCGACCATCAGGTAAAACGGCCGGTCGCTGCCCGGATATACTTTGCCTCCGTTCTTTTTGATCCGTTCGACTAACGGCAATAGGTATAGTTTCTCGAATGTGATATCCGGGTTGGGGGCGACTGAATCGTGGGACACGTACAGTTCGCCGTCGATTAGCCATAAATCCGCCTCTACGCAATTGAATTGGAATGAAAGGGCGTCGAATAGCGGGCGGGGACGTTCATAATCGTTGTGTGAGAAAGCATTGTAATGAATTGTCTGGGCTTCGAGCGAGCCGGATAACAGGCTGATCAGCAGGATAAATAATTTTAGTTTCATATAGCAGATTCGTATTTGATAAGGCAAAGGTAAACAGTTTTTATCTAATTCTCCGAGAATATTGTTTACATTTGCCATACTCAATCTGATAAACCATGAATAGACGATTATTTTTTAAGAGATCATGTGCCGGGGCATTGCTTTTATCCTGTCCGGGTTTGTTGGCGCGGGAAAATGGAAAGAGACTGCGTTTCGGTCTGGTAACGGATATACATTTTGCTCATCGGAATGTACACGGGACTCGCTATTATGAACAATCCATCACAAAGTTATCGGAAGCAATAGACGTTTTTAATAGGCGGAAATTAGATTTCATGATTGAACTTGGAGATTTGAAGGATATGGGTGATACTCCTGAAAGAGGGCAGACTTTGTCGTTTTTAGATGAGATAGAAGCAAAGTTCCAGACATTCGACGGCCCTGTCTATCATGTGTTGGGCAATCATGATATGGATAGCATTTCAAAACCTGAATTCCTCGCGCATACGGCCAATTACGGGAGTGCGAAAGGAAAGCCTTATTATTCTTTCGTACGGAACCAGATTAAGTTTATCGTACTCGACGGTAACTGCAACGAGGATGGTTCCGATTATGATTCCGGTAATTTCGATTGGACCAAGGCGTTTATCCCCACCGGCCAGAAGGAATGGCTTTAGCAGGAACTGAAGAAAGACGATTTGCCTGTCGTGATCTTTATCCATGAACTGTTGGATACTTTTTCGGGTATTAGTAAGGAACTTTGTATCGGCAATGCGGAGGAGATCGTTTCGATACTTGAGCAAAGCGGCAAGGTCATAGCTGTTATCCAGGGACACCATCATGCCGGTAACTATAGTTTCCGGCATGGAATCCACTATTTTACGATGAAAGGAATGATAGAAGGAAGCCTTCCTGAAAATAACAGCTTTGCCGTTATCGAGATAGACAAAGACTTGAATATCTATATAGAAGGGTTCTTTAATTGCAAGGATAAGGAGATGAAACATCATTCATAGAATAAGCAAGATAATAATTATGAATAATTTCACAAACGAGAAAATTCTCCTTCAGGAGATAAAGAGCGGAAACGACGAAGCATTCGAATTTCTGTTCAATAACTATTATCCCCGGTTGCGGGGATATGCTGCTCGTTTTGTGACAGATGAGGAGGCAGTCAGGGATATCATACAGGAGAGCTTTTTGAGGTTTTGGGAAAAACGTGATTTGATAGAAGCTGTTTCCATCTCATCCCTTCTTTTCGCAATGGTGCGGAATGCTTGTCTGAATTATTTGAAGCATTTGCAATTGGTCGAGCAGTATAGCCTTGAACATTTGGACAGGGTAGACGGGCAGGAGGAACTTTATTATTGGGATTTTAATCTGAGTCCGGAATATACTCTCCTGTATAAGGAATTGCAACAACAGATCAACCTTGTCATGAATGATTTGCCTTCCCGTTGCCGTGAAGTATTTGAAATGAGCCGTTTTAAGAAAATGAAAAACCGGGAGATTGCAGATGCTCTCCAAATATCGACTACTGCGGTAGAGAAACATATAGCCAAAGCCTTAGCACGATTTTCCGCACATTTTAAAGATAAATATCCGTTGGATGTCTATATCGCGATACTGGCTTGGCTGCTTTCCGAATGAACGAAGTCCTGTTTCTTTTGTTTTGGAAAATTTTTTTCAGGGAGGGGGTTGGGTAAAATTCATTTGGGTTGTTACATCATATAGAAAGCAAAAGTTATGAAAGAGCAGGAGATCGATAATCACCAGTTGGCAATACGTTATTTTGAAGGACGCATTACTCCATCCGAAGAAGAAATTCTTTTCCGGTTTGTGAATGATGCACCTTCCAATAAGAGAATGTTTCGCCAATGGGAGGAAGAATGGATGCTTTCCTATAAACTGGTTCCTGAAGTTTCCGATGAATGGAAACAATTACAACGCCGGATGCAGGTACGTCAGTCGCTGAATGGCGTGTTTAGTACTAAACACAGGCAATTGCAACGGTTTATCGCTGTTGCTGCAATTGCCTGCCTGCTGTTGTTAGGTGGTACATATGGCCTCTATCTTTACCGGAATGCAGAGTTTGCCGAGAACCTGTTTGCTTTAGAAACGGCCTATGGAGAAAAAAGTAAACTGATACTGGCAGATGGAACGATCGTTTGGTTGAATGCCGGTTCTTCCCTGAAGTATGCCGGTAATTTCAATTCTAAAAGCAGGGAAGTCTTTTTAACCGGTGAAGCGTATTTCGAAGTGACCAAACAGTCGGATGGAACTCCTTTTGTGGTTAAAACGGACCAGTATAGTGTATGGGTCAAAGGAACAAAGTTCAATGTATCTTCTTACCCCGAAGATATTTCTGCCAAAACGACATTATTGGAAGGATCTATCGATATTTTATATAAGGGAAGACATATTCCGGTTGCACCGGGAGAATTGCTTAGTCTTGACAAACAAAACGGAAGCTTTTCCCGTCAGAGGGTTCAGGCATCTCAATATAAGTCCTGGACAGAAGGAAGGGTTGAATATGATAAAATCACGCTCAATGAGCTGGCAGTCCGCCTATCCCGTAAATATGACGTTCAGATCCATTTGGGAGACGACCTGGAAAAAGATATAGCTTTCCGCGTATCACTTCGCAATGAAGAAACGGTCGGAGATGTCTTTCAAGCTTTATCCGAGATTATTCCGATCCGTTATGAGCGGCGGGGTCGGGATATTTATATTCGAAAACAATAGCGCAATTGTTAATATATTATTAAATCTAATTCTTTAATTTATTGGTTTATGTATAGAAAACATGTAGGAAGGGCGTTAATCCTTGCCTTGATGCTTTCTGGGGCTACCTCCATGAATGCACAGCGGATCACCCGGCAATTTAAAAATGTTCCTTTAAAAACCGTCTTGGCGGAAGTAGAGAAAGAACTGCAGTATTCCATCATTTATAAGAAAGACGAGGTAAATGAACGGAAGCAGATCACGCATAATTTTAATGATGCATCTTTGGAAGAGGTGTTATCTGCCATATTGGACAACGGATTGTCTTATTCCGTCCAGGGCAAGATGATTGTAATTTCCAAGAAAGAAGTAGCGGCTCCATCTGTCACCCAGCAAAAGCAAATCATCGTAAAAGGCATCGTAAAAGATGAAAATGGCGAACCTGTTGCCGGTGCGAATGTTGTTGAAAAGGGAACATCCAATGGTACGATTACGGATATGGATGGATGTTTTTCCTTATCGGTTTCGGAGAATGCAAAATTGAATGTGACGTATATAGGCTATTTGGATCAAGTTGTCGTAGTAGGGAAAAATCAAACATCTTTGAATATCCAGTTGAAAGAAGATACGCAAGCGTTGGATGAAGTCCTCGTGGTTGGTTATGGAACACAGAAGAAAGTGACATTGACTGGTTCCGTTGTGGCTTTAAAAGGAGAAGAAATTACAAAAAGTCCCTCTATCAATATCGCTAATTCTTTAGCTGGTCGTTTGCCAGGAGTTATTATAAACAATCGTTCTGGAGAGCCTGGTAGAGATGATCCTTCTATCTTTATACGTGGAAAAAGTACGACAGGAAATGCATCTCCGTTAATTTTGATAGATGGTGTGGAAAGAGGAGGCTTAGGTGAATTGAACCCGAACGATATAGAGAATATTTCAGTATTGAAAGACGCTTCAGCTGCTATCTATGGTGCTCGGGCAGCTAATGGGGTTATCTTGGTAACAACTAAACGTGGAGCAGAAGTGAAACCATCGATCAACCTTTCTTTTAATCAGGGCTTTTCTCAATCGACTCGGACTCCTAAAATGGCTGATTCTTATACATATGCGAAAGTATATAATGAAATTGAAGAAGGGGAGGGCCGTTTACCTCGCTATTCGAATGAGGAGTTGGAGAAATACAGAAATGGTACGGATCCCGATTTCCCTAATACGGACTGGTTTGATTTAATGATAAAGAACGTTACACCTCAACATCGGGTTAATTTATCTGTTGCGGGTGGTAATGAACGGGTGAAATATTATTTGTCATTGGGAGAGTCTCACCAAAGTGGTCAGTTTAAAGAGGGAACGACAGGTGTCCGTATATATAATCTTCGTTCGAATATAGACGTGCAAGTGACAAAATATCTGAAAGTGGGAGTTGATCTGGCCGGCAAAATAAATGACAGTCACTATCCGGTAGGGGGAACAAGCGATATATACAGCCATATTTTTTTGTATTTGCCTACTTGGCAGACGTATTGGCCGGGAACAGATAAACTGATGCCGAACAGAGATAGTGAAAACTTGATGAATCGTGTTGGTGATGCTTCTGGTTATCAGGATTTAAAAACGACTGCTATACAATCTACACTTTCTTTTAAATTGGATATTCCTTGGTTGAAGGGCTTATGGCTGGATGGAATAGCCAGCTATGATGCATCTTTTGTTAGGACGAAAACATTAAATACTCCAGCTTATGTCTATTATAAAGATGATCAGACAGGGGAGTTGTATAAGGGAGTTTCTGGTAAGACTCCGAATCAGGCCAATCTTGAGCAGAAGTATGAGAATCCGACAAATATGTATTTGGTGGGTAAGATCAATTATGATCAGACCTTCGGGGCTCATCATGTAGGAGCGATGTTTGGGTATGAGCAAACTCAGACAAAAGGAAATTTCTTAAAAGCCTATCGGAGTGACTTTATCTCGACTTCGATACCCGAGATATTTGCAGGTAGTAGTGATAAAAATAAACAATCGAATGACGGTAGTTCCTCGCAAGGTGCTCGCCAAAATATTTTCGGTCGTTTTTCTTATGATTATGCTGGTAAATATATGGCTCAGTTTACGTTTAGACGTGACGGCTCTCCTAACTTCCCGGAAAATAAACGATATGGATTTTTCCCTAGCTTCTCTTTAGGTTGGAGGATCTCCGAAGAATCTTTTATGAAAGAACTGACTTTTCTGGATAATTTAAAGCTCAGAGGATCTTATGGTAAGATGGGTAATGATTTGGTCGATCCGTTTCAATATTTGACGACTTATAAATTCGATAGTAACTATGTAGTTGGTGGTAATGACGTGACTGGCCTTGTTCAGAACGGAGTTCCAAATCCGAACATCACATGGGAAGTGGCTAAAACGTATAATATTGGATTTGATTCCAGATTCTGGAATGGTTTGTTAGGAGTTGAGTTTGATTATTTTAAAACCAGACGTTCTAACATTTTGACAAAGAGGAGTGCGGTTATTCCCGATTATACAGGTTTGAAGCTGCCGGATGAAAATATAGGGATCGTAGATAACCAAGGCTTTGAAATGGTTGTATCGCATGAAAATTATGCAAATCCGTTGAAATACCGTATTGCAGCCAATGTCTCTTTTGCAAGGAATAAAGTTATTTTCAGTGATGAACAACCGGCGGCTGAACCGTATCAATATGCAACCGGTCGGCCGATAGGCTCTGAATTATATTATCATGCAATTGGAGTTTTTGAATCGGAAGATCAGATTACTTCTTATCCGCATTTATTAAATACACAACCAGGAGATCTTATCTATGAGGATGTCAATAAAGACGGAGAGATTGACTCGCGACATCGTATTCGCGTGAACCAAACAAATACACCGGAGATCGTATATTCATTAAATACTTATTTCGAATATAAAGGGTTTGACTTGTCTTTACTGTTTCAGGGACAGGAGAATGCGAAGCAGTACTTTGGAGGCTATTCAGCTGTGATGAGCTACTCTTTAGGCAATTTCCTTGAATGGCGTGCAAATGATCGTTGGACAACGGAAAATATTAAAGCGACAATGCCGCGGGGAAGTTCCAGTATGTGGAATAATAATACGGAAAATTCAACTCAATGGTTGTTAAATGCTGGATTTTTAAGACTTAAAAATTTGGAGTTCGGATATAATCTCCCTAAAAATATTTGTGAGAGATTATGGGTTCAGAACCTAAGGGTTTCTTTCAGTGCTAATAATTTATTTATTATTTATGATCACATGAAGGATCTGGGCTTTGATCCCGAAACTTCAGGTTACTGGTATTATCCGCAGCAGAGAACTTATAATTTTGGTATAAATCTAACATTCTAAATATTGACAGAAAATGAAAAAGATATTATATGTATTATGGGCTGTTTTAATTTGTACATCTTGTGACGTATTGGATTTAAAGCCTTTGGATAAAGTCTCAGATGCGGATGTCTGGGAAGATAGTGCATTGATAGAACTTTATGTAAATGCCTCTTATCATTCTATTTATCATGAATTTGCTCAAGATATGATTTGTGCGGCAAGTGATGAGGTTTTCTGTATTCATAATTGGTATAATCAATGGATTATACAAAAAGGGGAATTGACCTCGGATAATGTGGTTAACCTTAGTGGTAAAATGAACTTTTGGGGGGCAGCTTATACTTCTATCCGTTCGATAAACATTTTTTTTGATCATATAGAAGAGGCTCCTGTTGAGGTATCAATGAAAAATCGTATGATAGGCGAAATGAAGTTTATTCGTTCTTATGTATATGCTAATCTGATTTGGAGATATGGAGGAGTGCCTTTGATTACGAATGTATTTGATTTAAATCAGGATTATGCTGTATCTCGTGCTTCATATGCTGATTGTGTTGATTTTATTGTGAAAGAATTGGATGAAGCGATGGTATTGCTTCCTGCTAAAATGGGAAGTGAAAATCAGGGAAGAGCCTCTGGTGATGCATGTAAGGCATTAAAGGCAAGAGTTTTACTTTACGCCGCGAGTGAGCAGAATAATCCAGATCATTCTAAAGAAAAATGGGAAAAGGCAAAAGAAGCGACGGAAGCAGTTTTGAATACAGATTATTCGTTATGTGCGGATTATCAGTCTATATTCTTGCAGGATAATAGTGAGATTATATTTGCCCGTTATTTTACACAAGCTAATTCTACGGATTTTATGTTGTTTAATGGACGGAATGGATCAAACGGCTGGACCGGTGAGAATCCAACGCAAAATTTAGTGAATGCATACGAAATGAAAAATGGTGAATTGCCTTATTTAAATGAAGAATTACCGCTACAAGTGAATCCTGCATCCGGTTATGATGAAGAAAATCCTTATGTGGGGCGCGATCCTCGTTTTGAAGCTTCAATTTTGCATGATGGTTCTATGTGGGCTGGGAGAGAAACAGAAATGTGGCACGGAGGTCTGGATTCTCCGGAAAGTAGTATTGGTTCATGGAATGCCTCTAAAAGTGGTTATGCGTTTAAAAAATTTATGGTTGAATCAATTCCTCCTACAGGCTCTTCCGTCAAGCCGGAAAATCCTTGGATATATTTCCGTTTGACAGAGTTTTATCTGAATTATGCCGAAATTATGTACGAATTAGGAGATGAAGAGACTGCCCGAGAATATATAAATAAGGTGAGAGGACGGCAGAGTGTACAGATGCCTCCTGTTACTGCCTCCGGTCTGGATTTGCGTGATAAGATCCGGAATGAACGGCGTGTGGAACTAGCCTTTGAAGGACATCGTTTCTTTGATGTACGAAGGTGGAAAATTGCAGACCAAACAGAAAATAAAGCGTTATTAGCCATTAATATACAGAAATCAGAAGATGGCAATAAAACATATGAAACTACATTATTATTAAAAAGAATCTTCCTGGATCAGCATTATTTACTGCCAATTCCTCGTGCGGAGGTGGATAAGAGTAAAGGATGTTTGGTTCAAAATCCGGGATATTAATGTTCAATTGTTATAAGATGAAGCATTTGATTTATATTTTGTTTCCTGTATTGCTGGTTTCCTTATCAGTGAAAGCCCAATCTCGTATTGATCGGAAAGCATTGGTTGACAGGCACATGATCGTTACGACAAAAACGAATCCCCAAAGTCCGGCTCAAGTGGGAAATGGCGAGTTCGCTTTTGGAGTGGATATTACCGGACTGCAAACCTTTGTTCCGTTTAACACGATGGCACAATGGAGCTGGCATAGCTTTCCATTGCCCGAAGGTATGTCTGATAAGGATTACAGGCAAGTCCCGATAAACACGTATGGAAGGCAAGTCGGTTATGACTTGCCTAACCCTGACCAACCGGAGCTTTCCGCCTGGCTTGCCGCAAATCCGCATCGTTTCAATTTGGGCCGTATCGGTTTGAAATTGTTATTGTTTGACGGGACGGAGGCAGGTCCTGATGATATACGGAATGCCGTTCAGAAAACAGACCTATGGAAGGGTATTATTACGAGTCGCTTTGAGTTGGAGGGTGTACCTGTAGTCGTGAGAACGGCCTGTCACCCAGATTTGGATATGATCGGGGTGGAAGTGAAAAGTGATTTGATACGGAAAGGAAGACTTACCGTATTTATTAACTTCCCGTATGCGGACAGGAATCAGGGTGCAGCCTATGTCGGAGTATATGATCAACTGGAAAAACATCATTCCTCGATAAAGAAGCAAACAGGGCAGTCTGTCCAGATCTCTAGGGAAATGGATGATACTCATTATTCGACTATCCTGCGATGGAAGTCTCCGGCACAGTTCTCTCCAACCACTCAGGAGAATCCCCATTATTTCGAACTTAGGCCTTTTGATACGGATAAACTCGATTTTACCTGCTTGTTCACGCAGGAAGAAGAAAGAACCTATTTGGATGAGAATGTGTTTGAGGCAAGCATCAGGGCTTGGGAGAAGTTCTGGAATTCAGGAGCTGCTATCGATTTGTCGGAGAGTTCGGATCCTCGTTGGAAAGAACTGGAGAGAAGGATTGTCCTGTCTCAATATGTTATGCGTGTAAACGAAGCTGGCTCACTGCCTCCTCAGGAAAGCGGGTTGCTCAATAATGGATGGTATGGTCGTTTTCATTTTGAGATGATCTGGTGGCATGGGGTGCATTATGCTCTATGGGATCGTTGGGATTTACTGAATAAAAGCCTGCATGTATACAAGGATTTTTTACCGACTTCCCGTGAAAGAGCTCGGAAGCAGGGGTATAAAGGTGCTCGCTGGCCTAAGTGCACGGCTGGTTTTGACCGGGATTGGCCTCATATTATCCATGCCACGTTACTTTGGCAGCAACCCCATCCTATTTATTTTGCAGAATTGGATTACCGATTGCATCCAACAGCTGAGACTTTGGAGAAATGGCGCGATGTCGTATTTGAAACGGCCGATTTCATGGCAGACTTTGTCCATTACGACAAGCAGAAGAATCGTTATGTATTAGGACCTCCGGTATTTATCGTTTCGGAGAATACAGATCCAATGCAAACGGTTAATCCGGCTTTTGAATTAGGATATTGGCGTTTCGGTCTACGTGTTGCCCAGACATGGCGCAAGCGTATGTCATTACCGATAGAAAAGAAGTGGAAAGATGTGGAGGATAAGTTATCTCCCTTACCGGTAAAAGACGGCGTTTACACGACTTATGAGGATATTCCCGATATGTGGACTAAATATACATTTGAACATCCTGCATTAATAGGAACTTTGGGTATGTTGCCAGGAGATGGGGTTGACAGGGATATCTTTGTGCGTACATTGGATAAGGTTTCTGAGGTATGGAATTTTAATCATGTATGGGGATGGGATTTCCCTATGTTGGCAATGGCGGCAGCCCGGAGTGGTAAGAGGGCCTTGGCTCTTGATTATTTGTTACATTCTTCTCCTAATTTCCAATTTGACGAACATGGATTGGCTACAGGAGGGCCATTCCCTTATTTCCCTTCTAATGGAGCGTTGCTGACTGCAATAGCAATGATGGCAGGAGGATGGGATGGCTCTACAGGCGATTCTCCGGGGTTCTTGAAAGATGGGACTTGGATTGTAAAAGCTGAGGGTTTTGTTTCAATGCCTTAAAATTTTTAACGATCGCGTATAAGAGAAAGTTCGTGTATTCTCTTATATGCGATGACTGTTTTTGTTTGCATAAAAATAAGAGCTAAATCAATATAATATTGTTTTTGCATAATAAATCTTTTATATTAGCGTCTTTTATTTAGACTGTGTAAAGATGAAAACATTATTATTGTTTATTTGGTTTGCCTTTTTGCCAATAAAGTCTTGGGGACAACTTCCCCTCATGCTATACGGTGATACCTCCCGTGTCGGGGTTCCCTATTCGAAAGATCCGCATGTGGTTAAATTTAAGGGGCGTTATTTGATGTATCATTCTATTCCGCCGATGAAGGGGGAGCCCGCTTCCGGATGGAATATTGGGATTGCGGAGAGTAAGGATTTGGTTCATTGGACGAAGGTGGGGGAGATCACGCCTGCTCCCGGAGCTGATTATGAGAAGAAAGGGCTTTGTGCGCCCGGTGCGCTGGTGAAGGATGGGAAGGTGCATTTGTTTTATCAGACATACGGGAATGGGGAGAAAGATGCTATCTGCCATGCCGTATCGGATGACGGTATTCATTTCAGAAGGAATCCGACGAATCCGATTTTCCACCCGGCCGGAGATTGGACTTGCGGTCGTGCCATAGATGCGGAAGTATGCGAGTTCAAAGGGCGTTATTTCCTCTATTTTGCAACCCGCGATAAAAACTACGACATCCAGATGCAGGGAGTTGCCGTTGCTCCGGGCAATACTGATTTCAACCGGGAAGACTGGGTGCAGGCAACGGATTCTTCTATCCTGTATCCCGTGTATCCGTGGGAAGGAAAATGTATCGAAGGGGCTTCGATTGCAAAAAGAGGTGACAAGCTTTATATGTTTTATGCCGGAGCTTACAATAATGCCCCCCAACAAATCGGAGTGGCGGAAAGTGAAGACGGCATTGTCTGGAAACGCCTTTCGGAAGAACCTTTCCTTAGGAACGGCAAACCCGGCGAATGGAATTCCAGCGAATCCGGTCATCCGCATATTTTTACCGATTCGGACGGTCGTACCTACTTGTTCTATCAGGGAAATAACGATAATGGAAAAACCTGGTATATCACACAAGAAGAGGTGATCTGGAAAAATGGAAAACCTTTTCTGAAAGGAAAGTAGAGGCGCACGGCTGTGCGTCTCTACAATAGGTACGGTTTTACCACGTCTTCCTGTTCAATATGCGGACCGCGTTGAAGACCGCCAGCAGAGCGACACCGACATCTGCGAAGACCGCTCCCCATAGCGTGACGTATCCCAATGCACCGGCCAACAATACAATCCCTTTTACACCCAGTGCCCCTATGATATTCTGACGGACAATCGTACGTGTCTTGCGACCGATGGCGATAGCCGTTGCGACTTTGGACGGCTGGTCGTTCTGGATAACGATGTCGGCGCTTTCGATCGCCGCATCCGACCCAAGTCCGCCCATCGCAATCCCTACATGGCTTAGTGCCAATACCGGAGCATCGTTCATTCCGTCTCCGACAAAAGCTACGGATTTGCCCGGTTCTTCAACCATCTCCCGGATATGCGCCGCCTTATCCTCCGGCAACAGGTTCCCGTATGCATGGTCGATTCCTAAACGTTTGGCAAAAGACTCGACAATCTCTTTTTTGTCACCCGAAAGTAAACGGATATCCGTCACCCCTAACTTTCTCAGTTTGGCAATCGCCTCCACGGCATCGTCTTTCAACGTATCGGACAATAGCAGATGGCCGGCATATTGTTTGCCGATGGCGCAGATAACGACGGTCGCCACCTTGTCGGATAGCTCTTCAGGAATGGAAATCCCGCGCTCTTTCATCAGGCGGATATTCCCGACAAGCACTTCCTGTCCATCGATGACAGCCTCCACGCCATGTCCGGCCAGTTCATGCATCTCCGAGATGTTTGCCGCATAGATATTTCGTTTCTTTGCGTAGCGGACGATCGCCTGCGCAATCGGGTGGGTACTTTTCTGTTCGACGGATAAAAGCAGGGCCAATAGTTTCGGACCGGGAATCCCGTGCGCCTGCATATCCGTCACATCAAAGCGTCCGGTGGTTAATGTCCCTGTTTTATCGAATGCAACGGTATTTATCCGTGTGATGGCATCCAGATAATTTCCACCCTTGAATAAGATGCCGGCACGTGAGGCCGCCCCGATACCTCCGAAATATCCCAGCGGTACGCTGATTACCAAGGCGCATGGGCAGGATATAACCAAAAAGACCAATCCCCGGTACAACCAGTCATGGAAGACATATTGGAAAGACGGCACTATCAGACCGACAAGTGCCGGAACCGTTACGATCAGCAAAGCCAACACGATCACAGCCGGCGTATAGAACCGTGCGAACCGGCGGATGAACAGCTCGGCGGGAGCTTTACGTTCGGCAGCATCTTTCACCAACGCTAAAATGCGGGCTAATGCGCTCTGTTCATACGGGCGGTTCACTTCTATGCGGACGGCTTGTCCCAGTACGATCATTCCCGCCAGGACTTCATCCCCTTTCCGGAGGGTACGGGGCATGCTTTCGCCTGTCAGGGCGGAAGTGTCGAACGACGCTTCGTTTTCCTGCAAAATCCCGTCGAGCGGTATGCGTCCGCCGGGCTTCACCTCGATCCGTTCACCTGTCTTCACCTCTTTCGGGGGGACGTTGACATATTTCCCTTCACGGAGTACATCCGTACGTTCGGGACGGACATCGAGCAAACGGCTGATATTTTGTGAAGCACGTTCGACGGCTCTGTTTTGCAACATTTCCCCAACCGTATAGAAAAGCATGACTGCCACTGCCTCCGGATATTCACCAATGCTGAAAGCACCGATCGAAGCAATCGACATCAATGAAAACTCGGTGAAGAAATCTTTTCGCAAAGCCTCGTGATAAGCCTCCCGCATGACAGGCAGCCCTACCGGGAGGAACCCTGCCAGATACCAGACGAGCTTGACCGCCGGGGAGAACCAGCTTTGTCCGGTATGGTCCAAGATCAGTCCCGCAATTAACAGAATGAAAGACAGGATTGGTAATGCTATCTCCCGACGTTTTTCTCCTTTATTGTGTCCGTGTCCACATCCGCATCCGGAATGGCAAGTTGTTTTTGCTTCCATAAATCAATCTGTTTTTATTATTCCGATGCAAAGGTCCGAAGATACTTTTGCAACTCGATTGCATTTTACGGATCCGTTGGCTTGCATGCCGGACAAATCCCTTTGACCGTATAGTTGATCGTATCTATAATAAAGCCTTCGGGCAACTGTACGACCGGGATTTTGATATTGTCCATACAATAGGTTTTATGGCAAACTTCGCAGAAAAAATGAATATGCCTGTTTTCTATAAAGCAGGTTTCAGTGTCGCTCCGGCAGATTTCATATTTCATCGACCCGCTTCCGTCCTCGAAGGCATGGACGGCGTGATGCTTCAACAGGATCGCCAGAGAGCGGGAAATAGTCGATTTGTCCAATGTCTCCAGTTGCGCCTCCAGTTCGAGCAAGGAAATAGGATGCGTCTGTTCCGACAATTTCTGCAATATAAGAATCCGGGCGGCTGTAGGGCGTATACCTTTATCTTTGAGCTTCTCTTCGCATTGTTTTGTTGACATGATTCCAATCTTTTTTCTCGACACGGTAAAAATACAACAAAATTAATGCAACTGAGTTGCAAACTTTTATTTTGATTATTCTGATATTTTTCGCTACTTCGCATTTGTTATGGAATTACCAGAGGAGCAAAATAGATTAAAGGAGATCGCATCTGGAAATGTGGCAGCTTTCGAGCGCTTGTTTTTCCTGTACCAACCTCGGTTGGTAAATTTCCTTATCGGTCTGACGCACGATAAGGAGGTCAGCCGTGATATGGCCCAGGATCTGTTTCTCTCGTTGTGGAAAGACCGCGAAAAACTTAAAAATGTCCGTTCTTTTTCCTCTTATCTTTTCCAGATGGCGCGTTTTACCGTGTACGATTATTTCGACCGTCTCATTGTTTCGGAAAAATATACGAACGAATACCTACAGGAAACTTCCCCGGCCGAATCAGAGGAAGAAGCCTTGTTCGTTCGCGAACTGCAATCGATCATCAACCGTACGGTCGATCAAATGTCTCCTCAGCGGAGCAAAATCTACCGGATGAGCCGCGAAGAAGGTTTGTCAAATGATGAAATCGCCACGCGCCTCGATATCAGTAAACGGACGGTGGAAAACCATCTGACCGCCGCCCTTGCCATTCTTCGCAAAGTCATTTATCTTTTCTTTGTTATGAATCTGTAATTTTGATATGTTAAATTGTACAAGAACTCCCCTAAAAATGGGGATGTCTATATCTTGTTATTATTCAGATGTTTGTGATATTTCGAGTTTCTTAAAAAATATTACCCGCAAGGGTATTTTGAAATATATAGGGTATAAAACCCGATTTTATGCGCTACTATTTCGATTTAGACCAACGGGTATTCCTGAAAACTGTACTCTAAGTTTGCGTAAAGCAAGAAGCTGAGGTTAATTTATATCTTTGTTGTATGAAGAAACTAAATTAACCGACTAACGGAAGTACACTAATGGAAAACGATAGTCTTTAAAGACTAGTTATTGTAACAGACTTCCGTTAGTCAAGCAGGCAAAGACTAAATAGATTATTGATATATAATAGGATATCATTTAGAGTAGTAGCCCATTCCTGCTTTCGGTTAATCCAAAAACAATATAAAGGTATGAATAAATTATTTATCGGGATTGATTTCTCCAAGAAAAAAGTAGATGTAAGTGTGATAGAGAAAGAAAACATATCTTCAGGTGTCCACCGTGAGTTCAGTAATGATGTTGCCGGACATGAGAGTCTGTTGGCATGGCTTTGTGATAGCTATCCGCAGACAGGCAAAGATCAGATGCTCTTTTGCGGTGAGAACACGGGACTTTACAGCGTTTGTTTGAGTAACACTCTCGCGCACGAGGGTTATACACTGTGGCTGGAACATCCTTACAGGATCAAACACAGCAGCGGCATGCAACGCGGGAAAAACGATAAATTGGATTCATTGCTGATCGCACAATACGCTTGCCGTTTCGAGGATATGGCCAAGGTCTATACCCCCAATACGGAAACCATCCGGGCGCTGCACTCATTTTTCACATTCCGTGATTTATTGGTGAAAATGAAAAATGAAGCATTGGTACATGCCAAAGAACTCCATTCGGTCCTAAAAGGGAATCACGCAACAGATTACATATATCAACATAGCCTGACACAAGTGGATAACTTGAACCGTGAAATAAAAGATGTGGAAAAGGAAATAATGGATCTGATCAACAGTGAAGAGGAGATCAAAAACAATTATGAGCGTATTACATCCATCAAAGGCGTGGCTTTTGTCAACGCCCTTGCTTTGATCGTTTATACCGAAAACTTCACCTGTTTTGACGATCCGCGCAAGCTGGCCTGCTATGCGGGAGTGGTACCGTTCCAACGAACCTCCGGCTCCAGTGTCAAAAGCAATGCCAAGACAAGTGGATTTGCCAATAAAAAACTAAACACGCTACTCACCCAAGCGGCACGAACCGCTGCCATACATGATCCAATATTAAGAGAATATTACAGGCGCAAAAGAGAAGAGGGGAAGCATCATAATTTAGTTATAAACAATATTAGAAACAAACTGATACATCGAATCTGTGCATTGGTCAGGAACCAAACTTTCGACCAAACGGCTTAGATTTTTGCAATATTCTTAATTTGTTTTAAAATCTTTCCGTTTATTTGGTTGGGAACATAGATTACAATAAGCCGGGGATGACACTAAGCTTCGTTTTAAGGAAGATGTGAACCTTCCAAATGATGATTTATTGGTATATTTAAGGTGTCGCCGTAGGGGCGGGTTCTAAACCCGCCCGATTGCAACATGTATATTTGTCGATATCGGGCAGGTTTAGAACCTACCCCTACAGAACGACAATCATTTCGGACAACGATCTCATTCCATCACATCGATAAATCATCATTTATGGTTCAAATATGTCAAAAGATGACTTTCTTTTATCCTCACATTCAATAATTAGCAGATATAACCGGAACAATATTGCTTTTTGATTATTATTTGCTATTTTTGTCATTGGGAAAAAGAGAATGCCAAGCGGGCAACTCTTGATTGTAGGAAAATGATTTATATATTCGAAGAGATAAACTGCAACACTTATTTTCATATTGAATGTATAAAGAAGGTTCTGCAAACCCTTTACATATAAAATGGTTATATCTGTATATTTAAAATATGCAGATTTGTATCTATATAAGTAAAGGGGGCGCGGGGCTGACTTTATAATGTGAAGGGCTGTTGCAGGCCTATCTTTTCGTAAAGTTCAGTTCCTGCGCCCTTCCTGTATATATACATCAAGTGTGCAAGCGATACTTTTCTTATAAAACCACTCCTAAACGGCTTCCCTTTTCTAAATCTCTCATCAATTTATTTTCATAGTATGAAAGTGACTAAAATGACATTACAGCAATATCGGGAAGTCTTGGATGTGTATGGGACCTATTTTCTGGACGATATGAAACAACTGAAAGTCGATTATGCAAAAGATCGGTTGCTTGTAAATGGAAGCATAATGCGCTATACAGATATTACCGGAATGGCGGTCATTAATAATAAATATCTGGTCGTCGAGGTTAATCATGCCGATTTGTTTCTTTTGCCGCTTCGCCGTGATGTCCGTTATCGTGTGTTTCGCTCCCCGAAATCTGCAATACTAAATAAGATTGCCTATCTGTTTATTTTATGTCAAAAAATAATGATCTGTAAATCAAGTGTATGCTGATGATTCTACAAAATACTGAAAAAAAGTGCATATAAGGTTGTGTGTATTTCCATAGTAAGCCGACTCCATTATAAAGCACGGGATTTTATGGAAAACGACAACAATATAAAACGAATCATACAACTTTATTTCGGAAAGCATTTCTCCCGTTCGGGGCGTGTCCTGTTTGGACGCTGGCTGCGGGCGGAGGACGGGACTTCCGAAAAGACGGATATATTGCAAACCTTTTGGGAACATTCGCCGGCAGAGGCGACTGCCGAAACCCGCGAAGACTGGGATGCTTTACAGAAGCATTTACAGGTTGAACCGGTTCGCCGGAATTCCGTCCCGATGTATCGCGGGTGGATCAAATATGCGGCGGTAATCGCATTGATGCTATTGACAGGGGCGGCGACTTTTTTCGTTACGGACCGCCTGAAACCCGCCCGACATGTAGAGATGGCGGAGTTGTTCGTCCCTTATGGCGAGAGCCGGCAGGTTCTTTTGCCGGACGGTTCGCAGGTATGGGTAGATGCCGGTTCGTTGCTCGTTTATCCGAAAGATTTTACGGATACGGAAACGCGTACGGTTTACCTGACAGGCGAGGCCTCTTTCACGGTCCGGAAAAACAAGGAAAAGCCTTTTATCGTGAAGACGACCTATCTGGATGTACAGGCTTTGGGTACGGTATTTACGGTTACTTCTTATCCAAGCGATTTCTGTACGAGCACGATCCTGGAAGAGGGGAGCGTCAAAGTGGATGTGAAAGCGGATGAACACCAACCTGCTATCCTGAAGCCGAACGAACGTCTGGTTTATTCGCATACGGCGCATACGGTAATGGTCCGGCCGGTCGATGCTTTACTCTATAAGATGGAGCGTAGTGGTTACCTGATTTACGAGAATGTCTCTTTCAGTCATCTGATGGCTTCGTTGGAACGGAAGTTTAACGTGACGATCCATTATAATTCCCAAAAATATGCGGACGAGTATTACAATGTCAAGTTCGCCCCGCATGAAACTCTGGAGGATGTGCTGACTGTTTTGCAGCAGTTGATCGGCATTCATTTTAAGATAAAGGAAAATGTTGTATTTATAAATTAAAGATAGAGGAGAGAAACAGGATGAACAAAAGAAAACCGGAAAGAACGAAAGTGCGAAAATCCCTCTTTCCGGCGTTTGAAACCGAATTGTGACTTTTTAGGGCTCAACGTAAAACGTTGAAAATAATTAATATTCAATTTTCAAACATACAAATATATGAAATTAACTAATCTAATACCTATAAATGCGGGAAAAACGCTTTCCCGTCTATGTATAATTGGAGCTCTGTCTCTTGGTAGCTCGTTCGTATTTGCTCAAAATCAACAGGTTCGTTTGTCTGGAAATAATTTAACCTTAAAAGCAGCTTTCAAACAAATCGAGCAACAAACGAAACTATTCGTAGACTACAACACGCAAGACGTCAACGACTCACGCGTGATCAAAAAAGTGCCTGCCGGCAACAACGTCAAGAACGTCCTGGAACAATTACTGGAAGGCACGAACTGTTCCGTCACATTCAGCAACGGTCATGTAATCATTTCCAGAAAAACCCCGGCATCTTCCGAAACAAAAAAAGTCACAGGCGTTGTCAAAGATGAAAAAGGCGAACCGATCATCGGTGCGAATGTTGTGGAGAAGGGGACGACGAATGGGACTGTTACCGATTTGAATGGTCAATATAGTTTGGATATTTCTCCTTCGGCTGTTTTACTGGTTTCCTACATTGGTTATGATACCAAAGAGATAAAGGTGGACGGGAAAAATGTATTGAATATTTCTTTGGCAGAGAATACGGAGAATTTGGATGAAATTGTTGTGATCGGTTACGGTACATCCAGGAAAAGGGATATTGTAAGTGCTATGTCTACTGTCAAAGGATCGACGATTAGTGCTGCTTCAACAAGTAATGTTCAGGATGCCTTGCAGGGAAAAGTTGCTGGTCTGGATATCCAGTCTGCACGATATGCAGGGGATGATCAAAAGATTTATATCCGTGGTGCAAGATCTTTGAATGCAGGAAACAATCCGCTGATTATAGTAGATGGTATTCCTGGAAGCTTAGGAAGTGTAAATACTTACGATATTGAATCAATTGAGGTATTAAAAGATGCTGCAAGCTCTGCTATCTATGGCTCTATGGGTGCAAATGGTGTTATTTTGGTAACGACTAAAAGAGGAAAAAAAGGGGTGAACCGTGAGATTAATTTTAATTCTTATGTTGGGATGAATGTTCCTCATATGATGAAGTTACAGTCGGGAGAGGAATATGTTCAGTTCCGTCGTGACGGATATCGATATGCGCATGGATGGGACAATCCTTTTACAGATGAGGATGTTTTCACCCAATCTGAATTAGATATCATCAAAAGTGGTAATTATACTGACTGGCAGGATTTACTATATCGTAATGCTTTGACACAAAGTTATCATTTGAGTATTAGTAATAGCGGAGAAAAGACTCGCTTATTATTGTCCTTTAAATATGACAACGAACAAGGTTATTATAAAACTAATGATTCAGAAAATTATAACTTGACTTTGGCTGCTGACTATGATTTAGCAAACTTTTGGACATTGGGAACAACGGTCCGTTTGAAAAGAAATAATGTTTCAGGTTTCCAGAAACTTAATACGGAAATCCTTTATATGACTCCGTTGTCTAATCCCTATTTAGAAAATGGTGATTTGAATTATTTCCCGAATCCATTGAATACATCTGGTTATAATCCGTTGGCGGATGATATACCTGGTCAATTTGTGGATGATACTCAAAACAATCTATTGAATCTGAATTTGACTTCTCATATTAAAATCAATAAATGGTTGAGTATGCACACGAACTTTGGTTATATATTTTCGGACTATAAACGCGGATATTTTTATGGTAAGAATGCATATCGAAATAAAGGGGTGAAAACAAATTCAGGGAAAGACTATAACAATTATGATCAATGGACATTGAACCATATTATTACGTATGAAAATAGTTTCGGAGACCATAACTTGGTTGTCGACTTGGTTGGTGAAATGCAAAGTCGTCGATATGATAGCGGAACGTTATCCGGAGACAATCAGTCGGTTGAATATACTTCTTATCATAACTTAGGTTCCAATATAGAAAATATTAAGATTGGAAGTAGTTTCCAAAATTGGGCTTTGGCTTCTGTATTAGGGCGTTTGCGTTATAATTACAAAAATAGATATTATTTCAATATTGCTTTTCGTACAGACGGTTCTTCCCGTCTAGCAAAAGGTAATCAATGGGCGATTTTCCCTTCCGGAGGTGTTAGCTGGAGTATGAAAGATGAATATTTTATGCAAGGTGTAAATTGGATTAATAGCTTAAAATTTCGTGTATCCTATGGTACGGTAGGCAATACGGCTATCTCCCCATATCAGACTTTGGCAACTTTGTCGCAGTCAGCTTATTTGTTTGGAGAAGAATCTTCTAATAAGTTTTACGTATATAGTCCTACTTCGATCGTGAATCTTGATCTTGGATGGGAAATATCTAAAACTATAAATGCTGGGGTTGATTTCGGGCTGTTCAATAATAAATTGAATGGTTATGTCGAGTATTATAATACAAAGACGAGTGATTTGTTAATGAAGAGAACGATTCCGTCGTTTACCGGTTTCAATGATATTTGGCAAAATATAGGGGAGACGGAAACTTCAGGAGTTGAGTTTAACTTGAATTATAATCCGGTAAGGACAAAAGACTTGAATGTTGATATTTCACTGAATGCATCCAGAAACTGGGAAAAGATTACGGCTTTGATCAGTGGGGAAGATTTACCTAATAATAAATGGTTTATCGGAGAACCGTTGGGTGTGTTCTATGATTATGAAAAAATAGGTGTTTGGCAGTTAGGAGAAGAAGAGGCTGCTGCCCAATATAATGCTAAAGTCGGTGACATCAAGATTAAAGATCAAAATGGTGATGGCTCAATCAGTGCCGCAGATGACCGAGTCATATTGGGACAGGTTCGCCCGAAATGGATGGCTTCTCTTGGTGCAAATATCCAATATAAAAACTTTGATTTCTCATTCAACTTGAACTCAAGATGGGGATATTTGGTGAAACCATCTCCTTATGATGACATTACTATGGATGGACAGCGTTGGTTGCCTTCCATAGATTATTGGACTCCAGATAATCCGTCAAATAGTTTTCCGCGTGCGGATCAGGTAAGTACTTACGATACTTATCGTTCTTGTAATGGCTATCAGAAAGGAGATCATATTAAAATTCAGGATGTGACATTGGGATATAGTTTTGAAAGCCTGTTATCGGAAAAAGTTCCTTTCAAAAAATTACGTTTTTATGTACAAATGAGAAATATCGGTTATTTGTATAGGGCTGCAGAGTTTGATATTATACCAGAGCAACCTAATATTAATTTTACAGTTCCTAGTAGTTATAATTTCGGAGTTAATGTAACATTTTAATAAGTCGTATATTATGAAAAAGATAGCAATTTTTTTATTATTTGCCTTGTCTGCAAGTTCTTTTTCTTGTGATTTTTTAGAAGAAGAACCGAAAGGACTAATTAGCGATACGTATGCGAAAACAGAAGAGGGGGTTGAGTCGCTTATTTTAAGTATCTATCATCGAAATCGTTATTTAACGGAGCGTTTATATAAGGTTGGAGATTGTGGTACAGATTTGACTACTTATGCAACGAATGGTCTTGGAACAAATTATGGAGAGATTATGTTTTATAACGATCCCCTTATGATTTCAAATGTTTATAATTCGCAATATTGGAAATATTTGTATAAAGGGTTAAATGTAGCAAATCAAGGAATAGAATATATTGAGCAAGCTTCTGTTTCATCGGAAGAAAAGAAAAATAAACTAACTTCGGAGGTCCATGCTTTGCGTGCATTTTATTTGTTTCTGATAGTTGAAACATATGGTCCTGCCTCCCATTATGTAGATACTCCATCTTATTCTGTTGTGACAGATGGCTATCAGCCGGGTATTGCTGTTTTCTACAAACGGATATTGGATGATTTGGATATAGCCTTCCAATATTTGGATCTGCCGCAAAATACACAATGGGGACGTATGAATATTGGTATATGTAAATCTATTAAAATGAGGGTGTTGATGGCATTGTCAGCTTATGATGATACGATACTCTCCAACACTGGTTATACGAAACAAAAGTGTTATGAAGAAACTATTTCGTTGTGTAATTCAATCATTAATGATTATAATTATAAATTGTTGGATGATTATGCTTCTATTTTTGATGTAAATAATCAAATTAATGATGAGGTAATTTGGTCTATTCAATACACAAGTGATTTGATTTATAACGGAATGAATGTGAGTCGTGCAGAAATGGATGCTAATGTTATGCATCGGAATTTTGTGGGTTGGTATAATAAATCTGCTAAAAATCCTAATGTTAATATTGATGGATTGTGGAGTCATTCTCGTGTATATGGGCGTGAATACCGTGCAACGATGCCTACCTTATATTATATCCGCCTTTTCAGTAAGTTTGACAAACGTCGGGATCAGACTTTCCAATCGGTTTGGTGTCGAATTCCAGATAACTGGAACAATGATCCTGATTATTCTGACACTTTACTGATTCGTACATTGGATGTGGTTTCAGATGAGTATATAAAGAGCTATGAAGATCGAGGTATTGTCGTTGATAATATTTCGGATATTTATGATATTAACACTGGAATTCCGACTATCAATGGTCGATCTTGTTTTCATACTATGACTAAATATTTAGATCCGAGCCGTGATGCTGCTAAACGGGAAGAAGGTTTTAAAGACTTGATTCTGATGCGCCTTGGTGAAGTCTATATAACTTTGGCTGAAGCGTATGTAAGAACTAACCAACCGGAAAAAGCGGCAGAAGTGATTACCCAACTGAGAAAAAGAGCTTTAGTTGATGGACATGAAAGCGAACTGAAGGTAACTGCTGCTGATATGGATATGGATTTTATCCTAGAAGAAGGTGCACGTGAACTGGGATGCGAATTGAACCGTTGGTATATGTTGAAACGTTCTGGCAAAATGGTGGAATGGGTGAAAGAACATAATCCGGATATTACATTGATCAAGGATTATCATATCTATCGTCCTCTTCCTCAAGATGCGTTGTATGAAGTGACGAACTTGGATGTGTTCGTTCAAAATAAAGGCTATAAATAATTCTATTAATATGATGATTATGAATAAAATATCACGACGACATTTTTTAGCTGCGACAGGTGCTATAACTGGGGCAGCCTTATTGAATCCATTATCGGGAGTAGCGGCAGAAACAGCTGAAGCTTCGAAAGTTGTAGGGAAAAAACTTCGCCTTGCTATTGTTGGTACTGGCGGAAGAGGAACTTCCATGTGGGGATATGATTTAATGAAAAGTTATCCTGACTACATCGAGTTTGTAGGCCTTTGCGATAAGAATGAAGGTCGTGTGGAAACCGGTAAGAAGATTATCGGGGCTTCCTGTCCTACTTATACGGATTTTGAAAAGATGATGAAGGAAACTAAGCCTGATGTGCTGATTGTAACGACAATGGATAGCACTCATCATCAATTTATTATCCGTGGAATGGAGCTTGGCGCGGATATTATTACAGAAAAGCCGATGACAACGGATGAAAAGAAGGTTCAGGCAATTTTGGATGCAGAAAAACGGACAGGAAAGAATTGTCGTGTGACATTTAATTATCGTTATTCTCCACATCGTGCGAAAATATGGGAGTTACTCCGTGCCGGTGAGATTGGCGATATTACTTCTGTTGATTTTCATTGGTACTTGGATACCTCTCATGGTGCCGATTATTTTCGCCGTTGGCATCGTCTGGTGGAATGCAGCGGTTCTTTGTGGGTGCATAAAGCCAGCCATCACTTTGATCTTCTGAATTGGTGGATTGACAGTGATCCGGAAAGTGTATATGCATTAGGTAGCTTGGATCATTATGGTAAAAATGGAACATTTCGGGCAGAGAATTGCCGTACCTGTCCTTATACTTCCAAATGTAAATTCTTCTTTGACATTACGAAAAAGAAGAATTTGATGAATTTATATGTAGCCAACGAAAAATATGATGGTTATCTTCGTGATGGATGTGTATTTAAGAACGATGTTAATATCTTTGATAAGATGGCGGCAACGATTCGTTATAAAAATGGTGTGCAGGTCGCTTATTCCTTAACAACCTACAGTCCATACGAAGGTTATCGTATAGCCTTTAATGGAACGAAAGGGCGTTTGGAAGCTTGGATACAGGAATCCCGTCCGACTTCTGATGCAAACTTTGATGAACTCGTTTTATTTAAGAATTTTGGAAAACGTGAGTATATCCAAATTCCATTCGGAACATCTGGTCATGGAGGAGGGGATGCATTGCTGAAAGATCAGATTTTCTTACCTGGAGTAGAAGACCCGTATAAGCAGTGTGCAAGTGTTCGCGATGGTGCTTTGGCTTGTTTGGTCGGCATTGCGGCGCGTAATAGTATAGCGGCTGGTCAGCCGGTGAAAATAGTGGATCTTACTTCTATACAGCCTCAGGAAAAGAAATTGTATCAGAGGATATTGTAGAGTCTACTAAAATTTAAAATAAATGCTGTATCAGGGTCAATTTTCAGTCTTGATACGGCATTTGTTTTAAAGTATGGTTGGTGTTCATTTTTGAAAAAGTTCATGTTTCCGGTTTCAATCCAAAATTTATTGTATATTTGGGCACTAAGGAGATAAACCGAATAAGAGTATGTCTAATACCACAGATGAAAAATTGATAGAGGCGATCAGGAAAGATGATTACATCAGTTATAATAAACTGTTTGAGCGTTATTATGGTCGCCTTTGCCAATATGTTTACAGCTTGCTTATGAATAAAAGTGATACGGAAGATGTTGTACAGGAGCTATTTCTAACTATATGGAAAAACCGGGGAAAAATTGAAATTAAAGAGCATGTTAGCGGATATCTTTATCGTATGGCTAAACATTTGGCATTGAATCATCTCCGTTCAAAAGTCTATTTTAATAACCTGTCGGAAACTCAGGATCAACTATCGTATGAAGACAACCGGGTCGAGTCTGAAGAATTTAGGATTGCCCTTTATGGTTGTATCGACCATCTTCCCGATCGCTGTAAAGAAGTGCTGTTGCTACACCGAATAAAAGGATTGAAGCAAAAAGAGATCTCGGAAAAACTCGATATCTCGGTAAAAACGATTAAAAATCAGATTTGGACATCTCTCCAGAAGCTGAAGAAATGTTTGGAATTAAAAGGAATATAATTTTTTTCGGGTCCGGAATAGGACCTTTTTTTATTTGTAGTGTCATATGATAAAAGCAAGATTCATGGGAGAACATAAACATATAAAAGACTATATCGTCGACTATTTACTGGAAGATGAAGATGAGAAACGTCTTGATCCGGTATTGGCTGAGTGGTTAGCCGAAGATGAATCTCATAGAAAAGAATTTGATTTGTATAAGAAGATTTGGGAAGAATCCTACCGTTATACAGAGTCTGAGATTTTTGATCCTGATCTTGCATGGGAAGAGGTTAACAAGATAAACCGACAGAAAGTATATCTTCGAAAATCTTGGAAAAACATATTATATGCTGCTTCCGGGGTTGCCGCATCTTTATTGGTAGTGCTGGCCTTATCTTTTATGGGAGCTTTTCAGAAAGGATCGGAGGTGCTGGTCAGTATGAGTGCTGATTATGGAAATCGTTCGGAGATCATTTTGCCGGACGGATCTTTGGTTAAACTGAACTCTGGCTCTGAGGTCGTTTATTCTTATGACCCGGCAAGGAAAATGCGGGAAGTTAATTTCCAGGGTGAAGGATTTTTTGATGTGTCCAAAAGTAAGGAACCTTTTGTTATAAAAATGGCCGGAGGTTTAAGTGTAAAAGTCTGGGGCACTTCTTTCAACTTGCAGGCGTATGCAGATGATCCGGTTATCCAAGCTTCTTTGGTTGAGGGATGTATCGAACTGGAGAAAGGGAACGAGAAATTGAGAATGAAGCCGGGCGAAATAGCTGTTTTCGATAGAGGAACAAATAAGATTAAACAGGTAGAAGGTATTTTGTCCCATTCTTATGGCTGGTTGGACAATAAATTATATATGGAAGATATGTCTCTCTCGGTTGTTTGCAAATATCTGGAGAGATGGTATGATGTGGAAATTGTGCTTGAACCGGGATTGGGAGAAAAGATCCGTTATAACGGAGTTATACAGGAAGAGACCGTAACAGACGTTATGGATGCTTTGTCCCGCCTAAGTAATATAAGCTATCATGTAAAAGGAAAACATATAAGTATAACCTCTAAATAGAATTGCCTATGAAGTAGAATGCCATGAATACACAAAAACGGGAAATGGTGCAACATCTCCCGTTATGAGTTTGATCGCGAAATTAGTGTTGGAAGCACTAATAATTAACTAACAATCAATATACAAATATATGAATTTTTTTAATACGTTAGAGTTGGACCAGTCTTCAACTCTTAAAAAGATATTATCTATTATGAAATTGACAGTCGTTTTTTTGATTGCATTTTCTTTGCAGATTTCTGCATCTGTATATTCGCAGACCACAAAGTTATCATTGAATGTACAGAATCAGTCAATAAAGGAAGTCCTTTATTTGATCGAAAATCAATCCGATTTTCGATTTATTTATGAGAGTGGAAAGATTAATCTGGATAAAAAGGTTTCTGTTAAAGTGAAGGAACAGTCAGTAGAGGCTGTGTTGAGGCAACTGTTTAATAGTGAAGGTATTGATTATGAAATCACGGAGAACAACCTTATTCTGATAAATCCTTCGCCAGAACAATTGAAATTTGTCGGTCAAGATAAATCCCAAGCTAAGAAAAAAGTTACTGGTATTGTTAGAGACCAGAATGGCGAACCGATTATCGGGGCAAATGTTGTGGAGAAGGGAACGACGAATGGGACAATTACGGATGTTGATGGTAGGTTCTCTTTGGATGTATATTCTAAAGGAACACTTTTGGTCAGCTATATTGGATTTACTTCGCGTGAACTGGTTATTGGCAACCAGAGTAGCATAGAGGTTCAGCTAAAAGAAGATACGGAAGCGTTGGATGAAGTCGTTGTAATAGGTTATGGAACAGCGAAGAAGAAAGATTTAACAGGGGCAATCACGCAAATACGCGCTGAAGAAATAACGCAGGCGAATAGTCCTAATATCGGTGCAGCCTTGCAAGGAAAAATTCCAGTTGACATTGGAGGTGTGTGGAAACCGGGAAAAAATCCTACCATTGAAATCCGTGGCATTAGTTCCATAACGGGTTCGAATGATCCATTGTGGGTGGTGGATGGAATTCCGATGCAAAGTTCGAGTGTGAATCTGAACCCCAATGATGTTCAATCTATTGATGTTTTGAAGGATGCTTCAGCATCGGCTATTTATGGGGCAAGAGGATCCAATGGGGTAATCATTGTAACGACTAAACGGGCAGAAGCAGGAGAAAGTTCAATAAAGGCTAGTTATAATGGTTGGGTTGGATTTGACAAGGCTGCGGGAAAACCGAATTTGATGTCTGCTGATGAATTTGTGGATTTTAAGCGTATAGCATTAGCTAATGCCGGCCAGGATAATTCCGATGAGGCAATGTTCGATGATATCGAATTGAACTCATGGAAAAATAGAACTTTTACTGATTGGTTCGATGAAGTATGGGGCGGTACAGCTTTCTCCACAAATCATAATGTGACGATCAGTGCATCAAGCAAGAAAACAGCGACTATGCTTTCATTAGGCTATTTGGATCAGGGTTCATTGGTTGATAATGCCGGATATAAACGGTTTAATGTGAATTTTAATAATACATTTAAGTTCTCGGATCGTTTAAAATTTACGACGGCGGTTTTGGGGTCTTATTCTAAAAACGATGCTCTTCCGGATCGTATTTATCATATTTATCAGTTATCTCCATTAGCTCCTGCTAGAGACGAAAACGGGGAGTTAAAATTATATCCAACTCCAAATGAATCTTTGGTTACGAATCCATTGTGTGAAATTCAGAATAATCAAAATTCAGCAGATGAATATGGGGTGATCGGTTCAGCTGCTTTAGATTGGAATATATGGGATGGATTATCCTATAAATTCTCAGTCGGGTTGGATTATAGCAACACTAATAAAGGTGTTTACCAGGGAAGCGATACTCGTGATAGAAGCGGTGGAGCACATGCGGCAAGTTTTGATAGTCGTACTCGTTTGTCTTCAATCATAGATAATATTTTATCTTATAATAAAGAGATCAATACTATACATAAAATAGGAGCAATGGCTGCATTTAATGTGGAACAGTTCCAGGAAAAGTCCGTTTATCTGAAAGGCACAGATATGTATTATGATGGGTTGTATTATAATTTGGAGGCAGCCTCTACGATTTTGGATAAGAAAACAACTTTGTCGGAATGGGGGATTATGTCTTTGATGGGGCGTTTCAATTATACATTGTTAGATCGTTACCTGCTGACTCTTACTTATCGCTATGACGGTTCTTCAAGACTTTCCGATAAAAATAAATGGGCTGGGTTCCCTTCTATGTCTGTCGCTTGGAGACTTTCAGAAGAATCTTTTTTACAGGGAGCAAGATCGAAATTTTTGGATAATTTGAAACTGCGTTTTTCATGGGGTAATACCGGTAATACGAATGTAGATCCTTATGAGACATTAGGAAAATTGTCTAAAACCTATTATTCTTGGAACGAAGCTGCGGCTATTGGAACAATACCTACTGGTATCCCGAATCCGGATTTGAAGTGGGAGAAGACAGAGGAGTATAATGTCGGTTTAGATTTTAGTATGTTCAATTCTCGTTTAAACGGAACGATTGATTGGTATCAAAGAACGACAAAAGATTTGATATTAAAAAGACAATTGCCTGTCACATCTGGTTTTTCAGAGATTTATCAGAATATAGGTAGTACGCGGAATAGAGGTGTCGAACTGACTTTAAACGGTGATATTATCAGGAATACTGAATGGAGATGGAATGTTGGAATTACATTTGCAAAAAATAAGAATGAGATTTTGGACCTCTATGGAGATAAAAAGGATGATGTTGGTTCTAATTACTTTATTGGACATTCTATTCGTTCTTATTATTTATTGGACTTTGTCGGTGTTTGGCAAGAAAATGAGGCAGAAGAAGCGGCAGCTTATGGGGCTAAACCCGGATATCCGAAATACAAGGATATTTATAACAAAGAAGGAGAAGCTCCAAATATCAATTTGAATGATGATCGATATATCATTAGTCGTGATCCGAAGTGGATTGGAAGTTTAAATACTTCTGTTTCTTATAAAGGTTTTGACTTTTATATGAGTATGTATACTCGCCAAGGTGTTAGAGCTTTATCAGATGCGCATAAACAGAGTAGTGACGATCCTGTGAGATATAGAGGGTTTCGTGTGAATTATTGGACACCGGACAACCAGTCGAATGATTATCCTGCTCCTGCAATAAAAGGAACTTATACTGATTTTTCTAATAGTGATTATTTTGTTAAAGATGTCTCTTTTGTCCGTATTTCAAATATTTCATTAGGCTATACTTTACCTAAAGATTTTATCCAGAAATTTAGAATGGAAAATGCAAAAGTCTATATCAATATCAATAATCCTTTTGTCTTTACACCGTTTGATGGTCAGGATCCGCAAGTAGGAACAGATAAAAAATCTTATCCCTCTGTAACATCTTATCAATTAGGTGTTAATCTTAATTTTTAAAATCTAAAAACAAATAGAAATGAAAAAGATATTCTTAACATCGATTATGTTTTTGTCTTTATTCTTCAGTTGCGATATTTTGGAAGAAGCACCGAAGACAGTATTGCCACCAGATGGATATTATAATACTAAAACAGGTATTGAGACGCTTGTAAATGCTTGCTATGCAAGATTGCGATCGTTTTCGGCATCTACAACTAATTTATTGCAGCTGACTGAACAAGGAACAGATCTTTTTGAAGCGGGAGTGGATGGAGATGTGAACTTTGATACTTATAATATTTCTCTTACGGCAGGCCAGATCACAAAAGTGTGGGAAGAATGCTATATCGGTATTAATGCTTGTAATAATGTGACCTATTTTATTAACTCTGTCTCTGATATGTCCGATTCAGATAAAAAGTTACGTGAAGCAGAAGCTCGCTTTTTGAGGGCTTATATGTATTATCACTTGATTATGCAGTTTGGGGATGTGCACTTGTCTCTTGAGCCGACGGTTGGCGTACAGACGGAGGCGAATAGAACTGCAGTCGCACAAATACTGGATGAGGCCATTTATCCGGATCTGCGTTATGCTGTGGAGAACTTGCCTGCACAACAAACTGATTATGGACGTATTGATGTGTATGGTGCTAAATTCTTTCTTTCTTATGTTTTGTTATCTGATGAAAGGAGCGGAAAAGTCGAGTTTGAAGAAGCTGCTCAATTAGCGTCAAGCGTTATTAATGAGTCACAATATACATTGCAAGAAACAAGAGATATGGTCTTTAATCAGGATAATGATATGAATAAAGAAATTATCTGGAGTTTACAGTTTTCGGAAGATGAATCGTTAAGGGAAAATGGGAACCAGACACATTTATATTTTGTTCCGAAATATGATGCTAATATTCCGGGAATGACTCGTACTGTGGAATATGGACGTCCTTATGCCCGTTTTAAACCGACCCAGTTCATGTCGGACTTGTACGACTCTTCCATTGATTCTCGCTATCAGGCTTACTGGCGTGACACGTGGTATGCAACAACTGCGACAGATAAACTATCTGTAGGAGATACTGCTTTTTATCTTCCGAAAGATGCTTGGAGCAAGGCTCAAATCGATTCGAAAAACTATAAAGTTTTTAATCCTGAATTTAGTGAGAGTTTAGGAAGTGATTATAGTACGGTAAGTAATCGTGTATTTTTACATTTGAAGAAATTTGACGATGTAAAGCGAGCTACCATGAATGAAGAAAAAGGAACCAGAGATTGGGTTTGTTTCAGGGTTGCCGAAGCTTATCTTTTGGCTGGTGAAGCTTATTATAGAGCTGGTGATACGGATAATGCTTTGAAATATATCAATACATTACGTAGAAATTGTGCAATCGAAGGAAAAGAAAAAGAAATGGAGATTTCAGCATCCGACTTATCTGTTGACTTTCTTTTGGATGAACGTGCCCGTGAGCTTTGCGGAGAGGGGAAACGCTGGTATGATTTGAAACGATTAGGCAAACTGATCGAAAGGACTGATTTGCATAATCGGAAAGCACACGGTAATATGAAGCCATTCCATGAATTACGCCCTATCCCTCAAAGTCAGATTGATAGATGTACGAATGTATATCCACAAAATCCCCAATGGTGAGGAATAAAATGAAATGTCTTATTAGACTCGTATTGGTGTTTTTCTTTACTATTTCTATCAACTGTAAAGGAGAAGATGTGCCTATAAAAGGATGGATCATATTATCCAATAATATGGATAATGCGATCACAACGATAAAAGCGGCGAAGGATTATAAAATCAACCATCTTCAACTTTCTCATCAGATTATTCATAATCTGATGGAAGTAAAGAATGAATCAGTACGAAATCAGGTAAGAGATCTTACCCGGTTGGCTCATCAGGAGGGAATTGGGGAGGTACTTGTTTGGGATCATAGTTTTTATGCGCTGGATTATTATCCAGCGCAATTTAAAACTGGTCCTCGTGGAACTCTTAATATGGATAATCCGGCTTTCTGGGAGTGGTTTAAGCAGGATTATAGAGGAATGCTTGAACTTATTCCGGAAATAGATGGGCTGGTTCTGACCTTCATTGAAACTGGTGCATATGCGGAAAAGCAATATTCGAATCGGTTAAAAACAAATGAGGAGAAATTGGCTGCTGTAGTAGATGCCGTTGCTGATGTTGTCATTAATGAACGCGGAAAGAAGTTATATATAAGGACTTTTGCCTATTCGAAAGAAGAATATGCAAATACTGTTGGGTGTATCAATCATATTAAGAATGATAAGGTTATTTTAATGATGAAAGAAACCCCTCATGATTTCTTTTTGACTCACCCGAACGATCCTTTTATCGGTAAAATAAATAAACCTACGATAGTCGAATTTGATACGGGAAATGAATATAATGGTCAGGGAGTTATAGCTAATACCTGGCCAGAATATGTGACAAAACGGTGGACTGATTTTATTAAGCGACCGAATGTAATTGGATATGTAGCCCGGACGGATCGGTATGGAACGACAAAATTGGTGGATTCTGCCAATGAGATATTGCTATATGCTTTAAAACGCTCAACTGAGAATCCGGAAATTTTGCCTGATCAGATATATGATGAATATATTTCAACCCGATATGGAGAAAAGGCATTAGAACCGATAAAGAAAGCTTTTGAAAAAGCATACGATATCGTTTTGTCTTCCATGTATATTTTAGGGACAAATGCGGCGAAACATTCATCTATGGATTATGATCCTTATAGTAGCAGCTATGATAGGCATGTTTCGGGGCGGTGGCTGGAACCGCCAGTTGTATTTGTGGAGCATGGGATCAATAAGGAATTTCATTATTGGAAAGATATTGTCAATCATATTGCTCCGGCACGGTTTAAAACAAAAGATTCCCGCTTGGGATTAGAGGCAAGATATGTGATTGATCGGAATTGGGTTACGCCTGTAGAGTTAATGGATAGTCTTTACCTCAGCTATATTATTACAGAAAAACGGTATGGTGTAAGTTTGGCTAACGAGGCATTAGCTGATATAGAACGGGCTGAAGAACTTTTAGACCCTTCAGATTATAAGGATTTATATCGGCTTTTTAGAAGGACCGCTTTGACCGCACAACTTTACGAGGCTGTATCCACTGCCTATTTCGGATTTCGGATATATGCCAAAGGGGAATCTTATCGATATGAAAATCTTGAAGAGCAGATCAGGTCTGCTTTGAATCGAATAGATATCGTTACGGATGAAATGAAAAGTATGGAAGGAGAATATCCTTTAGGGCAATGGGATTGGCTGAAAGATGCAGAAACTGCATTGTCTTATAAAAAGAAGATTCTTACGGGATGGAAAGAGTATAATAATGTTAAATTTGAGCAATAAAATTTGAACGATGAAGTATATTGTGAATTTCCTTGTGACTGTTTGTCTGTTTATGTCTATGACACAGTCAGCAAATGCACAAAAAGACTATTTTAAAGATCTACCGGAAAATTGTTCGCCTGAAAAAGTTGGAGCTATCCTTAGCCGGCATTTTATTCCTTCCAAACACATGTGGTATGGGAAAGGAAAATGGATCCATTATGCAGAAGTTTGTACATGGTATGGAGCGTTAAGATATGCAGAAATAACTGGAGATAAACAATTGGCTGAACAATTAAAGGATCGTTTTGATCTGCTTGTTACAACGGAAAAATCTCATTTGCCTATAATGAACCATGTAGACCTGAATGTGTTTGGTTGTATCCCGTTAGAATTATATAAAATAACGAAGGACAAGAAATATTTGGAAATGGGTTTATCCTATGCTGATACACAATGGACTTTGCCGGCTAATGTAACTTCAGAGGAAAAGGCTTGGGCGGACAAAGGGCTCTCTTGGCAAACTCGTCTTTGGATTGATGATATGTTTATGATAACTATTCTTCAGGCTCAGGCGTATCATACGACAGGAAAACGTGAATATATGGATCGTGCGGTAAAAGAGATGGTTGTCTATTTGGATGAATTACAGCGTTCCAACGGGTTGTTTTATCATGCTCCTGATGTCCCGTATTTCTGGGCAAGAGGGAATGGGTGGATGGCTGTAGGCATGGCAGAATTATTATTGTCTACTCCGGAAGATAATCCGAATCATGCTCGTATTTTAGAGAGGTATCGTCTGATGATGAAAAGTTTAAAAGATTATCAGAATAAAAGCGGTATATGGAACCAGTTGATTGATAAGGCTGATTGTTGGCCTGAAACATCCGGTTCTGCCATGTTTACTTATGCGATGATTATGGGGGTGAAGAAGGGATGGTTAGATGCTGAAGAGTATGGACCTGTAGCAAGAAAAGCATGGATTGCTTTAGTCCCTTGTATTAATAAGGACGGAGATGTGGAAGAAGTTTGTATCGGTACTGGAAAGAAGAATGATCTTCAGTATTATTATGACCGCCCCAGGATTGCCGGTGACTATCATGGGCAAGCTCCGATGTTGTGGTGTACTTATGCATTGTTGTGTAAATAATGATTGTCGGAGAATTATTAAAATAGCTATATCAGGACAATATTAGTCATATCTTCCCAATAAAATCCGTACTTTTGTACTCCATTTTAATGCAGAGATATGAGCTACGTAGTAAAGAGTCCTGTTTCACTGAAAGCTTCCATCAAGCTTCCCGCGTCCAAGAGTATTTGTAATCGTGCGTTGATACTTAATGCGTTGAGCTATAGTCCGTATGAGATTCGGAATTTGTCGGATTGTGATGATACGGAGGTGATGGTGAAGGCGTTGAATTCGAATGATCGTGACTTTGATATTAAAGCCGCGGGGACTGCGATGCGGTTCCTGACGGCTTTTTTGTCTAAGGTAGTGGGCGAGTGGACGATTACCGGGACCCAGCGGATGAAGAACCGGCCGATTAAGATACTGGTGGATGCGCTGAACTCGCTCGGAGCACGGGTGGAATATATGGAAAAAGAAGGCTATCCTCCCCTCCGGATTTTTGGAAGTGCGTTGCAGGGAGGCGAGATTTCGCTTGCCGGCGGGGTCAGTTCGCAGTACATTTCGGCGTTGTTGATGATCGCGCCGCTGATGGAGAAGGGGCTGACGTTGCATCTGGAAGGAACTATTATTTCAAAACCCTATATCAACCTGACATTGCAGTTGATGGAGCAATATGGAGTAAAGGCGGAATGGAACGGGCAGACCATCCGGGTGAAGCCGCAGGATTATAAACCGATACCCTTTACCGTCGAATCCGACTGGAGCGCCGCTTCCTACTGGTATTCCATGATGGCGTTGTCTAAGAATGCTGAAATCGAGTTGTTGGGACTATTTAAGAACAGTTTGCAAGGAGATGCCGCCGGAGCCAAATTGTTTGCACAGCTTGGTGTAGGCACGACCTACACAGACCGGGGCGTTATCCTGAAACACAACGGGAACAGTACGAAAAAGCTGAATTATAACTTCGTAAACGAGCCGGATTTGGCCCAAACCTTTGTCGTTACCTGTGTGTTATTAAATACCCCTTTCCGCTTTACCGGTTTGCAAAGTCTGAAGATAAAGGAAACCGACCGTATCGAAGCGCTTAAAACGGAGCTTCGCAAATTGGGGTATCTCCTGACAGACAGCAACGACAGCATCCTGGAATGGAACGGCGAACGCTGTGAGCCGGAAGCCCATCCTGTGATCGCAACCTATGAAGATCATCGGATGGCAATGGCTTTTGCACCTGCTGCCTTGGTCCTGCCGGAAGGAATTGAGATTGCCGATCCGCAGGTGGTCAGCAAGAGTTATCCGCATTATTGGGAGGATCTGAAAAGCGCAGGTTTTGTTGTTAGCTTGACAGACGGGCATCTGTTCGATTGACAGGAGCTCATCTGTTCGATTGACAGGGAACTTAGACGCGACAGGATGAAAAGTTAAAAAGGAAAAAGAACAAAGATATGTGGTACATCATTACAGGAATAATTGCTTTGGGTGTCGTTGCTGCCATTGCCGGCTATTTTCGGAACCGGAAGTTGCGGAAGATGCTGGAACGTGGGGAGATCACAGAAATCCCGGAAGCACAGGAACTCGTCACAGACGAATGTTGCGGGCAGCATGAAACCTGCGAGCGCGACAGCTTGCTGGCCGCAGTCAGCAAAAAAGTCGAATATTACGACGATGAGGAGTTGGACCGCTTTCAGGGAGTAGAAGCCGATGCATATGACGAAGATGCTGTGAACGAGTTTCGCGATGTGCTCTACACGTTGCAAGAGATAGAAGTAGCCGGTTGGCTGCGCAGCCTCCAATTGCGTGCCATTAATTTGCCGGATGCGCTGAAAGACGAAGCGTTCCTGATTGTCGGCGAACGGCGTATACATTAAGTTCCATCCCCATGGAACAGAAAAAGAATATAAGGAGATAGAAGATGGATTTACTTCAATATGGTTTTTTCCAACATGCCCTTTGGGGTAGCCTGCTCACTGCGGTCGCTTGTGGAATCGTCGGGACGTATATCGTGTCGCGACGGCTTGTTTTTATCAGCGGCGGAATTACACATGCTTCTTTCGGTGGGCTTGGGCTGGGTTTCTATCTCGGGATGAATCCGATCTTGATGGCGATGTTGTTCTCCGTGCTCTCCGCTTTCGGGGTGGAGTGGGTGAGCAAGACGCAGAATGTGCGTGAAGACTCAGCCATTGCCGGTGTCTGGTCGCTGGGGATGGCATTGGGTGTTATCTTCATTTTCCTTACGCCCGGGTATGCGCCTAACCTGTCCGCTTACCTTTTCGGGAATATCCTGACGATTTCGACGGGCGATATTATCTGGATTGCCGCTTTGGCGTTGTTGCTGGTTGTCCTTTTCTCCCTTTTCCTGCGGGAGATCGTTTATGTGGCGTTCGACAGGGATTTTGCCGTGACGCAAGGACTGCCCGTTAAGTGGATAGAATATGTGATGATGTTCTTTATAGCCGTGACGATCGTCCTCTCGATCCGTTTAGTCGGGATCATGCTTCTGATGAGCCTGCTGACGTTGCCCCAGATCACTGTAAACCTTTTTACGTCAGACTTTAAGAAGATTATTTTCGGAAGTATAGCTATCGGCTTTTTAGGATGCGTGGCGGGGCTCGTCCTTTCCTATTTCCTGAATGTGCCTTCCGGAGCGTTTATTATTCTTGTCCTTGTCCTTTTCTTTTTAGTAGTCAAGGCAATAAAAGCCCTCGGCAAGCGTTAAAGGGGAAATGAAGAAAGGTTTCTACTATATAATTGCATTATTAATTGTCTCTTTGTTTTGGTCTTGCAGTACGAAAAAGAACACCAAGGCAAGCCGCTTCTATCATGCGTTCAATTCCCGCTATAATATCTATTTCAACGGAAAGACATCTTTTGACGAAGCGTTGCTTTCGATGCAGAATGGTTATAAAGAAAGCTATTCCGACATGATCCTGATGTATCCGGTCAGCGCGCAACCCAAAGACAAGGCCGAAACCGGAGGCCCCTTCGACCGGGCGATCGAGAAAAGCAATAAAGCGATCAAGCTCCACTCCATCAAGGCAAAGCCGGCCAAGAAACCGGGATGGCGTAACGATCCCAAGCAGCGTGCCTGGCAGGAACAGGAAGAATATAATCCGTTCCTGAAAAAGTGCTGGCTGATGATGGGACAGGCGCAGTTCTATAACGCCGACTTCCTGCAGGCATCTGCCACCTTCTCCTACATTGCCCGCCACTATGCCCATGACGAAGAAGTTGTGGCCGAAGCCCGTCTCTGGCAAGCCCGTTGCTATTCCGAGATGGAATGGTTCTATGAGGCGGAAGATATCTTAGGGAAACTGAATACGAATGGCATCCCCCGCAAGAACCTGAACCAGTACGCGACGGTCTATGCCGACTACTTAGTGAAGAACAAACAATATGAAGAAGCCGTCCCCTACTTCAAGACGGCGATCAAGGCAGAGAAGAACCGCCGCCAGCGTACCCGCATGAAGTACCTGTTGGGGCAGATCTATGCCGAACAGGATCAGAACGGACTTGCCTACCAGATGTTCGGGCAAGTGATCAAAGCCAATCCTCCGTATGAGTTGGAATTTGCCGCCCGCATTCGCCAGACGGAAGTTTTTACCGGCGGGAATTTCCAGAAAGTGGTGAAGATGTTGCAACGGATGGCGAAAAGCGAGAAGAACAAGGACCTGCTCGACCAGGTCTATTATGCGTTGGGCAATGTCTATATGAGCCGTGAAGATACGGTCAATGCCATCCGGAATTATGAGTTGGGCGTGGAGAAAAGCACTCAGAACGGCTTGGATAAGGCGATCTGCCAGATCAAGTTGGGCGACCTTTATTTCCAGAAACGCGACTATGTCAAGGCACAGCCCAACTTTAGCGGTGCTTTGTCCGGCATCCGGAAAGAATATAAAGATTATGAACGGGTCTCCAAACTGTCCGCTATCTTGGACGAGTTGGTCGTACATGTGGAGGCGGTTCATTTGCAGGATAGCTTGCAAACGCTTGCCAAAATGCCGGAGGCGGAACGTCTTGCCGTGATCGATAAGATCATCGAACAGGTGAAGAAGGAGGAAGAAGAAGCCAAAGCGCTTGCCGAGAAAGAAGCCTATCTGGCGGAACAGGAGGCAAAAGGCACCGGCATCGACCGGCCGGGAACGGAAACGGGCGGCATCACCTTGCCGACGACATCCGGCGGCTCCGGTTTCTACTTCTACAACCCGCAGGCCGTATCGCAGGGAAAGACCGCTTTCCAGCGTAAGTGGGGACGGCGTGCGCTCGAAGACAACTGGCGCCGCCGCAAGAAAGAGATGTCTACTTTCAACGAGAATATGGAGGGTGAAGAAGATATGGCATCGGCAGATTCCATAGCAGTGGGAGCCGACGGACAACCTCTACCTGCCGATTCGCTCGAAGCCGGCCTGGAAGCGGTCGCATCCGATGACCCGAAAACGCGCGAATACTACATCCAGCAACTTCCGTTGACGCCCGAAGATATAGAAGCATCCAACATCATCATAGAAGACGGCCTCTATAACATGGCCATGATCTATAAAGACAAGCTTGAAGACATCCCGCTGGCCACCGAAGCCTTTGAAGAACTGGAACGCCGTTTCCCGAAGCATAACCACTTGTTGGAAAGCTACTACCAGGTCTACCTGATGGCGCTTCGTTCCGGCAACACAACGCTGGCTACCGCCTATAAGAATAAGTTGGTCACGACTTTCCCGGAATCGGATTATGCGGTTGCGATTGCCGATCCGAACTATGAATATAATATCCGGATGATGGACAAGGTGCAGGATTCGATCTACCAGGCGACCTATGCGAGCTATCTGGCGGAAGACACCGTCACCGTCCGTCGCAACTACCGCAATGTCAGCGCCAAATACCCGTTGGCAGACCTGATGCCTAAGTTCATGTTCCTCGAAGCGTTGACTTATGTGCAGGCCGGGGATGCCGAAGGTTTCAAGAACGCCTTGAAAGCACTGGTTGAGAAATATCCGACCGCCGATGTGACGGAACTGGCGGGCGAGATGCTGAAAGGTGTCCTCCGTGGCCGCATGATGGTCCAGGGCGGTATCAAGGGAATGAGCTGGAACCTGCGCTTCGGCCTGGGGGAAGACGGTATGCTTTCGGCTGCCGATTCGGCCCGTACGTTCACGGCAGAGCCGAACACATCCTACCGGATGATGCTGATGTACCCGACCGGAACACTCGACCGGAACCAGTTGCTTTTCGCCGTTGCCGCCTATAACTTCGCCAACTTTATGGTGAAGGAGTTCGACCTGAGCTTTGAAGAGGCTGGGCCGATGAGTATGCTGACGATCCACGGCTTCTTCAACTTGGATGAAATCCTCCATTATTATAAGATGATCTACGGGGCAGACGGCTATGCAACCGCGCTGGACAAGAATGTCGCCATCCTTCCGATCTCCGACGACAACTACGAAACGCTGATGCGTGGAAAGACGCTTGAGGAATATGTCGACTTCTTCCAGGAGAACTTCGGCGAGGCCGCTCCCGAACTGGCCGCCCGTTGGAAAGCTCGCATGACTGCCGAACAGATCAAAGAAGAAGAAGCAAAAGCCGAGGCGGAAGAAACAAAAGCACAGGATTCTGACAACATTCCGGAGGAAACACCTGGCACAGAAGTCCGGGAAGAAAAGCCCGAACCGGTCAAGAAGACCGTCCGTCCGAAAGAACAACAGAAGCAGCAGGCCGCAGAACAGTCAGTCGTAAAAGACACGATCCCGGTTGAACTCCCGGCGGCCGACACGACAACTGTCCGCAAGGCCGAGACGATCCTTCCTGCCGTTGCTGATACCGCCTTCGTGCAACCGGCTGCAAAAGATACGGTCGTTCCGGCATCATCCGACACCGTCCCCGCCGTTGTCGTTCCTGTCGAACAACCGAAGGAACTCACGCTGAAAGAGATCGAAGCGCTCCGCAAGCGCGAAGCTGCTGAAGCCGAAGCCCGCAAGGAAGAAGCCCGCAAAGCATTCGAAGCCCAGCAGAAAGCCGAGAAGGAATTGCAGGAAAAGAAAGCAAAAGAAAACGAAGAACTTCTGAAGAAGCAGAAAGCCGAAGAAGAAGCTTTGCTGAAAGCTAAAGCCGAACGGGAAAAACAACTCGAACGTGACCGCAAAGCTAAACTGCAACAGGTCGAAGCCGAACGCAAGGCGAAGCTCAAAGCCCGCGAAGAACTGCGCAAGCAGAAAGAGCGCGAGTATAAGGAGCGCCTGAAACAAAAGGAAAAAGAGCGTAAGCAGAAGGAACGCGAATACAAAGAAAAGCTGAAAGCCAAAGAAAAAGCCCGCCGCGAAGCCCAAAAGGCCAAAGAGGCGGCGGCTAAGGCGAAAAGAAGATAAAATACATTTGTCACACATAGAATAACGAAGCATGAAAACATCCATCAACTACCTTCCCGAACAGAAACGGGAGGACCTCAGAAGAATTGTCAAGTGCGTGCTGGAAGTACTTCCTGATTGCGAGATGATAATCCTTTATGGAAGTTATGCCCGAAATACATACGTTGATTACGACCAACGTATCGAATATGGCGTGCGCACCTGTTTTATGAGTGATTATGATATTTTGGTTGTGACCGCTACCCGCTTCCAAAATTTTGCCATCAATAATATACTGAACAAGGCTATAGACAATTATTATAAAGGAAAGAACCCGTACGAATCGACCACCATCCAGTTTATTAATGAAAGCATCGACGACCTGAATAAAGCCATCCTTAAAAACCGTTATTTCTATACGGACATCAAACGCGAGGGCATTATGCTTTATGACAGCGGGCGTCATAAACTGGCTCGTCGCCGTAAACTGAACTTTCAGGAGATAAAGGAGCTGGCAGAGGAGTATTACACAGAAAAGTTTGAACATGCAAATAGTTTCTTGCGCAGTGCCTGCCATTCATACAGTGATCAGGATTATAAAATAGCATCATTCCATCTTCATCAGGCTTGTGAGAATTACTATAAAAGTCTCATTTTAACTTTTACGTTGTATAGCCCCAAAGAGCACAGCCTGATAGAGTTGTCAGCCAAAGCTAAAACACATTCCCTGGACTTATCCAAAGCTTTTCCCCGCGATACGGAAGAGGAAAAGCGGCTTTTTGATCTGTTGCAGAATGCGTACATTCAGGCTCGCTACAACAAACTCTTCCGCGTCACCAAAGAAGATATTGAAGCGCTTATTCCCAAAGTGGAACAGCTTCGGGATATCACCAGGCAAAGCTGTGAGGAGAGAATCAGGACCTATGCCGCAAAGTCAAAGAAAAAATAATATTGCATCCTCTTATCATGATTTTATAAATAAATTATGCAATTATCACCGACACCCGACACCTTTCCGCGCAATTTGCTGATCCATATCTACTTAACAGGTGTCGGTTCCCTTCTCTAACCGACACCCACCGACACCCGCTTTTCCCTTTTTGCAGGACAATAACCCACCCTTCATCCCCTTTCAAAAAGAACCCGATATTACAAACTACCCCAAAGCATGCAGTAAACTAATCCAAACCATGCAGTGAACAAAATCATGGCATGCATGAAACTATCCATACCTGCTTACTACCAATCCGCAATACATTGTACAACCTATAGAGCATACATTGTACTATGTATCGCCAATAAGTAGTACTACCTATTCATACTTCCCTGCATCTTCCGATTTAGTTTACTGCATATCCTGACTTAGTTCCCCGTATCTTTTGACTTAGTTGAAAGAAAGACACCGCGAAGGGGAGGAAGATGGCGGTAAATGATGATTTACCGGTGTCCCCATGTCTCTTTTCTTTTGCCGTCTGCTTCAGCAGACGGTAGATAATATTCTCCGGCAAAGCCGGTTCCTTTGTGGGATTCATCCCCTTTAAAAACAAAATATATCTTGCTTCCTTTCATATCGTCTGCTGAAGCAGACGGCAAAAGAAAAGAAACAGGGCGGATGCCGATAAATCATCATTAATGATTCTATCTGGCAATTTATATGGAAGACATTATCCTGAGCCTTGTCCTTGACAAATATCTGGTAAACCATACTCTTCTTTGCAGCATGAATATAAGAACAAAAATATGCCGGACGAAAATGATAAACAAATCGCCCGGCATATCTTTGAATCCCTTTCGAATAAATGGTTAAGTAAATATAATAGTGGTGACAATAGCATGGAAATCTTCACTACATTTGTAGTGAACTGAAAAATTTACACCATGACAAAGTTTTTTATTATTCCAAACACAATATTGTTATATGTCGTTCTGATCTCTTTGCTCCCTTTCCAGGCGAAAGGTTTTGAGCCGGTAAAAGGAAATGAGATTACGGTAAATTACTTATCATTTTCCTGCATGAACACTCATCAGAACGATGGTAATGATTTCCTGAAATATACTCGAAAAGCGAAGCAACTTAAGGTCGCAGGAGGCATCAGCCTTGGATTGGGATTGGGTACGTTGCTTTTTTGGGGTGCACTTCGCGCTGCTGCAAATTCAACTTTTTCAGATCCCATAGATGCAGGTTTGCTGGCTACTTCCATAGGTTTGTGTGGAGCCAGTGTTCCGCTGTTCGTATGTTCGTCTAAAAGCAAAAAGAAAGCTCTTTCTATCGGTGCTGGCAGCCAATTCATGCCTGTTCCGACTATGAGGAGAACAATCCGGCGGCAACAACCGGCGATTGCTGTACGCATTGACTTCTGAACAATATTCTTCTTTGCAGCATGAATATAAGAACAAAAATATGCCGGACGAAATGATAAACAAATCGTCCGGCATATCTTTGAATTGTTGTATTCAGATTGTTTAGAATCCGAAATACCCTTTTGCGTTATTATAACTGATATCTTCGACCATCTTACCGATGAACGGCAGTTCGGATGCCGGCAGCAAACCGTCTTCCACTTCGCGGCCCAGGATGTTACACAGGATGCGGCGGAAGTATTCGTGACGCGGGTAAGAAAGGAAACTGCGTGAGTCCGTCAGCATACCGACGAAGCGGCTCAGTAATCCCAGGTCTGACAATGCGTTCATCTGTTTTTCCATGCCGTGGATCTGATCTAAGAACCACCAACCGGAGCCATACTGCATCTTGCCCGGAACCGTGCCGTCGTTGAAACTGTAGATTGTCGTCATCAGCAGTTCGTTATCGCGCGGGTTCAGGTTGTAGAAGATGGACTTTGCCAGCATGCCTTCTTCGTCCAAACGGCTCAGGAAGCGGGCCAGCGGAGTAGCGACCTCTGCATCGCCGATCGCATCGTAGCCGGTATCGGGCCCTAACTTCTTGAACATACGGGCGTTGTTGTTGCGGGTTGCACCATAGTGGAACTGTTGTACCCAGTCGCTCTTGGCATCCATAACGGCAAACTCGTACAACATGGCGGAGCGGAATTTGTCGATCTCTTCGGCCGTCAACTCTTTCTTCATGCGCGCCTTCAAGAAGATAGCCTCGATCTCAGCATCCGTGTAAGGCTCTGCATAGAAGGTGGTCAGACCGTGGTCGGACAGGCTGCAACCTTGTGATGCAAAGAAGTCGTGACGTTTCTGCAAAGCGTCGATCAGGTTCTTGAAGTTGAGGATCGACATATCGGCAGCGGCTTCCAGCTTGGTCAGATATTCGTTATACGCATCGACATTCTCGATCGCCATAGCCTTGTCCGGGCGCCAGGCAGGAAGAACTTTGGTCTTCAGGCCGCTTTGGCGGATTTGGGCGTGGTATCTCAAATCATCGATCGGGTCGTCGGTCGTGCAAACGACTTCCACGTTCATGCGTTCCATGATTGCCTGGGCGCGGAATTCGGGTGTCTGCAGCTTGGCTGTACATTCGTCGTAGATCTCGCGGGCGGTAGACGGGTTCAGCACCTTGTCTACGCCGAAGATACGGCTCAGTTCGAGGTGGGCCCAGTGATACAGCGGGTTGCGCATGGCATGCTGCATGGTTTCGGCCCATTTTTCAAACTTTTCGTAAGACGGCTTGTCTCCCGTGATGTATGCTTCGGGCACGCCGTTGGCACGCATCGCACGCCATTTATAATGGTCGCCACCCAGCCATATTTCCGTCAGGTCGGCAAACTGGTAGTTGTCGGCTATCTGCTGGGGAATCAGGTGGCAATGATAATCGATGATTGGCATTTTCGCTGCATGTTCGTGATACAGTTTCTGAGCCGTATCGGACTGGAGCAGGAAATTTGAATCGAGAAAGGATTTCATGATTTATGATTTATGATTTATGATTTCTGAATTATGAATTATGATTTCTGAATTATGATTTATGCGCTGATGATAAATTATAAATCATAATTCAGAAATCATTTACCGGTATTTTTTGATGGTAGCCAGTGCGTCGCGGCAAAGTGAGGAGATAGCTTCCCAGTTGCCGGTTGCGATCATTTCGTTCGGGAACAGTTTGGAGCCCATACCTACGCAGGTCACGCCAGCCTTGAACCAGGCCGACAGGTTTTCTTCTGTCGGTTCAACGGCCCCTGTGGCCATGATCATGGACCAGGGCATCGGAGCCTTGATGTTCTTCACAAATGACGGTCCGCCTACGTTGCCGGCAGGGAAGATCTTGCACAGGTCGCAACCTACTTCCTGGGCGAAACCGATTTCCGAAACGGAACCGCAACCCGGTGTATACGGAACCAGGCGGCGGTTACAAACCTTCGCGATCTCAGGGTTGAACAGCGGGCCGACGATGAAGTTCGCACCCAATTGCAAATACAGGGAAGCTGTTCCGGCATCCACGATAGAGCCGACACCCAGTACCAGATCGGGACATTCTTTTGCGGCGAACTTGTTGAGTTCTGCAAATACTTCGTGGGCGAAGTCACCGCGATTGGTGAATTCGAATGCACGGACACCACCTTCATAGCAGGCTTTGACAACCTGCTTTGCAACTTCTACATCTTTATTGTAGTAAACAGGTACCATTCCTGTGCTGACGATCGCGTCGAGTACCTGCATTTTATTGAATCTTGCCATAGTTTATTTTTTAATTTCTCTTCTTAATATTGCTGTCCCCCAGGAATAAATGAAAAGCTCCCAGTCTTCTTTCGCCCATTTATTCAACTCTTTTTCTAAAGAAAAGAGAGGGCTGATTACTTTATATTCGTACTTAGCCATTTTAAATTGTTAATTATCTGGACACTCGTCCTGAAGCGTCGCCGCCCATCAGTTTTTCAACTTCATCGACAGTAACCTGGTTGAAGTCGCCGTAGATCGTGTGTTTCAGACAAGAAGCCGCAACCGCGAAATCGAGCGCTTTCTGGTCGTCTGTCGTATAGGTCAGCAGACCGTAGATCAGGCCACCCATGAAAGAGTCGCCACCGCCTACACGGTCGACGATATGCGTAATGTCGTAGCGACGGGACTGGTACAGTTTGCCGTCGGCATAGAGAACGCCGCCCCATGTATTGTGGTTGGCATTGATGGCGCCGCGCAATGTGATGATCACTTTCTTTGCACGCGGGAACTTAGCCATCAGCTGTGTGCATACGGATTCGAATTCGGCCGCATTCACTTCGCCGTTTGTGGCTGTCACATCGAAACCTTCCGGTTTGATGCCGAATACCTTTTCCGCATCCTCTTCGTTGCCTAAGATTACGTCGCAACCGGCAACCAGTTCCGGCATCACTTCAGAAGCAGTTTTGCCATATTTCCACAGGTTCTTGCGGTAGTTTATGTCGCATGATACGGGGATGCCCATACGGTTTGCCACCTGGATAGCTTCGAGACAAGCATCTGCCGCACCCTGTGAGATAGCCGGCGTAATACCTGTCCAGTGGAACCAGGATGCATCCTTGAATACTTCTTCCCAGTTTACCATTCCCGGCTGGATTTCGGAAATAGCCGAATGAGCGCGGTCGTAAACAACCTTGCTGGCACGGGCTACCGCACCTGTTTCCAGAAAATAGATGCCTAAACGGTCGCCACCGTAAACGATGTGGGAAGTCCCTACACCATATTTACGCAGGTCCATTACGCAAGCACGAGCAATGTCGTTCTTGGGCAAACGGGTTACAAACTCCGTGGCAATACCATAGTTAGCCAACGATACAGCTACGTTTGCTTCACCGCCACCAAAGGTAGCATTCAATTTATCACTCTGACAAAAACGGAGATAGTCTGGTGTGGCCAGCCTAAGCATGATTTCTCCAAAGGTTATTACTTTTTTATCCATATCAATGGTTTATAATGTGTTCAGACCACAAAAATAGGTGATTATTTTTAAATAAGCATAGTGAAACAGTAATATGTTTCCGCGCACACACATTTTTTATCAGGGAATGACAAGATAGTGGGTTTTGACCACACCCTCTGGCTTTCCGGTGTGCCGGGTTTATCGCACGATGCTGTAGTTTCCGTCTTTTTGTGTATCGAATGTTGCCTGGAAATACTCTTTTCCGTTAGACCGGATCGCAGAGGCGGTGGCTATCGTCTTGCCGTTCTGCTTCACGGTGAAAGGCTGCCCGGCACGAAGCGTACAGTTTTTCCCCGATAGCGAGCGGATATCGGCTTTAACCAGTTTCCCTTCTTTCCAGTTCATGTCGACCTCAAAGTTACCCCGTGCTTTCAAGCCGGAGATGGAGCCTTCCGCCCATACGTCGGGTAAAGCGGGCAATAGCTGGATGTACCCGGCATGGCTTTGCAGCAATATTTCGGTGACACCCGCCGTATAGCCGGAGTTTCCGTCGATCTGGAAAGGAGGGTGTGCACAAAGCATGTTACGAAACAATCCGCCTCCTTTGTGCTCGCTGTTGCCGAACCCGATCGGGTTGAACAGGTTGGCGATGATTTTGTAGGCGTGGTTGCCGTCGAGCAAACGTGCCCAGCAGTTTATTTTCCAGCCCATCGACCAGCCGGAAGCCAGATCGCCGCGCAGCTCGAGTGTTTTGCGGACTGCGTTGAACAGTTCCGGTGTTTTGTCCGGCGTTATCTGGTCGCTCGGATGGAAGCCGTACAGATGGGAGAAGTGGCGGTGTTGAGGCTCCCATTCCTTGAAGTCATACATCCATTCCTGGAGTTGTCCTCGTTCTCCAATCTGATAGGGCAATAGGCGTGCCAGTTTGTCTTTCAGTTCGTTGCGGAGCGGTTCGTCCAGATTAAACATTTCCGAGGCTTCGATCGTGCGGGTGAAGGTTTCCCGGATGATCGCCATGTCCATTGTCGGTCCCATGCTCATTGCCGCTTTCTGCCCGTCTTCCGTGATGAACGTGTTTTCCGGGGAGACGCCGACAGGGGTAACCAAACGGCCGTTGCCATCGTCGACCAGCCAGTCGGCAAAGAATTCGGCAGCGCCTTTCATTAATGGGTAGGCTTCATTTTTCAGGAATGCTTCGTCTTGCGTGAACTGATAGTGTTCCCAGAGGTGGCTGCACAGCCAACCTTGCACCATCGGCCAGAAAGAGGCTGTCGGCACATTGTCGTTCGGCAGGGATTCGCGCCAGATGGACGTGTTATGATGGGCTACCCAGCCCCGGCGGTTGTACATGTTTTTGGCTGTTTCGGCTCCCGACACCGCCAGCTCACGGATCATCCGGAACAGGGGTTGCTGGCATTCCGACAGGTTTGCCGGCCCGGCGGGCCAGTAGTTCATCTCCGTGTTGATATTGATCGTATAGCCGCAGTTCCAGGCAGGGATCGTGTCTTTGTTCCACATCCCTTGCAGGTTCAGAGGTTGACCGCCCGGGCGTGATCCGCTGATCATCAGGTAACGGCCGAACTGGAAGAGGAGGGCTGCCAGATCAGGATCGGCTGTCTGGGCGAATTGTTCGATCCGTTTGTCGGTCGGCATTGTCTTTTGTTCGGGAGAGGAAACCAGTTCGAAACCTACGCGGTCGAACAGGGAACGGTAGTCTTCCGTATGGCGTTGTTTCAATGTCTGATAGTCGTAAGAAAGGGCCTTGTCCAGGATACCAGCGGCTTTGGCCGAGGGGTCGATACCTTCCCGGCTCGGACTTTTGTCGAAACCGTTGAAACTGGTTGCCATGCTGAGCACGAAGTAAACTTCGTCCGTGTCGTAGACGTGGATGCCGGAGTCGGTGATCTCACATTTTCCGTCTTTCGGGAAGACCGGTTTCAGCTGGGCTTCGAAGAACATCCCTTTCCTGTCGATCTCATCGCCGTAGAGCATGCGTTTGTTGAACTTGCGCTTGCCGTTTGCATCATAGAGCTCAGGGTGTTTATACTGGTCGCCCCATTCTTCGAGCTGTTTGAATGTACGCCGTTCCACATAGCCGGGGGCCTGTCCGTGCAGGATCAGGCGGTCGTCAGCTCCTTTCTGCAGGGCTGTCGGGTGGGGAGAAGTGAAGTCGAGCGAGATGTCGATACCGTCCGGCCTGCTGCTTTTCAAGCGCATGACGATCACATCGTCGGGGTAGGAGGCGAACACTTCCCGTTCGTAATGCGTGCCGTTCTGTTCGTAGACGGTTGTGGCGATAGCATCCGAGATATTCAGCGCCCGTTTATACCCGCCGGCATCTCCCTGTTTGTTGTTTTGGATATGCAGGTCGCCGAATGGTTGATAATATTGGTGCAGGCGTCCCAGCCAGTTTTTGCAGACGAGGTCGGATGCCGTGTTATATTTACCGGCTTTCATCAGCCCGACGATTTTGTCGAACATTTCAGGTGTTATCTTTACGTCTTTGTAGACAACAGACGGTTCGCCGCTATACAGCGTGTTCTCATTTAATTGAAGTTGCTCTTTTTCAACTCCACCGAAAACCATCGCTCCTGCCCGTCCGTTTCCGATCGGGAGGGCATCATTCCAACCGGCAGCCGGTTCGTCATACCATAAGGAGAGCGGTGCTTTTTGCGGCGTTTTCGCACACGCGGAGAGCAATAAAAGTGAGATCAGATAAGAAATAATGCGCATATACATGGTATTTTAAAGATTATACAAAAAGTGTCCGGATGCTTACGTTAATCCGTGTAATTCGTGTCAAAAAGATTGATTCCAATCCTGTAACAGCCTGATCAGTACCGGAAACTGCCGCCCCCCAGGAACTCACGCAAGAGGGATGTGCCCGGAAGTCCGACATCAGGAATATAATTAAAGTAACGGAGGAAACGAAGCAGGCGGTAGGCTTCGGCATTTTCCGGGTCGCACTCGCGTACTTCGCTTAGGATCGGTTCGGCAAATTTGCGCAGGGCGGCCAGTTCATACAACATGGCGCTGTTGAACATCGCATCCGCATTTTCCTGATAGGGGAATATCCATTTGTCTTCACCCCGGCGGACACTTGGCCAGCGGGCGATCGTGTCGCGGGCGGAATAGCCACGGAAACGGTAATCACGGATGATGCGTCGCAAGAGGCGGTTGTCGGTCGTCGGAATCCAGTTGTGGTTATCCAGCGAGATGGAGGTCAGTACGGAGACATAAATCCGGTATTTATAACAATCCTCGATCATAGAGGTCAGCTCCGGGTTCAGGGCGTGGATGCCTTCTATCACCAGGATGGAGTTTTTATGTATCTTCAGCTTTTTCCCTTTGAATATGCGGCGGCCTGTTTCGAAGTCGAAAGTCGGGACTTCGATCTCTTCTCCCGAAAGCAGTTTCTGCAATTCACTATTGAAATAGGGGAGGTCGAGCGCATACAGCGATTCGAAATCATATTCACCGGACTCGTCCTTCGGCGTATCTTCGCGATTCAGGAAATAATCGTCGAGCGAGAGGCCGACCGGATGAATGAGGTTCGTGATCAGCTGTATTTCCAAACGTTTACAGAAAGTAGTCTTTCCCGAAGAGGACGGGCCGGAAATCAGTACAATACGAATGCCGTCGTTGTAACGGGCGGCAATCTCTTCTGCAATCTTGGCAACCTGCTTCTCTTGCATGGCTTCGGAGACCATAACGACTTCGGAAGCCATACCCCGCTCAATCACCCGGTTCAGATCGCCTACGTTGTCCAATCCGACTGTACGTTGCAGCGTCAGGTGCTCCTTATAAACCTGAAACATCTTGTCCTGGCGGATGACCGGCTCCAACTCTGCCGGGTTACTCCTTTGCGGGACACGCAAAAGCACGCCGTCGAAATAAGGGACCAGGTCAAAATGCCGGATATAGCCGGTGGAAGGTGTCAGGCAACCGTAGAAATAGTTGATGTAACCGTCCAGGTCATAATAAGAGGTATAAGGCATGCCGGCACTTTCGATCAGACGTGCCTTGTCGTTCATGCCCCTTTCGCGAAACAGGACTGCCGCATCGACTGTGCGAACCGTCTTTAAATGGAAAGGAAGGTCGGCGTCGATGATCTCACGCATCCGCTTTTTGATCTTGCCGATCGTTTCTTCGTCTATATCCTTCCCGTTATGGATCACACAATAATAACCTTTCGAGATGGGATGTTCGAGGTTGAGCGTGGCCGAAGGGAGGACGTCGTTCACTGCTTTTGAAAAAATATGACAAAGGGAACGGACATATGTACGCACCCCCGAAAGCCGGGAGTAATCAATATATTCTATATCTTTGGGATGCCAGCAACGGAAGGTCAGCCCTTCGGTTTTATTGTTTACCTGCGCATTCATCGGCTGTAACCGGAGCGGTGCGCCAACCAGCGAATAGATGTCCAACAGCGAAGAACCAATCGGTACCTCTTTATAAGTATTGTTATTTTTGCAATAAATTGTAATAGTTTCAGACATGGTATATCAGTTATTATTTATACTTTTGTCCCCTAAAGTTAGGAATATTAATCGGATATACATCCACTTAAACGTATTTTAAATGGACTATTCATTTTTTGATTTTCTACGCCTTATAGGTTCCTTGGGATTATTCCTGTATGGTATGAAGATCATGAGCGAAGGTCTGCAGAAATTTGCAGGTGACAGCCTACGCAAGATTCTAACGGCCATGACGACTAACAGGGTTACCGGAGTGCTTACCGGGGTTTTAATTACAGCCCTGATTCAATCATCATCCGCCACAACAGTTATGGTGGTCAGTTTTGTAAACGCCGGCCTGCTCACCCTTACCCAATCCATCGGGGTCATTATGGGAGCCAACATCGGTACGACCGTTACCGCCTGGTTGATCTCTACCCTCGGGTTCAAAGTCGACATTGCGGCTTTCTCTCTTCCTCTCCTCGCTTTCGGTATTCCGCTTCTGTTTTCAGGAAAAAGCTCCCGCAAATCGATCGGAGAATTCATATTCGGTTTCGCATTCCTCTTTATGGGCCTTCAAGCACTGAAAGCCAATGCTCCGGATCTCGGAGCCAACCCGGAGATGCTCGCTTTCGTGCAGAACTATGCCGATATGGGCTTTTTCTCCATCATTCTGTTCCTGTTTATCGGGGCTATCCTGACCATGATCGTGCAGGCTTCCGCTGCGACGATGGCTATCACGTTGATTATGTGTGCCAACGGGTGGATCGACTATCAATTAGGTGTAGCGCTCGTATTGGGTGAAAATATCGGTACAACGATTACAGCCAACCTGGCGGCTTTGACAGGTAATACACAAGCCAGACGGGCGGCTTTGGCGCACCTTGTTTTCAATATATTCGGCGTTATCTGGGTATTGATTCTGTTTTATCCGTTCACAAATGCCGTTTCCTGGTTCGTCACGCATATAATGCGCATTTCCGATCCGTCGGTGGCTGTTTCCTTTAAATTGGCTGCTTTCCATACGGCGTTCAATATAAGTAATACATTTATTATGATTTGGTTCGTCGGGCTGATCGAGAAAACGGTCCGGTTCCTTATCAAAGGCAAGAAAGAGGAAGACGAAGAATACCGGTTGCGCTATATTACAGGCGGTATGTTGTCGACAGCCGAGCTTTCCATCTTGCAGGCACATAAGGAAATCACGTTGTTTGCCGAACGTACCGGGCGTATGTTGGATATGGTGAAAGAACTGTTCTATGAAAAGAACGAAGATGTATTCCTGAAAACCTATAGCCGTGTCGAGAAATACGAAAGTATCAGTGACCGGATGGAGATCGAAATTGCCAACTATCTAACTTGTGTGGCTGAAGGCCGCTTGAGTTCGGAAGGTAAGGAAGAAATCCGTATCATGCTGCGTGCCGTGTCGGAAATCGAAAGTATCGCCGATTCTTGTAATAACATGGCGAGAAGCATTAAGCGTCGCAACGAGTTTAAATCGATATTTACGGATGAGCAGAACCATAATGTGGACCAGATGCTGGCACTTACAGAAAAAGCTTTACATCGTATGATCGAGATTTTGAAAAAGACAGAACTTGTACGCGACGATGTCAATCCGTCTTACAACATCGAAAACGAAATAAATAATTACCGCAACCAGTTGAAGATCCACAATGTGGAAGACATCAACAACAAGAAATACCAGTATCAGGACGGTGTCTACTACATGGATATCATCGGTGAAGCCGAAAAGTTAGGCGATTATGTGCTGAATGTGGTACAGGCGGTTATTGAGAAGAAGATTTAAGAAGATTTGAGCTATCAATTTATATCTATACTCCCGTCGATATAAATTGATAGCTCAAATCCGGCAAGAAGTGAAGCCATCCTTTTAAAATGTTAAATCATACAAGAACCTCCCCTAAAAGACAAATATCCATATCTATTTGTTACCCAATGCTTTGTATTATCATAGGTTTCTTAAAAAATATTACCCGCAGGGGTAATTTGAAATAGATGGGGTAGAAAACCGAATTTCATGCACTACTGTTTCGATTTGGACCAACGGGTATTTTGAAAAACTGTACAATAAGCCAGAATTCTTTTGTCACAGCGTCACACCGGATTTGAAGATTGCGATCTCCCGGTAGCCATTCTTTTCATTGTTAGTCGGGCTACCGCTTGCGATACTGATGATAAACCGGATAAAACATTCACAAAGTTCCTCCATGCTTTTGCCCTCCAAGAGGGGGCCGGCATTGAAATCGATCCAGTTGGGTTTGCGGAAATACAGATTACTATTGGTCGAAACTTTCACAGTCGGAACAAATGTGCCGAACGGAGTTCCCCTGCCGGTTGTAAACAAAACCAAGTGGCAACCCGAAGAAGCAAGTGCCGTACTGGCCACCAGGTCGTTACCAGGTGCACTTAGCAGATTCAGGCCCTTTGTCTTCAGCCGTTCGCCATAAAGCATTACATCCCGGACAGCCGAGGTCCCGGCTTTTTGCGTACAACCTAACGATTTCTCTTCTAGGGTTGAGATACCTCCAGCCTTGTTTCCCGGAGAAGGATTCTCGTAAATCGGTTGTTTGTTTTCTATAAAATAAGATTTGAAGTCGTTGATCAGATGAACGGTCTTTTCAAAGACAGCCTTTGATTCGCTACGGTTCATCAGGATCGTTTCGGCACCGAACATTTCCGGTACTTCTGTCAGAACGGTTGTTCCTCCCTGCGCAACAAGAAAATCGGAAAAGACACCTAACAGCGGGTTAGCCGTAATGCCTGAGAAACCATCCGATCCTCCGCATTTCAACCCCACACGCAATTCACTCAAGGGAATATCCGTCCGCCTATCCTGCGAAGCAATCGCATAGAGTTCCCGCAACAACTCCATCCCCGTTTCCAGTTCATCATCCACCTTTTGCGTTTCCATAAAGCGGATGCGTTCCGTGTCGTAATCACCAAGCATTTCCCGGAAAGTGCCGGCCTGGTTGTTCTCGCAGCCTAACCCGACAACAAGTACAGCACCCGCATTCGGATGCAGAACCATATCCCGCAAAATTTTCCGGGTATTTTCATGGTCGTCTCCCAGTTGGGAACAGCCGTAGTTATGGGGAAAAGCGACAATTGCATCGACTCCGGCGTCCTGTGTCTCTTGCCGTAATTTGTCGACCAGCCGGTGCGTGATGCCGTTGACACAACCGACAGTAGGAATCACCCAAATCTCATTCCGGATTCCCACCTCTCCGTTCTTGCGCCGGTATCCTTTAAAGGAAAGCGACCTCGCGGACGGTTGTTCAGGAATAGCCTGCGGGTTGAATTCATATTCTCGCAATCCTTCCAGATTGGTCTTGATATTCTTTTCGTTTACCCAGCTTCCGGCAGCTATCGCTTCACGGGCATGTCCGATGGGGGCGCCATATTTAATGATATGGTCTCCTTCTTTAAAATCCTGCAAAGCAACTTTATGTCCTGCAGGTATATCCTGCAGGACAACAATTGTTTTACCGTCCACATCCAAAGATGTACCGGCCTGTAAATCCTTTACGGCGACAACGACATTGTCCGCCGGATTTATTTGTATATATGTCCGCATCAGCAAATTTCTTTAACGACATTGAGCATTCCTTTTTCCTGGATGGCATCCAGGAACCCTTTAACCATACCGGTCAATCCCGGAATACGGTTCAGGTCTTCTCCCCAAATAGAAGTCGCCGCCAATACGCCTTCGGCAACTTGATGTGTCGAGCCGGTAGCCCAAAGTCCCTGCAGCAACTGAAGAATCTCAGCAGAATCGTTCGGCTCGGATTTCGTACCATCGGCACGGACATATCCTTTATAATAGGTGATAATAGCGGCCAGGCCTAACACAAGTCCTTTCGGCAACTCGCCTTTCCGTTCCAGATAGACTTTCAAGCCCGGCAGATCGCGTGTCTCATATTTAGGGAATGAGTTCAGCATGATGGAAACGACCGAATGATCGACAAACGGGTTGTTGAAACGTTCCATAACATCATTGCCGAATTGCACCAGTTCTTCTTTCGGCAGATTCAGCGTCTCCAGCAATTCCTCAAACATCACCTTATGGATGTATTTTCCCAACACTTCGTGCTGGCAAGCATCCCGCACGATATTCACCCCGGAAAGCCAGGAGACAGGTGCCAGAACCGTATGAGGACCGTTCAGCAGCGTCACTTTTCGCTGATGGTAAGGTTCTTCGCTCGGAACAAACAATACATTCAAGCCCGCCTTGTCTGCAGGAAACTCTTTGGCAACCGATTCAGGCGCCTCGATTACCCATAAATGGAATATCTCCGCCTGCACGACCAGATTGTCATTATATTGCAGTTTCTCTTTAATCGAATCGATCTCTTTACGTGGAAATCCCGGAACAATACGGTCCACCAACGTCGCATATACACCGCAACATTCCGTAAACCAGTTTTTGAAACCTTCTCCTAATTGCCATAAATCGATATATTGATAAATGGTTTCTTTCAGTTTATGCCCGTTCAGGAAAATCAGTTCGCACGGAAAGATAATCAGCCCTTTGTCTTTATCTCCGTTAAATGTTTTGTAGCGGTGATAAAGCAATTGGGTCAGTTTGCCTGGATAGGAAGAAGCAGGCGTGTCATCCAACTTGCAAGCCGGATCGAAGGTAATTCCTGCTTCCGTCGTATTCGAAATGACAAAACGCATCTCCGGCTGTTCGGCCAGTTTCATAAAAGCGGAAAAGTCCGCATAAGGATTCAACGCACGGCTGATCACATCGATCCGGGTAAGGCTGTCTACTTTTTCGCCTTTATCCAACCCTTGGAGATTGACATGGTACAAACAATCCTGTGCGTTCAACATATCGACCATTCCCCGGTCGATGGGCTGGACCACCACGACACTGCTGTTAAAACCTACTTTCTCATTCATTTTCTGGATAATCCAATCCACAAATGCACGAAGGAAATTACCCTCACCGAACTGGATGATCCGTTCCGGATACAGCACTTTGCCGGCAGTTTTTTCATTCAACTCTTTCATCTTAATCTTAATTTAAAATCTGTTCATTAATGGCAATCAGAGCCGATTATATAAATTCGGGCTCTAATTTAAAGGAAATCTCGGATTTATTTAGTATGTTTGCATAAAACTTATCCATAACTGGCAAGAATAGTCTTTTTTGTACCATGAAACATTTTCTTATTAACGCATCTGTTTTAATATCTATTTTGATTATGACGGCATCCTGCTCACCTAAGGTCGAAATGATTCCAGCAGAGTTGGCCTATCAGGCTGAAGCGACTACTGGAGAAGGTTCCATCTGGCATCCCGAACGTCACACCTTATTCTGGGTGGACATTGAAGGCCAGACATTATACGAATATCATCCGAATACGAAAGAATGTAGTTCATGGAAATTCGACCGCATGGTTTCGACGGTGGTTCCCGAGACAGACAGTACGGTTATCATAGCCCTGCAAAATGAGATCGTGCGGGTGAACCTGCATGACGGGCATACGACTTCCATAGCTCCGATCCCCGACAAAGACGGCAAAGTACGTTGCAACGACGGCAAATGCGATCCCGCCGGACGTCTGTGGGTCGGGACGATGGGCTTCGGTGCGCCTAAAGGAGCCGGGACCTTATATACCGTTTCGCCCGACGGAACAGTTACTTCCAAACTGCAAAAGGTTACGATCTCGAACGGAATCGTATGGTCGTCCAATAAGAAGTTTATGTACTACAACGATACGCCGACCGGCAAAATAGCCCGCTACCGCTACGATGCCGACAACGGCGACATCCTGTTTGATGGTATAGCCGTTACCTTGCCCTATGAATCGGGGGCGCCCGATGGTATGGCAATAGATAGTGAAGACCACCTTTGGGTTGCCCAGTGGGGTGGTTATGGCGTTTATTGTTACAACCCCTATACAGGGGAGTTGCTGGCAAAAGTGGAAGTGCCGGCACCAAATGTCGCCTCCTGTGCATTCGGAGGTAAAAAAATGGATACGCTTTATATTACAACGGCTCGTGCAGGCCTGTCCGAAGAACAGCTCCGGAAATACCCGTTAAGCGGTAGTGTGTTCTGTTGCAAACCGGGGGTTAAAGGTGTAAGAGCCAACAGTTTCGGGGAATGAAATCTCCCGAATATTATTTATCGCAAATGTAAACAGCTTCTCAAAATTTATTGTTTACTTTGTAAAACACATTGAAAGAGAAATATGACTAAGAATAAATCTGAAAAGAAAAGTAATAAACCGGAGAAGAAGAAAAACAACTCCAGAGGCGAAAACAAACGGATGAAGAAAGAGGCTATGATCAATGCTATCATCAACGTTTTCAAGTCTTCTCCCAAGGAACCTTTTAACTATCGACAAATCAGCAGTATGATAGGCGTGACCAACCAGGTGCAGAAGTTGCAGGTGGTGGATATCCTGTATGACCTTTCTTCTGACAACTTCATTTCCGAGATAGACCGGGGGCGTTATCGCTATAACGATTGGGGGACGACGGCTGTCGGAACCTTTATACGCCGCCAGAACGGAAAGAATTCTTTTATCCCCGAAGATGGCGGGACGCCGATCTTTGTGGCAGAGCGGAACTCTGCACATGCGCTTAATGGCGATAAGGTGAAAATACAGCTTCATGCCAAAAGAAAAGGAGCCGATCCGGAAGGGGAGGTTATTGAAATACTGGAAAGCAGCCGGCGTACAATCACCGGTAAGCTCCAGGTGACAAAAGGCTTTGCCTTCCTTATTACGGAGGATAAGACATTGGCAAACGATATCTTTATCCCGAAAGATAAACTGAAAGGCGGCAAGACCGGCGACAAAGCGATCGTCCGTATCACCGAATGGCCGGAAGAAGCCAAGAACCCGCTGGGCGAGGTGGTCGATATTCTGGGAACTGCCGGTGAGAATAATGCGGAGATGAATGCCATCCTGGCCGAGTTCGACTTGCCGTATAAATATCCGGCTAACGTAGAAAAGGCGGCGGAAAAGATATCGGAAGCAATTCCTGAAGATGAGATAGCCAAGCGCGAGGATTTTCGCGGTGTTACGACTTTCACGATCGACCCGAAAGATGCCAAGGACTTCGACGATGCCCTTTCCGCCCGCAAGTTGGAAAACGGCAATTGGGAAATAGGGGTCCACATCGCCGATGTGACCTATTATGTCAAACCGGAAAGCTTGATAGACCGGGAGGCTTACAAACGTGCTACATCTGTTTATCTTGTGGACCGCACTATCCCGATGTTGCCGGAACGCTTATGTAATCAGATCTGTTCACTCCGGCCGGATGAAGAGAAACTTTGTTTTTCCGCTATCTTCGAACTGAATAAGGAGGCCGAAGTACAACAATCACATATCGCCCGCACCATTATCAAGAGCGACCGCCGCTTTGCCTACGAAGAAGCACAGGCCATAATCGAGACAGGAGAAGGTGATTATAAGGAAGAGATTCTGGCGCTTAACAGTCTGGCACAGAAACTGCGTGAGCGACGTTTCAAAGACGGGGCAATCGCTTTCGACCGTTACGAAGTCAAATTCGATATAGATGAGACCGGTAAACCGCTTGGCACTTATATCAAAGAGGTGAAGGAAGCCAATAAGCTGATTGAAGAATTCATGTTATTGGCAAACCGTACGGTAGCGGAGTTTGTCGGAAAGAGCAAGAATAGGAACAAGAAAACGTTCGTCTATCGTATCCATGAACAGCCGGATCCTGAGAAATTAAGAGACTTCTCTGCGTTTATCAGCCGTTTCGGTTACAAGATGCGTACGGAAGGAACAAAGACGGATATATCTAAAGGTATCAACGATCTGCTGGACAGCGTACAGGGAAAGGCGGAAGAAAATCTGGTGGAGACTCTGGCTATCCGCTCCATGCAGAAAGCCCATTATACGACAGATAATGCCGGTCACTATGGGTTGGCAATGGATTGTTATACACACTTCACTTCTCCTATCCGCCGTTATCCGGATATAATGGTGCACCGTTTACTGGAACGTTACCTGGCTGGTGGGCGCAGTGTGATAAAGAACAAGTATGAAGAGTATTGTACACATTGCTCCGATATGGAAATGGTTGCCGCAAATGCCGAACGCTCTTCCATCAAGTACAAACAAGTCGAGTTTATGAAAGATAAAATCGGACAGGTATTCGATGGGGTCGTGTCCGGAGTTGCCGAATGGGGATTATATGTGGAACTGAATGAGAACAAATGCGAAGGGCTTGTTCCGATGCGTGACCTCGATGACGATTACTACGAGTTTGACGACAAGAATTATTGTCTGCTCGGTCGCCGGACAAAACGTATCTACCGGTTAGGGGATGATATCACGGTTAGAATAGTACAAGCTAATCTGGAAAAGAAACAATTGGATTTTACAATAGTCTGATAAAGAGTAGGTGTCAAAACTGTCCCGTCCCCGTGTCAAACACGGGGACAAGGGTTTTGAATCACCCTCTTTTCGATTCTTAATTCCAAAGGACAAGCCCTGTCACCCCGCAGGCAATCAATCCCAATCCCAAAAGAACATAGAAGATACGGGCGCCTTTACGTCCCAGCCATTTGACAAAAGTCATGGCTCCGCTGGTCTGGAAGTACCAGTCGAGATTCAGGGCTGCGGCAACAATAGAGAATACCCCTAATGCGATAAAGAGTATCAGGATAAAATATTCGGTAGGTTCCATCTTACTTTACTTCTACGGTGCGGGAACCGTCCGGATTTTCTGTAATGGCAACTTCCACAACGTCGCCCGGCAACAATTCTTCGATCTTTTCCGGCCATTCGATAAAACAGAGTGCGCCGCTATAGAAATAATCTTCCGTGCCTATATCTTCCGCTTCACTCAGCTTATTGATACGGTAGAAGTCGAAATGATAGATCAGTTCACCGGTCTCGTCGCTCCGGTATTCGTTGATAATGGCAAATGTGGGGCTGTTGATAACATCCTCTACACCCAGTTCTTCGCAAATAGCCTTGATAAAGGTGGTCTTCCCGGCTCCCATGTTACCCCGGAAAGCAAAAACGGTACGGTCATCCATCCCGGCAATAAACTCTTTCGCTGCTTGACGGATCGTATCTAAACTTTCGATTTTAATTGTATTCATAATTTTATTAATGGACAATTGACAATTTGGATTTCAGTTGCAAAGTTAAAACAATTGTCCATTGTCATTGTCCGTTGTCCATTATTTTATTTCACGGTCATCGTGATAAAAGGAATCAACATTTCCTCCATCGAAATACCGCCGTGCTGGAATGTGTTCTTGTAATAAGAAACGTAATAATTATAGTTGTTCGGATAAGCAAAGAAATCATTGTTCATCGCAAAGATATATTTGCTGCTCAGGTTCGGGGAAGGTAACCCCGCCTTGTCGGGAAAACGGATGTCAAAGACTTCCTTCGGATTATAATTCAAGTTCTTGCCTACCTTATAGCGCAGGTTGGTATTCGTATTCTTATCGCCTATCACCTTCTGCGGATTATCGACGCGGATCGTGCCATGGTCGGTCGTGACGATCACTTTATATCCTTTTCCGGCAATACGCTTGAAGAGTTCCAGCGTGCCTGAATGTTGGAACCAGGAACGAGTCAGGCTACGGTAAGCCGCCTCACTCTGGGCCAGCTCGCGGATCATCTTGTTTTCGGTACGGGCATGGGAGAGCATATCGACAAAGTTCAGCACTACTACATTCAACTGGTTATGAAGCAGGGAAGGGACGATATTCAGCAATTTGTCGTTATATTGCGAATCATGTACCTTATGGTAAGAGAAAGAATATTTCTTGCGGAACCGCTCGATCTGTGTCTGGATAAGTGGCGCCTCGTTCAGGTTTTTCCCCTCCTCGCTGTCTTCGTCTACCCAGAGTTCCGGAAATATCTTTTCGATCTGCAGAGGCATCAGCCCGGAGAAGATCGAGTTGCGGGCATACTGTGTGGCGGTCGGCAGGATGCTGTAGTACAGGCTCTCGTCGAACGTATAATATTCAGCCAGCAAATCCTTTACTTCGCGCCACTGGTCGAGACGGAAGTTATCGATCAGAATAAAGAACACCTTCTCTTCGTTGTCGAGCATCGGGAAAACCTTCTTTTTAAACAAGTCCGGGCTCATCAACGGACGGATTTCGGGATTCTGGATCCAGTCCACATAATTCTTTTTGACAAATTTGCCGAACGCATTGTTTGCTTCCTGTTTCTGCATACGGAGCATATCGGTCATCTGGACCTGGCTGTTTTCCAGTTCGATCTCCCAATAGACGAGCTTCTTGTACACTTCCATCCAGTCGTCGGTCGTCAGCGAATCGTTGATCTGCATGCCGATGCGGCCGAACTCCTGCTGATAGCCGACAGTCGTCGTCTCGGATATGATTACATTCTTATGGACATTCTTTTTGATCGACAAGAGCAACTGGTTCGGATTGACAGGTTTGATCAGGTAGTCGGCGATCTTGTTGCCGATGGCCTGGTTCATGATGCTCTCTTCTTCGCTTTTGGTCACCATGACGACAGGGACATCTGGGTTGACCGCCTTGATCTGCGCCAATGTTTCCAGCCCGGTCAGCCCAGGCATATTCTCGTCTAAGAAAATGATGTCGAACGATTCTTCCTTGCAGCATTCGATGGCGTCCTGCCCGCTGATTACCGGAATCACTTCATATCCCTTATCCTGCAGGAAAAGGATGTGGGGCTTTAACAAATCTATCTCATCGTCTGCCCAAAGCACTCTGTCTTTCTTTACTGCCATAGTTTTATCTTTCTTTTTTGAGGATGAACACACGGGTTCATCCCTACAAATGTATGATATTATAACGATATACCCCTTTATTTTGTATATTCTTCCCGCATTTTTTAGGCTCTTTTGTATTACCTTTGTATAATATAAACGAGTTAACTATACACGTATGAGACTATCCGTATTTGCCCTGGTTTGCCTGTTTCTTGCCGCATGTGCCACACAGGAAAAAGGCCGTGAGAGAATATCTTTTAACAAGGAATGGCGCTTTGCCCTGACTGAAAAGCAAGCCGATGCCTCCGCACCCGGTACGGATGACAGCAATTGGCGAGTTCTGAACCTGCCTCACGACTGGAGCATCGAAGCGGATTTCTCCCTCGATAACCCGGCGACTCCCGGAGGCGGTGCGCTGCCTGGTGGAATGGGGTGGTACCGGAAACATTTCAAACTGCCTGAAAGCGACAAAGGAAAAGTGGTCTATATTGATTTCGACGGTGTTTACCGGAACAGTAAGGTCTGGCTGAACGGACACATGTTAGGTTTCCGCCCCAACGGGTATGTCTCGTTCCGTTACAACCTGACACCGTATCTGAATTATGGTAAGGAGGAGAATGTTCTGGTTGTCCAGGCCGATAACAGCGAACAACCGAACTCCCGCTGGTATTCGGGTTCCGGCATTTACAGGAATGTATGGTTGGTGAAAACCGGACAAGTCCATGTGGATAACTGGGGGACAAATATCACTACGCCAGTCATTAATGCGGACAAGAGCACGGTCGAAATTGAAACGACCCTGAAAAACGATGCATCCGATGTAATTGTGGAAGTTTCTACCCTGATACAAAACAGGGAAGGAAAGGTTCTCTACGAGACATCTTCTCCAGCCGAATTAGCCGCAGGAGGGAAGAAAGTCATTACACACACAATAGAAATGTTCTATCCGGAACTATGGAGCATCCGGAATCCTTATCTGTATACCGCCATAATCGAGGTGAAAGTCGGCAATAAACTGACGGACCGCTATCAAACCACATTCGGCATACGTAAGTTCGATTGGGACGAGCATACAGGATTCTCTCTGAACGGAGAACCGACTAAAATATTGGGTGTCTGCCTGCATCATGACCTGGGATGCCTCGGAAGCGCGATCAACCCGAGGGCACTCGAACGTCAACTGCAAATGATGAAAGACATGGGTGCCAATGCCGTCCGCACCAGCCATAACCCGCCGGCTCCCGAGTTGCTCGACATATGCGACCGGATCGGGCTGCTGGTACAGGACGAGGCTTTCGACATGTGGCGGAAACGAAAATCGCCGTACGATTATGCCCAATATTTCGACGAATGGCATGAAAGAGACTTGACAGACCAGATTCTGCGCGACCGTAACCACCCGTCCGTTTTTATGTGGAGCATCGGAAACGAAGTGCTGGAGCAATGGCAGCATGCCGATGCCGACACCTTGAGTCTGGAAGCCGCCAACCTGATCCTCAATGCTGGACATCCTGTAGATGACAAGATTTTGTCCGATACCGCCATGAGCGTACAGGGATTGATCGCCCATTCGCTGGCGGCAATCGTCAAGCGCCTGGATAAGACGCGCCCTGTCACTGCTGCCAACAACGAAGCCACACCGGGTAACCTGATCTTCCGTTCGAATGCGTTGGATATATTGGGATTCAACTATCACGAAAAGAATTACGAGCCGTTCCCGCAAAATTTCCCGGGCAAGAAGTTAATCGTCAGCGAATCTACTTCCGCCCTGATGACGCGCGGCTACTACCAGATGCCATCCGATTCGATGTATGTCTGGCCGAACACCTGGCGGGATCGTTTCGACCGTCCCGAACATCTCTGTTCGGCTTATGACAATTGCCATGTACCCTGGGGCTCGACTCACGAAGTCACTTGGCGGGAAGTCAAACGGCTGCCTTATGTTTCAGGCATGTTTATCTGGACAGGTTTCGACTATCTGGGCGAACCGACACCGTATTGGTGGCCGAGCCGTAGCAGCTTCTTCGGTATTGTCGATCTGGCTGGTATTCCGAAAGATGTATATTATATGTACCAGAGCGAATGGACCGACACACCGGTCCTTCATCTTTTCCCTCACTGGAACTGGAAAGAAGGAGAACCTGTCGATGTCTGGGCTTACTATAACCAGGCGGATGAAGTGGAACTTTTTCTGAACGGCCAGAGCTTGGGAACCAAGAGCAAACCGGACGATGCTTTCCATGTATGCTGGCGTGTCCCTTTTATGCCAGGTACATTGAAAGCCGTTTCCCGTAAAAACGGTAAGGAAGTGCTTACGCGTGAAATCCATACGGCCGGCGAACCTGCCCGGATCGTACTGCTCCCCGATCGTTCCGCCTTGCACGCCGATGGAACGGATCTTTCATTCGTAACCGTGGAAATACAGGACAAAGATGGAAACTTAGTGCCGGATGCCAATAACCTGATTCGTTTCACGGTTGAAGGGGACGGTTTCATTGCCGGAACGGACAACGGCGACCAAAACGATCCCGTCAGCCTCAAGAAACCGGAACGCCATGCTTTCTATGGAAAGGCAATGGCTGTCGTGCAAAACACGGGTAAGGCAGGCTCCATCCGGTTAAAAGCTACAGCGGAAGGTCTGCCGGATGCCATGGTGGAAATACGGGTAGAGAAATGATGATTTATGGTTCATATTGGGAAAGAACAGAGAGTGGCTATACATACTGTTTTTCGAAATCCTCTGTCACTCTATCACACTTCGCTGTTTAAGTGTTGATAATCAGGATGTCATCGTGTGATAGATGTTGTATTTATCTATCACACATCTATCACACCTCTATCACCTGTCCCCTAAAAAGCCATAGCCTTTATTTTGTTAGATAAGCATCTGTCAATCATTTTATTAGTATAGATTGTACGCGGACACCCGGATGTCCGGAACAGGAACATCCGGGTGTTTAAAGCGGCTACACCCGGGTGAAGAAAGCTGCAAGATGGGGATGTTTGCAAATATTTCTGCTTGTTTTTCGTACTTTTCTTGCTTGTTTTGAAGAAAAAGCACCTTGTTATGGACAAAAATGCTCCGGTTCATATAGGTGTACTTAGTATAATTTAAAGAATAATGGAACTTCCAGGAGATGGTAATCAGGGATATTTGTGTAAATTTGCCCGGAAATAAAAGAGTTTATGGAAGTAAAGATCATAAATAAGTCACATCATCCGCTGCCCGGATACGCGACTCCGCTGTCGGCAGGAATGGATATCCGTGCAAATCTGATGGAACCGGTAGTTTTGAAACCCCTTGAACGGAAACTGATTCCGACCGGATTATATATCGCGTTGCCCGAAGGCTATGAGGCACAGATGCGCCCCCGTAGCGGCCTGGCATTGAAACATGGCATTACATTGCTGAACACGCCGGGCACTATCGATGCAGACTATCGCGGCGAGATCGGCATCATCCTGATAAACCTCTCATCCGAACCCTTTACCATCAACGATGGGGAGCGTATTTGCCAGATGGTGATCACAACCCACAGCCAGGTCGCCTGGCAGCCGGTGGAAGTGCTGGACGATACCGAACGGGGTGCCGGTGGCTTCGGGCATACGGGGAAAGAATAATTGAAAATTGAAAATTGAAAGTTATGGGTGTGATGCTAAAGTCTTTGATCTCGATATTTCTTTTCTTATTTCTGGTCGGGAGTCCATCGGCGTTGAGGGCGCAGGAGCAGGATGCGAAGGTGGAGATACCGCAGAAAGCTATTAAGGTGAGTGCCGCAGATCAGCGAAAATTCGATTATTTCTTCTACGAAGGGCTGAACCTGAAGACAGCCGGAAAATTCGATGCCGCTTATGACGCCTTTAACCATTGTCTGGCGATCGATTCGACTGCGTCGGCTGTGTTATACGAACTTTCTTCCTTTTATGCCCAACTGAACCGTCCGGAAAAGTCACTGGAAATGTTGCGGCGTGCGGTGGCTTACAGTTCCGATAATTTTACCTACCGGTTGGCGTTGGCCACGATGAGCCGCAACCTCGGTATGTTCGGTGAAGCGGCAGAGGAATATGAGAAGTTGGTGAAAGATTATCCCGGAAAGCCGGAGTTGAACTATTATCTGGCGGATGCGCTTACGCAGGAGGGTGAAATCGGAAAGGCGATCGATGCTTACGATGCCCTCGAATCGTCTATCGGCATGAACGAAGCGCTTTCCATGCAGAAATACAAGCTCTATAATGCGTTGGATCAAAACGATAATGCGTTCAAAGAGGTGGAAAAGCTCGCCGACAAGTTCCCGATGGAGTCCCGCTATCAGATCATCTTGGGGGATCTGCACCTGGAGAAGAACGATACCGTCAAAGCCCTGAAATACTATCAGAAGGCACACGCCATCGATCCGGAGAGCCCCTATTACATCGTCTCCATGGCAAACTACTACGAAGCCGTGGGCGATAAGGATGCCGCCGAAACGCAGATACGCAATGCGCTGGTAAACGAAAAACTGGATGTCGATACGAAAGTCGGTATCCTGTCCCGCTATATCCTTAAGTTGCAGCAGACGAAGAAAGGGACGGAAAGTGCGAATGCCCTTTTCCAGACGTTGATCGAACAACATCCCGAAGATATCGACTTGAAACAGATGTACGGCAGCTTGCTGATTGCCCAGGGGAAGACTGACGAGGCACGATTCCAGTTCCAGTTGATCACCGAGATGGAGCCGTCGGATGCTGCCGCCTGGCAACAACTCCTGAACCTGGCGTTGAAGTCGGAAGACATTCCCGAAGTGATCCGTATCTGTACCCGTTGCCAGGAACTTTTTCCTGATGCGCCGGAGTATTACTTTTATCTTGGGATCGCTTATTTCCAGCAGGAGAAGTATCAGGATGCACTGGACACCTACAGGGCGGGCTTAGAGATTATCCCGGAGACGAACGTAGGGCTGAAGTCTGACTTCTACGGACAGATCGGCGATATCTACTATCAGATCAAGAATATGCCGGAAGCCTATAAAGCGTATGACGAAGCATTGAAGTTCAACGACAAGAATGTAGTTGTCCTCAATAATTACGCCTATTTCCTTTCGTTGGAAAAGAAAGACCTGAAAAAGGCGGAACGGATGAGTGCGCAGGCGGTCAAGTTGGAACCGAACAATTCGACTTACCTCGATACCTATGCCTGGATATTCTTTGTGCAGGGAAACTATACGCTTGCCAAGATATACATCGAGAGCGCGCTTGCCAACGATACCACCAAGAGCTCCGAACTGGTCGACCACTACGGTGATATCCTCTTTATGAGCGGCGACAAGGAAAAGGCGCTCGAACAGTGGAAGAAAGCGAAGGAGATGGGGAAAGTGAGCGACGTACTGGATCGTAAGATCGCAGAAGGAACCTATATAGAAGAAGAGGAGGTCAAGAATGAATAAGATTAGCCTTGTCTCTGCGCTGATCCTTTTTATCGCCCTGTCGTTTACGGGCTGTAAATCGACAAAGAAAGTCGGGACGGTCGAAGCGGGCGGAGCGAAAACGCATAACGAGTTTTTTACGCTTATGCAGGAACAGGCGTTCAGGTATGAAACCCTGACCGCACGTCTGAATGTGGACTTGAACTTGCCGGGCAATAATATGAGCTCGCGTGTGGACCTGAAAATGGTAAAAGACAGTGCCTTCCAGTTGTCCGTCCAACCTTTTTTAGGTATCGAAGTTTTCCGTGCCGAGATCAGTGTGGACAGCGTGAAGGTGATTGACCGCATGAACAAACGCTACGTAGCCGATAATTATGCCAACCTGAAGGGGCAGACGCCGATCGAGTTCAACTTCTATAATCTGCAGGCGCTTTTCACCAACCAGTTGTTTCTTCCCGGGCAGCAAGGAATCAGCCCGAAGCAGTATAACCGTTTTAAGTTGAAACAGGACGGACCCGCAGCCGAAATACGGGTGAAGGATGTGATGGGGCTGTTGTACACCTTCATGGCGGACGGGGAGGAGAAGATTCTTTCGACCTGCATCACCGAGCCTTCGGATCGCTATGCCCTGCAATGGGATTATGCCGATTTCCGCTTGGCAGACGGGCAGCCGTTCCCCATGAAGATGGATGTGCAGGTGATGAAGGAAGGTGCTTCGCAAGGGGGGATTACGTTGCATTTCTCCCGTATGCAGACGGATGTGCCGGTGAAAATGGATTTTTCCATTCCTGCCAAATATAAACGTATCACGCTGGCGCAGATCATCAAGTCGTTGAGCAATACTAAAATGTAAGATGAAATACTTTTGGTTCGTCATATTCGTACTGTCGATCGGTTCTGTTTCCGCACAGAACTCGGCGAGAGTACGCGAACTTGAAAAGCAGCGTAAAGCCGCACTTGCCGAGATCGAGATGACCAGCCAACTGTTGGATGAGACTCGGCAGTCGGCGCGAAACTCGCTGAACCGCCTGAACCTGCTCTCCAAACAGATCCTTTCCCGTAAACAGGTCATTAACTTGCTGAATCAGGAGGTCGGGGAAATAGATAAACAGATAGCCGCCTCCCGCCACAATATCTCCCGCTTGGAAAAGGAGTTGGGCAACAAACGGCAGAATTACGGAAAATCGGTTCAGAGCATATACAAACGCCGCAGTTCGCAGGATAAGTTGCTGTTTATCCTCTCTGCCGACAATTTTGCCCAGTCCCTTCGCCGTATGCGTTACCTCCGCGAGTATGCCGACTGGCAGAAAAGGCAAGCTTCCGAAATCATCGACAAACAAAAAGAGATTGCCGACAAGCAGAAAGAACTGGAAAAGACACGTGCCGAAAAGAACGCCTTGTTGGGCGCACGTGAAGATGAAAGCCGTAAACTCGTTGCCGAAGAATCGAGCCAGAAAGAGGAAGTACAGCAATTAAGCAAGAAACAGAAGCAGTTGCAGGCCGACCTGAAAAAGAAACAGAAACAGGCCGACGCCCTGAACCGCCAGATCGAAAAGCAGATAGCCGAAGAAATCGCGCGCGCCGAGGCCGAAGCAAAAGCCGCCCGCGAACGGGCGGCCCGTGCCGAACGGAACCGCCTGGCCCGTGAAAAGGCTGCCGCTTCCGGAAAGAAAGTTCCCGAAGCGAAGCCGGAGACGGAACCGGCCCGTGAAGAACGTGTCGCCGACACCAAAGGCGGTTATGCCATGACGAAAGCCGAGAAACGCCTGTCTGATGATTTCGCGGGCAATAAAGGGCGTTTGCCTTACCCAGTGTCCGGCCGCCATACGATTGTCGCCTTCTTTGGCGAACAGCAACATCAGGAGTTGAAGTATGTCCGCACGAATAACAGCGGTATCGACATCCAGACCTCTCCGGGTGCGGACGCCCGTGCCGTGTTCAACGGCGAGGTGACGCGCGTGTTCGTCGTTCCGGGATATAATAACTCGGTCATTGTCCGGCATGGTAACTATCTGACGGTTTACAGTAACCTGAGCCAGGTCTATGTAAAGGCAGGCGATAAGGTGAGCACCCGCCAGGCAATCGGCAAGATCTTTACCGATACAGAGGATGGCAATGCTACGATCCTTCATTTCCAGCTCTGGAAAGAGAAAACGAAATTGAATCCGGCGCCTTGGCTGGATTGACGTAAGGGGTGCGTCAGGGTTGACGCAGGGGTTGGTCAGGACAGAAGCCGGAGGTGCGTCAGGGTTGACTCCCGTCATGCGTCGGCCGGAGCTTCCGGAGTGCGAATCTCACATCCTCCTTATTAAGAAGAAATTCCCTTAACCGGGTTCCCGTTTTCCGGCAGAAGATAATCATCGAGAATATCAGCATGGCGCTGAAAGAGATACTGGAACTAATGGCCGATCCGACCACTCCGTAAAGAGGAATCAGCAGATAACCGGAAATAAGCAGGCTTGTCAAACCGACAAAAGAACTTCCTGCGCTGTAGCGTATTTTTCCACTCCCGATAAAATATTGGCTCAAAATGCTGTTGCAGGCCAGTGCGATGATTCCGGCTGCCAGCCCTGTTATGACTTTGCGCATCCCCGCAAACTCGGCACTGAACAGATAATCCGTGTACACCCATTCCGGTATCAGGAGAATGCAACCGGTCGCAAGCGTGACGGCGCAAAAGGTAAGCTTGAAGAACCGGAGCGTAATCAGTTTTTGCTCGTAAGGATTGTTTGTCTGGGCAACGCGGCTGTACTCGATGAAACCGATGCTGCGATTGATGTGCCAGACGCTCTCGGAAATCTTGGTTCCTGCGTCCAATAGCCCGACACTTCCCAACCCGGCAAACCGTTTGACCAGGAAGTAATTGAGGCGAGTGGTCAGAATCTCGGCGATATTATCCGCACTCCCCCAAAGCCCGTAGGCAAACATTTCTTGCAAAAGTGCGTATTGCGAGCGTCCTTTACGGGGATCAGCCTCTTTTTTGCGTAGGAAGGGCAGGAGCAGGAGCAGGCTGACGAAGAATGCGGCCCCGTTCGTGAGATACATTCCCCACAGGTAGGCGTTAACATCCTGTATCTCCAATCCGTAATAGAGGAATAGCAGCACAAAGAATAACAATCCTCCTTGCAGGACAAAGGTCAGGTTGAACCCGAAAATCTGATTCTTCCCCAGCAGGAAACGGGAGTTGGCCGCTACCAGCGAGGTGAGGATCGAAAGGATATAAATATCAAGAGCATACCCTTCGGGGAGCAGTCCGGCAATAGCCATACAGCCGCAAGCGATACCCGCCCCGGCCGGTGTCCAACAATAAGAGGGCCAAAATACGGCCTGCATGGAATAGCGGTTCATGAAATAGACAATCGTGTTGCCTGCCAGTATTCCGCAGGACATGGTTGCGATCCCCACTGCCGCCAGGATCAGTCCGGCCAGACCGAGTCCTTCCGCTCCCAATACTTTGGCATTGATAAAGATCAGCGCCAGGTTCAGGATGGCAATCAGGTAGCGGGTGCCGATGGTTCCGAAGAGGTCTTTCATGATTGTCCATTGTCAATTTTCAATTGATCCAGCAGCTTGATATAGGTGTCTATTGCTTCCCGTATTTCCATCAAACCGATATATTCGTCGGCGGCATGGGAACGGGCGGAGTTCCCCGGTCCGATCTTCACGGAAGGGAAGTGCATCAGTGCCTGGTCGCTTAAAGTAGGCGAACCGAAAGGCTCTTTTCCCATCATAACGGCACGGCGTATGAACGGATGTTGCAAATCCGTACGGGTGGAGTTAAGGCGGAAACTGCGGGCTTTTATTTCGCAGCCGACCAGGGGCTTGATCAGTTCGAACAGTTTTTCGTTGGGATAGAATTCGTTCGTCCGGATATCGACGGTGAATTCGCAGCGGTCGGGAACGACATTGTGCTGTGTCCCGGCATGGATGATCGTGACGCTCATCTTCACCGGTCCGAGGAAATCGCTTTTTTCCGGGAACTGATAGGTGTTGAACCACTCGATATCTTTCATGGCAAGCGTGATCGCATTGATCCCTTCGTTCCGGGCGGCGTGCCCGGCTTTGCCGGTGCTCACGCAATCCAGGACCATCAGTCCTTTTTCGGCTACGGCTGGCTGCATGCCGGTCGGTTCGCCAACGACGGCAAATGCGATAGGGGGAAGGTCGGCAAGGGCGCTTTCCAGCCCGTTCTTGCCGGAAACTTCTTCTTCGCATGAAGCCAGGAAAATCAGGTTGTACGGTTGTTCCTTCCCGGATAGCACCCTGAATGCCTCGTAAAGAGATACCACGCTCGCACCGGCATCGTTGCTGCCGAGGCCATACAGGCGTTCGTCTTCCGTCTCCTCCGGTTTAAACGGATCTTTGGTCCAGCCCGAAGCCGGTTTCACGGTGTCGATATGTGAATTGAGCAGCAAAGTAGGCTTCTCCGGATGAAAGCCCGGAGCAATCAGCCACAGGTTATTCCCCTTCCGGTTCACTTTATACCCGGCCTTTTCCCAACTCTGTCCGAGAAAATCCGCCACTTCTCCCTCTTCCCTGCTGAAAGAAGAACGTGAAATCATCCCTTTTAATAGGTCTATTGCGTCGTAATACATGATATATTCTTATTTGTATATTGTCAATTACTCTTATATTTTATCCATGGAAACTATTCTGATTATTCCGTTAATATTCTCTCCACCGTCTCCCTGTCTTTCTTCAGTTGGTCGATCAGTTGGTCGAGGGTGTCGAATTTGATGTCGCCTCGTACGTGGTGTATGAACGCGACTGTCAGTTCGTTATTGTAGATGTCGCCGGAGAAGTTGAGGATGTTTACTTCCAGTGTAATGTTGTCTCCGTTATCGAGTGTCGGGCGGTTGCCGATATACAGCATTCCCTTGTAACGCTGTCCGTTCAGATACACCCGGACGGCATATACACCGATGCCCGGAATGACCTTGAAAGGCTCGTCCACCTGGATGTTGGCAGTCGGAAAACCTAATTTCCGGCCGACTTTATATCCGCTGACGATGCTCCCTCTTAGCCCGTAAGGATAAGTCAGCAGATGAGCCGCCTCCTCCACCCGGCATTCCGAAAGAAGTTTCCGTATCTCGGAAGAACTGACGGCCGCCTCCCCCTCGCTATATTGCGAGGCCTTGATAACCCGTATGCCGCAAGCCTTTCCATACGTTACATACTGTTCGAAACCATCTTCGCGGTTATGCCCGAAACGGTGGTCGTAACCGATCAGCAAAGTATCTACATGCAACCGGTCTGCTAATACGGTAGTGATAAACTCTTTTGCCGTCAGGCGGGATAGCTCGAGAGTGAAGTCTAACACAATACAATAATCGATCCCGGTGGACGCCAGATGTTTCAGCTTCTCTTCGAACGAGTTGAGCAACTTCGGCTGATAGTCGGTATGCAGGACTGCCCGGGGATGTTCGGGAAACGTGATGACGGCGGAAGGCAATCCGGCGGTTTCGGCCACCTGCTTCAGCTCATGGATCAGAAAACGATGTCCCAGATGAACTCCATCGAAAAAGCCGATAGTGGCTACCAGCTTTTTCCCTTTCAATGTCTCTGTGTCTCTTACAACTATCATCTTTTCAGTCTTAGGTACTTATAATTATATCTACAAAAGTACATAAAAATAGGGCAACCGCACCAAATCCAGCAGTAACAATTCTTTATTTCTATGGAGAGAAAAACCCGTTTTTGTCCCGAATAATTCTTTCTTAAGTGCCTGCTAATTCTGTAATCGGTGTCAGTGACTTTATAATCAGTGGTTGTGATTATATAATTGCTGGCACTGATTTTATAATCACTGGCACTGATTACAGAATTGATAGGCATTCCGATATTTTTTATGCCTATGTAGATAAGTTTTCTTGTAGCGGGGATAGATTATTCCTTATATTATGTAGTCCATAAGATCGTATTGCTTAAAAATGAATTCTTGAAACTGTGGGACAAGCAGGTGTTCCGTCTCCCGGAGAACGATCTGAAACGGATACTTTATGTTTCCGTCCGGAATGCCTGCTTCGATTATCTCCGTCGGATGAATATGGAACAGGAGATCATCGACCACCGCGCCTTGCAACTAAAACTGGACGAACTTGACTTCTTTGAGGCTTCTGACGAACTTTTCATGCGGAAAGACCTTCTTGACCTGCTGATGAAAAAAGTGGCTGAGTTGCCTGAAAGAAGCCAGGAAGTTTTTCGTATGTCTTATCTCGAAGGTCTGAAAGCGACCGAAATAGCAGAACGTCTCGATCTCTCCGTCCGCACGGTCGAGAACCTGCTCTATCGCTCCCTCCTTTATCTGCGCAAGAATTGTTCGAACCTGTTCCTGCTCATCTTCCTTTTATAAAGGAATTGTAAGTTTGGAAAATACTTGAATCAAGCTTCATAACAAGATTGATAACAGCTGCCGTGACTTGGATACCCGCCGTGTAGTTGCTTGTCGACAATTGTCGACAAGCAATTTCTTACAGGACCCCGTAAGCTTCCGCCCCGGTACATCCTTCTCTAATTGCTTATGCTTTTTATCTTTGTTCCGAAAAACCGGAAAAAGGATTCCTCTTTCCCAGGTTGGGTGAAAGACCTTCTGTTATCGAAGCGTTAATACAAATTAACGCATTATCCCTTGCATATTTACGACAGATTCGTAGCTTTGCGATACGATCGTAAAAAATAATATTGAAAATGGAAAGATTAACAAGACAGGAAGAGGATGTGATGCGTTGGATCTGGCAGATCGAGCCGTGTTTTATCAAAGACATTCTGGCGAAGTATGAAGAGCCTAAGCCTCCTTATACGACACTCGCCTCTATTGTGAAGAACCTGGAACGTAAGAAATACGTGAAGGCAAAACGTTACGGGAATACTTACGAATACAGGCCGCTGATCCCACAGGAAGAATATAAACGTACGTTTATGGGAAGTGTGGTGAACAACTATTTCGAGAACTCTTACAAGGAAATGGTCTCCTTCTTTGCCAAGGAACAGAAGATTTCGACCGATGAATTAAAAGAGATCATCGATATGATTGAGAAAGGACGAGAATAAACCGTAAATACATAATACCATGACACCGGAATTTGCCTACTTTTTGAAGGTAAATGTAGCTTTTATACTCCTTTATGCCTTCTATCGGTTGTTCTTTTATAAGGACACCTTCTTCAAACTGCGCCGTGCGATCCTTTTGGCATTCTTTGGAGTGTCATTGCTTTATCCGCTAATGAATATTCAGGACTGGATCCGGGAGCAGGAGCCAATGGCGGAAGTCATACAAATGTATTCGGCTATCTTACCCGAGACAACGATAACTCCTGGCAATGTTCCTGAAACAAACTGGCACGATCTGTTTCTTTCCGGTGTTTCTTATCTCTATTGGGGTGGCGTCATCGCCTTGTTTCTTCGTTTTTTGGTGCAGTTGAGTAGCATATTGCTATTGGCGCGCCGGTCCGAAGTCACTTTGATTCGCAATGTACGTGTACATCTATTAAATAAGCCGGCCGGTCCTTTCTCCTTTTTCGGGCTTGTATTCTTGCATCTTGAAAGCCATTCCGAGAAAGAGATCGAAGAGATCCTGACACACGAGTGTACACATGTCAACCAGTGGCATTCGATCGATGTGATTATCTGCGAACTGGTTTGTATTATTTGCTGGGTGAATCCGTTTGTCTGGCTGTTGAAAAGGGAAGTGCGCCATAACCTGGAATATCTGGCGGACGATACTGTTCTCGAGTCTGGTTATGACAGTCGCAGTTACCAATACCACCTTTTGGGGTTGGCGCATACCAATAAATCGGCCACCTCTTTATCCAATAACTTCAATATGCTGCATCTGAAAAACCGGATCAGCATGATGAACAAAAAACGTTCCCGGGGTATCGGAAGGACGAAATACCTGATTTTTATACCGGTTGTGGGCGTCTTGCTGATCGTGAGCAATGTCGATGCGTTGGCCCGTATTACGGACGAATTGGCGGAAAGCACGTTTGCCGATGTCCTTTTGCCCGACGTTGTCCATCCGGATGAAAAGATTGAAGTGAAAGCCCAGGTCGTGGATATCATGTATAAACCTGTTGCAGGTGCGGCAGTTGTCATTAAAGGGAAACCGATCGGCACGATTACGGATGTGAATGGGCATTTTGTCTTGAAGACTCCGGCTGATGCAACATTGCAGATTTCCGGGCTGGGGTTAAAGAAACGGGAGTTTGAAGCTACATCCGTTAAAGAGAATATGAAAATACAACTGCTTCCGGTAGTCGGGAATGCTGTTGCGGCTGAAGAACGCGAGGAATATGTGCTTTCGGAGGAAGAGGCCGAAGCTGCCAGACGTGCCCGTAGCCAAATCTTTACCGTCGTAGAGGTGATGCCCGAATTTCCGGGCGGACAAGGTGCTTTGCTGAAATTCCTGTCGACCCATGTCAAATATCCGGAATCGGCCATAAAGGGCGGTATAGAAGGACGGGTGAGTTGTTCTTTCGTTGTCGGAAAAGACGGGACGATTTCGGATGCGGAAGTCATCCGTAGCGTAAATCCGGCACTGGATGAGGAAGCTTTGCGTGTGATAAACTCCATGCCGGTTTGGACTCCGGGAAAACAGAGGGGCAAAGCTGTTAATGTGAAATATACGGTACCGGTTACTTTCCGGCTTTCCGGAGGAAAGAAAAAACCTTCTTCCCGTATCGCACAGAAACAAGTCAAAGGAATCGATACGTCCGGTCGCATCTTTTCGGTCGTACAACAGATGCCGGAATTTCCGGGCGGCCAGACTCAGCTGCTGAAATACCTGGCAACGCGCATAAAATATCCGGTTGAAGCACAGGAAAATGGAATACAGGGCCGTGTCTCTTGTTCGTTCGTTGTCGATACGGATGGAACTTTGAAAGATATTAAAGTGCTCCGCGGAGTCGATCCTTCGCTGGACAGGGAAGCGGTCCGGGTGATCCGGGAAATGCCGAAATGGAGTCCGGGCGTACAGAATGATATGGCTGTAGCCGTCAAATATACGGTTCCGGTCACGTTCCGTTTGGAAAAACCTGTTATGGATTAAAATAAGAAACCATGATGAAATGTAAGTTTTCTCTATTACTGTTTCTTTGCGTACTGCCCCTCTGTGGGCAGGCGCAGAGTTTTAACCTTCAGGAATTGGTGAATAAGAAACAATTCCAGGAAGTTATAGCACGTGTGGACAGTCTTACTCCGGCTGATTCTGCCGACTATGCCACGATGTCGGCTATCGGGCAGGCGTACGAAGGATTGCTTCGCTATAAGGATGCGTATCTGTGTTTTTCTTATTGCCTGAAAATGGATACGACCAATGTGGATGCTCTGAATGCCGTTGCCAGGAATGCCACCAATTTCGGTCGGATAGCGGAAGCTAAACGTTGCTATCATAAGGTGTTGGAGGCTGATAGCATGAACTTCTATGCCAACTATCAGCTGGCACGCCTTTATTATCAGTTGGGAGATTATGGTAAAGCGACGGAACACTATCATGTGCTCGCCTCCATCGAAGGTGAAAACCCTTCTATCCTAACCGGGTTGGCTGACTGCCATATCAAAAGGGGAACTGTCCCTAACATGATGATCGCATTGTCTTTATATGCCCGCGCACTGGAACTGAACCCGGAGAATATACGGGTTGCCTCCTCTTTAGCCAATCTCTTGCTTCAGACCGGAGATGGCAAAGGTGCATTGCAGGTCTGCGATACGGCTTTGTGTTATAACCCTGATAACAGGCAGATACGGCAGAGCAAAGGGATGGCCCTTTATATGTTGAAAGAATATTCGCAGGCGGATACGGTTTATACCGGGCTATTGGCTGACGGCGACTCTTCTTTCCTGAATCTCAAATATGCGGGCGCTTCCCGCTATATGTTCGGACATGCGTTCAATGCCGTCGGATTATTGGAGAAAGCGTATGAAATGGATACGACGGATGTAGAAACGGCTCTGTTGTACGGGGCAGCCATTGGGAAGACCTATGACCGTAAGCGTGCTTATGCCCTGTTCGACCAGGCCGAACGGAATATGCAGCCTAAAAAGTTTCTTAAGAATCTGTTGATTTCTTTACGGGGGGATATTTTGGAGCGTGACGGACGCTGGAAGGAGGCTGAACATTTATATTATGCCGCGTGGAAGAAAGATTCGGCTCAATTGAATTTTTTGTATGAGATCAACGTACATTATTGGGACGTGGATCCCGGCTTGTTCCAGAATGAAGAGATGTTGCAAAGAACAGTTTTTGCAAAGTATACTTATCTGACCGCCTATATGAAGACCGATAAGTCACAAAAGTATCTCTACAATTATCGTCCTTTCTTAGAAGCCGTTTGCGAAGATGCTTTTTTCAAGAATGCCGATGAAGTGACGATGCTGGCTCCCGATGGGGAAAAAACAAAATTGGCGGTCGCCGACCTGCGTGCGTTGGTTGCTCAACTGCCGCAGATGCCCGAAGATGAACGGCTGAGGCGTGAAAAAATGCAGGAACAAATGAAGAAGGTCCGGGAAAGGGAAAAGAAACTGCATAAAAGCGGTGCTAAACTTGATACGCTCGTCCTTAGTCAGGAAGAAAAAGAAAAGGCCCGGAAAATGCTGAAAGACGCCGGACTGGAATAAGCGGAATAATTCGGACAATCATGGACTGCTCACCGGAATCCTTTGTTGAAGGAAAGAAATATCCGGCTACCCGTGTTGCGGATAGTGTCTTGCTCTATTACCGGGACGCCTATGAGGTGTTGGAGTTGGCGGAAAAGAATCCGGCAATCCTGGAATACGAACAGCTGAAGAACTTGAAGGATGATGATAACCCGGTGTTGATGTTGGTCACTTTAAAAGAATAATAAATACGATAGATTATGCATAAATATGTATTTCTGCTTAGTATGCTTGTATTCCTTTCGGCATGTGGAGGGAAACAAACCGGGCAACCGCTAATTGCCGAAGTCGAACCTGTGAAGCCGGAATATCCGGTAACCGTTCCGTTTGAGGCGGGAGTCGGTGTCGAGCGGGAGATGAAGTTGAGCGATATTGCCGATTCCGTGCGATATGTCCCGTTGGAAACGAATGATAAGTGCCTGATCGATTTTATAAATCCGGGTAAAGTGGTAAAGACCTCTAAGTATTGGTTCGTATCCAGCAATTCGAGGTTATATCAATATACGACCGATGGGAAGTTCGTCAGGAACATCGGTTCGAGGGGCGGTGGCCCAGGACAATTCAATTACTTCCAACAGATAGATGTAAACGAGGATACAGGATTGGTTTTTATGTTGACGGCTTCCGGAAAGGTCAATGTCTATGATATGGAAACCGGGAAATTCCTTTATGATATAAAGACACCGGATAAGGAAACGGCGCAATTTGCCATGTTGAATGATACCTTAGTGGCAACATTCCTGCTAAATAGTAACGGGCAGCAAAAAGAACGTATCTATATTTCCGGTCAAAAAGGAAGTATCTTGAATACCTTCTACCGTTCGGATTTGTTTGAAGTCAAGAGTGGAACCCGTTGGCTGATGATGAGTGGCATGGACAGATATATGTTCCGTTATCAAGATATGATTTGCTACAAAGAATTTTACAACGATACTTTGTTCATCGTGACGGAGAAGGAACTTCAACCTCGTTACATCATCGATTTAGGCAAATATGCCATTCCTGTCGACTGCCGTATGGAAGCTTGTGACGGAGATGCGAAAACTTATAACACAGTTGCAGCTCCATATATCCGAAACCATGTGATAGAAACCGATTCTCTGCTTTTTATGCCCTATAATTACTGGGCGGGGGAAAAACAGCGGGAGCGCCACATGGTGCTTTATGACAAAAGGACGAAGGAATGTTTCTCCATTCCGGACGGTTATATAAAGAATGATTTTCCCGGCGCGCTGCCTTTGCGTCCGGCGACTTCTTTGGACCGGAACATTCTGGTTTCTGTCTGGGAAGTCGGAGATCTTATGAAAGAAGCTGAAAAGAATCCGGCTGTCCTCGATCATCCCCAGTTGAAAAGATTGACCGAAGATGATAATCCGGTACTGATGGTCGTTTATATGAAATAAGTTATGATGCGTTTTATTGGATTAGTACTATTGATCGGGCTGGTTACCGGTTGCTCGCCGGAGCGACCGGTTCCGGTCCGTATCGGTTATGTGGAAACGGATGTTCCCTCAAGCAACCAGTGTGTGGAGATAACCGGTGCTTTCCAAGGGAAGCCGTATCAGCTACGAATGGCACATTCCCTGAACGGGAATGTGAACTATAAGGTGTTGAACGAGGCGCCTTACATTATGCAAGATACGGTTTTGCGTATATCTATGGCAGTCGAGCCTCGACACAAACATACGGCGCGTTTTACATTGGATGCCGGTTCGGTGCAGATTGTCGAGGAGGCCGAATTGGAAGATGTCCTGCACAGTATCTTATTGGAAACCTATTCCGACCGCTCTTTTACCTCTTCCGATACGATTCCGCTTACTTCCTATTCTAATGGAGCTTTGTACGAAGTCATGGTGGACGGGCAATTGCAACAGGGCGGGAGTTATTGCAATGTACGGAATGCCAAGCTACCGCCGAAAGAGTGGCATAAGGCTTTTGATATGAAAGAATATATCTGGTTTGAGCTTTTGTTTACCGGAAAGTAGACGGCGCGCTGCGTTTTTTCAATCCTTTTATTGCGTGAGGCGATAACAAAATATATCTTTGCCATTGGATGTAAATAAGATATACGTTACGGAGTGATAACGACTATCCGATGAATTCATTCTGGATATGGCATCTATTAATCGCTTCACAGTTGTGAGCCGATCGTTTCACAACTGTGAGCCGTGCGAATCACAGATGTGAGCCGTACGGCTCATGGCCGTGAAACGATTAATAGATGCTGACTTCCGAAAGAATATATCCATGGGAAACAACTAAATAAAGGGATTGTGATGATGAAGAAATACCTGTCTCTTTTGCTTATATGCCTGCTCGTCTGGCCTGCAATGGCGGGGGAGCGCAAGAAAGTCGCTGTCGTGCTGGGCGGTGGCGGCGCAAAAGGTGTGGCGCATATCGGGGTATTGAAAGTGTTGGAGGAAGCCGGTATACCGATCGATATCGTGACCGGGACCAGTATGGGAGCGATTGTCGGAGGTTTGTACGCCATCGGCTACAGTCCGGACGAGATCAAAGAAATGGTGGAGTCGCAGGATTGGGAGATGTTGCTGAGCGACAAAGTGAAACGCAGTCATCTGCTTTTCCCCGAGAAAGAGAAGGCGGAACGCTATATTGTCTCCCTGCCTTTCGGGTTGGAGAAGAAAGACCGGGTGATAGACGGCGTTGTGAAGGGGCAGAACCTGCAAAACCTCTTTTCGGACCTGACGATCGGGTATCATGATTCGGTCGATTTCAATTCGTTCCGGATTCCGTTTGCCTGTGTGGCGGTCGACATGGTTAGCGGCAAAGATTATGTGTTTCATAAGGGAAGCTTGCCCCTTGCCATGCGTGCCAGTATGGCGATCCCGGCTGTATTTACGCCTGTCCGGCTGGACAGCATGGTGCTTGTCGACGGTGGGTTGAACAATAACTATCCGGTGGATGTCGCACTTGCCATGGGCGCGGATATCATTATCGGCGTGGATCTGGCAACAAGCGATTTGCGCACGTACGACCGCCTGCATTCGCCAGGCGATATTGCCACGCAGATCATTGCTTTGCATGGTAATGAAAAATATGTCCGGAACCGCGACCGGACCGATCTGTTGTTTCGTCCGGATATGGAACCTTACCGTTCCTCTAGCTTTGCTCCCGTTGCTCTCGACACGATGTTGCACAGAGGAGAAGCCGATGCCCGCCGCCGTTGGGACGAGATCATGGCTTTGAAACAGAAAATAGGTATTCCCGAAGCCGATACCTCTTCCTTGCAGGCCGGACGGCTGGCCCATCGTCCTGTCATGCCTGCCGATACTTTTTATGTCCGCCATATCCGTTTCGACGGAGCCGATCCGCGTGATCTCAACTGGTTGCACCGCATCTGTGCGCTGAAGGAGAATAGCCACATCACGTTGAAGGAACTTCGCAAGTCCATGTCTATCTTAGTCGGAACCAATGCTTATGCTTATGTAAACTACAAACTGACCGGCGAGAACCAGCAGGATCTGGTTCTGACCTTGCAGCCTAAATCGGAAAGCTCGGTGAACTTAGGCATACGTTTCGATTCGGAAGAAATCATCGGGGTGCTGGTGAATGCTACTTATCATAAGGGGAAACGGAACCATTCCCGCTTCGCTTTTACCGGGCGTGTGGGAAGCAAGATCTCCTCGGCGATGCTGGATTACTCGATCGAGCGTTCTCCGTTACGCAATTTCAATTTGTCGTATAAGTTCAGCTATAACAACCTGGATATTTACGAGAAGGGGGACAAGCGGTTCAACACTACCTATACGCACCATCTCGCCGAGTTCGCCTATTCGGATATGAACTGGTTGAGCTTCAAAATAAAAGCCGGACTTCGTTATGAGTATTTCAATTATAATTCCTTTCTTTACACGGGAGGCGACGAACTGTATGCCGTGAAACCGGAAGGCTTTTTCAGCTATTTCGCATCGGCGCACCTCGAGACATTGGACCGGCGGTATTTCCCCGATAAGGGAGTCTCGCTGGAGGCGGATTATTCACTCTATACGGACAACTTCGTGAAATATAACGGCAGCTCTCCTTTCTCGGCTATCGGCTTGAAGTTTATGACGGTTTGCCCCATTAGTTCGCGTTTGAGTCTTCTGCCTGCGCTTTACGGGCGTGTCCTGATCGGCGGGAATACGGCTTATCCGTTCCTGAATGCGATCGGGGGAGAAACGTTCGGGCGTTATTTGGCTCAGCAGTTGCCTTTTGCCGGTATCAACCATGTGGAGATACTGGACAATTCGGTCGTGGTGGCACGCCTCCAGCTCCGGCAACGCATTGCGGGTAACAATTATATCACGCTGACCGGCAACTATGGCATTCATAACGACGACTTTTTCCATCTGTTGGAGGGGAGAAGCCTTTGGGGCGGCAGCCTGGGATATGCTTATAACAGTATCGCCGGCCCTTTGAGTGCAACGTTCGGTATGTCCAACCGCAATTCGCACTTGCAGTTTTATATGAATTTGGGATTTATGTTTTAATATAATATATAAGGTATGAATGCAGAAATAATACAATTCCTGACGGAACTGCGTCAGAACAATAACCGGGAATGGTTCCAGGCGAATAAAGACCGTTACGATGCTCTTCGCAAGGGCTTTATCGACGAAGTGCAACAATTGATTGACCGGATTGCCCTGTTCGATCCGGAAATTGCCGGATTGGAGGCGAAAGATTGCCTGTTCCGCATCTATCGGGATATTCGTTTTTCTCCTGATAAGACTCCGTATAAAATCCACTTTGCCGCTTATATGGCTTCCTGTGGCGGACGGGGCAGCGAGCGTGCCGGCTACTATATTCATCTCGAACCGGGCGGTTGCCTGCTGTCGGGTGGTGTTTGGTGTCCGCCGCCGGCCTTGTTGAAAGCCCTTCGTAAAGATATTTATGAGAATATAGAAGATTTTGTCGGCATCATGGAAAAGCCGGCCTTCAAGAAGACATATCCGACGATGGAGGGCGAAGTCCTGAAACGTATGCCCGCCGGTTATCCTTCCGATTTCAGGTATGACGAAATCCTTCGCCATAAAGACTTTAGTGTTGTCTCCTGCAAACCGGATGAATTCTTTTTCGCACCGGATTGGATGGATAAAGCCCTTGAAGATTTCAAACTCTTATACCCGTTCAACCAATTCCTGAATTATACGGTGGATGAGTATTTAGGAAGAGTGTAACCATCCATTCATAACCGATCTGTTTCAAACCAAACAGCCCTCGTAGGGGCAGGTTCCAAACCTGCCCGATTTACAGTTCAATCTATCTGTCCCTATCATGTGGGTTCCAAACCTGCCCCTACCAATCCCTTTATTCCTCATTTCAATATATATTTTATGTGATTCATAATATTTTTATCGAAAAACGATAAAAATATTTGGTGGAGTCAAAAATAATATATTCTTTTGCATATCGAATAACGATAAATATTATTTGAGAAACAAACAACAAATACATAAAACATTATGAAACAATTCTTCAAAACAGTATTTGCATCCACACTGGGCGTGCTGGTTGCTTTGGGAATCGTAACAATCGGTTCTATCTTTTTTATCATTGGAGTAGCTGCCAGTGCCGATGGCTCTTCCGAGTACAAGCCTGATAAGAATACCGTGTTCAAACTGTCTCTGAATGGTGTACTGGTTGATCAGGCAGTGAAGAATCCTTTTTCCGAACTGATGGGCGAAAGCAGTGGCCAGATGGCTGTATCGGATGTGATCAAAGCGATCCGCCGTGCAAAAGCAAACGATAATATTAAAGGTATTTATCTGGAAGCCGGTTCACTTTCTACAGGATTTGCAGGGATCGAAGCGATCCGTCGTGAACTGGAAGACTTCAAGAGCAGCGGGAAGTTTATCGTTTCTTATGGCGATTACTACACACAGGGCGCTTACTATCTGTGTAGCGTGGCCGATTCTGTTTTCCTGAACCCGCAAGGCAGTGTCTCCCTGGTAGGGCTTGCATCACAGGGTCTGTTCTTTACCGGGCTGGCTGAAAAAATCGGAGTGGAACATTATATCTTTAAGGTAGGAACTTATAAGAGTGCCGTAGAGCCCTTCTTCCTGAAAAAATTTAGCGATGCCAACCGCGAACAGTTGACCTCTTTCTTGGGTAGTGTCTGGGGAAACTTGACAACCGCTATCGAGAAAAGCCGTAATATCTCTTCCGACGAACTGAACCGTTACCTGAATGAAGGTCTTGCAATGGGCCAGGCTTCCAATGCCGTTGATTATAAACTGGCAGACGGACTTCGTTATCGGTATGAGGTGGAAAACTGTGTGAAAGAAATGGCCGGGCAGGACGTGAAGGGTAAACTGAAAACAGCCGGAGTGGACAAAATAGTTTCTATCAAAGTAAAAGAAAAAGATAATGACAATAAGATCGCTGTCCTGTATGCAGAAGGTGAAATCAGAGACGAAGATTCTTCTTCCCCATTCAGTGCCGACGAACAGGTGATTTCGGAAGAGATGGCAAAGAAACTGCGTAAGTTGAAAGATGACGATGATGTAAAAGCCGTAGTCTTCCGTGTGAACTCTCCGGGCGGTAGCGCTTATATTTCCGAACAGATCTGGAAAGAAGTGGTAGAGTTGAAAGCTAAAAAGCCGATCGTCGTTTCAATGGGTAACTATGCCGCTTCCGGTGGCTATTATATTTCTTGTGCTGCCAACAAGATTGTGGCTGAACGTACGACACTGACCGGTTCGATCGGTGTGTTCGGTGTGGTCCGTAATTTTACCGGAACATTTGATAAATTAGGTGTAACCACGGATATCGTAAAGACGAATACGTTTGCCGACCTGGGCGACATCAGCCGTCCGATGCGTGATGATGAAAAGGCGCTGATCCAGCGTGGTGTGGAACAGACCTACGATTTATTCCTGACTCGTTGCGCAGATGGCCGCGGCATGACGAAAGCCGAGATCGACTCTATTGGACAAGGCCGTGTGTGGACCGGCGAACAGGCTTTGGAAAGAGGTTTGGTCGACCAGTTGGGCGGCATGGACGACGCAATCAAAGAAGCGGCCGCATTGGCTGAATTGACGGAGTATTCCGTTACGACAGCAGACGGCCCGAAAGACTTCTTTACCAAATTCATGGAAAAGAAAATGGACGAAGTAAAAGTTTCTATGGCTAAGTCGGTTATGGGTGAAGAACAGTTCAAATTGTTCTCTACAATCCGTAAAGCCGAAACGGAATCCGGTATTATTGCCCGTATGCCGTTCGAAATAAAAGGTTTATAATAATAAGAGAGAGGCTATAAGTTATGAAAAAGCAATTGAATCTGATTTGTGTATTGATATTCTTCTTTGTAGGATTGTCTTTGCTCCCGAGTATCTATTTAATGGGCAATGCCTTTGTAGATGGTTTCAGTGCCGGAATGTCACAGGCGGAAAAGGTGCATGAGCAAGGGGTAACAAATATCAGTGCGGAAGTCTTGAGTCCGCTGGCTCTTAATTTATGGCCTAAATCTCTGGCTGCCACTTCTGATAAAATATTTAATCAGAGAGATCAGGAGTGGTATCCTGCTTCCCAGATAAAAACTTTGGTCTGGGTGAAATCCAAGGAGTTGGGGATTACACAGCTCGGAGGTCTTTTAACCCTGATTAGCCTGATCTTTATAGTGAAAGCTATTATCCAGTTTTACAAACTGATCAATGCGATCAATCATGAGGTGATATTCGACTGGTTGAACGTCCGCCGCCTGAATCGTATCGGACGTAATCTGCTTATCTCATTTGTTCTGACACAGGCTTATGTGTTGATGAACTATTGGGCTTCTATCCGTTTGTTTGAACTTGAAGGTTACGAACATAATATCGGTTGTGACTTCCAGTCGATGACATTGATAATGGGACTGATCGCTTTATTAGTAGGCCGTATTTTTGCAATCGGCTTACAGATGAAGGAGGAACAAGAGTTGACAATTTAAGAATTTTGAGATGAAACGGAATTTGAATGCCCTGTGTTTTGTGTTGGTGATGCTTTGTATTATAGCTCTTTCATCAAATAATATAGATGCCATACAGCTTTGCTATGAGATGGGGAAAGGTACGGCTTATACCGATGCTACACAGAAAAGTTTTCTGATAGAGGTCCTTATTCGTGCTGTAGATATGAATATACTGTTGATAGCAGGCATACTCTTGATTATAGTTGTCTCAAAAATAAATAAGGGACTTGTCTTTGTCTGGCAGAATATCACTTTGTTCAGATGGATCGGATATTTGTTGGGTTTTCACGCTTTGGTTTCTTCTGTAATTAATTATGTGGAAAAGCAGGCTTCGGATACTTTTGTAGGAAATCCATTTGATTACCGGGGAATGATTGCTGCAATATTTGTTTTAATGGTTGCAGAGATTTTTGCAATTGGTTTGAGGATGAAAGAAGAACAAGACCTGACGGTCTAATGGAGGGAATGAAAATGAAATCGAAAAGTATAAGGATACTGAGTATTTTGATACTGCTTCTTTCTATGGTGGTGTTGGGCAACGGCTTTCGGGGCTTTAAAGACGGATGGAACAGCGCAGGCCGTGATTTGGATAAGAAGCCGGAAGGAAAAATACACCGGGTGGACGTGCCGTTGAACCCTGTTGTCGCGTATAGCTTGCCCGATACATTGCAATTGGAGGATAACCGGAAAATACCTTATCAGATAGGAAGTGTTGCTTTGGGAATGAAGACCGATAAGGCCTATGAACTCTATTCTGTTATTATAGGATTGATTTTTACACCGGTTTCTTTGCTTCTGATTATTTGGGCGGGATTGTCTTTCTTCCATTTTATCCGGGATGTGCAACGGCAACAGATATTTATCCGTTCGAATGTCAAGAGACTCCGCGTTATCTGCTGGATGTTGTTGTTTGTCGGGATTATGAAAAACTTGTTTGCAGGGATGGACTACTTTCTGTTGTTAAAAGACAGCCATGTCTCTTTTCCGGGCTATCAGATTGCTGGCTTCGAGTTTCAATATAGTATATTTTTCCTTGCTCTCTTGTTCGGCCTTTTTGCCGAAATATTTGCTTTAGGAGTTAAATTGAAAGAGGAACAGGATCTGACGGTTTAAAGGAGGATGGATATGGATAAGATTATAAAATTGCTGGTTATTCAGATCGGATTTCTGTCTTTAGGAAGCGTGTTTTTTGTCTGGTATATGCTGTCAGAGAAATTCGTTTGCCTTGATTCATGGGCCTGGTCATTCCGTTCTGCGAAGGTATTGCTTCTGACGGTTATACTGAGCGTCGTCTTTTTCGGGCTGCTTTGGGGATATCTTTATTATCGATCCGGCAGTTTGAGTTTATGTATTCTTTCGAATATGATCGTGAATGGTATTTCGGCGTTGCTTATAATTTATTACCCGGATGCCCGTTCCGTATATGAAATGATCGGAACAATGCCTTTTATCGGGCTTGCCGTTCTTAATGTGATATTGTCTGCTGCCTGTATTTATTATTTGAATCGAAGTTTGAGTATTCCGGTCTGGCAAATACCGGAAAATACGGATGGTGAATCTTGTAATGTCGTAATTAACGAATAATCAAAGGAGTAAAGTATGGCTATAATAGTGAATTTGGATGTGATGATGGCAAAAAGAAAGATTGCGTTGGGCGATTTGGCCGACCGTATCGGCATTACTCCGGCAAATCTTTCGATCTTAAAGACGGGTAAAGCCAAGGCTATACGCTTTTCTACTCTTGAAGCAATTTGTAAGGAACTCGATTGCCAACCGGCGGATATCCTCGAATTTAAGGACGATGAATCATAATGTTTTGGCTATGAATGACTATATCCTTACAATATGTAAGCTTGTCGGGTGAGTGAAGGTGAATAAAAACTTGAATATTGTTAAATAAGCTATATTTGCTGACAATATGTAAGCAGAAGTTTGGTTGATTCTGGAATGGTGGCTACATTTGCACCGCAATTTGAAAGTAATCTTAAAGTAATAATTATATGAAAACTTCAGTTTTAAGTAAAAGCATTCTTGTTCTTGCAGTTATCTTTTTATGTAATCTTGCAATGAACGCAGCCTCTCCCAGAGAGTACATGTATGATACGAAGGAAGAGAATGGTAAAATTGTTTCAAAGGTCATTTTCTTAAATGACAATGGTCTTTTGAACAAAGAAGTTAAATATGAATTTTCTTACAATGAAAACGGCAAAGTGTCGGAGAAGAAGGCATATCGCTGGGATAAGAGTAAGGATGAGTGGGTTCCCTATTATCTGACGACTTATTCATATAACGCAGAAACAGGGGAAATCAACACCACATACGGAATGTGGGATAGAAAGAAGAAAAACTTTAGCTTAAATGTCCAGAATATGGTTGCCCCGGCAACAAGTTATAACGACATTTTCTCATAATACCTATTTTTAAAATATTTCATAGACACAACCGAAAATGGCGCGAATAACAAAAGACGTGAGTCCCTGTTATTAGCGCCATTTTCATCTTTTTACGAGAATATGTAGTTTATCTGTAAATGTTTCTATCTTTGTTGAAACATTAAATAACCATAGCTATGGATAAAGTAAGAATACAACAATGATCGGTTTTTAGATTATTCTTACTTGATGATCTTCTCTATCTCCGAAAGATTCTTCTCAACGTCGGCATCCGTGACTTCGTAGTTGGTCAGGTCGCCTGCCAGATACTGGTCATAAGCGGCCATGTCGATCAGACCGTGACCGGAGAGGTTGAACAGGATCGTGCGCGGCTTGCCTTCGATCTTGGCCTGTTCTGCTTCGCGGATAGCGGCAGCGATAGCGTGGGAAGATTCGGGAGCCGGTATGATACCTTCGCTTTGAGCGAACAGCGTAGCAGCTTTGAATGTTTCGAGCTGCTGGATATCTACAGCATCCATCAGACCATCCTTTTTCAGCTGGCTGACGATAGAGCCTGCACCGTGATAGCGCAGACCGCCTGCATGGATATTGGCCGGGGCGAAATTATGTCCCAGGGTGAACATCGGCAGAAGCGGTGTGTAGCCGGCTTCGTCTCCGAAATCGTACTGGAATTGTCCGCGTGTCAGTTTCGGGCAGGAAGCCGGTTCGGCAGCCACGATGCGGATATCTTTACCCTGTGTCAGTTTATGGCGCAGGAACGGGAATGCGATACCGGAGAAGTTCGAACCTCCACCGAAACAAGCGATAACCACGTCCGGATATTCTCCCGCCATCTCCATCTGCTTTTCAGCTTCCAGGCCGATAACCGTTTGGTGGAGCATCACATGGTTCAGCACGCTACCCAATACATATTTGCAGTTCGGAGTCTGCATTGCCAGTTCGACAGCCTCGGAGATAGCCGTTCCCAGGCTTCCCTGGTAATTCGGGTGCTTGGTGATTATGTCGCGGCCCGCACGCGTACTCATACTCGGCGAAGCGATCACCTCGGCCCCGAATGTCTGCATTATAGAGCGGCGGTAGGGTTTCTGGTTATAGCTGACTTTTACCATATAAACAGCCAGTTCCAATCCGAAATGTTTGGCAGCCATCGCCATGGAAGCTCCCCATTGCCCGGCGCCTGTCTCGGTCGTGATATTGGTTACGCCTTCCTTTTTGCAGAAATAAGCCTGCGGGATGGCGGAATTCAGTTTATGCGAGCCTACCGGGCTGACACTTTCGTTCTTGAAATAGATGTGGGCCGGCGTGTCGAGTGCCTTTTCAAGACCATAAGCACGGACCAACGGAGTCGGACGCCAGATCTTATACATCTCGCGAACTTCTTCCGGAATCTCGATCCAAGGATCTGTCTGGTTTACTTCCTGATCTACCAATCCTTTGGCAAACAGGGGGTAGAGGTCTTCAGGTTTAAGCGGTTCCTTTGTTTTGGGGTTCAGTGGAGGAAGCGGTTTATTCTTCATGTCTGCCACGATATTGTACCAGGCTGTAGGAATATCTTTCTCCTGCAGTAAAAATTTCTTACTTTCCATGATGTTGTTATGTAGTTTACATTATTAATCGATTTGGCCTTTAAGGCTTACAACTTGGAAGCAAAGTAACAAATAATATTTCGTTCTTCAAATGAAATACAGGAAAATATATATCTTTGCGGCTCAACTCTGCTAAACTGATAACGAACTATAAGAATGAAAAAGCTGATATTACTGCTGGCCGGCATCTGTATGCTACTTCCGGCGACAGCACAGAAGAAGAACTTCACTTACAAGTTCTACGGCTTCGTCCGCGGAGACCTCTTCTATAATACACGTGCCAATATGGCTCCGGTGGATGGTAATTTTTATCTGTATCCGCTGGACAAGAAGCCGGATGCCGATGGCAAGGACCTGAATGCCGGTCCCAACGGCAGTTTTTATACCTTTACTTCCCGCCTGGGAGTGGATGTGACCGGTCCGAATATCGGTACGGCGCGTTCTTCGGCAAAGATCGAAGTCGATTTCGGAGGCTTTTCTTCCAGCAACACGATGCTGCGCATCCGGCAAGCCTATGTCGCCCTGGATTGGGAAAAGAGCCAAGTCCTGATCGGGCAAACCTGGCATCCTTTGTTCGGAAGTGTCTGCCCGGATATCCTGAACCTCTCTACAGGCGCTCCTTTCCAGCCGTTTAACCGCGAACCGCAAATACGTTACCAATATAAGGCGGGGAAGGTGAAGCTGACGGCTTCCGCCCTTTGGCAGTTGCAATACCTTTCGAGCGGCCCGAACGGAATGAGCGAGGAATATATCAAGAACAGCTGTGTACCGGAGTTTTATGCCGGAGCCGATTATACCTCCGGCAATGGCTGGCTGGCGGGTGGCGGTGTGCATCTGATCTCCCTGAAACCCCGTACATCTTCGGTCTGGAATGAAAAGACTTATAAGGTGAACGAGCGCATGACGACGTTCTCCTATGAGGCTCATGTCAAATACACCGGACGCAATTTCGCTTTTGCCGCCAAGAGCCTGATGGCTTCCTGCCTCGACCATACGGCGCTGATCGGCGGTTATGGCATCAGCTCCATCAACCCCGATAACGGCGAACAGGAATATACGCCTTTCCGCCATTCCACTTCTTGGGTTAATTTCACCTATGGCACGAAATGGAAAGGGCATTTCTTTGCGGGCTATACCAAGAACATGGGGACGGCAGACGCATTGGCCTCCGCCACCAAATACGGCATGGGATTGGATATAGACCAGGTCTTCTCCACCAACATCGCTTTCTCCTACAACCTGCCCCATTGGCAGATCGGTATGGAATATATGCCGACGACGGCCTGGTACGGCGATACCGACAGGGCTTCCGGCAAGGTTGTGAATACGCATAGCGTCACGAACCATCGTATACTGGGACTTGTGATGTATTACTTCTAAGTGATTGATTGGCAGCGTACCCAATTCTCACGGTTTCCACAGGTATGAGAACTTTTTCTCATAATGATGAGAATAAATACTCACAAACATGAGAAAAAATACTCATGCGTATGGGAAAATTTTCCTGTGCCTGTGGGAAAACCGTCCCGTGCCTATAGGATGATATTCTCAAGCCCTTGGAACAGATATTTTGTAGTGAGACCAAACTTCCTTACCTTTGCAGCCAATTTGAAAGGATAGAAATGAAAAGATACGTACTACTCTTTGCCGCCCTCTGTATGGTTATGGCCGGTTATGCTCAGAAAAAGAATTTTTCTTATAAATTTTATGGACAGGTGCGTGGCGACCTGTTTTATAATTCACGTGCCAATGCTGAAATTGTGGACGGGCTATTCCACCTTTATCCGAAAGACAAGAATTTGGATGCCGATGGCAATGACCTGAATGCCACGGCAAACGGGAGTTTTTACCTGCTTTATTCCCGCCTGGGAGTGGATGTGAAGGGACCGGACATCGGAAAAGCCGTGACGACTGCCAAGCTGGAGGCGGACTTCCGCGGTTCGGGGAGTAACTGGGCGGTCTTGCGTATCCGCCATGCTTATGTCAATCTGGACTGGGGAAAGTCGGCGGTGTTGGTTGGGCAAACCTGGCATCCGCTGTTCGGCGATGTGTTTCCGCAGATGCTGAACCTTTCGACCGGCGCGCCTTTCCAGCCGTTTAACCGTAGCCCGCAAATCCGTTACCGGTACACGTCCGGCAAGGGGTTGCAACTGACGGGGGCGGTGCTTTGGCAGTTGCAATATCTGTCTGCCGGCCCAAACGGAAAGAGCGAGGAATATATCAAGAACAGTTGCATTCCGGAAGTCTATGTTTCGGCTGATTATAAGGTGGACGGATTGATTGCCGGCGTCGGTATGGAAATGCTGTCCTTGAAACCCCGCCGGCAGACGACGGTGGACGACCGTGTGTATAAAGTGAACGAGCGCGTGACCTCCCTTTCTTTCGAGGCGCATGCCAAATATACGACTCAGGATTGGTTGATTGCCGGCAAGACCTTGCTGGCTTCCAACCTGACGCAAGCCTGTATGTTGGGCGGTTATGCGGTAACCTCCGTCGATCCGCGTACCGGGGAGCAGGAATATACGCCTTACCGCCATTCCATGACCTGGTTGAATGTGGTCTATGGCAAGAAATGGAAACCGGGAATCTTTGTCGGATACCTGAAGAACTTAGGAACGGGAAAGACGATCGCCGGACCGACCTATGGCGTCGGCTTAGATGTGGACCAAGTGTTTACAACGAATCTGCAACTCTCTTATAACCTCCCTCACTGGAAGTTAGGAGTGGAATACAGTCCCTCGCTTGCTTGGTATGGAGATATGAATGCTGAAAATGGTAAAATAGAGAACACGCATTCGGTGACGAACCACCGTGTGCTGGGGGTCCTGATCTATACGTTCTGATGAAAAAGATACTGATTATAGGAGCAAACGGGTTTACAGGGCGTAGAATCCTGGATAGCCTTTCGGAGAATGGAGCCTGCGAGGTTGTCGGTTGTTCCCTTCATCCGGATATCCGGCCGGGAGGAAAACATACGTTTGTCCGGGTGGATATTAATGATTATCCGGCGGTGGAGGCCTTGTTCGATCATGTCTGCCCCGATGTTGTTATCAATTGCTCGGCTCTTTCCGTCCCTGATTACTGCGAGCAGCATCATGAAGAGGCGTATGCGATTAATGTGGCGGCGGTGGAGAACCTGGCACACTGTTGTGGGCATCAGGGAAGCCGCTTTATCCATCTGTCGACGGATTTTGTGTTTGACGGGAAAAGCGACCGCCTCTATACGGAAGAAGATACGCCCGCACCGCTTAACTACTATGGACTGACCAAATATCAGGGCGAGCAGGCGGTTGCAAGGATCTGTCGTAACTATGCGGTTGCCCGTGTGGTTGTCGTCTACGGGAAAGCCTTGCCCGGACAGCATGGCAATATCCTGCAATTAGTCAAGAACCGCTTGGAGGCAGGGCAGGAGATCCGTGCCGTCTCCGACCAATACCGCACGCCGACCTGGGTGGCGGATATCGCCGATGGAGTGGAACGGCTGGTGCATTCCGGCAATTCCGGCATTTATCACATCTGCGGTGCTGAACATCTCTCTATTGCCGAAATGGCATATCGTGTAGCCGATTATTTCGGTCTGGACCGTTCCCTGATCCATCCGGTTACGACGGAGGAAATGAAGGAGACAACGCCGCGTCCCCGCTATAGCGGATTGTCTATCGAAAAAGCGAAACGCGATTTAGGCTATCGCCCGCATACATTGGAAGAGGGCTTAAAGGAAATGGCATAAAAAAAGAGGATGCGTTAAAGCTATCCTCTTTTCTGTATATTTAAATATCGTTTATCCGATATTCTTTACTTTCAACAAATATTCTGCGATCTGTACGGCATTCAAGGCTGCGCCTTTCTTGATCTGGTCGCTTACGGTCCAGAAAGTCAGGCCGTTCGGGTTGGTAATGTCCTTGCGGATACGACCTACGTAAACGGGATCTTTTCCGGCGATGAACAATGGCATCGGATAGTCTTTCTTTGCCGGTTCGTCCTGCAGGATAACACCTTCGGCTTCAGCGAAAGCCTTGCGGGCTTCTTCCACGCTGACCGGCTGTTCTGTCTCTATCCAGGTTGCCTCGCTGTGGGCACGCATAACCGGGACACGTACACAAGTCGCGCTCACTTCGATGTCGGAGTGCATGATCTTGCGTGTTTCGTTATACATCTTCATTTCTTCCTTCGTGTAGCCGTTATCCGTAAATACGTCTACGTGGGGAATTACGTTGTAAGCCAGTTGATAAGCGAATTTTTCCACAGTCGGTTCTTCGCCTTTCAGCAGCTGTTCATATTGTTTCACCAGTTCGGCCATAGCTGTTGCGCCTGCACCGCTGGCAGCCTGGTAAGTAGATACGTGTACACGCTTGATGTGCGACAGGTTTTCGATTGCCTTCAATGCAACGACCATCTGGATGGTGGTACAGTTCGGATTGGCAATGATCCCGCGCGGACGATTCAGTGCATCTTCCGGGTTCACTTCGGGAACTACCAAAGGTACATCGTTATCCATGCGGAATGCGCTGGAATTGTCGATCATCACAGTACCATGTTTTGTGATGGTTTCTGCAAACTCGACAGAAGTACCGCCACCGGCCGAAACAAAAGCAACATCGATTCCCTTAAAGTCGTCGTTATGCTTAAGCTCCTTGACGGTAATCTGTTTACCACGGAAAGTATAAACACGTCCGGCACTGCGAGATGAGCCAAAAAGCACCAGCTCATCCATCGGGAAGTTTCTCTCGTCGAGTACGCGCAGGAATTCCTGTCCTACGGCTCCACTCACTCCAACAATTGCTACTTTCATTTTGAGCACTAATTAATTTGTTTATAAAAAAAATAGTATAACTTTACAGCGTGTACAGAAAGCACTGCGCTTCCTCCGTTACAACGCTTTGGGGTGCAAAGATATACATTTTATAAACAAAACTATCAGACTATGAAACAATTTATTCTTTTTCTCTTCGTATTACTTCCTTTTTGTGTGGCTTCACAGGTAAATGAGATGTTTAATGGGCCGGAGTTGGGTTCTGACTGGATCGGCAAGGATCGGGATTCATTTAAAATTAATGAAGAGGGGAGGCTTCAACTTGCGATAAAGCCCGTCTGGGCAGGAAATCTGTCTATAGGAAAGAACATTATGTATTCGGCAAATATGCAATGGGAGTTTGATGTGTATATGCAGCAGGCGCCGAGTAATGCCAATAAGTTATGTGTATATTTGTATCAGGAAAATGTAGAGCGTTATTATTATGTGCGCATTGGGAATACGGGGACGAAAGAGTTGGGATTGATGCGTCATGGAAAAGCCGAATTGGTTGCACCGCGCACGGACTTTGCAGACATACCGTTACTTTTACATATCAAAGTGACACTGGAAAATAATGAACAGTGGACATTGTACAGCCGAACCGAAGGTAAGGCCAATTATAAGTTGGAAGGAAGTGGTATGTATGCGATTACCGTTCCACCGGAACGGGGGAATATGATTTTTACATTTTATTATACGAAGAGTCGAAGTGACTTGTTTTGTATTGATAATGTATGTGTTTCTGATCAGATCACCCCGACTCCGCTTGAACCGGAAGAACCCGAACCTTCTCCCGCAGAACTTCCGCAACTGCTTAGTGTTGAGCCTGTCTCAACTTCCATGTTGTGCTATACTTTTGATAAACCTGTCGAAATAAGAGAGGCCGTTTTCCATATTTCCGAAATCGGGGCGGCTTATCGGAAAACCTATGTGGACGTAGAAAAGAAAACCGCTGTGAATGCACTCTTCGAGGATGAGATGGAAGCCGGCAAACAATATACAATCTCTTATCAGGGAGTGACAGATCTGTCGGGAAATAACCTTGCCGATTATTCGGAAGAAGTGAAGTTTGAGGTGGAAGATGAAGAACCGGATGAGGAGGAAGGAAATAATACCGGTGATCTCTTACCAGGTTCTATTCTGATAAATGAAGTGATGGCAAAGCCGGGAGATGCACCGGGAATGGTTGAGTATGTGGAATTGTATAACAACACATCCGCTCCTGTATCCTTGAGCAGATGGGAATACAAGAATGTAACGGGCAAGAAAGTCAAAGTGTTGCCTGATGTAACCCTGGATGCAGGTAACTATGTCGTTTTATATAGCAGTGGAAAATCTTTGTCGGTCGATGATAAGGTATTGCTGATTCCGATAGAAAAGTTTCCAGCGTTGAACGACCAGGGAGCATCTTTACATCTATATAATGCTTCCGGAACTTTAATCGATTCCGTAACCTATGCAAAAGCCAGCCCCGGCAAATCCTGGGAGCGCTCTGCTTCAGGCTGGCATCTTTCCACTGACCCACGTGGCGGAACCCCCGGTTCAGTCAATTCCTCTCCCGACAAAGAAGAAGAACCGCCTGTAAATCCAGACGAACCGGATAGCCCGGATAATCCCGATGAACCCGACATTCCGGTGACCACAGACCCGGTTCAGCCCCGAGACATCATCATTAACGAACTCTTACCCGATCCGTACGCCGGGGGCAGCGAATATATCGAGTTATACAACCGTTCGGATAACCCCTTGTCTCTGTCCGCTCTCTCTGTTGCCACCCGTAAATCGGACGGAACACTCAACACTCGCTATCCTTTAGCCGCTGTCCCGCATGATCTGAAAGCAAAAAGTTATCTCCTCCTGACTAAGAACCTGGAAGGCGTTACCTCTTTCTATGATATTGCCGATCCCTCCGCCCTCTGCGGGTTGGCCAAACTTCCGGTTCTTGCCAATACATCTTCTACTTTGGTCTTATTCCGTTCTGCGGATGAAACGGTAATAGATGAAGTCGCCTATTCCTCGAAATGGCACGCCCACTCTATCAAGAACCAAAAAGGAGTCGCCCTCGAACGTATCGATCCGGATGCCGTTACGCAAGACGCGGCAAACTGGACCTCCGCTTCCGCAACGGCAGGTTACGGCACGCCCGGCTATCAAAACTCCCAATATAAAGATGCTTCGTCCGGAAGTTCCACGGGGATAGAACCTCCTGTCTGGATAGAAGAGTCCGGCAGTTATACCGTTTCCTACCTGCTCGACCGTCCGGGATATAGCTGTCGCGCTTTCGTTTTCAATACCTCCGGCCAGCGTGTAGCCGAGATATCCCATCATGAGTTGTTAGGCACATCCGGCGAAATCACATGGGGAGGTATTGGCTGCAACGGAAGCCCGCTACAGACAGGTGTCTATATCTTTTATGCTGAAATATATCATCCCGAAGGTACAGTGAGGCGCTTTAAAAAGGCTTTCCTGATCCGGTGATAGAGGGTTTATTCATAAACCGCCTTATACCAGCTAACCCTTTGCCTATACCATTCGAGCATTTTAGGTAGAGATTCTTGCGGGACGAAAACGGTCAGGCCGCAATAGCTGTCTACCGGCAATGCCTGTTGAGGTGTGCCGTAGTAATAATAGGATTTTGGGGTATGTGCTTTGTAGACAACAGCCTTGTCTAAGCAGCTGATGAAATTGCTGTATTGTTCGTCTGTCGCAAGCTGCTTGATATAGTCTGCCATATCATATAACATTCCGGGGCTGCGATACAAGTATTCCAGTCTTTGCATCTTTTTGAGGTCGAGGCTGTAGATATCGCTTTCGGGCTTATCCGCCAGTATCTCACGCGTTGCATTTTTCAGATTATCCAGTTCGCTTGTCTTCGTAAGCGATACGGTCGCGTACGGATAAGAATCATTCAGATAATAGTTGTAGAACGTTTCGCCGACCTTTTCCAGTTGCAGGTTGGTGGCGAACAATTGCGGCATCATATCCGCATACGGCCATCCGTCGGCCAATGTTTCCGTCGGGGAAGCTAAGATATATTCGGCCTTATTTCTAAGCTCGTAAGCACATTCGACACTTGCCATGTAGCAGGCATCGAACAGGATAAAATCAAATACGTTATTCGGCAATCCCTTTGCCAGGTCGTCGATCTCCATCCAGTCGTTGCCGTCCTGCCCGAATGCTTTCAGCTTATTCTGGTAGTCGGAAGGGAGCCAGGCAGTCCCGTGGCTCCATAAAACCAGCCCGTAGCTGTCGGCCGAATATTGTGAAACAACCTCGTTGATCACGCTCCGCATCACGTCCGGATCAGCCGAGTTCTGCTTCTCATAATCTTTCAGATGGAATTTTTTGACAACGCCGTTCTCCTCTTTTATCTGAAGAAGTTCCGGGTCCGAGCCGACAGGGGCATAATAAACGATCAGGTTTCCTCCGTTGAGGTTTTTGCCGGTCGCTCCTTCTATCATGCTTTCTATGTTTTTCGATGCGAAACTGCTGAGACTGTTATTAGCCATCATGTAGACTAAAATGGTGCGAGTTGTCCGGGGTTCCGGAGTCTCATTCTCGGAACAGTTTGTAAATCCTAAGCAAAGGATGATAAACAGAGTGATAAGTTTAAATTTCATATGCCCCCAATACTAAATGGTTCATCTTACAAAGATATGCAATTAATCTGTCCGGAGTGTGCATTTAGCATCAATTCTGTTTATATACATATAGATTTTACATATCTTTGTTTTTTAATTCATGATGTAAATCAATAAAAAGTCGATGAAGAGAATCTATTTTATCCTTATCTGTCTGTGTTGCGCTTTCTGTGCCCGGTCGCAGGTGGTTGCCGTCAAGACGAATGTGCTGTATGACGCGACCACGACTTTCAACCTGGGAGCAGAAGTTGCATTCAACAAACATCTTTCACTGGATATTTCGGGCAATTACAACCCCTGGACTTTTTCGGACGATAAATCCATTAAGCACTGGCTCGTACAACCGGAGTTGCGCTACTGGCTGCACGAACGTTTTAACGGACATTTCTTTGGCGCCCATGCCCTGTATGCCGATTATGATGTGGCAGGCAAGGCACTTCTGAATGTGATGAAGTCCGGCTACGCTTATGACGGCAATGCCTATGGGGGCGGTCTCTCATACGGCTACCAGTTGTATCTTTCTCCTCATTGGAACATCGAATTTACAGCCGGAGTCGGATATGTCCGTTTCAAGTATGACAAAACCCCGTTCCCGGCAAGTGAAGCGGCGGCAGGCAGTTACCGTAATGACTATTTCGGCCCGACGAAGTTAGGGATAAGTATCATGTATATCATTAAATAAGAGCCTTATGAAAACAATTCCATATATCCTGTTTTTTCTTTTTACCGTGCTGTCAGGTCATGCCCAGGAACTTCTGTCCGATTACCGGGGAATGGTGTATGTAAGAGAAAATAGTATCGGGCAGCAGGGTGATAACTTGATGTTGGACCTGCAAATCGACTTGTCGGGATTGAATGTCGGCCGTTACCAGAGCCTGGCGATTGCGCCGATGCTCCGTGAAGGCCGGGACTCGCTGATGTTCCGGCCCATCGTCGTGAATGGCGCCAATAAGCAGAAGATGTACGAACGGGCACTTGCTTTTAAAGGGAAAGTTGTTGCAGATGACGGGGCCTATCTGGTCGTGAAAAATCAACCGGCCTTACTCCGCGAGATTTCCTATCAGGAAGCAATCCCTTTCGAGCCCTGGATGAAGGGGGCGGAACTCGTGCTGGTCGGCGAACTGAAAAACTATGAGGGTGTTACAAAGAAAGTTTATATAAATGTTTTGACGGATAACCTAATCTTTTGATGGCAGGTATATTAGATTTTAACCCACTCTGTTGTTTTTTATATTGGGTTCACACCCTTGTAAGTCCAATTAAATCATTGTTTTGAAGTGAATGCAGTGAATGCCGTTCGTTTTTCCGGGAAAAATGGTTGTGAACAGTTCGATTTTTTTTGCCTTCACTGCTAACTCCTGAAATTTATCGTTTTACGGGAGGGTGAACCCCGTTTGTTTTTTTCTGATAATGGGCGGAATCCGGTAATTATTGGTCCCCGACCTGTAAAATATAGCCTAAAGGATAAAAAATATAGCCTATATCCTATTGGTAAAAAGGTTATAGGCTGTCTCCCAAAAGGTGCTAACCTTTTTCGGAAGAGGTGCCGACCTTTGCCAGCCTCTTTGTTTATCTAAAAATAAACTGTTTCATTGCTTGAACCGCCGTCTACCCAGGGATTGATGCTGCCGGAGAGGTGGATGTCTTTGGCTTGCAGGGTGAATTCATAGGTTTGTCTCTTTCCGGGTTCGAATGCTTTGGAGGATTCGATGCGGTAATCTTTACCGCTCATGCGGACGATAAAGATGGGTTTGGCTATGGGGCAGAGTAAAAAATCGGTCACGATTGTCTGCCCTGCAGGGACGACAGGGGTCGTTAAATCTTTGATAAATGTATATGCGGTAGTGGAAACTGTCTGTGTCAGCTTGCCTGTTTGTATGTCGAGTTGTAAAGAAGGCGAGTAGCTCGCTAAAGAGATGCTTTCTAAAATCATTTCTTCTTTAATATCGTCGACTTTCTTGAATTTGATGGTGATTGCCGAGAGAAGGTGGTTGAAAGAGAGGTTGACTGTCTCTTCGTTTGTGGCTTTACTCCGGTTCAGGACAGGGGTAGCCCACATAATGTCTTCTTGTTTGCTTAGATCGAACGGAATATTTCCGGGCGTATTGGCGGCTGATGATATATAAGGGTAGTAAGCGTAGAAGTTTAACAATGTGTCGGGATTGATGGGATAATGGGCGTCTGCCGAAGTTACTAATTCAGCGCTACCGGCTTCTTTGGTGTATAGCGTGTTTGTCAGATCTTTGCGGAGAGTGGTGTTAACGCTCCCGTCGTTTTTATGATGTCCCCAAGAGAAGATCCCGATTTGGGAGTTGTCGGGAAGGGTGGTTTCGGTGATGATGGATTTGGTGGTAAGGGTTTGGATGTGGGTGGAAAATCGGATAGCTTCTGATGGTGTTACCAATGGCACATCTGTTTCATTGCAACCAGATAATGTAAAATATAATAACAAAAATGTATACTTGATAATTTTCATGTGTTGTAATTAGTTTGTAAGAGGAAAGGAGATATATCAAACTATCCATTTCCCTTTTTAAAAGAGAAATGGATAATTTTTAAAGATATGTTTCTGTTGTGATATATTTTAATTAATTAAATGTTCCACTTCCAGAAGCAGCACCTGTTGCCCAACCTGTAAGAGTAGCTGTTGGCTCTATACCTGTTGCACTAAATGTTAGTGTTATTTTATGTGCATTACCAACTGTTATTGCTCCTCCATTTATTGTGATAGGCACTTCTTTTTCTGTAACATTATCTGTAGTAACGAGTAAAGTGTAATTCGTTGTAGGCTGTAATATCAGATAACCAACGCTTTGAGCGTCTGCTGCCACTGGCATTTCAATGTTTGTAATCTCTTTATCGTCATTTAGACTACGGACAGATAAATTATCTTTGTCTATATTTGTCCAGTCTAATGTAGTTACTTCATTATCACTTAATGCCATTTTAGGTTTGGTTAGAGCATCTTTTACCTTGATGGAAACTATCTTTCCAAATGTTGTTTTTGCTGCCTCACTTCCAATAACTTCAAATTGTAACTGAGTTAATAAATGTTTGAATGATAAAGACGTTATTTGCTCATTTTCTGTTTTTGAACCACTAACAGCTTTTGCGATTATAATATCCTGTGTTCCATTTATAGTCCATTCAACTTGGCCAGCAGTATTTGCTCCTACAGGACTGTATGCAATTAAATGTGATTTATTAGCTGCATTTGCATTATAATATAATTTAGTTGCGTCTGTAAAATCAATTACCCCATCTGTGCCTAATTTGGGAGTGGATGCCGCATTTGCCACATTTGTCCAAACTGCAGTTGGAGCGTCTGGAGCTGCCACAATTTGTAGTGGAACAGTTGTTGCAGGATAATTGGCATTCTCACCAGTTCCATTTTCAATGGGTGCTTTTGTTGTAATAACTCCCGCATTCAACTTTATCTCCACCTTGTCCTGATCCCCACCAGTCACTTCGTCAATCACATCATTCTCACTTGAGCAGCTGCTCAGAACTGATATGCTTGCTATAGCAAGCATACTTAATACTAAATTCTTCATGATATTCATTTTTTAATTGTTATTATACCCTATATCGCTTATTATTTGTTTATTCGATGATTAAACTGTCTCCGGCTACTACTTCCCAGTGGTTGATTTTGACTGTGAAGGTGGGGCCGGGAACGACGGTGGCTTCAATGGCTACATCAATGTCGTGCCCTTCGGTTTCGTCGATGGATGTTCCTAAGTCAATGGTTGAAGAGGCGTTGCTACCGTCGGATAAGGTAAAATCTAATGTTACCTCATGTGTGGGTGGCTCGGGTTGTTCTTCCCCTTTTCCTTTTGGTTTTCCCAGCATCAGAATGTTTGCATTTACTCCTTCCTCTGAAGGGGTGGTTTCGAATGTCAGGTCTGTCTTCTCGCCGGTTACAATCTCCTGTCTGCTTAGATTGATTGAGGTCGACATACCGCTGATGGTCCCTTTACAATTTGTAATCTTCTCCATTCCGTCTACTTTGACCTTGATGGACAGGTTGCGGACTAATGGTTCGGGAGTGAACTCGATTAACTCGTTGCTTCCGGCTTTTATCTCTAATTTTTCAACAACAACCCCGTATAAGGGGATTTTTCCTGTTTGAGCGTTTTCGGCCGCCTTTGTTGTTTGAAGGTAAGCTTCGGCTGTTTCAAACTTATTGATATTCCGAAAGTCGATGTCTGCGGCATCACAATTAAATACCAATAATTTGTAGCGGGCAGGCGGCAATGTGAAACTCAATTCATCGGCATCATCTTCCATCTGGATGACTGAACCTCCGTCTGTCGGATAGAAACAGTATCTAACCCGTTCCGGGACCGGATGTCCTTTCAAGAGCTTATCCCATTTGAAGGAATATTGTATGTCGCCCTGCTTGCCCAGATCCGGTGTCTTTTCCGTACTGCATCTGACTAATGTGATGATAATGCAACAAACGGTAAAGACGATTCCTGTTTTTATGTAATTCAGAATATTCATTCTTTAAATAAGTATTGATAATCAATACTATCTTTCTCTTTATGCTGCAAATATAGAGGAATAGCAGATGGCAGGAATTGCTTTTTCTAATCAAAAGGTTGCAAAACTTGCAAAATGTATTGATTTTTATATGTTTTCGTCTCTTTCGTTACGGATGGCACGCGGAGACTTGCCGAAATTAGCCCGGCAGAAGTGGGAGAAGTTGGATAAAGATTCGAAGCCGTACTTATAGCAGATCTCGGAAATGCTGATATTCGTGGTGGTCAGGTCGTTTTGTATATCCAGGCATTTCTTCTTCGTCATCCATTGGTAAACCGGCTCTCCGAAAGTATCTTTGAATAAACGCCGGAAAGTGGGGGTGCTATATCCTCCTAATTGCGCAAACGACTCGACATCTTTTACTTTCAGGTAATTTTGCATGACGAAGTAACGGAATGTTTTACTATACCTATATATAGGTGCATAGAAACCGGCGATCTCCTTCAGGGTATAGTAGCAGTTGAGCAGGAAATACAACTCCGTCTGCTTGGCTTTCAGAAATTCGGAGCACAGCAGGTCGTTGTTGAGGTACATCTTCAGCCCGTTGATAAAAAGGCGCAGAGGAAAGTACATCTCCAAGACGATGGGGAGCATGGGAGACTCTTTCGCCAGTTCCAATCCTTTGTTGAAGCGGTCGGCGCAAATGTTTTGCGGAGTCTCGAACAGGTAAAGGATGCATTCTGTAGATTCTAAGATGTGGAACTCTACACGTGAACCGATCGGTTGCATGATGAATTGCCCGCCATGAAATACCGTGTTTGGATGCTCGTCACTGGTTACCCGGACGGAGCCGGATATCAGGAAGTAGATCGTATTCTGCGAACACCGTTCTTTCGGGATCTTCATCCCTTTCAGGTAAGAACGGTATTTGAATATCTGCTTCTGATAGTGGGAGCAGGAAGAACAGTCTGTATATTTCTGACAGATAAAATCAGACATCCGCAGTTGGTTTTAAAGTTTTACCTTTTTGCTTTTACCTTGATTTTCATTATGGAAACGGTCTACGGCTGTGACTACGTAGCGGTATTTTTGCTTTCCGTTGTCGTAGGGCAGCAGATAGTTCGTTTTGCGTGTGATCGCTACGATCTTCGAGGGGTCGTTCAGGTTGACCGGCTCTTTATTTTCGAAGCGGTAAATGACGAAGTAGCTTGCCAATTCGGGATTGGTCTTGCTTTGTTCCGCCTGCCAGTGCAACATATATCCCTGGGCCGTCCATTCGGTTTTCAGCTTCTTGACCTCTTGCGGGGCACGGTTGTGCAGGTGCGTATAAGCCGGGATCAGTGCCGGATAGCGGTGGTAGTTCCGTTTCAGGCTGTCGGCTACGCCTTTGTTGTTCCAGAGGATTTCGTTTGCAGGCCAGAAGCAGTTGCCGCTGATGTGGGGAAGCGTGCGCTCGTAGCGCATCTTACGTGTCAGTTCTCCGGCTTTCATCGTGCGGGCGACGTCCTGGCCGATATAGAGGTGTCCGCCATTGGCGTTTTTGTCCCACCATTTGATCAGTGTGACATAGTCGGCTGCCGGATGCCCGATCTCCCAGTATATCTGTGGAATGTTATAGTCTATCCAACCCTCTTTCACCCAGCGTGTCACGTCTGCATACAGATCGTCGTAGTTCTGTAACCCGTTGGTGTTGCTGCCCGAACCGTCGGGCGTGCTTTTCTTGTTGCGGTAGATGCCGAACGGGCTGATGCCGAACCGGACCCACGGTTTGGACAGTAGGATGGTGCGTTTGATCTCACGAATCAGCAGGTTCACATTCTCCCTTCGCCAGTCCGCGCGCTGTGTCGCTTTATATCCTTTGTTCAAGCCGTATTTCCGGAAGCTTTTATCATCCGGGAAAGGCATGCCGGCTGCCGGGTAGGGGTAGAAATAGTCGTCCATGTGGATGGCGTCTACATCATAACGGCTTACGATATCGCGTACCACGCGGCAGATGAACTGCCGGCTTTCCGGTAATCCCGGGTCAAACAGGATTTGCTTGTTGTAGGTCACGAACCATTCCGGGTGCTTATTATATATATGTGAATCGGCAAAACGGGTGTTGCCTGCCGTGCTTGCCCGGTAAGGGTTCAGCCAGGCGTGAAATTCCATGTTCCGTTTGTGGCATTCTTCGATCAGGAAAGCCATCACGTCGAAGTTCCCGGCCGGGGCGAGTCCCTGCTGTCCGGTGTAGAAGCGGCTCCAGGGTTCAATGTTCGATTTATAGAAGGCATCGGCTTCCGGGCGCACCTGGAAGATGATGGCGTTGATCCCGCATTTTTGCAGATAGTTTAGCTTACGGATAAAATCTTTCCGCATTTGCGCGGGCGTCATATCCTTATATTCTCCCTGGAAAGCCGTCTGTATCCAAGCTCCGCGGAATTCCCGTTTCGCTTCTTTTCCAGCCGGTTGCTGCGATATTTGTTGTGTCGTTTTACAGGAAGTTGCTAAGCAAAGCAGTAATACCAGCAGTAAACGAAGATGTTTTGTCATCATAAATAATTAATGAATATGCGATTTAGGGTACAAACATACTTATAATTTTTGAATTGCATTTCAATATATTATTCTGATCAGGCCAACAACATCAAAATTATTGCCCTGAAACAAGAACCCGGAGCGCAACGGATAATAAATCCATGTGCTCCGGGTTCTCTTTATATACTCCTTATTCGTATCGACTGGGTTACTTCACCTCTACCTTTTCGCTTATGGTTTGCGAACCGCTTTCGGCACGGATGACGTAGATGCCCGGTGCGAGGTGGTCGACAGAGGCGGTCGGGGTGTTCAGGTTGCGCAAGGTGCGCAGGGCACGGCCGGCGATGTCGTAGACCGTCACTTCGCTGAGTGCATCGACCGAAGAGACGTCGATCCGTCCGGGGGCACTGTTGTAGAAGATGATATGGTTACGGGCGATAATCTCGTTCGACGTGGCGATGGAGCCGTTCAGGAAGTAGCGTCCGTAGGTGTTGCCCGGGACGGTCAGCGTCAGGCCGTCGGTCACGTCGTAGCGCTTGCCGGTCTGTTTGTCTACCAGCTTCACGTTCTTCATAGCGCCCGACAGTTTGAAGCTCAGCTCTACCGGAGTCGCGTCTTTGCCGTGGATGCCGACGGGGATTTCAGCCAGGTCGGGTGTCACGTTGATGGCTACCATCTGATTTCCGGCAAGAGTATACACCTGTGGTGCGGCAACTTCCTCGTTGATCAGCAAGGCAGCGTCTTCCCCCTCCACATAGCTGTCCGAAGCGGTGGCAAGACCGGCAACAACGGCAGTGTTGCGTACTCCGTTGCGGGTGGCGGTGATGCGCAATTGCGGCAGGGGTTCTTCGGCTGAAGCGACGGTTGCGGAGCGCAAACCAACGTTTGTACCATTTGCCGGGGCTTTCGCAATCATGTCGGTGTTGAAAGTGGCAGTTCTCTGATCTTTCACGATGAATGATTGGAGAGGGGCGACAAACTTAGGATCTGTATTGTCCTTCGTTGAAATTGAATATCCCTCGCCTAAAATATTGGTAGTCGTACCATCCTCACTTAGGATATAATAAGTTCCTGTACTATTATCAAAGAACTTCGACATATCCAAATGTGACATGAACGGGTTGCCGAACATTTCACCAGTAGCCTGAACTTTAGTAACAGGAGTCTTACCTTCTTTATTAGGGCTGATATGGAAGCGACCGTTACCGCTGCGGTTAGCTTCTGTTATTCTTATTTCATACCCTCCAGTAGTTTCACCTTTACCATAATATGTATATTTATCATCTGCTTTCGGCAAACGGAACAACACTTTATTGCTTTCACCTAAAGAATTTCCATCCGTCTTTGTCCCAATCGAGAATCCAGTACCCGGCGTAAACGAAACATCTACATCATTATAGAGGTTCGACCAGCTACCTGTAATTCCGTAATTGACTTGATTATTAGAACCAGTACCCCGAACAACCGTTGCCGTTGTCTTATCCCATCCGCGCATATAAACTGCCGGTTTCCAACGGGTATAGTTTGTATTATCCCTATAGGTAATATCCGTAAACGCCGGTGTCTCCTGACGTGCATACTTACCTACGTTACTTCCTGTCGGCAAATACATATCCCCCGACACTACGCCTTTCAAGGGTGAAGCGAGCATGTACCAGCGGTTCGGAGCCATTTCGTAATCTACGTGTGCCTTGTTGTAAGTCAGGTATTCCGTATGCAGGATTTCCGATTCGGGCTTGATGTAGATTTCGTCGCAGGTGTTGCCGTAGAAGCGGACACAGGCGTAATCATGTTCTCCTAATGCAAGTTCACCTGTTGGTTCTTCACCCCATAATACTTTCTCATAATCCGGATCGGCAAGCAAATCATACTCAATATTCTTGGTGGCGGCACCGATAGTTTCATCGGTTGTAACCATGTCTAATATCGGAGATTGACTTTGCTTATTTAATTCATATAAATGCGGATAGGCAGAATAAGGCTTATTTTCCTTATTGCCATAAATCGTCACCTTCGTGAAACGCATTGGAGTGTAGGCTTCGTCATGAGTACCGTTTGCACTTGCTACACTCGTTGTGTACAGTTCATCATCTTTAGACCGTCTCCAATGGCTTGGTCCGTCGTTGTTCCAGTTGTGCATACCGTCTACACTTCCTACCCACGTCACATATTCGGGGACGATTTTGAGGGTGAGTTTCATGGAACCTTCATAGACTTTTTGCTCATTGTCTACTACTTGATAAGGTATGTCAACCATATACCAGAAGCCTTCACGGAAGCCGTTATTTGTATTAAATTTGATTTTGAAATAGTGCGTATTCCATTTCGGTGTATTATTATCAGTGGATTCTAAATCTATATACTGATCTGCAAGTTCCGTTAAGGTTGCAACTTCTTTATCATTATTCTGCCAATTCGGATCTGAAGTCCTTACAACCTTTATTTTATTATTATTAGGGTTTACAGCAAATATCTCCCCCTTTGCCGATTTACGGAAATGAATCGGAATACGCAATGTCCCTTTTTTATTTTCTTCTGTTGGACTTAACATATCCTGTATCTGAGTTAGCATAACACGGACAGAGCGGACGTGTTTGCCATTCCAATCATCCGGTTGGTTAGGATTATTGGGATCCTTCGGGTCGGGGTCTTTCGGGTCCTCAGGATCGGGATCGGGCGTGTCGGGATCACCCGGGTCGATGGTCGGAGGAACACCTCCTAAATCAAATTGAACAGGCTTTGAACAATACAGCACATTATCTCCTAATGATGACAATGGCTCCTGATCTGCTGAAACCTGTACAACTACCGGTTGGTACTTTTGAGTCATTCTATGTGTAAATTGAGTCTCTTTTAAGATCAGTCGCCCGCTAGGATTATCCGTACTTTTTATTCCATAATTTGTTTCCAATACACTTTTTATTTCGTTCTTAATAGCTTCGGTCGTATTGGATGCGTTATATGTATTCAATGCAGTCTGAATCGAGTAAGATCCTCCATTATTGACAACAATTGTATTCGGTGCGATAAACTCTTCAAGCGTTCCGAAAAACCAATCAAATGTAGCATTTTTCAGTTCTTTAAAAGACTCTGAGTTTACGTTCTCCTTGTACCAAAATTTACCATTTATGGTATAGGTTTCATTAATTTGTGCATTTTCCGGTAAGATAACTTCCGATTCTCCTTTTACTATTTCATACATATTACCTGCTACAATTAATTCAAAGGGATCACCGACTAAAGCGCAGGGGTTGTTTTCGATGGAGGGTTCACTCTCCATCACCGATATATCGGTGAAAAGTCGAGCTACATATTTATTGCCGGCGATTAATTCTCCGTTAAGAAAAACTGGGGCGGAAGCTATTAAAGGATTCGGATCATCTTTATCGTAAGTAAATGTTTTGGTCCATTCCATATCTTCCAACCGAGTTGATATGTAGGAAATCCGATAATTCTGTTTGTCTGCCTTTGAATTATTATAGTTGATCTGTACGGGGGTATTTTTTTCGTTTTCGTCATAAACAGCGTAATAAATGCTTGTGAAATATTGAAGAGCATCATCTTGTTTCGTCGGATATTTTTCAGTAAGATACTCTTTCAATAATTCCGGTAACTCGCTATATGATACACGTCGATTTTCCGGTACTACCTGTTCTTGTTTCAATCCTAAAACTTGTAATGCACGATTATAATCCGTTACAAATCTCACCGTATTAATTTCGGTATCACACAAATCACCGGCTTGCACAAGACGTACTTGCGGTTTCGTTTTGAAGATACGGATATCATCGATAGCATAGTCGGCACCATCGGTATGAGGCTCGTTGTTTTGGATTTCGAGGTAATATCTCTCATATTGTACATTACTTTCCAAAACAAATGTGTAATACAACTGTTGCCATTTCATTATGTCAGAATTCTTTGTATCCTTATAGTGCACCAAGGCATCTCCTGTTGTTAAAGAATGCAATGGAATTTCATTTCCAGAATTATCAACTCCTTTAAAAATGATATTCAAGTTTGGTGCTAAAGGATATACTGGATCTTTTGAGTTTGACAATCCAACACGAGTCATATCTGCCAACCAAGCCGTTACTGTTATTTCTGTATTAGGACAAATAGGTTCTTCAATAGGAACTTTAACCACCGTTCCGAATTCATTAGAAGCATCTATATAATAAAAATGACCATGTTTTGCTCTCTGTTTCAGCTCTTCTTGGGTTTTACCTTTATTATCCGGTTCATTTAGATCCATAGAAATTTCATATGTGCGATCATATAAAGTATTATTGCCACTAATCCATAAATATTCATAATTCCATTTTTTTGTTTCTCCATTCACAGTTTGTGTTTTGTATTCTTTATTAACTCCGGTTACTGAAACATTAGAATGATTTGCACTTCTAAATAGCGCATAAATATTTTGGTTACTTGTAGCAAAATATGCTTCTTTTTCTTTATTCCAACCAATTCTCTGCAGGGGATAAATATCAGGATCCCAAAAACCATATGTTGTATAATTATCTTTGAATGCACTAAAAGGTTCTTTTGCTATATTATTCTCCACGTTTAAATTTGATGTTAAGACAGGTTCCCCTTGGTCAAAATTGACACTAGCTAACAATTCATACTTATCAGTTAGTCTTCGTGGATAACGATTAATGTCATTTTTTATGTTTTCTTCCAGTTCAAATCCGACATCTTGTAAAGGATGAAACGTGAATTTTGCCAAATCACCACTTGAGTTCTGATTTTCATCTATCGCTTGAACGTAAATAATTATATCTTCTTTATTGTCAGTGAAAAATTTTTCTGGAATTCTCTGCGTCTGTTGAAAAGGGACCTTGTTATTATTACGTGTAACTAGACTAAAGGATTGATATGTTTCATTCTCTCCCACTTTAAATTGAAATTCTTTTCCTTGATGAATATTATTGTTTTCGTCTTTCCAAAAATAGTTATTCGGCAATGAAGGCATATGAAAGTTTATAGATTTATTAATCTGATCTACTCTTCCATTAGAGTTCTTTGCTTTTCTTACCGCAGGGAAATAATACTCAAACGTTTCAACTTTTTTTTCTTTTATATTTTGGATGCATTCATCTGCATTTTTAATGATATATTTAACTCGTTTGGTCAATGTGGGTTCTGTATATACACTTTCATTTATTGCTCCATCTTGATATATACTAACATCACAATAAACAACATCCCCTCCTTGATAGTCTTTCGGAGCTGTATATTGAATGGTAGAAGCATCCATACCATATCCCTTAACAGGTTCCAACTGGTCTTTTAACCGTTTTGACCAAACCAGACCACCATCGTTTCTATTTTCAGCAGAAGAAGTTACAGTTACAAACTGATTAGAGGTTATATATTCTGTGTTTTTTTCTAAAGTAAATTCTCCTCCTTGATTATTAGCCTCATTTTGAGTAGTTTTAGATTGCAAAAAACTGATCTCTCCTTTTGTATTTGTGGTTAGAGTTTCATTTTTAACATACCAATGAACATACCAATTATATCTATCGTTAGTTTCATTACTATTATTTTTACTATCCGATATACTAATCCTCAACTCTTGAATAAACAATTCCCTAGGTCGTCCTGGCACTACATAAATCTCTTTTGTATCCACAAACACACTATCATGCGTATCTGTGTATTTGAGATTTATGGTTGGTCTATTTGTTTCTGTTTCCTGTCCCCAGACCATCCAGCCTCCCCCGCCTGTCAGCAGGGCGAACGATAGGAACAGCGTCCGGAGCCATCTGTCATATCTGATTTTATTTCGTTTCATCGTATTCTGAATTTAGTTTTATATCTGTTGTTATTTAGTGCGAAAATCTACTTATCGAGTAAGCTTCGGTCTACTCGATAAGTAGACGAGAGCTTACTCGATAAGCAGACGAATGTCTACTCGATAAGTAGGTTTTAGAGAGCTTATGGTTGCGATTCAAATATATCCTTAAACCGTAATGTCACTGTAAAGGACAAGGTCCGTTGGGCTTCAGGATTTTGTACCTCTAAAATGAACGTTGCGGTTTGGTTTTCGATTGCTGCACCAACCATACGACCGGTTATTTCTGTTCCGTCTATTGATAAATCACCGACCAATAAGCCGTCTCCATTGTTTGTTTGGGCAATTGACCATTTTAATTGATCAACATTATATTGTCTATCGGTTTCTAACGATTTTAACTCCTTTATCGTAAGAGTAAATGGACCTCCTCCAACAATACTACAATTCAAATTGGTCAATCCATTTTCACTTGTCATCACATCCGGATACCCACCAATTGGTGGATTTTTTCCCTCTATCCCTAAAGTAAGTTGATAACTTGCAAATACCAATCTTAGATTCCAAACGTGATTGCGCGGAATCCGTTTGACAAAAGAGGTTCGTTTAGTCCCACTATGAAAATTTGCATCGTGACTGAAACCAGTACCCGTACTGGTCGTATTCAATATCACCTCAAACCCGTTGTCCTTTTCCGATTCATTCACATAAATCCATTCCGAACTTTTTTCTTGATTTTCATCATTGGTTGTGAGCGGTATATTATTTAATATATCATCAATGCTCCATCCGTCTCCTGTCGTTGGCAAGATTGTGTTATTCTCTTTTCCAAACAGATAAGAGTTCGTATTAAAAGGAGTGATTTTTAAACTACTGACAGTTATTCCATGCCCCGTTTCATTTCTTACGAAAACCTTCATGCGGCTCACCAAACGGACTAACTCGATTTTCTTCTTCGTTCCGGAAGATACCGTCCATGTTTCAGAAAAACTCATCGGTAGGAATTTGTTATTATTCGGATCGAATGAGTCATTTTCCCAGGAAACCGTTTCCGGCAACTTCGGCATCGGTTGTCCTTCCGCCGTTCCGATTGCCTTATTCAAAGTTTCATTATTCAGCGACTTCCAGTTGGCAAACGCATAAATCTTCTTCACACCACTGGTAATCTCGAAAGAGCCGGACGACCAGTTGGTCAATTCACCTTCCTTTGCTTGTTCATCACCAGTCAAATCTGGCTGGAACTTCTTTTCAATCTTATCAGAAGCGTTGACGATAAACACTACCAAAGAGTTGATCTGTTCACCGGTCAATGGCTTCAGATCATCGTCACTCGCTTTCGTCTGCAACGACCCCGAAGCATCGGAGACGCCTACCTGCAAATCCACTTCCACCATTTCCGGAAGGTCGGGATCGCCGTTCGCACCCCGCTCGCCGCTCGCGCAACCGAATGTCAGGCAGGCAAGCAGGCAAGCTAACACGGGTAGGCTTTTATATGGATTCAATCGCGTTTTCATAATCCCATCTCCTCATTACCAAGTGTCACGTCTTCGAGACGGACGATCCAGTCGTCCACTACTACATAGAGGCAATGCGCCCGTCCGCCGGCGATATCCACGTATGCGGTGAGCACATATTCGTCCTGACGGTCCAGATATTCCTGTCCGCCCAGTTTGTGCGACTCGATCTGCGTCAGCTTCAACAACTCTGTCAGGTTGACGTTGATAAACGGCGTCTTTTCGCTTGCATAGCGGACACTCAGCGTTCCGGTCGAGTTGTCGATCAGACGCAAGGTGTTCAGCTCGGTGCAGGCGGCATCGTAGGCAACGGTTGCATTATCAGCCGACTTGACGGTTTCGACCTGTTGCAGGTAGGGCAACCAGGTGATGCGGGTGTCGGCAACCGGCTCGTTGTGCGCGTCGAGGTCGCCGTTGGTAGTGGTGACCACGAAGTCGAAGGCGTCTTTCGACAGTTCCGTGCCCCGGTTGGCATCCACTAAGATGAAGCGGATTTTGTTCGTATTCTTCACGAGCGGAAACTCGGTGTCGGTTGTGCCGCCCGCCGGGATCGTGTAGTCCAGCTCACCCTGGAAGAGTCCCGACAGCTCGCTGTCCACTCTGTTTTTGGGTGCTCTCAGTGCCATACGGAAGTCTTCGATCGTAGAGCCTTCGGCGGGTTCCGTCCAGGTATAGTCGCGGTCGTTCAGCCCCGCCCAGGCAAGCAGGCGGTAGTCGCCCGGTTCTAATTCGCTGAGATCTACTTCGTTCTTTTTCAGTTCCTCGCCCTCGATCAGACGGGAAGAGAGGAACTTGCCGTCCTGATCGTAGATGTAGAGGCGGACGTTCTTTTCGCGCTCCTGGTTCACCATCTCGTAGGCGAAAGCATCGGCGTGCTTGATGTTGTGCCGGTAAACGAAACGGAGCGTGTGCCGGCAAAGAGGCAGTTCGTCATGGATATAATCGCATGAAGCCAGTCCGGCGAGGCAAAACACCGCCAGCACCGGGAATAAAAGATATAGTATTTTATGATAGTTCATTGTTCTCCAATTTTGCACGTTAAAAATAAATCGTCTCGTCCGGCAGTCCTATCCAGGGTTTGACAATCACTTCGATTTCGATTTTTTCCGGTTCATCCGGATTGTCGGGATCTTCGGGGTCTTTCGGATCATCCGGGTTATCCGGATCTATCGGATCCTCGGGCTCGGGATCGAACGGCGGTTCGTAGGGAATGTCGTCGCCCAGGCCGTAGAAGTCGCGGATGCGCAACTTGTAGACGTTGTTGCGCACGATGGCATACTCCATGATGCCCTTCGAAGGGGCGTTGTTGTTGGAATGGCGGATCCAGTGGGTGTAGAAGCAAACACCGTCCACGTAGGTATGCAGGCCATAGCGTGCCAACAGACGACGCGTGTCTTTACCGCCCTGATCGACCTGCGGCGTGCCGTCCGTGCGCGAGGCATATCCGAACGTCGTGTACATATATTTCTTCCACGCCAATGCAGCAGCTTCGGCTGCAGTCAGAGCAGTTGACGAATTCTTGTCTTTCAGCTTCCTTGAAAGGAAACGGCGGTATCCGGTCGGGTCGCCCTCCTTCAAGCTCGATACCAGCGAATGCACGTCGCCCCAGGTCTTGCCCGTGAAGTCGTAGGTAGAGACGTCCGGCGCCCCTTCGGTGAAAGCCAGCATCGCTGCTTCGGGCGAACCGTAGATCACACCTTTGAAAGCAAAGAAGGTAAACGGCGTGCCGTCCAATCCTTTGCGATAGTCGCTCGTGCCGGTGGCGGGATCATAGAAGAGGCATCTTCTGGGTCCGTATAATGTCCTGAACACCACGCCTGTGCAATAGTAAGGCGACTGGTCGGCACGCGCCACCGTGTTTTCTTTCGTGTAGCCCACGCGGTACCATTCGCCTACGCGGTCGCCCATGCCGTTGGTGAAACGCCAGTTACCTGCCGAAGTACCGAAACTCATAAAGTAGTTTTCATAAAGGGCTTCGACCCGTTTGCCGTCCGAAGCGGGACGCTCCGGCCAGTTGGGGTTGAACATCTCGCTCTTCACATTCGCCATCGTCTTGTAGCGGCTCCACGGGTCGAGCACGTAGTTAGTCTGGTGGTCGCCCCATTCAGGCAGCTCCAAGCCTAAAAACTCAACTGCGCTTGCCGGTCCGAACGCATCGTTGGCCGCAGCTCCGACCACTCGTTTGACCATGAATGAACCTGCATCCAGCTTGTTGACGATCATGGCGCCGGTAATCGACACACGGGCTGCTCCCGCCGTCTTGTCCATCACGTCGAAATAGTCATGTACCGGCAGGTAGTCGATGCGTGCCGCATGACGTTCGACCTCGACTGTTGCCGAAGCGGGGTTGTCGATCGTGTTGTCGCCACAGATATACACCTTCTCGTCCAGGTGGCCGTCCGACGCCATCACGAAATGTGAATACTCGCCGTTTCTTTCCATCCACGCACGCTTTTGCAGGAAGTCACGTACTTCTCCGAGCGTCAAGTCTTTGAGCTGCGGGCGGATGTTGCCGGTGTTGGTAATAACCAGCAGGTCGTACCATCCGCCGGGCAGTCCCACCAACACCGGTTCGGTGCGGTTGTCGCCCTGCATGGCGTCGCGGTCGAGATAGATAATCTTGTCTATCGGAGTCGAGGCGGGCGAGTTCACCCCGTCTGTCCCTTGGTAGAAGAGCAGCATCAGGTCGTCGATGCGCGTCTCGTAGTCCTGCCCCGGCTCGTAGCCGTCGCCGTTCTCGCCTCCTGTAGGATTCGAGCGGGTGAGCGGTGCCTTGACATCCGGACAATGGAGCGTCAGTCGGAGGTAGTTCTCCTCCACCGGCTTGTCGCCGCCGTCGTCCCGTTCCGTCCGAAGCTCGTCCGAACAGCCTGCCGTCATGAGGGTGGCTGCCGCACAGGCATATAAAAGGAATTTATTGGTTATGTTCATGATTCTTCGTTTTTAAGAGTTGCTCATTCTTCGCGCTTCGCCTTGATCTGTTCGAGGTTCGCACGGGCGGCTTCGCCTGCTGCCGGGCTGTTTTCCAATCTTTTCAGGATCGCTTCCGCACCGTCGAGATCGCCACGCAGCATCCGGACGGAGGCAAGCGCCAACTGTTTCTCGTCGCCTTCGACAGCTTTCGCAAGATAACTTTCCGCACGGTCGAGCTGGCCTGTCCGAATGGCGGTGTTGGCGGCATTCAGGTTGGATACCGGGTCGTCCGGGAACATGCGGACCGCGATTTCGAATACTTCGTTATACTTCTCGCTGCCGGCTTCGAAAAGCTGTGCCACCATGAACATTTCGTTCAGGCTGAGCTTCTTCGGGTCGGTGTAGATGAGCGACTTCGCCTCTTCGGCTGTGAAGTTGCGGATGTGGTATTTCACCACGTAGTCCGAGTGACGCAAGGCGGGATAGATGTCACGCAGCAAGATCTTGTAAGAAGTACCGCCGTTCAGCGTCTTCAGTTTCAGTTCCTTCTTGTCCATGTCGCGCGGTTCCGGGTTGCGGATGATGGCGAGCAGTTCCGCCTTGTCGGGCAGGTTCATCTCTTCCAGCCGCTTTTCCAGCCCTTCCCAGTCTTCCGGCTCGAAGTCGACGCTGAAGGTGGCGTGTTCGAAGCGATAAAGGCTCTTCACATAGTCACGCAACGCCTTGGCACGGTTTTCTGCCAGATAGGTGTTGTTGGCGTATGTTCCTTCGGGGGAGGCGAAACCTTTGATCCACACCTCCGTGATAGTGGCGTAGGGATCGTCCTTCACCGACTCGATCGTGGCACGGATGGCGGCCAGTTCGCGCGGGTTGTTGCGGTAGTCGGGATAAATCGTAATCTTGTTGACCGGGAAGTCGAGGAACGCCTTGCCTTCGATCGAACGCGCCTTGACCGCTTCGGCTTCGGGCGTACGGTAGGCGAGCAGCGGTTTCAATACCACCGGCTCTGCCATGTTGATCGGGAAGAGCGGTAAACGGTCGTTCTGCAATGCCTCCCAGCCGCAACCGCATTCGTCGATGACGAGGGCGACTTCCGACTTCTTCATCCACGGTGCCATCGGTGTGCGGGTGGTATATTCGAAAGTCTGAGGCTTCCCTTTCTCGCGGCGCAGTTCGTATTCATCGTGTGTCGTATAGGTACGCTCCGTCCGTTCATATAATATATGCCGGTCGCGTCCGGAGAGGATGACCGGCGTCAGGGGACGGATGCTGTCGCCTGACGTGATGACCGGTGTGCAAACCAGGCTACGGTCTGAAGGAACTTTGGTTTCTCCGAAGTCGAGTGTCATGCCGATCAGCAGGGTACCGTCCGACTTCTCCACAATCTTATCTTTTACTTTAATCTCTTGTGCCTGCAAGGTGGCTACCGCCAGCAGACTTGCCACAATCCATGTATGCTTGTTCATTTTCATAAGGCGGCGATGTTTAGAATTGATAAATCAGGTTGATAGCGGCCTGCGTGGGACCGAAATAGTGTTTCTTCACATACTCCTGGCGGCGTCCGCAGTTGGTACAGGGGTACTTTTCCGATTCGAGGTAGAGGTAACCCACACCGACGGTCGCTTCCAGATTCCAGTGTTTGGAGAGCAGCCACGAATACCCGTAGCTGACACCTACACCCGCACCCCAACCCTGGTGGCGTTCGTTTTCGGTACCAAGCAGCTTGATGTCCGATACATTATATAATATGTATGGGACGTGCAATCCGATGAAATGTTTGTAAAACGTTTCGCAGAACCAGTAGCGCATCTCCGGATGGAGTCGCCAATGTTTGAGAGATTTGCCATAGCTGCCGTCCTCCTTCTTTCCGTCGAACGGATTAAGCCCGGTCTCTATGTCCAGACTCCAGTGACGTGCCAGGCGAAACTCCGCTCCGGCGTTGAAAGTAGCCATGGCTCCCCAATATGGAATATTGGTTTTAATTCCGACGACCGAACCTTTTTGTCCGGTCAACCTGTCTTGTGCGTAGAATGTCAAGGGTACTACTAACAGGAACATCATGACGATAAGTTTTTTCATCATACTCTTTATTGTTTTGCAGTTATAGTTTTCTTCCATTTCAGTCATCGGTTTGTTTTGCGGTATGCTTATTTATGAAATAAGGATACCAACATTTGTCTTTAGCCATAAAGAGCAGGTAGAACTGCAATTTTGGAATGTTTCTCCTGCTCGAAAAAGTTTGATTTTGACAATTTTTTGTTCTTTCTATGAAAGTAAAAGAATAAGAAATTGTAATAAAATATTAAATGAGGGCAAGGAAAGGGGAAACTTGTCTTAAAATAGAGAATCAATACTAATTTGTGTAAATAATGTGCAAAAATTAGGCAGTAGGGAAATGGGAAGACTATTTTTTTCTCTTTTAAAAAGCCTTCATATATATTTTTATATTATTTTTGCCTTTAAAATAAGGAAATATCTCCTTAGCTCAAACGAAATTTAACTCAACATCGTAATAACAAGTTTGTTATAAGCTATGATCCTTATTTCATAAATAAGGATTGTTACAAACTTTACCTTATTTCATAAATAAGGATTGTTACAAACTTTACCTTATTTCATAAATAAGGTGAAGTTTTAATCTGTCCTCCACCAAACAGACAGTTGATAGGGGCAGAAATAATTCGATTGGCTTTCGTCAATTCAGACACATCCAATTCACTTAAATAGTAACGTGTTGTTTTTTCCGAACTGTGTCCCAATCCTTGGCTGATAACAGCGACGGAAACACCGGATTGTAGTGCCGTGGATGCCCAGCTATGGCGGATCACGTATGAAGTGAAACGGACAGGAAGGCAAAGTTTATCTCCGATTTCCTTCAATTTCTTGTTGTGCAGTGCCAGACAACATTTATATTGTGAATGAGTTGGCGAACTTGACGGTAGGATAGGAAAGAGAAACTTTCTTTCCTCTTTATTCGAAGGTGCATATTTATTGATAATTTGCCACATACCGGTACTTATTTCCATACGGATTCGAGTACCTGTTTTCCGACGGTTATATACCAACTCGCCATTTTGGATGTTGCTTGTCGTCAGGTAAGCCATATCGACAAAAGGCATCCCACAGGCCAAAAAACTGAATAGGCACAGGTCTACCGCCAGTTCCTGTCCATGCGAACCATCTGTCTTGAAACTTGCCAACTGTTGAATAAGCGTGACAGATATGGCACGCTTGACGGTGGATTCGCGTTTGAGTTTGAGCCCCTGAAAGGGATGTTCAACCGGTTGCAACAAGCCATCATAACAGGCTGCATTATAGATCGCGCGTAAACTGCTCTGATAGGAGTTGATCGTGTTTGTTGCTAATCCTTTGCACTGCAGGTAAGCAGCAAAATCAGAAATCAGCGTTCGGTTCAGGTCTTCCATACGAAATTCGGAATTACCCGTAAATTTCAAAAAATGATTGACGGCAACTTGATAAAGTTCCGCTGTACTTGCCTTATTCAATTTTTTTTTCACTCCGATACGCACATTGGCATATTCGAGAAGTAATAACGAAGGGGAAATTTTCTTTCGTGCCATATTGGTATTTTGTTTGAATGGTTATTAGCTTATAACAAATGTAAATGCCTCTTATTGTCAAATTCTTCAAAAAGTTATTGGTTCAAATCGAAACTACTACTGCGTCTAATTCGATTTTCTATCCCATCTGATTCAAATTACCCGCAAGGGTAATATTTTTTAACAAACAGGTGCTTTCGGTATGTTGTTTGGAATCAGTGTATTGTCGGATATTGGTGGGCAAGGATGGGTTGTTGTCATTTTTGAAAAAAGATAAATCATTATAGAGAAGATGAAGAAAGATAATCTTATTACTTTTACCGCCGGAATCTTAAAAGAACAGACCATGAGAAAACCTCTGCTTAAAACATTGCTTTGCCTTTCGCTATTGGCTCCTTTTACGGGGAGTGGCCAGGATAAAAATGCGCTTGAATCCGGTTTTGCGAATCCGGCTGAAAAGGTGCAAACTTCCGTTTATTGGTATTGGATTTCCGGGAATATCTCGGAAGAAGGCGTAAAGAAGGACCTGTATTCGATGAAAGAAGCCGGGATCAACCGGGCTTTTATCGGGAATATCGGGTTGGAAGGGATTCATACGCCTTATAAGACCGTGCCGTTTTACAGTGAGGAATGGTGGAAAATACTACATGCAGCCCTTAAAACGGCAACGGAGTTAGGAATAGAGATCGGCATTTTTAATTCCCCCGGATGGAGTCAGTCGGGCGGGCCGTGGGTGAAACCGGAACAGGCGATGCGTTATTTGGCATCTGTAAAGGCGGAAGTCAGTGGAGGAAAACAGGTCGAGGTGGTTTTGGCGAATCCGGATAAAGATTTCCAGGATGTAAAGGTGATCGCTTTTCCCTCTGTCGGGAAGAGAGCAACCCGGCTGTCGGCCGCAAATACACAAGTGACATCTGCAACGCCTTTGCAAAACTTGAACAGCCTGATCGATGGAGATAAAGAGACGGCCATGCTCTTTACGGAAAAGAGTGAAAAGCCGGTGGCGATCGATTTCAGGACGGACGAACCGTTTACTTTACGCAGTCTGCAAATCTTCCCCGCTTGTCAGCCGATCCAAACCAATGCCCGTTTATTGGTAAAAGAGAACGGGGCTTACCGGATGCTGTCCGATTTTAAGATCGACCGTTTCAATGCGAATCTGAATGTCGGCTTTGAACCGTATGCTCCCGTCGTTATCTCTATCCCGGCAATGACGGCAAGCGAGTTCCGGTTGGAACTGACAAACGTCGCTCCAGGTACGGGACTGGCCGAGGTGGAGTTTTCTTCTCTTCCTGCTGTGGAACGTTATCCTGAGAAGACATTGGCCAAGATGTTTCAGACTCCGCTTCCCTATTGGCATGAATACCAGTGGCCGGTACAACCGGAAGCTGGCGATCCCTCCCTGGTTATCGATCCCGGACAAGTGTTGGATATTTCTGCTTTCCTGCAGGGGGACCGCCTTGTCTGGAAAGCTCCGGCAGGAGAGTGGACAGTCCTGCGTACCGGTATGCTCCCGACAGGCGTAACAAACAGCCCTGCCGATCCCGAAGCGACCGGTCTGGAAATAGATAAAATGAGCCGCAAGCATGTAGAAGCGCATTTTGAAGCTTTCATGGGCGAAATATACCGCCGTATTCCGGCAGAAGACCGTACCTGTTGGAAAGTTGTCGTGCAAGACAGTTACGAAACAGGCGGACAAAATTTTACCGACGGTTTCTTATCGGAGTTTCAGGCGCGTTACGGCTATGATCCGTTACCATTCCTTCCGGTTTATGAAGGATATGTGGTCAAGAGCGAGGATCAGTCCGACCGTTTCTTTTGGGACCTGCGCCGCCTGATTGCGGATAAGATTGCATACGACTATGTCGGCGGCTTGCGGGACGTATGCCATAAATACGGATTGACGACCTGGCTGGAAAACTACGGGCACTGGGGCTTTCCCGGCGAGTTCCTGCAATACGGCGGACAGTCGGACGAGATAGGAGGCGAGTTCTGGAGCTTTGGCGATTTGGGGAATATCGAGAATCGTGCCGCCTCTTCCTGTGGACATATATACGGAAAGCAGAAGATTTCGGCCGAATCGTTCACCAGCGGCGGGACGCCTTTCAGTTGCTATCCCGCCATGATGAAACAACGTGGCGACCGTTTCTTTACGGAAGGAATCAATAATACGTTGTTGCACGTCTATATTTCGCAACCTTCGGAAGAACGGGAACCGGGGATGAACGCCTGGTTCAGCAGCGAGTTCAACCGGCTGAACACCTGGTATCCTCAGATGGATTTGTTTACATCCTATTTGAAACGTGTCAATTATATGTTGCAACAAGGGCTGAATATTGCCGATGTTGCGTATTTTATCGGCGAAGATGCCCCTAAGATGACAGGTATCGTTGAACCGGAACTGCCGAAAGGTTACCAGTTCGATTATATCAATGCCGAGGTGATAGAGCGCGACCTCTTTGTCAAAGACGGCTTGCTGACGTTGCCTCACGGTACGCAATACCGGATATTGGTACTTCCGAAGCTCGAGACCATGCGTCCCGAACTGCTTGCCAAGATCGGGAAACTGATCGAAGACGGTGCAGTTGTCTTAGGACCTGCCCCGAAACGTTCGCCGAGTGGCGAATCTTTCCAAACGGCTGACGGGCAGGTTAAGAAGTTGGCAGACGTATTATGGTCCGGCCTGGACGGGCGGAACGTGAAGGCTGCCAAAAGAGGAAAGGGGGAATTACTGTTTGGTATGACAATGGAAGAAGCCTTGAAGCATATAGGCTGTGTACCTGACTGCGGGCTGCCGGCGGACGCTCCGGTCCTCTACGGACACCGTTCTGCCGGAGATGCCGAGATCTATTTTATCTCCAACCAGAAGGAAGAGACGATCGAGGTCAGTCCGGAGTTTCGTGTCCGTTCAAGGCAACCGGAGTTGTGGGATGCGACAACCGGTCGTACCCGTATGCTACCGGCCTATAAAGAGACGGCTGCGGGAACGGTGGTCCCTTTGATGTTACATCCTCATGAAAGTGCTTTTGTCGTGTTCCGCCGGCCGGCCGCGAAAGCGGAGGGAACGGGGTTGCAACTGAACTATCCGGCTCCGCAGACGCTTGTTCGCTTAGATGCTTCTTGGAAAGTCTCTTTTGAGGAAAAGAGAAGAGGACCGGCTGTTCAAACCTTTGCCCGCCTGGAAGATATCAGTAAGAACGAAAATCCTGATATCCGCTATTATTCAGGTACGATTTGGTACGAGACGGAATTTAAGTTGAAAAAGAAACCGGAAGGCCAATTGTATCTGAATCTGAACGATGTCGGTGTCATGGCAAAAGTAAAGATCAACGGCCGGTATGCCGGGGGTGTTTGGACAGCTCCCTACCGGGTAAATGTCACGGATTTGGTTCAAAAAGGAAAGAATAAAGTCGAAATAGAAGTCGTTACCACCTGGATGAACCGCTTGATCGGCGACAGCCGTTTACCGGAGTCCGAACGGAAAACCTGGACGCCTTGCAACAGCTGGAAACCGACCGACAGTTTGCAGAAATCCGGTCTGATCGGTCCCGTTTGTATAGAATGTGTGAATTGATTGTTTCCGAATGTGAATGCCAGCTGTTTACTTGGCAAAACAGCATTACTTTTTTACCTTTGCAATTTGGTAAATGAAGGAAATAAGTATGTCCGAAAACAATTCTATATTCATCAAGGGAGCTCGAATCAATAACCTGAAAAATATCGATGTCGAGATCCCCAGAGATAAACTGGTCGTTATAACCGGCCTTTCCGGTAGTGGAAAATCATCGTTGGCATTCGATACGTTGTATGCGGAAGGGCAACGCCGCTATGTGGAGAGCCTGTCTGCCTATGCCCGCCAATTCCTGGGACGTATGAGCAAGCCGGAGTGCGACTATATCAAAGGCATTCCCCCTGCCATCGCCATCGAACAAAAGGTGAACACCCGCAACCCGCGTTCGACGGTGGGAACTTCTACGGAGATATACGAATACCTTCGCCTCCTGTATGCCCGTATCGGGAAAACGATCTCTCCCGTCTCCGGTACGGAAGTGAAGAAACACCAGGTAAGCGATATCGTGAAAGAAGTCCTGGCTTATCCCGCCGGAACCCGTTTTGCCGTATACGCCCCAGTCGTCCTGCCGGATGGGCGTGGCATAAAGGAGCAGTTGGAAATCCTGCAAAAGGAAGGTTACACCCGTTTGTCCATCAACGAGACCGTTTATCGTATCGGTGAAGTGCTGGCGGATGACGCGCTGCTTTCTTCCCCCGTGATCGAACTGCTGATTGACCGTCTGGTCGTATCTGATGATAAGACATTGAAAAGCCGTCTTGCCGACTCTGCCGAAACTGCTTTCTTCGAGGGACATGATACCTGTATTATCCGTATTTATGTACCCGAAGGAACGGTTGTAAAAGAATATTCCAAAAAGTTTGAGGCCGATGGTATGGTGTTTGACCAGCCGACCGACATGATGTTCAGCTTCAACAACCCGTTAGGCGCCTGTCCGACTTGCGAAGGTTTCGGGAAGGTGCTCGGTATCGATGAAAATCTGGTCGTGCCGGATAAGAGCCTGTCCGTTTTCCAGGGGGCGGTTGTCTGCTGGAAAGGCGAGGTGATGGGAGAGTGGCTGAAAGAGTTTATCGTGAAGAGCGAGAAATATAACTTCCCGATCCACCGTCCTTATTACGATCTGACTGGGAAGGAGAAAGACCTGCTTTGGCACGGTGCACGCGGACTGCATGGCATCGATGACTTCTTTAAGTTTGTAGAAGAGAACCTTTATAAGATACAGTACCGTGTGATGCTGGCACGTTATCGCGGGAAGACCGTTTGTCCGACCTGCCGGGGTTCGCGCCTGCGCCCCGAAGCACTTTATGTAAAGGTGGGAGGGAAAGATATCGCGGAATTGGTCGCTCTTCCGATCACGGAAGCAAAAGCCTTTTTCGATAACCTTCAACTCGACGAGAACGAGGCCTCCATCGCCAAACGTTTGCTGACGGAGATCACCAACCGCCTGCAATTCCTGTTGGATGTGGGGTTGGGCTACCTGACGCTCGACCGCTTGTCCGCCTCCCTTTCCGGTGGTGAAAGCCAGCGTATCAATCTGGCGACCTCTTTGGGTAGCAGCTTGGTCGGTTCCCTTTATATATTGGATGAACCGAGTATCGGGCTCCATTCGCGTGATACCGATCTGCTGATCAAGGTCCTCCGGCAATTGCAGGCATTAGGCAATACGGTTGTCGTGGTGGAACATGACGAAGAGATTATCCGTGCAGCCGATTACATTATCGATATCGGCCCGAAAGCCGGCCGCCTGGGGGGAGAAGTGGTCTATCAGGGCGATGTTAACGACTTGAAAACCAGTAGTAACAGCTATACCGTCCGGTATTTGACTGGCGAGGATCAGATAGAAGTGCCTCTTTATCGTCGTCCCTGGAATAATTATATCGAGGTGAAAGGCGCCCGTAAGAACAATCTGAAAGGTATCGATGTGAAGTTTCCCCTGAATGTAATGACCGTCGTAACAGGTGTCAGCGGTTCGGGTAAAAGCTCGCTTGTGCGTGATATCTTCTACGAAGGAGTCAAGCATTATTTAGATGATGCCGCCCGCCTGATGGTAGACTGTTCCGGCCTGGAAGGTGATATGCACATGATCAAAGGGATCGAGTTTGTCGACCAGAATTCCATCGGTAAGAGTTCCCGCTCCAACCCGGTGACCTATATCGGCGCCTACGACGAAATCCGTAAACTCTATGGCGAACAGCCTCTTGCTAAACAGATGGGCTATTCGGCAGCCTATTTCTCCTTTAATAAGGAAGGCGGACGATGTGAAGAATGCAAGGGAGAAGGAAAGATCACGGTCGAAATGCAGTTTATGGCCGATATCACCCTCGAATGCGAAACCTGCCACGGCAAGCGTTTCAAACAGGATGTACTCGATGTCGAATATCACGGTGCGAGCATTTACGATATGTTGGAAATGACCGTGAACCAGGCGATCGAGTTTTTCGAACAATATCCGGGTTCGCAGGAAAAGAAGATTGTAAAAAAGCTGAAACCCCTCCAGGATGTCGGGTTGGGCTACATCAAACTCGGACAGACTTCATCTACTTTGTCCGGCGGTGAAAACCAGCGTGTGAAACTTGCCTACTATCTCGGTCAGGAGAAGCAGGAACCGACGCTTTTCGTTTTCGACGAGCCGACGACCGGTCTGCACTTCCATGACATCAAGACCTTGTTGAAAGCCTTCAATGCCTTGATCGATAAAGGCCATACGGTTGTCATTATCGAGCATAACATGGATGTGATCAAATGTGCCGATTATCTGGTCGATCTTGGTCCCGAAGGAGGAAGTGCCGGAGGAAATCTGGTCTGTACCGGAACGCCGGAAGAGGTGGCGATGTGCGAGGTTTCCTATACGGGAAAGTATTTGAAGGATAAACTCTGATAAAAAAGGGAGGTGTGCCAAACTGCCCCGTTCCCGTGTCAAGTGCGGGATCAAGGGGATTTTGACATACCTCCGTCCAAATAGCCATCGGTATTTCTATTTTTTACTCTTTTCCTGCTCTGCAACCTGATGAACGCGGTCGGCAACAGATTCTATTTTGTCCAGGCCTGCATCTTTCAGACTCATAGCTTCTTCTTTTGCTTTTGAAGCAAGGTTGTGCAGGTTTGCGTGAAGGCAGCGGAATTTACCATCATCTTCCATCTTGCGGAGTACATAACCTGTGACAACTCCGACTACCATACCAATTAATAAATCTTTCATACCATTACGTTTTTAAATGATTACTACTTTAGTTTTGTCTCCTCAAAACAAGAGGTAAATCTGTATTGTTCCGGTTTTTAAAGTATTTATAAGTATTGCGGAATTGTTTAGGGAAAAATATACGGCAACCCGTTTCTTTCCGCTGAAAGAGGATTGCCGTATAAAAGTTAGGAATAAGGTCCTGGTGATTTCTTCGCGTCTTCAAAATAAGTAATATAAGTGTGTGTTTCTCTTTTCTTCGGACAAAGGTAGAGTGGGAATGTTACAAAACTGTTACAGCTGGTGTACAGTGTTGTTAAAAAACTTTTGCTAAGCATTGTTTATTCGATTTGGGCTAATGGCTTTCTGAAAGATATTGCAATAAGGGATTGAAAAAAGGGAAGGTGGTTATTGTATAATATTGTTTTGTTAACAACAAGGCACATTCTTTTTTAATGGCTGCAGATTCCGGTTCTTCATCGGGGAAAAAGGGTTTTCTGCCATGAAGTGCGCAGTTTTTCACCACGAAGACGGTCGCCATCGCCGTGAGTTGCCGGGGCTATGCACCACGAAGACGGTCGTCATGGTAACGAAGACGGTCGTCGTGGCGATGAAGACGGTCGTCGTGTCGGTAAAGGGGCAAATTTCTTTTGCGATATTCAGGCCTGTGGCAACATTCGTTTGCTACAGGCGATTCTCCTGGAGTTTAGTTTTTTCACAATGTCAGGATTTCTTGCTTTCCGGTAACAGAAGGACTCTGTTTTCCAATTTCCTGCCGTGCTCGTTTTAGCAGTTGTTTATGAATTCCGATCTGAAAGAAGAAAACGTCAAACATGCATCGGCCGGGATTTCATCCCAAATAGAAAAAATCCCCAATAAGGGTTGTTGTATATTTTAGTAACATGCCTAATCCTTATCCCCACTGATTTTCTACTGAGCCAATATAAGTCTGTGCCCCTCTTTTCTTTGGACAAAGGTAGAGGGGAGATGTTACAAAACTTTTATCCCCTGAACATGGAAACATGTTGCATAAATGGCGCAGTTTTGTCCTGTAACCCATATGTTTTGGAAAAATATGCCTGTTTTTTCTTGTTGATTCGGAAAACCTATTTACCTTTGCAACGATTCCGTAGTGGGCAGCGGCCCACAGAGCGCGGAGTCAATTACATATTGTAAGCATTTTACGAAGATTATTCTTAGTTAGAAATCTGCAAAATTTTTAAGTACACTGGAATAATGGACAGTAAATGCTTGCGCTGGTTACGTATAAGTTCATCTACCATTCTTATGGGAAGATTGTTTTATATCGTATAAGGCGCGGGCTATTGTTCTATTATTGGTGTACGGGCTTTGCAGAGCCTCTAATTAGATAATAGACAATTGGCCCGCGTTTTTTTATGCCCGTTCATAATCACTCGCGGGGAGTTGTTCTCTCCTTCGTGAAATTAGTTGTTGGATTTTTAAACACTATTTTATTAACAATTAATTTTTAATGATTATGAACAAAAGATTTTCTACTCTTTTGGCAGGTGTTGCACTGATGGGTGCAGTGTCTGTTAATGCGCAGCAGGTTCCGGTGACGACCAAGCCTGCGGCATCAGTTGCAGCTTTGACTGCAGGAGATGTGGTGTATTTGAATTATGATGCTTCTTGGCAGATTGATTTTACAGGTGCTTGGACGGCAAATTCTCACAAGGATAGTTTGATTTATGCAAGTACTCCTGTGGCTGGCCGTTCAAAAGCTCATATTGACTCTTTGTTATTCAAGCTGGACTATGAAAAGACAGCTTTGGATTATAACGGAACCGCAACATTTGAATATGGGTTTACTTTTACAAGTAAGGTCGGCAAGTTTGCATTTGCAAAACCTGCAGCAGGAAAAAAGGCAACAGCTTTTTTGAAGACAAATGGAGCATTGAACAAGTGGGTACTGCCTGCAGCCTATTTGACTACAGCTGGTGTTAGTGCTTCTACGTCTTATGGATATGTCCCTTATGTAGTTGCTTCTCGTGTATCCGCGACAGATGATACTCCTAAAACTGTATACGTATTAGCTAAAGATATTACTTCTGGCGTTGTTGAAGTATTGGAAGTCGAGTATGATGCGGCTTTAGCATCTGCGATAACTTTAGCAAAGTTACAGGTAAATTATAATGCTTCAACAGGAATCGGTACGCTTGTTCAATCCGGTTCTCATGTGTTGTATTCAATAGATGGTTATAAAGTTTCCAGTTTAGATATAAACGTTTCTGCAACAAACATCGAAGACGCTCTTGGTTATGAAAAGCCGAGCTTCAAGTTTGCAAAGAATGTATCTGAAGGTGAAGATAACCTGTTGGCTGCTTACAATTGGGAATATACTTCTCAAGGTTATTTGAAAGCTATTGGTGCAAAACAGGAAAAAACAGGTCGTGACTTGTATCTGACTGTCGATACTTTCTACTATGATGTGCCTAATGCTCAGAACTACAAGTTGGCTTTGGATACACTGCCTGCAGTTGGTGCTCCTGCTGATTGGACTCGCAATGTAGAGACTTACAAATTCGATATCAAAGCATCTTTCGTTAAAGACTCTATCACTGTAATTGCAAAGAATACACCGAAAGTAACAGGTGACTACTTTGCACAAGATGCTGCTCCTATCGATGTAAACGCAAATGCTAACGAAGAAATTATCGTTAAGAAATTCGGTAACAAGACAGTTCTGACTACTCGTTATAGTGGTGATGCTACTAAAACTCCGTCTATTACTCCTTCCGAATTCCCGACATGGGAACTGATCGACACAGAGATTGCCCAGTTTACTTCAGGTGATGTTTATGTAATCTACGATATGAACAAAACTAAGGCAGATAAGAAAACGGTTAACCCTGATTTTGGAAAAGCGTTGATTATCGACAATATGGAGAACAGATTCACTCAGTTGTTCGTGAAGACAGATAAATTGGATCAGACTCTTCCGTCTCATCAGTGGGTTGCTTTGAAGAAAGATAACGTCAATGTTTATTCATTTGCAAACCGCGAAACGGGTGCGAAAGCAAATGCTTCTGTTTCTGGAACAGTTGGAACTGCTTTGACAGACGTCCAGTTGTATGTTGTTGATGCTAAAGAAAACCTGTACACTTACGGTTCTAAGGCTGATACGATTAAGATGGTTAAGATCGACGCTAAGACTTTGTCTCCGTTCGACGGTTACCGTGTTATCACGAAAGAAGAACAGATGAACAAAGTATTCAGCCTGCGCTTCATCAGTGACTTGTTGGGTGACGAAGCTTATGTACAGCAGGATGCTGATTCTACAATGACGGTTGCTGTTGGTAATAAAGATAATGCGGCTGAGGTTCGTTTCTTAAATCTCTATAGTGATACAATCAAAATAGGTGTTGTTGATCATCAGCTAACAGTTGTTCCTTATGCTATCAAAGTTGGTCGTTACTTCTTGGCTTATGATACAGAGAAGAAAGTATATCGTTTTACGACTAAACAGATAGGTGAAGCTTGGGCAGAACAATATTCTCTTGGCTATGAGTATCGGTTTGTTATTACAAAAATAGCTGGAGGCAATATAGCATTGGTTCCGTACGATGTTTTGTATGGTTCTACTCCAGAAAAATTGGCTATCGACAGTCAGAACGGAAACGCCGTACGTGTAGCATTGGATAGCGACCTGCGTCATGCATTCGAGCTGACAGAACCGGCTAACCGTATCTTCGCTGAAGTATTGGGCAATACTGATACTACTTTGGTTAAAGTAAATTTCCACTCTGTTGAAAACTTAGGTTGGAAATTAGCTAAGGGGGCTGACGACTTCTTGTATGAAGGTGTAACAGAACTGAAAGCCGGTGGTGCTGAATACGAAAAGGCTGCATTCGACTTCAAGTTGGATACTGCTTACGTAAATCGTCCGGGTAACACAATGCCGTTGTATTACATCACTTATGATGCTGTTCGTGGTGACTCTGTTCCTGTTGCTCACATCCATGACAATGGTAAAGACCATGTATGTCCGACTCCGTTGGTAAATGATACAGTTTCCGGTAAGTTCCTGTTCATGATGCACGACTCTTTGGATATTTCAAGAGCTAACGATTTGAAGTATGGTTATACCTATAATTATAATACATACGCAAAACTTCAGATGGTAGATGCTAAGCACATCAACGATACTTTGATCGTGAACCGTGTTAATCCGGTTGCTGCCGATACGTTGAAGGCCGGTGAAATTGCAGACAATGCAACAGTAGAACAAATGCAGTCTCAGTGGTTGAACTATGATAACAAGGCTCTTTTCGCATTCCGTGTAAACATGGATAATGCAGAAGAATATGCTATCTACAACCCTGCAACCGAATTGTATCTTACTTATCTGAACGGTTTCGTCGTTGCAACAACTGAAGCTGCTTTCTATACATTGAAAGATGAAGCTGGCAATAACGTTGCAAATGAAGAAATCGAATCTTCTGCATCTGCTGTAACGGTTATCGCCGGTGAAGGCCAGGTAACAATCGCTGGTGCCCAGGGCAAGAAAGTTGTTATCAGCAACATCTTAGGTCAGGTAGTTGCCAATACAGTTATCACTTCTGACAATGCGTCTATCGCTGCTCCCCAGGGCGTAGTTATCGTGGCTGTTGCAGGTGAAGAAGCTGTTAAGACAATCGTAAAATAATAAATGTGTTACATACGTAGAGATGCACGGCTGTGCATCTCTACACACGTACACGAAAAATATAATCAAATAATTCTAAAATGCAGATCGCGTGCCAAACGGCAATTACCCTGCGACAGGCGAACAAGCGGTCTAATATTAATAATACTAAAGTATTGAAATAAAGTTCAAGTGGCCTTTTCCCTGTGAAGGACGAAGGCATACGCAAAACAAGCCCCGAAGGTGTTCGACATCTTCGGGGCTTCGTTTTGTGTATGAAACCGTTATATTTACAGGGGACGGCACTTTGCGAATGATGGCGAAAAAAGTTCAAATCGGGTATTTTAGGAGGATGTTATTGTTCAAGTCGGTGAAATGCTCTATTTTTGTGGATATAACAATCAAACAAATCAAGACAATATGGCTCAGTACAAACGTATCCTGTTGAAGTTAAGCGGTGAATCGCTTATGGGAGGTAAACAATATGGTATAGACGAAGTTCGTCTGAATGAATATGCGTCACAGATCAAGGAGATTGCCGAAATGGGTGTCCAGATCGGGATTGTGATCGGTGGCGGTAACATCTTCCGCGGCCTGAGCGGGGCTTCCAAAGGCTTCGACCGTGTGAAAGGCGACCAGATGGGGATGTTGGCAACGGTTATCAACAGTCTGGCGTTGAGTTCTGCCCTTGTCGCCCAGGGGGTGAAAGCCAAAGTGCTGACAGCTATCCGCATGGAGCCGGTCGGCGAGTTCTATAATAAATGGCGGGCGATCGAATTGCTTGAACAGGGCAATGTCGTGATCATGTCGGGCGGCACAGGCAATCCGTTCTTTACGACTGATACGGGCTCTTCCCTGCGCGGCATCGAGATCGAAGCGGATGTGATGCTGAAGGGTACCCGCGTAGACGGTATTTATACTGCCGATCCGGAGAAAGATCCGACGGCCACCAAGTTCTCGGATATCACCTATGATGAAATCTATACTCGCGGCCTCAAGGTCATGGACCTGACGGCCACCACGATGTGCAAGGAAAACAACCTCCCGATCATTGTCTTCGACATGGACACCAACGGCAACCTGAAAAAGGTGATGAGCGGTGAAAACATCGGAACGTTGGTGCATAATTAATGCTGAAATGAATAACAAACGTATAGGGGTGCTTGCGAGTGCCCTGGTGGGTTGTATCTTCACCTTGAGCGCGCAAGACCTGACAATGAAAATAACGAAGAGATACCTCAATCTGCCGGTTTCGCATCAGGTAGACCGGGCTCTGATGACATTTGATGTGGGAGGGCGGCAAGAGCGGGTGTTTGAGATTCGTTTGGCCTCGGGAAAACCGGACTATTGGGTGTTTTGCGATATGTCTGCCTTGAAGAACAAAGAGATAAAAATATCTTATACTGGGAATAAAACAGGTATAAACAAGATTTATCAAGCGGATGAAATAGCCGGACAAGATAGCTTGTATAAAGAAACCAACCGTCCGCAAATCCACTATACTCAACGTAGAGGATGGAACAACGATCCTAATGGATTGCTGTATTATGACGGTGAATATCACTTGTTCTACCAACATAATCCGTATGAACGCGACTGGGGGAATATGCATTGGGGGCATGCAGTAAGCAATGATTTGATACATTGGGAAGAGCTGCCGATCGCCCTGTATCCCGACGAACACGGTACGATGTTTTCCGGTTCGGCAGTGATAGACTATGATAATACTTCCGGCTTCGGAAAGAATGGTATTCCGGCGATGGTGGCTATTTATACAGCAGACAACCCGGAAAAGCAGGTGCAATGTATAGCCTATAGCCTGGATAAAGGACGCACTTGGACAAAATATAAGGGCAATCCGGTGATCGATTCTAAGGCCAAATGGAACAGTAAGGATACTCGCGATCCGAAAGTCTTTTGGCATAAACCTTCAGGTAAATGGGTTATGGTGCTGAATGAGCGCGACGGACATTCCATATATAACTCTGACAATTTGAAAGACTGGACGTTCGAAAGCCATATTACCGGTTTTTGGGAGTGTCCTGAATTGTTCGAACTCCCTGTCGATGGGAATAAGGACAATACTAAATGGGTGATGTACGGTGCTTCCGGGACTTATATGTTGGGTGCGTTTGACGGAAAGAAATTTACACCTGAATCCGGCAAATATTACTATTCGACCGGTTCTATCTATGCAGCCCAAACGTTTACGAATATACCTGAGTCGGATGGCCGTCGTATTCAGATCGGTTGGGGGCGTATCTCTCATCCGGGAATGCCTTTTAACGGGATGATGTTATTCCCGACGGAGTTGTCTTTGAGAACGACGAAAGACGGCATTCGCCTGTTTAGTAAACCGATCGAAGAACTTGACCGCTTGCAGACCTCAGTCGGAAAGTGGAGAGAGCTGACGGCAGATAAAGCCGATGAACTGCTTCGGCAGTATAAGGATGCAGGTACATTGCGTATCCGTACAACCCTCAAATTGTCTCATGCCACAAATGCCGGCCTGAACCTGTTCGGGCAGTCATTACTGGATTACGATATGAATTACAACCGGATCAATGGTGTGTTCTATTCGCCCGAAGACATGACAAGTATGGAAATCACGGCCGATATTATCTTGGATAAGACTTCTGTTGAAGTTTATATTGATGATGGAGCTTATTCTTATTCGATGGAGCGTTGGCCGGACTTGAAGAACAGGGAAGGGTTCCATTTTTTTGGAAATAATATCGAAGTAAAAGAGATGGAAGTATACACGTTCCGATCCATCTGGGAGTAATTTTAAAAATATAAAACAAGTAAATAATGAAAGATAGTAAACCTGTAGTTGTCGGTATCGGTGAACTCCTGTGGGATGTTCTGCCGACAGGAAAACGTGCCGGAGGCGCTCCGATCAATTTCGTATATCATGCTACCCAACAGGGAGCCGAAGGGTATGCGATCAGTGCAGTCGGCAACGACGTGTTCGGGACGGAGATCGTCCGGGAACTGGATAAGAACGGTATCTGCTATTCATTGGAAACAATCGAATATCCTACCGGAAGTGTGATGGTGGAACTGAAAGACGGCATTCCGACCTATACGATTATCGAAGGTGTTGCCTGGGACCATATCCCCTTGACTCAGGAAGCTATTAACCTGGTAAAGAAGGCAGACGCCATCTGCTTCGGCACATTGGCACAACGTTCGCTCGAATCGCGTACGACGATCCACACGCTGCTTTCCTATGCCCGCGAAGAGGCTCTCCGGTTCTTCGACATCAATATCCGTCAGTCTTACTATTCAAAGGAATTGATCAACAGCCTGCTGGATAAGGCGAACGTGTTTAAGATCAATGATGAGGAACTCGATCTGGTACGTGAAATGTTCTCCCTTTCGGAGGATGAAGATACGGCTTGCCGCCAGCTGATCGAGCGTCACGACCTGCGCTATATGATCCTTACGGCCGGAAGCCGTTACAGTTCCATCTATACGGCGGACGATAAGTCGACGATCCCTACTCCCAAAATCGAGGTTGCCGACACGGTCGGGGCGGGAGATTCTTTCTCCGGTGCATTCGTCTACTCCATATTAACCGGCAAATCCCTGCGCGAAGCCCATCAGGCTGCTGTCGAGACGGCTGCCTTCGTCTGTACGAAAGAGGGTGCATGGCCTGCTTATCCTAATAAAGACTGATTATGAAAGAGAAGGGTTTATATGTAAAGTTGATTCCGGTGATGCTTGTTTTCTTCACGATGGGATTCGTGGATTTGGTAGGGATTGCCTCCAACTATGTGAAACTGGATTTAGGATTGACAGACTCCGAAGCGAATATCTTTCCTTCCTTAGTGTTCTTCTGGTTCCTGATCTTCTCCGTCCCGACGGGAATGTTGATGAATAAGATCGGGCGGAAAAAGACGGTAATGCTGAGCCTGCTCGTTACTTTCGTGTCGTTGCTGATCCCGTGCTTTGGCGATGGCTATATGGCGATGTTGGTCTCCTTCTCTTTGCTGGGTATCGGAAATGCTTTGATGCAGACCTCTTTGAACCCTCTTCTTTCAAATATTATTACCGGGAATAAGCTGGCAAGCAGCTTGACTTTCGGGCAGTTTGTCAAGGCGATCGCTTCTTTCCTGGCGCCTTATATCGCCATGTGGGGAGCAACCGCGGCGATCCCTTCCCTGGGGTTGGGCTGGCGTGTCCTGTTCCCGATCTATATGGTGATAGCGGTCATTGCGATCTTCCTGTTGGGGGTAACCCATATTGAGGAGGAGGCGCCTGAAGGCAAGCCGTCTACATTTTCCGAATGTATCGCTTTGTTGGGTAATCCGTTTATCCTGTTGATGTTTATCGGTATCATGTGTCATGTCGGCATAGATGTCGGAACGAATACCACCGCCCCTAAAATCCTGATGGAGCGCTTGGGGATGGATATACATGCGGCGGCGTTTGCAACGAGTCTTTATTTCATTTTCCGTACGATCGGTTGCCTGACAGGTTCACTGATCCTGGCGCATTGGTCGCCGAAGAAGTTCTTCATGGTCAGTGTCGTATTGATGGTTGCTTCGATGGCAGGCTTCCTTTTGTTCGACAGCAAAGTGCTGCTGTATGTCAGCATCGCCCTGGTCGGATACGGCAATTCGAATGTGTTCTCCATCCTTTTCTCCCAGGCTTTATTGTCGATGCCCCAACGCCAGAACGAAGTTTCCGGCTTGATGATTATGGGGCTTTTCGGTGGGACGATCTTCCCGCTCCTGATGGGGTTTGCCTCTGATGCGATCCATTCGCAGACAGGTGCACTGTTGGTTCTGGCAGTCGGGGTGCTTTATCTGCTTTTCCTTTTTACGAAGTTGAAGTAGCCCGGACGGTTTAGAAATAACATATTTCCATAAACAGTTTGCCAAAAAGAAAAACTTTACTATTTTTGTTTGCCTAACAAACAAAGAAAACAAAAATATACAATCACTTATGGCAGATATAAAACAGTATGTAAAGGCGGCAGAAGAGAAGATGACTTTCGCGATCGAATATCTTGACGAACAGTTGTCTCATATCCGTGCCGGTAAGGCGAATCCGAAAATCTTGGATTGCGTGAGAGTAATGTATTACGGTGCTCCTGTTCCTTTGGCAAATGTGGCTACCGTAACTGTACCGGATGCAAGAACGATCATGATCACCCCGTGGGAGAAGAAGATTATCAAGGATATTGAAAAGGGAATCATGGATTCCGATGTCGGCATCACTCCTGAAAACAATGGTGAAGTGATCCGTTTGGGTATTCCTCCTCTGACGGAAGAGCGCCGTCGCCAGTTGGCTAAACAGTCCAAACAGGAAGCGGAAACTGCCAAGATCAGTGTCCGTAACGCCCGTCGCGATGCAATCGAACAATTGAAGAAGAGCATCAAGACCGAAGGGACTCCTGAGGATGTGGAAAAAGATGCAGAAGCAGAAGTTCAGAAGGTTCATGATAAGTATATCAAGAAAGTAGATGAACTTTACGCAGCAAAAGAAAAAGAAATAATGACAGTATAACGAGTTGAAAGTTGAGAGTTAAAAGTTGAAAGTGGCGGAATAAACCGTTTCTTTCCTCCTTTTAACTTTTAACTTTCAACTTTCAACTTTCAATTAACATGAGGGGTTTGGTTATTAAGAACACGGGTAGCTGGTATACCGTACGCACCGATGATGGTCGCGACATAGAAAGTAAGGTTAAAGGAAATTTTCGTCTGAAAGATATCCGCACCACCAATCCTGTTGCGGTCGGTGACCGGGTCGATATCGATATCAATGCCGAAGGAACTGCCTTTATCACCGAGATCGAAGAGCGGAAGAATTACATTATCCGTCGTGCCTCCAATCTCTCTAAACAGTCGCATATCATTGCCGCGAATGTGGACCAGGCGATGCTGATTGTGACGGTCAACTATCCGATTACCACCACCGTTTTTATCGATCGTTTTCTCGCGACCGCCGAGGCTTATCGTGTCCCCGTGAAGTTGGTATTCAACAAAATAGACCGCTATAACACCGGTGATCTCGAGATGTTGGACGCCCTGACCAACCTGTACACGACGATCGGTTATCCCTGTTCCAAGCTCTGTGCCCGTTCCGAAGAAGGCTTGGACGAACTGAAAGAAGACCTCAGAGGGAAAATAACATTATTATCCGGACATTCCGGCGTAGGGAAATCGACCATTATCAATAAACTGGTTCCCGGAGTCAACCTTCGCACCGGCGATATTTCCGAATACCATAACAAGGGGATGCACACCACCACCTTTTCCGAAATGATTCCTCTGCCGGATGGCGGTTACCTGATCGACACTCCGGGTATCAAAGGCTTCGGCACGATCGAGATGGAAGGGGCGGAAATCGCCCATTACTTCCCCGAAATATTCAAATTCTCCGCCGATTGCAAATTCAACAATTGCTCGCACCGCCACGAGCCGGGCTGTGCCGTATTGCGTGCGGTGGAAGAGCATTATATCAGCGAATCGCGGTATAAAAGTTACCTGAGCATTCTCGAAGATAAGCAGGAGAGCAAATACAGGGAAGAATATTAGACTGCCGGCAGGCTCATCCCTGTGATCTTGCGGTATAAATCCAACGCATATACATCTGTCATCCCCGATATATAATCGAGGACGCATTGTACCTTGCCGTAAACGGTCGGAGCGTTCGTGTCGTACTGCTCCGGAATGCGTTGCAGCAGGAGCTTGCTGTAGGCATGATTCTGGTTCATGACGGCCTCCGTCAGCGTGTCGATCAGGTGGCTGAAGATGTGGTAACCGGCCAGTTCGATGTCCAGGACTTCTTTGGCGCGGTATATCTTTTTATAAGCGGTTTTTGAACAGGTTTCGTAGGCGGTCTTTGCCTGATCGCAGATGTTGTCGATAAGTGGAGTGTTGTATGTCCCGTTCAGGATTCCTTCTTCATTCTCGAGGAAGATTCGGGAGCATTCGTCTACTAAAAGTCCGATGATGCAGGAGCGGAGGTAAGCGATCTGTTCGTTGGTATCGTCCACCATCTTCATGACGCGGACGATATGGTCGAGGCGTTCCCCTTCGAAGAAGTTGAGGAGCAGCCTTATGGCCTCTTCCGTAGTCAGGATATGTAGTTTGCAGGCATCCTCGATATCCATGATCTGGTAGCAGATATCGTCGGCGGCTTCCACCAAATAGACAAGCGGATAACGGACGAACTTGTTTGCATCTTCCGGGTTCCGGCAAATTCCTAACTCGTCGGCAATACGCAGGTAATCTCCCTCTTCCGACTGGAAGAAGCCGAACTTCCCTTTCTTCCCGGCATAAACAGAAGAATACGGATATTTGATGATGGAAGCAAGCGTGCTGTATGTCAGGGCAAATCCTCCTTTGCGGCGTCCGATGAACTGGTGGGTAAGCAGACGCATGGCATTTGCATTCCCTTCGAAATGGAGGAAGTCTTCATAGCGACCTCCTTCTTCGAGAATCTTTTCCTGTAACTTTTTTCCGTTTCCTTCGGCGAAGTAGGCGGAGATTGCCCGCTCCCCGGAATGTCCGAACGGCGGGTTACCCATATCGTGGGCAAGGCAGGCAGCGGAGACGATGGAACCTATTTCCGGGAAATTGACGCTTCCGTCGGGATATTTCTGCATCAGGCCTTTGGCGACATTATTGCCTAATGAGCGTCCTACGCAGGAAACTTCCAGGCTATGTGTCAAACGGTTGTGCACGAAGATACTGCCCGGCAGGGGGAAAACCTGCGTCTTGTTCTGCAAACGGCGGAAAGGGGAGGAGAAGATCAGGCGGTCGTAATCCCGCTGAAAATCGGTGCGTTCATGTCTGCGTTCGTGATATTCCTCCATTCCGAAGCGTTTGCCGGAGAGTAATTGGTTCCAGTTCATCTTGTTTTGTTTGCTTAATAGATTAATTCTCCTTTTCCCTGGCGGATGATTTCAAAGTCGTCTGTCGTGCAGTCGATGACGGTCGAGGCCTCCGTGCCACCATAACCACCGTCGACGACGATGTCCACCTGGTTTTCATACTTTTCTTCGATCAGTTCGGGATCGGTGCTGTATTCGATGATATCGTCTTCATCGTGCAGGGACATGGTCAGGATCGGATTCCCTAATTCCTGTACAAGTGTGCGGATGATAGCATTGTCCGGTACGCGTATACCCACCTCTTTTCTGTTCTTATAGATCTTGGGCAGTTCGCTGCTGGTAGGCAGGATGAAGGTAAAGGCGCCCGGCAGGTTCTTCTTCATCAGCTTGAAGGCGGCATTGCTCACTTTGGCATATTCGCTCAGGTTGGAAAGATCATAACAGATAATGGAGAGATTGCTTTTTTGCGGGTTGACACCCTTCATCTGGCAGATCTTTTCGACTGCACGTACATTCAATGCGTCACAACCGATGGCATAAACGGTGTCGGTCGGGTAGATCACCAGACCACCGTCGCGCATGATATTGACCACCTTGTCTATTTCCCTGGGATTGGGATTTTCGGGGTATATTCTTACAAGCATAGCATTATGAGTTGAAAGTTGAAAGTTGAAAGCTGAAAGTTTGAGAGAACACGAAGTTAACTTTGCACTTTCACCTTTCCACTTCCAACTTATTTACGGCTTTAGCCGTAAATAACGTGTCCGTTTTCGTCGGTATATTCTTCCAAACCTTTGCTGTACTGGTTCATGGCGCGAAGGCTCATGCCCATGCTCGAGAAACCACCGTCGTGGTAGAGGTTCTGCATCGTGACTTTGCGGGTGAGGTCTGAGAACATCATAACGCAATAGTCTGCACATTCGTCGGCTGTGGCATTGCCCAGCGGACTCATCTTTTCGGCGAAATCCAACAGGTGGTCCATCCCTTTCACACCGCTGCCGGCTGTAGTCAGCGTCGGCGACTGGGAGATGGTATTGATACGCACGTTCTTTTCACGGCCATAGATGTAACCGAAGCTGCGTGCTATAGATTCCAGCAGGCTCTTGGCATCTGCCATGTCGTTGTAACCGAAGAATGTACGCTGTGCTGCTACATAAGAGAGGGCGATTACCGAACCGTATTCGGCAATCGCATCTTGCTTTTTGGCAACCTGCAACATCTTGTGGAAAGAGAGTGCGGAGATATCCAGCGTCTTTTCCAGCATGTCGTAGTCCAGATCGTCGTAAGTACGTTTCTTACGCACGTTCGGGCTCATGCCGATGGAATGTAAAACGAAATCTATCTTACCACCTAATATTTCTACTGATTTAGAGAAAACTGTTTCCAAATCTTCAACGCTCGTAGCATCCGCCGGAATAACCTCGGCGTGCAACTTCTCAGCCAAAGCGTCCACCTGTCCCATACGAACGGCGATAGGCGTATTGCTCAGTGTGATCGTTGCTCCTTCTTCTACGGCTCTTTCAGCCACCTTCCAGGCGATAGACATATCATTCAGTGCCCCGAATATAATGCCTCGCTTGCCTTTCAATAAATTATGACTCATACCTTTTATTTTAATATGTTACGGCACAAAAGTACACAAAATGTGCAAGATACGCAATTATTCCCGGTAATACACCCTTTTTACCCTCGGCGAGATAGAGGTCAGAATCTCGTACGGAATGGTCTTCAGCTTGTCCGAAAGTTCGCTGACGGGTAATTCTTCGCCGAAGATAATGACGGTGTCTCCTTCACGTGCGTCGATATCGGTGACGTCGATCATGCAAGCATCCATGCAGATATTACCGATGATCGGGCAACGGCGCCCGTTAATCACTACTTCGCCACCACCATTGCTGAAATGGCGATCCAGGCCGTCGGCATAACCGATCGGGATAATCGCAATGCGGGAATCGCGTTTTACATAGCTCATCCGGCTGTAACCGATAGAATCGCCTGCCGGAACGTTTTGAATCTGCAAGATAGTCGTCTTCAGCGTGCTGATATTGCGTAACCCTTTCTGGCCGGAGGCGCTGACCCCATACAGACCGATGCCGAGACGCACCATGTCCATCTGATAATCGGTGAACCGTTCGATTCCGGCCGAATTCAGGATATGCTTGATCACCTTATATTCCAGCCCCGCTTCCAGTTCTGCTGCCGCGCGGGTGAACGTATCTAATTGTTTTTTCGTGAAATCGTCGAAGATATAGGAGTCGCTGCCTACGAGATGCGAGAATACGGAGCGGGCAACCACGCCGCTTTGTTCTTTCAGGCGTCGGCAAATCTCCGGTACATCTTCCGGTTGGAAACCCAGGCGGTGCATGCCCGTGTCGATCTTGATATGGATCGGATAGGAGGTAATGCCCCTGCGTTCCGTTTCTTTTATCATCGCGTCGAGCAGGCGGAAACTGTACACTTCCGGCTCCAACTGGTTTTCGAACAAGACATTGAAGCTGCTGAATTCCGGATTCATGACGATAAGCGGGATCGAGATGCCTTCCTTGCGCAGTTCCGCCCCTTCATCGGCAACAGCTACAGCCAGGTAATCACAACGGTGTTCCTGTAAAGTCTTTGCCAGTTCGTAAGAACCGGCACCATATCCGAAAGCCTTAACCATACAGACCATTTTAGTCTCCGGCTTCAGTTTTGAGCGGTAGTAGTTGAAGTTATGGACAACGGCATCCAGGTTCACTTCTAAGATCGTCTCATGCACTTTCTTCTCCAACAGTTCGGAAATACGTTCGAAATGGAATTGGCGGGAGCCTTTTATCAGGATCAATTCGTCTTTGAACTTTTTGAAGGACGGAGACTTGATGAACTCCTCCGTTGTCAGATAAAACTCCTTTTCGATATCGAAGACACCCCCGTATTCTTTCAGGTCGCGGCCGATACCGATGATGCGGTCGATCTTCTTTCTGCGCACCAGGTCCGCGACTTTCTTGTACAGCGACTTCGGCAGCGTTCCCGATTGCAGGATATCCGAAAGGATCAACGTGCATTTCAGGTCCTTTTCTACGCGGCGGCTCTGCTGGAAGTCGAGGGCGATATCCAAAGAGTTGATATCCGAATTGTAGGTATCGTTTATCAACAGGCAGTTGTTGATACCCTGCTTTACATCCAGACGCATGGCGACCGGTTCGAGGCGCTTGAACTTTTCGACGTCGTTCACACTCGTCGGCTTCAGATACAACATCACAGCCATGCAATGGATGACGTTTTCAATAGAAGCATCGTCGGTGAAAGGGATCGTGTATGTCCGGTCGAAACCTAAAAGCGTGCAGCGGATGATGGTCTCGGATTCCAGTTTCTTGATCGATTCGATGTACAAAGGTGCTTCCGAGTCCGTCCGGCTCCAGGTGATCGCCTTGTGGGACAGGCAGGCCGACTCGATGCAGTTGGAGATAAAGGCGTCGTCGCCGTCATAAATGATCGCTTCGCAGTCGTTGAACAAGGTCAGCTTTTCCAAGCATTTCTGTGTGGAAGAGATAAAGTTCTCCTGATGCGCTTCCCCTATATTCGTGACCACGCCGATGGTCGGTGCGATGATCGGCTGCAGGCGTTCCATTTCGTCCGGCTGGGAAATGCCGGCTTCGAAAATGCCTAATGTATTCTTGTCGCTCATCTGCCATACCGACAGCGGAACCCCCAATTGCGAGTTGTAGCTACGGGGCGAGCGGACGATGTTAAATTCGTTATGCAATAATTGATAGAGAAACTCTTTTACAATCGTTTTCCCGTTGCTTCCCGTAATACCGATTACCGGAATATTGAAACGTTTCCGGTGATGGGCTGCCAACTTCTGGAGCGCTTTCAGCGTATCTTTGACGACCAGGAAGTTCGCTTCAGGCATCGATTCGAACTCCGGTAAAACAGTGCTGACTACGAAATTGCGTACACGTAACTTATATAATCCTTGTATATAATTATGCCCGTCGTTGGTCTTTGTCTGGAGGGCAAAGAATAGACTTTGTTCCGGGAATGAAAGACGGCGGCTGTCGGTAAGCAAGATACTGACAGGAGCATCATGTAATTTCTTGGCGTCAGCTCCGATTATCCCGGCGATTTCTTTAATTGAATATTCCATTCTTTTCTCTATAATTAGGTTTAGAACTTCTTTTTAATCATTTCGACTTCATTTGTCATATCAAAGTAAGGGAATTTCTCGTTAAGTCGTTCCATCTTTAACAAAGTTTGCGAGATGAATCGTTTATAGGCTTCGCTTTCCGGTTGAAACGGCTTATGGTTAATGGCCTTTTGGATATCCTTCCATTCTTTAATAATTGACAGTGAATCAGGTGAAAGCATACTGCCTGTGAATCGTTCCCAGATATATTCGATCGCAGCGGGGGATGGGTGCAGCATATCGTCGGCATAGAAACGATAGTCCCTCAATTCGTCCATCATGATTTCGTAAGCCGGGAAATAGGCGGTGTGTTCCGGGAATTCCTTTTGCAGCGCGTCGATGGCAAGTAGGAGAGTGGCTTTACTGAGCTGGTTGCCGTGCGCCCCGTCTTTCCAATGGCGGATCGGGCTGACGGTGAAGAGTATCTTCAGCTCCGGATTCTGTTCCCAAAGCGACAGGAGCAGGCTTTTCCATTCCGTCACGATCTCCCCGACAGTAAGTATGTTGCGGTCGAACATCTTTTCCGGTAGCTTGTGGCAGTTGGAAACGATCTTTCCCGAACTTTTCAACCTGTAGACCCATGCCGTGCCGAAGGTAAGGATCATCCGCCGGGCTTCCCGTATCGTGTCGGCTGAACTGAACAGCCTCCCGTTGATATTTGCTAAGCATTCTATTTCCGAAGGTGAGGAAAAACGGCTGTGATGGCTGAAGCTATGGTAAATCCCTTCATGTTGAAAAAGATCATCCCCTGTGAACCGCTCCGGACGAAGCAACATACGGATCGCTTCGACTATGGAAGAAGGATTATAGAGCGTTCCGAACGGATTCAGGTCGGTCTTGAACTTATTTTCCTCCAACTTCTTTCCGATATTCTCGGCAAAGCAGGAACCAAGCAAAACTGTCTGCTCCGTATAGGAAAATGTAAACGGGGCTTTCGGGATGGTGATGCGGGTGTAAAATTCCATATTGTTAATGTGTTTTTGAGGAATGACTGTTGTTCTTAGACAATTGTTTTTATTCTTGTAGCAACCAATCTGCACATATTTGTTGATGTTCATGATGGTATGTTTTTGGATGTCCGCCGCAAAGATAACCATTCAATTCCTTAAACTGCACTATTTCGAATGATTGTCGTTTTCAAACTGCACTATTGCTCTCGGATGTAGGGAAGGGTGTTTTTTCTGTTTTTACCCCTTTTTTTCGATGTTTTCTCAAAAACAACGTTTTTATACTTGTAGTATTACTTGAATAAAAGGGCGTAAATTGTTATGGGTGAGATTTATATGGCTATCTATAGGAAATGACTAAAAAGGCTGTTTTTAAGGGGTGAAAATGGCTTGTTTTGTGATTGTAAATGATTGGATATAAAATAAATAGGTACTGAAATCAAAATGACTAAAAAAAACGTACGTTTTTTTTAGTCATTTTTGGCGGGGCTGGCGGAGGTTTGTGATAAAAAGACGGTATGTTTGTACTTGATAAGCTATCTAATTGATAAGAAAGAATATAGAAAAGGAAATTTTCTTTGAGAAAAGGGTTGCAGGTTTAAAAAGTATGCGTATTTTTGTCACAAACCTCCGCCAGCCCCGCCAAAAATGACTAAAAAAAACGTACGTTTTTGATTTCAAAATACATACGTTAACATTTATCGAGGTTGTATACATTATATAACAAATAGGTTTTATTACTAATTAAATTATTAAATTATGAACAAGAGATTTTCTACTCTTTTGGCTGCCGCACTGGTAGCCGGTGGACTTTCTTCAACTGGAATGGCCCAGATTGCCAATCCACAACGTTTCCAGGATGTTGCTGCTTCAGAAGTAGCTTCTGAAAAGGTGGAAGAAGGTTTTTATTATCATTTAGGAACTACAGGTGGTAAGCATTTGAGTTTCCTTACTGATGCAACGGATAAGAAAGTTTATCTGCAAGCTCGTCCTATTAGTTCTTCTTCAGCAGATGCAGAAGTATATGTTGCTTCTACCGACTCTGCGTTGTGGGAACCAACTATCACTATTTCCAATAATGTGAAGTCCTTTAAGTTTACAAACAAACTTACTGGTAAAGTTTTAGCTGTTAAGTATAATAAGGATAAAGCTGCAGCAGAATGGGTCGCTGAAGATGCAGATGGCGCTATCTCTTCATTTGCTTTTGACAATTCTAAGAACTTGATTTGCTATGATGATGCAAGAACAAAGTATGTGTTGGACATCAAGTCAACTGGAAAAGCCGAATTTGTAAAATGGGAATCAGGTAAAACTTATGGAACAGCTGAGGTATATACTCCGGCTCAAAAGTTGTTATCAGCAAAAGAATTGAATGCAATTGGTAACGGTTCATTCAAATTAAATGTCCTGGATGCAGTAACTGATAATAGCGCAGACTTTATTAAAGGTGCTACATTGATCGCATATCAGGCGAAAGTGGGTTCTGAAACTTCAGGTGTTTATCTGCAAGTAAGTGGTGCTACTAAAGAAAATACCAGAGAAGCTGCTGACGGTGGACAGTTTGCAAATGATGGTAAAACAGCATTGAAGAACAAACATGTATTTCTGGTAGTGGATACAGTCTTTAATACTGGTACGGCATTCAATGACTCTATCGGCGGTCGTGGTTTAAAAATTGCTTCCGATAGTGTAACTTGTTTGTGGAATACTCCTGCAAAAGATGCGCAAAAACTGTATGAAAAAAATCAATACATTCAGACTGGTTATACTTTGCCTGATGCAGCAGCAGATTTAAGCTTTGACGAAGGTGCTAATATTCAGGTTGCAGAAGGTCGCCATCCGGCTAACTATCGTTTTTATATTTATAAGAATGTAGCTAAAGTCGGAGCTGAAGGCTTTACTGTGAAAGTAGATTCTATCCCGTCTATTTTCGAATTAAAGCAAAATAGTACATACAAAACTCCTTCTGCTGGTAAATATTACAAAGATGCACAGGTTGACTCAGTCGGTTATTTTGCTATCGCAAGAACAGGTACAGGTAATCCGGGTCTGTTTACCGTAGTTGACTCTACTACATTGTCTAAGGCTGTAGCTGATACTTATGCTACAATTTCTACAGCAGAAGGTAAATTAGCTACACTGGAAAAAGGTGTTTATTCTATCCGGGTAAAAGACGGAGCTTATCTGGCTGCTGCTTTGGTTGCTACTAAAGAATCGGCTGCTACGGAGCCTGCATTTACGACAGCGGCTACAGCAAGTGCTTTAGTTCCTGCAACTCAGTTCGCTATTGACGGTAGAAACGGTTATTATGCTGTAGTAAACCGTGAAAATGGAGGTAATGCATTTAATAATGGTGCAGCGAAAGTATATATCTATACGACTGATAAGGCTGATGAATATAAAGTACAGGGCGAAGATGATATTTATATCATTAAAAAATTAACTGTAGCAGATGATGAATATCTGGGTTACAAGCACTTTACTGATGATGAGCTTGCAAACTATACTGCCAAACTGAAATTCAATACCGCATTTGGTGGTGATAATTTGTATGTTGTAGCAACTTCAACCGGTAAACTGACTGTTGCCGATGCTGATGCTGCCGATGCAATGGAATTTAGCTTACGCGCTGCTGCAACAGATACTGTTGCTTCCGGTAGTAAAGCAGGTGAGAAAACATATGCTGCTGTAGAATATGGCAATAAAGATTTGAAACGTTCTGCATATCATTTATATGCTGTAAATGATGATTCAAAAGTTCTGACTTATAATACAACAAGCAAGACATTTGAAATTAGAACTCTTGATAACAGTGCTTCTAAAAAGTATGATGATAAAGTTGGCTATGCAAAGGTTGACTCTATTTCAACTCCGGTTTTGTTTAGAATGAATGCAGATGAACAATATCAGTTGATTTTGGCTGATACGGCTTATCATAATCCTGAAGGAAGTAAAGGTGATCCTTCTCATTTGGCATACTACAAGGTCGATAGCTTACGTATGGGCCAGATCAATGTTGCCGGTTCAGGTGCTTCTTTAATCTTAACACCGTTTGATGCAGCTCCTATGGGTTACTTCACTCTGGAATTACCGGACGATGCAGCATTTGTAGATCCTATCAAAGCAACTCCTTCTCATAATAGAATCGCTTCTGCCCGTAATACCACATTGGCTATTTCTATGAATGATAAAAAACAGGGTGTATTGAAAGCTGAAACAGAACTGAAAGCTGATGCTTTTGTTGAATCAGACTTCGCTATGTTCATCGATACTGCCAACATGGATAACCAGAAAGGTGAAAAACCGTTGTTCTATATCCTGACAACTCGTGGTTTGGATGCTGAAGCTGTAGCAGACGGACAGGCTATGTATATGTCAAGCAAGGATGGATCTTCTGTAGAATTCATCAAAGCTAAACAATTCGGTGAAGCTGGTCGTGACTCTCTGTTGGTTTACGCAACAAAAGCGAATGAAAAAGACGCTAAGTTGAAATTGGCAGACAACTATGCAACATTTGCATTTGCAAGCACTTCAACTAAGGGTGAATATAAGATCCAGAATGTTAAGAACAAGAAATATCTGGCACAGACAAACGGTATACTGAATTTAGCTGGAATTTCTCCTTATTCAGGTCTTGCTTTCACTGTCAATGCAGCCGAAGCTCCGACAAGCAACGAAGCAATCGCAACATCTGAAGTAGCCGTTATCGCTGGCGAAGGTCAGGTAACAATCGCTGGTGCTCAGGGTAAGAAAGTTGTTATCAGCAACATTCTGGGCCAGGTAGTAGCCAATACGGTTCTGACTTCCGACAACGCTGTTATCGCTGCTCCTGCCGGTGTAGTCGTAGTAGCTGTCGAAGGTGAAGAAGCTGTTAAAGCTATCGTTAAATAACTAAGGATATTATAATCAATAATTCTAAAATGTTTGACCGCGCAAAACGAAAGTTTTAAGTATCCTGCGACAGGTGAACGAGCGGCCAGATTTAATATTAATAATACTAAAGTATATTGAATTTAAAAGTTCAAGTAGCCAGTACCCCTGTGAAGGAGGAGGGCATACGAAAAACAAGCCCCGGAGGTGTTTCACTTCCGGGGCTTCGCTTTGTTAATGGAAAATTGAAAGTTGAAAATGGAAAATTGAGGGAAATCAATATTTACAAACATATAAATTTACGACACATGAAAAAAAAATTCCGGCTTCCGAATTGAACAAGGGAGCCCAAGTATTGGGAGAATCTACCCGGCAGGTAGGCAAACAACTACACGAACTCGAAAAATATTGTAATCATTTCTGCCGTCTTCTCGAACATGCCGTCTGGGAAGAAGATATGGTGCATGAAGAACTGATTGTCTTTACCGGATCGACGCAGGAGTTTCTTAAACTCCTGGAACCGCTGCTTCGCAGCAACCATTGCAAAGTGAACGGGAAAAACAACCGGGAAGCCCTACTCAGGGTTATTGACAGCGTGATAAAAATACAGAGTGAAGATGCCCGGGAGTATATCAAATTCGTCAGTTTGTTGGACGCCGCCAAACGTTTTCTATCGGAAGAGTGACCTGTATCCCTTTTTTACTAATATAGCGAAAAAAGGGTGAGATGAAGATATGAAATTCCGTACCTTTAGGAAAATGCCGGACGAACCGGCATTACATACACAAATACAATTTATTATCATGGTACAAGCAAGTATTTTCGCTTCGTTCAAGAATTACTTAGGAGATTCGCCTTTGGTAAAAGTGTTAACCGATATCCGCGAAGGCAGTTACGCCCAGCCTATCCAGGAGCTACGCCAAAAACTGTCTGAAGGAGACAAGGAAGGGGCCGAACGGATCAAGAAAGGGCTACCGGCCTTTACCGTCTCGGCCACCTACAAGGGTAGGCGTACGAAAGATTTCCTGACCGGCTACAATCCGTTGCAGGTCCTCGACCTGGACGGGCTTCAACCCGAACGTATCGCAGGCCTCCGGCTACTGATCGAAGGAGAACCTTATACGGTGGCCTGTTTTCGTAGCCCGAGCGGCAACGGCCTGAAAGTGATTGTCTATAATGCTACCGGATTGGACCCTGTCCCCGCGAATCACCGTAGTGCCTATGATTGGATGAAAAGCTATTACGAAAGACGGTTGGGAGTCGAAATCGACGCTTCAGGCAGCGATGCCGGGCGGCTGTGCTTTGTTTCGCACGATAGTGATCTGTATCTCTCTTCCCGTTACGAAGCGTGGCTGAACGGCGGCGGGGAACTGCCGGGCGATATTCCCGTCCTACCTTCCACACCGCCCGACAAACCTTTGACGGCCGGGAGTGACGCTTTTACACGGGCAAGACGGCTTACCTCGCGCAAATACAAATACGTGGACGGGAGCCGCAACAACTATGTCTATCTCTTCGCCTGCCATTGCAACCGCCTCGGGCTTCCAAAAGAAGAGACGGACGGCTATTGCCGGACTAACTTCGGCGATCTGCCTGCCGGGGAGTTGCGTCAGGCTGTGGAAAGCGCTTATGCGCACGCCGATGAGCAGGGAAAGGACAACGACGGCGGGTGCCGTGAGAAGAAGGTGGAACGCGTACGCGAATACCTTTCCCGGTATTTCCATCTCCGTAAGAATGTCGTGCGCGGTCTGGTGGAGTATCGGCGGAAGAAGACGAAAGGCTACTGCTACCTGCCTGTGACGGACTACTGGGAGAACTCTGTCTGGAGCAACCTCCAGCTGGAAGGATGTCCCGTCAAGCAAAACGAAGTGCATGCAGTCGTACATTCCGATTTCAGCAAGGAGTACAATCCTTTCACGGCCTATTTCGAAGAGCTGCCGGCATGGGACGGCGTGACAGACCATATAGCCCGTCTGGCGGCCACGGTGCGGACGGATAAACCGGAATTTTGGACCTCCTGCCTCCGTAAGTGGCTGGTGGCGGCTGTCGCTTGTGCCATCGATGACGGGCAGGAGAACCATTCCGTTCTGTTGCTTAGCGGTGAGCAGGGGATCGGTAAGACGACCTGGTGCCGCCATCTGGTTCCTCCTGCCCTTTCCGAATATGTCTATTCGGGCAATCTCGATCCGTCGTCCAAAGATGCCTCGTTACTGCTCTCCGACTGTTTTATGATCATCCTCGATGAGCTTTCGGGACAGAGCCGCATGGAGTTGAACCGTTTGAAAGCGATGATTACGAAGGATGCGGTACGTGAACGCCGGGCGTATGCCCGCAATGCGGAGGTGTACGTGCGCCGTGCCTCGTTTGTCGCGACGGTCAATGACAGCCAGGTGTTGACCGACCGCACCGGGTCGCGCCGTTTCCTGTGTTTCGAGGCACAGGTCATCGACTACAGTGCGCCTGTCGATCATGCCGGTGTTTATGCCGAGGCGTTGGCGTTATATCGGAGCGGTTTCAAATTTTGGTTCTCCGATACCGACATCACGGAACTGAACGCAAACAACGAAGCTTTCCAGCAGAGCAGCCCGGAGGAGGAGCTTTTCTATACCTATTTCCGCCGTCCCGAACGTTTTGACGTTCCACTTTTTCTGTCAAGTAGCGAAATAATGGCTAAAATCAGCCTCTACGCACGTGTCTCGGTGACCGGAACGAACACAAATAACATCGGAAAACTGTTGATAAGGGACGGATTTGAGTACAAAATACGGAAGGGAAGGCGCCTTTTTGCCGTAGTTGAGCTAACTTTTGAACAGGTGAAAGCATGTCAGATGGGGATATCGGGGGATGATACCGAGGAAGGAAGTGAAATGGAAAATGATGTTTATTTATCAGATAAACAGGTTGATACAAGTACTGGTGATCCGGATTTGTTTCATCAGCTTTGAGGGTTGGGGTGGACGTGGTGGACGTAAAAATGCACTTTTGTAAACTTTATATATGATGGTCATGGTCATTACCCTCGTTTTTACCATTACCCTCGTGTATAAAGTTATGAAAACGCAAAATAACGTCCACCACGTCCACCCCTTTTCCGGGACTCCTGTAGGAAAAAACGGTTCCCGTCTGAAAAAATAGGAGACGGGAACCGTTTTTTATAGTTCGTATGATTCTTCTTACAAAGAGGCGATGGTGTCGGTATCCAAGCCGGTGCAGGTCACGATGGCGGCGATGTCCACGCCTTGTGCTTTCAATTTTCCGGCTATTTCGCGCGAGGTGGCGATCCGGCCTTCTTTGATGCCTTCCTTGATGCCTTCCTCTTTACCCTCTTTGATACCTTCCTCCTTGCCTTCTTTCTTTCCAGCTTTAAATCCTTCCTCTTTACCTTCCTTGAATCCGTTTTCTATGGCATAATCCCACGTGTTTTGATTGTCGCGATAGATTTTCAAACATTCTTCGTATTCCATTCGTTCCTTTTTGTTGAGATTGACTATTTTCGCCAACTCTTCCAAGCGTCGGAACAGTGCTTTTTGCCCTTTGAAAGGCAGTGTTTCCAACTTTTCCATGTTTTTAAGCGTATAAAGCCAATAATCCAATCCGTTTTCACATTCTGCCTCTTCCTTGTCGAAGAAAGGCATTTCCAAAAAGATCTGCCGTATCAGGTTACTTGCCTGACGGCCGTTGCTGCGGTCGGCGAGCACGATGTCTGTGCGCACCTTGTCTGTTTTGCCGGACTTGAAATTCAGGAAAAAGATCCCGTACACGGGGCAAAGTGAAAATTTCCATTCGTCTCCCGGCTTGTCCTGGTCGCAGATCATACGACAAAGATAATACAAACTGCGTTCATAAAAATAACTTTGAGCGGCATTTTGGACCTCTACGATAAAAAAGTTTCCGTCTTTGTCTTTGCATTTAAGATCGAAAATAGCTGTCCGGCTGTCGGTACAGTCGGCCGGCATTTCTACGTTTAAATACGATAGGTCCGTAATGACATGTTCATTCTCGAACAGGTCGTTCAGGAGGTCGATCAACAGGGCTTTGCTTTCATCTCTTCCGAAGATGATTTTAAACCCCCGGTCTACGAAGGGATTGATAAATGTTGCCATAGTTTTATGGTTTTAGTTGTTTCGTCATCCAATATTGGATGACGAAACAAAGATAAAGAATAAAACCTTTCATGCAACTAATATGTCCTGAATATTAAAGGAAAAGAAAGAAAACCGTTTTTTTACGGTTCCCCTAAATGTTCTACAATAGCGGCTACCATCTTCGGGGTGAAACATCGCAGTCCCGGACGGTAACCGAGAGCCGTCAGTTTTTCTTTTAATACTCCCTGGTAATTGATCCAGCGCCAGAGTTGCATGATGGCAGCCCGGTGAGTGAGATGCGGGTTGTATAGACCGGCCAGTTCGCCTATCCCGTAGGCACGTATGCGAAAGGTTATCGTTTCCATTTCTTTGCTTGTTTGATTAGTTAAATATACGAATAAATATCGGAATATCAATTTATTGTGACGTCTTTATTGGTCGTATTATGAAGAAAACCTTCTTGTCGTCACGTTACGTCTTCCCTGTCTTCAACGGGGGGTGTCCGGTGATGTATCTTTGTATTGTAATCAGTTACAAAACAGTTTATTAATCATCTAAAACGTAAGGTTATGGGAGTAAAGTATCATTTGGTTCTTCGGAAGAACATGAGTAAAAACGTGGAGTCAGGGAAGGAAAATCTCTATTATGCGCAGACACGTGCGACCGGAGTCTGCACCTTCGACGAGTTGTGCGATTCGATCTCTGAAAGTTCGACGGCTTCGAGCGGCGATGTAAAATTGGTGATCGACCGGATGACTAAATTTATGGCAAAGGCTTTGGAGCGTGGCGAAGTAGTGCAGTTCGGCGAGTTGGGTAACTTTCAATTTCTGTTGGGGAGTTCCGGTAGTGTGACCGTGGAAGATTTCTCGATTTCACAGCTTCGCAAGCCTCGCCTTTGTTTCCGGCCGGGCAGTTTGTTACGTGGCCTGAAGCAGACGGTGAAAGGCGAACGCTTAACGTTCGAACCTGTGGCATCGGGTGGTTCCGGGGGCGAAGAGGAGAGACCGGGGGAACTGTAGGGAATTGAAAAATAAGAGTAGGTAATTGTAGGGGCGGGGTTTGCCCGCCCTTTTTAAAGGAGATAAAAGAATGGAAAAGCATTTATTTGTAAAGATATATGGAGAGGCGGCGCGGATGGCGGGGGAATTATTCGGGATGAATCCGGTGGTGATACTGGCGCAGGGGGCGATCGAGTCCGGATGGGGTGAGAGCGTGTTGGCGGTGAAGTACCATAATCTCTTCGGGATTACGGGCTATGGGGTGGAGAATGCTTACTGGCATGGCGGGAAAACGGATCTGGGGAAGGGGGGATTGTTATTCCGCCGGTATGACACTCCGGAGCATAGTTTTATGGATTTTGCCCGGCTGATATCTTCTGCCTACCCCCAGGCTGCGGCAGTCAGTTTCTATCCGGAGGCGTATGCACAAGAGATTGCCTACAGCCGGTATATCAGTGAAGTGAACGGGGACAACAGGGCTGCGTATTGCCGGATGTTAAGGATGATTGCAGTCGATATCCGGAGGATGGCATCATTTTAATCATTGTTTAATCCAAATAAAAAGAATGTGTATGAGTAAAGTAAGGTCGATTTTAGAGTTTGTGAAGTCGTTGATTGAGTTTTTGTTAGGGATCAGGAAATAGTTGAAAGGTGAAAGGTGAAAGCTGTGGCAAGCAGTATTTAACTTTCACCTTTCACTTTTTATCTCAATTAAATTCTTTGCCGTATTTCATCTGGGCATCGGCAACGAATTGTTTGATGCGCTGTTCGTCCTCTTTCTTACAGATCAGGAGGACGTTGCCGGATTCGGCCACGATGCAATCATTGATACCCTGTATGACGGCGAGGCGTTTCGGATTGTCGAGAGCAACGATATTACCACTGCTTTCATACATCATCGCTTCGCTTTTCAGGAGCGCATTGTTCTGTTCGTCTTTCTTTGCCAGGTCAAACAGTGATCCCCATGTACCGAGGTCAGCCCAACCGAAGTCAACACACAGCATATATACGTTGTCCGCTTTTTCCATGATACCGTAGTCGATGGAGATATTCAGGCAGTAGGGGAAGTTTTCGGAGATAAAATCGCGTTCTTCCGCTGTGTTGAATTTATCTTTACCCAAATCGAAACGGAGGGAAATGTCCGGGAGGAATTTGGAGAATGCTTCCAAGATGGCGTTGACGTTCCAGACGAAAAGTCCGGAGTTCCAGAAAAACTCGCCGCTTTCCATGAATACTTTGGCCAGTTCCAGATCGGGTTTTTCAGTAAAAGTCTTCACCTTCGTGAATTCGCCCAGCATGATATCGCTGCTTTGGATATATCCGTAGCCCGTTTCGGGACGGCTCGGTTTGATACCTAAGGTAACCAGTGCATTGTTGTCTTTTACGAAGTCGAGACCCTTCTGCACATCTTTCAGGAATACGTCTTCTTTCAGAATCAGATGGTCGGAAGGAGCCACAACAATATTTGCATTCGGGTTGCAAGCCTTGATATGATATGCCGCATAAGCGATGCAAGGAGCTGTATTACGGCGTGCCGGTTCCAACAGAATCTGCGATTCTTCCAACTCTGGCAGTTGCTCTTTTACAAGTGAAGCGTATTGCTCATTTGTTACGATATAGATATTTTCGATCGGAATAATCTTGGAGAAACGATCGAATGTCATCTGTAGCAGCGACCGGCCTGTGCCGAAAAAGTCAAGAAACTGTTTAGGGTAACTTTCTCTGCTGAAAGGCCAGAAACGGCTTCCAATCCCGCCGCCCATGATAACGCAATAATTATCTTTCATGATGATCCAGGTTGTTTTTTAGTTATACTCTTACAAAGTTAACGAAATATTCCGGGATTTCGTCTATCCATAAATCCTAAGAAGATATAAAATGAAAAAAAAGAGCGAAACGCTTGCAGGTTTAAAAATAATGCTTACCTTTGCAACGCATTTCAGAAATAAATGCCCAGATGGCGGAATTGGTAGACGCGCTGGTCTCAAACACCAGTGGATTCACTTCCATGCCGGTTCGATCCCGGCTCTGGGTACGAAAAACCCCTGATAATCACTTGATTATCAGGGGTTTTTGTTTTTATAGGGCGTACTAAATGTGTACTGAATGACGAATACAAAGAAAAGGTGTACTTTTATAATTTTTCTCCCTGTATCTTTATAATTTCTTAACTCTTATCCTGTCTTTTCTTCCTTATTATTGCCGATGTTTTCGGGAAAAGTGAGATTCTTACCTTATATTTGTAGTAAGAACGTTTAAAGGCACACGATTATGGAAAATCATATAGAAACCAATTTCAGAGAAATACAGAAGATATTAGATAGTTGTATAGCTCATGACTATAAAACTAAAGTAGATGCACTCTTTTTAAAACGTGAGTATTTGACGCAAGCCCAGCTAAAGGACTATTTGCGCCAAGAAATTTTTCGTGTGACTGAAAATATTGTAGCCATCCAACAAAAATACCGTGTCGTGCGTAACATTGTATTGGATATGGATATTCCCGATTTTTTGTGGGAAAGCGGTTATTTTGAGGACTTGAATTCTGATGAAAGAAAAAAGTATATCGGTTTCCGCTGCTCTGATTTTGATATGGACGCATATTTGCACGAACCGTCCTGCTATGATGGGCGGCTTCCTTATTTGTCCATCATCGTTAACCTTGTCGTTCTTTCCAAGTATTTGCGCCATCTGCAAGAACAGGAAAGTAATTACTATACAGATGTAGTTACCATCCAAGAGCAATCCTTACCAAAAGAGAAAGAGGAAAGTGTAGTTACTAATCCAACCAAGATTGTGGGCAAAAGCAATCCTTTCAAGTCCACGTTGAAAGCCAATGAAATCAAACTTCTGACTGAATGTGTGAACGAAGCGAATATGTTTACTACTACCGTCAGTGCCAAAATACTTACCGATTTTTTCAACTGCAAACTGAATGGGGTATTGAAAGTTAATAATACCCGTCTGTTAGCCTATCTTATGATGCAATTGAGTTGCTATAATTATATTGTTTATGAATGGCAGTCTGTCATAGCAAACAACAAACTGATATTGAAGAAGATAAAAGGAGAACCGCTTACACGTACTGACCTGTCGAGTGCGACAGACCAAGCAAAAAATATCTATCCGAAAGGATATGAAATCATAGACAAATACATCAAACAACTGAAAAAAGGTTGAGCATAGATTGAACGCTCAAACAAAGGTCAATTAGACTTCATTTTCAAGCTCTTAACTTTGCCCTCGTTAACAAAAAAACGAGGGTGCGCACCTTCATATTGTTTCACCTAAATTCCTAAACAATATGGAAAGAGATTTAGAGTTAAGAGTTTCCGAACTCGAAAAGATGTTGTTCCTTTCAAAGAACGTGCTTAGCTTCGATGAAGCGAGCAAGTTCTTGAACCTTTCTAAAAGTTATTTGTACAAGTTGACTTCGGGTAACTTGATACCCCATTACAAGCCGCAGGGCAAAATGCTTTATTTTGAGAAAGCGGAGTTGGAAGCATGGTTACGTCAGAATCCGGTCAAGACGCAGGCGCAGATAGAGCAGGAAGCGCAGAAGTATATCCTTAACCGTCCTCTAAAGAAATAACGGCTATGGAAAATAGAAAAGCGACAGAAGCCGGGCAGGACATCACCATGCAGAAAGAGGATTTCGCAGCCCTTTGGAAAACCATTCATCTAAAGGTGACGGACACTTACGAAGTGCCACCCGAAATACTCTGGGTGAACGGCTCTACCATTGGCACGTTGGGTAATTTCAGTGCATCCACGGGTAAAGCCAAGAGCAAAAAGACATTCAACATTTCCGCTATCGTTGCGGCAGCGTTGAAGAATGACGAGGTATTGAAGTATTCGGCATACCTGCCACCGAACAAACGGAAAATCCTCTATGTAGATACCGAGCAGAGCAAATACCATTGCCACAAGGTCATGGAGCGTATTTTGCGGCTTGCCGGACTGCCTACCGACAAGGACAGGGACGATTTTGTTTTCATCGTGCTAAGGGAGCAGACACCCGATAAGCGGAAACAGATTATCGGTTATATGCTTGAAAATATGCCCGATGTGGGGTTGCTCATCATTGACGGAATCCGTGACTTGATGTATGACATCAACAGCCCCAGCGAATCGACTGACCTAATCAACCTCTTGATGCGCTGGTCAAGCGGATATAACCTGCATATCCATACCGTACTGCATTTGAACAAGGGGGATGACAACACAAGGGGGCATATCGGTACGGAACTGAACAATAAGGCTGAAACCGTCCTGCAAATTACCAAAAGTACGCAGGACGGCAACATAAGCGAGGTAAAGGCGATGCACATACGTGACCGGGAGTTTGACCCGTTCGCATTCCGTATCAACGACAGCGCATTGCCCGAAGCCGTGGACGGTTATGTATTCAAGCAGCCCAGCCAAGACAGGGGCTTTCCACTGGCAGAACTGACGGAGCAACAGCACAGGACAGCTTTGGAAAACGGTTTTGGCAAACAGGTCATATATGGTTACGAGAATGTCCTAAAGACCTTGAAACAGGGTTATGCAAGTATCGGCTACAAGCGTGGACGCAATATCCATGTGGATTTGAACAAGTTCCTTGTGAACAAGCGCATGATTGTGAAAGAGGGCAAGGGCTACCGCTATAATCCCGATTTCCATTATTAAAAGTCAGTTTGGTTTAGTCCGGGTGTATATATAAGAGGAACGGACTTACTATTTCCCTGTATCGGAACAGGCAGGTTTAGTATGGTACGGGTATATATATAACGGACTAAACAGGACTGGCGCACTTTTCAACTATTTTTTAATCCCCAAAAAAGAAAATGTTATGAACATCGAAGATGTGAAACAAATACCCATCGTAGACTATCTGCATAGTTTAGGTTACTCTCCTGTCAAGCAGCAGGGTAACGGCTTATGGTACAAATCACCGTTAAGGGAGGAACACGAACCGTCTTTCAAGGTGAACACTGACCGCAACCTTTGGTATGACTTTGGCGCAGGCAAGGGCGGCAACATCATCGCACTGGCAAAGGAACTCTATTGCTCCGACAGCCTGCCATACCTGTTAAACCGGATAGCGGAACAGACACCGCACGTCCGCCCGGTCAGTTTTTCTTTTCCCCAGCGTAGGACAGAACCGAGTTTCCAACATTTGGAAGTCCGTGACTTGACCCATCCGGCATTGCTCCGTTACTTGCAGGGACGGGGTATCAATATCGAACTGGCAAAAAGAGAATGTAAGGAACTCCATTTTACCAATAACGGCAGACCGTTCTTTGCTATCGGTTTCCCGAACATAGCAGGAGGTTACGAGGTTCGCAATTCCTTTTTCAAAGGCTGCATCGCCCCGAAAGACATCACCCATATACGGCAGCAGGGAGAGTCGAGAGAGAAGTGTTTGGTATTCGAGGGTTTTATGGACTATCTTTCTTTCCTCACGCTCCGGATGAAGAACTGCCCGACCATGCCCGACCTTGACAGGCAGGATTATGTCATACTCAACTCTACTGTCAATGTGCCGAAAGCTATTGACGTGCTGTACCCGTATGAACGCATCCACTGTATGCTTGACAATGACAAGGCAGGATATGAAGCGACACGGGCTATCGAATTGGAATACTCCTACCGTGTGCGTGACTTCTCGGGCAATTACAGGGGGTATTCGGACTTAAACGATTACCTGTGCGGCAGGAAGCAGGAACAGAAGAACAGCACCAGCCAAGCGCAGGAGATAAAGCAGGAAACCGGACAACGTGCCGCCCCAAGACAGAAAAGGGGCAGGGGCATTTAGTCCGGCAGGATTACCAGCGACAGGCGGTTTAATTTGGAGAGCAAGGTTATGTTTCGGTAAACCGAAACTACCTTGCTTTGCTTGACAGCAAAGAAAATTTCTCCCGTTGGTCGCAATTTTTAAGATACTATTTAAATGTAAAAACCTATGACGAATATAAAGGATAAGCCGGGGGGACGTCCGGCAAAGAAACGGATAGAGAAGCAGCAACGGGTAGTCAGCACGAAGCTGACCGAGTTGCAGTATTATGCCATCAGGAAGCGAGCCGGGGAAGCCGGGTTGCGTGTCAGTGAGTATGTCCGGCAGGCGGTTGTTTCGGCAGAGGTCATACCCCGGCTGAATAGGCAGGATGCGGACACCATCCGCAAGCTGGCAGGGGAAGCCAACAACATCAACCAGCTGGCGCACCGAGCGAATGCCGGAGGTTTCGCACTGGTGGCGGTGGAACTGGTGAAACTCAAAAACAGGATTGTCGAAATTATAAATCAGTTGTCGGATGATTGGAAAAATAAAAAAGGGAAGCGGGTTTAAGGGCTGTGTGAACTATGTGCTTGGTAAGGAGCAGGCGGTTTTGCTTCATGCGGACGGGGTTCTGACTGAAAGCCGGGGCGATATAATCCGCAGCTTCTGTATGCAGACCGGGATGAATCCCGATTTGAAGAAGCCTGTCGGACATATTGCGTTAAGTTATTCGGCAGTGGATGCACCCAAATTGACAGACGAGAAGATGGTACAGCTTGCGCAGGAGTATATGCGTGAAATGAAAATCACCGATACGCAGTATATCATCGTGCGCCATCAAGACCGGGAACACCCACATGTGCATATCGTGTTCAACCGCATAGACAACAACGGCAAGACCATTTCGGACAGGAACGATATGTACCGTAACGAGCAGGTATGCAAGAAGCTGAAAACCAAACACGGGCTTTATTTTGCTGGTGGAAAAGAACAGGTAAAGCAGCACCGCTTGAAAGAGCCGGACAAGTCGAAATACGAGATTTACACGGCTGTAAAGAACGAAATCGGGAAGTCCAAGAACTGGCGGCAGTTACAGGAGCGGTTAGCGGAAAAGGGTATTACTGTCCGGTTCAAGTACAAAGGGCAGACAAGCGAGATACAAGGTGTTTCCTTTTCCAAAGGCGAATACACGTTCAAGGGTTCGGAGATAGACCGCAATTTTAGTTTCTCCAAACTGGATAAATGTTTCGGGGATGCAGGACTGAATACGGTCGGAAATCAACGGCAGACAGCTTTTACACCCGTTCGGGAGCCATTGCCGACACAGGGAAAGACTGACAGTCCGTTGATAACTGGCTCACTCGGTCTGTTCACCGCTTCATCGCCCCCTGCGGATGAAGAACCCAACTTGAATTTAAGAAAGAAGAAGAAAAAGAAAAAACAACTTAATTTGTAAACACATGGAGAAAAATTTGATTTTAGAGGGGCTTCTCTCAATGGTTACAGAACTGAAAGAGAAGCAGGAAGCACAGGTAACGCCAGCCAGTCGGGAGGAAACTCTTGAAAGGCTGAACGCAATCGAACAGGTATTGTCGGAATTGCACAGCAACCCGGCTATTCCCGAAAAAGATTTGCAGGCTATTCAAAGCCAGCTTGACGAGATACGGAACGGGATGCAAAGTCAGCAGAAACATATCGAAGACACCAAGAAAATAGTATTGGAAACCTACCGTTGTTTCAAGGTAATGCTTGATACTTTGGGCTCTTGCAAGACGGATAAAGAGGAAGCTGCGCCCTTACCGCTCTATCAACGGATTTACAACAAGGTCGCTTCTTGGATTCGTCCGGGATTGTTCCTTTTTTCGGCAGTGCTGGTTATCTGTTCCGTTTCCATATTCTTGAATATCCGTTTGGCTGAACGTATGCAGCAGTTACAGGACAACGATATGAAATACCGCTATTTGCTGATGCAAGGACAGGCAGACGGGGAAACTTTTGATATACTGGAAAACAAGTTCAAGTGGCAACGGGATAACGGCTTTATCCGAAGTCTGACCGATTCAGTGATGGATTTTGAATACCGCATCCAAAAGCAGGCGGAAGCACTGGAACGTGCAAGGCTGTTGAACGAGCAAGCCGAACAGCTAAAGAAAGAAGCTGATAAGCTGGGTAAGCCATAAACGGGGAAAGCCGGGATGGATGAAGCACATTCACCGTTCCGGCTTTTCAGATTCACTTCTTTTTCTTCGTACAGTGTTCTTTCTCGAACTGGCGTAGCGTGGTGACGCTGAACCTTTCCTTGATGAACTCCCGGACATCGGAAGCCTTGTAATACACTTTTCCGCTGATAGTGAAGTATGGCAACGCACCGATAGCCCGGTAGCGTTGCAGGGTTTTGATGCTTACTTTGAACAGCAGGCACAAGTCTTGATTATCCAATAGGTTATCATCTTCGGGCAGTACCCTGTCTGCATTGCGTAGTACCCGTACATCTTTGCAGAGTTCTTCCAGTTTGGCATACAGCTTCTGCATCCATCCACCAAATTCGTCATTGTCTATATACATAATTGCTTCATGTTTCAGATTATACATTCTTGTTTGTCAATCGATTGATGAAGCAAAGTTCTAAAAACGGATACAAAGAAATTACAGGAGAACTAATGGAGTCCCCTATAAATAAATCATAAGTTGCTGATTATCTATATCCTTTCTTATCATGTTCATTTTTGATTAGGTTTGCCAGTCCATTAAGAAATTCGGTGAGTTTGCCCGGCTTCCGTTTTATCACGTCCTCATGTTTTTGGTGGCAGTCGCTTATCTTAATGTTAAACAACCATTCAAAACCTTTGGATAAGTCCACTAAATAGGCAGGTTTACCGTTCTGATAAACGATGTCTTTGGAGAGGAATAAGCCGCTTACCACTTCCATGATATTGATAAGGGTTGTTTTGTCGGCGAGGTAGAGAGGGGAAAGGGGCTGTTTATTGATGCGTTGCTGTAGTTGTTCCGGGTATTTGATGCGCCATTCAATAAGGCGTATTTCAGTGTTCAAAAGTCCTATCGCTTCATCAATTAAATGCAAATAGGGCATTTTTTTCTTGCTCAAACCGTACACGATACGATTTAAGACGGTGTAAACCAAAGGAAAAATAGCGAAGTAAAATACTGTAATCCTGTTCGTTGATACCAAAATCGGCTACATGCGTAGCCAATTCCTCAATAGCTTCTGTAAACTCCGATGCAGAAACTTTACGTTGTGAATATTCCGACAATAAGCGGAAAAATCGCTGTTCTAAAATTAGATTCATGTATGTATTCATATAAAAAATAAGCCTTAGCGAGACTTAGGAAAAGGCTTATTTCAATTCATAATATTGTAATCCGCAAGTTGTTGTTTTGGGGGAATTTAGAAAAATAGTTTATAGCAAAGTAATCCCAATAAAAATAGCACTAAAAGGCATATTGTAAGAAATATATATATCCTAAACATATATATTTGGTCTGATTGCTCCTTTTCTATGGTTTTTTTACGGATTTCTTCTATCTTTTCAATGGAAACATTGGATAAATCAGCATTTTTACCTTTGCCTACAAGATATTTGTGATGTTCTTTCATCCTGTCTCTATTCAACTTGCGAAGCTCACGGTTCTCTTTGTCCCGTTGTAGCATATCATTTATGCAACCTAATGTTCCCATTTTCCAGTTAACATTTAATTTCCAAACCTTGATATATCAATTTCTTTTTGTAGTTCCCTAAAGATACGTTCCAAATCATATCCATGCGGATTGGAAATTTGGAAACATCCGCTTTCTATGGGGCTATTAACCTGAGGGGCAGTTATCACTGTGTCATTGAAAACGAAAGCGATGTACTTTCCTACACTCTTTGTTGTGGCTTCTCTCCATATAGGCAATTTATCTTGGAGGAAGACACCGGTAATGACCGAGTGTCCAAAAGCATCAGTTTCCAAACGTAAAGAATCGAAATCCTTAACAGTAAGGAAAGGTGTTTGTGAAAGGCTGTCTGTAATCTGTGATGTTACGTAGTACCAGCCGTTTATCCGGTGAAAGGATTTTGTCTGCATACAGGCTGTCATTAGTAGGCAGAAAAAGAGAATTGTTGAAATCTTCATATCCGCTATTTTTAGGTTAATACATCTTCTCCAACGTCCACACCATCTTATTGGGATTATAGGCTTCCATTACGAGGTGTGTTCCTGTGTATTCCAGCACTGTCCACGGACCTGCTATGTTGTCGAACGTGATGATTTTTCCATTTACTTGGTAAGTAAAATCTGTGTTCCACATATATCCGTCTTCTTCGTTCGTCCTTGTATAAATGCCTTCTGATTCGTTGGTAAACTGAAGAATGGATTGTTTTGTGTAGTCTATCTCATCTTCGATATTGTACACGGTCATTTGCGCTTGCCAAGTAGTTTGCTTCAGGGCTTCGGGGGTGAAGACAGAAGTAGGGGCATCATCGTTACTACAATTTGTCAGACATAACATGGCGCAAATAATGAATGTGGAAAGCACCATACATAAAGTAATTTTCTTTTTCATCTTATCTCTATTTTAAGTGATTGACAATAATTATATATTTCTCTTCATAGGGATACTAACAATACCTTTATTAATCTCTTTTTCACCCACTTTTTTGAAGCCTAAAGATGTATAAAAAGTTTCTGCATAGGTTGAAGAATTAACTGTTATATAAGTGAAATTACAATTGCTCATCATATAGTCAAATAGCGATTTCCCTATTCCTTGCCGATGATAGTGTGGCAAGACAAAGAAGAGGGATATATGTTGCCTTTCCTGATGTACACCGATTATTCCTATCAATAAATGATTGTCAAAAGCACCATATATGTCAAGTGTATTCATCAACGATGTGTCATACACGAAACTTTTAAAGGTTTCAATACCTTCTTGGGTGAAATCATTCCTGCCACATTCCATATATACTTGATAGGACAAATCAGCAGCATTATTATATTCTTCTTGTGTTAATTTACGTATCATATCAATGTTATTAAATCATGAATGCAAAATACGGAAGAATAAAGAAAAAAGGTCTTGACAATTGTCAAGACCCCGGTATAATGGATGTTAAAAGATTGGCTATTTCTCCAGTTTGCGGCGTATGCGGCTAATGGTTTCCGGTGTAACCCCTAAGAATGAAGCGATGTTTTTCAAAGGAACTACTTCTGTCAAGTTCCTGTATCGTATTTCAGGCGTACAATATGAATCAAGTAATCGTTCATATACCATTTCAAATAGACTCTCCGCCACATGCCTTCCGAATCGTTGAGTTTTCATATCCGTTTCCCAATATTCAATAATGTCATGACGGGATATTTCATGTACAGAGCAATCTGTTATAGCTTGAATATTCACTAATGATAAACTACCTTTCATAAAAGAAGAATAGTCACAAATAAATTCATCCGTAAAAGAGTATCCTACAATATGTTCTTCTCCTTCCTTATCTATATATGTATATTGGAATGTACCGTTTTCTACCCACCCGGCAAAACGTTCTATTTCATTCTGACGGATAAAGAAATTTTTTTTGCGGTATATACGTTGCTTCCCTTTTTCATGAAATAAATCTTTTACGAGGGAATAGTCTAAATTGTCGAGGTATGAATTAAAATCTTTCATTGTCGTAAGCTATTTATTCAGTCCACGGCGTATGCGACTGATTGTTTCCGGTGTGACTTGCAAGAAAGAGGCAATCTCCTTTAACGTAATGTACTCTTGAATATCGGGGCATCTATTCAATAAGTCAAGATACAGTTCTGCCGTGGTCTTGCAGTACATATCTATTAATCTATGATACATTAATAAGTATGATTGTTCAATAAGAGTACATTTTACTTGCATGGTTTCTACATTTGTGGCAAAGAATTCCTCTACTTTTAAATAGGGTATATAACAAATCTTTGTATCGCAAACGGCTTCAATTGTTACTAATGACGGTTGATTAGGTGCTATAAGTGTGCATAAACTTCCTGCAAATTCTCCGGAGAAAGTATATCCTACTATGTGTATATTTCCTTTTTCATCCACACGAGTATATCTCAATAAGCCGTGTTCGATATAAGCTCCTCGATGATTCACTTTGCCTTGAATAGTGAATTGTTCACCCTTTTTGAGTTCGATATAAGTGCCATGTTCCAAAATGAACTGCTTTAGCTGTTCTAATTTCGAATGGTTGGCATATTGTGAGTTAAAATCTTCCATACTATAAACTAATTGCAATTAAAATATAGAATAATCTCGTGAGTTGTTCTCTTAAAAAGCAAAAATAGATTCCTGACTTTATCAAAACATCTTCCTCCCTTTTTATAAATCCATTTTATTGTGAGTTTAGTTTATGCTTTTGTATATATATCCAAAACGAACTAAACTTATTTCTATTGACTGAAAGTATATGCTGGCGAAAAGAAAAAAAGTATTCTTCTTTTCGCCAGTTTTTAGGTTTGTTGTTCTAATAGTTTGAAGAAGAAATGAACTCCTTTATTTCTTCTTCGGTTGGAAGCTCTATCCTATACTTCTGTACAAAGATATTTGGGTCTAACCCGGCAGTGGCATACTTTACTAATGTATCTCCCTTTTCGGTGCAGAGCAAAATACCGATAGGCGGGTTATCATCCGGCTGCATCACTTCTGCTTTAAAATAGTTCAGATACATATTTAGTTGCGAAGCATACTCATGGTGGAACTTGTCTATCTTCAATTCTACAATAACATGACATTTCAAAATACGATGATAGAACACAAGGTCGGCAAAGAAATAATCTTCATCAATCAAGATGCGTTTTTGCCGGGCTTCAAAGCAGAAGCCATGTCCCATTTCCAATAGGAAGCGTTGCAAGTTGTCAAGAATGGATTGTTCCAAATCGTTTTCCGTCACTAATGCACGTTCATTCAACCCTAAGAATTCCAAAGTAACAGGTGTATTGATAACATCTTTAGGTTGTAATAAGGTTGCTTGTTGCTGGACTAAAGCGGAGAGAGCTTCTTTGTTTTTGGATAGTCCGCTACGTTCGTAATATAAAGATGCGATTTGTCGCTCCAACTCCTTAACAGACCAGCAGCCACGAATAGTTTCCATTTCATAGAAAGCACGTTTTACCGGGTTCTCAATTCCCGATATAGTGTTTAAATGGGTGGAAGATAATCTATTGAATAATCTATCAGCCGGAATCATCCATGTTTCGGTTTGTGGGTATTCTGTTGATAGTTTCCAAACGCCATTTTCAGATTCGGCGGTCACCAACCGCCGAATTGGTTCTGTGAATTCGGCGGTCAATGACTGCCGAATTTGAATTTGTGATGCAATATATTGTGTAACAGGTCCTTTTAGTTGTGGATAAACAAGGTACAACCGCCTAAATTCACGGAATCTACGTTCATTCAGACCTTTTGTTTTCAGTTGTTGTTCCAGCTTCTTCAAGAGTTGTTCACCGTAGGCGGCACGGTCTTCTCCGTTCTGCTCAAATTCTACGATATAGCACCCCATAAGCCAGTTACGGGAAGTAAGGGCAAGGTTTACAGCGTGTGCGGCTTGTGCCTGCAACGTGTTCTGTATCGTGCTGATATGTTTTACTAATGCTTCAAAGTTCATAGTTACAAAGATAAGTCTTTTATGGTTAAAACTTTAGTTCGGGTAAGCTGTTTATTGCTTCCTCTTTCAATTTATCCACCGCACGGGTGTACTTCTCCGTATGCTTCAATCCGCTATGCCCTAAAAGGCTGGCTACGGTTTTGATATTTGCCCCATTGTTCAGAATGTTCACAGCAAACGAATGCCGGGCACAATGCCAGCTTATATGTTTGTCTATCCCAGCTCTCTTTACCCAACGCTTTACTGATTTACAGCAACTTTCGTAAGTAGGTAAATCGAATATCAAGCAGTTTTTATCTGCCGGGGTTTCACCAATGATAGACAATAGACCATCATTCAGGGGAATAACCACACCACTACTGGCAGAATGTCCCTTTGTCTTGCTTTGTTCAAATTTCAATAACCGATTAGCGTAATCCACATTCTTATAGGTAAGGTCTTTTACATCACAGAAGCGCAGACCGCAGTATAAGCAGAAGATAAAAGCACGTCTAACATTCGGGTTCTCGTTGTCATAATGGCAAGCCGCCAACTTTTGTATTTCTTCGGGAGAAAGAACATCTTTTCGAAGCATTTGGCTATCCACTTTACAGGTAACACTTTTGCATGGGTCTTTCAACATTACATCGTGGTCAATCGCATATCGAATAACTTTCTTGAAACGCTGGTAAATGCTTTTAGCACCCTCACCCACACTTCGGGATTGCAGATAGGTTACAAACTGTTCCATCATTTCTTTGGTGATAAGTTCCGGTTTGATACTAAACTCATTCATGGGGTATTGCTCTTTTAAGAAGTCTTTAAAACGGCTAAGCGCAATTTGCACCATGCGAATATCTTTCTTGGTATAACTGTTGATATAGGCTTGGAAATAGTCTAAGAAATTGACCGTTCTATCTTTTTTCAACCGATAGCCCAACATACTTTCTTTAAATTCCTGCTCACGCTCCGCACGTATCTTTGTGGCAAGCTCCAATGTTTCTTTGTTCTGCTGGCGTTCCGCAGGGGTACGGGGCTTATCTATCAGATACAGACTAAGGTTTTCTTTTCGCCTGTTATGCTTTACTGCAAACTTGGGTTTACCTTGCATCTTTCCACTATCATAGTACACTTGATTGCCGTTTTCATCTAATACGGGCTTTTCCTCTCTACCTAAATAATACTCTAAGTAAAGGCTGATTCTACCATCCGAGAGCTTATTTTGCTCTAACTTGGGGTTTTCTTTCGTTTTATTTTCTAACTTTGCCATTGTTTAGAGGTTTTATCCCGATTTAGGTACCATAACCGGGTGATTACGCTAAACAGTTGATTTTCTTTTGTTTTCCGATATTGCAAAGGTACAAAAGAAAATGATATTTCAAAGTGTACTAAAAGTGTACTGAATAACGGAAAATGGGCAAAATATGGCAAAAATAGAGAAAATAGGAAATACTCAAGTGATTGATAATAAGGAAGATAATTTCTTTTATTTTCCTATGATTTCTATGGCTTGTACCGGCTCTGGGTACTAATTAAAAGCTAAGTGTTGATAGTCAATACTTAGCTTTTTTTCTTTCCTCCTGTTTTTCCGTGTAGGCTGTATGTTTTTGGTAGAATCGGGTAACGTGCTTTTTTGCTCTAAAGCAAAACTTTATTGAGGGAGATAACCTATCTTTGTCGCTCCTAATGCCTGTCTGCGTGGTGGGCGGTTCTTAACTTGGAATATAAACTTAATAAGATGCTAATATCATGATGAAGAGTCAGAATCCAGCAATCGGCCAATCGCACGTCGTTTGGTTGGATGTGGTACGTTTTGTTGCCATGTTTACCGTGGTTTGTTGCCATAGTGCAGATCCGTTTAACTTTTTTCCGGGCGAACCGCCTGCCAATATCGATCAGATAAAGTTTTGGGGGGCAGCCTATGGATCGTTTCTCCGTCCCTGCGTCCCCCTGTTTGTGATGATTACGGGAGCCTTGCTGCTGCCGGTGAAGGGCGATACTTCCGTCTTTTATAAGAAAAGAATCAGCCGTGTCTTTTGGCCTTTCCTGATCTGGTCGGTGCTCTATAACCTGTTCCCCTGGATAACCGGACTGTTTGGTCTGTCACCGGAGGTGATTTTGGACTTTTTCCCCTATTCGGGCGAAGAGGTGGCTCGCCAATCGTTGGGTGTTTCTCTAAGATATATTGCGGAGATCCCATTGAATTTCTCAATTGTGGATGTGCATATGTGGTATATTTATCTATTGATCGGGTTGTACCTGTACCTGCCTATTTTCTCCGCCTGGGTGGAAAAGGCCTCCGAAAAGGCCAAGTTGTGGTTCCTGGTTGCCTGGGGCGTGTCGACGCTGTTGCCTTATTATTATCAGTTCGTTTCGCCTTATATCTGGGGTGGTTGTTCCTGGAACTCTTTCAATATGTTGTATTATTTTGCCGGATTCAATGGTTATCTGCTTTTAGGCCATTATCTGCGCAATCACGACTGGAGCCTGAATAAGATCCTATTGGCCGGAATACCGATGTTTGGGATCGGCTATGCCGTTACCTTCTTGGGGTTCCGTTATGTAACGGCTTTGCCGGAGTACAGTGACGAATTGCTGGAACTCTTCTTCACCTATTGTTCGTTGAATGTGGTGATGATGACGATCCCGTTCTTCCTGTTGGCAAAGAAGGTGAACGTACGATCCGAAAAGATCAGGAGCCTCCTGGCAAACCTGACGACTTGCGGGTTCGGAATCTATATGGTACATTATTTCTTCACCGGTCCGGGTGTTGTGCTGATGCGTGCTCTGCATGTCCCGGTCGCCTTGCAGATACCTGCCGCCGCAGTTGTCGCATTTGGCGTTTCCTGGCTGATTGTTTTCGCGATTTACCGGTTGATGGGAAAGAAAGCCAAATACATTGTAGGGTAGTATTTGTAGCTCAAATACGGGAATAGGGGGGCTTCGGTATGAAAAAATGCACTACTTTTGCAGATATAGTTTAATAACAACGAGGTAATGATGCTAAACAGCAAGTCTATAATCGGCGAACTACTAATAATTGTATTTGTTTTTACTCTTTCCCTTTCCTCTGCGAAAGCAAGGACGGCAAACGTAGAAGGTCAGAAGGTTTTGGTCATTAGCTCTTACTCTCCGATCAAGGAAGTAGGAAACCATTTGATCGCCTCCTTTATTGATCATATGAGAGTCGATTCGGAAGCTAAAATATTTGTCGAGTATATGGACTGCGAGGCTTCCCCCGTCTTTGATACCTGGGTGGAATGGATGCGGCAGCTTTTTGCCGCTTATAAGGTGAAGCCCGATGTGGTTGTCCTGCTTGGAAACGAGGCCTGGTCTTCTTATCGGGTTACTTGTGTGGAGAGTTGGCGTGATGTTCCGGTTGTTTTAGGTTACGTAAAAGGGGCATTTGTCGATTATGAGAACCTGGGCAAGGAGCAGTTGTCTTTCGTCGCAGACATGATGCCGATGAAAGAGTCGTTCGGTGATTTCAAGGTAACGGGATATTCCTTTAAAGATTTTGTCATAGAAAACCTGTTGCTGATCAAAAAACTCCAGCCTCATATCCGGAAAGTGGCGTTTTGCTACGACAATCGTTATAATGTCGAGCTTTTCGAAACTTATTTACATAGCATTTTCAAGCAGATCGATTTGTTCGAGTTCTATTATATGGATGGCAGCAAACTATCTACGTCCCAATTGCTCGACTCTGTTGCCGTTATGGACGAGTCTTATGCTATTTTGTCGGCTGGATGGTATACGGATGCACTCCGGAACCCTCATGCCTATTCGATGCTGCACAATGAGCTGGCTCGCTATACATCCAAACCTGTTTACCAGATTATGGACCAGGGTGCGTCTAATATGAATTATATCGGCGGTTATTTCATTTCCGGTGAGGATCTGGGCAAAGATCTGGCATCGTTGACCTATAGCGTCCTGACTAAAGGAATCGAGCATAGCCCGGCTTTCCAATTCACACCTTCGCGGCCCAATTATTATATTAATTATCCGACGTTTGTAGCAACAGGGATTGATCCTTCCTTATTGCCTGAAAATACGGTGTACTATAACGAAGATCCTTCGTTGTGGCAGGAGCATCCGGTAGAAGTGGTCTTGTTAATCTGCTTGATAATCCTGATGGTGATTATCTTTATCGGCATCCTGAATTATAGGAAACGCAAGGAAGAAACCTATAAGACGGCAAATGCCAAAATGATGGAACTCTTGAGCCGCATGCCAGACATGGCGACCATCTATGATTCCGATCTGAATTTGGTGGATATCGTGAACCCGGAGAACCATATCTGGAATGGCATCGACACGAGAACCTTGGTCGGGAAGAACCTGAAGGATCTTTATTTGGAATATCCGCAGTCAAAAGAGATGCTGGATGAAATCATCCTGCATGTGAAGCGGACGGCCGAAACCGGCGAGGTGACCGTCTTTAACTGTAAATACGGGAAAAAGGACCAGGTCAAATATACAAAGGCACGCGTTGTGCCGTTTGGGAACAATTCGGTTATCTGCTTTACCCACGACGTGACCTCTTATGTCGTTGCCGAGAAGGAAAACCTGCGTTTAAAGACATTCCTCCAGTCCATCATGGATAACCTGCCGGTCGGGTTGTTTATCAAGGATGTAGGCAATGAATACCGCTATCTGTTTTACAACAATAGAGTCTGCGAATTCTATGGAGAGACCTTCGACAGTATGCTTGGAAAGAATGATTTTGAAGTGGATGATCCGAAAGCGGCTCTTTTCAGGGAAGAAGATGAACGGGTTTTGAAAAGCGACAGGCCGATCTCCTTTAACCGCGTGTTGTATGATGACGAAACCGGATTACCCGTACGTTGGGCGGTTACAACCAAAACACGCCTGGAAGATAAAGAAGGGAATATGTATATCGTCGCCACGATGGTCGAGACAACAGATATCCGCCGGAATGAAATCGAACGGGAAGAAAGCAAACTGCAACTGGACTTTACCCTCGATGCCGCCCAGATTATCTCATGGGAATATAATGCGGAGGACCGCATTTTCTATTCACCCCGGTCTACCGTGTTCGAAGGGCTGACGATATCATTGGAAGACTACCTCACATTCGTACATCCCGAAGACCGCGACTTGCTGCGTAGGGGTCTGGAAAACCTGTCGTGCGGTAAGATACATTTGATGGATGTCCAGATCAGGACGAAAGTGCCTGCCTTAGGGGATCGCTGGTTTGAAATGCATGCCGTTCCGTACGGGCGGAATGAGGACGGGAAGATCCGTAAGCTCATCGGCCTGAGGCGCGATATCACAGACCTGAAAATGACGAATGAACTGATCCGCCTGCGTAACAAGGCCGAAGAAGCCAACCGGCTGAAAAGCGCTTTCCTGGCCAATATGAGCCACGAGATACGGACGCCCTTGAACGCGATTGTCGGTTTCTCGAACCTGATCGCGATGGCGGAAGAGCCGGATGAGATCGGTGAATACGTTAAGATTATCGAGATGAACAATGAGCTTTTGCTCCAGTTGATCAACGATATTCTCGACCTTTCGAAGATCGAGGCTGGTCAGATGGATTTCAACTATTCGGCAGTTGACCTGTCCGCTATATTCAACAACCTGCAGCAAATCTATAAGTCACGTGTGAAAGAAGGAGTCGATCTGATCTGCCGCCTGCCATCTGACACCTGTGTGATCTATTCGGAAAAGAACCGTCTGACGCAGGTTATCTCCAATTTCCTCAGCAACGCCTGTAAATATACTTCGGAAGGCTCTATAACAATGGGGTACGAAAGGACGGGCGATACCTTCCGCTTTTATGTGACGGACACAGGTAAAGGCCTTGCCGAAGAGAATATCCCGCATGTCTTCGAACGTTTCGCTAAGTTTGACAGCTTTGTGCAGGGTACCGGATTGGGGCTTTCCATCTGCGAGTCCATCGTACAATCCCTGAACGGTAAGATCGGCGTGGATTCGCAACTCGGCAAAGGTTCGACATTCTGGTTTACGATTCCGTACAATCCGGTAAATGAATAAATGAGTATAAAACAAATAACAATAAAATGGAAAAAGTAAAGAAATCGTTGGTAAAGAAAGAGTATCTGGTCCCTTTTGTATTAGTCACATCTCTGTTTTTCTTATGGGGGTTTGCACATGCTATTTTAGATGTGCTGAACAAGCATTTCCAGGAGGCGCTTGTCATGACGAAGGCTCATTCCGCTCTGATCCAGGCAACGATGTACACGGGTTATTTCACGATGGCTATCCCGGCCGGACTTTTTATCAATAAATACGGATATCGCCAGGGCGTGGTGTTCGGTCTCATCCTCTATGGGATCGGATCGTTGCTTTTCATTCCGAGCGAACAATTGATGTCGTTCAACTTCTTCCTCTTTTCCTTGTTTGTGATCGGTTGCGGACTGACATTTTTGGAGACGGCAGCCAATCCCTACGTGACGGAGCTTGGGGATCGCGAGACGGCAGCCAGCCGTTTGAACTTGGCACAATCTTTTAACGGGTTAGGCTGTATCTGTGCGCCGGTGATCGGTGGAATGCTGCTGTTTTCTGGTAACGGAGAGGCTAACATTGCTTTGCCCTACACCGTGATGGGCGTTGTCGTCCTGTCTGTCGCCCTTGTTTTCTTCCGCATCCGCCTGCCGGAGATCGACCATGACGATTGTGAAGAGACGACAGCAGAGGCAAAAGCCGGATTGAAAGGATTGTGGAAACACCGTTGTTTCACCTGGGGCGTGATGGCCTTGTTCTGCTACGAAATAGCGGAAATATCGATCAATAGTTTCTTTATCAATTATGTGACTGACGATGGGTGGATGGATGCGCATGATGCTGCTATCGTCCTTTCCTTCGGTGGATTGGGTCTGTTTATGGTCGGACGTATTATCGGTAGCTGGATTATGAGTTATATCCGGGCGGAGAAGGTCTTGTTTATCTGTGCTATCTTTACCGTCTTGGGTGCTCTGTTCGTCACCCTGAATTTAGGTGCCCTGTCGAAAGGTGCTTTATTTGCTTGTTATATCTTCGAGGCTATTATGTTCCCGACCATTTTCGCTATCTCGTTGAGAGGGTTGGGCGACTATACCAAGCGTGCTTCGTCCTTCTTGATGATGTCTCCGATAGGTGGAGCGGTCGGACCGTTATTGATGGGCTATGTGGCCGATATCTCGACGATGTCGTTTTCATTTGTTGTGCCGCTGTTTGGGTATGTCGTGGTACTTATTTATTCCTATATGGTGATGGCTAAGAAACTGCATTGATTTATGATTTCAGATTTATGATTTATCAGTGATACATAGCTTATAAATCATAAATCTGAAATCATAAGTCGTTTCACTTATTCTTTTCGATAATATCCCAAACGTCTTTCTCCGTTCCTCCGAAAGGACCGGATGCCTCCAGCTTGATTGTACACATGGCGGCGGCAAAACATCCGGCTTCTTTGTATGAAGCCCCTTTGTTTCGCATATACAGATAGCCGGCCATATAGGTATCGCCACATCCCGTAGCGTCCACAATCTCTGTTGGAGGATAGGCGGGTATCTCATGATATTTGCCGTCGGCATAAATGACGGACCCCATACTTCCTAATGTCAGCAATACCTCCTTGACACCCCAGTTAGCTAATTTCAGAGCAGCTTCGCGCGGATCTTTGCACCCGGTGAGAACTTCCGTCTCGTGTTCGTTGGCTTTCAGGATATGGATGTATTTTAGTGCCTCCTTCTTTTCCGGCCAGTCTACGGCGAAAACTTTCTCACCGCGAACTTCGCGCAAGTAACCTTGGGCATCGACCGACAGCATCCCTTTGGTCGATAAATATTTGATCACGTCTAAGGAAAAATCGTCCGCCAGCAAACTTCCCAGGTGGTAGATTCGGGCATCGACATCCTGTAACCCTTCCACTGTGAACGGATCAGCTTTAGCCAATACCCGCTGTGTCCGGTTATTCTGGTTCTCGCCATATGTATTCTCAAAGTAGACGGAATGGGCACTGGGCAAAACTTTGACATCGATCCCTTTCCTGCGTATTTCTTCTACCGCATCCATTTCGCTGGCAGCAAGAGCTGTTACCAACAGAAAATCGGAAGTGTCTAAATTGCTCATCCCATGCGCGAAATAGAAGGATGTCCCTCCCGGCATATGTAGTGTTCTTTTCGGCGTTACAATCTTATCCAACGTAATGTGGCCGATACAACAAAGATTATGTGTATTCATATTACTTATTTAATCAGAGTGCAAAAGTAGGAAAAAAACAATTATACATAGGCACTTGGCTTATAATAAGAATACTTTATAACTCAATCTCTTTGGAGAAAGGCGTCGTTTTGCTTAAGAAACTTTTCTCTGTATTAATCAGGTTAGTCCATTTGTTAGAGTCGAATTTCATATTTTTTTTAAGGATCGCAGTCAACTCCTGGTTGGCGAAAAGTCTGAAATCCGAATGTACATCTTTCAGATATTCTATCAAAGTTTGAACACCTTTGATAGAGCCGCACCGAGCCAGGGCTGCTGCAATCGATAATTCCAGAAATCCACCATACAGCCTCCATCTGGTCTGATTACAATCGGTTGTCTGGTAACCGATGATATCAGGATTCGAAGCCAACTGTTCAAGTCCTTTAATAAAGAGGGGATCAGGTGTGCGTTCGATATAAAAACAGAGATTCAGAATGCGGTTATAATATGGGATTAATAGCAAATCGATTCTATTCCTGTTATAAGCGTCGCTTGCCTTGACTTTTTCTCCTCCTGAATGTGTCTCGCATAGTATCCGGTTGATAATCCGGTTGAAATCCGAATGACCGCACATACCGAGCAGTGCGATATCCTGGTTAATTTTCCAATACAGGTTGTCAGCATTATATTTTTCGAAATACTGTTGTGGATGTCCTGTCTGGACCTCGTTGACAAAAAGCTGTTCCAATTCGGAAATAATCAATCCGGCTCCTTCCGCATCTTTAAACCAGGCCAATGCTTTAGCTATCAAAATCGATTTGTCTTTCTTATATGCTTTTCTCAGAAGGGGATGGATATCCTGTTTTGCTCTTCGGCAGCATTTGAATAAATATTCGTTATCTCCTTCAATTAGTTTGTTCACGATATCCTGTGCTGAGAGTTTTTCCTGCGGATGGTTAGGCAATAAAAGCCCACTTTGCAGCCATTCTTTTTGTAGTTGGGAAACAGAAAAATCTCTTGGACGTTTCTGTTGGCTGATAATAGAAGCCGCAATAATCCCCGTCGCATATCCGAGTAAATAAACATCAGCGGACATACGTGTGAATTGCAGTGCGTTATGTGTCTGGCTGATGCCTCTGCCGGAAAGCAAAAGGCCGTCGATCGTTTTAGGAACAATGGCGCGATAAGGAATATTCACCGTGATCTGGTTGGAATGAGGTAACAGGAATGCACAACGTGAATATTCGGAATGGCCAAAATGATGGGGGTCGAAATCGCTGTGTGCATTGATAATGGTATCTTTGAACCATGTTTGTTCCAATGCGTCGATTAGGTTTAACTTGTATTCACCTTCCGGCCTTCTGGATTCGCGGACGGTCAGCATGGGATAGAAGTCGTAGAAGAATGATTCGTAATGGGACAGATATAAACCTCGCTGCAACTCTGTTATCTTCGTGTTGTCGATAATATCGTAGTCTTTGTTGATTGTTTGCATAGGTGCATTTTTACTTTTGAAAGGGAGGTCCCATTGGCTGTAGTTCTGGGTGGTATGCATTCTTGAATTTCCGATTTCAAAGTTCTCCCCTGCGAAATAGGCGATATCTCCATCACCGGTTGCATCTACCGTAAGTTTAGCTTCTACCCATTTCAATTCACCGTCGACACATATTGCGACTTTTTCCAGTCTCTTTCCATTGGTTTGGGTGCCACAGATAATAGCACCGTTAATCATACTATAGTCATATCGGTTTAAACTACGGACACTATGGACGCACCTGCAAATACAGTTGACCGATATGTTGTAGTCTTTGGCTGTTTGCCGTATCTCTTTTTCCAATGCTAAAATATAGGAATGTTTGTTTTGTCCTAAATAATAACCGGTCACCCCTCCCATCGTCTTACTTCCTCCTAAATCATTGAAATATTCGATGATAAGAGGTTTTGCCCCTTTTTCTGCGGCTGATAGGGCCGCTGCTATTCCGGCAGTTCCTCCTCCGGCAATCAATAGGGGATGATTGACTATGGGGAGTTGCATATCCTGGATTGAAAAAACAGTCAGAGGAAGTGTGTGTCCATATTCGCTTATTGTTTGGTTTGTAGGAGCGTTGAACGGCTTGTTTTTCCCTCCCGCATAATAAACAGTGTTCATGGTTCTCCGGGTATCATGCTTTTTGTATCTGCCGATACTGTATTGTGCTTTTTGAACCAATTCGAGAATAGAATTATAGCTGTGTTCTGCCGGGTGGCTTTCGGTGCAAGTATAGTCTTTGAGGGGGATATCCGGGAGTTTGTAATTGTTCAGATAATAAGAACATTCCTGTGCGTAATAACGCAACTTGGCATTTGCCAGGCCTTTTGCCAACAAAGGGAAGTCCTTACTGATTTGTGTTGCGATAAGTCTTGCTTTCTGTTCGATCGCACTTAGATTGTCTGTCTCAACAGGAAAATTGAAAGATAAGAAATACTGGTCCGGCGATTTCTTACCGGGATGTATTTCGAGTCTGTTATCTGAAAGACCATAAGAAGAGCTAAGAGTCAAATATTTGCCACTTAAATATTCCGCGTCCTGCACTTCCATTACAAACCCGGCTTTATCAGGTTTATAGGGTTGTCCGAATAAACGTCGTGTAAATGAGTTGTTGTCCGAAGCATCAATGAACCCCGTAGTGGGAATGGAATAAACTCCTTGCTTGCAAGCGGCGATTATTCCTGAAACCTGCTTTTTCTGATCGGAAATGATGCCGCAAACGTCGGTCATTAATAATAGGTCGATATTATTGGTGAGGAGAGAGCGGAGCAATCCCTTTTTCAAGCTTCCTGCAAACAGAAGTGTCTCGTCTCCGATAGAACTGTTGTAAGGTGCGCCGAGTTGAGTATTAAATATCTCTTTCTTTTCTCCTTTGGGGAAGAACAGTTGGATCAGGTTATCCGGCCATTTTTCGTATCCGGCCGTATTTAACCATAATTTTCTCTTGGCTGTAATATCATAACCGGGAGAAGTTCTTTTATCGATGACCAATACTTTCATTCCTTGTCTGGCCGCTTCGATTGCCGCAAAACAACCGGAAAGCCCGGCTCCGTTTATGATCAGGTCATAGCCGTTTTGTTCTGTCGTATGTTGGAATGACTGCGATATTTCTTCCATAGCTTTTGCGTACGAAAAATGATTATTGATTAACACGCCTCCTAATGCCGCTATGTTGATGTGGATGAAGTCTCTTCTTTTCATATAGTCTTAAAATTGATTGTTTATGCTTAAAGTTTGCCATGAAATACAAATGTCTGTATTTCATGGCAGTTCTCAATTAATAATTGGGGTTTTGTTTCAGATTCTTATTAATATCCAGTTCTTTTTGAGGAATCGGGAACAGATAGTCTCTATCAGGGTTGAATGTTCTGTCATCGAAAGAGCGTAATGCTTCGGCATATGTATCATATTGAGGCATGCCGTTTTTATCGAATGCCGGAATGTAGTGGGGTAGGTAATCCCTTACAGGCCTTCCATACAATTTACCGTTCATTACGGATTCTGCAATTCTCCACCTTCTGATATCAAAGAAGCGCAAACCTTCCATCGCAAATTCAACCTTTCTTTCCTGTCGAATCAGCTTCCGGATATTCTCCTGTGTATCCGGTTTGATAGCCGGCATTTGTGCCCTCTCTCGGACTAACTTTAAGGCTTCATATCCGAGATTATCCATTCTTCCTAATTCATTGACCGCTTCCGCATACATTAATAAAACTTCTGCATAACGGATCAGGATGATATTCAGCTCGCTTTTCAGTCGAAAAGTTTGTTCTTCATCCGTGTATTTTCTCCAACAATATCCTGAGAATGTGGCATAGGGATTTGTTACGTCCTGATTGTTTCTGCGTACTGCAGGAGTTACATTGTAGTCCCAGCATTCCAAGCTGTCAGGATGCGTTTCGAACTGGTAGCCTTGGAATGTACTGCCTGGTACGACAACGGTTGCTTCCAGCCGTAAATCCCGGTTTTTGAATGGGGTGGCTGCATTGTAAAGACTTGATTTGTTAATAGGTAAACCGTCTGTGCAGTAATAAGAATCAACAAGTGATTGGGCCGGAACCTTATTGGAATACCCGGAAGCCATGCGTGAGAATAGATTACCGGGAACACCATGAGTCTGTTGGTTTACGCGCGAGTACTGTACGAAGAAAATAACTTCCTTACTTTGCTTATTCAGCTTATTGAAAAGATTATTGTAGTCGGGTTCCAGTGAATAAACACCCGATTCTATTACGCGTTTACTGGCATCGGCGGCAATATCCCATTTCCCGGAAAACAGGGCTTCCCTAGCTTTTACGGAAAGGGCACATCCCTGAGTGATTCTGCCGATGTCATCACCTGTATATTGTACCGGCAATAACTTGGCCGCATCCTCCAGTTCGTTTAATATGAATTCAGAAACTTGACTTCTGTCGGTCTGAGTCGGTTTATCGGTGATTGATTGGGGCTCGGTCAACAGAGGTATATTGCCAAAGAAGTTGACCAATAAATGATAGTGATAGGCTCTGAAAAAACGAGCTTCGCCTTCTATCCTCGTGTATATGTCAGGGTTCGTGATAGACTGTGCTTTATGCATATTTGCTAAAAGCATGTTACATTGGTTGATAACTGTGTAACTGTTGAACCATATTTTATTAAAAGTTTCATTTGTCGGAACATGAAGCCCTTCACCTAATAATTGCAGGTCACTGCCCTGATCACGGTCCCAACCGATATCGGAGGCACAATCCAGAACCAGGTTTAAAGGAGAGGCTGCTTGTTGAAAATACATACTTTTAAAGTAAATGCCGTTGATAGCCATCGTTAGTTCGCTTTCCGTACTATAGAAGGTCGCATCCGAAGGTTTATCCAATGGATATTTCTCTAAATAGTCTGAACATGAAAGACATCCTAAAGTGAATACGCCGATTATGAGTTTTATATATTTATTCATGGTGATTAGTTTTTAGAATTTTACATTAAGTCCGAATGAATAGATTTTCATCATGGGATAGAAATCGCCTCTGCCAATAGGGGCTTCCGGGTCGAATCCATCATAAAAGCCTGTAATGGTAAACAGGTTCTGTGCACTGAAGAATATGCGGCAGTAATCCAGGAATATCTTTTTAACTAACCGGTTAGGTACCGTATATCCTACCTGGAGATTTTTTAACCGAAGGTAAGATGCATTTCTGATCCAATACGAAGATACCTGTTCATTGTTCGGGTAGTTGAATGTTAGTCGTGGATAAGATGCATTCCGGTTTTCTTCTGTCCAGTGATCCTTATGCCATTCTTGCGCCGTACCTCCCATATAGAATGCCAATACCCCTTGTTGGTCGATGTATCCGTCTGCTTTGCCTACTCCTTGTAACAGAAAAGACAGGTCTATATTTTTATACTTTCCGTAAAAGTCGATGCCATACGTGTAATGTGGCATATAGTCTCCCATTATCACCCGGTCATCTGCATTAATGACCCCGTCTGCCTTATCCATAATACCGTCACCGTCTGAATCGATTGTCAGTTGGTCTTTGTATTTGATATCGCCAGGTGCCAATATCGTTCCGAATTGGGAAGCGTGGTCTTTGATCTCGTCCATGTTTTGGAATAATCTCTCTGTCTCTAATCCATAGAGTGAAGTAATGGGATAACCTTCCTTATGGATCGTCCGATCGTAAATGTAAGGCCCTGTTTCTGCCAGATCTGTTATTTCGTTATGGACATCCGACAGATTAACTCCGATCCCATATTCGAAATCACCTATTTTATCATTATATCTGAGTGTAATATCCCATCCTTTGTTTCTTACTTTGCCGGCATTTTGATAAGCCGGATTTAATCCGGAAGTTCCAGGTATTGGTAATTTCAGGAGAATATCGGATGTGTTTTTAACATAATATTCCGCAGTGACCGATAGTTTGGAAAAAAAGGTCGCGTCGAATCCGATATTCGTCATTGCTGTAGATTCCCATGTAATGTTGGGATTAGCTGCGTCTGTGACCGCTCCGCCCGGTGCTGAAACTGCACCGTTGAAAACATAATCCATTCCCAATGAAACGGACGATACAAATGGATAGTTCCCGATATCCTGATTCCCTAATTTCCCCCACGAGGCTCTTATTTTCAGATTATTGATCCATTCGATATCTTTCATGAAAGATTCTTCGGATATTCTCCAACCTGCGGAAAAAGAAGGAAAGACGCCATATTTTAATCCCGAGGCAAAACGAGAAGAACCATCGTAGCGAATGTTCGCTTCAAGAAGATATTTTTGGTTGTAGTTGTAATTTATGCGACCGAATACGGAGCGTAGCGCCCAGTCGCTGGCAGAACCTGTTGCAGCCTGGTTTGCCGGTGAACCGGCATTCAGCACTTCGTAGTTCTCCAATAAATATTGATCCCTGAATCCGTTCAACCAGTCTCCCCGGAAGTCTATTTGTTCGAATCCCGCCAGTAATGACAGGTTATGGGCATTGAACGATTTGTCATAAGTTACCAGAGCTTTCAGATTATTGGTGACATTCTTGCTGTACTTTTCAGTCATATTTGCTCTGTACGGAGTCGGATTGTATAAATCTCCGCTCGGATAGTATAAGTTAACCGTCTTCCCGAACTTCTTGTAGTGGACGAAATTCCATTTCGGTGCATATTGGAAACTCAGGTTAAGACCGTTTACTGGCTGGTAATTGACTTTGAAGTTAATGTTGGCGGAATAATTCTTCTCATGCGTCATCCCTCCATCGTTTTCTTGTGCCCAGGTGTTCGTCCCATCCCATCCGATACCCCAGGAACCATCTTCATTTTTGCCTTGCAGGTTATTGGGATAACGGTTGAGGAAATACCAAGGCATGCCGGCCGCAGGTGTCGCATTGTCATCCGTCATAAAGTAAATATCGAAATTGGCAGAAAGCCTTTTATGTAGGTTTATATCAGAATTCAATCGTAAGTTTACGCGTTCGTAATTCGTGTTGATTGTTATACCATCCTGATTCAGGTAAGAAAGCGATCCTAAAATACTTACTTTTTCACCACCTCCATTGATACTGACATGGTGGTTATGCTGCAGGGCTTTCTTTTTCAGCATGACTTTCCTCCAATCAGTTTCAGGGTAGAGGTCGGACGGCGCATTTTTACGGTATTCATCGATATATTCTTGTGTAAAAGGTTCTACTTTGCCAACATTCCGGTTTGCCTCGTTTATCATCACCATGTGATCATATCCTGAAACGTTTTGCGGCATGGATGTCGGGGACTGCCAACCGATGTAGTTGTCATAGTTGACTTTAAACGAACTCTTTTCTGCGCGGTTTGTCGTTATCAGGATAACTCCGTTTGCAGCTCTCGACCCGTAGATTGCAGCCGATGCCGCATCTTTCAAAACTGATATGCTTTCGATGTCACTCGGATCTACCGAATTGATATCCGATTCGATACCGTCGACCAGAATCAGGGGATTAGCAGAACTTAACGTGCCGATACCGCGTATACGGATGGTTCCGTTATCTTTACCTGGCTGTCCCGATGTTTGTTGGACGGTAACACCTGACGACATCCCTTGCAAAGCCATCGAAGTTTGCCCCACGGGCTTCTTTGCCAGATCCGATCCAGTGATGTTTTCAACGGAACCCGTCAGGTTGATTTTCTTTTGGACACCATATCCGACAACAACAACCTCTTCCAGATTTTGTGTGTCTTCTGCCAGCTTTATCTTTAAGACGGATTGATTACCCGCATGGATTTCCTGGGATAAATAGCCGATATAAGATATGACAAGAGTAGCTCCTTCCGGTATTTCAAGAGAAAAGTTTCCGTCTGCATCCGTGATGATGCCGTTGGTTGTACCTTTTTGTACTACATTAGCACCGATGATCGGTTCATCTCTGTTGTCAGTGATGGTTCCGCTCACTTTTTTATGCTTATCCTTTTGTACCTGGATAAGTTTGATTGCAATCGTATTTCCTGTCCGGGTATATTCCATCCCTTTACCGGGAAGAATGCGATCCAGTAACCTTTCAACCGGTTCGTTCTGGATGCTGATGGTAATATCTTTTTTATGATCGAGATTCTTTTCGATGTAAGAAAACCTGACATCGGACTGTTTCTCGATACTTGTTAATAACTCTTTGAGCGAAACGTCTTTAACAGATATGCTTATTTGAGAATTTTGAGCATAAATTTCTGCAGGACAAACTAAAAAAATAGAGATAAGTAGCAGCTGTATAAATCTGAAAATAGTATCTTTACACACTAAACTGCACTGAAAATTTTGATAGTACATAGATTTAAATAATTATTTGTTGATACTTAAAGCCTTACGTGGTGGTTCGGCTTCTGTGTTTAAAGTATTGACTTTGCCGGAGATCTGTATAGGTTCTCCGGCTTTTTTAAGAAGAATTCATAATGCTTGTTTTTTTAGAGTGATTACTTGGTGAATTTAAGAGATATCTCGTTCCCTGATTTCTGATATTCGAATGTATAATGTTGTTGCAGGTTTTTCAAAACCTGGATGATGTCGTTCTCATGATAACTACCCGTGAAAAGCTCTTCCGGATATTCTCCGTTTGCTGTTATACTGACGCCATAGAATATTTCCAATTGTCCGATTATCTCTTTGAATGGTTGATTCCTGAAAATCAGATCTCCCCGTTTCCAGGCCGTTTCGACTTTCAGGTCCGTGCCCATTACCTTGATTTCTCCCGTTGTATGGTTGTAGCGGGCTTTTTGGTTAGGGGAAAGATGTACTTGTTTTCCCGGACTTTTATAAGGGGTAACTTCTATGCTACCCTCGATTAAGGAGGCTTCGAACCATGAATCGTCCGGATAAGCATATAAGTTGAAAGTCGTTCCTAATACCTTTATTTGGATTTCTGCAGTTTTAACAATAAAAGGAGCATCTGCATCATGTTTTACTTCAAAATAAGCCTCTCCGGTTAGTTGGACGGTTCTTTCATTCAGAGAGAAAGAAGCCGGATAGGATAATGTGGATTCTGCATTGAGATAAACTTTTGTCCCGTCGGGGAGGGTGACGGATGCACGTTCTCCCTTTTCGGCTGATATCGTGTACATTTGCGCAATCGCAGTTTGTATGTTTATCTTATCTATATAAAGATAACCGGTTAACGAGATCAGTAATAAAAAGATTGCGGCAGCAGCTATCCTACCCAAATATCCCAATAAGCTTATCCTTTTTTGCGGTTGGATGATCTCCTCTATGTTCTTCGAGATAGTATCGAATGCCTCGATATTTCTTTCTCCGGAAACAGGGTAGGTAGCCCATAATTGGGATAAATTTTGTTCCAAAGAACGGTCATCCATCTTTTGGATAAGTGCTTTCAACCGTATGACTTCCTCACTTGTGAGTTGTCCGTATAAATATTTTTTGAATAATGTATTGATCTCCTCCTGAACCATAGTAATAGATTGTTTATAGGTAATACGATAGAAAGACGAAAATCTACTTAATGATTTCGTGTGTTGTAAAACATATCTTTGTTAAGGTCTTTACGAATGTAAGAAGAACATGAAAAACAGGGTGTAGAAAGTAGACATTTCTTTTCTCAGAATGCCTAATGCCTGATGAAGGTAATTATAAACAGACTGTTCGGATATTTGTAATTTGTCGGCAACTTCTGTGGCAGACAGTCCTTGTTCCTTTGCCAGTTCAAATATCTGAACCTGCCTTGGGGACAGCTTTTCTTTTGCTTTAGCCAAAGATTGATTGAACGCTTCAAAATCGAAGCTATCTTGTTCGTTGACGGATAATTGTTCATCGGAGCAATGAATCAGGTAATCTTCAAAAACAGGATTGTTGAATTGTTTTTTCAGTTGGTCCTTCAATTGGTTTTGTGCCATTTTAAACAGCCAGGCCTTAAAAGATAAATCCAGGTCTATTTTTTGCCGGTTGATCCATACTTTTATAAAGGCTTCCTGTACCAGCTCCCTGGTTTGTTCATGCGAACGGGTGAGTCCGAAGATAAAGCCATATAGCAAGTCAAAATATTGTTCATATAAAGAATTGAACGCTTTATAAGATCCCTCTTTTAACTGTTTTAAAATTTCCGGATGTTGACTCATGCTGGTGAATATGAATATATAAACGACGGACAAATGTACATAAAACAAATAGAAATGCTTAAAAATAGATTGTTAAAGCTCTTTCTCCACCATTTTGAACAATAAATAGTGTACATTCTTACACTTTTTATTTATTTTTGCCGGAGTGATAAGTTATTGATTTATGTAATACCTGAAAAGCAGACATCTTATGAGAAAACATCTTTCCTTCTTTATCTTGATCCTGTTCCTGTTGCCGGGAGTATTTTCGCTGGCAAAGACTTCGTCTTCTTCCGATATACGCTATCTGTTCGCCTATTTTACCGATAAGAATGAGAATCGCAACGGTATGCACCTGGCCTGGAGTGCGGATGGATATACCTGGACACCGATAGGGCCGGAACATAGTTTCCTAAAATGCGATTACGGAACGTGGTATGCCGATAAACGTATGCGCGATCCTTTTGTCATGAAGGGGCCGGACGGGCTTTGGCATTGCATCTGGACGCTGAACTGGGACGGGAATGCGATCGGATATGCCCACTCCGAAGACCTCGTGCACTGGTCGCGCCAGTCCTATCCGAAAGTGATGGAAGGATATGAAGTCCGGAACTGCTGGGCTCCCGAAATGATTTACGACGACGAGAACCGGCAATATGTGATCTTCTGGGCCAGTACGATCAAAGAGAACGGCGTGTGGAAGACCGAGCCGGGAGAGAAATACGACCATCGTATGTATTACACTACGACAAAAGATTTCAAAAACTTTTCCCCTGCAAAGATATTCTTTGATCCGGGACATAACGTGATCGACGTAACCATACAGAAAAAGGATGGCAAATACTATATGCTCTATAAAGACGAGCGTATCTGGCCAGAGGCCAAAAAAGAACTGTCGGTAGCCGTAAGCGACCACGCAACAGGCCCGTATCTGCCGACCGGAGACAAACCTTTTGCGACCGACTGGGTGGAAGGCCCCGCCGTCTGCCCGCTGTCCGATGGCAGCTATGTCGTTTATATGGACGCCTATACCCGTCACCGCTACGAAGCGAAGCGGACACGTGATTTCCGTACCTGGGAGGATGTGACGGAGCGTATTTCGATACCGAAAGATGCCAAACACGGTTCTATCATTACGGTCACCAAAGCGTTTGTCGACAATCTCCTCTCGGAAGTGGCTGCGGCCCAACAGCGCGAGAACCTGCGCAATGAGCGTCTCGCTTTGCCCGATTCCTTGAAAGAGGCGGTTCCCGTTGAGGCGGAAATTACCGTCGAGGGCGGTCAGGCGAAAAAGATCAGCGATCATCTGTTCGGCATCTTCTTTGAGGACCTGAATTATGCGGCCGACGGTGGTTTGTATGCCGAACTGGTCCAGAACCGCGATTTCGAGTATGATCCGGAAGATAAGACCGGCAATGATCCGGATTGGAACAGCCGCTATGCCTGGGAATTGAAATCATATAAGGCGGATGCACCGGCGGAAGCTGTGGTGTTGGAGATCGACACGGCAGCCCCTCTTCATCCCAACAATCCGCATTATGCCGTCCTCCGTGCCAAAGGTGCGGAGTTGGACTTGATCAACAGCGGTTTCGACGGTATCCGCATCCGGAAAGGGGAGAAATATGACCTCTCTTTTTTCTCCCGTATTCAGGGTAATAAGCAGGGAGCCTTGCAAATCCAGTTGAGGGACCGCTCCGGAAGACCGCTCGCGCAGGCAGCCGCTAAGGTTGCTCCCGGAGAATGGACGAAGCAACACCTCACGTTGCAGGCTGTGGAAGATGCAGACAGTGCTTGCCTGTCCATACAGACGGTGGCTCCCGGTGTCTATGCCTTAGACATGATCTCCCTTTTTCCGCAGAAAACATTCAAAAACCGTCCGAACGGTTTGCGTGCCGATCTGGCACAGGCAATAGCCGACCTGCACCCGCGCTTTATGCGCTTTCCCGGAGGTTGCCTGGCACACGGCGATGGCGTACATAATATTTATAATTGGAAAGAAACGATCGGCACGCTGGAAAGCCGGAAACCACAACGCAATCTGTGGGGATATCATCAGACAAAAGGGCTTGGATATTACGAGTTTTTCCAGTTCTGCGAAGATATCCAGGCAGAACCTGTTCCCGTTATCGCTGCGGGCGTATGTTGCCAGAACTCCCGTGGAGGCGGGCAGCAGGGAGTCGCGATGTGCGATATGGATGCTTTTATCCGGGATATACTGGATCTGGTGGAATATGCGAATGGAGATGCCTCCTCGAAGTGGGGTCGGATGCGTGCCGAAGCCGGCCATCCTGAACCTTTCCATCTGAAATATATCGGGATCGGAAACGAAGACCAGATAACGGATGCCTTCGAAGAACGTTTCACGATGATCTATAAGGCTCTGAAAGCAAAACACCCGGAAATAACCGTGATCGGTACGGCCGGACCGTTCAACGAAGGAACCGACTATGAGGAAGGTTGGGAGATCGTCGACAGATTGCAGGTCCCGATGGTCGACGAGCACTATTACCAGACACCCGGCTGGTTCTTGAACAACCAGCATTTCTATGATTCCTACGACCGCCAGGGCGCAAAAGTCTATTTAGGCGAATATGCCGCCCATCTTCCCGGCCGTCCGAATAACCTGGAAGTCGCTTTGGCGGAAGCGGCATATATGACTTCCCTCGAACGTAACGGGGATGTGGTCAGTATGGCGTCTTACGCTCCGCTCCTGGCAAAAGAAGGGCATACGCAATGGAACCCGGATCTGATCTATTTCAACAACCGGGAGGTGAAGCCGACCGTCAACTATTACGTTCAGCAGTTGTTCGGCCGGAATGCCGGCGACGAATACCTGCCGGGTACGGTCAAACTGTCCTTCCCGTCGGAAGATATCGCCAAACGTTTTCCCGTCTCTGCCGTGAAGGACTGCAAAACGGGCGACCTGATCCTGAAATTGGTGAATATCCTGCCTACAGCCACCCGGACGCAAGTTCGGCTGAATGGCGTCGAGGTCGGTAATACCCGTGCCGTGAAGACCGTTTTGTCCGGAGCGTTGGAGGATACGGATTTGAAGCCCCGGACCTCTGATTGTGAAGTCGGGCGTGAATTTACCTGCGAATTGCCGGCATATTCGCTTACCGTAATCAGAATCAAGATAAAATCCGTATATTAGTCGCTGTTAATTAAACAGCGACATTATGGAAACTGCATTTTTTGTACTGTTACTCCTTGTAGTGTGGATCAGCTTGTATAATCATATAAGCAAAGCTACTGCCAATATAGATTCTCTGAAAAAGGAGATCGCCAGCTTGCGGAAGCAATTGGAAAGCCGGGCGTCTCACATTCCGGTCTTGTCCGTAGAGGTAAGGCCGGATGAAGTGACTCCGGAACCGGAAGTGAAACTGCCGGAGCCGGAACCTCGGAAAGCTGCTGACATTATTCCGCAGGTTACTCCCAAAAAGAAACGTAAACCGGTTAATTACGAAAAGTTTATCGGAGAGAACCTGTTCGGTAAGATCGGAATCCTGATATTGGTTATCGGCATGGGATTGTTCGTGAAGTATGCGATCGACAAGGACTGGATCAACGAAGTTTTCCGAACCGTGCTCGGTTTCGTGGTCGGTGGCGGCCTGTTGCTGATCTCGCAGAAGTTGAAGAAAACCTACCGGGCGTTCAGTTCCCTGTTGGCGGGCGGCGCTTTTGCGATCTTCTATGTCACGGTCGCGATGGCCTATCATTATTACGGGTTGTTCAGCCAGGCGACCGCCTTTGTCATTTTAGTGGTGCTTACGGTCCTGATGTCCCTCCTGGCCGTCTTCTACAATCGGCGTGAATTGGCTATTATTGCGTTGGTCGGCGGGTTTATATCGCCTTTCCTCGTCAGTAACGGCATGGGAAGTTATTTAGTGCTGTTTGTCTATGTGACGATCCTGAACCTTGGGATGTTCGGTCTTTCCATTTATAAGAAATGGGGCGAGCTGCCGGTCGTCAGCTTTGTGGCGAGCTACCTGATCCTGTTTGGTTATTCGAGTGCGGGAGATCTGGACGTGGCCGGGTTTACACAATTGGTGCACCTGTTACTTTTCGCGACTTTGTTCTTCCTGATCTTCCTCCTGACGGTCGTGACGGTGATCCGCTCGGACAGCCGTAAAATCAACCAGTTGATGATGGCTGTCGTGGTACTGAATAATTTTCTTTACCTCTTTTTCTGTTTGTGGTTCCTGCGGGAGATGCAGCTCGAGCAGAATATAAAAGGGGCGTTCACTCTGTTCATCGCCCTGGTGAATGTCGCGATTGCCTTTATCATAAACCGGAGGAAAGTAGAAAAGAGCCTGCTCTACCCGGCATTGGTCGGGTTGGCACTCACCTTTGTTTCCATCACCATACCGATCCAGTTGGACGGAACCTTTATCACCCTGCTCTGGGCGTGTGAGATGGTGATCGTCCTGTGGCTTTTCATCAAATGGAGAATCCGGATATATGAATACTTTGTAGCGATCCTGTTTTTCCTGACGAATGTTTCCTATTGGATGGATATCGAAGCCTTGTTGGGCTCCGGCATAAGGCCGGCTTTGTTTGCAAACGGCACATTTGCCACCGGCGTATCTGTCGGCATAGCTTTTCTGCTGGTTGCCTGGTTCCTGTTCCGTGAGAAAGACTTGTTTGCCACAACTTCCGTCTGGAAATATTCGCCCTGCAATGCGATAACCCTTTTAGACGGAAGTGCAGTGCTTTATACGGCCTTTATGATCGAGTTCTCCCGGAATATCGACGACTGGTATCTGTCGCAAGGCTTAATGCTGGCGTTTACGGCGGCTACTTTGTTTATATTGCTTCTCGTTATGCGGAAGCGTTTTCCGGTGGAACGTTATTTCCGGTGGTATGCGTTCTCTCTGCTTATTCCGGTTTGCTGGTATATGTACGTTTTCCTGTCCGGCCACTATTTTCTGTGGACGGCTTTGCAAGCGCTCGGATGGCTGACGGTGGCCGTTATCGCGGCGCATATTTACTGGCTGGCAAAGGAATATTATGCCGTGTTCAATTTCCGCAGCAAGACGGCGAACCGGATGACGGTCTATATCAGCGTTCTTTCCACCGTCCTGTTAGCCCTTGCCGTACGAAGCCTGCTTTGCCAACTTTCGCTTTCCGATGAGACGAACGCCGGCTTCTCCATCTCCTTAGCAATAGCGGGATTTGTCGAAATGGCAACCGGTATGCGCTTGCATCTTAAATCATTGCGTATGGTGAGCCTGTCCACTTTCGGGATCGTCCTTCTCAAACTGGTCGCTGTCGATCTGTGGCTGCTGCCTACGATCGGGAAGATCATTATCTTTATTATCCTGGGTGTTATCCTGCTGCTCCTTTCGTTCCTGTATCAGAAATTGAAAAAGGTTCTGTTCGAAGAAGATCGGGGAGAGGAAAAAGAATTATAATACAACCTAAAATACAAATAGTTATGGAAAACGATTTTGATTACAAATTAGTCCCTTCCGGCTTTATCCATTGTTTCAACAGCCAATGTCCGCAGGCCGGCAGTTGCTTGAGGCAAGTGGCTGCCCGGTATAGTGTACATGCCGACCGGCATATCCGGATTGTGAACCCGGCTTATTTCCCTGTAGGGGATGCGACATGTCCGGACTTCAAGCCTGCGAAGAAAGTGCGCATTGCATGGGGTATTACGAACCTGCTAGAAAAAGTCCCTTATCGGACGGCACGGCATTTGCGGAAAATAATGATCTTCCACTTTACGAAAACGCTTTATTATCGTTACTATCGCAAAGAATATGGCATTCTGCCGGAAGCCCAGCTCTATATCCGGAAACTTTTCCGGCAGCATGGTGTCGAGGAGGAACCTGTGTTCGATTCTTATACGGAAGAATACGAATGGTGAAAAAAGCACTCTCCGCTTTACAAGCGGCTCTTGGAGTTTCAAGTAGTTTCAAATATTGGAACTTAAAGTTTCTGCATATGAAACAAAGGGTTTCTATGTATGAAACTCTTGGTTCCACTGCATGAAACTAAAAGTTCCATGAGATGAAACTTACCGTTAACAACTTGTCATAGGCTCAAGCAATGGAAATTTCCGATAACTCGCGCCCTATCATTCGAATTGTTTCCACTATATCCGAGAAACGCTGCTTGGAGGGCTTTTTTGTCCCGCTCACATATTGCGCAAACAGACTTTGAGATATTCCCAGCCTGCGTGCTATTGCGGCGGCGTTCAGTTCCGGATGGGCTGTAAACAAATCATATAAAGGACTGGACTTCTTTTCATGGAAGAATCCCTCAAAACTCAAGTCTTCATCCAGCTCCTCCCAACGAATGCCAAACTTATCAACAGTGAAATTGGTTCGTTGTTCCGGGGTAGCAAATTTCAAACGCTGATAATCTGCAAATTTTTCACATGCCTCTTTGCCGTCGGTCGTATGTATCCATACAGCCGTGTCGGTCAACCATACTTTGTCTACTGTCATGTCTTGCATACTGATTCATTTTGTCTTATTAAAGAATTTATTCCAATGTTCCGCGATTACTTCCTGGTTTTCTTCGATCACCGATTCTACAAGTTTTAGCTCTGAAGATTTTAATCCGTTATTTTTCACCAATGTGACCGGGAACAAAGTGAATTTCGCGCTTATGTCTCCTTTTGTCACATGGACATGAATGGGTTCATGGTCATTTGCATAAAACATGAAACGGAAACCGAACAAAATAAATATCGTGGGCATAATCATCTTTTGTATTGTTATATCACAAATGTCGGTAATTATTTAATTACCTGCAAATATATAAAGGTGAAAAATATGCATCCGGCTGACGCAACTCCTTTATTTTGCCGAGAGGCTGACTTATTGTAAAACCATCAAAAAAGTCATGTACAGCTATCGACTAAAAAATTAGATGCGTGTGTCCTGAATATGGAATACAGTTCACTTGTTTAACCAATAACTATTACTATATTTGCATTGTGCAAATAGCACAATTGCGTTGTTTAACTGATTCTTTCAAATAAAAATCTGGAAAATTTGAAAGGGAAAGAATAAGTTAACGTATCCCGCATCGTATCCGTAAATATGGTGTGGGAGTATGTTGCTTATTTACTCCCGAAGGTTTTCCAGAGCCCTATTTGATAGATAAGTCACAGCTCTCACACTTCATATATAATTTAAAGATTAGAGTTTGGAGATCGAGAACGCCGTGATTTCATTCACACAAAAAAAAGATGCTGGCTGAAAAGAAAATACTATCTGACCATTTTGAAGAAATATATGTCTCATGGTTTTCACGGATGAAATATTTCGCCCTGGAGTATGTCGTGTCGGAAGAAGACGCGGAAAACATTGTCCAGGATGTATTTACCGAACTGTGGGAACGGAAAGAAATTCTGGCCTATGATGTGAATTTGGTCGCCCTGCTCTTTACCTCGATCAAGAACCGTTGTATCGATCTCTTACGTCACCGCATTGTCGTGAAGGAAGCTGTCAACCTGATGCAAGAAGAATATCAGGCTACTTTGCGGATGAAACTTGCCTCCCTGGAATTATTCGACCAGTCCATACTCTCCGAGCAGGATATCGAACGGATCATTACTGAAGTTATAGATTCTTTGCCTGAAAAATGCCGGGAAATCTTTGTCAAAAGCAAAATAGAAGGAAAAAAGCAGAAAGATATAGCAATCGAATTGAATATTTCCCTGAAAACCGTTGAAAACCAAATGGCTATCGCATATAAGAAAATTAAAGGCGAATTGAAAGACTACCTTCCCTTATTACTATTTTTGCTTGCTAATTAAAAAAATCTGTTTATTCTTTTGGGGGTTTTGGTCTCCTGATCCGTTTATTAAGAACAAAAGCGGAAAATATGAACGAACGGATACATAAATACTTTTATGAGGAACTTTCCACGGAAGAGCGACTATCCTTGTTGCGCGATGTCGAGGCGAGTGAAGAACTCAAAAAAGAATTTGCTGAATATCAAAATCTATATGCCTTGTTGAACTTAGGACATCAGGTGCAGGATAAAACAATCGGCAAACGGAAATACGACCGCTTTATTTTGCAGAAGCAGCATACCGTGCTGTGGAAGTGTTGGACACGCCGGATTGGGTATGCGGCTGCCATTCTCTTTTTAGTCGTTTCTACAGGTTTATTGACTTATTGGTACGCGCAGACTGAACAGCCGGAGTATTTATCGGAGAATGTGATGAATACTTTGTACACACCTGCCGGGCAGCGGGCGCAATTAGTCTTGCAGGACGGAACGGAAGTCTGGCTGAATGCAAAATCGAAGCTGACTTATCCGGCTCATTTTACCGGTGATAGGAGGAATGTTACGATCGAGGGTGAAGCCTTCTTTAAAGTTGCGAAAGATCCTTCCAGGCCTTTTATCGTTTCTGCGCATGATGTCGATATGAAAGTTTTAGGAACCCAGTTTAATGTGTGCAGTTATCCTGTGACCGGATATGTACAAACGAGTTTGTTGGAAGGTTCCGTACGTGTCTTTTTGCGGGACAAGGAAAATGAAGGAGTTATCTTGGAACCGGATCAGCAGGTGACGGTCTCGAATGGGAAGATGAAAGTTGAACCGATTCGCCTGAAAGCCCATTTCTTGTGGCGTGACGGTATCTATGCCTTTGAGAATGAACCATTGATCAACATTCTGGAAAAGATGGAACTTTACTATGACGTAAAGATTATAGTGAAAGACACATCCTTATTCAAGGATACTTATACGGGAAAATTCAGGCAGCGCGACAGCCTTGACGATGTTTTCCGCGTATTACAGCAAATCCGCAAATTCAAAGTAGAGAAAGACACAGAGCGGAACATAGTGACCTTAAAATAACAACATGTCAAACATAAAAACGTATAGCCTATGATGAAAGAACAGTAGAAAAGAAAACAAAAGCGGCAGAAGCTACCAACAACTGCCGCCAGAGTTAAAGCAAACACAAGTCGTAATTTTTTAGTATTCACTTTAAAACATTAGAACAAAGATATGAAAAGAAAAACTTTGTTATGGCCTTTTATTATACATAATAATTGCATTAAATATTTTTTTAGGATTATGAGAATATCGCTTTTCCTATTGTTTATATGCGTATGTCAATTGATGGCTGTAGATGCCGGGGCACAAAATGCGGAAATCACACTCAGACAGAATAGTATGACAATAAAACAGCTGATCAAGGAGATCGAGGCACAAACGGATTACCTGATTGTGTTCCGGGATCAGGATGTGGATGTTGACAGGATTGTTTCTTTCCAAGAAAAAACGGCTACAGTCGTCGACTATCTGGAGATGATTGCTAAAAATACTGGAGTTGGCTATAAGTTAGAGAATAACTATATTACGTTACTCCCTGCCTCTAAGTGGGCCAACCAAGAGAAAAAGAAGAAAGTGAGCGGACAGATAGTCGATGCATCTGGTTTAGCTGTTATAGGAGCAAATGTTGTAGAAAAGGGAACGACGAATGGTACGATAACAGATGTGGATGGAAATTTTTCATTGGAAGTCAGCGAAAATGGCACGTTGATCATAAGTTATATCGGCTATATCCCACAAGAAGTTACTGTTGCAAACAAGTCAAGTTTCAATATCAAGCTGAAAGAAGATACGGAGGTCTTAGATGAGGTAGTGGTGGTCGGATATGGAACAGCCAAAAAGAAAGACCTTACAGGAGCTGTTTCCAGCGTTAAAGCCGAGAAATTATCGGCTCAAGCACCTCGAAATGTACAAGATATTTTACGCTCAAATGCGGCTGGTCTGAATATTGGTATCGCAACTGATGCTAAAGCAGAAGCAGACTTGGCTGTTCGTGGTAAAGGTACTTTGTCAGCAGGTAGTTCGCCTCTTATTGTTTTGGATGGAGTGATTTATGAGGGGAATTTGTCTGATATAACACCCGAAGATATAGCAAGTCTGGATGTCTTGAAAGATGCGAGTTCTGCTGCTGTGTATGGGGCAAAAGCTGCAAATGGAGTTATTGCGATTACAACGAAAAAAGGAGCTCAAGGGAAGCCTGTGATTAATTTCAATGCAAATATCTCTTTTGCAAAATCTGCCAATCAGCCTAAAATATTGGATGCTGATGGATTCTTAAAATTTAGGCAGGACTATAATGAAGGGAGAAACTCGGATGAATATTTGGCGAAATACCCTCAAATATTTGTAAATCCATTCAATTTGCAAGGTGTAGACCCGCTTGTATGGTATAATTATGACCAGAGTATACCCGCTACATCTGTCACTGATAAACAATTAGAGACTCAATGGCTGTCTCGTCTGAATTTATTGACCCCTGAAATTGATAATTATTTTGCGGGTAGAATCACAAAATGGGATGATCTTGTATTTCAAACGGGACTACAACAGGATTATACAGTTAGCGTTTCGAATGCAACAGAAAAGACATCGCAATATTATTCATTAAACTGGGCAGATAGGGATGGCATTATTACCGGAGATAAATATACAAACTTTAGAGCAAGAATGAATGTGAAAACAGAAATCACGTCATTTCTTGCAGTAGGTATGAATACTCAATTTTCATCTCGAAATGAAGGTTTTTTGAAGAGTCTTTGGGAACAAATGACCATGATTTCACCTTATGGAGCAAATGAAGTGGATAATTTGGAAAGCCCTTATAGACGAAATCCGACTGGGATGGATCCTGTCAACCCTTTTTATGATAATATGTATACAGAAAGGAAAGATTTGTATCAAAATCTAAATGCAAAATTATATGCAGAAGTGAAACTACCATTCGGTATTGAATATAGTTTGAACTTTACACCTTATTATAGTTGGCATGATTATTATAACCATTATTCATCTGAGGGAGAAAAGTGGGAAGCCATCGGGGGAGCTTCGGTTAGAACAAACACCAAGCAGTTCAGTTGGCAAATAGATAATATAATTCGTTGGAAAAGAGAATTTGCTCAGAAGCATAAAATAGAAGTCACATTGTTAGCTAATGCAGAAAAATCTCAACATTGGTCCACTACAGCAGAGGCTCAAGGATATACGCCTAATGATGTTTTAGGGTATCATCAATTACAATCGGGATCAGTACAAAAAGTTTCAAGTGACGATACTTATCAAACAGGAGACGCTTTAATGGCTCGTCTATTTTATTCGTTTAATAACAAATATATGTTGACAACTTCTATCCGACGTGATGGATATTCAGCATTTGGAAAGAAAAATCCTCGAGCTACATTCCCTTCTGTCGCTTTAGGATGGGTTTTTACTCAAGAACAGTTTATGCAGCAAACAAACTCTTGGCTTAATTATGCAAAATTGAGACTTTCTTGGGGAGAAAATGGAAATCGAGATATTGGTCAGTATGCTGCATTGGCTCAAATGAATTCAAGTTTGAGACCTTATATTGACCAGACAGGAAATATCTATACAATTTCTCAGATGTTTGTAAATACGATGGCAAACCATAATTTAAAATGGGAGAGGACAGCTGCGTTTAACTTTGGTTTGGATTTTTCATTGTTTAATGAATTGTTGAGTGGGTCCATTGAAACTTATGTATCTAAAACCAATGATTTGTTGGTAAAACGGGCATTACCCGATGTTACCGGATTTAATAGTGTAACAGCCAATTTGGGCCAGTTACAGAATAAAGGATTTGAATTGACATTGAATGCAAACATCATTCGCACAAATGATTTTAAGTGGTTTGCTTCTGGTAATTTTTCTCTAAATAGAAGAAAAATAAATAGCCTTTACGGTGATATGGTCGATGTCTTGGATGAGAATGGAAATGTTACTGGGCAAAGAGAATCGGATGATGAAACTAATAAATGGTTTATAGGTCAAGATCCGGATCGTATTTGGGATTATGAGAGAGTGGGAGTTTGGCAGAAAGATGAACGTGAGGAAGCTGCAGTTTATGGATGTCAACCTGGTGATTTTAAGTATATCGATCAAAATGGAGACGGTATTATGAATAATAAGGATAAAGTTTTCCAAGGATATACAACTCCTCGTTTTCGTTGGACTTTGAGGAATGAATGGACTTACAAAAATCTTTCATTATCGGCTGTTTTATATTCCTATTTAGGATATTATGGTGCTTTTCAAAGGGCAGCCAATAATTATTCATTTCCTGACAGAACATCGGACTATGATTTTCCAAGATGGACGACAACAAATCCGATAAATGATTATGCACGCATTGGCTCAAAAAATATAGGAACTAATTATGTAAGCAAGTCATTTGTACGTTTGGAAAATGTGACGCTATCTTATCATTTTCCGAAAGAATGGATAAATAAATTTGCAATACAGTCTCTCCGCTTGTCCGGTAGTATTCAGAATGCAGCCGTTTTTGCTCCTCATTGGAATTTTTGGGATCCAGAAAGTGGCTCTGTTACTCCTCGTACGTTTAATTTAGGTATTAATGTAACTTTGTAAAAATTAGATTATGAAAAATAAGAATATATATATATGCGTTGTTGTAGCTTTTTTATCGCTCAATTCTTGTGCGGATAGTTGGTTAGAACCTAAACCATTATCTTTTCATACTCCAGAAGATACTTATGTTGGAGCCGATGGTTTTGAGGCTACTTTGTCCGCATGCGAAGCTGAAATGCATGACGAGTATAATGGAGATGGATGTGCTATTCTTACAGAGATGATACAATCGGATATTTGTGTTGAAGGTACTACTGATAAAGCTGGACCTCAGATGGATATGGATAAATCTCTATTACCCGATATGCCTTTGAATAATATGGATTATACTCGTGTCGGATGGTATTGGACGCATGGTTACAAAGCTATTAAATCTGCAAATATAATAATTGCTCGTATCAACGAAGGGAAGTTCGCAAATGAAGAAGAGAAAAATCGGATATTGGGGCAAGCTTATTTCCATAGAGCTTATTGGTATTATAAATTGGTACATCAATTTGGAGATGTACCTTGGTTAGATTATGAATTGGCAGAGCCTAAAACAGATTTTTATTCTTATGACAGGTGGAGTATTTTGGAAGAATTAAAACGAAATTTGGAGTACTCTTATCAGAATGTACCTGACAATGTTAATCGTGGTAAGGTTTCAAAAAGTGCCTGTGGGGTTTTGCTGATGAAAATAAATATGTGTTTGGGGCATTTTGACGAAGCGATACAAATCGGACAATCTATAGTAGCTGAACACCCTTTAATAACAACTCGTTTTACTTCAAATCAGAATAAACCTAAAACGAATTTAATGCATGATCTGCATAGTGTTGAGGCAAAAATGGATATATCGAATACCGAGGGATTGATGTATATTGTATCTTACCCTAATGCTCAAGGTTCCGTAAGATCTCAATTGATGAGAAATACAATTCCGCGCGTAGTCGGAGTTACAACTCCGGATGGAATGTCTGGAATTGTTTATACGAATAATGTAGAATCTCAATATGAAATTAATAAAACGTATGGAAGAGGAATTGGGAGAGCTCGTTGTACTAATTATTATCAGTACACTATATGGACGGAAAAGGAAAGAAACGATTTAAGAGGTGTTTATAATCGTGATAGTTGGGTAAGTCCATCTGACTTGTATTATAATGATCCAACGTTAAAAACAAGTGGAAATATTTATTATGGTACACATTTGGTGAAAAATCCAGCAATGTCTGTAGAAGATTCTATTAGAGCTTGGTATCAATGGCCCCATTATAAGTTATATGTTCCGGATCCGCTTTCTTCAAGTTGGTATTGGGGAGGTGAAACTCCTATGTACATTTATCGCTCAGCAGAAGTTTATCTATTAATGGCGGAAGCGTATTATTGGAAAGAGCAACCGGCTAAAGTGGCGGAAATGTTGAATGTTGTCCGTAATCGAGCTGGAGCAGAATCTTTGACTGCTTCAGATATTAATATTGGTTCAATTTTAGATGAACGGGCGCGTGAACTATATTATGAAGAAAATAGACATGTGGAAATTACTCGTATAGCTTTTACTTATGCTCATACAGGTAAAAATTGTGAATATTTTGGAAGAAGCTATAGCCTTGATAATATATCAGGGCCTGGAGGTGCTGGCTCTAATATTAAACAAGAGGGAATCAATTTTTGGTATGATTGGGTAAATGCGAAGAATAATTTTTATAATAAAGGTATCAAGCATCGTTGGGCTGAATATAAAATCAGTGTCCATCATCTGTTATGGCCAGTTCCTGCATCAGCTATTAACGCGAATACGAAAGGGGTTATAAACCAAAATATCGGTTATCCTGGTGCAGAGAAAAATGTAGAACCGCTTAAAGTTGGTCAATTATAATAAATGGATGTCTTATTAAAAATAGAATAACTCATGAGATCATTTTTTTATATATTATTTCTTTCCTTGATTTATAATTTCGCTTGTGGTCAAGCGATCATAAAAGGAATAAACTATGATGAGAGTAAAGTGCCTGATTTTGTGCTGCCGAATCCTCTCATTTGTAATGATGGACAGCAAGTAACCACTGCGGACGAATGGGAGAAAATAAGAAGGCCGGAAATTTTAGAGATATTTATGTCTAAGGTCTATGGACGGACGCCGGCTGATAAAATCGATGTGTCTTATACCTTATTGGCTTGTGATCCTAAAGCAATGAATGGTAAAGCAACTTGTAAACAAATATTGTTTACTTTTACAAATGGGAAAAAAACTATAGATGCAATTTTATTATTATATATTCCTAACCATGTAAAGGGAAGAGTACCTGTGTTTGTTGGATATAATTTTATGGGGAATCAAACGACAACATTAGAACCATCAATTTACTATTCTCCAGGATTAAGATTTGTACATGGTAAGGATAGCCCTGTATGGAAAAGGGGGGCACAGAAAAACCGTTGGTGTTATGATAAAATAATAGAACGTGGATATGCCGTAGCAACTATGTGTTATCATGATATCTACCCGGATCGTGCTGAGTTGAGAGATTATAGTGTAGCCTCTCTTTTCCCTGATTATATATCTGGATCCAAAAATCATGATGAATGGGAAGCAATTGGAGTTTGGGCTTGGGGATCAAGTCGTATAGTGGATTATTTGGAACGTGAGGAAAGAATAGATATGAGTAAAATTGCAATAATGGGACATTCTAGGCAGGGGAAAGCTGCACTCTGGTCTGGAGCCCAGGATTCACGTTTCAAAGTAGTCATATCAAATGATTCTGGCTGTGGGGGAGCCGCCTTGTCTAAAAGGGTTTATGGGGAAAATATTGCTCGCATAACAACTGTTCTTTCTCATTGGTTTTGTCCTGCATTTAGTCAATATGCAGGTAATGAAGAGAATTTGCCTTTTGATCAGCATGAGATGCTGGCTTTAATAGCACCGCGTCATCTTTATGTAGCGAGTGCAGAAGGTGATCTTTGGGCTGATCCTAAAGGTGAATATTTGTCTGCATATCATACAAATAAGGTTTATAAATTATACAAAATGAAAGGGCTGGAGTCGCCTGTCCCTCCGGCTGTTCATCAACCAATTATGAATGATGTAGGTTATCATATACGGGCTGGTAAGCATGATGTGACGGACTACGATTGGGAGTGTTTTATGAATTTCTGTGATTTGCATTTTAAGTAAATAGGAGTTCTGGTAAATATAAGTAATAAGAATATTGGATTTTGATCCCCAAAGAATCATATTCGATATTGTATTTATTCATTATTCAGTAAAGCTTTTCAAGAACTTGAGATACCTCTAAGAAATAGCACAATGTAAAAGGTTTGTGCCAGTTTCTTAGGGGTATTTATTCTCCAAAAAAGAAAAGGAAGAAGTCATAAAACCTCTACCACCCTCTCCAGCGCCATCCCATGCGACCCCTTTATCAACACATGAAACCCTTTCAGCGGATTCTTGCGTAAGGCTTCGATCAATTCCTCTGTTGTAGCAAACGTAGCAAAATCTTTTCCGGCTGCTTTTAGGAAATGTTCTCCGCACAGGAATACTTTGTCGTAGTTGCCTTCCTTGATTCGGGCAATGACTTCGGCATGAAGTTCGTCGCTTGTTGGGCCTAATTCTCGCATATCGCCTAGGATAAGAGCTTTGGGTGAGACAGGCATTGTGGCGAAATTGTCTAAGGCGACTTTCATGCTGCTTGGATTGGCATTATAGGCGTCGATGATCAGTTCGTTTTTTTCTGTCTTTTTCAGTTGCGAACGATTGTTTGTCGGTTCATAAGCGGCAATGGCACGGCTGATGCGTTCAGCAGGAATTTTAAAGAAACGGCCTACGGCAACGGCAGCCAAAGCATTGTCCAGATTGTAATTGCCGATCAGACGGGTTTCCACCGTATGGATCTTACCTTGCTGCTTCCATTCGAAAGTCAGGTAAGGATTGCTGCTGACAACACATCCCCAGGCAAAAGCCGTTTCATCGGAACCGTATGTAACCTGCTCGATTCCTTTGGCAATGTCTGTTAGATATTTATTATCCTGATTGATGAATATTTTACCTTTCGTACGGCGCATATAGTCGTATAATTCACCTTTTGTTTTGATCACGCCCTCGAAAGATCCGAAACCTTCCAGATGGGCACGTCCGACATTGGTGATAATCCCGTAGTTCGGCTGTGCGATGTCGACCAACTCTTTGATATCGCCCGGATGGCTGGCTCCCATTTCGATCACAGCCATTTCGTGGTCGTGCGTCAGGCGAAGCAAGGTGAGAGGCACACCGATATGGTTGTTCAGGTTGCCTTCGGTGTAGAGGAGGTTGTATTTGGTAGACAGGACGGCGGCCAACAGTTCCTTCGTCGTTGTCTTTCCGTTTGTTCCGGTGATACCGATAATCGGACAGCCGATCACTTTACGGTGGCGGTGCGCCAATTGCTGTAAGGTCGTCAGCACGTCGTCCACGAGGATCGTACGTTCACCGGTAAAATAATCCGGATTATCGATTACAGCATATACGCAACCGGAAGCCAGTGCTTTCTCTGCATATTGGTTCCCGTCAAATTTCTCCCCTTTCAGTGCAAAGAAAATCGAACCGCGTGGACAGTTACGGCTGTCGGTTGTTACTTTCGGATTGTGTATAAACAATTCATATAGTTCAGGAATAGTCATAATTTCTCCTTTATAAATTCTATGATAGTTATTTCGCGCAAATGTAGTGATTTAATGTATTTACCTTTATCTTTGTCGGAAAGAAAAATAAGAATGTTACATAAAACGCTCAATATTAGAGGGACGCTTACCTCGCTCGATACTCCGCTGGTAATGGGAATTTTGAATGTCACTCCCGATTCTTTTTATGCCGACAGCCGGAAACAGACGGAAGCTGCTGTTGAAGAACGTATACAGGCGATTTTGTCCGAAGGAGGGCAGATCATTGATCTTGGAGGCTACTCTTCCCGACCCGATGCCGTCGAAGTCTCACCGGAAGAGGAGATGGAACGTCTGGCTTTTGCCTTGAAGATACTAAATGCACATTATCCGGATGTAGCCCTGTCTGTCGATACTTTCCGGGCGGATGTGGCCCGTCGTTGTGTCGAAGAATACGGTGCGGCAATAATCAATGATATTTCGGGTGGTGAATTGGATGCGGAAATGTTTGAGACGGTTGCCCGTTTGCATGTACCTTATATAATGATGCATATGCGCGGAACTCCCCAGACGATGCAGCAGCATACGGATTATGAGGATATGATGGAGGATATTATGTTGTATTTCGCCAGGAAAGTCCGGCAGCTTCGTTTATTAGGAGTGAACGATATTATACTGGACCCCGGTTTCGGTTTCAGCAAGACGGTGGATCAGAATTATACATTGATGAGCCATTTGTGCGAGTTCAAAGAATTTGGTTTGCCTCTGCTCGTCGGTGTTTCCCGTAAGAGCATGATTTATAAATACTTGGGAGGAACACCTGCCGACAGCCTGAACGGGACGACCGTCCTGAACACGATCGCTTTGTTGAATGGGGCGGATATCCTTCGTGTCCACGACGTAAAAGCCGCAGTAGAAGCAGTCAAACTCGTCTCAAAAACTTTCAACTTTCAACTTTCAACTTTCAACTGTTAATATTATGTGGATGAATTTCGGAATAAAAGACCTGATTGATGTCTTATTGGTAGCCTTCTTCCTGTATCAGACGTATAAGCTGATGAAGAATTCCGGTACGTTGGCTATCTTTAGCGGGGTTGTGTCGTTTATCATTGTCTGGATTCTGGTTTCCCAGGTGTTGGAGATGCGCTTGATGGGGGCGATACTCGACAAGTTTATCAGTGTCGGTTTCCTTGTGCTGGTGATTTTGTTTCAGGATGAGATACGCCGTTTTCTGGTGGCGCTCGGTTCGCACAGGGGATGGAAATTCCTCGGAAAGATATTTTCGAAGAAGAACCACGACAAGGAGAACGAAGGGAAGTTTATTGCCCCGGTTGTCCTGGCTTGTATGAATATGGCGAAGAAAAAGACCGGTGCACTGATCTGTATCCAGCAAGATGTCGATCTGACCGTTTATGAGCATACCGGTGAAATGTTTAATGCTGATGTCAATGCCCGTCTGATCGAGAATATCTTCTTTAAGAACAGCCCTTTGCATGATGGAGCCATGATTATTGCAGACAATCGCATCAAGGCTGCCGGCTGTATTCTTCCGGTTGCCCAGAACGCCAGTCTGCCGAAAGATATGGGGTTGCGTCATCGTTCAGGTCTGGGAATGTCGCTCGAGACGGATGCGCTGGTAATCATCGTTTCGGAAGAACGCGGGAAGATATCGGTCGCTCATAATGGCAAGTTGGAGGTGAACGTTACGGCAGAAGATTTGCAACAAATCTTGTCAGGGGAGAAGGAAGTAACAAATTATTGTTAAATGTTCTGAAACTGACAGGTCTGCATGTAAATCTTTTACCGATTTTGCAAACTCTATATTGCATTTTGCCTACTTTTGTACCCGATTATCGTGATATCTAACTAACAATATAATAAAAACAGATCTTCCGCTATGGACTTAATGCAAGAGATTATTGCACGCGCTAAAGCAAACAAACAGCGTATCGTTCTTCCTGAAGGAACAGAAGAAAGAACATTGAAAGCTGCCGACCGTTTAGTGGCCGACGAAGTTGCAGACATTATCCTGATTGGCAACCCCGCTGAAATCAACAGCCTGGCTGCACAATACGGGTTAAACCACATTGGACAAACTACTATTATCGATCCGAAGAATCACGAAAAGAAAGCCGCTTATGCAGACCTGCTTTTCCAGTTGCGCCAGAAAAAGGGTATGACTCCCGAAAAGGCTGCCGTTTTAGTAGAAGATCCTTTGTTTCTTGCCTGCCTGATGATTAAATCCGGCGATGCCGACGGTGAAATCGCAGGTGCACAGAACACGACTGGTAACGTGTTGCGTCCTGCTTTGCAGATCATCAAGACTGCTCCGGGTATGAGTTGCGTTTCAGGTGCGTTCCTTATGTTTACAAAAACTCCCCAGTATGGTAAAGATGGTGTTCTGGTGTTTGCCGACTGTGCCGTAATGCCGAATCCGACAGCTCCCGAACTGGCGAGCATCGCTATCGCTACGGCTGCTACAGCCCGCGATATCGTAGGTATGGAACCGCGTGTCGCCATGTTGAGTTTCTCTACAAAAGGCAGTGCCTCTCACGAGATGGTCGACAAGGTTGTCGAAGCTACCCGTCTGGCAAAAGAAATGGCTCCTGACCTGAAGGTTGACGGAGAGTTGCAGGCCGATGCCGCTTTGGTGGAAAAGGTCGCTTCATTGAAAGCTCCGGGCAGCGATGTCGCCGGACAGGCTAACGTTTTGGTATTCCCCACTCTGGAAGTTGGTAATATTGCTTACAAGCTGGTTCAGCGTTTAGGTGGTGCAGAAGCTGTAGGTCCTATCCTGCAGGGTATGGCTGCTCCGGTTAACGACCTGTCACGCGGTTGCTCCGTTGACGATATCTATAAGATGGTTGCGATTGCATGTAACCAGTCAATCGGTCTGAAAGCTGCAAAATAATATACATTCCCTGTAGAGACGCACGGCCGTGCGTCTCTACACAATAACATCCATATTTAAATCATTAAATCATGAAAGTATTAGTATTAAACTGCGGTAGCAGTTCTATCAAATATAAATTGTTCGATATGACATCCGGCGAAGTGATGGCACAGGGTGGTATCGAAAAGATCGGTCTGCCGGGTGCATTCCTGAAGCTGACTGACAAGGACGGTAAGAAAGTTGTTCTGGAAAAAGAGATGCCTGGCCATAAAGAAGGTATCGAATTTATCCTGAGTATCCTGACAGACAAGACATACGGTTGCATCAAGGAATATAATGAAATCGACGCTGTCGGCCACCGCGTGGTACATGGTGGTGAAAAGTTTGCTTCCAGCGTGAAGATCGACCAGGATGTGATCAACAAGGTAATCGAATGTTCAGACCTGGCTCCGCTGCATAACCCGGCTAACCTGAAGGGTATCGATGCGATGGAAACGCTGATTCCGGGTATTCCCCAGGTGGCTGTCTTCGATACGGCTTTCCACCAGACAATGCCGGCTAAGGCTTATATGTATGGTTTGCCCTACGAAATGTACACGAAATACGGTGTGCGTCGCTACGGTTTCCACGGAACAAGCCACCGCTATGTTTCCCGTCGTGCTTGTGAAATCCTGGGCGTCCCTTATGAAGAACAGAAGATTATTACGGCCCATGTCGGCAACGGTGGTTCCATTGCTGCCGTAGACCACGGCAAATGTGTCGATACTTCTATGGGGCTGACTCCGGTTGAAGGTCTGCTGATGGGTACTCGTTGCGGTGACGTAGATGCCGGCGCTCTTTCTTTCATTATGGATAAGGAAGGGTTGGATGGTCACGGCTTGTCGGATTTGATCAACAAGAAGAGCGGTGTTGCCGGTTTGGTAGGCGGTTCTTCCGACATGCGTGATTTGGAAAATGCGGTAGCAGCGGGAGACGAACGGGCCATTATGACATTGGACGTTTATAACTACCGTATCAAGAAATATATCGGTGCTTATGCTGCAGCTATGGGCGGTTGCGATATCCTGGTATGGACCGGTGGTGTCGGTGAAAACCAGTGGGCGACACGTCGTGTTGTTTGTGAAAACATGGAATATATGGGTATGAAGATCGACGTTGAAAAGAACGAAGGTATGCGCGGTGAAGAAATGGTCATCAGCACGCCGGACAGCAAGGTCACGATTATCGTGGTTCCGACAGACGAAGAATATATGATCGCTGCCGATACAATGGATATATTAGGTAAATAATAATTATTCTAATCCTCACAGCTTACAAAACATTAGGATTAGTGTTTAGACTGCTCCGACACCGGTTGGAGCAGTCTTTTTTTATAAAATGAAATGGTCAAAATCTTTGCAATAAATAAGGAATGGACCGGATATGTTGTATTCTGAAAATTTGTCGGAAGGGAATCGTTCTATTTGTTCTTCCGTAGCGTCCCATAGGTTAAGGCCAGATGAAAATGTTGCAAGAAATGTAAGGTTTTCTGCGAATTTTTCTAATGGATCATTTTCTGTAGAAATATCTGTAACGATTATATATTGTTTGGGTAGCGATTTGAATAGATGAGGATCGCTTATATTCGCTTTACTAACCAATATATCCAGGATGCTTAAACTATCTTGTAGCTTTTTTTCAAGTTTATATTTTGTGATTTGTTCTTTAATACCTTTCTGAGAAATATCATGCAGATGATATTCTAAATATTTTTTCCAACCTTTTATTTCAATAAAAAGAAGTTCTTCATTTTTATAAATAGCATCAACTGAGGCAAGTGGTTCTTGCCCTTTGCAGTATAAATCCTTTATATGATCAAAGTCGATGATTACAGTCTGGCTTCTGTGAGGACAAGCTATATTTACCTTACAAGGATTATGCAATTGGCAGATAGTTGATGTTTGTAACCAACCTAATGAATTGATGTAGTCTAATAATTGCTCTATCATTTCAGATTCATAATATGATTTAATGGTTCTGATAGTTTTTTGAATATCATATTTAAATTAGTAGTTACATCCTCTATGGTAGATAGATTTGATGTGTCATCATTTTCAGTCAGGTAGTATTTGACTAAGTCCTCGATTTGTTCCTGATGTGCAAAATAACGAACCCCCTGTATAAAATAGGGGCTATGTGAACTGACCATAACAGGAATCCCTTCTTTTACCATCTTGACAATTAATTGGGCACAATCTATTTGCCATTTCGGATGAAGATGGTTTTCAGGTTCATCAATGATTAACATTTTTCCAGAATTGATTTCGTCTGCATCTAACAGCAATTGGATAATTCCAAAAGTTTTGATTCCTGAGGCAACATTCATGGTTTGTAGTTTTAATTTCGTCCCATTTTTTGTCGTTGAAAAATAGAAATCTCTTAATGTTTTATCATATTTGAATTCTCCGCCTATGATGCGGGAAATTTCCCATTCTTTGGTGAATAAAGAGGGAGTCGGATATTTACTCACTTCCAATTTATTCATTAAGTCTTTGATATGAAAAGGAATGACAGGGGCAAAACGATATTCGTTACGCCCGCTAATAACATCAAACAAACTACGGCTTTTGGATAATAGATCGTTTAGTTGCAGATATAAAGGTGTTTCTAAAAAAGTTGCATCTCCTATTGGTAGATAAAAACTTTCGTCTTTAAAAGATTTGACAACCTGATTGTCTTGAATCGTAAAAAGACATTGTCCTGTCTCATCGGATAATGTGACAGACGACTGCTCCGTCCCTTCTGTACAAATGTTATGGATAAATTCAGAATCAATGGCTCTTTGGAAGGCGTCGTTCAGTAATATTGTTCCATTGTTGGACTTAAGAAGGGTATTATGTATTTCTGTTAAGTTGTTAAGAGCTTTCTCTTTTCCTATGTCTGAAATTCTGAGTTGCCGTATGATTGAATATTTCTGTTGTATGAATTTATCGAATTCAAGTCGGATAATAGGATTATCCATGTCGTTTATGAAAGGCTGAATGCTGTTCATGAAGCGAGGCGGAATAAATTCATCTCTCCCTATTTCTATTTCTCTTTCTTTTGTTGCTATAGAATATCCGGTGCGAGTATATCTATATATTCTGTCAATACATTCGCGAACGATACGGGTTTTGTATTTAAAAGAATCTCCTTCACTGCCTGATAAAGCTTTGATTGCACAGAACAAAGCTTTACCTGCTGTACTTTTACCAGAGTCGTTGATCCCGGTAATGACAGTTAAGCCGCCGACTTCAATTGAAGCATGCTTGATCTTGTTTATATTGGAGAGTTCAATTTGCATCGCCTTTTTATTTAATATATGATTATACAAATGTAAAGATAAATATTAGTAAAAACTAATTCTCTTTTTATTCCGTTTCGAACTGCTCCATACAGAGCGTTTCCCCGTCCCATACGATATAGGAGAAGTATTGCATCCAGTCGCCAGCGATCAGGAGCCGCGCAGTCCGCGAAAGCATCAGGTCGAGCATGATATGGCGGTGGCCGAAGATAAAGAAGTTGATGTCCGGATGTGTCTTGAGGTAATCTTTTGCAAAGAGGACCATATATTCATGGTCTTCTCCCTGGTATTCGGGAGCCTCCCTTGTCTTATGCTTTTTCAGTCCGCTTTTGCGGCTGTTGAGCGACCAGCCGAGAGCGAAACCGAATGTCCAGCGAGGATGGATGCCCGCGTACAGCCATTGGCAAAATCGATTGCGGAAAAGGGCACGGAGGAAACGGAACGCTTTGCTGCGATAGTCAACCTCGTCGCCGTGCCCGAGGAAGAACCGCTTGCCTAAAAGGTCTATGGTGAGCACATCCCGGTGGATAATAGCACCGATCTCCTTCGGCAGATAGTCGAACATCCAGATGTCGTGATTGCCGATAAAGATATGGATCTCCACTCCGTTGTCGGATAGCTCAGCTAATTTTCCGAGGAAGCGGACGAAGCCTTTCGGCACGACATATTTATATTCATACCAATAGTCGAATATATCTCCTAAGAAATAAATTGCCATCGCCTCGTCTTTGATGCTGTCTAACCAGCGTACCAGTCTCTTTTCGACAGCAAGCGGGTCTTTATGGAAACGGGCGCCCAGATGTGCGTCCGATGCAAAATATATTTTCTTTCGAAGGGAATTCATGTTTCTATCGGAAGGAGTTTGTTTTTTCTTTCGGATGTATATTAGAGGAAACCTAATTCCAGTTTGGCCTCTTCGGACATCATGTCCTTGTCCCATTCCGGCTCGAACACTAAGTTCACTTCTACGTTATTCACGCCTTCGACAGCCTCTATCTTCATCCGGACATCTTCCAGAATGAAATCGGCAGCAGGGCAGTTGGGGGCGGTGAGCGTCATGTCGATGAGGACATTCTTCTCGTCGTCTACCTCTATATTGTAGATCAAGCCAAGATCGTAGACGTTGACCGGTATTTCCGGGTCGTATACGGTTTTAAGCATGGCGACAATCGCTTCTTCTGTTTGGAGGAATTCGTTGTTCATCTTTCTTTAATTTGAATGCAAACTTAATAAATAATTGAGAATTGACAATTGACAACAGCCAATTAATAAGAGAACAACCCTAACTCCCCATTGTTCAACTCTTTCTCCCTCTCTTTAATTCCCTATTTCCCATTCTCTAAAGTTTCCCCTCATCCGAGTAACTGTAATAACTGCCGTCAGCCAGGACAATATGGTCTAACAGGTTAATTTCGACCAGACGGGCGGCATCCCGGAGGCGTTGTGTCAGTTGGTCGTCCTGCCGGCTGGGACGGGTGTTGCCCGAAGGATGGTTGTGGCAGACGACGATGCCTGTTGCAAGGGCATTGATCGCGGCTTTCAGGATCAGGCACAGGTCGGCGGATGTCTCGCTTATCCCGCCCTGGCTGATCTTGACCTTCTCGATTACCTGTAAAGAGCGGTTCATGAGTGCGATCCATAATTCTTCGTGGGGAAGATCGCAGAGCAGAGGGTGGAAGAGCTGGTAAGCGTCTTTACTGGCGTGGATGGTCGGACGTTGAACAGGTGTACTGTTGCCGCGCCGTTTCCCAAGCTCGAGAGCGGCATTGATTATGATCGCTTTGACTTTTCCGATGCCTTTAAACTTAGACATCAGCTCTTTGACGGATAATTTGCCTAAGGCATTCAGATTATTATTGACGGAACCCAGAATACGTTGTGACAGTTGGACTGCGGTTTCCTGGCTGTTGCCGGAACCGATCAGGATGGCAAGTAATTCGGCATCGCTAAGGGAAGCAATACCTTTCAATAACATTTTTTCGCGCGGGCGGTCTTCTTCTGCCCATTCTTTTATTTTCATAGCAAGACTTTGTTAGTTGAAAGTGGAAAGTTGAAAGTTGAAAGTGAACCAACACCTTTCCACTTTCAACTGTTTTACCGGATACGTCCTACATAAGAACCGTCCTGTGTATTGATTTCGATGATTTCACCTTCTTCAATGAACAACGGGACGCGTACTTCGGCACCTGATTCTACTGTAGCAGGTTTCAAAGTGTTGGTTGCTGTATCGCCTTTGATGCCCGGTTCGGTATAAGTTACTTTCAACTGTACTTTTACAGGCATATCAGCGAATAAAACAGTATCTGTTGAAGCGTCTGAAACAACGTCTACTATCTGACCTTCGATCATGAAGTCTACACCATTGATCAGATCTTTGTCGATGATAACATCATCAAACGTTTCCTGGTTCATGAAGTGATAGTGTTCGCCTTCCTGATATGTATATTGGTACGGGCGACGTTCTACGCGTACGTCTTCCAGTTTTTCACCGATGTTGAAACGACGTTCGATCTGACCGCCTTTTACAACATCTTTCAGGGTTGTACGCATAATCGTGTTACCTTTTCCCGGTTTTACGTGAAGAAAATCGACGCAGAAATAGAGTTTACCGTCCAGACGGATACATGTTCCTTTCTTGATGTCCTGTGAATTAATCATACTAATGTGTTTTATATTATATTGTTAATTTATCTCGTGATGGATTTCGGGTGCAAAAGTAGTGTTTTCCTCTTAAAGTAGCAATAAACTTCTGCATTTTTATTTAGAAATAGGTTGCAAATCAGTTTGATAAGCAGAGGGTATACGGAGGCAAAATGCGATCCCTGCTCAAGTCCGGGATGACAGGCAAACTAAAAGAGCGAGATAATAAAACTGATAACCGGGACAAGAATAGCCGTCATGATCCCCATCAATCCGATGGCAAGCCCGCTCAAAGCCCCTTCCACCGCACCGATCTGGATCGCAACGGAAGTACCGACACCGTGTGAAGAAGCACCAAGTGCCAGCCCTTTTGCTATACGGCTTTCAATGCCTAACACTTTCATTACGAACGGCCCGACAATGCTGCCGAATATCCCGACCGCTACCACGATAACGGCTGTCAAGGAAGGAATGCCGCCGGATTTCTCAGCAATGCCCATCGCAATCGGTGTTGTGACCGACTTCGGTTCGAGCGTGGCGACCAACGCGGCATCTGCTCCCATCAGCTTACCGATCGCTATAACGCTGACAATCCCCACAATCGCACCGACAAAGACGGACGTCAGGATTGAAATCACATTCCCTTTCAGATATTGGATCTGTTCATACAGTACATATCCCAGCGCCACGACCGACGGCCCCAGCAGGAAATGGATCAGGTGGCTGCCTTTCTGAAACGACTCGTATTCGATATCCATCGCTTTCAGGACAACAATAATGACTAATATGGAGGTGATAAGCGGATGCAGCAAACTGATACGCGTCTTTCTGTACAAAGCCAAAGATGCCAGATAAGTGCCGATTACCAAAGTCAGGGAGAATACTTCCGATTGCGCCAGGTTATTCATGTCCGTCCGTCTCCTTTCCTAACTTTTGCTGGATGAGCGCCACACTGGCAATTACGAGTATGGTGCTGACTACTGAAGCTGTTACGATCACAACCCAATACTGGGAGATAATGCCGAGCGAATTCATCAATCCCACACCTGCCGGCAGGAAAAACAACCCCATGTTTTCGGTTAGGAGCGTGGAGAGCTTCTTTACTTTATTTGGTTTGACCACCTTAAATAGCAGCGCCAGGAACAACAACACCATTCCAATTACGCTACCCGGAATAAATCCGTCGATAAAATAACTGACAAACTCTCCTGTAAAATAGAAGAAGAGGATGTAAAATGCTTCTATTAGCATATTCTTACTGTCTTTTAGATAACCGCTGCAAAGATAACACCTTTGCGGAAAATATGTTCTACAGCATATAATATTTAACTATCCGGCCAATGCAGACGCAATGAACATATAGATCATCATACCGATAATGTCGTTTGTAATCGTGATAAACGGTCCCGTAGCTAACGCCGGATCGATCTTCAGTTTATCGAGTGTCATGGGAACCAGCGTCCCGAAAATACTGGCGAACATCACGACCGCAAACAGGCTTAAGGACACGGAAGCGGTGATACCTCTGTCGCCTAACATAAAGAAATTATAAATAAATACGACTAAACTGATAATACTGGCGTTAATCAGCGAAACGACAGATTCTTTCAGTATCTGGGGCAGGATGTTTCCTTCCTTCAAACTGTTGTTTGCCAAACCTTGCACCACAATGGCGGAAGACTGGATACCCACATTCCCACCTGTCCCGCCGATCAGCGGGATAAACAGTGCCATCTTGGGGTTGACGGCAAAGTTTCCTTCGAAATTGCCTAAAATCAGGGAGTTCCCGATACCGCCGATCATACCGATCAGCAACCAGGGAAGGCGGGCGGCCGTTTGGGTGAAGACGTTGTCCGAAGTTTCCACGTCTTGCGAGATACCGGAAGCCAACTGGTAGTCACGTTCGTGCTGTTCGCGTACTTCGTCCATAACGTCGTCGATGGTGATACGTCCGACGAGGCGCCCGATACTGTCGATGACCGGCAGGGCGACCAGGTCATATTTCTCGATCGTCTCGGTCACTTCTTCGATACTGTCGCTGTCGCGGACAGAGATCGGGTCTTTCTTCATCACGTGTTTGATCTTTGAGACGGAAGGATTGGTGATCAGTTTCTGGAGTTGGAGCACTCCGCGCAGGCGTTCGTCGTCGTCTACTACGTATACATAATAGATTTCATCCATGTCTTCGGCTTGCTTGCGCATCTCGTCGATACACTTGGGCATACTCCAATTCTCGTTCACCACGATCATTTCGGTACCCATCAAACCGCCGGCGGTATCTTCGTCGTATTTCAACAGGTCGACGATATCGCCCGCCTGCTCAACGTCTTCGATGTGCGAAAGAATCTCTTCCTGGGTATCTTCGTCCAACTCACGCATCAGGTCTACAGCGTCGTCGGTCTCCATGTTATCCACGAAGCGTTTGGCAATCAGTTCGTTCGGGAGTTCCTTCAGTAACTTGTGACGGTCTTCCTCGTCCAGTTCCATCAAGACATCCGCTGCCTTTTCGCCATCCATCAGCAGATAGAGGTAGATCGCCTCTTGCAGACTAAGTTCCTGATACAGTTCGGCTATATCCGCCGGATAGAGTTCGTTCAGTATCTCCTTAATCTTTGTGTCATCCTTTTCGGTGATGATGTCTTTCAGATTGTCTATATAATCTTTCGTCAGTTCAATCATTTTGGGAGAATTTATGATTTATGATTTATGATTTATGAAACAATACACGTTCCATAAGTTATAAATCATAAATCTGAAATCATAAATCGTTTACGTTTCGTTCCGTTATCAGCGTCAGTTCCACGAATTGCTCTACGGATAGCTGTTCCGGTCGTTTGTCGAAGATCGGGAGCGAATAGTCGGGACAATCCTTGCCCAACAGGGGCTTCATCGAGTTACGCAATGTTTTGCGGCGTTGGTTGAATGAAGTCTTGACAACCGTCTTGAAAAGCTTCTCGTCGCATCCCAACGTTTTCCGGTCATTCCGCACCATCCGTATCACCGCGCTCTTGACCTTTGGAGGCGGGTCGAACACTTTTTCACTGACCGTAAACAGATATTCCACTTCGTACCAGGCTTGCAACAGGACGCTCAGGATGCCGTATGTCTTACTGCCCGGACCGGCGGCAAGGCGTTCGGCTACTTCTTTTTGTATCATGCCTGAACAGCAAGGAATATGTTCCTTATAATCGAGCACTTTGAAAAATATCTGGCTGGATATATTATAAGGATAATTACCGATCACGCAAAACTGGTCCGGAAACAACCGGCTGAGATCCAGGCGCAAAAAGTCTTCCGCCAGAATCTTGCCTTCCAGGGCGGGAAAGTTCTGTTCTAAGTAATCGACCGATTCCATATCCAGTTCCACTACTGTCAGATCGTGTCCTTTTTCTAATAAGAATTGGGTGAGGACGCCCATGCCCGGGCCTATTTCCAGTACAGGCAATTGCTTGTAATCGGACAATGTATCTGCAATACGTTCAGCTATTTGCAGATCTTTCAGGAAATGCTGTCCTAGCGCTTTCTTTGGCTTAACTAATCTCATCCACTTCTTTGGTGTAATGTGTTCGTATTTAAATATAATGCTTATCTTTGCAGACGTACAAAAATACAACAAATAATTTAAAGTCATCTACGCATAATGGATTTTAAAACAATTCTACGCACGTTTCTTAAGATCATTCTCCCGCTTGCTTTCGGTTGTTTACTACTCTGGTATCTGTACAGTAAGATGGATATCGGCGAGATCTGGAATGTAATTCGTAAAGGCGTCCGCTACGACATCATTCTTTTTTCGCTTTTGTTCGGTTTGGGAGCCAATATAATCCGGGGACTGCGTTGGGGATTGCTGATCCGCTCGTTGGGTGATAAGGTGAAGACTAATAACGTGATTTACGCCGTGTTGGGAAATTACGCCGTGAACCTTGTGCTGCCTCGTGTGGGCGAAGTCTGGCGTTGCGGGGTGATAACCAAGTATGATAAGATCCCGTTTACCCGCTTGTTGGGTACGTTGCTGATCGACCGTGTGAGCGATACCATTATGGTCGGACTGATCACGATGTCTATCATTATCTTCAATTTTGATTTCTTCCGTAGCTTCTTTGCGAAGAACCCGGCATTGCTGGATGGCTTCCAGTCTATGTTCAATTCGATATGGATTTACGTGGCAGGCGTAATTTTTATCGCCGGAATTTGGTTTATATTCACATATATGAGTAACTTTACGCTGGTCAAGAAAGCAAAGTCGATGTTGCAGAACGTTTGGGACGGAATGAAGAGTATCTGGCTGATGAAGCGTAAAGGTCTTTTTGTGATTCAAACCTTGTCGATCTGGACAGGTTATTTCCTCTATTTCTACATCACTTTCTATGCATTCGACTTTACCCGTGACCTGGGCGTGACGGTCGGTCTGATCGCTTTTACAATGAGCAGTATCGCCGTGGCAGTACCCGTCCAGGGAGGTATCGGCCCGTGGCACTTTATGGTGATCGCCACTCTGATGTGCTTCGGGGTAAAGGAAACCGATGCGGCAGCTTTCGCACTGGTAGTCCATACGGTGCAAACCGCATGGCTCGGATTGACCGGTTTGTTTGGCGTGGTGGCTTTGCCCTTCACGAACAAGGAAGTGCCGGTCGCTGTTAATGAATAATACTATTGCATAAAAATAAAAGTAGCACAAATTAAATTTAACTTCTATGTCAGCAGAAATCAAAAATCTTTCTCCGCAGCCAGTCTGGGGTTATTTCTATGACCTTACGCAAATTCCTCGTCCTACCGGACATATGGAGGCTGTAACCCGTTTTATGGTAGCTTTTGGTAAAGGATTGGGATTGGAAACCTTGCAGGACGAAGTGGGAAACGTTTTGATTCGTAAACCGGCTTCTCCGGGAATGGAAGGACACAAGACCGTGACCATGCAGTCCCACCTCGATATGGTTCCGCAGAAGAACTCTTCAGTAAAACATGATTTTCTAACCGATCCGATCGATGCTTATATAGATGGAGATTGGGTGAAAGCCCGCGAAACGACATTGGGAGCCGATAACGGCATGGGCGCCGCTTTTGCTATGGCTGTCCTGGCAGACAAGACATTGAAGCATGGTCCGCTGGAAGCTCTTTTCACCATTAATGAAGAAGTCGGAATGGATGGGGCGGTCGGTCTGAAGCCGGGTTTCCTGAAAGGGGAAATCTTGTTGAACTGTGATTCGGAAGAAGAAGGTGAGCTGTTTGTCGGCTGTGCCGGTGGTGCCGATCTGAATGTCTCCATGCAGTTTAAGGAAGATACCTATATCCCTGAAGGCGACGTGGCAGTGAAGGTCAGTCTGACAGGCCTGAAAGGCGGCCACTCGGGCGTGGATATTCATTTGGGACGCGCGAATGCGAATAAGTTGATATTCCGTTTCCTGAAAGAAGCGGTACGCGACTATGGGGTTCGCTTGTCATCTATCGAGGGCGGTTCGTTGCGCAATGCGATCCCGCGTGAAGCGTTTGCTATCATAACAATTCCGGGTGATAATGTGGAAGCCCTTTGGGAACTTGTCTCCGATTATCAGGAAATGTACCGTTCCGAATATAAAGGTATTGAAAACGGCATTCATTTCGTGGCCGAAATGACCGAAATGCCGGCAACTCTCATTCCGGAAGAGATTCAGGATGATCTGATCAACGCGATAGAGGGCTGTCAGAATGGTGTGATCAGTATGTTGATGGATTTTCCCGGCACGGTCGAATCGTCGACAAACCTGGCAATTGTAAAGTCCTCGAACGAAATGATTGAGATTCAGATTTTGGTTCGCAGTTCGTCCGAGAGCCGCAAGGAAGCTGTTTGTTCGAGCCTGGAAAGCGTATTTTCACTGGCAGGTGCCAAAGTTGAATACGATGGCGGTTATGGCGGTTGGCAGCCGAATATCGATTCGCCGATCCTGAAGATTATGCAGCAGGCTTATCTGGACCTGTATGGAAAGAAACCGGAAGCAAAGGTTATGCATGCCGGCTTGGAATGCGGCATTATCCAGGAATCCTATCCGAATATGGACATGATCTCTATCGGCCCGGATCTGCAGCATCCGCATTCTCCTGACGAGCGCGTAAGCATTCCGTCTGTTGCCCGTACGTGGGACTTTATTGTTACGACGCTTGCGAGAATCTGATTTGTATTATACCTAATATAAAATAGAGAAGCCTCCGGTGAACGCAATCACCGGAGGCTTTTTTTATTTCCCATTCGATGTTTTCCGATTTTCTATGCAATGTATGTCTGTTTTTATGTAAGTGTAATTTGTTTTTGACGACGTCGGGAATATATTTGACGTTGTCGAGTATTTATACGACATCGTCGTGTATATTTTCGACGTTGTCGAAAACAGATTAGATGCAAGTGAAATTTATATTCCTTGCTGAATGCGAAGGTAATAAGTCGGCTAAAAACAATTGTCGGACGGCTTTTTTTGCCCGTTTTTTCAAAAATGCTCTTTTTGACGGTTTGAGGTTTTCGTAATAGCTTGATTATTAGATGTGCTTAATATATGCAATTGTACGCGCGTACCTATATTTATGGGGGTAAAATCGGACTAAAATGCGTGGGTAATTAGTTGTGCATTAATGAGATATGCCCTGAAAACAAAATGACTAAAAAAAACGTACGTTTTTTTTAGTCATTTTTCAGCTACAAAAATACAACTACTTTTTAAACCTGCAATTCTTTCTTCAAAGATTTTTTCTTTTCTATATTCTTTCTTATCAATTAGATAGCTTAGCAAGGACGAAAAACCTTCTTTTTGGCACAAACCCTCTGATCCCTCCCGAAAAATGACTAAAAAAAACGTACGTTTTCATTAGTCATTTTGGAGGACGGTCCCATGAAGGGACAAAAGAACTGAATTTCATTATATATAGTATTATTAATTAAATTATTAGATTATGAACAAAAAGTTTTCTACTCTTGTAGCAGCATGCTTATTGCTCTCTGGTTTCGCGAATGCAACGAATCCTGACGATGCTCCGAAAGGTGCTGTGAAAGCTGAAACTGTAGCAACTGGCAATTATTACCACATTGGTGCTTCTACAGGTGCTACAAATGTATTCCTTACCATTAAAAAGACGGATGATGGTTTTGCTCTGGTAAAAAAAGGTCTTGAATCTGGTGATTTGTTGACTGCATCTACTGACTCAGCTTTGTGGGAACCGACAGTGATTAAATCACAGGCTCCTTCTGCTCCTGTTTATACTTTTAAGAATAAGTACACAGGAAAAATCTTAGCAGTAAAGTATGCTGGCGATAACAAAGATCAAACGGCTATCTTGGTTGATCCTGCAACAGAAGGTGCATTCTCTGAATTTACATGGGATTATAATGGAACTGACTCCGCGTTAGTTGCTTATGATGCTCAGAACAAACCTTATGTATTGGATTTCTCAGGGGCAACTACCGGTGGTGTAGTAAAATTTGTAAAAGGTAAAAGCGCAAATTTGAACGGAATGGGTGTTAAGCCTTTTAACCCTGCAGAGATTTACATGACAGCAGAAATGCTGAATGCAGAATTAGGAGGAAAATCTTTCAAACTGAATGTCTTAGGTACTTATACAGATAAGACTAAGGATCCTTTGATTGGTGAATTTATTGCTCAGGATGCGAATGCTTTAGGAACTTCTCCTTCTTTAAATTATCCTGGTGTTTATTTACAAGCAAAAGATAAAAGCATAGATCGTAAAGTTAAAGATGCTGATGGTAATTATCTGAAGAATAATAATGTTTTTTTAGTTGTTGATACTGTATTTGTCGATGGTTTTGGTCGTGTAGACTCTATTAACGCAAAGGGGCTGCGGATGGCATTAGATACTATCAACTCAACTCATGCCGTTTGGTCCTCTCCAGCTGCTTGGACTACAGATTCTGTCGCAGCTGGTAGACAACCGGCTAACTATCGTTTCTTTATTTATAAAAACATTGGAAAGGTTGCTTCTGACTCTTTGATTGTAAAAGTTGATACCATACCTTCTATTGGTGTAAGTGGTAATTCTTTCTCACAGGGTATTAACCATGCTTCTGCTCCTGGCGCTGGTTATTTGGCTAATTATGTAATTGGTACAGGTAATACTCCTGTTCTGACTCCGCTTGATTCTTCTTATTTAGTATCTCAGCCTAAATACCAGTTGCCATTTATTACTTTAGGTGAAGGAACAAAAGCTAATTTGCCGGAAGGTATCTACTCTATTCAGCAGAAAAATGGCGGCTTCTATCAAGCTGCTTTAGTTAAGGCTGGTGCCGTTGCTGAATATGATTCTCTTGGTACTGCTGTTTGTAAGGAAGTTCCTTATTCTCAGTGGAGACTTTCTGGTTCAAATGGACGTTATAGCATTGTAAACCGTGAAAATGGCGTTGTATTCAAGAATTATCAACAGGTAATGACTCTTTATACAACAGATAAAGAAAATGAATACAAATATGGTGACGAAACATTGATTATTAAACCGATCGCTGATGTAGATGAAGATGATGCTTACTTAGGTTACAAGCATTTTACTGCTGAAGAATTGGATAATTTAGCTGTCCGTTTGCGTTTCACTGCATTTGGCGGTGTTGAAAACTTATATGTAGTTGGTAATAGAGCAGACTCATTGCTTCATGTTCGTCAGGTTGCAGATGTGGAAGATGCTATCGAATTCAAACTTGTAGCTGTAAAAGATAAAGATGGGAAAGCTAAAGATGTTAAATATAACACTTCTGAAGGTTTGAGTCGTCGCGCTTATCAGCTGATGGTCAATAATTACGGAGATAATAGCGTTAGAGAATATTTAGTTTGGGATGGTGATAATTCTGCATTTGCGTTGAGTGATTTTGAAGATCGTGGTGATGGTGCTGTTGCCGATAGCGCTGCTGTTGCTGTTATCTTCCGTCAGAATTGTGAAGGGGCATATCAGATACTTCCTGTTGATACAGCTATGATTGGTGTAAATCATTCTGGTTTTAAAGCAGATAGTTTGTGGGCAAATGGAACCCAGTTGACTGTAATAGGCTCTAATGATTTATTGGTTGGTTCTGATGTAAAGGGCTTACCTACCGGATATTTTGTATTGGATATTCCAGAAGCTCCGAAATATGCAACAGTAGAAACAGGCCATTATAGAGTACAGTCCGTAAATAATACATCTTTGGCTATTACTACGAATGCTGATGGTGCAGCAGTATTGCGCGGTGTCGGTGAGTCAATGCTGAAGTCAGACCCTGCTTATGCTGCAAATAACTTCGTGTTATATATTGATTCAGCTTGTACACATAATGCTGCAATGCCGACATATTATATTTCTACAACTCAGGCTACAGCAGGTACATTGACTCCAGAAGATTCTATTGCTGGTGCCCGTTATTATATGATGAATACTTTGGCAAGAGATGGCAAAGCAAATGCTGAAAAACTTGTATTTGCTAAAGCTAAACAGCCGTTTGAAACAGGTGATACTTTGGTTGTAGCTCCTTATGCAAAGACTGACACAATGGTAATTGGAGGTAAAGATGGTGCTCAGAACCGTGCAGCATTTGCATTCCAGACTACAGCTAATTCGGGTGAATATAAGATTCAGAATGTCGCAACCGGTGAGTATGTAAAACAGGTTAATACTGTTATATCTTTGGCTACAGGTTATGCCAATGGTAATAACTTTACATTGGAAGTTCAGGATACACCGACTTCTAACGAGGGTGTTGCCATTTCTGAAGTAGCTGTTATCGCTGGTGAAGGTCAGGTAACAATTGCTAACGCTGCTGGTAAGAAAGTGGTTATCACTAACATCTTAGGCCAGACAGTTGCTAACACTGTTATCACTTCCGACAATGCAATAATCGCTGCTCCTCAGGGTGTAGTCGTAGTAGCTGTTGAAGGTGAAGAAGCTGTTAAAGCTATCGTTAAATAATAAGGATATTATGTAGGGGCGGGGCTTGCTTCGCCTCTCTTAATTAATATAATTCTAAAATTTACCGTGTGCACCGTATAGATGCACGGCCGTGCATCTATACAATGGCAATTATCCCGTGACGGGTGAACAGGCGGTAGATATTAATACTAAAGTAAAAAAAGTTCATCTGCCAGTATCCCTGTGAAGAGAAAACGCAGACACAAAATGAAGCCTCCCCAGTAGCAATATTGAGGAGGCTTTTATTTATATATCATGATTTGTTGTTGGTTTCGTAAAATAAACCTTATATTTGTCTACTTCCCTATAAAAAGGGAAGAGTGATTTTTAACCAAACATATATACGATATGGAAATACAAAATAACCAATTTAACTATGCCGCTTTACTTAAGCAGGTTAAAGCAAGAGTTGCCTTTGCGCAGAAAAAAGCCATTTATGCAGCGAATGAAGAACTATTATCCATGTATTGGGATATCGGGAAGTTGTTGTCTGAAAGTCAAAAACAAATAGGCTGGGGAAACAATGCTTTGGAACAGCTTGCGAATGACTTGAAAAATGATTATCCGAAAGTAAAAGGGTTCTCTGTGCGGAACTGCCAAGTGATGATTCAATTCTATAATGAATATAATCAGCTGTTTACAAATGCGCAACGAGCCGTTGCGCATTTAGAAGATACAAATTTGATATTACCTGTTAAACAATTGGGATGGGCTCAGAATGTAGTACTTATGCAGCGTGTCAAGGATTTAAAAGCTCGTTACTGGTATATGGTTCAGTGTCTGAAAAATGGATGGAGTCGTGATTTCCTTGTTGAAGCCATCAAGCAGGACTATTACCACGCTCATGGCGCATTAGCCCATAATTTCGATACGACTCTTCCCGAAATCCAGGCGAAACAGGTGCGGGAAACGTTGAAAGATCCCTATATTTTCGATATGCTTACCTTTACTGAAGAATATGATGAACGAGACATAGAGTTGGGCTTGATAAAACATATTGAAAAGTTTCTGGTGGAAATGGGAGCTGGATTCGCTTTTATGGGACGGCAATATCATATAGAGGTCTCAGGAAAGGATTTCTATATTGATATTCTGATGTATAATGCTTTTATGCATAGATATCTGGTAGTTGAGTTGAAGCGGGGTGACTTTCAACCTGAATATATCGGCAAATTGAACTTTTATTGTTCAGCAGTCGATGATATCTTGTGCCGGGAAGGGGATAATCAGACGATTGGTTTGCTGCTTTGCCAGAATAAGGACCGCATTATGGCAGAGTATGCTTTGCGGGATGTTCATAAACCGATCGGTGTTTCCGATTATGAACTATCTCGATCTTTACCTAAAGATATCAAATCCTCCCTCCCTTCCATTGAGGATCTCGAAAATAAACTTCGTTCTATAATTGAGTAGTGCAAAAAAAAAAATTGTACTTTTGTGAGCTACATTAATAAGAATGGAACAATGGCTAACGATGAAATGAAACAAATCTGGAAAGTACCTGAGCCCACTCTTAGGAGGCTGCCGTGGTATCTTGCCTTTTTGAAACTGATGAAAGGAAGGGGGGAGACTTTCGTATCATCTACTCAGATTGCCAAAGAAATTAATGTGGACCCCAGTCAGGTGGCGAAAGACCTCTCCTTTGTGAATATTTCAGGGAAGACGCGTGTCGGTTATGAGATCTGTACGCTGGTGGACGTGTTGGAAGATTTCTTGGGCTTTACGGCGCAGCATAAAGCATTCCTGTTCGGTGTCGGTAGCTTGGGTGCTGCCCTGTTGCAGGATTCCGGTCTGAAACAATACGGATTGGAGATTGTAGGTGGCTTTGATGTCCGCAGGGAACTTGCCGGAACGGAGATCAACGGAATACCGGTCTACCACATGGACGATTTCCCGTCCAAGCAAAGAGAATACGGAGCGACGATCGGCGTGATCACTGTCCCTGTCGACAAGGCGCAGGAAGTGACCGAACAGATTATCGCCGGAGGAATTAAGGCCTTGTGGAACTTTACCCCGTTCCGTATCCGTGTGCCGGAAGATATCGTAGTGCAAAACACCTCTATGTACGCCCATCTTGCCGTGATGTTCAACCGCTTGAATTCAATCAATCACTGACATATGAAAATAATAGCAGTAGGAATGAATTATGCCGCCCACAATAAAGAGCTGCATCATTCGTTAGAATTATCGGAGCCTACTATCTTTATGAAGTCCGACTCTTCGTTGTTGAAGGACGGCAAACCGTTCTTTATCCCTGATTTCTCTTCGGAGATCCATTATGAAACGGAGATCGTCGTGAAGATAGACCGGCTGGGAAAAAACATAGCCGAACGTTTCGCCCATCGTTACTATAACGAGGTGACGGTTGGGATCGACTTTACGGCCCGTGACTTGCAAAACAAATTGCGTGCACAAGGTCTGCCGTGGGAAATCAGTAAGGCGTTCGATAATTCGGCTGTTCTCGGAACATTCATTCCCGTAGAACGTGCGGGAGATGTGAACCGCATCCCTTTCCACCTGGATATTAACGGAAAAACCGTTCAGGAGGGAAACACACAGGATATGCTTTTCCCGGTCGACAAGATCATAGCCTATGTCAGTCGTTTCTTTACGTTGAAGATAGGCGATCTGATCTATACCGGAACCCCGGTAGGCGTGGGGCCGGTCAAGATAGACGACCACTTGCAGGGATATATCGGCGAGCAGAAGCTGCTGGATTTCTTTGTGAGATAACACGGAAAAAGAACGTATGAAGAGAATCTTATATACCTTGCTGCTTGTATTCGGTCTGCTCACTTCAGCTTGGGCGGATGGCAGTCGCTATGCCTCCGGGTCGGTGTTGAACTCCGGGAAATGGGTGAAGATACAGGTCGGGGAAGACGGTATTTACAAACTGACGGCTGCCGACTTGAAGAAGATGGGCTTTACCAGCTTGGACAAAGTCGCTGTTTATGGTTACGGAGGTTGGCCGTTGGATGAAGATTTCTCTAAGACTTACATAGATGATGTTCCTGAGGTGGCCGTGTGGAGGAATGCGGATTATCTTTTGTTTTATGGGAAAGGACCACGCAAATGGGAATATTCCTCTTCTGATGGAGCCTTTATCCACACCAACAATCCCTATTCCAATTACGGATATTATTTCGTGACCGAAAAAGAAACGGCCGGGCGTACAATGGAAAAGGCTGCATCTGCCGATGGAGCCACTCTGCAGGTGACGACTTTCGATGACTATGTTTTGCATGAAGAAGATTTGGTGTCGGTGAACAGTTCCGGGCGTGAACTATATGGAGAATCGTTTTCCTCTACTTTATCCCGCGATTTTACAATCTTGATTCCGGGTATTACGAACGATGAGGGGAAGGCTACTCTGTCTTTTATCTCCCGTGGCAACGGAACGATCACGATGAATATCGATGGTAATTCTTTAATATCCGGTTCTGTGTCTGTCCCGTCGGACGAATACGAAGTGGCACGGGAGTTGTATCGTGAAAGAGCCTGGACAGCAGATAAGGGTGAGAATGTAAAAGTCAACATCGGATATAGTACGACCGGACACAAGAATGTGCACTTGAATTATTTCCGTCTTCAGATGAAGCGGCAATTGAAAGTATATGATAATTATACATTCTTCCGCAGCCTTTCAGCAAGAGGTAATGCTTCCCGCTTTGTGATTCAGGGAGCCGATGCCAATACACTGGTTTTTGATGTGACCGACGGTGTAAATCCGCAGCAGATGGAAACATCTCTGAATGGGACGGAACTGTCTTTCTCTATTCCTGCCTCCGCTTCTTTGAGGGAGTTCGTTGCCGTAAAGCCCTCGCAGATTAAAGCTCCCGTGACAGTCGGTGAGGTGGCGAATCAGAATCTTCATGCCCTGGCACAGCAAGATATGATCATTATTGCCCAGCCTAATTTCACCACTCAGGCGGAACGTTTGGCGGAAGCGCATCGGACAAAGGATAACCTGACAGTCCAGGTGGTGGCGCCGGAAGCGATTTATAACGAATTTTCCAGCGGTACTCCGGATGCAACCGCTTATCGCCGTTTTATGAAGATGTTCTACGACCGGCAGACATCGGAGGCTGATGCTCCCAAGTATTTACTGTTGTTCGGCGATGGTTCGTTTGACAACCGTAAACTGACTTCCGCTTGGAAATCGGTGGATATGAGCAATATGCTGCTGACGTATCAGACGGAAAACTCATTAAGTAGTCAATCGTATGTGATTGATGACTATTTCGGATTTCTGGACGATACGGATAATAAGAAATCCCTTCAAAATAAAAAGCTATGTTTGGGGATCGGACGTTTTCCTATCAGGACTGTGGAGCAGGCGACTCAGATGGTGGATAAGGTAATCTCTTATATGGAAAATAAAAATACAGGGTCGTGGAAAAACAATCTGTGTTTTATGGCTGATGATGGTAGCAATACGGATGGATTTATGACTGAGCATATGGAGTTTGCTGATCAGCTGGCAGGTTATGTCGAAAGTGAACATCCTGAGTTTTTGGTGAATAAACTGTATTATGATGCCTATAAAAAAGACATGACAGCAGGAACTTATCCGGATGTAAGGAGTGGCTTGCAAAAACTTTTAAAAGACGGACTTCTATTGTTTAATTATACAGGACATGGAGGGACAACGGCTTTAAGCGATGAGAAAGTGTTGACACAAACAGATATCAACCAGTTTACTTATACTCATCTGCCGGTATGGGTGACGGCTACCTGCGATTTTACGCGATTCGATGACTTGAACACGTCTGCCGGAGAAGATGTCTTTCTGAATAAAAGCAGTGGAGGCATTGCGCTGTTTACGACTGTCCGTGTCGCTTATTCCAGACCTAATTTCCCGATCAACGACAATGTTATCCGTAATTTGTTTGAAAGAAATAATGGGCGTCGTCGTACGCTGGGAGAAGTGATGCGAGCAACGAAAAATACCTTGTCGTCCGTTTACAAACTTGGTTTCTGCTTGATCGGAGACCCTGCTGTAAAAATGGCTTATCCAGAATTTGGAATGAAAGTGACGACCGTAAACGGACAAGCGGTAGATGGAAATTCAATTTCTTTCAAAGCTTTGGAAAAGATTACTGTCGAAGGAGAGGTGTTGGATGCTTCCGGGCAGTTGGTAACTGATTTTACTGGTATAGTAAACCCGACTGTAAAAGATAGCAAGGTGACTGTCACCTGCTTGAAGAACAGTAACAAAGATGACAGTCCGGCTTTCACCTTCACCGACTATCCGAATACGATTTTTATAGGGAATGACTCCGTGCGCAACGGAAAGTTCAGTTTTACATTTACGGTTCCGAAGGATATTTCCTATTCTAATTTGCAGGGGAAAATGAACCTCTATGCCGTCGATACGGAAAATGGTCATGAGGCACAGGGTAATTTCGACAATTTTATTGTCGGAGGAACTTCCGACACGGCGGAAACCGATACGATTGGTCCGGAAATCCGTGCCCTTTATCTGAATGATACAACCTTTGTGGATGGCGGCCAGGTGAATACGACTCCTTATTTTGTAGCTGAGTTATGGGATAAGAGTGGAGTAAATATCACGGGAAGCAGTGTCGGGCATGATATGATGCTGGTAATAGACGAATCGACTGTACTGAGCTATAACCTGAACAGCTATTACGAACTGCTTCCAGGCGAAGAGGGGGCTGGTATCGTGAAGTTTCCGATCCCGGCACTTGAGCCGGGTAAACATACGGCGGAGTTCTGGGTATGGGATATCCTGAATAACTCGACCGTGCGGACATTCACCTTCGAAGTGGTTGAGGGACTGAAACCATTCCTGTTCGATGTGATCGCAACACCGGGTATCGCCCGCGAGCAAGTGACTTTTCATCTTATGCACAACCGTCCCGAAAGCCGGATGCGGGTGGGTATCATGGTCTACGATCTGGCAGGCCGCCAACTTTGGAAACATGAAGAAAGCGGAACGTCCGGCTTGTTCGAAAACTATACGATTTCCTGGGATCTGACACGTGGTGGCGCCCGTATGCGTCCCGGCGTCTATATCTACCGGGCAGCTATCAGTACCGATAATTCCAAAGAGGCAACAAAAGCAAGGAAGTTCATCATTTTAGGAGAATAAGGTAATTCAGACAACAGCCTTTATCCGGTTATAAATGCCTTTCAATAAAGGGACTTTCGATATTAGTTCATTGAGTACGGATACAACATCATTTTCCAGCAAAGGATAATCATGGGCAATCTCATTTCGCAATTCCCGGATGTATCCCCATTCTTCCGCACTTTCTATAAACTGATAGCGTTCCAAACGATTCAGGATGTCCTGCATGGGTAAAGTTGTAATGTCTTCATCTAAATATTCCAATACATATCGGAATATTTTGGCTTCCATTGCATCCTGAAGTTTAGAAAAGCGGAAAATGAATTGATCCATGCAGCGGATTTGGTTTTCATCCAAATTTGCATAGCATTCAATGGACATAGGAATGTCTGTTCCCATCGCTTCCAAAGCCTCTTCTATGCGTTGAATATGTCGGTCACAAATATCAAATTCACGACTCAATCTTTCCCGTAATTCTTGTTTTCGGTTTGTCATATCAATCGTATGCCTGTGGTTAATGCTTCTTTTGCAACCAACGATTCTTCATGGTCGCCTATTACATCGATTTTCTGTTCTCCTAAAAGTTGTTTCAGGCGGGCGACCATACGGATGCGCGCCAAGACTCCTTTCTTTTCAGATGTAGTACGGATTAACAAGTCTATATCTCCTCCACGTTTCTCGTTATCTGTCCGGGAACCGAACAAATATACTTCAACGCTTTCGCCATAAATTTCTTTTGCGACTTGGATAATTGATTGTATGTCCTTCTTGTTTAAGCGCATTTCACTGTAGTTTCCACAAATATAGATACTTTTATTTTTTTATCCAATGTTTTCGTATGCCGGTTTCTTCGTTTTCTGCAATGGAAGCACATAAGGCTGTCTATCTTTTTAGGCGAATAAGAAGGAACGCATAATTTCCATTGTGTTTATTGTGGCTGTCAAGACAAAAAAGCCGATAATGATCCAGTCCAGTATGCGGTACATGCGAACCGGGAGGCGGGGATATAACCAACCTAACAGCAGGGGAACTGCAAACATCCAGTGTCCGCCGAACAGGATTGCTTCGTTCATCCCGTAACGGATAATAAAGTGGATGACAAAGTCGATACACAGGTACATAAGCAGCAACTGTACATATTTGTTTTTCAGGTTGAGCAATGCCGAGGCTGCAACTAAGAATAATAAGAACATGATGGCCGCATTATTCCAACTATGCAGATATTCGCTTGGCCGCAATACGACTTCTTTCCCTACTAACTGCTGTGTGAGAGGCGTGCTTATGATCGTGTTGCCCCAGAAGTCGATGAATGCCTGTTTGCCGAACGTATCGTCGTGGATAAAATATTGTCCGAGTTGCCGGGTCGTTTCGATAGGAGACGGGCCTTCCGAATGGAACAGTTTGGCTTTGAGCGTATAGAATCCCATGACGACCGCTACGCAAATAACGAACGGCAGCATGACTTTGAAGCCCGTCCGTATCTTATACCGGAAAGGCGTCTTGTTCAGGAATACGGCCATTGCCGGTTTGGCAGCGTTGGTGATTGTGACCCCTCCGCAGAGGAAAGAGAGGAAAAGGATCGTTCGCCCTTTTATATATCCGGTAAGCTTATATTCTCTGGAAAGCATTAACAAAGAGAAGACGAGCAGGAAAAAAGAGAATGGATAGGTTTCCGTTGTGAACGACAGAACGATAGTGGTGAAAAAACTTCCCGTGAAACCAGTCAGCAACAGTGCCCGGCGGGAGGAAATCCGGACGATCTGTTTCAGGTAACGGTAGATCAGTACCAGTCCGCCGGTTATTAACAGGTTCATCAGTGCCAGGCAGATAATACCGGCCGTTTTCTCTTTGAACAGGGTTGTCAACAGGATTATCAACAGAGTTTTCAACAAATGGAAGATACCGAAGAAAGGATGGCTGACGTCAAAAGCTCCCCCACGTGTATGGAGATGGAACAGATTGTCGTAGCCCAAATAACTCCCCGCACCTCCGTTAGGCATATCTATCAGTCCCGTGTGAAAGAGCATCTGATAGCCGATGCCCCCGTAAAGGAGGAAAAAGAAAAGGAATAGTGCGGCCTCTGTCCAGGTCGGCGGAAACAAGGTACGTCTGGTTTCCCTCCATTCGATTCGGAGAGCGCGAAACAGGATAGACAGGCAGGATGGTATCATATTTATTTGTTGAATGGTTTATAATGGGGGATATCAGCGATGGCAAGCAGCTCTTTGTCTCCGGAACTGTCACCATATACATGGAGTGTCTCGGATGCGAAATCAGGGTATATCCGGCGAAGTCTGCGGACTTTCTCGGCTCCTTTGCAGTTGGGGGTGGAAAATCGTCCGGTCAGGATTCCTTCTCTTACTTCCAGTTCCGTTCCTTCGACAACTCCGATTCCGATTGTCTCCGCCCAGGGGCGTATCCATTCCGGGACGGAGGCGCTGATGATGGCAATCCTGTTACCTGCTTCCTGGTGTTTGCGTATTTCTTCCAGCGCGGCAGGATAGACGAAGTCCGGTATACGGGAGGCGTATTCGAGGCAAGCCTTATGGAAATCCACCGTTCTCATTCCCCGCAGGAAAGAAGAGATCACAAGTTCTTTGGCCCGGTGTGTGGAAAGGATGCCCGCTACGGCTGCCCCTTTCAGCAGGATGATCCGGGGAAGCCGGAGGAGGAAAGCCTTCCGCCCGCACGTACGGATCAGGAAGTCCGGTAGCGAATCGCGGGAAATGATTGTTCCGTCGAAGTCGAATATTGCGATTGCCATATCAGTAAATAAGTAAAGCGAATACGATAAACCAGCCGGCCACGGTCAGTTGCAAGGTCCGGTCCTGCAACAGGATATCGGTCGGGTTGCAATTGCTCTTTTCAACCAGGATAATCTGCAGGTAGCGCATGATGCCTGCGAGGACGAACGGAACCGTGACATACAGATACTCGCTGCTCCTTGCCGTCACTTCCGGCGAGAGGGTATATAATATGTAAGTCACGGCAATAATGGAAGACAGGAACGACAGGATCACGTTCAGGTAATCGATCGTATATCCGGTAATATTCTTCCGCGAGATCTGTCCCGTCTCCATGAAATTACGCAAATCATCCCGGCGCTTGGCGAAAGCGAGGAAAAGGGAAAGGATGAAGGTCATGATGATCAGCCAATGTGACAACTCGATCTCACCTGCCGCCGCACCTGCCTCGAGGCGGATGATGAAACCGCAAGCGACAATCATAGCGTCTATGATCTGCACTTGTTTGAGGAAGAGCGTATAAGCCAGGTTCAGGAGGATATATCCTCCGGCCAGCGACCAAATCAGGTCGCTGCTAATGTGCAAAAGGCTGAAACATAACGCGCTTATGCCATAAAGCAGGAACATGAATGCGATTGCCTCCGCCGGCGAAACCTTCCGGGCGGCAATCGGACGGAATTGTTTGGCTGGATGCAAACGGTCTTCTTTGGCATCCATCAGGTCATTGAAGACATATACGCCGCTGGTGAGCATACAGAAGCCGGCGAACAGGATCGCAACGTTCTGCAACCTGTCTAAGTCTGCCATCTCCTGTGCAAAAAACACGGGTAGAAACAAGATGATGTTTTTTACCCACTGGGAAGGGCGCATCAGAAGAAATAATGCGTTAACTTTGCCTGTCGATTGTATAGCTTTCATACTCAAGAGGCAAAAGTAGGAATTTTATTTGAGCATACAATAAAGTTCGGATTATTCAGTTTATAATAGCGTGATGTAAATTGATCGGTAATTCGGAAAATAATTAAGGATAAATATATGATAAGTAAATTCAGAATCGGTACACTCGTTATAATACTTGGCTTCTTTACTTCGGTTGCTACAACCTGGGGGCAGGATAAAGTGTCTTTGCTTGAAATGGCGGTTCCTTCGTTGAATATCGCACCGGATGCTCGAGGCGGCGGTATGGGAGACATGGGGGCGGCTACTTTGCCGGACATCAATTCGCAGTACTGGAATGCTGCTAAATATGCTTTTATGGGAAGCAAGGCGGGAGTCAGTTTGTCTTACACGCCGTGGTTGCGCAAATTGGTCAACGATGTGGCTTTGGTGAATATGACCGGTTATTACAAATTGGGTAATAGCGACTTGCAGGCAGTTAGCGCTTCTTTGCGCTATTTCTCGCTGGGAGAAGTCAATATATGGGAGAACATCGGAGATGTGCCGTATGGGTTGAATCCGTACGAGATGGCGTTCGATGTGGCTTACAGCCGCAAATTGTCCGAGTCTTATTCAATGGCGGTAGCCTTGCGTTACATCCGTTCGGATATGGGGACGGACCAGAATGACGAGAGCAATGCGGGTAATGCTTTTGCTGCCGATATCTCCGGTTATCTGGAAAAATATGTGTTGATGGGTAATGCCGAGGCTTTGTGGAGCTTCGGTTTTAACCTGTCCAATATCGGGAGTAAGATCTCGTATGACGGAGGAAATACAAACCAATACCTTCCGGCAAAGCTGACTTTGGGAACCGGTTTGCTTTATCCGATCGACGATTACAACCAGATAGGCGTTTATCTGGACCTGAACAAATATATGGTTCCGTATGCTCCCCAAAAGGAAGAAGGGGAGACGGATGCCGACTACCAGACGCGTGTGGACGACTATAAATCATGGTCGAGCCTTTCCGGTATGTTGAAGTCTTTTACCGATTCGCCCAACGGCTTGCTGAAAGAGATCATGGTTTCGGTCGGAGCCGAGTATAGCTATAATGAACAATTCTTCGTCCGCGGCGGTTATTTCTACGAGAATGCGAATGTCGGCAACCGTAAATACTTCTCTGTCGGTGCCGGTTTCCGTATGAGCGTGTTCCAGTTGGATGCCGCTTATCTGATCAGTACGGTTCCGCAGAACCCGTTGGACCAGACACTTCGTTTCTCCCTGTCTTTTGATATGGACGGGATTAAGAACTTATTTAGGTGAAAGTTAAAAGTTGAAAGTGATGAAGATTCGGGTGGGTTTTGGATATGATGTGCATGCGCTGGTGCCGGAACGTGATTTGTGGTTGGGCGGAGTGAAAATAGAGCATACGATGGGCCTGCAAGGGCACAGTGATGCGGATGTGTTGATCCATGCTATCTGCGACGCCCTGCTGGGGGCGGCCAATCTGCGTGACATCGGTTACCACTTCCCTGATACGGCTGGCGAATATAAGGATATAGACAGCAAGATATTGTTGTACGATACGATGGAACTGCTCCGTGATGCCGGATATACATTGGGCAATATAGATGCGACCGTTGCGGCCGAGCGCCCGAAACTGAATCCTCATATCCCCGAAATGAAGCGGGTGATGGCCGAGGTCCTCCAGGTAGATGCCGAAGATATCTCCATCAAGGCTACGACAACCGAGAAATTAGGCTTTACCGGGCGGCAGGAAGGAATAGCCGCTTATGCAACGGTACTGATACAGAAATAGCCCGCCTCTTCCGGTTCTTTCCCTCAACTATTGTCGGGAGTTTCCCTTAGGTGAAACCTTAGTTCCATGCCTATGAAACCTTAGTTTCATGCCGGAGAAACTTTAGTTTCACGGGCATGGAACTGATTTCTCCCTCTCACTCCTTTTTTACTTCGCAGGGAATGGTGAACCAAAACGTGCTACCCACGCCTTCTTTCGATTCTACTCCGATTTCCCCTTTCAAGTAATCTATAATCGTTTGGCAAATAGATAGACCGAGTCCTGTCCCCTGGATAAAAGTGTCGAATTTAGCAAACCGTTCGAACACGTGCGGGATGTTTTCTTCTGCAATCCCCTTACCCGTATCGGAAACATAAAAACGCAGGCCGCCTTCTATCTCTTCATATCCCATTGTGATGGAGCCTTTGAAGGTGAATTTGCAGGCGTTTGTCAGGAAATTGGTAACCACCTGCATCAGCCGGTTCTTCTCGGAATGGATATAACAGTTCTTCTCCGGCAGGACACAGATCAGTTTTACACCCGGCTTGGTTTTGTCGCAGAAAACCTGTTCCAGGCGGTTAAACATACCGGAAACATCTATGTCGCTATAGATGAAGTCCATTTTTCCCGCTTCGATCTTGGATAGATCGAGTATGTCGTTGATGAGTTGCAGCAGCAGTTCGTTGTTCGTTTCGATTATCTTGCGGAATTCTTCCCGATCTTCCTCCTGTATTTCTCCCTGGGCGATCAGGTTGGAGAAACCGACGATTGCATTGAGCGGTGTCCGTATTTCATGGCTCATATTTGCCAGGAAGGCTGTTTTCAGGAGGTTGGCTTCTTCTATCTTTTCCTTTTCCCGCAATTCTTTCTCCATCCTTCTTTTCTGGATGAAGAGGCGGATACGCAGGGTGACGATAGAGGCCGATAGAATAAGGATAACGATCCCGGAAATGATCTGGATCTTATATTTCTCGAGGAATGTGGGTGGCTCGTCAAAATACACGGCGTTTTTCGGGTAATAGGACGGATTGATGCCGTGTGTGTACAAATGCTGGTAGTTCAGATACGTTTTGGGACTTCCTCCGATCCGGTCGCAAGGGACGAATGCGTCCCCTTTTGCCAATATCTCCCGTATAGTCATGATGATCGCATCGTTGAAGTCTTCAATGGAAATGTAATGTCCGCCTGCGAAATTCCCGTTCTTGATATCGAGGTCGACGATCAGATAGACGGGTGCATTGGAGAAACTGCTCGTCATCTTCTGCACATTGTCTACTAAGTAATGGTTTTCTCCTTTTTGAGGAATGGCATACCAGGAATAGTAGATGATCGCCGCATTCTTATTGTTGTAAGTCGTCAGCGTGTCCAGCAGGTTTTCCGTTGAAAGTTTCGGCCACGACAGGACGTTCAACTCGAGATCCGGATATTGCTCTTCCAATACGTTCTGTAGTTCCTGGCATGTGACAAAGCTGATATAACGGTTGTCGCAGATAAAGGCGATTTTCTTCAGCCCGGGTTGTATCTTCCGGATTGTCTCGATCGTTTCCCTGACGTAAAGCGGCTGCCGCAAGGTCGTGACGTTATAGCCTTCGATCATTTCGGTAGTAGGGATCATGGCCTCCCGGAATCCCAGTTTCCGGTCTACCATCGCTTTTATATCGCGGGGAACCATACCTTGCGAGTAACAGATGAGGCTGGGAACGTCTTTCCATTCGTTATCGAAAAGAGGGCGGGTGACGAGCCACGCCGGATCACCGATGCAAATGATGGCTTTCGGAGGAAAGGGATATTGTTGCCGTAGATAATCTAATTTGTGGATAATCTCCATCGTATCTTTGATTATCGGAATCTGTAATTCTTCTCCTTTTACCGGAATCCCGTCATGTGTAAGTGTGGTACGAATCGCTTCATAAGCCTGATGTGTCCATCTCTCCTTGAAATTAATAGAGTGAAGGACCAATATATAGTCTTTTGAACTATCCTGTTGGCAGTGGAGTACCGGACTGTACAATGACAGGATAAAAAATATGATTAGAAAACTGGTTTTATTCATCCCTGATTGAATTAGATGATTAGTACCCTCGATAATCTCTAAGTCTGTACAAAGATATGTAATAATGTCCGTAATCTTGTATATCCCAGTGTTAATTTGTAGATTTGGCCCCATAAAGAAAAGATAAATATGAAGAGTAACGACTGGAAAGACCGTTTGGGAGTCATGTATTCTACGAATCCCGATTTTCAATATAATACGGATAACGAAGAGGAAGAAGATACACTTCCGAAAGAGAAGCAACTGTTGCGCATCGCTTTGGATAAGCGGAACCGTGGCGGCAAAGCCGTGACATTGGTAACCGGTTTCCGGGGGACGGCCGGCGATCTGGAAACACTCGGCAAGTTCCTGAAGGTGAAGTGCGGGGTCGGCGGTTCCGTCAAAGACGGTGAAATCATCGTGCAAGGTGACTTGAGGCCAAAGGTCCTGGATATATTACAAAAAGAAGGCTATGTCAAAAGCCGCATAATCTGATCGTATGCTGACAATCTACAGAGCGTCGGCGGGAGCCGGGAAAACGCACAAGCTGACCGGTGAATATCTGACTTTGTTGTTTACGGGGCCGGGAGCCTTCCGCCGTATTCTTGCCGTGACCTTTACTAATAAGGCGACGGACGAGATGAAAACCCGTATTGTCGATGAATTGTATAACTTGGCTTCCGGCAGGAAATCGGATTATGTGGAATTGTTGAAGTCCACCTACTCGTTGACGGAGGTTCAGGTACGGAAGCAGGCGGCAAAAATACTGATCGATATCCTGCACGACTTTTCTGCTTTCAATATCAGTACGATCGACCGCTTTTTCCAGCAGACCATGCGTGCCTTTACACGTGAGATCGGTTTGCAGGGAGGCTATGGGATCGAAATGGATCAGGAGCTGGTGCTCACGACGGCAATCGACAACCTGCTGGCGGATCTCGAAAAGCCCGAAAGCAAAGACCTGTTGGGATGGCTGCTCCGGTTTGCGGAAGATAAGATAGAGAACGGAGGGGAATGGAATCTCCGTAAAGATATAATGGCCTTGAGCCGGGAGGTCTTCAAGGAAAGTTATAAGGCTTTCAGCGACGAGGTCGGCCGGGATATAGAAGACAAGAAAGCACTGGATGACTACAAGAACGATCTGTACGGCATTATCCGCTCCGTGGAAGCTGCAGCCAAAGAATTGGGTGAACGTGGTTTGGCGGTCTTGAACAGATACGGACTCAAAGTAACCGACTTCAAAGGAGGCAGCCGTTCGCCTCTGACTCTTCTCGAACGTTTGGCACAAGGGGAGATGAAGGAGCCGTCCGCTACTTTTGTCGGGCTGGCGGATAACCTGAACGGTTGTTTTACAAAAACGGTCGCTCTCGGTACGAGGCAAATTATCGGATGTGCTTTTGAGGATGGTTTGAATGATTGCATCAAAGGGATTGTTTCCCTGTTCGATAATCTGACAGCCTATAATACTGCCCGCGAAATTGTCCGCTATTATTATACGTTAGGTATCCTGACCGATGTGTCCCGCCAGATAGCCGCTTACCGGGAGGAGAAGAATGTGATGCTGATTGCCGACACGACGGAATTGCTCAATAAGGTGATCGGAGGCAGCGACGCTCCTTTTATCTACGAAAAGACCGGTACGCATGTCGACCATTATATGATTGACGAGTTTCAGGACACCAGCGGAATGCAATGGAACAACTTCCGTCCCCTGATCGAAGAAAGCCTCGCGCATAGCCGGGACAACCTGATCGTGGGAGATGTGAAACAAAGTATTTACCGTTTCCGTAACTCCGACTGGAAATTGTTGGACGAACAGGTCAGGTCCGATTTCTCCTCCGAAGAAGTACGAGAAGAAACGCTTAAGGATAACTGGCGTAGTTGCCGGAATATAGTTGAGTTCAACAACGCCCTTTTTACGACACTTCCGGGTGTTCTCCAGGCGTTATATAATGAGGCACTGTCCGTTTCTTCTCTCAACGAAGAACAGCGTGCGGCTTTTTTCACCAAGATCATGTCCGCTTATGATAAAAGTTTTCAACAGGTTCCTCCTCCTTTCAAACAGAAAGACGGGCATGTGCGGATCGAGTTTCTTTCCGGCGACGACGACAAAGATTGGAAGGAGGAAGCCCTGGAACGTTTGCCCGGCGTGTTGGAGAAGTTACAGGATAACGGATATGCACTAAAAGACATAGCGGTCCTTGTCCGCACCAACCAGGAAGGGGCGCAGGTAGCAGATACCTTGCTGACCTATAAGGAGGAACATCCTTCTGATCGCTACAATTACGATATTATCTCGGATGAGGCTCTGTTTGTCAGTGGTTCGAAGGCTGTCCGTTTCTTGGTTTCCCTGTTGCGCTACCTGAAGAATCCCGAAGACCGGACGAATGAGCAGATCGCTTTATACTCCTATCAGGTGTTGAAAGGGGTATTTGGCATCGAAGCTCCGGCTTTCCCGCCGGAAGTCGCCTCTGTCCTGCAAATTCTCTCCCGCCAGTCTCTCTATGAAACAACGGAAGGTCTGTTCCGTCTCTTTGCTGCTGATTTTCCCGAAAACGAACAGGTCTTTGTCCAGGCTTTTCTGGATATGGTGTCCGAATATACTCAGAAGGAGAGTGCCGATCTGAACCGTTTCCTGAGATGGTGGGACGAGACAGGTTGCCGTAAAACGATTGCCACGCCTGACGGACAGAATGCGATCCGCATCTTGACGGTCCATAAGTCGAAGGGGTTGGGTTTTAGGGTGGTGATTATGCCTTTCGGAGATTGGGAGATCGACCATAAGCCGTCAAAGCCGGTGATCCTCTGGTGTCATCCGGAAGAGAAACCGTTCGACCGCCTGCATCTTGTTCCCGTGCGCTACAACCAGTCGCTGGCAAAGACGATTTTTGCAGGTGATTATTTTAAGGAACGCTTGCATGCCTTTATTGATAACCTGAATACGCTATATGTCGCTTTTACCCGCTCGAAAGAAGAGTTGATCGTTTTCTCTCCGCGTCCGAAAAAGATCAAGGAAGGGACCGGCGATGTCGAAAAAATATCAACCTTGACCGACGCCTTGTGGGCCGGCTTGCGTACGGATATGCCCGATACTCGGGACGGTGAGAAACTGATCTCACTGCCTGCCGCTTTCGATACCGGAACAGGTGTTTTTGAACTGGGCGACTGGTGGCATTCGGCAGCAAAGGAAGAGAACAGTGAAATACAGGAGATCGGAATGGCGCGTCTTAGCTCCATCTCACCGGACGACCGCCTGCAATTACGCCTGCATGGCAAAGGTTATTTCTTCGATAATGCCCGCCGGAAACATGGCGCTTTGATGCACGAGGTATTGAGCCGTATCCGTACCCGAAAGGATATCCCGCAGTCGGTCGAACGATACCGTCAGGAAGGGGTGATCGACAGAGAGGAAGCGGCGGCGCTTGTCGTACGCCTCGAAGAGTTGTTGAACCTGCCGGGAGCCGCCTCTTGGTATGACGGTACGGCTCGTGTGTTGAACGAGGTCGATATCCTGTTCGGCAAAGGGTTGTCCAAGCGTCCGGACCGTGTGATGATCACCGGAAACAGTGTGGTCGTGGTCGACTATAAATTTGGGGAACGTGCCGACCAACGCTATCACAGCCAGGTAAGGAACTACCTGAAACTGATTCGGCAAATGGGCTATGACGAGGTTGAAGGTTTCCTTTGGTATGTTGAATTAAGCAAAATAGAAGCCGTGAAAGGGTGATATATTTTTGTTATTCGGTAAAAATGAATATTTTTGCAAATTCTTACGATAAATACTCGATTAGATTAAAGAATGAAAGTACATAAAGAAGGAACAGGTCTATTATTAACGCTTTTCACGATATTCTTTGTCGTGGACGTTGCGCTGTATCATACTGTCGGTAGAGGTTGGGTGTTCTATACCACGACTTTCGTTACCACAGTCCTGTTCTTGTTGGTACTTAACTTCTTCCGTAGCCCGTTCCGGCGTTTCCCGTTCGATTCGGAAGGATTGGTGATCGCCCCTGCCGACGGCACGATCGTGGCGATCGAGGAAGTGATGGAGAATGAGATTCTGCACAGGGAATGTTTGCAGATATCCATATTCATGTCCATTTTCAATGTGCATGCCAACTGGTTCCCGGTGAACGGGACTGTCAAGCACGTGTCACACCAGAAGGGACGTTTTATGGCTGCCTACCTGCCGAAGAGCAGCACGGAGAACGAGCGTTCGGCTGTCGTGATCACGACCCGCGGTGGCGTGGATGTGCTGGCTCGTCAGATCGCAGGAGCAATGGCACGGCGTATCGTGACTTATGCCAAAGTCGGCGATAAATGTCATGTGGATGAGCAGATGGGCTTCATCAAGTTCGGTTCGCGTGTAGATGTTTACCTGCCTGTCGGGACGGAAGTCCTGGTCGAAATGGATCAGAAGGTTACCGGTAACCAAACTCCGATAGCCCGTTTGGGAAAATAAGAGAAATAAATGAGCATCAAGAATAGTATACCTAATTTTGTTACCTGCTGCAGCCTGATGTCGGGTTGTATCGCTTGTATTATGGCGTTAAGAGGAAACTTGCCGATGGCGACCCTGTGGATTGTCATTGCGGCTGTTTTCGATTTTGGTGACGGTTTTGCCGCCCGCTCCCTGCACGCCTACTCTCCGATGGGAAAGGAACTGGATTCCCTTTCCGATATGGTAAGTTTCGGTGTCGCTCCCGGAATGATCGTTTATTGGCTGTTGGAGCAGGCATGCATGACGGCTCCTGTTTTGGGAGAGGCGGCTGGTTATGTCCCGTATATGGCTCTGGTGATACCGGTCTTTTCCGGATTGCGCCTTGCCAAATTCAATATCGATGAAAGGCAGACGACTTCTTTTATCGGTATGCCTGTCCCGGCCCATGCACTTTTTTGGGCGTCTATCGGGTATGCGTTCCATTCTGCCGTTCCGGTGGACAGTATCGGGTTTATTGCCGGAACGATAGTTGTGGCAATTTTGTTTTCGTCGTTGCTGGTGTCTGAAGTTCCGATGTTCTCTTTGAAAGTAAAGTCGTTGGCATGGAAAGGCAATGAGCTTCGCTATATTTTAGTAGCCGGGGCAGTGGTCTTTGTGGCTCTCTTTGGTGTTTTGGGCATTGCCGGAACAATCATTCTCTATATAACCTTGTCTTTTTTTAACAAAAGAAGATAAACAAGAATTCGTATCTTTGTGTTTGTGTAATGAACCAACTAAGTGACGGAATATGTTTAAGTTTTTGTTTGTTATGTTCTTCTTCTTTATCCTGTTAGTTTTTCTAATGGGATTCTCTATCTTGCGTACCTTTAAAAATATCCTGTTCGGAAGCGGAAGTAGTGGAAAGAAGGGTGAACAACGCCGTCAAACAAGCGGTTACTCTTCCAACACGCGCAGCAACAGTTCTGCACGCGAAGAATATGCCTCGCAGGCCTCCCGTAAAAAGATCTTTGCAAAAGATGAAGGGGAGTATGTGGATTATGAGGAAGTAAAATAGGTCTTTCAGCGCTTGCGCTGAAAGAAGTTGCGCATTTCTTCGGCGCATTCGTTTTCGAGGATTCCTTTTTTGACTATCGCTTTTGGATGTAAGGCTTTCGGTGCATATTGCTGGAAGCCTCTTTTTTCGTCTGCCGCCCCGTAGACGATCTTACTCAGTTGCGACCATCCGATCGCTCCGGCACACATCACACATGGTTCTACCGTCACGTAAAGGCTGCATCCGGTCAAGTATTTGGCTCCTAAGACGCTGACTGCCGCTGTTATCGCCAGCATCTCGGCATGGGCAGTCGGATCGTTCAGACGCTCCGTCTGGTTGTGGGCACGGGCTATGATCCGGTTGTTGCATACGATAACGGCGCCGACGGGAACTTCTCCCTCTTCGGCTGCTGCGCGGGCTTCTATCAGTGCCTGCTTCATGAAATATTCGTCGTTGAATGGATCGATCATCTTCTCATTTCGTTTTCATTGAAGAGGGTAGGATAGTCCTCTTCCAGGGTTTTAAGTATGTGGGACAGGATTGTCTCGCGGTACCAACGGGATTTGTTGATGATTTTATACCTGGCAAGATAACGTTCCACAGCCTTCTGCTCATCGTCGTTGAGCATGAAAGTGACCTTGTGCACGCGCGGGTGATTCGGCTGTGGAGATGAATATTTACGTTTCAGTGTCATAGTTTTGCAAATGTAAGGGGGAAAGCGCAAATAAAAAAGAAAAACATTATATTTGTGCAAATTACATGGAATGGCTAAATGGAACGAAACGGGAAAAGACGGTGAGTCGGTTGCACGTGCTTTTCTGGAAAAGCAGGGTTACAGGATTACTCATACAAACTGGCACTGGCATCATTATGAGCTGGATATCGTAGCAGTCAAGGATACCTGGTTGGTAGTCGTAGAGGTGAAAACACGTTCGGAAGATTACCTTTTAGCGCCTGAAGAGGCGGTCGATACTCCTAAAATCCGTCGTATTGTGGCGGCTGCCGATGCGTATGTCCGCTTTTTCAATCTCGAACTGCCGGTCCGTTTCGATATTATAACTGTAATAAAAAAAGGAGAGGGGCTTGAAATAGATCATATAGAAGATGCTTTCTATGCTCCTTGCCGCTAATAAACCAATATAGAGCAGTATGAATGTAGAAGAAGCCCGGGAATATTGCCTGTCGCTGAAGAATGTGACGGAATGTTTCCCTTTCGATGATGTTTCGCTGGTGTTCAAAGTGGAGGGGAAGATGTTCCTGCTCCTGCCTTTAGATGCTGTGGAGCCGTGTGTTTCGCTGAAATGCAGTACCGATTATATCGAGGAGCTGCGCGAACGATATACGGCCGTGGAAGGCGCTTATCATTTTAATAAGAAATACTGGAACACCATCTATCTCGGCCGGGATATGCCGGACAACGAGATCAAGCACTGGATTCATCATTCTTATCGCGAAGTGATCGCCAAGTTGCCGAAGAAAATAAGAGAAGCCTACGAAAATGAATAAGGAAAACGAAACGCCGCAGATCATCCGGCTTGCCGAGACGAACTCGACCAATAACTACCTGCGGGAACAATGTGCAAAAGTCCGGTTGCCGGAAGGTAGCCTCGTCATAGCCGATTTTCAGACAGCCGGAAAAGGGCAGGTCGGAAACTCGTGGGAGTCGGAAGCAGGGAAAAATCTGACATTCAGCTTGCTTTTATATCCCGATTTTCTCCCTGCGAACCGCCAGTTCCTGATCTCCCAGATTGCGTCCCTGAGTGTGAAGGAAACGTTGGAGGCTTATACGGATTCCGTTACGGTGAAATGGCCGAACGATATCTACTGGAAAGACCGTAAGATATGCGGAATGCTGATCGAAAACGATCTGTCCGGACAGCACCTCTATTGTTCGGTAATCGGAATCGGACTTAATATCAACCAGACGATCTTTCGCAGCGATGCCCCTAATCCGGTCTCCCTGACTCAGATTACGGGCAAAATGTATGACCGGGAAGAAGTCCTGGCCCGTTTTCTGCGCATCTTCTTTAACTACTATTTCCTATTATTACAGGAGAAAGAGGAAGAAATCCGTGCTGCTTATATGGCTGCCTTATATCATGGGGACGGCTATTATTCCTATACCGATGAAAACGGCCGGTTCGAAGCCTGTATCCACGCAATCGAACCGACCGGCCATCTGATCCTCCAATTGCATGATGGGGAACAGAGAAGATATGCCTTTAAGGAGGTTACAACCGTTGTCCCCCGGTAGGCCTTCCCGGTTGGTCTGTCATCGTGAACACCAGGTTTCCGCCTTTCATGACATCCTTATGGCTGATTGTAAGACCGGTAACCGGCTTGCCGTTCAGTTCCACTGATTGGACGTATTTGTTGGCTTTGGACAAACCTTTGGTTTCGACAGTGAATGTTTTGCCTTCGGGGAGAGACAGAGAAATCTTTTCTATCTGAGGAGCGCCTAACACATATTCCCCGCTGATCGGGTTGACCGGATAGAAGCCCATAGCCGAGAAGATATACCAGGCGGACATTTGGCCGCAATCGTCGTTACCGCACAGACCGTCAGGCTTGGCCAGGTAGAAGCGGTCGAAGATTTCGCGGATCACCTGCTGCGTCTTTTCCGGGTGGCCGGCATAGCTGTAAAGGTAAGCTACGTGATGGCTGGGTTCGTTGCCGTGTGCATATTGTCCGATCAGTCCGGTTACGTCGGAAACGAAACCCGAATTTTCGGCTGTGCTTTCTAAGAAGAACAGAGAGTCCAGCTTGGTCACGAACGCCTCGTTGCCGCCCATCAGGTCGATCAAACCCTGGACATCGTGCTGTACGTGCCAGGTGTATTGCCAGGAATTTCCTTCCGTGAAATCGCCACCCGAAGAGCTGGCGTGCGAAAGCAGGAAGGAATTGAACGGTGTGCGCCAGTTGCCTTTGGAGTCTTTCCCTCTCATCAGCTTGAGTTCCGGGTCGAAGAGATTCTTATAGAATGCGGCACGTTTGGAGAAATGTTCGTAATCATCTGTCTTGCCCAATGCTTTTGCCATCTGTGCCACACAATAGTCGTCGTAAGCACATTCCAAAGTCTTGGAAACCGATTCGGTGTCGATGATGTCGAACGGGAAGTAACCATATTTCTCGAATGTTTCCCAGTCGGAATTGAAATGGCTGACGGTGGCGCTCGCCTTGACTGCCTGGTAAGCCTCTTCCGCATCGAACCCTTTGAATCCTTTCAGGTAAGCATCCACGATCACCGGAATGGCATGATTGCCGATCATGCAGAAGTTCTCTTTTCCCCACAAAGCCCAGATCGGCAGGAAACCTTGTATCTTCTGGTGGTCCAGCATCGTCCGGATCATGGCGTCTACCTTATCTGCATTCAGGATCGTGTATAGCGGATGAGCGGCACGATAAGTATCCCAAAGGGAGAATGTAGAATAGTATTCGCCTGTCGGAGACGTATGAATATTGTCGTCGATGCCGCGATACCGTCCGTCGGTGTCGGCAATATTGTTCGGTTGCATCATCAGGTGATACATGGAGGTGTAGAAACTCGTCTTTTCATCCGTCGTACCTGTGACTTGCGCGCGGGAAAGGAGTGCCTGCCACTGGTCGCGTGTGGACTGGTGGACCGCATCGAAATCCCATGCCGGATTTTCTTTTTGCAGGGAAGCGAGAGCACCGTCGACACTTACGCTCGACATGGCGACTTTCACCTGTACGGCTTCACCCGGTTTCGTGTCGAATTCGAGGATGAGACGTTTCGCCTTTTCCCCTTTCTCTGCCGGAAGTTCTTCTCTGACCGTATAAGGATGGTCGAATTTGATTACATAAAAGTAATGGCGCGTCACCCAGGCGTGCGTCTGGTTATGTCCGGTGATCGTCTGGTTGTCCGGCATTTCGAGTCCGGCTTCTAAGACATGCGTCTTCAGTGCTTCCTTACTGCCGACCATGCCGCGTTGCAGGTCGACCAGCAGGCGTGCCGGTCCTTCGTTGTTGAATTTATAGCGATGAAGGGCTGTGTGGGCGGTAGCCGTAATCTCAGCATCGACACCATAGTCGGACAAGGTGACCGCATAATAACCCGGCGATGCCTTCTGGGTGGATTTGTCGTATTCGCTTTTATAAGTATTGTCTTTGATATCGCCGCTGAACGGGAACAACAGGATGTCGCCCAAGTCCGGGCAACCCGTTCCGTTCAAATGCGTCTGGGCGAAACCTTCGATAAAGTTATCATCGTAATTATATCCCGAACAGTATCTCCAGGAGCCGACTCCGGATTCGGGGCTTGCCTGTATCAGGCCGAACGGTGCACAAGCTCCCGGGAACGTATGTCCGTTGTCCGCATTTCCGATAAAGGGATTAACATACTGGCAATAGTCTTCCTCGACATTGTCTTTTACCTGAGGTGCAGGGCTGCACGCACTGACCATCCCTAACAGGGACAGTCCGATCACAAGGTCTTTCATGAATTAGAATTTTATATTTGCAATTAAACTTCGTTACTTCTTTTTCCCGTTTTTCATCTTGTCCCGAATCTTCAACCGTTTGATCTGCAGGAAACGTAGCAGGCCGATAACAAGTACTGTCGCTGCAATCACACCGAAGTACTGTACATAATCAGGATCGGCCTGCTTTCCCGGCCAGCCGATTATGCTCATAACGATCAGGTAAATCAATAGAACTGCGGTTGTTATGTTTACTTTCTTCATCGGATTTTCGTATTTAAATGCAAACTTAGAGAAAAAATATGATTTATGTTTGTCTTTGTTTCTATTTAACGGATAAATGCCGGAAAATCCCACTGGAAAGGCGGACAAGTCGGATTTATGTATATCTTTATCGGCGATTTGATTTTATATGTATGAAAGGCGGATCTGAGATATATTCTTTTAATCAGTTGTTTACTGACTATAAAAGTCGTTTTGTCCATTTTGCCAATACGTATGTCGGCGACAGTATGATTGCGGAAGATATTGCGATCGAAAGCCTGATGTATTATTGGGAAAATAGAGGAAAACTTGCTCCCGGCTCGAATGTCCCCGCTTATATCCTGACAGTCATTAAACATAAGTGTCTGAATTACCTGCAACGCTTGCGTACGCGAGAGGAAATAGTGGAATATCTGAGGGACTGTGACACGTGGGAACTGAACTTGCGTATCGCCACCCTGGAAGCCTGCAATCCCGAAAAACTGTTTTCCGACGAGTTACAGGCGCTTGTCGACAAGGCGTTGGAAACATTGCCTGAACAGACGCGCGATATCTTTGTCCGCAGCCGTTACAACAACCAAAGCCACAAAGAGATCGCGGAAGCCCTGGGAGTTTCTACTAAAACAGTGGAGTTTCATATCACCAAAGCTTTGAAAGTCTTACGCATCGCCTTAAAGGATTATTTCCCTTTACTGGCATTCTTTCCGAAATTCTTCTGCTGACGGTTGCCTGTCGACAATTGTCGGCAAGCCTGCTCACAATTGTCGGCAGGTTTGCCGACAGTTGTCAACAAGCCTGCTGACGGTTGTCGACAGGCGATTACCCGCCGGGAAAATTCCGAAACCCGGCGGGTAAACCGGAATACTTGGCGGGATAATTCCAAATACCCGGCGTCCGGCCGGAATTATCTGTAAGGGGGGAAAAACGAAACGTGTAAAAACTGGATTGAACAAAAAATACCTGATTGCTTTGTGAATAAGCACGTTATGTCAGAATAGAAGAGAGCCGGCAACAAAAACGAAACGCGACATTTACTTTACATCTGCCTTACATTCGAGGCGCGTTTGAACGCCGTTCAAATGGAAAACCTTACATTGAGGTTCGGATCGCGTCAGATTCCGACTGTTTCAGACGATTTTTATAGAGGATTTAAGTCTGATCGGCTTCCACATACAAATATACTCAGATTGATCGAGCAAAGCAAGGCTTGTTAAGGAAAGCCCTTCGGACGCGGCAGTTTCGATCGGTTTTGTTTCGGTCGGTTTACCATTTTTATTTTATTGAAATATTCCATATAGTTATTATTTGGTATATTTGCAAATGAAATAATACGAAATAGATATGACGAAAGTGATCCATGTACATTTGCTTTACTCAAAGAAAAATTATTACTTCGGTAGTATTTCGGCCATATTTGATACCCTGACAGAGGAAGAGGTCGGTATCACTAAAAGCCGGTTGCTGCATTCCGGTTTGAGCGATGGCAGTAGTAAAATAACGAAACGAGCGCTGATAATTCAGTCTCACCTGATACGAAGTACCAACAAGGGATAAACCGCTTTAAATCGAACGTTTAAGCCGCTTTCTGCGGCTTTTTTTGTATCTACTGGTTTCTTCGTGGATGCGGAGGACTTGTTTGAATCATTTGAACAGGTTGAAGAGTCGAAAAATGAGAAAGGTGTTACACTTGGTGTTACATTTGGTGTTACAAAAAACGGGGTGCAAAAACGAAACGTGTCAGTTTGGTGTTACATTTGGTGTTACAAAATATATCGATTTTTTATATGATTGATATGTGTATGATGTCTTTTGAACGGTCATTTTTATCGTTTTTGATATTATTGAATAGGGGAAGTTGTATTTTTCAGATATTTATTCACTCCCCTATATTTTAAGTTATTTTTCTGTCTGTTAGCTATTTGCCGTTTTTAGAGCAGGTAGTCCACCAAACACGTTTTAACCTACACTGGCAATAGTGGAACCGTTCGCAGCCGATACAGTATCCCCCAATTCCCTTCTAAGTTGCGTAATCGTTTGTTCTAACTTCCCTATTTCTTTTGCTTGTTCTTGAATCACAGAATCTTTCTGAGAGATTAAATTTGTCATACTTTCTATCAATATTTGTACAGAAGAACCTTCCGGGCTATTAGGTGTATATGTGATTGCTTTTATATCAGAATTAGATAATAAATCAAATTGGTTTATATTGTAAGCTTCGATAAATTTATCAAGGAATTGGTCTGTTAGATTTCTACTTCCATTCATTAATGAGTTTAAATACTGGGGGAGTATATCTAAATCTCTGGAAATATCAGCTTTAGACATACCCTTTGTCTGTAGATTGTCTATCTCATTTTTAAACCACCTGCTTTTCAAAATTGAAATTTTCTCCATATAGCCTAAAAAGATTTATATTTTGTTTGAATGTAAACCAAAATGATTTATATTTGCAGCGTATTCACAATGTGAACACGCCTCAAAGCTACGAAAAAGGCCTGAGGTAACAATGAGAACTAAAAAATTTGAGTATATGAAAGTAAATCGTAAGGCCGGAACTCGTAATAGTTGGCAAGAAATGGACATCGAGAGCCGTCAAGCTGTGTATTTAGCAGAGCGACTGGTAGAAGGCAAGCGCGGCGTGGTGATTGGAAAAGAACGTGTCAGCGACTGCACATTAGAGATACGTTACGGTCATAATCTTTATGGCACCGAAATATATATCGCGGATCGTGACAGCTTACAGGTGGCGTTTTATTCGAATGGCTACTTCTATGATACTATTTCAAAACAACAGGTGGAATTATTCTAATATTCAAACAGTATAGATGTATGAAAGCAATCAAGGTGACAGTAGATTTAAGAGAATGGAGTAAGATCGGTGATTTTCTTCGGGATGTCTCGGATGAAAACATTTTCACCTACCAGGTAGACAGCACATCTTTTCTGGCTGTGACCGAAAACGAATACGGCATGGCTTTCTTGCGGTCCCTACTGGAAGTCTGGTTTGAAGAAGAACTGATAATAAACGAATTAAAATAGAAGCATGGAAGAAAGGATAATCGTAGCACGTGGAAATGTCAGCCGGATTGCCCAGCTGAAAAATTGTAGCCGTGAAATGGTGAGCCACTCTTTGGCATTTCGGAAGAACACCCGTCTGGCCCGTTCGATCCGGAAGCTGGCTCTCGAACTTGGCGGCATCAAAGTCGGTGGAACGGATAAGGAGGAAACAAGCAATGAAAAATGAATGTCAGAAACTGTTTGAACCGGAGCTCCGATGGCTGAAAGGCTTGAATAAGGAGCAACGCTTGTATGTGGCTTATTTCTTGCTGAGCTTCATCCTTTTGTTCGCCATAACAGAAAGCGTAGGGTTAATGTTCGCTATTGTGGCGAATTTTGCCAACTCAGCCCGCCTGTTAAAACGAGTACCCTTAGATGGTTTAGATGATTAAAAATGGAGGGAAGATGGACTATTTCAAGAAGATATTATGCGTAACCTATGAGGAACTGACAGCAGGAAATGATCCAGTTATAAAACCAGTTACTCTACGATTGAATGTTACCCGCGGTAACATTCAGCGTATTAATCGTGGCGGTGGCGAAGGCAACCGCGCCTTGTACGCTTATTCCTCCCTTCCCGTCAAGTACCAACAACGCTATGTCGCCAAATACGGCGAGCCTGAAGAAATCATGAAACGCGAGATATTGAGAAGCAAAGTCCGCAAGGACGAGAAAGCGGAAACCTTTTTCGAAGATTACCGTTACGACAAGAACGGTGAAGATGTATCGCTTCCGGAGGAGACGAAGGCGGAATATATCTGGAATGCCTCAGTGCTGAACACGCTGATCGGTGACATTAACCGCCTCCGTCCCCGCCGTAACGCGCTCGGCATGTCCGGAGACTTTTGGGAAATCATCCGGCAGGAAAGCGAGGACCTGCGTACGGAGTATAATCATACGCTTCCCGGCAGTGTCGGCCGTTTGAAGGAACTGATCTCAAAATATAAGCCGGACCGTTATGAGGTCCTTATCAGCGGCAAGTACGGTAACCGCAACACGCTGAAGATCGAGGAAGAACCCGGACGTTACCTGATCTCTCTCAGACGCAGCCAGATGCCGAAATACACGGTAAGTCAGATATTCGAAGAGTATAACCGTACCGCTCCGGCAAAAGGCTGGAAACCGCTCAAAAGCGAACGCGGTCTGAAAGGCTGGTTCGAATCTCCGCGTATCAAACCCCTGTGGCACGATGCCGTATTCGGTGAGATGAAAACGCACCAGCTTTACGACCGCAAGCATCACACGCTCCTTCCCGAGCGCCGGGACACCCTATGGTACGGTGACGGTACGAAGCTGAACCTGTATTACCGTGACGAGAAAGGGAACAAATGCACGACAAGCGTGTACGAGGTGGTGGACGCTTACAGCGAGGTCCTGCTGGGCTATTATATCAGTGACCATGAGGACTATATCGCCCAGTACCACGCTTTCCGTATGGCGATCCAGCGCAGCGGACACAAGCCTTACGAGTTGGTATGCGACAACCAGGGAGGACACAAGAAAAATACGGCCCGGGGCTTTTTCTCGAAGATCAGCCGGATCCACCGCCCTACGGCTCCTTACAACGGCGCGTCGAAGACAATCGAAAATATCTTCTACCGGTTCCAGGCGCAGGTTCTTTATAAACGGTTAGGCTTCACCGGGCAGAATGTGACGGCCAAAAAGGAAACGAGCCGCCCGAACCTGGAGTTCATTGATGCGAACATCGCTTCACTTCCGACACTGGAGGAACTACATGAGATATACGCTGCCGCCCGTGAAGAATGGAACGAGATGGAACACCCGGCTTCCGGCAAGCCACGGATCGAGATGTACGAAAGCAGCGTAAACGAAGAGACGGATCCGGTCAGTGTTCGTGACATGGTCGATATGTTCTGGTATGTGACTGAAGAACCTTCGACGTTTACGGCCAGCGGTATCGAGATCACCATCCGGAAACGGAAATACGCCTATGAGGTATTCTCCGCCCCCGGTGAGCCGGATCTGGAATGGCGCCGAAAGAATACTTACAAGAAGTTCTATGTGCAGTATGACCCGTACGATATGACGAGCGTCCGCCTGCTTTGGAAAGACAAGGGCGGTGCGATGCGCTTCGAACGTGTGGCAAAACCGCCGATCCGCATCCATCGTGCTCAGCAGGAGCAGACAGAAGAGGAAAAGCTGTTTATCCGCCGCCAGCAGGAAGCCATCGTAAACGAGCGCATCGAACGCCAGGTTGCAGCCAAAGAGATCGAATACGAGTACGGTGTGGCTCCCGAACAGCACGGTCTCGTCAGCCCGAACCTGAAAGGTCTCACAAAAGAAGCCCAGGAACAGATCGACCGCCGTACCGGAAAATACAGCCATCCAAAGAACCGCACGATACGTGTTTCGCTTGGTCGGGATACAAAAGAGCTGAGTAACGTAACCTGGGATCAGATCGGACGTAAGGAGGTGACAACAAGAAAAGTGGTCGGCAAACTATAAAATATTAATAGATAAAAGTTTAAATAAGAAAAGAATCATGGAAGTAACATTGAAAGAAAAAGAATCGATCCGGGAGGGCCTGAAGGCGTACGTTTCGAAATACCCGAGCCAGACGAAAGCGGTCGGCAGCCTGAAGGGGATCAGTGCCGGAACGGTGAGCAACATCCTGAACGGCCGTTTCGAGAATATCAGCGACGAAATGTTCCGCAATGTGGCCTCACAGATTGGAGGTATAGGTACGTCCGGATGGCAGATCGTCGAGACCGGAGCCTACCAGGAGATCACGGAGGTATTGAAAGACGCCCAGACGTGGCGCAACGTCACCTGGGTGGTCGGCGAGGCCGGATCCGGAAAAAGCACGACGGCGAACATGTACCGCCAGGAAAAGAAAGAGGTGTTCTATATCCTTTGCTCCGAGGACATGAAGAAAGGCGACTTCGTGCGCGAGATCGCCCGTACGGTCGGCATCCGTAGCGAAGGTTACAACATCCGCGAAACATGGAGCCTGATCCTGGACGATATCATCCAGATGGATGCCCCGCTTTTGATCTTCGACGAGGCCGACAAACTGACCGAACCGGTATTCCACTACTTCATCAGCCTGTACAACAAGTTAGAGGAAAAATGCGGTATAGTGTTCCTTTCAACGGACTATATCACCAAACGTATCACAAACGGTCTGAGGTTCCGTAAACCCGGTTATAAGGAATTTTACAGTCGTATCGGTCGGAAATTTTACTGCTTGGAACCGGCGGACGCGAATGACGTGTACGTGATCTGTACGGCAAACGGCGTGACGGCAAAAAAGGATATCGACACGGTGATCAAGGAAGCGGCAGCCGTAGACTTTGACCTTCGCCGCGTAAAGAAGTCGATCCACAAGGTAAAACGCATCGGAGGAATAGAGAACCGTTCAAACGCTGTTTGAACACTATTTAAAGGATATGGAAAACAAGTTCGAACATTTAAGGATAGACTGCCGGAAAGAGTTACCCGGGGACTGGAGGGATTACCAGACCCTTTCGGATTACGAGGTGGTCCCTATTTACCGTGAAGGTCCTTATATCATGGATGCCTTGATCGGCAGGCAGGACGGTCGGTGGGTAGCCGGCATACGGTTCAAAAGCGGCATATCGGGACATTCTTTTAATCCCGGGCGTAAATGGGGCGAGTTCGCTTCGCGGAATAATGCGCTGCTTTGGGTACTTGGCTGGATGTTGACCCGTGAAGAGGTTACCGGTGCCGCCCGTCATGCTGTATTGGTAAGAATAAACGATATCCGTCAGTTAAGACTTTTTTGACCGGTATGAAACGAGCGATAAGCGTCCGGGATATCCTGGACAAGAAATATGAGACTTTCCCCTTTGAGGGAAAATGGCGTGATGCTTTCGATACACCGGAGCGTCAGGGTGTATGGTTCATCTGGGGTAACAGTGGCAACGGCAAGACATCATTCGTGATGCAGCTTTGCAAGGAACTTTGCCGGTACGACCGTGTAGCGTTCAACTCTCTGGAAGAAGGAACCTGTCTGACGGTACAGAACAACCTGAAACGTTTTGGTATGGCAGAGGTAAGCCGCCGGTTGTCGTTCATAAAAGAAGATATCCCGGCTCTGAAGGAACGGCTCCGTCGGCATAAAAGTTTCAATATCGTGGTGATCGACAGCATCCAGTACACACAGATGACCTACAAGGATTATATCCGGCTGAAGGAGGAGTTTTCCGACAAGCTTTTCATCTTTATCAGCCATGCCCGTGGAAAGAATCCGAAAGGTGATGCCGCCACAAGCGTGATGTATGATGCCGATCTGAAGATCTGGGTGGAAGGCTACGTGGCATACAGCAAAGGTCGTTACCGTGGTGATACCGGACAGTACACGATCTGGGAACTGGGAGCCTCAGAAGCTGGTTTGATAAAATAATTTGACAAGCATTAGTATATGAGCGAAATAGGAAAAATATTGACGATATGTCCCCCTAAATACCTGGGTGGCAGAACCGATAAGGAATCGTTCGTAAGTACCGGTCACAAGTGTCCCTGTTGTGCCGGTAACGGTTGGCATTGGGGGATGGATGAGAGGGGGCACGACCGGGAAAAAGCGACCTGTAACGTATGCGGTGGCAGCGGTGAGCTGACTGCGATCGTGAACGTGGAATGGAAACCATCTGAGCGATAAAAATAATGATAACATACAGTATACAAGATTATTAATTAAAAAAGAAAGAAAATGAAAACAGAAGAGAAGAAAGCAGCATTGTTTGAATTACAACAGATTGCAAAGAAATACTCGGAGGAAAACGGTATAGACATTTTCATGATAGGAGCAATCAGTGAAAAGACAGCTTCGGGAGATATCGAACAGGATTGCTGCATGTTCATAAATGGAACTCCCCGGCATATAATTGGAGGGTTGACCGGAGTTATCCGTGATAGTCCGAAAGTCGGTATGATTTTAGCTACTTCTTTAGCGGAAGCAGGTGTCAAAATTATCAGTTTTGATTTGTCCAAAAATTAGAATAACAATAATGAGTTTCAGATCATGGAAGAAATAAGAAAAAAACTAAGCGAAAAAGATCTTGACATCTTGCGTCAGGCAGTAACCGATAAAGGAGATATTCTCCTGGATGCTGACGACTACCATTACGGGGAGTTCGTGATCCCTTGCTGGGTAAAGATGTTTAATACCCCGGTAGAGCATCAGGTTTGCCGGGTGGTCCAGATCCGGAAAGAGATCGGCCAGTTCGGTTCCGATATGTTCTTTGTCCGTCATGCAGACGGTAGTCTTACGACATGGGAGAACCAGATGTTCCATAAGGTAAAGCCGGAATACATTCAGGAGATTGAGACGATCTACAACCTTCACGATGCGATTGAGATAGACGATGACGAACCCGGAAAGAGCATCGGTTACAACTACCAGGGTAATGAGGAATATATTACAGGGTTTATCATTCCATCGCCTTATCCGGCGGATCATGTAACCCCCATGAAGAGAGTAAAGGCCGGTATCCGGCAGCGAATTGAAAGTATTATGAACCAATCAAACGATTGATATGAAAAGTAAATTGTACATGGGGCTCGTAACGGTAAAAGCCAAGGCCCCGAAATATTATCGTCCGTCGGTAATGACATTTAAATTCGGTGTATTACTTGATAGCAAAGGCGATAAACTTTTGGAGAAAATCAAAGCGGATTACATAGGATACGTCAAGAACCAGTTAGAGATTCAGAATCCGACAATCAGCCTGGAATACAAAGCTGATATCACCTTGACCCCGATATCCGGTTTTTCAGTGGATTACTATCAAATATCACAATCAAAAGTAAAAGACGATGGCAAACATATTTAAACGTTTTGAAGGACTTACGGTCCGGGTGCAGATCATAAACGGTATGGGACTCCCTATCGATCACCAAGGAGTGGTCGAGGTGGAAGAAGGCTGGGCGTTCCTTTATACGGGTAAGGGTGATGATAAAAAATATAAAGTAGCGATCAATACGAATAAGAATAACGTCGTGTCGGTCGAGGTGATGGATCATAGAGGGTTCGAAATATGAAACGGTCGATAATAACCTGCCAGGTATATTGCGACCTGGATCCGGCTCCTCTACGAGTCACAGAGATCTATGTTTTCGGTATTTTGGTATTCAGACGGAAGAACTACGTCAAAGGCCGCTACCATACTAAAAACTAATTAAAGAAAGGAGTCAAAATGATAACGATAACACTTACGGTTGAGACAAACGAAAATAATTATGTAACCGGTTCCACGGTAGAATACCGTTTGTTCGGTATTCTACTCTGTCGGAAAAAGTATGTATATCCACCTGAGGGTTATTATGGTGAATATATCACAACTTGATGTCAAATTGTCTCATGTTTTTTCTGATTTCGTCGCATTCTTTGTTGAATTGTTTGATAAGAATTGCATCGGAATGGCTACATATCCGTCCTTTCTGTCTGTCCTGAATTTCAGTCAGCTTTTTGTACAGGAGATACTGTTGAATCATGAGACGTTCAAAATCGCGATCATTAATCATAATGAAATTGAGTTTAGTTAGATGAATATTCGATTGTCGCTACAAAAGTAGCAAACCTATCCCGGTCCGTGACGGATAGGGATAGGATATTTTAAAATATAGGAGGAAATAGAGATGAAGATAATACAAATGATCCCCAAACGTGGAATCGCAAAGCCGGAGAGTTACTCATCGTTCTACGGCCTTTTGAGGCTTCTTCCCGGCAGTGATAAAGATGCCCTGAAGGAGGAGATCGTCTATCAGTTCACAGGCGGCAGGACACACAGTCTCCGTGAAATGTCACTGTCGGAATATAACGATGCCGTCAGTGCGATGGAAAAGTTGATCCCCCCCAGCACAGAACAGGAAGCGATGAAACAACTGAAGAAAAGACGTTCCGATGTGCTTCATCAAATGCAACTGTTGGGAGTCGATACGGCCGATTGGAAGAAAGTGGATGCCTTCTGCCGGGATCGTCGGATCGCGGGAAAGTGTTTCCGCCATTTGGACGACGAAGAATTATCTCAGCTTTTAAAAAAGCTCCGTGCGATCCGCCGGAAAAAAGAAGGAGAGGAATAACGATGGCACGATATATCCCCCTTCAGGACAAGCTGGACGAGATCAAGGAACAAGGCGTAAAACTCCGCCGGAGGTTGGACTATCTCAGCGGCGAACGGGATTTCCTTTGCGATATGCTGCTTACCCGACCGACCAAGGACATGGAGGCACAACGCCGCCTGCTTCAGGAATGGAATGAGGAGATCGCCCATTTGGAGCGTTCGATTGACTATCTAAGGAACGAATATTCAAGACTGAAAGATCGGCAAAGTAATCAACTTAAAAACAACAAAAAACAGATCAAAAAGCCATGAATGCAAAAGATCAGAAAAAATTATGCGAAGCCGGCTATTATATATTGCGCCGGAGCGATTATCCCCAGCCGCATATAAAATTTAAAAGCGATGCTAATCCGGACAGTTGGAGAAGATATGGAGATAATTATCCTTCTAAAGCGGAAAGAGACAGAAGTATGAATCGGTTATTGAAGGATAATAAAATAATAGAGGATTAAGATATGATGACATTAAATAAAGGACGTAAAATGTCAAACGAAAGAGAATAATCAAAAGTATGAAATCCCATAGAGCCAGGGCATTAGTCAAAGAAATGGAGAAAGACTATAACGCCCACAATAAGATGATAAACTCGACGGTGGCCCACCAAGCGGTACAGGTTGCAGAAAAAGAGTTGACAGAGAAAGCAATCGAGGCATACAAACAATGCTGCCAGTATTATGTAAATGGTGATTGCGAGTATGGGGAGATTTCTTCTCCTTGTAAAATGAAATGTTTAACATGTGCTCAATTTATAAAGCACTTAAAATAATTATAGAAGTATGGACAAACAGGAATTATTAAAAAGCATGAGCGCCGATGAGCGCCGCCAGTTGTTGCGTGAATTACAGCAGCAGGACAAAGAAGAGCGTGAGGCCCGCCGTGATGCCTACGAGAGCCTTCGCGCAGAGTTTATGCAGGATGTAAAAAACAAGTTATTACCGGTCGTGGAAGATGTCAAGGCTTTCCGGGATTGGATCGAGAAGGAAGCAGGCGCGTTCCGTGAGACGATGCGCGATTACGGCCGCCTTCGTCGTGAGGATCAGTCGAGTTTTACGATCGTGGACGGTGACATGAAAGTGGAAGTGAAAAGCAACAAGGTGAAGAGTTTCGACGAACGCGCCGATATGGCGGCTGAGCGTCTGGTGGATTACCTGAAGCGTTACGCCATGAGTCGCGAACTGGGTACGGACGATCCGATGTACCAGCTTGCCATGACGATGATCGAACGTAACCGTCAGGGTGACCTGGATTATAAGTCGGTCAGCAAACTGTACGAGTTGGAGGACCGTTTTGATGCCGAGTATACGGAGATTATGAATCTTTTCCGTGAGAGTAACGTGGTCTACAAGACTGCCGTGAACTATTATTTCCACCGCCGTGATGCCAATGGCGTATGGCGCCGTGTCGAACCTTCTTTTTGCCGTTTGTAAGGTATGGAAGTGAGGAAGGACATTGCGCCGCATGTGATGGCGTGTAAGAAGTGCGAAGGTAAGGGCCGTGTGTTTTTTCCCGACCGTAACGGTAACGTGGTAGCTTCAAAGTGTCCGGTCTGCGAAGGCAGCGGCCGCGTAAAGGTCCAGAGCCGGGTCGTAACCCGGATCGAGCCTTTTGTCCCCGGCAAAGACGATACGGAACTGCTTACGATGTGATTTTGTTCAATATGTGAACAGAAAAAGACGCTACCCGGTGATTCAGGTGGCGTCTTTTGTTTTATAAGAGTCCCCAAAAGAGTAAATTTGCCGTGAAATAACAACAGGCTATGGCAAAAGGAAGAGACAAGACACTTATAGAGCTGCGTGACGAGGATCTTTTGCGCCGGTATTATTACTGGACGGAAGTTCAGCGTCTTCGTTTTGACGATACGTTGCGAATTTTGTCCCGGAAGGAGTTTTACATTTCGGAAGCACGTATCATGGCGATTATCCGTCAGAAATGCGACATGCTGAAAGATATTACCGTAAAGCCTGTTCCGAAAGTAAAGAAGCCCCGTCTTACTGCCACTCAGCTCTCCCTTTTTAAGGATGACTGATCCTACGAAGGAAATCATTCGCTACCTTGCCCTGCATGGCCGACTCATCATGTACGGAGAACGAGAAAGCCGTTTCATAAACCTTAATATTTCCCGGCAGAGCATAATCCCGGCTTTTAACCCTCAGAAGCGGACTGGAGTTTCCGGTACACCGGAACTCCTGAAGCGTACGGTACAACTCGGTTGCCATTTCCTGACGTTCACGAACTTTTTCATACGTTCCGGAGGTGTAGTGCGTGTCGTCGTAGCAATCGATGGCCAGACGTACGACGATCATCGACTCGCTTTTCTGTGCCCCCATTCCGAGGTCTTTCCAATCGGAATCGGTATATCCTATGAGGACAGCAGGGAAAGTGACCGGGTAGGTGTCCATATCCTCGCGCCCTTCCAGTTGTCCGTAGTCCTCGTCGATCATCGACAATCCTGGCATAGCCTCTGCGATCCTTTCCATGATCGCGATAAAAATATCTCCCATAGCGATTATAAATTAAGAATGTTGTTAAGTTCGTTTTCTATTTTGTCCCGGATCTTCCCTGTGAGTTCCTCGCTTTCGCCCAGGAACTGACGCTGCGGCATCCGAATCTTGCTTTTCTTTGTCAGGGCGAACCGTTTCCAGAAATCCGCCTTCGGGTTTACAGGAGTAACGGCTTTAGCCTTCTTCGTGCGTTTCATCGGCCCTTTAACGGCTTTTCTTTCCTTGCCTGATGCCAGGTAGAACATTTTCCAAGCGTGGCCCCTCATGCGATTTGTGACGGGTATCGTGCCACCCCAGTTATGGATCGGAGCATATATGAGATCGTTGGATACCTTGACACGATAATCCGACGGTACGTATTTGGTGGAGTCAAAAAGATGGTTGTGCCCGGAAAGCAGCGTACTATAATTGTTTGCTGCTCCGGTACCGCCCATAAGAAGCCTTCGTGACTTCTGCCAGGGATGCAGTCCCCGGTTTACGAACCCGCCCCGTCGGAAGTTATCCTGGAAATGATCCTTCGCCATACGTCCGACCATTACGGGGAGCCTGCGTTTTTGGAGTTCGTCGATCTCTTTTTGTTTGCTTTTTATTATTAAAAGAAATTCTTTCGTATCCATATCATTTATGTTTAAAAAGTTATTACATTTGCGTCAAAGTTCAATCATTATGAATATTCCCCGGCAAGTATCGGTATTTGCGAACAAGAATGGCTTTAATTCCATTGTTCTGTCAGAGAGCTCCGAACAGGAAAGCATCTATTCCGTCGGTTGTATTGACGAGAATGGGTTCGAGCTACCTGTCGGTCTTCCTACCTTTGTTCTATTTGACGGACATGCCTGCCGCCTGATAGATGGAGAGGAAGGGCTTGCGCTTTCTTCTCGTTTATTTGGTAACGAATAGTCCCATGATTTTGGGATTTATGGGCTTATTGTCGATTCTAATCACTCCTACACGGTCGCTCTTCATATTTGGTATATAACTACCGGCATTGTCTTTCCCCGTTTGCGGATCAAAGAACCTTACTTTTCCTTCTATCCTTTCAGCGCAGAACACATGTGCTGATCCACCTTTCCATGCACAATATATTTCATAGATTCCGTCCTCCTTGAACTTTTCCGCGAAATATTCCTTTAGCCGGTTTGCATTCATTATCCGGTAGCCTTTTTTGACTTTCCATTTGAAAGTATAGTCGTAATCCGGTTTAGTTCCGTCCGGATTCAAAAATCGTTCCTCCCATGTGATACCTTGTTTGGCCATCTCATTAAATGCGCTTTGTTCGATATTCGGTTTTGCCTCGATATCAAATCCCCATCGTCTGAGCATGTGTGTTACAGTACAGGTCTGGCAATTTACCCGATATCCTACAGCTTCATTGAACCGGGGATTCTCTTTGCCTTTGTTTGCCTCTTCGTACGTCATCGGTTTGCCTTTGGTAATACCGAGAGCCTTTTCAAGTTGCAGGTTATTTTGGGCGATAGCCATCTTTTCCTCAAAGGTTAAGCGATCAGGCATTTCTGCAATCATTTCATTGATACGTTTCATCAAGGTATCTACGGCATCCTTTGCCCCCGGATGTGCTTCGGTGACATAAGGGTGCTTTTCCGAAAACAGTTTTCCGTCTTTTCCGGGATTATTCTCCAGTCCATTGTGGGCCTTATCCTGATCCGAAGTTTTGTATGATACGTCCGTTACCGGTTTATCTGTCGAGCGTAGTCCGCATTTACAGTTCCACCGGTCGCCGGGCCGGTGTTCATTCCAGAACGGATCGTCGATCGGGCGAATGGTTCCCCAGAAGACACGGTGGTCCTCTCCGGGATGAACGGAAGTGGAAGGTATCCATTCGAGATTCGGCAGCACGTCCTTCTCGCGCTCGAATTGTCTCCAGTCGGCAGCCCGGTGCGCCCTGATGACTGCCGTGTCATATTCGGTGCGCAGCCAGTCGAGCATTTGGTGGTCCGCAATGGGCATGACTTCTTCCACCCACTTTTCAAATGGCTTCAAATTGCCGTTTTTGTCGAGTAAAAGCCGCGCCATGTCATTTTGCGCCCGGTGTACCTTGAACGCGGCAAAAACGGCGTTGTTATGCTTTATCTCCCGGATAAAGTCCTGATCAGGATCATCCGCCGGACGCGCCCCGAACCCTTTGTCTGTCGCCATGTTCAATGTTTTCCATACGGCATCGAACATGTTCTCCTCGATGTCGGTCATCGGGTGGAACTTTTTACTGTAAATGTTTTTCAGGGCATCCCGGATCAAATCCCCCGAAAAGGTAAAGGAAGAGGCCACCTCCTTTTCCGGAGCGGAGGCCGCATTCCGGTAGAGCGTATTTATCACCATTCTAAAACCGCCCCGTCCTTCTGCGGGGCGCGTCCGAAAAAATCCCGGCGCCAGCTTTTAAGTGTTCTTTGCAGCCATCCGCGTAGCGAAACCTTGCCGCCTTTTTTCCCGGATTCTTCTTTTGGAGGTTCTCCGGCCTCTTTTGTCTCTTTCGCTTTTTCAGCATCGTTCTTCTCCGGTGTTTCAGCCTCTTTTGCCTTTGCTACCGCCGTGGCTACCTGTTTCATTTCTTCCTGCCGTTTTTTCAGTTCCTCATAGTTCTCCGGCTTTTCAATCCCGAACTCCTCGTACAGATAATCGTCGCTAACGGGGAGGCCAAACGTATTTTTAAGCTGTGCGATGATTTCCACTTTTGTCTTCGGTTCGATCACCTTTTGCTCGGGGAAACAGAACTCCCCGGCGAATGTATCGATCCCCATACGAAGGAATATGTCGGTCATATTATAGTTCAGCACTTCGAGAACATCGTGCCGGTCAGCCTGAGCCACCTTGTCTTCGATCTTTTCGTGTACGGTACCGAGCGCCTGTGTACCCTTGTCGGAGGCCTCGGTAGTAAGCGTATTACCGAGGAATAGTTTCGATATCTCGTTGTTGCACCTTTCACACAGCCTGTCATACAGGTCCGAGCTTCCGGTTTTGTTAGACGCTTCCCTTAGTTCCATCGATGTGTCGGAAGAATGTACAAAAACTGCCATGCTACCGGTTGAAGCTGCGTCTTCGAGTGCCCTCTGTCGCGCTTCTTCGTCATCCGTGGGATAGGTATATTCACGAATAGGCGCTCCGAAAACTTCGGCGAACTGCGCCCAGTCGGCCACGTCGCTCCGCTTGTATATTACCCAGATGGCGGCTTTTGCCAGCAGTCCGAGGTCATCGGGACTGCCAACGAAAAGCAAATCCGGGTATTCGTCCCAGGATGTACCGGTAGTATCGGTCTGGTGGCGCAGGATCAGCCGGCGTACCGGATCGGCATGCTTGCGTGGTATAAGGTCATAGTCGATCCATTCTCCCCGACGGTAGAACTGCATGAGTGAGAATCCCCAGACCTTGGCGTCGATGATGTCGGAGACAAGCCGGCGGAACCAGGGTGAGCGTATTTGTTCGTTCACCCTCTCGTCGGGCTTCCCGTCTCGCCGGAACTCGATCACGGAAGAGAGGACGGCATTCTTCCGCTTTTCGATGACACTCGTAAGATGCGGGTCCATCAATATGTCACTGTAAAGGTCATAAAGACGGAACCTTCTGGAATAATCCACGTTCTCAGCCCATCGTATGGCCTGCATATAATCGGCGATATCGATACCGAAACGTTTAGGCTGGGTAAGAACGATCGTCGCCGGTCCTTTCTGTCCGGGTCGTGGCAGGTTCCCGCTGACGGAGATCTTGCCTTTCCTTGTCTTGTAGGCTTTCTTTTTCATCTTACAAATGATTTACACGTTTTGGATTGCTTTTAAAAAGGAAATTAGCGTTCCTCCGTCTTGTTTCTTCCGGGAGCAACGGAGCCCCGTCGATGGATATTTCCTCGGCGGCCACGGCCTTCATCCATTCCCTGGCCGCGTCATAACGGTCCTTTCGGATGCCCTTAATAGCATTTGGGTTATGTATGGAGGAAATATGGTAGATAGCGACATCGAGCGCCATCATAAGGATCAGCTGGTGCCGTTTTTCGCCCTTGGCGGCGAATATGCGGTCGCAGTCGTACCGGCGGGAAAGGTAGCTTCTTATTTGTGCAACAGCCCTGTCCTCGCATATCTCGATGACGGTTTCGTCCTGCCTTACGAGCGAGTCGAGAATTTCCCGATGTATGCTCGCGTCATAATCTTCAAGCGTAATAAATTGGCTCATAAGAAAAGTATTTATAAAGTTTATATCCTGTATTTGTTTGTATGCCGCACGGATTTCCGTGAGACGATGGCGGGTTTCTCCGTTGCCCGCATCTTACGGTCGATAATACGGTTCCCTCCCTCGACCGAGTCGGGACCGTCGGCGGGATATGTAAGAGACAGGTTGAAGAGTTTGAACTGTTCGACCATTCGTTTCATGTGGGGATTATCCTTTTCCGCCTCGTTGAAAACGAGGTCCCCTTCCCGGTTGAGCGGTTCGAGGTTGGCTTCGATACGGGTGGCCTTGTCCGTTTTCTTTTCTTCATCCCCTTTGATGTAGAGCTCCACGCCCTGCTCGCGGCGCACCTTCCTGACCAACGGCTGGAACACCTGCTGGAAGAAGGGGTCTTGCAGCTTGTTGTTCTCCATGTAGCAGTACACGGGGCAGCGTCCGCCTACAAAATCCAGCAGTTGTACATACCACTGGATGAACTCCGCGTTCAATCCCCGGTCGAGAAATGTTTTAATGACGTATAATCGCCCGTTTATCTTGCCCAACAGACAGATCGTCTTTGTGGAGCTCTTTTTGCTTTTGTTCTCGCCCGGTGCGGGGTCGCCGTAGATGACGAGGAACTTGAATTTGGAGAGGGCGGGCACTTTCCCGTAGGCGATCTCCCGGAATATCTCCCCGTCGGCCACCGGGTTGTTGAAAAACTCTTTCTGCGCGGCGGACGCGCTGACCAAGGAGAGGAACAGGTCGATGTCTTCTTCCGAGTTCTTCTCTGGCCATGAGGACACGCCGTTCCTGTCACGGATGTTGATGACATCCACATGCCCGATACCCTTCGCCTTCAGTTCCTCCGCCTTTTCGATGGCACGTGTGATGCAGCAGTCCGCCGCGATGATGTTCCCGTTAAACAGTACCCTGTAATGGCCGGAGACAGACATGGTCGGTATCAGAGCTTCTTCCAGCCACTTCCATTTGGTCTTGATGCGTTCCGGGTTGCGGCATTCTTCGTCGGTGTCTATATCATCGATCAGGATACAGTCCGGACGGAAGTTCTTGTTACGCGTACCACGCGGCGACTGCCCGGCCCCGATGGCGCGAAAAGAACACCCCGACTGGCAGGTAAATTCTCCTGTTTCCCATGTGCCCAGCCTTTTCTGTGTGCCGTAGTCCTGTATGATACGTTGGTTTTCCTCCATGTTGGCCATGAAGGGCAGGAGTAGACGCTGGGCGTTGTCCTGCGAGTTGGAGATGAGCAACACATTGCGCACCCGGCGGGTCAGTGCCAGCTTGATGATTTCCATCATGGCCCGTGCCGACTTGGCCAGCTCGCGAGACCATGCCCTTACCTCGTACCACCGGTCATGTGCCATCATGCGCCGTGTCGCCTTTTTGTGGAAGGCGGCGGGTTCGCAGGTGTAATACTGTGCAAAGTAGTAGCGAAACCAGGCCTCGTCATCCGCCTCCAGCCGTTTTTTGCGGGCCTCAATCTCGGCAGTGGAATCTGCCGGGTTGATGTCGGAATTTTCCCGGATGGATGCCACCAGGTCATTCCAGCCGTCGAGAGCGACCCTGTCACGCGAGTTGAGTCTTTTCTTTGCCATAACCTCTCAAGATAGCTTTGATTTAACGAAAGCATCGAGCAGAGGGGCGATCTCCTTCGCCCTGGCAGGATCGAAAACGCGCAGCCATTTAAGAAGCCCGGAGAATACGGAGATAACATCCGCCAGTCCGATCTCGGTTTCCATGTTCCGGATGGAAGCCGACAGTTTTGCGATAATATCTGCTTCCTGCGAGGTTGGGAAACGCTCTCCCTGGGCTTTTTGTGCGATGGCATCGTTCAGGGCAGCCATCTGCCGATACAAGCTTTTAAGTTGTTCTTCGCGTGTCATGGTAATGGAAGCCTTCAGCTGCTCCCAGTTTTCCTTGTTAATCCAACCGTTTACGGTGGGTCGCGATACTCCGACACGTTCGGCGATTTCCGCCTGGGTGAGATTCTCTTTGGTGTAGAGCATCTTGGCCCAGTCTTTTTTCTGTTTGTTGGTCAGTTCCGTCATATTTTGTGCCTCTGTTTTAGCGGCAAAAATGGCATATAAAAGAGGGTGAAAAAAATTGTGTCCGCATGATACCGTTTTATGGCGGCATGATGCGGCCATAAAGTTGTATGATAAAATCCCGATTTTGCAAAGCGGCGGAAATCAACCTATTTCGCAACCAAAACCGGTCCCGGGAGCCTTTCCCGGAACCTCAAAAAAACGGACATGAGCAAATTTTTCAACATGATAAAAAAGGACGGCGTTTGCAGCATCCTGCTTTACGGCGATATCGGCGAAAGGGATGCCGTACGCAGTGGCGATATCACCCGTGAGCTGATGGAAGCAGAGCAGGCCGGCGGGAAGATCGACGTCCGTATCAACAGTGACGGCGGCGACGTTTATACCGGCATCGCGATCTTTAACGCCCTTCGCAGCAGCAAGGCCGACATTACGATCTGGGTGGACGGCATCGCGGCCAGCATGGCCTCGGTGATCGCCCTTTGCGGGCGCAAGGTATTGATGAGCCGTTACGCCCGGCTGATGTTGCATAGCGTGATGGGCGGTTGCTATGGCAATAAGGACGAGATGCGCCGCTGCATTGAAGAGATCGAATCGCTGGAAGGGACACTGGCCGAGATGTATGCCGAAAAGACTGGAAGGACGGCGGAAGAGATCCGTGCGGCCTATTTCGACGGCGAGGACCATTGGCTCCGTGCCGAGGAAGCGCTTGCCCTTGGATTTATCGACGGCATTTATGATGCGGACCCCGTTCCGGAAGAGAGTACCCCGGAAGAGGCCTACAAAATATTTACTAACCGGCTCACGAAGCCACAAAACAAGACGAACATGAATTTAGACGAACTGAGGAAACGTCCCCGCTTCAAGAATTGCGTAACGGACGAGGACCTGATGCGCGAGATCGCCAGCCTGGAAACGGACGCGGCGAAGGTACCCGGGCTCGAAAAGGAACTCCAGGAGACGCAGGGAGAACTAAAGACCTTCCGTGACAAGGCGGCAGCCGACGACGAGGCGGCGAAAGAAAAGCTGCTGGATGATGCCGAGGGTGACGGCCGTATCGATGCCGAGAGCCGCCCGATCTACAAGAACCTCCTGGACAAGGACCGTGAAAACGGCGAAAAGGCGCTCCAGCGCCTCAGACCCAAACGCCGGGTAATGACCGATATCCGCCGTGATCCGGACACGGAAAGTCCGTGGAACCGGCGCATGCGTGAGATCAAAGAAGGTTTGAACCGTAAATAACCCCTGAGATATATGGCAATAGTAGTAAAGAACACGAATTACAACGGCGAGGTACTGGAGAAGCTCCTGGTACTTGCCTCCACAGGGAACGACCTGGTCGAAAAGGGCCTTATCATGGTCATCCCCGGCGTGGAAAAGAAAATCAGCCTGCCGCGTATCAAGACCGGCAAGATGTTGCAGAAACGCAAAGAGAATCCCCTTTTGGAAGATTCGAAAGGTAATTTCAACTATTCGGAGAAATCGCTGGATCCGGAGGACTTCATGGCCTTTACGGTCTTCAACCCGCGTACCTTCGAGTATGTTTGGCGCAAATGGCAGCCCAAAGGCAACCTGGTGTTCGCCGAACTTCCGCCTGAAGTGCAGAACGCACTCCTGGAAGAACTGATTAAGAGCGTGAAGTTCGAATTGGGCAGCCATTACATCAACGGCGAGTTCGGAGATGATGACGAACATTTGTTCAACGGTATCTTAACGCAGGCCGCAAAGGATACTGATCTTATCGTGGCAAGTTCCGATGAGCCCTCCATGCTGGGGAAACTGAAAGCCGTCCGCAAGGCTATCCCAAAAGCCCTGCGCGAGAACCCGAATCTGCGTATTCTGATGAGCATCGACGACTTCGACCGCTACGATGACGAGCTAACCGATCGCGAATACAAGAATGCCTCAGAAACGGACATCAACAAGAAACGCTACAAGGGTATCACGATCGAGACGCTGAACTCCTGGCCCGACGGTCTTATCGTTGCGACAATCTGCTCGATGGGCGTGGACGGTAACCTGTTTGCGGCCGTGAACCTCCAGGACGACGAGGACGTGATCCAGATCGACAAGTGGTCGGCAGCGAGCGAACTGTATTTCTTCAAGCTCCTGATGAAAGCCGATACGAACATTGCCTTCGGCGAGGAGTTCGTCGTGCTGGACAGCCGAAAAAATCCGGTATTTAAACCTGTTGAAAAGATCTTGACGGCAGACGTTACCGAGTTGTCATTCAAAGCGGCCGGTGAAAGCAAGGATATCGTAATTACCGCGTCGGGTGATTACAGCGTGGTACAAATCACGGCAGGTTTTACGGCGGTCGGAACGGAGGATGGTCTGAAGGTAACGGCTGAAACCAATACTACCGGTGCAGAAAAGGCAGGCACGATTCTCGTAGCACTCGATGCGGACAAGACAAAGACGCTGGAGATCGACCTTACGCAGGCGGCCAGTGACGGGGTAGACGAGGAAGAGGAAGGAGGCGGCGCATAATGGCGGCCCTGAAGTATCTTGTCATCCACTGCACAGCGACACCTGAGGGACGTGAAGTCTCTTCCGATGATATCCGCCACTGGCATACGGCTCCCATGAAGGAAGGCGGTCGCGGTTGGAAGCAGGTCGGTTATACGGACCTCTTCCATTTGAACGGCGGCGTGGAACGCATGGTGGAGAACAACGAGGACGCGCATGTGGATCCGTGGGAAGTGACAAACGGAGCCGCCGGTTACAACAGCGTAAGCCGCCACATTGTATATGTCGGTGGAGTGGACCGGGATGGCAAGACCCCGAAAGACACCCGTACCCCCTGGCAACGGAAATCCCTGGAGCGTTACGTGAAGGACTTCCACCGGCGTTTCCCTTCGGTCCGGATTGTCGGGCATAATCAGCTGGCGGCCAAAGCCTGCCCCAGCTTCGATGTACAAAAATGGCTTAAAGAAATTGGTATTAACCAGTAAAACAACAAAAACAACATGAAACAGAAATTTATCCTGTCCCTTCTTGGGATGATGTTATCGTTTATGGTAAGCCTTCCGGTATTGGCGCTGACAGCACCGGAAGTCGCAGTGGAAACCACCGGGGATTACGATGCCGTATTCCTTTCCCTCTCCGCGATCGTGGCCGTGATCCCTCTTATAGTGGAAATCGTAAAAGGCTTTTTCCCCAGCATGGAAGGGATCGTGACACAGATCGTTTCCTGGGTGGTCGGCGTCGGCATCTGCCTGTTCGGTTGGTGGCAACATTTGGGATTCCTGGATGGAATCGAGTGGTATATCGCACTCCTATACGGGCTCGGTAGTGGCCTTGCGGCGAACGGTATCGCGGATACGGGACTTATCGAATGGGTTATCGGCCTTTTCCGCCGTAAGAGTAAAGCTAAAGTGTAACAGACAGGTAAAACGGGCCAAACCATGATGAGCGGAGACTGGGCGGAAATATTCCAACTGCTTGTAACGAGCGGCCTTTTGGGCGGCGGTGTGGGATGGCTCGTAAACCGTACTCTGCGCAAGGCCCGTACGGCCAAAGAGGTGCATGACACGTATAAGGCCATGTATGAGGACATGCGCGGTACGCTAATAGAACTGAGGAATGACAATGAAAAGTTATACTCCCGCATCGGTCTTTTGGAGAACGTCGTCCATCGTGCGCCTACTTGCCGCCATTGGTCTTCTTGCCCTCTGCGTCCAGAGTTGTCACGTACGAAAAAGTACAAGGGGGATGCGGATGGGAACCACCCTTACGGCGGACAGCCTCGCATCCGTAATCCGGGGTATGATGACGGTACCGGTGGAGAAAGAGGAAGTGACGCTGACGATCCCGACGGCGAGCCTCCTTGACCTTCCCCCTTCGTCCTCATTCCATAAGAGGAACGGACGGGCCGATGTGGAAGTAAAACGTGAAGGCGACTCGATTATCGTACTGGCTTCATGTGACAGTCTCCAGCGTCTCGTCTTATGGTACGAGGCAGAACTGGCACGTGTGAAGAACGAAAACCAGAAGACGGAAGAAACCCTTCTTAGGGAGGTCAAACAAGGAGTAAACCCCGTTAAAACGGGGATCATATCATTTATCGTCGGCTTTGCGGCCGGCATAGTAGTAACTATCATAAAAAGACGAAAACAATGAACGAAAATTTCATTTATGGCATAGCGGTCGTGAAGTTTGACGACTTCATAATCGGCTGGATCGAGAAAGGATCGTGGGATTGGGGCGGCACGAAACCTGAAAGCGTGGACATAGAGGCCGAACAGGTTCCGGACGCGCCGGTACTGACGCTGCTCCAGAAGAACGGCCAGATAGCGCCGACGTTCAATTTGATCCAACTTAACTATAAGAATATCCATGCTGTCATGGGTGGCACGCTGGAAGGCGGCGAAGATGCCCCGACGGGCTGGAACGCTCCGACGGAACTGGTGCAGAAGTCCGGCAAATGGACAGTCGATTTTGTTTCGGGCCAGCAGTTGATCATCCCGAACGGGACGATCGCGGCCAACCTGGGTGGGAAACTGACCCTGACCGAGGTATCGAAGATCGAATGTCAGCTGAAGGTGAACAAGCCTGTGGACGGCTCTTCTCCGTACAGAATCATCAATCCGGCCGGAGAGGGCGAATAACGTATGGACGAGGCTGTGATCCGTGAGGTCCAGAAGGAGGCTGCCGATGCGCTGCTTGACGTCGGCGTCTCTGTCCCCATAAAAGAGTGGCGCCTTCCTTTCCGCCGCCATCCGGTCCGTCTGCGTGTCACAATGCGTCGACCCAGAACAAACGGGGCTATATCGCTGATGCGTATATGTCTTGGCATCGGGGTAACGAGCCGGGAGATGGAAAATTATACACCGGAAGAACACATGCGCTTCATGGTGGAACACGGCGTGGAAGTGTCGCGCATGCTGGCCTGTACGATTGTCCGGGATCCTCTTTCGAGGCGTCTTTTCCTGAAGGTCGTTGCATGGCTGCTTCGTGAACTGGTAGAAGAACGTTACCTCATAGGCGCTTACCGGACGTTTTACCGCCTGATGGGAACGGACCGTTTTACGAATATTATCAGATCGGCCGAACGGATGAACCCGATGAAGCTGAGACTGAGCCAAAGAAGGAAGGGGAGTTAAGAACGGAATATGAACCGTCCCATAGCCCCTTTGGATTTATCTGGCAAGTGGCTTCTGCCACGGGCTGGAGCGTGGAATATATACTGAAAAGGGTCAACTACCAGACGCTTATCATGATGCTTTCGGATGCCCCGCGCTATGTAAGGCGCCGGGGGGAAGAAACACCTGAAAAAAGTGGGAATACGGCTGTTAGTCCCAAGACAGTAAATAAGGAAGCCGCCCAGGCGGAGGCAGAAAATATCATATCATTTTTTCAAAGCAATTTAGAAGCGTAAAGAGGCGATGAAACCAGTAGAGATCGAATTTCTGATGAAGGACAACCTGACGGGCTCCCTTGACAAGGCCGGCCTGGCGGTTGATGTCTTGCAGCAAAAGGCCGTAAAGGCCGCTGAAGATATCGGCCGTAAGATCACGGATCAGAAAAGTGCCATCTCCTCCATAGAGTCCGACCTTCACCGGATGGAATCGGCCCTTACCGGTATGAAGCCCGGTACGGCCCAGAAGGAACTGGCGCTCGATGTCGCCGCCTGCCGTAAGGTGCTGGACGAGGAACGCGCCTCGCTCGAGGCACTCGAAAAGGAACATGCAGCGGCGGAAGCCTCTGTCCGGAAATTAAAACAGGAATACGATGCCCTCTCCTCTTCACAGAATACTGCTACAAATGCAGCCGGTAACCTGAAGGAACGCCTTCGTGAGCAGAAGGCGGTAGTCAAGCAGGTAGAATCGGATGTAAAGGCCCTGGAAAAAGCCTACAGATCGGCCGGGGCCGGTGGCCCGAAGATAGAGGCTGCAAGGGATTTGAACGCAGCCCGAAAGGCGCTTGAAGAAGAAAAAGCGATACTCTCCGATCTCCAAAAAGAGTATGACCGTACGAAAGACAGTTCAAAGCGCCTTACGATGCAGCTTCGGGAAATGCAGGACGAAATGGCCCGTATGCGCCTCAGTGGCCGGCAGAATACCGAGGAGTACCGTAAAATGGCGACGGAGGCCGCCACCCTTTCGGATACCCTTGCCGATCTGAATACCCAGACGCGAATCCTCTCGAACGACGATGCGAACCTCCAGGGCTTTATGTCGGGTGTTAGCGGCCTTGCCGGAATCTTTACGGCGGCAACCGGCGCCCTGTCGCTTTTCAGCGCGGAGAACGAGAACCTTCAGAAGATCCAGACGCGTCTTCAGAGCGTGATGGCCGTCACGATGGGCCTGCAGCAGGTATTCAATACCCTGAACAAGGATTCGGCATTCCGCCTTGTTACGGTCGTAAGAATGAAAAACCTTCTTACAGCGGCCACCACCCGCCTTTCAACCGCCCTTGGTATATCAAATGTTGCGGCAAAGGCGCTGATGGGAACCTTAACGCTGGGACTATCGGTTGCCGTGGGCGGCCTTATTTATCTTTGGGAGCGTTATTCCTCGGCCCAGGAAAAGGCGGCGGAGAAACTGCGCGAGAGGGTAGAGATAGAAAAGGACGGCCGGGCTGAAATGATAAAAAGCCGCTTCGAGATCGAAAGTACGCTGAAAAAACTGAAGGAATTTACCGGCACGAAGGAAGAGGAAAAGGCAAAGGTCGCAGAGCTTAACCGAAAATACGGCGAAAGCTTCGGTTATTATACGACGCTTTCCGAGTGGTACGACGTGTTGCAGGAAAAAGGCGAAAAGTATATCGAGATGCTTTTCCTGCAGGCAAAGGTCCAGAGCCTCATTAATAAGGCGGCTGAAGCAGACGAAGAGGTGAACCGCTTAAAGGCGATGAAACCTGAAGACGTGGAAGGCGGCCACGGCGGTGTATACCGCTTTTTTGCGAAACTGGGGGCCGTGAATGCGGGATTGACTCCGAAAGAAATGGACCGCCTCATAGACGAGGAAAACCTAAAGAACCAGGCTGCAAAAGTCGATGCGGCAAAGGCAAAAGTAGACGAGTTGCTCGCCGAAGCCCGCAAAGCCCAACAGGAATTAGGTGCTATCGGTAAAGAAAACGGTCTCGGTGGACACGTAAAGCCGGAAGATAAAACGAAGGAGGGTGAAAAAGAATTACAGGCGGAAAAGCTGCGCTGGGAAAAACTGCGCTCTATCCAGGCAGAAAACCGTGCCTCGGAGTTGGCCTTGCAAAAGGAATCGGCCGAAAAGAAACGAAAGGAGGTACTCCTTCAGTACGATAACGAAATAGAAGCTGTCAAGCAAAAGGAAAAAGAACTTCTTTCTCTCTACGACCGGGAAGGCACGGGAAATAAGATGTTCAAGGCATTCGGCAGTGGAAACGTGGATGTACTAGCCCGTCCGCTGATTGATGCGGCCCGTCTTGTTGAAAAAGGCTGGGAAGATGCGGGTGAAGGGATTGCGACAGTCTTTAGCAGCAGTTACGGCGTGGAAGATGCAGACGGCCTCTCCCACGAGATACTCGTAACGCCGATCCTGCCGGACGGGACTGTCCTTTCACCGGGGGAACTGGAGGAATATATCGATACAGTCTTAAACGGCGCGAAAGATATCCTCTCAGCCGATAAAAAAGGGCTTGTCATCAAGGTTGACGCGGAAGGTGGCGATGGTGAAACGCTCCACAAGTTACAGGAAAAGTTCTACGACGTACCGGAAAAGGTCCTGAGGGAACTTACCGCCCTTTATCAGAATGCGGCTGAGAGCCGTGACAAGGCGCTGGAGAATATCACCCTGGATCAGTTCCGGGCCGAACGTGACGCCCTTAACGACTATTTGAAAGAATACGGCACTTATCAGGAACGCCGGCTGGCCATCGCCACGGAGTATGCTGAAAAGATCCGGAAGGCGGAAGAGGCTGGAAACCGCAGTGAAGTAAAACGTCTTGAAAAGGAACAGTCCGTAAAAGTGGCCTCGCTGGAAGCGGAGGCCATCCGCCAGGATATCGACTGGACGGTGGTATTCGGTGGTTTTGGCGGCATGTTTCGTGATATAATAAAGGACACGCTTGAAAAGGCGGAAAAATATACGCGTACTGCGGATTTTAAGAATGCGGATGCAAAGGATCAGGAAGTGATCACAGGCGCCATCAGCCAAATGAAAAAGACGCTTGGGACGAATGGCAGCCTGGACTTTAAGAAACTGGGACGGGATGTGGATGCCTACCGCCAGTCAATGCGAGAGGTGGAGGAAGCCCGGGAAGTGGAACGTGAAGCCCTGGAGAATCTCCGTCAGGCACAGAAGGCTTATGAGGAAGCCCTTCGAAGCGGAACGGATGAAGAGAGGACGGCAGCCGAAACCGCACTCGAGACAGCCCGGATGAATGCCGAAGCTACATCGTCATCTGTCCGGGCGGGCGAAGCGAAGGTAAAAGAAAGCCAGAGGGTGGTAAGCGAGACGGCGACGAATCTCAGCGTGAGCATGCAGGATGTGACCGAAGGGCTGCAGAAACTTTCCTCCGGTGGACTGAAAAGTGCCTACGAGGGCCTGATCCAGGCGGGACAGGGACTGGGCGGGACATTCGGGGAATTGGCCGACAGCCTCGAGAGCGTGCCGGTCGTCGGTTGGATCCTTTCTATCATTGACATATTGAGAGACGGCCTTAGCAACCTTGTCGGTAGCCTGATCGATTCGGTACTGGGCGCGGTTAGCGGAATTATCAGCGATGTCTTGTCTGGTAGTCTTGTAAAAACGGTGTTCTCATCAGTTGTCTCCGGTGTCGGAGGGGTTCTGGATGCTCTGACATTCGGGCTGTTTTCCTCACATGGAAACGCCGACGAGGTCAACAACCTGGTGGAGCGTCTTACAGAGTCGAACCGGTATCTTGTAACGGCGATCGAGAAGTTGACCCAGCGTATGGAAGAAAGTGGAGGAGCCGAATCCACCGCTTATTATAATGACGTATACCAAAAGCAAAAGGAGAAGATCGAAAACGATCGTCAGATGCTGGAGGCAAAGATGGGTTACTGGAGTGCGCATCATTCCAACAACTATTATATAGACAAGGCTTTCAGTCAGAGCGACTGGCAGAAGGCTTCCGACTATATCGGTAAGGATCTCGATACGGTTTCCGACCTTTGGACGCTTTCTCCCGAGGATCTTGCCCGGCTCCAGGAACTGCCGGATATCTGGGAGAAGATTAACAGCGGCAAATACGACCAAAGTGAATACCTGGACGAGTACATATCGGATGCGAATACGCTGATCGACCTTCAAGAGCAGTGGCAGGACGCGATAACGGATACGTCGTTCGACAGTATAAAAAGCGGCATGAAAGAACTCTTGAAGGATTTTGAGACAGGTTCGAAGGACGTGATAGAGAGCGTGGACGAGTTCATGCAGAACGCGATTCTGAAGTCCATCGTGGACGGAACCTATTCCGAGGAACTAAAGAAGTGGCAGGAACTGTTCGCCGAGTTCATGTCGGACGGCATCCTTTCCCGCGAAGAAGCAGATGAACTTCGTAGCCGTTACGAGGAAATCTTCCGGGAAGCAGCAGAAAAGAAAGACGCTATGTTCGCATCCGCCGGAATAGAAGAAAACAAAGGCGGGGTAACGCAAAGCGGCAAGGCCGGGACCTATACGGCCATGACGCAGGACCAGGGAACAAAGCTGGAGGGGTTGTTCGTGAGCGGGGCGATGCACTGGTCAAGCATTGACAGCGGTGTGGAAGACATTTCGGGAAAGATGGACAAGGCCGAAGGACACTTGGCAAAGATCGAGGAACATATCTCGGTTAATCGGGAAACCCTACTGAAGATATTGGATAGTTTTAACAAAGTGTACCGTGACGGGTTAAGGGTACGGTCTAATTGATTTTAATATGGCAGGAATGGATGACATAATAGGCGGCTTGTTTTTTATCAACGGCGTGGATGTATGGAAAGAGTATGGCGTGTTCCTCACGGAAGAAAAGGAAGGCGGACGGGATAACCAGACGGCAATCCTTACCCCTTCAAAAGTAAAAAGCCATACGGCTGTGGATATTCGTGAGGAGGACGGCGAAAAATACTCCGAAAAGCTCACCGTGACGAATGAAGCCCGGGACATGACGCTGACGTTTGCCCTGTATGCTCCAACCCGGTCGGAATGGTTCTCTAAGTACCGTAGTTTTATTGCTTTTCTGAAACAAGGTACGGACGGCTGGTTGACGCTATATTACCCGCAGCTGGAACTGACACAAAAAGTTTATTATAAAGAAAGCAGCGGCTTTAAACCTCTTACGTCGCTTTGGCGGGACAGCGTACAGGCAAGCCGCTTCAAGGTAAAGTTCCGGGAGCCGGTCCCGGCCATTTAAACGGCATTTGAACGATATTCAAAAAGCATTCAAACAGGAACCGAAAAAAGAACAATATATATGCTACTTACAGTATACAGCAGTGCAGGACAGAAAAAATTCGAACTATCCCCGGATGAAAGTTCGACGGAAGTTTCCGGTATCCAGTCGGACAATGTCCTTACGCTCTCCTTTACGCTATACGAGTATGTAGCGTTGGAGGTTGGCGATTATGTGGACTTCATGTGGCACCGCTACCATCTCACGGAACGATATCTGCCACACGAAAAGAACACCCAGGAGTGGAGCTACGACGTAAAGTTCTATGGCCTTCAGAGTCTGATCGGACGTTTCCTGGTACTTGATACGACGGATGGCGACACAAACCCGACATTCACTCTGACGGCTCCACCGTCAGAACATGTGGAGCTTATCGTAAAATCCATCAACGACGGTTTCAGTACCACTGACTGGAAAGTGGGCCAGGTGGACGGAGCGGATAATATTGTCATCGATTACGAGGGCAAATATTGTGACGAGGCCCTGAAGGAGATTGCGGAGAAGGTCGGTACCGAATGGTGGACGGACGGCACGACGGTAAACCTCACACGCTGCGAATATGGCGAGGAGATCACGCTGGGTTACGGTCAGGGGCTTCTGGAGATCGAGAAGGACACGGCTGACGGCGTGAAAGTCTACACACGTCTTTTCCCTGTCGGTAGCGACCGCAACATCGATCCTTCACGCTATGGTCACAGCCGTCTGCAATTGCCCGGCGGTGCAAGATACGTGGATGTGAATACGGAAAAGTACGGGATCATCCACCACTATGAAAAAGACGCTTTCGCCGGTATCTATCCCCGGAGGGTCGGAACGGTAAGTGCCGTCAGAGAGGAGGAAGTGACGGACGAAGAGGGCAATCCTTACACGATCTATTATTTCAAGGACGACGCTATGGACTTTGACCCGAACGACTACGAGATAGCGGGCGAAGTAAAACGCGTCTCCTTCCAAGAAGGCAGTGAACTTTCCGGACTCGGTACAGGGGATGATTATTATTTCGAGGTGAACTTCGATAGCGCCACACGCGAGTTCGAGATCATCACCATCTGGCCGTATGGGAATGAGATGCAGCTTCCCGGAGGTGAGCTGGTCCCAAAGGCGGGAGACAAATATATACTTTGGAACTTATCGATGCCGGACGAATATTACCCGCTGGCCGAAAAGGAACTAAGTGAGGCGGTTGACGCCTATAACGAAAAGAACGGTATCGATGTTTCCGTCTACAAATCCCCGACGGATCACGTGTGGATGGAGGAAAACGCCGCCAGCCTTTATATCGGTCGGCGTGTGAAACTCCTTAGCCGCGAATATTTCCCGGAAACCGGTTATCGCCGGAGCCGTATTACAAAAATCACCCGGAAGGTCACGCTGCCGACATCGATGGATATCGAGATCAGCGACGCACTTTCGACGGGCTTCCTGGAGAAGATATCGGGGGATATCGCCGATGTCAAGAATTATGTGAAGACCGGAAGTAACGGCGGCGGAGGGATGGCTATTGTACGTTCATGGGAAAATACCCCGGCAAGTGACTACAATGTAGCCTCGTTCAAGATGACCCTGAAACAGATTGCCATGTTGGCACTCTCACGTCTGGGTCCGGACGAAGCCAGGGGGCTTATAAAGTTCCTTGCCGGTGCGGAGTTCGGCAAGTTCAGTGAGGGACTTTCAGGCGGGCGTATCGATAAGGAAGGCAACGCCGAATTTGGCAGCCTCCTGACCCGCCTTCGTGCGATCCTTCAGGAATTGCAGGTAAACGGCGCTGCCGAGTTCCGTGGTAACCTGTCGAGCGAGGAATTTATATCGGGTTTCCTGGACGGCAAAGGCTGGAGCATCTTTAAAAAGGAAGTTTTGAACGCACTCGGTATCCCGGAGGCGAAATACACGGCAGAGTTCGACGAGGTGATCGTTCGCGGTACACTTCGTGTCTTTACGATGGTGATCTCCCAGCTTCTGGGTGAGAACGACAACCGGGTGTTTGCCGGCATGATGGAAGTGGACCATTATGACGCAGCGACCGGACGGGTTTATTTCGACACGAATGGTGGCCGGTATTACAACCCTTTTAGGAAGGACGATTATATCATGGTCCAGCAATATAACGGGATGCCTTCGGAAGAAAACGACCATTATGTAACGAAACATTATGAACTTATTATAACGGCAGCCGGTATCGGAAACCAGGAGGATCGTGAGGACCGTCTGGACTGGGTGACATTCCAGAATTTCGTATCGGCTGATGGAAGGCCGGCTGTCGAACTTATAACGAAAGGCGACACGTTTACCCGCGTGGATAATGCCACGGATGCCGACCGTAAGGGTCTCATCCAGATCATTACGGTCGGGGCGGCAACGCCTTATATGGATATCGTCTACGGCCTGAAGACGGATCCGGATAATTCATTGAAGGGAAGGCTGGGAAATTTGAAAGGCATCTACCACCATCTTTTCGGGTGGATGGAAGGATTCGGGGAACTGCTGACGAATCTTTATGCGGTAGGTGATCTCCGCCTTCGCCGTACAGGCGAGAATCTGGACGCGAAAATAGAGATGTTAAAGTCTATGTTCGCTACCCAGTACCAGCGTGTAAGGTACGATATCACGGAGGAGGAGAATTACCTGAAGAATGCCACCTTCTCGGAATCGATGGAATACTGGCAAGCGGAGAACGAGGCGGAGATCCTGATGCAAAACGGCGAGGCAATGTTGATGAACGGAGCCATCTATACCCTCACGGGAAAAACGGCTTCGGTCGAGGAATACGAAGGTCGCAATATGCTGCATCTTTCCGGCAGCAGCGTCCGGCAGCAGAACGCCCATATCCGACAGCCGGGAACACACAAGGAGTTTGTCCCTCCGACGCCTAACAATATGACCGAGGAATATGTCGATGTAAAGGACACGCTTTACCTGACGATAAAATTCCTGGCTAAAACGGACGGCAATCTTGAGATCGGTTTTCCGGATGCGGTAAGTGAAGAGGGCTCTTTGCCATATCAGACGGTCGCCGTAACAAGTTCACTCGATTGGCAGACACTCCAGTGGAGCGGTACGTGGGACGGCAAGGGTGATTTTATGCTGGGTTATACCGGCGAGATGTATGTCGCCCTCCTTTCACTTACAGACCGTCCAATAGAAGACTACAAGAAAGAAACTTCTACGAAATTCGAGCAAACCGACAGTAATATCCGGCTGCTGGGAACGAACATCGATAATCTGAAGGGCACGGTGACGAACCTCGGTGTCGATCTGGATGCGGCAAAGGAGCAAATCCGGATCTATGCCGAACAGACGACGGAGAATACGGCAAAAATATCTCAGCTTACGGTAAAGACGGATTCGATCAGTTCTGCCGTCACGGAAGTGTCGGGGGACCTGGAAGCGGCCCGGGCACGTATCGAAGTGGTTGCCGGGATAGCTGCATCGGCCGGGGACGCAAAGGTTTACAACCAGGCGGGCAATCCCTGGAACTCCTGGCCGAGCGGCCAGGAATACAAATATGTCGGGAGTACCTGGCACAACACATCCGATGGCCATACCTATCGGTATATCGGCTATGATAATTCGAATACGTGGGAAGATGTGACGAACATACAGGATTCTGCGAGCTACATCCTGCAAAACAAGAATAAGATATCCACGGTGGTCGCGAACTTTGACGCTTACGGTAATCCGACAAGCGCGAGCGGGATCGTAACGACAGCCTACGCCAGCCAGATTTATGCGACCCGGCAAACGGTAAATGCCCTTGACGGCCGTGTATCGAGTGCCGAGGCAAAGATCGACGTACATTCTTCGCAGATCAGCCTTAGGGTAGAAAAAGACGGCGTGATCTCCGCTATCAACCAGTCGAGCGAATCCGTCGTGATCGATGCGAAGAAGATAAACCTGAACGGCGTGACGACGATCAACAACTCTTTCCGGGTGGAAGCCGACGGAACGACACATATTGGTGGTTTTACGGTCGAAGGAGGCCGATTATACTGGAAAGGACGCGATTATTTCGCAAATGACTCCCGGTCGTTGAAGCTCGGTGTTTCAGCAACTGCAACGGAAGGTGTTGTGGATGTCGCATTCAATGCGGCCACGACAGGACGGTTCGGAATAAAGGCTGTCGGTTCGAATATGGGAGGCGCCGCTATATACGGATCGACAGGAGCCCAGACCTACCCGGCGAGCGGCATGACATACGCAGGCTATTTTGTTGGTCCTGTGGATGTACGTGATACATCGAACGGGCTTGTCAGTGACGTTTGCGCGAGTCAGAAGTTTCGTGCGATAACAGCCCGTAATACGAACGGGACTTATGCGTATCGAAGCGGGATCTCGTTTCGTCAGACATACGATTTGGATGATGTGAGAATTGAGGTAATAAACGGAATTATCGTCGGCCTATATAAGGATAACGGCGAGATAATCATAGTAGGATAACATAAAAATAACCTAAAAAAGGAGGAATATCATCATGGTAGTGAATTTCAACCAAGAGTTTATCGACTGTTTCGGAAACGGGATTCCTGGAAAGAACCCCAAAAAGGCAAGTAATATTGCGGAAGAGCTTTGCCTGACGCTATTCAATCTCAGTACGCTCGGTGGCGGGATAGTGGCACAGGATAAAAAGTATATAGCTTACCGTCTGAGCCTTCGTATCTCGGAATGTCCCGAAGCAGTGGAACTGACGACCGAAGAGGCCAGCTTTCTGAAGGAAGTGAGTGCGGAAGCCTACTCAGCCGGTGCTTATGGCCGGATTGCGGACCTAATAGAAGGAAAATGAAGTTTAACCCCATAAAAAAATCGAAGATGAAAAAGAAAACAGCGAATTCGACAGTGAATTATGATCCGGAAGTGGTGAGCGAAGTTTGCTCGATCCACTTCACAAGAGTGACAAACGCCGCAGGCCGTACGCTTTATGGCAAGATCATAAAGGATGATGCGGAAGTCGGGAGCGTGAGCTATGACGAAAAGGGCGGTTACCTGATAACAAGTCTGAAGCCTTACGCCTCGCTCTCGGACGACGAAGTGGATACGATCTACCGGAAAGTCCCCGGTTGTGTGCGCGAAGCCCTCTCTGACGAATAAGAAAGGAGGCCTCAAATGGGAATGATCCAGACATCCCAGCGAGAACTGGAAGCGTTTTACGCTATGGCGCTTCCGGGTTTCCTGGATTATTTGAAGGTGCATGGCACGAGCGTGGACCGTGTGGAGATGGCAACCACGATCGAGGGGATTACGTCACTGCCGGGCCGGTACCGGCTCGGTGGCGTGGAGAAGAACGTGCTGGTTCCGATGGATCTCCTGACAAAAGGCGTAGATATCGAGATCGAGGCATGCCGTGAGGCTACGGTGAATGCGAATACCGCTGCGGATAATGCTAATGCAGCCGCCCAGCGTGTGGAAACAGCCATAGAAGATGTCGGGGCGGTAAAGCAGGCTGCACTCGATGCGGCAGCCGAAGCCCTTGAAGCGGCGGGAACGGTACTGGAAAGTGCGGAAGCGGCACGGGAAGCCACCCTTAAAGCGGAAGCGGCCACGTCTGAAGCCAAGGCAGCTACGGAGCGTGCCCTTCAGGCGGCCGGCGCTGCCGAAGAAACCGACAGAGAGGTTTCCGAAAATGAGGAGCTACGCGCCATGGCCGAAACAAACAGGGCTTTGGCCGAAGAAACTCGTGTCGCAGTCGAATCCCTTCGGGACGAAGCCGAAAAGATCCGTGCTGCTTCCGAAGAGGGACGCCTTACGGCAGAAGGTATCCGGGAAGAGTCGGAAACTTTACGCCGGGCGGCTGAAACTATGCGCAGTGAAGCCGAAACGGTAAGGGAAAAACAAGAAGCGGCGCGTCATCAAGCCGAAAAAGAACGTCAGGAAGCGGAACGGTTACGACAGGAGGCGGAAGCTACAAGGGAACAAAAGGAAACTGAACGTATCGGAAATGAGGCAAAGAGAGTTCAAACCGAGACAGAACGTCAGGCGGCAGAGGTTGCCCGTGCTACGGCTGAGAACCAGAGAGTGTCGGCTGAGAACTCCCGTATCCTGGCCGAGGAAGAACGGGAAGAAAAAGAAGCTGAGAGAAAAATTGCCGAGGCGAATCGGGAAACAGCCGAGTCTTCCCGGAAAGCATCGGAATTGACCCGAAAGGAAACTGAAGCCTCAAGGATAGAAGCCGAAAACTTACGCGTTTCAGCTGAAGACCTCAGGATCCTGGCAGAAGACGGGCGACGGACGGCTGAAGACGGACGTGTCACGGCAGAGGCGTTAAGGGCCGAACTGGCGGCACATCCGATGAAACCCCAGGGCGGTTTCTGGTTCGAATGGGACATCGAGGCACATGAGTACCGTAATACCGGTATCCAGGCCAAAGGAGATGTCGGGGATTCTTTCAGGATCATCGGGCGTTATGATACCCTGGAGGAACTTGAAACGAAGGTACCGGACGGAACCGGCATCGATGGCGTGTACGCTGTAGGAGAAACGGAACCGTACGATTATTTCGCTTGGCTTGTAGTGGACGGTGTATGGAAATGGGACAATCAGGGCAAGCTCCGGGGAGCCGAAGGTAAATCATCATACGAGGTATGGGAGGAACTGCCGGAAAACGAAGGAAAGACGCTGGATGAGTATTTCGATTACCTCAGTCCTCTGATCGATCCCGAAACCGGACGCTGGAAAATACAAGGGGTGGATACCGGCGTACAAGCCGAAGCAATCGACGCGCATGTGACCGTAAAAGAGAATGAACCGGACACCTATATATTGCATGTCAAAAGCGCCGGCGGCGAATTTGACACGCCGAACCTTCGCGGATTCGACGTAAAAGTCCGGGAAGCGGAAACCAATACGCCGGAAGAATACAAGCTGGAGATCACCACGGTGGAAGGGACATTCAAGACGCCCAACCTTCAGGGGCGTAGCGGTTCGACAGTGATCGACATCGATCATGAACCGGATGAAGGCGACACGCACTATACTTACAACGATGTGCAATACGCTTTTTCGGTGGGTGACGAAGTGAGATGGTACGACAGCGAAAACGATGAATATGTCCTCTTCAAACTCTATGCCGTGACCGGAGCCGGAGCGGTATGGGAAGAAATGGGAAGCGGGGCGGGATCACTCCCGAATGACGTGATCCTTACAGGACCGTCCGATCTTTCCTCGGAAGAATCGGAGAGCTACATTTATTTGGAAGACGGATATTTAAAAGGTAAGGAGGAATAACGATGGCAAGAAACAAGGGTGGCGTCTATGTCTACCAACAGATGGAGAAAATGTTGGCGGAGTGGCTGGCGGAAACGAAACCGATACCGGCAAAGGTGCTGTGTTGGGAATCGGACACCGGCATTATCCGGATGGGTGACGGCAAGTCGATGTACAAGGACCTGCCGCCCCGAATCAGCAGCGGGCTTTCCCCGCGTATCAGCGAAACAACCGGATGTTGGGAGACGTTCAACATCGCAACAAAACAATGGGATGATACAGGTATAAATCCGACCATAGGAACGGGAATCGACGGAGGGAAACCTTCTTCAGTATATACACCCGGACAAATTTTAGTATTTGGTAAAGTAACAGATCAGTAAAATTCAAAGAATATGGCTATACAATTGCAATTAAGAAACGGAACGATACAAGAATGGGAAGAAGCTAATCCCGTTCTTGCAGAAGGTGAACCGGGAGTGGTGTTGGAACCTTCAGGCGGCTTCGTGATAGGTGACGGAAAGAATCCCTATAAGAATCTGCCTTTCCATCCCTGGGCACAGGACGCATACGATATTTTGGTAACGTATGGGGGGTACAAAGGAACGAAGGATGATTTTTGTCGTCAACTCGGATCATCGCTTCGTATGCCTGAGCAGCAGGCCGGAACATTTGCAAATGCAGGTTCTGGCTGGAACTCATACACGTTCCCGAAGGAATTTTCGGAAGACGTGTATGTGGTTCTCACCCCGCAGGATGCAGCCGTTTTTGCATCGGTAAAAAATGTTACCAAACAGGGATTTCATTATTGCCTCTTCAATGCAGCCGGTGATACGATTGCAGAAAATGTCGTGGTGGGCTACATGGCGACGGCAGTCTCAGAACTAAACTTGGCACAAGCGATCGCAAGGGCTTCCGGCCTTAACCCTTTCGACTTTGACAACCTGACCGATCTTTTCACCGGTCATGCCGCCGAGGTTGTCGCTGACGAGGCGGCTTTTAACCTGGTAGGGCGTTCGGCAATGGCTTCCTCACGGTATATTTGCCATCTGACCGGCCTTAATCCTGACAGCTACTTCAACATGGTTTCCATTGCTGGAGATGTAACGGCCATGAACAACGTGAGTAAGAATCCGGAGGTTATATCCTACATACAAACAGCCCCCGGAGCTTACGACAGTATCCGGCTCGGAACTATGCCGATGGCAAAATACCTTTGCGGCATTTTGGAGCATGAACCGGAAAACTATTCGACCGTCACGAATATTCTGGAGGACGAAGAATTGTTGGCTGAACTCGTTTTGTCCGAGGCCGCCATGACCGCACTCTGCGGATCATCAATCAGTACAATAGAATTATCCGCCAGCGACGTCGCCATGCAGGCAGTCGCCGCCAGCGACGTCGCCATGCAGGCAGTCGCCGCCAGCGACGTCGCCATGCAGGCAGTCGCCGCCAGCGACGTCGCCATGCAGGCAGTCGCCGCCAGCGACGTCGCCATGCAGGCAGTCGCCGCCAGCGACGTCGCCATGCAGGCAGTCGCCGCCAGCGACGTCGCCATGCAGGCAGTCGCCGCCAGCGACGTCGCCATGCAGGCAGTCGCCGCCAGCGACGTCGCCATGCAGGCAGTCGCCGCCAGCGACGTCGCCAGTGATGCTATATTTAATAATGATAGTGCATTTACTGTCATTTTGGAATCTCCGGTCGCAATGGAAGCTATTTCTGATTCAGAATCGGCCATCACAAGTTTGATTCAATCACAAGAACGTTGCAATAGACTCGCTGCCAGCGAGACCGCGATGAGCGCGGTGGCTGCCAGCGAGACCGCGATGAGCGCGGTGGCTGCCAGCGAGACCGCGATGATATCTATAATATCTGAAGAAAATGCAAGAGAAACTTTCTTTGGCTCGAAATACAAAGTCGGCTTGGGATTGGCAACCTACGCGAAGATTAATAATTCAGCCCTGAAAGGGTGCAATACAATATCATTGGTTGCTGCAAGCAGCACAGCCATGCAGGCGGTTGCTGCAAGCAGCACAGCCATGCAGGCGGTTGCTGCAAGCAGCACAGCCATGCAGGCGGTTGCTGCAAGCAGCACAGCCATGCAGGCGGTTGCTGCAAGCAGCACAGCCATGCAGGCGGTTGCTGCAAGCAGCACAGCCATGCAGGCGGTTGCTGCAAGCAGCACAGCATTAAATGCTATTGTAAAAGTTGTTTCAGCTTGTCAAGCCATTGTTGCAAATATTTCAACGTACAGAAGTCAAGTCCTTTCTGCTTTATCCGGTGGAAATGAATTTACTAAAACAACAGGGCAACAAGTAGGAAATGGTAATACAACCGTTGATCATGGATTGAATACAAATACTATCTATATTCCTACATCTTGCCAAGATGATGGTGATACAGATATGGCTGCTTATTCTGGTGTAAATCAAACTACACAAATTGCATCTGTTGGACGTCATAGCGGCGAAACAGCCGTTAATACAGGTGTTGCTCTTAGAGGTGTAAAAGTAGTCGGTACAGGGTCATCGGTTGGTTATTTTAAATTCGATATTTATACGGCAAAATGAGTCGAGAATATTATCTCATAAAAAGTAAGTTTACATATTAATTTAACGAATAGTCGCTTATGAAAGTAGAAGGAATCAAGTGTCTTTCAGTAAAAGCTGAAAATGAAAAATTAGTGGTGGAACTATCCGAAACCTCTTTTTCTGAAATAGAAAAAGAGTTAGTGGGTAAAACAGAGTTGTCTGTGTTTGCGGATAACCAGAACGAAAATATTTTGGTGGAGAAACATTACGATTATGCGAAAGCGGATAGTTGTAAATACGACTATGATCGGAAGACTTACACATTGACACTTCGTAAATTAACCAGTATTGAAAAACAACTGGAAGATTTAAAGAAAGAAGTTGCAGCAATGCGTAGTGTGTAAGAATGAACCAAATACTCATAGTTATTTAAAACTATGGGAATTTTAGCCTGGACAGATCGGGAGAAGAGAAAGCCCCCGGTCTGTTAAATAGTAACGCCAATCACTTATTTACAACAAAAGTACGCCAGAGCGCACGACCGGGGGCAAATAGCCTCTGTCGCACTCTGGCTTTTTGTTGTTAAAATGATTGGCATTACAAAGGTACTTAAATTTTTGTTGTATGAAAGTGATAGAAATATTAAACTTTAATCGGGAGTTACTTGCAAAACTCTTGGATTCTGGAATCCGGTTGGATGATGTCCGATACGTTAATCTGTATACAGATTATTTCCGCCAACTTCGAGCAGGCGGAAAGGTAACGTATATCGTGGCTAAACTTGCTGAACAATATGGTATATCTGAGCGTAAGGTCTACGATTTGATAAAACGCTTTCAAAGTGACTGCAAACAGTTTGCAGTGTAAAAGATGTGTTTCATGGCTGATAAAGTAGAAGGGGTACTAACTTTGATTCCGTATCAAATAAGAGAAATCAGCCATGAATAAATATTATATGATTCTGGATAAAATACTTACCCAGGGAAAAACGCAGAATAACAAGAAAGGAAATATCAAATATCTTTTGAATGAACAATTATCTCTGGTTCCAGCGGATTTGTTGGATATATTTGAAGGGCACAATATCGCTCGTAAAAAGCTCCGACAAGAGTTGCAATTGTTCATGAAAGGGGAAAGAATGGTGGAGAAATATCAGGAAGCTGGCATAAGTTGGTGGGATTATTGCGGACAGACTCTCGTAAACAGCTATCCGACCTATTTTGAGAAGCTACCATCGCTTATCGAGAAAATAAACCGAGAAAAACGGACCAGCAAGAATTATGTACTTTTCCTCGGTTCCACTGGAGCGGAGACCAATCAGGCTCCCTGTCTGAGTCTCGTACAGTTCCAGATAGACGGCGGGGAACTGGTGTTGTCAGCCTATCAGCGCAGTAGTGATGCAAATTTAGGTCTTCCCGCCGACATTTATCACCTTTATCTGATGGCTCGACATATCGAACTGCCGTTAAAGTCCATCACTCTCAATCTGGGAAACGTCCATATTTACGAGAACAACATTGAGAAAACGTTTTCCCTATTATCTGGAAACGAGAGTGTCCGGTTCGAACTAAACGTATAAAATGTTGTAAATGACTTGCAGTGTAAACCTACCTCTTTGATACATGTACCTCCTACTGGATCATTATTTTTGCGCCGACTTAAACGCAAAGAATAAATGAAAAAGATGTATTTACAAGCTCCACTTCCTTTTGTGGGACAAAAGCGAATGTTTGCCAAAGAATTTATCAAAGTGCTCCAGGAATATCCCGAGAGCACTGTTTTTGTGGATCTGTTTGGTGGATCCGGACTGCTATCCCATATAACCAAATGTCAGAGGCCGGATGCCACCGTCGTATATAATGACTTCGACGGTTATCGTAAGAGGCTGGAGAATATCCCTGCGACCAATGCCCTACTAGCTGATTTACGCCGAATAACGGCAGGATTGCCACGTGACAAATCGATAACAGGCAAGGTACGTGAGGAGATATTCCAACGTATTGAGAAGGATGAGCGTGAGAGGGGGTATGTGGATTATATCACCCTATCATCCTCATTATTGTTTTCAATGAAGTATTGTCTGGGAGTGGAAGAGTTTAGAAAAGAGACGCTTTATAACAATATCCGTAAGACGGATTATCCGCTTGGAGATGATTATTTGGAAGGTTTGACTGTTGTTTGTGCTGATTACAAAGAGGTATTCAATCTGTATAAGGATGTGCCCGGTGTCGTGTTCTTGGTCGATCCGCCTTATCTTAGTACCGAGGTGGGTACCTATAAAATGTATTGGCGTTTGTCCGATTATCTGGATGTACTTGGTATATTGAACGGTCATTCTTTTGTGTACTTCACATCAAATAAGTCCTCCATTATTGAACTGTGTGATTGGATGGGGAAGAACCCGACGATCGGTAATCCATTTAAGGAATGTGAGAAAGTAGAGTTCAACGCCAGTGTGAACTACAGTTCCAAGTACACGGATATAATGTTGTATAAGCGTAATGATCAATCCCCTACCGATATGTCTGCCTGATCCTTATTGAAACGCTAAACTTTTGGATGTTTTTTCTCTGTTTTTACGGTATTCAAACAACGTTCAAAAGAGAATTAAAACGGTATGTATGGTTGACTTGATAGTAGACTGCACACACCGTTTTTTTACACGCGTCGTTTTTGTAGTTTTTTACACGCATCGTTTTTGCAAAGTGCCACGTTTCGTTTTGCGGGATTTATCTGCTTGCTGTTTTCGCCTTCCTTCAATTCTGTTTTTTTTACGTTATGAAAACTTTTTTCAAAAAAGTTCCCTTTTTCGTTAGGGATGCTTCCCGTTTATTTGCTTTATAAACAGAAACGGAAAAAATGGAAAAAGAAACACTATATAAATTCTTTGACGGAAAAGCTTCTCGCGCAGAGAAGGAAACTGTCCGTACCTGGCTGGAATCCTCTCCCGAAAACGAGCAAGAGCTTTTCAGGGAACGCGAGTTTTTCGATGCGATGATCCTGTCGGGCAGCATGAAAGCAGCCGGGATGGAAAAGAAATCCCGTCCTTTCTACCGGACCGCCCTGCTCGAAGCCATAAAGATAGCCGCCGTGTTTGCCATTACCGTTGCTTGCGGAACGTATTTCTATAAGTCGGAAATCCGGAAAATAGGCGAGGCAATGAATACGATCACGGTCCCCGCCGGCCAACGTGCAAACCTGACTTTGCCGGACGGCACGAACGTCTGGCTGAATGCACGCACCAAAATGCGTTACCCTGCCGCCTTTACGGGTAATAAGCGAGAGATAACCCTGGATGGCGAAGCCTATTTCGAGGTGACCCACAATGTAGATAAACCTTTTGTCGTCCAGACAAACAAATGTAATGTCGAGGTGCTGGGGACGAAGTTCAACGTGGAAGCGTACGGCGACTCGGAAGATTTCTGCACGTCGCTGATGGAAGGTGCGGTGCGGGTGTCGGATAAGGAGGAGCCGTCGGAAAGTATTGTCCTGACGCCTAACCATCAGGTCTCTTTGATTAACGGACATCTGCAGTCGAAACCGATTGCGGACTTCGACCCTTTCCGTTGGAAAGAGGGATTGATTTGTTTTAAGAATATGAACTTTAAGGAGTTGATGGCTCGTTTTGAAAAATGCTACGGTATACATATTATTATAGAGAACCCTAAATTAACCGATTATGTCTGTAGTGGTAAATTCCGAATATCGGATGGTATAGACAAAGCATTGCGCATTTTGCAGAAAGATGCCAAATATACGTTTGAGCGGAATAAGGATGAATCGGTTGTTTATATAAAGTAATGTTTAATCTTAAAAATTATAATGCCTATGATAAAGGAGAAAGGTTAACCTTTTATTGAGAAAAAATGCCGACAAGTGTCCCCACACTTATCGGCATAGCTTAACACAATTATTTAACTGTATTAATAAACTTGATTTCCAAAGATATGAATAAAAAATCTTTGTCGGTGTCTTATTCTGTAAAAAGACCTCGATGTAAACAATTTTTTAGAATCATGAGAATAACCACTTTGTTATTATTCGTGTTCATTTTCTGCATGCACGCAGAAAATTCCAGTTCTCAAAATGTAAACGTTACAATTAAAAGAAGTAACACCGAACTTGAGAATGTGTTGAACGATATTGAGAAACAAACAGATTATCTGTTTATTTACAACAAGTTTGTGAATGTGGATAGAAAAGTGTCTGTTAACCTGAAAAAAGCCTCCTTGGAGGATGTCTTGGCAAATCTGTTCGCCGGAACGGATGTGAAATATTCTGTCGATGGTTCGTATATACTACTGTCTGCAGGTGGAACTACCACAACTATTCCTTTGTCTGCACAGCAGAGTACAACTATCAGTGGTGTGATTACGGATAACAACGGCGAACCGATTATCGGTGCCAACGTGATCGAAAAAGGTTCAAAATCGGTTGGAACAGTGACGGATGTCGACGGTAAGTTTACTTTGGTGTTAGACAAGCCTGCCGCTACATTAGTTGTGTCTTATATCGGTTACCTGACTAAGGAGGTGCCTGTCGGCAACCAGTCTGTTTTAAAGATTATCTTATCCGAAGATACCCAGAATCTGGAAGAAGTGGTCGTAATCGGCTACGGTTCCGTAAAGAAAAGTGACTTGACCGGTGCTGTCGGTTCCATACAGGTCGACAAGGTGCAGGGCATCAGCGTGAAATCAGTAGATCAGATGTTGCAGGGACGTACATCCGGTTTGTATATGGTACAGAATTCAGGTATGCCGGGTGCAAGTTCTACAGTCCGTATCCGTGGCGGTAATTCTATTTCCGGAGGAAACGAACCGTTGTATATCATTGATGGTATGCCGGTTTATCCGAGTGCGGATGCAAGCCAGACGGCATTAAGCCCGCTGAACTCGATCCCGACATCGGATATCGAATCGATAGAAGTTCTGAAGGATGCTTCTTCTACAGCTATTTACGGTTCCCGCGGTGCTAACGGCGTTATCATCGTAACGACCAAGAAGGGTAAAAGCGGCAAAACGTCTGTAGCGTTTGATGCTTACTGGGGCATTCAGAATATCTATAAAAAATATGACTTGCTGGATTCCCGCTCATTCGAGAAACTGGCAAATGAGGCATTGGTGAACTCAGGAGGTGCAGCGATATATGACGAAAGCCTGACTCCGGCTACAACGGATTGGCAGGATTTGACATCCAATAAGAATGCACTGACGCAAAACTACCAGTTGACTGTTTCTGGCGGTAATGATAAAACGGCTTTCTTGACTTCTTTCAATTACTTCGATCAAGAGGGCGTCATCAAAGCATCCGAAATGAAAAAATATGCTTTCCGGGCCAATATCGATCATAAGATTTCTTCAACGATAAATTTAGGGTTGAGTTTGACGATGACGAAGGTTGATAATAACCGTGTCGGAAATTCTGTTTTGCGTTCTCGTTTGACTACGCCGCCGAATTTGCCTGTGATGCAAGATGACGGAAGTTATACGTTTAGTGACAACAATGGTGTCATTACATTCGATAATCCGGTTGGAGTTATAAACGAAAAGGTGGATTGGCATACCAGTTTCCGCTCATTGAACAATGCATTTGTTGAATGGAATATAATTAAAGGGCTGAAGTTTAAATCTTCTTTTGGTATTGATATCGATTATGCCACTAACAAAAGTTATAATCCCCGTTCTGTCTATTCCGGCAGCCAAAAGAGTGGAGAAGCCAAAAAAATCTCGAATAACACTTATACGTGGATTAATGAAAATATCTTGACTTATACGAATACATGGGGTGTACACTCTTTTACGGGTATGGTCGGATATACGCAACAGCAATCGACTTATGATGGTTTTAATGCCGGTTCTTATGGTTTCTTGAATGATAATTTGCAGATGAATAATTTAGGATCGGGTACGACTTATACGGCTCCGGGATCTGAAGTTAAGAAATGGGCTTTGAACTCTTACTTGGCCCGTGTTAACTACACTGTGAATAATAAATACTTATTGACTGCTTCTATTCGTGCAGACGGTTCATCCCGTTTTGGTTCGGACAACCGCTGGGGATATTTCCCTTCTGCGGCTTTGGCATGGAGAGCTTCTGAAGAACCTTTTATTAAAGATTTGAATATCTTTAGTAATTTGAAACCTCGTGTAAGTTTCGGTATCACAGGTAACCAAGATGGAATTGGTACTTATCCGGCGTATGCTTTATTGGGCTCGAATGGTTATGTGGCAGGTGGAGATAAGGTGACTGGCTATTATCCGTCGCAAGTTGCCAATACGAATCTGAAGTGGGAAACAACTTCCCAGTTCGATGCCGGTATCGATTTCGGTTTCTTTAATAATCGTTTGACAGTAGTTATCGATGGTTATTACAAGAAAACCCGTGACTTGCTGTTGAAAGTGAAAGTGCCGGGGTCTTCAGGTTTCTCTTCTGGTCTGAAAAATATTGGGGAAGTCGAAAATAAAGGTTTTGAATTGGCTATCAATGCTACACCGGTTGAAGGTGATTTTACTTGGAATACGAGTTTAAACCTTACTTATAACAAGAATAAAGTATTAGATTTGGGTGATGTCTCGTTTATTTATCCAAGCCAGCCGGGCCAGGATGAAACCGGAATACATTTAGGGCGTATCATACAGGTCGGACAACCTTTAGGAACGTTCTACGGATATGTGTATGACGGACTTTTCAGTACGACAGATGATATAGCTTCTTCTGCCCAGCCGACAGCTAAACCGGGTGATATCCGCTATAAAGATATTAGCGGTCCGGATGGTGTCCCTGACGGAGTGATCAACGACCTTGACCGTACGATTATCGGTTGTGCACAGCCAAAGCTCTTTGGAGGATTCAATAACACATTCTCTTACAAAAATTTTGATTTGAATGTAAATACGATTTTCACGATCGGAAATGATGTTTATAATGGTACGAGAGTTACTATGGAAAATATGCAGGGTTCAACAAATATGTTTGCTTCAACAATGAATTATTGGACGCCTGATAATCAAAACGCTCCGTTGCCACGTCCGCTCCGTTCAAAGGCTGTGATGCGTGTTTCCAACCAATATGTGGAAAACGGTTCTTATTTGCGTTTCCAGAATATTACGTTAGGTTATAATGTACCTGCTGAATTTTTGAGCTTTACAAAGTATGTATCGGGATTACGGGTGTATGCGTCTTTGCAGAATTTCTTTACAATAACAAGCTATTCCGGTGATAACCCAGAAGTCAGCAAATATGGTCAGGATAACTTGGGAGCCGGATATGATGCATTCTCTTATCCATTTGCAAAATCTGTATTGTTTGGTTTGAATGTTAAATTCTAAAAGAGTCTAAGTAGTTTATGAAAAAAATAGTATTTATAATATTGAGTTCGCTCATGATGAGCTCATGTACGGATATGGATCTGATACCGGAGTCCAATCTGAGTCCTGAAAACTTCTTTAAATCCGAAGAGGATGCAACTGCTGCTGTCTATGGAACGTATTCGGTTTTTACTGATAATGATATTTATAATCAGTTTTGGGAAGTATTGCAAAGCCAGGGAACTGATGATTGCGAGTGGAGTGGTGGTCGCACAACGACCAACCTGGACAAAAATGCTTTAGATAAATTTGAGTATGATGGAAATACGAATTTGGTTTATTCCGTTTGGATTAAGCACTATGTCGCAGTTAATCGCTCTAATTTCGCAATAGAAAATATTTCGAATATGGGGAACGACCAGATAAAGGATGATGCCAAAAAGAGACTGATTGGGGAAGCTAAATTCTTACGGGCATTGGCCTATTTTAATTTGGTCCGCGTATACGGAGGAGTTCCTTTAGTATTGAAACAAACTACTTCGTTGGATGGTTTGGAAGTTCCCCGGAATACAGTTGACGAATGTTATGAACAGATTATTTCAGATTTGCAAGAAGCGAAATCTGTTCTTCCTGCTATCGATCAACTTCCGGAAGGATATTTAGGACGGGCAACGAAAGGTTCCGCTTCTGCTATGTTGGCAAAGGTTTATTTGACTCGTGAAGATTACCAGAATGTTGTGAAGGAGACATCAGAAGTAATGCAGATGGGTTATAAACTATGGGATAACTATGCTGATAACTTTGATGTGGAAAAAGAAAACGGACAGGAATCTATTTTTGAAATTCAGTTTAAACGGAATACACCGGGTGTGTCTGGTAGTAATTATAACGGATATTACCGTCCTCCTTTCGTAAATATAAATGGATGGGTAGGATATGGTGATGACCCTGTGACCCGTAATCATTATGAATGTTACGAGGAAGGTGATTTGCGTCGGGATATAAATGTTCGTCTTTATACGAAGGAAGAGTATCCGAATATGTCTTCCAACTATGAGTTCCCTTGTTATGTAAATAAATTTCAGGATCCTTCGCCGTTGGCTGTAAGATCTCAAGGAGGGGAAAATAATTATCCGATATTACGTTATTCGGACGTTTATTTAATGCGTGCGGAAGCCTTGAATGCAATTAATACTTCTGATGCAGAGGCGTATGAGTGCTTAAATGTCATACGTCGTAGGGCTTTTGGACTTAATATGAACGAGGCTTCTGCCATTGATATTAAGCCGGGATTGAGTAAAGAAGATTTCTTGGATGTAATTCTTCTGGAACGTCGTAAAGAATTTGCATTTGAAGGACAACGTCGTTTTGACTTGGTACGTACGCATAAGTTGAAGGAAGCCATGATGGCGCAGAATCCGACTATTGGTGCTGTGGTAGAGGAAAAACATTATCTGTTGCCTATACCTGTGACGGAATTGGATGCAAATAAGTTATTGGAGCAAACTCCAGGATGGTAAATAAGTATTATATGAAGAGAAGAAATTTTATCAGAAACATAAGTTCTTTAGGCTTGGCATCTGTAGCGATGGGAACATCTTTTGCTGCAGAAAGTCCCCAAAATAGCATCTCACCGGGAAAATCGAAAATACCGGTATATGATGAGTGGGACGTGATAGTTGTGGGAGGAGGACCTTCAGGATGTGCTGCGGCTGCGGCCGCGGCACGCGAAGGTGCCAAAACCTTGTTGATAGAAGGAACTGGAGCCTTAGGTGGAATGGGGACTTCTGGCTTACTGAATGCGTGGTGTCCTTTTACGGATGGTGAGAAGATTATTTATAAAGGAATTGCGGAACGGGTTTTTTCCGAATCAAAAAAAGGTGTACCTCATATTCATTATGATAATTGGGTACCTATAAATGGTGAATATCTGAAAGTCGTGTATGATGATTTGGTAACCACTGAAGGTGTATCTGTTCTCTTTTTCACAACAATGGCTGCTGTCGAAATGAAGCGTAAAGGTGTTGTCGATGCGATAGTTGTTGCCAATAAAGCCGGATTGTCAACTTACAAGGCGAAAGTTTTTATAGATTGTACGGGTGATGGAGATCTCGCGGCTTGGGCTGGTGCTGATTTTGTAATGGGAGATGAAAGTGGTTCCGTACAAGAAGGTACTCTATGTTTTACCTTGTCGAATGTCGATCCTTATGAGTTTTCTTTAATAGGAAATGTTCATACTAATCGGGAGAATAGTCCGATTCATTCTATTTATGGTAATCCCAAATACCCGTTGGTGAAGGATAAGCATATGAATGACAAGTTGATCGGACCAGGTTTTTTAGGGTTTAATGCAGGACATGTGACTGTCGATAGTACTGATCCTGCTTCTTTGACTGAAGCAATGATGAAGGGGCGTAAGCTGGTTCGGCAATTGCATGAAGGATTGGTTGAGTTTGAGCCAAAGTCTTTTGGTGCTTCTTTTTTGGCAAGTACGGCTAATTTGATGGGAATACGTGAAAGCCGCCGGATAAAATGTGATTATACATTCACATTGGAAGATTGGCTTGCTCGTAAGGAGTTTGAGGACAGTATCGGACGCAACTGTTATTATATTGATGTCCATAAGCAGGATGCAACAAAGTACCCCCGCTATAAGAAAGGAGAATCCCATGGAATCCCCTTCAGTTGCCTGACCCCTGCAGACCTGAAGAATGTAATGGTTGCCGGACGCTGTATCTCGACGGATTCCTATGCCCATGGAAGTCTGCGTGTGATGCCACCGTCGCTGGTAACGGGCGAAGCAGTGGGTGTTGCCGCCGGTCAGATTTGTAAATCCAAATCTCCTGATATTCACAATGTCGATATTCAGCAGTTGAGAAAACGGTTGAAAGAAGTAGGTCAGTTGATCTGATGTAAGTAGATACCCGTCTGTTATTTTCTGGTTTAAAAAGGAATCGGCAGACGGGTATATTATGTCCTGGATCGAGGATATATGTCGATAAAATATTTGTACATACTGTTTTAAAGTTTTAATTTGACTATTGGAAATAAATATGAAGCAAATCATTCTGATTCTATTTTTATGTATGGCAGGCTGTTCTTTTGTGTGGGGGCAGGATGCGAATTACTATCGTAATCCCGATAGGATCTATCTGGATTCAAAAGATGGACACCAAGGAACATTCCTTTGGAAAATGAAGAAGGCCGGAGATGTTACAGCTGGTGCGGAAGCCGTGTCGAAACCCGGATATGAGACGGGTGACTGGATGCCGGCAATTGTTCCGGGTACTGTGCTTAATTCTCTTGTATATAACCAGGTATATCCTGAACCTTATTATGGCTTGAATAATAAACTAACGAGCCATATCATTCCGGACTTGTCTGTTGCCGGACGTGATTTTTATACTTATTGGTTCCGTACCGATTTTGTTGTTCCTGCTGATTATAAAGGAAAAGTCGTTTGGTTACAGTTGGACGGGATTAATTATCGGGCGGAAGTCTGGGTGAACGGTCATTTACTGAGTAATATTTCCGGTATGTTTATTCAGGATTATGTGGATATAACAGAGTTTGCCCGTATAGGCGAAACGAATGCTTTGGCGGTGAAAGTCTATCCGGTCGATATGCCCGGAACAGTCAAGCAAAAACAGTGGGGAGCTGCCGGGGAATTCCATAACGGAGGTGACGGAAATATCGGATTGAACACGACGATGTTGATGTCTGTCGGTTGGGACTTTACTTTCCTGGACGGCATACGCGACCGGAATACCGGTATCTGGAAAAGCATATCTTTGTATGCAACCGACAAGGCTGTGATCCGCAACCCGTTTATTCGTTCTGAACTTGCCAAGCCGGGATATGACAAGGCTGAGGAGACTGTCTCTGTCGAAGTTACTAACCCGACAACGGGTTCGGTCAAATGTGTTGTTTCCGGTGAAATTACTGGTGAAAATATCCGCTTTTCAAAAGAGATAAGCCTTTTCCGTGGGGAAACTCGTGAAATAGTCTTTACTCCTGAAGAATATCCGCAGTTGAAAATTGATAATCCCCGGTTGTGGTGGCCGTTGTTTAAGGGTAAACCGGAATTGTATGAATTGAAGATATCGGTTTCGGTTAAAGGCGAAGTTTCGGATTCCTTGAAAACCCGCTTTGGTATTCGGGAGATTACATCGGATCAGAATACACCTGATAAATCCCGTCAGTTCTATGTCAATGGCAAGAAGATCTTTATCAGGGGGACGAACTGGATACCGGAAGGTATGTTGCGCCATTCGGATGAACGTACTTATGCAGAATTGCGCTATACCAAACAATCCGGCGTTAATTTGGTGCGTATGTGGGGAGGCGGTATTGCCGAATCCGATTATTTTTTCCAGTTGTGTGACGAAATGGGACTGTTGGTTTGGCAGGAATTCTGGTTGACAGGCGATACGAAGCATCCGCACGACCAAGCTCTTTATCTGGCAAATGTGGAATCGACGGTAAAACGTTTGCGGAATCATCCTTCCCTGGCTTATTATGTTTCTTCAAATGAAAGTACGGAGGTGACCGGTGCGAAGGATCTGATTATGAAATTGGATGGTACACGCGGTTATCAGATGCAATCGGAATGTGATGGCGTGCATGATGGCAGTCCTTACAAACAGGTGAATCCGATGCAGCATTATGAAAATACAGCCTCGCCGCGTGGAAGCCGTGTGGATGGCTTTAACCCGGAATATGGAGCACCTACGTTGCCGACTCTTGAAACGCTCCGGGAGGTGATGGATGAAAAGGATCTATGGCCGATCAATAAAGAAGTTTGGGATTATCATGATGGAGGTGGTTTCCATTTGATGTCCACCATGTACAAGGATCTTGTTAATAATTACGGACTTTCGCAATCGATAGAAGAGTTTGCGAAAAAGGGCCAGTTGGTAGGAGCAATGAATTCAAAGACAATTTGGGAAGTTTGGAATTATAACAAACTGGACTATGGGGATCGTTATTGTTCAGGACTGTTGTTCTGGTATCATAATTGCCCGGTTCGCCAGGTCTGTGCCCGTATGTGGGATTGGTCGCTGGAACCGACAGCTTCGTTGTACCATACTCAGGATGCATTGGAACCTTTGCATGCGCAGTTTGATTATTTGAAGAATACGGTCTCAGTATGTAATGATTATTATCAGTCTTTTAAGAACTACAAGGTCAAGGCGGATGTATATGATTTGAACAGTAAGAAGATATTTTCTTATTCTCAGCGGATTGATATAGGTGAAGATGAGGTGTTGAATGATTTGTTTAAAATTGATTTCCCATCGGATATAACGCCTGTACATTTTATCCGGCTCGGTTTGTCGGATGAAAAAGGAAAAGAAATTGCATCTACGTTCTATTGGCGTTCCAATGCGATTTATGAGGGAAAGGAAACATTGACAGGTCCTACGTCTTCCGGCTTTGAATCTCTGAATAATATGCCGGTTGCCCGGCTACAAACGAAGTATAAAACGAAAGAGGCCGATGGGCGGTATTATATTGAGGTCTCGTTGAAGAATACATCTTCCCGGATTGCTTTCTTTACACAGCTTCAGTTCCTGGATAAAGCAGGCAAGCCTGTACGCCCTTCATTCTATACGGATAATTTCTTCTCACTATTGCCGGGTGAAACGAAACAGATACTTATTGATACGTCTGCGGACAAAGTTGCAGAAGGCGATTATTCGTTGATAGTCAGTGGATGGAATGTACAACAGAAAAAGTATAAATTGTAATATTTCGTGTTATATTAAATTATAGGGTGAAGGCGGAATGTAAAGTGCGGGGATAGAGCATTTTTACATTCCGTCTTTGCTGTGTTTATGGAAGGACTACTTTATGGTGCTTTTGATAATTGGCGGAATGTATTTGTAAGATGTACATTCCGGAGACATTGACAATCGGAATCACCTGCGCCCCCTGTTGTATCTTCTTTTGAACCACACAGCGCCCCATCATATTAATAATTCTGACATATCCTGCCTCCGGGATATTTTGCAGATGCAGTTGTCCGTCTTTTATAAAAAAGTGGAAATCCTCTGCAACCGGGCTTTTTATTCCTGTGCTTTGTTTGTCGGAATAAGGTTCGGCTATGCTTTTGTTTACGGGAAAGTTGGTCCGGATTATGTTTGTAGCTTTTGTGGGTGTGCTGTCGGATGAGACTTTTAATTCAGTTTGTGAAGATGCTTTTACAAAGAATGCAGCGAAAGGAGGGAGAGCATAGTTACTGCTGAGGGAATAGGTTTTGTAACCGTTTCCGTCATAGACATAGATATTTCCATCCAGAGCTATATTTTTTTCTATCTGTGATAGCACAAGTGGTGCAGGGAGCGGGTTGCCACATAAATACCAGCCGTAGTTCTCTTGATTGCCGGAAGTCATGTTGGTGCCTAAAGGGATTGTAATAACACCTGCGTTGGCAAAATCTTCGGGAATATCACCTGGTTGGGATGAAAAAGACAAAGTTCGGATTGTCGCTTTTTCATCTAATGCGATCAGGTAGCCTTTGTTCTTTTCAAACAGGGGTACGTTATCGGGACGGACAGGCATGACTTCCCAGTTTCCGGTAGATTGGTTATCTGATGCTCGTTTATCTCCATTGTAGGATTGGACATAAAAATAGTTGCCTCCGTCGTTAGGCGTAGCATCCTTTTGTTCAAAGCGGGGATCGATACCGGAAGGATAAACATCGAAAGGGAATGAGATAAAATACCATTTGCCGGATTCTTCAAAAGTTTTATGGAAGGTGATGCGGTCGGAAAGAAGAATTGCTCCTTCGGAATAGAGAGAGGCATCGCTTTCGTATAAGTCCAGATTCTTTAGGATGAACCGGGTGACTGGATTGATTTTCAGTGATCCGGAATTGATGGCGACATTTTTGCAATAAGTATCTGTGGTTATACTTGCATCCCCTTTTATGAGTGCGTTCCTGTGGCGGAGTGGGGGAAGATGCGACCAAAGGATTGTGTCATTCCAGTTTCCGATGCCTGAGAATAGGGAATTGGAAGGGATATTGCCGTATGCGTAAACGCTGTCAGTCATATAATAGCCTTCTTTGGAGGAAGAGGCTTTGAGTGTTAGTATAGATAAGCTGTTCGGATTTTTCCCGATAATGAAGTCCTTGTATGCTAAAAAGTCTTTTTCGGAAGTAGATTCATGTCCGACTAATTTTTCATCCGCTCCTTCTCGATAAACGCTGAAGAACAAATTCTCTTTTGGGGCAAGCTCTAATCCTGCGGCATGGACAACTATCTTTATTTCATTGTAGTCGGATAATGCGAAAGGTTGGAATGTCGTCCCAGAACCGACAGGTATTTTCATTGTGAATTTATCTTGGATGACAGACGAGTTCCCGTTTAAGGAAAAGATCCAGTTATCCCATTCGGATTTGCCGAACGTCTGCAACCTGAACGTATCGGAGACAAGCCTATTTTCATTGCTGTTTACGAAACTTTCCCATGAAGATGGATTGGAAACCTGTGCTTGGAGCGGATAAACGGCACCGAAGAATAAAATCTTTGCAAGTGCACACTGAACAAAGTGGATGACTTTCTTTTTCATAGTTAATACTATTTTGGATTGATATTATGGGTACAAATATACATAGAACTCGCAAAAAAACGGCAAAATTTGGATAAATAAAGTAAGTGTTTGGTATTGAGGAGAGTTAAGCCAAATTCTTCTATACCTTTCCAAATCGCTAAAATGCAGGATAATGAAAGGTTAAGAGAAAGATTTGCTACTTATCCGTTACCTTTTTTAGCCCCGGATAATCCGGCAAAATAACGCTTGACCACCTGCGGTTTTACCGTTCACCATGCAAAGAACCCTATATTTTGCCCGTAAAGATAACCGTTTTTTTCCGTTTTTCATGGAAATACAGGTTATGTTACCGGCATCCGGGGTTTTATTCTTTGTTCCGCTATAATTTTCATAACTGTAAATAGCTATATATCAAGTAATTTTGCAACATAAAAAAAATAGAGTTATGAAACAGACGGATGTAACGGTTACGTTCTACCTCAAAAAGAGCGAAATGAATGACGAGGGACATTGCCCGGTCATGGCGAAACTTGTTGTCGGCAAATTTTCAGAAGCGGCTTTTAGTGCGAAAATGTCCGTACCCGCTGCACTGTGGGCATCCGGACGTGCCACGGGTAAAAGTAACGCCGCGCGGGAAATCAACCGGCAACTGGACGATTTGCGAGCTTCAGCCATTTCCATTTATGCCGAACTGTCAGCCACCCGTGAGAATGTAACGGCTGAAGAAATAAGGAATCTGTTGTTGGGGACAGCTTTCGGGCAGGAAACCCTGTTGGGTTATTTCCGGACGTTCATCGAACATTTCGAAAAACGTGTCGGCGTGAACCGGGAAAAGGGAACAGCGCAATCTTACCGCTATGCTTGTAACTGTGTGGCCGCTTTCATCCAGGAGAAATACAAGTTGTCGGATGTTCCTTTCACGGCCCTGAACCGTTCATTCATCGACAACTATGACCTCTACCTACGCACGGAGCGCCGCTTTGCCCTGGGAACTATCGTGTTGCTTGTCACACGGTTGAACACGATTGTCGGGGAAGCCATCGCGGAAGGGATTATCACTGCCGACCCGTTCGCGGGTTATGAAGCCGAACATCCCGAGCGGGAACAGAAATACCTTACCGCCGTGGAGTTACAACGGCTGATGACCACACCCCTGCACGACCCGAAACTCTACCATATCCGCGACCTGTTCCTCTTCTCCTGCTACACGGGTATCCCTTACGGGGACATGTGCCGCCTGACGACGGAGGATCTGGAAGTGGCCGAGGACGGTGAGGTATGGATCAAGACCGCCCGCAAGAAGACGAAAATCGACTATGAAGTGCCGTTGCTCGACATACCGTTGCTCATCCTCGACAAGTACCGGGATATGGCCCCGGAAGGAAAACTGCTGCCGATGTACAGCAACAACGAACTCAACCGGACACTGAAACGTATTGCCGCCATTTGCGGAATTGAACGGAAGCTCGTCTTTCACTGCGGACGCCATACCTACGCCACCGAGATCACGCTTTCGCATGGTGTCCCGCTTGAAACCGTCAGTAAAATGCTGGGGCATAGCCGCATTTCCACGACGCAGATTTACGCCAGTGCGCCCAGAATGGTCGCTTAATAAATACTTCTTTAGCAAGAAGTTAGGATTGGGTTCGATATAATCCTATCGTCAATCAGTTTATCCAAAGGGGAAACCTGGTGGGGAGTGTAGCATACTGATTAAAGCCCTAAGTCTACTAATAGTCAAGTAGCGACTGAGGGGCAAGACGAAAAGACATACATAAGGATGAAGCCTTGATTGGTTGAACGATAGTTCTGTGGTACCAAATCTTGCAACAACGGAAGACTATTATACATACGTTGTTTCATAGTACTCTGCCTATTTTGTGCGTTAGTGCAGAGCATAAAGAACCGACTATGACACAGCCGCAATAAGCGGACAAGAACGAAAGTCGCATCCGACAGTATGACGTGCTAATAGTTATTAAGAGAACTAACTGGGGATTACCTAAGTCGGAACGCTGGAATAAACAGCTATAAAGAAAGCTTTTGAATATCCGATATGGTAACGGAACTTCCGTAGTAGTCCGAGCAAGGGAAAGCCTTGTACATGGCGAAGGGAAGTAGTCTGTAATTTTAATACAAACAACGGAAAACGTGAGAGACGTATGAGAAATCCAGAGCAAGTATTAAACATTTTAGCTGGACACAGCAACGAGCCTGAGTATAAATACGAAAGGCTCTACCGTATTCTATTCAATGAACAGATGTTCTTTGTCGCCTACCAACGTATGTATGCAAAGCCGGGAAACATGACACCCGGCACAGATGGCAAAACAGAGGATGAAATGAGCATCGATAGGATAAACAAACTCATAAAGAGTATAAAGGATGAGACTTATAGCCCCAATCCTGCAAAGAGAATTTACATTCCGAAAAAGAATGGGAAAATGCGTCCGTTAGGAATACTGTCTTTTGAAGACAAATTGGTTCAAGAGGTAGTAAGAATGGTGCTTGAAGCCATATATGAGGGACACTTTGAGTGGACATCGCACGGTTTCAGACCAAACCGAAGCTGTCACACAGCACTGAAAAGTCTACAAAACAATTTCAACGGTGCAAAATGGTTCATTGAGGGAGATATAAAAGGCTTCTTTGACAACATAGACCATGATGTGCTGATAGAAATAATGAAAGGTAGAATAGCAGATGACAGATTTCTTCGTCTGATACGGAAATTCCTCAATGCAGGGTACATGGAAGAGTGGCAATTCAACAAGACTTATTCAGGGACACCGCAAGGTGGTATTATAAGTCCTATTTTGGCAAATATATACCTTGACAAGTTCGATAAATACATGGAAGAATATGCCAACAAATTCAATAAAGGGACAATCAGAAGTCGTAACAAGGACATTTGCAAACTCAACAACAGAGTACACTACCTAAAGCGTAGGATAAACGAAGTGAAGGATGCAAACGAAAGAACAAAAATGGTAGAAGAACTGCACGAAAAGCAGAAGCGGATACTAACAATGCCAAGTGGCAACGATATGGATAGAAATTTTCGCAGACTGAGATATGTGCGCTACGCCGATGATTTTCTAATCGGGGTTATCGGAACGAAAAATGAATGTGAGACAATCAAAGCTGACATCACTAGGTTTATGCAGGAAAAGTTAAGGCTGGAGATGTCACAGGAAAAAACTTTGATTACAAATGCACAAGACAGCGCAAAATTTTTGGGTTACGAAATATATGTCCGTAAAGACTATGCCACAAAGAGAAACAGTAACGGAACAGTGCGCAGATACTTCAACGGGAATGTGATATTGCACGTTTCAAGAGAAGTAATCAAGAATAAACTGCTCAGCCTCGAAGCCATGAAAGTTGTCACCAAACACGGCAAGGAAACATGGGTGTCAAAAGGCAGGACTTATATGATTGACAATGAAGCGCACGAGATTGTATCTCAGTTTAATACCGAAATACGAGGGTTCTATAACTATTACTCAATAGCAAACAATGCATCGGCTTTGGGACGCTCTTTCGGCTGTATTATGAAGTTCTCCATGTACAAAACTCTTGCTCAAAAGCTGAATATGTCAGTGAGAAAAGTCATTGAAACATACCGCAAGGACAATCTCTTTGTCGTGCCTTTTGTAAACAAGGGAGGAGAAACCAAGTACAGGGTATTCTACAATGAGGGTTACGCCCGTAAAACGGATTGTGAAACAGCCCCAAGTGACAATCTGCCGTATATGTTCAAAACGCCATCGTTGAGTTTGATAGAAAGGCTTACAACAAAAACGTGCGAACTATGTGGCAAGCACGGAGAAGTGGTAATGCATCATGTCCGCACTCTCAAAGAGTTAAAAGGTAAAAATGACTGGGAACGCAAAATGCTCCATATGCACAGAAAGACTTTGGTCGTATGCGCGGAGTGTAACGCAAAAATCCAGAGCTGTGATAAGTAAAAATGATGTTACAGATGGAGAGCCGTATACATGGAGACGTGTAAGTACGGTTCGGGGGCAGGTAAACGAAAACCTACCGCTGTAAAGCGGAAAGGCGTTGTTTGCCGAGCCTACAAGTGACCGATGACAAGATCGACATGGATACCCGGTCTTTAGAGGAAAAGATTGCCGGCCGCTTCTCCGTAGCTATTTAATCTATCATTGACAATCAAATTCACAACGATTATGGAAACGAATAATAAAGAGATAAAACGCCGCAGCACGTTCTCCCTGCTGTTCTACATCAACCGCACGAAAGTCCGCAAGGACGGAACATGTAAATTGTTATGCAAGGTAAGCATCGACGCCAAGTCGGCCCCGATCAATATCAACGCGTTTGTCGATCCATCGCTTTGGAATCCGGAAACCAAAAGGGCGAACGGACGAAGCGAGAACGCCCGAACGGTAAACCAGGCAATAGAGAAACTGACCGAAAAAATCACCGGACATTACCGTCATATTCGTAAAAGCCTCGGTTTCGTGACGGCCGAGCTGGTCAAAAACGCCGTGGAAGGAATCGGGCAGAAACCGTTCACCCTCCTTGCCTTGTTCCGCGAGCATAACGAGGAGTTCCGCAAGCGTGTCGGCGTGGATCGCAAGGAAGAAACTTATGAAAGTTACGAGAACTCCTATAATATTTTAGCCTCCTTCGTGAAAAAAAGGAAGGAAAAGGAGGATGTAGCGTTGCGGAGCCTTGACCGGGAGTTCTACGATGATTTTGAAATATTCCTGCGTACAGATCGTGAAATGAAACCCAAGACAGTACACGAGCATCTTTACCGGTTGAAAAAAATGACCAAGCGGGCTGTCAGTCAGGGTACACTCCGGCGCGACCCTTACGGGAAGCTGCACCCGGAACTGCCCCGGCGCAAGAGCCGCCATTTGAAACTCGAAGACCTCAAAAAACTGATGGAAACTCCCGTCGGTAAACCCAACCTCCAGCGGGTGCGGGACTGGTTTCTCTTCGCTACCTTCACGGGGTTGTCCTACGCCGACCTGAAACGCTTGTCCGAAAAAGACATCACGCAGTCGGACGACGGAACGTACTGGATACACATCCGGCGCCAGAAGACCGAAACGCCCTCGGCCATCCGCCTGCTGAACGTGCCGTTGCAGATCATCGAGAAATACCGCCACGAGCGTAAAAGCGACAGGATTTTCAACCTCTATTGCCGGGGGTATCTCATCAAGCTCACCAGAGAACTGGGACGGACATACGGCTTCGACATGACCTTTCACAAGGCGAGGCACAATTTCGGGACACATATCACGCTCTCGCTGGGTGTGCCTATCGAAACTGTCAGCCGCATGATGGGACACAAGAGCATTTCCACCACGCAGATTTACGCCAAAGTGACCGACCGCAAGGTGGACGAGGACATGAAACGTCTGAAAGAACAGACCAAAGGCCGGAAAATAAATCTCTACGAGGAGGACGAACCGGAAACGGCAGATATTATAACGGTAAACGGTTGAACAGTATAACAAAAATTGATAAATTTGTATGACTATGACGACAAGAGAACCTATCAGCATTGAAAACGGGCGGGTGGAAATCCACACGCCGGAGAACCGTGTATGGCTCACGCGCCACCAGATTGCCGACCTGTTCGGAGTCTTCGTTCCTGCCGTGGGGAGCAACATCCGCTCCATACTCAAAAGCGGCATACTCCGTGAGGAGCGGGTTTACCGCCGGGAGCGCAACCGTGACGGCGGTATTGTCGAGCTGTATTCGCTCGAAATGATCGCCGCGCTGGCTTTCCGCTTAAAATCCGGGAATGCCGAAGCCTTCCGACGGTGGCTTGTCCGAAGGGCCACGACGACCGCCGTCGTCTGGCAGCTCCCCGGCATGAACACGATATTGAACTGAAAAAGAAGAACGGCCGTGATGGCCGTTCTTCTTTTATACCCATTCCTGTCCCCCGATACATTTCTTCCGGGAATCTTCCAGAAATTTCTGTATCTCGGATTCCATGTATAGTACCTTGCCCTGAATCAAATAATAGGGAATGATCCGCGCCGTGCGGTATTCCTGCAATGTACGCCTGCTGATTTTCAGCAGCCGGGACAATTCCTCGTCGGTGACGAACCGCTCTCCCTTGAGTGTCCGGCCTCCGGAGGATTCCAGTTTATCCAGTGCCTTGCCGGCCTTTTCCAAACGCCGGAAGAGATCCGCCACACGCGGATCGTGCTTGTCGATGAAATAATGGCTCATAACGCGGCGGTATTAGGATAGTGCGACGATTGCAGCAGTTTCCCGACATCTTCCGGTTTGTAGAAGATTTTGTGACGGATGCGGCTGAAAGGCAGCAACCCTTTCTCCCGGTAGGTTTGCAGGGTACGTTTCGATATCCCCAGCACGTCACAGACATCCTGGTTGTCCAGCCATTTTTTCAAACTCACGTCCTCCTGCCTGCGGCATAACGCCTCGGCTTTTCTTTCAATGGCTTCCACGTGCCCTGCCAGCGCGTCGAAAGCCTTCACGTCCATACTTATTATTTCCATGTTCTGTTTCATTTTTTGTTTCCCGGATGCCCAAAAGTACACAAATGAACAGTATCTTGTTATCAGCCAGTGGCATATGGACGTATCCGTCTTCAAAGTGGCAGCGAGTGGCGCCACGTCCGGCGGAAACGATCCTCCGCCGATACGGGATCGGCACGCTCCGATACGCCAATCGCCCGTGAAAGGAAATGTTCGCGGGCGATTTATCATTCCATGCAGGGTGAGCCGTGAACCGACTTTCGCGAGCGTTCACGGCATATCGTTTTCTCCCCGTTTCTCTCCCATAACCTTTTCCTCTCTTTTTTTCATGCCGCGGAGCGCGGTATGGAAATCTGTTGTCAGTAGCAAAGGTAGTTACGGGGCTCACGCTGCTGCAAGATCGGGCCGCGGGGCGGTTTGCCGCAAAATCTTCCTCTTTCCCTGCGGGCGAGCGTATTTTCCGACAAAATCTTGCAGCAGCTATCCCCGACACCTTTTGATGCTACCGAAACAGATTCCATCCATACCGGCTCCGCTACGGCATAAAAAAAAAGTCAAAGGTTATGAGAAACGAAGAGAAAAATAAATGGAAACAGAAATCCTCCAACCTTCCACTTGGCATAAAGGCAAAGGTCGGGTTGGCGGTAAAGGTCGGGGCGGTGGCTTTGGGCTTCCACGTGTGGGGTATCGACTTTATTTGGGTCGTTTTGGGCTTCACGTTCTGTTATGACATCCTGCGGGGCATTTTCTCCTGCCTTGTTTCTCTCGTGGCTCTAACCGGCTTTTTCTATTTCCTATTCACTCACATCTTCTAAATTATTACAGGTATGACAAAGTACATTTCATTATTCGGAGCGACTACCACGGACACACGGGTGCAGGTAGTCAAGGAAAACCAGGTAATCATCGGTATCGGTGCGGGTGCGAGCAGAAAGCGTTACGTCGTTTACAAGGTGGAACACACCGCCCGTGGCTACGTGTACCACATGGTCGATACCGAAACAAAGGAAATCAGCCAAACGGACATTCTGCGACCCCTCTCGCAAACATTCGGTATCGGCAGGTACTACGACGACGTGAACCCCGAGTTCATGGACGCTTTCGAGGTGGCTTTGCTCGTGGGGCAGGCGGAAGAGCAAGCCACGGCGCAGGCCATCGCCGCCGCCAAAGAGAAAGCCGAGCATGACCGCATAGCGGAAATAGGAGCGCAGAGGTTACGCCGCATCATGCCCGAAGGGGTGCAGGGCGTAATCATCGCCGAACTCAACGAAACGGAATACACTGACCCCTCTTACGAGTGTTCGACCACCCGAAGCGTGCGTACCGTCATTCTCGGCTTTTCGGCCACCTCCCGCAACGGCTTCGGGGAGTTGAGAAAGGCGGCGGCCAATTTCCCGCAAACGGCGCACCTCTCCGAATACGACCCCAAGAACGAACACCGCTATCCCGTTTTCACGCTCGGCAAAAGTCCGAAATACGGGTGGAGTGTCTGCAAACTGACCCACTACACACGTGAAGGGTACATCGACAGGCTGGCATATATCGCAGGAAACGAGGAGAATATATGTCTGCCCGAGCCGAAAGACGAAAAACGGGCGGAACGCACTGAAACGAGCGTGCAAGGCGGGTTTATCATCGTGGACTATTCCGAGAAGGCGATAGCCGTATTCGGGGACACCAAGCCCGTCAAGGACGCCCTTCACGCACTCGGGGGACGCTTCAACGCACGGCTGACGCATGACGGGCAGAAGAGAGCGGGATGGATTTTCCAAAAGACCAAAGAGGACGAGGTGCGGCGGCTTCTCGGAAAGGACGAATAAATGTTGAACACGGGGCGGCTCGCCGCCCCACAATACCAAAAAATCATGGCACAAGGAACAGATTATTTCAAACTGACGATACAGAACTATCTCGACGCACGGGCACGGGAGGACGAACTTTTCGCACCCCGATACGCCAACCCGAAAAAGAACATTGACGATTGCTGCACTTTCATCATCAACCAAGTACGGCAGAGCGGTTGCAACGGGTTTGCCGACGAGGAAATATACTCTATGGCACTCCACTATTACGACGAGGAGGACATCGACATCGGCAAACCCGTCAGTTGCAAGGTAGTGGTCAATCACACCGTTGAACTGACCGAGGAGGAAAAAGCCGAGGCACGGCGGAACGCCATACGGAAGGCCGAGAGCGAAGCCTACGCCAAGTTGGCGAAAGCCAAGTCCAAACCCAAGAAAATCGAAGATAACAAACTAATGCCCAGTCTATTTTAGTTATGAAACCGAGAACAAAATTCCAACAGAGCGTTGTGGCGGCAAGCAAACACCTGCCGCCGCTTACCCCCGCACAAATCGAATGGGGGTACAAGAACTGCATCGAGCATATCGGACGCCGCACGCCGAAAGGACTTATCACCTGCACCGAGTGCGGCCACACGTGGCAGAGCGAAAACGGAGAACTCACGGACAATCTGTTAGGGTGCGAGTGTCCGCACTGCCACACCACGCTGAAAGTGGAAACCACCCTGCGCCGCAAGTTCAACGATTACGAGTATTTGTGCATCGTAACCCGCTGCAAGGGTTTTCAAGTCCTGCGCTTCGTCTATATCGAGTGTTGGGCGAAAGTGGGACAGACACCCGTTTACACCCATATCGAAGCCGTACAGCGGTGGATTGCCCCCGACGGACGCTCCGCAACCTTCGCACGGCTGCGCCCGATGGGCTTCTTCGTTCACGGGTGGAGTTGGTCGAGCGCATTGGAACTGCGGGCGGAGAACGACGGGAAATACAACATCACGCCCACACGCATCTATCCCCGGCAACGGCTTATCCCCGAACTGCGCCGAAGCGGTTACGGCAAACAACTCCCCGATGTAACCCCTTTCGACCTTATCCACCTGCTGCTCTCGGAGAACAAGGCCGAAACGCTGCTTAAAGCGGGACAAACGGCACTCGTGCGATTTTTCGCCCGTTCCTCCCGCAATATCGCCGACTATTGGCCGGCCATCCGTATCGCCATCCGTAACGGGTACGCTATCGGGAAACCGACGGAATGGTGCGACTACATCGACCTGCTGCGATTTTTCGGGAAAGACCTGCATAACGCCCATTTCGTGTGTCCCGCAGACCTGCCCGCAGCGCATGACCTCTACATGGCTAAAAAACGGCGGCACATGCAAATGGAACGGCGGCAGGAGGAACGGCGCAAGGCGTTGGAACAGGAAGCCTCGTTTGTCAAAGCCAAAGGACGGTTTTTCGGAGTGGAGTTTTCCGACGGGGAAATCTGCATCAAGGTATTGGACAGCGTTGAAGCCATACGGCAGGAGGGCGAGGCCATGCACCATTGCGTGTTTACCAACGAATACTATCTGAAAGCCGACTCGCTCATACTCTCGGCCACAATCGACGGCAAACGTATCGAAACGATAGAGGTGTCCCTAAAACGCATGGAGGTCGTGCAGAGCCGTGGCGTGTGTAACAAGAATACCCCATACCACGGGCAAATACTGAAACTGATGAAGGGGAACATGTCCCTTATACGGAAACGAATGACAGCATAAAAATCGGGGCGGCGAAAGCCGCCCGCAAAAACAAAATAGAATGAACCAAATAGCATATAAATTCGTGTCGTGGGACGTTCCCGCACTCGAAAGCCTTGCAGGCTCAAAAGCGTACATATTACGCAAACGGCTCAATGATGGGGGAACGCTCACCCGTGAGGAGAAAGACTGGATTACCCGTGAGGTAAACCATAACACCTATTTCAAGGACTCCATTCTGCTTTTAGGGTATCGTTTCAACTTTGTCGATGTACTGAAAACATTCGTGGTAAAGCAGTACGGGCATTACACGGAATATAAGGGCGTGGACAAGACGAGCATACGCTCCATGTTGTACGGCAGAGTGGAAAGGATTGTCGAATTATAAAATCGGGGCGGCGAAAGCCGCCCTACAAAAAAACATAACAATGAAAATCATCTATAAAAGCTACATGGCACGCCCGCTCAAACCCTTCGGGGAGTGGGATTGGGAAGTTCGGGAAGCAGTCAAGACGGCCCTTGCACTCGTCGAGGGGAAAAACGGGTTCAAAACCCATTCCGAGATATGGAGAAGGTGCAACCTCGTCATTACCGTGGGACACAACATCTACACCACGAGTATCGAGATACGACCACCCGAGCAGGACGTGATACGCCGCAGGAGCAACTGGCATAACGGCTACGCCTACTACTGCAACGGCGTGTTCTGGGCGAACATGAGCAGGGTTAAAGTGGAACTTGTCTGATTAAAAAATTTCGGGGCGGCAAAAGCCGCCCGTAAAAAGCGAGAATATGAAAACGAATGAAGTAAACAAGGAAATCTCCTATGAAACGCTGCTCGTAACCTTCGGCGAGGGTATCGGGCGGCTCGACACCATGTTCGACGACCCGCAGGTGTGGGGCGTTGCCACGCTGAAGCAGTGGATCGACGGGTATGAAACTACGCGCTTCACCGAAATCGACGACCGAACGGCGGTTATCACATCCGAATACAACATGGACAGCATAAAGGAATGGCTGCAAAAGAACACACCGATTATCAACCTGGAAAAACGATAAAATCATGCGCAAGTACAAATTATTCATCGGCTACCGGCTGCTGGGAGAGTTTTCCGGTATATGGGAAGCCAAAAATTTCGCCGCTGAAAGCGGCATGAGCGGAATTTTCTCGCTCGTGGGAGAAAATTACCGGGACAGTTGGTACGAACCCAAAAAACAAGAAAAGAATGGAAACAAAGATTAAAGACATCACGGGAGCGGAAATAACCGTTACCGACTTAAAAGAGGCGGTACGCCAATGCCGGGAGTGCCTCGCAAGTCCCTACCTGATGCCCTCGGGGCATACCGTGGGGGAAAACCATGCCTACATGTTGCGGCAACTGCTCGCCCTGCAAAGGCGGAAACGGGAACACGGCAGGCAACGGCCGTGAAAATACGACGCGAAAAAAATCGGACGACAACCGTCCGATTTTTTTGTTTCCCGTCAATCGACCGCCGTATGGTCGCCCAGCTTCCCGTGCAGTTCACGCCCGATATGTCCGGCAATGCCACGGGGAGAAATTTCAGAGATTGAACCCCACCCGCCATGCGTGTATATGCACGTCTTGAGCGGTTCGGTACGGGAAAGGTAGAACAGATAGCCGTTGCGGAGCAGGATGCCCACGAACACCGAGCCGACCTCGATGTCGGCGATCTCGTCAAAACGTATCTTCCCGTCATTGTATAATACTGCCGTGCCATCCGCATCGGGAATGACGAACAGATCGTCTTCCATGACAATCCCGTGCAACTCGATTAGCGACCCCAGGCATTCACTCGCCGATACCCGGTCGTAATCACCCTTTACCTCATTTGTCGATTTCGTTTCCATATCGCTTTTCTTTAGGTTCAGACAAATACCATACGAAAAAGGCGTGAGAATACGTTAAATACCGGCATTGAGGTACAGCCAAGCACCCATCCACTCGATAGATAATTTCTCCCCACGCCGCTATCGCATACGCTTGACGCATATAGACACGACGATGAAGAAGAGAACTACCCATTATTTTGCGAGCGGATTAAAATTTGGCTGTTTTCAATGCCCCACCATAATGTGTTCCTTCCGTATGTAAATCGCCCGGCGGCACGCCGCCGGAGGATTCGATTGCAAATATAACGATTTCATTCGGGTATCGGCGACAACACGTGCGATTTTTAACAACCTTCCTGCCAAAGAACTACCCGCCGTCCTACAATTTCGGCCCCCGGGCGGGTTTGCGGGGCGCGACCTTCGGCTGCGCCTTCTTCTCCCTGGGCGGTTCGACGATCCGCAGTTTGAGTTTCTCCGTCTTACGGTCGTAACGCACCTCGCAGCAGTCAATCTCACCCGCAACCGACGTCCACACGTTGTTCACACGCACCGCGCCGCCCGAGTAGAGGGTCTTGTATTGTTCGTATTCGAGCGGCTGCCGCAATTTCGCGTCCACCTGACGGTGGAACGAGTAGATATTACGTCCCTTTGCTATTTCGTCGGGAACGTAAACCCGCAACTCGGGATGGGCGGCCTCGGCATAGAGGCACAGATCCGCCGTGCGAAGCTCCCTCGGAACCCACTGGATCATCCTCGGGTCGCCCCGCACGGCCGTATCGGCCACGAGCGGCGTGATGGCCCTCTGGGGAATGTCGTACAGCACCCCCGCATCCTTGCGAACGGCCTCCAACGCCACCTCCTCCGTTACAAGCCGGCGGTTCAGGTGCAGGACACTCATCAACCGGTGTATCTGCTGCGGGTCGTCCTGCTCGCGGAACACCTGCAAGACCAGGGCGGGGTCGCTCAACGCGCTGATAACCGAGAAATCGGTTTTGTCCTTCCCGTAGGTACGCTCGAAAGCCTCCCGGCTCATCTCCGGCGTCCGGGCTTCGCGGGGGACGCCTTTCAGGTTTTGCGGGTTCTCCCGCACCAGGCTCATGTATAGATCCGGGCTTTTCATGCTCTCGGGCAGGTGGGCGATGGCATAGGGACTGCGCCGTATGGCCTCCATGCACAACTCCGGCGTTTTCCACTTCTCGGGGACATATTGCAGGTAGCTCCCGTCGTGCCAGACGGCCCGGCGGCACATCTCCTCGTTCTTGGCGTGGTCGGGAAGGTTGTAGAACAGCTCCGGCTCCAGGGCGAAAATTTCCCGGGCCACCCTCGGCGTGAGGAACCAGGGGTTCATGTTCTCCAAAAAATCGAAGGTCTTATCGTAATTCGTGCAATAGAACCCCAACACTTTCAGGTGTATCTCCTCGAAGGGGATATAGCGGAGGACACGCAGGTCGTCGGTACGGGCCAACGCCCGGTTGCAGACCTCCGGCGTGAGCTGTTCGGGGTTGAAAAAGCGGATGGCCAGGGGATCGCGCTCCAGCGCCATCCCGCACAGACGGTCGGTTTTCAGATGTTTCGGAACGTACTCCAGTGCCAGGTAGTTCGAGGACACGGCGGCCTCGCAGACCCGTTCCGTGCGTAATTCCTCCGGCACTTCATGGAGCAGGATGCCGTCCCCGCTGACGGCACGCAGGCAGACTGCCTCCGTGCGCAGTTCCACCGGCACGAGCGAAAGGCAGGACGCGTCCATCCCCACGCCGTGAAGGGCCAGTTCCCCGGTCATGACCTCCGGGGCAATGGAGGCGAAAATCTCGAACTTGTCCACGAACGACATCCCGAATTTTTTCAGCCCTTCCAGGCATATATCGGGATACGGAATGTAAGGGAGTATCTTGTAATCGGCACTGTCCACCGCTTTCAACGCCGCACGGCATATTTGCGGCGTCCTCAATTCCCCGGGGACGGCCTCCAGCACCAGACCGTTGCGCTTCACGGCCGTCATGCACAGTTCGGGGGTCTTCAACCCCTCCGGAACGTAATACAGCGCGTAGCTGTTGCTATCGACGGCGGCACGGCACATTTTCGGTGTCTTCAGACGGTCAGGGACGAATTTCAGTGTTTCGCCCCGGTGGCCGGCCGCGGCAAGACAAAGTTCCGGCGTTTTCATCGCTTCGGGAACGAACTCGATGTTGAAAGCCGATTTCTTGATGGCGAAACGGCAGACTTCCGCCGTTTTCCGATCCTCGGGCAGCGTCTCGAAAAGGTTCTCGCGCCACGGGTTCTCGTACACCCCCGTATCGAGATAGGCTATATCTATTCTCTCTTGCTCTGTCATGGTTTTCAGTATTTATGGAAAGCGCCCGGGTGACGGGCGCTTCTCTTGGTTAGACATATTACGTTATCGTTCCGTTTCCTCCGTCCCGTTCTCGCTCTGGAACGTGAAGGAGGTCTTCACGACCTGACCCGTGTTGTCCTCGACATAGACGTCGATGGTCTGCTGGTCATCGCTGCGCGATGTGTAATAGAGGCGGAACACCTCACGGTCGAGCGGATAGCGGTCGTTGGGCAGGAACACCGTACCGTCGTCCATCCTCAACTCACCGCGCCCGTCGGGCTGGAAATAGCGGATCGTGTAACGCGCGCCGTCATATCTCCCCTCCCGCACGAGCGTGCAGCGGATTTCAGCGGTTTCACCAACGGAGATTCGCTTCTGAACGGGCATCGTTTCCAGAGAGAACGTGTACGCCTGCTGTATATCCAGCCCGTTGTCGCAGGATGCGCATAAAAGACCCAGGGCGGCGATCCAGACCGCCAGGGCCAATATCTTTTTCATCTTTTTCATGTCGCTTGCAAGTTTAATGGATTATGAATTTCACGCCCAGGCCGAACTGCGCGTGGAAATGTCCCGTTGTAGTGCCCCATAGGATACGCTCACGCCCCGTCAGCGAGAGGATAATCCTGTCGGTCAGGTACGCATCGACCTCCAGCGTGACGGCCCCGCCATAGAGGAAACGGTCGCGGTGGCGGAGCGTAGAGCCGTCATAGAGCCGCCTCTCGCCCCGGTTCACGCTCTCGTAACCGGCCAGCGCCGAGCCGCCGAGGTAGAAGAAAAAAGTCCTGGACGGGTCGGCGAGGAACTTGTAATAGTAACCTCCCTCGGCCGTGAACTGCGCCACCGGGATACGTTCCGACTTGTAGGGGTAATAACGGTTCAGGAACTCCGCGCCGAACACCCACTTGTCGGCATTCTTCGCGTAGCGGCTCATGGCCAGCCCGAACCAGTAGCCCGTTTCGCTGCGGCTGTCCCGGGTATAGAAGCCGTCGGCCATGCCTCCCCGTATTTCCAGCCCGCGCATGGCGGGCAGGGCACGCTGGGCGTGCGCCCCGTCCGAAAGGAGGAGGCATAACCCCAGCGTGAGAATGAATATCGCCCGTTTCATATCACTTTACCTTTAACTCGTTGATAACACGTGCGCGCACCAGGTCGGCATTCTCCACCGTGAAAGTCTGGTGTCGCCCGCCTTGCTGCTCGTGCAGTTCCACGACCAGCTGCTTGTCGTCGGCCAGCGTGAACTTCGGGAGCGTGAAGACCATGCGCTCGGTACGCTTGCCGCCGATGACCTGCACGTTGTTGTACGCACGCACGGGCCATACGACCTGCTCCTGGATGGCCGTGCGTTTGGCCACCTTCTTGTCCGTAATCTTGAACGTCAGGTAGTCCACGTTGAAAGGCACGTTGGAGGAGTTTTTCAGTTGGAGGTGGAAATAAAGCAGGTCGTTATGCACGTAGATACCTTTGAGGAGGTATTGTACCCCGAAACGCTTGCAACCGATATGCTTGATCTCGCGGCGGTCATTCTTGTAAATGGACTGCATGATCAGTTTGACCAGCAGCGGAGATTCGCATCCCAACTCCTGCAAATAGATGTCCAGCGCGTTATTGGGGCGGTTTACCGCCTCCCCGTCATGCAGGAAGTCCGCCATCTCGACCGACAGTTTCACCGGCTCGTCGGCATACTTGACATTGAAGCTGTAATAGGCCCCGTCCTCGGTAATGACCGAAAGGTTGCTCTCGCGCGAGAAATCACGCAGGGCCGCCTTTACACGCAGCACGTTTTCCGTGCCGTCGGCTTTCGCCGCCAGAAGATCCGAAGACCCCAGATCGACGTAACGGATGGCCGAGGGGAAAATCACATGAACGGTCTTGCTGAACGTCACCTCCAGCGCGTAGGGCGGGATAACCCGGTTGAAGGTCAGCGGACGGGTAAGACCGTCGTACAAATCGCCCGTGGAGGGCTTTTCCTGCGCGTGGGCAGCGAACATGCACCCGATAAAAGCGAGTGCCAGAAGAATCTTTTTCATACTCGATAAATTTTTGATTGTTGATAAAAATGGATTTTTTCAGTGGTGTACGGAAGTACGTCGTTTGTACCCTTATTGAAGGGGCGGGAGCAGCAGGACGCTGTAACCGGCCTTGAGCGTGACCTTGACCGAGCGCATCTTCTTGCTCACGTATTGCGACACGCCCTGGATGGCGCTGCGCCCCAGGTCGGAGAGCAGTTGCGAACCGGCATCGTCCGTGATCGTGATACTGCTGCCCATGCCCGCGCCCATATTGGCGGCGATCTCCTTCACGGCATTGAGTTCTTCCGACCCCGGCACGGGAATACCCTCGTTGCCGTTCGTGTCATAGACCGACAGATCGACCGGAACGACCGCCCCGCCGTGCTGGACAGCGCTGACCTTGACCGTCAGCCGTTCACCGTTGATCCTCGCCGCCCCCGTTACGGGCGTACCCGAGGGGATGAGCAGATCTCCCGCCATCATCGGTTCCAGCAGCCGGAAAGTAACCTCCCCGCCATCGGTGAGCGTCACGGTTTGCTGCACGGCGGCACGGATACTGTTGCGCTCGGGCTCGCGAAGGTCGCTCCCCACCGTGTTGAAACCCCAGTTCCGGGGCTTGACGAACTCACGGGCGAAGACCGAATCGGGCAGCGGGGCGGCAAGCAGCGACACGATGTTACGGCGCACCTGGCGCACGGGCTGCACGGAAGCCTTGCCGGAAACGGAGGCTTTCTGACGCGGGGCTTCAGGGGCCTGACCGCCGTTCATGTAGCGGGCGGCGATCTCGTAGGACTTCTCCAGCAGCGCCACCTGCTCCTCCTGGGCCGTTTTCTGCGCCTGCTGTTCTTCCAGGCGGCGTTCCAGTTCCTCGATGCGGGCCTGCATCTCGCGCTCTTCCCCCGTTTCACCGGCGGTCTCCTCGTAGAAACTGCCTAACTGGCGGTTGATGTCGGCATAGGCGGCACGGGAAGTCCGGAAAGCTCCCGACGAACCGCCGGCAGGGCCGGAAGACTTATCCGGCACGGCAGCGGGCATGACGGGCTCTTCCTCCTCGTCCTCCATCCCGAACGCGAAATCCTGCAAGGAGCGCATCTTTTCCCGCTCCCTGCGCCGCATCTCCTCCTGCACGTAGGCATCACGCTTGTCCGAGAGGATACCCTCCGATTCCGGGGTCGGCAGCTCCGTGTTGAAACCCGCCGAAGGCTCCTCCCGTTCTTTTTCGCCGGGGGAGAAGATCAGCCACATGCACCCGGCAAAGGCCAGGAAAAAGAGCGGGAAGACCACCATCTTCTTCCGCATCTGTATCTGCCGGGGCGTGAGTTCCTTTTTCCCCGCCTCCGGCTGTTTATTCTGTTTTTCGTTCGTCGTCATAATTGAAATCTTTTAGATGTTTTACACTGTCGGCCTCCTGCCGTTGTCTTAATTCCAGCTCCAGCCGCTCGATATGCCGTATCTGCATCCGTTCCCCGGCTCCCTTGCCGAAGCGGTAGATGGAAGACACGGTAAAGTAGAGCGACAAGACGGAAAAGAACAAGAGCAGCGTGAGGATCACGATAATCCGCTTATCGGGCGAGAGCGCCCCGCAAGCGCGGCGCAGGTGGTCTTCGACCCACTCCCCGAAAGCCTTTATTCTCTTCTTTGCCATAGCCTTATCTTTTTAATGTACGTAAATCGCGGTTCTCCAGAATCTCGAATTTCTCCATGATGAAACCCTGCGGGTTATTGTCCGAACGCCCCGAGTTGATCAGCTCGCAGCGCGTGACCAGCGAACGCTCGGTGATGTTGCTCTCGCGGACAATCATTTGCCGGGCATAGGTCATGGCCCGGTAGGGATAGGCGTTGAAGTCGCACACCACGGAGTCCACCTCGATACGCTGGCTGATGTTCCCCGACACCACACGGTTGTAGTAACCTTTCTCCTGCATGTCCTGGTAATAGGCGAAGGCGCTCTTATCGACCAGGAACAGCGCGCGGTTGATGTTGCTCTCGATGGCCGCACGGTCGGGCGAGAGGGTGAAGAACAACTCGTGAAAACGCCGGATATGTTCGCGCGCCTCCACGGGGCGGTTCTGGCTCAAATCCTGCGAGAGCGCCAGCATCAGCGACTTGCCCCCGTCCAGGACGTAGATCTTCTCGCGCTGCTTTTCGGCGAAACGGAAGCTCGCGACCACGCTGAACACGGATACCAGCGCGCACAGGCAGAGGAACACGATACCGAAAAGCCGAATCTGCCTGAAACTTGTTTCGATGTTTTTTAATGACTTGAATTCCATTGTCCAAATTGTTATGAATGATTATTGTTACCTTGTGTTGCCAGGTTGCGCCCGTTGGGGGCACTGCCCGAAGCCGGGCCACCGCCGCGACGCCCGAACGTGCGGCCGATCATGTTGCCGGCGATACCGCCAGCGACACCCGTGGCGAATGCCCCGGCCTTGTTGATACCGCCCATAGCCCCGCCGGCTCCGCCCGACTGGATCACCCACTCGGCAACGGTGGGGATCGTGAAATAGCCTATGATACCTATAATCAAAAAGATAATATAGACACCGCTGCCGCTGTCGGGAATGTAATTGGGGTCTTGCAGGGCCAGGACGTCCGCCTGGAGCATCAACGTCTGGATCTTGGCCAGCACCGCGGAGAACAGGTCGGCGATGGGAAGCCAAAGGTACACGCTGATATAGCGGGAAATCCAGCTCGCGAGCGTCGAGTGGAAGCCGTCGTAAATGGAGAGGGCGAACGACAAGGGCCCCAGAATCGACAGCACGACTAAAAAGAATGTCCGCAGCGTGTCGATGGTAAGCCCCGCGGCGTTGAACAACAACTCGAAGAAGTCCCGGACAAGCTGCCGGAAACCGGCCTTGATGTCGTACCACGTGCGTTCGGCCCACATGCTGATAATCTCGCCCAAGTCCGTGATACCCATATCCGCAAGCCGTTGTTCATACACCTCGTCGTCCACTAACCAAGCCTTGCCCTCGCGCCTGCGGGCCTCGGCTTCCAAATCGTCCTTCTGTTGCTGGTATGCCTGCAAATCCAATGTCTGCCCCTCCAGTATGGCGTGCGTGCCCTGCACCACGGGCGACATCACGGCGTTGATCGTCCCCAGAACCACGGTGGGAAAGAACATCACGCACAAGCCGATGGCGAAAGGCCGCAGGAGCGGGAACACGTCGATAGGCTCCGCGCTGGCCAGTGCCTTCCATACCCGGTAAGCCACGTAAAAGAGCGCACCCAGGCCGGCGATACCTTTCGCCACCCCGATCATGTCGCCGCATAGCGGCATCATCTCCTGATACAGGTTCCGGAGAACCTGGTGTAAATTGTCGAAATCCATGACTGCCTCCGTTTTCAGGTTACCAATATCTGTCGTTCGGGTTCCCGTAAAGTGCCAGCACCCGGTGCGCGTCGCCCTTTTCGCGGCTGCGGATGAAGGACACGGAGATGGTCTTGCGCGTGTAATAGCGCGTGAGGTTGCGGTACTCCAGCATCTTCGTGTAAACCTGATCCACCACGTCCATCCGCTCCTTGTCCGAGAGCGAGAGGCCGTTGCCGCCGGTTATGACCGTCTTGAGTTCCGCCACCAGCGCACCGCCCTCCTCCAGCAATCGGGCGTAACCCGCCGAGATCGCCGCCAGCTCGTCCACCGTGAAGTTCGGGTCTGAAACCATACGGTTGAATCCCGAGGTGTAGATTTCCGTGATCTCGCTGACCATTTCGAGCGTCAGCTTCACCTTCCGGGCATCCTTGATGATGTTATGCACCGATTTGAGGGCGTCGTAGTAAGCCTTGCTCTGGTTATAAATCTTGATACTCTCTTGCAGCGACTTGACCATGTTGGTCGCCGTGGTCGAGCTTTGAACCGCGCTCTTGATGTTCTGAACGAGGTTCGACGGGTCGATGACCGTCCACTGCGCTTTTGCCTGGTACGTGAAGCAAAGAAGCCCCACGAACAGCGTTAAAATCAATCGTTTCATCCTTTTCATTATTTAATTCGTGAATACTTGGGCGGTCATTCCGACGCCCGATAATAATCCCCGTAGGCGGAGAGCTGGAGCACCTCGCGCCCCGCATCGTAGGCCAGGGCGACATACCCGTAGAGGTCGAAGTAACGGATACCTCCCCAATACTTCCTCACGGGACGGGAGAAGCGTGTCCCGTCCTTGTAGGACACCTCCACGTAAAAACCGCCGCCCCGGCGTCCCGGGTTGCGGTAGATGCGAACCCGGGGAGAACCCGAGCGGCTTTCCCACTCGCCCGCCACCTCGTACAGCGCGAAGTCCAAACGCGCCGCCGTGGGGTCTGATCCGATACACTTGCGATACATGGCCTGCCCTCCCTTTAACGTTTGCCCTCGGCGAGCTGCCTGATCGCCAGTTCCATATCACCGCCCAGCTCCCCGGCAAGCCGCTGTACCTCCACTTTCTCCGTTTCCTCGGTCGTGTAGGCCAGGTACTCCGGGACGCTGACCTCCGTGGCATAGACCGCCGACTGAACGCCGCCCAGACCGATCCAGACCTCCTTGTATTTACGGGAAGGGTCGTTGGACTGGTTGATCGAGAGAATCTGCGCCTTCTCCTTGTCGGTCAGTCCCAACAAGGACTGAATCGCGTCGAAACGGTTCATGAACTTGCGCTGGTCGAGCAGGATCTTGCAGTCCGAGTTGTTGATGATCGCCTCCTTGACCACCGGGCTGGAAATGATGTCCTCGACCTCCTGCGTCACAACGATGGCCTCACCGTAGTATTTGCGGACGGTTTTATACATATAACGCAGATATTCAGCCATATTGGCCGTAGAGAGCGCCTTCCAGGCCTCCTCGACGATGAGCTGTTTGCGTACCCCCTTGAGCCGTCTCATCTTGTTTATGAAAGCCTCCATGATGATAATGGTGACCACGGGAAAAAGCTCCTTGTTTTCCTTGATGGAATCCACCTCGAAGACCACGAAGCGCTTCGAGAGCAGGTCGATGTTGGCCCGGGAGTTCAGAAGGAAGTCGTAGCGTCCGCCCTTATAATACTGCCGCAGGGTGATGAGCATGTTGTCGATGTTGAAATCCTCGCGGCTGACCCGGATCTCCCGCTCCTCCAGCTCGCGGCGGTAGTCGTCCCGCAGGTACTCGTAGAAACTGTCAAAACACGGCACGATATTCCGGTCGGCGCGGATACGCTCGATATAGGCGTTCACGGCACTGCCCAGCTCGCCGCTCTCGGTCTTCGTGATCTTGTCGTCCTCGGTTTTCCAGAGTGTCAGCAGCAGCGTCTTGATGCTGTCCTTCTTCTCCACGTCGAAATAGTAGTCGTCGGTGTAGAACGGGTTGAAACTGATGGGATGTTCCTCGGTATAGGTAAAATACACGCCGTCCTCACCTTTGGTCTTACGCCGGATCAGCTCGCAAAGACCCTGGTAGCTGTTACCGGTATCCACCAGCACGACATGCGTGCCCTGCTCCCAGTATTGGCGGACTAAATGATTCATAAAGAATGACTTGCCTGACCCCGAGCCGCCTAACACGAATTTATTCCGGTTGGTAATGATCCCTTTTTTCATCGGTTCGTCCGAGATGTCCAGGTGCAGGGGCCTGCCGCTTATGCGGTCGCACAGCTTGATGCCGAAAGGACTGGACGAGGATTTATAGTTGGTTTCCTCCGTGAAGAAACAGACCGCGGGCTCGATGAACGTGTAGAACGATTCCTCGGCGGGGAAATCCCCCGCATTGCCCGGCATACCCGCCCAGTAGAGCGTGGCGGCATCCACGGTGTTGTGGCGCGGGCGGCACTCCATCAGAGCGAGCTGGCTGCCCACATCATTGCGGATATGCCGGAGCTCCTGCACGTCGTCCGACCAGGCCAGCACGTTGAAATGGGCCCGGACGGATTGAAGACCGAACGAGTGCGCCTCGTTGAGATACTGGTCGATCCACTCCTTGTTTATCTGGTTCCCGCGGGAGTAGCGGGAAAGGGACTGCATGTTACGCGCACGTTTCTCGAACATACGCAGGTTTTCGTCGCTGTCTTCCAGGAACACGTACTGGTTGTAAAGGTGGTCGCAGGAAAGCAGAAGCCCCACGGGGGCCGCGAACGAGAGCAGGCAGTCCGAACGGTCGGTGGAAAGACGCTCGTAACGGGTGTCCGTACCCACGCGCCCCGGCAGGTCTTCCGTGTCCGAGAGCGTGTGCAGGCACACCCGTTTGTTGCCCACGCGCAGAACCTCGGCCCCCAGCTCGATGTCCTGAAGAGAAGTCGTCTCCGAGAGCGAGAGGGAAAAGTACCGCTCCAGCAGGCCCGGACAATCCGCCGTACCCGTGATCTCGTCCCCCGTGAGGCGGACAAGGGCCAAGAAACCCGAATCGTTCAGAATACGCTCGAACTGTTCCGCCGCCTCCAGGAATTTTGTCGCCGATTCCCGGTTTACCTCTTTGGGAATGATGTTGCCCCGGCAGAGGGTCGAGAAGTCTGAACGCATGTGCATACGCTCCCTCGTCGTTTTCGTCAGGTAGAGGAAGCAGGCGTGGGTCAGGAACGGACGCTCGTTGAAATGCCGCTCGTAACTGCGGGAGAGGAAACTCATGTCCCCCTCGCCCGTGGCCGGGCGGTAACGCTCGCGGATGAACCAGTCCTGCTTGTGTACCACGCTGTATTCGGGCAAGACCTTCAGGGCCTTGCACCAGGCGGCGTGGATCGCCTCGTACTCGGCGGACGTGACGGTGAACAGCTCCGGGAGTTCGACCCGATAGACGACCGTTATGTCCGCGTCCTTGCTGATGATACAACCGCCTTCCACGGCCAGGAGCGGGAACTTGCTTTCCAGCGTGGTGGCTTTCAAGAGGTTTCTCATACGCGGCCCCCCTTTCTTTTCAGCAACCGGCGCAGGGACTTGCGGTTGAGCAGGTAGCGGGGATGCCGGCGCGCGGCGAGCAGCTTCATCAGCCCGTGTTCCCCGTAACGGGTGTTCAGGCGGAAGGTAAGCCAGACCAGCACCGAAGCCGCCGCAACGCCGAAAGCGATACATACCCACTGATCGACCCCTGCCATGTAGAGGATGACGAACACCACGAAGACGGCCAGCAGGCCGCCCGCGAAGATGAAGAGGTACTGCGCCTTCAGGCCCCGGAACTCCACGCTCTTGCCGATTCCCTTGTTGATTCCATATTCCATAATTATTTGCATGACAGGTTGGACTACAAGAAGAAAGAGCGTAGGATCGTCGCGGCGACAATCAGGAAAATACACGCGCCGAACCAGCTCGCGGCGGTCTTCGACGTGTCGGGGTCGCCGCTCGAAAACTTGTTATAGACCTTGATGCCCCCGATAAGGCCGACCACAGCCCCCACAGCGTACACGAGTTTCGTGCCGGGGTCGAAGTAGCTGGTTACCATGTTGGTAGCCTCCGTAATGCCGGCGATGCCGTTGCCCTGCGCGAAAGCGGAGGAGATGGCGGCAAAGAGAAATGCCGCCGGAAGAAGAATCTTGTTCTTTCTCATAACTCGATAATGTTTGAATTGTGGCGCGGGGATGGATAGGCCCCGCACCGGGTTAAACTTCTTGATTCGTTTTTTTTCAGTGGTTCGAGGATAGCCTCACGCGCTACCCGTAGTCTTTTTCTTTCATCGTGATGTCATTATGGGGTTAAACAAACTCACGGACGTCGAAACCCGTGGGAACCGAACCCTGCGGAGATGGGCTTTCCGCAGACCTCTCGGACATACGCCGGTGAAAAGCCGAGAGGTAGGTGTCGATCAGGGATTTTACCCTGTCGTTCCCGTCGGGGCAGCCCGAAACGATGACCTCGAACATGTCGGTCTGTTTCAGGCCCAGGAGGACACGTCCCGTTTCCTCCCTTTGCTCGTCTGTTGAAGGTGGATCGTGTACCACGTGGCGGTAGGCTTCGCCCATCTGTTCAAAACTAACCCCCTGGGCAAGCGAGCGGCCCAAAAGGGGCAGCTCTTCGGTGTCGTCTTCATCCTCGTCATAATCCGGCTCCTCCGCGTCCGCATCCGGGAAAGATTCATCGTACAGCGGAAAGTCGATTTCCAGAGGTTCGTTAGGCTCCCCCTCGGGAGCGACACCGAACACTTCATCCAGGTCTTCCGGCGGAATCTGCCGGGGGTGTTCGGGTACATTCGTGGGCACAAATATATCGGCTTTTTCCGTAACTTTTTCAGTTTCAGATTCTACGGCAGCTTGTGGCCGGGAGTGGCGCAAGTCGAGGACAAAGCGGCTCCTGCCGATGATCTCCTGCCGGCAGGGCGTGTCTTCGGCAACGATCCCGTCTGCCGGTTCGTTACGTTCCATCCGCCGCAGGCGGAAAAACGCCCACAAGGCATACCCCACGGCAAAGAGGGGCAGCAGCCACAACGCCCCGTTCATCGCTCCTCCGCTTTGGGTTGCCGGGAGGCCACGGCCTCACGCTCCTCGAAAAGCCGCTCGATGGTTTCCCGGTTATCGTCCAGGTGCGCCTTGAGAACCTTGTCCACGTAGGCCGTGATCGTCACGTCGCCACGACCGATGACACGGGTGATCTCGCGGATACGCTCGTGATACGACGGACGTATCTTCACGTGCTTGTTACCGGCGAAAGGCAGCCGCAGCAGGCAGATGTAACGGGCCAGGTACTCGGCCTCGGGGGTGGGGACAGTCCCCACGGCGACCTCCCCCGAAGGGCCGTCGGGGACGATAAGGGTTTTCATCCTGCGCCGGTAGCGGCACACGCGGAAGATGAAGGGCACGGCGACGCAAAGGACGGCCGCCAGGATAACAGATAAAATAATTGCTTTGTCTGACATGATGGATTGTTTTTAATGGGTTGTAAATATTGGGTTCATAACTAAAAAATATCGGAGTTCCGTTTCTTGTAGAGTTCCGAAATTTCCTCCTGATAGGTCGCGAAATGCTGCTCCAGCACATTGTCCAGGTAGCTATACAGCGAGAGTTCGTTCTTACCGATAACCTGCACTATCCGGGTTATACGCTCGTGAAACTCCTTGCGGATATACACCGTTTTGCCGCTTCGGGTATTGGAGGGGGCGTTCCGGATAAAAAGACGCTCGTAATCCTGGCCTTTCCCTCTTCGGCGGCGTCCCTCCTCTTTCGTAGCCGACGAGGAGGCGGCCTCGCCGGACGGTTCCGATAGAGCCGATGCCTCCTCCTCTTTTTCCGGCGTGTAAGGATGTAATGGCCGGTTTCGGCTTTTGGCCTGGCTGATGATGAAGGAAGCGTCCAAACCGTCGTCATGTTCTTTTCCGCTCATGAGATCCTACTTTAACAGTTCGATCAATTCATCCACGAGTTTATCCAGGTTGCTGCCCCGGATCAAAGAACGGTCTGCCGGGAAGAGCGTGGAGCGGAAGACAGAGCGACGGCTGGCGTTCTGCTCACGACGAAAACGCTTGGTGTCAGGCAAGAAGGTCTTCAGGACAGGAAGATCCAGCTCTTTCATTACCGCCTCGTAAACCTGATATAATTCTGTCTTTTCACGTCCGTCCACCATGTTCCATAGCATATACAGCCCTTTCATCCGGGACTTCTCGCGGCCCATGATATGCTCCTTTACCACAACCGCGTAATTCAGGGTGCTTTCCATGACAACCCGGTCGGCACTGATCGGGGCGACGAGATAATCCATTCCGGCCAGGGAATGAATCAGATCCTCGTTATTGATCGTACCGGGAAGGTCGAAGAACACATAATCGAAATCACCTTGCGGCAGGAGGTAGTCGGCATCGGCCAACGCCTCTTTCGTGTTGCTTTCCACGACAGGATAGGCTTTCTTTTGAAGCCGGGTGAATTGTTCGTAAGCTAACCTCTTGTAATGTTCGTCTTCGAGGGCAAGCTTCAGGTCACGTTCCCGCATCTCCACGATGGAGTGTTGGGGATAATCGCAGTCGATGACCGCGACATTGAAACCCTTTACATAGTGCAGGTAAGAGGCTGCCAGCACCGTGAGGGTGGTTTTGCCCGCTCCGCCTTTCTGGGTGGAGAAGGCCACGAATTTCGTTTTCTCTTTCATTGTTCCATGCGTTTTTAGTTATACAATCGGGTAATCGTTCATCTCTTCACGTATCCGGGCAAGTGAGGGCATGAGATTTTATGCAGGTATGCCGGCACGCATATATGCTGGTGCGCTGGCAGGCTGTTACGCCGGTATGCCGGTGCATGGGCGCGTGTCCGATTTTATACTCATGCGCAACCGCATTTGCTTATCCGGACAAAGACCCGCTTTTTCCTCTGCACACGGTGTTTTCTGCATCCGTCCGCACGTGTGCGGACAGGGGGATGTGTCATTGCCCGTATCCGTTCTCACGTGCAAAGTAAACCCTTAAAAACACGGGTTGTATGCTCTTTTTCCGCTATGGCCGCGTGTGGCGTCAAAGTGGACGCAAGTGGCGTAATCGCTTATGACACAAGTGATTGAATAGGTAGGTATCTTTGCCTCGTGAACGATCCCGACGCTAATGAAGCCGTCCTTGCCCCGTTTTACGGCGGCTCTTTCAATGTTCTGTCCGCGAGCGGGCAGAAGGTATTTGCAAAGGGCAAATAGCAAGCTGTGTTTTCTGCTGCACGATTCTCGTTTTGCAGCAGAAAACAGCTTGCCCGCAAGGGGGAGAAAGCACCTCCGGAGTCGGTGCTTTTCAGAAAGGCGGCAAGCCGCGAAGGGATCGGAATTTTCAGGAACCGGTGGGGCCCTGGCCTCTCCTTAAAATTTCGATGCGATGGAAAAGAACAGAAAGCCCCGAGGGGGCAAAGGGGGACGACCCGCGAAAAACGACCCGGCCGTTTACCGCTTTTCGGTAAACTTTTCAGCCGTGGAACATGCCCGTTTCCTCGACCTTTACGAGCAGTCCGGGCTATTGTCCAAAGCCGCTTTTATCAAAGCGAGAGTGTTCAACGAGGCGTTCCGGGTGGTAAAGACCGACCGGGGAACGCTCGAATACGTGGCGAAGCTGACCGCTTTCCACGCCCAATTCCGTGCCGTGGGAACGAATTACAACCAGGTGGTGAAGGAGCTGCACGCGCATTTTTCCGAGAAGAAAACACTCGCGCTGCTCTATAAACTGGAGAGAGCGACACGTGAACTGGCGGCCGTCGGGCAGCAGGTCGTGTCGCTCTCCGAAGAGTTCAAACAACGATGGTAGCCAATATCACCACCGGAAAAGACGTGTACGGCGCGCTGGCGTACAACCAGGAGAAAGTCGATCGGGGCGACGGGAAGGTACTGCTGACCCACATCGTGAGGGAGCCGGCGGATGGGCGCTTCAACGTGGCCGCGACGGCAGAAGACCTCCTGCGCTGGATGCCCTCGCACTACCGGACGGAAAAACCCGTCGTGCACGTGTCGCTCAACCCGGCTCCCGAAGACCGCCTCGACGACGGGCAACTCGCGGAGATAGCCGGGGCCTACATGGAGCGCATGGGTTGGGGAGGACAACCTTATATCGTATTCAAGCATACCGACATCGGACGGGAGCATATCCATATCGTGTCGGTGCAGGTGGCCCAGGACGGGCGCAAGATAAACGACAGCAGGCGCAACGAACACAGCGTGGCCGTTACCGAGGAACTGGAACGGGAGTACGGACTGCATCCCGCCAAAGGGAGAAGGCGGGAGAAAGGGCAAGGGATCGTCCCCGCCGATTACACGCGGGGCGACCTGAAACGCCAGGTGGCAGCGGTAATAAAACCGGCCGTGGCGACATACCGCTTCCAAACCCTCGGCGAGTTCCGGGCATTGCTGTCCTTATATAATATAGGTATAGAGGAAGTCCGGGGAGAGCGGAACGGAACCCCCTACCGGGGATTGCTCTACACGCTGCTGGACGAGAACGGGGACAAGGCAGTGGCCGCGCCGCTCAAATCCTCACTGTTCGGTAAAGAGGTCGGGTATGACGGGCTGGAACGGCACATGGAGCGCAGCGCCGAACGGTTCGGGAAGGACGACACGAGGAGGCAAATCCGTGGCCGGGTCGATAAAGCGCTTCGGGGAGAACCCACGGAGGAAGAACTGCGCGAACGCCTGCGGGAAGCCCGAGTGGATCTCTACATACGACGCAACGAAAACGGCCGCATCGTGGGTGTGACCTTCATTGACCACGAAACACGGACGGTCGTGAACGGATCACGGCTGGGAAAGGCATACTCGGCCAACGCCTTCGAGCTGCGCTTCGGCGGGAAACGGAATCCCGGGGAAAACACGAGGGACTTGTCCCCGAAACAAGCGCCTGCCGGACGGGACGGGCAACGGAAGCGGAATACCTCACGACGGAGGAAAGTATAACATCTCAATTATCATTCATTTATTAAATTTTACGGTTATGCAACAGGAAGACGACCTTCGGGGTCTTGCAAAAACAATGGATTTCATGCGGGCATTGAGTATCTTGTTCGTGGTTATCAACATCTACTGGTTCTGTTACGGGCAGATACGGGAATGGGGAATCAATATCGGCGTGGTCGATAGGATTCTGCTGAACTTCGACCGCACCGCGGGGCTGTTCCGGAATATACTATGGACGAAACTTTTCGCCGTCGTGTTCCTCGCCCTTTCATGCCTCGGGACAAAAGGAGTAAAAGAGGAGAAAATTACCTGGCGGAAAATCACGGCATCGCTGGCCACGGGAGGCGTGCTGTTCTTCTTCAACTGGTGGCTGCTGGACTTGCCGCTGACGGCGATGGCGAACGCGGCTTTCTACATACTGACCCTATCGGCCGGGTATATCTGCCTCTTGATGGGCGGCGTGTGGATGTCCCGCCTGCTGAAGAACAATCTCATGGATGACCCTTTCAACAACGAGAACGAATCATTCCAGCAGGAAACACGCCTGATCGAGAACGAGTACTCCATAAATCTGCCGACGAAATTTTACTATAACAAACAGTGGAACAACGGGTTCGCCAATGTCGTAAACCCGCAAAGGGCTTGCATCTGCATGGGAAGCCCGGGCAGCGGAAAGAGTTATTGTGTTGTAAACCAGTTCATTAAACAGCAAATCGAAAAGGGCTATACCCAATACATCTATGACTACAAGTTTCCCGATCTTTCGGAAATCGCTTACAACCACCTGCTGAATCACCAGAAAGGTTACAAGAAAATCCCGACTTTCTACGTCATAAATTTCGACGACCCGCGCCGCTCGCACCGCTGTAACCCCATTCACCCGGACTTCATGACCGATATTTCGGACGCCTACGAGAGCGCCTATACCATCATGCTCAACCTGAACCGAAGCTGGGTGCAGAAGCAGGGCGATTTTTTTGTGGAAAGCCCCATTATCCTTTTCGCGGCCGTGATCTGGTTCCTGCGCATCTACGACAACGGGCGGTATTGTACCTTCCCGCACGCCATCGAGTTCCTGAACAAGCGGTACGAGGATATTTTCCCGATTCTGACATCCTACCCGGAACTCGAAAACTACCTCAGCCCCTTTATGGATGCCTGGCTCGGAGGCGCTCAAGACCAGCTCCAGGTGCGCCCGTAAGGGCATATAATAAATATAGCTTTGGCAAGCTATTAGGTACGTGTTCTTTGAAATAATTACCTATCACCAGCCGACTTATCCATTCAACGAAAGACGATGGGGAGTGTAGCATGTCGGTAAAGCCACAAGTGGACTAATTGTCAAGTCCTGACCGGGTGGCGAGGTGAAACGATAGATATGAGGATAAAGCCTATACTGGTTAAACGATAGTCCGAGCGGCTCGATGGTTAAGCCTTGGCGGAAGACAGTTATAGACGCCAAGCCGTGATACCCAACTTCGCCTTGTAGGTTGTTTGGGCAAAAGAACTTATCACGGAGCAACTACATACATAGTAAAGGACGAAAGTCGTATCCGACAATCTATCATGCCAAATAGTTATTATATGTCTAAACGGGGATTGCCTAAGTGGGGCAACCCATATGGCAACAGAGCTTCCGTAGTAGTCCGAGCAAGGGAAAACCTTGTACATGGCGAAGGGAAGCAGCCAATATCGTTTAATGTCAAATTTTGGAAAATGTGAGAGACATGAAAAGAAATCCAGAGAAGATATTAAACAGTCTAACACAACATAGTTCCGACTTGGAGTACAAGTTTGAACGTTTGTACCGGATACTGTTTAATGAAGAGATATACTATATTGCCTACCAACGCATATATGCAAAACAGGGCAATATGACCAAAGGTGTTGACGGAAAAACCGTTGACGGCTTCAGTATATCTCATATTGAACGGTTGATTGATACGCTCAAAGATGAGACGTATCAGCCGAATCCCTCTCAACGGGTGTATATTCCCAAGAAAAACGGGAAGATGCGACCGCTGGGTATTCCGTCATTCATTGACAAGCTCCTGCAAGAAGCTATTCGAATGATTTTGGAAGCAATCTATGAGGGTAGTTTTGAAAACTCCTCTCATGGTTTCAGACCACAGAGAAGTCCACAGACTGCACTTTGGAACATCCAAAAGAGATTCAACAATACAAAGTGGTTTATCGAGGGAGACATCAAAGGTTTCTTTGATAATATCGACCACGAAGTATTGATAGCAATTCTTTCAGAACGTATTTCGGATGTACGCTTTCTGCGTCTTATCCGAAAGTTCCTGAATGCCGGGTATGTAGAAGATTGGGTATTTCACAAATCGTATAGTGGAACACCTCAAGGTGGAATAATAAGTCCCATATTGGCAAATATCTATCTTGACAAGTTTGACAAATACATTAAGGAATACATCAATAGATTTGATAAAGGGAAAAGGCGTAAAGAAAATCCGATAGTAAAACGTTTTGGACAACGGAAAGCCAAGTTAGTGGAGAAGCTAAAAAAGTCAACGGACGAAGTTGAACGTCAACGACTGATGATGCAAATCAAAGAGATTGTTAAAGAACGTCTTAAGTATCCCGCAAGTGATGAAATGGACTCGGACATGAAACGACTGAAATATGTGAGATATGCGGATGATTTCCTGATTGGTATTATTGGCAGTAAAGAAGACTGTATCCATATCAAAGAGGACATAAAGAAATTTATGGCTGAAAAATTGAAATTGGAACTATCTGATGAGAAAACGCTGATTACTAATGCAAGGAAACATGCTAAATTTCTCGGATATGACATATTCGTGAGAAAGTCAAACGATATCCATAGGGATAAAAACGGACATTTAACAAGAAGCTTAGACCACAAGATAGTTTTGTATGTGACAACCGAGGTTATGAGAAAGAAACTCCTTGAATATGATGCGGTAAAAATCACCGTACAAAATGGAAAGGAAATCTGGAAGCCAAAAGGTCGTTCATACATGCGTTGTCTTGATGATTTGGAGATTATAAGCCAATATAACTCCGAAATCATGGGGTTCTATAACTTCTATTCGATTGCAAACAACAGTCCTGTGATAGATTCATTCTATAATATAATGGAATACAGTATGTATAAGACATATGCCGCAAAATACAGTACCTCGAAAAAGAAAATCATAGCAAGGTACAAGAAAAACGGAGTGTTTGCCATACCGTACACCAATAAAAATGGATATGAGTTCAAACGTGAGTTCTATGACAAAGGCTTTAAACGTAAGGAACTGCCTAATCGGTATTTAGATGACAGACTACCCAACACGATTGCCATAACGGGCGGCAGAAATGGTTTAATCAAGAGACTTCAAGCACGGGTATGTGAAAACTGCGGTGCTACGGACAACCTCGAAATGCACCATGTACGTAAACTTAAAGACCTTAATGGCAAAAGTGATTGGGAGATTAAAATGATTTCACGTAAACGTAAAACATTAGCAGTATGTTCAGTATGTCATCACAAGATACACGCAGGAAAGTTAGATTGAATGAGAAGGTGGAGAGCCGTGTACGGGGAGACCTGTATGCACGGTTCGGAGGCGAGTGCTTGGAAACCTATCGTGATAAAACACGGCAAGGCGCCGGGTGCTTAGCCTATGGCCAGATAGCATCGGCCAAAATTCCGCTTTCCCGCATGATTTCGCCCCAGCTATATTGGGTCATGTCGGGCGACGATTTCACGCTCGACATCAATAACCCGGACGATCCCAAGATACTCTGCGTGGGGAACAATCCCGACAGGCAAAACATTTACGGAGCGGCTTTGGGATTGTATAATTCCCGGATTGTCAAGCTCATAAATAAGAAAGGCCAGCTCAAATCGGGCATCATCATCGACGAGCTGCCGACAATCTACTTCAAGGGACTCGACAACCTGATCGCCACGGCCAGAAGCAACAAGGTCGCCGTGCTGCTGTGCTTCCAGGATTTTTCACAGTTGAAGAGGGACTACGGGGACAAGGAGGCCGCCGTCGTGATGAACACGGTGGGCAACATCTTCTCCGGGCAGGTCGTAGGTGAAACGGCCAAGACACTCTCGGAACGGTTCGGTAAGGTATTGCAGAAGCGGCAGAGCATGACGTTGAGCCGCAGCGACAAATCGACATCCATATCCACGCAGCTGGACAGCCTGATCCCGGCCTCGAAGATCTCGACGCTCACGCAGGGAATGTTCGTCGGGGCCGTGGCGGACAATTTCGACGAACGTATCGAGCAGAAGATTTTCCACTGCGAGATTGTCGTGGACAACGAAAAAGTGAAAGCGGAAACGGCCCGGCACAAGAAGATACCACAAATTACCGACTTCACGGACGAGAACGGGACGGATCACATGAAACAGGTCGTGCAGGAAAACTACGAACGTATCAAGGCAGAGGCCGGCCGCATCGTCGCCGAGGAACTGGAACGTATCAAGAACGACCCGGTGCTTTGCAAGCTCCTGCCGGAACAGAACTAAATGAACACAAACACCCCCGCAAACAACCTCCGTGACCTTAACGGGGGCTGTTTCCTGATTTTATAACCGCACAGCCGGTGTTTTGGAGCATAAAGTAGTGATTATGTGAACGGAAAACATTATTTTTGTGTTCGGAATCCTTTTAATTATAAGTATGACAGTTACCGATATATACGAAGCAATGAACAGCAAGGCGGAAGCGTTTTTCGAGTGGTTGCAGGCTCACCCGAAATACGGGTTGCTGTTTGGTGTCGGGTTGCTTGCCCTATGGCTTGCAGGGTTGCTGTTCCGTTGGAAATGGGCATGTCATTGGCAGTTTAACAGCAAACTGTGGTTATTTGACGATTGCAAGCCTGAAACACGCCGCAGGGTTCAGATTGTGTTGGTCAGCGTTCTGATTATACTTATATTGGTCGATTTCTTTGTATGGAGATAACGGTATGGAAAAGGACAATCGCAAATACCGGATCTGCTTCATCGACTATATGTGGTATGTAGCCGAGATATGGCACGAAAGGGAGCGTACCAATCTCAACGGACGTATGCTACTGTTTTGGTGCTGGCTCTTCGTCCTACTCATACCGCTTGGGTTTCCACCGATATTGCGCCTTTTCGGCTGGATGATTGGTTTGGCCATAGTGATTCCTCTATGCTTTCTTCCCGATTTATTCTGCAAGCTACGCTATACAGCCGGACGGCGTGAAGCGCTCCGTGAACATTACGGGAAGATGAAACATCCCGGCAGGAAGCTCGCCAAAATAGTTCTTATCGCTATCGCCCTGATCGTGGCAAATGTAGCGCTGATGTTCCACCTCGGATTTATACATAAGCCATGATGAAACCACAGGAACATAAACGGCGCTTTTATCTCTGGGACTACCTTTGGTGGATGGGGGAGAAATGGAAGCAGGCAAGACGAACAGGCAGGGTCGATGGCGAAATGATGCTCTCGATTTATAGCTTCGCTCTTTTGATATTCCCTATGATGACTGTTACTATCCGGCTTTTTCCAGGTGTGTCGGCATTGTTGCCATGTGTCGTTTTTAGCATTGTCACATTTGCCGTTATGTCGCTCGTCAGCAGGATTTACAAATGGCGAGGCAAAGCAGTGATGTCTCACTATGCCAAGTGCAGGTTTAACGAACTCCTTGCGGTTCTGTTATTTTTCCTTGCGATGGCCATTATCTGCTTTATGATGTATCTTCTTGACAAAAAGTGATACATACTTTGATACGGACTCCGGGCCGTTATATCGAATGGTCTAACTCGATGTACCAGTTTCCCTTGATGGGCTTGTAAAGCGTGGTGTCGTTGTACGTCCTGCGGTAGATCTCGTTCAGGTCGCCATGTTCGGTGATACGGATATTCCGACGGCTTCTCAATCCGGGATCGTAAACGAAACTCTTGGACGTTCCGGCATCCACGATGCCGTGGGAGTAGTACGGCATAACGAGGCTCACATATACCGAATCTGCCGTTCCCCATTCCCTGCGATCAACAAGGATAAAACCGCATCCAATCTCTGATAACAGGGAGTCGAGTAGGATTCGCTCCGGCTTCAACAGTCCATATACCGGGATGTCTTGTTCATCATTCGTTTCATGGGATGTATCGCTTTGCTCCATTGAATCAAGTATAATAACCTCTTCCGGAGAAAGCGGCGGGTAGTGAAAACTACCTTCTGAACTCTCTGCCATGATTTCGTACACCTTACGGAACGCCACCTCGTGCGTGGTGAAATGGCGTATCATTTCCTCGTCCGACGGCGGCATGGGAGGCTCTCCGCAGCTTACGGCAAGCAGGATTACAAATAACAGGATTATGACTGGTGTTCTCATTTTCTAATGTTTAATGTTCTGTGGCTAACCAATCTTGTTTAGGGAGTTGAGCCATTTGTTAATAGCATCCAATCTGTTATTCTGTTTAATGGTATCTTCATTTCTACATAATTTGATTTGCCGAATAACAGAGTTCTGCATAATTGAATCGGATTTGAAAAGCAGTTCTAAAACGGCTTCATAACATTTGGAATATCTGGACAATTCATCCAATATATTTGCGTCTTTTAGAATATACAGGTTGAAATTGTACACAAATGACTTGTAACTGAAAATCTCCGACTGTAATGCTGCTGCATCAAGACAAGTATAAAACAATTCCTTATCGTGCTGATATAGCCACATATAATCAGATGGGTTCAGGTTGTAGTGCAATAAAGTTTCCGAACGGACAAATGGAAGCCCCGTATTTGAGCCTACCAGATAACGGTATGTCTCATTGACTATTGACTCAACTATTTCAATGGATTCTGATTGTTTGTCCGATTCCCGTATTTCTGTAAATGTATCGGCAATAAGAACTTCCACATCCTGCGATTTGTAATATATACCGTTTTTTTGCCAGCGGAATCTACGGATATATTCTTCAGAAGTCGGACAACAGAACAGTAAAGTATTTAACAATCGGTTCAGATATATTCGCTTATCTGGAATATGACAACGGTGTAACCCTATTATGGAGCCATAAGCGTATAGCTTTCCAAACTCGTTTTCCTCCGAATTTGAATTTTTAGGCATGTAATACAACCGCACAATATTGGAAATGAAATAATATATATCAAGATATTTCAATGTATCAGCCGATTCTCCATATTTGTTAAGTAAATGCCGCTCCAGTTTCTCGCCATACCATAAGTAGCCATCGGGATTTATTTGAAACAACCGATGAAACTTAGGTCTTGATAATGAAAAGTTCTTGTTTCTACTTTTCATTCGTTCCAGTAAGGCGACAATAATTCTATTCGTTATATCCATAGCTGTAATGTTCAATAGCGTTCCGCTTTAAGCAGTAGTGCTGTTTGTTACTAACGAATTCATTCATTAATTGATGCTTTCATTTTTTCTACAATTACATCAATATATTGTTGTGGAATGTTTTTATTTTTATAGTTCTCAATAGCATCAAGAATACTTTGTTTCAATATCTCAACACATTGAGAATCATTTGCTGTTTCAAATTTATCAAATGGGAGTAGAATTTCCAATTCTATCCGATTACGTTTTTTCGAATATCGACTTAATGGATTTGTAGTAAATCCTTTTAAGCAGAATACATAGAAACTTAGTTCATTAATATATGAAATATCACATAGACAATCCATATATTCTATTACAGAGTTTCTTGCTTTACGAAACTTATCAGAAATACTATGTTCCAATTCACCTCCAATAAAAACTTTCATACAAATTTGTTATCGTTAGTAATGTCCGGCAGCGTTCCGCCTTTGTTCAGTCGGGTTGCAGCTTGTTAGCATCGTTTTTTATTTACGGTTTTTATACTTGTTTCTCAGAAATCCCGTAGTTCTTCGAATCTATCCAGCAATCTTGCCTTATCAATTATTGGATTATTCATGTAGTCAATTATTGAACACAATACCTCGTATACCAGATCCCGTTCATCAGTTTCGATACATCTCATTCGATTAAATGTCTTTGTATATTCCTCTACCGCAGCAATTGCTTTAGTCTGCGCCTCCGGATCATTTTGAACATTCAGGGCGAGTAACTCGTTTCGTGTCTTCCTGTACTGGATAATGGCCTTTTTGGCGGAGGAGGGTGAGATATAATCACTGTCATCCCAATCTCTGAATGGATTATCCATATTTTCTTTTATCCACTCTGGTTTTCTTGCCTGCGTGACGGAAAGATTCATTCCTTCGTTTTTTCGCTTCTTGTATAATTTTTTTATACATTTTGCCGCATCTTCTGGCAAACTTGTCATCCAAAGCCAGTTTAGATGTTCCATCCGTTCTGGCACAGGAATATCCTCTGAACTGAAGCCAAAAAGATTCCTCGTTGCGAAAACTTCAATGTTCCTAAAACTTTCGAGTACCGAGAAGTTTCTGATATACCCGGGTTTTCCCCATAACCAGAGTTCTTTCAGATTAGGGTAAACGGAGAATATATCGTTCATATCCACTTCATTAATTTCTATGCCATGAAGACTGTTGAGATTGGAAAGTTCAGGATAGGGGTGAAATATTTTACGGTATTGTAAGAGAAGGTTAGCCCCGTTATCTCTTGCATGAATGACACATGGACTAATTTTATCATTCAAAAGATATAACTGTTCCATTTCATCATTCAACCATAGTTCATCAATTTCAGTCAAATCTATGAGAAGTTTTCGTAGGCTTGTACCACGAAAATCAAGACTTCTTTGTCCTTTACCCTTATATGTCAGTTCTGTAATAAACGGTGTATTATCCAAATATTCAATGAGCCCCTGATGATATTCTTTAAGAACCAGCGTAGAAAGACATGGGAATACTTTTAATTCATCTGCTTTGGAAAACGGGCAATGGGCGTCATCTACATAGTGCGAACTTATTTTATATTCAGTTCCATTAAGCCATACTGTTTCCTCACTTTTCATTGCAATCTTAAACGCTTTTCTCCTTTCTTCAGGAATCTGTTGCCATTTAATTTGCCTATATACATCATACCCATAATTCCCTGTACCAAAATATGAGTTTTCCTCGTTTGTAAGAGGAGGAATATTACCTACAAATATAAAATAAGCTGGAACATCTATATCGACATTGGCTATACATAATTGCCTCTCCCAATACATGAAATCCATATAAAGAGGTTGGAGATTTTCCATCTGTACTAGATGAAGAGGCGATTCTCCAGTCCAATCCAGGTAAAGACAAATTGCGTCGCCCTTATCCTCTATTACGTTTGTAATCTGACAGGCTGTATAAAGCCTTAAACGATTATTATAGATAGTATAGACATCTCCTATCTTTGCTTTCATATTGGTTTAATTATAATTTTTCGATGCTAATGGTTTGCAGCGTTCCGCCTTATTCAGTCGGTAGTGCTGTTTGTTATAAACTCTTTTTTCTTTATTCTTTTGCCGTTACATGTAAAGCCATAAGTAAAAGCTGCATCTATGGCTTGTTTTGCACTCTCAAGAATATAATGATACAAATTATCATATTTACTAAAGCATGGAGAAAGAATGTAGAAGTTTTTAATATTTAAAGGAATATAAATCCCCGTCATATCGGATATTCCATAGCGTGCTTCCTCCAAATTTGGTACTGGTATGGAAATAGATATTTCAAACTCTTTATTAGATGGGAAACGTTTTGCCCGTTTGAAAATCCCAATCCCCCCATTAGTATTTCGAAGATTTATCTGTATGAGAAGTTTCCAATCTCCCAAATCATCTAAGTTGATTTGGTTATTGTAATCTTCCATATAACCATTCAACTCTCGGTAAATTGAGCGCAGTAAGTCCAATTCTCCAAGTTCGGGGATTTCACTACTTATTAAAACTGCATATTGATTATTCATACATTCATCCTTATATCCAGAGTTTATAATGTTTAGCAGATAAACTGCCTTAAATGTTTCATCTGTTTGTTAGCAATCTTTTAAGAAAGCAACATGAAGTGCCATTCTTTAGGATAGTCCTTCTTTATCATATTGAACAGCAACTTTACATTATTGGAATGCTGTTTTGTCAATATGGAGTATATATATTCATGACAGGCGCAGCAGGCTCGTTCTTTATTAGAAGCAACACAATGAAAAGAATCATCTGTATTTTCCTCTACACAAAACCAGTTCCATCCATAGTGCTTTTGGATGGTGTTTCCTAACAGGGAACCTAACTCATAAGCCCTATCCGTAATTTCCTCGTCATCTGAACTTTCAAAATTATTGAGATAGTTCTTTATGCCATCAAGGATGGCAGAGGATTCAGCACTTTCCTGCAAACCTATAAGGACTAAACCTTTAGCCGCAAGCTGATCTATTTCTATTCGTTCGTCCTCATTAATTGGACGGTATTCTATAATTTCACTCATTGCTTTCTTTTTTTCGTCAATTGCTAATGTCCGGCAGCGTTCCGCTTATTCAGTCGGTCTGCTGTTTGTTATCAACTTATATTTTGTCTGACAACACCATGTTCATAAGCCAAACTATCACATTCTTTTTGCATATTGGTCAGAACATCTTCGACCACTTTTAAGGAAACTTCTTGTGGTACATTTATGGATACGAATGAAGGGAGATTAGAAATCTCTACCTTGCATCCCATATCAAGTAGTTTGTCTCTGACCATCTGCATACGTTTATCGTTAAAATGTACCCTCAATGTGCTATTTCCAGAGGGATTCACTATGGATTGAAAATGATATTCGCCATCTTCTTCTGTAACACATATCTCATCCCCCAAACTGATTCCATAGGTATAGAATGGCACATTATCGACAATATAAGTATCATTACTTGCCTTTTTGCACCACAAACCTTCAATAGAAAATGGTGGATAGCCATCTTCATCTTGTTCCAAGTGAAATAGCACTTTTATATGTTTGTCTTTTTTCATTTTATTCATTAATAAGTTGATAATGTTCGGTGGATAATCATCATTAAAGGAGATTGATCCGCTTGTTATCTGCCCGCTTTATTCCTCTTCTTCGATAAAATGATTTATAAAGTAATTGAATGACTGGGCGATGTAACGAGTATTTGTTTCAAAGTTGTATTCTCTTGAAGCGTTTTCGTCCCACTCGTCAGTCAAGTAATAGTAAATCTTTTTATTCTTCAAGTTCAACGCATAATAGTTTCCACCCGAATCCATAGCAAAAGGCAACAGATTGCATGGCATTAAATTCCTACTCCATATATCTTTGGCTATGACTTCAATTGTTTCAAAAGCATTGGTGCGTTCCTTTATCGGAAAGAACGCATTTATCTCCACCCGATCCAAATCCTCGTCCTGCGGTTGATAACAATATGGTGATGGCATACCACCGTTGAACTTGAGGTAAAAGTTCTTCATGCCTGCCGGAATCTTTACATTCAACTCAACCTCAAAATTCTTTATATCTTCTTTTGTTAGCGAAGCCGAACAGTCCGAAAGTTCAGGCATTACACCTGCTGTCTCCGTTTGTCCCTCTTCGATTTCTTCTATTGCTGGAATTGCTTTGTGCCCGTCCAAAACAACGAGATTGTCAAAGAAATCATCTATTGAATTTGCAACAAGTCGTGGCTCTCCAAAATTGAAGATTACATCTTGCATCCCCACAATAGGGTAAAGATAGATCTTTCCATTAACCAAGTCTATGGTAATCCGACCTTCATCGGTAGATTCCATAGCAAAAATAAGAATGCTATCAGATATAGCTCCAGCTTTTCTTAACTCTAATGTTTCGCCTTCTGCCGTATATCTGGGGTCATTCTTAAAATCCTTGTTATATTTGAATGGGAAGAAATCTTCAATTTCCACCTCTTGATATTTATTTATGCTTGCGGTCTGTTTCGTAGAACCTCCATTATATTGTAAATAGAACTCTTTCAGTCTTTCCGGCAAGGCATAACCCAATTTACTCTCTATTTCTTCAAAATCTTTGAGAGTAAGACTTTTTTGGCAATTTTCTAATTCTATTTTCATATTCATTCTTTTTATGGGCAGATAATGTTTGGTGGATAACCGACCATTTCGAGAGCAATTAATCCGCTTTTATCTGCCCATTCTATTCTTCTCATTGTTCAAAATGGATATTATTCTCTGCGACATATTTCTTAATCGGCTCAACTATATCGGTAACGTAGTTTGTGCACTTAAAAAATTCTCTAAATATCCAACCTCCTTCACTTGCTTTGGCTAATGGAACCAAAGTTTCTTCAATGAACTCTTCATGGTTGCACAAGAGAGAACAGATTACTCCTAAGCTAAACTGTTTATCTGCATATATATGCTGAATATGACCCGAATTTGAGTAAAAATCTATAATTTTTGTATATTGTTTGACAAAAGGTATGATATACGGAAAAAAATCCTTTTTCAAATCGTTTAAGAATCTCTCAACGTTAGGAGTCTTGTCACTCTTATTCCCGAAAAAATAATCCATATCCATTAGATGCTGCTTAAACCAATCAATATTATTATCAAAGCAAACTATGATGTTACCACCAGCGTCTTTTTTATTTAATGGTTCTGATACAAGACTACATAAATATGGATTCTTTATTTTAGCTGATACACCCATACAAAAAGTGTTTTTACCGGCATATCCACCTTGGGTTGTTTGAAAGTAAAACTCAATACTACAATCGTTTTCCACTATGTAAGTAAAGTAGTCTTTATTCTTTTTTGCTTTGACCACATTTACAGGAAGCATCTCTTGTATTCTTGTAAACATGTATTTTAGGACTTCCGCTTTAGTTTCCATATCACTTTTTTTAGTTCATATTATTGGGCAGATAATGTTCGGCGGATAAACCACCTTAAAAGTTTCATCTGTTTGTTATCGACCTATTTTATTTTTAGTTTTTGACTATATGCAAGTATTACAAAACGATTATCTAATCCACAATCAATTACATCATTCTTTTCTAATTGAGAATAGGCTTTTACAAATCTATTTCGACATTTACTTGAATGTATGTAATGATTGAAGTAGTTCTCGGCTTGTTCCTTTTCACCATATCTCAACATATATGGCAGGGCAAGGAGAGAGTCTTTCGTGTATTGATTGAAACAACAGCCATGTTGCGTAATGAAGTCAATAGCCATTTGTCTATTCTCAAATAAATCAAATATCGGACAAGCATATTTTTCAAGTAAATCAATTATTGTTTTTATTGATGGAGCATAGCTTAGTCCGGCAAGATCCCAAGATTGATATTGATTTATTGGCGATAGGTATCCAATATGATTATGATATACTAAGCCATCATCATTGACATTGAGATTCTCTTCTTGCACCCACTTTTTCAAGTTTTTACAGGTAATCGTAATCAGTGGATATATAGCCACACTACAAGATGAATTATATACACTTGAACGAAACCATATTTCAAAAGTCAAATTTTTGTCTTTTGAAATCTTTTTCAAACATTGTCCATTTTTAGACGGCTTAAATCCCATTGCGATAAAAGGAATAGCTATCTCATTGCAGGCTTTAATAAATATATCTCTTGGTTTCATTTCTTGTTCTTTTCAGGTCGATAATGTTTGGCAGCGTTCCACTTATTCAGTCGGTTTGCTGTTTGTTATCAAATTCTCATTTATCCATTTATTTACTTTTTTCGTTACAAATGACATTGGAGAAACACCTGAATTATTATTCACTGTTATATCTGCACCATTTTCCAATAATGTAATCGCAGATTTGTCATTTCTATCAAAAATGGCAATGAATAGCGGGGTACGACCATTTTCTTCTTGGATATTTAAGTTTGCCTTTGACCCTGCAAGAAGTTCTATAATTTCCGGGCTATTCTCTTGAGCAGCGAAATGCAACGCCGTCCACCCAGAGTCATCTTGCAAATCCAAATTCAAACCATTCATTTTGTATTGCTTTATTAGTTCAATGGCAAACGTACTCTTTCCTTCGACAATGAAATTCATTAATAGATTTCTTCCATCTCTATCCACAAAATCACATCCATACTTATCCACAAATGATATGACTTTTGTAAAATCATCTTCGTCGAATAATTCAAACATCAGATCTTCTGCTTTTTCGTTATATTTTGTACTCATAACTGCTTTATTTTAGAATTTGATAATGTTCGGCAGCTAATCGCCATTTTGGGCGATTAAGGTGTATGTTAGCATCACTTCTAATAAAAGAATCACATATCAGCTAATTTCCACTTTACTTCAGAAGCTGATACATCATCATCAATATATGCTTGCAAATAAGCAGCTAAATCTTTATATCGACTTTCACCGTTGCAATCATATACCCATAATTCCGGTTCTTCTGTACCGTCAAACCATATTAGGCAAATCATTTCATAGCCATTATCGCTTGCTGCAAAAATGGAAATTCTGTTTGGCGCAAATAGTCCAGTAGCATGGTCTTCCCAATAATCCTTTGAAGCTTTTATGTCGCGAACAATTCCTATCAACCGTTCATCCTTTTCATCTTCATTCCATGGACTTTCCATTTCTTTTGTATCAAGCCAATCTCCATGTGTCGCATTAATCCATTTACCAAATGCCCCATACCTGATTTTCAACATAGGAGAGACATTTCTATAAACTCCTTTTTCAAGGGTAGGCACTCCCTTATGAAAGTCGATAGCTTGGCTTATTTGAACCTTACCTTCTAAATCAATGACTTCATCAAGCAATTCTTTTATTGTTTTCATTCTTTTTTATTTGATGCTAATGTCCGGTGGCTAACCGACCTTTTCAGGGGAGGGTAAGCCGCTTGTTATGTATCTTTATAAGTTGGGATGACTTACCCAATTATATTTTTTCATTAACTTTTCCATTGCTTTATTCTCTGCATTATTATTTCTGAAATAAATATATACAGATTTCAAGGTTTTCAGATGAAATAATGTTTTTTCCAACTCTTCGGTTGTTAGACATGTTAGTTCCGTTGCGACAAAACGCTGCAATTTCGGAAGATATCTGACACTGTCTATACCATAGCGCAGATTCGGGCAGCCTGCCAACTCCAACAATTCCAAGTTGCTCAGTTTTGACAAGTCTGGCAAGGTCTCAAGACTGAAAGTCCAGTGCAGATAAAGTCTTTTCAGATTAACCAATTTAGATATCCACGAAAAATCCGAGCATTTCGTCTGCCTTTTCAGATACAGATATTCCAAATTCGGAAATTTGTCAGGCAAACACTCCCCGTTTGTCAGTTTGGAGAATATGGATAACTTTTTCATATTGAAGTTAGGATTCAGACTCGATGCGTCCATTTTTTTGACCTCCAATTCTTTAAGATTTGTCAAACTGTTAATGACAGAAAGTTGTTTTTTAGTAATTTCCAAATAGTCTCCAAAATTAAGAGCATCTAAGAACTTTAACTCTTGCAGGCTCTGCAATGATATGCTTCTTTTAATCAGACCTAAAATTGAAAGACTTTGCAGTAATGGAGTATATTGAACAAAATCAATAGAATCCAATTCTGCTTTATGCGGAAAGTTGGAGACAAGTAAATGCCGTACATTACTCAAAAATTCAATAATATTGAGATTGTATATCAAATCTTCATCTTCTTGACTTATTCCTAAATCACAATCAATACATATCATACAATCATTCATTCCAAGCAATTTATTAATGGATTGCAATTGACTCACAGTATATCCCTGTGTACCAAATAATTGTATTGATTCTCCTTGTACTATGGTTATATTTGCAATTTCCTGTGAAGTTTGTTTACGAATATATATCATATTGAATTTTATTAAGATACATAATGTATTTCAGCTAACTGCATTTAGCTGTTAAGTTGATTGTTACCAACATTTATTTTTTCAATTCTCCCAATAAGCATATATTGGCTATGTGATATTAAATATTCTTCATTTTTTTCTTCGTATTTATTTTCTAAACACAAAGCACCACCGACAATAACATCAACATTCGTTTCTAAATCAAAATATTCTTTTTCATATCTGGGTTTCAAAATTAGAATACAACTTTTTTGTCCATTAAAATCTAAAAAACTATCAGATTTGAAAAGAAGAAATGTAGGAGAAAGTTGCTTTATTACTATACCATGAAGAATATTACTACCATTATGATTGAAACCCCACGGTTCATCTACTGTTAGTTTGTACTTGACCATATTTATTAATTTTCTTTAGTTGGTAATGTTTGTCAGCGTTCCGCTTATTCAGTCGGTCTGCTGTTTGTTATCAATGCCTTACCGATTATAAAGTTGATTTAGCATTTTGAAATAATCATTTCCAAACCCTTCAACATAATCATCCATTACGCCATATATGTTGTTTTTACTATCAACAAGCAAGACCATATATCCATGTTCGTATTCCCCAAAAGGACAAATATCCGAAACATGGAGTAGTTCACAAAATTGGTCGTAGAATAAGTAATGCGGATTATCGTTTAATGTTTTCTTTAAATTAAAATGCACATCCACTTTTGGAAACTGAAATTCCTGATTGTAGAAATAAATAAGGAAATCTATCAACTTTGAAGTCGGTTGGTAGTTTGCTTTAGAATAAATTGCCACAAGCTCATTCGGGCTTATGATTACCCGATTTTCCCAGTGGCAATTCGTTTTAAGATATTGCTTCAGTTCCATACTACTTTTATTTTTTATTTTGCACATTGATAATGTTTGGCAGCGTTCCGCTTTTTAGTCGGTTTGCTGTTTGTTAGTCGCTTATTCCCATTCAAATGTTGATAAGTAACGAAGACCATTATAGTCCGCAATCTCTTCAACATATTTTTTAGGTATGCCAAGATGACCTTTCATGTTTTCTTTAAGAATAAAAACTTTTTGGTTTTTCTTTTTATCTCTAAAACCATTCGGGATATAGCAGAAAGTACAATTATTTGAGGCATTATTAAGGCCATTTCTATTTAATGATTTTTCAACCCAACAATCAAGTACATTATTGTCTATTATAACTGATTGAATTAATTGAACAGAATTCATTGTACATGTTTTGTCAATTTTAATTCTTAAAAACTCTGGATAATAGAATTTTATACCTAAGTCTTTACAGAACTGACAACGATGTTCGGGATTGGGACGCTTTTTGCTCTGACCGGATTCATACGCTTCCAACTCCTTGAGGTATTGCTCTTGATTAAAATACTCCATAAATTCGGTTTCATTTTTATCGGTATGCCCAATCCATGTCATATATTTCAAACCGGCAGTCGAGGCTGTTGTACCAGTCGGATTAAGTTCAAAAATAAAAGAGCCCAAGAAGGATACCGATACGGTATTCGTCGCTTTCTGCAATGATATACCCTCATGGCTATTATACATGATTGCCGCATTTGCGACAGTTATTTTTTTCGCTCTTAGTATTTCCTTGATTTTATCTGTGTCTGCCGGAATAACATTCAACAGATTCTCAAGTCCTTCAGAAGAATATTTCATAATAAGAGAATCTTCGTCATAGTCCATTACACCAAGCTCTTTACAGAACTGGCAACGAAGTTCCTTATTGTCTTCATCGTATTCTTTCCACCATTGACGGAAAGCCGATTGATCCATATATTTCTCAAAGTCAGCTTCGGAATCGAATTGACCGACCCATATCATTATCTTGCTCATTTTCTTTTTTTATTTTTCAAGCGACTAATGGTTTGCAGCTTGCCGCCGTGAGGTGGCACAGGTGCTTGTTATCAGTCACTTTTATTTCAAATCTTCTTTATTTATAGTAATTATTCTATTCGGTATAAAGAATTGAGATGCTTCCACATCTATGCTGTTTGATATATAGCACTTCCAAAATTTCACGTATAGAAATTTCTTTTTGATTTTACGAAAAAACTTGGAAACCATTTGAGAAAAATCATTATTATCAGAACAGCAATAAAAACGTCCAGCAATGTATGCCATATCTTCCCTTTGAAAAGGAACTCTATATTCTAAAACTGGACTTTTCACATAGTCCAATACTTCAGCTGTTGTTCCATCATAATATTCATGTGTATAATATGATATATATTGTTGGAAAGATTTTCCGGTCAAATACATCTTCCGGTCATTAGCACAAATGTCAAAAGGAGATAAATCTCCTTTATAATGTGGGACACACAACAACTCTCCAAATACACTTCTAAGCGTATTTGCAATCATCTCATCATCATTTTTATGCGAATAGAATTCAAATTGCTTTCCCATGTTCTACTGGTTTTAATGACTGATAATGGTTTGCAGCTTGCCGCCGTTAGGCGGAACAGGTGCATGTTATTCGCATATTATTCGGGTCGCCAATATGGATGTAATGCCGTTCCAATATTAAACATTGGAACATTAAACTCATTTATCCATTCAAGGCGAGTCCAAATGCCAGAGTTTTCACCGACCATAAGCATCTTTTCATTACAAAAAACAGCTTCCATTTCATAAGGGCGACGACCAATTTCAAAGTTCATTACAATAAATCTAACTGGAGCTTTATCTTGTAACGGTACAACAACCGAATTGCATTTTAAGGTGGATTTTGCCACTTTACCTAATGTCTTTCTACTATGTCTTACAGCTTCAATAGAGCGTTTGGCATTTCTCGAAATCGCCATAGGTCTATATATCGGACCAAATTCCGGCTCTACATCATTTGGCAAGACATCCATTTTATCTACTAACTTTGTAAGACCGTCAATCATCATTTCTTTTATTTCATTTGAATTAATATTGCAAAATCCCGCCCATGCAACAAGCTGTTTGTCGGTAGGAAAACTCTCGCCGTCCACATCAAACCACACATTAAAATCGCTGCCCAAAGAATTGATATAGATAGGAGATTTGGCTGTATATAGTCCCCAATCATCAATTTGCCAAAGCGAGCAATCAAAGTTTGATATATAGTTTTTTTCTTCCATTTGTTTTTGCGAATAATGTCTGGTGGATAATCATCATTAAATGAGATTGATCCGCTTGTTATCCGTCTCATTCCTTTTTTAATGATGAAATAAACGATTCAAAATCACTCGCCAATAAGGAAAGAGCTACTTCTTCCATTTCCAAGAAATAGATTTTACCTTCAGCTTTGTCAAAAACGAAATAATTGCCGAATGGATCTATAGCAAATGGTATTACAGTATTCGGGATTATATCACTCAAATCAGTTATTGTCGCCGAATACGTCAAGTCTTCAAATTCTGTGGACTTTATGGGCAGAAAGAAATCCACCACATAATCCTGACTATTTTGAGTGTATATCGTTTTATTTGGTTGACCTCCGTTATTGGCAAGAAGGAACGATTTGATTTCCTGCGGGAAAATAAATTTGTTTTTCCGCTCAACATCAGCTATATCCTTAGCTGTAATTGATTCTGATTTATTGTTAACCTTAATTCCGCAAAACTTTGATTTAAATTAATTTATAAGTTCCTGAGCAACAAAAAGTTGCCCAGGATTTTGCCGTGTCAGATTTTTCACTTATCTTAGTGTTGCAATTAGAAAACAAGCGAAAATCGTAACAAGGCATGGCAAAGGTACAAATAAAATCTGAGAAACTCACACCTTTTGGAGGAATTTTTTCAATCATGGAGAAATTTGACTCCATGCTTTCACCCGTTATCGACTCAACACTGGGTCAGAGATGCCGCAGTATCATCGGATATCAGTTCAGCGAGATAGTCCGTTCGCTGATGAGCGTTTATTTCTGTGGCGGCTCATGCGTGGAAGACGTAACGTCACAACTGATGCGCCATCTCTCGTATCATCCTACCCTTCGTACATGCAGCTCTGATACCATCCTCAGAGCCATCAAGGAACTGACACAGGAAAACATCTCCTATACTTCCGACCAAGGCAAGACCTATGATTTCAATACTGCAGACAAACTCAACACATTGCTTATAAACGCTTTGGTTTCTACAGGCGAGTTGAAGGAAATTGAGGAATACGATGTTGACTTTGACCATCAGTTTCTTGAAACGGAGAAGTATGATGCAAAACCGACCTACAAAAAGTTCCTCGGCTACAGGCCTGGCGTATATGTTATCGGTGACAAGATAGTCTATATCGAGAACAGCGATGGCAACACGAATGTGCGTTTTCATCAGGCAGACACCCATAAGAGATTCTTCGCTCTTCTGGAATCCCAGAACATCCGTGTAAATCGCTTCAGGGCAGACTGCGGTTCCTGCTCGAAGGAAATCGTCAGTGAGATAGAGAAGCATTGCAAACATTTCTACATCCGTGCCAACCGATGCAGTTCGCTCTACAATGACATCTTTGCTCTGAGAGGATGGAAGACGGAGGAGATTAACGGCATCCAGTTCGAACTCAATTCCATTCTCGTTGAGAAATGGGAAGGCAAGTGCTATCGTCTTGTCATCCAGAGACAAAGACGCAACAGTGGCGACCTTGACCTATGGGAAGGCGAATACACTTACCGTTGTATTCTGACCAACGATTACAAGTCATCGACAAGGGACATTGTTGAATTCTACAATCTGCGTGGCGGCAAGGAACGTATCTTTGACGACATGAACAACGGATTCGGTTGGAGCAGGCTCCCCAAGTCATTCATGGCGGAGAATACTGTCTTTCTTCTGCTTACTGCATTGATACACAATTTCTACAAGACCATCATGAGCAGGCTTGACACCAAGGCTTTTGGGCTCAAGAAAACGAGTCGCATAAAGGCTTTTGTCTTCAGATTCATCTCCGTACCTGCCAAGTGGATCATGACTGCAAGGCAATACGTGCTGAATATCTACACAGAGAACCGCGCTTATGCAAAACCCTTCAAAACAGAATTCGGATAAGAATCCTTTCTTTCCGGTTAGAATCTGCGTATTACCTCAAGTCGCATCGTGGGGTAAGGGGATGTTGGCTACATATTGATGTTGTGCTGTTGCTTTTTACTGAAAGCTACTACTAACGACTCATAAATCTACCCTTAATCGTGTATTGGATGATAGTTGCGGATTTTAGGGTTAAATTCAAGTTCCATTTTATTTTTTATTTTGACGGATAACGGTTTGCAGCTATACGCAGGCAGGGATTTTTACCACTAAGCTACCTACGATGAACTGAACTTTAAATTTACCACTTTCCTGTCTTACGAAGCACGAACCCCCTGCTTGCGTATAGGTGATGTTATGCGGTCGGCTTTCATTTTCTCTTCTTTCTCGTTAATTTGTCAAGCAAAGTTACTAAATTTGCAGTCAAGCAATTTCAATTTTTGAATTATGTATTTCAGCAGACCTTGGACTTCTATCTAAGTGATAGGCAGTCCTGAATAAATTCCAATCAATCTTTTAGGGCAAGACAATCAGTCTATGCTTTGTGTGTGCTGTCATTTTTTTTGATGGCATTGCTTTGTCGTAGTTGCTCTGTCGGGTAATACTGTCTATTCACTTCTCTGTGATTTGAATTCAAGTATTCACCTGTAAGAAGTTACTAATGACAAAAAAGAAATTGCCCGTTCGTTTTACGGGTCAGCACTTTACTATTGATAAAGTGCTAATAAAAGATGCAATAAGACAAGCAAATATAAGTAATCAGGATACGGTTTTAGATATTGGGGCAGGCAAGGGGTTTCTTACTGTTCATTTATTAAAAATCGCCAACAATGTTGTTGCTATTGAAAACGACACAGCTTTGGTTGAACATTTACGAAAATTATTTTCTGATGCCCGAAATGTTCAAGTTGTCGGTTGTGATTTTAGGAATTTTGCAGTTCCGAAATTTCCTTTCAAAGTGGTGTCAAATATTCCTTATGGCATTACTTCCGATATTTTCAAAATCCTGATGTTTGAGAGTCTTGGAAATTTTCTGGGAGGTTCCATTGTCCTTCAATTAGAACCTACACAAAAGTTATTTTCGAGGAAGCTTTACAATCCATATACCGTTTTCTATCATACTTTTTTTGATTTGAAACTTGTCTATGAGGTAGGTCCTGAAAGTTTCTTGCCACCGCCAACTGTCAAATCAGCCCTGTTAAACATTAAAAGAAAACACTTATTTTTTGATTTTAAGTTTAAAGCCAAATACTTAGCATTTATTTCCTGTCTGTTAGAGAAACCTGATTTATCTGTAAAAACAGCTTTAAAGTCGATTTTCAGGAAAAGTCAGGTCAGGTCAATTTCGGAAAAATTCGGTTTAAACCTTAATGCTCAAATTGTTTGTTTGTCTCCAAGTCAATGGTTAAACTGTTTTTTGGAAATGCTGGAAGTTGTCCCTGAAAAATTTCATCCTTCGTAGTTCAAAGTCGGGTGGTTGTCAAGATGATTTTTTTGGTTTGGTGTCGTCTTTTTTTAAGCTGCCGCATAACGTTATACTATCAGCCGATTTGGCTGTTATTTTCTTTAAGTATCAGACCTCGTCTTCCTCCATCAACAGATCGTCCAACGGGCTTTTGATATTGCTTTTGAAAGTGTCGGCTATGTGGACATACCTTTCCGTTGTCTTGATGTTGTTATGTCCCATAAGCTCTTTCACAATCTTGATGTCGGTTCCTTGCTCCAGCAAGTGGGTGGCGAACGAATGGCGCAGCAGGTGCGGATAAATCCGTTTCGTGATTCCCGCTTCCCGGGCCGCTGCCTTCAGCCGTTTCGACACGATACTCTCGGTGAAAGGTTCGCCCGGTCTGTGTTCAAAGAGCCACACTTTCGGTTTGTATAGTCTGTTATATTCCGTCAGCTTTTTCATCAACGGTTTTGATAGCAGGGTGTAGCGGTCTTTTTTTCCTTTACCCTGCCGCACCCGTATCAGGGAGCGGGATTCGTTGATGTCGCCGGGTTTCAGTTCCAGCAGTTCGCTGATGCGCAATCCTGCGGAATAGAGTATGGAGAACATGCAGAAGAAGCGCAGGTCTGTCACCGTCGCGTCGAGTATCTTCTTTATTTCCTCCTTGCTCAACACGTCGGGCAGCGTCTTCTCCCGTTTGGCACGGTTCACCTTGTAACACCGCCGTTCCTGACCGAGAACTTTCTCGTAATAGAACTTGATGGCGTTGATACGCTGGTTTTGCTGGCAGGAGGATATGTTTTTCTCGTGGATGAGATACAGCAGGTAGTCGTTTATCTCGCCGGGGGTAACCGTTTCAATCTTACGCCCCTCGAAATGCTGTTGGAAATCGCGGAAATAGGAGGTATATACCCTTACGGTATGGTCACTGTAACGCACTTGCTGAAGTTTTTCCAGATAGCCTTCCGGCAGTGGCGGCCGTTTGTCTTCCTCTTTACGGGGGGCGGTTTCCTTGATGGCAGAATAGTCTATAAACGCCATTTTCACATAGCGGTCGAAGAACTCGGCAAGCACGAAATCTTCTGCCGGCAGATAAGCCCTGCCGCCGACAAGCAGTACGTTTTCTTCCTTCGACAGCGACAAGCGGATGTCATTGTCATTACCGAAAGTCACTTCGACAAATTCTCTCCCGTTTCTTATCACCGGAGAAAGTTTGATCTTGGTTTTTGGGGTATATATTTCCATGCCTCACGTTTTGTCGGATATTGAAACCCGTTTTCGCAAATTTATAAAAAAACACGGGTTATCCATGCGCTTTATTGACATTTAACAATAGATCCCGACTACCTGACAATAAGGTGAGGAGCCACGAAAATACCCTCTGCCAAATCCGTCCTTCCCGGCACTCCGTTTCTCCGATTTCCTCTGCCCTGCGCCACAAGCGGCCACTTCTGTGCCCGATGCTTCCATTGCCTTTCCAACTCTTTTACGTTCAGCCGGTTCCCCTTACTTTCGTTCCCGCATCGCTATTGGTGCTAACTAAAAACACTCGTAATTATGGACGAAAACGTAAAGAACGACGCTAAACAAGTCATGCTCGTTCAGAATGCCGACGACGGACGACTGCAAGCCGTTACCGGCGTGGATCGGGACGGCAATATCCAGACCGCCGACCCCACGGATCAGAACGTGGCGAGCCTGCTGAACGTGAACACGCAGGATTCAGCCCTCGAAGCCTTCTTCAAAAAGTTCATGGAACAGGCCCAGAACCCCGTCCACACGGGTATCTTCGTCATGACGGAGAATGCCCTGAACAAACTTATCCGCATCGACTTCGACCCGGAGATTCTGGAAAATTACCGTATCGACCCCTCCGAACGGCTCCAGACGCAGGAGCAGCGGCAGTTCGAGCCGCTGGACGTCACGAAGATAGACCTGGCGGATATGGAGAAGAAAGGTATCCGCATGGAGGACATCGAGCCGCACCTGAAAGCCATGTCTTACGGACATAAATCCAACGGGCTGGTGGAGATGAACCCCGAACTGGAGAACGGGATGCGTGTTTCCACCAAAGGGCGCGTGTCGCTCGAAGAGCAGGCGGACGGCTCGCTGCGCGTCGTGCCGCATTACTGGCAGGAACGGCCCGACCTCGACGCCCCCTTCCACGGGGTGCTGCTCGACGAGGAGGCGAAAACGAACCTGATGAACACCCGCCACGCCGGGAAAGTGATCGACCTGGAGCTGGAGCCGGGCAAGCTCACGCCCTGCTACGTGTCGATAGACAAATGGACGAACACGCTGGAACCCATGCCCGTTTCGCTACTCGAAAAACGTGCCCGCATCAAGGAGGCCGACCTCTCGGAAGGCAAGCAGATGGATTTCTACGGCGGCGGCAAGGTGTTGCTCGAAGGATATACCACCCGCGCGGGTTATAAGCGGGATGCCTATATCCAAATCGACGCGGCCGAACGTAACTATTCCTTTACCTACGACGGTTTGGATCGCAACCGCTACGCCCAGGAGAACAAGGAGATTTACCGTCAGAAGGCCGCCGAGAAAAACGGACGGCAGGAAACTACGGCCTCCGAACGACAGCCCACGCTCACGATTCACCGGACAATCCTCAAAGCCTCCGTGCCCAAAGAGGCTTATGACCAGTGGACGGAAGCGGTGAATGATCCCTCCAAGCGGGCGGATGTCAAGGCTTTCTACATCAAGGGCATGGTCAAGGACGGGCAGGGTGAGCCGTTCAACGCCTGGGTCAAGCCCAACTTCGAGCGTAACAAGATGGACTTCTTCCGCTGGAATCCCGACCGTGCGAAACGGCAGGGAGCGGAGGTCAAACCCGCCGTTGAAAGCCGTACCCAGGTCGCCGTCAATTCCGAGGGCAAGACCGTCGAAGCGGTCAAAGGTGTGAAAGAGCCGCTCAAGCAGGGACAGCAGGAAGCCACCCCGACGCAGAAGAAAAATTACCGCAGCAGCAAAAAGAGCAACTCCAAAGGTGTCAAGGTATAACGTATGAAATGGTTCTACATGCAGGCCGGAGCCATGCCGCTCCTGATCGCGGCGCTGGCCGCCTTGTACCTCCGGCCGGGTAAACGCAGCCCCCCGGAGGAGGCGGACGACGGACGGCAGTATTACGACGGGAACGGCAACCATGTCTATTACGACCGCCGGCTGATCGCCCGTCCGGAAAAAGAGAAAGAAGAAGAACTACAAGAAAACAACCACTGAAAAATCCGAATCATCATGCAAGTAATTATCGCAGAAAAGCCCTCGGTGGCGCGTGAGATCGCCGCCATCGTGGGAGCCACGAACCGTAAAGACGGTTTTATCGAGGGAAACGGCTACGCCGTAACCTGGGCCTTCGGCCACCTGGTCGGGCTGGCAATGCCCCAACAGTACGGCATCGCGGGTTTCCGCCGGGAAAACCTGCCTATCCTGCCATCATCGTTCATCCTCCTGCCCCGGCAGGTTCGGGAGGGTAAAGAGTATAAGGCCGACCCGGGTGTCGTGAAGCAGCTCGGTATTCTCCGGGAATTGTTCGGCATGGCCGAGCGCATCATCGTCGCGACCGACGCGGGGCGTGAAGGTGAGCTGATCTTCCGCTACATCTACTCTTACCTGGAATGCCGCACCCCTTTCGTGCGGTTATGGATCAGCAGCCTGACCGACCGGGCCATCCGCGAGGGGTTACAACACCTCCGCCCCGGCAACGAATACGACAACCTTTACCTCTCGGCCAAAGCCCGCAGCGAAGCCGACTGGATCGTCGGTATCAACGCCTCGCAAGCGCTTGCCGTGGCTGCCGGGCGGGGCGTCTGGTCGCTCGGACGGGTGCAGACCCCCACGCTGGCGATCATCTGCTCCCGTTACCTGGAGAACAAGGCGTTCAAGCCCGCCACCTATTTCCGGCTGAAGCTCTCCACGGCAAAGGAGGGCACGGAGTTCACCGTCCTCTCCACGGAGAAATTCGACGGCAGGGAGAAGGCGGAAGCAGCCCGCGCCGAAGTTATCGGCGTCCGAACGGTACGCGTCGTGAACGTGGAGCGCAAGGAGGCCAGGGAACAGCCGCCTCTCTTGTACGACCTGACGACACTCCAAAAAGAGGCCAACAGCCGGTATGGTTTTTCGGCAGAAAAAACGCTCGACATCGCCCAGTCGCTTTACGAGAAGAAGTTCATCACTTATCCCCGTACCGGCTCACGCTATATATCGGAAGATGTGGCCGAGGAGATTCCGGCACTCATCGGGAACATGACACGCTATCCCCGTTTCGCGGAATACGCGGGCAGGATGGATACCGCATCTCTCTCCCGCCGAAGCGTGGACAACGAAAAGATCGCCGACCACCACGCGCTGCTTCCCACCGAGAACCTCCCCTCCGAACTGGATGCCGACCACCGCATCGTCTATGAGATGGTCGCGGGGCGGATGCTCGAAACCTTTTCCGGGGCCTGCGTGAAAGAAAACACTTTCCTTACCCTGCAAAGCGCGGGACATGATTTCACGGCCCGCGGCAGTATCATGGTCGAGACGGGCTGGCGGGCCGTCCTGAATGAACCTGTCGAAGAGAAAGAGGAGGACATGACCCTCCTTCCCGACATCGTGCAAGGCGACGAGCTGCCCGTCAAAGGATGCGGCACGGAACAGAAACAGACCCGGCCGCGCCCCCTTCACACGGAATCGAGCCTGCTGGCGGCGATGGAAACCGCCGGACGCGAACTGTCCGACGAGGCCGAACGCGAGGCGATGAAAGATGCCGGCATCGGCACGCCCGCCACCCGTGCCGCCATCATCGAAACGCTCTTTGCCCGCGAGTATGTCAGGCGAGAGAAAAAGTCGCTTGTACCCACGGACAAGGGACTGGCCGTGTATGCCGTGGTCAGGGACAAGAAGATTGCCGATGTCGCCATGACGGGCGGCTGGGAACTGGCCCTCTCGAAGATCGCCACCGGGGAGATGGACGCCCCGACGTTCCATCGCGGTATCGAGGTCTTCACCTCGCAAATCGCCAAAGAACTGCTGGAAGCAAGAATCGACGGCGCGGAGAGTGACACAGCCTGCCCGCGTTGCGGCAGGCCCGTGGTGTTCTATCCCAAACTCGCCAAGTGTCAGAATCCCGATTGCGGCCTGACCGTATGGAGAACCGTGGGCCGCAAGGAGCTGACCGACAAGCAGCTCGCGGAACTGCTGACCAAAGGCAAAACCGGCACGATCCGGGGATTCGTCAAAAACGGCGGCGGAACGTTCGACGCGGCCCTCACGCTCGATGACCAGTTCAAGACCTCGTTCGTTTTCGAACCGCGCGATACTCCCAGGCAGGGAAAGAGGAACAAACGGAAATAATCGTTACCTTTGCCACTGGAAAAGACCTGTCATAACGAGATACGCTTGTTTGATAAGGATTTTTTCAGTGGTCGGCGCTTCGGGTGGGAACCCGGGGCGCCTTTCTCTTCCCCGATTATCAACGACCACTAAAAATTCTTATCATGCCAGACAAGCAACACCATACCCCCACGGGGGAATTGTCCTATTACGGACTTTCGTTACTATCCTACCTCAAGGACAGCCACCCGGAACTCATCGCCGAAAGTGAGTTCATCGCCGAGCGGGCCGACAGCGCCGCCCAAGCGTACAGCGAGGCGATCCGTTCGGGCTGCAACCACATCGAGGCCGAAGAAATTGCCCGCGAGGAACTCTGCCGCGGACTGCACTTTTCACCCTACAACACGCTGGTAAACATCCTCTGGAGGGAATTCGAGGCGGAGATTCCCGAGGATACCGCCCGGCAGGCGGCTCTACGCCTGCTGCCCCTCTGCCGCGGGGTGCTGGAGAAGTACGACCTCACGGACGACTTCGCCGACACGCCCGACTACGAACTGTTCTATACCGAACTGACGGGAACCGTCCAAATACTTCTCGAAGATGGCATTCAATAAGAAAACCCACCTCCGCCAGAATATCGACGCGCTGAAGACGGCCTTCACGCTCGACAGGGAACGGCGGGCGCCGACTCCCGAAGAAGAAAGGACACTCGGCGCATACAGCGGCTTCGGCGCCATCAAGGAAGTGCTGGAAAACCCCACCGGGAAACCGGACAAGGACGGCATGGCAACGCTCGTGGCCGAGTTGCACGAGGTCATCAGGGCGAACACCCCCGACGAACGGGAATACAAGCGCTACATGGACGGGATCAAGAACTCCGTCCTGACGGCTTTTTACACGCCCCCGAAAGTGGCAGACGCCATCGTGGAGGCGATATGGGACACGCGGATCGTCCCCAAACGTATTCTTGACCCCAGTGCGGGAACGGGGGTTTTCGTCAGTGCCGTGGATTTCCACGCCCCCTATGCGGAGATCACCTGCTTCGAGAAAGACCCCGCCACGGGGTTGATCCTGAAGCACCTGCACCCCGAAAAACGGGTGCGGGTACAGGGATTCGAGCGCATCGAACCCAAATACGCCGGTTACTACGACGTGGCCGTGAGCAACATCCCTTTCGGGGACGTGGCGCTCTTCGACCCGTTCTTCTCCACCCATACCGACCCCGTGCGGCGGCAAGGCACACGGGCGCTGCACAACTATTTTTTCATGAAGTCCGTCGATATGGTACGCGAGGGCGGCCTGGTGGCATTCATCACCTCGCAGGGAGTATTGAACGCCGAGCAGGGACGCCCCGTGCGCGAGTGGCTGATGAACCGCTGCGAGCCCGTATCGGCCATCCGGCTGCCGAACAACCTCTTTACAGAACACGCGGGGACGGAGGTCGGCAGCGACCTGGTTATCCTGCAAAAGAAAGCCGCCACGGGGGAACTGTCCGAACGGCAGCGGGATTTCATCGAATCCCGCAAGCTGTCGAACGGCATCCGGATAAACAACCTTTTCCAGTCGTTCGACAGGGTGATCCATACCGAGGCCAAAGTAGGCAAAGACCCCTACGGCAAACCGGCGATGGAGTTCACCCACGCGGAGGGCGTGGACGGCATCGACCGGGAGATGCGGCGTATGCTCTCGGAGGATTTCAACCGGCATTTCAACGAGAGTTATTGCCTGGAACATGCTCCGGAACAGACACCCGGTACACCGGAGCGGGAATTGTCCCGTCCCCGTCAGGCGGAACGCCAGCGTGCCGAAAGACACGAGCCCCGCCTTGCCGGAGAAATCGTCAAGGAGATTATCGCCGATGCCCGTAACCTTCAGCAGCAGCGGGAAGAGGAGGAAAAACGCCGCGTCGTCGCCGAAATGGCGGCACAGGGCTACCATGTCGATACCGAAACCGGGGAGATTACCCGAATCGAAAACAAACCCGGACAAGCGTTACCGGATTCTGCCGCCACATCCGCCGGAGAACCGACCGGGGAGGATCTGGCCGACTTCGGGGCCTGGTCGAAGGAGCGGGAGAATCGCTTGTGGGAGCAACACCCGCCGAAACCCGAAGATTTCGGCATGACGGATACTCCCGTGCAGCACGTGGGCGGAATAACGGAACCGAAACCGCGGGAGGGCTTCGCCGGGTCGCTTTTCGACACGGTGGAAACGGCGGCTCCCGCACCTGCCACCCAAGCTGCCGAACCGGTAAACGTGCAGCAGGAACCGTTGCTGACGCTCTACGATCTGTTCGGCTTCAGCGCCGAGGAGCGGCGGCAGGCAGAACTCGGTATATCCAAGAAAAGGAACAGCCGCCGGGGAGCAAAGCGGAAGACGCCCCGACAACCCTCATTATTCGCCCCGGCCTCCTCTCCGGAGGAACAGAAGAGCGAAATGCCGAAAACGACGCCACCGGAGCGTGATCCCGAAGACTTGTATGCCTCCCTGAACTGGGAGGACAACCCGCCGATCAACGGCTTTTACGAGATGATGATGTCGCTTACCCTGGAACGGAGGGCGGAACTACGCCGACAAAGCGCCCGGCAGCAGGAAACCCCGGAACAGCGGGAACGGCAGGCGGTACGCCCCCCGACGGAAGCCCCGAAAGACAGACGAAAACAAGCCGCCGGTACGCCGAGAACGGGCAGCTTGTTCGACACGCCGGAAAATCCGGAGGAGGAAGAACCCGGTAAAGAAACGCCGCAGATACGGGAGGCGGATATGAAACCCCGCCCGTTCGAGGGGGAGGTCGCCCCCTATTTCCGCGAGGGGACACTCGTCACGGACGGACAAAACCGGGTCGGCTACCTGCGGGAGACTGAATCCCTGCAACCCATGTTCCACCCGCTGGAACTCACGCCTGCACAACGGACGAAAGCCTCCATGTATATCGAGATACGCGATGCCTATTACCACCTTTATAACAACGAGGCGGAAACGCTGACGGCGAACCCCGCCCTGCGGGAGATGCTCAACCGGCTTTACGACAATTTCACCGAACGCTTCGGACGGCTCAATGACAAACGCAACCTCGACCTGATCAAGATGGACGCGCGGGGGACGGAGATTCTGTCGCTGGAGCGTTACATCGACGGCAAGGCACGCAAAGCCGACATCTTCGAGCGTCCCGTGGCCTTCAATCCCGATGAGATCACGCACGCCGACGACGCTTCGGAGGCCCTTGTGGCCAGCCTGAACAAGTACGGCCGGGTGGAACCGCACTACATGGCCTCGCTCACGGGAACTACCGTGGAGGGAATACTCGGGGAACTGAAAGGACGCATCTATTACAACCCGGAAACGGACGGCTACGAGGTTGCCGACAAGTTCATCGCCGGCAATGTCATCGGGAAAGCCGACCGGATCGAGGCGTTCCTGCGGGAGAATCCCGACCACGCCCCGGCCCGGGAATCGCTGGAGGCTCTGCGCGAGGCGACGCCCAAACCCATCGCTTTCGACGACCTGGACTTCAACCTGGGCGAACGGTGGATTCCAAAAGGTGTTTACGAGCGTTTCGCCTCCTCGCTCTTCGATACGGAGGTGAAGATCACCTTCGCCTCCAACCTGGACGAGTACGGCGTGAAGGCGGAAGCGACGAACGTGAAGATCACGGAGCAGTATGCCGTCAGCGCGCAGACCCGTAAGTACAACGGCCTGCACCTTTTGAAACACGCCCTGCAAAACACTTCGCCCGACATCACCAAGACCGTCCTCAAATGGGTGGACGGCGAACGGCGGGAGGTCAAGGTGCGTGACGGGGAGGCCATACAGCTCGCCAACAGCAAGATAGACGAGATCCGGGGTGCTTTCCCCGAATGGCTGCGCGAGCAGTCGTCCGACTTCAAAGACCGCCTGACAGACCTCTATAACCGTACTTTCAACTGTTACGTGCGCCCGAAGTACGACGGGACGCACCAGGAATTCCCCGACCTCGACCTCAAGGGGCTGGGAATCGACAAACTGTATGACAGCCAGAAGGACGCGATATGGATGGACAAACTGCTCGGCGGCGGGATAATCGACCACGAGGTGGGCGGCGGAAAGACCCTTATCATGTGCTGCGGGGCCTACGAGAAGAAACGCCTCGGGCTGGCCAACAAACCCATGATTATCGGGCTGAAAGCCAACATCCATGAAATAGCCCGGACGTTCTGCACCGCTTACCCGATGGCCAAAGTCCTCTACCCGGGCAAGGAGGATTTCACGCCCCGGAAGCGTGAGCGCATCTTCCGGGAGATACGCAACAACGACTGGGACGCCGTGATCCTCTCGCACGAACAGTTCGGCATGATACCCCAGTCCCCGGAGATACAGCAGGAGATATTGCAGGCCGAGCTGGACTGTGTGGAGGAGAACCTCGAAGTGCTCAAAGCACAAGGCAGGGACGTTTCCCGCGCCATGATGAAAGGGTGTCAGAAACGCAAGGCCAACCTGGAAGCCAAGTTGCAGAAGGTGGCGCACGCGCTGGAAACACGCAAGGACGACGCCGTGGACTTCCGCCTCATGGGTATCGACCACCTCTACGTGGACGAGAGCCACAAATTCAAGAACCTGACTTTCACGACCCGGCATGACCGGGTGGCGGGCCTCGGAAATCCCGAGGGGTCGCAGCGGGCGCTCAACATGCTTTTCGCGCTGCGTACCATACAGCAGCGCACGGGCCGCGACCTGGGGGCGACGTTCCTCTCGGGAACGACCATCTCCAACTCGCTCACGGAACTGTACCTGCTTTTCAAGTACCTGCGCCCGAAGGAACTGGAGCGTCAGAATATCCGCACCTTCGATGCCTGGGCGGCCATATTTGCCAAGAAAACCATCGACTACGAGTTTTCCGTGACCAACGAGGTCGTGCAGAAAGAACGGTTCCGATATTTCATCAAGGTTCCCGAACTGGCCATGTTCTACTCCGAGATTACAGATTACCGCTCGGCGGAGGATATAGGGATCGACCGACCGCAAAAGAACGAGATATTGCACAATATCCCGCCGACACCCCAGCAGACGGAGTTCATAGAACGGCTGGTGCAGTTCGCCAAATCGGGCGATGCCACGCTCCTGGGCCGCCTGCCGCTCTCGGAGCGGGAGGAAAAGGCGAAAATGCTCATTGCCACAGACTACGCCCGCAAGATGTCGCTCGATATGCGTATGATAGACCCCGAACTATACAGCGACCACGTGGACAACAAGGCGAGCCACTGCGCCCGTATGATTGCCGGTTACTACCGCCGTTTCGAGGCGTACAAAGGTACGCAGTTCGTATTCTCCGACCTGGGAACCTACAAACCCGGAGCGGGGTGGAACGTCTATTCCGAGATACGGCGTAAACTCGCGGAGGATTACGGCATACCCCAAAGCGAGGTGCGGTTCATCCAGGAGGCGACCTCGGAAAAAGCGCGCAAGGAGATGATCGCCGGTATGAACGCCGGGAAAATCCGCGTACTCTTCGGATCGACCGAGATGCTCGGGACGGGAGTGAACGCGCAGAAACGCTGCGTGGCGATACACCACCTGGACTGCCCCTGGCGTCCCAGCGACCTGGAGCAGCGCGACGGGCGGGGAATACGCACCGGGAACGAGATCGCCAAACTCCATGCCGACAACAAGGTGGACGTGATATTATACGCCGTCGAGAAGTCGCTCGACGCCTACAAGTTCGGGCTGTTGCACAACAAGCAACTGTTCATCCGCCAGCTCAAGACCAACAACATGGGAAGCCGTACCATCGACGAGGGGGCCATCGACGAGAAGAGCGGCATGAATTTTTCCGAGTATGTCGCCGTCCTCTCGGGAAATACAGACCTGCTGGACAAGGCCCGCCTGGAGAAGAAGATCGCCACGCTCGAAAGCGAACGCCAGGCATTCGTGCGCGGCAAATCATCGAGCCGCTACAAGCTGGAGCAGATCACGGAGAAGATAGAGAAGAACAACGACCTGATACGGCGTATCGGCAAGGATCTGGAACACTTCAAGGCCCGCGTCGAGTTCAACGAGGACGGCTCGTACCGCAATCCCGTGAAACTGAACGGGCTGGAAACCTCCGACCCCAAGCTCATCGGGAAACAGCTCAACCGTATCGCCGAAACGGCACGCACGCTCGACAGGCTCGAACCCATCGGGAGCCTCTACGGGTTCGAACTGCTCGTCCAGAGCGAAACGACCGGGAAAGACGGGCTCGACCTGGTGCAGAACCGTTTTTATGTCCGGGGTGAAGGGGATTATCTATACCAGTATAACTACGGGAATATCGCCTCCGACCCGCGACTGGCGGCGATGAACTTCATCCACGCGCTCGCGACCATCGAGCCGACACTGGAAAAATTCCGGAAAAAGAACGAGGAACTGGAGAAAGATATTCCCGTCCTGCGGGAAGTGGTGGAAAGTTCCTGGCGCAAGGAGCCCGAACTGACGGCCCTGAAAACTGACCTGACGGAAATAGACCGCAGGATACAGCAAAGCCTCAAACCGATAGAAGAGAGCGAGGGAAAGGAGGCGGAGGAGGATAACGACGTGTGCCGGGAACGGCATGACACGGCGGAAGAGCTCCCGAAGGAAGACAACACGGCGGCCCGTATTCCTTCCCGGCTGCGGCAGATTGCCGACGCCTCCGGGGGGCGCATCGTGATCGCGGGCGTGGGCAGCCCGCCGGAGAACGGCCCCGCAAAGAAAGGGATTAAGATGTAAGCGAAAAGCCGACGGAAGTACAGATTTCCGTCGGCTTTTTTCATATGCCCATGAGCGTTGTTGTCACACTTCCTGCAAGAGTGTTTGCAGCTCCTCCTGCGTGGGAAGATAGGTCATGTACTGGGCGGCGAAGACCTGCTTTTCATCTTCGGGCAGCGTATAACGGACGACCGCGTCGTTTTTCTCCGCGCAGAGGACGATACCCACCGGAGGGTTATCCCCGGGATTCATCAACTCACGGGTGTAGTAATTGACATACATCTGCATCTGCCCCAAATCCTGATGGGTCAGCTCCCCGGATTTAAGGTCTATTAAAACGAAACAGCGGGCCAGGTAATTGTAAAAGACCAGGTCGATGTAGAAATGCTTGTCGTCGAAGGAGATACGCTTCTGTCGCGCGACGAAGGCGAAGCCTTTCCCGAGTTCGAGCATCAAGCGCTGCAAGCGGCTGATGAGCAGTTGCTCCAGATCGGTTTCCAGAAAATGCTCTCCCTGGGGGATACCGAGAAACTCCAGGATATACGGGTCGCGGATGATCTCTTTGGGTTCGACACGCCCGGGTTCGGTACGGGAAATCTCCTCTTTCACGGCTTTCTTGTCTCGGCTGGCCAGCAAGCGGTCATAGAAAAGCGTGTTGATTTGGCGGTCGAGCTGCCGGACACTCCAGTTTTCCTTGACGCACTCGTGCAGGTAAAAATCACGGGCGGCATCGCCCGACACCTTGAGAAGCGTGCGGCAATGCGACCAGCTCAATTTATCACACAGCGTGTGATATTTCGGGTAGCACTGGTAAAACTGCCTCATGTACCGCAGGTTGGTGGCCGTGAACCCGTTTCCGAACTCCGCCACGAGCCGCCTGGAAAGGGTGTTGATGACAGCCTTGCCATATCCGGCACGGCCGGTTCCCTGCTGCTCGTACTCCACTATATATTTCCCTACCTGCCAGTAAGCCCTCACGAGGGTCGAATTGACATGATGTATCACCTTCGCGCGCGCTTCCTGCAAGATATGGCGCACGTTATGCAGCAGCTCTTCCTCCCCTTTGTCGGCAGGATATATTTTATCTGTTTCTTTCATTGTTCATTATTATATAGGCTTCCAAGTGCAAACATACTGATTTTACGGCAAATATCGAACGGTTGTACCGCCTTGTCGTGCCTTATTCCATGTATCTCCGCGTTTTTCCATGACGCCGGACTCTCGGGACAGGGCCTAACCGGAACCGGCAGGACGATCCTTTTTCAGCTTGCGGAAATTACTGAAGTTACGCTCGATGAACCGCAGGACGTCCGATTCCCGGTAGAAGGTCTTGTGATAGATCATCTCGTAAGGCAGCTCTCCCGAGGTGCGGTAACGCTGGAGTGTGCGCTTGCTGATATTGAGCATACGGCACAGGTCGTAATTGTCCAGAAGACGCTCCCCGTCAGGCAGGATGGAAAGCGGTTGCTCCACGTCCCCCGCGCACAGCTTCTCAATACGTTCCAGCCGTTCCGAGAGCCGCTGCATCCATCCGTCGAAATATTCCTTATCCAGAAACATGGCCTACTCCTTTGGTCGGTTTTTGCGCCGCACGGAACGCTCCTTCAGCACACGGCGGATTTCCGTGAGGGAATAATACAGCTTCCGGTTGATGGCCGAATAGGTGATCACGTGATCCGAGCGGAGGCGTTGAAGGGTACGCCCGCTGATGCCCAGGTAACGGCAGACCTGCTCGCCGTCCATCCATTCGTCGTTTATATACTCCTTATTCCATGCACGCCCCTTTTCAGGGAGAGAGGCGATTGCAGCCTCTATTTTCTCTATACGCCCGACAAGCTCGTTATAGGCTCGCGAACCGATCACTATGATTTTCATACTCCTTTGTTTTTTAGTCTGTTACAAAGGTCGGGCTTATATGGACAGCTTAAAACGAGGTCGGTACGACTTTTTTTTGATAATTTGCAGTGAACTGATTCTCAACGGTTCATGCGGTGAAGAAGGCAGTGTTTTTTACCGAAATCCGCGGCCCGTACTCGGTATTTTTATTGGCAGAAATGCGATAGCATACTGTGATTCAACGCTTAACGGTGTTCTAATCCGGACGGGGCTACAACGGAACACCCGTATCGGCTCCTTATACGGGTGCAAATACGGGCGTTCGGGAAAGTTCCTTTCGAGAGTTACGGGGGAAAACCGACCTCGGTTCTTTTGTTATATACAACGCTGATTATCAGTGCTTCTATAAGAAATAGAGTGCTTTACCGGTTCATGTTCTACTCGGAATTGCCGTTTTTCTTGTTTCGCTTCCACGTCTGCATACGTTTAAGCAGGGCCTCTTTCGCCTTGTCAAGCCACGGTGTCGGGTTGTTTCGGATTTTCATATCGCAGAATGTCCTCGAAAGGTTCATGTCGAGGTGTACGTTGAAAGCGTTGGAAATGTAGCTGGCAAGTTGCGTGAGTGGCACATTGCCGAAACAGCCTTTACTGTCGAGCAGGTAAATAAGTTCCGTCAGATCCGTCTTCGAGTCCTGCCATGTCGGACGCACGTCAGGCAATGGCAGAACCATGTTCCGGAGGTTCGTGCTCTCCAGTGATTCCAATTCGCCCATAAGATAAACCGACAACATATCGTTGGCCAGGATTTTCGCCACCTTGAAATCCGCGTTTGTCGAAAACTGCGGGTCGAGTTCATAGTAGAAGGTTTCCAGGTATTGCTCCGTGTCGGTCTGCCCGCGCAGGAAATAGAGGCTGTCCAGGTGTGTAGCGCCGCTGCGGAAATAGCGGATAAAGTCGAGGCGTTTCTGCGTGTACGCGTTGATGGCCCGAACATGGGCGTCCAGGTACTCCCGTTGTGCCTCGATACTTCCTACCGGACGGTTCATCTCGATATTGTAGAGCTTGCGGTAATAGATCAGACGGCAAAAAAGACGAGGTTTGATTTCTTTGAAGAACTTTATTTCCTCGTCATCGTTTTGAAAACGGTAGCCGATGATATATTGTTTCAAACGGTCGAACGCTTCTCCCAGGACACGTGACGCTTCAAGCGACTTTTTCAACACGTCGGTATCCCGCGATTCGATACGTTCGATACTCCGCAGGACTTCGCTGTTTAATTTTTCTATAAATGCAATCATAATCCGTCTTGTTACTTTCGCGTATAAAGTTAGCGAATCGAAAAACCGGCGGATTACGATTTTTATCTTTCTCTTCGTTTTTTTATCACGGAGCCGATTTTAATGTCAGATCCGACCTTCCTGGCGGATGGAAGTGGGATTGCTCCCCATATTCCGCTTGCAAAAGTCCGTAAAGTGGGATTGGGCGGAGAAACCGCACATGTAGGCTATTTCCTGCAACGTGTAGTGTGTCGTCCGCAACAACTCCCCGATACGTTCGATACGGCGCTGACGTAACCACGAGGAGGCCGAGCAGCCGAAAACCCGCTGGAAACGCCGGCGGAAGGTAATCGTGCTGGAATACCCGCAAACCCCGGCGAGTTCCGTGACGTTATCCGAGGCAAGATAATTCGATTTGACACGGGAGATGAACTCGTAATCGTCCCCCAGGTGCAACAGCTCCTCGAACTCCCCGACATCGGCGGGAGTGAGATGTTCATAAGAGGCGTCGAGCATTTTCAGCATGACAGCAGCGTTACATTCAACGGGCATACCCAATGTCTTACGGGCTTCACGCAGGTAATTCTTGAACCGCAGCCGCAGCGTGTCGTGATGCGGGTAGGAACACTCGGACAGAATGGTGCAAACCGTCCGCAGTTCATCGACACAACAGTAGCCGAAATACCACGTTACAAGACGCTCGACGTAATGGACGGCATGAAATTCCTCCGAAAGCATCAGAAGAAGCAGGAACGGGGTGAAATCCTGGTATTCCCTCGTTATGGGACGGGGTGCTTCGTCAAGCAAGGAGGCGATGTCCCGCATCAGCAGAGAATCTCCCGAGTACGCTTTTATTTGTTCGGAACTGCGGGCATAATCCCGGTAACGCGATATGACCGCCGACAAAGCATTGAACTTCACGGCGTGAACGCCTTCTATAAAGGAAGGGCGAAGACTGTTGTAAATGGATAAGTCGGTTTGCATAAGTCATTTCTATAAAACGGAGCCGCATCCCCTTGTTGCCAAAACTCCGCAAGTCGTTACTTATGAACCGCTTGGAACACGGTACGAATCCTAATTACAAATATATCGCATCTGATAATCCGGAACAAATATCAGCAGGTAAAAATGAAAATAAACCTCGTTATTTTTGATTATTACCTGCAATAATATTATATTTGCAAACAAATAAGAGTTGTTTGACAGCATGAGAAATATAGTGTATCAAAGCACTTTACCAATTTCTTATCCGTTGCCCATTCTCATGCGAGTTTCTTTTAATCTATTTGTAGTCAATTAAATACCTTCAGACTACATCAAATATAACAAAATAATTGAATTTACTATCTTTGCCGTATGAAAGAATTTATTATATCTGAAGCACAGACAGAAAAGGCTGTTCTCGTAGGGCTGATTACCCCTGAACAGAATGAACAGAAAGTGAAAGAATATCTGGATGAATTGGCCTTTCTGGCCGATACGGCAGGTGTCGAGGCTGTGAAGCGTTTTTATCAGAAACTGGATTTTCCGAACTCCGTGACCTTTGTCGGTTCCGGCAAGTTACAGGAGATAAAGGAATATGTGGTGGAGAATGAGATCGGGTTGGTGATATTCGATGACGAACTTTCCGCCAAGCAATTGCGTAACATCGAGAAAGAGTTGCAGGTGAAGATTCTGGACCGTACGAATCTGATTCTGGATATCTTTGCCCGCCGTGCACAGACCGCCCATGCAAAGACACAGGTGGAACTGGCGCAATATAAATATATGTTACCCCGCCTGACCCGTTTGTGGACACACTTGGAACGTCAGCGCGGTGGTGTCGGTATGCGTGGTCCGGGTGAAACGCAGCTGGAAACGGATAAACGTATTATCTTAGATAAAATATCCAAGCTGAAACGGGATCTGGTCGAGATCGATAAGCAGAAGAGCGTGCAACGGAAGAACCGCGGAAAGATGGTTCGTGTGGCCCTGGTCGGTTATACCAATGTAGGAAAGTCTACGTTGATGAACCAGCTTAGTAAAAGCGAAGTTTTTGCCGAAAACAAACTGTTTGCGACTCTCGATACGACCGTACGCAAGGTGATTGTCGACAACCTGCCTTTTCTGCTGTCCGACACGGTCGGCTTTATCCGTAAGTTGCCGACTGAACTGGTCGAATCCTTTAAGTCTACTCTGGATGAGGTGCGTGAGGCGGATTTGTTGGTGCATGTCGTTGATATTTCCCATCCGACGTTCGAGGAACAGATCGAGGTGGTGAACCGCACCTTGACCGAAATCGACAAGACGGAGAAGCCGATGATTATGGTATTCAATAAGATCGACGCTTTCACTTTTGTCCCGAAGGAAGAGGATGACCTGACTCCGCGTACACGTGAGAATATCGACCTGGACGAACTGAAACGTACCTGGATGAACAAGATGCAGGATAATTGCATCTTTATCTCGGCTAAGGAACGGACAAACATCGATGCACTCAAAGCCCTGTTATACGAACGGGTGAAACAGATCCACATTACCCGTTTCCCTTATAATGATTTTCTTTTCCAACAATATGATGAAGAATGAATGAAGGATATTATTTAAGGCATCTGCAATCGGACGAGATTGTGGATTTGGAGATAAACGGTTGTACGGCCGATAATTGGCAAAACGTAAAGGTCGCCAGCCCTTTTTATGCCGAACACGTTTGTAACGTCCATTTTTCAGGGAATGTGGCTTTGGGCCTTTTTGAAAAGGAGTTTACTCTTCCGGGAGGGGTGAAGAAGCATAGCGGCATCCGGAATGCGACTTTGCATAATTGCGAGATCGGAGATAATACGCTGATTGAAAATGTGCACAATTATATCTCTAATTATTTCATAGGCGATGATTGCTTCATACAGAACGTGAACGTAATGTATGTGGAAGGAAAATCTTCTTTCGGGAACAATGTCGAAGTCTCTGTCCTGAATGAGACGGGAGGCCGTGAAGTGCCTATTTATGAAGGCTTATCCGCATCATTGGCCTACCTTATAGCTTTGTACCGCCATCGGCCGATATTAATACTGCGTTTGCAGGCTATGATTGCCGATTTTGCTCATCGAGCGACTGGTAGCTATGGCTTTATCGGCAACCACGTGAAAATAATCAATACCGGGACTGTGCGTAATACGGTGATTGCAGATTATGCGACGGTCGAAAACTGTACCCGTCTCGATAACGGCACGGTCAATAGCAATGAAAATGCCCCGGTTTATATAGGCGACAGCGTTATCGCGGAGGATTTTATCATCTCTTCTGGGGCGGTCGTTGCCGATGCCGCCAAGATTATCCGTTGCTTTATCGGGCAGGCGTGTCATGTGACGCATAATTTCTCTGCACATGATTCCCTTCTGTTCAGCAACTGCGCTTTTGAGAACGGGGAGGCCTGTGCCATCTTTGCAGGACCTTTTACCGTGTCGATGCATAAGAGCAGCTTGCTGATAGCCGGTATGTATTCGTTCCTGAATGCCGGAAGCGGTTCGAACCAGAGTAACCATATGTACAAGTTGGGGCCTATCCACCAGGGAATAGTGGAGAGGGGTTCCAAGACGACCAGCGATTCCTATATTTTGTGGCCAGCACGTGTCGGAGCTTTCTCCCTGGTAATGGGACGCCACCACCATCATAGCGATACATCGGATATGCCTTTTTCTTATCTGATAGAGAAAGACGATGAAACGTATCTGGTGCCCGGTGTGAACCTGCGTAGCGTCGGAACGATCCGTGACGCCCAGAAATGGCCTAAGCGTGATAAACGTACCGATCCGGAGCGCCTGGATATGATCAACTTCAATCTGCTGAGCCCGTATACCATCTATAAGATGATGAAAGCTGTCGGAATCCTGAAGAACCTGCAGGATCTGGTGGGCGAGACGTCCGAAGTCTATTATTACCAGAATACCCGTATCAAAGGTTCTTCTTTGCGTACGGCCCTCGGCCTCTATGGAATGGCAATCAATAAATTCTTAGGTAACTCCCTGATCAAACGTCTGGAGGGAACGGATTTCCGCTCTATGGATGAAGTCTGGGCACAGTTGAAACCGACCTCTCCGGCCGGCCGTGGTGAATGGCTGGATCTTGCCGGGCTGATCCTTCCACGGGAGGAATTGGACAGGCTGATTGAAAGGATAGAAGAGGGTGAGATTGACTCGCTTGACGCGATAGAAGGTTTTTTTGCAACGATGCACGCCTCTTATTATGATATGGAATGGACATGGGCCTATGATATGCTGGAGGAATATTATGACGTGGACCTGTCGTCCATATCGGCAGCACAGATCATCGATCTTGTCCGTCGCTGGCAGGATTCCGTGATCGGGTTGGATAGCCTGCTTTATAAAGATGCGAAGAAAGAATTCTCCCTTACCTTCATGACCGGTTTCGGTGTGGACGGTTCGGATAAGGAGAAGCTGGAAGATTTTGAAGGCGTACGCGGCGCATTCGAAAATAACCCCTTCGTCACGGCAGTCAAAGAACATATTGTTGTCAAACGTGATTTGGGAGACGAACTGATCCGGCGTATGACACCTTTGCTCTAATCCCTCGATTTGTTGCGTGGGTGATGCTCCAGTATCTCCTTCCTGAGGAACTGGCGGTCGATATGTGTATATATTTCGGTGGTGGTGATCTTCTCATGTCCAAGCATCTCCTGGATCGCGAGCAGGTTGGCGCCACCTTCCAACAGATGGGTGGCGAAGGAATGACGGAACGTATGCGGGCTTACGTTCTTTTTGATACCTGCCATCTCCGTCTGCTGCTTGATGATATGGAAAACCATGATCCGCGATAAAGCCGTTCCCCTCCGGCTCAGGAACAGGATATCTTCAAATCCTTTTTTCACCGGAACGTGGTTGCGGTCATACAGGTAGTTTTTGATCTCCTTGATGGCCGTTCCCGAGATGGGGACCAGACGTTGCTTGCTCCCTTTCCCTTCCACCTTGATAAATCCTTCGTCGAAATAAACATCCGTGAAGCGCAGCGAAACCAGTTCCGACACGCGTAGCCCGCAACTATACAAGACCTCGAGCATCGCCCGGTTCCGTTGTCCCTCCGGCAACGTCAGGTCGATCGTGTCTAAGATGCTGTTTATCTCGTTGACCGTTAGAACCTCAGGAAGTTTCAAGCCGATCTTGGGAGATTCTAACAATTCGGTCGGGTCGGTTGTTATATAATCGTCTAAGAACAGGAATCGGTAGAAAGATTTGATCCCTGAAATGATCCTTGCCTGCGAGCGTGGGTGGATGCCGATATCACGCAAGCGGGCAACAAACTGCTGCAGGTCGTCATATGTGACATCCGCATACTTCTTGCCTTCACTTTCGACAAAGTTCGTCAGTTTGTCGAGATCTGTCAGGTAAGCGTCGATGGAGTTGGCTGAGAGCGCTTTTTCCAAACGGAGATACGTTTTGTATCGTTCTATTTTGTCATTCTCTTGGTGCATGAAACGAATTATAAATTGTGAATTATGAATTATGGTTTGTTATGAACGTTTGCGGGAAGGAACAACCTTAATTCATAATTCAAAACTCATAATTCATAATTCTTTACTATCTTTGCCGGATATTTCCTGCCGTACAAGGTAGTGCAAAGGTAATAAATTACAGCAAAATGAAGAAGATTCAGATTATCAACGGCCCAAATCTTAATTTATTGGGCAAGCGTGAACCGACCGTATACGGAAATGCTTCGTTTGAAGGCTATCTGAGTGAATTACGTACAAAGTATCCGCAATGTGAGATTGCTTATTTTCAGAGTAATGTGGAAGGTGAGATGATAAACAAGATCCATGAGGTCGGCTTCGATTACGACGGGATTATTATGAATGCAGGCGCTTATACGCATACATCCATTGCGCTCCACGATGCTATAAAAGCTGTAACGACCCCGGTTGTGGAGGTGCATATTTCAAACGTACATGCACGTGAATCTTTCCGCCATGTATCCATGATTTCAGCTGCTTGTAAAGGGGTGATCCTGGGATTCGGACTGGATTCGTACCGGTTGGCTCTCGAATCTTTTTTAGTTGGTTAACCCGGAAACGTGAGTTGGGCAACTCCGAGTTGCGAGTTGGGCAACTCGGAGACGTGAGTTGGGCAACTCCGAGTTGCGAGTTGGGCAACTCGGAGACGTGAGTTGGGCAACTCGGAGACGTGAGTTGGGCAACTCGGAGACGTGAGTTGGGCAACTGGGAAACATGAGTCGGGCAACCGGGAAATCTCAGTCGGGCAACCGGCGGATATAGTGATTAATAGGTAAAAATAATAGGTAAATATTTAGGTTATATGTTAAAGCATACGAAGATTGTTGCTACTGTTTCTGACCAGCGTTGCGAGGTCGAATTTGTCGACGCGTTGTACAAGGCCGGAATGAATGTCGTGCGCCTCAATACGGCTCACATGGCAGAAGAAGGTTTGACCAGAGTCGTAAATAATGTCCGTACGGTTTCCGATCGTATCGGCATCCTGATGGACACCAAAGGGCCGGAAGTGCGTACTACTCCTGCACAGGCCCCTATCCCGTTCAAGACCGGGGAAATTGTTAAGATCATGGGAAACCCGGAAGGGGAGACTTCGCATGATTGTATTTGTGTCTCTTACCGGAATTTCGTCAATGACCTGGGCATCGGCAGCGATATCCTGATCGACGACGGCGATCTGGAACTGAAAGTAATCGATAAGAAAGACGACTTCCTGGTTTGTGAAGTGCAGAACGATGCCACACTGGGAAGCCGCAAGAGCGTGAACGTGCCGGGTGTACGTATCAACTTGCCTTCCCTGACAGAGAAAGACCGTAAAAATATCCTGTGGGCGATCGAACACGACCTGGACTTCATCGCCCACTCTTTTGTCCGTAACAAGCAGGATGTGGTGGATATCCAGCGTATCCTGGACGAGCACAACAGCCCGATCAAGATTATCGCCAAGATCGAGAACCAGGAAGGGGTTGACAATGTAGATGAAATCCTCGAAGTGGCATACGGCGTGATGATTGCCCGCGGTGACCTCGGTATCGAAGTGCCGGCAGAAAAGATTCCGGGTATTCAGCGTATGTTGATCCGCAAGTGCGTGGAAGTCAAGAAGCCGGTTATCGTGGCTACTCAGATGCTCCACTCCATGATTAACAACCCGCGTCCTACGCGTGCCGAAGTGACGGATATCGCCAATGCGATCTATTACCGCACGGATGCCCTGATGCTGAGCGGTGAAACGGCTTACGGAAAATATCCGGTCGAAGCCGTCCAGACTATGACGAAGGTGGCACGCGAGGCGGAAAAGACAAAACTCGCCGCCAATGATATCCGCGTTCCAATCGAAGGAAACGATCTCGATGTAACGTCTTTCCTGGCAAAACAGGCTGTAAAATCATCGTCCAAGCTGCATGTGAAAGCCATTATTACAGATAGCTATACCGGACGTACGGCACGTTACTTAGCCGCTTTCCGTGGCACTTCCACCGTGTTTGCCATCTGCTATAATCCCCGCGTCATGCGTATGTTGGCTCTTTCCTACGGCGTGTGGGCTGTTCACCAGCCTTATAACGACAGCCGTCGCGGCTATTTCTACGACGCATTGAACGAACTGATCAAAAGCGGACGTATCACCCGCAACGATATGGTGGCTTACCTGAGCGGTAGCTTCGGCGAAGGCGGCGGCACGAGCTTCCTTGAAATCAATAACGTCGGGAAGGTTCTGGATGCCGGAAGTAATTATCAGTTACCGACGTTTAAGGAGTAAACAAAGATTTATGATTTATGATTTATGTCCCAGCAGGCAAGTCATAAATCATAAATCATAAATTATAAAGATGACATTAGACGAATATATCCTTTCCCATAGCGACGAAGAAGGTGCGCTGCTTTCGGCCCTGAACCGGGATGCGAATGTGAACCTGCTTCGTCCGCGTATGTTGTCGGGACACTTGCAAGGACGGATATTGAAGATGTTTTGCCGGATGCTCCGTCCCCGTCGCGTGCTTGAGATCGGGACTTATACCGGTTATGCGACTCTTTGTATGGCGGAAGGGCTGGAAGAGGGAGCTTTGATCCATACGCTCGAGATCAACGACGAAATGGAAGACTTCATAATGAAATATCTGGACCGCTCGCCCTATAGGGATAAGATACAGGTGCATTTCGGCGACGCCCTCGAGATTATCCCGGCGCTGGATGAAACCTTCGATCTTGTTTTTATCGATGCCGACAAGCGGCTCTATTCGGAATACTTCGACCTTGTTTTTCCGATGGTGCGTCCCGGCGGATTGATCCTTGCCGACAACACGTTGTGGGACGGTCATGTGGTAGAAGAGCATCCTAAGGATAAACAAACACTCGGTATTCTTAGTTTTAATGATAAAATCAAAGAAGACCCGCGTATTGAAAAAGTTATCTTACCTTTGCGTGACGGCCTCACAATGATCTGGAAAAAATAAAAAAGTAAGAAATTATGGAAAGTACAAGACTAAGTAAAATAGAGCGTCTCCTGCAAAAGGAGCTGAGTGATATCTTTCAGAAGCAGACACAGGCTATGCATGGCATCCTGATCTCTGTCAGTGTGGTACGTGTAAGTCCTGACCTGAGTGTGGCACGTGCCTACCTGAGTATCTTCCCGTCCGAAAAGTCGAAGGAAATGCTCGAGAATATCCGTGCGAATACGAAAGCCATCCGTTTTGACCTCGGACAGCGCATCCGCAAACAGGTTCGCAAGATCCCTGAACTGACTTTCTTTATCGACGATTCCTTGGATTATATCGAGAATATTGATAATCTGTTGAAAAAGTAAAAGATTACCGCGTTGAACTTCCCGTTTTATATAGCCCGGCGTTACCTTTTTTCGAAGAAATCCCACAATGCCATCAATATCATCTCGATGGTATCTGTTTGTGGAGTGGTTGTTGCTACAATGGCCTTGGTATGTGCGCTGTCTGTATTGAACGGGTTTGTCGGGCTGGTTTCTTCCATGCTCAGTAACTTCGATCCGGAGTTGAAGATTCAGCCTGTGCATGGGAAAGTTTTCGATCCGGCTCTTCCGGCCGTCCAGGAAGTGAAAAAGCTGCCCGAAGTCGCTTTGTTTTGTGAAGTGCTCCAGGACAATGCGCAGGTCCGCTATCGGGACCATCAGATTACCGCAACGATTAAAGGGGTAGACGATACTTTTGGGCGCCTGACCCGGATAGACAGTATTTTAGTCGATAGCCGGGAAGGTTCCTTTGTCTTGTCCGATGAAGTGGCCAATTACGCCAACTTAGGTGTTGGAACAGCTTTCTCTTTGGGCGTACGTCCTAATTATGCCGATCCTCTGGAAATTTATGCTCCCAAAAGGAATGAGAAAGTCAATCTCGCCAACCCTTTCGCCTCCTTGAATTTGGAATATGCCTTTGTGGGCGGCGTGTATGCCACCAACCAGCAGATGTATGACGAAAACTTCATCTTGTTGCCTTTGCCTATGGTCCGTTCCCTGTTCAACTATGAGAAGGAAGTCTCGGCTATCGAGTTGTCATTAGTCCCCGGTGCGGATATCAATTCGGTCAAGAACCGGATAAAATCGCTCTTAGGCGATGATTTTTCGGTCAAGGACCGCTATGAACAGCAGGAAGCCTCTTTTAGGATGATGCAAGGGGAGAAATGGATGATCTTCCTGATCCTGTGTTTTATTCTGATCCTGGCTCTGTTTAATGTGATCGGTTCGCTCTCCATGCTGATGATAGAAAAGAAAGGGGATGTCCGTACTTTACGGAATATGGGTGCGGACGATCGTCTGATCCGCCGTATTTTCCTTTTCGAAGGTTGGATGATTTCCGGGCTTGGCGCTTTGATCGGTATCGTTATCGGCTTGGTCCTTTGTCTGTTGCAACAGGAATTGGGGATTATTAAGTTGGGCCAGGCAGCGGGTTCCTTTATCATTGATGCTTATCCTGTCCGTGTCGAAGCCGGCGATATCCTCCTTGTTTTTATAACTGTTCTTGCCATCGGCTTCCTTGCCGCTTGGTACCCCGTCCGCTATCTGGGAAAGAAATGGCTCAACGTAGGGAACTAAAAGATAATATATAGCAAAGTATTTATTGATAGTAACTACCTGATAGTCCAGATCAGGCAAGAAGTGAAGCTGCCTTTTTGAATAACCTGATTATCTTTGCTCGTTTATATTGTTTCCGAAAGATGATACATCTTTCAAAAGAAGACGTATCATCTTGCCTGTGTAAGATGCATGAACTTATCGCTATAAGATGTATCATGTTTCATAGATACCCCCTTTTTCTCGATTTCTCCACTATATAATAAGCCTGGAAAGACTCTAAGTTTGCGTAAAGCAAGAAGCTGAGGTTAATTTATATCTTTGTTGTATGAAGAAACTAAATTAACCGACTAACGGAAGTACACTAATGGAAAACGATAGTCTTTAAAGACTAGTTATTGTAACAGACTTCCGTTAGTCAAGCAGGCAAAGACTAAATAGATTATTGATATATAATAGGATATCATTTAGAGTAGTAGCCCATTCCTGCTTTCGGTTAATCCAAAAACAATATAAAGGTATGAATAAATTATTTATCGGGATTGATTTCTCCAAGAAAAAAGTAGATGTAAGTGTGATAGAGAAAGAAAACATATCTTCAGGTGTCCACCGTGAGTTCAGTAATGATGTTGCCGGACATGAGAGTCTGTTGGCATGGCTTTGTGATAGCTATCCGCAGACAGGCAAAGATCAGATGCTCTTTTGCGGTGAGAACACGGGACTTTACAGCGTTTGTTTGAGTAACACTCTCGCGCACGAGGGTTATACACTGTGGCTGGAACATCCTTACAGGATCAAACACAGCAGCGGCATGCAACGCGGGAAAAACGATAAATTGGATTCATTGCTGATCGCACAATACGCTTGCCGTTTCGAGGATATGGCCAAGGTCTATACCCCCAATACGGAAACCATCCGGGCGCTGCACTCATTTTTCACATTCCGTGATTTATTGGTGAAAATGAAAAATGAAGCATTGGTACATGCCAAAGAACTCCATTCGGTCCTAAAAGGGAATCACGCAACAGATTACATATATCAACATAGCCTGACACAAGTGGATAACTTGAACCGTGAAATAAAAGATGTGGAAAAGGAAATAATGGATCTGATCAACAGTGAAGAGGAGATCAAAAACAATTATGAGCGTATTACATCCATCAAAGGCGTGGCTTTTGTCAACGCCCTTGCTTTGATCGTTTATACCGAAAACTTCACCTGTTTTGACGATCCGCGCAAGCTGGCCTGCTATGCGGGAGTGGTACCGTTCCAACGAACCTCCGGCTCCAGTGTCAAAAGCAATGCCAAGACAAGTGGATTTGCCAATAAAAAACTAAACACGCTACTCACCCAAGCGGCACGAACCGCTGCCATACATGATCCAATATTAAGAGAATATTACAGGCGCAAAAGAGAAGAGGGGAAGCATCATAATTTAGTTATAAACAATATTAGAAACAAACTGATACATCGAATCTGTGCATTGGTCAGGAACCAAACTTTCGACCAAACGGCTTAGATTTTTGCAATATTCTTAATTTGTTTTAAAATCTTTCCGTTTATTTGGTTGGGAACATAGATTACAATAAGGTCCGTTTTGAGGAAATAATGAGCCTTTTGGGCAATGTGCCAATAGACCAATGGAAGAAAATGTGAACCTATTAAATGATGATTTATGGGTGTGATGGAATGACATCGTTGTCGAAATGATTGTCGTTCTGTAGGGGCAGGTTCTAAACCTGCCCGATATCGACAAATATACATGTTGCAATCGGGCGGGTTTAGAACCCGCCCCTACAGCGACACCTTAAATATACCGATAAATCATCATTTATGATTCACATCTGGCAAATATTGAATTGGCAATCTGTATCGTGTAGATATCGATGTAGCTTATATATAATGTACGCGTATACATTATTCTTACTTTGTAGGGCTTGGTCGTAGTCCATCTGCATATTTCGTAGTTTGTCTTGTAAATAAGCATTTTCGTACGAGATAGCTTATATCGTTGATAAGAAAGAATATAGAAAAGGAAAAAATATTAAGGAAAAGGATTGTCGGTTTAAAAGTTATGCGTATTTTTGCCAAAAGAAATTCGTACGCATTAGTGATTGATTATAAAGTATTGGAAGCGTACATATTATTTGATTGAACTTATTACACTTTAGTATTAATATTAAATTTTTGATTATGAACAAAAAGTTTTCTACTCTTGTAGCGGCTTTTGCGCTTACAGCTTTTGCTGGTAATGCTGCAACAACCGCTCAGACAGTTGACAAGCTGGACAAGGATGCATTGAAAGGCATGTATCAGTTGCATGATGCAAGCAATAATATGCTTGTAATGCATGGTGACAGTTTGCTCTTAGTTGACGCTGCAGGTCTTGATACTGTTGGCGTTTCTGCTTCTCTTTGGTGTGTACAGGTTTCAGAACCTGAAAATCAGGGACAAAATCCTATTTTTGACTTTACAAACAAAAAAACAGGTAAATTCTTGGCTGTATCTGCTGCTGTAGTAGATACAATGAATAAGGACGTGATTTCTGTTCCGATTGTTGCAGGTGTAAATTATCAAGGTTGGGGATGGTCTAAAACTTATGAAAATAAGTTGGAATCAGCTAAACCTATGTATACCTACATTGATAAAGATTCTGTTGTCTATTTGACTACTGATGGTACAGATAACAATCATGTAAGATTAGTTAAAACTGGTGCTGATAAGATTGGTTCAACTTCTGCTCCAATTAACAATGCGATTGCTTTCACATTGAAAACAGCTGCTGACGTAGTATTGACAGCTCCTGAAATCAATGCTTACTTGGCAGGAAATAAGGATGTTTTGAAATTTGATCCTGATTACAAAGGAACTGAATCTTTAAAGAATCCGTTTAGTACAGTTGCTTTCCGTGTTGACTCTGTTAATGGTTTCGCAGGAACAACCACTGCAGATGATTATGGTTTCATGTTTGTAAAGGCAAAGGCTGATTCTTCTTATTTGCGTGTTGATACAGCTTGGGCTAATGCAAGTGGCGAAAAGTTCTTGAAGTTTGATTGGATGAAGAAAGATGCAAATTATGCAGGAACAACAAAAGATTCTTTGTTATCTACTAATAATAAATTGAAGAATCAATATAAGTTTAAATTTACTTATAGTCCTTCTGTTGATAGCGTATTTATTCAAGTACAGGAAGCTACATTTAAACCTGAAACTGTTAAATGGTGGAGCGATATTACGGCAGCTACAGATGTAAAGAAATATGCAACTAATCCTGACACACTGTTTGTTAAACTTCAGGATTTGATTGAAGGTGAAACTCGTATTGTAACAATCGGTAAACCGGCTATCAATACAAAGATTTCCTTCGGTGTAACAACTTGTGTTGCTGCTGACGATCTGTCTAAATCTGTTGCTGATGGTGTTTATTACATCAAAAACAACAAAGGCCAGTATCTGACTTCTCCTCTGGATAAGAATGGTAAAGCAATGCAGTGGGTAACAGTTGAAGAAGAAAGTAGAGATGTTGCTCACATGCCGGCATTCCAGTGGATCGTTTTGAAAGATCAGACAAATCCGAAGTTTGCTGAAACATCTCCGATCTCTATTTATAACCGTGAATTTGCAACTGCAAAGAACATGGCTAACGCAAGTCAGAAAGCTATCCAGCTGTATAAGGCCGTAGGTGGTACTAAATATTATGCTAATGTTGCTTCTATTTTAGGTCAGCCTGTTGACTCTTTGACATTTGATCTGGTTCCGGAAGCAAGTGTAAAAGATAGTTTGCTGGGTTATAAGAACATCGAAGAAAAAGATTTGATGATTTATAAATATCAGTTCAACTATTTCCATAGCTTCAATGCTGATAAGTTTGTTGCTGTAGCAAAAGACTCTATCCTGGGTGCAAATAATGAAAAGGGTGCACAGTTCTCATTGTTGAATGGTGACATTCAGTCATTTGGTTATGCTGTAACAAAAGACATTCAGAAGAGAATTGAAGGTTTGAAACAGCTTTACAGAACAGAGTATCGTGTTGTTTTAGGCAAAGACTCTTTAGTTAATGCTAAGAATGACTACTATGCTGTTGGTGCTGGTAATTACAATGGCGGTCTTGCTCCTTACTATCAGAATGTAGATAGCTTCTACTTCAAAGAAAATAATCATTATGATGGCAAGCATTTCTATGCTATCGTTCGTGCTCAGGCTGATACAATCGGTGATGTACGTGTAGGTGTTGACGATCAGGTATTGTCATTGTTATTGAAAGTTCAGTCTTTGACTGATGAAACTCGTGTTTCTTCTTTTGCTATCGAACGTGACGAAGAACCGTTGTATCGTCGCTTCAATAATGCAGCTCTGAATGAAAGCGTAAAAGATGGTCCTGACAGCTTACGTTTCTACGAAAGTGTTCGTAAAGAATATCTGATGGATGAAAACAACCGTGAAGGTGGTTTGATGGATGCAAATGTGAACTACTTAGGTATGTGGACCGCTGATAAAGCAACAGGTCTGGCATTCCGTATTGATACAGCTTGGGTGACTCGTGGTGCTGGTTATATCAAACCGCAATATCTGGTTTCTGTAAATCGTAATGATTTTGCAGGCAAAGAAGGTACTCCTTGTCAAGAAGATGGTCCGCATATCCGTCCTGACGGAACTGTAACAACAGATCCTATGGAATGTAAGCATGCTCATCAGGGTGTTCCTGCATTTGAAAGAGGTAAATATTTGGTAAGTTTCGCTGATTCTTTGGCATTGTCTAAGAATGACAAACCGTATGCTGATAGCAAGAATGGTTACACTCGTGTAGGTTTTGTTGAAGGTATCCGTATGGCTGATACATTGTGGATTCTGCCGGCTGATTTCAAAGCTCTGGAAAATGAAAAGATCGACTTCGCTGCTTTGAACGCTGCAAATAAAGCTCTTGTTGATGCAGGTAAGACTGGATTCAAGAATATCTTATCTGGTGATCAGCATAAGAATTATACTTGGTCATTCCGCTATTTGTCTCCTGAATTGGCTTCAAACAATCAGGTAACTAAAGAAGGTGAAGCTAACCGCTTCTTGATCGAATCTATGAGTGCAGACAATACTGATTCTAAGAATTGGATTGCTCCTGAAAAGGCACAGTGGTTGAAGATCCAGAATGGTTGTGTAGTTCTGACTCGCCCGACTGCTACATTTAACGATGCAGCTCTGGGTGTTGACGGTGCTCTTCGTTTCAACGTTGAAAACAAAGAAAACGATGAATTGGCTACCGACAACGAAACTATCGCAACATCTGAAGTAGCCGTTATCGCTCAGGAAGGTGCTGTAAGAATCGCTAACGCTGAAGGCAAGAAAGTTGTTATCACTAACATCTTAGGCCAGGTAGTTGCTAACACAGTTATCACTTCAAGCGACGCTGTAATCGCTGCTCCTCAGGGTGTAGTTGTAGTTGCTGTTGAAGGCGAAGAAGCTGTAAAAGCTATCGTTAAATAATTCGATGCATTTATAATTAAATAAATCAACTGCTCTTCTTCTCGTGAGAAAAGAGGGCAGGAAAACAAACAAGCCTTTCCGGTAGAAATATCGGAGAGGCTTTTTGTGCATATATATGAGTGATATGATCGGGAAGATTTGAAGATAATAGGAGAGGCTCATCTTCCGGAGAATGCGATATTTGAAAACAATCCTGTATAATCGTCCAAATATGCGATTCTGACAGGGTTTAGGGACGCCATAATATAACTATTTATCTGACCTGTTGAAAACTTTTTGTTACTTTTCTCTTATATTTCTTGGCGGTTAAATTAGGAAATGTGTACTTTTACCCTCCGATAGGGTGATGTATGTGCTAATCAACCAACTACAGGCCCTTATTTTAAGGAAAAGTTTAACATGAAGTAGCGAAGAAATGGAAGAAAAAGAAGTCTGTTATCATGTGCCGGTAATGCTTCATGAGAGTTTGGAAGGTTTAGACATTCAACCCTCCGGAGTGTATGTCGATGTCACCTTTGGCGGTGGCGGGCATTCCCGGGAGATATTGAACCGGCTGGATAACGAAGGGGAACTTTATGGGTTTGATCAGGATGCCGATGCTGAAAACAATATTCCGGCAGATCCTCGCTTTGTCTTTGTCCGTAGTAATTTCCGTTACTTATATAACTTTATGCGCTATCATGGTGTAGCGGGCGAGGTCGATGGGCTGTTGGCAGACCTGGGCGTTTCTTCCCATCATTTTGATGACAAGGACCGCGGGTTTTCCTTCCGTTTCGACGGAGCGTTGGATATGAGGATGAATACCCGTGCGGGGCTGACTGCTGCGGATATTGTCAATACATATACCGAAGAACAATTGGCCGACCTGTTCTATCTTTACGGAGAGTTGAAAGTGGCGCGTAAGTTGGCATCTGTGTTGGTGCGCAGCCGGGAAACAAAGAAGATAGAAACAATCGCCGACTTTTTGGAAGTGATAAAGCCCTTTACGGGAAAAGATAAGGAGAAGAAATTCTTGGCACAGGTATTTCAGGCATTGCGTATCGAAGTAAATGATGAAATGCGTGCCTTGCGCGAGATGTTGCAACAAACGTTGCAAGTGTTGAAACCCGGAGGCCGTCTGGTTGTTATCACCTACCATTCGTTGGAAGACCGGTTGGTGAAGAACTTCCTGAAGACGGGAAACTTTGAAGGGAAAATGGAAAAGGATTTCTTTGGAAATGTCAAATCCCCGTTTCGTTTGGTAAACAATAAGGTGATTGTTCCGTCGGACGAGGAGATCGAACGGAATCCCCGCTCCCGGAGTGCAAAATTAAGAATTGCGGAGTTGAATAATGAACATAAAGTCTAATGACTTTCAACTTTCAACTGAAAAAGTATGGCAGTGGAAACGAAACAAAAGAAAAAGAAGAAGGAGAATCGTTTCTCTTTTTTGTATATATTGGGCGGTGGGATCCTGAAGGAAGATTTCATTGTCAAGCATACGAAGATGATCGTACTTGTTGTCGTGCTGATATTCGTATTTATCGGTAACCGGTATGTCTGTATGCAACGGTTGCGCGAGATCGACCGTTTGCAACAACAACTGCGTGATGTGCGTTTCGAGGCGTTGTCCATTTCTTCGGAACTGACAGGCAATAGCCGCCAGTCGCAGATCGAACTATTGATAGAAGAACAGGGTATAGAATTGGAAGCGGCGAAAAACCCGCCGTATGAATTGTATAAGTAAAGATGGCTGAAGAGATCGAATCAAAAGAACAAGCTCCTAAGAGTAACCGGATTTTATTCTGTTACTTCTTTATCGTGCTGTTGCTCGGATTAGTAGCAATAGGCATCTTGGTGCGTGCCTGCGATACGGCTTTTGTGGAAAGGGAGACTTGGATGAAGGTGGCCGAGAGCCAGAAGCGTCCGAACCGCCTGATCTATCCCAGCCGTGGGAATATCTATTCTTCCGATGGCAAGTTGATGGCGACCAGTGTGCCTTGTTTTTATCTGTATATCGATTTTAATGCAGACTGCTATACCCACTCGACCAAGACTTGGAACAGCCTGGATACGCTTTTGAAAAGTAAGCGTGACGGGATCGATTCCCTTTCCATTTACCTTTCCCGCAAATTGAAAGACAGGACACCTGCCGGATATAAGAATTATCTGCTGAATGGTTTGAAGAAGAAGAGCCGCCAGTTCCCCGTTTGCGACGGTAAAGTTTCCTATTCCGATTTGAAAGAAATAAAGAAATTCCCCTTCTTCCGTTTGGGACGGTTCAAGAGCGGTTTCTATACCCGGGAGATGGTCGAGCGGCAGAAACCGTTCGGCACATTGGCATCCCGTACGATTGGCGATACGTTCCGTGATATCGACCCGAAGACCGGGTTGACCAAAGGAAAGAACGGGTTGGAATTACAATACGATACGTTGCTTCACGGTGTGGCCGGCCTGAATTCCGTGCGCCGTGTGGGAGGCGGATGGACGAATGTCGTGGAAGTGGAGCCGGTGGAAGGAATGGATATCCGCACGACGATCGACATCAATATCCAGGATATAGCCGAGAAGTCGTTGCTCGATATGTTGAAAAAGATCGATGCCGCATCGGGTACGGCTGTCGTAATGGAAGTCGCGACAGGCGAAGTGAAGGCTATTACCAATATGGGACGTATCCGTGAAGGCGTTTACGGCGAGGATACGAACCATGCCGTGGCGGATGAAACGGAGCCCGGCTCGACCTTTAAAGTCGCATCCATTATGGTTGCGCTTGAAGACGGTGTCTGCCAGCCTAGTGATACGGTAGACGTCGGTAACGGTATTTATATGTATAAAGGGGCCCGTATGACGGACCATAATAATAATAAAGGCGGTTATGGCCGTATCTCGGTGGAACAGGCAATCTGGTTTTCATCCAATATCGGGGTTGCCAAGACAATCCTGAAAGGATATGAGAAGAATCCGACTAAATATGTGGAAGGGCTTTACCGTCTCGGTTTGAATGAAAACCTGCATCTGGAGATTCCCGGAGCCGGCCGTGCTAAAATCCGCCGGCCGGACGATACGGTGCGCTACTGGTCGAAGACTGCTTTGCCGTGGATGTCTTTCGGATATGAGACCCAGATCCCGCCGATCTATACGCTTGCTTTCTATAATGCGATTGCCAACAACGGCAAGATGGTGCGTCCGATTTTTACAAAAGAAATCATGCACAACGGCAAGACCGTGCAGAGCTTTTCTACCGAAGTGGTGCGCGAATCCATCTGTTCGGAACGTACGTTGAATATCATTAAAGATATGTTGTTGGGCGTAGTGGAGAAAGGTACCGGTAAGGCGGTCCATTCCGACTTTGTCCGTATTGCCGGTAAGACCGGTACGGCTCAGATCGCTTCGGGTGGGGTCTATAAGAAGGCAGGCCACCAGGTCGCCTTCTGCGGCTATTTCCCTGCCGACGAACCGAAATATTCCTGTATCGTCGTGATCCGCCAGCCGCGCAACGGCTATCCTTCGGGCGGTACGATGTCAGGCGGCGTAGTGAAGGCGATAGCCGAGAAGGTATATGCCAGCCATATGTCTTTCGATATCCGGGAGATGGAGAAGGATTCATTGGCCGTAGTGTTGCCGCAACCGAAAGCTGGTGAACGGGATGCGCTGGAATATGTTTTGGATAAACTCGATATAGAGGCCGATAACGATAGTATCGAAACCAGATGGGTGACCGCTAAGCGTGAAGATGGCAGGGAAGATGTGAAACTGAAAGATATCCCTATCCGGGAAGGATTGGTGCCGAATGTGGTCGGCATGGGTGCGAAAGACGCCGTTTATCTGTTGGAAAGCGCCGGGTTACAAGCTTCGTTGAATGGTATGGGACGTGTATCTTCTCAATCCATATCTCCCGGTTCACGGGTTTCGAAAGGACAAACCGTTTCATTAACATTAAAATAGGCTATGGAACTAAAAGAACTTATTCATCCGTTGGAAGTGCTTGAGGTTGTTGGAAACACCGACGTGGAGATCTCTGGCATTCAGTCTGATTCCCGTAAAGTGGAAAAAGGCTTTTTGTTTGTGGCAGTCCGGGGTACGGCCGTAGACGGTCATGCTTATATCCAAAGCGCGATCGAAAAAGGTGCTGCCGCAATCGTCTGCGAGGAAATCCCTGCCTATCCGGATGAAAACATACAGGCATCCGAAGGCAAACCGGTCCTCATCCGTGTGAAAGATTCAGCGGATGCTTTAGGCAAATTGCTCTCTGCCTGGTATGAGAATCCTTCGGACAATCTGGTATTGGTGGGAGTGACCGGAACAAACGGGAAGACAACGATTGCGACGCTCCTGTACGAGATGTTCCGGAAGATGGGACATAAAGTGGGGCTGCTCTCTACCGTCTGCAACTATATCGACGGCGAAGCGATCCCGACGGACCATACGACGCCTGACCCTGTCACCCTCCACAGCCTGATGGCTCGGATGGTAGATGCCGGTTGCGAGTATGCCTTTATGGAGGTCAGTTCGCACTCGATAGACCAGAAGCGTATCAGCGGCCTGTCGTTCAACGGAGGTATCTTTACGAACCTGACGCGCGACCATTTAGATTATCATAAGACGGTCGAAAATTACCTGAAAGCCAAGAAGAAATTCTTCGATGACCTGCCCGCTTCGGCTTTTGCACTTACGAATGCGGACGATAAAGCCGGTCTCGTCATGTTGCAGAACACGGCTGCTAAGAAGCTGACTTATTCGCTTCGTACGTTGGCTGATTTCAAAGGGAAGATTTTAGAATCCCATTTCGAAGGAACAGAAATGCTGATAAACGGGCGTGAAGTGATGACGCGCTTTGTCGGCCGTTTCAATGCCTATAACCTGTTGGCGGTGTATGGTGCTGCTGTCTCTTTGGGTAAAGATCCGGAAGAAGTGCTGGTCGTGTTGAGCGATCTGCATTCGGTTTCCGGCCGTTTCCAGACGATCCGGTCTCCGAAGGGATATACGGCAATCGTGGACTATGCCCATACGCCTGACGCATTGACGAACGTGCTGGGCAGCATCCATGAGGTGCTGGATGGCAACGGCCGTCTGATCACAGTCGTAGGCTGTGGCGGCAACCGAGATAAGGGAAAACGCCCGATCATGGCGAAGGAAGCAGCCAAGCTGAGCGACCAACTGATCCTGACCTCCGACAATCCTCGTTTCGAGGAGCCGGATGAGATCATTAAAGATATGGTTGCCGGTCTGAATGCCGCCGATATGGAACGTACGCTCTGCATCACGGACCGTGCGCAGGCGATCAAAACGGCTACCATGCTGGCAAAGAAAGGCGACGTGATTTTAGTTGCCGGCAAAGGCCATGAAGATTACCAGGAAGTAAAAGGGGTGAAGCACCATTTTGACGACCGGGAACAGTTAAAAGAAATATTTAAGAGTTGAAAGGTGAAAGGTGAAAGTTAGGCTTCGCCGTAAAGAACTCTCAACTTTCAACTTTCAACTGAAAAACGAAGTTTTTATATGTTGTATTATTTGTTTAATTATTTGGATCAGCTCGATTTTCCGGGTGCCGGCATGTTCAAGTATGTATCATTCCGTTCGGCTCTGGCATTGATCCTGTCATTGTTCATCTCGACGGCTATCGGACGCCGTATCATCGACAAGCTGCAACTATTGCAGATCGGCGAGACGGTGCGTAACCTCGGCTTAGAAGGGCAGATGAGTAAGAAAGGGACGCCGACGATGGGAGGTATCATCATTATCATTGCGATTGTGGTGCCGACCTTGCTTTGTGCGAAGCTGACCAATATCTATGTGATCCTGATGTTAGTGACCACGCTCTGGTTGGGGGCGTTGGGATTTGCCGACGACTATATCAAAGTGTTCCGGAAGAACAAAGAAGGTATGCACGGTAAGTTTAAGATTATCGGACAGGTCGGCCTCGGACTGATCGTCGGCTTGGTGCTCTTCATGAGCCCGGATGTGGTGATCAAGGAAAATATGGAAGTGCGGCATGACAATGTGATCGAGGAAGTACGTTATCATACGGTTGAAAAGAAATCGACCAAGACGACGATCCCGTTTATGAAGAACAACAATTTCGATTATGCGCAGTTGGTTAACTGGGCAGGCGAATATAAGGAAGAGGCGGCCTGGCTGGTCTTCGTCCTGATGGTTATCTTTGTCGTTACGGCCGTGTCGAACGGGGCGAACTTGACGGACGGCTTAGACGGTCTGGCGGCGGGAAGCTCGGCGATCATCGGGGTGGCGCTCGGAATACTGGCCTATATGTCGTCGCACTTCGAGTTTGCCTCCTTCCTGAATATCATGTTCATTCCGGGAGCGGAAGAGCTGGTGGTATTTGCGGCTGCCTTTATCGGAGCGACGGTCGGGTTCCTGTGGTACAATGCTTATCCGGCGCAGGTGTTTATGGGAGATACGGGTAGCCTGACGCTGGGCGGTATCATCGCCGTATTCGCGATCATTATCCGGAAGGAATTGTTGATTCCGATCTTGTGTGGTATCTTCTTAGTCGAGAACCTGTCTGTCCTTATGCAGACGTTCTATTTCAAATATACGAAGAAGAAATACGGTGAAGGACGGCGTATTTTCAAGATGGCTCCCCTTCATCACCATTTCCAGAAGCCCGGTAATGCGGGGATACAGGCATTGATACAGAAACCTTTTAATGTGGTGCCCGAATCGAAGATCGTGGTCCGGTTCTGGTTGATCGGTATCATCCTGGCGGTTATTACGATTGTAACATTAAAGATGAGATAAAGTGATTTATGATTTATAATTTATGATTTATTATCGACGCATAAATCATAAATCATAAATCATAAATCATAAATGAATAAAGAAATCATAAATCAAATGAAGAAAAGGATTGTTATCTTAGGGGCCGGTGAAAGCGGCGCAGGTGCCGCCGTGCTGGCGAAGGCGAAAGGATTCGATGTATTCGTTTCCGATTTTTCGTCCATCAAACCCAAGTATAAGGATATGCTGGATGCCCGTGGAATCCGTTGGGAAGAGGGCCGGCATACCGAAGCCGACATCCTGAATGCCGACGAAATTATCAAGAGCCCGGGTATTCCCGACAAGGCTCCCATCATAAAGAAACTGAAGGAGAAAGGTACGCCTATCATCTCCGAAATAGAATTTGCCGGACGGTATACCGATTCGAAGATGATCTGTATCACCGGAAGCAACGGCAAGACGACGACGACCATGCTGACCTACCACATCCTCCGGCAGGCGGGAGTGGATGCAGGCCTTGCCGGTAACGTCGGGAACAGCCTCGCCCTTCAGGTGGCTGAAGATCCTCACGCCGTTTACGTGATCGAACTGAGTAGTTTCCAGCTCGACAACATGTATGACTTTAAGGCGGACATCGCCATCTTATTGAATATAACGCCCGACCATCTGGATCGTTATAACTACGAGATGCAGAACTATGTGGATGCCAAATTCCGCATCATCCGGAACCAGACGGCCGAAGATGCTTTCATATTCTGGAACGACGACCCCATCATTGCCCGCGAAATCGCCAAACGGCATCCCGAGGCAACTCTCTACCCGTTCGCCGAAACTCACGAAGCCGGCGTAAAGGGCTATACGGAAGACAAAAAGATAATAATTGAAACCTCAAACGGTACGTTTACAATGGAACAAGATTTATTAGCATTATCGGGAACGCATAATCTGTATAATTCCTTAGCTTCTGGTATCGCATCCAAATTAGTGGATATCCATGACGAGAATCTGCGGGCTTCGCTGAACGACTTTACCGGGGTGGAGCATCGCCTTGAGAAAGTGGCGCGTGTGCGCGGAGTCGATTATATCAACGACTCGAAAGCTACGAATGTAAACTCTTGCTGGTACGCCTTGCAGAGCATGACCACTCCGCTGGTCCTGATCCTCGGCGGGACGGATAAGGGAAATGACTATTCCGAAATTGAAGAGTTGGTGAAGAAAAAGGTGCATGCCCTGGTATTTCTCGGTGTGGACAATGCCAAGCTGCACGGCTTCTTCGACGGGAAAGTTCCCGTAATCGAAGATGCCCGTTCGATGGAAGAAGCCGTATCGAAAGCGTATAAACTGGCTGAAAAGGGAGATACCGTCCTGTTGTCACCCTGCTGCGCCAGCTTCGACCTCTTCAAAAGCTATGAAGATCGGGGCGACCAGTTCAAGGCTTGTGTGCGTAACCTGTAAAGAAAGATGAAGAAATGGATTTAGCAAGTAAACTGTTCAAGGGCGACCGGGTGATATGGGTGATCTTCATGTTCCTGTGTCTGATCTCGGCGATAGAAGTCTTTAGTGCGACCAGTACGATCGCCTACAAGAGTGCGACTCATTGGGACCCGATTGTGCGGCATACGACATTTCTGCTGGGTGGTTTTGTCCTTGTTTTATTGTTGCATAATCTCCCGTGCCGGTTTTATATGTTCCTGAGCTTGCTTTTGCCTGTTTCGGCAGTCTTGCTGATCCTGACGTTTTTTATTGGCGTAGAGGTTAATGGAGAACCGCGTTGGTTGGAAATATTGGGAATCCGTTTCCAGCCGTCGGAGATTGCCAAAATTACGGCTATCGGCTATACCGCGTTTTTCATGAGCAAACGGAACTGGTTTACGGAAAAGCAGATATTCAACTATGTCCAGATCGGTGTTTCGGTCGTTTGTGGGCTGATCTTCTTTACGAACGGGTCGACTGCCCTGTTGCTTTTCGCCGTGGTTCAGATCATGCTATTTTTCGGACAGGTTGCATTGCCCCGTCTGTTTAAGTTTTGGGGGATTTTGCTCATCGGAATTTCCATCTTGGTCTTGTTGCTGCTTTATACACCGGACAAGGTTATGGATTATATGCCGGACCGTCTGCATACTTGGCGGGCCCGAATCGAACGCTTCTTTGATTCCGAGCCTCCTGTAACACAGGAAGCGGGACGGGCTGCCGTTATCGATGACAAAGATTACCAAGCGGTGAATGCCAAGATAGCCATAGCCCGCGGTGGACTATGGGGCAAGTTTCCGGGGCATGGGCAACAGCGGGACTTCCTGCCACAGGCCTATTCGGATTTTATTTATGCGATTATCATCGAAGAAATGGGGATTGCGGGGGGAGTATTTGTGCTTTTCCTTTATATGGCTTTGCTCGTCAGGGTCGGGATGATAGCCCGCAAATGTGATAAGCTTTTCCCTAAGTTCCTGGTCTTGGGCTGCGGATTGCTGATTGGCATCCAGGCCTTGCTAAATATGGCTGTGGCGGTTGGGCTATTTCCTGTTACCGGACAGCCTTTGCCTTTGGTCAGCCGGGGTGGAACGTCTACTATCATCAGTTGTGCCTATATCGGGATTATCCTTAGTGTAAGCCGTTTCGGAGCCAATATGGGTAATGAGGAAGATATGCTCCCTTTGGATGAAAGTTCCATGGGCATCGAACCGGAAACGGATGGGCATGGAACCGCAGATGGGCCGGCATCCGTTGAAAATGGGACGGGAGCCGGAAATTATGGGCTGGGTGCCGTAGAATATGGGACAGGAGGCATGGACTACGAGAAGGAAGCAGGTGATCCGAACCCCCTCGAAGCCGTAGCCGAATTGAAAGAAGAAACAACAACAGAAACAAGAATATGAAACAGTACCGAATCATCATAAGCGGCGGTGGAACCGGAGGACATATCTTCCCGGCTATCTCCATAGCCAATACCTTCAGGAAGCGTTTTCCGGAGGCGGAAATACTGTTTGTGGGAGCTGATGACCGGATGGAGATGGAGAAAGTCCCGGCCGCCGGTTACCGCATCGTGGGGTTGCCGGTAAGCGGCTTCGACCGTGCCCACTTAGCCAATAACATCCGTGTCGCAGGCCGCCTGCTCAAAAGCCTCCGCCTTGCCAAAAAGACGATACGCGAGTTCAAACCCGATATTGCCGTGGGCGTAGGCGGCTATGCCAGCGGACCGACGCTTTGGATGGCTGCCTCCTTGGGAATCCCAACCCTGATACAAGAGCAGAATTCCTATGCAGGTGTCACGAATAAGCTCCTGGCAAAGAAAGCCTGCAAAATATGTGTTGCCTACGAAGGCATGGAGAAGTTCTTCCCGGCCGACCGTATCGTCGTGACCGGCAATCCGGTCCGTCAAGATCTGGCAGAAGCGTTGGATAAGCGCGAGGAAGCCTTGAAGTTCTTCGGCCTTTCCCCGGATAAGAAGACGATCTTAGTGGTCGGCGGCAGCCTGGGAGCCCGGACGGTCAACCGCAGCATACAGGGCGATCTGGATAAACTCTTCGCTTCGGATGTCGACGTACAGGTGATCTGGCAAACCGGACGCTATTACCATGAAGAAGCGTTGAAGCATCTGAAGGCTTACAGGGGAATGCCGGTCTGGTGCTCGGACTTCATCACCCGCATGGACTATGCCTATGCGGCGGCCGATCTGATCATCTCCCGCGCAGGCGCCAGTTCCATTTCAGAGCTTTGCCTGCTGAAGAAACCGGTGATCTTAGTCCCTTCTCCCAATGTGGCGGAAGACCATCAGACGAAGAACGCCCTGGCATTAGTTAATAAAGAGGCCGCTATCATGGTGGCCGACAAAGATGCCGAACAGCAATTGGTCCCGAAAGCCCTCGAAATCATCCACGACGACGAACGCCTCCGTACCTTGAGCCGCAACATCGCGACACTGGCCCATCATGAGAGCGCGGAACGCATCGTGGACGAGATCGTCAGGATCATCGAATAGGCCTTGTCCCCGCGCTTGACGCGGGGCCGCGGAGGAACAGGTATTAATAGGATGTAGCCGCCTCTTTTGCGATCCCGCGTCAAGCGCGGGAACAGGTTATGACCTTTTGTCGGAAAACCTATGGTCTTTTAATGAAAAAGCTATAGTCTTTTATCATAAAAGCTATAGTCTTTTGCGAAGAAGATACCGGCCTTTTATAGCAAATACGATATGAAGATAGTATCTTTGTAACAAAGAATAGTAACGAGTAAGAAAATATGGATATAAAAAACATAACGGCTGTCTATTTTGTCGGAGCCGGTGGAATCGGGATGAGTGCCCTGATCCGCTATTTCCTTTCGAAGGGAAAGAAGGTGGCGGGTTACGACAAGACCCCTTCCGACTTGACGAGGCAGTTGAGCCGTGAAGGAGCTGCCCTTCACTATATGGACAATGTCTATCTGATCCCCTACGACTTTACCGATCCGGCAAAGACGCTGGTCGTCTATACCCCTGCCGTCCCCGAAGACCATTCGGAGCTCTGCTATTTTCGGAGGAATGGTTTCGAGGTGATGAAGCGTGCCCGCGTATTAGGAGAGATCACCGGCTATAACCGGGGACTCTGTGTGGCCGGTACGCATGGCAAGACAACGACCTCTTCGATGGTCGCCCACCTGCTGAAACAGTCCCATGTGGATTGCAACGCTTTCTTAGGTGGCATCCTGAAGAACTATAACAGCAACCTGATGCTCTCCGACAAGAGTGATCTGACCGTGATAGAGGCGGACGAGTTCGACCGTTCTTTCCACTGGCTGAAACCCTATATGGCCGTTATTACGGCGGCCGATCCCGATCATCTGGATATCTACGGGACTCCGGAAGCCTACCGTGAAAGTTTCGAGCATTTCACTTCGCTGATCCGTCCGGACGGTTGCCTGCTTATGAAGCAAGGTATCAACGTAACCCCCCGCCTGCAAGAAGGCGTGAAGTTTTATACTTATACCGGTGCTCTCGACACAAAAGAACTTTCAACTTTCAACTCTCAACTCTCAACTTTCTACGCCGAGAACGTCCGTATCGGAGGTGGCGAGATCTTCTTCGATTTTGTCGGCCCTGATGTCCGCATTCCCGATATACAGTTGGGTGTGCCCGTGAAAGTAAATGTCGAGAACGGAGTAGCCGCTATCGCCCTTGCCTGGCTGAACGGTGCGACACCGGAGGAGATCAAGCACGGTATGGCGACCTTTGCCGGTCCGCGCCGTCGCTTCGACTTCCATCTCAAGAAAGAAAATATCGTCCTGATCGACGACTACGCCCACCATCCTGCCGAGTTGAAGGCAAGCATCCTCTCCGTGAAGGAACTCTATGCCGGACGCAAGGTGACCGGTATCTTCCAGCCGCACCTCTACACCCGCACGCGTGACTTTGCCGCCGACTTTGCCGCCAGCCTCTCGCTCTTGGATGAACTGATACTGCTGGACATCTACCCGGCACGCGAGAAACCGATACCGGGCGTCACTTCGCAGATCATCTTCGATGCCGTGACCATCGCCGACAAACGGTTGATCCGCAAGGAAGAACTGCTGGACGTGGTAGCTGCCGAAGCCGGCAAGCTCGAAGTCGTACTGATGCTCGGAGCCGGCAATATTGAACTGTTGGTAGAACCGGTAAAACAAATATTGGATAAAAAAGAATAAATCGTGATCCGTATCGTATCCATAATCGTTGCAACACTGTTGTTCTGTTACATCGTGTTTGTTTCCCTCTTCTTCCGGGAAAACAGGCAGAAGGATTTGTGCCGTGACCTCCAGGTAGTGGTCGTGGACAGCCTCGACAAACATTTTGTGAGCGAGAACGACCTGGTGTATATCCTCAAGAAGGCCGGCTTGAACCCGATCAAGAAGCCGATGGACGAGGTCAACACAGACCGGATTGAAAACGAGCTGCTGAAGAACGAAATGATTGCCCGTGTGGAGGCCTACAAGACTCCTTCCGGCATGATTAAATTGGAAGTAGAGCAAAAAATCCCTATCTTGCGTGTGATAAGTCCGCGAGGCAACTATTATGTGGATAATTTGGGAAGCACGATGCCTGTCAGCCGCCGTTATGTGGCGCACGTTCCGGTAGTGAGCGGATATGTGGAAAAAGAGCTGGCGGTAACCGACTTATACAAATTTGCATTATTTTTGCAGGAGAATGATTTCTGGAATAATCAGATAGAACAGATTTACGTTCATCCTGATAACGAGGTGGAGCTGATCCCGCGGGTCGGCAACCACCGTATCGTGCTGGGCTCCTTTGCCGATTTCGAGGAGAAACTGGACAACCTCCGGCTCTTCTACGAGAAAGCGATCCCTAAGGTGGGATGGGAGAAGTACGGTATTATTAGTTTAAAATATAAGGATCAGATTGTTTGTACTAAAAGATAGAGAATATGGCATACACAGACTTTATAGCGGCCATCGACCTTGGCTCTTCTCACATGGTCGGTATGGTAGGCACGAAAGGCCCTGCGGGGACCCTTTCCATTATTGCCTACGAAGTGGAGAACTCCGATACCTGTATACGAAGAGGATGTGTATATAATATAAAAGATGCGGCCGGCAAGATCGTGCGGTTGATCCGCAAACTGGAAAACAAGTTGGGCGGTTCCCGCATCGGCAAGGTATATATCGGGGTGGGAGGCCAGTCGCTTCGTTCGGTCAACCACGCTGTGTCGAGAGTGATCGGTAGCGGAACGGTGACCGAAGAGGTGCTGAAGGAACTAAACCAGGAATGCCGGCAATATCGTCCCGATATGCTGGATGTGCTGGATATAGCTGCTCCCGCTTATTACCTCGACAACCAGCCGGAGACTCACCCTGTGGGTCAGGGCTGTTCCCGTATAGAAGCCCGCTATAAGCTGCTCGTCGGCCGTCCATCCCTCCGCCATGCCGTAACCACGAATATGTCGGAGCAGATCAGGATCGATGTGGCAGGTGTCATTGTCTCGCCGCTGGCATTGGCCGATCTGATCCTGACGGAACAGGAGAAGCTGAAAGGGTGCGCACTGATCGATTTCGGTGCAGGCGTTACCTCTGTCACAATGTATAGGGACGGTAGCCTGGCAGGCCTGTATGTCATTCCGTTGGGTAGCCATCTGATCACCCGCGACCTGATGTCCTTAGGTATGCCGGAGAAGGAAGCGGAACGTGTCAAACGCACGTACGGCAACGCTATCTGGGAGAAAGACAACGAACAGCAGATGGTCACGGTAGACTTGGCCGACGGACAGCATTCAAGCGAGATCAAACTCTCGGATATCAATATGGTGGTGGAAGCCCGCAGCCGTGAGATCATCGAAAACATATACGCCCGCTTAGAAGATACGGGCGTGGCGAAAGAGCCCGGTTACAGCATCGTGATTGCCGGCAACGGCGCCGCATTGAAGAATATGCGCGAAGCCCTCAGCGAACGTTTCAAGATGGATGTCCGTTATGCATCCGTCCGCAAAGACCTGATTGCCGACGGCGAGATGATAGCCAACAATCCCGAATATACGACCGCAGTCGCCCTGTTGCTGAAAGGCGCGGAGAACTGCGCCCTTTATATCGCTCCCGAACCGGAGAAACCGAAGGTGGTGGAACCGAAGACCGAGCCGAAGGAAGAACCCGTAATCGTTGAAATAGAAGAAAAGCAGGAGGAACCGCCTGTCGAAAAGCAGGCCGCGGCTACGACGACTAAGAACCGCAACACCGGAGCTAAGAAAGAGGAAGAGAAGAAGAAAGGCAAGAGCTGGGGAATCTTCGACCTCTTCGATAAGGCAGTGGATAGGGCGGCCGGCAAGGTGGACGATATGTTGAATGAGGAATAATCGGTAACAATAAAAAGACAGACGACAATGGACGATAATACATACGATTTTGATTTGGCAAAAGCGCCTCAGACAATCATCAAGGTGATCGGTGTCGGTGGCGGTGGTGGTAATGCGGTCAGCAATATGTACCGCGAAGGTATCCGGGATGTATCTTTCGTATTATGCAATACCGATAATCAGGCGTTGCAGAAGTCGGAAGTTCCCGATAAGCTCCTGATCGGACGGAACACGACAAACGGGCTTGGCTCCGGCAACGTTCCCGAAAAAGGAGAAGCGGCAGCCCTTGAAAGTGAGAAAGAAATCCACGATATGCTCGACGACGGGACCCGTATGGCTTTTGTCACTGCCGGAATGGGAGGGGGCACAGGTACAGGCGCCGGGCCTATCGTTGCAAAGATCTCCAAAGATATGGGAATCCTTACCGTCGGTATCGTCACGATCCCCTTTGTCTTTGAAGGACGTCCGAAGATCGTGAAGGCGTTGAAAGGTGTCAGGAAGATGGCGCAGAACGTAGACTCCCTGCTTGTCATCAACAACGAACGGTTGAGGAATTTTGCCGATATGCCGGTTCCACAGGCCAACCGCAAAGCCGACGAGACGTTGACGATTGCCGCCAAGAGCATTGCCGAGATTGTCACGACCAACCTCGAACAGAACGTCGATTTCGCCGATGTCGACACGACGATGCGCAACAGTGGCGTCGCCCTGATCAGTATCGGTTTCGGGGAGGGCGAAGGACGTTTGCACCAGGCCATCAACGAGGCGTTGGAAAACACGCTGGTGAACGATGTCAACAATATCTTCAATGCCAAGCGTGTGGCGTTTGTCATCTACTATAGCCATGAAGACGAGCTACGCATCAGCGAGATGACGGATATACACAACTTCATGTCCCAGTTCAAGACCGAATATGAGGTGAAGTGGGGACATGGCTATGACGACAGCCTGGGTCATAAGATCAAGATCACGATCCTCGTGACCGGTTTCGGCCTGGAAGACATCCTGACGCAGAGCGAACAGCAAGAGCTTGCCACCGAAGAAGAAATACGCCTCGCAGCAGAGCGGGAAGAAGCCGCAAGGAGAGCGAGAGAAGAAGAAGATAAATGGGTGAAGCAATATTACGGCGAGTATATCGATTCCCGTCCGAATACCGAAATCGTAGTCCTTACCGTCGACGAACTGGACGACGACACCCTGATTGCTTTCATGGAAGATAAACCGGCTTACAAGCGGACAGCAAAAGATGTGCAGCAGATACGCCGGAAAGGAGAGGAGCCGCGTGCACAAAGCATGTCGTTCACCTCGCCTGCCGCTAACCGGAGCAAGAAGCCTAAATCGGGCGGCACAGTTATTAGTTTTAGATAATGAATAATGAATAAGGAAAAATTAATGATGAATAGTTGGGAGCCTGAAGGTTTAATTATTCATTCTTAATTCTTTAATTTACAAAACTATGGATATGTTTGAAAGAGTCAGCGAAGACATTAAAAGCGCAATGAAGGCGAAAGACAAAGTAGCCCTTGAAACACTGAGAAACGTAAAGAAGTTCTTTCTCGAAGCGAAGACCGCTCCGGGAGCCAACGACATATTGACTGATGCCGATGCGTTGAAGATCATGCAGAAGCTCGTTAAACAAGGCAAAGATTCAGCCACTATCTACGTGCAGCAGGGACGCCAGGATCTGGCCGACGCTGAACTGGCACAGGTAGCCGTTATCGAAAAGTATCTGCCGAAACAGATGTCTGCCGAAGAACTGGAAGCCGAGCTGAAAGCGATCATCGCACAGGTCGGAGCCGCCGGTCCGAAAGACATGGGCAAGGTAATGGGCGTTGCCTCCAAAGCATTGGCAGGAAAAGCCGAAGGGCGCATGATCTCGGAAGTCGTTAAAAGACTGCTGAATTGAAACTTGAAAATGGAAAATTGAAAGATAAAGAAGAAACACTTTACTTTTCAGTTTTCCATTTTCTTCCTCTTGTTGTCTCCTTATTAATCTAATTTTCAATTCTCAATTTTCAATTACCGGTATGATTACTTTTGTTTGTTGCCTTATTGCACTCATCGTAGGCTATTTCGTCTACGGCAAATTCATTGAACGTATTTTCGGCATCGATGCCAAGCGGCAGACTCCTGCCTATACACATCAGGACGGCGTGGATTACATCCCGATGCCTACCTGGAAAGTCTTTATGATCCAGTTCCTGAATATCGCCGGGCTGGGTCCGATCTTCGGTGCCATTATGGGAGCGAAGTTCGGAACCGCCTCTTTTCTGTGGATTGTACTGGGAAGTATCTTTGCCGGCTCGGTACACGATTACCTGTCCGGCATGTTGTCCCTGCGTCATAACGGGGAGAGTCTTCCCGAAATTATCGGCCGTTACTTAGGTGTGAACTTCAAGCAGTTTATGCGTGGGTTTACGGTGGTCCTGATGGTGCTGGTCGGTTCCGTGTTTGTGGCAGGTCCTGCCGGGCTGTTGGCTAAGCTGACACCGGAACACTTGGATGCCACCTTTTGGATCATAGTCGTGTTCCTGTATTATATTCTGGCGACCTTGTTGCCGGTCGATAAGATTATCGGCAAAGTCTATCCACTGTTTGCAGGAGCTTTGCTGTTTATGGCGATCGGTATCCTGATTATGCTGTTCGTCAATCATCCTCCGTTGCCTGAGATTACGGACGGGATGCCGAACACCTATCCCGGTCATTTACCTATCTTCCCGATCATGTTCGTCAGTATTGCCTGCGGCGCTATTTCCGGCTTTCATGCGACGCAAAGTCCGTTGATGGCCCGTTGCATCAAGAATGAGAAGTACGGGCGTCCTATCTTTTTCGGTTCCATGATTACGGAAGGTATCGTTGCGCTGATCTGGGCGGCTGCCGCTACTTATTTCTATCATAACAACGGCATGGGCGAAAACAATGCCGCCGTTGTCGTCGACAGCATCACGAAAGAATGGCTCGGTGCGGTAGGCGGTGTATTAGCGATCCTGGGTGTGATCGCCGCCCCGATTACCTCCGGCGATACGGCGTTCCGTTCGGCCCGCCTGATCGTGGCGGATTTCCTGCATCTCGAACAGCGTAGCATCTCCAAGCGGCTCATGATCTGCATCCCTTTGTTCTTAGTGGCTATCGCTCTTTTGCTCTACAGCCAGAAAGACAAGGACGGCTTCGATATGATCTGGCGTTATTTTGCCTGGAGTAACCAGACGTTGGCCGTGTTTACCTTATGGGCGTTGACCGTCTATCTGGTAATCTCGAAGAAGCCCTATATCGTTACGCTGATCCCGGCCCTGTTTATGACAGCCGTCTGTTCGACATACATCTTTGTCGCCCCCGAAGGCTTAGGCATGGGGACCGGCATTTCACAGATTATCGGTATAGCCATAACAATCGTCGTCTTTGTTTTCTTCCTGATTTGGAAGAAGATGGTCGGCAAATTATAAAACAGACCTCGTAGGGGAGGGTTCCAAACCCGCCCAATACCGGCAAATGATAATCCGTGTTTTCGGGCAGGTTTGGAACCTGCCCCTACGGAACGGCAATCATTTACCAGAAATCGAAGGAAAAATATCAGAACTGTAAACTGAGGCTTGGGGTTTATCTCTTATCTTTATCCACAGAAACAAATTAAAGGATAACCACCATGAGAAAACTGATAAGTTTAGTAAGCCTCTTTTGCCTGTCGGCCCTCTTGCCTTTGTCTGTAATGGGAGAACCTATCGATCGGGAGGCTGTTGTCAAGCGGCATCGCGTATGCACGACCGGGACGCTCCTGAAAAGTCCGGCACAAGTAGGTAACGGCAAGTTCGCCTTCGGGATGGATATAACCGGATTGCAGACCTTCGTCCCCTTCAACACTCTGTCCGATTGGAGCTGGCATAGTTTCCCCCTCCCCGAAGGGATGAAAGCCGAAGATTACCGTCCGGTTGTCGTGGAGACGCACGGTAAAAAGATCGCCTACGAACTCCGCAACCCCGACCAGCCGGAACTGTCCGAATGGCTGACCAAGAACCCCCACCGCTATAACCTGGGCCGCATCGGTTTCCGCCTGCTCCGCGAAGACGGTACGGAAGCGCAGGAAATCGACCTCGGCAACGCCCGCCAGGAGATCGACCTGTGGACGGGTGTCGTTTACAGCCGTTTCGAACTGAACCGCAAGGAAGTGAAAGTGCGTACCGTCTGCCATCCCGATAAAGACATGATCGGAGTCAGCATCGAGTCCGAACTGCTGAACGACGGCAATATGAGCATCTATCTCGATTTCCCCTATCCCGACGGACGCTATTTCAAACAGTATATAGGTCGCTACGACACGATCTCAGGTCATACCTCCACACTCGAGAAATTAGCTCCGAACTCGGTCCGTATCGCCCGCACGATGGACGACACGCACTATTACGCCACCCTCGACTGGACCGGCCCCGCCACCTTCAGCCGTGAATCGGAAGAGACGCATAAGTTCCTCCTCCAGCCCCGGCATACCTCCACCTTCTCCTTTACCTGCTGCTTCTCTCCCGAACCGGTCGCAGGCGTGACCGAGCCGGTCGCCACTATTGAGCGGAAGAGTGCCGCCAGCTGGGAGAAATACTGGCGTTCGGGAGCCGCCATCGACCTCTCCGGCAGCAAGGACCCGCGCTGGCTGGAACTGGAACGCCGCATCGTCCTCTCGCAATATCTGATGCGCGCGAACGAAAGCGGCCTGTTGCCACCCCAGGAATCCGGCTTAGTAAACAACGGCTGGTTCGGCCGTTTCCATTTCGAGATGATCTGGTGGCACGGTGTGCACTACGGGCTGTGGAACCGGATGGAATGTTTCGACAACTACCTGAACGTCTATAAGGACTTTATGCCGGCAGCCCTCGAACGAGCCAAGAGCGAAGGCCGCACCGGTGCACGTTGGCCCAAATGTACCGGGAACTTCAACCGCGAATGGCCCGGCAGCGCCCATGCCTACCTGATCTGGCACGAACCCCATCCGGTCTACTTCGCCGAGATGCAATACCGTCGGAAGCCTGTACCCGAGACATTGGAGAAATGGAAAGACATCGTGCTGAACACGGCCGACTATATGGCGGATTATCTTTTTTACGACAAAAAGACGAAACAATATGTCCTGGGCCCCCCCGTCGTCGTCGTTTCCGAGAATACGGACCCGTTGCAGACCATCAACCCGATTTTCGAGTTAGGCTATTTCCGCTACGGCCTGCGTACGGCGTTGGAGTGGGCGGACCGCCTCGGCCTGCCGGAAAAACGGACGAAAAAATGGAAGGAAGTGCTCTCGAAGATGGCGCCCCTTCCCGTTGCCGATGGTGTCTATACCACCTACGAGGGCATCCCCGATATGTGGACGAAATATACTTACGAGCATCCGGCCCTGACCGGTGTCTACGGTATGCTGCCCGGTGACGGGGTAGACCTCGCGACCTTCAAGCGTACGCTGGAGAAAGTCAGCAAGGAATGGCAGTTCAACCGCATCTGGGGTTGGGATTTCCCGATGTTGGCAATGGCCGCCGCCCGTACGGGACAGCCGGCGCTGGCTATCGATATGCTGATGCACCCATCCGCCGGATTCCAGTTCGACGAACACGGTCTGGCGACAGGCGGCCCGTTCCCCTATTTCCCTTCCAACGGGGCGTTGCTGACGGCAGTCGCCATGATGTGTGGCGGTTGGGACGGCTCCGTGGGTGAGGCTCCCGGTTTTCCGAAAGACGGGAGTTGGACGGTGCGCTACGAAGGGTTTGTTCCGATGCAGTGACAATGGCAGTATGCCGGAAAAACTGTCAAAACTGTCAAAACTTCGCCTTCCATTTTTGAAAATGAGCAATGAATATGCAATGATGTCTATTTGTTGATTATTAATCGATTAACTATTGTTTTCTGCATTTTTTTCATTCATTTTGAGCCTATGGGGAATGTCTTTTACGGACATTTTAGAGAGGAAACGATGGCAATGTATTGTTTGGAGTAGGTCGAAATTCCGTAGAAGGATGAAAATGTCCGTCAAAGCTTCGGTAAATTGGCAGGATAGTAGCTTTGAAAGTTGGAATTTATTATTATAATATGCTGTTATTCTGCTTGTTGTTGCTATTAATCGGGAATTTCGGAGCGAATGTGACAATTAAAATATGTGGGGCGAAGTTTTGACAGTTTTGACAGTTTTGACAGTTTTTGGGAGGAAAATCAGACAATCACCGAAAAACAAACGAATAGGCATCGGATTAAAAACGGATAAGCACCCCTCTGAAACGCAGTAAGCATCAATGATTTCCTTGAAAAGCACCGATTTTTGGACCAAAACGGACGTTGATGAATTTTTAGACTTGGTGTTTGAGGAATAAATAATTGAAAATGAAAGTATTGAGTGGTAGGAAAATGACTAAAAAAAACGATCGTTTAAATTCGTCATTTTTACGAGACAAAAATACGCATTCCTTTTTAAACCACAACTCTTTTCTGTAAAAAATTTCGTGCCTCTATATCCTTTCTTATCAATCAGATAGCAATTTGAGTACAAAAAACCGTCTTTCCGATACGAACTCCGAAGATAGGCAAAAAAATGACTAAAAAAAAGGATCGTTTTTGCTGTCAAAATACAAAAGTTAACACGTGTACATTATATACGTGTACATATATAATAGTAAAAAGTAAGAACTGACATTTCAATTAACTGTATTATTAATATTAAAATTTAGATTATGAACAAAAAGTTTTCTACTCTTTTGGCTGCTTTTGTCATGGTAGGTGCTTCTGTTTCAGCACAGACAATTACGGAGGCTGTTGCTGAAGCTGATTCTATTGTTAGTGGTGAATACTACTACTTGGGAACTGCAGAACCTGCTGGAGGTTCAAAGGCATTGACTATTGTAAAATCGTCTGCAAACAAAGACAGTTTGGTTTTGAAGGTAATCGCTGATGATGCCGCAGCTGCTGCATTGGGTGATTCTGCCTTGTGGTCCGTATCGACAGGTTCTACTGTTGCTTTGGGCGATTACTTCACTTTTACAAATGTTTTGACAAGCAAAACTTTGAAATTGGATAAGAAGGGCAACGCTATTCTTTCAAATGATGATGCTGCAGTCGATAAATTTGGCTGGGCTTGGACAAATGGTAATGCTGCAGGTTTGACTCACATTGCAGGGGGTAAAACTTACACTTTGGTTGCTACTAACACTGCAGGGGGTACTGCAGATTCTTTATCTTTGTCAGAAGGTACAACAACTACAGTGGCACTTATGCCGTTAGTTCCGGCTTGGAAGGCTATGACTGTTGCTGAATTAAATGGTATTAATGGTTCACATTTTACTTGGACCGTTGATGGCACAACTTCCACAACTGATCAGGCTGTGAATAGCGCAAATGCATTTAAGACAACATTTAAAGCTGTTGGTTATAACACTCAGGAGACTGATACAACGATGTATTTGCAGAAATTAGGCTCTTTAACAGGAACGAAAGCTGCCTATCTGAACGTCGATACAGTGTATTATACAAAAACCGGTGCTTTGATTGATAGTACAAAAGCTAACGGTGGTTTGGTATTTGCATTAGATACATTGGATAATACAACTCCTAAAGCAGGTAAGATCGCTGAATCATTCCAATTTAAAGTTTGGAAGAATGTAAAGGATTCTATCATTATTGAGGTTGTAAATATTCCGACTGCTGCTGCTAATACAACTTTTGCCGCAACTTCTACAATTACGTCAGGTTTTGTAACTTTAGTAGGTTTTGATGGTACATCTAAAGCTTTGACAGCTTCTGCCCCTTCTACTGCAAACGTGTTGCCTTCTGTAACGTTGGGTGCAGGAACAAAGGTTGAATTGCCTGCAGGTGCATATTATATTTATAAGGAAGCTGGCGATAGTGTTTATGTTTCCACATTGGCTACAACTTTGGCCGGTGCAACAAATGTAAAGGTGAAGGCTGGTTACGAAAAAGCATGGTTACCTTCTTCTCAGTGGTCTTTGGCTTCAACTACAAATAAACCTGCATTTGTAAACAGAGAATCAGGTAAATCATTTGCTGCTTCTGCCGCTACATTGTATTCTTCTGACGAGGAAGGTGTCTACTACTACGGTAGTGATACATTGAAGATCGTTCCGGTTGCAACCGAAGGTATTTATGTTGGTTACAAGAAAATGGGTGAAACTGCAGCGGAAGAAGCTGTAACAAAATTAGCTCTTCAGTTCCATTCTGTATTGACAGAAGGTACGACTCCTTTCGTTCGTGAAGCTGCTAACGATTCAATTCTGGAAGTTGCTAACATGGATAAGGAAAATGCCTTGTATTTCAATGTTATCCCTGTAGATACATTCTCTATCGGTGCAGACTCTTTGGTTGCTGTTGCTTACAAATTGTATAACGGAACAGATACTTTGGCTTATGATGCTACGAGAAAAGCTTATAAACTAAGTACTTCTGATGATGACAAATATTTCGTGTTCAGAGAAACAACAACTGAAGGTTGGTATCAGGTTTTACCGGTTGCAAGTGTTTCTTCTGGTGCTTGGACTCTTGAAGGTCAGGTTTCAGCTTCCGGTACTTCTGCCGAAGTTGTATTGAATACAGATTTGAACCTGATTAATGGCTACTTCTCTCTGGAAGCTCCGTTGGCTCCTGAATATGCAACAATCGAAGGTACTCCGGGTCATAAGAGAATTTCTTCTGTAGAAAATCCGACATTGGCTATCTCTATGAACTCTGATAGCTGCGGTGTACTGAAGGCTGTAACTGAACTGAAAGCTGCTGCATTTGAAAAAGAAAACTTCAGCATGTATTTGGATGTATATGAAAACGATACAATCAAACCGTTGTACATGATTTCTACTCAGCAGACTATTGCTATGGATTCTGCAGAGTATGCAAATGATGTTCGTTTCTTCATGAATGCTGCAGCTAATGATTCATTAGGTTTCAGAAAAGCAATGAGAATCGGTGCTGATTTGGATAGCTTGCATGTCTATGATGTAGCTGCTGCTCAAGATACAGTTGTTCCTGCAAATGTGAAGAAGAACTACACATTCGCATTCAGAAAATCTGCTACTGATGCTGAATACTATATTGAAAGCCAGGTTTCACCTTTGAAATATATGGCTCAAACAAATGGTATCCTTCACTTGGTTGCTACAACTGATGATGCATTGTTGTTCTCTGTAGATAAAGCTGATATGCCTACTGCTAACGAAACGGCTCCTTCAATAGGTGAAGTTAAAGTTATCGCTGGTGAAGGCCAGGTAACAATCGCTGGTGCTGCCGGCAAGAAAGTTGTTATCTCTAACATCTTAGGCCAGACTGTTGCTAACACTGTTATCTCTTCTGACAACGCTGTTATCGCTGCTCCTCAGGGTGTAGTTGTAGTAGCTGTTGAAGGTGAAGAAGCTGTTAAAGCTATCGTTAAATAATAAATGTGTTACACACGTAGGGATGCACGGCCGTGCATCCCTACACACGTACATAAAAATTATAATCAAATAATTCTAAGATTCATCGTGCGGCATTCCCGGAACGCCAGCTTTTACAGCTTACCGTCCGAATCAGCCAACTACCCCGCGAGGGCGAACAAGCGATGAATATTAATACTAAAGTAATGAAATCAAAAAAAGTTCATCTGCTCTCCCTCTGTGAAGACCGAAGTAGACAAAAAACAATCCCTTGTAGTCATAGATTGCAGGGGATTCGTTTTTTATTGGAAAGAAATTGGAAAGATAATTGATCTTTCGCACTTTATGTACGGTATATTTACTTATATTTGTCATCGAAGTAATAACAGTTGCAGCTAAAACATTTAATTATGAACAAATTTGTCAATCCTTTCTCGGATTACGGCTGGAAAAAGATTTTCGGCAGTGAAGTAAGTAAAGATCTTATCATTAGTTTCCTCAATGAAGTTATCCAACAGGAAGTAATCGTTGATATTACGTTCCGGAATGTCGAGATGCTCGGTCTGAAGCAAGAGCAGCGACGGGCTGTCTTCGATATCTTTTGTGAGAACGAAAAGGGAGAAGTCTTTATTGTCGAGATGCAGAAAAGCCGGCAGAAATATTTCTCCGACAGAGTGTTGTACTACGCCTCGTTCGCTATCCAGCAACAGTCTATGATCGTAAAGGAAAAGCTCGAAAAGGAACCGGACGAAGTAATCCGCAAACGCTGGAACTACCAAATCAGCAAGGTGTATGTCGTGTGCATTCTGAACTACATCATGGACCCGTCCCGTCCGGAGAAATACCGCTGGGATGTCGTTCGCATGGATCGGGAGCTGAAGCTGCCCTTTAGCGAAACACTTAACGAAATCTATCTTGAAATGCCGAAATTTGTATTACCTTTGCATGAGTGTGATACGCTTTATAAGAAGTGGTTATATGTCTTAAACAACATCGAGATCATGGAACGATTACCCCAGGAACTGAATAACCAGATATTCCGCAAGCTGAAAAGCATCGTGGAGGTAGAGCGCATGACCCCCGATCAACGCTTGGAATACGAACTAAGCATATCCGTCGAACGTGACCTTTCCGCCGCCCTCGATACCAGCTTCGAAGATGGGTTGGAGAAAGGAATAGAAAAAGGCAAGGCGGAAGGCATGAAGCACGGAGTAGAAAAAGGCAAAGCCGAGGAACAGCGCCTTATCGCTGCCAATTTGAAAAAGCAGGGAATCAATATCGAAACGATTGCGCAATGTACCGGTTTGCCGGTAAAAGAAGTTAGCGAGTTGTAGTCTGTTAGTGCTCGTCAATTGAACCGTCCGGGTTGTTTTAGCACATGACAATCCGGTTTACAGCATATGATGCTTCTTTAACTCCTTCCTCAGCTCTAACGCTTTCCCGTCCGTCACCTTGTCCATCAGTGCCCAGAAACGGTCGCTGTGGTTCATCTCTATGGTGTGGCAAAGTTCGTGGAGGAGGACGTAGTCGATCAGGGGCCAGGGCAGGAGCATCAGCGAGAGGGAGAGGTTGATGCTGCGGCGTGGCGTGCAACTTCCCCAATGGCTTTTGCTGTTGAAGATCTTTACACCCGTGCAGGTGAAGCCGTGCCGGGAGGCCAGGTCGAGCAACCGTGTAGGCAAGAGGCGGCGTGCCTCGTGCCGGAGGGCCTGTTCTAAGAGGTCCTTTAGCAGTTTTTGTACACGTTCGTCGGCAAAGTCGGTCTGTGCGGGGCAGGCGATATGCAGGATGCCACCCTCTAATTTCATATAGAAGTTAGCCCGGTCGGTACGGAAGATATGGAGGCGGAACGTTGCGGTCTGCATTTCCGTCTCGTCCGTCAGGAGCGGGCGGGCGGGATGTTTGGCAAGGGCTATGAGAAGTTTTTTTCTGTTTTCGCGGATAAAAGCCAGCATACGCGCTTCGTCGCCCCTCGGAGGCATCGTAGCCGTAATCATGCCCTTGGAGATTTTCAGCGTGTAGCGTGTAGCACGGGGACTGGTGCGGAGGAGGATGGTTCCCAGCTCTTTGTCTTGTATCGTCTTTTCCATATCGCTTGCAAAAGTAATGTTTTATGGGCAAACAATATATGGTTGAAATTGATTATCTTTGCGGCCGGATAACGAAAATGAGTATAAACAATATAATAAATTAAGCAATCATGAGCAAGAAAGCCCTTTTAATGATTCTTGACGGCTGGGGTATCGGCGATCAAGGTAAAGACGATGTAATCTTTAATACTCCCACTCCTTACTGGGACAGCCTGCTGGCCACTTATCCTCATTCACAGTTACAGGCAAGCGGCGAAAACGTAGGGTTGCCTGACGGACAAATGGGTAACTCTGAAGTCGGTCACCTCAATATCGGGGCCGGACGTATCGTTTACCAGGATTTGGTGAAGATCAATCGTGCTTGTGCCGACAACAGCATCATGAAGAACCCTGAAATCGTTTCTGCTTTCTCTTACGCCAAAGAACATGGCAAAAACATCCATTTCATGGGGTTGACCTCCAACGGTGGCGTACACAGTTCCTTCGACCACTTGTTCAAACTCTGCGATATCTCTAAGGAATACGGTATAGACAATACTTTCATCCACTGCTTCATGGACGGTCGCGACACGGACCCGAAGAGCGGTAAAGGATTTATCGAACAACTGACGGCCCATTGTGAACAGTCGGCCGGTAAGATCGCTTCCATCGTCGGCCGTTTCTATGCAATGGACCGCGACAAACGTTGGGAACGCGTAAAAGAAGCCTACGACCTGCTGGTTGAGGGCAAGGGAAAACAGGCTACCGACATGGTGCAGGCTATGCAGGAATCTTACGACGAAGGTGTAACCGACGAGTTTATCAAGCCGATCAACAACGCTACCGTAGACGGTACGATCAAAGAAGGCGATGTCGTGATCTTCTTCAACTACCGTAACGACCGTGCAAAAGAATTGACTGTCGTGCTGACTCAGCAGGATATGCCGGAACAGGGTATGCACACGATCCCGGGCCTGCAGTATTATTGCATGACTCCGTACGACGCTTCTTTCAAAGGCGTCCACATCCTGTTCGACAAAGAAAACGTCCGGAACACACTGGGAGAATACCTGGCTGAAAAAGGTAAGACACAACTCCATATCGCCGAAACGGAAAAGTATGCTCACGTGACCTTCTTCTTCAACGGCGGTCGCGAAACTCCGTACGAAGCAGAAGAACGCATCTTAGTTCCGAGTCCGAAAGTAGCTACTTACGACCTGAAGCCGGAAATGAGCGCTTACGAAGTAAAGGACAAATTGGTTGAGGCTATCGGTTCGCAGAAGTTCGATTTCATCGTTGTGAACTATGCCAATGGCGACATGGTAGGCCACACCGGTATCTACGGTGCTATCGAAAAAGCGGTTACTGCTATCGACAACTGCGTGAAAGACACGGTCGAAGCTGCCAAAGCTAACGGCTATGAAATCATCATCATCGCCGACCACGGTAATGCCGATCATGCGCTCAACGAAGACGGCACTCCCAACACGGCACATTCCCTGAACCCTGTCCCTTTTGTATATGTAACCGAAAACAAGAATGCAAAAGTCGAAAACGGTGTCCTGGCCGATGTCGCTCCGTCTATCCTGCACATCTTGGGCATGGCGCAGCCGGCTGATATGACAGGACGTGACTTGATTAAAAACTAAAGATTTATGATTTATGATTTATTGTCGATGCATAAATCATAAATCATAAATCAGAAATCATAAATTCTTTCATCGTGATTCAAATAGACAATACTTTGGTCAGCCTCGACGTCCTCGAACGTCAGTTTTTATGCGATCTGTCGCATTGCAAAGGTGTTTGCTGCGTGGAAGGTGATTCCGGCGCTCCTTTGTTGGAGGAAGAGGTGGGCGAACTGGAAAAAGCCCTTCCGGTTATCTGGGACGATCTGGCGCCGAAAGCCCGGGAGATCATTAAGAAACAAGGCGTTGCCTATATTGATGAGGAGGGCGACTTGGTGACCTCTATCGTAAACGGCAAGGACTGTGTTTTTACCTGTTACGATGCGGATGGTACTTGCAAGTGTGCGGTGGAGAAGGCTTATCGCGAAGGCAAGCTCTCTTTCTATAAGCCGGTTTCCTGTCATCTTTACCCGATCCGTGTGGAAAAATACGATACGTTCGAAGCGGTTAATTACAATCGTTGGAATATCTGCAAAGCTGCCGAGATATTGGGTAAGAAAGAAAAACTCCCGGTCTATAAGTTCCTGAAAGAACCGCTGATCCGCCGTTTCGGAAAGGAATGGTACGACGCGCTTGAAGAGATTGCCGGAGAGTGGGAGAAACAGAAGAAAGAAGAATAAAAAAGGTATAGCTCTTCCCGGAAAAGCCTATACCCTTTGAGGCAAAAGCCTATATCCTTTTGATCGAAAGGGTATAGGCTTTTGCTTTTTTAAATATCTGTTTTGCGTATCAGGTCGGCCGATTTGCCTTCCTCGTTCAGATAGGTTTCGATATGGCGCTTTTTCTTGTCTTCCAGGATCTCGTCGATGGCGATCAGGATGCCGGTTTCTTCCACCTCTCCAAACTCATGGTTGATAGCTGTACCGAATACGCGCATCTTGGGGGAGAGGCTCATATAAGCATTGACAAGCGGCGGCACATTGATGCCGAACTTACGGACCTCCTGGTTCAACACCTTATAATTATCCTTGAAGTTGTCATACTTGAAAAGCTCCTGCATCTTTTCCAGATCCGTGCCTGTCTCCAAAGGATAGACCGGTGTGATCAGCTTCTCCGGATCGGGGAAGTGCATGTTCAGGAAATACAGGATCATGTTGCGCGCTTCGGAGTTGTAGGTGTTGTACATCGTCACCTTCCCGAAGTAATACTGCAAGCTGGGGTCCACCACGGAAAGAGCCCCTAAGCCGTCCCAGAGGTTATCCAGCACGAACAGCCCCTTTGCGCTGCCACAACGCGTCGACTGGTATTCCAGTGTCACGAACGAACGGCCCAACTCGACCGTGTATGGCAGATATTCTTTATTGAATGTATCGGAGAAATTAAACAGATGGGAAGTCGCCAAAATAGGTTTGCCGGCTTTATCGAATTTAACGTCCGAGCCGCAGAGGAAGCGGTAACCGCCCAAAATCTGTTCGTCTTCTGGGCTCCATACGATAAGCTGGCGGTAAGCGCCTTCCATAGTGTCGTATTCGTCGATATCGACCGGAAAGCCGGTCCCGCCACCGTAAAACCGGAAGGCGATCTCACGGAGTCGCCCGATCTCCTGCATCACATTAGGAGAGTCGTGGGCTGTGACAATGTATATTTCATTGTTGGATTTGTTGGTTCTCCGTAGCTTCTTGTCCCCAGTCAGTTCTGCTTTCAGGAGAGCACGGTCGATCGGTTTGATAATGTCTTGCATATAATAAAAGTCTATTATTTCTTTAGATTATAAACGACTTCCTTCGTCCATTCGGCCCACTCGGCCGGTTTGCGGCTGCCCGTGAAGGTCTGCCAGGGAATCGGTTTCCCGAAATGGATACGGAATGTCTTGTGTTTGCTTTTGAACATCTCGTCGGGCAGATAAATCATTTCGTAATTCATCTTTATGCCCAATGCTTTGCGCAGGTTGGCGAGACGGTAGAAAAAGTTGGAGTTGCGCCCTTCGAAAAAGACCGGTACGATGTCACGCCGGTATTCCACGGCCTTCTGGATAAACGACTTTTTCCATTCGGTGTCCTGTATCTTTCCGTTTTGCTTGCGTGAACATAGGCCGGCAGGGAATGTGATGATCTGGTTGTCCGAAGCATAGGCCTCTTCGATCAGTGCGGCGTTCTTTTTCCCCTGCGCCCCGTGTTTGTTGATGGGGACGAAGATGGATCGCAGATTGGACAAGTAGAGCAGCAGGTCGTTCACCAAATAGCGGATCTTCCCGTCGAAACGACCGCCGATAACGGCCGACAGGCAAATCCCGTCCAGTCCGCCCAGCGGATGGTTGGATGCGAATATATACCGCCCTTCGGCAGGGATATTCTCTTCATTTACCAATTCCAGGTTCAAGTCAAAATATCCGATCAACTCCTGCATGAACGCCACCCCGTCTTTATCGTGATACCGGCGGAGGATGTCGTTCAGCTCATCCTGATGAACAGTACGGATCAGATAGCGGACTACAAAGCCGGGAATCTTCCGGGCTGCCGAAGGCGCCTTTTGCTGTAATACCTGTTTGATGTCTATCTGTGTAATACCTTCTTGTGTCATTTTGCATAACTCTTACAGGAAGCAAAGATAGAGTTAATAATTAAAAGTCAATGCTTTCGGGAAAAGTTTTTAAGTGTCGTCTACAACAATTCACGTTGCATTTCTGTTGTTATTAGTTAGTACGGAACGTGTAGGCCCTGATGATACGCCTGCGAAGTGGTGTAAGGTGTTAATTCCAAAATAGATAGAAAGGTGATTCCTACCTTTGGGTAATGCATTTTTAACATTTAAGGCTTTCTGTTTTTACCTTTTTTGTGTAAATATTAAATTAAAAGGCGCGTTATTTGTGACATTAAAACGAGAGATTTATTGATATGAGGAAGTCTACGATTTGGTTGCTTGCGGTGGTGATGGCTTTTGCCTTTGCCGGTTTACTCTTTTTGCAGGTAAAATATGTAAGCATCATACTCAAAAAAAGTAGCGAGCAGTTCAATGAAACTGTCAAAAGATCGATGCACCAAGTCTCGAAAAACCTGGAGCTCGACGAAACGGCCCGTTATCTGGAGGAAGATCTCAGCCGCGACGAAGCCAACAATTATCTTTACCAGAACGGACAGAACAACCTCGGCGGCGGAATCATCACCGAGAAAAAATACAAGATGCAGTTTACCAATGCCGACGGCACGATAGAACATATCGAATTCCATAGCGACATCCAGACACGGAAGTTCGAGCCACTCTCTTCATTAGGCAGCAATAAATCGCCTAAAAGCATTGTCAGTACGTCAAAAGATTTGCAACAAACGTTGAAACGCCGCTATCAGTACCAGAGCGGATTGTTTAACGAAGTGATCTTGAATATTTTGCATACAGCAAGCCTGAAGCCGATCGAAGAGAGGGTAGATTTTAAAAAGCTGAATAATTACTTAAAATCAGAATTTATTAACAACGGATTGAACCTGCCGTTCGTCTTTTCTGTTATTAACAAAGACGGAAATATAGTGTACCAGAACGGGGATATTCCTCCTGTATCAGACGTGATTCAACAGGTATTATTTCCCAACGATCCTCCTTCGAAACAGAATTACCTGAAAGTGTACTTCCCGACGAAGGGTGATTATATTTCAAGTTCTGTAACATTTATTGTACCGTCGATCATCTTCTCGCTGATACTTTTGGTGACGTTTATCTTTACCATTTATATCGTATTCCGTCAGAAGAGACTTTCGGAAATGAAGAATGATTTTATCAACAATATGACGCACGAACTGAAGACACCGGTTTCGACCATCTCGCTCGCCGCACAGATGCTGAAGGATTCGGATATCACAAAGAGCCCCGACGTGTTCAAGCATATCTCGGGGGTGATCAACGACGAGACGAAACGATTGGGTTTCTTGGTGGAAAAGGTGCTGCAAATGTCGCTGTTTGAACGTCAGAAAGCGGCCCTCAAGCTGAAGGAGGTGGATGCGAACGATTTGCTGGCAAGTGTCGCCAATACATTCGCCCTGAAGGTTGAGAAGTACGACGGCACGATCGATATCGATTTGCAAGCGGAAGATTCGGACATTTACGTGGATGAGATGCACATCACCAACGTATTGTTCAACCTGCTGGATAACGCAGTGAAGTATCGCCGCCTCGAAGTACCGCTGACGCTGATGTGCCGCACCTGGAACGAGAACGGCAAGTTGTTGATATCGATCGAGGACAATGGTATCGGGATCAAGAAAGAATACCTCAAGAAAGTATTCGACCGCTTCTTCCGCGTACCGACAGGAAACGTACACGACGTGAAAGGGTTCGGTCTCGGACTTGCTTACGTCCGTAAAATAGTAGAGGACCATAAAGGTACGATCCGTGCCGAAGTGGGAACCGGAAATGTAGGAACAAAATTTATTATTACTTTACCTCTTATAAAAAGTTAGTTATGGAAGAAAAACTAAAAATCTTCTTTTGCGAAGACGACGAGAACCTGGGTATGCTATTAAGAGAATACTTGCAGGCAAAAGGTTATGTGACTGACCTCTTCTCCGATGGAGAAGCCGGTTACAAAGGTTTCACCAAAGGCAAATATGACCTTTGCGTATTGGACGTGATGATGCCGAAAAAAGACGGTTTCACACTGGCGCAGGAAATTCGTTCTATCAACCCTGATATCCCTGTTATCTTCCTTACGGCCAAGACTATGAAGGAAGATATCCTGGAAGGTTTCAAAATCGGTGCAGATGATTATCTGACCAAACCTTTCAGCATGGAAGAGCTTTTGCTCCGTATCGAAGCGATCCTTCGCCGCGTGAAAGGCAAGAAGATGAAAGATATTCCTTTCTACAAGTTAGGCAACTTCTTGTTCGATACCCAGAAACAAACACTGGCTATCGGCGACAAGGTTACGAAGCTGACAACTAAGGAATGCGAACTTCTGAGTCTCCTTTGCGCACATGCAAATGAAATTCTGGAACGTAATTATGCACTGAAGACAATCTGGGTAGACGATAACTACTTCAATGCCCGTAGCATGGACGTGTATATCACGAAACTTCGTAAACTGTTGAAAGATGATCCGGGAATCGAAATCATCAACATCCACGGTAAGGGCTACAAGCTGATCACTCCTTCAGGTGAAGAAGCTGCCCGCGAAGAAGGCATCCAGGTTCTTTAATCAGATTTACCGGACGCGAACTACGCGGACGAGCGCAGAGTAACGCAGAGATATTATCATCAATAAAGGATAAGTCTGCGTTAGTCTGCGCTTTCTGTTTTAGGGGATGGTGACGGAAGTCCGTATCACTCGTTGGTCTCTTCGTGTTTCCTGCCTGTGAAACTTTAGTTTCCTGCCGATGAAACTTTTGTTCCCTGCCTGTGAAACTTTTGTTTCATGCAAGGGAAACTATTGGGACACACGGGAAACTCTGAGAAATTGCTTATATTTGTGTGCAATTAAATAAAGATATGATGAACGATAGACCGCTTATTCTGATTACAAATGATGATGGTGTTGAAGCCAAAGGGATAAAAGAGCTCACCGAGTGCCTTAGGGATCTCGGGGATATTGTGGTTTTTGCCCCCGACGGACCCCGTTCGGGAATGGCAAGCGCAATCACTTCGCTCGTACCTATTAAATATACATTGGTGAAGAAAGAAAAAGGACTGACGGTTTATAGCTGTACCGGGACCCCGGTCGATTGCGTGAAACTGGCTATTAACGAAGTGCTGGACCGCAAGCCCAGCCTGTTGGCTTCGGGGATCAATCACGGCGGCAACCATGCCATCTGCATCCAGTATTCCGGTACGATGGGGGCGGCTGCCGAAGGATGCGTGTTCGGCATCCCTTCGATGGGCGTGTCGTTGTTGGACCACCATGCGGATGCAGACTTTACCGAAAGCTGTCGCCTGGGACGTATGCTTGCCCGACGGATCATAAAAGAAGGGTTGCCGCACGGCACTTATCTGAACCTGAACGTCCCCAATATTCCGAACGTCAAAGGAATGAAGGTCTGCCGGCAGGCGGACGGACGCTGGACCAATGAATTCAAACGGTCGGAGAACGCAACGGGCGAACCTGTGTTCTGGCTCGCCGGCTCGTTCGAGAATGCCAAGCCGATCCATGCCGACAACGACACCCTGGCGCTCGACAGTGGTTATGCCTCGCTTGTCCCTTGCAAGATAGATGTGACGGACTATGACTTTTTAGCAAAGCTAAAAAGTCAATGGAAAATTGAAAATTGAAAATGGAAAATTATGTGTTGCTGTTTCCAACTTTCAACTCTCAACTTTCAACTTTCAACTGAAAAAATATGAAATATTTTTTAATAGCTGGCGAAGCCTCCGGTGATCTGCATGCCTCCAACCTGATGGCAGCACTGAAGGAGCAGGATGCGGAAGCGGACTTCCGTTTCCTGGGGGGCGATCTTATGCAGGCTGTCGGGGGGACGTTGGTGAAGCATTACAGGGAGATGGCTTTTATGGGCTTTATCCCCGTATTGCTCAATCTCGGCACGATCCTAAACAATATGAAAGCCTGCCAGGAGGAAATACGGCAGTATAAGCCCGATGTGGTGATTCTGATCGATTATCCGGGGTTCAACCTGAAGATAGCCAAATATGTAAAGACACAGTTGGGGTTGCCCGTCTACTATTATATCTCTCCGAAGATATGGGCCTGGAAGCAGTATCGTATCAAGGATTTCCGCAGCTATGTAGACCGGATGTTCTGCATCCTGCCTTTCGAAGTGGAGTTTTTCCGTAACCTCGACTATCCGGTGGACTATGTGGGCAACCCTTCGGTCGATTCGGTTGCCAACTATACTGAAAAACAGGCGGTCGAACCGGACACTTTCCGCGAGGATGAACAGTTGGACGAACGCCCCGTACTGGCACTGTTGGCAGGTAGCCGTCGCCAGGAGATCAAAGACAACCTTCCGACCATGCTGAAAGTGGCAGCCGCCTATCCGGACCACCAACCTGTGATTGCCGGTGCTCCCGGGCTGGAACCGGAATATTACAGGCAATATATCGGCAATGCGGATGTCAAGATCGTATTCGGCAAAACCTATCCTCTCCTTAGCCATAGCGATGCGGCACTCGTCACATCGGGGACGGCTACGCTCGAGACATCGCTTTTCCGTGTCCCGCAAGTTGTCTGCTATTATGTGGCGGCCGGCCGGCTGGCAAGTTTTATTTTCCGCCATTTCTTCCATACGAAATACATTTCGCTTGTTAACCTGATAGCCGGACGCGAAGTGGTGCAGGAGCTGTTCGGAACCCGGTTCTCATACGGCCAGATACACGACGAGTTGGGGCGCATCCTGAATGATCCTCTCTATCGTAAACGTATGCTCGACGGCTACGACGAGATTATCCGCCTGCTCGGAAAGCCCGGAGCTTCCCGCCGTACAGCGGAGCTTATCTACCAATCACTGAAGCATTAACATCTTTTATAAACAGTCTTTGCAGCATTTCACGATTGTCTAACATCTTCCTTTATAGAAAGAAAAATTAAACAATTTAGTGATACATGTTATGAAGACGTTGAAAAGTTTTATGCTATTAATCGGAATCATGTTAGGTTCTACTGCTTTTTATTCTTGTTTGGATGATGACGATGCTTATAGTGAGTTTTGGAGAGATAGCGATCAGGCAATTGTGACGATAAAGCCATTGAGTGATAATTCCTACTATATGCAGCTCGACGACAGTACGACGCTGTTCCCGACAAACTCATATACGCCGGAGAATTTGAAAGAAATTCGCGCGTTCGTTATATATAAGAACGACGAGAAGAAGATCGAAGGTTATGACCAGTCTGTTCAATTGTTGAGAATGGACACCCTTTTGACAAAACAGATTGCCCCTGACTTGGGAGCGGAAAACGACTCTTACTACGGAACTGATATGCTGGCTTTGAATGGTGGTAGCATTTGGTCTAAGAATGGTGTGTGGATAGAGGACGGATATATCACGTTCGATTTCTATATCCAAAGAGGGTATAACGAAAATGTCAAGCATTTCATAAACCTGGTACAGACAAACAGTGCCGACCCGTATGAATTGGAATTCCGTCATAATGCTTATGGCGATATCGACTCGTCTATCAGGCCTTCAGCTGGCCTGGTTTCCTTCAAACTGGATAAGTTGCCGAGCACGGAAGGCAAGACCGTTAAGTTGAAGATCAAATATAAATCTTTTGCTACAAACGAGTACAACACTGTCGAGTTGGATTACAAATCAAAAGATACAGAAGACTAATAACCTTCCCACATAACTTTTATTTTTATCATTTAGTTCAAGGAGAAAGGCATCGGGATGATGCCTTTCTTTTTTATATGCAATTGTTTATGAACTGAATGCCGGTTTATTAACGAACAATCCTTTCTTTTTTATCGGAAAGATGCAACGTTTCTCCGGTCCCCTTCGTTTATATATATGAAAATGGAAGAAACAAATGCACATCTGATCGAGGGGTGTCGACGTGGTAAACGGACTGCGCAGCTCGCCCTTTACAAGCAATTCGCACAACGGCTGTATGTCGCCTGCCTGCGTATTGTCGGTAACGCCTCAGAGGCGGAGGAGGCGATGCAGGATTCTTTCCTGAAAATATTCACCCGCCTGGACCAATATCAGGATGGACAATGTTTCGAAGCATGGATGCACCGTATAGCCGTCCATACAGCCATTGATTACGTGCGCCGGCAGACACCCGACTGGGAAGAACTCTCCGATAACTATACCGAGCCCGACGACGACGGGCCGGACGAGGAGGAAATCAGCTATTCGGTCGCCCAGGTGAAGGAAGCCTGCAAGAAACTGCCGACCGGCTATCGCGTGATCCTCTCGCTCTACCTCTTTGATGGATATGATATGGAAGAAATTGCCTCCATCCTGAAGATCCGGCCGCCGAGCGTGCGTAGCCAGTATCTCAGGGCAAAGCGCAAATTGTTGGATATAATAGCAGCTAATTAAGAAAATGGATAAACTGAAAAATTTCATAGACACGAACCGGGAAGCATTTGAAGACGACCTGCTGCCTGTAGGCCACTTCGAACGCTTCGAGCAGAAGCTGGCTGCTCCGCGCAAAAGCCGGGCTATGCTGTATAGCCTTTGCGCTTTTGTTGCGGCAGCTTGCATCGCCTTGCTGTTCCTTTTCGAACTGCCGGGTGGCACACCGATACATACACAGCCCGGGCAGGCCGTTGCCGGACAGCATAAATGCAAGATGAAGGAGGAGATAGAAGAGCTCCGCCTTTTCTACAATATGCAGATGAACGATATCATCTCGCAGATGCAGGCGATATACAAACAGCAGCGGATTCCCGGAGCGAAAGACCTGTTGGGGGAGACCAAGCGGGTACTGACGGACAATTATATGTTCGAAGAGACAGTCCTTCCCACTCTGCCCTGCTCCAATGCCGGCCTCTATGCCATGAACTTGCATTACAGCACCAGCTTGGAAAGTCTCAACATCATGTTGAAACAGATGGAGAATATGAAAACAACAAATAATAAGGTAATAAAACAGACAAGCAAATGAAAGCAACTCATCAACATTCAGTGACCGGCAAGCAGTCCATATTAAGACCTTGCCTGCTTATGCTCTTGGTTTTGTTTTGTAGTGTACCCGGTTGGGGCAGCAAACAGGAAAGCATCAAGAAAAAGGAAATCAACAAAAGTTTCAATGTCGGTAAAAACGACATCCTGCAAGTGGACAACCGTTACGGGAACATTACGGTTACGCACTGGGGCAAAAGCGAAGTCTCCATCCGTGTCGTGATCGAGGCAAAAGCCCGTAATGACGAAAAGGCGCAGGCTATCATCGACCGTGTCAACATACGGATGGAAAAGATGGGCAATACGGTTTCGGCCGTTACCAGCCTGAGGTCGCAAAACGGGAATGGTGGCTCTAACGAATCCTTCACCATCAACTATTATGTCAATATGCCGTCTGAATTGACGTGCGACCTGACACAGAAGTATGGCAATATCATCATGCCGGAAAACAATAAGGGGAAGTGCGACCTGCATGTCAAATACGGCAATCTCAATGGCGGGAATTTCACAGGCCCCCTCAGCATAGACGTGCAATATGGCAATATGGATATCGCCGATGCCGACAATGCGACCTTAGACCTGGCCTATTGCGGCAAATCCACTATCCGCAACGGCTCACAGCTGAATATCGACAGCAAATACTCCAACCTCAATATCGGGAATGTCTGGAAGATGAATGTCGAAGCCAAATATGGCGACATCCAGATCGATAAGCTGGACAACGGCTATATGGAACTGAAATACGGGAATTGCAAGATAGACGAGCTGAAACAGGGTATCAACGTTGACGAGCTAAGCTACAGCACGCTTACCATCAAAGACCTTGCCAGCAACTTTGACAAGATCAATGTGGATGCCCGCTATGGCAACCTGAATATCTATATCGATGTGAACGCCTCCTTCCGTCTCGTTGCCAACAATATGAAATATGGCAATTGCAAGATTCAAGGCGGGTTCAATATCCTGCGTCGTAACCAGGACGACAACTCGACCGGTTTCGATAGCCGCGACGATCAAAGAAACAAAAATAACTACACCCTCGACGTCAACAACGGTAAGAACGGCCGCATCAATTTCGAAGGAAACAGTTATAGCAATATCAAGGTGATGGCAAAATAAACCCCACCGTCTGTATCGGACAAATGAAAGAAGCCCCGGCATCCAAAACGATACCGGGGCTTTCCTATTTGAATAAAAGGGAGGACTGCTTAGTCAAGTTCTTTAATCGTGATGTTACGATACCAAACATCGTCACCGTGATCTTGCAAGCCGATCAAACCTTCTTTGTTTTCACCACCGCAGTTCAGCAACAGTTCGTAAGCCAACGGCCATTTGTCTTTGCTGAATTTGCTGTTGTCCAGCAATTCCTTCCACTGCTGTGTCCACAAATGATATTCAACAACCGGTTCGTCGTTCTGATAGTGAACAATCGTACCTTTGTAGCACATGATCTTAGACTTGTTCCACTGGCCGAACGGTTTAGAGTTCTGCGGCTTAGCCGGGATCATGTCATACAGGGAAGCAGACTGGCGGTTGCCGTCTTTACCCAACTTGGCATCCGGATGGTTCACGTTGTCCAAGATCTGGTATTCAGGAGCCGAGATGTAAGAAGGCTGTCCTTCTACTTCCTGGATCATGATGAACACGCCCGAGTTAGAACCTTTAGCCACTTTCCATTCCCATTCCAATTCGAAGTTTTTGAACTTGTGTGCAAATACCAAGTCGCCACCATCCTTAGCACCGGCTTCGCCAGCACCTGAACCAGACATATGGATAGCGCCATCGTTGACAGTCCAACGAGCCGGAACATCAGCACGGTTGTATCCACGCCAACCGTTCAATGTCTTTCCGTCGAACAGCGTGATCTTGCCATCTGCATCTTTCGGGAATTTAGACAAATCTACCATTGGCAGGTCGTTCATGAGTTTGTATTCAGGAACGGCAGCTTCCGTATTGGCTTCTTCTGCAGGAGCAGCAGCTTCTTCTGTTTTCTTACCACCACTACAAGATGCGAAATAACACATCATAATAGCAGCACTTGCTAATAATACTGACTTTTTCATTTATTTATTTGTTTAAAACTAATTATCTCGGCATATCAGGCAATTTCCAGCCCTGACGATAGTTATGCTTGATCAATTCGTTTGCAAACTGTTTCGCATTGACAGGGTCTGTCCAATCTTTATTGAATGACGGATGTCCATCTTTGATCGTGAAACCGTCTTTGATACAGATCTTGATCTCTTCGTTGTCCTTGATATTGGTGAACTGCATGTTCTGGCCGTCCCATTCCAGTGTCTTGTTCAGAGCCTGCAAACGAACTGCCAATACACCCATCACAACCATTTCGTTGAAGGGACCTGCTTCCAAGAAGTTGGACTTTGTCTGAACACGGCTGGATGCGCTTTCTTTACATGCACGGATCCAATCTTGTTCGTGACCGCCACTCATAGCTTTGTCAACACGACGACAAACTTTAGGTGCGTTAGGTACGCGACCAGACAACAAGAACGGTTCTTGTCCGTAGCAACCACATACTAATGTGTCTTTTGTTCCGTGGAAAATAGTCAGACCACCACCAGGACCCATCAGCTGTTTGCCTTCGGGGAATCCTTTCGGACGATTCGGCATCATACCGCCGTCATACCAATGTACTTCTACTTCCGGCATAGCCAATTTGGGCATATTTTCACGAGCCGGGAAAATGAATTTCACATGCTGTGCGTTAGGAGCGCAATCGCGGAGCAATAATGTAGAAGAAGCTTCTACTCTTGTCGGATAACCTAAATTCAAAGCCTTGAACGCAGTGTGCATGATATGGCAGGCCATATCACCCAAAGCTCCCGTTCCGTAAGCCCACCAACCGCGCCAGTTCCAAGGATGGTAAATGTGGTTGTATGGTTTAACTTCTGCCGGACCAGAGAACAAATCCCAATTCAATGTAGAAGGAATCTTATCGGCTTTTTCGGGAGTGTTCAGACCCTGTGGCCAGATTGGACGGTCTGTTGCACATTCAACCTTTGTAATATCACCGATTTCACCGTTCCAGATCCATTCGCAAACCAAGTCGGTTCCTTCAGCTGAAGACCCCTGGTTACCCATCTGAGTGGCAACACCTGTAGAGGCTGCTAATTTTGTCAGCAAACGGGATTCGTAAACCGAGTGAGTCAACGGTTTCTGTGTATACACATGTTTACCCATTGTCATGGCATCAGCAGTGATCATGGCATGAGTATGGTCAGCTGTCGCGATCAGTACGGCATCGATGGATTTACCCATTTCGTCATACATTTTGCGGTAGTCCCAATATTTCTTTGCATTCGGATGACGTTCGAATACTTTCTTGGAATATTTCCAGTCGATATCGCAAAGCGCTACGATATTTTCTGTTTTCTCCATATTCTTAAGATTGGCATTACCCATACCGCCGATACCGACAGCGGCAATGTTCAACTTATCAGTCGGAGCTACATATCCGTGAGATTTTCCCAGGATGGACCCCGGAACGATTGAGAAAGCTGCAGCAGCTGCGGCTCCTCTTTGAAGAAATGATCTTCTTGAAATGTTCGACATAGTAATAATTTTTTATAGATTAGCACTTAATTATAATATTCGATGTGATTTCTCGTCTTATAAAAACACAAACTGACGCAAATATAACCAATGCGAAAGTAACAGCAAGTCTTCCTTTCGGCTTTCTTCTTCAAAATAATTTTTTTTAACAGAGGTTATAGATAAAGTCTATTTTTTCATAAATAATATCTATGCTTTTAGGGGAAAACATTTTAACGCTTTCCCTATATTTGTATAGGAAGAAAACTAATTCACCCAATCTCTTGTTATTAAAATACGATACGGATATGAAAAGGGAGCCTATATACATACGAATATACCATTTTTACCTGGAAGGATTTCGCGAGATGAAACTGGGTAAAACGTTGTGGCTAATTATATTGGTCAAGCTCTTCATCATGTTTTTTATCTTAAAACTATTTTTCTTTCCTAATTATTTAGGGAAGTTTGATGGAGATTCCGCAAAGGAAGAACACGTTTCGGGTGAATTGATCAACAGAGCAATTACTCCTTAAATTATATAATTATGATCGCAAGCATTGACACTTCTTTGATTGACTGGTCAAGAGCGCAATTTGCTCTCACTGCCATGTATCATTGGCTGTTCGTCCCCCTTACATTGGGGCTCGGCGTTATACAAGCCATCATGGAGACCATCTATTACAAAACAGGTAACGAATTCTGGAAAAAGACAGCACAGTTCTGGATGAAACTGTTTGGTATTAATTTCGCTATCGGTGTTGCCACCGGGCTAATCCTCGAATTCGAATTCGGGACAAACTGGTCTAACTACAGTTGGTTTGTAGGAGACATCTTCGGAGCTCCCCTCGCTATCGAGGGAATCCTGGCTTTCTTTATGGAAGCGACTTTTATAGCCGTGATGTTTTTCGGCTGGGACAAGGTCAGCAAACGCTTTCATCTCGCTTCCACCTGGCTGACGATCATAGGAGCAACCCTTTCCGCCCTCTGGATTCTGATTGCCAACGCATGGATGCAGTATCCGGCAGGTATGCATTTCAATCCGGACACCGTGCGCAACGAGATGTTCGATTTCTGGGCGGTGGCCTTATCGCCTGTCGCCATCAACAAATTCTTCCATACCGTACTCTCCGGCTGGATTACGGGTGCCGTCTTTGTGATCGGCATCAGCAGCTGGTATCTGTTGAAAAAGCGTGACACGAAGTTCTCGCTCGAAAGCATCAAGGTCGGTGCCATTTTCGGGCTTGTCGCTTCCATACTGATTGTATGGACTGGTGACGGTTCCGCTTACCAGGTAGCCCAGAAACAGCCCATGAAGTTGGCTGCCATGGAAGGCTTGTATGAAGGAGGTAATGGCACGGGGTTGGTTGCCATCGGCCTGCTGAATCCCGACAAGACAAGCTATACCGATAATGTAAATCCCTTCATTTTTAATATAAAGATACCGAAACTGCTTTCTTTCCTTGCCGAGCGCAATGTGGACGCTTATGTCCCGGGTATCGTCAACCTGATTGAAGGCGGTTATACGACTAACCAAGGAACGGTCGCCCTATCCGCCGTCGAGAAGATTGAAAAGGGGAAGACCGCCATCCAGGCTCTTGCCGATTACCGCAAGGCGGTAAAGGATAAAGACGAGGTGGCCGCCCGGCAAGCCCGTACCTTGTTGGACGAAAACTTCGCTTATTTCGGCTACGGATATATCAAAGATCCTGCCGATCTGGTTCCCCACGTGGGATTGACCTTCTATTCATTCCGCATCATGGTGATCCTGGGCGGATATTTTATCCTGCTGTTCATCGTTGCTTTGATCTGGAGCAAAAAGAACAAGTTTGCCGATGCCCGCTGGTTGCAATGGGCGGGCCTGTGGACCATTCCTCTGGCCTATATAGCCGGGCAGGCGGGGTGGATCGTTGCTGAAGTGGGACGTCAACCCTGGGCTATCCAGGATATCCTGCCGACGAGCGCATCCGTGTCCAAGCTGGCTACTTCGTCGGTGCAGACAACGTTCTTCCTCTTCCTGCTGCTCTTTACCGTCCTGCTTATCGCGGAGGTCGGCATTATGGTGAAGGCGATCAGGAAAGGACCGGAAAATCATAAATCATAAATCACAAATCATAAATCATCATGACCTATATATTATTACAGCATTACTGGTGGTTCCTCATTTCCTTGTTAGGAGCACTATTGGTATTCCTGCTTTTCGTACAGGGGGGGCAGTCTTTGCTTTTCACGATTGGCAAAACCGAATTGCAACAAAAGATGTTGCTGAACTCGACCGGGCGTAAGTGGGAGTTTACCTTTACGACTCTGGTTACTTTCGGAGGTGCGTTCTTCGCCTCCTTCCCGTTGTTCTATTCGACCAGCTTCGGCGGAGCCTACTGGGTGTGGATGCTGATCCTGGCTTGCTTTGTCCTGCAAGCCGTATCGTATGAATACCAGTCGAAGAAGGGAAATCTCCTGGGGAAAAAGACCTATCAGGTATTCCTGTTGCTGAACGGCATCCTGGGGCCGATCCTGTTGGGGACGGCTGTCGGCACGTTCTTCAGCGGAGCCGAATTTATCGTCAACAAAGGGCAGCTGACCGATGTCGCCATGCCGGTGATCTCCACCTGGGCGAACCCGTGGCATGGGCTTGAAGCCGCTTTCGTGTTCTGGAACGTATGCCTCGGACTGGCGGTGTTCTTCCTGGCACGCATCCAGGCCTTGCTCTATTTCATCAACAACATCGACGATGCCGAGATCGTGAAACGCAGCCGCAAGCATTTGGTGATCGAAACGGCGCTGTTCTTGGTTTTCTTCCTTGTCTTCCTTGTGCATCTGTTGCTTGCCGACGGTTTTGCCGTTAACCCGGAGACGAAAGAGGTGTATATGCAGCCCTATAAATATTTCATGAACCTGATCGAGATGCCTGCCGTACTGGTTGTGCTGTTAGTGGGCGTGGTAGGTGTCTTATACGGCATTGTCCGTACGATCTTGTCGGGAACATGGAAAAAGGGGATCTGGTTCTGCGGGACAGGTACGGTGCTCACGGTCTTGGCGCTCTTCCTTTGTGCCGGTTGGAACAATACGGCTTATTATCCTTCGGTCACCGACCTGCAAAGTTCGCTTACGATAGAGAACAGTTGTTCCAGCCCGTTCACCCTGAAAGTGATGAGCTATGTATCCATTCTCGTACCCTTCGTCCTGGCCTATATATTCTATGCCTGGCGTGCGTTGGATCTGCGCAAGATCAGCGAGAAAGAGATGGAAAGCGAGAAAGGACATACCTATTGAATTGAAAATTGAGAATTAAAAAATAAGGGGGGCTGATCGGCTCCTTATAAAACAAAGGAAACGGCGAAGCTCACGCTTGGCCGTTTCTACATTTAACCGTTTTAAACAAAAAGAAAAAGTTAGTTAAGGCTTAGATGAAAATATCTTAAGCTTTTCTACTGACTCTAAATAGCTTCCTGAAAAGGACAGCAAACAAATATATGGAATACCTGTCATCCTCGGAACAATCTTCCCGCTTTTTTTGTTATTTTTCACAGTACGCCAATGCTTTTGTATTATCTTTACACCCAAATTATCCGATGGACCTTATGGCAGAATTTAATATAAACATATTGGGATGCGGTTCGGCGTTACCTACCACGCGGCATCTGGCAACTTCACAGGTAGTAGATTTGCGGGATAAATTATATATGATCGATTGTGGGGAAGGTACCCAGGTACAGATGCGTAAAATGCGCATCCGCTTCGGCCGTCTCGCCCATATCTTCATCTCGCATCTGCATGGCGACCACTGCTTCGGTTTGCCGGGGCTGGTCTCTACGCTCGGTATGCTGGGGCGTACCGGTGAGCTGGTCGTGCACGGCCCGAAGGAGGTCGAAGCTTACCTGCGTCCGGTGATGGACTTGTTCTGCCGGGGCATGGAGTTCGAGGTGCGTTTCAACCCGGTCGATACACGTAGCCATTCGTTGGTCATGGAAGACCGGTCGTTGTCGGTCTATTCCATCCCGTTGAAGCACCGGATTCCCACTTGCGGCTACCTCTTTGCCGAGAAGCCGAAGGAGGCGCATATCATCCGCGAGATGACGGATTTCTACCAGGTTCCCGTCCGCTGCATGAAAGATATTAAACAGGGGCAGGATTATGTCACGCCCGAAGGCGAAGTGGTTCCCAACTCCCGCCTGACGCGCCCGGCTGCTCCTCCCAAGCGCTATGCGTTCTGTTCCGATACGGCCTATAACCGCTCCGTCATCCCGATAATCGAAGGGGTGGACTTGCTCTATCACGAAGCGACATTTGCCGAGTGCGATCTTGCCCGTGCCAAAGAAACCTTCCACTCCACCGCCCGCCAGGCAGCGGAGATAGCCCGCGACGCCCATGTAAAACGCCTTGTCATCGGCCACTATTCCGCCCGCTACGAAGATCTGTCCGAACTTCACCGGGAAGCCGAAGCGGTATTTCCCGGCACGATATTGGGGAATGAGGGGATGGTGGTGACTTTGTAATTGAAAGTGGAAAATTGAAAATTTATATCCGTAGGGGCGATCCCCATGTGGTCGCCCCCGCGGGATCGCCCGTCAAATATAATCAAATACAAATCGTTTCTATTCCAAAAGATTATCGTATCTTTGTGAAGAAATCAATATATAAAAAGAAAGAGAGGATATAATCATGACAGCTATGGAATTAGAATGTAAGAAAGATGAACTCCGGGAATTGATCGATATGATCGAATCCGAAGAGACTGTAAATCGCGTAGGGAAGTATCTTAAACGTATGCTCACGCGTGAACAGCCGCCTTGCCAATTTTCTATAGAAGAGTTGAAGGAACAGTTGAATGTGGCAGAAAAGGAAGCTCGTTTGGGATTGGGATGCTCGACTGAAGAACTCCGAAAAGCAGTTCTGACATGGTAGACAGAATCATTTGGTTGCCGGCAGCCCAAAGAAACCTTAATAATGTTTATAAGTTTATCAGTAAGAAGAGTGTGCAAGCCGCTATTAAAACACACAATAAATTATTAGATGCAGTAGAACCTTTACTCAATTTTCCCCAAATGGCTCCGATAGAGCCTTTATTGGAAGATCGTGATAAAATATACCGTGCGCTTGTCGTTGATAAATATAAGATTATATATTATTTCGAAAAAAATATCATCTATATCGCTGCTGTCTGGGACTGCCGCCAAAGTACAAAACGACTTTGGAAACGATTTAATCATTAATAATACAGAACATTCTACATTATTCAAAAAATATTCCTACATTTGTACGATCTTAGGGTTTGGCATATGAAGATATTAATTGCAATCGTTTTATTGCTGGCCGTATGGGCCGGTTGTCCGCTTGAAGTGATGGCACAGCAAGCGAATACAACTGTGTCCCGGACGACCGTTGCCCAAGACAAAGATCCGGATGCTGTTGAGATCAGCGCCTACGATAACAAGATCGTTGTCGAGAATGCTCCGGCCGGTAGCAAGCTCGAGATCTACAGCGTGGTAGGCATACGGGTGAAAGAGATACCGATGAAGCAACCCTCCGGCGAATATACGGTGGATATTGCCAAAGGGTACTACATCGTCCGCATCGGCGACACGGTCCGTAAGGTGTCCATCCGCTAACGTTCTCCGGTCAACCTCCCCATAAAGACATTCCGACTGCATACGAAAACAGCGTCCAGCCTACGAAGGAGGCGGCTTGTCCTGTGTAGGCCGCCCGCACCCCGAGAGTGTCAAGAGGGCTCCTACACATCCCAGCACCACCTCTGAACGGTCCGCCCACAGGGCCATTATCCCGAGACCGGCCAGATACAATGCCAATACCTTCCTGAGGCACATCATCCGGCACCTCGTCCGGCAGCTCTCCCGGTATCGGGTGAGCAGGCTTTTCATTTTTCTCATCTTTTTTCTTCTTTCTCTTTTTCAAGTTCAACAAGAAGCCCAACAAGGCTCTGATAAATTCAAGGATTTGTCTTAGTTTGCTCATAATGGATTCTGTATTTGGTGGTTGATAAATGGGGTAATTATTTTACGTTTTTATGCTGCGAGCTTCGCATTCCAATCCAGCAACCGCCCGATCTCCGCTTCGAGCACAACGATGTTGCGGCGGTACAGGTCGCGGTTGTCGCCGTTCTGTTCGCTGATGTACGGGCTGTAGGCGATCTCCTTTGCGTAGGCTTCGGGCTGGAAGCTGAAATGGTAGGCGCGGGGATAGGCGGAGCGGATCAGGCGGGCGAAGTCGAGAAAAGAGAGAAGCGGCGAATCGTAATGCCTGAAATGATGGGTCCCGTAGGCTGTCTCGAACGTGGCACGTTGCCCGTGCCAATAGGCGTTTGAAGCGCCATAGCCCATCATGCCGAAGAAATTATGATGCTCCGCAGCAAGCAGGGAAGTTCCCCAGCCGCTCTCGAGCGCACCCTGTGCAAGGATGATCCGGGCGTTCATGCCGAACTGCTTTTCCGCTTCGGAGGCAGCCTTCCGGCAAGTGTGTAAAAAGTTGATTTTATTGTTCATAATATATTGATATTTACTTGTATGTCAGATTAATAATGCCTATATTTACGTGTCACAATCAAAAAACATACAATGGAAAATTCACTGAATCAAAACAAAGTCTGGGGATGGGGCGAACTGGCCCTGATGTACTTCCCGAATATCTCACAGAAGAGCGCGACCATGCAATTATTGAAATGGGTACGCGTCAGCGACGAACTGGTCGGGCAACTTGAAAAATCAGGATGGCACCCGGGCAAGAAATACCTCACCCCCAAGCAAAGGGACTACATTGTGGGTCACCTCGGAGAACCCTGAAGAGTTGAAAGTTGAAAGTTGAAAGTGATGCTTCGCGTTCGTACAAATAACTTTCACCTTTCACCTTTTACCTTTCACCTCTTACAGTTCTCCCGGTCGTTCCTCTTCGCCTCCGCCCTCCACAGGAACACCGGAAGCGATCTTTTCGAACGTGTAGTTTTTGACTGCTTCCTTCAGTTGCTTGCCGGGACGGAAGGCAATGCGGCGGCTTTTGATAAGCGATTGGTTGAACTCCTTCTCGGTTGCCGTGCCGGTGCTGCCGAACTGCAACTGGAAACTACCAAGCTCGCCCACTTTGACCACCTCGCCTTTGCCGAGGTTACGGCGCATCACGTTGACCAATTCGTCGAGGATCAGCTTCACGTCGCCGGACGAGGCGGTGGACTGGGACGAGATCAGGTCGCACAATTCATACACGTCGCACGTGCCGGTCGTATTGGCACTGGCGTAATACAGTTTCGAACCTTCGGCTGCATCTTTGCGCATATCTTTGCGCTGGACTAATTTGTACTTTGCTGGCATAACATTTAGATTTTTAGGATAAAACATGTATTTCTTAATCACATAACAAAGATACAACCACCCCCGACGCCCCAGCGGAATGTGGCGGAACGACGTGGAAAGAGAGGGAAAAGATGAGAAAATTAAGGAAAGCCGGTAAAAGGGAAGCCGGCTCCTTATCTATATGTGGCAGACGGGTAAAAGATATTACAAAATCGTAAAGCTGATTTTTCGTCCGAGGCCTTGGAATATCTTGAACAGGGTGGACAGTTGGATATCTGCATGCCCGTTTTCGATACGGGAGATGTAACTTTTCTTCGTCCCGATCTTAGCGGCAAGCTGCTCTTGCGTCATGCCTGCTTTCAAGCGTTCCGCTTTCAACTGTTCGCCAATGATAAAAGCCTCGCAGTTACTTTCGAACTCATCCCGTTGAGGCGTACCCGGTGTGCCGAAGTCCTCGGTGATCAAATCCTCGATAGGGGTGCATCCTATTGCTTTCCAATCTTTTTTATTCATTGTTTGTCCCATTCAGGATTTACTTCGCCAAAGATAACGAATTAGTGAACAAAAGCAATGCTTTTTCAGATTTATTTTTTTCTTTCCCCCGCCTATACCCTATCAAGAAAAAACCTATACCCTTTTCCCCCGAAAGCTATAGCTTTTTGAGGGATAGGGTATAGGGTTTTTGCCTTCTTGAAATCAGTTTGCCCTTTCCTGAAATCAGTTTCGGGGGGGAAAAGGACAGGAGAGGCGGAAAAGGCACTCTATTGTTTTTGGGGAACGGGAGAGGCTGTCTTTTTATATACTCCATGTGCTACACGCATGAAATACAAAGGAGTGAGCTTGTTTATGAAACGCCTTACACTCCGTTTCGACATCCCTTCCGACTCGCCCGAGAGGTAAGCATCTTGCAGGGTAAAAAGCTCCGGCAGCTTCTCTAACAGCCGGCGCGATTTGAGCGGGAAAGAAAGTTCGGGGGCGGTCTCGTCACGACGAAGCCCGGTCAGCAGCAGGCGGCTGTGCTCGAGGCAGGTTCCGGCGATCGAGAGGGCCGCCCGGAAATACTCGTCCGTGCAGTATTGCTGTTTCATCCCGTAGCCCGCCGCCCCGCAGCGCAGAGCGGTGAAGACCATGCAGAGGCGGAACGTGATCAGCCCGTAGCGCTTCACGACCCCGATGAACTCCTCGTCGCCAAACAAATCCGCCTCATGCAGCCATGCCGTGAAACGCCGGTTCAGCTCCCGCCATTGCGCGGACGTCAGGCATACCTGCAACGGACGCTTGCGGAGCGTCAAGGCAACCTCCATCACCTGCTGCGACAGTTCGGACAACTTCTTTTCCATCTCCATCCCGTCGCCTTCGGGCGAGACATCCTGCCAGGCTGCCTCGTTGCGGCACGTGTAAAGGAGCAGGCGGCTCACAAGCCCGCTCTCGGCATCGGGCACTAAGCGGGGGAACTGTCCCGGTGTGCCGGCTAAGAGCAACGCCAGGCGAGGACGTTCGATGCGGATCAGCTCGTTGTCCGTCTTGCGCGACGAAGCGACCGGTTCGTGGTGGAACGCCTTGCGGAGCAGGTCGTCGAACATCCCGAAGTCCAGTTTGCTCGCCGAAACGATCGTGTCGATCTCGCTGTCTGCCATCAGCCCGCCGATGCTGCCGTTGTCGCGCAGGTGGACGAGCAGTTTCGCTTTCGTGATCTGTGTCGGGATATTCAGGTAAACTGTGCTGGCAGGTTTCGGGGCGTCTTTCACCGTGACCGCCTGGCGGTTCTTGTGCGCTTCCGCCTTCTTCAGTTCCCATTCCTCCAAAGCCTGCAAGTATTCTTCCTCGGCACGCCCTGTCTCCGCCTCGATCAGTTCCGCATAGCGGTCGGCTAAGTGGCGCATATCGTTGATGCACCCCTTCCCGTTGGCAGCCGGAGCCACTTCGACGGTGAACAGGTGGGGGTAGACGTGTTTGCGGTGGTAGATGCCGAACACCTCCGGCAGGCAGGCGCTCAACACGGTGCAGGCCCCTAAGAGCGCCATGTCCCGTTCACGGCGTTGCGGGTAGAAGGCGACAGCTTCGCGGATCAGCGGCGGGATCAATCCGTATAGCTCTTCGGGCAGGAAAGGAGTCTGTTCGCGGAGCCTCTCGCCAGACTCTTCGGGGTCGGGCTCATACCCTTCCGCGTCCGGAAATGTAGAGAGTGCCTTTTCAGCCTTTTTGTGTCCTTTTACATTGCCGGAAGTTGCATGCTCGTTTGCATTCCCCTGATAAGCAGAAGATAACGCCTGGCTGATTTCCGCCGCCGTAAAATCCGGTGCTTGCAAGCGGAGCGTGCAGCAAGCGACCGTTTCGGCATATGAAAAGCCCCTCCGGTTCGCCTCGCAACCGAGGCGGTAGACCGTCTGGTTGCGCGCCCCTGCCAACGGCGGGTTACGGTCGAGGAAACGTCCGACAAACGCTTCGACACCCTTTTCGGCCGGTTGCTGTTCGGGGACGTGGAAGACTTCCGCCTCCGGGTTGTAATACGCCTCCTCGTCGTCACTCACGTAACAGCAGCGGCTGATGTCCTTGCATTTGGCATCGCTCGCCACATCGCCCGCCTTCTCGTAGAAGGCGGCGATGGTCCGGTAGGCTTCGCGGTGGTGTTCGGCGCTGCTGTCGACCCGGACGAATACCTTCAGGCCGTGCCCGCCGGGACTGACGAACATCGCCAGCGTGTAGCGCAGCATCCGGAGGACGGCGATCAGTGCCGCAAGGTCTTTCACATGATCGAAATCCAGCCCGACGATCTTGCTGTATTCCTGTAACGCGTCGGCCTTATGTCCGCCCTTGAACACCCCCGAAGGGGTGAATCCAGGCAATCCGCCTTTCAACTTCCGGGCTTCTTCGGCCTTCCCTTCCGCCAGGGCGGTACGGTAGGCAGTGATTTCAGCTACCCACCGGCGACGGCGGATCAGGATGATGATCTCTTCGAAGGTTAACACTTGGCACTCGGTCCGGTACAGGCTGGCGTAAAAAGAAACTTGTTCTTGCTTTTCCATTTGATATTACATTTAAGGCAAAAAAGATTGCCGGTTGATATTATACACCAAAGGTAAGCGTTGCAAATTGTGCCGGCAACCCTATCCCGGAGCCTATGCGTTGAGCTGTATGTCGCTGTTTAATAATCTGATAGAGATTACGATTCCGATAGAAGGATATTATTTTCGCGAGGTCTTATTTTTGATATTTAACACTTCATACAATAGTTCCTTGTCTTTGGAATAGTAATACTTGGCCAGCGTCGTGACCGACACGCCGAAGCGGAAGATGATTTGCATCGCTCTAAAGAGCAGTGCCGCCTTTCCCTCGTCTTCCGAAAACTCCGGCAAGTTGCGTATCCCGCTGAAATATTCGACAAGTGGACGTGCGTCTTCCACCGGAATCCGTCTGTCTTCCACTCCCGCGACCTCTTCAAGCAACGTCTGTATCCTGTTGCGGCAGGTACGGATGGCTTTCTCTGTGTAGTGGGTCGGGTTCCGGTCTGTCTCTTGTTTCAACTTGTACTTTTCCAGGCGGGTGTACAACTCCGCCATTTCCTGTGCTTTCTTGGAAAGCTTCTGTTTTTTTTGATCATATGTTTATTATTTTTTTGCTTTCTTTTTGACCGTCTGCTTCAGCAGACTGCAAAAGAAAATGGATAAGGGGGGCGGTTGATAGCGACACTGTCTTGGGGCTGTAAGCTGATTTATGTGTGTGATAGAATGACATGGTTGTCCGAAATGATTGTCGTTCTGTAGGGGCAGGTTCTAAACCTGCCCGATATTGACAAATGTACACATTGCTGCAATCGGGCGGGTTTAGAACCCGCCCCTACAGGGACACTCCTCCATGTTATATGCCGGCAAAGGCGACCCCGTAACCGGAATAAATTTTTACCCGCGGGCGTAAAATTTATTCCGGTTACGGCATAAGTCCTAAAACAACGAAGCCCCGGAGATAGTATCACCTCCGGGGCTTGTTTTGTGTATGCTTTCCTCCTTCACAGGGGTACTGGCTACTTGAACTTTTAAATTCAATATACTTTAGTATTATTAATATTAAATCCGGTTGCCTGTTCACCTGTCGCAGGGTAATTGGAGGATTAATCCGCGCAACCGAAGAATTATTTGATTATAAAATTTTAGTACCAATCATTACTTGATGATAGCTTTAACAGCTTCTTCACCTTCAACAGCTACTACGACTACACCCTGAGGAGCAGCGATTACAGCATTGTCAGATGCGATAACTGTGTTGGCAACTACCTGGCCAAGAACATTGCTTACGACAACCTTCTTACCCTGAGCACCAGCGATTGTTACTTGACCTTCGCCAGCAATAACAGTTACTTCAGATGTTGCGATCTTTTCGTTGTCCGTCGGAGTCAGATCGGTTGTATTTACGTTGAACAACTGAGCCTGTTCTCTGTTACCCAATACCAAGATACCGTTCAGATAGCTTACATATTTGCTACCATTTGCATCAGCAGCAGTTTCAATTCTGTAAGTACCGTCGCTTTCGATTGCGAATGCCCAAGTAGCAGGAGTTACACCCTTGTTACCTACAACATCGATTGTGTCTGTATCAACCGGTTTTACTTTAGAGATAGCCAAAGAATCGTTTTCGCCGAATTCAACGCGCTGTGCGTGAACAAAGCCGATACGAGTCAAGTTATCCTGTTCATATTTAACTGTGTCGTTGCTGCGTTTTGCAACAATAGAGTCGTTATAGCTTACCATGTATGCTTTTTCATCAAATGAACCAGTCTTTTCTACGTCGATCGGTTTTGTGATGTAGTAAGCATAGCGGATGTTGTTCTTACGATTTACATAAGCAGTGTCCAGACCCAAAACGAAATCATTGTCAGTTGCAGCAGCCTTCAGATCCAAACCTGTACGTTTAACTACAGCGAACGGTTTAACAGCAGTTACCTTAGAAGCAGGGTCACCATCCAGAGAGATGATTACACTTGTAGGTTCTGTGATTTCGAAGTTCTTGTAAATGTCGGTAGAATTGTCTGTCAAATCATAAACAAATGCAGTTGCTTCATCCAAGTTAACGGCTACAGCCTGTCCATTCTGGTTGTAAGAAACCTTCTTGCTTGTCTGATAAGTCTTGGAAGATGCATCGTAAGCACCAATCAATACTTCATATTCGTTAGCTTCGTTGTTTACATTTCTGAATTGGAGCAACAGGTTAGTCGGAACTTTTGTTACAACCAGTTCGTTGTCTTCATTTACATCCAGATACAAAGTATCTTTTCCGTCTTTAGCATACAGCTGATAATACTGTTTTTCCAGATTCTTGTCGTTCATGTCATAAGCAGAAGTAACTTCTTTCTTATTTTCATCCAGCATAGCCTTCAAGCCTAAAGCCTTAGTCTGGTCTTTAGCAGCAACCAATGTAGAATCAGCATTACCGTCGAATGTCAGGAAGAACGGAACTTCAGGATTTGCATAGTTGATAGCAGACAATACATAGTCAGAGATCTGCTGGATCGGTTCTGTAATGAACTTGTAACCCAGGTGTTCGTCTTTTGCATCAGCGATTTCTACCAGCTGGAATGTATCACGTGCAGATGTAGTATAGATCATATCTTTTTCTTCACCTACGACATACAGTTTCTGGCCTTTGACTACACTTGCAGCGAAGTCACGGTTGTCCAAAGAATAGATATTACCATTCTTAGTTGCAACGAACTGGGTTCCCGGAACATTTTCATAAGCAACTTTTGCCCATGTCGTAAAGTCTGCCGGAGTTGATACGCGATATTTACCTTCTTTTTCAGAAGCCTTTGTCTTTTCAACTACGAAATAGATAGCGCCATCTTTTACCAGAGTAGCTAACTTCGGTTCTGTGAAAGAGATCTTCGTGTTCTTAACAGCATCTTCATTTTCTTTGTCTGCAAGAAGAACTGAAGCCTCACGGGAGTTACCTAATGTACGGATAACAACGTTCTTGCCTGGTGCAAAGGAAGCAATAGCATCTGTTGCATCACTATAATATTTTGCAGGATTAGCCGGTTCTTTCCAAGCGTTTGCATAAATAAGGATAGAGTCACCCTGTTCTACATCCTTGATTTCAACATCCATCTTGAACAAAGCCGGAGTAGCCCATTCGCCTAAGTTCGGAACAAGGATTACTTCCATTTTTGTTTCATCAAATTCATAATCATCGGCTGTTACATCAACAGCTGACATATCATCAGACTTAACAACAACTTCATTCAACTTAGTTGTACCCAAAGACATATACTTTTCTTTAGATGCTACGTAAGCAGTGTCAACTACTACATAAGTATCTTTTTCTCCTACAACTGCATAAGGATAATAATCTTTAGCTGTAATGGCAGCAGAAGCCGTAACAGAAACAACGTCGTCTGCAACCAATGCTTCCAATGTTTTTTGATGAGCGTCAGCATAACCGGCAGCTAAAGCTTTCAATGCTTTATCAGCAGCAACCTTTTCTACTGTATAATCTGTATAGTCAACTTTGTCGGCAGCAATACGATAAATACCTGTTGCAAAATTATCAACAGCAGCCTTTACCTTTACGATAGCAGCAGAAGCAGCCAATTTGTCAATTTCTTTAACAGCTGCATCGCGGGCGTCTGTTACTTTTTTAAGTTTAGCGGCAGCATCTTTTACTTTATATACTTCGGGAGCACCGGCAGCAGCTACATTTTCGTATTTGTTACCTGCATCATTACCCTGAGTTAAAAGAGCAGCAACTGCTTTTGCAACTGTACCATCGGCAATAAACAGTTCCTTTACTTTATCTTCAGCAAGAAGAGCTGAAGTAGTTGTAATATCGGCTTTATTCGGAGCTTTAGCTGCAATAGTTCCTGCTTCAGCAGCTGTTTCGTTCATAGCTGTTGTAATTTCAGCTACATAAGCATTGACAGCGCCTTTGAAGTCTGCAACATCCGATACGACTTCATTAGCAGCTTTCAATGCAGCATCAAATTTTGCCATATCGTATTTTGCAGCAGAATATACAGCATTCTCAACAGCCTGCAATTCACCTGCAGAGAACGGGTTCGTAAACTTCGCATTGTCGGTGATGTCTTTGCTGAAGAACAACTGGAATGCTTCGTTACCGATTGCGTTCAACATAGGAGCCGACATTGTAACAGATGATGCTGTTAATGCAGCAACTGCAGGTGTAGCCTTTGTACCAGTAAACGTCAACTTTTTAACAGCCGCATCCAACTCTGCAGAAGTCTTAATATCCTTTGCATCTACTGTCGCACACATCAATTTGATTACATCGCCAACTGTATTCAGCTGGTAACCTACCACTTTCTTAGCAGCAGCATCATAATATGCGGCAGGGGCAAAATCAATGTCACCCAGGGTTACTTCCCCATCCACATATTTGTCTGCAGTAACAGTCGCAATATACTGGACACCCGGTGCAACCACTGCGCCCGGTGCATAGTATTCCGACTTGTTGGCTGCAGCATCAGCCTTTGTTAAAGCCACAGGACCATTCACCTTGTTTTCAACGCTTACATAATAACCTGCAATCAAGCCATTAGCGTCTTTGTAAGGAGTCAAATTCAGTTTCCACAAAGTCTTGTTGTACTTTTCCAAAGTAGGTACATTTTCCGATGTTGGATCGTCTGCCAAAGCCAAACTGTCGCGAGTAGCACCTTCTCCTACAGTCAAGTACTTGTCTGATCCTACTTTAATCTGGATATACTCTCCAACAGGATAAGCATCAGCCATCGCATTGAAGGAAAATCCACCTGCTACCAGAGCGGTAGCCAAAAGAGTAGAAAATCTTTTGTTCATAATTCTAAAATGTTTAATTAATAAATAGTATATCTATATGTATTCAATCTTTCGATAGCCCTTGTTTTACAAGAGTTAACTAAATTCCTGTATAATGACGAGGGAAAACGTACGTTTTTTTTAGTCATTTTTCCGGGGGCATTGAGAGCGTTTGTATAGGAAAGAAGGTTTTTCGTACTGGTTATGCTATCTAATTGATAAGAAAGAATATAGAAAAGGAAAATTTATAGGGAGAAAGGATTGCAAGTTTAAAAAGTAGTTGTATTTTTGTAGCTGAAAAATGACGAATTTAAACGTACGTTTTCATTAGTCATTTTGAAAGTCACACCTATCTTTGTCATATCCAATTACTTACAATCATAAAAACAGCCTAAAACAAACCGAAATCCCCGTCTTTTTATATAATGTACATATGTACCTATATTTGCATATAAATCAAAGTCTATCAACTATATACGTAATATCCGCAAATAACCCGTCCCTACTTTCAAAATAGCCCAAATCGGCCTTTTTCAGGAATACTCCGCTTTGCATTGTTCCCTTGTTGTTAACAAAACTAAAACATAAGCGGGGAAGGAAGCTCTTTCTTCTCTATAGCCCCGATGAATGTTTACCTTAAAGTAATTCCCTGATATTGCGAATTGTCTTGCCTTTTCGTATCTTTGTGGCATAGGTAGGGATAACTCCTTGCTTGAGAAATTGAACAATATAAAAAAGATAGCTGCCGTATTCTGATGGCAGGGCTTCGAGTGTACGGTTGTGCCTTTCAAAAACAACTATCTTTGCTAAAAACGTATGTGACATGAAAACAACATCGGAATATCTTTCTATTCTAAAAAACTATAAGGCTTCGCAGGCCGGAAAGTATGGCATTACTCGCATGGGGATATTTGGCTCTGTCGCGCGTGGTGAACAAAAAGAGGATAGTGACATTGATATTTGCTATGAAGGAAAAGCTCCTTCTTTATTGACTTTAGACAAGATACAGTCGGAGCTAAAGAGCCTGTTCGGGTGTTCTGTCGACTTGGTGCGTATGCGTGAGCATATGAATGATTATCTAAAAGAACGCATAACAAAGGAGGCTATTTATGTTTGACCGGAGATTGGCAGTTGAATGCTTGTTGAATATAAAGAGAGCATTGGAGACTATTGAAACTCGGGCTGATGTTGTTCGGGATGTGAATGACTTTCTTTGTTCTCCAGATGGAATGCTGAGGTTGGATGCGATCTGCATGAACTTGATTGCATTGGGCGAATCGGTGAAAAACTTTGATAAAATAACAAAAGGAGAAATTCTGCCTCATTATCCTGAAATTTATTGGAAAGGAGTTATGCAGATACGGGATAAGATAGCGCATCATTATTTTGATGTGGATGCTGAAATTGTCTTTGCTACGATTAAAGAAGATATCCCTTGTTTATTGCCAACTGTCGAAAAAATAATTCAAGACGCCGACAAATTATTCTTTTGAAGATTTCTTCCCTGCAGGCTTTGGACGTGTTTTATATGTCAAAGGTATGTGATCGCATCCATGATCCTGAAGAAGAACTTTATACTTTCAGCGACGAATACATTGCCGACGAAGTCATGCTGGAGCTTCAGCAAGCATCTTATTATTGATTACCTTCTTTTTTGAAACTTCGTTATCATTCCTAAAAAAACACCCTCCATTGCGCTCATTTGAAACAAGTTATTGAATATTCTGCTTATATTTGCAAGTTATCAACAGATTAGGTGACTTTTCAACAAAACAGGCATTGTTTTGCTTAAACTGATTTGTGTTAGGTTTTTAATGTTTAGTTTTGCCCCGAATAAATAGACAAAGTATGGGAAAGATTATCGCTTTAGCAAATCAGAAAGGTGGGGTAGGTAAGACTACCACTACGATTAATCTGGCTGCGTCGCTGGCTGCACTCGAGAAAAAGGTGCTGGTGGTGGATGCGGATCCGCAGGCTAACGCTTCGTCGGGACTGGGTGTGGATATCCGGAATGTGGAATTGTCCATCTACGAATGCCTGGTGAATGGCGACGACCCGAAAGGCGCTATTACCAATACTGAGGTGGAGGGGCTGGATATTATCCCTTCCCACATCGACCTGGTAGGTGCGGAGATTGAAATGCTGAACATGGAGAACCGGGAACAGATACTTAAGCAAGTACTGGTTCCGCTGAAAGACCGGTATGATTACATCCTGATCGACTGTTCTCCCTCTTTGGGACTGATCACGGTTAACGCCTTGACGGCTGCCGATTCGGTGATGATACCCGTTCAATGCGAGTATTTTGCTCTGGAAGGTATTAGTAAGCTGTTGAATACGATAAAGATTATCAAATCGAAGCTGAATCCTGCACTGGAAATCGAAGGCTTCCTGCTGACCATGTACGACTCGCGTCTCCGTCTGGCCAACCAGATTTACGAAGAAGTGAAGCGTCCGTTCCGGGACCTGGTTTTCACGACCGTTATTCAGCGTAATGTCAAATTAAGCGAGGCTTCCAGTTATGGCAAACCCGTATTACTCTACGATGCCGAATCGAAGGGAGCTCTTAATCACATGCAGCTCGCACAAGAGCTGATAGATAAAAACAAATAGATTTATGATTTATGATTTATGGTTTGAAAAGACAAACAAATCATAAATCATAAATCATAAATCATAAATTCGAAAGTTTATGGTAATGAAAAGATCGGCTCTTGGCCGCGGATTGGATGCTTTGATAACGATGGACGACCTGAAAACGGGCGGCTCATCGTCTATTAGTGAAATAGAACTGAGTAAAATCCAGCCCAATCCGGATCAACCCCGTTCTGTTTTTGAGGAAGAGACGCTCGAGGAGCTGGCTACTTCCATCCGTTCACTGGGCGTCATCCAGCCGATCACGCTGAAAGAGACCGGGACGGACAAATATATGATTATCTCCGGCGAACGCCGGTATCGTGCCTCCCTGATGGCGGGACTGGAACGCATCCCTGCCTATATCAAAACCGCCGCAGACGAGAATATCGTCGAAATGGCACTGATCGAGAATATTCAGCGTGAAGACCTGAACTCGATTGAAATTGCACTGGCTTACCAGAAGCTGATCGACAGCTACGGCCTGACGCAGGAAAAGCTCAGTGAACGCGTCGGTAAGAAGCGGGCGACGATTGCCAATTACCTCCGCCTTTTGAAACTCCCTGCCGAGATACAGGTGGGACTGAAAGATAAAAAGATCGACATGGGGCATGCGCGGGCACTGTTGCCTGTCGAAGACCCGGAAGTGCAGTTGGCGCTTTACGAACAGATCCTGGCGGAAGGTTTGTCCGTCCGCAACGTCGAAGAAATAGTACGTGGCGGAGTGGATGCGGCTGTGCTGGAACAGGCTAAAAAGGGAAAGCCCGCCCAGCGGAAACCGAAACTTCCTGAGGAATTCAACTTACTGAAGGATCATCTGTCTAATTTCTTTAATACCAAGGTACAACTGGTATGCAACGATAAAGGAAAAGGTAAAATAACGATCCCCTTTGCATCGGAAGATGAATTGGAAAAACTGATCGGCTTGTTGGATAAGTTGAAATGAGAAACGGGAAAGCGATATTATTTATACTGGTTTTGTTGTGTGGCCCGATAGTGTCCGGCTATGCGCAGAGGGGGATAACGGCAAAGCAAGACACGGTGATCTCTTCCGATTCGATCGTTACGGCAGTGGTCCCCGGCGAAACAGCAAAGGCCGATTCGACGGTGAAGGCTGTGCTTTCGGCTGCCGACTCACTGCCTCAGCCGAAGGTGAAGCTTAAGGAATTCAAACCCGATCCTAACAAAGCGCTGCTTTATGCATTAGTGCCGGGTCTGGGACAGATATATAATAAGAAGTACTGGAAACTCCCGTTGGTGTATGGAGCCTTTATGGGGTGTATGTATGCCATCACTTGGAACAATAAGAATTATGGCGACTATTCGGATGCCTATTTTAATATTATGGCGGATTACCAAAAGGTATTGGAGGGGCAGCAAGAAGGCCATGAACCGTATACGGGGCCGTGGAGCGAGAGTTGGACGATCTTTGTCCCGTCGGGGCAGGAGAGTACTTACGTCTCGAATACCCAGTTCCAGGAAAACCTGAAGCGCCGGAAAGATTACTTTCGCCGTTACAGGGATTTGAGTATTATCATTACGGTCGGGGTATATGCGATCACTATTATCGATGCGTATGTGGATGCCCAGCTGTTTGATTTTGACATCTCTCCGGACCTGAGCATGCACTGGTCGCCGGAGGTAACCCCGAAGACCCGCTACACGCCGGGTTCGTATGGATTGAATTGCAGTTTTAAGTTCTAACATCATGAATAAAAACCTACTTATCCTATTCTGCCTGTTCTGCCTGATGCAGGTTTCCCGTGCACAGGACCCGATATTCGGCGAACCGCAGTATTCGACATTATCGACAGACTCGCTGTCTGACGTAGTGGGCTTGATACCTGAAAGCCTCGATGCAAACGTAGATAGTTTGCTTCATTCCTGGCACGTGCAATATTTCTCGAAGGTAGATGAATATTGCCACGATGATGCGGAGAATGTTTATTTCCCCGACTCTGTTTATGAAGAACGTTTGGAGCGTCTGCCGAGCGTGATCCGTTTGCCTTATAACGAGGTGGTGCGGGATTGCATCGATCTGTATGCAGGGCGCAAGCGTGATCTGGTACGCTATATGTTGGGTATGGCGGATTTCTATTTTCCTATTATCGAACAGGTGCTCGACAAGCATAACCTGCCTTTGGAGTTGAAGTACCTGGCGGTCGTGGAGAGCGCCTTGAACCCGGTCGCCCTTTCCCGTGTGGGGGCTTGCGGGCTTTGGCAGTTCATGCTTCCGACCGGCAAGATATATGGTTTGGAGATCAACAGCCTGCTGGACGAACGGCGTGATCCGGAAAAGGCGACTGAGGCGGCCTGTAAGTATTTTGAAGATATGTATGCCATCTATGGCGACTGGAACTTAGTGCTGGCTTCCTATAACTGCGGTCCGGGCAATGTGAACAAGGCGATCCGCCGTTCCGGGGGGAAGACCGATTTCTGGGAGATATTCCGCTATCTGCCCCGTGAAACCCGTTCGTATGTGCCGCTGTTTATCGCTGCCAATTATATCATGAATTACTATTGCGATCATAATATCTGCCCGATGCAGACCAGCCTCCCGTTGGCGACCGATACGGTTATGGTGAACAGTATGCTTCACCTGGAGCAGGTTTCCGATGTGCTGGGAGTCGACATCGAACAGCTTCGTGCGCTCAACCCGCAATACAAACGCGATATTATACCGGGGAATACGGAACCTTCCGTATTGAAACTACCGGCGTCCCAGACCTATGCGTTTGTCGACAAGGAGGACTCGGTCTATACACATCGTATAGAAGAGCTGCTGGCCAACTGTGTACCGGTCAACGCAACAGGAAGATCGAAGAATCTCACGCTCGAGAAGATTACCCATGTAGTTGCTTCCGGTGAAAATATCTATACCATCGCAAACCGTTACGGCGTCACTCCGAAAGATATCCGTAAATGGAACGGTTTAGGTTCCAACCGTGTAGCCAAAGGCCGTCGCCTGCGTTTGCATGTCGATAACGGAGGCGTTGCATTTGCTTCGGCCAAGGCAAAGAATGCCGAAAAGGCCGCATCGGCAAAAGCGGTGCAGAAGGCTACTCCTGTCGTTGCCAAGAGCAATCAGACGGCACGCGTCTCCAGCAAAAGTTTGACTTATAAAGTGCAGTCCGGCGACTCCCTTTACTCCATTGCCAAGAAGTATCCGGGAGTTTCAACAGACGATTTACAGAAAGCCAACGGGCTGACAAGTGCCGATATCCGGCCGGGGCAGGTCTTGAAAATACCGGTCGTTTAACTTTTTCTGTCGCTTTCGGGAATATATAAGCAAATATTTATATATATTTGCCTACATACACGTTTAAAATACGGAAGGGCATTCGATATGAGCGACATAAATGATACAAAAGACACAACGGACCTGCAGCCTGACCAGGAGGCGAAACCCGTTCTCTCGGCTGATGAACAGATGATTCAAGACGGCTTTGACGCGCTGTTGCAGGATTACCTTAAGTCCAACCATCGCCGCAAGGTGGAACGTATAACCAAGGCGTTCAACTTTGCGAACCAGGCGCACGCCGGCGTAAAGCGCCGTTCGGGCGAGCCTTACATTATGCACCCGATAGCCGTGGCCCGTATTGTCTGCCGCGAGATGGGGCTGGGGTCCACTTCCATCTGTTCGGCTTTGTTGCACGATGTGGTGGAAGATACCGAATATACGGTTGAGGATATTAAGGATATGTTCGGTGAGAAGATCGCCCAGATCGTGGACGGCCTGACGAAGATCTCCGGCGGTATCTTCGGTGAACAGGCATCGGCTCAGGCGGAGAATTTCCGTAAGCTGTTGCTGACGATGAGCGACGATATCCGGGTGATCCTGATCAAGATAGCCGACCGTCTCCATAATATGCGTACGTTGGGTTCGATGTTGCCGGCGAAGCAGTTCAAGATTGCCGGTGAAACGCTTTATCTATACGCCCCTCTGGCGCACCGTCTGGGGCTTTTCTCCATCAAGACGGAACTGGAAGACCTGAGTTTTAAGTATGAGCATCCGCAGGAATATGCCTTTATCAATCTGAAACTGAAGTCTACGGAGGCCGCCCGAAACACTTTGTTCGAGCACTTTGCCGTGCCGGTGGACAAGAAGTTGAAGGAGATGGGGCTCAACTATGAAATGCGTGCACGTGTGAAATCAGCCTATTCCATCTGGAACAAGATGGAGAGTAAAGGTGTCAGTTTTGAAGATATCTACGACATATATGCCGTCCGCATCATCTTCGACCCGCTGCCGGGTGTGGATGAGAAGAACCAGTGTTGGGATATCTATTCCGCTATCACGGATATCTACCGTATTCGCCCGGACCGCATCCGCGACTGGGTGAGCCGTCCCAAAGCCAACGGTTATCAGGCGTTGCACCTGACCGTGATGGGGCCTGACGGACAGTGGGTGGAGATACAGATCCGTAGCCGCCGTATGGACGAGATTGCCGAGAAAGGCTTTGCTGCTCATTGGAAATATAAGGAACACAGCGTTGAAGAAGATACGGAGCTCGACAAATGGTTGCAGACCATCACCGAGATCCTGGAAAGCCCGGACCCGAACGCCCTTGACTTTCTTGATACCATCAAACTGAACCTTTTTACCTCCGAGATATTTGTTTTTACCCCGAAAGGCGACATCAAGACTTTGCCGCAGGGAGCTACGGCTCTGGACTTCGGTTATGCGCTCCACTCGGATATCGGAAACAAATGTATCGGCGCCAAAGTCAACCACCGCTTGGTTCCGCTCAGCCATCAGCTGGCAAGTGGTGACCAGGTGGAGATTCTGACCTCCCGTTCGCAGAACCCGCAACCGGAATGGCTGAACTTCGTGACGACTGCAAGGGCACGCGCCAGGATCGACGCTTACTTGAAAAGGATTCGTAAGGAGGCTGCAAAAGAAGGCGAGATTAAGGTGATCGATGCTTTCAAACGCAACAATTTGGAGGCAAATACGTCTAATATCGACAAGTTATGTATGTATTTCGGTTTCTCCAAACGGGAAGAATTCTTTTACGCGGTAGAGAAAGGTGATGTGATCCTGCCCGAAAACATCCATAAACTGTTGAAGGAGAAAACGGACAATGTACTGTTCAAGTACGTCAAGCAAGCGCTCCGGGTAGCAACGAAGGCGACTACCGGTAAGAAAGAGGAAGAGGAACAAACGAAAGAGAAGCCGAAATATGACAAGAAGAAACCTTATATTCTGAAGGAAGAGGCTTTTGAACGCAATTACGTCATTGCCGATTGCTGTAAACCGATTCCGGGTGACGAGTCGCTGGGCTTTATCAACGACGATGGTAACGTGGTAGTCCACAAACGTTCCTGTCCGATCGCCATGCGCCTGAAGAGCAGTTTTGGCGAACGTATCTTGAATACGGAATGGAGCAGCCATCATTCTTCATTCGAGGCAACGCTCGAGATCAAGGGAATCGACTCTATGGGCGTGTTGAACACGATCACCCGCACGATTTCCGACGACTTCAATGTCAACATCATCCGTCTGTTGATCGAGGCGAAAGACGGTGTGTTCGAAGGAAGGGTGAAGATGAAAGTCCACGATGTGGAGGATATCCAGCGGATGTGTGTAGTCCTTTCAAAGATAAAGAATATCCAGTCGGTTGCCCGTGTGGCGGACTAAATAAAAAAAGCTATAGCTTTTCCGACGAAAGACTATAGCTTTTTGTTGAAAAGAGTATAGTCTTTTTCCCGAAAAGGCTATACTCTTTTTTCTTATGTGTCAGGACAAGGAAATCAGATAAGCCGTATAGCCGATGTAACAAGCTATCAGGGCGATTCCCTCTATCCGTGTAATCGTCCGTTTCTTAAAGAACCAACCGAAGATGTAGAGCAGCACGCAGGAGCCGGTCAGTACGCCGAAATCCAGATTCGTAATCCCCTGTATGTTTAACGGGCTGATAGTCGCGCTGCATCCTAATACGAAGAATATATTGAAAAGATTGGAGCCGATCACGTTTCCGATCGCCATCTCGGGATTCTTTTTCAGGGCTGCTACAACCGATGTCGCCAGTTCGGGAAGCGAAGTCCCTCCGGCAACCAGCGTCAGGCCGATAATCGATTCGCTGACTCCGAGGCCACGGGCGATTCCTGAAGCGCCGTTCACAAAGAACTGTCCTCCGTAGACCAATCCCGCCAGGCCGGCTGCGATGAACAGGACGGACTTCCATATTGGCATTTCCTTTATTTCGGATTCGCCTTCGCCGCTGCCGTTGCGGGCAATGGCAAACGTATATCCCAGAAAGATAAGGAAAAAGCAGAGCAGCAACATCCCGTCGCTACTGCTGATCGTGTTGGCCGTAGCCTTATTGATCAATACATCGTTTGCACAGATGAACAAAACGACGGAGGCCAGTATGCAAAGCGGTATCTCCTTGCTTAACGTCCCTTTCGTGACACTGATCGGAACGATAGCGGCCGTGCAGCCTACGATCATCAATGTGTTGAAGATATTGCTACCGACCACGTTCCCGATCGCCATGTCCGCACTCCCTTTCAGGGCGGAAACGATACTGACGGTCAGTTCGGGCGCTGATGTTCCGAAAGCAACGATCGTCAGGCCGATCACTAAGCTGGAGATGTGAAAGCGTTTGGCAACCGAAGCGGCTCCATCGGTCAGTGCGTTTGCACCGACCAGGATCAGGAGCAGTCCGCCAATCAAAAGAACGATGTTCATCAGAAAGGCAGATCGTCGATCGGGTTAGCCGGACCGAAATCAGGAGCGGCAGATATTGCAGGAGCAGAAGCCGGTACGGCATTCTCGGGCGTCATGGCACCCGGTGCAGACTGGGGAGCTGCCGCCATCGGGCGTTCCACTTTCCAAGCACTGATATTGGTAAACCAACGTCCCTGATATTCGCGGCTGTCTATGTCGAAAAATACTGTAAGTTCTTCTCCGGGCTGTATAGCTGCCTGGTCGATGCGGTCTGCACCGAAAATCTGGAAGCATACTTTCTTAGGGTATTGGTCATGTGTTTCCAGGACATATTCCTGCTTCTTCCACTCGTTTCCGTTTTTGCTGATACCGCCTTGAACAGGCAGTACGGCGATGATTCTTCCCGTAATTTCCATGTTTCTTGTTTTTATTAAATTGCTGCGAAGGTACGATTTTCCGGCGTAACAAGCTAATTCTTTAAAGTCGTTTTTATATGTAAAGGACTATTTGGGAACTTCTAACGCTTCGAATGCCTCTTTCATGGCGAGTAGTTCTTCCTTGATCTGCTTCAACCTGTTTACGATCTCTTCGTGGCGTATCGTCGTTTCCGGGTTCTCTTTCAGCTTTTGCCGGGCGCCTGCCAGTGTCATTCCCCTTTCTTTCACCAAGTGGTAGACTAAACGTATCGCGTCGATGTCTTCCTGCCGATAGGAGCGGGTCCCTTTACCCGTTTTGCGCGGGCGTATCTGGTCGAATTCCTTCTCCCAGAAGCGCAGGGTCGACTCGTTGACGTCGAACATCTGCGCCACCTCGCTGATGGAGAAAAAGAGCTTTAGATTTTTATCTTTATTTAATGCCATCGTATTAAACAATGTTTAATCCATAACCTGGCCGTGATTTTCGGCAATCTGTATCATACGGTCGTATTCTTCCGGAGTCAGGTCCATATAGTAGTATTTGGACGGGTTGTCGTGTTTGCCACGGACAATCACCTCGTAGTGAAGGTGCGGGCCGGTAGACTTTCCGGTGTTACCCACTTCTCCGATCACTTCTCCGCGCTTTACTTTCTGCCCGACGCGTGCACGGAACTTGCTCATGTGGCCGTAAAGCGTCTGGAATCCATGCCCGTGGTTGATCATCAGGCAGTTCCCGTATCCCTGTTTCCAGGCGGCAAAGGTAACGACGCCATCACCGGTCGCATAGATCTCCGTACCTACTTTGGCGGAAAAGTCCATGCCGGAGTGGAAGCGGGGAGTACGGTAGATCGGGTCGATACGCACACCGTAACCGGATGCCGTACGTTTCAGGTCCTTATTCGCAATCGGCTGTATCGCGGGAATGCACTTGCTTCGTTCTTCCTGGTTCTTACCCAATGTGATGAGTTCCTCCAGCGAGTTGGACTGGATGTAGAGCTGCTTGCTCAGCATATCCATCTTCTGGGTGGTCGAAACTATCAGTTCGGGATTGGACAGGCTCATCAGATGCTCATACCGGTTGGTCCCGCCGAAGCCGGACTTGCGGACGGATTCGGGGATCGATTCCGCCTGAAAGATTGCCCGGTAGAGGTTTTCGTCGCGTTGTTGTATATCATCCAATACTTCCAGCGCATTGGTCAGACGTAACGAAAGTACCTCATATTGAGTTTGTAACAGCTTGTTTTCTTTCTTCAGTAGCGATTCTACTGGCGAATCGAACGTGCGGGAAAAGATAAAGAAAATGCCTACGCCGATCACGATACCGATACTCAGGTGGCGGAGCACACCGAAAAAACGGTCTTTGGCGGAGGGGTAAACGCGCTCGTAACTGAGCGTGTTGGGGTTATATAAGTAATATGTTTTTCTGCTTTTAAATAGTTTCATCAAATATTTTCTTGCTTGGATACGTGCAAAAATAATAATTTGCTGTACTTTTGCAAATTGTTTTTCAGAATATTAACGAGACTATATAGAATAGATTATGTTGACAGCAAAAGAAATCCGTGAATCATTTAAAGACTTCTTCGCTTCCAAGCAGCACCAGATTGTGCCTTCTGCTCCGATGGTTGTGAAGGGCGACCCTACATTGATGTTTACCAATGCAGGTATGAACCAGTTCAAAGATATAATCCTGGGGAACGTACCCCGTAAATATCCACGTGTCGCGGATTCACAAAAGTGTCTTCGTGTGAGTGGCAAGCATAACGACCTGGAAGAGGTAGGACACGATACGTACCACCATACCATGTTTGAAATGTTGGGTAACTGGTCGTTCGGCGACTATTTCAAACAGGAAGCGATTAACTGGGCGTGGGAATACCTGGTTGAAGTGTTGAAACTGAATCCCGACCGCTTGTATGCAACCGTGTTCGAAGGAAGTCCTGCCGAAGGTCTTTCCCGCGACGACGAGGCTGCCGGCTATTGGGAAAAGTTCCTGCCGAAAGACCATATCATCAATGGTAACAAACACGATAACTTCTGGGAAATGGGTGATACGGGTCCTTGCGGTCCTTGCTCCGAAATCCATATCGACCTCCGTCCGGAAGAGGAACGTGCCGCTATCCCCGGCCAGGACATGGTGAACAAAGACCATCCGCAGGTGATCGAAATCTGGAACTTAGTGTTCATGCAGTACAACCGCAAGGCCGACGGCTCGCTCGAACCGCTGCCTGCACGTGTGATCGATACCGGTATGGGATTCGAACGTCTCTGCATGGCTTTGCAGGGCAAAACATCCAACTACGATACGGACGTTTTCCAGCCGATCATCAAAGTGATTGCCGGTATGGCAGGTACTTCTTACGGCAAGGACAAACAGCAGGACGTGGCTATGCGCGTAATTGCCGACCATATCCGTACGATCGCCTTCGCCATTACGGACGGACAGTTGCCTTCTAATGCAAAGGCCGGCTATGTTATCCGCCGAATCCTGCGCCGTGCCGTTCGCTACGGCTACACGTTCCTGGATCGCAAAGAATCCTTCATGTATAAACTGTTGCCCGTGCTGATCGAAACAATGGGCGATGCCTATCCGGAACTGATTGCACAGAAGACGTTGATCGAAAAGGTGATCAAGGAAGAAGAAGAATCTTTCCTGCGTACACTGGAAACCGGTATCCGCTTGCTGGATAAAAAGATGGAGGAAACAAAGGCTGCCGGAAAGAACGTGATCAGCGGCGTAGATGCCTTTACTTTATATGATACATACGGATTCCCGTTGGATTTGACCGAGTTGATCCTTCGTGAAAACGGCATGGAAGCCAACATCGACGAGTTTAACGTCGAGATGCAGAAGCAGAAGGACCGTGCCCGCAACGCTGCCGCTATCGAAACCGGTGACTGGGTAGTGCTGAAAGAGGGCGGATCGAGCTTCGTCGGCTACGACCTGTTCGAATGCGATGCCGAAATCCTGCGTTATCGTCAGATCAAGCAGAAGAATAAGGTACTATATCAGATCGTTCTGGACCAGACTCCGTTCTACGCAGAGATGGGTGGACAGGTCGGCGATACCGGTTGGTTGATTGCCGATGACGAGACGATCGACGTGATCGATACGAAGCGCGAAAACAACCTGCCTGTACATCTGGTAGCTAAATTGCCGAAAGATGTAACGGCTACTTTCACCGCTAAGATCAACGAGAAGAAACGTATCCAGTGCGAATGCAACCACTCTGCCACTCACCTGTTGCACGAAGCGTTGCGTGAAGTGCTGGGAACGCATGTCGAACAGAAGGGCTCTTATGTTTCTCCCGACTCCCTGCGTTTCGACTTCTCCCACTTCCAGAAAGTGACGGACGAAGAAATCCGTAAGGTGGAAAAGTTAGTGAGCGAAAAGATCCGTGCTAACTATCCGCTGGAAGAGCATCGCAATATGCCGATCGCCGAAGCGAAGGCATTAGGCGCTATGGCTCTGTTCGGTGAAAAGTATGGCGATGAAGTTCGTGTGGTTAAATACGGTAACTCTATCGAGTTGTGCGGTGGTACGCATATCCCTGCAACCGGCATGATCGGTTCCTTGCGTGTGGTTGGTGAAAGCTCCATCGCGGCAGGTGTACGCCGTATCGAAGCGGTAACGGCCGAAGGTGCTGAAAACTACACCTTCATGTTGCAAGATTCCCTGCGTGAACTGCGTGCGATGTTCAACAATGTGCCGAACCTGTCTCAAACCATCAAGAAAGCTATCGAAGAGAATGCCGAACTGAAAAAGCAGGTAGGCGATTATCTGAAAGAAAAAGTTCAGCAGTTGAAGAAAGATTTGATTGCCAAAGCGGTTGAGCGTAACGGCGTGAAAGTCGTCGCATTCCGGGGCGAGGCCAATGTCGATGCTATCAAAGACTTGGCTTTCCAAATCAAAGGCGAAAGCCATACGGACGAAAAGGTCTTCTTTGTGGCAGGAATCAAAGACGGCGAGAAGTGCGCGTTGATGGTCATGCTGAGCGAAAAGCTGGTATCCGAAGGCTTGAATGCCGGCAAACTGGTGAAAGAGGCAGCGAAACTGATACAAGGTGGCGGTGGCGGCCAGCCTCATTTTGCAACAGCCGGAGGCAAGAATGTGGCCGGACTGGGTGAAGCTGTCGAACACATCCTGGACGCGGCCGGTCTGAAATAAGAAGAAAGAGATGTTTCCCCTGCAAGAAACTTTAGTTCCATGCCTATGAAACTTTAGTTCCATAAGCATGGAATTTTCTTTTCCTTGTTTTGATAATCGGATAACATATAATACCTTTGTCGTAACGATTATAATAAAAAAGGACATTATGGCCGCTCAAAAAGTAGTAATTAGCAAGGATCTCAAAGCCGATTTGCAGGCGTTCTTTGCTTCCATGAGTTATGATAAACTTTTTATCCTGACCGATACGAACACACAAGAAAAATGTTTTCCGCTGGTAAAAGATATTCCTGCCTTCCAGGATGCCCCGGTTATTACCGTAAAGGCGGGCGATACGCATAAAGACATTCAACAAGTCGCTTATATCTGGTCGCGTCTTTCGAATGAAGGTGCTTCCCGCAATTCACTTTTAGTCAATCTGGGCGGCGGTATGATTACCGATATGGGAGGTTTTGCTGGTGCGACTTTCAAACGCGGATTGCGGACCGTCAATATCCCGACTACCCTGATGGCCTCGGTCGATGCGGCTGTAGGAGGGAAGACCGGGGTTAACTTCAACGGTTTGAAGAATGAGGTCGGTTCTTTCTATCCCCCCGAATGCGTCTTTATCGATTGTGAGTTCCTGCGTACGCTCGATCGCGACAACTTGCTTTCCGGCTATGCCGAACTGATCAAACACGCGTTGATCAGTTCGATGGACATTTACGCCTCTGTCTTGTTGTTCGACCTCGATGCGAGGATCGATTATGCTTTCCTGAACAAGATGGTTGCCCAATCCGTAGCCGTAAAAGAGCGCATCGTGGAGGAAGACCCGAAAGAGCATGGCATCCGCAAGGCGCTGAACTTCGGTCATACGATCGGTCATGCCTATGAAAGCCTGTCGTTCAGGAAAAACCGCCCTTTGCTGCATGGGCATGCGGTTGCTGCCGGTATTGTCAGCGAATTGTATCTGTCTCATAAAGTATGCGGTTTCCCGATGGAGAAACTGAGCCAGGTCGTTTATTATCTGAAGGAGTATTATCCGGCTTTCGTGTTCGATTGCAAGGATTACGATACCTTGTATGAACTGATGACGCACGATAAGAAGAATGAGGCGGGGATTATCAACTTCACCTTGCTTTCGCAAGTGGGTGATGTTCAGATTAATCAGCAGGTAAGCAAAGAGAAAATCCTCGAATCCTTGGATTTTTATCGTGAAAGCTTTGGAATATAACGAAAAATATTTACCTTTGCAGCCGTAAAACAAAGCGGGGTGTAGCTCAGCCCGGTTAGAGTACGCGTCTGGGGGGCGTGTGGTCGGAAGTTCGAATCTTCTCACCCCGACATAGCTGAGTAAATATAAAAGGTTTGCAAGAAATTGCAAGCCTTTTTTGTGGTTTGTAGGAAGCGGTAAAAAAGAAAAACCGGCATAAGCATAACAATTGTTACGACTATGCCGGTTTTTTAGAATATGTCATCATCCGGATTCTTACCAGGTGATCTGCGGTAAGAATTTGGAAATCGTTTTCTTCAATTCGACGATGTTGATGGGCTTGGTGATAAATCCATTGCTTCCGGCAGCACGGGCAGCTTCCATGTCATTTTCGAAGGCATAAGCAGACTGCATGATGATCGGGATGTTCGTGTCTTTTTTCCTAATCTCTTTCAGCGCTTCTATGCCGTTCATCTCCGGCATTTTTATATCCAGCAAAATCATATCGGCTCCCTTTTCTTCAAAGACTTTCAATAGCTCCAAGCCGGTTCTGGCCTGAAGAACGTTACAGTGTCTTTTTAAAATGGTTTTTAATAGCAGGAAATTGCTTTCCTCGTCTTCTGCGATCAGAATAGTTACATTGTAGTTATCTTCGTTCGTGCCCATATCTTTTATATTATCTGTGAACAAATTTCAGCATTAATTTTCACATAACCAAATAGAATAGAACTTATTCTATATTTAGTGAGTCGATTGTACTAACTTATCATGAAATATTGTAAATCCGGGATTGTATTCATTTTTCATGTTTATTGAAAATAAAAGGTCCGAAAGGTTGAAAGATCCGAGGATGTTTGTATATTTAGTGCATTAAACGAAGCAGCGAGGTTAAACTTACCGCTTTCGGGAATGGTTATTTATGAAGAACAAGTATAACTTTAAAATCAAACATCATGGGAAAGAGTCAATTAATTCACAACAATGAGTTTCATTTGATCAATAAAGCTGAAATTCGCAAGGCTACAGGTAAATTGGTAGAAGCATTGAATCTGGCTGCAGGTTCAACGGACGGATTCGATATTTATAAAGTAGTGGATGCCTATTTTACGGACTTGGACAAGCGTCATGAAATAAATGCTTTGCTGGGTATCGGTGAAAGTTGTCAATATTACGGTGAGCAGGAACAAGTAGAGGAAGTGATCAAGGAGGTGGACTAAGAGAACTTTCTCTATTCTTTTTTTCAAGCAATAAAAAAGGAGATATCCGGGTGGACATCTCCTTTTATTTTATCTGAATTGACGGATCTTATTTACCAGCCAATTTTTCTTTCAGAGCAGCGAGTTCTTCAATGTCACCCAGTGTAGTCTTTTCAACCGGACCGGTTACCATTGCAGATTCTTCTTCTTTCTTGCCACCGCGTTTTGCAGATGATTTCTTTTCGCCAGTTTCTTTCTTAGCGCCTTTCTGTTCATCTTCGAAGATACGGCTGTGAGAAAGGATGATTCTCTTAGCTTCCTTGTTGAATTCGATTACCTTGAACTGCAGTTTTTCGTCTACAGCAGCCTGAGAACCGTCTTCTTTTACCAGGTGTTTCGGAGTTGCGAAACCTTCTACGCCGTAGGGCAGAGAGATTACAGCACCTTTATCCAGCACTTCGATGATTGTTCCTTCGTGGATAGAACCTACAGTGAAGATTGTTTCGAATACATCCCAAGGATTTTCTTCCAGCTGTTTGTGGCCTAAGCTCAAACGGCGGTTTTCTTTGTCGATTTCCAGAACCTGAACTTCGATTTCTGCACCGATCTGAGTGAATTCCGACGGATGTTTGATTTTCTTTGTCCAAGACAGGTCAGAGATATGGATCAAGCCGTCTACGCCTTCTTCGATTTCTACGAATACACCGAAGTTAGTGAAGTTACGAACTTTAGCCATGTGGCGTGAACCTACCGGGAAGCGAGATTCGATATCTTCCCATGGGTCGGCTTTCAGCTGTTTGATACCCAGAGACATCTTACGTTCGTCGCGGTCCAGAGTCAGGATAACAGCTTCGATTTCGTCACCAACTTTCATGAAGTCCTGAGCAGAACGCAAGTGCTGTGTCCAAGACATTTCAGAAACGTGGATCAGACCTTCTACGCCCGGAGCGATTTCGATGAATGCACCGTAGTCAGCCATAACGACAACTTTACCTTTAACTTTGTCGCCAACCTTCAGGTTTGTATCCAAAGCATCCCATGGGTGCGGAGTCAGCTGTTTCAAGCCGAGAGCGATACGTTTCTTTTCGTCGTCGAAGTCAAGGATAACCACGTTGATCTTCTGATCCAGCTGAACGATTTCTTCCGGATGAGAAACACGGCCCCAAGAGAGGTCTGTGATGTGGATCAAACCGTCTACGCCACCCAAGTCGATGAATACACCGTAAGAAGTGATATTCTTAACCGTACCTTCCAGTACCTGGCCTTTTTCAAGTTTGGAGATGATGTCTTTCTTCTGCTGTTCAAGTTCAGCTTCGATAAGAGCTTTATGAGATACAACAACATTCTTGAATTCCTGGTTGATCTTAACGATCTTGAATTCCATTGTCTTACCTACAAATACATCGTAGTCGCGGATCGGTTTTACATCGATCTGAGAACCCGGCAAGAATGCTTCGATGCCGAATACGTCAACGATCATACCGCCCTTAGTACGACATTTAATGTAACCTTTGATGATTTCGTCTTTTTCAAGAGCTTCGTTTACACGATCCCAAGAACGTGTAGCGCGTGCTTTCTTGTGAGACAGGATCAACTGTCCTTTTTTGTCTTCCTGGTTTTCGATGTAGACTTCTACTTCGTCACCAATTTTCAGGTCCGGGTTGTAACGGAATTCAGCCATAGATACAACGCCATCCGATTTGAAACCGATGTTCACTACAACTTCACGTTTGTTCATTGCAGTTACAGTTCCCATAACGACTTCTTTGTCCTTTACAGTGTTCAAAGTCTCGTCATACGTTTTTACAAGATCGTCCTTGCTTACTTCGCCGTAAGAATCGCCCTTTTCAAGAGCTTCCCAGTTGAAATCATCAATGGGTTGAATGTTCTTTAAATTTTCCATTCTCTAATTGTTAATACTTAAGTTTGTTTTAATTAGTAAGTTAGACATTATGTTGTCATCTCTCAAAAATCGGGGGCAAAGGTAATGCTTTTTTCTGACTTGCAAGGCTTTTTACATGGAAAAACAATCTTTTTGACTTGTAATACCGCTACTTACATCTTTTCTTTCTGAGACATTTGCCTTCTTTTGAATATTTGTCTGAACTTGTAGTCGACCCCTAACAGGATTAAGGCAAGCATCCCGATATAGGCATAGAATGGCAGTGTGCTCATATTGGGTATCTGTACGGATATTTTGGGGATGCCCATATAAAGGAATGAGGCGATCGCGATGCCGATCATTAGCAGCGAGGCTGCGATGACGGCAATCCATCCCCAGCGTTCGTCGCGCTTGCGTATCCGTTCGGCTTCGGCCATGATCTGCATCATCACGTTGGTACGGAATGAAGCGGGAAGTTCCTCTTCAGGCATCCGGCTAAACAGGTCTTTCAATATGTCATTCTTCTCGGTCATTTTATTGTTCCTCCATTCCTTTTAATACAACAAACAGTTTCTTTCGTATGCGATGCAATTTCACTTTTATATTAGAAGCAGTCAATCCGGTGATCGTTGCCACTTCGTCGATCGTCTTTTCTTTCATGTAAAAGAGCAGGATGATCGCCCGCTCGTCGGGTGGCAATTGGGCGAGGGCGGCATCGAGCATCTGTATTTGGTCGGAGCTGTCTGTCCTGCCAAGCGCTTCGGCCACTTCTTGTTCCGATACATTATTAATAACCGATTCCTCGATCGCCAGAAACTCGTGTTTCTTTTTCCGGGTCTCCGAGATAGCTGTGTTGTAGGCGATCCGGTAGATCCAGGTGGAGAAACTGCATTCTCCTTTGAACGAAGAGAGATTTTTAAACACCTTCATAAACACATCCTGCGCCAGTTCTTCCGCATCTTCCCGGTTTCTGACCACCTTTAAGATTAACGAATGAACAGGACGGCCGTATTTATCCAGAAGGCAGGCGAAGCATGCCGTATCTCCCGCTTGTATCCTTTGTATATAATATGTATCGGTATACAACTCCATCGTATTATAATGGACGCAAGCCGGGTGAATAGGTTACAACTTGCATCAATAAAAAAAATATTTTTTTCTTTCCTCCCTGTAACCTTTCGGAAAGAGATGCGTCAAAAGTAGCAAAGAAATTAATGAATCATTTAAAAAAGTACAGTTATGATGGATTTTATTGTTGTTCCGTTGACTACCGGAATTGTATTTGCAGCTATTTACGGTTTGTTTGAATTGTTCGTTCGCCGGAAAGAACGGTTGGCGATCATCGAGAAGATCGGGGATAAACTGGATGCTTCCGCATTCGAAGGAAAATTGGGATTGCCGAGTTATAGGGGAAACCGTATTTCTTTCAGCTCTTTGAAAGCTGGTTGCTTGTTGACAGGTATTGGGTTGGGATTGCTGGTCGGTTTTATCATTACCACTTCTGTCGGCATGGATAATATGATAGGCGTCACGAATGACGGTTGGCGTTCATGGTATCATAGTGATGTATCAGGGACTGTTTATGGCGCGTCAGTCCTTCTTTTTGGAGGTATCGGGTTATTGGTTTCCTTTATTATCGAAATGATAGTGGAAAAGAAGAGCAAGAAAGAATGATTTCTCTTTAATTCTTTATAAGGCACGGAGTTCACAGAAAGAAAATAAACTTATCCATGAATTCCGTGCCTGATTATTTATTCCCGGATCACGCCCCAACTAAGATTTACGGGGCCTAACAGTCCTGCTGGTTGTAACGGCGAATCTTTTCGGTAGTAATACCAGATCGAAAAGGTTTTTCTTCCTGTCGAAGGACGTGGTCGGTTTTGGATGAACCACTCCGGATAAGCCTTCATGGCACGTCCTAATTTCTCTCCCCGGTCTTGTCCCCATTCGAAGTCGGCAGGATATTGTTCATCCCCGATCAGGCGGTTCGCCCAGTTGTTGGTGACTGCGATTTCTATTTCATTCTCTCCCGTTTTTAACCAGGGCGTAATATCAGCCTGGTAAGGAGGATACCACAAGACGCCGGCATCCTTGCCATTGATCGTTAGTTCGGCGATATCGTTCAGTTCACCTAAATCCAAAGACACTCGTTTTCCCTTACCTAAAGCTGTTTCATCCAGCAAGACCGTTTTCTTGTACGTTGCTGTCCCTGCAAAATACCGGATAGCGGTGTCTGCAAGCAGGCTGAAGTCCGATAAGGTTGAAAACTCCCGCTGGAAAGGCTCTCCTAATTTGGGAACGAAAGAAATTTGCCAGGGACCTTTTATTTCCTGTGAAGCCTCTTCGTTTATTTGCACGGCAGGTTGTATCAGTGCCGTGTAGCCATTCTCTTTCTTCTCGGGGAGGACGAGGAAAAGGGATTCGTCTGCATTCAGTTTCAAGTTGACGAAGATAGAGTCGGATGTTTGCTTCCAATCGGCTGCCCGGCAGATAAGGCCTTTGTTCGGTAGCCATAATTCCGGCATTCTATCTTTCATGGCGAATGCAAAAGTACGGGTTTGCACGGAGTCTGACGGGTTGATGATAAAATATAAATCGGCATCGCTGGTTTTCCGGTGCAATACTGTTTCGTCGGTGGATATGAATGTCCCTTGTTGCAATAGCATCTGGCAGCGGGCGAGATAAGTGAAGAATGCCCTTCCCGGTTTGATCCAGGTCTGATGCCGTCCGAAATGCGTTCCCCACCAACCCATCCCCATGCCCGGTTGATATGAGTCGTTAAAAGGCTGATGCACCCAATGATGCAGGAAAAGCTGATTGGCCCCGGAGGCAAAACTGCCGTCGGCGGTATGTTTCAGAAAAGCCGGATCTTCCGTGTACTGGCTGATCTCGGGACGTCCGGTAAAGGCTTCGGCGGCAACGATCTTCTTTCCGTATACCCGTGCTGCTTTGGGGATCGTATTCCAGATAGCCCCTTTGCCGCCTGTCCAGAACTCGCCCATCGGGACGTCGGGGATAGCTACTGATTCGAATGAGTTGAACGGACCGGAATAAGGTTCCCAATAGAAAAGCAGCCCGGCTTCGTTTATCATTTGTTTGGCTATTTTCCAACCGTTGTCGATATAGAGGCGGCTGACGACTTCTTTGTAATCCTCCGTAAACAGTTTTACGTCGTCACGCTCTCCTGCATAATTCCGCAACGCAATCCAGGGAAGCGGATCATATCCTTTCAAACGGATGAAATCGTTTCGGAAGCCGGGAGTCCAATCCTGATTGCCTGCTTCATAACTATCGATCAGGATATGTGTGAATGAATCGCCGATATACTCCTTCAGATGCTCTTTCAGCGGGTCCAATACCGACCGCCAATGATAGGCCATCTGTTCACGGCTCATCTTGTCGGCTTCCAAAGCATGTCCGATCAGATCGTCCGGTAACGGATGCGGGTTGGACATCGTTGGCGCATGCCCGATCCGGTAGACTGTCCAACGCCCGGCGGGAGCCTGCCATCGAAGTATTCCTGCCGTATCCATCGCTTCCGATAGATTTATTATTTCATACGGTTTCACATCCGTCTTTTCGGGAACGGCCATGACCGCGACATCCCGGTAGAAAGTTGCTTGCCGGTGCGTGCTTCCCCATCCTTTATAGACCGGTAGTTCCGGTTTCGGAAGAACCGTTTCGATGAGGCGGCTACCTTGCAGGTTTGTCCGGCTGGAAACAATCTGCTGCATACCTCTTTCTTCCGTGATCCAAGGACCGCCTGAAGTGGAATAGCCGGGTGTACTCTGCAAGCCCAGTTTCAGGCCTAACCGTTTTGCTTCGGAAGCTGCAAACCGGAGGGCGTCCCAATAAGCCTCGCTTCGGAAAGTCTGTTCGGGCCAGGGGTTATTCTCTGTCGGAGCATGCGATTCCTGTACCGCTGAAGCAAGGTTGAATATTGTCGCTCCACCGATTCCGGCTTCTTTCATCGCTTCGAGATCTTTCGTGATCCCTTCTTTAGAGAAATTACTGCCCATCCAATGCCACCAGACATAGGGCTTATAGCAATCTGCCGGTTGCTTGAATTGTTCGGCTAGCGTGCGGAGCGGTTCGGACGTGCCGGTCTCCGGTTGTTTATCCGGCATACAAGCGGCGAACAGGCATATAAGCGGGAGGATGAAGATTGCCTTTTTCATTTTGCTTTTATTAGGCTTGTAAATTGTGTTCATGATATTCGATATGGATCTCTTTATTAAAAAGACCGGTATAAAGATAGGAAAGGAACAGGAACTTACCAATAAAGGACTGGCAAAAATAATCCCCGACGGTAACAGCTACCGCCGGGGATTGGTATTTTCAGGAATCTAAAAAGATTATTCTTTAGATTTCCACTCGTTGATCAGCTCGCTGATTGTTTCCTTCACCGACATGATACGGGTAGTCCGCCAAGCATTACTTCCGGCGAAAGCGTAACCGTTCTCAAAGTTTCCTTTGAAAGCGTTATACAAGGCAGTTACGATGCAATAAGGGCTTCGTGAGATGTCGCAAGTCTTGATGCAATTGAAGGGACAAGCCTTTGGCTGCTTCAATCCTTCTTTCACTTTCTGCAAGAAATTGCAGTGGATGGCTCGTCCCGGCATACCGACAGGACTTTTGATGATCTCGATGTCCTTTTCTTCCGCTTTGATGTAGCTCTCTTTGAAAGCATCTGAGGCGTCGCACTCGGTAGTGGTGACGAAACGGGTTCCTAATTGAACGCCTGATGCTCCAAGGTCCATCACGCGTTTGATATCTTCACCCGTGTAAATGCCTCCTGCTGCAATTACCGGGATTTTCTTGTTATATTTCTGTTCAAAGTGGGAAACTTCTTCCACTACCTGGGGCAGCAGTTCTTCCAGTGAGAAATGTTCGTCTTCCAGCTGGTTCTCCTTATATCCTAAGTGACCGCCTGCTTTCGGGCCTTCCAGTACGACTGCATCCGGAAGATAGTCGTAATTGTTTTTCCACTTTTCGCAGATGATCTTTGCGGCACGTGCGCTCGATACGATAGGAACCAACTTTGTTACACTGTCTTTCTTAAGGAAAGACGGCAGGTCCAAAGGAAGTCCGGCGCCGCTGAAGATGATGTCTACTTTTTCTGCGATACTGGTTTTCACCAATTCGGCAAAGTCTGAAAGAGCGACCATCACGTTCACACCGATAATGCCTTTAGCCTTTTCACGGGCTTTCCGGATCTCGGCTGCGAGGCCCAGATTGCCGGCTTCGGTGTAGTTGGGAGAAAGTTTTTTATATAAGAGACCGAGACCGGCGGCGGAGATAACGCCAATCCCACCTTCATTTGCAACGGCTGAGGCTAAGCCGGATAGAGAGATTCCTACGCCCATTCCACCTTGGATGATTGGAATGCGGGCTTTCAGATCTCCGATTGTTAATGTCTTCATGTAAGTAAAATATGTAAATAAAAATATATGTGGCAAAGGTAGCACAATAAACCAAAGAATGTGCAAAATCAACCAATATTGTTGCACAAATAAATAATAATTGTGCATTGATGTCTGTGGAAATAAAAAAAGGCAGAATTTATCTGCCTTTACATGGATTCGTTATTTAACTTATTTGACAGGGATATAGCCTACCTGTTTCACTGTTGCCTGTCCTTCTGCCGATAAGATATAGTCGATGAAGGGTTTCACTTTGCCTTCATTTTTTGTATCGTAATAGTAGAATAGCGGACGAACGATCGGGTACGCCTTGCTTTTTGCATTCTCAAAGGAAGGTTCGGTGAATGTTTTGCCTGCATCGTAAGAAACATGTACCGGTTTCACCTCCTTATTGATGTAAGCCAGACCGACGTAGCCGATTGCACCTTTCGTCTGGCTGACAGACTGGATGATGGCTCCTGTTGCGGGCATACTGAGGATGCCGTTCATATAGTTTTTGTTCTTCAGGACGCTTTCCTTAAAGAACTCGTATGTCCCGGAAGAAGTTTCGCGCGAATAGGCTACGATCTTCATGTCGGCGCCACCCACTTCTTTCCAGTTCTTGATCTTTCCGGTGAAAATACCTTCCAACTGTTCACGCGTCAGGTTGGATACTTTGTTGGACGGGTGTACGACTACCGCCAGCGCGTCGTAAGCGATCACCACTTCTTTCGTACTTTTCTTGGCTTCCTGCAATTTGACTTTCTCATCGAATTTCATCTTACGGGAAGACATGGCGATATCGGTTGTCCCTTCCATCAGGGCTGAAATACCGACACCGGAACCGCCTCCTGTCACTGTTATTTTAGCACCTTTATTTTTGTTGATGAAGTTTTCGGCTTCTGTCTGGCTCAGGGGAAGGCAAGTGTCACTTCCTTTGATTTTCTGGGCAAATACATTCGATACAAACATACAGGCGGCTACAGCAGCCATAACAATTGTCTTTTTCATTACTCTATTTTGAATTAATTTTCTGTATGCAAAGTAAATACAGTGGTATTGCAAGAGTGTGAAACAGATGTTACGTTTGTATTAAAACTTGTATTGCAGGCGCAAGGTGAACACGTCGTCTTTCCTGTCCTTTTCATATCCCTTTACGAAGTCGCTCTTTTCGTTGAAGTTGAATTCGTAATAGGCTTGCACGCGGATATGCTTGTTGAAACGGTACAAAGCGCCGATGCCGAAGGTACTTTGGGCGAGGTCTGTCTTGGAAGTCAGGCTATTTTCAACGCCGATTTCATTCCCTTTCAATTTGGTGTTCGGATCATAAGCGTCATATTTCAGGACGGCGGAGAATGGTGTGGTTCCGATGTCATGGACCAGATAGAAAAAATAGCCGATAAAAGGACGTTTGAACAGGGAGTTTTCCGGTTCGTTTGCCGGACGTGTTCCAGTGTTGGGGCTTTTGCTGCTGGTGGCGATGCCCGGTTGTGTACCTAACAATCCCTCACCGCGCAGGGTTGTCGTTCCCCAGCTGTTTTGGAAGGAGAACTGAGCGTCTATGCCGATGTACTCGCGTTTCATATATGTGCCGGTTTCTCCTTTGTCGACTGCTATGAATTTTTTGCCCTGAAGTTCGTAGGCCGTGGTGGTCGGGTTGTAGACGCCGCCATTGTAGTAGGAGGCTCCTAATCCCCACTTTCCCCAGTTGCCTATTTTCTTTTCGGCTCCTAAGCGGCCGATGAAGTCTTTGCGGCTGTCGGTTTCGCGGTTGATGCTGTTACCGGCGAACAGTCCGGCATCGAGGCGGAGAAAACCGATCGGGCTTGTCTCTTTGGCGCGGAGTGTCAGCATGGCACCCAGATCGCGTTCGTCCGGGAAGAAGTATTGGATAATGGTAGCACGCTCGGGTGATTCCAGTCCACTGGTCGAGTAGCCGATTTCGTGGCCGAAAGGACGGTTGAAAACACCCGCCATCAACTGGCTGCGTTTAGTCCAGGGATCTTTTATGCCGATGTAAAGGTCACGGAAGCTGACACCTTTGTCGTTGGCCTCGATCTGTACGGCGCCGGTTCCGATACCATCGTTATATTCGAATTTCAACCGTCCGCGGCGAATACCGAAACGGTTGAAACCTTTGTCTTCATGTTCGTTCTTGTCGCCTACTTTCAAGGTGGCGTCTTCCTGGCCATATTGGAATTGTCCCTGGATATAAGCGGATACTTTGAACTTGCTGAGTTTACGGACAATTTTATCCAGAGTCGTCGTCTCCTGCGAAAGCGAATCGACACGAGCATTCAGCTTTTCTATTTCCTGGGCTTCCTGTGCCTTCATCGCAAACGGAAGCAGCGCCAACAGACCAAGCGCAATAATCTTTCCTGATTTCATTCCTAACTTTTTGGACTCTATAATTTCGTTTGCAAAGGAACAAGAATGCTGTTTCGCATTTACGACATATGTGTTACATTTGTGTTACAAGTTACCGATGACATGGCGGGTGTTCTCAGCCCGCTTTTCAAGTTCCTTGATTGTTAATGTTATAACTTTGCCTATCGGTTGATTGTTCCGGTAGGTCACGATACGCAGCCAGGTTGCATTTTTCGGAATACGGAGCGGCGCTTTATATTTCGGAGTGAAGCTATCGGGATCCGTATTATCGAATGTATAGTAAATATCGAGGTTGCCCGGTTCACTGTCCAGTCTGATCTCCAAAGCTCCGTCTTCGGTATAGTAGGGAGTGATGATTGCATTGTACATGCTGCGTGCATAGTTGACCTGTGCCCGGTCTGCCCGTACGAAATGTTGTTCGACACGCGGCCAGAACTTATCCCAATCCGTCTTGGACGGTCCGGTCCACAAGACTTCGGCAAGTGCCCATCCGCGCGGCCAGGTCATGTATTCGGCATGGTGGAAAGTGGGGACGGATTCAGCCCAGAGATTACCTTGTCCTCCTAATATCATCTCGGCCGGCACACTGTCGGGGACAGGGTTGAAACTGTAGGAATCTTTCAGGCGGCACATGGAGTAGGTGTCCGGTTCGACAGACGGCTCGCCTTGCCAGAGGTCGATATAGCAATGTTCGGCCGGTGTCATAATTACGTGATGACCGGCTTTTGCCGATTTGATTCCGCCTTCCATCCCGCGCCAGCTCATAACGGTAGCATCGGGAGCCAGTCCGCCGTCGATAATCTCGTCCCAGCCGATCAGCTTTTTCCCTTTTTCTTTCAGTATGCTTTCCATACGGTGGATAAAGTAGCTTTGCAGTTCGTTTTCGTTCTTCAGGTTTTCTGCTTTCATACGGGCCTGGCAACGCGGGCATTTGTGCCAGAACCCTTTGAAACATTCGTCGCCTCCGATATGGACATATTCGTCGGGGAAAAGGGCTGCCACTTCCGTCAAGACTTTGTCCATGAACTCGAAAGTGATGTCTTTACCTACACAAAGCGTATTTTCATCTTCTCCGTAGAACTTGTTGCCGACACCGACAGCCGCAGGTGCTTTCATACAAGCCAGATCGGGATAGGCAACGAGTGCAGCCAGGCTATGTCCCGGCACATCTATTTCAGGAATGACGCGTACGTAGCGTTCTGCTGCGTAGGCAAGCACTTCTTTCACGTCCTCCTGTGTGTAGAAACCTCCGTAACTCGCTTCCTCTCCCGGTTGTTGCGGTTCGCGCTGCCACCATTGCCCGACACGCGGAGCACGCCAGGCGCCAACTTCCGTCAGGCGTGGCAGAGATTTTATTTCCAGACGCCAGCCCTGATCGTCGGTCAGATGCCAGTGGAAGACATTCATTTTGTATTCTGCCAGTTCGTCGATGTATTTCTTCACTTCTTCTTTTGTGAACCAGTGGCGGCTGACGTCAAGCATAAGTCCTCGCCAGGCGAACTGCGGTTTGTCGGTGATGTCGGCGCATGGAATCGTCCAGTCGATATCTTTTTGTTCCCGGTTGCTTTTTATTTCGGGGGGAAGCATCTGCAGTAAAGTCTGTACTCCGTAGAAGATTCCGGCCGGTTGGTTGGCGGTGATGACGATATCACCGTGTTTTACCTGCAAGCGATATCCTTCTGTTCCGAGATCAGCACTATCGGTCAGCTTAAACTCAATGTTGCCGTGTTTCTCAACCGGAACTTGAAAGCCTGTTGCGGGTGCGACCTTATTATTGAAGTAACGTGCGATTCCTATTAATTGAGGATTGGAAGCGTCGAGAGTGATAGCTGCCCGGCGAGTCAGTTTGAAGTGATCTGTTCCGACCGTCATTTCTTGGGGTTCAGGGATCAATGCAAGGGCGTGATTCGGAATGTTTTTGTGGGAACAAGAGCTAAATCCCAATATAAGACTTGCTGTAGCGAAGATAAATAGCAACTTTTTCATGAAGCAGTGTACTTGTTTATTGTTTAAGATGCGAAGATAGAGATTCTATTTCACAAAGCCAATCCTTGGTCGGGGTTTATCGTTCGAGGCCTTTTTACTTTGCAACTCGGCAAGCGTTTGGTTTATCAGCTCCAACTGTATGCGTGTATCTTCGTTGATGTCGTTGTAATCGGTGAAAGCCTCTTCGATATATTCTTTGAGTTCTTTTACTTCCTGTTGGAGTAGGGTAAATTTGTCTATGGGTGGGCTTACTATAAGTTGTCTCATAGCAACAAAAGCACGAATGATACTTCGGTTGGTTTCAATTGCTAATTTAGAATTAAGCACACCACTTAGCATGGCAACTCCAAATTCAGTGAAAGCAAAAGGAGCATATTTAAAATTATAGCCTCTTCCTTTCTTCAAGGTCGCAAATTGCGACCTTGAAAACGCTCTAAGTTTGCGTAAAGCAAGAAGCTGAGGTTAATTTATATCTTTGTTGTATGAAGAAACTAAATTAACCGACTAACGGAAGTACACTAATGGAAAACGATAGTCTTTAAAGACTAGTTATTGTAACAGACTTCCGTTAGTCAAGCAGGCAAAGACTAAATAGATTATTGATATATAATAGGATATCATTTAGAGTAGTAGCCCATTCCTGCTTTCGGTTAATCCAAAAACAATATAAAGGTATGAATAAATTATTTATCGGGATTGATTTCTCCAAGAAAAAAGTAGATGTAAGTGTGATAGAGAAAGAAAACATATCTTCAGGTGTCCACCGTGAGTTCAGTAATGATGTTGCCGGACATGAGAGTCTGTTGGCATGGCTTTGTGATAGCTATCCGCAGACAGGCAAAGATCAGATGCTCTTTTGCGGTGAGAACACGGGACTTTACAGCGTTTGTTTGAGTAACACTCTCGCGCACGAGGGTTATACACTGTGGCTGGAACATCCTTACAGGATCAAACACAGCAGCGGCATGCAACGCGGGAAAAACGATAAATTGGATTCATTGCTGATCGCACAATACGCTTGCCGTTTCGAGGATATGGCCAAGGTCTATACCCCCAATACGGAAACCATCCGGGCGCTGCACTCATTTTTCACATTCCGTGATTTATTGGTGAAAATGAAAAATGAAGCATTGGTACATGCCAAAGAACTCCATTCGGTCCTAAAAGGGAATCACGCAACAGATTACATATATCAACATAGCCTGACACAAGTGGATAACTTGAACCGTGAAATAAAAGATGTGGAAAAGGAAATAATGGATCTGATCAACAGTGAAGAGGAGATCAAAAACAATTATGAGCGTATTACATCCATCAAAGGCGTGGCTTTTGTCAACGCCCTTGCTTTGATCGTTTATACCGAAAACTTCACCTGTTTTGACGATCCGCGCAAGCTGGCCTGCTATGCGGGAGTGGTACCGTTCCAACGAACCTCCGGCTCCAGTGTCAAAAGCAATGCCAAGACAAGTGGATTTGCCAATAAAAAACTAAACACGCTACTCACCCAAGCGGCACGAACCGCTGCCATACATGATCCAATATTAAGAGAATATTACAGGCGCAAAAGAGAAGAGGGGAAGCATCATAATTTAGTTATAAACAATATTAGAAACAAACTGATACATCGAATCTGTGCATTGGTCAGGAACCAAACTTTCGACCAAACGGCTTAGATTTTTGCAATATTCTTAATTTGTTTTAAAATCTTTCCGTTTATTTGGTTGGGAACATAGATTACAATGAGTTCTTCTTTGTTGAGTTCAAACATAAAATCGTCTCCTTCAAAACGTTCCATGTTCCGCCTGACTGCTTCTTTCAATCGTTTGGTTTCTACCTGGTACATTTCAGCCAGATCAAAGTCCAGCATGACCTTGTACCCCCTAATTTCATAAATCTTGTTCTGGATAATTTCTAATTCTTCCATATCTCTTATATCTGTTTTTAGTAAGGTTTTCTGATTTATTTCACAAAGCCAATCCGGGGACGCGGTTTATCACTGATTGATTTTTTACTTTGCAACTCGGCAAGCGTTTGGTTTATCAGCTCCAACTGTATGCGTGTATCTTCGTTGATGTCGTTGTAATCGGCGAAGGCCTCTTCGATATATTCTTTGAGTTCTTTTACTTCCTGTTGGAGTTCGGTTACCCTGTCTGCTGGCGGGGTGGATACAAGTTTCCGGATAGCGACGAAAGCGCGGGTGATTAAAATGCTGGTTTGTACTGCAATCTCGCTTCTTAGTACACTTGCAAGCATGACAACGCCATGTTCCGTGAAAGCGAATGGATTCCTCCTAACTCCCATCTTAATGGCATTGGAGGTCACAATTTGTGACTTCCAATTTTGGGTTTCTTCATCAGTTAATTGGAACATAAAGTCTTCAGGGAAACGGGTGGAATTCCGTTTGACTGCTTGATTTAGAACTTTAGTCTGAACTCCATACATTTCTGCTAAATCACGATCTAACATGACTTTCATGCTTCTGATCTCATAGATTTTACTTTGGATAACTTGTAATTCCTCCATCTGTCGTAAATTTTAGTAAAGGTTTATATTCGTTTGCGAAGATAGAGATTAATACGAAAGAAATAGAGAATAAGAGAACTTAATTGTTATTTCGGGCATGAAAATAAAAACGGACAGGCATTCGAACATTCTTCGATGCCTATCCGTTTCCAGATGGATGCCTGTCGGATTTCACTCCGGTAAGCAACTATATCAGAAGCGCCAACCTACATTGATCTGGAGCACGCCATTGCGGGATTTCTCGCCTCCCCAGTCTAATGTGGAACCGCCTACGCTCATTTTGTTATCGGATAATGTATTGGTGAGCCCGATATTGTAGTTCATGGAAAACAATAAGCCGGATTCAAACTGGTAGCCGAGGCCGATACCTAAAGCAACATCCACCTTATTGAACATCTCTTTAGCCTTGACAGACCCGCTGAACTTACCTTCGGATGCGGAGATTTTGGAACCTACCAGGAAACCGAACTGTGGACCGGCGAAAGCATAAAGACCTTTATACATATACGCTTTTGCATAAATCGGAATGTTCAGGTAGTCGTTTTTGATTTTTGCAGTAGCTCCGCCATCCGAACCTTTAGTCCCTTGCATGGAATAATAGATTCCCGGTTCGACGGAAAATTGCGGATTGATCGGAAACTCGGCTGCAACCCCGACGTTCAACCCCGGTTTCATACTCCCGTCGGTATTGGTCATATTAGCGAGGTTCAATCCGATCTTCGGTAAGAAATGGAAATCCTGTGCACTGACCTGAAACGTCACGAACATCAACAGCAATAAAGCAATCTTTTTCATAATCGATAATATTTTAATGAGTAATAGATAAACCTTCTTTAAATAAAAAAAGTTGCGCTATTAATATAACGCAACTTTCTATCAGAATATTATTTCTTGTTCTCTTCTATCCACTTCCGTGCGTTAACGAAACCTTCTATCCAAGGAGTAACTTCGTCACTGTCGCGGCGATCTTCAGGATAGTAACCGCATTGCCACGGGAACAACGCACGTTCCAGGTGTGGCATCATAGCCATGTGGCGCCCGTCATGCGAGCAGACACCGGCAACCGACCAGGGCGAGCCGTTCGGGTTGGCTGGATAGCCTTCGTAGTTGTACTTAAGTGCGATATGGTATTCTTTTTCTTCATACGGGAAAGAGAACTTACCTTCACCGTGAGTAATCCAGATACCTAACTTCAAGCCGCTCATCGAACCGAACATAACAGAATGGTTCTTCGGTATCTCGACCGAGATGAAATTGGATTCGAGCTTGTGCGAATCGTTGTGCAGCATCTTGTGCTTCTTTTCATGTTCCGGATAAACAACACCCAACTCGGCCATCAACTGGCAACCGTTGCAGATACCCAAACTTAACGTGTCGGGACGTGCATAGAAGTTGTCCAGTGCCTTCTTGGCTTTCTCGTTGTATAAGAAACCGCCGGCCCATCCTTTGGCAGAGCCCAAAACGTCGGAGTTGGAGAAACCGCCGCAGAATACGATCATGTTTACATCTTCCAAAGTCTCGCGTCCGGAAGCCAGGTCAGTCATGTGAACATCTTTCACATCGAAACCTGCCAGATACAAAGCGTATGATGTTTCACGTTCGCACTGGCAACCTTTTTCACGGATAACGGCAGCACGGATTCCGCTTTTTCCTTTGCGGTCGGCAGTCAGGCCGTAAGAAGACAGCTTACCGGTGAAGTTCTTCGGATATTTGAATTCCAGCGGCTGCATCTTGTAGTTCTCGAAACGGTTGCCTGCGCATACGCTACCGCTCTGCTTGATATCCAGTTTATAAGAAGATTCGTACCATACGTCACGCATATAGTCGATGCCGAAGTGGTACTGGATGCCGTCTTTGGAAACCAACAAATGGCGTTCGCTGGTCGGCTTGGCGATAACGGCAAAACCTACACCCGCATCTTCCATCAGTTTCTCGAATGCTTTCTTGTCCTTTACCTGTACGATGATACCCGGATTTTCGGAGAACAGAATCTTGATAATGTCCTGTTCAGCCAATTTGTCGAGGTTTACATCCAGACCACCTTCCACGTTTGCGAAACACATTTCCAGCAGCGTTGTGATCATACCGCCGGCAGAGATATCGTGTCCGGCCAGGATCAGGCCCTTTTCGATTGCATCCTGTACGGCGTTGAACGCATCCTGGAAATATTCCGGGTCCTTCACGGTCGGCACTTCGTTGCCGAGCTTGTTCAATACCTGTGCGAAAGCGGAGCCACCCAGCTTCATCGTGTCGAACGAGAAGTCTATATAATAAAGGTGAGAATTCTTTTCGTGAGCCAATACCGGAGAAACAATCTTGCGGATGTCGCTAACTTCGGCGCCGGCGGAGATAATAACCGTGCCCGGAGCAATCACCTTGTCGTCGCCATACTTCTGCGTCATGGACAAAGAGTCCTTACCCGTCGGGATATTGATACCCAGTGAGCAAGCGAAGTCGGAAGCAGCCTGAACAGCCGTGTACAGACGAGCGTCTTCGCCTTCGTTGCGGCACGGCCACATCCAGTTGGCACTCAGTGATACGCCGGACAACTTGTCAGCCAACGGCGCAAAGACGATATTTGTCAATGATTCGGCAATTGCCATAACGGAACCTGCAGCCGGGTCGATCAGCGCCACCTGCGGGGCATGACCGATAGACGTAGCGATACCCGCTTTTCCACGATAATCCAAAGCTACTGCACCCAGGTCGCTCAACGGCAACTGCAATTCGCCCTGGCACTGCTGGCGTGCGATCTTGCCCGTCACCGAACGGTCCACCTTGTTGGTCAACCAATCCTTACATGCAACGGCTTCCAATTGGAGCACGTTCTCGAGGTAATGATGCAGTTCGGATTCTTTGTAAACGACCGGAGCGTATGTCTCTTCTATCGTATGATCCTTCATGATCGTTCTCGGCGGTTTACCGAACATATATTCCAACTTGATATCGATCGGCTTCACACCGTCGGCCTGTTCGAAGACGAACTTCATATCGTTGGTCGTTTCACCCACCACATACATCGGGGAGCGTTCGCGGTCGGCAATGCGGCGTACGCGTGCCACATCTTCCTCCTTCATCAGCAAGCCCATACGTTCCTGGCTTTCGTTACCCACGATTTCCTTTGCGGAAAGTGTCGGGTCGCCGACAGGCAGCTGGCTCATGTCGATATGTCCGCCGGTTGCTTCCACCAATTCGGAAAGGCAGTTCAGGTGGCCGCCTGCGCCGTGGTCGTGGATGGAGATCACCGGGTTGTTGTCCGATTCGGCAATCGCACGGATCACGTTGGAAACACGTTTCTGCATTTCCGGGTTAGCACGCTGTACGGCGTTCAGCTCGATACCGCTGGTGTACTGGCCCGTGTTTACGGAAGAAACAGCGCCGCCGCCCATGCCGATACGGTAGTTATCACCACCCAGCAGGACAACTTTTTCGCCCGGTGCGGGATCGCCCTTCAGCGCGTCGCGCATATTGGCATAACCGACACCGCCGGCCAGCATGATTACTTTGTCGTAAGCATATTTCTTATTGTTCTCTTCGTGTTCGAAGGTCAGGACCGAACCGCAGATCAGCGGCTGTCCGAACTTGTTACCGAAATCGGATGCACCGTTGGAGGCCTTGATCAGGATTTGTTCCGGAGTCTGGTACAACCAGGGGCGCGGATCGAGAATCTTTTCCCATTCGCGTGCACCTTCCGTACGCGGATAAGCAGTCATGTAGACAGCTGTACCGGCGATCGGCAGAGAAGCCTTACCACCGCCCAGGCGGTCGCGGATTTCGCCTCCCGATCCGGTAGCCGCACCGTTGAACGGTTCGACGGTCGTCGGGAAGTTGTGGGTTTCAGCTTTCAACGAGATAACCGATTTGAATTCCTTTACTTCGTAGAAGTCAGGTTTGTCGCCGCTTGCCGGAGCAAACTGTTCGATCACCGGGCCTTCGTTGAAAGCCACATTATCTTTATAGGCGGAAACCAGCTTGTTCGGGTTTTCCGCCGATGTTTTCTTAATCAGATTAAAGAGAGAACTTTCTTTCTCTTCTCCGTCGATAATAAATGTACCGCCGAAGATTTTGTGACGGCAGTGTTCCGAGTTTACCTGTGCAAAACCGTACACTTCGCTGTCGGTCAGCCGGCGTTCCAGCTTCTGGCTTACTTCGTTGAGGTAAGATACTTCTTCATCGCTCAATGCCAGTCCTTCCTGTTTGTTGTAGGCTTCGATATCCTCGATATAAACAATCGGGTCCGGTTGTTTGCTGATCGTGAAGATGTCCTGGTTCAGACCGTTGTAGATACGCTGCAACATCGGGTCATGTTCTGCTTCGCCTGAGGAAACGGGGAAGTATTCCTCGATGCGTGAGATACCGGTGAGCCCCATGTTCTGGGTGATTTCCACGGCATTCGTACTCCACGGGGTGATCATTTCCCGGCGTGGACCAACATACCAGCCTTCCAATGTTTCAGTCTGGAGAGGTTTTGCCTCGCTAAAAGCCCAAACTAATTTTTCTACATCTTCAGGTGAGAAAGCGTGTGCAGCCTCCACAGCTAACACCGTCTTTGTTGGAGATTGAAAGAATAGAATCATATCGTCGATTTATTAATGGTATTCCGTTCATACGGGGGATAATAAAGGATACCCCTCGCTTACAGAGTGCAAAGATAGTGCTTACTAACCGAATTTCCCCTAAATCTGTTGAAGAAAATAAATTTGTCTCTGCAAGGAACTTTATCGATAAAAACGAAGCCCCGAAGATGGCTTTCACCTTCGGGGCTTGTTTTTGTACCTGCTATCCGGTCTTCACAGAGGGAAAAGCAGTCGAACTTTTAATTTCATTACTTTAGTATTATTAATATTAAATCCGGAATGCTTGTTCCCCCTCACGGGATACTTGGCTCTATACCGCACAATCCGGTTAGAATTATTTGATTATAAATTTTTCTTTACTTAATGATAGCTTTAACAGCTTCTTCGCCTTCAACAGCTACTACGACTACACCCTGAGGAGCGGCGATAACAGCGTTGTCGGAAGCGATAACTGTGTTAGCAACCGTCTGGCCTAAGATGTTAGAGATAACAACTTTCTTGCCCTGAGCACCAGTGATCTGAACGTTTCCGTTACCAGCGATTACTATTACTTCAGATGTAGCGATTGTTTCGTTATCTGTAGCCATATCACCTTCAGAACCCATTTCGATATTGAAGATAAGAGCGTTGTCACCACCTGTCTTAGCATTTGCGAATGTAGATTCACCTTCTTCAGACAATACCAAGCAACCATCCTGGCTCTTTAACCAAGCAGCTGTTGTCGGCTGGATGGCTTCTTTAGCCATTGATTCGATCAAGAACGGAACTTCTTTTTCTTCTGTTGCAGTTGCAGCATCTTCCGGTTTGATATAACGGAATGACCAAGTGTAAGTCTGGTGATTATCGTTGATAGCAGCCAAATCCTTGATGTAAGTCTTATTGATTTTAGCAGCCGTATAAGCCTTAACAATTTCAGCTGTATCCAACTTATTCACATCCATATTTTCGAATCCGTTAACCAAGAAGATCAGGCTATCACCAATGTGCATTGCTTTTTCGAAACCAGCACGGTAATATTTACCGAACAAATACGGATTCTTAGCGTCTTTCACACCACGAGCTTTTTCTGCTTTAGCAGAATCCTGGAAGTTAACCAAGAACTTAGCAACAGTATAACCTGCTTTAGCCTGCGTTGCGTGAGGACAAGTCCATTCTGTGATACCATTCAAATGTTCGTGATCCAAATGACAAGGTTCAGCAGCGATAGCATCAACAACTTTACGATCAACAGAAATCAGGTACTGCGGTTTAATATAACCTAAACCACGGTTCACCCAAGCTGTGTCAACATGGAATGACAAGCCTGTTGCTTTGTCTTTTGTCCAAATACCCAGGTAATCAACAACTTCATCCTGGAAGTTTTCATTGTTTTCATCCATCAGGTATTCACCACGATAGAATTCTTTGAAGTTCAGATTCAGAGCGATATCCTTACCGTCTTTTACACCTTCCAGTTCAGTATTGAAACGACGATACAAAGGAGCGTCGAACATTTCGATTGCAAATACAGAAGTATTAATGTTAGCCATTTCTTCAGCTTTCAATACAGCTTTCTTCGTATTTTCAGCAACACCTGCTTTCGTCGTATCGTTTGACAAAGCGATCAGTGCATAGTAATGTTTACCATTATCACAGTTGTTTTCTTTGAAATAGAAATCCATTGCAGCAGCAGTTTCGTCTACAGCAAACTTACCATCTTCGTTACGGAAGATGCTCTTTCCATTGTTGGCAGAACCGTCGCGAACAACAGCTTTATAAGTATTACGATACAAATTCTTCAAGCCCGGGATTCTTTCAGCGACATCTTTGGTTACTTTATAACCATACTGAACAGCATCTACAGCTTTACCATCCTTCACAGGCTGAACCAATCGGAATGAACTTTCGTAATCTTTTACTGTCAGAGTAGAATCATCGTCAGCCATCACGCCGATAAAGTGAGAAGCGTCATACGGGCTGAAGTGATTGAATGTATAAGTAACAACCTTCAAAGAATCTTTGTCGAAGTTTCTGTAACCTAACAACGTGTCAGATTTGGCAGCAGCTGCAACTTCTTCGAATGCTACATAAATGTCATCAGTACCGTTGTTGAAATACATCTTTCCATCTTCATCTTCCATCAACTGGATAGACTGAGTGTTCTTCGGATATTCACGGTTTGTAATCGTAACCTTAGATGTTTTCTGACCTTTTCTATTCTGCAATACTACCCACTGATAAGCCGGCATATGATCCAAAGACTGGAAGTCTTCATCTACTTCTGTCCATCTTGCCACAGAGTCTGCATAGTTGATAGCAACAGCAAAATATTTACCGTTTTCTACATTCTTGATCTTATAAAGGTTATCGCTAACAGTTACGCGACCGTCTTCAGGATCATCCATCTTTGTCTGAATCAAAGGAAGAATATAGTCGTTGTTTTTTGCTGTAGTTTCATCGCTAAGTGCAACAACAGCAGGAGTCAAAACGATCTTGTTCCCATCCAATACTTTCAAAGCCAACTGACCCAAACCGCTTGCATATGCTGTTGCACTTATTCTTTCTTGTCCATGAACAGGAGTAGCAGATCCAGTAACAAGAGCTTGATAAGCAGCATTCAATACCAAAGAGTCTTCTGCAAAATAATACTTACCTGTAAAAACAGCAGCAGCAGACGGACGATGAACATCCCATTCAGGTTTATCAGCAGTTCCGCGATTCACCCAATACCCCTTTTGTCCACCTAATGTATTTGCTCCAGAAGCGTTCCACTTAGGTTTGCTATGCAATGTATCTACAACAAGTTTGTTCAATCTTTGAGCATCAGTCTCAGTAATACCATAATACAATGTGTCTGTCATCAACATATAAGGATTACCAGTCTTTGAGACCTGACCTTTACGCAGCAAATAGAATTTCTTATTAGTCAAAGAATCCACATTCGTTGCAGAACGTGCTTCCCAAGCATACGCCGTCAAAATATTTTCAGGATCCGTGCTCGGATTCTTCACATCTTTTCCATTTGCAAAATACAATTTTCCGGTAGCACCTGCCAACAGGTTAAAGTTTGCAGGAGTCAAATCTACAGATGGTTTATCTGTAATAGAAGTCGGAGTGATAACAAATGCGTCTGTACTAGCAGCTTCGATAGCCTCTCTTACACCACCTTCAACAGCAGCAAGGACTGCTATACGACCATTTTTTTTAATATAAAAAGTTGAGTCACCCTTCACTGCATACAAACCCAATGCAGAGTTGAACGCCCACTCATCGTTTCCATACTCATCCAATTCCACTTCTGTAGTAGAAACCCCGTTTTTTCCGTTTGTAACCAAATCAACTGCCAAAGATTGCTGTGTTAATTTGTTTACAAATTTGTAAGTAGGAATACCAGCCGCACTTGTAGGTTCAATAATCGAAACTTCCCACATTGCCGAAAAGGCGTTCTTGATAGTAGCCCCATCAAGGCTTTTCATCCCAGGATAAGTTGTAAGAGCATTTGTTTTTTCGTCATCACTGTTTAACACGACACGAAGAAAATCATTGTCCCCATCATTAAGAGTAACGTAATCCCCAGACTTCGCATTGGCCAAGATGTCATCTGCATCTACCGCCTTTGTTTGTGCCGAAGCCGAGACACCACCGGCTACCAATACGGCAGCCAAAAGAGTAGAAAATCTTTTGTTCATAATCTAAAATGTTTAATTAATAATAATGTATATTGAATCTATAATGTCATTCTTTGAAACAGCTGTCTTTCAGCCGTTTTTCTTAATTCCTGTATAATGACGAGCTAAAACGTACGTTTTTTTTAGTCATTTTTTTTCGCGACCTTTGTACTTCGTATCAAGAAGGGCGATTTTTGTACTCGTTATGCTATCATGTTGATAAGAAAGGACATAGAAATAGAAAATTTCTTGCAAGAAATAGTTGGAGGTTTAAAAGGAATGCCTATTTTTGTAGCGAAAATATGACGAATTTAAACGTACGTTTTCGTTAGTCATTTCTCCCGCCTTCATAATATCTTATACATCAATAATTTACAAACGCATTTCCCTGTTTTTGGCATTTAAAAAATAACATTTTTTAAACTGTCTGATTCTTATATATTTCTCTATATATCAACAAATTAAGTTTTTCGGTTCAAATTAATGAAAAGGCTATTTCTGGACGTTTTTCGAGCGACATAAATCCTCATGTCTTTTTTTGTTAAACATTTGTGCTTTCGTTTACTTATTTTTATACTCCAGTTTCCCGGTTCATTCATGTGGTCAAGCATTATCGTCGCCTGTCAAAGCGTAACGATATCTTCAAATCGGCAAACAGGTCTTCATCGCGGACGATCAGTACGCCTAAACGGGTGGACGCCGATTTCGGGCCACTCTCTATAAATATCGGGTGAGCCTGTTTTCTTCGCTCGGTTTTGGCAAGAAGCGAACCTGTCTTTTTGAAATGTTAAATCATACAAGAACCTTCTCTAAAAAGCGAATATTTGTATCTATTTATTACTCAGTGTTTTATATTATTATGGGTTTCTTAAAAAATATTACCCGCAAGTGTAATTTGAAATAGATGGGGTAGAAAACCGAATTTCATGCACTACTGTTTCGATTTGGACCAACGGGTATTTGGGAGAACTGTACAATAAGCCAGGAATGACAATAAGGTTCGTTTTGAGGAAATAATGAGCCAATTGGATAATGTGCCAATAAATGAAATTTTTGATGCGTTTGCCCTGAATATACACCAAAACAATGCAAAATGTCAAAAACTAATGGCAGGAGGAATTGCCGATCAGGCAGGCCAGCATGGACAGGATGTCGAGGCGTACCAGGTGGTTGCGTATCTCGCTCAGTGCTTTGGAGATATGTTTTTCCACCGCCTTTTCACTGATTTTCAGTTGGGCGGCTATTTCTTTGTTCCGCAGGTTCTTTTCGCGGCTCAGTTTGTAGACTTTCCGGCATTGGGGCGGAAGGGTTTCGACAAACCGGTTGATCTCGTTGGTGATCTCTTTCAGCAGGAGTGTGTCATGCTGGTTGTAGCTGAGGATTTCCTGGCTGATCAGTTCGTCGATCGTATCTGTACCTTCGATGCGTTTTTGCATCAGGGCGGAATTCAGGTAATTGATGGAACGGTTGTAGACGGCGCGGTAGAGGTAGGGCTTGATCGGATCGTTGAAGTCAATGCTTTCTTTTTTCTCCCAAAGCGACATGAAAATATCCTGGGTGATGTCTTCGGCGGTCTGCCAGTCGCCGACGAAGCGGTAGGCGTAAGTGACTAAAATTTTGAAATAGACGTCGAACAACTCCCGGAACAGCGACAGGTCGCTTGCTCTTGTGTGTAGCTTTTTCAGGCTGTTTTCTTCCGGTATTTTCATGATATTCTGCCTCTCTCTGGATATTTTTTTAGCAAAAATAGAATTTTTTTCAATTCGGAGGTAGGGATATTCCCTTTTGTTTTGTGATAGGTATAAAGAATGTTATCAGAGATGAACGATATAATACTAAAATATTTACAAGGAAATGCTTCGGAAAAAGAGAAGGAGCTTCTTCTTGACTGGCTGAGGGCCGACGGGGAGAATAAGAGGGCTTTTTCCGAAATAAGGGACCGGTGGCTGGAAAGCGGTGATGCCCCGGTGTCGGACCCGGAATGGGTGAAGCGGGCCTTTGCACGTTTTACGGCTGGGGTCGAGGCGAAAGAGAGGGCACGGAGACAGAGTCGCCTGTCCTTTTATATGAAGGTTGCTGCCTCTGTCGCCGTATTGTTGGTTTGCTCGTTGGGTAGCTATTTTGCCGGGCAAAAGCGCTTCTTCGGTTCTTCCACAACAGAACAGTTGGTGATGAACCGCGTCATTATGGGAAAAGAGAGCAAGGGGGCCGTGACGCTGCCGGATGGGACGATCGCCTGGCTGAATGCCAACAGTGTGTTGGTCTATCCGGAGCATTTCTCAGCAGACAAACGCTTCGTCCGGTTGGAGGGGGAAGGCTATTTTGAAGTCGTACGAGATGAAAAAGCGCCTTTCTTTGTGGAGACGAACGGAATGGTCGTTAACGTGTTAGGCACTCATTTCAACGTTAAGAATTATGAGAATAAGGAGACGATCGAAACGACCTTGCTTTCGGGCAAAGTGGAAGTTCTTCTCTCCGGCATGAACAAAGGGATTATCTTGAAACCGAATCAACGGATTTCCTGCAACAGGCAAGATGGGACTTACAACCTCGCGGAAGTAAACGCTTCCGACTATATTATCTGGATCGGTGATAAACTGGTCTGCACGAACGAAAAGCTGTCGACCATCCTGCACCGGATGAAGCATTGGTATAATATGGATATAGAATGCAAGAAAGGGGTTCGGCTCGATCACCGCCTGTCGTTGACGATCAGGAAAGAGTCGCCGGAAGAAATCTTGAAATTGTTGGCCTTGATCAGTCCGATCCGCTACACGATCGAGGGAGACAAGATAATAATCAGTCCTAAATAATAAACGATAAATAATTTGCCTATGATCTAAGATTCAGAAAAACATCAAAAAAAATCAGGCAGATGTTACCAGCATCCGCCTGATGTAAAACTAAACAAACTGCTCTCAAAGGTAAGAGCGTGAGAGCAAAATGTAAAACTTTAAACATTCAAATGTATGAAAAAAAAGTCCACGAATGGGATAGCCATACCCATTCTTAACATTAATTTATTCAGGAAAATGAAGCTAATACTTTTATTTGTTGCCATTTCCTTTTTTCAACTGTCTGCTGTTGAAAGCTATGCCCAGAATACGAAAATCAATCTGAGCTTGTCTGATGTGACGCTTGCAGAAGCGATCCGGTCCATTGAAGCGAGTACGCAATTTGTATTCTTCTTTAATAATTCTGCCGTTGATATGACGAAACATGTTAACCTGAATGTCAAAAACGGAAATATCAAAGAGGTTTTGAACCAGATTCTTTCCTCTTATAACTATCGTATAGAAGACAATAAGATCGTTTTGTTGGGCGAAATGCAGCAGGATGGCAAGATTACGGGTATCGTTTCGGATGCTTTCGGCCCGATTGCCGGCGCCAACGTGGTGGTGAAAGGTACGACAAACGGAACGATCACCGACATGAATGGAAACTTCTCCCTTGACGCTCCGAAAGGATCTAAACTGCAGATTTCCTATATCGGCTACATCACAAAGGAACTGACTGTTGGCGATAAAACAAACTACTCCATCTCGTTGGTCGAGGATTCGCAGGCATTGGACGAAGTGGTTGTGGTCGGTTACGGTACGGAAAAGAAGGTGAACGTGATCGGTTCGATCGCTCAGATCGGTAGCGAGAAATTGGAAAACCGTTCGACTCCGCAGTTGTCGAACGCCTTGACCGGACAGATGGCGGGGGTGACCGTAATCCAGCGTTCGGGACGTCCGGGCAGTAGCGGCGGCGAGATCCGTGTGCGTGGTGTCGGAACGTTTACCAACTCGAACGACGACAAGGCGGCTACCAAATCGGATGCTTTGGTATTGATCGACGGTATTCCCGGCAAGCTGAACGATGTCAGCTCGGAAGATGTGGAATCCATCTCGGTATTGAAGGATGCTTCTACGGCTGCTATTTATGGATCACGTGCTGCCAACGGTGTTATCCTGGTGACCACCAAGACGGGTAAAGAAGGAAAAGTATCGGTGGGCTACAACGGATATGTCGGTTTCAATACGCCAACGGCGTTGCCGGAATTTGCCGATACGTGGCAGTATGCGACTCTCTATAACGAAGCGGTAGGCCGTGAAGCCTATACGCAGGAAGAAATTCTGAAGTTCAGGGACGGAAGCGATCCGGATCATTATGCCAATGCCCGCTATCTGGATGAGGTGTTCTCGCGTAAAGGCTTGCAGACCGGACATGATGTGACGGTGAACGGCGGGAATGCACAGAACCGCTATATGGTGTCTTTCGGCTACCTGAAGCAGAACGGTATTGTTGAAAAGAACGATTATCAACGTTACAATGCCCGCGTCAACCTGATCAACGAGATCCTGCCGGGCTTGAAGCTGACCAGCCGCCTGTCCGGTGTTTACGGCAACCGCAAGGAACCGATGGCTCCGGGTGGGGATGATGCCGATAATATGTTGATCCTGATTCAGAAAGCATTGCGCTTCCCCGGACTGACACCGACTGTCTTGTCTGACGGAACCTTCGGCGCGGGACGCGAATTGCACGGAACGCCTTCCGGATGGATCAAGAGCGATTCTTTCTATGAAAATCCTGAATTTTCTCTGAATGCGAATGTCCGTTTGGACTATAACCCGATCAAGGATTTACAATTGTCTGCCATCGGGGCTTATACCTATACCAACGGTGAAGAGCGTACATACCGTTCGACTATGAAGCTGACCGGAGACCGCCTGTTGGGACCTTCCGAACTGAAACATAAGATGGGAAAGACGATCTATAAAACTTTCCAGGCAACGGCGGAATATAATAAAAAGATCGGCGGCCATTCTTTCGGCATCCTGGCAGGTTACTCCTGGGAACAGGAGGATTACCGCTACATACAGGGTTCGCGTGATAAATTCCCCGGCAACGACCTGCCTTATATCAATGCCGGTTCTCCGGATAACCAGAAGGCTACCGGTTCGGGTAATGCCTGGGCCATCCAGTCCGGTTTCGGCCGTCTCCGTTATAATTTCAACGAACGTTACCTGTTTGAATCGACGGTGCGTTATGATGGTTCTTCCCGTTTCCCGAAAAATAAGAAGTTCGGTTTCTTCCCGTCTGTTGCAGCGGGTTGGAGACTCTCGGAAGAAAACTTCTTCAAGGAAAACGAATCGCTGGGCTTCATCTCCAACCTGAAACTGAAGGCTTCATGGGGACGTCTGGGTAACCAGAATATCGGTAACTATCCGTACCAGTCTGTATACGAATTGGGACAGAACTATCCTTTCGGAGACACTTATACACAGGGCGCAGCCGTTACGACAGCTGTGGACCCGACGATCAAATGGGAAGAAACGGAAACGATCGATGGCGGTCTGGAAGCTGTTTTGTGGAACGGCCTGCTGAGTGTGAACGCTTCTTATTTCAATCGCCGTACGTATGACATCCTGTATAAACCGAGCGGAAGTGTCTCTTCGATTCTCGGACAGAAAATTTCGGAAATGAATACCGGAAAGTTGAAAAACTCCGGGTGGGAATTTGAAGTCGGACACCGCAATACGATCGGCGACGTTTCGTATAATGTCAATGCCAACCTGTCTATCATCAAAAACAAGCTGACGACTTTGGGTGTCGGCAATGTCGAACAGCTGAACGGTATGGTCGGAAACGGTAGCGATCTGTTTGTCGGTTATCCGATCAATATGTATTATGGCTACGTGTCGGACGGCGTATTCCTGGATGAAAACGATATCAAGGCTTGGCACGATCAGAGCAAGGTGACTCCCAATGCCCGTCCCGGTGATATCCGTTACAAAGATATCAGTGGACCGGACGGTGTGCCCGACGGCAAGATCGATCCGAACTACGACCGTGTATATTTGGGCTCCCGGATTCCGAAGTTTACGTTCGGTCTGAATTTGGGTGTGGAGTATAAAGGTGTGGATTTGTCAGTTCTTTTGCAAGGCGTTGCCGGTGTGACCGGTATGCTGGACGGCTTTGCCGGCTGGGCATTCAGAGGTGACGGTAATATCCAGAAATGGCAGGCCGAAGGACGTTTCGATCCGGCCAACCCGACCCGATACCCGGCTTATCCGAGACTGGAAGACCTGAGCAATTCGATCACTCCGAATATCGAAACTTCCGATTTCTGGACACAGGATGCGTCTTATATCCGCCTGAAAAATATCCAATTGGGTTATTCTTTCCCGATAAAGATGCTGCAAGCTGCGAAGATCAGCAATCTGCGTGTGTATGTGCAGGCCGAGAATCCTCTTTGCTGGAACAAGTATAAACCAGGATGGGACCCGGAAATCAATACGTCCGGAAACTATTATCCGATTTTGGCGACTTATACAATTGGTGTAAACTTTAAATTTTAAAAAGTCATGAAACGAATCAAATATTTTATTTTCACTTTGCTGGCAGCAACGGCTACTTTCGTATCGTGTGATCTGGACCGCACTCCGCTGGATCAGTTCGCTGAAGATGATTTCTGGACCAGTGAAGATAATGCCGAGCTGGCTTTGACCGGTATTTACAAGGGGGAAATATTGTTCAATTCTCCTGAATATACGCCGATAGACTGGTGGTCGTATGGCGGTTTGATCTTTATGGAGTTTCCTACGGATAACGCTTATGACCGTCGCGGGACGAACTCTAATTTCCATAAGATGACAAACGGTGCGCTGTTGTCGAATAATGCTTATGTGAAATCGTATTGGGAAAAATCGTATTCCAAGATTGCCCGTTGTAACCGCTTCCTGGAAGGAATTGTTAATCTGAGTGATCCGGCTGTTGTGGCCCGTTTCACGGCAGAAGCTCGTTTTATCCGGGCCGCCCAGTATTTTTACCTGTCACAGTTTTTCCAGGATGTGCCTCTGGTAACGAAAGTGCTGACTAAAGACGAGGCAAATACGGTAAAGAAAAATACAAAGGAAGAAATAACGGAGTTTATTATAAAGGAATTTACGGAAGCGGCAGCCGATCTGCCCCGTTTTAAAGAGTTGAAGGCTTCGGAGACGGGACGTGCCAGTAAGCAGGCTTCTCTCGCTTTCCTGGGACGTACGTTGCTGGCCGCTAAGAAATATAGCGAGGCGGCAGCAGCCTACAAGCAGATTATCGATCTGGGGGATAATGCTATCGATCCTGATTATGCCTCCCTTTTCTTGCCGTCGAATGAGAACAGCAGCGAGAATATTTTCTCTACACAATATTTGCAGGATCAGGCTGGAAATGCGTTGCCCCAGCATGCTTTCCCGGTAAAGGACGGCGGTTGGTGTCTGATTAACGTTGCGGCCGGTTTGTTCGAGGCTTACCAGTTCAGAGACGGTACGCCGTTTAGCTACGACAGTCCGAAATATAATCCGGATAACCTGGGGGAAAATAGAGACCCGCGTTTGGATTATACCATCTATTACAATGGTTCGATGTTCAAGGGCTCCCTTTATGATTGCCATCCTGATTCACAGAGCCCGGACAAGGTTATGGGCGGACAGACGACACAGACGGGATTGATGATGCGCAAGTATTTCGACGAAACTTATTCCGGTGACCTGAATAGTTATGGTGGAAACGTGCCCGTTATCCGTTATGCTGAAGTTCTGCTCAGCTATCTGGAAGCCAAACTCGAGGCCGGCGAAGGCATTACGCAGGCTTTACTGGATGAAACCATCAATAAGGTAAGAGGTCGTGCATCTGTACAGATGCCGGCAATCACGGAAGTGAATGCCGCGAAGCTGCGTCCTATTCTGCGGAACGAGCGTCGCGTCGAACTGGCGATGGAAGGTATCCGCTATTGGGATTTGCTCCGTTGGGGTATTGCACATGAAGCATTAAATGGCGATATTTACGGCGCTCCTTTCCCCGGCTCGAAACGTGTAAGCGTGAAACCGGACGGCGAAGCGGACAAATACGGCAGATGGTGGGTGAACAGCCGTGCTTTCCGTCAGGACCAGGATTATAAATGGCCGATCCCGCAATCGGAACAGGATATCAATCCGAACTTGCGATAAGGTGCAGTCATGTGAAGCGATATAAATAAATTATTATCATGAAATCAACAATTCTATTAGGGATAGGGGCCACTTTGTTGGCCTCCTGTTCCGGTAACAAACAGAAAACGGAAGAGAAAACAACGCAGCAGCAGAAGCCGAACGTTATTTTCCTGATAGCCGATGATATCGGTTATGGCGACTTGAGTTGTAACGGATCGAAAACGATCCATACGCCGAATGTGGAGAAATTAGCGGCACAGGGTGTCCGTTTTACCGATGCGCATGCGGTAGCTGCGACCAGTACCCCTTCGCGCTATTCCCTGTTTACCGGACATTATGCCTGGAGACGGAATGATACGGGTATTGCAGCCGGGGATGCCGGTATGGTGATCCGTCCCGAACAGCCGACCGTCGCTGATATGTTCCGCGAATGCGGCTATACGACCGGTGCGATCGGGAAGTGGCACTTGGGATTGGGTGACAAGACCGGCACGCAGGATTGGAACGGCTTGATCACTCCCGGACCGACGGATATCGGTTTCGATTATTCCTATCTGATGGCGGCTACCGCCGACCGTGTCCCTTGTGTCTTCGTCGAGAACCAGCGGATCGTGAACCTCGATCCGAACGATCCGATTGCCGTCAGCTATAAGGAACCGTTCCCCGGCGAACCCTTGGGAAAAGACCATCCGGAACTTCTGACGAAACTTAAACCGAGTCCGAACCACGGGCATGATATGGCGATCGTAAACGGTATTTCCCGTATCGGTTATATGAAAGGCGGCAAACAGGCTTTGTGGGAAGACGAGAACATTGCGGACAGCATTACTTGTAAAGCTGTCCAGTTTATCGAGAACCACAAGGACGAACCGTTCTTCCTGTATGTCGGGACCAACGATGCCCATGTTCCCCGTTGGCCGCATCCCCGCTTTGTAGGCAAAAGCGGTATGGGACCTCGTGGCGACGCTTTGTTGCAATTCGACTGGACCGTAGGCGAAATTATGGCTGCACTGGATAAAGCGGGCCTGACGGAAAACACGCTGATCGTGCTGAGTAGTGACAATGGTCCTGTCGTAGACGATGGTTATGCAGACCGTGCCGTTGAACTTTTAGGCGACCATAAGCCTTGGGGACCGTTCCGCGGTGGAAAATATAGTATTTTCGAAGCCGGAACCCGTATTCCGATGATCGTTAGCTGGCCGGCCCAGGTGAAACCGGGTGTTTCCGATGCGTTGGTTTCACAGGTGGATCTCTATGCTTCTATGGCAAGCCTGATGGGCAAAACTCTTGAAGCAGGAGCTGGTTCTGACAGCCAGGACTATCTGGATGCTTTCTTAGGCAAAGACCTGAAAGGACGCGACTATGTAGTCGAAGTAGCCGGTTCTCTGTCCGTCTCTGACGGCGAATGGAAATATATTGCTCCGAGCAATGGTGCCGCCTACCAGAAACTGACCAATATCGAATTGGGTAACAGTAAAGAAGAGCAGCTTTACAACTTGAAACAGGATATCGGCGAAAAGAAGAATTTGGCTGCCGAACATCCCGAAATCGTTGCTAAATTAAAAGCTATTTTGGAAAAAGAAAAGGCTAAATAGTCTTTTTGCATAAAGTGTGAAAACGCCTGTAGGTAATCTAAAAAACATTCCTGCAGGCGTTTTTTAGTTAAAAATGAACAAGTTCATTTTATTCTGCTCTCGGTTTGCGTTATCTTTGCAAATCATAAGGCAGAAAATAGAAGGATAATGCTGGGATTGATAAGTAAAGGAATTGTTATTGGCGTACTGGTTTCCGCTCCGATGGGTCCGATCGGTATGCTGTGTATACAACGAACGCTGAACAAAGGACGCTGGCACGGGTTTGTCACCGGATTAGGAGCTGCCCTGTCGGATGTGATCTACGCTGCGCTGACCTGCCTGGGGATGGGTGTCGTGGTGAACTTCGTGGAAGCGAATCAAGCCCCTTTGCAATTGATCGGCAGTATCGTATTGGGTATTTTCGGCTATTATATTTTCCAATCCAATCCTGTCCGGAACCTGAAAAAACAGCGGGAGAAAAAGTTATCTTTCACCCAGGATTTTATTACAGCTTTTCTTCTTACCTTTAGCAACGTATTAATAGTCTTACTATATATCGGTTTATTTGCCCGCTTTGGCTTTGTCCTGCCGGAACATTCTGTCTGGATGCTGTTGGGAGGTATTGTTTTTATAGGGGTGGGAGCTGTCTTTTGGTGGTTCGGAATTACCTATATAGTTGCTAAATTGAAGAAATGGTTTAACGTGCGAGGTATATGGTTGTTGAATAGGATTGTGGGATCGGTCATTATTATCTTGGCTTTAATCGGAGCTTTATCCGTATTGCTGACTTCTTATTTACATCTGCCATTACTCCAAATCTATAATTGAAATGAAGAAACTGAAAGTCCCTTATTTGGAAACGCTGGATGTACTGGACCTGTCGTCCGTAGGCTTTTTGATGGAAAAAGCCCAGCGAGAGTCGATTGACGTGATTAACTGGGAGGAATATCCCTATAAGCCTATCGTGGCTTTCGATATTGCAAGATCGAAAGTGAATCTGTATATTCGCTATTTTGTAAAAGGCAATTCTCTGAAAGCGCTTTATGAGGCGGATGGTTCGCCTGTCTATCAGGATAGTTGCGTGGAGTTCTTTATGAAACGGGTGGATGATCCCAATTATTACAATTTCGAGTTTAACTGTATCGGTACTTGCGACGCTTCCTACCGGGAATCGCGCGATTCGAAAAAGTCGCTGACAGCGGAGGAGTATGCTTCTATCCGCCGTTTTTCAACTTTACCGCATACTGCCTTTACCGAAAAATTAGGTGTTTATAGCTGGGAACTGGTGGTTGCGATTCCTTTCCGGTTGATGGGTCTCGATCCTGACAACCTGCCGGAAAAGATTATGGGCAACTTCTATAAATGTGCAGACGATACGGAATTTCCGCATTTCGTCAGCTGGAACCCGATCGGTCTTCCTGCCCCGAACTTCCATTGTCCGGAGTTCTTTGGGGAAATCTATTTATAGTTGAAAGTTGAGAGTTGAAAGTTAAGAGTTTATATTCCCCTTTAACTTTCAACTCTCAACTTTCAACTCTTCAGCTCTTCAGTTCCTTGATTTTTACTTCCGAAATACTGGCATTACCGGAGGTTATTACGATGCGGATATCGCTGGCGGTCGTGCCTTTGAACCGGTAATTCTTCAGTTCGTTCGTAGCCTCTACTGTTCCTTCATATACGGTCAGGAACTGGCCTCCGCCACCGGAGAGCTGGATTTCAAATTGGGCGTCTTTGCTTTTTTCTTTCCAGGCAATCGCAATGCTGTTAGGAGAGGCATTGTTTTCAAGTGCGAAAGTGATGTATTCGCCTTTGTTGGCTTTCCAGGCCGTAGACAGGTTGCCATCCAATACCAATGGGGCAGACTCTTGCGAAGAACTGGCAATAACTGATTTCTGCTGCCGGGAAACTGCCGATGCGCCTGCCGGCTCTTTCCCATATTCTACTACCGTGAAGCGGTCGTTCAGACGAATGTCCTCGGACGAGGCGCCGACCATAACCTTGAAGTCTCCCGGTTCTACCACCCAATGATGGTCACTGTTCAGCAGTTGCAGGTCGCGCGGTTCGATCGTGAAGGTAAGCTCTTTCGTTTCCCCCGGGTTCAGATGGATGCGGTCGAAGCCGACGAGGTTCTTTTCGTAGGTCGTGACGGAGCTGAGGACATCGCGTACATATAATTGTACCACTTCGTCCCCGGCACGTTTGCCCGTGTTTGTCACTTTACAACGTACGGTAACCGGCTGAATTTGTGTCACGACAGCGGGTTGGATCGAGATATCCGAGTATTCGAAAGTCGTATAACTCAATCCGTAGCCGAACGGATATAAGGGGCCGTTTACGCGTGACATATTGCCGTCCAACCCTTTGTTACGTCCGCCGTCAACTTGTGCGTTCGGTTTGGTCGGGAAGTTGAACGGAATCTGTCCGGCTGTCTTCGGGAAGGTAACCGTCAGTTTTCCGCCGGGGTTATAGTCGCCGAACAGGACGTCTGCAATGGCCGTTCCGCCTTGCGATCCCGGGTACCAGGCTTCGAGGATGGCCGGAACATATTTGTCCGCCCAGTTGATGGATAGCGGGCGTCCGTTGATCAGGATCAATACGACCGGTTTGCCGGTTGCTACGACAGCTTGCAGCAAGTCGAGCTGGCGGCCCGGCAGCTCGAGGCTGGAACGCGATTTGTTTTCTCCGCAGGTACGGTTGCTGCCACCCAACACGACAACGGCAACATCGCTATTCTTTGCGTTTTCGACTGCCTTGTCGATTTCACTTTGTTCTTCGCCGGTCAGCGGGTAACGGATCAGTTCCGATTCCGGCCAATTGGCGTCTACCAGGTCGCACCCTTTGGTAAAGAGCACTTCCGTACCCGCTTTTACTTTATTCTGAATACCTTCCAAAACGGTTGTCACTTCTACGGCAAGCGGGCCGTAGTGTGTCAAAGCGTATGCTTCTTCATTGGCATTCGGGCCGCATACGGCAATCTTGGAAACTTTGTTTACATCTAAGGGAAGAACGGCATTCTGATTCTTCAACAGAACGAGCGATTCTTTTGAAGCCTGCAAGGCAACCTGTTGGTTTTCGGCGCTGTTCACCTCTTGGTCCGCTTCTTTCAAATCGATCTGATACGGATGGTCGAACAATCCGACAAGGAATTTAACGCGCAGGATGTCACGCACACGGTCGTCGATCGTAGACATCGGCAGCGCACCTTCCGCGATCAGTTCGCGAAGCGGCAGGACGTATGAATCGGGGGAGCGGAACGTACAACGTATGTTCAGTCCGGCCAATACACTTTGCAATACGGATTCTTTCATATCGGCGGCAGTCCCGTGTTTGGAGAAAAGATACTCGACGGCGTCGCTGTCCGATACCACATACCCGCGGAAACCGAACTCCCCGCGCAGGCGTGTCGTCAGCCAGTAATAGCTGCTCTGGATCGGGAACCCGTCGTAATCGTTGTACGAACTCATGACTCCGAGGATGCCGGCCTCCTTGATGACCCGCTTCCAGGGATATACATGGATCATCTCGACTTCGCGCGGTGACATTTGCGGGTCTACGCGCGCCATGCCTTCACGTCCGCCTTTGTTGTTGCTGTAGGCAATGTAGTGTTTGGAAGTGGCGGCTACCTGGTGGTCGGTCTGCATGCCTTTTGCCATTTCCACCCCTAATTCGGCTACTAAGTACGGGCTTTCGCCATATACCTCTTCATAGCGTCCCCAACGTTGGTCGCGGCCGACATCGAGGATCGGGGCATAGACGTTGGTATATCCTAATAAGCGTCCTTCGCGTCCGGTGATATAGCCGACTTTGTGTACGAGGTCGCGGTTCCAGGTGTGTCCCAGTCCCAATTGTGTCGGGAAGTTGGTGGCGATGTAGCTTTCCACCCCGCGTATGCCTTCGTTCGTGAAATCGGTCGGGATGCCGAGGCGTGTCTCTTCGATAAAGAACCGTTGCACCTCATTCAAAGCCCAGGCGTGGCGGGAAGCCGGCCAAACATACGGGTTGTCCGAAGGGGGCAGCCCCCATTGCTGGAAACCGTTCAGATGTTCGTCGATAGCTCCCATGCCGTCTTTCCAGAGCTGGTTTTTCCAGTCCGGCGTCGGCAGGTCGTCTTTCAGCACCCGTTTGTAGCCGTAGAGCGTAACCATCTGGCAGGTCTTTTCTTCGACGGTCATCTGCGAGAGGAGGTCCTCGATGCGTGCATCGATCGGGGCGGCTGGATCTTCATATACATCCTTTTTCCCATTCTTGTTGAAGTCTATCCAACCGTTCCGGTAAATGGACTTATTCGTTAATTTGTAGGTGTCCGGTATCCGGATTTCCTGTGGCGTTTTGTTTTGCGCCTGCGTGCAGAATGTCCCAGAGAGGACAAGGCACGACGTAAGGACGGCGAGTCTGTTTTTCTTCATGGATTATAATTTGATGTCGTTCAGTTCGACTAATTTGTTAACAATGGCGTATACGGTCAAACCACTGGCACTGTGTATCTGCAACTTCCGGGCGATGTTCCGGCGGTGCGTAACAACGGTGTGTGTGGAAAGGAACAGGCGGTCGGCTATTTCTCGGTTTGTCATGCCTTTAACGACGCAGACCACGATTTCCTTTTCACGCGTGCTGAGCGTCTGCTGTTCTTCGTTTTCATCATCTTCCGTCGGCGGCGTATGGAGGCGTTCCAGTTTGTGGCGGATCTCGTCCGGGCTGTCGTAGATGTTGATCTGGTCGTCATAGGGCTGGAGCAGGGCATGATCGGCGACGGCATACAGCAGGGCTATGCATTTCATCTCCGTACAGCCGGTTTCCTCCTTGAGGAGTTGCGAGGTGTTGCAACCGGGGAGCGACGGGTTGATGATCAGCATATCCGGCTTGTGCGAGCGAAGTGTCTCCTGCAAAAGCTCCGCAGTAGCTATTTCGATGATCTGGATGCGGAATCCGGGGAGCCGCTTCAATACCGCTTCGAGCCCGCTGCGGATGATGGCGGACGGTTCGGCAATCGCTATGTTTAATAAGGTGCTCATAGGCATCACTGTATTGTTTTTTCGAGAGCTAAGATCGCCGGCACGAAAAGATAGTCTTCCACATGGTTGTGGGACGACAGGTCCTGCTCGGTGGCAAAGATATCAAACAGGACGCTGTTCAACAGGTTACTGCCGGGCCCCGGATAATATTTGATCAGGATGTTTTTCAGCTCGATGATCTTCATCTCGATCTGGTCGTGATGTTTCCGGAAGATCGTTATGTTGTATTTCGGATCTTTCACGCCCTTCAGCAATCCCCGTACATAGGGGAATACCGTCTTTTCCTCATACGACATGTGTTTGTTCACCTCTGTAGCATAGTCGTCGAAGAATTTGGTAATGACGAAAGCCACATCTTTCGGACAGTCTGCAATCGCCTCTGTCAGCTTGCGGCGGATATGGGGAAGCCGGAAATCCAGGAAATAGGCGTGTGCATTATGCAGATAAGTGATCAAAGCCTCGATCGACAGGCATTTGTCGATATTTGTCATCGGCGCAGATACCTCTTCTGTCAGAAAGTTCACGACGGTTAGGAACGTGCAGGGATCGACACCGTTTTGGCGGCACACCTCTCCGATGTTCTTTTCTCCGAATCCGAGTGCAATTCCGAAGCGGCTCATGACAAGCACCATCGGATAGTTCTCGCAGATCAGATCGCTCATTTTATCGGTCTCCCGATATTTACCATTCTTATACATAGGCTTTTCTCTCTTGTCTTGGTGTTTGAATAGCCAAAGATACAATTTTTTTTGTAAGTATCTCTTTCTGCAATTATTCCGTCAGGATAACCGCATCAAAAACCTCATTTCTTGGCGAAGGTAAATCTGTCTTTTTTGATATAATAAATTACAATAAGTTCTCTAAAAAGGAGGATATTTATATTTGCCTGTTATCCAGTGATTTGTGTTATTTTGAGTTTCTTAAAAAATATTACCCGCAAGTGTAATTTGAAATATATGGGGTAGAAAACCAAATTAGATGCGCTACTGTTTCGATTTGGACCAACGGGTATTTTAGTGAATCGTACAATAAGTAATGGATGACAATAAGCTTCGTTTTGGAGAAAATGTGAATCTTTTATTGGAAGATTTACTAGTTACTTTTGGCTTGATCCAAAAGTAACCAAAAGATCAAGGCTTAACCGTCCGGTCTACTCCGGGTAAAGGTTCCGCTGTCGCCTGCGAAACTCGCTTCGCTCAAACAGCGCAGGCTCCGGACGCTGCACCTTTACCCTCCGCTTGACGACCGTCCGCTTAGGCCTTTCTTAGAAAGCTGCGCTTTCTCTTGGGATGGCCGATACCGCCTTTTCTTATCCTGGGTAGGAATTTCGCAGGGGTTTTTTAGGCCAAAATAGGGCTAAAAATGGGGTGAAATCGCAAAAAGGCCGATTTTGGCATTTTAAGGCTTTTTGAAAATGGTTGATTATCAGTTTAATATGATTTACTAATTATGTACGTGCGTACCTATATTATAGGGGTAAAAATGGAATTAAAATAGAATGTAAGTGGTTGAAAATAAAAATGATAGGATGCTATTTCAAAATGACTAAAGAAAACGTACGTTTAAATTCGTCATTTTTCAGCTACAAAAATACATATACTTTTTAAACCTGCAATCCTTTTCTCAAAGAAAATTTCTATTTCTATATCCTTTCTTATCAATTAGATAGCTTAACAAGTACGAAAAAGGCTCTTTTTAATACGAACTTTCCGACATCTCAAAAAAAATGACTAAAAAAAACGTACGTTTTCGATTTCAAAAGACAAAAGTTAACAAACGTACGATAGAACTGAACTTTTTATAAACATTAGTATTAATATTAAATTTAGAATTATGAACAAAAAGTTTTCTACTCTTGTAGCAGGGGCTGCGCTTTTGATGGGTGCGGTGTCTGCTAATGCAGCAGTAGCTAATCCGGTTACTTCACTGGGGAAAACCAACACTGAGCTGTTCCAGTTACAGACATCTGGTGATAGTGTTTTGGTTATGAACCAGCATGGAACTTTGTTGATGCAGGCAAAAACTGCTTTGACTGGTGCAAACATCGCTAATTCTTTGTGGTGTGTGGAAGTAACGGAAGAAGGTTACGGTAAAGCTCCTATCTTTGACTTTACAAACAAGGCAACAGGCCAGCGTTTGGATATCGCTTATGCCGGAACTGAATTGGTTACTCGCCCGGGTTCAAGTGCAACAACAGACTCTACTACTGTCGGTGGTGAAATCAGCGGTTGGGCTTTCTCTTCTCAGTACAAAAGTGGCGTAGAAGCAGCTACTTTGTATTCTTATTTCAAAGCAGACTCTGTAATCGGACTTGTTAAAGTGGGAAATACAACGACAGTAAGCGATACTGTTCGTGTTATGAAGGAGTCTGCAAAAGTAGCTTCTGCTGATCGTGTTACTGGTAGTGTATTTACTAAGTTTACTTTAGCTTATGCTGATGGACTGACCTTAAATGCAGAAGCTATTAACACTATTCTTGGTCTTCAGACAGCTGACAAAGGTGTTAAACTGACTTTTAACAAGGACAAGAATAATACTAAACTGAAAAACTATTTTTCAGACGATGCTAAGTTCTTTGCTGATACAACAAAGACTGGTTCTACAGTAGACGATTTTGTTCGTATTATGACAGGAAAGAAGAGTGATAGTACTTATGTTTATGTCGATACTGCTTATGTAAATGATAATGGTGAAAGATTCTTAGGCTTCGCAACAAAACAGTTTACATCTGCTAAGTTGAAAGGCAAAACACTTAATGATACCTTAGGCGTTCTCAACGACCAATCTAAGTTCTTGTTTACATATTGGCCTTCTAAAGATAGCTTGGTTATTCAGGTTAAGAAAGCTACTTATCTGAATGGACATGAGTACTTTAGTGAAAGTGATGGTTCAACTGCAGGCGATACAACTGCTATTACATCTAACGCTGACAAGAAGAACTACGTAACTGTTCAGGACTTGGTTAAGGCTGACGATATCCGTATTGTAACTATCTACGGTAAGAAAGAAACAGAAATCGGCTTCGGTTTCAAGGGTTGTGAACCTGTATCCGATGGTCGTAGCTCTGTTGCTGACGGTTTGTACTTTATCATGAATAAGGCTGGTCAGTATCTGGCATCTCCGATTCATGTAAATGGTGCTGAAGCTCAGTGGGTAACAGTTAAGGCTGGAGAACAGCTTCCTGCTCATATGCCGGCTTACCAGTGGGTTATTTTGAAGACTCAGTCTAACGCAAAATTGGCTGCTACTTCTCCGATCGAAGTTACTAACCGTGAATTTGATGACTTGACTCAGTCAATCCAGTTGTATAAAGCTGACGGTGCAAAATATTGGACTGCTACTTCTACTTTGATTCCTGCAACAGATTCATTGTATTTTGTTGAAGTGAAAGAAGCTGAAGGTGTTAAGGGTAATGCTGCTTTGATTGCTGAAGCTTATCAGGATTCTTTGCTGGGTTACAAGAATATTCTGGATGCAGAATTCCTGCTGAGAGAATATAACTTCAAGTATCTGCACCCGTATGCAACAGGAGAAAATAGCAAATATCTGGCTAAAGGCGCAGGTAAAGATTCTCTGTTGAATGTATTGGCAAATGCTGAAGACAAAGACGCGTTCCGCTTGATCTACAAAGGTATCAACAATTATGGTTATACTGTAACTACGGCTAAGGCAACAAGATTGGGTATCAAACAGTTGTACAGAGCTAACTATGCAATCCAGTTAGGTTATGCTTATATGGATAGCTGTGCAGAATCTAAATATGGTATGAACAAGTATGTGGCTGTTCCTGACTCTTTCTATTTGAAAGAAAACAACCATTACGATGGCGAATGCTATTATGCAATTCTTAAAGCTGCTGATGAAGAACTGGGTGACTACAAAGCAGGTGTAACTGATGACATTCTGGATGCGACATTGAAAGTTCAACCATTGGTTGAAACAAGAACCTCTGCATTTGCTATCGCTGAAGATAAGACTCCTTTGTATCGTCGTTTCAATAATGAAGTTTTGGGTGAGAGTGCAACAGACGGCCGTGATAGCTTGAGATTCTACGAAAGTGTCCGTAAAGAATATTTGATGGATGAAAACAACCGTGAAGGTGGCTTGATGGATGAAACTGTAAATTATGTTGGTATGTGGACTGCTGACAAGGCTACAGGTCTGGCATTCCAGGTTGATACAGCTTGGCTTGGTTTAGGTCGTGGTTATATCAAACCGCAGTATCTGGTTTCTGTTGCTCATAATGACTTTGAAGGTAAAAAGGGTATTCCTTGTACAGAAGAAGGCCCTCATATCACTCCTGACGGACAAATCACAACAGATTCTATGGCATGTAAGCATGCTCATCCGGCTCTTCCTGGATTCCAGAGAGGTAAATACCTGGTTAGCTTCCAGGACTCTGCTGAAGTTAACAATATGGAAAAACCCTACACTGACATTAAGAACGGTTATGTACGTGTTGGTTTCGTAGAAGCTATTGTTCTTCCGGAAGATCATCTGATGTATGTCCTGCGTGATGAATTCAAAGGCTTGGCTAATGACAAGATTGATTTCGCAGCAATGGATAAAGCTGATTCTATTGCTGTTGCTAATGGTGGTAAATCCTTTATCGTGGATCTGTCTGGTGACGATCACAAGAATGTAACTTGGTCATTCCGTTATGTACATCCTGAAAAAGCTCTGAAAGTAACAGAAAACAACGAAGATAATTCATTCTTGTTTGAATCTATGGCTTATCCTGAAGATGCAGCAGGTGTATATTCTGCAACAGGTACAAAGAAAGATATCGCTCCTTCTACTGCTGCTTGGTTGAAATTGCACAATGGTTGTGTTGTATTGACAGACAATAAGTCTTCATTCTCTAACGCTAAGACCGGTGGCGACGGTGCCCTGATCTTCAACGTTGAGAATAAAGAAAATGACGAATTGGCAACAGACAACGAAGAAATCGCAACATCTGAAGTAACTGTTATCGCTGGTAACGGAAACATTCAGATCGCTGGTGCTGCCGGTAAGAAAGTTGTTATCTCTAACATCTTAGGCCAGACAGTTGCTAACACAGTTATCACTTCTGACAATGCTACAATCGCTGCTCCTGCAGGTGTAGTTGTAGTAGCTGTTGAAGGCGAAGAAGCTGTTAAAGCTATCGTTAAATAATAACGACATATTCATCATAAGGTAGAGATATGGGTAACCGTATCTCTACTTGGATTGAAATAAAGAATTTATAATCAAGTAATGAACCATGCGTCCGGTCTTCCGACCGTTCAATTACCCCGTGAGGGCGAATAAGTGGTACATTAATACTAAAGTAAAAAATAAGAACGCTGCCCGTACTTCTGTGAGGAAGGAGCGCAGACAAAAAAACAAGCCCTGGTAGTATTCGTACTGCCGGGGCTTCGTTTTTGAATATTGGAAAAATGTTTTGAGTTTCGAAATATTGTTGCTATTTTTGCCACAAAGCAAAATAGTTATGAGGATAATAACGTTCGCAGCTATAAGGGAGTATATTAAAAAGCACGCTGATGCCGATGTCCCTTTGAAAGATTGGTATAAAAAGACCGAGAGAAGCGATTGGACATGTTTGGCTGATATGAAGCAAACTTTTAATGGGGTTGACTATGTCGGCAATGACAGGTTTGTTTTCAATATTAAAGGAAATGACTACAGATTGGTTGCGATTGTGTTATTTACAGCAAAAAAAGTATTTATCCGCTTTATTGGTACGCATAAAGAATATGATAGAATAGATTGTTCTTCTATCTGAACGTGAGACACACGTATAAACTGTAAGTAGAGATATGGCAAAGATAAAAACAGAAAAACAGTACAAAGCAGCTTGTGCAAGAATTGAAGAATTGCTGAAGGTAGTTGGCAATGATACTCCTTCTGATGACAAGAATTTTCTTGAACTTGATTTGATTTCGGACTTGGTTGCCGATTATGAGGAAGTTCATTTTCCGGTGGAAACCCCCTCACTTGTGGATGTTCTTAAACTTCGTATGTATGAGATGGGCCTTACTCAAACAAAGTTGTCGGAATTATTGAGCGTAAGTCCTTCGCGAGTAAGCGAATATCTTTCAGGTAAGTGCGAACCGACATTAAAAGTGGCCAGGGAAATGAGCCGTAAATTGAATATAGATGCCAATATTGTGTTGGGAGTATAAATTTCTTCATACTCCCCATTTTGTTATTACAAGGCCGCAAACCGTTCATCCCCTTTCGCCGTTACCGCCGTACATTCCATTTCGACCAGCCAGCCGGTCCGGCAAACCGGAGCACGCACAATAATATAAGGGAGGTTAGGATGGTGTTCATCCATATACAGTTTTACCCGTGCATAATCCGCCGTATCGCGGATATAGATCACCGCCTGCATGATATCGTCTAAAGTGGCCTCCGCTTCTTTCAGCAGGGCTGCTATATTTTCGATCATGCGGGAAGCCTGTTTCATGACATCGCCGGCGTGCACGATTTCGCCATACCGGTCGATGCTGGCCGTGCCGGAGATGAATATATGACGGCGGTCGCCGTATGTGACTGCTGTTCCCCGTTCGAACGTAACGCCATATTCGTACGTGCGGTTCAGATGTTCGGGAGCGTATAAATAGCGGATCTGTCCGGGGCAAATACCGGAAACGGCATACGTGTCCATTGTCACGAACACCATCGGGTCGAAATAGCGGCCCTCGATCCCCGTACTGGCAATGAAATGAGTCTCCTCCGTCAGGTTCTGTGTTGCGAACACCTCTTTGCGGGCTTTTACCACACCCGGATAATTTACATCTACATTCTGTACGAAGATCCACGTACGCAGGCAGTTGGTCGCCAGCGTACAATTGGCATCCGTCAGTTGCAGGATATAATCGCGGAAGATCAGACGGGTCTGATACTCCGAATTGGCTGCCCTGTTACACTGGTTAGCGCCTAAAAGTTGGCTATATGCATTGTGGCGCGCCTCGAACAATCCGCTTGGCAACACCTGTGTCTGTACACCTGTCTGCAACCAGGCCCACAACGCGATCTTCGTCCCGTTCATCGGAGCCTGTTGCACGATTGACAGCGCGCAATAGGGGGAAAGCCGTTCCCGCTCCATCAGTTCATCCGTCTGGTTGGTTACGTCGCTCAGGAAATAACGCCGGAAAATGGCGACCGGATTGCCCGGCAACTCTTCTACGCAATGGGCGTAAACATCTTGTATATGCTGCAGCTGGGCGTGATAATCCTCCATGCAATCTGTCTGCTGGAAGAAAATATGGTATTCCGTTATACCTTTGGAAGATTGAAAGGAGGTGATTTGCACCTCAGTCGTGTCGTATGTTTTCCTTATCAGGTTCATATGTGTATTGTGTTTTTGCGGTATAGATCGTAAAAATAAGGCTATTTAATTGAAAATTGAAAATAGAGAGTTGAAAATTACTTAATAAAGTAAGGAATGATGCCATTTTTTAGCCGTTCAGGTCCTTCAACTCTATCAATTTGTTCACGATCGCATAAACCGTCAGGCCGCTGGCACTGTGCACCTGCAATTTACGGGCGATGTTCCGGCGGTGTGTGATGACGGTGTGGGTGGACAGGTACAACCGGTCTGCAATCTCCCGGTTTGTCATGCCTTTCACCACGCAAATGACAATTTCTTTTTCCCGGCTGCTCAGTGTCTGCTGGTCGTCGCTTTCCCCTTCTTCGGGTGCTACTTCTTCGGTGTTGAGGTGTTCCAGTTTATGTTTCAATTCGTCCGCACTGTCGTATACGGATATCTGGTCGTCATAGGGGCGGAGCAGGAACGGGTCGCTTACGTTATATAGGAGTGCGAAGCATTTCATATCCGGACAACCGCATTCGTCTTTCAGATGTTGCAGGTTGAAGTTTCCCCGGATGGAAGGGTTCATAATCAGAATGTCCGGCTTATAAATGCGTAAGCCTTCTGTCAGACAGTCTGCCGCTGTTATCTCGGATATCTGGATACGGAATCCGGGTAAGCGTCTCAGCAGCGTTTCCAGTCCGTACCGGATGATGGCGGACGATTCGGCTATCGCTATTTTAATGTTAGTGGACATGGCAGGGGTGGTTTTATTGTTTTTCTAAAGACAGGATAGCAGGTACGAAGAGGTAGTCTTCCACCCGGTTATGAGAGGCGAGATCCTGTTCGGTTGCGAAGATGTCGAACAGGACACTGTTGAGTAGGTTACTGTCCGGTCCCGGATAATATTTCAGGATCAGGTTTTTCAATTCCGTAATTTTCATCTCGATCTGGTCGTGCCGTTTACGAAAGATGGTGATGTTATATTTCGGGTCTTTCTTCCCTTCCAGCAAATTGCGGACATACGGGAAGACGGTTTTCTCTTCGTACGACATATGTTTGTGCACCTCCTCGGCATATTCGTCGAAAAAGCGGCGGATCACGAAAGCCACATCTTCCGGGCAGCTCACGATTGCCTCCGTCAGCTTGTGGCGGATATGGGGAAGGCGGAAGTTCAGGAAATAGTCGTGTGCATTATGCAGATAAGTGATAAGCGAGGAGATGGAAATATCCTTATGGACCTCCGCTACCGGGACGGCCTCTGACTCCGTCAGAAAGTTGACGACAGCCAGAAAAGTATGTGTGTTTATCTTATTCTGCCGGCATACTTCTCCGATGTTTTTCTCTCCGAACCCCAGGTCGATTCCGAAGCGGCTCATCACAAGGACCATCGGATAATTCTCGCATATCAGGTCGCTCATCTTGCTTGTTTCCCTGTATTTTCCGTTCTTCATGTTTCCCATATCTTTTATCATTTGTATAGTAGGTTGATTATAAGCAGGCATATTGAGGCGCATTCGCCGGTACGACAGCCATGCATTCCGTCTCGATCAGCCAGCCCGGACGGCATACGGGAGCATGTACGATCAGGTGCGGAAATGACGGATGCCGGCTTTCGATGTATTGCTTGACTACCCGGTAATCCGCCGGGTCGCGCAGGTAGACGATTGCCTGCATGATGTCCGTCAGCCTGGCACCCGTTTCCTGCAGCAAGGCTTCGATATTTTCCAGCATACGTCCCGTTTGCTTCAGGATATCCCCCGGATATACGATCTCGCCTTTGTTGTCGATACTCGCGGTTCCGGAGATGAAGATCTGTTTCCGGTCGCCATAAGTTACGGCTGTCCCCCGTTCGAAAGTGACCCCGTATTCGTATGTCGGATTCAGGTGGGCGGGAGCATAGAGGAACTGGATTTGTCCGGGGTGTAAGCCTTTTACGGCATAGGTATCCATCTGGACAAAAACGTTCGGATCGGCATGGCGCCCTTCTATCCCCGTACTGGAAATATAATGAGTCTTTTCCGTCAGGTCTTGCGTGATGAAAACCTCTTTGCGGGCCTTGACGACACCGGCATAGTCGACATCCACGTTCTGGACGAAGAACCAGGTACGGATGCAGTTTGCGGCGAGTGTACAATGCTGCTCTGTTAATTGCAGAATGTAATTGTTCAGCAACAACCGGGTCTGGTATTCAGAGTTTGAGGCTTTATTGGCGAACCCTCCTCCCCAGAAATGGTGGTAGCCGTTGTGGGATGCTTCTGTCAGCCCGTTCTTGCAACTCTGTATGTTCATATCCGTTTGCAGGTAAACCCATATTGCAATTTTGCTACCGTTCAGAGGCGCTTGTTGCACGATCGACAAGGGGCAGAGTGAGTTCTCACACTCCCATTCCATGATCATATCGGTCTGATTGGTAGCGTCACTCAGAAAATAACGGCGGAACACGGCTACAGCCTGAGCCGGCAATTCTTCTGTCATTATCTTTGCATATGCTTTTTGCAGATTTTGCAGTTGTGCACGAAAAGGAAGAAAAGGATCGGTGACAGACATCAGCAACTGATATTCCGCCACTCCTCCTTTCCCGATAAAAGAACAAATCTGAACGTTTATGGTATTCTGTTCGTATGTTTTTGTTGTAAATGCCATGTGTTATTATTCTTTAGCACCGTCTCTAATCCACGTCTTGATAAGTGTAACCAGCTCATCTTGCGGGAGAACGTCTGTATGATTATAATTTACAATATCTCCGGTCAGGATGTCGATCAGGAAACTATACGAGGGCATACCCGGTTCTACTCTTTTTTTTGAAGTAGACAGGGTTGACTTTGCGTTGACTAAGTTGGTAAAACTTTTCCCTTCGGTCAGGTATAATCCTGCCGCCGCTTTATCGCCAGCTCCGTGGCAGGCGGCGCAATAGTTGTCAAAAACCTGATGCTGTATCCTGTCATAAGAGGCAATATCGATTTTACTGACGGGTAGAGTTACATCGTCAGTCCCGTTACTGATATCGTAAGTGTAGAAATTGTAGATTAATTTGCGTCCTTTGGTCAGAATCGAAATTCCGATTGTTTTTGCATCTTCATGCAGCCCGTTCAGGTCGAGCGAGACTGTTTCATCTTCTGATTTGGGAGCCGGAATCTGTTTGGACATGAGCGGATTTCCCGAGTCATTGCCGTAAGCAGCCAAAACGATCTGATAGGTGGAAGGCCAGGCTTCCAATCCACTGAAGGAGACTTCCATTGTCACTTTGAGTCCTTCTGTCCCTCCAGTTTCTTCGGGATGCAGATCCCCGTCGTCGCAGGAGGTAGACAGTAGGCACACAGCAAAAAATGTATATATGATCTTATTCATTTAATTTTTTACTATTGTTAGAAAGAGTATTGCAACATGGCGATTGCCGAATGCATAGGCATATTGAGTGCGTCGTTGTCACGATCTAATTGGGTATCATGTCCGGTACGTCCCATATATTGGTACATAACCTGCAACTTCAGGTTGAAATTGGAAAAGAAATAATTAAAGCCGGCGGCAGGCATATTCATAAGGCCTTTTTTATTCGCGCCGTTCCGGTCGTACCAGTCATAGCGGGCAGCCAATTGCATCTTGTCTGTTACAAAGTATCCGACTTGGGCATAAGCCCCCCAGAAGTTGTATGCTTTGGATATTTGTTGGCGTTTAGTGAATTTCATATTCATCCAATAAGCCTCAGCTGTGACGTACCAGCGGTTTTTTAACCACGCAAATTCGAATCCGGCACGGAAATCGTTTGTACTTTCACTTTCCGATTCGACATTATAAGATGTGGAGAGCGCGAAAAGCATCTTGTCGTTTGTCAAATCATCCGGATTCCCCTGGTAAGAAGGCATTTCGCCTTTAGGCATATAAGCGATACGTCCTGCATACAGGAGAGAAGGCAACCATTTATGATCGTCGCTCATCGTTTTCCCTGCGGTGTTGACATCTATGCCGCTTCCGTTGAAAATCCCGACTCCGTAGTCCCATTTCCGGTCGATCAGTCCGTGGAGTTCGATTCCGAGGTCGAAGCCTGTGGCAAAGATAGGGTTGACGGCATTTAAAGAATAAGGGATATTGACCCTCGTTGTCAGCGATGACGGCAAAGAAGGGAACAACGTTTCACCCAGTGTTACTAAGTAAGCCTGATGTCCGGGTGTCTTAAATTTACCGACTTTCAGGCGGAGAGATTCCTTCATGTTTACATCGAACCAGGCCTGTTGCAATAAAGCCCCGCCACTTTTTGCCGCGTTAAGGGTAAAGTTGAACGTAACCTTGCCAAAAGCCTTTCCTGAAAATCCGAGCAGGGCATTCGGAATCGCAAATCCGGAGTTGGCGATACGATCTACTTCCGACAGGTCCAGATCTTCGTCGTCATAGTAATTGAAGTTGCCGGATGCCTGAATCAAGACATAAGGCTTCAAGAGAAAATCTCCTGCTTTTGTATTGAATGAAAATCCTTTTTTACCAGCTAAAGAGACAACGTCGTTTTCTACATATTTGTCATCGATCGATTTTGTCTGTGCGTAAGTTGCAGAAGGTAAAGCCGTATATAGGATAGCTGCTGCTAACCATTGTCTGAAAAATGATTTCATGTGTATATAATTAATATCGTATTATTATAATGAATTCAGGAATTTGAGAACGGCCGCCCGTTCTTCTTTGCTCATCCGGGCGAATAATTCGCGTGACACCTGGCCTTCGCCGTCATGCCACATGATGGCTTCTGTCAGATTCCGGGCACGTCCGTCATGCAGGAAATAAGTATGTCCATTTACTTTTTCCTGAAGTCCGATTCCCCACAGTGGGGTTGTGCGCCATTCACATCCTTGTGCGAGTCCGCTTACGTATTGGTCATCCAGCCCGATCCCCATATCATGCAACAGGTAGTCCGAATAGGGATGTATGGTCTGGCTGCCGAGCCAGGGCAGTTTGGTTCCGTTAAGCAAGACAGCCCCGCGCGGTCGGGTATGCAAGGTCGGGGTATGGCAAAGATGGCATTTGGCTTGATAAAACAATTCCTCACCCTTCTTTACCGTTTCGTCGTTTACGTTACGGCGGTAGGGTACTCCTAAACTATGCAGGTAGAGGTCGACATCTTCCATATCGCGCGTTGTGATTTGTATGCCGTTCATCGCCATGCCCATCATCTGGACCTGTCCGAAGCAGACCTCGAAAGGATAGCGGTCGTTCGTCACGCCCATATCGGACGAGAAGCCCAGTTCGACGGTCAGGTCGGCATGCTGGGCTTTATTGCCGCTGACACCGATCTGGTATACGCCGCGTTCTGTTATGTAGTTGAGCCGGCCGCTGATCCCATACTGCGGGTAGTTGCTTTGCTCGGCCAGTTTTTTCAGTTCGTCATGGTCAAGCGCCATCATTTGTCCCATCCCCACATGCCGTAGAGGAATACGTACGGTTATGTTGAGGTCTTCGGGACGGATGCTGTCGGCATACCATTCGGTGATTTTGTAGTGAGGCGTGAGCAACGAATAGGTTTCCCCATCGGGGAAAGATTTGGTCTCTTCCGTGTAGGTCACACTCAGTTTACCTTCGGGTTCCACTCCATAAATGGACTGGTCGTGCAGAACACGGCCGTAATCCCGGAAGAAAGCCCCGTTTTTGCGGGAAATATAAACGAGCATGGAAGAAAAGTTGTATTTTCCGGAACCTCCGACAGTATGTAACGTCGGTTCCGTCCGTCCTGCATTTTTGTGGCATGCTCCACACGAGTAACCCGCATAGACAGGGCCCATACCACCCGTATAAGGATCGTCGTCTCCTGTCCGGGCATCATCATAAAGAGCATCCCCTGTCGTGAAGCGGGTTAAAAGCTCATCTTCGACCCACGAGGCAGGTTGGTCGTATGCTTTGCTCGAAGACATAAAAGTCGTTGATATGCCGGCTGAAAGCTCTTCCGGTTTGGCGACTTCACCGCTTGTCTTTAATATAAGCGTGTCATCCAGCCCTTTTTCGCAGGAAAACAGGCAGACGGATAACAGGGATAATTGGATTATAAATTTCATTTTTTGCTGTGTTTAATGAAACTGGAAAATTAATCCAGCTTCAAAGCTCCTTTAGCTTGTGTCAGAGCGTCACTCAGGTTTGCACAAGCGTCCATGGCTGCTTCAATTTCGGCATTGCTTGTCAGGTTGCTGCGGAAAGGTGCAGGAATCTTGTTGATCATTGTTTTTGCATTATCGATGGCATCTTTCAAATTCTGGTCAACGTCCAGATTGACACTTTTAACTAGTTCGGAAAGGCTTGTTCCACGATCGCCCTCGATTCCTCCCAGATAAGAATTTTCGATGCTGACGATATTGTCGGTATAGTCCTTCAGCGAGTTCCAGCTATACCAGGATTCAACGGCTAAGACACCCTCTTCCTTATTTGTTTTGTATTTGTTGTACGGTTCTCCGATTTTAGCATCTCCGACTTCACCGGCAATATCGATGCAACCGTCGAAGATTTGTCCGATTACGACAGCCAGCGAACCGAAACGATCCGTATTATGCTGCTTGAATTCATTGCCGAAGCAAGTTGAATATTTATCGACGGCCCCATCTTTGGACCAGGTGTAATACAAGGTTTCCGTATCTTTAAGCAGGCGTTCGGTTACGATCTTGGTATATTGGATTTCCTCGTCTTTGACTGTCGAGGCATCCCGGGGCTGTCCTTCGTTGAACAACAGGTATTCAAGTGTATGGAAACCACGGACTCCGAAAGCCGCTTCGCTTTCACCCTCTACTGCTCCCCAGTTTTTGTTTTCCAGAATTGCATTGATCTCGGTCATTTCCAGAGGCCAGGAGTCCAAGGAAGGGTCCAGGTTTTCGTATTCGGCGGGTCCGTAAAGAAAGGCTTCGCTCTCTTCCCAAGGTTCACGCGCCTCACGCCATGCCGTACAAGCAGCATCCAAGTTGGCTTGGGTCTTGTTGCTCAGGAAAGTGGTGACCGCCGTATGCATGATTGTCACTTTATCAAGCATATCTTTGTAAGTCGGGACTACTGTTTTATCGACATAAGCCTCTACAGCAGCCTGTGCTTTTGTTTGGTCTACAATGTTCTCGAATGTGTTACCACCTTCATTACCTGTACTCTCTTCGTCGCAGGAAACACAAGTGAAAGCCAGTGCCGCACTCATAGCTGCCCCCATTACCCATGAATAAATTTGATTTCTTTTCATTTTTTGTTTGTTATAAATTAGGTTATAAATATTTTATTTTGACAGGAACCAGCCTACATAGGCCAACCCGACAGAGATCTGGTTTTCACAGTTGAAGTCTCCTCCTCCTATCCGGCGGTTGATGTAATCCGCCTTTACGACTAAATTGGGCAGCGCATAATAGTTTACGCCTACTGTGAAAGCTGAAACCTTGAAACGTCTGTCTGCCGTAATGCCTTCTGCAACATCTTCCATCGTGTTGTAATATTCATAGCGTACAAAAGGAAAGACGCGTATTGCGTTTTTCGAGTCGTTGAAAAGCGAAACAACATTGTAGCCTATCTCGCCTGCGTAGCTTGCAGCATTTTTAGCAACGGTGGTACGCGTGTATCCCGTGCTGCTGCTCATTTGGGCGATCCGACGGTTCAGCATATAGCTGTCGCTCAGATTCCCGTAAACAGCGTTTGCACGTGCAACCAGGTTACGGCTTTTGTATTGTGCGTCGAACGTGAAGATGTTTACATCAGCCTGAAGGTCGGAAGTCTTACTGGGCTTGGACGCGTTTTTGGCTGTCCGGTTATAATAGAAGGAGGCGCCTAAGCGTAATTCCTGTATGGGTGTATAGTTCAGGCGTGCGGCGACTGCGGGAGATGTAAAGCAGTCAACTTCGAACATCCCTTGTTTGCCGCTGGCAATCCAGTTTTCGCGGGAGAAGCCCAACGGGTCGAGTCCGGCAACCAACATGGCTTCGTAATCGAATTTCCCGAATGTGCCGAAAAATGCAATCCCGTTTTCATGCCAGGTAGACGGCAGGATGGTCGTTTCGCCTTCCGGACGGTAGACGCCGAAAAAGTTGACAGGCTCGTGATGGGCGTTTGTCAACCCGACGGGTACGATCAGGTGGCCGGCACGTACGTTAAACGATTTATGTATGAGTTTTGTGATATGGAATTGTTCAAGAGCCACTTCTCCGCCCTTTTCGATCTCAGTTTCGTATTCGCCGTTTTCAGAGCGCCATTCTATTTCGCGTGCAACTCCGGTCCCTCCGTATTCGAATTCTATCTCGGCTCCCAATATCCAGGTAGGGGAAAATTTGTAATCGAAGGCTAAGACGAAGCGTGGGATAGAAATGGTTCCTCTGTTTTCTTTGGCCGATCCGTTGGGGGTAATCCTGTTTTGGCTATAATCCATATAGCTTGCAGCCATTTCCCCATATCCGCCGAAACGGAACTTATTATATCCGCTCGCGTAAATCCCGGCAGATTCTTCTGCCGCTGTCGAAGTACTGTTCTCTTGTGCAAATGCCGTTGCACAAGACGTAAGTAGAGTAATTGCTAATAAATTAGTTAACCTTTTCATTGCATTTTGAAATTTTTGGCAAAATTAGAGGGGTTACGAACGGTGTGCAATCGCAATAAGTAGGTAAAAAGCCGCTGTTGTTACCTATTTGTAGGTATTATATCTCAATATCACCCTGAATAGGTAGCGAGAAGCGCTTTTTTACTTACATATAGGTATTGTGGGAGAACGGAAGTGCCCGTATCTTTGCAATGTCATTAAGAAAGTAACACTATTAGTATAATCGCTATATCAAAACCTTTTGCTAATATGTAAGCATATAAGATGATTAGTTATGTCGGAAAGTTTTTATTGGTTATTTCCGATATAAAAAAGAAGCTTCTCTGGGAAGAAAGGCTTCTTTTTTATTTTAAGACTTCCGCTATTTTACCGGGCTACGGTTTTTGGGGGGGCTTACCCGATATTTAATATTGGATGTCAGTCTCCTTCGGTGCCGCACATATCCCAATAAGCAAATAGATCATTTATCTGTTACTTTTGGCTTGATCCAAAAGTAACCAAAAGATCAAGGCCGAACCTGCTTCGCTACTCCGTTCCCTTCGTTCGCTGTCGCGTCTGAAACTCGCTTCGCTCAAACAGCAGACGCTCCGGACGCTCACTGCGGTCACTGCGCTTAACGCTCACCAGCTTAGGCCGGAGATAGAGCCTGACGGCTCTGTTGAGGATGGTGCTACTGCCGGCTTTGTTGTTCTGTTGACAGCTTCAAGTGCGGGAACAGGCTTGTCCCCGTGCCCCACACGGGGACGCTAAAGGACCTCCGGTATTATAAAAGAACTGCCGATATCGTAAAAGAACTGTCGGTGTCGGCCATCCCAAGAGAAAGCGCAGCTTTCTAAGAAAGGCCTAAGCGGGTGGGCGTAAAGCGGAGGGTAAAGGCGAAGCGTCCGGAGCCTGCGCTGTTTGAGCGAAGCGAGTTTCGCAGGCGACAGCGTAGCCTTTGCCCGGAGTAGCCCAGCCGGTTAAGCCTTGATCTTTTGGTTACTTTTGGATCAAGCCAAAAGTAACAGATAAATTAATAGTTTCGCATTTCCCTCAAAACGCCCCTTATTGTCATCTCTGGCTTATTGTAATCTATGTTCCCAACCAAATAAACGGAAAGATTTTAAAACAAATTAAGAATATTGCAAAAATCTAAGCCGTTTGGTCGAAAGTTTGGTTCCTGACCAATGCACAGATTCGATGTATCAGTTTGTTTCTAATATTGTTTATAACTAAATTATGATGCTTCCCCTCTTCTCTTTTGCGCCTGTAATATTCTCTTAATATTGGATCATGTATGGCAGCGGTTCGTGCCGCTTGGGTGAGTAGCGTGTTTAGTTTTTTATTGGCAAATCCACTTGTCTTGGCATTGCTTTTGACACTGGAGCCGGAGGTTCGTTGGAACGGTACCACTCCCGCATAGCAGGCCAGCTTGCGCGGATCGTCAAAACAGGTGAAGTTTTCGGTATAAACGATCAAAGCAAGGGCGTTGACAAAAGCCACGCCTTTGATGGATGTAATACGCTCATAATTGTTTTTGATCTCCTCTTCACTGTTGATCAGATCCATTATTTCCTTTTCCACATCTTTTATTTCACGGTTCAAGTTATCCACTTGTGTCAGGCTATGTTGATATATGTAATCTGTTGCGTGATTCCCTTTTAGGACCGAATGGAGTTCTTTGGCATGTACCAATGCTTCATTTTTCATTTTCACCAATAAATCACGGAATGTGAAAAATGAGTGCAGCGCCCGGATGGTTTCCGTATTGGGGGTATAGACCTTGGCCATATCCTCGAAACGGCAAGCGTATTGTGCGATCAGCAATGAATCCAATTTATCGTTTTTCCCGCGTTGCATGCCGCTGCTGTGTTTGATCCTGTAAGGATGTTCCAGCCACAGTGTATAACCCTCGTGCGCGAGAGTGTTACTCAAACAAACGCTGTAAAGTCCCGTGTTCTCACCGCAAAAGAGCATCTGATCTTTGCCTGTCTGCGGATAGCTATCACAAAGCCATGCCAACAGACTCTCATGTCCGGCAACATCATTACTGAACTCACGGTGGACACCTGAAGATATGTTTTCTTTCTCTATCACACTTACATCTACTTTTTTCTTGGAGAAATCAATCCCGATAAATAATTTATTCATACCTTTATATTGTTTTTGGATTAACCGAAAGCAGGAATGGGCTACTACTCTAAATGATATCCTATTATATATCAATAATCTATTTAGTCTTTGCCTGCTTGACTAACGGAAGTCTGTTACAATAACTAGTCTTTAAAGACTATCGTTTTCCATTAGTGTACTTCCGTTAGTCGGTTAATTTAGTTTCTTCATACAACAAAGATATAAATTAACCTCAGCTTCTTGCTTTACGCAAACTTAGAGTACAGTTTTTCGAAATTCCCGTTGGTCTAAATCGAAATAGTAGCGCATAAAATTCGGTTTTCTACCCCATGTATTTCAAATTACCCTTGCGGGTAATATTTTTTAAGAAACTCGTAATGATACAAAACGTTGAATAATAAATAGATATAAATATTCCCCTTTTAGTGGAGGTTCTTGTATGATTTAACATTTCAAAAAGACAGCTTCACTTCTTGCCGAGAGTGAGCCCGAAATTGCCATCCACCCGTTTAGGCGTACTGATCGCCTGCGAGGAAGACCTGCTTGCCGATTTGAAGAAGGCGGGCTACATGAAAGGCCTGCATATCATTACGTCTCGACAGGTGACGATAGTGCTTGAACATCTGGGTGAACCGGAAAACTGGAACATAAAATAAGTAAACGAATGCGCAATGATTTAACAAAAAAAGACACAAAGATTTGCGTTGCTCGAAAAACGTCCAAAAATAGCCTTTTCATTAACTTGAACCGAAAAACTTAATTTGTTGATATATAAGGAAATGTGTAAAAAACAGACGGTTTAAAAAATGTTATTTTTTAAATGCCAAAAACAGGGAAATGCGTTTGTAAAATATTGATGTATAAGATATTATGAAGGCGGGAGAAATGACTAACGAAAACGTACGTTTAAATTCGTCATATTTTCGCTACAAAAATAGGCATTCCTTTTTAACCTCCAACTATTTCTTGCAAGAAATTTTCTATTTCTATGTCCTTTCTTATCAACATGATAGCATAACGAGTACAAAAATCGCCCTTCTTGATACGAAGTACAAAGGTCGCGAAAAAAAATGACTAAAAAAAACGTACGTTTTAGCTCGTCATTATACAGGAATTAAGAAAAACGGCTGAAAGACAGCTGTTTCAAAGAATGATATTATAGATTCAATATACATTATTATTAATTAAACATTTTAGATTATGAACAAAAGATTTTCTACTCTTTTGGCTGCCGCTCTGGTAGCAGGTAGTTCTTTTTCAGTTCAAGCTGCATCAAGTGATGAAGCTGCTTTGAAAGAAAGCTTGGAAAAGTATTACCAATTGAAAACAGCAAATGGTAATAGCGAGAAACTGCTCGTTATTGGACATGGTGAAACCCGTGACTCTTTGGCTCTTTGGTCTACAGATAAAATTGAGACACTTGAAAGCCTTAACGAAACATTATGGCGTGCTGAATTTACTCCGGTAAAGGCTTCAAACGGAGCGATTGTGCAGTACGAAATGCGTTTGTATAATAAGGTAGGAAACCGTCAGTTGGTTTTGAGTACAGCGCTTGCACAACCGGGTAAAACATTCTACAAATCTCCGGCTGCTATCATCGGTGGTGAAGGGTTGGATAAGTGGACATTAACGAAAGAGGAATATGACGCTTTATCAACTATTAAGAATCAGAATTTCACTTTTAGTGAATACATTTATTCCCGACTCACAGATAAGACTACCAAGTATAGATTGGCTATCAAAGGGGGATGAGATCAAATTCCAATCTGTTGTTTCAGAAGAACAGAAAGGGCAACCTGTAGGTATTCTTTCATTCCCCACTGAAACGGGCGTAGAAGACTTTAAAGCGACAGCAGCTTTGAGAAAAGGTTCTTGGGCTCTAAAAGCCGAAGAACTGAATACTAAAGGCAATGATGGCTTTACTCTTTCTTTCTCTAAAGATGTAGTTAATAACAAATATGCAAACCCGTTCTCTGCTTATACTTTGCACGCAACAACAGAGCCTATCTATTCTGCTGCTACTTACAAAGGTGATTATGCAGAGGCTTTGGCTGGCGTAAAGGCTGCATACCAACAGTTAGATGATTTGAAGGCTGCTTTGAAAGGCTATATTGATGGCACGGACGAAGCTATTACTTATCTGAAAACTACAGGTAACACAGGTGCAACAAAAGCTACAGCTGGTTCTCTGATTCCTAACCAGTCTGATTTAGATTTGGCTGGTGGAGAAGTGGATGCTAACATTGTTGTTTTGGCGGACGCTGCTGATGTGAAAACTAAGATAGATGCAGCAAAAACTAAGATGGTTGCTTTAGCTGCTGTTGAGATTGAAGCAGGAAAAAAATTGGCTGCTGACAATACTGCTTTGAAAGAATTCCAAACAGCTACCAAAGCCGTTTTGGATGCTATGGATAAGTTGATCAAAGACACTAAAGCCAACGTTGACGCTGTTGATAAGGTTATGCAGGCTTGGATGGTTCCGGCTAACATTGATGCTGATATCAAATGGGCAACAGAAAGTGAACTGACTGCTCTGACAACTCTCAATAGTGCAAACTTCAAGACTACAACTACAAAAAGTTCAGGGATTCCTGCTGAAGATGCTGCTCTTGGTGATTGGATCACATACTTGACAACGAAAGCAACAAAAGATGAATTAGCAAAAGCTGCTTGGAACGAAAAAGGGTATTATGCTTTGGCTATTGCCGATTCTACAATCAAAGAAAAACAGGCTTATTTGACTGTAGATACTAACTATGTGGCAGAGAAAGAACAGTATCTTACTTTTGCAACAGATACATTGATTTCGGCAACAATAAAAAAAGAAGGTAAAGATGTTAAGGTCTTAGTTTCTCCCCTAAACACTCATATTCGCAAGTATGCGTTCCGCTTGGCTGTGGCAACTAATACTATCGCAACTGCCGATTCTATCGTGATCAATACATATTCTCCGGTGGTAAATGAAGAAAACAACAATTATTACGCTGATGTGAATGGCTTCGTAAAATATAGCGATCCTGCACGTGTTGTTATCCGGACATTAGGCAAAGGCCGTGAAATCTCTATCGCTACAAGTAAAGAAGATGATGCAGCTAAGAACACAAAAATCACTTTCGCAATGCCTCCGTATGCAGACTTCGAAGAAGGTGAAGTATTCTTTGTTAAGAGCATGAAAGATGCAGACAAGGGTGGTTTCCGTGTAGTATCTTATGATGGAACATTTAATACATCATTAGTAAAAGAAAGTAAGGTTTCGGCTTCTGTTCCTGCAACTCAGTGGTTTGTTAAGAAAGCAGATGCTGCTACTCATACTTATACAATTGCCAATCGCGATAAAGATCAGAAAATCGTAAATGCAGGAAAAGTATATGTAATCGATGCAGAAAAGCGTATCTATACAACTGCTGCAAAAGACACATTCCAGGTTGTGGAAATTGCAAACTTGAAAGAAGATGAAAATCTGGGTTACAAATATCTGACTAATGAAGAACAGATTTTGAAATCTTTCGTCTTGACAGCTAAGAACTATGCTAATCCGGAAGCTTATTATCTGACAGTTGGTGCAGACTCTGCTGTTGTAGTTACTCCGAACGCAGACGAGGCTATGTCTTTGATCGTAAAAGTTCCGACTACTGCCGACACTAAACTGAATGACGAATCTATCCTGACTCGTGCATTCAATCTGGTCACAGTATATAAGAAAGATACTTGTTATCTGACTTCTGTTGATGGTATGCTGTTGATTACAACAAAAGCTAATGCAAATACTCTGAAATTCAGAAGAGTAAACGATAATGCTGATGAATATGAAGTATTGGTTAATGGAAACGAAGGTAAATTGTCTATTAATCAAGATGGTGAAGGTGTAAAGGTTGCTATGGCAGAGGCTACTTCTTATGTATTCAATCTGGCAGAAGAAGTAACAGAGATCTATAAGAACTTTGAAACTGAAGGAGTCAAGAACGTAATCATCTCTTTGGATGGTGACGAAGCTTCTAAAGTAACAGCTGTTAAACCGTTCGCTGTAATCAAACGTACTGGTCTGGAACTGAAAGCGGCTACAGACAACGACTTCGTACTGGGTCTGGATACTGCTTATATCAATCGTGCAAACAACTATCGCTATGCTTACTACATCACAAAGCCAATCGATGTTGAAAAGGTTGGTTCCTTCGATGAAAAAGCATACATGGTTAGCTACAATGACTCTATCGATTGCAGCAATGATACAGTTCAATATACTCAGGACGGTCTGACTCGTATCGGTTTCGTTCACGCAAACCGCGTTGAAGCATTTAATAACGATTCTTTGGCTATCAGTAAAGTGGCTCCTGAAATTAATGACACTATAGATGTTGTTAAGTATCAGGGTATCACTCCTGCTACTTGGGCATTTGCTATTGAAAGTGACGGTGTATATCGTATTGAAACAAAAGCGGATGACAATGGTAACAAATATGTAAGCTACCTGAATGGTATTCTGGTATTAGGTAATAAAGAACAAGCTCAACTGTTCAATGTCAACGATACAGACTTGACACCGACAGACAACGAAAAGATCGCAACATCCGAAGTAACCGTTATCGCTGGCGAAGGTCAGGTAACGATTGCAGGTGCTGCCGGTAAGAAAGTTGTAGTAAGCAATGTTCTCGGCCAGGTAGTAGCTAACACAGTTATCGCTTCCGACAACGCTGTTATCGCTGCTCCTCAGGGTGTAGTCGTAGTAGCTGTTGAAGGCGAAGAAGCTGTTAAAGCTATCATTAAATAATTAAGGATATTATAATCAAATAATTCTAATCAGATCGCGCGGATAATAATCCAATTACCCTGTGACAGGCGAACAAGCGATCAGATTTAATATTAATAATACTAAAGTAATGAAATTAAAAGTTCGACTGCTTTTCCCTCTGTGAAGACCGGATGGCAGGCACAAAACAAGCCCCGACAGTATTCGTGCTGCCGGGGCTTCGTTGTTATATAAATTGAATTATTTTAAAAGTTCTCTGTTACCGTCATTCTTCAAAACTTTCATCTGCTGAATAGCAATCTGATTGAGTTTAATCAATCGTTCACCCTGCGGAATACCTTGGTCGACGAATACTGCATTCTGGTTTTCCATATTCGAGAGACAAATCAGTTCATTGATAGAGGCATAGTCACGTATATTTCCTTTGAGGTCGGGATGTTGTTCACGTCACATCTTGGCGGTTTTCCCAAACATGGCAACATTAAGTGTATCAGCTTCATCGGCATAAATAATGCTGGCTTGTTTTGTTGTTACCTCGGTAGGGATAAGGTTTTGCTTTATGGCATCAGTATGGATGCGGTAGTTTATTTTGGATAGCTCACGTTTGGCTGTCCAACCAAGTTGGGCTTGTTCTGTATGTTCAATCCATTTTGTCGGTGAAAGAGTAAATGCATTCAACCCCGCTTCTTTTTTTAACCCCTCGAATTCGATGGGATTAAAATGAGGGTTATACAAACTTTCCCAAATACCTAAATATTCTATAGTATTTTTCCAATATTCCTTATCCCTATTTGTAGGTATTTTTCCCAGTTTAACATCCCTCGTCCCTTACAATCGTTTTCAGATAGGGGGAAAAGACGTATCTTTGCGCGCCTAAACCGAAATAGACAAGATAAGCTTATGAAGTTTGAAAACGAGAACTGGGCGCAGTTCAAAGGAGAAACCTGGAAAAAGGAGATCAACGTAAGAGACTTTATCCAGAACAATTACAAACCTTACGACGGAGATGATTCCTTCCTCGTATCCTCTTCGGAGAAAACGAAGAAAGTGTGGAACAAATTGACCGAAATGTTTAAGGTTGAAAGGGAAAAAGGAGTATACGACGCCGAAACAAAACTTCCGCAGGGGATCGACACATACGGACCCGGTTACATCGATAAGGAGAACGAGGTAATCGTCGGTTTGCAAACAGACGCCCCATTGAAACGCGGTATCTTCCCGAAAGGTGGCATCCGCATGGTCGAAAACAGCTTGGAAGCCTACGGCTATCATCTGGACCCGATGACAAAAGAAATCTTCACCAAATACAGAAAAACGCATAACGAAGGTGTTTTCTCTGCTTATACGGACGAAATGGTGGCCGCACGCCGTTCTGCCATCATCACCGGGCTGCCTGATGCCTATGGACGCGGACGTATCATCGGTGACTACCGCCGTGTGCCTCTGTACGGGACCCAGATCCTGATTGAAGAAAAGAAACGTTTCCAGAAACGTCTCGACATCCAGGAACTGACGGAAGAAATCATTCAGAGCCGGGAGGAGATAACGGAACAGATCAAGGCGCTGAAGGCATTTGAAAAGATGTGTGCCGGTTATGGTTTCGACGTGACGCGTCCGGCAAAGGATGCCCGCGAAGCCGTACAGTTCCTGTATCTGGCTTACCTGGCTGCCGTAAAGGATCAGGACGGAGCGGCTATGTCTCTCGGACGTACTTCTACTTTTCTCGATATCTATATCGAAAAAGATATCCGTGAAGGCAAGCTGACGGAAGAGGAAGCACAGGAGTTGATCGACCAGTTTATCATCAAACTGCGTATCGTCCGTTTCCTGCGTACGCCGGAATATAACGACCTCTTTTCCGGTGATCCGGTTTGGGTGACCGAATCGCTGGGCGGACAGGGTGTGGATGGTCGCTCGTTGGTGACAAAGACGTCTTACCGCTACCTGCATACCCTGTATAACCTCGGCCCGGCACCCGAACCCAACCTGACGGTGCTTTGGTTCAACAATGCACCGGACAACTGGAAAAACTTCTGCGCGAAAGTATCTATCGATACCTCTGCCATTCAGTACGAGAACGATGACCTGATGCGTCCGGATTATGGCGACGATTACGGTATCGCCTGCTGTGTGTCTCCGATGAAGATCGGTAAGCAGATGCAGTATTTCGGGGCGCGCGCGAACCTGGCCAAGTGCCTGTTGTATGCGATCAATGGCGGACGTGACGAGAAATCGGGCGTGCAGGTGGCTCCCCGTTTCGAACCGGTCACCAGCGAATACCTGGATTACGACGAAGTAATGGAGAAATACGAGCAGATGATGCGCTGGCTGGCTAAAGTCTATGTCAATGCACTGAAGATTATCCATTATATGCACGATAAATATGCGTATGAAGCATTCGAAATGGGACTCCATGACGGAGATGTGCAGCGTATCCGCGCAACCGGTATCGCCGGCCTTTCTATCGTTGCCGACTCGCTGGCTGCCATACGCGACACAAAAGTGAAAGTGATCCGCGACGAACGCGGCTTAGCTGTCGATTTCGAACGCGAAGGCGAATATGTGCCTTTCGGGAACAACGACGACCGTACGGACAGCATTGCTGTCGATATTACCGAGAAGTTCATGGAATACCTGCGCCAGCACCAGACCTATCGCAAAGCTACGCCGACACAGTCTGTCCTGACGATCACTTCAAACGTAGTTTACGGAAAGAAAACGGGAACGACTCCCGACGGCCGTCCGGGTGGTACGCCGTTCGCCCCGGGAGCCAACCCGATGAACGGACGCGATACGAAAGGGGCTGTCGCTGCTCTGGCTTCTGTGGCCAAGCTGCCTTTTCAGCATGCGCATGACGGTATTTCCTATACTTTTGCCGTTTCACCGGCTACATTGGGTAAGGAACGCGATATTCAGGTGAACAACTTAGTGAGTCTGTTGGATGGTTATTTCACTCCCGATGGCGGACAACATCTGAATGTGAATGTGTTCGACAAAGACTTGCTGTTAGATGCGATGGAGCACCCGGAAAAATATCCGCAGCTTACGATCCGTGTTTCAGGCTATGCCGTCAACTTCGTGAAACTGACACGCGAACAGCAGCTTGATGTCATCTCGCGCACTATCAACAGCCAGCTATAATTTTCAATTAAAATGCTGGGACGTATACATTCATTAGAGAGTTTCGGGACCGTTGACGGTCCCGGAATTCGTTTTGTCGTTTTTATGCAGGGTTGTCCGCTTCGTTGCCTGTATTGTCACAATCCGGATACCTGGGAGGTGAAGCGTGAGACGCCTTATCAGTTGGAGCCTGAAGCCTTGCTTGCCGAAGTGCTGCGTTATAAGAATTTTATAGCTAAAGGCGGTGTTACCGTGACCGGTGGCGAACCTTTGTTGCAACCTGATTTCCTCAAAGCGTTTTTCCGCCTTTGCCGCGGGAACGGCATTCATACGGCGTTGGACACTTCCGGTTATATCTGTTCCGGGAAAGCTTTGGAAGTCCTTGAATATGTCGATCTGGTTCTATTGGACATCAAGACGATCGATGCCGCACTGCATCCCCGCCTGACGGCTGTAAAACTCGATAACACCTTGTGTTTTCTCGATGAACTGGAGAAACGCGGCATTCCCGTTTGGATTCGCCATGTGATCGTGCCCGGTCTGACGGATAATGATGAAGCCCTGAACAAGCTGGCGGAATATATCAGTTCATATAAGGTGGTTCAGAAAGCCGAACTACTGCCTTATCATACAATGGGCGCCTATAAATATGAAGCCCAGGGCCTGGATTATAAACTGAAAGACGTGGAACCCCTTTCTGCCGAACGGTTGGCTAATGCTAAAGCAATCTTTCGGAAACACGGAATAACCGTGTAAGGGGTATTCCTGCGACACATGAAGAAAGCCATGCGCTGCAAACGAGCAAAAAGCCCGCTGAATATATATACAAACTTGCCCTTCTCATATTCAACTGTTTTTAATGGTTTTCCCAAAGATAGCGATTAAAGAATAGCAGCGTATAATTATAAGGTACTTTAACTGGTTCCTGATATGATAGGATCGTTTTTGATAAGTTCCCATCTATCGGCAGATAAAAATTATCAATTTGAAAAATTCTTTCAATCAGTATCTTACGGCTTAACTTTGCATCGTAATCAAAAAAATAGTAGTAACAAATTAAATAGTAAAAATCATGGAACCTATTATCAATTCACAAGTACCCGAGTTCAAAGTTCAAGCTTTTCAGAATGGTAATTTCAAAACAGTAAGCAACGAAGATATCAAAGGCAAATGGGCCATCTTCTTTTTCTATCCTGCCGATTTTACATTCGTATGTCCGACCGAGTTGGTTGACATGGCTGACAAGTATGCCAAATTCCAGGAAATGGGTGTCGAAATATATTCAGTAAGCACAGACTCACACTTTGTACACAAAGCATGGCATGATGCTTCCGAAACCATCCGTAAGATCAAATATCCGATGTTGGCAGACCCGACAGGCGCTTTGAGTCGTGCATTCGGTGTGATGATCGAAGAAGAGGGTATGGCTTATCGCGGCACGTTCCTGGTAAATCCGGAAGGTAAGATCAAGATTGCTGAAATCCACGATAACGGTATCGGCCGTAACGCAGACGAATTGCTTCGTAAAGTTGAAGCTGCCCAGTTCGTAGCTTCCCACCCGAACGAAGTTTGTCCTGCAAAATGGAAGAAAGGCGAAGCTACCTTGAAGCCGAGCATTGACTTGGTAGGTAAGATCTAACTTTCGATTATCATGTTAGATTCAGCAATGAAAGACCAGCTTTCGGGGATTTTCTCCGGGCTGGCATCCAAATATGTATTTGATATACAAGTCGCTTCCGGTCATGAAAGCCGCCAGGAGTTGGTCGATCTGCTCAGCGATGTGGCCTCTTGCTCGGATCATCTGTCATGCCGCATTGCCGATGGTGAAGGACTTCAATTTACAATTGTAAAAGACGGTACGCCTACCGGCATCCGGTTTCGTGCAGTACCCAACGGACATGAATTTACATCCCTGTTGTTGGCTATCCTGAATAGCGACGGAAAAGGGAAAAATATACCCGATGAAAGTATCTGTGCCCGTGTCAGAGCCTTGAATGGCCCGATTAAGTTGACGACTTATGTCTCTCTCACTTGTACCAATTGCCCGGATGTGGTGCAGGCACTCAATGTCATGGCTACTCTCAACAGCCGGATCACCCACGAAACGGTAGACGGCGCCATCAATCAGAAAGAAGTTGAGGACATGAAAGTTCAGGGAGTCCCTTCCGTATTTGCCGATGGCAAACTGATCAACGTGGGCCGCAGCGATTTCGGAGAATTGCTCTCCAAACTCGAAGCCCAGTATGGGATTAATGAACAGGCTGTTGATAACTCTGTTGAAAAACCGGTTAAGAACTATGATGTGATAGTAGTGGGAGGTGGGCCTGCCGGGGCTGCTTCTGCTATCTACTCGGCACGTAAGGGGTTGAATGTCGCAGTTATAGCCGATCGTATCGGTGGACAGGTCAAAGAGACGGTCGGAATCGAGAACCTGATCTCTGTTCCTCAAACCACCGGTCAGCAGTTGGCGAACGACCTTCTGACACATATCAACGATTATCCGGTCGATATACTGGAACATCGCCGTGTAGATAAAGTAGAACTGGACGGATCAGCGAAACTTCTGACCGTTTCTACAGGCGAACGGTTTTCCGCTCCTGCCGTTATTGTGGCGACAGGTGCGAGCTGGCGCAAGTTGAATGTACCGGGTGAAGCGGAATATATCGGAAGAGGCGTCGCTTTCTGTCCTCATTGCGACGGCCCGTTTTATAAAGATAAGCATGTTGCAGTTGTCGGTGGCGGAAATTCGGGAATCGAAGCGGCTATAGACCTGGCGGGTATCTGTTCGAAAGTGACGGTTCTTGAATTTATGGACGAACTCAAAGCCGATCAGGTGTTGCAGGAAAAAGTAAAGAGCCTGCCGAATGTGGAAGTGTTCCTTCACTCCCAGTCTCTGGAAGTAATCGGCAATGGTGATAAGGTGACAGGCCTTCGCGTAAAAGACCGCAAGACGGAAATGGAGCGGGTGATCGACCTGGATGGCATCTTTGTCCAGATTGGCCTGGCTGCCAACAGTGGTGCGTTCCGTGACGTTGTCGAAACGAATAAACCGGGTGAGATTGTAATCGATACGCATTGCCGGACAAATGTTCCCGGTATCTATGCGGCAGGCGATGTCTCGACCGTACCTTATAAACAGATAATCATAGCAATGGGAGAAGGGGCAAAAGCGGCTCTGTCTGCTTTTGAAGACCGCATGAGAGGTCTAATCGGTTAGTGTGTGTCGGAGTAGTGACTTGTATTTTCCCCGTATCGAGGTTCTACTTTTTCTGTCAAGTAGCGAAATAATAGCCAAAATCAGCCTCTACGCGAGCGTGTCGGTGACCGGAACGAACGTAAATAATATTGAAAACTGTCGGCCTGAGACGATTTTGAATACCAAATACGGAAAGAAAGGCGCCTTTTTGCCGTAGTTGAGCTAACTTTTGAACAGGTGGAGGCGTACCAGATGGGGATATCGGGGATTACACCGGCGAAGGATGTAAAACGGGGAATGATGTTTATCTGTCAGATAGACAAAGAAATATGAGTGTTGATGCCCCGGCTTGTTTCATCAGCTTTGAGGGTTGGGGTGGACGTGGTGGACGTAAAAATGCACTTTTGTAAACTTTATATAGGATGGTCATGGTCATTGCTCTTGTTTTTACCATTACCATCATGTATAAAGTCATGAAAACGCAAAATAACGTCCACCACGTCCACCCCTTTTCTGTGGCTCCTGTTCGAAAATGAACAGCTCCCGTCCGATATTTTGGGGGACGGGAGCCGTTAGGGGATCATGCCCTTAATGATTGCCAAATGATGATTTATCAGAGTCAGTTCTTTTTTGAAGGTGTGTCGAATTTATATAAATAGTAAAAAATTAATCAGTAGGTGCAGGTGGGTGCTTCTGGAATCTTAAGTCCTAACATCTTAAATTTGTCGTCCATATCTTTACACAAAGTTATCCATCCTGGTATGATCAATATTGGGTATATGTCCGGATCACTTTCTACAACTTCATTTAGGGTTTCATTAAAATAGTATATGACTTCCATCAAAAATTCCCTCCACCAAATGTAATAAAAATGTAAAGCAGGTCCTGTATGTTCGTTTAAATCATAGTAAGAGAGCTTCTCGAAGTATCTCACAAATTGAGTAAATGCGACATAGTATTGATAATTTATGTTGTCTTCCCTAAATTGTTTATATGTACTATTTGTGTAATAATCATCCCGTATTTGTCGCTCAAAAGCAAATTTCAAACCTTTTATTGTCTCTGAAGCATTAGCCTCGTCTTGCAAAATCTCTTTCAACTCCGTACATTTCTTCTTAGTCTCAGGGGATAGTTGGTCGATCAGTGTGAGTATTTGATTGTCGTAAGACTGTTGTTCTATTCGCTGGCTGTTTTTCAATTGATTTCCTTGTATAAATAATGTGATAGCTACAGCTGCACATGAACAGCCAGATACAACTAAAGCGATATATTCTATATGGATTGCAGGATTTTGTTTAAGGGTTGTGTCCTTTCGGGTGGATAAAATAGGAACTATTAAAATAATTAAAGCTAAGACGGCAAGCACTCTCCAGAGTAGTTTAAATAGTGATAGTTGAAGTTTTGATATTTGTTTTATAAGAAAATGGATTGAGGATACTATATATATAAAAGTCATAATGTATAGTTCATATAACAAGCTGGTGGAACCTTTTATATTATAAAAGATATAGAGAATTAAAAACAGAGAATAGAATAGGATGAATATAACCATTTCTTTCCCCGAAAGCTTGGTGTTTTTATTGACGCAGAGAATTCCGGAGATACCAATGAACAGAATCAGGTATATCGTAGATAAAGGCCTGTCTGAAAATAGAGGGGCAACTATCCCTATGCATATATAGAGAGCATAAAGAGTTTTTCTTACCCAAAGAAATGTGGCGTCCCTATTTTTCTCTATTTTGAAATTGTCTTTTTGCATGTATTCTAAATATTATGTGGAAGTAGAAAGAACAGAGCCCGGAGATTCAACATGCTACTGTCTTGTGCTTACTTGGAGCCCACCTATCGAGTTTAATCAGGTTATTAAAGATATAATATGGATTGTAGAGGCGCATGACCATGCGCCTCTACCTATTTTTACAGCGACTTTTCCGGATACATCGCATTCCACCATTCCGGTTGGTTTTTGAGCCATTTGGCGAACCAGGCGTAGATGGTTTTATTCCATTCGGCACGTTTTTTATAGTCCAGTATCTGGTGGTTTTGTCCTACGACCTGGACGAAAGCTGTCGGTTTGCCTAACAGTTTCAAGGCTGTAAACATCTGGATGCTTTCGCCGATCGGCACGTTCGTGTCGACCGTGCCATGCAGGAAAAGGATCGGGGTGTTGATTTTGTCGGCATTGAACAGCGGGCTTTGAAGCGTGTACATATCCCGTGCGTTCCAGGGATAACTGTTCGCACTTGCTAAGGCACTGTAGGAATATCCCCAGTAGCCTTCACCCCAATAGCTGGTGATGTCGCTGATTCCGGCATGGGAGATGGCGGCGGCAAAGATATCCGTTTTCGTTTGCAGGTATTGTGTCATGAAGCCACCGTAGGACGCTCCTATACAACCGATCTTCCGGGCGTCGACAAAGTTGTGTTCGGCACAGAACTTCTTTGTCCCTTCGATGATCTCGTCTCCCGTACGCTGTCCCCAGGCATTCACGTGGCGGGCGGAAAACTCCTGTCCGAAGCCGGTTGCCCCGCTCGGTTGGATGATATAGACGATGTAGCCCAGTGCCGCATATACGTGCGACGGATACCGGTTCTCGAGCGAACGTTCCGTCGGGCTGGTTCCTCCATAGTAGTTCACGATCATCGGATATTTCTTATTGGGATCGAAATGAGGCGGCAGGTAATAACGGCCGTAGATCGTGTCGCCGGCAGCCGCCCGGAAATTCCAGTCGTGCACTTCGCCGAGGGTGATATCTTTCAGAATGCCGGCGGAAAGGTCTTTCAGGCAAACGGAGGTGTTCTTTTTCAGGTTGACGGAGTAAAGGCGTTGCGAGTTGGAGGCGCTTTCGCCGAAGTAGACCAGTTCGGGAACTGTTTCGGCAAGTGTGAAATCCGAGAGGATGTCTTCTTTCAATGGGACAGGAGTGATCTTCCCGCTTGCCGGATTCAGGATGTACAGGCGTACACGATCCTTATCTTCCCCCTGTAGATAGATTTGCTTATCGCCTTTGTTCCAAACGAAGTTTTGAACTGATGGATCGAAGTCTTTGGTGACAGGAGTCACCTGCTTGCTTGCCGGATCGTAAAGGAAGAGTTGCCCGTCGCTCATGTTTGAAGTCTGTCCCGGCGCGATCTTTAAGCCTGTTTTGTCAAAAGCTTCGCCGGAGGCTGCAATAGCCAACATCTTGCCATCGGGCGAGAACTGGGCGTAGCTGATAAACGGATCTTTCAGCAGGAGTTCCGTTTCCAATGTTTGCAGGTCCATCCGATAGAGCAAAGTAGTCGAGAACGGACGTTTCGTCAATTCCCGTTCACTGCAAGTGAAGAGCAGATAGCGGCCGTCGGCAGAAATGTCGTTGATGGAAGTCGAAGTATGTCCGTAAGTAAGGCGCTGCAACACTCCGGTCGCCAGATCGTACTTATGGATGAACGAACGGGTACGCCATCCCGGCTGACGGTCGTCGGGCACAAGGATTTCCTGAAGGTCTTCCCCTTTCTTCGGCCCCTCTTCGGAAACATTGAACAACAGGAAATCTTCTGTCGGAGCAAAACTGAACCAGCCGTCGGGGAGGTTGCCGGCAAGGACTGTCTCCGTCCGGGTTGCCGGGTCGATCGTGACAAGTTCTTTTCCCTGTATGCCTTTGCGGGTATAGTAAAGGCGGTTGCTACGGGGCATCCAGTTGTAATGATTGCTGCTGCTTTCCATTAAAATTTGCCCTGTGGCCCGGTCGGTCACTTGCTGGAACGATTCGGTGTCGCCACCGGGATAAGTTGTCTGGTAAGCGGTCAACAGGTATTTGCCGTTGGGGGAAAGGCTGACGGAGCGGAAGCGCGTACCGTCGAATACATCACTCAGGGTGTAGCGTTTCTCCGGATCGGTTGTCGCCGTGACAACGGCTTTGCTGTCTGTCTTAAAGGTGGCTTTCGGAATATTGTTCGTTTCGCCTGAGGCAGTGAGATATTTGATTACGACTTCGTAGCGGCGGGGTTCGAGCGTGAGTTTGAGCTCGCCGTTGGCGGGTGTCTGTTTCTCGTTGTCGATATAAACCTCGTAATGTTCCGGCCCGCTGATCAGAAGGCTACCGTCCGTATAGCGGTCGCTGTTCAGATAGAAAGAGGCGAGACTGACGGAGTAGTTTTTGCTTTGTCCGTTTGGGGTGTCGGCATCAAGTGTCCGGGTACTTTCCCGAACATTATTGAAGGGAATAGCCGTTTTTAATACCCCGGCATCTGTAAATTTCTTACTGTTCACGTCAAGACTGTCGACGATGAACGGCCCCTTTATCTCGTAAGGGCCTGCATACCTGAACTGCTTAACCGGCACTTCTTCTGCAAAAAGGCTGCAACAGGTGCAGAGGGCGGAAAGGATAAGTACGTTTCTTTTCATGGGGAAATATGTTAGATATTCTGTTGTCAAAGGTACAAAATATACCGGGAAAGGTTATGTAATAAGAATAAATAAAACCTCTGATCGTTGGGTAATAATCAAATGATGATTACATTTGCAATGTCAAAGTTCAATAATGATTATTGAGGAAGAAGGTCTAAATGGCCGGGAAGCTTATCTACAAGATTTAAGGTTCCTCCTCCGACATGAAAACGAACTTCTTTCAGAGGGGTGGTTGACACAGGAGGATCTGGACGAGTTAATCAACGAAGATTGTAAGGGTATTGTTGATGCTTTGACAGATGAATGATTTGGGTAGCCTCTTCGGAGGCTACTTCAAATCTTCATCACAAGATATAATTTAGGAGAATTGTTATGGAAATGAGAGAAGAAATCAAGGCGTTGTACGAAGACTTTTTTCTATTAAGTACAGAGGAAGAACGGAAGATTCATGATGCGAAACTTGCGGCTTACATGAAGACTGTACCCGTTAGCAAACGGAGGGAGGCCGGTCTCATACTCAGGGAGATTATGGCAGAAAGGAAAAAGCTCAAGTCTCCTAAAGTGGAGATGAAAGTAAAAGAAAAGCTGAAAGATATTCAGGATGTCATATCTTTATCGTATATTGCAAAAGAATTTTTCGGAAAAGACAGAACCTGGTTGTACCATCGTATAAATGGAACATTGATAAATGGAAAACCTGCTGCTTTTACGGAAGACGAATTGAAAGTATTGTCTGTCGCTTTGAAAACAATAGGGGACAGGTTTATAGATACTTCCGCTTCAATAATATGAAGTTGAACTTTGACAAGAAGAAAAGCCTCCAACTCGTGGAGGCTTTTCTATTTTCTACTTACTGGATATTAATCTCGTCCACAAACAAGAACGCCGGATTACCCGCACCTCCGTGCCACGCCGGCAGTTTGTCGCTCTTGATGATGACTTCGACATAGCGGGCTTTTACCGGTGCGAAGGAGAGTTCCTGCGGATAAAGGCCGTCTTTGTCGTCTTTGCCTAAAGACGGGATTGTCTTGGATGCTATTTCCTTGAAGTTCTGTCCGTCGTCCGAAACCTTTACCGTAACGCCTGCCGCGCCCATGATCCAGTCTCCTTTCACTACATTCGTGTTGAAGGCTACTTTGCTGAACTCGGTCGGCTCTTTCAGGTCGATAACGGCATCCAGATCCTTGCCCTGGAATCCCAGCCAGCGTCCGGTTTTGTAGTTATCGTTGCCACTCAGGCCGTCGGTCATTTCCGGGCCGCCATTGAAGTCATAGCCTTTGCTGGGAGCCACCTTCAGCGTGACCGGCTTGGCTGTTGCCTTGTTGAAGTCGATCTTTTCGGAGAAGATACGGCTGTTTCCGGTCGGGCGGATTGCTACTGCTTTTACTTCTACGTTTTCCTTGATGCGGAGAGGGGCTTCGTATTTCGGGCTGGTTGCCGTCGGTTCGCTGCCGTCGAGCGTATAATGGATGTCTGCGTTTCCTTCTGTTTCGAGTGTCACGACGATTTCGCCTTTGTCACCATCGGTGGCGAAGGTGGCGCGGATATCAAAGATATGTTTGGCATAGTTGTAACCCAGACGATCGTAGAGTTCGGTCATGCGAACCAAACGCGGCAGGAAAGCCTTGAAATCTTTCGGGGCATTTGTCCATTGCACTTCCGCCAGCGCATCCATACGCGGCATTATCATATATTCGACCTGGCTGAATGTCGGGATATATTCTGTCCAAAGGTTCGCCTGTACACCGGTTACATACTTCTGGTATTCTTCCGGGATTCCGGCAGTCGGCTCGAACGAATAAACGCGTTCCAACGGCAGGTAACCACCGATGGCAAGCGGGTCGTGTTCCGTGTCGGTAGACTGGTAGTAGTCGAAATACAGGTAAGAATTAGGCGTCATAATCACATTATGTTTCTGTTTGGCAGCCTCGATACCGCCGTCCACACCGCGCCAGCTCATCACCGTCGCGTTCGGAGCCAGTCCGCCTTCCAAGATTTCGTCCCAACCGATGATATGGCGTCCCTTGCTTTCGACGAATTTCTCCATGCGCGAGATCACATAGCTTTGCAGATATTCTTCGGCCGAATGTTTGCTGTCCCCTTTGATTCCTTCCGCCTTGATGCGGGCCTGGCATTTCGGGCAATTCTTCCAACGTACTTTCGGGCATTCGTCACCGCCTACATGGATGTATTCGGACGGGAAGAGGTCGATCACCTCGCCGAGCACATCTTCGAGGAAGATCATTGCCTTTTCATTACCGGCACAGATCACGTCGTCGGAAACGCCCCACTGTGTCCATACTTCATACGGTCCGCCCGTACAACCCAGTTCCGGGTAGGTCGTGATGGCTGCCAATTGGTGCCCCGGCAGGTCTATTTCGGGGATGATCGTAATGAAGCGTTCTTGAGCGTAAGCGATCACGTCGCGGATTTCATCTTGCGTGTAGAACATACCTTCGCCATAAGGCTTGCCGTCATATTTGCCGGAGTTGCGTCCGATTACTGTCTCCTTGCGTTGCGAACCGATCTTGGTCAGCTCCGGATATTTCTTGATCTCGATGCGCCATCCCTGGTCGTCCGTCAGATGCCAGTGGAAAGTGTTCATGTTGTGCAAGGCAAGAATGTCGATAAACTTCTTGATCGAGTCGGTCGGGAAGAAATGGCGGGAGACGTCGAGGTGCATACCGCGGTACGGGAAACGGGGGTAGTCATTGATGCTTACGGCCGGAAGTTCGATATCCATTCCTTCGGCCACGGCGGGGATAGACTTGCGCAAGGTCTGCACGCCATAGAAAATGCCGGCGTTGGATGCCCCGGCGATCTCGATGCCGTTCTCGCTGACCAGCAGGCGGTAGCCTTCCGGGTTACGGATGTCGGAAGCGATCGACAGATGAATGCTTTTGTCTGCGTTTCCGGCGATCACTTTCGGTTCATATCCCGTAGCCTCTTTGATATAGGAGGCAAGGAAACGGGCGGTCTGTCCCATTTCCGTATCCCCTTCCTGATAGGAGATCGGGGTAGACGGCTTTAACAGGAACGGGGCGCTGCCTTGTGTCACCACCTCTTGCGGAAGCGGGATAATGGCATAGTCTCCTTGTGCTTTTTTACCATCCGAACAAGCCATGGCTCCGGCCATGGCTGTCAGAATACATGCATACTTCGTTAGTTTGTTCATGCGTTTAAAATGTTATAAGTGAGAAAAATAATGATTCTTATTTAGTCCAGTAGTCCACGACGGTGACGGCAGATGCCTTGTCGCCTAATACTTTCCCGAAAGCCTTATGCGCCGGGTGGACCAGGTAGGCGTTGCGGTCGGCGTCTGAATGGAACGTCAGGAAGAAGCAATGTGTCAATCCCTGTTGCAATCCTTCGGGACTGCAATCCGTTCCCCATTCGTACCCTTTAATCAGGTCTATCTGGGAAGGAAGCGCGCAGAAAGCGTCTTCGACTTCCTTGATCTGTTGGGCGGATACTTCGGGTTTGAAACCGAACATGACTACGTGGCGAAGCACTTTCTCCTGCTTGGGAGCATTGCTGCAACAGAACATCAGGGCCGAGAATGCCAGGATGGTCAGTGATGCGAAGATTGTCTTTTTCATGATGATTTGGATTAATTAATGATTATAGTCAGACAAAGATAAAGATAAATAGCCGACTCCTCTATAATATAACAGGCTTTTTCTTCAGTCTGATGGTAATATCGTTTTAGTTTCATGCAAGGGAAACTTTTGTTTCCTGCCGGTGAAACTTTATTTTCTCCTGCGGGAAACTTTTGTTTCATGCAGGGGAAATAAGTGAAACTTTTTGATCGGATTTGAAAAAGTCGTTTACCTTTTTCACGGTGCTGCACTGGGTATAGGCATCGTGACAGTAGATGATCGCCTGTTTTTCAATGAACGCCTCTTCCAGCATCCGCATTTTCTCGTTGTAGGAAACGACAGGATAGGTGTCGTATGCCGAGATCCATCCGGGTGAAACGCTTGCCGCCAGCGGGATGACATCGCCCGCGAAGACATAGGTGCGCTCAGGAGTCGTGATGTAAGGAGCGATTTGTCCCGGCGTATGGCCGTCGAACAGGCGCAGGTCGATGCCGGGGCAAAGGTTCGTGTCGGCTTCGATGAGGCGGAGTTTACCGTTGTCGGCTACGGCCTGCATGTTCTCGATGAAATAGGAGTCTGTTTCGAGCGCGTTCGGATGCAGGAAGTTCTCCCATTGCGCACGGCTTACCCAGTGGGTGGCGTTCGGAAAGGCCATTTTAAAGAGAGGCTTTCCATCCGGTTGCTCTTCTTTTTGTGTCGTATATCCGCAATGGTCGAAGTGGAGGTGTGTGAGAACGACATCCGTAACCTCCTCACAGGCAACGCCCCGCCTTTGAAGCTCTTCCCTCAGATCGACTAAGTCGAAGAAGTTGTAATAGCCGAGTTGCTTTAGGTGTTTGTTGCCCGCCCCGTTGTCAACGAGTACGGTTTTCCCGTTCCCGTCGCGAACCAATACACTGCGCATCGCCAGAATGCATCCGTTATGCTCATCGCTTGGATAACGGCGGCTCCAGGCGGTTTTAGGAACCGCTCCGAACATGGCGCCTCCGTCTGCATGGAAAAAGCCTGTGTCTATAAGTTGAATATCCATAAATTATACTTTTTCCAACAAAGATAGGGAAGTTTTTTCTTTCGAACCCATGCTAAGGGTGAATGAAATTGTGTACATTTGCAGGCAAAATCTGAGTGATGCGAAAAGTTCATTTAATCTCCGTAACCGAGCCTCTGTTGTTTGACTTAGCCCTGGCTATTCACCAAAAAGGATATGAAGTAAGCGTATCCGGTGTTGGACTGACTGATACGACCCTTGCCAGACTGGAAAAAGAAGGTTGTACTTGCCATGGAGACGGATGGTTTCCGGAGAGATTAACTAAAGATATACATTTTGTGGTATTAGGGGCAGCAGTCCGGCAGGACAACCCCGAATTGATACGCGCAAAGGAACTGGGATTATTAGTGCTTTCGATACCTGAATTTATATTTCAGCGGACGAAAGAGAAGACGCGGGTAGTTGTTGCCGGCAGCCGGGGAAAGAAGACGATCATCTCGATGATTGTCTGCGCCTTGAGGCGGCAGAAACTTGCGTTCGACTATGCGTTGACCAGCGAAGTGCCCTTGTTGCCCGACCGTGTGCATCTGAGCTACGAAGCCCGGATCGCGATTATCGAGGGCGACGAGCATGTCACGTCCGCTTTAGAGAAACGTTTCCAACTCGAGTTTTATCGTCCGCATATCGCTATCCTAACCAATTTGATGTGGACTTCCGCGACCGACCATGCCACACCGGAGGCCTATCATACGACTTTCCGTACGTTTGCCTCTTCCATCGAACGCGGGGGAAAGCTGATCTATTTCGACGGTGATCCTGTTGTCAAGCAGCTTGCCCAGGGGGTACGCGAGGACATAACGGCCATGCCTTATGATCAGCATGTCGTGGTCGAGAAAGAGGGGAAGACTTACTTGCAGACTCGCTACGGGGATTTCCCCGTTTATATTCCGGACCGCTTTTTCCTGATCAATCTGAATGCTGCCCGCCTGGCCTGCCGCCAGTTAGGTGTAAAAGATGCGGATTTTTATCAGGCATTATCCGAATATAGTGTATCTTTGCTCCCATGATTATAGCGAGACAAAAAAGAAAAGAAAATATTGCCGAATATCTGTTGTACATGTGGCAGGTGGAAGACCTGATACGTGCCAACAATTTCGATATGGATTCGATCCGTCGCACGGTCGTGGACCGTTACGACCAGCCGGACGATGTGAAGGAAGAGATTGCCAAATGGTATGAGGAGCTGATCGAGATGATGCGTTCCGAAGGGGTGATGGAAAAGGGACATATCCAGTTGAACAAGAATGTGATCATTGCCCTGACCGACCTGCACCTCCGCCTTCTGAAATCGCCGAAGGAAATGGTGTATGGGGCGGCTTATTATAAAACACTCCCTTTTATCGTTCAGCTCCGTGCCAAATCGGGCGGTGAAGACTTGCCTGAGTTGGAGACATGCTTCAATGCCATTTATGGTTTTTTGATGCTGAAGATGCAGGGAAAAGAAATCAGCCCCGAAACGATGGAGGGGATCAAACAGATCAGTTCGTTCCTGGCGCTTCTGGCCGAGAAGTATCGTGAAGATATGAATGGAGAGCTGAAATTAGAAGAATAAGACAAGATGAAAACGATTTTAGTAACAGGGGCTAACGGGCAATTAGGCAATTCGATCCGTCAGTTGGCTGCCGGATATCCGCAATATGCGTTTGTGTTTACGGATGTAGATACGCTCGACATCTGTGATGCTCAGGCTGTGGATGCTTTTGTCAAGGAGATGCAAGCCGGTTATATCATCAATTGTGCCGCCTATACGGCTGTGGATAAGGCGGAGGATAACGAAGCGCTTTGCCTCAGTATCAACCGGGATGCCGTACGGAACTTAGGTGAAGCGGCACGTGCGGCAGGGGCAAGGGTGATCCATGTTTCTACCGACTATGTGTTTGACGGTACGAATCATTTGCCCTATGTGGAAACGGACCGGACTTGTCCGGCTTCTGTCTACGGGCGTACGAAACTTGCCGGCGAACAGGCATTGCAGGAAGTTTGTCCGGATGCGGTAATCATTCGTACGGCATGGCTGTACTCCGAGTTCGGTAATAATTTTGTCAAGACGATGTTGCGTCTGGGATATGAACGGGAGCAATTGCCTGTCGTGTTCGACCAGGTCGGTTCGCCGACGTATGCCGGTGACTTGGCGGCCGCTATTTTGGCGGTGTTGGTGCAGGCTGAGGAAGGTGCTTTTGCTCCAGGTATCTATCATTTTTCTAATGAAGGGGTTTGCAGCTGGTATGATTTTGCCGTGAAGATTATGGAGCTGGGTAATGCGCCCTGCCACGTTCTCCCGATCGAATCCAAAGATTATCCCGCGAAGGCAGCCCGTCCGCATTTCAGCGTCCTGAACAAGGCTAAGATCAAAGCAACATACAAAATAAGCATCCCCCATTGGGAAGCGAGCCTGCGGACTTGCATGAAGGGAATCGGCGGAAATCAGAATAATTCAATAGGTAAGTAAATGAAGTAAGAATAACAAAAACGAAATAAGATACATAACAATGAGTCAGTATTCAGAAGAGATTGAGAGAAGAAGAACGTTTGCTATTATCAGCCACCCGGATGCCGGTAAGACGACCCTTACCGAAAAGCTGTTGCTCTTTGGGGGTGCCATCCATGTGGCAGGTGCCGTAAAGTCCAACAAGATCAAGAAGACAGCTACCTCCGACTGGATGGAAATTGAAAAGCAGCGTGGAATCTCCGTCGCAACCTCCGTGATGGCTTTCGACTATTCCGGTCATAAAATCAATATCCTCGATACCCCCGGCCACCAAGACTTCGCCGAAGATACGTTCCGTACGCTGACGGCTGTGGATAGTGTCATTATCGTGATCGATACCGCAAAAGGTGTGGAAGCCCAGACCCGTAAGCTGATGGAAGTCTGCCGTATGCGTAAAACCCCCGTGATCGTGTTTGTCAATAAGATGGACCGCGACGGTAAGGACCCGTTCGACCTGTTGGACGAGATCGAAGAGGAACTGCATATCAATGTGCGCCCGCTGAGCTGGCCGATCGACATGGGACAACGGTTCCGTGGCGTCTATAATATATATGAACAAAAATTGAACCTCTATACTCCGAGCAAGCAGTATGTGACGGAGAACGTGGAATTTAAGGATATCAACAGCCCGGAACTTGAAAACTATATCGATGCCGGACAGGCCGAAAAGCTGCGTTCCGATATCGAACTGATAGAAGGTGTCTATCCTGAATTTGATGTCGATACCTACCTGAAAGGAGATATCGCTCCCGTGTTCTTCGGTTCTGCCTTGAATAACTTCGGAGTGAAAGAGTTGCTGGATTGCTTTATCAATATTGCTCCTTCTCCCCGTCCCGTATCGGCAGTGGAACGTGTGGTAGATCCGGAAGAGGACGCTTTCTCCGGCTTTATCTTCAAGATCCATGCCAATATGGACCCGAACCATCGCAGTTGTATCGCTTTCGTAAAGATTTGTTCCGGACGTTTCGAACGTAATGCCAACTACAAGCATGTCCGTTTCGGAAAGATGATGCGTTTCAGCAGTCCGACGGCTTTCATGGCGCAGAAGAAGGAAGTGGTGGACGAGGCTTTCGCCGGCGATATCGTCGGTTTGCCCGATACCGGTAACTTTAAGATCGGCGATACGCTGACTTCCGGTGAAGAACTTCACTTCAAAGGATTACCGAGCTTCTCTCCTGAAATGTTCAAATATATCGAGAATGCCGATCCGATGAAGGCCAAGCAGTTGAATAAGGGTATCGAGCAGTTGATGGACGAAGGTGTCGCCCAGCTCTTCACGAACCAGTTCAACGGGCGTAAGATTATCGGTACGGTCGGGCAATTGCAGTTCGAAGTAATCCAGTACCGCCTGCTCCACGAATATGGGGCGCAGTGTAAATGGGAGCCGATCAGCCTGTACAAAGCCTGTTGGATAGAAAGCGACAATGCCGTCGCCCTCGAAAACTTCAAACGCCGCAAAGCCCAGTATATGGCACTCGACAAAGAAGGCCGCGATGTCTATCTGGCCGATTCCGGCTATGTGTTGATGATGGCACAGCAGGATTTCCCGGATATAAAGTTCCACTTTACGTCGGAGTTCTGATAATCGGGAGAAAGAACAAACAAAAAGGAGAACCGGTAAAAGATCATCTCTTCATCAGTTCTCCTTTTTTATTATATATAACATCGCTTATCTCTTATCTTCGTCATCCCCTTTCAACCATCTCCTGCCGGAACGGGTACGTGAAGTCCACCAATACAGAATCGCAACGAATATGATTCCGGTTATATTAATCATTGTCATCATGTCTAATTTCATAATATTTATTGTTTTAGAATGTAATTTGCATATAAACCTAATAAGGTTGTCAAGCAAAAACCTGAAATTACTTTTGCCCAATTTGCAACATTGCTTATATCTGAATAGAGAGGTAATACTCCTCCCAGCACAATTGCCGCGAAAATAAGTTTAGCCAGATCATAAACGAACTTACCCAAGTTTTCGATTCTTACCTTTTCTTTACTTTTCTGTTCTTCTCTGGACTTCTGCTGTTTGCTGAATGTTCCCATAGTCAGGTTGTCTTATAGTTACTACTCAAAAGTAAGTAGTAGGAGCAAATATATAGTTTATCTTTGATAAGTGACGGATAATTTACAAAATATTTTTGATTTCCATTAAAGAGCCAACCGTGTAAGTCGGTGTAAACCCTTTTGCCGGCAGTCCTTCCGGGTTCAGCCATAGCTGGTCGATTTTGGAATTGTGAGCGCCGATGATGTCGGCTTCCCAGCTGTCGCCGATCATCAGGCTTTCGCTTCGGCGGGAGTTGGTGTTTTTGAGGGCGAAGTCGAAAATACCTTTATGAGGCTTTTGTATGCAGGCGTCTTCGGAAAGAATCATCCTCTCGAAATAAGGAGCCAGCCCGGAGTTGCTGAGCTTTTTGAACTGGACTTCCCGGAAGCCGTTAGACAGGATATACATACGGTAGGAGGGACGCAGGTATTCCAAAAGCTCGATTGCGCCCGGCACCAAGCGCGTTTTGCGGGTTGTCCGTTGCAGAAAGTCATTGTTGATCGCCAATACCGCTTTCGTATCTTCTATCCCCAGCGGGCGGAGCATATAGCGGAAGCGTTCGATGATCAGAGTCTGGCGGTCTATTTCATTGTTGCGGTATTGTTTCCATAGCAGGTTATTGTGTGGCCAGTAGATGTCGAAGAAAGCCTCGAAGGAGGCATAATACCGATCAAAGTGGTGAGCGGTATATACTTCTTCGAGGCATTCCTTATTATTATTGTACGTGTCCCAAAGGGTATCGTCCAAATCAATAAAAAGACTTTTATATTTCATCATCCTACTTCAATCACCAAATACTTGCCAAGGCTCCAGAACGCTTTTTCGTCTGTGATCTTAAGCGTCATATTGCCGTCTTCGTCCTTTATAAATTCATAAGAACCTTCCGGGTGATTGGATTTCAGTTTTGCTTTGCCTGCGAACAACGGGATTTCCTTTACTTCGCGGATGTCGATGGAAATGAAATAATCTTTGTTGAAGCCGCTTTGCAATACTTTGGATTTGGCAAACAAGCCGCCGCCTGAAAGGATCTTCTGGTCTTTCAGTTCCTTCGACGTACCGAAGCAATAATAAGCGGTATGAAGTTTCTTGTCCTGCTCCTGCAACTTTTCGGACTGGGCTGCAGTCGTAGTAGACAAGTCTTCCACATCTTCGTTCAGAGAAGCGACCATTTCGTCCAATTCCTGGATGCGCACGTTTTTCTTTGCCAGATCTTCCTGTAAAGCAACGATCATATTCGCTTTCTGGTCAAGTTCGGAAGAGAGGCGGCTGATTGTTTTTCGCAAAGCGGAAGATTGGATTCCGCTCTTTTTCAGTTTTTCTTCCAACTCGCTGATCTGCTGTTTGTTCTTTTTCAACGTTTCGCTGATCAGCTGCATGTTCTCTTTGATCTGTTCGCGGTTGCTCTTGTTCAGATCCCCTTTTTGCTGTTGTATGTTGAGATAATTTTCGGCATCACGGATAGACTGGATATCTGCCTCTACGTCATTGAGCGTACCGAGGATTTCATCCATCTCGGCATTACTTTTGGTGTTTTCGATTCTCAGAGAGTCGTTTTCTGCTTTCAGCTTCTTATATTCAGCTGAATTCTGTCCGCAGGAGGCCAGCATGGCTGTGCAAATCGTTGTTGCAATTAATACTTTCTTCATGTTCTTTTTGTTGTTACGTTAAACTTCTGTTCCTGTCTCTGTCTCTTTGTCCTTTTTATCTTTTAAGCCTGCTAATACTATAACAATTTCACCTTTCGGTTCGTTCACGGTGAAGTGAGCGATCACTTCTTCCAGCGTGCCGCGTACGGTTTCTTCGTGTATCTTCGATATTTCACGTGATACGGAAACAGGGCGGTCATTCCCGAAAAACTCAGCCAACTGCGTCAGCGTTTTGACTAACCGGAAAGGTGATTCGTAGAAGATGATGGTGCGATATTCCGTCGAGAGTTCTTTCAGGCGCGTCTGCCTTCCCTTCTTCTGGGGAAGAAAGCCCTCGAAGCAGAATTTCTCGTTGGGCAGCCCCGAAGCAACTAATGCCGGGACGAAAGCCGTGGCTCCCGGCAGGCATTCCACTTCTACGCCTTGACGTACACACTCACGCACCAGCATAAAACCGGGATCGGATATCGCAGGCGTACCGGCATCCGATACCAATGCGATGTTCTCGCCTGCCTTGATGCGGGCCGCTACCTGTTCCACCGTTTTATGTTCGTTGAACTTATGGTGCGACTGCATCCTGTTCTGTATTTCGAAATGTTTGAGCAGGATGCCTGTAGTACGCGTGTCTTCCGCCAGAATGAGGTCAGCCTCTTTCAGAACGCGGATAGCCCTGAAAGTCATATCTTCCAGATTTCCTACGGGAGTGGGTACTACTGTTAATTTTGCCATAACCGATTGTTTTAATTGAAAGTTGGAAATTGAAAGCTGGAAATTCGGGAAAAGAACAATTAATTTTCAATTCTCAATTTCCCATTTTCTAAAGGAAGCGTTTTTCAAGCAGCTTGATAAAGTCTGCTACTGCTTCGTCTTCTATATTCCATTTTAATTCGTTATTCAAATAGGTGACCGAGTCTTCATACGAATGAAGATCGTTCAGGTCGTTGATTGCTTTGTTCATCCGGGCCTCGTCGCCACCGAACAGTTCGCGGCGGAAACGGAAACGGTCGTTCAGGCTGAATGCTTTGCGGAAATCCGAAAGATTTTTCTTTTCCAACAGGTCGTTGAGGAATAATCCGGGACGTTCGGGAGGCATTACGGGTTCCGGTTGAACGGCTACCGGTTCTTCCACGGGTGTTTCTTCATGGGGAACCTCTTTTATGACTTCCTCCGTTACGATCTGTTTTACTTCCGGTTCTTCAACTACGGTTTCCGCTTCGGCTTGGATTGGGGCGGAGGCTATAACCGGAGGCTCCTGTGCCGTTTGTACCGGGGTGGCAACCGATGGAGGAATAGACTGGATCAAAGCCTGATGCTCTTCCATCTGCTTGCGTAGCATTTCGATCTGGGCAGCTTCCAAAGAATGGAGGTCCTTCAGAATCTTATGGGTGAGGTCGAAAGTCTGGCCGAAAAAAGACACCGGGTACACTTCTGCATCCCGCATTCCGGCAACCAACCTTTCAAGCTCCCGGATATCCAAGAGCAGATAATCTATTTTTTCTTTATTCGCCATTCCTTTTACCATTCATGAAAACCTGCAAGCAAGTTTTCGTTTATATTGCAACAAAAATAGGTATTTCTTATATATGTAACGTATTTATTGTATGAAATATTGTTATTCCTTTCGTTGTTAAGTTAGGGCAATCGCGCCAAAATATTCCATTGTACAATGATTCACTTCCGGCAAGAACCGGAATAATTTATTGGGGGGAGCCTGGATAATCACGGATTTAACCTGCTCTGTTGTTTTTTTATATTGGGTTCACACCACTATAAATCCTATTAAATCATTGTTTTACAGTGAATACTGTGAATGCCGTTCGTTTTTCCGGGAAAAATAGGACTGAGCAGTTCTGTTTTTTTGCCTTCACTACAAACTCTTGAAATTTATCGTTTTACGGGAGGGTGAACCCCGTTTGTTTTTTTCTGATAATGGGAGGTATCCGGTAATTATTGGCTCCCGTCCTGTAAAATATGGCTTAAAGGGTAAAAATTATAGCCTATATCCTATTGGTAAAAAGGTTATAGGCTGTCTCCCAAAAGGTGCTAACCTTTTTCGGAAGAAGTGCCGACCCTTTGGGATAGGGACAGGCATTCTTTTTAAACATATAAGACTCGCATTCAAAACGAGGAAAATGTGAATCATTATTTGCCGGCATATAACATGGATGAGGAATTTGTAAATAAAGGGAAACCGTAGGGGCGGGGTTCTACTCCGCTCACTTGAAATCAACGTCATTCATTTAAATAACAATGGGCAGAGCAGAGCCCTGCCCCTACGGAACGACAATCATTTTGTATTACCATGTCATCCATGTTTCACACCGGCAAATTGTTATTATATGATTCACTTCTGCCAAGAAGTGAAGCTGTCTTTTTGAGATGTTAAATCATACAAGAACATCCCCTAAAAGGCAAATATTTATATCTGTTTGTTATTCAGTGATTTGTATTATTTCGAGTTTCTTAAAAAATATTACCCGCAGGGGTAATTTGAAATACATGGGGTAGAAAACCGAATTTTATGCGCTACTGTTTCGATTTGGCCCAACGGATATTTCGGAAAACTGTACTCTAAGTTTGCGTAAAGCAAGAAGCTGAGGTTAATTTATATCTTTGTTGTATGAAGAAACTAAATTAACCGACTAACGGAAGTACACTAATGGAAAACGATAGTCTTTAAAGACTAGTTATTGTAACAGACTTCCGTTAGTCAAGCAGGCAAAGACTAAATAGATTATTGATATATAATAGGATATCATTTAGAGTAGTAGCCCATTCCTGCTTTCGGTTAATCCAAAAACAATATAAAGGTATGAATAAATTATTTATCGGGATTGATTTCTCCAAGAAAAAAGTAGATGTAAGTGTGATAGAGAAAGAAAACATATCTTCAGGTGTCCACCGTGAGTTCAGTAATGATGTTGCCGGACATGAGAGTCTGTTGGCATGGCTTTGTGATAGCTATCCGCAGACAGGCAAAGATCAGATGCTCTTTTGCGGTGAGAACACGGGACTTTACAGCGTTTGTTTGAGTAACACTCTCGCGCACGAGGGTTATACACTGTGGCTGGAACATCCTTACAGGATCAAACACAGCAGCGGCATGCAACGCGGGAAAAACGATAAATTGGATTCATTGCTGATCGCACAATACGCTTGCCGTTTCGAGGATATGGCCAAGGTCTATACCCCCAATACGGAAACCATCCGGGCGCTGCACTCATTTTTCACATTCCGTGATTTATTGGTGAAAATGAAAAATGAAGCATTGGTACATGCCAAAGAACTCCATTCGGTCCTAAAAGGGAATCACGCAACAGATTACATATATCAACATAGCCTGACACAAGTGGATAACTTGAACCGTGAAATAAAAGATGTGGAAAAGGAAATAATGGATCTGATCAACAGTGAAGAGGAGATCAAAAACAATTATGAGCGTATTACATCCATCAAAGGCGTGGCTTTTGTCAACGCCCTTGCTTTGATCGTTTATACCGAAAACTTCACCTGTTTTGACGATCCGCGCAAGCTGGCCTGCTATGCGGGAGTGGTACCGTTCCAACGAACCTCCGGCTCCAGTGTCAAAAGCAATGCCAAGACAAGTGGATTTGCCAATAAAAAACTAAACACGCTACTCACCCAAGCGGCACGAACCGCTGCCATACATGATCCAATATTAAGAGAATATTACAGGCGCAAAAGAGAAGAGGGGAAGCATCATAATTTAGTTATAAACAATATTAGAAACAAACTGATACATCGAATCTGTGCATTGGTCAGGAACCAAACTTTCGACCAAACGGCTTAGATTTTTGCAATATTCTTAATTTGTTTTAAAATCTTTCCGTTTATTTGGTTGGGAACATAGATTACAATAAGCCAGGGATGATAATAAGGTTCGTTTTGAGGAAGATATGAACCCATTAAATGATGATTTATGGGTGTGATGGAATGACATCGTTGTCGAAATGATTGTCGTTCTGTAGGGGCAGGTTCTAAACCTGCCCGATATCGACAAATATACATGTTGCAATCGGGCGGGTTTAGAACCCGCCCCTACAGCGACACCTTAAATATACCGATAAATCATCATTTATGTTCAAAATCTGCCAAATTTTGATACGGTTTCCCTCTCCTTTATCTCCCAAACCGGGGGATATGTAGCATAAACAGTGTCGTTTTGTTTTGTAATCCATATATTTGGGAAAATTGTGGGCGTTTTTTCTTGTTGATTCGGAAAACCTATTTACCTTTGCAACGATTCCGTTGTGGGCAGCGGCTCACGGAGTGCGGGATCAATTACATATTGTAAGCATTTTACGAAGATTATTCCAATCTTAAAATCTGGTAAATTTTAAACACACCGGAATAATGGACAGTAAATGCTTGCGCTGGTTACGTATAAGTTCATCTACCATTTTTATGGGAAGATTGTTTTATATCGTATAAGGCGCGGGCTATTGTTCTATTATTGGTGTGTGGGCTTACCAGAGCCTTAAGATTGATAATAGACAACAAGCCCGCGTTTTTTTATGCCCGTTCATAATCATTCGCGGGGAGTTGTTCTCCCCTTCGTGAAATTAGTTGTTGGATTTTTAAACACTATTTTATTAACAATTAATTTTTAATGATTATGAACAAGAGATTTTCTACTCTTTTGGCTGCCGCTCTGGTGGCCGGTAGTATGTCTGTTAGCGCCGAGTTGGTGGAAATTGGAAGTGCTGCAGGAGGAAATTCCTCTGCTGGGGCTGACGATGCGACGTTTGTTCCGGGCAAGTATTATTATTTGCAAGCTACCGAAGGCGGTGTAACTGCCGGTGCTGCTGAATTTTTGGCTTACCTGAAAGGTCAAGTAACGACAGATTCTTTGGCTGTTGTAGATGACGCCACATTGACAACTGCCGAAGCAACAGACCGTGCTTTGTGGAAAGTGGTTGAAGTGAAAAATCCGGCTACCGGAGCTTTAAGCCACTGGACTTTCGAAAATAAGTACACGGGTACACTGTTGGCGGAAGGTTCTGTGAATGCGTTTAAGTGGATTGATGGAGTTCCTGCTGATGGTTCTGATGTAGCTGCTACTGAACTGACCTCTTTGCAAGGTTTGGATTTGGCAAAAGGTGAATATTATGAGTTCCGTGAAGTTGTTACTTTGTTGGAAAAGTCAGAATATAAACCGACAAACAATGCAATTTTGTATGGTTATGAAATTTTGTCGGGAAAGAAAGTTTCAAGATCATTGCAGCTGGTGAAGTTTGACAAGAATGATGAAGTTGTAGGAGCTTGGGACAATACAACTACAGTTGCCGCAGATAAAGCATTTACTGGTTATGTTGCTGCGACTGATGCTAATCAAGCGGTTGTGACAATTGTGAATGCAGGTAAAAAATTAACCTTCAATGCTGGGACAAAATTTGTGTTCGATGATGCTTATTCAACAATGGCTTCTAATGACGCTTTGAAAATCCAACCGATGGTTCCGGACTTTGAGGTTACAGTGGACGAAGATAACTTTGCCGGTCTTATCAACCCGAAGAAGTTCACCAGCTTCAAATTTACAGGTTTGGAGTCAACGGGGACAAATGTTTTGGCTACTAACGAGTTTGAGTATGTCCAGTTGACTGTTAAGGCATATGAAACAAAAACTGGTAATACAGTTGCTGGTACAGGTACACCTTCTACAACTATTGATGTCCTTCGTGCCAAAGCAAAAGATGCCCAAGGACGTGCCCTATATCTGCGTGTAGATACTGCCAAGTTTGAAGGTGGTGATTATTTCAAACTGAAATTGGATACTCTGACGAAAGACGGCAATGACATTGTTGCTGCTCCTAAAGCCGTGATGCAGTCTTATGCTTTCGGCATTGCTTATGACTATGCAGCTGACTCGGTTTCTATCTATCCGAAGTTCACATTGGCTAAGGCTGCAGATCCTGCAAGTTGGTCTGATTCTGCAACTGTAGTGATCACTACAAATACTGCTGCTGGTAAGGTTGTTGCCATCCATCAGTTCTCTACAGCCAAAGAATTGACGATTGTTGATAATAATGAAGTTTCAGCTAAAGCCAAATACACTTTCGGTGACATCACACCGGGCGGTGGCGTTGCTTCTTTCGAAGATGGCGCAAGCTATTATATCCAGCGTGCAAATAAGGCTGCCAACGTGGCAAACGGCAAGTTCTATGCTAATAGCTTCTATGGCGATGCCCAGTATATGGACTCTGCTTACTATCTGCCGGCAACACAGTGGACAGTAAAAGAAGTGGCAACCGGTACTTATACGATCAAGAACCGTGAAACAGGTAATACTTTGACAAGTGTAGCTGCTGCAGGTGCTATCCTTTATACGGCAGAAGAAGGTACTGTCGCTTTGGCTGGCGGTGACACTGTTAAGTTTATCGCAGCACCTGCTTTGGCAGACAACAAGTATCTGGGTTACCTGAATCTGAAAGAAGAAGATTACCGTAACAATGCTTACTCTATCAGCTTCACAGACTATAATGACATTACGACTTATGTAAATACGGAAGACTCTGTATTGAAAGCATCTAATGAAGGCGTATATTTCAAGCTGTCACCTGTTCCTGCAATCGAAAAAGGATTTGGTGCCGACACGTTGGTAAGAAGCGCTTACTATATCTCTGACAGAGAAGGCAAAAAATTTATTACTTACAACGATGCCAAGACTGGCTATAAGTTGTCTGAAACTGCTGAGCCGGTTAAGTTCTTGTTCAGAAACGTAGGTGCTGAAACTTATTCTTTGATTGATTCGGTTGTTACTTTGGCTGATTCCAAAGAATTGATTATTGACATCAAGTCAGGTGCCGTAAGACCTGTTAAAGTGGGTTCTGCTGTTGCTAACAACGCATTCGACATCTTGGTTGAACCGGCTCCTGAATATGTTTTGGATGCTAAGGGCCATTATAACATCGAAAACCTGCGTGGCGATATGTTGGCTGCTGATGCTAACGGATTCGGTATGTTCCGCAAAGAAGGTGAATTGAAATCTGCTTACGAGCCTACAGACTTTGCTTTGTATATCGATACAGCTAAGATCGATCCGATCGAACCGTCTTACTTTATCCTGTCGGGTGCTAAGGCTGGCGAAGGTTCTGAATTAGAAGGTAACTTCTTGCGTGTAATGTCTGACTCTGCAAAGGTTGAAGGTTATAAGGCCGCTAATGGCATGATCCGTTTGGCCTTTGTTCCGGCAAAACGTTTTGCAACAAGCGACTCTTTGTTAGTCAACTATCAGAAAGAAACATTCACGAAGGAAGATAGCGTAGGTTACAAAGGTAAACAGGCTGGTATCGAACAGTTCCAGTTCAAGTTCCAGTACACGAATGTCGAAGGTGAATATTTGGCTGAAAACGCTAATGGTTATTTGGCTTCTTACAACGATGTTCTTTGCTTGGCTACTTCAAAAGATCAGGCTCAGGCTATCCACTTGACAGCAACTGAAGCTCCTACAGCCAGCGAAAGCGTAGAAGTATCTGAAGTAACAATCATTGCAGGCGAAGGAAACGTAACGATCGCTAACGCTGCAGGCAAGAAAGTTGTCATCAGCAACATCCTCGGCCAAGTTGTAGCCAACACAATTCTGACTTCCGACAACGCTGTAATCGCTGCTCCTCAGGGTGTGGTCGTAGTAGCTGTCGAAGGTGAAGAAGCTGTTAAAGCTATCGTTAAATAAGATAGATTTATAATCAAATAATTCTAAAATGTTTGGCCGCGTGCCGTGGAAACGGCAATTACCCTGCGACAGGCGAACAGGCGGCCGGATTTAATATTAATAATACTAAAGTATATTGAATGTTGCCTTTCCCCTGCGAAGGACGAAGGCAGACACAAAACAAGCCCCGGAGGTAGAAACGCCTCCGGGGCTTCGTCGGTTACTACTCTTCGAACTCTTCCGGCAAGTTGACCAGGTAAAGCCGGTGGGTCGCACGTGTAAAGGCGGTGTAGAGCCAGCGGTAAAAATCTTCCCCCAGCATTTCTTCGGTGATATAACCGATGTCCAGAAAGACGTTCATCCATTGTCCGCCCTGTGCCTTGTGGCAAGTGACGGCATAGGCGAATTTGACTTGCAGGACGTTGTAGTGCGGATCGGCTTTCATCTTTTTCATCTTGCCGGCCTTTGTCGGGACATCGTCGTAATCTTCGAGGATGGTATAGAAGAGCTTGTCGTTAAGTTCCTTTGGCAGCGCGGGAGCGTCGGTCTGCAAAGTGTCGAGCAGGATCTTGACTTCCGTTTCGAGATCGTAATCCTGGAAGCGGACCGATACATCGGCAAAGCGAAAACCGTACAGTTCGTAAGTCCTTCGTACGCGAAGCACCTGTATGATTTCGCCGTTCGCGATAAAGTCCATCTCCTTATTACCGGCAGTCCAGAAATAGTTGTTCCTGGCAATCATCAGCCGGTCGCCGGACGAAAGTTCCTCTTCCCGGTACAGGATGCGGTTGCGGATACCATTATTATAAATAGTAGCCCGCTTGTTGGAGCGCGAAATAATCATGGTGTCTTCGATTCCGTCCCGGCTGTAGGCGGAAGAGATCTCTTCGATCAGTTCGTCGCCGTTCACTTTCCTGAAATCCTGGAATCCTTTCAACCTTAATTTGGGGAAAATCTCGACCGTTTCGTTCCGCAAAGCGTCCCTAAGGCGGGTCGCATTGAACAAAATTCCCGAATCTCCGCTTTGGCGGACAACTTGGGTAAGAGTGATATCCTTTACTTTCAAGTTATATCCCCGCAATATCTCCGGATTAAGAGCCGGGCTTTCGGTTTGCATGACGGGAGGCAGCTGCGCCACGTCGCCCATTAGGATCAGGCGGCAGTTCTCGCCGGAATAGACATACTGGATCAGGTCGTCCAACAAGCGTCCGGTACCGAAAACAAACGAGTCCAGTCCTTCATTGGCTATCATGGAGGCTTCGTCGACGATGAACAGCGTGTCCTTATGCAGGTTGTCAGCCGGGTGGAAACCAGTCGGCTCGTTGGAAAAAGCTTTCTGTCGATATATTTTCTTGTGTATCGTAAAAGCTTTCTGCTCGGCATAGCCGGAAAACACCTTTGCCGCTCGTCCGGTGGGGGCGAGCAGGATGCTTTTTTGTTTCAGCTCCGCCATCGTCTTCACCAAGGCTCCGACCAGCGAAGTTTTGCCGGTTCCGGCATATCCTTTCAGCAGTAAAAGTGAATCCGTTTCTTCCGAAAGAAGGAAATCGGATAGGACATTTAACGCTAAAACCTGGTCTTCGGTCGGATTATATGGGAAATTTTGTGTAATTTGGCGGCTTAAATAACTATTTATCATTTTGATCGCAATAATTTTCGCGATAAAGGTAGTGTATTAAATATTCTTTTTTAAATTTGCCGAACGAAATAAATTCAAAAAACAATATAAACCATGAAAGTTACATTAAAGATTTTATTGGCTGTGGCAGTAGTACTGCTTGCGTACATGTGTTACAGAAGTATTATGGGTCCGATCGAGTTCAAAGAAGAGAAGGATCGTCGTGAAAATTTGATCAAAAATCGTTTGATCGATATCCGTAAGGCGCAGATCGAGTACAAGAACCTTCACAAGGTGCATGCAGCTAATTTTGATGAACTGAGTAAGTTTTTAAAAGATGAAAAATTGCCGTTCCTTATCAAGGAAGGTGTATTGACTGACGAACAGCTCGAAAAAGGTATGACTGAGAAAGAAGCCGTAAAGAAAGGTTTGATCAGACGTGATACTGTTTGGGTAACGGCTGTGGACACATTGTTCGGTAGCAATTATAATGTAGACGATATGCGCAATGTACCGGGTGCAAGCGTTCAGTTCTCTATGGATACGGCTACTATTACTTCCGGTTCGGGTTATACTGTAAAAGTATTCCAGTGCGGCGTGTTGTATGACGATTATTTGGGTGATCTGAATAAACAGGAAGTTTACAACTTGAAGGATAAGGCTGAAAAGATGAACAAATATCCGGGTCTGCGCGTAGGTTCTGTTGAAGAAATCAATAACAACGCAGGTAACTGGGAAGATTAATGATTGCCTATGGCTATTAACCTGTCTGATAAGTTAACAGCTGATCATTCGGAAAATTACATAATGTCCATCCGGCTTCGGTCGGGTGGACTTTCTTTTTCCGCATACAGTCCTTCGGTGAACGAAAGTTTCTTTTATAGAGACCTCGAATTCGACCGGACAAAACCTTATGTGTCTTCTCTGAAAGAATGTTTCTTTGAAAACGATTTCCTGACCTGGTTTTACAAACAGGTTAACGTGGTTTGTGTCACTCCCCAATATACGCTTGTGCCGGAAGATGTTTTTCAGGAGAAACAGAAGGCCGAACTGCTCGCCTTCACGTTTTCTTCTCCCGAAGGACGTTGCCTGAATAATGAACTGAAGGATGAACAGGCTGAACTTCTATTCGGAGTGGATGAGGAAGTCTATGAATTTTGTTCACGCTCGTTAGTCAAGCCCCGTTTTATCCATCATGTCAGTCCGCTGCTCTCGTTGTGGAAGAAACAGAGCCGTGCGCGACTGCCCCGCCAGCTGTATGTTGTGCTGCATCGCCGGAGGATGGATGTGGCGTGCTATGCGCAGGGGAATCTGCTTTTCGTGAACTCGTTCGAGTATGAACATACGGACGATATTTTGTACTATATATTATATGTATGGAAACAGACCGGAATGGATCAGCAAAAAGACCAGTTGCGGCTTTTCGGTGACGTGGCCTTGCGGAGTAATATAACGAATACGTTGCGGAATTATTTACAATACATCGATCCGCTGGAGATCCCTTCCGAAGCCTATCTGATGGGGCCGGAGGTGTTGCAGGCTCCGCTGGATCTTATAGCTTTATCATTATGCGAATTATAAGTGGAATATACGGACGGCGCCGTTTCGATGTCCCGTCTACTTTCAGTGCCCGTCCGACGACGGACTTTGCCAAAGAGAACCTTTTCAATGTGATCTCCAATCATATTGACTTCGAGGGATTGGATGCGCTCGACTTGTTTGCCGGGACGGGAAGCATCTCTTTCGAACTGCTTTCACGCGAATGCCGGAGTGTGACGGCAGTAGAGAAGAACAATGCCCATGCTTCTTTTATTGCCAAAGTCGCCAAAGAACTGAAAACGGATTCGCTGACGTTGATACGCGGCGATGTTTTCCGTTATCTCCATTCGGCTCCGGCCAGGAGCTTCGACTTTATCTTTGCCGATCCTCCTTATGCCCTGAAAGAATTGCCCGAAGTGCCGGAATTGGTCTTCGGACGTGACCTGCTGCGGGACGGGGGAATCTTCGTGATGGAGCATCCGAAGACAAACGATTTCTCCGGGCTGCCTTGTTTCTTCCAGCATCGTGTCTACGGTTCGGTGAACTTTTCCATCTTTATTAAAGGAGAGGAGAAAACAGACGCATAAACGATTCGGCTATGCGCTGCTTGACCGGCCGCTTCAGCCAGCGGGACGGGACCAGCCTTTCGCAACTGTGCATGTCGTGCAGGAACACCTTCTTCATCTGCAAGGCGAACGAAGGCTGGTAGACGAATGCGTTGATCTCGAAATTATGCTCGAAGCTGCGGAAATCCATATTGGCGGAACCGATACAGGTCAGTTCGTCGTCCGCCACCATCAACTTCGAGTGCAGGAATCCCGGTTTATAGAAATAGACCTTAACGCCCGCTTTTACCATCTCATCAATGAAAGAATGGGTTGCCATGTTTGCCGTGCGCGTGTCCGAACGCTTGGGAAGCATCAGCCGTACGTCGACCCCCCCTAAAGCCGCTATCTGCAAAGCCTGGTTCAATCCTTCGGTCGGCAGGAAATAAGGAGTCTGGATAAATACATATTTCTTCGCGTTGGCCACTGTGAAGATGGCCGCCTGCAAGAGCGTACGCCATTGCCCGACAGGACCGCTGGTGCAGATCTGCATGATATTGTCGTCTGAATAGACCGGAAGCGGCGGATAGTAAATCTTATCGTTCAGCAGCTTCTTGCTGACCACATACCAGTCGATCAGGAATGCCGCCTGCAAACCGTGCACTCCCTTCCCGATGATCTTGAAATGCGTATCCCGCCATGTTCCCCAACTGGTCCCTTTCGTGTAGCGGTCTGCAATGTTCATGCCGCCCATGAAGCCGACTTTGCCGTCTATGACAACGATCTTCCGGTGGTTCCGGTAGTTAACCTTACTGGTGAAGACCGGGAAGGCTACTTTCAGGAAAGCATAGACTTCGATCCCGGCGGCTTTCATATCCTTAAAGAACTTGTCTTTTACGTTCCAGCAACCCACGTCGTCATAAAGGACGCGGACTTCGACACCTTCTTTTGCTTTTTCGATAAGCAGTTCTTTTACCTTGTTCCCAACTTCGTCGTCGCAGAAGATATAATATTGGATATGGATATGATGGGTTGCCTTGGCAATCTCTTCCTGAAGATCGTGAAACTTGTCCGCCCCGTTCGTATAGATCGTGATGTCGCTTCCGTATAGGAGGGACGACTGGTTGCTGTTTGTCAACAGCGTAACCAAAGGCTGATAGGGAGCGGGAACGGAACAGGCATCCTGCGGAAGTTTACCTTCCTGCGGTCGCTTCATGATGCGTTTGTAGGTACGCCGGGAGATAATCCGTTGCTTCCGGTTATCCTGCCCGAAGAAGAAATAGAACAGGAGTCCGATACCGGGTGCGAGCAGCAGCACGATCACCCAGGGGATCGTTTTCAATGGATTCCGGTTTTCCGTGATGATGACCAGCACCAGTCCCAGAATGGTGACGCAGTATAATATAATGAATATTATACCCACTATCCATTGTATATGTATGTGTACGAGTGCCAGCATTCCGGATGTTTTTTATATCTGTCAGTATGTTGTAATTTGTAAAGATAGGAAGCTAAAACGGAAATAGCAAATGCAAAACTTTGTTTTTGTAAACCATATAAGGGAAACATTGTTCAATCTTTATTACATTTGACGCCATTAAATATAGAATAGACAATGATTACTTATGTTATTATCGGGATCACGGTTATCGTGTCCTATATCTGTTTCGGCAACCACGAGTTGTTCCGGAAGTTGGCTTTCATACCGTATCGTACTGTTCATAATCATGAATGGTACCGGTTGATTACGCATGGTTTCGTTCATGCCGACATGACGCATTTGCTTGTGAATATGTTTACTTTCTGGTCGTTCGGGACATATATGGAAAGTGCTTTCGGCTATTTAGGGCTCGGTGCGGGTGGCTATCTGGGGTTGTACTTTGGCGGGATGGTTGCTGCCTCCCTGTATGATTTGGTCCGCCGGCGTAATGATCCTTATTATGTATCGATAGGTGCTTCGGGGGCTGTATCGGCCGTCTTGTTTACCTCTATCTTTCTGGACCCGTGGGGGAAGATCCTGTTCTTTGCCGTGTTGCCGATTCCGGGAATAATTTTTGGCGTGATCTATCTGGCATACTGCCAGTATATGGCGAAGCAGGCGGGGGATAATGTCAATCATAACGCCCACTTCTACGGGGCGCTTTACGGTTTGATCTACCCGGCTATACTCGAACCTTCGTTGATTAAGGTCTTTCTTTCGCATTTCTGATAAGGGTTTATAAAAAACGTGCCGACCTTTTTCTGAAAAGTATGTATCCTTTTTGGAAAAAGGTCGGCACGTTTATTTGAGAATCATTTATCAGAATCTTCCACCCGGAGGCGGACCCATCGGACCACCATGCCTCGGTCCTCTTCCGCCCGGTCCCTGCACGTCGTTCATGCTGGCTCCTCCTTTGAAGATGCTGAAGCGGTAGATGAAATGTACCATGAAGTAGCTCCCCAGGGTATTGTATTCGGAATCTTGCGTATAGCTGGCGGTTACGCTACGGGAGATGTTACTGCGTTGTTTCAATATGTCGTATATCTTGAAACGGAGTGTCGCCTGTTTCCCTTTCAGGAAAGATTTGGAGGCGGAGGCGTTCCATAATACTTCGTTCTGTTTGAAGCCGTCGGAATAACCTGAGTTTGTCGACCAGTTGATATCACTTTCCACCTTGAAATCGAGTGGCAGGTAGATGGTCGTCGTTCCGCCCACGCCGTAGTTGAAAGCGTTCAGGTCACTCTGTCCCTGAAGTGAGTTCTGTGTTCCGTTGTAGCGGATGTTACCGTTCAGCCCGAGGTCCAGATAGTCGGAACGAAAGTCGATACCCGCACGTTCCATCAAAACAAGATTCTTGTTTGTGTTTTTCTCGTCATTGATAAAACCGTTGTTGTTGGCATAAGAGGCCATTGTCATGGAGTTGATTGAGAACTTGCGGTTCTTGAGAGGGGTGTTGAACAGGACGCGGATATTCCCGTTGTAGTTCCCGTTTACATTATCGTAAGTCGTCATCTTTTTACCTGTGTTCCCGACATAGACAGACTTGTTGACAATAGCGTTGATTATATAGTCGAAATTCAACATCACCATCAGTGCCGTTTGCTTGTCCGGGACGAACTTCTGGAAACGCAGGAAGAAGTCGTTGGTATAGGTCGGCTTCAGATCCGGATTACCCATTGTCGTATTCAGCGGGTCGGAGATATCGGCCACTGGCTGCAATTGTGTCATGCTGGGTTGGCTGGTACGTCCGCGGTAGTTGATGCGAAGGTTTGTCCGCTTGTCGAATTTATAGTTGAAACGGATCATTGGCGAGAGATTTACCACATTGCGGGACAACTTGGACAAGATCGTGTCGCCCACGAAGTTCTCGCTCGTGCTGTGCGACGGGTCTAACGTCAGGCCGACCGTGTAATCATATTTTTCCCGGATCGCTTTGAAGGCAAGGCTTACCTGCTGGTTGATGAAGTTGTTGCGGTAGCTCTTGCTGTAAGCCGTGTCCAGCAGATTGTAATCTTCGCTTCCCTCTTCACGTGTGTAAGAGTTTTTCAAGGACTCCTGCTTGTTTTGCCGGATGCTGTAGGTTGCCTGGATGAAATTATTGTGGCCGATCGGTTCTACCCAGGATAAATAAGCCCGGTAGTTGAACCCTTTGTTGTCGTAACGGAAACGCTGGTCCACCAGTTCGTTGTCCATTCCGTTCGCCATCATCAGATACTCGGTGTTAGAATAGTTCAAACCTTTATTATAGGAATCGCTTAGCCCGCCCGATAAAGATCCGCTGAAGACGCGCCCTTCGCTGTTGAGTTTCCGGCTAAACTCCAGGCGGGCGTTGAGGTTATAACCGCTCCCGTCGGAAAGGTAATCGGATTCACCGATGTTGACCGTGTCGCGGTTTCCGTTCAGCGTGTTGAAGGTGCTCCCTTCGCGGTTGTGGCTGTTGCTATAGCTGAAACTCGGACGGAAGATGATTTGGGTAAGCGAGTCGGGTTTCCATTCCATACGGAGGTCGGCGGCCACATTGTCGCTGCGCGTGTTGCTGTTATTGTTTTCGTTGTAATACGAGGTGCTGTCGCCCGGTAAGATATTTTGCCGGTTACTTTTGCTGATCGCATCATTGTCGGAATGAGAATAACGAAGGTTACCCCCGACTGTTAGCTTCGGATTAAATTCCTTACTGAAGTTCAAGCCGATATTGCCGGATGTCGTGATACCGTTGCCGGCCCCGCCGCCCCGGCGTCCACGCGGTCCGCCCATTCCAGAAAACATGGTGGAGGCAAGGTCAGAGAATCCCATATTGTTTGTATTGTTGATGCCTCCCATCAAAGTCAACTGGTCGTTGTTGATGAAACGGTTCACCATAAAGTTTCCTTCATACCGGTCTTCGCTACCGTAACCGGCAAAAGCATTTCCGAACCAGCCTTGCTTCATACCGGGCTTGACGGTCAGGTTGATGACGGTTTCCTCTTCGCCGTCGTCGAATCCGGTCATCTTGGCCATATCGCTCAGTTTATCCAAAACCTGTACTTTGTCGATCATTTTCGAGGGCAGGTTCTTGGAGGCTACTTTCGGGTCGTCGGAGAAGAATTCCTTCCCGTCGATCAGTACCTTTTTGATTTCTTTCCCGTTGACCGTGATCTTCCCTTCACTGTCCACTTCCACACCCGGCATCTTTTTCAGCAGGTCTTCCAGCGTGGAACCTTCCGTGACTTTATAGGAATCCGCATTATACTCCATCGTATCGTTGCGTACCGTCACTTCCGGTGCTTTCCCGATCACGACAGCTTCGCCCAACTGGATCGCTCCGTCGGCAAGTGCGAGTTTGCCTAACTTGACCGGATTGGTTTTTCCCGTAATACGCAGGGGTTGATAGAGCGGATCGAATCCGACAAACGACACGTGCAGCAGATAGCTGCCGTTCTTTATATTCTTGAGAATGAAACTTCCGTTGCGTGATGTGGCGACACCTCCGATCATGGAACTGTCTTTTACGCTTAACAAACGGACTGTAGCCTGTTCGATCGGTTCATTGGTCCCCTCCTCAATCACCGTTCCGGTGATGTCTATACCGTGCTGTGCATACGTCGGCATAGTCAACAGAATTAAAAACAGAATAAAAAAATACCTTCCCGATTTCATAACTTTTGTTTTATCTTATCTGATATTAAGTACGAGAAGATAGACACGGCAGTTTCCCGTTAGTTTAACCTTAATTCCGCAAAACTTTGATTTAAATTAATTTATAAGTTCCTGAGCAACAAAAAGTTGCCCAGGATTTTGCCGTGTCAGATTTTTCACTTATCTTAGTGTTGCAATTAGAAAACAAGCGAAAATCGTAACAAGGCATGGCAAAGGTACAAATAAAATCTGAGAAACTCACACCTTTTGGAGGAATTTTTTCAATCATGGAGAAATTTGACTCCATGCTTTCACCCGTTATCGACTCAACACTGGGTCAGAGATGCCGCAGTATCATCGGATATCAGTTCAGCGAGATAGTCCGTTCGCTGATGAGCGTTTATTTCTGTGGCGGCTCATGCGTGGAAGACGTAACGTCACAACTGATGCGCCATCTCTCGTATCATCCTACCCTTCGTACATGCAGCTCTGATACCATCCTCAGAGCCATCAAGGAACTGACACAGGAAAACATCTCCTATACTTCCGACCAAGGCAAGACCTATGATTTCAATACTGCAGACAAACTCAACACATTGCTTATAAACGCTTTGGTTTCTACAGGCGAGTTGAAGGAAATTGAGGAATACGATGTTGACTTTGACCATCAGTTTCTTGAAACGGAGAAGTATGATGCAAAACCGACCTACAAAAAGTTCCTCGGCTACAGGCCTGGCGTATATGTTATCGGTGACAAGATAGTCTATATCGAGAACAGCGATGGCAACACGAATGTGCGTTTTCATCAGGCAGACACCCATAAGAGATTCTTCGCTCTTCTGGAATCCCAGAACATCCGTGTAAATCGCTTCAGGGCAGACTGCGGTTCCTGCTCGAAGGAAATCGTCAGTGAGATAGAGAAGCATTGCAAACATTTCTACATCCGTGCCAACCGATGCAGTTCGCTCTACAATGACATCTTTGCTCTGAGAGGATGGAAGACGGAGGAGATTAACGGCATCCAGTTCGAACTCAATTCCATTCTCGTTGAGAAATGGGAAGGCAAGTGCTATCGTCTTGTCATCCAGAGACAAAGACGCAACAGTGGCGACCTTGACCTATGGGAAGGCGAATACACTTACCGTTGTATTCTGACCAACGATTACAAGTCATCGACAAGGGACATTGTTGAATTCTACAATCTGCGTGGCGGCAAGGAACGTATCTTTGACGACATGAACAACGGATTCGGTTGGAGCAGGCTCCCCAAGTCATTCATGGCGGAGAATACTGTCTTTCTTCTGCTTACTGCATTGATACACAATTTCTACAAGACCATCATGAGCAGGCTTGACACCAAGGCTTTTGGGCTCAAGAAAACGAGTCGCATAAAGGCTTTTGTCTTCAGATTCATCTCCGTACCTGCCAAGTGGATCATGACTGCAAGGCAATACGTGCTGAATATCTACACAGAGAACCGCGCTTATGCAAAACCCTTCAAAACAGAATTCGGATAAGAATCCTTTCTTTCCGGTTAGAATCTGCGTATTACCTCAAGTCGCATCGTGGGGTAAGGGGATGTTGGCTACATATTGATGTTGTGCTGTTGCTTTTTACTGAAAGCTACTACTAACGACTCATAAATCTACCCTTAATCGTGTATTGGATGATAGTTGCGGATTTTAGGTTTAATAAGGTTTGGCTCGATTTTGATTTATTAACTAAAAAATAACCTTTGACAGATTGATACTGTTTCAGCTTTCTTACTATCTATATGAAGCGTTAAAAAATATTACCCGCTATAGTAATTCCATTTACTATGGCTATTAATCGTAATTAGGTGCTATAGTAGTTACATTTTGATAATACGTTTTTAGCCCAGGATGTTTATTAAGAGGGGCAAATAATCTTTTAATTTAAGGCGAAGTATCTTAAGTGCCTGCGATATTCTGTACTCGACGGTTTTTACCGATATCCCGAGTTTCTCGGCGATCTGCACATTCGTCTTTTCCCCGAAACGGCTCATGGCAAATGTCTCCCGATAGGTTTCAGGCAGGTTCTCGATCGCTTTTTGTATATTTTCCGTCAGTTCATTCACGAAATAGTAGTCCGGGTCCTCAAACTGATCTTTTATCTTCTCATAGATCTGGGTATGTATACGTTCGTGATACTGGTTTTTCCTGATCGCATTGAGGCAGCGGTGCTTGGTGGAGATAAACAGATAAGATTTCAAAGACGTCTCAATTACAAGATTCTCCCGTGTCTCCCAAAGGAAAAGCATCAACTCCTGCACAAGCTCTTCAGAATCATCATCGGAAATATACTGGGACGCATATTCGCAAAGGGGGGAGTAATACTTGACAAACAGTTGCTTGTAAGCATCCTTATCTCCTTCTTGTAATAAGGTGATTAAGTTCTTATCGTCCATGCCCTTTCCATTTAGATTTTTTATCTCTTTGCGCAAAGGTAAAAAATAATAAAACCATTTTGAATTTATAAGTAGGTTCTTTCCTGAAAACTTTAATCAAAGTCTCACTAACATTTATTTTTTTGCAAAAAACTGTATTTTCTGTTTAGGGTATGGTTCATGTGGTTTTGTCGTATATATAGAATGGAAATCGAAAAAGAACATACAAGCGGAATAATTCCTGATACTACTTTGCTCTTCAAATACTTTAGAGGTATGACGACTGAAGAGGAAAGGAATCTTGTGGAGGATTGGATGCGGATTTCAGAAGAAAACGAGAAAACCGTATTACAGACCGCCCGTATTTTTTATACATCTCAAACAAGTGAACGTATCCTTTCCCGAAATTCTATTGAGGCTTACAAAAAAGTTCAAAAGCGTATAAATAAGCGCAAGAAAAATATAAGGTTATACAGGATTTCTATTATTGCGGCGTGCTTTGTCGGACTTTTGGGTATGTCGACAGCTATTTCGTTTTTGTTGCGGAAGTCTTCCGCGTTGACTCCGCAGCAAATAACGGTTTGTGCAAATAGAGGTGTGAGGACAAGTCTTGATTTGCCGGATGGTTCGATTGCTTATTTGAATTCAGGCAGTACGCTATCTTATCCTGCATCATATGATAAAAAAGAAAGGCAGGTGACGCTTGTTGGTGAAGCTTATTTTTCAGTGAAACATGATCCGGAACATCCGTTTATTGTGAGTGTGTCTCATGATCGGTTGAAAGTGAAAGTTCTTGGAACAGAATTCAATGTTAGGGCTTATGAGAAAGAGGATGTTGTACAAACGACTTTAGTTTCCGGAGCTGTTAATATTGTAATGGAAGAGGATGAGGGAAAAACAAGTGTAAGGAATTTGTATCCGTCGGAAAAAGCAATTTATGATTTAACTGATAAGACCTTAGAGGTTATGAATGTTGATGTTGAGGGGGAGATTGCCTGGAAGGATGGACGTTTAGTCTTTAAAGAAACACCTTTACCCGAAGTCTTGGGATGTTTGGCTAATTTTTATAATGCCGATTTTAAAGTAATGGATTCGGTAATTAATTCGTATCGTTTTACCGGTACTTTTAATAATCGGCAGTTACCGCAAGTTTTAGATTATCTTCGGATTTCCTCCCGGATTGATTATTCGATAAAACGAATGGAAATAGATGATAGCCTGTCCGAGCAGCGGGAACAGGTTGTGCTTCACAAGATAAAATGAGCGTATGATGTTTAACTTAAATTTAATGCTTATGGAATAAAAGGAATAATAGAGAAAGAGAAAACGACGGATAAATACATATGGATTTTTCTCGTCAAATTAATTAATAGTCTGGATATCCAGATTTAATTTAATCTTAAATCAATAATTACAAGTATGGTTAAAAATAATGATGGTCGATTGGATCACAGTGATCCAATACCTGATTTCCGGAAATCAGGTATTGGATCACAGTGATCCAATACCTGATTTCCGGAAATCAGGTATTTATCGAGTATTTAATTTTATTTTTTTATTTCTGTTTTTCTACGCGGGAACAGTATTTGCATCAGGTTCTTATGCTTCAAATACGATACTGTCTATTAATGCAGAGAAGAAGAGTATAGCAGAAGTATTAAACGTTATAGAAAATAAATCGGAGTATCATTTTTTCTATAACAGTAAGTTGGTCAATGTCGATCGCAAAGTAACGCTTGCCGTAGATAACAAAGATATCTTTACGATATTAGACATTTTGTTTAAAAACAGTAATATAGCTTATAAAGTCGTAGATAAAGACATTATTCTGACTGAATCAGCTATTCCTTCAAAAAATGAAAAATACCAGGCAAGTAAACGAATCACCGGTATTATAAAAGATCAGACAGGTGAACCTGTCATAGGTGCGAATGTCGTGCTTAAGGGTGATAATGGGACCGGTACGATCACTGACATAAATGGGCGGTACAGCCTGGATGTTCCTGAAAATGCGATTTTGATAATTTCTTATATTGGATATACTTCCATCGAGATTCCGGTAAAAGGGCAATCGGAAATTAATGTGACATTGGAAGAAGATTCTCAAGCAATTGAAGAAGTTGTCGTTGTCGGCTATGGTACTCAAAAAAAGGTAAACTTAGTTGGAGCGGTGGCTGCTGTCAATGTTGATGAAAAAATATCGAGCCGTTCTATATCCAATGTGTCTTCCGGTCTTTCCGGTTTGGTACCTGGTTTACAGGTTTCCCAAACAACCAGTATGGCTGGTAATGATAATGCCTCATTGATGATTCGTGGTATGGGTACGGTGAACAATACCAGTCCGTTAGTAGTCGTTGACGGTATGCCGGATGTAGATATCAACCGTATCAATATGGCAGATGTTGAAAGTATTTCGGTATTGAAAGATGCAGCGTCTGCTTCTATTTATGGATCCCGTGCCGCTAATGGGGTTATTCTGATAACAACTCGTACTGGTAAAAAAGGGAAGACAAGTATTAATTTTACGGGTTCTTATGCGATAGAAAAACCTTCACGTTCTTATGACTTTATGGATGATTACCCACGTGCATTGACATTGCAACAGTTTAGGGCTGCATCAGGTACAAAACGGGAAAGTTACAACTTCAAAGATGGAACGATCGATCAATGGATGGCGTTGGGAATGATTGATCCGCTACGCTATCCGAATACTGATTGGTTTGATACTTTTATGCGTACCGGTACCCTTCAAAACTATACGCTTTCAGCAACTGGTGGAAACGATAAGTCTAATTTTTACATTTCTATCGGTATGATGGACAAAGAGGGTATTCAGATGAAAAACGATTTCAAACGTTATAATACCCGTTTCAATTATGACTATAATATGTTCAATAATGTGAAAGTGGGTGCTCGTTTTGATGGCAACTGGTCTGAATTTACTTATAGTGGTTATGCCGATGGTATTACGAATAACGATACCAGCGATTCCGGAGGTGGTGATATGCAATATGCAGTTGCAGGTGTTACTCCTTATGATCCTGTGACTGGCCGTTACGGTGGCGTTATGGCTTATGGCGAAGATATTCAGGCTTATAACCCGTATGCTTTTTTTGATAGCCGCAATCCGAAGCAGACTCGTCAACAATTGAATGGAAGTATTTATTTGGATTGGAATGTCTTTAAGGGTTTTACAGCTCATATCGATTATGCACTGAGCTTTAGTAACTATTTTCAGAAAAGGGCTGATACTCCGACCGGAGCTGCTTATGATTTTCAGACAGGAAAAGATATCGGACGTTATTATGTTGCTGATAATGTGGGGGTCAGTGATAATAATACAACCAACTACAAGACACAGTTGAATGGTCGTTTGCAATATGAAACGACTATTGCGAAAAATCATAATATCGGTGCTATGTTTGTCTATAGCGAAGAATATTGGCATACCCGTTCAACGGGGGCTTCCCGCAACGATCGTATTCATCCGTCGACCAGTGAAATTAATGCAGCTTTGACGAATGTTCAAAGTAATTCGGGAAGTTCTGCTTCTGAAGGTTTGAGATCCTATATCGGGCGTATGAATTATAGCGCATATGACAAGTATTTGTTAGAATTCAGTTTCCGCGTGGATGGATCTTCAAAGTTTATAAAAGGTCATCAGTATGGTTTCTTCCCGACTGTGGCAGCAGGTTGGCGTTTCACTGAAGAAGAGTTTCTGAAGAAATATTTTTCTTCTTGGCTTTCAAGTGGTAAACTTCGTGCTTCTTGGGGAAAGTTAGGAGACAATTCGGGAGTTGGCCGTTTTGAACAGTTGGAAACCCTAAGCGCTATGAATTATATGTCGAGCGATGTTGTTAAAGGATTTGTCAACAAGAAAATGGTTAACAAAGATCTTTCTTGGGAAGTATCTACGGATATCAACGTGGGTTTGGATTTAGGTTTCTTGAATAATCGCTTGCGTACGGAAATCGATTTCTATAACCGTTTGCGTACAGGTATGAACCGCCCGTCCCAGATGTCAATACACCTGACTGGTGCGTATAGTGCTCCCCGTGCTAATATCGGTGATTTGCTGAATAGGGGTTTGGAATTGAACTTGACCTGGAAAGATAAAATCGGTAATGTGGATTATTCTGTTAACCTGAACGGAGCTTATAACCGAACAGTATTGAAAGAGTGGAACGAATTCCTCAGTCGGGGATGGGTTTATCTGGATATGCCTTACCATTTCTTATATATTTATGAAAACAACGGTATTGCTCAAACTTGGCAGGATATTTATAACAACACGCCTCAAGGTCTATCGCCAGGTGATGTGATCCGTAAAGATTTGAACGGCGATGGTATAATAGATGGCAAAGATAAAAAAGCTTATCCGAATATTCAGCGGGATCGTCCGACAACAACTTATGGTATTACCTTGCAGGCTGCTTGGAAAGGATTCGATATCTCTATGTTGTTTAATGGAGGTTTGGGACGTAAGGATTTCTGGCTTACAGACTTTAATAATACGGCATTTGCCGACAGGCGATATGCTTCCACATGGGATCACTGGACCGAACCCTGGTCTTTAGAGAACAGAGGTGGGGAGTGGCCGAGATTAGGTACAAGTACGGATAGAAGCGATAACAGCTATTGGCTTTATAACATGAATTATCTTAGAATGAAAAATATCATGTTAGGATATAATCTGCCGAAAAAACTTTTATCAAAGATATCGATGACGAATTTGAGGATTTATGCTTCAGCCGAAAATTTGTTTACCGTGACAAAATATCCTGGGCTGGATCCTGAAAAGAAAAACAGTGCCCGTGACTTGTATCCGATCAACCGGTCTTTCTCAATCGGTCTTAATGTTAGTTTTTAAACAGGAATGGTATGAAAAAAAATGGATTTATAATATTAACGATCGCATGTGTTGTTGGAGCTAATCTGACATTATCTTCATGCGTTGATAATTTATTGAACCAGACTCCGGCAGGAGAACTGGCTTCTTCCTTATATTGGAAAACAGAAAGTGATGCAGAATATGCAATCAATGGTGTTTATAGCCAGGCGAGAGCTATGTTCAATCGTGATTATGTATTCGATGGGAACACGGAATATCTGAGATTCAGAGGAAATGTCGGCACATCTCAAGCTACCGGAGACCGGAGCATCGCTTATCGTAGCGGTTCTTATAATAATCCTTCTTCCACATACGGGAGTAGTTTCGATAATTATTATCAATATGCTTATGCAACGGTCAATCGTGCCAACTATGCTATTCAGAATATAGAAAAAATGCTCCCCGATGTCAAGACGGAAGAGTCTAAAGCAAAGTTGGAAGCCTTTATTGGTGAAGCTAAGATGTTAAGAGGAATGGCTTATTTCCGCCTGATTTCCATGTGGGGAGATGTGCCGTATTTTGATAAGATCATAGAGAGTAATGATGAGGTAGCCAACATTTCACGTACTTCTATTACTGAAATTAAGCAGCATATTTATGATGATTTTACTTATGCCTGGGAAAAACTTCCGGCAAAACCGGTGGCTTTAGGACGTTTTACTAAATGGGGCGCTTTGGCATTCCGGGGTAAATTGCAACTTTTTTGGGCTTGCTGGAACCGTACCTCTTGGCCGTGGAATACTCCAGTCTCTCCTGACGGAGGTTGGCCGGAATTAGACACGTTCACTCCTAATGCGTCTGAGTCGGCACAAGCCTATAAAGATGCAGCTGCCGATTTTAAGAAAGTAATCGAGGAATCTGGTATTAGTTTGTTCCGTAATGGTGAACCTGGCGATTGGGGAGAAATGGGGGGATGTGAAGTATTGCCTAATTATTTCTATCTCTTTTTACCAACGGCAAATGCAGATCCTGAATTAATGGTCGGTTTTACGCATGGTGGAACCGGAACCGGACAGGGGGAAGAGTTGATGAGAGATTTCGGTACACGTGCAACGGAAGGTAGCCAAGGATGGGGACAACCACGTGCAGAATTGGCTAATCGTTACCAGTCAACTGTCACTGGTGATTTTTGCGAAAATCTGATCCCGAAGAATCCGGCTGATGCAGATGCTCGTACAGCTATTAATTCTGCTTTAAATCCTGAATCTTATAAAGATCGTGATTACCGTATGAAATCGACATTATTATGGGACGGAGAAACGATGGTGACCATGTTAAGTCTTTCTTTTGATCAAATTCGTAAGTATCAGTATAAGACATTAAAAGGTACGGTAGACGGGTACGGCGCTATCAATGCCGATGGTGATCAGACCGGTTATATCATGAGAAAGTTTGTCCGCAATTATGCTGGACAAGGTCGTTCGGATGGTGATTACCATATGCCGGTAATGCGTTTGGCCGATGTCTATTTGATGTATGCGGAAGCAGCCAATGAGGCTTATGGTCCTACAGGTGATGGAGGACTGGCACTTGATGTTGTCAATCGAGTTCGGCATCGCGGTAATTTGCCGGCTTTAAAACCAGAGAAATATGCTGATAAATTGACATTCTTTTATGCGATCGAGCAGGAGAGAATAGTAGAATTGTTTGCGGAAGGACAGCGTTTCTTCGATCTTCGCCGCTGGCGGTCCATAGAACGCGTCTTTTTGCCGCCACAGACATCTCCTGGGGTTAGGATGTATGATACACACGGTGCTTTGAGGCAGACTGTGTTTAATAATACTTCCTTGTTGAACTATCAACGAAACTATATCTTCCGGATTCCACCTTCTGAAAGAAATAAGAATCCGAATTTGACACAGAATACACCATGGTTGTAATTAAAAATTGGATGATATGAAAAATATGATTAATAAAATTTGCTTGTTTCTGTTCATTGCCCTGATTGCCGCATCATGTGAAGATTTTCCGGTAGATGAAGACGGTTTGCTGATCACGACAAGAGCGGAATGTTATGTGAGTAACTTTGATTTGTATGATACGGATCATCAGACGATTAAGTTGGGTAATGCCTATATTGATACGACAGCTCAAGTCGCTGTTATGTATGTCAAATTTGGTACTCCGATTAATAATGTTTGGCCGCGTATATCTCTTTGTGAAGATGCAAAACTGGCTCCTAAAATTACGGATTGGATGGATTTCTCCGGTTCCAAAATGAACCTGGAATTCATCGAAGGTGATTGGAAGTCCGGGAATCCGTCAGATCAGTTGGGTGAACGCATAGTTAATAATCCGTCGGCATTTCCCTCGACAGCCAAACGATTTACTGTAATCGCCGGTAATCGTGAAATTAAAAAGGAATACATATTCCTTATAGTAGAAAGACCATTGCAATAATAAAAGATGAAAAGTATGAAACTGAAATATTATTATTTTATATTGTTGTCATTTGCTTTAACTTTGGTTGCATGTGATGATGATCCCGTGTTATTTAAGGATCCGGTCTCTGCATTAAGCAATGATTGTATCAAACGCAGTCTACCTGTTGCTCCGAATATCGTAGGCAATGAAATAGAATTTGTCTATGCGATGGCTATTCCTGATGAACTGGGAAAACTTTCGTCCGCTCAGGTGGTGAGCAGTATTGCCGGTGCTGCCGGTACTTACTTTGATCCTAATTCGTATTATACAAATTCTTCTGGTCAGGATATCCCCGTAAAAGTTTGTTCGGACTCACAAACAAGTGGATCGACAACTTCTATAAATTTTTCTGTTGATACTTGTGCGGCGACTCTTCGTTACTATTATATTATACCGGAGGAGGCTCGTGGTAAAGAAGTACAGTTTGCATTCTCGGTTAAAGCCAGTAACGGCCAGACTGCGGAATACAAATTAGGCCCGTATAAAATTTCAAAAATGGATATGATCAAGGATTTGTCAGTGACTGATGACAAATGTTATCTTTCATTTTCGAATGAAGGAGAAGCTGTACATATCTATTCAAAGGAAGACTTACAGGCTGATCCTTCATTGGCAGCGAAGATTGATATCATGTATGCCTATAGTGGAAAGTCTGATCTGTCACATGCTTTCTATACTCCCTCTTCTCCAAAAGAATATATGGGTGAAGCGAAACTCCCTTCTGGTTTTGTCAATAATACCAAGATGATCAAAATTTATGGTTTACAGGATCGTCAATTGTCTGATTTGCAATATAGCAAATTTGTTGATGATTTGGATTTTGAAACAATCGATATGTCTAAGGGCATGAACTATATCTTGGGATTGAAAGAAGAAGCCGGTGCATGGATTGAGACAGCAGACGCTAAATATCGGGCATATGTTTATATTAACAAGGCATCTACAGGTGAGATGACTATCAGTGCCAAAAGGTATAAAATGTAAGTTTAATTGATGAGTTGAGAGGTTGGTAAGTTGAAGAAAGATTATAAACTCTTTAACTTACCAACTGATTAACCCTTTATTTTTAATCTATTCTATTATATAAACCAATATATCATGAGACACAACATACGATTTTTATTGATAGTAACTACGCTTTTTTTGATGACCGGTGTTGGAATTGCCCAACATTTTGTCCATCCCGGCATAGATATGAATCAAGCGGATTTGGAGTATATGCGTAAGCAAGTACAGGAAGGAAAACAACCTTGGAAGGATGCTTATGATTTGTTGAAAGAAAAAACATCTTTGGATTTTCAGGTAAGGCCTTTTGCCCATGTGATCAGTGGACCCTATTCCAAGCCTGATATAGGAGGTAAGGATTTGTCTCAGTCTGCACGTATGGCGTATAGTTGTGCAGTCTTATGGTATATTTCAAGAGAAGAGCGTTATGCTGAAATAGTGGTCGATATTATTGAGAAGTGGGCCAATACTTTACGCAGTTTCGATGAGAATAACGCCAAATTGCTTGTGGCATTGACTGGTTATGAGTTTTGTAATGCTGCCGAGATTTTGCGCTATAATTATTCCGGATGGAAAAAGAAAGATACGGAAAATATGACACGATTGATGATGTCTGCTTTCTATCCGACTATTCGTTATTATTTTCCTGTTGCAAACGGTAATTGGGACGGAGCGATTATGCATACCTTGCTGGCCATTGCTGTTTTTACTGATAATAGGGAATTATTCGATAATGCAGTCTATCATTATTTGCATGCTAATGCGAATGGTAGTCTGATTAAATATATTTATCCTACCGGCCAATGCCAGGAGACTCGTCGGGATCAGGGGCATGTCCAAATGGGACTTTATGAATTTGCAGGAGCGGCACGTATTGCCTACACACAAGGTGTGGATCTGTTCAGTGCTGCGGATAACAGGTTGGCTTTAGGTTTGGAGTATTCGGCACGTTTTATATGCGGTGATTCTGTTTATGCTTATGGCGTTCCTTCGCAACGGGAACGGTTTAAATATCGGGCAGGATTCGAATACTGCATCGATCATTTTACAGCAAAGGGCGTCGACATGCCTTATCTGAGAGAATTATGTAGTCGTACTAAAATGAACAATCCGGCAAATGCTTTGTGGAAGTTGACCGCATTTCGTGAAGAGTTCCGGCAGAAACCTTCTGAACTTGTCGGTATTCGGGAAAGTAAAATTGCTTATCATGCAGGTGCGACATTGGAACAGAATCATCCGATGAAACATTCTGTAATCGAAGTTAATAACCGAGAAGACCTTCAAGCGGTATTGAATGCGAATGCCGGTTCTGGCAAAACACTTTTTTTACGTGCCGGTGAATATAAATTGAAACAATCCTTGACCATTCCTTCTGATATACATATTTGTGGAGAAGGACGGAGTACAGTTTTGATTTGTGAACCGACGGTCCGGACAGCAGCTATCTTATTGGGAGATTTGGATGCAAAAAATATTACGATAGAGAATCTCGTAGTAGATGGTTCCAAAGAACATCAGGAAGCCTATGATCCGAACTCCGGACGTTTCTACAGAACCGGACGTTATAGTAATGCATTGGCAGGGATTTCCATGAGAGGAGAAACAGGACATGCTTTCGGCAATATTAAATTGAAAAATCTGACTGTGATCAATTTTTCCAGATCTGGAGTTTATATATCGGATGCGGAAGGAATCGAGATCGAACATTGTGATTTTACGGAAAATGGTGCACATGTCGTACCCGGTCCGAGACTACAACACAACCTGATGATTCAACACTCCACAGGTGTTACGATAAAGGGTTCACGATTCGATACATCCATACGTGGTTGCGGGTTGGTTCTTGATCATTGTAAGTCATTAAAGGTCGAAAACTGTGAAATTGCCAGGAATGGTTGGCATGGTCTGTTAATGGCTGAATGTCATAACGGCGAGATCGAAAATTGTCTGATTGAAGGTAATGACGGATGCGGTTTTATGGGTGAGTATCTGCATGATGGTTCCAGCTTGATTCAAATCAGGAATAATAAGATCCAGTATAATAATGATTATGGAATTCAGATGTTTGGCATGAAAAAAACAGATATAAAAGATAATCTTTATAGATGGAACGGTAAAAAAGATGGACAGGAATGGCTTTCTTCTGAAAAAAAACTGCAATTGGAACAATTATAATGAACAAATGATGAAAACAATATATATTATATTATTAGTCTTGTTTACCAGCTTACCGGTTTGTGCTGAGAAATATCCGCATATTCTTGTCAAAGATGAGGATAAAGTGGCCGTGTTGGATAAAATAGAGAAACAGGCTTGGGCGAAACATATTTTCAATCTGACGAAGGAGAGGCTGGCTGTCTATGTGGAAAGGCATCAGGCAGAATCAGGTTGGATTTTAGATCGCTATTTGATGAATAGGATTCCAGGAAAACGTTATACTCGTTTTATATCAGATAAAGAAGGTACACAATTGATCGGTTACGAAGGTGACGCTCCGATTCCGACTGTACGGGTATCACCACATAAACGTGCTCCGATCACACCGCAAGGCCGAGCTTATGTCGTTCCTGAAATTGAGGATATAGTCCCGAATGATACGTCTATGACAATGAATTTGTTGAATCCGGACACTCAGGAATATGAACGTGTGGATCCGCAAGCATATGTGGCCGCTATTAACGGTAGAATCAATGTTCTGGCTTATGAGGCTTCTGTTATTTATTGGCTGACAGGAGAAGAAAAATATGCTAAGTTTGCTGCCGATATTTTGAACCAATGGATAAGTGGGGCTGTCTATCAGGAACCGATCGACGGCCCGGGACGTACCGGCTTTTTAGATATTCAGACGTTGGGAGATGAGAAAGAGAAGCCGTTGGTTTTGGCTTATGATTTCTTGTATCCTTATCTGGTGAAATATAAGTATCCTTTGGAAAATTATGATAAGGTTTTTGAAAAGATCGCTTGGACGTTGTCGTTTAGGGGATATACAGGGAATAACTGGTTTGCTGCTGAAAGCTCTACTTTGGTTGCAGCAGCGTTATCATTAAAAGATGCACAGAAAAGGAACTTTTATTTGGATTTTTATTTGAACCGGGATACGGTTGTCGACGGTTGCGGACAACTTAGCTTACCTTCCGCATCCAAGTTGTGGTTTACACCGGATGGGCATTGGAAAGAGCCGGGAGGTTATCATAATTATCCGGTATCGAAGTTAATAGAGGCCGCACTTATGCTTGAAAATAATGGGTATCAGATTTTTAATCAATATCCGATTTTGTTGAAAGCTTCTTATGTTATGTTGAAATATTCGTTTCCTGACTTAACCGCTTCGGCTTTTGGCGATACGGGTAGACCGCGCCAGAGCATGGAGTGCTTGGAGAGTGCTATTTTGATGGCCGACAAATATCAATTGCCGATTCTTCCGGATTTGTTGGATGCAGCCATAATTTTGGAACGGGCAGGACAATATGACCGTTCAAAATCCGGACTGACCGGATTGTTATGTTATTTGCCTGAATTACCGAAGGCAAAGAGTGGGGATGACCATCTTTGGAATAGATCGGAAAAATTGGATTTTGCTTCTTGTTACCTTCAGAGAAATGGAATGGATCCGCAGGACGGGTTGATGTGTGTAGTGCAGGGAGCTACTTATAATCATAATCATTCCAATGGCATGAGCATGGAGCTATATGGAGCTGGAACTGTTCAAGGCATTGATCCGGGTAATGGCCCTACTTATGAACATCCGATGCATGTTAATTATTATACGCAATGGGCGGCTCATAACACGGTTGTAGCAGCAGGAGCCTCTACTTCGGTAACTCCGTTTAAAGGTGGAGGTGGAACGAAAAAGATAGGGCAGGTAGAATTAATTTCGATGGAGCCATTAGCAGGTGACAAGGCTATCTCTGATGAATTTTCTTATACGTTGACGAAATATTATGATGGTTCGACTAAAACAAATCAAGATCGTCTGTTATCTATTCTTCGTATAGATGAGGAACATGGTTTTTATGTGGATTTTTATCGCTCTGACAATGCGGTCAGTAATGATTATTTGTATCATAACATAGGGGATAGCGTGATTCTTTATACACGAGACGGAAATGTATTGAGACAAGATGAGGTTCTGTCTTATCCTTGTGTCGGGGAGGATCATCCGGGGTTACGATATTTCCGTTCGGTACGGACAACCGGCCTCAATGAAAGTACGGTTGTCGCTTTATTTTCTGCAAGACTATTAAACACAGGAATAAGTTACATGAAGATGTGGATGCCGGCATCTTCAGATGTTTCTTATTTTACGGCTTTGGCACCTGGTGCGAAAACCGCTTCATCTCCTTATCAAAGCAAACCTTCTCTTGTCGTTACAATGCGGAAAGAGAAACCTGCTGTAGAAGAACCGTTTGTTGCTGTTTACGAACCTATATCAGATAAGTTATCCGCTGGTTTAATTGAGTCTGTTGACCGGATAAAATTGGATCCTCGGGGAAAAGAAGGTTGTGCTATTAAAGTAAAGACAAAAGAAGGTGATTCTTTTACATTAGTTAATATTTTGAAAGATGGGCCTGTCATATTGAACAATCAGAAATGTTGTGCTGATTTTGCTATTTTTGCAAAGCGAAAAGGAAAAAGTATTTTGTATGTGGGAAATGGATCCTTTGTTGAAAATAAAGAATTCAGGATTGAATCGGAGAATCGAGGTAGCTTTTATATAGAATATGATCAAACCTCACTTCTTGTTCGCTCTAATTGTCCAATAAAAATACGTGCGAAAAATGGAATGTTGAAAGAGGATTTCTACTTGAGTGGAGGTGAGAAGGTTTTTAAAATAGAATGAGTGATAGAAAAATAATACCATGATAATAATTAGGATTGTTATGAAAAAAATAATTATTGGATTATTGATGTCTTTTTGTTTGCTTGGTGTGTACCGGCCGTTATGGGCAAACCATAGTATGCATCCATTGAAACAAATAGCCTTTGTAAAAAAGATGATAGAAAGGCAACAGGAACCGTATCGTACGGCTTATGTACAATTGATTCGTTATGCCGATTCGATTCAGCATGCCACTCACCATGCACGAAATGACTTTGCTGTCCCCGGCTACTATGTGAAGCCCCAAGAGCATCGGGCCAATTCGTTGGCGTTGCAACAGGATGCTTTTGCCGCTTATTGTTCTGCATTAGCTTATCGGTTGTCGGGCAAGAAATGTTATGGGGAAAAGGCGTGTTATTTTATGAATGCATGGGCTACTATTAATAAGAAATATTCAGAGCCGGATGGCCCGTTGGTGATGAGTTACTCCGGGACGGCTTTTTTAATGGCGGCCGAGTTAATGGATGATACGTCGGTATGGAACTCCCATGAGAAACAGATTTTTAAGGATTGGGTAATGTCCGTTTACCGGAAAGCGACAAATGAAATTCGTGAACGAAAAAATAATTGGGCTGATTGGGGACGTTTGGGCTCTTTGTTAGCTGCTTCTTTTTTGAATGATAAGGAGGAAATTGAACGTAATACCGAGTTGATTAAAAGTGATTTGAGTGATAAGATCGCAAGTGACGGACACATGCCTGCTGAGGTGGTTCGTGAGAAAAACGGTATTTGGTATACCTATTTCTCGTTGGCTCCTATGACAGCCTCTTTTTGGGTTGTCTATAATTTGACAAATGAGAATCTGTTTTTATGGGAACAGGATGGTAAGTCAGTCAAAAAGGCGTTAGATTATTTGCTTCGTTACCAAAAAGCTCCTTCTGAATGGAAGTGGTACAAAGAACCTAATGTAGGGACTCATTCCACTTGGCCGGACAATTTATTGGAGGCTATGTCGGGTATATATGGAGAGCCCGCTTATATGGAGTATGTTGCAAATAGCCGTCCTCATATTTATCCGGTACATCATTTTGCATGGGTTTTCCCGACATTAATGCCGCTCTCTTTAAATGGATATAGCTTGGATGGGCAATCTTTTATAATGAAAAAAAACGCTGATATTGAAAAACTCAGAAAGCGTTTTTCTGAGCAATTATTAAAAGCATCAGTTACTGACAACCATATCAATACGTTGATAAAAACTCTTCAACCGGATGGGAGTTGGCCGGGTATCGATTATGTCGATACAACTCGTACGGCTTTCCAACATGCCCGGCATCTTTCCAACATGTTGACGTTAAGTATCGCTTATAAAAAGAAAGGCTCTTTTTACAAAGGGAATAAACAAGTTAGGAAAGCCATTCATCAAGCATTGTCTTTTTGGTTGGCAAATGATTTTATTTGCGAGAATTGGTGGTGGAACCAAATAGGTACGCCTAACGCTATGGTAAGCATGTTATTGATACTCGACAAGGATTTGTCTTCGGACGAATCCGAGCGGATGTTGAAAATAGCAGAACGAGGAAATCTCAATGCTTCGGGAGCGCGTCCCAGTGGAGATCGCATAAAGATCGCAGGTCTACAGGCGAAAGCGGCTCTCTTTAAAAGAGATGTGGAAGAAGTTACCATGCTGATGAAAATCATAGAAGGAGAAATCAAATTCTCAACCGAAAGAGGTATGCAACATGATTTTAGTTTCCATCACCGTACGGATTGGGTTAATAACACTCTTTCTTATGGCTCCGGTTATGCCAGTGCTTTTATAGAATGGGCTTCGAATGTGGCAGATACAAAATTCAGCTTTTCGGAGCAAGTTATCCGCTTGTTGGTTGATTATTATATAGATGGTATTTGCAAGCAAATGGTTTATGGGAAAATCTCGGATCCGGGAATCTTGAACCGTGACATCACTCGACCGGGTGAGGAAAAGGTATGGGGCTCTTCTGACCCTGAAAAATTGAGAAACCTGACGAATTATAGGCAAGCAGAATTGGATAATATCATTTGTTTGAGAAAAGGAGATTCTTTATGCCGACCGGAATCTTTCGCTAAATTCTTTTGGAGAACGGATCATTTTGTCTTCCAACGTCCTGATTTTTATACTTCTGTAAGAATGTATTCTACCCGGAATGCCAATATGGAAGAGCCATATAACGGAGAAGGATTGATGAATCATTTTAGAGGGGATGGGACAAATTACCTCTCTGTCCGGGGAGATGAATATAAAAAATTGACACCAGTCTGTGATTGGATGAAAATCCCCGGAGCAACGATTGTGCAATTGGAGAAAATGCCGGGTGAGAATGAAATCCAGAAATGGGGATTGACGGATTATGTAGGAGCGGTTACAGATGGATTGTATGGAGCAGTTGGTTTCAGTTTTAAAAGTCCGCACACAGGTTTAGATGCCAAGAAAGCATGGTTCTTCTTTGACAAAACATACTTTTGCTTGGGAACGGATATTTCCAGTAGAATGAAGAATCAGGTTTTGACCACCGTTAACCAATGTCTTTTGAAAGGAGAGGTGATCGTGGGCGATACGGATGGAGCTCATTTGCAAGAGCAGGGATCCCATATGAAGAAAGATGTCCGATGGGTGATTCATGATAAAGTCGGATATTATTTCCCGGAAAAAGAAAATGTCATATTGGCAAATCGAAGTGTGGATGGAAGTTGGAAGATTGCCAACCGGCAAACAACAACGCCTTCAGACATGATTCGGCAAGATGTATTCACTCTTTCTGTCGATCATGGCAGGCGCCCGGATAATGGAAAATATGCCTATATGGTAGTTCCTTCAGCCGATCCGTTATCTATTGAGAAACGGGTAAAAGAGGAAGGAATTGTTACTTTGGCAAATTGCTCGGCTTTGCAGGCGGTCCGGCATGATGGATTAAATATGGCTTATGCAGTATTTTATAAAGGAGGAATGCTTAGAATCAATGATAAAATCGTTGTGGAGATGGATTCACCCGGAATGTTGATGGTGAAATATAATGATGTCGGTGAAATACTTACATTGGGCGTTTCCGATCCGACTCATTTTATGAAGAAACTCCATCTATCTGTTAATCAGAAAATAGTTTGGACTACCCAAGAAAGTATACAAACCGAATGGGATGAAGAAAAAACCGTTACTCGGATAGTTGTGGATTTACCTCAAAATGAATATGCAGGAAAGAGTGTGATATATAATAAGTAACTTAAATTTGAGAAGTATGAAGACACGTATTTTGGTATGGTTAGTGGCATTATTTTGTTGTCATGGTGCATCTTTTGCACAGAAAGAATTTGTGGATGCTTCTACGCGTTTATCCGGACATCCCCGGATTCTATTGCAGAAAGGCGAAGAGAAAGCGTTGAAAAAAGTGATAATGAAAGATGCGATATGGAAAGATATCCATCGGTCATTATTGGATGAAGCTGATGAAATTGTAAAATTGCCGTTGAATGAACGGATAAAGACAGGAAGACGTTTGTTAAGTGTATCGAGAGAAAACTTACGTCGCATTTTTATCCTGAGTTATGCGTATAGGATGAGCGGGAAGAGTGAGTTTTTGAAACGGGCAGAGAGTGAAATGTTGAAAGCTGCATCTTTCTCTGATTGGAACCCTTCTCATTTCCTTGATGTGGGTGAAATGACGATGGCATTGGCTATCGGATATGATTGGCTTTATCCTCAATTATCCGTGCAGACAAAAAACGTAATAGAAAATGCTATTGTCGAAAAAGGTTTGAAACCTTCTTTTGATGAACGATATAATTGGTTCGTCAATGCCGTCCATAATTGGAATCAGGTTTGTCACGCCGGCGTCACTTATGGGGCTTTGGCTATATGGGAGAAAGATCCGGAACTGTCCCGGAAGGTAATAAATCGGGCTATAAATAAAATATCGAATCCTATGGGACATTATGCCCCTGATGGTGCTTATCCGGAAGGTGTCGGTTATTGGGACTATGGTACATCTTTTAATGCAATGTTTCTTAGTGCTATAGAAAAGGTATTTGGAACGGACTACGGCTTAAGTCGGCTACCCGGTTTCTTGAAGACTGGCGAATATATATTACATGCTGTAACTCCAAATCTGAAAAACTTTGCATATTCGGATAATGGTGCAAATGCTTTTTTAGCACCGACTATGTTTTGGTTCTATGATAAGACAAAAGATGCTTCTATCCTTTATAACCAAGTACAATTATATAAGAAAGACGGGCAAAAACGCATCAAAAAGAACAGGCTTGCTCCGGCAATGTTGATTTGGGGCGCCTCTGCTTCATTGGCTAATCCCCAGAAACCTTCGCAATTACAATGGAAGGCTCAGGGAGATAATCCTGTTTGTTTTATGCGTTCTTCTTGGGATGATGCTTCTGCCATTTATGTCGGTATGAAAATGGGATCTCCATCTGTTAATCACGGCCATATGGATGTCGGTAGTTTTTTGTTTGAGGCTAATGGTATCCTTTGGGGGATGGATATGGGAGGAGAAGAATATAACAGGTTGGAAACGAGGGGAGTTGATCTGTGGAATACGCGTCAGAATTCCCAACGTTGGGATGTCTACCGTTATAATAATTTAGCGCATAATACATTGTCATTTAACCATAAATACCAAGATGTAAAAGGAAAAGCCCAAATTGATGGATATTCGGATCAGGAAAACAACATGTATGTTATTTCTGATTTGACATCAGTCTATAAAGATCAGGTGAAAAGTGCAAAACGAGCTGTTTCTCTTGTTAATAAAGAATATGTGGTAGTAGAAGATTTGATTGAGGCAACCAAACGTTTTACAATGATGACGTGGACTATGGTAACGCCTGCTTCGGCTAAAATCATATCTGATAATGTGATGCTATTGGAAAAAGATGGTAAGAAATTGTATATAAAAGTGGAAGGGCCTAAGAAAGTCCGCTGGCATATTTCACCTGCCCAATCTGAATTCAGCTACGATTCACCTAATCCGGGTATTTCGATTATTGGATTTGATACGGATTTGGAATTATCTGCAAAGCAAAGTATTAAAGTACTCCTTTTACCTGGAGAAAATAAAAAAGTCAGCTATAAATCAGTATTATGAAGATGAAAAAAGTATTTTCTTTTATATGTGTAGGTTTAATGGCACTTTCTTGTACCGGAGAAAGAGAGAGTGATTTGATCAGTCAGGATTTTGCTTTTGCAGACAAACAACTGCGTTATGCTTTGACAGAAACGGAAAGTGTCCGGAATTCTTTGGGCAAGACGCCGGAAGAGTTGCCATCTCCACGTAATATTGAGTCTGACGGCTCCTTGCGTTTAGTTCGTGCCCGAGATTGGTGTAGTGGCTTTTTCCCTGGTGAACTTTGGTATATGTATGAATATACAAAAGATGATTTCTGGAAAAAAAAGGCGGAGTTTCAGACTGAATTGTTGGAGCCTTTAAAATCATGTAAGAGCACTCATGATTTGGGCTTTATGTTATATTGTAGTTATGGTAACGGATACCGTATGGAACAATCGGACAAATATAAACAGGTTTTACTCGAAGGAGCAAATTCTTTAGCCTCTCGTTTTAACCCGGCGGTCGGTTGTATTCGTTCCTGGGACCATAATGGGGATAAATGGGAATATCCGGTTATTATAGATAATATGATGAACCTTGAATTCCTGTTTTGGGCAGCCAAAGCTTCTGACGATTCCACATTTTATAAAATAGCGGTGACTCATGCTGATAATACAATGAAGAATCATTTTAGAAAAGATTATAGTTCTTATCATGTGATTGATTATGATACGATAACCGGTGAAGTTCGGAATAAACATACACATCAAGGTTATGCCCATGAGTCTGCTTGGGCACGTGGCCAGGCATGGGGTTTGTATGGTTATACGATGTGTTATCGGGAGACTGGTGATAGGAGATATTTGAATCAGGCGGAACAAATTGCATCTTTTATCTTTAATCACCCCAATCTTCCATCGGATCTGATCCCTTATTGGGACTATAATGATCCGAAGATTCCAACCTCTCCCCGAGATGTGTCGGCTGCTACGATAACTGCATCTGCTTTATATGAATTGTCTGCTTATTCGAATAAGGGTGGGCAATATAAAAAATGGGCTGATACTATTATGATAAATCTGACGGAATTATATAGGGTTCCCTTGAATCAGTCACATGGTTTTTTATTGCGTTCAAGTACAGGGCATAAACCGGCGGGAACAGAGATTGATGTTCCAATTGTTTATGCTGATTATTATTTTCTGGAAGCACTGGTTCGGAAAAAGAATTTGGAAGAATAGCCTCCAAATCTGGTGATCAGGTTGTTTTGTAGCTCATTGCAGCATATTGTAGCAATGAGCTATTTTTATTTGAATGCTTTGAGTATGGATTCTCACATGCTTTTAGATACAGTCCCAATGTAGTCTGATATAAAATCTTCCATTTGAATTTACTTTCTTCCTAAAAAGAGTACATTTGCAGACAGAACATTTTGGAGATCTGTCAGGAAAATGAATACCATTAGTTTTAGTGATATATATACTAGTTATTACAAACGGTCTTTTTTGTTTGTGAAATCGTATGTCAGGGACGATATGATTGCTGAAGATATTGTTTCGGAAGCTTTGATTCATTTGTGGGAGACTACCAGGAAAGAAACAGTAGAACATCCGATGTCGTTATTGCTGGCTATTTTAAAGAATGGGGCACTAAACTATTTGAAACATCAGTCTGTTAAAGAATCCGCTACAGAAACTATCTCTTCCAAGATGATCCGTGATCTGAATTACCGGATAACAACATTACAAGCCTGTGACCCGGAAGAAATTTTCTCTTCGGAAATAACTCAAATTGTAGATAAGACACTTCAATCTTTACCGGAACAAACCCGGCGTATCTTTGAGATGAGCCGCTATGAATCTTTGTCTGTGAAAGAAATAGCCAGTGAACTTTCCTTAAGCACCAAAAGCGTAGAATACCATATTACGAAATCATTAAAACTATTGCGGATTGCCTTAAAAGAATATCTGCCAATTTTTTATTTTCTATTTATATAATTAGCTTGTGCAAGTCCTGTTATGCCCATGTATTTGTATTTAGCATTTCGTGTGAGTCATATTATGGAAATATGATATAAATAATAGGAATATTGATGAAATTTGCAATGATTCTTTTTTACTTCTTCACAAATTTAAAAGCGACACAAGTATTTATCTAAAGAAAAAGCTATTTTGTTTTAGGGATTTTTCTGTATGCGTTGTCTCTTTTAATAAGAGACAATAAAAAATGGATAAGAAACTATTACAAAAATATGTGGATGGCAGTATTGCGGCTGAAGACATAGAGACCGTTATTGACTGGTTGGATGCCGATGAAAGTCATGTAAATGAATTTATGGCTTTACATAAACTATATGATATCTCTATTCTCAATCAATCAATACTGGAACGGAGAAAAGAAAAAGACCGTCATATTGTTTTTCGCCGTATCATTATAGAATTTCTAAAAGTTGCAGCCATTGCACTGATTTTACTCGGAGGAAATATCTTGCTGCAAAAAGACGATCGAAAGGAATTACCCCTTTTATACCAGACTTTATATGTTCCAGCTGGGCAGCGGGCGGAACTGATTTTGCCGGATAGTACAAAAGTATGGCTGAATGCACATTCCAAATTGATCTACCCAGTCAGTTTCAAGGAAGGGACGCGGCAAGTCGAACTAGATGGTGAAGCCTATTTTGAAGTCAGTCATAATGTGGATAAACCTTTTATCGTCAGGACTAAATCAATGAATGTGAAAGTGCTTGGAACAGAATTCAATGTGTCGGCTTATTCAGGCGTCGAAGAGTTCAATATATCATTATTGAGGGGAAGTGTCGAACTGAGTGCGCCAGACCTTTCCCGGAAGTACAGGATGACTGCAGGCGAGCAGATTCTTTACAGGGAAGGAAAATATAGTTCGGCCAGGATCGGAAGCATGGATTATTTTAAGTGGAAAGAAGGACTACTTTGTTTCAATAATCAGCCAATACACATGATAATCGATAAATTGCGCTTGTATTATGATATCAGAATAGAAGTAGCAGATCTGCCTTTCCTGAAAGAACGCTATTCAGGCAAGTTTCGTGTAAAGGACGGTGTCGAGCAAGTACTGAAAGTATTGCAATTAGAGCATAAATTCACCTATGTAAAAGATAATGAATTGAATCTGATAACTATAAAATAAATTGCCTATGGGAGATGTAAAGTAGATAAAACGTAAAACCGGATTATGGTACCAGCATAATCCGGTGAAAATGTCAGCCTGTTGACATAACCAGCAATTAAATCGAGTACTAACATTTTGATACTACAAAGTTATGAAAAAAAAGTGTACGGGGATGGACTATGCCCTGTTATTAAGTGAATTTAAACATACATGTAGAGTGATGAAGTTAATCTTAAGCTTATTATTATTATGTGTATCGACTGTATTCTCTGTAAACGTGAGTTCCCAGACAACCCGTGTCAATATTGTGGCAAACGAGTTGTCTGTCAAGGAAATTATCAGGCAGATAGAAGATCAGACCGATTATCTTTTCGTGTACAGCAATGAAAAGGTTGATTTGAGCCACCGGATTTCTCTCAATGCTTCCGAAGCCTCTGTTTTTAGCGTCTTGAATCGGATTTTTGAGAATTCGGATATTGTCTATGTTATGGAAGGGAATAATATTCTGCTGATGAAAAAAGGAACTTTCCCGCAACAAAAAGACAAGCTACTGAAAGGGACCGTAAAAGACCAGAGTGGAGAACCCGTGATCGGTGCAAATGTTGTTGTCAAAGGAACGACAAACGGTACCGTTACAGACGTAAACGGAAATTTCGTATTGGAAGTTTCCAATGCGGATATATTACAGGTGTCATTCATCGGATATATAACGCGTGAGATTCTGGTAAAGGACCGGAAAACGCTGGATATAAATCTCATCGAAGATACAAAAAGCCTGGATGAAGTGGTTGTAGTTGGTTATGGAACCCAGAAAAAGGTGAACCTGACAGGGGCCGTAAATGTGATTTCCAATAAAGATTTTGAAAATCGCCAGGCCTCGACCGTCTCACAGCTATTGCAAGGAGCCTCTCCCGGTTTTAATTTTGATATCGGCACGCAGGACGGATTTGAACCCGGAGCAACCATGAATATCTCGATTCGCGGTATGGGATCGTTAAATGGGGGATCGCCTTATGTCGTGATAGATGGTTTCCCCGGCGACCTGAACAATTTGAATCCGGAAGATATAGAATCCGTTTCCGTTTTGAAAGATGCTGCTGCGTCTGCTATCTATGGCGCAAGGGCACCATACGGTGTGATCCTGATTACGACAAAGAAAGGAAAAAAGAATGAGAAAGTCAGTGTTTCTTATACTGGCAACTTGATAGTAAAGACTGCACAGAAGTTGCCGGAAAGCTTGGACTCTTATACCTATACCCGGATCTTGAACGAGGCGGGAGATAACATGGGAGGACATCCGTTTAGCAACGAGACTATCGACCGCGTGATAGCCTATCAGAAAGGAGATTTTGAATATATTAAAAATTCAATTCCCAATTGGCCGGAAGGTGCTACGATTTTTGGTGCAATGCCGGAAGGAAATGTTTGGAATAATGCGAACCTGAATTATGCGAATACGGACTGGTGGGATATTTATTTCGGGAACAGTGTGAACCAGAAGCACGATATCTCTCTGCATGGAGGAACGGATAAAGTCTCTTATTATTTCTCAGCCGGTTATATGGATGACAGCAGCGTGCTGAATTTTGGTACGGACTACTTCAAAAGAATGAACACATTAGGCAAAATCAGCGTAGCTATTACCGATTGGTGGGATTTCGGATATGAAACACGCTTCGCAAAGAAAATCAGGGAGAAACCGAACATGACCAATGAAGGAGATTATTCTTTTTTGTATCGGCATATTTCCCGGAATTATCCCATAACACCATTATATGATGGATTCGGTAATTATATGTTTGAATCTCATATCCCTTCCATGCAGGCAGGAACAGACAAACAGGATGATATTGATTTTTGGAATAACTTCCGGATGGAACTTCGTCCATTGAAGGGTTGGAAGATAAATGCAGATTTCGCGTACAATGTTTATAATCAGGAAATTTCTGAAGTCGAAAAGTATATTTATACTTACGATATTAATAATCAACCTTATGAAAACGGTATCAGTATACCTAATAATTTAACTCGAAAAAAGTATATAAAAAAATACTGGACAACGAACATATATTCTTCCTATGATTTTAATATTGATGAAGATCATAATTTTACAGTATTGGGAGGAATGCAGTTTGAACGCGGTGATGAATCTTGGTTACAAGGTTATAAAACAGATTTGATATCGGAGGGAGTCCCTTCATTTCCAACTGCAACAGGAGATGCTCTCTTATCTGAGGCTTTGGCTCATAATGCAACACAAAGCTATTTTGCAAGGTTGAATTATAGCTATAAGGAGAAATATTTATTTGAAGCGAATGTGCGATATGATGGTTCTTATGTTTTTCGTAATGGAAAAAGATGGGGAGCTTTCCCTTCATTCTCTGCAGGCTGGAATTTATATAATGAAGCATTCTGGAAAAGCATTGAACCATATGTAAACACGATGAAAGTACGTTTGTCCTGGGGGCAATTAGGAAATCAGAATATTTCACCATATAGCGATTTGGAATTAGTCCCTATTTCAGCTAATAAGTTAAATTGGATATTTAATTATGGTTCGACAAGACCTGTCGGCTATACATCCGGACCTAATTTGGTAAATAAAAATTTGACATGGGAAACAGCTACTACTACCAATGTTGGGGTTGATTTGTCTTTTTTGAATAATCGGTTATCGGCTACTGCGGATTGGTTTGAAAGACGGACTACTGATATGGTAGGACCGTCTCAGGCAATGCCCGGAGTATTGGGCACGAGTGTCCCTAAAGAAAACAATTCGACGTTACGAACTCGTGGTTGGGAAATCAGTTTGAACTGGAAACATGTGTTGGAAAACGGTCTTTCGTATAATATCGGTATAAGTTTATATGACTATAAATCTGTTGTTACGAAGTATTTTAATCCGACGGGTACATTGTCGACATGGTATGAAGGAGCAGAAGTCGGGGACATATGGGGATATACCGTGAATGATTTATTCCGTTCACAAGCAGAGCTCGATTCATATTTATCAAAGGTCGATTTGACTCATATTGCTGCGAGCTGGAATACTGGAGACTTAAAATATGAAGATACCAATGGCGACGATAAAGTTAACAATGGAACAAATACCATCGGCGATCATGGCGATCTGTCTGTCATCGGGAATGATCAACCTCATTATCAATATACGATCAACGGAGGAGTCTCTTATAAAGGTTTTGATTTCTCAATGCTTTGGAGAGGTGTTGCTAAAAAAGACATGTATTTCTACCGTGGATCCAATATTTATTGGGGATTTATGGGAGGTTGGTGGGAATCTTGCCTGACTCCAGGACATCTGGATTACTTTAGAGATCAAGCAGGTACAAAATACAGCGGATTATATGAAGGAGATGCCAATATAAATACGGATGCTTATTGGCCCAGACCTTATCTGAATAATACGGAAGAAGCGAAAAATAAGAATCATGCGAATACGCGCTATTTGCAAAATGCAGCTTACTTACGCTTGCAGAATATCCAGTTGGGCTATAGTTTTCCACGCAGCATTACTTCAAAGATGCATTTGGAAAAACTTCGGATTTATTTCTCTGGTGAGAATTTGCTGACATTCTCGAAATTGCCGAACGGAATAGATCCGGTTGCTCCGGTAGGCTTTCCTACAGGTGGTGAATTTTTCGGCACTGCTGGTTCTGGACGCTTGACCTATGGTGCAGATAGAATTTATTCTATAGGTTTGACAGTGACATATTAAGTTTAACTTATTAAGGAAAAAGATTATGAAACGATTCATATTGACAGCAGTCTCATGTATGACATTATTATGTTCGTGTGAGAATTTTATTGATTTGCAGCCAATGGATAAAATCACGATGGATGATTATTGGAGCACATCGACGGAGTTGGAATATTATACGCGGCAATTTTACCCTTCATTTTGTCCCTGGACGCAAATGGTTGCGGAGATGGCAACGGATAATGATGATATGATAACTGGTAGTCCGAGTGTAATCATGGATGGTGTCCGCTCAAAGACAACCGGCAACTGGACCGGAGAATGGACTAGTATCCGCAATGTGAATATCTTCTTTGAACATTATACGAAATGCAAAAGCGGATATGATGCATATAAGCAATATTTGGGAGAGGCTTATTTCTTTCGTGCTTGGTTCTATTTTAATCTGTTGAAGAAATACGGGGATGTACCCTGGTATTCGCATGTGATAGAAATGGACGATACCGAAGCGTTGATGCGTCCCCGGGATTCCCGTCTGCTGATAGCCGATTCGATATTGGCAGACCTCGATAATGCCATTACACATCTTGAATTGAGAAAAGATGTTGGAAATAACCGGATTAACAAAGAGGCAGCATTGGCCTTTAAGACCCGTGTCGCTCTATTTGAAGGATCCTGGCAAAAATACCATGCAAACACGGACTTTGGAACTGTCGGGGCTGATCCGGCCAAATACTTCAAGATTTGCGTCGAGACTGCAGAAGAGCTGATGAAGGGAGATTACAAAGTTGGTATTTATAGTACGGGAAATCCGGACGAGGATTATTATAAACTGTTCGGTTTCGATAATATGTCGGACATTAATGAAGTGCTTCTTTACCGTGCTTTCAATGCTGCGGAAGGAGCCGGCAATTCGACTCAGGGATTTATCACCTATAACAGTAACTCAAAGGGAATCACCTGGGAACTTGTGTCTTCCTATTTGGATAAAAACGGTAAACCGTATGACTATTTGAATACGGCGGCATCGAATAAGGGAAATGCTTTTCTGACGAAAATAGCAGAAGATTGTGATGTCCGCCTGAAATCGACCGTTTGGATTCCCGGCGATTTGATGTCTGTAGGCGAGAATGCCTATTTTAACGGACCTACCGTCGAAGGTGGCGCCCTGCAATTGTGCCCGACAGGTTTCCAGGTAAAAAAGACCGCTAACCCGAGTTCCCCCGCTGCCGGAAAATCTTGGGAAACACAGGCGGAAACAGGACTTATCCTGCTACGCTATGGTGAAGTCCTGCTCAATTATGCCGAAGCGAAATGCGAACTGGATAATTCGGTTGCATACGAAGCCTTGAATTTGTTGCGGCAACGTGCCGGAATGCCTGATTTTACCGTGAATGCACAAAGCCTGGATAAGAATAAGATGGACTACGGGTATTCCATTACGGATGAATTGTATGAAATCCGGAGGGAAAGAAGAGTTGAAATGGCTTTGGAAGGACAACGGGATGAAGATTATATGAGATGGGCGGCAAGTGCGCTCTTTAAGAATAGACGGCCGAAAGGATATCCCGCGGATCTGGCTCAAAATCCGAATCTCAGTTCAAAGGTCGATGAAAATGGATTGATTGACTATTATAAGGGAGTAATGCCTGATGGCTATCAATTTAGAGATAAACAGGATTATTTGTATTCTATTCCGCAGGATGAATTAACTTTGAATCCTAATCTGAAACAAAATCCGGGGTGGAATTAATCATTAAATTATGATATTATGAAAAATAAATCGAGTTGGTTATTGTCTTGCACTGTGTGCATGTGTTTATTGATGTGTGGATGTCTGAATGTACAGGCGGAGAAAAACGGGGAAAAGGAGGTTCATGCTAATGTTGCTCCCGAGTATTATGTGGCTGCTTATATCTGGCCTTCCTGCCACGACGATCCGATGGGGAACGAAGTGCTATGGCCGGAAGGAACCGGAGAGTGGGAAATTATCAAAAAAGGAAATCCCCGTTTTGAAGGACATTATCAGCCGAAAGTTCCGCTGTGGGGATACGAGTTGGACAATGATCCTAAGGTAATGGAGAAATGGATCGATGCAGCGACCGACCACGGTGTGAATACGTTTATATTCGACTGGTACTGGTTCAATAACGGCCCGTTTTTGGAAGGTTGTTTGAACGATGGCTTCCTGAAAGCTAAGAATAATCGTAAAATGAATTTTTATATTATGTGGGCAGACCATGATGTGGCACGAAACTACTGGAATGTACATCGCTATAAAGAAGATAACTCCCGTTTGTGGAATGGAGCGATCGATTGGGATAATTTCCGTATTGTCGTGAAACGCGTGATTGACCAATATTTCAAACAACCGAATTATCTGAAACTGGAGGGTAAGCCCGTATTTTCCGTTTTTAGTTTGGATAATCTGATAAAGACCTTCGGCAGTTTGGAAGAAACCTGTAAAGGTCTGGAATATTTCAGAAGCGAGGTGAAAAAAGCCGGATTCCCGGATTTGCATATTCAATTGATTGCGGGCGGTGTGCCGAATGAAGAACGTGTGAAACAAATAGAAAAATTGGGCGTAAACAGCTTGACGCAATATAATTGGGGTGGCCCGATCTACGAAGATTATATCCGTTGGGGTACGGAAGCACAGGATCGTCTTCAGAAATGGGATGAAGCGGTTTCTATTCCTTATTTTCCGAATGCATCCATCGGTTGGGACGATACGCCCCGTTTCCCTCATAAAACGCAGAAAGATGTCGTTCATCTCAACCAATCCCCCCAAAGTTTTGCCGCCTTTTTGCAGAAAGCGAAAGAGTATTGTGACAAACATCCTGACCAGCCGAAGCTGATCACGCTTTATGCCTGGAATGAATGGGTGGAAGGCGCCTACTTGTTGCCGGATATGAAATATGGTTTTGACTATCTGAATGCAGTAAAAGATGTGATGGTTGATGGTAAATATGAGAAATATACCAAATAGGCGTATTTGATAAAATAAATTACTAACAACCAATACAATGAACTGCATTTTTTTGTAACTTAAAGTCGGGCGCCTTATTGGCTGATAATTATCGGTTTAATGATTGACAGTAGTGAGCCGTATGGTTGATGGTTATCGGCCATACGGCTTACAATTATCAAGATCAATTTAGTCGTCGGGAAAAATAAGAATCCCCGGCGACTAAACTAAAAATTCCCGGTAATAAAGGCCGATTTTCTCCCGTGCCGAACGACAAATATAGAGGTCACTTTCTCCGGTTTTGTGCATACTTATTTCGACTATCGGATAAATAGATTAATTTTGTAGTTCATTGTGATGCGGTTATCGCAGTGAGCTAACTTTAAATTCAGATATCTATGAAGTCAAGTTTTCTGATCTCCTTTTGTTTGGCATTTCTTTGTTCCTGCCAGGAACCTCCGGTAGAAGAATATGCTGTGATTCCCCAGCCCGCGGATATCGTCTATACTCCGGGTTTTGTCAAATTGAAAATCCAGCCGCTTGTCGCCTATCCCGTGGAATTGGCGAATGAAGCGCAACTTCTCCAATCTTATCTGTCTTCCGGTTTCTCTGCCGATGCCGTATTGAAAGAAGGTAGCGGAAATGCGGATATAACCTTGCAATTGGATCCGGCGGTTTTGCCGGATAAAAAGGAAGGCTATGTCATGGACGCAACATCCGGAAAGATCGTGATAAAAGCCAATTCCCCTGCCGGCATCTTGAATGGTGTCCAAACTCTGCGGCAGGTAATCAAAGAAAAAGACGGCAAGTTGGTGGTGCAGAAAGCGACTGTTACCGACTATCCCGCTTTTTCATGGCGTGCTTTTATGTTGGACGAAGGGCGTTATTTCAAAGGAAAAGAAGTGGTAAAACAATTGCTGGATGATATGGCAGACCTGAAAATGAATGTCTTCCATTGGCATTTGACCAACGACCAGGGATGGCGCATCGAAATAAAAAAGTATCCGAAACTGACGGAAATAGGCGCTTTCAGGGATTCTTCCGAAATCAACCATTTTGGAAGCGATGTATATGATGGTAAACGGCATGGCGGTTTTTATACGCAGGAAGATTTAAAAGAAGTTGTGGATTATGCGGCTAAACGCCACATAACAATAGTGCCGGAAGTGAGTATGCCGGGACATGCCAGCGCTGCAATTGCTTCCTATCCCTGGCTGGGTACGAGCGGAAAGCAGATCAAAGTGCCGGGTAAATTCGGTGTGCATTATGAAGTTTTCAATGTGGCCGATCCTAAAGTGATGGAATTTTTCGATGAGGTGACGGATGAGGTGATTGCGATCTTTCCCGGCGCCGTGTTCCATATCGGAGGCGATGAAGTGAAATATGATCAATGGAAGAAATCTCCGGCGATCCGTGCTTATATGGCGAAGCATAATCTCAAAACTCCGGCCGAACTTCAGGTTTATTTTACAAATGAAATTTCCAATATGTTGGCCTCCAAAGGCAAGAGGATGATGGGTTGGAATGAAATTACAGGTGATAAGTTGCATGAATACCAGTCTGATACCGATACAAAAGAGGTAAAACAAGAGTTGGCATCCGGCACGATCGTCCATTTCTGGAAAGGCGATACGGCTCTTATCCGGAAAACGATCGAGAAAGGATATGATGTCGTGAATTCTTATCATGTATATACCTATGTGGATTATTCCTATGAGTCGATTCCCCTGGAGAAAGCTTATGGCTTTAATCCTGTTCCGGCAGGTCTGACCAAAGAGCAGGAAGCGAAAGTGCTGGGATTGGGGTGCCAGATGTGGGGAGAGTTTATCCCCACGGTCGAGAGCATGAACCTGAAAGTCTATCCTCGCCTGGCTGCTTATGCCGAGACAGGATGGACGGACATTTCCCAAAAGGACTATCAACGTTTCCTGAACAACCTGAATTTCTTTTTGCTGAAGTGGAATGCGGAGGGAATTACCTGTGGACCGGTTCAATAGTAAATCATTGTTAAATAGTAAAATAACACTGATTTAGGGTTAAACCTTTCGTCCGTCTCCAAGTCTATTATCCAGAAGCGCTTCAAAAACAAATAAGTTTAATATTAATAACAGGTAATTAGTTTATGAAGAAGGTAATAGGATTGTGTTTGGTTCTCTTGGTTAGTTCGGTTTCTGTTTTTGCCCAAAGTGGCAAGCGAAGTGCAAAAAAAGGAGGTGATCCGGCACAACGTTGTGAAAAGATGATTGCAGATCTGAAATTGAATGAGAAACAGGCAGCGGATTTCCGTAAAGTGGAAGCTGAGTTCAGAGATAAGATGAAAGCGGAAAAGAAGCAGGCTGATTCGGATCGCCAGAAGATGCGCGAAAAGATGACAACCATGCGGAACGACCGGGATGCGGAGATAAAAAAGATACTGACGGAAGATCAGTATAAACAATATCTCGAGAAGCAACGCTCCCAGTCTCCTCGTAAAGGACATGGTCGTAGAGGATGAAAAAATAACTCCCGTCCCGTATTCTCGGAGGCGGGAGTTATTTTTTATAGGATAGGAACTTATAATGTTTTTACGTTCAGGTTTCTCCATAGAACCTTGATACCGCCTCCATCATGGATTTGCAGGGCAATGCGTCCCTGTCCGGCTCCGATCTTTTCGTCGTTGATGTTGACCATCTCCTGACCGTTCAACCAGGTCTGGACATTGTCTCCCTGAACTTTGATACGCATGGTGTTCCAGTCACCTTCTTTCAGGATGTTTTCTTTTTCATCCGGGATCTGGATCAGCCAGCCGCGTCCGTATGATTCGTAGATGCCGCCTGTGTCGTGGCCTTTGGGAGCCACTTCAACCTGCCAGCCGTTTACTTTAACATCTTCTTCGATGAAGGAGCGGATGAACACGCCGGAGTTTCCGTCTGCTTCCTGCTTGAATTCCACTGTCAGGTCGAAATCGTCATAGTAATCGCGCGTAGCCAGATAGCCGTATTTTTTGTCCGGACCGCTTTCGCAGATCAGTAAGCCGTCTTTTACATACCACTTTTCCGTACCGTAGGGTTCCCAACCTTTCAAATCCGTACCGTTGAATAGTGATACTTCTTTTGTCTTGCGGGGGAGTTCTTTGATCTTGATATTGCGGAAAGAAGCGGGGTAGCCGTGGTCCTGCAGACAAAGGACACCTTTCTTTGCCAAGCCGTATTCCGGGGCATTCGCCCATTTGCCGCTGTTCTTCTTTGCATACCAGTCGTCTGTCCAGGCTTCGAATTCCAGGATTTTTACTCCGTTCAGCCAATGTTCTACATGCCCGTTGTCGAATACGATCTTTGAATTGTTCCATTCTCCTTGCGGGTTTACTTTCATCTTTGCCTTGTCGGGAAGGTGCATAGCGTAGTCCACGCCTAACTTTTGCCATTCTTCCAGCGGTTCCGGAAAGTTCGGTTCGTCTATTAGCTGGTATTCCGGTCCCGTAACGTATGGAACGGCAAACTGGGGACGTTCGACTACATGGTATAACATACCGCTGTTACCTCCTTTAGATAATTTCCAATCCCAGGATAATTCGAAGTTTTCATACTGTTTGTCGGTTACGATATAGCCACTGGCGTCGCTGCCGTCTCCTTTGGCCTGGATGCATCCGTCGACCACGTGCCAGGGTTGTGTCAGGGTGGTTCCGTTGTAATCTTTCCAGCCATTCAATGTTTGACCGTCAAAGAGGAGTTGCCAACCATCGGCGACTTCTTCGGGAGTAAGCGTATTAGGTTCTACGCTGGTGCACGAAGAAAATAGGGCCAACGATACGGCGCAAGTAGCCAAAAAGCCCGTGGCCATTGTTTTTTTCATTACTGATTCCATTTCAGAATTAAGTTTTTTAGGTGAATAATTGATATGGTGACAAAGATACGTCATAGTAATGAGTTCCCCAATTCATAATTATGATTTGAAAATTTCAAATGTATGCTTGTTTCTTATCTGTGTACCATTTTTACGTACATTAAATATACGCATATAAAAGCGTTCGTAGGGTCTGAAAATAGGGGTGTAGGGAAAATGAAAAAAGTTTTGCCCGTAACAGTCAGTTATTCAGTAGCTATCGTAAAAATGTTACAAAACGATGAAAAAATAGTTGCAGAAATATTTGGTGCATATGTTGTAAAGCACTACTTTTGCATCCGCATTCGAGAGAGAACGCTGGTGTTTAAATGATGAAACAAAAAACTTTTGAAAAAAGTTCTGATAAAATTTGGAAGTTAAAATAAAAAGTTATTATCTTTGCATCCACGTTCGCAAAACGACAGCGACAAGTTCTTTGAAAGATTTACATATCAACAAGTAGTACAAGAGACGTAGTAGAAATACTAAACATACCGTCAAGGAACTACAATAAAATAACGAGATTCTGAGCGAAGATATAAAAAACAATTTAACAACGAAGAGTTTGATCCTGGCTCAGGATGAACGCTAGCGACAGGCTTAACACATGCAAGTCGAGGGGCATCGGGGTGTAGCAATACACTGCCGGCGACCGGCGCACGGGTGAGTAACGCGTATGCAACTTACCTATCAGAGGGGAATAGCCCGGCGAAAGTCGGATTAATGCCCCATAAAACAGGGGTCCCGCATGGGACTATTTGTTAAAGATTCATCGCTGATAGATAGGCATGCGTTCCATTAGGCAGTTGGCGGGGTAACGGCCCACCAAACCGACGATGGATAGGGGTTCTGAGAGGAAGGTCCCCCACATTGGAACTGAGACACGGTCCAAACTCCTACGGGAGGCAGCAGTGAGGAATATTGGTCAATGGACGTGAGTCTGAACCAGCCAAGTCGCGTGAAGGAAGAAGGTTCTATGGATTGTAAACTTCTTTTATACGGGAATAAAGTGCATCACGTGTGGTGTTTTGTATGTACCGTATGAATAAGCATCGGCTAACTCCGTGCCAGCAGCCGCGGTAATACGGAGGATGCGAGCGTTATCCGGATTTATTGGGTTTAAAGGGTGCGTAGGTTGTTTTTTAAGTCAGCGGTGAAAGTTTGTGGCTCAACCATAAAATTGCCGTTGAAACTGGAAGACTTGAGTGTGTTTGAGGTAGGCGGAATGCGTGGTGTAGCGGTGAAATGCATAGATATCACGCAGAACTCCGATTGCGAAGGCAGCTTACTAAACCATAACTGACACTGAAGCACGAAAGCGTGGGGATCAAACAGGATTAGATACCCTGGTAGTCCACGCAGTAAACGATGATTACTAGGAGTTTGCGATATACAGTAAGCTCTACAGCGAAAGCGTTAAGTAATCCACCTGGGGAGTACGCCGGCAACGGTGAAACTCAAAGGAATTGACGGGGGCCCGCACAAGCGGAGGAACATGTGGTTTAATTCGATGATACGCGAGGAACCTTACCCGGGTTTGAACGTAGTCGGACCGGCCTTGAAAGAGGCCTTCTAGCAATAGCTGATTACGAGGTGCTGCATGGTTGTCGTCAGCTCGTGCCGTGAGGTGTCGGCTTAAGTGCCATAACGAGCGCAACCCTTATCACTAGTTACTAACAGGTGAAGCTGAGGACTCTGGTGAGACTGCCAGCGTAAGCTGTGAGGAAGGTGGGGATGACGTCAAATCAGCACGGCCCTTACATCCGGGGCGACACACGTGTTACAATGGCATGGACAAAGGGCAGCTACACAGCGATGTGATGCTAATCTCCAAACCATGTCTCAGTTCGGATCGGAGTCTGCAACTCGACTCCGTGAAGCTGGATTCGCTAGTAATCGCGCATCAGCCATGGCGCGGTGAATACGTTCCCGGGCCTTGTACACACCGCCCGTCAAGCCATGGGAGCCGGGGGTACCTGAAGTCCGTAACCGCAAGGATCGGCCTAGGGTAAAACTGGTGACTGGGGCTAAGTCGTAACAAGGTAGCCGTACCGGAAGGTGCGGCTGGAACACCTCCTTTCTGGAGCTTGAATCTGGTTAAAGTAGGAGAATGACAAGTATGTAGTTCTCGTGTACTACGGTTGAATATGTATTCATATATGATCTTAAAACTGGACAACCAGTAAAGAGAAAGATGAAGCTGAGATGAGAAACTCTCAGGCAACACAACAGTTGACAGTCCTATAGCTCAGTTGGTTAGAGCGCTACACTGATAATGTAGAGGTCGGCAGTTCAACTCTGCCTGGGACTACTTATGAAGTTGAAAGTTAAGAGTTGAAAGTTGAAAGTTAAGAAACTGTCCACTTTTCCTTGTCCACTTTCACCTGTTATACGGGGGATTAGCTCAGCTGGCTAGAGCATCTGCCTTGCACGCAGAGGGTCAACGGTTCGAATCCGTTATTCTCCACATGAGATGAGTGGTTTTTAATTATTAATTATTAATTATTCATTAAACAAAAGATCTTTGACGTATTGGACAACTTCAAAAAAGTTAAGTAACGAATAAATAAGAGCAAACTGAAGATATATCAATCCGACGCGCGATGGATAAGTAATTGCAAAATTGCGAATCCGTCAAGTGTCAGTGATAAAGAAAGTAAGTAAGGGCAGACGGTGGATGCCTTGGCTCTCGGAGGCGATGAAGGACGTGATAAGCTGCGATAAGCCTGGGGTAGGTGCAAATAACCATTGATCCCGGGATTTCCGAATGGGGCAACCCGGCTGGTTGAAGGCCAGCCATTCCGTAAGGAAAGCGAACGTGGGGAACTGAAACATCTAAGTACCCATAGGAGAAGAAAACAAAAGTGATTCCGCAAGTAGTGGCGAGCGAACGCGGAATAGCCCAAACCGTCAATGTTTAGGCATTGTCGGGGTTGTAGGACCACGGCGTAGCAAGAAATTAAGGAAGTAGAATATCTTGGAAAAGATGGCCATAGACGGTGATAGCCCGGTATACGACTCCTTGACGAAGCTTAGTGGTATCCTGAGTAGCGCGGAGCACGAGAAATTCTGTGTGAATCTACGGGGCCCATCCCGTAAGGCTAAATACTCCCGAGAGACCGATAGCGAACCAGTACTGTGAAGGAAAGGTGAAAAGCACCTCGAACAGAGGAGTGAAATAGTCCCTGAAACCGTCTGCCTACAAGCGGTCGGAGCATCGTAAGATGTGACGGCGTGCCTTTTGCATAATGAACCTACGAGTTACTTTCTCCGGCAAGGTTAAGGACTTCAGGTCCGGAGCCGAAGCGAAAGCGAGTCTGAATAGGGCGCCATAGTCGGAGGGAGTAGACGCGAAACCAAGTGATCTACCCTTGGTCAGGATGAAGGTTAGGTAACACTAACTGGAGGTCCGAATGGGTATACGTTGAAAAGTGTTCCAATGAACTGAGGGTAGGGGTGAAAGGCTAATCAAACTTGGAGATAGCTCGTACTCCCCGAAATGCATTTAGGTGCAGCCTTTATTAAGTATAGTATGAGGTAGAGCGACTGATTGGATGCGAGGGCTTCACCGCCTATCAAGTCCAGATAAACTCCGAATGCGTGCTATATATTGATAAGGAGTGAGGGCGCGGGTGCTAAGGTCCGCGTCCGAGAGGAGAAGAATCCAGACCATCAGCTAAGGTCCCCAAATAACAGTTAAGTTGAACTAACGAAGTCAGACTGCAGAGACAGCTAGGATGTTGGCTTGGAAGCAGCCATTCATTTAAAGAGTGCGTAACAGCTCACTAGTCGAGGAGTCTGGCGTGGATAATACTCGGGCATAAACTGTTTACCGAAGCTATGGATGTAGTAATACATGGTAGGGGAGCATTCCATGTGCGTCGAAGGTAAGGGATAACCGTTGCTGGAGCGCATGGAAAAGCAAATGTAGGTATAAGTAACGATAAAGGGAGTGAGAAACTCCCTCGCCGAAAGACTAAGGTTTCCTGATCAACGTTAATCGGATCAGGGTAAGTCGGGACCTAAGGATAAGCCGAACGGCGATTCCGATGGAAGAATGGTTTAATATTCCCATACTACTTTATGGAGCGATGTGGAGACGGAGAAGTGACAGTCCTGCCATCTGACGGAATAGATGGTTGAAGGGTGTAGGCGTCGATCGGGGTAGGCAAATCCGCCCCGAGAGTTGAACCTGACAGTATGCCGAGTACTTGTACAAGGCAATATGGATGTAATCAGGCTCCCTAGAAAATCCGCTAAGCATATTCATAAAGTACCCGTACCGTAAACGGACACACGTAGTTGGGTTGAAAATACTGAGGCGCTCGAGTGATTCACGGTTAAGGAACTAGGCAAATTGACCCTGTAACTTCGGGATAAAGGGTCCCAGCTGTAAGGCTGGGCGCAGAGAATAGGTCCAGGCAACTGTTTAACAAAAACACATGGCTGTGCGAAATAGAAATATGAAGTATACAGCCTGACACCTGCCCGGTGCTGGAAGGTTAAGAGGAGAGCTTATCGCAAGAGAAGGTTTGAATTGAAGCCCCAGTAAACGGCGGCCGTAACTATAACGGTCCTAAGGTAGCGAAATTCCTTGTCGGGTAAGTTCCGACCTGCACGAATGGTGTAATGATCTGGACACTGTCTCAACCGTGAGCTCGGTGAAATTGTAGTATCGGTGAAGATGCCGATTACCCGCGATGGGACGAAAAGACCCCGTGAACCTTTACTATAGCTTTACATTGAATTTGGGCAATTGATGTGTAGGATAGGCCGGAGACAATGAATCAGGCACGCCAGTGTTTGTGGAGTCGCCGTTGAAATACGGCCCTTTGATTGTTTGAGTTCTAACTCTTGGAAAAGAGGACACTGTATGGTGGGTAGTTTGACTGGGGTGGTCGCCTCCAAAAGAGTAACGGAGGCTTCTAAAGGTACCCTCAGACCGATTGGTAACCGGTCGTAGAGTGTAATGGCATAAGGGTGCTTGACTGGGAGACTCACAAGTCGATCAGGTAGGAAACTAGAGCATAGTGATCCGGTGGTTCCGCATGGAAGGGCCATCGCTCAAAGGATAAAAGGTACTCCGGGGATAACAGGCTGATCGCTCCCAAGAGCTCATATCGACGGAGCGGTTTGGCACCTCGATGTCGGCTCGTCACATCCTGGGGCTGGAGAAGGTCCCAAGGGTTGGGCTGTTCGCCCATTAAAGTGGCACGCGAGCTGGGTTCAGAACGTCGTGAGACAGTTCGGTCTCTATCTATCGTGGGCGTAGGATATTTGAGGGGCTCTGACACTAGTACGAGAGGACCGTGTTGGACAGACCACTGGTTTACCGGTTGTTCCGCCAGGAGCACCGCCGGGTATCTAAGTCTGGATTGGATAAGTGCTGAAAGCATCTAAGTACGAAGCCAGCCTCAAGATGAGATATCCCTCAAGGGTCGTTGTAGACTACGACGTAGATAGGCTACAGGTGTAAGGGCAGTAATGTCGAAGCCGAGTAGTACTAATAGCCCGGGACTTTCAAATCATGTAAGGGTTGCTATATAGGCAGTATGCTTGAAAAGAACATAAGAGTTACAAGACAAATCCTTGGGGTTGTCCAGTCAAAAATCTTAATATATAAGAAAAAAAGATATTAAGGTGGTTATAGCGTTGGGGATCCACCTCTTCCCATTCCGAACAGAGAAGTTAAGCCCAACCACGTCGATGGTACTGCGTAAAAGTGGGAGAGTAGATAGCCGCCGTTTTAGAGCAAGAAAGCCGATCCAGTTTTGGGTCGGCTTTCTTCGTTTAAGAAGGTCGGTGGACTGTCGGTATTTTTATGCCTCTAATCTTTTCTTAGTATAATATTCCTCAATCTTCCTCGTTCAATATATATTGACTGAATATTTCGATATGAAAAGTATATATGATTCCCGCCAACGGCTGAAATTTGTGTTTATTTTTACGGCTATCCTGATTGCGATTGCTTCACTTGTTGTTTCTGATATGCTGATTAAAAATCTGGCCCAGGAGGAGCGTCAGAAGATGGAAGTGTGGGCTGAAGCTACCCGGTTGACGGCAAGCAAGAATACGGCTGTGGATTTGTCCCTTGTTTTGAAAATTCTCGAAGGAAATACGACTATCCCGGTTGTGCTTTGTAATGACGCGGACAGCATCATGTTCGTAAAGAATATAAACTTCCCTGAAAATGATGTGGAGGACTTTAAGAGAGCAAAGGTAAAGGAGCTGAAAAGCAAGAATACGATTGTGATCGATATGGAGGATGGAACTTTCCAATATGTTTATTATGACGACTCCATTATCCTGAAACGATTGTTGATTTATCCATATGCACAACTCACGGTTGTATTCGTCTTTATCGTGATCGCTTTTCTGGCGCTTGCAAGTACGAAAAAGGCCGAACAGAATAAAGTCTGGGTTGGGCTATCAAAAGAGACGGCTCATCAATTGGGAACGCCTATTTCGTCTCTGATAGCCTGGGTGGAGTATCTGCGGACAAAAGATATGGATCCTTCCCTCTTGAACGAGATGGAGAAAGATGTGAAGCGTCTGGAAACAATCGCGGAGCGTTTTTCCAAGATCGGTTCCAATCCGGACCCGGTTCCCGTGGATATCAATAATTCCATCCGTTCGGCTTTAAGCTATATGAGTACGCGTATTTCTTCAAAGGTCAAGATCTATACGCATCTCGTCGATACACCGGTTCCGGTGTTGATGAATGACTCCCTTTTTGCCTGGGTAATTGAGAATCTGACTAAAAATGCAGTCGATGCGATGGAAGGACAAGGCGAGATCACTTTCCAGGTGGAGGAGCGCGATAAGGTCGTCCGCATCGACGTGACCGATACGGGAAAAGGTATTGCCAAATCTAAGTTCAAAACCGTATTCAATCCCGGTTATACGACCAAGAAGCGCGGTTGGGGATTGGGATTGTCATTGGTAAAGCGTATCATCGAATCCTATCATGGCGGAAAGATATTTGTAAAGAGCTCGGAAGCAGGCAAAGGCACGACTTTCCGAATAGAGCTTCGGAAATATAAAGGCTAAAATCTTAGATAATAAAAAATAACTGCGAAGGTATTGCATTTGTGTTTAGTTTTTTCGTACCTTTGCAAGGTTTTTACACTAAAAGGCTTTGGGAAAGTTTAAATTATATAATGTAGATTTGAAAAATCTCACTCCAGGAGTACACGAATTCGAGTATTTATTGGAGAATAAGTTTTTTGTGGACATCGATGGAGACCAGGTCCAGAAGGGCAAAGTGAAGGTTCACCTCACGGTTAAACGGTCGTCCATGATGTTTGAAATGAACTTTCAGATAGATGGTGTTGTTATGGTTCCGTGCGACAGATGTTTGGACGATATGGAAATTCCAATCGACACACACAATCGTCTGGTAGTAAAGTTCGGTAAAGAATATGCCGAAGAAAGCGACGAAGTAGTGGTCATACCGGAAGATGAAGGTGCTATTAACCTCGCGTGGTTCCTGTATGAATTTATTGCATTGGCTATTCCTATGAAGCATGTGCATGCTCCTGGAAAATGCAATAAGGCTATGTCGTCCAAGCTGAAAAAGCATACTGCCAGAAGCACTGACGACGGAGATGAAGAGTACGAAGACGATAGCGTGGAAGAAGACATCACGATTGACGACGACGTACCTGTGGCAACAGATCCGAGATGGGATGGTCTGAAAGGTTTACTTGAGAATGATAACAATTAAATAAATTAAAACATGGCACATCCTAAAAGAAGACAAGGTAAGACAAGAACAGCCAAGAGAAGAACTCATGACAAGGCTGTCGCTCCCACAATGGCTATTTGCCCGAACTGCGGCGCATGGCACATTTATCACACTGTATGCGGCGAATGCGGCTATTACAGAGGTAAGTTAGCTATCGAAAAAGAAGCAGCTGTGTAAGTTTATCCTGAACTGTCAAGTTTGGATAAACAAAGAAATAGCCCTAAAAGTATTTTTAGGGCTTTTTTTTAATTGGGATATATAGTCCTTTTATTTTTAAAGATATGGATAAGATAAATGCGGTAATAACAGGTGTAGGCGGATACGTTCCCGAAGATGTATTGACAAACGAAGATATTTCGAAGTTGGTAGATACGACGGATGAATGGATCATGACGCGTGTTGGTATCAAAGAACGCCGAATTTTGAAAGGTGAGGGCATGGGTACCTCATATATGGGTACACGGGCTGTGAAGCAGTTACTCGAAAAAACGAATGTGAACCCGGAAGAGATAGAAGTGATCCTCACGGCTACAACTACGCCTGACCATCATTTCCCGACCACTTCTTCTATCATAGCCTACCATACCGGTTGCAAGAATGCAATGACTTTCGATTTGCAGGGAGCTTGTGCCGGTTTTTTGTATGCACTGGAAACAGGTGCAAGCTATATTCGTTCGGGACGATATAAGAAAGTAGTCGTAGTGGCCGGCGATAAAATGACCGCTATTACGGACTATCAGGACCGTTCCACCTGCCCCTTGTTCGGCGATGCCTGCGGGGCTGTGTTGCTCGAGCCTACGACGGAAGAAATAGGCGTAATGGATACAATCCTGCGTACCGACGGTGTAGGCTATTCGCATCTGATTATGAAATCCGGTGGTTCTGCCTATCCTCCTTCACACGAGACGGTGGATAATCGCGAACATTTCGTATTCCAGGATGGTAAATATGTCTTTAAGTATGCCGTTTCGTATATGGCCGATGTCGCTGCCGAGATCGCTGAACGGAACGGGCTGACACACGACGATATCTCATGGATCGTACCTCACCAAGCGAACTTGCGTATCATCGATGCTACGGCTAAACGTCTGGGCGTGGATATGGAAAAGGTAATGATCAATATCCAGAAATACGGAAATACCAGTGCCGGAACAATTCCTATCTGCCTCTGGGAGTGGGAAGACAAGCTGAAGAAAGGCGATAACCTGATCCTTGCCGCTTTTGGCGCCGGTTTTACCTGGGGTGCAATTTATCTTAAATGGGGATATGATGGAAAACAAGCATAAGTCCGGCTTTGTTAATATTGTCGGTAATCCGAATGTCGGAAAGTCTACGTTGATGAACCGTTTGGTGGGAGAGCGTATCTCGATCATCACTTCGAAAGCGCAGACGACACGGCACCGTATTATGGGAATCGTGAATACCGCAGATATGCAGATTGTGTATTCTGACACGCCGGGAGTCCTGCATCCGAATTATAAGCTGCAGGAGTCTATGCTTAATTTCTCGCAGTCGGCACTTGGTGATGCCGATGTGCTGCTTTATGTAACCGATGTCGTCGAAAAGATCGACAAGAATGAAGAATTTCTCCAGAAGGTCCGGAAGATGGAATGCCCGGTCCTGTTGCTGATCAACAAGATCGATACGACTACCCAGCCGGAGTTGGAAAAGCTGGTAGCGGAATGGAAGGAACTTCTTCCGAAAGCCGAGATCATCCCGATCTCCGCCCTTTCGAATTTTAATATAGATTACGTGAAACACAGGGTGGAAGATCTGATGCCTGAATCTCCTCCCTATTTCGAGAAAGATGCGCTTACCGATAAGCCGGCCCGTTTCTTTGTGACGGAGATCATTCGCGAGAAGATCCTCCTGTATTATCAGAAAGAGATCCCGTATGCGGTAGAAGTCGTTGTTGAGCTGTTTAAAGAAGAAGCCGAGCTGATTCATATCAAAGCGCTCATTATTGTTGAACGCGATTCCCAAAAAGGAATCATCATCGGGCATCGTGGCCAGGCATTGAAAAAGGTAGGTGCTATGGCCCGTAAGGATATCGAACGCTTCTTTGATAAGAAGGTTTTCCTGGAAATGTTCGTCAAAGTAGAAAAAGACTGGCGTAACCGGGACAACATGCTGAAGAACTTCGGTTATCAGCTGGATTAATTAACAGCACAGACAGAAAAAGTTGTTTATGGGAAATATTGTTGCAATAGTTGGTAGACCCAACGTAGGAAAGTCCACCCTCTTCAACCGTTTGACACAGACGCGCCAGGCGATTGTCAACGAGGAAGCAGGCACTACCCGCGACCGTCAATACGGCAAGGTAGAGTGGACAGGTAAAGAATTTTCGCTGATTGACACCGGCGGATGGGTGATTAATTCGGATGATGTTTTTGAAGAAGAGATAAACAAGCAGGTAAAAGTCGCCCTTGAAGAGGCCGACGTGATCTTGTTTGTCGTAGACGTGGTGAACGGTGTGACGGATTTGGATAACGAAGTTGCCGCCATCTTGCGTCGTGCCAAGAAGCCCGTGATTGTTGTGGCCAACAAAGCGGATAACTTCGAGCTGCATCCCTCTTCTGCCGAATTCTATTCATTGGGATTAGGCGACCCGTTCTGTGTCTCTGCCATCAACGGTTCTTGTTCCGGCGATTTGTTGGATAAGATTGTTGCTACGCTTCCGGATGACAAGCCGGAGGTGCTCGAAGAAGAGCTGCCCCGTATCGCCGTCATCGGCCGTCCGAATGCAGGCAAATCTTCTTTGATCAACGCTTTTATCGGTGAAGATCGCCATATTGTAACGGATATTGCCGGTACGACCCGCGATTCCATTTACACGAAATACAACAAGTTCGGCCTGAATTTCTATCTGGTTGATACGGCCGGTATCCGTAAAAAGGGTAAGGTGAACGAGGATCTGGAATACTATTCCGTGATCCGTTCGATTCGTGCCATCGAGAACTCGGATGTCTGCGTGTTGATGCTGGATGCCACCCGAGGCATCGAAAGCCAGGACCTTAATATCTTCTCTCTGGTCCAGAAGAATAAGAAAGGTCTGGTTGTATGTGTAAACAAATGGGATTTGGTGGAAGATAAAAGTCAGAAGGTGATCGATACCTTTACGAATGCGATCCGTGAACGTTTGGCTCCATTTACCGATTTCCCCATCTTGTTTATTTCGGCTTTGACAAAACAGCGTATCCTGAAGGTGCTGGAGACAGCCAAAGAGGTGTACGAAAACCGCCAGCGCCGTGTTCCGACAGCCAAACTGAACGAAACGATGCTGCCGATCATCGAGAACTATCCGCCCCCTGCATGGAAAGGAAAATATATTAAGATCAAATATATCACGCAGCTTCCTGCCGGTCAGGTCCCTTCGTTTGTATTCTTCTGTAACCTGCCGCAATGGATCAAAGATCCATACAAGCGCTTCCTGGAAAACAAGATCCGGGAAAACTGGAACTTCACAGGAACACCGATTAATATATTTATTCGGGAAAAGTAAAAAAAGAAAAGCGCTGATTGGCGCTTTTTTTGTGAACCGTGCCGGATTCGAACCGGCGACCTCTGCCCTGTCAAGGCAGCGCTCTAAACCAGCTGAGCTAACGGTTCCGATACTGTAAAGATAAAAGGAATCTTCGGGAGTCATGCACTTTCCGTGGTTTTTTTTATGATTTTTTAGAGGATAGATGTTTGCCGATGGTTGTAGCAGTCCGTCCGTTTGTTGTCGCGGATGTAAAGCATTGCCGTTTCGGACAGGCGCTCCGGTTGAGAGTTTTGATTAAGGTAAAAAGCCCCTTTACGGGTGTTTTTGTTTTGGAACTCACCTTCACAACGTCTGTAAATAATTTATAGACAGTGGTTTGCAGTGAACACTGTGAAGGCTGCATTTTATTCGGCAAAAGTTAGCGCCTCCGCAATCCCCTCTTAATCCACCGGCTTTCACAGGGTTCACTGCAACTTGCCTATATTCAATAAGTTGTAAGTGATGTGAACTACATAAAACTACTTATAAGTGCACCTATATATGGGACAGAAGCTATAAAAAATGGCCTTAGGGCTATATTTTATAACCTATAGGTTATCGGTCAAAAGGTGCCGACCTATCTCTGGAAAGGTGCATACCTTTTCCGGAACAAGTAGGCATCTGTTTACGGACGGATAACTACCCCTTTTCTTGCTGATAAGCATTATCAAATAGTTATGTTGAATTATAATGGAAGTAAACTGCGAACGAAGTTTTCGCTGTATATCGAGTCTGGGGATCTAAAGAAATTTTGAAATAAAAATCCCTTTGGACAGGTTTAGCCTTGTCTCCAAAGGGATTTTTTATAGTCTGGATATGCGGAGTTGTTTACAAAGAATTCAGCAATTTATTCAGATCGTTCACCATTTCAGCAACCGACTGTTGCGTTTCGGACAGACCTTCCGGGGTGAATTTGGCAACTGCTTTGTTCAGTTTCTCCAGCTTGCCTTTAGCGCCTTTGGCTTTCAGTTCTTCGCGGAGGATGCGGACTTTCTCGCAATCCTGGATGCCTTCGACAAAGCGTTCGAAGCGGATGCTGCTGCGGGGACCCGGATAGATGCTGTAGGTATCGCCGGCAGCCCAGGTACGGAAACGGGAGTCGCGGAGAGGATCGGCCGTCCAGCTGTTCACGGCCCAGCGCAGGTAACCGTCATAGCCTCCGGCGATGGCATGCAGAGCCGTCCAGGGAGCTTCGGCAGGATCGGAGAAAGTGAAGGTGTTCGGGAAGGCTTCCGCACAGCAAGTATAGACGGTGCTGATCTGTCCTTTGCGATCGCGTTCAGCTTTCACATCGGCCGGGAATTTGTGACCGTAAGGGATAGCCAGGTAATACAGGTCGGACTGGATTTCCGGGTGATAGTTGCCGGCCAGTGTGATCTTAAATTCAGGATCAGCCTCTTTGATCACCTTGATCGCTTCGCGCATAGCTTCCATAGGACGTTCGTCCATCGAGATGGCGGTCTTTTCGAACCAGCCCTTTTCACGCAGGTGGCGGGAGAAGTCTTTCAGGAAAGTGCCCCAATATTCGGCATATTCGGGATCGCCCGGTTTTGCTTCGATAAACTGCACGCGGTTGGTCGCCTGGTCGAAGTAGTCGAAACTGAGCGCCCAAGGGATCATAGTGTAGCAACTGATCAGGTCCTTGATGCCCACTTCGTTCATCATGAATTCCACCCATTTGTCGAATACGGTATAGTCGTACACCCATGTTCCATCGATCTTCTTGATGCGGGTGACCATACTGTCGTAATGGTCTTCTGTCTGTCCGGCCCAAGGTTTGTGCATGATGCTGGTCGTGATGGCCCGTTGTCCGGCATTCGCCAACATCTTCATGATCGGGAGCATAGCATCGAAATGTTCCTTGCTCCAAAGTGGAACCTGATAGTAGCGCGCTACGGAGTAGGGATTTTGCCACAAGTCCAAGTGGAAAGCCCAGTCTTGCGGAGCCGGCAGCGTACGGTTAAGCACGTCGATCTCCACCTGGAGTTTCATATCCTGGAAATTCTTTCCCGAAACGGTCAGCGTCCCTTTGTATTTTCCTGCACGTGCATCGGACGGAACCCATACGTTCAACCAGATCGGTTGCGTCGTGCAGGCTTTGATATCCTGTATCTTTACGATATCCAACACATCGGCTACGACGGATGAATCCCATTCGGCTTTGTTCTGGCGATGTCCGCAACCGCCTTTGCGGTCTTTGTTCAGTTCGTCGGTCATGACGTAGCGGACGAAGTTTGTCGTGACGGCAGAAGCCGGGATTACGGCAGAGCCGTTTTTCAGATCGCTGACGGTGACCGTCGCATCGTCCAACGCTTCTTTTGTCCACAGCACGGCCTGTGCATGGATACGTTCCCCTTTCCAGGCTTTTCCTTGCCAGCGGGTTGTCTTCTTGATGTCGGGGACATTCAGCTTTTTGTAGCGGATATCCGTTGTTCCCCAGCTGAGGCAGGTTGGCGTTGTCATTTTGTTCCAGACTTCCACTCCGTCGTGCGGCTTGGTGTCTGTCAGTTCCTCATAATTGCCCAAAGGATACTTTTCTGTCTGTTGAGCTTGGCAGACCGGCCCCAATGTCAGCAAGGCCGATAGGATAAGAGCATTTTTCATGAAATGATTGATGTTTTTAGTTTACGAGGGTAAAGATAGGAAACAATGGACAAATGACAATGAACAATTGACAATTAAGAGGAAAAAGTAATTGTCGATAGTCCGTTTTTAATTGTCGATCCTCCTGTAATGGCAGGTGATCAGGTCGCCGTTGTCATCATGTAGATGCATCCCGTTTCCTTCGCAATAGCGGAACATATCACAGTCGGCACACTGGCCTTTGCGTGCCCATTCCCGGTTGCGATATTCCTTGAAGCCATTGTTCCATACGTCTACAAAGCTGTCTTTGTAGATATTTCCCTGGTGGAAGTTGGCACGGATGCTCGGACAGCCGGATATCGATCCGTCGATCAGTACCGATGCCGTGCTGACACCCGCATCGCAGTGGAAAATCTGGTCGCGCACTTCCCCTTCATAGTTGCCGAGGAAACCTTCGCAGGCAAAGTTGACATGTATCTTTCCTTCTGCACGGCAATGTCGTATGAAACGCAGCACCCAGGTGAACTGCTGGTCATCGATCTGCAACTCCGGCGTTTCTGCAGCCCGGCCAACCGGGAAAATGGTGAAGATGCGCCAGTTCTTGACACCCATTTCGATCAGGAACTCTTTGAAGAGCATCAGATCTTTGAAGTTTTTCTGGTTGACGCAGGTCACGACATCCCAGACGATCTCCTTTTCTTCCGCCAGCATCGCAATGGCATTGACTGCACCTTCGAAACTCCGGCGGTTTCCCCTGAGCCAGTTGTGCGCTTCTTCGAAACCGTCGAGGCTGATGGTGATGGAGTGCATACCGGCTGCCAACAGAGAGTCCAGCCGTTCGCGGGTAAGCAGCAATCCGTTGGAGACGATTCCCCAGGGATATTCACGTTTGTTCAGTTCCCGTCCGCATACTTCGATATCTTTACGGACCAATGCCTCTCCGCCGGTAAAGGTGATCATCACCTTATGCGGGTCCACATGAGGCGTGATTTCGTCTATCACTTTCAGGAAATCTTCGACCGGCATATCCGGATGTGCTGACGAAACATGACAGTCGCTTCCGCAATGGAGGCAGGAGGCATTACAACGAAGCGTACACTCCCAAAAGAGCGTACGCAATTCATGTATCTTGGCCCGGTTCTTCCGGATGCTTCTGAATAACTCCAATGCAAGTCGTTTGCGTAATCCAGGGCGTTTATTCATTATCTTTCTTTTCTTTAAGTACGATGGTTATCTCCTTTGTCGCTTCTCCCAAATACCAACCGCCGTCTCCTCCTGTTATATCCGCATCTTTGAAAGATACCGATACGCTGTCCGGGGCGTAGCTGCCTCCATTCTGCTCTCCATCGATGTCTGAGAGTAGTAGCGGGACATTTTCACTTCTGTAAAAGCCGTCGAATGAGTAGCTGAACTTTCCTTTGCTATCGGTATAGAATGTGTCTACATAAGAGACACATTCTCCGTAAGGGGAACGAATCTGGATCTGAGGAATGGGGACATTGCTTTCATTTATCACTTTTCCCTTGATCGTGAACTTTGAATAAGGAGAGCCGTACATATCGGTTTCCGGGCCGCATGCCGGGAAACCCAATAGCACAAGTAGCCCAGTTAATAACCAGTTGACACTTTTCAGGATGGAGGTAGAGATCTTTTCCATATTCTTATAGCATTTGTTTATACTATATGGATGCAAAGATAACGCATATAGTTGCATATCTTATCGTTCTCTTCCTTATATTTTGTCTTTTTCTATAGGATATATTCCCTTTTCTGATGCATTCCATTGGTTGTCCGCTTGGTGGATAACTTGTGAAAAAGTATCGAACGGGCTAAAAGGATGGGACCTGCCGGCTAAAGAATGAGGATGAATGAAATAAAGTATAATGAGGATGCCCGGAATCAGCCGGATATTGAGTAACTTGCGCCCCAAATTCAATCGATCAATCAAACATGAAGGATTTTCTGCGTATACTGAGGCGCTTTGTGCCTCCCTATAAGAAATTTATGGTGTGGAATGTGATATTTAACATCCTGTCCGCTATTTTGAACTTGTTTTCTTTTGCTTTAATTATTCCGATTCTGAATATCCTGTTTAAAATCAGTGATGAAACTTATGTATATACAGACTGGACATTCGCCCCTTTCTCGTTCGAAGCCTGGAAAGCGACTCCTGAGTTGCTGAAAAACAACTTCTTTTGGTTTGTATCTGATATGATCGAGACGAAAGGCGGTTCCTTCACGCTGATCATATTGGGTGTTTTCCTAATCGTCTCCACCTTCCTGAAGGTCGGGACGATGTATATGGCTTTTTACACAATGATCCCAATCCGTACGGGTGTCGTCCGTGACATCCGTAACCAGATCAACCGCAAGATAACGGAGCTTCCTTTGGGCTTTTTCTCGGAAGAACGTAAGGGGGATATTATCGCCCGCGTATCGGGGGATGTGAACGAGATCGAGACTTCTATCATGAGTTCGCTCGATATGCTCTTTAAGAATCCGATCCTGATCCTGATCTACCTGATCGGGATGATTGCCATCAGTTGGCAGTTGACGCTTTTTGTTTTCATCCTGTTGCCCATTGCCGGTTATGCGATGGGACAGGTCGGTAAGAAGTTGAAACGGAAATCGTTCGAGGGGCAGCAACAATGGGGCTATCTGATGAGCCAGATAGAGGAGACGTTGGGCGGCCTGCGCGTTATCAAGGCTTTCAATGCGGAAGAGAAGATACAGGAGCGTTTTGAGAAGAGCAACGAAACGTTCCGCCGGCTGACGAACCGCATCTATCGCCGCCAGCAAATGGCGCATCCGATGAGCGAGTTTCTGGGGACGGCTACGATCGCGATCGTCCTTTGGTACGGGGGAACGCTGATCCTGAGCAGCAACAGTCCGATCGACGCCTCTACTTTCATCTATTATTTAGTGATTTTTTATAGTATAATCAATCCGGCGAAGGATCTGAGCAAGGCGTCTTATGCCATCCAGAAGGGGCTTGCCTCTATGGATCGTGTGGACAAGATTCTGAAGGCGGAAAGCAATATTAATGATCCTGAGAATCCGAAACAGATAGCTTTGACGGAAAGTATTTGCTACCGGGATGTCTGGTTCAAGTACCAGCATGAATGGGTGCTGAAAGGGATTGACCTGACGATCCGGAAAGGACGCACGGTCGCGCTGGTCGGACAGTCGGGTTCGGGAAAGAGCACGCTGGTGGATTTGCTGCCCCGTTTCTATGATGTGGACAAGGGGAGCATAACGATCGACGGTGCGGATGTGCGCGATGCGACGTTGTACGATCTGCGTAGCCTGATGGGGAATGTCAACCAGGAGGCGATTCTTTTTAACGATACGTTCTTTAATAATATTTCTTTTGGTGTAGATGGGGCTACGCTCGAACAGGTGCAGGAAGCGGCCCGCATTGCCAATGCGCATGAGTTCATTATGGCGAGCGAAGAAGGGTATGATACCAATATCGGTGACCGCGGCGGCAAGCTGTCGGGCGGACAGCGTCAGCGTATCAGCATCGCACGTGCTATCCTGAAGAACCCGCCGATCCTGATTCTCGACGAGGCGACTTCTGCGCTCGACACCGAATCGGAACGCTTGGTGCAGGAGGCTTTGGAAAACCTGATGCGCAACCGTACGACGATCGTCATTGCCCACCGCCTTTCGACGATCCGTAATGCGGACGAGATTTGCGTGATGCATGAAGGGGAGATTGTGGAACGGGGAAGACATGAGGAGCTGATCGGGTTGGATGGCTACTATAAGAGGCTTTGCGATATGCAAAGTTTTTGACGTTACTTTTGGCTTGATCCAAAAGTAACCAAAAGATCAAGGCTTAACCGTCTGGACTACTCCGGGCAAAGGCTCCGCTGTCGCCTGCGAAACTCGCTTCGCTCAGACAGCGCAGGCTCCGGACGCTTCGCCTTTACCCTCCGCTTTACGCCCACCCGCTTAGGCCTTTGTTAGAAAGCTGCGCTTTCTCTTGGGATGGCCAATACCGGCAGTTCTTTTACAATGTCGGAGGTTCTTTTGCAGCCCCGTGTGGGGCACGGGGCCAAGCCTGTTCCCGCACTTGAAGCTGTCAACAGAACAACAAAGTCGGCAGTAGTACCATCCTCAACAGAGCCGTCAGGCTCTATCTCCGGCCTAAGCTGGTGAGCGTTAAGCGCAGAGACCGCAGTGAGCGTCCGGAGCGTCTGCTGTTTGAGCGAAGCGAGTTTCAGACGCGACAGCGAACGAAGGGAACGGAGTAGCGAAGCAGGTTCGGCCTTGATCTTTTGGTTACTTTTGGATCAAGCCAAAAGTAACAGATAAAAAAGAAAAATTTAATAATTAAATATTTTGATACTATGAAACTGAAATGTCTATCATTCCTATTGCTATTCCTGGCTGGATGCAATATGCCCGATATGAAAACGGGTAAACCTTTATCCTATCATTTCGACGCCCCGGCGGAGATATGGGAAGAAACCTTCCCTTTGGGGAACGGACGCCTCGGGTTGATGCCCGACGGTGGTGTCGATACGGAGAAGATTGTTTTGAATGAAATCTCTATGTGGTCGGGAAGTAAGCAGGAGACGGATAACCCGCAGGCTTATTACTCGTTAGGCACGATCCGCAAACTCCTGTTTGAAGGGCGTAACGATGAGGCACAGGAGTTGATGTATAATACTTTCGTTTGCAAAGGCGAAGGTAGCGGACAGGGGCAGGGGGCGAATGTCCCTTATGGCAGCTACCAACTGCTGGGTAACCTGGTTCTGGACTACGATTATCAGGGTAACTCCGATTCGGTCTCCGGATATAGGCGTGAATTGAATCTCGATAATGCGATTGCAACAGCTTCTTTCAGAAGAGGGAAGGTGACGTATAACCGTGAAGTCTTTACCTCCTTTGAAGATGATTTGGGAGTGATCCATCTGACTGCCGATGCGGATAAAGCGCTGAACTTCTCTTTGGGTATGAACCGCCCGGAACATTATAAGGTGACGGCCGAAGGTAATGACCTTTTGATGCAGGGCCAACTGTTCGACGGTGTCGATACGCTTGAGATGAAAGGCCTCCGTTATGCATCGCGTGTCCGTGTCATCTTGCCGAAAGGCGGAACGGTTACTCCCGGCGATTCGACCGTTTCCGTCCGGAATGCTTCCGAAGCGATCCTGCTGGTGAGCATGGCTACCGATTATTTCGATAAAGACCTGGATGGGAAGATCGCTTCCCTGTTGGCGGATGCCGAAAAGAAAGATTTCGCCTCTTTGAAGAAAGGTCATATTGCAGTTTATCGTTCCCTGTTTGGCCGCGTGGAGTTGGATTTGGGACATTCTTCCCGTGAGGATTTGCCGATAGACGAGCGCCTTGCCGCTTTCAATGCTGATCCGGACGATCCTTCCTTAGGTGCGCTCTATTTCCAGTTCGGCCGCTACCTGCTGATCTCTTCCACCCGTGTAGGGTTGTTGCCTCCTAATTTGCAGGGACTTTGGTGCAATACGATCAATACGCCCTGGAATGGTGATTATCATCTGAACATCAACCTTCAGATGAATCATTGGCCGGCAGAGGTGGCGAACCTCTCCGAACTGCATCTTCCGCTCGTCGAATGGACCAAACAACAGGTTGTCAGTGGTGAACGGACTGCCAAAGCTTATTATAACGCCCGGGGTTGGGTGACGCATATCTTAGGGAATGTCTGGGAGTTTACCGCACCGGGGGAACATCCGTCATGGGGGGCGACCAATACTTCTGCCGCCTGGCTTTGCGAACATCTGTATATGCATTATCTCTATACGTTGGATAAGGAGTATCTGAAAGAAGTTTATCCCGTGTTGAAAGGGGCTTCCCTGTTCTTTGTGGATATGTTGGTCGAAGATCCCCGGAACAAATATCTGGTAACGGCTCCGACAACTTCACCTGAAAACGGTTATAAACTGCCGAACGGCAAGACGGCGCATATCTGTGCCGGTTCGACTATGGACAATCAGATCGTCCGCGAACTGTTCAGCAATACGATCGAGGCGGCCGGTATTTTAGGACTCGATTCTGCTTTTGCCGGCGAACTGGCATCGAAATGTGACCGCCTGATGCCGACGACAATCGGCAAGGACGGCCGTATCATGGAATGGCTCGAACCGTTTGAAGAGACAGAACCTCACCATCGCCACGTCTCCCATCTTTACGGCTTGTATCCGGGTAATGAAATATCGATGGAGCGTACACCCGAACTTGCCGAGGCTGCCCGCAAATCGCTTGTGGCCCGTGGCGATAAGAGCACAGGCTGGTCGATGGCCTGGAAGATTAATTTCTGGGCGCGTTTGCATGATGGCGACCATGCTTATAAATTGTTTGTCGACCTGCTTCGTCCGTGTGTGGACCGCAAAACGAATATGACGAATGGCGGTGGGACATATCCGAACCTGTTCTGTGCACATCCCCCCTTCCAGATCGACGGGAACTTCGGCGGTTGTGCCGGTATTGCCGAAATGCTGGTACAGAGCCAGACCGGACGGGTCGAATTGCTCCCCGCCCTGCCTTCTGCCTGGAAAAGCGGCAGTTTTAAAGGCCTGAAAGTTCGTGGAGGCGGAGAAGTGTCAGCAAAATGGAAGGAAGGATTGTTAACGGAAGCCGGTTTGAAAGCGTTGGTCTCCGATACGTTCCGCATCAAACTCCCGGCCAATTCCGCCAATATGAGCATTAAGATCAACCAGAAAGCCGTTTCCCTCCCGGTTGTTGACGGTATGTTGGTCGTTGAGTTACAGGCTGGGGATCAGTTGGGGTTGATGTTTTAATTGCATAAATGCTGATTTATCTGTTACTTTTGGCTTGATCCAAAAGTAACCAAAAGATCAAGGCTTAACCGTCTGGGCTACTCCGGGCAAAGGCTCCGCTGTCGCCTGCGAAACTCGCTTCGCTCAGACAGCGCAGGCTCCGGACGCTTCGCCTTTACCCTCCGCTTTACGCTCACCCGCTTAGGCCTTTCTTAGAAAACAGCGCTTTCTCTGGGGATTGCCGATACCGACAGTTCTTTTACGATATCGGCAATTCTTTTATAATACCGGAGGTCCTTTAGCGTCCCCGTGTGGGGCACGGGGCCAAGCCTGTTCCTGCACTTGAAGCTGTCGACAGAACAACAAAGCCGGCAGTAGTACCATTCTCAACAGAGCCGTCAGGCTCTATTTCCGGCCTAAGCTGGTGAGCGTTAAGCGCAGTGACCGCAGTGAGCGTCCGGAGCGTCTGCTGTTTGAGCGAAGTGAGTTTCAGACGCGACAGCGAACGAAGGGAACGGAGTAGCGAAGCAGGTTCGGCCTTGATCTTTTGGTTACTTTTGGATCAAGCCAAAAGTAACAGATTAATATAAAGGCAACTTATATACGAACCCCACCGATAAGCGCTGTGTGTTTTCAATAGTAACACCCAGCGCTTTTGCTTTTTCCGTCAGGCTGTAGGAGCGGGCTGTTCCTGTCAGAAAGATATGCAGGTTTTCGTCCGCCATCGGATAGAATTCGATACCGGCCTGATAGCCCCAAGCCGTACGGTATTTCCCATTGGGGAGCTCTCCTTCTTTATCACCTTCTTTATAGACCGAGCCTGTTTCATACATTCCTTTGGCAAAGACATTCCATTTCGGATGGAAGCGGTAATTCATCTCGGCTACGAGTGAAAAATACTGGACATTACGCAAGCAGACAGGCCCTTCTTCACTCTCTTCGGATGGAGGAACCAACTCTGTAAGGATACCTAACGGATCGAGCGAACCGCGTGTGTACATCACATCCAGATATCCGTCGAGCGGCCCGGTGCAAACGTTGTGCCCGGCCCATGCCATATACATCCATTTCCCTTTCGCCTGTTCTCCGGCCGTGGCGGAATAGCGGAGGTTTATGACTTCGTCCAGATAGCTGCTGTTCCAGTTAAGCGTGTAGAAGAGCGGAGCGCGTGGCTTTTCAATTCCGGCAGGAAGCAGGCCGTAAGCGTCCTCCATGCTGCCGATACGGTTGTCCGTTACCTGTACGCGCAGCTCCTGTGAGGATATCGGCTGGTAAGCAAGCGTGACACCAGTAAAATAACAATCCATATATTCGTTCATATCGCTATATTCGTATATGGCATACGGGTCGAGATCATACTCGAATCCACCCCAGGCGGCATCCTGTTTTCCTAAAGTGACCGTGAACTTATCGTTGAGGCGGTAGCCGATCAGCGCATATTCGATCGATTCCGGCAAGTTCTCCAGGTCCATCCCTTCGTTCCCCTGGTTGAGATTCTGGCGGTACCAGTAGAAAAGGCGGTCATTCACTTCACCGGTCGCTTCGAGCTTGATATGATTGAAACGGAAAGCGGCTTCATCCAGTTTGCTCCCGATGAAAAAAGTGTTGAAAGAAGCGTGCATTTCCAAATCCAGGTTGAATACATTATTGCGCTTGGGAATCTTTGTCGCATATTCAAACAGGGAAATACCGGATGAATCCCGTTCGGGGATGAATGATTGAGCCTGTACGGAAACAGTCCATAAAAAGAGGGCTGACAGCCAGAATGCCGTTAGTCGTTTCATTGTCGATTACGATTATGTTTGATTCTGGCTGCAAAGATATTATTTCCCTTCCGTTTTTCCGATATGTTTCATCACCTTCGCATCCAGATAGAAGATCAGTTCTTCTGCGATATTGGTGCAATGGTCGCCGAAACGCTCCATCTTGCGGATGACCCCTGCCATGTAAAGGCCGGCAAGCGCGCTGCCCGGGTGCGTTTCGATATATTGGGCGATAAGAGGAGTCGAATCGTGATTGATCTCGTCGATGATGTTGTCCTTTAGGAAAATGCGGGATGCGATCTCTGAGCTTTCCTTCTCAAAGGCTTCCTGGGCCAACGATATCATGGTAAGAAGTTCCTGTAGCATTTCTTCTACGCGCGCGATCTTTACTAATTCCGGGTCGATCGGTTCTCCTGCCGGCAGATTGACAGAGAAGCGTGCGATGCTTTCGGCGAAGTCGCCGAGGCGTTCCAGATTCGTGTTGATCTTGTACATGGCAAGAACGAAACGCAGGTCGATGGCTACCGGTGCGTACAGGGCAATGATATCTTCGCAATCGCTGTCGATCTTCAGCTCGAATGCATTTACGCGGCGTTCACGGCTGAGCACTTTATAGGCCAGTTCCTTGTCTCCGGTCAGCATGGCTTCACCGGCATTGTATATCTGCTGGTGGACAAGCGCCCACATCTCGTTTATCGTATTCTTTAACGCTGCGATCTCTTGTTCTATAACCTTCATGTTTGTGATTTATGAATTATGATTTATGAATTATGATTTGTGATTTATGATTTAGATGTCGATGATAAATCATAAATCATAAATCTTCTCATCCGAATCGCCCGGTAATATAGTTCTGAGTCGATTCTTTCTCCGGATTGGTGAAGATCTTGCGGGTTTCACCATATTCGATCAGTTCGCCTAAATAGAAATATCCCGTCTTGTCGCTCACGCGGGCAGCCTGTTGCATATTGTGTGTGACGATTACGATCGTATATTCCTTTTTCAGTTCATGGATCAGGTCCTCGATCTTGCCTGTGGAGATCGGGTCGAGGGCCGAAGTCGGTTCGTCCATCAACAGGATGGAAGGGGAGATCGCCAATGCCCGTGCGATGCAGAGGCGTTGCTGCTGGCCGCCGGAGAGGGCAAAAGCCGAATCCTTCAGCTTGTTCTTGACCTCATCCCAAAGAACGACCTGCTTCAGGCTTTTAACTACGGTCTCTTCAATGTATTCGTTATCCTTAATGCCGTTTACGCGTAGGCCGTAAGCCACATTTTCGAAGATTGTCTTCGGGAACGGGTTCGGTTTCTGGAATACCATTCCCACATTTTTACGGAGCGTATCGACTTTTTCCCCTTTGCTGTATATGTTCCGTCCGTCGATGAATATCTTCCCTTCCAGACGTGTGTCGGGGATCAGGTCGTTCATGCGGTTAAACAAGCGGAGGAAAGTTGATTTGCCACAACCCGACGGGCCGATAAAGGCTACCGAGGTATTGGCTTCTATCTGCATTGAAATGTTTTTCAACGCATGGAAGTCGCCGTAATAGAAATCTACACTTTGAGCATCAATCTTTATCATTGTATCGTTTATTAATTCATTTTTACTTTCTTAGCGAAATAATTACGCAAGAGGTTTGCCAGTAAGTTGACAACCAAGACGATTGCAATCAACACCAAGGCCGTTCCGTAGGCCATGCCCCGGGAGGCTTCGATATCCGTTCCACTTGTGGATATGACATACAGATGGTAAGGCAACGCCATACACTGGTCGAAGATGCTTCCCGGCAATTGAGGCAGGAAATAAGCTGCTACGGTGAACAGGATCGGAGCCGTTTCGCCCGATACGCGTCCGACCGACAGGATAAGGCCGGTGATGATATTCGGGAAAGCCATCGGGAGCACGACGCGGCGAATCGTCTGTAATTTCGTCGCGCCTAATGCTAAGCTTCCGTGCCGGAACGAATCGTCAATACTTTTCAATGCCTCTTCCGTCGTGCGGATAATCAGGGGTAACGACATCAATGCCAACGTAAACGAACCGGCAATGATCGAGTCGCCCCAGCCCAGCGTATTTACAAACAGCGACATACCGAACAGGCCGAATACGACCGACGGCACTCCGCTCAGGTTGTTTGTCATAACACGGATGAAACGGACTAATTTGCCGTTTGTCGCATATTCGTTCATATAGATACCGCTCATGATCCCGATCGGAAAACTGATGAGGCTGCTTCCGAGGATCAGGTAGAAAGTCCCGACTATCGCCGGAAAGATTCCCCCTTTCGTCATCCCCTCTTCCGGCGCTTTCGTCAGGAAATCCCAACTGATCACGCTGCCTCCTTTAATAAGGATGAATCCTAAGATCACGAACAGGATTGCCACGACTAAATAACTCAACAGGGTGAAGAACCCGAATGCAAACTTTTGAGATGTTACAGGTGTCATAATGCTAATCAGATTTTTCTTTTAGATGAAATATACTCGACGGAGATACTCAATATCAGTGTGATCAGGAAGAGGACGGCTCCGAGCAGGAACAACGCTTCGTAGTGTGCGCCTCCGGCGGGGGCTTCTCCCAGTTCGGCAGCGATCGTCGCGGGAATGGTTCGCACCGGTTCGAAGAAGGAGGTCGGGATGACGGCTGCATTGCCGGTCACCATCAGGACTGCCATCGTCTCGCCTATTGCACGTCCGATCCCCAGCACGATTGCGGAGGTAATGCCGGAAATGGAGTACGGGATGATTACTTTGTAGATTGTCTGCCATTGGGTGGCACCTAAGGCGAGGCTTGCCTCTTTCATGGCGCGGGGTGTCGTTCGCATAGCATCTTCCGCAACGGTGATAATCGTCGGGAGTGCCATGATCGCCAGGACTACGCTACCGGCAAAAGCCGTTTCGCCGACAGGCAGGTCGAATGTTTTCTGGATGAGTGGTACGATCACCACCAAGCCGAAGAAACCATAGACAACGGACGGGATACCTGCGAGTAACTCGATGATCGGCTTCAACAGGTCGCGTGTCCGCTTATTCGCTATTTCCGCCATATAAATGGCAACCGCAAGCCCGAAAGGGAGCGAGAGGGCGATTGCGCCGATGCTGACCAGCAAAGTGCCTAACAGCAAGGGAATCAATCCGAATATCGGGGCCGGTGTGGAGGTTGGATACCATTTCGTCCCTCCGAAAAATTCCCCTAATGTGATCTTTTCTTCAGGTAGGACTTTTCCCTGAAAACCGTTTTTCAGTAAATACTGTTTGGGGAAGAAAGCGATGATGCCGGGCTCTTTCGCCACCAGCTCGCTGATCTTTTGCGGGACATACTGGAACTCGTCGCCCAATTCTTCCTCCGGATAATAATTGGTCAGATCGGAGAACCGGAATATTAGGATCTCCTGATCCATTCCGCCGATCTCTTTCCAGTTGGTAATATTACCGTCAAAAATATCCATGACCTTCTCCGGTGATAATTTCCCGACATCGTTGCTTTTATTTACGGCAAGAACGTACCCCTCTTCTGTGGCCGGAGCATTGAAAAGGCCGCCGGCCTCTTTAAACAGAAAGAACACGATCAGCAAAATCGTAAAGCTACTGATACTTCCGCTGATGAGCAATCCTCCTTCTACAATCTTTTCGAAAAACTTTCTCACTTTGTTTACCTTTTTATTCTGCCACAAAGGAACGAAACAGATATTAAGAACAGATTAAGGCGCTTTGAAGTGGATGTTGCATTTGTGTTTCAAATATATTACAACCAATAAGAGGTTGCTGCTTTGTTGATAAAAAGGAATGTTTGAATGGATAATCCATAGGATTGACTATTTTTATATAGACAAAACAGAACTGATCTACCAATTAGTGAAGACTGGTAATTACTATTTCTTAAGCCGTCCGCGCCGATTCGGAAAAAGCCTTTTGATTTCCACCTTGGAAGCCTATTTCGAAGGCAAGAAAGAACTTCTCGAAGGTTTGGCGATGGAGCAGTTGGAAAAAGATTGGGTGGAACATCCGATTCTGCATCTTGATTTGAATATTTCCCAATACGATAGTATGGATAGTTTATATAGTATATTGAATGAATCTTTGTCGCGTTGGGAAGAACTGTATGGAACCCGTCCGTCGGAAACGACATTGCCTTTACGCTTTGCCGGTGTGATCCGTCGTGCGTATGAAAAAACAGGCCGGCTTCTATGTCAAGGCAGAGTATCATACTTCGCGGGGCCGTATCGATTTGGTTTTACAGACTGACCGCTATATTTACGTCATGGAATTTAAGCTGAATGGCACAGCCGAAGAAGCCTTGCGGCAGATAGAGGATAAAGGCTATGCCGTCCCGTTCCGAAGTGACTCGCGCGAGTTGTTCGAGATTGGCGTGAACTTCAGTGACGAGACGCGGAATATTGCGGGTTGGGTAGTGAGGTGAGTGAAAGCAGCTACGAAAATTACATGGGCTTGGCACAACAGTTTCCCTCGGCATGAAACTTCTGTTCCTCATTTTTTGGCAAAGGTAAATCTGTCTTTTTTAATATATCAAATTACAATAAGCTCTCTAAAAAGGAGTATATTTGTATTTGTCTATTATCCAGCTGTTTGTATTATTCCGAGTTTCTTAAAAAATATTACCCGCAAGTGTAATTTGAAATATATGGGGTAGAAAACCAAATTAGATGCGCTACTGTTTCGATTTGGACCAACGGGTATTTTGGCAAATCGTACAATAAGTAAAATATGCCAATAGATAAACCAAAATCAGCCGGATTGTTATATCTTTAAACAACCCGGCTGACTTTATTGATAAGCATCGAAGATTTACAAACCGCTAATTTCTTCCACCGACAAACCGGTGCATTGCGCTATCGTTTCGATATTAACTCCCTGTTTCTTGAAATTGGCTGCAATAAGGCGTTGTTCTTCTATTTTGCCTTTCTCCATCCCGTCTTCAAAACTGGTGTCGAGGGCGGCGGAGAGATCGCGTTCGACGGAAAGGCTCAATTCGTATTCTAAGCGCTGGTCGGGAGTCATGCGCTCTACCTCCACGATGCTTTTCAGCTTCCGGAATATCTGATTGTTCAGTTCTTTGGGTAATCGTTCCATGATCTCGATGTTGTTTAAGACATATAACCACTTCTTATAAAGCGTATCACACTCATGCAAAGGTAATACAAATTTCGGCATTTCAAGATAGATTTCATTAAGCGTTTCACTAAACGGGACCTTCAACTCACGATCCATGCGGACGATGTCCCAGCGGTATTTGTCTGGCAACGACGGTTCCATGATGTAATTCAGGACACAAATGACGTACACTTTATTGATCTGGTAGTTCCAGCGTTTACGAACCGCCTCGTCGGGTTCCTTCTCCAACTTTTCCTTTACGATCATCGTCTGTTGCTGGATAGCAAACGAAGCGTAGTATAACACTCTGTCTGAGAAATACTTCTGACGGCTTTTCTGCATCTCGACAATAAACACTTCGCCTTTTTCGTTCTCACAAAAGATATCGAAGACAGCCCGTCGCTGGTCTTGTTTCAGGCCGAGCATCTCGACGTTCCGAAACGTGATGTCGACTATCACTTCTTGCTGGATAACTTCATTGAGAAAACTGATGATAAGATCTTTACTTAATTCGCTCCCGAAAATCAACTTCCACCCGTAGTCCGAAAAAGGATTGACAAATTTACTCATAGCTAAAAGTTTTAGTTATGCCCAATAGCAGGCATGCGGTAAATGTAGGCATTATTATTTACATCGAATACATATTGAGGGATTTATTTCAAGATTTGCAAGATAGGTACTATAAATGAGGAGTCAAATATGCCAAGAAACGAACTGTATTTTGTTACCCTGGCTTTCCACTGTTCCATAAGTAGGGAACAACAGCTTATCGGCAAGTTTACTGTTTTTATTCTCCAAACCTGGGGGAATGTTGCATAAAAGGCCTTGTTTTGTTCTGTAATCCATCTATTTTGGAAAATTATGGGCCTTTCCCCTTGTTGATTCGGAAAACCTATTTACCTTTGCAACGATTCCGTAGTGGGCAGCGGCCCACGGAGCGCGGGATCAATTACATATTGTAAGCATTTTACGAAGATTATTCCTTACATGAAAATCTGGAAAATTTTTAAGTTTGGTGGAATAATGGACAGTAAATGCTTGCGCTGGTTACGTATAAGTTCATCTACCATTTTCATGGGAAGATTGTTTTATATCGTATAAGGCGCGGGCTTTTGTTCTATTATTACCAAGCGGGCTATTCCAGATGCCTCATGTTTGATAATAGACAACGTGCCCGCGTTTTTTTTATGCCCGTTCATAAGCATTCGCGGGGGAGTTGTTCTCTCCTTCGTGAAATTAGTTGTTGGATTTTTAAACACTATTTTATTAACAATTAATTTTTAATGATTATGAACAAGAGATTTTCTACTCTTTTGGCTGCCGCTCTGGTGGCCGGTGGACTATCCTTTAATGCGGCAGCAGCTTCTGTTGATGCTAGTACGCTAAAGGATGGCTCTTTTATCCATTTGACGATCGGTAGTGGTTCTACTGACTATTTAGCAATGGATGAAGCAGGTAATTTTAAGAAAGTTGAGGCAGCCACTTGGAGAGGAAGTATTTCCAATTTGCTGGGGACTCTTTGGCAGGTAAAGTTAAATCCTCATTCTTCTGTAGCTGGTATAACTTACACCTATTCATTTACCAACAGATTGTCTGGCCAGAAACTATCTATCAAGTTACAGTCTGATAAGGTAGACGGTGGTCGGGCTACGGCTATCAAAGCAAATGAAAAGAATGGTAATACAGACTGGGCCTGGGATGCAACCAAAGGTCTTTATGTTGTTAAAAACTATGGTGCAGGAAAGGATACTACCTTTACCATCGGTTTTAATGGAACAACTGGAGAAATCGACTTTAATGCTACTAAAGGGACAGATGTTCAAAGCGTAACATCGGCCTTGTTGAAAGGTGATGTTTCTACAAATGCTGTTAAATTGTCCGCTGGAGATTTTAATGCATTGGTTGCCAGCAATAGTGGTCGTCTGTTCTTTACGGACGAAAATGTTTCTTCTACAGAGACTAATGTTTTGACAGATAATAAATGGAAAGCAGTCAATGTCACTTTTGATGAAACAGGTAATTATAGAGCAGCAAGCTCTGGAACACGTGCTCTTTTCCTAACAAACGGAAAAGAACATAAAGACCGTATGAATGATGATATGACTGCAGCAGATGTAACACAAAAAGAATATCTGTTGGTTGACTATAAGTTCTACGACCCCAGCAAAGAGTTTAATGTATTGAATGTGGATACTATCGCAGTTGAACCAAGTTCAAATAAGGTCAGTACTTTATCTGAGCGAACAAAGATTGCTAAACATCATCCTGCAACTGCAGCGTTTATCGCAACTTATTACATCCCGAATGATTCTTTAGTAATTGCTCCGTTGTTTGCTCCGAAGTCATTACCGGTAGCCTCTACTTTGGATGCTATGCATACTGCATTGCCAACAGAAGGTGAAGTTGCTGCTGTTAAAACTGTTGTGGACAATTTGAAGGCAGGTGTTACTCTGTTCTCTACTCAGAACAAGGCAACAGATTTTCCTGAAGGTGCAAAATTTGCAGAAGTACAGAAGTTTACAGAAGCAGGAGCTGCAGGTACTGCAAAAACAGGTCAGGATTTGATTGATGCTGTGAAGACTGCAATAAAGGGCATTGTTTATTCTACGACTGCTGCTGATAAGAAAAAGCAAGAAGCTTATGTTGCAGCTGTAAATAAATATTTGACAGCTCTTAATGGTTTGGAAATAACAAAGGTATCTGAATCAGATGCAGCAGCTCTTGTTTCCACTTCCGCTATCAAAGACGGTGCAAACTATGCTGATGGCTTGAATGCCCTTGATGTTACTCTTTTAGGAACAGGTAAAGGTGCTTCTATTACTACAAATAAGCAAGTGGTAATCCGTAAACTTTCTAACACGAAAGTTCTGACGATCGGTGCAGATCCTGCTACTCCTGCCAATGGCAACTTGGTTGCAACCATCAAAACATCCGACAAAGACGCTACTATCGGTGGTGACGCAACAATCGCTGAAGGTCTGTATTATGTAATTGATGCAGAAAAAGAAGCAAGTGCCGGTGTTGCTAACAAATATTATGGCTTGTACTTTGATAAAAGCCCGGTTAATGCTGCTAAGTATGTAGCAAAAGCTCAGGCATTCAACCCGTATGCTCAATTCGTAGTTTCTAAAGCAGCCGGTGTAGACAAAGGTAATTACACGATCGAAAACCGTGCAACAGCAGATGCTGAGTGGCAGGGTGTAACTAACGTTGTCGACAAAGACAAAAACATCTTCACTATCGGTAGCGATACAATCCAGTTGGTAGCAGCCGAAGACGTAGATGCAGACAACGCTTATATCGGCTTCAAATATATCACAGCTAACGATGCCAAGAACAACAAGTTCACGATCACTTCTGCTGCTGACGTATTGGAAGGACAGAGCATTGTAATGACAAAAGACTCTACGCTGAAAGTAGCTGCTCCGGAAGACGAAGTGCTGTACACTTTAGTTCCTTCTGCTGAAGGCAAATACGGTGTAGAAGATGCTTTGAAGAAAGTGACTTACACAATCATGGATGCCGACAGCGCATTTATCATCAAAGATGCAAGTGACCGCTATGTATTCTCTAACGGTAAATATGCAACAAAGAACGGTACTCCGGTTCAGTTCTCTATGATCGCTGTAGATACGGATTCTACTTTCGTATTGTTTGATGATGTTAACGACAAAAAGTTAGTTGTCAGCACTCAATACAAGACCATCTCCGGTGAAGGTTTGGACGCTCGTAACGATATGTTTATCGTTAAACCGCAGTCAGCTCCTGCCTCTTACAAATCTCTGCCGAAGCACGTACGCATCCAGGCTATCAATGGCGACTATGCTGCTGTTAACGCTAAGAACCAGGGTATCGCAGTTCGCGAAGGTGACTTGAAAGCTGATGCTTATAGCAACTTAGACTTTATCTTCTGGTTGGATACCGCTCATTATGACAATGCTGCTCCTTACACTTACTACATCACAAAGGGTGTTAAGGCTACTGAAGAAGTTGCTGCAAGCAGACTGTATATGTGGAACTCTGTAGACTCTGCTGATGCAAAGGATGCAAACAAAGAACTTCCGTACATCTATGGTACAGGTGCAAGCCGCGTTATGTTCCGCACAGCTTCTATCATGGCTCAGGATACCTTGTTAGTTCCGGCTTTGGATGCTGCTGCCAAGATCGACACAGTTTCTGTTGCTGATGGTAAATCAGTTGATGGCTTGAAGAACGCTGTTAAAGCAGGTGTTAAGAACTTCCAGTTCAGCTTCGAATTTGCAAGCAAAGACGCTGAAGGCGAATACAACATCGTATGCCAGAACAACAATGGTAAGAACTACGTTCACAACATCAACGGTGTATTGGCAATGGGTCCGAAAGAAGATGCAGTTGTCGTAAACGTTCTTGACGTTTCAGCTGAAGACGAAACCGCTACAGATAACGAAACTATCGCAGCTAAAGGCGTGAAAGTGATCGCATCTGAAGGCCAGGTAGAAATCACCGGCGCTGCAGGCAAGAAGGTTGTTATCAGCAACATCTTAGGCCAGCCGGTTGCCAACACGGTTCTGACTTCCGACAACGCTGTAATCGCTGCTCCTCAGGGTGTGGTCGTAGTAGCTGTTGAAGGCGAAGAAGCTGTAAAGGCTATCATAAAATAAGATTGAATTTATAATCAAATAATTCTAAAATGTTTGGCCGCGTGCCGTGGAAACGGCAATTACCCTGCGACAGGCGAACAAGCGGTCAGATTTAATATTAATAATACTAAAGTATATTGAATTTAAAAGTTCAATGTAGCCGGTATCCCTGTGAAGAGAGAAAGCATACATCAAAAACAAGCCCCGGAGATGGAAGACATTTTCGGGGCTTCGTTGTATATGCAGGTCGGCCGAACAGGATATTTTGGTAATTCAGAAATAAATTTTTTATTGTTTTTTTTGCGCAAAAAACATCTAAATCGAAGGTGAAAAGTATATTTAGGCCAAAAACATTCTGAATGCCAGCCCTCTTTGTTATCTTTGCAAGGAATGTATCAAAAACAGCGATATAACGAATAAATTATGAAAGATTTGACAGTCTCCGACATCGAGCGTCAGAATGTGCTGAACAATCGTTTTGCAGTTGACGAGATACAAAAGCATCTTGATATTACAGGAATGCTATTTGATGGAGAGTATCGATTTACAAAAAAAATGGTTGCCGATTTCTATGAAGTAGATACGTCTACCATAGACCGTTACCTTTCGTTGAATAGTGACGAATTAAAACATAATGGATATGTTTTATGTAAAGGTAAGTCCTTGAAAGAATTTAAGTTGCAATTTGCTCACCTTATAAATGAGGCGAGCAAAACTACTCAACTCGGTTTATTCAATTTCCGGGCATTTTTAAACATCGGCATGTTACTGACGGAAAGCGAAAAAGCGAAGGCTGTACGTAGTATGATTTTGGATTTGGTGATAGCTACCATCAATAAAAAGACAGGTGGAGGAACAAAATTTATCAATCGTAGGGACGTTTATTATATACCTGCTGCTATTACTGAAGAAAATTATCGCAGAAATCTAACTTCTGCAATTAATCAATGTGTAAATGGGCATCAAACCTATAAGTATGCACAAGTTACGGACTTTATCTACAAAGCGGTATTCAAGGAGAACGCTAAAGAGTACCGTGAAGTACTCAATTTAAACATCAAGGATAATATGCGGCATACGCTTTATGCGGAAGTGTTACTTGTTATATCTTCTTTTGAAAATGGTGTGGGAGCTGTCATTCAAGAACGATATAAAGTAAAACATAACGTTAAGTTAACCATGAAGGAAGTCGAAGATATTGTCAATGAGCTTGCAGAGCATCCTATGCAAAAGCCTTATTTAAATGATGCCCGGACAAAGATGGCTTCAAGGGATTACAGTTTCCGTGATGCCTATCATGGAAATATTGCCGATTATCTGAAAGCAGTAACCCCAGAAGAGTTTGAACGTTTTATTGGTGAACAATCAATTGATTTTGATCGCATTTTGGAAGAAAATAAAGATGTGCTTAAACGCTTAAAGCAGGCAGAGGATGAATAATCAAATAAAATATATCGATTATGACGAAACTTTGGATATTTATCGCCGCATGATAGATGCCAGTGATGGTGGTTTTGAGGGGGTACGTGATAAAGGTGGCATTCTGGCCACCCTTGATTTTGTGCAAGATGATTTATATTATCCATCCTTTGCGGGTAAGTTGTCATACATTGTTTTCAAGTTCTGTTCCGGTCATTATTTCAATGACGGAAACAAACGCATTGCTCTTACTCTTGGGGCTTATTTCTTGCATAAGAATGCCTACTATTGGCAAGCGTGTGTTTTTATGCGTCAATTAGAGTCTATTGTTTATCATGTTGCTGCTTCCAATATAGACCAAGAACTATTGCTGCGTATCATGAATTGCTTCATGAACGGGATTGATTATGACGAAGAACTGAAGATCGATATTGCTAATGCCATGTGCAAAGGAGAACTTGGTATAAAAGGAGAGGATTATGAATAGTGAATGGAAAATAGTTATTTTTGTTACTTAATTACTCTGTATTTTTGAGGCAGTAGCAGACAATGCTCCCGATGCTAAGCATCTCTAATAACTCATTACTTACTTTATTTCTCCAAATTATGCCAAATATTTATGACTTCTCATTATATTTGTCCAAAATCTTTCTAATTATCCAATTATGAACAAACTTTTAAGTTTATCTGTGTTAGCGACCACACTGTTATTGTCGTCTTGTAGTAATGCCCCGCAGGAAGAACCTCTTGCGAAAGTGATTGACCGTGGTTTGAAAGCCTCGACCGAACAGGCGCTGCTTATGGCCAAAGACCTGGAACAGCAGGAAGGCCGGCTGCCTAAGAGCATCAAAGATGGGAAGCTGGAAACCAGCGACTGCTATTGGTGGTGCAGCGGTTTCTTTCCCGGTGAACTCTGGTATTTGTATGAAAGCAATCCTACCCCCGAGTTGAAGAAGTACGCCGAACTTTTTACCGGACGCCTGGAAGATGTGCAGCATGTGACCGATAACCACGATGTGGGCTTTATGCTCTATTGTAGTTATGGCAATGGGTATCGGCTGACCCAAAATCCCGGCTATAAGGATGTTTTGGTGACAGGCGCCGGCTCGCTCAGCACCCGTTTCAACCCGATGATCAAGGCGATCCGTTCCTGGGACTTTACCAATAACGGCAAATGGCAGTATCCGGTTATCATCGATAATATGATGAACCTCGAACTGCTGACCTGGGCAAGCAAGACTACCGGCGATAACCGTTTCCATGATATCGCGGTTACGCATGCCAATACGACGATGGAAAATCATTTCCGTGACGACTACAGTTGCTATCATGTCGTTTCGTATGACACAATCACCGGAAAATCCCATATCAAAATGACGCATCAGGGGTATGCCGACGAATCGGCCTGGGCACGTGGACAGGCGTGGGCGATCTACGGCTATACGATGATGGCCCGTGAAACCGGAAGCCCCGAATATCTGGAACAGGCCAAACATATTGCCCATTTCCTGATGAACCATCCGAATATGCCTGCCGATAAAGTCCCGTATTGGGATTTCGACGCTCCCAATATCCCGGATGCACCGCGCGATGCCTCTGCAGCCGCTATCATGGCATCCGCCCTGATCGAATTGAGCCAGTTGGATAAGTCGGACGAGGCAAAAAGCTATCTGGACTTTGCCGAACAGCAGGTACGCTCTTTATCATCCCCTGAATATTTGGCGGAGAAGGGAACAAACTGTAACTTTGTACTCAAGCATTCGACCGGCCATCTGCCTGGAAACAGCGAGGTGGACGTGCCGCTTAGCTATGCCGATTACTATTATGTAGAAGCATTGATGAGACTGAAAAAATTAATTTGAATATAAACCATGAGAAATTCATTGAAAATCGCCGTACTAATTCTATGTACGATCTGTTTGCCTTTTACAGGCAACGCCCAGCAGACAACTGGTAAAGAAGATCGTGCGTTCTGGGTGGAAAACCTGACACGCATCGCTGATCCCGTGCTGGTCAATTTGAGCAATAATACGCTGAAGAAGAATATGCCTTACGAATCGTTGGGAGACCGCCAGCGTTTCTCTCATCTGGAAGCCGTAGGCCGTCTGATTTGCGGTATTGCTCCCTGGTTGGAGCTGGGGCCGGACAATACACCTGAAGGCAAGCTCCGTGAGAAATATATTAATCTGGCTGTAAAAGGATTGAAGAATGCAGTTAATCCTGAGGCTCCCGACTATTTGGTTTTCGGTGAACCGTCGCAACCCTTAGTGGATGCTGCTTTCCTTGCACAAGGGTTATTGCGCGCTCCGAAACAGCTTTGGGGCAACCTGGACCCGCAGGCAAAAGAGTGGATGATTACGGAGTTGAAGCGTAGCCGTAACATTAAGCCTTTTGAAAGCAATTGGTTGCTTTTTGCTTCGACCGTCGAAGCTGCTTTGTTGGAGTTTACAGGAGAATGTGACATGGAGCGGATGCTGTATGGAGTGAAAAAATTCCGTGACGAATGGTATAAAGGGGATGCAATGTATGGTGATGGAGTTGATTTTCACATGGATTATTATAATAGTTTCGTGATCCATCCGATGCTGACGGACGTGCTGGTCGTGATGAAGAAGCATGGTATCGAAGGAGCTGATTTCTTGGATACACAGTTGAAACGCCATGCCCGCTATGCCGAGATACTGGAACGTTTTATCTCTCCCGAAGGTTCTTTCCCGGTTGTCGGCCGCTCTATCTGCTACCGTTTCGGTGCTTTCCATGCGTTGGGACAGGCGGCTTTGATGCATATTTTGCCCGAAAGGGTGAAGCCGGCGCAGGTGCGTTGTGCTTTGACTTCCGTGATCCGTCGGCAGTTGAAGTCTCCGGCTAATTTCGACAAAAATGGTTGGTTGCGCGTAGGCTTTACTGGTGAACAAATCGAGATATCCGAGTCTTATATCAATACGGGGAGTGTCTATCTTTGTGCTTTTGGTTTAGTACCTCTGGGATTGCCGGAAACGGATGAGTTCTGGTCTGGCCCTTACACGGAATGGACAAATGTGAAAGCCTGGAACGGAGAGAAGGTGCAGGCTGACCATGCGATTAAATAATTGAAAATGAAGAATTGAAAATTAAATAAATACAAAAAAGAAGATGAAAACAAATTATGAATTGCGTTATGCTGCGCATCCGGAAGATGCAAAGCAATATGATACGAAACGTATCCGCCGTGACTTCCTGATTGAAAAGGTGTTTACTCCGAACGAAGTGAATATGGTCTATTCCATGTACGACCGTATGATCGTTGGCGGCGCTATGCCGGTAGGCGAGATATTGGATCTGGAAGCAATCGATCCCTTGAAAGCACCTTATTTCTTGACCCGCCGTGAGATGGGCATTTTTAATGTGGGTGGTCCCGGTGCGATAATGGTCGATGGCGAGATTATCGAACTGGGTTTTAAAGAAGCTCTCTATTTAGGAGCTGGTGACCGGGAGGTTAAGTTTATCAGTCCGATCGCAGAAAATCCGGCTAAATTCTACTTCAACTCCACTACGGCACACCGTAGCTATCCGGATAAAAAAGTAACGAAGGCTGACGCCGTTGTTGCCGCTATGGGCTCTTTGGAAATGTCTAACGACCGTAACATCAATAAGATGATCGTCAACCAGGTTCTTCCTACCTGCCAGTTGCAGATGGGTATGACCGAACTGAAACCGGGTAGTGTCTGGAACACCATGCCGGCACATGTGCACAGCCGCCGTATGGAAGCCTATTTCTATTTCGATATCCCTGAAGACCAGGCTATCTGCCACTTTATGGGTGAAGTAGACGAAACACGCCATATCTGGATGAAGGGCGATCAGGCCGTTTTGTCTCCCGAATGGTCTATCCATAGCGCTGCCGCTACTCACAACTATACTTTCATCTGGGGTATGGGTGGTGAAAATCTGGATTACGGTGACCAGGATTTCTCTTTGATCACAGACTTAAAATAATATTCGCACATTAAATACATTATTATCATTATGGTAAATTTTTCATTGGAAGGTAAGGTTGCACTTGTAACAGGTGCTTCTTACGGTATTGGTTTTGCGATTGCCACTGCGTTCGCCAAAGCCGGTGCAACGATCGTTTTTAACGATATCAAACAGGAGTTGGTTGATAAAGGTCTTGCTGCCTATGAAGCAGAAGGTATCAAAGCGCATGGTTATGTTTGTGACGTGACGAATGAAGAACAGGTGAATGCTTTCATTGCACAGGTGGAAAAGGAAGTAGGCATTATCGATATCTTAGTAAACAATGCTGGTATCATCAAACGTATCCCGATGACAGAAATGACGGCTGCCGAATTCCGTCAGGTGATTGATATCGACCTGAACGGTCCGTTTATCGTATCGAAGGCTGTTATCCCTTCCATGATCAAGAAAGGACACGGAAAGATTATCAATATCTGCTCTATGATGAGCGAATTGGGCCGTGAAACCGTGTCGGCTTATGCTGCAGCCAAAGGCGGTTTAAAGATGCTGACTCGCAACATCGCATCCGAATATGGCGAATATAACATCCAGTGCAACGGTATCGGCCCGGGTTATATCGCTACTCCGCAGACGGCTCCTTTGCGTGAAAGACAGGCCGACGGTTCCCGTCATCCGTTCGATGCCTTTATCGTAGCCAAGACTCCGGCTGCCCGTTGGGGAACTCCCGAAGACTTGATGGGACCTGCTGTGTTCTTAGCATCCGACGCATCCGACTTTGTAAACGGCCACGTGCTGTATGTCGATGGCGGTATCCTGGCTTATATCGGTAAACAGCCTTGATAAATAGAAATCAGATGGATGACCGCAGATACGATCTGTGGTCATCTGCTTATTTCTGCATAATTTGTTTGTTTTATTAATCTTATTTCTTTATTCATATGAAAACCATCCCTCTCCTTCTTTTATCCTTCTTGTCTCTTTGTGCTTGTTCTTCTCAAAAAGACAAAATAGAAATTTATCAAACGAAACGAAGCAATGAAATCAATGTGCGGGATCGAATCAAAGAGATCGATATGGGAGATGTCTTGATTAGCCGTTATTCGGGACCTTATATACTTGATCAATATCTGATTATCGGTGATTACTGGTCGAAAGACACTGTTGTCTTTATCTTTGACAAAAATAACTTCCGCCACATTTGCAGTACGGCTTTGGTTGGTCCGGGGCCGGATGAAATAACGGGCTTCGGCTCTGTCGGCATTAATGAAAAAGAACGGGAATTTTACCTGAGCGATCATGGCAAGCACAAAATCTACAAGTACAGTTTGGATAGTGTCCTGGCTGATCCTCAGAACTATAAACATAAAGTGAAAGTGGACCTGAAAGAGCGAATACCGACGCGTTACGTATATGTAAACGATACGCTTTCTTATGGTATATTCATGCTGCCTTATCACGACCATTCTTTCGATGTTTCCATCGCTAAATGGGACATGACGAACAACACTGTCATACCTTTGAACTACGTGAATCCGGAGATCAAACGTGTACGCGCGAGTTTTGCCGTATCGTTGGAGCAGGAAGTTATTGTAGAGTGCTTTTCCCATAATGACCTGATGACGATTCTTGATCTTGACGGTAATTTGAAATATAATGTATACGGTCCCGATTGGAATAACGAAATGACGAACCGCCGTGATTTTTTCAAAGATGTGGTTATTGCCGGGGATAAAATCATTGCCTCGACTGCTTTCGGAGGTGCCCACACATCTAAGGAGACTCTCACGACTGCTTTCCTCGTTTTTGATCTTCAAGGAAATTATCTTCATACGCTTGAAACCGGTTCTGATATCTTGGGGTTTTGCTATGACAAAGACAATAACCGCCTGATCATTTGTTTCGATGCTGAAATTCAGTATGGATATTTGGATTTATCCCAATTGGAAATATAAAAACGCAAAAGGACAAGTTCCTCCTAGAGGAAAGCCATCGGAACGGGAATAGAAATTTGATTACGTCATGGTAATTATTGTAAGATAATAATTATCTTTGCATAAAAAGGTAATCGTATGACTCTGTTGAACAATCCATTTGTAACAAGTGGTTACATTGCTCCCGAATACTTCTGTGATCGGGAGAGGGAAACCGAAGAGTTGCTTCGTTGGCTGGTCAATGAAAACAATGTAGCTATCATTTCTACCCGCCGTATGGGAAAGACCGGGTTAATCCAACATTGTTTCCATTTGGAAGAAATAAAGGATCATTATTATACCTTTCTTATTGATATTTATGCAACGAAGACGCTCCGGGAGTTTGTCTTCCAGTTGGGAAAAACGATTTTATCTACTTTAAAACCGAAGGGACGGAAAGCGTGGGAACTTTTTGTCGATAGTTTGGTCTCTTTAAAAGCGGGCTTTTCATTCGATATATCCGGAATGCCGCAATGGAATCTTGAATTAGGGGATGTCAAGTCTCCGGAAACGACTTTAGATGAAATCTTTCATTATCTATCTATAGCCGATAAACCTTGTATGGTTGCCGTCGATGAATTCCAGCAAGTTGCCCAATATCCGGAGAAAAATACGGAGGCACTGCTACGCACTTATGTCCAGCATTGCCACAATGCCCGTTTTGTATTTGCCGGTTCGCAACGCCATTTAATGGGGGAAATGTTTATCAGTCCGGCACGCCCTTTTTATCAAAGTGTTTCAATACTTCATTTGGCAGCAATTGATAAACGGAAGTACATTGAATTTGCCCGGCATCATTTCCGAATCGCCCGAAAAAGTATCGATGTGTCGGTTATCGATTCTTTATATGATCGTTTTGAGGGCATTACCTGGTATCTTCAAAAAGTATTGAATATTCTTTTCGCAATCACTCCGCAGGGAGAGGAGTGTGATAAAGAGATAGTCGAACAATCGATCGATTTTATATTGGATTCTTATTCTTTTACTTATTCCGAATTACTTTATCAGTTGCCGGAAAAACAAAAAGAATTGATGATTGCTATTTGTAAAGAGGGAAAAGCTACCGCATTGACTTCCGGGAAATTTATCCATAAATACAGCTTGCCGTCGAGTAGTTCGGTTCAATCGGCTTTAAAAGGTCTGTTGGAAAAAGACTTCATAACAAAAGAAGGAAATTCTTACATGGTTTACGATCGCTTTTTTTCGTTGTGGCTAAAGCGAAACTTTTAAAAGCCTGTTTATATAGCACGCAGGTAGATCGTTTGTCTCTTCTGCGTGCTATTAATTTATGATGTTTACTTGTTGTACTTGCTCCAGTCAACATTGTGCATATCACCGCTGGCTGCCAGTTCTTCGTGGAAAGCGAAGCAGCATTTCAGGTTCTGGGGCGTATGTCCCTTGATACCCATTGCCAAGTATTCTTCCAGTAACGGCTTGTAATCCGGGTGGACACAGTTGTCGATGATGCAACGTGCACGTTCGATCGGAGATTTACCGCGCAGGTCGGCAACACCATATTCCGTGATGATGACTTTAACAGAGTGCTCACTGTGATCCAGGTGGGAAACCATCGGAACGAATGCGCTGATCTTACCTTCCTTAGCCGTAGACGGGGTCGTGAAGATGGACAACATGGCCGAGCGGGTGAAGTCGCCGGAACCACCGATACCGTTCATCATTCTTGTACCGGATACGTGTGTGGAGTTGATGTTACCGAAGATATCGGCTTCCAGAGCCGTATTGATAGCCACCAGGCCGAGACGGCGGGCAACTTCCGGATTGTTGGAGATTTCCTGCGGACGAAGCAGGATTTTATCTTTAAAGAAATCTAAGTTTGCATAGATATCGCGGATCACTTCGTTGCTGACAGACAGCGAGCAACCGCTGGCAAACTTGACGCGTCCCTGTTTCATCAGCGCGATAACAGCATCCTGGATAACTTCCGTATAGACATTGAATGCCGGTATTTCCTTGTTTTCGCCCATGCAACCCAAAACGGCATTGGCAACATTACCCACACCACTCTGCAACGGAACGAATTCTTTCGGCAGACGGCCTGCTTTGATCTCGCCTACCAGGAAGTTGGCAACATTCTGGCCGATAGCCATTGTTACATCGTCCAGCGGAGAGAACTTACCGCCTTCGTTCGGTTCGTCAGTTTTGACAACGCCGACGATTTTAGCCGGATCGACCTTCACACATTCGCTACCGATGCGGTCGGACGGAGTGTAAACAGGGATTTCACGGCGGTAAGGAGGATCGGCCGGTTCGTAGATATCGTGCATACCGCGGATTTCTTTCGGGTGGCGGCAGTTCAGTTCGACGATGATGCGGTCAGCCATACGGCAGATTGTCGGCAGGATGCCCACGCCGCTTGTCGGGACGATTTCACCGTCTTCCGTCACATCGGCTGCTTCGACGATAGCCACGTCTACCTTGCCTAAGAAGCCGTAACGCAGGCTCTGTGCCAGTTCTGACAAGTGCATGTCGAAATACTGTGCGCCGTGAGAGTTCAGCAGGGCACGCAGGTCTTTGTTAGACTGGTACGGGGTACGGAATTTGATCGCATTCGCACGAGCCAGTTCGCCATCCAGCTTGTCACCTGTCGAGGCGCCGGTAAACATACCGATCTGGAACGGGTTTCCTTTTTCATGTTCGGCAATTGCTTTTTTTGCAATAGCGCCCGGTACAACTTTAGGACATCCGGCAGGAGTAAATCCGCTAAAGCCCACATTGTCGTTGTGATGTACGAATGAAGCTGCTTCTTCAGCTGTAATAAATTTTAAAGCCATGATATTATTTGTTGTTATATTAGTAATTCTTTATTCAGTTAACAGTTCGGCGCAAAGGTATTAAAAAAGAATATAGATTAATACTTGCGGTTAAGTATTTCAGTGTAAATAACTGCTTTTCTCAGTTCGGCGGCATTGTCGAACTCTATATCCGTTAGCGAATTTTCTTCTTCGGCCGGGGGAACGGCAAGACGGTTTCCGTCGAATGACTGCTTTCCCGCTGTTTTTTCGGCGGTAAGGAACGGTTTGGGAGCGGCAACGGGCTGTTTGGCGGGTTTCGGATTTTGCATCTCTTCCAAAACTTCCCAGAAGCCTTTGTCGGGAACGTTTTCTTCTTCAGCTACGATTTCCCTGTCCGGCTGGCCCAATATCTGTTTCGGGCGCTTTTTCTTGTTCTTAGAACTGAATAAGCTACTGATCCCTGCAATTATCAGGAACACAATATATAGCCAATCACCTGCGTTATCCATAAACTTTGATTATTTTTGCACTCCAAATGTAGGAAATATTATTCAGAAGTGAAAGAAAGGAAACATATAATAGGTATAAAAGTAAATAAGGGTAACTTCACAGCCACCCTTATTCGATTTAACCAAAACCTTAACTATGAAAAAATTTACGTTTTTCAATTGCAAATATAAGGGCGCTGTTTGAACTGTGCAAGTATTTGAGCATTTATTTTTGGCAAAAGAATATATTTTAAATTAATTAACAAAGAAGATGACAAATCAAGAGAATGGCGCGGACTTAAAATCCGCAGCCGTAATGGAGGAAAAGAAGTTGTTCATCGAAACCTACGGGTGTCAGATGAATGTGGCAGACAGCGAAGTAGTCGCTTCCATCATGAAAATGGATGGGTATGCGGTGACCGACAAGATCGAAGATGCTGATGCTATTTTCGTCAACACGTGTTCGGTTCGCGATAATGCCGAACAGAAAATCTATGGACGGCTTCAATATTTCCAGTCATTAAAAAGAAAGAAAAAATCGTTAGTGATCGGTGTGCTGGGATGCATGGCCGAACGGGTGAAAGAGGAACTGATCGATGTACATCATGCCGATTTGGTTGTCGGTCCGGATTCCTACATGGACCTGCCGAACCTGGTGGGTGCGGTCGAGCATGGCGAGAAGGCGATCAATGTCGAACTTTCCACGCAGGAAACCTACAAGGATGTGATCCCGTTGAAATTGGGAGGCGTGCATATTTCGGGCTTCGTCTCCATCATGCGCGGGTGTAATAATTTCTGCACCTATTGTATCGTGCCGTATACACGCGGGCGGGAGCGCAGCCGGGATATCGAAAGCATCCTGAACGAGATACGCGATATGCGCGATAAAGGTTTCAAGGAAGTGACCCTGCTCGGGCAGAATGTGAACTCTTATCTTTTTGAGAAAGACGGGGAAAAAATCTCATTTCCTGTATTGCTGAAGCGTGTCGCCGAGGAAGTGCCGGATATGCGTGTACGCTTTACCACTTCACACCCGAAGGATATGAGTGACGAAACCCTGCACGTGATCGCCGGACATGATAATATATGTAAGATGATCCACCTTCCAGCACAATCGGGGAGCTCCCGCATCCTGAAAGTGATGAACCGCAAATATACGCGTGAATGGTATCTGGACCGTATCGCCGCAATCCGCCGCATTCTGCCGGATTGTGCTATCTCGACCGACCTGTTTTGCGGATTCCATTCCGAAACGGAAGAGGATTACCAGGAAACACTTTCCCTGATGCGCGAAGTGGGCTACGACAGCGCTTTCCTTTTCAAATATTCCGAACGTCCGGGTACCTATGCGGCCCAGCATCTTCCCGATACGGTAAGTGAAGAAGAGAAGATCCGCCGCCTGCAAGGTATGATCGATCTGCAGAACCAGCTTTCGGAAGAAAGCAACAAGCGTGATATCGGCAAAGTGTTCGAAGTTTTGGTCGAAGGTTTCTCCAAGCGTTCACGCGAACAGTTGTTCGGGCGTACCAGCCAGAATAAAGTCGTGATTTTTGACAAGAAGAACTATCATGTAGGACAATTTATCAAAATACGTATCAACCGGGCTTCTTCTGCTACTCTGTTCGGGGAGCCGGTGGAGGGATAACCCCTATTGACACCGATCATTTGTTTCAATATCAGAAACAAAAGTGTCTGTGGTCGAAACTTTAGTTTCAAGGCACGAAACTAAAGTTTCGACCGATGAAACAAAAGTTTCCTGCCGATGAAACAAAAGTTTCAAAGGCGGGAACTGTTTGAAACTTTTGTTTCGCAGAAAATATTCACTGAAACCTATTACCAATCGAAGCTTTCCCTGTATGAATCGAAAAACGGTTCTTCGTTGATTCCGTTTTGTTTAAAGAGTTGTTTGATGAAAATTTGATGTTCGGGCAATAACTCGTTTTCCTTGCGCAAGAAACGGTAATAAAGTGTTTTTCCGAAGTGGTCAACCATCTGTCTTCTTAGATGCAAAGCTATTTTATGCGGCACATTATCGAGCAAGTTTGTAATCCCCAAAGCAATTCGTCTCTTGATTTGTGATTTGAAGAAAGGGCAATCGTCTCCTTCCTCCGGGAAACAGGCCGGATTTACGGTCGGAAAGAATTTGCGGATGGAGGTGCTGTTGGCTGCTGCCAAGTGGCGTAAACAATTGTCCATCTGCTTGCATTGATCGTTTAAGCAATGCGCGAAGTCGTATGGGACTTCTTGATAATCAAATTCGTTTTTCATAATACGCAAATATACGGATTATATTTGGATCCGTATCTTGTTTTTGCATCTGTATTAAGTGCAAACTATTGTTATCGCCTAAAGAAAAAGTAACATTTATTTTTGTAGTCTTCTGGAATTGGCCATTTTGCCGGTCTTTTTCGGGCAAAATTGATGTAGGCGTATTTGGCGGTATCTGTTTGATTATCTACTGTTTGGCTTTTTTATAATGTACACGCGTACATATATGATAAATACTTGGATTTATGTGTTTTTTATTGCCCTAAGTGGTTGGATGATAATTGGATAGGATATAGTTTCAAAATGACTAAAGAAAACGTACGTTTATTTTCGTCACAAAAATACGCATACTTTTTAAACTTGCAATCCTTTCCATCAATAATTTTTCCTTTTCTATGTCCTTTCTTATCAATTAGATAAGCTAAACCGTACGAAAATAGGCTTTTGGCCAACAAACCCCCAAAAAATGACTAAAAAAAACGTACGTTTTTTCTCGTCAAAATACAGAAGTTTAGTTAAAAGACGAAAACAGGAGAGACGCACGTAAGATCGATCGAACTTTTAGTATATGTATTATTAATATTAATTCAAATGATTATGAACAAAAAGTTTTCTACTCTGATGGCGCTTGCGCTGGTAGCAGGGTCTGTTTCCGCTCAAAACTGGAAAGATCAAACTAATGCTACAGTGCAGGGTGCTTATCGTACGTTTGAGACAAAGTCCGCACCATCAAATCACACGGACAATGATGCAATTGCAGCTACTACTGCAGCCGGAGAATATACTCTTGCTACTGCTGGCGCTTGGACTAAAAATGTCTATTCTATTGATCGTAACCTGTATTATCAGTTGGAAGTAAAAAATGATGATACAGCTTATCCGGACGTTCTGGTTCAAGAACGTGATTATGAGACTGGCGAGATTTATCTGCGTACAGTTAAGAAGGACAAAGCTCCTTTGAATGCTTCTTTATGGAGAATCGAATACTCGAAACCCGATGGTGTGAGTGGAGGTTACTTTACTTATCTTAATAAAGAAACCGGACTTGCTCTTACGTTTGATCATTCTGTAATTAAAAATGACAGTGTTTCGGAGTTAAGAGCCGGTATTGCTGAATGGTCTTGGTACACAGTGAATGCAAGCAATAACGCTGTATTAGGATTCCAAAAGGTTTATTCTTATCTGCATAATCAAAGCGACAATCAAGTAATGTATCTATCCTATGAGGTTGCTGGTGATAAATCCAAGTATGGAACTGCAACTGCTTTAAATGATAGATTGGAATATCCGGGAAATAAAGGATATGCTTATCCTGATGGCAATAGAAGTGAATGGAAATTGGTAAAAGCAAAAGTTGCCAATACTGCAGATGCTGGACATGATTTGAACAATCTGACAGACGTATTGGAGATGAAGCCGGTTATTGCCGCTCCTTTCTTTATGACAGCTGAGCAGTTCAATACTCGTATGGATGCTGATAACAAGCTGAATGCTGACACCTTCTTATTCAAGATGAATAAAGATTTACAGGGTGCAGGTGTTTTCTTGAATCAGTATTTTACGGCTGAAGAAAACGCATTACGTTTGACAGATAATCTCTTGAACGGTAGTGAGAATGTTTATACTTTGGATGCAAATGGTATTGCATTTACTAAGTCAACTGAAGGTTCTTTGAATCCGCTTGCAAATAAATTCAACCTGAACTTCAAGACTGCTGCAGGGACTTATTTGTTGGCCGATACAGCTCGTTATCAGGATGATACTCATAAACCATCTGTTTCTCCGGCTGTTATGTTTGGACTGAAAACACCGAAGACAAACGATAACACGTTCATGAAAGCACGTTATTATTTCCGTGCTACTTATTTCCCGACAAACGATAGTATTGTTATCGAACCGTTGAATGCTGCTGTTCAGGCAGACTTTGAATATGATGCTGACATGGCTTGGAGCGAATCAGCTGCAACTACTTCATTTGCAAGAACCGCAGATTATTCGAAGGCCAATACATTGGTAAATGATTATACATCTTATACTTCCAAAACGGTTTCTTTGACAGCCGCAACGATTCCCGGAGTAGAAAAAGAAGTAATCACAGTAGCAAAAGATGGTAAGGGCGAATTTAAAGTTAAAACAACCATCGACCGTCCGTTCGAATACCTGAATCGTGCAACCAAAGAATCGGGTTTGTATTTCATCAACTTGGCTAACCACAATGACCGTCAGCGTGCCAAAGGTATGTGGATCGTTAAGAACATGGCTGGTAATATGATGTATGACACAGAGGCTATGAACCAACGTTATGACCTGATGCCGTCTGCAATGTGGACTGTAGAACAATTAGGTTGTGAAAAGATGGGTGAAGCTGACTCTGCTAAATATGTGAAGATCCAGAACCGTGAATATCCGGGCGTTGTATTTGAAGGCCAGTTGTATTCTAAAGATGGTGTAAACTATCGCTTTATCAACCGTAAAGGTGGTTATTCCGGAGATTATATCGCTTCTTCCGGTATGTTTGGAGGTTCAGACTTGCTGCGTGTTGCCGATTCTTTGACATTCACAAAAGTAACTGATCCCGTTGCTTATACACGCGAACATGGCTATAAGATGTTTACGAAAGACGAACTGAACAACGGTATCGAAAACAACTATCAGATCAAGTGGAACAACTTCATGAATGATAATCTGTATCTGCAGAGCAATAAAGACACAATGTCTTATATTGATGAGGCATCTGCTCCTACATATTATGAAATCGCTGAAGCTACTCTGCCGACAAACCAAGGTGCAATCTATAATGAATTCGGTAGCGTAATCGAATTTATAAACCAGACCGGCGACTTAGATACTTCTTTGGTACAGTTGCACAGAAAAGCATATGTGATCAAGGTTAAAGATAATAACCTGATTGATAATAACCGTCTGTATATCGCTTCTGTTAAGGCTGCCGATGGCCGTTATTACTATCGTGCCGTTAAACAGTCTGAACTGAACAACGTAGACAAGAAATTGGCTGTATTCTATCTGAAAGTGAACCAGGTCCGTCTGGACGACAACAGCGCAATTATGGATACTTGCTATGTATTGGTTGATATCAACAAGCCAACTACGACTCCGGTTGCTTATGATGGTACATTGAGCACATCTACTTATGATTTGGATGTTGAAAACGGTTGGATGCAGGCAGCTGTTGAAGCCGGTTACAAGATGGGTAATGTACGTGACAACGATTTGAATGATGAACCGAACGATGTTGCAGATGCATTCTATACAACTCACGAGGTTCGTCCTCAGTATGTAAATATCTCGGCTGATTATGACGTACAGTTGAATAGCAATATCAAGATTTACCAGCAGTTGGCCGCTAAGAACTATCTGTTCGAAGATTGCAAAGACCATAACAATGTACAGAAGATACAGGATATTAACAAAGATTTCCACTATCTGGGTCTTGAAAGCCGTACAATGGATGTAGAAAAAGATGCAGCTCTTTATGTTGACGAAGTTGTTAAGGATTACGCTTTGATGCAACGTTATCTGTTCGGTGTTCGCGTAGATTCAATTCCTGACGGTTTTGTTTGCGATGATCCTACAATGGTTCACGGTTACTGGGATAGCCAGGAAAATGCAGAAGACGATGGTGAGACTCATTACAAACCGTACAATGGTTATACTTCTGGCTGGTTCCTTGTAAACCTGGAAGATTCTATCGGTTCAAGTACTAATATGATGGATAACGCTGACTTGTATAAGTTCAACAACTATACTCGTCTGGGCTTTGTAGAAGGCATCCATCAGGTAGACGGTGATGAAGAATATCTCTACATCGTAAACCCGGGATATACGTTGAACGATTTGATGACTGTAAAAGACAACGGTAGCCATGCTAAATATACAAAGGCTGGTTTTGTTTTGGATCCGAACAAGTTGGCTGTTGATGCAACAACTAATAAAGGTGTATATGTTAAACGTCACAGTATTAAGGGTGATGTGAATACAAATCATACATTCTCTTTGCGTAAGACTAATACATACGCTGACGGTACTTACGATCAGACTGCAAGCGAACCGTTCCTGTTAGAATCCGCTTGTAAAGATGTTGCTGACTTCGAAGGCATGTGGGTTAAATCTGAAAATGGTATTCCTGTTTTGGCAAAGGTTGAAACAGCAAACGGCCAGCATGAAAACGGTACAGGTGCTGCTATTGCTGAAAAGATCGGCCAGTCCGGTGTATTCTACTTCGAAACAACAACAGACGAAGCTACTGCTAACGATGAAGTATCCGTATCTTCTGTAACAGTAATCTCCGGTAACGGTTCAGTACAGGTTGCAGGTGCTGCCGGCAAGAAAGTGGTTATCACTAACATCTTGGGCCAGACAGTCGCTAACACAGTGATCGTTTCTGACAACGCCACTATCGCTGCTCCTGCTGGTGTAGTCGTAGTAGCTGTCGAAGGCGAAGAAGCTGTAAAAGCAATTGTAAAGTAATCTCAGAATAATAACATTACAATTATAATCAAATAATTCTAAATAAGATCGTGGGCCGTAGAGATGCACGGCTGTGCATCTCTACAAACAACGGCAATTACCCTGCGACAGGTGAACAAGCGATCGTATTATTAATACTAAAGTATTGAAATAAAGTTCTTCTGCCAGTATGCCTGTGAAGGTCGAAAGCAGTTAAAAACAATCCCCGGCGGTAATATTATCGTTGGGGATTCGTTTATTTAAGATGAGTATGCTATTTTTGTGGGATAATAAAGGGTATCTTATGCTTGATAAGAAATATATTTTAATCTGGCTTCTTTTTCTAATGCTGGCTCCCCCTTTAAAAGCAACAGAAATTGATAGTTTGCGGGCTATACTTGAAAAAGAAAACAGCTTGAGTGCTAAATGTGCCGTTTTGGACGAGATCAGTTTCCTTTTTGTAGATTCGACTACGGAAATTGCGGCATTGGATAGTGCGCTTCATGAGATTCTGCATTCGCGCGATACCGCTATGATTTATGAAGCTATATCGAGCATGGGGCGTTTCTATTATAACAATAACAGGCAGGAATCCCTTTACGATCTGATGTCCCGGACTGAGGCGATTGCTTCCGATAGTAAAGAATACCGGAAGCTTTACTATGATATAAAGACCTATATTTCGCAATCGAACCTTTGGGGAGGAAAATATGGAGTTGCCATAGATATAGCACTTGAAACCTATAATAAAGCGCGGGGTGAGCAGGACAAATATGGGATTGTTTGCAGCGCCGAGAGCTTAGGAGGCATTTACAAATATTTGCGGAAAGACAGTGATGCCGTGACGATATATAAGGAAGGTTTTGAAATTTTAGACAAGGAAAACGGCAATACCGGGTATAAAATGCAATATGTCGGTGATATTCTTGAGTCTTTACTCCGGTTGAAGCGGCTGTCTGAATGTGAAACATATATAGCCCGGTATGAAGATTTGTTGGAAAAATGGAAGAAAGAAGGGGAAAAATTAAACTACTCATATCCGGTTGATGCCAATATCTGTCAGTTGCTTGTGTATAAGGCTGATCATGCGATCAGTACGGGAAATGCCGGTGAAGCGTATCGCTATTTGGAAAAGGCTGATGCGAATGGAGGGGCTGAAGAAGATCCTTATGTCGGATATCAACTTAATTTTGTCAAAGCCCGGTATTATGAATTGATCAAAGATTATAAGAAAGCCTTGCATTATGTAAATATTGTCCTTGAGACAGATGAATATGAAGAAGTTCTCTTGTTAAAGGCGGAGTTATTGGTGCATGAGGGCGATATGGAAGGTGCCTTGGCTGTTTATAAACGTCTGTTGGAGGTTGTCGGCTATAAGCACGACATGACGTTTACGAACCAGATCAACCGCTTTTACTCGCTATATGATTTGAACAGGCAGAAACTGCAGTCGAAGGAAATCGAATTGCAAAAGACGAAACTCGTCGCAAAGAATAAGCAGTTGCTTTTTCTTTCTGTGTTGCTGATCCTGTTAGTCGGAATGGCGTATGGTTTCTATCGTTTATACCGTAGGCAGTTGCGGTTGAAGAAGGTAATAGAACAGGAAAAAGAGTCGCTGCTGGATTCGGAGAAGAAATTGCGTGCCGCAAAAGAAGATGCCGAGCGTGCCAATGCTTCGAAGAGTTTGTTTATCGCGAATATAAGCCATGAAATCAGGACCCCGATGAATGCTATCGTGGGTTTCTCCCAACTGTTGGCTGCCGAAGATTATTCGAAAGAGGAGAGGATGTTGTTTATTGAAACGATCCAGAATAATTCGGATCTGCTTTTGAACCTGATAAATGACGTGTTAGATCTTTCCCGTATAGAATCAGGGAACATGAAATTTATCCTTAAAGAAGTCGATTTGAAGCAGTGCGTCCAGGAGACGGTCAAAAGTGTGGCGCATCGTGTTTCGCCGGGTGTCAGCTTGCTATTGGATTGCCCTTACGATTCTTTTAAATTGAATACAGACCCGCTTCGCTTGCAGCAGTTATTGATAAACTTGCTTTCGAATGCTGCGAAGTTTACGGAAAAGGGAAAGATCGAGTTGTCGGTGCAAGTCGAGGAGGAACAACGGCAGGTTCGCTTTGTGGTGACAGATACGGGATGCGGTATTTCACCGAATATGCGGGAGAAGATTTTCGAGCGCTTCGAGAAGTTGGACGAATATAGCCAAGGAACCGGGTTAGGATTGTCTATCTGCCGGCTCATAGCGGATCGCCTGAAAGGTGAAATCTATCTGGATGTGGCTTATACCGGGGGAGCCCGGTTTGTTTTTATCCACCCGTGCTCGGGACTTGTAGTTAAAGAATTGTAAAGCAACCGCTATTTCATAAATTATTTGTTCTTTTGCAGAAAAATTGGGAGGTGTGTTCTCTGAACACATCTCCTCACTTTATTTAATAACAATAAGGTTCTGTCTAATGGCTGAAAGTAAAAAGGTTAGTTCTGTTTCTTTCTTTAATTCTCGTCTGACTTCCATTATAAGTATCGCATTGGTACTGTTTTTGCTTGGACTTGTCTTTCTGCTAGGGTTGTTGGGAAACAAACTTTCCGTATATGTGAAGGAGAATATATCGTTCTCGATCGTGCTGAAAGATAACCAGAAAGAGGCGGATATAAAGAAAATGCAAAAAACGTTGGATGCCTTGCCTTATATCAAATCGACCGAATATATCTCGAAAGAGCAGGCTGCAAAGGAATTGGAAGAGGAACTGGGCGAAAATCCCGAAACATTCCTGGGCTTTAATCCGCTGCAGGCTTCCATAGAAGTGAAATTGCATTCGGAATATGCCAACGCGGACAGCCTGCAACTGATTGAAAAGAAAATAAAAAACTATACTTCCGTTTCCGATTTGCTTTACCGGAAAGATATGATGCAGATGGTGAATGACAATGTGAAACGTGTCAGCCTGATCCTGCTGACCCTTGCCGTGATGCTGATGGCGATCTCGTTTGTACTGATCAGTAACACGATCCGTCTGCTGATTTATTCCAAACGCTTCCTGATCCATACGATGAAGCTGGTGGGCGCTACGCCGGGCTTTATCCGAAGGCCGTTTGTCCGGTATAATGTGGTCAGCGGTATTTTTGCATCTATCCTTGCAATATTAATGCTGACGGGAGCGTTGTATTATTTACAGAACGAATTATCCGGTTTTATTCAGCTGCTGGATATTAAAGCGTTGATAATTGTGTATGCCGGCGTGTTGGTAATGGGCATTTTGCTTTCGGTTACAGCTACTGTTTTGGCGGTGAACAAGTATTTACGAATGGGTGTTGATAAATTATATTATATATAAATGTATGGCTAAGAGAGATTTCGCTTTTGGAAAAGAAAATTTCATTTTGATCGCTGTTGCTGTTGCTATTATCGCGATTGGTTTTATGTTGATGAGTGGTGGCGGTTCGCAGGACCCGGCGGGTTTTAATCCTGAGATTTTCAGCTCCCGCCGTATTGTTGTGGCTCCGGCTGTGACAGTGATCGGTTTCGTGTTGATGATTTTCGGTATTTTGAAGAACAGCAAAAATAAGGAAGTAACAGAATGAGTTGGTTTGAGGCCTTGGTGCTGGGGATTGTTCAGGGACTTACGGAATACTTGCCGGTCAGCAGTAGTGGACATCTGGCTATCGGTTCTGCCTTGTTTGGGATTCAGGGAGAAGAAAATCTGGCTTTTACGATCGTTGTCCATGTTGCGACTGTGTTTAGTACGCTGGTGATTTTATGGAAAGAGATCGAATGGATATTCCGTGGCTTGTTTAAGTTCAAGATGAACGCAGAAACTCGCTATGTAGTCAATATCCTGATTTCAATGATTCCTATCGGTATTGTAGGCGTGTTTTTCAAGGATACGGTGGAAGATATTTTCGGATCGGGACTGCTGATCGTCGGTTGTATGTTGTTGCTGACGGCTGCTTTGCTTGCATTCTCCTATTATGCCAAACCCCGCCAGAAGGAAAATATCTCGATGAAGGATGCTTTTATCATCGGTTTGGCTCAGGCTTGCGCCGTGATGCCGGGACTTTCCCGCTCCGGAACAACGATTGCGACCGGTTTGTTATTAGGTGACAATAAAGTGAAACTGGCCCAGTTTTCATTCCTGATGGTGATTCCCCCGATTTTGGGTGAGGCCTTGCTGGATGTTATGAAAGCGCTGAAAGGTGAAGTGGTGGCAGGCGATATTCCGGCTCTGTCATTGGTTGTCGGTTTTATTGCCGCATTCGTTTCGGGATGTATCGCCTGTAAATGGATGATCAATATCGTAAAGAAGGGAAAGCTGATTTATTTCGCCATCTATTGTGCAATTGCAGGTTTGGTGACAATCGCCTGTACGTTACTTAAATAAGAATGGATTTTATAGCAGGAGAAGTATTATATTTCAATAAGCCTTTAAAGTGGACCTCTTTTGACCTGGTGAACAAGTTCCGCTATAAGTTATCGCGGAAACTGAAGGTGAAAAAGATTAAAGTAGGGCACGCCGGAACATTGGATCCACTGGCGACAGGGGTGATGATTGTTTGTACAGGCAAAGCCACCAAGAGGATCGATGAATTTCAGTATCAGACAAAAGAATATGTCGCTACCTTGAAGTTGGGCGAAACGACTCCTTCTTTTGATCTGGAAAAAGAGATAGACGGAGTATATCCGACAGAGCATATTACCCGTGAGGAAGTAGAGAGGGTACTGCAGTCGTTCGTTGGGACGATCCAGCAGATACCGCCGGTTTTTTCGGCTTGTAAGGTGGATGGTAAGCGGGCGTATGAGCTGGCGCGCAAGGGTGAAGAGGTGGAATTGAAGTCTAAGACGCTTGTGATCGATGAGATGGAGTTGTTGGAGTGTGACCTGCCGGTTATCAAGATACGGGTGGTTTGCAGCAAAGGTACTTATATCCGCGCTTTGGCACGTGACATAGGTGTCGCCCTTCAGTCGGGCGCCCATCTGATTGCTCTCGAACGGACTCGTATCGGAGATATCACATTGGACAAATGTATGTCTCCGGATGATATAGATGCCTTTTTAGATGAAAATGTCACAATCGGGAAAGATTGTGAGGATTAATAATGATAAGAATAAAACAAAAATAGAATTTACATTATGAAGCTGTCGAAATTCAAATTTAACTTACCGCAGGAGCTGATCGCTCTCCATCCGGCAAAGAACAGAGACGAGTCCAGGTTGATGGTTATCAATCGTAAGACCGGAGAGATCGAACATAAAGTATTCAAAGACTTACTGGGCTATTTCGGAGAAAAGGATGTGTTTATTTTCAACAACACAAAAGTTTTTCCCGCCCGTCTGTACGGAAATAAGGAAAAGACAGGTGCTCGCATCGAAGTTTTTCTGTTGCGCGAACTGAACGAAGATCTCCGTCTTTGGGATGTATTAGTGGATCCCGCCCGTAAAATCCGTATCGGTAATAAACTGTATTTTGGTGAAGATGATTCGATGGTGGCTGAAGTGATCGACAACACGACATCACGTGGCCGTACTTTGCGTTTTCTTTATGACGGAAACCATGATGAATTTAAAAAGGCTTTATATGCATTGGGCGAAACTCCGCTGCCTAAATATATTGACCGTCCTGTGGAAGCGGACGATGAAGAACGTTACCAGAATATTTTTGCAACGGAAGAAGGGGCTGTGGTCGCTCCTGCCGCAGGTCTCCATTTCAGCCGTGAACTGATGAAACGCCTTGAGATCAAGGATTGCCAGTTCGCTTATCTGACACTGCATTCCGGTCTGGGAAATTTCCGTGAAATCGATGTGGAAGACCTGACCAAGCATAAGATGGATTCTGAGCAGATGGTCGTAAACGGGGATGTCGTGAATATCGTGAATACGGCAAAGGATAACGGACGCCAGATTTGTGCAGTCGGTACTTCCGTGATGCGTGCCATCGAGACGGCTGTCAGCACCGACGGCCACCTGAAAGAGTTTGAAGGATGGACCAATAAGTTTATCTTCCCGCCGTATGACTTCAGTGTAGCGTCGAGCATGATCACAAACTTCCACATGCCGCTGTCCACCTTGTTGATGATGACGGCCTCTTTTGGCGGATACGACCTGATCATGGATGCTTATGAGGTCGCATTGAAAGAAAAATATAGTTTCGGCGCTTATGGCGATGCCATGTTGATCCTGTAAAAACGGGTGCTTATGGCGATTGCATACCTGGGCTTGGGAACCAATATCGGGAATAAGCGACGGAACATGATAACAGCCGCAGCGTTGTTAGCTGAAAGGGTGGGAGATATTCTCGCCCTTTCCGGTTTCTATGAAACGGAGCCGTGGGGGTTCGAGTCGGAGAACTTTTTCTTGAATGCAGCTGTTAAATTAAAGACTTCTTTTTCTCCGTTGGAGTTATTGCAAATCACTCAACAGATAGAAAAAGAACTGGGCCGTACGGAAAAAAGCAACGGAGCGTACCACGACCGCATTATCGATATCGATATCTTACTATATGACGATGAAGTCTTGCGAACTCCGCAGCTAACCTTGCCGCACTCTCTTATGCACGAACGGAAATTTGTAATGGACCCTTTGTCCGAGATTGCTCCGTTTGTTGTACATCCTGTATTGAAAGAACGTATAATAGATTTAAAAGAACGATTATGAATGATAAAGAAAAGATACTGACCGGTGGTGGCATGGTCTTTAAAAAGAAAGCCAAAGATGAAAATGCCGATGAGAAAAAGCTTAAATTTTCGGACTTCCTGCGCGGAACACATAAGTCCGGTTCTGCGAAAATGAAAGCCGGGTTTAAATATAAAAAAGCACTGCGCAACACCAAGAAGAAAAAATAATTAACCATTTATACTTCATAATTCAAAATTATGGAGTATTTTTGCGTCCGAATTGATGTGGATAGATTTGTATTGCTTGCAACCACAGGAAAAAATGCTAAAAACAAGCCTTTATATTACTGCCGTCCGGCAAAGCAAATTTCCCTCGTCAATCCATTAATTTGATTTATTAACCGTCAATTGTAAATTGTCTGTTGACTTTATTGGGTTTCTCTTTTAATTTTCAATTTTCAATTTTCAATTTTCAATTAAAAAAACGATGAGTTATTTATTCACCTCCGAATCGGTGTCCGAAGGGCACCCCGATAAAGTAGCCGATCAGATATCGGATGCTTTGCTGGATGAGTTCCTGGCTTATGACAAGAACTCTAAAGTTGCTTGCGAAACCCTTGTAACAACCGGACAGGTTGTCTTGGCTGGAGAAGTAAAATCAAGTGCTTACGTGGATGTACAGGATGTAGCCCGTAACGTGATCGAAAAAATTGGTTATACGAAAAGCGAATACCAGTTTGAAGCGAAATCATGTGGCGTGTTCTCTTCTATCCATGAACAGAGTGGCGACATTAACCGTGGTGTCGAGCGCGAAGATCCCTACAACCAGGGTGCAGGCGACCAGGGTATGATGTTCGGTTATGCTACAAACGAAACTGAAAACTACATGCCTCTGGCATTGGATCTTTCACACAGCCTGTTGTGGGAGCTTGCCGGGATACGCAAGAATGAAAACGACCTGATGCCTTACCTCCGTCCGGATGCGAAGAGCCAGGTAACGATTGAATATGATGACAACGGAAAGCCGTTACGCATCGATACGATTGTTGTTTCCACGCAACATGATGAATTTATCACTGCAAAAGGCATCACACAGGAAGAAGCGGATCTGGCTATGCAGAAAAAGATCGCTGAAGATGTTAAGAACATCCTGATCCCGCGTGTAAAGGCGCAGTACCCGGCTCATGTTCAGGCTTTGTTCAATGATGATATCATCTATCATGTGAACCCGACCGGAAAGTTCGTGATCGGTGGCCCTCACGGCGATACCGGTCTGACGGGCCGTAAGATCATTGTTGATACATACGGTGGTAAAGGTGCTCACGGTGGCGGCGCATTTTCCGGAAAAGATCCTTCGAAGGTAGACCGTTCTGCTGCTTATGCCGCTCGTCATATCGCGAAGAATCTGGTTGCCGCCGGTGTGGCTGATGAAATGCTGGTACAGGTCTCTTATGCAATCGGTGTTGCTAAACCTATGAATATCTTTGTCAATACATTTGGCCGTGCCAACGTGAAAATGACAGACGGAGAGATAGCTGAAAAGATCTGGAACCTGTTCGATATGCGTCCGAAAGCAATTGAAGAACGCCTGAAACTGCGTAATCCGATCTACCTGGAAACTGCTTCTTATGGCCACATGGGACGTAAACCGCAGATTGTGACAAAAACATTTACGTCTCGTTACAATCCGAAGCCGACCATCTGCGAAGTGGAATTGTTTACCTGGGAAAAACTGGATTATGTCGATAAGGTAAAAGAGGCATTCGGCCTTTAATATAACCTTTGTACGAACATATATTAGCTCCCGTCTGAAAAAAATCGGCTCTTGTCCCGTTTTTTTTCGGACGGGAGCTATTTTTGTTTTAAATTTCATATATTTGACGCATGTAATTATCTAAATCTAAATTTTATGCGTAAAACGATTCAGTTTCTTCAGTTAGCCTTTATTCTCTTCCTGGCTACTGCATGTGCAGAGACTTCCCCGTTTAAATACGAGTCGGTCCCGAACGATCCTCTGAAAGCCCGTATCTATACTTTGGATAACGGCTTGAAGGTCTATATGACTGTGAATAAAGAGACCCCGCGTATTCAAACGTATATCGCCGTTCGCGTGGGTGGTAAAAACGATCCGGCCGAAACGACAGGTCTGGCGCACTATTTTGAACATTTGATGTTCAAAGGAACTCAGCAGTTCGGTACGCAGAACTATGAACAGGAAAAACCGTTGCTCGATCAGATCGAACAGCTTTTCGAAGTGTATCGTAAGACGACCGATGAGGCAGAACGCCAGGCTATTTATCATCAGATCGACAGTGTTTCCTATGAGGCTTCGAAATTGGCAATTCCGAATGAATACGATAAACTAATGTCCGCTATCGGGGCAACCGGAACAAATGCATATACTGGTTTCGACCAAACGGTCTATGTGGAAGACATTCCTTCCAATCAGATCGACAACTGGGCGAAGATACAGGCAGACCGTTTTGAAAACAACGTAATCCGTGGTTTCCATACGGAGCTTGAGACGGTGTATGAAGAGAAGAATATGTCTCTTACCAGTGACGGCCGTAAAGTGTATGAAGCTGTTCTGGCCTCTCTTTTCCCTGATCATCCTTATGGGACGCAGACTGTCCTCGGGACACAGGAAAACCTGAAGAACCCGTCTATCACGAATATCAAGAACTACCATAAGACCTGGTATGTCCCTAATAATATGGCCATCTGTCTGTCCGGAGACTTTGATCCGGACCAGATGATCGAGACGATCAATAAATATTTCGGCTCTTTGAAACCGAATCCCGATCTGCCTAAACTGCCGGTAACACACGAATCTCCGATTAAAACGCCGGTGGTAAAAGAAGTGTTGGGTGTCGATGCCGAAAATGTGACATTGGGTTGGCGTTTTCCGGGAGCTGCTTCTCCTGACCAGGATTTGCTGGATCTGACTGGCGAAATTATCAATAATGGTAAAGCTGGTTTGTTGGATGTCGACTTGGTCCAACAACAGAAAGTGCTAAGCTGCTATGCCGGAACATACGGAACGTCTGATTATAACGCATTTGTTATTAGTGGCCGTCCGAAGCAGGGACAGACATTGGACGAAGTAAAAGATCTTTTCCTGGCCGAAATCGATAAGCTGAAGAAAGGTGAGTTTGACGAAGGTTTGCTGGAGGCTGCTATCAATAACTATAAACTGATGCAAATGTACCGGATGGACCGTAACGACGGCCGTGCCGATATGTTTGTCTCTTCTTTCATCGACGGTGTCGATTGGAAAGACGAAGTCGCTTCACTGGACCGTATGAGCAAAGTGACGAAGCAACAGATCGTTGATTTTGCCAACAAGTACTTCGGCGACAACTATGCGCTCATCTATAAGAAACAAGGTAAAGATCCGAACGAAAAGAAGATCGAGAAACCCAAAATCACACCGATCGTGATGAACCGCGACAGTTCAAGTATGTTCCTGAAAGAAATCCAGGCTTCAAAAGTCGCTCCGATCGAACCGGTATTCTTGGATTATGATAAGGATTTGCAGAAACTGACTGCTAAATCCAATATTCCGGTACTGTATAAAGAGAATACTACCAACGATATCTTCTCTCTGATGTATGTATTCGATATGGGTACGAATAATGACAAGGCAATGGGTACTGCTTTCGAATATATGAAATATTTGGGTACATCAAAAAAGAGCCTGAAGGAAATCAATGAAGAGTTTTATAAATTGGCTTGTTACTTTAACGTATTCCCCGGTTCGGACCGTACTTATGTGATGCTGGAAGGTTTAAAAGAAAATATGCCGAAAGCAATGGCACTGTTTGAAGAAATTCTGGCGGATGCACAGGTCAATAAAGAAGCCTATGAAAACCTTGCCGGCGATATCCTGAAAAAACGGGCTGATGCTAAGTTAAATCAGGGACAGAATTTCAATAAACTGATCCAGTATGCTATCTGGGGTCCGAAATCTCCTGCCACAAATGTACTGACGACTGCCGAATTGCAGCAGATGGATCCGCAGGAATTGGTTGACCGCATTCATAAGATCAATTCATTCGATCATAAGATCTTATATTATGGTCCGGAAAAACCGCAGGCCGTTCTGGATATCATCAAACAATATCATAATGTCCCTGACCAGTTACAGCCGGTCCCGGCAGCTATCGAGTTCAGCCAGCAGGAAACTCCTGAAAATAAAGTTTTGCTTGCCCAGTACGATGCGAAACAAATTTATTTCTCCGCAGTCTCTAACCGGGGTGAAAAGTTCGATCCGGCTATCCAGCCTACATTGGATATGTATAACGAATACTTCGGTGGTGGCATGAACGCGATTGTATTCCAGGAAATGCGTGAATCGCGTGGTTTGGCCTATTCCGCAGGAGCTTACCTGATTGCTCCGTCCAAACTGAAATATCCGTATGTGTACCGAACGTTTATCGCAACTCAGAATGATAAGATGATCGATGCGATGAATGCATTCGATGAAATTATCAATAATATGCCTGAATCAGAAAAGGCATTCAACTTGGCTAAAGAAGCTCTCATCACCCGTTTGCGTACGGAGCGTATTACCAAATCCGACGTTCTCTGGTCTTATCTGAATGCTCAGGATTTAGGTCTGAATACCGACAGCCGTAAGGATCTTTTCGAAAAAGCCCAAACGATGACATTGCCTGAGATCAAGTCGTTCCAGGAAAAATGGGTAAAAGGACGTACTTATATCTATTGTGTATTAGGCGATGAAAAGGATCTCAATCTGAAAGGCTTGTCACAATACGGTCCGATCCAGAAGCTGACACAGGAAGAGTTGTTCGGATATTGATTGTCGTAATCTCTTATGGAGGATAACCTCCTCTGAATAATCTTACCCAAGTATATAGTTTATTGTATATACTTGGGTAAATTTGTCTAATGCAAATTTATAAAAAAACGACATAAAATGAGAGTTAATGAAGATTTACTGAAACGCTTGAAAGTTGGTGACGAAAAAGCTTTTGAGGATTTGTATTGGACTTACAACCCTCAGGTGTATAACTTCATCAACTCTTTATTGTTTGATAAATCTCTCGCAGAAGATTTGACACAGAATGTCTTTCTGAAAATTTGGGAAAAGCACGAGCAGATAGAACCTGAGTTAGGGATCACGGCCTACCTGTTTACGATTGCCCGGCATTTAGTTTTTAAGGAGACGGAATTCCGTCTGTCTCAACATGCAACGTTGCATGTTGAGACAGACGGAATTCCGTCTGTCTCAACATGCAACGTTGCATGTTGAGAATATTGATCTAAGTGATAATTCAAGAGAAGAAGAACAACACGACACCAATTCCCTTCTTGAGTATATAGACCATTTAATAGAAAATCTACCTCCCGCCCGAAGAGAAATATTTCGTTTAAGCCGCCTTGAACAACTTTCTAATAAAGAAATTGCCCATAAATTATCCATTTCCGAAAAAACGGTGGAGACACAGCTTTATCGTTCTTTTCAATATTTACGTTCTAAACTGCCTTCAGATAAAAGATGGCTACTCCTTTTTTGTTATTTGGTTAATCAGTGTTAAACATAAACGCCTTTGTAAGTGATTTTTCTTTATAGGGGATATACAATATAGAGGATGGAAAGAAAAGATATATACATAGAGTTGCTGGACCGCTTTATGCGTGGTGAACTTCCTGCCGAGCAGGAACATGAGTTGTGGACCTGGTTCAGGCAACCTGGAATTCGTGAACTGTTGTTCCAACATTACCGCCAATTTTGGACAGAGGCGGAGGGAAAAGAACTTCCGGTTGAAATTCAGAATCGTATGTTCCGGAATATTCAAAGTCGGATACATACGGAAACAGAGGGAAAGAAGGAACCAAGATCAGTTCGAAAGCTACAGTTCCGCCAGTGGTTGCCCTATGCGGCGGCTGTTGTGTTTCTATTAGGCTTTGCAACTTTTGTCCATCTATATATGAATTTGGTGGATCAAACGGCAAATTATTCGTTGCAGAACTATAAAGTCTTAGTTGATAAAGGACAGAGGGCAAGTGTCATATTGCCGGACGGTACAAAGGTCTGGTTGAATTCTCATACGGAATTAACCTATAATGGTGATTACGGGAAAAAGAATCGTCAGGTTGTTTTGTCGGGAGAAGGCTATTTTGAAGTGGCAAAAGATTCCACTTCCCGATTTATAGTGAAAGCAGGAGAAATGGAGGTCGAAGCGTTAGGCACTACATTCAATGTAAAAGCTTATCAGGAAGATAAAGAGTTGACAACAACTCTTTTTGAAGGAAAAGTCCGTACATCGGTAGGAAAGGATGAAGTCATTTTGAAACCTGATGAGAGTTTGAGCTTTGATAAGTCTTCACGCAGAATGATCGTCTCCGACGAGCTCGCGGCTTATGCCCGGATGTGGAAAGATAATGAGTTGGTTTTTAAGGGAGAGACGATGGAAGAGGTCGCCGTGATGTTGGATCGTTTATATAATGTCAAAGTGCGGTTTGCCTCTGAAAAGGTAAAGCGTTATCGTTTCTCAGGAGTTATAAAAAATAATAGCTTGGAGAATGTGATTGAATTAATTAGTCTTACAGCACCGATTGTATATAAAAAGGTTGGTGGAGAGATTATTATAGAGGAGAGAAAATAATAAAATAAAGTGTTAACAATAAACAGAATGCCTATGGGAAAGAGAGTATGAAAAACACAGGTGCATCTATGGTATAGACACACCTGATAATTATGCAATGTAATTTTGCAAATTTGAAATCTTCGCTTCTCACCACTTGATTTCGTATGCAAAGTTACCTTTTAATTTATTACTAATTAATGGAGAACTTTAAAAAAATGAATACCTTAAAGAATTTATTAAGGAAAGGAATCACAATTGGAAGTTTTTGTCTTGTTTCGGGTACAATACTTTCTGCGCAGATATCCTTATCCATGCAAAACAAATCCACTCGCGAGGTGATTCGCGAAATAGAAAAAGTAAGTGATTACCGATTTTTCTACAATGACAATTTATCCGGTCTGAATACAAGAATTACGATTTCTGCTCAGGGAGGAAATATCCGGGATCTGCTGGAACAGATTAAGCAACAAGCCCAAATCACTTATATTATTAAAGAAAACAACCAAATAGTACTTTCTGCACCCGGTTATGTTTCTTCGTCTACCCAACAAAGCACCCGGAAAATTACCGGTGTTATTAAGGATCAGAGCGGTGAACCGGTAATTGGTGCTAATATAGTTGAAAAAGGGACAACAAATGGAACGATTACGGATATCAATGGACAATATTCGCTTGAAGTGAGTTCGAATAGCATTCTGGTTGTCTCTTATATCGGATATATTACCCAGGAAATTCCTGTCGGAAACAGCAATACGTTGGATGTATTATTAAAGGAAGATACGGAGACGTTGGATGAAGTAATCGTTATCGGTTATGGAACGACAAAAAGAAAAGACTTTACCGGTTCTGTCAGTTCCGTTAGATTGGAAAATTCTCCGATTGCCCTGTCGCCGAATTTGAATGCATTGGAATCTCTGAAAGGGAATGTCTCAGGTTTGGATATTGGCGCGACTAATTCCGCCGGTGGAGAGCCGAGCATGCAAATGCGTGGACAAAAGTCTATTTCGGGTTCGAATGATCCGTTGATCGTTGTGGATGGAGTGATTTTTATGGGTAGTATCAATGATATAAACCCGAATGATATCGCTTCGTATGATATATTGAAAGATGCGACATCTGCTGCTGCCTATGGTTCCCGTTCCGCAAATGGTGTGATTATTATTACGACTAAAAAAGGAAAAACAGGAAAGCCTGTTATCACTTTTAATGCTTCGGGTAGTATGCAGACCTGGCAGAATAAACCGGAGTTGATGAAAGGAGAACAATGGCTCGAATCTGTTATGGCCCGGAATAATAGTTCGGATTTAAGTTGGTTAAAGCCTCAGGAATTGGCAAATATGGAAGCCGGTAGGGAAATAAATTGGTTGGATGCGTCAACCCGCACAGGTTGGGTACAGGATTACCAGGTTTCTGTTTCCGGAGCCGGAGAAAAAATGAATTATTATTTGTCTGCAGCCTACTCGGATAATCAAGGTGTGGTTATCGGTGATGATTATAATCGAATTACAGCTTTAGCAAAAATCAACACGGATATAACGAGCTGGCTGCAAATCGGAGTAGATGCAGCCTTTACAAAGTCGGACTATTCCGGAGTAGGAGCCAATGTTGGAGAGGCAACGCAAACGTCTCCTTATGGCGTGATGTATAGAAATGAATCGGAAAAATTGTTGGAAAAGTTCCCATATACACAATCAAGTGTAAATGCTTTGTGGGACACCGACAGAAGTGTTCGGGACAATAAGGACATCCGGAATAATTTCCGTGCCAATGCTTATGCTGTTGTTAAGCTTCCTTGGGTTGAAGGATTAAGTTACCGTTTTAATTATGCCGGTAACTTAAGCAAAAATCAGTCCGGAGATTTCTATTATGAGGGGTATTTTGTCAAGGAAGGCGCTTATGATGACGAAAATCGTTATTCTCCGTCCACGCTCCAAAGTTTATTGACAAGTGCGAATGGAAAAATCAATAATAATACAACCGATAGTTGGGTGATCGATAATATCCTGAATTATAAAAACTCATTTGGAAAGCATACGATTGATCTGACTGCTGTCGCAACGCGCGATAGGAAAAAATATGAGAAAATAGAAACTACCGGATCAAACTTCGCTGCAAATGGAAATACGACTTTGGGGCTTAACGGGCTGCACAAAGCGACAGTCCAGAAAGTAAATATGGATAATAATCAGCGTTCCAACATCGGATATTTGGGACGTGCCTCTTATTCATACGATGACCGTTATTTCTTTACCGGCTCTTATCGTCGTGATGGAGCTTCTGTTTTTGGAGCTAATCAGAAATGGGGAGATTTCTTCGCTTTTGGTGGCGCTTGGAGATTGAGCAGCGAAAAGTTTATGGCTCGGACTTCTTTCTTGGATGATTTGAAATTGAAGGTGTCATGGGGTAAGAACGGTAACCAGGGATTGGATCCTTACGGAACATTGTCTACTATCAATAACGGGGCTTCCGGAGGTGTCCGTTATGAATTCGGAGGGAGCGATATTATTTATGGATTGAATCAGAAAGCTCTTGGTAATGCCAATTTAGGCTGGGAAACGACAGAATCTTGGAATACTGGTTTTGAATCTGCTTGGCTGGGTAATCGTTTGTTTGTGGATCTGGACCTTTATTTTTCAAAGACAACGGATCAGATATTCACGAGAGATATCCCCGTTATGACCGGCTTTAAGAATATGAAGTCTTCTATGGGGCAGGTAAATAACAGAGGTGTGGAATTGACGATTCGTTCTGTGAATATCGATACGAAAGATTGGCATTGGATGACGAACTTAACATTCTGGTTGAACCGTAATAAGTTAACCCATTTGTATGGCGATGATCTGGATGGTGACGGTAAAGAAGATGACGATATTTCAAACTCACGTTTTATCGGTAAACCTTTAGGTGCTATCTATGGCTATCAACAAGATGGTATAGTCCAGGAAGCAGACGCCGAATATATGAAAGCGAACGGAGCAACTCCGGGTATCCCTAAATATAAAGATATGGACGGTGATGGAGTGATCACTTCATCCGACCGTGTTATTTTGGGCTATTCAACTCCAAACTTCAAGTTGAATATGAGCAACACGGTTACGTATAAGAATTGGGATTTGTATTTTATGCTGACCGGGACATTCGGTGGTGGCGGATACTATCAAAAATCAAATAAAGGAGCTTATTTGACCAATGGTTCAGGGAGATTTAATACGAATGGCATTTATATCCCTTGGTGGACTCCGGAGAATAAGAGCAACGAATATCCCGCAGCAACCTTTAATGGGGATGGCGGACGTTTCCTGGGATTGCAGAATCGGGCATTCGTACGTTTACAAGATGTGACTTTGTCATATACGTTTCGCGAACCTTGGGTGCAGAAAGTGAACATCCAAAACCTGAAAGTATTTTTTACGGCGAAGAATTTATTTACGATAACTAATTGGCAAGGTGGAGATCCGGAAGTTGGGGTTACCGTTAGTGAAAACACCTATCCGGTATTGACTTCTTTCTCTTTAGGCGCTAATATCAGTTTCTAATGGCTAAAATAATATAGAAATGAAAAACTTATTAAAATATAGTGTTTATGGTCTGCTGAGTGTCGGTTTGCTCGGTAGTTGCAATGATTCCAAGTTTTTGGAAGAAGATCCTGAAACATTTTATACGATAGATAATGTCTTCTCTACTTCCGAACAGGTAGACCAGGTTCTGGTAGGTTGCTATTCTCACATACGTGTCATGATGTGTATGGTTGAAGAGAGCAATACAGCCTTTGTCTTTCGTGGTGGAAACGGGACGGACATGTTTGACGTGGCTACTATCCGTCGCAGTAACCGTTTCAATGACTATAGTATATTGAATTCGACATCAGAGGTATTTTATACGAACTATTCACATTGGTATCAGTTGATATCAAAAGCGAACCTTGCTCTGTATGCGGCAGAACTTCCGCAGATTTCCTGGAGTTCGGATGCTGAAAAATCGTATGCAATAGCCCAGGCCCGCTTTTTCAGGGCTTTTGCCTATCGGAATTTAGGTGAATTATATGGAGGCGTGCCACTTGTAACGGAAATTACGACAACTCCGCATTATGATTTTAAGCGTAGCAGTCGTATTGAAACCTATCAGTTTGCAATCGATGAGTTGGAAGCGGCCCTGAATGATTTGCCGGAGACTACCGGAACCACGGGACGTTTGGTCAGAGGTGCTGCCCTGCATAACCTTTGCCAATTGTATCTTGATAAAGGTATCGCTTTGGAAGAGGAAGGCAAGAGCGGTGAGGCTCCTGCTGCTTACCAGCAAGCGATTGCCTATGGTAATGATGTGATTGACAGTTCGGTCTATAGTTTGATGACGGAACGTTTCGGTTCCAGAGCAAATGAAGATCCGGTTTATTATTATGCAACGGCGGAAGATATGCAGACTCCCGAACATCTATATTCAGCAGCCGGTTATCCGGTAGAAGGGAATGTTTATTGGGATTTGTTTCAAGAAGGGAATCAGAATTACCAGGAAGGTAACAAAGAGGCTATTTGGGTAGCCCAGATTGACTATGATGCTTATAAAGCGGAGGATGGACAGTCTAAATTGCAGTATTCCCGTTCTTTCGGCCCTGTTTACAGAGATCCCATGTCGGCTCATTTGAATTCGACAATGGAGGATGTCGGAGGACGTGGCATTGTACAGATAACTCCGACAGAATATACGAGAGATCTTATTTATGAAGGCAAATGGGGAAAAGATTTGCGTAATTCGGAAGCCGTTCTCAGGCGTACTTTATTGGGAAATATGCCTTCTTCTCCTTATTATGGTGTACCGGTTCCTTGGAGCGTTATTTATAAGGAAGGGGAGAGCCAGGATGCGAGAGACGGTGCATGGACACAATGTTTCCCGATCTCCTGCAAAATATCAACGGATAAGTACAGAGGCCTGAATGCAGGGGAAAACAGAAGCAACCTGTTCCGTGACGAGTACCTGATCCGTTTGCCGGAAACCATTTTGTTGCGTGCAGAAGCCAAGATGCGATCCGGAGACAATGCCGGCGCGGCGGATGATATTAATTTGCTGCGTAAACGTGCGCAGTGTGACTATCTGGTGAAAGCATCGGATGTGAATGTAGACTTGATCCTGGACGAACGTGCCCGTGAGCTGGTGTATGAAGAGTGTCGTTGGAATACCTTGTTGCGCATGGGTGGAACAGTTGCCGTAGATCGGATTAAGAAATACGCTTACTGGGATGATCCGAGAACGACATTGACCAAGCATTTCAATTTATGGCCGATTCCCCAGGTTGTGATCGATACGAATAAGGATATCGTAATGGAACAAAATCCGGGTTGGGACTAACCGGTCAGTATAGTGATTTTTACTAAGACCCGCTAAAGTTTTATGAATCAGACAATGAATAAAATTTTAGCGGGTTTGATTATTAAGATAGATAATAGATGTGAGCGATGAGTTGGAAAACAATATGTTGGGAAGCGATATTACTCGGCTTCCTCTTTAGCTGTGCGGGTTCGGATAATCAACCTGTAGATAGGAATTTACAAATTGACTATGACTATTTGAAAAGCAATTTCCAGCAACCGGATAAAACCTATGGCGTCAATTGCTGGTGGTGGTGGCTGAATGGAAATGTGACAAAAGAAGCTATTACAAAAGATTTGGAAGCAATGAGATCCCGGAATTTCCAGGGAGCGATGATCTTTGATGCCGGCGGACATAATCAGCGGGGGAACAAGGATATCCCTGCCGGGCCGCTTTTCGGTAGTAAGGAATGGACGGATCTTTTTGTTTTTGCTTTGGATGAGGCTAAGCGTTTAGGGTTGGAAATCGGTTTCAACATCCAGAGTGGCTGGAACCTGGGCGGTCCGTGTGTTACTCCGCAGTATGCGGCCAAGCAACTGACTTATTCCGAGCAAAAGGCCGCAGGAGGAAAAACGCTCCGTTTGCAGTTGGCGGAACCTGAAATCCATAAAGGATTCTATAAGGATATCGTGGTCCTTGCTTTCCCGGCGAATAAAGAAAACAAAACGGACGAACCTGTCAGTAATCTGGATCTGAAATTAGGCTTCCACGAACTGGGAGGTTCTGCTCCGGACTGCCGTTTCTTGTTGGAGAACAGTTCGCATGGCAGAGAAAAGAAACAGGATAAAACGATCTGTCTTGTCGATAAGGCCCGGATAGTCGACCTTACAGGAAAGATGGATGAAAAAGGCTTGCTTAGCTGGGACGCTCCTGCCGGCGACTGGAATATTATGCGTATCGGTTATACCTGCACCCAGTCCGAAGTTTCGACCTCCAGCAGGGATTGGCAAGGCAATGTATTAGATTATATGGATCGGAATGCATTCGATTATTATTGGAATACGGTTGTTGAACCGATCCTTCAGGCGGCGGGTGAAAAGCATGTCGGCTCGACATTGAAGTTTATGGAGACGGATAGCTGGGAGTGCGGAGGAATGAACTGGACGGATGCTTTCGCCGATGAGTTCCGTTCGTATTGCGGATACGATTTGAAACTATATTTGCCTCTTATTGCCGGGCATGTAGTGGACAATATCGATGCCTCGAATGCTTTTCTGGCTGACTTCCGCAAGACGATAGGCCATCTGGTCGCCACGAATCATTATGCCCGCTTTGCCGAACATGCCCATCAGCATAATATGGGGATTCAACCGGAGTCGGCAGGACCCCATGCCGGGCCGTTGGACGGTATTAAGGATTATGGCTTCAGTGATATTGTGATGAGCGAGTTCTGGTCGCCTTCCCCGCACCGTCCGCGGCCGCAGGACCGTTTCTTTATCAAGCAGGCCTCTTCCGCCGCTCATATTTACGGAAAGAAGATTGTAGGAGCCGAGTCTTTCACGACGATCGGTCCGCATTGGAACGATGAACTGTGGCACGATCAGAAGTCGGCATTCGACCATGAAATATGCGCCGGCCTGAACCGCGTGTATTTCCATACCTTTACTTGTTCCCCCGCGGAGCAGGGAATACCGGGACAGGAATATTTTGCCGGTACGCATGTGAACCCGCGTGTTACCTGGTGGAGCAAGTCGGCCCCTTTCATCGATTACATGCATCGTGTACAGATGTTGGCGCAGGAAGGAACGTTCGTCGCCGATGTCCTTTATTATTATGGCGATCACGTCCCGAATGTCTATCCGTTTAAGCATTCGGATATGCCCGGTGCGATGTTCGGTTTTGATTACGATGTGACGGATGAAAATATTTTGATGAAATCGGATGTCGAAAATGGAGATATCGTTGTGCCGGGCGGCAGGAAATATAAAGTGCTGGTTCTGCCGGATCACCGGATCTTGTCGTTGCCTGTGTTGGAGAAGTTGGAAACGCTGGTAAAAGAAGGAGCCTCTGTTCTCGGTCCCAAACCACAGAAAGCAGTATCATTGGCCGGAGGTGAGAAGGGAGTTGCCGAATTCAAACAATTGGCAGATCTGCTTTGGGGAGCGGCAACCGGAACAACGGGACAGAATAAATACGGAAAGGGGCTTGTCTCTTGGGGAATAAGCGCCAGGGAATATCTTCTATCCCGGAACCAACCGGTTGATTTTGCTGTCGAAGGAAACGATAGTAAGACGGATTTTGATTACATCCATTATGTAGTAGGTAATACCCATGTTTACTTTGTCAGCAATCAGACGGCAGAACGGCAAACGGTCAACGCACGTTTCCGTGTTTCAGGACTACAGCCGGAGTTATGGGATGCCCTTACCGGAGAAATACGTGATGCCGGAGCTTTCACCCAGAAAGAGGAAAAGACGGTCGTTCCCTTAGCGTTGGAACCTTACGGTTCTATATTCGTAGTGTTCCACAAGGTGATCGACCGGAATGAGCAAGGAGTGAAAGCCTGCAATGATCCTGATTATGAAGCCCTGCAAACGTTGGATGGCGCCTGGACCGTCAATTTCGATCCGAAATGGGGAGGCCCGACATCCGTCGTTTTCCCCGAACTGATAGACTGGACGACACATCCGGATAAAGGAATCAAATATTATTCGGGAACGGCAGTCTATAATAAGAAATTTACCGCTAATTTTGAAAAGAATCCGGCAAACCGGTATTTCCTGCAACTGGAAAATGTAAAGGATGTCGGGATTGCCTCTGTCCGTATCAACGGGAAAGACAAGGGAGTTGTCTGGACAAAACCCTTCCGTGTGGATATAACAGACGGCTTGAAGGAAGGAGAAAACGATTTGGTAGTGGAAGTTACCAATTCCTGGTTTAACCGGGTCGCAGGTGACGAGATATCGGTGGGGCCGGCCAAATATACACAAACGAATGTCGTTTTGGGAAATGACTTCAGAGGAAATGCCGTGTCCGAGATTACGTTGGAACCTTCCGGCCTGTTGGGACCAGTGACGGTGCGGGTTGCAGTGGAACGAAAGTAGGAGACTGAATCCCAATGATGTAATATCTTCAAAAAGGAAGTAGGATATGAATATAAAAAGATTGATTATGGTCGCTTTCTTGTTTGCCTGCTGTGGTGAGGGAGTGGCGGGAAGTAACAAGATAGACCGGAAAGCACTTGTCACGCGTCATAATGTGACGCAGACGCAGATTGACAAATATTCTCCACTTTCCGTCGGGAACGGACGCTTCTGCTATACAGCCGATATAACGGGAATGCAAACCTTTCCGGAATTGTACAGGGCTGGGATTCCCTTATCGACAATGTCGGAGTGGGGTTGGCATAGTTTTCCGAATACGGAAAACTATCAGCTGTCTGAGGTCTTCAAATATGTGGATGCTTACGACAAGAAAGTCCCATATCCGATCGGCTCTTCTCCCGGCCATGAATATCTTCGCGCCAATCCCCATCAAACGGGATTGGCTCTGATCGGTTTGCTGAAGGCGGAAGGAAAGACGCTTTCGGAGAATGAACTGAGTGAAACTTTTCAACAGTTGAATGTTTGGAAAGGAACCTTGGAAAGCCGTTTTAAGCTGTCCGGCTCTCCTGTCGAAATCACGACACTTTGTCATCCGGATAAAGATGAGTTGGCCTATCGCTTGAAATCTCCTCTCTTTTCCGAAAAGAAGTTGGGCGTGCGGATCTGCTTCCCATTTCCCAGTGTCGCATTTGGAAAGGAACCGGCTGTCTGGGACAAAGAGGACGGCCATTGGTCCGGGATCATCCGAAGCGGTGAAAACGATTGGATCATTAAACATCAGACGGATGATTTTGTCTATTATTGCCGTATACGGACATCCGTGAAGGCGGCTCTGAGAGAGACATCCCGTCATGACTATTCCCTTGAATTGCTTTCCGGTAAAGACGAATTTACGCTGTTGGTCGATTTTTCTACAGATGAAAAGATATTGAATACATCCGGTGATTATGCCTCTGCTGTCCGAGCAAACGGACAGGCATGGGAAACTTTCTGGATGAGCGGCGGCGCTGTCGATCTGTCGGGCAGCAAAGATCACCGTTGGAAAGAGCTGGAGCGCCGGATTGTTCTGTCGCAGTATCTGACCGCCATCCAGTCCCGGCAACAGTATCCGCCGCAGGAAACGGGCTTGACCTGCAATAGTTGGTACGGCAAATTCCATCTGGAGATGCATTGGTGGCATTCTGTGCATTTTGCACTATGGGGCCGGTCTGCCTGCCTGTCGAATACCTTAGACTGGTATAAAGAGATTGTTGAAGTGGCGGAATCGTATGCTGCCACGCAGGGATATAAAGGTGTACGTTGGCCGAAGATGATCGGGCCGGACGGCGTGGAGGCGCCTTCCGGTGTCGGCCCCTTATTGGTCTGGCAACAGCCGCATCCGATCTTTTATGCGGAATTGCTTTACCGGGAAAATCCGACACGGGAGACATTGGACCGGTTCGGCGACCTGATAGATGCGACAGCCGAATTCATGTACGATTACGCTCATTGGGATGCCTCCCGGAAATGCTTTGTTTTGGGACCTCCGATAATCTCCGCCCGTGAAGGAAACAGTGGAACATTCCGGGACAATATCAATCCTACTTTCGAACTGGCATATTGGAGTTGGGGCTTGAAAAAGGCGAATGACTGGAGGGAACGGATGGGGCGGAAACGGAATGCCGATTGGGACCGGATGGCAGATCAGATGGCTCCCTGGCCCATTGTCAAGGGTGTCTATGTCGAGGCTGAATCTGTGTTGGAGAAAGACGGGGGACATCCGACTCAATTGGCCGCTTACGGTTTCCTTCCTGCATCGGCTAACTTGGATAAGGAGGTTATGCGTAAAACCTTGCGTCATGTCCTGGACAATTGGGACTGGGCTGAAACCTGGGGATGGGATTTCCCTTTAATGGCCATGACTGCGATCCGTTTGAATGAACCGGAATGGGCTTTGGAAGCCTTGTTGAAGAATGTTCAGAAAAATACTTACTTGCCTAATGGACACAATTTCCAGAATGAGGGACTTCCGCTTTACTTGCCGGGAAATGGCGGACTGCTTACCGTTGTCGCAATGATGTGTGCCGGTTGGGATGGTTGTGAGGAAGAGAATCCCGGATTTCCTAAAAACGGACAATGGGATGTGAAATGGGAAAGCTTGAAACCCGTATTTTGAAGGTATAGATAAAATAGGCATCGAAAAAGAATCCGATGCCTATCCCTTTCCAATCCGATGCCCGTGAATTTTTCATCTGGTGGGCATCGGATCTTTCTTTATTTTGCTTTCATTTCTTCTTCTTTCATTTCTTCTTCCTCGACCTCTTTCACCTTACGGAACAGGTCGGAAGCGAAGATAAAGTCGTTCAACGCTTTATTCTTGGAAGTAATAACCTCCTTGCTGTTGCCCTGCCACTCTTTCACGCCTTCTTTGATGAAGATAATGTTTTCACCGATGTTCATGACGGAGTTCATATCGTGCGTGTTGATGATAGTCGTCATTTTGTATTCGGCGGTGATATCGTGGATCAGATCGTCGATGATGAGCGAAGTCTTGGGGTCGAGGCCAGAGTTCGGTTCGTCACAGAACAGGTATTTCGGGTTCAGGGCGATCGCACGGGCAATAGCAGCGCGTTTCATCATACCGCCGCTGATCTCGGACGGATAGAGATGGCCGGCTTCCGACAGGTTGACACGATCCAGACAGAACAGCGCACGTTTCAAACGGTCTTTGTACGTATCGTTTGAAAACATATCCAGCGGGAACATGACATTTTCCAACACCGTCATGCTGTCGAACAAGGCAGATCCCTGAAACAGCATACCCATTTCACGGCGCAACATGTTCAGTTCATGCTTGCCCATCGAGGTCAGATCACGTCCGTCGTACAGGATTTCTCCTGAGTCCGGGCGCATCAATCCGATAATATTTTTAATAAGGACCGTCTTACCGGAACCGCTTCGCCCGATAATCAGGTTTGTTTTTCCTGTTTCGAAGACAGCGCTGATATCATTCAGGACAACCCGTCCTTCAAAGGACTTAGTAATATGTTTTACTTCTACCATTCCTTATGTCAACATTATATTGGTTAATAGTACGTCGGCGAGCAGAATCATGATGCTGCTCATAACGACCGCGTTCGTACTGGCTTTACCTACTTCCAGCGCACCGCCTTTTACATTATAACCGAAATAAGCGGCTATGGATGAAATTATAAACGCATACACTACGGATTTAATGATGGAGTACCAGATGTAGAACTCATTGAAATAGAACTGCAAGCCATATTCGAAAGAGGCGGGTGTCATACCCGTTCCCGTGGAATGGCTGGCTGCGATACCTCCCAAAATGCCGGTGAACATACTGAAGATAACCAGTACCGGAATAAAAGTCATCATGCCGACCATCTTCGGCAGGATCAGGAAGTTGGCGGAGTTTACCCCCATAATCTCCATCGCGTCGATCTGCTCCGTCACACGCATGGTCCCGATCTCGGAGGCTATGTTACTACCGACTTTACCTGCCAGGATCAATGACATAATGGAAGAAGAAAATTCCAGCAGGATAATTTCACGCGTCGTATATCCGATCGTGAATTTAGGGATAAGCGGCGAACTGATGTTCAGTGAAATCTGGATAGCGATAACCGTACCGATAAAAATGGAAATGATAATAACAATCCAGAGCGAATCGACTCCTAATTTGTATATTTCTTTTATCAGCTGCTTGAAGAACATGCTCCACCGGTTTGGGACGGAGATGCATTTCGCCATCAACATGACATATTCACCTACTTGATGTAATGCTTTATTCATTATTTTATATTTCTATTCAATTACAGTCTGCAAATATAACGCAATTCTGGGAACAACTGTTCATTTCAGGCTTGATACTTCTGGTTTGTATTTAATCTAAACTGGGGTGTAATTCAATAGGAACGCATATAAATAGCCTGTTTTATGTTTTCAGTAACAAGCCGATTTCGGGCTTCCAACAACTGCTGTAGGTTCATTTGGGTGGTGTCGCAGTTGCCATATATGGAATAATTCTATTTTGATACAGGTTATTGGTTTACATTTTTATGGAAATGAATCATGAATGCTGATTTGCCGTTAAACCAGAATTACCTTGTTCCCACACTTGACGCTATGGTGTCAAGTATGGGGACAAGGAACTTCAGAGATACCGATCATCCTGTGGAGGATACACCTATCAGATATGATTTTGGTGCGGTTATCCCGGATCAGCACATTATTAATTTGCCATTTCCGATAGGAATTTGATTCGTACAAGACGAATCTCTTCTTCCGTATAATCGCCACCTAATTCTTCGATGGCGTCTTCCAGGTCGTCTGTTTCCGAGTCTTTAAAGTATTCGTAAATATCATCGATATGATCTTCGTCCATCACGTCGTTCAGGAAGTAGTCGATGTTGATACGGGTTCCGGAATAAACGATCGCTTCGATTTCGTCTAACAGTTCGCTAAACTCCAATCCGTTCGTCATGGCAATCTCGTCCAACGCCACCTTGCGGTCGATACGCTGGATGATCGAAACTTTCAGTTTGGATTTATTGGCAACCGTGCGCACGCGAAGATCTTCGGGACGTTCGATTTCGTTTTCCTCCACATGCTTCTTGATCAGTTCGACGAACTCTTTACCATATCTTTTTGCCTTACCGGCCCCAACACCGGGGATGTTCTGCAATTCCTCCAATGTCACCGGATAGGTGGTAGCCATCGCCTCGAGAGACGGGTCCTGGAAAATAACGAATGGAGGAACTTCCAAACGCTTGGACAACTTCTTACGCAAATCCTTCATCATCGAGAAAAGAGCCGGATCGACGGCACAGGTCGCTCCGCCACGTACCGGAACTTCGTCTTCCTCTTCGTCAAATTCGTTATCTTCGGTTATCTTGAAAGAAACAGGTTTCTTAATAAACTCTTTTCCTTTTTCTGTAATCTTCAGTAAACCGTAGTTTTCGATATCTTTAGCCAGATATCCGGCAATCAAGGCCTGACGGATAACGGCGTTCCATGTCTTTTCTTCTTCATCCGAACCGGAGCCGAAAACTTCCAGTTCATTGTGCTTGTAAGATTGGATTTCGGAGGTTTCGTTGCCGACCAACATGTTGACAATATATTCTGCCTTGAATTTTTCCTTTAACGTGCCAATTACTTCGAGTACGGCGCTTAATAATTCTTTTGCTTCCACTTTCTTTTTCGGGTTCAAACAATTATCACAATTTCCACAATTTTCTTCCAGGTATTCTTCACCGAAATAGTGCAACAAGACTTTCCGCCGGCATACGGAGGTCTCGGCATACGCGGCAGTTTCCAGAAGCAACTGCTTCCCGATCTCCTGCTCTGCAACCGGTTTCCCCTGCATGAATTTTTCCAGCTTCTGCAAGTCTTTATACGCATAAAAAGCGATGCACTGGCCCTCGCCGCCATCACGGCCGGCTCGTCCGGTTTCCTGGTAATATCCTTCGAGGCTCTTGGGAATATCATAATGAATGACATACCGTACGTCGGGCTTGTCGATCCCCATACCGAATGCAATTGTCGCAACGATCACGTCCGCCTTCTCCATCAGGAACGCATCCTGGTTATTCGAACGTAGCTGCGAATCCATACCGGCATGATAGGCTAACGCTTTAATGCCGTTTGCTTTCAGGATATCGGCAAACTCTTCCACCTTCTTACGGCTCAGACAATAGATAATACCGGATTTTCCCTCGTTGGACTTAATATATTTTATGATCTCGCGGTCGATATTCGCCGTTTTCGGACGAATCTCATAATATAAATTAGAACGGTTGAAGGAAGATTTAAAAACAGAGGCGTCGATCATTCCCAGGTTCTTCTGGATATCGTGCTGTACTTTCGGTGTGGCTGTCGCCGTCAGGGCAATCAGCGGGCGTTTGCCGATTTCGTTTATGATCGGGCGGATACGACGGTATTCCGGGCGGAAATCATGTCCCCATTCGGAAATACAGTGGGCTTCGTCTACAGCATAAAACGAAATATTGATTTGGCGTAGAAACTCCACGTTTTCATCTTTGGTCAACGACTCGGGGGCTACGTAAAGCAACTTCGTCCGGCCTTTCCGGATATCGTCTTTTACCTGGTCGATAGCCGATTTGTTCAAAGAAGAGTTTATGAAATGGGCAACCCCGTCCTCTTCGCTGAAATTACGCATGGCATCCACCTGGTTTTTCATCAGGGCTATCAAGGGAGAAATCACAATGGCCGTCCCCTGCATCATAAGAGAAGGCAGTTGATAACACAAAGATTTTCCTCCTCCGGTCGGCATCAACACAAAGGTATCATTTCCTGCCAGCACATTTTCGATGATCGCTCTTTGATTTCCTTTAAAGGTATCAAAACCAAAATGTTTTTTGAGCTCTTCTGTTAAATTATCCTTCTTTGCCATTACTATATTTATATTTTAAAAACCGCCGATCAGGCCATCTGCAGACGGTTTACGTCCGATTTTTCAAACTTTTCCTTCGCATACTCCAGCGTGACATGGAGCTTCTTTTTATTTGCGGACGGCATACTGTACATCGCATCCATCATCACAGCCTCCACAATGGAACGTAGGCCACGTGCTCCCAGCTTAAATTCAAGTGCCTTATCGACAATAAACTCGAACACGTCTTCGTCAAATGTCAGTTTAATATCATCCATCGCAAACAATTTGATGTATTGCTTGATGATCGAATTCTTCGGCTCGGTCAGGATATTACGGAGCGTGCTTCTATCCAGCGGATTCAAATAGGTCAGGATAGGCAGACGTCCGATGATTTCCGGAATCAGGCCGAATGATTTCAAATCGGTTGGCGTGATATATTTCAGCAGATTGTTGCGGTCCACCTGCGCAGTGTTTTCGTTTGCGGCGTATCCTACTACACGGGTATTCAAACGCTGGGCGATTTTCTTCTCTATTCCGTCGAAAGCGCCACCGCATACAAACAAGATATTCTTCGTGTCCACAGCAATCATTTTCTGTTCCGGATGCTTGCGCCCTCCCTGTGGGGGAACGTTCACAATGGAACCTTCCAGCAGCTTAAGCAAGCCTTGCTGCACGCCTTCACCGCTCACATCACGGGTAATGGAAGGATTGTCGCTCTTACGGGCGATCTTATCTATTTCATCGATAAAAACGATACCGCGCTGTGCCGATTCGACATCATAATCGGCAGCTTGTAGCAGGCGGGTTAAAATGCTTTCTATATCCTCCCCCACATAACCGGCTTCTGTCAGGACCGTCGCATCAACGATGGCGAACGGGACGTGAAGCAATTTGGCGATCGTACGGGCGAGCAGCGTTTTTCCTGTCCCCGTAGCACCCACCATAATAATATTCGATTTCTCGATCTCGACATCGTCAGATGTCACTTTCTGGATCAAACGTTTGTAATGGTTATACACTGCAACCGACAGGTAGCGTTTCGCATCATCCTGTCCGATTACATATTGGTCCAGAAAAGCTTTAATATCCTCAGGCTTCGGCAGGTCTTTCTGGTTTAATCCGAAAGAACTCCTCTTGCCGGGCATTTGTTCTTTTACTATTTCGTACGCTTGCTGTGCACATTCATCACAAATAGCACCTGAGATGCCGTTAATCATCAGATTAACATCCCGGCTACTGCGTCCGCAAAACGTACAGGTATCGCCTGTTTTGGCCATTCCGTATTTGTTTTTTTAGGGCAAGGCAACGCTTGCCCTTATATTAATATTATTTGTTACGAACCAGAACTTTGTCAATCATACCGTAGGCCAAAGCCTCTTCGGCTGTCATCCAGTAGTCACGGTCACTGTCGTGTTCAACCTTTTCATACGGCTGACCGGAATGAGTCGATATGATTGTGTAGAGTTCTTTCTTTACTTTCAGGATTTCACGGGCTGTGATCTCGATATCCGAAGCCTGTCCCTGTGCGCCGCCTAACGGCTGGTGGATCATCACGCGGGAATGAGGCAGCGCCATACGCTTGCCTTTTGTTCCGGCTACCAGCAATACCGCAGCAAAAGAAGCTGCCATGCCTGTACAGATAGTCGACACGTCGCTACTGATAAACTGCATTGTGTCGTAAATGCCATATCCGGCATAAACCGAACCGCCCGGCGAATTGATATAAATTGAAATATCCTTGCCCGGATCGCTCGAGTCCAGATACAACAACTGCGCCTGGATTACATTTGCCGTATAATCGTCAACCTGTGTACCTAAAAAAATGATACGGTCCATCATCAACCGTGAAAAAACGTCCATCTGAGCAACGTTCAATTGGCGCTCTTCGATAATCGTCGGAGATATGTAACTGCTGGTTATATTCATATAACTGTCCAGCGCGTTACTGTTCATCCCTAAATGCTTCGTTGCATACTTTCTGAAATCTTCCATAATCTATAGTCTTATTGTGTTACCGAAAAGTCATAAAAAAAGGGATTTCCCTCTTACTTATCGGAATAACAAAGTTATAAATAAATTTCTGAAAGAAACAACTTATTTGCTGTCCGCTAAGATATTTTTTCGAGAGAAAGCCCTTTTTTATATGAAAAAAGCAGCCGTAGCTGCTTTTTGGGTAGTATTATTCTTCAAAAAGTTTATTGAAATCGTCGGCTGTAACTTCCTTGATGTCCAACTCGACCTGTTCTTTCAACCAGCCTGCCAGTTTCTCTTCAACCGCACGGTCGATGATATTCTGCAAGGTCTGCTTGTTTTTCAGAATGTCCTTGGCATAGTTGGCCAGTACGTCTTCCGGAACGGAAAGCATTCCATACTGAGCGAACTGAGCCTTCGCTACACGTTTGGCGAAGTCTTCGATGTCAGCGTCTTCAACTTTCAAACCGTTGTCTTTTACTAAGTTTTCTTTGATTAGCTGATATTTCAGGTCTTCTATAATCTTAGGATATTCTTCGTCGATCTTTTCTTTCGTATTCTTTTCATTTGCGACCAGCAACCAACGTTTCAGCAGGTCTTCAGCGAATGCAAGATCACCGGCTTTCTGAACCAACAGGTCGCGCGCGTCAGTCAGGAACTTGAAGTCGCTCTGCGGTGTGAACTGTTCAGCCAGTGCTTCGCGGATCTTGTTCTTGAATTCTTCTTCGCTGGTGACTACACCTTCGCCGAATACTTTGTCGAACAATTCCTGATTCAGTTCTGCATTTTTATGACGAGTCACTTCTGTGATTTCAAAGCTGAAATCGCCAGTGATACCGGCTACGGCTTCTTTATCGACTTTCAGGAAAGAAGCGATTTCGGCTTCTGCACCTTCGTAAGCTTTGTTCGGGTTGAATACAATGACAGAGTTTTTCTTTGCTCCGATGAATTTGGCTTTTTCAGCTTCATCCTTAATATACATTGGCATCAGAACTGCATCTTCAACAACGATGCCGCCTTCTTTCGGAGAACCGTTCTCCAATTCGGCTACGATACCTTTTACCAAGTCTTTTTCTTCTACATCTTCAACCTGATCGTATGTTCCGAAGTTAGCCTGATAAGCCTCGACTTGTTTACCGATCATTTCGTCATCGATCTTTACCTGATAGAAAGGTACTTTATCGTTTTTGGACAGTTCGATCTTGATTTCCGGAGCTATAGCAACGTCGAAACAAAATTCGAAGTCTTCCTGAGTATCGAAGTTGATTTCTTTCTGTTCAGTTTCGTTAGGCAGCGGTTCGCCCAAAATGTTCAGTTTGTTTTCACGGATATAGTTGTACAGATTTTCTGATATCAGTTTATTGACTTCTTCTATCAATACATGCTTACCATACATTTTCTTTACCATACCCATCGGGACCATACCTTTGCGGAAGCCCGGTACATCTGCTTTCTGACGGAAGCTGCGAAGGCTTTTTTCCACCTTGTCAGCATAGTCGGTTTTCACTATTTCTAATTTCACAATGCCTTTTGTGGCATCAATGTTTTTAAGCGAAACGTTCATTCTGAATGATTTATTTAATTAATAGTCTTGTTCGAATTTTAGGGTGCAAAATTAGACTTATTCTTTTAATCTCGCAAATTGTTTGCTTAATTTGTTATAACCGAGATGAATTTAGAAGCAATGTTATTTTTTTCAGGCTAAAATGTTGTTTATCTAAAATAAATGCATTTCTTTGCGATGTGAAAGGGCATTAACCTTGAACGGACCTAACATTGTTTTTTATTTCTTCATTTACTCGTTACTTGTTGAATATCTCTCACTGTTACGAAATTCCGGTTTACTACTTTCATTAAGTAACAATTTTATTTTTTTAATTTTCTATTTTTATGAACATTTATGTTGGTAACCTGAACTATCGTGTTCGGGAAGATGATTTAAAACAAGTAATGGAAGAATACGGTATTGTTGACTCAGTAAAGATCATCAAAGACCGTGAAACAGGCAAATCAAAAGGTTTTGCTTTCGTTGAAATGCCGGACGACGCTGCTGCAAAGAAAGCGATCGTGGAACTGAACGAAGCTGAGTTCGAAGGCCGTCAGATGGTAGTAAAAGAGGCTCGTCCTAAATAATTACTTTTCCGGGAAAAAATAAAAAACTTCTGCTTATCTTTGAGCAGAAGTTTTTTTATGCTCAAAAATATGTTCTTAAAAGGTATATATGCCGGAAAACCGGCCGTTTTCCAATTGATCGTCTTGCTCCTCCTGATTCTGGCAGGAGCCGTTTTCTCATCGCTGATTGCCATGGGGATATTCTATTTTATCTATGGTTTCCATGCCGAGATAACCCAAGACCCGGACATGATGCGTTTGCTGCAGCTTTTTTCGGCCATCGGGACATTCCTGTTTCCGGCATTGGCGCTTGCGTGGCTATGCAGTAACAATCCGAAAGAATATCTGTCGATCGGAGAAATGCCCAAAGGACATATATTGCTACTTACGTTTTTCAGCGTCTTTCTGCTCTCCCCCGCTATCAGCCTCACCGGCTTGCTGAATAGGCAGATGGAGCTGCCTTCTTTTATGGAGCCTATGGAAAACTGGATGCGTGTACAGGAAGAAACTGCTGAAAAGTTGACTTTGATGTTGCTGGCCGGCGAAGGGTTTGTAACTTTGATTCTTAATCTGATCGTTATCGCTGTGGCTGCCGGGGTCACAGAAGAATTCCTTTTCAGGGGCGCTTTGCAACGGGTAATCGGGAAATGGACACACAACCATCATATTATCATCTGGAGTGCGGCGATTATTTTCAGCGCTTTCCATATGCAGTTTTTCGGCTTCCTGCCCCGTATGCTGTTAGGGGCCTATTTCGGGTATTTGCTCTATTGGAGCCGGAATATCTGGGTTCCGGTCTTTGCCCACTTTGTCAATAATGCATTTGCCGTGATAGGCATGTCAAACGCCCGATTGAAGGATAATGAATTTATTACCGGGGATATCTCCGCACAAAATTTGTTGCCTTATACAATTGTAGCAATTATCACACTTTTCCTGTTCTATGCCTGCGCTAAACGCATAAAAAAACAACTCTCGGCAAAATAGAATTCAGAAATCTTTTTTGCGTAGGACAAAATCTTTTCCCAGATATTTTTCACGTACAATCTCATTCTCGGCCAATTGTTCGGCTGTTCCCTGGAAAAGCACTTTCCCTTCAAACAGCAGGTAGGCGCGGTCGCAAATGCTCAACGTTTCGTATACGTTGTGGTCCGTGATTAAAATACCGATGTTCTTATGTTTCAGCTTTGCGACAATACTCTGGATGTCTTGCACGGCTATCGGATCTACTCCGGCAAACGGTTCGTCAAGCATAATAAATTTCGGATCGATAGCTAAGCAACGGGCGATCTCGGCACGTCGGCGTTCACCTCCGGACAACTGGTCACCTAAATTCTTCCGTACCTTATTCAAACCGAATTCGGCGATCAGGCTCTCCAATTTCTCCTTCTGGTATTCAGGTGTCGTCTCTGTCATTTCCAATACGGAGCGAATGTTGTCCTCCACTGTCATTTTGCGGAAAATAGAAGCCTCTTGTGCCAGATAACCTATGCCGTTACGTGCACGTTTATACACCGGGAACTTCGTGATCTCCATATCGTTCAAAAATATCTTTCCTTCATTGGGAGTCACCAATCCGACCGTCATATAGAAAGTTGTCGTTTTCCCGGCTCCGTTAGGGCCAAGCAGTCCCACGATCTCTCCTTGTTTCACATTGATCGAAACATGATTTACAACGGTACGTGTCTTGTATTTCTTAACGAGGTCCTCCGTTCGAAGCACCATTTGTTGTTCGTCTGCCATATCCAAAATCTTTGCCACAAAGAAACGGAATTAATTCCTTCTATACAACACCGGCCGGAACATTAATTCACCTTGCTTTTATTATAATTCAGGCTCATAATTTATGGAGTGCTACAATCGTGTCAGATGAAATCCGTGTCTGTAGGACAAGGAAACAGGGTTTGCGATTGTTATTTTGTTTGTAGACGTACCGGCTGGGGCGTGAGATGTTTTAAATGAGAATTATATTTGATAAAAAACACTAATTTAACGGGGCAATGTACTTTTTAGGCTGTATCTCCGTTAGATTAGTGTTATTTTTGTAATCGATATCTTGATATGGTAAAAGTAGGATTAATGAAGAAGTTGCTTGTATTATCTTTGGTATTCGCTTGTATGACAGGAAATGCGCAAATCCCGGCCGATTCGGTAGTGATGACGGTTGCCGGAAAGCAGATCCCGTTGGATGAGTTTGTTTTTATAGCACAAAAGAATAGCGAAGTTAATCTGTCCGACCGTAAGTCCGTGGATGCCTATGTGGAGTTGTTTAAAAACTTCAAACTGAAAGTGGCGGAAGCGGAAGATCTGGGGCTGGACAAGACGAAAGCCTTCAAAGATGAATTGGATGGTTACCGGGCACAGTTGACTTCAAGTTATCTGTCGGATAAGGATGGTGAGGAAGCGGCCGTGCGTGCCGTATATGACCGGTATGGCGAAGTGTTGGAACTGAGTCATATCCTGTTCCGTTTACCCCAGCGTACGTTGTCGAAAGATACGGTTCCCGTTTATCAGAAAGCGATCGAGGCCTATAAGCGAATTCAGGCGGGAGAGGATTTTGCTGCTGTCGGCGAAGAATTGAAAGAAGCCGATAAAGAACATACCGGCTATGAATATGTACACTGCCTGCTGCCGATGCAAACGGTCAAGGCTTTTGAAAATGTCGCTTATTCGATGCCTGTCGGCTCCGTCTCTTTGCCGGTCCGTACGACTATGGGCTTCCATATCATAAAAATACACAGCCGTAAACCCAATCCCGGCCTGGTGCGTGTGGCGCATATCCTAATCCCGTTCGAGAAAGATTCGGTCAAGCTGGGTGAGGCCGAAGCATTCGCCCTCGCGGAAGAAGTTTGTCGGAAAGCGAAAGATGGTGCGGACTTTGCCGGGCTGGCAAAAGAATATTCATCCGATACCGGTTCTGCAGGAAGAGGCGGTGAGTTGCCTGCTTTTGGTGTCGGTGAAATGGTGGAGCCGTTTGAAGTGGCTGCTTTCGCCTTGAACGTTCCGGGAGAAATATCTCAACCGGTGAAAACCCGTTTCGGCTATCATATTATTAAGTTGATCGGGAAGAAAGGGCTGCCTTCTTTTGATGATAAGAAAAAAGGCTGGTCCCGCCAGATGGCACAGGGAGAACGGAACTTTGAATATTACGGCGCGTTCGATGAACGGATGAAGAAAGAGTACGGCTATCGTTTCTATCCCGAAGCCTATGCTGAGCTGGAAGCCTTGTGTAACGATTATTTCCCGTCCGATCCTGCTTTCTATGAGAAAGCGAAAGATATGAACAAGACTTTGTTCCATCTGAATGGCACGGATTTCCCACAGAGCGAGTTCGCCTATTATATCCAGCGTTGCCCGTTCTCGACAAAGTCTTATGCGGGAGATTTCATGCAGGAGGTCTATGATCTTTTTATCCGCGATATCGTTACGACGGCCGAACGTAAGAATCTGACGGCAAAACATCCGGAGTTCGAACTTCTGATGCAGGAATATCGGGATGGCATCTTGCTGTTCGACATCAGCAACAAGGAAGTTTGGAACAAGCCGATGGATCAGCAGGCTACGGCTGAAGCCGAGTGGATCGAGCGGTTGAATCAGAAGTATCCGGTGACGATAAACAGGAAGTTGGTGAAGAAAATGGGTCGAATGACAAAGAAATAATAAAGAGAAAGTTATATGAGGTATTGCTTCATTTTTATAGCATTCGTATCTTTGCTGTGCTCTTGTAGAGGGACACAGCCCGCAGATGACGCGGATGTATTGGTAAGAGTGAAGGACCGGGCTCTCGGACGTTCGGAGATAAAGCGGCAAATCCCGCGAGGACTGTCCTCCGCCGATAGCTTGTTATTCGCCGAAGGCTTGGAAAAGAAGTGGGTGAAAGATGCATTGGTCTATGATGTGGCTTTGCGTAACCTGGAAGGAGAGGACAAGAAAGAAGTGGATAAGCTGGTGGAGGAATACCGGCATTCGCTGATCCGCTATCGGTATCAGGAGCAGCTGATAAAAGAAAGGCTTTCTTCCGAATTTCAGGAAAGCGATAAGCTGAGTTATTACGAAGAAAACCAGAAGAAGTTCGTATTGGACAAGGCTTTGGTGAAAGGCTTGTTCCTCAAGATTCCGGTGGATGCCCCCGGACTTTCTGATGTAAAGGGATGGTATAGATCGACTTCTGAGGCTTCTTTAGAAAAAATAGAGAAGTACAGTGTGCAGAATGCCAGTATTTATGACTACTTTTACGACAAATGGGTGGACTTTGACCAGGTGATGGATAATATTCCGGTGCACGTGTCGAATGCGAACGACTTCCTGAAGGCGAATAAATTTGTCGAATATACGGATAGTACATATTGCTATCTGTTGAATATTAAGGAATATCTACCCGTTGGGGGTGTGGCGCCTTATGACTATGCCAGCACTCAGATTGTAGAGATGCTGACTAATTTGCGTAAGGTGGAATTTTTGAAAAAATTTGAAGAAGAATTATATAATGATGCGGTCAGGAGCGGCGACGTGAAATTTTATACAGAACCGTAACCGGCAGCTTATAGAGAAGTACATGATGAAAAAGATTTTAACAGTATTCATTCTTGCCTGTTTATCTTGTGTGGTTTCTGCACAGGATAATGTGATTGATGAGATTGTGTGGGTGGTAGGAGATGATGCGATTTTGCGTTCGGACATCGAGAGCCAGCGTTTGTATCTGCAAAACGAAGGACAGCGTCTTGAGGGTGATCCTTATTGCGTGCTCCCGGAACAGATGGCGATACAGAAGCTATATCTGAACCAGGCGAAGATCGATAGTGTGGAAGTTAGCGAAAGCCAGGTGATCCAGGAAACGGATCGTTGGATTAACTATGTTATAAACCAGGCTGGATCGAAAGAAAAGCTGGAGGAATATTTCGGTAAAAAGATTTCCCAGATTAAAGATGAGCGTAAGGAAATGATCATGGAGCAGCAGACGGTGCAGCAAATGCAGCGGCAGCTGGTCGGTGAGATCAAGCTGACGCCTTCCGAAGTGCGTAAATATTACAGCCAGTTGTCTAAAGACAGTCTGCCTAATATCCCGACAACCGTGGAAGTGCAGATCATCACGATGGAGCCGAAGATCCCGTTTGAAGAAACGGATGCTATCAAAGCGCGCCTTCGCCAGTACACGGATGATATCAACAACGGGAAGATGGAATTTTCAACCGTTGCCCGTCTGTATTCGGAAGATCCGGAATCTGCCAAAAGAGGCGGTGAACTGGGATTCTTGGGTAAGACAAGTTTGTTGCCTGAGTTTGCCAACGTCGCTTTCAACCTGAAAGATCCGAAGAAGATTTCACAGATCGTGCAGACCGAATATGGTTATCATATCATCCAGTTGATCGAAAAGCGTGGCGACCGTATCAACTGCCGCCATATCCTGTTGAAGCCGAAAGTTTCGGACAAGGAGTTGAACGAGTGTATGACACGTATGGATTCCTTGTATAATGACTTGACGGCAAAGAAGTTTACATTTGAAGAAGCGGCGACTTTTATCTCTGCCGACAAGGATACGAGAAATAACAAAGGTTTGATGGTGAACCAGAATTTCGAGAGTGACAACCATAGCACTCCGAAATTCGGAATGTCCGAACTGCCGCAGGAAATCGGTAAGATCGTTTATACGATGCAGGTGGGCGACATCTCCAAACCTTTCACGATGATCAACGACAAGCAGAAAGAAGTGGTTGCTATTGTAAAACTGAAAGCCAGAGTGGACCAGCATAAGGCAAATATATCGGATGACTATCAGGCTTTGAAGTCGATCGTCGAATCCCGGAAGCGCGAAGAATTGCTGCATGACTGGATCATTAAGAAGCAGAAAAGCACATACGTGCGTATTAGCGACGGCTGGCGTAATTGTGACTTCCAGTATCCCGGCTGGATTAAAGAATGAGGACTGTAAGTAAGTTTGTTTTCACAGGTCTGTTTTTTCTGTTGGCGGTCTGTGCTTTTGCACAGGCCCAGGATAGCATCACCCGCATGGATACGACTGTTATTTCCGCACAGGACGTAACGATAGCCCCAGCGGATAGCTTGGTGGCGGCCGATAGTATGCTGGTCGGGACAGATACTGTCCCGGTCAAAAAGACTCAGGTCTATTTGATACATACCAATACATTGTCGTTCGATAAGGCTGTGAGGCCGGATGCGCAAATCCTGAGCGGCGATGTCTGTTTCCGGCATGACAGTTCATATATGTACTGCGACAGTGCTTATTTCTTTGAGCAGACCAATTCGCTTGAAGCATTCAGTAATGTCCGGATGGAGCAGGGAGACACCTTGTTTGTGTACGGAGATTATCTTTTTTATGACGGAAATACGCAGGTGGCTTATTTGCGTGAGAATGTCCGGATGGAAAACGGCCAGGTGACGCTCTTTACGGATAGCCTCAATTATGAGCGTATTCCGAATATTGGGTACTATTTTGAAGGGGGCCTGATCGTAGATTCGCTGAATCAACTTTCCTCTTTCTACGGGCAATATTCCCCTGGGACGAAGCTGGCTGTGTTCAATGACAGCGTCCAGCTTGAAAACCCCGACTTTACTTTATATTCCGATACCCTGCATTATGATACGGAGTCCAAGATCGCCACGATCCTGGGGCCGTCTGTGATTGTCTCGGACAGTGGTACGGTCCATACATCCAGAGGATGGTATGATACGGCGAATAATACTTCACTTTTGCTTGACAGGTCGCAGGTTGAATCGGGTGATAAAATCCTGATTGGCGACTCCATCTTCTATAACCGGGATACGGGCATGGGAGAAGTCTATGGAAATATGAGTCTGATTGACACGGCACAGCACGTGACGCTGCAAGGCGAATACGGCTATTATAACGAACAGACCGGATATGCTTTTGCAACCGATAGCGCCCGCTTCCTCGAATATTCGCAGGGAGACACGCTGTTCCTGCATGCCGATACGTTGCAGATGGTGACGGTCGATTCCACTTTCCGGGAGATCAAGGCTTATTACGGCGTACGTTTTTACCGGACCGATATGCAAGGGGTGTGCGATTCGATGCAGTTCAACACGCGTGACTCCGTATTATATATGTACACGGAGCCGGTCATCTGGAACGAGCAATATCAGTTGTACGGCGATACGATCGCCATCTATATGAACGACAGCACGATCGAATACGCCCATGTGATCCAGTTCGCTTTTGCAGCCCAGCATGTCGATTCGAGTTATTATAACCAGTTGAAGGGGAACGATCTGAAAGCCTATTTCGAAGGGCAGGCTGTTCACCAGATCGACGTGGCGGGAAATGCCGAATCCATTTTTTACCCGTTGGAAAAAGATGGGGCAAAAGTCGGGATGAATGAGACTAAGAGCGGGTTCCTGACGATCTGGGTGAAAGACAACAAACTGGATAAACTGAAAATCTGGCCCAGTCCGGTCGGCAGCATGACACCGATTCCGGACCTGAAACCCGACCAAAAGATGTTGAAAGATTTCTATTGGTTCGACTATCTGCGTCCGAAGGACAAGGATGATATCTACCAGGTGGTGAAAAGAAAAGCGGCGGAATCGCCGAAGCGAAGCAATAAATTTGTACATTAGCACAGAATTTTCTAACAATACATAGACTATGGCATTATTCTCATTTTATAATGTGCGGAAACCTCGCCAGTTCGATCACAAGCCTATTTACTGGGACCCCCATAAAGAGGCGATGGAAGACCGTATACGCAAGGTAAAGCGGGAGATGGGGATGGAAGAAGAACTGACGGTCGATGATTACAAAGCCGAGATCAAAGGCAGTTTTGTCGAAGGAACTTCCCATCTGAAAAGGAGCCGCGACAACGGACATGATTCCCGTAGTCGTACCTATAAGAATATGAAGTTGTTATTGGCTGCGGCTATTTTAGCCGGAATATTCTGGTATTTGTTCATGTAATGAGTGATATAATTCATTTACTTCCTGACAGTATCGCCAATCAGATAGCGGCAGGCGAGGTGATCCAGCGTCCTGCCTCTGTCGTTAAGGAACTGGTGGAAAATGCGGTTGATGCCGGAGCCGGACATATTCAGGTGAATATCAAGGATGCCGGTCGTACATTGGTCCAGGTGGCCGATGACGGGAAAGGTATGTCCGAAACGGATGCACGCATGGCTTTCGAGCGGCATGCGACCTCTAAGATAGCAACAGCCGATGATCTTTTCTCCCTCCATACGATGGGATTTCGCGGCGAGGCGCTTGCTTCGATAGTGGCGGTCTCGCAGGTGGAGCTTCGGACTCGCCTGAAGGGGGCCGAGTTGGGGACGCATCTTGTTTTTTCGGGTTCTGATATAGAAACCGTCGAACCGGATGCTTGCACCGAGGGTAGTATTTTTTCTGTTAAGAATCTTTTCTTTAACGTCCCGGCCCGTCGGAAGTTCCTGAAGTCGAACGAGACGGAATTCAGGAATATCATCAATGAGTTCGAACGGATTGCCCTGGTTAACCCGCAGGTCGCTTTATCACTTTATCACAATGATACGGAGATATTCAACCTGCCCGAATCCGGCCTCCGGCAACGTATTATTAATGTATATGGCAAAACGCTGAACCAGAAACTTCTTTCTGTGGATGCACAGAGTTCGCTGGTGACGATCTCCGGTTTCGTGGGCCGTCCCGATTCGGCCAAGAAGCGGGGAGCCTTGCAGTATTTCTTTGTGAACGGACGTTTCATGAAGCATCCTTATTTTCATAAAGCGGTCATGCAAGCCTACGAACAATTGATCCCGGCAGGCGAACAACCGAACTATTTTATCTATTTCACACTCGATCCGGCAACGATCGATGTCAATATTCATCCGACCAAGACGGAGATCAAGTTTGAAAACGAGCAGCCGATCTGGCAAATATTGATGGCGGCTGCCCGCGAAGCGCTTGCTAAATCCAGCGCTATCCCAACTATCGATTTCGATGTGGAGGATGCTATCGATATTCCGGTGTATAATCCGGTGAAGGAAGCGCCTTCCTATAAAGCTCCCCGGGTACAGGTGGATTCCGGATATAATCCCTTTGAGACTTCTTCTTATAAGAAACCGGAATTCGATTGGTCCAAACTTTATAACGATTTTGAGGAAGATCGTTCCGCTATACAACAGGATCAAGATCTGGCCGGAACGCCGTTCGTAACGGATGTTGCTGAGGCGGTTGCCGATGCGGATGAGATTAGCGTCCAGGATGATTCGGTCGGCTTGTTTAATGACGTGTCTAATCCGTGTTATCAATATAAAGGAAGATATATTATTACATCTTTAAAATCAGGTTTGGCCCTGATCGATCAGCATCGTGCGCACGTTCGTATCCTTTTCGACCAGTATATTACGAATATACGACAGCAGAAAGGAGCTTCTCAGCAAGTCCTTTTTCCTGAAATCGTCGAGTTTACTGCCGGTGAAGCGGCTGTGCTGCCCGCTCTGCTCGAAGATATGCGGTTTATCGGTATCGATCTGACGAACCTGGGGAATAACAGTTATGCTATTAATGGCCTTCCTGCCGGAGTGGAGAATCTCGATCCGGTGACTTTGATCCGCAATATGGTGGACCGTGCGATCGAGACCGGTTGTGAAGTGCATGAAGAAATATGTGATTCGTTGGCACTCTCCCTGGCCAAAGCGGCTGCTATCCGTCCGGGGAAAATTCTTTCCGGTGAAGAAATGGATAACTTGCTCGCTTCTCTTTTTTCCTGTCAGGAATCGAATCTGACGCCCGATGGAAAAATTATTATCTCCAAACTGACAGACGAAGAGTTGGAAAAACGTTTCAGATAACAAGACCTGTATTTAGGAATGCATAAACGGATTGTAGTTTGTCTACGATCCGACAAGCATCGAACCTTCATCCGACAAGCATCGATTTTCTATCCGATGCCTGCCGGATTTTTTGTGACCGGGAGTCCAAGTCATCTCTTCATTCGGTCTAATGGAAAAATAATTGTTAATTATGTGTAAATGGGTAAAAGATTCGTCTTGTGGAACGAGAACAAATGCGTACCTTTGCAGCGTTTTAGCGTGAAGTGTGCGAAAAAAGGAAGCGCAACTTGTTGATAGTCCGAAAATAATGTGTACCTTTGCAGCTCAAAATAAAGAAATAGATAATTATAATAATAACACATTCAAAGTTTAAAAAAGAAAAGAAATGCCTACAATTCAGCAATTAGTTAGAAAAGGAAGGGAAACTTTGGTGGAAAAGGGTAAATCACCCGCATTGGATTCATGTCCGCAGAGACGTGGCGTTTGCGTACGTGTTTACACGACAACTCCGAAGAAGCCTAACTCTGCAATGCGTAAAGTAGCGAGAGTTCGTTTGACAAATGGAAAAGAAGTAAACTCTTACATTCCGGGAGAAGGACACAACTTGCAGGAACACTCGATCGTATTGGTTCGCGGTGGTCGTGTGAAGGACCTTCCTGGTGTACGTTATCACATTGTACGTGGAACCTTGGATACAGCTGGCGTAAACGGACGTACTCAGAGACGTTCCAAATACGGCGCTAAACGCCCGAAACCGGGACAGGCAGCTGCTGCAGCTAAAGGAAAGAAGAAGTAATTAGTTACATCCCTTCAAACTGAGAATTTAAATTTAAGTATTAAAGCTGGTTTGAGTTATTTGGATAGGCTATTAGGTTGAGTAAATGGTTCAGCGGAACCGTTGAAGACGCATTAAAGGCAACCAAGAAACAAAAACGAAATTTTTGAAAACAAAATGAGAAAAGCAAAACCAAAGAAAAGACAGATCCTCCCGGATCCTGTTTTCGGTGATGTTAAGGTTACGAGATTCGTTAACCATTTGATGTATGATGGCAAGAAAAATACTGCCTTCGAAATTTTCTATTCCGCTTTGGAAACAGTTAAGGCCAAATTGCCTAACGAAGAAAAGTCCGCTCTCGAAATTTGGAAAGCTGCACTCGACAATATTACTCCTCAAGTCGAAGTGAAATCCCGCCGTGTTGGTGGTGCTACTTTCCAGGTACCTACTGAAATCCGCCCCGATCGCAAAGAATCAATTTCTATGAAGAACCTGATCATCTTCTCACGTAAGAGAGGTGGTAAGACTATGGCTGACAAGCTGTCTGCAGAGATTGTAGATGCTTTCAACAACCAGGGTGGAGCATTCAAAAGAAAAGAAGATATGCACCGTATGGCTGAAGCTAACCGTGCATTCGCTCACTTCAGATTTTAATTATAAAGGCTAAGAAAGAATATGGCAAACGATAAACAATTAATGTTTACAAGAAACATCGGTATCATGGCTCACATCGATGCTGGTAAAACAACTACTTCCGAACGTATCTTGTTTTACACAGGTCTGACCCATAAGATCGGTGAAACGCATGATGGTACTGCTACTATGGACTGGATGGCCCAGGAGCAGGAACGCGGTATTACAATCACATCTGCTGCAACGACTACTTTCTGGAACTATTTGGGTAACAAATATAAGATCAATTTGATTGACACTCCGGGACACGTTGACTTTACAGTAGAAGTAGAGCGTTCTCTTCGCGTACTGGACGGTGCCGTTGCTACTTTCTGTGCTGTAGGTGGTGTAGAACCTCAGTCTGAAACTGTATGGCGTCAGGCTGACAAATATAATGTACCTCGTATCGGTTATGTAAATAAGATGGACCGTTCGGGTGCGAACTACTACGAAGTTATCCGCCAGATGAAGGATATCCTGGGTGCTCATCCGTGTCCTATCCAGATCCCTATCGGTGCTGAAGAAACTTTCAAGGGTGTAGTAGACTTGATTAAGATGAAGGCTATTTTCTGGCACGACGAATCAATGGGTGCTGAATATAGTGTAGAAGAAATTCCGGCAGATTTGCAGGCTGAAGCTGAAGAATGGCGCGATAAGATGCTTGAAGCTTTGGCTGAATGCGATGATGCGATCATGGAGAAATACTTCGATGATCCTTCGACTATCACAGAAGAAGAAATCAACACCGCTATCCGTAAGGGTACTTTGGCTATGCAGATCAACCCGATGACTTGTGGTTCTTCTTTCAAGAACAAAGGGGTTCAGACTTTGCTGGATGCAGTTTGTGCATTCTTGCCTTCACCTGAAGATACTCCGGCTATCGAAGGTACGGATCCCAGCGATCCTGAAAAGGTTGTTATCCGTAAACCGTTGTTCGAAGAACCGTTGACAGCTTTAGCGTTTAAGATCGCAACAGACCCGTATGTAGGCCGTCTGTGTTTCTTCCGTGTATATGCTGGTTCTTTAACGGCAGGTTCTTATGTTTACAACACACGCTCTGGTAAGAAAGAACGTATCTCTCGTCTGTTCCAGATGCACTCAAACAAGCAGAATCCGATGGAAGCTATCGGTTGTGGTGATATTGGTGCTGGTGTTGGTTTCAAAGATATCCGTACTGGTGATACGTTGTGTGACGAAAATAATCCGATCACATTGGAATCGATGGACTTCCCCGATCCGGTTATCGGTATCGCAGTAGAGCCTAAGACTCAGAAAGACTTGGATAAGTTGGGTATGGGATTGGCTAAGCTGGCTGAAGAAGACCCGACGTTCCGTGTACAGACTAACGAAGAAACAGGTCAGACTGTAATTAGCGGTATGGGTGAGCTTCACTTGGATATCATCGTTGACCGTCTGCGTCGTGAATTCAAGGTTGAATGTAATCAGGGTAAACCTCAGGTTACTTACAAGGAAGCTATCACTAAATCCGTTGAACTTCGTGAAGTTTACAAGAAACAGTCTGGTGGTCGTGGTAAGTTTGCTGATATCATCGTTCGTATCGAACCGGCTGATGAAAGCTTCGAAGGTACTCTGCAGTTCATCGATGAAGTGAAGGGTGGTAACATTCCGAAGGAATTCATCCCTTCTGTTCAGAAAGGTTTCGAAAAAGCAATGAAGAACGGTATCCTTGCCGGTTATCCGTTGGATAAATTGAAAGTAACATTGATCGATGGTTCATTCCACCCGGTTGACTCTGACCAGTTGTCTTTCGAAATTTGTGCGATCCAGGCATTCAAGAGCGCTTCCGAAAAGGCAGGTCCTGCTTTGATGGAACCGATTATGCAGATGGAAGTTGTTACTCCGGAAGAAAGCATGGGTGATGTAATCGGCGACTTGAACAAACGTCGTGGACAAGTTGAAGGCATGGAAACAAGCCGTACGGGTGCTCGTATCGTAAAAGCTAAAGTTCCTCTGGCTGAAACATTCGGTTATGTAACGGCTTTGCGTACTATCACTTCAGGTCGTGCAACTTCTTCAATGCAGTTCTCACATTATGCTCAGGTATCTTCTTCTATCGCTAAGCAGGTATTGACAGAAGTACAGGGTCGTGCTGATTTGATCAAATAATTTAGAAACATATATATAGATATGAGCCAAAAGATCAGAATTAAATTAAAGTCTTACGATTATTCTCTGGTAGACAAGTCTGCAGAGAAGATCGTAAAGACGGTCAAGGCTACCGGTGCTGTTGTTAGCGGCCCGATACCTCTGCCTACGCACAAGCGTATCTTTACTGTGAACCGCTCGACTTTCGTTAACAAAAAGTCTCGTGAGCAGTTCGAACTCTCTTCTTATAAGAGATTAATCGACATCTACAGCTCGACTGCAAAAACAGTTGACGCATTGATGAAGCTGGAATTGCCCAGTGGTGTTGAAGTAGAAATTAAAGTGTAAGTTTATTAACAAATTAGTGAAATGCCAGGATTATTAGGAAAAAAAATCGGAATGACATCCGTTTTCAGTGCCGAGGGAAAAAATCTTCCATGCACTGTTATCGAAGTGGGTCCTTGTGTAGTTACACAGATTAAGACCTTGGAAAAAGATGGCTATGAAGCTGTACAGTTGGGTTTCGAAGAGAAAAAAGAGAAACACACCACACAGCCGGAAATGGGCCACTTCAAAAAGGCTGGTGTAACTCCCAAGAGATACTTGGCCGAGTTCAAGAATTTTGAAACCGAATATAAGCTCGGTGATGTAATCACTGTAGATTATTTGGAAGATGCAGGTTTCGTTGATGTAGTAGGTACATCAAAAGGTAAAGGTTTTCAGGGTGTAGTAAAGCGTCATGGTTTCGGTGGTGTAGGTCAGACTACTCACGGTCAGCATAACCGTTTGCGTGCTCCCGGTGGTATCGGTGCTTGTTCTTACCCTGCAAAGGTATTCAAAGGTATGCGTATGGCCGGCCAAATGGGTAATGAACGTGTAACTGTTCAGAACCTGCAAGTGATCAAGGTGATGCCGGAACACAATCTTTTATTGGTTAAAGGATCTGTTCCAGGAGCAAAAGGTTCAATCTTATTAATTGAAAAATAATGGAACTGAGCGTATTAAATATTAAAGGTGAAGATACCGGAAGAAAGGTAACATTGAACGATGCTATCTTTGGCATTGAACCCAATGATCATGCTATTTACTTGGATGTAAAACAGTATTTGGCTAATCAGCGTCAGGGAACTCACAAATCAAAAGAAAGAAGTGAAGTTTCTGGTAGTACTCGTAAATTGATCCGCCAGAAGGGTGGTGGTGGAGCTCGTCGTGGTGACATCAACTCTCCGGTATTGGTAGGTGGTGGCCGTGTATTCGGTCCGAAACCGAGAGATTATGAGTTCAAATTGAACAAAAAGGTAAAAGGTCTGGCTCGTAAATCAGCTTTGACTTATAAAGCAAAGAATAACGCAATCGTAGTAGTAGAAGATTTCGCTCTGGAAGCTCCTAAGACTAAAGAATTCGTAACAATTGCTAAGAATCTGAAAGTGGCTGACGGAAAGTTACTTTTGGTTTTATCAGAGAAAAATAATTTCGTATATTTGTCGGCCAGAAATTTAGAGAAGGCAAATGTTATAACAGCTTCTGAATTAAACACATATGGAGTGTTAAATGCTGCAAATGTGGTATTGACTGAAAGTTCTGTAGCTGTTATTGAAAAACTGTTTAACGCATAAGGAGTAGAAAAATGGGAATTATTATTAAACCTATAGTAACTGAGAAGCAAACGGCGATTACAGAAAAAATGGATAATCGCTATGGTTTTCGTGTTTCTCCTGATGCCAACAAGTTAGAGATTAAAAAAGCCATTGAGGATATGTATAATGTTACAGTAGTTGATGTTAACACCATCAACTACTCTGGAAAACAGAAAAGTCGTTATACTAAATCTGGTATTATCAATGGTAAACAATCAGCTTTTAAGAAGGCTATCGTAACGTTGAAAGAAGGAGAAACAATTGATTTCTTTAGTAATATCTAAAAAAAGAAATGGGAATACGTAAATTAAAGCCCACAACACCGGGGCAGAGACACAAAGTTATTGGTGCATTTGATAAAATCACTGCAAGTACACCAGAAAAGTCTCTTGTAGTAGGTAAGAAGAGTACAGGTGGTCGTAACAACACTGGTAAGATGACAATGCGTTATCTTGGTGGTGGTCACAAACAGAAGTACAGATTTATCGATTTCAAGAGAAACAAAGATGGCATTCCTGCAACAGTCAAGTCTATCGAGTATGATCCTAACCGTACATCTCGTATCGCACTGTTGTATTACGCAGACGGAGCAAAGAGCTATATCATCGCTCCGAACGGATTGGAAGTTGGCCAGACAGTGGTTTCAGGTAGCGAAGCCGCTCCTGAGGTAGGTAATACTTTGCCTATGGCAAATATTCCCGTTGGTACTATTATTCACAACATTGAGCTTCGTCCGGGACAGGGTGCTAAGTTGGTACGTTCTGCCGGTGCTTTTGCTCAGTTGACTTCGAAAGAAGGCGATTATGCAATTATTAAGATGCCTTCTGGCGAAACCAGAAAGATTCTTGCTGCTTGTAAGGCTACAGTAGGTAGTGTAGGTAATTCAGACCATGGTCTTGAAAAATCAGGTAAAGCCGGTCGCTCTAGATGGTTAGGTCGTCGTCCTCACAACCGTGGTGTTGTAATGAACCCGGTTGATCACCCGATGGGTGGTGGTGAAGGTCGTGCTTCCGGAGGTCATCCTAGATCTCGCAATGGCTTATATGCTAAGGGCTTGAAGACAAGAGCTCCGAAGAAGCATTCTTCAAAATATATTATTGAAAGAAGAAAGAAATAATCTGATTAATTAAGTAAACTATGAGTCGTTCGCTAAAAAAAGGCCCGTATATTAATGTTAAGCTTGAAAAGAAAGTCCTGACAATGAATGAGTCTGGAAAGAAGGCTGTCGTTAAGACGTGGGCAAGAGCTTCAATGATTTCGCCTGACTTTGTAGGCCATACTATTGCAGTTCATAATGGAAATAAATTTATTCCTGTTTTTGTAACCGAGAACATGGTAGGTCATAAACTGGGAGAGTTTTCTCCTACTCGTACGTTCCGTGGTCACGCCGGTAACAAGAAAAAATAATCGGTAGTAACAGGAATTCAGGAATCTGAAAATAAAAAGAATCAATAAAATGGGTGCTAGAAAAAGAATATCAGCTGAAGCAAGAAAAGAAGCTCAGAAGACCATGTATTTCGCAAAATTGCGGAACGTGCCGACTTCTCCCCGCAAGATGCGTCTCGTTGTAGACATGATCCGCGGAATGGAAGTATTCCGTGCACTTGGTGTTTTGAAGTTTTCTAACAAGGAAGCTGCAGCAAGAGTAGAAAAATTGCTTCGTTCAGCTATTGCCAATTGGGAACAGAAAAATGAACGTAAAGCAGAAGCTGGAGAGTTGTGCGTATCTTCAATCAGCGTAGATTGCGCTACTACATTGAAGAGAATGCGTCCGGCTCCTCAGGGAAGAGGATACAGAATTCGTAAACGTTCGAACCATGTAACTCTGTTTGTTGATACACTTAGTAAAAACGATAGTCAAAATTAATTTGTAGATGGGACAAAAAGTTAATCCGGTTAGTAATCGTTTGGGAATCATCCGTGGTTGGGATTCCAATTGGTATGGCGGCAAGAAATACGGAGACACTTTGCTGGAAGATAGCAAAATCCGTAAATATCTGAATGCTCGTCTTGCTAAGGCTAGTGTATCTCGCGTCGTTATTGAACGTACGCTGAAGTTGATTACAATCACAGTTTGCACATCACGTCCGGGTATCATCATCGGTAAAGGTGGTCAGGAAGTTGATAAGTTGAAAGAAGAGTTGAAGAAAATTACCGACAAAGAAGTTCAGATCAACATCTTTGAGGTAAAAAGACCCGAATTGGACGCTGTAATCGTTGCAAACAATATTGCTCGTCAGCTTGAAGGAAAAATTGCTTACCGTCGTGCTATCAAGATGGCTATCGCCTCTACCATGAGAATGGGTGCCGAAGGTATTAAAGTGCAAGTCTCTGGTCGTTTGAACGGCGCTGAAATGGCTCGTTCAGAAATGTATAAAGAAGGAAGAACTCCGTTGCACACATTCAGAGCTGATATTGATTATGCTTTGGCTGAAGCGTTGACGAAGGTTGGTTTGATCGGCGTTAAGGTTTGGATCTGCCGTGGTGAAGTGTATGGTAAGAGAGATCTTGCTCCTTCATTCGCTGCTTCAAAAGATTCAGGTCGCAGAAATGAGAATGCCGGCGGCAGCAGAGATAAGAACTTCAAGAGAAAGAAAGCTAATCGTTAAACGTTAGAATTTAAGAAGAGATGTTACAACCAAAGAAAACCAAGTTCAGAAGACAGCAGAAAGGTCGCATGAAGGGCGAAGCTCAGCGTGGCAACCAGCTGGCATTCGGTTCGTTTGGTATAAAAGCGTTAGAAAATAAATGGATTACCGGTCGTCAGATCGAAGCTGCTCGTATCGCGGTAACTCGTTATATGCAACGTCAAGGTCAGGTTTGGGTTCGTATTTTCCCGGACAAACCAATTACAAAGAAGCCTGCTGAAGTACGTATGGGTAAAGGTAAAGGTAATCCCGAAGGGTTTGTTGCGCCTGTTACTCCAGGTCGTTTGATTTTCGAAATCGAAGGGGTTCCTTTTGATATTGCTAAAGAAGCTTTGCGCTTAGCTGCACAAAAGCTTCCGGTAACAACAAAGTTTGTTGTGAGACGTGATTATGATATGGCTAATCAAAATGCGTAATTTGTTATGAAGATTGCAGAAATTAGAGAATTAAGCACGAAGGAGTTAGTAGAAAGAATTGATGCTGAAGTGGCTGCTTACGATCAGAAAGTGATCAACCACAGCATTTCTCCGAGTGAAAACCCTGCTCAGATTAAACAACAACGCAGGATGATTGCGCGCATGAAAACAGAATTGCGCCAGAGAGAACTTAACAACAAATAATTGAGCCTGATGGAAACTAGAAATTTAAGAAAAGAAAGAACGGGCGTGGTTACTAGCAACAAGATGGATAAGAGCATCACAGTTGCTATTAAATGGAAGGAAAAACACCCCATTTATGGAAAGTTCGTTAGTAAGACGAAGAAATATCATGCTCATGACGAAAAGAATGAATGCGGTATCGGTGATACTGTAAAGATTATGGAAACTCGTCCTTTGAGCAAAACAAAAAGATGGAGATTAGTTCAAATAATCGAAAGGGCTAAGTAACATGATACAACAAGAATCAAGACTAGTAGTAGCAGATAACAGTGGTGCAAAAGAAGCGTTGTGTATTCGTGTTTTGGGCGGTACAAGAAAACGTTATGCCTCTGTAGGGGATGTAATTGTAGTGGCAATTAAAAGTGTAATCCCGTCAAGTGATGTGAAGAAGGGTGCTGTTTCTAAGGCTATCATTGTTCGCACTAAAAAGGAAATCCGCCGCCCGGATGGTTCATACATCCGTTTCGATGATAACGCTTGCGTATTGTTGAATGCCGGTGGTGATATTCGTGGAAGCCGTATCTTCGGTCCGGTTGCCAGAGAACTTCGTGCAACAAACATGAAAATTGTTTCACTTGCACCTGAAGTGCTTTAATTTTGTAAAACTTAAAGTAATGAGCAAATTACATATCAAAAAAGGCGATATAGTTTTTGTTAATGCCGGCGAAGACAAAGGTAAGACAGGTCGTGTTTTAGAAGTACTTGTAAAAGACAACCGTGCCATTGTAGAAGGTATTAATATGGTATCAAAGCATACCAAGCCTAATGCAAAGAATCCTCAAGGAGGTATTGAAAAGAAGGAAGCTCCTATTCATATTTCTAACCTGAACGTTGTTGACCCGAAATCCGGTAAGCCGACACGTATCGGTCGTAAATTAGACGAAAAAGGTGCTTTAGTGCGTTATTCTAAAAAATCAGGGGAGGAAATTAAGTAATGAGCAATACTGCCAGTCTTAAGAAAGAATATCAGGACAGAATTGTTCCTGCTTTGACGAAAGAGTTCGGTTATAAAACCGTTATGCAGGTTCCCGTACTGAAGAAGATTGTTATCAATCAGGGTTTGGGTATGGCTGCTGCAGATAAGAAGATTATCGATATCGCCATCAGCGAATTGTCTACAATCACAGGCCAGAAGGCTGTTGCGACAGTTTCAAAGAAGGATATCTCAAACTTCAAGTTGCGTAAGAAGATGCCGATCGGTGTAATGGTGACATTACGTCGTGAACAGATGTACGAATTTTTGGAAAGACTCGTTCGCGTAGCTCTTCCACGTATTCGTGACTTCAAGGGAATCGAAAGCAAATTGGACGGAAGAGGCAATTATACCCTCGGAATTCAGGAACAAATCATTTTCCCTGAAATAAATATCGATAATATTACCAAAATATTGGGAATGAATATTACCTTTGTGACCTCTGCGAAAACAGACGAAGAAGGGTATGCTCTCTTGAGAGAATTTGGGTTGCCTTTTAAAAATGCAAAAAAAGACTAAGTAGTTATGGCAAAGGAATCAATGAAAGCCCGTGAGGTGAAAAGAGTAAAGCTCGTAGCTAAATATGCTGCTAAAAGAGCAGAATTGAAAGCAGCAGGTGACTATGAAGCTTTACAGGCTTTACCTAAAAATGCTTCTCCTGTACGTTTGCACAATCGTTGCAAAATTACAGGTCGTCCGAAAGGCTATGTACGCCAGTTCGGTATTTCTCGTATTCAACTGCGTGAAATGGCATCTCATGGTTTAATCCCGGGTGTAAAGAAAGCAAGTTGGTAAGAGTTTTTTTAATTTAAATATTGTCCGGGTGGCCGGATCAATTTAATTCATTTATATATGACAGATCCTATTGCAGATTATTTGACAAGATTGCGTAACGCAATCAAAGCGAAGCACAGAGTTGTTGAAGTGCCGGCGTCAAATTTAAAGAAAGAGATCACTAAGATCCTTTTCGACAAGGGCTACATTCTTAATTTTAAGTTTGTAGAAGATGGTCCTCAGGGTACAATTAAGATTGCCCTGAAGTATGACCTGGTAAACAAAGTAAATGCAATCAAGAAACTCCAGAGAGTTTCTACCCCTGGTTTGCGTAAGTACACTGGTTACAAGGAAATGCCGAGAGTATTGAATGGTTTAGGTATTGCCGTTCTTTCTACTTCTAAAGGTGTGATGACAGACAAAGAAGCCCGTGATCTCAAGATCGGTGGTGAAGTATTATGTTATGTTTATTAATTAGGAGGAAAGAAGAATGTCAAGAATAGGAAAATTACCAATTCATGTACCGGCCGGTGTTACGGTTACCATTAAGGATAATGTAGTGACTGTAAAAGGTCCCAAAGGCGAAATGACTCAGGCTGTGAATCCTGATATTAATGTGACTTTGGAAGATGGAATCATTCATCTGACACGTCCGACAGACGAAAAGAACCATCGTGCCTTGCACGGTTTGTATCGTTCGCTGATCAACAACATGGTGATCGGTTGTTCAGAAGGATACAAAAAAGAACTGGAACTTGTCGGTGTTGGTTACCGTGTGACAAATACAGGTCAGCTGTTAGATCTTTCTTTAGGTTATACTCATAATATCTATATGCAGTTGCCTAAAGAAGTAAAAGTTGAAACAAAGGCAGAGAGAAATAAAAATCCTCTTATTATCCTTGAATCGGCTGATAAACAATTACTGGGACAGATTTGTGCTAAGATTCGTTCATTCAGAATGCCGGAACCGTACAAAGGTAAAGGTATTAAGTTCGTGGGTGAAGAAATTCGCAGAAAGTCTGGTAAATCAGCAGGTAAGTAATCTACGTAAACTGAAATTATCATGACAACGAAGGAAGAAAGAAGATTAAAGATAAAAGCAGGTGTACGCGGTAAGATCTCAGGAACTCCTGAACGTCCGCGCCTGACTGTGTTTAGAAGCAACAAGCAGATCTATGCACAGGTGATAGATGATACTACAGGTAAGACTCTGGCTGCAGCATCCTCTTTGAAAATGGATGTTAAGGCTCCGAAAAAGGAGATTGCTGCCAAGGTTGGAGAACAGGTCGCTAAAGTTGCTCAGGAAGCTGGTATACAGGCTGTTGTTTTCGACCGTAACGGTTACCTGTATCACGGGAGAATTAAAGAATTAGCTGATGCTGCACGTAACGGCGGCCTTAAATTTTAATGAAGATGGCAGGAGTTAATAATAGAGTTAAGTCGACCAACGACATAGAGTTGAAGGACCGTTTGGTTGCAATCAACCGCGTAACTAAAGTAACCAAAGGTGGACGTACATTCAGTTTTGCTGCTATTGTTGTAGTAGGAAACGAAGACGGCATCGTAGGTTGGGGCTTGGGTAAAGCCGGTGAAGTAACGACAGCTATCGCTAAAGGTGTTGAAGCTGCAAAGAAAAACCTGATTAAGGTTCCTGTTCACAAAGGTACTATTCCTCACGAACAGTTGGCTAAGTTTGGTGGTGCCCAGGTGCTGATCAAACCGGCATCTCACGGTACCGGTGTTAAGGCCGGTGGTGCTATGCGTGCCGTATTGGAAAGTGTAGGTATCACAGACGTTTTGGCTAAGTCAAAAGGTTCTTCCAATCCTCATAACTTGGTAAAGGCTACTATCGCCGCACTGAGTGAGTTAAGAAGCCCGTTGATGGTTGCTCAGAACAGAAATGTTGCAGTTGAAAAAGTATTCAGAGGTTAATTAGGGAGGATAATAAGTTATGGCAACTATCAAAGTTAAGCAGACAAAAAGTAGAATTAAATGCCCGAAAGACCAAAAGAGAACTCTTGATGCGCTGGGTCTGAAGAAAATGAACCAGGTAGTAGAACACGAAGCTACTCCGTCTATTCTGGGTATGGTTGAGAAAGTGAAACATTTGGTTTCAGTAGTAAAGTAATAACGGTTGAAAAATAAATTATACGATATGAATTTATCAAATTTAAAACCTGCTGAAGGATCTACCAAGACCAGAAAAAGAATCGGCCGTGGTCCGGGTTCAGGATTAGGAGGAACTTCAACAAGAGGTCACAAAGGTGCGAAATCAAGATCCGGTTACAAGCAGAAAATCGGTTTTGAAGGTGGTCAGATGCCTATACAGAGACGCTTACCTAAATTTGGTTTCAAGAATATTAACCGCGTTGAATATAAAGCTATCAATCTTTCTACATTACAGGGCATGGCAGAAGCTCTGCAGCTCTCAAAGATTGGTATCAACGAACTGATCGAAGCAGGTTTCATTTCTGCTTCCCAGTTGGTTAAGATCCTTGGTAATGGCAACTTGACAGCTAAACTTGAAGTGGAAGCTCACGCTTTCTCCAAGAGTGCTGAAGCTGCTATCCAAGCAGTAGGTGGAACTGTTGTTAAACTCTAAGTTATGAGAGCAGTTGAAACAATAAAAAATATCTGGAAGATAGAGGATCTGAGAAATCGGATCCTCACCACTCTTTTGTTGGTGGCTATATACCGTTTCGGTACGTACGTCGTTCTTCCGGGTATTGATCCTAAAGCGTTGACCGCTTTACAGGAACAGACAAGAGGCGGATTGCTGGCGTTGTTGGACATGTTCTCTGGTGGTGCTTTCTCTAATGCTTCTATTTTTGCATTAGGGATTATGCCGTATATCTCCGCTTCCATTGTAATGCAGTTGATGGCAATTGCAGTTCCTTCTTTCCAGAAATTACAGAGAGAAGGTGAAAGTGGTCGTCGTAAGATCAACCAGTGGACTCGTTATCTGACAGTCGCTATCCTTCTGTTCCAGGGTCCTACTTATCTTGTTAACTTAAGTGTACAGCTGAAAGCTGCCGGAGCAGCCCTGCCTGCAGGTATATGGTTTACGATTTCTTCTACAGTTATTTTAGCTGCTGGAAGTATGTTTATCTTATGGCTTGGTGAAAGAATTACAGATAAAGGTGTTGGAAATGGTATTTCATTTATCATTTTAGTTGGTATTATAGCCCGTCTGCCACACTCTTTGTTCGAAGAATTTATTTCGAGAACAAGTGAGAAAACCGGTGGTCTGGTTATGTTCTTGTTTGAAATGTTGTTCCTTTTGCTGGTTATCGCAGGTGCGATTCTGCTGGTACAAGGTACTCGAAAGGTGCCCGTACAGTATGCAAAACGGATCATTGGAAATAAACAATATGGTGGCGCGCGCCAGTACATCCCTTTGAAGGTGAATGCTGCGAACGTAATGCCGATCATTTTTGCCCAGGCAATCATGTTTATTCCTATTTCAATTGTTGGTTTCTCGAGCACGGGCGAACAGTCCGGTTTCGTAGCTGCGTTTATGGATAATACCGGATTTTGGTACAACTTCGTATTTGCTGTACTGATTATCTTGTTTACATATTTTTATACAGCTATCACGATCAATCCTACTCAGATGTCGGATGATCTGAAGAGAAACAACGGGTTCATTCCGGGCGTTAAGCCGGGAAAGAGTACCAAAGATTATTTGGATACCATCATGGACCGTATTACTTTGCCGGGAGCATTCTTCCTCGCATTAGTGGCTATCATGCCTGCTTTTGCCCGGATCGCCGGTGTAAGTATGGCGTTCTCCCAGTTCTTTGGCGGAACATCTTTGTTGATCCTGGTTGGTGTGGTGTTGGATACACTGCAGCAAGTAGAAAGTCATTTGCTGATGCGTCATTATGACGGTTTGTTGAAGTCAGGAAGAATTAAAGGTCGCGCAGGCGCAGTTGGCGCTTATTAATTAGAATGATCTATTTAAAAACAGATGAAGAGATTGAGTTGATGCGTGCGGCGAATCAACTGGTAGGTAAGACGCTTGGCGAATTGGCCAAACATATTGCTCCGGGTGTCAATACGCTTCAACTCGATAAGATTGCCGAAGAATTCATTAGAGATAATGGTGCGGTTCCGGCGTTTTTAGGATACGGAGGTTTTCCTAATTCCATATGTGCTTCCGTAAATGAACAGGTTGTACATGGTATCCCCTCTTCAAAGACAGTTCTGAAAGAGGGTGATATTATATCTGTCGATTGCGGTACGGTGTTGAATGGTTTTGTCGGTGACTCGGCTTATACGTTTTGTGTAGGCGAAGTCGATCCCAAAGTGAAAGCCTTGTTGAAGACAACAAAAGAATCACTTTACGAGGGAATCCAGCATGCCTTCGAAGGTAAACGTCTCGGAGACATCAGTCATGCCGTACAGTCCTATTGTGAATCGAAAGGTTACTCTGTTGTCAGGGAGCTTGTCGGTCACGGTATCGGACGCAAGATGCACGAAGAACCGGAAGTCCCCAATTACGGGCGCCCTGGTTGTGGTCCCTTATTACGCAGCGGTATGTGTATCTGCATAGAACCGATGATCAATATGGGAAGCAAGAATGTCGCTTTTGAGAAAGACGGTTGGACAGTCCGTACGAAAGACAGAAAGTGTTCGGCTCATTTCGAGCATTGTATCGCGATCCGTCCCGAAGGACCCCGGATCTTATCTTCATTCGAGTTTTTAGAAGAAGTTTTAGGTAATAACGCAATTTAATTTGATTTAATTTTATATGGCTAAACAGTCAGCAATTGAACAAGATGGAGTTATAGTAGAAGCATTGTCAAACGCAATGTTTCGTGTAGAATTAGAGAACGGACATGAAATCACTGCTCATATCTCAGGGAAGATGCGGATGCACTACATCAAGATCCTTCCCGGTGATAAAGTAAGAGTTGAGATGTCTCCGTATGATCTATCGAAAGGTAGAATTGCTTTTAGATATAAATAAAAAAAACAACAAGATATGAAAGTAAGAGCATCTTTAAAGAAGCGTACTCCCGAATGCAAAATCGTTAGAAGAAAGGGACGCTTATACGTAATTAACAAGAAAAATCCTAAGTATAAACAACGTCAAGGATAATTTATTATTTTTGCAAAATAATTTAAGTAAGTAATATGGCTATAAGAATAGTTGGTGTAGACTTGCCACAAAATAAAAGAGGAGAAATTGCCTTGACCTATATTTACGGTATTGGTCGTAGCGCTTCAAAATCCATTTTAGATAAAGCAGGGATCGATCGTGATATCAAAGTGAAAGATTGGACAGACGATCAGGCTGCAAAAGTACGTGAAGTCATTGGCGCTGAATACAAAGTAGAAGGTGATCTTCGTTCAGAAGTTCAGCTGAACATCAAGCGTCTGATGGATATCGGATGTTACAGAGGTGTTCGTCACCGTATTGGTTTGCCTTTGAGAGGCCAGAGCACAAAGAACAACGCTCGTACTCGTAAGGGTAAGAAGAAAACTGTTGCAAATAAGAAAAAAGCTACTAAATAATAAGAATTGATATGGCAAAGAAAACAGTCGCAGCAAAGAAGAGAAACGTAAAAGTTGACGCTTACGGTCAAGCTCATATTCATTCTTCTTTTAACAACATCATTGTATCTCTTGCTAATAGCGAAGGTCAGGTAATCAGTTGGTCTTCCGCTGGTAAGATGGGATTCAGAAGTTCTAAAAAGAACACTCCGTATGCAGCTCAGATGGCAGCTCAGGATTGTGCAAAAGTAGCTTACGATCTTGGTTTGAGAAAAGTAAAAGTATTCGTAAAGGGACCGGGTAACGGACGTGAGTCTGCTATCAGAACTATCCACGGTGCAGGTATTGAAGTAACAGAGATCGTCGACGTTACTCCGCTTCCTCACAATGGTTGTCGTCCTCCGAAAAAGAGAAGAGTATAATTAACTATAGTTTCTTGAACATTGAATCCGGAATTGTGAATAGATTACACAAAGACCTTATCCTCTCTGTAGTCGCGGCTGCACGGTTCCAGATTCAGAACAGAACATTAAAACAATAAAAAAATGGCAAGATATACTGGACCTAAAACAAGAATTGCCCGTAAATTTGGTGAGGCAATATTCGGACCGGACAAAGTTCTTTCAAAGAAGAACTATCCTCCCGGACAGCACGGAAATGCCCGCAAGAGAAAGACTTCTGAGTACGGAATCCAGCTTCGTGAGAAGCAGAAAGCTAAATACACATATGGTGTATTGGAAAAACAATTTAGAAACCTGTTTGAAAAGGCATCACGTTCAAAAGGTATTACCGGTGAAGTGCTGTTGCAGTTGCTGGAAGGCCGTTTGGACAATGTAGTATTCCGTTTGGGTATTGCCCCGACGCGTGCTGCTGCCCGTCAGTTGGTTTCTCATCGTCACATTACAGTAGACGGTAAGGTTGTGAACATTCCTTCTTACTCTGTAAAAGCCGGTCAGGTTATTGGTGTTAGAGAAAGATCCAAGTCTCTGGAAGTGATTGCCGACGCACTGTCAGGATTCAATCACAGCAAGTATCCTTGGATCGAATGGGATCAGTCTTCTTTAAGCGGAAAATTACTGCATCTGCCTGAAAGAACTGACATTCCTGAAAACATTAAAGAGCAGTTGATCGTAGAATTGTATTCTAAATAATAATTGATTTCCATGGCGATATTAGCATTTCAAAAACCCGATAAAGTATTAATGTTGGAAGCGGACAATTTCTTCGGAAAGTTTGAATTTCGTCCGTTGGAACCCGGCTATGGTATTACTATAGGTAATGCTCTGCGCCGTATTCTCCTGTCGTCACTTGAAGGTTTTGCTATTACATCCATTAAGATCGAAGGGGTTGACCATGAATTTGGTACAATCCCCGGTGTTATCGAGGATGTGACAAACATTATCTTGAATCTGAAACAAGTACGGTTTAAGCATATTGTAGACGACATAGAGAATGAAAAAGTAAGTATTACTGTTTCGGGTTCGGAAGTGTTCAAAGCCGGTGATATAGGTAAACAGCTGACCGGATTCGAAGTATTGAATCCTGAGTTGGTTATTTGTCGTTTGGATCCGAACGCAGGTTTCCAGATCGAGTTGACGATTAACAAAGGTCGCGGATATGTACCCGCTGATGAAAACAGAGACCCGAATGCAGACATGCACGTGATTGCAATCGACTCTATTTACACACCTATTCGCAACGTCAAGTATTCGATCGAGAACTTCCGTGTTGAGCAAAAGACGGACTACGAAAAGTTGGTTCTTGAAATAGCCACTGATGGTTCTATTCATCCGAAGGAAGCGTTAAAAGAAGCAGCTAAGATTCTGATTCACCATTTCATGTTGTTCTCAGATGAAAAGATTGCTATCGAGACAGTAGATACTGACGGTAATGAGGAATTCGATGAAGAAGTACTCCACATGCGCCAGCTGCTGAAGAGCAAGCTCTCGGATATGGATCTTTCCGTTCGCGCATTGAATTGCTTGAAGGCCGCAGATGTTGAAACGTTAGGTGAGTTGGTTAAATTCAACAAGAATGATCTGTTGAAATTCCGGAACTTCGGTAAGAAGTCACTTACCGAACTTGATGAACTGCTTGAGAGTCTGAACCTTTCATTCGGTATGGATATCACTAAATATAAATTAGATAAAGAGTAAGTATAGCGATGAGACACAATAAGAAAATAAATCATTTAGGTCGTACGAACACTCACCGTGACGCAATGCTTTCAAACATGGCATGTTCTCTTATCAAGCATAAGAGAATCTTCACTACTGTTGCTAAAGCTAAAGCGCTCCGCAAGTTTGTAGAACCGCTTATCACTAAGTCTAAAGAGGATACAACTCACTCAAGACGTGTGGTATTCAGCAATTTGCAAGACAAATATGCTGTAACTGAATTGTTCAAGGAAGTATCTCAGAAGATCGGTGACCGTCCGGGTGGTTACACTCGTATCCTGAAGACTGGTAACCGTCTGGGTGACAACGCAGCAATGTGCTTCATTGAACTGGTTGATTACAACGAAAACATGTTGAAAACAGCTACAGCTGCTAAAACGACTAAGACAAGACGTTCTCGCAAGAAAGCTACAGCTGCTGCTACCGAAGCTCCTGTTGCAGAAGCGCCGGTTGCTGAAGAAAAAGCTGCTGAATAATATCCGGCTTTATTTCGACAAACAAATAAAAAAAGCCTGTCTGCTTTTGCAGACGGGCTTTTTTGCGTTTTACCAGAGCCTGATCCTAACGGACAGTCTCAAATAGAGGTTCATCCCTTTCCTCAGAATCCTGAGGAGCAGGGCGAGGAAAAGTTTCAGAGCTGATGGGAGGTGTTTCATCCGGTGTTGGTTTAAAGTGGAACAAAAAGTTTAACAAAGCCAGGATAAATCCGAGAATCTTTCTGATTTTCTTCATGATTGATAGTTGTTTAGAGTTTATAACGCCATAATCGCCTGTATCGTCTGTGCGATTTGGATGATGCTGTGCCGGTATGTTTCCCGGTTATCACCGTTCAGTTCGCTGATGTAGGGACTGTAGGCGATTTCTTTGGCATAGGCCTGCAGGTCGTTGCTCACCTGCCAGGCGGAACGGTAGTTGTTTCGTATCAGGCGTGCAAAATCCAGGAACGAATTCTCCCTCGTGTCATAACGACGGAAATCGAGCGAATAGGAGGACGCTTTTACGGTTGTCTTCCCGCCATGCCAATAGGCGTTGCTGCACCCATAGGCAGTCAGTCCGAAATAGTTCCGGCATTCCTTTGCCAGGTTGCTTGTGCCCCAACCGCTTTCGAACGCCGCCTGTGCCAGAATGGCCAGCGGATTCAGGTTGAAAGCAGCTCCTGCCGACAAAGCTGCCGGCAGACACTCTTTTACGAAGCTGATTTGTGCTGGTTTCATAATTCTCCCGGTCTTTCTTCTTCACCACCAGAATTGGACTTATCTGTCTCTTGTCCAATGCGTTCAATGTTGACTTTAGCTATCATTTCGCGCAGTTTAACTCCCGGAGAATAGATTATTCGCGGCTTCCTGATCAATGATGCGTGAAAATCGGCTGCATTTACCACTCCAGAGCTTCCGAGCGAGATCCGGAAGTTGCCTAATGCGCCCAACTGGACCACTTCGCCACGCAACAACGCTTCCTGCATGCAACGGATCAGTCCCAACAAGACGAGAGCCACATCGCCGTCGCTGGCCGTCGAACGATCTGCCACCACATCGCAGATTGTGTTAAAATCCATCATACCGGTGACATTGGCCGAGGCATAATACCGTTTGGCATCGGCTGCCGCATCTTTGGTCAAGTCTTTTTTCAAAACAAGTTTGTACTTTACTGACATACGATTTATAGATTAAGGGTTAGTGAATTATTACATTACAAAGATACGACTCCCGGCAGCCTGGCGGGAAAGGTATATACGGTTAGCCGAGGTTTTGGCAGTATTTCTTGTTTTTTTTGAAAATAATTGTCGGATTCCTTGTTCAGTACCAAAAAATGTCGTACATTTATAATGTATTAGAACGGTTAAATCAAAATTATTATGGAAGATAAAAAAATAGAGCTTGTATCGGCAAAAGGAGCTATGGGGGTTACCGAATTCGCGCTTCTTTATTTCCCGGATTGTACCCCGGAGATTGCCTATAAAAGGATGTGGGTATGGATACGGACTTCACGCGGTTTGAAAGAGAAACTCTTGGCTGCGGGGTGGGTGAAATTCCAGAAACTCTATACGCCGAAGCAGGTAGCCTGCTTAGTCGAGCACTTGGGGGAACCTTAGAAATAACAAATAACCGAAAGAGCCGCACGAAACGTTCCGGCGGGAACTGTAGCCTTTCATTTAATACATAGTAGTATGGTAATACAAAAAGAAGTCGAAGGAACTTGTTTTGACTCTGCGTTCCAGACAGGGAGCGCCAGTTTGATGACCTTGGATCAGTACATCAGTAATGTGAAAAGTGGCGAATATGCAAGCCGGATCGCCTATCTGCGCGGGCTTATCAAAGCCGGAAAGAAGGAGGAAGCGGATGCTTACAAGAAGAAACTGCCCCTCTATGTCGCCGGCGGTGTGATGGAGGGTGGCCGCAAACTTGAACACATGGTGCGCTATAGCGCGTGCACAGTGGTCGATATAGACGATTCGCCTATACCCGTCCCCGAATTGCTCCTTCGGGCAGCCGCACTCCCGTATGTGAAAGCCGGCCACGTCAGCCCTTCCGGGACCGGCGTCAAGCTTTTCGTATTGGTCGACAGTGGGTTGAAGGACCATTATCCGGCCTTTGAAGTCGTCCGCCGCCGTGTCGAGACGGATCTTCCGGGTGTGAAGGTGGACATCAGCGGGAAAGACCCGAACCGTGGGTGTTTCGCCGGCCATGACCCGAACGCTTTTTATAAAGAAGAATCCGAAGTGATCGAAATCCCCGTTGCCGGCCCGGAGTTTCAGGCTGGTTCCGGGCATTCCTCCGCAGGCGTATACCCCGGTATGCGGCTTTCGAACTACATCGACAAGTACGAACAAAGTAATACTTTTGTTCCCGGCAACCGCCATTCTTATCTTGTGAAGCTGTCTTCGGCCTTGAACAATGCCGGTTTTTCTCCTTACGAAGCCACCCGGGAGTGTGTCCGCCGCTACGGCTCGGTCGACTTCCCGGCTGCCGAGGTCGAGACGACGGTAAACGACATTTACCGGCGCTACAGTGCTTCGCACGGAAGCTGTGTGTTCCATCCGGATGCGGTCGGTCCACACCGGAAAACTGTCAAAACTGTCAAAACTTCGCCCCCCGTATTTCAAAATGCACCATTAGCGGATGAAGCGGATGAAACGACTGATATTGAGCTTGATAATACTCTTTTGCCCCACTTTGACGAGGCTGTCTACGACCATTTGCCACCCCTTCTCACGGACATTCTCAAACGGGCAAACAGCCGTACGGAGCGGGACGTCATGCTGATCTCTTCGTTGACGTTGTTGAGCAGCGTGATGCCCGGTGTCAAGGGGTCGTTGGACGGACACGACTATTCGTCCGCTTTCTATACGATCGTCACCGGTAATTCGGGTAGCGGAAAAGGGTGTATGGCCGGACTCCAGAAGCTGCTGGACCCCTGGCAACAGTATGTCTACGATAATTCGCGGCATTATGTCGAAGAATATGAAGCGGCTAACGAGGAGTATGAGAACTACAAGATCCGAAAGCGTCAGAACCGTTCCGGAAAAGAACCGCTTGGCCCGGCTCCGGAAAAACCGAAGGTCGTGAAGCAGAAGAACCTCCTTCTGCCCGGCTATATCACGCAGGCGCGGTTGGTGGAGCTGCTCGATGTCAACTCGCCCTACACCTCCTGCATGATGGATACGGAGATGGAAACCATCCTCTCCCTGTTGTCGCAAGATTATGGCAAAATCAGCGACATTTTGAACAAGGCGGCCCACCACGAAACGGTCGGCAGCTCGTCGAAAAACAACGGAACCTACCTGGCTCGTCGGCCGAGCCTGGCATTGCTTTGGAGCGGGACGCCGGCCATCTTGCCCCGCCTTATCCCCTCGACCGAAAACGGACTTTTCAGCCGTATGCTGATGTACAAGATAGCAACGGGCGGGGAGTATCGTCCGCTGACCTCTGCCGATGACACGCCGGCGGCTTCCCAGTATATGGACGCTTTCGGGCAACGGGTGTTGGATATCGGTGTTTTTCTTGACGGGTCGCCGACTTGGGTACGCTTCAGCGACGCCCAGCGAAAACGCCTGGACCGATTCTTCAGAGGTGAGTATTATAATGTCCGCTTTTTCGGCAATGAAGACCTGGAGTCGACCGTCTTGCGCTACCGCCTGGCGATCTTCCGCATAGCCATGACCTTGACCGGGCTTCGTAAAGGAGAGAGTGGTTCGACGGAACGTACATGGACGATCAGCGATGAAGATTTCAACACGGCTTTCCATCTCGGGAAAATTTGTTTGCAGCACGCTTATGTCGTGGCGACATCGTTGAAGCGTGCTTCTTCCGAAGTCCATTTCAAGTTCCCGCACCATATGCGAAACCTGTTCGTATCGTTGCCCGACACATTCAAACGTGCGGATGTCTTGGAGGGGGCAAATGTCCGTGGAGTGTCGGTCTCTTCGGTCGACCGTTTCCTCCGAAAAGCTGAAAAATATGATATAATCGCCTCAAAAGGAGCAGGTTACTATGAGAAGACGGATGTCGGGAAGAAAATTGCCGCTGTGTAAAATGGGGGGCGAAGTTTTGATAGTTTTGACAGTTTTTCGGGGCAAAATCCGGAAAACGTCAAAAAACAGACCGGTAAGCATCGGACCAATGACGGACAGGCACCCCTTCAAAACGCAGTAGGCATCAGGGTTTTCCCTAAAAGGCACCGATTTTTGAACGAAAACGGCGTTAATGAATTTTTAGAATGCTGTTTTTTAGCGTAAATTGTTGTGGATGAGCTGTTTGGGGGAAGTAAAAATGACGAAAAAAAACGATCGTTTTTTTTCGTCATTTTTACAGCACAAAAATACATATACTTTTTAAAACCACAACTCTTTTCACAAAAAAAAATCCTACATCTATATCCTTTCTTATCAATCAGATAGCAATTCGAGGACAAAAAACCACTTTTTCAACACGAACTTCAAAGACAGCCAAAAAAATGACGAAAAAAAACGATCGTTTTTGCTATCAAAATACAAAAGTTAACACGTGTACATTATAAACGCGTGTACGTATATATAGAACGAACATTTCAATTATAGTATTATTAATATTAAAGTTTAGATTATGAACAAAAAGTTTTCTACTCTTTTGGTCGGCGCAATGCTGGCCACAGTGGGAGTCGGTTCTGTATCTGCTGCAGGCGTGAAGCTGGACAAGGCGGATGGTACGTACAACACGAAGTTGTACCAGATTGCCATTGGTCAAAACCGGGATTCAGTTGTCGTCATGACAAGCCGTGCCGATGGATCTGACTCTTTGTATGTAAAGGCTCGTACAACCTTGGGAGCCGATTCTTTGGCCAATTCTTTGTGGTGCGTGGCTGTAACAAAACCTGCACAGGCTGGACAGTCTTACATCTATGATTTCCGCAACAAGGCAACGGGCAAGAAGTTGGCAATCGACATCAATCCAAACTGGAAACACAACCAGTTGATGGGAGATACGCTGGCAGTAGGCGTAGATCTGGACGGATGGGCTTTCTCTGAAACAGCTCCTCAATTATCTGAAAAGCGCCCGATGTATGTTTACATCCCGGGAAAAGACTCTGTGGCTGCCTTGGGTTGGGATCAGACTGGCGCAAGAGGCGGTTTAGAAGCGATGAAAGTGTATGCACATGCCGACACGATCGCTAAGCAGGTGACTTCCGCCGGTTATGTGTTCACATTGATGGAACCGGATCACCTGACCTTGAACGCTACCGCCCTTCACACACTGCTCGGACGCAACAGCGACGGTACAAGCGTACAGTTCCATTTCTGGAAAGGCGACACGGAGTTGAAGAACACTTCGGCCAAGGAAATGGTGAAAGGCTTTGTCCTGGGTGAAGAGTTGATCGCAAAAGATACGACTACCGCACGCGGAACAGCAGGTATCATCTTCAGAAACAAAAAGACAGGCAACTACCTGCGTGTTGACTCGGGTTGGCACAACAAGGACGGTGTCCGATTCAACGTGTTGACCGATACGACGACTAAGGTTACATTCGACTTGGACAACGCCGCTAAACACATCGGCCAGTACATCTTCCAGGTGAATTATGCTCCGGCAGGCGACAGCCTCTATATGCGCGTCGATACAGCCATCTACAACAATACGTTTGTAGAAAAAGACAACTTCCATCGTTGGACGGGTGAAGCTGACTCTACTTATATTGTCTTGCAGAACCTGACAGCCAACCAGCAGTGGGCGTTGACAGTAGGCAAGGACTCTGTCGCTACCCGCATCGGTTTGGGCATCGGCACTTGCGGTGACGAAGTAGGCTTGGGACGCACTTCCGTAAAAGACGGTCTGTACACGATCAAGGACAAGGCTACCGGAAAGTATTACGCTTATCCGTTATATGGAAACGGTTCTGTGAAGGATTGGGTCGAATTTGACGAAGAATCCCAGTTGGCAGCCCATATGCCTGCTTACCAGTGGATCATCGATCGTACATACGATACGGGCGACTTGGCTGAAACTTCACCGATTACAGTTGAAAACCGTGAATATAAAGGAAAGTTCACCGTACAGCTTTATAAGGATGCCGAAGGCAAGATCTTCGCACGCAACGGCGAGTTGGTTGATGCTGAGCTGGTGATCGAAGAAATCAGCAAGGACGCTCATCCGGAAGCTTATGATAACAAGTATCTGGGATACTTCCACCGTCCGGAAGCTGACATCACCTATAACGTGAAGAACTATGTCTTCAAATATTTCCATCCGTATGCTTTGGACGAAGACGCACGTTATCTGACCATCAACAACGACAGCTTGCTCTATGCAAAACAGACAAGAAATGGCGTGAACTTCGAATTGCAGTCTTATGAAAGCAAGGAATATAACTATGGTGTTGGCCATGATGTTGCAGGTGGTGATATTACAAAGGATGCATACAAGAAAAGTATCTATGGTAAGATTGGTATTGTTCCGTTGAAGAGAACTGCTTATATCATCGCTCGTGAAGGTGCTGTAATGGATTCCATCGCAGACAAGAAGTATGCAATGGCACAGCGTAAGTACTTGACAGAAGTGGACAGCTTCTATATGAAGGCTAACAACTACTACGGAGAAGACGACTTCTTTACGATCATCAAGTCTTATAATACTGGTTCTGATCTGGTTCCTGCATTCTCTAAGGCAGGTGTATCTGACAACAATCTGAACTCTCCGATGGGTGTACAGGAATTGGTTACCGAACGTTCTTCTGCATTCAGCATCAAGATCGACGACACGCCTCTCTACCGTCGTTTCAACAACGAAAACATTGGTGAAGAAGAAATCGGTCGCGATAGCTTGCTGTTCCGTGAGTTCTACCGTGGTGAATATCTGATGGACGAAACAAACACGAACTTCTTGAGTAAGAGCGTTGACTACTTGGGTATCTGGACTGCCGACAAGGCTAAGGGCAAATTGGCGTTCCGTGTTGATACAGCTTGGGTTGTACGTGGCTTGGGTTATATCAAACCGCAGTATTTGATCTCCGTATCCAACAGCTTCTATGAAGGTAAGGTGGCAGAAGATTGCAAGGAAGATGGCGTACACATTGACCGCGAAACACTCGAAGTGACAGATGATGCTTCTAAGTGTATCCACGCTCATATGGCAGTTCCGTCATTCTGGAGAGGCAAATATCTCGTTAGCTTCGCTGACTCTGTTGCCAAATACAATGGTAAGGATGAAGCTCTTCCGTATCTGGACAAGATCGGCGCTTACACTCGCGTAGGTTTTGTTGACGCTATCCAGAAAGGTGACAGCTTGTATGTATTGCCGGCTGCTTACAGAAACGTGAAGAACGAAGACATCAAGTTTGCTGAACTGGACAAACTGAATGCCGAACTGAAAGACGAATTCGACAGAGGCAATTCCGACGAACGTCCGTTCATCGTCAACCTGAAATATGATGCTCACAAGAATGTGACTTGGTCATTCCGTTATGTATATCCTGACAAAGCACTTTCTGTAGAGAAAGAAGGCGAAGAAAATTCATTCTTGATCGAATCAATGGCTTATCCTGAAAAAGACGGCAAGTACGATAAAACCAACGGCACGAAACAGGCTATCGCTCCTAATTGCGCAGCATGGTTGAAGAACCAGAACGGTTGCTTGGTATTGACTAACGAAAGATCTTCTTTCGTGGATGCCATCACAGGTGGTGACCCTGCATTGATCTTCAATGTAGACCGCAAGTCTGCCGATGACGATTACGCTACCGACAACGAAGAGATCGCAACATCTGAAGTAACTGTAATCGCTCAGGAAGGTGCTGTAAGAGTGGCTAACGCCGAAGGTAAGAAAGTCGTTATCACTAACGTACTGGGTCAGGTAGTAGCTAACACAGTTATCACTTCAAGCGACGTAGTTATCGCTGCTCCTGCCGGTGTAGTCGTAGTGGCTATCGAAGGCGAGGAAGCTGTAAAAGCTGTCGTTAAGTAATTGATCATTTGGAAATAAAATTCATCAACCTTCCGGTTTATGCCGGAAGGTTGAGTAACATTATAATTAAATAAATCTAATAATTGCTGCGCGGTTTTTCCCGGGCATAGGCTTTTGCAGCCTTGTCCTCCGGAATCTCTAACTACCCCGCGAGGGCGAATAAGCAGCAGATATTAATACTAAAGTTAATGAAATTATAAAAAGTTCTTCTGACCTTCCTTCTGCGAAGACCGGAGGCAGACAAAAAACAAGCCCCTGCAATCAAATGGTTACAGGGGCTTCGTTGGTTATTGTTACTTCTCGATTTTCTTACTCCTTTAAGGCGGTTGTTTATTTCAATAGCGCCTCCACCTCTTTCTCCGGTAGCCCCGCAGTCTTGGCGATGGTCGCAAGATCCATGCCTGCTTGCTTCATGTTCCGGATGATTTTGCGCATGCCTTCGGCGATGCCTTGGGTAATTCCTTGGGTGATTCCTTGGGTAATTCCTTCTGCTCTCCCTTTTTCCTCCCCTTCCTCAAAACTTGTAGCCATGCAAGCCGCCAGGTCGCGTTCGGCAGCAATGCTGAGTTCGTAAGCCAGACGTTCTTTTGCGCTCATGCGTTGAAGTTCGATAGCGCTTTTGAGTTTTCGCAGAAGTTTGTCGTTCTGTATTGTTTCTTTAGATAACTGTCCCATAATGTCTATGTTGTTCATCGTGTATAAAAACTTTTTGTAAAACGTATCGCATTCCTCAAAGTCCAACTTGAACTTTGGAAGCTCCAAGTAGATCTCATTCAGTGTTTCGCTGAACGGAATTTTCAGTTCACGATCCATGCGCACGACATCCCAACGATATTTGTCAGTGTAAAACGCATCAAGGATAAAGTCCAGAAAACAAACCACGTAAACTTGGTTGACGTGGTAGTTCCACCGTCTCTTTTCTTCATCCGTTGCCAACCGGAACTTTTCACATTCTATATCCGCCTGCATTTGTATAACAAACGAAGCGTAATAAAGTACACGGTCGGAGAAGTACTTTTGTCTTTTTTTCTGGATTTCCACAATGAAAAGCTCTCCATCCGATCCTTCACAAAACAAGTCGAAAACAGCTTTCCTGCTATCTGCATTGTTGCCTTGCATTTCCACGTTGTGGAATATGATATCTTTGATATCCTTATTAAGCAAGCTGTTCAGGAAGCCGATCGTAAGTTCCTTGTTCGACACAGTGCCGAAAATCCTTTTAAACGCATAATCCGATTTCGGATCAATAAACTTGTCTGATTTCATAGTTTGACAGGCTTTAGGTTGCTATCCAATGCCGGATAGTGTAACAAAGATAATCGTTTTTCTGAAAGCCGGAAAGTTTTGTACGGAAAAAGTCTGGGAGGTGGCATTCCCTTCGGAATTCGTTATGTATAATGTGTGATAGGTAAAAAGAAAGAACAATTTGTTGTATAGTTGAACAACGTTTTGTATATTTGCAATATGGAAAGAGAACGCAGGATACGGACCTATGGGGGCTACTTCGAAGCCTTTATGAATACTCTGGAAGAGGGAGTTCAAGAGAAAATTCAGTATGGATTGCTGTTGTTGAAAACGCAGGATAGGCTTTCCGGAAAGTTTGTGAGACTAGTACGGAACGGAGTGTTTGAACTTCGGACCGAATATAATGGAAATATCTATCGTGTTTTTTTTATTTTTGATGGCAGTAACATTGTGATCCTGTTCAATGGTTTCCAGAAAAAGACACAAAAAACTCCCACTAATGAAATAGAGAAAGCTTTAAAAATAAAGGAGGCATATTATGCAGACAAACAATCATCAGGTATTTGATTATGACGCTGTACTGGACGCCCGTTTCGGAGCACCCGGAACCCCCAGTCGTATCGAAGCTGAAGAAAAAGCCTATGCTTTTTATACCGGGCAAATTATAGAAGATGCGCGGAAAAAAGCAAAGATCAGCCAGGCGGAATTGGCTCGCCGTATAGGCTCGGACCGTTCTTATATATCGAGAGTGGAAAGCGGGCAGACTGAACCGAAAGTTTCAACATTCTATCGCATTATGAACGCTTTAGGATATCGGATCGAATTGTCGATGTCTTTGTAATCGTATAAGGCATTATGAATAACAAACCCCGGCATACCTGAAAGGTCGATTAATTGATATGCCAGGGTGAAAAATATGAAGATAGAGAAAAAAGGTTTATTTGATGTTTTTCAGTGCTTCTAAAGCCGTCTTGTCGGCGGGGGCGATGTCGAGGATTTTGTTCCAGTACAGTTTTGAACTGTCCATGTCCTGCTTGAGGTAATAATAGTAGCCCAGGTAGCGGTAACATTCGGCCAGTTCCTTCCGGTATTTATCCTGATTCTTTTCAAGCATCGGGATACATGCCTTGTAGTACGGTTTAGCCAGCCCTTTCTCCGTTTCCGGGTCCAATAGCGAATGGGTACGAGCCTGCCACAGGACGCCTAAGTGACTTGACGGCACGCGCTCCTTCACAATGGCGAAGATGCTGTCGGCTTTTGCCAGGTAGCCGGCTGCAAGCGTACTATCCTTGACGGCAGCCTCGTAGTAATACTTTCCTAACTGGTAGAAATCCGAAGCCTCTGCCGCTTCGCCCGCCTGTTCGATATACTTTGTATAAGCCTCTATCGCCGCATTGTCGTCTCCGTTATTCAGACTGGCATTGGCGATATCCTTGTATATTTCGGGATGTGCATTGTTGCCGCTAAGCGCTTGCGCCTGTTGCAAGGCGGCTAAAGATTGGTCATACCGCTTGGCTTCGTTCAGCAAACGGCCGTAATACAGATAATCCTGCCAGATAAATTTGCCGTCCGGGACTAAGAAGAATGTGGTCGCCTCGTCCAATCCTTCCTGGTACTTGCCGGTTTCGCAGGCGTTGTAGAAACTGAGACGTTTCAACAGGAAATTGTCCGGGTCTATAGCCTTGCCTTTAGCAAGCACTTCGGCCGCTTTGTCGTACTGTTTGTCGAAGAACAGGGCGGAGGCATAATGAACCAGGTTGTCGGCAGAGTACAATCCACCTGCCATATACTTGTCGTAGGCGTCGATCGCTTTGGCATAGGCGCCCTGCAAGGAATAGACATTTCCCAACGTGCGCTGGGCGAGCAGGAACTCTGGGTGGTTCGCTAAAACCTTTTGCAACATCTCGACGGAGAGGGAAGGAGTTACTGCCTGATAGACCTCGGCATATCGGATGTACGCGATCCGGCAGTCCGGATCGAAATAGATAGCCTGTTCGTATTTGCCGGCGGCCTCGCCCGGCTTGTTTTGTGCTAACAGGCGGTCGCCTTCGTAGAGGAAGATGGCTGGAGCGTTCGGGCTCAGTTTACGGGCGTTTTCAAGAGCGGCTGCGGCCTCTGGTTCCATACCGTTAGCTGAGTAGGCGGAGGCGATGGCAACATAGATATCTGCATTTTTCTTGTTGACTTTGATAGCTGTGTTGAATGCTTTTCCGGCGGCCGGTCGGTCTGTTTTCAACAGGATTTTCCCTTCGCCAACTTTATTGAAGGCGTATTCGGGATTGGTCTCCCACCCCTGTTTATAATAATTGAGGGCCTCTGCCGGTTGTCCGGCATCGAAAGCGATCTCGCCTAAATAGTAGAGAGCTACCGCTTTTTCGGCAGGGGAACTGTTCAGCTGTTCGAGGAATAGCTTTTTGGCGATGTCAGGTTCACCGGCCTTGTAAAAATCAATGCCGGGATTATTGCCCGCATAAGCGATGGTTGCCAGCAGGCTGATGATGAGGATATAGATATTGCGTGTCATACGATTATAATGTTTATTTGATGTTTACGATACGTAGCGGCTGTGTAGCCGGAAGCAACCCCGATTTGAGGATGATCCGTTGTCCGCGGTCACTTGCCACAAAAGAGGTGAAACCGGAAGCCAGTCCCATCCGGGGTTCGGAAAGGAGCAGGTAGACAGGCCGTGCCATCGGATAATCGCCTAAAGCGATATAAGCCTGGTAGGGCTTGAAGCTGTTTGCGGAAGTCGCCTCCCGGTAACGGCTGACAGCCATCACGCGGATATTATCGATAAAGCCCATGCTTGTAGAATCGACCGGGTTGCTAACCCAGTTGACTCCGATGATGCCGAGTGCACCCGGTGTTTTCGAGACATAATCGAGTACGGACCGGTTGCTCTGTTCCGATTGCAGATGTCCGCTTAGCTTCTCACCGCCGCAGATCGTGTCGATCGCATAGCGTACCGTGCTCGAGTTGGGATTGTCGAACACTACTTCGATGGGCATAGCCGGGTTACGGGGCGACAGTTCGTTCCAGTTGCGTATCTTGCCGGTCAGGATGTCCTTCAATACGGGCATTCCGATCAACGAGTCTTCGTTCTGCCGGTTGATGATCAATGCGATCGCATCGGTCGCGACCTTGACAGCTTGTGGAAACAGCTTTTTCCGGTTCATGTAAGCTGTTTCCTCTTCCGTCAGTGGGCGGGTGGTTACGGCCAGCCAAGTGCTGTCGTGCAACAGCCGGTTGATCGTTTCCGTCTCGCCGGAAAACCTGGGAACGATGCCTGTCTCTTTGTAGATGCTTTCGAATACGGTGATCTCCTCCTGTATGATCGGGGCAAGCGATTCATCTACCGCAATCGCTATCACGCCGCTTGTGGGAGTATCGTCGGGTTCCGTACGTTTATTAGAGTTGCAGGCTACTAAAAACGCGGCTGCCAAGAGAGATATGATAATGTTCCGTTTCATTTTCAACAGAAAGGACATGCCGAGGGATATCGCTATCATGAATATACCCCGGACAATCCTCATATTTATATACTTTACCATCATGATCATTGTAGTTTAAACCGTACCGGAACCGTGAAGTAGACAGGGACGGCTCTGCCGTTCTGCTTGCCCGGCATCCATTTGGGAAGTGATTTGATTACCCGCACAGCCTCCTTGTCGCACGTCGGGTCCAGCTTGCGGAGGATTTGTATATCCGTCACTTCGCCGCTGGGACTGACCACGAAGCGGATCGTGACAATTCCCTGTATGCCTTGTTCGGCTGCAATGACCGGATATTTCAGGTGTCCGGCGATGTACTTCAGCAGTTCTGTCGTGCCACCGGGGTATTCCGGCATCTGCTCGACGGCTGTGTATGGTTTCGTCTCTTCCTGGATAACCTCCTTGTTGTCCTTCAGATCGGCGATGTCGATCGCGTCTTCACTGTCCGTACCTTGTACGTCGGCAACCGAGATTGCCATCTTCGAAGTCGTCAGTTCTTCCTGTGTCTTGATCTCTTCATTATCGTTCACCTCTTTGTCGGCTTTGATGACGGGAGGGGTAAACTTGATGGTGCTCTTCAGTTTGGGAGGGGGAGGGGCTTCGATGTTGCGCACGACGTTTTCCTCCGGCACTTTCGTTTCCATCTTCAGGTCGGAGAGGGCGGTTACTTCCAACACCTGCTCCTTTGCGTGTTGCGGTACGACCGACTTGATGATGGCCGGCAATACCATGACCAGGATCGCTCCGGCCACTACGATCAGCAGGGCGCGGATATGGCGGGAGGAAGAGGTCTTGCGCAGTTCGTAGGCACCGTACTCCTTATTCTTCCCGGTGAAGACCAACTCGCACCATTCCGGTGAATTCAGGTTTATATTCTTTAGCATAACCATCATTTTTTAGGGTTGGAGCGGGCAATCTGCTTGGTCAGCTCGCCGCCGCTCTTCAGGTTGTCGATCAAAAATTTATCTCCATCCGTGATATCCACGATTGCGTATTTGCCGATATTGCATATTTGCATTTCGTCCAGAGCGTCTACCAGGTTCCGGTACGAAGCGTCGTCGGTAGCCTTTATCAGGACGACAGGGGCCTCTTTGGAACCTTTTATCTCGGTGGCCTGCTTCTTGAAGTCGTCTTCGGAAATCTCTTTGTTGAGTTTCTTCAGCTTGAGTTCCTTCATCCGGCGGACGACGTCGAAATTGCGTTCCAGCAAGATGTCGCGCAGACCGGCGGGTGAGTAGTCGGTTTGTTGCAGCGACTCGACGTGCTCGTAGTCCGGTTCACCGAAATAGTAGTATATCTTATCGTCTTCGCCAAGTAGCAGGGTGATGGCTTTGGAGGCTTTGACCTTTGTCTGCTCCGCTTCTGTTACCTGGTCTTTCGACGGCATACTGATCTCCATTGTCTGCGGCTTGCTGAGCGAGGTACAGAGCATGAAAAAGGTGATCAGCAACATATTCATGTCCACCATAGGCGTAAAGTCCACGCGGACGGTCATCTTTTTCTGTTTGCCTTTCTTGCCGTCGTCTTTGCTTTTGTCTGTATTTACTTCTGCCATGACTTTAGTCGTTGTTAGACATTGTCAGGCATCTTTTTGAGCGAGGTAATCAAATTATACCGGTTCTCTCGAAGGTCCTGCAATGTGTTCATGATGTTTTTAATCTTCGGATAAGGAGTGTCCTGATCCGCCTTGATGGCGATGACGAGGTCACGGTTCACTTCCCGCGCATGCTGCACCCAACGTTTGAACTGGTTGTCGGTACTGTCGGCGGGAATGCCGTAGTCCTTCATCAGCCGGTCCTGTTCGCCGGACGGCATGCTGAGGAACTCCTGCATATTCTGGATGGGGACACCGAAGGAAGGTTGCAGGCTGAAGTCGTACACTTCTTTGTCAGTGAAATTGATGCCGAAATCTTTTCCCAGCAATTTCAGGACGTTCGCCTTGTCTTCCTGCTTGTCCAGGCTCATGAATACTTTCCCGTCGGGGTCCACCAGGATGGAAAGAATGTTCGTTTCCGGTATCTTGATCTCGGAGACGGACGAAGGGGTGGCAACCACCACCGGTTCTTTCTGGATAAAGGTGGACGTCAGCATGAAGAAAGTAAGCAGCAACACGGTGACATCACTCATCGCCGTCATGTCGATGAATGTACTTTTGCGTTTTACTATCAGCTTAGGCATAGGACTTTAATGTTTAGCGGCAAACGTCTGTACGATGGAGAAACCGATTTCATCAATAGCGTAGGTGATATTATCTATTTTACTGGTGAAGTAGTTGTATGAGATGATGGCCAGCGCACCGGTAGCGATACCTAATGCGGTATTGACCAAGGCTTCGGAAATACCGGTGGACAGGGCTACGGAGTCAGGTGCTCCGGCATTGGCTAAGGCGGCGAACGAGCGGATCATGCCTAATACCGTCCCCAACAGCCCGAACAGGGTTCCCAGCGTGGAGATCGTGGCGATAACCGGAAGGTTCTGCTCCATCGAAGGAAGTTCGAGGGCGGTGCTCTCTTCGATCTCTTTCTGGATGATCAATATCTTTTGTTCTTTGGTCTGTCCGGACGAACTCTCCACGTCGCTGTAGCGTGACAGGGCCGCGTTGACGACATTCGCGACGGAACCTTTTTGCTCGCTGCACAGTTTATGGGCGGCATCGAGGTTGCCTTCTTCCAGATCTTTCTTGATCGTCTGCACGAACTTGACTAAATTTTTTCTCCCTTTGGAGCGGCCTATCGCGATCATGCGTTCGATACTCAGGGTGACGACGGTGAGGAACAAGGTGATTACCACCGGGACGATGTAACCGCCTTTATAGACCGTACCGAAGTAATTGCCTGGCAGCGGATGGTTGGCGGGATTGTTATCCATGAAGTTTGCCGGATTGCCCAGAACGAATTGATAAAAACAAACGGCGATGATGAAGCAAGCCAGGATCACGATGGCTGCGGAAATACCGTTGTATGTTTTTTTATTATTTGCCTTTTTAGTTTCCATATTCTTGAATTATTTGATAGTAAATGAGACTGTTGTGATAAAGCGGATATGCAAGTGGCTGTTTAGCGGCTGTTTCCAACCATTCCCCTCTTGGATGAGGCGGAGGATGCGATATTGTCTGCGCATTCGAAAATACGCACCCTTTAGTCCCCTCCTCAAGAGGGGAGACGATTACTCTCAGCTACTAAAACCGACAGTCTGGACTATCAAATAATTATTTTCCGTAAAACGTAGACCCAATGGCCTGCCCGTATACGAAGGGAAGAGCATTTTAAAGAGTGAGTGACTAATACTATTTCTGATATCTTGTTGAGGGCGTCTTGTTCCTTTTGCAAGGACAGTTCGAACTGGCGGGAAGCCGTTTTCAGGAATCGTTCGCCTATCTCCGTGGATAGTTGTACACGGTTGCTCAGACAGGGAGCTGCATTGGGGCTTTGGCTTAGTTCGAAGTCTTTTATCTTATGTTGCAGGGAGAGGGCTTTTTCGTTTGACGTAACGACTGTTTGTCTTTTGTCCGTAACGGATTTGTCTGTCGCAGCCATGATTTCCTGTCCTATGATAAACAGTAGAAGAAGCGATAATATGGATAATACCTTTTTCATCATGGCTTATTTGGAAGTTCTATCGTATAAAAGTAACAATGTGGTCGGGAAAAAGTTGAGGAATTTTAAGAAAAAAAACGGATAAAAATGTTTTGGGCTTTCTAAAACCCTATTATCAAAATGTAACCGGGATAGCATGTAATCGGGATTAGTAGGGCGTGTAAAAGAAATTACACTAGCGGGTAATATTTTTTAACGTATTATTCTGAATGCAAATGGCGGGAATAGCTATCCAATTGTCAATTGTGTAAATGGCGTGATAGACAAATTCGATCTTCTTTACCCAACAAAGCGCCGTCCTCTTTTGTTATATTTGTACGAAAGATAAAACTCAAATATTAGAAGTATGGAAATTGTAAAAGTAGTAGGACGAGAAATCCTCGATTCACGTGGTAACCCGACTGTTGAAGTAGATGTACATTTGGCTTCCGGCGCTTTTGGCCGTGCAGCTGTCCCTTCCGGCGCTTCTACCGGTGAAAACGAAGCAATCGAACTTCGTGATGGCGACAAAAAACGCTATGGTGGCAAAGGCGTTTTGAAAGCTGTCGAAAATGTAAATAAGGTAATTGCTCCCGCTATCCTGGGTATGAGTGCCCTGAACCAGCGTGAGATCGACCATAAACTGATTGAACTCGACGGAACGAAGACAAAGTCCAATTTAGGCGCTAACGCCATGTTGGGTGTTTCCCTGGCAGTTGCCAAAGCGGCCGCGAACTATCTGGACCAGCCCCTTTACCGTTATATCGGCGGAACGAATGCGTATGTGTTACCTGTCCCGATGATGAATATTATCAATGGCGGTTCGCATTCCGATGCCCCGATCGCTTTCCAGGAATTTATGATCCGTCCGGTTGGCGCTTGCTGCTTCCGCGAAGGTCTGCGTATGGGCGCCGAGGTGTTCCATGCCTTGAAGAAGGTGTTGCACGATCGCGGCCTGAGCACGGCTGTCGGTGACGAAGGCGGTTTCGCCCCTGCATTGGACGGGACGGAAGACGCCCTGAACTCCATCATGGCTGCCATCAAAGCTGCCGGATACGAGCCGGGCAAGGACGTGACGATCGCTATGGACTGCGCTTCTTCCGAATTCTATCACGATGGCGTATACGATTATACGAAGTTTGAAGGCGACAAGGGCGCCAAGCGTACCGCCGAACAACAGGTGGCTTACCTGTCCGAGCTGGTTGCCAAATACCCGATCGACTCGATTGAGGACGGTATGGACGAAAACGACTGGGCCGGCTGGAAACTGCTGACCGATGCGTTGGGAAGCAAATGCCAGTTGGTAGGTGACGACCTGTTCGTGACGAACGTTGAATTCCTCAAGAAAGGTATCGAGGAAGGTTGTGCCAACTCTATCCTGATCAAGGTGAACCAGATCGGTACGTTGTCTGAAACACTGGATGCTATTGAAATGGCACACCGTAACGGCTATACCTCCGTTACTTCGCACCGCTCCGGTGAGACCGAAGACGCTACGATCGCCGACATCGCCGTTGCTACCAACAGCGGACAGATCAAGACCGGTTCACTCAGCCGTTCGGACCGTATGGCAAAATACAACCAGTTGCTCCGCATCGAAGAAGAGTTGGGCGATCTGGCTGTTTATGGATATAAGACTTACAAGAAGTAAAAATCCCGTTAATGATTTAGATGTAAGTGAAAGGAGGCTGTCCGTCGGGCAGTCTCCTTTTTTTGTGATTCAGATTCCTTTCCTGAAGATCACCTCTTTTTCGTTGTCGTTCTGCAGGATGAGGTTCATATTGCTGTAATCGATTGTCCCTTCATACAGAACCTCGCCGTTAACTAAGAGCACGATGTTGTCTTCAGCCGTACGATACCAATGTCCCTTGTAGTCACTGACGAATTTGGAAGGCGACAATTGATAGGTTATGCACTGGAATGTGTAATCGTTATCGAAGGTGAGGGAGGTCTTTGTCTGGGCCTCTTTTTCGTCCGGATGGAAAGTGGCGTAGACCGCATCCGTTATAACGTTCTTCGGATTGCAGGAGACAGTCCGGTCGAATCCCACCAGCCCCGTGATCAGGAGCTGCATATCCGGACCTTCTTCGTCCGCCTCTTTCGGCACGAGGTAACCCATGACACCGCAGTTGATGGCCTCCATCTCTTTCGGCTTCATCTCCTGGTACTTCTTTTCCACTTTGAGGTATTCTCCCTTCATGGCAACGGGGAGGACGGCGCCGGTGATGCAGTCTTTCAGTGTGGCGGCGTCGGCATAATAGGTGAAGTCGCCGTTGAAGTAAAAGATATTCGGGCCGGTCGGGATCGTATCTTTGGTGAAAGTTTCCGTATCTGCCGTTGCACCGGACTGTTTGTTACCCGTACAGGCTGCCAGTAGCGGGAGGAGTAAAAATAATCCTACTAATTTCCTTGTGTTCATTTGCTCGGTTGTTTAAATATAGAGAATAACAAGGATGCTGTGGAGTAAGTTTAAAAAAGGCCGACCATCACTGGCCAACCTTTCCTTTCATGTGTCAAAAAAATCTTTACTTAATCAGAGAGTGAATGTATAATATCATCTGTGGTTATCGTGAAGCTTTGGTTTCTCTTAATTCTTTCCACAACCAGGGTGCCGATACGGCGTGCACTGGCTTCGGTGGGGAAGGAACGGACCGAATCAATTGCGGGAATGGTGGACTGGTAAATCAACACTTTCCGGTTCATCAGCACTTTGTATCCCCAGCCATCCCCCAATTGAAACGTTTGCAACTCCGGTTGCACCTCGTCCCGGGACCCCATTTCCCAGGTACGGAAACAAAAAAGAATCAGTAACAACGGCAGCGATATAATCAGGTTGCCGAGGGCCATCCTACCTTTTCTCATCATCACGTTCATCATCAATCGTCATCAGGATCATAATCGTAAGGATGCAGTTCCCAGATGTCGTCGAACCGGTAGGTACCGCTTTTGCCCGTTGCTATATAGCCCCTTGTCCCGTTGGAGAAAGAGACTGCCAGTGTACGTGACGACCCTTTGAAGTCGTGCACCTGCTCCCAGAGGTCGGTGGAAGGATAGTATTTCCAGGTGTCGCTGCGGACACTCCCGCTTTCCCCGCAGGTCAGGTAGGCCGAGCCGTCGATAACGAAGGCATTGGCGTACTTGCGTACAATACTGTAATCATCGTCATAATCGTCGTCCGAAGTGTTGGCAATGTCACGCAATTGTGTCCATTGGCCTGTCGACGGATCGTATTTCCAGAAATCATCGATATAATCCCCATTGTTTACTCCGCAGCAAACATACGCGATGTTGTCTATCACGAAACTGGTAGCTCCCTGGCGTTTGCTTCCACCGATGCTGACGATCTGTGTCCAGGTGTTGCTTGCCGGATTGTAGGAGTAGAAATCTTTCAGGAAATTACCGTTATATCCGGCACCGATATAACCTTTCCCGGAAACTCCGAACGCGACTGCATCGTAACGCGCCGAACCCGGGAAGTCGGCTTTCTGGCTCCAAGTGTTCGAGGTCGGATCGTATTCCCAAAAATCGCTTAAATAGTTTAGCCCGTCGTAGCCGGTTCCCATATACCCTTTTCCGTCGATAGCAAAAGCGGTTGCGCTGTTGCGTGCCGTACCGGGGAAACTGGCTTTCTGCGTCCATGCGTCTGTGGTCATATCGTATTCCCATAAATCGCTCAAACGTGCATCGCTCTTACTTCCGTCATATCCGCAGACCAGATATCCTTTATTACCGATCGAGAAGCAGGAGGCTTCGCTGCGGGCAAGTCCGTCGAAATCGGATACGCGTACCCAGTTGCCGATCAGGTCTTCGTCGTCATCGTCGCTACAGGAAGTGGCAAGGATGGGAAATAGTGCTATTAAGAGCGTAAATAATCTTTTGTGTGTCATTCTTAAACGTGTTCTTTTATTGTTTTCTGGTGCAAAAGAACGGGGCTTTCCTTTTTTCCGCAAATTAAATCGGTGAACAGGCTGCTTTGTCCTGTGAACGGGCGTAAGGAAGAGGTGAATGCTGTTTTCGCCTTCCGGAAGACGTTGGCAGGGCTGCAAGGGCCATTGATAGAGAGAAAAGGGGCGTTGACAGGTTATTCTTGCAGGACAAGACGGGATTGAAGTTCTTTGCAAGCCGAAATATATAATATGTATGAACAAGATTCTGATTCCTTTTTGGCTGTTCCTGCTGTGTGGTTCTCTCTTTTCCTGTTATGATGAGAGCAATAGTTACGGGAATACATTGGTCGACAGTGCTTTTCGTAATATAACGGTCGACAGTTGCACGGTGACGGTGGCTTCGACCGTTATCGATTCGTTGGAAACAACCGGGCAGGGGCTCGCCTTAGTCGGCAAATACACCCATCCGGTATGGGGAACTGTTTCCGCCAGTGCTTATATCCCTTATTCGGTCCCTTCCTACACGACGGATGCGGACGAGGTGGTGAAGCTGGACTCCCTGGTCCTTGCCCTGTCCTATGGCGGCTACTCGCTCGGCGACACCCTGCAGGAGATGCGCCTTTCCATCCATCGCCTGCAGGAAAAGATATTCCTGAACGACAACGGCTACCTGTACAACAACTCTTCCTTTGGCTATGACCCGGAGCCGGTCGCCACCTGTACGTTCCGCCCTAAACCGGGCAACACGGAACGGCTGGAGATCCGCTTGCCGGACGAACTGGGCGAGGATATGCTCACACGCCTGCACAGCCGGAACGACCAGGTGTCGAGCGAACGGTTCGAGGACTATTTTAAAGGCCTTGTCGTGGTTCCCGACCCCGACGTTTGCCGGAACGTCGTGTCGTTCAGTGTTGGCGATACGGCTTCCGCCATGATCCTCTACTATCGTATAGAAGACGCGATAGCCGAAGAGGCGGAGTGTGTGATCAGCCCCAATACGGAAAAGCAGTTCTATCATGTCGACCATGACCGGGCGGGGACCGATATGGAGGGGCTTCCGTCGAAAAAGATCGAGGTGTCTTCCGGCGAATTGAACAACCGGGGCGTACTGTTCGGCGGGATCGGCTGGTACAGCCTTCTTGGTTTCCCGCATCTGAACGAGATCTTGCAACAGGGCGAACGAGTTTCCATCGAGTCGGGCTATCTGAAGATCTACCCGGAGGTCGGCTCCTGGTCGGAGTTTAATGCGTTGCCGGACAGTATCTACCTTTATATTATCGACGAGAACAATGTGGTGACGGATGCCGTTACCGATTATCTGGGCTCCGAGGTGCAGAGCGGGACGCTGGTCAAGGATGAGAGTTTCCGAGAGAACACCTATTACTATTTCGACATCAGCACCTTCCTGCAAGAAGAGTTGGGCGCTTTCGGGATGTATAAGCACAGCCTGAGGCTTGTTTTCAACGAAGACGATTATACACAGACGTTCCGCAACCTTACTTTCAGCGATCAGCAGGGGAAGTCACCCATTGTCTTACAACTAACTTATAAAATATATGAAAGCTACTAAATACGGATGGTTGCTTTGCCTGTTGTTTTCCCTGCCTGTGACGGGCCAGAATGTGATGACCTCCTCGCCCTATTCCATGTTCGGGGTGGGAGAGATTATGACCGGCCTGTCCGGTTCCAATACGGCTATGGGAGGCGTATCGATCGGTATGCGCGGGAAGATGTTTGTCAATACGGATAATCCGGCCGGGTTGGCTGGCCTCGATAGTTGCCGTCTGTTTGCCGAAGCTTCGGCCTTTGCCAAATGGGAGTCTTACCAGTCGAAGGGGGACAATAACCAAGCCTTTACGGGCAACTTCTCACGTTTTGCGCTGGCAGGCCGCATCATGCCTCGCTGGTATATGGCGGCGGGGTTGACGCCCTATAGTTCGGTCGGTTATTATTTCCAGAGCACACAGGAGCTGGAAGGTTCTCCCGGCTCTTATTATACGAGCACCTTTTCCGGCGACGGGGGATTGTCGAAAGTCTATCTCTCGAATGCTTTCCGGATATCACCCTCCTTGTCGGTCGGCGTTAACCTGAACTACCTCTTCGGCAATATGACGCAGTCGGAGACGCAGAGCACGATGTCTGTTTCGCAGAAGCTGTTCGGGCAGGCTTTCCTGGTTGACTTCGGTGCGCAGTATTCCCGCCGCCTGGGGCGTGAACTGAACCTGACGCTGGGTGCGGTCTACGGCCTTCCGCAGACGATACGGATGGAGAAGACAAAGACGCTGGTAGAAAACTCGAGCAGCAATTCCACCAATATGAAGCGTGTCAGCCAGACCTTGCCGCAATACGTCGGAGGCGGTGTTTCGGTGGAATATAAACGGATGACGTATGCGCTCGACTATATGTTTCGCCAGTATAGTTCGCTCACCTCGTCGGACAGCCGCGTCACGTTTCACGATTCGCACGTGCTGCGTGCCGGGCTTTGTTATTTTCCGGATGGTTACGGCTCTTCGAGCATTTGGAAACGGATGGATTATAAGATGGGTTTGGGCCTGTCTTCACCCTACTATATGCAGGTGAGAGGGCAATCCGGCTTATCATGGCGTGTCAGTGCCGGCTTGGGCTTCCCGTTGATGAACGGGCGGCTCCATACGGCTTTCTACTACGACCGTGTCAACCTGGACGGCAAAATGCTGAAACGGGGGATAACAGGTTTCACTGTCACCTACACATTGAGCGAACTCTTCTATAAGGTCAAATTATAAGATTTGCTTGGATCCGTTAGCTCTTTCTTCTTATCGCATTAGTACTTTCTTTACAATCCATTCGTTGTTCGCTTGGCGGCGGACGGTTTTTCTCTTGGTGGCGGACAACTGTTCGCCACCAAGAGAAAAAGATAAAAAATAAAGGCCTTTCTGCTAAACTCCGGCCTGTTTTAATGCGAAGAAGTACCGCTCTCCAGAATGCTGACAATGGAGAAGAGTGTGAAACAAATACCTCCCAGTCCCGCCAGTACACGCGCCGGGACGAAATAGTACCCGTGGACGGAACCCATCTCGAACAGGAACGCCGACAGGAATAAGCAAGTCAACGCGGTGAAGATCGGAATCAGCGGAATGCGGTTGGAGAGTTTGAACTCATGCCGCCAGATCTTCGAGAGCAGGATCACCTTGCTTGAGATACTGTAGCAGACCAATCCCAAGCCGATCATGATATAGCCTGTCGATCCGAGCGACATATTGGCTGTGCCCAATATCAGGATCAATCCCCAGATAATACATAGGCTGCCCATGATCAGAACCAGCACCGGCCATATCTTGCGTTCGGTGGGCGAGAAGATGTTCCGTATCTGGCGGGCAATGGTTGCAACCAGCGTGATCAGGCTGGTACAGATGCAGGCAAGCCCGATCATCACATGTCCGGCGACGAAATATTTCGGATGTAAGCCGCTTTTAGCTAATAGGACGAACGCCCATACCCAGGTTGTCAGCGAAAGGATAACGGCAATGGCGATCAGCATCAGCCCTTGTGTGCGGGTGAAAGCCTTAGGCGGCACATCGTGGTCGTTTTTCCTGGCGTTCACTGTGATCATGGTGAAACGGGTGGAAGAAGTGGCAGTCGTCGCTACGCAGGCGGTGATAAACCCGACGCCGCATACTACGTGTCCGGCGACGAACGAAGCCGCGTCTGTCGAAGCATGCAGGATATGTACCCCGCCGATGACGGCCAATGCAGCCGAGAGATAGCCGATTCCCGGCAGCACGTATTTGCTGACTTGCCCGAACGTCCCGATGATCTGCCGGATGATGGTGGCGGCCGTCGAGAAGAGAGCGATACATATCATACCCAGCGAGAAGACCACCGGTCCCGCCACATACCGGTTCGGATCTGTCCCATAAGAGGTGACAAACCAGCCGTAACCGAAGCAAAACAGGGCCATGAGTAAAGGAATTGCCCTGAACAGAACGCTAATGCCGTAATTCATAGGATCATTATTTTTGAGTTTTCAGACAAACAACGCCTGCCGGAGGTTTGTTCCTGTTCTTTACATTTTATAAATACTTTTAGGTGTAGCCGGTTGAGCTGCCTATGAACTTGGGATTTCGTCTGCATTGGATTAGGAACCGATGCAGACGAAATCATAAACCGATGCGCATCAAACAAAAAAGCCGTCCGAAATAAATCGGACGGCTTTTTTGTATGGCAATAGAACCACAGAGATTACACTCTTCTTTCTTTGATTCTTGCTTTCTTACCGGTAAGAGCGCGCAGGTAATACAATTTAGCACGACGTACTTTACCGAATTTGTTTACAGTGATGCTTTCGATGAACGGAGATTCGATCGGGAAAATACGTTCTACACCTACGTTCTCAGACATCTTACGCACTGTGAAGCGTTTTTTGTCGCCATGACCGGAGATGCGGATTACGACACCTCTGTACTGCTGGATACGTTCTTTGTTACCTTCTTTGATACGGTAAGCTACTGTAATAGTGTCACCACTCTTGAATGCAGGAAATTCCTTCTTCGTAGCAAACGCTTCTTCTACAACTTTAATTAAATCCATTGTTTTATAGCTTTTTAGTTATAATTTTTAATGAAACGCAATGTAACGGGCTACTTGTCCCGACAGAGATTACGCAAAGCGGATGCAAAGTAACGAAATAATTATTTGATACGCAAGCGGGAACTTGAATTAAATTTTACTTCAGCCACTTATCGGCAAAGCGGATGTAGTTCTCCCAGTCGAAATCCGTCACATCGTGCACCCCTGTACGGTTGTGGTAGGCGATGCGGTTGACGACCGGCGTATTGACCGTCGGCATCGTGGTCGTTTCCAATCCCTTCATTCCGTAGAGCTTATAAACTTCACCAGCATAGGCCGCCGAAAGGAACTCCCCTTTCGGGTCGGACCAACGGTCTTCTTCGGCGCTTGCCACATAAAGGGGACGGGGAGCGATGAGGGCCAGCAGTTCATGCTGGTCGACCGGCAATTCGTTTTCCTTCTTGTTGTACCGGCGGAAGTTCTTGCAGAACCAGTGGGGGAAAACGTTGTTGATCCGGTTGACCGTTTCGCCTACCTGCCGCTGGGACAAGGCTGCACCGCCGCAACCGGATTCGTTGGAGATGACGATGGCGAAACGCGGATCTGTCGCTCCTGCCCAGAGGGAGGTTTTGCCCAGGCGGGAGTGCCCCATCAGGATGATCTTGGAGGCATCCACCTGCCGGTCTGTTTCGAGGTAATCCAGGACACGGCTGTAGCCCCAGGCCCAGGCGGCGATCGCTTGTCCGCCATCTGCCGGAATATCGCCTTCCGATGGATAACCGAAGAGGGCGAGGATGCTTTCGGCATATCTGTCTTTGCTGTCGGGGAAGAAGTCGAAGTAGTGGACGGTGGCAAGACCGTAACCGGCATCGATGATCTTTTCTAACGGCCAGCGGGATGCCTGGTTGCCGCGCGGCAGATCGGAATATTGTGACGGGATGATGTCCGGATCAGCCGAAACAGTCTGGTTCCCCTGGAAGTTGAAGTGCAGGAATACCGGCACTTTGGTTTTGATATGGTTCGGGAGATACATCAGCAGCAAGGCTTTCCGTTCGACGCCGTTGCGGGTGAACGTGATCTCGATCTGCTTGCGGGTGGCACTGCCGTCGAGGGCGCTGTGGTTGTCGTCCAGCTTCTTGTAGGACACGTCCACTTTGTCCGCCGGGAGCTTCCCATATACCTGTCCGGCAAAGATGGACAACAGTTCCGGGCGTCTGGTTTGTTCCCATTGCTGCACGGTTGTGACCTTCTGCCCGTTTGCCGTTTCCAACAGGGCAGGCAAGGTGTAAGGCGGTATTTTGCTTTCGTCGTAGTTCGCTTCGCCGGCTTCCTGGGCGTGCAGACCCAGCAGGCTACAGGCGAAAAGGAATAAGATGGGTACTATTTGTTTCATGGTGGTATGACTGTATTATGGAGAATGATAAAGCGTGTTATATCTGCGAATAGGGCAGAGGCGAGAGGAACAAGCTGGTGTTACGGGTGGCCGTATTGGCATATTCGGGAAGGTTCTTGATCCGTTGCCAGTCGGGATGCGTGCGGAATTTATCCCAGGCGGCATTGCGTGTCGGCTCGTCCTTGTACCATGTGAGGTACATCACCGCCGGCATAATCGGGCCTGCCAGCACTTCCCCGTAGCAGACGGAGTTGATACCGACTTTGTCGAACACATCGATCTCGTCTTTATTGAACATCGCCACCTTCCGTTGGTTCGCCTCTTCGTTGGGGCTGTGGTACGTGCGCAGTTCGAACAGCGTCCGGTTCTTATCCGGCGTCAACAGGGAAGGGACCTTGTCGAACGCTTCACAAAGGAAACTCTCGAAGTTGAAATAAGCAGGGGCGGAGGCCGTCTTGTCGAAGTAAGGCTGTGCCGCTTTCCGGAATGCGGTGTCTTCCCATATCTCACGTTTTACCTTATAATAAGAGGTGATGTCTGGGTAGACGAACAACAGCAGGCGCCGTTCTTTTTCTTCTTTTTTGTAGGGGACGAAAGCGCCGGCCTTGATGCCTTTTCGGTTATAAGCCGGGATCAGTGTGTCGCTGAAGAATGTGTCCAATCCGTCGCCTCCGCTTTCCAGCGTGTAAATGCGCCATTCGTATATTTGCTTCTTGGGTGAAGCAGTCTTTTCTGAGGTAGCAGCTATTCCGCTGATTGCCGGGAGTGTAGCCAACATACCTGTCAGCTTCATAAAGTGTCTTCTTTGCATGGTTCCTTAGGATTTAAATAAAAAATTAGTTAGTAAACACCTCAAAGGTAGGTAATATCAGGGTAATTTTCTTACATTTGAACGGCAATATTGTTAGGATTCATTCAATTTTGACGAAGAAAGAAGTTCAGATGAAGAAAATATATATCTTTTTATTTAGTTGTGTTACCGTTCTTTCCGCTGTTGCACAGACGACGCCTAATCTTTACAGGGCAGCGGACAAAGCAAAGATGAACCATTGGGTAGACTCCGTTTTTGATTCGATGAGCTACGACGAACGTATCGGGCAACTCTTTATGGTGATCGCCAACCCGAAGTCCGATACGCGCAATATGCAACGCCTGATGCGCTATGTCAATGAGATAAAGATCGGCGGCATCCTTTTCCATAAAGGCGATCCGGTGACACAGGCCGAAGTGACGAACCGCCTGCAAAAGGCTTCCCGCATCCCGATGCTCGTCTCGCTGGATGGCGAATGGGGACTTTCGATGCGTCTCTCCGGTACAACCCGTTTTCCGAAGAACATGATGTTGGGAGCCATCGAAAACGACAAGCTGATAACCGAATACGGCAAGGAGGTCGCCCGCCAGTGCAAGGAGATGGGCATCCACATCAATTTCGCCCCGGATATGGATGTGAACAGCAACACCGATAACCCCGTGATCGGACTCCGCTCTTTCGGCGAGAACCCGCAGGCAGTAGCCGACAAGGGCCTGGCCTATGCCCGCGGGCTGGAAGGGCAAGGCATCCTGTCCGTCGCCAAGCATTTTCCCGGACATGGCGATACCGACGAAGACTCTCACTACACGTTGCCCGCCGTCCATCACGACCGGGCGCGTTTAGACAGTGTGGAGCTATTGCCTTTCAGACGCTACATCTATGATGGCTATGCCGGCATGATGACCGGGCATCTCTATGTACCGACCTTGGACAAGGCACGTAATAAGCCTGTATCCATGTCTCATGCCGTTGTCACTGGTCTGTTGCAAAAGGAGCTGGGCTTCGAGGGCTTATGCTTCACCGATGCCCTGGCTATGAAAGGCGCTACTACCCGTAAGTCCGACAATCCTTCTGTCAAGGCGTTGTTGGCCGGTAACGATATCCTGCTGGCGCCGGTAGCCCCGATCAATGACTTCGCCGCTGTGAAGGAAGCGCTTGAAGAAGGTATTTTGGATACGGAAGAGATAGAAGCAAAGGTCATCAAGATCCTGCAATATAAATACATCGCCGGACTGAACGACTACCGCCCGGTCGATACGAAAGGCTTGTCCGGACGGCTCAACTCTCCTCATGCAGCATGGTTGGCTGCCAAGTTGAACGCCGAAGCCATCACCCTTTTGAAGAATGAGGGCGATATCATCCCCCTGAAACAACTGGATAAGAAAAAGATTGCCGCCCTGTCTATCGGCGACGGAGTCGGGAACGCGTTTCAGGAGATGCTGGGCCGCTATGACTCAGTCTCCTGTTTCAGCATCAGCCGCAACGCGACGGCCGCACAGGTGCAGAGTGTATATAAGAAACTGGAGAAATACGATGTGATCATTTGCGGCGTGCATACCGTCCGCATCCCGGAGAGCCTGGCCCTGCGCCAGTTGGCAGACCGGAAAGAAGTGATCTATGCTTTTTTCACCTTGCCCTATTTCTGTAAGGAATATAAACCTTCCATTTTGAAAGCAAAGGCGGTAGTGATGGCTTACGAAGGGACGCCGCTTGCCCAGGAATATGCCGCCCAAGCCATCTTCGGTGGGATTGCCGCCAAAGGGAAGCTCCCAGTCTCCATCCCCGGCCTTTATACCGCCGGGACGGGGGTGTTTACCGAAAAGACACGCCTCGGTTATCACGAGCCGGAGGAGGTCGGCGCGAATCCAGAACGCTTAGACGTGATCGCTTCGATTGTTGAAGAGGGGTTGGAGCAAAAGGCTTTCCCCGGTTGCCAGGTGTTGGTTGCCAAAGACGGGATGATTATCTACGACAAATCGTTCGGCTATTTCGGTTACGACCGGAAACAGGCGGTTGACGGGAACTCCGTCTACGATCTGGCTTCCGCCTCCAAAGCGGCAGGTACGTTGCTCGCCGTGATGAAAGCCTATGACGACAAGAAGTTCATGCTGAACAGCAAGATTTCCGATTTTGTCCCCGAACTGAAGGATTCGGACAAGAAGAACCTGATCGTCAAAGACCTGCTCTATCATCAGTCCGGTCTGACGCCGACCATTAACTTCTACCTGAACGCGATCGACAAGGACAGCTACAAAGGCAGCCTCTACAGCAGCGCGAAGAACCAGGCGCATCCGATCCGTTTCGATGCCCGGACTTACGTGCGCAACGACTTCTCTTTCCTGCCCGGCTTAGTTTCCTTTAACAGGAAACCGGGCTTTACCACGGAAGTGGCCCGCAATATGTATCTGCACGATTCTTTCAAAGACACCATTATCCGGGAAATCAAAGATTCACGCCTCGGCGTACGGGGCAAATACAAATACAGTTGCATCAATTTCATCCTGTTGAAGATGATGGTCGAGAAGCAGATGCATCAACCGATGGACCGCCTCCTGCGCGACACATTCTTCCGTAAACTCGGCGCTTGGCATACGACCTACAACCCGTTGCATATCCTCGACACGATGCAGATTGTCCCGACCGAGGACGACCAATTTGTCCGCCGCCAGCTGCTTCGCGGCTATGTGCACGACGAGGCGGCTGCCTTCCAGGGGGGCGTTTCGGGCAATGCCGGGCTTTTCTCCAATGCGGGCGACCTGGCGAAAGTATTGCAACTCTACCTGAACCTGGGAAGTTATGGGGGCGAAGAATACCTCTCCAAAGAAACCGGCCGTCTCTTCACCCAAAGTAAAAGCCCGACCTGCCGCCGCGGCCTGGGGTTCGACAAGCCGGTAGTCGGCGGGGGCAAAAGTTCTCCCTGCGGCACGTTGGCTCCTGCCTCCGTCTATGGGCATACCGGTTTTACAGGCACTTGCTTCTGGGTGGATCCGGATAACAACCTGCTCTATATCTTCCTGTCCAACCGTGTGAACCCGACGCGGGCTAACAACAAACTCGGTTCGCTGGATATCCGCACACGTATCCAAGACGCCATCTATAAAGCAATTAAATAAATCATAATTCATAAATCATAATTCTCAAAAAGATGTTATTCGGACACGGTGACGATCACTATAATTCGCAGAAAGAAGTAAAGATCAATTTCAGTTCGAATGTATGGCATGGGGCCGACCTTCGCACACTCAGGGAACACCTGTACGGGCAGTTTTATGAACTCACGCGTTATCCGGAACCGGATGCTTCTTCTCTGAAAAGATTACTTGCCCGCTGCTATGAGGTGGAAGAGGAAAATATAGTGGTTACGAACGGCTCCATCACGGCTTTCTATCTGCTGGCGCAAACCTGGAAAGGAGCGAAATCCGCTATCGCCGTCCCTTCTTTTGCCGAGTATGAAGATGCGTGCCGCCTGCACGGGCACGAGGTCAGTTTCTTTCCCACTTCGTGCGACCTGTCCGGCCTTTCGCTCGAAGGACAGGACTTCTGCTGGATCTGCAATCCGAACAACCCGGACGGCAAGCTGATCCGCCGGGCGGAACTATTGGCATTGATCGAAGCAAATCCGCAAACAGTCTTTATCATCGACCAGGCATACGTCGCCTTCACGACGGAAGAGTTGCTGAGGCCTTCGGACGTCCACGACCATCCGAACCTGATCCTGATACAATCGATCTCGAAAGCGCATAATATCCCCGGACTCCGCATCGGTTACCTGATCGCCTCTCCGGAGAAGGTGGAAGAAATAAACCGGTATATCATCCCCTGGTCTGTCAATGCAATCGCTGTGGAGGCCGGCAAATACATTCTGACGCATCCGGAGCAATATATCCTGCCCATCCGCGAGTGGCAGCGCGAGACGGCCGAACTGATCGACCGGCTGAACGAATTGGGCGGCCTGGAAGCCTTGCCGACATCCGTGACCTTCTTCCTGGTCCGCCTGAAAAAGGGAACGGCCGCGGCGTTGAAGCAGTATTTGTGGAACAATCACGGCCTCCTGATCCGCGATGCCTCCAACTTCCGCAGTTTAGACGATACCTATATCCGTATATCGGCACAGACAGCAGCCGAGAACGAGGTGCTTGTCGGTGCGGTACGGGAGTGGCTCTTTTTTATACTCTGACTTGTCTTAGCTCTTACCCGAGCCTCGTCTTAGGGAACAGTTGTTTAGTTGTGCGTAAATCATAAAGATATGGATCGATTCCGGTTGCAAAGCTATTATTCTTGGCCGGAAAGGGTGGTTATCTTTTCGTAATTATTGATAAGTTAGCAAGATTGGAAAAGTGGACGGCCGGGAAGGTCGTTACCTTTGCGAAGTAAAAACAGAAAAAGAATATGCAACAACGAACAACGACAAGAGAGGAGTATCTGAAACGGGTTAACCTGGTGATCGAGTATATTAATAACCATCTGGGAGATGATATCGACCTGAACCTGCTGGCTGAAATGTCGCATTTGTCCACCTGTCATTTTCACCGGGTGATGAGTGCGTTCTTAGGGGAGCCGCTGGGGGCGTTCATTGTGCGGAAACGGATCGAGACTGCAGCTCACCTGCTCCGCTACACGGATATGTCCGTCGGGGATATCGCCTACCGCATCGGGTATGGTGCACCCTCTTCGCTGTCGAAGGCGTTCAGGCAATTCTATTCTATTTCACCAAACGAATACAGAAACAATAAAGAGTACACGATTATGAGACCAGAAAAGATATGGCCCGACTTGCAGTTGGAGTCCGAGATTAAAGAAATCCCCGTCCGCAATGTGATCTACATCCGCCTGATGGGAAACTACCAGTTGAACGATTATGGCGGAACCTGGGTGCGGCTGCTTACGTTTGCCCGCGAACAGAACCTGCCGGTGACGGATCCCTGTCCGCTTTGTATCTACCACGACGATCCGAAGGTGACCTCCGAAGATAAACTCCGTACGGATGTCTGCATGATAATGCCCGAGCCGGTCCAGCCGAAAGGAGAGATCGGAGCGAAGCAGATCCCTGCCGGACGCTATGCTTCCTTTATTTATGAAGGATCGTACGAATATTTGCAGGCTGTTTACGATACGATCTATGCAAAGAAACTGCCGGAGATGGGCTGTACGCTCCGCGACGAGCCGAGCTACGAACGCTATCTGAACGATCCCTGCGTTACGAAGCCGGAAGAACTGTTGACGGAAATTTGTATTCCGGTCCAGTAGTCCTTTCTTCTTCGGGAGAGTCGGAGCGGGTGCAGGATTGCGCTTTGCTTTGCGGGCAGTCGGTCGGTTATTCCGATATCCGGCTGATGGGGAGGCTCAGGATTATCCGTTTCCAGCATGTCCTTTCCGTCCTGCAGGCGTCACCGGGCATCTTATTCTCGCGCTTGGCTTACGAATGCGGGTATTCCGATCAGTCCCACCTGATCAATGAATTTAAAATGAAAGCACAGGAGTTCGGGGTGGATGTGAAAAGTCCGACCGTACTGGAATGGGCGGAAAAGTATCGACCGGAATAATTATGTCCCCGGAAGTGCATCTTCCGGGGAAAAGTTATACATTTGCCCCGTGATCCATTCAAACAAGATGTTCAACTTATGAAACACCAACTCTGTATATAGCGTCTCTACACTGACATGGCAGGCTGAAATACTTCCGGCCTGCTCTACGCTATCCTATACATATCAATACAGGGTACGATTTACTATACATTTATTTTATTCATCAGCCGGGATGCCTTCCTCGGAGGAGGTGTGTCTTGGCGTATACTTTAAGTTGGACTATGAACTTTACTTATAAACAAATCTGGCTTATCAACTATCCGGTGATGATGAGCCTTCTGATGGAACAATTGATCAATATGACGGATGCCGTGTTTCTGGGACGTGTCGGCGAAGTGGAGCTGGGCGCTTCGGCACTGGCGTGTATGTATTATCTGGCAATCTATATGCTGGGTTTTGGATTCGGGTTGGGAATACAGGTCTTGGTGGCCCGGAAGAACGGGGAAGGGCGGTTGGCCGAAACGGGCGAGGTGTTCTGGCAGGGACAGTATTTCCTGTTGGTTCTGGCTTTGGCATTGTGCCTGCTGTCCGGGCTGTTATCCCCGTTTCTCCTTCGGCGGATGATTGCTTCCGATGCGGTCTGGCAGGCGGTGGCCGACTATGTGAGTTGGCGCAACTTCGGGTTGTTCTTTGCCTTTCCTGTATTGGCATTCCGCTCTTTCTTTGTCGGGATAACGAAGACAAAGATTCTGATTGTAAACTCGGTACTGATGGCACTGGTGAATGTCGTGCTGAATTACGCCCTGATATTCGGACGCTTTGGATTCCCCGTACTGGGGATTTCGGGGGCGGCGATCGCCTCTTCGCTGGCGGAAGGCTTCTCGCTGCTGTTCTTTATCTTTTACGTATGGAAGAAGGTGGACTGGGAGCGGTTCGGGTTGAGGCCGTCATTCAACTGGGGGGTGTTGGGGCAGCTATGCCGTCTGTCGGTATGGACGATGATACGCTCGTTTGTTTGTGTGATTCCCTGGTTTTATTTCTTTGTGGTGATCGAGCATTTAGGGGAAAGCCGGCTGGCGATTGCCAATATCATACGGAATGTCTTTACACTATTCTTTGTCATCATGAATTCGTTTGCGACGACAACGAGTGCGCTGGTCAGCAACCTGATCGGCAGTGGAAAGCCGGGGCAGGTAATGCCGCTTTGCCGGAAAGTGATGGGGTTGAGCTACGGGATCGGGGCGCCGCTTGTGTTGCTGGCGCTGCTTTTCCCGGCAGCCGTGTTGCGGGTTTATACGAATGAAGCGTCGCTTATTGCCGGTGCATTCTGGCCTTATTTGGTGATGCTGACAAACTATTTCGTGGCGATTCCCGGCTATGTCTATTGCAACGCGGTGATCGGGACCGGGCATACACGGACGGCTTTTGCTTTCCAACTGGTGACGATTGCAGGATATGTCGTGTATCTCCTTCTGCTGTCTTCTTTCCCGGAGGTACCGTTAGCTGTTTTCTGGACGGCGGACCATGTATATGTGCTGCTGCTCTTCCTCCTTTCTTATTTGTATATGAGGAAACGGTATAAACAATTCAATCTTAGCCCGGTTTTATATAAAGAAGACATTTAAAATTTGCTTTTTATGGAATATCGGATAGAAAAAGACACGATGGGGGAGGTAAAAGTCCCCATCGATGCCTATTATGGTGCACAGACACAACGCAGCGTGGACAATTTCAAGATTGCCCGGGATATTAACCGTATGCCGAAAGAGGTGATACGCGGGTTTGCCTATCTGAAAAAGGCGGCAGCGGTGGCAAATAAGGAGGCGGGTGTCTTATCGGCAGAGAAATGCGACCTGATCGGGCGCGTCTGTGACGAGATACTGGCGGGCAAGCTCGACGACCAGTTTCCGTTGGTGGTCTGGCAGACCGGAAGCGGCACGCAGACCAATATGAATGTGAATGAAGTCATCGCCAACCGGGCCCAAGTCCTGAACGGCGGTAAGCTGACGGATAAAGAGAAGGTGTTGTCGCCGAACGACGATGTGAACAAGTCACAATCCTCCAACGATACCTTCCCGACAGCTATGCATATCGCAGCCTATATCATGGTGAAGGAGGTTACCCTTCCCGGTCTCGAGAAGCTGCTTAAGACGCTTCAGAAGAAAAGTCGCGACTTCATGCCGATCGTCAAGATCGGGCGTACGCACTTTATGGATGCCACCCCGCTGACGTTGGGGCAGGAGTTCAGTGGCTATGCCTCCCAGTTGGAGCATGGAATCCGGGCGATAAAGAACGCCTTGCCGCATCTTGCCGAACTGGCGATCGGTGGAACGGCAGTCGGAACGGGTATCAACACGCCGCCCAACTTTGACGAATGTGTGTCGAAACGTGTTTCGGAGATGACGGATCAGCCTTTCGTCCAGGCTCCGAATAAGTTCGAAGCGCTTGCCACGCACGATGCTATTGTAGAAGCGCATGGCGCTTTGAAGTTGGTCGCCGTCAGCCTGATGAAGATCGCAAATGATATCCGTATGTTGAGCTCCGGCCCGCGTGCAGGCATCGGTGAGATCCATCTGCCGGAGAACGAGCCGGGGTCTTCCATTATGCCGGGGAAGGTTAACCCGACGCAGTGCGAAGCCTTGACGATGATTGCCGCCCAGGTGATGGGAAATGACGTGGCGATCTCGGTCGGGGGTGCAAACGGGCAGTTCGAGCTGAATGTGTTCAAGCCGATGATTATCTATAACTTCCTGCATAGTGCCCGTCTGATCGGCGAAGGTTGTTTGAACTTCAACGACCGTTGCGCCGTCGGTATCGAACCGGTAAAGGAGAATATCAAGAAACATCTGGATGATTCGCTGATGCTTGTCACGGCTCTGAATCCGAAGATCGGTTATTATAAGGCGGCTTCTATTGCACAGAAAGCCTTTAAGGAAAACAAAACGCTGAAAGAGGCGGCTGTCGAATTAGGGTTGCTGACTGCGGAGGAGTTCGACGAGTGGGTTGATCCTGCTAAAATGGTAGGAGACGTATCTGCGCTTTACGCTCACTAACTGAGGCCGGAGGTAGAGCCTGGCGGCTTTGTTGGGGATTGTAGAAAGCCGGTTTTGGTTGATAACAGTTGGTATCATTCAAATATTTCTTCTTGACTTAAAAGATTATTCTTATTTTTGTCAGGTAATCCCGGTAACAATTATGGACGAAAAAGTGCTCGATAAACTGAAGGTGCTGGCTGAATCGGCCAAGTACGATGTCTCCTGTGCTTCCAGCGGAACGTCGCGAAAGAATCAGAGCGGCGGGATCGGAAGTGCGGCAGGGTGGGGCATTTGCCATAGCTTTGCCGAGGACGGCCGTTGCATCTCTTTGCTGAAGATCATGCTGACAAATTACTGCATGTTCGATTGCGCCTACTGCATCAATCGCCGCAGCAACGATATCCCCCGTGCCACTTTGACGGTGACGGAGCTGGTGAACCTCACGATCGAGTTTTACCGCCGGAACTATATCGAAGGGCTTTTCCTGAGCTCCGGTGTCGTGCGCAATGCCGATTACACGATGGAGCGCCTCGTCAGGGTGGTAAAAGACCTCCGGACCGTCTACCGGTTTAACGGCTATATCCACCTGAAAAGTATTCCCGGCGCCAGCCAGGAACTGGTGAACGAAGCCGGGCTGTATGCCGACCGTATGAGTGTGAACATCGAGATCCCGAACGAGAAGAGCCTCCAGCTGTTGGCTCCCGAAAAGGATTTCCAGAGTGTCTTTCAGCCGATGCGCTACATCCAGCAAGGTGTTTTGCAGAGTGCCGAAGAGCGGAAACGTTTCCGCCATGCCCCGCGTTTTGTCCCTGCCGGACAGAGCACGCAGATGATTGTCGGGGCGACGCCCGATTCGGACAAAGATATCCTTTACCTCTCGTCCGCCCTCTACCGGCGTCCGACGATGAAACGTGTCTACTATTCCGGTTTCATCCCTGTCAATGAATACGATAACCGGCTGCCGGCATTGAAGCAACCGCCGTTGGTACGGGAGAACCGCCTGTATCAGGCGGACTGGCTCCTGCGTTTCTACCAGTTCAAAGTGGACGAGATCGTGAACGATGCCTATCCCGACCTGGACCTTGATGTCGACCCGAAGCTCGGTTGGGCGTTGCGCCATCCGGAGCAGTTCCCCGTCGACATCAATAAGGCGGATTACGAGATGCTCCTTCGCGTGCCCGGCATCGGTGTGAAGTCGGCGAAGCTGATCGTCGTCTCCCGCCGTTACTCCCGTCTGGGGACGGAGCAGTTGAAGAAGATCGGTGTCGTGATGAAGAAAGCCCAGTATTTTATTACCTGCCATGAGCTGCCTGTCCGCACGATCAACGAAGTCTCGCCTGAGGCTGTCCGTCAGATCCTCACGCGGAAAGCGGGGCGGAAGAAGACGGACGATCGCCAGCTTATCCTTCAATTCCGGGAAGAATCATGACTGTTTTCGTGTACGATAAGACCTTTGAAGGTCTGCTGACTGCCGTCTTTGACGCCTATTCCCGTCGCAGTTTCCCGGATTTGCTGTTGGCGGAGGGAGAACCTTTTCCCTTGTTTTACGATGAGGCGGTAACGATTTGTACGGACGATGCCAAGGCGGACCGTGTCTGGAAAGGATTGCAGAAGAAACTTTCCGCTACGGCTTTGTCTGTGATTACCGTTACCTGGCTGTCTGAATTGCCGGAAGTGGACGTGCTGCTTTTCCGGTATATCCGCAAGGCGATCGATGCCCCGCGTACGATCGAGCTGAACTTCGGCGATCCCGATGTCCTCGAAGTCTCCAAAATATGGAAGAAGGTGACGAACGAGCGCCTGCGTGTCATCCAGTTCCTCCGTTTCCAGAAAGCGGCGGACGGTACTTTCTTTGCCGCCGTCAAACCGATATATAACGTGCTTCCTCTCACATTGCCGCACTTGAAAGACCGCTTTGCCGACCAGTGCTGGTTGCTCTATGACCTGAAACGCGAGTACGGTTACTATTATGACCTGAAAGAAACCACCGAAGTCCGTTTCGAAGAGAAGGAAGCCCACCTGCTTTCCGGCCTTCTCAGCGAGGAACTGATGGATGCCGACGAGAAACTTTTCCAGCAGATGTGGAAAACCTACTTCAAATCCATCGCCATCAAGGAACGCCTCAACCCCAAACTGCACCGCCAGCACCTGCCTGTCCGGTTCTGGAAGTATATGCCGGAGAAGCTGTAAGCCTGGAGGCGTTACTCCTATTTATCGGCGTAATCTTGTATATATCGCAACGCAAACTCCAACTGCGTGTCCCTTCCCTCCATAAAGTCCGAAACTGTCTGTCTGACGAGGTAGTCGGGAGCGATCCCTATTCCTTCGAGCGGGAAGCCTTTCGGGGAGAGGGCGGGAGGATTGGTCGGGATGCGGAAGCTGGTTCCGTGCGAAGTTTTGAATGTCCGGGGGTGATTGCCCGTGTCGCCGCCTGTCGGTTCGCCGATCAGGACCGCATTCCCGCTCTCCTTCATGTCGATGACGAAACTTTCGGCAGCGGAAAGTGTAAGGGTGCTTGCCAGCAGGATAATCTTTCCCTGGTAAGCCTCTTCCATCGGGACCATCGAAATGAAGTCGAGGCAATGGGGCTGCTCCTTGCGTATCAGGTAGCGGCAAAGATCCCGTCCGTTGTTGCTGTTGCCCCCTCCGTTCCGGCGGACATCGACAATCAGGTAAGGCAAATGTTTCACCCGCGGATAATCCTTGTCGAAGCTCTCCGTCACTCCGTTCATCATGGTGTTTATGGCCAGATATCCGATGCTGTCGTTCAGGATTCTCCAGGATGTTTCCGGCTGGCCGGCAACCGGCATGTTTTCTTCCGGCAGCAAGATGAGTTGCAGGTCGAGCGTATCGGCTTCCCGGCAGACGGTATAGGTCTTTTCCGTGTCCGTATGGCTTTTGAAAAGGCAACGAGCTGTTTTGAGCCGTCTGTATTCGGGTGTCGAAGCCGGTATGTACTTTTCGTTCCGGTCCATCCAGATCTTGGCTGGCACTCCGTCGACCGCGATGATCCGGTCTTTGTCGTTGAAGCCTGACTGTTGCAAATAGGTGTCCGGCTTGTCTACGAAAAGCGAGTCGCCGATATAGACGGGGAAGGCTCCGATCCGGTATTCCTTGAGGCAGACAAAGGCGTGTCCGGACTGTAAAGACGCGAAATATTCCAACAGGGCTTTCCCGTATTCTTCCGCAGTGGATAGTTTCCCGATCCGTTCGGCATAGGAGGCGGAAAGGGCATCTATGTCGATATGCTTGGACTCGTAGAGGGAATAGTTCTCTTTGACAATCCCGCTGATCTCCGCAAAATCTTCCGTGAACTGGTCGGGGGAAAGCGGCAGTTCGGACATATAGCGGCTTTCTATTTCCTCCTCGGATGAATAGAAGTACTTGACGTAAATAACCAGCCCGACGAATGCCAGGCCAACGAGTAGAACGATTGCTGCCAGTATCCGGCCGATGAGTTTGAATAGTTTCATGGAGTCTGCTTTTATATAATCTGGCGCAAATATAGGGATTCGGATGAATAAGTTCCCATCTGATTTTAAATATATTGGCTGAAAATTTTTGAAATACAGTTATATAAGTTAACTTTACCCTCGATCTAATCTTTAGCCGACAGTTGTCGGCCGGCTGTTCGATAGTTGTCGGTCGGCTGGCTGACAGTTGTCGGATAGCTGTTTGATAACTGTCGGCCGAAGATTAGATACAGGGCTTTTTGAAAACAGATGCTCTCTTTTTGAAATTCGGATCTGTATCTTATTTAAAATACATAACTATATGTCAGCAAATTACAGCCTGTTTAGGAACCCGAAGCCCGGGAAGAAGGGGGAAGCCGATGAAACACTTCATGCGCGCTTGGTTAATCAACGTATCATCCGAACGGCGGAGCTTGCCGCAGACATCTCGGATGCCTGCTCGTTCACGACCGCCGATGTGAAAGGGATGCTGGAGGCCTTGAAGAAACGTCTGGCCTTCCATCTTCAGTATGGTGCGATCATCGAATTGGAGGGGCTCGGTACTTTTTCCGTTTCGCTGAAATGCCCGGCGCTGACGGACGAGAAGGATATAAAACCTAAGCAAGTGCAGTTTAACAAGGTGGTGTTCCGCTGCTCCAAAGAACTGCGTTCGGGTTTGAAATTTATGGAAGTGGAGCGTGCCAACGAAGGAAGCCGGCTTAAGGTTATACCTCTTGATAAGCGGAAAACGAATATTTTGGAATATATCGCCCGGCACGGTTCTATCTCTACTGCCCTTTGCCGGGGAATAAACGGCTGCTCCAAATATTTAGCCCAGAAAGATCTGAAGGCTCTGATGGACGAGGGGCGGGTGGTGCGCCTGGGATATCGCTCGAATGCTCAGTATGGACTGGCAAAAAAGGAAGAGCGGGAAGATGAGGGATGAGGATTCAGTTAGGCGGAATATAGCACACCGATGGCGCAGGTTGGACAAATGGTCTGTAGCTATCTGTCCAACCTGCGCCATCGGTGTGTCATGTTTATGTTTCCGGTTTATTTTTCCTGGAGGAAGATTGTCTTTCCGCGCTGGCTGATCGTCCACTTGCCATCGACTAAGCGTACGTTCTTCGTGTCGTCGTCCTCCACGTTCCAGGCATATCCGCCGGCAGGAAGTGTGCGGCGGTCCAGGATTTCGTTTTTATCTCCGGAGGAGAAGAACAGTTCCACTTTGGAAGAGTCCGGGCTGAAAACGATAAAGGCGGACTGGTCGCCGTCAATGGCTTTTAACCGGATGCCCTTTTCAAATATGCGGATGCAATCCTGCTGCACTTCGCTCCACTGGTAACCGGCTGAAGCCATGCAACCGTGTTCGTCGCGGTCGCCGCCTACCATCTCTCTTTTACCTGGGACGACCACGATCTTTTGTGCACTCATTCCTGTATTGTATTTTCCTTCGTAATAGACAGTGGCCGTATCATCGAGCAAGATGCCGTCGGCCACAACCCTTTTTGCATCCAATGTGCTGAAAGAAAGCGTGTCGCCTTCTTCGGATACGATTGTCAGCGTGTTCATCGTTGCATCGCAGATGATTCCTTTCGCCGTTGAAACTTTAGGAGAGCAGCCAAATGCGAAGCCGGCACATAAGGAAACTGCAAACAGATTCAATTTATTCATATATGTATGTCTTAGTTGAAATAATAGAGGAAGATCGCCACGCCTTCCAAAGCTTTCTTCGGTTGGTCCTTGATTTCGATGGCGAACTTGATTTCTGCTTTCGCAACGCCGCGCAGGTTGGTCAGAGATTGGAGCTTGGCAACTAAGCGGATGCTTTGTCCGGTCAATACCGGTTGCCCGAACTTCATCTTATCCATGCCGTAATTGATCATCATCTTCAGGTTGTTCACCTCGATGATCTGGCCCCACAGGTGCGGAAGGAGCGACAGTGTCAGGTAACCGTGTGCAATCGTGCTGTGGAACGGGCTTTCCACTTTGGCGCGCTCCGGGTCCACGTGAATCCATTGGTGGTCCAATGTCGCATCGGCAAAAAGGTCGATGCGCTCCTGCGTAAGTTCTACATAATCAGAAATACCGATTTGCTGGCCTACCAGCTTCTCAAAGTCTTCGTACGAGTTGATAACTACTTTTCCCATTATTCTTTTGTTTAGAGATTTATGATCTTATTACGTCCGCCGTCAGATAACCGCGATCTGTTTTTATCGCCGGTAACAGGGTGTTTCTGCAATTTTCGTAATAATTCCTGGAATAAACAAATATTTTGGCAAGATTGGACAATGTCCGGTCGGTGCAGATTTCCTATCTTTGTCTCCGACAGGATAATCAGGTAGCAAAGATTAATATACCGATAAAATAAGATGAGTATGGAAGAAAAGTATTGTCAGAGTTGCGGCATGCCGCTACAAAACCCGGAAGAGATGGGTACGAACGGGGACGGGAGCAAGAACGATGAGTATTGCTGTTATTGCTATAAAGACGGCGCCTTCACGATGGATTGTACGATGGATGAGATGATCATGCATTGCGCGCAGTTCGTAGACGAGTTCAATAAAGATGCAGGCATTTCGTATACGAAAGAGGAAGCGATTGCCGGTATGCGAGAGTTCTTCCCGACATTGAAGCGATGGGCAGCCCGGTAAATCCTGCTCCGTCGGCAGGAACGGGATAATTGCCGCCTCTGCAACTTAACTCTGTTTATTTTGTTGATTTTATATGGATAGAGTTAAGTTGTAATCTTATTTAAGTCTTATGGGGAAGACAAAGAAAGTCATAGGATATACGTTGGGGATCGCAGTCGTGCTGACCGCCGCTATATTCCTGCTCAATCTTCACCTGACCAAACGCCTCGAACGATATCTACGGAAGGAACTGATTCACCGGACGGCCGAGGCTACGGATGGTTTTTACACGCTTTCTTTCGATAACCTTTCCATCAGCTTCTTCAAAGGCGAACTGAAACTGGAAGGAATAAAACTATATCCCGATCCGGCGGTTTTCCGGGATTGGGAAAGAAAGGACAGCCTGCCGTCCACCTATGTGACGGCGGAAGTCGGCATGATCGACTTTAAAGGGTTGAACCTCACCTGGCGATGGAGTTACAAGCAGTTGCATTTCGATTCGTTTGAAATCAGGAAACCGGATATACAGGTGTTTAGCCCTTACTATTCGACGCGGGCGGAAGTGAAAGTGAGAAAAGAGGCGGAGACCAAGACTTTGTACGAGGTGATCTCTCCTTATATTAATGTGCTGACCGTCCGGGTGCTGAACCTGGAGAACGCCAGTGTTTCCTATTCCGTGGAGAATCCCGTTTCCCCGATTGTCTATGCCTTGAACGATGTCAGTTTCCATGCGTATGGCTTCCGTTTGGATGAGGATTCGTCCGAAAGCGGGAAGTTGCTCTATTGCGATAATTTCGATTTCATTACCAACCGGCCGCAAACGCTATTGACTAATAACGATTTTCATTTGCAAACGGATCGGATCTTGCTGAGTACGGAAGATTCTATTATCTCTATCTCCAATATTGCGCTTACACCTCAGGGAAAATTGTGGAAGGAACGGAAACAGCGGCCGGACAGCTACCTGAATGCGTTGATCAGGGCCATTGAAGTGAAAGGAATCGAGTTTCGTCGTGAAAAGGCGCTGAATTACCTGACGGCGCGTTCGTTCGATATTATATCTTCGGATATACAAGCCTTTAATCTGGCGGGAGAAAGTCAGTCGCCCGCTTCTTCTCCCATTCGTCCCTTGTCTCTTTATGAATTGATTTCGCCGGTCTTGCATGCGGTTTCTATTGGAACGATCGGGATCGGGCAGGCAAAGTTGCAATATTCTTTTGCGGTTAAGGATACGGTCGAGGTGTATAAGCTGGCGAACTTTGATTTCCGGGCGAACGGTTTCCGGGTGGATTCTGTTTCGGAAGCGCAGCATGGTTTCTGGTATTCGCGTAACTTTTCGTTCGAAGCAACAGATATTGAAGGTTTGATGACGGCCCGTAACCACCGGTTTACGGTGAAGCGCATGGCTCTGGACACGGAAAGCGGGGATTTCAATCTGGAGCAGATCCGGTTATGCCCCTTATCGGTTCGCGGGCGGAACGATTATATGGCGGGAAGCATTGATACGGTCGGAATCCGCGGTTTGTCGTACGACAAGGGGATCAGTGCCCGGTTGCTGAAAATCGACCGTCCGAATCTGCGTTATGTGGTGGCTCCTTCCTTTAAAAAGAAAGAGGCGAAATCGGTAATGCCGGCGAATAGCCGCGTCGATGTGGAAGCGATTCTGAATCCTTTCCTTCGTTATCTCTCTGTTAAACGGGTGAGCCTTAACCATGCGTATGTGACGGTCGATGATAAAAGCGCGTCCGATCCGGTTACTTATAAACTGAACGACTTTAATTTTTTTGCAACCGGTATTTTGGTGAACCGGCAAACGGGGAAGGGGAACGGGCTGTTCTTTGATTACGGAAATATGGGGTTTAGCTTTAGCAAGTTTGATAACTACTTGCCGGGGAAGGAATATCGCCTGTCCGTACGGAAAGGGCAGTTCTCGACTGTGAAAGGAGTCCTGCAATTGCAGGATATCGAACTGCTTCCGCAAGATACGGCTAAAAAGGGGGCAAAGACATATATCCGGTTTTCCTCACCTGAACTTCGGATAAGCGGGCTGAAGCGGATACCGGAAAGGCCGGACCGGAATATCCGGTTGACTTCGTTCGGGGTAGATTCGCCGGATATCCGGATGTCCAAGCCGGATGGCGGCGGGGTGTCCGTATCGCTTAAATGCTTGGCATTGGACGGGATTTCCTGGGATAGCACTTTGTTGAAGTTGGGCGAGATTCGCCTGGAAAGTCCGGTGGCGGATATTTATCCCGGTCATTATCCCGATACATTACCACATCAAACGAAGGTCGATCCGGCTGATTGGTATACGGCTTTGGGTAAAGTTGCCGGACAAATCTCTTTAGGCCGCTTCAGTCTGACGGATGCAAACATCCGTTATGCCTATTATGGAAAAAGCGATTCTTTGCAACATCAGGAATTAGATACGACAAACCTGTTTGTAGAAGGGCTGGTTGTCGATACCCGCTTTCGTACATATAAATTGGATGATATCCGTTTTTCCACCCGTAACCTGGTATTCCCTCTGGATAACGGTTTCTATATGCTAAAGGCGGGTAGTGTGGATTTGACCCGGTCGAGTGCGGTTATCGATCGCATCCGTCTTGTGTCTCCTTATCCTAAAATGCAGTTTGCTTATTTGCAGCCGCATCATAAAGATTGGTTTGATGTGAGTGTCGGGCAGGTTTCGTTGACAGGCATCGATCTGCCGTCTTATTTCTCAGAGAAGGTGCTTCGGATAGCCGATGTGCAGATATCGGATGCTGTCTTGCAGAATTTAAAGAATAAGAAAATACCGGTGCCTCCGCATATCGTCCCGATGATCTACACCGGACTTCAGAAAGCTCCGGTTAAGCTGGATTTCAAAAGAGTGGGCGTGAAGAACTTTTCAGTCGTTTACGAAGAACTGGCGAAGAAGGGGAAGGCGCCCGGGAAACTGTATTTTACGGATCTGAACGGTACGTTTACCGGCTTTACAAATATTGTTTCCCGTCCTGATCAATACATCGTGTTGGATGCCGATGGCAAATTGATGGGGAAAGGGGCTTTTACTGCTACCTGGAAGTTGCCGGTCGATTCGCTGAACGACCGTTTTCTGTTGAATGCCCGTCTGGACAGTTTCGACCTGACGGCCTTGAACGAATTGCTGATTCCTTTGTCTTCGGCGGAAGTCCAGAGCGGACGGGTCCGGGGAATGACTTTCAGTACGGAGGCCTCCAGCAAAGGGGCTACCGTGGAGATGCTTTTTCTGTATAATGATTTGAGAGCCGCTTTGTTGAAGGAGAAAGATGGGGAACTGGCGGATAAGAAGTTCCTGACAAGTCTGGTCAACCGTATATTAAAACATGATAATCCGGATAAAACAAGGAAAGGTTTTAACAAACCGCGTCACTCGAGTGTTTCAATAATAAGGGATCCTTATCATTCGACTTTCAATTATTTGTGGCAGATATTGCGACCGCCGTTGATTGAGTCGGTCGGCGTTTCCAAAAAGAAACAGGATGCTGCCAAAGGCGTTATGACTTTCTTTACGAAAGTGAAGGACTTCTTCCGTGGCAAAAAGGCTGCTTCAGAGAAACCCGTTCCGGAAGAGGAAAAAAAGGATGCTTTGTTATTAGAATTTGAACCTGTAAATAATTAAGAATATGGATTACATTATTACTCATTATCCGGATAAGATGCGTTTTGAAACGCAGGTGGACGGCGTAACGGCTTTTGTTCAGTATCGTTTGTCGGGGGATAAACTGGATATTATCCACACGATTGTTCCCCCTGCTATCGAAGGGCGGGGAATTGCTGCCGCTTTAGTAAAGTACGCTTATGATTATGCGATCGAGAACGGCATGAAACCGTTGGCGACCTGCAGTTATGCGGTCACTTGGTTGCATCGCCATCCTGACTATGCCGGATAAGATGCTCAGCCTTTAATCTCTACTCCCAGCATCCGTACCAGTTCCAGCGCCTGTAAGGAGGAAACGGAAGATCCCCGCAATTCGTTATTGGTAAGGTTCGTAATGCGGATGCCGGATATTTCGGAGTTAGACAGGTCGATGCCTTTCAGGGGAGTGCGGTAAAACTCCGCTTCCATCAGGTTACAGGCGTCGAATGACACGTTCATCAGCTGGCAACCTTCTATCCCGGCTCCCTGCAGGTTGGACCGGGTAAATTGTATATATCGCATTTTACTCATCGAAAGATTCATATATTCTCCCCGGCATTCTTCAAATGTAATATGGTTGAATATCCCGTCTGCCATATTAGCCCCCATCAATTTGCAGCCGGTAAACTCAACCCGGTGAAAGCCGCAGCCTGTAAGGTCTACATTCGAGAGGTCGCAGTTTTTGAAAACTACATCGCTGAATTGGGATTTCCGTATGCTGCACGTTCCAAAGCTGCAGTTGGTAAAAACACAGGATTGTACAGAAAGATTATTCTTCCTCAGCCCTTCTATCCGCAGGCTTTTGAATGAGTACTCGGTTAGATCTTCATCGTTTTTTTCTAACGCAGTTTGTATGTCCGTGTTCTCATGAAGAGTGTTGGCCAAACGGGGTTGTGTAATTTTCATATGCTGTCTGTTTTATAAATGGGAGAGTAAATATACAAATTCTGTCTGTATGTATAAAAAAGGAAAGAGGACATATCTTTCGATATATCCTCTTTTGTAGTCGGGATGAGAAGACTCGAACTTCCGACCTCCACGTCCCGAACGTGGCGCGCTAGCCAACTGTGCTACATCCCGTTTTTGATTACGGCTGCAAAGGTACAACTAAATTTTAAACTGCAAATAGTTTTGCTGTTTTTTTTCATGTGTAACGTGATTTTTTTCTGTCCTTTCCTTAAAATACATTTTCTTTGAATATTTCCCATTGAAACATTTGGAGTGTAATAAATAATGTTTACCTTTGCACCCGTTAAACAAAACAATGGTGCCATAGCTCAGTTGGTAGAGCAAAGGACTGAAAATCCTTGTGTCCCCGGTTCGATTCCTGGTGGCACCACTTTTAAAAGACTTCAAATTTGGTAAATCCCTGAAAATAAAACATTTTAGGGATTTTCTTTTTCCCCTAATCCGCATATTTTGAGCAGAATTACGCACTTCCGTAGTGCTAAATCGTGGACAATTTTAGTCTCGAAAAAAGTGTCCACGAATTGTACCGTAAGTCGCTGATTGTTTTATTGTTTAATTCTTGCTATTCTGCACGATTCAGTAACTTTAAACATTAATTTTTAGAGTATGAAACGACAGACTTTCAACGTGCTGTTCTTCATCCGCAAAACAAGAACAGTAAAATCAGGTGAAACAGCTATATTACTCAATATCTGATATTCAGAATGTACTGGAAAGTAAGCGTCTCCGCGATCCCCTCCTGTATATTAGTTATTCAATGACAAGGGATCCATTTATCCGGTAGTAAATTTCTAAAGACCGAATCCTGTGCTGTTGGCTGTATATCGGCCAACCTGTTGAACAAGTCCGTGAAATAATCAAAAGTATTAAGATTGTGAAGTCTGGCCGAACAAGCCAGAGAATAAAAAAGAGCCATTCTCTGTGCCCCGGCATGGCTACCGGCGAAAAGTGAGTTGCGGCGGCTCAGGCTGATGTAACGGTTTATCCGTTCAATGCGGTTGTTGTCTAATTGGTAGTCCGCTGATTTTATATAATTGCATAAAACATCATACAGGTTGAGGGTATAGCGAACCGCTTCCCCCATAAGCGACTTGGGCAAAGTTTGCGGATCGGATTGTATACTTTCCAATTTGGCCTTTAAGCGTCCGAGGATAGGAGGTGCGTATTTTTTGCGCCAGGCCAGTATCTGTTTTGGTTCCCAATCGGGCGGGATAAGATGTTCATTCTGATATAATTCATTGACAATATCGACTACTTCCTGCGCTTGCCTATCCTCCTTCATATCCAGGAACTTCCTTTTACAATGCTGGAAACATGCCAGGGGGATGATGTCAGGATATTCTTCTTTCCTAAAGTCGGCGTAAGCGGCATATCCGTCTGTCTGTAAAGCCCCTTTATAATCAGTAAGCAGCTTTTCGGCTATGCTTTTAGAGCGGGAGCCGTTTTCATAAATAAAAGCGATTAATTCCGTATGGTTGGCATACATGCCCCAGAGATATCCTTTACGGACTTTCTTGCCCGATTCATTCTTTTCATTGACAAGCACTTTGTAATAAGTCTCATCCATTGACAGATAGGAATCTTCCAGTATGGACTTTTTCAGCACTTCGTACATACGCTCCAACAAACCGGCTGATTTCGCAATCAACCCATGGGCCGTTTGTTTGCAAAGGGCTATGCCCTGCTCGTTGAACAACTTGACGATCCTTTCCACCGGCAGGGAATAGATATAGCGCAATTGCAATATGCCGCTAAGGAAACTGCCATCATAGGAAGAGTTTTGCAGGGGAGCTTTGGGGGATTTGCCGTTGTATATGTTATCGCCTTGCACACAGTTGTACTGCCGATAGATATGTTTCTCAAACCAACCCGGGTGGTAAGAGTAACGGATGGAATCAGTGTGACTGATTATTCTGGCTTTAAGAGGGTCGAAGTCCGGATCGCAAGGATAGATCTCGTGCAAACGGGTTTCCACATTGAAATACTCTTTACGTTTCACCCCATTATTGCCGCGGCTTTTGGGATCGAACTTCGGTTCCTCCGGGATATTCTTTGCCTCCTCTTTTTCCTCTTGCTTGCGGTTTATCTTTTCGGACTTGTTTTCCAGCAGTTTGCCTAATGCGCGTTTCTGGTTTTTCAGCCTGTTGGCGTCTGCTTTGCTTTCCTGAAAAGAGGAGGTTAAGGACTGGAGGGTTGCCTGAAGTTCGCTCACACGGGATGTCAGGGACTCCACTTGCCGAAGTAACTCTTCTTCCCGCCTGCCGGCAGCCAAAAGTTGATCCCTGAGGAAAGTAATGGTATCCTGCAGTATGTTTGTCCTCTGTTTCCCTGTCATGCCGCAAAGATATGAAAAGGGAATGGAATTAAATAATTATGCCACAATTATTTTACTTGTAAATAACTGTGGCATAGATATATGTGATATAAAGGACGCCATTAGACAGGTCCCTTGAAGCGTTTGCGGAACCGTGCGCTTTTCAGGCTCACCCCCTCCATCATCAAAAAGAAACTTTCCCACCTCATCTGATAACGGCCACTGCCGGGGTCAAAACAAGGTATTTCAAACGTCCCCTCTTCCAGACGTTTCTGATAAAGGACAAAACCGCCTTTTTCCCAGTGCAGGAGCTTGATTATTGTACGGGATTTGTTAACGAACAAGAATACTTCACCCGATACGGGGTTACGCTTGAGATCGTTCCGGACAATCACGGACAAGGCATTGATCCCTGAACACATGTTTACATAGCGGGGACATAAATAGTAATTTAACGACTCGGTCAGCGCGAACATGTGTCCTCCTTTCTTCCGTAATAGAGGTGGATAAAATGGCACAATGTTTCGGCAACGCATTCTTTTATCTGGATGATTCCCCCGTCGGGGAATGTGATATGAATCCCTTTAAGCAGTTTCTCTGCATCCACTAAGCGGGTCTCTTTTACTTTTTCACGCCCTGTGAATTGAAGCGGGATCATTTCTCCTGCTACACTCTGGCAGACGGCCTGATCTTCCAACTGCTTACAATGGTAGCGTTCCAATACTATTCCCAGTTGAATGGCCTTGGGATCCATGCCATGGCGGCGCATCCATTGACGAACGCTATCCACACGCAAGCCATAGCTACGACAATAAGCTACAAAGTCTAAATCTTCGCCTGCTTTTAGACGATTTTTATACTCTTCTGCATACTCTTGAATACTTCTTCTTTCCATTTTTTTAAGACAAAGGTAGAGACTCTTTTATAAGGGGAAAAGAGGGGATCGCGGAGACGCTTACACTGGAAAAGAAAGGAGGCAAGCATGTATGATACCGTAAAGTTCTGCTTAAGATGTTGGGAGAGTGAGAAGAAATCTCTCCTCTCCCAATTTGATTTCCAAAAAGATACAAAGGTTCGCTATGAATGCTGGTCATATCAATTAGATAACTTGATAATTAAGGTTTATGATTCATCCATTACCATAGAAGGAAGCCTTGCGAAATTTTATTATAAGAATAACTTCTATTTATTGGGAAGGGAAGATATTAAACAAGCTATAGACTTACTTAGTGGTATTTTACGGTTGGATATAAACTCAGCCCATGTTACACGTATAGATACAGCAGCGGATTTTGAGATGTATCATAATACCAAAAAGTATTTGCCATTCTTAGGTAACTATTCACGGCATAAGAGAGAATTATATAAGGGAACTACACTTTATTATATATCAAAAAGTCATACTTGTGCCTTTTACGACAAAGGGAAGGAGCTACAAGGTAAAGAAGGCGCAGAAAGTTGTTTGTTAAGGTTCGAGAGCAGATGGCTTAATTCCTTATCTACACAGTTGAACTGGAAAGACATAACAGGTGAGACTTTATCGGTCCCCCATTTTTACCGGTATATTATTCAGTTATGGGGAAAGAAATATTTTGATATCAAAAAAAGGAATGTCCTGATCATTGATCCTACCATCTCTATAAATACAGCAAAGAAGGCAATGGAGTATCTACTCAATGCCTTCTTATACTCGTCTTCACTCTCGTCTTCGTCTGAAAAGTTTATAAAAGAAACAAAGATGTTTTTAATAGAGCAGTTAGACACCCAGAACAGGAGCCGATTTAACAGAATGCTAAATAAGCTCAATGAGGATTTTTCTATAAACAAAAGATCTCCACTGATGGAAGAACTTGATTGCAAGATCAGAGATCGTATCACATTGGAATGTGGCATTCTTTAATAATAAGGTAAACTTATAATCAAATTTTGATATATGAGAGTATGTAAACAATGTTATTTTCTATCCCTCATATAAGGCATTTTTAAGCCATATCAAAGCTGTAGGATTTATCTGAAATTGAAAGAAGATTCGATATATGCGCTTAAAATCATCCAAAGCAAAGGGAAAACACCTAAGACTGGAGATGGAGATCGGTTCTGATACTGAAGGTTGGTAATCGCGAAAAAGGAAGCAGAAACATTCGGCCACAGAGGGAACAGGCGGGCGATCGAGCCCGCACCTCTCTGGGTACCGAAACTGCCAGTATCTTTATCTTTTTGAACCGTCAGTTACTTCCAACGCTACCAAATCTTATCGCCTTTTTACTGCACGATCTTTTTCGTATAACTAAGATTCCATTTAATAGAACTACATCTATAGAAACAACTTTAACCTGTATTTGCTTGAAATCCATTCATATAAAGTTTTAGGAATACGATCAAGGAAAATTCGTTGTTATGAGCACCCCTTTCGACCGTTTTGGACATAAAAAATCAGTCGACAGGCTATGATAGTAACTTATAGAAGTGATAGAAATGGTATTTTTTCAAGTTCTTTTCAGATGGTCGAAATGTATTTATTTTTCATTATTTTTACGTTCACATATAGAGAAAACAACTTAAAAAGGAGGTAATCCCCCCAAAAACGGGTAAAGAACGGGGGAGGCTCATGGAAGGTGGGTATATACGAGTCTTACATGAAACTTATCTAAAGTTGGCTATTACATTTTAGGATATGTCGAGTATGTCATTGTTTTTTATTTTACACAGACTAATACCTATAAACTGGCTCCATGATCAATATAAATGTAGTTTTAGCCACATCAAAAATAGGCGGACAACTAAAATATACAAGTGCCTAAAATACCTTTTCTATAACTCGAAATCATGTAGAAGAAAGAGGGCATTAGACAAAATCGGGATTCATGTGGAGATGTAGACTTGGGCAAATGACGGAAAGACGACAAACATAATTAAAAAACAACAGGGCAGTTATTTGCAAGCGGACGGCGACAGATGGCAGGAACCGTACCCTTTGGGGCTGAGACTACCTGTTTCTACTGGAATCCCTACTGCTTATCGTTACACCGAAAATTTTTCATGTATGCAAATACGATCTTCTTTACAAAAGCCACCACAAGCAATTAAAACAATAAAATATAAGATCTTGCATTGCAAAGATAATATTAATGCTTTACCTTTGCAGCGTATTGGAAATAACGTAGAAGCGTTTCGATATTATCTTGCATTTGAAATCTGGACAATTTCAACCCAACAAGATAATGGATAAATGACTCCTGCGCTTATGTTTTGTTATATATCTACTTTTATATACAGACATAAAGCGTGGGACCATTTTCTATTATTGTTGGGTGGGCAGTCCAGAGCCTCAAATGCAGTAATAGAGATGGTTCCCACGCTTTTTTATAAATAGCCGAACGAAAGGGAACGCGGGAGGATATGATTATTTTTATGATTCAAAACGTCTGGGAGCGAATTGCCGATTGGTTCTCTAACACAAGGGAAAGACGAATATTACTATCGACTTTTAATATGGCTGCAAAAAAAGCCTATGTATCAGGTATAACCTCTACTCTAATAGAAGCAAGAACATCTGTGGGTGAAATAAACTATAGGCATCAATTTTCGAAATTTCTTTCTGGAGGATTTAGAATAAAGGCTCTTTCCGGAGTGGAACTTACTCGGGAAGAACAAATGCAGATAGGGTTAGCTATATTATATAATGAAAAATTAGTAAGACATCTAATCGCTTTAGGATGGGATACATTAGAAGTTCATGATTCAATGGGGAAAAAGGGCTTAAAATGGGAATTAAAAAAATTTTCAAACATTGGAGGAGCTTTATCATGTGGAAGATATTAAATTATTTTAAGAGAAAAAAACACAAGAATTATGAGGATATCTCTTTTCATAAAAATATAGTTTTATCTAAAAATCAAGAAATCGATATGAATGAGATTATGAACAACTTATTTCTATCAAAAAAATTATATAATTCTTTAAAGGTAAAATGCCATCCAGATCGATTCACAGAGATTAATCAAAAGAGAATTGCAACAGAAATATATCAAAATATCACAAAAAATAAGACAAATTATCAACAGCTATTAAATATCAAAGAACAAGCGAAGTTAAAACTTGGAATAATTTTTTAAATATCAAAAATATGAAATGTAGAAAACAAATATCATATCCTCAAGCAGAAGATTGTCAACAATGTAATTTTCAGGATATTTGTAAAATAGAATCTATCATTTGTTCTGCTGATGAAATTTCAAACATTCATACAGAAAATACAAAAAGTGTTTTAAATGGAGTTGAGAGTTTTAACAGAAAGGCTGAACGGAAAATGGGTGGATTATGGCATATTATATCTACATGTGCTTATGCAATTATCACCTGTTTAATCTTGCATATTGTAATTACGTTAATATCTTACATTTTTAACTTTGCTTAACAGACACGAATAAAATATAGCTTTAACAACATAGATAAGACATTTATGAATATTAAAAAGAATATAATAGCAGTCTTTATATTAATAGGAGCGTTGTTTCCTGTATGCATTTATATAAAGAGAGAAATGCAAATTATCCAATCATTCAATCATGTAAAGTCGACAAACACGCTTGAAGAGTATCAACGTTTTCTTGACAAATACAATGATTTAGAGACAAAGTATAAGGATTCTTGTCGTATAAATATGTCTACATTGTATGAACACGAGTTATATCAATGCAGTACTATTAAAGACTATCAAATGTTTGTTAAGCGATATGCAAGTAACTTACGCTACTCTGGCAGTCATGATTTTGTAGAATCAGCAAAGAGTCGGATAATAGAGATGAAAGATAGTATTCTGTACGTTGACCTGCAAAAGCAATTAAGAAAAGAACAGCAAGAGCCGATCTTATTGTTACAAGACTTTATTACTCAAAATCCAAAATCGAACTACTTGGATAGTTGTGAAACTCTTATTAAAGACATATATCAAGATGGGCTAAATAAATCATCAGGTGATATCGATTCATTAAGTCTTTATATTGAAAAATATGAAAGTCCCATATTTTACGGGAAATACAAAGAAAAATATATTGGTATTGCCCAAGTCAAAATGAAATCATTTGAATGGATCACAGATGAGAATGCTTGGAGAACAGTTAAAAAGGCAGGAGATATTTTTTCTTTTAGAAGATATCTATTTTTATACCCTGATGGTAAACATAGTAATGAAGCTAATAAGATTATAATAGATTTAGAAGTTGATAACATATTTAGTGGAAGTTATGGAGAATTACCAAAGATGAATAGAGAGTTCAACGATCAAGAAAGTTCTCGAACTACTATTACAGCGGAAAACAGAACATCCTATGTACTAACTCTTTTATATAGTGGACCAGAAAGTAAAAGGCTAACTATAAATCCATTTAGGACACAGTCGATAACATTGGTCAATGGGCATTATAGAATAGCAGCATCTGTGAATGCCACAAATGTCAGCCCTTTTGCTGGAAGCGAAAATTTATCAGGAGGAAATTACAGCGCCAGCTATTATATTGAGACTTCTTATCGGAACAATAAGACCTATTGGTAAAGAGCATAAGAAGAATAAAAATGAAGTAGGTTTAAGGTTATATTAGAAGATATACAAGCTCTTAATTACAAGTTAGCATGGGATTGATAAAATTTTATTATCAACACAAGAAAACAACAGCCTATATATTGGGTCTGTTACTATTAGCCAGTTTTTACCATTTAACAAAAGGCTATAGTGGAAACAAGGAAGACGTTTCAAACGAGTCATCATTTTCAGGGAAGAAGGATACAGCAACCATTCTCACTTTTATTGAAGAAGGTAAAAAGGGAAATTTGCCGGTTATCGCCAATCTATTTGAATATCCGATTGAACGTCCATACCCTCTACCACCCATCAAAGACTCGGCTGAATTTGTCCGATATGGAAAAATCATATTCGATGATTCTATCCGCAAAGTATTATCTGAAACAACCATTGAAGATTGGGACGAGCGGGGTTGGAGAGGTTTTTTTTTGCATAATTACTTTGTTGAAAGCAGTTTTGATGATGGCAAAATGATTTATATTATGTATAAATCCGAAGAAGAAAAAAAACTAAGAGAACAATATATCAAAGAAGAGATAAAAAGCCTGCACCCTTCGTTACAGGAAGATATCGATATCCCGATAGGAACTTATCTATCGGCTGATTCGCAATGGATCGGACGACTTGATTTATTAAAATCAGGCATCCATCGTTTTTCGATGTATAAGCAAGGGAGTGATTTATCCGCCTTACCCTATTTTACAGAGACAGAAAGTATCTATCAAATTGAAGGTTCGCAAGCAAACAAGTATTTTGAATTTGAGAATGACTCGCTAAGAGTAGTACTTTTACTCACTTCTTACGATTCTTCTTTTTGGGAATTTTGGGAAATCAGGAAAGAGAGTGACATATGTCCAGCCACTTGGAGAAGTCTTATAAAAGACAGTATTCCAAAGGATCAACAATTGTCGGAGTGATGAGAACTAAGTTCAATTTATTTAGAGATAGAAGCATACGGAGAATAAAGATAACCTGTTGGCTGATATGTATATTTTGCTTGGTTGTGATTATAGCAGCAATAATAGAGGAGCCTTGTCCCTATTTGCACTACTTCTATGCCTCTTAATAGTGAAACTATACGGTCTCATATCGCCACAAAACAAGGATTTGGAAAGAGAAATCAGGTTTTGAGTATTAATAAATAGACGAGGCTAACTGTTTATAAATTATAAATTCATAATATGCGGGTGAAAAATTTTTATTACAGACATAAAAATACAATAGGATATGTGTTAGACCTATTACAAGACAATATCGATTTGGTATACAAATCAATTAAAATTATTGCGATAATAGCTGTATTTATATTAGTCAAAATAATATGGGTGCATTGGTCGTGTACGGATCATGGTACTTGGAAAGAAGAAAAAACGGAACTCATTCGACGTCGGAATTTTCTGGTCGGTCGTGTCGTGACCTCACCCCATGCACTATTGAATGAAATGCCAGAAGCTATCGGGACACAATTTCAAGGCGAGTGGGCATTATATTCCTGTTCGATGCTAACGGCAGCATTATCCAATTTGGCAAGGCTTTATCCCGAAACAAAAATGGAGAATATAGCAAACATGGACAGCCTTATCAACATAGTGCTTTCCCCTGAATTGAGAAAATACGATACTGAACGTTGGGGAGAAGATCCTTTGGAAACATTGGATGGCAATAGAAGTCATATTTCATACATCAGTCATCTTGCATGGATGATAAGCGAGTATAAGATGACCGGAGGAAATAATAAATACGATCACTTACTTAACGATCTTTGCAAAACTATGAATCGTCGGCTTCTTCGAAGCAAAAGCCTAAATTTACCAACCTATCCAAGCGAATGTATATATGTGCCTGATATGCTTGTCGCAATTGTGGCACTGAATAACTACTCGGCATTAAACAAGGGCAAGTATGCTTCAACTGTACAGCGATGGATAAAAAAAGCCAAATCAAAATGGCTCGACAAAGAAACAGGCTTGCTTGTCTCATTCTTGAAAGAGGATGGTACACAATTTAAGGCGGCACCCGTGAAAGGGTCATATTCTGCACTGAACTGTCACTATCTCACACAGATAGATTCAGTATTCGCAAGAGAACAGTATGATAAGTTTAAATCTCATTTCTTGCAATCCGGTTTGTTTTCCGGTATACAAGAATACCACGATCATTCATGCTGGTGGGGCTTTGATATTGATGCCGGTCCTATATTATTCAACCTCAGCCCATCCGGAACAGCATTCGCTGTAGGTCCTGCAACATACTTTAACGACACACATGTTCGCAGTAATTTTTTACGCACTGCAGAGATTGCAGGGCACAGTATAAGATGGAACAATACTCAACATTATTTGTTAGCAGAAATAGCCCTTGTTGGAGAATGTATCATGTTGGCAATGCGAACAACAACACCATAGAAGATAAAAAAGTTATAACGAGCGAGGACTTTATGAGAACTTTAATCATAAGAATAGCTATTGTTCTGTTAGAATTTCAATAAACTCTTTTGGCAAACTCACGTTAGCCAAACCAATAGCTTCCTGAAACAGAGGTGCAACCTCTTCATCACAAAAACCTGCAATGCCGCAACCTATTCTTGTAACCAAGAAATGTAGGTCGGTGTGAGCCTTAGTAAATTCTATAAATTCATCTGTATATGGCATTATCGTTTTCACTCCACCTTGCATGGTCGGTATAGCATAAGATTGTCCTTGCAACCCTACTCCTTGCCCCACGATTGCACCAAAACATTCTCTTGCTATTCGTGCAGCACCGCCACCGTGTATACCTTGTAAGTTACTGCCAAACACAAAGACTTCGTTTGCGTTCAGTTTTTCTATATATGTTGGAGTTATGCCACATCTAACAATAATACGCTGCTTTTCTCTTTTAAACTCTGTTTCTTTCTTCTTAAACCATTTGAACATAATCTAAAAATGTTAATTGGCACCTATAAAGATAGATAATTTTTTTGTTTTCCCATATCGCTATAGTGATTTAATATCGTTTCTACTTGATATTTTTTAAGAATTTCTATTTCAGCAATTTTGCTTTCATTTTCTAACTCATTGTATAATAATACTAAAAGTTCTTCTAGCACCTCTTTATATAAAGAATATAGCCCTTCCCTATTTGCATATACGGCTTCTATTTGCACACGTGAAAATACTACTAATTCTATAACCTTAGCACTCCATTCCTTGTTTATTTTCGATGTACTTACCTCTACTAAGTTTTGAGATAATAGTAACGAATGAGGACTTTATAAGAACTTTAGTCATAAAACTAATAGCTTGGGGATGGACATTGTTAGATTGGCTTTGGATTTTATTAAAAGCGATTATGGTTCCAGGGTATTGTTGGCTATAACGTTCTTATGCCATGTGCATATATCATTGTTTATGGTTAGAATTTGGCTGGTATAAACTATTTGCTTTATAACGGAAAAATACCTATATTTGTATATCCACATTGCTTGTGGGGTTTATCAATTACAAGTAAAGCCTTATTCCTGGAATCGGGTAATAAGACTTTTATTTTGTGTAGTATCAAAGTAGCATCAATTTTCGAGAATCGAGATAAAACAAAAATGCTAATTGCTTAATTATTAGCAATTAGCATTTTTTAAAAGTGGTGCCACCAGGAATCGAACCGGGGACACAAGGATTTTCAGTCCTTTGCTCTACCAACTGAGCTATGGCACCGTTGTTTTGTTTAACGGGTGCAAAGATACGGACTTTTTTGAATCTTGCAATAGGTAGAGTGATTTTTATTGAAATTTTATTCGTCCAGAGAATTCCAACCCTGTGCTTTTAGTTCGACTTCGCCGCCATCGCGACCTACCAGATAGTTACCGAGATCGGGTTTTGTGATATGACCGATTATTTTAATTCCCTTTATTTCAGATACTTTCTCATGATTGGTAAGAGGAACGGTGAAAAGTAATTCATAATCTTCACCGCCATTTAAAGCAGCCGTTACCAGGTTCATATTAAATTGCTCAGCCATTGCGGCTGTTTGATAATCAATAGGAATTCGATCTTCATATACGCGACATCCAACATTACTCTCTTTCGAAATATGTAAAAGTTCGGAAGAAAGGCCGTCTGATATGTCCATCATAGCCGTAGGGACAACTTCTGCATTGCGAAGCATTTCGACAATATCTTTACGAGCTTCCGGCTTCAACTGGCGTTCCAACAGATATTCTTTACCTGTAAAATCCGGGGTGAAATCTTTTTCACCTTTAAATATCCGCTTTTCGCGTTCTAATAATTGTAGCCCCATATAAGCGGCCCCTAAATCGCCGGAAACACATATCAAATCCGTTTCTTTGGCTCCGCTACGGAGAACGACCTTATCTTTTTCTCCTTCTCCAATACAAGTGATGCTGATACAAAGCCCTGTGAGCGAGGCTGAAGTATCTCCTCCGACAATGTCGACTCCATACACATCACATGCCAGCTTTAACCCGGCATAGAAATCTTCTACATCTTCAACAGAAAAACGTTTCGAGATGCCGAGCGATACGGTGATCTGCTTAGGCTGACCGTTCATTGCGTAAATATCGGAGAAATTTACAACAGCCGATTTATATCCGAGATGTTTCAGCGGTACATAAGTCAGATCGAAATGAATGCCTTCCAATAATAGGTCGGTAGTGACAAGCACTTGCTTGTCACCATAAGAGAGAATGGCTGCATCGTCGCCTACACCCTTTATTGTACTATTGTTCTTTATTTCGATTCTGTCTGTTAGGTGGCGGATCAGACCGAATTCGCCTAATGTTGATATTTCTGTTCTGTTACTCATATTTGTTTCGTAAAATACTATTCTTTTGGAATGTGATAATATGTTTTTTTATTGTTTCATCAAAACTTTGATCATTGCAAAATTGAATTACAATTGGCAGATAATATAAAGATATCTTCCAGCTTTCCGGAACAAGCGGATTGTTTTTCAGACGTGCTGCATCTTTTTCCGTTACCAAAATCAGTTTTCCCGGTGAACGCATCTTTTCGAATGTTGTATCTAATTTCTTGAAATCCGATTTACTAAACGTATGATGATCGGGAAAAATTGCCGGCAACACTTTGTTTGAATATTTTTCAGCCTCACGAATGAATGGATCGGGAACCGCAATTCCCGATATCAATAATATATCATCTTCTTTTCCAATGTCTTTATGGTTTAAGGAACGGGCTTCCGATGGAAATACGGGTTCGACTTCTCCATAAGCGATGCTGGTAAAAAAAAGTAGCTGATGAGCCCGCAACTTCATGTTTTCTTCAATAATACGAAAGTCGATCGGCTTCATGTCTTCGTCACATTTAGTAACAACCACGATATCCGTTCGGTTTACATTGTTTATCGGTTCTCGCAAGCGTCCCGTAGGTATTAGTTTGTCATAATAAAACAAACGATGGTAGTCACTCAAAACGATCGAAAGTGAAGGGCGCACATATCGATGTTGATATGCATCATCTAACAATATTATTTCAGGTTTATCTTTTTCTGGTAAGGACAAGAGATTTTGAATCCCCCTGCGGCGATTAACATCGACAGCTACAAGTATATCCGGGAATTTGTTTTTCATTTGAAAAGGTTCATCCCCGATCTCCAAACTGGAACTTTCCGAGCCGGCAAGAATAAAACCTGATGTTTTTCTTTTATACCCCCGGCTTAATACAGCAATACGGTATTTATCTTTCAGTAAACGAATGATATATTCTGTATGGGGAGTTTTACCTGTTCCTCCTACTGATAAGTTGCCAATGCAAATCACAGGAACTGGATATTGTTCGGAATGTAATACACCCCAATCAAAAAGTCGATTTCGTAACCATACCCCAATTCCATATAAAAAGGAAATGGGAATCAGATAGGAATTGAGTTTTATTTTGTTGTTTTTTTGCATGTGACTTCTTATCTGCTGACAAATATAGTCAACTTATCGGTGGCTATCAGCTTTTTATTTGTTTATTTCAAGGAGAGGATGCAATTTGAGTTTCTTTGGAGGAAAAATTAGTATTTATTCTGAAACGTTATCGAAAGATTAAGTGCATATATATATCCTTATTGTAAATAAAATGTTTTTTGAGGCGGAAAGCTAAATTCAATCAGGGCGACCGTACCAAATTCATTTTTAAGCAATACGATCTTATGGACTACATAATATAAGGAATAATCTATCCCCGCTACAAGAAAACTTATCTACATAGGCATAAAAAAACATCGGAATGCCTATCAATTCTATAATCAGTGCCAGTGATTATAAAATCAGTGCCAGCAATTATATAATCACAACCACTGATTATAAAGTCACTGACACCGATTACAGAATTAGCAGGCACTTAAGAAAGAATTATTCGGGACAAAAACGGGTTTTTCTCTCCATAGAAATAAAAAATTGTAACTGCTGGATTTATAATCTCGTGAAATTCCGTTCAATGGGGTTGCTTCGGCGTACCCTCTGAGCCTACCCTCTGCCGCATCGGGCAGAGTATTGACGAAAATGGGCTTATTTCCAGGATGACAGCGTTCTCGGAAGCCTTTGTCAGGGAATTGCCAAAGAAAAAGGGCGATGCTCCCGACATCATCTGTGTCGACGGGAAAGTTATGAGAGGCACGCTCCAGAGCAACGGCCGCAATCCGGACATAGTGTCGGCGTATTCCCCACGGGCTGGAATAACGCTGGCCACAGAGGCCTGTGACGAGAAGAGCAACGAGATTAAGGAAGTCCCACGGCTGATAGAACGCCTTGACCTTATTGGCAAAGTGGTGACAGCTGACGCCATGGCGATGCAGAAGGGGATAATCGACGCCATCAGGCGCAGAGGAGGCGACTTCATCATTGAACTCAAGGGCAATCAAAGTACTTTGCGATACGGTATCGAGGACAAAATCAAATCAGCATTTCTATCCAGACGTTTACCGTAGGCCCCGTACTCGAGTACAGCAGAGTCGAGACAATGACGTACCGCATCTATAATGGACTGGAACTCATCGCGGACAAGGAGAAATGGAGAGGAGACCTCACTGTCTTACCATTTGTTGCAATACAACATCTTTTCCATGAACTGATCATGGCAATGGCTGATTTCTTCGGATTGGCAAATGAGGATATCTATGATGCGATGATTAACAGATCGGATGAGATGAGCCATATTTGTGATATTTACAAATGGAAACTGGCAAGTTGAATTTGCGAAACTTGAATAATGTAATAAGCAAATTTTAAATCGTCATTTTTCGGTAAAGTTAAATCACCATCTAACAATAGAGACTATCGGTTTATACTATTGATTACATTTTAATGTTGGTCATGAGGGTGTGTCAAAACAGATGCATCCTCCGGTCCGCTGACCCGGAAGATGCGTTTTAATTGTGTCATAGTGCTAAAGAATGACATACTAAAACTATATTATCTCCCGTTAATTCTTTACATTTGCCACAAAATTATAGCGGTTATGACAGAATGCAAGGATGAACACATATTAAGTTCCATTGATAACCCGGAGGATCTGCGCAAGTTGTCCCCCGATAAATTAGGAGAGGTATGTGCAGAGTTGCGTCAATATATAATAGATGTACTATCGGAAAACCCCGGGCATCTCGGGGCAAGTCTCGGTACGGTAGAGCTGACGGTTGCACTACACTATGTTTTTAATACTCCCTACGACCGGATTGTCTGGGATGTGGGGCATCAGGCGTATGGGCATAAAATACTGACAGGACGCCGGGAAGCGTTTCATACGTTGCGGAAGTTTAAAGGGATCAGTGGTTTCCCTAATCCTCAGGAAAGTCCTTATGATGCGTTTGTCGCAGGACATGCTTCAAATTCCATTTCGGCGGCGATGGGGATGTCGGTCGCTTCTGCCTTGAAGGGAGAGAAGGACAGGCACGTGATAGCTGTGATCGGCGATGGGGCCATGACGGGTGGTCTGGCGTTCGAGGGGCTGAATAATGCGTCGGCCAATCCGAACAATCTGCTTATCATTCTCAATGATAATGATATGGCCATAGATAATGCGGTCGGTGGGTTGAGCCAGTACCTGGTGGATATCACAACCAGCCAGACGTATAACAAAATGCGTTATGATGTATATCGCGGGTTGCGTAAGATGAAGCTGATCAATAATGATCGCCGGGGGAATATCCTTCGTTTCAACAATAGCCTGAAAGCATTACTCACGCAGCAACACAACTTGTTCGAGGGATTCAGCATCCGTTACTTCGGCCCGATCGACGGGCATGATGTCGATTATATGATCAAGGTGCTGAACGATATAAAAGATATGGAAGGGCCGAAGTTGTTGCATATCAAGACAAAGAAAGGCAAAGGATTCAAGCCCGCCGAAAAGTCGGCGACGGAATGGCATGCTCCGGGCCTGTTCAACAAGGAAACTGGAGAACGGATTATTGTCCACAAGCTGAACGAACCTCAGCTTTACCAGGATGTTTTCGGGCATACCCTTGTCGAATTGGCCGAACAGGACGAACGGATCGTGGGAATTACCCCTGCCATGCCGACTGGTTGTTCCATGACCTATATGATGAAAGCGTTCCCGAAGCGGGCGTTCGATGTCGGGATTGCCGAAGGGCATTCGGTAACTTTTTCCGCCGGGCTTGCCAAAGAGGGGATGATCCCTTTTTGTAATGTCTACTCTTCTTTCATGCAGCGGGCATATGATATGGTCATACATGATGTCGCCCTGCAAAACCTCCACATGATAATCTGCTTAGACCGTGCCGGCTTAGTGGGCGAAGACGGGGCGACGCACCACGGTGTATTCGATCTCGCTTACCTGCGTCCGGTTCCGAACCTGGTTATCTCGTCCCCTTTGAACGAACTGGATTTACGCAACCTGATGTACACCGGGTACAAGGAAAGTAACGGCCCGTTCGTGATACGTTATCCGCGCGGTAAGGGAGAGATGGCGGATTGGAGGAACGAGATGCATGCCTTGCCGATCGGAAAAGGCAAGAAGCTCCGTGAGGGGGATGATATCGCGATCCTGTCGCTCGGTCCTATCGGTAACGAAGTGATAAAGGCAATAAAGGAGGTAGAGGGCGACGGCATATCGATCGCCCATTACGATATGATTTATTTAAAACCCTTGGATGAAGAACTGCTGCACGAAGTCGGTAAGAAGTTCAACCGTGTCATCACTGTTGAAAACGGCGTGATCAGAGGCGGATTCGGCAGCGCCGTATTGGAATTTATGGCAGATAACGGTTATACCCCGCAGGTAAAGCGGATTGGTGTGCCGGACGAGTTTGTCGAACATGGCCCGATCCCGGAGCTGTATAAACTCTGTGGCATGGATGCCGGAAGTATTGCAGGAGAAATAAAAAAGATGGTTATCGGAGGATAATATATCCTCATCATTAATCTCTATATAAAATGAAAATTATCATAGCCGGAGCCGGTGAAGTAGGAACCCACCTGGCAAAAATGTTATCACAGGAGAAGCAGGACATTATCCTGATGGATCCGAATGAGGAACGTTTGAATTTTAATAATTCAAGCATGGAGATCCTGCCGATGGTAGGTAATCCGACCTCCATCCGGGACCTGGAAGAAGCCGGTATCAGGAAGGCCGACCTGTTTATCAGTGTCACGCCGGAGGAAACGACCAATGTAGCAGCCAGTATTCTGGCTTCCAAATTAGGAGCCCGTAAGACGTTGACACGTATCAACAATTACGAATATCTGCTCCCCAAAAACAAGGAACTGTTCGAGAAGATGGGTATCAATTCCATGATCTACCCCGAAATGCTGGCCGCCAAAGAAATCGTGACGGCAGTCAAACGTCCGTGGACACGCCAGTATTGGGAATTATTCGGAGGCGCCCTGATCCTGCTCGGCGTGAAGGTGCGGGATAACTCCCGGCTTGTGAACAAACACCTGTCCGAACTACTGAACGAACAGAAGCTCTACCACATCGTTGCCATCAAACGGCAGAACGAGACCATCATTCCCCGTGGTACGGATCGTATCGAATCGGGAGATATCGTTTTCTTTACGACGACCAAGGGCCATATCGAGGATGTCCGGTTGCACGCCGGCAAGCGCGACCCCGAAGTAAAGAAAGTCATCATCATGGGCGGGAGCCGTATCGCGATCCGCACTTGCCAGTATCTCCCGAACAATATCCGTGTAAAGGTAATCGAGACGAATAAGGATAAGAGCCATCGCATTGCCGAGGTCGTCCCCGGAAATGTGCTGATCATCAACGGGGACGGGCGCGACACCGACCTGCTGATGCAGGAAGGGATCAAGGACGCCCAGGCTTTCATTGCGTTGACGGACAATTCGAGCACGAACATCCTCGCCTGCTTAGCCGCCAAGCGCGCCGGTGTGTTCAAGACCATCGCCAAGATCGAGAACATCGACTACATACCATTGGCAGAAAGCATGGATATCGGTTCGGTGATCAATAAGAAACTGATTGCCGCCAGCCATATCTACCAGTTCCTGTTGGATGCGGACGTGTCGAACGTGAAATGCCTTACTTTTGCCAATGCGGACGTGGCGGAACTCGTTGCCCGCCCCGACTCAAAGATTACCCGCAAGCAGGTAAAAGACCTGAACCTCCCGAAAGACCTGACGCTGGGCGGATTGATCCGTGACGGCGAACCGATGATGATTAAGGGGGATACACATATCCAAGCCTACGACCACGTTGTCGTGTTCTGTTTAGATACAGCCATGCGTAAATTGGAGGACTACTTTAATTAATATGTAAGCATCCGCCCCAGTACATCCTCCTCTAATTATATGTGCTCTTTATCTTTGTTCCGAAAAAACAAAAAAAAGGACTCAGATGAAAAATCGTGAAAAAGAAATCTTTGAAAACGCCCAATTGTTATCAATGTTGTCAGAACCGGGTGAACTGAATGAAATAACCTTCGAGTACCTGCGTTACCAATCGGGCGGTGCGGTCCGCTTCAGGATTCACCATTACCGCTTTTCTCCGGAGAGCTTGGGCATTTATAACGTATCCGATCTTGTCAAAAGTAAAGAAGACCGGCATTATGGCCTTCCCTCAACGGACCGTGTCTATTTGTTTCCCCTGAAGAATTTCCATGCCGGCATCCCGTGCCTTAGCGGCATCGTGAACAGCCGTTTGGGACATTATCCGAAAGAGGGGGAAATCTATGTCTTCATCAACGGCGGACACAAGCAGCTTAAAGTATATTACCTGTCCCCTAACCAGGAACGGGTTTACCTTTACCATCTTTCGGAAGGGACTTATGACCTTCCCCGGCAATTTGAAAAACAATCTTACGAACAGGTAAACCGTACCTCTCTCGTCCGGTTGCTCGATTGTCCGAAAAAAAGGCGTAAAAGCAAGTAATATATTTATAAATCAGTGCCATAATATCAAATATTATTCGTATCTTTATTACGTGAAAGAGATGAAAACAAAGACGGCAAATAAAGTCCCCGAAGTCAAGGTCCCGCTGGCCGATTACCAAGCGCTGCTTGCCCGACGCAAGGCGTTAGAGGAGGAGCGGATGCAATGGCTACTCGAACGTCAGCGCTTATTGGACCTGAACCAACAGTATGTGTGGGAGATTTACGACCTCAAACGCCGCCTTTGGAGTCCCAAAAGCGAAAAAAGACTTCCCCGGGATCCCTCCCAGTTGAATATCTGCTGGGAAACGCCGGTAGACTCGGCTCCGGTGGAAACCGTGCGTGAAAAAGCACGTGGGGAAGTAGAAAAGGAAGAGAAAAACTACTTGCATGATCGCGACGGGTTCAAAAAGAAGAAACATAAAGGAAATATCCGTAAGCCTTTCCCCCTGGATATTCCTCGGCGGCAGGAGATTCTGGACCCGGCAGGGGACTTGTCGTCTTGTCGCCATATAGGACAGGAAATCACGGAAAAACTGGAGATAGAAAAGAATGTGTATGTCCGTCAAATCATCCGCAACAAATACAAAACCCCGGATGGACGTATCCTGATAGCGCCCCTGCCGGTCCAAGCCATAGCCCACGCCAAGGCAGGCGCCAGCGTGTTATCCCATATCGCAGTGGGCAAATATGGCGACCACCTGCCTCTGTACCGTCAAATAGATATCTTCTCGCGCATCGGCCTTCACCTGCCGGCCTCGACGGTAAGCGACTGGTGCCTGTCCACAGCCCAGGAACTGGAACCAATCTACAACGAATTACGTGAAAAAGTCCGTTCCTCACGCTATGTCATAGCCGACGAAACTCCTTACAAAGTCCAGGGAAGTGACCGTAAGGGGAGCTTACACCAGGGCTACATGTGGAATTTCTACTGCCCGGAGGTGAAGAGCCCTTTTTTCGAGTATCATAAGGGAAGGGGGGCAAGTTGCATCGGGCTGTTGCTGGAGGGTGGGAAAGCAGTCCAAAGCGACGGTTATCAGGTATACGACATCTTTGACGACCTGCCCGGTTACCTGCATCTGTGCTGCTGGGCACATGCCCGCCGGAAGTTCAAAGAAGCCGAGAACAGCGATCCTCCCCGGGCGGGGGAAATACTTTCCCTGATCGGAAAACTTTACAAAACCGAATCCGAAATCAGGGAAAAAGAGCTTGAAGGAAATGCGAAAACGGCTTACCGCCAGGCGGAGGCTTATCCGGTATTGCAGGAAATAGAGGCATGGATCAAGAGTAACATAGGGCAGGTGAAAAGTGGCAGTCCGATGGACAAAGCCATGCAATACACTTATGCCCGTATGGAGCAATTATCGCTATACGTGACTAATGCCGACTTCCATATCGACTCCAACGCAGTGGAAAGAAGCATCCGTCCCCTAACCCTGAACCGTAAGAATACCCTTTTTTCAGGTTCCCACGAAGCCGCCCATGCCGCCGCCATTTTTTTCACACTGATCGGTTGCTGCAAAGAGAACAATGTCAATCCCGAAAAATGGATGCAGGACGCGCTCATCAGGGTGAAAGACGAACGCCTGGCAGTGGCTAACGACTACTCGAGCCTGCTGCCTTTCAACTGGAAAGATGCGTAATCCCTCCCATGACCAGGCCAAGGCACTGCTTCTTATGCTCTCAAACATGTAAAACGGCAAGTAATAATCGTCTAAAATATAGGATGGCTGGTTATAAATGCGTTCCTTTGCAACGTTGTCCGATGGGAACATCAAGGGGTGACTGGTGGCGGTTTATATGTAAAGACGAATTCTTTCACGTTTTGGGCACAAATAAACACGTACACGTTTGAAACTTTAATTATGAAAATTGGTAGGATGGGTTGTCGCTTGGTTCAGGCGGCAACCCTTGCTGCTTTTATACATATAGTCTTTACAAGCGAAGTTATAGCCCAGGATCCTACTGATTTGAATAAGGATGATGTACCGGGGCGGATGCTTACATTAATATGCTGAACATTCGCTTTATAATCAAGATGCTGGGGATGATGTTCATCCTCGAAACGCTGTTTATGCTGGCAGCAACGGCAGTCGCTTTTCTGTATAAAGGGAACGACTTCTATCCGCTCCTCCAATCGAGCGGTATCATGTTCGGAACGGGGCTTCTCTTTACGCTGATCGGGCTACGGGCTAACGAACATACGGCCGGGCGTCGCGAAGGGATGCTGACCGTCACGCTGACCTGGGCCCTTTTCTCCCTCTTGGGAATGCTGCCTTTCTATTTAGGCGGATATATAGATAACATTACGGATGCCTATTTTGAAACGATGTCCGGTTTCACGACGACAGGTTCCACCATCCTGACCGATATCGAAGCGCTTCCGCACGGGATCTTGTTCTGGCGGAGTCTCACGCAATGGCAGGGCGGCATCGGGATGATCGTCTTCACCGTCGCCCTGATGCCTATCATCGGCGGCGGAGCCACCCAGATGTTCAATGCCGAGACTCCGGGAATCACTCACGAACGTTTCCGTCCGCGCGTCACGCAGGTCGCCAAACGCCTTTGGGGCGTTTACCTGTTCCTGACCATCGTCCTCGTCGGCCTTCTGTGGGCAGGACCGATGGACTTGTACGACGCGGTCAACCACTCGCTCACCTGCATCTCCACCGGCGGCTATTCTACGAAGAATGCCAGCATCGCTTATTGGAACTCCGCCTATATCGAATATGTAATCACGATCTTCATGTTTATCGGGGCGACCAATATCACCTTGATCTACTTCTTCTTTAACGGAAAGCCCAAGAAGTTGTTTACCGACGAAGAGATGCGTTGGTTCTTCTGGTTCGTGGCGATCATTACGGCGATGTCGACTGCCTGGATCCTGTATAAAGGCATAGTGGGCGATTTTGCTACGGCTTTCCGGCAGGCGGTATTCCAGGTCGTGACATTGGTGTCGACCTGCGGTTTCGCGACGACCGACTATATCCCGTGGGGGCCGTTCTTCTGGCTTCTGGCACTTGTCTTGATGGTGGTCTGCGGTTGTGCGGGGTCTACTTGCGGAGGGTTGAAGATGGGGCGCTTTGTGATCCTGGCCAAGAACCTCTTCAATGAGTTTAAGAAGCAGACGCATCCGCATGCCATCATCCCGGTGCGCATGAACGGGCACGCCATTTCGGGGGATATCGTCCACCGGGTACTGGCGTTTGCTTTCGCCTATATCGCCCTGATCTTTGTCAGCTGCTTAGTGCTGATGATCGACGGGGTAGGGTTCGAGGAGACGATCGGCGCCACGATCTCGTCGATCAGCAATGTCGGGCCGGGACTTGGCAGCTTAGGGCCGGTCGGTAACTATGCCGATGTGCCGACGGTGTCGAAATGGTTCCTGTCTTTCCTGATGATGGTGGGACGATTGGAGATCTTTACGGTGCTGACGATCTTGTTGCCGGGGTTCTGGAAACAGTAATCGGTATGTTACTTTTGGCTTGATCCAAAAGTAACCAAAAGATCAAGGCTTAAGCTGGCGAGCTAATCCGTTCCCTTCGTTCGCTGTCGCATCTGAAACTCGCTGCGCTCAAACAGCAGATGCTCCGGGCGCTCACTACGGTCTCTGCGCTTAACGCTCACCAGCTTAGGCCGGAAATAGAGCCTGACGGCTCTGTTGAGGATTGTATGCCGGGAGACTTCCCCATAAGCTATGGTGTATTAAAAGCCCTGTAAGGGCGACATCTGTAATATCTTGTTATATAGAGGTGTCGCGCTTACAGGGCTTTTTGATGCTACTTTGTGTTCACCCTTTCAGAGTTCTGTCCTCACGTCAAGCGTGGGGACAGGGTCTTACCGTATCACTACTTTGTAGGTCTTACCGTCTATGCGGACGAAATAGACTCCTGCCTGTAGGTCGATCCTTGTGCTGCCGGTTATCCGTTGCAGCTTCTCCAGGTGGCCGGAGGGGGTGTAGATGGAGACGGGGGTTTCTTGCGGGGTGTATATATATAATGTATGGTCGAGGGCCTTCACCTTCACTTCGTCTTCGATCTCGGCGTTGGCGGTCGGGTCTTCGTTGGGGAAGATGCCGGTGATGCTGACGGCGATGTCTTCATAGACGTTCTTGATCCGGTAGCGGCCGGAGGCATCGGCTGTGAGCGTCTCGCCGCGGTCGGTGGTGACGATGGGGGCGGACTGGTCGTAGCCGGCATCGAGCGCCAGTTTGAACCGGAAGCTGTAGCCTTCCTCTACCGTATGATCGCCTGCCTTCGGGGTCAGGATCGCCCCTTCGACTGATGGGAGGGTGACGGTGTAGTAGGTTACGACTACGACGGGCGGGACGTAGGCATCTTTCAGTTCAAAGGGAATGTCGGTAAAGGTGGCCTCGTTTCCGGCAACGTCTGTGGCTTTGAGTGTCAGGGTGTGCTGCCCGGCCTTGTCAGTCACCGTGAAGCTGTGTTCGGCGGGTGCACCTGCTACGTTCTCCGTTACTTCTGCCGCCCCGTCTAAGCTGTAGCTGTAGGAGGCGATGCCGCTGCCTGCATCCGTCAGGGTGAAAGTGGCTTGGAGGTTGGAGACGACCGGGCTTCCGGGTTTCAGTGCAGGGGCGGAGACGTCCAGTTTCACGGTTTTTGAATGGGGGTATATATATCCGGTAGTTGTCCGGCGGAGGTTGTACGAGACCTCCTTTATCCCTTCGGTGGCCCAAGTGAAACTTGACGCATAGTCCTCGCTGCCAGCCTGTGCGATCTCGAATCCGGTAGGAGCGGTGAAAGTGATGCCGCTTGCATCTCCGTACCAATCGTTTGCACCGGGTTGTGCGAGCGTCAGGTCGATCTCTCCGGGATCTGTATCGACATAAGTAGCCCTTGTACCCTCCGTGAAGGAAAGTTTATATTTTTCTTTGGCCTCATCTTTCAGGGTCAACGTGTTCTGAACGATTATATGGCTGCCACTGGCTTCCTCCAAACCGAGTGCGCCGGTCAAAGGCTGATCTCCTTCGACTACTCCTCTCGAACTATAGAGGATGGGTTCGCCCCGGTAGAGGTATTGGTCCATTTTCGGGAAGATGGTCAAGATTATTTTTATTTTGCCATCTCCGCTGATATTTTCTTCATTTGTGATTTGACCGAATTTGATGATCGTGCCGTTATTGACGAGCTGCCCATCTTCCTCGATATTGATAGGCCCATAGTTTGTAAGCGTGACATCTGGATTGACGGTTAATGTCTGGTTGGCCGGAATCGTCAGGGTCTTGCCTGTTGGAACATCTGCATCGCAGGATAGGGTCGGATTGCCATAGACCGTCCCGTCCTTCCCTTCGAAGATGACACCTTGCCAAGATTTTTTCTTGTCGTCAGCGTTATCATCGATGCTGGTGGCGACGATAAAGGCATTGCCGCCGGTGCCGGTGGAGAAGGAGAAGGCATTTGCCTTTCTGTTGTTGCCGATACCCGCTCCTCGCGCCGTTTTGCCGGAACCGCCTATCGCAGTCACTGTCCCGCCGGAGATTGTAACTGCACATTTGCCATCATCGCCACTATTCTGTCCGGCATCGATCCCCGGAATGCCGGGAATAGGATCAGTGTAGTTATCATATCCCCGCCAGTTATTGTCGCCCCCGATGGCTATGACCGTTCCGCCTGTAATCGTGATTGTGCTTGCGCTCTTGACAAAGGAAGTACCGATGCCATTACCTCCATACAGGCAGGTGTATTGGTTCAGATACTTTTGAACTGTTCCAGTTCCACCTTTCGCCTCTACATTTCCGCCGGAGATCAAGATGTCGAACGATTTCCCGCCGCCTATGCCCGCTCCACCATATTCGTTTCCGTCGCCTCCTATTGCCGTTACGTCTCCCCCGGAAATCGTGATTTTTATCTTGTCCTGATTGTTGTCTTCCCATCCGATACCGGCACCAGCCCCAATGGGACATTTAGCCAAAACCTTTCCACCGCTGATTTCCACCTCTACCCCTTGGATACCGGGGCTTCCGCTTCCTTGTCTCTTGTCCATATCGCCATGCCCCCCAATAGCTTCTACATCTCCGCCACTGATCACTATCTTTTTGGCATAGATGCCGGGGCCTTGTTTATGATCCTTGTGTTGCCCTCCATTTGCTACCACGGTCCCGCCCGAAATCTGGATTAGTTCACACGTGTTACTTCCAAGGCCGACAGATCCTGTCGCTTTCACTGTACCTCCTTGGATGGTTAAATGGCGAGTATTGATAGCGGACATATTATCTCGATTTGCTGATGTTGATGGGCATACCGCCTCTATGGTTCCACTTTTGATCGTCAGGCTCCCCTCTCCGGATATGCAATTCCCCATTTTTTGCGCCCCACCGGACACATTTAATGATCCAGTTCCCCGGATGGTAAGCGAACCATTTTCTTGTATGAGTATGCCGGAATTGCCGGATATGTTTTCACTTATGCTACTATATCTGTATTTCCCCGCTTTTAACGTAGTGGTGTTTTTTAAAGTCAGTACTACGTTTCCATTCTTTTCTACCGAGAAAGGGCAATTCATTTGGACGGTACTACTACAAAAATAACTGCTAAGGTCGATAAATACTCCATCCAACGTGATATCATGTGTCCCGCTTGTGACGGAGATGCGATGCCCTTCTTCTGAAGTTCTCCCTGTAATGATATATGCCCCTTTATGGCTCGTTTCGTCTTGTGCGTCACCTTGTTTATATCCGTCAGCTGATATCGTGATACCACCATCGGCTATGTCGAGTGTCACCGGATCCGGGCCTTGCCCCCAGGCTGTCCCTACATAAAAAAGGGTAATGGTGAGCCATAGCCCCATTACCCTGTACATTGTTTTAAAAGCTGCTGTTTTCATTGCTTAATTGATTTTTATATGCTGTTTGTTCTGTTTCCATTGGTCGGATAGCCTTTTAGATGGTATGCCATCCCTTACCGTAGATAGGGGGCTATCCCTTCTAATAGATGGTACCCTATCTATGGTAAGGGATAGGGTATCATCTACGGTAAGGAATAGGGTGCCATCTATAGTTCGCCCGGCCGTTCTTCTTCACCGCCACTCGATATAGGCGTCCCGTCCGTGCACTTCAACTGTGTGTTACTGAAGGCGATGCGGGGCATTTTCAAGAATTGTCCTGCGCTTGTGCTTGCCCCTGCCTGCGTGATATGTACCAATTGGTACATCTTGTCCTTCACCAATCCGGCGGGAACCATGAACATAAGGCGTTTCGGCTCGTTGTTCAGGAGGGTGGCTACCTTGATGCGGGTGCTGTCGGCTGCGCCTACTTCCTGGAGGTAGATGCCGACCGTCGCGTCGTCGCCTTTGAGGGAGAGGTTCACGCCTTTGACTTCGAGTACTTGGCCGGAGGTGACGCTGAGGTTCACTTCGCCGTTGACGGTGTTGATGATGGTGTCCATCTGGGCGTAATGCTGGGCGGGGCCCATGTTTTCAACGATTGTTTCTTCCATCGCCTTGCGTACGTCCGGGCCGACGGCCATTGCCATCGTGACCTCGTGTTTGGGGCGTGTGAAGGGTTCGTTGGCCGAGTTGAAGACGCCTTTTGCTCCGGGGCGGAGGGTGAAGTAGTCGTAGTTCACGTTGTTGCCCTGCAAGGCCATGTCGATGCCTTTTTCGGCAACTAATCTGAAGTTGCGCATCAGTTCTTCGACGCTCTGGGTGGTGACGCCGTCCTTTACGACCAATTGACAGAGGTCGTTCAGGCCGTAGCTCATGCCACCGATGATGGTGAGCGTGTAGTCGTTCTTGTCGGCTGTCAGGCTGTTGGGGACTGTGTTCCCGCGCAGTTTGCCGGGTTTGACTGTTTTTGCCATGATGATTAAACTTAAAAGTTTGTACTAATGATTCTTTCCGTTTCAAAATGACTAATGAAAACGTACGTTTTTTTTAGTCATTTTTTTAGGGGTAAATCAAGGGTGTCACAGTCCGGGCAAAAATCTCCGATAAATGATGTAAAATAATGGTTAATAGCAATTTTCACCCTGTCTGTTTCTTTGATTTATGATTAATAATCTTACCTTTGCAAATGACTAAAAAAAACGTACGTTTTCATTAGTCATTTTGAAACAGCTCTCAAACCCTTATGAATACAGGGTTTTACTGTCTTTCTACCCTCTGTTTTTACCTATTTTTCCTGTTTTATAACTTGCTAATAATCAGCATCACGTTTTGCGATATTTTGGACTTTTTACGGAATTGTGCCAAAAAAGGGGGGCCGGATATACGCTTTTGTCTAATTTTGCGTTATAATAGGTACGAATCATAAAGACGTAAGACAGGATGATAGAATATATCAAGGGAGAGATAGTCGAGTTGACACCCGCCAGAATGGTTTTGGAATGTGCCGGAATTGGCTATGAGCTCAATATATCCCTGAATACATATACATTTTATAACGGAAAACCGAACGGGAAGATATACGTGTACGAAGTCATACGTGAAGATGCCCATCTGCTTTTCGGCTTTGCCAACCCGGAGGAGCGCGAACTGTTTCTGATGTTGACATCCGTCTCCGGCGTAGGCCCCAATACGGCGCGCATGATCCTCTCGTCCCTCTCGCCGGCCGAATTGGTGCGGGTGATCGACGATAAGGACGAAACAGCCCTGACATCTGTCAAGGGAATCGGGTTGAAGACCGCCCAACGCATCTTGGTAGACCTCAAAAACAAAGTGAAGCCGATCGAGGGAATGGCTGCTGCCGGTGCTATCAGATCATCTGCTACCGACACTGCCGTGGCGGAAGAGGCCGTATCGGCGTTAGTCATGCTGGGATTCCAGAAAACAGCTTCGCAAAAGGCTGTCAGGACAATCCTCAAAGGTTCGCCTGCTCTGGCTGTGGAGCAAGTCATTAAAACAGCCTTGAGAATGCTTTAATTTAACATGAGAAGGACACTAAAATTTATACTCTGGATAACGATTCTACTGTGTGGCGCAGGCTTGTATTCGATGAATGCGGATTTGCTGGCCTACGCGATGCCGATGCCGGATGCTGGACGACCGGTCGTGCCGGATGATACGGTGCCGAAGGTGCGCACCCGCTTCCCGGTAGCAAAGACCGTCCCCGAAGAATATCAGGACCTTACCAAGCAGTCGCCTGCCGACTTGAAGACACCGGACAATGTGAAGTCGGTGGTCGAGTACGACATCAGGACCGGGACCTACGTGGTCCGCACCCGGTTGGGCGATGCCGACCTGACTACCCCTATCTCGTTGACTCCCGAAGAATACCAGGACTACAGTTTCCGGAAATCCGTCCAATCCTACTACCGCCAGAAGAACGAGGAAGAATTCCAGAAGGCGGCCAATAAGCAGTTCAACCTGGCCGATATGCAGTTCAATATCGGTGCGGCTGAACGTATCTTCGGGCCGGGCGGTGTCAGGGTGAAGACGCAAGGGTCGGCCGAAGTGGAGCTGGGCTTGAAGCAGAACAAGACCAAGAACCCGTCACTGCCGGAGCGGGCGCGTAACCGTACGTTCTTCAATTTCGACGAGAGCGTGCAGCTCAACGTGCAGGCGTCGGTCGGCAGCAAGGTGAATTTCGATATGAACTATAATACCGAAACCTCTTTCGACTTCGACTCCAAGAAGCTGAAATTAGCCTATACGGGTGAGGAAGACGAGATCATCAAGTCGCTCGAAGCCGGTAACGTCAGCATGACGACCAGCAACTCGCTGATCAACGGTGGGGCCGCCCTGTTCGGAATGAAGGCGGACCTCCAGTTCGGGAAGTTGCGGGTGAATGCGTTGTTTGCACAGCAGGAATCGGAATCGAAAACGGTCAGCTCGAAAGGGGGCGTGCAGACGAAGCCGTTCGAGCTGACGATCGACCAGTATGACGAGAACCGCCACTTCTTCCTGTCGCACTATTTCCGCGACCGTTACGACGAGGCGGTGAAGAACCTGAACACGATCTCGTCGCCGGTCACGATCAGCAAGGTGGAAGTTTGGGTGACGAACAAGCGGGCGAACTATGACCAGGCGCGCAACGTGGTCGCTTTTGCCGACCTGGCCGAGCATAACAAGATTCTGAATACGGCGGTCGTATCTCCTTCGGGGGCACAGGCTATTCCTTATAATAATACGAATACATTATATAATACGCTTAACCAGCAATTCACCGGCGCACGTGATATCAGCACGGTGAACCAGGCGTTGGGGGGAACTTTCGTCAACGGTACGGAGTACGAGGAGGTCGAAAGCGCCCGTCTGCTGGATGAATCCGAATATACGGTTAACACGAAGCTGGGATATATCTCGCTGAAGACACAGTTGCAGGCGGACGAAGTGCTGGGTGTCGCTTACAACTATACCTATTCGAACGGGCAGACGTTCCAGGTGGGTGAGTTCTCGACCGACAATCCTTCTTCGGCAGCATCCTGCCTTTATGTGAAGTTGCTGAAAGGTATTACCATGTCGCCCGATATGCCTTTCTGGGACCTGATGATGAAAAACATCTATTCGCTGGGGGCCTATTCCGTCCAGAAGGAGAAGTTCAAGCTGAATATCATGTACCAGAGCGATACGACCGGCACATACGTCAACTATTTGCCGGAAGGGGCGATTGCCAACCAGATCCTGCTCAGGGTGCTGAACTTGGATAGCTACGACTCCAACAACCAGCCGCATCCGGATGGCATATACGACTTCATCGAGGGGGTGACTGTCCTGGCGGATAACGGGAAGATCATCTTTCCGAGTGTCGAACCGTTCGGCTCTTACCTGCGCCGGAAGATTAACAATGATGCGATTGCCGACAAATATGTGTTCCAGGAACTCTACGACTCGACGTTGACTGTCGCCCGCCAGATTGCCGAAAAGAATAAGTTCAAGCTGGAAGGGGAATATAAAGCCTCTTCGGGGGCCGAGATACAGCTCGGCGCCTCCAACGTGGCGAGGGGTTCCGTCAAGGTGACGGCCGGTGGTGCGATATTGACCGAAAATGTGGATTATACCGTCGATTATACTTCCGGTGTGGTGACCATCCTGAACGAAAGCATTATCTCGGCCGGTACGCCGGTCAGCGTCTCGCTGGAAAACCAGACGGCCATGAATATGCAGCGCAAGACGATGATGGGGCTTGACCTGAACTATCAGTTCAATCCGAACCTGATGGTAGGCGCCACCATCATGCACATGTCCGAAATGCCGCTGACAACCAAGACGACGATGGGTGATGAGGCCATCAAGAATACGCTTTGGGGGGTGAACATGGCCTACAAAGGCGAAAGCCAGTGGCTTACCAATATGTTTGACAAACTGCCGCTGCTGAACTTGAGCAAACCGAGCCAGATCTCCTTCAATGCGGAGTTTGCACACCTGATTGCCGGGCATTACGAGAACAAGAACACGGGTGGATATTCCTACTTGGACGACTTCGAGTCGACACAGAGTAATTTCGACCTCTCGGACCCTTATCCTTGGCAGTTGTCGAGTGTGCCTTATGACGACGGTACGCCCCAGTTATTCCCGGAGGCCGGGTTGACCAATCATATCGATTACGGGAAGAGCCGCGCTTTGCTTGCCTGGTACACGATCGACGGGTTGTTCACGCGGAAGAACTCCTCTTTGCGTCCGAACTATATCACGGTAGAGGATTTGTCGAACCATTATGTCCGCGCCATCGACTCGAAGGAATTGTTTCCGGAACGGCAGCAGAGCATGAGTGAAAGCAATACGCTGACGGTCCTGAACATGGCTTACTATCCTCAGGAACGCGGCCCGTATAACCTGGATGCCGACAATATCAATCCGGACGGGACGTTGCAGAATCCGGAAAAGCGTTTCGGGGGTATGATGCGTAAGATAGACCAAAGTGACTTCGAGACGGCGAATGTCGAATATATCGAGTTCTGGATGCTCGACCCGTTTATCTACAATCGCCAGACGTCGGGGGGCGAGCTGTATTTCAACTTAGGCGAGATATCGGAAGATATCCTGAAGGATGAAAAGAAGTTCTTCGAGAATGGGTTGCCGATCGATGGCGATACATCGAAGGTCGATTATACGGTTTGGGGTAAAGTACCCAAGCAACAGAGTACGGTTTATGCGTTCGACAATACGGCGGGTGCGCGTTTATTGCAGGATGTCGGCCTGAACGGCCTGTCCTCGGACGAAGAAAAGGAGTATCCGGCCTATCAGGATTATTTGAACAAGTTACGCCAGAAATTGAATGCGGCAACCCTTTCCGAGATGGAAGCAGATCCGTTGCAGCTCTCTCCGTTCTTTGATCCGGCGGGCGATAAGTTCCACTATTTCCGTGGCTCTGACTACGACAGGAACAAAGTGGATATCCTAACCCGTTACAAACGTTACAACGGGACGGAAGGAAACTCGAAAGATATCAACGATTCGGGCGAACGCTACAGCACCTCTTCCAAGACTGTGCCCGATGTGGAGGATATCAACCAGGATAATACGCTGAATAAGAATGAAAAGTACTTTGAATATAAGGTGAAGATCACTCCGCAGGATACGGTTGTCGGCGAAAATTATATTGCTGATAAGCGCACGTCGTTGGTAAGGCTGGCGGATGGGACGCAGGAATCCGTTACCTGGTATCAGTTTAAGATTCCGGTGAAACAGTACCAGCGTCGTGTGGGAGCGATCAATGACTTCAAGACGATCCGTTTCATGCGTATGTTTATGACGGGGTTCAAGGAATCGGTCGTACTGCGTTTCGGTACTTTGCAGTTGGTGCGCGGCGAATGGCGGTCCTATGAACAGGATTTGTCCGATCCGAAGATGCCGCCGGCCGTAAAGGGCAAGCTGGAAGTATCGACCGTCAATATCGAGGAAAACAGCGACAGGGACCCGGTCAGCTATACGTTGCCTCCGGGCGTCAGCCGCGTACTGGACCCGAGCCAGCCCCAGATTCGCCAGGAGAACGAACAAGCGCTTTCTTTAAAGGTGACGGATCTTGCCGCTCAGGATGCACGGGCTGTATATAAGAATACGAACTACGATTTGCGCCAGTATAAGCGCTTGCAGTTGTTTACGCATGCCGAGGCGCCGAAATTGGATGTAAACGATCTGGCGGATGGGGACCTTGCTGTCTTTATCCGTTTGGGATCAGACTATAAGAATAACTATTACGAATATGAAGTCCCGTTGAAGTTGACTCCGCATGGAGAGTATAACTATAATAATACGGAACATCAGCAGATCGTCTGGCCGGCAGAGAATATGTTGAACTTCCGCTTAAAGGTCCTGACAGACCTGAAACTGGAGCGTAACCGGGCGAAGCGTTCCGGCGAGAACGGGGTGTCTTTCCAGACAGTCTATTCGGGTAGGGACCCGGATAATACGGGTAACGCAATCCGTGTCAAAGGTAATCCGAGCCTCTCCGAAGTGAAGACGATCATGATCGGTGTGCGCAATACCCGGAGCAAGCTGAAGAGCGGGGAAGTATGGGTGAACGAATTGCGCCTGACCGATTTCAACGAAGAGGGTGGATGGGCTGCCAATGCGAATCTGAACGTCGCACTGTCCGACTTGGGTACGGTCAATGTGGGCGGACGTATCGAAACGGCCGGTTTCGGCGCTCTCGACCAGTCTCTGAACGAACGGCGGATGGAGGACTTCAAACAGTATAACGTGGCAACCTCCATCGAGCTGGGTAAGTTGTTCCCTGAAAAGACGCAGGTCAGCATCCCGTTCTATTATGCTTATTCCAAGGAAACATACGATCCGAAGTACAACCCGTTGGACCAGGATGTCAAACTGAAGGACGCTATGGACAACGCGGAGACGAAAACCGAGAAGGATTCGATCCGCAGTTATTCGCAGGACAGGACGGTTATCAAGAGCGTATCGTTTAATAATGTGCGTGTGAATATCAAGAGCAAGAACCCGATGCCTTACGATCCGGCAAACTTCACGCTCGGGTATTCGTACAGTGTTAATGATAAGAAGAATCCGGAGACGGAATATGAGACGACTAAGGACTACCGGGCTAATTTCGCCTATAGTTATGTCCCGTACGTCAAACCGATCAGGCCGTTCGATAAGTTGCTGAAGAAAAACAACGGCTATACGCGCTATGCCAAGCAGTTGGCGTTCAACGTAGCTCCGTCTATCAACTTCCAGACAGCCATGATGCGTAATTATTATGAAATAAAACTGCGTGACCTGACAGGGGCGGCGACCGGCGTCTCCAATGACATTCCGGTGACATTCAGCCAGAACTTCTATTGGGACCGTGCTTTCAGCCTGAACTGGGCCTTTACGAATAACCTTAACATTACATTCAGCTCCGGTACGAATGCCCGTATCGAAGAACCGTATGTGCAGGTAAATAAGGAACTCAACCCGGACGGTTACCAGTTGTGGAAAGACTCTGTGAAGAAGAGCATCGCCGACCTGGGTACCCCGATGAAATACGACCAGCAGTTTATGATGACCTGGCAGTTACCGTTGCAGCTTATCCCGGTGCTGGACTGGACAAATGCCTCATTGAGCTATAATGCCACTTATAACTGGGATCGCGGGGCAACAGTGAGCGAAGACATCGAGCTGGGCAATACGATCAAGAACCAGCGTCAGTTCGACTTGCAGGCGAACCTGAACCTCTTATCTCTCTACAACAAAAACAAGTATCTGAAAAAGATCAACCAGAAGTTCAATAACACCCGGGCTACGGCTAAAAAGCCGGAGAAGAAGAAAAAGCCGAAGCTGGAGAAGGAGATTGTCCTGAACCCGGACAGCGGTACGGTTGTCGAACATGGTATGTTCACGAAGAAGGTGCAGATCACGGCCCGGGGTGCGGACGGCCGCGTTTACAAGGTCAAGTTCAAACCGATCAACTTTGCGCAGGTAATGATCCTGAACCGCGATACGGCACATCTTAAACTGACGATCATACCGGGGCCGGCTCCTACGGAAGATTTCCTTTACAAAGCTGTCGAGCATAGCGCCCGTTTCCTGATGATGGTGCGCCGTTTCAATATCCAGTTTACGAACTCTGCCGGTATGATGTTGCCCGGTTTCCGTCCGGAGATCGGCGATATCTTTGGGCAGGGACGTTCTTCATTCGGCCTTTCTCCGGGTATTGGCTTTGCGTTCGGTGACGTGCGCCGCAGCTATATAGATGAGGCGTATGAAAAAGGTTGGCTGATCACCGATACGGAAAGAGATGTGAATGCTGTCGTCATGACCAGCACGAAGAATCTGAATATACGGGCAAGTCTCGAACCGATCACGGGGTTGAAGATCGACCTGACCGCACTTCGCAACGATACGCGCAATACGGAAATACAATTTATGTATGAAGGTATGCCGGAGATAATGGGGGGTAACTTCACCATGACGACAATCGCATTGGGAAGCGCTTTCGGTGGCACTGGCAATGCCTTGAACAACTATTCTTCGAAAGCCTTTGACAAGTTGTTGGCCAACCGTGAGATCATTGCCCAGCGTCTCGAAGGCAAGTATGCCGGCTTGAAATATCCGGATGTGGGCTTTATCCATGAGAAGGGGCTGGGAGGAATGCCCTATAATCCGGGAACCGATAACGTGAACGGTGTCAACCGGAACTCGGCGGATGTGCTGATTCCTGCATTCTTAGCAGCCTATACCGGGAAAGACCCGAATAAGGTGGGCTTGACGGCCTTCCCTTCGCTGAAGAGCTTGTTGCCGAACTGGCGTGTCACTTACGACGGTTTGGTCAAGATTCCGGCTGTCAAGAAATATTTCAAGAGCGTGACGTTGAGCCATCAGTATCGTTGTTCCTATTCGGTAGGTGCTTTCACTTCCTTCCTGAACTGGGTGGATGCCGGGCAGGACGGATTGGGATATATCCAGTCGATCCTGAACGACAACCCGACGCCTTCGTCTCCTTATTCGATTTCGTCTGTCAGCCTGACCGAAGCGTTCAGCCCTTTGCTTGGAGCGGATGCGACGTTGTTGAACAATGTGACAGTCCGGGCGGACTATTCGACTACGCGTAATTTGAGCCTGAATACGACATCCTACCAGTTGGTCGAAGCGCTTTCCAAGAAAGTGACCATCGGCCTGGGTTACAAACTTGCCGAGTTCAACAAAGTATTGAAGATGAAGAAGACGCGCGATTTCAGCAATGACCTGACCGTCCGTCTGGATTTCTCGTACAATAAGATGCAGTCGTTGATCCGCAAGATAGATACACAGTTGACGCAGGCTACCAGCGGTAATATTGCAAAGACAGTCTCGTTCTCGGCTGATTACGGTTTGAGCCGGGCTTTGACGATCCGTGCATTCTATGATATCCAGATTAACGAACCGCTGATATCGAGTGCTTCTTATCCGACTTCAAACTCAAACTACGGTATCAGCCTGCGGTTCTCTCTTGCACAATAGTTCAAGCAGGGTGACGTATCCGGTTTTTTTCATACTTTTGCGGCGTTATTTAAAAGGATAGAAAATGGACATTCTCGGTATTGCACATCGAAATCAACAAAAAGCCTGGAAGGTGGTGGAGGAAACCCGTATCATTCAGATATGGGAAAGCATAGGGGCAAAAGTGAATCTGGTCGGCTCTTTGCGTACCGGACTGCTGATGACGCACCGGGACATTGATTTTCATATTTATACCTCTGATATCAGCTTATCCGGCAGTTTCCGGGCAATGGCGGAGCTTGCTGCTAATACATCAGTCAAAAAGATAGAATGTGTCAACCTGTTGCATACGGTCGAGGCTTGTATCGAATGGCATGCCTGGTGTCAAGACGAGGAAGGTGAACTTTGGCAGATCGATATGATCCATATTCAGGAAGGTTCCCGCTATGACGGTTATTTCGAAAAAGTAGCCGACCGTATTTCAGCCGTGCTGACCGACGAGACGCGATGTGCTATTTTGAAATTAAAATACGAAACGCCGGAAACGGAAAAGATAATGGGGATAGAATATTACCAGGCCGTTATCCAGGGTGGAGTACGGACGTATGCCGAATTTGAAGAATGGCGGCGGTTACATCCGGCTACCGGCGTTGTCGAATGGTTACCTTGACAACCTTGATTCACGTTCGGCATTCCTGAATGAGAATTTTGCAGCCTTTGCCGAACACTACGGCTGCACCGTAATCCCTGCCAGAGCTTACAAGCTACGGGACAAGGCACTGGTCGAAGGCGCAGTTAAACTGATTTATCACAGTATCTATCTCAAGATACAGGACGCGAGTTTTATGATCTGGATTCACTGAACGCGGCTATCCATCCGGATGGGGCAGGTGATGGAAGAGAAAAAGTATCCGGAATAAGCTTATACGCCTTTAAAACAAGCCTGGAAACACACCGGACAGAGAGGCATTACCACCGGTTCGTATCGTGGTTGGTCTCAAGTGAATGGGACAACCGCATAAACTGTGCGGTAGAGAGAGCTATCCGGCAGGCTCCCTTCAGATATAAGGCCGCCATTGAGGAAATAGACTATTCGGTGGAAAGAGGACTGGACAAGAATCTTACCGGGCGTTTGGCTGACCTGACTTTTGTCAGGGAACGCAAAGACCTGTTTATTATCGGGAGCGCCGGAATCGGGTAAAGTTATCTGGCAACAGCTTTTGGCTTTCAGGCTTGCCAGAAAGGATATAAGGTGCTATATGCCAATACTCCTGCATTATGGAAATGCTCAAGGTTGCCAAAGCGAAAGGAACAATCCTGAAAAAACTTAAGAAAATCGAGAGGCTGGATATGCTCATATTGGATGATTTTGGTATACAGCCCTTCGATTCCCAAGGATGGATGAACCTGATGGATATCATAGAGGACAGGCATGGTAAAAAATCTACCGTCATAACATCACAGGTCCCGATAAGAGAAGAAAATCCGCCACGAGTGTGGCAGACTCCGGTTACGGTTCGGAAGAAAACTACCGTTTCAGGCGGAGAGTCTTTATTATAACGCCGATGAGGACTATTATGTTTGTCCCATGGGGCAGCACATGAACCGCATAGGAACCAAACAGGGAAGAACGGCGAGCGGATATATTACTCAAAGTGCCCGCTATAAGGCCTGGAACTGCCAGGAATGTCCGCTGCGATGCAGGTGCTTCAAAGCCCGTGAAAGACTTACTTCACGGAAGGGGATTAAACGTAGGAGCAGACGTTGCATAGAACCGGAAGCTGTTTTCGGTCAAATGAAGTACAACATAGCATATCGGTATCGTTCTCTGAATTTATAAGACTTATTGTCCAAAACGTGCTGAAAACAACCTTGTAAGCTCCTTATAAAGTTTCTTCCGAGCGATTGTACCCGGATCAAAAAAATGGTAATTTTAAGTTTTAGCCGTGAGTTGCGCAGTTTTTTCCCGTGACGACCGTCTTCATCGCCATGAAGTCCGTTCTCATGTATAGTGAACTCGGCAACTCGGGGCAATGAAGACGGTCGTCATGGTGATGAAGACGGTCGTCGTGGAAACGAGGTGCCGGACATCCCCAAAATATCCCCCGAATCCCTCTTTTATTCCTGTATGTTCCCTGGTAGCTTTTCAAATATTCGATTCTCCGGGAGTTAAGGTTTTCCAGAATGTCCTGTATTTAAAAAAAACGATTGACGAATGTAGTCCGAATTTAGACGAGATAGGCAGACGGTTATCCTATGTGTAAGATAAAACGCTTTATCGGTGTGAAAAAGACAGAACAAAATGAATCGTTTTTTCTCATTAAATAGAAAAATAGGGGGTTATTGTGAAAAATGAATAAGAATGCCCGTTTATCGAGATGAAATATTGTAGTCTGTTGGCAAAGTTGAATGTGCATTAATTTAATTCCATCAACAGGTATTTTCCATACATTATAAAACGCGTATAAAAAGGAGCAGTTTACTATGAAAATGGGTGTTTTGGATGATAAAAAAAGTTTTACTTGTAACAGGCAGAAGTTCAGAGGTTAGCAGAAAAACGCTACAAATTCGTAAAAAAAACACTCCGAATAATTTGGATAGTAGAATCAGAAGTTCTACTTTTGCACCCGCATTCGAGAGAGAACGGCAGCAGTCAACATGATGATAGAAGGTAGCCCGGATAGGGGGATGAGGTTAGCAAAGCTAAGCGAGATGTCCGGCCTCCCGGTGGCTTGAAAAACTTTCCGAAATTTTTCTTCGAAAAAATTTGGCAGTTAAGAAAAAGTCCTTACCTTTGCAGCCGCAATCGAAAGATAGCATAAGTTCTTTGAAAGATTTACATATCAACAAGTAGTACAAGAGACGTAGTAGAAATACTAAACATACCGTCAAGGAACTACAATAAAATAACGAGATTCTGAGCGAAGATATAAAAAACAATTTAACAACGAAGAGTTTGATCCTGGCTCAGGATGAACGCTAGCGACAGGCTTAACACATGCAAGTCGAGGGGCATCGGGGTGTAGCAATACACTGCCGGCGACCGGCGCACGGGTGAGTAACGCGTATGCAACTTACCTATCAGAGGGGAATAGCCCGGCGAAAGTCGGATTAATGCCCCATAAAACAGGGGTCCCGCATGGGACTATTTGTTAAAGATTCATCGCTGATAGATAGGCATGCGTTCCATTAGGCAGTTGGCGGGGTAACGGCCCACCAAACCGACGATGGATAGGGGTTCTGAGAGGAAGGTCCCCCACATTGGAACTGAGACACGGTCCAAACTCCTACGGGAGGCAGCAGTGAGGAATATTGGTCAATGGACGTGAGTCTGAACCAGCCAAGTCGCGTGAAGGAAGAAGGTTCTATGGATTGTAAACTTCTTTTATACGGGAATAAAGTGCATCACGTGTGGTGTTTTGTATGTACCGTATGAATAAGCATCGGCTAACTCCGTGCCAGCAGCCGCGGTAATACGGAGGATGCGAGCGTTATCCGGATTTATTGGGTTTAAAGGGTGCGTAGGTTGTTTTTTAAGTCAGCGGTGAAAGTTTGTGGCTCAACCATAAAATTGCCGTTGAAACTGGAAGACTTGAGTGTGTTTGAGGTAGGCGGAATGCGTGGTGTAGCGGTGAAATGCATAGATATCACGCAGAACTCCGATTGCGAAGGCAGCTTACTAAACCATAACTGACACTGAAGCACGAAAGCGTGGGGATCAAACAGGATTAGATACCCTGGTAGTCCACGCAGTAAACGATGATTACTAGGAGTTTGCGATATACAGTAAGCTCTACAGCGAAAGCGTTAAGTAATCCACCTGGGGAGTACGCCGGCAACGGTGAAACTCAAAGGAATTGACGGGGGCCCGCACAAGCGGAGGAACATGTGGTTTAATTCGATGATACGCGAGGAACCTTACCCGGGTTTGAACGTAGTCGGACCGGCCTTGAAAGAGGCCTTCTAGCAATAGCTGATTACGAGGTGCTGCATGGTTGTCGTCAGCTCGTGCCGTGAGGTGTCGGCTTAAGTGCCATAACGAGCGCAACCCTTATCACTAGTTACTAACAGGTGAAGCTGAGGACTCTGGTGAGACTGCCAGCGTAAGCTGTGAGGAAGGTGGGGATGACGTCAAATCAGCACGGCCCTTACATCCGGGGCGACACACGTGTTACAATGGCATGGACAAAGGGCAGCTACACAGCGATGTGATGCTAATCTCCAAACCATGTCTCAGTTCGGATCGGAGTCTGCAACTCGACTCCGTGAAGCTGGATTCGCTAGTAATCGCGCATCAGCCATGGCGCGGTGAATACGTTCCCGGGCCTTGTACACACCGCCCGTCAAGCCATGGGAGCCGGGGGTACCTGAAGTCCGTAACCGTGAGGATCGGCCTAGGGTAAAACTGGTGACTGGGGCTAAGTCGTAACAAGGTAGCCGTACCGGAAGGTGCGGCTGGAACACCTCCTTTCTGGAGCCTGAATCTGGTTAAAGTAGGAGAACGACAGGTATGTAGTTCTCGTGTACTACGGTTGAATATGTATTCATATATGATCTTAAAACTGGACAACCAGTAAAGAGAAAGATGAAGCTGAGATGAGAAACTCTCAGGCAACACAACAGTTGACAGTCCTATAGCTCAGTTGGTTAGAGCGCTACACTGATAATGTAGAGGTCGGCAGTTCAACTCTGCCTGGGACTACTTATGAAGTTGAAAGTTAAGAGTTGAAAGTTGAAAGTTAAGAAACTGTCCACTTTTCCTTGTCCACTTTCACCTGTTATACGGGGGATTAGCTCAGCTGGCTAGAGCATCTGCCTTGCACGCAGAGGGTCAACGGTTCGAATCCGTTATTCTCCACATAAGATGAGTGGTTTTTAATTGTTAATTATTAATTATTCATTAAACAAAAGATCTTTGACGTATTGGACAACTTCAAAAAAGTTAAGTAACGAATAAATAAGAGCAAACTGAAGATATATCAATCCGACGCGCGATGGATAAGCAATTGCAAAATTGCGAAGCCGTCAAGTGTCAGTGATAAAGAAAGTAAGTAAGGGCAGACGGTGGATGCCTTGGCTCTCGGAGGCGATGAAGGACGTGATAAGCTGCGATAAGCCTGGGGTAGGTGCAAATAACCATTGATCCCGGGATTTCCGAATGGGGCAACCCGGCTGGTTGAAGGCCAGCCATTCCGTAAGGAAAGCGAACGTGGGGAACTGAAACATCTAAGTACCCATAGGAGAAGAAAACAAAAGTGATTCCGCAAGTAGTGGCGAGCGAACGCGGAATAGCCCAAACCGTCAATGTTTAGGCATTGTCGGGGTTGTAGGACCACGGCGTGGCAAGAAATTAAGGAAGTAGAACATCTTGGAAAAGATGGCCATAGACGGTGATAGCCCGGTATACGACTCCTTGACGAAGCTTAGTGGTATCCTGAGTAGCGCGGAGCACGAGAAATTCTGTGTGAATCTACGGGGCCCATCCCGTAAGGCTAAATACTCCCGAGAGACCGATAGCGAACCAGTACTGTGAAGGAAAGGTGAAAAGCACCTCGAACAGAGGAGTGAAATAGTCCCTGAAACCGTCTGCCTACAAGCGGTCGGAGCATCATAAGATGTGACGGCGTGCCTTTTGCATAATGAACCTACGAGTTACTTTCTCCGGCAAGGTTAAGGACTTCAGGTCCGGAGCCGAAGCGAAAGCGAGTCTGAATAGGGCGCCATAGTCGGAGGGAGTAGACGCGAAACCAAGTGATCTACCCTTGGTCAGGATGAAGGTTAGGTAACACTAACTGGAGGTCCGAATGGGTATACGTTGAAAAGTGTTCCAATGAACTGAGGGTAGGGGTGAAAGGCTAATCAAACTTGGAGATAGCTCGTACTCCCCGAAATGCATTTAGGTGCAGCCTTTATTAAGTATAGTATGAGGTAGAGCGACTGATTGGATGCGAGGGCTTCACCGCCTATCAAGTCCAGATAAACTCCGAATGCGTGCTATATATTGATAAGGAGTGAGGGCGCGGGTGCTAAGGTCCGCGTCCGAGAGGAGAAGAATCCAGACCATCAGCTAAGGTCCCCAAATAACAGTTAAGTTGAACTAACGAAGTCAGACTGCAGAGACAGCTAGGATGTTGGCTTGGAAGCAGCCATTCATTTAAAGAGTGCGTAACAGCTCACTAGTCGAGGAGTCTGGCGTGGATAATACTCGGGCATAAACTGTTTACCGAAGCTATGGATGTAGTAAATACATGGTAGGGGAGCATTCCATGTGCGTCGAAGGTAAGGGATAACCCTTGCTGGAGCGCATGGAAAAGCAAATGTAGGTATAAGTAACGATAAAGGGAGTGAGAAACTCCCTCGCCGAAAGACTAAGGTTTCCTGATCAACGTTAATCGGATCAGGGTAAGTCGGGACCTAAGGATAAGCCGAACGGCGATTCCGATGGAAGAATGGTTTAATATTCCCATACTACTTTATGGAGCGATGTGGAGACGGAGAAGTGACAGTCCTGCCATCTGACGGAATAGATGGTTGAAGGGTGTAGGCGTCGATTGGGGTAGGCAAATCCGCCCTGAGAGCTGAACCTGACAGTATGCCGAGTACTTGTACAAGGCAATATGGATGTAATCAGGCTCCCTAGAAAATCCGCTAAGCATATTCATAAAGTACCCGTACCGTAAACGGACACACGTAGTTGGGTTGAAAATACTGAGGCGCTCGAGTGATTCACGGTTAAGGAACTAGGCAAATTGACCCTGTAACTTCGGGATAAAGGGTCCCAGCTGTAAGGCTGGGCGCAGAGAATAGGTCCAGGCAACTGTTTAACAAAAACACATGGCTGTGCGAAATAGAAATATGAAGTATACAGCCTGACACCTGCCCGGTGCTGGAAGGTTAAGAGGAGAGCTTATCGCAAGAGAAGGTTTGAATTGAAGCCCCAGTAAACGGCGGCCGTAACTATAACGGTCCTAAGGTAGCGAAATTCCTTGTCGGGTAAGTTCCGACCTGCACGAATGGTGTAATGATCTGGACACTGTCTCAACCGTGAGCTCGGTGAAATTGTAGTATCGGTGAAGATGCCGATTACCCGCGATGGGACGAAAAGACCCCGTGAACCTTTACTATAGCTTTACATTGAATTTGGGCAATTGATGTGTAGGATAGGCCGGAGACAATGAATCAGGCACGCCAGTGTTTGTGGAGTCGACGTTGAAATACGGCCCTTTGATTGTTTGAGTTCTAACTCTTGGAAAAGAGGACACTGTATGGTGGGTAGTTTGACTGGGGTGGTCGCCTCCAAAAGAGTAACGGAGGCTTCTAAAGGTACCCTCAGACCGATTGGTAACCGGTCGTAGAGTGTAATGGCATAAGGGTGCTTGACTGGGAGACTTACAAGTCGATCAGGTAGGAAACTAGAGCATAGTGATCCGGTGGTTCCGCATGGAAGGGCCATCGCTCAAAGGATAAAAGGTACTCCGGGGATAACAGGCTGATCGCTCCCAAGAGCTCATATCGACGGAGCGGTTTGGCACCTCGATGTCGGCTCGTCACATCCTGGGGCTGGAGAAGGTCCCAAGGGTTGGGCTGTTCGCCCATTAAAGTGGCACGCGAGCTGGGTTCAGAACGTCGTGAGACAGTTCGGTCTCTATCTATCGTGGGCGTAGGATATTTGAGGGGCTCTGACACTAGTACGAGAGGACCGTGTTGGACAGACCACTGGTTTACCGGTTGTTCCGCCAGGAGCACCGCCGGGTATCTAAGTCTGGATTGGATAAGTGCTGAAAGCATCTAAGTACGAAGCCAGCCTCAAGATGAGATATCCCTTAAGGGTCGTTGTAGACTACGACGTAGATAGGCTACAGGTGTAAGGGCAGTAATGTCGAAGCCGAGTAGTACTAATAGCCCGGGACTTTCAAATCATGTAAGGGTTGCTATATAGGCAGTATGCTTGAAAAGAACATAAGAGTTACAAGACAAATCCTTGGGGTTGTCCAGTCAAAAATCTTAATATATAAGAAAAAAGATATTAAGGTGGTTATAGCGTTGGGGATCCACCTCTTCCCATTCCGAACAGAGAAGTTAAGCCCAACCACGTCGATGGTACTGCGTAAAAGTGGGAGAGTAGATAGCCGCCGTTTTAGAGCAAGAAAGCCGATCCAGTTTTGGGTCGGCTTTCTTCGTTTAAGAAGATCGGTAGAACAGAAGAACCACCGATCAATATATTTCAGGAGTTAACAATCTTAATTTCGAATATTGAAAAATAAATTGATTTTAATTTGTTTATCCCAATTAAATAGTCGTCCTTTGTAACATCATAGAGGGAAGAGAATAAAATTAAAGATCTTCTCCACATTTGACCAAAGTCAGACTATGATTTGTAATGATTAAGAGGTGGGTAAGAGCGGGCGTTCAGATTTAGGTGAAGAAAACTTCATTTTAAGTCTGTTAATTTAGTCAAAACGATAACTATGAAGTTGGCGGGAGTATAGAAATTTTCTATCTCCCGCTTTTATTATATTAATCCATTTTATCACACCTATAGTATTGTACTTGTTAAGTAAAGGTATATTAATGTGTTATGTTCTACATACCCCTTTTGAAAGGTATATAGTGCGGAACATGCGGAAACTATAAGGGGCACGCATAAAAAACGCCGATAGTTTCTGGAAAACATGGGCGGTTTTATTCAGAAAGATGTAAGTCTTTTGGGAAAGATTTTTTTTAGGAATTACTTTGACATAGGGTTATACTAAGGCTTCATTTAAAATAAAGAGAAGAACGTTTCTTGAATCATCACTATTAATGACTTCCGGGTTAGGTTTAGATGCTTACGCAAAAGGAGAAGCCAGAGAGGAAAGCGCGCAAGTCAAAAAGCCGCATGTTATTCTGATTATGACTGACTAGCATCGCGGAAAATGAAATACGACATGACATATCGCCGTTTCCGACAAATGACGATTTAAAATCAGCTTATTGCGGATGTGGTAAAGATGAGATATTTGGCTGGCTACAGTTTCTTAATCCAGCTCTAATTTGATTACGGTCCCGTATGAAGGGACGTTTTTGAATGCTTCTTTCAGGTCATATTCTCCAGCATAGACACGGGCGCAAGTTAAAACGCCGCCATGAGCGAAGAGGCATACTTTCTGTAAGCCGCTTTTCCTTATTTCGTCCAGGAAATGACTGACACGGTTATATTGATCTTGCAGGGATTCGCCCGAAGGAGTCGGAACATTGATCCAGTCGTTGAACCAGGCTTCCGAGCGGGGATCGGAAGAGAGTTCGTCCCATGATTTCATCTCCCATTCTCCGAAGCTGATTTCTTTGATGCGATCTTCCTTTTCTGCATCCGGATAACCGCAATAGTTTGCGAGACGGACGCAGCGTGTAAGCGGGCTGCTCCACACCTTGTCGAATGTATGGCAGGATAGGGTTTCTTTTACAACCTCGGCTTCTTCCTCGAATGAAGGGCGGAGCGGAACGTCGGTTTGTCCGTATGCATAGCCGGCGGGGACGTCGACGGAAGTATGTCTGACCAGATAGATTTCCATATTATTTCGCTTTATATGATTGTTGTATAGATAACAGCTATTCCCAGGTAAAAGCTCAGTTCGCAAAGCAGAAATGTCGCTCCGCAGCAGTCGCCTGTATACCCTTGTATTTTCTTTTTCATCAGAGAAGTGAGAAGATAGAAGACGAGAACAGGCAGCAGGCCTGCCAGGAAATAAATGGGTTCCGGCAGCCAGAATATAGGAATGAGGGCGGAGAAAAGGCAAAAGGTATATTCACCTGTTGTCATCCGGCTATAAACCGTTTTGCTTTTGGCCTCTTCTTCCTTGCGGGCATAGGGAAGGCGGTTGATGATCATACCGGCAACTCCTTTGGAAAAAGGATCGCCTGCCAGTATCGCACTTCCGGCAAGAGCGAGCGGCAGGCTGCTCAACAGCGTATATAGAAGCCCGAAGTAAAGAATCAACCCGATCACGCCGTAGCTACCGATATGTGAATCCTTCATGATGGAAAGGATACGTTCGCGCGAGGTCCCTCCCCCGAAACCGTCGAAGAAATCGGCAAGCCCGTCTTCATGCAGGCAACCGGTTATCAACAGGCGGGTGACGATCGCCAATAATACGGCAACACTTGCCGGAAGAATCAGTGAAGCGGCATAAAGCACGATCACGGAAAGTCCGGCAGTCAGCCAACCGACTAACGCCCAGCGGCTGACAACGTTCTTGAAATATTCCGAAGGAACTTCTGCCAGCCGCCAGAATGGCAACCGTGTGAAGAATATGAAGGCGGCGAGGATACGGAGCATGGTATTAATTGAAGATTTAAAATTAAAAAATGAATGCTTTTGTCAGAAGTATTTGGTGACGGAAGCCTGTTGGAAGCTGTGCATCTCGTTGATCATGCGGACTGCCGAGTCTACGATAGGATAGGCGCATACGGAGCCGGAACCTTCACCCAGGCGCAAGCCGAGGTTTAAGAGCGGCTTGGCTTGTAAGACATCCAATACCCGCTTGTGCCCGGCCTCGTCGCCGCAATGTCCGAATATACAGTAAGGGATCATTTCCGGATACAGGCGTGAAGCAGCCAGTACGCAATTTGTCATGATAAAGCCATCCACCAGAATAACCATCTTCAGTTCGGCCGCACGGAGCATGCCTCCCACAGCCATCACCATCTCGTAGCCTCCGAAATAGCGGATTACATCCTGCGGGCTGTTATCTCCTTTGTAATTCTCGAGCGCCCTCTTCAATACATTATATTTATGCTTGACCCCTTCGTTGTCCAAGCCGCTCCCGGCACCTACGCAATCGATCAAAGGTATTCCCGTCAGGCAAGTCATCCACATGCTCGACGCAGCGGTATTCCCAATCCCCATTTCTCCGAAACTGATCACGTTGCAACCCTCGTTGTGGCAATCCGTGACAATATCGGCTCCATATCGGATGGCCAGTTCCATCTCTTCCCAAGTCATCGCCGCCTCATGCAGGAAGTTGCGGGTTCCTTTCCGGATCTTGCGGTCGATCAGTTGCGGAATGGCAGGGAAGTCGAAATCCACGCCACCGTCCACAATCTTGATTTCGAAACCGTGCTGGCGGGAAAGGAAGCAGACGCCCGCCCCTCCGTTCAGGAAGTTGTGAATCACCTGGCGCGTTACCTCTTTGGGAGATTTACTGACACCTTCGTCGGCGATCCCGTGGTCGGACGCGTAAATGACGTTGACCGGATGATGAAGCGCCGGTGATACAGTTTGCTGGATCAGACCGATCTGAAGTGCAATTTCTTCAAGCGTACCCAGTGATCCTTTGGGTTTCGTCAGATTATCGATTTTGTCCTGCAGGGCCTTGGTAATAGCGATGTCAGGTTCTTGAATGTTGAATGAGATCATTGTATAGTGTTTTATTATTTTATTTTCATGGGAATACCGCTCACCATGAGGACAACTTCGTCGGCACGGGATGCGATATATTGGTTAAGCCAACCTTGCAGGTCCGTGAACCGGCGTTGCACCGCGTCGGGAGAAACGCCGCCCAACCCGATTTCGTTCGTGACGAAAATCAGATAGGCATCCTGCTCTGTAAATTTATTAAATTCTTCTTTTAACTCGGCCAAAGAGCGATTCGTATCGCCTTCATTGTCGAAGAAGAAGTTCGTGCCCCAGAGTGTGACACAATCGATAACGACGACACGGCCATTCAGATCGTGACGGCTCAGGTATTTTTCTTCCTCGATATTCGTCCATTCCGGTCCCCGGTCGGCCTGGTGGCGGAGCACACGTTCGCGGAACTCGTCGTCCCAGACGCGGGATGTCGCCAGATAGACCGGATCAGCCGCCAGCGACAGGGCGAGTTTTTGCGCATATCCGCTTTTCCCGGAACGCTGGCCGCCTGTCACCAAAACGATATGCTTTCCTGCCATTGCCTTATTCTCCTTTCGGTTTATTGCGGGCGGCAGCGTGTTTTGCCTTGTTGAGCGGGTTGTTCTTGCTCGTCTTGCGCAAAGCAGCCGATTTGGGAGATGAAGCCAGGCGTTGTGCAACGGCCGACCGCCCTAACGATTTACCGAATTTGGGTCGTAGCGCTTCTTTCAGCAAATCTTTGTCGCCGGTTGACTTTTCCCCTTCCTTCCTGCTCTTTTCCCCATCGCGTGCGGCGTGGCGTGCGGCGGCATATTTATTGTATTTTGCATATTTGCCGGGACGTAAACCTTTTGAACCGGCGGATGGAGAGGCCGTTTTCTTTTCGGAAGCCGTCGCAGCCGGAGACTTTTCTTTCTTCGCTTTTTTCTCCTGTTCACTGAATACCAGTTCCTGTGCTTTGCCTCGTGCGACAGGAGCATGTTCGGACGTATGTTTTCCTACTTTGATCCGGATGTCGTCCAACATGACGATATCGGCTTCGGTCACTTTCTGTCCGACATGAGGCAGGCTGCCGTTTACGGTGACGCGTCCTTCCTCGATGAATTTGTCCGCTTCCCTGCGGGAACAAAGGCCGGAATCACTGATGAGTTTATTTAATCTTACTTCCATTCTGTACGTATTTATTTAGTGGATAATCATTGATGCTAAACAAACAATAAGCCCCATGGCAAGTTCGGCGTTACCGTTTGTTTTGATAGCAATTAACATGTCTTCAGTGGTAAAGGTCCGTTCGTTAGTCCCGATATAGGGTTTTTCCACCGGCTTCCCGAAATAGTCGTGGGTTCCCCCGAAACGGCAGTTCAGTATCGCGGCAAGGGCGGCTTCCGGATAGCCGGAGTTCGGGCTGGCATGAGCCGGTCCGAAACGTTTTACAAAATCCATTTTATTCAGGTTGCCTGAGACAGCCAGCATCAGCCAGGCGGTCAACCGGGCGGGAATATAATTGGCCAGGTCGTCGAGCCGTGCTGCAATCTGCCCGAACTCGAAATAACGTTCGTTCTTATAGCCGATCATCGAGTCGAGCGTGTTCACCATTTTATAAGCCATCATGCCGGGAAGACCGAGCAAGGCGAACCAAAACATGGGAGCAATCACCCCGTCGCTCAGGTTCTCCGCAAGCGTTTCCAGCGCGGCAGCCCGTATCTCTTGCGGGGAAAGGCGGGAGGTGTCGCGACCTACGATCCGTCCGACCTGCCGGCGTCCCTCTTCCGTGCTGCGGTCGACTGCCTCGAAAACCGCTTTCACTTCTTTGATCAGCGTTTTCCCCGCCAGGCAATAAAAGACCCCTATCCCGACCAGGACTGAAGCGAGGGACGGATAGAGGTTTCCGGCAAGCGCCAGTATCCGCTCGCAGAGCAAATAGGTTCCGGCCACCAGCACGAGCGCCATGACGCCGCCTTTGACAGCCCGGTCATTCCCTTTGTTGAGCGTCTTTTCGCCCAACGAAATCACTTTGCCGAAGGCCACAACCGGATGCGGCCACCCTTCGGGATCGCCCAACAGACGGTCTGCCAACCATCCGCCTAAGAACGGGATGGCCTTTGCCATATAAAATGATTGATGAAGCCAGTAATACATAATAGCTACAAAGGTAAAAATATAATTCCATAACTGGAATCCATTGCTTATATTCCTGATGATTTATCGGGGTGAAATCGTAATCGGAACTGCATGTAGCGGTAATTTTGCCTGCATGTAAATTGTTCTTGTCGTTGTCGTGTATATTTTCGGCGACGTCGAATATATCTTTGACGACGACGAATATATTTTTGACGTCGTCGAAAACAGATTTTGTCGTGAACAAATTAGAATTTGATGCAGTTCGCGTTGGAAAGATAATGATTTTTTTTGGTAATCCGGACAAAAGATTTATCTTTGTTGTATGCTTAGAATCGTAACACATATTGAACGTTTGCTTCTGGTGCATGACTGTGTCATCGTACCGAAGTTCGGAGGTTTTGTCCTGCAGGCGGTTCCGGCCGTGCAGCATGTGGAAGAACATACGTTTCGCCCTTTGCGGAAAGAGATCAGCTTCAATATGACACTGCAGCATAACGACGGGCTTTTGCCTGAATCGTATATGCAGATGCACGCGGTGGGCTATCGCCAGGCACAGTTGATGCTGGAAGAAGATGTGGAGGATATGAAGAATACCCTGCAACAGTACGGAAAGCTGTCGCTCGGAATGTTAGGTTCGTTCAGCATAGGAGAAGAGGGGCAGATGATTTTCCATCCGGGCGAAACCGACCTGTTCAGCGTCGGTTCGTATGGCTTACCCGTTTTCCATTTTCCGGCTCTTGCGCCGTTGCAGGTGCAACGGGAAGAAGTGGCTCTTCTCACATCCAAAAAAGAAAAGAAAGATACGTTTTATATTCCGGTCAGCCGCAGGCTGGTCCGTACGGCTATGGCTTCGGCCGCCGCAATAGCGTTGTTCCTGCTGGTTTCCACTCCGGTGAAAGATGTCAATCAGGATGCCTATACGGCAAGCTTTGTCCCGGCCGGGATGGTTGTCCAAAAGCCGGTTCTCTCCGAAACGGTTTCGCCAGACAGCATTGTGGCGGAGGCGGATACGAAGCAGGAGGCATCGGAAGAGGTGATCGCGCGTGAAGTGAAGAAAGTCGCGCCCGCCCCGGTGCCGGAAAAGAAAGCGGTTGCGCCTAAACCCGCAGCAGTCCAGCCTAAAATGTATCATATCGTAATTGCCAGTTTCCCTTCCGAATCGCAGGCGGACGAATTTATTGCCGGTGTGGACCGTAACGAGTGCAAGCATGTCAGCAAGGTGGTCCGTGACGGGAAGTACCGTATCTACGCGGATAAATTCAATAATCGCGAGGCTGCGGAATCTTATATGGCGACTCTCCGTTCCAATCCGAAATATAAGGACGCGTGGTTGTTTATCAGCCGCTGATTCTATCCTGCTTATATAAAAAAGAAATATCCTTCGGATGAAAAAGTTCTTTTCTACCGAAGGATATTTAAAAAACGTCCGGACAGGTTTTCGTTATTATTGTTTTCTACTCTTTATTTTCTTCTTCAGATTTTGGTTTCCGTTTCTTTTTGAGCCGGCCCGCCTTGCGTAAGGCTTGATCCAAGATGTATTGTATCTGGCCGTTTGTGCTCCGGAACTCGTCAGCAGCCCAGGCTTCGATCGCTTCCATCATTTCAGCGTCTACACGCAATATGAAACTCTTGGTTGCATTTCCATTTTCCTTTTTGGCCATATTTAGTATTACTATATTAAATTACTGATATAAAGCACCTGTATTGACTACAGATTGCGCGGATATCCAAGTTCAGGATACGCAGTGTAAGCTTTCATAATGATTTTTATTTGATATTATTTTGATATCACAAAGTAAAGCAAAGTTCCGGACTTCAGCAAATAAATTATGAACTTTTTATGAGCAGATATATAAAATATTCTATAGCTTTGTCTACTCAAAAATAACACGATTGGAATTTCAGTTAGATACAGATAATAAGGAGTTTCAGGATGCCCTGCAACTGATCACTCATACGCGCCAGTCCGTCTTCCTGACCGGGAAGGCCGGAACGGGTAAATCCACGTTCCTGAAATACATCTGCGCCCATACGAAAAAGAAATATGTCGTATTGGCACCGACAGGGATCGCGGCGATTAATGCGGAAGGGGTGACGCTTCATTCTTTTTTCAAGTTGCCCTTTCGCCCGATGTTGCCCGATGACCCGGATCTGAGCCTGAAGAACGGCCGGATCTTCGAGTTCTTCAAATACAGGAAAGAGCACCGGAAGTTGATCTCGAAAGTGGAACTGATTATTATCGATGAGATTTCGATGGTGCGGGCGGATATCATAGATTGTGTCGACCGCATCTTGCGTGTTTTTTCGGGTAATATGCGTTTGCCGTTCGGAGGAAAGCAGTTGTTGTTTGTCGGCGACGTTTTCCAGTTGGAGCCGGTTGTCCCTTCCGACCAGAAAGAAATATTAAGGCTTTTCTATGCCAGTCCGTTTTTCTTTTCGGCCCGTGTCTTCAAGGATATAAACCTGGTCCCGATCGAATTGCAGAAAGTGTACCGGCAGACAGATCCGGTGTTTATCAATATCCTGGACCGCATCCGTAACAATGCTGCCCGTAAACAGGAGTTGGACACTCTGAATGCCCGCTATTTTCCGGATTTTACCCCTCGCAACGAGGATATGTACATTACGCTCGCCACCCGGCGCGACCAGGTGGATTTTATCAACGAGCGGAAACTGGCGGAATTGCCCGGCGATGAGTTTGTTTCCCGCGGCAAGATCGAAGGCGATTTTCCCGAATCGTCATTGCCTACGCAACTGAACCTGTCTATCAAGGAACAGGCCCAGGTTATCTTTATTGATAACGACCGCGATCGCCGTTGGGTAAACGGTACGATCGGCATGGTTTCGGGGATCGACGAAAGCGGGAATATTTATGTCTTGCTCGAAGATGGGCGCGAATATCTGGTCGAACCGACTTCCTGGCGTAACTATAAATATAAGTATAACGAAAAGGAGAAAAAGGTGGAAGAGGAGATTGTCGGTACTTTCGAACAATTGCCGATCCGCCTTGCCTGGGCGATCACTGTGCATAAGAGCCAAGGGTTGACCTTTAGCCGTGTCGTTGTGGACCTGACGGGTGGTGTTTTTGCCGGTGGACAGACATATGTCGCTTTAAGCCGCTGCACATCTCTGGAGGGTTTGGTCTTGAAAAGCCGGATTTCTCCGCACGACATCTTTGTGCGGAAAGAAATTGTCCAGTTCAGCCAAATCTTTAATGACCAGCAACTGATCGAAAAGAGTTTGCGCGAAAGTGAAGCGGAATTGTTGTATGCACGCGCTACGTACAGTTTTAAAGCCGGGAATGTGAAAGATACGGTCGAGGCCTTTGCCGCCGCCGTCAGCAAGCGCAACGAACTGGAAAAACCGGAGGTGCAACGGTTGCTCCGTATGAAATTGCAAACGATGAATAGCCAACGGGCACAAATCAAGAAACTCCGGGAGGAGATACATGCCCAGCGGGAGATTCAGAAAGAATATGCCCACGAATATTATTTGATGGGAAACGAGTGTATAACGAAAGCCCATGATCCGAATGCGGCTATCCGTTCTTTCGATAAGGCGCTCAGGCTTTATCCCGAATTTGTGGATGCCTGGGTGCGTAAAGGGGTGACTCTTCTCGATCTGGGTGACGGTTTCCAGGCGGTTACTTGCCTGAACGAGGCCGTGCGCCTGAACCCGAAATCGTTTAAAGCGCGTTATAATCGTGGTAAATCTTATCTTCAACTGAAATATTATGACGAGGCTGTTTCTGACTTTATGAAAGCTGTCGACCTGAAACCCAAGCATGCCGCAGCCCATGAATATCTTGCTGAAGCATTCCTGCATACAGGGGAGGAGGAACTGGCACGCCAGCATCAGGATATTGCCGACGAGCTCCGCAATGGGAACGGTAGTTGATGTAATGTCGTTAATTTTATACAGAAATATAATAAAAACCTGATTATAAGGTTGTATATTTGCAGTGTAATGTTAAATATTGTAGAGGGTATTCATTTAAACAAATTTCTGTATGAAAAAAGTTATTTGCTTTTTTGTATTTATTTTGATGTGCATAGGTTTCTCTGTGCAGGCTCAGGTGACAACTTCTGTACTGAGTGGAAAGGTTATCGATGATCTGAATGAAAATGTGATAGGGGCTACGGTGGTTGCGGTACACGAACCGTCCGGAACTATGTATGGCGCGGTTACGAATACGGATGGCCGTTACACGATCCAGGGAATGCGTACCGGTGGACCTTATAAAGTCGAAATTTCTTATGTCGGTTATAAAAAAGCTGTTTTTACGGATATCAGGTTGGAACTGGGTAATACGTACACCCTGAATGCTACCTTATATCCCAGCTCCGAACAATTGGGTGAAGTCGTTGTGACAGCAGATGCAAAAGCGAATATCGGTGCGTCCGAAAACTTTTCCACAGGAAAGATACAGGGGACTCCGACTGTCGACCGTAATATATATGATATAGTAAAGAACATGCCGATGGCCATGACCTCCAAGAATGGGGGAATCTCGTTTGCCGGCTCGAATAACCGTTATAACAGTTTCCAGATCGACGGTACGGTGAGCAATGACGTGTTCGGGTTGGCTGCATCGGGTACGAACGGCGGTCAGACGAATGCCAATCCTATTTCGATGGATGCTATCCAGGAAATCCAGGTGGTTGTCGCTCCTTTCGATGTCCGCCAGAGCGGCTTTACCGGAGGTGGCATCAATGCCATTACCAAACAGGGTAACAATGCATATCATGCATCGGTCTATTCCTATTTTACAAATGAAAGCCTCTACGGAAAATACAATGCTTATAAAGATAACATAAAGGATAAATTGACGGAGCAGTCTACAAAAACTTTTGGCGGGACGTTGAGCGGTCCGATCATCAAAGACAAACTGTTTTTCTTTGCCAATGCTGAAAATCGTAAGGAGTCTTACCCGTCCCGTTTTTATGCCGGGTATGACGAGAAAGGCTTCTCTGCCGATATGGCGCAGAAAATAGCCGATAAGTATGAAGAATATACCGGAATCCGGGAAAGTTTCGGGTCACGCGATGTTGATCAGAGAGCCTTTAATTTCTTAGGACGTATCGACTGGAATATCAACCGGAACAACAAATTAGCTTTCCGCTATCAGTTTAATAATTCATATGATGATATCTACAGCCCGTCGAGTACGACTTATTTCTTTAATAACAGTGGCTACCGGATGAAGAACAAAACGAATTCGTTTGTGGCGGAATGGAACTCCCATCTGACCAATTCCCTGTATAATGAGTTTCGGGCAAGTGTAACTACTGTACGTGACGAGCGCCAAGTGGCTTATCAGGGACCGAACGTAAAGATTAACGGGAGCGATAACAGTGGAACGAATAATACGACGATCAATATCGGTACGGAGTATTCTTCCGGAGCAAACGCCCTGGATCAGGATATTTACACCTTTGAAGACAACCTCTCCTGGTATAAAGGAAATCATACGATCACTTTTGGTACGCACAATGAAATATTCCGGATGAAGAACTTGTTCATCCAGGCGGTTACCGGTTCCTGGGAGTTCGGTTCGATGGATGCATTCCTGAATGACAGCCCTTCGAAATATGTATTCAAATATACGGACCCCGATGTGACAGGCGGTAACTATCGTTATACGCCCATCATCAAAGCCGGTCAGTTCGGGTTCTATGCTCAGGATAAATGGGATATTGCCAATAACTTCTCGCTGACTTACGGTTTGCGTTTCGATATTCCATTATTGTTTAATGATCCGACTGTCAATAACGAGTTCAATGAATATGCGGCAAGTAAAAATATTAAGGAAAGAGTCGGTGAAATGCCTGGTGCCAAAGTGATGGTTTCTCCTCGTGTAGGTTTCCGTTGGTATACGGATGACAGCCGGACAACCTTGATCCGTGGCGGGCTTGGATTATTTACGGGACGTGTTCCTTTTGTATGGCTTTCCAATGCTTACAATAATACGGGGGTTGAACAGAAAGGTACGACTATATTTGCATCCGGCGCAACTTCTGCTCCTTCTTTGGGACAATATGCGAACGATCCTATCGGCGCAATGAATTCTCAGAAGGGAAATCCGGCAACTCCTGATGTTGTAACGGTGTCGAAAGGTTTTAAATATCCGCAGGTATTCCGTGTGAACCTGGCTGTGGAACGTGTGTTGCCCGGTGACGTGAGAATGACGTTGGAAGGACTCTATTCCAAGACATTCAATAATGTATATTTTGAAAACCTGGCACTGTCGGACAATGGCAAAGTATATGCTGTTCCGGGCGTGGAGGCTTCGGCTGCGCCATATTATGCCGTTGATAAGAAATATTTCAGTATCACTAATCTGAAAAATACGAATGATGGTTATACCTATTCCTTATCCGCTTTATTAGAAAAAAGTTTTAACTTCGGTTTGGATCTGGCTGCATCTTATACGTTCGGACATTCCAAATCGGTGTATGACGGAACGTCTTCTGTTGCTTATTCTAACTGGAAATATAATTATACCGTTGATTCGAATAATCCGGGTTTGGCTTATTCTATGTTTGACATTCCTCACCGCGTAATGGTCTCTGTCGGTTATAGAACTCCCCATTATGCCAATGGGCTTATGGCAACGACTGTTTCTCTTGTTTACAACGGATATGTTGGACAGCGTTACAGCCTGACGATGAACGAATCTTATTATGACGCAGAGAAAAAGAAAACGGTTTATATCGACTATAATGGTGACGGTTTTGGTGGAAACTCTTTGCTGTATATCCCGACTGAAGACGAACTGCAGAAGATGGACTTCAAGACAGAAGAAGACCGCCAAATGTTTAACGAGTGGATCGAGGGCGATAGCTATGCAAAGAAACATCGTGGGCAGTATGCTATGCGTAACTCCAATTCCGCTCCGTGGGAAAACCGGGTCGATCTGCATATAGCGCAAGATATTTACGTATTGAAAGCACGTGATAGCAAATTCCAGGTGACATTCGACGTGACTAACTTCGCCAACATGTTGAACAAAAAGTGGGGCGCTTCCTATTCTGCTGTTTACAATGTTATGCCTTTGCAGGTGATCGGCAATAAGAAAGGAGAAGATGGAAACTATGTGAACACGTATGCTTATAATTCGAGAAATACAATCGTGAAGAACGATATCTTATCTCGCTGGCATGCTCAAATCGGTGTCAAATATATTTTCTAATATTAAATGTACAGATTTCTGACTGTAATATTGGTGGGCCTCATTTCGATAATCTATTTGTCGATATCGGGATGTACGGCCCATTCGGGGAAAGAACATTATGTTGTTGTCCTTTCTATGGACGGTTTCCGTTCCGATTATCCGTTACATGCACATACGCCGACACTGGATTCTTTAGCGCGGGTAGGGGTGAAAGCTGCTTTTCGCCCCAGTTTTCCGAGTGTCACTTTCCCAAACCATTACAGTATGGCGACAGGCTTGCATCCGGATCATCACGGATTGGTGAATAATTTCTTTTATGCTCCCGATCTGGATAGCGTTTATATAATGGGGAATCCGAATCCGGCCTTCTTCGGTGGTGAACCGATCTGGAACACGGCGGAAAAACAGGGTGTCCGGACCGCATCATTCTATTGGGTCGGTAGCGAATATCCGATACAGGGACGCCAGCCTTCCATCTGGAAACCATTCGATAAGAATGTCCTCTTTTCAGACCGGGCGGATTCGGTGATTGCCTGGTTGCAACTGCCCGAGAAAGTACGTCCGCATCTGGTCATGTGGTATATGGAAGAACCGGACGGAATCGGGCATAAGGCAACTCCCGATTCATCGGCAACCCTTTCAATGGTTGAACATTTGGACCGGATATTAGGAGACTTCTTCGCTAAAGCCCGTAGGTTGGATATCTTCAATCAGATTGATTTTATCATCCTGTCCGATCATGGCATGGCGACTTATTATCCGGAGAATTATGTGAATCTGAATGACTATCTGCCTCGTGACAGTTTTGATTATGTATTCGACGGAGTACCGACTTTGCTTTATCCGAAACCGACTTATACGGATAGCGCTTATGCAATCCTGAAGCGGGTACCTCATGTAACGGTTTGGAAAAAGAACGAGATTCCGGAAAAGTTCGTATATGGGAAGAATCCGCGTATAGGCGATTTGTTTGTATTGCCGGATATCGGGACGTATCTGCAATTCCGTTCCGAATCGCTTCCTGTATTTGCAGCTACACATGGATATGATAATTTTGCTCCGGAGATGGAAGCCATCTTTTATGCGGCAGGACCTTCCTTCAAGCAAAATGCGGAACTGCCGGTTATGGCGAATGTCAACTTATATCTGATAATTGCCCGTTTGCTGAATTTGCAGCCGGCTCCAAATGACGGGGATAGCGTGGTTGTTTCGACATTGTTCAGAAAATCAGAATAAAGGGATTCAAACCAGATGTTGCAGTACCTGCCGCCTGGAAGATGGCGGCAGGTACTGCAAACATCCCAATCGTTTAGAAATAACAATTCATTCCCGGAGAGAAAGCCAATTGGCTACTGGCGCTTTTTATTTCGATTTTGTTTTCCCTTGCCAGCCACCCGATAGCCGACCACAAATCAGCTTCCGTTAAAGCCGTTGCCTTTTTCAACTCCTCAAAACTCCAACACCCACCATCTAACAATAAATTGCAGATTGCTCCGGCATTTAATCCGATAGTCCCTTTATTCATGATAAACTTCATTTTATGTTATATGCTATGTAAAATATAAACAAAGCGCGAGGGATAAAAGATTTGTATGAAGTATGATTTTTATAGAGTTTTAAAGTCTTGTAAGAGATTTTCTAAAGAAGAAAAAGCCCGCAGGTAAACTGCGGGCTTTCTGTAGTGCGTCCGGGGATCGAACCCGAGTTTCCGCCGTGAGAGGGCGGCGTCCTAGGCCACTAGACGAATGCACCGATTGGGTCTTGTTAGACGATGCAAAATTAGTAAATATTTTATTCCGGTGTATCATTTGGGAATATTTTTTTGAAGAAAATGTTTATCTGCTGTCATTTGGGTATCAATTTCTTCCTATCTCCACTAAAAGGCGTTAAAAGAGGTATCAAATTCGTTTGTATTTCATTTGCGTTCAAGTTTATTTATTCTACCTTTGCCTTCTGTTATTGAACAATATACTATTGAACAATTACTAATACCAGTATTAAAATAACTAATATTATGGCAGAATTAAAAGAAAAACTTTTCTCAGAATTCGCACCTGTGTCTACTGAAGAGTGGATGGCGAAGATTACGGCCGACCTGAAAGGGGTTCCGTTTGAGAAAAAGCTTGTTTGGAAGACAGGCGAAGGATTTAATGTGAATCCTTTCTATCGTGCAGAAGACATCGAAGGTTTGAAGACGACCGAGTCTCTTCCCGGTGAATTCCCTTACGTTCGCGGAACAAAGAAGGACAACGATTGGAAGGTGCGCCAGAACATCGAAGTCACCTGTTTTAAAGGTGCTAATGAAAAAGCCCTTGACATCCTGAATAAGGGTGTAACATCTCTAGGCTTCATCATTAAAGGAAGCGACGTAAACGCTGAAAACATTGCTACCTTACTTGAAGGAATCTGTCCTGAATGTGTAGAACTGAATTTCAACACTTGTAACTGCAAGGCTGAAATGCTGATCGGTATTCTTGCCGACTACTTCAAAGGCAAAGGCGCAGACCTGGAGAAATGCAAAGGTTCTGTAAATTACGATCCGTTCAAGAAACCTCTGGTAAAAGGTAAGGGAAATGAAAACTGGGTGGAAGCTGCTATCGCTGTGCTCAAAGCGGGTGTTGCTCTTCCTGGTTACAAAGTGTTGGCAGTAAATGCCTTCTACTTCAACAATGCAGGTGCTTATATCTCTCAGGAGTTGGGCTATGCATTGGCATGGGGTAACGAACTGTTGGCTAAACTGACCGAAGCCGGCCAGGATGCTACGGAAGTTGCCAAGAAGATCAAATTCAATTTCGGTATCAGTTCCAACTACTTCATGGAGATCGCCAAGTTCCGTGCTGCCCGTTGGTTGTGGGCCGAAATCGTTGCTGCCTACAAACCTGCTTGCGATTGCGCTTGCAAGATGCATGTTCATGCACAGACTTCGGAATGGAACATGACTGTTTATGATGCTCACGTAAACTTGTTGCGTTCACAGACAGAAGCGATGTCTGCCGCTCTTGCCGGTGTCGATTCGATCACGGTTCGTCCGTTCGATAAGACATACCAGACTCCGGATGACTTCTCCGAACGTATTGCCCGCAACCAGCAGTTGCTGTTGAAAGAAGAATGTCACTTAGATAAGGTTGTCGATCCTTCTGCAGGTTCTTATTATGTAGAGGTCTTGACGAACTCTCTGGCTGATGTAGCCTGGAAGTTGTTCTTAGAAGTGGAAGATAAAGGCGGTTTTGGTGCAGAAGTCGCTTCCGGCGAAATCCAGAAAGCTGTTAACGCATCCAACGAAGCCCGTAAGAAAGCAGTTGCTACCCGTCGTGAAATCCTGTTAGGAACCAATCAGTTCCCGAACTTCAACGAAGTGGCTGCCGAAAAGATCAAAGAAGCTCCTTCCTGCTGTTGTGGTGGCGGTCACGATTGTGGCGAAGCTACTGTTACGGCTCTTGACTTCTCTCGCGGCGCTTCAGAATTTGAAGCTCTGCGTTTGGCAACAGAAAAGAGCGGCAAGACTCCGAAAGTCTTCATGTTGACGATCGGTAACCTGGCTATGCGTCTGGCTCGTTCTCAGTTCTCAAGCAACTTCTTTGCTTGTGCAGGATATAAGGTAATTGATAACTTAGGTTTCGATACGGTTGAAGCCGGTGTGGAAGCTGCTGTTGAGGCTGGTGCTGAAATCGTGGTTCTTTGCTCAAGCGATGATGAATATGCAGAATTGGCTCCTGCTGCTTACAAGGCTTTGGCCGGAAGAGCTGAATTTGTTGTAGCCGGTATGCCTGCTTGCATGGAAGACCTGAAAGCAGTGGGTATCGATCAATATGTAAATGTAAAGAGCAACGTGCTTGAAACATTGAAAGCTTTCAACGCAAAATTAGGAATCGCTTAAGTAGAAACAATTATGAGACCAAATTTTAAAAACATAGACATAAAGAATGCCGGTTTTGCAGCTACTAATGCTGCCGAATGGGCAAAGGCCAATGGCATCGAAGCCAATTGGAAAACACCCGAGCATATCGAGGTGAAACCCGTATATACTAAAGAAGACCTGGAAGGGATGGAACACCTGAACTATGCTTCCGGTCTGCCTCCTTATCTGCGTGGCCCGTATAGCGGTATGTACGCTATGCGTCCCTGGACGATCCGCCAGTATGCAGGTTTCTCTACTGCTGAAGAGTCCAACGCATTCTATCGTCGTAACCTGGCTTCCGGTCAGAAAGGTTTGTCTGTTGCATTCGACCTTCCGACACACCGTGGTTATGATGCCGACAACGAACGTGTGGTAGGTGACGTCGGTAAAGCCGGTGTTTCTATCTGTTCGCTGGAAAACATGAAGGTTTTGTTCGCTGGTATTCCTTTGAACAAGATGTCTGTTTCCATGACCATGAACGGTGGCGTTCTTCCTGTATTGGCATTCTATATCAATGCAGGTTTGGAACAAGGCGCTAAGTTGGAAGAAATGGCCGGTACGATCCAGAACGATATCTTGAAAGAGTTCATGGTGCGTAACACTTATATCTACCCGCCTGAATTCTCAATGAAGATTATCGCTGATATCTTTGAATATACTTCACAGAAGATGCCGAAGTTCAACTCTATTTCCATCTCCGGTTATCACATGCAGGAAGCAGGTGCAACGGCTGATATCGAAATGGCTTATACATTGTGCGACGGTCTTGAATATCTTCGCGCCGGTGTTAATGCCGGTATCGATGTCGATGCTTTTGCTCCGCGTCTGTCTTTCTTCTGGGCTATCGGTGTGAACCACTTCATGGAAATTGCCAAGATGCGTGCTGCACGTATGTTGTGGGCGAAGATCGTGAAGAGTTTCGGTGCCAAGAACCCGAAATCTTTAGCTCTGCGTACTCACTGCCAGACTTCAGGTTGGTCACTGACCGAGCAGGATCCGTTCAACAACGTAGGCCGTACTTGTATCGAAGCTATGGCTGCCGCTCTGGGTCACACTCAGTCTTTGCATACGAACGCATTGGACGAAGCTATCGCTTTGCCGACAGACTTCTCTGCACGTATCGCTCGTAACACTCAGATTTATATCCAGGAAGAAACAAAGATCTGTAAGGAAATCGACCCGTGGGCAGGTTCTTACTATGTGGAAACTTTGACAAACGAACTGGTACACAAAGGTTGGGATTTGATTCAGGAAATCGAAAGCATGGGCGGTATGGCGAAAGCTATCGAAACCGGTCTGCCTAAGATGCGTATCGAAGAAGCTGCAGCCCGTACCCAGGCTCGTATCGACTCCGGTATCCAGACAATCGTAGGTGTTAACAAATATCGCCTGCCGAAAGAAGATCCGATCGATATCCTCGAAATCGATAATACAGCTGTACGTAACGAGCAGATCGAAATGTTGAAAGATTTGCGCGCTAACCGTGATGAAGAAGCTGTTCAGAAAGCGTTGGCCGATATCACCGAATGTGTGAAGACTAAGAAAGGCAACTTGCTGGAATTGGCTGTTAAGGCTGCCGGCTTGCGTGCATCACTGGGAGAAATCTCAGATGCTTGCGAAGTTGTAGTAGGTCGTTATAAAGCAATCATCAGAACTATATCAGGCGTGTATTCATCAGAAACAAAGAAAGATGCAGACTTCCAGAAGGCTTGTGAGCTGACTGCCGAGTTTGCTAAGAAAGAAGGTCGCCAGCCGCGTATCATGATCGCTAAGATGGGTCAGGACGGACACGACCGTGGTGCTAAAGTTGTGGCTACAGGTTATGCCGATTGTGGTTTCGACGTGGATATGGGACCGTTGTTCCAGACTCCGGCCGAAGCTGCCCGCCAAGCCGTAGAAAACGACGTTCACGTGATGGGTGTTTCTTCTTTGGCTGCCGGACACAAGACTTTGGTTCCGCAGGTTATCGAAGAACTGAAGAAGCTGGGTCGCGAAGATATCATCGTGATCGCCGGTGGTGTTATCCCTGCACAGGATTATGACTTCCTGTACAAAGCAGGTGTTGCTGCCATCTTCGGTCCGGGTACTTCTGTAGCGAAAGCCGCTGTCCAGATCCTGGAAATACTGTTAGGTGAATAATAAAAAACGTAAGTTTTTCCAATAAAAACCGCGCAGTTTCCGTTAGGGAATTGCGCGGTTATTTTTTCAATTAATACAGATATGACAATGAAACAGAAGTTTGTTTTAGAGAAAACGACATTTGCCGTCCTCTTGGGATTGTTGGCAGTCCTTTTGCTGGTTCCGTCTTGTAAGACGGATGATAAAGTTCCGGATCTCTCCGATGAAGGAACAAATGACTGGATCTATAAGGTCATGACGGATTACTATCTGTGGAATACAGATATACCGGATAAGGGAAGCTTGAACTTTTCCCAATCTCCCGATAACTTCTTCAAATCATTGTTGTCTGACCAGGATGGTGTAAAGTACGGAGACGGATGGCTCACTTTTTCCCGGATAGAGAAAAAGAAAGAAGAAACGAAGTCCGTTACGGCATCCGATTCGTATGGGTTTGAGTTTGCATCCTATAAAGATAGTAAGACTGGATTTTATTATGCCTGGGTTATATATGTATTACCCGGTTCTCCTGCTGCCGAGGCCGGCCTGGAGCGTGGTGATTGGATTATTGCCGTAGGAAGCGATTCTCCGAACGTCACCAATACATCTGCATTCTATAGTGGTGGAGCCACAACGTTGTTGGTGGCCGATGCCGTTAGGGAAAATAATGTGATTACATTTCAGAAAAAGAAAGAATTGTCGATTGCCGCTTCCCGAGTTGTAGAAGATACACCTTTCCTGAAAGATTCCGTTTATACCATTAATGGCAAGAATATCGGCTATCTGGTGTATAACAGCTTTACTTCCGGCCCGGATGATGAGGGTGATGAGTATGACAACCGGATGAAACAGATTTTTGCGCAGTTCAAAGCGAAGAACGTAAACGAATTTGTGTTAGACCTGCGTTATAACCAGGGAGGTTTGGTAACCTGTGCCCAGCTTATGACTTCTCTTTTGGCTCCGGCCGATGCTTTGGGTAAAACATTTTGCATCATGGAGCATAACGAAAAGCAATCTAAAAGCAATGAAACATTGCTATTGAAAAAGAATGCCGAACTGGGAAATGCCAATCTGGACCTGAAACGCATTTATGTGCTGACCGGAAGTGTGACCGCATCTGCTTCGGAAGCCGTGATCAATTGCCTGATCCCTTACCTCACCCGTAGTAATATCACGATTATAGGGGGGAAAACGATTGGCAAACGGGTAGGCGGTAATACCTTTGGAACGAAGGAAGAATATGACTGGTTGTTGCATCCGATTACATTGCGCATTTATAATGCCGATCACAATGCCGACTATGCAAACGGCTTTGAACCGGACGTAAAGATAGAAGAGCTGGTTGTAGGAAATGAAATATTGCCCTTCGGAGATACGAACGAGATGCTTTTGAGCGAGGCTCTCTCCCGGATAACAGGGCTAAAGAGCCAGCCGGCGCGTGGAGAAAGCGAAGGCCGTATTTTGCTCGCCCCGTCGTCACTCGAAAGAAAGAAAACACAAGGCCTTATCTTCGAATCCGGAAAATAAGACCTCTTACATAAGTTTATAACTGAAGATCATCTGCCAGCTTGTCCAACCAGGCTGGCATTTTGTTTAAATAAGTACTTCGTTCAGTCAGGAAGTTCGGGGCGAAGAGATATATTTGAAGGTCTTTACATTTATCCCGCAAGCTCTCTTCCACCGGATAATAGCTGGCGAGTACGGCTTGCGAAATATCGCCTCCGTATGTTTCCCGTACCGCATCTATCTTGTAAATATCGTTTTGCGTGACATTGCCGGATTTACATTCTATGAAGATTAGTTTCTGTTGGTTGTTCAACAATACGTCTACCTCGTTCTTCGGATGCGTGTCTTTCTCGTTTGTCTGGAAAATAACGCTACGCCATACTTCAGGCGAGTTTTCCCGTTGCATGCTCCAGTTACGGACCTGGTTGGCAACCAGCGTTTCCCACCAACGCCCTTCAAAATAGAGCTGAGTCGCGTTGTTTTGATTGAGGCGAAGTAAAACATACTCTCTTAAAGTAATTAAGATAGAACCGTTTCTTTGTTTGAACCGTAAGTTGTTGGCAAAGATTTTGGAGGTCGGCAAACGGTTGAGTTGACGTTTACAAAAAATGCTGAAGAACTTTTGGATGCGGGCATGTTCCTGTGGATATTGTTCGATAAATTGCTTGATGCGCATGGAGGCTTTGACATCTTCATTGCTCAGTTTCTTTGCATCGTGATAGGCCGTGAGGGTATTTCCGCTCAGGCTGAGAATCTCGTCATTATTAAGTGTTGTTTGCAACGGATGGTTTTCGAACCGGCTGAGATGGACAATTTCGCCGTGTTGTGTCAGATAGAAAGCATCGGCTCCCGATTCTTTGGCAACGGTGAAAGCGGCAAATGCCATGACCTTCGTCCCTTCGGAAAGGTTGTATCTGAATTCGCCCTGATACTTCTGGTGGATCTGGCGACACACTTCAATTACGTTATTCCCGTTGTAAGGTTCTGTTTTGTAACGACTGCACCGGATGGAATCGGGTAGCAGGGAATACATGGGTGTTTCAATATGATTGGTGGCATCTGTGTAGAGCAGGTGAATATGGTCTGCTCCGAACTCTTTTATGCCATGATAGACCGAAGTTATGTCTTTTCCAAGTAGTATTATCTGGTGTTTCATTTGTTTTTATTTTTGATATACTTACAAAGATACTTTTCTCTTCCGGCAAAAGCTCATATTTTATCCTTATTTTTGCTATCGGTATAATGAAAAGGCCGTAAGAGTCTAAATAATAAAGAACAAATGACAGAAAAAAGAAAAACAAAGAATGCCGATTTGAATTTATCTCCGAAGGAAAAATCAATCTGTCCGGTTATTGCGAAAGGGAAAACCAAGTTGTCCAGGGCGCAATCTGAATATAATCGCTTGACCAAGAAGATTACAGCCTTGAAGGAGGATATCAAAGAATTGCCAATGCGTGAGAAAGTGATCATCGCTTTTTATGAAGAGAAAGCACGCAGCCTTTTTGAGAAGGAAAGCCAGTTGAAGTCTAAAAAACTGAAAATAGAAGAAGAAATGGAAGAATCGCTTATGGATTATTTCTTTGGTGACATGGATGATTTTGAAAAGATATGGAAATGATCGATTGCTTCATACCGTTCCTTTCGCCTGTCCGTGCCGGACAAACCGTGAAAGAATTGAGAGCCTGTAAAAAGGTGAAAAACATATACCTTTTATCTACCGTGCCGGATTGCGGCAAAGTGGAAGGGGGTGAGATCTTATATGTGGATTCGTTGAAGAGTACAGCCACTTGCCGGACAATCGCTTTACATGCAGATACGGATTATATCTTGGTATATACGGCCGGTACGGCATTCGAACTGGGGCTGTTTGCCTTGGAACGGATGTCGGCTATTGCCGGCGATACGGATGCCGGAATGCTCTATGCGGATCGTTACCAGGTAAAAGATGGGAACTATAAACCGGCTCCTGTCATAGACTACCAAAAGGGAAGCCTGCGCGATGATTTTGATTTCGGCTCCCTCCTGTTCTTTCGTTCATCTGTTTTGAGGCAGGCGGTTGAAGCGATGGATGCCGATTACCGTTTCGCCGGATTGTATGACCTCCGCCTTCGTGTGTCGGAGTTGTCCGAACTGGTCCATGTCAACGAATATTTATATTCGGAAGTGGAGTCTGATACCCGCAGGAGTGGAGAGAAGTTGTTCGATTATGTCGATCCGAAGAACCGGGCGGTACAGATCGAGATGGAGTCAGCCTGTACCGCCTACTTGAAACGGGTTGGCGGTTATCTCGCTCCGGACTTTGAACCGATAGCTTTCGATGCCGGTAGCTTCGAGCAGGAAGCCTCCGTCATCATCCCCGTCCGTAACCGCATCCGTACGATCGAAGATGCCATCCGCTCCGTGCTGGCACAGAAAACGACCTTCCGTTTTAACCTGATCATTGTGGATAACCATTCGACAGACGGGACTTCCGAGGCGATCGGAAAATATGCGTCTGACGAACGTGTGATCCATTTGATCCCGGAACGTTTCGACCTGGGGATCGGAGGTTGTTGGAACGTAGGGGTGCATCATCCGGCTTGCGGCAAGTTTGCCGTCCAGCTCGATAGCGACGATGTGTATAGCGGTCCGGATACGTTGCAGAAGATCGTAAATGCTTTTTACGAACAAAATTGTGCGATGGTGGTCGGAACCTACCGGATGACCGATTTCAAGATGGATGAAATACCGCCCGGAATAATCGACCATCGGGAGTGGACGCCTGAAAACGGACGGAACAATGCACTTCGTATTAACGGCCTGGGCGCTCCCCGTGCGTTTTATACGCCTGTACTTCGGCAGATCAATCTTCCGAATACCAGCTATGGGGAAGACTATGCCCTGGGTTTGCGTATCTCCCGCACCTGGCAGATCGGGCGCATCTACGACGTCCTGTACCTCTGCCGCCGTTGGGAAGATAATTCGGATGCGGCGCTCGATGTCGTGAAGATGAACGGACATAATACTTACAAAGACCGTATCCGTACTTGGGAGTTGCAGGCACGGATCGCTTTAAACGCTCATTCGTCCAATTGATAAACAACGAACGGGTCATCGTGCTAATAGGCCGTCATGACCGGTGTATTGGTCTTTGGGTCGATGGCGCAAAAAGCTGAAAAGTCCGGCAACTTGTATCGTTTGACCGGATTGCTCGAAGTTGAGCGTCCGGATGGTCCTTGCTTCCATATCCATAAACTTGACGATCTTCGTATTATTTGTAGGCATAGACTATCCGGTCGCGTTGCGGAGAGATGCAAAGAGCATCCCACTCATTTTCTGTTTAGTGCCTACTAATTTTGTAATCGGTGCCAGTGATTACAAAATCAGTGTCAGTGATTATATAATCAGTGCCGGCGATTTTATAATCAGTGCCAGCGATTACAAAATTGGTAGGCGCTCAGGTAAGCATCCGCCCCAGTACATCCTCCTCTAATTATATGTGCTCTTTATCTTTGTTCCGAAAAAACAAAAAAAAGGACTCAGATGAAAAATCGTGAAAAAGAAATCTTTGAAAACGCCCAATTGTTATCAATGTTGTCAGAACCGGGTGAACTGAATGAAATAACCTTCGAGTACCTGCGTTACCAATCGGGCGGTGCGGTCCGCTTCAGGATTCACCATTACCGCTTTTCTCCGGAGAGCTTGGGCATTTATAACGTATCCGATCTTGTCAAAAGTAAAGAAGACCGGCATTATGGCCTTCCCTCAACGGACCGTGTCTATTTGTTTCCCCTGAAGAATTTCCATGCCGGCATCCCGTGCCTTAGCGGCATCGTGAACAGCCGTTTGGGACATTATCCGAAAGAGGGGGAAATCTATGTCTTCATCAACGGCGGACACAAGCAGCTTAAAGTATATTACCTGTCCCCTAACCAGGAACGGGTTTACCTTTACCATCTTTCGGAAGGGACTTATGACCTTCCCCGGCAATTTGAAAAACAATCTTACGAACAGGTAAACCGTACCTCTCTCGTCCGGTTGCTCGATTGTCCGAAAAAAAGGCGTAAAAGCAAGTAATATATTTATAAATCAGTGCCATAATATCAAATATTATTCGTATCTTTATTACGTGAAAGAGATGAAAACAAAGACGGCAAATAAAGTCCCCGAAGTCAAGGTCCCGCTGGCCGATTACCAGGCGCTGCTTGCCCGACGCAAGGCGTTAGAGGAGGAGCGGATGCAATGGCTACTCGAACGTCAGCGCTTATTGGACCTGAACCAACAGTATGTGTGGGAGATTTACGACCTCAAACGCCGCCTTTGGAGTCCCAAAAGCGAAAAAAGACTTCCCCGGGATCCCTCCCAGTTGAATATCTGCTGGGAAACGCCGGTAGACTCGGCTCCGGTGGAAACCGTGCGTGAAGAAGCACGTGGGGAAGTAGAAAAGGAAGAGAAAAACTACTTGCATGATCGCGACGGGTTCAAAAAGAAGAAACATAAAGGAAATATCCGTAAGCCTTTCCCCCTGGATATTCCTCGGCGGCAGGAGATTCTGGACCCGGCAGGGGACTTGTCGTCTTGTCGCCATATAGGACAGGAAATCACGGAAAAACTGGAGATAGAAAAGAATGTGTATGTCCGTCAAATCATCCGCAACAAATACAAAACCCCGGATGGACGTATCCTGATAGCGCCCCTGCCGGTCCAAGCCATAGCCCACGCCAAGGCAGGCGCCAGCGTGTTATCCCATATCGCAGTGGGCAAATATGGCGACCACCTGCCTCTGTACCGTCAAATAGATATCTTCTCGCGTATCGGCCTTCACCTGCCGGCCTCGACGGTAAGCGACTGGTGCCTGTCCACAGCCCAGGAACTGGAACCAATCTACAACGAATTACGTGAAAAAGTCCGTTCCTCACGCTATGTCATAGCCGACGAAACTCCTTACAAAGTCCAGGGAAGTGACCGTAAGGGGAGCTTACACCAGGGCTACATGTGGAATTTCTACTGCCCGGAGGTGAAGAGCCCTTTTTTCGAGTATCATAAGGGAAGGGGGGCAAGTTGCATCGGGCTGTTGCTGGAGGGTGGGAAAGCAGTCCAAAGCGACGGTTATCAGGTATACGACATCTTTGACGACCTGCCCGGTTACCTGCATCTGTGCTGCTGGGCACATGCCCGCCGGAAGTTCAAAGAAGCCGAGAACAGCGATCCTCCCCGGGCGGGGGAAATACTTTCCCTGATCGGAAAACTTTACAAAACCGAATCCGAAATCAGGGAAAAAGAGCTTGAAGGAAATGCGAAAACGGCTTACCGCCAGGCGGAGGCTTATCCGGTATTGCAGGAAATAGAGGCATGGATCAAGAGTAACATAGGGCAGGTGAAAAGTGGCAGTCCGATGGACAAAGCCATGCAATACACTTATGCCCGTATGGAGCAATTATCGCTATACGTGACTAATGCCGACTTCCATATCGACTCCAACGCAGTGGAAAGAAGCATCCGTCCCCTAACCCTGAACCGTAAGAATACCCTTTTTTCAGGTTCCCACGAAGCCGCCCATGCCGCCGCCATTTTTTTCACACTGATCGGTTGCTGCAAAGAGAACAATGTCAATCCCGAAAAATGGATGCAGGACGCGCTCATCAGGGTGAAAGACGAACGCCTGGCAGTGGCTAACGACTACTCGAGCCTGCTGCCTTTCAACTGGAAAGAAGCGTAATCCCTCCCATGACCAGGCCAAGGCACTGCTTCTTATGCTCTCAAACATGTAAAACGGCAAGTAATAATCGTCTAAAATATAGGATGGCTGGTTATAAATGCGTTCCTTTGCAACGTTGTCCGATGGGAACATCAAGGGGTGACTGGTGGCGGTTTATATGTAAAGACGAATTCTTTCACGTTTTGGGCACAAATAAACACGTACACGTTTGAAACTTTAATTATGAAAATTGGTAGGATGGGTTGTCGCTTGGTTCAGGCGGCAACCCTTGCTGCTTTTATACATATAGTCTTTACAAGCGAAGTTATAGCCCAGGATCCTACTGATTTGGATAAGGATGATGTACCGGGGCGGATGCTTACGCGCTCAGCTATTTTTTTATGCCTATGCAGATACGTTTTCCTAAGAATAAATTGGGTTGTCCAATGATAAAGGTGTGTGGTCGGCTTTTTTTCACTACATTTGTGATGCGGGAAAGCCGCGGACAACCGTGAAAACACGAAGTTTATGAATGATTTGGTACAACAGATAGACTTGCTTCTTCTCTATCAAAAGCAGGATTGGAAACTGGCAAGGGAGAATTATGCTTCTTTGGCAAATGTACAGACGCGCTATTTCCAGGATGATTACAGGACAACGGTTCTTCAGTTCAACCCTGAACGGATTCGTTCTTCGGCCGCAAAGATCGACAAGGAATCTTTGCAGGCGCGTCCTTGTTTCTTCTGCCACCGGCCGGAAGAACAAAAGGGAGTGACATATAATGATGCCTTTGAGATATTGGTAAACCCTTATCCGATTTTCGAAGATCATCTGACCGTCCCTTTGCGGTGGCATGAAAAACAGCAGATAAGGCCTTATTTCGGGGATATGCTGGACCTGACTTCAGATTTGCCCGGATATGCCCTGTTTTATAATGGCCCGAAATGTGGTGCTTCAGCCCCGGACCATTTGCATTTTCAGGCAGGAAGGAAAGAAGAATTTCCGGTTGTGAGAAATTGGCAGAACATCCCGAAACAGGTGGTCTGGGAAAGTGAACGGACCGGTTTCTATGCTTCTTCCGGTCATCTTCCGGTCAGTTTCTTCTTAGTGTCGGAAAATAAAGGTGAGGCGGTTGCCGTCTTCGAACTGTTTTACGATCTGATGCCGGTCAAACCGGATGATTACGAACCGATGATGAACCTGTTGGTATGGCAGGAGGAAGACGCTTGGATTACTTGTATCTTCCCCCGGAGAGAATTGCGTCCTTCCTGCTATTATGCCGAAGGAGATGCCAATATCCTGATCAGTCCGGCAACGGTCGAGATGGCCGGTTTGTTTGTAGTCCCTTTGGAAAAGGACTTCAAGAAAGTGACCTTTGCCGATTTGGAAAAGGTCTGGAAGGAGGTGAGTATAACCGAGGAAGAGAAGAATGAACTCATCCGGAAAATAAGAGAAGAAGCATGACACCATTTAAACCTTTGTCTGATAAACCATCCGTACGGTCCCCCTGGTTCTGGGTTCCTTCCCTGTATTTTGCGCAGGGAATACCTTATGTTGCGGTGATGATCGTATCTGTCCTGATGTATAAGCGCCTGGGAGTATCGAATACCGATATCGCCCTTTACACGAGCTGGCTGAATCTGCCCTGGGTGATCAAACCTTTTTGGAGTCCTTTTGTGGACTTGTTGAAGACCAAGCGCTGGTGGGTGGTCACTATGCAATTGTTGATCGGGGGCGGGCTTGCCGGAGTTGCGTTTACGATCCCGACGGCGTTTTTTTTCCAGGCTTCATTGGCCGTCTTCTGGTTGCTGGCTTTCAGTTCCGCCACGCATGATATTGCGGCGGATGGGTTTTATATGCTGGCCCTCGATTCGCATGAACAGGCATTCTTTGTCGGCATCCGTAGCACGTTTTACCGGATTGCGATTATAGCCGGGCAGGGTGTGTTGGTCATGTTTGCCGGATTCCTGGAAAACAGTACGGGGAAAATTCCGCTTGCCTGGTCTATTACGTTCTTTATTTTAGGAGGGCTGTTTTTAGCTCTGTTCCTGTATCACCGGTATATACTCCCATGTCCGAAAGGAGATAAACCTTCTGCAACGGTGACTCCTTCCACTATTTTTAAAGAGTTTTTCGCAACTTTCGCCTCCTTCTTCAAAAAGAAACAAGCCTTTGTCGCGATCCTGTTCATGTTGTTATACCGTTTCCCGGAAGCCCAGTTGGCCAAATTGGTGACGCCTTTCCTGGTCGATCCACGCGAAGTGGGAGGTTTGGGGCTTTCGACGACCGAAATCGGGTGGGTCTACGGGACGATCGGGACGATCGGCTTGACCTTGGGCGGAATATTGGGAGGTATCGCTGCTTCGGCCGGAGGATTGAAGAAATGGATCTGGCCCATGGCGTTGGCAATTTCCCTGCCCGACGCGGTCTTTATCTATTTGAGCAGTGCCTTGCCCGAAAGTTTGTGGATCGTCAACATTTGCGTTTTTATCGAACAGTTCGGCTATGGTTTTGGTTTTACGGCCTATATGTTATATCTGATTTATTACTCTGATGGAGAGCATAGAACGGCCCATTATGCCATTTGTACGGCGTTCATGGCCTTAGGCCTGATGCTTCCCGGAATGGCGGCCGGCTGGTTGCAGGAACAGATCGGATACGAAAACTTCTTCTGGTGGGTGATGGGATGTTGCTTAGTCACATTGCTTGTCACGGCCTGCCTGAAGATCGATCCTGAATTTGGGAAAAAGAAGAAACAAGGAGGAAACTAAAAATATTAGTTTTGTATGGGAACGAAAATGATATTGATTGCGGATGGAGGTTCTACGAAAACCGACTGGAGCGTTGTGTCCGGCAATCAGGAAATAGACCGGATCAAAACACGGGGGATAAATCCTTTTTTTCAGACGGAAGAAGAGATTTCGGCTGAAATAAGGGACAATTTGATCCCCCAAATCAAGAAATATGACTCTATCGAAGCCGTTTACTTTTATGGCGCCGGTTGTGCATTTCCCGAAAAAAATGAGGTTTTACGCAGGGCTATCACCTGTTATCTGCCCGTTCGGGTAGAAGTAGGCAGCGACTTGCTGGCAGCCGCCCGCGCCCTTTGTGGCCATAGCCCCGGCATTGCCTGCATCTTGGGGACCGGCTCCAATTCCTGCCTGTATGACGGGAAGGAGATCGTCCGGAATATATCTCCCTTAGGTTTTATCCTCGGAGATGAGGGAAGCGGCGCCGTGCTTGGTAAATTGCTGGTAGGGGATGTGTTGAAGAACCAGTTGCCGGTAGCCTTGCAAGAGGCTTTCTTTGCGGAGTTCGGCCTGACACCGGCTATGATTATGGAAAAGGTCTATAAACAACCTTTTCCGAATCGTTTCCTGGCAAGTTTATCTCCTTTTTTAATCCGGCATATAGAAAATCCGGCGATCTATAACCTGGTGAGCAATAGTTTTCGAGGTTTTTTTGCCCGCAATGTCATGCAATATGATTGCCGTCAGGATCATCCAGTCCATCTAATAGGCTCCATTGCCTGGTATTACCAGGATATATTGAGAGATATAGTCCGTGAGTTCGGGCTTCGTTTAGGTACGGTCGTTCAAAGTCCGGTTCATGGTTTGATCAGATATCACAGTATTTTATAAATAATAAATTTTTGATGTATGTCGATATTAAAGTATTTTTTAGCTGGGTTGTTAATTATGGCAATAACATCGTGTATGCAAAAGGAGAGTGAATTGTTTTTGTTTGTCGGATCGTATGCCGATGCGTCGGAGCCGGGTATCAATCTGTATCGGTTCGATGTGGAGAAAGGGACGGCTGTGCCGGTGAAGAGCCTGTCGGGTATTCAGGACCCCTCTTATTTAGCCGTGAGCCAGGATGGCAAGTTTGTTTATTCGGTAAGTGAAACGGCCGTGCCGGATGCAAAGGTATGCGCCTATTCGTTTGACAAAAGCACCGGAACGCTTTCTCTGATGAACGAGCAGAAGACGGACGGGAGCGCTCCCTGCTATATCTGGGTGGACAGTAAATGCCGGATGGCTGCCACGGCCAATTATAACGGCGGGAGCATCAGTGTTTTCCCGATCTCGGCCGATGGCACTCTGCAACCGGCAAAAGTATATGCGTATGAAGGAGGCACGCCGGGGTCCGAACGCCAGGCAGTCCCGCACCTGCATTGCGTCTACACCTCGCCGGATGGGAACTATTTGTATGCCAATGACCTGGGAACAGACCGAATCTATAAATACGAAATCATCGCTTCCGGTGAGGGCTTGAGCCTCCGGGAAGGCACGCCGGCATCCTTTGGCCTGCCGGCAGGAGAAGGACCCCGCCATACGGTTTTCCACCCGAACGGGAAATGGGCTTACCTGATCAGCGAGCTTTCGGGACGCGTCGCTGTTATGAATTACGACAAGGGCAACCTGACCCCGGTCCAGTTTATCGAAGCCGACACCTTGCACGTCTCCGGTAGCGGCGATATACACATCACGCCGGACGGCCGTTTCCTGTATGCCTCCAACCGTCTGAAAGGCGACGGCATCGCGATTTTCTCTATCGATCAGGCAGACGGGCAACTGACGAAAGCCGGCTATCAGCTAACCGGCATCCATCCGCGTAATTTCATTATCACTCCCAACGGCAAGTTCCTGCTTTGCGCCTGCCGGGACAGCAATGTCGTGCAAGTGTATGAAATAGACAAGCAAAGCGGCTTATTGAAAGATACGGGAAAAAACATCCGGGTAAGCAAGCCGGTCTGCCTGAAGTTTACGAATATATGAATGTGATATTTTTTAGTAGCTTTGCACCTGCAAATCGTAATAAGCTATGTCATTCATCAAGATAACAGAACAGGATTCCCGCTATAACGACCTGGAACGGAAATCCGTCCGGGAGCTGCTCGAAGATATCAATACGGAAGATCAGAAGGTGGCGTTGGCCGTCCGGAAGACGATCCCCAAAATAGAAGAATTGGTTCTGCAGATCGTACCCCGGATGAAGCAGGGCGGACGTATCTTTTATCTGGGAGCCGGAACCAGCGGACGCTTGGGGGTTTTGGACGCTTCTGAAATCCCCCCGACGTTCGGGATGCCTTCCTCTCTGATTATCGGCTTGATAGCCGGTGGCGATACCGCCCTACGCAATCCGGTGGAGAATGCCGAAGACGATGAGGAACGCGGCTGGCAAGAATTGTTGGAGCACCAGATCAATACGAAAGATACCGTGATCGGCATTGCAGCTTCCGGGACGACTCCCTATGTGACCGGCGCCCTCCGCAAAGCACGCGAACAGGGCATCCTGACCGCCTCGATCACCAGCAATCCCGACTCGCCGATGGCGGCGGAGGCCGATGTGGCAATCGAAATGATTGTCGGCCCGGAGTTCGTCACCGGCAGTTCCCGTATGAAATCCGGTACGGGACAGAAAATGATCCTGAACATGATCTCCACTTCCGTCATGATCCGGCTTGGACGGGTAAAAGGAAACCGGATGGTCAATATGCAACTCACCAATCAGAAACTTATAGACCGTGGAACCCGTATGGTCGCCGAAGAATTGGGCCTTCCCTATGACCAGTCCCGCCATTTGCTGCTGATGTACGGCTCCGTTCAGGAGGCCGTCGAGGCTTACCGCAAGGCTTAGCGGAAAAAACGAAAGTCGGTAATAGCTTTATTTTTCTATAAGAAGATGGGAAATATATGGAAAATATCTTTATATTTGTCCCATGCATTGTTCCTGCTTCGCAATCTGCGGAAAAGGATTAAAAGGGAATCGGGTGTAAATCCCGGACAGTCCCGCTGCTGTAAGCTTCATAGACGGATTGGGCAATTCTTTTATGCCACTGACGAAAAGTTGGGAAGGCGCTCATACCGGAAGTAAGTCAGAAGACCTGCAACGCATATATTTTCGACGGCTTCGAGGAAAGGCCGGAAGAGAACAGTGAAGCCGCAGGCTTTTGCCTTTCTTAATCTCCGTTTCCCGTAGCCTATTGTTCTTGTTTTTAATTATTTTGCCATAATAATTAGGAAAAGAGGCATGAACCTGTGTGCGGGATGAGCTCCGCCCCCGGTTCATGCTTTCCTTTTACGGGCGGCAACACTTAGGCGGTGATATTTGTTTATTATTGGAAAAGTGCGTTTATTTGTAATTCGTATTAACTAATTAAAGAAAAAGTATGAAGAAGATTGTAGGGCTTATATTGTTGGCAGTAATGGCGTTGATTGCCGTGCCTGCGAAATCCCAGATTAAGTTCGGTATAAAAGGCGGTTTGAATATTTCGTCTGTCCATTTCAACAAGGACATTGTCGGAAAGGATAATGTGACTGGATTTAATATCGGTCCGATGGTGGAGGTGATGGCTCCGGTGATGGGAGTGGGCTTTGATGCGGCTATCCTGTACTCGCAAAAAGGGATAGGCGTGAAGAGCGAGAAAGACATTAAGAATGACTATATAGATGTGCCGGTCAACCTAAAATGGAAATTCGGCTTGCCGATTGTCAAAGGCTATCTGGCTGCCGGTCCGTATGTCGGTTTCCGTGTGGGAGGCGATAAGTTCTGGGATATTCCGGGATCGGTCGGAGACCAGTTGAAGGCAAAGAGTTTCAATGCCGGTTTGAACTTGGGTGCCGGTGTGGAACTGATCAAACATTTGCAGGTCGGTTTTAACTATGCTCTCGGTTTGACGGATGATTATAGCGCATCCAAGTTCGAATTAAACGGTAAGAATCGCGGTTGGTCTGTTACGGCCGCCATCCTGTTCTAAAAAGGAATAAAGAAGATTCGTGATCAGATAAACGGAGGCCGGGCTTTAAGAGTCCGGCCTTTTTTGTTACTTTTGGCATCGCGAAGAACAATAGGTTTATTATATAAACAGAATAAGAATGAAGTACGCAGACGTCATACTCCCGCTTCCGTTGGAGAACAGCTATACCTATAGCATACCGCCCGATCTGGAACAGACGGTGACACCCGGTTGCCGGGTGATCGTCCACTTCGGAAAGAAGCGTTACTATACCGCTATCGTCATGGATGTGCACGAGCGTGGGGGCGATAGCCAGTATGAGACGAAGGAGATTTACGCCTTACTGGATGCCACGCCTGTGCTCCGTCGTCCGCAACTTCGTTTTTGGAAGTGGATTGCATCCTATTACCTGTGTAAACTGGGAGATGTTTATAAGGCGGCTTTGCCTTCCGGTCTGAAGCTGGAGAGCGAAACGGCCGTTACCTATAATGAAGAGTTCGAAGCCGACGGTCCTTTGAGGCCGAATGAACAGGCCGTGCTGGATGCCTTTACCGGTGTCCTGAAACTGACGGTCTCCGAACTGGAAAAGAAAACCGGATTGCGGAATGTCGTGCCCGTTGTCGCCTCCCTGATGGCAAAAGGTGCGGTCGAGGTGAGCGAGGAGATGAAACGGGGTTTTGTGCCGAAGATGCAGACCTTTATCCGTCTTGCCGAAACATATAAGGATGCAGAGACGCACGGCCGTGCGTCTCTGCAATCCGTATTTGACGACCTCAAGCGGGCTAAGAAGCAGGAACACCTGCTGATCTGCTTCCTGGAACTCAGTCATGCGCTTAATCCGGCACTGGCACGCGAATTGTCGAAGAAGGAATTGCTGGAGAGCAGCGGTTGTTCTCCTGCCATATTGGACGGTTTGCTGAAACGGGGTGTGCTCGAAAGTTATGAGAAAGAGGTGGGACGATTGCAGGTCCAGGTATGCCGCCTGCAACCTCTTAACCCTTTAAGTCCGGCACAGGAGAAGGCCTATGGGGAGATACATGAGGTGTTCCGGGAGAAAGAAGTCTGCTTGTTACATGGCGTTACTTCGAGCGGGAAGACGGAAGTCTACATGCGCCTGATCGACGAGGTGCTGAAGATGGGCCGCCAGGTTTTGTACTTGTTGCCCGAGATCGCCATTACCACCCAAATCACGGAACGGCTTGCCAAGTTGTTCGGCGATAAGCTGCTGGTCTATCATTCCAAATTTTCAGATAACGAGCGGGTGGAAGTCTGGAACCGCTTGTTGCATACGGGCGAACCGATGCTGGTATTAGGTGTCCGCTCTTCCCTGTTTTTGCCGTTCAAAGATTTAGGCTTGATTATTATAGACGAGGAGCATGAGAATACCTATAAGCAGCAGGACCCGGCTCCGCGCTATCATGCCCGGAATGCGGCGTTGGTGCTGGCAAGCATGCATGGGGCTAAAACGTTGTTGGGCTCTGCCACTCCCTCTATCGATTCTTATTTTAATGCCACTACCGGCAAATACGGCCTGGTGGAACTGGCCACCCGTTATGGCGACCAGCTGATGCCGGAAATGCTGACGGTCGATATCAAGGAGTTGAGGCGTAAGAAGATCATGAAAGATACGCTCTTTTCGCCGGTCTTGGTCGAAAAGATCAACGAAGCGTTGGGAAAGGGAGAGCAGGCGATCCTGTTCCAGAACCGACGGGGATTCGCTCCGGTGATCGAGTGCAAGAGCTGCGGTTGGGTTCCCCATTGCGTCAATTGCGATGTCAGCCTGACGTATCATAAGTTCCGTAACGAACTGGTATGCCACTATTGCGGCTATAAAATCCAGTTGCCTCACCAATGCCCGGAATGTCAGAGTCCTGAACTTCGTACGATGGGGTTCGGAACCGAGATGGTGGAGGAGGAGATTGCAACTCTTTTCCCCTCAGCCAAGGTCGAACGTTTGGATTTCGATACCGCCCGTACCCGTACGGCATACGAGCGTATTATAGCCGACTTCGAGAAAGGCAAAACGCAGATATTGATCGGAACCCAGATGTTATCGAAAGGTTTGGATTTCGGGAACGTCAGTGTGGTCGGTATCCTGAATGCGGACAGCCTGATGAACTTCCCGGATTTCCGTGCCCATGAACGGGCCTTTCAGCTTATGGTGCAGGTCGGCGGACGTGCAGGAAGACGGGATAAGCGGGGAACGGTTGTTTTGCAGACATCGGGGCCCGATCATCCTCTGATCCGGATGGTGGAGCGTTTCGCTTATAAGGATATGGTGCGTCTTCAATTGGGTGAGCGGAGCATGTTCCGTTATCCGCCTTACTATCGCCTGATCGTGATTGTCTTGCGTAGCCGGAATGATTCTGTTTTGCAGGAGTTATCGGCTTTATATGCCGAAAACCTCCGCCGTCGTCTGGGTGAACGTGTGTTGGGGCCGGTCACTCCGCCGATAACGCGTGTGCAAACCCTTCATATCCGGAAAATAGTTTTAAAGATAGAGATTGCCGCCGCGATCGCTCCGGTGCGCGAGATATTGGAGTCCGTGCATGCCGAGATGCAACGTTATCTGCCGTTTAAGCAGTTGATTGTGCATTACGATGTGGATCCGGCTTAGGAATTGAAAATTGAAAATAGAAATGATGGAAAAGAAGAAAGAATATAAAGTGTTGTTTGTGTGTCTGGGGAATATTTGCCGGTCGCCGTCGGCCGAGGCCGTGATGAAGAAGTTGGTTCATGATGCGGGATTAGACGGACGGATCAAGGTCGATTCTGCCGGGATAATAGGCTATCATGAAGGGGAAAAGGCCGATCCGCGTATGCGCTCGCATGCTGCCCGCAGGGGATATAAGTTGGATTCGATTTCCCGCCCGGTATGTACGGAAGACTTTTTCGATTTCGACCTGATCATCGGCATGGACAACCGCAACATAGACGACCTCAAACGGAAAGCTCCGGATTTGGAATCCGTGGAAAAGATACATCAAATGACGGAGTATTCCCGGAGCAAACTATATGACTATGTCCCCGACCCCTACTATAGCGGGGCAGAAGGTTTCGAACTGGTCCTCGACCTCTTGGAGGATGCTTGTGCGGGGCTGTTGGCAAGCATTACCTCTTCTCCTGATTTTGTAAGATAAGAGATCACTCTGATGTCAGGGTAAAGGATTGTTTATTTCTTCAAATCCGGATAGCTGATCCGCGTATGATACATGATCTTTAGTTTCTCCACAAACACATTCTTGATCGTTTCCACATCCTTGAACGTCAGCGGGGCGTTTCGCATCAACCCGTCGGCGATCTGCCCGTCGATGATCTTGTCGACCAATGCGCGTATGTTTTCTTCCGTATGTTCTTTCAGGCTACGGGAGGCCGCTTCGACCGAGTCGGCCATCATCAGGACGGCTGTCTCTTTCGAGAACGGGTTCGGGCCGGGATACGTGAAGATCTCTTCGTCTATCTCCCGGTCGGGATATTGGTTCTTGAAGGAGTTGTAGAAATATTTGGCTTTCCCGCGTCCGTGATGGGTGCGGATAAAGTCGGTAATCGCTTTGGGCAACATCGCCTTTTCTGCAATCTTTATGCCGTCGTTCACGTGGTTGATGATGATCTTGGCACTTTGGTCGTATGTGAGCTGGCTATGCGGGTTGATGCTGCTCTGGTTTTCGGTGAAGAATGCCGGGTTCGCCATCTTCCCGATATCGTGGTACATGGCGCCTGTACGCACCAGTTGCGCGTTTGCTCCGATGGCCGCGGCCGCTTCAGACGCTAAGATCGACATTTGAAGGGAGTGCTGGAAGGTGCCCGGAGATGTTTCGGACAGCCTTTTCAGGATCGGAGTGTTGATATTGGAGAGTTCGACCAATGTGATACTGGACACATAGCCGAACGTCTTCTCCAGCATATATACTAATATGTATGTAAACATCAGCAGGATAAAGTTGATGCCGAAATAGAGCATCATCATCCAGTTGATCTTCTTGAAGTCCGCTTCCTGGTAAATGGACAGGCTGATGTAGCAGAGCGCGTACGACATGAAGATGAAGAAGGCGCAACGGATCAGTTGCGAGCGTTCATATAGATCCCTCAGGCTGAATGTCACGACCATGCCGGCAATCACCTGGAGCAACAGGAACTCGTGCGGGAAAGGAACCATCAGCGAGCAGATCAGCACGATGACCAGGTGTGTGAACAAAGCCGTGCGCGAGTCGAAGAACGTGCGCACCACGATCGGCACAATGGCGAACGGAAGGATATAGACATTGAACAACCCGTATGTCACGCAAAGCTCCGTCAGAATACAACTTACGAATACGCATAAGACGAGGAAGAGCGCATTTTTCCTGTTATGCAGGATCTTTAACCGGAAAGACCACAGGTACAACCAGAAGCAGAAAAGAATCCCGAATACCAGCACGAACTGGCCTCCTAAGATGATGCTTTGCCGCTGGGCGCCGCCGGACTTGGTTTCATGTACGATCTTAAGAGAGCGGAGCACGTTATAAGTGTGGTTGTCGATGATCTCGCCCCGGTCGACGATGCGTTCACCTGCCTGTATCATGCCGTTAGCCAACGGGACGCTGTTCAAGATATCTTCCCTGACTTTGTCCGACATCGCTTTGTCGTATGTGACATTCTCTACCAAATAGTTATTGATATCGCAGGATTGCAGTATCGACTTATCCAGATAGGAGGGGCAATTGTTGATGATAAACTCGTATGCCGTCTTGACCGTAAAGAACTCGCTACTATAGTGATGTTGCGCGACGTTACCCGCAAGCAGGTTGATACGGGGATATTCTTCTTTTTTGAGTTCGTCCATATCCTGGGTGGAAATGATACCGTCGCGGTATAGCTTTTGCAAGCTGTTTTCGATATATTGCATATAGGCCGGGGTTGCCCGGTCTTTCAGCGTGTTGCGATAGCCGGCGCGGAGCTTGTCTATCTCTTTGGATTCGATTGAGGCATCCAGCCGGTAATAAGGCTCGAACTTCTTGAGGGCGCTATCGCGTTCGGCCTGTACTTCCGCATCTGTCTTGTAGATCGGGAAGTCGCTCGGGGCGGTGAGCAGGCCGTATCGCCAGGGCTTACCTTCGTAGAACTGGTAACGGAACTTCCCTTCCCGCGGGAAGAAGTAAGCGATCAGCAAAGCCGCCACAATGAAATAGACGCTCGGATGTATACTATAGTTCTTTACCTTCATAAGTAATATGTTTTTTATCAGCACCTGATTGCCTGCCGACAATTGTCGACAAGCCTGCTGACGATTGTCGACAAACCTGCTGACGATTGTCGACAGGCCTGCCGACATATGTCGGCAGGCAAATGCGTGCAGACAGGACGGGCGCTATATTAATGTAAAAATCTCTCATTCCTTGATTGAAAGGCGAAATGTACATAAAAAAGTTTACTAAGAGAAAAAAAAGGGCTACTTTTGCCGCATCGTCGGGGGATTAATTCCCCGGTAATAGATAATTCAAACATAATAAAGATTTTTTCGCCGAGGGATTAATCCCCCGGCGAAAAGTTATAAAATAGAAAATTATGACTCAAAGGAAAGTTAGAGTCCGGTTTGCACCGAGTCCTACAGGAGCCTTGCATATCGGAGGTGTTCGTACAGCTTTATACAATTATTTGTTTGCCAAACAGAATGGTGGAGATCTGATTCTCCGTATTGAAGATACCGACTCGCAACGTTTCGTTCCCGGAGCGGAAGCCTATATTATAGAAGCGCTTACCTGGTTGGGAATCAAGTTCGACGAAGGTGTCGGCTTCGGAGGTGAGTACGGTCCTTACCGTCAGAGTGAACGCAGGGAGATTTACAAGAAGTATGTCGATCAGTTGTTAGATGCCGGCCACGCTTATATCGCATTCGACACACCCGAAGAGCTGGAAGCCAAACGAAAGGAAATCCCCAATTTCCAGTATGACGCCTCCACCCGTATGCAGATGCGCAATTCGCTGACTCTTTCCGAAGAAGAGGTGAAATCCCTGATCGATGCCGGTAAGCAGTATGTGGTCCGTGTTAAGATCGAACCGGATGAAAATATCCATGTGAACGATCTGATCCGTGGCGAAGTGATTATCAACTCTTCTATCCTGGATGATAAAGTCTTATATAAATCGGCCGACCAGCTGCCCACTTACCACTTAGCCAATATCGTGGACGACCATTTGATGGAAGTGACGCATGTGATCCGTGGTGAAGAATGGTTGCCGAGCGCCCCGCTTCACGTATTGCTGTATCGTTATTTCGGTTGGGCGGATACGATGCCTCAATTCGCACATTTGGCACTGCTCTTGAAGCCGGAAGGAAACGGCAAGCTGAGCAAGCGCGACGGCGACCGCCTGGGCTTCCCCGTGTTCCCGCTGGAATGGCATGACCCGAAGAGCGGCGAGGTGTCTTCAGGCTATCGCGAGAGCGGTTATCTGCCCGAAGCGGTTGTTAACTTCCTGGCTCTGTTAGGATGGAATCCGGGCAATGACCAGGAGGTGATGAGCATGGACGAACTGATCAGATATTTCGATCTGAGCCGTTGTAGCAAGAGCGGTGCCAAGTTCGATTATGAAAAGGGAAAATGGTTCAACCATCATTATATCCAGGCTATGGACAATAAGGAAGCAGCCGCCCTCTTTATGCCGATCCTCGAAAGCCACGGTGTGAAAGCCGATCCGGCATACGTGGAGAAGGTCGTAGCTATGATGAAAGACCGTGCCACCTTTATCAAGGACTTGTGGGATCTCTGCTCGTTCTTCTTCATCGCTCCGACTGAATATGACGAAAAGACGCGTAAAAAACGTTGGAAAGAAGACAGTGCCGCCCAGCTTGCCGAACTGATCGAAGTGCTTCGTGCGCGTGAGCCGTTCGATATCGAGGGTACGGAAGAAGAGGTAAAAGCCTGGATCGAAAGCAAAGGCTACCATTTGGGAAATATAATGAATGCAACCCGCCTGGCCCTTGTCGGCGAAGGCAAAGGTCCGCATATCTTCGACATAACGGAAGCCCTGGGTAAGGAAGAATCTATCCGCCGCATCCAGAGAGCGATAGAGAAATTATGATTTCAGATTTATGATTTATGATTTATGTATCGATGATAAATCATAAATCATAAATCATAAATTGTTTTACCATGTACAGCTTACTCATACATTTTTATGCCTTTATTGTCGCCCTGATTTCTCCTTTCCACCGGAAGGCGCGTCTGATGCGTTTCGGCCAGTGGAAGACGAATAGCATATTGCGTGAGAAGATAGACCGGAATGCGAAGTACATCTGGTTTCATGCTTCTTCGTTGGGAGAGTTTGAGCAGGGACGTCCCATGATCGAAAAGATCAAGGCACAATATCCGGGATATAAGATATTGCTTACTTTCTTTTCTCCCTCAGGCTATGAAGTGCGGAAAAACTATAACGGGGCGGATGTTATCTGCTATCTGCCTTTCGATACGCCTTACCGGGTAAAGAAGTTCCTGAATCTGGCGAATCCGGCGGTGGTGGTTTTCATCAAGTATGAGTTCTGGGGAAACTATTTGCATGAGTTGAAGAAACGGGGAATCCCGGTCTATATCATTTCGGCGATTTTCCGTCCTGACCAGTTGTTTTTCCAATGGTTCGGAGCTCCTTACCGGAAGATGCTGCACTGCTTTACGCATCTGTTCGTGCAGGACGACCGCTCGAAGGAGTTGCTTGGAAAATACGGAATCCATAATGTGACGGTCTTCGGCGATACCCGTTTCGACCGGGTGTTGGACGTCCGCAATCAAGCGCGTGATATACCGGAAGTCGAACGATTTGCCGTCGGTTTAAACCGGCGGGCAGAAGAAAGAGGGGTGACCTTGATCGCCGGGAGTTCCTGGCCGCAGGACGAAGAAATCCTGATCCCTTATTTCAATGAACATCCGGAGATGAAGCTGATCATCGCCCCGCACGAGATTCACCGGGAGCATCTGATGTATATCGAGTCGTTGCTGAAACGCCCGTTTGTCCGCCTGTCCGAAGTGATGCAGGATAATAGTCTGCTTGAAGGGAAAGACTGCCTGATCGTGGATAGCTTCGGCTTGTTGTCTTCCATCTACCGGTATGGGACGATTGCCTATATCGGAGGTGGTTTCGGAGCCGGCATCCATAATACGCTGGAGGCGGCGGTTTATGGTATTCCGGTGTTGTTCGGCCCCCGGTTCCAGAAGTTCAAGGAGGCCCGTGACTTGATCAAGGTGGGCGGAGGATTCTCGGTCGCATCGAAAGATGAGTTCGTGGGCAAGATGGACGAGTTGTTGACCTACGCCGAGGTCTTGAAGGCTTCCGGCGAGAGTGCCGGCCAGTTTGTGAAAGGCAATGCCGGAGCGACGGATGGCATATTGAAGGAATTGGCTTTGTGAACTTTGTAAGCTTTGTAAAACGAGGCTGCCTCAAAAGTTTCTTGTCGTGGCGGATTTGATCCGGAATGACAGATAACGACTTTTGATGTAGCCTTTTTTAATCTGATAATGATGAATAGTAGACTATCTTTGTTGGGACTATCCTTGTCCCTTTCTTTGTTTTCCTGCCATACGGTGGAGAAGGAAGCAGAAGCAGACGAGCGCCTTCTGTCCTCTTATGTAAACCCGTTTGTGGGAGCTTCAACGAATACAGAGTTGGCGGGTGCCAGTCATGGGCTTGGAAAGACGTTCCCCGGAGCGACCGCCCCTTTCGGCATGGTGCAGGTCAGCCCCAACACGATTACCGGAGGCGATAACGGTCCCGGCTATAGTTATGAACATACGACGATCGAAGGATTCGCGTTTACACAAATGTCCGGTATCGGCTGGTACGGCGATTTGGGTAATTTCCTGGTGATGCCGACGATCGGGAATTTGCATACATTCGCCGGAACGGAAGACAAGCCGGAAGAAGGATATCGTTCCCGATACGACAAATCGACCGAAAAGGCTTCGGCCGGCTATTATTCTGTTTTTCTTTCCGATTATAAGATTCAGGCGGAAGCGACCGCTTTGCCCCATAGCGGGATGCTTCGTTTCACCTTCCCGGAGAGCAAGGAGGCTCGTATACAGGTCGATCTGGCACGCCGGGTAGGTGGGACATCGACACTTCAAAGCATAGAAGTTGTGAACGACCATACCATCAAAGGTTGGATGCAATGCACACCTGATGGAGGCGGTTGGGGAAACGGAGACGGCAAGGCCGACTATACGGTCTATTTCTATGCCCAATTTTCCAAACCTTTTTCCAGTCATGGCGTTTGGTCTGCCGATATTCCGGACGATTGGAAACGTAAGCGTGAAGATGTTTGTAGCGAGCGGTACCGCGAGGCGATCCGTGAAGCCGCCATCCACCCTTCTGTTTCGGCATTTGAAGGCAAGCATTTGGGTTTTTACGCCAACTTTGAAACCCAACCCGATGAGGAGATCTTGTTAAAGAGCGGCATCTCCTATACCAGTTTGAAGAACGCGGAGGAGAATTTGGCGGCGGAGATGAAAGGCTTCGATTTTGACCGGACATACGCCGAGTGTGCCCGTCTTTGGAATGACGAGTTGGCGAAAGTCTCTATCGAGGGAGGAACCGACGAGGAGAAGAGAATTTTCTATACGGCTCTTTATCATACGTTGATTGATCCGCGCCTTTGTAGCGACATCAACGGCGAGTACACCGGAGCGGATAAAAAGATCCATCAGACCGGCAAGTTCCGTAAGCGGACGATCTTTAGCGGCTGGGATGTCTTTCGTAGCCAGATGCCTCTTCAAACCATCATCAACCCGGAGATGGTGAACGATCTTGTCAACTCGCTTGTGGAGATAGCCGACCAGAGTGGCAATGAATATCTCGAACGGTGGGAGCTCTTGAATGCTTACTCCGGTTGCATGGTAGGCAATCCCGCCATTTCGGTTTTGTGCGATGCTTTCCAGAAAGGCATTCGGGGTTATGACGTGGAGAAAGCGTACCGCTATGCCTTGAACACTTCCCGGCGCTTTGGCAATAATGCAGACGGTTATACGCCCGGCAATATTTCCTGCACGTTGGAATATGACTATACGGATTGGTGCATGGCCCGTTTGGCCGGGTGGTTGGGGAAAGAGAGCGACCGGGCGTATTTTGACAAGCGTGCCCTGTCGTATGCGACCATCTTCGACTCTGAATCGGGGTGGTTCCGTCCGCGTGATGAGAAAGGTGTTTTTTCTTCTTTGCCCGAAAAGGGGCGTTTGCAAGAGGGCTTTGGTTGCGTGGAATCCAATCCTTACCAACAAGGGTGGTTCGTACCGCACGATATCGAGGGGATGGTCCGCCTGATGGGTGGCCGTGAAAAGGTGTTGGCCGACCTGACGGACATGTTTGAGAAAACACCGGGCGACTATCTCTGGAATGACTATTATAACCATGCCAACGAGCCGGTCCATCATGTGCCTTTCCTGTTTAACCGGTTGGGAGTGCCTTCGCTTACCCAGAAATGGACACGCGACATTTGCCGGAACGCTTATCACAACAAAGTGACCGGCTTAGTGGGAAACGAAGATGTCGGGCAGATGTCCGCCTGGTATGTGCTGGCTGCTGCCGGCATACATCCGGTATGCCCGGGCGATGGCCGCTATGAGATCACCAGTCCGGTATTCGACCGGGTGGAGTTCCGCTTGGATCCTGCCTATGCGACGGGCGGCTCTTTTGTGATCGAAGCACGTGATAACAGTCCGGAGAATATCTATATCCAGAGTGCGACCTTGAACGGGAAGAAGTACGATAAATGCTACCTGATGCACGCCGATCTGGCGGCCGGCGGAAATCTTATCCTCCAAATGGGCGCAAAACCTTCGGATTGGGGGAAAGATTGAATATTATTCCGTATCTTCGTCGCAAACACTTAGATTTCTATTATCATGAAACACAAACTATTCGCCATCGGTGCGCTGCTTTCATTGGCTCTGGCCGGCCATGCCCGGCATAAAGAGTGGGAGAACCAGCGCATAAACCAGATCAACCGGGAGCCGATCCATGCCCATTTCGTGCCTTATGCCTCGGAAAGAGCCGCTTTGCAGAAAGACGCGACGCTGGAACGCCGCGAGTCGCTGAACGGAACGTGGAAGTTCCATTTTGCCAAGAACCCGGCTTCCCGTCCCGCCACGTTCTACGAAGAAGGCTTCGATGTCTCCGGCTGGAAAGATATCGAAGTGCCGGGCAGTTGGGAACTCCAGGGCTTCGACGCCCCGATCTATACGGACACCCGCTATCCTTTCCCCGCCAATCCTCCATATGTGCCGCAAGATTATAATCCGGTAGGCTCGTACGTGACGACCTTTACCGTCCCGGAGCATTTCAAGGGGAAGGACGTGCTGCTCCATTTCGGAGGAGTCGAATCCGCTTATTATTGCTGGGTGAACGGCCGGTTCGTGGGCTATAGCGAGGACAGCCGCCTGCCGTCCGAATTTCTGATCAATCAATATCTGAAAGCTGGAGAAAACAAGTTGGCGGTCGAAGTCTACCGCTATAGCGACGGTTCTTACTTGGAAGGACAGGACTACTGGAAATATAGCGGGATCGAGCGGAACGTGATGCTGATAGCCCGTCCGAAATCCCGTATCAAAGACTTCGAGATCAAGGCGGACCTCGATGACCGATACCGGGACGGTCTGCTCGATATCCGTTTTACGATGGATAGCCGCTCCTTAGCAAAAGGAACATCGGTCCGGTTGAAAGTCCTCGACGGACAGAAAGAACTGGCATCCGGCTGCCTGACGGTCAGGAATGCGACGGACACGGTGCTCTCTTTCTCTGAAAAATTCCCGGAGGTGAAACGCTGGACGGCAGAGACTCCCGACCTCTACACCCTTGTCGTGAACACGGTGGACCGGAGCGGCAAGGTGACGGAATCGTTCACGCAACGTTTCGGCTTCCGGAAGGTGGAGATGAAGAACGGAATGCTCTTAGTCAACGGTACGCCTGTCCTGATCAAGGGGGTGAACCGGCATGAACACGATATGCACCGCGGACGTTCGATCTCGGTGGAGAGCATGGTCGAAGATATCCGCCTGATGAAACAATTCAACATCAACGCCGTCCGTTGCTGCCACTATCCGAACTACGAAGAGTGGTACGAGCTTTGCAACGAATACGGTATCTATTTAGTCGACGAGGCGAACATCGAATCGCACGGCATGGAAGCCCATCCGGACGGTACGCTTGCCAATATGGATGGCTGGGAAATCCCTTTCATAGAACGGATGGAACGAATGGTGGAGCGGGATAAGAACGTGACCGCCATTATCACCTGGAGCTTGGGGAACGAGTCCGGCTACGGGAAACATTTCGAGACGATCTACCACTGGGCGAAACAACGCGACGCGAGCCGCCCCGTCCAATACGAAGGGGGAGGCGTGAAGGGCCTGTCCGATATCTATTGTCCGATGTACGGACGTATCTGGCTGCTCCGCCAATGGGCGAACCAGCGTCAGGAGCGTCCTCTGATCCTCTGCGAATATGCGCATGCGATGGGGAACAGCGTCGGCAACCTCGGCGACTACTGGGAGCTGATCTATAAATATGACAACCTGCAAGGCGGCTTTATCTGGGACTGGGTGGACCAGACGTTTGCCATCAAGGACCGGAAAGGCAAGGATGTCTGGGCATACGGCGGCGATATGGGCTTCGTCGGCATTGTCAACGATTCCAACTTCTGCGCCAATGGCTTGGTGGCTGCCGACCGCACCCTGCATCCGCATATCTATGAAGTGAAAAAGGTCTATCAGTATATGCATTTCGAAGGCGTCCCCTTCTCGCCGAATCAGGTGAAGGTCACGAACCGCCACGATTTCCTGTCTTCCGATGTCTATGATTATACATGGAAGATCAAGGCCGACGGACGAATCTTGTACGAAGGCCAGCTCGATGTCCCGGTGATCGCCCCTCATGCCTCGGCTGTCGTCACGCTGCCCCTCCCGGCTATCGAAGCTAAACCCGGAACGGAGTATTTCCTGCATCTTTCCGCTTGTACGAAGGAGGCTTCTCCATTGGTTCCCAAAGGGCATTTGGCAGCATCCGAGCAATGGCAACTTCCTTGCCATCCTGTTAAGGAACCGGTAAAAGAGATTCCAAACCGCCCCTTTAAGGGATCGGCGAAAGTGGATGAGACATCGGACGGTTATACGGTGACCGCCTCTTCTTCCGTTCTTGTTTTCTCCCGGAAGACGGGAGAGATCACCAGCCTGAAGGTGAAAGGAAAAGAATATCTGCAAGCCGGCCTTCGCCCGAATTTCTGGCGTCCGCTGACCGATAACGATGTGGCGAACGGTATGTTGGAGCGTTGCGGAACCTGGAAGCAGGCCGGAAACGAGTTGCAACTCGTCGGTATGTCTGCCGACCGTGCCGGAGACGGGGGAGCGGTGACGATCCGTGCCTCCTATACGATGCCGGAACAGGAATCGGCTTGCTCCGTGACCTACGTCGTCTATCCCGACGGTATTGTCCGAACGACTTTGAACTTCACACCGGGCGGGAAAGCCTTGCCCGAAATGCCCCGTTTCGGTATGCGGATGGTGCTTGCCGGCGAATACGACCGGATGACCTGGTTCGGCCGTGGCCCGCACGAAAACTATTGGGACCGCAAATCGTCCGCCGATATCGATCTCTATAAGGCGACCGTCTGGGAACAATACCATCCGTATGTCCGTGCCCAGGAAACGGCCAATAAGACGGATGTCCGCTGGGTCGCCCTGCAAAATGCTTCGGGCGAGGGCCTGTTGATCCGGTCAGCCCGGGAACCTTTGGAGGTCAGCGCCTGGAATTTCCCGATCGAGGACCTCTACTATATCCCTTCCATGACGAAACACGTGCATGGCGGCAGCATCGAAAAGAAAGACATGGTCTGGCTGAACATCGCGGGCTGCCAGATGGGTGTCGGCGGCGATAACACCTGGGGCGCCCAAACCCATCCCGAATATACGATCACCCCGACCGCCCGTGAATATTCGTTTTTGATGATTCCGGTCGACGGGGGGACGGACTTGCCGGAAGCGGGAAAGTGATTTCATCCGTAATTTCTTTGATATTCAAAGCATATATATAAGTCGGGCAACTCGCATCCGTGAGTTGCCCGACTTGCTGTTCCGAGTTGCCCAACTCGCGTCCCTGAGTTGCCCAACTCGGAATCGTGAGTTGCCCAACTCAGAGTTGTGAGTTGGGCAACTGGGGAAAGTGGGTTGGTGAAGGGGGAAATGGGGCTACAATTCGCCCGGTCTTTCTTCTTCCCCTCCCGATTCTTTCGTCTTGCCTCCCAGGTTTTCTATCCAGATGAAATCGGCTTTTTGAATAGCTGTTTTCAGGTCTTCCCCCGGTTGGAAGGCGATGTTTACTTTCAAGATGTTATGGACCGTCAGAGATGCTTTCTCGGCTTCGCCTTTCGTGTTCAGAGTAATGGAGAATGTACCCCAGTTTCCCAATTTCACGCTATGTCCGTCTAGCAAAAGCCGCAACAATACTTTTTGGAACTGCCGGATGGCCATCAAGGCTTCGGCAGGGTTAAGAGTGGTTTCGTCGGCGATAAGGTCGGCTACTTTGGTTTCATCTACTAATCCCGTCGAGTTCTGGACAGGATACCATTTCTTTGCGGCGTTCTTGTCGGAAGGGTTTCCGCGCTGCACTTTGTTCAATAAGATGCTCATGGTAACGATTTTTAATTGTTTATAAAACGAACCGCCGGCCCGGAAAGCCTCCGGACCGGCGGTTTTGTAACAAAGATAGGCATTTGATTGATATTTGAAAGCCTTTGAATGATAATTTAAAGCCTCGAAATCAATAATTTATTTGTTTTGCAGCCGGAATCGGAGGAAAACTCTTCTATGTTTATGTGTGTACGGAAACATAGAATAAAGACCTTGAAAATATATTATTATGAACGATACGAGCTAATTAAAAAACAATCGACAAATAATATACATTGAGCGCCTGTCGCTTTATTGTACAATAAAGGCATCATGCAGCTTCTGCATGATGCCTTTATTGTACAATAAAGGCATCATGCAGCTTCTGCATGATGCCAGATGAGTGAATATATTAATCTAATTTATTAATTGCTGATTTTATTATTATGAACAAAACAAAAGCTACAATCAAACGGCTGCATACGATCATGCTGGTCTGTTTATTTAGTGTGTTTGTCGCCGCGGCCGCCTATGCCCAGCATACGGTTTCCGGCGTTGTCAAGGATGTGACCGGTGAACCTATCATCGGGGCGAACGTAGTCGAGAAGGGGACTACGAATGGTTCCATTACCGATATCGACGGTAAATTTTCTTTTACTATCTCTAAACCGGCTGTGACGCTGGCTGTTTCCTACATCGGTTATCAGCCGCAGGACTATGCTTACAAAGGACAGGGAAATGTGATTATCACTTTGAAAGAGGACTTGCAAAACCTCGACGAAGTCGTGGTGGTCGGCTACGGTGTGGCCAAGAAGCGGGACCTGACCGGTTCGGTAGCCTCGGTAAAAGGAGAGAAATTGCAGGAGACCGCTTCTTTCAGTGCGGCACAGGCTTTACAGGGACGTGCTGCCGGTGTAACGATTTTGTCGACGAGTGCCAAACCGGGTGAGGACGTACAGGTCCGTGTGCGTGGTAACAGGTCTTTGAAGGCGACAAACGATCCGTTGTATGTCGTGGACGGTATTCCTATCGTTGTGGCATTGAGTGAATTGAGCCCTTCCGATATCGAGTCGGTCGAAGTGTTGAAAGATGCTTCCGCCACAGCTATCTACGGGTCGCGTGGTGCAAATGGCGTTATTTTGGTGACAACAAAGAAGGGAAAAGAAGGTAAGGTGCAGGTCGATTATAATGGCTATGTCGGTGTACAGCAGGCTGCCCGTAAGATCGAAATGTTCGATGGCGGCGAGTGGGTCGAAATGGTGCGCGAGGCGAATCGTGCTACCAACAAGACAACCCCGTATCCGCTTGTCCCGACATTGGATTGGGACCGTAAGATCGGTTATTTCAATGCCGATCCGAGTATCATGAGCAAGATCGAACAGGGATATGACGAGAACGGTGTCTGGCATTCCGACCGTGTCCCTTACAACGACTGGACGGAGGAGGCCTTGCGCATTGCTCCGATCCACAACCATGAAGTCAGTGTTCGGGGAGGCACGGAGAAACTGAAGATGCTTGCTTCCGCTACCTATTTCGGACAAGAAGGCGTGGTGAAGGGACAAGATTATCAGCGTTATTCGGTTCGCGTCAATTTTGACTGGACTTTAAACAAATATGTGAAGGTCGGCGGTTCAACCTCTTTTTCTCATCTTGATCGTAATAACGGAGGTAACCTTTATGATGGTGTGAAGTTGACATATCCATTGGCTGATATTTATGATGCAAATGGTAACATCATTGAAGCCCGTCCCGGTAACGATCCGCAGTTATGGAATAAATTCCTGAACCTTGAACATGAAAAGAAGGAGATAAAGAAAGACCGTTTCCTGGGAAGTTATTATTTAGACGTCACGCTTCCGTTCGATATTAAATATCGTTCGAATGTCGGTATCGACATAGGTCCCTGGTACGGCAACGAGTTCTACGGGGCGTTGAGTTCGGACCGTTCCGGCAGTCCGGCGCGTGCTGTCAATGCTCGTGACAACCGCCGTATGTACACGTGGGAAAACCTGTTGTTCTATAACAAGACTTTTAAAAAAGATCATACTCTGGGTTTGACTTTCTTGCAGTCTATCCAGCAGGAAACATACGAGAAGTCGGAAATCAAGGTGAAAGACCTGCCTTATGAGAACCAGACTTGGAACAATGTCGGTTCAGCTCAGACGATCGAGTCCGTATCGAGCGATTACCAGCGTTGGAATCTGGCTTCTTTCATGGGACGTGTGAACTATAACTACAAAGACCGCTATCTGCTGACGGTGTCTGCCCGCTACGACGGTTCTTCCCGTTTGGCGCCGGGGCATAAATGGGTGCTGTTCCCCTCTGCTGCCCTTGCATGGCGTGTCAAGGAGGAATCGTTCCTCAAAGATGTCGACTGCCTGAGTAATTTGAAGCTCCGCTTAGGTTGGGGTATCACCGGCAACACGGCCATCGATCCTTACAAGACGCAGGGCAGCCTCGAATACGGGCGTTACAGCTATGGTTCGAACGGCGTGCTGGCCTTCTATCAGAAAGAGATGCCGAACCCGAACTTGTCATGGGAAAAGACTGAGCAATGGAATGCCGGTATCGATTTCGGTTTCTTGAACGGCCGGATAGGGGGTAGCGTGGATTTGTATCTTCAGAACACGAACGACCTCTTGATGGACCGCCAGTTGCCGATTGTTTCCGGTTTCGGCAATGTGACGACCAATATCGGACACATCCGTAACAAAGGTCTGGAAGTAACCTTGAATACGGTCAATATCGATGCGAAGAACTTCAAATGGACGACTGATTTTATGTTCTCCGTCAACAAGGAGGAGATCGTGGAACTCTATAACGGGAAAGTCGACGACGAAGGGAATAAATGGTTTATCGGCCAGCCCGTGAAAGTGTTCTATGATTATAAGGCCGACGGTATTTGGCAACTGGAAGATGCTGCCGAACTCGAAAAGTGGGGAGGCATCTTTAAACCAGGCGATATCAAGATTGTCGACCGCAATGGCGACTATAAGATCACTTCCGAAGACCGCTTTATCCTCGGTCATGAGAATCCGACCGTGACGTTGAGCATGAGTAATTATTTAGATTATAAGGATTTTGATTTTAGTTTCTTTCTGAATGGAGCTTTCGGGCAGACAAAATCTTTTGATAGGGGATGGAGTTTGAACGGGCGTTATAACGGTGCGAAAGTGAACTACTGGCGTATTATCGGCGAGGATGAAAACGGCAATCCGATCAGTAACCACAGTAACGAGGCTCCGCGTCCGAATATCGACTTCGAGAACCCGAACTACATTTCTTCTCTTTATAAGGAAGACGCTTCGTTCCTGAGAATCGGGCAGGTGACGTTGGGCTATACCTTGCCGAAGACGTTGTTGCAGAATGTCGGCATTCAGAAGTTGCGCGTGTATGCAACCGTACAGAATGCGTATGTCTTTACAGGCTATTCAGGTACGGACCCTGAAAGTGGGGGCGACTTCAATGAACCGATGCCGAGGACGTATCTGTTTGGTGTGAACCTGAGCTTTTGATAATAACTAACATGATAAATAGACGATAGTATGAAAAATATAATAAAATATGGTTTGCTGTCTTTAGTGGCAGCAGCCGGCGTGTCGTGCGAATCATTCCTGAATGAAAAGGTGGTCAGCGGGGTGTCGTATGATTATCTGGAAACAAAGACCGGTATAGAGACTGCCGTGAACGGTGTCTATTCGACCATGCGCTGGTATGTCGGTGGCGAGCGTTATTATTGCCTGACCGAGTATGGCGTGGATTATGTCTGGGAAGGGGCCGATGGCGGTAATAAGGATGCTTTCAATAAATACAGCAATCAGCTGAACTCTTCTTTCGGTATGTTGTATGAATTTTGGGAAAATGCCTATAAAGGTATTACACGTGCCAATACGGCATTGATGTTCTTGCCGAAAGTGGGAGATATGACCGAAGCCGAGAAAGTGGCGCGGGAAGGTGAACTTCGTTTCATGCGTGCTTATTTCTATTTTGATCTGGTTCAGCATTTCGGACGTATCCCGTTGTTGAGTGAAGGGAATGTTTCGCAGATCATAACCGATTTCCCGCGTGCGTCGGTTGCGGACTTGTATGCCTTTATCATTAGCGACCTGCGTTACTCGTTTGATGCTCTGCCCGATGTCGCCATGCAGGCGGATCGTGGCCGTGCAACCAAATGGGCGGCTGCTAACTTGCTTTCGAAAGTCTACCTGACAAGGGGCAGCGCCGTGAAAGACCAGCGTGGACAGAAACCGACCGACATGGACAGTACTGCCTATTTTGCCGAGGCTGTCATCAACTCTGGCAAATTTGCCCTGGAACCGGACTATTCGTTGACGATCGACCAGGACAGGCAAAAGGTTTCGTCCGAGACGATCTGGGGTGTCGAGTTTACAAACGACGTCTTGTTTAACGGCTCGGATGGGAATAAGATGCACTTGTATTGGGTTCCGACTTACGAGAAGTTGCCGGGAATGCAGCGTGACCTCCAGCAGGGACGTGCCTGGAAGCGTGTGAAGCCGACTCCTTATTTACAAACTGAGTTGTTCGACCATCTGAATGATTCCCGTATGTATAAGATGTTCAGCTGGGTGTTCTATGCCAATAAGGAATCGTCTATTCCCGTATGGCAGGATAAATATTACTATGTGGATGAGAACGGTAAGACAACGGATGATTTGTTGTATGAAACTCCGGCGGAACTGGTAGGTAAGCCTAAATTCGCTTTGGGAGATACGGCTGTCTATTTTATCCCGAAATACTATGGGGCAAAAGACTATAAAGGAACCGTGATCGACAAAGCGAAAAACCGCCAGATGCAGTTGGACATAGCGAAGGCCCGTTATACTTTAATTCCTGTGGATGAAAACACGAACCACTTTTTCCCTTGCCTGAAGAAATGGCTCGATACGCAACGTCCGGATATGAACTATGAGCAGGGAGGACGTAACTTTGTCCGGATGCGCCTGGGTGAGACTTATCTGATAGCTGCCGAAGCTTATGGCAGAAAGGGTGATTTCGAGAAGGCTGCCTCGCTGATCAACATCGTCCGTAAACGTGCCGCCTATAAGGAAGGAGAAGCCAAACCGCAGGAGTGGTGGCAGATAGATGGTGGCAATATAGCTAACCTGACCGGTTCGACCGAAAAGTCGATATTAGTGACGCCAGCAGAGATCAGTGACGATTTTATCGGCTTTATGCTGGATGAACGTGCCCGTGAAACATACGGCGAGATGAACCGTTGGGAAGACTTGGTGCGTACGGAAACTTTGTACGAGCGTGTGAAGAAGTTTAATCCGGATGCCGCTCCGAATATACGGGAATATCACAAGCTCCGTCCGATCCCGCAGAACCATATCGACCGCCTGTCTCCGAAGCCGTCTGCCGAAGAGGCGCAGAATGAAGGATACTATTAATAGGTGAAAGTTGAGAGTTGAAAGTGAAAAGTTGAAATAGCAACAAAAAACTTTCAACTTTCAACTTTTCACTTTTAACACGTTTTTACTCTTCTTCCGCAAACATCGGGTCCCAAGCCGGTAACCTTGTCGGTGTTTGTTTCAATACTTCCTTGACTTTGTCGGTGATGAATTTCTTGTTGACAACTAAGCGGAACATATATTCGTTGAACCATTCGTCCGTCATGATCAGATGGCCGTTGTTAGCGCCCGGACCCCAACTGTTTTCCACCATCCATTTTTTAGGTTGGCCGTTGGCATCCAAGTCTACTGCCATCAATGTCATGGCGTGGGAAGAGCCGCTGGCGAATGTCTGGATGCGCTGTTTCTTGTCCATACCGAAAGTCGTGCCCATCAGCGAACCGTAGTCATAATAGTCGACATCGAGCACTCCGCGGTTACGGTCGAAGAATTTACCCACGTCACAGGAGAAATACATCATGGTACTGTCCTTGATGGAGGCGATCGCCATTTCTTTGATATCTTCTATCGGAAGGTTGACGTATGTCCAGTTCTTGCCGTCATAGGCATGGCGGTCAAAATCGATCTCATATAATTTGTAGTAGTCGCGGCTCGGATCGTTCATCAGCATGACGTAGTTGTTCTTCAAATCTTCGCCCACGAATTCCTGATAGAACGATTGCGGGGTATATTCTTTTGTTTCGACCGGTTTGCCGCTTGCGTCTTTGCGGGTCCAGGTGAATTTCGTAGGAGGTTCTCCGAGGTTGAGGACCAGCATGCGGTAGATTTCGCCTAACATCTCTGTCTTGCGTTTTGCCAGCGTTTCCGGTTTCGAGCCTTTTGCGTCACGCAATACCAATCCGTATTCTTTCAGTTTCAGGCCGATCAGGTTGGACATACGGCTGGTGTTGTCGCTGCTATACGTTTCGACCATGACACCGGAAGGAACGATGCCGTATTTCATCAGGTTGTCGGATATGCCGGTGAACTGTCCACCGTCTCCGATCGGATTCTTGAACAGCCACTCCACCATCTTGTCGTCGATCGGCTTTTCCCGTGTGTCGATGATTCCTTGGAGGAAAAGGTTGGCCTTCTCGAGCTGGTCCCAGAAGAAGTTATAGTTCTGCGAGAGTTCGAATTCCGGCAAGTTATACTTGGCGATGACCTGTGCACGTATTACGTTCAGCCCCGTAAACAACCAGCAGCGGCCGGATGATTTTTGGTTCGTGATCCCTTTGCTGTTCACTTTGTTGGAAAAGTAGGTGTCGAAATTGTTTTTACTGTCGTTGTTGATTGCCAGTTTGTTGATGTCGTTACCCGCGATCGCGTTGTGAATGGCTTTGTCGGCCGGCGTTCCTTTGTAGGCTTGCTTGATTTCCTGCAACATCCCGGAAGAGATACCACCTTCCTGCCTGCCCTGTCCATAAGCCGATAACGATAGCCCGAATGCAAGGGCTGTTATCCACAGATTGTTTCTTCTCATGATATAATTTGTTTAGTTTTTAAGTGTTCTGTCACAAAAGTAGTTTAATTTCTTTATATATGGAACAGCAGGTTGCGCAGTCCGGCAATATCCTCTACGATATAGTCCGCACCGGCTTGCGACAACTCTTCCCGGTTACCGTAGCCGTAAAGCACGCCGATCGAATCGAGTCTGTTCTCTTTGGCTCCGATGATATCATGTTTGCGGTCGCCGATCATGACGACTGAGGGATGGTTCGTCAGGTTATTGCTTTCCAATACATGGCGGATCACATCTCCTTTTGTATAAAAGGAACCGTCCAAGCCGCTACCGGCGACGAAGGTGAAATAACGGGCGATATCGAAATAGTCCAGGATGCGTTTGGCGAAGACTGTCGGTTTGGATGTCGCCAGCATCAGGATGCGTCCTTGCCGGGTTGCCTCTTCTAAAAAGTCTTTCATGCCGTCATACAGTTTGTTCTCATAAATACCGGTATCGGCAAAACGTTCCCGGTACTTTTCTGTAGCCTCTTTGGCTTGTTCGTCCGTGAAATGATAGAAATCCCGGAACGAGTCCAGAAGGGGAGGACCGATAAAAGGACATAACTCGCGGAGGTCGTTTACCTGTATGCCGAAATGGTTCAATGCATATTCGACGCATCGGGTGATGCCGATCATCGGATCGGTAATCGTACCGTCCAGATCCAGCAGGATGTATTTGTATTCTTTCATTTGCAATTAATTGTGTTGTTTACCTTGTTCCATGATATCCAGTGCTGCGGCCAGCCAGGTATCGATATCGTCCGGATAATGTTGTGACGTCCTTGTCTCGCTACGTTTGTGGCCGAGGCGGACGACAACGGCGTTTTTGTCAGGGATGATAAAGACGTATTGTCCGAGTATTCCCCGCATGTACGGGATATCCATACCTTTGTAGTTCAGATGCCAGAACTGGAATCCGTAACAGTGGTTCGTTTCATTATATTCCGGGAAGAGGAGAGTCGTGTCGGGCGTAGTCGCTTCCTTCAGATAACTTTCGGAGATCAGTCGCTTGCCGTTCCAGTACCCGTTATTCAGAACGAGTTGTCCGAAACGGGCGAAATCGCGTGCGTTGCTGTTGAAACAGCAATATCCTTTTTCCATGCCCTCCTTTTTGTCTAAGCTCCATAAGGCGTTTTCTTCGGCCTGCAAGGGTGTCCAGAGCTTGCGGGAGACATAGGAACTGATGTTTTCTCCCGTCGCTTTTTCAACCAGGAACGCGAGAAGTTGTGTCACTCCGCTTTGATAGATGAAGTTTATGCCCGGCTCGGCAATCTCTTTCATGCCGAAAGCGATCTTGTGAAGGTCGTCTCCGTAGTAGAGTTGTGTTGTGGGAGAGAAGGGAGAGGAATAAGCCTCCTGGAAATCGACTCCCGCACTCATCGTCAGCAGGTGGCGGATGGTGAGTGGCTTTCCGTTATATCCGCCGAATTCGGGGAAAAAGTCGCAGACCGGCTGGTCGACGTCCCGGATCACCCCGTCGTCTATGGCGCATCCGATAGCCAGCGAAACAATACTTTTTGCCATCGAAAACGAGTTGCTGTGCGATTTCGGCGAATAATCTTCCCAGTACTGTTCGAAAAGCAGCGTGCTGTCTTGTATGACAACATAGGCGACTGTCCCCAAGTTGTTGAATACCGGAAGATATTTATCCGGTATCGAGCAAGTGTTATAGGCTTTCGCCTGTTGCCACGGAGCTGGATCGCCCGCTTTGACGATCCGGTTCTCGAAGATCGGGTACTGGTCGATCTTGGGCAGGAAATGGGTGAGTGCCCTACGCAGGTAATAGTTGGAGGGCAATGCCAGAAAACCTCCTATGCAGCAGGCAACCAATAGCATTGCCCATCCAATCCTTTTCATCTATTCTTCTTCTTCTTCTTTATACCAGGATGAATACATGTGATAGTTCTTGGCGATCTTTTGGTTGATCTCCTTCGCCTGCTCCGGGTCTACCTTCTTCACGAACTTGGCCGGTACGCCGGCGTAGATGCTTCCCGGTTCGACGATGGTCTTGCTCAACACGACCGATCCGGCAGCGACTATGGCACCTTCGCCGATCACGGCATGGTCCAGTACGACCGAACCCATCCCGATCAGGGCGCCGTTGCATATCTTTGCCCCGTGGATCGTGACATTGTGGCCGACCGACACATCGTCGCCGATCTCAATCGTCGATTTCTCGTATAAGGTGTGCAGGACGGAACCGTCCTGTATATTCACCCCGTTGCCGATACGGATGGAGTTTACATCGCCTCGCAGCACGGTTCCGAACCAGATGCTGCAACCTTCGCCTATCTCTACATCGCCGATAATGGTAGCGTTGTCTGCTAAAAACGTGTCTTTACCTATTTTGGGAGTAAAGCCTCTTACTGATTTTATTAAAGCCATAATTAATTAGATTTCTGCTGTTTTCTCTTTTAGCCAAGCCTTCTCTTCTTCGTTCAGATGCGGGCTTACCAAGTCGTATACCATCTGGTGGTATTTGTTCAGCCAGGCATGTTCGCGTACGGAGAGCATGGACGGGATAATCAGTTTCGTATCGATGTAACATAATGTCAATGTCTCGAAACCGAGGAACTTTCCGAATTCCGTTTCACTGTCTTCACGGATCAGGATCATATTTTCGGTACGGATACCATATTCGCCGGGGCGGTACATGGCTGGTTCGTCACTCATCACCATGCCCGGTTCCAGGATCACCGGATTTTCTTCCATGCGGATGCTTTGCGGTCCTTCATGCACGTTCAGGCAATGGCCGATGCCGTGGCAGGTTCCGTGCAGATAGTTGATGCCGGCATCCCACAAGGCTTTGCGGGCGAACGCATCGATCAGGCAACCCCGTATGCCTGCGGGGAATTTGCATTTGGCAATTCCGATCGTACCTTTCAGGGCGCGGGTAAAGTCTTTCTTCATCTGCTCGCTCGGCTCGTCGCAAAGGGCGATCGTACGGGTGATGTCGGTTGTCCCGTCCAAGTATTGAGCTCCGGAGTCGAGCAGGTACAAACTGTCCGTTTTCAGTTCCGTATCTGTTTCGGGAGTTGGAGAATAGTGTACGACTGCCCCGTGCGGGCCGTAGCTGGATATGCTGGCAAAGCTATCCATGACATATTGGGGCTGTTCGGCACGCAAAGCCGTCAACTTGGCGGCGGCACTCAGCTCTGTTACTTTTTCTCCGGCCTTAAGCATCTTTTCCAGCCAGAAATAGAATTTGGTCATGGCGATACCGTCTTTCAGGACAGCGTTGCGGAACCCTTTTATCTCGGTTTCGTTTTTGATACTTTTCAGATGGTTGGCGGGCGAGATACCTTCTATCAGGATGCTGCTTTCAGGCAGAGCATTGTAGATGGCCACATTTGTCCGTTTGCTGTCGATAAACACCCGGGTCCGTTCAGGCAGTCGTGACAGGAATGTCGCCAACATGCCGTAATCGGCCAGCGTTACCCCTTCTTTCTTCAGATGCCCGGCTATTTCGGCAGGCAGTTTCTTCGGATTAACGAACAGTACGCTTTCCTTCTCGGAAACGAATGCGTAGCTGATGACGACCGGATTATATGCAACGTCCGTTCCCCGGATATTGAAAGTCCAGGCCACTTCGTCCAAAGCGGAGAGAATGGTGCAGTCGGCTCCTGCTTTATGCAACATTTTATTGATTTCGAGTAGTTTGTCCTCGACTGATTTTCCACTTAATTCGACCGGCATTTCAAACATCGGAGCTTCCGGAATGGCCGGACGTTCTTTCCAGATCGGATCGATCAGCGAAACGTTAGTGTTCAGTTTGATCTCTTTTTCCGCCAGCGATTTTTCCAGTGTGCGGGCATCTGCCAGGCTGTATGTTTCGCCGTTAAGTCCGACGGTCTGTCCCTCTTCAAGTTCGTGTGCCAGAAATTCCGGGATTGTCGGGGTTTCGGGCAACATCATTTTGAAAAGCTCGATGCCTGTCCCTTCCAATTGGGTGGAGGCTTGCAAGAAATAGCGGGAGTCGGTCCAAAGCCCGGCTTTGTCGGCTGTGATTACAACTGTTCCGGCCGAACCTGTAAATCCGGAAATCCATTCGCGGTATTTCCAGCAGTCAGCGGGATATTCACTCATGTGAGGGTCGGAAGTCGGAATGATATAAGCATCGATTTTATGCTGCTTCATTGCTTCCCTTAAGGCGGCAATGCGTTCAGGAATGTTTGTTTTCATCGCATTTTGTTTTTTGTCAACATTACTAATATGGCAAAGTTATTAAATTTCCTGTGATAGACCTCAACCTCCGGTAAAAGATTTTGTAAAATAGATTGCTAATAACCAATCGTATGAACGGCATTATTTTGTATCTTCGCACGGAAAGATTTGCCTGCCGACAATTGTCGACAGGTCTGCTGACGATTGTCGACAAGTCTGCTGACAGATGTCGACAGGCCTGCCGACAATTGTCGGCAAACGATTAACCGCTCGCGAAAATCCAGATTGGCCGAAGATTGTGTGCGGTTTTCCCGGCAAATATCTTTTTTTATGTGCCTGATTATGCTTATACATTATAAAAGATGAATACCAATATAACCGATTTGAAGACAGTCCGTCTGAGCCAAGATGGTAGTTCCGTGATTATTCTGGATCAGACCCGCTTGCCGGGATGTGAAGTGTATGTTTCTCTTTCTTCGCCGGAAGAGGTTTGGGATGCTATATATAAATTAAAGGTACGCGGGGCGCCGGCTATCGGGATAGCTGCGGCTTATGGCATTTATATTTGCTGCCGGCAGATTGCGGCAAACGCTTACGATGGCTTCTACAGTGAGTTCCTCCGGATTAAAAATTACCTGGCCTCTTCCCGTCCGACTGCGGTCAATTTGGTTGCTGCTTTGAACCGGATGGAAAAAGTCGTGGCCGCCCATCCGATGGCGTCTGTTCCGGAAATCCTGCAACTGCTGCGTGACGAGTCGGAAGCGATCCGGGCGGAAGATGCGGCTGCCTGTCGCAGGATAGGGGAGAACTGCCTGTCCTTGCTGCGTCCGGGAATGGGCATCCTGACACACTGCAATGCCGGTCATCTGGCGGTGTCGGAATATGGGACGGCTTTGGCTCCGGTTTATCTGGGCCAGGAACGCGGATATGGCTTTAAGGTGTTTGCCGATGAAACGCGCCCGCTGTTGCAGGGTGCGCGCCTGACGGCTTACGAATTGCATAAGGCCGGTGTGGATGTTACCCTGATCTGCGATAATATGGCCTCGATCGTCATGCAAAAAGGTTGGGTGCAGGCTGTCGTAGTCGGTTGCGACCGGGTGGCGGCAAATGGCGATACGGCTAATAAGATCGGGACTTCGGGGGTGGCGATCCTGGCCCGTCATTACGGTATTCCTTTTTATGTATTGGGCCCGGCATCTACCATCGATTTGAATTGCCCCGATGGGGGTTCGATCGTGATCGAGGAACGGCATCCCGAAGAAATCACGGATATGTGGTATGCTTCGCGGATGGCTCCCGAAGGAGTGAAAGCCTATAACCCGGCTTTTGATGTAACCCCTCACGACTTGATAACTGCGATTATAACCGAAAAAGGGATTGCTTATCCACCTTTTCGTATGGAGGATTTCTGAAAAATATTTACGGAAAGTTTTGCTAATCCCGAAACAATCAGTAATTTTGCTGCCCAATTTGTGGATATAGTAATTAAACAATATAATAAAATTAAATTATGATCGTAGTTCCATTGAAAGAAGGCGAAAACATTGAAAAGGCGCTGAAGAAATTCAAAAGAAAGTTTGAAAAAACAGGTGTGGTAAAAGAATTGAGAGGCCGTCAGGCTTTCGAAAAACCCTCTGTAACAAAGAGAAAACAAACGATGCGTGCTGTTTACGTTCAGCAATTACAGCAGGTAGAAGAATAAAAATACAAAATCTATCTGCCAGGCTTGTTTTATTGGATTCTTATTCCTATTTTCGTTGCATAAAAGTTGATGCAACGTGAATGTGCAGATTGATTCATTTTTAGATTATCTTCGGTATGAGCGGAATTATTCCGAATATACGATTGATGCTTATTCCAAAGATTTGCAGCAATTCGAAGATTTTGTAAAAGAGAAGAAAGAAGGCGCATTTGTGCCGGAGGAAGTTGATACGGATATTGTACGGAATTGGATTATCTCTCTTTTGGATAACAAGATTTCGCCCGTGTCTGTCAACCGGAAATTGAGTTCTTTGAAATCTTTTTTTAAATTCCTTATGAAACAGGGATTTGTTTCTGTAAACCCGTTACGGTTTGTAACCGGTCCGAAGACAAAGAAGCCGTTACCCACTTTTGTAAAAGAGAAGGATATGGAAGAATTGCTGGATGGAGATGGGTTTGATGAGGATTTTGAAGGTGTGAGGGATCGTCTGATTCTTGAAATGCTTTATGACACCGGGGTGAGGCGCTCGGAGTTAGTCGGATTGAAAGATACCGATATCGATTTTGACGCCATGCAGGTCAAGGTGACAGGTAAGCGTAACAAGCAGCGGTTGATTCCTTTTGCAGAAAGATTAAAAAACTTGATGCTTGCATACACTGAAGTCCGAAATCGTGAAGTTGGCGCAGGAAGCGGATGGTTCTTTGTCCGGAAAAACGGAGAACAATTGTCCACAGGTATTCTTTATACGGTAGTAAAAAAGAAACTCTCGGACATTCCGACATTGGCAAAATGCAGTCCCCACGTATTAAGACATTCGTTTGCAACAAGTATGTTGAATAATGGAGCGGAGTTGAATGCCGTGAAAGAGTTACTCGGACACAGCAGTCTGGCTTCCACCAGTATTTACACACATACAACCTTTGAGGAATTAAAAAAAGTGTATCATGCTCATCCAAGAGCACAAAAAGAAGGAGGTTTATTATGAACATTAGAATTCAAGCAATCCATTTTGACGCAACTGATCAGTTAGAAGCGTTTATTCAGAAGAAAGTGTCTAAGTTGGAACAATATTTCGACGGCATTATATCGGCAGAAGTCAGTTTAAAGGTTGTAAAACCTGAATCTGCAAAGAATAAAGAAGCAGCTATCCGGTTGATTATTAAAAATGGAGATTGTTTTGCCGAAAAGGTGAATGACACTTTTGAAGAATCGGTGGACGAATGCGTAGAAGCATTGGAGAAACAGTTGGTTAAATTCAAGGAAAAAATCAGAGCCAAATAAAAAAAACGGTAGATAAATTTGGTATATAAGAAATAATGCCTAAATTTGCAGCCGTTTCGCCTTGGTGACGAAACGGCTGCTTTTTGAAGCAGGCTCGCCTCTTTAGCTCAGTTGGCCAGAGCACGTGATTTGTAATCTCGGGGTCGTTGGTTCGAATCCGACAAGAGGCTCGAAATAGTTGATAGTGGAAAGTTGACAGTTGACAGTTTATGTCGCTTTCCTGTTTTATCTGTCAACTGTCAATTCTCAACTGTCGACTTATTGGGCAGTTACCAGAGTGGCCAAATGGGGCTGACTGTAACTCAGCTGTCTTTCGACTTCGGTGGTTCGAATCCATCACTGCCCACTTACAATTGAAAATGGAAAATTGAAAATTAAGGTTACAAGTAGTTTTCAATTCTCAACTTTCAATTTTTAATTAACAAGCGGAAGTAGCTCAGTTGATAGAGCATTAGCCTTCCAAGCTGAGGGTCGCGGGTTTGAGCCCCGTCTTCCGCTCTTATTTATTGCCTGTGTAGCTCAGCGGTAGAGCACTTCCTTGGTAAGGAAGAGGTCCCGAGTTCAAGTCTCGGCACCGGCTCAAATGATATTTTAGAACATGATCATTAATCAAATAAAGAACAATTAAGTTATGGCAAAAGAGAAATTTGACAGATCGAAACCACATGTTAACATTGGTACGATTGGTCACGTTGACCACGGTAAAACAACTTTGACAGCTGCTATCACAACAGTATTGGCAAAGAAAGGTCTTTCAGAACTGCGTTCATTCGACTCAATCGACAACGCTCCTGAAGAAAAAGAAAGAGGTATCACTATCAACACTTCTCACGTAGAGTATTCGACTGCAAACCGTCACTATGCTCACGTAGACTGTCCGGGTCACGCCGACTACGTAAAGAACATGGTAACTGGTGCTGCTCAGATGGACGGTGCTATCATCGTAGTTGCTGCTACTGATGGTCCTATGCCTCAGACTCGCGAGCACATCTTGTTGGCTCGTCAGGTAAACGTTCCGAGATTGGTTGTTTTCATGAACAAATGTGACATGGTAGACGACGAAGAAATGTTGGAACTGGTTGAAATGGAAATGAGAGAACTCCTTTCATTCTACGATTTCGACGGCGATAACACTCCTATCATCCGTGGTTCTGCTCTGGGTGCTTTGAACGGTGATGCAAAATGGGAAGATAAGGTGATGGAACTGATGGAAGCTTGCGATACTTGGATTCCGCTGCCTCCGCGTGAAGTTGACAAGCCTTTCTTGATGCCTATTGAAGACGTATTCTCTATCACTGGTCGTGGTACAGTTGCTACAGGTCGTATCGAAACTGGTATCGTGAAAGTTGGTGATGAAGTTCAGATCATCGGTCTGGGTGCTGACGGAAAGAAATCTGTTGTTACAGGTGTTGAAATGTTCCGTAAATTGCTGGATCAGGGTGAAGCTGGTGACAACGTAGGTCTGTTGCTTCGTGGTATCGACAAGAACGAAATCAAACGTGGTATGGTAATCTGCCATCCGGGTCAGGTTAAAGAACACTCTCGCTTCAAAGCTGAGGTTTATATCCTGAAGAAAGAAGAAGGTGGCCGTCACACTCCGTTCCACAACAAATACCGTCCTCAGTTCTATATCCGTACATTGGACGTAACAGGTGAAATCACACTTCCGGAAGGAACTGAAATGGTAATGCCTGGTGATAACGTTACAATCGAAGTTGAACTGATCTACCCGGTAGCTTGCAACGTAGGTCTTCGTTTCGCTATCCGCGAAGGTGGACGTACAGTTGGTGCTGGTCAGATCACAGAATTAGAAAACTAATTCAATAAATAAAACATAGCCAGTCTTTTTAAGGACTGGCTATTTTACGGAAGTAGCTCAGTCGGTAGAGCACTGGTCTCCAAAACCAGGTGTCGGGAGTTCGAGCCTCTCCTTCCGTGCTAAAAATCTATAGATTCGATGAAAAAGATAATTAATTATATTAAGGAATCTTATAACGAACTTGTTTATAAAGTTTCTTGGCCTACGAGAACAGAGCTTTCCAATAGTGCTGTGGTTGTTATGTTTGCTTCCCTTATAATCGCGGCATTAATCTTTGTTATTGATTTAGGCTTTGAAGGCGTGATGCGTTTCTTCTACGAGAAAATCTTTTAATCAGTTTAAAGTATGTCTGATATTCAAAAGAAATTTTACGTTCTGCGCGCCATTAGTGGCAAGGAGAATAAAGTCAGAGAGTACCTTGAGGCTGAGCTGAAGAATACGGATCTGGGTGAATATGTCAACCAGGTGCTGATTCCTACAGAGAAGACTTTCACGGTGCGTAATGGTAAGAAAGTAATGAAAGAAAGAGCTTACTTGCCGGGTTACGTGTTGGTTGAAGCTGCGTTGGTCGGAGAAGTTGCTCATCGATTGAGAAACATTCCTAACGTAATCGGATTTTTGGGCGGATCGGATAACCCCGTTCCCTTGCGTCCGGCAGAAGTGAGCCGTATTTTAGGTACGGTTGATGAATTGCAGGAACAGCAGGATGACCTGGATGTCCAGTTCTATGTTGGCGAGAATGTGAAAATCACTTTTGGACCGTTTAACGGTTTCACAGGTGTAATCGAAGAGGTCAATGCCGAGAAAAAGAAGCTTAAAGTGATGGTAAAAGTCTTCGGACGTAAAACACCGCTTGAGTTGGGTTATATGCAAGTGGAGAAAGAATAAGTACTCTTGTTACGAAAAGTACGGTCTTTCTTTGAAAGTTATCGATGTTATATATCTAAAAAATTTTAGAAACAATGGCTAAAGAAGTTGCTGGACAAATCAAATTGCAGATTAAAGGAGGAGCAGCAAACCCTTCTCCCCCAGTAGGACCCGCTTTAGGTTCTAAGGGTATTAATATTATGGAGTTTTGCAAGCAATTTAATGCCAGAACCCAAGACAAGGCTGGTAAGATTTTACCTGTGGTAATTACTTACTATGTCGATAAGTCTTTCGACTTTGTTGTAAAAACTCCTCCTGTTGCTATCCAGTTATTGGAAGCTTCCAAACAGAAGAGTGGTTCTGCTGAGCCGAATCGTAAGAAGATTGCAGAAATCTCTTGGGATCAGGTAAAAACTATTGCAGAGGACAAGTTGGTCGATCTGAACTGCTTCACTGTCGAGTCAGCTATGAGAATGGTTGCCGGAACAGCAAGAAGTATGGGTATCACTGTTAAAGGGACATTCCCGGGTAATAATTAATAAACTTCAATTGAGATGAGTAAACTTACAAAAAATCAAAAGTTGGCTTTGGGCAAGATTGAAGCTGGGAAAGCATATACATTGAAAGAAGCTTCAGCTTTGGTAAAAGAAATTACTACTACTAAGTTTGATGCATCTGTAGATGTTGATGTTCGTTTAGGTGTTGACCCTCGTAAAGCTAACCAAATGGTGAGAGGTGTGGTTTCACTGCCTCACGGAACAGGTAAGCAAGTTCGGGTTCTCGCATTATGTACACCAGACAAGGAAGCTGAAGCTACTGCTGCAGGTGCTGACTATGTTGGATTAGATGAGTATATTGAAAAGATTAAAGGCGGTTGGACTGATATTGACGTTATTATCACTATGCCTTCTATCATGGGTAAGATCGGTGCTCTGGGTAGAGTATTAGGCCCGCGTGGTTTGATGCCTAACCCTAAGAGTGGTACGGTTACCAATGAAATTGGAAACGCAGTGAAAGAAGTTAAGCAAGGTAAGATCGACTTTAAGGTAGACAAATCCGGTATTGTTCACACTTCAATCGGTAAGGTTTCTTTTAACCCCGATCAGATCCGTGACAATGCTAAGGAATTTATTTCAACTCTTTTGAAGTTGAAACCGTCTGCAGCTAAAGGTACATATATAAAGAGCATTTATCTTTCAAGTACAATGAGTGCGGGTATTAAAATTGACCCCAAATCAGTTGAAGAAAACTAATTAAAATTATTGGACAATGAAAAAGGAAGATAAAGGCTTAATTATAGGTCAACTGACTGAGATCGTTAAAGAATATCCTAACTTTTATTTGACTGATATCGAAGCATTGAATGCTGAGAAAACCAGCAAATTGAGACGGGAATGTTTCAAGAATGATATCAAGTTGGTTGTTGTAAAGAATAACTTGCTTAAAAAGGCATTGGAAAATGTAGAGGGCGATTTCTCTCCTCTGCAGATTGCAATGAAAGGCAATACGGCTGTGATGTTCTCACAGACTGCTAATGCTCCCGCTCGTCTGATTAAGGAATTTACTAAGGATGCTAAGAAAGATGCTCCTGCTAAACCGGCATTGAAAGCTGCCTATGTACAGGAAAGTTTCTATGTAGGTGCAGAAAATCTTGAAGCCTTAGTAAATATCAAGAGCAAAAACGAACTTATCGGAGATGTTATCATGTTGTTGCAATCTCCGGCGAAGAACGTTATCTCGGCTCTTCAGTCATCAGGACAAACTATCCATGGTCTGTTGAAGACTCTGGAAGAAAGATAATTTTTTTAATTTACACAGATAAACAAACATTTAAATCATACAAAAATGGCAGATTTGAAAGCTTTTGCAGAACAATTAGTAAACCTGACCGTAAAAGAAGTTAGCGAACTGGCTACAATCCTGAAAGAAGAATATGGTATCGAACCTGCAGCTGCAGCTGTTGCTGTTGCTGGTCCTGCTGCTGGTGGCGCTGCTGCTGCTGCAGAAGAAAAAACTTCTTTTGACGTAGTATTGAAAGCAGCTGGTGCAAACAAGCTGGCTATCGTTAAGTTAGTAAAAGAATTAACAGGTCTTGGTTTGAAAGAAGCTAAAGATATGGTTGATAGCGCTCCGAGTGCAATCAAAGAAGGAATCGCTAAAGCTGATGCTGAAGCATTAAAGAAACAGTTGGAAGAAGCTGGAGCTGAAGTTGAGCTTAAATAGTATTTATAACCTGGTAATCAGGTGATTTGGTTAAGAGTCTCCCTTAAAGGAGATTCTTAACCTTTTTGTGTCTATAATTTCAATAAGTTCAATAAATTCCTTACTAGATGTCTTCAACAGCTGAAAACCAAAGAGTTAATTTTGCTTCGATCAAAAATCAGTTCCCATATCCGGACTTTCTCGAAGTACAATTGAAGTCATTCCAAGACTTTCTTCAACTTGACACACCTCCTGAAAAGAGAAAAAAGGAGGGATTGTATAAGGTATTTGCTGAGAATTTCCCGATAGCAGATACACGTAACAATTTTGTGTTGGAGTTCTTAGATTACTATATAGATCCGCCTCGCTATACGATTGACGAATGTATCGCTCGCGGGTTAACCTATAGTGTGCCTTTAAAAGCGAAGTTAAAACTGTATTGTACAGACCCTGATCACGAAGATTTCGATACGGTGATCCAGGATGTATATCTGGGCCCCATTCCGTACATGACGGAAAGAGGTACTTTCGTGATAAATGGTGCAGAGCGTGTTGTGGTTTCACAATTGCACCGTTCACCGGGTGTGTTCTTCGGACAGAGTACACACGCAAATGGTACGAAGTTGTATTCTGCACGTATCATTCCTTTTAAAGGTTCCTGGATCGAGTTTGCAACTGACATCAATAATGTGATGTATGCTTACATCGACCGTAAAAAGAAATTACCTGTAACAACCCTTTTAAGAGCTATTGGTTTTGAAAGCGATAAAGACATTCTCGAAATCTTTAATCTGGCTGAAGAAGTAAAAGTTTCAAAGACAAACCTGAAGAAACTGATCGGACGTAAGCTGGCTGCCCGTGTTTTGAAAACTTGGGTGGAAGATTTCGTAGATGAAGATACCGGTGAGGTTGTTTCTATTGAACGTAACGACGTTATCATCGACCGTGAGTCGGTTCTTGATAGCGACAATATAGAGGCTATTCTGGAGTCTGGCACGCAGAACATTCTGTTACACCGCGAGGACCAGAATCTTTCAGATTATGCTATCATCTATAATACGCTCCAGAAAGACCCCAGTAACTCTGAAAAGGAAGCTGTCCTGTATATTTACCGTCAGTTGCGAAATGCAGAACCTGCAGATGAAGCAAGTGCCCGTGAAGTTATTCAGAACCTGTTCTTCTCTGAAAAGCGTTATGATTTAGGTGAAGTTGGCCGTTACAGAATCAATAAGAAGTTGAACCTTACTACCAGCAATGATGTTAAGGTTCTGACAAAAGAAGATATAATCGAGATCATCAAATATCTGATCGAGTTGATTAACTCGAAGGCGATTGTAGATGATATCGACCACTTGAGTAACCGTCGTGTACGTACAGTTGGCGAACAACTGTATAACCAGTTCGGTATTGGTTTGGCTCGTATGTCACGTACTGTCCGTGAACGTATGAATGTGCGCGATAATGAAGTGTTTACCCCGATCGATTTGATTAATGCGAAGACTATTTCTTCTGTCGTTAACTCATTCTTCGGAACGAATGCTTTGTCTCAGTTTATGGACCAGACTAACCCGCTGGCCGAAATCACGCATAAACGTCGTTTGTCTGCTTTGGGACCGGGCGGTTTGTCACGTGAACGTGCCGGATTCGAGGTCCGTGACGTACACTATACGCATTATGGACGTCTTTGTCCTATCGAGACTCCTGAAGGACCGAATATCGGTTTGATCTCTTCTTTATGTGTATATGCGAAGATTAATGAACTTGGTTTTATCTCTACCCCTTATCGTAAGGTAGTGGATGGTAAGGTCGACTTTTCAGAGGAAGGTCTGCAATATTATACAGCAGAGGAAGAAGAGGAATTGACGATTGCCCAAGGAAATGCTCCGTTGGACGATAACGGTAAGTTCATTCGCGATAGAGTTAAAGCTCGTTTTGAGGCTGACTTCCCTGTCGTTCCTCCTGCTGAGCTTGACTTGATGGACGTTGCTCCGCAGCAGATCGCTTCTATTGCGGCATCTTTGATTCCGTTCCTGGAACATGACGATGCTAACCGTGCATTGATGGGATCTAACATGATGCGCCAGGCAGTTCCTCTTTTGCGTACGGATGCTCCGATCGTCGGTACAGGTATCGAGGCCCAGGTTGCCCGCGATTCACGTACTCAGATCATGGCCGAACGTGAAGGTGAAGTTGTATTTGTGGATGCGACTTGTATCAAGATCAAATATGACCGTTCGGAAGATGAAGAATTCGTAAGCTTCGAAGATGCGGTTAAGACATACAATATTCCGAAGTGGCGCAAGACTAACCAGAGTACGACTGTCGATTTGCGTCCGATCTGCCACCGCGGTCAGCGTGTGAAAGCCGGTGATATCCTGACGGAAGGTTATTCTACCCAAAATGGTGAGTTGGCATTGGGACGTAACGTCAAAGTGGCATATATGCCTTGGAAAGGTTACAACTATGAGGATGCTATCGTTCTGAACGAACGTATGGTTCGTGAAGACTTCTTTACTTCAGTTCACGTTGACGAATATATTTTGGAAGTTCGTGAAACGAAACGGGGTATGGAAGAATTGACATCCGATATCCCGAATGTCAGTGAAGAGGCTACTAAGGACTTGGACGAAAGAGGTATCGTGCGTGTAGGTGCTCGCATCGAACCGGGTGATATCTTGATCGGAAAGATTACTCCGAAGGGCGAATCCGATCCTTCTCCTGAAGAAAAGTTGCTTCGTGCAATCTTTGGCGATAAGGCTGGTGACGTGAAAGACGCTTCTTTGAAAGCAACTCCGTCCCTTCGTGGTGTAGTTATTGAAACTGCTTTATTCTCGAAAGCTATCAAGAAGCGTAAATCCAGACTGACTGACAAGGCTATTTTGCCTAAGTTGGATGAGGAATACGAAATGAAGATGGCTGACCTGAAGAATTTGCTGGTCGACAAACTGTTGGCATTGACAAACGGCAAGATTTCTCAGGGTGTTAAAGACTATATGAATACGGAGATTATTGCGAAAGGCGCCAAGTTCTCTCGCAAGGCTCTGGAAGAATTGGATTATAATGCTATTCAGGTAAGCAAATGGACCGCTGATGCCGATAAGAACGAACTTATCAAGCAGGTGATCCTGAACTATCTGAAGAAATATAAGGAGCTGGATGCCGAACTGAGACGTAAGAAATTCGACCTTACAATCGGTGATGAACTGCCTACGGGTATTGTTCAGATGGCGAAAGTTTACATTGCTAAGAAACGTAAGATCCAGGTAGGGGATAAGATGGCCGGTCGTCACGGTAACAAGGGTATTGTTTCCAAGATCGTTCGTCAGGAAGATATGCCGTTCCTGGAAGACGGAACTCCGGTCGATATCTGTTTGAATCCGCTGGGTGTGCCTTCCCGTATGAACCTGGGACAGATTTTTGAAGCTGTGTTAGGTTGGGCGGGCCGCACGATGGGAGTTAAATTCGCTACTCCTATTTTCGACGGTGCGAGTTTGGATGATATGAACGAATGGACGGACAAAGCCGGATTACCCCGCTATGGTAAGAGTTACTTGTATGACGGTGGAACCGGTGAACGTTTTGACCAGCCGGCTACAGTGGGTGTTACTTACTTCCTGAAGTTGGGTCACATGGTTGATGATAAGATGCACGCTCGTTCAATCGGTCCGTACTCTCTTATTACTCAGCAGCCTCTGGGTGGTAAGGCGCAGTTTGGTGGTCAGCGTTTCGGAGAGATGGAAGTTTGGGCACTGGAAGCTTTCGGTGCTGCACATGTTCTTCAGGAAATTCTTACGATCAAATCTGACGACGTTGTCGGACGTTCTAAGGCTTACGAAGCAATCGTGAAAGGTGATCCGATGCCACAACCGGGTATCCCCGAATCTCTGAACGTATTGCTGCATGAGCTGAGAGGTCTTGGTTTAAGCTTTACTCTGGATTAATTCAAAAACAATAAGTAGATGGGCTCCGGCTCATCTGCTTACTCATTGATAACTCTTTATAAATAAAAAATATGGCCTTTAGAAAAGAAAACAAGATAAAGAGTAACTTTTCAAAAATAACCATCGGTCTGGCTTCCCCTGAAGAGATTCTTGAAAACTCCAGTGGCGAAGTTCTGAAACCGGAAACGATTAACTATCGTACGTACAAACCTGAACGTGACGGTCTTTTCTGCGAGCGTATTTTCGGTCCGATCAAGGACTACGAATGCCATTGCGGTAAATACAAGCGTATTCGTTATAAAGGTATTGTCTGCGATCGTTGCGGGGTAGAAGTTACAGAGAAAAAAGTGCGTCGCGAACGTATGGGACACATCCACTTGGTTGTTCCTGTCGCTCATATCTGGTATTTCCGTTCCCTGCCCAATAAAATCGGTTACTTGTTAGGTTTGCCGACCAAGAAACTGGATTCTATTATCTATTACGAACGGTATGTCGTGATTCAGCCGGGTTGTGTAGACACAGTTGCTGAATTGGACCTGCTTTCGGAAGAAGAATATTTGCAGATACTGGATAACCTGCCAAAGGAAAACCAGATGCTGGAAGATACGGATCCGAATAAGTTTATCGCAAAGATTGGAGCTGAAGCTATTTATGATTTGCTGGCTCGTCTGGATCTGGACTCTTTGTCTTACGAATTGCGTCACCGCGCAAGCACAGACGGTTCGCAACAGCGTAAGAACGAAGCTTTGAAACGTTTGCAGGTTGTTGAATCTTTCCGTGCATCCAGAGGTCGTAACAAACCGGAATGGATGATCGTAAAGGTGGTACCGGTTATCCCGCCTGAACTGCGTCCGTTGGTTCCGCTGGATGGTGGACGTTTCGCGACTTCCGATTTGAATGATTTGTATCGCCGTGTTATTATCCGTAATAACCGTCTGAAACGATTAATCGATATTAAGGCTCCCGAAGTTATTTTGCGTAATGAAAAACGTATGCTTCAGGAAGCGGTGGACTCTCTGTTCGACAACTCTCGTAAGTCGAGTGCTGTTAAGACTGATGCTAACCGTCCGTTGAAATCTCTCTCCGACAGTTTGAAAGGTAAACAAGGTCGTTTCCGTCAGAATCTGTTGGGTAAACGTGTCGACTATTCGGCCCGTTCGGTTATCGTCGTAGGTCCTGAATTGAAAATGCATGAATGCGGTCTGCCGAAGAATATGGCAGCCGAACTTTATAAACCTTTCGTGATCCGTAAATTGATCGAACGCGGTATCGTAAAAACGGTTAAGTCTGCAAAGAAGATCGTTGACCGTAAGGAACCCGTGGTTTGGGATATTTTGGAATATGTAATGAAAGGCCATCCGGTGTTGCTGAACCGTGCACCGACACTGCATCGTCTGGGTATCCAGGCATTCCAGCCGAAATTGATCGAAGGTAAAGCTATCCAGTTGCACCCGTTGGCTTGTACGGCATTCAACGCCGACTTCGACGGTGACCAGATGGCTGTTCACTTGCCTTTGGGTAATGAGGCTGTATTGGAAGCACAGATGTTGATGCTTGCTTCTCATAACATTCTGAATCCGGCTAACGGTGCACCGATTACCGTTCCTTCCCAGGATATGGTGTTAGGCTTGTATTACATCACAAAGATGCGTAAGGGGACACAGGGTGAAGGTCTTGTATTCTACGGACCGGAAGAAGCAACGATTGCATATAATGAAAAGAAAGTGGATATCCACGCTCCGATCAAAGTATATGTGAACGATATCGACAAGGAAGGCAATCCGGTTAGAAAAATGGTCGAAACTTCTGTCGGACGTCTGATGGTCAATGAATTTGTTCCGGAAGAAGTCGGTTATATTAATGAAGTATTGGGTAAAAAAGCTCTCCGTGATATCATCGGTAAGGTGATTAAGGCTTGCGGTGTTGCCCGTACGGCTCAGTTCTTGGATGATATTAAGAATCTGGGTTATTATATGGCCTTTAAGGGTGGTTTGTCCTTCAACCTGGCTGACGTTCTGATCCCGCCTGAAAAGGATGTTTTGGTAAAAGAGGGCTATGATGAAGTTGAGCAGATCATGAACAACTATAACATGGGTTTCATTACCAACAACGAACGTTATAATCAGATTATCGATACTTGGACACATGTCAACAGCAAGTTGTCCGACACTTTGATGAAGCAGTTGACTGCTGATAACGACGGCTTCAACTCTATCTATATGATGATGGATTCCGGAGCCCGTGGTTCTAAAGAACAGATTCGCCAGTTGTCCGGTATGCGTGGTTTGATGGCAAAACCGCAGAAAAGTGGTGCAGAAGGTGGTCAGATCATTGAAAACCCGATCCTTTCTAACTTTAAGGAAGGTTTGTCAGTGTTGGAGTACTTTATCTCTACTCACGGTGCTCGTAAAGGTTTGGCCGATACCGCTTTGAAGACTGCCGATGCCGGTTATCTGACTCGTCGTCTGGTTGACGTGTCGCACGATGTGATCATCAATGAAGAAGACTGTGGAACATTGCGTGGTCTGGTTTGTACGGAATTGAAAAACAACGATGAAGTGATCGCCAGCTTGGGTGAACGTATCCTGGGACGTGTTTCTGTTCATGATGTCATTCATCCGTTGACAGGTGAAGTTATCGTTCGTGCCGGTGAAGAAATTCGTGAAGATGCTGCTAAGATGATCGAAGATTCTCCGATCGAAAGCGTTGAAATCCGTTCTGTATTGACCTGTGAATCCAAGAAGGGGGTTTGTGCGAAATGTTATGGCCGTAACCTGGCTACGAACCGGATGGTTCAGAAAGGTGAGGTTGTGGGTGTTATCGCAGCACAGTCAATCGGTGAACCGGGTACTCAGTTGACACTGCGTACATTCCACGTCGGTGGTATCGCTTCTAACGTGGCAACGGAAAACAGTATCACCTCTAAATATGACGGTGTTCTGGAAATCGAAGAACTTCGCTCTGTAGATAGTGAAGAAAACGGTAAGAAATTCCAGGTTGTTGTCAGCCGTTTGGCTGAACTTCGTATTGTCGATCCGACAACGAAGATCGTATTGTTGGCTCACAATATTCCTTATGGTTCCAAATTGTTCTTCAAGAATGGAGATACAATCAAGAAGGGGGATGTTATCATCGAATGGGACCCGTTCAACGCCGTTATCGTCTCGGAAGTTTCCGGTAAGATCGAATTCGAAAGTTTGGTTGAAAATGTTACTTACAATGTCGAAAGTGACGAAACGACCGGTTTGAAGGAAAAGATCATTATCGAATCTAAGGATAAGACAAAAGCTCCGGCTGCCCACATTGTGGATGAAAACGGAAATTATCTGAAGAATTATTCATTGCCGTTGGGCGCTCATGTCGTAAAAGACGAGGGCGATATGGTTAAGGCCGGTGAGGTTTTGGTCAAAATTCCGCGTGCAGTAAGTAAAGCAGGTGATATCACCGGTGGTTTGCCTCGTGTAACTGAATTGTTCGAGGCTCGTAACCCGTCTAATCCGGCTGTCGTTTCTGAAATTGATGGTGAAGTTGGCTTCGGTAAGATCAAACGTGGTAACCGTGAAATTACTGTTACTTCCAAATTGGGTGAAGTCAAGAAATATATGGTGCCTCTGTCCAAGCAGTTGCTTGTTCAGGAAAACGACTATATCCGTGCCGGTATGCCGCTGTCCGATGGTGCGACTACTCCGTCTGACATCCTGGCTATCATGGGACCGACGGCTGTTCAGGAATATATCGTTAATGAAATCCAGGACGTGTATCGTCTGCAGGGTGTGAAAATTAACGATAAGCATTTCGAGGTAATCGTTCGTCAGATGATGCGTAAGGTTGAAATCATCGATCCGGGAGACACTCGCTTCCTGGAACAGCAGGTGGTTGATAAACTGGAAGTAATGGATGAAAACGACCGTATCTGGGGCAAGAAAGTTGTGACGGATCCGGGAGATTCTCAGACATTGCAGGCCGGCCAGATCGTGACTGTTCGTAAATTGAGAGACGAGAACAGTATGCTGAAACGTCGTGACTTGAAACTGGTAGAAGTCCGTGATGCGGTTCCTGCTACGGCTAACCAGATTCTTCAGGGTATCACGCGTGCTGCTTTGCAGACAAACAGCTTTATGTCTGCTGCATCTTTCCAGGAAACGACGAAAGTGCTGAACGAGGCTGCTATCAATGGCAAAGTGGATCGCCTGGAAGGTTTGAAAGAAAACGTTATCTGCGGCCACTTGATTCCTGCCGGTACAGGCCAGCGTGATTTCGACAAATTGGTTGTCGGTGCTAAAGATGAGTTCGAACGTATCTTTGCGAATCGTAAGAATGTCGTAGACTTCAATACTATGGACAGGGACGACGAGTAAAATGCGGAATAAATAATGAGAAGGGTTACCGATAATTCGGTAGCCCTTTTTTATTTTCCGTAATTTGTTTAATAAAATCAGAGTCCTTATATTTGTGTATTATCTTGATAATTAAAATAAATCATATATGAAAAAAGTTCTACTCTATTTATTCGCCCTTTTGATCTCTACGAATGTGGCTTTAGCAAAACATCCTGATAATGAAATGAATGTGATGTCCTTTAATATCCGGATGAGTACAAAATCCGACGGGGCTAACTGGTGGGAATACAGGAAAGACCTGGCAGCCAATGTGATTAAGTTCTATGATGTCGATATGTTTGGTGCACAGGAAGTTTTGAATAACCAGCTGACAGACTTGTTGGACCGCTTGCCTGACTATGCTTATGTCGGGGTGGGGCGTGAAGACGGTAAGACGAAAGGTGAATATTCTCCTATCCTTTATAGAAAGGATCGTTTCTCTGTTGTCAAAAGCGGTAATTTCTGGCTGGCAGAGGATATGAATGCCGTAGGCAAGAAGGGCTGGGATGCCGCTTGTGAGCGTGTTGCCACCTGGGCGATATTCAAAGATAAGGAATCAGGAAAAGAGTTTTTCTTTCTGAACACCCATTTGGATCATGTGGGACAGGTCGCCCGCCATGAAGGAGCTTCCCTGGTTTTAGAGCAGGTAAAGCAATTATCCGGGAATTTGCCGGTGATTGTAACAGGCGACTTTAATGCCGTCCCAACCGATGATCCCATAAAAGTCCTGACTGATGAAAAAGATCCGCGCCATTTGACACATACCCGTACATTGGCACCCTTGCGTTATGGCCCTGAATGGACCTTTCACGATTACGGACGCATTCCTTTGGATGAACGTGCATGGATCGATTATATCTTTATAAAAGGTAATATCAAAGTCCTTCGTCATGGCGTTTTGACCGAGAGCCTGGGCGATCTGTATCCTTCGGACCACTGTCCTGTTATATCAAGAATACTTATTCAGTAAACGTTATGAGTTCCGTAGATGTATTAAGAGAAATTACGCCGCTTTCACCAGAAGATTGTTTTCTGGTGATGCAACGGCCTAAGCGTAGTTTTTCCTATCCGCTTCATGTGCATCCGGAATTTGAATTGAACTATCTGGAGAATGCCGGTGGGGCGATCCGTATTGTTGGTGATTCGGTGGAGGAGATGGAGGACCTTGACCTGTTATTGGTAGCAGGTGGAGCTAAGCATGCCTATTCCAACCACAAATGCCAGAGTACGGATATTCTCGAAATTACGATCCAATTCCACATCTCTCTGTTTGACAGCTTTATCAACAAACGGCATTTCAAGACTATAAAAGATATGTTTGAGAAAGCCTCATGCGGTCTTGTTTTTAGCCGTGAAATGATTTTGCGTATTCAGCCCGAATTGAAAAAGCTATCGAGTGATAAGCCGGATTCTTTTCACAATTTATTACGCTTGATAGAAATACTCAAGATCTTGTCGTTAGATGAAGAGGCGCGCAAGTTAAATGCCGTCAATACCGTAGAAAACTTCAGTAATATCGATAATGACCGTCTGGATACGATCATGTTGTTTTTGCATGAAAATTATCAGCGTCCGGTCTTATTGTCCGAACTTGCTTCGTTAATAAATATGAGCGAAGCGTCACTTACCCGGTTTTTGAAAAAGTGGACTGGAAAAACTTTTATAGACAATTTGAATGACATTCGTATAGCAGAAGCGGTTTGCCGGCTGATCGACACAAGTGATACAATAGCAGAAATATGCTATAAATCCGGTTTTAATAACTTATCGAATTTCAATCGGGCTTTTAAGCGACGAAAAGGTAATACTCCTACCGAATATCGTGAAAAATATGCACGTACTCGTTTTAGGGTTTGAAACATGATTTTAAACTAATTTACAGAATGGGCAAATAACCTATGATGAAATAGTATCATATAATGATAAAATAGTATTTGGTGGTTAATTGTGTGGACCATATCTTTGTAATGTTGAATAAACAATGAAATTACTAAGACGAATAGCCTTAGTTTAAGCGTCGAGATTTTAAAATATTAAACACAATAAGGTATTTTTTTTACATTGGTCTAAAGAATTGAGAATTAAAAACACAACTGAAAAAGGGCTGCCTGTGAAGGTAGCCCTTTTTATTGTACGCCCAGCATGGGCGTACGCTCTAGGGTGTAAGTCCCGAATGAACCCTGATAGTGGGAATCATTAGCCAATAGCAAGGGTGTCCATAGCGATGTGGAATCTGAAGGAAGCTGGCGGCAAATTCTCGGTCTTACGAACAGGAACTGATTATAAGGCTTGATATACTGGACGAGCTTGCAATACAAAGCAAAGTCCCATAGCTATCCGAATGTATATCATGTAAAATCGGAAGATATATGAGATGAAAGCGTACGTTCTTATCTGGGGAGGTCTCACGGACATTATGAACAAGTGTCTTTATAATGGTTGAAACAAGATTTATCGTGAGAAGTCAGCCGAGGTCATAGTACCGGAAACAAAAAAAAAAAAACCGGGAAGGACTGAACCTTAATAAAGTAAGTAAATGAAAGTTACCTAATGCAAGAAGAAATGCAGAACATATCCATAGGAGACGCGCAGTTGGAGTCGGGGGTGGAACCCACGTCGAAGATTGGCATGCAGACTTACATGGGGATAACTGAAAACACCCTTACAACTTTCACTTGTAGAAAAGACGGATTATTGGAATTTATTCTATCGCCCTCGAATCTGAACACCGCCTATAAACGTGTGAAGAGTAATAAAGGCAGTGGTGGTATAGACCGAATGAGTGTCGACATGCTCCTTGCCTATCTTAAGGAACACGGGCATTCCATAGTTCGTTCCATCTATGATGGCACATACAAACCGAATCCTGTACGACGGGTTGCAATTCCTAAATCAAACGGAAAGAAACGTGAATTGGGTATTCCAACGGTAGTCGACCGTGTCATTCAACAGGCTATTACTCAGGTTTTAGTCCCTCTCTATGAACCCCAATTTTCCCCTTGCAGCTATGGTTTCCGTCCTCATCGCAGCGCACACGATGCCTTACGAAAGTGTGGTGAATACATTAGCGGCGGCTACATCTTTACGGTAGATATGGACTTGGAGAAGTTCTTCGACACAGTCAGTCACTCCAAGCTGATAGAGGTCTTGTCCCGCACTGTCAAAGACGGTCGTGTCATATCTCTTATCCATAAATATCTGAACTCAGGTGTGATGTCAGGTGGCAAGATTGAGTACACTCAGTTGGGAGTTCCTCAGGGCGGTCCGTTGAGCCCGTTGTTAAGCAATGTCATGCTCAATGAGCTGGATATGGAATTAGAACGTCGAGGACATCTTTTCGTCAGATATGCCGATGACCTTGTAATTTTTTGCAAAAGTCGCAAGTCAGCGAAAAGAACCTACGAGCATATCCTCCCTTTCATAGAAAAGAAATTGTTCTTGAGAATAAACAAGGATAAAACGCAAGTAGCCCACATGCGTGATATTAAATTTCTTGGATTTTCATTTGGTCGTAGTAATGGTAAATGCCAATTCTACCTTCATAAAGATACCTTCAGGAAGTTAAAGACGAAGATACGAGAACTGACTAGCCGCAGTAATGGCTGGGGATATGACTATCGGAAACAACGTCTTCATTGGTACATTCGTGGTTGGTCAAATTATTTTAAACTTGCTTGTTACAAGAATAAATTGAGTGAATTGGATGGATGGGTCAGACGACGTATCCGAATGTGTATATGGAAAAGTTGGAAGCGAGTAAGAACACGATATGGTAATCTGAAGAAACTTATCCCTGATGTCAATCGTGTACGAATAGCCGCTTTTAGTCGAAAAGGCTATTGGCGTATGTCCGCAAGTCCCTGTATACATGAAGCTATGTCTGATGAAAGGCTCTTAAAAGCCGGTTATCCTACTTTCGCGATGTATTACCATCATTAGACAGTAAAGTTTATTAAGGAACCGCCGTATGCCGAACGGCACGTACGGTGGTGTGAGAGGACAGCATGGGAAATAATCCCATGCTTCCTACTCGATTGGTGTCATTCCGATTTTAATACGTATATTTGTGTTAGAATATTTATAATCAAATATAGAAATATGGAAAACAACAAACCGACAAATGAGATTCAGGTAGAGCTGTCAGAAGAGATGGCTCAGGGAACGTATGCAAATCTGGCAATTATATCACATTCTTCATCCGAGTTTATTTTGGATTTTATCCGTGTTGTGCCGGGGGCACCGAAAGCACAGGTGAAAAGCCGTGTTATTTTGACTCCGGACAATGCCAAACGTCTTTTGTTTGCTTTGCAGGATAATCTCGCGAAGTTTGAAGAACAGGTCAATGGTAAGACGGCTAAGTTCGAAGATTTTGTTCCTCCCATCGGAGGTGTAAAAGGGGAAGCCTGATTCCCGGATAGAAAATAAAAAAGGCCGCTCTGAATGGAGGGGCCTTTTTTATTTGTAAGTGTGTGTGATTATTCGAGTCTCTTGTTTATAACGATATGACCGATATAACCCAGGATAATGAATCCTAAACCGGCAAGCAGGATTGTATTGTTCATTCCCCCGCTAATTGCTGGTACAGCTAAAATGATAACACCGATAAGGAGTACGATTACCCCCAGATTCTTCAATAATTCGTTCATGGTGATAGATATGTTTATATATTATTATTTTTCTACCGCAAATAAAGCAATAATAACCCGATTGCAAAAATATTTTGGGACAAAAATGATGAAACCATTGAATTTAGCTTTTATATTTGTGAAATAATACAGTTATATATGCTACGAATACTTTATATATTTTATTTATGGCTGTTTGTGGTTCCTGTTTTTGTGCTATTGACCATTCTTACAGCTCTTACGGTTATTGTTGGTTGCCTATTAGGCGGGGAAAGAATATTTGCTTATTATCCGGGAATGATCTGGTCGTGGCTGACCTGCCATTTGGCCCTTTGCCCGGTGAAAGTGAAAGGCCGGGAGAATATAGACCGGAAGAAATCGTATGTCTTTGTCGCCAATCACCAGGGAGCTTTTGATATATTTCTTATATATGGTTTTTTAGGAGTTCCGATCAAATGGGTAATGAAAGCCGGTATTGCCAAGATTCCTTTTGTGGGAGCGGCTTGCCGGGCAGCCGGTTTTATATTTGTCGATAATTCGACACCGAAAGCAGCGGCCCGTAGCGTGCAGGATGCTGAACGCAGCTTGAAGAACGGTGCGTCGGTGGTGGTATTCCCTGAAGGCTCACGCACATATGACGGAAAGATGATCCGCTTCAAGAAGGGCGCATACCAGATGGCTGCCGACCAACATTTGCCGATTGTGCCGATCACATTGAACGGACCTTTTGATGTATTGCCGATCGGTTCGTTGAATATACACCGTCATAAGATGGAAATGGTTATTCATCCGCCTATTCCGACGAATGGAATAGATGCTTCACATAAAGGATTGCAACAGATGGCCGACAGAACACAGGGCATCATCGCATCCGCTTTATGGGACCAGTATAAATAATCTATTTCCAGGATTTTAAGATGCCGCGTTTGCAGACACTCAAACTGAAACCGACGTTATCGCCATAGAGCGAACCGGCATCTGCCGCTACCGCCCCTGTAAATTCCCAACCTTGCAGGCTGGGGTGGCGATATTTGACTTCTACCTGTCCGGAGTTGCTCCTTTTGTTATTCCTGAACGGAGCGTAGGGTGTCCCCCAACTATTCATGAGCGTGTATTTTAGACGATAAGAAACCATTGGCGACAGATCTCCTTCAAATGCCAGATGCCAGGCACGGACACGCGTATTCTTGAAATCCACATCCCCGTTCGTATTATATTGGGGAGAGGTCAGAAGAGGCGAACCGATTCCATGTCCGAAATAAGAAGCCCCGGTTTTATACTCCCCATTATTATAATAATCATCTCCGCCACCACCCGGACCTTGATATTTATCATGATCGAAGATAATAAAATGGAACGGCCCACTCTGATTGCGGGTAACCAGATATTCCGTTACAACCTTCCGCAGCCAGGGAAAACGCGGGAGGTCCAATTGTACCCCCCAAAGCCCATCCGTCCCGTTCCCGAATATCATTCCCGATTTATCTTCGAAATAATGCTGAAGATAAGCCGCCAGTTTCCAGTTAGGCATCGTGTATTCGAGTTTGAAGTCATACGAACCGAAATGATTGCCCAACACATTGATCTGGTCCGACAATGTCGCATTGTCTCCGCCTTCGCTACCACAAACCACGCGGATAAAATCTTTCAGCGAATGAGGTTGTACGCCGATTTTCGGATTGCTGGATGTACCGCCCCACTGCGCCCAATGCTGTACACCGATAATACCGGAAAGCGGAAAATCCTTTTGTGTATCCTTGATGCGGACATAAAAAGATTTATGATGCCAGAGGGCATCTTTCACATACGTCTGTTTACCATTGGAGAAATCTTCCAGATATCCGCTGTCGAAAGACTTGCCTACCGCAAAATCTCCCTTCACCTGCATCCAACCCTTTGTGAGCGGGACGACGGTAAACTCCGGCATACTCAGGTTAATTTCCGGAATCGGGCGTGCATTGGGAGAGAGAGCCATGTCGCCGGAACTAAGGGAATGGTCCCAAAGCGAATGCCGGTTTTCTTTGCTACCCACACTCAGAAGAAGGCTTTTATATCCTAACTCGGCATATACCTGCTGAATAAACACATTATGATAACGAGGTACGGCAGCAACAAGGTCCAACCCTGCGCTCCATCGGAATCCTTTTCCCAAATGTTGTTGATGAAAAACTCCTGCGTTGAGATAACCATTATTGGCATCCAGAGGAACTATCCCGTACCGGTTACTCACCATCCAGAATGGTGTTGTCGATCCGCTGCTAACCGATCCGAAAGCTTCGGCTTTATATGAGGTTGCATCTTCCACCTCCTCCGTCTGTGCAAAAGTATCTGCAGCATAGAAAAGAGTAGCAACTGCAATGATTGTCTGTAAGGCTTTCATTCCATATTTATTTTAACCGGACAAAGGTAAGGATTAAAATTTACCGCCCGATATCTCATTTCAAAAAGAAGTATAAGCATTCTGAAAATACAAATATCAGAATAATCGATTCTTATTTCCCCGGTAACCAGTCGAATACTGTGCGATATACATGGTCGCGCGAGTCTTTTTCAGAAAGTATCAGGTCATGAATCCCGTTCTGTATCGTATCGCGCGTGACATAATTACCTAATTTCTGTCCGTATTTTTGAATATCGTGTACGTCCAGCACAATGTCGGAAGACAGATATTCGTTGTTCCATTCCTTTGTTTCAGGAAACGACTTGTTAGACGACATCACCAATACCGGGCAGTCCAGGCTGATCCCTTTCTGCACAGTTTTCTGCGCCTCCTGTATGGCGTTTATCCATCCGGCTTTTTTCGGATGGCCGTTAATCATCTTCCAATCCGTATTATATTCCCATTCTCCTTTGAACTGTTTGAGCAGGCTGTGGGCGTACGAAGCATCCCCGTATCCCTGTACGGTCAGGTTCGGGAATAGTTTCCCTATGCATGAAACTACCGGGATTACGATCTTTTCCATCATCCATCCGAAATTCCAGTCTAAGAAAGGACTATTCAACATCAATCCGTCGACGGGAAGTTTGCCTTTTTTGCTGTTCAGATAGTAAGGCGTGATCAGCCCTCCTGTCGAATGCGCCATCAGCAGTATTTTGTCGTTTCCTTCTTCTCTGATGATAGCCAAGGCCGTATCGAGATCCGCGAAATATTCCTTCAGGCTTTTGCAAAAGAAAGGATTCTGGTTCGGAAGGATCGAACGCCCGTACTTGCGGAGGTCCATCGCATAAAAGTTATAACCGTGAGCATTCACACTATCTCCCAGTTGCTTCTGAAAAAAATAGTCGTTGTAGCCATGTATATACAGGATTGCCTGTTTGGTGTCAGGCAATTGCGGTTTCTTGACAAGTGTGCAGACAACTTTCCCCTCGTAATCGTCCGGCATCTGAATCGTCCGGCGCAGATAATTATCGCCCAGCACGTCCGGAACGTATTGGGCATAAATTACAGAGACGAAAAGCAGTGACAAGATTGTAAAATATAGTTTCCGTGCCATATCCGTTTTTATTTCTTTACTATAACGTGTTCATCCTGGTGTTTGTTGCAGGTAATAAGCACAAAAATACAATCTTCTTTTATATATCTTGGGTTATTTGTTGTAACATTTGTTTCTTATTCCTAACTTGCAAAGCAAAACACAGAGAGTTTGATACTCGGAGTTTAGAATGAAAAATACATTACTTATTATATGTTTTCTCCTTACACAGGTATCCGTTGTAAGCGAGGCAGTTGCAAATAACCTTGATAGTTTGCGGCAAGAACTGAAAAACTTGCCGGATAGTAGTAAATTGATAAGGCTAAATGAATTACTTTATCAGAATAATCGAAATTTTGTGTTTAAAACCTATGCGGATATGCTATTGGAAGAGGCGCAGAGGCAAAAGAATGATTTATACAAAGGGAATGCCTTATTATCGATCATGCGTTATTACTATTCCAAAAACCCGGACAGCCTGCGTTTTTACTTGAAACAAGCTGAACCTATTTATCTTGCCACTAATCGGATAGAAGATTTATGCCGTGTGAAAGGTTGGAACATCTATACCTTGGTCTTGGGAGGCACCCATGACCAGGTACTCGGGGAAGTAGAAAGTTTAAAGGAACTGGCTGTCCGCTATAACTACCCGGAAGGAGTCGATATGGCCAACCAGGCTTTAGCAAACTTCTATTTCAATATCGGTTTAAAAGACGAAGGTGCCGACTTGTGCGATGAAATCCTACAAGGAATGGAAAAACGGGGAGTCTCCCGCATTCGCCGGTTCTATCTGTTACGTCTGTTGTTAAATGAAAAACCGAAACAGGAATACCTTTTCAAGCTCGATACTTGCATCCGGAATTGTGAAAAAGAAGGAATCACACAGTTGGATGAAGAACATTCGTTGCCTTTTCTAAAACATGCTTTTTACCTCTACTCCGCACAGTATTATGTTGAACAGAAAGAGTCCTCGCAAGTCCATTTTTATTTGAAGAAGTTGGGCGAATTGGAGAAACAATATAATATGAATACGGAAAGGATCATGACTCAATTCCTTTGGATGAGTTATTATAACCTGATCAGGGATTATGATAAAGCCTTAGCGATTGTGGAACAGCTGGAGCATATCCTTTTAAACAATAAGCGTTTTAATGATTGGACTACTGTGGAAGATATCAAAGCCGATATCTACTACAAAATGGGGAGAGGGATGGAGTCGGCCAAAGCTTACAGAGATTCGAAAGCCGTACATGATTCGATTATCCAAGCACAATATTATGAAGACCTTGCCAAATTAAGAACGCAGCGTGAAGTCGATAAATTGAAATTGCAAAGTAAGGAACTGGAGTTGGATGCCGAAAAATCCCGCGCACGGTCCTGGGTGTTCGGTGGAGGAGCTATTGTCTTGCTTCTGCTCTGTGGGGCATTGGGTTTCCTGGCATATTCCCGTCATCGCTACAGTGCCCGTTTGAAAATAGCAAAAGAAAAAGCTGAAGAGGCAGACCATTTGAAATCGGCTTTTCTTGCCAATATGAACCATGAGATACGTACGCCCTTAAATGCGATAGTCGGTTTTTCGCAGGTAATAGCCGAGGAAGGTGACATAGAAACACGCCGGGTATTTGCCAAGATCATCCAAAACAATAACGAATTGTTGCAGCGTTTGATAGAGGACGTTCTGGATATTTCGAAAATAGAATCGAACACGCTTACGTTCGTATTGACGGATCAGGATTTACAGGCATTGATGAAAGACCTTTATAGCATTATGTCATTACGGATACCTGAAAACGTAGAACTGCAGTTGGACGATTGCCCTCGTTTTACACTTCGCACGGACCGAAACAGGCTGACACAAGTATTGGCGAATTTATTGAACAACGCCATCAAGCATACTCACGAAGGTTATATCCGTTTCGGTTATAAGGTGGCGGCTGGCGAGATCTGTTTTTATGTAGCAGATACGGGCGAAGGAATACCGGAAGATCAGCTGGAGCATGTGTTCGACCGTTTTGTCAAGCTGACGGAATGGACAACCGGTGTCGGTTTGGGATTGGCCATTTCCAAAGCCTTGGTAACGAAGCTCGGCGGTCGTATGGAAGTTTGTTCCAAACAGGGAGAAGGTTCTACTTTTAGTGTTATTTTTCCTGTGTGATTCATTCCCTATCCTTATCTTTGCGAACGGCCTTGTCGGAACTAAACAGATAAACAATGGAACAAAAGGATTTTGTAAGTATCGTACAAACCTATCGCCAATGGATCCATGCGATGGAAAAGGCGGCTTTTGCTATTCACGACCAGGTGAATCAACGTTATGGAGAGTTTCTACCCTATGGTTTTCATCTGAAAATGACAGCATCGTATGTCTCCCGTTACGGTCATCTGGTGGCGCAGACGGAAGCGGATGTACTCGTCTTGTACGCGTCCGCTTATCTGCACGATACGATAGAAGATGCCCGTATGACCTATAACGACGTTGTGAAGTTTATCCGCAATTTCAGGCCGGAAGGGATTACCTTGCCGGACGTATGCGTGAAAGAGCTCGAAAGCCAGGTCCCGGAAATCGTCTATGCCCTTACGAACGAAAAAGGCCGTAACCGCGACGAGCGTGCGGATGCCATTTATTATAAAGGTATACGCGAAACGAGGTTTGCCTCCTTCGTCAAGATGTGCGACCGGTTGGCAAACCTCCGCTTTACCGTGATGTTCGTGTTTGCAAACTATATGTTTGATGTCTATAAAAGAGAATATCCCGCTTTTATCCGTGAAATCAGCGAAGGTGCTGTCACTCCCGTCCCGGAAGAGATGAAGCGGGAGGCGGAAAAGATGCTGGAAGAAGAAGTCTATATCTTATAATATATAATCATCATGAAAACATTGTGTTACTTTTTTTTATTTTGTTTTTGCTGCATCCATTTGGCAGCAAAGAACCGCAAAGCGGTATTTGTCATAGTGGATGGAGTACCTGCGGATCAGATCGAGCGTTTGCATACTCCGGCTATCTTTGATATCGCTTCGAAAGGAGCTTATGGCCGGGCCTATACGGGAGGTGAGATAGGCGGATATTCCCAAACCCCGACCATTTCCGCTATCGGATATACCAACCTGCTGACTTCGACTTGGTTTAACAAACATAACGTGGGAGGCAATTCGAACCTGAAGCCGAACTACAATTACTGGACTGTGTTCCGCATAGCCAAAGAACAGCCGCAACCTTGCAAAACAGCTATCTATTCAAGCTGGACGGACAACCGTACGGTATTGCTGGGAGAAGGAAAAGAAGAAACGAACCACCTGAAGATAGATATCGTAAAGGACGGCTATGATCTGGACACCATCCGTTTCCCGCATAAGGAGAAGGACTTGCATGTTTTTGATTATGACGAGAAAGTATCGCTCGAAGCATCCAAAAGCATCCGGGAAGATGCACCGGATTTGAGTTGGGTGTATCTGTGGTACACCGACGACGCCGGGCATCTGGCAGGAAATGGCGCTTACTTCGACGAATATGTAAGAAAGGCGGATGCACAGGTCGCCCGTATATGGGAAGCCGTGAAATACAGGGAAGCCAATTTCGACGAAGAATGGATGGTCGTGATAACCACTGACCACGGCCGTACGGAAAGCGGATACGGACATGGCGGCCAATCTTTGCGCGAACGGACCACCTGGATTTCTACGAATCTCCCCGTGAACGACTATTTTAATAGCGGGCGGCTCGCCATTACGGATATCACTCCTTCTATTTGTCGCTTTATGGGATTCCAGGTCCCGCAAGATGTTTTATGGGAACAGGATGGCATGCCTTTTATCGGGGATGTCGATATTTGCGGATTACAAACTTCCCCGTACGATCAATCGGTCGAACTGTCCTGGGATTGCCTTTCTGAAAAGGCCGGGGTGACGATTTATGCCGCGTGCGGCAACACCTTCAAAACCGGTCAGCCGGACGAATGGATAAAGGTGGCTGCCGTACCTGCCTCTACCCGGAAATATCGGGTCGATTTGACGGCTCTTCCTGAATCGGATTTTTATAAATTCGTATTGGTCACTCCCCGTAACCATTTAAACCGCTGGTTGAAACGGTAGTCGTAAAAAGGGAGTACCCGGTTTCCGGCCTATACCGGAATCGGTGCATTTGTTGTTAACAGGCGAAATTAGTCCGGCGGAATTTGGGTAATGTCGTTTGTAGAAGTTATTTTTGCAATGTTAACAACACATGCACTTGCACTTGGAGAATCGGAGAGACATAATAAACCCTTTGGAGATTAATTCGGAAATGAATTTTGGCGTCTTTTACAATGCGTACTACCAGCGTTTTGTAAGATATGCCTTTTATTATGTCAATGATTTGCCGACCGCCGAAGATATGACGCACGATGCCTTGCTGTACTATTGGGAAAATAAACAAAAGCTGCCAGCCGATACGGACGTCTTAGGCTATATATTACAATCCGTCAAGAACAAATGCCTGAACTACCTGAAGCATATCCAGGTGGAAATCGAATACAGCAAGAACCGCACGGAGTTGCGTGACTGGGAAATCGTGACGCGCATCCAGACGTTAGAAGACGAAAGCTACAGCACGATCTTTTCCAAAGACATAATGAAAATCGTCATGGAGTCTTTATCCGAGCTGCCGGAACAGACCCGTAATATATTTGTGTTGAACCGTCTGGATTATAAATCAAGGAAAGAAATAGCACAAGCCTTAGGTGTTTCCCAACAAAAAGTAGATTATCATATCAATAAGGCCAATGATCATCTCCGCTTGAAACTGAAAGACTATATTCCCCTGATACTGTTATTCTTGAATTAGGCATATCCGGACTTTCCTCATGTGGCCGTAGTGCCGGTCGTCATTCCTTGTGCCGTTTCCCGTGAACAAAGAAGCCTTTTGCCATTGTGTTTCGTCTGTTTAATGCAAGTGTAATCTGTTTTCGACGTTGTCGAGAATATATACGGCGTTGTCGTGCATATTCTCGGCATTGTCGTATATATACACGACAACGTCGAAAACAAATTACACTTGCATCGGCTTTGAAATACAACGTGTTGTCTTGTGGAACTTGCGTCATTGTTTTGAAAAATAGTTGCCAGTAAGCAAAAAAGTTCTATTACGGTTGGGATTTTTCTTTGATGAGTTGCTCTACTTATAGAAACAGGAAAAAGAGAAACGATGCAAATAGATCAACATATACTTATTCGTTACTTTCTGAAGCAGGCTTCGGAAGAAGAAAAGGAGGCAATACGGCAGTGGATTGAAAGCAACGAAGACAACCGCCGGCGTTTTATCCGGGAGCGGATTCGTTTTGATGCTTCCATTTTGGTAGACGAAGCTGCGGTTGAGCCTTCCACTAAAATTGCTTCCGGTAAGCGTTACCGGCTACATCCTGCATTGAATTGGTCTTTAAAGGTCGCAGCTTCGGTTTTGCTTTTGCTGGGAAGTTTTTATTGGTACGATAATTACCGGACGGCTCAATTGGCGCAGACCTTCCAGTGTGTATATGTCCCGGCGGGCAACCGTACCAATATCCAACTACCGGACGGCACGAATGTCTGGCTGAATGCTAACACATCTCTCCGTTACCCGATGGTGTTTTCCAAAACGCGCCGTGAAATACAATTGGATGGCGAAGGTTATTTCGAAGTGGCGAAAGATAAAAAGCCTTTTATCGTCCAAACGAATAAATATGATGTGGAGGTATTGGGAACTACTTTTAACGTAGAGGCCTATAAGGATAAATCTGATTTTCGGACAATGCTCTATGAAGGTAAAGTCAAGCTATATAATACGAAGAATCCGAAAGCCGTTTATCTCTCTCCGGGACAAACGGCGGAGTTAATAGGGGGAACATTACAGGTCGTACGGACAACGGATTTGAACAGCTACCGCTGGAAAGACGGTCTGATCTATATCGAAGACAAGTCTTTTAATGCGATTATGGCACTGTTCGAAAAGTTCTATGATGTGCGGATCATAGTCAACAACAAAGCTGTAAAAGATTTGGGCTATCGCGGAAAGCTGCGGATATCCGATGGTGTGGATCATGCTTTGCGCGTTCTGCAAAATGACTTCCCTTTCAAATATAAGCGGGATGAAGAGAAAAACATCATATATATTAACTGATAAAATCAATTTGCCTATGAGGAAGGACACATGAGAAACACGTAAAAAAAGAACCGGCAGTTGCTCCAACAACCACCGGCTCTGCAGTACATTTTTAATATACTTATTAATTTAAAATCACAAACAAAGATATGAAAAATTATTTTTTACCTGAGTCTTTTATAAAAAAAAATTCGGGAAGGAATCAAATATGTAGAGTTATGAAATTGATTACCTGTTCTTTACTATTATGTTCATGTTTCGCTTTGGCCGGTCAGGCAAATTCTCAAAATGCGAAGGTTAGTTTGAATAAAAATCAAGTACAATTGGAGGATATACTAAATGAAATTGAAAATCAGACAGATTATTTGTTTATTTCAAACCGGGATGTTAATTTGAAACAAAAAGTATCAATATCTGCATCAGATAAGTTAGTTCAGGATGTTCTAAATGAAATATTAAAAAATACAGAGCTAACTTTCACTATAGAGGGAGTGAATATTATTCTTACTCGAAAGGATGAGAATATGTTGCTAGTCCAACAACAAGATAAGAATATATCGGGAAAAATCGTAGATCAAAATGGTGAACCTATTATAGGAGTAAACGTTGTAGAGAAGGGAACGACTAATGGGGTTATATCTGATTTAGAAGGGAGTTTCTCCCTCAATGTTGCGTCTAACGCAACATTAGTCTTTTCTTACATAGGTTATAAATCACAAGAAATTAAAATTGATAATCGTCTTTTATATAATGTTGTACTTAAAGAAGATGCCGAGACTTTGGATGAAGTTGTTGTTGTCGGATATGGTACAGCGTTAAAAAAAGATATTTCAGGCTCAGTTGTTCGTGCAGATTTGGATGTATTGAAAGAATCTCCGAACGTAAGTTTTGCATCAGCTTTGCAAGGGACAGTTCCTGGGATGAATGTAGGAACAGTGACACAAGCTGGTACAGATCCTGAAATGACAATTCGTGGTCGTACATCTATTTCTGGTGCAAACTCTCCTTTGATTGTCTTAGATGGAATTATTTATAGAGGAAATTTGGTAGATTTGAATATGAATGATATTGAGTCTATAGATATTTTGAAAGATGCAAGCTCTGCTGCTATTTATGGTTCTCAAGCCAGTAATGGCGTGTTGCTTATTACATCAAAAAACGTAAAAGCAATGAGTAAACCTATCATTGAATATAACGGTTCTTTTTCTATTCAACAATCTGCAAATAAAATAAATTTAAATGATCGTGAAGGTTATTTGCAACAAATTGCAGATGTTAAAATTTCAGAGAGTAGAATGGGAAAAGATTTACTTACTCCAAATCCGGATTGGGATGTGACTAAATATTTTCAAGATAATCTGGAAACCGAGGGTTTTTTGAATGGAAGAAATACAGATTGGTGGGATTTGGGTACAAATAATCTCCCGTATATTAATACTCAGAACTTGAGTATAAGAGGGAAGAACGAATTGAGTAGTTATTTCTTCTCAATCGGATATACGGATCAGGAAAATTTGATGAAAGGAGATGAGTACCAGCGATATAATATTCGTATGAATTTAGATACAAAAGTAACAGATTGGTTGAAGATCGGGGCTCAAACATTTTTTACGTTTAGTGATTACTCAGGAACGAATTTATCTTACGACAAAATAAGACAGTTGCCTCCTTTGAGTCCGGTTACGGATGAAAATGGGGAAAACATAGTTTATGTATACAAGACATCACTGAATCCTTTATTGGATCTTCAGCAAGATAACGTTGATAAGAGATATAATTTATGGGGAAACTTTTATGCAGATGTTGATATTCCGTTTGTAAAAGGACTGAATTATCGATTGAACTTTTCGCAAAATCTGATAAACAATAAGGATTTTCAATTTAATCCTTGGGGAAGTGATCTGACAGGAAGCGGATCGAAAGCAAATGATAGTCAATATAGTTGGACAATCGATAATATTGTTACGTATAAGCATAGTTTTGATGAACATGATGTAAATGCGACATTTGTATATGGTGCTGAAAAACGTGTGTATGAATCAACATCAGCTTCTGGAAGTAATTTCAGTAATGATGTCTTAGGTTTCAATAATTTGGGTGCGGCAGATGCAGCATTGCAAAAAATAGCATCTTCAGCATGGCAAGAAACTAGTTTATATACAATGTTTCGTTTGGGGTATACGTATAAGGATCGTTATACTTTTACAGGGACAATCAGAAGGGATGGTTTTTCTGGATTTAGTCCATCAAATAAATTTGCCGTTTTTCCATCTGCAGCAGTAGCTTGGCGTCTTAGTGAGGAAGAGTTTATCAAAGACAAAAAGGATTGGATCGATGATCTGAAATTGAGATTTTCTTATGGTGTGAATGGGAACCGGACACTATCCCGTTACCAAACAATGGCAACAATGAAATTTGTTGACTCTTATTTGTATGGAGATGGTGCTCCTGCGGAAAAAGGCTCTTTTATAAATACAATGGCAAATGATGATTTAAAATGGGAAACAACAAAAACGTTTAATATAGGAAGTGATTTCTCATTTTTGGGTAATAGAATATTTGGATTTTTAGAATTCTATAAGTCTAAGACGGAAGATTTGCTATACAATGTAAATATTCCCTATATGAATAATAATATCAATTCGATAGCAACTAATATTGGAGAATTATCCAATTGGGGTACTGAACTGAAAGTAACAGGGGTTCCGATTAGTAATGAAGATTTTAGTTGGGATGTTACGTTTAATTTTTCATTAAATAGAAATAAAGTAAAAAGTATTCTAGGAATCGATACGGATGGGAATGGAAAAGAAGATGATCTGATCTCAAGCAAAATTTTTATAGATAAGCCTTATGGAGTATGTTATGACTTCAATGCTATTGGAATGTGGCAAATTGAAGATTATAATGCTGGTATTATACCCAATGGGTTTACGTATGGAACATATAAAATAGAGGATATAGATAAAGATGGTAGTATTACCGCCGCTAATGATCGTAAAATATTAGGTTATTCGGATCCTTCTTATCGTTTTAGTATTCAGAATACATTTAGATATAAAGATTTTGAACTAAAATTTTTACTTAATTCTATTCAGGGAGGTAAAAACTATTATTGGGCAAATTCAGGATCTGCTATTCCTGAACCAGATGCTGCATATCAAAATAATATTTTTAAATTTGATTATTGGACTCCTGAAAATCCAAATGCAAAATATAGGCAATTAGGATATTTTTCACCTTCGGTAGGTTATTCTTTTCATCCTTATACGCAAAGAAGTTTTGTCCGATTACAGGATTTGACTTTCTCTTATAGAATACCAAAGAAAGTCCTGAATAAGGTAGGTATAAATAACTTTAAAATTTATCTTAGTGGAAAGAATCTGTTTACTATTACTAAATGGGATGGAATGGATCCTGAGACTGGTGTGGGAATCCAAGGTGGATATCCTCTGTTAAGAACTTACTCAATTGGTGTTAATTTTGATTTTTAAATGATTTTGATATGAAATATTTATTTAGTTTTATACTGTTTATTGTGATTGCTTCATCATGTGATGAAAGTCATTTTCTTAAAGAGAAACCTCTTTCTATTTATACACCTGAAAATTCATTGGTGACATTGCAAGATTTTCAGGGTGCAGTTAATACCCTATATAATAAAACCCGTTTTTTATTTCATGAACAAACAGCTCATGAAAGATATATGTTTTGGTATGGAACAGATTTGTGTTTTGGTGCTGCTGATTATTATGCAAACTCCAGATTAAATAATTATGAAGCAACGATGATTCCAACAGAACCTGGAGTTTTAAACTTTTGGAGGTATACTTATGCAATCGTCAATCAATCAAATTTGATTTTGTCTCGTTTAGAAAGCTCTGGATTGTCGGATAGTGAAACAACGGCAATAAGAGGAGAAGCTCTATTTTTTAGAGCTTTTGGATATCGAATTTTGGCAAATTTATTTGGAGGAGTTCCTCTTATCTTGGAAGAGATTACGAGTCCTCGAAGAGATTTTGTCAGAGCTACACGAACTGAAATATATGAACAAGCAAAAACAGATTTAATAGAATCTATTTCTTTATTAGCGGATATTGACAATGTGAAGGATGGTAAAGTTTCAAAGCAAGTAGCTCAACATTTATTGGGCGAAATTCTTATTTCTTTGGAAGAATATGATGATGCTGTATCTGTTCTTTCTTTAGTAATTAATCATCCGGCTATGGCATTGATGACGGAACGTTTTGGAACTAAAATAGATGAACCCGGAGATGTTTGCTCTGATTTACATAAGACCGGTAATCAAAATAGAAGTACTTCCGATAATAAAGAAACTTTATGGGCTCTTCAATGGGATTATTTAAATTTTGCATCTACTGCTGGTGACGAAAGACCTCGAATGATTTTACCTTATTATAATGCCATAAATATCACAGTGGAGGATGAAACAGGCAAGAAGGTGACAACATCAGCTTTTCACTTAACAGCAGAAAAGGGAGGACGAGGAATTGGTTGGGCTCAGCCGACTTATCATATGACCCATGGAGTGTGGACGGATGATACAGATTTGAGAAATTCTTCGTATAATATCGTTCGCGACATGAGGATTGATAATGAAAATTCACCAGCATTTGGAAAGTGGTTTGTTGCGGATGGCTTTGTCTCTCAAACAGATACGATTCGAATGTGGTATCCTTTCTTCATGAAAGTGACAGGAGATGTGCCGGAAGAACTGTGGGAAAAGGATAGTAATGGGAATCCTAAACTCACCAAATTTGGTGAGCATATTGTTATAAATAATACAACTTCTTCTTATAGAGAAACCTATGTGTTCCGTTTGGCTGAAACTTATTTGTTGAGAGCTGAAGCTTATTTTGCAAAGTCTGATATAGAGAATGCTACCTCAGATATAAATGTAGTACGTGCTCGAGCGCATGCAGAGTTAGCAAAATCTTCTGAAATTGATATTGACTATTTGTTGGATGAGCGATTGAGAGAATTGTCATTTGAGGAATTGCGTATGTGCACATTATGTAGGATGGGGAAATTAGCAGACCGTAATAGAAAATATAATCCATTGTCTGGTAAATCAATAAAGGATTATCATAATTTGTGGCCGATTCCATTTTCTGAAATAGAGTCGAACGTTTATGCGGTATTAGAACAAAATCCAGGTTATACTAATTAAAAAGATTGATAATGAAAAAAACAACAGTGATCTTTATTTTTATTATTTCTTGTATTTTTAATCTATTTGGGAATAATAAAATAGATAGAAAGGCTCTTGTTTTACGACATAATATAGTATTGACAAAGGCTGAGGCTTTATCTCCGTTGTCTGTGGGAAATGGCCATTTTTGTAGTACTGTCGATGTTACAGGAATGCAGACTTTTCCGGAGTTTTATCAACAAGGTATTCCTCTGTCGATTATGTCTGAATGGGGATGGCATAGTTTCCCTAATGTAAATAATTATAAGTTATTTGATACATTTGACTTTTTACAAGCATCGGATAAGCGTGTTCCTTATCCGATGAAAAGTTCTTCTGGGTATGAATTCCTTCGTGCTAACCCTCATCAAACGGGGTTAGCTTTGGTTGGGCTGGAAAAAATTGGAGGAAAATTGTCTCTTGATGACTTAGAGGAAACTGTTCAAACATTAAATTTGTGGGAAGGTTTACTGGATAGCCGATTCAAAATGTCTGGCGAAATGGTTAAGGTGACGACGCTTTGTCATCCTTATATGGATCGATTGGCTTATAAGTTGAAGTCCAATTTATTTTCTTCAAATGAATTGGGAGTTCGGATTCGATTCCCTTTCCCGAGTGCGACATTTAGTAAAGATCCAGCTTCTTTAGAAAATGATGAACTTCATTTATCAGAGATTGTAAGAAGCAGTGAGCAATCTTGGGTAATTAAGCATCAGGTGAATGATTTTGTGTATTATTGCCGTATACAGACATCAGCGAAGGTTACATTGCAAGAAGTAGATAGTCATGATTTTTTGTTGAAAAATTCGAATGAAGATGAATTTACCTTATTGATAGATTTCTTGCAAGAAGATCCGGGGTCCGATTTTCTGGATGATTTTTATGCCACATTGAATGTGAATAGAATTGCTTGGTCTAATTTTTGGATGAGTGGTGGAGCTGTTGATTTGTCTGAGAGTAAAGATCTACGGTGGAAAGAATTGGAACGGAGAATTGTCTTATCTCAATATTTGACAGCCATTCAATCTCGTCAAAAATATCCACCTCAGGAGACAGGATTGACATGCAATAGTTGGTATGGAAAGTTCCATTTGGAAATGCATTGGTGGCATTCTGTCCATTTTGCATTATGGAATAGATCAGTTTATTTGGAAAAAACGTTGGACTGGTATGAGAATATATATAATGTTGCAAAGTCATACACGGTTCAGCAAGGTTATAAAGGAGTCCGTTGGCCTAAAATGATAGGACCGGATGGTATAGAGTCTCCATCAAAAGTTGGTCCTTTGTTGGTTTGGCAACAGCCTCATTTGATTTTTTATTGCGAATTGCTTTATCGGGAGAATCAGAGTTTGGAATTTATGAATAAGTATAATAAATTGATTGAAGCAACTGCTGATTTCATGTTTGATTATGCCAATTGGGATAGTGTGAAGAAATGTTATGTATTAGGCCCTCCTATTATTTCAGCTCGTGAAGGAAACAGTGGAACGTTTCGAAAAAATATTAATCCAACTTTTGAGTTGGCATATTGGAGTTGGGGATTGAGGAAAGCGAATGATTGGAGAGAGAGGATGGGACGGAAACGGAACTCTGATTGGGATAGAATGGCTGAACAAATGGCTCCTTGGCCTATTGTAGATAATGTATATGTAGAAGCAGAATCTGTATTAGAGAAAGATGGGGGACATCCAACACAATTGGCAGCTTATGGCTTTTTACCTGAAAACTCGTTCTTGAATAAAGAGGTAATGCGTAATACATTGATTCATGTAATGGAGCATTGGGACTGGAAAGACACATGGGGATGGGATTATCCTTTGATAGCGATGACAGCTGTGCGCTTGAATGAACCTGAACTGGCCATGGATGCATTATTAATGGATGTATCCAAAAATACATATTTGCCTAATGGACATAATTATCAGACACAAGAGCTTCCTTTGTATTTACCAGGTAATGGCGGGTTATTATCTGTTGTTGCTATGATGTGTGCAGGATGGGATGGGTGTAATATTATTAATCCTGGATTTCCCAAAAATGGAAAGTGGAATGTTAAATGGGAAGGATTAAGACCTATATTTTGAATTTGTATTTTGTACGGATTAGAATTTAAAGGTAGGATTACTTAGTATTTGTTTTTTATTTTGTATTTTTGTCGTTGGGAAAGGTTATGTTATAGTGATAACAACCTGTGATTGTAGAAATTATTTATATTTATCCTGCTGGTAAATTGCAACACCACCACAAACTGGATAATATAAAGAAGGTTCTACAAACCCTTTACATGTAATATGGTTATATTCTTATGTCTTTTATGATATAAGATATATTTTGCATATATAGTAAAGGGGGCGTAGGGCTGACTTTGTCAGTTTGGGGCCGTTGCAAGCCTACCAGTAGCAAAGTTCAGTTCCTGCGCCTTTTTGTTTCTATCCATGAAGGGTGTAATCTGATTTTCTCTTATTTATATAAGTACCACCTCAATCAGTTCCTGTAGGTATTCTCTATTTAATAACCTTTTTATTGTTTATCATGGAAGATCACCAATCTGTAGACGATTTTATCGTCAATATGGAACTTTACGAAGCTCATTTCCTTCCCGAATTTCCCCGTTTGAAACTGGTATTCAGGGAAAAGGGTTTTACTGTCCACGGAACCAAAATTCGTTATACGGATATCAGAAGAATGAAAGTGGATATGCCTAACTATTTGGTTGTTGAAATGAAAAAAGGCAAACAACTGTTTTTGCCCCTGCAAAAGAGAGTTTCTTATAAAGAAATTGCACCTGGAGAGAAGCCATTTTGGGGCATATCTTCCCTTCGTAACCGGATACAAAGATTTCTCTGCTTTTTATCGGATTGATTTAAAAATAGTTAGGAATGCTATATCCGGTTGAAATAATTTATATATTTGACAGGACGAATCTTATATGTAAACAATAAATTTAATACTATGGTAGACCGACGGGCTTTTATAAAAAGGTGTTTTGCTTTGTATGGCAGTTTGCTGTTGATGCCGGCTTGTAAAAATGAAATAGGCAGGCAGCAGTATCGTTGTTTCTCAATTGATGAAAGCGAATGTTTAGGGGCTATTTGCGAGCAGTTTATTCCAACAGATGACTATTGGGGAGCGAAAGAAGCAGGAGTGGTTAATTTTATAGACAAATTACTCTATCAACGTTTTCCTGAGTTGAAACCTGATTATAAGAATGGTATTTCGGCTTTGGAAAAATATAGTATGGAGACACATCGTAAAACTTTTGCGAATCTGTCTTGGGAACAGCAGTATGTTGTGTTACAGCAAATGGAACGTAGTGAACTACCTGAAATATATTGGAAAGATATTCCACAGAGGAAATTTTTTGATATGGTTTTGCGCAATACGATGCAAGGGTATTACGGTTCTCCCCGGCATGGTGGTAATAAAGACTATGTGAGTTATCATATGATGAGGTTGGATTATCCATTATTAATAGGGCAGAATAGATATGAGTAAAAAACAGAAGAGCGCTATCGTAATCGGAGCCGGAGCCGGTGGAGGTGTAGTCGCAAAGGAATTGGCTGTAAACGGCATACATGTAACTGTTTTTGAACGGGGAGATTGGCCTGTTTATGATGAACATATTAATGATGAATTGATTTCTCAGCGCGTGCAGGACTTAGGTTCAGCTTTTGGGCCGGATTGGAAGAAAAATCCTCGTGTAGTGATAGGTCGTGACGGAAGTAAGAAAATTGTAACGCCCCAGACTGGAGGTTATAATCATGTTGCCGCTTGTGTCGGCTCGGGTACGGTTTCTTATGGTGCGATGGCTTGGCGTTTTATGCCTGAAGATTTTCGTATGAAGTCCGAGTATGGAGGAGTGGAAGGTTCGACTTTGACCGATTGGCCGATTACTTATGAGGAGTTGGCTCCTTATTATAGTAAGGCGGAGCGTGAAGTCGGGGTATCGGGGGATATGTCGGAAAATCCGTTTGCGCCGAATCGCTATGAACCCTATCCGATGCCTGCTTTCGAATATAATAAAGATGGGCGGATAATTGCAGAAACTTGTAAAAGGATGGGGCTTCATCCATTTCCTATTCCTATGCTCCGTAACTCGGTTGCGTATAATGGACGGGCTGCCTGTATTCGAAATAGGACCTGTTGCGGATATGCTTGTCCTGTGAATGCAAAGAATGGAACTCATAACACTGTTATTCCGGTCGCAATGCAAACAGGAAACTGCGAGGTGAAGACAAACTGTTTTGTTTTTAAAATCCATACGGATGATAAACATCGTGCTGTTGCTGTTTCCTATTTTGATGGGAACAACAAGGAGTGTATGATGGAGGCGGATATAATTATTGTTGCCGCTTCTGCTACTGAAACAGCTCGGCTTTTGCTTAATTCAAAGTCTGCAAAGTTTCCGAATGGTATTGGTAACAATAATGATTGGGTTGGACGTAATTTGCAGGGACATGCTTATTGTGGTGCCAAAGGTTTATTTGATTTTGATATAATGGATTTACAAGGACCAGGGGCTACTGTTGCAATAATGGATTATAGCCATCATAATGAAGGTATTGTTGGAGGGGGGATTTTAGCAAATGAATTTTATCAGATGCCGTATGCTTTTTCAAGTAACAGACCCCCTAAATATCCTCGTTGGGGATTGGAACATAAAAAATATCAACGAGAAAATTATTACCGTGTTGAATGTTTTCAGGGACCTATTCAGGAAATCCCGAACTTCGATATGCGTGTAACGGTCGATGATGCGGTGAAAGACTTTTGGGGGATTCCTGTGGTTGCCATATCCGGGGCGCGTCATCCGATCGATCAGAAGCATGTGGAGTTTCTTTCTGCCAGGGCGGAAGAGATATTGAAGGAAGCCGGCGCGAAGTTGGTGTGGAAACAGGGAAGTGGGCATGGACAAACCGGTGGACAGCATCAGGCCGGTACTTGCCGTATGGGGAATGATCCGGCGACTTCTGTCGTGGATAAGTATTGCCGGGTGCACGATCTGGATAATCTGTATATAGCGGATGGTAGCGTGTTGGTGAATAACGGAGGCTTCAATCCGGTGCTGACCATTATGGCGTTAGCGTTTCGGACAGGTGAACATATTGTTAAACAATGGACGGAAGGAGGTAAAGCATGAAAACACGTTATTGGATAGGTCTTGTTGTGGCAGGAGGAATAATCGTGAGTCTTGCAGGTTATAAGGTGTATGCTTCTTTGGACCCGGATCTGACTTGTGCCCAGTGCCATGAAGTGACGTCCGCTTGCCGGTTATGGAAAAGTTCAGCTCATTCGGATGTACGTTGTGTGGATTGTCATGGAACTGCTTTGAGCGGTGGCGTAAAAGGGCTTGCTGAAAAGACGGGCATGATATATAGCCATTTTACCAGAAAACAGACGAATGAAGATGTCAGCCTGAATGAAGAGCAGGTGTTGGCTGTTGCTGCCCGTTGTGCCGTATGTCATCAGGCGGAGCAAGCGGCCTGGGAATCCGGGGCGCATTCGACTACCTATAAGGACATTTTTATGGATGTCAAGCATAACCGGATGGAGAAGCCTTACTGGGATTGTTTCCGTTGTCATGGTATGCATTATGACGGGACGATTCATGATCTCATGTCCTTGGAAGGTAAGGCTGAAGACTGGCATATGAAAGATGTTTCGCAGGCGGATCGTCCGGTTATGACTTGTCTGGCGTGCCATCAGGTACATGCCGGACAACCGCAGAATAAATCGTATGTCGTAAAGAATGAGGAAGAGCGTGCTGCTTTTATGACAAATACGAGACGTCCTGCCACTGCTCTGTATATGCGTTCGGAGAAACGGCATTTGCCTTCTGATAAATTATACCAGACAACGATGTTTGATAAAGATTCTGTCGTGAAAGTTTCGGATGACCCGAATGCATGGCTCTGTATGCAATGTCATGCTCCCAATAACCGCCGTGAAGTCGGAACCGAAGATGATAAAACACCGACTGGGGCGTATGAGGGGATGAGTTGTCTGGATTGCCATAATCCCCATTCGAACCAGTTGAAGAACAATTATCGCAATGTGCATGTGAAAAAATAAGGTCCGGATATGCTCTAAATGCTTGTTACAAGCAGAAGTCGATTAAAAAGATAGGGATTTGTTTGGAGAATAAAAAAAAGTCCCTACCTTTGCACCGCAAAAAATATTAGTAATAACAATACAAAACAGTGTTTTATGAACAATTACGAAACCGTTTTCATTTTGACTCCCGTTTTGTCTGACGCTCAGATGAAGGAAGCGGTAGAAAAATTCACGAACATCCTGAAAGAGCAGGGTGCTGAAATCGTGAACGAAGAAAATTGGGGTTTGCGCAAATTAGCTTATCCTATCGACAAGAAAACAACAGGCTTCTACCAGTTGGTTGAATTCAAAGCAAATCCGGAAACAATCGCTACACTGGAAGTTAACTTCCGTCGTGACGAACGTGTGATTCGCTTCCTGACTTTCCGCCAGGACAAATATGCAGCAGAATATGCAGCAAAGAGAAGAAGTTTGAAATCATCTAAAGAAACAGTAAAGGAGAATTAATCATGGCAGCAACTCAATCAGAAATCAGATATTTGACTCCGCCTTCAGTAGACGTTAAAAAGAAAAAATATTGCCGTTTCAAAAAGAACGGTATCAAGTATATCGATTACAAAGATCCTGAATTCCTGAAGAAATTCCTGAACGAGCAGGGTAAGATCCTTCCGCGTCGCATCACAGGTACTTCTTTGAAGTTTCAGCGTCGTATAGCTCAGGCTGTTAAAAGAGCTCGCCACTTGGCGTTGCTTCCTTACGTAACCGATTTAATGAAATAATAAAAAGAGAGGAGACAGAATATGCAAGTTATTTTGAAAGAAGACGTAATCAATTTAGGTTACAAGGACGATATCGTAACGGTTAAAGACGGTTACGGACGTAACTTTCTAATCCCCACGGGTAAGGCAGTTATCGCATCTGAATCTGCAAAGAAAGTATTGGCTGAAAACTTGAGACAGCGTGCTCACAAGTTGGCTAAGATCAAGGAAGATGCTCAGGCTTTGGCTGCTAAGTTGGAAGGCGTTGCCCTGACAATCGGTGCTAAGACAAGCTCTACAGGTACAATCTTCGGTTCCGTAACGAACATTCAGGTAGCTGATGCATTGGCAAAAGCTGGTTTCGATGTAGACCGTAAGATTATCTATATCAAAGAATCTGTTAAGGAAGTCGGTAGCTACAAAGCTATCTTGAAACTTCACAAAGAAGTATCGGTAGAAATTCCTTTTGAAGTAGTTTCTGAGTAATCCCATACCGGATATATAAACAAAAAGGGCGATTCCTTGCGAATTGCCCTTTTTTTATTTCAGAACAGCCCAGTTTAACTCATCAAAAAGCATTACATTTGTCCCGAATTTGCAAGAAATTTTTAAAGTGGCAAAAAGTACTTTTCTATATATCAATTTGGTAATAGCTCTGTTTTTTGTTTTACCTGTGTTGCAGGCAAAGGAAAAGACGTTTACGGTGGTGATCGACGCCGGGCATGGGGGAAAGGACCCCGGTGCGCGTGGTTCGTCTATCAATGAAAAGGCTATTAACCTGGCCGTAGCTCTCAGGCTCGGTAACTTGATATCGGAAAAGCACAATGATGTGAAGGTTATTTATACGCGCAAAACGGATGTCTTTATCGAATTGGACGAGCGGGCGAATATCGCCAACCGGAATAAGGCTGACCTGTTTATCTCCATTCATACGAATGCGGTGAAGCGGGGAAGTTCGGTATCGGGGACGGAGACTTATACGTTAGGTCTGGCCCGTACGGATGAAAATCTGGAAGTGGCCATGCGTGAGAACTCGGCGATCCTTTTGGAAGATAATTATCTGCAAAAGTACGAAGGCTTCGATCCGACCTCTTCCGAATCGTATATTATTTTCGAATTTATGCAGAATAAGCACATGGAGCAGAGTATCAGTCTCGCTTCGGAGGTGCAGAAATGTTTTACTTCCGCCAAGCGTAATAACAGGGGAGTGCGGCAGGCGGGTTTTCTTGTGTTGCGTAAAACGAGTATGCCGAGCATTCTTGTGGAATTGGGATATATCTCGAATCCCGTGGAAGAACGTTTTATGAAAACGAAGGAAGGGCAAAATAAATTGGCAACCGCTATTTATAATGCTTTTACAAAATATAAGTGGGAATATGACCGTAAGCGCGGTGCGTTGGCAGGAAACGCAAGTGTCGCTCCCATTTTGGAAGTGGCCGATGAGGCGGATGAGGCCGATGATAACCAGGTTATTTCGGCACCTCCGGGAAGTGAAGAGTATATTCGTCAAAAGAACAAAGCCAGGGACGTCAATCAGGCCCGTTCATCAAAGCCGGTAACCTCCGTGAAGCAGGCAAACCCGGTTAAAAAGGGACAAACGGTTTATAAAATACAAATACTTACCTCGGATAAAAAACTTTCTCCCGGTTCTAAATTGTTTAAAGGATATAAGAACGTCGATTGCTTTATCGAGAAAGGCATTTATAAGTATACGTATGGCGAAACAACAAGTTTCGATTCGATCCGTAAGTTGCGCCGGCAGGTAGCGAAAGATTTTAAAGACGCTTTTATTGTCGCCTTTAAAGATGGAAAGAAAGTGAAATATTAATAGTAACAGAATTTATATTATATACAGAGAAGAAATGAAAAAGGTATTCACCAAAGAGGCAAAGATCGGACTTGTGTCTATAGTCAGTCTGGCATTGCTATATTTAGGAATTAATTACTTGAAAGGGATCAATCTGTTTAAACCGACAAACCATTACGTGGTGGCTTGTACGAATGTAAAGGGAGTGACGGTTTCGAGTCCTGTATTTGTAGAAGGTTTTAAGGTCGGATTGGTGCGTGAGATTATTTATGACTATGATGCCGTAGATAAGATTTCGATTGATATCAGCTTAGAAGATCACATGAAGATTAATAAGGGTAGCTATATTACGATCGTGAACAGCTTCCTCGGTGGTGGTGAATTGCATATCCATCTGAACAAGTATGTAGACGATTATCTGAAGCCCGGTGCGGTGATCGAGGGACGGATGGAATCGGACATGATGCAATCCGTACAGGAGAATATCCTCCCGCAGGTAGAGTTACTCTTGCCGAAGATCGATTCGATTCTGGGGGGCTTGCAAACGCTGGTTAACCATCCTGCATTGGCCCAGTCCTTGAACAATATAGAAAAAACGACCAATAGCCTGGCTGTTTCTTCCCGCCAGCTCAACCAGATGTTGAGCAAGGATGTGCCGGGCATTATGAGCGATCTGAAGGTCATCACCGGAAACTTTGCCGATGTCAGCACCGATTTGAAGAAGCTGGATCTGGCAACGACCGTGAGTGCGGTGAATGCAACGTTGGATAATGTGGAGCAAATGACGCGTAAGCTGAACTCTAAGGATAATAGTATGGGGCTTCTGTTGAACGACCGCGCCCTCTATGATAATCTGAACTGTACGGCGGACAATGCTTCCAAGCTTTTGCTCGATTTGAGGCAGAACCCCAAAAGATATGTGCATTTTTCTGTATTTTAAGATAGCATAAGAATTCTTGTACAAACCGTTTATTTAGAATTATTCCAATTAAACGAAAAAATATAAAATGCAGAAGGTTGGCTTCTCTAAGACCTTTAGATAGAGAAATATAACAAGGTCGAAAGGTCTTTTTTGAAGTCCGTCCCCCCGAAAAGCGGGGGGGTAAAGAATGCTCTTAAATAAAGGCTTTTTGAGATTCTGAAGTTTTAAAACGAAGATATTCAGATTGTTGGAATTAACTGCCTGACAATAAACAGGATATTGAACAATCAAAAGTTCCAAACAAAATGATACTTTTTTTTTCGGAATTAATTTCTAAACTTTGTAGTCGTAAAGAATAAAAATTGAAGTTGTAAGTATAGTTGGGAGAGTAAAAAATC